>OY730476.1:0-4953052 GCA_963422735.1 Candidatus Latescibacterota bacterium | reverse complement strand
AATTCGCTGTTGCAACCAGAAGTCGGGTTTCTTGAAAATATTATCTTGGTACAAGGCAGACACTCTGGCTGAGAATCCACGATAATCGAATCCGACTGCTAGATTAAAGATGTCATTGGGCTGGTGCAATAAGCGGCTCGTATAAAACGTATCCACCACCGTTCTGTACAGCGTTCCGAGTTCATCATACGATATATCCAATTCCGTTCGCGGATAATTTGCTTCCGAAAACACTCGCGTATAGTTGATATTAAAGACCAGATTAGACAGGAGACCAGGTAGATACCATGGATGCGTTTGCCAGTCGATTTCAATACCTCGAACGTCGGTCGGGTTCGGATTGTTAATAAACGTACTGAAATTATACAGTTGCGTATTCTGCTGGCCGTCTTGTGGCAGATCCGGATACGCACTGAGATCGCTAAGGAATGTTGTTGACGGGAAGATCAAGTCCTCTATACGTTTTTGAAAAGCATTGACAGTAAACAATCCTACTGCATTTCCATAGATCGACACAGCGAGATCGATATTCTCCGACGAAGCCGTCCTTAGCGAATAATTATTGTAAATGATCGTCGCCAGTGACACGTCATACCGTGGGACAATTGCGCTATAGTCTGGGTAGTTTAATGTATTGGTATACGCAAAATGAATTTGCAGCCACCGCAGCGGCTTGTATCGCGCATGTACCATAGGAAGTAGAAAGCCCTGAGAATTAATTGCGGTCGTATCCCTACCAATGAATGCTATCCCACCGCCAGCATCTGGCAATTGCACACCGCGATTACCCGTATAGCTTGTTCTAAGGTTCTGGAAACGTACCCCGGGTAATAGAGTAATCCTCTCTCCTACATTAACCGTGAGCATCCCATAGGCTGCGCTCCTGGCCTCTGATCCATCGTAATCAAAGCCGAGAGACCTATACTCATTCTCGATGAAGCCTACATCTCTTGCTATGGCAATTCCTATAATCTCTTCCATGAAATCAATATTCATCGGGTATGACAGTGAATAGTCACCCGCGAGAAAATTTCGATATGAATATGGATCATTCGTGAATAGAGCTAAGACGACATCGCCATTGTACATGTCCAATTCGGGATACTGTTCGAATATTCTTGCGTATAGTTGTCTACCACCCAGGTCGAAATGTACTCCCGCTCTGTCATCGATGTCGTAGGATCGCTTGCGATACTGATAAGAGCCGCCAAGCTTGAGCCTAGATGTAAGAACATCAGCGATCACAAGACTTCTTTCCAGACCCACAGATCCCGCCAGCGACCTGTCTCTAGCAATGTTTTCCGAGCTATTAATCGTTTTCAGCTTAGCGCCTGTCGCGTCAGGTGTTCCTAAAGCGGCTATAGCTGAAGGATGTGCTTTAGATAAGTCTCCTTGGCCAGAATACCCTGCCCTGTCTTCTTGCAGAAACATGAGTGTGAAATCTTCCGGATTCTGGCTCCTCGAATAGGTATGGGAGAGCTTCAGGTCAATATCAAACAGCGGTACTTCCTGCCGTACACTGAGTAGATTAATGATAGACATTAAATCATTATTGGACCACCCGCCCGAGTAAGTAATATCGTCAATGGCATGTACGAATGACTGTCCTCGATGCAAAGACTCCGTCGCCGATGTACTAAAAAAATTGAGAATCCCCACTTCGCCCAAATCATGATTATAATCTGACACAAGCGTCGCACCGTGACGCTGTTTTTCGCTGAAGACGTCACCTAGGTCGACACTCGTTAAATCGGGAATACCGTCATCCCCGTTCGACTTGTCGTTTAGCACATAATGAGCCCCCAATCGATTAGCACTCCGATTGCGCTTTTCAGTGGTGCCCTGTAAGAACAGACCCAGGCGCTGATTGAAGACTCTATGTTCAAATGAACCAACCAATCTATAGTCGGCATACGTTCCTTTTAGATCGTTATAACTTCCTTGTGAGGTAAGGCCAAATACAGGGCCAGTGTCGCTGGCCTTCGCTTTCCGTAAGCCGAAATTTACTACGCCGCCGATAACCGCAGCATCCATATCCGGAGTAATCGCCTTTACCACATCAATACCCCCAAGGATGCTTGAAGATATCATGCTGAGATCGGTAGCCCGGTCCCCGACTAATGACGCTTGCTCATTGGGATCATTAGATACGACGTTACCTGGAAGTTGAACACCGTCTATCGCAATCTGGTTATACTGCGGCGATAGGCCACGAACAACGACTTTGGCACCTTCGCCTCCTTCCCGGATAATCGACACACCGGGAAGTCTTGCTACTGATTCAGCTGCATTTGCATCGGGGAGCTCCTGTATTCGTGCACCAGATACAACATTCGTAATCGCCAACGACGACAGTTGCCGATTTATCGCCTCCGTTTGGCCACTTGCCTGTGCCGTAACAGTAATTTCTTCTCCGATAAGGCTCACCGGATCTAACAGCAGCTCTAATTCCAGCACTTGGTCAACCGTCAGCACTACTTCAAGCTCACGTGTCTCGTAGCCAATATAGGTCGCTCTTATAGTGTAGGATCCAACCGGGACGTTCCTGATTGCAAATTTGCCCTCTATATCACTTGCGCCCCCAATACTCGTGCCAACTATGATTACATTTGTCCACGGCAATGGCTCACTGGTAACCGCATCCAATGTGGTCCCACGTACCATTGCCGACTGCGCGCTAGCCGTACTTGTGATAAGTACGGCTAGCCACGCCGCCAGCAAGCCAACATGCCTACATCTGTTCTTACGCATATAGGCTTCTAAAGTCCTCCCATGCCACCAAGAAGTTACACTGACTACTTGAGAAATATCATTTTCCTCCACAGCGTAACGTCTCCTGCATCTAATGCGTAAAAGTATATGCCACTGCTTAAGTTAGAAGCATCGAAACGGAATTTGTACGCACCGGCGGTAAGATGCTGATCAACCAACGTATTCACCAATTGGCCCAAGGTATTGTAAACTTTGAGCGTAACCAACTCCGCTTTAGGCACCTCGAATTCGATGGTGGTAGACGGGTTAAACGGATTGGGATAGTTTTCCGCAAGTCGATAGCCGGTTGGTACCTGCCCTTCCAAGTGTTCGATAGCGGTTGCCGTATTCTGATTCAGCCACTGCTCTTTCTGTTCAGGGAACCAGTTCAAATCCCCCACCGCGAATCCATCTGTACCGGCATTCTGCAATGCCGGATTCGAAAACGCCAAGTTCTCCGGCAGAGGCCACGGAGGTGGATAGTGGATACCTTCGCCTCCCGGATCGTAGGACCATCGCGAATTCAGATCAAGCCGTTCATGTATGGTCTTGTCCATATACTCGACCAAGGCGTCCACGTGTCCTTCGATATCCGGATCAAATCCAGGATCGGCCTCCATGTTGCCCGCTAGCGTTGACTGAACGCCGATTGCTGGGAACAGATTGTCGAACGTCCATTGCGTGTATTCCGTAATCCACCTCGGCTTATGCAATCTTCTGGGGAGTACCTGTATCGAGCCATCGGGGACCTTGACGCTATCAGTAAGCGTGATGTTAGCGTTATAGGTATCGTAATAATCAAACAGTTTCCCGGGCCAGAAATACGCGTTGTTCTGGACATCTATTACGCGCCTCGTTGGATCCAGCATTTCAGCGGTGACCCCTCGATCCGGATCGATATATACCTCCGGCCCAGGGATAGTCTGGTTCCAAATATCCGTGCTCCACTTGCTGACAGAATCCCGTGCCGTAAAATGGATCAGGCTAGTGGATGTAGTATCTGGCCAATTGGAGAAACCGGGGTCTTCCAGGACAAACTTAGTCCACCAACCCAAGGAATGTACCGAGTAGAACAGGTTGTTCTTGATGTGAACATTGGAGCCATGGTGGGCTAGGAAGGGATTAACATGGGTGTAAACTAGGGTATTGTGCTCGAATACCGCATGATGGGCGTAGCCTCTCACCGACCAGATATACCCATTAACGGCAAAGAAAGTGTTGTTAATCACTTTCAGCGTATCCATATGGACCCCCGGGAGCGCAATCATGGGTGAACCGCCCGCAATCCACGCTAGACTGTGATGATTATTGCGAAATACGCAATCCTGCATATCGATTTTGCTCCAGTGGCCAGCTATGAGTATGCCAAATCCGCCACCGCTATCAAATACAATGTCACGGAGTTTCAGCGATATCGAATCGGCAGTTAGCGTCATATAGTTATCCCAGCCTGCAACAACGTTATCGGCTCTCCGGGACAGCAAGTAGAGATCATTCATACTGATCTTCCCACTCTTCCCAATCAAGTCAAAAAACTGGGTTGGAGATGAGTCATCCGGCAAGATTCCGGGAACAATTACGGGTGGCCTGTTAGCCGATTCATCCGGATCACCGTTTACTTCGGTAGCAATCAGATTTAGGTCACCATTGATCTTCATCGTTTCCGTAAACTGGTACACCGCGCCTCGCTTGAGTCGGTAGGCACGATCGGGATGGGCTCGCAAACCGTTGGCTAGCGTGTCTCCGTTAATCACGGCATTGATGTTGCCGGCAGGAAGCACTTGGATGTCAAGCGTATCTGCTATCTGGGCATGCATGGGACTCGGAATGAAGTAGACCACTAAGAGAGCAAGCAGCGATACGTACATCAGTGCGGTTTTCATGGGTAAGACCTCGTGGTGAATTAGAAGGGAGGGAGCGTGGTCAAAACAAAAGCCTAACCGCGCCGACAAATAGGCGCGGTCGCGGCGCAATGCGGCACCGGCGCAGTAAGTAACACAAAAAGGGGCACCCTCGTCAAGCTACATCTCGATCTTTCTTTTTCTGACAATCAGATTGACTCGGATTCTGAGGTCTCCTCGACGATGGACGACAGGGGTTGACCAAGGAAGGGGGAGGCAATAGTATAAAAGGTTGGTTTCTTGGACGAGATGGCAGTGATTTTCTTAGTAGTGAATCGCTCCCCCATTTAATTTATTGAAGAAGCCTATCTTTATTATTCAATTATTCAACTTCATCCAACAACGCCCATCCTAATCGTCAATTCACCCCAATATGGAATTCCAATGAACATCCCCGGTACGGACCGTCCCTTCGTCGTCATTGGCGAAAACATCCACACCACCCGCGTCGTCTTGCGCAAGGGCAAGCTCATCGGCGCAGATCCCCAAGGCGTCGAATCGGTGCGCTTCCGCGATGCCAACAACAAGCGCCGTTTCCTCCAGATTCCCGAGGCAGTCAAAACAACCCAAGACTACGAGGAAGGCCGCGTCAAACATCTCAAGATCGCCGTGCAACAGGCCATGCTCGACAACGCGGATGCCCTCGACTACCTCTGCCGCCAAGTACAGCGCCAAGAAGCGGCCGGCACCGATTTCCTCGACCTCAATGTCGATGAGATATCCCTCAAGCCCGCAGAGCGGCAAAAGGCCATGCGTTGGCTGGTGCAGACGGTATCGGCTATGTCGCAGACGCCACTGGCCATCGACTCCTCCCAGCTAGACACCCTCGCCGTCGGCCTTGAAGCCGGTGCCGACCACCCCCAGCGCCTGCTGCTCAACTCCGCGTCTTTAGAGCGGCCCGAAGCCCTAGATCTGGCCAAACGGTACAACGCCCAAGTCATCATCACCGCGGCGGGCAAGTCCGGCATGCCACAAAGCGCACAAGAGCGAATCGATCACGCCCGACAAATGGTTGATAAGGCCCTCGCCTTGGGGCTACCACTCGCCGACTTGTACATCGACCCCCTGATCTTCCCCATCTCGGTTGATGCACAATTCGGCCACCACGCTTTTGACGCCATCCGCCAACTGCGCGGCGCGTTGGGTGCCGAAATTCACATCACCGGTGGCTTCTCCAACGTCTCCTTCGGCCTACCTTGCCGCCACTTGATCAACGACGTCTTCCTGCTGCTGGCCGTCGAAGCCGGTGCCGACAGCGCGATCGTGGACCCGACTACTACCTCACTGACCGAGCTCTTTGCCACCGACCGCCAAGCCCGTCCCCACCAATTAGCCGCAGATATGCTACTGGGCCGGGACGAGTACTGCGCCGCCTTCCTCCGCGCCTATCGCAAGGGCGAACTCACCGCCTAGCGCGTTGGTCATTGTTGGCCTTGGCCCGTAGATTAAAAACTGAGTTTAGAGCCGGTTTGTTGCCGTTGGTCCGTAGAGTGCCAACAGAAAGGAGGGTTGATATGCAGAACAATAAAATCTGTACCTTTGCTGCTCTGCTGTCGTTGACCCTCGTCGCCTGCAGCGAAATATCTCATACCGAGTTGGTCGCCGACCTAAGCAAGGATCACATCGTCCACACGTTGGGCGGTCAACGCCCAGCCCTCTTGGTCCTCCCAGCCGATCACAACCCCGAGACGCTTACTCCGCTCGTGCTCAGCTTGCACGGCTTCACCAGCCACTCGGCTGATCACGACCGCTATTTTGGCCTCTCGCAGCGAGTGAACATCGAGCGTTTCGCCCTCATTATGGCCAATGGTACGCGCGACCCCGATGGCCATCGCTTCTGGAACGCCACGGATTTCTGCTGTGACCTCCACAATGCCCAAGTCGATGACGTGCAATACCTTTCCGGACTGCTCAAAGAGGCCTCCGCGCATATCGCCGTAGAGCGCATCTTCATCCTTGGGCACTCCAACGGCGGCTTCATGTCCTACCGACTCGCCTGCGAAGGCATCCGAGGACTAGTTGCCATTGCCAGCCTCGCTGGCACTTCCTTTAGCGATCCCTCTCGTTGTGCCTCCGCGTCCCCGGTCTCGGTGCTGCAAATCCACGGCACGGGCGACGAGGTCGTGGCCTACGACGGGAGCACAGGCGAGCAGGAGTACGCGGGCGCAGAAGAAGCCGCGCTGCGTTGGGCCGCGCTCGCCCGCTGCGACCTCACCGATCCAGAAACCCTTCCCCCGCTCGACCTCGACCAAAACCTCGACGGCCCCGAGACCGTCCGCACCCGCTATCGCACGGGCTGCCGCAACGACGTCACCATCGAGCTGTGGACCATGGAGCAAGGCTCGCACGTACCGCACTTTGCGCCGGGCTTTGGCCAACGCTTGCTCGAATGGCTGTTCAGCGACTCCCGCGCCGACACCCTGTCCTAGCCCCGTGTCCCCTTTCCTCCAGCGCCTCAACGACTCGCGCCCCCTCTTGTACGACGGTGGCTTTGGCTCCCAGCTTTTCGCCCGCCAAGTCGAGCTGACCAACTCCACTCTCGCCAACGAAAGCCATCCAGAGGCGGTCGTCGCTATTCACGCCGACTACATCGCCGCGGGTGCCGACTGCATTGGCACCAACACTTTTGTCGCCTCTGAGCTGCACCTCGCCATGGCTGGCAAAGATCCAGCCCAAGCCGGTGCGTTAGCCCGGCGCGGGGCCGAGTTGGTGCAGCGCGCCCGGGAACTCGGCGAGCGTGACGTCTTCATCGCCGGGTCCATCGGCCCTTCCCCCGGGGCCATCGAGGCCGACGCCGGCAGTACGGATTTCGGCATTGCCAACGACAAAGTCCGCGCTGCGCATCAGCGCATCATCGACGCCCTCTGCGAAGGCGGGGTCGATTTTTTTTCTGTTGAAACCCAGTTTTCAGCCGTCGAAGCGGCCATGATCTGCGACATCGCCCGCCAGACCGGCTTGCCCATTGCCGTCAACCTCGCGCTCAAATACACGCGGGACCGCAAAAGCAAGCAGGTCGTCTATCGCACCGATTGGGGGCACTCGGTCGCCGACCTTTTGGACATACTCGCATCAGGCCAATACTCCGGCGGCGACAACCTCCTCGACTATGTCCACCTCGTCGGGGTCAACTGCGGCGCCGAAACCCGGCGCAGCGAGCACACTGGCATGCCGTACGCTCTCCACGGTATTGAGCAGTTTAAGGCCGCCCTACAGGAGCGCGGCCTCGACAAGAAGCTGATGACGTATCCCAACGCCGGCATGCCTCGGCTCAACAGTGCCCTCCGCACCATCTACTCGCAAAGCCCCGAGGAAATGGCCGCGTACATCTCCAACCTAGCGGCTGCCGGCGTCCAGATCATCGGCGGCTGCTGCGGCACCACGCCGGACCACATCCGCGCTTTTCGCCAAGCGCTTCACCTCGCCTTTAGGCGAGACCTCGACTCATGATTCAGTACCAAGTCCTCTACTGGCGCGACATTCCCGTGCAAATCAAGCTCTTTGCCGGCCGTCGGCCGAGCTCGCATATCCTGCCCGCCCGCTTCCAACTCGCGATCGATCGCATCGCCATGAGGGAGGGGCTGGTGGGCTCCGACGCCTATTTGGAGCAGTGGCATTGGTCGGAAAAGCAAGCGCACACCGGCACACCCGAAGACGTGTTACAAACGCTCTTGCGCGAAACCCAAGAGGAAGGCGACCGCATCCTCGCCGAGTATAAACGATCGTGATTTTCTACGAGAAAGCGTACCAAGTCATCGTTGTTGGCGGCGGCCACGCTGGCACTGAGGCCGCGCTCGCCGCGGCGCGCATGGGGGCCGAGACCCTGCTCCTGACCATGAACTTGGACACCATTGGCCAGCTATCCTGCAACCCGGCTATTGGCGGGATCGGCAAGGGGCATATCGTCAAGGAAATCGACGCGCTCGGTGGCCAGATGGCCATCAACATCGACCGCACCGGCATCCAATTCCGCCGCCTCAACACCTCGCGCGGGCCAGCGGTGCGCGCCTCGCGGGCCCAAGCCGACAAAAAGGACTACCAATTTGAGCTGAAGTACACCTGTGAACAGCAAGAGCATCTCGACATTCGCCAAGGCCTCATGGAGCGCTTGCTTATAGAGGACGGAGCCGTCCAAGGCATCGGCGTCAAGGGAGGCATCGCCTACCGCGGGCGCACCGTCATCCTCACGACCGGCACCTTCCTCCGAGGCAAGATACACGTCGGCGATTTCTCCTACAGCGCGGGCCGCGCTGGCGAGACCGCCGCCGAAAAGGCCGCCGAGGGCTTGGTGGCACTCGGTTTTGAAACCGGCCGTCTCAAAACCGGCACCCCGCCGCGCGTCAACGGCCGCACCCTCGACTTTGCCGCGTTCGACGAACAGCCCGGCGACGACCCACCGCGCCCCTTTTCCTATGCGGTACAAAAAATCACCCAGCCGCAAGTGCCCTGCTGGATCACCTACACCAACGCCCACACCCGCGAAATCGTCCAAGACAACCTGTCGCACTCGGCCATGTACAGCGGGCGCATCAAGGGCACCGGCCCGCGCTACTGCCCCTCCATAGAGGACAAAATCGCGCGCTTTGCCGACAAGGAGCGGCATCAAGTTTTCGTCGAGCCAGAGGGACGTCGCACCCTCGAGTTTTATCTCAACGGCCTGTCGATGAGCCTGCCGGAGGCCCTGCAACCCCAGATCGTGCGCTCCCTGCCTGGCCTCGAACGGGCTGAGATCATGCGCCCGGCGTACGCGGTCGAATACGATTACGCCCCGCCGACCCAGCTCTACCCCCACCTAGAGACCAAGCGCGTGGCCAATCTCTTCTTCGCCGGCCAGATCAACGGTACCACTGGCTACGAAGAAGCCGCGGCCCAAGGAATCATGGCTGGCATCAACTCCGTGCTCAAGGCTCGCGGCGACGACCCACTCGTCCTCACGCGCGCCGATGCCTACATCGGCGTCCTCATCGACGACCTCGTGACCAAAGGTACGCTCGAACCGTACCGCATCTTCACCTCGCGCGCCGAGCACCGCCTGCTCTTGCGCGAGGACAACGCCGACGACCGACTGATGGCCAAGGGCCGGGCGCTGGGATTGATCGGCGACGACCTGTGGCGTCGGTTTCAAACCAAGCAACAACAGGTCGCCGCTGAGCGCGAACGCCTACAGCACGAGCGCGTCAAACCGACCGAAAAGGTGCGGGAGGTCTTGGCGCGGCAGGGCACTGCTCCCATCGCCGAATCGACCTCGCTGGCCGAGTTGCTGCGCCGCCCCCAACTCAACTATGACCATCTCTGCGAATTCGCCCCACCTCCACAGCCCCTCTCCCCAGACGCGGCCGAACACATCGAGGCCGAGATCAAATACGCGGGGTACATCAAGCGCCAACAGACCCAAGCGCAAAAGCTCAAGCGCCTCGAATCCCTGCGCTTGCCAACCGATTTTGACTTTGCCGCTCCTCGACTGAACATTTCGACCGAGGCGCGCCAAAAGCTCGCGGCGATCCGCCCGCAGACTCTAGGACAGGCGTCGCGCATTTCCGGGGTCTCACCCGCGGACCTCGCTTCGCTCATGGTCTTCTTGCACGCCCGCACCCAATCCGCCAACTAGCGCACAAAAAAACGCCCCTGCACGGCAACACAGTGCAAGAGCGTCCAAGCGCGGCGAGAGCACCCCTCAGTCTTCGGCTTCTAGCTCGCTGATGCGGTCGCGGACCTTGGCTGCCTGCTCGTAGGCCTCTTGGGCAATGAGCCAGTCGAGGTGCGCCTTGAGCTGCTCCAACTGGCTTATCGGCTCGCCCGTCTGCGGATCCACAAACGCCTCCGACTTCTTCTCAGCACCTTTGCGCTCGGCCGCTTCGTCCTCTGCGGGCGCATCCGGGGCCACCTCGGCCGCAGCGGCTTGTTCGCCTTGGGCCGCGCGCTGGTCGGAGTGCTCCAGTAGCCGGCCGGCCGCCTCCATTACCTCTGGAGTCATAAAGAGCGGCACACCCAAGAGCGTGGCCAAGATCATACCATCGCTGGGACGGCAGTCGAGGTAGAAGGACTGGCCCTGGGCCTGGACTAGCAGGTACGCGTGGAAAACGTCCTCTTTGAGTGTGTGGACCACCAGCTTGTGGACCACGGCGTCAATTCGCTTGAGCAGGTTGCACAACAGATCGTGCGGCAGGGGCCGCGGCAAGGCGATTTTGCGGAGAGCCATGGCGAGGGCTTGGCCCTCGAAGTGGCCGATCGTAATGGGTACTACGCTGTTTTCCGTGCCCTTGAGCAAGACCAAGAATTTCTGCGGTATGCCCAAGCCCTGCTCCGCGTCTGGATAGGGGTACATGTCGAAAATGTTCACCGGAATTAGATGACTTTCTTCGTCTTTCATCGATCGCGTACCCTCGTATAGATAGAGTGCAGTGCTCGTCAGTAATATAGGCTTTTGCCGGGCAAATACAATTTCTTTAGAAGCGGTCCGCTTCTTAGATCAAGCCGCGCTCCTTCAAGCTAAGAAAGTCGTCGCTGCCAATGATGAGGTGGTCGAGCACGTCAATGCCCATGATTTCGCCGGCCTGCACCAAGCGCCGCGTCAGGTTGATGTCGTCCTGACTCGGCGACACATCGCCGGACGGATGGTTGTGCGCCAAGATCACGCTGGCCGCAGCCTGCGATACGGCCGTGCGAAAGACCTCGCGCGGATGCACGATGGCCGAAGATAGACTGCCGATGGACACGACCTCCTTGTGGATCACCTGATTGCGGGCGTTGAGATACAGGCAGAGAAAGTGCTCGCGCTGCTGATCCTTGATGTCGGAAAGCATCGACAGCGCATCGCCGGGCGCACTAATCACCGGCCGCACCCCCAAGCCCTTGTGCAACCCGCGGCGCGCCAGTTCAAACGCCGCGACCAAGACCCCAGCCTTGGCCTTGCCCAACCCCTTGATCCGACTCAATTGTCCTATATCCATATCCACCAGCGATTCCTTGGGGTAATCAGCGAGGATGTCCTCGGCCAAGTCCATCACGTGCCGACCGCGATACCCCGTCCCCAAGGCCACGGCCAACAGCTCTTGGTCCTTGAGCGCCTGTGGCCCCAAGCGCACGAGCCGCTCCCGTGGCAGTTCGTCGCGGTGGAAAGGCGGCCCCTCGCCCACAGTGCGGGCGGCAAAGCCGTAGTCAATGGGTTGAGCTTGCGTTGGCACGGCGCGTTCCTCCTTGGGCAAAGCTGTAGCAAAAAAACCACGCGAATGTAGCGTCTAGCCCCCACGAGCCACCGGGCACTAGACGCAACCGACGTATATAAGCAGAATCTGTACCAGCACCTTGTTCCGCCCCGGGCCCCCTCCTATATTTTTACACATTACCCCCCACTGCCGATGTCTAAACCGCGCTTTATCTTGGCCCCAACCCCGCTTTACCGCCTGCTGCTCGCCTCACTGAGCGGGGCTTTACTCTCGCTGGCCTTTCCCAGCCACCCCGATCACCCCCTCGCCTTTCTCTATCATCCACTTTGGGCCCATTGTGCGCTGGTGCCCTTGCTGCTCGCGCTGCAGAGCCGCGGCTTCAAAGTCGGCTTTGCCGCAGGCTGGATCAGCGGCTTGGTCTGGAGCCTGCTGTCCTTGTATTGGGTGGGCTATACCCAAGGCGGGGGGGCCGCTGTCGTCGGGGGCACCGGGCTGATGGCCGCTTATCTGGGCCTCTTTACCGGCCTCTGTATCGGGCTGTTCAACGTGCTCGCCGCGCGGTGGGGAACGAAGGCGCTCGCGTTGCTACCTTTGTTGTGGACCGGGCAGGAATATCTGCTCTCTCTCGGGGAGTTGGGGTTTCCCTGGCTCTTGCTGGGGCACAGCCAAGCAGCCCTGCCCCACTTCATCCAGTACGCCACCTGGACTGGCGTCTTTGGCGTTTCTTGCTGGGTCGTTGGCCTCAACGCGCTGTTCTACTTGGTGCTCGTTGAGCGGCGCGTCTTCCTCGTGGGCATTGCCTTGGGCTATCTCTTGCCTTGGCTCCACGCTCAGAGCACACTGGCCGCGCCCGTCCCGGCCGAGGGCCTGCGCATCGGCCTGATTCAACCGAACACCACGTATGCTGACAAGTGGGGGCCCAATGGGCTGGAGCGCAGTTTCGCAGCCCTTGCCACACTCTCGCGCCAAGCGGCCAAGCGCGATCCAGAGTTGCTGGTCTGGCCCGAAACCGCCTTGCCGTGCGATCCCGTGCACCGGGCCGGTTGCCGAGGCCGCGTCCAAGCACTCGTCGAGGAACTAGATATTCCCGTGCTGACCGGCGCACCGCACGCGAACTACAACGCGGCCTTCTTCGTCCAGCCCGGAGCCGTAACCTTGCCCTCGTACGCCAAGATGCACCTAGTGCCCTTTGGCGAGCGGACGCCCTACCGCGACGCCATCCCCCTGCTGCGCGACATTGACTGGTCCCGCCTGACCGGCGACCTCGGCCCGGCGGAATTCGCACGCGGCACGAAGCACGCGATCTTTGCCCATCCCCGGCATCCCTTTGCCGTGCTCATCTGCTTTGAGTCCATCTTTCCCGCTCTGGTGCGCCAGCACGTGGCGGCTGGGGCGCGCGTACTGGTCAACATCACCAATGATTCATGGTTTGGCCGCAGCGCGGGGCCCTACCAACACGCGCTCATCAACGCCATGCGCGCCATTGAAAACCGCACGGCCATCGCCCGCGCCGCTACCACCGGCATTTCCCTGTTCATCGACCCGTTTGGCCGCACCTACGAGGCGACCGACCTCTTCACGCCTGCGGTCGCGGTCGCCACTGCACCGGTCGGCCAGCCCGCGACCTTCTACACCCGGCACGGCGACCTCTTCGCCTGGAGTTGCCTGCTAATCGCCCTAGGTGCCCTCACCGCCCGTTTTCGCAAGCCGCGACCCGCCCGCGATCCAGAAGTAACTCACCACAAACTAGAAGCGGACCACGAACCAGACCCACCCCGAGCAGACAACATGCCCTTTCTCGACCACCTCGAAGAACTTCGCTGGCGCATTCTCAAGGCCCTAGGCGCACTCGCCGTGGGCGCGGCGATCTGCTTTGCCCTATCCGACTCGATCGTGCAGCTTTTGACCCGGCCGTACGAAGAAGCCGTCCTCAGCTTGGATAGCCAGCAATCCTCGGGCGCGGTGCGAGCGGTCGAAAAGCTGGTGCGCCAGTGGTTGGGCCGGCCCGATGCGGCGCTCGAGCTGGACGCGCCAATCGCCGACCTGCCCCCGACGCGCCGGCTACAAGCCCTGCGGCCCATGACCTACTTCTTCATCAGCCTACAAATCGCCTTTGTCGGCGGGCTGCTACTCGCGCTACCCGCCATCTTCTATCAAGCTTGGCGCTTTGTGGCTCCGGGGCTTTTGCAGCGCGAGAAACGGCTCATGGTACCCATTATCTCGCTGAGCGTCCTCTGCTTCTCGGTCGGTGCGCTGATCGCCTATTACATCGTCCTCCCGCTCGGACTGCGCTTTTTCCTCGCGCTAGAGCCGCCCGACATGACCTCGCAATGGGCGGCTGACGAGTACATCGGCTTTGTGCTGCGGCTCATAGCCGGTTTTGGCATTGTCTTTGAGATGCCGGTGCTGTCGCTCTTTTTGGCTAAAGTCGGGGTGATGACCGCCGTGCGGATGCGACATATTCGCCGCTATGCCATCATCGGCATCTTTGTCCTCGGCGCAATTTTCACGCCGCCTGACCCGGTCTCCCAAATCCTGATGGCCCTGCCCTTGCTCCTGCTCTACGAAATCAGCATCTGGGTCTGCAAAATCTCCGAGCGCAAATAAATTGTCTTCATCCACCTCGGCGGGCGGCTACCAGCGTTGTCTATATAGGTTAAGTCGATGGAGATGGGGGGAAGACCCTGTTGACATTAGCTATCACCAAATAAATACCCTCAGCCATCCGGCGAACCTTCTCTAGTTTGGGGATTTATCACTGGGCATATAACAGCAAACTCGACTATTTTATGCCCTCAAAATAGCCGAAGTCCGATCTACAAGACACCCGACCCGAAAGGATTTTTTATGGATGCCAAAGCGCTCATCTGCGACGAACAGCAAAATTTCGCGCTGACTGCGGTCGTACTGAACGATCCCGCCCCCGACCAAGTCGCGATCCGCACCCATTTCACCGGGGTCAGTATCGGCACCGAGTTCGGACTAATCAGCGGCAAGATCGGCAAGATGGACCGCAACCCCTTTCCCTTGTGCACCGGCTATCAGGGCACGGGCACAATAGAAGCTGTCGGAGCCGATATCGACAATTTTGCGGTCGGCGATGAAGTGTACTTTCGCGGCAATGACGCGATGAGGCTGGCCGACGGGACGGAGGTCGGGTGCATTTCTGGAGGGCATTGCAGTCGCGTCGTGACTCGACCCAATACCACGCATGGCGTGGCGAAGATGGTGCCCGGGGCGGGGATGAATGTGGCGAGTTTGTTTGTGATGCCGGCAGTCGGGCTCTATGGAGTCGATATGGCCAATCCGCGGATGGGGGATACGGTGGTGGTACATGGGGTGGGGATGATTGGCTTAGGGGTGGTGGCGGCTTGTGCACAGCGGGGGTGCATGGTGGTGGCGGTGGATATTGATGCAAAACCGCTGGGGGTCGCCAAGGCACTAGGAGCGGATTATGCAATCAATGGCAAAAAGCAGGACGTGGCCGCTGTAGTAAGGGAGATCGCGCCCGAAGGTGCTGATGTGGTATTCGAATGCACCGGGCATCCGCAGTGCATCGATCCGGCGATTGCCCTCTGCCGGCGGTTTGGATCTTTCGTCTGGCAGGGCCACTACGGGGACGAGCCGGTCGCCCTGGACTTTCCTGCGCCGCACGGCAAGCGGCTACAGATGTTTTTTCCCTGCGACGACGGCTGGCAGCCCTGCCGCCGCGCTGTGATCAAGAACATGGCGATGGGAGTGCTCAAGTGGGAACACTGCATTACCCATCGGATAGGATGCGCCGAGATGCCGGCGATGTACGAGCGCATTAAGCGGGAGCGGGATGGGGATATCGTCGGGGTAGTCGTCAATTGGCGGGATTAGGGGTCGCTTGTCCGACGTCGCCACACTGCGCTTCTGAACGGTGCGGCGAGGGAATTCCCTCATCCTTCAGCAGCCACTCGTGGCCGACCCCGAGGATGTTGCTCGCGCCATTGCTTGACGGCCAGTGCATCCGCTTCTGTCAATAGAATCGGATGGGCAGAACTTTCTTGCTGACCGATCTCTATGCTGGCTGCGCGCCTCGCCTGAATCGTTTTCTGAATTGAGCACTCCCCTACACTTAGTTCGGCGGCCAACGTGGAAACGGTGGAAACCTTGCCCATGGTGACGACGTACGCATCGTTCTTTTCGCTCTCTTTTAAGCACACGTGTTTAGACGCCTGATCAACTTCAATGCCTATGACGCATCCTTAACCCCTCCGCCACCTCTTCCGCATCGGCTCCTCGCTCGGTGGAAAAGTCGATGTTGAGCATATCGACCTCTGGGTAGTATTTGACCTGCATGATGTGGCGTCCTTTCGAGCTAAAGTCATCTAGGGCTTGAATCTACGATCGCAGTGGGCGTTGAAAATAGTCTCGCCGTCCTCTAGTGGACGACCCGCGGGTACCGCTTTTTGCGTGGTAGCCATATATAGGGCTGAATCTTGCCGTCGCTCTGCACGGTCTTGCGGATCGGATTCTCAATCGCCCGCTGGCACCACGCCCGGTTCCGATGTGCTTCGGGATGCTTTTTTGGAGTGACCGTCTCAAAGTACCAGTGCGTTTTCACGTTTCCCTTGCTCTAATTAATATACGTATTTACGTATAATTAATCGGAAAGAACGGTCAATAGCAATCAACCGCCGCAGCCGGTCTAGGTGGACAAAATAGCTCTGATTCGACGCGCCGTTTGTTCGCCATATCCACGGCGAGTGCATATATTCGCTACTGCCGATTTCACCCCCTTTGAGGAGCCAGACCATGCGCCAAAAATCGACCCGCATCGGCCTGATCGGCTACGGCCAGATCGGCCAAGCCGTCCACAAGATGATAGAGGCTGACGCAGACAACGGCATGGAGGTCGTCTTCGTCCACGACCAAATGGCCGCTGCTGTCCAAAACCTCCCCGGCGACTGCTGCCTAGCGGATTTAGGCGACTTTGAGTCGCGGCAGCCCGACCTCGTCGTCGAGATGGCCCACCCGGACGTTACCCGCCAGTGGGGACAGACGATCCTCGAAAAAACCAACTACATGTTCATTTCGGTAACTGCCCTCGCCGACCCAGCCATCGAAACCACCATTGAGGAGACGACCCGCCGCGCCGGCACCCGCGCCTTCGTCCCACACGGAGGCGTGGTCGGCATGGACGCACTCTTGGAAAATCGAGACGTGTGGGAGTCGGTAGATGTGGTGATGAAAAAGCCCCCGCACAACGTCGATTGCGCGGCCGCTGGCCTCGACCCCGACGATATCAAAGAAGAAACGGTCCTTTACGACGGCCCGACGCGCGGCATCTGCCCGCTCTTCCCGCGCAACGTCAATACCCACGCGGCCATCGCGTACGCCGGCCTCGGCTTCGACCGCACGCACTCACTGCTGCTGGTAAGCCCACAGTGGAGCGAAGCCATCGTCGAAATTCACGCCCAAGGTCCGGGCCTTGACCTCAAGGTCGCACGCAGCGAGGGGATCACCGGGGTCACCGGAGCCTCGACGCCGGTCTCCATCTACAACACTGTGCAGATGATCGGCGCGACCGGCCCGGGCATCCACATCCGATGAAGCCTTTCGCCCGTATCCCCGCGTCTATTCCCCGCTCGGGCATCCGCGAGATCATGGACTTGGCCTGGGACGTCGAGAAGACGGGCGAGGTCATCCACCTCGAAGTCGGCCAACCCGATTTTGCCACGCCAGCACCCATCGTCGAAGCCACCTGCCGCTACGCGCGCGCCGGCCACACCAAGTACGTGCCCAACGCCGGAGTCGATGCTTTGCGCGCAGCCGCAGCTCGCTACTTCGAGCGCCGCACCGGCGTGCCGACCACCAGCGAAAACATCCTCGTCACCCCCGGGGCGGTTATGAGTGTGGCGACCGCTTTCCTCGCCCTACTCGAACCGGGCGACGAGGTCCTGTTGCCCGACCCAGGCTGGCCCAACTACGAGATGGCCGTCTCCATCGCCCACGGCCAACCCGTCTTTTACAATCTGCGGGCGGAAAATCACTTTCTGCCCGACCTCGACGAGATCGACCGCCTAGTCAGCCTCCGCACTAAGCTCCTCCTCCTCTGCACACCCTCCAACCCCACCGGCCAAGTGTACGACGAGGGCTTGATGCGCCAGTTCATGGACTTGGCCCAACGCCACAACTTGTGGGTGCTGTCCGACGAGATATATGGCCAGATCGTCTTCGACCAACCGCATCAGAGCGCCCTGCCGCACGACGCCGACGGACGCGCCATCGTCGTCTCCGGCATGTCCAAAAGCTACGCCATGACCGGCTATCGAGTAGGCTTCACCCGCGCCAATCCCGAGTACATCGAACTAGCCACCAAGCTCCAAGAGCCTTTTATCTCCTGCGGCACGGGCTTTTCGCAGTTGGCCTCCGCCGACGCGCTCGACGGCCCGCAAGACGAAGTACAAGCCATGTGCCGCGCCTATGCGCGCCGCCGCGACATCGCCCTCGATGTCCTGCGCCAGTACGGCCTCTACCAATACACCCCTGGCGGCGCGATCTACCTGATGATCGACATCTCGGCGGCTGGTGTGGACTCCGGCGAATTCGCCATCCGACTGCTCAAACAGCAGCGCGTGGCCGTGGCCCCGGGCAGCACCTTCGGCCAGATGTGCCGCGACCACGTGCGCATCTCCATCGCCGCCTCCGAAGAGCACATCCGCCGCGGCGTGACCACTATTTGCGAATTCGCACGACAACAAGCCGACAACTAAGCGAAGGGACATCCGCTTTGGACATCGAATTGTTGCAACGGGGATTCGCCCCCCACCCACTGACGCCCGCGCAATGCAGCGCGCTGGACACCAACGGCTTCACTATCTTGGCAGAGGTCATCGCGCCCGACTGGCTGGCCGAGTTGCGCCACGCTTTTGACGCGATTTTTGCCCGCGAGGGCGACCAAGCCGGCGCTGAGGTCTCCCAAGTGGAGGGCGTGCGCCGCCTCGCCGATTTGGTCAACAAGGGGACTGTCTTCGACGCTGTGTACCTACTGCCGACACTGCTGACGGCAGTCTTCCACGTCTTGCAGCGGCCGTTTAAGCTGCACTCGCTCAACGGGCACGATCCACTGCCCGGCAGCGGTTTACAGGCTCTGCACGCGGATTGGGGACAGCCCACCGTGCCCAGCGGGCCGTATCACGTCGTCAACTCCATGTGGATGCTCGACGATTTCACCCAAGACAACGGCGCGACTCGCTGCGTCCCGGGCAGCCACCGCAAACCCGGCAAGGTCGCCGACCACGTGGCCGACCCCTTGGCCGACCACCCTGACCAAGTGCATCTCACGGGCCGTGCCGGCTCGGTCGCCGTGTTCAACGGCAGCCTCTGGCACAGTTCGTATCGCAACCACAGTAGCAGCCCCCGCCGCACCCTGCACTGCGCCTTTATCGCCCGCGAGCACCCACAGCAGACCAACCAGCGCGAGTACTTGCGGACCGCAACTGCCCAGCGGCTCTCGCCGCTAGCGCGCTACATCCTCGACGTAGAATGAGCCTAGAGGTATTTCTCACGCTGCTTTTCTTTAAGCAAGTCCACCGCGTCTTTCACCTGCTGAGCCGCCCCCTTCCCGCACACCAGCAGCGCGTCTTCGGTATCCACCACGATCAAGTCCTCTACCCCCAGTAGCAGCACGATTTTGTCGGCCTGCCCGTACACCGTCGAACGGGCCGCGTCCAACGCCACCACCTCGCCCGCCAGCAAATTGCCCGCTGCATCCGTCGGCAATACATCCGTCAGGGCTGACCAAGAGCCGATGTCTCCCCAGTCGATATCCGCCTCTAGCGTGGCCACCTTGGGGGCGCGCTCGACTAAGGCGTGGTCAATGGAAATCGGCTTGAGCTTTGGATACTCACGGGCGATGACCATTTCCTCTTCCGGCGTACCAACGGCCGCTTGGATGCGCCGCAAGCCGGCGTGCATTTCCGGCTCAAAGCGGGCGAAAAGCTCCAGCACGGTCGCCGCCTTCCAGACAAACGTGTTGCTGTTCCACCAATAGTGGCCGCTGGCCGCGTATTCGGCCGCCTGTTGTGCGGCGGGCTTTTCAGTAAACTCGGCGACTGCGTACACCGGCGTCCCGCGCAC
Organism: Candidatus Latescibacterota bacterium; assembly: GCA_963422735.1. Taxonomy (GTDB): domain Bacteria; phylum Latescibacterota; class UBA2968; order UBA8231; family UBA8231. The sequence goes on along the minus strand of OY730476.1, from coordinate 4,933,128 downwards.
CTGTGCCAGCATGGAGCCGCGGCGGATGTAGCCATAACCGGTCTCAGCGCGCGTCGGCTTGACCCCGAGCGTGAACAAGTAATCGGGCCGGTCGGTTAGGGCTTGGTCGGCGATCTGTAACAAGCGGCAGAACTCCTCGGACCGGCCTATGTAGTGGTCCGATCCCAAGCTGGCGACCGTGCAGCCCGGATGGCGGGCCTCTAACAGCACGCATTCCAAGCCGATGGCTGCCCCGGTATTGCGCAGCACCGGCTCGACGATTAGCTGCTCGGGCGGCAGTGCCGGCACCTGCTCGTTCACCAGCGACCGCAACGGGCGTCCGGTCGATACGTACACATCGGCCGGCGCGGCAAGCGCACCAATGCGGGCGACCGCATCTTGGAGCATGGTCTGCTCGCCGGTCATGCAGTGGAACTGCTTGGGCTTGCACGCTCGGCTATAGGGCCACAGCCGCGTACCGACCCCTCCGGCGCGAATGACAAATTTCATTGGTTGACACTCCCTTACAGATGAATTCAGCGCCGGGCAATATAACCAATCGCTCGGCCCCTAGCAGGGTGCTATTGACAGTTTAGCCTGATACTGTACTATGTACTTCTATAAGAGATTCTACAAGGAGCTTCGCATGGCGTATCGGCAATTCGACCGGGTCCCCAATCACTACGCCGGCCCCATCATCCAGCGCGTCAAGGACTACCGCCTGAAAAACGGCAAGCGTTCGCTGTGTCCGACGCTCCTGCAAATCGGCCAGCTACAGACCCTAATCCCCCGGCACTTTGGCTTTTGCTTCGGGGTCGAGCGGGCCATTCACATGGCCTTTTCCGCCCTAAAGCAGAACCCGGATCGCAACGCGTACCTCGTCAGCGAGATCATCCACAACCCCTTGGTCAACAACGATCTCAAAAAGCAAGGCGTCCGCTTTATCTACGACTCCGAAGGGGACCGCCAAGTCTCCGAGGAGGAACTGAGCAGCGACGACATTACGCTCATCCCGGCCTTTGGCACCACCATACAGATCGAAGAATCGCTCCGCCAAAGTGGCATCGACATCGAGTCCGAGGAATACCGGGAAAACTACGATACCACCTGCCCCTTTGTGTCCAAAGTGTGGAAGCGCGGCGAGGAGCTAGGCCGCCAAGGCTATACCGTCATCCTCCACGGCAAGTACAACCACGCCGAGACCCAAGCGACTCATTCGCGCACCGAGGAACACACCAAGACCCTAGTGGTATTCGACTCCGCCGAAGCCGAGAAGGTAGCCGCGTACATCACCGGCGCGTTGCCGCTCGCCGACTTCGAGCGCACCTTTGCCGGCAAAAGCTCAGAGGGTTTCGACCCGCAAAGGGACCTAGAGCGGGTGGCCGTGGTCAACCAGACGACCATGCTCGCCGAGGAAACGCAGGAAGTGACCGCAATTTTGCGCCGCGCCATGCGCCAGCGCTATGGCGAGGAAGACCTCGACTACCACTGCGCCGACACCAACGACACCCTGTGCTACGCCACCCACCAAAACCAGAACGCCACGCGCACGCTGCTAAGCTCTGGTGCCGATTTGGCCCTGATCGTCGGCGGCTACAATAGCTCGAACACCTCACATTTAGTCGAGCTGTGCCTCCAATCTATGCCGAGCTTTCTCATCGCCAACAGCGACGAGATCCTATCGGACCAGCGCATCCGCCATTTCGATGTCCACGCCAAAAAAATGATCGAGAGCGAGGGCTGGCTGCCGCGGCCCCTGCCCGTGCGGCTAATTATTACCTCGGGCGCGTCCTGCCCCGATATCCTCATAAACCAAGTGTTGGAAAAGGTCGCTGGCTTGTACGGGTACGGCGCACAAGAAATCGACGACGCCCGCTTGCGGCTCTTTGAAGAAAGCCTGTGATACTCGGCCTCGTCAAAGGGCATGTGGTCTCCAGCGCCAAGGTAGATGCTCTCGAGGGCGAGAAACTCTTGATAGTCGAAATTCTCGCCGCCACTCCTGAGGGCTTGAAGCACACCCAGAAGCACCTCGTCTGCATCGACGCCGTACAAGCAGGCGAGGGTGAACTCGTCGTCGTCGTGCAGGGCAGTTCGGCGGGGCAGGCACCGGGCATGGATCAGATGCCCGTAGATGCGCTGATCATCGGCCTCGTGGATTCGCTACAGGCGTTTGGGCACCCCTTAGAAAAGCAAGTCGCATGAGGGTCTGCCGCGTCATTGGCCACGTAGTCGCCAGCAGCAAACATCCCTTGCTCGCCGGGCAGAAGATCATGGTCGTGTACCCCGAAGGCGAGGAGGGTGGCGCTTTGCAGGTGGCGGTGGATGGGGTCCAAGCGGGGATCGGCAGCAAAGTGCTGGTCGTTCAGTCAGGGGCCGCCGGGGCCGAGGTGACCGGAGCCGAGCGACCGCCGTGCAGGAGCGTAATCGTGGGAATTATCGACGAAGGGGCCGCCGCGTGAAGCTAGCCAAGGTAGTGGGCACCGTAGTGCTCTCGCAGTGCATTGAACCATTCCGCGGCCAGATATTGCACCTGACCCAAGACATCGACGAGCGCCTAGAGCCTATGGGCGAGGCCGAGGTCTGCGCGACTTGGGCGGCCCTGCGCGAGGGAGACGCAGTGATCGTCGAGGTCGCACGCGAAGCCTGCAATGCCTTCGCCCCTCCACTACCTACGGACGCGGCCATCGTCGGCAAGGTGGACGAGATACAACTCGGTTAGCCTCAAGCTGCACAGCGCTCGGCCCGGGCGCTGCGCAGCTTTTCCAGCTCTAGCATCCAAGCATCTTCGTACTGACGCAGCACCCGATACCACGCGCTCAGATCCGCTTCGCCGCGGAGGAGCTGGCGGGCGGTTTGATCCACGACTTTCTCGGCTCGCTGAACTTGGGGACGGACGGCCGAGCCACGCATGGGAATGGGGCCGAAAGCACTCCGCACTCGATTGATGACCGTGCTGAGCTCGCCGCCCAGACGAGATACAGATGGAGACATGGGAGAGGATACGTGCTGCCTGTGCATTGGAAACCTCCTAAGGGAGTACTGGCACTTAGGGATGCGCCAGAGAGGACGTGGGGGAATCGCTTTACTGCACTTGTGTTCAGTAGTTAAAATATACTGAACACAAGTGCAGTTGTCAAGCAATTTAACCCCTTGCAGCGCGTTTTTTTGCCCTCAAACCCTCCATCTCCGCAGGCTAAACTCGCCATTGTCCAGCCACCTCCAGCCCACGTAGAGCATCGCCAGCACCAAGGCAACTTTCAGCAGCAAGAACGCAGCGCCAAAGACGCCGGCTACTAAGCTCAACGCTGACCCAAAGGCCAGCCAGACCCCGGCGAGCAGGACCAAGGCCCCGACGACTCGGCCCAAGATGCTCTCGCCGCGCAGCCAGCGCAGGCCTATATAGAGCGCCCCGGCAGCCAAGAGGCCAACCGCGATCGCGCCGAGCAAACCAAAGAGGCTGCCGAACACGGGCCAAATTAGCTCGACCCCCAGCGCAACACCCCCAATTAGCAATATCACACCCAGTATTCTGGCCAACATGACCGGCCTCCTTTACGATACCTTTGGTCTCGCCTAAAGGCGAGGTGAAGCCGCTTTCAGAGCGGCCAGTTCCTCCGCAACTTTGCGGTCGCGCTCGTTGCGGCGCTCGGCGGCTAGTTCGCGCAGCACTTCGGCCTCAGCGACTGCCTGATCCACCTGTTCCTCAAAGCGCGTCAGTTCGCGCTCGCTTTGCTGCACTCGCTGCTCGATTGCGGTAAAGCGGAGCGCGGGCGCGTCTTCGCCGAATGCTACACCGCGCTCGCGCTCGGCGCAACAGCGGGCGATCAGCTTGCCCCGCCGGACGCGGATATCGCGCAGCTTTTGGCGCAGGGTCTCGACCTGCTCCTCTAGCTGGACTAGGGTGTCGCAGCTTTCTGCGAGGGCCGGTTCCAACCGCACGTGTGCCTGGTCTAGCTCCGTCTTCTGTATAAGGGCGAGTCGCGCACCCTCGTCGTTTCCGGCCTCCACTGCGGCAGCGGCCTTCGCTTGCCACATCTGCATCTGCTCGGCGTTGCGCTGGAGATCGCGCTCTAGACGCCGCTTGGTGGCCCGCGCCTTGACCAGCGCGGCTACGGCTTGGTCAACGGCGCGCTCTATGTCGCGGGCGATCTGATCTACCATCTTTGCCGGATCCTCGATCCGGTCCAGCGCCTCGTTGAGGTTCGCCTTCCAGATGGCGGCGATCCGCTCTATTGCTCCCATGATATGCCTCCTATGTCACGCCTAAAGGCGTGGTTAAGCGGGGTTGGTGCTTTTGGCCGCCCGACAGCGCTGCCGCTGCCGACGCGCAAAAGGCGATTCAATGTCGTATTTGCGGCAGAGCCGGCTAAAGCTGCGTATCGTGATCCCCAGTGCCCGGCTGGCGTCCTGATTGCATTTGTACATCCGCGCTACGCGCTCGATCTGCTCCCTGCTAAATCCTTTGTTCACCAAGGTATTCTCCTTGTTGGGGTAAGGGATTCACCCCGTTTATTAGCAAAGCGCGTACCGCTGTTTTGCTCTGTGTACAACTCATTTGTAAACAATCGGATAGGATTTTAGAAGGAGCGTGGGTACCACCCGTGTTTATGGCGGCATTCACCACTTTTGGCGAGAACCGCCAGCCACTCGCATGCACATCGCGGCGCGTTGACGGGCTACAAGAGCATGTTTATACTACATTTCGCTTGTTTTACATATAAAACAAGTGTTTTACTATATGCTCATATGTTGTTATTAATCAACAAAGGCTTGCCGAGGAAAAACCTGCTTGAATCGATAGCTCAATTTGTCCATTTTGTCTTATATTCAATATTTATATTTATAAACCCATGCCGCCCGCGTACCTGGTTAGGGTATCTTTCAACCACTCAGTGATGGAGAAACTCAGTTGAATCCGCACAAGAGAGAAGTCATTGCGAGCATGGAGGATTTTGTCAGGGGCCAGCTCCAGTTGCTCAAATCCGTAGAAGACAGTTGGCAGCCCGACGATTTTCTCCCCAATGTGGGCGCGGAAAACTGGGAAGACACCATCCGCGAATTCCGCACCCGCGCTCAAGCGCTTCCCGACGACGTCCTCGTCGTGCTCGTCGGCGACATGATCACCGAGGAAGCTCTACCCACCTATCAGACTTTGCTCAACAGCTTTGAAGGCGTGTCGGACACCACCGGCACGGATCCCAGCCCGTGGGCCCAGTGGTCTCGCGGTTGGACGGCCGAAGAAAATCGCCACGGCGACCTGCTCAACAAATACCTCTTCCTCACGGGCCGAGTCGATATGCGCGCCATCGAGACGACGATCCAATACCTGCTGAGCAATGGCTTCAACCCGCAGGCCGCCCAAGACCCCTATAAGGGCTTCGTCTATACGTCTTTCCAAGAGCGGGCGACCCGCATCTCCCACAGCAACATGGCCCGCTTGGCGCAAAAGGCCGGCGATTCGCACCTCAAGACTATCTGCGGCGTCGTGGCCGGCGACGAAGCCCGCCACGAAAAAGCGTACACGAACTTTATCAAGAAAATTTTCGAGCTAGATCCCAACGGCGCGGTATTGGCCTTCCGCGATCTGATGAAACGCCAAGTCGTCATGCCCGCTCACCTGATGACCGATGGGCAGGATCCCGACCTCTTTGAACACTTCTCTATCGTGGCCCAGCGGCTCGGGGTGTACACGGCCAAGCACTACGCCGAAATCACTCAGCACCTAGTCCGCCAGTGGGAGTTGGATTCGCTCGGCGGCCTCACCGGCGAAGCGGCCGCCGCCCAAGACTATTTGTGCAAGCTCGGGCCGCGCTACGCCAAGCTGGCCGAGCGCAACGAGCGACGGCAGACTCACACCGCGCCGCTGCGGTTTAGCTGGATCCACAACCGCAGCGTCTAACCGGGGCCGCAGTCGGCATGCGTCCACGGCCTTCCGACCCTTTTTTCGCACTCGTCCAAAAGGCGCGCGACCCCTCCGGCGGGATCGATCTCGCCCGCGGAGCCTTGCTCATCGCCCTGCAAGCGTATCCCGCTCTCGATATCGAACACTACCTACGGCAACTCGACGCGCTGAGCGAGGACTTTCGCTCGCGCTATGCCGCGGCCGATTCCCTGTCGGCCTCTCTAGCCAACCTGAGCCAATACGTGTTCGGCGACCTCGGCTTCCGCGGCAACCGCGCCCACTACGACGACTCCCGCAACAGCTACCTCAACGAGGTTCTCGACCGCCGCCTCGGCATTCCCATCACGCTAGCGGTCGTCTATATAGAACTGGGCAAGCGGCTGTCCTTCCCCCTCGCAGGGGTCAATTTTCCGCATCACTTTCTCGTGCGCAGTACCCAAGGCGACGAGCCGCTCTTTGTCGATCCCTTTGCCGACGGCGCTTTTGTCGATAGCAAGTCATTAGGCGAGCGGCTGCCGGTCATCGAGGGACGCCGACTCGAATTGGACGCCGAGTTCATCGAGCCAACCTCGTCGCTGCACATCTTAACGCGCATGCTCCGCAACCTCAAACGCCTCCACTCCCAAGCCCGCGAGTTCCCCACCGCCATCCGCTGGGCCGAGAAAATCGCGTACCTACAGCCGGCCGAAGCCGAAAACTACCGCGATCTCGGCTTCCTCTACCACCACACCCGCGAGTACCTCAAGGCCATTGAGGCCTTTAGCGAGTATCTCCGCTGGGCCGGCGACGCCCCGGACGCCCCCACCATCGAGCACAATATCCGCGTTCTTGCCAATCGCCTGATCCCACTCAACTGACTCAGCCCGCTTCGCGCTCCGCCGGGCTGATGTCTTCTTTGGCCGTCAACCAGCGCATGACCTCTCCCAAACGCGGCGGCTTGCCCGTCATCAAGATGCCGATGCGGAAGATCTTGCCCGCCCCCTGTACCGCGAAGTAGATAGACGAAAGAAGCAGCACTGTGGTGGCCAAATACTCCCACAACGGCGGGGAGCCAGCGGCCCGATTCATCATGACAAAAGGAGTAAAGAGCGGGATGTAGGACACAACTCGCGCCAAGGTACCGTTGGGATCCATGGTGATGGGTACCATCATAAGCAACGGCACGATCAGCGGGAGGAGGAGCGGCAGCATCAGGCTCTGCGCGTCTTTTAAGCTGTTGCACAGTGAGCCAGCCCCCACCAACAGACAAGCGTATAGCAGGAAGCCAGCCAAGAAGTAAAAAACAAAGGACCACAAGTAAAGCGGGGTGCTGGCAATGCCGACGATGGAGGCCACATCGTCCCCTAACGCGGCTGGTGCGACCACCACCCCCACCACAACGCACACGACCCAAGTAAAGACCAAGGTCAGCCCAACCGCGGCCGTGCCAGCGATCTTGCCGGCCATCAACTCAAAGGGCGACAGCGCGGACAGCAGCACTTCGATGAGGCGCGACGACTTCTCCTCCACGGTATTGGTCATAAGCGTCTGCGCGTTAATAAATATCGCCATCCACAATAGGTACACGAACGGTATGACGGCCCACTGCCGAACCCTGTCGCCGGTGGAAACCTCGGCCTCTCCGCCGCGCTTATCGACCTTGCGCTCGGCGAAATGCACTGGGGTCTGTAACCAGTAGCTCGTTTCCGCGTCGAGGCCCGCCTGCTCAATGCGCCGCGCCCGCACCACTTGGAACACCCGGTCTGCAAACCAATGGCGCAAATCTCGGTCGGTCAGGTTCAAAGAGATGTATTTGCACCCCTCGTCGCTAGCGACCGGATCCGGGGCGATGACGAAGTAGGCAAAGAGCGAGCCGTCGTTCACCATGCGATTGAGCGCGGCTGGCGGATCGTCGCCGCCGGGCACCTCCACCCGGATGTAGCGGCTGCGCGAGAGTTCCAAGTCGAGGGCTTCCAACTCTTCGGCCGACATCTGCTGCCACCACTCGACGAGACTGGCCGCGCGCTCACCTTTGCCCGCAGCGAGGTCTTGGACCAGCACCGACCGCTCTGCTTCCGCCAAACTCACATAGACCTTCGCGGCTGCCCGGACCGCAGCCGGCAGGCGTTCCCAAGCCCGACCGCCATCGCGATAGCGCGTCGCCGCGGCCCGCAGCACTATACCCAGATCCTCGGCCAAAATGCCCTCCTCAACTTCCCTTAGTACAAATCCCGAATGGTCGATCACAGCATAGGTGCGCGCCTGTTTGGTCTCGCTCAATAGCACGGGCACCGCAACGCTCAAAGCGAGCAGGAGCGGAAGGGCCAGTACGCCGATCCAAAACCCCTTGGTGCGGACATGCTCCATGTATTCGCGCCGTGCAACCAAAGCAATTTTACGCATCATCGGCCTCCCCTACAGCGCGGATGAAGATCTCGTGCAAAGAGGCCGTGCGTAGAGCGAAGCCCCGTATCTGCACCTTGTATAAGAGCGCGGCCAATACTGCTTGTGAGTCCGCGTCCTCGGCCAGAAAAAGCTCGGCCCGCTTGCCCGAGTCGTTGACCCGCACCACGCCCGGCAGATCGCGCAGCAGACGCCCGTCGCCGTCGTAGTCGAGCACCGCGGCGCCCCCTCCGCTGGCGAGCACTTGGCCCAACGGGCCATCGACGACTTTCTGCCCCTTGTTGATCAGCGCGACAAAGTCGCATAACTGCTCGGCCTGATCCATGAGATGGGTCGAGAAGATCACCGTTTTGCCGTCGCGGCGCATCTGCAAGATGACGTCCCGCATCAGATCGCGGTTGACCGGGTCCAGCCCGGAAAAAGGCTCGTCGAGAATGACCAATTCAGGCTCGTGGAGCAGCGCCACGAGCAATTGCACCTTTTGCTCCATGCCCTTGGAAAGCACCTCGCAGCGCCGATCCTGATAGTCACCGAGGCCATAGTGCTGCAACAACTCGGCGGCCCGCTGCTGCGCCACGTCGGCGGCAACCCCCTTGAGCCGCGCGAAATAGATCATCAGCTCGGCGACCTTCATCTTCTTATATAGGCCCTTTTCCTCGGGCAGATAGCCGAGTTGGTCCTTAACCGCGAGGGCCGTTTGCCCATCCAGCAGGCCGATGCGCCCGGAATCGGCGAAGAAGATGCTCATAATCATGCGGATAAGGGTCGTCTTACCCGCGCCGTTGGGACCCAACAGCCCGTAGATACATCCGGCGGGTACGCGCAGCGACACCCCGCGCACGGCCTCAACCGCGCCAAAGCGCTTCCACACATCTTCGAGTTGCACTGCCGTTGAAAAAGCCATGCCTTCTGCGCTCCTTCCGCAATGGATTCGGGTTGGCAAGAAGAACCTATATTCATTGTTTTACCATGCAAAGCCTATCCCTGCGATAGCTTCTTTTTTTAACCGCATCTCAGCGTTTTATCGAGGAGGTTCCTCATGCCCAAGCTCTTTGGCCGCAACTTCACCCGCCGCCAGCTTCTCAGCCGCGTCGGAGACATCAGCCAACTCATGTACGCCCGCCGCGCCGAGCGCAGCGAAGGCTTTGAGCGCGGCGCCGACCTCATAGACGTGTTCAACGCTTCGGGGTTTGGATTTTCCGTCTTGCCTGGCCGCGCCCTCGACATTGCCTCGGCCCACTACAAGGGCCAGTCGTTGTGCTTCCGCTCCGGCCCCGGAGACGTCGGGCCGGCCTTCTACGAGCCAGAGGGCTTCAAATGGGGGCGCGGCTGGTTTGGCGGGCTGGTCACCTCTTGCGGACTCGACTTTGTCGGCCACCCAGAAGTCGATCCCGAAGAAGAAAACGCCGAAATGCCACTGCACGGTCGCCTCTCGTACATACCAGCGAAAAACGTCGGCATCGAGGTCGGCTGGGAGGGCGCGGATTACGTTGTGCGCATCCGCGGCCAAATGCGCCAAGCCGAGGTCTTTGCCGAAAATTTAGAGCTGTCGCGCGAGATTTCGACCGTGCTCGGCCAGCGGAGCATCCACATCTGCGACCGCATCGAAAACCTCGCGGCCGACCGCTCGCCGCTCATGTTCGTGTATCACTGCAACCCCGGCTTCCCCCTCCTCGACGCAGGGACCCGCCTCGTCCTCCACAGCCGCAAGAGCACCGAGTGGACCGCCGACCGCCCCGTCGGCCCGGAGGACTACGCCGTGGCCAAAGGGCCACAACCGTGCGCCCACGACGATGTATACGTGCATCGGCCCCGCACCGACCGCCAAGGGCGCGTCCACATCGGCCTCCTCAACGACAAGCTGGGATTAGGATTGTATTGGAAGTTCAAGCACAGCGAGATCCCCATCGTCAACCACTGGCAGCACTTCCACAAGGGCACCTATGTCACCGGCATTGAACCGGGCAACTGCTCGGTGCTCGGCCGCGCTTGGAACCGCAAGCACGGCACCTTGCAGTACATCGAGCCGGGCGAGGTGCGCGAGTTCAACATGGAAATCGGCGTGTTAGATGGGGCGGATGAGATGGCCGATTTTGAGCGAAGGGTCGAGCGGGGATTGGCCAAGTAAGGCCGCGCTGGAACGTCAGCAAAAAAAAAGAAACGGAATTTCCTAGTTTACGGTTGGGCATTCAGGTTTCATTCGACTTTTTATTCTTTGACGCTGCCCTATAGAAGAGAATTCGAGCAAGGATAAAAAAATTGGAGCCGCCTCCCGGACTCGAACCGAGGACCGTCTGATTACAAATCAGATGCTCTACCAACTGAGCTAAGGCGGCTCACCCTTCAAATTATACGCCATCGGCTCACCCGTTACAAATGCTGGTCCATTCGGTGTGCCAAGTCCCCGCGCGTTATGGGATCGCGGCCCGCAAGGTCCGGCGACAGGCCCGCGGCCCGTAGGCGCTCGGCGGGCGCATCGGCTAAGGCATCTGGATCAAAGCGCAAATGGTTGGCGCAACCCGGCCATATCCCCTCCACGGCCAGCATCTGCACGGCCGCAAAGGCCGGATGCCCAAGCGGCACATCCTCATACCAATACAGCGGCACGCCGGCCGCCAGCAAGGTCTGCTGGTACTGGCGGCGCAGAGCCGCGCTGCTGCACACGCCCGCTGGGGTCTGTTGCTGGCTCAAGCAAAAAGCAGCCAAGGCACCGGCGGCCTCGCCGATATTCCACTCCACCGGATGCAGGCGATAGCAGCCATTGGTGATGTGCGTGGTGCCGATATTCTTGCTGGCCGCCAGCAAGTTGTCCAAGTGCCGCGACACGAGTGCTTCCAACGGAATCTGGAACGGCTTGGTGGCTGCGGCGTACACCACATCGGTAGCTTGGCCGTGGATGTCAATGGCGTACCAGCCCACACCGACGCTGTCGCTAAAAGGGGCTGCGCGGGCATTGGGCTGGTGCGGAGCGGCTACCTCTTGCTCGACAATAATTTTGCGCGCTTCGATGCGCCGAGATTCGCGGATGTAGGGGTGCTGGGAGAAGCCATCGGCGGTCCCCATGATGTCGGGGCGCAGCCGCAGTTCGGGATAACCGCGACCGCGACCGTCGTCGCGCGGCACCTCGGTTTGTAGCCAGTACAGCAACCCCAAGCTCAGTTCCTTGGCCGCCGCTATGTGCTGCGCTCGCTCGGCGGGCGGCACGTCGATAAGGGTGCCGCCGGTGTAGTCGTTGCCCGGCCAGTTGATCAAGGCCACATCCCCGGGCACTTGCCCCTCGGCGAATTGATGGGCGCACAACAGGCGGCGGTAGGCCCAAAAGGAACCGGGCAAGTCGGCGGCGGTCTCGAAGAACCGGTACGTGCGCAGGCCGCGGGCGTACTGCAGGGTCAAGGTGTAAGGCTGCTGGTCGCGGTGGCACTCGTAGTTTGGCGGGCGGGGAATGGTGTGGTCTTGACCGGGGCAGAAATCGACCGCAAACGGGCAGGTAAAAGACTGGGTCAGATGCCGGGCGGGGCCAGCGGCGCGGGCGTGCGGCTCGCCGGTTTGGTCGCGGCTTTCAGCGCCTGAGACGTAGGGTACCGGCAGCAGGCGGAGCAAGTCGCCCAGCTCGGTGGCGTCGAGCACATAGGCTGGGGCAAAGCGCAAGATGTGCATGCCGCCGTCTTGGACGACATCTACGCTGCGGATGGACTGGCCTTGGACGTGGGCGGCAGATACGCGGGCATGGTAAAACAGCATCAGGCGGCCGGCCTCGACTTGAGGTACGACTAAGGACAGCAGGGATGTTAGGCCGGCTCGCGGCTCAAAGCACAGGGCAGAAACCCAACCCGCCCCAGGGTTGAAATGCGGGTCGTCTGGGTTTTTCAGTTTGTACTTGCGGCGATAGTACGCGCGGATGCCGGCGCGGAATTCTCCGTAGAGGGCCGTGACGCCAAAGTGCTCTATGTGCGGATGTTCGTCTAAGGCAGCAACGCCTTGGCTAGTGGCTTGGCCACCGATCCACGGGTTTTCTTCGGTCAGGCAGACTCGATAGCCCAAGCGGGCGGCGCGCACGGCCGCGGCCACGCCGCCCAAGCCGCCGCCCAAGACCAAGATGTCGCATTCAATGGTGCGGATTTCCACTTCACGCAAGTCCGGCTTGCTTCCACACGCGGCCCAGCGCGGCGGCCGTAGCCGCCACAGCCTCCTCCCGCTCCATGGCGCGCACTCGCTGACTGAACGGCTCGACCATGACTGGTCCGTCGTAGCCAATGTGCTGCAAGGCGCTTAGGAATGCCTCGATGTCGATTACGTCGGTCGCCCCGGGCAAGTCGCGCACGTTGTCGAGCTGTTCGTCAATCTCTACGCCGGACGGTGCGTCGTTAACGTGTACATCCACCACTTGCTGGGGGCGCAAGCGACGCACATCCGCAGCGGTTTCGTGGGCCGTGTACCAATGCCAGCTATCGAGCAGAAAGCCCGCGTTCTCGCCTACGGCTCGGCATAGTTGCTCCATTTGCTCCATTGTGTGGACAAACTCGTGCTTTTTGCTCGCCCACAGCGTTTTCGGCGCGACGTATTCCAAGCCTAACCACACGCCTTCTTCGGCAAGTACCGCGGCGGCCGGCCGTAGCCGCTCGACGTGAAAGGCGAAATTCTCTTGGTACGTCAACTCGTCCGAGGCCGGCATGATCCAAGTCGCCGTCCGTTGCACCCCCAACACCGCTGCCACTTTTGCCAACTCCGGCAACTGCGCCAAGCTCGCTTGGTATGTGGCCTCCTCCCCGCGAAAATCAACGGGAAATCCCCATGCCGACAGGCGTACGCCCTTGCGCTCGGCCAATGCGAGGGCCTCTTCCGCGCCCATGGCCGCGACTTCGCCAATGCTAAAGTGATACCCGGCGAATCCGTGCCGTGCGGCCAAATCAAGCCCGTCTGCGAGGCTCTCTACGCTTGCGCCGATAGCCCCCGGTGATAGCGAGCGAAACATAGCTTCTCCTTATCTGGTTGATTGGTAGCGGGCCTAAGCCATCGTATCTCCATACGAGATACCTATATTATACTATTTAGAGACCAACCCGATCTATAGGAGCGCATCATAACTTCCCCTACGTCCCACGAACAGAGCTTGGACCGCCGCGTTGGCCGGCTGGAAGGCGTCGTCGAGCAGTTAGACCGCCGCCTTGAAAGCATCGAGCGAGCCATTAACGAAATGAGCCGCCGCCTCGGCGCAGCTACCCGCTGGATGATTGGCTTGCTACTGGCCAGCCTACTGGCATCAGGATGGCCGCTCTCGTTTATATCGTAGCGACGACGCCCTGCGCTCTCACCTCTCCCCTCCCTCGACCCCAACACCCTCTTCTCGCGGGTCGTTAAGCTCGGCTTCCTCTACCCCCGCATGAATGCTGTCCTCTGTCGCCTCCTCCTGAGAAGCCAGTGTGCCCACAGCAGCTGCCGCCGGCGGCTCAACAGCCGCATTTTCGCCTTGCCTAAGCCAATAAAGCACCCCCAATAAGACGACAACGCATAGCAACATCCTCAACAGTCTGCCCCTGCGTTTTCGTTTTAATCGCGGCTTATCCTGAAAATCTTCCCCCTCGCCAATAGCAGCCGCAGCTAATCCCGCATCCCCACCAGCTTCCGGCGTGTACAACAAGACGGTCGTATTGTCCTGTTGAAGATGTTCGGCAGCTTCCACAGCTTGGATAAGGGCCGCGGCGCTATCCTCCAATGACGCGTCTTGCGTTTTCTTGAGGATATCCGCGATCTCTTGATCGCTGAGGGTCATCAAACCATCGCTCGCCAATAGCAGCCGGTCGCCCTTATCAACCGCCACCGGCTGTGACGACGCGTCAATCAGATGTATGTCATTGCCCATGACCGCCGAGCGCAGCGAATGCCGACTTGAATCCCGAGCGGCTTCCTCTGCGGTCATGCGCCCCATTGCCACGAGATCCGCAAGAACCGGAGCCATAGAGTGGTCTGCATTCAAACGCTCCAATTTACCCTCGCGGAACAACCACAGCGGGGAGTCGCCCACGCTGATCCAGTTCAGCCCTTCGCTTGAAACAACCGCCGCGACCAAGGTCGAACCCATGCCGTCGAGTGCGGGATTTTCGGCAATGGCATCGGCAATGGCTTTATTAGCCGCTTCGAGACAGTCTCGGAGCCGATCGACGATTGGCCCGGAAGCCTGCGGATACTCCTCGACAAAGGTCCTAATCAAAAGGCCGCTAGCAGTCGCGCCGCCAACGTGGCCGCCCATGCCATCGGCGACCAACAACATGGAGTGCTCGTTGCCATCTATGCCGAGATCGCGCCCATCCAGCAGGCCGTAATCATCCTCTTGATACTCCCGTTTGCCGGGAATTTGCCGCGCGGCAAAGCGCCCGTCTAATTCGTTCATCGCGCTTCGCTTCCTTCTGTATCCTGCCAATCAAACTCGGCACCGCACAGGGGCACGAAACGGAGAATCGTATTGCCGATACCGATGTGGGTCAGCGCCGGCAACTCAGTCGGTGCGAGCACGGGCTGATCCGCGAGATACGTCAGATTGGTGCCGCCGCCGTGTTGCACGTAAAATTTTCGGCCACGCGGATCATACGTAACAACGGCATGGCTATTGCGCGAAATCTGATCGTCGCCAAAATCGAGCTTAATTCGATCGGTCTCCCCGCGACCAACCGAATTGGAACCATAACCCAATTGCACGGCCCGCCCTTTGCCCGGCCCCCCCACAACGACCAACCACCCCACAACCGGATCATCCATGCCGCGATCCTCTTCGGCGCGTTCCTGCCGACGCTCCTCGTCTTCTCGCCGCCGCCGCCCACCTACCAAGCGCGTCCTTTCCTCCTCGCCGACATTGGACCGGCTTTCGCCCATCCGCTGCGTGGGCGCATCTAAACGCCCCTCCCCGGCGAGTTGCTCGCCGCCCGGTGGTGCCGGCGGCAACGGCCTGTTGGCCACGTCCGTTGGTTTGGTATCCTCTTTCCGCTTATCGGTTTTCTCTTCAATGATTTTGCCATCGGGTCCGCGATAAACAGGCATGGTGCCCTCCTATCTTTGAGTTATTCCGGCAGCGCAGGTGTCTCGCCCGCAACTTATTTTTCGTAAAGCCGGTTGATTAAGTTGTCCAAACAGTATTGGCCGGATTGGTTTAGGGACATCTCTTCCCGGCTTTGCACAATGTGCAGCGCAAACACCAGCAGTGCCGATTGGACCAACGCGAGCAAGGTCGTGTAAAACGCGACGCCCAGCCGACCCGTAATCTCGGCCAGCAAGGTCGGATCCTGTGGATCTTCAATGTTGGCCGCATAGTCCAACGCGAACGCAATGCCCACCACAGTGCCGATAAACCCCAAGGTTGGTATCAGCCATACGAGATAGCGCAACATCGCGTATTTGAGTTCGAGCTCGTGCTGAAATAATTCGAGAGAAGAATTCAATAGCGAGTTGGCTTGATTGACGGAGTGGCTCCCCTGAAACTGCAAAATACAGCGCATGATCAGACGCTGTAAAAAGAAGGTGCGCTCCTCCGCTATGGGCCGCACCTTCTGATAAAAGGAACCCAAATCCCGCGCCCGCAACATAACATCATCGTCCTCCGGCAGATAGCGTTTCGACATCTGCTCCATTTCTAGCTTGGATTGGTTGAATCGCACCCAAAGCTCGCCGCAGCCGATCCAAAACATAAGCCACATGACGTTTTGGATCGTAAACGGGTAGGGGAAATTATCCGTGTGGCGATCTAGCAGAAAAGCACCCGCCGCAGAATCGGGACGGTCAAAAATAAAACTCATAATCGCTATAGATATGACGCCCCCTAACAGGCTGAAGCCGCTTGCTTTTAGGCGTTGCTCTATATCTACCCCTTGCCCTTTTGCCATGTCAATCCTCCTCGCCAATGATCTCGCCCGTATCTATGTTGCGCTGCACTGGTCCCTTGGGCAGGGATGTCCCCCCTCCTAAACGGCGCTTGCTTTGCGCGGCCATAGCGATAAGTGCGGGTGCGGTCGTCTGATAATGACCGAGCAAAATCGCATCTGTCGGGCTTATAAATTCTTGCCTGATGCATCTCCACTCGCCGTCCCTCGCCACATAACTACCCCCGCTGCTGGCGCAGTCGGTGAGATAGTAAGAGCCGCTGTGCGTTGTAATTAACTCGGCGTGGGCGCGAGAGACCGAATCATCGTCAATCTGGATGTCCACACCTGAGCCGCGACCGATTCGGTACACGGAAAATCTCGACTTGTTCATATCAACCTGGTTTGGCTCCTACAACGGACCCATTATTCCGCTCTGTTAGCTGCACTAGAAAGTCAATAAATTTTCGGTCTGCCACGTAATTGCCAACAGCTACGGCGTGTATGGGTATTTTCCGCCTATTTTCAGCCGTTACAGTCCGCACGACCATGCGCCAATCTTCTGAGGGCGCACCATCGCTCAACAGGATGATTTCTTCGGGGTGCAGTGCAATCGCCGCCAGCAAGGCGGCGCGTGTGGGCGTGCCGCCATCCACCAATCTCATCCAGTCGTTTACCTGTCCTACAACACGATCTCGCGTGTTCCTTTCTACTTGAAAGTAACCTCTATTTTGAGGCCAATAGTGCAGCAGATTCGAGCCTTGAAAACCAATGAGACAGACCTCTATTTCCGACTTAAAAGCAGCGAGCATGTCTTGTATGGACAATGTTATGAACTGACGATAATCTTGCTGTCGAGGCTGATAAATACTGCCCGACATATCTATGACGAGCACAAACTTCTTCGCCTTCGTCTCAATGCCCAATAAAACGGTTGTGTTGTCTATCTCCTGTTGCAAAGCCTTCACCCGTTTTTCAAGCTGACCTTTTGTTTTTGAAGCTTTGGCCTTCTCCCGCTCCAGCTTAGCCTTCACCCGCTCTGATTCGGCCTTTGCCTGCGCCAATTCGGCCTTTGCCTGCGCCAGCTTAGCCTTTGCCTGTCCCGACATGTTCAGATTTGGAAAAAAGGGCAGCAGCACTATGGTAATGAGTATGAACGCGCCGAGAGCCGATGCGAACAGATCGAGCGCAGACATGCTAAAGATGTTGATCTCTCGGCTGCGTTTTTTCACGCCCAGTACCCCATCTAAAGTTTGGACGCCACGAGCACCAAATCGCCCAGCGCGACTTTGGTACCATAGTCCAACCGCGCCGGCTCAAAGGGCGACAGGCGCTGCTCGTTCAGAAATGTCCCATTGCTGGAGTTCAAATCTTCGACGTAAAGTTGATCGCCCTCGGCTGCAATTCGCAGATGCCGTCTCGATACGTTTTCATCCGCGACAATTTCATCCACCAAATCGGGATGCCTGCCGAGCGAAAGCCCCAAGCGTTGACCGGCAAATCGGGCCGGCGACAACTCAATGCAAATGCGGTTGCCGCGACCGTCAAAACCGGCCAGCACGAGGCCGTGGTTTGGGCCTTTTGCAACAACTTCTACCCCTTCCTTTTTGGTTGTGCGCCGACTCATCTGCTGGACGAGCTGGCGCGGCTTCTTCGAGGCAACGACCAAGGCGACCAAGGCCACACCTCCCAACAATAGCAGCCAGAAGAGAAACTGATCGCTCGCTTCTTCTGCCTGCGCCCGCGCTTGTTCGGCCTCGCCAGAACTTCCCGTGCCACTAGCCGCCACACAATCGTCGCGCTCTGATTGAAAAGTAATGCCATGGCCGTCCAACAGGTTTGCCAATTCCTCTATATGCGAAGACCAGTAAATGCCCGCCGCATGGGGTACCCGCGTCACCCCGCTGGATGGACTGCTAATGACGACGAGAGACGCCTGCGTATTGACGCCAACTGCCCGGCTACAATCATCTAGTAGAGGGCCGCCGCTGTTGCCCGGATTGGTCGGCGCATTGTGCTGAATAATCCTGAGTTCTTGCGCGTGCCACGCACCCAAAAAAACCCTTCCAATGACGCCGTCTTGCACAGTCGGGTCGTGAGCCGGTCTGTTGCGGTCGGCCCCACCAGGATAGCCTATGGACCATACCTTTTGTCCTTTTATGGCTGGTGCGAGCGAAAACGCGATGGGCGGCAGGGTTATATCTGGGATATAGGCGATTGCGAGGTCGAGTTCTTGGGATGTGGCGATTACTTCCACATCGTACAGCTCGTTGGAGTTTGTTGGGATGGCTGTGATCGAGTTGGCGTCGGCTATGACGTGGACATTTGTCGCAATATAGCCTTGGTCATTTATGGCGAATCCAGTGCCAGCACCAAGCCCCTCGTTGGTTTGCCTTACAATGCGTACCACGCTCTTCTCAAGCGCGTCAAAGTCTGGCGCGGCAACGGAGCGGCACGGCAGCAGAAGCGCAAAAAGAAAAAAGACGAGACCCCAGCGCCTGAAGCTGTGCAATGTTCACTCCTGAACTAAACGCACAGTAAAAACGACTGGCCCTATCTCAAGCCGATCATTGTTTTGCAACAGTACCTGCTCGCGAGGGTTGAGCAAGCGGCCATTCAACTTTGTGCTATTCAGGGCGTTCAAATCCTCTGCGTAGAGTTCGCCGTCAGCACACGCAAGCCGGATGTGTTCGCGGGAGACTTCTTCGTGGTCGATGATAAATTCGGCACTGGCCGGGCTTCTCCCGAGCGTCACACCGGCCCGATCACCCAACACCAATGCCGGTATGGTCAATGCGAATGGCCGGCCGGTGCGGTCTTGGCCTTCCAATAGACATCTGAAAGGCGCGGCTTGCGGTGCGTTCGCCACGGCTTGGCGCGCTGCTTCAGCCGTTTGTTCGGCTTCGCTCAAGCGGGACTCGGCGCTCTGTAATTGCTCCTTTTTCCGCCGCGAGGAAAGCCACCAACCGAAAAGTGCGAGCAGCACCAGTCCCGCCCCTGCGGCAATACCCCACTTCAACCGCTGCGCGGCCTGATCTTTGGCCGCTTGGAGGCTGTCGGCTTTGGCCTTGGCCGCCTTGAGACTGTCGGCGGCCGCCTTACTCGCGGAATCGGCTCGTGCCTTGGCCATCTTCAGGCTATCGGCTTTGGTCTTAGCCGCTTGGAGACTGTCGGCCACTGCTTTCTTTGCGGAATCGGCCCGCGCTTTCTCCCGTTCGGCCATCTGCCGCGTGGCCTTCTCTTTGGCCTTGGCCTTTTCTGCGGCTTCGCTCGCCGAGTCGGCCTGCGCCTTGGTCTTTTCTGCGGCTTTGCTCGCCGAGTCGGCTTGCGCCTTAGCCTTTTCTGCGGCTTTGCTTGCCGAGTCGGCCTGCGCCTTAGCCACCTTGAGGCTATCGGCGGCCGCTTTTCTATCGCGTTCAGCGCGCTCAACCGCACTCAGGCATTCTGCCTCAACCACCGTATGGGCGATTTCTCGCTCTTCGAGTGCAGCTATGATGTCGCCGCTGCGCAAGGCAAAAATGGCTCCTTTTGGTTTCGCTTTCCGAAACGGCCACGAGCCGCTGCCTTGGTCTGGCAGATTGATGGCGACGACATCCCCGCATTCGTTGAACAAGGGCATACCGAAGGCTTGGGCCGTTATCAAGGCATTGTGTTGGAGCAGGTGTGCCACCGGACGGCTTGATTTCTTGCCGAAGACGTCTTGGTATGTGCCTATCGTCCCGCGAGAAAGCCGAACATCCCCCGCTGCGCCGAATCGCAGCGTCTGCACGGCCCGGCCGACATCGGCTCCTTGCTCGGATAAGCTGAGGGGCGGCAAGTTCAAGCCCGGTACGTGCAACAGGGCCAAGTTCATGTCGCGGCTGGCAAACACCCGCTGCGCCACAACCTCGGCCCCAGTCTTCAGGGACCATACGGTCAAGCCCTCTGCCTTGGCTAGGAGATGGGCATTCGTCAGCACGTATCCTTTTTCGTTGACGACGAAACCGCTCCCTTCAACCACGACTTTGTGATCGTCATAAGCGCGAACCCGCACGATGCTTTCAGCAACAACATCCACATCTATTTGCGCCGAGACGGGACTTGGGCAAAGGAACCAAGCCACGGCGAAATGCACGATAAAAGATAGGTATTGTTTGAGCATAACCTCTCCGTGTACGTTCAGGCTGGCGTCAACAGCTAAGAAGGCCGATCAAAACCAAGACCCCCATACCCACCGCGGCCGTCTTCCTTGGGGCAAGGCGTGAAGAGGATATTGCTCTTCGCTCACAGCATCTCCAATTGTTCACCTTCGGGCACCATAACGACGCAACACCGCCGCCGTCGAAAAAGCATCCGCCGCATAGTGCAGCGGCGTACTGCCAACGTTGGTTTTGGCGTGGACATCCGCCCCCTGTGCCAGCAACAACTCCGCCGTCAAAGACGCATCCATCATCGCCGCCCAGTGCAGCGGCGTACTGCCAACGTTGGTTTTGGCGTGGATATCCGCCCCCTCAGCCAGCAACAACTCCGCCGTCAAAGACGCATCCATCATCGCCGCATAGTGCAGCGGCGTCCGGCCATCGTTGTCTTTGGCGTGGACATCCGCCCCCTGTGCCAGCAACAACTCCGCCGTCGAAAAAGCATCCGCCGCATAGTGCAGCGGCGTCCGGCCATCGTTGTCTTTGGCGTGGATATCCGCCCCCTGTGCCAGCAACAACTCCGCCGTCAAAGACGCATCCATCATCGCCGCCCAGTGCAGCGGCGTCAAGCCAACGTTGTCTTTGGCGTGGACATCCGCCCCCTGTACCAGCAGGGATCTAGTCAGCACGGGCAGGTTCAATTCCGCTGCAATGTGCAGGTCAGTCTTACCCTTGTTCATCCCCTTAGGATGTGGTGTGCGCCCCACCTCTGCGACAAATGCCTGCTCCTCACGCTGACGATCCAATGCCGCCTGTTCCTCACGCTGACGCTCTAACGCCGCCTGTTCCTCACGCTGACGATCCAACGCCACCTGCTCGGCATGATCAACATACATTTTGCCCCCAACCAAGAAAGCAACCACCCCCAAGGCTACGGCAAACCGCTTGAGTTGGGTCTTCTTCTGCGGCCGATCCAGTGGCGGCGCGTCCTGATCACTACGCCCCACGAGTGTCGCATCATCCGAAGCATCCTTCTCTGTTTCCGCCGAAGCATCCGCCAGTTCCTCCCCTGCCGCCCCATCCGACTCCATCGCCTCCCGCCAAGCCTCAACACCCTGCGGACGATCCCCCTCATCCACCGACAACGCCGCATCAATCGCCGACAAAAACGAACCACTCACCCGACCCCCACACCGCCGAGATACCGGAACGAGCGGATCCTCCCGCACCCTATCCGTCGCATCGTCGGGCACATCCCCGGTCAACGCCCGATAACACACCCCACCCAACGCATAAATGTCTGTCCAAGCCCCTTGACGCCCCCGACTCGAATACTGCTCGATCGGCGCATACCCCGGCGTTACTATCGACGTAACCGAACGGCTCTTAGCCCCGACTGCCTGACGCGCCGAACCAAAGTCCAGCAACACCGGCGAACCGTCTGCGTCTCGAAGGACGATATTGCCCGGCTTGATGTC
Organism: Candidatus Latescibacterota bacterium; assembly: GCA_963422735.1. GTDB lineage: Bacteria > Latescibacterota > UBA2968 > UBA8231 > UBA8231. The sequence goes on along the minus strand of OY730476.1, from coordinate 4,911,422 downwards.
CCGATGCAGAAAATCAGCCCGATGGATCACTGCTAAGGCACTCAGCAACGGATACAGAATGCCCTTGAGTTCGGCTTCGCTCAGCGTCCCTTTGCGCGCCAGATACGCCGACAAGTCCTCCCCCTCCACATAGTCCATTGCGATATACGCCGTGCTATGCGCCTCAAAGAAGTGATGGACCCGGACGATGTGGGGATGTTGGAAACGCGCCAGCGTGCGCGCTTCGTCCAAGAAGCGTTCCAAGCCCCATTGGAAATCCGATGACGACGGCGACGACTGCGGCACCACCGACAGATCGCTTCTGCGGGTAGCCAAGTCCGCCGGCAGATACTCCTTGATCGCCACCGGAATATCCAGCGCGACATTCCACCCCAAATAGGTAAGCCCAAACCCGCCGTGGCCGAGGACGCGGTGAAACTCAAAGTCCCGGATGCGCGTCCCCTGCGGCAGCGCCAAGAGGTGTTGTCCCTCACTCATAAGTCCTCCAACTGTTTTATTCCTCGCCCCCATGCTGGCGCAACAAACGCACCATCCTCGTCTCCAGCCCAAGGAAACGGAGCAACGAACTGACCATATTTTTTTTGTGTACGGCAAGAAACAACGGCGTCCAGCCGTCGCGGGTCTTGGCGTTGACATCGGCCCCGTGCTGCAGCAAAAGCTCGGCGACGTAAAAAATATTCCGCATCGTCGCAATATGCAGCGGCGTCAGGCCGTCGTGGTAGTTCTTCGCATCGACATCTGCGCCGTGCTGCAGCAAAAACTTCGCACCCGCAATCGCATTCCGCATCGTCGCAATGTGCAGCGGCGTCAGGCCGTTGTAGTAGTTCTTCGCGTTGATATAGGCCCCTTTGTCGAGCAAAAACTCCGCACCCGCAATCGCATTCCGCATCGACGCAATATGCAGCGGCGTCAGGCCGTCCTTGTCCTTGGCGTTGACATCGGCCCCGCTGTGCAGCAAAATCCTCGGAACCGCAACCGCATTCCGCATCGACGCAATATGCAGCGGCGTCATCTTTTCCTCGTCCTTGGCGTGGACATCCATACCGCTTTTCAGCAGGGATGTAGTCAGAGCGGGCAGGTTCAATGTTGCTGCATGGTGCAGGTCAGTTCGCCCCTTATCATCCACCGTTGTCAAGGACGGATCGTGCCCCATGGCCGCGGCAAATTCCTTTTTTTCTTTTTCTAGCTGTTTCTCGTCGTCCATAATCTCTCCTCGCACTAGTCCGCCACGTTGTTCCGCGGCCGCCCCTCCAAAAACGCAATCACATTATCCACCGCACCCTCGTTCAGCAAATTCACCCCTTCGGGCGTCTGATCCGCCGCATGCGGCGTCAGCACCACCTGATCGCAATCGAGGATGGGATCGTCGCTCGGCAGCGGCTCTTGGGGAAACACGTCCAGCCCGGCCCCGCCCAAATGCCCGGCCAACAAGGCAGCGCGCAAAGCGTTGATGTCCAGCACATCGCCGCGTGCACCGTTCAACAACAGCGCCCCTTCCTTCATCAGGCCAAATTCGCGCGTCCCGAGCAAGTGCCGAGTATCCTCGGTCAACCGCACGTGCAGGCTGACCACATCCGCTGCCTGCAACAGCTCGTCGAGCTCGACGAAGCGCACCCCATATTCGGCCGCGCGCTCAGGCGACGGATGGAAGGTCCACGCGATGACCTCCATGCCGAGGGCCCGCCCCAATCGCGCCATCTCCGCGCCAATCGGACCCGTGCCGACCACGCCTAACACCTTGCCCTGCAGCATGGTGTTCATCTTGCGCGTCCAGCGGCCAGCCTTCAGCTCGGCGGTCTGGAAATAGGCGCGTTTGGACAGGGCGAACATCAGCCCGAACATGTGCTCGGCCACCACGGGCGCGGTGCGGCCGGGCTGGTTCGACACCACGACCCCGAGTTCCTTGGCAAGCTCCAAGTCGATCATGTCCGTGCCGATGGAGCAGGTGGCAATCATTTTGAGCGCGGGCAAGCGACGCATTTCCTCGCGCCACGTGACGACCCCGCGCGTGTTGATAATGATTTGCGCACCCTCGGTACGCGCAATCTTCTCGTCGGCACTTTGCGGCGTATCCTCGAAGAGAGAAACATCCCCGTAGGGAGCGAGCCGCTGCAAATGCGGCGAACCAGCGATCTGAGTTGGATTGTCGCCGGGCACTACGATCTGTACGCGTTCTGGCATGGCATATCCTCACTTTGAAGTGTATATTTTGGCCTGCAATAAACCCCAAAAACGCGCCCAACGTCAAGCAAGTCGCCCCATGCCCCGAGCACTCATCGCCCCAGCCGCTGAGCAAGTGTCCTTTCAGGAATACGCATCTCCACCACTGGCCAGAGGCCAAGTCCGCGTCAAAAGCCTGTACGCGGCCGCCAAGCACGGCACTGAAATGTCGCTGTTTAAGGGGTACGCCGGCCCGCGCGGCCGCTTCGACTCCGAGCAGCGCGTCTTCGACTATCGGGGCGAGGGCATCCAATACCCGGTGCCGCTGGGCAACATGGGCGTCGGCGAAGTAGTAGAGCTGGGTCCGGGCGTCACGCAGCTCAAAGAAGGCGACCGCATCTTCGACTACGGGCCATTCCGCGAGGAACACGTCTGGCCCGAAACCGCGCGTCGCTTGCCCGCAGACGTACCTTGGCAAGCGGCTGTCTGCCTCGACCCGGCGGATTTTGCTCTCGGCGCAGTGCGCGACGGGCACGTTCGCATCGGCGATGCCGTAGCCGTCTCGGGCCTCGGAGCCATCGGCCTGATCGCCGTGCAATTCTGCCGGTTGGCCGGTGCCCATCCCATCATCGCCCTCGACCCACTGGCCAACCGGCGCGAAGTGGCCAGTGCCTGCGGAGCCGACCTCGTCCTCGACCCCACCCAATGCGATGCTGGCGTGGAGATAAAGAAGGCCACGGCCAGCCGCGGCGCAGACGTGATCATTGATTACAGCGGGCATCCCGCAGCCATGCAGCAAGCTCTGCGCGGAGTCGCCTACCGGGGCACCATCGTGGCCGGCGCGTATCCCGCGGCGTGGACGACGGGCCTCGACTTGGGCGCCGAAGCCCATATGAATCGGCCGCACATCGCGTTCTCGCGCGCCAATAGCGAGCCAAACCCCGACCACCCCAATTGGGACAACGCCCGCATCTACGACGTCTGCTGGCGCATGCTCGCTGCCGGCCAAGTCGATTGCCTGCCCATCGTGCAGCCCATCGTATCCTTTGACGGTCTGCTTGAGGCGTACCCCCAGATCGCCACCCAACCCGAAACAAATATCAAGCTCGGCGTCCAGTTTTAACGCTGGACCGCCGGAAGGAAGGACGCCATGAAAATTGCCTTACAGGAAGGGCTGCTGCCCGGCGAAAGCCTCGCAGAAAAGCTCGACTTCGCCGAATCGCTCGCCATCGAAGGTCTAGAGGTCAGCGGCAGCGCACGCCTGTACGACCACATCGAACAGTACGAAAAGGCCCTCGCCGGCCGCTCCATCAAGATCGCTTCTGTCTGCGGCCAACAGACCTTTGACTGGCTCGACCCAGACCCGCGCAAGCGCTCCAACAGCCTCGCCGAAACCCGCCGCCAACTAGCAGCCTGCGGGCACTTCCAAGCCGTCGGCCAGATCGTCCCCCCCATCTTTGGGCCGCCGCGCATTCCCGACCTTTCGCCTCTCCAAGACGCCATTTCCCTAGAGAAGGCCCTGCTCGTCGAGCTGGTCAAAGACCTCGCCGCCTATGCTGCTAGCCAAGGCACCCTGCTCCTACTCGAACCCCTCAACCGCTACGAGCAACACCTCTTGCGCCGCCAAGCCGACGGCGTCGAAATCATCGAGCGCGCCGGCAGCCCCCAAGGCGTGGCCCTGCTCAGCGACTTTTTCCACATGCACATCGAAGAGACCGACACCCCGGCCGCCTTCCGCCAAGCAGGCCGCCACGTCGCCCACGTCCACATGGCAGACAACACGCGCCTGCAGCCGGGCACCGGCGACATCGATTGGCGCGCCGGCTTACAGGCCCTCAAAGACATCGGCTTTCACGGGTATCTGGCCTACGAGTGCGGGCTTGCAGGAGACCCCAAAGACGCGCTGACAAAGTCGGTGCAGTTTGTGCGAGAAACCATCTCCCAACTCGACTGACATGAACGAAACTGCCCCGCCGCCCACGTGCGAGCGCCCCGAGATCTACATCAACCGCGAACTCTCTTGGCTCGACTTCAACGCCCGCGTGCTCGAAGAAGCCCAAGACCCGCGCAATCCTCTGTTAGAGCGCGTCAAATTCATGGCCATCGTCGCCAGCAATCTCGACGAGTTTTACGAAATCCGAGTAGCCGGCTTGCTGCAATTGCACGAGTCGGGCACCAACCCCAGTCGCCCCGACGGCCTGACCCCGGCCGAACAGCTCGAGCGCATCGCCCAGCAAGCCCACGAGCAGGTCGCCGAACAGTATCGCTGCTGGAACGAAGACCTCATTCCGGCCCTAGCCGCCGAGGGAATCTACCTGTGGGAGGCGCACCAGATCAAAGGCGCGCACCTCGACTTCGTGCATCAATACTGGGAAGAAGAGCTCGAACCGATCCTCACGCCCATCGTCGTCGATCCGGCCCATCCCTTCCCTCGCGTACTCAACAAGGCCCTGTGCATCGGGGCCCTGCTCGAAGGACAGGGCCAATCAATGATGGGCGTGGCGACCGTGCCGCGCGTGTTGCCGCGCATCCTGCGCCTGCCCGGCCAAGGCCACGACCGCCACTTCGTGACCTTAGCCGGGATCATGGAACTGCAAGTCAGAGAACTGTTCCGCGGCTATGAAGTCTTCGGCTCGGCCCCGTTCCGCATCACCCGCAACAGCGAGCTATACGTCAATGAGGAGGACGCCGACAACCTGCTCGAAGAAATTGCCGAGCAGGTCACCAAGCAGCGTCAAGCCGACGCCGTGCGGCTGGAAATCGCCGCTGGTGCGCCCGACCGGTTAGTATCGCTTTTGCAACAGGAGTTCGACCTCGACGACAGCCTCGTGTTTAGGGCGGCTGGACCGGTCAATCTCCACCGCGTCATGGCCCTGTACGATCTAGTCCCGCGACCCACACTCAAAGACGCCCCCTTCGCGCCGGTCGAGCGCGACCTACCCAAAGACCCGGAGGCCTTCTTCGCGTCCATCCGCGCCGGCGATATCCTCCTGCACCACCCCTACGAGTCGTTTTCCACAGTTACCGACTTCATCCGCATGGCGGCTAACGACCCCAAAGTGCTGGCCATCAAACAGACCATCTACCGCACCGGCGACGATTCAGAGGTGGGACAGGCACTCATCGACGCGGCCGCGCGTCGCAAAGAAGTAACCGTGCTCGTCGAGCTAAAGGCCCGCGGCGACGAAGCGGCCAATATCGAGTGGGCCAAGCGCCTCGAAGACAGCGGCATCCACGTGGTCTATGGCATCATGGGCCTAAAGACCCATTGCAAGCTCTCCATGCTAGTGCGCCGCGATCAAGACCGCCTACGCCGCTACGCCCACTTGGGTACCGGCAATTACAACCACACCACCGCACGGCTCTACACAGATCTAGGGCTGATTACCGCCGAGCCGACGATCGCCGCAGAGGTGGCCGAGGTCTTCAACCTGCTCACAGCCCACAACCGAACCAGCCAATTCGAGCAACTGCTAGTCGCCCCCTCTGGGCTGATGCAGGGCATGATCGACCGCATTGAGCGCGAAAGCCAACACGCCCGCGCCGGCCGGCCGGCCGCCATCATCGCCAAGATGAACGGCCTGATGGATCCGGCGATCATCAAGGCCCTGTACGCGGCCTCGCAGGCCGGCGTCGAGATCGATCTGATCGTGCGCGGCATCTGCTGTTTGCGCGCTGGCCTCAACGGCATCAGCGAGAACATCCGCGTGTACAGCATCATTGGCCGCTTCTTAGAGCACAGCCGGGTCTTTTACTTTGCCAACGGCGGCGACGAGGAAGTCTGGCTCGGCAGCGCGGACTGGATGAATCGCAACCTGCGCGGCCGGGTCGAAGTCGTCTTCCCCATCTTGGACCAAAGTCTGAAGCAGCGCATCTATCGCGAGTTGCTCGCGCTCGCGCTCGCCGATCGCGCCAAATCTCGGCAGATGAGCCCAGACGGCACGTACGTCCGCCGCCAACCCGAGTGCGCCACCCCGGGCCACAGCATGCAGGAGCTACTCATGCGTACGGCCCTCGGCGAGGACATCGACGTCCTAAAGAGCGCTAGCGGGAAGGAACCCGAGGCACGACCGTTGCGTTAAAGTGCCTGAGCATACGAGAAGTTGTAACCAGAACGCTATGAGGAAAGAGACTCGATGCACGACTTACTCGCGGAGATCAATTCACCAATCCTAGACGACATCCACCGCATTGGCATCGTTTTAGCCGCCGGCCACGGCAAACGCATCCGCTCGGAGACCTCCAAGATGCTGCACGAAATCTGGGGCCAGCCCACGGCTGTGCGCGTGGCCCGCGCCGTGCAAGAGGGACTCGCCAGCCCCAATCAGGTCATCGTCGTGGGCATCAAGGGCGCGGACGTCGCCCGCGCGGTCGGCCCCCAACCGGGACGCCTTTTCGCGTACCAAGAAAAGCCGGTCCTCGGCCGGCCGGCCGGAACCGGCGACGCCGTGAACGTCGGCCTTCAAGCCTTCCCCGCGACGGCTGCCGACCGCGACGTGTACATCTTTTTAGGGGACATGGGCTTGTTGACCGGGCAGGTCGTCGCCCAATTTCGCGCCAGCTTTGACAACGCCGACTGCGACATGATGGTGCTCACCGGCCTGTACAGTGGCGCGGCCGAGACCAACTCCTATGGCCGCATCGTGCGCGTACCAGCCACCGACGCCGAGGGACAACCAGCGGGCGCAGACCGCGACAAGGTCATTGAAATCAGGGAGCACAAGGACATCCTCAGCCTCGATGCGGCAACGCCCTACGAGGCCGCTTACAATGGCCGCACCTACACCTTCACGCGCCAAGAGCTGTTGGAAACGCGCGAGATCAACACCGGCGTCGTCGCCTTCAGAGAAAAGGTGCTGCGGACCTACATCCAGCATCTCGACACCGACAATGTCCAAGGCGAATTGCTGCTGACCGACTTGGTGCAAATTTTCAATCAGCACCAGCTCGTGGTGCGGGCCGCCACGGCCGACAGCGAAGAGGAGCTCCTCGCCTTCAACGTCAAAAGCGTCTGGTATCAGATGCAGGCCATAGCCCGCCGCTGGGCCTACGACAAACTCAAGGACACCATCACCATCGCCGACGAGGAAGACTTTTTCATCGCCGACGAGGTCATTGAGCAGATACTCAAAATGGACGCCGAGCGCGGCCCCTTGGACATCGTCATCGGCAAGGGCACCTATATCGGTCCCGAGATCCAGCTCGACCGTCGAGTCACCATTGGGGACCGCAGCCATCTAAGCGGCCACGTGGTGCTAGGCGAGGGGGTACAAATTGGCGTCGGCGTCGAGCTGAGCGCGTACCCAGGGCAAACCCTCGCTCTTAGCGACGAAGTCGAAGTGCTCAGCCGCAATATCATCAAAGGGAACCTGCGGGTTGGAGCGCACAGCCGCATCGAGTCTGGAGTGCTCATGACCGGCAGCGACGAGCACCCCATGCGCGTGGGCGAGCGCGTGACCATCAAGGGCACCAGCTACCTCTACGGCTGCCAAATCGACGACGACCTGCTCATCGAGCACTCGGTCATCAAGTGCAAGCGCGTTGAACAAGCGCGCCGCCGCGACGGCACCATCCAGCCCGTCCGCTACGTCCTGCCTCAGCCCGAGGGCCTCGACTCCATCGCCGATTAGTGGTTAGTGGTTAGTGGTCAGCCCCTTCCCCTCTCCACCAAGGCCCGGTGCGGGGGCTAACCACTGATCACTGATCACTGATCACTGGCTACGCCCTTTAGCAGCGACTTCGCGACCTTGCAAACCATGGTGTACGCCGGGTCGTACACGTTCCCCATGTCGTATTCCACGCACTGCCCTAAAAGCGCGTGGGCACTCATCTCGGTAAGCGCGTAATCCTCGGTGAGCCAGTTGACCATCTCGCTGGTAGCGTGTTGCACGCATTGGTCCAAAGGACGCGCATTGCCGACCGCGAGAATGTGCGTGGCGTTCTCGGCGCGGGGCCAGCCGATCGGCTGGCCTTTGAGCACCTCGACCCTAAATGTCGCGTCAAAGGAAATTTCCACGCCCGTGCCGACGATCTCGCCGTCGCCTTGGATGGCGTGCCCGTCGCCTAGGTGGAAGAGTGCCCCCGGGGCCGCGACCGGCAGATAGACGGTCGCGCCTGCGACAAAGCCTCGGTAGTCCATGTTGCCGCCGTGGGTCGAAGAGGTCGCCGTGGAAATGGCCTGACCGCGCGGCGGAGCCACTCCGAAACAGCCCAGCATCGGGCTAAGGGGCAGCACCAAGCCCGGTAGAACATCCGGCTGCGTCGTCGTGCCTGCGGCTAGGTCAATCGGCCACCGGAGCGGTTGGTCGTCGCGCTCAATCCCGGTTGTAAAACCCGGGTCCAGCACATTGGGCGCGATTCCCTTGGCCGTCCAGCCCCAGTCGCGGTTGGGGTAGAGCTTGTCGAAATGAACGACCAAGGTGTCGCCCGGATCGGCTCCCTCTATGTAGAAAGGACCAGTCATCGGGTTGCCGCGCTCAGTGACCCGCTCGCCGTGCTGGTCTTGGCCGCGAGCATCAACTGTCGTGGTAGAGACCGTATCGCCGGGGGCGATGGCCAGCACGGGCTCGTGCCAGCCGATAGTCGTGTGGTAGTGGGTGGGGGTGAATTCGCGATGAGCCATAAGACCTCGCAGAAGGTGTAGAGTGCATAGGAAAACCGCTAGTCAATGAGGCTTGCAAAGCTACTCAAATTCCCCAAGCGGAAAAAGCGACACCGGATGCGCTAGAAAGAACGCCGCTAGGTCGCCCCGGTCCGCGGCCCGTTCTAGCACCGCGATTTCCGCGCCCAACTCATCGGCAATCTGCGCCCGGATTTCCGCATCCGCCACGGCATCGTCCAAGTGCCCGACGAACTGGGCTACCACCTGCCGACGCACGTGAGGGCGCAGCCCACCTGCATCAAAGCACTCGGCGCGAAAGCGCGACACGTGCGCCTCGTTGACCTCTAGCTCGACACGCCCCAGCGCCAACGCCAAAATGACGCGATGCAGTACGCCGGCGAAATCCACCTCGACCTGCTCGAGCAAAGCGGCTATCGATGGCTTTGGCAACGAGCGCACAAAGGCCACCTTGCCGGTTAGCTCTTGCAGCGTTTGGCCGTCGGCGCGCAGGTCAATGGCACTGGGTCCGGCCCATGTCTCAGGCACGATCTGGGCCCAAGCTGCGACTTTGGGGCGCAGGTCGGGCCAAAAACCCAGTTCGGGACAGCCGACCAAGGCGCAGGCCTGCTGGCGCATCTTTTCCAAGCGCTGGAAAGCGCGCTCCCAACCCTGCTTGTAGAGCGCGTCAAACGGGTCGCTGGCCAGCTTGGCGACGGCTGCGTTGAGGTCGCCGCCGCTTTCCTCCTCCAGCGCCAAGTCCATGCACGCCAAACCTCGCTCCATACCCTGGCGCAACCGGTCGCGGCCGAGGGCGATGCCAGTGCGCTGGCGCTGGGCAAAGGCCAGCCCGTGGACCCGGAGATAAGCCCGCAGCGAATCCATAAAGTGCGGCGGCAACTGCCCGTATTCGAGGCCCGCGGCCACCACTTGGCCGATGAAACTATGGCGGTCGAGCAAGACTTGGTTGAGATCGACGCGCGCTAGCCGGCTCACGAGGCCTCTCCACCGGCCCGCTCCCAAGCAGCGCGCAGCACCTTTGCGAGCAACTCGGGCGCGGCTTGGTGCAAAGCGTGGATGACCTCGCGGACCTCCGGGTCGCTGACCGGCGGCAACATCATCGCCTGGCCCGACTCCGAAAGCAAGCGATAAGCCGAAACAGTACCGTAACGGCCCGCATCGATCTCGGCGTGCATATCAATGCCATCAACCTTGTCGAGGAAGGCTTCCTCTAGCAGGTTCTGATCCACCTTGTACAAGAGCGCAGCGCGCTTGTTGTGATCGTCTAGCGCGGCGACCGCTTCGAGCCACTCCCACGACACCTTAGTGCGGTTGCCGTGATAGTAAATCGGATCGAGCGTATCTTCTACGGCGCGGGCAAACGACTCCACCGACATGGTTTGCAAAAGCGCGGTGTTGAATCTCGCCAGCTTGTACTCGCTGGGAGCAACCAACTCGGCGATGATCTCCGACGGCAGCTTATCGACGACAGCGGGCAAATACCCCGGGCGGCCTTGGGCGTCCATGCCGGTCAGCGAGAGCACCTCCTCGGGGTTTTCGTCTATGGCTACTAGCGCGGCTTGTTCCTCAACGGCCTGTGCCTTGAGCAGCGCACGGGCCTCGTCGGCGCGCTCTTCGCACAGCATCTGGCGCAAGGCGACGTTCTTGGCGATCAATTCTTCCAGATCGCCCGACCACTCCCCTAGCACCACCCGGCCACCCTGCACTTGCAGAGCATCGTTCTCGTGCTGGGACATCGGTCCTCCTGTGTGGAATGAATTGGGAATTGGGGACGGTCTTAAGGTAGATTAAGCGGTGGATCGCGTCAATATAAAATTTTCTATAACATGTTATTTATATTCTACTTAAATCCTTTTACTGGACATCCTCTTTCCTTTTTCGTATATTATATATCACAATGAGCGCGGGGCTTGCAGCCCCGCGCTTCTTTTGTCTGGGCAAGCGATTGGACGAGAAACACGCCGATTAGTAGCGCAGTACCAGGTTCTGCCCTATATTGTCCCTGTGCTCCCCCAGCCTCCTTGGGGACGGGGTTTTTCATTCTATCTTCTGTCAGAGAGCGCGCCCATGAATTACGATATCGGCGACTTGCTCAACGGTTGGGAATTCAAGCCCGACGAATTCCTCGCTCGGCGCATCCGCACCAGCAAAGGCGAGGAAAAACTTCAAATCCGCATCGACATGGGGCTTCTTCAGCTCGAATTGGACGGCCGTCCCGACGGCCAACAACCGCACGGCTACCCCTCGCTGCTCGACTACTATCAAGACCTCATCGAATCGCGCGACACCCCGGAAGGCTTTGTGTTAGGGGAGGACGAGTGCGAGGAGCTCTTCCAAGAGGCCTGGCAGTATTACCACCGCTACTTGAGTCTGTTCAACTTAGAGGACTACGAAGGGGTCGTCGCCGATACCGAGCACACCCTACAAATTTTTGAATTGATCAATCAGTGCGCACCCAACGACGAGATCCGCTGGTACTTTGAGCAGTACTACCCACACGCGATTATGATGCAGACCCGAGCGCACGCCATGCTAGCCCTGCACAACGACGACTATCCAGCGGCCATGCGCGCTGTGGAAGAGGGCATTGCCCACATCGAGAGTTTTGTCGAAGAATGGGAATCCGAGCTAGAAGAGGATTTGCCCGAGATTTCCTTTTTGCGCGAATGGTACGAGGAATTGGAGCAGGAGCGCCCGCTGTCCCAGCGCGAGCAATTAGAGCGCGACCTACAGGTGGCCGTGGAAGCGGAAAACTTTGAGGAAGCTGCACGGCTGCGCGACAAGATCCAGACCCTGTGGCCAGGGCCGCAGCACCTCCTCCGCCCCAAGCGCTGAGCTATTAACCCAGCCCCAGCACGTCTCCCATCGAGTACATCCCCGGCGCGGCCTGCGCTGCAAAGCGAGCGGCGCGCAGCGCACCCAAAGCAAAGGAATCGCGGCTCGTGGCGCGGTGCTGCAGTTCAAGGCACTCGCCCGGGGCCGCGTAGAGCACCGAGTGATCGCCCGCCAAGTCGCCGGCGCGGATCGCATGTACGCCAATCTCCTGGCGAGAGCGCTCGCCGACTACACCCGACCGCCCATGTACGGCCACCTCCCCCAAATTGCGGCCCAATCCGGCCGCGGCCCGCTCGGCCAGTGTCAGTGCCGATCCAGAGGGCGCATCGACCTTGTGCCGGTGATGCGCTTCAATGACTTCCACGTCGTAGTCGTCGCCCAAGATCCGCGCCGTCTCTTCTACCAGTTTGAAGAGCACGTTCATGGCGGTGCTAAAATTCGACGCAAACACGCACGTAATGTCTGCTACCGTCCGCTTGAATTCCGCTAGCTGCTCCGGGTTAAAACCCGTGGTCCCCACCACCATGGGCCCTCCGCGCACCGCGCAGAGGGCCGCGTCTTCGAGGGTCGCTTCCGGGGTCGTGAAACTGATGACAACCCGGTCTGGCTCGACGATGCCCGCCAGCGTGTCGCTGACCGTTAAGTCGAGACGCCGGGTGCCGATGACCTCGCCGATGTCGCGCCCCACCGCCTCGTGGGCCGGGTGCTCCTTGCCACCGCACAACTCCAAATCAGCAGCCGTCAAAACCAAGTGGGCCAGCCGCTGCCCCATGCGCCCGGCCACCCCGCAGATTACGATTTTGGTCATCGCTCTATCCTCGATTAATACGATGGATACACCGCGCACTCGACCAGCGAGTCGTCGTGCAGACGCGCTTCCACATCCACTCCGAAAAACTCGGCGACCGGCGCAAAAGCCGTTGAGTCATTGGCGTGTACTTGGCGCGCGGCCCCCAGCACCGTTTGCGCGCCCGCGTGCGTCATCTTGCCCAACGGCTGCCGCACCGGCCCAGCCGGCATGCCGAGGATGTTCATCAGCGTCTTAATCGGCACCGGGTTGCGCGCCTTGCACTCGACAGGGCCATAAGTACTCTGTTCAGTGGTCGCAACGCCGACTATGCCAAAAAGCGGTGCCAGCTTCTCAGCCAAACTATCGGCCTCATCCTCCTCGCCCGCGTTGAGCAGCTCGGTGAGCCGCTGGATGGGACCCGGAATGACATTGGACATCACCGAGATGACACCAGCGGCCCGGATATCCTTGCTCTTCATCATGGCCACGGTCTTGTCGTCATCGCCCGAGAGAATGGTAAAATCGTCGCCGCAGAGCCGGCGCGTCTTGGCCATGTTGTCCAAGTCGCCGGTCGCCTCTTTGACTTGGGCCACGTTGGGATACTGGTGGGCGAGGATGGCCAAATCTTCCACCTGCATCATGCAGCCGGTGCGCCCGGGAATGATATAGGGGATGATCTGCACCTCGGGATAAGCCCGCGCCACCGGCTCGACGTATTCGCGGCGGATTTCCAAGGAGCTAGGCCCATTGTAGTAGGGATCGACCAAAAGCACGGCGTCCGCGCCGATGTGGGCGGCGTGCTCGCTGCCCGCCAAGGTTTCCTTGGTGGAGTTGCTGCCCGTGCCAGCAATCGATAGGGTGCGCCCCTTGGCCAGCGCGACCGTGCGATCTATGACTCCGTTGTGCTCCTCCCATAGCAGGGTCGGGCTTTCGCCTGTCGTTCCGACCGCGAGTACGGCTTGGATATTGTTGGCAATTTGGAATTCCACGAGTTGTTCCAAACCGCCGTAGTCAATGCTGCCGTCTGCGCTCATGGGCGTCACTAGGGCCGTACTACAACCTTTGAACATGGTCCTTTTACCTCGCCTTGGCTTGTCAGAAAGGGGTTGATTGGCGATTGTTTTTTGCGCGATTGCCCAACATAATATGCCACCTCAACTTTTGTCAAATGGCTTCGTCGAGGAGAAACTATGCCCGCTACAATCGACATGCGCTACGGATGCAACCCCCACCAAGCAGCAGCCCGCTGTTTTATGGCCGATGGCCGCGACCTGCCCATCGAGCCGCTCAACGCCGCTCCTAGCTACATCAACCTCATGGACGCACTCAACGCTTGGCAGCTCGTCCGCGATCTCAAACGCGCCCTCGGCCTGCCGGCTGCCGCCTCGTTCAAACACGTCTCCCCGGCGGGTGCTGCCGTTGCTGCACCGCTCGACGAAACCCTGAGCGCATCCTACTTCGTCGCCGACCGCGTTCTCAGCCCGCTGGGCACGGCTTACGCCCGCGCCCGTGGTGCCGACCGCCTCGCCTCCTTTGGCGACTGGATCGCCCTAAGCGATGTGGTCGATTTCTCCACGGCCGATCTCATCCGCGTCGAGGTCTCCGACGGAATCATCGCCCCCGGCTACGAGCGAGAGGCCCTAGAGATCTTAAAAAAGAAAAAGGGAGGTCAGTACCCCATCCTGCAAATTGACCCAGACTACGCGCCTGACGCGACCGATCAGCGCCAGATATTCGGCGTCCAACTCGCACAGCAACGCAATGATTTTATTCCCGACGACGCATTTTTCCACAACATCGTCACTGCCCGCAAAGACTTGTCGGCTAGCGCCCGCCGCGACCTGACAGTAGCGACTATCGCCCTCAAGTACACCCAATCCAACTCAGTGTGCCTAGCCTGCGACGGCCAAGTCATCGGCACCGGTGCCGGCCAGCAGTCGCGCGTCCACTGCGTGCGCTTGGCGTGCGCCAAGGCCGACAACTGGTACCTGCGCCTGCACCCCAAAGTCTTAAACATGAAATTCGCCAAGGGCCTCAAACGCCCGGAAAAAACCAACGCCATCGACATCTACCTGCAAGACGATGTCACCCCGGCCGAACTCAGGGCTTGGGAAGCCAACTTCCGCGAGGTTCCACAACGACTCAGCGCCGAGGAGAAGCGAGCATGGTTGAACCGGCTCAAGGGCGTGGCGCTTAGTTCAGACGCCTTTTTTCCCTTCCGCGACAATATCGACCGAGTGCAGCGTTCAGGTGTGGAGTATCTAGTCCAAACTGGCGGGTCAACGCGGGATGATCTGGTAATCGAGGCAGCAGACAAATACGGAATGCTGATGATTAATTCGGGGGTGCGGCTCTTTCACCATTGATGAGCGATAGCACGACGTGGCTTGGAAGCGGTCCGCCGTGAATGTGGCAACGTCTGTTGATCTTGCGAAATTGTCGCAATGAATCACCTAAGATACCCGTCGCCACAGTGTTGATTGCAGATGTCACACTAATATATCTCTTCGTATCAAAAAATATCACAGGTATCGTTCTCGAATGTTGTTTATTTGTCAGTTGATTTTTCTCCCACATAGGACTCGGGTTAGCCCAGATGGATCACTCGATTGAGGATCGCACAGTCCAACTGACTTTCGACCTGTTGGTTAGCCCAGATACGCGCCTTCCGCTTGTCGCCGATGAGTTGCTTATAGCGATAGACCTGCGTTCCAGCTTTGGATCGCGGAGGAATCGAGAATTCGGATACGGGATTGACGGCGATGACCGTTCGCGCAACTTCCGTCAACCGGTGGATCATCTTTCGCTTTACGGCATCGACTTGGAATCAGAAATCATGGCTATGAAGAATCCACCACATCCTGGCCGTAGTCTCAAGGAGAATTGCTTGGCTCCGCTCTATCTGAACGTCACCGAGGCGGCGAAGGGGTTGGGCGTGGCCCGTCACACGCTTTCGCGCGTACTGAATGGACATGCGGCTGGAGAAGGCGAGCTGGTCCAATGCCGAATTCTGGCTGCGTTAGCAGATCTCGTACGATTTGGCGCAAGCGCGCAGAGGCGAATGCCGGATCCCGGATCAAGGTCGAGTGCTATCAGCCTAGGGACCCAATGGCGACGGTCGAGAACCAGACTAACTGATACTCTCCGATATCCTCGCCCATAATCCAACGGTCAATTCGCAGCGAAGTAGAACTACAATACTCTACGACCACACTCGCTAATCCTTTCT
This sequence comes from Candidatus Latescibacterota bacterium, assembly GCA_963422735.1. Taxonomy (GTDB): domain Bacteria; phylum Latescibacterota; class UBA2968; order UBA8231; family UBA8231. The sequence continues at coordinate 4,895,789 of OY730476.1, read as the reverse complement.
AAACCGCAAGGCAAATACCGTCCGCACCCCCGGCTCCGAGCGAGCGGAGATGGACCCTCGGTGGAGCCGCATGATCTGGCGGCACAGGCTCAGCCCAATGCCGGAGCCGTCCCGCTTGGTCGTGAAAAAGGGAATGAACACCTTGCCGAGTGCTTCTTCGACGATGCCGGACCCATTGTCCGCGACCTCGACGACGACCTTGTCGTGCTCTAGATGAGCGGTCAAATCAACGCGGGCTCCGGCGCAGCCGGCGGTGGCTTCGCGGGCATTACTCAATAGATTGATGAGAATCTGCTCGACTTGCTCGGGGTCGGCGGTCAGTTCGAGGCTGGGTGGATCGACTTGGATGTACAACTCGACCGCGGACTCGGCGAACTGGGGCCGCAGTAGCTGTTCCACTCGGGCGAACAGACCGGCCACCGAGACAATCCCAAAGGAGGGCGCTGGTACGCGGGTGAGGTCGCGGTAGGCCTCGACAAAGTGCAGCAGGCCCTCGCTGCGGCGCTGGATGGTGCTCACCGCGATGCGGACGTCTTCGGTGGTTTCGGCATCGAGGGCGTCGTCTTTTAGCATTCCATCCGCGGTGGCAGCCAGCGAAGCGATGGGGGTGATGGAATTCATGATCTCGTGGGTGAGTACGCGGATCAGGTTTTGCCAAGCCTCCATTTCCTTTTCGTCGAGATCGGGGCCAATGTCGTAGAGTGCTACTAGGGTGTGCTTGCGGTCGCCTAGACGGAACACCGATGCGTGCAGGGCGAGTCGGACCTCTTCCAAACTCACTAGATCGCGGTCCCGGGGACCGAGGCTTCGTAGGGTGGTGGCTAGGATGGGATTGACGCGGTCGAGGTCGGCGATGTGGCCGAGGCGGGGCACCCTAAAAAGGCGCTTAGCCGCGTTGTTGATCAGCGACACCTCGCCAGCGTTGTCGAACGCGATCAAGCCGACGCCAATGTGCTGCACCACGGTTTGCAGGTAGCGCGCTTGTTCTTCCTTTTCGGCCCGCGCTTGGCGAAAGGCGTCAAGGACCTCGTTGAACGCGGTTTTGAGTTCGTCGAAAGAGGAGCCAAAGCCACCGGAGACAAAGGTCTGCGAGAAATCGGCGTAGCGGATGGCGTTCAAAAAGCGCACTAGATCGCGATTGGTGCGCTCGACGTAATGCACGAGGGCGTAGAGTTGGTAGAGCAGGACGAGGCCGACGACGATGAGAACAGCCGGATGGTTTATTCCTTTTGCTATTATGATGTAAAGCAGCAGCCACAAGGTGATGCCAAGAAAAACAACGCGCAGCACGACCCGCGTGCGGAAGGCGCGAGCGCCTTGTATTAGGCGATGTAGAACGCCCTTAAAGGCCATATTTCTCCATGCGGCGGTAGAGGACTGTGCGGGATTTTCGAGTTGCAGCCGTTGATTACGCTGAAAGGCCCAGCAGTAAATCCGCTGGAATGCCCAAATGTACTCTCAATGCCCCGATCTGCCGAATAGAAAGAGGGCGAGTTCCGCTAAAAAGTTCGGACGTGCGATTTCTACCTCCAAGGGCTGTTGCTTCCCACCGGGAAGGCTTCTCACAGTCCATATTTCTCCATGCGGCGGTAGGGGGCCGTGCGAGTCAGTCCGAGTTCCCGTGCGGTTTGGCTGACGTTGCCTTGCCGCTTGTGCAGCACCCGAGCGATGACCTCGCGCTCAACGTCTTCGAGGTTATAGCTGTCAAAGCCGATAGCTTCTCCAGACGCTGGGGCCGCGGTCAGGGGAAAATCGTCGGCAGTCAGTCGGTTCCCTTCGCTCATGATGACGGCGCGCTCCACTGCGTGCTGCAATTCTCGCACATTGCCCGGCCAAGCGTATGCGCGCAAGTGGGCGAGGGTCTCGGCGGCCAGGCCGGTCAGGGCCTTGCGGTACTTGGTCCGGTATAAGTCGAGGAAGTGACGCGCCAACAGCGCGATATCCTCGGGGCGCTCGCGCAGGGGGGCAGGTGGATTTCCACGGTGTTGATGCGGTAGAGGAGGTCTTGGCGGAAGGTGCCGGCTGTGGCCATTTCGTGGATGGGTTGGTTGGTGGCGCATATAAGGCGCACATCCACGGGCACGGGTTGGTTGGCACCGACGCGGACGACCTGCTGGTTTTGCAGGGCCGCGAGCAGCTTGACTTGCAAGGCTAGGGGCAGGTTGCCAATCTCGTCGAGGAACAGGGTGCCCCCGGAGGCAATTTCAAAGCGGCCAGCGCGGTCGCTGCGGGCGTCGGTGAAGGCCCCTTTGACGTGGCCGAAGAGTTCGCTCTCAAACAGGGTCTCGCTCAGGGATCCCATATCGACGGCGATGAAGACTTCGCCGGTGCGCGCCGAGCGGCGGTGTATCTCGCGCGCCACCAGCTCTTTGCCCGTGCCGTTCTCGCCGAGGATGAGGACGCTGGCGTCGGTGGCGGCCACCTTGACCGTCGCCTGGAAAACCTCCTGTAGGACTGGGGCCTCGCCGATGAGGTCGCCAAAGGGCTGGTCGAGGTCCGCGGACAGCCGCTGCTGGCGGGAGCGCAGGCGGTGGGCTTCCCGGCGCGAGCGGTGCAATTCCATGGCCGCGGACAGCGTGGCCAGCAGCTTCTCGTTTTGCCAGGGTTTGAGCACAAAATCGACGGCCCCCTCCTTGATGGCGCGCACGGCCATCTCGACATCGCCGTATGCGGTGATCAGCAAGACGACGGCGGTCGGGTCCAGCTCGCGAACTTGCTGGAGCCAGTAGAAGCCCTCCCGGCCGCTGGTTGCCTCTTGAGTGAAGTTCATGTCGAGGAGGACGACTGCCGGCGACTCCTGCTTGAGGGCACTCGGAATGGCCTGGGGATCGGTCTCGGTGCGGACTTGGTAGCCCTGCTGCTTGAGGAGCAAGCGTACGGCGACGAGGATGTCTTGGTCGTCGTCCACGACGAGGATGCGGGCGGCCTCAGCAGACATGGGAGCTGCTCTCCGGTATATCGCCGACAGGCCGTAGTGCTGGGCCGGCTAAGGAGTTGATTCGTTCGCTGCGATTGACAGATTTGTACAATAGATCGGCCCGGTCGAAGGCTTGAACTCGGCCTAGTGTTCCACAGAGGCACCGGTCGTCTTTTTTTCGCTGGTCGCATTAGTAGATGCTATGAACCGATGTATCTCGGAATGCTCTGCTTCGATGCGATCCGTAAGGCCGCAACTGGAAGTCAAGTCGGTGCCGGCAGTCTGAACGACCTTTAGCTCAATGTCGTCGATCGCCGACCGCACCGCCTCGACAAGACTCGCCGCTTCGCGGTCGAAAACGATAAACTGAACATCATCTGATCGGCCGACCGTTCCGTCGTCACAGCCATTCTCGAAGAGCGCATCGATCACGACCTCATCCTGCATGTCGGGCCCCTCGACAATCGGCGTAAAGTGGTAGATTTGCATCTCGCGTTCTCCTTACGGCTTACTCCTGTGCGGGCATTTACGCACCAAGTGTGGACCAGATAGAGTACTGACATCCTGGACGACTGGATTCCGCACATCGCATCACACCCCACCGATGACCAGATTTTGTAGTCGTGACCGTCCATCCTACCGATTCTGCGCTTACTAGCACCTCCTCAATTTCCTTCTTTGGATGCCTCACCCGCGATATCCTGATACGATATAGTAGTTCCGGTTCATTAGCAACATCATATCCGGGCATTAGCTCTCGCTAACCATCCTCCAAAGCCAGCGGACGGTAGGGTATCACCAGCGGATAGTAGCACTGGGCCGGCGAGGATGGCAATTCGACTCATTCTGTCTGATAGACTGATAACCAGTCCGTACCCTAAAGTCAATAAATCTAGCAGGGTGTTGTCTCCTGTTCAGAGTGTTGGCGTACACATCCCATAGAGCCTAGGGCGCGCGGCTGTGGGCGTACGCGACCGATAATGGCGGACAGCCTCAGCAGACGCAGAAGCCGCTCTCCGGTGTACGCCAGCGGACACCTCTGTATCATCAGCGGACAGTAGCGACGGGCCTGTCGGGAAGGTAATTCGTACTCGTCGTGGCTCCTGAGACTGAAGAGATGAAGGAGGAAGGTGAGGGATTCGGCTATTATCTGGTATATGACGACCAATTCAGACGAATCGGCCGCATTGATCCCGATTATGGCTGGTTGGTAGGCATTGCTGACGAAGGTCTGCTCTATATGCGGCAAAAGCCCTACATCGACGATTCTGGCAACCTAGCCGATCCAGTCGTAAAGGTGTACAGAATCGCAGTCTCGGATGCCTAACAGTGCGATTTGGGATCGCGAACAATGGTTAATTCTAACAACAAGGAGCGAGTTATGAGACATATCAGACGGTTGGCCGTTGTGCTGCTAGCGACCTTGGCCATAGGGATGTCTTTCTTCGTTGGCAAGAACCAAGGTAGGGACGAGCGCCGGCACGAGATTGAGGGGTTAAAGAGGGAAGTCGCCTTAGCAATCGCGGGCGAGCAGGTACTGGGACTAGCTTTGGGCGAGTTGCCTATTCGACAGGGAATAGAGGTAGTTCGCCTAGGAGATTTTATCCAGCGAGACGGCGATATAATTATGCTATTCGACGACAAGGCGAAATGCAGTGCTTGTTATGCCGATATGTTTGGATACTGGTACGCGGGGCAAAGCGATATGGGGATTGGGAACGAGCCACTCTACATCGGCGCATTTGAAGGGGAAGAGAGCCTGATCAAGGTGCTCGAAATAAGCAACTCGTACGCTCCGAAAAGAAAACCTGTCACGGTAGAAAAGAAGCACGTGCCGGAATCGTTACTACAATTGCTCGGATCGAGGGAAATCTATGGTGTCATGCTCTGCGTCGATAGTTCGGGGTACATCGGCGATTTGATGGTCGAGCAAGACGCCGACGATCTAGAGGAGAGCCGTCGCCGTTTCTTGGCTGGCTGTGCATCGAAAAGAGTGGTCGCTGATGCGTCGCGCTAACGGATGCACGCAAGAACTTACTGCGATTGCCCATAGAGGAGGCTAACATGGAAATCAGCAGGTACATCCGCCAATGTGCAAAGTGGATTTTCCGCAGCATGCCTATCTGCGTCCTCGAGCCGAGAGTCGTGCCAGCAAGGAGGCGTCCAATTCGCCGGATCGGGAAATACAGGCTCTCTCCCGAGCGGCCTTCTCCAAGCCGTTCTAATATCCTCGCGGCCCGAGATATCCTGACGGGAAAGCAGGTATTCGTAAAATACGTCCTGCCGGGCCAAGATATCGGCCTCCTAGGCGATATAGAGACAGAAAGTGGGGACAGAGTAGGTTCGCGGACTCGGCTGGCCGACAGGGCCTTTTGCGACAATGAGTTCAATGTCGCCCGAGACTTGGAACACGAAAGTTTCGCGAAACCCGTCGAAAAGGGGGTGGCGGTTAAGTACTATTGCAAAGGCATAGTCCCTACTCGCTACAAGATCCAGTATTACGTGTACGAATTCGTCGAAGGCAAGTCCCTGCATAAGTTCTATCTGATACCTAGCAGAGACCAGTATCCGCAAGAACTGACCCTCGATATGAAGTTGTGGGTAGCGGCCAAGCTGACGGAGGCTCTCCGCTTGTTACACGCTAAGGGCAAGGTCTTTCTCGATCTTAACCCCGGCAATGTCATGGTGTGTCCACGAAATCCGTTTTCTGTTGGTCTGAGCGAGCTAGGGGTAACGCTTGTCGATTTCGAGACGACGGTAACGGCTGGAGATCCCCACCCAGCGGAGAAAGAGTACAAAACGGGGAAGTTCAGTCCTGCCTATGCGCCTGTTGAGCAGATTTTGCGGTTTGATCAATTCACCCAAGAAACGGACCATTATGCGCTGTGTGGGATATTATTTGAGCTTTTTACGTATAAGACTTTCTCTGGTATCTCATCCTGCCCCGCCTCAGAACGGATCTGACTGCTACAACCCGCACGATAATAGTGTGCGATTGGTGAAAGAAGTACCACACGGGGCTATGCCATAAAGTTTAAGAAAAACGCGAACTTGCTCAGCGTGCTAACCCCGTACTTCAAGTACATCGGCTGGGAGTGGCAGCTCCAGCTCTTGGCCTTGACCCTCAGTTGCATGTCTATAGCAGCGGTACTCGTTTCGCCTCTATTAACCAAGGCGCTGATTGACAAGGTACTTCTAGAGCGCAATGGCGAGCTACTGGTCTGGATCGTATTCTGCATGTTCGGTCTGATGGTAGTGCGGTTGGTGCTATCCGTACTCTCTCGCCTGCTGAGTGCCCATATTGGCAGAAACATCATGCTGAAGTTGCGCGGCGAACTCGCAAAAAAAAATAGAGATACCGTACTTCAATCTACGCGACTTTAACGCCGCTGACCTTTCGTACCGGACGATGACAGACTGCGGCAATGTTCAGAAGGTCCTGACCCAAACGTTGTTAAATGTAGTAAGAAATGGGTTGCGATTGGCGATTATTGTGGGCATTCTGGGATGGATGAATCTGAAGCTGTTCTTTATCTGCGTGGTTGGACTCCCTTTTTTTTATGCAATAGCAAAATTTACCCAAGCCAAGCTCTTAGAATACACCCAAATGGCCACCGAGCGCAGAAGTCGCCTCACAGCCTGTTTCGTGGAGACTTACCAAAACTTGAAGGTAGTGCAAGCCTTTGCCCAAGGGGCCAATACCAGCAAGGGTATCAAAAAAGAAGTAGGTGATCTCGGAGATCTCGAGGTAAAGCGCACGGTTTTTAGCTCTACCAGACATTCCTGCTCCTCGTTTCTCCTCGGCTTAGGACCGATCTTGGTCCTACTCGTCGGTGCCCATGATGTGCTAGGCGGGGAGATGACCATCGGATCCCTTGTTGCATTTGGCCAGTACATCAACTGGCTCGTGGAACCTATTAAAAAATTAGGGGAAGTATATACGACCTTGGTAGAGGGCAGCGTCTCGTTAAAGCGGATCGAGGAACTGGAAAACCTGCATCGAAAAGGCACTATAGAGCTAGCTGGAGAAAGACGAATTCGGCCCGAGTGCTCGCGGATAACAATGAGAAAATCTCAGCAGGCTATCACGGAGAGTTGGTGCTACACGACATTGATCTCGACCTCGAACGAGGCCTACGCTATGCGCTCGTGGGCGAGAACGGGAGCGGAAAGACGACTTTGGTCAATATAGTGTGTGGGCTTTTGGATCCCATGGACGGAGAGATAGCCGTCCATGGGGCGGTTGGCAAAAACAGTACGAGGTTGAAGGAGCTAAATATCGGCATGGTGCCGCAGGAAACGTTGCTTTTCAACAGGTCCGTATTGGAGAACGTGTTTTACGGGAAACGAGGGGAGGTCGCCTGTCCAGATAGAATACTGTGCTCTCTTAGGATACCCAAACTCGTCACCGAGAGGGCTAGAGGCGCGACAATAGGTGATAATGGGGCGTGGTTGTCGGGCGGGCAACGGCAGAGGGTGTGCATAGCGAGAGCGCTGATGTCTGACCCCGATATCCTAGTCATAGACGAGGGCACTTCGATGGTAGATGGGCAGATGGAGGAATCGGTTTTAGAACTGCTGGAAACCCGAAAAAACATGTTCACTATAGTAGTAAGCCACAACGCAGAAGTCATAGAAAGAATGGACTGGGTTTTCTGCATTGAGAACGGAAGGGTAGTTGAAGAGGGTACTCCGTCAGAAATGAAGAGAAAGGGGAAGTACTTTCGGCAGTTTTTTGCTCCGAACGAGAAAGAGGAGATACAAGGTCGCAGACACTTCGCGGCGGCTGCGGGATAAGCCATTTAGGCTGAGGCGCGGCCATACTAGTAGGAGGAAACAGACAATGGCGATACAATTCGAAGAGAGTCAAATGGAACGCATCCTATACGAGTTACGGGTGCTGCTCTTAGAGGTGACGGAGATGGATATAGATCCGGATTTGATCGACTTAGACGAAGCTCTGCTCGACGGCAACCTCGGGATGGATTCGGCTGAAATTCTGACGTATGTGCAGGAAATAGAAGAGCGATTCGGCTTTGAGTTTGACGACGACGACCTCAACCCCGAAGTGCTGAGTAGCTTGCGATCCCTAGCAGAATTCGTATCGAGGGCCATCTCGGTATAGTGCCATGAAATCGCGATTGAAACGCATCTCGGAGCACGGGGGCGTCTGCGTATTAGGTCTAAGCGAGGTATTGGGGCGTGCTGGTTTTCGTCAAGTGAGCATAGCGAGTGTTCGTCAACGGACACCTGTGTATCACCAGCGGACAGTGATCATGGGACGATTGAGGAAGTCGATTCGACTCATCTTATTGTCTCTCAATAGGTTAAGTAATATGGCACACATCTTGCATTTCTTCTGGATGAAAGGCCATGACAAGATAAGGCCGAAAGAGATATGCTTCAGATATCTAACTTGTCGGAAAGGAGGCGAAAAATTAGACCAACTGTTGGGCATCATGCTGAGGAGACCGAGGGGCCTACTTCTCCGAAGAAGGAGGTGCATTATGAAAAAGCTGACGAAGAGAAACCGGAAGCACAACCGGAAGGTCGTTTTCGGTTATCACGCCGAGTGTACGCCAGAGCAGCGGTCCAACTACTCCAGCCGCTGGATACAGGAAGGGCTGTTCAGTGGAACGTACACCTGCATATACACGACAGGGAAATGCTGCGATCCCGACTAGCCGTGTCCCATAAACGGACCGAGGATAGGTCCACCTAACTAGCCGTATTGGCTAAGCTCTCTCAAACCAACCAAGCCCCTTCGTCTCCTCGGTATGATTACAGCGATGCTAGTAAGGAAAGTAGATATACGACAGGAGCAAGCACCATGAGAATGATTGGTAATTACTTGCAGATCGCCGTGCGCATCCTGCGACGGCACAAGCTGCTGAGCGTCATTGAAGTGGGCAGTCTGTCGCTGGCGTTTGGCTTCTGCATTCTAACTTACGCGCTGGTATCGCGCGAGTGGAGCTACGATAGCTTCCACGAGAACGGGGCTCACCTATACCGAGTGGTGTTCAACGCCAAAGCCCCGGGCTATGATAGTAGGAAAATGGGGGATCACACTCCGGTCGCCATGGCCGAGGCTATCCAGAACGCCGTGCCCCAAGTTGAAGAAACGGTCCGGTTGGTTTCCAGTCGCGACGCGTCATTGGAAGGTCAGCGGATCCGCGTCCGATCGGGCGATACGTGGAACGACGAGCCGTTTTTACTGGTTGACGAGAATTTCTTCAAGGTGTTCACCTTCCCCCTTGAAGTAGGCAATCCGCGGACGGCTCTAGGGGTAAAGGACGGCATCGTCGTCAGCAGCGATTTCGCCCGCCGCTACTTCGGCGACGAGCCAGCGGTGGGTCGGATAGTACAGATCGATGTGGCATGGCCCAAATCCGAGCACAAGGAATACACCATCCAAGCAGTGGTCGCCCCGCCGCCGGCGAACTCGTCGATCCAGTTGAACATACTGTTGCCCTTTCACAACTCGGAGTTCCTATGGCGCTGGATTGATGACTTTTGGGATCGAGACAGTGTCCTATTCGTCCAGTTGCGGGAGGACGCCAACGATGGCGATTTGAAGCAAGCCGAAGAACTGATGCGGCAGTTGGTGCTTGAAAACGCACCCGATTTCAGCGACGAGGCAGCCCGTGGGGTGGATTTTAAGGTGGAATTGCAACCCCTGTCGGCCCTGCGCACGGACACCGACGTGACGCAGTGGAAAGGATACGAAAGTATCGCCCCGCCGCACGACCCGTTGGAAACCTATATCGTCTTGGCTATCGCCTTGCTCCTGCTGGCCGTAGCCGTGGTCAATTACGTCAACCTGGCTACGGCTCAGGCGAGTACACGTGGACTAGAAGTCGGGGTGCGCGTCGCCCTCGGTGCCACGCGCTGGCAACTGCCGGTGCAGTTCTGGATGGAAACGGTAGTGGTGTGTAGCGTATCGCTGGTGATAGGCTTGGCCCTCGGCGAAGCCCTGCTGCCGGCGTTCAACGCGGTGCTGGGTCAAGACCCGCGTCTCAACTATACCAATCCACTTTATCGTTGGCGAGCTGGTCCTGTTAGTGCTCACCAGCCTGTTGGCCGCTGCGTACCCCGGCTTGATTCTAGCGCGGACCAACCCCAGCGAGGCGGTGCGTGGCGACAGTCTGCTCAGCCGCCGGTCGGCGCTAGGCAGTGCCTTAGTGGTGGTGCAGTTCGCCGCCTATGCTGGGCTGGCGGGCACGAGCTTGGTGATGGTTCGTCAACTGCACCACTTGCAGGCATTCGATCTGGGCTTTGTGCCCGCCGAAGTGCTGGTACTCAGAATAAGGGAGTTGCCGCAGTACATCGATAGCAGACATCGGCAGCTACTCAAGGAGCGACTGCTCGCCCATAGTGGAATCAAGTCGGTGGCTACGAGTAAGGATCATTTCTTGGAGAAAGAATTGGGCGGAGTACCTTGGATAAAAAAGACGATGTTGCCCAGTGAGGACCACACCATCGAGGCGCGTTGCCTAGGCGTGGATCCGCATTTTGTCGAGACGCTCGGCCTCCAACTCGTACAAGGCGTGGATTTGGGGCCGGATCAAGCGGGCATTCTGGTCAATGAGACCTTTGTCGCCCGAGCCGGATGGGACCAACCCATCGGCCAAACCGTGCAGTTTGAGAAACGCCTAGCCCGTCAGATGCCCAATGGACAAGGCCGCGTTGTAGGCGTACTGAGCGACTATTACTTCTATTCGCTGAAAAGCAACTCTGAAGAGCCGGGTGTGCTCTTGCTCGACTCCTCTATGAATCAGCACGAGTTGCTCTTTGTGCGCCTCGACCCCAAGGCAGGCAAAGAGGTGCTTGAGCACATTGAGCGCGAGTGGCAAGCCATAGCCCCCGACGATGTGCTGTATCTGTCGTGGCTCGAAGACCACTTGGCCGCGTACTACCGAGACGACCTGATCTGGCTACAGATCGTATGCGGGTCAGCCTTCTTGGCCGTGTTCATCGCTGCGCTGGGAGCCTATGGCCTGACGGCGATCACAGTGTCCCATCAGCGGCATAATATCGCCTTCATGCGGACCTTGGGCGCACAGGGTCGGCATGTGGCTAGCCTGTTGGCGCGGCGGTTGCTGTGGCTGGTGCTGGCTGGGTGCCTACTGATAGGACCCTTGGCGTACTTGGGCATCGAAGAGTGGCTAAACCATTTCTCGCAGCGGATAGACGATGGGTGGGTGTTCCTAGGATTGGAAAGTTTGGCCGCAGCGGCCACGGCCTGTGCGGGTGTATTGTTGCACACGGTGGCCCTTATGAGGAAACCCCTCACTAAAGACTTGCAGAGCGAGTAGGAAAGACCAGGGGAGGACCGAAGAAAGACGGGAAATTTTTCGGTAAAAATCACCTCAGCAAAGGGGCAACCCATGACCAACGAGCAAGTAGTTGTCTATCGAGGAGAAAACAGCCAACTCCTCGGCGTATGGCACCGGCCCAGTCCCGGGCGCGACTTGCGGCACGGCGTACTCTTCGTCCCCGGCGAACCGGATCATCTGTTCGGAGACCATAGTATGTACGCGTGCGGTGCGCGCCAACTAGCGCGTGCCGGCTTCCACTGCCTCCGGTTCGATTTCGGGGGACGGGGCAACAGCGAAGCCGGCGGCAAATTCACTCCGGTTGGCGATTGCGTGGAGAGCGCACGCTTCTTGGAAAGCGAAGCGAATATCGATGCAGTCTCGTGCGTGGCCCAATGCTTTGGTGCTTGGGTGGCGCTGTACTGTACTGCAACGGCGGCGGTGAACTGGCAAAAATTAGTGATGTGGAGTCCCACCGAACTGGCCGATAAACGGTCCATGGACATTCGCCGGTCCTCCAAGTACCTGAAAGCCGCTGTCGTGGAGTTTTGGGGTTTGTACGCCGAGGCCAAGAACCAATTCACTAGTCCGAGGGATGTGGACGCTCCTGAAGAGAAGAGTCTCGGTCACATACCCATCGAAAACCTCTTGACCAAAGATCGCTTCGGCGCAACCGTCCACGCGCTCGGCATCTACCCCTCTGGCGACCCATCCAGCCGCGGGTGCGCCCGCGACTATGAGGCTCTGTGCCGCTTTATCGGCGGCATATCGTACGAGACGAGAATAGTCGAAGACACCGATCACTCCTACCGTTCGCATGATAAAGTACAGGAGGTCGTGCAGATGACGGTGGATTGGCTTTCCGCGTCCAGCCCGGCGGTCAGACGAGCAAGCGGTACAAAAACCCGAAGTGCAACACAACCAGATCACTGCTATGCCTAAAGAAAAAACGCAAAGACGCAGAACCCTCCCTATCCTGACCTATCACGCGATAGAGGACGGAGACGGTCCGTTGAGCGTGCCACCGAAGAGGTTCGCAGAGCATCTCGAGGCCATTAGCAGCTTGGGCTATGCCCCCACTTCACTCGATAGGTCGGTGAATAGGCTTTACAGATGGGGGAACCACTCGGTTGATCGGGAAATCGCCATCACTTTCGACGACGGCTATGCGAGCGTGTTGACCGAGGTCATGCCACTGTTGGAGCGTTTCGGATTCAAAGCGACCGTCTTCGTCATCAGCGATCTCGTCGGGTGCCGGCTGGAAGGAAGGAAGTTGCTGGGATGGAGGGACATTGCGGCCCTGTCCGAAGCGGGAGTCGAAATTGGTTCGCACACCGCAACCCACGCCATGCTCACCCAACTCGGTCTCGCCGGGATTTACCGCGAAGTAGGCGATTCAAAGCGCAGGATTGAGGATCACCTCGGCAAAGCGGTGCGGTATTTCGCGTACCCGCGAGGGCTAGCGACGGCACGTGTACGGCGCGTAGTGGTCGAGTGCGGTTATGCCGGGGCGTGCGGCACGGTCGCGGGGACCAACACGAATCGGTCGGATCCGTATTTCCTCAAGCGGCGGGAGTTGTACGACCACGACGATTTTCAAGGCGCAACAGCGAAGTTGAGGGGAAAAGGGGACCGGCTGCACAATTGGGTGTCGTCGGCTTGGGTGCGCCATATCCAGTTGTCCGAAAAACTGGAAGGGAGTTGCCCGCAGTTAGTACGGGCAATCAGGAAGTTGAAGTAAGAGCATGGGTAGAGTCGGAAACTAAACCGAGAAGGAGATACGCGATGGGATACAATTATTATACAAAAGCAGCTATAGGCTTATTGGCTGTCAGCTTGGGCATTCTGATGGCACTCGCCGCTTGGATCGTGCAGTGCGCCTTTTACGTACCGCACATCGGAGGTCGAGCCGACGCTATAGTTGTACCGAGAGGACCGAGCGTAGAGACCGCCCGTGCGTTGGCTTGCGCCGCCGAACTCTTCGAGCAGGGGATGGCCCCTAAAGTAGTGGCATTCGCCTCTCTGCGGGAATCAGAGGCCGCTGGCATACCCCGAGGCAGTACGGTTTCGGTTCTAGCCTCACATCCGGGCGGGACGTACGGCGAGGCTAGAACCCTAGAACGAGTTTTCCGCAACCAGGACTGGAAAGAAGCGATCGTCGTCACGTACCCACTGCATCTGTTGCGCACGGCGGCAACTTTTTCGTCGAAAGGAATTGCAGTGCAACAGGCATCGTGGCGATTGGCCCCAGAGCTTGGTTTTGGCAAATCTGCAGAGAATCCGTTCAAATTGGCTTGGCAACTCGCGTATGAAACCGCAGCCCTAATCTGATGTAGCCAATGGTCTAGCCGCCTCGGTTGCCTCCACTGCCGCCGCGTTTATCGCTTTGCTCGGGTTTTATGCGGGCAACGTAGCCGTTGCGCTGGCTGGCACCGCGCTTGTTGGTGCCGCATTTGCGTTTCTGCTTTTCAACTTTCCTCGGGCTCGGATGTTCTTGGGGGATGGCGGGAGCCTTTTCCTCGGTTTCATGCTGGGCGTACTGTGCATCAAGTTGGGCGTGGGGACTAACCGTATAGAAGACTGGGCTGCAGCCGGTCTCGTCTTGGCCGTGCCCATGCTAGATGTGCTGCTAGTTTCGCTGTGCAGGTGGCGTCGCGGAATACCGATCATGCAGGGGAGTCGCGACCATCTGGCGCATCGGTTGAGGGCCGTCGGCCTTACCTGCGTCCAACTGGTGTTAGTCGCCGTCGCCGGTACAGGTTTGCTGGGCATCTTGGCCGTGCTCGTCTTCGGACAAGCCCAAAGCTACACGTGGATATGCGCTGGCATCTTGGTTGGGTTGATGCTTTTCCTAGGCGACCGGCTCTCTAGGTTGCCCTGTCATCATAGTTAGGCCGATGACAGGAGAGAAATCGTGAAAATAGCTTTGATGATAACCGAACTACAGCTTGGCGGGGCGCAGCGCATAGTCATTGAGTTGGCCGGCCGGTTGGCGCAGTCCAATTGGGAAGTCTGCGTCATAACCAACGAGCGCGGACTGCTGCTGCAAGATCTCCAAGGAATACGGGGGGTGGAAGTAATCACGGTAGCGGCGCTGCGGAGAAAAATAACGCCTCTCAAAGATCTCTTGGCGTTGGTACGGATAATGAACCTACTCAATAGTTTCAAACCGGACATCGTCCATACCCATACGCCGAAGGCCGGGTTGATCGGCAGAGCAGCTGCGCGGTTGCTTCGCATTCCGTGCATCCATACGGTCCACGGTATAGGTTGCGACGTTGCGGCGATGAGTCTGGTCGAAAAGGTCTATCTGGTCTGCGAGCGGTTGGCCGCAAAGCGGTCGGTGGCCCAAGTCATGGTTTCGGAAGGGTTGAGAAAGACCTGCATAGAGCACGGTCTCGCGCCGGATGGGAAAGTGAGGGTGATTTCCGGGGGATTCGACGCTCGTCGGTTCGCCAAGCTGCCGACTCGTAGGCAAGCCAGAGCCGCGCTTGGCCTGCCAGTCGAGGGTGTCGTGATCGGTACTGTGAGTTGTATGAAATCCGGCAAACGGGTCGGGGATTTTGTGGAAGTGTGTAAGCGGATCCGGAGCGTGATCCCCGGTATAAGGGCAATAGTGGTCGGCGACGGGGAGTTGCGGCAGGAAATTCAACGCCAAATAGACCGCGGGGGCTTGGAAGAGAGCATCCGCCTGTTGGGTTGGCGGCGCGATGTGCCCGCTATCATGGCGGCGATGGACGCGTTTGTGCTGATGTCGGCACACGAGGGATTTCCCCTTGTAGTCTTGGAAGCTATGGCTGCGGGCGTCCCCGTAGTGTCCACCCGCGTCAATGGGTGTATTGAAATCATTGAAGAGACAAGGGCTGGTATTCTGATCGAGCGGGGCGATATAGAAGGAGGAACGGCGGCAGTCGTTCGCCTACTTGCCGACCGCGGACGACTCGAACAGATGGGAGAGCGAGCGCGCAAAGGGGTCGCCCGTTGGAACTTCAACGCAATGTGTGACAGATACAAGGAAGTGTACTGGGAGGTTTGCGATGCAGAGGGTTGAATTGGGCGAAAAATGCCCAGAGATGCAGGGCGTACTCGATGGTCGGTTGTACTACGCGCACTACCAGTCCAAAAGCGACCCCTGCGTCCAGAGCCGGCCGGTACTCTACCTGCATCCCTTGCTAACCGAATTCTATGCCAGCTACACATGGTCGGTTGATTTGTGCCGGGCCATGGCGCAGTTGGGGATGTCCGTTGTCCGGGTAGAACCGCAGGGACACGGGAATACAGGCGGCGAAATAGCGTCTGCAAATCTCGATGAACTGCGCCGGGATTATCAGGTTGGCCTCAATTACCTGCTGCGGGAATGCGGCCATACCGATACCTCACGCTTGACCATAGTCGGTTGCAGACTAGGGGCGAATATGGCGATCTGGCTCGCCGAGGAAAGCCCGCTCGTCAAGACGGTCTGGATGATAGACCCGGTCGATTCCATAGGCAAGTATCTCAAGACCTTGAACCGCAAACGCAAGATAGTCGGGATGATCCGCCAAGGACGAGCATGGCAAAAGACTGCGGATCTAGTCAAAGAGATAGAGACAGAACCCGAAGTAGATATGTTGGGGCACAGAGTGAAATCCCAGTTGCTCCAAGATCTGGAAAAGCACGGTAGGCTTGCCGATAACACAGACGAGGTTCATGCCGCAGTAGTTTACGTCGATACTAGGCGCAATAAAGGCCGCTAGCGACAGGGACGCAATGGCGATCAGTGGAGCGTTTCCTGTCCGCCGTACTGGAACCGCCCAGTAGCAAGGACCGATCCCCATCAAAACGCCGCCATTCGTCGGATCGCTTCGGGGGTCAGGTCCACATTCTTTTAATAAGAGAGATACTGTTATGCGCGATACAGAGCATAGAGACTATGTGATAATCGGCGGAGGCATTACTGGACTGGCACTGGCGAATTGGCTCCCCGATGATTCGTACGTAATCATCGAGAGGGAGCCGGAAATAGGGGGATACTGCAAAACGATTCGGCGCAATGGCTATACTTGGGACTACTCCGGCCATTTTTTTCATTTCCAAAGGAAGGAAATCGAGCAATACCTCTTCTCGCGCATGGAGCCGCAGCGCATCTACAGAGGGTCCAAGCGGTGCTATATATACCAATTGGTGGATTATCCGTTCTAAAAGAATATACATCAGCTCAAAAAGGCAGATTGCCTAGCGTGTCTGTACGACCTGTTTTTCCGCGAGAATCGCGCTGTACACACCTTCAAGGACATGCTCATCGCCCATTACGGGCACTCGATCGCGGAAAAATTCCTGATCCCCTACAATGAAAAGGTCTATTCGGTGGATCTAGACCGTTTGGACCCCGAGGCGATGGGAAGATTCTTTCCCCATGTCAGTATAGAAGAAATCGTCCAGAATTTTCGCAGCCATGGCAAGGACACCAGTTACAATGCTGAATTCACCTACCCGGCGGGCGGGGCCCTTGAGTACGTGAAAGCCTTGGCATGGGAGATTCCCGCCGGGAATATCTGTGTCAACGAACAGGTTTTAGAAGTCGATATCCCCAAGAAAACCATAGTGACCAACAAAAGAAGGTTGTCCTACGGCAGGTTGGTCAACACAATCCCGCTACCCCGGTTCCTCGATGTCTGCGGTCGGGACTACGACCCGGAGGCTTATACCTGCGGCAAGGTACTGGTTTTTAACTTGGGCTTCGACTGCAAGGGCCGGGAGGGCATTCATTGGGTGTATTTCCCGCAAGTCGATCTTTCCTTTTATCGGGTTGGTTTCTACGACAATCTTTTCGCCTCCGACAAGATGAGCCTCTATGTGGAGATAGGATTGCCTATGGCGGCCCGCGTTGACGAGCCGGTAGTGAAGAGGACGCTAGACCGGGTACTAAGCGAATTGGAGGGGTGCGGTATAATCAGAGGGCACCAATTAGTAGATTGGCATTCGGTGGTCATGGCACCGGCGTACGTCCATATAACCCCTTTGGCGCAACGAGAATCCGCTAGGCAGAGGAGCGAGTTGGGGCACTTCGGCGTCAGCAGCATCGGCCGCTATGGCGCTTGGACGTATTGCTCTATTGAGGACAATATAATCCAAGGCATGGAGCACGCTATGGAGTTACAGGGCGAAGAATGGACGAGGATGCCAAGGAACGAGGTCCTGCCAGTATAGTGCGGGCTAGACGAGTGGTGCCGCAGTTTGCCAGATTGGTCGCTATGAATCACAACTGACGTTACGCACGGGCACCTAGGTATAAGATGCTTCGACTCCGCTTCTGCTACAGGCAAGGACAACGCTAGCATCTCTATAGCGGCCAGTGCCTAGCTCGCTGGCCGGACAATGCGTAACATCAGATCATAAGATTAAAGAAAGTAGATGCACCCTAGCGGATTTTGGTTGGGCCGATCCACGCGGGCACATATCCGGCACGGCTATTGGTGTCCCGTCCATATCGGCCCCGCGAGCCGTTATTATGCCGGCAAGCGCGTATTTGAAGACCCGACCCATCAAAAGAAAGCCGCTCCCTAAGTGTATCGCCAGCGGACACCCCTGTATCACCAGCGGACAACTATCTTGGGTCGGCCAAGAGGCTGATTTAACTCATCTTATTGTTTTTCAATAGCCTATAAAATGTGGCATATCTCTTGCTATTTCGGAGATAAGGCCATAACAAGACAAGGCCATAAGTAATCATGCCCGCAAACATCCAAGTTCTCTCCAAAGAGCACCCCCCCGAACCCAGCCCCGATGGCACCCGTCCCGGCGGCGGAGTTGGCATGGACCGCAAAATCAAAAAGCCGCGATTCACGCCCAAGCGCATCGCCCTAGGAGCGGCTGCTTTGCTGTTGGGCGGGCTGTGCGGATACGCCCTGCTGGCGGATTTCGGGGTGCGCAAGCTGAATGTGGAGCGCGACCGGTTGGCGATCTCGACGGTCGAGTTCGGCCCGTTTCAGGAGTACATCTCGGTGCGCGGCACCGTGCTGCCGCTGCACACCGTGTACCTCGACGCCCTCGAGAGTGGCCAAGTAGAGCAGGTGTTCGCCGAAGAGGGGGCCGCCGTGGCCGAGGGCGATCCGCTGCTGCGCCTGGCCAATCCCGATTTGGAGCTGACCGTCCTGCAACAGGAAGCCGAACTCGAGCGCAGCCGAGAGGCGTTGCGCAATGGTCGGTTGACCATGGAGCAGGAACTGCTGCGCTCGCGGAAGGCACTGATGGAAATCGAGTACCAGCTAGCCATCAACAAGCGCAACTTCGAGCGCTACGAGAGCCTGTCGGCGGAAGATTTGACAGCCATTCTGTCGCGCCAAGAATATGAGCGGCTGCGCGACGAGTACCAGTACAGCGTCCGCCGCATGGCCCTGACCGAGGAAACCCAGACCCAAGACTCGCTACTGGCGGCGAGCAAGGTGGTGCAGCTCATCTCGGCGGTCGAGCGCATGGAGCGCAATCTAAAAATCGTCCGCGGCCGGCTCGACAACCTAACGGTGCAGGCCCCGGTGTCCGGGCAGCTAACCATGCTAGAAGCGGAAGTCGGCGAGAGCAAAGGGGCGGGCGCCTCGGCCAGATCGACAGGATCGACGGCTTCAAGGTGCGCGCCGCCATCGACGAGCACTACATTGACCGCGTGGGCCGGGGGCAGCGCGGCCAGAGCGGCGACGAGCCCTACAGCGTGGTAATCCGCAAGGTCTATCCAGAGGTAAAGGAGGGCCGTTTTGAGGTTGACCTGGTGTTTGAGGGAGAATCACCCGAGGGCATCCGGCGCGGTCAAACCCTGCATGTCCGCTTGGAGTTGGGCGATCTGGATGAAGCAGTGCAAGTGACGCGGGGCGGGTTCTATCAGGCGACCGGGGGCCACTGGGCCTATGTGCTCGACGCTGCTGGCGAGCGGGCCACGCGGCGCTCTATCGCACTGGGACGCCAGAATCCCCGCGTGTACGAGGTGCTGGAGGGGCTTGAGCCGGGGGAGCAGGTAATTACTTCGAGTTACGAGACCTTTGGCGAAAACATGGACGTGTTGGTGTTGCGCTAGCAAGGATCAGTGGCCAGTGGCCAGTGGCCAGTGGCCAGTGATCAGTGATCAGAACCGGGCCACTAACCACTACTAACTAAGGAGCGAAAATCATGACTGAGCACCCATCGAACGCTGAAAACGGCCGGGCACCCCTGATCCGCACCGTCGGACTGTGCAAGCTGTACACGACCGAGGCGGTGGAGACGACCGCCTTGGACAACGTCAACCTAGAAATCGCCGAAGGCGAATTTGCCGCCATTATGGGGCCGTCGGGCTGCGGCAAGTCAACGCTGCTCAATCTGCTCGGCCTGCTCGACAACCCGACCGAGGGGGCATACTACCTGCTCGATGAGGAGGTGGCCACCTACTCGGAGCGCCTGCGGGCGAACCTGCGCAAGGGGACGATTGGCTTTGTCTTCCAGTCGTTCAACTTGATCAACGAATTGACGGTCCACGAGAACGTCGAGCTACCCCTGCTCTACATGGGCATTCCGGTCAAGGAGCGCAAGCAGCGGGTGCGGTCGATCCTCGACCACATGCAGATCACCCACCGCGAGAAGCACTTCCCGCTCCAGCTTTCCGGCGGCCAGCAGCAGCGCGTGGCCGTGGCGCGGGCCTTGGTCTCGGAGCCGAAGCTGGTGCTGGCGGATGAGCCGACCGGCAACCTCGACTCGCGTCACGGCGACGAGGTCATGGAGATGCTCACCGAGATGAACCGCAACGGCACGACGGTGGTGATGGTGACGCACTCGCCGGCCTACGCCGACTTTGCACACCGGATCATTCACCTGTTTGACGGCAGGATCGTGAGCGAGAACATCGAGCGGGTCCAAGAAGCGTAAGCGGCAAACCAAGCCGACAAGCGGCGCACCATGGTAGGGGCGGTTCGCGAACCGCCCGATTCTTCCTACATGCTACAGCCCCTCGAAGCGATCCGCTTCGAGGCGGAAGTGCCCAACAACCTCGGTCCGGGTAGCAACCCCATGTACTTGGCACTGTGCCCCATCTTAGCCGTGGTAATTCTGACTATCGCCGGGGTCAACCACGTGAACTTAGCGACGGCGCGAGCGGGGCGGCGGACCCACGAGATCGGTGTCCGCAAAACCCTTGGCACTCATCGCGGCCAGCTCATTGGCCAACTTCTGAGCGAGTCGGTGCTGTTGAGTACTGCGGCGACGGTGCTAGGCGCCGTCATGGTGGAGGTCCTGATTCTGCTCCTGACCCTACAGTACGGCATAGCGGTCCTCCTGATCTTCTGCACCATCACTGTCCTCAACGAGAATGCATAAAGCACCTGCTGACTTGAGAGTGATCCTCATCGGCGGTTCATCCCACGTCGGAAAATCGACCCTGGCCGACGCGCTGGCAGCAAAGCTGGGGTGGAGCCAAATCTCCACGGACAAACTCGCCCGCCACCCCGGTCGTCCATGGAGACTGGAACCTGAGCAGGTGCCCGACCACATAGCCGAGCACTATCTATCGCTGTCGGTACGCGAATTGATTGAGGATGTGCTCCATCACTACAAGGTCAATGTATGGCCGCAAGTTGAGGCGCTCGTCGCGGCGATCTCGACCGATACCTCTAAGGAGCCGATAATAGTGGAGGGATCCGCTCTGTGGCCAGAATTTGTGGCGACTCTAGATGTTGCCAACCTTGCTGCTATTTGGCTTACGGCAAGTGACGCCGTCTTTGAACAGAGGATTCGCGCTGCAAGTCAGTATCGAACGAAGCCCCAGCGCGAAAAAAGGATGGTGGATAAGTTTCTGGCACGCAGCCTGAGCTACAACGCGCAAATGAAGGATGCAATTAGGCAGCATGGGCTGGTCAGTGTAGGCGTAAATGCAGCCAATGTGGATGAGCTGGCACAGAGGTGTCTGTCATTACTGGGCTTGGAGTACGTTGAGCCGCGTTGAAGATCTGTGGGAACGGACTTTCGCTCAGGCGGCTGTGTTCTGTTTGATCTCCCAACCGGGGAAGACCAAAACAGCGGGAGGGCACTGCAAGGCTTGCGCCAGCACTTTGGCGCGCTCAACCCCAAGCTGTATGCGGTTGTTTTCGATGGCCGAAATAGTAGATTGGGGAATGCCAGTGCGTCGGGCGAGTTCATTCTGGCTCAGCTCCTGCAGCTCGCGGATAATGCGGACGGACTCACCTACAGATACCTCAATCTGCTTCTTGGCACGACGGTAATTTTCCATTTCATGGTCTCCGGTAATAGGGTGCTGTCAGACTCGCAACTTGCACGAGGATTTCGCTGGCTTCAATTTTGTATATGACGCGATAGTGAAGGCCGAGACGAGACGACCTACATCCTTTCTATTGGCCCCGCAGTGCTTCGTCGTGGAACCCTTTGATGAGCCTCAAGCCTTCGGGACCAGAGATCACGACGATATCCTTCCACTTTTCGTAATGCTTGAGGACTTCTTGGGGCATGGATTGTACCTGCTTATCCACCCTTCGGTGTTCGAGAATACTCCACATATCAAGATCGGTTATGGTATGTCAATTTCCAGACGGCTTCTAGGACTTTTCCCGTCGCGTCGGTTTACTTTTTGCGGTCCTTGTAGCGGCGGCCTCGGTCTTCGACGCGGCGCTCGCGCACTAATTCCATTACCGGGACGCCATAGCCACAACTAGTACCGGTCAGTTCGACTTCGACTTCGATTACTTGGCGTTTGGTCCGCAGGTGTTCGGACTCCGTTTGTAGCAGCAACGCGGCGTGGGGCGATTCTTCGAGCGAGGTGACGGTGGCTTTGCCGTAGAGGCGAATGATGCCGGCGTCTGCTCCTTCAAAAGAGCAAACCATGACGGTAATAGGGCCGCCGGACACCACGTGCCGCGCTGTTTCGTTGCCGCTGCCCAAGTAGTCGAGGAAGGCCACTTGGTTGGGATCAATCACGTGCAGCGGTACGCCACCCTTGGGCGAGAGATTGACCGGACCGATGCCTTCGGGGCCAGTCGCGAGCGCGGGATCGGCGGAGGCGACGAAAAACAACGACGCGTTGCGGATCAGCGCGGCTTGGTCGTCGGTTATGGAGGGATAGTAAGTGGCCATAGGTTTTCCTCGTTGGCAGCTAGGTTGGGCGTCGGGCGAGGAGGATCTTCTCGAGGTCTTTTGACTAAGATCCACATTGAAGGAGGGTCAGTTCCCCTATTATCCTAGAATAAGGACTGTTTAATCAGTGGTTAGTGGTTAGTGATCCGTGGTTAGTGGTCCGTTCCATCCGCCCCCTTGGCGACGCGGTTTTGACTAAGATCCACATTGAAGGAGGGTCAGTTCCCCTAGTTAGTGGTTAGTGATCCGTGGTTAGTGGTCCGTTCCATCCGCCCCCTTGGCGACGCGGTTTTGACTAAGATCCACATTGAAGGAGGGTCAGTTCCCCTAGTTAGTGGTTAGTGATCCGTGGTTAGTGATCCGTTCCATCCGCCCCCTTGGCGACGGGGACCACGCTGGCCCGGACGAGGGCTACGGGCCAGCCGAGTGATACCGCCTACATGAAACCGGAATCCCCAACCGTACACTAGGAAATTCCGTCAATTATAGCGGTAAATAGGACGCGTTTGGCCGGAGAGTTGCGCTCGCTAGGTAAGGGCTTCGTTGTATTGCAATTGATGCAGGCGGGCGTAAATGCCGTCTTGGGCTAGAAGTTCTTCGTGGCGACCCTCTTCGCGCAACTGACCTCGGTGCAGCACGAGGATTTTGTCGGCGCTGCGGATGGTGGACAGGCGATGGGCAATGACAATGGAGGTGCGGTCGCGCATCAGTTTTTTCACGGCCTCTTGGATCCAGCCTTCGGTCTCGGTGTCGATGTGGGCAGTGGCTTCGTCCAGCACCAGAATGTCCGGGTCCGCAGCTAGGGCGCGGGCAAAGGACAAAAGCTGACGCTGGCCGGCAGACAGGGCCGCTCCGCGCTCTTGTACCTCGTGCTGGTAGGTGTTGGGCAGGCGGTCGATAAAGCGGTCGGCGTTGACATAGCGGGCCGCCTGTGCGACCGCTTCGTCCGACAGCTCGGGAGCACCGAGGCGGATATTGCTGGCAATGTCGCCGGCAAAGAGAAAGACATCCTGCTGCACTAGACCTAAGCGCCGCCGCAGCGCTTCCACATCCCACTCGAGGATGTCGATGCCGTCAACCAAAATTTGCCCTCGTTGAATCTCGTAAAAGCGGCACAGCAAGCTGACGATAGTAGTCTTGCCCGAGCCGGTAGCTCCGACTAGTGCCAAGCTCTGGCCCGGTGCGGCGCAAAAAGAAACATCGCGCAGGACCCATTCTTTCCCTTCATAAGCAAACCACACGTGGCGGAATTCGATAGCACCGGCGATGCGCTCCCGGCGTACAGAACCGCCGACCGGCTCTGGCTCGGCGTCAATCAGTTCAAAGATGCGCTCGGAAGAGGCCATGGCCACCTGCACGGTGGCGTATTCCTCGGCTAGGTTGCGGATGGGCATGAAGAAGCGAGGCACGTATTGCAGCATGGCCACCAAAACGCCCCAGGCGATTTCCTCGCGCAGCACTTGGCCGACACCGTACCACAGCACCAGAGCCATCAGGGCAGCACCGCATAATTCCATAAAGGGGAAATAGGCCGAGTGGTACAGGGTGCGGACCAAGCGGGCGTCGAGGTATTCGTCGGTGCCCTCGTTAAAGCGGCGGGCACTGCGCGGCTCGCAGTTGAACAGTTTTACTACCTCTATACCCGACAGGGTTTCCTGCAAATCGGCACTGAAGCGGGCAAAGCGGGTGCGGGCTTGGCGAAAGGCCCGGTAAGTGCGGTTTTGCAGCCACAGGGTGGCGGCAAAGGCCACCGGCAAAAAGGCGCAGGTGAGCAGGCCCAACTCGACATCGAGATAGTAGAAGATGTAAAACAGAATAGAGGCGATGGTGACGGCTTCCGTCACTAGGGAGACCGCGCCGTAGGTGAAGAATTCGTTGAGTGCATCGACATCGCTGGTATTGCGCGCCATCAGCCGGCCGATGGGGGTGCGATCGAAGAATTTGAGCGGCAGGTGCTGTAGGCAGGTGAAAATGTTCAAGCGCACGTCGCGCATGGTCCACTGGCCGACTATACTGGTGATCCAGCTTTGGGCATAGCCAATGGCAAATTGAGCTACCAACAGCGCGGCAAAAAGCAGGACGAGGGGGCCTAGGCCGTCCAGATCGCCGGGCACGATGTGGTCGTCAACGGCTATTTTGGTCAGCACAGGACCGGCCTGGCGAGCCAGTGAGGCGGCGAGGATGAGCAATAAAGTCGAGACGGCCCAAGGCCAGTAGGGCCGCAAGAAACCCAACAGCCTCGCCACTAGGCGGAGATCGATGGACTTTTGGTCTATTTCCTGCTCGTCGCGGATCATCGGCGGCATTAGAGACCGCTCAATTCCTCGGTCAGGTGCTGGCGGCGGTACATCTCGGCGTACAGGCCATCGCCTGCGAGCAATTGGTCGTGGGTGCCCTCTTCGACAATGTGCCCTTCGTCGAGCACAATGATGTGATCCGCGGCCATAACGGTGGAGAGGCGATGGGCGATGAGGATGGTAGTGCGATCGGCCATGATGTCGCGCAGACGCTTGAGGATTTGCTCTTCGGTGCGGGTATCGACGCTGGCCAAGGCGTCGTCGAGGATGAGGATTTTTGGTTGTCGCACAACCGAGCGGGCCAAAGCCGCGCGCTGCTTCTGCCCGCCCGACAAGGTGACGCCGCGCTCGCCGACTATGGTTTCCAACCCTTGGGGAAAGGTCTTGAGGTCCGCGGCTAGTTGGGCCACCTCGATGGCGCGTTCGACCTCGTCCGGGGCGGCCAAGTCGAGGGCGATGTTGTCGCGGATGCTTTCGGAAAAGAGGAAGGTGTCCTGCGGCACATAGCCGATGGCGTCGCGGAAGGCGCGCAGTGGCATTTGTTCAATCGGTTTGCCGTCAATGAGGATTTGGCCCTCGCCGGCCTGGATGAGGCGGGGGATGAGCCGGGCCAGCGTGCTCTTGCCCGAGCCGACCCGGCCAACGATAGCGAGGGTGCTGCCGGCCGGAATGTGGACATCTAGATCGCGCAGCACGACTTGACCGTTGTACGCAAAGGAGGCGCGGCGGAATTCGATTTCGCCTTTGATTGCTAAGTCGTCGTCTGAGTGCTGGTCGGCTTGGGGCTTTTCTTTGAGTACGGACTCAATGCGCAGTATGGAAGCCATGGAGCGTTGGTATTCATCGACGATGCGGCCCATCATCATCATTGGGCGGCTTATGCGGATCAAGTAGGCGTTGAAGGCGACAAAGGCCCCCAAGGTGAGCGTCCCTTCGACGACGCGGATGCCACCCAGCCACAGAATAAACACCATGGACAGGCCGCTGATGAGGAAGGTGAAGGGGAAAAACGTGCTGTAGATGTAGATCAGGCGGCGATTGCGCTCGACGTACTCATCATTGAGTCGGGTGAAGCGGTCGATCTCTCCGAGGCGACGGGCAAATGCCTTGACCACGCGCACGCCCGAGAGGTTTTCCTGCAAGCAGGTGCTAATGGCGGCAAACTGTTCTTGGACCAAGCGATAGCGCTCGCGCACTTTGCCTCCCACCAAGCGCAGGATCACGGTCATAATGGGCATGGGCAGCAGCGCGTAGAGGGTCAGTTCCCAGTCGTACAGACACATGGCTACCATGCTGAAGCTGAAGCCGAACAGGGCACTTAGGAACATGCGGAAGCCGTGGCTGAGGTAGCGCTGCACGGCCTCGACGTCGTTGGTCGCCCGGGCCATCAAATCGCCGGTGCGGGCTTGTTGGAAATAGCCCAACGGCAAGGTGAGCAGGTGGGCGAAATAGCGCTGGCGGATGTCGCGCTCGACGCGGTACGAGGTGGCGGCCAAGTGCCAGCGCATACCAAAGGCCATGCTCCACTGCGCTAAGCCC
This sequence comes from Candidatus Latescibacterota bacterium, assembly GCA_963422735.1. GTDB lineage: Bacteria > Latescibacterota > UBA2968 > UBA8231 > UBA8231. Next base: position 4,869,636 of record OY730476.1, on the reverse strand, counting down.
AAGCCGACGATAAGGGCGGCGTAGTACGTTAGAAAGGTCAGATCCGGTGCGGCTTGATCTAGACTGGTTCGGGCTTGGTTAATGGCGCGTTCGAGGAGGAGGGGGATAGAGACGGAAACGAGCTGTTCCCCCAACAAAAAAGCCAAGCCGACGATCAAGGCCCAGCGGTAGGGGCGGAGGTAAGAGGCGAACGGTTTGAAGGGACTGAGGCTCATGCGCTTCATGCGCTGTTTGGTGGACTGCTAATATCCTATTTAGACTATACATGTTTACAAGCTCTGTCAAAGCAAGACTATTAGGAGATTCACCCAATGAATGCCTTCCGCATGATCCCCGACGAAATCCAGCGTTGGGAACGCGATGGATATTTTGTGCGCGAAAGCGTCTTTTCACACGAGGAAAACGATCATCTGCGGCAAGTGGCCGAAGACATTGTCGCGGGAAAGCGAAAAATGCCAATGGCCCACATCGACCGCAATGCCCTGGTCCGGGACGGCAAAAACGTGCGACCTAGTATCTATGGTATGCACAAGATTCATCACCCCAGTTGCTACATCCCGGAGTTCCTCGCCCGCGTGCGGGATCCGCGCCTGACAGATCCGCTTCTTGATATTCTTGGCCCAGACATTCTGGGCATCAACAACCTCTTCATTTGGAAAGCACCCGAAATTGGATTGGGATTTCCTTGGCACCAAGACAAGTTTTACTTTGGCAAACGGTTCAAAACCGCCACTACCGTCGGCACTTGGACGGCAATTGATCCCGCAGACTGCGAAAACGGGTGCCTATACGTGGTCCCCGGCAGCCACAAACAGGCCATTTCCGAGCACGACGACATTGAGGGGTCACAGCAAAAGGAATTCAAACTAGCCCGCAATGCCCGCGATGAGGACGGCATTGCCGTGGAAGTCTCACCCGGTGCGGTCATCTGGTTTCACTCTCACCTGTTGCACAGAAGCACCAATAACCATAGCCAGCGATTTAGACGCAGCTATGTATCGCATTACTTAAGCGCGCAAGCCGAATGGTCTGATCGAGAAAAAGCTGGCAGAGGCCAGCCAATCATGTGGGTACGAGGACGGACTTTTCCCGGTAAAGTTCGGGAAGTTGAACGAGACATCCTTCCCGTTCCCAACTAGGGTTGAGCTCAACGACCCAATGTGAGGAGTATTGACAGTGTCCGCCCTGTCAGGAGGGTCGTTTTTGAGTGTTACTCGAAGACGCTGTGAGAAGGATGATGGAGATGAGAAGTAGCCACGTAGATCTCTACAGGATGCTGCCACGTATGACGTTGGAAAGCGCATAGGAAGAGAGATTTTTGATTGACACTACCCTTCCCTTGGCGACGACTCTACAGTAGCCGCCATCGAAGAAGATTTTTTTTGGCACATCGATGCGTCCGTCGGCTACCTTCGCAATCTAGGTCTCTTTGTAGAGACGACTAGATTCTCCACTCTGTCTTGGGGGATCGAGATTCAGGTACCGAGGGCTACTGGCATACAACAAATCTCGTCTAGCACTTCGATGTTTCTCACCCGGCAGCCCGTTGGCTATCCAGCAAAAAGCCTTCGGCCCGCATATTGAACAGTTCGGCGTAGAGTCCGTCTTGGGCCATCAACGCTCGGTGGCTGCCGCGCTCGACGATTCGCCCCTGCTGAAACACGTAGATCGTATCCGCCATGCGGACGGTCGAAAAGCGGTGCGATATGAGGATGGTGGTCTTGCCGGCGGTTAGTTCGAGGAAGCGCTGAAAAATGTCGTATTTGGCGTGGGCATCGAGGGCTAGAGCCGGGTCAGCAGCTTTACAAAAGTCGTCTTGCCAGAGCCGTTCTCGCCCACCAGTTCATCCAGGGTTTTGCCCGCACCAATCTCCTGTGCCCGACCGGCATATTCCTCTATTTGCCGCAGCGTAACCCGATAATCACGCTTGCTCATAGAGCGGCAGCATCTCCTGACGGACAAGGGGTTCTAGCCACCGATTCAGTCCTAAAAACAGATCGACCTTGTGTCCCAAGATGGCCTCTAACTCTTCATGCCATATAAAAAATTCCCAGCCCGGGGTACGGCCAAGTAGAAATTCTACTAGCACATCCACGTCGCTGCGAACCGGATCAAAATCATCCCGTAGGACCGAGCCAAACCTATCCCGTGCGTACGACATAAGGCGGCAACTGGGATTGCTTATCCCTTCACCGCCCCTAGCTGAATCCCGCTGATAAACCACCGCTGAAAAAAGACGAATACCGCGATCATCGGCAAAAGCATCAACACCGACCCCGCGCAAATCAGCCCGTAGTCGTTGACGTACAGGTCCGACAGCTTGGCCAATCCCACCGGCAGTACCATTATCGAATCCGAATCCGTCATAATCAGCGGCCAGAGAAAGGCCCGCCAACGCCCGAGAAAGGTAAAAATCGCCAAGGCCCCCAACGCCGGCTTGGCCAGCGGCACCACCACGTGCCAAAACACGCCCCACGCCGAACATCCGTCGATGAGCGCTGCTTCCTCGATCTCGCGCGAAATACTCAGCAAAAACTGCCGCAGCATGAACGTCCCATACGCGCTAAAACATCCTGGCGCGATGAGTGCGAAAAAACTGTCTAACCCCACTGGATGGCCGATGTAGTGCCTCCCTAAGTAGAGGAAACCGCTAAAAAAATCCGTTGATAACACCACGTTTAGCCATTCGGGAATCTTCTTCATCAACACGAATTGCGGGATCATCAGCACGTCGGCCGGAATCATCATAGTCGATAGATAGCCGAGAAAGAGCACATCGCGGCCCCGGAACTGCAATCGGGCAAAGGCGTAAGCCGCCAGCGCGCTAGTGGCAACTTGGACCGCAGTAACTGTGGTGGCGATGAGCAGCGAGTTGGCGTAGTAGCGGAGGAAGGAAAAGGCGCGAAATACGCCGGCGTAATTGTCCGTTGTCCAGCGCGGCGGAATCCACCCGAGCGTCACATCGACGTTGTACTTGAAGGAAGTGAGCAAAGTCCACACCAGCGGCACCACCATGCCGCTGAGCACGAGTAGCAAGATCGCATAGATTAAGGCGGTTGATTGGTACTGACGCCAGCGCGCCATTAGACGGCCTCCAGCCGCTTGCCGCCGTAGCGCCAGTTGAGCAAAGTCGCCGCAAAAATCAGCGCGAAGAGCACCATTGAAATCGCCGCTGCGTACCCTACTTCTAGCTGCTCGTAAGCTTGGGTGTAGATGTAATAGCTCATGGTGGTCGTCGATCCCTCGGGGCCGCCTCCGGTCATTACATAAGCGGCTTCAAAGCCGCCTTGCAGGCCGCCGATTACGCTGGTGACGAGGATGAAAAACGTCGTCGGCGCTAGCTGGGGCACGGTGATGTGCAAAAGCTGCGACCACCAGCCAGCTCCGTCCATTTCAGCGGCCTCGTAGAGTTCGAGCGGGATGTTTTGCAAGCCGGCCAAGTAGAGAACCATGTTGTAGCCGCCGACGCTGGCCCAGATAAACATGATGATCAACGCCGGCTTGGCCCAAGTCGCGTCGATTAGCCACCCCGGCAGGAGCGCGGCGGCTCGCTCGGGCGCAATCCCCAACACCCCAAAGACCTGCCACAAAAGTCCGTTTATGATGCCGACGTTTGGCTCGTAGGTCAGGAGCATCTTCCAGACCATATAAATGGCGATGCCAGTACACAGGTGTGGAATAAAGAATAGGGTGCGAAAGAAGATGCGGCCGGGCAGTTCTTTGTTTAACAGCACGGCCAAGAGCAGGGAGCCGACCATGGAGAGCGGGATATTGAGCATCAAAAAGAGCGTGTTGCCGAGGTACTTCCAAAAGTATGGGTCGCGCGCCACCCATGCGCCGTTGACCTTTTTGAAGAGCACCATATCCGCAAAGTTATCTAGCCCGATGAAGACGGGTGCGCCCGAGGCGAGCTGATAGCGATAGAAGCCCATGCCCGCAGCCACTACGACCGGACCAAGCGCAAAAATGAGAAAGCCGACGAAATTGGGCAGCAGAAAGAAGAAGGCTGCTTTGTTTTGGTTCTTCATTAGGGGATTTCTTCGGCGTAGATGCGCTGCAGATAGGCATTGGTTACTTGGTGGGCTTCGGCGAGGGCTTCGGCGACGCTCTCGCGGCCGGTGAGTGCTGCGTCGAGTTCGTCGAGCATCCGGCGGTAGAGGTCCTCCCACCACAGTTCCTGGGGGAAGAGCCGGACATTGTAGTCCATTGAGCGCACGAAGACCTCTTCTTCGTAGGGCGTTGCCGCCCGTGGATAGGTGCTGCGGGCCACCGAGCGCTGCGGCGGCAGGTCGCTGCCCAACTTGGCCATCTTGGTCGTCGCCTTGGCCGAGACCATGTGCTTGAGTACATCCCAAGCCGCTTCTGGCTCGCGCGTCCCCTTCCAGATTGTAAAACCAACGCTGGCATAGCGCGTCTGCCGGCCGGCCGGCCCCTTGGGAAAGAGCGCCGCGTCCCACTCGAAGCGATCCAAAAGCTGAAAAGTCGGCAGCATCCACGGCCCCATGATGCCGATGGCGATGCGGCCGGCCTCAAAGGTGAAGGTGCTCATGGCGTTGTCGTTGCGCACCCCGGGCCGGGGCGGGCTGACCTTGTACTTGAAATAGAGATCGACGTAGAACTGCACTGCTTGGGCTACTCGCGGATCGTCGAGGTTAGAGACGTAGCGCCCGTTTTCCCATCGCAAGAAGTCCCCACCCATGCTCCACACATAGCTGGCAATGTCGTACGGGGTGCAGCCATAGATGTCCGGCAGGCCATCTTGGTCTTCGTCAATGGTCAGGGCCTGGGCCTTGGCTAGGAGATCGTCGAGCGTCCAATCGTCGGTGGGATAGCTGACCCCATAGCGGTCGAAGAGGTCCTTGTTGTAAAAGCAGGTAATGGTGCTGCCTTTGACCGGAATGCCGTAGAGCACGTCGTGGTAGGTATAACCCTGGAGGCCCACCGGATAGTAATCGTCGGTGTCAATCTGGTCGCGCCGCACCAAGTCGTCGAGCGGCAAAAGCTGCCCGGTGCTAGCTACTTGGGGCATCTGTCGCCAGTGCAATACGCAGATGTCCGGGGCGTGCCCAGCGTCCATGCCCGTCAGCAGCTTTTGCACGACGCTGCGGCCGGGCACGACCTCTAGACGCAGGCGGACTTCCGGGTGCTGCTGGCGATACTCGGCCGCGACATTGCGGTACAGCTCGGCCTCTTGCGGCGAGCCATATACCCACATGGTCAGCACCTCTTCGGCCGGGTACCAGTGAATGGAGAGGACGCCCCAGAGTGCCCCAACGGCCAGCGCGGCAATGATCCCGATGCGGAGTAAGGGCAATGCAGCCCCTAGCTAGCGGCGAATAGTTTTTCGCGCAGCGGCTGTTGCAGTTCGTAGATGCCGCCGCCGCTGCGCTGTCCGGCTGGTAGGCGAGTGCGAGCCGTCAGCGACACGAGGCGAAAATCGTAGGTGGGTGCGCCGCGCAGAATGTTGGCGTTAAAGGCATCCCAATTACTCACCCCTGCTAAGGGCCAAGCATCGACGGCCGCGTACTGATACAGCAAGAGCCGCCGGGACCTACCCGAGCGGTTGAGTGACGAGCCGTGCAAGGTGCGGGCGTGGTGGATGGAGATGGAACCAGCCTTCATCGCTAGGGGCACGGCCGACGAGAGGTCAATATGGTCACGGTCCGGGCTGATGGCCCCGATGAAGTAGTCATCTTGGTGGTGATCGAGGATCGGTCCCCGGTGCGAGCCGGGCACTACCATCATGCAGCCGTTTTCTTGGGTGGCGTCGTCTAGGGCAATGCCTACGGCGCACAAATCGTCGTTGGTGTGTGGGTAGTGGGCAAAGTCTTGGTGCCACTCGACCGGGCTGCCGCCGTCGGCAGGTTTCATATTGAGCTTGTCGCCTTGGGCGCGAATGGCACTGCCGATCAGTCGCGTCAACCTATCCAGAATGCGGCTGTCGCGCATCAATCCGCCGAAGAAGGGGTGATAACTAGCCGGCGCACTCAAGCGGCGCACCTTGGGGTTTTCCGGGGTGTGATCCGGCTCTAGGTCGAAGTGCCCGCTCTGCTCGGAGACGTGCCGCGACTGCTCGACGAAGTCATCGACAATCGCGTGTGCCTCCTCCAACTCGTCCGGATGCAACACATCCTCGACGATGAGATAGCCATTCTCGCGGTAGAAATCGACCTGTTCCTCGGTGAGCATATAGCCTCCTAAAATATTCGGGCAGGCCCCGCACCTAGGCGGGACCTGCCCGGAATGGTACTGCGATTGAGATAAAACTGCCTAGAACTGGGACTTGATCCGGCCCCAGCTACTCGCCTCGACGGCCGTGGCCGCGCCCCAGTCGATGTTGGGATCGGCCGGAGCTAGCAGCAAGTCTTGGCCAGCGTGGCAGCACGAAATGGGGTTGGTACTCCACATGCCGATGCGGTTGTCGCCGTCGCCTTCGCCGCCATCGACGTCGTTGACCGTCAGCGTGATGTGAATGACCTCGCCCTCGGCCAGGTCGTGGATCTCAACCTGGTCTTCGGTGGCCTCATCCGAGCGCGGCATCCGCTCGATCGGCAGGATGCGGGCCTCGTAGTCGTACGTGCTCTCGCCGAACTCGTCGCCTGTGAAGCTATGGGCGATCTCGATATACTGAGAGCCGCTGGTCATCCACGGCAGGTTGAGGATCGGCCGATACCACTCAAAGGTCTCCTGAAAAACCGGGAAGGCGAACTTGTAGCTAAAGCCGGTCGCATCGTCGCCGGGATTCTGGTCGTCGCGGGCTTGGTGTGCAGCGTTGAGCTCGTACTCGACGCTGTCATCCCAGAAGAATTTGCCCGGGTCTTGGCGCTGAGTAATGTGAATGTTGTCGAAGACGCGACTGGTGATGTACACGTTGTTGGTCGCGTCGTTCCAGCCGACGATGTGGCGGATCTGCATTGAGCTGGCGTCCAGCCCGCCGCGGTCGACGTTCTCGCCGGCAAAGCCGTGGATCGAGAACAAAGACTCGCTGAAAATCCCGTACTGGTCGAGGGGCACGGGAGCCCACTCGCCGGCGTTGCCATCGATGACGGGCACGTTGGCATCGGGAAAGTTCACGGCGACCAACAGCTCGCCAGGCGGCTCGTGAGCTTGGGCGGCAACCACAAGGCCCAACGAGGCAAAGGCAGTAGTGAAGATCTTTTTCATGGTGAAACTACCTCCAAGAAATAGGGAAAAATAAAGGACAGAGAAGGCGCGGCCACCCGGCCACTTTCTCGGTTTCGCAACAAAAAGAAAAAATTCAATATACGTGCCCGCACGTAGCGCAACCTGCCCGAATGGTACTGCGATTGAGACGAAACTGCCTAGAACTGGGCCTTGATCCGGCCCCAGCTACTCGCCTCGACGGCCGTGGCCGTGCCCCAGTCGATGTTGGGATCGGCCGGGGTTAGCAGCAAGTCTTGGCCAGCGTGGCAGCACGAAAGGGGGTGGGTGCTCCACTGGCCGATGCGGTTGTCTCCTTCGCCTTCACCCCCATCGACTTCGTTGACTGTTGCCGTGACGTGGATGACCTCGCCCTCGATCAGGTCGTGGACTTCAACCTGGTCTTCGGTAGCCTCCTCTGAGCGCGGCATCCGATCGATCGGCAGGATGCGGATCTCGTAGTCGTACGTGCTCTCGCCAAACTCGTCTCCTGTGAAGCTATGGGCGATCTCGACCCACTGCGAGCCGCTGGTCAGCCAAGATAGGTTGCGGTTGGGGCGATACCACTCAAAGGTCTCCTGAAAAACCGGGAAGGCGAACTTGTAGCTGAAGTTAGTGGCATCGTCGCCGGGGTTCTGGTCCTCGGGGGCCTGATGCTGAGCATTGACCTCGTATTCGACGCTGTCATCCCAGTAGAACCTGCCGGGATCCTGACGCTGGGTGACGTGTCTATCGTCGAAGACGCGGGTAGTGAAATAGATGTTGTTGGTCGCGTCGTTCCAGCCGACGATGTGGCGGATCTGCAGCGAGCTAGCGTCCAGCCCGCCGCGGTCGACGTTCTCGCCGGCAAAACCTTCAAGCGAATACAGGCTCTCGCTAAAAATTCCGTACTGGTCGAGGGGCACGGGAGCCCACTCGCCGGCGTTGCCATCGATGACGGGCACGTTGGCATCGGGAAAGTTCACGGCGACCAACAGCTCGCCAGGCGGCTCGTGAGCTTGAGCGGCAACCACAAGGCCCAACGAGGCAAAGGCGGTGGTGAAGATCTTTTTCATGGTGAAGTTACCTCCACGAGATAGGGGTGAAATTGAAATAAAAAGAGAAAACGCGGCAACCCGTGCCGCCTTCTTGGTTCCGCAACAAAATAAAAAAATCCAATATACGTGCCCGCAAAAGCGTACGTCAAGGCTTAAATCCCCGCGTAAACGGCAATGAAGGATTGGGTCTCGGTGCGCGATGGGGCATCCTTGAAATTTTTGCGCTCTAGCACCAGCCCGATCACGGTCTGTAGCTTGTAGCCTTGGTAGGCCGATTCGTTCTTGAACTGAATGCCGCCGGTCAGCGCTGTGAAGTCGTTGGCGTCCACGTCGAAATCGTCGAAGATCAGGTACTCTAGACCCGCTTGTAGCTTAGTGATCTCTAGGACATCGGTGCCTGCCAATAGCGAGAAGAGTTCCGCTATACTCGTCCGGCGCTCGTCCGTGAACAGGTCGCGGCTCTGCTTGATGAACTCGCTCTTCCAGCGCGGCTCTAAATAGAGGGGGCCGAGCGCATGGCGGTAGTGGGCCTTGTTGATCATCCCCAAGAAAAAATCCGTCTCGGCTAGGCCCCAGTGCTGCCGACGCTCGGCGTCCATGAGCTGGTGAAAGACCACATAGTTGACCTTGCTCTGCAGGTTCAGCGAAAAGGCGCGCACATTGTGGCCGAGGAAGAGCTGGTTGATCCAAGTGTCGCGGGCCAGCAGCGGATCGTCGATTGCGGTCAACGTGCCGAGGCGCAGCGTGTTGTCGGGCGCCCACTGCAAGAGCGGGTCGGCAATGTCGTCCTCCACGCGCTTGGTCATGCCGAAGAGGCGAAAATCGCCGTAGCGCGCCCAGCTCCGGTCGAACCGCAGGAGGGCGTACGCGCTGTGGTTTTTCTGGTTGGAAGAGATGCGAGTCTCGCGCAGGAGGCCGGCGATGATCTTTAGCTGCGGAGCCAAGTAGGTGCCGACGTACGCGTTGTAACCTTGATGGTCGCGCTTGTAGGGGTAATCCGGCTCTTGGTCGTTTTCGTATTGGTCGGTCCAGAAGTTGTTGTTCATGTCAACGCCGAAGAGGAATTCGGGCCGATCTACTGCAAAGCGCAGGAAAGGCTCTTCGTAGTCCGGGATCGAATTGGTGCGCACTCGGCTGTCGTTTTGGTTGATGTCGGGTACGAAGTCGTTGTTCTGGTCCCAGCCCGGAAAGACTTGGCGGTCTGGGAAGGCCCAGTCGGCTCGAAAGGTGTCTGGTACCCGGTCTTGATCGTCGTTGTCTTCCACGAGATCCATGAGGCTGCGATCGTTTTGGTAGTCGATGCTGCCGTCGTCTTGAGTGACGAAAGTTTGGGTGTTGTAGCGCGAGTCCATCTGATAGGCTTCGCCGTAGATGAAGAAGCGGGACCACTGGCGAGACAGATTGAGCATATAGGCCGGTGCTCTGCGCGCGCCGACAATGCCAGCTGAGGTGTGGTGTTCTTCGACGAGGATGTTGGGATACTTGCGGTAGTTCCAATTGATGTCGTACTCGCCGTACAGGTCGAAGCCCATCACATCGCTGGCCGTCACCGTACCACCGAGAATGTGGGTCGCCGTCGGCAGCCCGGCATCAAAGCTGATGACGCGCAAGTTGGACAAGTCCTTGATGTTGCCCCGCGCTTGCGTCACTAGCAGGAACACGGGCTCGCCGGCGCTAGTCTGCTGGTCAGAGGTCATCCAGACCTGATAGTCGTTGGCGACCACTAGGCGGAATTCCACCTTGACGATTTCGGTCTTGTCGGCCGCGGCCCGGTTGATGAAACTCGCGCTGTCGAAGTCGTAGCGGAGGCGGATTTCGTCGTTGCCGTTGGCCTCGACAAAGCCCGGGCGGGGTGCGCCCCCCTCCACCACAGGTTCAAAGCGGATCTCGCGGCCCGAATCCACGCGGCCATCCCGATAGGTGATGAAGATATCCGAGCCAGCCGGAAAATACGCTGCGCCGCCCACGCCATCGTCGGGCGAGTCGTCGCGCAGCGCGATTTCGATGCGAGAGATGGTTCGGTTCTGGCCTTGAGTCAGCGACCCGGTTACCCAATTGCTCAACAGGGCCTCTTCCGAGAGGGAGTTGGCTTGATGGGCGTTGGCGCTGTGGACGCCGAGCTCGACAAAATCGCCGATTTGCACCTCAAAGCGCCCCCCGATCAAGGTGGTGGAATTGGTGCGACGTAGCTCTTGATTGGTGATGCCGCGCGGGGCACTGGCCTGTGCGTAGAGGAACGTGCCCCGGTACTTGTCCATGGCAAAGTCGAACTGCACACCATCGAGGCGCGGTTTGGACAGCACCATGGGCGTCAAGGTGGTGCGCAGATCGCTGCTGATGGTCAGGGCGTAGGCGTATTGCCCTTTATGCTCAGAGGCCACGGCAACCTCGGAAAACCAGTTGCGGAAGTGCTGGGCCTCGAACAATACGGTGCCAAACTCCTCGGGGTTGGACTGGGATACATTATATATTAGCCAGCCCTGATTGAGGAAGTTGCCAAAGGCGTCGTAGAAGTAATCTCCTTCGATGCTGGTACTGACATACCGCTGATAGGGGGCGCGTGCGTAGTTGGTGGCACTCCACTGCCGCCAGTGGTGTTCGGCGACCAGCTCTTGGGGTACGTACCAGCGGCGCATCGCCGGGTCGAGGGCTTCCGGGCCTGGAGAAGCCAGCGATTGCAGCCCGATTTGGGCTGTGGCCGAGCCGCCGCTAATAACCCACAAAAGTAGGGCGGCCTTGCAGATGCGTTTCGCAGTTTCTGCCATTGCTCGCTCAGTAGGCCACAGCTACGGTACCCGCGGCTGCTGAGAGGCCCTTATCGGTGGTTAGATCGACTTGGTAGAGGTACACGCCCGGAGCGACTAAATCTCCCTCTGTGCGGCGGCCATCCCAAGCCGCTGCAAAGCTGCCGCTGACGGCTGGCGTGGAGATCACCTCGCGCACCAGCCGGCCGGACAGGTCGAAAATCCGCAAAGCGATCTGGCGCGGCGCGCCGATGTTGCGCAGATCGTACGAAATCATGGTCTGATCGTTAATCCCGTCGCCATTGGGCGTGAGCGTCGTGGGATGCGCGGTGACTTTTCGCACGAGTTCGCCGCCGACGGGCGTGCGCACCGAGAGGGCGTCGCCAGCAAAGCGAAAAGTCGAGTTGCCGGGCCGGACTTGCTGCTTTAGCTCGGGCTCGGTGCTGTCGTAAACCCAACCGATGAATTCCGCGCCAAAGCGCAGCACCTTGGCGTCGAAGACGACCTCGATGCGGCGCTCGTTGTCGCGCGGCGCAATAAATGGCTCAAAGCTAATGACGATCCGGTCTTTCTCTATCTTGGGCGGGAAGCGGTCGATGATTTCCCGGCCATCGACCGCGACCGAATGTACGGCTTCGGCCGGGACTTGGGTGAAGATCTCCAGCCGGTCGAAGCCCCGGTCACCTTCTTCGAGCACGGGTCGCACCACATAGGTGAAAGTCTGCGGCTCAAAGTTTTCGGTCTCAACCGGCCAGATCTCGGCGATCGCGCTTTGAGCCGCGGGATCTTCGGCAAACAGCAGGGACATCTCGTCTATGCGCGGCGCTTTGTCCCCGTCCGAGAACATGACCACCTCTAGCTGCAAGTAGCGGCTGGGTCCGGGCGAGAGGAGCGGTGTTCCGTCCTCCCAGCCTGCGGCCTCTGGGTTGTGCAGCCCGGCCGCAAAGTCGTAGGGCGTTGACCAGAAGCTCCAGTTTTCTACGTCGTACGTCGCTTGGATCTGGTTGAACCGACCCACTTGGTAGGTCGTGGTGTACTCGTCTTTGGACACTCGCTCAAAGTTGCCAGTGCTGCCGATTTTCCAAAATAGATTGGGCTGTGGCGTGGTGCCGGTGCGCGTGCGCAACACGAGCCGAGTGCCTTCGGGCACCTCGCCCTGCCAGCGGATCTTACTCCAAGCCACCGGGCGGCCAAAGTCCAACACGCCCGTGCGATAGGAGGTCTTGGTGACGAAGCCCTCGCCGTACACCTCCATTTCGGCGATCTCCCAAGTGCGCTCGGGGTTGACCGGGCGAATGGCGACCCAGCGCAAGTCGCGCGTGAGAAAGCGCAAATCCACGACGTGGTCGAGGTTTTCAACGTTGCGTTCTAGGACGTCGAATTCCGGGTCATTGGTCGAGGTGAGCGAGCGACTGATATCTTGGTACCAGCGCTTGCCCGGGGCGCGCTCTTGGGGCGAGGCCATAAAAGGCGCGGCGTTGTCGGCCACGCCGATTTCGTACCAAGCCAAGTAGTTTTCCTCAAAGCCCGGGCGCGGATAGAAGCGGATGCGGTTGACCGGCATTTCGGCCCCCAAGTTGACGACCGTATTTTTTACGTAGCCGATATTGAGGCCAGCCAAGCGCGGTGAGATATCGACCTGCCGCAAGGTCGCCGTTTCCGGGTCGCCGTCGATCATCACTTGGACCTCTTTGGCCGCCTCGCGGGTATAGCCGGTAGAGACGCTGGTGTAGAGGTTGCCGCCACGCTCGGCCAAATGCTCGTCTAACGCGAGGTTGACGGACGGATCGACCCATATTGGCTGGATGGCGTTGCCGTCGTAGGTGATCATAGTATCGACGCCCGCTTCTTCCGCACCGATGGCAATGGGAAGCGCACCCAAGACCTCGCCTTGGTCGTCAACGATGTTATACTCGGTCTGTTCGTCGGTGATCAGCCCCTGCCAAGAAGCACCCGTCGGCCCGCCGATGTGAAATTCGGCCCGGCCCCAAGCGGCACTGGTGCAACAAGCCGCTATACTTAGACCCCGCAATAGATTTCGCCCTAGCATGATCCTCATTTCTTTTTAATCCCCACGCGGTGGGGTGCAAATCACATAAATCCTAGTACGCCACACCAACGGTGCGCGTACTGGCACTCGCCCGCGCATCGCCTTCGATGTTGAGTTGGATTAGATAGAGGCCAGAGGCCACTTGCTCACCCTGATCGTCGGTCCCGTCCCACCGCAGTTGGGTCAGGCTTTCCGAGTTGTAAACGCCGCTCTGCCCTTCCATGTTGAAAAGGCGGCGCACCCGGCGCCCCCCTAGGTCGTATATATTGACCGCAATCTGTGCCCCGCCGACCGCGAGGACTTCGCATTCCATATCCAAGAGGTCGTTGATTCCGTCGCCATTGGGCGTGATAACGGACGCGGCGAGGTCAAAGCTGCCCACCAAGCTGCCGCTGTTGACGGTCGGGCTCAGGACGGTAGTGCCTGATTTAAACGAAATGTCGCCTTCGTCCAGCGCGGTGGCGTCCCCGGCTTGGACGCTCTGAAAAGCGTCTTCCTGCAACAGCAATCCCCGGCCCGCAAAGTCCGTACTGTACGAGAGGATGCGGCTGACGAAGTGGATCTTCAACACGGTATTGTGCGCGGCCACTCGCGGGAAGCGCACCGCAAAGCTGCGCTCCGAGAGCGCGGTGATGGCCACGTCGCCCTCATCGACGACCGCGTCTTGCACCGCAAAGTCGTGCGCTAGAAGGAACTCGCCCTGCGCGTCGATGATTTCAATGCGCTCGATGCGATCTATCCGGCTGCCGGTGACCAGTTCAAATCCGTCGAAGCCCTGCAAATTCTCGCTCTCCATTTCGGCGCGCACGGCATAGATAAAGGAAATGTCTGCGGCCGCGGGCACTTCGCGCGGAAAAACCTCGCCGACGAGGACATCGGCCAATGGCGGCGTTGTGAAGTCAAAGGAAAACTGCCGCAGGATTTTGGCCGACTCTAGCTCGTCGGACTGGAAGTCAACCCGGAACTGGAAATAGCGGCGCGGCCCGGGCGACAGGACTAACGCGCCCTCGCTACTGGTGCCCACGGCCGGATCATAGGGCGAGGTCCACGGACTCCAATTGGCCAAGTCGTCGCGCACGGGGCCGCGCTCCCACACGTCGCTGGGGCCTCCCTTGGCCGGCAGGTCGAGGTACTCGTCGCGCAAGAGTGGCTGGTCGAGATCATCGACTGAGGACGCGATCTCCTCGGCATCTTGCCGCCCCACTCGCTTGCGCGTATAGGCGAAAGGCGACGGGTCACTGCCGCTGCGAGTGCGGATGTGCATCTGCACGGCACTCGCCTGTCCGACAATCTCCTCCAGCCAGCGCAAGCGCCCCCAATTGGCCGGGGTGCCCATGTCGATTATCGGCGAAATGTACTGCACGGTGGGAAAGAAGCCCTCGCCGAAGACTTGGAATTTCTCCACCTCAAAGGGGATGGATGAAGTGGCGCGCAGGCGGATGAAACGCAAAAAGCGCGGCGGGTCGATCTCGATGGTGGCGACCGGGTCGGTGTTGTTGGTGCGCACCGCAAAGGTCTCCCATATGGGGTTGCCGGCTTCGGTCAACACTTGGCCGTCGTTGACCTGCAACTCGAAGTTTTTGAGGAAATCCTCCTGAAAGGGCGTCGATGGCGACGGAAAGACTGTATTGCGCGGGAAGAAGCGGATTTGGTTGACGCCAAAGCGCGCACCCAAATCGAGCACGAGCAAGGTGCCCAACACGTCTCGTCCCTTGCGCTCAAAGGCCCCGCCGCTGGGATCGGGCGACGCGATCTGCGCAAGGATGTTTTGTAGCTGGGACTCGGAGAGATCGAAAACGGTCGGAGCGCGGATGCTGCCGCCGCGCTCGACGATTTCAGCGGCGAGGTTTTGGCCTTCTTGCACGCGTCGGGGCAGGATGCTGGTGGGAAAATCCGCGCTGGCGAAATCGACGAGATTGACCGGCGCGACGCCGATTTCGGTGATGTTGGGATCCAAGGTGGATCGGTACTCTGGTTCTATGGTTTGCACTGCGGCCCCAGCCTCCACTTCTCCCTCCCAACTAATCTGGCCGTCTTGGCCGACGAGCAATACTTGACGCCCCTGCAAATCACCGACGAGCAAAAGCACCATTGCACTTATGAGAAGCAAGTGCTTCATAAATTCTCCCCGCGAATTTTTTCTGCTAATACCTTCTGCTCAACCTCGATCCGTTGCTGGAGCTGAGCACGCCGCTTTTCCCGCTGGTAGCGCACCTGTGCGTCCCGCGCCTCGGCGTCCCACCCCAACTCGCTGTACGCCCTGCTCAAGTGGCCTTGGACCCGCCAGTTGTGAGGCTCTAGTTCGGCCAGTCGCAGCCAATGGGACCGGGCTTCGCCGGGCCGTCCCTGATCTAAGAGCACCTCGCCGAGTAGAAGCAACCCCTCGCGGTGGTCTGGCGCTAGCGCCAGAGCTTGCGAGAGCAGCGGCTCGGCCGCTGCTAGCTGACCGTTGTGCCGCAAGAGTGTGGCCGCTTCCACCCGCGCCCGCACGCCATAGGCCGGACTGTCTAGGAGCTGGCGATAGGATCGCTCGGCATCTGCAAACCGCCCGCCCGCAGCGTAGGTGCGCGCCAGTTGGTAGCGCACCCGGCTGCTGTCCGGGCTCAACGTTAGCAGCCGCTCGTAGGATTGTGCGGCCTCGTCGAGCGCACCGCTCGTCAGTTGTGCATCTCCCAAGCGCCCGAGTAGGGCCTCCTGCCCGTCGCCCGCGACGAGCTGTTGGTAGATGGTGCGCGCTTGTTGGGGACGGCCCGCCGCCATGTAGCGATCTCCGAGTGACCGCTGCCCGCGCTCGTCTGCGGGCCAACGCGCGACAAATGCTCGGCTAATGCCGATTGACCGCTCGGGTTTGCCGCTCGCGTCGTAGAGCGCCGCCAAGGCCCAATACACATCCTTGTCGGGGCTGCCCGCGGCCACGGCCTTTTCGTACGCGGCAATCGCCGTGGCCGTCATGCCCAATTCTTCGTAGGCGCGACCCAAATAGCCATGCTGCGAGGCTTGTGCCGCCCGATCCATGGCGGGCGTACTGGCATTGACCCATGCCGCGACTAGGACCAAACCCGCCACGGCTACCCCTTTCCACGCCCGGGACAACTGCGCCAGTCGCCCGACCCCACTCACCGCAAAGAGCAAGAGCACGGGTACCAGCACCATGCGCGTCTCGGCATGGGCACCGTAGAGCGCGGTTCCGACCGCTCCGGTTGCAACAAATAGTAGTGCGAGCAACGTGCCTCGCTCCCGCGCCGACAAGGCAACCCCCACGCCCAATAGCGCGAGCGGCATGACCAAGCCGAAGGGAAACGCGAGGCCCCATTTCCACAGCAGGGCCGCTAGGACGGCTGAGTCGCCCCGCGCGTGGTACATATCCAGCGCGGGCAAGTGCTCCCCGCCGCGCACGAGGAGATCCGGCGAACCGCCCGCACCCGTGGCCACTCCCCCAACGTACCACAGCGCGAGCGCACAAGCCGTTCCCAGCGCACAGGCCCAACACGCCCGCTGCCTTCCTCCTATCCACAGCCACCACAGCACGGCCGGCGCGAAGAGCGCAACTTGCGGCGCGGCCAGCAAGCAAAGCCCCAGCACAAGCCCGACCCCTAAAAACGCCCTCCCATCGCTTTGCTGATCGGCCCACAAGAGCGCCGCCAACAGCAAGAGCACCAGAAATACTGCGAGGACCGGAGGCAGCAATGCGCCGGTGAAATAGATAGACGGCCCGTACAGGGCTGCGCCCAGAGCCGCGACGAGGCCCGTGCCCGGTCCCCAGAGCGCGCGGCCGATTAGGGCCAACAGCGCGCAACTGGCCACGCCTAGCAGGACTTGGACGTATCGGGGCGCTAGCCCAGCGGCGACGAGGCCCTGCAAAAAGAGTGGGTACAAGGGGCTGGCAACCGCTGCGCTCCCCGGTCCCCTAGCGGCCTCGATATAGGGCGTACTCGCCGCGGTCGGCACCTCCAAGAAGGGATTTTGCTCGGCCTCATCGAGATAGGTCAGGCGCGGCCAAAGGGCCATGAGCGCGATGCCGATGATAGCTGCGCCGAAGTTGTCGCTGCGCCAAATCACGCGCTATTCCAACCCTGCGTAGATCGTTATAAAGGTCTGACTCGTGATCCGCGCCTTAGCCTCTTTAAAGTCATAGCGCTCGATGCGCAGCCCGGCTAGGGCGTGGAGGCTGTACCCCAAGTACTGAGACTGGTTGGTAAACTGAAACGCGCCGGTGATGGAATTGAAATCGTTGGCATCGACGTCGAAATCGTTAAAAATCAGGTACTCGACGCCGGCCTGGATCCGAGTGGCTCTCAGCACGCGGGTTTCGACGACGGCCGAAAAAAGCTCGTAGAGGCTGGTGGAATGCTCTAGGGCGAAGAGGCTGCGCGACTGCTTGCGGAACTCGCTCTTCCAGCGCGGTTCCAAGCTCAACCGGCCCAAGGCATAGCGGTAGTTGACCTTGTTGATCACCCCAAAGAAGAAATCTTGCTCGTCTAGCTCTAGGGCCTGGCGGCGGGCTTCGCTCATTAGCTGGCGGAAGCGCACGTAGTTCACTTTGGTCTGCACGCGATAGGAGGCCGACTGCAGGTTGTGCCCTACGAAGAGCTGGTTGACCCAGGTGTCGCGGGCCAGCAAGGGGTCTTCGACCTTGGTCAACTCGCCGCCGCGCAGGGTGTTGTCCGGCGCCCACTGCAAGAGAGAATTGGGGATGTCGTCCTCCACCAATTTGCTCATTTCAAAGAAGCGCAAGCGCCCGAAGCGCGGGGAGTTGTTGTCATACGTCACAAGGGCGTAGGTACTCTTGTTTTGCTGGTTCGACGAGATGAGCTCCTCGCGCAGCGCACCGACCATTACCTTGAGCCTCGGCGTCAGGTCTGCACCGCCGTACACATTGTAACCGCGGTGGTCGCGGCGGTAGGGGTAATCTGGCTCTTCGTCGTTTTCGTATTGGTCGATCCAGAAGTTGTTGTTCATGTCCATCCCGAAGAGGAATTCCGGGCGGTCGGAATGGAAGCGGAGGAAAGGCTCTTCGTAGTCGGGCACGGCGTTGGAGCGCACGAAGTTGTCGTTTTGGTTGATGTCGGGCACGAAGTCGTTGTTTTGGTCCCAGCCCGGGAAGACTTGGGAATCGCCCTGGAGCCAGTCAAAGCGCACCGTGTCGGGGAAGCGGTCTTGGTCGTCGTTGTCTTCGACGAGCTCGACGATGCCCTCGCGCTCGCTGTCGTAGTTGATTTCGCCCGTGCCCGTGGTGACGAAGGTCCGCGTATTGTAGAGCGGATCCATGCTGTACGCCTCGCCAAAGGCAAAGAAAGGGGCGGCCTTTTTGGACGCGTTCACCATCCAAGCCGGTGCCCGGCGGCGACCGCCGATGCCAGATGCAGTGTGGTGCTCGTCGCGCAGGACGTTGGGATATTTGCGGTAGCTCACGCTCAGGTCGTATTCGGCGTACAGGTCAAAGCCCTTGTAGTCGCGCAGTTCGATGTTGCCACCGAAGATGTGGGTAGCCGTCGGTAGGCCGTACTCGAAGCGGACGGTCTGCAAATTGGTGATGTCTTGCACGTTGCCGTCGGCTTGGGCCACGAGCAACAGCACGGCCTCCCCGTCTCGGTTGACTTGGCGGTCAGACGTCATCCAGACCTGGTAGTCGTTGCCTAGCACCAGCCGGAACTCGACTTTGACGATGTCCTCTTTGGGAAACGAGGCCCGATCGACAAAGGCCGGGCTGCCTAAGTCGTAGCTCAGGCGTATTTCCTCGGGGCCGTTGGCGGCGATATAGCCCTGCTGGACAAAGCCACCCTCGATGACCGGCTCAAACTGGATGTCTTTTCCGGCATCGACGGTGCCGTCCTCATAGGTGATCAGTATGTCCGAGCCGGCCTCAAAGAAGGCGGCGCCGCCCGTTTCGTCGCCTGGGGAATCGTCGCGCAGGACGATCTGAATCAGCGATACGGTCTTGTTTTGGGACACGGTCAAGGCACCGGAAAACGGGTTGCCCACTAGGCGGTCTGAAAGCGTGTTTGACTGGTGGGCATTGATCGCGTGCAGGCCCAATTGCAAGGCGTCGCTGAGCTGGTAGGCGAAGCGCCCGCCGAAGAGCGTGGTGTTGTTGGTGCGGAGTACTTCTTGGTCTTCGGTAGTCGAGCCGCCTGGATTGCTCAAGCGCGAATAGATGAGCGTCCCTTCATAGTGGTCGGTGGCGAGGTCGAACTGCACGCCGTCCATGCGCGGCTTGGAAAAAACCATCGGCGAGATCACCGAGCGCATCTGTGCGCTGGTCGTCAAGGTGTAGAAGTATTGACCCTTGGCGTCTGAGGCGATGACCACGTCGGAAAACCACTGTTGGAAGCGGTTGGACTTGAGGAGCGAGTTGCCGAACTGCTGGGGCTTGCTCTGGGAGTTGTTGAAGATCAACCAGCCCCGGGTGAGAAAATTGCCGTACAGGTCGTAGAAATAGTCGCCTTCGAGGCTAATATCGACGTAGCGCTGGTAGGGGTTGCGGGCGTAGTTGGTGTACTGCCATTGGCGCCAGTGGTACTCTTTGTACAGCTCCTGCGGCACGTACCAGCGGCGCACCGCTGGATCGAGGACGCCGAGCATGACGTCCGGCCCTTGGGGCGCAAAGGAAGTCTCGTCGCCCTGTTGCAGCCCTAGGCGCGAGCTGTAATCGACTTGGCCGGCTGCCTCTTGGGCTGCTCCGGCGGCGACGAGTAGCAAAACGATGCTCATTCTAATGGCAACAGGGTACATGGCACTCTCTTTTCGCCCCTAATAGGCTACCGCGATAAGGTGGGATCGCCGTTGTCCGGCGCGGTCTTCTAAGTCGGTTTCTACGTCGACCTGGCAGATGTAGAGTCCGGGCGGCACGACGCGGCCGCGGTCGTCCTTCCCATCCCAAGTAAAGCGCTGGTGACCGCCCTGGGCAGCGCCCTCTAGCCGGCGCATGGGTCGGCCATCGAGTGCCCAAATGCGGACGGCGACTGGCCGCTCGGCATAGACTTTGAACAGCGAAAACTCGATTTGGGCGATGTCGTTTACGAGGTCGCCGTTGGGCGTGAAGGGATTGGGTGCGACCGAGAGGTTGGCGACGATCTGCTGGGCACCGAGCGCGGCGATCGACAGAGTTTGCGACGGTCGCAGCGCGGTGGCGTCGCCAGCATCAGCAGGCTGATAGGGCGTGCTAGCCGCTTGGTTGCGCACCGCCACCTTCAGCTTGGTGCCGTGGAGGAAGACTTGGGACGCAAAGCGCAGGCGCACGAGTCGGCCGCGACCGACGACCCATCCTCTGGCGCGGCCCAGCCGGTTGTATTGGGCCGCGCTGAGCGTGTCGCCGGCCTCGTCGAAAAGCGTCTGGCTACCCAAACCGACGACCTTGCGGAAGTAGCGCACGGGCCCTTGGGACTCGGGTGGCAGCTCCTCGTAGGCCGCTTGATCGACTTCCACTAGGTCCTCTCCGGCACTGCGGAAGTAGCGCACCGCGCCGCGCACCGCGTCTGGGAGCAAAGCGTGCGAGGTCGCCGTCAGGAGCTGACCGTCGATGCTGGTGGGCACTTCCTCGCCATCGGCAGCCGTGCGGAAGTATAGCTGCTGCAATTCGTCGGTAGCGCTGTGGGCGACCTCCGGGAGGCGCACTAGGAGCGAGTCGCCTTGCTCCCCCGCGATGTCGGCAAGTCGCTGGACATTTCCAGATGCAAACAGCTCCTCGGTGCCTATTGCCACATCAATAAGCTGCATATCGAGGCCTGGATCGGCACTGATGAGCATCTCGTCGAACCCGAGGCTGCGGATTGAGAAGGGCCGTTCTAGGAAATGGGGTTGGACGAAGACCTCGAAAGTGTCTAGCACCCCCACTTGGGCCTCGGGCGGCCAGACTTCGGCTTGCAGCCCAAGGGCGACGGGGGTATGCAACCCTACGGAGATGCTCTCTAGCGCTGGTTCGATCTGGCGGTCCTCGCTGAGCAGGCGGGCCTGGATTTGCATGAACCTGCGCAGGCTGGGCGACGTTACTGGGTCGCCGGACTGCTGGTACTGCTGGCTCCAAGCACTCCAGCCCGGGCCTATGGCGAAGGATGTGTCGATCGGCCCTTTGAGGAAGGCGAGGAGCTTCTTGTGCTCGGCCGCAGTCTTTTCGATGCCATTGCTGTCGTAGAAGCGCACCTGCTGGATGAGCTGGCTGCCGGTGCGGGTGCGAAGCTCGACTTTGGTGCCCGGCGGCGTGTTGGCTTCCCAGCTAATTGCGCCCAAGGTCACCAGCCCGGGCAACTCGATTAGGCCGGACTCCAGCGCGATTTCCGCGGGCACGCCTTCGGCAAGGAGCATCAGCTCGCTGAAGCGAGACCAGAAGCGGTCGGTGCGGTTTTGGGTGTCGCCGATGAAGTTGGCCAGCGTCAACAGGTCGAGGAAGCGCACCTTGCGCACGGGATCCTGCACATCGTTGAGGTACCCAAAGAATCCGTTATCGACATTGGTTACCCGCTCCGGCGGGGTGATCGCACGCCAGCGCAGCTTGCCTTGGGCGTCGCGTTCCCCGGTGGACGACCGCATCTGGTAGCCGCGGATGTTGCCGCCAATGACGCGGACCTGGTCCAACCACACTGTGCCGCCAATGTCGATAGTCAGCACGTTGGCACCTGGGTTGAGGGGGTCTTGGGTGGGTTGCTGATAACTGCTGCCGATGTCCCCGTCAAAGGCCGGCCCGGGCGTCTTGCCAGCCGAGGTCAGGTCCAAGGAGCCGCCGCCGCCGACTAGGCCGAGGCCGATGTTGTCTCCCCAGCCCCAGGCCTCGACCTCGGCCAAGCGCGGCAATTCCCTACGGTAGAATTCCCTGCGGCCGCGGCGCTCCTCCTCCAAGGATTCGTAGGTCCCGGCGTCCACTGGCTCTTCGCGGCCGGCAAAGTCGCGCACGAAGTGGACGATGTCGCCGCGTTCATGCGCCGGCAGCACCTCCCACGTAGCTTGGTCAATTTGCTCGGCCCGCCCGCCGCGCGTGTCGGTTATTACGATGCGGATGGTTTCGATGATCTTGCCAGTCCAGGCCGGGTCGGCGCTGTTTTGGTGCAGTTTCTTGACACTGCTAATGCCGCCGGAGTCAACCACGAGGCCGGGGTTGACCGGTGTCGCAAGGGTGGCACCTCCGGTTGCGGCTGTACTTTGAAAGAAGAAGGCGCGCTGCTGGGTATTGGGGCCTTCGTGGGGGACGAACAACTCGAAGTTGACCTTGCGGTCGTCGGTAAGCGATAGCGTCTGATTGGGTGCTAAGAGGAGGAGGTACTTGAAGAACGGATCGCCCAGCCCCTCTTCGACGAAGCGCACGGAAATGCCCTCCACGGGCACGGCGCGGCCCAGATCGACCTCGACCCACCACCGCTCAATGGGGTCGTCCGGGTCTGGTTCCCAGAAGGTGGTCGGATCGCCGTCGACGATGTGGGCCGCCATCTCGATGTTGGAGCCGGCGCGGCTGACTCCGGGCCGCACCAGATAGTCGTACACGAACTTTTTCTGGGCGTCTTGGACGGGTTGGCCGAGCACATCGACTTTCAGAGTGCTATCCACATTGAGGATGCGCGGGTCTTTGTTGGTGATCACGACCGGACGGGCTATACTGGGATCGGCGAGGACGTTGTAGATCGAGCGCAGATGCCGCGGACGTACCGCTCCCTCGCTGTCGATAGCGGTTAGGTGTTCGGGTTTTTTCCAGTGCTCCCAGTGGCTGCGCCCGGCCACGACAATGCGGTCATCGACAATGTCGTACCCTTGCTGTGCGCTGGCCGGCAGCCATGCCCACAACAGGCAGTAGGCGAGGACACCCCATCTGGTTCTTACCACGATAGCACCTCCTTACAGGCGCTCGGCGAATAAGGCGACTTGGCTTCCGCGCTCGGTACGCAGGCGTTGTATGAGTGCGTCCATAAGCTCGTCCCGACGCCTTGATTCCAAGATGGCCCGCACTTGCGTTCGCGCTTGGGCGAAGGGTTGGATGTCGCCGCCTTCCTTGTGGCGCACTCGGAACACGGCAAAGCGGTCCAGCACCTCCACTGGCCCGTCCCATTCGCCAATCTCCGCAGCAAAGGCCGCGTCCACAAGCTGGGGGTAGCGCGCCCGCACCACCTTGCGCAGGTGCAGCGCTCCGTCGTCGTGCGGATCGCCGTGGGTTGTCCCCGACCGCTCGGTCGGCGAGTGGAACGTTTCGACGCCCGGCCGGGCCAACAGCTCGGCGACGGTGCTGCCATTTGCGAGGGCTTTGTGCAACTCCTCGGCCTGTTCGCGGGTGGGCGCGAGGAGATGGTTGATGTGGACGGATTCGGCCGTGCGGAAGCGCGTCTTGTTTGCCTCGTAGTACGCAGCGATTTCCGCTTCGCTGGGGGCGACCTTTGTCGCGGTTTCTGCCTTGGTGAGTTGCTGCAAAACGAGGGCTTTCCGCTTGCGCTCGTGCCACTCCGCAAATTCGGCCTCTTGATCCCATCCGCGCCGCTGGGCCGCCGCCGCCATCAGATAGGCTGGCAAGAGCGAAGCGCGGGCCAACGAGACGACCTGCGCGCTGTCTTGCAGGGCGGCGCGGAAGCCGATCGAGCGCAGGTTGTAGAGGTATTCGCCCAAAGAAATCGCCCCGCCATCAAAGCGGTAGAGGGGAAGCGCGGCACGCGGGCCGGTGGGGTTCGGCTCAGCCAGCAAGGCTTGCAGGCCTTCGCAGTTTAGCTGTAGGCCCAAGGAGCGGCTCAGAGTTTCCACTTCGATTTGCAGAAGACTCTGCCACTTTTCGCGGTGCGCTGCGCTGGCGGCTTCTTGCGCGTAGTCGGTCTTGTCGGCCGGTCGGTCTTCGACAAAGCGATAGATCTGCCAGCCGCCCGCCAGCGGCAGCGGCTCGGCGATTTGGCCGACCGGTAGGGCGAGGAAGGTCTGCGGCGGAATGGCAAAGCGCTGCGCTTGAGTGCGTCCAATCCAACCGACGACTCCATCGCCCTGTTGGGCGAAAAGATCGTTGGCCGCAAAGCGCTGCGCTAATTTGGCGAAAGGCTCGCCCGCGTGCAGGGCCTGTAATACGCGGTCCACATCTGGCTGCTGCCGCACCAGAATCCGTGCAAACAGCCGCTCGCGGTCAAAGCCCATATCGACGAAAGTGCGCTCGACTTCTTCTGGCGTCACCTCAACTTGGGGAGCGAGTACTTCGGCTTGGTAGCGCTGGGAGAGCTGCTTGCGGACGAGAGCGTTTAGCTGATAGCGGACCGCGTCGCCTTGCTCGATCCCCCTAGCGCGGGCCTCTTGCAGCAGCAACTCCTGATCGACGAGAGACTGTAGGTGGTCACGCGCGGATTCGCTCTGCAACCCGGGCGGCAAGCGTTCGACAAAGCGCAGATACGCGGCCTTGGTGAGGGCCACATCGCCGACTTGGGCCACGACGGTGTCGTCTGGCTCGCAGCCAAACAGGGCCAAGAGGGCGATAGCGCACCACAGGGAGCGGGGAGTAGCGATAAACATGCTGTTTGATTTAATCAACGGCTAGGCGAGTGTCAAGTTTTTTACCAACATGACTAACTGTATGTAATTCTTGGTTTTATTTGCAGCTTTAGTAGAGTATTGTGGGAATATAGGGGCCGTCCCTTTGGCATGAGGAGCACGGCTTTTATATTCCCGACGGACGAGATCGGCCCGTCCGTGCACTCGAAAGGGGGACGTAGATGAACGAGTTTGAAACCAAAGTTCACCAACCGACATCACCTTAGCCCGCTTGGAAACGCTCATTGAGCAAAATGACCGCCGCTTTGACATCGTTGAATACAAAATCGAGAGCTTGAAGAAAAACACCGCCGCCCAGATCGACGCTGTTGAACGCAAAATCGAGAGCCTCGACCGGCGCATGAATTGGTTTCTCGGCCTGTTGTTCACCAGTTGGCTGTCGACCATCGGCGTGATTCTGTATAAGCTCCAGTAACGTCGGGGATGTAGGGACACCAGGGCTTCCCCTTGTGGACGCTCTATACCCTCATGGACTTATGAAGTCTTTGCTCAGCGGTCTCAGCGGTATCGAGCCAACTTCGACGGGATCAATATCGAGCCATTAATATTCCGCCCCGGAAGACCAAAGCATCCGAGCTGAGGGTTTTACCTTGGATGTACATGTTGCAAGCTACCCGGAGATCGACAGATGTCTGGCGGGCAAGGTTAGACGGGAGTGGAGAAGAAGAAATTGCTCCTGCTCCGATGAATAAACGTATTTCGTCCTTTGTCTTGGATGCAGACGAGAACCGTATATGGTGGTGGGCCTGGCCGGACTACCCAATCTGGCGGGCAAACCTCGATGGGAGCGAACCTCAAAAAATTGCCTCCAAGTCGGCTGGTCAATCGCTTCGGCCTGATTGCCGTAGAAGGCCTTTCGATCAATGGTATGGTGCATAATCATTGCCTTGCCAAATCCATTTCCGATGCTGCATGGTCGCAGTTTCGGCAGTGCTTGATCTACAAAGCGGAAGAGGCTGGTAGGATCGTAGCCGCCGTCAACCCGGCCTATACCTCGCAAAATTGTTCCGCTTGAAGAATCTTCCCAAGGGCTAAATTCGCCTGATTGAACCGGCTTGCGGGCATATCCCTCCCAGTGCTTTTGCTCCTTTTCTTTGGTTTCCTCATGCCTGAGCTTGTCTAAATAACGGGCGACCACAAGGGTCGCCCCTACTAATACATGCGGATCACGTTGCCCGTCATGCCGGTGAAGCCATCCACGACCAGCCACGCTCCGCCCGAAGCGAATTGCCCGAGAATTACCCCCAAAAAGAACCAGCGCGTCGAGCGGTAGCCGCTTGGCCCCATGTACTTCAAAACGAAGGACTTAATCAGCCAAGCGAGAAAGATGCTAAACCAGATGTTGCCGAGGATCCAAGTGCCGCTGGCCACGTAGCCTATGGGATGCAAAGGCCACCACAACAAGTGGTGGCGCGCCCACAGCAAGAGCGCCATGACCGCGGCCCCCACCCCGTTCCAGAGCCATCCTAGCCAGTAGGGACCGGTCGGCGTCTCGATGAAGCGAGCGGCAAAGCGAAAAGGCTCCAAGGCGAAAAGCCCGGAGAAATACTGCCGGTGCAGGTTGAGCGCCCCGTACTGGTAGCCCAAGTTCAGGGTCGCATAGATGGAACCCAAAAGGCCGATGACCAGCGCCGCCGTTAGCATTGCCAAGACGCGCCGCCCGACCTTTAGGCCGTGCAACATGCGGATACCGTTGGCGCAGGGGGCCATCATAAAGACCAGCAGATCGCCCGCCCAAGCGAGGGTAAAGCCCAACGCCATCATCCCCGTCGCCCCCAGCGCTGTCGAGCCGACGCCCGAGACCACAAAGCCCGCGCCCGAAAGCCCCTCCACAGCCGACGAGAGACCGGCTTCGACAATCACGCGAGTGAGAGCGAAAAAGAGGGCGAATGCCGCGCCGAGAAACAGCACCACCGCCCACCAAGGCAATCCCGTCTGCCACAGCCACAAGCCCATGACCACGAGGCCGCCCGCCAAGCCGATCAAGGCCGTCCGGTAGGACAGCAACTCCCCGGCTGCGTTGCCGCCGGCTCGGGCCTGCTGCCACACGGCCTTTAGATGCCCGCGTGCCGCCCACAGCCCTAGGACGACCAGCATAATCATCGCGCCCATGCTCTGATGGCTCAACATGCCCGTGGTGGGGCCGGCGTGACTGAAGGCGTCGAGCTGTTCGGTAGTGAAGACGCCCAGCGTCGAGCAGGCCCATTCTTGGGCTTTGGCCAACAGATAGAAAAACCACAAGCTGCCGGAGATGCCGGTGTTGATAAAATAGGCTAGGCCCATCATCAGGTAGTTGAGCCGCAGGCGCAAGACAACCGCGTCGTGTCCCAAGGCTAGCGGCAGGTTGATATCGACGCGCGGCGCGAACTCGTAGTAGTGGCTAAAGGAGTTGATCGTATTGAGGATCGCCGGCACCGCAAAGCCAACCCACATTATTGGATTGCGCAAAAAGGGCTTTATGCGGGTGGGCCGAGGGCCGTCCTCGATCATCCCCAAGGGCACCTGGACCAGCGGGTAGAGCAACCGCTCGTGGTCCATCCACTGCCGCCGCATAATCACCATCGCGCAGATGAGCACGAGGTAGAAAGCGGCCATAAAGAGCAACCACCAAAAAAGCGGCTCGACCCAAGCGCCCCAAGGGATGGATTCGCCACGGGGTAGCCCCTCGTAAAACTGCTTGATCGCTACTTCGTCTTGGACGACCATCCAAGTGGGGATGTGGGGCATCAGCAGCTCGATCCAGTTATTTTCTGGGGTCGCATAATAGAGTACACTGGAAATGGCGGGGATCGCAGCTCCGGTAAAGCCCCGCGATGGAATCGCCGTTGCCAGCATCATCATCGCGGTAATCAGCAGCAGTTCGGCGCGATTGAACGCCCAGTGCCGCCGCACTAGCCCCAGCAGCGGTTGCACCAGCGCGAGCAAACAGAAGAGCACAAAAAAAGCCGCTGGCGTCGATGAACTCAGGCCCAGCCGGGTGCCCTTGATTACGAATTCCCCATAGGGCAACCCCACGGCGATCAGGGCGCAAAGCCCAAGGCCAGTCAGCATCGCCGGTAGGCGAATTGCGGGGAAGGGCTGGGGGGCTGGGGGCATGGAGGGGGTAGTGGTTAGTGGTTAGTGGTTAGTGATCAGTGATCAGTGATCAGTGGTTAGTGATCAGTTTCCGCCTCATTCCTAGACATTGGCCACTGACCACAGGCCACAGGCCACAGGCCACTGACCACAGGCCACTGACCACAGGCCACTGACCACAGGCCACTGACCACAGGCCACTGACCACAGGCCACTGACCACAGGCCACTGACCACAGGCCACTGACCACAGGCCACTGACCACAAAACGCAGCGTAACGTAGCCAAATCCGCAGATAGCCGTCAATAAATGGTTGACTCCGCTGCAAGGGGTAGCGGCGATCTTGTTGCTGGCTGCGGAAAAAAGCCGCTAACTATGCTTAGGGGCGAGTGAATAGCGAATAGTGCCCTACGCGGATGGGAACTCCCCACTGACCATAATGAGGAGCTATGGAGCGCAAAATCTACGCCTTTGGCATGGACGGCTTTATCGTCCCGATGATGAAGAGATTCGCCGCAGAAGGGGCCTTGCCCCACTTCGAGCGCTTGCTGCGAGAGGGGACGGTCAATCAGACCTTGCCCTCTTTCCCGGTGTGGACCCCGACCAACTGGGCCACCCTTTCGACCGGGGCGCACACGGGCACGCACGGGGTGACGCGCTGGCGGGTGGAAGTCTCGCCGGGCCAGCGGATTGACAGTTTCGACGGGCGGGCCAACAATGCCGAGCGCATCTGGAACGCCTTGGAGCGGGCGGGCATGCAGAGCGTGGCCGTCCACTATCCGGCCGCTCATCCTTCCGGGGTGGAGACGGGTTTTGTGGTCGATGGTTTTGGCCACCCCGGACACCGCAGCACGGATTTTGAAGTGGCCACCTGCCAAGCCTATACCACGGATGCCGCGCTAGAGGAGGCCATCGAGATGGACCACGATGGCACGGCCGTGCGGCAGGCGCAGCGCAGCGTCGAGCCAATCCCGCCGCTAAAGTCGGCGCAGGGGTGGCGGAACCTACCCGAAAGTCATGCCCTGCCCCTGGAGAGCCGCATTGAGGTGGTAGCTCGGTTGGGTGGGGATGTCACCGCGTTCCACCTGCTGGCGGTGGACAGTTCGGGGAGGGGGTACGACCGAGTGCTGGTGTGCCGAGACCGGGACGGAGCCCGTTGCGTGGCCGTTGCTGGGGTGGGCCAATGGAGCGAGTGGGCGGTGGAGAACTTTGCCATCGACGGGAACAGACGCCCGGCGTCGGTGCGCTTCAAGCTAATGGAACTGGCAGCGGATGGCAGCCGGCTCAAGCTCTACCGCACTCAGGTGACCTATACCGATGGCTTCACCCTGCCCGACGAATTGGCCGGGAAGTTGGTGGAGCGCTTCGGCCCATATCAGGAACACGCCTCCATGTTGCCCTATACCGCAGGGATGGCCGATTTTGACACGGCCTTGGAAGAATGCGAGTACCAGGGGATGTGGTTTGCCGAGGTCGCTCGCTACATGCTGCGCGAGCGGGGCTGTTCCTTTTTTATTTGCCACTGGCACTTGTACGACTATCTCAACCACATCCACCTCGGGGATGTGGATCCGGTGTGCCCGGGGTATGCAGCCGAGCGCGCTGAACAGTACTTGGACTACTTTCGGCGCGCCTATCAGGTGGGAGACCGCATTTTGGGGCGGCTGTGGGAAGACGCAGATGAGCATACGTACGTGGGCGTGGTGTCCGACCACGGGTGCTCGCCCGATGTGCGGGTGGCCAATATCCGGCAGTTTTTGCACGATCAGGGCTTTCTAGCACTCAAGGGGGGAGAAGAGGCACTGATACGCGACCAAGTGCGCGAGGAAGATATCGACTGGGAGCGCACCCGGGCCTATCTCAAGGACGACAAAGGGTTCGACATTTTCATCAACGCTGATCCGGGGCCGAAATTCGACCGCATTGAGGCCGAGTTGCTGCTAGCCTTGCGCACGTGGGTCGATCGGGAGGTGGGGCGCAATCCAGTGGCCGTGGCTCTGCCGCGGCGAGACGCGTACATCCTCGGCCAATGGGGAGACCAGTGCGGCGATGTGGTCTTTGCCTGGGACCACGGGTACGTGAGCGGGTACTACGGGCAGTGGCGCGGCATTGCCGGCGGAGGCTGTGTTGGAGCGCCCAATGTGTTCGGGGCACACCACGGAGGTTTTCTGCCGACTCAGAGCCAGACCTCGTCCAGCTTTGGCTCGTGGTTGTTGGCCGGGCCAGGCGTAAAGCGGGGCTACGAGCGGCCGGTGGACAGACTGGGGTACATCCACGCCGCCGATGTAGTGCCCACCTTCTGCCAGATACTGGGGGCCGCGCCGCCGCGCCAAGCGCAGGGGACGGTGGCGCGGGATCTGTTTGAAGGGCACGAGATGGTCCGGGATCGGGCGGCTAGCCGGACCTGATGCCCAAAAGTTCGGGCGGAGCGTTTTTGCTGTTCCGAGTCCAATTACCTAATACTATGTACTCCTATCGTTTCTAAGTGAACCGGGAAGAAGCGCAATTCAGCAAGGGTGCTATGAAAAAAGTTGAGGCAAATATTCGTTTGGGAGACTGTCTAGATGTGCTTTCAGAAATGCCAGACGATCACTTTGATTTGATTGTTACCTCTCCTCCTTATGCCGATAGTCGAGCAAAGACCTATGGTGGAATTAAGCCGGATAAGTACGTCGAGTGGTTTTTGCCCATGACGCAAGAGATGCTCAGAGTTCTCAAGCCTACCGGGACTTTTATTTTAAACATTAAAGAGAAAGCGGTTAACGGCGAGCGGCATACTTATGTCTTAGAGTTGATTCTGGCCATGAGAAAACAAGGCTGGTTTTGGACAGAAGAATTTATATGGCATAAAAAAAATTGTTATCCCGGGAAATGGCCTAATAGATTTCGCGATGCTTGGGAACGCTGCTTACAATTTAATAAAAACAAGAAATTTAACATGTATCAAGAAGCGGTCATGTTGCCCATGGGCGATTGGGCAGAATCGCGCTTGAGAAAATTAAGTGAGACTGATAAAACCCGAGATGAATCCAAAGCCCAAAGTGGTTTTGGAAAAAACGTATCCAACTGGGTTAGCCGCGATAAGGTTTACCCAACCAATGTGCTCCACTTAGCCACAGAATGCGGAAATAAGAATCACAGTGCGGCTTTCCCCAAAACTTTGCCCGAATGGTTTATTAAACTCTTTACAAAAGAACACGACTGGGTACTCGACCCTTTTGTTGGTTCAGGCACTACGTGTCAGGTGGCTCGTGAAATGGGTAGAAACTCGGTAGGAATTGAAGTATTAGAGGAAAACTATAAATTGGCTTTAGAAAATGTCAATCCTGCCTAACACACTCTTTTTGAAAAAAAAAGTGCCCTATGAAACCCATTACACAGCATGAAATCACCGAGTACGTTGAAGCAAATATCCATCATTTTCATCAAAGCCGTTTGGAAAAACTCGAGACACTAAAATTGGAAAATGTTCTCAAGCGAAAGAATCCCTATCTATTCAAGGCCAAAAACATCACTACCGCAGGTGATCTCGTCAAAAGTATCCTAGACGCATTTTTGTCTTCTTCAGAAGAAGGATTGTTTGGGGGATTCCTAGAAGAACTGGCTGTTTTCGTATGTGCTCAAGTGTTTGGTGGAATAAAGTCATCAGCAGAAGGGATTGATCTGGAGTTTGAAAGAGATCAAACAAAATATATCGTCTCTATCAAATCTGGCCCAAACTGGGGAAATAGCAGCCAAATTAAAAAGATGCAGGATAATTTTAGGAAGGCCAAAAGGATTCTGGGAAGTAATGTATCTTCTACAGTAAAGGTAGTCGCCGTCAATGGATGTTGCTATGGTAAAAATAATCGGCCAGACAAAGGGGATTACCTCAAATTGTGCGGACAGGGGTTTTGGTCATTTATTTCGGGGAGTGAGTCTTTATATACTAAAATTGTTGGTCCCCTTGGCCATAAAGCAAAAGAAAGAAATGAACAGTTTTTGCAAGAGTACAGTAAGACCGTCAACAAATTTACGATGGAATTCATGCAAGATTTTTGTGATTCGGAAGGACAGATTTTGTGGGAGAAGATCATTCGCTTCAATTCATCGAACGATACAGTAACACAACTTGAAGAGGAACAATGGAAAATTTGACTAAGCGCACCCTCGGTCGCACGGGGCTCGAGGTCACACAACTCGGCTTCGGAGCGGCCGAGCGCGGCCTGCCAGATGAAGCGGAGTACGACGATCAGGCCGGTAGCGTATTGAATGCGGCCCTCGATGCGGGGATCAACCTCGTTGACACGGCCCCAGATTACGGCGCGAGCGAGGCGCGGGTCGGCCAATACCTCAGCCATCGCCGCGACGAGTTTTTCCTAGCTACCAAGTGTGGCTGCAACATCGACGAGGAGGGCAATAGACTGGAGCCGGGCCACCTGTGGACGGCCGAGCGCCTGCACACCAATATCGATCAGAGCTTGCGCCGCCTGAAGACCGACTGCGTAGATCTGCTACAAATGCACAATCCCACCGTGAAAGAGGTCGAGTTGGGAGGGCTGATCGATGTTCTCGAGGATATCCGCCAAGCGGGAAAGACTCGTTTTATCGGCGTGTCTTCCACAATGCCGCACTTGGCTGCGTTTGTAGCGTCGGGTGCGTTTGACGCTTTCCAGATTCCCTACTCTGCCCTTGAGCGCCAGCACGAAAGGATGATTCAGCAAGCAGCCGACGCCGGAGCTGGCATTCTCATTCGCGGTGGCATTAGCCTCGGACACCGAGCCAATGAGGAGTGCCAGTCGAAGTGGGAGCGGTCCGGCCTCGACGAACTCATCGGCGGGATGAGTCGCCATGAGTTTGTCCTGCGCTTCACTCTCGCGCATCCAGCGTGTCACACGACGATTGTCGGCACGACTAACCTCGAACACATGCAGTCCAATGTCGCTGCGGCCCTAGCGGGTCCATTGCCCGCGAATCTCTATGCGGAGGCAAAGGCTCGGCTGGCGAGTATTGGCGAGGAGCCGGAGTAGCTCTGTCCGGCCCGGGAGCAGAGCCGTGAGCTTGGCGGCCAATCTTGTAAGCCTATGCACTGGGATCCCCTAGACGAGCTCGTCGAGGAGTGCGCTTTCTCCGGCGTCGTCAGTGTCCGGCGACATGGCCAGCCGATGTACGAGAGATCTGCCGGGTTTGCCGATCGCGCCAACTCCATCGCTAACACCGCAGAGACGCGCTTTGGAATCGCTTCTGGAACGAAGCTGCTGACGGCATTGACCGTGGGTCGTCTCATCGACGCGGGTCGGCTGGCATTGACTACTCAAGTGCGCGACTGTATCTCAGTGGAGCTGCCGGATTACTCAGAGGCAATCACCGTCCAGCATCTGCTTACCCACACCTCTGGGATTCCCGACTATTACGACGAAGAGCTCATCGAGGACTTCGACAATTTTACCGTCGACATCCCTTGGTACGAGCTAAGAGGTCCGAAAGACTATCTGTCGGTGTTCCCACAACGGGAGATGAAGTTTGCACCAGGGGAAGGCTTCTCGTACTGCAACAGCGGTTACATCCTGCTAGGTGTAGTGGTGGAAGAGGTAACAGGGGAGCACTTTCAGGACGTCGTCGCCGAGGAGATCCTCAGGCCAGCAAGAATGGATCGCTCTGGATTTTTTGCCATGAACCAACTACCGGAATGCACGGCCCTTGGCTACATCGAAGACGGAAAGAGCTGGCGGACGAACATCTACAACCTGCCCATCGTCGGTGCCTCGGACGGCGGTTTGTTCTCGACGCTGGCAGACATCACGGCTCTCTGGGACGGGTTTTGGAACGGCGAGATCGTCTCCGAGGAATTGGTGCGAACCTTCAGTGCGCCTTTCTCCGGTGTCAGCGGCGATTCCTGTCTCCACTACGGACATGGAATGTGGATTCGCAGACGCGCAGACGGAACTCTCCAGCACTATATCATGGGAGCGGATACCGGTATCTCCTTCAAGTCTGCCATCGACTGTCAGCGGCAGTTGGACTACGCGGTTTTTTCGAACACTTCCGAAGGCGCGTGGCCGATTGCAAGGGCCATCGACGACGTTTTCGGAAAAGAGGAATAAAGTTCTCTTTTACGCAAGACAACCTTGAAATCTACATTTGAATGGCGAGCTATATGTCGCGTCCCGGAATTAGCTTAGTGAATAGTGCTCATTTATTGACGGAATTTCCTAGTGTACGGTTGGGAATCCAGGTCTCATGTAGGCGGTTTCACTCGGCCTGCCCGTAGACTCGTCCGGGCCAGCGCGGTACCCCGCGTCAATGTTCCGGGGGCCCGTCGCCAAGGGGGCAGATGGGACTAACCACTGACCACTGACCACTAACCACTGACCACTAACCCCTAACCACAGTCTGGGGAGGAATAATTATGGACGAACTCGCACTGGCGGAGGATTTCCAGTTCGACGCACAGGGCTTTCTCATGCTGCGGAACGTCTTTGGCGCCGAGTGCTGCCGGCGCTTCCTCGAAGAGCTTGAACGACTTTTCGCACGCCGGTACGACGACCCTTGGCTGCACAAGGGGGTTCGTGGGCAGACGACGGTCCAGATCACCGAAGGCCAGCGGCGGATCAACGGCCTGCCGCTGTGGACGGAAGCGTTCGACGAGGTCATCAGCTTACCGCCGGTGGTGGAGCGCCTGCGGCGCTGGATGCAGCATCCCCAACTCGTCAATACCTGGGCCATCGAGAAGACGGAGGGCACGCCTTGGGGTGGGTGGCACCGGGGGTTAAACCCGGATGACTATACCGTGCGCAGAGGGCAGATCCGCACGCGCATGTTGAATTGTGTGTACTTTCTGACGGACAATGATGAGGAAGACGGCTGTCTAACGGTGGTGCCCGGGGCGCACAAGTCGGAAATTGACCTGCCCATGGCCGAGTACCGGGGCCGCGCCTTGCCCGGGGCCGTGCAGGTCACCGGCAAGGCGGGGGACATGATCATGTTATCGGAGACACTGCTTCACACCGGCGCACCCAAGAAATCATCCCGCCGTCGCACGAACCTCTATTTTAATTATATTGACGCCACCTACAACCCGGCGATGCGGGAACTGCTGGCGGGCAATCAAGGCAACATAAATCACTACGTGTTTCCACCAAAGGTGCGCTCCCGCTTCGACGCAACCCAGCGCGGGCTTACGGAGTGGATGGAGTGGCAGCGCATGGCACCGGCGTCGAGCGGCTAGGCGAGATGCGCTTAGAAGAAAGCGATTAAACAGGATATAATTGATATCCGGGCTGCTCAGGTGGACGCACGATCCAACCGACAATTCTCAGAGCTTTTCCAAACTACCCTCGATGATTTTCACCGGGTACTTATTCCACAAATTGCGCACGAACCGCACGTAATCCCTTTTCGACTTGTCAATCCGCACGTAGGCCCGGGCACGGCGCTAGGATTCGGCGTTGTACGGGATCTGCTCGCGCGTGCGCTCCAGCACCTTGAAAACCGAATAGCCCCGCTCGGTCTTCAACGGCCCACCCACCTCGCCGACAGCGACATCCTGCACGGCAGCAGACAACACGGGAAATAGCCCTTGTACATAGACATTGAGCTGCATCTGGCCATCGTGGTGCAAGCTGCCCTCGCGCCGGGTATGGCGCTTGGCTAGCTCTGCGGCATCGCCCCCCGCGCGCAGCTCATCCCCCAAGCGCTGAGCCAGCGAGTCCGACGCCACCAAAATCTCGACGATGGTCGCGTTCTCCGGCCGAGCGAATTTTTCGGGATGCGCGTCGTAGAAGCCGTGTACTTCTTCTTCGGTTACACTCGCGTACTGGTCAACCTCCCGCCGGCGCAATGCGCTGAGCATCAACTCCTCGCTCTTAAACGCCACAGCCTCTTTGAAACGCTCATCCTCTGCTAGACCAGCCGCCTCGATCTCGGCGCTCACGAACAGGTCGGGCAGCACCCGGCGGTGCAAAAACGCGGCCACATGAGCACTATCGGCCGCCTGTAAGCTCCTGCCGGCGAGACGCTCGTACGCTGCCAAGAAATCGCTTACGGTGAGATCCCCGCCCTGATACGCGCAGAGAACTTCGGCTTGATCTGCCATGACCCCACTCTCGACGAGCCGTTGGATCGCAGCCGGGCGCGGCACAGGTGCGTACGCTTTCACGAGCGAATCCCTGAGTGCCTGCAATCGCTCTTGGCGCTTTTGTATTGTCAACTCCTCGACGATGATCCGCTCCGACGCGCTCAGCGGCGCTGGAATCTCGTCGAGGACTTTGTAGATCACGTAAAAATCCCCGTGGCCGAAGACTTCGCGCACCGAAGCGGAAATGTCCCCTATCGCCAGATTGAGCACCTGCTCGACCGTCTCCGCCGACATCTGGTCGCGCGTCAGGTATATGCCGGTGTCGCCGCCCCGCGCGGCGGTCTCCGAGTGGACCGAGTGTATGCTGGCCAGCGCGTGAAAATCGGCCCCGGCGGCGAGTTGGTCGGTGATCGCACGTGCTTCCTCCAAGCGCTCGACCATGATGCCGCCCAAGCGCAGGGCGCGGTGCCGGCCGCTCTCTCGGTAGTGACGCTCTATTTCCTCAGAGGTGATCTCAATTTTAGCAACGACCTCGCGCTCCATGTACAGCTCCATCAGCCGAGCGCGTTTGAATCGGGCCAGTTGCTCACGTCGTTGCGAATTGTCGCCCGGGCACCGCGTGCGAGCTTCTTGTAGTCGGCCTCGCTCAAAGCCACCTGTTCCCGCTCCTCCTGCGAGAGTTCATTAAACGCCTGCACAGCGTCGCGTAAATCTACTTCTTCGTTATAGATAGCGGCGGTGGCTACCGAATCATAGAGGACGCTTATCAGCCGTTGCCACGCTGCGCTTTTGAAACTCAACAGCCCGTATGCTACCAAAACTCTTATCTGCTGCCTTGCTCTTCTTGAGCACCGCCTTGTGCGCCCAGACGCCCGCGGCCGATACCACTATCGCCGGCCAAACCCTTCCCCTGCTCCCCATTGATGTACTTTCTCGACGAGGTATCCTTCAGCCAAGTAGCGTTCCTCGCCCCGGTGCGCTTTGAACGCACCCACTTCGCCGGTGGCCTCTCCTTTGCCGAAGCGCGTTTTACCGCCGCCTTCTCCCTGTGCGCCAGCCATCTGGTCAAGCACGCGACCTTCCAAAAAACCCACTTCTTCGGCGATGCCGACCTAGCGGCAAGCCGCTTCGCCGGAGTCGCCTCTTTCGTCGGCGCACGCTTTGCGGGCCATAGCGCCAATTTCGCACAAAGCCAATTCGACAACGCCGCCTATTTCGAGCAGGCCGCCTTTGCCGCGCCTGCCACCTTCACCGACGCCGCATTCGCCGGAATCACCTCCTTCAAGGAAACCGCTTGGGCGCAGCCCCTCTCCTTCGCCGGCGTACGCTTCGCCGACCGAGCGCTGTTTTGGGATGCGCGCTTTGCCGAGGAGGTGTCCTTTGACAGCGGACGCGCCGACGGGGAGGCCGCCTTTGACCGAGCGCATTTTAGCGGCGAGGCGTCCTTTGCCGACTTCACGTTCGCGAAGGCGGCGCGCTTTCGCAGTGCGATCTTTGGCAAGGCCCGCTTTGATGGGGCGTATTTCCGCCAAGAGGCCGACTTCAGCGAGAGCGAGGGTCGTGTCATCCGCCTCGGTGCTTTTTTCAACCGCTCCCTCAACCTGAGCCGCGCCGCCTTCGCCCTGCTCGACCTGCGGCCGGCCGGGGCGGATTCGACCTTCGCCACTGGCAGCCGACTCTACTTGCACCAGCCGCGCTTCGGCCGCATCCAAGTGCGCTGGGCCCAGCTAGCAGGCCATCTCGCCTCAGCCGACTCAGCCCACGCTGCCGCCCTCGACCTAACCTATGCTGCCCTGTACCACCAATTCCTAGCCCAAGGCCTGGACGGCGACGCCGCAGCTTGCCACGCCGAACGCATGGACCACCAGCGCCTCGCACGCGCCCCGCACGAGCCAGCGCGCTGGGGCCTCGAACTGTGGCGCTTGAGTTCGGATTACGGCACGGCCCCCCAGCAACTAATCGCCTTCACGCTCGCCATTATCCTCCTCTTCGGCTTGGCGTACCGCACAGCTTCTGACTCCATGCGCCCCGCCTCCGGCGCAGGCCAGCCCACTCTCGCCGACTGCATCGTCTTCAGCATCTATACCTTTATCCACATCAACTCCCAAGCCTGGGACGCGACGGGCAAGCTCAAACTCCTCGCTGTTGCCGAGGCCCTGCTAGGCTGGGTCTTTTTCGGCCTGCTCATCGCCACAGCTTTGGCCTATGTGCTGTGATATGGCCTATTCCGCCTTATTCCGGGCGGTCCGCCACCAGCATCCCACCGACGGCCCAGTGCTCGCGCTCGCATTCTTCGAGCACTACCGTCGTCCCCTCTCGGGGCGCGTTGCAGGTATCCACCATGGCCTCGGTCAAGGCTTCGACTAAAGCCCGCTTCTGCTCGGCGGAACGCCCCGCGAGCATCTTCACGTTGATAAACGGCATCGTCTATTCTCCTGTTTAGTGGTTAGTAACGCCACCATTAAATAAGCCGCGACCCCATCGCGCAAGAGGGAAATCGTCCGCCTGCCAACGCAGAGATCGCTGCACAGCAAGAGAACGCGGCGGTCTATATATTGGGGGACGGCATGCGATGCACGACCTATATCCTCTACCAGATGCGCGACAAGATCCGCGCCAGTGAGTATATTATTCCCGATCATACCTATGAGGAATTCACATACTCCTTATTGAGCGGATTCAACCTCGGGCGAATGCAAATACGTCATCTTAGGTGAGACAAAAGCAGGCAACTTGGCATTAGTCCAACAGGCAAACTGGTTTTTACCACGGCTTGGAGAGAAACCCCATGACTTGCGACTACTGCGGTAAGGACGGCGCGAAGCTGCGCTACAAGACGCAAGTGTATGGCCCCAAGAACGATAAGTTTCTGGTGGATAAGGTGCCGGTGGTCCGTTGTCCCCATGGCCATCAATCCTATATGGCGGCCCAAACCGCCAAGGCGCTGGATCGACTTCTCCAGCAGCGCAAGGAACTGGCCCGACCCCAAACCCTCGACGTCATTGAGTTCGCCCAATTTAGAGTCCCTAACCAAACGCTCTGCCGGCGTCGCGCGGCTGCGCCGACCGGGGATGGCTGTACATAGACATCGGTGCTGAGATTCGTCTATCGCATGGCGGCCGACGACGACCCTAAAGGCTGTTTGGTGAACGACAAGATATGGGGCCTCGCCCTCGCCAGCACCCTCTGCGCCTGTGCCCCCCAAGCCCCCCCAGCACCGCCGGTGCATTTTGCCGACGCCGGTGCCGACGCCGGCATCTTCTTCGTCCACTACAACGGCTTTTCCGGCGAATACTACTATGTCGAAACCTTCGGTGCCGGAGCTGCTTTCCTCGACTACGATGGCGACGACCGCCTCGACCTCTATCTCGCCAACGGCACCTACCTGACCGGTCATCCCCCGAATCCGCCGCCGGTCAACCAGCTCTATCGCAACGCGGGCGCGGGCACCTTCGCCGACGTCACCGCCCACAGCGGCAGCGCCGACCCCAGCTACGGCTTTGGCGTCGCGGCCGCAGACTACGACGCCGACGGCGACCCCGACCTCTTCGTCGCCAATTACGGCCCCAACGCCCTCTATCGCAACGACCAAGGCACCTTTGCCAAAACGCCGGCCGGCCTAGAAGATCCACGCTGGGGCACTAGTGCCGGCTTCCTCGACTACGACCTCGACGGCGATCTCGACCTCTTCGTCGCCAACTACGTGCGCTACACCCTCGACGACGACGCCATCTGCCAGCAGGGCCAAGTGCGCGCGTACTGCGAGCCTAGCGTGTACGACCCCACAGGCGACCTCCTCTACCGCAACGACGGCCACACCTTCGCCAATGTCACCAAGGAGACCGGCATCGCCCTCAAGGGCAAGGGGCTAGGCGTTGCGCTAGCCGACTACGACCGCGACGGCGACACCGACATCTACGTGGCCAACGACGGCACCATGAACTTCCTCTACGCCAATCAGCACAGCACCTTCGCCGAAGTGGGTTTGATTGCCGGCACTCGCTACAACGAGTACGGTAGCGCCGACGCGGGCATGGGCGTCGATTTTGGCGACTACGACCGCGATGGCGACGCCGACCTTTTCGTCACCAACTTCGCCTTTGAGACCAACGCCCTCTACCGCAACGACGGCCAAGGCCAATTCGCCGTCGCCACCCAGCGCCTGGGGCTGGCCGACCCCTCGTATCGACCCCTCGGCTTTGGCACCAAGTTTTTCGACTACGACAACGACGGCGACCTCGACCTTTTCGCCGCCAACGGCCACGTCATCGACCGCATTGCAGAAGTGGATTCGGGCCAGACCTATCGGCAACCCAACCAGATGTTCCGCAACGACGCTGGCCGCCGCTTTGCCGACGTCTCGGCCGCATTGGGACTAGATTTCCAAAAGGCCAACGCCGGCCGAGCCACGGCTGTCGCCGACTACGACGACGACGGCGACCTCGACCTCCTAGTGACCACGGTAGCGGCCCGGCCGCGACTGTTGCGCAACGACGGCGGCAATGCCCGCCACTATTTGCAAATTCTACTGGTGGGAAAGAGCCATCCCGATGCCCTCGGCACGCGGGTAGAAGTTACGGCTGGCGGGGTGCGCCAAGTGCAGGAGCGACAATCGGGCGGTAGCTATCTGGCCAGCCACGATCCGCGCCTGCATTTCGGGCTGGGCGCGGCCACGAGCGCCCAAGTGGAAATCCACTGGCCGGACGGGACGCATCAGACCCTAGAAAAGGTCGCCGCCAACCAAGTGCTCAGGGTCGTCCAGCCGGCCCCTTAATTTTGTCCATTAGCGGCCCAACGCCCGCTGTTGTATCGCTTCGTAAAACTGGCGCAAGCGGTCGCGGTCGGCGGGCAAGTGATCGACGGCTCGCTGAAGGACATGCGCCGCCCGGGCTATATCACCTATCTGCCCGTAGAGGCGGATCATCTCCACGTAGGCTGGTAGCAACTTGGGATTGGCCGCAAGCGCGGACTCATAGCAGCTAAAGGCCCCTTCTATGTCTTGCTGCACGATCCGCACGTGCGCCAAGTTCATCCACGGCTCGACTTGCCGGGGAGCCTTTTGCGCCACGCGCGCAAAAATTTCCCCACCGCCTGCGAGATCGCCCAGCGCAGCCTTAACTCCACCCAGATTTAACCACGCCTGCCAGTACTCGGGATCCTCGGCCACCGCCCGCTCAAACGCCGCCAGTGCTCGCTCTTTGTTGCCAGCTTTGGCATACGCATTGCCTAGATTGTAGTGGATCGCCGCGTCCCCCTCCATGTCCATTGGCGCTAGGTGGCTGTTGGCCGCAAACGCAAAGGCCGCACAGATAACCAACCCCAGCCCCAAGCTGCGCCAACAGCTCGCCCGCCCCCAAGCCCACAGCACCCACAACCCGTAGGCGGCAAATACCATGACTACCGGCAGCACTGGCACTCGATAGCGCGCCGCCACAAAAAACGCGACCACTCCCAGACAATAGCTCAGCACGTATAGCAGCGGCCACGTCGGCCCGAGCCGCCGCAGACTCAGCAGCATTCCCCACAGCGCTAGGGGGGCCACCAAGCCAAAGGGGAAGGCGATGCCTGCTTTCCACAGGGTCGCCGACAGCACCTTTGAGTACGTGCGCCAGAAGTAGATCGGCTGGTTCCGCCCCCGCTCGTCGCCGTGCCAAAACGCCCCTAACTTGTACCCCATCAACCCCAGCCACGCAGTCGGGTCACCCCGGATGTAGTCCGAGGCCCGCTCGGCGAAATAAGCGGACTTAGCCGAGGGCCGCGCGATCCCCTTCCGCGCCGGTTGGGTGACTAAATGGTCCCATTCCCACCCCGGGCGGATGGCCACGGTCTCTGCATAGTCGGGATTGTTGCCGATGTATAGGTTGATCCCCGCGTTGTAGGAAATCCCCACCCCATCGCCGCCGATGGCCCAGTTGCGCCAAGCCACCGGCGCGATAGCCAAAATTACCCCCAGTGCAAAAGCACCAGCCCAAGCCAAGCCCTGCCGACGGGGAGCGACCCACAGGAGGACAATGGGCACGGCGACCGCAAAAGTCAGCACTGTCGGCACGGCCAATGCGCCGACGCCAAAGGCCGCCCCAGCACCCAAAAAGCCCCAACGGCTCGGGCGACGCCAGACGCGCAAAAGCACCACCAAGGCCAGCAGATCCACGAAGGCGGCTAATGAAGCCGGCAACAGTTCGCCGTCAAAAAAAATCAGCGGCCCACACAGCGCCGCGCCGATCCCTGCCAGCAACCCCACCGCCGGATTGAACAAAGAGCGCCCAATCCACCAACTCATCGCGCAGACCAGCGCCCCTAGCAGCGTTTGCACAAAGCGCGCAGCGTAAAAAAATGACTCCGGAAAAAGAACCTTCACCGCCCCGAGGAAGTACGCGTAGAGCGGCGGCTGCCAAAATGGCCCTTCGCCAATGCCCAACCAGTTGCCCGCAGCCAAGCGCTGGGCGTGGTAGGTGTACGTCTTGGCATCGACCGCCGGATGTACAAAAAGCGGACTCGCATCCAGCTCGAAGATGTAGGCGACCCGCACGGCGAGAGCAAGGGCGAAGACGAGCCAGCCCAAGTGCCCGGCCTGTAGCCCAGCGATCATTGCGTATCTATCTGCTGAATGGTATCGTTAGTGGCCACTAACCAATAGACTACTATGCGCTCGTCCTTCCTCGGCACCTGTTTCTCCTTCGTCCTCGTCCTCGTCTTTACCGTCTGCATGACCTTTACCAGTGTGCGGACCTATGTCCTCTATGGCAACTACACAGGGCTGACCGATCACTTCAACACCATCGGCGTCATCTTCCTGATCTTCTGGCTCGTGGTCGTCGCCCTCGCGCTGCGCCTGCTCCACCCGCTCTTGCGCCTCTCGCCAGCCAATTTCGCCTTGGTCTATGCCGCGCTAATGGTCGCCGTAGTGCTGCCCTCAATGGGCTTTGGCGGCTACTTCATCCCTTTAATCGCCGGCGTCTTTTACTACGCTACCCCAGAAAACAACTGGTCCGACCTGCTTTGGCCGCACATTCCCCATTGGGCCGTCCCCCGCGATCTCGAAGCGATCCGCCAGCTTTTTGAAGGAACTGATGCCACCGCGCCCGTGCCTTGGGCCTTGTGGGCCGGGCCGCTGTTGTGGTGGGGCCTCTTCATGCTGGCCTTCTTCTTGGTCAGCATCGCGCTGATTAGCCTCGTCCACCGCCAGTGGTCGCGCCAAGAGCGCTTGGTGTATCCTCTCGCCGCCGTCCCCAACATGCTCATCGAGACCTTGGAAAACCCCACCGCGTCCATTCTCAAAAGCAAGCTGTTGTGGCTGGGATTTCTCATTGCCTCGATGCTGCCGACCGTCAATATGCTCGACCAAGTATTAGACATCGAGATCATCCACGGCTTGGGCATTCCCGGCGGTCGCATCGAGATCCGGCAATTCGGGCTTAGTTACGGGCTTAATACCGACCTGTTGGTCGTGGGCTTGAGCTATCTGGTTGGCCTCAACGTGCTTTTCAGCGTCTGGTTTTTTCACATAATCATCGCCGCCGAAGGCGCACTGCTCAACTGGCTGGGCATCGTCGTCTCACTGCCGGCCCAGCCCCACGCACCAACCAACGTCCTGCTGGCTCATCAGCAGATTGGCTCACTCGCCTGCATCGTCGG
Organism: Candidatus Latescibacterota bacterium; assembly: GCA_963422735.1. Taxonomy (GTDB): domain Bacteria; phylum Latescibacterota; class UBA2968; order UBA8231; family UBA8231. The sequence goes on along the minus strand of OY730476.1, from coordinate 4,826,382 downwards.
GATTTCGCTGTGGATGTCGCGCGATTTTCTCCGTCGCCAGTGGCGGCTGATCATCGACGGTGCCCCAGACTGCGACAACCCGATCTCGCCGCGCACCGCCGCTGTGCTCGGGCTTGTTGGGCTGGCGTACATGAGCGGCTTCCTCTGGGCCAGCGGCCTGAGTTTGGTCTGGAGCATCGTCTTCTTGCTGGTCGCGCTGGTGATTTTCTTTGGCATTGCCCGCTTGTTGGCCCAGACCGGGATCGGCCGGCTGCGCGCTCCGGTCTCCGTGCCGCCGATTTTGACCAATCTCGTGGGCACCGCCCCTTTTGGTGCCCAAGGACTGAGCGCAATGGGGCTGAGCATGGTCTGGACGGCCGACTTGCAGCTCTTTCTGATGGGCACCCTCGCCCACGCCTTCAAGGTCTGCGAGCCGGCCCGGCTCAAGATCAGCGGGCGCAAGCTAGTGTTCTTTTTGTCCGCCGCCATGATCGTCGGCCTCATAACTACCATGGTCTGCTATATATGGCTGGGCTACCGCCACGGGCTGATCCACGGCTATCGCTGGTACTTCGTTATCTCGCCGCAATACCACTGGTCTTGGGTCGCCAATTCGATCGACAATCCCAACCCGGCCGAGCCGCTGGTGGCCGTGTTCCTCGCCATCGGCGCTGGCCTCGCCGGGTTGCTCTCGCTAGCCCAGTACCGCTTCGCCGGCTGGCCCTTGCATCCAGTGGGGCTAGGCATCGCCCTGACCAACACCGTCTCCATCGACTGGTTCGGGATTTTCTTGGCCTGGCTGATCAAACTCCTAGCCCTGCGCTACGGTGGCATCCGACTCTACCGCACCCTGCTGCCCTTTTTTATTGGCCTGATCTTAGGTACCTGCGTCGGCATTGGCAGTGCCGCGCTGGTCTATGCGTTTTACTATTATTGATACTGAAACAATAGCTGTAAGACCTAATCCGGATCGGCACCCACCCCATCGAGACGCGCCATTTCCTCAGATCCCAACTGCCAGTCGAACAAATCCAGATTGGCGCGCAAATGAGCTGTTGAACTGGCCTTGGGGATGACGATCATATCCTTTTGCAAAAGCCACTTCAAAGCCACTTGGGGCATGCTCTTGCCGTGCTCGGCGGCCACCTGTTTTAGGGCCTCATCCTGCGCTAGTTCGCCTTGGGCCAGCGGGCGGTGCGCCGTCAGCACCACGTTGTGGGTGTGGCAATGGCGCCGCAGTCGCTCGCGCTTGTGGCGCAGGTGGTACTCCACCTGATTGGTGCATATCGGCAAGCTGGTGGCGGCCCGTGCGCGATCGGTTTGCTCCATGCTGAAATTGCTGAGGCCAATGCTCTTGGCCTGTCCGGCCTCGTAGATTTTTTCAAAAGCGGCTAAGGTGCGCTCCACCGGTACGCCCTGCCCGGGGTGATGGATGAGTAGGAGATCGACGTATTCGGTCTGCAGATCGCGTAGAATCTCCTCCATCTGCTCCAAGGTCGCTTCGTACTCCAAGTGTGAATGCCAGATTTTGGAGGTAATGAAGAGGCGGTCGCGGTCGGCTCCGACCTCCTTGAGGGCTTGGCCAATGGCATCCTGATTCTGGTACATCCAAGCCGAATCCAAATGCGTATAGCCCAGTTCGAGCGCCTCTTTGACCACGGCTTGACACTGTTGACCGCGCAACATCCAAGTGCCCAACCCCAATTGCGGAATAGCGTGGCCCGAGGCCAAGATAATGTCCGGTGCGTTCATGTCGATTGCTCCTTGCAGGGATAAAGGGGGTGATCGCTCTATCAGCGAGACGGCAGAGGCCGTCCGTGCCCCACGAAGCTGGGTCGGGTACGCCGCGTTCTGTGCGCCGTCACCCCACGACAAAGGTCCGTTGGCTATTCTCGCGCAGCGCGAGCTCCCGGTCAAAGGTGTGCTCGCCCACGCCGGTCAGCCTAAAGTGCTTAATTTTGATCTGCCCATACAAAACATCCAAGGCAATGCGATAGTCCGCCTGGCGTTGGGCAATGCACACCGTGCCCCAAGCAGCACCATTTGACCAGAAAAAGGTCCCGGGCTTTGCGGCAAAGGCGATGGACTTTGTAACCCCCGAATAATTAAATCCCGTCAGCGCGAGCACCCCGGCCCAAGCAACCATGGCACGCACGTAGTGATGGCCGCATTCGGCTTCGTCAAAGGGACTGCGTTTCGCCCCATCGTAGCGATTGCGAATGTCGCGCATGGTTTGCAGACCGTTTTTGAGCTGCCCCTCGTAGAGCATGCCAATGGCCGCAGTGTATTCAAACCCGGTCATCACTTCCGCGAAATAGGGAAATGGGTTGTCGGGCCGCTCGTAGGGATAGCTCGCCATGAGCAAGGCCGATTCATCGCCCAAGGCATAAGAGCGCATGCAGTTGAAGTGATCAGTCAGCTTCTTGCGGTGGTTGTACTTGCGGATGCTCTTGAGGGTTTGGCGCACGTGGGCGCGTTTGGTCAGATAGCCCAAGCCGCAGACGTGGGCGAAAAACTGGCCAACGAGTTGATCTACCAGACAACCGCTGCCGAGTTGGTAATCTGGATCGGAGAGCTCCGCCGCGCCCATACCCAGCCGCAGCGATGCGGCCACTTTTTTGGGTGGCTCAATGCGATGCTCGTAGTATTCGCCATTGAACAATTGCTCGTCTATGTAGGCGCGGCCACTCTGGTAGAGCCGACGGCAGGTTTGGGCAAAGTCGGATTCGCCCAGATGGGCCGCCATTTCCTCGCCGGCGCGCAAAGCCCCCAGATACCATATCCCCATTTGTGGATTAGGGCCGTAGTATTCGACATCCATGGTATTGTGCTGACAGCCCTCCATAACACCGTCGCCATCGCCGTCCCACCCCCCTTCGATCCAGCAAAATTCAAGGGCCTTTTTGACCTTTGCCCAAATCGATTGTAGGAAGGCATCGTCGCCGCAAAGCTGCCAGTCGCGATAGGCTTTCATAATACAGCCCATCTGGCCGTCGGCAGCCGCTTTGCCAAATTCTTGGGCGCGACTGAGGGGCAGATGGACGCGAAAGTTCATCATGCCTTTGTCGTCGGTGGCGCGATTGAATTCGGTATCGCGCATCGTGCGGGCCAGATCGCCAAAGAGAAACGCCGTACTTTGTTCGTAATTCCACACATGCGTACAGGAGCCCATGCAGCAGCCGCTGTGATCGTCGTATCCTTCCCAGCCAAATAAACGTCCATCGGGGGTGCGGAAGCACGTTTGCGTACGCAGGGTGCTGAGATTGAAAAGGGCGGCTTCCTTGACTACCTCGGGCAGGTCGCTTGCCGCGAAGGCTTGGACAAAGCGCATGGTCTGTTGTTCAAGCTTTTTGAGCCGCGGCGCGGTTTTGCAGGCCACATCCCACGCATCGCGATAGTGCGTCGCATAGTAGTTGCCAATGTAGGGGTCGTCGTCCGGCGACCACGTGTGCCGATTGGGAAAGTGCCACGCAAGCAAGAAGGTGATGGTCTTGTGTGCCTTGGGCAAAATGTTGGTGCGCACCACGAGCGAGGCACTCGGCATGTCGGCTCCTTCGCCGGAGCGCTCTTCCACCCGACCATCGGCGGCAAAGTCGTCCCAAAAGTCGAGCAGAGACGTGCCCCACCCGGCTTTTTTCCAAGCCGTGCGATAGGTAATACCAGTTTTGTTCGCGGTGGTCAGGGCCATCGTGCCATAACTAATGGCGGTGGGATCAACTCCTTCGCTGTCCATGAAAATGCCCTGACAGTGGGTTGCCTTGCGAAAGCGATTGCGATTGGCCCGGGCCAACTCTTCCACACCATCGTTGCCAATGAAATTGGGCAACGAGCCGCACACCGAGGCCGCGACGCGCTTGTTGGTCCGATTGGTGAGCCTATAGCGCAGCACCGCGATAGGGATGCCGCTGTCATCTGCGTTGGCGGGGATGAGCGGGTTAAACGCTTCGAGACAAACCGCGACCGGAACGTGCGGATCGAACAGATGGACCTGTGCAAGTGGATAGGCCGCTGCAAACGCACATTGTGCAAAGCGCGGCAAGCCGTGATTGACCGCCACACTGCCGCGCGCACCTTGGTATTCGGATACATCCACCGGCCCTTCGAGCGCACGGGTGACGGATGGGCCGCCAGCGGGTTTGGCGTACAGGGCAAAAAACGGCCCATCTCCTTGGCCCCCATTGCGCCTTGGGACAAATCCCTTGGCCGGGCGGTTCATCAGTTCCCAGTCGCGCAAATCCCCGCGGCCGCCCAGTGAAATTGTGCCCGTGCCAATGCCGCCAATGGGCATGGCAATGCTGGCGAGATGATCCCGATCGTAGTGCTTGAGCATCGGCCAATTGGACATTGTGATTACTCCTCATCGTGAATATAGGTTGGCCAAAAGGGGATAGCTCGCATCGGGGCCTAAGGCGTTGGAGCCTCGGCGACAATCAGCCTTTCCTGCTTGAGTTCGGCCCAGCAGTCGGCGGGAATCGCGCACTCTAGGCAGACCACATTGGTGGCGACTTCCGCGACGGTCCGCGCCCCGGGAATGACGGTTGCCACCGCCGGATGCCCAAAGGGAAATTGCAGCGCTGCGGCCGGCAAAGGCACCTCGTGCCGAGCGCAGACCGCCTCAATGCGGCGCACCTTGGACTGCACATCTTCCGGTGCTGGCGCGTAGTTGTAATACGCACCCTCCACCGCCCCAGTAGCCAAAATCCCCGAGTTGTACGGCCCGCCGACGACGATCCGCACCCCCTTCTCCAAGCACAGCGGCAACAGTTCGCGCAGCGGTTCCTGCTCTAGCAGCGTATAGCGGCCGGCTAGCAAAAAAGCGTCGAAATCCCCGGCGCGGGCGAAGTCGGCCAGCATCTGCCACTGGTTCATGCCCAAGCCAATGGCCTTGACTACCTGCTGCTGGCGCAGCTCGTCGAGCGCGGGATAGGCTTCGGCCATCACTTGGTCGAAAAACCCCCGCTCGCCCGGCGTCCAATCCGGCTCAATGCTCCTCGCCTCGTCCGGGTCGTGAATCAGCACCATATCGAGGCGATCCATTTTGAGTCGCGCTAAACTCCCCTCAATCGAGCGCAGCACCGCGTCGCACGAGAAGTCGAAATAGCTGGTCATCTCGGGCGCATCGACGAAGAGATCGACATAGTCGTCGCCGGGCTGCCGCTCCACAAGCGCATAGCCCACTTTCGAGGAAAGGACCATCTCGTCGCGGTTGTAGCGCGCCAGCCCCGGCCCCAAGCGCGTCTCGCTCAGGCCGTAGCCATACAGCGGCGCGGTATCAAAGTAGCGCACCCCGGCTGCAAAGGCCGCGTCTAGCACGTCCAGCCCCTCCTGCTCGCTTAGCACCGAGTACATGTTGCCAAAGGTCGTGCCGCCCAGCCCCAAGCGCGTTACCTCCAAGCCGTGCGGCCCAATTTTTTCTCTGTCGCCTGCTCGCATGAGTCTTTCCTCCTCAAAAAATCGGAATCCGGTTGCCGGTCTCCCCGGTGATATAATCGAAGAGCACCCAGAATCCCGAGACGAAAATATGCCCCAAAATAAACCCCAAAAACAGCGGCCGTAGCTGCCGATAGAGCGTTGCGCCCCCGTATTTGAGCACCAGCGCCTTGAGAATCCAGCCGATGAAAATGCTGAACCACGTCCAGATGATCGTCAGGGTCGCGCCGATGGGGAAGCCGAGGTAATGCACCGGCCACCACAGAAAGTGATGCCGGGCGTACATCAACAGCCCCATGATCCCCGCGCCGATCCCCGCAAACAGAAAGCGCGGCCCGATCTCGTCGAAGTCGCCAAGGGGATGCCTCGGGTTGGCGATCTTGTAGGCCGAGTCGCCGTGGACTATTTCGCCGAAGCGGTTGTAGAACCACCAGTCCAAATTGATGCCCCCGTACTGGTATCCCATCCACACCACCATCCACACCGAACCAGCCAAGCCGACCACAATCGAGAGCATCAGCGCCCAAAACAGCGGCCGTCCCCGCACTTGGCCAATATCGGCGAGCTTGAGACCATTGATCGCCGAGGCCATCACCATAGTCCGCAGATCGCCCGCCCAGCTAAAGGTCATCCCCAAGCTCACCAGCCCCGACGGACCAATCGCCTCCGTGCCCACCGCGTCAATCACAAACGGCTGCGCCGTCATCTGCGCCCGTGCAAAACCCAACCCCCCTTCGGCGACGATCCGCGTCAGCCCGTAAAAGATGCAGAAGGCCACTAAAAGAAAAAACAGCGAGACCCACCACGGCACGCCCGATAGGGTCAGCCAGCCGGTGGCATACGCACTGGCCAGGACCAAGACGATGAGTGCCGCCCGGTACGAGAGAATCTCCTGCGAATCGTCCAACTCGCCCTCGTTGTACAGAGCCTTGCGCCAGACCCGCCGTAGATAGCCGCGGCTGTTCCACAGTCCGTAGATTACCAGCACCAGCATGGCCCCCATCCCTTCGTAGGACACCGACATCGAACCTTCCATAAACAGGTCGCGGCGGCCGGGCAGCGAATAGCCGAGGACGTTTTCGGTGGTGATCTGCGCTTTGGTCAATAAGTGGAAGAGCCAGATGCTCAACCCCACGTCTAAGCTCAAAAAATACGCCAGCCCCAGCGCGGCGAAGTTCACATTGGTCGTCAGCCCCAGCGCGTGGTTAAACAACGAGATGCTGTTGCGCAACTGCACCGCCGGGATGAAGGGGAAATAGTGGTTTAAGGCGTTAGTGCTATGCAGCACAAAGGGCAGCGCGAACCCGATCCACAAAAGCGGCCTTTTGAACAGCGGCCCGACGATGGACCCGCTCTTGCCTTCTTCGGTCAGGTCGATAGGCAGCTGCAACAGCGGAAAGGTCAAGCGGTCGTAGTCAACCCACTGGCGGCGGACGATCGACGCGATGGCGATCATCATCAGGTAAATCGACAGAATAAACGAGACCCAAGCCGCAAGTGGCACCATCCAGTGTTTCCAGGGGATGGGCTGCCCTTTGGGCAGGCCCTCGAAGAAGTACTTGATCGCGTCTGGGTCCTGCGGCACCATCCACTCGCGGACATAAGGGTGCAGCAGCTCCGACCAGTTGTTCTCGGGAGTGGCATAGTAGTAGATATTGGGCAACATGGCGATCAAATTGCCCGTAAAGCCCCACGTGGGGATGGCCGAACCAATGATCATCATCGCGTAGATGACGATCAGCTCGGAGCGGTTAAAGCCCCAAGCACGGCGAATCAGCTTGAGCGTGGGATTGACAAAAGCCACCACCAGGAAGAACAGGAATACCGCTCCGGCGGTGATGTAATCCGAGGACATGCCCGCAGTGGCCATCGCCAGCCGCGCATACGCGAAAAACACGTTGATCGCCAGCGACAGCAGGGCCCCAAAAGCAAGCGAGCGATAAGTGAAATTATCGGGCATCAGAGCATCTTAGGGCATAATTTATTTCGGCGCAAATGTGCGGCGGTTTGTGGCCGGGTAAGCCGCATTCTATACTTAGCAAACCCTTCGTTCACACCAAAGGACACCCTATGGCAGATCTCAAGGTTGGCATCATTGGCCTCGGCGGCATCGCCCGCTCCCACTGCGATTCAATCGCCCATCTCGACGACGTAGAAGTCGTCGCGGTCGCCGATCTGTTTGAGGAAAAGCGACGCGAGTACATGGACCAGTACCACATCCCCAAGGGCTATTCAACGCACCACGAACTCTTGCAGGATGCCGACATCGATGCGGTCGCCGTCGTGCTCGGGCACCAGTTGCACCACCAGCTCACCATTGACGCCTGCCGCGCTGGCAAGCACGTGCTCGTCGAAAAGCCCATGGCCATCAGCCTAGCGCAATGCGACACCATGGTCGCTGCCGCCGCCGAAAACAATGTCAAGCTGATGGTCGGGCTATCGCAGCACTTTTACAGCACGAGTCTCAAGGCCAAGGAAATTCTCGACTCCGGCCAACTCGGCCCGGTGATTACGGCTGTCAGCTACATGTCGAAAAATTGGAATTTCGCCGGCCGGCGGCCCCAATACCGCAGTCGCTTCCACGGCGGCGGCATGTGGTTGACCAACGGGGTCCACGTCGCCGATCGGCTCACGTGGGTGATGGCTTCGCAAGCTGTGTCGGTCTCGGCCGCCATTGGCACCCGCGCTCACTACCAAGCCAGCGACGATTCGGCCACGGCCTTTATCCGCTACAAGAACGGCCTCGCCGGCACGGCCGTAGCCGTGGGGTACGCGGATGGAGCACCGAATTTTGAATGCCAAGTAATTTGCGCCAACGGCTCGCTGCGCTTCAGCCAACACGGCGAGAAGTACGTCAAAATAGGCCAAGGCGATACGTGGGAAGATGTCCCTTTTGAGGACGCGCCAACTGAAATGTACCACGAGTGGAAGAGCTTTGCCGAGGCCATCGCGCTCAACATCGAGCCGCCGACTCACGGCCAATACGGGCGGCACATCATGGAAATCCTCTTCGCGGCCGAAGCCTCGTCCCTCACCCGCCGCGAGGTCAAGCTCGGCCGCGGCCCACATTGGCAAACCCAGACTTCCGGTGCGCCCGTTACTGGCCAGCACGGCTGGATGTGAATCAGTGGTCAGTGGTCAGTGGTCAGTGGTCAGTGGTCAGTGGTCAGTGGTCAGTGGTCAGTGGTCAGTGGTCAGTGGTCAGTGGTCAGTGGTCAGTGGTCAGTGGTCAGTGGTCAGTGGTCAGTAGCTGGCCTAGGCCCTTGGGACCGGCTCGGGTCTTGATAGCAGTGCCGTCGGCCGTCGTAGGGGCGTCCCTTGTGGGCGCCCGCCCCGCCGCACAGGGCAACCTGGGGCCGATTCGTTGGAACAAATACCCCGCACCTCGAGCTGTCCCTACTGAGTAACGCCAGTTCCTAACAGTGCTCCAGCGGCGTCATGTCCCCGACCTGCGCCACTTCCTCTAGCTCCTGAACGCTCGCCGCGCCGCTGGCCACGGTCGAGACTCGCTCGTCGGCCAAGACCCAGCGAAACGCGCTCTGCGGCAGCGTTGACTCTTCCTGCTCCAGCCGAGCGATCGTCGCCCAAGCGCGTTGCCGCTCTTCCTCGCGCTCAAACCGACGCTCCACTGCCGCATGCTGGCCCTTGCCCGCCACGTACAGGCCCCCAGCCAACACCGTCGCCAGCACCACGCCCATATCGCTTTGCTCGGCAGCCGGCAAGACGGCCTTTGCCGCTAACTGCACACAGGGATGGTAGTCGTGGTAGCACAGCACCGCGTCGAATTCGCCGGTCGCCGCCAGCCGCGCCAGCAGGGGGATGGCCCGGCCCGTCACGCCGATAAAATCGCACAGCCCCTGTTTTTGCGCGGCGCGCAACCCTTCCAAAGTCCCGCCCTTTTCCACGATCCTCTCCCAGCCCGCTATGTTCACCTCGTGGATCTGCGCCACCGTGAGCTTGGCCTTGCCCAGCAAGGCCAAGCTACGCTCCAAACTCTGCAAGACCGAATCGCGCCGGTAGTCAAATCCCTCCGGCTTAAACCCTACCTTGGTCGCCAAGTAAAAGGGGCGATGCTCCCCGGCCAGCACCTTGCCCAGCAGTTCTTCGCTCGCCCCGTAGAGCGGTGCCGTGTCGATGTAATTGCAGCCCAAATCCAGCGCACGCCGCACAATCGCCCGGGCGTTTTCCTCGGCGCACTCTGGATCTTGGCCGCCCAAGTAGGCCCCGCCCAAGCTGACTGCGCTCATTTGCAATTGTGTGCGCCCAAATCGCCGATAGCGCATGGTGGTTCTTCTCGTGGGGGTGTTAAGCCGAACTGACTAGTGTGCGTACCGGACCTGATCCCAATCCAGCACCGGGTCGGCAGGATCGCGCAGCCGCTCCATAAAGTTGTGCCGCGGCTTGGTCTAGTGCTTTGACGAGGCCATGGGGTAGGCGAGTAGTTATCTGGTGCATGGGGTTGATCTCCTAAACCGCCGCTCATCTCCGATTTGTCGTAAGGCCATAACGCGCATGACCTTTGATCAATTTACATCACAGCCGTTGGCAAACAACGATGTTTTCCTCTTGCATTGTGGCAGCCGTCTTACCCACAATGTTGGAAGGGCTGTTCTTTTGGGGCATGCGTTTATTGGGTATATTCCTAACGATGGTTTCCCGGTGAGAAAATCCATGCTGAGCAAAGGCAAAAACGACAAACTCATCCGTCGGAAGGATGACATCTTTAACCCTGCGATTACCAACCACATAGCAAATCGTCGCATGCTTTGCCAGCAGCGGCGCAATACAATTTATGCTATGCTCCAAATCTATGTAAAATGCCTCGACCTGGATAGCGCGTTTTTCATCTATGGCACGAATTTTTCCAATAGCCTCCGCAACTGGAGCCGCACACAATCTTCTTTCTTTTTTTTTGCCGCCCATTGATATTCGGTCAACTTTGCGCGAATCAATCAGGCCAATCCAATCAGCCGACAAACGCGAAAATTGCCCATACGCAACTGTTGTTTGTGAATCGCCATACGGAGGAGAGGTGATAATCAAATCGAATCCTCCCAATGGTTGATTTTCGGGCAACTCGCCATTTGCGGTGTTCTTACCTGAGACAAATATCTCGACGTTTTTTCTTTTGTTTAGATAATTTTCAAAACCCTGCCGATTTCGGATTAGCTTGCTCTGCAAAATGCCGAAAACATCAGGCTTGAAATTTTTCATTTTCTGAGACGATATTCTGTTCAGCTTGAACTCGCTATTCTTTGTGTAGGAACATTCCCTAACTGTTTCTGAAAATGCGATCCAAAAGAAATTGCGAATCGCCTCATCATTTATGGCACAAATGTAAGTACGAAGAAAAGACAGATATATTGTAACATCTCTGGAGAACCAATAATCCAGATTTAGAACATCGGGAACTGGCGTATAAGGTATATGATTAGAGAAACAAATTTGAAAAATAATGTTGTCTAAATCTCTCAAATGAAAATCAAGCGTTCGTAGGGAAATCGGAGAGGTCTTGGCCATTGCGACCAACCTTACAAGGGGATTGATATCACATCCGATACCGTTCATCCCAAACATAGATGCCTCTACTAAGGATGTACCAGTACCGCAATAAGGATCTAATAACCATCCATCTACACCACCATACCGATCTAAGAGATTTCTTGCAACCTGGGGAATCATCATCGCGGGATAATTGTGAAAACAGTGAGTATATTTCTTGGTATCTGCTTTTCTAAAGTCCCAGGTTTCGTCTTTGTATTTGCGATTCTTGACTGTCATAGTATTTTTACCCTCCTTCCAAAGCATAAGTTTAAGAACCTTTCCTCGATTCTAAAACCCGTCCCGTGATTTCGTACCGAATCATTATCTCGCAGGTGCATTCTAATATCGATGATAACTATATTTTTCCGAATCAAATCCAAGAAATTATCCTCATCCGGATCTGTTAAGAGATAGGCTTCATTAAACCAAAACTCCTCCTTTTTATCTGAATTGACACGGGTATCAGCATAAACAATAACCAGAGCGGGCATCTTTTCTTTGAATGTCCCAACTAAGCCTTCTCCAGGCCATTGACAAATAAGAGTTTTGTTCACATGATACAGTCTAACCATTTCTTCTTCAACTTTTATAAAAAGTCCTTGATTATTTGTCATATTGTTCACGACGCAATATAGAGAAGAACGACCGTTCGTATCTATATAGCCATACTCCTTAATCACATCCTTTTGTTCTATCTTCCAAACGCCTCGATTAAACGTAAACATGGTTACGCGATTGGTGGCTTCTTTTCTTTGAGATTTTATCTCTATGGCATCAAAATCGGGGGTCTGCAAATTATTTTCTTGTAATCCAAGCAGCATCTCCAGTGTGTAACCTATACCAGTATTACCTCTCCTTAATGAAACAACATACCCCTTATTCCTAATCTCAGATAATTTTTCACTTAACTGGTCTATATTCTCTATGTTCATTAAGTCTCTCTTCGATGGCGACACGACTCAGCTTGTGCTCGACAGCAGCTTGGTGTAGTGCTTTGACGAGGTTATCGGGGACGCGCCCCTATCCCTCCACCGGCTCCAGCCCGAGCAACACCAAAAGCCACGTGTTGTGCCAATAGGCGCTGTTGATATAGGGGTTTTTTGCCGACGGCCAGTTCTTCCAATAGGTCTGGTTGTGCGGGATGCGGTGATACCACTGCACGATGGGGATGGAGGGCAGCTCGGCCAGCCAGATTTCCATGGCCTCGCGGAAGAGCGTTTTCAGCACCGGGTCGTCGGGCGCGATCTGCCCCATCTGATCAACCAGCGCGTCAAACTCCGGGTTTGACCAGCGCCAAAACCGCTCGGAGTGCGTGCCGGTGGGCCGGACGAAGCGGCTGTGGTAGAGCCGCAGGGTGAAGTACGGATCGCGCACGCTCGCGCCATTGCCCATCAAGAAAGCCCGCGCCGCGCCCTGCGCCATGCGCGAAAACGCATCGGGCGTCATGCGGAAGTCGGCGTCGAAACCCGCCCGCTCCAACTGCGCCACCAAGACCGGTGCTAAGTCTGTAAAAATATCGAAAATGTCGATGACGATCTTGAGCCGCTCGCCCTCTTTGGTCCAAAAGCCCTCGGCGTCCTTGCTCCACCCCTTGCGCTCCATAATCGCCGCAGCCTTGGCCGGGTCGTGGACGCCGATCTCGTACTTTTCCACCAAGTCTTGGACCAGGTCGGTGTATTGGCGGATGGGCGGAAAGTCCGGCAGTGGCAGGTGCGATTTAGTCCCGGCCCCCTGCCAACCAATAGCCACTAATTGGTCGCGGTCAATGGCGTAGTTGATGGCGCGGCGGATCGCTGGGTCGTCAAACGGCGGCTCCAAGTTGTTGAACCCCAAACACACCGGCCACCAATCGAGATACCCGTGCGGCAGGTCGCTCCCAGTCCAAGTAGAGACGCTGGGATTGGCGTCGAGAATCGACTGGATGTTCGGCGGCCGGATGTCGAGGCAGGTGTCCATGGCGTTGGAGATCAAGTTCTGCACCCGCTTGGTCTCCTCCATATGCGTCAGGTAGATGATGCGCTCCACGGCCGGCGACTGGCGAAAGCCCGTCTTCTGCGCCCACCACCCTCGGCGCAAATCCCACACCCGCTGCGCGGGCACGGAAATGAAGATCTCGTATGGGCCGCTGGCCACGGGCCAGCCTTTTTCCCGATCGAAGTTGCTGAACGTCTGTGGGTCTTGGCCCTCCCAAATGTGCTTGGGTACGATGGGGATGCCGTTGTCGAAGTTGTTGGTGAAGTAGCTGAAGACAAAGCGCGGATTGGGCTTGGTAAGCGCGATTTTAGCCGCGTGGGCGTCAATGGCCACCGCGCTCTTTACCCAAGTCTGCATGTCGGTGGAAAAAGACAGATGCGGCGCGTTGTCCTTGAGCATGTTGATCGTAAAGACCAAGTCGTCCGCGGTCCACGATTGCCCATCGCTCCACTCGACTCCCTCGCGGATATAGATAGTGACCTCGGTGTAGTCTTCGTTGTACTCGTGCCCGGTGGCGATCCAAGGAATGACGTTGTCGGCTTGCGGACTGTAGGCGTTGTAGAAGTACAGCGGCTCGTACTGGAAGTTCCAACCTGTCTTGGAAACGCCGGTCAGCAAAAACGGATTAAACGAGTTGTAGTCCTTGATCTGCCCGCTGCAGTCCTGCAAGCTCGAACAATCCATGATCAAGGTCCGGCCGCGTGGCACACTCTTGTGCCCCCCGTCCCCGCAGCCGATCAACAGCACACTCACCAAGCACAACAACAGACCCTGCATGGCACTCCTCCGGAAAATTATTTCTGCGCGTCGGCCGCAGCCGAAAACACTTCGTTTAGATCGCCGCTTTCCAACACCGGCGACTCAGCGTGCAGAAAACAAGCCACCGCCCGCTCGGCCTCTAGCCGGTAAAACGGCGGCGCGGTCGCACACTGGGCCATGGCCTGGGGACAGCGCAGCACATAGCGGCAGCCAGCAGCCACTTCTTCGGCCTCTATATCTTCTACTTCTTTTTCTTCTACTGCTTCGTCAATCCACTCGCGCCCGGGTTCGGGCACGGGAATCGAGTGAATTAGCTCGCGCGTATAGGGGTGCTGCGGGTCCTTGATCACCTTCTCGGTGTGGCCGGCCTCGGCCACGGCTCCGTGGAATAGGACGACGATGTTCTCGCTGACTTGGTACGCGGTTGTCAGGTCGTGGGTGATATAGATGAAGGAAATGCCGAAGTTTCGATACAGCGCGTGCAGGGTGGAGAGAATGGTCGCGCGGAGCGAGGCGTCAACCATGGACACCGGCTCGTCGGCGATGATCAGCTTGGGCTTGAGCAACAGCGCACGTGCAATGGTGATGCGCTGGCGCTGCCCGCCCGAAAGCTGATGGGGATAGCGACCCAACGTTTCCTCGGGCCGCAGCCCGACCGCGCGCAGGGCCTCTCGTATCTTGTCGTATGCATCGGCCTTGGACGCGGCCAAGCCAAATTTCCGCACCGGCGTCGTCAGGATGTGATCGATCTTGTAGAAGGGGTTGTACACCTCAAAGGGGTCTTGAAAAATCGCCTGTACGTCTTTGCGGAATTGCCGCCGTTCCTCCTTTTGCAGATCGTGTACATCGCGGCCTCGGTAGAGCACCTCGCCGGCGCTGGGGGCGAGCACCCCGAGCAACATGCGGGCGATCGTGGTCTTGCCGCTGCCCGACTCGCCGGCAATCGTGGTAAAGGAGGGCCTATCGGCGTCAATCGACAGGGAAAAGTCGCTGACGGCTATGGTCTCGATGCTTGCGCCGAAGCGCTGACCGCCGCTGCGAAAGACCTTGCGCAGGTGGCGCGCCTCAAGAAGCGGGGGCATCTGCGTCCTCCTCGTGCAACAAACACGACGCTAAGTGGTCGGGGGCGACCGCTTTCAAGGCGGGTATGCGCTGACTGCACTGGGGCATGGCCTGGGGGCAGCGCGGGTGGAAGAGACAGCCCAACGGCGGGTCCAACAATGACAGCGCAACCCCGGGAATGCCCTTGAACTCGCCCTTGGTTTCAAAAGAGGGAATACTGGAAATCAAGAGCTGAGTGTAGGGGTGTTGCGGATTGTGAAAAATCTCCTCAACCCGGCCCACCTCGACCAGTTTGCCGCCGTACATGATGCCCACGCGCTCGGCGAACTGCGCCATCAGGCCCATGTCATGGCCCACCAAGAGCACGGTGGCATTGAGCTGGTGCTGTAGCTGGCGCAAGGTCTGCATGATTTGCCGCTGCACCACCACGTCGAGGGCAGAGGTCGGCTCGTCGGCCAAGATGAGCTGTGGATTGAGCGAGATAGCCTGGGCAATGCAGGCCCGCTGCTTCATGCCGCCGCTCAATTCGTGGGGGTAGAGACGGGCCACTTCCGGCTTCAGCCCGACCTTGGCCAACAGCTCGACCGCACGCTCCAACTGCGCGGCCTTGGGCAGCGGGGGCTGATCGGTCGCGTGCTCGCGCATCGTCAGCATCAGTTGCTCTCCGATTCTCATCACCGGGTTGAGCGAATTCATCGCACCCTGCGGCACCATGGCGACCCGCTTGAGCCGGGCTTGCCGCACTTGCTCGCGGTCGAGTTGAGTCAGGTCGGTACCGTCGTCTAAAGTTGCGCTGCCACCGGCGATGAGGCCCGGCGTCTTGATCATCCGCAACAGCGCCAAAATCAACGTGGTCTTGCCGCTGCCGGATTCGCCGACTAGGCCAAAACGCTCGCCTTTGTACAGGGTTAGATCGACCTTATTGACGGCTCGGGCAATGCCGCGCCGGGTCTCAAAGTGGACCTCTAAGCCGCGAATGTCCAGCAGGACCTCTTTGTCGGCTGTGCTCATACGGCCTTGCGCTGTTTGGGGTTGGCCAGCTCGTCTAAGCCAGCCGCGGTCATCAACAAGCCGACGAAGATCACGCCGATAAAGAGGATTGGAATCGCCCACCACCACCACATGCCGCGGATGAGCGCGCTGAACGTAATGGCCCAATAAATGGTCATGCCGACCGTTGGATCGTTTTGCGGCCCCAAGCCGAGGGCCTCTAGGCCAATTGACGAGAGAATGGCCCAGTTGACGGCATTGGTGAAATTGGCCGCGAGGTAGGGCAGCAGATTGGGGAAAAGCTCCTTCCAAATGATCTCGGCGTTGCTCATGCCATTGAGTTTGGCCATCTGTACGTACGCCCGCTCGCGCATGGTCAAAACCTGCGAGCGAATCGTGCGCGTGGGCCACATCCACGCCAGCGAGGCCACTACCAAGGCCATGATGTTGACGCTAATTTCCTCGCGGATCGTCGAAGCGATGGAGACTAGCACCACGAGGCCGGGCACGGTCAGCAGCGTATCCACGAAGCCGCGGATAACTGTGTCTATCTTGCCGCCCATATAGCCGCTCGTAAAGCCGAGGAGAATGCCCAGCCCTAGCCCCACCGTGCCGGCCAACAGACCAATCCGCATAGTCAGTGGCACGCCCACCACCATCACAGCGAGGAGATCGCGGCCGGAGTCGTCGGTGCCAAAGGGGTGCTCCAGCGAGGGAGCTTGTCGCGGCGGCGTGGCCAGCGGCTGGGCCTGCGAGGTATCGACGAAGATCGGCCCCAAGACCCCGAAGAGCACCACCAGCAGGATCATGCACAGGCCGGCCGCCAGCATCGGGCTTTCGCGCAAGTAGTAGAGAATCTGGTCGAAGCGGTGCATAGCTAGTGGTGGCGGCTGTGGGAAATCCGCGGGTCGAGCAGCGGATAGAAGAAGTCCATCAGCAAAGTCACCAAGCCGATGGACATGATGAGAATCAGCACCACGCCGTTGATCACCGTATAATCCGAGGCCTGGATGGCCTGAAAGAGCACCGTGCCGATCCCCGGATAGGCGAAAATCACCTCGACGATGACCTGGCCGGCGACCACATTGGCCAGCGACAGCCCCAGCGCAGTGAGTTGCGGCAGCAGGGCATTGCGCAGACCGAAGCGGAAGAAAATCGTGCGGTTGCGCAGGCCATTGGCCTCGGCGAGCGTGATGTAATCCTCGCCCGAGGTCGTGACCATCATCCCCCGCATCCCCAGCGCCCAGAAGCCGATCTGCTGCAAGACGATGGCCAGTGCCGGCAAAATCGAATGGTGCAACACGTCTAGGACAAAGGAGAGGTTGAAGATCGCCAACATACCGGGCGAGTACCCACCCGAAAGCGGAAAGAGGTTCAGCTTGAGGCCCAATATGTAGAGCACGATCAACCCTAATAGATAGGGAGGAATCGCCGACAGGGTCATCATCGGCACCGCCAAGTTGCGCATAAAGCGCGGTGCCGTCGGCCAAGCCGCCAGTGCCCCCATGAGCGTACCCAAGGCAAACCCTATCAATACCGAAATGATCATCAGCCCAATGGTCCAAGGGATGGCATTGCCGATGATCTGCCCGACGCGGGCCGGATAGTTGGCCAGCGAATAGCCCAAGTCGAGCGTAAAGGTGTCGCTAAGAAAGTTGAGATATTGGACGTGAAGCGGCTTGTCGAGGCCGAACTTGGCCTGATAGGCCTTTACCATGGCCTCAATGCCGTCTTGGCGCAAACCCCCGCTGGCCGCTAGCTGGCCGAGCTTCTCGCGGATGGGATCGCGGCCCGTACCCAGCCGTGGCACAAAGAAGTTCACGCTCGCCGCTGCCCACACTACGATCAGGAAAAGGGCGACCCTTTTGACGACAAAATTCCAAGACATGAGTATATGTAGAGGTGAATTTTGAGAAAGTATCTAAACTGAGAAATAAAAATCGTCGCGTCAATCGCTGCGGAAGGTTAGGCGGTCGTCACCAAAACAGGCCCTAGCGCACCGTTTTGTAACGGGAGACCCAATAGCTGCCTTTATTGCCCCTCTGCATCTGCGCTCGCGGATCCCGTCAGGCAGAGCAGGGGTGAACGACCGCCGTATGCTTCGATTATCATCTGGAATTCCTGATTGGATATGAATCCGTACTGCTTGCCTCGATTTCCTATGAAATTGATCGCATAAGGAGCAAGGACGCAATGAGCAGCGGTCTCCTGTCTGTAGAGGCGCAGCTCGTAACGGACTTCTCCTACGCGGGAGATCCCTACGCGCGCTAGACCAGAGTGGCGCAGCGGCCCGGTGCCTAGGCGAAAGTCGAGGTTGTTCTCGGCTTCAAACGCCACGCGGACTTTAGATCGACGAAATCCATCTCGATTAGGCAGGAGTACGTTTTCTTAGGTCCGCGCCGATTCGGGGTGGTGAGAGGGGGAAAGAAGTCATAGCAATCCCGGCTGAGCTAGAAATACTGAGTTCCCTGTGCCTGAGTGGTTCCGGGCCTCTCATTGACTCGCACGGTGTCGGCATGTCCCAAGCGCAGAATCAGCGTGACCTCATGGGTTTCGTCGAGGACGATCTGGGATGGCGAGACCGTGCCTCTGGCTTTCCACATAGAGTGGTCCCGCACCGCAGAAAGGATCGAGGACGGCTGTTTCTGCGGGGATCGGGAGGGTATTCAACAAAGTGCGCGGCAGTTCGGCGACGAACTTCGCCGGATAGGGGTGGAGCCCTCAATCCCGCTGTGAGCGACTCGCTTTGGAAAATCCCAACCACATTGGCGAGTTTTCCGATTGCAGCGGAATCGGAGGCTGTTGGCGAAGAAGCCTCAGTTAGGTTTCGCATGTTCCCACATTTCTACCCAATTCATTCACCATTGCAAGGGGGTGATGTCATTGAAAAAGTGTTTAGGCGGAAAATGTCGAGGGGTATAGATAGCACAAGTTGCTTTTGTTGGGATGTCAAGGACCTATAGTCTTGTCAGGGCAGAGCGACTCGTCACGGCCGCTTCTGTACCGGGACACGATCCAACGCCCTCACCACAATCCTCCCTTCCTTGTACACGCTCAGTAGTTTATTCGCTGGCAAATCCTCCAACTGCACCACCGCGCCATCGGGCCACAGCACCTCCACGCGCTCGACGCGCTCGGCGCGGCCTAAGCCAAAGTGCAGGCGCGCGTCGCTATGGCCCAAATAGCTCGCTGCCCCGCCGACCGACCGCACCTGCGTCCGCCCACCCACCACCAGCCGCACCCAAGTTCCGACGACCTCCGGTTCGACTTGCACCACGAGATAGTGGCCGGCGCGTGTCTCATTGCGCAAGAGCGTCGGGCTGTCGTCGATATTGGTTGTGAACAGATCGACATCGCCGTCTTGGTCGTAGTCGCCGCTGATGGTCGCGCGGCTCGACTTTTGCACCTGCAACCCGGGGCCGGCCCTTTCCACCTCAGAGAAGACGCCCGTCCCCTCGTTGGCGAAAAGCTGGTTGCGCTGGGCGTACGTGCCCCCGGCGCTGGCGTGATCGACTTGGGGATAGATGTGGCCGTTGGCCACGAACAGGTCCAAGTCGCCGTCGAAGTCAAAGTCGAAAAAGCGCGTACCCCAGCCGAGATAGCCCACGGTCGGAGAGGCCAAGCCGCGGTCGCTCGTGGCGTCCATAAAAATTCCACCGCCCGAGTTCAAATAGAGCGTATTGGTCTCGCCGTAGAAGTTGGTCACATAGAGGTCCAAGTCGCCATCGCCGTCGCAATCGCCCGCATCCACCCCCATGCTCGCTTCGGGTTCGCCATCGCCGTTATACGCTACGCCGGCCTCCAAGCCTATGTCGCCCAAACGACCGCCATCGTTGCGGAACAGCACATTGGGGGTCTCGTCGTTGGCCACGAACAGGTCCTGGTCGCCATCGCGGTCAAAGTCTGCGGGCACCACGCCCAAGCCGTAATAGGAATTGGCCGTGGCCACGCCGGACGCGGCCGTGACGTCGGCAAAGGTCCCGCCGTCGTTGCGGTAGAGCCGATCCCGCCCGCCTTCCATGCCCTGAGGACCGCAAAAGACCCGCAGGCCGCCCAAATAGACGCAGGGATCTTCCAATCCCGGGTCTTGCAGCACCGGCTCGATGTCGAAGACTACGTAGTTGGCCACGTAGAGGTCGAGGTCGCCGTCCCGATCGTAATCGAAAAACGCCGCGCTCGTGCTGAAGCCATCGCCGGCAACCCCAGCCGACGCTGTGCCCGCGGCAAAGGCACCATCGCCGCGATTGCGATAGAGCGCGTTGGCTCCGTAGTTGGTTACATACAGATCGCGTTGCCCGTCGCCGTCGTAATCCCCCACAGCCACGCCGCTGCCCCAACCGCGATCTTCGACGCCGGCTGCAACCGCCACAAAGGCTCCGCCATCGTTTCGGTAGAGCACATTGCCCAGCCCGGCACCAGCATAGGTCGCGCCGTCCACCACATAGAGATCGAGGTCGCCGTCGCCGTCGTAGTCGAAAAACGCCGCGCCGCTGCCGGTGGATTCGAGGATGAAGCGCTTGTGCGGGCCGCCGCTGATGGTGGGATGGTCCAAGCCGGCT
This sequence comes from Candidatus Latescibacterota bacterium, assembly GCA_963422735.1. Lineage (GTDB taxonomy): Bacteria > Latescibacterota > UBA2968 > UBA8231 > UBA8231. The sequence continues at coordinate 4,806,085 of OY730476.1, read as the reverse complement.
TCCCGCGTCGCATCCACAAAGAAGGGATCGGCCTGGACGCGGGCGACGGCGAAGAACAAAACGATGAAAACCATAGAGTGAGTGGTTAGTCCCCCCTTCCATAGGGACTGGCCACCGGCCACCGACCTTCTTAGCGGGCGCAGCGGAAGCCTATGGTATTGCCCTTGATGTACGAATGCGAATCCTTGGTGTTCGTCCGCTTGTTGCACTGGGTCAAGGTAGGGCCGTTGATCCACGATCCCCCGCGCAAAAACTGCATTTTCTCGCCCCCCTGCGTCCACTCCCACACATTGCCGCCCATATCCAAGAGTCCAAAGGGGCTGGCCCCACTTGGGAAGGACCCCACCGGCGCGGTTCGCCCGTAGCCGTCCTTGTCCCCGAAGATATTGGCGCGTCCCTTCCCAAAATCCTCCCCCCACGGATACTTTAGCTCTGCGGCTCCCGCGCAGGCAAAGTGCCATTCCTCTTGCACCGGCAGGCGCTTGCCCGCCCATTGGCAATAGGCCATCGCCCCGTACCACGACACCTCGATGACCGGATGACGCGCAAACCCTTCTTTGACCTTGTACACACCTTCCTCTTCCACCAGTGCCGTATATCGACTCCCCATCTCCACCCAGTACATGCCCTCCACCTTGGCGTTTCCTTTCTCGGTCAAAAACGCTGCGTACTCCTCGTTGGTCACCTCGTACTTATCTATGTAAAACTCGTTATTTTCTGCCGCGATTTTTATCATCTCCCCGCCCTTGAGGGAGTCGGCCTCAGCTTGCTCCTCCTCGGCCCAAGCCGAGGCCGCAACGGCAACATATAGCGCGATCCCGCAAAACACCTGCATCATTTCTGCTCCTGTCCATCCAGCGCGTATTCCCACACCATCTTGGCAAATCCATCCTCGGCAAAACTCGGTCCAATCCGCACCCCATCCTCGGCCACGGCCGCCTGTACCTCGGCCTTTGCATTCCCCAGCAATACCCCGATTCCCGCCGCTCGCAACATGGGCAAGTCGTTGTTCGCATCCCCTATCGCCAAGATGCGCTCCGCGCACCCGCCTACCCGCTCAGCTAGCGTCCGCAGGGCCATGCCCTTATTCACCCCCCGGCGCATAAATTCCACCATACCAGGATGCGCCCAAGCCGCATAGACCTGATCTCCGCACAGCGCCTCGATATCGGCGATGTGATGTGCTCTCCGCTCCGGTTCTACTTCCAGCATGATCTTGGGTGGGGTTGCCAGCTCACCGCTCTGGCAACGTGCATACAGATCGACGTCGAGCACCATGCCCGGTTCTCCGAACGATTCGAGGTAATCCATGTGCCGGACGTACCTGTACTCCTCGGCGATCCCGGCGGCCGTGCGTTCAAACAGACAGTAGATCAGGTTTAGCCGCTCCACGCGCCCGTATTCGACTATCTGGGCAAAAGACGCCTCGTCCAACCGCTCCTCGCGCAGCACCTCTCGCTCTGCGCCCGCGCCGCGCCCGAGAACCACCGAGCCATTGTAGCCACCTATGTAGAGTGCCCGCGCCAGTGCTGGGTAGGCCGCAAAAGGGTATAGGCCGCGGCGAATGCTACGCCCGCTGACGCTAGCTGTGGGGATACCGTGCGCAACGAGTTCCTCGATAGCCGCCACAGCCGAAGCCGCCAGCCGCCCTTCTGAGTCGAGCACCGTGCCGTCGAGGTCAAAAGCGACTAGGTCAATCATCATTCCTCCTGTTGCAAGGTTTGCAGACGAGCGCGCATGTGGGCCAGCCGCTGCGCCTCGCGCACATCATCCGCTGCCAAAGATGCGTACGCACGCCACTCGGCCCGCGCTTGGTCGGGATCTAATTTTTCGTATGTCGAGGCGAGGTGGAAGTGCCACAGTGCCCGCTCAGGTTCGAGCCGGACGGCTTGCTCGCCGGCCTGCACGGCCGCGCCGAGCAAGCCCAACTGCCGATAGGTGTCGCCTAGGGACGCGAAAAGCTCGGCGTGGTGAGGATGCGCGGCCGTGGCTTCTTTGAACACCTGCACGGCCGCGCGCAGCCGCCGCTGATGCACGTACAGACCGCCCAATTTCAAGGCCGCGTCCCCTTCCGCGCCGCCCAACGCGACCGCCTCTTTGAACGCCTCTTCCGCCTCGGCGAGCGCGCCCATGCGGCTGTGGACAATGCCGATACTTACTTGGGCAGCAGCATCGCCGGGTTGGCGGTTAGCCAACTCGACAAACGCAGCGAGTGCCGAGTCCAGCCGCCCCTCTGCGCTGTGGATCAAGCCGAGATAATGATAGGCTGAATGCAGATCGGGATCGGCGGCCCGCGCCCGTTCAAACTGCGCCCCTGCCTCCTCACCATCCCCTTCCTCCCAGAGCAGCCGCCCCAGTTCATAGTGCAAAATGGCTTTCTCGCCGCCCCCACCGCGTGCGGCCAAACCCTCGACGAGCACGGCGCGGGCCATTTCCCTTTGCCCCGCCTCTCTGTAGAGCGCGGCGAGGTCGGCCCGGATCTCAGTGTCTTTGGGCGCACCAGCGAGTGCCTGCTGCATCAGCGCACGCGCCTCCTCATCCCGCCCCAATCGCGCCTCTACTCGCGCTAGCTGGTAGCGCACCTCGGCCTGCTCGGGCGCACGCTGTAGGGAGGCGCGATAGGCCGCCTGCGCCGCGTGGAGATTTTCTTGCAAGTGGCCGAGTGCCTGATAGGCGTGGCCCAGCCGCGCGTAAATCAGCGCCGACTTCTCGCCCCGGCGCACGGCATCCTGATAGGCGCGCCGCGCGCCGCTATAGCGTCCTTGGGCAGCTAGGCTAAGCCCTAGTTCGGCATAGGCCCGCCCGTCGTCGGGGCGCGCCTCCACTAGGCTGCGGTAGAGCGCGGTCGCGTCTTCGTACGCACCGCGCACCACGTAGAGGGCGGCTAAGACAAAGGTCGCCTCGTGTAGCTGAGGATCGAGTGCCCGCGCCTGCGCTGCTAGGCGTTCGGCCCGTGCCAACTCGGCCCGGCTCAAGCTCCGCAGCGGCCGGCCATTGACCAGGGCCTGCGCTTGCCGATGCGCGGTCGGCGCGTCCGGTTCGGCCGCACACCCGGCCAACAGGAGCGCGATTGCGGTCAGCCCCTTCACTGCGTCTCGCCCTCCCTGAGCAACAAGTGCTGGTCGGCCTCAATATCCCGATACACATCGACCTGCCCGCTCGGCCAAGTGATGTCGATGCGATCAACCCGCTGGCGCCCCCCCAACCCAAACTCCAGTTCCAAGCTGCTGCTGTTGCCGAAGCTGTACCCAGACGCCACCTCCTGGTACTGCACCAAGTCGCCGGCCTGCACCCGCACTTTGGCACCGATTCCGTCGCGATTGCTCTCGACTCCTTCCAACTCCAGTACTAGGTAGTGATTGCCAAAGCCCTCGCTGCGATAGAACGCGTTGGGCCACTGGTCGCCGGGTTGAGAGCCGCCCACTGGCGCGTAGAGGTCGAGGTCGCCGTCGCGGTCGTAATCGGCAAAGGTCACGCCGTGCGACTTGCCCAAGTGCCCCAGCCCGGCGGCTTGGGTCGCATCGACAAAGGTGCCGTCGCCCCGATTGCGATAGAGCACATCCGGCTCGCGCCGGCCCATCTGCGGCCCGCCGTTGCCGAGGTAGATGTCCACCCAGCCATCGTTATCCACATCGCCAGGAACGCCGCTCATCGTGCCCAGCGCTCGCCCCAGCCCGGCGGCTTGGGTCACATCGGCGAAGGTGCCGTCGCCCCGATTGCGATAGAGCACCGGCCGGTCGCGCTTGCTCGTCGATTTTCCGGCGACCCGATCGGCCAGCACCACCGAGTACTGGCTCCAGTTGCCCACGAAGATGTCCAGCGCACCGTCGTTGTCGTAGTCTAGGAAAAATGTTATAAAGCCGTCGATGTGCTCAGCACCTACGCCGGCCGCAGCCGTCTGATCGGCGAACGCACTATCGCCCTCGTTGCGATAGAGCACATTCGGCTCGGTGAAATTGCACGCGTATAAATCGGGCCAGCCGTCGCCGTCAAAGTCGCCCCACGCCACACTCAACGTCTGCCCCTTGTGCGCCACCCCGGCGGTTGCCGCCCCATCGGCAAAGGTGCCGTCGCCTTGGTTGCGATAGAGCACATTGGTCGAGTCGCCGGTCGCGCCCGTGCCGTTGGCCACGTACAGGTCGAGATAGCCGTCGCGGTCGAAATCGCTCCACGCCGCGCAAAAGCTCGACCCCGGATCGCCGGTGCCCGACGCTTCGGTCACATCGGCGAAGACGCCCCGGCCGTCGTTTTGGAAGAGCGCGTTCACGCCGCCGCCAAACCACCCGTCGCGCGTCACATATAAATCGGCGTCCCCATCGTTGTCGTAGTCGGCCGTCTGCACCCCGATCCCGCCCTCGGGCAGCACCAGCCCAGCCGCCTGCGTCCGCTCGGCAAAGCGCGTCCCATCGTTGCGAAAGTACGCCAGTGCTGGATGGCCAATGACAACCAAATCGAGATCGCCGTCTTCATCGCAGTCGGCCCAAGCACTGGCGCGACCGCCATCGAGCTTATCGACCCCGGCCTCGCTGCCGATCTCGCTAAACCGCCCGCTGATGGTTCCCTGCGGCACGGCATCGGCAAACGCCCCGATCGCTGGCCGCCCCAAGGCCTCCTGCAACCACTTCCGGTGCCAGCGCAACTCCAGCGGCTCGGGATGCAACGCCACCGCCTGCTGCAAGATCGAATCAGCGCGGGTGTAGTCCTCCTGCCACAGCGCGGCAATCGCCGCCCAGTAAAGCGACTCATATCCTTGAGGATCAACGGCCAGTGCCCGCTGCAAATATCTTTCTGCCTGCGCGAACAGCCCCTCTTCCAGCGCCTCTTTGCCCCGCCCCAAAAACGTCTCCAACACCAAAGACCGCGCCGCCGTCAATTCAGGGTCTAGCGCTGCGGCCTGTTTTAGCAACCCCACGCCTTCTTCTATCCGCCCCTGCACAAGCCGCACCCGCCCTAACTGCCAATAGCCCTCGGCAGCGGCGGGTTCCAACCGGACGCAATGGGCAAAGGCGCGCTCGGCTGCCCTGAGCCGATAGCGCTCTAGCAAGTCCAAGCCCCGGTAGTACGATTGGACAAACGCCTCTGAGCGGCCGGCCGGTTCTCGACAACCGCTTAGGGCGAGGATAAAAAGGGTAGCAACCAGCAAAATTCTCATACCAGAAACAACATCTGCCGTCTTTTGCCTGCTGTCAATTTCTAGTACGTTGTTACGTCCGGTTTGCCATCCCCTCATCAATAAAAGGAGCACCTAAATGAGATGGACCCTCTTCCTCACGGCCCTCCTCTGGACGGCTTCGCATAGCACAGCCGAAGACCGCCCCCGCCTCGTAATCGACGGCCAAGCAGCTATGTTAGTCGTCGATTTAGGCGGCGGCTCCATTGCCGATTTCCACCTCAAAAGCAATCCGCTCAACCCCCTGCAATGGGACTCTTGGTCCTTCGGCGATACCCCCGACCAAGCACCGCCGATAGAGCCGCGCTCCATGGGGCACTTTCTCTGCCTCGACCGCTGGGGGCCAGCTACCAAAGCCGAGCAGGCCCACGGCATGGGCTGGCACGGCGAGGCTACGCGCGTGTGGTGGAACTTGGATGAGGACGCACGCGCAGAAGACGGCTACCTCGTAGCCCAACTGTCGGCCGAGCTGCCCTTGGCCGGGCTCAAGGTCTCGCGTTCGATTCGCATGGATCGGGATCAGGCCGTCTTTGCGGTCGCCGAGGCCGTTACCAACACCCGCCATTTGGGCCGCGTGTACAACATCGTCCAGCACCCGACCATTGGTCCGCCTTTTTTGGACGAGAGCACCCGCGTTGATGCCAACGGCACGCGCGGCTTTATGCAAGAAACGCCCATGCCGACGCCGGAAGACCCGGAGGTGCGCTGGCCCTCCGCACTCAAAAAGGACGGCACCGAGGTGGATATTCGCAGCCTAACTGACGACGCTTCGCCAGCGGTCGTCTCGTACATAATTGAAGAAGAATACGGCTGGACCACGGCCATCAACGCCAGCAAAGGGCTGCTGATTGGCTACATCTGGCCGATGGCGGACTACCCTTGGTTCGACGCCTGGCGGCACGTCCGCGACAACAAGCCCTTTGCCCGCGGCTTGGAGTTTGGCACCACGGGCCTACACCAACCTAGCCCGGTATTGCTGGAAAAGGGGCGGATTTTCGGCCGCTCGCTGTTTCACTATATCGATGCCGACGAGACCCAAGTTTTTACCTACGCCAACTTTCTCATGGAGATTCCCACCGACTTCGCTGGCGTCGCAGATGTCGGATACGCCGAAGGCCAGCTCGCAGTGCGCGAGGATGGCGGTCTGGGCCGAGAGCTGACGATGGAAGTAGGCGAGCTTTTTGCGTGGTAAATGTGGTAAATATGGTAGCTGAAACACCCATCCGCGAAGGACAGATCCTGTCCGGTCCGCTGTTCAGCGAGCCCATGCGGATAGAGACTGTTCGCTCAAACGGTCCCGGCGTCTGGGTTGCCGGCCTCGTTGGCCAGCGGTCCGAGCATTTCCGCCGGGTCACGCTCACCGCGGATGACATTTCGGACCTGACCGTTGCCGACTCCGCACTTTCCTATGATGGCGATGGGCGGCTTCTGCGAATCGCTCTGCAGGCCTATTCCCTCGGCATTGCCTACGAATTCGATCCCTACTTCGGGCTTTCCATCTCGCGCGTGGACCCGCTGCCACACCAGCTAGAGGCGATTTACGAGCACCTTCTGAAACTCCCTACAGTGCGCTTTCTTCTGGCCGACGATGCGGGAGCGGGAAAGACCATCATGGCTGGCCTCTTGATCCGCGAACTGAAGCTGCGGGGCCTCATCGAACGGGTTCTCGTCGTCTGCCCCGCGAATCTGGCGTTTCAATGGCAGCGGGAACTGAAGGAGAAGTTCGATGAAAAGTTTCTAGTGTTCAAGGGCAGCGACATTCGCGATCAATTCGGCGTCAATCAATGGATAGAGCAGAAACAAATCATCACCTCGCTCGATCTGGCCAAGCGTACGGAGATCTTGCCCGGACTACGTCAGGTGCACTGGGACCTGGTCGTTGTGGACGAGGCGCACCGGATGTCGGCACGGGATGAAACCCACAAGAGCCAGCGTTACAAACTCGGGGAACTGTTGCGCGACAGCACCGATCACCTGTTGCTACTGACCGCTACGCCGCACAAGGGCGACCCTCAGAATTTCACCCTGTTCCTGCAACTGCTCGACCGGGACGCCTACGCCGACGTGAAATCGATTCACCAAGCCATGGGCCGGAGGCGAGCCCCGTTTTACCTGCGTCGCACCAAGGAGGCAATGGTCTACTTCCCGGAGCGTAATTCGGATGGTGCCTGGACCGCGAAGCCGGTCTTCACCAAGCGCATACCGCATACCGCCGGTTTTGCCATTGACGGTTCCGAATACGAGCTTTACCAAAGGGTCACGCGGTTCGTGAAACGGCAGAGCGCCCGCGCCGCGGCCGAGGGTGCCAACCCTCGGGCTCGGGCGGTCGGTTTCCTGATGTCGCTGTACCAGAGGCGTCTCGCTTCGAGCACCTATGCCATGCGGCGGTCTCTTGAGAATCGAGCAAGGCGACTGGATGAAGGACTTAAGAATGCGCAAGAGTTGGCAAAGGCGGCACCGCCGGACCTGCCCGACTGGGAAGAGCTTGAAGAGTTCGAGGATTCCGAGCGCGAACGCTTGGAGAAAGTGCTTGAGGCGGTCACGCTGGCCGGCAACGCAGAACAGGTACACGAAGAGACCGCGGAGCTTCGGGAGCTTGCCGAGGAGGCCAATGCCGTCGAGGGCTCGGGCGGCGAAGCGAAACTCGGACATCTTCGGAAGATCATGCAGGAAACGGGATTCTTCGACCGCCCCGACCAGCGCCTTCTACTTTTTACCGAATTCAAGGACACCCTCGACTACCTCATGGAACAGTTGAAAGCCTGGGGTTTCAACGTGGGCTGCATTTATGGCGGCATGAAGCCTGGCTCCCGCGACGAACCAGGCAGTCGGCTCCACACCGAACAACAGTTCCGTGAAGGCGCCTTTCAAGTTCTCGTGGCCACCGAGGCCGCCGGTGAAGGCATCAACCTTCAGTGCTGCCACATTCTTTTCAACTACGATATTCCGTGGAATCCGAACCGGCTCGAACAACGGATGGGCCGCATTCACCGCTATGGGCAGCGGCAAGATTGCCTGATCTTCAATTTCGTCGCCACCAACACCATCGAAGGGCGGGTGCTTCAGCGGCTTCTGGACAAGCTTCAGGAAATCCGCGATGCCCTTGATGACGATGCGGTGTTCAACGTCATTGGCGAAGTCCTGCCTTCAGCTCATGTGGAGCGGGTGCTGCGGGACTATTACGCCGGCAAGTTGGGTGACGTTGATCTTGAGGACCGGCTGCTGAAGGACGTGGATGAAGGGCACTTCCGGGCGATTTGTCAGACTGCGCTGGAAGGTTTGGCCGCCAAGAAGCTCAACCTCGATATGCTCATTGAGCGTCGGGCCCGCGCCCAGGAGCGACGGGTTGTCCCCGAGACCATCGCTCGGTTCGTCAGAGAATCCGCCGAAAACGCCGCGTTGGCGCTGAAGCCGGTCCGCGGGCTCGCCCACACCTTCGATCCGGGCCGCACGCCGTCCAAGTTGAAGGCATGCGATCACGATCCCGACTGGAAGCTCCCGGAGTTGACGCCGCGCTATCCGCGCTTGTCAACCGATCGCGACATCGCCGAGAAGCACAACCTCGAATGGGTGACACCCGGGCATCCACTGTTCGAAGCGCTGCGGCGGCACGGTCTCGACGCCGGGCAGGACGCCTTCGCCAAGGGCGCCTGCTTCCATTCACTTGCGCACGAGAAGCCGGCGCGGCTGGACTTCTATCGGGCGCGGGTGGTGGATGGTCTCGGCCAAGTCATCCACGAACGTCTGTTTACTGTGGAACTGCCGAGCAACGGGTTACCACGCCTTTGCGAGCCGGATATACTCGGCAACATGATTCCAGCGGTTGCAACCGATGATCTGCCGCCCGTAGCCGCCATCCCGGAGGCGACCGCTTGGCTCAATGAGAATGCGCTGATGCCCTTTATCGACGAGGTGCGCACGGAGCGTCTGGCTGAGATCAAGCGCATTGGCGAGCATGTCGAGCTTTCCCTGACCGAGGTGCTGGGGCGAGTCGACGAGGAACTCGGTCGCGCCGCCGACGAACTGGCCAATCAGGTTGTTGGCGCACAGGGGCGGCTAGCCCAAGCGGAAGCCCGCCACGGGGAGTTGCTGGCTCGGCGCGAACGCCGGCGCGACCAATTCAAACGCCAGCAGGCGGTGACTCTGCAGGGCGTCGAGCGGTTGGCGAGCGCGCTGGTCCTTCCCCATCCCGAAAGGGGAACCCTGGATGTCCGGCGCCTGCGGCCGCACCCCGATACCGAGATGACGGCGATGCAGGTCGTCATGGACCATGAAAGATCCCGGGGACGGCAGGTTGAGGATGTGCACGAGAAAAACCTCGGCTACGACGTGACCAGTCTTGACCCGAACTCCGGGGAACTGCGCCTGATCGAGGTGAAGGGGTTGGCCGCAGAGACCGGCAGCATCCTCCTCACGCCGAACGAGCGCCGAGTCGCCGAGGACCGTCGGGACTGTTTCTGGCTTTACGTGGTGACAAACTGCGCGACGGAGCCTGTGCTCCAGGAACCGGTTCGAGACCCAGCCCGTCGCCCATGGCGGGAGGTCAGTAAGGTCCAGCACTACTTGCTGAGCGTCGATGCCCTGAAGCAGCCGATGGAAGTTCGGGAGGGAAGAGTAGCGCCGTATGGCGAAAAAGACCCTTGAGCGCGGCCGACCGCTTGGAGGGGCGTCGTTTCGCCGTCCAATTTTCGGAAAGACTCGCAGTTGACCGGAACATCCAAGGAGAGATCCATGGAAGCAAAACTCAAGCATCTCGAATTCATCCAAGGCGTGATCAACCGTCTCGCCGGAGCTTCGTTCCGCATGAAGGGGTGGGCCGTGGTCCTGGTGTCGGCACTGCTCGTATTGCTGGTCAGGGAAGGGCGCGTTGAATTCGCATGGGTCGGCTTTGTGCCGGTGCTGGTCTTCTGGGGACTGGACGGCTACTTCCTTCGGCAGGAGCGGTTGTTTCGCGACCTGTACGACCATGTGCGAACTTTAGACGAGACGGCTGTCGATTTTTCGATGGATGTCTGTGCTTTCAAACGAACGTGGCTCAAAGCGACCTTTTCCATCACTTTGGTGCCATTCTACGTTGCTTTGGGCTTGGCGGTCGGTGCGGCGCTGATCATTGGCTAAATGTGAAGGATGCTATAACCATGAAAAAAAGAAGAGTTTCTACAGCTTCCACTACGGACCAGACAACTGGCGGGCCGCCCAAGTGCGCAATATGGGCGTCATTGAAGGAAACAGACCTGCGACCGATAACGATTGGGAGACGATGAAAAATGGTGGAGACACGGCAATCAAGAAGTGGATCGCAAATCAGATGTCCGGTCGGTCCTTCACTGTTGTCTTAGTTGGAGAAAAAACGGCAAATCGCAAGTGGATCAATCACGAGATCATCAAGTCATGGAACGACGAAATGGGTGTGGTTGGTATACATATACACGGACTGAAGGATGCAGACGGCTATATATCGTCACAGGGCGCGAATCCTTTTGATTCCATTTCTTACGGGAACGATGGTAGGCGACTGTCATCAATCGTCAAGTGCTATATTCCGGCAGGAAAAAACAGCCAGGAACGATATGCTTGGATTTCTGAACACCTTGCGAACGCGGTCGAAGAAGCCATACATATTCGGAGCAATATCTGAAGATCTGTCAAGTTAGTCGTGACCAAGTGATTCAAGATACTGATACGACTCAAGACAAACGGTACCGGGTGGGCTTTGGTTTACAAAGACATGGCATATCATGAAGCAACAGGGGTTTGATCCAGACACGCTGAACGAGATCATTCGGCGCATCGTGGAGGCGGCACAGCCGGAGCGGATTATCCTCTTCGGGTCTGCTGCCCGGGGGGAAGTGGGGCCGCACAGTGACGTGGACCTGCTCATCGTCAAGGATGCACCGAATTTACGCAAACTCACGGCCAGGATTTATCGCAGGCTGTACGGCGTCGGCACTGCGGTAGATATCGTCATGGCAACTCCGCGGGATGTGGAGCGGTACAAGGATAGCCATGCGCTGGTCATCAGGCCCGCCCTGCAAGAAGGCAGGGTCGTGTATGAAGCGGCTTGAGCGGTATCCGCCCGACGACCCACGGGAGTGGCTGAACCGCGCCAGAAGCAATCTGGCCCTGGCGTCGCATCGACGCTCTGATGTTTATCTGGAAGACCTGTGTTTCCATGCACAGAAGGCAGCCGAGAAGGCTATCAAGGCCGTGATGATTGCGCGCGACATCGACTTTCCGTATGTGCATAACCTGGGCCACCCGCTGGCTCTGCTGGAGGAGGCCGGGGATACGATCCCGGAAACCATCCGCTGGGCCGAGGAGCAGATTCGATGATCCCCAAAGAATGCAAACGCCTCGCCGAAGTGGATTTCCCCATCGCCGCGGTCTCCAAACATGCGGTGCGCGAGAAGTCCATTCGCCACGGCCATCCCTCGACGCTACATCTGTGGTGGGCGCGGCGGCCCTTGGCGTCGTCGCGGGCGGTACTGCTGGCGTTGCTGTTGCCGGACCCGTGCGACCCGCACTGCCCCGATGCGTTCAAGCGGCGGGCGCGTGATCTGCTTCCGCAAGTTGGCTGCGGGCCAAGCGAAACGGATCAGGAAATGCGTCGTGGCCTGCTCAAGTTCATCGCCGACTTCGCCAACTGGGACCTTGCCGCGAACCGTACTTATCTCAATGTAAGCCATGCATTAGTGAAGGCCGCGCACGGCGAGGAAACCCCAGTGGTCGTGGACCCGTTCGCCGGCGGCGGATCCATCCCGCTGGAGGCGTTGCGGCTGGGCTGCGAGGCGTTCGCCAGCGATCTGAACCCGGTGGCCTGCCTGATCCTCAAGGTGATGCTGGAGGACATTCCGCGGCACGGGCCGAAGCTGGCGGATGAACTGCGCAAGGCCGGGGCCGAGATCAAGCGGAAAGCCGAGCGGGAGTTGGCCGACCTCTATCCGAAGGACCCGGACGGCGCGACCCCGATTGCCTATTTGTGGGCGCGCTCTGTGCGCTGCGAAGCGCCGAACTGCGGCGCGGAAATCCCGCTTATGCGTTCGTTCTGGCTGTGCAAAAAGCCCAAGCGCAAGCGGGCGCTGCGGCACCGGGTCGAGCGGCCCGAAGGCGCGGCCCCGCGTGTGGAGTTCGAGGTTTTCGAGCCGAAAACGGACCGCGAAGTGCGCACCGGCACCGTGACGCGGGCGAAGGCGACCTGCCTTTGTTGCGAGACGGTGTTGCCGCCGGAGCGGGTGCGGGCGCAGCTTGCGGCGGAGCGAGGTGGCGCGGATGTGGTGTTCGACGCGGAGGGACGGCGAACGGGCGGGGCGCGGATGGCCGCGGTGGTGACGCTCAAGCCGGGGCAGAAAGGGCGGCACTATCGGCTGCCGACGGATGCGGACTATACAGCGGTGCGGAAGGCACAGGAGCGGGTGGCGCATATCCTGGAGGAATGGGAGCGCGACGGGAAGCAAGGCATGTGTCCGATACCGGATGAGCCGACGCCTGCCGGCGGCGGTTCGGGTGCCGGCAGGGCGTTCAGCGTGCAACGCTACGGCATGCTCCAGTGGGGCGACCTGTTCACCGCGCGGCAGAAGGCGGCGCTGGTGGCTATAGCTAACATAATAGGGAACGTGTGCAGTTCAGATGCAGTACGTGCGCTGTTGGCATGTGCATTAGACCGCTTTGCTAGGGCTTGTAACGGCAACGCACGGCTAAGGCCAGACTCATCAGTTGCACCGGCCTTTGGGATGCATGCCTTACCAATTACATGGACTTTTCCAGAAACCATAATTTCCGGCGGCAGGTCGGAACATTTCGACGGTGCATTGGCGAATGTGGAACAAGTCGTAGAGGGGTTCCCATTACTTTCGACAGGCCAGATCCAACCCGCCGACGCCACGAACCACCCCCTTCCCGACCAATCCGCCGGCGTCTGGTTCACCGACCCTCCTTACTACGACGCGATTCCCTACGCGGACCTCTCCGACTTCTTTCTCGTCTGGCTCAAGCGCACGCTGCCCGGCCATCCCCTACTGCGCGACCCGTTCGACACAGCCAACCCGCTCTCTCCCAAGATTCGCGAAGCGGTGCAAGACGAAACCAAACAATGCGATGGCTGTCCCAAGGACGACGCATGGTTCGAAGAGACGATGGCGAAAGCCTTTGCCGAGGGCCGCCGCATCCTGGCCGAAGACGGAGTCGGCTCCGTCGTCTTCGCCCACAAGACCACCGAGGGTTGGGAAGCGCTGCTTTCCGGCCTGATCCGCGGCGGCTGGACCATCACCGGCTCCTGGCCGATTGCGACCGAGAGCGAGACCCGCCTCCGCGCCCGCGATTCCGCCGCCCTTGCCACCAGCGTCCACCTTATCTGCCGCCCTCGCCCCGAAGATGCTCCGGTTGGCGACTGGGCAGATGTCCTGCGCGAACTTCCTAATCGTGTCGGCGACTGGATGGAGCGCCTGCAAGGCGAAGGCATCCGCGGCGCCGATCTGGTATTCGCCTGCATCGGCCCGGCCCTGGAAATCTACAGCCGCTATCGCGCCGTCGAAACGGTCGATGGCCGCGAGGTCAGGCTGCCCGAATATCTGGAGAGGGTGTGGGAAGTGGTGGGCCGTGCGGCCCTCGAACAGGTGCTCGGCAGCGCCGAAGCAACGGCGCGCAACGGTTTGGCCGGCGCACTCGAAGAAGACGCCCGCTTGACCGCGCTGTTCCTCTGGACGCTGCAAAGCACGGAAGCACCCGCCGACAACGACGACCAAGACGATGAAGGCGAAGAGGGATCCGCCAAGGCCGCGGCCAAGGGATTCAGCCTGCCTTTCGATGTGGTGCGCCGTTTCGCCCAGCCCATGGGCATCGACCTCAGCACCTGGACCGGCCGCGTCATCGGCCAAGCAAAAGGCGTCGTACGCCTCCTACCAGTGTCCGAACGCGCCAAGGAACTCTTCGGCGAAGACGGCGTCAGCGCCGCCGCTGACTGGGTCGAGAGCGGTGCCAACATACAAACAACCCTCTTCCCGGAATTGGAAACCGCGCCAAAGGTCGGGAATCCGCGCAGAGTCAGAAGGCTCGTTCCCGACGGGGAGGTAGAGCTGCAAGCAATCAAGGCCACGACTCTGGATCGTGTACACGCCGCCATGCTGCTGCAAGCCAATGGCCACTCTGGCGCGCTGCGCACCCTGATCGACGCCGAGCAGGACCGCGGCCCGGACTTTCTCCGCCTTGCCAACGCGCTGTCGGCTCTCTATCCTCAAGGCTGCAACGAAAAACGCCTACTCGACGCCATGCTGCTGGTCATGCCGAAGTGAACCATTCTACGATGTCGCTCGGAACCCGAAATCGTTGGAGGAGCAACCATGATTACTGAAGAAGCACTGCTCGAACGCATCACCGCTCGCCCGGATGTCTTCGGCGGCAAACCCGTCATTCGCGATATGCACATTGCCGTAGAGCATGTCCTAGACATGAGACCACGCTCCGGGCGTCTCTGATCCGGAGCCTGAAGACATCCGTGTGTGCGTTGCTTCTTGCCGACCGCCGAGCGCAACAACGCACGGGAAAACTGCGATTCTGAGAGGTAGCAATAGATGGACCCTTGGTACAAAGTTGTCACGCTCCGCAAGGAAGTACGCGAAGGCCGCTCGTTCAGCCCGGACGAGTTTGCCATCGCCCTAGAGCAGGTGGTGGCCGGTACAGCACCGGCGGACTATTGCGACCCGGCCCAGTTCTTTTCGCGCACCTGCTTCACCCGTGCCTTGAAGGAGCATGCGGGAATGGTGCTCCGGCGGCTGGCCGGACAAACTGGAAACACCGCGCCGGTTCTGACGCTCGTCACCCAGTTCGGCGGCGGCAAGACGCATACGCTGGCTTCGCTGTACCATATCGCCCATGCCGGCGCGGAGGCCACCCAGTTCCACGGGGTGGCAAACCTCCTCAACGAGGCGGGGATTGCACAAGCGCCTCCTGCTCGCGTCGGCGTGTTCGTCGGCAATGCCTGGGACCCGGCCCAGGGGCGAGAGACGCCGTGGATCGACCTAGCCCGTCAACTGGCGGGTGACAAGGGCGTGGCCGTGCTCGGTGCGGCTGCGAAAGCTACGCCGCCGGGAACCGAGACGCTGGCCAACGTATTCGCCGCTGCGGACGCACCCGTGCTGCTGTTGTTCGATGAAGTGCTGAACTTCGTCAACCGCCACCGGAGCATGGCCGAGAGCTTTCACGCCTTTATTCAGAATCTAACGGTGGCCGTCACCGGCACCACGCAAGCAGCAGCGGTCATCAGCCTGCCGCGCAGCCAAGTCGAAATGACGGACTGGGATCAGCAATGGCAGGAGCGGATCACCAAAGTGGTGCGCCGCGTTGCCCGCGACCTGATCGCCAATGACGAATCCGAGATCAGCGAAGTCGTGCGCCGGCGTCTGTTCGAAGACTTGGGCAACGAGCGTATGCGTAAAAGAGTGGCCAAAACCTACGCGGACTGGTGTTTCGAGCGCACGGCCCGTCTGCCGGCCGAGTGGCTGGCGGTCGATACCGCGACGACGGAGGCCAAGGCAAGGGAGTTTCTGCGGGGTCGGTTCGAGGCGTGCTATCCGTTCCATCCGGCGACCCTGTCGGTGTTCCAGCGCAAGTGGCGCTCGCTCGCCCAGTTTCAACAGACCCGTGGGGCACTCGCGATGCTGGCGCAGTGGGTTTCCTGGGCGGCGCGCGAGCATTTCCAAAAGGCGCGAACCGAGCCGCTGATCACCTTGGGATCGGCGCCGCTGGATGTGCCGGAGTTCCGTGCCGTGGTCCTGGGTCAGTTGGGCGAGCAGCGGCTCGACGTCGCCATTGACGCCGACCTCGTGGGGACGGCGGCCCGTGCCAGACCTCTGGATGCCGACACCCGGGGGGCATTGCGCGACATCCACCGCCGCACGGGTACGACCATCCTGTTCGAGTCCTCCGGGGGCCAGGTGGACAAGGTGGCCCATCTGCCCGAACTGCGTTTCGCGCTCGGCGAACCCCAAGTCGAGACCACGACCATCGACAATGCGGCGACGGCACTCGAAGGATCGGGATTCTTTATCCGCCGGGTCGGCACCGACGGCTATCGCATCCACCATCAGGCCACGTTGAAGAAGGTCGTCAGCGATCGGCGTGCATCGCTGGACGAGGAAGGCGAGACCAAACCAGCAATCCGCAAGCTTGTTGAAGGCGAGTTTCGGCGTGGTGCCAGCCTTCCCATCGTTTTCTTTCCGGCTGATAGCACTGCCATACCGGATTCTCCACGTCTTGCGTTGATCGTCTTCGATCCCGCCATCGACTGGCGGGAAGGCAGGGCCGTCGATCGCATCGCCGACTGGACGAGACAACGGGGCAAGTCGCCGCGGCTTTACTCGGGCGCCTTGATCTGGTGCGCGAAGAAGCCGGGATGGGAGATGCGGGGGCGGGTCGAGCTATGGCTTGCCTGGCAGCGGGTGGCGCACGAAGTAGAAGAGGGGGTACTGGGCGCCGAGTTCGACTATGCCGACCGCGCCGAAGTTCGGGCCAAGGTCAAGGAAATGGAGGAGGCCGCTAAAGACGAAGTCTGGGCCGGCTATCGATTCGTGGCGCTTTCGGATTCCCATAGTCATAACGGCCTCAAGATCATCGACCTCGGGGCAGGTCACGCGAGCGCCAGCGAGACGCTCTGCGGGCGGATCATTGCGGCCCTCAAGTCCGAGGCGCTGCTCAACGAGCGCGTTGGCACCGGCTACATCGACCGGCACTGGCCCCCCGCATTCAAGGAAACGGGCACTTGGCCGCTCTTGGGCTTGCGGCAAAGCTTCCTGGACGGCTCGTTAACGCGGTTGATCGACCCCGACATGACCCTTCGTCGCCAGATCACCGAGTTTGTGTCCAAGGGAGAATTCGGCCTAGCCTCTGGCGCAAACCCTGACGGCAACTACGATCGGCTGTGGTATGAAGAGTCGGTCCAAGCCGAGGAAGTGGCGTTTGAAGCGGATGTATTCTTGCTGACCAAGGCCAAAGCTAAAGAACTTAAAGCCGCGTCTGAAAATTCGCCGCAGACGCCCCCGGAACCCGCGCCGCGCCCAGAGCCAGCACCTCAGCCAGCGCCTGAATCGGGCCCGAGCCCGGACAATCAAAAGACAACGCTGCGGCTTGCTGGCACCGTCCCGCCAGAAGTGTGGAACCGGCTTGGCACCAAGATCCTGCCCAAGCTGCGCGACGGGGAAGACCTGAGCGTCGGCGTAGAATGTACCGTGAGCGTCCGTTCGCAATTTGCCCAGAACATGGAGACGGAATTGCAGCAGATTCTGGACGATCTCGAACTGACCGAACGGCTCCGCATCACGCGATCGTAGCCCCCTACTCTTCCTCCCGCGCCACCTTCCCCTTGACGACTCGCTCGGCCAGCGCCGGCCACAGGGCGTGGGCTATAGCCAGCAATCTGAGTCGCCTAGGCACGTAGAGCTGTGGCTGACGCTTCTGCATCCCGCGCACAATCGCCTGCGCGGCCGCCGCCGAGCTCACCGCTCCCGCCCGGTGTTTGCGCGATGCGTCGCCCAACGCCTTTCCGTCCCTCCCCAGTGCGCGTTGCCGCAGCTCCGTCCCCTCGAGCCAGTGCAAGAGCACGGTCATCACCCCCACCCCGCTCAAGGCCACCTCCATTCGCAGCGCATCGCAAAACCCCTGTAGCGCGTGTTTGGACGCCGAGTACCCAGTGTGCAACGGCACCCCCACCTGTCCCTGAATGGACGAAATGGCCACGAATAGGCCCTTGCTTTTCTTTAGATGCGGCAGCGCGGGATGCACGCAATACACGGCCCCCAAGTAATTCACCTCCATCAGCGTACGGAACAGGGCCACATCCTCGATCGCGGCAAACTCGGTCCACATGCTGACGCCGGCGTTGGCGACCAAATAGTCTATGCGCCCAAAGCCCTCAATCGCGGCCTCCACCAGCCGCTTGCCACCCTCGGCTAGGGCGACATCCCCGACGACGGTCAGCACCTCGCTCCCCAACTGCTCGCACTCGCGGGCGACAGCCTCCAGCCGCTCGGCATTCCGCGCCAAGATAACCAGCCGCGCACCCTGCTGGGCGCATTCCCGCGCCAGCGTCGCGCCCAAGCCCGCAGAAGCACCGGTGATAACGACTGTCTTATTCCTCAGGCTTCCGGCACGCACTCCCAAAAATTCCATTCTGAATGCCAAAGATATTCTGCGGATCCAGTGCTTCTTTGGTCTTTCGCAGGACCTCGATGCTGTTGTCGCTCTGGATGTGCTGGACGAAGCTCTGGCGGATTTTGCCTATCCCGTGGTGGTGGGACAGCGAGCCGCCGCTGTCCAAGATCGTCTGCCGCAGCCTGTGCTCGATGTCGTGATAGACCTCAATGGGCCGCGCCAATCCCCGCCCGGAAAACCCCATCGTAAAATAGATGCACACCCCCGTGTGGTACGTCTGCGTCACCCGGTACGACAGGTAGGGCCGCCCGGCAACGCCGCGCGTACTACACTGGGCGATCAGTTCCGCTTGCACGGCCTGCGTCACGTCGTGGATGCGGCTCCAAGGCACGGAAGTCTCGAAGGTCTCGCCCAAGAAATCGAACTGGTTCAAAAAGTCGCGGATATAGGCGATCCCAAAGGTCAGCGTGTAGCCGCGTCGGCCGTTGGTGGCACCGGCGCTCTTGCCGCCGTGGGCCTTGGCCAGCTTGATAATCGTCCGCTTCTGGTAGGCGACCTCGGCGCGAGTCCCTTCCATAGCGATCGTACACGCCGCCATTTTTAACGGGTCAAATCCCAACAGCTTGAATAAGGCGAGCTTCTGCACCTTTTCCTTGAGGCGCTTTACAGAAGAGGGTGCGGCCTTGAGGGCCTGTCCAAAGCGGAATTCTTGGTTGTTGACCAAGCGGATACTCGCCGGCAAAGTCCCAGTCTGCCGCAATGCCTGCAAGTACTCCACGCCTTGGGCAAAGGACTTGAATACCAGCGAACCATATTCGCGTACTTCCGGTTGGGGATGGATCTTGAGCACAGCCTTGGTAATGATGCCGAGGTTGCCCTCCGAGCCAAAGAGCAGCCCGCGCGGCTGGATGCCGGTCGAGTTGCGCGGCGTGGTGTGCAGGGTCTCCACTGCGCCGGTCGGCGTCACCAAGGTCGCTTCGAGGACGATGTCTTCGATATTGCCGTAGCGGTTTTTCTTCATGCCACTGGCGTTGGTGGCGATCCAGCCGCCCAAGGTCGAAAGCTCAATGCTGTCGGGATCGTGGCCGACGGTAAAGCCCCGGGCGGCGAGTTCCCGCTCTAGCTCCTTGCCCGAAATCCCCGCTTCGATGCAAGCTTGGAGGTTTTCCGCGTCGAGATCGACGATCCGGTTCATGCGCCGCATATCGACCGAGGCAAAGACGCGGCCATCGTCGGCGGGCAGGGCCAGCGCGCCGCTGACGTTGGTGCCGCCGCCGTAGGGCACAAGGCAAACACTGTGCTCGGAGGCGAGGCGCACGATGGCGCACACGTGGTCTTCGCTCTCTGGATAAAGCACCAGATCGACCACGCGCTCCAAGGCATCGCCGTAGAGCAGGCGATAGACCTCATCGACGCTGAGCTGGCCGTGGCTGTGGATTAGGCGTTCCTCGTCGTCGAGCGAAACGCGCTCGGCACCGAGCGCGTCCTGCCAAGCGGCGACGAGACTTGCGTCTGCCCGCGAGGGCGGCACCACTTGGACCTCTTTTTCGACGGCCATCTCGTTGGGGTCAATCGGAACCTCAAGCATCTCCTCGACAAAGGGGATGAAGTGCGGCATGGTGAAGCCGGCCAGCGGATAGCGACTGCCAGTAACCCGCACAGTCTTAGGCCCGTCGAACTCAAAGCGGGTATCCGTGTAGCCCCACTTGTGCGGATGGCGCTCCCCGTCGGAGAGGTCGTAGCACACATCGGCCGCGGCTTGGCGGACCATGGCCGCGGCGACGGCGACGGCGACAGCGGCGATGGCGAGGACGACTTCGAGCATAGCTCAATCTCCTAGTTAGTGGCCAGTGGTTAGTGATCAGTGATCAGTGGTCAGTGGCCAGTGGTCAGTGGCCAGTGGTCAGTGGCCAGTCTCCACACTTCTGGTGGTGCGGGGACTGGCCACTGACCACTAACCACTAATCACTACTACAGCCCCTCCTGCACATCCTTTTTCCGCACTTTCCATATAAATGCGTCGTAGTAATAATGTATCAGGGCAAAGGAACTGAGCAGCGAATAGCTGAAGAGGTCAAAATTAGTGTTGAAGCCAACCAAGCCGAAGCCAAAGTCGCGCACCAAGCCCTCGCTCAGCGCGTGAAAGACAATGGCGTAGGCTGCACACAGCAGAAGAAAGAACTTGACGCCCCCCTTGCCCGACACGTAGCGGAGGAGGGCCGAGTCGCCGCCCGTGCGCTCGACCTTGTGGCGGTTGTAGAAATACACCATGACAATGTACTGGATCCCGTGCATGATTCGATGCGCCACTGCAAAGACGAGCAGATAGGCCGTGGTAAAACTAGTGAAGTACCACAGGAAATAGCTCGACAGCAGAAAGGCGTATTTGAGGGGGTTGAGCGTCAAGCCGCGCCGGGCACAATAGGCAACGTGCCCCAAGTAGATCAGGCCGTAGGCAATGGCAATGGTCCACGAGACGAGGTGTATTGTCTTTACCGCCTCCGCGCCGATGGGCAGGTGCCACTCGTGCAACATGCGCACCCAGACCGTAGAAAAAAGCGGCGACACTACGAGCATGTTGCCGAAGAAAATCCAATTGAAGGCCAAGTCGAACTTGGCGGTGGCGGGCGAGCCGGCCTTGGCCTTAAAATCGTACACGCGCGCAAAGCCGTATTGCTGCATCAAGCTGTGCTGGTGATCCCACAACGTCACGATCAGCACCAAGCTCAACGGCGCCCACTGGATCAGGCCGTAGGCAAAGGCGATCAACACCACCGGCCCGAGGATGAAGCGCTCCTTGAAGCGGGCAAACTCCGCCGGCGAGCCATAGACGCGCAGCCAAGTGACGAAGTGGTGCGGAATGGTCACCCACAAAGCGATCGCCGCCAGCGCGGCCCCCGGCAGGTAGTGCCCCGACACGAGGGCAAAGCAGACCGCAGCAAAGGGCAGGCCGACAAACCACACATAGTCCTGCTGGCGACCAACGATATAGGCAGGTTGCAGAACGAGCGAATTACTCGCCATGAGAAGTAGCCAAAAGGGCTAACGCCACAGCGTCTGGGCTGAAGCGGATTTCGTTGGCGCGGCGCTGACGCAGAGACGCGGCCAACTCTTTGACCGCAGCTTGGAGCTGCGCTGTCGCCCAATCCGCCTCCACCTGCTCGCGGATTTCGTCCAGTGGCGGCAGCCGAGCTGGACGGCGGCGCAACACCTGTAAGACAATATAGCCATTATCCGTGGCAAAGGGGCCGTGGAAAGCCCCTTCGTCGGCGAGCAGGGCGCGGCTGACCGGATTGTCGCCCTCCAGCGCGCCGCGGCCGTAAATCACGCTGACGAAGCGATCGACCAGCGCGGTCGTATCGCGACCGGCGCGCATCCGCTCGACGATGGCAGTGCCCTCGGCCTCGTCGCCGGCGAGCAGCCGGCGCACCTCCACCTCGGCCGGTGCGGTATAACGGAGCTTGTGCTCCTCGTAAAACAAGCTCAGGCCGTTGGGATTGGGCGGTGGCACTTGCGCTTGTAGCGCGTCCTGCAAGCGCCGCGCAAGCTCCATCTGCCGCAGTCGCTCTAGTTCGCGCTGCAGGTCCGGATCGTCGGCGAGCGCAAGCCGCGCGGTTTCGAGCGAGACCAACACGCGCCGCCCGAGCTCGCGCCGCAGCACCTTTTCGCCCGCGCCCTGGCCCTTTAGCAGTTCGCGGGCCTGGGCGACCGTTAGCACCCCGCCATCGTACGCAGCCACAACGGCCTCTGGCGACCGGCCCACCGCCAACCCATCCGGCTCGTAGCGCACATTATAGCGCACATGCAGGGTATCGTAGTAAACCAAAAGCTGCCGCCCGAGCTTTTCTCGCAGCACCAAGCGCCGAATGGTCTCCCGCTCCTGCTCGAAGCTAACCGGGTGCATGTCCGTGAGCTTGATAAGAAAGTACCCGTCGGCCACCTGCATCGGCTCGGCGATCTCCCCGACCTGCATGGAGAAGGCCCTTTCGGTCAGGGCGGCGTGCGAGGCCATGGTATCGCCCCAGCGGTGATAGCCCATGTCGGCGCGGCGCTCTAGAATCCGCGAGTCCTGCGAGTGCCGCATTGACAGCTCCTCAAAGTCCGCGCCCTCGGCGAGCGCGGCCAAAATCCCTGGTAGCTGCTCTTGATCGCGCACCATCAGCAGGCTAAAGCGCACGCGGCGGTTGTATGGGCTGCGCTGGAAATAGGCTCGCAGCTCCTCTTCGGAGACCTCGGGCTGGACGATTCCGGCGCGCTCGTACAAAGCCTGCTGTACCAGCCGCGCCTGCGCCTGCGCCTGCCATTGCAAAAATTCTGCACTCTCGCCCAACCCCCGCCGCTCGGCTTCCTGCACGAGCAGCGTTTGCTCGACGATGGCCTCCAAGAGCTGTTCGGTTCCGTAATCCGCCCGCAATTCCGGTGCCACCCGCGCGATGTACTGGCGGTAATCCACCACCCGAACCGCCGTTTGGCCCACCTCCACCAAGACGGCATCTTCAGCGGCCACGGCCGGGCCGTCCTCGGCGCAGCCGCTTAGGCCGACCAGCGCCGCGCAAAGTGCCGTTCCCATCCAACGCTTACTCATGCTGCCTGCTCTCTTTCATTTGCCGGATCGCCGCTAGCTCCCGCTTGCTCTCTTCTATCTTGCCGGACTTCA
Organism: Candidatus Latescibacterota bacterium; assembly: GCA_963422735.1. GTDB lineage: Bacteria > Latescibacterota > UBA2968 > UBA8231 > UBA8231. The sequence goes on along the minus strand of OY730476.1, from coordinate 4,783,118 downwards.
AGTACGCCACGGCTAACTTCTGCCGTGCGTCGAGCCAGTCCGGTCGGACTGCCACCGCAACAGTCAGCATCTCGGCGGCCTTGGCGTAGTCGCCGGCGCGCGCGTGTAGCAGCCCCAAAAAGTAATGGGTCTCCGCGTCTTCCGGCGCTAAGCGGCGCGCTTCGGCAAGGCTCGCCACGGCCTCGTCAAAGTGCTGTAAGCGCATGTACGCCTGGCCCAAATTATAGTGGGCTTTGGCGTATTTTGGATCCAAGGTCAGCGCGGCCTGATACTCGGCGACGGCCTCGGCGAATTGGCCCAAGCGCAGGTAGATGTTGCCTAGATTGTTGCGATAGCGCAGGCTGTCCGGTGCGAGGCGCACGGCCAGCCTATACGCTTGGGTCGCTTCGGCCAAGCGGCCTTGCTCGGTGTACAGCAGACCCAGTTGCGCCCGCGCCTCGTGGTCGTCGGGCGCATTGCCCAGCATCCGCAGTTGGTCGTCGATTTTGTCGAGTTGTTGGTCAAGGGTGCGGAACTGCGCTAGCACCTCAGTGCTCTCCTCGCGGTGGCCGAGCCGCTTGAGGGCATTGGCCAGCGCGAAGTGTGCCTCCTTAGACAGGGGGTCGAGCGCGACGGCGCGGCGGGCGGCTCGTTCGGCGGCCGCGTACGTGCGCCGCTTGAGTTCCACCTGCGCCAGATCGACGTACGCGGCCGCGTACGTGCTGTCCAGCGCGACGGCGCGCGTCAAGGCCGCCGCGGCCCGCTCAAAGTCGAGTTCCTTCAGGCGCGTCCGACCTAAGAGCCGATAGAAAGAGGCATGGGTCGAGTCGCGGTCCAAACCCGCTTGCAGCAGCGTTTCCACCTCGCCGTACTCGCCGCGCAAGAAGTAGATGTAGCCGAGGTCGTAGTAGGTCGTCAGATGGCCCGGGTCTAACGAGAGGACCCGGCGGTGTTCGTCAATGGCTTGAGCGTAGTTGAGCTGTTTGACGTACATCGCCGCGAGGTTGTGCCGTGCTGATACGTGCGTCGAATCCAGCACCAATACGCGCTGATAGAACGCAATCGCGCGCGGGTAATCGAGCTGGCGTACGTAGGCGTTGCCGAGGTTGTAGTGGATTTTGGCGGACCTCGGCGCGAGCGCGGCCGCCTGTTGGTAGGCGTCAATGGCCTCGATGTGGCGGCCTTGGGAGGCGAGCGCGGCGCCGCGTGTAAAGAGCACTTCAGCGTCCATGGCCGCGCCGGGGCGCACTTTTTCTCGCGGGCTTTCCTCGATGCAAGCGCACAGGACGAGGCAGATTAGCAGCACCCTCATCGGGTCCCGCCTTCGACGAGCAGATGCTCTTGGTTTACGCCTAAGTCCGCGTATTCTTCGACCCGACCGCTTGGCCAATAGACGACCACGCGCTCAATGCTTTTGTCCATTCCTAAGCCGAAGTGCAGCCGCAGGTCGCTCTGCGAGAGGAAGCTAGCACCTGAGCGTACTTCGTCTATCTGTACTTGCCGACTGCTTGCGACTGCGATGGGGGGGGGGGGGGATAAGTTACTATTTTTCAATGACTTATATGATATAATTTGTCCGCCGCTTATGACTTCGACGCGGGTGCCGATGCCCGCTCGGTTGCTGTCGCGGCCTTCTAGCCGCAAGCGCACCCAGTGGCCACCCGCGCCATCGTTGCGCATCAAGGTTGGCCGGGCGGCGACATTGGCCACCAGCACGTCGATATCGCCATCGTCATCGTAGTCGCCAAACGCCGCGCCGCGACTGACCCGTTTCAATGACAAGGCACCGCCGTCCTCTGGATATTCCTCAAAGCGACCATCGCCAACGTTGAGAAAGAGCTGATTGCGCTGGGGGAAGGTCGCGTTCTCGTATTGCTCGACATCGCTTTCCAAGTGGCCATTGGCGACAAAAAGATCGCGGTCGCCGTCGTTGTCGGCATCGAAAAAGCGCGTACCCCACGCCAAGTAGGCAATACTGCCCTTGCCCAACCCAGCGAGGAAAGTTTCATCGACAAAGGTGCCGTCGCCAAGATTCTTGTACAGCGTATTGGTCTCCCACTGGAAATTGGTGACAAAAAGGTCTGGGTCGCCGTCGTTGTCGTAGTCGCCCATGTCAACGCCCATGCCCGCTTCGACATCGCCATCCTCGTTGTACGCAACTCCGGCCAGCAGTGCTTCGTCCGAAAAGTGGCCAGTGCCGTCGTTGAGATACAAGAAGTTCAAGGCCTTGTCGTTAGCCAAGTACAGGTCTGGGTCGCCGTCGAGATCCACATCGCCGAAGACCACGCCTAGCTCCTTGCCCTCGGCGCTGCCCAGCCCGGCCGCAGCCGTGATGTCGGCAAAGGTGCCGTCGCCCTCGTTCCGATACAGCACATCGGCCACCCCATCAAAGGCCTCCGGGCCGCAGTAGAGTTGCAAGCCGCTGCCGCCCTCGGCGCAGACTCGATGGTTGGCATAGGAAAAATCGTGGTAGTTGCCCACGTACAAATCGACGAAGCCGTCGCGGTCAATGTCGGCAAACGCAGCACTCGCCCCCCAGCCCTCGTCGCCGACTTGAGCCGCAACCGTCACATCCGCAAACATTCCATCGCCCTCGTTCCGATATAGCACATTGGCACCGAAGTTGGTCACGTACAGGTCGAGGTCACCGTCGTTCTCAAGGTCGCCGACCGCGCAGCCCATGCCGTAGCCCGTGTCGCCGACGCCGGCGTACTCCGTTACCTCGGCGAAGGTGCCGTCGCCTCTATTCCGGTAGAGCGCGTTTTGCGGCGCAGGATCGTATTCGGTCCCAGGCACGGCGGCTCCGTTGACTAGGTAGATGTCGAGGCGACCGTCGCCGTCGCAATCGAAAAAACCGACGCCGGGGCCGACCGTTTCAATGACGAACTTCTGGCCATTCGCACCGTTGACGTGGACAAAGCCGATGCCCGCTTCTTGGGTGGCGTCGTGGAAGTGGGGGTTGGCGTAGAGGGAGACGGATAAGAGAAGTAGGAGCAGAAAGAAATTGAGCATTTTTAGGCGAAGATCGCATTGCTGGCTATGGGAAGTATCGATAAATATCCTGACGCGGCAAACATAGTACAAAAACTACCGTATCCTCGCTCAATTGCCAATCCGAACTCGGTAATGATTTCCGCTGCCTTGAAACTTTTGGACATTACTTGCCCTTGTAAGGTCATCTACTCTCTCAATTTGCTCTATCGCTGTCTTGACACGCTCTTTAGTTAATAGATTGGTCTCGGATGCGTCTGAGGTCTCTCGTGAAGCTGTTTCTGAATTCAAGATACACTTTCTAAAGTTTCAAATATCTGTTCTTTGGAAACAGTCTCTGTTTTTCCCCTTCTCTGATCGCATTCACCAGAGCTATATCTCGAAAGAACTTCCCAAACCCCCTTCAAGCCTTGGACGATTTTTCTCGCGACCTTCTTTCTTTCTTGTTTGACAGCAGCTCAGGGGTTTCCCGGGTGGGGTTCTTCGTATTTAGATTTCCATCAGCATATCGCCACCAAGGATGCTCATTGTCTAATTCTCCACCACTCACAACCTCAAGTGCTCTTTTGAGCTCTTCGTACTTGTCTTCATGCTCTTTTTTAGAACAAGAAACTCCGAACTAGATACGGCCGGATACGTGACTAACTTTGATCCAAGTGGCTTCGCTCAATTGATAGCTTCGGCTTCGGCCATATATGCTTACGTCCTCAGCGGGAAAGTCTGGAATCTCCGACTTCAGCTCAGATTCAATTTCGTTCCACAGTAACTCTGGACCCGCTTTAAGCATAGCATTATTCAAGTCATGTATGAGAACAAAGTTGTTATCCTTCAAACGAAGTTTCTTTAAGGCTCCATATATTTCCCCCCAGAGTCTGTGCGTGTCAGCTTTCGGACAAGCTATAGGGATCAGCCCTCCGTCATTCTCGCGCTTCATCCTGCCTTTAGGCGTGACATCGAGGGGGAATTTTCTACTCCCAAGGGCCAACACCCGGAATTTTCAGACGGCTTCTCAGGACCTCGGCGATAACCTCGTAAGCCCGCTGTCGGATGGCGGCGGGAAAGTCGTGGCCGCAGTCGGGATGGACCACTTGCAGGGCCTCGCCGGCACCGTACAGATCGTACACTGCTCGGGCGGTTTCGACCACCGAATCGACGCTGCGCCAGCGGAAATTGGAGTCGCCCAAAGGCGCGGAGATGAAGCAAGGGCGCGGTGCTAACGCGGCAACCATATCGTGAAAGTCAAAGGGAAGGTCCGTTAGTGCGTAGTCCTTTAAGCGCGGCATGTAGCGATCGCTGGTCCAGCCCGTGATATCGCCGTCCATATAATCTTGATAGGAATCGAGGCCGCAACTGGAGACGACAGCCGCGATGCGCGGATCGAAGACCGCGGTGTAGATCGAGTTGTGACCACCCAGCGAGTGGCCGATGGCGGCGAAAGACTGCCCTGTGACGAAGGGCAGTTCGGACAGCAGATCGAGGCCGCGCACATTGTCCCATATCGCCTTCATGGTCCCCGACTGGTAGCCGAGAGCGCGCCAGTCGGGGCGATAGTCAGCCAGCAGGGGATAGGCCGGAGCGAGGGCGACAAAGCCGGCTTGAGCCAGTTCGCTGGCATAAGCGCGGTTGGCGCGGCCACCCAAACCGACGACCACCTTGTGGCCGATGAGGTCGTCCGTGGGATGGGGGCAAAGTACGGCCGGAAGCGGAGATTTTAGGGCGGCGTGGGGAATCAGCAGATAGGCCGGCACCCGACAGTCCGGCTCGGAGGCGTAGGTAATGAGGCGGCAAGAATAAAGGCCGCAGTCTAATTCCTCATCGAGTTGGACATTGAGCGGCCCGCGCTTTTCCGGCCCGGGCAGAGGCCCCATGATTTGCTGCATGGCCTCCAAGAGAGCGGGGCGTTGGGCTTCCCAAGCATCCCGAGAGGAAGGCGGGGCGGCAAGGCGCAAGCCGGAAAAGGCGGGCATAAGCACTCCTAATCAGATAGCCGGAAGGGCGGGTACTCGTCGGTGACTAGGATAAAAGCGTAAGCGATAACGCGCAGCCACCAACGATTGAAACCGACGACCAGATCGAACAAGGCGCGAGGGTAGTGCCCAGTGAAAAGGATGGCGAACCAAGCCCCGATAAGACAGAGCAAAACTACGACCCCGAGCAGGGTTAGGACGATGTAGTGGGGAATGGCCAAAAACCACTTGATTAGGGGCAACCAGCGGTTGAGATCTTGCTGGGCATCTGGGTAATCAATGTCGAGGTGGACGGCTTGTTCCTCGTCGGTGGAGGGGTATTCGTCGCGCAGCAGCCCTAAGTAGGCCGAAACTCGGGAGGAGAAGCGCAGGAGCTCGAGATTCCAGTCGAACCACCAGCGAGGGTACTTGCGGCGGAAGACCAGCATGAGCAGGATCGGGATAAAGAGCAGGCCGAGGCCACTGGGATATCCCCAATTCCAGCCTTTGTCTTGATCCCATCCGAAAAAGCTATCGGAGAAGTACTGCATAGTAAAACTGGTGTCTATGCTAGCCAAGACGATAGAAATGGGAATGACGGTAAACAGCCGGAAGAAGGTCGTGAGGCGATTGAGGGGCCGGTCGGGATAATCGACGTCAAAGCGGAGAGGATGGGAATCGGCGGGTGCGTTCATGGGGACTCTCCTGAAGGAAACGGGGAATGTATGGGGACAATACTTATAAAACTACGGAATTTCCTAGTGTACGGTTGGGAATTCCGGTTTCACTCGGCATGCCCGTAGCCCTCGTCTGGACCAGCGCGGTCCCCCGCGTCAATGTTCCGGGGCCCGTAGCCGGGTACCCACCGCCAAGGGGGCGGATGGAACGGACCCCTAACCCCTAACCACTGATTAAACAGTCCTTTTTGTTTACGCCCTCAAAAGGCCCTAAGCGCGTCCGGCCAAACCTCGGCCGCAACCGGCGGGCGCGGATGAGCTGCCGAAGGGGCTGCGTCCCAATAGCGTACGCCGATAAAGCTAAAGGCCGCATACCACACCAGCGCAACCAAGAGCAGGGCACCTATTGCCCAGCGGCCCGCGCCGACCGGCCGGGCAACTTCCGCACCTGGAGCCGTTCGACGGCTGCCCAAGAAGAGCGCCATACCCACTGCCACATACGCAGCCGCGCCGACCGCCAGCGATGCGCTTACTCCCCACTCCATGCCCAAAGCCACGGCCCCGACCGATCCGAGCACTGAAAAGAAACCGTTGACGGCCCACAGCCAAGGGACGAGTCCTGCATGTTGCACACCACCCAAGCGCAGACAGGCCGAAAAACAAGTGCCCAACAACATTCCGAGCGGCGCGACGAGAGCCAGCGTTAGCCCCACCCGTGCTGCCAGCGGCCACGCCAACGCCCCTGCAAGCGCGCCATCGAGCAAGAACCCGTAGAGATAGCAGACCAAGCCGACGGCCACGCCGACCAACCCCAGCCCCCGAGGGTGTGCGAGCGGGCGGCACCATCCGCCCGCGAGGCTCCCGGCCCCGGTGCCCAACAAAAGCCCAAAAAGCGCGACCGCCAGCGTCAGAGTTGGATAGCCGAGAAACAGGCCAAAGCGCTGCAAGAGATGGATCTCCACCATCATAAAGCCCGCGCCCAACCCGGCGGCGAACAACGCCCACAACAGCGGCGGTGGCCCGGACGCGCTTCGCTGGCGCATGTTCGGCAGCGGCACCACCATCACCAGCACACACGCCAACAACGCACCGACCAACAGCCGGGCCAGCTTGGAATCCAGCCCGCGCGTAGCGTCGTAAAAGAAGGGCCGATCGTCGGTCGTCGGCGAGATGTCGAGTGCGGCAGCGGCGACAAAGTCCGCCAAGGTAGCCCCGCGCAACGCCGCCAGCTCGGGCCGTTCGCGCCTGCCGGGCGAAAAGTACGCGTCTAAACCCAACTCCTCCATAGCCGCGTGTAGCCGTGCCAATTGCTCGGCTGTATAGGGCTGCTGCTGCACCAGCAATAGGGGGCGGTGAGCTTCTTGCCGCGCCGGATCGCCGCGGGTGCCATTGACGACAATGAGGTGGTCGAGAACCTCGCTCGGCTCGCGGCCGCGCTCTTCCCACAAGGCCCCTAAAGTGGCAACCACGCGCAACATCAGCGCGTGATTGTGAACTACGAGAGCCAGCCGACCGCCCTCGGTGAGGTGATCGAGATAGGCGGCAAACGCCTCGCGGGTGAATAGGTAGTTCTCGGAGAGCGCGTACCCCACCAGATCGGCCGCCTCGGCATACACCAAGGGCAGGGCGATTAGATCGTAGCGCACGCGGGAACGCTCCAAATAGTTGCGGCCATCGCCGATGTGCAGTTCCACGCCCTCCAAGTCGTACAAATGGCCGTTGTACTCTCCATATAAGCGGACCAGCGCGGCGATCTCCGGGTTGATCTCTACGGCTTCAATTTTCCGCCAGCCGGTCATCAGTGCATAGAGCACGTCGGCACCACCGCCCGGCCCGATGATCAGGGCACGCTCGCGCTGCGAAAAGTAATAGGGGAAAAACGCGACCTCGCGGCGCAAGAAAAACAGCCGCCGGTAATCCTCGGGAAAGCGGAACATGTACGAGCCAGCCCCGCCATCTACATACAAGTTCAGGCCCGTGTCGCCCGTGCGATCGACCATGTCGGTACGCGCGTACGCGCTCCAGCGCGTGGCCTTTATTTCTCCTCGGTGGCGCACCGCGCCCAAGGCGCGGAACATGGGCTTATCGCCGGCCTCAGCTAGGGCAGTGAGGTCAATCAGCTCATGCTGAGCATCGCGTTGGACCGCGAGCAAGGCGGCCAAAAGGAGCGGAGCGACCCATACTCCCCAGCCGCCGACCCACAGCGCAGCCGCCGCGAGTGCGAAGACGCCGGCACTCGCCAGCGCACCTACACTTCCCAACCACTCCAGTGCCGGCGCGATCCACAGAATGCCCAGTGCTGCGCCGACCAGATCCCAAAAGTAGAGCACTTGGCTGTGCCGATGGCGCGCGCGGAACGCCAGAGCAAGCAACGCACCCGCTGCGACAAACGGCACCCCGGCCACCCCCACCAACATCCACAGCGGCATGCGGGGGAACTGAGCCAACGCGAGTGCCCCCAGCCCCATGCTGCATCCGCAAAAACCAGCCCAATAGCCCAAGCACCTGTACAGCCGCTCCTCCTGCACCCGCAGCACCGCACTCAACGCAGCCCCCAGTCCCAAGCCGCAGACCGCCCCTGAGACCACGAGAAACGTGTAGTGATAGTGCTGCAAAAAGGAAAACAGCCGGACGAGGCCGATTTCATAGCCGATGGTGGCCGCAGCCACCAATCCCACGCCGAGCTGCAGCCGCCGCTCAGCGCTCATCTTGGGCCTCGCGCCGACGTAGTTCGGCGAGCATCTGCCGCGCCTTGCGGTGTTCGGGGTCGGCTTCGACCGCTCGGGCAAACGCCGCCACTGCACGGGCCTTCTCGCCGGCCAACAGGTACGCGTTGCCCAAATTGTAGTGGGCACGGGCGTAGTGGGGGTCGCGGCGCAACACCTCTTGGTACGCGGCAATGGCCAGCCCCAGTGCTCGACGACGGAGGTAGATGTTGCCCAAGTTGTTGCGGGCGTCGAGATGACCCGGCGCCACGGCCAAGGCCGCTTGGTACGCTTGGCTGGCGGCCTCGTAGCGGCCAATCCGCGCATAGACTGCACCCAACTTGTAGTACGCGTCCGCGTCGTTGGGATTAAGTACCAAGGCCGTTTTGTGGGCCAACAACTTTTGGTGCTCCTGCTGCAAGGAGTGGAAATAGTCGAGAAGCTTGCGGCCGCGCATGGCCTCGCCACGCCGCAACAACGCCTGGCCCAAGTGATAGTACACTTCCGTGCGGTCCGGGTCCGCGGCTAAAGCCCGCTGCAAAAGGGGTATGGCCTCGGCGTCCGCGCCCTCCTGCAGGAGCACGATGCCCAGCCGCCCCAAGAGCGCGGCACTGTCCGGGGCGTACTCCAACCCCTGCTGCAAAGCGGCGCGAGCAGAATCCGCGGCCGCACGCGCCATCCAGATCTGGGCCATCAGTTCGCGTGCTTCAGCGCGTTCGGGCTGCGCTTGCACCACGCTGGAAAGTTGCGCTATTGCATCTTCGTATTGCGCCTGGGCAAAATAGATCCGCGCCAATTGCAGCATGAGTTCCACTTCCTCGGGCAGAGCCGCGAGGCCCTGGCGCAAAACGGCTATAGCCGGGCCGTAATCGGTCTGCCGCGCGTGCAAGCCGGCCAAGTTGAAATAGGCTTGGAGGTAGCGCGGCGACAGCGCGATGGCGCGTTCGTAGAGCGGCACAGCCGCGGCCAAACGCCGTTGGCGCAGGTGGATGTTGCCCAAGGCATAGTGTGGCTCGGCCAAGGTGCTGTCGAGCGCGATCGCCTGCCTGAGCGCACCGACCGCTTGCCTGAGCGCACCGCGATCGGCGTAAAGCCGGCCCAAACCCACGTAGGCTTGGGACGCGCCCGCGTCGAGCTGTAAGGCGCGGCGATAAGCGGCCTCGGCCTCGTCGTACGTGCGCTCGCGCACAAGTGCGTCGGCTAGTTCGATGTGGACATCGGCTATCTCTGGCTGGGCTTGGGACGCGGCGCGCAACTCGGACAGAGGGGCTGTGGGCGGCAGGGCAGCCCGCGTCTTTGTTGGCAGGACTAAAGGCGCTTGCCGCCAGAATTGCTCCAGATCCTCGGCATCGCGGCCTTGGGGCGTAGCCTGCGCGAGAGCTGCACCAGCCGCCTCTTGCGGTGCGCTCGCATCCGGCTCGACGACTCGCAGCACCTGCCCGGCGCGTACACCCGTTAAAACTTGGCGCACGCCCGAAGGCCACCCGATCTCCACCTCCTCGGCTTTTTCGCTCGACCCCAGCCCAAAGAACATCCGCGCGTCGTTTTGCGACAAATAGCTCGCCGCGCTGCGCTTTTCCGCCACCAGCGTCCGACCGGCCACGCGCACCACCACGCGGGCACCGTACCCATCGCGGTTGCTTGTCCGCCCCTCTAGTGCCAGCGCCAAGTAGTGGCCCGCTTGGGTGTCGTTGCGCCAAAGCAGGGCGCGTTGCCCGGTGTTAACTAAGAAAATATCGGGGTCGCCGTCGTTGTCGTAATCGGCTACGGCCGAGCCGCGGCCGACCAAATCCCGCGTCGGCGCGGCCACGCCAGCGGCCGCACTCGCGTCGGCAAAGCGGCCTTGGCCATCGTTGAGGTACAACTGATCGCTCTGACCGTACGCGGCCTGTGGGTCAAATCGGTCGATGTCTTCATCGATGTGGCCATTGGCCACGTAGAGATCAGGGTCGCCATCGTTGTCGGCGTCGAGAAAGTTGATGCCAAAGGCCAGCTTGTCCAAGCTGGTAGCGGCTAGACCCGCGGCCAGCGATTCGTCGGCAAACATCCCGCCGCCCGCGTTGTGGTACAGGGTGTTGCTCTCCCACTGAAAATTGGTCATCGCCAAGTCGAGGCGACCATCGCCATCGCCATCGGCCACATCCACACCCATCGTGCCTTCGGGCTTGCCTCCGGCGTTGTACGCCACACCGGCTACAAGCCCCACTTCGGCAAAGCGGCCACCGTCGTTGCGCCAGAGAAAATTCGGCGTGGCGTCATTGCCCTGAAACAAATCGGGGTCGCCATCGAGGTCGTAGTCGAAAAACACCGCTCCCAGCTCGCGGCCTTCGCGCGTGAGCAGCCCAGCCGCGGCGGTCGCGTCCACAAAGCGATCGCCGTCGTTGCGCCAGAGCGCGTTCCGCTGCCCTCGGTATTCGGTGGGGGCCAAGTGCCGCCGCGGCCAGCGCAGCGTTCCGCCCGCGCTCAGCTCGCCGCGCTCAAATTCGTAGTGCAAGTAGTTGGCTACGTACAGGTCTAAGTCGCCGTCGAGATCGCAATCGACAAACGACGATCCGGTTGACCACCGCTCGTCCGCCCCGATCCCGGCCGCGGCCGTCACATCCGCAAAAGCCCAAGCCATCGCCGATCCTTCGTTGCGATAGAGCCGGTTGCGGCCAAAGTTGGCTGCGAAAAGATCGGCGTCCCCATCGTTGTCGTAGTCCCCGACCGACGCGCCCATGCCGTAGCCTGCGTCTGCCACCCCGAGGCTTTCGCCGACCTCGGCAAAGTGTCCGCGGTCGTTGCGATACAGCGCGTTTTGCGGCGGCACCGCCGAGACATACCCGGGCAAATCCGCCCCATTGACCACGTACAAATCCATCCACCCGTCGCGGTTGTAATCGAAAAACGCCGCTCCAGAACCAATTGTCTCCACCCCGTATTTGCGCCCGGACCGACCGCTGGTATGCACAAAGTCGATCCCTGCTGCAGCGGTCGCATCGACGAAGCGCACTGCGGGCGCGGGTGGCGAATCGCTCGCAGCGCAGCCGCACACTAAAGCGACGATGCACATTGAAAGTCTGCTTGGAATAAACATCATTTTGATACAGAATTGCTTATTGTCCACAATATTATAACTGACATTACGCAGTGCTTTGTCGCGGACGGTTCCGACCAGTGGCCCCCCGGTGGATGTCGCGCCTAAAGCCTGCGCCCGTGAAAACGGGTGGCGCGGTGAAGCCTGCTTCCGCCGGGAGGGGGAGGCGAGGCGAAACCACGCATTGTGCGGCAAACTGCACAACGTCAGTAACATAATTAGCACTTAGTAAAATTACACGGCACTAATATATTTATTGGAATAGATAAAATTTCCACTAGGAGGCCTTTTTGCTGCATCTTTTTTTCTTGTTGTTCAGTGCTTTATTCTCCGCCTGCACCGTCCCCGAACCCCCACCCGACCCAGATGTACTCGCCCGCGTTGGCGACGTCGCCATCACGCTCGACCGCGTCGAGCGCGCGGCCTCGCGGCTTTTTCCCAAGAACGCCCCGGACGACCTCCAACGCCAAGCACTTGAGCGACTCATCAACATCGAGATCTTGCTGTTGGCCGCCCGCCGAGAGGGCTTAGAAAACGACTTCCAAGTCAAAAGCAAAGTCGCGCAGCAGGAACAGGAACTCATCCTCGACGAAATGTACCGTCGCGGCGTGGTCGCTGTCGCCAAGGATATAGACCGCGACAAGGCCCGCCAGTACTTTGAGCAGCACCGCATCGGCCAACAGCGCCGCCTGAGCCGCATCCTCGCCAGCGGGCCAGCTGCCATTGACCTCGTGCTCGCACGTCTGCGCGGCCCCGACAGCTTTGCCGTGGTAGCGAGCGAACTCTCCGACGATGGCAACACCGCCCAGCAGGGCGGCGACCTCGGCTGGAAGAGCCGCCTCGACTTCAAAAACTACGTTTTGCGCCGCCAGATATTCGGAGCCAAACCGGGCGAGATCATCGGTCCCGTGCAGGAGCCAGACGGCTTCTCGGTCTTCGTCGTCACCGACGAGCGCGAAGTGCCCTTCGAGGATGTGGCCCCCGCTGTTATCAGGACCATGCAGGAGCAGAAGCACGCCATCGCCACCTTTGAATTCCTCGAAGGACTAGCCAACCGCGCCGATATTAGGGAACGGCGAGAGACCTTCGAGCTGCTCTTGGCCCGGCTCAGCGCAGCCGGCGAAGAAATGCCCACGTTCAAAAAAGGGGAGACCCAGCTAGTGCTGCTCGAACTCGACGGCGAGTCGTGGACCCTGAATAACTTCATGGCGGCCATGACCAGCGAGCGCAACCCGGCAGAGATCCGCGAATTGGATGACTTGCGCCGCTTCGCCCGTCGCCTCTATGCCCTCAAGGTCCTGTTGCCGCGCCACGCCCGCGAAATAGGCATCCACGAGGCCGAGCGCATCGCCAAGGGCATTGAAACCACGCGCCGCCGAGCTTTAGTCGAGCGCATCCGCCAAGTCAAAGTGCTCGAAACGCTCAACCCGTCCAAAGAGGAAATTCACGCGTACTACGAGACGCACAAGGACCTCTACGTGCGCGAGGAGCGGATCTCGATCCTCGAAATCCTCGTCGATACCCGTGTGCAGGCGGACTCCGTATTGGCCGCCATTGAACGCGGCAGCGACTTCGGCGAGCTAGCCCGCCGCTATTCGCGGCGCAGCACCCGCATCCGCCGCGCCGAAGGACGCATCCAGCTTTTGCGTCCCGACAAGTACGGCAACTTAGGTTGGGAGGCCAAAGACGCCGGGATCGGCCAAATCGTCGGCCCGGTCAAGACCGCGCAGGGCTTTACGGTCTTCAAGGTGCTTAAGAAGATACCCGGTCGCCAGCAGAGCCTAGACGAGGTCTGGGGCCGGGTGCGCTCCCACCTGCTCCAAGACCTAACCCGGGAACGCTTCGATGCGCTGCTGGTCAAACTCAACGATCAGTACGCCGACCAGATTCACATCTACGAGGACCGCTTGCGCAACGGGGCCTGAGCAGGCGCGGTGCGGACGCGGCTTCAACGATAAAGATCATCCCCGCCAAACCGCATCTTCCCCTTTGAAGCCTCTGCAAAGTACTGCTCTACCTTCTCCCGCGACCGCGGAAAGTACCGGCTCAACTCTTCTACTACCTCTTGCACTTTCTCCACATCTTCTCCCATATCTAGCAAGAGCCGCGCGTACAAAAAGAGTAGCTGCAAGTTGCGCGGGTTCACTTCCATGGCCTTCTCTAGATGTGCCCGGGCTTCCTCCAACCGCCCCTCCTCGGCTAGGGCCGTGCCCATCAGTAGATTGGCTTCCGCACCCTCTGGATACAACTCCAGCAGCACCTGTGCCAACTCCTGCAAAGACGTGCCTTTGAGCTGCGGCTGCCCCCGCGCGTGCGTACGTTCCAAAAGGTGCCTGTACTCGGTCGTGCGCTGCTGTTCAAAAAGAGCTAGCACCGCGCCGACCGTCGCGACGATCAAGAGCAATTTGAGCGAGCGCAAGTATCGCATTTGGATTTCCTTTTCGCGCCCCTGCTGAAACCTCAGAATACAAAAATCATATTGCCCTCTACCCCGAATGCTCCGTCGATAAAGACCCAGCGTGCAGAAGCGGAAAACTCGCCCAGCGCTAGGCCCAAAAAGAAGGGGCTCATCGCCTGGTAGAGCCGTACCCCACCATAGCGCAGAATTGCCGCCTTGCACAACCAAGCTATCAGGATGGACGACCAGCCGAAGGTGATGATCGGGTGCGTGTTGGACACTGGGAAGCCGATGGGGTGCAGGGGCCAAGCCAAAAAGCGCTGGCGCAGGTAGAGCAGTGCGCCCATGACGCCAGCTCCTAGGGAAATAAAGGTCAGCCGGGGCGCAAAGCTCGCTTCGGGCGCGTTGGCCAGCAAGGCCATGTGATTGAAGGGCCAGCGCACAACGCCGCGAAAGTACCAACCGTGCAGATTGATGCCGCCGTGGGTATAGGCCAAGCTCATGGTGTACCAAATCGAACCGGCCAGCGCAACCACTAGGGCGAGAAGCAGCGCCCAAGGCAGGTGGCGCAGATGGTGCTCCTGGCCGGAGCTCAGGCGCAAGCTGTGCATCACTGAATTCATCATATTGGCCGCAGTATCCCCTAACCACACCGTGCTCAACCCCAAGCCGGTCATATTCTGCAGGCCCAGCACTTGGGGGCCAAAGCCACGGATCATAAAAGCCTGGGGTACCATCGGCGTCTGGATACTAGGCAGACCCGCCTCGCAGGTTATGCGCGCGGGGCCGATAAACACAACTAAGGCACCAACGACCAGCAGGACGGCTACATACACATCGAGACCGGTGCTTATGAGCCAAGCCAACACGAAGAGTAAGCCCCCCGCGAAACCGCACACTGCCGCTCGCGGATTCAGGCTCTCGTCCGCATCCCCACAGCAGCAGGGCGGCGAGCGCCTCGTAGGCAAAAACCTGCCGGTCCACTTTAGCGCAGGAGGGTCATCCGCGCTAGGTAGCGTGCGCCACCCATCTGCGCTGAGATGAGATATACTCCGCTGGCGGCCGCTCGCCCGCCCTCGTCGCGCCCATCCCACGCTAGCTGATAGACGCCGGCTGGCCAGTATCCCTTAAAGAGCCGCCGCACCACTTGCCCCAAAATATTGTACACCTCGATATCGACTTGCGCCGCCTCTGGCAGTGCCACTGAAATCGAAGTTGAGGCATTAAAGGGGTTGGGAAAATTGAACACTCGCACGGCCACAGGCCGGGCCGCTGGCGCGGGAACCGAGACCACAAGGCCCGCCCTAGCGGCCAATTCGAGACCCGGTGGCGGCAGGCCGCTGGGCACTCGCGCTGGCACGTGAACCGCTATCGTCGAATCGGTCAGGGCGTGCATGAAGGCCAACAGGTCTTGCTTCTCCTCGGCGCTCAAGCCCAGCGGCACCAGTTCGGGATCGATGTTCTCGGCGGGGATGGAGGCTTCGTCGCCACCGCCGCGGTTGTAGAACTCGATGACATCCTCCAGCGTCGCAAGGGCACCGTCGTGCATATAGGGAGCTGTCTGCGCGATCTGGCGCAGTCCGACGACGCGGAAAGCACCGATGTCGCTGCGGTTGCCCGAGTTGAGAAAGCGCCCCTCGTCCCGGCCTGTGGGACGCGGGGTGCCCCTATTGGTCGTAGCCGACGATCGACCCGGCCCGATCTGCTCAACGCCTTGGGCGCGGAAGGTCGAATCCGTAAACAGCGGGCCGCTGTGGCAGGTGACGCAGCGCGCCTTGGTGTGGAAGAGTTCAAGCCCGCGCTTCTGCGCCAGCGTCAGGGCCTCGTCGTCGCCGGCCACGTAGCGATCGTACGCGGTGTTGACCACGTTCTGCTCGCGCTCAAACGCAGCGATAGCCCGGCCAAAAGTCGAGCGCGTAATGACCGACTGCAAGGGCGTCGGATCGTGCGCGCATCCGAGGCGCGGCAACTGACGGGCCACGGAGTCGGCTTCGGCCGGGAAGGCTTGTTCAAAGAGGGCGACGTATTCGGGAATCCCCCGCAGCCGCGTCAGTACGCTGTCAACGGCCATCTCGCGCTCATAGGCGTCGCCGCGCAGTTCCACGCGCACGATGAGCGGCCGTAGCGCTTGGGCCTCCAAGCCGCGATCCTTGCCGTCCCACAGCATGAAGCCCTTGGCCGAGGGCAGCCCGGACTCGTCGCCGTTGTAGCCGACGTTAAAGATGGTCATGGTGTGCCGCGGCTCGGAAATCACCTCGTCACCGGTGATAGCCGAATGCCCCGTCACCCGATCCGGCCCCAAGCCCGTGCCCCCGACACCCACCGCGAGCGGTAAGCCATCGGCCATGCCAAAGGTCGGCAGGTGACAGGTGCCGCAGGCCGTGTCCTTCTCGCCGCTGAGGATGGGGTCGAAGAACAGCAGACGACCCAAGCCGACGCGGTCGGGGTTGTAGGGGTTGTTCTCGGGATAGGGCAGTGGGGGCAGCGGCTGTAGGCCGAAGCGTTGCCGCAAGTCGCCTTCCTGCCCCGGTGCGCTCGCGGCACTGGCGAGCAAGGCCAGCACCGCGGCAACGACTAGATGCCTCTGTTTATTCATCGTCCCCCCCTTTGGGCCAAGCCAACGGGACGCTTTTTATCGCGCCCCATGTCTGGCGGCGCAGCATTGTGCCCGTGCCCAAGCTGGTGCTGGAGGCGCAGCGAAACCCCACGTCCGGGCCTTTGAAGTCCGGGGCGTCCCGCGCTCGGTACGTGGGCCGCACGTGGCTGGCGTCAATCGCGTACGAGCCGCCCCGCACGGCTTTGACGACGCCCTCGTCCGGTCCTTGGGGATTGGTGTCTGGGCTGAGAGCGTAGTAGCCCGGATGGTACCAGTCGTTGGTCCACTCGAAGACATTGCCCACCATATCGTAGGCTCCAAAGGGGCTAGCACCGTCTCGCGTTTGGTAGCCGTCCCTATTGGAACCATCGAAAAAGCCGACCGGGTTGGTGCTGAGGATGGCCCCGAAGCCGCGCTCAAACGGATCGTCGCTTTGGAAGTAATTGGCGCGAAAGGCATCGAGGCCGTCGCCCCAAGGATACTTGCGGCCGTCGTCGCAGCGAGCGGCGCGTTCCCACTCGGCTTCGGTGGGCAACCGCTTGCCGGCCCACTGGCAGAAGGCCGCTGCATCGTACCACGTCACCAGCGTAATGGGGTGATTTTGCCGCGCGGCCGTATTCTGCAAGGTCCACTCCGGGATCAGCGCACCCGTGTCGCGTTGGTACTCTCCCCATTGCGCCACCGTGACTTCGTATTTGTCGATCAGATACGCGTCGAGGTAAATCTCGCGCACGGGCTGTTCGTCAAAGGCTTCCCCTTCCATGCCTCGGGGGAAAAACCCGGCTGGCACTAGGACCATGGTGGTGGACCAGCCCGTAGGCAGGCTGACGATCCACTCGACTTTCTCGTGCTGAGCGCAGACTGGCATGGCAATCAGCGCACAGAGTGCAATTCGACCAATCATTATTGACATATTCTCCAGCAAAGGCTTGATGTGGGCTTTCGGAAAGTTAAGATATAAACGGAGCGGACGTTCCGCTCCAGCCTGCGGCTAGCCCATTTGCCTTGTTCCGCGCCGAGGGTATCTTTAGCATTAAATTATCAATATGAATATGGGACACTTTCTGCGATACATGCGCGAAAGCAAGGCTTTTATGAATGTTCGCATGGCCCTCGTCGCCGTCTTGGTCTTGGGCAGTAGCTATCCGCTAGCGGCCGATGAGTTGCGCTACGACTCGGCGCGCGATTGGCGGCAATGGAATCTGCCCTTGGGCGCGGTGGAATTGACGCCGCAGGGCGCGATCCATCCAACCCGGATCGAGAAGGGAACTAACGCTGTGAGCGATTTGGACCAATTCGGCGGTGGCATCCGCAATGCAGGGTCCAATCGCGCCGCTGCCCGCTTCGTCATTGACGGCAACCCCGCAACCGGCTGGGCGCCCGATCCGGAGGCCGAGGCCGAAGACTGGTTTATCGAGATTGACCTGGGCCGTGCAGTCTCGGCACACAGTGTTACTTTGGTCTTCGACGCGGAGGCTCCGCCCTTTGCGCTGTTCGACCTCTTGCTTTCGACCGGCGAGCCGGAGACCGACTTTATTGCCGCGCCCATTGAAGGTTCCCTCGTCTATCGCGTCAAGAAGCGTTTCAAGGAAAACAGTCGCCATCAGGTGACGTACCAAATAGAAAAAATCGACGAAGAGCCGATCCAATTCATCCGCTTCGAACCGCTCCTCGTAGTGCCCGGTGCCCGCCTCGCCGAGGTCGAGGTCGAAGCCGTCGGCGACAACATCGCCCTCGGCCTGCTCGAACGCGGCGGTGCCGTCGACGTCAATATCAACCTCTCCCAGACCGACCAGCAGCCGCTCGGCAAGGCCCGCGCCCTCTTCGATGGCGACCTCTACGAGCGCTGGCGCGCCGGCACGGCCTCACGCGGGTCAACCGACATCCTCGCCCATATGATCCTCGATCTGGGCGCCGTCTACTGGGTTGACCAGGTCCGCGTCATCGGCGGCGTGGTCGTGCGCTCGGGTTTCGGCGGCGGCATCACCACCAACCACTATGTCTCCCGGCGGCGCTGGGACTTCCGCTTCTACGAGTTTATGACCTCGGATGGCTCGCTCTCGCCCGACGGCACCCGCCTATGGGCCAAGCATTTCTCCGGTGAAGCTAACCCCGAACAGCGGTCCCGCGGCCTAGTCGATCACCACTTCGACCTGCTGCCGACGCGCTTCGTGCGCATCTGGTGGAAGTTCTGGGATACCAGTTGCTATTCCTTCCAGCGGCTCGGCGAGGAGGGCGGCATCAACAAAGTCCCGGGCTGCGGAGCGGGCGGGACGACCGACGAGATCCAGATTTTCGGCGAGGGTTTCCCGCCGGAGGTCGGCTTCCGCTCACCCCTGATCGACTTAGGCACAGGCAAAAATCTCAACTCCATAGAGTGGAGCGGTGATGAGCCGCCCGGTACGCGCGTCGAGCTCCGCACCCGCACCGGCAATGAGATTATCGAGACGTACACGTACCGCGACAAAAACGGCAAGGAAGTCTCCGAGCGGAGGTACAACAAGCTCATCCCCAGCTTCAAAGGCCCTATCGACACGACTCTCGCCGCGGGCGGTGATTGGAGCGCGTGGAGCCGCATCTACAGCTTCTCGGGCGAGGCATTTCTTTCACCCTCGCCGCGCCGCTACATGGAAGTTGACGTGCGCATGATCTCGGATTCGCCCGCGGCGGCGGCTTCTCTTGGCCACTTAGCTGTCAAATTTACTCAACCCCTCGCCGACCGCGTACTCGGAGAAATTTCGCCTCAGCAGGCCCTGCCGGGAATGCTGACGGAGTTTACCTATTACTTGCGGTCTGAAAATGTCATCGGCTTTGACCGCCTCGCGGTGGAATCAACCGCGCCCGTGCATTTTATGGGCATCTCGCACAATGGCACCGCACTCGACGCGCAGATAGACACCACCGCAAGCGGTTTCCTCGTCCATCTGCCCAACCGCGTCCGCACCGACCAACTCATCGAACTGAAGTTTGAATCTTCCGTATTTCGGCAATCGACGCTCTTCGACGTCTTTTTGCAGGACAGCCGCCAAGACGAGAGCGTGCGCCAGCGCGTGGACCCGGGCGATGCCACCGACCAAATCGAGAGCAGCACCAACATCGTCAGCCTGCCAATCTCTCGGGAGTTATTCGCCAATATGTCCCTCTCGTCCAAGGCGATTACTCCCAATGGCGACGGGATCAACGACGAACTGACGCTGAAGATCGCGCTGGTCAATGTACTAGCGCCGCGCCCTTTGCGATTGCGCCTGTACGATCTTGCCGGCCGCCCGGTGTACGATCGCAGCGAAGATAGCCTCGCCGGCCAGCGCAAGCTCGTCTGGGATGGCCGTGACAGCCACGGCGAGCGCGTGGCCCCAGGCCTGTACGTGCTCGAAGTCCTCGTCGCGGGCGACGCGGGCGACGAGAAAACGCAAGTGCTTATCTCCGTGGCGTACTAGGAGGTTCGCGAGCAGAAAAATCTTGACAGGCAAGCACATATTTATTTGTTTACCCGACTATTATACAAAGAATGACCCAAAAATCGCCGACGAAAGGAGGTGCGAAGTACCAACCGCTACTCTTTTGAGAAACCTCGTAATTCCGCCCGTTGAAGCCCTATGGCGGGCCTTTTCTTTTATCTTTTCACGATCACTATTGAGGAGGATTTAACAATGCGCAAAGTCCTAGCTTTGACTCTAGGCGCGTTACTCGTCGCTGGTACTGCCTTTGCGCAGGAGCCGGCTGAAGTACCGCTCTTTTTTGCCGTGGGTATCCCCGGCAACGCCCTGCCCACCATCGATGGAGACAATTCCGACTGGGCTTGGGTTGATCGCAGTTTTGAGGTCACCATTGAAGACATGAATCCGCTGACCGGCGGTGCCGACGACGCCGATGACCTGTTTATCGACCTGATCATCGGCTGGAGCGATGCCAACAATCGCATTCACGCCATGATTCACGTTCACGACGATTTCCTGATCGTCGATAAGAACCCCGCCTGCACCTTCCGCGACGACAACTGCGAAGTGCATTTTGATCCCGACAACCAAGGCGGCGGCCCGTACTCGGCGCCCAACGACCAAGACTTGCAGCCGGCCTACCAGATGTGCCTGAGCTTCTCCGAGCAGTTCTCGCGCGTCCAGATGTACAACGGTGCGCTGGGCAATTTTGAGCAAGACGCCCTGAACTTCTGGTGGACCCACACCGACTTCGTCGATGCCGGTCAGGTCAATCAAGGTCAAGAGTATTACTACGAGTTCAGCGCCGAACTGATGGACCCGATCTCGATCAGCGGCGGCCCGGACGCCAGCACGGTGTGGACGCTCGCGGCCGAGCAGACCATCGGCATGTCGATCTCGGTTGACGATGCCGACGAAGGTCTCAACGCCAATGGCAACGATCCGCTCTCTGAGGACTGCTGCGAGAACGGTTTCTTCTGGCAGGCCCAGTACAGCATGGCCGAACAGTTTATGAACAGCGGCGGCATGCCCGACATCTTCCTGACGGGGATCGAAGAAGTGGACACCTCGGTCGAGGAAAGCTCTTGGGGCCAAATCAAGTCGCTGGTAGGCGAAGAACTCTAAATCGGCTTTAGGCAGTTTTCGTCTTACGTTACGTTTATTGCACATAGGGGAGGGGAACGCGTTCCCCTCCCCTTATTTTGTCTATGGGGCAAGAGGCGACACGCGCTATGTTCAAATGGCGATTTAGGCTGTTGATCTGCATTCTGTTGGGCGCTAGGGCGGCCGATGCTGTAGAAGTGTGGACCGCAGGAGGCTCTGGCTTTGCATGGGACGATGTCGGCGAGCTGACCGGACTCACCACCGACCAATCCGTCCTGCTGCCGGCCGTGGTGGACTCGACCACCAATGCCGTCGAAATCCTCACTCTAAAGCGGCGAGGTGGCACCATCTCCTCGCCGCAGTCGCGCGAGGAGCTGACCGGCCTGCTCACCGACGGCAATGCTGAGACCTTCTGGCGCGTCACCCGCGAGCGCCGCCCCGACGGCACCTCCATGCTGATCGACTTAGGCGCGATTCTGCCGATCAACCGCATTCGCTTTCAGGGCAACCCCGACATCTTTCTCCGCGCCTATGAGCTTTTTGTTCACGACGGCAATCCCGAGCAACTGCGCGAGGACCGTCCGATTGCCTTCATCAACCAAGTCAGCGCAAATCTCGAACAGAGCGAATCGGATATCGACGCCCACATCCCCCTCCAGTTCGTGCGCTTCATCCGCCTAATTAGCCGCTCGGGCCAAGAGTTCATCGTCGAGGAAGTCGAGGTCTTTGGCGATGGCTTCGCGCCCACCGGCAGCTATCTCTCCGAAGTCATCGACCTCGGCGAGGCGGCTAACTTTGGCCAAATTCGCTTGCAGACCCGCTTCGACCCCTTGACTAATGTGGTATTGCAGACGCGCACCGGCACGGTGCCCGACCCCAAAATTTACTATCGCAAAACCGAGGTCTTCGAGGGCGAGGATCGGCAGGAAGAGCCTATCTTGCCGATAGGCTCGCCCGAAGCGGCCGCCGAGTACGACGATCTGACCTCGTCCAACAAGGGTGCGATTATCGACAACATCGAAGAGTGGAGCCCTTGGTCGGCACCATACGAGGACTTCTTTGGCGCGCTACTATCCCCGGGCAACCGCCGCTACGTCCAGTTCCGCCTGTTGTTTTCGTCCGAGGATGCCCGCCAGTCGGCCTTTGTCGATTCGTTCGCCTTTGACTATTCGGTCCCGACGCTGGCCGAAGAGCTGACGGCCGAAGTCTTTCCAGCGACGGTCACCCTCGGCGAGAGCAACACCTTTGACTACTACATTCGCTCGACTTTCGGCCCGGCCAACGACGGGTTCGACCGCGTGGAGATCAAAACGCCCTTTAAGGCCGAGGTAAACAGCGTCGAGCTAGACGGGATATCCGTATCCTTTACAGAGGAGGATGCACAGGACGAGAGCAAGCTGGCCATCCAACTGACCGATGACCGAGTGACCGAGTCGGGCCAGCGTTTGCGCATCCGCTTCGAGGCCATGGTGACCGTCTATGGCACCACCTTTTTTGCCAAGGTTTTCGACAGCCAAACGGGCGAACTCGGCCAAGACGTGGTGGCCGGAGACGCCTCCCCCGAAGTCCAAGCCGACCGCCTATCCATCCAGGGCGCGTTGCGCCAAGAGCTCATCCTCGAATTGGGGGCCGACCCACCGATATTCAGCCCCAACGGCGACGGAGTCAACGACCATCTACGGGTGTCCTATATCTTGCTGCGCGCCCTCTCGCAGGTGCCCGCCGACCTAATCGTGTACGACCTCGCCGGCCGCCCAGTGCGGCACTTGCAAAAAAGCGGTACGCTCAACGGGCCGCAGCAAGTGACTTGGGACGGCTTGGACGAGAACGGAGCCACCCCGCCGCCTGGGCTCTACATCCTGCGGCTTTCCATTGATACGGATACCGGCTCTGAGGACCGGTCGCTGCTGGTAGGGCTGGCGTACTGAGAGCGCACGCAGCCAGCCTACTATGGCAGATCAATGTTTAAGACGGACTAAGGGAACATGGCTATGACAATCACTCGCGCACTAGGCCTCGTTATAGCGTTAGCTAGTTTCGCCTTTGGCGAGCGCGTCTCGTTTGACACCCGATCCGCTTGGCAAGAGTGGGAGTACCCGGTCCGCGCCGTGGAGCTACAAGCGACCGGCCGCATCCAGCCCGTGCCCGTGCGCAAAAACATCGACGCCGTGCGCAATGCCGAGGGCTTTGGCGGCGGCATCCGCCGCGTCGGCAGCAACGCCCGCGACGCCGGCCTCATCATAGATGGCAATCCGACGACTAGCTGGTCGCCCGACCCGGCCGATGGCCTTGAAAACGCCTATATCGAACTCGACTTGGGCCGCCTGGTGACCGCCTCCGAGATCGTCATCACTTTCGACAATTCCGCGCCGCCCTTTGAGTTTTTCAACATCCTACTGTCGAGCGGCGAGAAGTTCTTTACCAACGCACTAGTACCCGTAGAAGGCACCTTGGGCTACGGTCTCTCCAAGGCAATTGGCTTCAATAAAAGCCACACGCTCGTCCTCGACCCCCGCCAGCGCACCCTCGGCTTGAGCGCGTCCGGTTCGGACGACATTAGCGGCGGCTTTGTCGAGGGCACCGTCCGCGAGTTCAAAGAATCCTCGGGCCTAGTCCGCATCATTCGCATTGAACTGTCCAAGTTCGTCGAGAAAGCTGGCCTAGCCGAGATTTCGGCTTCCACTATCGGCGACAACATCTCCCTCGGGATCATTGAGCGCGGTGGCAACATCGAACTCGTCACCGACTTGCAGGCCGTGCTCTCCGGCGGCGAGAACATGGTTGACGGCGATATTGTAACCAACTGGGGCATGCAGACTTATCACCAGACCCAGACCGGCTTCGACATCTTCAATCGCATCATCTTCGATCTAGGGGCCCATTACTGGATCGACCAGATCCGCATCATCGGCGAGCCGGCCGGTGCCCCGTCGCGGATTCGCAGTCGTTACGCCAATTTCTTCTGGTACCAGCTCCTCGCTTCCGACGGATCGATCGCCCCGGACGGCACCTTAAATTTCCACGAGATCGCCTTTGTTGACGACAGCCCGCTGAACGAGACGACTATTCGCAACTTCGACCACCAATTCGACTTGCAGAAAATTCGCTACATCAAGCAGTTTTTCCCATCCTCCCGCCACGGCGGCGATCGCACCGGCACCCACGGCACCTACCGCCTTTTCGCCCTGATTAGCGAGTTCCAGATCTACGGCGAGGGCTTTCCGGCCGAGTTGCAGTTCACCTCGCCGATCCTCGACCTCGGCCAAGCCAAGGCCCTGACCTCGGTCGAGTGGGACGCCGATGTTCCGCCCGGCACGCGCATCGAGCTGCGCAGCCGCACTGGCGGGGAAGTCGTCGAGCGTATTCACTACTTCGACAAGAAGGGCAAAGAGATCACCGAGCGGAAGTGGAACAAGACGCCCAAGAGCCTGCGCGGGCCAACCGAAACCACAATTTCCGTCGGCTCGGACTGGAGCGTCTGGAGCGACCCTTACGTGACTTCCGGCGCGCTCTTTAGCTCGCCCTCGCCGCGTCGCTATGCCCAGCTCGATCTGCGCCTGATCTCAGACGACCCCAACGCGGCACCGTCGATTGACGCCCTACACTTGAACGTGGAAAATCCCATTGCCCTCGAAACCCGTGCCGAGGTCTTTCCCAGTCAAGTCGAACCGGGCGTCAAAAAGGACTTTACGTATTTTGTCCTGCCGATCTTTGGCGGGCGCTCGCAGGGCTTTGACCGCCTGACTATGACCGCGTCCGTGCCCGTTGATTTCACCAGTCTGAAGTTGGGCGACGAGCCAGTGGAGGGCACAATCACCCCGGTCGCCGAGGGGTTTGTCGTCGATCTACCGACCACAGTCCGCCGCTCGGCGCTAATCGAGCTTTCGTTTAGCAGTACCATTTACCAGAACCAAACGCGCTTCGATCTTTTCCTCGGCAACAGCAACCTCGGCACCAACGTGCGCCAACTCGTCGACCAAGGCGACGCCAAAACCGATGTGCCGAGCGAATCCATCTCAGTGCAACTACCGGTCAACGACCGCCTACTGACTAACGTCGCCCTTGCGCCGCGCGTACTGACGCCTAATGGCGATGGGGCCGGCGATGAGCTGGTCATTGAATTCGACGCGCTCAAGCTAGTGACGCCGCGGCCAATCCGGGTCCACATTTACGACTTGGCCGGCCACAAAGTGCGCGTTCTCGACAGCGGCGATGGGCTCGCTCGGCGCTATCGCTTTACTTGGAATGGCCGCGACCACACCGGTGATCTCGTGCGACCAGGGACCTATCTAGCGCAGATCGAAATTGCCGGCGACTCCTATACCGAGACGGTGCAGCGGATCGTGCCGGTGGCCTACTGAGGGAGCCTGCTTTTGCCACTATTACAGCAAAAAGGAACAGCGATGACCCGTGCCGCACTCGCATTAGCCTGCCTAGCGATGGGATGCAGCACTCCGGCCACAGCCGCGGAACGGCTCAAAATAGGCGGCGATGGGCTGGAGTGGGAGCGCAACTCGCTCGTCTTCAACGCACTCGAAGTCACCGACGAAGGGGGTCTGTCGCCCCTAGAGGCCGATCCCGAGGAAAACATCCTGCCGCGCATCAAGGAGCTCGGCGGCAGCGCGACCACCTCGGTGCGCACGGCCGCGGCGCGTTCCAATCAGATAATCAACGAACTCATTGACGACTCCCACACCACGGGCTGGCGCGTGTACACCAACCCCAACGGGGCCGAACTCGAAGTCGATATGGGCGCCATCTTTGTCCTCCATCGCCTCTATTTTCGGCGCGGCGTCCTCAACGATGACGAGCGCTCGCTGCGCGGCTACGAGTTCTATGTCAACGACGGCGATTCGCTCAACTTTGTCGGCGGCAATCCCGTGTACGCGCTCATAGCACAAGATCGCTCGCACGGCCTGCCCGAGCTGGACCTAAGCTTCCCGCCGACGCAGGTGCGCTTTTTCAGGCTGCGTAGCACGGGCGAACGCGGCTTCCAGATGGGCGACCTCGAAGTTTTTGGCGTCGGTGTCACGCCCTTTGCCCAGTACATATCGCAAGTGATTGATCTGGGGGAAGCGGCTAACTTCGGGCCGGTCGATGTATATAGCCGCATCGACGGCAGCGCTCAAGCCCAATTCAGCACCAAGACCGGCTTCGTCGTCACGGACTCGCTCTACTTCCGCCAGACGGGCATTCCCGGGGAATTGGAGGAAGTGGCCTTAGCGGATTTCGACCGCACACTCGACCCCTCGTATGCAGGCGTCATCCTCGAAAACGACCGCGACTGGAGTGCGTGGTCCCCGCCCTACGCCGAACTACTCGAATCCTCGATCAATTCTCCGGACAACCGGCGCTACCTCCAGTTCCAATTCAAGCTCCTGTCGAACAGCTTGCTCGACAAAGCCGTCATCGATTCGGTGGTCTTCAACTACACGGTGCCGTCCCTCGCCGATTCGGTCATTGCCGAAATCAGCCCAGCCACGGCGACCCTCGGTCAGGAGAGCGAATTTACCTATCACCTGCGCTCGGTCGTCTCAAGCGGCAATCGCGGCTTCGACACCGTGATCATCCACACTCCGTTTGCAGCCCGCGCCACGGGCGTACGCGTCAATGGGGTCGAGATTGACAACTTCACCTCGGCGTCCGATTTGGGCCGCTTACAGGTGAGCTTCCCCGACGAACGCATTACCCGCAGCGGCCAAGAAGTCGCAGTGCGCTTCGCCAGCTTGGTAACCGTCTCTGGCACGGAATTTCGCGGCGAGATCGCCGACAGCCAGTCCGATGCGTTTCCGCAGCGAATCGCTTTTGGCGATGCGGCCGAGGAAGTCGCCGACAACACGCTCGTCGTCAGCGCCCGCATCGACGACGAGCTTTTTACCGGCGTCGTGTTCTCGTCCGCGGTAATCACGCCCAATGGCGACGGCATCAACGACCAGATCACCCTCGACTACATCCTGCTCAAGGCGACTCACGAGGTCGAGGTCGAGGTCGTCGTGTACGACTTGAGCGGTCGGCCGGTGCATCACCTCTACAAAGCCCGCGATCGCTCCGGCCCCAACCAAGTTAGCTGGGATGGTCGCGACGACGCTGGTGCCGTGCCGCCGGGTATGTACTTGCTTCGCCTCGAGGCTGCTACCGACGCCGGCGTCGCCACGCAGATGCGGAGCATTGCCGTAGTATATTGATGTATCAGTGGTTAGTGGTTAGTGGCCAGCTAACTACTTAAAAACGCTTTAAGGGAGGGTTGTTATGCACAAAGTTATGTTCTGGGGGGTTGCCTTGCTCGTCCTGGCCGTTGCGGCGTCCAGCGTCGAAGCGGCAACTCCAGGGCGCGAGCGCGGTGCCACTTCGCAGGTTAGAATCGAGGGCTTCGACCCGCTGATCCCGACTCTGCGCAAGTGGTACGTGCCCCAAGACCTCTACTACATCTACCACTGGGGAGGCTACAAGTACACCAACTACGCCAAGGAACCGTATCAGCGCTACGTCCGCACTTCGCTGGAGGGCACGGGCCAGTACGATATCTTCGGCAACTGGATCACCCGCGGCTGGCGCATCTACGAGTGGCGTCAGCAGCAGCCGCTGGCCTTCGGCAGCGCGGTCTTCAAAGACCAGAAATTCAGCAGTTGGTTCCAAAACCTAATCGTAGCCGCGGACTCCAAGGGCCAGTACTACTCCGCTCTGACCATCGGCGACCAAATCCGCACGACCCTGACCCCGCTGACCTTCAGCCGTTCGCGCTTCAACGGCGTCCAGTGGGACTTTGCGTCCGACAAGTACGAGACCACCGTGCTGCTGTCGCGCATCAATGAGCCAGTGCGAGCCGTACAGGGATCCAACCGAGTGCAAGACACGGACTTCACCAACTTTGTCGGCCTGCGCGGTGCCGCCCAAATCGGCGACTTCATGGGCTTAGGGGTCACCTATGTCAATACGAACTTCGGCTCGGCGAGCAGCAATTTCTCGGAAAACTCGCGCGCCGGCTTGCTGACCAGCAGCCAAAATTCGGGCAATGTCACTGAAATAACCGTTCGCATCTCCGACGACTCGCCCGGCGATGGCTCTGGTGCCCTGTTCTTCTCGGCACAGATGATCGTCGATGGCCAAGAGACCTCGGTTAATCCCACCATTGAGGGTGGTCGCCAGCGCGAGGGCTTTCTCGAAGCCCTTGAAGAGGCCCCGATCCTGCTCCGCTACCGAGTCCCCGATCCGCTGGTGGTGCAAAAGGTCAGCTTTGCCATGGTGCTCTCCAACGACTACCGAGTGGAGATAACCTCCAACTTGCAGACGAATATCAACGGCCAGCCCATCTTCTTGCTGGTCACCCGCTCCGAAGGCAATGTGCGCGATAACACCAACCAGCGCGTCGTCCGCTTTGACTACGGGCTGCCCTCGGCCAACCAAATCGCCAGCGTGGACTTGGTCATCGAGGATATGTGGGGCATGGAGGTGCGCGGCGAATTCGCGCGCAACACCCAGTTTCAGCGCTATCCCAACATCAACATCCAGAAACTGGGCAACCTCAAAAAGAGCGACCGCACGGCCGATGCTTGGTTCGTCAACGCCACGCGCCGCACGGGCCGCTACTTTGGCTACGGCGAAGCGTTCAGCATGGACTACGGGTACACCACGCGTGGGTACATCACCGACCAAAACGATGTCGTGGACTACGAAAACCAGCGGCAGAATTGGTTCGAGTACATTGACGACAACGACGATCAAGACCAGCTCGTCGATTGGCCGCGCTTTGGCGGTGGGGGCGGCGACAACGCCGTCTTCCCCGGCCTCGACGAAAACAACGACCTGCTCTCGGACTTCAACGAAAACTCCAACCTCACCCCGGACTACGAAGAGCCGTTTCTGCGCCACTACATTGACCCGCCCGATTTCCTCTTCGGCGTCGATATGAACCACAACACCGTGGTGGACCGCTTTGAAAACGACGACGAAGCCGACTACCCCTACCGCAAGGGCCATCGCGGCTGGAATGTGTACGGAGGGGCCGAGATTTATCCAGGTATCAATATTACCATAGGCCGCAATCGCGAGTGGCTGATCGCCGGCCAAGAGCGGTCAACAGCCGTGTTCGCGCTGCTCAGCGCGGTGCGCGACATCTCCAGGACGGGCAAGTTTGAGGTCGTCCACATGCTCAAGTCCGTCGAAGACAATATTGCCGACAACCTACTGCAATGGGTGCAGCGCCCTGGCTCGATTGGCGGCTTGCAACCTTTTGACGATCCCCGAATCACCGAAAACACCATCGTCAATCAGAGCTTCGTCGGCTACAAGTACACCCGTGGCAACCTGAGCTTTACCAACAAGTTCCGCCTCGATCACTTCAAGCAGCGCGACGAAGCGGCCGAGCGTCTCCGCGACAGCGCATTCTTTGGCGTGATCAACAAGGCGGATTATCCGTTTCCCATCGGGCGCAACATCACCTTGATCCCGCGCTGGAAAAACATGTGGCGCAAGCGCACCCAACCGCGCACTGTCCAGCTTGAGATCAACGAATTAAGCGAAATTTTTTCCCTGTCCGCCGTGTTCCCGGTGCTGACGAGAAGCCGCGTCGAGGTCGGGGTGGAAGCCATAATCTTTCGCAATGCCGAGGCGATTCCAGACCCGCTGCCGCCCGAATATATCGACGACTTCATCGGCAAAGTGTTCACCGTGCAGTACACCAATCGGGTGCAGTACCTAGGATACAGCGTCACATCCAACGTTGGCTTTCAGGTCAACGACATCAACTTCGCCAACCTCACCGACCAAGACGTGAGCAATACTATTGCCTTCATCGAGATCTATGCCGGGCAAGAGGAAGAGCGTTTGGGTGGCCGACCAGCCGAAAGAAGAGGATGGAGCTTCTAAAGCCACAGGTGGCCCTCCTCGCTTTGGGATTCTCAGCCTGCGCCGACGCGCCGCCAGAAAGCGCGTCGGCGATCCTCGCCCGAGTGGGTGAGGCCGAGATTAGCGCGCAGGATTTTGTCGCTGCCCTAGAAAAGCTACCCGCCGGTAGCCAAGCCCAGACTCTCGCGGATTGGCGACGCCAATTTCAGGCACTCATCGACAAGGAGCTCCTGCTGCTCGAAGCCCGCGCCCAAGGGCTAGACGAAGCGGTCGCCAGTGCAGTGGCGGCTTGGGAACGCAAGGAGCTAGTCGAAGCATTGCTCGTGCGCGAAATGGGCCAGCAGTTGGCTTATGCGGAAACTGAGCTTGCAGAATTCTTCGCCGAATCGGGCGCGGCACGCGAAATTCGCCTGCGTCGCTTGCCCGTGCGCGAGCGGGCCGCAGCCATGGAGATGCTCAGAAAAGCTCAGGATGGAGCGGATTTGCCCGGGGAGTGGAGCGAGAGCGGGTGGCTCAACGCGCTCAACGCGCACGACGCGCGGGTGGCCGCCCTTTTCCTGCGCGAGGTGGGAGACGTTGAGTTGGTGGAAACCAACGGGCAGTATTGGGTAATAACCATTGCTGCTGAACGCGAAGTCGCGTTGGCGGACCGCCGCCCGCTCGTGGAAGCGGCCCTAAGCCGACACAAGAAGCAACAGGCGAACTTGGCCTATCTGGAGAAGTTGACAAATCAGTACGCTGTGCAGTTAGACACGGCCGCGTTGCGACAGGTCGCCGCGGGCGCGGCGCGACCGGAAGTGCGGTTGGTCAGCAGTGTCGCGGGTGCCTGGAGTGCGGCAGACTACCAGCAGGCCCTCGTCCGGCTCGGTGCAGACGCCGAGCCGCTGCCGGCCGATGTCAGCGTCCTCGGGTTCAAGGTGACGCGGGCCTTTGTCGCCGACCAGATCCTGCCGCAGGAGGCGCACAAGCACAATTTTTACGCCGAGTTGGAGCCGCGCCGCGCAAAGGTGCGCGAACAGAAGCTGATCCAAGCCTTGTGGGAGCGAGAGATATTCGCCCACATCCAGATTGACCCCACGCAGGTACGCGCCTTTTACGAGGCCAACGCGCAACGCTACACCCGCTCGAACGCGCTCGAGCGAGAATTGCAAACGCAAGTCGCGCGCGATTTGCGCGACGCCCAAGCCGCGCCCCTATTCGACCGCTACATCGAGCAACTGCGCGAGAAATACGCTGCGGTCATCGCGGTGGAGGAAGGACCGTTTGGGGAATTTGTATCCCGGCGGAGACAGGCTGCAAATCCAGTCGAGCGATAAGTCCGTCAGAGAGGAGTATTCCATGTACGCTTACCAAAAAATTTCCATCCTCGCCGCTGCGGCCCTCTTGTTGGGCTGCGGCCACTACCTAGTCCCCGGGCTGTTTCAGCCCTTAGAGGCATCCCAGCAACAGACCGATATTCAAGGGTCGAGCATGAAAATCCTCGACGATGGCACGGTCACTTTCGTGCAGAACCGCCTCGAAGTGTCCGTGCGGCCCATGACCGATGAGGAGATCAACCGCCAGTACCCGGCCGAGTCCACCAACGCCAGTGGTCCGGCCGACGAACTACCGTCCAATCCGTTCACCTATGGCAATTGGATTGATCCGCGTACGGGCAAGTCGCCGCAGCGCTTGTCCATCTTCAAGATCGCGGTCAAAAACTATGAATACCCCAAGGTCAAGTTCGACCCGCTGATGGTAACCGCGGAGTCGGCAAATGGGCGGCACTATTATCCTTGGGGAAGTTATGACGTAGAAGAGTACTTCAGGCGTTTCCCACTGGCCTTCAACGGTTTGGGCTATATGCGCTACAACGAGCGCTACGCTATCTACACCCAAGCCAAGTACCCAGACGACGAGTTTTGCTTCTCGGGGCAAGAGGTCGAGGGCTACGTGGTCTTCTCTAAAATTCACGACGACGTCGCCGAGATCACCGTTGAGATTCCCGAGTTTGGGCTGCGCTACGACTTCCGCAACGAACCCATAGAGACCATTGACCTCCGCTTCCGCTTTAAACGCGACATTGAGAAGGTCAAAAACATCGACAAGTTGGCGGCCAACTAGCCGGGTTGGTCCAGTTGAATAGCCTAGGGGCAGGCCGCGGCCTGCCTCTTTTTCTGTCCGCTGCCCGGCACCCGTTCATCAATGCTGACCAAATTCCTCCTGTTCGCCACCGCGGCCTTCTTCCTGTTATCGGTCACGGCCTTTGATCCGGCTGCGATTTCGCGCTGGATTGAACGGGCCATTGGCTGGGTACCGCTGCGCGAATCTCCGCCCACCAACCAAGCACCCTCGCTGCGCGAAGCCGTCGCGCAAATAAACGCTGCCGACCTAGAGCGGCATCTCCGCATCCTCACTGCGGACTCGTCTCGAATCACCGGCTATGCGGGGGCCGCGAACGCAGCCCGCTATATCGAAGGGGAATTCCGCGGCCTCGGCCTCCAAGTCACCAGCGAATTTTTTCCCCTTTCCGTCCCCCTAGATCGCGGCGGTCGGCTGCGCTTGGCCGGCTCGGACGCGACCATCCCCATCTACGGATTGTGGCCCAACCACGTGCGCCCACCGTCCCTGCCGCCGGGCGGCATCTCCGGCCACCTCATAGACTTGGGGCGCGGCCGCTTGGCCGAGATGGACGGGAAGCGGCTAGCGGGCAGCATCGCGCTGATGGGATTTGGCTCGGGCAACGCCCATGTCGAAGCACGGGCCTTGGGAGCGCAGGCTATCTTGCTGTACGACGATGGCCGCGTCACGCGCAGTGAGGCCGCCGAGAAATTCCTCCAAGTGCCCGTGGACATCCCGCGCTTTTGGGTAGAAGCGGCCGACGCCGAAGTCCTGCGGCAGCAAGCGAGCACCGGCAATGCCGAGGTGCATCTCAAAGCGCGCATGGACTGGGAGCAGATCCGGGCGCGCAATATATTCGCCGTCCTCCCGGGCTTGGCCGAGGACATGCCGCGCGGCCAGCGCCGCGAAATCCAGCAGTGGGGCGACCAAATCATCGTCCTGCAAGCTCACTACGATGCGATCTCGGTCGTCCCCGCCCTAGCCCCGGGGGCCGAGAGCGCGACCGGCATGGCCGCGCTGCTCGAAATCGCGCGTCTGCTCGTCGCTGAAGGCACCCGCTACACCGTGCTCTTTTTGGCCACTCCCGGGCATTTTCAGGGCTTGGCCGGCGTCAACGATTTTCTCTACCGCCACGCACGCAAAAGCGAGCATTTCCGCGACCAGATCCCACCCGCTGAGCGCATCGACTTCCGCCTCTTCGTCGGCCTCGACTTGGCCAGCCACAGCCCCCGGGTTGGCAGCTTCACCATGGGCACGTTCTACAACTCGGCTTGGCGCAACGACGACTATCAGAAGAACTTGATGGCGCACTACGCCTCGCGTTTTGCTCGCTATAACCGCGAGATTTTCGCCGACTCGACTCGCTACCAAGACGCTATTGCTCCGCAGAAACGGGTGTGGAAAAACTTCATGCCCGTGCGGCTGGCCCTCGACAGCGAGGCGGCGGCCTTCGTGGGCAAGGAGGCGCTTTCTTTCGTCACGCCCAACCAACTGCGCCAGCGCATCGATACGCCCCTCGATCGGCTCGAATTCGTCGCGCTCGACAACCTCGCCGAACAGACCCGCACCATAGCCGGACTGCTGCTCAAAGCCGCTTCCGACCCGGACTTTTTCAACGACACCAAGCTGACCCTGCGCGATTGGGGGCACAGCCTAGAGGGCAATATCTACTGGTTCGACCGCGACGTAAATTTTGCCGTGCCCAAGGCCCCAGTGCCCCAAGCCCTCGTCACCTATCTCCAGCCCGGCCCCAACTCCGTAGCTGGCGTACGCACCCTTATGGTCACGCATGGGGACGAAACAGGCTACTTTAAGTTCGACATCGTGCGCAACCGCTTTGCCAACCGAGTACAAGCCTTTGAACTCGACGAATATGGGCGCATCGTCTCCGCGCCCGACCTCGGCGAGGAGGGCGACAAAACCTATCCGGGCATCCAGCCTTATGGATGGTGGGAAAACCGCATGTTGCAGGTTCTCTTTCGCTGCCGCGCCCTCAGCTTCTTGAAGGTGGTTGATCCGCGCTATCTATCCGCCATGGACCGCGTCAATGTCCTCGGCACCAACGACGCCCCGCCGCGCTCGTTTTCCCTCAGCTACATCGAAAACCAAAGCGCAGTGCAGGAGCGGGTGGTGCAGGCCGGCGTGGTGTTCGCCGAACCGGGCACCCGCGTCAAAATTCTCGCGGGCGAGGGTGCCTTTGGCGGCGAGAGCGCACTCGCCGGCGTGCGCTACATGCTCACCAATGCGGACTCAGCCCTGTTCGCCGATCTCGACCCGGCCCGCGTCGATCTGGCGACCATTGAGCGGGCACAGGGCGCGGGCTTCCCGGTCGAACAAGGCCTCATTCCCTACCCAGCATTGCAAGCGGCCCGCGACATCTGGATCCTCGACGAGGCGCGGATCAAACAAATGGTGCGCCACGGCATCGTCCTCGAACAGGTACAGGCCATGCACGACCAAGCGCGGGAGGCCCTGCTCGAAGCCCGCGACAAACTCGCGGCTTTCGATTACACCGGCTACCAGCGCGCGGTCCGCCGCGCCCTCGGGCTGGAGGCCCGCATCTACCCGGAAGTCAAGGCTACTGCCAACGACGCGGTCCGCGCGGTGATTTTCTACTTCGCGCTCCTGTTGCCTTTTGCCTTCTTCTGCGAGCGATTCTTCTTCGGCTTCCCGGACGTGCGGCGGCAAATTGCCGGCTTTGTCGGCATCTTCGTCCTCGTGTTTTTAATTTTGCGCTTCGTCCATCCGGCCTTCAAGTTGAGCACCTCGCCGTACATCATCTTCCTCGCGTTTGTCATCCTCGCCTTGGGCGTCCTCGTCATCTGCATCGTCGTCGCGCGCTTCAAGGCGCTGCTGCAACGGCGCAAGGGCGCGGCCGCGGGCCTGCACGAGACCGACGTGGGCCGCCTCGCCGCGGGTTTTGCGGCCGTGCTGTTGGGCATCTCCAACTTGAGCAAGCGCCGCCTGCGCACCGCGCTGACGGCCGCGACCCTGACCTTTTTGACCTTTACCGTCAATTCCTTTACTTCGGTCAAGTCCAGCCTCGACTTCTATCGCCTACCGCGCGACACCCCGCCTCTGTACGAGGGCGGCCTCATCCGCGATCGCGCTTGGCGCGGCATGCAGGATTCCATTTTGGACTACGTGCAGAGCGCGTTCGGCGACCGCGCCTTGGTCGTGCCGCGCGCTTGGTACTTGTCGCCGGTCGAATCCGAGCGGGCCTATATCGACTTTGCAGTCACCGCGACCGGCGCGGCTAGTTTCGCGCACGGCTTGGTGGGCCTACAGCCAGCCGAAGCAGAGGTCACGGGCCTCGACGCGCACCTCTCGGCCGGCCGCTTCTTCGCCGCGGGCGACGACAAGGCCGTCATTTTGCCCGACAGCCTAGCCGCGCTCGTCGGCATTGGGGCCGAGGATGTGGGTACGGCTGCCATCGCGCTCTACGGCGAGGAGTACCAGGTCATCGGCCTGTTCGACAGCGCGGCCCTGAAAGAGGTCGTCGATCTCGATGGCGAACGCCTAACGCCCGTCGATACGGTCAAAGACGCCGGCCTAATCACTCGCGAGAGCACCGAGGATCCGCGCGCCTTGGCGGCCACCGCGGTCGAAACCTTCAACCACCTCGAAGTGGTCAACACCCTCTTCTTGCCCTACCAGCGCGTCCGCGACATGGACGGCCGTCTGCGCTCCATCGCCATTGCCGCAGACGCGGACAACCCGGAATTCGTCCAGCGCGTGGAGTCCTTTATGTCGCGGGTTGCGCTGACCTTGTTCGTCGGCCAAGGCGATCGCGTGGTGGCCTACAGCTCGATCGGATCCACCCAAATAAGCGGGGCCGGCCAGCTTTTGGTGCCGGTAATCATCGCCGCCTTGATCGTGCTCAATACCATGATGGGGGCCGTGTATGAGCGCGTGCGCGAAATCGGCATCTACAGCGTCGTCGGCTTGGCTCCCAGCCACATCGGCCTGCTGTTTTTGGCCGAATCCGCAGTCTTTGCCACCTTTGGCGCGGTGGTTGGCTACGCCTTGGGCCAAATTGCCCATCTGTTCATGCTGCAATACGGGCTGCTCGCTGGCCTGACGCTCAACTATTCATCGCTTTCTGCGGTGTGGGCTACGCTCATCGTCATCGGCACGGTCTATTTATCGACCTTGTATCCAGCGCGCTTGGCGGCCAACATGGCCGTCCCAGATGTGACGCGGCAATGGCAACTCCCCCCACCCATCGGCGGCCACTGGCGCTTTGACTTTCCCTTCACGGTCGCCGGGGCCGAAGTGCCGAGCATGTACGTGTATCTCAAGTCGGTCTTCGCCGCGTATGGCGAAGGCTCAATCGGCGATTTCATCGCCCGCAATGTCGAGCTGTCCGTCGCCGCAGAGGGGCCGGGGCCGTCCTACGCCATTGCCATGCGCACTTGGCTGGCGCCCTACGACCTAGGGATCAGCCAAAAGGTGCGCCTGCTGGCGACTCCCACCGGCGAGCACCACATCTACAAGATCGAGACCCATATCGAGCGCCTCAGCGGCGATGTGGCTTCTTGGCAGCGGATGAATCGCAAGTTCCTCAACGTGCTGCGCAAGCGATTCCTCGTGTGGCGCACCTTGTCGCCGGGGATCCGTCAAGGGTATCAGGACGAGGTGGAAGAGGCATTTGCCGGGGCTGGGCAGCAGGCGGTGTAGGGCCAAAGTCTGCTCGCTAGACCGCTTGCCGTTCGCCCTTGACAAGGCCCCGCCACAAAATAGACTTAGCTTAACTTAGCTATCGGAGGATTCACAATGACGAAGGTGAACATGCACGAGGCCAAATCGCAACTTTCGCGCTTAGGCAAGTTGGCTTGGGCCGGGGAAGAAATTGTGATCGCCAAGGCCGGCGAGCCGTATTTGCGGCTGGAACCGTATCGGGATCGGCTGGAGGAACGTCAGCCTGGTGGGCTAGAAGGAAAGATCTGGATGTCTCCAGACTTCGACGATCCCGATGAAGAACTCATGGATCTGCTTGAGAACGCGAAAATTTTTCCAGATAAGCGTTAGCGATGTCGCAGCTACTGTTGGACACCCACACCTTTTTATGGTGGCTATCCGATGTTGAGCAACTAGCCGAAGATACCCTTGCCACAATCGCCGATCCGCACAATGACGTCTTCGTTAGTGCCATCACCGGGTGGGAAATCGCGGTCAAGCGGGCAAAGGGTCGCTTAGTCGCTCCGGATAATCTGTCGAGGTTGGTTGAGGAAAAGGGTTTCACTCACCTTCCGCTGACGTTCCGTCACGCTGAGCAGGCCGGCATCCTTCCAATGTACCACCGGGATCCATTTGATCGGTTGCTGATTGCCCAAGCTCGAACCGAAGAGTTGATCCTCGTGACCCGGGATGGCCACATTCCGCGATACGATGTGGTCACCATGGAGGTTTGAAGCCGTGAAGAGTCGCAAGAAGATCGAGGGGGCATGAGCCAAATCCTCAACGTGCTGCGCAAGCGATTCCTCGTGTGGCGCACCCTAGCGCCGGCGAGCCGCCAAGAGTACTGCGAGCCGGTGCCGTCCGAATTTGCTCCCAGTACGGACGACCGACAGCGCTACGCCGGGCAGCCGACATGACCGCACGCGCCTTCCTCATCGGCTTGAGCCTCGTGGTCTTGATCAACATCGGGGCCCCGTACAGCATGTTCATCCTCAAGTCCTCGCAGTGGGCAATCAGCTACCTGCCCTTGAGCGTGGTCTTTCTCTTTACCGGCTTGGTTTTTCTCAATGCCCTACTAAAAGTGCGCGGCCTGAGCACTAGCGAGCTGGGCTTCGTCTTCACTATGTCTTTGGTGGGGGCCTCGATTCCCACCTGGGGCACTTCCACGTACATGATCGCGGTAGTCGCCGCTCCCCAGTACTTTGCCTCGCCCGAGAATCAGTGGCAGAGCAAAGTAGTGCAGTACATCGAGGAATGGCTGGTGCCCAACGACGCGATTGCCCTCAAGTGGTTCTACAACGGCTTGCCCGCAGGCGAATCCATCCCTTGGGGCGCTTGGATCGGGCCGCTTTTTTGGTGGACCAGCTTGGTGATGGCCATCTTCTTTTTGTGTCAGTGCATGGTCGCGGCCCTGCGCAAGCAGTGGGTCGAGTACGAGCGCCTGCCCTTTGCCCTGATGGAATTGCCCCAACAGCTCATCGCCCCGCCGCGCGGCTCTAACTGGCCCAGCTTCGTCCGCCAAAAGGCGTTCTGGTTCGGCTTTGCCCTGCCCTTCTGCATGGTTATGTGGAATGTGGTCACGTACTTTACTCCGGCCTTTCCACCCATCCCGCGCGATCTTTCCGACCCCATCCGCATTGGCCGCGAATTTCCCGCCATCAACACGAATATCAACTGGGCCATCGTTGGCTTCACGTACTTCGTCAATCTCGACGTGTCCTTTAGCATGTGGTTTTTCACTGTGCTGACCATGCTGCAACAGGGCCTGTTCAACCGCTTTGGCTACACCATTGCTGGCCGCGACGTGTACACCCTCGGGCACCCCGGCATCGGCTGGCAGTCTTTCGGCGCCCTGATCGCCCTCGTCGGCGGCATGCTGTGGATGGCGCGCGGACACCTCGGCGCGATCTGGCGCAAAGCCGTGTACAACGATGCGGACATCGACGATACAGACGAACTGATGTCCTACCGGATGATCGTCTTTGGCGGCGGGCTGGCCCTGCTCTACATCGCCTTCTCGATGTGGCGGGCCGGAATGAACCCGCCCACGGTCGCGCTCTTCATCTTGGCCACCTTGGTTCTCTACGTGGGCATCACGCGCATCATCATGGAGGGCGGCCTGCTTTTCAGCCGCGCACCGCTAGTCGGCCAGACCTTTGTCGGCTACGCGCTTGGGCCGTACGCCACCGCGCAGAGCAACATCGCCATGGGGCTGTCCTACGGCTGGCACCACGAGCTCAAGGGCTTCTTCATGGTCGCCGCGGCCAACAGCGCCAAGGTGTCCAGCCACATCCGCGGCAACCGCCGCTGGCTGAGCTTCTACATCCTCCTCTCGGCGCTGGTGGCCCTCGTCGTCTCCATGGCCTTCGCGCTCTACATGGGCTACTCTTTTGGCGCGTACAACTACGGGGGATGGATCTTCGGCACAGGCTCGCAAGTGCCCTACGTGGAGAGCCTGCGCAAAATCGACCTCAAGACCCCGGATTGGACGCGATTGGCCCACCTCGTCAGCGGCGCGGGCGCCATGGGGCTGTTGACCTTTATGCGCTACCGCTTCTCTTGGTGGCCCCTACACCCCATTGGCATGCCGGTCGGCATCTGTTCCTACCCAATGACCATTATCGTCTTTTCGATCTTCGTCTCTTGGCTGGCCAAATGGGCTATTATGCGTTCGGGCGGCATCGGCTTCTACCACCGCGCCCAGCCCTTTTTCATCGGCCTCATCCTCGGGTACTTCACCGGGATTGGCCTGTCCTTTTGCGTCGATATGATTTGGTTCCCCGGGCAAGGCCACCCGCTATACGGAAACTAGCGCATGGCTCAAGACGACAAAGAATCACCCGAGCTGATTCCCACGGACCTCAAATTTGAACCGGGCTTCAACGTCAAGACCTTGTGGGCCGCGCTCTTCGTCGGCTTCATCATGCTGCCCGGAGCCATCTACTTGGGGTTGGTGACCGGCCAGAGCATGGCCGGCGGCGCCGAGTGGGTAACGCTCATCCTCTTCATCGAAATTGCCAAGCGCTCCTTTGCGCGTCTGCGCACCCAAGAGGTGATCATTCTCTACTGGGTGGCCGGCGGCTTGGTCGTGATGGGCGGCAAGTTGGGCACCGGGGCCGAGCTGTTCGGCGGGCCTTTTGGCGGGCTGATCTGGGACCAGTACTTGATCCAATCGCCCCAAGCCGATGGTTTGCACCAGTACATCCCCGACTGGGTGGTGCCTCCGCGCGGCTCACAAGCCCTAGAGGGGCGCTCCTTTTTGCACCCCGATTGGATCAAGCCCATTGCCCTGCTGCTGACCGTCATCGCAATGCAGAAGGTCAACAGCCTGTCCTTGGGCTACGTGCTGTTCCGCATCACCAACGATATCGAGCGCCTGCCGTACCCGTTGGCCGCAGTGCAGGCCGGCGGCGCGACCGCTCTCGCCGAGAGCTCGGGGCCGAGCCAAGGCTGGCGGTGGGAGGTTTTTAGCGTCGGGGCCTTTATCGGCATTGTCTGGGGGCTGTTCTACGTGGTCATCCCCACGATATCGGGCATTTTCTTCACCGAAACAGTGACTATTCTGCCGATTCCGTTTATCGACCTAACTGTCTCGCTCAAGGAAATGCTGCCGGCCAGCATCATGGGCATTGGCACGGATTTAGGGCACGTCATGGTCGGCTTTGTCCTGCCCTTTTGGATCGTGGTCGGCTCCTTTGCCGCGGCCTTCCTCGTCAACATCCTCGTCAATCCGGTGCTCTACGCCTACGACGTGCTGCACACTTGGGAGCCGGGCATGTCGGCAATTCCAACTCAGATCGCCAACTCATTCGACTTCTGGCTCAGCTTCTCCATTGGCGGCGCGGCCGTCGTGGCCGTGATGGGTTTTGCCATGGTGGGCAAGACCCTGTGGACTTTGCGCGGGGTTAAACGCGGGGAGGACGCGGGTCTAACCGAGGGCCGCGGCGACATGCCCATTCCCCTCGCCTTGGGCATCTGGGCGGTGAGCACGCTCGGCTTCGTGGTCTTGGTGTGGTATTTGGTGCCGGAATTTCCTTGGTGGATCAGCGCGTTCTTCGGCTTTGTGTGGACGCCGATTTACTCGTACATCGGGGCGCGCATGATCGGCCTGACCGGCTCGCCGCAAGGAGCGTCCTTCCCCTATCTGCGCGAAGGCTCCTTTTACCTGTCGGGCTATCAGGGCGCGGCCGTGTGGTTCGCGCCGATTCCGCTCTTCCAGTGGGGCTACGAAGCGGCGGCCTTCAAGCAACTCGAACTGACCCGCACTCACTTCGGCAGCATCGTCAAGCTGGCCGGCGTAACCTTGCTAATCATGTTCGTCTGCTCGTTTGTGTTCTGGTCTTTTATCTGGAAGCTCGGGCCGATTCCCTCGGCGGCCTATCCCTACGTGCAGAAGTTTTGGCCCTTCCACGCCACCATGCAGGCGTTCTGGGCCAAGTCAACGCTCGCCGAGGGGGGCAACGAGCTGATCAAGACCATCATTCGCTGGGAATACGTGCTCACGGGTGCGCTGGGCAGTGCGGGGATTTTGGGCGCGCTGGCGCTCTTGCGCTGGCCGATCGCCCTGTTCTACGGCTTCATCGGCGGCGTGGGCGCGTGGCCGCACTTTCTGCTGCCCAACTTCATCGGCGCGTTGCTGGGCCGCTATCACTTGCAAAAGCGCTTTGGCGAGGCGCGCTGGCGAGCGTATGCGCCAATTTTGTTGGCCGGCTATTCGTGCGGGATGGGATTGGTCGGCATGTCGTCGATTGCGCTGGCGTTGATTTCCAAGGCCGTGTCGAGCATTGTGTTTTAGCGGCAAGTTCCCTCATCACTCACCTCAACCCCCACCTTCGCCGCACTCGCCACAATCTGCGCCCACGTCTCGTCCTCCACGAAGATCCCCTCCGTCTTTCGCTTCTTCGCCACCGCCCGCTCGCTATCCCCGGGCATCAAAATCGCCTCGACTCTCGGTGCAGTGGCTGAGGACTTGACAAACGCGATGTATGCGTCGGCCTCGGCGAAATAGGCGTCTAACCCCACCAGCTTTTCCACGTCGAGCACCAACAGCATGGCCCCGTTGCGGAAGGGCCGATCTTGGCCTACGCAGCCGGCGCCGGCCAACGCACCAGCCAACAGCTCGACCGCTACATTGAGGCCGTAGCCTTTGTGCCCGAGGCTGCCGCCCAAGGGCAGAATGGTGCCGGGTGGGTCGGCGTACAGGGTGTGGGGATCGTTGGTCGGCTGGCCTTCGGCGTCGAGCAGCCAGCCATCGGGCACCTTGGCATCGCGATTGCGCTGCACCCGCACCTTGCCCTCGGCCACAGCCGACGTGGTCATGTCGAGGACGACGGGCGGGCCTGTGCGCGACGGAAACGCCATGGCGATTGGATTAGTGCCGTGCCGGGCTTCGCGCCCTCCCCACGGGGCCATGCGACAGACCGGCGCGCCGTTGACGAACAGCAGGGCGATAGCAGTGTCCTCGGCAATGCGCTCCACGTAGCTGCCGAGGCGGCCGATGTGATTGGCTTGGCGGACGGCGACAGCGGCCATGCCCATAGCCCGCGCCTTCTCCAAGCCCAACTCTACACCGCGACTCATCGCCACCTGTCCAAAGCCCCAATGCGCGTCGAGTACGGCAAGTGTTGGTGCCTCGTGAACGACTTCGACAGCGGCTTCTGGCACCATGTCGCCGGCTTCTACTTGGCCCAAGTACTGGGGAATGCGGATGACGCCGTGCGAGTCGTGGCCGACGAGATTGGCTTCGACGAGCAATTCGGCGACAACGCGCGCCTCGCCAGCGCGCATTCCAGCCGCGGCAAAAATGGAGGCGCTGGTTTCGATTAAGGACGATGGAGAAAAGACGGGCATGGTAGTGGTTAGTGGTTAGTGGTTAGTGGTTAGTGGTTAGTGGTCAGTGGTTAGTGAGCAGTGAGCAGTTTCCCCTCCACGCCCGGGGGAGTGGTAGGGACTGGCCACTAACCACTGGCCACTGGCCACTAACCACTGATCACTCCTTCGCCCCGCTGGCGATCCACGCGCGGATTATCTCCACCTGCTCTGGGGGCAGAACCCGGCCCGGCGGCATTTGCTGGCTGACGATTTCGTCGTCGCCGCGCACCTTGAGCAGCAGGTATGAGCGATCGGGATTATCCGGATAGACGAGCATGAGATCGGGCCGCTGGCCGCTGGCGACGCCGACGATGCGAGCGGCAAAGTCGCCCTCCAGCGACAAATCGGCCGCGGGCTCCCCGCCGCTGTGGCAACCCGAAAATGCGCAACTAACCGCAAAGACCTCGCTAACCTGCTCGTCGAGCGCGCCCGCGCCGTCCGGCTCGTCCGGCCCCAGCGTCGAGTCATCGCCCGCGCAGCCGGTCCACAACAGGGCTGTGACCAACAGCGGCAACCGGCGCATGAATCGCAGCAACATATTCATATCCCTCTTAAGTAGTTGATGTTCACGTCTAACGGCGCGGTGAAGCGCGGCGCAAGTATATGAACCGCCTCTTGGAAGGTCAATCGCCTGCGAGGTGACATGCCTTCGCTAACATGTTAGATTGGCAGGCTGTTTGCGCCTTTCCACTACTGAAAACACCACAGGAGTACGCATGAACCTGAGCTGGATCGACTACGCTATCGTCCTCGTCTATGTCGGCGGTACCATCGTCGCCGGCACGTTGGCCCGAGGGGCCATCAAAAGCATC
This sequence comes from Candidatus Latescibacterota bacterium, assembly GCA_963422735.1. Taxonomy (GTDB): domain Bacteria; phylum Latescibacterota; class UBA2968; order UBA8231; family UBA8231. Next base: position 4,739,902 of record OY730476.1, on the reverse strand, counting down.
TCCGACTTCCTCGTCGCCGGCCGCGGCCTCAAAACCCACATGGCCGTCGCCACGATGGTCTCAACCGGCCTCGGGCTAGTAACGGTCATGTACATGGCCGAGGAGGGCTTTAAGTACGGCTTCGTGCCCTTCGTCTTTGGCCTCGTGGCGCTTCTTACCACCGCCATCATCGGCCGCACGGGCTTTATCGTCAGTCGCCTGCGCCATTTGCAGGTGATGACCGTGCCCGAGTTCTACGAGCTCAAGTACACGCGCGGCGTACGCCTGCTCGGCGGCATCATCCTCACCCTCGCCGGCACCCTCAACATGGGGCTGTTCCCCATTCTCGGCAGCAAGTTCATCGTTGGCTTCACCGGCCTCGACAAGGAATACGTCAACTACGTCATGGTCGGCATGTTGGTCATCGTCGTCTTCTACACGCTGATGGGCGGCATGGTCTCGGTGGTGCTGACGGACTTCGCGCAGTTCGTGCTGCTGGCGCTGGGGTTTTTCTTTGGCACGTATGTCATTCTCAATCACCCGCAACTCGGCTGGGACACCATGGTCCAAGCCGTCGAGGTCCACAAAGGCGACATCGGCTTCGACCCCATAGCCAATCCCGACTACGGCATCTCAGTGATCTTGTTTTTATTTTGCGTCGGCTTAGTCGGCGTGGTCTGGCAACCCGAAATGATGCGGCCTCTCAGTGCCGAAAGCCCCAAGGTGGCCCGTCGCGTATTCTGGATCTCGGCGGGCACGGTCATGGGGCGGGCGATGGTGCCGATGTTTTGGGGTATCGCGGCGCTGGCCTATTTTGGCGACCCCGCGCTCGACCCCCACTACGCCATGCCCGAAATGCTCGGCAAAATCCTGCCCATCGGCATCGCCGGCCTGCTCATGGCCGGGATGTTCGCCGCTTTCATGTCCACTCACGACAGCTACCTACTCGCTTGGAGCGGCGTCATCGTCCGCGATGTGGTTTCGCCGATTAAGGCCATGCTCGCCAAGTCGAGCGGCCAGCGGGCGGCGGACGGCACTTGGGGCGGGCTGTCGAGCGAGCGCGAGATCTACTGGACCCGGGCCATCGTCGTCATCCTCGCCGCCTTTCTGGCCATCTTCGGTGCATTCTACCAACTTCCCGAGACGGCCTTTCGCTTTATGTACGTCACCGGCAGCATCTACTTTTCCGGCTGCGTCGGCACTGTGGCCTTGGGGCTATATTGGAAAAAGGCCAATACCCCGGGTGCGTACTGCGCTCTGATACTGGGCGCACTGGTGCCGCTCAACTTCCTGATTATGAACGAAAACCAGCACTTGGTGCCCGAATTTTTGTTGCCGTTGGTCGAAAACTCTAACCTCGTCGGGCTTACCAGCCTAGCCTTGGGCGGGTTGGCCATGCTGGTCGTGGCCTCGCTCACGCAGCGCTCGCACCCGCCGCGCCCTCTAGACTTTAGCGAAATGGAGTAGTGCTATGGACGTCGAAACTTGGAAAGCCCTATGGCAACTCGTCTTTATCGTCGCCAGCGTCCTCTTTTACGGCATTGTCGTCGCGGTCGCCTACAAAGGCTTTGGCGACGTGGCCCAGAGAATCCGCAACATGGCGGCCGGCCGCGGGGCCAGCGAAGCCGCCACGGACTCCGAGCGCGCGTGACGCGGTGCGCCCTCTTAGGGGCCGCCTTGGCATGTCTGCAGACCGCGCTGGGTCGCGCCGAGGTGCAGTTTGTGGAGGTGGCGGCCGAGGCCGGAATCGCTTTTCGCCATCAGAATGGAGCTAAGGGGCAAAAGTATCCAATGGAGACCATGGGCTCGGGCGCGGCCTTTTTCGACTGCGATTCAGACGGATGGCTCGACCTGTACTTCGTCAACAGCGTCGGGCCGGGTGCGCTCTACCGCAACGCGGGCACCGGCCAGTTCGCCGACGCAACCGACCAAGCCGGCGTAGCCGATTCGGGCTACGGGTTGGGCTGTGCCGCAGCCGACTACGATTCAGACGGCGACTTGGACTTGTACATCACTGCGTACGGCCCCAATATCCTCTACCGCAACGAGGCTACGGGCCGGTTCGCCGATGTAACCGACGCAACCGGCGTGGCCGGGCCAGAGCTAGTTAATCCGGCGATGAGCACGGGCGCGGCCTTTGCCGACTACGATTTAGACGGCGATTTGGACTTCTTCGTGGCCAATTACGCCAAGTTTCGCCCCGAGATACACCAGCCCTGTATCCGCTCCGGTGGGATTGCGGTGTACTGCGGGCCAGAGGCCTTTGAGCCGCAGCGCGACATCTTTTATCGCAACGAAGGCGACGCCACCTTTGCCGATGTCACCTATGAAGTCGGGTTGCTGCCAGATGCTGCCAAGGAATTAGGAGCCTTTTTCATCGACTACGACGCAGATGGCGATCTCGACCTGTACGCGGCCGGCGACCGCACCCCCAATTTGCTCTACCGCAACGACGGGGGACGCTTTGCCGAAATCGGCGCTTTGGCCGGGGTCGCTTATAACGACGCGGGCAAGCCGCTGGCCGGCATGGGAGTGGATGTGGGCGACTACGACGGCGACGGCCGGTTTGACTTCTTCGTCACCAACTACCAGTGGGAAACCAACAGTCTGTACCGCAACCTCGGCAACGGGTTTTTCGCCGACGTGACCTTTCAGTCTGGGCTGGGAGTTCCCAGCTTGCAGTTCCTCGCGTGGGGCACCCTTTTCATCGACTACGACAACGACGGCGACCGCGACCTGTTTGTCGCCAACGGCCACCTCGACGACAACATCCACCTGTTCGACGCCGTGACGTACGCGCAGCAAAACCAACTCTTCCGCAACGAGAGCCAAGGACGCTTTGCCGACGTGAGCAATCAGGTGGGGCCGGGCCTCAAGTTGCAGCAAGTGAGCCGCGGCGCGGCCATGGGCGATTACGACAACGACGGCGACCTCGACATCACAGTAGCCAACAACAACCAAGCAGCCGCGCTCTTGCGCAACGACGGCGGCAATGCCCAGCACTATTTGAGCTTGCAGTTGGTCGGGGACTCAGTCGGGGTCGAAGTGCGCGTCGCCGCGGGCGACTGGGTGCGATGGGATGTAGTGCGCGCCGGATCGAGCTACATGTGCCAAAGCGCGCTGCGCCCCTTTTTCGGATTGGGAGACCGCTCCCGCGTAGATGAAGTGGAAATTCGCTGGCCCAGCGGCACTGTGCAGCATCTGCAAGATGTCGTGGCCGACCAACTCTTGACCGTGTACGAGCCTTGATCGCAGCGGCGTTGCCCGTGCGCATCCTAGACCTTGTATAATCAATAGTTCGGACATTTTTTAATGATTAGCCACACAAGGCACAAAAACGGTCCCAAGTTCGCGTCCTTGGTGTCCTTGGTGGATAAACCCTTGAGCATCACAACGCCAAAAACGGTCCGAAGTATTGACTACACCCTGTCGAAAAAAAGGAGACCGCATCATGCAAGCCCTTTCCACCTTTGACGATGCACACCACGAGCAGTTCATGGATCAAGGCTACCTGCGGCTGGGCAAAGTCCTATCCCCAGACGGATTGGCCGCCTTGCAACAGCGCATCGACGACATCATGCTGGGCCGCGTCCGCTACGAGCACATGCGCTTGCAGGTCGTCGAGGAGCATGGCGAAGTGCGCCGCACCATGGGCAATCAAGTGCAGACGCTCGCGTACCGGCGCATCGACGACCTAGAGCAGGACCCGCTCTTCCTCTCCTATATTCAGCATCCCCTCTTCCACCAGATTGCCCGCCGCTACATCGGCGAGGAGGTCTCGGTCTTCCGCTCGATGTTTATGAACAAACCGCCCGAACTCCGCCGCGAACTGCCTTGGCACCAAGACGTAGGCGTCGGCTGGGGCATTGACACCAATCCCATCGTCACAGTGTGGACGGCACTCGACGACGCAACCATGGCCACCGGCTGCATGCAAATCGCGCCGGGCAGCAACAAGCACGGCATCATCAACGAGCGGCACTTTCTCCCCGCCGAGCAAGAGGCCCAATACACGCCCTCAGAGGCGGTGATCGACCTGGAAGCCAAGGCCGGGGAGGCCATTCTGCTGCACAATTTTCTGCTGCATCGCTCGGGGACCAACTCCACCGCGTCGGCTCGCCGCGCTTTCAGCGCAACCTATATGGATGCCGAGACCCGCACCCGGGACACCGGCCAAACCTTTCCCGTGGTCTTCGGCGCACAGGCGCTGGATCCGGCGACGGTAGATGGCAAGCCGGCCGAGTTGGTTGCCAAGTTTTATGGCTGATTTTCTCGCACTATGCCTACGAAACCCAAGCTGACAGCGCCCAAGGAAGCAGACGGAGGACCGGCTTTTACCGTCAAATCCGTGCTAGTCGGATGCGCCGGGGCCTTCAGCGTGTCGGCCGGGGCCGCCTACGGTACCCTCTATCTACACGGCTCCTTTATGGCCTTGGGCACGAGTATGCCTGGGGCGGTATTCATCCTGTTCGTGCTGGGCCTTTTTATCAACCCCCTGCTCAAGCTCGTACACCCGCGCTTGGGGCTCAATCGGCGCGAACTGCTAGTCGTCTATATCATGATGGTGATGGCCTCGCCGATCCCAACCCTCTTCGTCGGCAAGTTCCTCAGTGCCATTAGCTACCCTTTCTACTACGCCACCGCCGAAAACGAGTGGCGGGACCTGATCCACCCCTATATCCCCGACTGGCTGATGGTCCACGACTTGGAGACCGTCCGCAAGTTCTACGAGGGCAGTAGAAGGGACGAACCGATTCCTTGGGAAGTATGGCGCGGAGTCATTGGGGTGTGGACGCCCTTCATCTGCGCCCTCTTCACGATGATGATTTCCTTCATGGCGATCCTGCGCAAACAGTGGATCGAGCACGAGCGGCTGATCTATCCGCTAATGCAGGTGCCGCTGGCCATGACCGAGGAGGGCGAAGACGGCCAAAAGCTAAGTCCCTTTTTTAAAAACCCCGTCATGTGGGCCGGTTTTGCCGTCCCCGCGCTCTGGGGCACTTTGCATGGGTTGTACAACTACTTTCCCGAGACCATCCCCATTGCCCAGAACGTCGATCCCGTGCGCATGGACGTGCAAGTTTTCCGCCGCACGGCCGACCTATATGTCGCACTGCGCTTCAACATCATCGGCTTCTTCTATTTTCTCAAGACCGATATTGCTTTCAGCCTGTGGTTTTTCAATCTGCTCTCTTTTGCGGTGCGCGGCATTTTTGGCATTCTGGGCGTACTCAGTAGCGAGACGGGGGGGGCCGGCCACGCGGTACGCGATCCCTTTTTGGCCTACCAATCAATGGGCGCGATCCTCGTGCTCTTTCTAGGCGGCATCTGGACGGCGCGCAAGCATCTAAAGGGCGTGTGGCGCAAGGCTTTCAAAGGCGACGATAGCATTGACGACAGCGACGAGATCCTCTCTTACCGCGCGGCCCTGATTGTGCTGACGGTCTCTTGTCTGATAATAGTGGGCTGGCTGTGGCTAGCTGGGCTGCCACTGGTCTTCGGGCTGGCCATTCTCTTCTTAGGAGTCGTCATCATCTTTGGCTATTCGCGGGTGGTGGCCGAGGGCGGGCTGTCGGACGGCTCGCCGCCGGTGGTACCAGCGGGGATTTTAGTGTCCGCGGTGGGTTCGTCGGTCATTGGCGCCCAAGGTCTAGTCGTGCTGGCAACGACCTTTCTGTGGACCACCGGGCGCAATTTCGTCATGGTCTCCTGCGCCAATAGTCTGCGGCTGGGGGAGGAGTTGGGGCGCAATCGCCGGCCTCTCTTTTGGATTATCGTCTTGGCGCTGGTCGTGGCCGTGGGCGCGGCCGTGTGGATGGTGATGCTGCTCAGCCACAAATACGGGGCGATCAATCTGTGGATCTGGAGCGGCGGCAACTACAATTATATAGAAAAAGCCCTCCGCACACCGACCGACTTCTACGGCTGGGGCTGGGTCAATATGGGGATTGGCGCGACGATTATGACCGGGTTGATGGTCGTACGCTGGCTCTACGTTTGGTGGCCGCTGCATCCGCTGGGCTACGTGATCGGGCCGATCTGGATCATGGATCACTTGTGGTTCAATATGTTCATCGCTTGGGGAATCAAGGTGATCGTACTCAAATACGGGGGCGTGCGGCTCTACCTGAAGACGCGGCCCTTTTTCATGGGGATGATCTTGGGGTATTTCACGCCCGGCGGGTTCTATCTGATCATCGATCATTTCACCGGCATGACGTGGAACGTCATATTTTGGGGGTGATTTAATAACTGACGTTACGCAGTCGTTATCGTCTGCGGCTTCCTACCGCCCCCATTGTCATCCAGCGGTTATGCCGGAGGCGAGGGTCCAGCTTCAATCGTCATTTCCGCGCACTCCGCCGAACCGCCGAGAGGTACGCTGGATGCCTGCTTGTCACGCCTTGCGGCGCGGTGAAGCGCAGGCAGGATAAAAGCTGCGTACCATCAGTTAATAATTTGACAGGCACCTGCTATTTTGTGTTATATTCGCCGTGCAGCGTTTCTGTTTTAGGAGGTGGCCGGCATGAAATACAAGCTCTATTTGGCCGCAATGTACATGGCCGTAGCCCAAGTCTGTGCGGTTGGAGCGCAAGTGTCGCAATTCCGCCTCGGCGGCGCGGATGGCCTCGATTGGGAAGAGCAGACGCTGATCAACCTAATGGCCGATAACACCACGGCCCCTGGCGCACTCCAACCGCTGGAACTCAAGCCCGATGTCAATGTAGTGACCCAGCTACGCCACTGGACGCGCTACCGGCAGCCAATCGACATCAACTACCAAGAGGGGATGCCCCGCATCTGGCGGGCAATCGGCGACGTCTCCCGGCCTGGCCACGTCTCCAACCCGATGGAATTTATCGACGGGAATCTCAACACTTTTTACGAGGGGCGCGACTTTCAGGGCAGCGGCGGACTAGGGGGCATTTGGGGCGAGTTCTATACGCTCGACATGGGCATGCAGATTCCCGCCGACCACTTCAAGTTGGTGCCGCCTGAGGGCAACGACCCCTTCTTCCAAGAACCGTACCGACCCAACTACAAATTCGAAGCCTACGAGCTGACAGCCACCAACGACAAGGTGGCCGTCGAAAGCCAACTGCCCCCGCAATTTCGCTCGGGTGTCGCCGGCACGCAAGAGACGGACTACTACCTGCCGCTGGATCAATTGTTGGCCAAGGTGGACCAAAACTTCGACGCCGTTATTGCGATCGACTTTCCGCTCCAATATCTGCGCTTCTTCCGCATGCGGGTGCTTCCAGACGCCCCACCCAAGTTCACGCGCTACGCGTTGGCCGAGCTGGAAGTGTACGGCCGCGGTTTCGTCCCCCGGGCGCGCTGGCTGTCGCAGGTGATCGACATGGGCGATTTGATCAATATCGGCGAGGTGAACTTCGGCTTGAGTATCTGGCGGCGCGACAAAGATCAATTGGTCGAATCTCCCGGCGCCAAAGCCGGAGTCAACATCGAGATCAAGACCGGGATGGACGACGGCCCCATCGCCTATCACTCGTACAACGACTTGGCCCAGCCCGTGGAAGTGGAAAAGGATGTCTACGCTAAGCTCAAGCCGCGCGTGTGGCCGTGGGATCCGCCGGCCGTGGGTTGGCAGGGCGTCATCGCCGACGATATAAACAGTTGGAGCTTCTGGTCGCCGCCGATCCGGGTTCCGGGGCAGCGGCCCCGCGTACCCAAGGGGCGCTATATTCAGCTACACATCCAGCTAGAAACCGAAGCCTTGTGGGAATTCGCCCGCCTCGATTGGGTTACTATCGAGACCTCTCCGCTTTTGGCCGACCGGATCGTGGGCGAGGTTGCTGCGGTTGACCAATTGCGCCCCGACGGCAAAGTGCCACAAGTGCCCGCGGGTGCGCAGACCGAGTTCATCCTCGACTTGCGCGCCGAGTTTTCCGACGCCGGCCAGCAGGGGTTTGACGCGGTGCGGTTGGGCTTGCCCTCTACAGGCCGGGTGCTGGGTCTAGAGATGGGCGAGCCGCTGGCAACCGTGGAGCCGGACAGCATCGTCGACGAAGGGAGCGACTTGGCGATCTATTTGCCGCAGACGATCGGGCCGGACACCAGCGACGAGCTTAGGTTGCGGCTAGAGACGACCGTGTACGGTGCCTCCGACCAGTTGCGCGCCGAAGTCTTTACACGGCAGGGTGACTCGCTGCCCCAAAGCGTTGAAGGCGGCGATGCCAGCGACGAATTAGGCACCGACCAGTTGCGGGTATTAGTCAATTCTGGTTCGCTTGAATCCGTGCTGTCCGAAGTGGTGATCACGCCCGCGGTCTTCACGCCCCAAGGCGACGCCATCAACGACCAAGTAGCCATTGAATACACCTTGTTCAGCGTACTCGATGCGGTCGAAGTGGACGTCGAGCTACTGACTTTGGCCGGGCAGCGGGTGCGGAGCCTATCGGGTGGGGTACAGGGTGCTGGGCATCACGCGCTGCAATGGGATGGCCGCGACGAGGTCAATCAACTCGTAGCGCCAGGCGTGTATCTAGCGCGTATTGGGGCCAACACCGACCGAGGCCGAGTGGTGCGCTTCGGGGCGGTGGCCGTAGCTTACTAAGCATGGAGTTTCAACCGATGGGCTTGCGCACGACAATTTCTCGCCTTGCGGCACTGTACATAGCCGCTGTAGTCCTCGCCCCACAGCCGGCGGCGGCGGAAGTCCGCCAGTGGACGGTGGGCGGGGACGAAGGGGCCGCTTGGCGAGAGCATGAGCTGCTTTCCACCGCGATGAGTTTCGACGTGCCAGGCACCATCCAGCTCGTGGCCTTTACCTCTGAGGACAACGTCATTCCGAGCCTGAGCTGGGTCGATGGATTTCCCCCTAACTACGTGGAGGAGCGCGCCCGAGCACTGATCTGGGACAATATAGCGGTCGTACGCCCCCTCTTGGAGATCGTCGATGGCATCGACACCACCTCCACCCATCTCGCGTTTAAGCGCTTTGGCATCGCCCAAGACGGCACCAAGTTTTTCTTTGATTTGGGGACCCGCTTTCCCGCCAATCGGATCGCGTTTTTTCCGCGCTTGGAGGGCCTCAGCTCGGAGGGGCGGCCGTTCAGCGAAGACTACATCCGCGGCTTTGTGCTCAAGGTCAACGACGGCGCCAGCTTCAATGAGCGAGACGAGCCGATCTACGCCCCCATCAAGCGCGTTGACTTTACCCGCGAGAACACGACCCAGATCGACTTTCCCCTGCAATTTGTCCGCTATATCGAACTAGAAGTCACCTCGGCCAGTCCTTTTGAACTGGCCGAATTCCAGCTCTTCGGCACGGGGTTTGCGCCGGCTGGTTCCTATCTATCACAGGTAATTGACCTCGGGGAGCCGGCCAATTTCAGCCGCATGGAATGGACGTTAGAAAAGTTGCGCCAGAGCGACGACGAGCTGGTCGTCGAGCCAGCCGCCGACGCCGATTTGACGGTGGTGATGCGCACCGGCCTAGACGATAACCCCTGGGTCTATTACGAGTACACCGACCTCTTTACCCGCGAGCGGCAGGTCGTCACCGAAGACGAGTACAAGGCCCTCGACGAGGGTGTGCGCGGCCCGGTTGACGACGACCAAGTCAACTGGAGCCTGTGGTCGGCCCCCTTCACCGAGTCCGGCCAGCCCATCCAGCTACCCAGCCCACGGCGCTACTTCCAGTTTGAGGTGCGGATCGAAAGCAGCGCGATCCTCGACGGCCTGCGGCTCACATCGCTGAGCGTCGAACACACGATCCCGCCAGTGGCCCAGGTTTTGGTGGCCGAGATTTCCCAGTTAGACATCCCCCGTCCCCCCGGCGACGTGCCCATTGTGACCGCCGGAGACTTTACGACTTTTGCCTACGATGTCGTGGCCCAAATCGAGGAAGCAGATACGGGTTTTGACGCCCTGCGTATCCTTACACCCCAATCGACGCCGGTATTTCAGCAGTTCTTCACTGGAGAAGACGGGACCGAGGTCACACCTGACAACGTGAAGGTGGATCCGGGCAGCCTGACCATCTTCTTTTCCTCGCAGCGGCCGGAAGCCGGCATTCACCGAATGCGCGCCGTGTTCGACGCGCAGATTTTCATCCAAGGGACCTCGGTCGAGGCCGAGGTCTTCGACTCTCAAGCTGAGGATGGCGGCGTACCGCAGCGGGTGCAGCCCGGGGACGCCAACCCAGAAGTGCTGACCAATGCTCTGCGAGTGCTGACAACGGCCGCTTCGGCTAGCCAATTGGTGTCCTCCTTGGCGGTGAGCAGTTCGGTCTTCACCCCCAATGGGGACGGCATCAACGACCAAGTAGAGCTGATCTACAGCCTTTTGCAGTTGGTAAAGCCGGTCGCAGTCGCAGTTGAAATTTTCGATTTGGCCGGGCGCCCAGTGCATACCGTCCTCGAAGCCGAAAGCACCAGTGGTGCCTATGCGGTGGCTTGGGACGGGCGCGACGACCAAGGGCAGGTAGTCCCGCCGGGGCTGTACCTCGCCGTGGTCCAAGTCCACACTGAGCGCGAGACGTTCGTGCGCTCTAGCAGCATGGGTGTGGCATATTGAGAAAGGAGCGGTAGCCGTGAACCGACTATGGCTTAGTTTGCTGACGCTGGTTTTGCCAGCGAGTTTTGCCCATTCTCAAGGGGTCTTTGAAGTAAACACCAAGGCGCAGTGGGAGACGTGGACCTTCCCGCACGGCACCCTCGACCTGCGAGCAGACGGGTCGATCAAGCCGGTGCGGTTCAAGCAGCCCTTCAACGCCGCGCCGAGTTCCCCTCTGTTCACGCACGAGCTAAAAAAGGCCGGCGAGCAACGCGGCGGGGTCTGGAAGGCCGGGTCCAACGCGGCCGATGCCCACCTGATCATCGACGACGACACCACCACCTACTGGAAACCCAACCAAGACGATCCGATCGACACTTGGTGGATCGAAATCAACTTGGGCAGGATGGTGGCCGTCAAGGAAGTGCGCCTGCACTTCCCCGATGAGGAAGGGGCGCGCCCGCTGCGGGCACTCCGGGTCTTTGGCTCGGATGGTAAGTTCCAATCAATCACCGACGACGTCTTTCTCTTCAACCTCATCGGCGGCACGACCAAGCGCAACGAAGAGACGCTCTTGTCGTATCGAGTGGCCTTTGGCGAGGCGACCAAACAGGTGCTGAGCTTTGGCCAACCCGCTGAAGACACTGACATCCCCACGTCTTTCGCTCCCACCCAATACATCCGCATCATAGCCGACCGCAAGAGCGAGGGCGCGGCCCTCGCAGAAGTCGAGGTCATCTCGTTTGGGCAAAATATCGCTCAAGGGACCGTGGCGCGGGGCGGGATAATCGACGATCAGGGCAAGGAACGCGCCCCGCAGATGATCGACGGCAATGTCAACACCTTCTGGGAGGAACTCAACTGGAGCGAGACCGGCCAGTTTATCGCCCAGTGGCGCTGGGATCTAGGCGCGGTCTTTTGGATAAACCGCGTCATCTTCGTCGCGTTTCAGGAGACTACCACTTGGGGGCGACCGCGCATCTTGCGCCACCGGCTACTGGGATCGACAGGCGAGCTCAAGCCCTCCGGCGACATCGACTTCGACATACTCTTCGACTTCCCCACACCAAGTGATTGGAACAACCCCGAACCGATCACCTATCTCATGCACCCGTACCGGCCCCTGCGCCATCTCGAAATGATCTTCGGGGGCAGCAGCAGCGGCGCCATGGCCGAAGCCGTCGTCGTACCCACCGGCTATGTAGCCGAAGTGGAATTGCGCTCGGACTTCCTCAAGATAGACGACAGCCCCAAGGTTTTCCGCACCCTCGAATGGGACGCCGACCTGCCCATAGGAACGCAAATTTTGGCGCAGACGCGCTCGGGCAGTGGTCTCGATGAGGGCAATGCGTACTACCACCGCAAGGGCCACGAAGTAACCGAGGACGAATACAACGCCTTGAAGAAGCGGTGGAAGGGCGACATCGTGCCCTACATTCGGCCGAGCGACGATTGGAGCGGCTGGAGCAATACGTACCTGTTTTCCGGCCAGGAATTTCTCTCGCCCAGCCCAAGGCGCTACGTGCAGTTCAGGGTGCTGCTCAAATCGGACAGCCCAGACGTGGCCCCCACCCTAAATGGGCTGCGGCTCAACTTCACGGATTCGTTCCTCAACGGGGCGCTCGGTGAGGTCGCCCCAAACGAGGCCCAAGTGGGCCAGCCGGAAAACTTTACGTACGTGTTGCAGCCGGACTTCCAATCTGGCGACAAGGGTTTTAACCGCCTGCGGCTAGATACTCCGTCGCAGGCGGCCGCCGAGAGCGTGGTCATCCGCGTCGCCGGTGCCGAGGTCGAGCCGGTCTCCCTAGCGCTGTTGCCCGACTCGCTAGTAGTGGAACTGCCGCAAGTCGTCCGGCGGCAAAAGGTCGAAATTGACCTGCAGGTCAACGTATTCGCCAATCCCTATCTCTTTTCTGCCTTCGTCGGCCACACCGACGAGATGGCGTTCTGGCAGCAAGTCGATCCGGCTGGGCGGGCGGCCACCACGGTATTTCTGCCCGAAGTGCCCGCGTCCGAGAACCTGCTCGACAAAGTCGCCATTTCGCCCAAGGTCCTCACGCCCAACGGCGACGGAATCGGCGACCAAGCTGAGATTCGCTTCGCGGTATTAAAGGCAGACGCCCCGGTAGCGGTCGATATCTATGCACTCGACGGGCGGCAGGTCGGCTCGTTGGCGGGCGGCCGCAAAAGCGACGGCTTCCTCGTCTATGAGTGGAATGGCAAAGACGACGAGGGCCGGCGCGTGCCCCCGGGGATTTACGTGTGCCGCATCCAAATTGACGCCCAAGCCGAAGTCCAAAACTGGGCGCAGATCATCAACGTAGCATACTAAGTATCGTCCGCGTCCGGCGGCGTAGAAAAGAGAAAGATGAAGAAGACAGGGATTGGCCTTGGAATAATCGCGTTCCTAACAATCGGATTTATCTTCATCGGCCCCTATCTGACTCTACATAAAATAAAGAGTGCTGCCGAGAACCAAGACGGCGCAGCACTATCTGAACACATTGACTTTTTGGCACTGCGACAAAGCCTGAAAGATCAGATGAATGTGGTAGTTGGGAAGGAGATGGCTAAACAAGCCGATGACAATCCGTTTGCTGCTTTTGGGACGGTTTTGGGAGGAATGATGATTGAAAAGATAGTTGACATGTACGTTACGCCGGCGAGCATAACGGAACTAATGAAGGGTGAAAAGCCAAACCCGGGATCTATCAATATCCATACAAAAAGATCCAACGACTACAAACCGCTTGCAAATACTTCCACGTCTTACGAGTCATTTAGTAAATTCTCAGTAATTGTTAAGAGAGATGACTCCTTGAGTAAAGACGTGAAGTTGGTCTTTCGACGCAGAGGCATACGTTGGAAACTGACGGAGATGGTTTTGCCGTTAGCGGAATTGATTGAACACTGAGTTTTAGACCATTTCAAATAGCTCATTCGGTCGCTATATCGTTCATCGGCCAAGCCTCTTGAGGGAGGGGTATCTCATGTATTTGTCTCGCATCCGATCGGCTATGTGTGCAGCACTCGCGTTGCTGGTGCTAAGCTGGGACAGCACTTCAGCTCAGTTGACTACGGGCTATCGTCCCATAGCCGAGCCCGGGATCTACGGAGTGCGAATCCACCCCGGTGCCTTAGCACCCAACCGCCGCAAGTTCTACCTGCCGCAAAACCTCTTCTACGAATACGGCTGGCGGAGCTGGGAGTACAGCAACTACGCCCGCGACGAATACGAGCGATACGTCGATATACAGCTAGAGGGCAACCGCCACTACGATGCCTTCGGCAACTACATCGCCCGCGGCTGGACGATTTACGACTGGACCGAGAATAACCCCCTGCGCCAGGGCAGTGGGATATTCAAAAGCCCGCGCTACAGCAGTTGGTTCGACCGCGTGGTGATCTCGTCTGCCCACAAGGGCCAATTTCACACCGCGCTGACGGTAGGAGACGCCATTCGCACTACCCTGACCCCACTGACCTTCTCCAAGCCGACCTTCAACGGCATCCAGTGGGACTTCCTATCCGACAAGTACGCATTCACGTTCCTCGGCTCGCGCATCAGTTCGCCGGCCAACCCGGCCGGGACCCAGTCCGAGGCCGCAGCCCTCGTGGAAAACTCCACCCGCCTGCTCGGCGGCCGGGGCGTGGCCCAAGTGGGAGACTTCGCCAAGGTGGGGGCGACGTGGGTCAGCGCCCACAACGCGCGGAGCACCCTCGACATGGGTGACAACTCGCTCAAGGGCGTCTTGACCACGCCGCAGAACACGGGCAGCGTCGAGACTGTGACGATCCTGATCTCAGACGATTCGCCCGAGTCGAGCGACGACGGCGCGCTGCTGTTTTTCGACCGAGTGCTGATCGATGGCGAGATTCACCCAGAAATCACTCCAATCGTCCGCGGCGGAATCCGCACCGGCGGCAGCTTAGAGGCCAGAGGTGTGGACAACATCGAACTGATCTACGACATCCGCAACAGCTTCCGGCCCACCGAGAAGGTGCCGACCTATCAGGAGGCGAGCAAAATCGAGTTCGAGTTGATTATAGCCAACGACTACCGAGTGGACGTTACTTCCAACGTGCAGACCGACCGCTTGGGCGACCCAGTCTTTTTGCCCGTGGCGCAAGCCGAAGGCGAAATCTCCGATGGATCGAACCAACGGTTTTTGCGCTTTGAGTACGGGCTGCCCACCGGCAGCGATGTAATCGGGGTAGATTTCGAGATTCTGAGCCTCGGCGGGCTAGACCTGCGCGCCGAATTCGTGCGCAACCGGCGCTTCCGGCGCTTCCCCAACCAAAACCTAGCGCAACATACCCTCGCCGAAGACAAGGGAGAGGCCGGTTATATCACCGCGTCTTATACCACCTATCCGTGGTTTGCTTACGGTGAGTTGTTCACAATGGACCCCGATTACAGCACGACCGCGTTCATGGCTAACTCGCTGGGCGGCATCGATTACAGCAGCGAGATTTTCCACCTCTTCGAGTTCGTCGATGACAACGACGACCAAGACCGCTTTGCAGACTGGCAGCGGGCCGGCCAATTCGGCACCGGGGTGGGTGCTTCGGGCGGCTCGGTGGGTGCCGACTTAGAGGTGTTCCCCGGGCTAGACGAGAACAACGACTTCGTCTCCGACTTTAACCAAAACCGCAACTCGCGACCCGACTACGACGAGCCTTTCCTGCGCTACGAGGTTGATCCTCCGGCCTTTCTCTTCGGCATGGACATGAACAACAACACCCTGATCGATCGCTTTGAAGACGACCGCCAGCCCGACTATCCCTACGACCGCGATCACCGCGGCTACAATGCCTACGGCGGCCTGATGCTCAGCGAGGACGCGCAGCTAACCCTCGGCCGCTTGAGCGAGCGCCAGCTAAGCTCGGCGCGCAAGAGCAAGGCCAACTACGGTTTGTTCACCGTGCGCTGGAACTTCCCGGGCCTGCGGGTCGCACTCTTTGAGCACGCGAAATTCGTGTCGGACAACATCCCGGAAGACCGCCTGCGGTGGATCGATCCAACGGGACGGACGGATTTTACCGATCCGCTCGACAACCAAAACACTTTCGTCAATAGCGTCTATTTGCAGGCCAACTACAATCGCATCCGCAACTTCAGGGCGACCGCCAAGGTCAAACACGAGCTTTTCAACCAGCGGGGTGAGCAGGCCGCCGACAAGCGAGACCGCTCCTTTTTCGGGCTAATAACCAAAGCCGATTACACCATTCCCATCGGGCCGCAGCTAACCATCTGGCCCAAGTGGAAGAGCACCTTCAGGCGCGAAGTTCCCACCGATCGGTCGCAGGCCAATATACGCGAGCTAGAGGAAACCCTGTTCTTGATTTCGCGCTATGCGATCCTCGAACAGACTTGGATCGCGCTCGGTCTAGAGTTCAGTTGGTTTGAGAACTTGCGCGACCAGCCAGCCGAACTACAAGTCGGTTTTGCCGAGGACTTTACCAACCGCGTCTATTCGATTCTGTTCTCAAATACGGCGGCCTATTTGGGCTACCAGCTAACCTTAAATGCGGGCCTTCAGCTAGAGCAGCAAAACTTCGAGGCCGAGGATCGCAACACCTCGCTTGGGTTCATTCGCATTTTCGCCAGCACCGGACAGGAGTAGCGGAAACGGCGAAAATTGAACTTGCTAAGCACCCCTAAAAAACGTAACATAGTGCTTCTTAGAAGATGAATTGTCGATAGCTATACCACTAATCCCACGGAGGGAAAGCATGAAAAAGCTCCTTTTTCTTTTTGTCGCTTGCGCCGCAGGGTTCGCCCTAGCCAGCCCGGCCAGCGCCCACGTCGGTGCTGAGTATTTCATTCCAGGCGTACCCAACCCCAGTGCCATGACCATCGACGGCCTCGAAGACGATTGGGACTGGCTAGACGAGGAGTTCATCCTCACGACCGAGGGCATGTTCACCGCCGGGGGCGAGACCATCGCCAAGGAAGACTACGACGTCAGCATTCTAATGGCGTGGAGCGAGCCGCCGGACAACCGCTTCTACTTCTTCATCCGCGTCCAAGACGATACCCTGCGTCTGATCGAAGAAGATCAGAAGAGATGGTGGAACGACGACTGCATCCAGATCACCTTCGACCCAGACCATTCGGGCGGCGACTTCTTGGGCGAAAACGTCGATCAGGTCCTCAACGCGCAGCGCTATCACCTGCGCATCAAGCCGCTGCCGGGCCAGCCCGTGGCGTACAACAGCCTGCTCGAATACATCGACCTGCCGCCGATTGGCTGGAGTTCGGATATGTTTGAGGGCGAGCCTACTGGCGACATCTTTGAGATCGCTTGGACCGTCAATCCGCCGGATGCCGAGCATTTCTCGACCAATGTCTCCTACACCTTTGAGTTCCGCAACGCCCTTTGGGACATCCACGGCGTGACCCAAGACGAGGCGATTCGGCATATATTCGCCGCGGATCAAGTGACCCACATCGGCGTGCGCCCGCTCGACGGCGACGGCGGCGAGACCGGTGCCAAGCACCAGCTCTATCCGCTGGGCGGCTCTACGGGTCAAGACCAGAAGGGCGACCAGATGCTCGACTACATCTTGCTGGAGGCCGACGAGATCGAGGAAGAAACGGCCGTCGAAGCCACAAGTTGGGGTCGAGTCAAGAGCCATTTGAACAACCAGCTCGACTAAGCAAAGGCTGCATTGCATTAGCCGTCTAGCAAAGATGAGGAGGGGCAGTCGCCCCTCCTCATCTTGTATTAGCAGCTTTCAGAGAAGGGGGGGTATCCATGAAGACATTAGGTAGCTTGCTCCTATTGCTAATCGCACTCGCCGGATGCGGCTTGAAGTTCGGGCATCGGCATTTTACCGGCCCGGTGGTACCCGCAGAAATCACGGCCGACAACTACTTAGTCGGCGATGACCGCAGCATCACTTTCGTCAAAGATCGTCTAGAGGTAGCGATATTGCCCATGTCGCCCGAGGCCCTAAATCGGCAATTCGCCGGCGTCTCAGAGGCTCCTGAGGGCTTTATTCTGCCCAACCCCTACGCTGTGGCTACCAATCCCTACACCTATGGCGATTGGACGCCGCCTGGCGAAGAGGAGGCACCGACGCGGTTTACCGTGTTTTTGGTCAAGGTCAAAAACTACGCCTATCCCAAGGTCCGCCTAAATCCAGCCAACATCGAATTGATCGCCCCCAACGGGCGTCGCTACAAGGCGCTTAGTCTCCTCGCCCTGACCGAGTACTATTGGCCCTATGCCCAAGCCTACGGCGGCAATGCGCGCAAGGGGTTCAAGGCGCGGCGCGATCTTTTGCAGCGCACCCTGTTTGCCGACGACATGATCTTCAGCGGCCAAGAGCAAGAGGGGTATTTGGTCTTTCCCCCGCTCGACCGCGATGTCGAGGAATTCACGCTGTGGATCCGCGATATGGTGCTGAGGTTCGACTTCCGCGATGCGCCTGTGGAGGCCGTAGATATTCCCTATGATTTTCAGCGCGAAGTGTACTACGCCCGGACTCGGCGTGCAGATACAAGCTAAGGTAATACGCGCAGTCGGCTGCTTGTCGCTCATCGCCGCTTGTAGTTCCCCCCCAGTTGACAAAAGCGTCGTCGGCCGCGTCGGTGAAGTCGATATCACCTTTGAGGACGTACTGCGCTTTAAGGGCACCATGCCCGCCCTCTTGCTCTCCGAAAAGGAGGGCGTCGATGCGCTCAACGAATACCTCCAAGCCATGATCGACATGGAGCTCCTGCTGTTGGAGGCCCAGCCGCTCGCCGCCGACACGAGCTTTGCCGAAAAATGGGCACAGACGCGCAAAAAGAAGCTCTTTGAAGAATTCATCAAGCTAGAAATCCAAGACAAAATCGACCTGTCGCAGGAAGAAATAAAGCGGCAGTGGAGCGAGAGTAAGTGGAGTCGGCTCCTGAAATTGGCGCGCATCCGCTCGGCTATGGCCGACCAAGCTGAGCAAGTGTTGCGCCAGCTAGAGGACGGCACTCCCTTTGCGGAGTTGTCCGGTCCGCACCTGACGCACCGCCAAGATGGGCAGCACCAAGGCGTGTTGGAGTCCTACTTCGGGCGCGGTAATCTAGACGACTTAGGGGTCCCCATAGAGGTAGCCGAGATCATCTTTGACTTGGCCAAAGGCGAGGTCAGCGCACCGCTCGCAGTCGGCGATTACTACGACCTGTACAAGGTTTTGGACGAACGCCCGGCACCAGCTAGCTATTACCTCGTCTTTTCCCAAGGCGCACTGCTGGCCGCCCACGGCAAGCGCCGCCGAGCACTGGTCGCCGAATTGATGCAGGCATACGGAGTCGAACTAGACGCCCGCGCCGTGGTCGATCTCGCCGCACAAGTCGCGGCCGGCGTGGTAGCCGATATGAACCCTACCGGTGTTCTCGGTCGCTACGACGGCGGCCAAATCACGCAAGCCGACTTCAATGCGCTCTATCCAAAGGTGAGCCGAGTCGCTCGCGTACGCGCTGACAGCAGCGGCCTAGACGAATTCGTCCGGCTTTACCTCGTGCCCGAAGTGCTCTTTCCGTTGGAAATAGAGCGCCATGGGCTGGCGCAGGAGCCGCAGATCGTCGATTGGCTGGAGCGCAAAAAGCGCGCCATGCTCGTCGATGAGCTGCGCACCCGTCGCGTGGAAGCGCACATTGATCTGAGCGAAGACGCGCTCAGGCGCTACTACGAGGCCAATTCGCACCGCTTTATGGAAGACCAAACCCTAGATGTGCGAGAAATTCTCGTGGCCACGCGCGCAGAAGCCGAGGACCTCGCCGCACAGATCCGGGCCGGAACCGACATGGGCAAGTTGGCGGCGCAGCACAGCATTCGCCAAGGCCACACCACCGATTCCTTCCACATCCATTCCTTTGAGCGAGTGGCTTTCGGCGAGCTGCTGACCGCAGCTCTCGAAGCGGAAGTAGGGGTGCTGATCGGCCCCATCGAAATCACGGCAACCAATCACCGCCAAGGCGGCTTCTCCCTGTTCGAGGTGCTGCATAAAACCGCCGCCGCGCCAAAGCCCTACGAAGAAGTGGAAAAACAGGTGCGCTACTGGTGGACCAAAGAGGAGGAAAACCGCCTCTACAGCGAGCTGATTGGCCGCTTGCGCGAAAAGCACGCCGCGTACATCTCCATCTACCGAGATCATCTCGCGGCCATGTATGATTCTCAGGTTTAAGGCTTGGGCCGCCGCGCTGCTTGCCGCCTGCGGCAACCCAAGTGAACCAAACGACCGTTTCGACGAAGCGCAGCACCTGACAGCCGTCGGCGAGTATAACGCAGCCGTCGCTGCCTGCAAGCAGGTACTCTCAGCAGACGGCCAGCACCTCGAAGCCCGCCTGCTGCTGGCTCGCCTCGACCTGATTCAAAGTCGCTTGGGGCTGGCGGCCCAGCTAGCCGAACAGGCTATCGCGCTGGCTCCAGATCACACCGACGCCTACGTCCTCTTGGGCGACATTTACGTGCGACAGCGGCGCAACGCCGATGCGGCAACTACCTACCAAGAGGGCCTCGACACCGCTCCCGACCGCATCGATCTCTATCGCAAGCTGGCCATCGCCTACGCGGACGACGGCCACTACGCCGAAGCAGTCGCGGTCCTCAAGCAAGCGCACAGGCGATCGGGCGACGATGCCGCCATCCACTACAACCTCGGCGTAGTCTATGAGCGCCAAGCGCAATACGGCGAGGCCAGCCGCGCGTTTACTCGCGCCACAGAAATCGACACCGCGTACGGCGACGCCTATCTCCGGCTGGGGCAAATCCAGCATAAGCAGGGCCAACTCTCTCAAGCGGCCGCCAACTTCGCGCGGGCCATGAGCCTGCGCCCGGACGACGCAGCACCTTACATCGGGCTTGGCCAAGTGCGCGCACAGCAGAACCGCACCGACGAGGCCGAGCAGCTCTTTCCCCGCGCCATTGCCCTCGACCCCTTTAATCCCGAGGCATACCACCGACTCGGCACCCTCTTGATACGCCAAGGCGACACAGAGCGGGGCGAGAAGCTATTGGCCACCTTCCAGCGCGTCCAACCCGTGTATGACGACATCGAGCGGTTCCGCTATATCCTCAGCCTCTATCCCGACGACGCCAACGCGCATTACAACCTCGGCGTGCTCTACGGGGGCTTGGGTCGCTACGCCGAGGCCGGCGTCGAGTACGCGGCAGCACTCCGCATCAACGACCAAGACCTGAGTGCGCGCAACAACCTCGCCAACGTATTGTTGCGGCAGGGCCGCGTCGCCGAGGCCATCGAACACTACGAAATCGCCTTGTCGCTCAACCCGCGCTACGCCAAGGGCTATACCAACCTCGGAGCGGCTTATATGCTAGGCGGCGATGTGCAACGGGCAAGCCAAGCCCTCGCCAAAGCACTCCGGCTAGCGCCAGACTACGCCGACGCCCACTTCCACCTAGCGCGCCTCTACAAGAGCCGAGGGCTGGACGCACGGGCGGCCGCCGCGATGCAGCGCTACGAACAACTCGCGCAGGCAGCCAAAGAAAACAGCGAGCATGACTGAAGAACGCACAACTCGCCTAGATCGGCTGCTGCTTTACGGCACCGTAACCATCTCCGGGGCCGCGGTAATGATGCTAGAGCTGTTGGGTACGCGCATCATCGGCCCTTTTTACGGGGTCAGTCTCTACGTGTGGTCTTCGCTCATATCCGTCGCTTTGATCGCCTTGGCAGTGGGCTATTACCTCGGAGGCTTGGTCGCTGACAAGCAGACGCGCTTTCGGCTTTCCTACTCCATAGCACTCGCCGGGTTGACGACGGCCGCGATTCCGCTCGTCAGCCGCCCGATCTTGCTGTGGACCAACGATCTGGGGCTGCGCGCCGGGGCCTTTACCAGTGCCCTGCTGCTTTTTGCCCTGCCGCTGACCTGCCTCGGCATGGTGGGGCCGCAGGTGATCGAGATGGCGGCGCGGCGGCGGACAGGCGCGGGCATGGCAGCCGGTTCGGTCTTTGCGGTCAGCACGGTCGGCAGCGTGGTGGGCACCTTGCTGTTGGGCTTTTTCCTATTGCCGGCCCTTGGGTCGCGGGTGATTCTCTACGGAGTCAGCGCGGCCTTGATCCTGTTGGCACTCGTCGTGGCATGGTACGAGCGGCGGTGGGGACCCGTCGCGGCCGCGGCGGTTGCGACCGGCGCGGGACTCTGGCTACAGACCGACCTAGGGCCGACTGGATACGGAGATTATCGCCTAGTTCACCAAGCCGAAAGCCACTACGGCTGGGTGCGGGTCGTCGATGATCGCGCCCGCCGGGTGCGGTGGATGCTGTCGGACGCCTCGGTCATCAGCGCACTGCGGCTCGACACCCGCGAGCCGGTGCTCAGCTACCAAAAAATCATTGCCGCCCTGCCCCACTTGCACCCAGAGGGACGCAACGCGCTGCTGATCGGCCTCGGCGGAGGCTACATTGCCATGGCGTTTGCAGCCCAAGGCATTGCCACCGACGCCCTAGAGCTGGACCCAGAAGTGGCCAAAGCCGCGCAGCAATACTTTCTCTACGAGCCAGCAGGTACCCTGCGGGTCGGCGACGCCCGCTACGAAATTCGCCACCTCGACAAGCAATACGACTTCATCGTCCACGACTGCTTTACCGGTGGATTTGTGCCCAGCCACCTGCTGAGCGTCGAAATGCTCCGCGACCTCGATCGGCTCCTCAAAGACGACGGCCTCTTGGCCCTAAACTTCGTCGGCTTTACCGAAGGACCAGAAGCCGCTGCCGCTGCGGCCGTGTACCGGACCTTGGGCGAAATCTTCCCGCATCGGCTGACCCTCGTCGCGATACCAGGCGCAGCGTTTAACGACTTTGTCTTCTTGGCTGCGCGACGGCCAATTTCTCTTGCGGCTGAAGCCGGCGGCGAGGCGTGGCTCGCGGCACGCGAATATCCCATGCCCACCGAGGGCGAGCTCATCACCGACGACTTCAACCCGCTCGAACGGCTGCAATTGGCCAAGGCCGAGCGCTATCGGGCCCTCTTGCTAGAGCGAATGGGGCCGATGCTGCTGGCCTTCTGACAAAAGGAGCGTTGCCGTGCTAAAAATTCTCAAGGTTCCCGTGGAGCCGCTGACTTCCCCGGCCTTTGCCCCTTTCGGGCAAGTCATCTCCACCTTTGACGAGGCCAAACCCGAGGTCGTGGTAGGAGAGCTGATCGAGCGCGCATATACCGTGCGGGCCGAGGTCAAAGACCCCGCATCCGACCAGCTCAACCTGTCCGAGGGTCGGCTGCGGGCGCACTTTGCCTTTCACGACGATGCCGGGCAGTCCTTCTATCCGAGTCGGCACTGCCCGACCGTCTTTTTCGTGGCCCCGGTTCAGCCAATGATCGGGCCGGAGGATCTGCTCGCTTTTTACTCCGACGGCAGCACCGGCATCTGCATGAACCTAAAGGTGTGGCACACCATGCCCGTGTGCCTGCGTGGTGAGGAGGTGTACCTAACCGCGCGTGGCAACCAGAGTTATCACCACCACTCGGTCGATGTTCACTTCGACCAAGACCGCGGCTTGGCTCTGCTGCCCGACATGAGCCACGTCTCTAACTGGCAGGAGTAGCGGGTGGACAAGGTGCGCCTAGCCCTCGTCGGCTGCGGCGGCATGGGCACCCGCCATCTACACGGCCTCAAGCAGCTAGCCGACTCCCCCTTCGACTCAATCGAGCTGAGCGCGGTCTGCGACATCAGCGCGGAAAACGCCGAGATGGCCGCCGCCGAAGCCGAGAAGCTCCTTGGGGTCCGCCCCAAGGTCTGCACCAATATGGAGGCGATGGTACAGCAGGTGCCAGACCTCGAAGCCGTGGATGTGGTGACCGATCCTTCGGTGCATCACACCGTCGTCTGCGAGGCCCTCGACTTAGGATTGCACGTGCTGGTGGAAAAGCCGCTGGCCATCACGGTGCAAGCCTGCGAGAGGATCCTCGACGCAGCCGCACGCAACGAGCGCATTGTCTCCGTGGCCGAAAATTTTCGCCGCGACCCTTCGGCCCGCATCGTGCGCCACCTGATCGACACCGGTGCCATCGGCACCCCCTATATGGGGTTGTACCACTCGCTGGGCCCAAGCAATTCCATTTTTATCACCCCTTGGCGGCACCGCCGGGAATTGGGCGGCTTTATCCTCGATATGGCCGTACACTTCACCCACATGATCCGTTACCAATTGGGGGATTTTGCCGAAGTCTATGCCGATGCGCGGATGGTGGAGCCGGAGCGGCAAAAATCGGCAACCATGTCAATGGACTACGAGTTCTACAAAAAGCGCTTCGCGGCCATGCCAGAGCGCATACCCGCTGCGGCCGAGGACGCGACCCAAGCGATCTTCAAGATGGAAAGCGGCGCGACCCTAAACTGGCTCGTCGGGATCGCCGGCCACGCGGGCGCACACCGCGAGTTGATCATGGGCACCAACGGCAGCATTGACGGCTTTGGCGTGCGCGGGGGGCGCATAACGCTTGCGCGGCGCGACGCTGAGCCCCTGAGCCAAGAGGCCATCCTCGCGTCTGCCGAGGGTGCGGGCTTAGCGTTCGACCCGCTGACTCGCCACTTCTTTCCGAGCGGGGTTTCGGCCGGCGATCCGCTCGTTGACCTGAAGCTGATCGCATACGAACTGCACGAAATGGCGGAGGCCATTCGCGGCCAGCGCACAGTTGAAGTGGATGGCCGCTGCGGGCTGAAGGATGTGGCCGCGCTCTACGCGGTGTTTGAGTCATGGCGCGCCGGTGGCCCGGTGTCGCTCAGCGCGGTCGAATCCTGCCAATCGTACGCCTATCAAGCGGAGATAGACGCCGCTCTAGGCATCGGCTAATCGCGCTAACGAGAGGAGATTGCCATGTGGAACCTCGTGAAAATCCCGGTCGAACCGCTCGAACCCGAAGCGTTTGCCCCTTTTGGCCACGTGATTCGCACCTTTGAAGAGCGCAAGCCGGACAAGGTAAAAGGCGGTTATGCGACCAACGCGTACCCAGTCCTCGCCACGCCCGGTCCCCAGCCCAAAGACCCCCCGAGTTGGTACGCGCCCCATCCGCAGCGCGTACCCATCTCCGAGGGACTGAAGCGTGCCCATTTTGCCTTTCACACGGACGCCGGCCAGTCGTTTTACCCCAGCTTGCACTCGCCGAGCGTGTTTATCGTCGGAGCGATCCAAGCCGACATCCAAGCCGAGGAGCTACGCGCTTTTTACTCGGCGGGCGATGTGGGCGTCTGCTTGCATCTGGGAGTGTGGCACACTATGCCCATTTGCGCCGAGGGGCACGACGTATATCAGACCACGCGTGGTGACCAAGATTACCAAGCGCACTCCGTGGAGATCGACTTCGACTTGGAGCGCGGGCAGTCCATTGTGCCGGATATGAGAAGCTTGAGCAAATGGCGACGGGGCTAAGAAAAAGAAGCGTGCATAGTCTTTGCGACTACGCCAACCGCGGCTGAGCTACTCGGCCGAAAGCCCCACAACCAGTTACAATTTCCGCACTCTGATTTTCTGATTGTCGATGATGAGCAGGTTATTGCTCCAATCAGATGCCGGCAGATCAGCTAGCAGGCGCGAAAGGGCATCCTGTGTTTGCTCTATTGTCGTTGGCCAGACGCGCAGCCGGACAATGCCTCGATGGGCGGATACATACGGGCATCAGCAAAATCCTCATCGTACGTAACGATGATAGCTCCACGCTCCTGCGCCCAGGGACGACCGCGAAAGCCTAGTTCATTGACATGTTGAATCTTCCAATGAGGACGCTGATCCCGCAACCAAACCGCTGTGACTAGTGGCACATTCTGATCGAGTAAGATCGCCAACTGCGACTCATGCACGTGCGATCACTTGCTCTTCATCTATAACTGCCGCCGCATATTGCAAAGCGGCTTGTACCATCTCCTGAGTCAGTTCGGGATAAGCTTCGACAATCTGGTCAACCGCGTATCCACCAGCTACCATTCCCAAGATATTTTTTACCATGATCCGCGTACCGCGAATTGTAGGCTTCCCCGAACAAATTTCTGGAGCTATACGGATAAACTCATTCATCACGCTACCTCTATCCCTGCGAGAATTGCCTTCACCTTTATTGGTTAGCTTTAACTATAGAGCACAGGGACAACTCGGCAAAGTCCCGGCCGAAATTAGTTTTTTTAACGCAATGGACATTCCTCACGTATTTATAATCCGACAGCGACGGAAACGTTTCGCCGCAACAAAAGTTTTTCATTCATTCAGTAGTGAGGAAGATATGCTGCGGTTTATTTTGCTTGCGTACTTGACGGCTTTTGTGGCAACCACGCCGATTTCCGCCCATCAAGGAGAGGACGCCCCGGCGACTGGTGTCGAGATCGGAACGCTGTTTGGGCTTTCCCGTTTTTCTTACGGGACATCTGTCGAGACGTCCTACGATAGGGAGGAGATAACTGGGAAGATGACTTTGATTGGGGTGCCGGGTGGTAGCGTGGGGGTCCCTTGGTACCCTTCGCTCTACATTTCGTGGTTTCCGAGTGAGCAGCTAGCCATTGGTCCGGAATTCAGTTTTTGGAGGATGTCACTCGAAGGCGAATACGAATACGAAGACAAATATGATGACCATTTTGATGACTATGATCGCGCTGAAGTTGATCTCTCTACCCTTTATCTTGGAGTCCGAGGTGCATTCTCTCCGCAAAGCAACGCGGTGTCCGGTCCCTACCTACTGGGGAACGGTGCTCTAGTGGGTCTATACGGGGAGGGCCGCTTCGAGGAGGACAAGGAGGCCGGCTCCGAGCACATTTTCGCCGCCGGAGCCGGCCTAGGTTACCAGTGGCGTGTGGGACCGGCTTTCGTTGTGAAGGCGGAAGGGCGATATCGGCGATGGTTTGCTGATTTTGCTGATTTTGCTGGCCATCTTAATGAATTCTCGCTTACGCTCAGCTTGGGCACCAGACTTAGCGGCAGATAGATATAATTGCGGGTTGGTTCGGGTTGCGGCCCATCCCGAACCAACTCTATTGTTGTGTTTCCCGGCCATAGGCGATGGAATCACACAGCAGCGTCATTTCCAAGGAGCTTAATCAAATGCGACGCGTTGGTTTTCAGATGCAGGTTAAAAAGGACCGGATCGAAGAGTACAAGCAAGCCCACCGCCAAGTATGGCCCGAAGTCTGCGCGGCCCTCACCCGCCACGGCTGGCATCGCTACTCGCTCTTTATGAACGCCGATGGCCTCGTCTTCGGCTACTTTGAGACCGAGGCGAATTTTGCCACAGCCCTCGACGGCTTCCTCGCAGAAGAGGTCACGCAGCGTTGGGGCGAGGCCAACGAGGGGTTGGTCGAAGTGCCGGAGGGCGGCCCCAAAGATGTGATCATCGAACTAGAAGAGGTCTTCCACCTCGATTAGCACCATGAGTCCCTTGCGCCGCGACCAAGTGGCCATCGGCTTGGTCGCGGCCATGCTGGTGGCTCTAGAGATTGTCTGGACGCGGATATTCTCCGCTGAATTCTTCTATTCCTTTGCCTTTCTCGTAGTTTCCCTCGCCGTGCTAGGCCTCGGCCTCGGGGCCCTGTCGCTGCGCTTTTGGCCGGCGTGGGCCATCTCGCCGCGAATCGGCACCGCTGCGCTCTTGGCCAGTGGAACGGCTGCGCTCGGGCCGGCCGCTGTAACGCGCCTGCCCATCGAATTCGCCGCGCTGTGGCGCTCTAGTAGCGACCTCGCCTTGCTGTCCGCGGGCGTGGGGCTGCTGTTGCTGCCCTTTCTGGCCGGCGGATCCTTCTGCGCCGCGCTCTTGCGCCGCCACCGCCAAAACGCCGCCCAGCTCTACGCGGCCGACCTCGTGGGAGCGGCCGGTGGTGGCGTGGCCGCAATCGCCGCGATGAACATTTTTGGGGTGCCGGCCGCAGCCATGCTGTGCTGCATTCCCGGTGCCCTAGCCGGATGGGGGCCAAGCCGCTACCAGCGCACAGGGTCGCTGGCCTTGCTCGCTGCACTCGTCGGCGCAGCCTTTGCAGCCGAGGCCGCGTTCGTGCCCAAGACGCCGACCAAGGCTCCCGTCATCGCCGAGCACTGGGACGCCATGGGCCGCATTCGGGTCTATGCCCACAGCGCGGCCGTGCGCGGCATCGACATCGACGGCGCGGCCAATATGCTGCTCTATCGGGTGCGCGGCGACTGGCGCGAGAGGCCGCCCGCGGCCGCACCCGAGTTTGCGCTCAACCTGCAGCCGCTGATTCGCGCACTCGCAGCCGAGCGGGTGATGGTGGTCGGAGCTGGTGGCGGCAGCGAAGTGATGCAAGCCAAATGGGGCGGCGCACAGCGCGTCGATGCGGTCGAAGTCAACGCCGGCCTCAACGAAATGCTCACTCGCGGAGAGCAGGCCGCATTTTTCGGTCACCTGTACGAAAGTACCGGGGTCGCGGTCCACAGCGTGGACGCCCGCGTCTATGCCCGGCAGCACCCGATCGCGTTTGACCTGATTATCTCGCGCAGTTCCAATACGTTCGCCGCGCTCTCGTCCGGGGCGTTTGCCTTGGCTGAGAATTTTTTGTTCACGGTGGAAGCCCTAAGAGATTTCTATCGAGCCCTGACGGCGGATGGGGTCCTGTTGATCGAGCATCAGGTATATGTGCCGCGGCTGACCAGTGCCGCGATAGATGCCTTGCGGGGGTTGGGGTTGGCTGCGGAAGCGCACTTGGCAGTGTACGACCTGCCCACGCAGCAACGGCAGGTGTTGGTTTTGGGGCGACAGCCGTTGGCGCGCACCTTGGTCGATACGACCTTGCCGGCCCTGTTTGCCGCAGCCGACCCGGCGAGCCATGCCCTCCATCCGGCTCCGGCAGCCGAGCACCTAATCAGCCGAATTGCTGCCGATGGCTGGGAAGCGCATTGGTCGGCAGCAGCCATCGACATCAGCCCGCCAACCGATGACCGGCCCTTTGTGGCGCAGATGGGGCGCTGGGACCGCTTGGATCGCGGGCGGCAGCAACAGGCATTGGCCTTTGAGTTTGCCGGATTTCCACTGGCGCGGCTGTTGGTGGTGGCCGTGCTGGCGGTCGTCGTCGCAGTGGGAGTGCCCCTCTTGCTCTTGCCGCGACTTCGGGGGCAAGCCAAGCTGTCGGGGGCCGCTTGGCTGTACTTCGCCGCCATTGGCACGGGCTACATGCTGATTGAGGTGGTGTGGATCCAGCAATACAGCCTGCTCTTGGGCCATTCGGCCTATACGTTTCCAATCGTTTTGTTGGCGCTCTTGCTGAGTTCGGGCGCGGGAAGTTTCTACTCGCAGCGCGGCGGGCCGTGGTTGCCGTTTGTCTTTGTCGCCGCGTGGACAGCGGCGCATCTGGTACTCTTTCCGCACGTGGTGGCAATCTGTGGAGGGCTTAATTGGGGTGTGCGGGTCGCCATAAGCTGTGCGTTGATCGCCCCGCCGGGCTTCTTGATGGGCATGCCTTTCCCACGCGCTGCGCGCTACGTCGGCGAGTGCATCGACTGGGGATTTGCAGTCAACGGCGTGGGCTCGGTCTTTGGCGCGGCCTTGGCGGTTTTCATCGCCCTGCATTGGGGGTTTGCCGTTGCGCTGTGGGCTGCGGTCGGCTGCTATCTGGGGGCACTGCTGCTGATGGGTAGTATGGCGCGGTTACAAACGCCGCACCCGTAGGCGAGTGCCGGGGATTTTCGTACGCGGTCACCAGCGCACCGGCCGCCACGTCGGTTGCGCGCTGGATGCGCCCCGAAGGCCAGTACACGCGCACGGCATCCGCTCGTACATGCGCACCTAAGCCGACGATCAGGGTCGCGCTGTTCTGGGCCGAGAACCCCTCGCCAGCCCGGTGCTCGCGCAGCAATGTCCTCCCGCCGACATCCACTTCCACTTGTACGCCATAGCCATCGCGCACACTCCATTTGCGCGAGACTTCATCGCGATCGTTACCCCCCACAAACCGCAACGCGAGGATGTGCCCCGCCGCGCTGCGGTTGGCAAACAGCTCGCATAGCGGCTCGTTGGCATTGACGATAGCCAAATCGATGCGGCCATCGCGATCGAAGTCCAAAGTAGCGCAGGCGCGGCCGTCCGCGGGCGAATCCGCCGCCGACAGACCCGACACATCGAGGAAGGCGCGGCCCGCTAGGTTGAGGAAGAGGCGGTTGCGCTGGTATCCGCTGAGCGAGGCCCCAGCGTTGAGCCGCGCTCCTACGTTGTACGCCCCATCCGTCTGGCCATGGCGCACGACCGTGCGCCAAAACAGGCTTCAGGTATCCTCGGGGAGAGCGACTTCAGACGGCGGGGTGTAGTAGCCGCTCAGGGCGTAGATGTCGAGGTCGCCGTCGTTGTCAAAGTCCAAAAATTGGCCGCCCCAGCCCCAGCCGCCGTCTTCCACAGGCGAATCCGCAATGCGGGTGAAGCCCGCTCTGCCGTTTCTTAGGAGGGAATTTCCCCGGGCCAAAGGGGCAAACGCCGCGCCCGCCCGTCCGGCGGCTGCCGTGATCCGGCGACCGGCACTGCTGTGCATATTGGTCACGTACAGATCTTGGCGGCCATCTCCGTCGTAATCGGCCCAGCTTGCGCCCATGCCAAACCCTCGGTCCGCGGCCCCGCTCGCGGCGGTGACATCGACGAGGGCACCGCCGTCATTGCGGAGCAAGTTGTTAGCGGCAAAGTCGTTGGCGAGGTAGAGATCCGGGTCGCCGTCGCGGTCGTAGTCGGCCCAAGTCGCCTGTAAGGTGTTGCGCCACACGGCTGCGGTGGGCGCGAAGCGACCGTTGCCGAGGTTGCGCAGCAGGACGTTGGGCGGCCCGGGTGCGTCGTGGATGAGGTGGCCAATGCGGTCGCGGCTCAGGTCGTAGAGCGCACGGGCGTGGTCCGCAGGCAGGAGGCCCAACAGCGCGTTTGCGTGAGACGCGGTGGTGACCGCTTCGAGCAACATCCGCGCGGCATACGTGGAGAAGTACACATCGAGCAGGCCGTCGCGGTCGTAATCGGCCGCTGAGATCGAGGCCACAAGGGCCGGCAAGACGCCATTGCCCAAGTCGCGGGGGGCAAAGTGCCCGTCCTCGTTGACCAAGTAGAGGCTGGGCGCGAGTGTGCGACCGAGAAAGACATCCGGGTCGCCGTCGTTGTCAAAGTCGGCAAAGAGCGCGGCTGCCGTGTGGTCCTCCACATCGAGGCCGTATTGGGCTGCGCACTCGGTGAACGTGCCGTCGCCGCCATTGTGCAACAGCATGTTCTTACCTCGGCGCACGGCAAGGTACAGGTCGTCGTACCCATCGGCGTCGATATCCACGACGCTGATGCCGGGATGGCGGTCAAAGGCTTGGCGGGTGAAAAAGCGATGCGGCGCGACAAACGCGGAGTCGAAAAACGACTGGCGCACCAGTTCGGCGTGGCGCGAAAATCGGGCCTGGGCGCGATCCTCGTCGCGCGGGAGCACCTCGTCGAGGACTTCGGCAAAGAGCGTGTGCGACCGCGTGAACATCTCTAGGGATTCGGTCTCCCAACGTTGGATCCGCCAGGTGGTATCTTCCTGCTGCTGCCAGTCGAGCACCAGCCAAGCCCGAATTTGCGCGCGCTGCCCGTCTTTTGTCTGCGCCGAGGCGTCGAAGCGCAAGCGGGTTTGGTAGAGCGTTGTCGCGCCTAAGGGCGCGGTGAAGTCCTCCGCGTCGAGGAAATGCCCGGTCTCAATGTGAAAGGCTGCATAGTCACAGGAATGCAGCGCCGCCAAGAGCGAGTGCCATAGCTGGAGGTCGGATCTGTGGAACTGCGCGGCGGGTGCAATCCTCCAGCTATGGCGCTCGATCCCCAGCGCCGGCACGACCTCGGTCGCCTTTGCGGTCTGCTCTATGTCCGCGACAGCGACCGAGGCGGCAAAAAGCGCACGCGCCAGCGCGGCGGGCAGTTGGCCTTGGTACATCCCCACGGCGAGGAGCGGCAGGGCTTCGCCGCTCAGGTGCTGCTGCAGCTGTTCGCTGCGGTCGAGAGCGGCGAGGAGCCGGTTGCGTTCCTGCACCTTTTGTAGTGAGCGGGCCGTGCCGTACACCCCGAAGGTGGCAAGCGCACCCAAGGCGAGGGCGACGATCACAATGGGAACCAGCGGCAACCGGGGGCATCGCCAAACGAGCCAACCGCCGCCAAAGATCAAGGCGACCTGGAGGGCGATGATACCCTCGGTGCTAAGCGGATGCCCGAAAAAAAAATGCGCGAGGGCCAGCGGGTTGAAGGCCAGACCGCCGAGCAGCAGGGCCGCACCAGCGAGGCGCGTGGCAGTGCGTTCAGTCAGTGGGTTCATGGCAAGCGAGCATCGTATATCGCATATATTAAAATGCTTGCTACCCCAAAGGAGTTGCAAATTCAATGAGCCGATGTCAACAGGATGCTGTTGACGCTTAGGTCGTCGTCTTGGAAGTTCTACGAGAGCAGCAGGAAACATCCAAAGAAAGGAAAGGACATGGGAGCAACGCACGTCACCGTAACCATTCGCAACCCGGCTGCACCGCACCGCACGTGGGAAGGGCTTTTTCTGGTGGATACCGGCGCGACCGATTGCCTCGTCCCGAGGCCGCACCTCGAAGCCATCGGCCTCAAGCCGCAAGGCCAGCGGACGTATGAGCTAGCCAATGGGGCCGAACTCAAGCTCGACATCGCGGTCGGGCAAATCGAATTTATGGGCGAATTGGTCGGCGGCACGATTATTTTCGGCGACGCAGACGCCGAGCCTCTACTTGGCCTAACGGCGCTCGAATCGGTGGGCATTGAGGTTGATCCGCTCAACCAGCGGTTGAAAAGGCTGCCCGCCGTCCGCCTTAAAAGGGCAGCTAGTCCGAAAGAAAATGCGCGAAGCGAATTGAAGGCCAAGCCACTGAGCAGCAAGGCCGCACCGGCTAGGCGCACGGCCGTGTGTTCAGCGGTTGGCGAGGAGCGGGCTGACACCAACAGGGATCGCGAATTAGTTGCCAAGTGGATAGGCAGGCAACAGTCACCGCTCGATTCGCTCACTAGTAGTTATTCGTTTTTGGATGCCCGAAAAATGCCATAGTAAAGACCTCGTTCTTCAGTGTGGAAGAGCGGATACAAGCAGAGATGGATCGAACATTAGAGACGGGTAGCCTATGTGGATCAAAGCTCTATTACAGGCTTGTATGTAGGCGTTAGAGGCATAGAGAGATCAGGAGATACTACAGCCTGCAAATTCTCCCCACTGGCAGAGTATAATCCTCCTCTGCCTTATACTCTGATAGACAAATACTAATAGCCGGAAACCCCTAGTATCTTCATGATGCTTTCTGCGACTAGGTCGGCACGAAAGGTTTGAACCATGAGCAATACCTACGCGGCAATTTTTGAACGAGACGGCGAATGGCACATCGCATATTGTCCAGAGGTGCCGGGAGCCAACGCCAAAGCCGCACAAAGCAAGAGGCTCGAGAAAGTCTGGCAAGCGCGATCGATCTCATCTTTCGGGATCGCCTAAAAGATGTGTTACGAGGTCTTAGATATTGTGGTTGTCTAGTGAAGAGAGGGGTTATTCTACGGCATCTCAGACGTAACGGTTGCTATCTCAAACGGGAGGGTTCCGCGCACTCGCTATGGTGCTAATCCTGCTACCGGTGCTGTTGAAGCAGTGCCCCCTCGCGTAGAGATTTCCAATCGTCGCGCCAAGAAGATTTGTAAAGCACTCTCCATACCGGAAATCAGCGGCTAACTTCGTTGAATATGCACCTGCCATCGGCCTCGCGAGTCGTCTCGGGCATTACCCACTTATCAGACGGAGACTTACAACATGAACTCACGCCCCCAAATACTTATTGCCTGCAACAAGCACGTGCGCGAGCAGTACCTCGCCACGCCCGATCTCGAACGCCTCAAAGCCTTTGCCGACTGGGACTGGTTTGAATGCGAGGGCGGCGGCATCTACGACACCAACGCAGACCCCGAAACCGCCCGGGCACTGGGCGAGCGGCTGAGTGGTTGCGACGGGCTAGTGGTCTGCCACGGCTGCCCGACGGTCGATGCCGCGATCTTGGGTCAAGCTCCCGAGCTGAAGATCATCGGCGAGTTGGAGGGAGACCGCTTTGCCAGCCGCATCGACATCGAGGCCGCCTGGGCGCGGGGCGTCTGTACGGTCGATACGACCAACGGCTCGTCGTATCCAGTGTCCGAGTGGGCTTTGGCGCTCATCATCATTGCCCTGCGCAACGCCGGTGCCCAATTCCGCCGCCTCATCGCCGGCGACGTGCGCCCTCGCCCACACAGCGACTTTGGCTTTATTCACGGCGATCTGACCGGCAAGCGGGTTGGCCTGATCGGCTGCGGGCACATTGGCCGGCGGCTGATCCAGTTTTTGCGTCCCTTCCATACTCAAGTGTGGGTGTGCGATCCCTATCTGGCGCGGGAGATGGCAGACGCCGTCGGCTTTATCAAAACCTCATTGGACAACGTACTGTCTCAGTGCGACGCCATCGTCTGCCTGGCTCCACACACCCCGCGCACCGAGCGCATGATTGGGCAACGGGAGCTGGACCTGATTCAGTCAGGCGCGGTGTTTGTCAATGTGTCGCGGGGCAAAGTGGTTGATTCGGATGCGCTAGTAAGGCGGCTCAAGCGGGGCGATATCGTCGCCGGTCTAGATGTGTTCGACCCGGATGTGGGCGAGGACAACGCGTATGGCGACAAGGAGATTCTCCACCTCGAAAACGTCTTCCTCACCCCCCACATCGCCGGCGTGACCGAGCAGAGCTACCCGCGCTTTTTTGCGCTGATGGTCGATGAGTTCGACCGCTTCTTCCACGGGCACGAGACCCTTTTCGACCTGACGCCGCGCTCCATCGCCAACCGCCGAGGCAGCGAGATTACGAGGTAAAAAAGCGGTGCGACGCGAAAGGCCGAGCCCTTGCCGCGTGCGGGTTTCACGCTGTAGTTTCGACCCGTGCTCTCGGATGCGTTTGCTAAGCGTCTTTACCACTTCCAACATGAGGAGTCTCTTTGCGGAAGCCCTCAATCAAACGGCGGGAAAAAGGTCAGATCGGCACCGAAGTCATCCATTGCCACCACCTCGTCGCCGTGCAGTCGGGCGCGGATGGAACGGGTCCGATGCCGCAGGACCAACTCTTCTTCGGCTAGGCCAAAGTGGATCTCAATCGGCGCGTGCAGAGGCGGTTGGGCAAAAAAGAGGAATCCGCTGTCTATGCGCAGCGGCGCGGCCCCCTTTACCACTAGGTCGGACGGCACTACCCAGCCGGGCAGGCGCACCCACAAAGGCCCCGGCTGCTTAACCTCGACTCGCAGGACATCGTGGGTATAGGGGGATTCGACGCGCACGGCCTCGATCTCGTGGTCAAAGAGCAAATTGACCCGGTGCCCGGCCGGGCCGCTGCACACCATCGCCCGGTACACCTCGCACAGAGACGCCACAGCCCCACCGACAATATCCATATTGAAGCCAACGGTCTCGGCTCCTACCGGTTCGTGGCCGTACGGAGCTGGAAAGCCGAAGGCTCCCCGGTGCCGCTGGGCCACATCGCGCAGGCCATCAACGCCTTCGGGGTTGGGCGGTTCGTCAATGAAGGAAATATCGCGCAGTTGCGAGGGCAGCAGATGGCCGCGTATAATGCGCTCGGCGTCTTGGAAGTACTCGCTCCAGCCCCAGCGCCCCAAGATCAGGGCGGTCTCGACGATGTCGCCGGTATTGTTGACTTCGCCGCGGTCGGGCGGAGCATCGGGGCGGGTGCTTTCGACGACCCAACCCAACGGGTCGCGCATGACCCACAGGCCGTTATCGTAAAAAACTTTGACGCGCAGCAGGAGGGCCGCGTCGCCCGTCAGATCGGCCAATTGCGCCAACGACGACATGACGCAGGTGATCGAGTGCGTGTGGTCGCCGAGTAGTTCCCGGTCGTGGCCGCCATCCGCGGTGAAGAATTCACCCGTGATCTTCGCGGCCAATTCCAGGGCCAGTTCCAACGCCGGCCCATAGCCCGTAGCCCGATAGTACTTGACCAAAGGCCCCAAGGCCCGGGCTTCTCCTAATATGAACAGACTCTCCCACGCCTCCAGTCCCAGCCCCTGCAACGCCGGTCGGTCCCAGCCCTCGTCCGCGCTCCAGTAGCGGCGAAACGCCTCGATACTAGCCTCAGCCAACTGCCGCGCCCGGTCCGAGTTGCGGTACTGCACCAATGGATAGAGCGCGTGGAAGCCCTCGCGGATATTGTGCGGGATGAAATTGACCAGCGGACCGCCCAACTCGGTCCGGTTGAGCGGCATGGCGATGGGGCCGCTGTACGAATAGAAAGCAGCGGCCGCGTGTTTTTCAATGGCCGCTTCATCTACTCCAACGCCCGCGGCGTCCTCGGCGTTGAGCAAGGCATTGAGATGGCGGCCGGGTACGTGCCCCTCCGAATGCGCGGCGCTGAAGCGCAATTCGGCTTGGGGACGCACGCGCGAGCCGAAAAAGGGAATATCGTTGTCGGCGGCGTTGAAGACGCTCGACATGGTGCGGCAGCCCCATTCGATGGCGCTGCGCACATCCGTGGTATTGACGTCTTGTAAACGTGCCATTGTCGTCTCCCGTTAAAGGTACTGCCATTTAGAGGTTGTCGATTGACCACTATTCTACAAAATCCATTCATTGCCCACGACAGATATTTGTGATCTTCACCGGTGGCGAAGATCATCGGGCGCGCCAAAGCTGAAGCTCCGCCTTTGGGATGGTGCTGATCAGGAAGGGCGTTCGAGCTGTGGTTGAGCGGTCTGGGTGGCCTGTTCACACAGCAGTTGACATGTTGAACTGGGCACATGCAGCTATCAAAGGAGGAATAGACCATGAAGCGTTGCACTTGGGGCGGCTTGGTGGTACATTCGCCGCCGGGTTTTACGACCTGCCTGTGCGAACGCTTATGGCAAGAACCTCTTGGGGTTGGTTGAAAAGGAAAGGATACTGACATGCGCGTACTCATGCTCTTCTTGACGCTGACGGCCCTGTGGAAGCCAGCGACAGCCAATGCGATCCGAGTAGCTACAGACGAGGAGCTTCTACAGGCCATCTTGAAGGCGGCGCCGGACGCGGACTATTCCCATTGATAAACCCGTGGTCCTCATTGGGGCCGGAGCCGATAGCACATGGGTGTCCGGTCTAGGTGAAGTATTTTCGATTTCTGGTCATCTAACTAAGAATACAAAACACCTAGTCGTCAACCGGGAAAATGGGGAGGATCGGTGATTGCTATAAACTCTGCTGCATTCAAAATGGTTATTCTGCTTACTCTATTGCTCGTCGACAATGTCCATGCAGTCAGCGCAACTACATCTGGCAATAAGGTGCTAGTAGATGGTGAGCCGTTTTTTGCCCTTGGTGTATATGGTTTTAACCTATTAAACCTAGCCGATCCCTCCCCAATTAGGCCTATTGATTCTCAGACAAATTTGTACGCCTCCTCGTCTAGGGGCTTCATTTCGGCGAATCAAACGGACTTGCCTTGGTCAAGCAATACTCATCGTCCTACGTATGACAACCCCAGCAATGCACAAGCTATCATGCAGAACGCTGCGGCTCATAATATCTACTTCATAGCGGACCAAGCACCTTGTATTGATGAATTTCGCCTATGCCCATGGTTCCGCCTTCAGTGAGGTTTCTCCGTCGTTGAATTCTGATGGAGCGTTAGTCGTCGGAGGGGTGAACATTGTCGACAATTACGTGAAGGATCTAGCTCTGTACAGCCAAGCGGCCGACATTATCGCCGTGGATATTTATTCATTAGCTACCTACAAACGCATGGCCACCCAGTAATTGGCCCGATCGCTATAGTTTGTTCGACGATCAGAATTTATCCGTTATTGGAAAATACTAGGAATTGCTCAATGAACGAGCCGCAAAAAACAATAAGCCTGTTTACCAAAGTAAGGTGAGGCCAAGCGCACCCGCTCTGGGCCTCGCGACCCCGACGAGGTCAGCCACGACCAAAAGGGGCGCTTGATCGACTGAAAGTTTTACCAAGCCCTCTTTCCCACAATGCCCTCGCCCTGCACAATCCGGTAGCGAGCATCGGCTGCGACGTTTTCCAACACTTCCTCGCTCCCATCCGGCCAGCGAATCTCCAAGCGGTCGAGCTGCTCGGCCGAGCCCAAGCCAACGGTCAGGGTCGTCGGGCTGTGGCTCAAATAAGAAGATCCCGTGCGTACCATGAACACCTGCGCCTGCTCGCCCACCTGCGCGGTCACCTTCGCGCCGATGGCGTCGCGGTTGGGTACCTTGCCCGTCAGGTCGATCGCCACCGCACGGCCAGTCGGCCCCTCGTTGCGCAATAGATAGGCCGGGCCGCCATTAGTCGTCAGCAACACATCCAAGTCGCCGTCTGCGTCGATATCGCCGACGGCCAGCCCTCGCGCCACCACTGGCTTGAGGAACGGCCCACCCATCTGCTCTGACACCTCTACCATCCGCCCGTCGCCGTCATTCCAAAACAACTGCGGTGCCTGCCGGTACTCGATCTCCTTCTGCACCGAGTTGATCTCTGGCTCGATGTGCCCATTGGCCAAAATCAAGTCATAGTAGCCGTCGAGATCGTAGTCGAAAAAGCGCAGCCCAAAGGTCAGCTGCCGCAGCGTCGCCTGCATCAGCCTTGCCCTACCCGCAGCATCGACGAAAACCTCGCCGCCTGCTTGGCGGTAGAGCGAGAGGGCTTCGCGGCTGAAGTTGCCAATGGCGATGGAAAGCACGCCATCGTTGGCGACCGAGGCGATATCTACGCCCATCCCCGCTCGCGCCCGCCCGCTCTCGTCGTAGCCAATGCCCGCGGCGAGACCCCGCTCCTCAAAGCGGCCCCCACCTAAGTTTTGCAACAGGAAATTGGGCTGGGTGTCGTTGGTGACGACCAAGTCGATACGGCCATCGTCTTCAAAGTCGGTCATGGCCACGCCCATGGATTTGCCTTCGGGCAACAGCAGGCCGGCCTCTTTGGTTATCTCTCGGAAGCGGGTCCCGCCCAGATTGCGGTAGAGCCTCGGCGTCGAGCCGGGGTACTGTTGTGGCGTGGCGTAGGATTTTTCCTTGCCGTCGAGCGAAGTATATATGTCGGTGCTCGCCGACCAGCGCACGTAGTTGGTGACCAACAGGTCCAACCAGCCGTCGCCATCCACATCAACCCAAGCCGCGCCCGTGGACCACTCGGGATTCTCGTTGCCCGCGTCATCTCGCCAAGCCGCGCCCGCCACGCCCGCTTCCCGCGCCACATCGACAAAGCGGCCCGCGTCGTTGCGCAACAGCAGGTTCGGTCCGAGGGTCGTCAGATACACATCCGGGTCGCCATCGGCGTCGTAGTCGGCAATCGTCGCGCCCATGCCATAGACCGAGAAGTCTAGGCCAGCGCGTTCGGTTGCGTCGGCAAAGGTGCCGTTGCCGAGGTTGCGATAGAGCTTGCCGGGGGCCTTTTCGCCCCCCCAGCCTTCGCTATTGACCAAGAGCACGTCCAGCCAGTCGTCGCCATCGTAATCAAAAAGCGCGCAGCCGCTGCCCATGGTTTCCGGCATCCACTTGTCGCCGCGCGCGCCGGTTTCGTGCCTGAATTCGAGACCGGCTTCCCTCGTCACATCGACAAAGCGCACCACCGGAGCCTCTTTCCGCCCGCGCCCCACCGCATATTCGGCAGCCGGTGCTTTGGTGTACTCGGGCGTCGGGGCTGGTGCCGGAGGCTCTTCCGGGCCGCAGGCGGCCCACAGCAACGCGCCGACCCAGAGTCGCCAGATCGCGCTATGAGATGTTGGCATAAAACTTGCGTTCAATCGCGTACTTCCTCGTCATATTTTTTCTTATTCTTGGATCTATTGACACACCTTCATACGGTCTGTTTTATCTTCGCACCGCATGGTTTGTCCGCCAAGGCGAGACCGCGCTGCGTTTTGTAACGGCCGCTCCACAAAGGAGTTAGCCCATGAATACCCTAGCCGAACACCGACGGGCTGTTCTGACAGCCGACGGCGATGTCGGAGTCGTGGTCTTCATTCACGATGGAGGGGCCGCTTGCGAAGTGGAGTTTCCCAACCAAGCCATCCTCACCCTAGAGGCCGACCAAGTGCGGGCCCTAGGCATGGAGGAAATCCTCCGCGTTCGCCCTCAACGGACAAACCCCTAACCATCCTCCCCCAGCGGATGAACGTGGATTTTGAGCGCCTCGCGGTTGTCGTGCGGATGCGCTAGCCGGTAGCGGCGCGTCAGCTCTTGAGCCGACTCGTCGATCTGATAGTACTGGTAAGCCTGCTCGGCGACTAGGGCCTCGTCTTCGCGGCCGAGGGCGCGCAGCGAAAGCATCCGGTGGTAGTGGGCGACGCGGTCCTCCGGATCGATGGCCAGCACGCCATCGAGGGCCTCTAGGGCCTCCTCATAACGGCCGTCGAGGTAGAGCACTCGTCCCAAGTTGCGCCACGTAGCCCGATCCTCGGGAAAATCGCGCAACACTCGGCGATAGGCCTGCGCCGCGGCCTCGTAGCGGCCGTCCTCCTGCAACACCACGCCCCAAACCCAAGCTGTCTGCCCGTCGCCGGACACCAGTGCCTCGCAGTCTTCCAAATGCTCGTAGGCTCGCTCCAAGTGCCCGTCGCGCACCGCAACCCTAGCCAAGTTGCGGCAGCCGTCTAGGCGCTTGGGTGCTAGCTGTTCCACAGTCGCAAAGGCCCGCGCAGCACCTTGGGTATCATCCTGGAGCAACAAGCCGATGCCATAGTCGTTGAAGCGCATCCAGTCGCCCGCATCCGGCGCACCCGTCGCGGACGGCCCTCCCACCACCAGCTCCACTTCGCTGCGGGCGATCTCAGTTACCGGCAACTGGGGCACCTGGTCGAAGCGGCGGAAACCTTGGCGGTTGGTGTTGAAGGCAAATTCCGCATAGATGCGGTCGAACTTGCGCCATAGCAGCCGCGCCCGCAGCGTTAGCTTGCGTCCCGCGTAGTCTGCGGGCACCCGGAAGCTGTAGTGGGCTACGTCCGCCGCACCCGGGCCAATGGTGCGCACGTACACGGCCGTGACGATGTCTTGGGCGTTGCGCCGGTGGATGGCTTGGCCTTTTGCATCGACCATCAGTGCCTTGTAAAAGTGCGCCCCTAGATCGACGTGCCCGTCGTCTTGCACCGCCCCGCTCAAAGCTAGCACCGCGTCGTCGTCGCCCACCACCGAGACCTCTAGCCAGCCCTCGTTGGAATCGTTGGTCCCGCCTGGGAAGGTGTGCCCAACGCCCTTGTTGCGCACCACCACGTCAAATGCGTACTCGCCGCCGCGCACCAGCACTGGCTGGCTCTTGTCCAGCGCGTAGTGCGCTTCTTGTTGGTGGTGCAGCGCGAACACATCGACGCTGAGTTTTTCGTCTTGCAAAAATTCCTCAATCCGCGCAATGGTTTCCGCGTCGCCGCGGATGTAGGGCAGAGCCGTGTTGACCGCCAAAAAGCGGTGCGATTTGACGTAGCCATCTCGCGCCGACACATCGCCGGCGACCGCTTCCTCCAGCGGCATGTGGCAGTCCTGGCAGACCCGCTTGACAGCCGGCAGATAGAAGGTTCTAGAGGCGTTGAGTGCCACGCCGCTGTCGTGCCAATTGTCGTACTCGTCTTGGCCGCGCAGCCAGCGGTAGCCATTGACGCGCGAGTCGAGGCTGACCTTGTGGCAGGTGGCGCAAAACTCAGAGGTGCGGAAGAAAGGCTTGAGCATCTGCTTCTTGTGGACGATGGGCCGCGCCTTCAGCGCGGTGTCGTGCAAAAAGCGGCCAGTGCCTTCTTTGGCCTCGGCGAACAGATAGGGATCCTCCTGCTCGTCGGCGATGTTGTAGTTGCCGTTGCCGGTCTGGTCGTGAATTGCGTCGATGGCGTGGCAGCCTAGGCAGGTCAGCCCGGCTTGGGCCTGTGGCGAGGCGCGATCGATCTCTTCGGTCATTTTGCCCGCCAGCATCAGCGCCGGGTCGTGGCACCCCGAGCACCACTTGGACTTGATTTTGCCTTCCTCGCCCGCCAAGCCCTTGTCATAGGCGATATGGGCGGCGATCTCGGCGTTGCTCTCGGTCGAATTGCTGCGCATGTGGTTGATCGTCGCCTCGTAGAAGGGGTTGTTGAACGAGGCAAAGCGGTGCGCCGAGGTCGCCCACTGTTCGACGATTGCCGCGTGGCAACGGGCGCAAGTTTCCGAGCCAATCGGCTCGTTGACCACGAAGCCGTACTCAGCGAGATCTCCGGCGAGTTTTTCCGGCTGCGAAAGATCGCCGCGAGTGATGATCCGCGAGGGCAAAAAGTCGCCGGTAGTCGTCGTAGTAGCCGCTGGGAAAAAGGGACTTGCAGCGGGGACAAAATTGGCGGGGACAAAGTCGTCGGG
The DNA here is from genome assembly GCA_963422735.1 of Candidatus Latescibacterota bacterium. GTDB lineage: Bacteria > Latescibacterota > UBA2968 > UBA8231 > UBA8231. Next base: position 4,698,116 of record OY730476.1, on the reverse strand, counting down.
CGCATAGTCGGCGACCTGCCGCGCCTTGGAACCTGGGCCGGTGTGCTTGCCAGCGGCGAATGCCTGCTCGGCCGCCTGCGTGTACTGCTCGCCGCTATAGGTCAACCCGTGTAGCACCACGGCTAGCGCCAACAGCCCGACTACCGCTACGGGCACGACGCGATAGCTCCGTGCGGAGGGCTTCCACAGCGAGAGTCGGCGGTGCGCTAAGTAAAAGAGGGGAACTAAAACCGCCGCGGCCACGTGGCTCCAGTAGGCCACCGGGTTGCCTCGGTTGCTCGCTGCGCTGAGGATGAACAGCCCGCTGACAGCCAGTAAGATGCCCAGCGTCAGGGTGGCGATGCCGGTGTAAATGGCCCGCTTGCGGCTTTTGCGCCACACGGCCGGTAAGTGCCAAGCCACAAAGCCCATCGCCAGGACCACCAGCACCAGACCGATGCCGGTATGCGACAGCACCATGCCTTGGTAAAACTTGGGCAGGGAAATGTCGGTGACGGCGAAATAGGCGAAATCGAGGGCGTCGGCCAGCCGGTTGGTCAGCAAATAGAGCGTATCGGCGACCATGAAGACGCCCAAGGCCACCACGGCCAGCAAGGTTCGTTGCTGGCGAGCACTCAGGCGACTCGGCGTTTTCTTTTGCATGGCTTAGATCGGCAGCACGTGCATGGCCGGCGGGATTGCCGGGCGCACTCCAAAGATAGGAGTTGAGCGCTATCTCTGGTAGGCTGCAACCTGCGGGGATTTATGCCCACTGCTCCTGTAGCCAACCGACGACCTTTTCGACCATTACTTGCGAGTGCTCGCTAAAGACGTGGTCAGCTCCGTCGATGACGACGAGTTCGGCATTGCCGCTGGCTTGGGCGAGGATGTCGTGCGAGTCGGCAATCGGCACCACGTCGTCCTCGCTGCCGTGGATAAGCAACCAAGGCACGGCAATCTCGGTCCCGCGTTCCACCACAGTGTCGATCTGGGCCATGTCGTCCATATAGGCACGAGAGAGCGGGCAGTCTGGCTCGTCCCACATGCAGCCCTCGTCAGGCACCTCCTCGCCGAACTCGCGTTCGGCAAAGGCGTGAGTATGTACCATGCCTGCTAGGGAGACGAGCAGGCGGATGCGCTCGTCGCGACTAGTGCGCAAGACGCCGACCGCCCCCCCCATGCTGTGGCCGATATAGCAGACCGAGTAGCCGTCCAAGGCACTGAGCACCGCGCCTAAGTCTGCGACCTCTTTGGAGATCGTCGCGTCGGCAAAGCAGCCCTCGGACGCGCCATTGCCGGCAAAGGAAAAGCGCAGCGCGTGGATACCAGCAGCAGCTAAGCCCTCGGCGAGCGCTGCGACAAAGGGGCGATCCTTGTTGCCCGTCACGCCGTGCCCCAAGACAGCGATGTGCCGCGATCCCTCGGCACCAGCGTGGAACGTGTAGTCCAGCACTTCGCCGGACGGGTTGCGAATAGTTCCGAACATGGGGTTCATCCTCGTTTGTAAAAGCATCCTAAAAAAAACGCAATCTCACCGCTAGATATCTATAGTCTCAACTGTTGAGAATATCTTTCAAGGTCTCGTCGGCTGGAAAATATTCCACCCTCGCCCCCGATTCGGGAGCCTAAAACAAAAAATTGCCCGGCGACCACAGCTCCACGCTCTCCGCGTGCTCTTCGTAGTAGCCAGGATCGGTAGTCACCCGCAAGGGCTCTTGTACGCCCGGCACCGACAAGCCGTATTCGCGGGATCCCAATGGCTGGACACCGACTTGAGGCGGCATCAGGTCGGGCGATGCGATTACTCGGTTGAGGTCATCGAGCACGACCGGCGACGGGGCACGCTCCAGAAAAGTGGCGTCTTCTTTTAACACGGCATCAAGGTCAAAGCCATCGGCTTGGGCCTCATCCACCTGTCGGTCAATCATCTCGACGACATTGCTGCGCCGCGCAAGTACCGCGTCGGCAATGGTGCGCGGTACTTGCGCCAGAATAGGCTGTAAGTGTCCAACCACCGACTCAAATAAACCGATGCGATTGCGACGTCGGTTTCGACCGTGCCTTCGTAGTGCAAGTTGACAATGCGGATGATCGAATGCTCCTGGCCGAGACGGTCAGTGCGCCTCCGCATAGGACCATTTGAAGGAGAAGTCGTGACGATCAAATATCTGAGCCATGACTTCGCGATTCGCATCCCAGCGACACATGAGATTATTATAGGAAATCGTTTTGTCCAATGAGAGCACCAAGTACCCATAAGCCGCCTGCCGAACCTCGCTCAGCGCGCCGGTCGCCCGATATGCATTGAACATTTCTCGGAACACTTCGACGCTGGTGCTGTGGCACAGAAGCTGCCGCGACGAAAACATATCGCGCCACAACGGCATCCCGTAGCGATGCGGTTCGGTCGTCTTGTTGCCATCTGGGATTCTCTCGCTCGGCACCACGTCTAGCATCTCCCACTCCGGCAACTTTTCGGCGCTGTTGTCGTCCTCGGGCCGGGCTGCACGGTAACGGCGGACCCATTTCTCGCGGGTCTTGCCGGTCTTGGTCGTGGTGAGCACCCGTTCCTTTTCCGGCGGACAGATCCCGAATATCGTTGGTGTGTTCATGGTCTCAAAAACTCCCACGTCTGCCGCGCCACCACCAGCTCTTCGTCGGTGTGCAACACGTAAATAGGCACTCGGCTCGACGCGGCGTGCAGACTGCCCTCGCCTTGCAAGGCCGCGTTTTTGGCCGCATCCATCACCACCCCCAGAAATTCCAAGTCGCTCAGAACTTGGCCGCGCACGGCAGCCGAGTATTCGCCAATGCCGCCGGTAAAGCTGATCGCGTCCAGCCCGCCCATCTCCACTGCAAAAGCCCCCAGCCAGTCGCGCACTGATGTCGCCAGCACGGCTATGGCCAAAGTACAGCGCTCGTCGCCGCTTTCCGCGCCCGCTTCAATGTCGCGCATGTCGCTGTGCCCGCATAGCCCCAACAGACCGCCCTCGTTGGCGCACTGCGCCAACACCTCGTCCCACAGTCGGCCCTCGTTGCGCATCACCAAGTCGAGAGCATACGGGTCTAAGTCGCCAATGCGGTTGTTTTGCGGCAGGCCGCCCTGCGGGCTGAGCCCGTGCGACGCCCCCTGCGAGACTCCGTCCTTTATCGCGCACAGCGACGAGGAGCCGCCCAAGTGCATGTTGACGTGTTTGAGGTCGGCGCGCCCCTCCAATTCCACCACCTTCTCAGCGGCATAGCGGTGGCTGGCCCCGTGAAAGCCGTAGCGCTGGATGCCGTACTGTTCATACCAAGCGTAGGGCACCGCGTACATTTTGCGCCGCTGCGGCATCGCCCCGTGGAACGCCGTCTCAAAGCACCCGACCCGTCGCGCCTTGGGGGCCACCCGCGCAAACTGCCGAATCGCCGCCACATACGCGGGATTGTGCGCCGGAGCCAGCGGATAAAAATCCTCCATCCGCCCCACTATGTCCTCGTCGAGTTCGACCACCCCGGAAATAGCGCGCGCGTGGACGGCCTTAAACCCCACGGCGTCTAGCTCCTCCACAGAAGCCAACACCCCGCCCTCGGCCAAGCGCACGAGGGCCTCGTCAATCGCGCTGGCGTGGTCGGGCAGTTCCACGGCCTGCGCGACCTCGTCGGCTCCGCCGATCTGGAAGGTGTGGACCGAGCCTTGGCCCCCGATCCGATCCATGCCGCCCCGCGCCAAAATCACTTCCTCGGGCATGAAAAAAACCTTGTACTTAAACGAAGTGCTGCCGAGATTGGAAACTAGGATTTTCATCTTAGGGCCGCGCCGGACTCCCGTCGGGCAAGCGCGTCTGGGTCCATCCAATGACCTCGTCTGCACAAGGGTACTTGGCCGCCAAGTCCTCGTCGATGTCGATCCCCAATCCCGGCCCGTCGCTCGGATACATGTACCCGTTGCGCACCTCGGGCAGCCCCGGGAACATCTCGTACACGTGCTTGGGGAACCTGCACCACTCTTGAATCCCGAAGTTAGGTGCCCACAGGTCGAGGTGCAGGTTGGCCGCGTGCCCCACCGGTGAGGTATCACCCGGGCCGTGCCAAGCCGTGCGCACCCCGTACATTTGCCCGAAAGCCGCGACATTGCGCGCCGGCGTGATCCCGCCCATCTGGCTGACGTGCATGCGCACAAAGTCAATTAATCGCCCCTCGATGAGCGGCGTCCACTCGTGCGGATGGTTGAACAATTCGCCCATGGCCTGCGGCGTGGCGCACTGCTGGCGGATGTGGCGAAACCACTCGATGTCTTCGGGCGCGAGCGCGTCCTCCAAGAAGAACAGCTTGAATTCCTCCACGTCCTTGGCAAAGCCCACCGCCTCAATCGGGTGCAGCCGCTCGTGGATGTCGTGCAGCAGTTCCACCTCAAAACCCAATTCTGCGCGGATGTGCTCAAACATCCGCAGGTGGTTCATCATGTATTCTTTGCGGTTGTAATACGCGCCTTCGGGCGCGCCCTCGGGTTTGACCAAGGTCGATGCCTTGCCGCCGTAGCCGCCCATCTGGCAGCGGATATAGCGATAACCTTGCTCTTGGAACTGGCGGATGCTATCGACGACGGCCTCGGGCGTCTCGCCGCCCGCGTGGCCGTACACGGCCGCGCCTTCGCGGCACATGCCGCCCAAAAGCTGATAGAGCGGCATCCCTGCCCGCTTGCCCTTGATGTCCCACAGCGCCTGATCGACTCCAGAGATGGCGTTGTTGAGTACCGGGCCGTTGCGCCAATAGCCGTTGACCATCAACATCTGCCAAGTCTCCTCAATGCGATCCACGTCGCGACCGATGAGGAAGGGCTTGAGATGCTGTTCGATGGCAGTATGCACGGCGTGGAAGCGCTGGGTAAAGGTCGCGCAACCGAGTCCGTACAGGCCATCGTCCGAAGTGATGATTTTGACAATGACCAAGCGGGAGCCGGCCGGTTGGGTGAGGATGGTTTGGACGTCTTTAATCAGAACAGGCATAAAATCTCCTTGTTGTCGGTGAAAATCAGGGGGTATTCTGCACACCAGCCCGCGTTTTTGTCAAGGGGCGCACCGTCCTTGTCCGGGCGAGCGACGGCGGTTAGCTTAAGCCCTTCCATGCATTGGCTACAAGCACTCATTTTAGGCCTAGTCCAAGGTCTGACCGAATTCCTGCCCATCAGCAGCACAGCCCACCTGAGGGTGGTGCCCCATTTCCTCGGCTGGGACGATCCAGGCACGGCGTTTTCCGCGGTGATCCAACTAGGGACGCTCGCGGCCGTATTCGCGTACTTTACGGCCGATGTCAAAAGGCTGGTCGTCGCCGCGCTACAAGGGGTGATACACCGCAACTTCAACCACAGCTCAGACTGCCGCATGGCGTGGTCCATTGCCGTCGGCACCGTGCCCATTGCCGTGCTCGGCCTCGGGGCGCGCGACTTTATCGAGACCGAGGCCCGCCAGCTCCCCCTCATCGCCGCGAGCTTGATCGTCCTCGCGCTGTTCTTGATGCTGGCCGAGCGCATAGGGCGGCGCGAGCGCATCATGCCGGACCTCGGCTTCTGGTCAATTCAGTTCATTGGCCTGTGCCAAGCTCTCGCCCTGATTCCTGGGTGTTCTCGGTCTGGTTCAACCATCATGGGCGGGCTTTTCGCGGGTCTCCAGCGCACAGACGCTGCTCGTTTCTCCTTTTTGCTCGGCCTGCCGGCTATTGGTGCCAGTGGCTTTTGGCAACTATTCGCACTGCTTGAGGAGGGCCTAGGCGGTGCTGGGCTGGTGAGTTTGGGGTTGGGGATCCTCGCCGCCGCGGTTAGCGGCTACCTGTCTATTGGCCTCCTCCTCCGCTTCCTCCAGCGTCACGGCACCTACTCGTTTGCCGTTTATCGCATCCTGCTCGGCGGCGTCATCCTCTATTCACTGTACGGCTAATTCCAACGGAGCTATCCATGTATCCCAACAACCTAAAAGCGCGTCTGCAAAGCGGCGAAATCGTCCTCGGTACCAGCCTGCCGGCCCCCACCCCACACGTGGCCGGGTCGGTCATCGCCACCGGCCCCGATTTCCTCTGGGCCGACACCGAACACATGCCCCACGCCACCGAAGCACTCGACTCGATCTTGGTGCTGGCGCGGATGCGCGGCGTCGCGCCCATGGTGCGCGTCGCGTGGAACGACCCTGCGCTGATCAAGAAAGCGTATGACGCCGGCGCAGTGGCCGTGATGGTGCCGCAAGTCGATACGGCCGCAGAAGCGGCAGCCGCGGTCGAGGCCGCCCGCTACGCACCCGAAGGTCGGCGCGGTCTCTCGCCCATGTGGACCCAAATCGCGGGCACCGACTGGAACGAGGTCATCAAAACCGCCAATGAAGAGACGCTCGTCGTCCTCCAACTCGAAAGCCAGCGAGCCTACGACAACTTGGACGAAATCAAGCGCGTGCCCGGCATCGACGTGCTTTTCGTCGGGCCGTTGGACCTGTCGGCGACCGTGGGAACGATCACCGATACCGAGTCGCGGCAAGTGCAAAAAATCATGCGCGACGTGCCGCAACAGCTAGCGGACACGGGGATCGCCGTGGGCACTACGCTGTCAGAATTAGAACATATCCAACAGAAGATTCGCTGGGGGTATCGCTTCCTCAACGTCGGCAATGCCCTCCGCTACGGCATGCAAGTCCTCGCCGGCCACCTCCAAACCCTGCGCACCAACCCGCACGGCGTCTAGACTACCCAGACCTGCAGCCCTCCAGCGTGGGGCGAGGCCATTGAGCGAGCGAGATTGAGCAATATTGAGGGCTAAGATGGTAAGCCGACATGACGACTGGCTAAAGCAGGGCCAGCGAGACTTGGGCCACGGACGCCGCTCGCTCGACGCTGGCGACTATGAGTGGGCCTGCTTTGCCGCCCAACAAGGCGCGGAAAAATCCGTTAAAGCGGTTATAGAGAAGGCGGGCGGCGTGGCTTGGGGGCATTCGGTTGCGACCCTGCTATACGAGTCGCTCAGCCCAATGAGCGGCTGCTGGACGCCGCCAAAGCGCTAGACAAACACTATATCCCTGCTCGCTACCCCAATTCGCATCCACAAGGAGCGCCCCGTGTGCTTGTCCACGCCGGCCAAGTCATCGGCTCTGTGCTGGACCGCCCCCAGCTCGTAGAGCGTCTCAAGAATGCCGCCAACGCACTGAGTGAACGCTATCCTGAAATCGAATTGATCGTGCTGTTCGATTCACTGGCGCGAGGGGATGCAGTGCCGGGCAGCGATGCGGATCTGCTAATCGTCGTCAGCCGCAGTGCCGAGCCGTTTTTGAACGGATGGTGCGCTATCGACCAGTGGATGTAGGCGTGGGCCTCGATGTGATAGCATACACGCGCAAGGAACTGGCTGCGCTGGAGGAGGGCAATTCCTTTGTGCAACAGGCATTGCGCGAAGGGATGGTGCTGGTCGGCTCGCTGGCAGGCACACCAACTCCTCAACCAGACTAAAAGGCTCTAACCAAACGCTCTGCTGGCGTCGCGCGGCTGCGCCGGCCGGGGCCGGCGTTCCCCTCGGTCGGCCTATTGTTCAATAGGCCCTTCGTCGGGTGCCTTGGCCCCGGCCTTGCTCGCTCGCGCTTGGACCGACGCCGGGCGTTTGGTTAGAGCCTCTAAGCAAGCCACCGGTAAACATCCGGGATTTCCCCTTCGTCAATCAGACCATGATCGCAGGCCGCCCCGCTCAAGCATCGGCTCGGCCGTTGAGCGGTTCCAGTAAGCGGCTCAGGCCCTAGCGGCATTTAGCTGCTGCACTTCGTCCTCGATTTCGTTCATTAGCACTATCAGTCCAAGACATCGTGGCTGGTGAAAGAGCCCAAGAATTTGCCCGAATCTCGCTCCATGACTGGGATGACCGTCAGGGAGTGGTGCGCCATCCGCCCCAGCACATCGTCGATCGGCTCATCGGGCCAAGCCTGCGGTACGTTCCGGCGCAGCACATCGCTCAGCGGCATATTCCCCCAAGAGCTTTGCGCAGGAAGCGCAGCTTCGTCAGCGACACGATGCCGATGAGAGCCCCTTCTTCTACTACCAAGTAGTCCTGTTGATGCGGCACCAGCCAATCATTGGCAAAGCTCTGCACCGACAGCGCCGGGCTGGGGTAAGCCCGCGTCCGATCCGGGCTAAGGTCGAAAAACCGCTCGTCGTCTCGCTATCGCACTAGGGATAGGTCAGCGCGTACTCTTGCCCGTCAGCACAAACCACACCGTTTGCAGCATGATCTTGAAGTCCAGCTTGAGCGTCATGTTCTCGATGTAGTAGAAATCGTACTCCAGCCGCTCGCGGGCAATGCCCACCACGTCCTTGGAATTGAGGTCGAACTCGTGTTTGGACTGCGCCCAACCCAACAGGCCGGGCTTGACGTTGAAACGCCGCATGTACAAGGGAATCTGCTTCTTGAACTGCTCGACAAAAAACGGACGCTCGGGCCGCGGGCCGACCAAGCTCATGTCGCCGCGCAGGAAGTTGATACACTGGGGAACCTCGTCTAAGTGCAGGGTGCGCAGCACTCGGCCAACCGGGGTAACTCGCGGGTCCTCGCCCTGGGCCCACACCGGGCCGGTTTTTTTTTCGGCATCCATATACATCGAGCGAAATTTGAGCATTGCAAAGGTCCGGCCCCCCTCGCCGACGCGCTCTTGGCGAAAGAAAATCGGCCCCTTGGAGGTCAGCTTAATGGCCGCGGCCACTAACAGCCACAAAGGAGCCAAGCCCGCGAGCACGCCAACGGCCACCACCACGTCGATGAGCCGTTTGACCGTCCGCTGCCAAGCCGGCATCAGCTCGGGCTTGAGCTCCATCAGCGGCACGCCGTAAATCTGCGTCGTGCGCACGTGGCCAGTAACAATGTCGTACAGGTCGGGTGTGATGCCGAAGGAGACCGGCAGCCCCTCGGCCTCCTCGACGATCTGCATGATCTCTTCGTGCGAATTGGATTGCAAGGCGATGAGCACGGCCTCAATGCCCTCGGCCGCGAGGATGGTTCGCAGATTCCCTACTTCGCCGAGCACGGGCAGGCCGTCAATGGCCTCGCGCTCTTCCTCTCCACGCGCCCGCACAAGACCCACGACCTCATACCCCTGAGCCGGTGCCGAGCGCAACGCGCGCAACAGCCGTATGCCGCGCACATCCACACCCACGATGGCCGTGCGCCGCAGGCCAATGCCGCGCAGCAGGAGCTTCCGCTCAAAGCTGCGCACCAGCACCCGCCCGCCCGCCACCAGCACTACCATGCCCAGCCAGTAGAACAAGACCAGCAACCGAGTGAGGCGGATGTCGCGGTCAAAGGTGGCGACCATGGCCAACAAGATGCCCAAGGTAATGACCTTGACGACCTCGAAAATTTCGTCGAAGCGCGAGCTAGAGGGCGAGGATTGGTAGAAGCCAAAGAACAGGAACAGCAGCAGCCAGCAGCCGCTTATCAGCGGCAGCACGTCCGAATAATAGCCCAGCGCATACCAAAAGGTCGGCCCGTCCACAGCGTCTGGATAGAGCCGCGCGTAGTTGTGGCGGACGGTCTCCAGCGCACCACTGGCCAACTTCATCCACAAAAAGAAAACCGACGCCAAACTGACGGCGGCTGTGTCGCTCAACAGCAGCAGGAAGACGCGTTTTAGGCGCGACATAAACGCTTTACCTCGCGGGCTGCCAGACGCGGTGGCGGCGACCCATTAGGAAGCTCAGCAGCCCCAGCAAGGTGCCCCAATTGGCGGCGACGAAATAGGCCGGCACGTAGAAAAGCCAATACCGCCCGAGCCACTCCGGCAGCAAGAGGCCCAAGGCGGCCAAGCCGTAGCAAGCGACTTGCAGCGCGAGCAAGAGGCCGTAGTACTCGCTCGCGGCCAACGAGATATTGACCGCGAGCACCACCAAAAGCCACACCGGCGCGAGCCAGCGGAGCAGCTTGTGGGAAAACATCTGAAACGCAAAGAAAAAGTGCGCGAAAGGGTTGAGCACACCGGCCTCGGTCCACAGCCCGTAGAGCGAGCGCGACACAATGCGGCGGCGGCGGCGGAACTCGTCGCCAAAGCGGACGCTGCTGTATTCGGTGGCAACGGCCTTTGGCTCGTACGCGATGCGAAAGCCGCGCTGCCAGGCGTGCAAAGGCGCGACAAAGTCGCTGATAATGTCGCCGCGTAGCTCGACGAACAGCTCGCGCCGGAGCGCGTAGATCGCTCCATTGGCACCCAGCGTGGAGCTGATCATGCTCTCCCGGCGCTTGAGAAACTGCTCGTAGCGCCAGTACAAGCCTTCGCCCTTGCCAGCACCTTGGTCGTCCGGGTTGGCGTATCGCAGCTCGCCGCAGACGCAACCGATCCGCTCGTCTGCAAAGGGTGCCAACAGCCGCTTGAGCGCACTGGGCGCGTACATGCTGTTGGCGTCTGAGAACGCGAGAAACTGCCCCCGCGCCAAGCGCACACCCGCGTTTTGCGCCTCGGTCTTGCCGCTGCGGACCTCCTGCCGGTGCAGCCGCACCCCGCGCGCGGCGAATTCAGCGGCAATGCGGTCGGTGCCATCGGTCGAGGCGTCTGAGACGACGATGATGTCGAGCCGCTCGGCCGGATAATCCATGGCCAGCGCGTTTTCTAACTTGGCGCTCAATACGGCTTCTTCGTTGCGCGCGGCAATGATCAGCGACGCCGCAGGCCATTCGCTAAGCGGCGCGTACTCGGGTATCTTGCGGCCGGTCGCCAAGAGCCAGAGCAAAACCGGATAGATTAGATAGGTATAGACGATGAGGAATAAAGCGGCCCAAAAAACGGCAATGAGCATGGGAGCCCAGCGGTAGAAAACAGTGTTACGACATATCTTATCTTATTATATTTTCGTCATTTGTAGTCATTTACGCAACCGTGCGCTGCTCGAGCTTAATGGGATTAGCCATGCCTAGGGTCGTCCACCTCACCACCGTCCACAACCCCTTTGACAACCGCATCTTTTACCGCGAATGCAAAACCTTGGCCGCAGCCGGGTACGACGTGGTGCTCGTGGCCCCCGGCGGAAGCAACAGGCCGGTTGACGGCGTCGAGTTCATCTTTCTACCCCACTGCGGCAAACGGCTCACTCGCATGAGCTTAGGCGTGGGCGCGGCCTTTTGGCGGGCCTTAGCCACGCGCGCAGATCTCTATCACTTCCACGACCCGGAACTCATTCCCGTCGGTCTCCTCCTCCGTCTGCTCGGCAAGCGCGTCGTGTACGACATCCACGAAGACAACCGCACTGCCATTGAGGAGCGCGAATATCTTCCGGCCTTTTTGCGCACAGTGCTCGCGCAAGCAGTCGCTTGGGCCGAACAAGGTGCGAGCCGCTTTTTTCATCTCGTCTTGGCCGAGCGCTACTACGCCGAACGCTTCCCGCGCGGCGCGACGGTTCTCAACTACACGCGCTTGCCGGAAGTGGACCCTGCCCAACTTGCGGCCCGCCCCAGCGCCGGGCATCCGCGCCTGATCTACACCGGCAACGTCAAGGCGTACCGCGGTGCGAACCACCACGCACGGCTTTTGCAGGACGTGCCCGAAGCCGAGCTTTTCCTCATCGGCCGCTGCAGCCCGCAGCTCGCCGCGGACTTGCGCGCTCCGCGCCTCCACTTTGAAGGCATTGGTTCGTACGTGCCCCACCAGCGCATCGTGCGCTACTATCTCCGCGAGCGCTGGACCGCGGGCTTAGCCCTTTTCCCGCCTAGCCCGCACACCCGCCGCAAGGAGCTGACCAAAATTTTCGAGTACATGGCCTACGGCATCCCGGTCCTCTGCGCGGACTTTCCCAACTTGCGCCAGATCGTCGAAGGAGCCGAGTGCGGCCTCTGCGTCGATCCACAAGACCCAGCCGCGGCGGCCGCGGCCGTGCGCTATTTGTGGGAACATCCACAAATAGCGCAGCGAATGGGGGAAAACGGCTGCGAGGCCGCGCGGACGACGTACAATTGGGGAACGCAGGCGGAGAAGCTGCTGAACTTGTACGCAAAAATTTTACAATAAGCGACGACCCCGCTTTTGCCGGCCTGACCCGCGCCCCAAAGCATATCTGGCTCTGGTGGTCGCCCAACTAGAAAATCCTCAGCAGACCTAACGCAGCACGTCCTCGTACAGCTCGTGGATCCGCGCCGCCACCCGGCGATAGTCGTAGCGCACCTCGGCCTGCCGCCGGATCGCCTCGCGGTCGTAGCAGTCGTATCCGTCTATAACCGCGAGGATACCCGTCGCGAAGTCCTCCGCGTCGCCGACCACCACTAGCCGTCCGACCTCTTCATTGACGACCTCCTCCGGCCCACCGCAGCGCGTGGCGACCACGGGCAGACCACAGGCCATAGCCTCGACGAGCGAGGTGGTCAGGCCCTCGCTGAAACTGGGCAAAACGAACAAATCAGCGGCGGCCATATAGGAGGGTAGTTCCTCCCAAGGTACCGCGTCCTCAAACGACACATGCGCGGACAGGTTCAAGGCGTTGACTTGAGCTAGGAAAGGATGGGCTGTCCCAGTTGCAGGGTGGCCGCCGACCAAGGTCAGCGAGACGTCGCAGCCCTGACTGCGCACTTTAGCCAGTGCCGCCAGCAAGACGCGCAATCCCTTTGCCTCGACGAACCGCCCCACATAGAGAAGACGCCACCTCCCTGCTCCGGGCCGCCGCGAGCCACCGCCGCAAAAGAGCCGGCAATCAACGCCGTTGGGAATGCAGCGGACCTTGTCGGCACGGACGCCCAAGTGCAGGACTTCATTGCGGAGATCTTGGCTGACGGCAATGACGGCCGCAGCCTGCCTTAGGGCCTCAACGATCAGTTGCCGCCATTGGGACTTGAGCCTGGGCAGGATCTTAATGTCGGAACCGTGGACCGTGATGACTACGGGCCGACCGGTTTGTGAGCCGTACTCAATAGCGGCTCGACCGTCGGGATAGGCGCAGTGCGCGTGTATGATGTCCGGCATACACTCAATAGAGTTAAGCAAGGCCTTGAGGTGAAAACGCCACAACTGGGTAAAGAGAATCCGGCGCGGCAAGGCGAGGCGGCGAGGGTACCGCACTCGGATTCCGTCTAGCACATCGAGGCGAGGGATGCGGCGGTAGGCACTCCACAAACCAAATCCCGGCAAGGGAAACCAAGGCACCGGGGCGACAACCTCTACCTGACAATAGTCCTTGAGGAAGCGCAGCTGGTTGTGGACGAAACTGCCGTACATTTTAGAAATGGGGTTGGGATAAAGATGCGATAGTACTAAGAGCTTCACGTAGGTGCCTCGCGTTTTTCTAGGGCTGGTACGGCAAACATGATTCCCGTGAACATCCACAAGAAATTGTTGGGAAACTCGCCGGTGAAGGTAAGGCTGACTTGGAAGGTGACGAAAATTGCGACGAGAGCGATCATCACACTGCGCAAGTACTCGTCCTGCATGCGCTTTATATGGTAGAAGGCAAAAGCCAAGATGCGCCAGACGACCCAGATAGCGGCTATCATCCCCACGATCCCGAGTTCCGCGAGGATTGTCGCAAACAGGGTATGCGACTCTCGCGTCGGCAGCCAGTGGGGGAACCCTTCTGGCTTGTAGTCTTGGAAGACGACCGGAAAACCACGCCATCCGACCCCGAGCAAAGGATGCGCCAAGAACATTTTTAACCCGGCGATAACAAAGTAAACCCGCGCGGTACTCGAAACCCGGCTGTCGGCCCCAAACTCCGCAAATAGCGAGAAGATAGAATAGAACCGCTCGACAATGTACGCGGCAAAAGGAACGTAGTTTTTCACTATCAAGATGGCGACGCAAAACGCTATCGCGACGTAAAAGAGATAGCGCAGCTTACCAGCCAAAAACAGCAGCGCGACCACGCCCACGAACAGCGCGACCCAACTGCCTCGGCTGAAGGTGATGACCAACGCCGTGGCCCCCAGCCCAATAGCCAGCAGCAACAGGCACCGCTTCCACCAGCGCAGCTTGGGCACTAGGAAAATCCCGGCCATGAAGAGGATACTCACGGCGAGAAAGGTGCCGAAGATGTTGGGGTTGTGATAGGTCCCAGAAGCGCGCGGCATATTGGCTCCCACGCTAGAAACCACGCTCGCCGGCAGGTAGAATCGTTCCGAGATGATCTGGAACACGGCTAGGATGGACGCGCCCGTCAAGACTATTCCCAGCGACGCGATCGTCAGGTTGAGAACGCGACGCGAGTCGATGAGAATTTGGGTCAGATAGAGAAACAAGGCTAGAAAGACGATGCGGAAGAAACTGATCGTGGCTTCTGGTTGGTTGGGCGAATAAGTGAGGGAGACCGCCATACAACCGAGAAACAGCACTAGGGGTGCTTGTATTTCGAGCGGTGGGAAAATACGACGCTTTTGCAGGAAAATGTGGCTGGCTAACGCGACGCAGAGCAGGACAAACGATAGATGAAAGCCGGTAACCGACACCCCGAAGGCGGTTGTTTGGATGACGCGCCCGGCCGAATCCAAGGCTGTGGTGACAATGATTACCGGGAGCACGAGCCAAGGATATATAGTCAGAAATAACAACGCGAGAACTAACGCGATGACAAGTGCCGCTCCCCCCAAGCTCCATAATGCCTGTTCGCGCGGCAAAAAGAGAAAACAGACCAAAACCGCTACTTGGACTAGTAGAAAAACAGCAAACCCTTTGTAGCCTATTTTGGTCAAATACGCACGCTGTTGGACCAGTTGAGTCATGTCACATCACGAGCGAATAAAGGCCAGTACCTCGTCCCGCTTCTCGGCCATGCGCTCTGCGGAGAGGGCCTCTAAGTTGAGTCGCAACAGCGGCTCGGTATTGGAGGGTCGCACGTTGAAGTGCCAGTCGTCGTACCTGACCGAAATCCCGTCGAGACGCAGGATGTGGCCGTCTTTATAGCGGTTGGCCAGAGCCGCGATTTTGGCGGCGGGATCCGCGACCTCGGAGTTGATCTCAGAGGACGGGAAGTACTGGTGCTCTAGCGGAGCGAGCAGCTCGGAGAGCTTAACCCCGCGCTGCGATAGCAACTTTAGCATCACCAGCGACGGCACGATGCCGGAATCCGCGCCAAAAAAGTCGCGGAAGTAGTAATGACCACTCAGCTCGCCGGCGAAAACGGCTCCTTCCTCAAACATCCGCGGCTTGAGGAACGAATGGCCGACGCGCTCGATCAGCGGGGTGCCACCGGCCGCTTTTACGAGGTCGGGCACGGCCCACGAGCAGCGCACGTCGTACGCGATCTTGGCGCCGGGATACTGCTCTAGCATGTAGCAGGCCATCAGCGCGGTCGCAAAGTCGCCGGGCACAAAGCGGCCTCGGTCATCGATGATGAAGAAGCGGTCGCCGTCGCCGTCAAAGGCAAAGCCGACGTCCGCGCCTTCGGCTAGGACGCGGCGCTCCAAGTCGGCGCGATTTTCCGGCTGCATGGGGTCGAGGCCGTGGTTGGGCAGGTGGCCATCCGGCTCTAGGTACAGACCGATAAACTCGATGGGCAGCCGCTCGTACACGTTTTGCAGGATCGGCCCGACCATGCCGTTGCCCGTGTCGGCCACCACCTTGAGCGGCTTGATGCGGGCCGGATCTACGAGGCTCAACACCTTGTCGATAAAGCCCTCCGCCACGTCCTCGGCCCGAACCGCACCCCGCCTCCGAACCGAGCCCCAACTTTCTTCCGCCACGAGACGGCGCAGGTCTTGGATTCCGGATTCGCCGCTGAGCAAATAGGGCATTTGGCGCACCATCTTGAAGCCGCAGTATTCGGGCGGATTGTGCGAAGCCGTCACCATCACGCCTGGGCGGTCCAAGGTGGCGCAGGCATAGTAGTACTGATCGGTGCCGACCATGCCGATGTCGATGACGTCCGCGCCTTGATCGACGAGGCCGCGCAAGAGATGCTCTTTTATGGCCGGGCTCGAAAGGCGCATGTCGCGCCCCACGACAACCTCCTCGCACTTGAGCAGTGCCACAAAGGCGCGGCCTATGGCGTAGGCCGCGCCTTCGCTCAGAGGGTCGGGATAGATACCGCGGATATCGTAGGCTTTGAAGATGGAAGGATCGACCTGCATGCTCAGACGAAGCAGCGCAGGGTGATGTCGAGCGCGCGCACACCGCCCGCAGCCGGTTGGTGCTGCACCAGAATCGGGCTTTGGTAGGTCCCCTGTAGGATGCGATCCACCCCGGCTCCTGCGCTGTCTGAGACCAGCAGCCGGATGTGGCGCTTCAGGCGTAAGATGCGCTGGGCCGGCGTTGACAGCACCGAAAAAATGCGGTCGATGACCGATCGCCCCACCGGAACTTGGTCGAGCAATTCGTTGTAGAAGCGGAGAGAATCGTAGGCCGCGTAGGCATGCATCTTGCCGGGGATGGAGGCGGGGTGCCGCAGGAGCTGTTTGCCGCGCTGGAACGCGTAGCGCAGCGGATCGCTGAGGGCTTGGGGCAAGTCGTTGCGCATCAACAGGGTCTCGTACTCATTGACGGTCATGCCGACGTGCTTTTCCTCCGGGGCGAGGCGGATGTCGATGCAGCCTTTGTCTATTCCGCATTGCCGCAGCCAATCGGCGAGCGTTTCAAAGAGACCATAGTGCGGATCCTTGAGGTTGAAGGCGTCGATTGCATGGCTGCCAGCCACCGGAATCTCCACCCGACCGCGATGCACGATTTCGGCGCGGTTGTAGGCCATAACCGCGGTGCGTCGGCTGCGCACATAGTGCTTGTAGATGCCGTCTAGTTCAATGAAATACACCGGATCCTCGGGCCGGTGGATATAGGTCACGCAGTTTTTGAGACCCGCGGCAATAAAGGTCAGGTGCGAGTCGGCGTTGACCGGCTCCTTCTCCTTCTCGCCCTCGCTGAGCTCGTCGCGTAGCTGCATGCGGTCGTGAAAATAGCCAGCATTGTAGGGGAATATCTTTTTGATGGCGCGGATGAATGGATCGATCTGCTTGCGGCTGTGGCCCAAGCGCCTACACGTGCCCTGCTCTATATAGCCGGCCGTGGTGTGAAACGAACAGTACGCGGCTTTGCGAAAGGGACGCAACTGGTCGCCGACTTGCTCGCGGATCAGCTCGGCGATGTCGATGATTGCCAAGCGCCGCTGGGGGCGAAGGGTTAGATTGAGCTCTACGGGTTGCGGAGCCATAAATATAAATCCTGAGTCGCGTTTGTATCGAGAGCAGGCACGCACTATCTTGCTGCTCATAAAAATACCCTCTAGAAAATGCCCACGCAACCAAGATGTTCCCAATTGCGAATTCCTAATTCCCATGAAGACCTTGCTAATCATGCGCCACGCCAAGTCGGATTATCCCCTCGGGATACGCGACGATTTCGACCGTCCGCTCAACGAGCGCGGCTGCGCGGATTTGCCGCGCATCGCCCGCCTGCTCGCAGCGTACGGCCCGCGCCCCGAAGTCGTGCTGGCCTCGGCAGCGCATCGGGCACACCAGACGGCCACCGGCTTAGCCGAATCCCTCGGCCTGCCGACGAATGTCTTGCACTTGGACAACGCGCTCTACCTCTCGTCCCCCAGCATCTTGACCCAAGCGGCGGCCGGCTTGCCAGACAGCGCGCAGACCGGGCTCATCATCGCCCACAACCCAGGGTTAGAGGAGTGGATCCGCAAGCTAACGGGCGCACGCATCCACCTGCCGACTGCGGGCCTAGCCGCCGTCGAATTGGGCATCCACTCTTGGGAAGAAATCAGTCGCGGGCGCTTGGCCTATTTCGTGGTGCCACGACTTGTAAAAGCCATGACTCAATAACAGTGAGTGGTTGACGAAGGTCGCGGAGATGGCTTATTTTTCAACACATCACTCGGAGATAACGCGCATGAACCTGTTGGATATTCTGTCGCCCGAATCCACCATAGTTGACCTCAAAGGAGAATCCAAAGAGGATATCATCGCCGAGTTGGTCAATTCGCTCGTAGTCGGCGACGCTATCACCGACCGCGACCAAGTATTGCAAGCTGTACTCGACCGCGAAAAGATCATGAGCACGGGCATCGGCGACGGCATCGCCATCCCTCACGGCAAGTCGGCCGCGGTAACCGAATTGGTCGCGGCCATGGGCACCCAGCGGCGGGGAGTTGATTTCGACGCCCTCGACGGCGAGCCAGCCTTCGTATTCTTCCTACTGGTCTCTCCGGCCAATGTCTCCGGCCCCCACATCAAGGCACTGGCGCGGATTTCGCGTTTGCTCAAAAACGACGCGTTCAAAAAGAAGCTCATCGAAGCAAATTCAGCCGAGGAAATCATCGCGACCATTGAAGCTGCAGAGCGCGATATTCCTTCTGCGAACTAGCGCGGCCCCTTCCCCGTCTTGCAGTTTTTCAATCCCGCAGTCCTCCTCGGACTAGTCGCGGCAGCCCTTCCCCTAGCCATCCACCTGCTGCATCGAGGGCGCGCCCAGCCCCATCCTTTCAGCGACTTCGCCTTTCTGCGCCAGCTACAGCAAAACCGCATGCGGCGGCTCCAACTGCGCCAGTGGCTGGTCCTCTTGCTGCGCACACTTATCATCGCGCTCATCGTCTGTGCCTTTGCCCGCCCGACGTATCAGGCCGGCGGCGGATGGGGAGGTGGGGATCGCCCGGTGGCCGTTCACGCGCTCTTGGACTTGTCGTACAGCACCCGCTACCAACAGCCTTCTGGCTCCCTCTTCGACCAACTCCAACGCCAGCTCGGCGACCTGCTGACCATTTTACCCGCGCGCGATCAAGTGGCAGTACAGCCTTTCGCCCAACGGCCCTACCCTCCTTTTGCCGGCGACCGCGCCTACTTGGCCGAGCGCATTGCCAAGCTCGCGCCGACGCAAGAGGCGACGGATTTGCGTGCGGCCTTATACGCGGCGGCCCAACGCTTAAATCAAGAATCTCCCCTAGCGCGCGAACTTTTTATTTTTACTGATCTGGCCCAATACAACTGGGATCAACTCGACGACTCGGTTCCATCCTTTGCTGGCGCGCGCGTCTATGTCGCTAGCCCTCGCGCCCCGACCCGACCGAATGCCTACGTCAAGCGGGTCTCGGCCCCGAGCTGGATGCTCACCGCCGACGCCAAGGTCACCTTGCAAACCGAAATCGCGCACAGCGGCGAAGGCACAACGCTCGACCTTTTTGTCGATGGTCAGCGCGTGCGCCGCCAGAGCGTGGATCCCGGAACGCCGGGCACGACTCAAGTAGCACTCAGCTTCTCGCCGCGACGGCCCGGGCGGCTGAGCGGGCACGTCGCGCTCGCAGACGATGCCCTCGCGCTCGACAATCGATGCTACTTCACCCTCGAACTGCCCACTGCCATCACCGCGCTGTTGTTGGGCGAGCGGCCCGAGGACGCGTACTATGTGCGCCGGGCACTCGGGGCGGCCGCTCTCTCCGATCCGGTCATGGAAATTCGCACCGACCTCTTTGCCAATCTCGACGCCAGCACTCTGGCCGGAGTGGATGTGCTCGTGCTCTGCAACCTCGCGCGGCTGAGCGCGGCGCAAAAGGCGGACTTGGACGAGTTCGTCGCCTCTGGCGGAGGCGTGGTTCTCTTTCCCGCGCCACATAGCGACCTCGGCTACTACAACCGCTATCTCTTGCCCGGTCTGACCCCCGGGCGCTTCAAAGACCGGATCGGTGTGCCCGGCAACGAGACCACCTATCAAGTCCTAGACGCGGACGAGCCGCACCATCAGCTTTTCGACGACCTCCTCGCCAGCGACGGCGATCAACCGCGCTTCTACGCCTATTTCTCCATAGTCCCCACGCCCAGCCTTCTGCCCTTGGCCCGCTTCGGCGACGGGCAACTCGCCATGGCGTTAGCTTGGCAGGGGCAGGGCCGCTTCGCGCTCGCGGCGTTCCCCAGCGACCCGCAGTGGAACGACCTGCACCGACGCGGGCTGTTCGCTCCCCTTCTGCACCGCTTGGTGCGCGAGTTGAGCCTACCGCCCGACCGCCACGCTACCTATTTGGTTGGAGAAACGGTATATCGCCGCTTGGCCGATATACCAATGGAAGCCGCGGTAGAGGCCGAGACGCCGTCGGGCGAGCGCCTGCGCTTGGAGCCGGAGCGCGTCGGCGGCCAATACTTGTGGAAAATTCCCCAAGTCGGCGAGGCCGGCATTTGGCGACTGCGGGCTGCGGGCGCAGCGGTTGATGCGTTCGCCGTCAACTTCGACGTCCGCGAATCCGCGCTCGCGTCCGTAGCACCCGAGCGCGTACGGCGCGTTTTCGCGGGCGCGGAGGTCCATTTCCTCGGCCCGGACGACGACCTGCGCCTCGCGGTCTTGGGCAACCGCCACGGCCGCGAGTTGTGGCGCGAATTCCTGCTTTTGGCCCTCGGCCTCCTCCTCGCCGAACAGTGGATCGCCCGCGCCCCCCGCGACGTTCCGGTGCGTCAGGCGGCATAAAAAAACCACCCCCGTTAGGGAGTGGTCGCTCGATTCTCAAAACCGGCCTTGCCTCATCCGCCCGCGTCTAAAGCGCGAAAAAACTCAAACGTATAAATTCCGTGATCGTGCCTGTCGGCCCATTCAATGCGAATGCCGTAGCGCCCGACATAGCTAACCCCCCGCACCTCGGCTGTAGCCGACACGGCCTCGGGTTGCAAGAGCGCCAACCCGCCTTCGGCCGTGTCGCGCAATTCCCGACAGTGGGCGCAAGGACACTCGCGGCGCAACCCCTCCAAGCTGTAGCGGCTCTCGCGGCCATTGTTCCACGCGATGACCAACTCGCCGGCCTGGCCATCCACGGCGATGTCGCACGGCTTTGTCTTGTTCAACGCGGCTGTCCCACTACCCTAGCGCTCAGCTCGTAGGACGCGGCTGCGGCGATTTCCACTTCGACGAAAGAACCCACCGGAGGCGTACCCTCGGCGATGATGACTTGGCCGTCGATTTCCGGGGCGTCGCGCTCCATCCGTCCATAGCACACCTGACCCTCGCACGCATCGACCAAGACCACCTGCCGCGTGCCGACGAGCTCGTCGTTTTTCTCTGTGCCCACGCGCTCCTGCAGCTGCGTCAGGCGGCTGTAGCGCTCCTGCTTAACCTCCTCGGCGACCGAATCGCCCATCGCATACGCCGAAGTCCCCTCTTCCGGCGAGTAGAGAAAGCCGGTCGCGTAGTCAAAGCGCGTCTCGGCCACGAACGCGAGCAGGGCGGCAAAATCGGCATCGGTCTCGCCGGGGAAGCCGACGATGAACGTCGAGCGCAACCCGACCCCCGGCAGCCGCGCCCGCAGTCGCGCCAACAAATCGAGCGTCTTTTGGCGGGTTGTCGCCCGCTTCATGCGCTTGAGTACCGGGTCGGAAATGTGTTGTAGCGGCATGTCGATGTACAGGCACATCTTGTCGCAAGTAGCGTAGAAGTCAATAAGTTCCTCGGTCCAGAACGCCGGATAGGTGTACATTAAGCGCATCCACTCAATGCCCTCCACCTCGGCGAGTGCTTTTAAGAGGCGCACGAGCTGTGGACGACCGTAGAGATCGGCCCCGTAGCGCACCGAATCCTGCGAGACCAGCACCAACTCTCGCACCCCAGCCGCGGCCAGCCGCCCGGCCTCGGCCACTAGCTGCTCAATCGGCTCGCTTTTGTGCCGCCCGCGGATCGCGGGAATAGCGCAAAAGGCGCAGTGGTGATCGCAGCCGTCCGATATGCGCAGATAAGACCAATGCTTGGGCGTCAGCAAGGTTCGCGGCAAATTAGCTAAGTAGTCGGGCCGTTGCACACCCAATACGTCGTCGATGTGGCGGACGATATCGACCTCGTCGGCGATGGTCAAAAGTTTGTCGGCCTCCACCAGCTCCTGCGCCAGTTCCTCATAGTAGCGCGTCGAAAGACATCCGGTGACGACCACTCCCTTGCACTGGCCTTCTTCCTTGAGCCGATGCGCTGCCACAATCGCGTCAATCGACTCCTCTTTGGCCGGGCCAATAAACCCGCAGGTATTGACCACCACCACATCCGCTGCCTCCGGCGCGTCCGTCATTTGATACGCATTGCCTTGCAAAAGCCCCAGCATCCGCTCGGAGTCCACTGTATTTTTTGGACATCCCAAGCTGACTAGATGGACCTTCTGCGGCTTTTTTTTGCTCATCTTATTGGCGGCTTTCTTTTTCAAAACTCCAGCTCGAACCCGCCAACAGGTAAAATACTCCACTGGTTGATGCGCTTGACGCGGCTCTCGTCGCTGTCCCAGCGGTACATGAAGATATTGGCGCGATTGTAGGCGTTCAAAACAGTGAAGAAACTCACTAGGTTAAAGTTTTCAAAGTGCTTGCGGTAGTCGAAGCGCACATCGAGCCGGTGATAGGCCGGGTAGCGCTCGGCGTTGATGCGATCTCGTTGGATGATTGCCTGCCCTAGCTGCTTTGACAGCTCTTGGTCAAAGGGCGTGTACGGACGCCCCCCGGCGTAGCGCCAACGCACGCTGTACTCGAAGCGGTCTGACGGCCGGTATCCGAGAATTAGCGAGACGAGGTGGCGGTTGTCGAATGTGCGGTTGCGCTCAACCCCGTTGCGATCCGTGTACTGGGAAATCGAGTACGCATAGCTGAGCGTACCGTACACCTCCTCGGCGAGTTTCTTCTGAATCAGCGATTCCACTCCGCGCGACTGCGCCTTGCCACCGCCCACCAGACGACCGGGGACGGGAGTGGGAAAGTCGGCGAAGGAATCAACGATGAGTATGGTGGGGTCGTCCGGGTCGAAAGGGGATTCTGCGTAGTTTTTCTGGTAGGCCTCCACGCTGAGCAGCGTGTTGGGGGTGAGGCGACGCCGCAGGCCGACGACAAAGTGATCGGCGCGAGGGTTTTCCAGCCTGCGGTTGTCGGGATGCTGCACGAGAAGCAACGACGGCAGACTCTGGTAGTAGATACCAAAGGCGGCCGTGAGCGTGGTGCGCTCGTCGAGCTCGCCAGCGAGTGAGATCCTCGGCGACCAGTTGAACTCTTCATTCAGATCGAAGTATTCGAGGCGAGCGCCAACCGTCGCCGACAGCCGCGCACCGAGTGATTGTTGAAGAGAAGCAAAGGCACCCAGCTTAGTGGTCGTTGCCTCTTCTCGTAGCTGCAACTCATCTTCGAGCTTGTTGACTCGGTTCCTGGCGGCGACGTTGAACATATCGAAGTCGCTAAACAAGCGGCGGGCAACTATTCCCCATTTCACCGCGCTACCCGGGCGCGGTGCGAAGTACCAGTTACTGCGCAGCGCGAGCTTCTGCTCGTGCGAGTCGTTGTTAAAAAGCTCCTGTCGAGTTTCGCCATCCAGCGTCTTCACGCTGTAGTCGCCGCGCGTGTAGGCCAGCGATGTTTCCGCGTACCCTTTTGCGCTCCACAACCAGCGCCAGTTAGCACCAGCGATGTACTGATCGGTGGCGGAGGCGACAAAATCGTCCTGCGCCCCTTCGTCAGGCGAGAAGTCGATGGTGTCAAAGCCGCTGATGGCGAGCAATTCGAGCTGGTGTTCGGGCTTGAGGTCATACGTTGCCATCGCCTGCACATCGCTGTACTTGGGCACCGCTCCCGTGCCGATGGCGTTGACTATCAAGTCGAGATAACTGCGCCGCGCCGACAAGATCCACGAACCTTTGTGCCGGCCGACCGGACCTTCGAGGATGAGGCCGGCACCGGCCATCCCCAGGTTGACTTCTCCGTCGAATTCTTCGCGATTGCCCTCGCGCTGGTCGACGACCATCACCGAGGACAGGCGGTCTCCGTATTCGGCCGAAAAGCCCCCGGCGTAGAAGCTGACGTCGGCAATAAGATCGGTGTTGAGCAACCCGATCGGCCCGCCCGACGCCCCTTGCGTGGGGAAGTGGTTGATGTTGGGGATCTCGATGTTGTCGATGATGGTGAGGTTTTCCGCCGGGCTGCCGCCGCGCACGATCAGGTCGTTGCGCTGGTCGGTGTTCATATTGATGCTGGGCAGCACCTGCACCAAGCGGCTGATGTCGCCGGCCGCGCCGGGAGAGCGTCTGATTTCCTCGAAGTTGAAGTTGACAGTACTGACGGCCTCCTCCTCAATGGCCGAGAAGTAATCGGCCGTAACCACCACCTCGCCCATGCCAAGGGTCGTCTCATCCAGTTCGATCTGCACGGAGGTGATGCGGTTGGAGCGCACCACGACGTCGGGCCGAATAGCCGTCTCGTATCCTATCATCGAGATGTGCAGGCGGTGCAACCCGACGGGAACACCTGCGATGGCAAAGCGGCCATCCTCTCCAACGCTGCTTCCGAGCGGATGACTGATGACGGCGATATTGGCCCCCGGTAGCGGCTGTTGGGTGGCCGCATCGACTACGCGCCCGCTGATGGAGCCGACGCGCCCTGCCTCCTGCGAATGGGCAAGCGATGCCAAGGCCGTCAGGTTGACCAAGACTAGGGCGAATACCCGGTGCCAACCGGGCCTTCTGGAGCCGCCCGAGCGCATCTCTAGCCACAAACTGCCAGCCTGTAGGATAGACCCAGCAAAGAGACTTTTGCACATGATTTCTGACTCCTTGTATTTGACCTCCACGCCGGCGCCCGCCTAGCTTGATAGCTCTTTGTTGGTGTGCGTGTTCCGCATCGGCATAACCTTATACTATACTGCTGCGGCTCGCTGAAGCGGCCCGAAGCTCCCTCGGCACCGCACCACCTCAGTACTTCTGCTGCACGTACTCAATCCCCGCTCTCACCGCTTCCTCCCCCACGCCTTCGGCAATCTCCACCTCCCCAATCCGCCGACCCAGCACGAACCGCAGCTGCCCATCCACGCGCTTTTTGTCGGCCTTGGCACAGGCCAAAATCCGCTCCGCCTCCACCTCGGCTAACCCCCTAGGTACCCCCAGCCTCTCCAGCAACGCATCCTGCCGCTGCCTTTCTGCTTCGGGCCAAAACCCCTCGCAGCAGGCGATTTCGCCCGCGGCGATCAAGCCCAAAATCACCGCCTCTCCGTGCCGATAGCGGCCGTAGTTCGTGGCGGCCTCAATCGCGTGCCCAATGGTATGCCCGTAATTGAGTATGGCCCGCAAGCCCTGCTCCTTCTCGTCGGCGGCCACCACCTCGGCCTTGATCTCGACATTGCGGCCAATGAGCCAGTCCAAGGTCGCCGGTGCCAGCACCATATCCACGACCTCCTCCAAGTGCTCCTCTAAAAAGGCGAAGAGCGCGGCATCGCGGATCAGCCCGTGTTTGACCACCTCGGCCATGCCCGCGACCCGCTCCCGCCTCGGCAGTGAGTGCAGTGCATTCGTATCGGCCAAGACCAAACGCGGCTGATAAAAGGTGCCGATCAGGTTTTTGCCCAGCGCGTGGTTGACCCCAGTCTTGCCGCCGATGCTCGAATCCACCTGCGCGACGATGGTCGTAGGCACCTGCACATAGGGCACGCCGCGCAAATAGGTGGAAGCCACAAAGCCGGCCATGTCGCCGACTACGCCCCCGCCAAGGGCCACCACCCAAGCGCCGCGGTCGAACTCGGCCTCGATCATCTGCGCGAAAATGCCCTCGGCCCCGCGCAAGGTCTTGGCACTCTCACCCCCGGCATAAACAACCTCCAACACCTCGAACCCAGCGGTGCGCAAGCTGGCGGCCGCGGGTTGCAGGTAGCGCGCAGCCACGACCTCGTCGGTCACCAGCGCGACCTGCCGGCCCAAGGCCACATCCCGGCAGCGCGGCCCCAGCTCCCCGAGAATGTCGTGGCCGACAAAGATGGGGTATGCCGCCCCGGCGACGGGTAAGTCAATTCTCTGCATAGCTCTCCAGTAAGTCGCGAAGCTGCCCGGCTGTGTCCTCGGGCGTCTGCACCTGCGTAGTGTACAGCTCGATGTGGGCTTGGTCGTAGTAAGGAGCGCGCTCGCGGAGCAGGGACTCTATCTTGGCGCGCTGCGCCGAAGGCTCCAATCCGGCGAGTAAGGGGCGATTAGAACGGCGGCTGACGCGGGCGAAAATTGTATCCACGTCGGCCTTGAGGCAGACCAAGACCCCAGCGCAGCGCACGGCCGCGACGTTGTCGGCGCAGGTGATCGCCCCACCACCCAAGGCCACTACGGCATCCGAGCGCCGGCAGGCTGCGAGGACGCAGGTGCGCTCTAGCTGGCGGAAGTGCGCCTCGCCTCCGTCGGCGAAAATCTCCGCAATGGACTTGCCGGCGCGCTGTTCGACCATCCGGTCGGTGTCCAAGAAGCAACGCCCTAGCTGCCGCGCCAGAATGCGCCCGACCCGGGTCTTGCCCACGCCCATAAAACCAGTTAGAAATACCGGCCCTTTCGCCACGGCTCACGCCTCACATTCTCTCGAGCGTCTCGATGCCGAGCAGGTCGAGGCCCTCGCGCAGGATGCGCGCGGTCAACAGCGCCAGCAGCAGCCGACTCGTGCGCAACGGCTCGGCCGTGCGGAGGACCGGGCACTGCTCGTAAAACTTCATAAAGGCATCGGCCAACTCGTAGAGATAGGTGCAAAGCACGTGCGGATAGCACTGGCGAGCCACGGCCGCGACCTGCTCGGGAAACTGCAACAGCTTGATGGCGAGCGCCCTCTCGGCCCTCTCGCCGACGAGTATCTCACCGCCGAGTGCCCCTTCATCCACGTTGGCGCGGCGGAACATGCTCTTGATGCGGGCATACGAGTAGAGCATGTACGGAGCGGTGTTGCCGTCGAGGGCCAGCATCTTGTCCCAGTCGAACACGTAGTCCGAGGTGCGGTTGAACGACAGTTCCATGTACTTGACGCTGCCAATGCCAATCGCGCGGGCGATCTGTCGCCGCTCGGCCTCGTCCATCGCCGGGTTTTTCGCACTCACTTGGGCAAAGGCCCGCGCCACGCCTTCCTCCAGTACGTCCATCAGCTTGACCGCACCGCCGGCCCGCGTCCTGAACGGCCGATTGTCCGCGCCTAAAATCGCGCCAAACGAGTGGTGCTCCAAAGCGGTCGTCTCAGGCGCGTACCCGGCCGCCCGCGCCACTGCGAAGACCTGCTGCAAGTGAAACGACTGGCGCGCATCCACGATGTAGAGGATGCGGTCGGCCGCGAGCGCACCGGCCCGATAGCGCACGGCCGCGAGGTCGCTGGTCGCATAGAGGTAGCCGCCGTCCGACTTCTGCACGATTACCGGCGTGATCTGGCCGTCCTTGTTTTGGAATTCCTCTAAGAAAACGCACCGCGCGCCGTTGGACTCCACAAGTAAGCCCTTGGCCTGCAAATCCTCGACTACGCGGGGCAAGTCGTCGTTATACGCGCTCTCGCCCCGCACATCTTTTGGCTCAAGGCCGACCCCTAGCGCGGCGTATATGCGCTGGCCGTGGGCGAGCGACTCGTCGATGAACTGCTGCCACATCCGCTGCACGTGCGGGTCGCCGCGTTGCAACTTGACCACGTATTCCCGCGACAGGTCGGCGAAGGCCGCGTCCCGATCAAAGCGCTGACGCGCCGATTGGTAGAATACTTCTAGATCAGCCAATTTCGTGGCCGGGTCCGCAAATTGGTCCAAGTGGGCGAGGAGCATCCCAAACTGCGTCCCCCAGTCGCCTACGTGATTGTGGCGCACGACCTCGTGGCCCGAGAATTCGAGGACGCGGGCTATGGCATCGCCGATGACCGTGCTACGCAGATGGCCGATGTGCATTTCCTTGGCCAAATTGGGATGCGAGTAGTCGATTACGACCTTTTGCGGCGCGGCCTTGGGCACGCCCAGTCGCGGATCGGCCAGCACACTCCCTAGCTGCGCGGCCAACCACTCGCCCTTGAGTTGGATATTGATAAAGCCTGGGCCAGCGATATCTACGGACGCAGCCATGTCCTCTAGATCGAGTTTTTCCACGACCCGAGCGGCGAGTGCGCGAGGGTTGGCCTTCAGCTTCTTGGCCGCGGCCATGACTCCGTTGGCCTGGTAGTCGCCGAACTCCGGGCGGGTGGCCGGGCCGACGAGGGCCGGGGAATCGGCGGGCGCACCCGCTCGGGCCAAGGCCGCGCTGATGCGAGTTTCTAATGATTCGGTTATCATGCGTTATCTAATGCCGTCCATCCAACCAGCGGTCTAAGCAGGGAAATGCTCCAGTGCGGCCGCGACCATCGCCTCGACCGGCGGCTCGACACCCGTCCAGATCTCAAACGAGCGAGCACCCTGATAGGCGAGCATACCCAAGCCGTTGATCGCGGCCGCACCAGCGGCTGCGGCCTGCTGCATGAGCAAGGTCTTCAAGGGGTTGTACACAATGTCGGCGACCAGCATGCGCTCGTGCAGGCACGACGGGTCCTTAAGCGGCGAAACGTCTGCGCGGGGGTGCATCCCCAGCGCCGTGGCATTGATGAGCAAACCAGCGTCCCCGATTGGCCCAGTCTCTGCCAGCGACCCGATTCGTACCTTGCCAGCGCTGTCGAGGTCGTCAGCGAGGGCTGCGGCCTTTTCCACCGTGCGGTTGAGCAGCAGCACCTCCTCCACCTCCTCCCGCGCCAGCAGCGCGTAGAGAACGGCCCGCGCCGCGCCGCCCGCACCGAGGAGCGCCACCTTGGGCGGCAGCGGGTCCAAACCGCCATCGGCCTTGAGGCTTTGCACGATCCCAAAGGCGTCGGTATTGTACCCCACGAGCCGACTATCGCGGTTGGCAATGGTATTGACCGCGCCAATGCTTTGGGCCTCTGCGGAAATCTCATCGAGATGCGCCATGACGGCCTGTTTGTGCGGCACGGTTACATTCAGCCCAACCATGCCGAGGGCGCACATGCCAGCCAGAGCTTGGGGCAAGGCTGCGGGAGCGACGCGGAACGCCGCGTACGCATAGTCGAGATTCAGCACCCTGAGCGCAGCATTGTGCATGGCCGGCGACGCCGTGTGTGCGACCGGGTCGCCGATGACGCCGAGCACCCGCGTCGTCCCGGAAATCACCCGAGCAAATCCTCGACGAAGCAGTTGGCAATCTCAAAGGATTCGCGCCACGATACTCCGTAGAGCAAGCGGATGACGAGTAGGCCGCCGCCCAGCAGCATAGCCGCGCACATAAAGAGCCGAAAGAGTCCTCGCATATTCAATCTCCTTGCATAAATCGTACGGTCTCAAAAAAATTGGGCCAAACGGGCGTCAAGCACTCGCTGCCTTCGATGGTCAGTTCCCCTTCGGCCAACAGCCCGGCCACGGCAAAGGCCATGGTTAAACCAGGGTCGCCCTTGCCGTCGAGCTGGCCGCCCTTTAGCGGGAAGCCGCCTTTGATGACGAGCCCCTCCGGGAACTGGCCAATCCGCGCATCGAGCGAGCGCAACGCGGCGCATAAATGCTCCACGTGCGGCATGTCTTCGATATCGCGAATGACCGTCGTCCCCGTCCCCTGGGTCGCCAATACCGCTAACAGCGCGATCTGGTCGGCGACTTTGGCCGCCCGCGGTCCAGCCACGCGCGTGGCTTTTAACTGGCTGGTACGCACGTGCAAATCGCACTCAAAGCGCGTCGCTTCCTCGCGCTTTTCCCCGAGGTCTGCCGCGGCGATCTGCGCTCCAATCTGCCGCAGCAAATCCAAGAAGGCTCGTTGCCGAGGGCGAATGGCCACGCGCTTGATGGTTATCTCCGACCCCTTGCAACACAGCGCGGCCCCCATGAGCGGATACGCCAACGCGAGTTGCCCGGGCACCTCTACGTCAACCCCCTGCAGCACCTGCCCGCCCTCTACCGACAGCAGTTTGCGCCGCTCAACGGCAACCCCGCGCCCGCGCAACAATCGCTCCAAGCGGCTGCCGGTTTTCAGCGCGGTCGTCCCCTCGGCAAAGAGCGCACCGACTATCGCGCCCAGCGCTAAGGCGTCGGTCGTGGGTGCCTCGGAGAGGACGCACCCTTTGGCCTGCTGTCCTCCGGCTACAAAAATGTCCGCACACTCCTGTTCTACGGCGAGCCCAAGCTGGGCCAGCAGGTCGAGCAAGGGCCGACACCGCTCGGCTTCCATTCCCAACTTCACCCGCGAGCGAAACGGTTGCCCGGCGAGTAGGGAAAGCAACAACAGCGCAGTGTCGCCCAACCCTGCTAGGTCAATTGGGGCCGCTGCGCACTGAAACCCCCGCAGCCCAACGCCGCGCACTGCATAAGCACCTGTGCGCTCGGCAATGTCAACGCCCAACTCGCGCAACAGAGCGACTACGCGGCCAGCGGCAACGGGTGCGTTGCGGACGGCACTATCCCCTTCGCTCAGTGCGGCCAGCACAAGCGCGCGTTCGGCTGGCTCCCGCTCTCCGGGCACCGAGATCTGCCCCGCAATTTTCTTGGCTGGGGTTGCGATTGCTTCCACAGCCTAGGGCCTCCGCGCTGCATATCCGAGCTTGGTCAAAATTTCCAGCGCGTTTTCCGCGCTCGCCGCGCTGTCAAACCCCAGCCGCAGCGTCCCCCCCTCGCCTTCGCGCACCTTCATCACCTCAATATCGTTGATGTTTACCCCTTGTGCCCCCAGCGCCTGCCCAATCTCGGCGATGACGCCCGGCCGGTCCTCGGCTAGCACCAAGATTTCGTACAGCGCGTGGATAAATCCCTTTGAATCCCTCGGGATGGACCCCCGAATCTCGTTGGCAAAATCGAAATTCGCCTTTAGATCCTCTGCCTTCAGCCGCCCCCTCACATCCGCGAGCGCGGCGATATAGCGATCGATCATCGCGCGGATCTCGTCGGCATTGGTCGCGCAGATATCCTCCCACACCGGCGCGAATGGGCTGGAGGCAATCCGCGTCAAATCGCGGAAACCACCAGCGGCCAGCGGCAGGAAGTGGTCCCGCTCGGCATTCAGCCGCCCCACCATGCCCACCAGCGAGGTCGCCAACATTTGCGGCAGGTGGCTGATAGCGGCTACGGCTTGATCGTGTGCTCCAGCGTCTAGCTCCATCACCCGCGCTCCGATCTGTCGCAAGAGAGCGGTCAGTGCTTGGTAGCGGTCGGCTGGCACCTTTTGGTCGGGAACCAAAATATAGATCGCATTCTGGAAGAGGAACGGATCGGCCGCGACCACGCCCGCCTTTTCAGAGCCAGCCATTGGGTGGCCGCCGACAAAGTACACCTCGTCGCTGAAATGGGCTTGGGCCGCGGCGACGATGCGCCGCTTGGTGCTCCCCACGTCGGTAACGAGTGTCCCCAACTCGGCGAGCCGACCCACTTCCGCAATCAGCGTGAGAATCCGCTTGATAGGGGTGCAGATAAAGACTAGGTCGGCTCCTTTGAGTGCGCGCTGCAACTCGTCGTAGCCCCAACCCTCGTCAATCACGCCCAACTCCAGCGCGCGGGCGATGGTTGCGGGGCGGCTGACGCCCACAAGCCGCCCACCAAAGCCGGTGCGCTGGAGCGCCAAGCCTATGGAGCCGCCAATCAGGCCCACGCCGACGATGACTGCTCGCCGGAAGAAAGCTAAGCCTCCTCGCGCTCGAAGTTGGTGGTCAGATCGATGAGCAGCCAGTAGAGCTTCTCTAGGGCCTCGTCCTTAATCACCCCTTGGTTATAGGCTTTGATCTTGGCGATCACATCGAGCTCGCGCTTGGGATCGCGTATTGGTTTTCCCGCGGCCTTTTTGATCCGCCCGATCTCTTGTGCGCAGTGCATGCGCTCGTTGAGCAGATCGATCAGTTGATGGTCGATACCATCTATGCGTTCGCGCCAGTCACTTAGTTCCATAGCTGCTCCTTTACCGATGGCCCATGGCCCGGCGGACTGCATCCATTGTTGCGTCAACGACCGGGCGCAGTCTCTCCACGCCGGCGGCGAGCACCTCGTCAATATAGGTGGGATCCGCTGTCAACTCCCGATAGCGGGCTTGGATCGGCTCGATCTCGGCGATGACCACTTCGGCCAGTTCCTTTTTCAAGTCGCCGTAGCCCTTGCCGGCAAAATGCGCCTCGATCTTGGCGTGCTCTAGGCCGGTCAACGCCTGGTAGATTGTCAGGAGGTTGTACAATCCGGGACGCAGCGGGTCGAAGACAATGTCCCGCTGCGAATCCGTCACCGCACGCATGATGGCCTTGCGGACGGTGGCTGGATCATCGAGCAAGCCGATGCTGTGAAACCGGCCCTCGGCGGACTTAGACATTTTCGCGGTTGGATCGTCGAGCCCCATGATCCGCGCTCCGATTTGGGGAATGACCGGCTCGGGCACGGTGAAGACCTCGCCGAACTGGCGGTTGAAGCGCTCGGCAATGTCGCGCGTCAGTTCCACGTGCTGTTTTTGGTCGTCGCCGACGGGGACCTCGTGCGCTTGGTAGAGCAGGATATCGGCGGCCATCAACGTCGGATAGACGAACAACCCGGTGCCGACGCGCTCGCGCCGCGCACCCACCCGATCTTTGAACTGGGTCATCCTCTCCAGCCAGCCCATGGGCGTGACGCAGGTCAAAAGCCAAGCCAACTCAGTGTGCGCCGGGATGTGCGACTGCACGAAGAGGCGACACTTTTGCGGATCGAGGCCGCAGGCGATGTACAGGGCCACGGCCTCGCGCGTGCCGCGGCGCAAGGCCTCCGGGTCGTAGGGCACGGTGATCGCGTGCTGATCGACCACGCAGAAGATATTGTCGCGGTCCTCTAGATTGACCAGCCAATTGCGGACGGCCCCGATGTAGTTGCCGATATGGATGTGGCCCGAAGGCTGAATGCCCGAAAATACTCGTTTTTTCACGTGCCCAATAGCTCCCTCACTTTGGTCCCAATATCGGCTTCGCGCATCAGGGATTCGCCGACCAAGATCGCATCGACGCCGGCGGCGGCGAGCCGCTCGACATCGCCGCGGTGTTCAATTCCGCTCTCGCTGACGACGACTGCCTCCTCCGGCATCTGATCTAAAAGAGCGAAGGTCGTCTCCAAGGTTGTCTCAAAGGTCCGCAGATCGCGGTTATTGACGCCGATGAGCCGGGCACCGGCCGCTTTGGTGTACGCCAGTTCCCCATCATCGTGGACTTCGACCAGCGCGTCTAATTCCAATTCGCCGGCTAGGCCAAGGTAGTCGTCGAGCTGGCTGGAGTCCATGAGTGCTGCGATCAGCAAAATGGCGTCCGCGCCGATGACGCGGGCCTCGTAGAGCTGGTACTCGTCAATGGTGAAATCCTTGCGCAACACCGGCAAGCCCGCAACCGCCTTGGCAATCTGCAAATGCGCGTCACACCCCTGAAAATACGCCTCGTCCGTCAATATCGAAAGACAGCGCGCGCCGTTGGCGGCATACGCCGAGGCGATCCGCTCCGGGTCGAAGTCGGCGCGGATGACGCCCTTGGACGGCGAGGCTTTTTTTACCTCGGCGATCAGCGCGATCTCGTCCGTAGCCAGCGCACCTTGGAAATCGGCCGGCGCGGGCGTATCGCGGGCGTGAGCACGCACATCCGCTAGGCTGCGCTGGCGCTTGCAGTCGGCGACGAATTCGCGTTTGTACGCGGCTATTTCGCTGAGAATATCTGCCATTTGGTTCGTGGCTAGGGTAGCTTCAATAGGCTCGTTACCAGCAAGCCAACCAGCGCGATAAAGGTACTTAACTGGATGTCAACGCGCCGATGCGGCCATTGAGGGCGTCGATATGCTGGTTGACGGTGTTGGCGTCCTCGCGCTGTCGGGTCTCGATGCTGTCGACCCGCTTGTCCATCTGCTCCAGCGGGTCGGGGCTCAACTCGGTCACGGTTGATTCTCCTTTGAGTGGGCCGGGCACTTCCGCCCCGGCTAGGAGTTGGTGATGTACTAGCCGTTGCTCACCTCGACCAGCCGATCCAGAGATCGGCGTGCCCGGCCCGAGTCGATAGACGCCCGGGCCAATTCGAGACCGGCACTCATATCCTCGGCCAGCCCGCCAACAACTATCGCGGCCGCCGCGTTGAGCAGTGCCACGTCGCGCTGCGGCCCTTCTCTGCCATCGAGCACTTCGCGCAGAATGCGCGCGTTGTAGGCCGCGTCGCCACCTTTGAGTGATTCGGCTGCGGCCACTTGCAAACCAAAATCCTCCGGGTAGATCTGGCGCGTACTTATTTGCCCGTCTCTAAGTTCGCTGACCTGCGTCGGCCCTGTCAGCGTGATCTCATCCAGCCCGTCCGAGCCGTGTACTACCAAGGCCCGCTCCGATCCCAACTCGCGCAGCACCCCGGCGAGCACCTCGGTCAACGCGCCGTCGAACACGCCGAGCAATTGCCTTTTGGCCCCGGCCGGATTGGTCAGTGGCCCCAAGATATTAAAAACCGTGCGAGTAGCTAGCTCCCGGCGCGGACCGATGGCGTGTTTCATCGCCCCGTGCAAGGCTATCGCGAAGAGGAAGCCGATGCCGACTTTGTCGATACACTCGCCGACCTTTTCCGGCGAAGCTGCGATATTGATCCCTAGCGCGGCCAACACATCCGCCGAGCCACATTGGCTCGATATTGAACGGTTGCCGTGCTTGGCCACCGCTAAACCGGCACCGCAAGCGACAAAGGCTACTGTCGTAGAGATATTGAAGGTGCTCGAAGCATCGCCGCCAGTGCCGCAGGTGTCGATCAGATCGGGGCGCACCGTCCCTATCGGCGTGGCTTTCTCGCGCATGACTTCGGCGCAGCCGACGATCTCGTCGATGGTCTCGCCCTTGATACGCAAGGCGACGAGAAACGCGCCGATCTGGGCGTCTGTGGCTTGGCCACTCATAATCTGCTCCATTACCGCTCGTGTCTTAGCGCGGCCCAAGTCCACTCCGGCGATCAGGTCTTTTATGGCTTCTTGTATCATGCTCGCGCTCCTCATAAGCGAAGAAAATTAGCTAGTAGTTGTTTGCCTTCTGTGGTCAGAATCGATTCGGGATGGAACTGCACCCCTTCGAGGGGCCATCGCCGGTGCCGGATTCCCATGATCGTCCCGCCTTCGCTCGTGGCCGATACTTGCAGGCATTCGGGCAAACTCGCTCGCTCGACCGCCAGCGAGTGATAGCGGGTGGCGACGAAGGGATTTTGCAGACCAGCGAACAGCATGCGGCCGTCGTGTTGCACGGGTGTTGCCCAACCGTGAACAATCTCATCAGCCCGCACGATGTGTCCGCCATAAACTTGGGCGATGACTTGATGCCCCAAGCACACGCCTAAAATGGGAATCACACCGGCCAACCGCTCGACGAGTGTGCACGAAATTCCAGCTTGCTCTGGGCCGCCAGGACCAGGCGAGATGACGACGCGCTCAGGTGCGAGTGCAACCGCTTCGGCGACCGTCAATTCATCGTTGCGCAAGACCTTGGTCGCAGCCCCTAATTCTTCTAAATAATGCACCAAATTGTAGGTAAAGGAGTCGTAGTTATCAAGTATCAGCAACATGGTTGTGCAGTGTAAAGCTGAAAACTACTAGCCACTAAATAATGGGCCTCAGACGTCGATTTTGTACTCTAGCGCAGCCTCGTCTCCAGTCGTGCCGCGAAAACCGAAATGGCATACCGGACTTTCAAATATCACGACCTCCACGTCGCTTGGCTCAATGCCTAGCTTTTCTTTAATGCGTGCAAAAAGCAAGCGAATCAGCCGTTTGCGCGCTTGCTGCAAACGGCCCTGCATCATG
Organism: Candidatus Latescibacterota bacterium; assembly: GCA_963422735.1. Classification (GTDB taxonomy): domain Bacteria; phylum Latescibacterota; class UBA2968; order UBA8231; family UBA8231. Next base: position 4,662,720 of record OY730476.1, on the reverse strand, counting down.
GACGATATAGGCATCTGTCCGCCCTGCTGGATAGTAGAAGTTCTCCTTCGCCATCGGGAAGAATCAATGGGCGCGTTTGTTGGCGGGAAAGTCTAGGACCTCGACCATACAGACGTTGACTACATCCGACAATTCGGCTTTGATCGGATCCAGTTCTTGGCGAATTCCGTAGATGTGTATCATCGCGCCAGCTTCCCTATTACTCGGGCGATCAGCCGCAAGCCGAGATCGTCCTTGAGCGTCAAGATCGATTCGGGGTGAAACTGCACGGCCGCCACCGGCAACTTGCAGTGCTCCACGGCCATGATGACCCCGTCGTCGGTCTGCGCCAAGACCCGCAGACACGCTGGCAACTTCTCCGGCACGGCATAAAGCGAGTGGTAGCGGCCAGCGACGAATTCCGTGGGAAAGCCATCGAAAATCCCTTCGGGCGTGCAGCGGACCGTCGAACTTTTGCCGTGCATCGGGTAGGAAAGTACTCCTAGCTCGCCGCCGAGCGCCTCGACGATGCCCTGCAAGCCGAGACACACGCCGAAGACCGGCAGTTCGCGCCGCATGCACTCGTTGACCAGTTCCGGTACGCCGAACTCCTCGGGCGTGCCGGGCCCCGGAGAGATAAAAATCATATCGGGATCAAAGTCAGCGAAGACGCGCTGAAGGTCGCGCAGGCCCCGCGCACCGCTGCCGTCGCGCGACCTTGCGGCGCGTACCGTCACCACCTCCGCTCCCGTCTGCCGCACGTAATCGCCGAGCGTATGCACGAAAGAGTCGCGGTTATCGACGAAGAGCACCCGCTTGCCCTGGCCCGTAGTCGCGATAGGGGCGCTCTTCTTCTTGGCGTCGTCCGCGCCGATCACCGCGTTGATAAAGGTCTCGGCCTTGGCCCGAGTTTCGCGCTCCTCAGCGTCGGGGTCGGAGTCGCAGAGTAGGGTCGCCCCGGCCCGTACTTTGGCGATGCCGTCCTCCAAGTGTATAGTGCGGATGGTGATCCCGGTGTTGATCTCGCCGCTAAAGAGCAGCATGCCGACGCAGCCACCGTACCAGCGCCGCGCCGAGTTTTCCAATTCCTCGATCTTCTGCATGGCTGCCGGTTTGGGCGCACCAGTAAGCGTCACCGCCCACATGTGCGAAAGCAGGGCGTCGAATCCGTCGCAGTCGTCCTTCAGTTCGCCTACGACTTGGTCCACGGTGTGAAAGACCTTTGAGTACTTTTCAATCATCTGCCGCCCCACCACCCGTACTGAGCCTTCTTTGCAGATCCGCGCTTTGTCGTTGCGGTCCACGTCCGTACACATGTTCAACTCGGCCTCGTCCTTTTTTGAGTTGAGTAAGTCGCGGATCTGCTCGGCGTCCTCCATCGCGGTTTTGCCACGGCCGATGGTCCCGGCAATCGGACAAGTCTCAATGAATGACCCATTGACCCGCACGAACATCTCGGGCGAAGCACCGATCAGATACTCGTCGCCGAGGTTGATGAAGAACTCATAGGGACTGGGGCTAGTGCGGCGGATATTCTCAAAGAGGTTGTGCGGGCTGCCCGCATAGCCGGCGCTGAGCACTTGACTCGGCGTCACCTCAAAGAAGTCGCCGCGCTCAGTACCGGCGATGACCTCGCGCACCTTGTCGGCGTATTCTCCAGGGGCGTGGTCGCACGCGATCTCGGACGCTGCGCCGCGCACACAAGCCACAGCGTCCGTGCTTCGCTCCATGCCCTCGGTTGACAACCCGTCGGCGGCAAATTCATAGCGGTAACGCCGCGCCTGCTCCTTGCGGTGATCGACGACAACCAGTTCGTCTGGCAAAAAGAGGTGCAGATCGGGCCGGTTCTCTTGGCGCGGGTGGCGCAGTTGGAGCGGCTCAAACTGGAGTACTAGATCGTAGCCCAGCGCCCCGTAAAAGCCCAAGTGATTTTCGCCCTCGGCTCGCATCTGCGCCACCAGTGCGCGCAGGACGCTGAAGATCGTCGGCTGCTTGGAGCGCTCCTCTTCCGGGAAGTACTTGGGCATCTGCGCCACCGCGCCTTTGAGCTGGCCATCGGCTAGCTCCAGCTTTGTCACGTGTTCGTGCTTGGCGAGGCTGCTATGAAAGGTCTCCAGCAACATCTCGCCGCGTGCGTTGAGCGCTCGGAAGGCAAAAGCGCGCTGGCGCGCCACCAGCTCCAGTGGCGGATCGACGAAGCCAATGTCCCAGCGACTATAGCGCCCTGGATACTCGTAGCCGCTGGCAAAGACGGCACCCCGATGGGTGTTGAGCCGTTTGAGCAGGGAATTTAGTGGCCTTTCTATGGGCAATTCTTCGGTCTGGCGCTTGACTTCAACGCCACCCGCCGTGCGAAAGGTTTGCGTGTGAATGGTCATGGCGTTCTCCAAGTACAAAAAAACGCGGACACCCGAGGGCGTCCGCGTTGGATTGAAAATTCATCTCGTCGCAGCTAGCGGATGGACGCACCTTTCTCCCGGCTCGGGAAATACCAAGTGCGCCACCAGCGACGAATGTGAGGCGATACGTTCATAACGGGCAGAAAGTAACGGGGCTGCTAACGCCTGTCAAGCTGTTCAGCGGATCTCGTCTATCCAAGCGGGCGGCAGACGGCCCGACGCTTTGGCTTCGGCTTGGAGGCGTTGTAACACGGCGGCATCGAGAGGTGGCCGCCTTGCAAAGTGAAGTGGAACATTGCTGGCGATTTTTGCGACAGCTACTCGGCGTACCCTCTTGAGAACTAAGGCCGTTTCTTTAACTACAAACGGATGATCCCCCTTGTACAAGCGCACAGGCTCAAACGGAAAATGCGCGTGCATCTGAACAGGTGACAAAAAGGACTTCGTCGGCTGTATTGGGACTGGTCAGAACGATGAAGCGGTGGTAGGGTGCGACTTTCGACTGGATGCCGGTGCCGGCCCGTATCACGCCAAGACTCTATCCAGCCAAGCGTCCTTCGTCGCTCTTCTTCAGGGCGAGCAGAATGCGTTGGACGGGGATGGGCGTCGCTTGGGGACCGTGCGGATTTTCTGCGGGATTTTCCCACTCGGGGAGGCAGTGCGTAAGCTCGACAATACCATTGGGACCCCAAGGGGGCAGATGGCCGTATCGCTACCAGACATCCTCGGCGATCCCCGTTCCGCCTCAGACAGGTGGTTTATTCCCATCTCTTTTCTTAAGCCGATGCAGTAATCTGCTTGGTTCTCGAGGTGCTGGTTCCACACGGGGTGGCGAGCGGGATCGTCTTCTTGGTATATCAGATTGTACGTCTGAATGGGCACCGGGCCGTGTCTCATCGACACCCAGCGATCCGTGGAGATGCTATGCCCTTCCCGGTCCAGCACCCCGCGGTCGGCTAGGTAGATGAGTTTGATCAGCTTGATAAACTTCATCGAGCCGCCCCACGACGAAATGCAGGCCGCCAGTTCAGTGGCCTTTTCTTTGTTGGACATGATTATCGCCTCTTTACATGTAGGAGATTCGAGAATCATTCGTACAATCGCCTGCTGCTAGCTTAACAAAAAGTAATTAAATTACTCCGTTTAACATTAGGAAGGCGATTGCACGTTGCCAATCCAAGTCCCCAAAACTGATTTTGGCGGTGGAAAATCCCTTTTCAGATGTTCAGCGAATCAACGCCAACTTGGCCGTTTGAATCGCATCGTCGGCTTGCAGCACGGCCCAATAGATCCCGGAAGCGGCCTCTGCGCCCGCAGCCGTGCGACCATCCCAGCGCACGCGGTGTGTACCGGCAGCCAGCCAGCCATCGGCCAGCACGCGAATGGATTGGCCCAGCAAATTATAGACGACAAGCCGCACGGGGCCGGCCTCGGCTAGGGCAAAGGGAATGGTCACTTCCGCGTTGAACGGCGTGGGAAAGGGATCGCCCAAGCCATCCGGCAACTTCGACAGGAGCCACGTACCTGCGGCCAGCTTGGCATTGGCAGGCTTCCACCACTTCACATCCTTCAACTGCCAATGGGTAAAAGAGGCCGTGCGGTTCTGGTTTACCCTATTGCGAAATTCGATCACATTCTGACCGGAATTGAGATGGGTCTGGCTTAAAATGCCCCCCCAAACTTTCCAATCGTCGCTTACTGGAATGCGCCATATTCTTTGACCGTTGACCAAAATATCGACCTCGGAATCATTTTTGAGAGACCATCCCAGCGCAACATCTTCGCCTATTCCCTCAAAGCCGAACTTGACGCTTTTGGGATTTTTGGTAACCGTGGGTGGACTGTAGCCGAAGAGCCCTCTGCTCGGCAGTGGCTCTAACTGTTCGCTTTCGATTTCAAGCCGCTTCGTCCCCGACGTCCCATTCGAGGTAGTAACCCGCACATTGCCGCTTTGCGCTCTAGCCGGAACCTCGACGACAACTCTGCGGTCAGACCAACTCACATAGTCCGCAGCAGCGGGCCGTACATTAGAGCCAAACAAGATGTACCCGGTGCCGCGTCTAGTGCCAAAATTGCCACCCGTTAGCGTCAGGCGATCCCCTGTTTTTGCTTGCGTCGGCGAGATTCTCGTCAGATACGGGCTTGTTGTTTCTAGGCGAACGGCATTACTAGGGCCTTCTGACGTTCTAACGGTCAGGTTGCCGGGGGGAGTATTGAGGGGAATGCGGAAGCGTATCACTTTACTCGACCAAGAGGTAAACGAAGAGACCACGACCGAACCAATCCGCACGGAACTGCTCCTCCGCGAGGAGCCGAAATTCTCCCCGTTTACCGCAACAACGGTATTAGTCTTTGCAATCTGCGGGGAGATATTTCTGACCCAGGGAGAGGTAATCGTCAGCCGGGCTGAGGCACTTCCTCGCGTGGTTATAACCTGCATATTGCCGGTACGGCCACCGGTCGGCACCCGTACCTGAATCCGGGTATCACTCCAGCTAACATAGTGGGAAGAAATGGGTTCCTTGCGATCGTAGAAAATAACTTTGCTCGTGCCGCGATTTGCACCGAAAGCCCTGCCGCGGATGGTTACGAGTTGATTGTATCGCACTCGGCGGGGAGATACGGAACTGATTTGAGGAGCGCGAGATGGAGCGGTTCCAAGAAGCAGAAGCTTTGTCCCCGACCTCCCATTCGAGGTCACAACCTGCACATTGCCGCTGCGGGCTTGGGACGGGACCCGTACTACAATTCTGCGGTCAGACCAACTCACATAGTCCGCAGCAGCGGGCCGTACGTTAGAAGTAAATAAAACGTATCCGGTGCCGCGTCTAGTGCCAAAATTGCCGCCCGTCAGCGTTAGACGACCCCTTGTTTTTACTTGCGTGGGTGCGATTCCCGTCAGATACGGGCTTGTTGTTTGCAGGCGGACAGCGTTACTGGTGCCTTCTGACGTTCTAACGGTCAGGTTGCCGGGGAGAGTATTGAGGGGAATGCGGAAGCGTATCGTGCTATTCGACCAAGAGGTAAACGAAGAGGAAGGGATCGCGACCGAACCAATCCGCACGGAACTGCTCCTCCGCGAGGAACCGAAATTACCCCCGAGCACGGTAACAACGGCATTCGTCTTTACAGGCTGTGGAGAAACGCTGCTTATCCAAGGCGAGGTAATCGTCAGCCGGGCCGTGTCGCTTCCTCCCGAGACCGGCAGCACGAGTTTGCCATATCCGCTGTCGTTGTCCCTTCCCCGGGTTCCTATATCAACCGTTGCCGCGACAAGCGCGTTCCACAATTGAGTGCGCGAGTAGGATGGATTAGCCGACTTAAGCAGGGCCGCCGCGCCAGCTACGTGGGGAGCCGCAGCCGAGGTTCCGAAAAAGCCATCCGGCCCATAAGAAGCCGTCGCCACTCCACTAGGCGCGACGATATCGGGCTTGATGCGGCCATCGGTGGTGGGACCTCGTGAGCTGTAGTCTGCAATTCTTCCTCGGTTATAGTCCCAATAATGGACCGCCCCGACGCTCATGGCTCCTCGTGCATCCGCTGGACTCGTAATACTATTAGCCGAAACCGCATACTCTTCAAAATCGTGATCAAACGACCATATTTTTAGCCTCATCGGTCGCGCACTATCCTCTTTCCGAACAGCGATCCCATACCGTCCCGATTCTTGTGCTTCGTACTCGATCCATTCTGCGGGCCTATTGGGTGCATTCCTTGATTGAATATCCGTACTTTCAGCAACCCTCTCCAAATTACCTACGTCGTCATTATAATAAATAAACAAGTCGTAATCTTGGGAGGTGATGGGAAAATCATTCCAAGTCAATACAACTGATATCGAATCCCCTTCCTCCGCTTCAAACGCTAGCATCTCGTATTCGCCGTCAAAGTTGTGCCAACCGTCAGAATCGTAATTAGACCAGAACCCAGAGTAGTGGCTCTCTGCGTAATTGCCTGCCGAATTCACCCAGAGAATGCCATTATCCGCAGCGTCGTTCACAATGTCGCAGGCTAACCCCCGACCATCGCCAAAACCCGTGCCCGACCGACTGTTGGAATAACTAATTATGTCAATTCCTTCTCGTATGCAGAAATCCTTAGCATTCTCAAAGTCAACCAAGTCCCCTGTCTTTAGAAACGTGAGCTCAGCATCAGGAGCTATGTCGTGGACGATCTCGGCACAAGCCGTGCCATGAGCAGACTCCCCGGCGTATATCCCCTCGCCCGTATAGTCGAGATACCGCCAACGCGCCGGCAGGTCTCCGCGCAATTTATTGGCCCCCTTAAATCCTCCGTCAATAATGGCCACCTTGACCCCTTGGCCTTTCACGCCTGCCGAGTGATTCGCCAGCGCGCCGATGCGGGCCGTGCCCTCGCTGATCGTCCTTTGCGAATGCGGCCGGTACGGCCTGCGAACAAAGCCGACCCCCGGCAATTCCGAGACCGCCAGCAGAGACGACGCCGGGACCGAAATCCGCATCAGACTCTTGGATTGCGCCAGAACCCTTCCACCAAGCGCCGCCAGCGACGACGTATCAATCGAAGCCGACGCTTGGCCAAACTGTGGAACCAAGATGACGACGACCGTATCCTGTACATCGCGGACCGACTTTGCCGCTCGCGGCGTTGCCAACTCCCACAACGCACTCTGTATCTTGGCCGGGCCGTCGGGTTTGTCCGGGGCGAAGTTTAGATTCTGCCCCCAAAGGGGTACACAGACAAGGACGCCTAAGAAAAGAGCGATCATAATTCTATAACGATAACGGTTGTTCAACTTCAATCCTCTTTGATTAGGAAAAAGCCCCCGGCCAGCGTGTCAGCCGGGGCGGAGGGTGGATTAGTTCAGCTTCAACAGGATGGACACCAACAGGCCCACCACGCCAAAGAGGATACCGACAAGCCACCGGAACTGACTGTCCACGCGGCGGCCTTGCTCAGCAAGGGCCTGCTGGTGCTGGCGGCCTTGCTCGGTAATCACCCGCTCAATGCCGTCCAAGTGGCGGTCTAACTGTTCGGCTATCCCTCCTAGCTGTCCTATACGGCGGTCGTGGTCTTGCTGCGGGGAATCGGTTCGCTCATAGTGCTGGCTCGCTGTACAGCGAGCCAGCCGGGCGGTTGGTGGTGGCTATTCGCTATATAAAGATAAAGGGCGGTGGTAACTGCGGCTAATTTTGTGGCGGGCACCATTCGGCTCAGCGAATCAACGCCAACTTGGCCGTTTGGACAGCATCGCCAGCTTGCAGCACGGCCCAATAGACCCCGGAAGCAACCGCCGCGCCGGCATCCGTGCGACCATCCCAGCGCACGCGGTGCGTGCCAGCATCCACCCAGCCATCGGTCAACACGCGAATGGATTGGCCCAGCAAATTATAGACGACAAGCCGCACGGAGCCGGCCTCGGCTAGGGCAAAGGGGATGGTCACTTCCGCGTTGAACGGCGTGGGAAAGGGATCGCCCAAGCCATCCGGCAACTTGGACAAAAGCCGCGTCCCCGCGGCGAACTTAGCACTAAACGGCTTCCACAACGCCACGTCCTTCAACTGCCAACGGACGAAGGATGCGGCGCGATCTTGGTTGATGATGTTGCGGAACTCGATGACGTTTTGACCGGACTGGAAGTATGCTTTATTGAGGACGAGATACCGAGTCTGCCAGTCTTCCCCGGCCAAGATCGCTGCATACCTTTGTTCGTTGAGGAAAACGACGACCTCGTCGTCGCTTATTTCCTTTGTCGAAAATTGGCATAGGATATCGCGATTGATCCCCTCAAAGCCGAACTTGACGCTTTTGGGATTCTTGCTAACCGCAGGAGGACTGTAGCCGAAAATCCCACTACTTGGCAGCGGCTCTATCCATTCGCTGCCAATCTCAACTTGCGCGGCCCCGGTAGCTCCAGCAGCGGTAAAAACCTGCACTGCGCCACTGCGGGCTTGGGACGGGACCCGGACGACGATGATGCCATGGGACCAGACCGCATGATCGTCCGCCGCCGCTTGCACATCGGGATTAAACAAAACGTACCCCGTGCCGCGCTCGTGGCCAAAGTTGCCGCCGGTCAGCGTCAGGTGCTCGCCGGCCTGTACTTGCGATGGCGAAAGGTGTGCCAGATACGGGCTTGCGATTTCTATGCGAACGACATTGCTGGTGCCTTCAGACGTCACAACGGTTAAGTCACCCGAGGGCGCATTGAGTGGAACGCGGAACCATATCGTCTCATCCGACCAAGACTCAAACGAAGACACCGCGACCGAATCAATCCACACGGAACTGGTGTCTCGCGAGAGGCCAAAATTGTCGCCGGCAATTTCGATGAGGTCGTCGGTCTTGGCCCCTGCATCCATGCGCGTGTGATTGGCAATCGCATCAATGTAGGGCGACGTGACGACCACTTGCGCGCTGTCGCTGCCGCCGCCGGTTTTCACCTGCACCTTGCCGGTGCGAGCACCGGTCGGTACGCGCACTTGGATCTGTGCATCGTTCCAAGCGAGATACTCGGAATCGCTCGGCTCCTTTCCCGCAAAAAAGACCACTTTGCTCGTCCCTCTATCTGCGCCGAAATCCTGGCCGACGATGGTAACTGTTTGGCCGTATTGAGCGCGACGCGGCAAAACGTCCGCAATTTGCGGTGCTGAAACCGACAGCACGAGTTTGCCGTATCCCGTACTGTCGTCCTTTCCCGGTGCCCCCAAATCAACGGCGGCCTCGACGAGAACACTCCAGAGATCGTCGCGCGAGAACGAAGGATTGGCCGATTTGAGCAGGGCGGCTGCGCCGGCCACGTAGGGAGCCGCAGCCGAGGTTCCCCCGAAAGAGTTCGCACCATAAGAAACCGTTGTCACGCCCGTAGGCGCGACGAGATCGGGCTTGATGCGGCCATCGGCCGTAGGACCGCGCGAGCTATAGCTTGCCAGTATGCCCAAATCCCATTGGTCGTGCTGGATCGCCCCAACGCTCAGAGAACCACGAGCATCCGACGGAATCCCCAAGCTACTAGCCAAAACCGGATATTCGATGTCGTGGTGCCAAGACCACACGCGCAGTTGCTTAGGCTCGGCCTCGCCAACGCGGACCACGGAAATGCCATAGGTACCCGCTCGCCCGACAAAGTATTCGAGCCACTCCACAGGAGCACCGCCATCCCCCTGAACATCAGTGCTTTTGGCGACTTCTTTGATGTTGCCGGGCGCGTCTTGATAGTAGAGATATAGGTCGTAATCCTCAGTGGTGGTGGGCCAATCGTCCCAAGTCAGCGTCACCCGTATGACGTCGCCGATTTCAGCGACAAAATTCACCGCATCGTCGCCGGCGGCAAAATTGTGCCGATCGTCGGCATCGCTATCGCACCAAAAACCCGCGTAGTGCTTTTGGGCGTAGTTACCGATGGCATTGACCCAGAGAATACCGTTGTCGGCCGCGTCATTTACAATGTCGCAGATGATCCCGCGCCCGTCCCCAAAGCCCGTGTTCACCCAAGTCGCCGAGTAGTTTACGATGGAGACTCCGTTTTGTATGCAGCGGTCTTTGGCATTCTCCAAATCCACTTCATCCGCAACTTTGTACAGATAGAGTTCGGCTTCTGGGGCCACGTCGTAGATGATCTCGGCACACGCCGTGCCGTGACTGGCGCCGGCGTATATCCCCTTGCCCGTATAGTCGCGGTGCCACCGACGCACCGGCAGGTCTTCGCTCAGTTGATTGGCCCCCCTAAATCCGACATCGATAATCGCCACCTTGACCCCTTGGCCCTTCGCGCCAGCGGCATGATGTTCAAAAGCGCGGATGAGAGCTGCGCCCTCGCTAAGGGTCTGTTGTGTGTGCGGACGGTGCGGTCTGCGGACAAAGGCCACGCTCGGCAATTCAGCCACCGCCCGCAGCGATGCGGGCGGTACCGACACGCGCATCAGGCTCTTGGACTGGGCCAAAAGCTCGACGCCGAGGGCAGCTAACGCCGTAGTGTCAATGGTGGCCGCCACGCCCGCCGAGGGCACCAAAATGACGACCACATCGCCGTCTGCGGCGCGGGTCGGCTTGGCTGCTGAGGGCAAGGCCAGTTCCCACAGTGCGCTTTCCATCTTGGGAGGGCCGACGGGTTTGGCTGGCGCAACGTCGAGGTCTTGTCCCCACAGGGGCATTGCAAAAAGAAGGAAAAGGAAGGTATGGCGCACGGCAATCAGGGCCGGCGAGCCTTGTACGACTCGTGTGTGCCCTGCATCCCTAGCTCTTGAGTGCGCGACAAAAGCGCGAGCCGCTCGTCGTCAGCCAAGGGCGCGAACTGCCGAGCGATGTCCGCATTCTGCCGCAGTTTTTCCAGCGAATCCATGCCGGAACACACGGTAGCTACCGGCAGGCTCATGGCGTAGCGCAGGCACTCTGCCGCGGTCGCCGCGCCCGTTGCAAGAATCGCTCCGGGCGAACCTGCCAAGGTCTTCATGGCGATGACCCCGATGTTTTTTTTCACTGCGACCGGCAGCACCTGCTCGACAAAGCTGAGGTAGTGCGGGTCGAATACGTTGACCGGCATTTGCATAGCATCCCAAGCAAAGCCGCGCTCGATCATCTCCACGTGCAGAGAGGGCAAGGTATGACCGGTGAAGCCGATGTAGCGGATCTTGCCCTCTTCTTTGGCTTTGAGCGCGGCCTCTAGCAGGCCCTGTTCGTAAATCCGCTCTGGGTCGTTGGGCTGTTTGATGCTGTGAAATTGCCACAGATCAATCGCGTCGGTTTGCAGCCGGCGCAAGCTCTCTTCGAGGTGGGCAATCGCCCGCTTGGGGTGGCGGCTCGCGTCTTTGGTCATTAGGAATACGCGGTCGCGATAGCCGCCGCGCAGCGCCTTGCCCATGCGTATCTCGCTTGCTCCGTTGGAATAACCCCAAGCATTATCGAAGAAGTTGATCCCCTCGTCGATGGCCGCGTGCATCAAGGCGATGGCCGCCTTTTCCTCCATGTTACCGTGGTGGGCCACGTGTGCACCGCCCAAGCCAAGCAGGGAAACGGATTCACCTGTGCGACCCAAGATCCGGTAGGGCATGTCGCGGTGGTTCGGAGCGGCACTTATGGAAAAGCCGGCGGCTGTGGCGGCCGACAGCTTGAGGAAGGTGCGGCGGGAGTAAGGTCTATCGTCCATTTTCCTAAGTCTCCAGTAGCAGGGAGGATAAGGCAAATAAAGGCGTCGCCAAGGTAATTAACTATCGCACGAAACCGTTCACCATCAACGATACACCCTGTCGCGCTCACCGATCCTGACGACTACAATCCGCGAGACACGATCCTGAATATCGCAGAGCACCCGGCAGTTTCCAACGCGATAGCGCCACAACCCACCGAATGGACCTGTTAGCACTCTACCCAAACTCCGAGGAGCATCAAGCCCAGTCACTCTGTCGTCGAGGAAATCGACTGTACTCAATCGTCCAGACCAAGGGTTTTCTTCACCTCAGCAGCCGAGTATCCCTGCTCCTCACCATTGCGGACGCGATCCAAGACTTCGGCAGCAAGATAGTAGTCCTCCATGTCTTCAAGGCCCCGTTCGATAATCTCGCGCAGGCAGAAAATCGAGCCGCTGTTCCGCGTCATCAGGAAGTTGAATCGATATCGCCATGTTCTGGTCTCCGTCTAATAAAGCCAGTCAAAGGATCCGCCTAGGATCAATCCTCGGTAGGAGCAGTCTGTACGCAATTGTCCACGAGCGGCAGAAATAGCTCCTATCGCCCGCGGACCATCCCCTCCAGCAGATTATCTCCGGTAATCAACTGTATCGCCGTCGCCAGCAACATCCCATACACCACCCGATTGAACCACACGTCGCTAAATCGCTGATTTAAAAACACGCCCAACCGCACCCCGGCGTACGCCAGCGGTGCCAACAGCAAAGTCGTCTTAAAAATGTCGGCGTGAAAAAGCCCCAAGCCCCAATAGGGCAGCAGTTTGAGCAAGTTGAGCATGGCAAAGAAGATGACCGTGGTGCCAACGAAGACATGGCGCGGTAGCTGCTGCGGCAGCAGGTAGATGACCACCGGCGGCGCGCCAGCGTGGGCGATCGTCGAGGTAAAGCCCGAGACCGCGCCCATCAGTACGCCGACGAGTGGCCCCGGACGCTGCTTCCGCACGGCCCCGACAATCGCCGCCCGCCCGAACTGAAAAGCGACAAACAGCAAAGCCAAGCAGCCCAAGCCCATTTCTAGAACGCGCTCGTGCCGACTGAAGTACCCAAAAAAAAAGGCCCCAGCACCGATCCCCAAGGCGGAACCGGGCAGGAGCCGTTGGACGCTCGTTTTGTCGAAGGTGCGGCGGTAGTGCCGGACGGCGAACACATCGCAGGCGATCAACAGCGGCAGCAACAGGACCGCCGCGTCCGCCACCGAAACCGTCAGGGCCAAAAGCGGGGTGGCCAAAATCCCGACGCCGCCGCCAAAGCCGGCCTTGGCCACCCCCATCAATAACACGGCCCCCACCGCGCAAACCCAGAAGGCGGCCGGGTAGGTCGGCAGCACTATTCGCCTTCTACGTGAGTTACTTCGATATCGAGCTCTTCGCGTTTGCGCACGTGATCGACTTGGCCATCCTTGACCCACACTACGCGGTCGGAGACGCTGAGCATCTTGTGGTCGTGGGTCGCCGAGATGACCGTCACGCCGGAATTCTCGTTCATCTCTTTGAGCAATTCGATGATTTCGGTGCCCGTGCGCAGGTCTAGATTCCCCGTCGGCTCGTCGGCGAGGACGACAGCTGGGTCATTGGCCAAGGCGCGGGCGACGGCCACGCGCTGCTGCTGGCCGCCCGAAAGCTCGTAGGGCTTGTGCGAGTACCGCTCGCCAAGGCCCACCTTGACCAAAAGCTCCATGCCCTTGTCGCGGGCCTCGTCGCTGGTCAGGCCGGCGAAGACCATCGGCAAGGTGACGTTTTCGAGCGCGGTCATCACCGGGATCAAGTTGAACGACTGGAAGATGTAGCCGATCTTGCGGCAACGCAGCCAAGCCAACTCATATGCGTCGAGCTGGGCGACGTCTACCTCGTCGATGTACACCTTGCCCTCCGAGGGCTTGTCGAGGCCGCCGACCATGTTGAAGAAGGTGCTCTTACCCGAGCCTGAAGGCCCCATGATCGACAAATACTCGCCAGTATAGATCTCCATATCGACCCCGCGCAGGGCGTGAACCTCAATCTCGCCCATCAAGTAAATTTTCTTTACCTGCTGGGTCCGTACTACCGTGCGTTTTTCCGCTTCTTGGACAGCGACCTCGCCCAGGGCAGTTTCGGTCATTTCAGATCTCCTCTAAGAAATCAAGTGTCGGAGCGCATGGCTTCGACCGGCTCCATCTTGGCCGCTCGGTACGCCGGCAACATGGCGCCGATCAGCGAAAGCAGGGTCCCCACCACTAAGGCGTAGCCAGCCGATTCGGCGATACCGCCCAATGGGAAATAGGTGAGCGCGTAACCACCGTAATCGAGCAGGGCTAGGCCCAGCGTCAGCGCGAAGCCAATGACGATCCCCGCCGAGGTCCCCACCAACCCCTGAAAGGTCGATTCAAGGAGGAAGAGCTTGACGATAAAGGCGTCCAAGGCCCCGAGGCACTTCATGGTGCCGATCTCGCGGAACCGCTCGGTCACCGACATCAACATGGCGTTGGCAATGCCGACGACGCAGACCAAAAGCGAGAGACTAATGAGCCAAGTCTGCTTGGATCGCTCTTCCTGTATGCGGCCCTCGGCCTCCTCGGAAGCGTCGCCGGCCTCGGTGATACCAGTCTCAATGCCGTTTTTTTGCAACAACAAGTTGATCTCGCTTTTGTCCGCGCTCCGCAGGCTACTGACGATTTCGTTGCTGCTCCACACAGACATTAAAAAGGCAATGGCCAGAATCACGCCGCTGGTGGTGATCAGCGAGCGGCCAAAGCGAATTTTCAGGCTGCGAAAACTAATTTCCACTGCTTTACTCATCGGCAGCACGATCTCCCGACCGCCTGCCAAACGCCTCTCAGACATAGTTATTCTCCCAGCGTATCCTCGCGTTCACAATACGTAAATAAAGGCAAAAAATCAACACCGCTCGGCTCAACTGCCCGCCCTAATTTCCACGAGGGGCAGGGGAGCAGAGTCGTGTGCGCCGCGATCGGCAACCATCTCGGCAAACGCGATCGGCACCATACTAACGCGCAAATCCCGCGACCCCACCGGCTGCTCCAAGAACGACGCCATGGTGCTCGGGGTGAACACGAGGTGACCGATGGCGAAGTCGTTCACCAACTCCTCCAGTTCGCCGACGTGGCCGATCACCGGGCGACCGGCCAAGGGGCGACCTCGCTGCTGAGGAGCCTCTCCCACCACGCCGATCAGATTGCAATGGGCCATACCCGCCCGCTCTAGCTGTTCGACGAAATCCACTGCAGTCGCATCGGTTCCCACCAGCAGGGTGCGCAACCGACCCTCGCGGCCGCGCTGGTGCATAGACCAACGCGCGACGAGGCGCCAACCGGCGATTAACACCACGTTGCCAAACCAAGCCGCGACCGCGGCTAGCCGCGAGAAGTTGTAGGCCTTAAAGAAGAAGACCAGCGTCACGATGAAGGCAAACCCCAGCGTCACGCCCACCACCGACCACACCACTGAGTAGCGGCGGCGGTCGTATAGTCCCGACACGTAAAACGCCAACAACCAGACCAAGGTAGAAGCACCGTACACAGCAGCCCATTGCAAATCCGAGTACGGAGGTGGAACCAGCCAGCGCGTCGGCTGGACGTCGAGGCCGAAGAGGTTGCCGATCTGCTCAACGCGATAGATGAAGGGCACCAGCTCTTGGTGGTAGCGCACCGCTAAACCTAACTTCAGGCCGCAGAGCACCAAGCCGGCGTCGATCAGAGGCATGGCCAAGGAGCGACCCGCCCGGGCGAGGAAGCGAAACGTCCCATGCAGGGCAATGCCCACCTGCAATAACCACAGCGGGAAGAAGCGAAAGCGCCGCGCCATGTGCTTGTTGACAAAAATCGACATGGCTTGGCTCTTGCGATAGAGCATTTTCAGGGGCGTCCCCCGGCCACTCTCGCCGCGGAAGTGGATGATCGCGGTCGTCGGTACGTAATATATCTTCCAGCCGGCTTGGTGGAAGCGATAGCACCAGTCGATGTCCTCGCCGTACATGAAGTAGTCCTCGTCAAGTAGGCCGACTTGGTCCATGGCCGACTTTCTCACCATCATGCAGGAACCAGACAACACCTCGACCTCGGCCGTTTGCTCGGGGTCGAGATACGTCATGTGGTAGTGGGCAATGAGCAGGTGCTTGGGAAAGAGGCGGCTCAGGCCCGACATCTTGCAGAAAGCAGCCAATGGCGTGGGAAAGCCGCGGCGGCTGTCGAGCTGCAAAGTGCCGTCCGGGTCGAGGATTTTGCACCCGCAAGCTCCAGCTTCCGGGTGTGCGTCTAAGAACTCTACCATTGTGCGCAGTGCATCTCGGCGCACGATAGTATCGGTATTGATCAGCAGCGCGTATTCTCCGGCGACCTCCCGCAGGGCTACATTGTTACCGGCCGAAAAACCCACATTGGCCGCGTTGCAAAGGAGCTTCACTTGCGGGAATTCCTCGGCTACCATGTCGGTGCTGCCGTCCGTCGAGGCATTGTCAACGACGAATATCTCCACTTCTAGGCCCTCGGCTGCTGCCAGCACAGCACTCAGGGCCTGTCGGGTCAGGTCGCGGGTATTGTAGCTGAGGAAGATGACGCTCAGTCGCACGATCTAGTACCTCGCTGGCGGCCCATGAGCTTGTAGCCGCTGAAGTAGAGAATCTGTTTGGCAAAGAGCAGATGCTCGCGCAGGTCCAGCTTGCTGGAACTGAACTGGCGGTTGCGGAAGACAAAAGGCACAGAGCGATGCTGCCGATAGAGACCCTTGACCAAAATTTCGAGCAGAATTTTGTAACCCGAGGACGTGAGTACTAGGTCTTGTATCACTTGGCGGCGCAGACAGAAATAACCCGACAGCGGATCCTCAACCCCGGTTAGCAGACGGGCCGCGCCCACGCCGACTTGGGAGATCAGCTTGCGGTGCCAAGCCCATCGTTCGACTCGGCTAGTCGCTCCAAAGCGGCTGCCCATGGCAAGATCGCAGTCGCGCAGGCTGTGGATGAGTTCGGGCAAGATCGCCGGGTCGTGGCTCAAGTCGGCGTCGATCACCCCGAGATGCGGCCGAGCCGACTGGGCAAAACCCGCCATCACCGCCGACCCCAAACCGAGCTTGCCCGCCCGATGTATCACTTCGACGGGATAGCGGGCCTTCAGCGACTCGGCCACCGCGCCGGTGCCGTCGGGCGAATTGTCATCTACCACGATGAGATCCAAGTCGATATCCGGCTCTTGGCCGATGACCGCGAATATCTCTTCGGCCAAGAGCGGCAAGCTTTCCCGTTCGTTATACGTGGGCGTCACCAGCGAAATCTGCACGGGATCCACGGGGACGCGCTAGCGGGCAAATTGGGGGAAGTCGCGGCGAAAATGCGGGGCCGCGGCGAGGTGTTGCAGCCCTTCGGCAAAGCGCAGAGGCCGGCGGCCGAGTGCGGCTTCGAGTGCGTCGGTGCACAGACCTGAGCGCAGGGGCCGCGCGGCTGGCAGCCCGGCCGCACGAGTCGGCACGGGCTCGATCAACGCGCCGTCGATCCCGAAGAAACAGGCCAGCTCCCGCGCCATCTTCCAGCGCGTCATAAAGGTCGCGCCGCCCATGTGAAACAAGCCCCGTGCCTCTTGGCCGCACAGGGATACTAAGGCACGGGCCAAATCGCGGATGTAGGTCGGGTTGCCCCACTGATCGGCAAAAACCCGCAGGGGCTGATCGCCAGACAACCCCCGCAGTACCCACGTGAGGAAGTTGGACCCAGTCTGCGGAACATAGCCGTATAGCCATAGGGTCCGCACGACTAGCACGCGCTCCATTTTCTTTAGTATGCCCTCGCTTTCGAGCTTGAGTTGGCCGTAGCAAGACAGCGGATTGGCCGCATCCTCTTCGTCGTAGGGGCCGCGCTTGCCGTCGAAGACGTAATCTGTGGAAACATGGACCAAGCCAGCCCCGGCCACATCGCAGGCCGCGACCAAATTCTCGGGAATATCGACGTTGGCTTGCCGCGCGGCCGGCGCGTCTTTTTCGCAGCCATCGACATCGGTCATGGCCGCGGCGTTGATCACCCAATCTGGAGCCAGTTCGGCGACGAGTGCGGCTACCGCCTTGCGGTCGGCTAGATCCACTTGGCAATAGGGAATGCCTGCAGCCGCGGGCCGGCGACCGCAGCCCATCCACTCGGCTTCCCCTTCCAAGGAGAGCAGGGTGCGGCCCAAAAAGCCGGTGGCACCTGTCACCAAAATTCTCATAGCGGCGGGCCGTATAGCAGCAAGGCCCTCGCCCACGAACTATGCGCTCGACCGGGCACCTGCGCCAAGCGCGGTTCGCCAGCTAAGGCGACCACCCGCTCGGCATGGCCCTGTCGCCCGTAGAGCTGGAGGGCGAGAGCCTTGGTCTGGTGCGGCAGCAGGCCGAGGGCAACGGGGTGGTCGTACGATTGCTCCATAAAGTGCGCGACCTGTTCGGCCGCCGTGGCAAACCGCGCCCCCCCACTCCACTGGCCCAACTCCCACAGAGCCAATGCCGCTAAGGCTTGATCGACGAGTAGGCCGGCACTGCCCGCGGCCTCTGAGTCGCAGACGTGCCGCACCCGGCCGCGGGCGTCGATACAGCGGTTGATGAGCGCGTCGCCGGCTTGCAGGGCCACCTGAGCGGCGCGTTCGTCGCCTAGGGCAGCGGCCGCAGCCAGATAGGCTCGTATCAGGGCTGCTTGGCGGTCGGCGTAGAGCGTAGGGTCGGTCCACCAAGTGCCGGCCATGACTTGGCGGCCGCGGAACGCGCCCTCGGCTTTGTCGAAGAGCGTACCCTCGACAAAGCCGAGTAGTGCTCTGGCCGACTCGACGTAGCGGGGTTGGTTGGCCTCCAGCAACAGATGCAGCATGGCCGCCTGATCGCGGGCGTCCCGCTCGCAGGCGGGCGCGCTCCAATCCGGCGCGTATGAGTACGCGCGAAAACCGCCGCTGTCGCCAAGCGGTGAGGCGAGCACCGCGTCTAAGCTGGCCAATGCCATCTGCCGCGCCGGCGCGGAGCTTTGCATCTCGGCATAGACGAGCAGGAAGCGCAATACCGAAGCCTCGAGAAATTTGGTCGGGCCGCCAAAGCCGCCGTGGGCCGAGTCAAAGGCGGCCACGCACGCGCGGTAAACCGCATCTACTGCAAAGGGTTTCTCAATCTCGGGACGGGCGACTGCGCGCTGCACCTTGGCGACGAGCACCGCGCGCTTTTCCTCGTAGGCCGAGCGCAATCGGCGCAGATAAGGCTCGACATTGGATGGTGGAATATCCACGGCCCGCGCAAAAACCTGCCCGTCTGGCAGGGCTACTACTAGGGCCGGCCAACCGCCGCTGTCGTAGTGCCGAGCAATGTCCGGCCGCTTGAATGGATCGACCTGCACGCCGACAAATTTCTCGGCGACCAGTTGGCGCAACGCCGGCGTCGGGGCGGGAAACAGGCCCTCGCATCCCGGGGCGGCCAAATACACCAATATGGGATTGTCTTCGCGTTGAGCGCGCGCGAACAACGACTCGTCCCAAGTGCTCCAAGGCATCTGGCCATCGGCCCACTGCCACTCGGCCAAGGTCGGCCGCTCGCTGCGGGCTGCTTCTTGCGGCGGCTCCTCGGTGGCGGCGCACCCGGCCAACATTAGCATGGCTAGCAGCTTGGCCTTAAACTGATACATCTCTTTTATATTCAATGAGTTCCGAATTATTTTAAAGGCCGCTTTAATGTACAGCATGCCCCTGTGAGCGTCAAGCAGGTCCCAAGGGGCGGGCTTTTTGCACAAGGTGGTTTAGCCTATGTTTTGTTTTTCCACTCGAAGCTTAGAAGCTATCTAAATAAGGAGCACACCATGAATCCACTCGAAAAAGTCACCCTCGGCAGCAGCGGGCTGCGCGTCACCCGCCTCGGCTTGGGCTGCGCCTCTATCGGCGGCCTATACGGCGACATACCAGACGACCAAGCCGTCTCCGTCGTACAGCGCGCCCTGTCTCTGGGGCTAAACCTCTTAGACACCGCACCGCTGTACGGGGCCGGCAAAAGCGAAATCCGCCTCGGGCAGGCTCTCGTGGACGTGCCGCGCGACAGCTATGTACTCGCATCCAAAGTAGGGCGCGTCTTGGTCCCAACCGAACAAGACCAACAAGTGGGCGCGTTCGACGACCCGGCCCCGTACCAACCCGTGTTCGACTTCAGCTACGACGGCGTCATGCGCTCCTTTGAAGACAGCCTCAAACGCCTAGGCGTAGATCGCATCGACATCCTCCACATTCACGACCCGGACGACCACTCGCAGGAGGCCATCGACGGTGCTTATCCCGCACTCGACAAGCTGCGCAGCGAGGGCGTCATCCGCGCCGTCAGTGCGGGCATGAACCAATGGCAAATGCTGGCCCGCTTTGCCCGCGAGGGCGATTTCGACTGCTTCCTCCTCGCCGGACGCTACAGCTTGCTCGACCAGAGCGCACTCGACGAACTCTTGCCACTGTGCGTGGAAAAGAACATCGGCATCATGGCCGGTGGTACGTATAACAGCGGCATCTTGGCCAAAGGCGCGCATCCAGGTGCAACCTACAACTACCAAGAGGCTCCACCCGAAATCGCGGCTAGGGCCAAGTCCCTAGAGGCCGTGGCCGGTCGCCACCAAGTCGATCTGCGAGCGGCGGCCTCGCAATTTGTCTTCGCCCATCCGGCCATCACCTGCATCATCCCCGGGACGCGGCAGCCCGAGCGAGTACAAGAAAATTTCGACTTGCTCACGCAAGAGATTCCCCCACCGTTTTGGGCCGAGCTCCGCGACGAGGGATTAGTCCGCGCCGACGCCCCACTGCCGTGAGCTTGTGCATTGCCGGTGGTGCGGGTTTTGTCGGCGCGAGCTTGGCGCTCCGCTACCGCCAACACTACCCCAGCCGGCGCATCGTTGCCTTCGACAACCTCAGCCGGCGCGGGTCCGAGCTGAACTTGGCCGACTTCAGAGCGCACAACATAGAATTCATCCACGGCGATATCCGCTTTCCCCGCGATTTGGAATCGCTGACAGGTACCTTCGACTTGCTCATCGACGCGGCGGCCGAGCCTTCAGTTCACGCGGGTACTAATGCGATCGACACCAATCTCCAAGGCACGCTCAACTGCTTGGAGTGGGCGCGCCGACGCGCTGGTGCCTTGCTCTTCCTCTCCACTTCGAGGGTCTATTCGCTACCCGCGCTGCGCATCTTACCCCTGCGCGAGGCGGAGACGCGCTTTCGCCTCGACCCACAAGGCCCGCAGCCAGCGGGACTGTCGGCCGCCGGCATCGGCGAGGCATTTGCCACCTCCGGTCACCGCTCGCTGTACGGCGCGACTAAGTTGGCGTCCGAACTCTTCGTCCAAGAGTACTGCGCTGCCTACGGACTAAAGGCCGTGGTCAACCGCTGCGGAGTCATCGCCGGGCCAGGCCAGTGGGGCCGCGTCGATCAGGGCGTGTACGCCCTGTGGGTCGCTGGACACTTCTTTGGATTGGAGCTGCGCTACACGGGGTTCGGCGGCAGCGGCAAGCAAGTGCGCGACCTCTTGCACCCGGACGATCTCTTCACCCTGTTAGAGGCGCAAATGGCCTGTCCGGCCGCGTGGACGGGCGACGTGTTCAACGCCGGCGGTGGCCTTGCCGGCTCGACCTCGCTAGTGGAGTACACCCAACTCTGCCAAGAGGCCACAGGCTGTATCCTCACAATCGCCGCGATCCCCCAGACTCAGCCGACCGATATCCCCTATTACGTCACCGACAACGCCAAGGCACAGGCAGCCTTTGGCTGGACCCCGCAAAAGACCGCGCGGGACATCGTCGGCAACATCTGCACTTGGCTGGCGGACAACGACGATCGGGTCCGCCCGATGTTCACTGGCCGCACGTTAGCGAGTAAAACGTTGCACTGACCGTGCGGCTAGCAAATTACAACGCGCACCGGAAGGAGGCCGTTCCATTGAGCATCGCCCTGATCACCGGCTCGGCGGGTCTCGTCGGTAGCGAAGCGGCCCGCTTCTTGCACGAGCGCGGCTTTGACATCGTCGGCGTAGATAACAACATGCGGCAGTACTTTTTCGGCGCGGACGGCTCAACCGCTTGGAACCGCACCCAGCTCGAAAAGGGACTGCCCAACTACCGACATTGCGATCTCGACATCCGCGATGCGGCTGGCATAAACGCGCTGTTTGCCGAATGCGGCAAGGCCATCGCACTGGTAATTCACGCAGCAGCACAACCCTCGCACGACTGGGCAGCCCGCGAACCGCTTACCGATTTTGAGATCAACGCCAACGGCACCCTCCACCTGTTGGAAGCCACGCGCAGCTTCTCCCCAGAAGCGGTTTTCATCTTTACCGGCACCAACAAAGTGTACGGCGATGCGCCCAACGAGCTGCCCTTGGTGGAATGCGCGACCCGCTATGAGCTAGACGCGGCGCACCCTTATCGAGAGTTTGGCATTGACGAGAGCCTGCGCATCGACCAATGTCAGCATAGCCTCTTCGGCGCATCCAAGCTCGCCGGCGACATCCTAACCCAAGAATACGGCCGCTACTTAGGTCTCAAGACCGCCGTTTTCCGCGGAGGCTGCCTAACCGGCCCAGCCCATTCGGCCGCCGAGCTGCATGGCTTCTTGTCCTACCTAGTCAAATGCGTAGTCACGGGGAGGCCCTATACCATCTTTGGCTACAAAGGCAAACAGGTCCGCGACAACATCCACAGCCGAGACCTCGTCTCGGCTTTCTGGCACTTCTGCCAAAATCCCCGCGCAGGCGAAGTGTATAATATGGGCGGTGGCCGCCGCGCCAACGTCTCTGTGCTGGAGGCTATTGAAACCGCGCAACACCTCGCGGGCCGATCGCTCGACTACACACTTGTGGATGAGGCCCGCAGGGGCGATCACATCTGGTGGATCAGCGACGTGCGCAAGTTCCAAGCGCACTATCCCCAATGGGAATGCGAATACGACATCGAGCGGACGATGCGGGAAATGGTGGAGGCGACCGCCGAGCGCACCAGCGCTTGAGGCACTAAGGTCGGAGAAAACGCAACACAAACGTCGGCACGGTTGGGTCGTGCCACACCACCTGGAAGCGGCTCTCGTATTCCTTGATGGCCGGATACAGGTACTGCCCAGTCTGTGGAAAACCGAGGTTTTCCAGCACGACGTAATCTACCTTTTCGCGCTCCATATGGGCCAGCACTTTTGCCGGCTCGTCAAAGGGGAAGCCGACGCAGCGCCGGCCCGAGACGATGTACATCCAGTAGCCCTTGCGGCACAGCACGATGGCGTCTGCCGGCGCGTTGGCTTTAAGCCATTGACCCGCTTGGTAGTAGCCGAGCCAAGGCGGAGGGTAGTCAGCGGCAGCGTAGTCGGCTAGGCGCTTGACGCCGCCAGCTTGGCCGATGACGCAGGCGAGAAGGCAACCCCACACCACGAGCCTGCCCATAATGCCCCCGGCCAGGCCATCGCGGATTTGCAAAACGGTCCAGACCCCCAACAAGACGAGTACCGACACAATAGGCCCCAGAAAGCGATCCCCCGGCCAGGGCCAGAGCAACGCGATACCCATGAAGAAGGCTGCGTAGAGCAAGATCAACAGATGTTCGCCGCGCTTGATGCAAAGGACTGTCGCGGCAACGGCGAGCGCAATCAGCAACAAGGGCGCGGGATGAAGAATCGTCTCGGTGCCATCAAAAAAAGGCACCAAGGTATTGGGCAATTCCCGCGTCAGATAGCGATGCGTATGGCCGATAAAGCGCTCGACAAAACCGCCCACGTCGAGTAGGCCCCGCTCTGGGTAGTAGGGATTGACCATGAAGAGCTGCTTGATATAGACGCCACCACCGCCCACCGCCTGATTGCGCAATGTCCACGGCAGCCAGCAGACAAACGCCGCGCCGCCAAAGAATAGACACCGCCGGAAATCGCGCCGGAGCAACAGATAGACTACCACAGCCGCTACTAGCGCGATCCCAGCCGTGCGAATGTAGTACGCCCAAATGGTGCAAGCGAACCCGCCGACGAGCCACCAGTTCCCCTTGAGGCCCTCGCGCCCGACGCCCTGTTCGACAAGCCACAGGGCCAAAAGCGAAAAGGTCAGATAGGGCACTTCGGACATGACTTGGTGTGCGTAGTGCAAAAGCAGCGGGCCGTAGGCGGCGCCGGTCGGGCCGTGCGTCAAATAGCTCTTGCCGAGCACAACGCTCAGCACCACCACCGCTAGGCCGGCCACAGCACCCACCCGCTCCTTGGCCAATTGGTAGAGCACCCCCATCCCCAGTGCAAAAAGCACCAGCACCCAAGCTTTCATCGGCACCCAATCGCCGGGAAAAGCCCACGCCAGAGGAGCCAGCAAAAGGGGAAAGCCAAAAGGGTACTTGGTCGCTGGCTGCGGATCGGGCGAGTTGATGTGCAAAAGCCCTTCTCCTTGAGCCAAGCTGCGCGCCAACGTGATGAATTCGGCGTTGTCGCCGCTGAGGGAAAGTTTGTCGTCGAAGGTCCAGATCCCCAAGAGGAATGTCGCCACGACGATAAAGAGGGGAATACCGCACTGCGCCCAAGGCGTTTCCAATAACTCGACTACGTGCGTGCCTAGGTCCGCTTTGAGATCCTGCTGCTCGGATTTTTGGGGCGCAGCCTTCTTTTTTTTGCGAGATGCTTTCATGGTAATCTAAAAGGGCCCGATTTCCACCCGCCCCTCGAGGAGAAGGCGTTGTTGGCGCTCACGAGCCGTCTCCTCTGCGCCCGATCTTAAAGAAGGGTATGAATAGCGCGTAAAAGAAAATGAGCGCCACGCCGTCGAGGATTGGGATATACCACGGCCACGGGGCAAAGAAAAACGGCGACTGGGTAACGGGTGGTTGGCTGAGGAACATGTAGTTGCTCCCCAACACCCGATTGACGCCAAGCGCGACAAGGGCGAGGAGGTTGAGCAACGCGAATACGCGGAGGACTGACTTGGCCGTCGGCCGCATGCCGAGACCCCAAGTTGCGAATAGCGCGCCGGCGACGATGCCGCCGTGCGCGATGAAATATTGAAAGAAGCGATACGCTGGATAGCCAGCCTCGATCTGAGGCGTGACGACGGCGTTGGTTGCGCCGACCAGCCCCCAGAAGTACGCGATTTCGTACGCCGTGCGGCAGCGGAAGACGAGCGCGGCAGCGACCGCGAATACGGTGATGCCACAGATGTGCAACGGCAGGTGCAACCGCACGAACTCGTGCGCCCCGACCGTTGCCAAGCGCTGGCTCCAGTACAGGAGCTCGTTGAGCAAGAGCACACCCGCGAATGCGCTACAGAGGGCTCGGGTCGCCTTGGCTGAACGGAGCCGCTTGACGGCAATGGTCAAGAGGATCGGCAAGGCGAGCGTTACACCCATCGCGGCGATGTGGGGAAGGCCGAGAAACTCAAACTCAGACATGGCGTCTCATCGCTTGCACTTGGGACACATCGAGAATTTCAAAACCGCTTTTCAGTACTTCTCATCGACAAAGTGCAACTTGCTGTGAGGAGGGCGCTGGTACTCGCCGTGGGGCGGGCGCGGCGGCAGCTTGATCTTTTGCGGCATCACGTCTTCGTGGGGCAGTTGGCTGAGGATGTGCGCGATGCAGTTGAGACGCGCCCGGCGCTTGTCGTCGGCCTCGACCGTGTACCAAGGAGCTTCGGGAATATCCGTGTAAAAAAACGCCTCGTCTTTGGCCTTGGAGTACTCTACCCACAGGTTCCGCGATTTGAGGTCCATATCGCTGAGCTTCCAGTGCTTAAGCGGATTCCGAGCGCGCTCCTGAAAGCGGCTTTCTTGCTCTTCCTCGCTCACCGAGAGCCAGTACTTGAGCAGGATTATCCCCGAGCGCACTAGCATGCGCTCAAACTCCGGGCACGAGTGGAGAAACTCCCAATACTCCTCCTCGGTGCAAAAGCCCAACACCCGCTCGACCCCGCTGCGGTTGTACCAACTGCGGTCGAAAATCACGATCTCGCCCGCGGCCGGCAGGTGAGCCACGTAGCGCTGGAAGTACCATTGGGTGCGCTCGCGGTCCGACGGCGTACCCAAGGCCACCACGCGCGCACCGCGCGGATTGAGCGGCTCGGTGATGCGCTTGATGATCCCGCCTTTACCGGCCGTGTCGCGCCCCTCAAAGACGATCACCACCCTCAAGCCCTGGTCCTTGATCCAGTGCTGCAACTTGACCAGTTCGTAGTGCAACTTGGCCAATTCGCGCTCGTAGTTCTTCCTCTTCACCTTCGCCCGCTTGGCAGCTTTTTTGGTTTGCATACCCAATCTCCATCGCTCGCAGTTCGCTGCTCAAAAAAACGTACACAAGTCAGCAGCGCGAGAAAAACCTGCTCCGCTCATCTTGCTCACCCCCGACCAGCCGCGTACCTTGTCGCGCACGCCGCCTAACCGACAAGGACCATTATGAGCCAAGCACCCCGCCCCAACCTGCTCTACATCCACTCCGACCAACACAGCCCCTACGTCGCCGGCTGCTATGGCGATCCCTTAGTCGAGACCCCCCACCTCGATGCCCTCGCCGCGCGCGGCGTGGTGTTCGACAACACCTATTGCCCCTCGCCTATTTGCGTACCCTCGCGGATGTCCATGCTCTCGGGCCGCTACCCCTGCGACAACCAAGTCTGGACCAACACCCACATCCTCGACTCCGGCATCCCCACCTTCGCCCACGCCATGGGCGCGGGCGGCTACCGCCCCGCGCTCGTCGGCCGCATGCACTCGGTTGGGCCGGACCAGCTACACGGGTACGCAGAGCGGCTCGTCGGCGATCACGGCCCCAACCAGCCCGGGGGCACAGGCGTCGATCACGGTCAGCTCGCGGGCACGGCCGGGCCGAGCCGCGTCAGCCTGCGCCTGTCCGGCCACGGCCAGAGCGCCTATCAAGTCCACGACGAAGACGTCACTGCCGCGACCGTTGACTACCTCAACCGCCTTGGCGCCGCCAAACGCGCCGGCCAAGCCGCTGAGCCATTCTCGCTCTCGGTCGGTTTCATGCTGCCGCATCAGCCCTTTGTCGCCCGCTTGCAAGACTATCGCTACTACTATGAAAACATCACCCCACCGCAAACCCCCGAACCCTTCGGCGACCACCTACACCCCCACATCAAGTGCTGGCGCCAAGCCTGCGATATCGAGGAAGTCAGCGCGGAAGAAGCTCGCCGCGCCCGCGCCGCCTATTGGGCACTAGTCCACCGCATGGACGCGCTAATCGGCCAGATCGTAGCCGCACTGCGGAAAAACGGCTTGGAGGAAAACACCCTCGTCCTCTATACGTCTGATCACGGCGAGCAGGTCGGCGAGCACGGGCTGTGGTGGAAGCAGACCTTTTACGAGGACTCGGTTAAGGTCCCGGCCATACTCGCTTGGCCTGGGCACTTGCCCGCAGGGATCCGTTGCGAACGGGTGATTTCTTCACTCGACCTCAACGCGACCATGCTCGACGCCTTGGGCTGCCCGGCCCTACCCAACTCGCAAGGCCGCAGCCTACTGCCCTTGCTCGCGAATCCAAAAAACGCCGAGTGGGATGACGTCGCCTTCTCCGAGTTCTGCCAAGACGCGGCCGGGGCCGGCGGCCCCTTCTCACAAGAGGGCATTTTCCAGCGCATGATTCGGCGCGGGCCGTGGAAGCTCAACTACTACCACGGCCAGCCCTGCCAGCTTTTCGACCTCCAAGCCGACCCGCGCGAGCGCTGCGACCTAGCAGCCGACCCGGCACACCAAGACATCTTGGCCACGCTCAAAGCCGAAGTCCTAGACGGATGGGACCCGGAGTGGATCGCCGCACGCATGGCCGCGCTCCGCGCCGATCGCTCCATCCTAACCGCGTGGGGCCGCACCGTACAGCCTTCCGACCAGTGCCGCTGGAAACTCGATCCGGCCATGGATTACCTCGACCCGGAGCAACTCGACAACAGCCAGCGCAATACTAACAAATGACCCAATAGGGCGGCTGGTGCCAAGACTGTCGGCAGCCAGATATAGGGTGCGTAGGTCGCGAACATGCTAGTCGGCTCGTTGGTGAAGACGCGGAACTCCGTCGGCATAGAGAGGACTGCGATGACGATCGCCTCGGCCAGTAGCACTAGCCCAAACGCATTCCAAGCCCATATCGCGTAGGATCCCACCTTGCCGCGCCAGACCAGCCAAGCCATGGCTGGTGCGGTCAAGCCGGCGAAGATGTCGAAGTTGAGCCCCTCGTAGGTTATCTGCACCGGTGCCTGCCCGGCTTGGTACATCCCTTGGAGGAACACGGCGACCGGCACGCGGAAAAACTGGAAGCCAATCAACCCGACCGGGCCGACCGCGGCCATCAGCGCGGCCCCCACCCGCGAAAAGGCCGCGCCGCCGGTCAGGACCATCAAGGCCGCGAAGAGGGGTAGCGAAAAGCTGCTCAGGGTGCCCGAAAGCGCGGCCAACCCGGTTGCCACCAACCAGAGCACGGCTCCGACAGCCGCCCGCATCGTCCACAGGTCCGCGGCCTGTCCTGCTCGCTGGGCAGCGGCGCACACAGCCAACACCGAAAGCACCAAAACGCCCAAAACCACGGCGCAAAAGAGCACGTCAACCCCCATGTCGCCTCCTTATTCTGCGGCCTTTTCGCGCGCTTTCACCTCGTCCCACATCGCGTCTAGATCCGCCAACGAGAGCGCGGCGACTTCCTCACCTCGCGCCTGCACAGCCTCCTCTAGGGCGCGGAAGCGGCGCTCGAACTTGGCGACCGCACGCCTGAGAGCCTGTTCGGGATCTACCTTGAGGAAGCGGCTGGCGTTGACCAACGAGAAGAGCAAGTCGCCAAACTCCTCCTCGACCGCCGCGGCCCCGCCCGTCTCCCAAGCCTTGCGCACTTCGGCGAATTCCTCTTCGACCTTGTCGAGTGCGCCATCAATACCGTCCCAATCAAACCCCTGCTGTGCGACTCGCGCTTGGATCCGATGAGCGCGCATCAAGGCGGGGAGGTGCTTGGGAATGCCCTCAAGCAACGAAGGCGCAGCTTCCCCTTGCTCCCGGCACTCCTGCTTTTTGATCTGCTCCCAGCGGAGCAAAACCTCGTCGGCCCCGTCCGCACTCGCATCGGCAAAGACATGGGGGTGGCGGCGAATCAGCTTCTCGACGATGGCTTGGCCGACCGCCTCGATGTCGAAGCGGCCCTCCTCGGCCGCGATCTGGGCGTGGAACACCACTTGCAGCAACACATCGCCCAGCTCCTTGCATAGTTCGGCGTCGTCTTCCGCGTCAATGGATTCGAGAGCCTCGTACGCCTCTTCCAACAGGTAGGGCCGGAGCGTGGCGTGCGTCTGCTTGCGGTCCCAAGGGCAGCCGTCGGGGCCGCGCAGACGTGCCATGATAGCAACTAATTCTGAGAACGTGGAATCGCTTTTCATCGTCTTTCGCTTCTGGATTTTACATAAGAAAAACAATAATAAGGAACCGCCCGCCACAGGCCCAAAAACCTTGCGACGCAGGGGCTACAACCCATTTGTCGAAAATTTATAACATGTTATTTTATATAATCTTATGTATTTTTTCTACTCGCATACAACCAAATTGGCACAAACCCTTGACTAGCCGTTGCACCGCCTTATATTGAATGGGAGGCGGTGATTAGGGCTTTCTGTACAACTCCCCTGAGTACAGTTTTGGCGGCTCCTTTCTGTTGTGGGAGCGGTCCGTTGGCCCGCTTGATTTATTGCTCGTTAAATAGCTCGGAGGTGCGCTTGGCGCGGTTCTCTATCCAGCTAAGCCTTTTTTAAGCTTTCCTAGGGCAAAATATCGACATGGGCAAAATCATCGCTATCGCCAATCAAAAAGGCGGGGTGGGCAAGACCACTACGGCCGTCAATCTCGCCGCCTGTCTAGCCCTTTCCGGGCACCGAACCCTACTCATCGACTTAGACCCGCAGGCCAATGCGACTAGTAGCTGCGACGCCGAGTTCGGTAGCGACTACGCCTCTACCTACGAGGTTTTGATCGGCGAGCTCAGCACCTCCTCGGCGACCTTCCCCACCTATATAAAGGACCTTTTCGTAGTGCCCGGGCACATCCGTCTCGCGGGTGCTGAAGTGGAGATGGCCGCCATGGTCGGGCGCGACAAGTGGCTAGCCAAAGCACTACACCCGGTAAAGGGGCAGTACGAATTTATGCTCATCGATTGCCCGCCGTCTTTGGGCTTGCTCACAATCAACGCGCTGAGCGCAGCCGATTCCGTGCTTATCCCGGTGCAGTGCGAGTACTATGCCTTAGAGGGTATGAGCAAGCTCATCGATTCCGTCCGCTTGGTGCGACGCTATCTCAACCCCACCCTCGAAATCGAGGGCGTTTTACTTACCCTGTACGACAATCGCTTGCAGCTTTGTCGCCGCGTGGCTCAAGAAGTGCGCAACTACTTCGGTGACAAGGTCTATCAGACGATCATCAGCCGCAACATCAGCTTGGCCGAGGCTCCGGGTTTTAGCCAGCCTGTCGTGCTCTACGACGCAGGATCGATAGGCACTAGCAACTACAACAGCTTGGTTTCCGAGATCTGCGCCGATAGGCCCTCTGTCTTGGCCTGATCCCGCCATCTGCATTAGTTGTTCTTGACAATCGCTTTCATTTGCATATCATATTCATTTATGTATTAAATATCCAAAAAGGAAGAGAGGTTATTTGTGTATTCTTGTACGTCTGCTAACTCGGACGCGGCTACGCAAATGGACGCGTCC
This sequence comes from Candidatus Latescibacterota bacterium, assembly GCA_963422735.1. GTDB lineage: Bacteria > Latescibacterota > UBA2968 > UBA8231 > UBA8231. The sequence goes on along the minus strand of OY730476.1, from coordinate 4,632,517 downwards.
TCCCCCCGCCGTGCTGACCATCCCGAATTTATCACCCAAAACGCCCAAGTCCGCCGCCTGCTGGCCCAAGCCGACCGGGTCGCCGAGTCCCCAGCGACCGTGCTCCTCACTGGAGAAAGTGGCACGGGCAAAGAAGTACTGGCGAGGCGCTTGCACGGGCGCAGTCCAAGGCGCAGGGCCTCGTTTGTGCGGCTCAACTGCGCCTCGCTACCCGAAGGCGTGTTGGAGAGCGAGCTGTTCGGGCATGAGAAAGGATCCTTTACCGGCGCAGTCCGCCAGCGTTTAGGCCGCTTTGAGCTAGCCGATCGCGGCACCTTGTTTCTCGACGAGATTGGCGCGGCGGATATGCGCGTACAACTGCGTCTGTTGCGCGTCCTGCAAGAGCGCGAGTTCGAGCGAGTCGGGGGCGCGGAGACCTTGCGGGTGGATGTGCGGGTCATCGCCGCCACCAATGTCGATTTGCGGGAGGAGGTTCGCAAAGGAACCTTCCGCGAAGACCTCTTCTACCGGCTCAACGTCGTGCCGCTCAAGCTGCCGCCGCTGCGCCAGCGCAAGGGAGACATTCCCCTTTTGATCGAATATTTTATCCGTCGGTTAGCGGCGCAAAACGGGTGCAAAATTCGCAGCCTCGACGCCGCGGCCTTAAACCACTTCTTGACCTATCCATGGCCGGGCAACGTGCGGCAATTGGCAAACGCGCTCGAGCGCATGGTTCTCCTCGCAAACGATAGCTTGTTGCGGGAGGAAGACGTGCCCGAAGAGATCGTTCATTGGAAGGATGAAGAAGAGCCCGACCTGAGCCACCGCGATTTTAGGGAAGCGCGGAACTCGTTTGAGCGACACTTCCTCTGCGAGGCCCTGCACCGGCACCGCGGGGTGATTTCGCAAGTGGCCGAAGATGTGGGTCTGTCGCGCAAAAGCCTGTACGCAAAGCTAGAACATCTCGATATCGACTACCAACACTACCGAACCTAACTCACAGGCGCACGGCGAGCGCACGGCGAAATTTCGCCATCTGGCCCTCGAGATAGGCCCGGTGCTCGCCGTCGGTTGGCTCGAGTGCGAGGGCTTGGCGCATAATGGCCACCGCGTGGGCATGCCGCCCTAACAGGTGCAACAATTCCGCATAGGTGTCCAAATAGACCGGGCTTTCCGCGTCGAGCTTGACCGCACGTATCGACAGATTCAGGGCATAGCTAAGGCGCAGGCCCTCTTCTGCATAGGTCCAAGCCAAGTTGTTGAGGATCAGAGGATCGTCTGGAGTACCGGCCAAAGCACGCTCGTAGTATTCAATTGCCCGGTCGGGCCACTTGTGCTCGTAGTAAGTGAGGGCGATGTCAACTGCACTAATGACCCCGGCCGTCAGTGCGCGGTCAAAAGTGTGGGCGGCCCGTTCAGCAAGCCCCTGGCGGAGTTGGCAATCCCCCAAGGTGAGGACGAGCTGTGGGTCACTAGGTTGGATGCGCATCGCCGCGGCGAGCACGGTCTCGGCCTCGGCGAACCGCCCCTCGGCGATCAAGAGACGGCTGAGTTCAATGTGGGCGAAGAGGTGGTGCTCGTCGAGCTGGATGGCCTGGCCCAGTGCTTCTACAGCGGCGTCGGGCCGCTCCTGACGGGCGTGGAGCCAGCCCTCGGTCGCCCACAGCGACGCACTCTGCCCGTGGTCTGCACGCAGGTGCGCAAGAAGTGCTTGGGTTTGGGCGAAGTACTCTTCTTTTTGACAAATGTCGCGCAGGGCCCTGTACAAATCGTCGTTGTCCGGTGCCAAGGCAATGGCTTGGCCGATTAGCTCTAGTGCGGCATCCACTTCGTCTAGGCCCAGCCGGGCAAGGGCGGCAATGAGGAGCAAGCGGTCGTCCGGCCCGTCTTGGCGGATGGCTCGGCGGGTTTCAACCAAAGCTTGGCCATAGAGGCCGTCGAGCAGATACGCAGGCGCTAGCTGGGCGTGCCCGGCTCGATAGGCACCGCATTGCGGGTTGCTGATGACGAACGCGCCGAGCAGGGCGCAGCAAACGGCCTGTCTAGCGACGCGCATTCAGTACTCGTGGCGATAGGTGTCGATGTGGAGCAGCAGGCCGATGGCAAGGAGGTTGGACAGCAGCGAAGAGCCTCCCGAGCTGAGAAGGGGCAGCGGCAGGCCGGTGATGGGCATGACGCCGATAGTCATGCCAATGTTGATGAACACGTGAAAGGTCAGCATCGCGGCCACGCCGATAGCTGTCAGGCTGTAAAAGGCATTGTTGGCCACGGAGGCGATACGCAGCGCCCGATAGATGAGAAAAAAGAACAGACTCAGCACTATCAGGGCCAAGGCAAATCCCCCCTCTTCCCCAATGACCGAGAAGATGAAATCGGTATGAGCTGCCGGCAGGAACTGGTGCTTGGTCTGCGTACCTTCTAGCAGGCCCTTGCCCGTCAGCCCCCCGGAGCCAATGGCGATCTTGGACTGGATGATGTTCCACCCGGATGCGAGGGGATCGCTCTCTGGGCTGAAGAAGGTCATAATGCGGGCCTTCTGGTATGGATGCAGGAAGTGCTCCAAAAAATACACCGTGAGCAAACCCGCCGAGGTGTTGATGAAGGCCATGGAAAAGGTCAGCCAAGGCCGGCGCAGAAAATGATGGATTAAGAAGGTGCTGCCGACGAAGACGATGGCGAAGACGTAAGGAGTACCTCCCTGCCACAGTGGATCTAAAGAGCAGAAGACGCTGATGAGCGGCGAGAGGAGGAGGAAGACGAAGAACTTGCGCATTCCCGCCCAATAGAGCATGGGAAAGAGCGGAGCACCAAAGGAAACTGCGGTCCCCAAATCGGGCTGGCGCACAATCAGAGCGATCGGCACCAATACGAGGAACAAGGCCCATAGAAAGCCGCCGAAGGAATTGATGCGTTCGACGCTGCGGTCGCTTAAGTAGCGCGCTAAGGCGATAATGGTCGCGATCTTGGCCAGCTCCGAAGGCTGTAACATCAACGGCCCCAAGCGCAACCAGCGGGTAGCGTCGCCCGTGCCCCAAGCCAACACCGCGACTAGGCTCACAATGCTGAGCAGATACAGCAGGTAAGCAACGCTGTAAATGACCTTTTCCGGGACATATACGGTAGCTAGGGCCATGGCGAAGGCTAAGATCGCGAATTGGACCTGCTTACTCCAAGCGTTCTGCACCTCGGTAGAGTCGTTGTGATACGTAGCACTATAGATTGCGATGATGCCGATCAGTAGGGTCGCCAAAGTTGCAATTAGGAGCGGAAAGTCGAGTTGGCGGAGCAGACGCATGAACTAAAGTATTCCATGGTTAGCTAAGAGCGTATCTGCCTCGGTTGCTTCTGGCTCAATGATGCCCTCTTGGATGCAAAAGGCTCTGACGACCTCGCGCACAACCGGGCCGACTCGTGCTCCACCACTGCCGCCCCCTTCGACCACGGCCGCTATGACAATAGTGGGATTCTCGTACGGAGCAAAGGCCACCATCCAAGCATCGTCGTCTCGGTTGGACCCCTGAGCCGTACCGGTCTTGGCCGCGATTGCGACGCCGTCAACCCGCGCTCGACGACCGGTGCCAATGTCGCTGGCCACCACTCGGCGCATGGCCTTTCTCACGATGGCGAAGGTCCTCGGCGAAATGCCGTCAATGCGTTGGCTGCGGGGGGGGTCGCCGCTGATGTAGGGAGTGACCAAATAGCCGCCGTTGGCAATGGCGGCCACGTAGCGTGCCATCTGAATGGGCGTGACTATCATGGCACCTTGGCCAATGGAGAGGTTGATCAGGTGGCCGAGAAACCAGCCGCCACGCTCTTTGTAGTACTGGTGCGAGGGCAGGAGGCCGGCGTCTTCTCCAGAGTGGACGATCTCGGTCGGCTGGCCGAAGCCAAATTTGGCCGCGTACTTGTGCCATGTTTCCATGCTCATCAGCCGGGCCAAATGGTAGAAGTAGACGTTGCAGGAGGTCTCGATCGCCGCTGGGAGGGTCAGGCCGCCGTGGCCTGTCCGCTTGTGGCAGCGAAATCTGCTCCTACCCACGGTCAGTGAACCATAGCAGGGCTCAAATAAGCTCAACGTATCGGTGACACCCGTTTCGAGCGCGGCGATGGCACTGACCATCTTGAGCGTCGATCCAGGTGGATAACGCCCTTGCAAGGCGCGGTTGAGCAGCACGTCGTCCTTGCTCTGCAGCACCCACTGCCGCTCCTTCTGGGCCTGGAACGACACAAAAATGTTGGGGTCAAAGGTCGGCTTGCTGGCTAGGGCTAGCACGGCCCCGGTGCGCGGGTCAAGCGCGACCAGCGCACCGGCCAAGCTATCGGGCAGGGCGCGCTCAGCCGCGAGTTGGACCTCCAAGTCAACAGTCAGGTGCAGGGGCGCGCCGGGCACGGGAAGCTGGGCGCGCTCGGGAAACTCCCGGACCGTGCGTCCGACCGCGTCAATCTCGACGTATATCATGCCGTCGCGGCCGCGCAGGCTGTTCTCGTACACCTTCTCGATCCCGGTCCTGCCGATAAAATCGCCGAGCACATAGGCGTTACTGTTTTTGCCCTGTAGATCTTGGTCGCCGATGATGCCGATATAGCCGAGCAGGTGGGCAGCCGCCGTGCCGTATGGATAGTAGCGCTGAGTCTCGATTTCAATGTCGAGCAGGGGCCAGTCGGCCTTGAGCCGCTCCTCTACGACCGATACCGTGCGGAAGCTAACATCGCGCTTGAGGCGGATAACACGGGATCTGCGGCTGTACTCGCCATCTAGTTCTGTGCCCCCGGTGGCTTCTGTAAATGCCGCGGTGGCCGCGTCGAAGTCCTTGCGCGTGGTGCGCTCTAACGAGACGGTGTAAAACGGCCGGGTGCGGGCCAAGATGCGGCTATCTCGGTCGTAGATCAGCCCGCGCGGAGCCTTGACGCGCCGCTGGGCAATGCGGTTTTCCTCGGACTCGCGAGCGTAGTCGGCCGAGGTGATAACCTGCAAATAGAACAAACGCAGGACCAGAATCGCGAACAGCAAGACGACAGGCGCGAGGAGGTTGGTGAAGGGTGGGCGTCGATCTTGTTGTAGCTGGTGTTGCATAATCAAGCGGAAAAGAGATGGCGTTTGAGGGTCAAGCCGGCTAGGAAAACCGAACTGAGCAGGCCCGTGTACACAGCGCGGCCCAAGATGCTGCCCACCTCAAAGGACACATCGGCACTGGTACCCACATAGTAGATGAGATCATGGCAGATCACGGCACCAAAAACCAGCGCGGTCTGAACTTGGATGCTGTCGGCGACCATGCGGGCGTAGCTATAGCCGAAGCCCGCGCCGATGAGCGACTTGGCGAGCGCATTGACTCCGAGGTCGGCGGGCAGGTAGATGTCTTGGAGGATGCCGACCCCCAGCCCCATATAAGCCCCGACAACCGGCCCGCTGCGCAGCGCGATGAAGCTCAACGTCGTAATCAATAGATCGGGTTTGATCGACCATACTTTTAGGAAATCGACCCAAGTGGTTTGCAGCGTGAAGGCCAGTACTAGCAAGAGGATATGGCGGATCGCACTCACAGTCACCTCAGAATCTGCAAGGTCGTGCCCGCCAGCAGCGTCTCTGAGAGGTCGATGTTGTTCTGGCGGGCAATATCGCTAGGGGCGAGACCGAATTTGCGGGCGATGCTGTGCAGCGTATCGCCCGCGACCACGGTGTACACCCGCGCTTGCGCGTTGGCCATGGTTAGCTGTTGACCGGGTTTAATAAGCACTTTTTCGAGACCGTTCCACGCCTGCAAGTCGGCGACGCTGACCGAAAAACGTTGGGCCAACTCCCACAGCGTATCGCCCGGCTGGACCGTGTAGGTCTCGCCGCTTGGCACCTCTCGGGCGCTAGGCTGCTGTCTCACCAGCAACTCCTGACCGGGTTTGATCAGAGTGGTTTTGAGGCCATTCCATTTCACCAAGTCGCGCAGGCGCACCCCATGCCGAGAGGCGATGCGGCTGAGCGAGTCGTTCGGGCGCACGGTATAGATCCCCCGGCTGCCACTCGCTTGCTTAGCCCTTGGGGCGACCGGGATATAGAGAACCTGCCGCGGCCGGATGAAATTGGGGTTTCTCAGACTATTGGCCGCGGCAATGACTCGCGTGGTGACTCCAAAGGCCAAGGCGATACCAGAGATCGTATCGCCGCGTTGCACCTGATATTGATGGACCGCTGCCTTCTGCGGGGTCGGCAGGCTAGCGTACCGGTCGAGCAAAATCTGGCCCTTGCCCTGCGGTACCTTCAAAACATAAGACGGACGGAATCCTGGCGGCGTAATGTCTTGACGCAACTCGGGGTTGAAGTCGTGCAATACCTGGCGCTCGATGCCCAAGAGCTGGGCCGCCACTTTCAGATCGACATACTGCCAGCCTTCGGGCAGGGCGACTTCCTCGTATGCAAAGGCCGGCTCTTCAGCTTGGGGTTCAAAACCAAAAAGCTGTGGATCCTTGGCTATGACGGCCGCGGCCATGAAGAGCGGCACGTAGTTTTTCGTTTCGCGGGGCAAATCGAGCTGCCAGTAGTCGTTGGTGTCGGCGCGGGCGATGGCCCGGCGGACTCGTCCGGGCCCGGCATTGTACGCGGCCAAGGCCAAGCGCCAGTCGCCGAACTCTGCGAAAAGGTCTTTTAGGTATCGGGCGGCAGCAACGGTCGCCTTGATCGGGTCTCGCCGCTCGTCGATCCAGTGGGTGCGTTTGAGGCCCATCATGCGGCCGGTGCGCTCTATAAACTGCCACAACCCCACGGCCCGCGACCGCGAATAGGCCCTTGGGTTGAGGCCGCTCTCGATGATCGCTAAATAAAAAAGGTCGCTGGGCATCCCCTCGCGCCGGAGGATATCGACGATCAGTGTGCGATAGCGCCCGGCGCGCTGCAACCAAGTGGCAAAGGTCTTGCGGCCCCGCGTCTGGAAGAAGTGGAGGCTGGCGACGACGCGAGCGTTGGCGTCAATGGGCATGTCGCAGCGGCGGCCGAGCTGGTGGATGCGGATCAAAGGCTCGGCGTCTGCCGGCAGGTTCTCGATCTTTTCGTCGGATAGCCCTTCAAGCAAGAGGGGCAAGTGGCTGTCGGCGGGAAAGTGCTTTAGGTGCGGTAATAGGCTGAGGTATGCCCGCTCAATACCCAAGCCGAGAGTTGCGGCCTGCGCGGTATCCACGAGCGCGTCGTGCGCGTCGAGGTCGGCGAGAATGCCTAAGGCCGCGTCGAGGGCCTCTTGCGCCCGTTGGGTCTGCCCTATAGCGTGGCTTTCAATAGCGAGAAGCAAGTGCCAACGAACGGCGCGTAGGTCGGCCGTATCCGGCGGCGGGTCCGCAGGCATGACAGGAGCGGCCTCGTCGAAGACCAAAGGTCCAGTGCTTTTGCCATGGGCACAGGCCATCAGCAGCAATGCAATGACACAGCAATACAAGCGCATGGCGCGTCAGTCCTCTTGCGGGATGAGGACCTGGGAGCGGACCTTGAGGGCGTTGGGGTAGTACTTCCCGATTCGTTCGGCCGCAGCCTGGGCTTCCGCCTCGGTGCGGTAGTTGCCGACTTCGATCTTGTAATAAGGTGGTGCCTTAAAGGTCACGTTGATGTCTTCGCGCTTCAGGTGCTTTTTGGCCTCTTCCGCGAGGCGGATGGCATCGTCGTGGGATAGGAACTGGTCGATCAGCACCTTCCAGCCAAAGGTACTCACTTGCTCGGGCACAGCCTCCGCCAGCTCGAAGTCGGGCACCGTGCTCGCCGGGACCTCGACGACATAGGCATCGGCGTAGTCCGATCCGAGTGCGGCAACCTGCTCCTTAAGAGCCGCGGCCTCGGCGCGGGTGGCGTATTGGCCAGCTTGCAGCACCGAGTGCTCGTTGCGGGCCACTAGATAGACCCTCACGCCGAGTGCGCGTTCTAGTTCGGCGCGGAGCTTGCGGGCCATGGCTTCATTACTCAGGGCTAAAAGCTGGAGGCGATAGACCGAATATCTCGCTACCGGGGTGCGGTCTTGCACGGGGACTGCCGGCTCCGCTGGGGTTTGGGTTTGGTCGCGACTCTCGCGTTGCACCGGCTCAACTAGCAAAGAATCTTCGCCGAGGGTCCGCGGGTCGAATTCTTCGCGGCTGACGGGCGCGGCGTCGCCCGAATCACTGCGCCAGCGCGGCGCGCTCGCACAGTGGACTGTGCCGAGCAGGACCAGCAATAGGAGGATTGAGTAGATTCTCATGGCTCGACCCAAGCGCACAAAGCGGGTTCGTACGGAGCGCGGGCGACGCCCTTTTCCGAGATGATCGCCGACACCAAGTCGCAGGGCGTGACGTCAAAGGCCGGATTGTAAACCGGCACCGCATCCGGGGCTGTGGGCTTGCCCATGCCTTCGCGGACCTCGGCTGCGTCTCGCTTTTCAATGGGGATTTCCGCGCCCGAGGCCAAGGCCATGTCGAGGGTCGAGCACGGCGCGGCCACGTAGAAGGGCACGCCGTGCTCGCGGGCAAGGATGGCCAGCCCGTAGGTGCCTATTTTGTTGGCCACGTCGCCGTTTTTGGCGATGCGGTCAGCCCCCACTAGGCAGCAATCAATCGCCTCGCTCCGCAGCACGGCCGCGGCCGCATTGTCGCAGATGACCTTGACGTCGATGCCGCTCTGTATCAGCTCCCACGCCGTCAGCCGCGAACCTTGGAGCAAGGGGCGGGTCTCGTCGGCAAACACGGCGACTTTCTTACCCGCCTCTTGGGCCGCATAGACGACCCCCAAGGCCGTGCCGTAGTCGGCCGTGGCCAAGCCGCCGGCGTTGCAGTGGGTGATAACTTGGCTGCCATCGCGCAAAAGTGCCGCGCCGCGGGCACCGATCTGGCGACAGATTTGGCGATCTTCCTCAAAGAGGCGATGCGCGGCCTCTAGCAGGGCGTCGTAGATGGCGTGGTTGTCGCGGCTCCGATTCGCCGCCAACACCTCCTGCATCTGATCCAAGGCCCAAAACAGGTTGACCGCGGTGGGCCGGGTGCGGGCGAGGCGGGCGATGGCCGCTTCCACGCAGCGGCAAAAGGCCTCGGGGGCGCAATCGACCGCTGCGCGTGCGCCCACCGCGACGCCGTACGCAGCCGCCAAGCCAATGGCCGGTGCGCCGCGCACCACCAGCTCTTCAATGGCGCGGGCAATGTCCTCAACGTGGCGATAGGTCGCGTACACCAGCTCCCCGGGTAAGCGAGTCTGGTCGAGCAGGATCAGAGCATCGTCCTGCCATCTGAGCGTTTGCATCGGCATTAGAAGGTCGAAAATTCAAAGGAGGTTTCTGCGGCTTCCTCGGGCTCACTCTCATCTGGGAAGTCCGTGCGCTCGGCGTCGCCCCATAGCCTCTCTAGGGCGTAGAAGTCGCGTGCCTCCTTGCGAAAGATGTGGACGACGAAATCGACGTAATCTATCAGCACCCAGCGCCGCGTATCCACGCCCTCAATGTGCCAAGGCTTTTCTCCCATCGCGGCGAGTTGGTCCCGCACCTCGTCGGCGAGGCTGCGGATGTGCTGTTCAGAGGTGCCCGTACAGAGCAGGAAGTAGTCACAGGTGTCGGTGACGTCGCGCAGGTCCAGCAAGGTTACTGCGAGGGCCTTTTTATCTTGTAAAATTTCTACGACGCGGGCGATGCCCGGCTCTTGTTTCACGGCCGTTTTCTCTTGGTATTACTCGGCCTAGTCGAGCAGGCCGATGCGGCGATAGTCGCGCCCGATGACAATCGAGACGCTCGCCAAGCTGAACTGATCCGTCTTCTGCTGAATAAAATGGGGTATTCCCAAGACATCCGCCACTTGTCGGGCTTGCTCAATATCGCCGTCCAAATCGACGACGAGGGTGTGTAAGTAATTGAAGCTGGGTGCATTGCCTTCGTGAATCACATCTAGCCCGAGGGCGCGTACCTTTTTGCGGAGGCGGGCAGCGATCTGCGGTTCGCCTCCGCCGTTGAGAATTTCAACCCGAATGGGGCTGATTTGGGAAGTGGTTTCCAGCTTGGGAACTTCCCGTTGGGGCGTTGGCTCGGGGACAGCAGCAGAGTGCGGCCAAAAGGCCGCTTTAAGGAGAAGGGCTATGGCCACAACGGCCAGCCCCCACAAAACTAGCTCCTGCAAGTTGGGGTTTTCTCGTTCCATCGCTCCAACGTTATATTATTAAATGAATAAAAAACGGTAAGTTACGTCAAGAAACAAAGGATAAGACGTGGATCTCCTGCGCGAAGAAGCCTTTGCCCATCGGTTCTCCATAGCTGATTTTCTCGCCGCCTGTCACCAAGCGTTCGAGCGGTACGGTGCGGGGGTCATCGACAATCCGCCGCGCACTGAATCCATCCAAAAGCGCGGGGCACTCGACTACTTTCGCTTGGATATGCCAGCCGAATGGCTGGGTACGTTTCGCTCGAGAAAAATTATCGAAGAGTTTTCAGACGTGGCGACCGGACGGCTGGCTAAGCGGGAGGCGTATATCGCATTTGAAGACTTGCAACAGGACCGGGCGCGGAGGCTAGAGGCGGGACACATCACCGACAGGCGCACCGGCGCGGCCGGGGCATTGGGTCTCCAATACCTAGCGGGTGCGGCCATCGAGCGAGTCGCCATTCTGGGAACCGGCCGGATTGCGCGGAGCTTGGCCCTATCCTGCGACACACTCTTTGATTTGGCGGAGATTGCCTGCACGAGTCGCCGGGCGGCAAACCGGGCGGCGTTTGCCGAAGCGGTCGGGCCGGACCTGCGAGCGCGCCTGCGGGTAGCAGCGTCGCTAGAGGCCTGTATAGCCGATGCCGACGCCGTGCTGACGGCGGTACCGACGCCGCAGCCCATTTTGACGGCGGCGGCACTAGCTGAGGTCCCCTATCTCGCCGTCATCGCCGGGGATAGTCGCACACGCCAGCTCGCGCCGGAGGTCCTCTACGAGCGCACGGTGGTCGTCGATATCCTCGCTCAAGCCCAGCGGTCCGGGGAGTTCCGCTTTGCGGCCGAGCAGGGCCAAGCCGAGCAGATCGCCTTGGCGCGGAATGCCGAGGGCGCGGTACTCGATATCGGCGACGCCGCCTGCGGGCGGCTTGGCGCGACAGCACCTAGCGCGGTTTATCTGACCGGGATGGGGGCGCAGGACTTGTGTGCAGCGGCCATGGTGTACCGCCGCCTGCTCACTTGAACAATCCCGAGTACTTAAAGGTCATAATGTAGTCCTGCGAGCCTTTCTTCTTGCCTCGGGGTCGGCTGTCGTAAATGTCCCAGCCGAAGCCGAAGAGGAACTGATCCTTGTAAAAAGAAATGGCCACGCCCAGAGAAATGGCCAGCGAGTTTCCGGTCGAAAGGGCTTCGAGAACATTGCCGATGGCGGTGCAATGGACGCCGGAAATCGACGGGTTATCCACGTTGTGCCAGCCGGCAAAGGCCAATCCAGGCAAGCCAATCAGGCGCTCGGTTTCGCCTTGGACCGCGTCGCCATCGGCGTCGATATAATCGCGCCCAGGACGGATCGTCAAAAAGGAAACCAGCGGCTTGGCCTCAAATTCCCACTTCCAGCCCCCGGCCTCCAAAAGCTGCGACACGCTCTGCGGCGGGGCACCCGGGTAGCTATGGGTAGTGATTTTGAGCCGCACTCGGCGATTGTCTTCTTCCGACAGCCGCAAGTTGAGATCCTCGGCTAGGACGCGTCCGCCGCTCGACTCGTAGATTGTAACCTTCTTCTTTTGGGTACTGCCTTTGGGGGCGTAGTTTTCGTCGAGCCGGGTCCACTCTACCGCCATCTCGCGACCGATTAGTGCCCGCCATAGCGAGTCGGGAATCGCAAAGGCCACATCCACTTTGGTGCCGTCTTTTTGCACGACGGGAGCATTGTTCCAACTGACGGCCAACGGCTCGGTCTTTTCGCCGCGCGAGACCAACAACTCGACAATCTGCGCCAAGTCGATGTCTGCCAGCACTCCGTGCCCCTTGTATTCGAGCGGACGGGCGCGGTCCTTGACGTCGTTGCTGACCAACAAAACGCGCCCTCGGCACTCGCCCAAGGCATCGGGTGCAAAAAAGAACTTGAGACGTGCGGACTCGCCCGGGGCCAGCGCGAATTGCGCCGGCGAGACATGGGCCTCCTTGCTTTGGGGATGCGCTTCGACTTGCAGCACGGTATCGCCGACATTGGTGGCCACAAAGGTCCTTTCCACCTGCTCCCCCAAGGCCACGTAGCCAAAATCGACGCTGCCCGCCGGATGCAACTCAATCTCGGCGGCCACTCCGTTGCCCTTGAGCAGGATGTCGAGCGTCATCATCTCATTCACGCCCAAACCGTCCAAGCGCAAGGTTCCCGAAATCGCTCCGCGGGCCGACGGGCTGAAAGCCACGTGCAGCGGCAAGGTGCGCTGGCGGTGGGCCGGCAGCAGGAATTTGTTGTCGGCGTCAATTGGGGTATGGGCGGTAAATGCGGCACTCGTCGAGCGCAACTGGTGAATCTCAAAGTCGGCGTTGCCCACATTGGCTATTTCGACAACTCGGCTGCTGCTTTCGCCGACGGCGACTCGGCCGAAGTCCACGGTCGCTGGGCTGAGGGCGAAAAACTGGCCTATGCCCTGCAAGCGCACGGTCTGACGCTCGGCTTCGGCCTCGACGTGGAGAGTAGCTTGGCGAGGACCGGCTTCCTTGGGCGAAAAACTCAGCCCTACCTGGGCGCTGGCCCTAGGCTGGACGAGGACCGAGTGTTGTTCGAGACCGAATTCAACGCCTTCGTCCGCGACCACGGAGACCTCCACTACGCCCGGCTGGCCTCCCCTGTTCCACAACAGCAAATGGCCGCGCACACTCCCGCCGATGGGTACGCTGCCTAAGTCAATGTCGCCATGGAGAATCTCGATGCGCGGCGGGCTGATTTGGCCGCGACCCGCGAGGGGGATGGCGACCGTGGCGGCTTGTGGATCGCTGGTATACAGGTGCAGGATGCCGTTTTGGTCGCCTTCGCTTTGCGGCACAAACGCCGTACTCAGGTCGAGCCGCCCCTCGGGAGCGATGGTCGCCGACGAGTCCCCGGCCCCAAGGACAAAGGCCGCACCCTCGATATCGGCGTTTTCAATGTGCAGCTCGGCTTGGCCCTGATTGAGGACAGTCACGCGGCGTGTTAGGCGCTGGCCCACCTCGACAGTGCCAAAATCGAGACCCACTTGCGGGAGAGGCGAAAAGGCCGCCTGCGGCACCAAACCGCTCCCCCGCAGGGGAATGGACCAATCCCCAAAGTCGGGCGCGGTGACCACGAATTCAGCCGAGATCGGCCCTGCGCGCATCGGGGCGAACGCAACGTCAATTCGCGTTTCACCGCTGGGGGCAGGCCAAGGGCCGACGTCGCCCTCCACGCTAAAGGGGCCCTGCGGATCGACAACGTCCATCTGCCCAGACGCCACGGGCACGGCACCGGTGTTTTTGACGACAATGGCTGCCGTCGCCACTTGTCCGACTGGCACCGAGCCAAAATCCAGCCCCTCGGCCGGCAATAGTACCAGAGTGGGAACAACGGCTACCGCTTGGATCGGCACGACTAGGCACTGGTCTTTGAACAAGGCGGCTACCTGCAACGTCAGCTCGCCCACGTACTCCCCGGACGCGTCGGCGCTGAAGCGCACTTCGACGCTGTCGGTGCCCTTGCCGTCCAAGCGCAGCGTATCCGGTGCCGCGCCAAAACCAGCACCGCTAATGCCGACGATCACTTTAAGCGCGTCGTCTTGTAGATTTTCGACGGAAACGGACGCTCGCGCCTCCACGCCGACGCCGACTACACCCAAGTCGAGCGCATTCGGGGCCATGGCGAGGGGTTGGGCGCGAAGGACCGCTGGCAAGAGCAGGAAGGCGAACAGAAAAAAAAAAGAAGAGCGACCAACCCGCCAGAATACCGAATACAATGTTTGTCGAAGTTCCACGTCGCAGAGAAGTGGAAAACTTCCCTTGGGGTATTCTTTACGCAGATTCAGGTCGCTCTCTGTTGGTTGAAACATACGTCTAAATAACCTACCGTGTCAAGCGGCGAGAATCTGCTCCAAGCCCCCGACGAGCCGATCCATACCCTCGGCCACATCCTCTTGGCGCAGGGCACCGTAGGCAACGCGCAAATAGCAGTCCGCGCTCAATCCAAAGGCATTGCCGGGGATGACCGCGACCTTGTGTTTCCGCACCAAGCCGGCGACCACCTCCATAGCGTCGAGGTCGGTTTGCAGACGTGCTAATAAATAAAAAGCTCCTTCGGCCGCAGGCACTTGTACTCGCTCGCCTAGTGCGCCGAGCCGCTCTAGGCAGAGCCGGCGCACCGCATCCATACCCGCTAGATGGCCCCTACAGTACGCAGATCCAGCTGCAAGTGCTCCGAGCGCGGTGCGTTGCGAGATAACCGGCGGGCAGATGAGCACGGTGTCTTGGATCTTTTCCAGCGCACCCAGCAGGTGCCGAGGGGCCACGAGATAGCCGACCCGCCAACTAGCGAGGCCGTATGCCTTGGAAAAGGAAAAGAGCGAGATGGTGTGCTCGGCACTGTCGGGCAGTGAGCCGGGCGAAAAGTGCCGCGCCGCGCCATAGGTGAAGTACTCGTACGCCTCGTCGGCAAAGTGGTAGAGGCCCCGCTCGCGGCAGAGCCGATTGACCGCCGCCAAGTCCGCGGGCCGATAGACTGCGCCCGTTGGGTTGTTGGGCGAGATCGTGATAATGGCGCGGGTGCGCGCTGTGATCGCAGCCTCAATCGCGTCAAGGTCGAGCTGATAGGCAGCGTCCGTAGCCACGAGCACGGCCCGGCAATTGGCCATGGCCACGGCCATTTCGTGGTTGAAATAAAAAGGCGACATCACGACGATCTCATCGCCCGGGTCGGCAACGGCGAGCAAGGCGTAGTAAAAGCCCATGTTGGAGCCGGCCGTGACCATCAAGAGCTGGTCGTCGCCCACCTCAATTTGATTTTCGTACGCGAGTTTTTGGCGCAGCCCTTCCCTGAGTTCGGGCAGGCCGCGGGCGGCTTGATAGTGGTGTTCGGCAATTGCGCCGCCAAAACGGGCAAGCACTTGGATGGCCTGCGGCGGCGGCGGGTAATGCACCACGCCTTGGCCGAGGGAAATGGTGCCCGGGTTGTCGCGGATGAGGGCAGCCACATGCGGAATCACCGGGGATTGGACCGCCTGCATGCGCTTTGAGTCGAGCAATGTACCTTCACCCTCGTGCATGAGCTACTTTGCCTTGAGAAGACGCACAGGGAGTCATTCTTCCATGCCTACAATGACCAGAGGAACCGTTGGCACACCGCGTCCTTGCCTAACTACATTGTACAACTCTCCCTCATAGTAAGAGACTCCAGAGCTCATTTGGGACTGCAATGTCTTCATCGGCAATATCTCAATACCCACATCGATTTGATCTCTAACATAAAAAGCAAGATGCTTGACAAATAAGTCGTATGCGACGAACGAGTACTTTCCAAATTGCACCTCAATAGCCACCATCTACTTGCTCAATGACCTCCTCGATCTCTTTCCACAGGTCAGGGTGATGAACGAGTAGATATTCAAGTCCGTTTAAGTGAGAGTACTTCTCAACTATCTTCACGGCGGCTCTTCTTTACTTCTTTTATTAAAGTTAACTGATCGGATTTTTTCTCTCTCTGGTCCCAAGGCAACACGGCTTTCGCCTCAGGATCGTATTTAGGTTTATTCATCGGTCTAGTTCTCAACGTTCCGTTTATTGCGCTCTGCACCCTATCTCGGGCGATCTTGACGTACCTATCTTCTGTCTCTGCTCCAACACCTCGGCGGCCGTTTTTTATAGCCGCAATAATGGAGGTGCCTGTCCCAAGGAACGGGTCGAATACCCAGTCATTCTCATTAGTCATTGATAAAACAAGCCGCTCAATCAATTCGACTGGATACTGGCAAGGATGTTGGGTTTTTTCTACGTGATTGCTTTTAACATTTGGAATATCCCAAATATCGCCCGGATTCTTTCCCAATGGATTACAAGAATACTGTCCAGCTTTCGGTCCTCTAAAATATTTCTTCGCCGGGTATTTTTGTGGAACCCGTACAGGGTCGAGATTAAAAATATAATCTTTTGTTTTCTTAGTGAACCAATTTATTGTTTCATAGCGGCCCGAAAATCTTCTCGAACAGTGAAGACCATGTTCAAAGTGCCAAATAATCCTATTTCTCATGACGAGATTTTGCTCTTGAAATATAGAAAAAAGAATAGTATCGAGAGGAATAATTGATCCATTATTAACATAATTCCCCACTTGCCAACAGATACTGCCAGAGTTAGAGAGAACGCGGACGCATTCTTTTATTACTTCCCTTTGTTGTTTTACGTAGGTCTCAATATCAAGTCTTTTTTCATATTCCTTACCTATATTGTACGGGGGCGATGTAACAACCAATTGGATTGATTTATCTGGGATAGACTTGAGCAGCTCTATGCAGTTTCCATAGAAAATTACTGCATGTTCCCCGCCGTCAAATTCCTCCGCTATTTTGATATCTAAGCCAAACATCTGTTGTTCTCCTCTTTCTATAGCACATAGATAAAAGTCCGCGGTGCCTAGCTGCTCATGTACAAAATCGTCCCTCGCCTTCCGCAACGTTGTTTCTCTCCCAATCTACCGCAATGCTTCCTGTAACCGCTCGAACAGACGATCTATTTCGGCGCACGTTTCCGCATCGAGAGCATAGCTCACAGGGCCGCGGTGGACTTGGTTGGGAAAGAGGCCACGCTTGTGCATTAAGTAGCGCTCAACCACGATGAAGCCATCCAAGCCCCCTTGGATTTGCAAAGTACACAGGGCGCAGATGGGAAAGTATATCTGGTACGCGCGCACTTCGTCGCCGGCTGCGAGGGCGCGCCACAGGGCCACTGTGCCGTCGAGTAGCTCGACGCCGGGAATGGTCCCGCGAATGCCACGGCGGAAGGAGTCGATCAACAGCAAGCCGCCGCTGCCTTCAAATATGCCGGCCCGGCCCTCAGTGTGGTGGCGCAGGGCCGAGATGCAAGGCCCCAAAGGAGTGGCCTCGGGTTTGAAGAGGATGCGGTCGCCGTAGTCGCAAAAGAGCGACGCTTGAAATTCAATGCTCATGGGGTTGCCGATATATGAGCTGGCGTCTTGGATCATGACCGGGATGGAGACCTCGGCGAGCAGGGCGGCAAAATAAGCGCGCAACTCGCCCTCGCCCAAGGCGCGGGAAATCGGCGGAATGGCCATGACGGCCGCCGCACCGCCGTCTTCGGCAGCGCGGGCGTAGAGCCGGGCTTGGGCCGTGCCCTCGGCCCCGACGCCGATGACGACCGGGCCGCGCCCGCGGGCGAACTCCACTAGCCGAGCCGGAAGCACCAGCCGCTCGGCAGCCGTCAGGCGCAACAGGTCGGATACCAAGGCGAGGCAGAACCCGTGTGCCCCCATCTTGAAAAGATAATCGACTTCATTTTCCAATACGGCGTAATCAATGGCTTGATCGTCGGTGTACGGCATGTGAACGACCGGCAGGACGTCTTTGATTTCATAGCTCATAGTCGTTGGCCTCGGCGCGCACGGCGCAAGATGGAAAAGAGGTGTTCGGCGATCTCGTCGTTAGCCGCCGCCAAAAAGTGCCCGAATTTGCGGCGCTGGGTATAGGCCGGGCGGCGGTGTTCCCCAATGTAGCAGTGCGCCCCGGCTTCTTCGGCGATCAGCGATGGCGGGCCGACGTCATAGACTTCGACTTGGCGCGTCAGGTAAGCGCACAGCGCACCCTCGGCGATCTCGGTGAGTACCAATGCCGCACCAATAGGGCTTTCGCGCGGGTCCAGCGCGGGGCGGGCGAGGGCCTGATAGGGGCGGGCCTTGGAGGAAATGAAAACTTTATTCGTGCGCGGCGCACCGGGCAAATGCAAGCGGCGAGGGCGACTGTTGCCGACGCGCACGAAAGCACCTTCGCCCTTGATGGCGGTGAACATTTTGTCCTCTGAGGGCCGCGCGACCATCGCGGCGAGCATCTGGCCGTCGCAAGCCAAGCCTATGGAGATGTGATAGGGAGCGTCGCCCCGCTTGAAGTGCAAGGTGCCGTCGATGGGGTCGAGGATGACCGCGTAGGGCGAGGCATTGCCGGCAAAGCGCTTTTTGAGCGGGGTGCGCTCTTCGGCAATGCAGCGCACAAACGGGAAGTGCTGGAACACAGCTAAGAGGAGGATGTCCTGCACGGCCGCGTCGAGTACTGTGAAGGCCGTGGAGGCGTCCTGCGCCTTGCTGCCGGTGAGGCTCTTGTCCGCGGCCTTGCCAATGTCGGCGACTTGGCCGTAGAAAATCAGCGAGGCGCGGGCGCACTGGCCGACGACCGGGAGCAGCGCGTCGATAAAATCGTCGGGGGCGATGTTTGCGGCCATAATAGTACCGTAGGGGTGCCCCTTGTCGAACCACGGGCGCATATAGAAGCGCCCGGCTCCCACTTAGGAACCGGGCACGAGCGGACGACCCTGCAACGGCCCCTCAGCCGGCCGCCTCCACGAGTTGATTCTCCTGCAAGGCAGCGACGACCCTGTCTGGACTCATGGGCAACTCGCCCAAGCGGCAACCCATAGCGTCGTATATGGCGTTGGCAATGGCAGCCATCGGCGGCACCAAGGGCACTTCGCCGACGCCGCGGATTCCGTGCGGGCTGGCCGGATTGGGCACTTCGACCAAAATCGTCTCGATCAAGGGAATGTCAAAGGTAGTCGGCATCCGATAGTCGAGGAAGGTCGGGTTGGCCATCTGGCCATCGGCCGTGTAGAAGTAGCCCTCCGAGAGCGCCCAGCCAATGCCCTGCACGGCCCCGCCCTGGATCTGGCCCTCGACATACGAGGGATGGATGGCCTTACCCACGTCTTGGACCGCGGTGTAGCGCAAAATCTCGACCTTGCCGGTGTCTGGATCGACCTCCACATCGACGACGTGAACGGCGAAGGCGTTGCCTGGGCCGCCGGCGTTAATCGTACCCTTGCCGGTGATCGGACCGCCGGTGCTGCCCTGGCTGGCGGCGACCTCCGCAAAGGTGAGCCGCTGAGCGGGATCGGATTTGCAGACAAAGTTGCCGTCCTCGAACTCGACGTCGTCCTCGGCAACCTCTAGCTGCCGAGCGGCGCGCCGGCACATCTCGGCCTTGACGTCCTCGGCCGCGTTGTAACAAGCGTGGCCGGTGGCATAACACACGCGGCTGCCGCCGGTGCCGCTGGTGAAGCCAATCGAGCTGGTGTCCGGGATGGAGGGGTTGATGTCCTCGGCCCGCAGTCCCAAGGTCTCGGCGACAATCATCGCCATGGAGGCGCGGCTGCCGCCGATGTCAACCGAGCCTTCGGTGAGGTTGATCGTACCATTGTCGTTGACAGCAATGGCGGCCGAAGACATCCCGCCGCCGTTGAACCAAAAGCCACCGGCCACGCCGCGCCCCCGATAGGGGCCGTCGAGCTTGCTGTGGTAGTGCTCCGAGTCCTTGGCGGCTTGCACGGTTTCCTCGCAGCCGATCTGACCGTACACCGTGCCGTCGGCGCGGCGCGTCCCCTCTCTAGCAGCATTCTTTAACCGCATCTCCAGCGGATCTATGCCGATCTTCTCGGCCAACTCGTCGATGACGCTCTCAGAGGCAAAGGCTGCGTTGGGTGCTCCGGGCGCGCGGTAGGCCGAGGACTTGGGCTTGTTGACGACCACGTCGTACGCGTCGATGGTGACGTTGGCGATGTGGTACGGCGCGAGGATGCACGACGCCCCCGCCCCACGGCCGAGCCGGGATAGGCCCCGGCCTCGTAGGCCATGTCGCAGTGGGCCGCCGTGATGGTGCCGTCGTTTTTGGCCCCCATCTTAACCTTGATATAGGAGCCGGGAGCCGGGCCAGTCCCCTGAAAGACCTCGGTGCGGCTCATGATCATTTTGACCGGCTGGCCGGTTTTGTGCGACATAATGGCCGCGGCTGGCTCCATATAGGTGGGGAACTTGCCGCCGAAACCGCCGCCGATCTCGCAGGGAATAACTTTGACCTTGGAGACCGGAACGTTGAGGACTTCCGCGACCTGCGAGCGGATCTCAAAAGGCCCTTGCGTGCTCACCCACACAGTGACGCTGCCGTCCGTCTTCCACCAGACGGTCGTGTTGTGCGGCTCGATGTAGCCCTGGTGAATGGTGGCTGTGTGAAATTCGCGCTCTATGACTACGTCGGCCGCGGCAAAGCCCGCTTCGAGATCGCCCATGGCGTGCTGATTGTGGGTGGCGATATTGCTCTTCTTGCCTGTGTCTTCGCCGAGGGCGCGCGTGGTGCGCTCTTCGTCGAGGAGCGGGGCGTCGTCGCGCATGGCCTCGCGGATATCGACGACCGGCTCCAAGACCTTGTATTCGACCTCAATTAGGTCGAGAGCCTCTTCGGCGATGTGGGGACTGACCGCGCAGACGGCCGCGACCGCGTGGCCAGTATAGAGCACCTTGTCCGAGGCCAGCGAGTTTTTGGCGATCTCGCGCACATTGACCGTCGTTTCGCCAATGTGCGACAGCTTATCTACGGTCTCGACCAAGTCGTCGGCCGTGGCCACGGCGCGCACTCCGTCGAGCGCGAGGGCCTTGGAGGTGTCGATCGAGATAATCTCGGCGTGGGGGTGCGGGCTGCGGAGGACCTTGCCGTAGAGCAGGCCCGGCAGGCGCACGTCGGCCCCGTACACGGCTGCGCCGGTGACCTTATCGACGCCGTCGTGGCGGATGGGGCGGGTGCCGATGACCTTGTACTTGCCATCGGCTGTGTAGTTGGGATAGTCTTTGCTGGAAAAGACAGCCATGAGGCATTCCTTTTTTATTATTGGATTGGATGGATTAAGTGCTTGCAGAAAATTCGCAATTTCTAATTCGT
The DNA here is from genome assembly GCA_963422735.1 of Candidatus Latescibacterota bacterium. Classification (GTDB taxonomy): domain Bacteria; phylum Latescibacterota; class UBA2968; order UBA8231; family UBA8231. The sequence continues at coordinate 4,611,701 of OY730476.1, read as the reverse complement.
CTTAATCTGAATGCGATCAACTGCGGCGTCAAGTGAACCTTTGATGACTATTGCTTGGGAAACCCCGTCGGGCTGGCCTCGGCTCAGCGACGATGAAATCCACGTCTGGTGCGTCGAGTTAGACAGGGTCGGTGAGGCGGCCGCGCTCGCGGCTTATCTCAGCGCAAACGAGCGCGAGCGGGCGCGCGGCTTGCTCTCTGGTGCCTATCAGCGGCGCTTTGTGGTGGCGCGGGCCATGCTGCGTCAGATCTTGGGGCGGTACCTCGATCAAGCTCCCGGCGCGGTGGTTTTTTCGCGCGGCGCACACGGCAAGCCTTTTCTGCAAGAGGGGACGCTGCATTTCAACGTGTCCCATACCCACGAACTGGCTCTGTACGCGATAGCGCGCACCCGCGAGGTTGGCGTCGATGTGGAGTGGATGCGGCCCCAAGTCGCGCACGAGCAAATCGCCGCGCGTTTCTTTTCCATAGAGGAGCAGGAGGCGCTGGCGCAGATGCCGGTCGAGGAGCGGCGGGCGGCTTTTTACAACATCTGGACGCGCAAGGAAGCCTATGTCAAGGCGCGGGGCGACGGCTTGGCCGCTGGCCTCGACACCTTTGCGATGTCGCTGGGAGCGGAGGCCGCGCTTTTGCGCTCGGACGAGGGGCAGGACGAGGTGGGGCGCTGGAAGTTGGCGGCTTTGGAACCGGCAGACGGATACGTGGCGGCTTTGTGCGGGGCTGGCGTGGATTGGCAGATGCGGGGCTGGTGCTGGCGGCCTTAGACAATCCGCCGCGAGACCACGCCGTGCAGATCCATCTCAAAGTCGATATCGACTACCGGCGGCCGGGCATAGTGCCAACAGATGCCGCATCGCCGCGCCGTGCCCATCGTCGGCAGGAGAATCTCTTCGAGTACTTCCGCTAAGGGGTAGATGGTGTACACGTCAACCGCGTCGATCAGATCCCAAGCCCCGCCGAGGCCCGCGAGCCGCTCGCCCATGACCTGTGCCACATAAGCGGCCTTCTCGCGCAGAGCATCGGGCGAAGTGTCTCCCGAGCGGATAATCCTCTCAGCCACGAGGCGCCCCCCCCGCAACTCGCCGGCACCAGCCACGATCAGGGTTTTGCGATCAATCTGGTCGTTGAAAACCGCGTAGGAAAAGGCGTACAGCGAAGGCACAGACGGCGGATCGCACGCCGGCGCGACGTTAGTACGGGCCACCGGATTGAGCTCGTCCACGTACAAACCCCACGCCCGGAGGACAGCGCAGTAATCGCGGTTGAAGTCGATAAACCCCTGCATGGTAAAGGGCGCGGGCGAGCGCAATTCCATCGCGCAGAGAGAGACGCGGTCGCACCCTTCCGCCGCCAGATACGCATCCACGCGCTCAAAGCCCTCTCGCCAAGGTAGCGGCTCGGCGAGCACGACGCGGACAATTTCCCAGCCCGGCTCAGCGACGACGCCACAGGAATAGGGGTCAATGCCCTGGAGAAAGCGGTAGTGTCCTTTGGGATGTGCAATCAGCATAGGACCTCGTCTTGAAAGGACTGGAAAGGTTTTTCAACGTCGGCCACCGGTGTCCTTGCGTCAAGACTTCTTTCACGCCTGCCCCGACTCGTTTGGTCTATCCCCGCCGTGTAGGATCTCCTAAACCTCGTCAGGCTTGCTCAGAAGTTCCTGAAATCTTACTCTCCAATGGCGCGTTTCTTTAGGATGTCTGATTATGCCAAACGAAGTAGTTTTTGAAGTCCACGAAGCTGAGGAGGGCGGCTACTACGCCGCAGCAGTAGGATGCGACATTATTATCCAAGCCGACTCGTGGGAAGCCCTGAAGCGAAGGGCTCAAGACGCCGTGCTGTGCCATTTCGACGGCGACTCAGACTGCATCTGGTAAAGGACGAGGTCGTTGCCGTGTGATGATCCCTTAGGGATATGTCCGGTGATGAACTGGCCGACTACTGTATCGTCGCTATGCTCACCGGGTCGTCGGGCAGAAGGGCAGCCATATACAATAAAAGGGCCGGAACATCACGTATCAATCCCGCGTCATAGCCAGCTAAAAGTTGGCACGTTGCGTTGCCGCGTATCTGGAAATCAGCCAATCTGAGTTGCGTCAACAGCTAGCTGATGTGGATAGCTATTTTTTACTTTATTTCGAGAACAAAAATGCCCTACAAAGTCTTGATCCGTTCGGAAATCGAACCGTATCATACCATCATCCCCATGATCGAAGTACGCGCCGAGATCGTGCGCTGGAATCCGCTGCACCCGCAGCCCCCGGCCGAACTCCTCCGCACAATCGAAGGAGTGTACAACTACGGCCACTACTCCTTCACAGCCGAATATATGGATCTCATGCCCGAACTCCGCGTCATCAGCAACTTCGGCGTGGGCGTCGATCACATCGACCTTCAAGCCGCCCAAGAGCGCGGCATCCCCGTAGGCAACACGCCCAACGTTCTCGACGGCGCAACGGCCGATATGACCTTCGCTCTCCTCTTGGCCGCGGCGCGCAACCTTATCCAAGGCGACCGCTTTGCCCGCGGCCCGGATTTTGTGGCCTACGATCCGAGCTTCATGCTAGGGCAGGAGGTACACCATCAAGTCCTCGGCATCATCGGGCTGGGCAGCATCGGCTACCAAGTAGCGCGCCGCGCACTGGCCTTCGACATGACCATCTTGTACCACAACCGCCATCGCAACCCCAAGGCCGAAGCCGACCTTCAAGCGCGCTATGTCGGCCTAGACGAGCTGCTCCAGCAGGCGGATTTTGTGGCCTTGAACATGCCGCTGACCAATCAGACGCGGGGGATGATTGGCCGGCGCGAGTTGGGCCTGATGAAGAAGTCGGCCGTGCTGGTCAACGCCGCACGCGGGGGCGTCGTCGATCACGACGCGCTGTTGGAAACCCTGCAAAGCGGCGGCCTCCACGCTGCCGCCCTCGACGTAACCGAACCCGAACCCCTGCCCCGCGACCACCCTCTCCTAGTGCTGGACAACGTCGTCATCATACCCCACCTAGGCAGCGCGACGCATCAGACGCGCCAAGCCATGGCCGAGCGGTCGGTGGGCAACCTGCTGGCCGGGTTGGAGGGCAGACAACTTTTGAGTCTCATCGTCTAAATAAAAGGAGAACAATGAGCGCGAATCACCCCTACAAGGTCGTCATCGTCGGCTCGGGTCCGGCCGGACTGACCGCCGCCCTGTACGCGGCCAGAGCCGACCTATCCCCACTAGTCCTAGAGGGCTTGCAGCCGGGCGGCCAGCTAACCATTACCACGGACGTAGAAAACTACCCAGGCTTCCCCGACGGCATCATGGGGCCAGAACTTGTCGATCTGATGCGCCAGCAGGCACAGCACTTTGGGGCCGAGTGCAAGTTCGAGACCGTCACTGCGGTCGATTTGTCCAAGCGGCCCTTCACCGTTGAAAGCGACGACTCCCAGTACACCTGCGACGCACTGATCATTGCCACCGGAGCGTCGGCGCGCCTCCTTGGCTTGGAATCCGAGCGGCTATTGATGGGGCACGGAGTCTCGGCCTGCGCCACCTGCGATGGCTTTTTCTTCCGCGACAAGGAGCTAGTCGTCGTCGGCGGCGGCGACTCGGCCATGGAAGAAGGGACCTACCTGACAAAATTCGCCTCCAAGGTCACCATCGTCCACCGCCGCGACGAGTTTCGCGCGTCCAAAATCATGCTCAAGCGCGCGCAGGACAACGACAAGATCGACTTCGTGATCAACGCCACAATCGCCGAAATTTTGCAAACCGAGGGCGAGCTAGCCGTGCGCGGGGTGCTGCTGCGCGACACCCACACCAGCCAGACGCGAGAATTCTCCTGCGACGGCGTCTTCGTTGCCATCGGCCACGTGCCCAACTCCCAGCTTTTCGAGGGCGCGTTGGCCATGAACGAGCAGGGCTACATCCTCACCGAGCCGGATTCGACCGCCACGGCGATCCCCGGGGTTTTCGCCTGCGGCGATGTGCAGGACTCCGTGTACCGACAAGCCGTCACTGCGGCTGGCACCGGATGTATGGCCGCGATCGAGGCCGAGCGGCTTTTGGCGCACTAGGAATCTGGACTGTGATTTGTACGATTTGGGGATTACTGTAATTAAAAAGGAGTATCGGTATTCGGAAATAACGGGTGAAGTTATTGGATGTGCGATGAGGGTTCATTCTGCTCTGGGAAATGGGTTTCAGGAAGTGATATATCAGAGAGCATTGGCAATCGAGATGAACGATCGAGGACTTTCCTTTAGCCGCGATCATGAGATGCCGATCTATTACAAAAGGCAACATATAGGTACAAGACGAGTGGATTTTCTGGTAGGCGACAACATTTCGGTTGAATTGAAAGCCGTCATTCAACTCGAAGATGTGCATTTGGCACAGGCATTAACTGCTTAGAGCATGCAATCTAGCGGTGGGACTGCTTATCAACTTTGGTGCTAGAAGCTTTCAACTCAAAGAGAATGCAAGCAAAAAAATCAAGGCCATCCACAAATCCCATAAATCATAGCCTAACCCGCTACTCCAAGAAAAATCGCGGCCAAAACTTCCTCACCGACGACGCTGTCCTGCGCCGGGAAGTGGCTTGTGCCGACATTGCGGCCGGGGATATGGTGCTGGAGATCGGGGCCGGAATCGGCAATCTGACGCAGTTGCTGTTGGAAAGAGCCGGACGGGTCGTGGCGGTGGAGCAAGACCGCCAGTTCGCTCCGTGTCTAAAGGAATTGCAGCGGCGGTACGGGCATCTAAAGGTACTATGGGGCGATGCGTTGGCCGTGGATTTTCCGCGCTTTGACAAGGCGGTGGCCAACCTGCCGTATCAAGTGGCTCTGCCAATTGTATTCAAGCTGCTAAACCAGCGATTCGAGCGGGCCGTACTCATGTTGCCCAAGCGACTGGCCAAGCGGCTGTGCGCCACCGTCGGCCAACAGGGCTATTGTCGGATCGGAGTCGCCGTTGGGCGGCTGGCCCAAGTAGAGTGGATCGAGCAGGTGGGCAAAGACGCCTTTTCCCCTCGCCCCGAAGTCGAGAGCGCGCTCGTGCTCATCAAGCGCACCAAGCCCAAGTTCGCCGTGCCGTCCGAGGATTTCTTCCGGCAGGTCTTGGAAAACCTCTTTGCCCGCCGCCAAGCGCGCGTCCAGCAGATCGTCCCCGCAGCCGCCCTCTCCAGCCTGAGCAAGAAGATCAAGAACAAACCCGTGTACACAGTCACGCCGCGCGAGTTCGGCCAAATCACCCGCGCTTGGTGGCCGGTCAGCCGGTCAACCCCGCGTACACCTCGCGCCCCCTCCTGAACAGTTCCCGCACATCCTCGCGCTGCTGGTCGTTGCTGTAGCGGCCGTACGTGCCGATCCATTTGAGCGATTCGTCGAGCGAGCGGAGGAAGAAACGCGCGTCCGCCTCGCGCTCAGCCGGTGGTGCGCCGCAGCGGAAATAGCTCGGACTCGAATGCGCGTATATGGACTGGCCGAAGCTGTCGCGCGAGTCGCCCCACAGGCGGGCGGCAACCCAGCCGTCGCGCTCGGCCCTGAAGCCGTGGCGCAACGCGCCCTCGCGCCGGCCAGCCGGCCATTCCCAGCGCTGGATTACCGAGCCGTTGACCACCAACTCGGCACGCTCAAGCGGATAAAACGAACTAAAGGTCACTTCGGCATCTAACTCAGTACCGCTTCCGCATTCCACAGTATCTCCCATGGGAAGCCCGTTGAGTGCGAGCTGGAGAGCCGGGCCGTTGGTTATGAAAGTCCGCCCCTGTTTCATGCCCGCGATCCAGCGCGCATACGAAAATTCTCCATCCACTTGGACGTACACGCGGTTGTTGGAGCACACAAACCAATCCGTGCCGGTCGAGGCCGGCAGCCGCAGGCCGCAGTTGAGGAGCTTGTACCAGAGGTCGTATTCCGGATCCATCCAAAAGGGATCGAATAGGTTGAAGGCGTCGAGCTTGCCGAGCGCGGCAGCCACCGGAGCCTCCATGCCGCGGCCGTTGTGGCACCAGATGACCAAGCCGCCCTGCTCGCGGGCCTCGTCGCAGCAAAAGCACAAGGGCGGATAGTCCGGGTCGAATTGCCCGGCGAGGGTGTGGCCGCGGCTGACGGGCTGAACCAGATTGCGGATGTTGAGCAGCATCACGTGGCCGTAGCCAAATCCCCACGGCGAGCGGTCTCCGTAGTGGCGGTTTTCCTCGCCGATATCGAGGACGTGATGGGCGGTCGTAAATTCGTTCATCACGCCAATGGGATACTTGTTGGATGCGTAGGGCAGTTGGCGGCGGTCGAGGATGCTGACGCAGGTGACATTATACCCCTCGACGCTGCAATCAATCCCAAGCCGCTCGTCGGGCTGGGTCTCCCTCTCGTCGTAGTGAATGTGCGTGTTGCCTGGATACCAAGCGCCCTTTTGGGGGTAGTACCAGCGGCGCAGTGGAATCTCCAAATCGACGCGGCCCTTTGCCGGCAACTCGACCGTTGTGCGATAGGGTTCGTACTCGGTGCCGCGCTCGACGAGCACATCCGTGCGCCCTCGGCTACCCTCGGCGACAAACGTGCCATCGCAAAAGAAAAACGGCGTACCCGGGCCGCGCTTTAGCGTGGAGCCCAGCGGATGAGAAAAGGTGCCCGAGGCAGTGAGTACATGCACTTTAGCGTCGAGCGGTTCGCCGGCGACTTCGTCTATGATCGTGCCATGCAGGGTGCCCATAGAGCCTCCTGTCAGTTGAGGGAATACGTTTCGTACGGGGCTGTGCAGGGGTTGCCACGGCTGATGTGCATGCGGCCTTGATCGGCCTCGATCACCACCGAAAACACGCTCGCCCAAAAGCCGGTCTGCGGATGGTCGTTGACGTGGCGGCAGATAGAGTGCGGGTGTCGGTCGTGGTCGCGCAGGGCCTCTTGCACTTGCGCCATGCTCACGAGCGGCTCGGGGCCAAGCAACTGTTCGATACGACGCTGGCGCGGCCCGGACTCAATCAGTTCGGGAAATTCGCGGTTGATCGGCGCAAGGTCCGGGTGCAGGCAGTGGTTGGTGTGAACGACGAGCTCATCGTCGCGCAAAACGTGGACGTGGCCCAAGGTGAGTTCGAGATCGGCCGGCCCCTGCGGGGTGGCGAGGAGGATGTTGCCGGGAATGGCGCGCACGGCCCGGCGCACTGCGGCGACCGCACCGCTGAGCGAGGTCTGTTCGTAGATGGCGCGCACGGCAAAGTAATGTGGGACGCCAACCGGACGGCTGGGGGCCGGCAGGGTGTTCATGCAAACGCCCATGCCGGCGTCGTTGCAGCCGATGTAGGCGATGAGGCCCGCTTGGGTGACGTTCATCAGCGCGGGCTTGCCAGCCGGGCGGCGCGTCAGCACGATGGTGAAGGGGTCCAGCGCGGGGTCGTTGTCCCAGTTCTGGGCTGCAATCGCCCGGCCCTCGGCGCTGCGCTTGGGGGCGATGGCAAAGCCCGTGCAAGCCGCGTCCTCCTCCGGGCAAAGCTGATTGCGCACCTGCAAGAGCATCATTTCGTCGAGTGCGACGCCAGCACCCTCGCTCAGGCCGCGCAACTCGTCGAGCATGTCGGGCGCGTACGCAGCCGCGCAATCCATGCTCCGGCGGCTTATATCCATGGCGCGAGCGTACGAGACGCTCACCGTCTTGTTGGCGCGCGCTAGGGCGATGGCGGCAAAGCCGCGAATTTCGTCGCGGGCAGCCTCCCCAATCTGGCGGCCTAACTCGCGCGGTGGGCCGCTGACTTCGATGTGGCGATAGCGAGTGCTCATAGAAAACTCCTAATTCCTAACTTGCAGGACGACCTTGCCGATGTTGCGGTTTTGCCGCAGGATGTCTTGGGCTTCGGCCGCGCGCTCAATGGGCAGCACATCCTCTATGATGGCGCACATGCGCCCGTCGATTAGCAGCGGCCAGAAGCGCTCTTTGAAGGCTGCAATGATCGCGGTTTTCTCCGCGTCCGAACGGCTGCGCAAAACCGAGCCGATCAGGCGCAGACGCTTCCTCTGTAGTTCCAAGAGGTCGATCTGGGCCTCGGCACCGGTCAGGACGGCGATGACCACGAGGCGGCCCCTGGATTTGAGCAGCCGCACATTGCGCGTCAAGTAGGAGGCCCCCGCGATGTCGAGGATCACATCAACCCCGTCGGTGTGGGCGAGGATGGCCTCGGCAAAGTCCCGCTCCTTGTAGTTGACCCCGAACTCTGCGCCCAGCGCTAGGCAGTACGCGACCTTGTCGTCCGTGCCGGCCGTGACGATCGCCTTGGCAGCGGCTTGACAGCATAGCTGCACAGCGGCCGTGCCGACGCCGCTGCCCCCGCCGTGGATGAGGGCCGTCTCGCCCGCACACAAACCGGCTTCGCGGAACAGGTTGACAAAAGCGGTGAGAAAGACCTCACAAATGGCAGCTCCCCAAGTGAAGCCGCGCTCGGCGGGCAGAGGCAGCAAATGGGTGGCGGGAACGGCCACGCGCTCGGCGTACCCGCCGCCGGAGAGCAGGCCGAGGACGCGGTCGCCGGGCTGCCACTGCGTTGCGGCCGCGCCCGTGTCGGCGATCACGCCCGCCATTTCCAAGCCCATGTAGGAGGATGCGCCCGGGGGCGGCGGGTACTTGCCGGCGCGTTGGAGGAGATCGGCGCGATTGACGGCTGTGGCATGTATATCGACGAGGACCTCGCCCGGGCCGCAGGTGGGATCTGGGACCTCTTGCCAGCAGAGCGAGTGGTCTGCGTCATCGGCTACGGTTATGGCTTTCATAGAAGTTCCCCTTTGGCTACGGCGGCGATTAGGGGAGCCATGGTCATGGCACTTCTCCTTGTGGCGTAGGCTGGCCGGTCGATTGAGCGACGAACGACAAGCCCATGAGCGCGATTTGCGTTCCGATCACCCACAATATGAGGCCCTAAGCGGGCGTTGGTATCGCGGCGAAGTTCGCTGATAGCTCGCTCTATGCTGTCCAGTCGAGGGGCTATCTGCTCGGCGATGCCTTCCAGCCATCCAATGCGGCTTTGCCAAGGCCCGCGCACAGGCCAGCCTCGGCGAGTTCGGGTTAGTGGAACAGCACGGTCGGCGGTCGGTGTAGCGGCGGCTTCGGCGTGGGCGGCCATGGGTTATTTTGATGTATTGGGGAGTGGAGCGCAAGCTTGCACGGGCCGAGGGGCGGGCGTAAATTTTCAGGCCGTATTCAACGAAACGCATCCGACATGACCAATATCGAGATCAAGGCTCACTATCAAGATGTCCAGCGCGCCGAAGAAAACCTCAACGCCCTCGGCGCGGGGCTAGCGGGGACCTTCCACCAGAAGGACACCTATTTCAACATCGACCAAGGGCGGCTCAAGCTGCGCGAGCTTGGAACCGACGAAGGTCATCTGATTTTCTACCAGCGCGAGGACCTAGCCGGCCCCAAGCGCAGCGACTACGAGATTGCCAAGACCGAAGACCCCGAGGGCCTGCGCCACATCCTCAGCAACATCCACGGCATCTGGGTTGAGGTGGAAAAGACGCGCCAAGTTTGGCTGTGGGAAAACGTGCGCATTCATCTCGACGACGTGAAGGGCATCGGCCAGTTCGTCGAGCTAGAGGCTGTGACCGAAGAAAAAGGCATCGAGGAGTCGCACCAGCGCGTAGAGGCCCTGATGAGGGCATTGGAAATCACCAGCGACCAGCTAGTCAAAGGCTCCTATGGGGATATCGTCGCCGCTAGCTAACTCTGAGACGAGAGAAAATGTCCTCGCTCCCAAGCATTGCTCAGAGCAAGATACAAGCGGCCCTTTGCTAAAGGCTGGTGTGGCTTAACTGGGCTACGGACTCGCCACAGGCTTTTCCAAACGAGGGAGCGTCCCTACGGTCAGATCGTCGAAGGCCACTTCTTGGTCGCCACCTATAAAGACACCTACTCTTCCTTCGGTGTAGGTGTCGTCAAAGACCTCAGCGACGAGCATTCCGTTGATGGATGCTTCTATCTGGCCTTTGTCAATAAAGACACTTAACGTATTGGTTCCCTCTTCATTGATGGATGAGCTATAAGTCCAATCGACCAGTGCTATAGGGCTGCCTCCGTCATCCCATCGACTTAATACAAAATTCCCATAGGTATTTATGCTATATCCGTAGAAGTCCCTACCGTCTCGATAAAACATGACACCGTACTGGCTGCCCTTAATACCACGAAGCCCTTGAGTCGTGACTGTGACGTAGAGTGGTCCGTTAAAGTCGGCTCTTGAGTACAAACTCGTCGTAATTTCTTCGTCACTACCCCGTCCAATTAGCCTCCCTCGTTGTATTCGCCAAGTTCCAGGACCTCCCCTATTTGGTTTTCATTGTTGAAGTCCGTCCGAAAGAACGTAAACAACTTAAAGACATCTGTTCCTTGCGGGCCTTCTGGGCCGGCGGGACGTACAGGCCCTTGTTCGCCTTCGGGACCGGCGCAAGCCAACAACGCTGCGATCGAAACGAAAATGATCTTGTTCATTGTCTCTCCTTTGTTCTGAGAGGGCACCCGGCAGGGGTGTCTTCGAGCCCGAGCGGCTTCGGGCCATCCCGCCGCGTCGTCCTTCTCCTATCTAAACAACCCTTCCATCTCGTCGCAGAGCCGGGCGGCTTCTGCAGCACTCGCACTCTCGGCGATGACGCGGACAATGGGCTCGGTGTTGGAGGCACGGAGGTGGATCCAAGGGCATTCGAGCCGCCCATTTAGGTAGAGCTTGGAACCATCGCGCACCGGGTGGACATACGCCTCGGGGTAGCGTCCGCGCAGGGCGGCGAGGGCAGCGGCTAGCTGCTCTGGGGTGCAAGTAATTTTGCGCTTGTCGATGGCGTAGCTGGGCAGGGCGGCGATCAGTTCTTCGAGGGATCGTCCGGTGCGTGCCATCGCCTCTAGAACTAGAGCCAAGCCAACGGCCGCATCGCGGCTGGGGCCAACTTGGGCGACGATGACGCCGCCATTGCCCTCGCCGCCGATGACGGCTCGCTCGGCTATCATCTTCTCCACCACGTTTACTTCGCCGACCGCCGTGAGAAAGACCGGGCAGTTGTGGGCAGCGGCCGCGTCCGTAACGGCCTGCGAGGTGGAGAGGGTGGTGACGACCGGACCGGGCTGCCGCGCCGCCGCCGCTTGCACTGCAATCGCGAGCGTGTAGTCTTCGCCTACGGGTGCGCCGCTCGAATCGACCAAGGCGACGCGGTCGGCGTCCGGGTCAATGGCAAAGCCGATGGCGCAGCCGCCATTGCGCACGGCCTGGCCGAGCTGGACGAGGTTGGCGGGCACCGGCTCCGGGTCGTGGGCGAAATTGCCGTCGGGCCGTGCGTTGATGAGCATGGCTTCGACGCCCAAGGCGTCCAGCAGGCTCGGGACCAACAAGGCCCCCGTGCCATTGCAGGGATCGACGGCCACCTTGAACCCGGCCCGGCGAATGGCCGCGGCATCGACGTAGTCCACAATCCGCTGGACGTGGCGCGCCACTACGGAGTCCGGGTCGCGCGTTTCCACCGCACCGGACGCGGCGCAGCGAAACTGGCCCGCGTGGAAGAGGGCCTCGACGTGCGCGCCCTCTTCCGCATTGAGGAAGACGCCGTCGGCGCGCACCAGCTTGAGGCCGTTCCACCGGGCCGGATTATGGCTGGCGGTGATGATAATTGCGCCCTCGGCATTGAGCGCGGCGACCATCAGCTTGGCCCCGGGCGTAGAGCACGTGCCCAAATCGACGACGCGGCAACCTGTCTGGCATAATGCGGCGGCCGCAGCTTGGGCAAAAGCCGCTCCAGATGGGCGCGTGTCGCGGGCGAGGACAACGGTAGCGCCCAGCGTCAAGGTGGTGCCAAAGGCCGCGGCAAAGCGGGCGACGACCTCGTCGGTGAGCGACTGGCCGACGAGGCCGCGAATTCCAGAAATGCCGACGATGAGCGGAGCGCTAGACATAATTTTTCTTTTTCAGAGCCTTTCGACGACGAGGGGAGCGCGGCGTTGCACGTTCAGTTGACGGGCGGCATGGCCGCGGTTGACCGCAATTTCCAACAGACCGGCGCTGCCGATCAAGGCAAGGGGAGCGCCCGGTTCGACATCCTCGTACGTGCTGCAAAGCTGCGTGAGTACGTGCGCGCCGAGGCCGATGCGCAGCGCAAAGCCCCACGGTGCCATGTCGGCGGCCGCAATGTTGGACACCAAGTTGCCGAAGCCGTCAATGTGAACGATGTGGCCGGTGATGCGGCTAGCCGATTTACAAGGTGCGGATTCGGCTAAGCGCACCGGGTCGGCCACTGGCGGCCCGACGGCAGCAAGGTCCAAGCCACAACAGAGGTGAGCGGCCAGCGGAGCGAAGAGATCGCGGCCGTGGAAGGTGTTGCTCGGGTCGAGTCGGCCGAGGTCGCGTCGGGCGATCGAGTGAACTTGGCTGTCGGCGCGGTCGAGGACGAAGCTGAAGAGGCCGTTGTCTGGCCCCACCCACAAGTGGCCGCTGCTCTGGAGGGCGAGGGGGCGGCGCTGGGTACCTACGCCGGGATCGACGACGGCTACATGCACGGTGCCGGGCGGGAATTCGCCCGCGGCGTGGCGCAAGACAAAGGCAGCGGCAAGCACGTCTTGGGGCGGAATCTGGTGGGAAATATCCACTATATGGACCTCCGGGGCGATGCGCAGGATGACCCCCTTCATCGCACCGACATAGTAGTCGCCGCAGCCGAAATCCGTCGTCAGCGTGACGATTGGGGCCGGACGCTGCATGAGTTTATTCTGCATTTTACGCGCACCCCTTCCGCTCCCAAAGTATAGCGACGTATTTAATTTGCCGCTTGCGCTCCTCGGTTGATAGCGCACGGCTCGGGCCTTAGATTTGCCGCGCAATCCCATCCCTGCCCTTTGGAGCGAAAGGAAGATCATCATGGCCGTCAAAAGCCACATGGAAATAGCGCCCGGCCTCAAGGTCGCGGCCCAGATGCCCCCAGAGCCGAGCGACGAAGAAATGGCCTTTGTGCGGCAAATGGGCGTAGAATACGCAGTGACTTGGGTCGATCCGGCCAAGGCCAGCCCCGAGTACTATCGCAGCCGCCGAGCGCACTTTGCCCGCGGCGGCATCCAGCTCTATGGACTGGGCAATGGCAGCGTCCACAACGTGGATGCGATCACCCTCAACCTGCCCAACCGAGACGAGAAAGTAGAAGAGTACAAGGCGCACATCCGCAACCTGGGCCAAGCCGACATTCCCTATACGACATACGCGCACATGGCCAATAGCGTGTGGAGCACACCGCCGGAGCGGACCCGCGGCGGCTCTAGGGCGCGGGCCTTTGACATGGCGCGGCTCGCCGAGGCTTCCGGCGGCGGATTTACCGGCGAGGGGCTGACGCACGGCCGCGAATACACCGAGGAAGAGCTGTGGGACAACTTCGCCTCCTTTGCCAAGGAAGTCGCGCCGGTCGCCGAGGAGGCTGGCGTCCGCATTGGCATTCACCCGGACGACCCGCCCGGGGTGCTGTTGGGCGGGGTCCCGCGGCCCATTTTCAGCAGCTTTGACGGGTACAAACGCGCCCTCGAAATCGCCGACAGCCCCAACGTGGGGATGTGCTTGTGCATCGGCTGCTGGCTGGAGGGGGGCGAGGCTATGGGCCGCGATGTGGTGGAGACGATTCGCTATTTCGGCGGGCAGGGCAAGATATTCAAGGTCCACTACCGCAACGTTGACCAGCCGCTACCCCACTTTGTCGAGACCTTTGTCGATGACGGATACTTCGATATGTATCAGGCCATGCGGACGCTGGCCGAAGTTGGGTACGACGGCACCTTGATCCCGGACCACATCCCGCAGATGGGCGACGACGGGCGGCTGGGTACGGCTTATACATTGGCTTACATGCGCGCCCTGCAAAAGAGGGCCGAAGAAGAAAGGAGCTAGACATGCTGAATAAGGAACAGGTAGCGCACTACCGCGAACAGGGCTATCTCAAGGTGGCCCAGCTTTTCACGCCCGAGGAAGCCGAAGAGCTAGCCTCGGAGATGGTGCGAGTGATCGAGCAGTGGGGGCAGGAGACCATCGGCTGGGTCGGCCCCTGGCGCGATCGCTACCTCGACGAAGAAGAGCGGCTCAACACGCGGGCGGTCTTCATGCACAACCCGCACTTTTACTCGGCCGCTTGGGGCCGAGTCCTCTTCCACGAGGCGATGCTCGCCTGCGTGCGGCAGCTCATCGATGGGCCGGTGCAGTGGCACCACACCGTCCTGCACGCCAAGCCGCCGGAGAAAGGCACGCCTTTCCCCATGCACCAAGACTATCCGTTCTACCCGCACGACGGGCCGGATTTCGTGGACTGCTTGCTGCACTTAGACGACACGCCGCTGGAAAGCGGTGCGCTGATGGTCGTGCCAGAAAGCCACAAGCAGGGGCCGCTGGAGCACGTGCTGGGGCCGGATACAGCCCCGCACCTGCCGCCGGAGCGATTCCATCCCGACCGCCTCGACAGCATTGCCGTGCCGGCAGAGCGCGGCGACATGATTTTCTTCAGCTACCAGACGATCCACTGGTCGGATTGCAACCGCACGGACTCTTGGCGCAAGTCCGTGCGCTTTGGCTATCACAGCACGAGGCTGCGGCCAGTGGGGCGAGCTGAGGACAACCCGCATCGCATCGACCAAGACAACGTGCTGGAGCGCAACAACAACATCGTCGTGGCCGGATTTCGGGGAAACGACATGGAGCCAGCGGTGCAAGGACGAGCCTGATGACAGCAAAAGACGCCAGTGAAATCGGCCTGCTACAAGAGGCCAACGAGGCCCTCGGGGACCGCGCTGAGCTGCGACGACGTCTGGACGAACAAGGGTACATTTTTTTGCGGCAGATCATGGCCAAAGACAAGCTGCTATCCCTGCGGCAAGAGGTGGCCGAGGTGTTGATGGAGGCCGGGTGGCTGGTCGCTGGCACGGACCCCATGGACTGCATTGCGCGGATCGGGGCGCAGTGTACCGAAGGCGATCCCGAATACGCCGAGGTATATCACCGAGTGTACCGCTTGGAGGCCTTTCACCAAGCCGGGCATTGGCCGGAGGTCTTAGCCGTGATGGAGCAAGTCGTCGGTGGCCCGGTGTTGCCGCATCCGCAGAAGATCGCCCGGCTGTGGTTTCCCCAATACACCGAGCACACCACGCCCAAGCACCAAGACTTTGTCCACTTCCAAGGCAGCTTCAACACCTACACCTTCTGGGCACCCGTGGGCGATTGCCCGTTGGAGTTGGGGGGGCTGGCGGTGCTGCCCGGGTCGCACAAAATCGGCAAGGTGCGCCAGCACCACTTCTCGTTGGGGGCTGGCGGCTTGACCGTAGATGAATCCGAGCTGACCGGGCGCTGGCTCAGCGCGAATTACGAAGCCGGAGACGCGCTGATCTTTCCGAGCCTAACCGTCCACCAAGCTCTGCCCAACTACACGGAAGATCGCCTGCGCATTTCGCTCGACAACCGCTATCAAGCGCGGGACGAGCCGATTGCGCGGCACATGCTGGAGCCGCACCTGACTGGCGTCACCGGCTTTAACTGGGAAGCTTGCTACGCGGGCTGGCAACGCGAAGAGTTGCAGTACTATTGGCAAGCCCTAGACCTAGAGGTAGTGCCGCAGTTGTCCCGCTGGGGGGATCAAGGGTTTGCCGAGGCCCTATCCTTAGCGCGCGGCGGCGACGAGCGGGCCTTGTACCAATTGCGGCGCATTGCGCGGCGCGATCCTGAGTCCGAGCGCGGCCAACAGGCCGTCCAACTCCTCCACGAGGTGAATGTATGAAGGCAATTATGGTCATGTTCGACTCGCTCAACCGGCACATGTTGCCGCCCTATGGCTGCGACTGGACGCACGCGCCCAATTTCCAGCGGCTCGCCGAGCGGTCTCTCACTTTCGACACCAGCTACGTCTGCTCCATGCCGTGCATGCCGGCGCGCCGCGATTTGCACACCGGGCGGCCCAACTTTCTCCACCGCTCTTGGGGGCCGCTGGAGCCTTTCGACGACTCCGTGCCGCGAATGCTGCGCGACGCCGGGGTTTCGTCACATCTCATCAGCGACCACTACCATTACTGGGAGGCCGGCGGGGCCACGTACCACACCCAGTACAGCACTTGGCAGTTCTTCCGCGGCCAAGAGGGCGATCCGTGGATCGGGCAGGTGGCCGACCCGCCGCCTACAGAAGCGCACGGAAGCAATGCGGGTCGCGGTGCGTGGCATCGCCAAGACCGCGTCAACCGGCAATACATGCGCCGCGAGGAGGACCAGCCCCAAACCCAGACCTTCAAAGCCGGAGTCGAGTTCATCCGCCGCAACCAAGCCGAAGACAATTGGTTTTTGCAGATTGAAACTTTTGATCCGCACGAGCCCTTTTTCACCCAGCGTCAGTATCAAGACCTCTACCCAGCGCTTTTTAAGAACCGCTCGTCCCTGCTGTTCGACTGGCCGACCTACGGCTCCGTGACCGAAGAGCAAGCCCTCGTCGATCAGTGCCGAGGCCACTACGCATCGCTGCTGAGCATGTGCGACGCCCGGCTCGGCGACATCCTCGACGAGATGGACCGGCTAGCGCTGTGGGACGACACCATGCTCGTGGTCTGGACCGACCACGGCTTCCTACTCGGCGAGCACGACTTGTGGGCCAAGGTGCAGATGCCTTGGTACCGCGAGCTGTCCAACACGCCGTTTTTCGTCTGGGATCCTCGCTGCGGCCAAACGGGCCAGCGGCGGCAGAGCTTGGTGCAGCCATCGCTCGACTTGGGGCCGACCTTGCTAGACCTTTTTGGGATGGAGCCGACCGCGGACATGCTCGGCCAGAGCCTGCGCGAGGTTTGCGCGAGCGACTCACCCGTGCGCGAGGCCGCCATTTTCGGCAACCACGGCGGGCAGGTCAACGTCACCGATGGCCGCTACGTGTACATGCGCGCGCCCACCCGACCCGACAACCAGCCCCTGTACAACTACACGCTCATGCCCACGCACATGCGCAGCTCATTCTCAGTCGATGAATTTGCCGGCGTGGAGCTAGCCGAGCCGTTTGGTTTCAGCAAGGGCTGTCGGCTGCTGCGAACGCAAGGACACACGCGGAGCAAGCAGCACGAGTACGGGACCTTGCTCTTCGACCTAGAGCGCGATCCCCAGCAGGCCGAGCCGCTCGCCAACGCGGCACTGGAGCAGCGGATGCAGCGGCTGTTGCGCGAGCAGATGGAAGCGTGCGAAGCTCCGCTGGAGCAGTACGAGCGCTTAGGAATCTAACTATAGGAGAACACTATGCAGAGTCCGGCACGAAAAGCCATCGTCATTGGCATGGACGGTGCCGCCATGGAGTTGGTGCAACACATGGTGGACCAAGGTCACATGCCCCACTTGGGTCAGCTCATAGCGCGGGGCGTCAAAAGGCCCATGATCGGAGTTTTTCCAACCCTGACGCCTCCCGGCTGGACGGCAACTTCGACCGGGGCTTGGGCGGGAACCCATCAGGTCATGGACTTCAATATCCGCAAATTAGGTGGGCGGCTCGACGAGACGGTGTGGGGCATCAACACCCAGCTCTCGCAGGCCGAGTACTTGTGGAACACAGTCGAGCGGGTCGGTAAAAAGCCAATCTTGGTCAAGTGGGAAATGTCGTGGCCGCCGACCGTGCAAACCGGCATCCAAGTCGAGGGCACCGGGCCGGGGGTATCCAATGTGCATCAGATCGCCGGATACCATCTCTTTGTCGGCGGCGGCTGGACGCCCCGGCCGATCGGCGGGCCGCGCGACCCGGAGACTTTGGATCCAAGCGCCTTGCAAAAGGTGCGCAGCGTCGATCCGGTGGAGATCGTCCCGGCGGAAGGATGGCAAGATGCGCCCGCCTCCGCGCTGCCGCCCAAAGAAGTGGTGCTGGTCATCGAGCCGCTCAAGCGCGGGCGGCCGGATATGCACCTAAGCCAACAGGGAACGCCTAAGCATTTCTACGGCCTAATATACGCCTCGGCCGACAAAGGCTATGACCGGTTGCTCGTTTGCCGCAGCCGCGATGCGGGCGATCGGGTCGCCGAGCTGGCAGTGGGCCAGTGGACCGAGTGGTGGAAAGACGACTTTGAGATCGACGGCCAAACCCTCGCCGGCTACGTGCGCATGAAGCTCGTCAGTCTGAGCACAGCAGGCGATGTCTTCGAGCTTTTTGTGCCGCAGGTCTGGCCGGCGATCGGCTACACGCAGCCGGAGGAAGTGGCGCAGCAAATTGACGAACATGTCGGTAATTTCCTGCAGAATCCAGGGCGAGACGCTTTGGGCGTAGTCGATGACGCGACCTATTTTGAACTGTTGGACTTCCACCACCAGCGGTTGGCCGATGTGGCTTTCTACCTGACGGAGAGCAACGACTGGGACGTTTTGTTCATCGAAACCCACGCCTCGGATTACACCAGCCACTTCTTCTTGTCGCAGGCCGACGAGTGCAGCGGGGCCGACCCGCACACGCTGGCGCGTTGCCAAGCAGGCGTGGCCCAGACCTACGCCTCCATCGATCGCATGATCGATCGCATCGTCGAGTTAGCCGACGACGACACGGTCGTTGCGGTCGTCTCCGACCACGGCGGCACCCCCAACCAGCACCAGCCCGTTGACATCGCCGAGGTGCTGGAGCAGGCGGGCTTTTTGGTCTATGCAGACGCAAAGAAAAAACAGATCGACTGGCAGCGGACGCGTGCGGCCAATGTGGGGTTGGTCCACATCTTTCTCAATCTCAAGGGGCGCGAGCCTACCGGGATCGTCGAGCCAAGCGCCTACGAGCAAACGCGGCTCGACCTCATCGAAGCCCTCCAAGCCTATCGCCATCCGCAGACCGGGCGCGGTCCTTTTGCCCTCGCGCTGACGCGGGAAGACGCGGAAATGGTCAATCTGTCGGGTGATCTTGTCGGCGATGTAGTCTATGCGCTGCGTCCCGAATACGACGGAGCGCACGGCAAGCAGCTACCCTCGGCCACGCTCGGTATCGGCGGGCAGCACTGCACGTTCGTGCTAGCCGGTGCCGGCGTAAAGCAAGGGCTGGCGCTCAGGCGGCAGGTGCGGGCGGTGGATGTCGCGCCGACGCTGTGCTACTTGCTGGGCATCCCCATGCCCGAGCAGGTGGAGGGCGGCGTAATCTACGAGGCACTCAAAGACGCGGACTGGCATTTGCGATGAAGGCGGCCTACTACTGCGGCGACCGCACGGTCGAAATCGGCGAGTGCCGAGTGCAATCCCCTAATGCGGGTCAGGTGCGAATCGAGGTGGCCTATTGCGGGGTGTGCGGCACGGATATTCACATTTACCTCGGCCATCAGGACCGCCGGATCGACATGCCCCAAGTCATTGGGCACGAGATGTCGGGACGGATAGCGGAAGTCGGGGCCGATGTCGAAGGCTGGGCCGCGGGCGATTCGGTCGTAGTGCGCCCCTTAGAGGCTTGTGGCGCATGCACAGCCTGCAAAGCCGGCAATGGCCACATCTGTCAGAACTTAAATTTTATCGGCATCGACAGTCCAGGGGCCTTTCAGGGGTCGTGGACGGTGCCGGCCCATACGTTGCACCGCCTGCCAGACGACATGCCCCTGACGTTGGGTGCTCTAGTCGAGCCGCTGGCGGTCGCCTGCCACGACGTGCGCTTGGGCGAGGTGGTGCCGGGCGAGAAGGTGGTGGTGATCGGCGGCGGGCCGATCGGTTTGCTCAATGCGCTGGTGGCGCAGCACGCGGGGGCCGAGGTGCGGGTGGCCGAGGTCAATGCCTATCGGCTGCAGGCGGCGCACGCGCTGGGGCTGGAAACCGTCCATCCGCTAAAGGAGGACTTGGTCGTCCACGTCGAAGCTTGGACCGAGGGAGGCGGGGCCGACGCGGTCTTTGAGGTCTCTGGCTCGCCGGCGGGGGCCGAGGTGATGACTAAGCTCGCCAAAGTCCGGGGGCGGATCGTGGTAGTGGCGATCTTTGCTACCGCACCCAAAGTCGATCTCTTTCAGTTCTTCTGGCGCGAGTTGAAGATGTGCGGGGTGCGGGTGTACGAGCCCGAGGACTACGACCGCGCCATCGAGCTGGCGGCCAGCGGCGCACTGCCGCTAAACGAGCTGATTACCGAGCACCTTCCCTTAGACGCGCTGCCCGACGCCTTTGCCCGGCTGGCAGCGGGCACGGACGCGGTCAAAATTTTAATCGACACTCAAGGGGAATAGCATGGGCATCTTGGATCTTTTTAAGCTCGACGGCCAAACGGCGCTGGTCACCGGGTGTCGCCGAGGCATCGGGCGCGGGTTTGCACAAGCATTGGCCGAGGC
The DNA here is from genome assembly GCA_963422735.1 of Candidatus Latescibacterota bacterium. Taxonomy (GTDB): domain Bacteria; phylum Latescibacterota; class UBA2968; order UBA8231; family UBA8231. Next base: position 4,591,454 of record OY730476.1, on the reverse strand, counting down.
CGGAGCGGATATCGTCGGCGTCAGCGCCTCACTCGAAGCAGACTCCGAGGTCGGCAAAGATATTGCCGAGCGCGGCAAGCACTTCAAGGGCTATGCCTGCGATTTTGCCGACCGGGCGGCGGTCCGCGCCTTCGTCGAGCAGGTCAACGCCGAGGTCAGCCCAATCGACATCCTCATCAACAACGCCGGTACGATTCGGCGCGCTCCGGCTGAAGACCATGGAGACGAAGATTGGGACCACGTCATTGAGGTCAACTTAAACGCGCAGTTCGTGCTGGCGCGGGAATTCGGCAAGCAGATGCTGTCCCGGGGTCGAGGCAAGATCGTCTTCACCGCTTCGGTGCTGACCTTCCAAGGCGGAATCACAGTGCCGGGCTATGCCGCGGCCAAGGGCGGGATCGGGCAGTTGACGATGGCACTGGCCAACGAGTGGGCCGGTCGCGGAGTCAACGTCAATGCCATTGCCCCCGGCTATATCGCCACCGACAACAATCAGGCCCTGCGCGACGACCCGGTGCGCAACGAGCAGCTACTAGTGCGGGTTCCGGCGGGTCGGTGGGGCACGCCGGACGACTTAAAAGGCGCGGTGGTATGGCTGTCGTCGCGGGCAGCCGACTACGTGCATGGGGCCATCGCAATCGTCGATGGCGGGTGGATGGGCCGCTGAGATGGAAATTAAGTAAGGAGTCCAAAAGTGAGTTTGCAGGGCGTTCCAGACAGCATTAAGCGCGATGTGGCCGCGAAGTGGCGATCCTCCTGTCAGTAGGTGTACCTGTTCGGCTCCGTAGCAGAGGGACGCGGACGGCCCGGCTCAGACATTGACTTTGCCGTCCGCGGCTGTCCGGCGAAACAATTCTTCAAATTGCAGGGGAGACTGCTCATAGAACTGCGTCGCTCCGCTAATCTGATCGACTTGGATGCCGATCCAGACCTGACGGCCTTTCTCGAACGCGAAGCAGGCATGAGCCACGTTGGATGATCGTGCTCTGGCCCACATTGAGCGAGAATTGCAGCAGATAGATCGTTCGAACCCCTTTTCTCAACAACGATGAGTCCGACGGTATTTAGGGAACGTGGCTATCGATTCTACTTTTTCTCTCGTGAGGAACCAAGAATGCACGTTCACATCTACTGCGGCGATGGGGAGGCAAAGTTTTGGCTAGAACCACAGATTGAGTTGGCCCGCAACTACAGGTTGTCGCAGTCCCGACTTAGGGAAATTGAGGAGCACTACGATGGACTCAGAACAGCTTGGCAAAATAGCTTCGGACGTTGAAGTAACCAATATATCGACTCATGGGATATGGCTTCTCGTCGGTGAGCGGGAATTTTTTCTTTCTTATGAGGATTTTCCTTGGTTCAAAGAGGTTCCGGTTGGGAACATCCTCCAAGTCGAGCAGCCTACGCCCGGTCACTTTTACTGGCCGGATTTGTATGTAGACCTGAGCATAGAATCGATCGAACATCCAGAAAAATTTCCATTGAAAACCAAATATCGTAGGGGTGCGGATAGAGCAGCCTTGCTCATCTAGGCGTACGCGAATACGGCAAAAGGGTGCGCCGTTCCCCTTCGCATCCATTAAGAACGGTCTCACCCAATCGCAACGCATTTTTCCGCTAGGAGACCCCATGATCCGCATGGCGCAATACGGCACCAAGCACGGTCACGCCGCCGGTAAGCTCAAGGCAATGCTCGACAATCCCGAGGTCGAAATCGTCGGCCTGTACGAACCCGATGCCGAGCGCCGTCGGCAAGTTGCCGGCGACGAACCCTATCGGCAGGTCCGCTTCTTGGACAGAGAAGAAGAGTTGCTCGGCGATAGCTCCATTGTTGCCGTCGCCTCCGAGGGGCGCAACGACGAGAGCTTGAACCAGACCGAGCGCATCGTCCAAGCCGGCAAGCACGTGTGGTACGACAAACCAGCCGGGGACGACTGGGCGCAGTGGCAGCGGGTCGTAGCTGAGGCGCGGGCCGCCGATCTGCAAGTGCAAATGGGCTTTATGCTGCGCTACCATCCCGGCTTCAGCCAGATTGCGGAGTGGGCGCGGTCGGGGTTTTTAGGTGATATCTATTCAGTGCGCGCCCACATGTCCACCAACATCACCCAAGCCGGGCGCGAAGTAATCGCCGCCGGGCACCACGGCGGCATCTTCTACGATCTGGCCGGGCACATGCTTGACCAAGTGGTGTGGATTTTGGGGCGGCCTGAGAAGGTCGCGACCTTTCTGCGCAACGACACTGGAGTCGTGGCCGCGTTTCAGGACAACACGCTCGGGGTTTTTGAATACGAGCGGTCCATGGCTTGGGTCGATATTGCGGCGATGGAGCCGCAGCCGATGGCGCGGCGTTTTGAGGTCTATGGAGAGCGAGGCAGCGCGATTCTACTCGAGCCTTTTGAGCCGGGCCACGCCATCCGGCTCTGCCTGACCGAAGCAGCCGACGGCTATGCAGAGGGCGTACAGATGGTGCCTTTTAAAGGAATTTCGCGGCAGGGACTTTACGAGTTGGAATTGGCGTCTTTTCTAAGGGTGCTCAAGGGCGAACACGGGCCAGACCGCTCGCTCGACCACGAGCTTTTGGTACAGGAGACCTTGCTGCGCGGAACCGGGCTTATTGTGGGCTGAGCCATGCCTCGGCAATGACGAACTTGATGGGCGGGATCGCTAGCTGGAAGTTGCGGCCGACCGGACGCGGATGCGGAAACCACTTCCACAGCAAGGCACCAACGACGCGCGGCTCCTCGGCGATGGCAGCCAGCGCGGTGCGCAAACAAGCCACCTGGACGGGGAGCGCGTCCTCGCCGTCCACCGAGTATGTCCACGGCGCGAGCGGTGCTTGGTGCGACTGGTTGTAGCCCAGTTCAGTGAAGAGTATGTTGCGGTCGTGTTGCTCGCCAAAGACCCGCAGTTCCCTCATGCGCTCCGCCCATCCAGCGCGGATATCTTCTTCGTCATAGGCCGGATCGACGGTGAGGGGGAAATAGGCCTGGATGCCAATGACGTCGAGGGCGTCCCAGAAGGGCACTTGGCGATAGTCGGTCCAATTGGCCGCGTAGGTCAGGGGCGCGGCGGTGCGCTGGCGTACCTCGGCGATGAGTGCGCGCCATTCCTCTTCAAAGGCCAACATGCGGTCGAGTTCGGTGCCGACGACGAAGCCATCGGCCTCCCGGCAGACGGTAGCCAACAACCCGATCCACTCCCGATAGCCCCGCCAGAACCGCTGCCAATCCTCGGCGCGTGTAAAGGCGATTTCGCCCCGCCAAGAGAAGGGCGAGCGCCAATAGGCGATATGGGGCTTGATGTAAATGCGCAATCCCAAGCGGTGGGCCTCGCGGATGGGGCGGACGATATGGGCTGGCGGGTCGGCTGGATCGATGTCCGACCACCGGAGTGTGCCGTCGGCGCGGATGCTGGCGTAAGGGTGGATCGCCACCCAGTTGGCACCAACGGCGCGAATATCTTCTAGCGTCGGCACGATGGCGTCAGCGCCCCAGTCGCGGCCGATGCCGTGCGTGGAGATGGTGATGCCGCGGACTTCTCCGTCGCCGGCCAAAGTCGATCCGGCGAGAGCAAGGACGAGGACGAGGGCGTTGATAGCGTTGGATATCATTAGATTACTGATGTTACGCACTCCTTCGATGAGAGGAGAAAAGAGGGGAGCGGGGATTCGGCAGGGACTCACTCCTCATTCCTTAAGCGGATTACTTACTTCTAACCTCTAACCACGGACCCCTCTTCAGACCAAGTGAGTACCATCCGTTAGATTAACGCATAGACAGGATGAGAGACAGAACCATGCGTCCGAACATTCTCTGGATCTGCACCGACCAGCAGCGCTACGATACGATTGGCGCGCTGGACAACGAGCACATACGCACCCCGCACATCGACCGCCTAGTCAGCGAGGGCACTGCTTTTACCCACGCCTTCTGCCAAAGCCCGATCTGCACCCCGAGCCGCGCTAGTTTCCTCACCGGCATGTATCCGAGCAGCGTCCACGGCTGCACTAATGGCAATGCCTACTGGGCCGGCGCGGCCCCGCTGATCACCAAGCTGCTGGCCGACGCCGCGTCCTACGACTGCGGATTGGCCGGCAAGCTGCATCTAGCCGGTGCACACGGTCGGATCGAGCCGCGCAGCGACGACGGCTATCGCGTCTTCCACTGGAGCCACGACTCGCGCGACCAGTGGCCCGAAGGCCACGCCTACGCGGATTGGGTCCGCGCTCAAGGCCGCACTTTAGCCGAACTGCGCGAGGATCCAGCCCAGATGCCGCCCGCGCTGCACCAGACGACTTGGTGTGCAGACAAGGCAATCGAATTTATGCGCGAGGAGCGCACCACGCCTTGGCTGATGAGCGTCAACATGTTCGACCCGCACGCGCCCTTTGACCCGCCGCACGCGTACTTGGACCGCTACGACCCTGCGGGGTTGCCCGATCCGCTGTGGAGCGAAAAAGACCCCCAAGCCCATGCAAAACTGGGTCCAGTGGACGGAGCCGCGTCTATTGGCTTGTCTCAGGCCAAGGAGGTCATGGCGGCGTACTACGCGATGATTGAGTTGATCGACGATAATGTAGGGCGCATGATCCAAGCTTTAGAAGAAAGCGGCCAGCGCGAGAATACCCTCGTGATTTTCACTTCGGATCACGGCGAGCTGTTGGGCGATCACCAGCTTGTGGGCAAGGGGTGCCGATTTTATGAGTGCTTGGTGCGGGTGCCATTGATCTGCTCCTGGCCGGGACACGTACAGGAAGGGCGCGTCTGCGATGCGCTAGTCGAGTTGCTGGACATTGCTCCGACCTTGCTGGAACTGGCTGAGGTCCCCGCGCCCGAAAGGATGCAGGGGCGCTCGCTGTGGCCGCTGCTGACCGGCCAAGCCCAGACACACCGCGCCTACGTCCGCAGCGAGTACTACCGCGCTCTAAACCCGGACGCACCGGGTCGGGAACATCTGCAAGGCACCTACGGGACGATGATCCGCGACCGGCGCTACAAACTGGTCTGCTATCACGACCGCACCTTGGGCGAATTGTTTGACCTAGAGAAAGATCCGGGCGAGTTCGACAACCGCTGGGACGATCCAGCCTACGCAGCGGTGCGCTTTGCGCTGCTAAAACAGAGCTTCGACGCGCTGGCCCAAGCCGTGGACATTGGCCCTAAACAGGTCGCGCAGTTTTAGCGGGTGCGCGGTGGCGACTGCCGACCAGAAAAGGGCTTATCTCTACGGGTTGGCCGCGGTGTTGCTGTGGTCCACCGTGGCGTCGGCGTTCAAGATCGCGCTCCGCTATATGGACTACGCCGAACTGCTGTTTTGGGCCAGTTGCGTTTCGACCGGGGCGCTGGGGATGCTGCTGGTCGCGCAGGGAAAGGGGGGACAGATACTTAGGAGCCGGCCGACTGACTGCGCTTGCTCGCTGGTGCTAGGAGCGCTAAATCCCCTGCTTTACTATCTTATCCTCTTCAAAGCCTACCAACTGCTGCCCGCCCAAGAAGCGCAGGCACTCAATTATACTTGGGCACTGACTCTGACTTGGCTCTCCATTCCGCTTTTGGGACAGCGAATCGGCCGACGTGATCTGGCCGCGGGCTTGATCTGTTATGCGGGCGTATTAGTCATCTCCACTCGCGGTGAAATCTGGACCTTGCGCTTTTCCAATCCGCTTGGGGTGGCCCTAGCGCTGGGCAGTACGGTAGTATGGGCCTTCTATTGGATTTACAATACCCGCGACCGACGCGATCCCGTAGTGCGGCTTTTCCTCAATTTCGCTCTGTCGCTGCCGCTGGTGCTCGGCTGTGTCCTGCTTTTGGGACCGTGGCGCGTACCTGCTTGGCCGGGTTTGTTGGGGGCGGCTTACATCGGCCTTTTCGAGATGGGAATTGCGTATGTCTTGTGGCAGTGGGCACTGCGCTACGCGGAAAACACTTCCAAAGTCGGCCATCTAATTTTCATTGCCCCGTTCTGCTCCCTCGTGCTGATTCACTTTGTGCTGGGAGAGTCCATTCGCTGGGCGACCCTAGCAGGACTTGTGCTCATCGTCGCTGGCTTGCTCTACCAACAAAGGGGAAACGATGTGGACAGGATGTAAGTGTTTTTTTGCTATTTGCCGAAAAATAACCATAACGCGCTATGGCTAAACACGAGATGTACAAGCTCGCGGGGTACGCAGCACTAATTGAACAGTACGAACTCGACGTCATCCCGAATTGGCATACATCCTTGGTGATCACCAGCGGAACCCACCGGATCGATTCCCGCGGAGGCATCATCAAAGAAGTTTACCCCCCAAGTACTGGCCTGGGGAAACACTGGGCGACCATCTGGAATTTGCTCTCAAGTATGACGGGACGAATCTCGCAATTCTCGCCAGCTTGTTCCAGAAAGCATCAGAGGACGATTTCCTCGACTATGTCCTCTCGAAACCGAATGGGAAGTATGTCAGGTGCTTGTGGTTTCTCTATGAGTTCCTGACCGGGAAGATACTCCCGCTAGATGACTTGAAGCGAGGGAGCTACATCGAGCTCCTCGAACCGGACACCTATTATACGGTTGTGCCTGCTCGACAAATTCGCCGTCAACGGGTCAATGACAACCTGCCTGGTGAATGCCGGTTCTGTCCAACAGTTCGTCGTACTGATATTCTGCGAAACTTTGAAACGGACGAGTTGCATACGAGATGCCGGCAAGTGGTGTCTCGTTATGCTCCAGAATTATTGTTGAAGCGCGCGCTCAGCTACCTGTACACCAAGGAAACGAAATCGTCATTTGAAATCGAACACATCACCTTCACCCCAACCCGAACCGAACGCTTCGTGGCACTGCTCCAACTGGCCGAGCAGGAGGGCTTTTGTCGAAAACCGTGGTTAATTGACTTACAAAACCGCATCGTTGACGCCCGGTTCCGCGATGCCGACTATCGAATCACCCAAAATTACGTCGGGCAGAGCGTGGCTCGGCAGAAAGAGCATATCCACTTTGTGGCCGGCCCCAAAGCCCGGCGATTTAGCCGACCTGATGGAAGGCTTGGTAGCCACTCACAAACGCATGAAAGCCGGCACTATCTCACCTGTGATTCAAGCGGCCGCCATCGCCTATGGATTCGCCTTTCTGCACCCATTTGAGGGCGGCAATGGCCGAATCCACCGCTTCTTGATTCACAATATTCTCGCTCGCCGCGGCTTTACACCCGAAAGCGTTATGTTTCCCATATCGGCGGTCATGCTAAAGAATATAGCTGACTATGACGCTTCCCTCGATGCGTTCTCCCGACAGCTAATGTTCCTAGTGGACTACACACTCGACCAAGATGGACGCTTGACTGTGCATAACGATACCGCTATATGGTACCGCTACATCGACATGACCCCAAGCGGAGGCACTTTTTCGCTTCATAGATCAGACTATCGATACCGAACTCGCCCGCGAACTGGCATTCCTAGCCAACTACGATGCGACCAAACAAGCTATCCAAGACATCGTAGATATGCCCGACCGACAGATTGATCTCTTCATTCGTTTTTGCCTCCAAAATAACGGCCGACTGTCCGCACGAAAACGCGCAAGTCACTTTAAGGACCTAGCGGATGAGGAAATCGATTCTATGGAACATGTCGTGCAATCCACTTATGGAAACACTACTGTTGCCAATCCTTAGTGATGCAAAACAACGGCACAAAAAAACGCCCCGGCATGTTCGATGTCGGGGCGTTCTTGTGAACTTAACGTGCAGCTCCCATTCTTTAAATCCTTACCAATTTGTGTAGGAGCCGTCATCGCGCTGATAGCCGGTGGGTGGTCCGTAGTCCTGTGTTGACACGTTGGTGAGTGCTGCTTCGTTGAATTCAATACCGAGACCAGGGGCTTCGGGAGGTAAGAGGTAACCAGATTCAAACGGCACCTGCACCGGAAACTCATCGGTGAGAGAGGACATCGGCGCACGTGGGAGTTCCTGGACACCGACAAGTGAGGATGCTAAACAGAGATGCAGACAGGCTGCGGTGGAAACAGGGCCGAGCGGATTGTGTGGCGCCAGATGGATGTAATGCGTTTCGCACCACCCGGCAATTTTACGAGCCTCTGTCAATCCACCGGCAATGCACAGGTCAACGCGGCAGTAATCCATCAGGTCCTCCTCAATGACTTCTCTGAATGTCCACTTGCTATCAAATTGTTCACCAACAGCAAGCGGGACGGAGGTCTGTTGGCGGAGCCGCCTGAGACTGGCTGGGTTTTCACTCCGCAGTGGATCTTCAATGAAAAACGGATCGTAGGGAGCCATCTTGTTGCAGAAATCGAGGCTATCCGCTGGGTCAAGACGAGTATGCACGTCAACTACTATTTGGACATGGCCGCCTAATGCATTGCGAACGGCTTCCACCTGCTCGACACTGTACCGGATGGCGCGTCTGGGTTCAAACGTCCCTTTGTCTGCCCCATCAGCCAAGCCCCAGCGGACGAACTTCCAACCGGCCTCATGCGTTTTGCGACAGCTCTCAACGAGGGCATCAATCGCGTCGCCGCTGTTGTGCGGATAGCAGACGACTTTGTCTCTCGTGCGTCCGCCTAAAAGTTCGTACACAGGAACATTTAGTGCTTTCCCTTTGATGTCCCAGAGTGCGATATCTACGGCACTCACTGCGGCGGCTTGGACGACCCCGCCAGGAAAGAAGCCACCGCGGAACATCACTTGCCACAGATGTTCAATTTGGAACGGGTCTGCACCGATGAGAAATGGTTCAAAAGAGCGAACTACTTCGGCCAAAGCGAGGGTACGCCGTCTTAAGCCACCTTCACCGAGACCGTAGATGCCAGCATCGGTTTCTACCTTCACGAAAAAATGGCCGCTTGATGCAACAAAGGATTTAACATTGGTGATTTTCATAAATTCCCCATTGATGTTTTGTATTAAGGCTCACTCCACCGGCCCGTAGTGCGGCCCCCATTGGCGGGCTATATCCCGCCCCTGCGCTAGAAGTGCCTGCTGTTGGCCAGCATCTAACGGCGCATAGCGCCGCACCCATTTGATGTTCTGTAGCAACTCCTCTTCGTTATATACTCCAATGACCGCCAGACTTACCCCCGGCAATCCCAAGGCGTAGCGCAGTGCCCTCTCGTGATCGTCAAAGCCGCTGTGGGCCATCTCCGAGGGCCGGGGCTTGTCGTACTCCATGTCGATAGCCCCGCCGTACACCTTCATCGCGGCGACGCCAGCGTTCTGGGCGCGGGCCAAGGGTAGGACCGCCTCCTCGAAGTTGTAGATGTGGCAGTCGACGAAGTTGAGGGCGAACATGCAGGCATCAATTTCGACCTCGCGCAGAACCTTGGCGGACTTCCAAGGCGCGTGGTGAGCAGTGATGCCGATATAGCGGGTCCAACCGCGCTGCTGCGCTTCGCGCAAGCCGGCGAGGGCACCGTCTTTAGCCAGCACTTGTTCTAAGTCTAAGTGGCCCAGCGAGTGAACGTACATCAGGTCCAGATGGTCGGTGCCCAAGGCGTCCAAGTTCTTTTCGACGATATCGAGCGCTTCTTGGTAGTGGGCTGTGTGGGCCTTGCTGACCAAAAACAGCTCGCGTCGGCAATGGGGGACGATCTGGGCGAGTTGGCTTTGGGCGCGCTCGTAGCCGGGGGCTGTGTCGATGTAGGTAACGCCGAGGTCAATGGCCCGCTCAAAAAGCGCAATGGCGTCCGCGTCTGCTAGGCCCATGCCGCCGGGGGCCGTGCCCAAGCCGAGCAAGGGGACGGGTTCGTCGGTCTTGCCGAAGGTGGCTTGTGGCAGGGGTGCTATGTCGATGGAGGCGGTAGTCATAATAGCTACTCCCTCGGTTGGGGGGACGGGTATTTGGGGACAAATCTAAGTAAACGGCGCGTCGGCAACAGGGCGCTTTTTGTCCGCGGCTTGCCGTTTAGTATGTTAAGCCGGTCCCCGCGTTGGCGGGGATCGACGAACTTCACTGGCACGAATCAAAGGAGGACATTTTGGTCATTCGCAATTGGCGCAACGTCACGCCCGTCGTCGGGCATCAATCCAAACTGATCTGGTCGATCTTCCGCGCCCAGAGCACCGAAGGACTGGACGAGAACGAGGCCGTACTCCGGGGATTTTCCGGACTGACGCTGCATCGCCTGCAAGGGGGGCTAGAAGGTGATTACCACGAGCACGAGGCCACCGAGCAAGTGTACTACTTCCTCAGTGGCCAAGGACGGATGAAGATCGACGGGGAGATGTACGAGGTGCGCGAGGGCGACGCGGTACACATTCCGCCGAAGGTCAAGCACCAGCTTTGCAACACTGGGGACGATTGGGTCGAGCACTTGATCATCAGTGCCCAAGTCGCAAGATAAGCGAGACGAGCGACATTGCCTGCAATGCCTCTGATTATGGACGTCGATACGGGCGTTGACGACGCCCTCGCCCTGCTTTTGGCCTTGTCCTCGCCCGAGGTTGAGTTGGTGGGTGTCTCTACGGTGGCCGGCAATGTGTCGCTGCAGCGGACGACCGACAACACACTGCGCCTATTGCAGTGGGCGGGGCGGGCCGACGTTCCAGTGTACGCCGGTGCCGAACAGCCCTTGGTGCGGGACGCGGTCGCCGCAGCGAACGTACACGGCGCGACGGGACTGGGCGCGGCCCAGCTACCCAAGGCGCGTAGATCGCCGGCGGGTGACGGGGTGGAATTTCTGCTAAGCACCTTGCAGGTGCGCCCCGGAGAGGTGACCCTCGTTTCCACCGGGCCGTTGACTAACTTGGCGCGAGCCGAGGAACGGGTGCCGGGCGTGCTGCGGCGGGCGCGTCAAGTGGTGATCATGGGCGGGGCCGGGCGAGTGCCGGGCAATGTCACGCCAACGGCTGAGTTCAATTTCTACGCCGATCCGCACGCGGCGCACCAAGTCCTCGCGGCCGCGGCCGATCTGGTGTTGGTGGGGCTGGACGTCACCGAACAGGTCTGGCTAGAGCAGGCCACCTTGCAAGCTTGCGAAGGGACGCGCGCTGCGTTTTGCCAAGCAGCGTGTGAGCCGGTGATAGCCTTTGAGTTCGCGCACTACGGGTTTGCCGGAATGCACTTGCACGACCCAGTGGCCTTGGGGGTGGCCCTGTGGCCGCAACTCTTTTGCACACAGCAACTGTGGGTGGACGTGGAGACCACCGGCGAACTGACCGCCGGGCAGTTGGTAGTTGATCAGCGCGCCTTGGCGAGCGACCAAAAGCGGCTGGGGCGGCCCGTAGCCTGTGCAGTGGACATTGAGCAGACGCACTTTCTCGAGCTATTCACCGAGCGGGTATTGACGCCTTAGCAGTGGTTAGTATTTGGTTTCCTCACCGCCACGGGTTGGGACTGGCCACTAACCACTAACTACTATCTTAGACCGCGTCTTGGCGACCCCAAAAAAGCGGCAGGGGGCACCACTGTTCAAGTGGGGCGGCCGCAGGAGGCAGGGGCAACACGAGCGAGGGCGGCAGGGGGCCGCAGAGCAGGCGCATGGCCGCGAAAGTGTCCATTTGCAGCGCGGCTGCAGCCTCAGTGCGGACGCACTGCGCGGCATTGTCTCGCACCTCCAGCGCGACCCGGCCGTAGCCCGCGATTTCCACGACGACCGCGCCGTCCATTAGGGGCACCAGCGCGGAGCGCGTCTTGAGCAAGGCGTCGAGCGTCGTCGCCCAATCGAAAATCTGCCAATTGCCTGAACTCGACGCGCTGGCGCCTTCGCAGAGCCGGGCCAGCTTGGGCAGGAGGCGGCTCCAAGGCGGCAACTCGAAGCAGGTATTCCCGTGGCGCTGCACCCAAGCAGCGGCTATGTCCAGCTCAGGCTCGCCCTCATTGACGGCTAACAGTTCGGTGATGCACATCCGGTCGGCTTGGGCCACGAGGTAGCCGATCATGCGGCCATCGCGCGAGCGGGCCACGTAGGGCTGGTGCCCCCAACTCAGGAGCAGATCGTAGAAGCGGTGCGGAGCGCGCACCCCGCGAAACGGCTGGGCGTCGTGCAGGCCGATCACGCCTTGCAGGTGCGTGCGGTCCTCGCGCACGAGCGGGCGAAAGTCAATCCCAAAATCGGCTGCTCCCAAGGCGTGGCGCACATTGGTTTGGCTCACTGTAAGCCGGTAGTAAACGCCGCACTTCTCGTAGCCGAAATAGCCGTAGCGCTGGCGCTGCCCCCCCAGCCAAGACAGGTGAAAACCCTCTGCGGGCGCGACTTGGACGCAATGGGCCATGAGCTTTTGCATGTGGCCGCGGCCGCGGGCGTGCGGATGGCAGGAGACGCCGCCGATGCCGGCCACGCGCAGGGTCTCACCTCCCCAGCGATAGGCAAGGGGAAACAGCCCGACGACGGCTCGGATGCGACCGCTTTCGCGCAAGGCAAAATTCCAGTTCATCTCCTCTTCCCCGCACTGGTACAGGGCCGGCAAAATGGCCTCAAAATCCCGGGGTGGCGCTTTGCCAAAGGCGAGGTTGAGGACATCGAGGGCCTCTTCAAAATCCGCGGCGTGCAGCCGACTGATGGCGGTGGACACGACGCCTAGGCAGTCGGCTGGAGGCGGTCGGCAAACTTCTGGCGAAACGCCTGCATCTTGGGATTGATGACTATCGAGCAGTAGGGCTGGTTGGAATTGAGCCGGTAGTAGTTTTGGTGGTACGACTCGGCCGGCCAAAAGGCGCGGGCGGGCGCGATCTCAGTAACAATCGGATCGGCCCAAAGGTCGCTTGCGTCCGCAGCAGCTTTGGAGGCGACAGCCATCGCTTGCTGCTCCGGGCTGTGGTAGAAAATCACCGAGCGGTACTGGGTGCCGCAGTCCGCGCCCTGGCGGTTGAGCGTGGTGGGGTCGTGCGTACGCCAGAAGATGTAGAGCAAATCGGCAAAGCTAATGACCGCGGGGTCGAATTGTACTTGTACGACCTCGGCGTGGCCGGTCTGGCCGCTGCAAACGGCTTGGTACGTGGGTTTTTCCAACGCGCCGCCCATATAGCCGGAGACCGCACTGGCGACCCCCCGCAGATCTTGGTACACGGCTTCGACGCACCAGAAGCAACCTGCGCCCAAGTTGGTAGTTTCCAAACTCATACTGCGTCCTCCATCCACTGCTTGTATTGGCGCCAAGTGCCGCCCTCCGGGTGCTTCTTTAGGGTTCGGTGAACCCTCTTGTGTGCCCGGTGGTTGTCCTCGACGAGGCGGTTGAGGCCGCGGCCTTGAGCCTGATGGACGAACCAGAAGACTAGCGCGAAGAAAATTAGGTACAACCCTTTGCCAAAGTATTCCATAGCCTCCTCCAAAGTGGTTAGTGGTTAGTGGTTAGTGGCCAGCCCCAACTCGCCCCCCGGTCAGTGGTGGGAGGGCTAACCTCTGAAAAGTAGGAACCTCGGCGGCCCCCGGCAACGCGCACCGCTTGACCGACGCAGGCGGTCGTTTACCTTGAATCGCGGAAAGGAGACCACATAATGTTGTACAGAGCATTTGGCCGGACGGGCTGGCAGGTATCGGCCATCGGTTTGGGAACTTGGAACATCGGCAACCAGTGGGGGCCTATCGACGAGGCCACGGCTTGGGATACTGTGCGCACGGCTTTTGACTGCGGCGTCAATCTCTTCGACGCGGCCGAGTCCTACGGCACGCCCAACGGGCTGTCGGAGGAGCGGTTGGGGCGCGCCTTGGCCAGTATCCGGCACCAAGTTTTTGTAGTCAGCAAAATCGGCAATTGGGGTGCGCGCACCGGGCAGGGCGTACCCAAAACCACGGTCGATATGATCCGACTGTGCGCCCACGCCTCCCTGCACCGGCTGCGCACCGACTGGCACGACGTGCTGCTGTGCCACGAAGGCAATATCGCCGACCCATCGATCTACTTGGATGCTTTTGCCGCGCTCGTGGAGGAAGGGCGGCTGCGGGCCTTTGGCATTTCGACCGATAGCCTAGAAGTGCTCCAGCGCTTCAACGCCCGGGGCGACTGCTCGGTGGTGGAGGTGGACTATTCGCTGGTCAACCGCCAAGCCGAAGCCGATCTTTTGCCCTATTGCCAAGAGCAGGGCATTGCCGTGCTGGTGAGGGGGCCGCTGGCCAAGGGGCTTTTGTCTGGGCACTACACGAAGGAGTCGGTTTTTACCGACGAAGTGCGGCAGTCCTTCAACGCCGGCAAGCCGCAACGCGCCGCATTCGAGGCCAAGCTAGCGCAAGTCGAGCACCTCGCCGAAGTCGCCGCGCCCGGAGAGTCCATGGTGGAAAAAGCACTCCAGTACGTCATTTCCCATCCAGCCGCGCCAGTGGCCATCCCCGGTGCCAAATCGGCGGCCCAAGCCCGCGCCAACGCCGCGGCCGGCGCACAGCTTTTGCCCGCCGACGAAATGGAGAAATTGCGGCGTATTCCGTAAGGGCAACCCTCGTGGTTGCCCTTACACCTAAATTGTAAAGAGGAGAGTCCCATGACCTTAGTAGGCAGCGGAGCATTCACCTATACAGTGCAGCAGGATTGGTTCGAGTTGCCGGAGGGTTGGCGTTTTGGCTGGGTTCCAGCCGTGGCCTGCGATTCTGAAGATCGGGTCTATGTGTACAGCCGCAGCGAGCATCCCATGGTCGTCTTCGACCGCGATGGGCGCTTCGTCGCCTCGTGGGGCAACGAAGCGCTCAAGGACGCGCACGGGATATTTATCGACGAGCGCGACCAAATCTGGTGCGTCGAACGCGAAACCCACTGCGTACGCCAGTTCACCCGCGACGGTAAGCTGCTGATGACCTTGGGGACTCCAGACCAAGAAGGCGCGGAGGGGCAGCCCTTCCGGCTACCTACCGACTTAGCGCTCGACGCCGATGGCTGTATCTACGTGTCCGACGGCTACGGCAACGCCTGCATCCACAAGTACTCACCCGACGGCGAATTCATCAAGACGTGGGGCCGTCCGGGCACTGGCCCGGGGGAGTTCGATCTGCCCCATTGCGTGCGCGTGGACCAGCGCGGGCGGCTGATGGTGGCCGACCGCTCGAATAACCGCATCCAGTTCTTCGATCTCGACGGCAATTACCTAGAGGAGTGGGGCGGCTTTCTCCATCCCGATACGATCTTCCTCGACGGGGATACAGTCTATGTCGCAGAACTCGACCAGCGAGTGAGCATTCTCAACCTCGACGGCGAATGGCTCGCTCAGTGGGGGTCGGGAGAGCGCATGGACCAGCCCGGGGAATTCCTCGGCTGTCCCCACGGCATCTGGATGAACTCTCGCGGCGACCTCTACGTGGGGGAAGTGCAAACCGACCACCGCATTCAGAAGTTCGTGCGGCAACATTAAGGAGGTTGGTTATGAACAAACCTTTGTTGCATTGGGCGAGTTTAGGGTGTTGGGGGCTTCAGTCCTAGACGCTCAAGCACCGAAAGCCCCGGATTTCCTCTTAGACCGACTCGACAGCGGCCAAGCAACTCTGAGCGACTTCGAGGGCCGAGTCGTGCTGATTTACAGACCATTTGGTAAAAGGAATGGAGTCGGGCCCTAAAGACTGCGAAAGCGAACTCGATGGGTGAAGTGGGAACGTGTACTTCACTCGGCAGGCCCGGAAAGACGCGCGAAAACCCCGCCCCTACTAGGCCTGTTTGACGAAGGTAATCCACAGCGGGCTGTTGCCGACCGCGTGTTGCTCTAAGGGAGTCAGCTCACCAGTAGCCTCGTCGATGCGGTACGAGGCCAGCCGCCCCGATCCCTGTCCGGCCGCATAGGCGAAGTGGCCGCTCGGATCCAGCTCGAAAAAGCGGGGCGTCGCCTCGGTGGCCCAATGTCCTTTGGCCGTCAGTCCCCCATCGTCGCCAATAGCAAAGAGGGCCAAGGAATCGTGGCCGCGGTTGGACCCGTAGAGGAACTGTCCGTCGGGCGCGATTTTTATTTCAGCTGTCGTGTTGGCCTCGCGATCAAACCCCTCTGGCAAGGTCGAGATGACCTGAAACGACGACAGGGTCCCGGCTTCCGGGTCGAAGTGGTGGGCCGACACTGTGCTGCCGTTTTCATTGATCGAATAGAGGAGGTCTCGGGTCGGGTGGAAGGCAAAGTGGCGCGGGCCTTCGGGGGTGGCCGGTTGCACCGTGGGCGGGTCATTGGGCGTCAGCCGCCCGGTTTGCTCGTCAAAGCGAAACTGAAAGATGGCGTTGGTCGGATTGGTGTGCGGCACAAAGGCAAAGCGGTTCGCACGGTCGGTTTGGATGCTGTGGGCGCGTACTGCGGTGGAGAGCATTTGCAGCGGCTCGGCCGAGAGCGCGCCGTCCGCGGCCACGCGGTGAACGCCGACCTGGCCCGACCCATAGTACGACGACAACAAAAAGGCGCCAGTATTGTCCAAAAACAGATAGGGCGGGCCTTCTTCTAGGCTCGTCTCCGCGAGCTTGACCAGCGTCCCCTTCTCCCGATCGACCGCATAGCTGGCCAGTTTTTTGGCCGAGCGCAGCGCCAAGAACATCTGTGTCCCATCTGGGCGCATGGTCACCGCCCCGGGGGAGTCCTCCAGCTCGATATTGGGCTGCGGCTCTAACGCGCCAGTGTCTCCGTCCATCAGAAAATGCGACAAAAAGTTGCTGCCCGAGTTGGAAACATATACGTGATAGGCCATGGAAATCTCCTCCAAAAGGTGTTAGTGATTAGTGGTTAGTGCCCATAAGCGCGGTGCGGGGACTGGCCACTGCTACCAGCCATCCGACGCGAATTTTAAGAACGCTTCTTAGACAAGCGATCGGTGATGCGCCGCCTCTTGCAAGGCGTGCAAAAAGACGGCTGGATCGGCCGGGCCGAGCAAGAGGGTATATGGACCGTGCGTTGGAATATACACGGCGCGCGGCGCACCCGTGTAGAAAACGTGCGCCTTCTCCCCGCTGCGCAGATGAAACGCCCCTCCGTAAAAAAAGAACGCGCTGATGGCGAAAATTTTGGCTCCGGGCCGATATTGGGGCGCGACCGGCAAATCGACGACGCGGGCCTCCTCCACCTTTAGCTCGTCATAGACGAAGTGCTTGCCGTGAGCGCTGTTGCGGATGAGAAGGTGCCCCTCTAGCAAGACGAAATCCGTGCGGCGAGCGATAAAATAAAACCAAGTAAAGACCGAAAAAAATATAATCAGCAGCAGCGCGTAAGACGTGCCCAAGGCCACGGGCGCGGCGAGGCGGGCGACCGGGCCGTCCGGGTCAAGGGCCGCGTAGAGCGCGAGGGTCAGCACGGCGAAAAAGGCGGTGATCGCGGCAAAAGACGCGGCCAGCACTTTGCCGTACAGGGCGGCGGACGGTGGGCGGATGGGAAAGATGCGCGGGTCCATGTCAACTGGCCTTAATAAGCACCAAACCCCCGACGATGGCGAGGATGCCGGTCGCCTTGAGCAGGGTGAGCCGTTCTCTCAGAAAGGACCAACCAAGGAGCGCCCCGAGTACTACCGAGGACTCGCGCACGGCCACGATGTAGCCGACTGGGCCTTGGGTATAGGCGTAGAGAATCAGGAGATACGTGCCCAGCGAGCCGACGCCGATCAGGGCGATAGTATGCCAATGGACGCGGGCCGTCGTCAGCAGCCCCACCCCGTACCGGCGCATGACCCAAGGTGCGCGCACGAGGGTGCCGATCAGCCACATGCCAGCGATGTAGTAGAGCGGTTGCACGTAGCCAACGCCTATTTTATCCACCAGCGAGTAACAGACAATCGTCAGCCCCACACCCAAGGCGAGCTGCAAGCCGCGCGTCTGGTGCTTGAAGGCTGGAGCACCCAAGCAGAAAATCCCCACCAAGACCAAGGCAATGCCGCTGGCACCCAACAGCGAAATGTCTTCGCCCAAGGCCAGCCACGCGGCTAGGGCTGTTATCCCCACGCCCGATCCGCGTGCGACCGGATAGACGAGGGAGATTTCGCCGTGCTCGTAAGCCTTGGCCAGCAGGGTGAAGTACAGCCCGTGAATAATGCCCGTAGCCACGAGGCAAAGGCCGCCTAGCCACGACAGGGTCGGCGGTGCGCCCTGCCACCAAGTGTACGCGCAAAGCAGGACAGCGACTAGCGTACCAATAGCTAAGGAGAGCCAAATTACGGCCGCATCGCCAGCGGCTTTGCGGGCGGCGAAGTTCCACAAGGCGTGCCCGACTGCCGCCGTCAATACCAGTCCCCAAAGTTCGGTGCTCACGCGCTACCCCTCCCTTCGTAGCAAGTGCGAGGATCATAGCAAGAGAGAAGAATTAGGGCAACCAGTTGCTGTACCTAAACAGGGCGGGTTTGAAACCCGCCTCTACTTGCTATGGTATATCTTGCGGGCTAGGTTTTTCTACGCTAGGAGCGATCATGACTACAAATCTACCTACGTTCGCCGACGTAGAAGCGGCACAAGGCCTAGTCGGAGCACATCTGGCACCGACGCCGCTCGTCCACTGCTCGAAGCTCTCGCAAATGCTGGGCTGCGCATACCACGCCAAATGCGAGAGCTTGCAGCCCGTGGGGGCCTTTAAGGTGCGCGGCGGCGTCAACCTCATCGGACGTTTGTCTCCTGCCGAGCGGCAGCGGGGCGTCATCAGCGCGAGCACCGGCAACCACGGCCAGTCGCTGGCGTACGCCGGCCAGCTCTTTGGCACACCGGTGACCATATACGGGCCAGAACGCGCCAGCAACCCGGCCAAAGTAGCGGCCATGCGCACCCTCGGAGCAGAAGTCCGCCTCTTTGGCCGCGATTTCGACGAGGCGCGCGAAAAAGTCGAGCGCGTGGCGCGCCGCACGGGCTGCCGCTACGTGCATTCGGCCAATGAGCCGTTGCTGATTGCTGGCGTGGGTACCATGGGCTTGGAGATTTTTGCCGACCTGCCCTCTGTAGAAGTGCTGATCGTGCCCGTAGGCGGCGGCAGCGGCATCTGCGGCCTCTCGCTCGTCGCGAGCCACCTGAACCCAGCCGTGGAGATCATCGGCGTTCAGAGCGCGGGCGCTCCCGTCTGCCACCGGGCCTGGCAGCAACGGCGGCTCGACGTGGCGGCCCCCATGGCCACGCGGCACGAGGGGCTAGCCACGCGCGTGCCCTTTGCGATGACCTCGCGCATAATGTGGGAACTCGTAGATCGCTTCGAGCTGGTCACCGACGAGGAGATCGACGCGGCCATTGGCCTGTTGGCGCGGGAGGCCAAGCTGGTAGCCGAAGGAGCCGGGGCCGCATCATTGGCCGCAGCCCTGAAAATCCGCGAGTCCTTGGCCGGCAAAAAGGTTGTCGGCATCCTCAGCGGCGGAAACGCGCCCGCCGATCACTTAGCGCGGATTTTGCAAAATGGCTAAACGCCCCAAGCGCAAAAAGGGACGGCGGCGGGGTGCCACCGCGCGTGCCAATGCCGAGTTGGGCGCACATATAGAGTCGCTGGGCCTAGAGGCCATTGAAGCCTACAAGGTCTGGTGCCGCCAGCACGGGTTTAGCGCAGCCCTGAGCAAGACTTGGCAGGAGCGGCGGCAAGAGCGCACGGCGCACCAGCGCGACCAACGAGCCGCCCAAGTCGAAGAAGCCTTTAGGCAACACATTGCACAACTAGGGTTAGACGGGGTGGCCGCCTACCAGACGTGGTGTCGGCAACAGGGGATCGGCGACGCCATCTACAAAAGCGCAGCCCAGCGCAGCAAGGAACTCAAGCTCCACCAGCAAGTACAGAGCACTCAAGTCCTGCACGAGGGCCGCAAGCACAGCCGGCGCACCAAAGACCTCGTCCTCCAGCTCTGGGCCGGAACCCTCGCCGAGGAAGATCTGCGCACCGAGGTCCTGCGCCTGATCTATCGGGCCTTTGCGGGCTTGGCGGGCAACCAGCGGGCGCAGCTACGGGATTTGCTCTTGCACGTAGAGAAGCGCGCGGCCAACCTGCTCGACGCGCGGCCAGCTCTCCAGCGCTTGGGGCGGGTGGAGGGCAACACCTTCGTCGAGGCCCTCGGCGCGTTGGCGCGGCACAGCCGCGTCTGGCAGCAGTCACCGGCCGAGTGGAAGCCAGACAGCCGCAACCCCCGGCGGCAATTCGCCGCGCTGGTTCGATTCCTATTGACCCGCTACGACGTGCCGGCCTGCTTGGATTCGGTGTGGTTCGGTGGCTGGGGACCACAGGCCCAACGCCAGCAAGGGTGGTTCGTCCACGTGGGCAGCGGACAAAACATCCGCACGGCCGACCTGCCGCTTGTGCTCTCCAAGCGCATGGCACATGTCTTTGCTGAGGCACCAAGCGAACTGACGGCGACCGAGGCCCTGCGCTGGGCACAGGTGGTGGGGCAAGGGGGCAGCGAGGCGCTGGCTCAGGCCGTGGTAGCCACGGAATTGGGTCGCGGTTTCGCCGAGGAATCCTTCTGGAGCACGGTCGTACTCTTCCTCGTGGAAAACCAGATGCTCGACCCGGATATGGTGGGGCCAATCGTCGATTATATCAACCACCAGAAGTACGTCCCCACAGAGGAAAGAGAGCCGCCGCAGCCTAACTACACCATGAAGGGACGCAGCGCGGTCAAGCTCCTGCGCCAAGTCGATGAGTGGCACGAATGCCTAGCCCGCGATAACCGCCAGCCCGCAGGGAGTTGGGAGGCGTCGGGCATAGCTAACTTTGAGTGGATGGACGACAAAGAAGAGGAGCTGCGTTGGACCATCCGCGAGCTTACTTCCAAAAAGGAACTCGCGCTTGAAGGACGGGCGATGAATCACTGCGTCGCCTCCTATGTGTCCAACTGCCGGCGGGGCAGCAAGTCGGTGTGGTCCATGCAGGTCGATGCGGAGGGCCACAGCGCACGGGTATTGACGATTGCCGTGCACAATCCGAGCCGCAATATCGTCGAGGTGCGAGGACGGTTCAACGCCGTGCCGCGGCTGTCGGGAAAAAACCCAAAAAACAAGACGTTGGGGCGGCCCTATCGAACGTTGCTGGCGCGCTCTGGTGCCGTGTTGCGGAAGTGGATAGAGGCCGAGGAGTTGGGGCGGACGCTGCGGTCGTACTAGGCGGGTGAACGCTGCCCCCTAACAAAATCGGCCCGCCGCAGGTCATTCGCTCCCTCTCCACAGCCGTGCCGTGGAAGCTGCCGCCGGCCCCACTCCGGCTAGCTGCTTTCATTTTGAAATTATAGAGAAGTTGTGCTAGCCAATAGCCAGACAGAGCAACCCCTACCCGCTAGCAGTTGCTCCATCACACCCCCTCCACCTCTGCCAGCCGCCGCTGGACCTGTTCCAGCAACGATTCGACGATCGCGAGCGCACCAGCGCGATCGATTGCTTCGGTACTTGAGTCAACACCTGTATAGCAAAACTCGACGGCGTATGGAGTGTAATCAATCAGCTTGCGGAAGGGCTCCACAAAGACGCCTTGGTCGGCGAGGAGATCGAACAATCTTTCGATATTGTGGGTTAGCGGATACACCTCGCCCAGCACTGCGAGCCAAGCTTTGAATAGCTTCTCGGCGCTATCGTCGCCCTCAATCCCCGCAGCAAGCGCATAGCCGGTCCAGCACTGCGAGCCAAGCTTTGAATAGCTTCTCGGCAGCCTGCTGCACGTGAAAGCCGAAAATCTCGTCGGAGATTTCGTCGGATCGACACATGACCCGAAGGGCCGCGACATCGCGCTCAGCCGCATCGAGCAGCATCCTCGCGCATTTAACGTCGCTCATAGAGCACCTTCCCTTCCCGCAGCGCCCGCGCCAGAACGTGATTGAGGGAGTCGCGCCAGTAGTCAACATCGTCGTGAGAGTAAACGAGAATGTCGGCGGGGACGGGAAATTCCACCAGCGCGTGGTAGAGCCTGACTAGTTCCCGGCGACGACTTCGCTCCGGGCCAAACGGCTCGGCCACCACCACCAGATCGACATCCGAATCTTCCCGTGCGTCGCCGCGGGCGCGAGAGCCGAAGAGGATCACCTGCTCGGGATCGACCTCTTCGACAATGGCCTGGACCATCTGATCGAGGAGCGAGTCGGTAACGGGTGCCATTCCCCCGGCGGTGGAGCGTTTTTGTTCATCAAGTGTCAAGCTAGTGGGTCCTGTACATCGAGGAAATCGAATCTTTGATAATCTCGGTCGTGCGTGTACAGCCGACGCACCCCATGGAAGCGAAGAAGCGCGGCGAGGTGTGCATCCGGCACCAAGTTTCCACGCACGGATGTCTCACGCCATGTCTCCCAGAATCCGTCTTTTTCGGCTAGACAGCGAGAATTGGGCAGATTGAGCAGGCATCTTCGGGCGTCAGCGACTCATCGAAGATGGATGGATGCGTGGCAATGCACAGGTAACTCATTATCGTCGGCCAACTTAGATAGAGCACGTCGCTCCGACTCATGCAGGATTCAAGAAAGCTCTTGGCTTTCGCGTGGAACGGACTGGAGGCGTCCGACGAATAGAGAAGGAGGTTGACGTCCAAGGAGTAGCTCATGGGTAGTCATTGGTCCAAGACGCGATACACGGCTTCCGCGTCGGAGAGATTGACGCGGAAGCCCATCGGCTTTGCGATCCAGATCGGGGGCGATCGCCAGCCCCGCTCCGATCTCGCGGATTACAACTCAAGACGCCAGCCCGTCGAGCAGGTACTGCTGTATCCGGTCGAGCTTCTCGTGGCTGGCGATCTTTTGCCCCTCGGCATCGACGATGTAGAACGCGTCTTGCGCCCGCGCCGCAACCGTGTTGATAATGGCGCGATGGATGTTGAGATCCAGTTCGCCCAACAGGTACGCGATTCTGTAGAGCAGGCCCACGTTGTCTTGGGCTTCGATATCGACGACCGTGTAGCGAGCCGAAATCTGGTTGTCGAACGAGATGCGAGGCGACTGGTCGTACTGCCGCTGCCGGCGGCGGCGGTCCCAACTGCTGCTGTAGCGCGCCAGCAAGTCGCGAGCCTTTAGCCGCAGCAAAATGACCTCGGCCACCCGCTGGCGCATGCGCTCCTTCTTCCAGTCGGGCAGCACCAGGCTGCCGTCGATGTCGGTCACTTGGAAAATGTCGAGCACGACATCGTCGGCGCGGGTGTTGACATCAGCGCGGAGGATGTTGATGTCGTTGACGGCCAAAGCACCGCAGATCTTGGCCATGAGCTGGCGCTGGTCGCGGGTGCAGACGACGACCTCGGTGTGCCCTTCGCGCTCGATGAATTCCACGACAAAAGGCTGCTCCCGGCCCAAGCGAGCGATCATCTCCAAATGCACCTTGATCTGCGCGCGGTCATAGGCCACCAAGTAGCCGGGGGATAGCTGCTCAATGTGCTCTTGAAACTGAACGACCCGCTGAGCTGACCAGTGGCTCCCGATGTGATCGAGGTGCTCGTTGAGTGCCTGCTGAGCGCGCTGTTTGGCCTCTAGGGCCTGCATGTCCGAGTGCAGTTGCTCGGCCGTCTTGTAGTACAATTCCCACAGCAAGGCCCCTTGCCAGTCGGTCCAAGCGTCGGGCGAAACAGCCGACAAATCGGCGTACGAAACCAAGTAGAGCGCACGCAGCCATTCTGAGTTGGCGAACAAACCGGCGAACTCGGCGATCATCTCGTAGTCGTCGAGATTGCGCCGCCTAGAGATAAGCACCATGTCTTGGTGGTGCTCCACGAGGAAGCGCAGCATGGACCGCTCCTGTTGGTCCAGCCCCATCCGCTCGCTCAGTTCCTCGGTCATCTCAATGCCGCGCGCGATATGGTCGTCGCGCTTCCACTTGCCCACATCGTGCAAGAGCACGGCGAGGAACAGCAGATCGCGGCGCGTGCATTGGGCGAGGATTACCGACATACCCCCCTCCTGCTGACCGAGGGCTTCCAAGTTTTCCAGCGCGACCAGCGTGTGCTCATCGACCGTGTAGATGTGGTAAATGTCGTATTGGACCAAGCAGGTCAGCCGCCCGAACTCGGGCAAGTACGCGCCTAAGACGCCCAAGTCGTGCATGCGCCGGAGGGTGCCTGCCGTGCGGTATTTGCGCTTGAGTATCTTGAAGAACGCGTCGCGGGCCGCTGGTAGGCGTCTGAATTCGTCGTCTATCAGCGGCAGACTGGCGCGTACTGCACACTGTACCTGATCGCTCATCTCCAGATTCTTGGTCTGGGCCGTGAGGAAAATCTTTAGCAAGCGCAGGGGGTCGGCGGCAAAGTACGCCTCGCCGTCGGTGAGGACAATCTCCCCTTCCACCGCGGCTACACCGCGTTCTATATACATACTGCGGCTGGGGTTGCGCGGCTTGTGCGTCAGCCGTTGGAAGGCCCGCTCTACTAGATGGTACACGGTGCGCGCATGTAGGTAGTAATCGCGCATAAAGCACTCAGCGGCCAGCTCTTGCCCTTGGGCCTCATAGCCCAAGGCGGCCGCGATTTGCGGCTTGAGATCATGTTCTAGCACATCGCGCTTGCGGCCCACTGTAAAGTGGAGCGCGTGCCGTACTCGCCAGAGGAAGGCACGGCTGCGGGCGAGGCTCTCGCCGCCGCCATCGAGATACTGATCGCACAAATCGCCGCATTCGGACGCTTTGACCTTGGCCTTGAGCGCCCACTCGAACATCTGCATCTCGCGCAGGCCTCCCGGACTCTCCTTGACATTCGGCTCTAAAAGCTGGACTGATTGCCGCGCTTCGAGCCGCTGCTGGCGCCGCCGATTCAGCTCGGCTACCGTGCGTTTGGGCAGGCGCTTGTAGAGCCGCTTTTGGAACTGGGCGAAAAGCGCGGCGTCGCCGGCCAGCAGACGACCGTCCATCATCGCTGTGCGCGATTCCAGATCTTCGCGCACAGCCCTGACCACGTCGTCCAACGTGCGACTGCTATGCCCCACCTCGAACCCTAAGTCCCACAGCGGATTGAATACGCCGGCGACAACTTCGGGAACCTTGTCTTGGCTCTTGGCGAACAGGAAGAGTAAGTCAACATCCGAGTGCGGCGCCATTTCGCAGCGGCCGTATCCGCCCAGCGCCACCAGCGCGTGGGGGCCGGCCGTCTGGGGCATGGCATTACGATAGATGGACAGCACCACGGCGTCCATGGCCTCGGCGATCCGCCGGGCCACTACCTGCCCGTCGGCCCCGGCTTGGTGCTCGGCCTCAATGTGCGCGAGGGCCTCGCGCCACAGCGGTCGCAAGGACTCCCCAATCGGCGCACGGGGCATCTCTTTTAGCGAGTCGGTAAATGTTTCTACAAATCCCATAACTTTTTCCAAATCCATTAAATATACTGCGAAGTCTAATCCAAAAAAGCCCTCCGCCATGGTTGGTGGGCCATTTGCATCGTCTTAGGCGGTTGAGCGCCTTAACGGCAAATAATGTCCTTGACAAATATGGACACCTCCCATACTTTTGTTTGCTATATAGAACAAAAAGATGTAAAAGCAAACATTAGTTTTATTGATAGAAGATGTGTACTAGTGATACGACGGCCTCTCATCCAATCCATGCGACGCGTACCTAAAAAACCTTATCTCCATATTTTTCAGCTATTTATTCTCCTTGCTTTCTTGCTCGTGCAAGGAGCGAACGCCTCCGCAAGGCCGCCCTTCCATCTAGAAGGCTACGGCGAGCTGCTCTACTCCCACTTCGATTTCGGCCCCGACCAGAAAAGCGGGATCCATGGTTCTCCCCCGGACAGCCGCGCCACCATCGACATCACCCGCCTCGCGCTCGAACTGGAAGTCGAGTTACTCAAAGATACAAAGTTGGAAGCCGAGGTGGAATTTGAGCACGGCGGTGCTGGTGCCACGCTGGAATTGGAGTTTGAAGAATTCGGCGAGTTCAAGCAGGAAATCGAAAAAGGCGGCGAAGTCGTCGTCGAGGAACTGGCTGTCGAGCGGACATTCAGCGATGCCTTCCGCCTCCGCTTGGGGCATTTCTACGTCGCCGTGGGCCACTTGAGCCATCACTTCCATCCCGCCGATTTCTTCGGCACCCGGCACTCGGAAGCCGAAACTTCCATCATCCCGGCCCTCTGGCACGAGACCGGTGTGGAGGTCTCTGGGGCCTACCGGGGATGGCGCTACCAGTTACAGCTAGTCAATGGCTTGGACGCGACTGGTTTCAGCTCGCAAAACTGGATTGTCGGCGGCCACCAAAAGCGCTTTGAGACGATTCAGGCGACCAATATGGCTTGGGTCGCCCGGCTCGATTATCGGTTCGCACCGCAATGTGCGCTGGGTATTTCTGGCTATCGCGGCGACAGTGCCGACAACCGCCCCAAGCCCGACATGGCAGGAGTTGACGCGCATGTCTCCATCGTCGATGTGCACGGCAGCTTAGACTGGGGGCGGCTCCGCGCACGCGGGCTGTACCTCTATGGGCATCTGCAGAATGCTACCCTTGTCAGCGCCCGCAACCGCACCCTATCGAACAATCTCGGCGTCTTGCGCTCTCCGGTGGCCCAAGAGGCTTATGCGGCCTTCGTAGAGGTCGGCTACGACGTCCTGCCTTGGCTGGCCGCTCCCTCGCCCGACCGCTTAGACCTGTTCATCCGCCTGGACGCGTACGACAGTATGGCCGCGGTCCCAGACCAGACCTTTGACAATCCGCGCTTTGCGCGTCGGGTCTATACCTTGGGCGCGAACTACAATATGGAAGATACCGTGGTACTCAAGGCCGATTACGCCATGCGGCGGCTGGGCGCCGCCCGCTTTAACCCTGAAAACACCCTGAGCTTGGGGCTGGGGTTTCAGTTCTAAAAAAATAGCCATTCACTGTGAAATCGGGTACTGGTGGAAGTTGCCTGTGCGCTGGATTTCAATTCTTACGAAAAGGGGCTACTCTTATGAAAGCCACGTTCTTGCGATGGGGGATCCTATTCACTTGCAGTCTGTTGATCATTGCCGGCTGCGGCGACGACAGCGATCTACCCACCGGGCCCGCCGCGGCCGAGTTCGACTTTGCGCCCATCTTGAGCAACTTCACTGACCAAGTAGTAATTGCCACGTACACGGATTTGGACGAGCGGGCCGGCGAACTGCTCGCCGCGGTCGAGGCCCTGCACAGCGACCCCACTGCTGAAAACCTCAGCGCGGCCCGGGACGCTTGGGTGGCCACGCGCATCCCCTGGGAAGCCAGCGAGGGGTTTCTGTTTGGGCCGGTGGACTTCAACGGGTACGATCCATCGCTGGACAGTTGGCCGGTCAACCGCACGGACTTGGACGGGGTGTTGGCCAGCGACAACGAATTGACGACCGCGTACGTGGGCGGGCTGGACGGGACCCTCAAAGGCTTCCACACCATTGAGTACCTGCTCTTTGACGAAGGAGGCAGCAAGACTGCGGCCGATTTCACCAAGCGCGAGTTCGCCTATCTGATCGCCACAACCCAAGATCTGCGGGCCACGGCCAGCGCCCTGCACAATAGCTGGATTGCCACCGGCGGCAACTTTGGCCAAAAGGTCCGCGACGCCGGAAATGGCAGCGACGCTTATCCGTCCGCCCAGTCGGCGGTGCAGGAGATGGTCAACGGCATGATCGGCATCTGCGACGAGGTGGCCAACGGCAAAATCGCCGACCCCTTCGTCGAGCAAGACCCTCGCCTCGTTGAATCGCAGTTTAGTTTCAACTCCATCGTCGATTTCCAGAACAATCTCCGCAGCGTCCAGCACATCTATACTGGCGACTACGCGGGCACCGGAGCGGGCTTGGACGAATTCATCCGCCGATCCGACGCCGACCTAGATCAGCGGCTCAAACGGGAAATCCAGACGGCCATCGACGAGATCGGCCGCATCCAGCAGCCCTTCCGCGACGCCATTGCCTCGGATCGGGACCAAATCGAAACGGCGCAGGCTGCGGTGGCCAAGGTTCAGCAAACCTTGGAAGAAGATATCCTGCCGCTGGTTTTAGGTAATTGAATTCGTTTCTCATAAATGTTCATTACCCGTACGTCCATACTCTATATGGGCCTTCTAGCTACGCTCACCCAGTGCAGCGACGACCGCGGGTTAGGACCGACTCCCGTGGAGGACGACCGCGCACTATCCGGCGGAGCGGCGACGGTCTTTGACGCCAGCAGTCTGGCGTTTGAAAACCCCATCCCCTCCTTGAACGGGATGGAAATGGACCGCTTCTTGGCCGGGGACGCGGCCTTTGAACAGGTCTTTGTCACCGCGCCCGCCGAAGTGGGGCATGGCCTAGGACCGATTTTCAATCAGACCTCGTGCGCGGGCTGTCACGCCCGCGATGGCCGGGGGCGCGAAGGGTTTGGCGATACCGCCCCTTTTGTCGGCTCCATGCTCATGCGGGTCAGCCTGCCCGGCACCAATCCCGCAGTGCCTGGGGGACCGCGGCCTGTGCCGGGATTTGGCGAACAGATTGGGGATCGCGCCGTTTTCGGGGTCGCACCCGAAGCGCGGATCGATGTTACCTACTTTGAAGAGACCCGCCTTTTTGCCGACGGCGCAGTGTACTTCCTGCGCTTTCCGGTTTACGACGTAGTGGAGACCTATCAACCGCTTCCGGGGGACGCCCTGTTCTCGCCGCGCATGGCCCCGCCGGTTTTTGGCCGCGGTCTGCTCGAAGCTGTTCCCGAAGAGGCTATTTTGGCGCTGGCCGACCCAAGCGACAGCAACGGCGACGGCATATCCGGCCGCCCCAATTGGGTGTACAATTTCCGCACACGACGGACTGAATTGGGTCGCTTTGGTCTCAAGGCCAACAATCCCGACCTGTTGCAGCAGGTCGCCGGGGCCTACCACCAAGACATGGGTATCACCAGCCCCTATTTCCCCGCGGAGTCCACCGCCGGCCAGCCGCAAATGGACGGGCACCAAGACGACCCTGAGATTGGCGAGGAGACGCTGGCGATCAACACCTTTTACGTGCGAACCCTAGCTGTGCCCGCCCGCCGCAACATAGACGATCCGCAGGTTTTGCGCGGTGAAGCAGTTTTTGCTGCGGCCCAGTGCTCGGGATGCCACATCCCCACCTTGCGGACGGGCCACCACGAAATTGCGGCCCTATCCAACCAGACTATTCATCCCTACACGGATCTGCTGTTGCACGATATGGGGGAAGAGTTGGCCGACGACCGTCCCGACTTTGAGGCCGATGGCCGCGCATGGCGCACACCGCCGCTGTGGGGCATTGGCCTGACGGCAACGGTCAATGGCATTCCAGCGTATCTGCACGATGGTCGGGCGCGCACGCTGATGGAAGCTGTCATGTTCCACGGCGGCGAGGCGGAAACAGCACGGGAATTCGTGCGCCAACTCGACCGGAACGATCGGGACGCGCTCGTGGCCTTTTTGCAGTCTCTGTGATTCCGGCTTACAGGAGGATCTACTCGGCCAGGATGACTCCCGTAACGGTACTGGCGGGAGGGGATAGCCCTTGACTTGGGACGTGATAGGACAGAACAGACCTAAGCCTGTTTTCTCGTTGTAGCTTCTCGGACTCAGACCCGCCCAGCTTGTTCATGTTCAGCCTGAGGTGTGAAGGAGAGCCACACAATGTCCCCTGTGCCCGGGACATACGCTCGCTCTATCATGCCTCGTTGCCTCGGACTAGGCCGGTGTCCAACTCGGAATGAAGATTGTCTGCCGTCGCCTGATCCAGCATGTCGGCTAGGTTATAGATCCTCTTGCGCATCACAACTTGGTCGCCGTGCGAGACTATCTCGATGGCAGAGCCTTCGCGAACGCCCCATTGCTCGGCGATGGGCTTGGGGATGCGGACGGCTAAGCTGGTGCCCCATCTGGCGATGTGAGATTTCGCGCCCATTTAGGATACCTCCTCATTACGTCTACTTATATCTATAGTTATCTTTAAAAAGACGTTCTCAAGAGTGCGAAATCGCTTCTGATTTCGCGCCTATCTTACTTGTATAGTACCTCGTGTACCATCTCGTTTAAATTTCTATTCACAACGGCGGCGGTCCATTGCCCCATCCTTGGCGGTTGGGTACATTGGGACCTCTACGGCAGGCGTAGGGAAATGAGCTACAAATTGGCGTACAGCGGCCTATTCTGGCAGGCACCCGACCTAGCCCAGGAGCTAGAGGCCCTGCGGGCTTTTGGCTGGGATGGCTGGGAGGCGCGGCAACCGCTCGACTGGTTGGGCACGCCGCAGCGCGTGCGACGGCTCTGCGAAGCATCTGGCGTGGAAGTGGCCGCTGTCTGCGGGCCGAATGTCGCGCTGAACCTCGACGGGCCGAGCCAACAGATCAACAAGCGGCGAATCGAGTTTGCCGCCGAGCTCGGGGTCGAGACCTTTATGACCAAAGGGCCGGGGCGCGAGGGCCGGAACGGCACGGACGCGGAGCTGGACCGGATGGCGGCCGCGTACGAGGATCTAGCCGCGTACGGCGCTAATTTGGGCGTTGTGGTTGCGTTTCATCCACATATCAATCACCTCGTCGACAGCACCGCAGAGTGGAAGCGTTTCATGGGGCGCCTAGACGTGTGCAGCCTTTGTATGGACATGTCCCACGCCGTGCATTGGGGCTACGACCCGGTTCAAGCCGTGCGCGATTTCGCCAAGCAGATCGCGTACGTACATCTGCACGATTTCAAAGACGGACAGACTGTGGAGTTGGGCGAAGGTCCCATGTGCGACTACCCGGCATTTATGGCGGCGTTGCAGGAGGCCGGGTACGCCGGCTGGGTCACGGTCTGCCCCGGAGAAGCCGAGCGGCCCGAAACCGAGAAGATGCAAATCAACCGCCAGTACATGCACAGCATTGGCTATTAATTTATAATGTATAGAGTATAGGAGAAGAAAAACATGGCTCAGATACAGGCAGCGATTATGACTGGCCCAGGCCAGATCGCCGTACGCTCGTATCCCAAACCCCAGATCGGAGACGACGAAGTTCTATTGAAAATCGAGCGCACGGGTATCTGCGGCAGCGATAAGCACCTGTTCGCCGGCCACATGTCCCTGCCGTTTCCAGTGATACCCGGCCACGAATTAGTGGGCACCATCGAAGAGATGGGTCCGGCCGCAGCCGATAGCTTGGCCATAGTGGGCGGTCCGGTTGCGGTAGGCGACCGCGTGACCACGACGCCCTCGTCGCGGGCCTGTGGGCGGTGCTACTACTGCCTGCACATGCCCCAACGGCCCACCCTGTGTGCCAACCGCTTTGTGTACGGATTCGTGTCCGCCGATCTCGCGCCCATGCCGCGCGGCGGCTTTGCCGAATACTTGCATTTGACGGGCCACTCGTGGCTCTTCAAGATTCCCGACGACCTGCCCTCGGAACGCGCCGTGCTCACCGAGCCAGCGGCCGTGGCCACCCGGGCTGTAGAGCGCGCCTTGGGGCCGGGCATCCCGCACATCGGCGAGGGGCTGGGCCTCGACAAATCCGTGCTGGTCCTCGGAGCTGGCCCCATCGGCCAGCTCGTGGTGGCGGTGCTGAGCCACATCGGCACTGACCTGATTATTGCCGGCGACATAAGCGCGGCCCGGCTGGAACTCGCCCGTGCCATGGGCGCTCATAAAGTACTCGCGATGGGAGAAGGTAGCCCTGAGCAGCGGCAGCAGGCCCTTCAAGACATGACCGAGGGCGCGGGGGCTGATATCGTCATTGAAACAGCCGGTGTGCCCGTAGCCTTCAAGGAATCGCTCGACTTGGTGCGCCGGGGTGGGATCGTCGTAGAGGTGGGTCACTTCACCGATCCAGGGGGAGTAGAGATTCGCCCGCATATCGTCTGTTTTAAGGATTTGGACATCCGCGGCATGTGGGCATATCCTTCCATGCAGTTCAAGACCGCGCTAGCTTTTTTGCGCCGCACCACCGCGCCCTTGGATCGTTTTATCACGCACCGGCTGCCGCTGTCCCACATCCGTGAGGGCCTCGACATTACCGGCAGCGAAGAGGCCATGAAGGTAGTGGTGGAGCCGGGAGATTAACCGTTTGACAGCCGCGTTAGGCTAAACCAATTTGGAAAGAAAAATGGCAATAATACAGCCCAAGATCCTCGTCGTTGATGACGAGCCAGATATAGAGCACCTAGTGAGGCAACGCATGCGCCGCGAGATTCGCTCGGGCCAGTACTGCTTTATGTTCGCCCAAAACGGTGTTGAAGCCCTAGAGGTGCTAAACGAAGAGCAAGACATCGACATGGTGCTCTCGGATATCAACATGCCCCGGATGGACGGGCTCGCCTTGCTAGAGCAGATCCCCAAGGTGGACCCCAACATCCGCTCGGTCATCGTCTCGGCATACGGCGACATGAAGAACATCCGCACGGCCATGAACCGGGGCGCGTTTGACTTCATCACCAAGCCCATCGACTTCGAGGACATGCGGGTGACTATCCAACGGACCTTGCGCCATCTAGAGCTATGGCGCGAGGCTCTGGAGTCACGCGACAAACTGGTCTCCCTGCAAAACGAACTCAACGTGGCCAACAAGATGCAGCAGTCCATCTTGCCCACCAGTTTCCCCGAGGGCCATGGCTTTGAGATCTTCGGCAGCATGAAGCCCGCGCGCGACGTCGGCGGTGACTTCTTCGACGTGTTGTCCCTCGACGACGGCCGCATCGGCCTCGCCGTCGCCGATGTCTCGGACAAGGGCGTACCTGCGGCCCTGTTTATGATGTCGAGCCGCACCCTGCTGAAGGGCGCGGCCATCGGTCGCGATGCGCCGGGCAAGGTGTTGAGCGAAGTAAACCAACTGCTGCAAGAAGAAAACGACGACGCCATGTTCGTAACCGTCTTTTACGCGACGTTCGACCCAGCAAACGGCGAGCTGACCTATGCCAATGGCGGGCACAATGCCCCGCTCGTGGTCCACGCCGACGGCAGCTCAACCCTGCTTCCGCTGACCGGCGGGGTGGCGCTCGGAGTGGTGCCAGACTTCACCTACGAAGAAAGCTCGGTTACCCTGCGGTCCGGCGACCTCGTCGTCTTGTACACCGATGGTGTCACCGAGGCCGAAAACGACCAAGGCGACCAGTTCGAGTTAGAGCGCCTCTGTGAGGTTTTCGCCAGCGGGCCGCCCAAGGATATCCACGCCACCAACGCGGCGGTTTTTGACGCGGTCGATGCCTTTGCCGGCGCGGCCCCCCAATTTGACGACGTCACCTGCCTGACGCTTCGCCGCAGTGAGACCGACCAATGAGCGCTCAGAAATCGCTGCGCATGGCGACCGATCGGGACGAGCTGCGGAAGGTCAACGCTGCTGTTGAAGATCTGGCAGAAAAAGAAAACTGGCCTCCAGATCTCACCTTCCAAATTGGGCTGGCCATTGAGGAATTGGGGGTCAACATCGTCGAGTACGGGCACGACGACGGCAAAGCCCACGAAATCGAGATTGTCATCTCCTCAGAGGACGAGGCGATCACTATCGAGGTCGAGGACGACGGCCAGGCCTTCAACCCGCTCAGCGACGCCCCAGATCCGGACTTGGAAGCCACTGTTGAGGACCGCACCGTAGGCGGTCTCGGCATCTACCTAGTGCGCACCATGATGGACGAGGTCCACTACCAGCGACAACAAAACAAGAACTGCCTGACCTTGGTCAAGCGGAGGGATAATTGAGCAACGCACTTGCTCGGTGCGCGGCCGCACTACTGGTTGCGAGTGCTGCGCTTGGCGGGGAACAGTTCGGTGTATCCGACCGGAGTATCCTCTTTGGCCAATCCGCTGCCTTTAGTGGCCCAGCCCTAGAGTTGGGCCGGAACATGCGGCTTGGGATGCAGGCGGCCTTCCGGGAGGTGAATGAGCAGGGCGGGGTGCATGGGCGCCGGATCGAGTTGGTGTCGCTCGACGACGGGTACGAGCCGGAAGCCGCCATCGACAACACCCGCCAGCTAATCGAAGGCGAGCAGGTCTTCGCGCTGATTGGTGCCGTCGGCACCCCAACCTCGCGCGCAGCCGTTCCCATTGCCGAAGACGCCGGCGTCCCCTACATCGCTCCCTTCACGGGCAGTAGTTTTCTCCGCGACCCCAAGTGGCACGGCGTGGTCAACATGCGTGCCTCCTACTATCAGGAAACCGAGGAAATCGTCGCCCGCCTGACCGACGACTTAGGCATCGAGCGCATTGCCATAATGTACCAAGACGACTCCTTCGGTCGGGAGGGGTTTCGCGGCGTGCGGCGTGCGCTAGAGCGTCGCGCGCTATCCCTCGTGGCGGTCGGCGTGTATCCGCGCAACACCAAGGCGGTGAAGACCGCCCTACTCGACCTGCGCAGCGGCCGTCCCCAAGCTGTGATTTTGGTCGGAACCTACCAGCCAGTCGCAACCCTAATCGCCTGGGCGCAAGCGACGAGTTTCACCCCCATCTTTGCGACTATCTCATTCGTAGGCAGTAAAGCATTGGCGCGGGAACTCGGCTCCGCCGGCACTGGGGTTTTAGTCTCTCAGGTCGTGCCCTTCCCAACGGCCACCGAACCGGCCATCGTTGGCTCGTACCGCCGTGCTCTCGCAGCCTACGCCCCGAGAGCAGAGCCTAGCTTTGTCTCATTCGAGGGCTACCTAGCCGGCCGCTTGGCCATCGCCGCCCTCACTAGCTGTGACCGGGAGATCAGCCGCGCCTGCCTATTAAACAACTTGCGCCGCGCCGATGTCATCGATCTAGAGGGGTTCGAGCTCCACTACGGGGATAGCGATAATCAGGGTTCGGACGCGGTATTCCTCACCGTGATCGACAGCGATGGCCAATACCGCTCCATCCGCTCCTTAAAGAGCGCGACGAAGCCATGATCTCCCTACTGAAACGCTTGCTCGCAGCCCGTCACCGCATCGCCTTTCATCTCTACATGGGCATCGGCACGGCCGTGGCCCTCACCATGGTCGCGAGCTTGGTGGCCTGGTTCTCCTTCGACCAAGTCGGCGATGCCCAAAGGCAGGTAAACGAGCGGTCCGTCCCGGAGATAGCCACCGCTTTTGCGGTCGCCCAGCAAAGCGGCACCCTCGCAGCGGCAGCCCCGCGCTTGGCAGCGGCCGAGAAGCCGAAGGCATTTATCGAGGTCGCCGCCAAAATTGCCTCCGAGCGGGACGATTTTAAAAAGCAATTGGCGGCCCTAACTCAGCAGGGCGCAGACGAAGAACGCTTAGCGCGGATTCGCGCCCGCGGCGACACCCTCATCGCCAACATCAACGCTATTGAGGCTTCGGTGGCCAAGCGCTTTGACCTCAACGCGCGCAGTCGCGTGTTGCACAAAAACCTAGAGACACTGCAAAACGAGCTGACCGGCATCTTGATTCCGGCCATCGACGATCAGCTATTCTACGCAATGACCGGCTACCGCACTCTCGGTGAACCACCCGCACCTCGCGTCCAGCACCTTTCAGAAGCCGAACTTTCTCGTTATCGCGATCTGGCCGAGCTACAGGAAGGGGCCACTACGGCCACGCGTCTTTTGACCAATGCCTTCAGTCTGTCGGACGCGCGCTTGCTAGAGCCTTTACAAGAGCGTTTCGACTCCACAGTAGGGGGCATTGAGCGGAAACTCGCCGCACTTGACAAAGGCTCCTTGCGCAGCGCGCTCGGTCAGACCTTTGACCGCCTGTTCGACTTGGGCCGTGGGGACGAGAAGATCTTCGCCCTGCGCGCCTCGGAACTCCAGATCGTTGAGCAACAACGAGCACTGCTCGACCGCAACCGCAATTTGTCCATTGCACTAGTCGCCGAGGTAGAGGGCCTAGTGAATATGGCCCGCGTGAGCGCACAGAAGGCCACGCAAACCTCCACCCAAGCCATCTTCACCGGCCGCAAGCTCCTGCTCGCTCTTAACGCGATTAGCATCGCCGGAGCGATCCTGATCGCCTGGCTGTTCGTCGGCCGGGTACTACTGCGTCGCCTCGAATTTCTGTCGAACCGAATGCGCCGCATGGCGGAAGGCGACCTAGAGGCGAAGATCGAGATGTCCGGGCACGACGAGGTTGCAGACATGGCTGCGGCCCTCGAAGTCTTTCGCCGCCACTCTTTGGAGGCCCAGCGGCTCAACTTGGTGGAAAAGCTGGCCGCCGATTTGGAAGAAAAAAATGCCACGCTCGAAAAGGTACTCGACGATCTACAGCAGGCGCAGGGTCAGATCGTCATGCGCGAAAAACTAGCCGCATTGGGCGAACTCACCGCGGGCGTGGCACACGAAATCCAGAATCCCTTGAACTTCGTGAAGAACTTCGC
Source organism: Candidatus Latescibacterota bacterium (assembly GCA_963422735.1). Taxonomy (GTDB): domain Bacteria; phylum Latescibacterota; class UBA2968; order UBA8231; family UBA8231. Next base: position 4,555,493 of record OY730476.1, on the reverse strand, counting down.
GGAAGTCTCGGAGGAACTGTTAGAGGAATTGCAAGAGATCCTAGAGCAAGACGGCCAGAAACTAGACGAAGAGCAGCGCGAGCTAATCGACGAGATCAACGGCGACTTGACCGACAATCTCGGGCGCATCCGCGAACACGGAGAGCGCGCCAACCGCATTGTCCGCGACATGCTGCAGATGGGCCGGGGGTCGGGCGAGGCACGACCCGCGGATATCAACGACTTGCTCGAAGAACACGCCCGCCTCGCTTTTCACAGCGCACGAGCGACCAATACAAATTTTCAGCTCGACATTAAGGAGGAGTTAGACGAGGAGATGGGGGAGTTAGAAGTGGTACCCCAAGACTTGGCCCGCGTCTTTCTGAATATGGTGAGTAATGCCTGCTACGCCACCAACGAGAAGCGGCACTCTCCAGAGACGACACCCGACTATGTACCTACGCTCTGGATCACCACCCGGCGAATGCCCGACCAAGCCGAAATCCGCATCCGCGACAATGGGAATGGGATTCCTCAGGATGTCATCGATAAGATCTTTAACCCGTTCTTTACGACTAAGCCGACCGATCAGGGGACCGGGCTTGGGCTCGCGTTGTCCAACGACATCGTGCGCGAGCACGGGGGCACCATAAAGGTCCACTCCGAGCCTGGAGAATTTACCGAGATGGCCATCGATCTGCCCACCGTGCGGCCGACGGCCCTGCAATCGGACGCAGTCGATCCAGATGCGACGATGCCCTCCCCTTCTTCACTTTAATTACGACAGTGCGGCGAGGGCCTCCTCTTCGGAGGCGTGGATCGCAATGATCTTATCAAAACCGCTGATTTCGAAGATTTCCCGTATCGGCTCCGAAAGCGAACATAGCGCGAACTGGGCACTGCGTTGCTGGAGCGTTTTGGCAATCAGCAGGAATGTCCGCAGACCCGCACTGCTGATGTAGGTGATGGCCGCCAAATCGACGAGCACCGCGTTGTTGCCCGTGCCGATCGCTTCGCTTAAGGCATCGTGGAAGTCGCGGGCATTGACCCCATCGATACGGCCTTCGGGCTTGGCGATTAATACGCTGTCCTTCTGTTCGGTGTTCACTTGATCTCCCACCTTTCTAAATGGTATGCGCCGGTCTCTGGCCGGTTAAGAATTGCCCTGAATTTGGTCAACGTCATCCTGATCGGGCATGAGCACAAACTCAGGGTACGCTTCGATTCCGAGCTCTGCGGTATCTTGGCCAAGCTCTTCAACGCTCTGCGACACCCGCACTCCCATTATCTTGCCCAGAACTAACCACGACAGCCACGAAGCCGCAAAAGAGAACGCGCCCACCGCCAACACCCCGATGAGCTGGACGCCGAAGTTGCCACCGGCTGCAATGCAGACCGCAAGGGTGCCCCAGATGCCGGCGAACAAGTGGACCGGAATCGCGCCTACTATGTCGTCTAGCTTGACGATCTCCAATAACCGCATCCCGCCGACGCACAACGCGCTGCCCACGGCACCAATTACGAGCGCCCAGTAGTGATCGACAACATCTGGCCCGGCCGTAATGGAGACGAGCCCGGCGAGCGCACCGTTGAGGACGGCGAGCAGGTCAATGCGCCCGAAAATGGGCCGCGATACGAAGAGAGCAGCCACGACGCCGGCCGCCGCCGCAAGGTTGGTATTCACGAGCACATGGCTCATGGCGACGGCATCGGCCGCGCTCGACAGCGCGAGCTGCGAGCCGCCGTTGAAGCCGAACCATCCAAGCCACAAAATGAAGACGCCCAAAGTCACGGCGGGGGTGTTGGAAGGCGGCGTGATCTTGACGCTACCGTCGGAGCGAAATTTTCCGAACCGCGCCCCGACGACGAGTGCGCCGGCGAGTGCGGCCCAACCCCCGGTCGAATGCACGATGGTAGAGCCGGCGAAATCCTTAAACCCCATTGCATTGAGCCAACCGCCGCCCCAAGTCCAAGCCCCGACGACGGGATAGATGACTGTAGTCAACACGGCTGTAAAAGCAAAAAAAGACCATAGCTTCACCCGCTCGGCCAGCGTGCCCGATACAATAGAAGCGGTAGTCGCCACGAAGACCATCTGAAAAAACCAGTTCGCCATGGTCGCATGGCCAGTCTTTGTCACATCTGCCGCGGCCGCCGCCTGACCGGACAGCAGCTTGAGTTCATCGCCCGAAGGCCCGTATAGAAACTTGAGGGTGCCGACCCAGCCTTCTTGCACATCGACGTACATGAGATTGTAGCCGACCAAGTAGTAGGTGATTCCGGCAATCGAATAAAGCCCGATGTTCTTGAGGCAGATCATGGAGGCATTCTTGGTGCGCACGGAGCCGGCTTCGAGCATGGTAAAGCCCGCGCACATCCACATTACGAGCGCACCCCAGATGAGAAACGCGAAGGTGTTGAGAGCAAACTCCAGTTCTGTGCCACTCGCGGCATAGACCTTGGTGGCCTCCATTAGGAGGCCGCAGGCCGCAATAAATCCGCCCACCCGCAATGCATCGCCACTCGATTTTCTAATCATGTCGATCTCCTATACTGGCCAATAGCCAACCCTCTCGCAATCACCACGCCGCCTCCCGATCCACCAAGCAGCAGGGTTTGAATATCGCTGATTTCTGCAAAAAATAAAAGGACAAACTTCTCTCGGTCTTTGGATGTTAAACCTTCCATGTAATTGGCAGGACCTTGAAGTCGGCGAGACGAAGAGCGTAGAGACCAATCCTAGTCTCTTGCAAGCGTCGCACTCTCCGCAACCCGGGCGATTGCGTCCAATTTCTCGCTAATCTCGGGATCAATCTCGCTGTCGGGGACATGTTCAGCCAGTTCGTAGAAATTTTTCTTGTCCATTAGGTTGGGTAGGCCGAGCGTCTCGAAGTAGGCCTTAAAAAGCGGGACTAGGAACTCTTCGCTGGCCTTGATGTCGGCACTCCAAGGAGAACCTTTGCCAAGCGTCTTCAGCGCCGACGCTACATTCTCGATAGCTTGGCCCATCGCGTTCTGACGCTTCTCTACTTCGGCCGCCGCGAACAGGGGCGCAGCATTCTCCGACGCCGATGCCGTCGCGTATGCTTCGAGTGTGGCCCGCGAGCAAACGTAGTTTTCAATCTCTCGGCGTTTCCAGATCAGGCACTCGACCAGGAAGCTCTCGGGTGGCTCTGACTCGAGGCGATCAAAGAGGGCAACTCCACAAAGCTTGGAGAGAGCCTCCCGCAGGCCGTAGTAGTGGTTCTGAACCGCCGAGAGCTGGTTCCCTACGTATTTCACGAATGGCCGCTCAAGCACCTCGATCGCACGTTGGTGTCTCAGCCGTTTCGCAAAAGCTTGCATTATCGCTAGATCTGTTGAGCCCTCTAGGTAGAGCACCCAGCCGGTCTGTTCCGCTTGGTAGTACTGATCAAACCCGATCTCCCTGAGCGCTTTCAAGACCTGACTGCCGCGGTCGTCAATGCGGTGCGGCTGGCCGACGAAGGCCACGACCAAGTCCCGGCCCGCGGCTTCGTTGAGCAGCACTTCGGAGTGACTGGCAGCGATGATCTGGCTGGCACTGGTGTGCGCCACATCGGTGAGCAGACGGTAGATCTGGCGCTGGCGAAGTATCTCTAGGTGTGCGTCAGGCTCGTCTAGCAGCAAGACGGAGCCGGGATTCGCGTACATATATGCAAGAAGGAGCAGGGTCTGCTGCAGACCGCGCCCGGCAGACGACAAATCGAGTTCAGCGTCATGCTCGCGATAGGTCATTGCAATTTCGCCGCGTTCGGCAATGTAGCGCGGCGGACGGAGTTTGGACCCGAACAGGCTCTCAATCTGCTCGACGAGTTCGCTCCAGCGCGACGGCTCTTCTTCGCAAATCCGCAAGCAGAGGTTGCGCAACACTTCGGCGGTACGTCCCTCGCCGATCCGAACATTGACGGCACCGTGATCGAGACGTGTTTCCGTGGCTGCAAGCCCGGACATCGGCGGCAGAAAGGCGATCTGGACGCTTCCAGCTTCGTCCGGCACCGGCATGCGGTCGGGGGTCTTGCCATCAGACCGGCGCAGCGGCCGGCAGTAGCAGGACTCGTCGTTGGCGTAATCGAACTCCAGTCCACACGTCCAGCTTTGGTCATTGGTCACGCCTTCGACGGTGATGTCGATGCGGATGTTGCTGGTGCGCTGCCGGCCATCGACCTTCCGCACGTCCCGCACGTGCAGACCGCGCCACAGGAGGTTCGCGTCGGGAACCGGAATGGCCACGAGGTCGCGGCGGTTGACAGTGACGCCGGGGCGCTTCTCGGGTGCGCTCTTGCCCGACCGCTTCTCATTCCAGCGCTTGAGGCCGATATCCCATAAGGCGAGCGCCTGCATGGCCGAGGTCTTGCCGGAGTTGTTGGGGCCGATGAAGACCACCGGACTCCCAAGCTCGATCTCGACCGCGCCGAAGCGTTTGAAATTGCGAATGGTGAGCTTGGTCAGCATCAGTCGCGCTCGACCGCCAGCACTTCGCGGATCAACTCCGCCGGGGGATCCTCGTCGGAGCCGGCCGGCAATTCCACTAGCACGAGCTAGCCCGCCATCTCAGCGCGGATTTCCCGAATCCAATTGACGCTCTGGCGGACCTTGGCGGCCAAGCCATCCCAGTCCTTAGCGGCGACGAGTTCCGTGGTAATCAGCTTGGAGCCGGCGCCAACGGCCGCAACGCCGGCTGTAAACCACGCCTCTAGGCTCTCGCGGGTGGCATCGACGCCTCCGGTGGGCATGATCCGAGTCCAAGGACAGGGGCCGAGCACGGATTTGACGAAGGCCGGACCGCCGACTTCGCTGCCGGGGAACACCTTGACGATCTCGACGCCTAGCGCTTCGGCCTGGCCGATCTCGCTGACCGAGCCGCAGCCGGGCGAATAGGCAATTTTGCGGCGATTGCACAGGCGGGCGACCTCCTTGTTGAGCAAGGGGCCGACGACGAAATTCGCGCCGTTGGCAATATAGAGGGCCGCGGTGGGCGCGTCGCATATCGAGCCAACGCCCATGATGATTTCGACTTTCTCGGCTATCACGTGGCGCACGGTCTCTGCAAAGACGTGGTAGGCCAAATCGCCGCGATTGGTGAATTCAGCGCAGCGGGCACCCCCTCGGGCGCAGGCTTCGACGATGTGAATGGTGGTTTCTGGGTCCTCGTTGTAAAAGACTGGGACGATACCCGTGTCGTAGATGGCGTTGAGGACGGCCATCCGGTCGTACTGGGCCATTGTATCTCCTTTTACAGTGTATGGCGGGGCTGTGCTAATTATCGAGAAGAAAGAGCAAAGGGCATGGGCTGCTCGGGAAAGTTGCCGTAGCGGTCTTCGCCGCGCACCAAGATGGTCGGATACTTGTTGCCCAGCGAGTTGAGCTCGATCTGCTCGACGTGCGGGGCGACATAGCGCAGTGTCAGCCCGCAGCGGCGGCGATTGGAAGTATTGGAGTTGCTAGCGTGGAATATCTGGCCGTCGTGGATGGATATCTGGCCCGGCGCGAGTACTAGATCGACGGCTTGGCTGTCATCGACGAACTCGTCGGGGATCTCTTGATTGATGCTGAGCAGGTTGCCGGCTTTGGCCGACTCGCCGTGGGTGGCAATGCCGTTTTTGTGCGAGCCGGGGATGACCCGCATACAGCCGTTTTCCACATCGCTGGCATCCACAGCCACCCAAGCGGTGTGGGCTTCGGGCGGCTGCAACCCCCAGTAGGTGACGTCTTGATGCCAAGCCACAAAGTGCTTGGCCTCTCGGTCGGGGTATTTGCAGAAGAAGTGCGTCGAGAGCAGCATGATGTCCACGCCCATGACCTCTTGCATGGCGTCGAGGACGCGCGGGTCCGTGGCCATTTGCCAGATGAATTCTTCGTCGAGATGGCGGGCTTGGAGGCCAATCTGACACTTTTCTCGGCCCTCGCGGGCTTCTAACGCATCGAAGCAGGCGCGAAAGTGATCCATCTCGCTGGCGCTGAACAGGTCGATGCCCGTGAGAAAGCCCTGCTCGGCATAAATCTGGGCGGCGTCTTGGGTCATGGTGGCTCCGTTTTTGTAGGGCTGCGGTTCCGTGTATATATTGCACAAATCCCCGGCGCGAAACAAGGCTCGATTCGCCGCATCAACACACGGAGGAAGGCCACAATGGGCAGTGTGCAGATCAACGAAGAGTTGTTATCGGGTAGCACCTATTTTGCCGCGGAAAGTCGGCGTACAGCACTAGCAGAAATGTTTGAATTCCGCGACCGGCGAGTCGCATTCGGGGCAGGGGCCCTAGCCCAGCTAGCCGACGAGTGCGTCCGCCTCGGCGCGGGCCGGGTGCTGCTAATCCACGATCCAAGCATTGCCCCACTCGTCGGCTTAGTCCGCCAAGCCCTCGGCGGCTTAGATGTGGTAGGCACGTACAGCGAAATTGCACCCAACCCCTCAGTGCAAAGCGTCGATGCCTGTGCATACGCGCTGGCGGCTGCGGATTTCGACGTGGCCGTTGCCTTGGGCGGGGGCAGTACTATGGACGCGGCCAAGGCCGCGCTCTGCACTGCTGCAAATGGCGGCTCTGTGGCCGATTACTTTGGCTTCGACCTGTACGAAAAACCGCCGCTTTTCCCGCTCGTCGGCATCCCAACGACAGCGGGCACGGGCAGCGAGGTCAGCCGGGTGGCAGTAATCGCCGATGCAACCGGCAAGAAGGCTGTGTACAGCAGCTATTTACAGCCCAAAGCCGCGCTGGTGGACCCGCGTTTGCACCAAGACCTGCCGCCGCTATTGACCGCGATCACTGGCTTGGATGCCCTCGGGCACGCCCTTGAATGCACGGCTTCCACCAAGAGCAATGCCATCGGCGACGCCGTGGCGCGGGCGGCCCTAGCGGCGGGCGGCCCGGCGTACGTGCAAGCCGTGGTCCGCGGCGATCCAGACGCACGCTATCAAATGGCGCGCTGTGCCCTGCTCGCTGGGCTGCTGTTAAGCCCCATCAACACCGGGGCTGGCCACGCGCTCGGCTACGGGATCGAGAAGGTGTCCTTTGAACGCGGCGCACCCGTGCCGCACGGCGCGGCTGTGGCCCTCGTCTTGCCTGGGGTGATGCGGCACAACGCCCCGGCCGTGGCCGACAAATACTACTTTGCTGCTGGAGCCGCCGGGCTGGCACTAGGTGGCAAGAGCCGCGAGGAGGGGGTCGAGTTGGCGGCGGAGTGGATCGATGGGCTGCGGCGGCAGCACACCCCATACGGCTCGCTGAGCGCGGCCGGGATAGGAGCAGCCGACATTCCGCAGATGGTCGAAAGCGCCCTGAGCGTACAGCGCCTGCTCGAACCTAATCCGGTCGCGGTGGAAGCAGACGACGCGGCCCGCATCTATCAGAACGCACTGAACTAAAACGAAAGGAAACGCACGATGGCGTTTGATCCTCTGCTGCAGCGGCAAATTATGGGTCGCTTTGCCACCGGCGTCACCGTAGTGACCACCTGCTGCGACGGCCAGCTTTGGGGCATGACGGCGAATGCGGTCATGTCGCTTTCCCTATCGCCGCCGCTGGTGGTGGTCTCAGTTGACAAAAGCGCGTCCATGCACGGCCTGTTGCAAAAAGCTGAGGGCTTTGCCATCAACATCCTCAAGCGGGAGCAGGAGGCCCTCTCCGTGCGCTTTGCCCAGCGCGGCCCCAAGGACTTTGCAGATCTGGCGACAAAAGTGGCCCAGACCGGTGCGCCGATTTTGGCCGACGCCTTGGCTTATGTCGATTGCAAGCTAGTGGACATCGCGGCCGCGGGCGACCACGACATGTTCATCGGCGAATGCGTGGCCGGCGAGGTGGGTAGCGGCGCACCGCTGATCTTCTTTGGCGGGCGCTACGCCGAGTTGGCCGATTAGGTACTATCTCAAGAGAAGGGAATGCTACGATGAATAAAAAAAACATCAAAAGCGACGCTGAGTGGCGGCGGGAACTCACCCAAGAGCAGTACTATATAACGCGGCAGAAGGGCACCGAGCGCGCCTTTACCGGCGAGCTCTGCGACAACAAGGAGTCGGGTGTCTATCGCTGCGTCTGCTGCGGCAGCAAGTTATTCAGCTCTGCAACCAAGTACGATTCGCGGTCTGGTTGGCCCAGCTTCTGGCAGCCCGTCGCGGCGGACAAGGTCGCCGAGGAACGCGACACGAGCCACGGCATGGTGCGCACCGAAGTGCTGTGCAGCCAATGCGACGCTCACCTCGGCCACGTCTTCCCCGATGGCCCCCAGCCGACCGGTCGGCGCTATTGCATGAACTCGGCGGCACTCAAATTCGAGTGCGAGCAGGAAGGCGAAAACTCTTGAATGTTGTGCTCGAACGCATTCGAGTATCCGCAGAATACAGGCCAAAATTCGGACGAGGAAGCAAAGATAAGGGCCTGTCGTTGGACTAATTCCAAGCGCTTTATGGAAGCGATCCCTTCTATTCTTGGTTCGGCCTTGACAATCCGTTGATGTACGCCGCACATAAGGCAGCCGGCGGCATGACAAGCGTTTACAGGCAGATCGGGATTGGATGCGAAGAGTTGGTTCGCACCATCTTGCAGGATTGCCTAGGGCTTTCCGCAGAAGAAGCGAACTGGTCTTATGAACTCCCAGCGTCTGGTGGCAAGACGAGGAAGCTACACCTCGGCGGGAGGGTGATTTTGAACAAGCTTAAAGACGAAGCCTCCCGTGGGCGTTTTCACCAATGGATGCAGGACTCGGCAAGCCTTGTAAACGTGGATTCGTCTTTGAGATTCGCCAAGGTTACAAAAGCAAGGACTCCAAGAGGCAAAACGCTGCGAATGCCTACGCGCAAGCCTATCTGCCTTGCGCCTTAATCCTATCCGCGCAGATCGACTCGGATGTCTTGTTGCGGTACAGGGCGCGGAATTGGTCCATCCTCACTGGTGCAATCGGGTCATCGGACCCTTTATCATCAACCTACGATTTTCTACGAGAGGTCGTCGGTTGCGACTTGGCGGGATTTTTCAGCCGGAATCAGGACACCCTGAAACGTGAAATCGGATCGATTCTGGGCAAACTGCTGGAGCCGTCGCTATGACCGAGAGGCTTCGACGCTCACTCGCGCAAAGGGCCGATTACACCCACAAACACAATGCCGAATCCGGGCGGCATGGTTGGCTGCGCCTGACTCCTGCCTACTCGCTCAAAATTGTCGGCGAAATTCTACTAGCTTACGAAGGCATTTCCAAGATCAATTTTGCGGGACCGGGACGACCGCTCTCTGCACGGCGTATCGCGGTCACTTTGCAGTCGCGGTGGAAATCAACCCCTTTCTGGTCTGGTTGAGTCGCATCAAGACCGACACTTATTCTACACAGGTGATTTGGCCATGCGGTGTCTGACGACATTCGCCACGGCAGGATGTCGGGTGCGCCGACACCGCGTATGCACAACATTGAACGGTGGTGGAACGCTACCGCACTCGATTTCCTTTGCGCTCTGAAAGGTGCCATAGATGCCAGATTTGCCGAACAGACCCAGCAACGTTCTTTGCTTTTAGCCGCGTTCTGTCGGACGTTGATCCATCTTTCCAATGCCGCCTTTAATCACCAGTCCATGTCCTTTAAGTTGGGAATTCAGACGACCTTTGATTTCGATATCGACTTGTGCGGAGTTTTTATTAAAAACCTGAACTTTGTTCTGGGGGGAGCGAGGGAAAATCCGGCGGGCCGCGTACGGGTCCACCTCGCCGACTCTCGCCAGCTTGCAAAAAAAGATGCCGGCTTAGTCGATTGCGTCATTACTTCGCCTCCGTACGCTAACCGGATGTCGTATATCCGCGAGCTTCGTCCATACATGTACCGGATGGCCGCGATGCCGGGGACATGGATTGGGAAGCCATTGGAGGCACTTGGGGTTGCTACTAGCAGGCTAGGAAAATGGACGGCTCCACCGCATGGGTTCCAATCTGAACTGCTGAGCGATGCAGTAGAAGGAATCAGAAAAGCAGAAAATAAGAATGGCCAACTTTTGGCAAACTACGTCTCGAAATACTTCAGCGACATGTGGAGCCACTTTCAATCGCTGATCGGCGTGCTCAACAATGGAGCGAGAATTCACTACATCGTCGGCAATTCAACGTTCTATGGAGTCTTAGTCCCCGTCGAGCAAATCTACGCGGAGATGTTGTCCCAACTCGGATTCTCCAACGTGGAATGCGTCCCCATCAGGAAGCGCAATTCCAAAAAGGAGCTGATCGAGTTCGATGTAAGGGCGCGTTGGAAGTAATTCGCTTTTTTAGCGAGCCGTCGCCAAATCCCTACGCCCGCTCCAGCACGATCCCCTCGCGCTCAATCCGGCCGAACATCTCTCGGTACTCCTCCGTCCCGTCGTCGTCCCAATACTCGGTCTCAATGGGCGCGGCGTAGCTCATGGGCATCAGGCGGTTGCGGTCGGGCCGCACCATGAAAATCGAGTGGGCCGGATCGGCGATGTTGTACATGCGGGTGCCGTTTTTGAAGCGCGATTTGATGATCCACCTGTCTTGTGCGGGCAGTTCTAGCGCTTTCAGCCGCTCCAGTTCCCTCCGGTCTAACGTCAGCCCCAACCCAGGTTTTTCCGGCACCCGCACCAAGCCGTTGATCGGGTCCAGCCGCTCTTCTACCACGTCGCTTTGCCAGACTTCGCAATCGTTGTGGCAATGGAAGGTCGCCGTAGGCGCGGCGGCCATCATGTGTACGACCATGGCGCGGGTGATGGCACCGCCGACATTTTGCAGCATAAAGGGCTTGCCAGCAGCGGCAAACAAGCCGGCGCGGCGCATGGCGTCGCCGATTCTTGCGTGCCCGAGCATGTAGATATCGGCCGGCTCCATCAGCACCTCATAGGTGGCCCCCAGCGGGAAGTGGTGCAAAACGATGGGCCGCTTGGCCCGCTTGCGCAGGTCGATGTAGCCCTCGATGTCCCCGGGCGGCAAAGGGTCCTCAAAGCAACCGGCAATCGGATATTCGGCTAGTTTCTCCACCAGTTCGGGCATATGGTCGTCCGTGCCGTGCATGGTGAAGTCGTAGTGGATTTTGAAGCCGGGTGGCGCGACCGCCTGCATGGCCTCGGTCTGGTCAAAGACGTTTTCAAAAGGCGAGAGGTGGTACTTCAGCCACGTGTAGCCCTGCGCCGAGTAGCGGGTTATCGCCTCGGCCATCTGCTGGGGATGGGTCGATACCGTCCAAGCTCCCACGGGCACAAACGACCGATACTTCTGGCCGAAGAGCTTATAGACGGGGACGCCAGCGGCCTGCCCCATTAGGTCGTACATAGCCGTGCCCAACCCCAGCGAAGTCTCGTCGCCGATCCAGCCAAAGGGATTGCTGCCGATGTATTGGTCGATGGTCTCCTGCGGCTCGGTGCGCCCGCTCTCGCCGAGGCCAATCCGGCCGTCGTCGGTGTGAGCAATGTAGATCGTGCGGCGTGCCGGGCCATAGTAGTGGTTGAGCGGATAGGCGATCCAGTTGTGGTAGGCGAGCGCGATCTCGTGGACTTCGATTTGGGTAACTTGCATGATTGGCTGCCTTTCCGCTCAGGGTCAGGGGAATTTGAGCACGATCTTCAGGGCTTGGTGCGGCTCGGGATCGTCGAAGGCCATGGCAAAGGCTTGCTGAATCTCGGCAAAGGGCAGGACGTGGCTGACAATCGGAGTGACATTGATGCGCCCTTGGACGATCCAATCGAGCGCGGGCCGGTAGTCGCGGTCGGGATTGGGGCCAATGGAGAAAACCAAGCGTAGCTCTTGGCGCAGCATGTCCAACATCTTGACGGACATCAAGCCCTCGGCGGCGTCCTTGTCCGGGACGCCAAAGCAGATCACTTCGGCATTGCGGCGGCAGAGGGCCGGCACGAGGCCGAGGGTCTCGGCGACGCCCACGGCCTCAACTGCGAGACCGGCCATGGCACCGCCCGTGATTTCGGCGACCGCGGCGACCGGGTCTTGGGATGCCGAGCAGATCGCGTGCGTGGCCCCCATCCGCTGGCCCATCTCCAAGCGGTAGGCCAACGGATCGACCGCCATGATGCGGCGTGCGCCGAGATTGCGCAGCACCGCGTTGAACAGCAGCCCCACCGGGCCTTGACCCAGCACCACCACATCGCGGTCGATAATGTTGCCCAGCTTGTAGAAACTGTGAATTACCGTGCCCAAAAGCTGGCTCATCAACACCTTTTCCTCGGGTAAGTCGCCGGGCAGCCGGATGCAACTACCATCGTCCTTGGCGAGGACATACTCTTGGAAAAGCCCGCGGTCGAATCCCCACAACAGCACCCGCTCGCCCTCCCGATAGCGACCCGAAGGGCAGGCTTCGACCACGCCCATGCCTTCGTGCCCAGTGGCCCCGGGCGGCTGCGGATAGCGCTTGTGGACGCCGCAGAACGGCGGCTTGTCGCTGCCGCAGACCGCGACCCGTTCCATTTTCACGAGCATCTGGTTGGCGGTCGGCTGAGGTTTGGCCGTCTCGATAATTTCCCACTGGCGAGGGGCGATTAGTTGGGCCGCGTGCATACCTTTCCTTTCTGTACGTTTTATATGTCGAAGAAGTCGGCGTCTTCCTCGCACAGATAGCGCCGCGCTTCTTCGGCGATTAGATCAACGCCCATCCCGGGCGCGTCCCAAACGGCGATGTGACTATCGACGACAATCGGGTCGGGCAAACCCTCGACGATGTCGTACCACCATTCGGGCTGGCCGGTCGGATATTCAAACGCGAGGTAGTTCTGGGGCAGGACCGCGGCCATTTGCACCAAAGCCGCCAAGCCCAACAGGCCGTCGCCCGTGCCGTGGGGGGCCATGAGGATGCCATGCAGATCGGCGTATTCGGCCACCCACTTGAGCTCGGCGATCCCGCCGATGTCGCAGGGATCCGGGCCGATGATATCCACGGCGCGCTTCTCGATCAGGTCTTGAAAATTGTGCCGCAAGTAGATCTGCTCGCCGGTGTGAATCGGGGTCGAGGTACTCTGCGTGACCTCTCGGTAGTGATCGGCCGAAACGTAGGGGACGTAATCACCGGTGAGCATGTCCTCCAGCCAAGCCACATTGAGGTCTTCAACCGCCCGGGCCAAGCGCAGCGCATCCGGCACGAGAAACCCCGGGCCTAAGTCCAGCGCCAAGCCGACCTCGTCGCCGCAGACTTCCTTCATCGCGCGGATGCAATCGACGATGTAGTTGAGGCCGCGTTCGCTCAAGGGGCCGCGATTGGCGTGGAACGGGCCGGCTTGGTGGGTGCCGTAGAAATGTTCGGGCGACTCGGTAATCCGCCCGCCGTGGAAGGCGAGGCCCTGTTTGATGATGCTGAACTTTTGCGGCGCATCCTTCATGCGCTGCATGTTGGCCGCGTAGTCTGAGGGTGCGCGGCCGCCCTCCATAGGGAAGCGCACCGCGCCATTGTACACCCGCACTTGGTCGCGGACCTTGCCGCCGAGCAGCTTGTACACGGGCGCACCCACGGCCTTGCCAGCAAGGTCCCACAGCGCCATTTCGATCGCGCTGACCGCACTGCCCCAAGGCTTAAAGCTGCCCAAGCGCCGGATCTTGAGCATCACCCGCTCGACGTCGGTTGGGTCCTCGCCGAGGATGAAATCCTTGTAGAACAGTACGTGGGGCTTGAGATAAGGCTTGCTCGCTTCGACTTCCCCGAGGCCATAGAGGCCCTCGTCGGTATTGATGCGGACAACCGGGTTGTTGCCAATGACCGCGCATTTGAGATCCGTGATTTTCATCTCGTACTTCGCTCCTTTTGAAATTAGTTACTGATGTTACGCAGTTTGCCTCACCATGCGTGGTTTCGCCCCGCCTCTCCCCTTACTGGAGGACCCACCTGCATGGACGGGTTCGTCCGCGACAAAGCACTGCGTAACGTCAGTTAGGAATTAGGAATTGACCTTAATACACAACAGTAATCCAATGGACGTTACGCATGGGGATCTAGGTATGAGATGCTTCAAATCCGCTCCGCGGAGCTTATCTAGAGCGGAGCCGAAAGGCTCAGCAACAGCGTACTAGCACCTGTCTCATACCGCTTCTACTGTCGTGTATTATTAGGGAATTGACTAATTGACAATTCGCAACTCCTATAGTTGTCGACTCTAATCTGCCATTTGTCCGGCCTGCGGGCAATCGCGTCCGTCCCCGCGCACCAAGTCCTCTAACTTCCAGTCGAGCGGGATGCGCATGCGGCCCTCGTTGCGGCGGTCGAAGAGCAGGTAGTTTTCGCGCAGCCCGAAGTAGAACAGGTCGCGGGTCAGCTCCACGTCCTTTTGGCAGTACTCGGCAATCAAATCCAGCCGCCCTTCTTTGAACCACCGGAGTGCGTCCAGCCCGTCGGCACTCTTGGGCGCGTCGAGCGTGGCCCGGCCCAGCGCGTCTAGGCTGACGCGATAGCGCAGCCGCTGGTGGATCTCGCGGAGAATGTCGAGCGTGTTGAGCGTGCGGAAGTCGAATGGGCTGTACCCGCGCAAGACCGAATAGTCAAAGCCGATGATGTTGAAGCCAACGATCAAATCGGCCGCCTGTAGGTGCTCTAGAAGCCGGTCGATGTCCTCCTCAAAATACTTGGTACAGGCTTGCGTATGGCTGTCCCACACTACGCCGACCGACATGCCCATCATGTAGGCTTTGTTCCAGCCGCCGACTTCGGCAGCCGAGCGCTGGGTTTCGAGGTCGAACACAACCACGTGCGGGCCTTGCTCGCACGGCGCGTCGTCTGCGACTTCCCCTTCCTCCCACTCGGCGAAGATCGGCGGGGCCTCTACGACCTCGGCGGTGGACGCGGTGCGCTCAATGGCCCGGCGGCCCGTGAGTACGCCGAGCAGGTGGATGGCACCGGCCTTGTCGAGGGGAACGTTGCCCGCGCCGCACGTGGGGAAGTGGATGCAAGACGGGCAGCCGAGCATGCAATCGCAGGTTTCGACCATGGACCGCGTCATGTCCAAGAGGCGATCGAGCTGGGCAAAGCCCTTTTCCGCGAGGCCAATGCCGCCGGGGTGATAGTCGTACACAAAAATCGCGCCTTTGCCGAGCTGGGGGTGCTGGGGATAGCAAATCCCGCCGACGTCCGTGCGATCACACAAGGCAAGCAGCGGGAAGAGCGACTTCATGGCGTGTTCAATGGCGTGGATCGAACCCATGTAGTGGTGCTGGTGGCGGCTGAGGTCGGCCTTGAAATGGGCGTCGAGCTCGATCCAGAAGCCAATCGTCTCAAAGTGCTCCACCGGCGACTCCAGCGGGTGTCTGCTGAGGACGACTTGGTCGCCGACGCGGATCTTTTCGTAGCCCACCACCTGCGAGCTGACCTTGAGCCGGCCCAGCCGCGCCATAAAGCCCTGCAAGGGCCGCGAGCGCAGATCCTCCAATATCTCGGTGTCCTTTTCCGTGCGGGCGCGAGTGAAGTACGTCACATCCACTTCCTCGGCGTAGATCTGACCCTGCTGGGGGTTGCGGTCGCCGATCTCGTACTGACGGCCGCGATGCAAATAAATCGCGCCTTTGTAGCACTCGCCGTACACCTGACCGCCGCTTACTGTGCCGATCTGGTCGTTGCTGCTATCGACGATGTTATACGACTCGCCGATGGTGCGCATGTTGACCAAGCGATGCGGCCGCTTGCGCGCGGCAAACCAAGCGTCGCCCTCGGCATTCTGCAGCAGCACGCCTTCCGCGGTCAGCGCATCAATCGCCTCCTGATAGTTGGGGAGCGCGTACTCGGGTTCGCCAGTGGCGAGGGGTAGCTCGCGCGCCGCGCACGCGAGGTGGTTTTTGAGGATGTACTGATTCATTGGATCCACCACGGCGTCCTCTAAGTCGCGTGCGAAAAACTCCGCTGGGTGCCGCATAAAGTACTGGTCGAGGGCATCGGGGGATGCGATGAGGAGGATTAGGGACTCGCGGCCAGCGCGGCCCACGCGGCCGGCGCGCTGCCAAGTGTTGATGATCGAACCCGGATAGCCGACTAACACGCAGACGTCCAGACCGCCGATGTCAATGCCCAGCTCCAAGGCCGACGTGGCCACCACGCCCATGAGCTGGCCGGCGTTGAGCGACTGCTCAATCTGGCGGCGCTCACTGGGCAAATAGCCCGCGCGATACGAGGAAATCCGCTCCCGCAAGTCCGGGCGGCTCTGGGTGGCCCAGCGATACACGAGTTCGGTGGTGATGCGAGCGCGGGTGAAGACGATCGTGCGGTATTCCTCGAGTACGCTGGCGCGCAGCACGCGGGCCGCGAGGGTGTTGGGGCTTTCGCTCGGGTTGACAAACACGAAGTGGCGCACCGCCGCCGGAGCGCCGTGGTCCTCAATCGCGTAGAAGGAGCGGTTGAGCAGCTCGCCCGCCAGCTCGCGGGGATTGCCCATCGTCGCCGAGCTGGTGATGTACACCGGACCGGACCCGTAGTGCGCACAGATGCGGTTTAAGCGGCGAAAAAGGTGCAGGACGTGGGTGCCAAAGACGCCGCTGTACGCGTGCAACTCGTCAATGACCACGTAGCGCAGGCGGGCGAAGAAGCCAGCCCAAGCCTCGTGGAAGGCGAGGATGCCCGAGTGCAGCATGTCCGGAGTGGTGAAGAGCACCTGCGGCGGTTTGGTGCGAATTTGCCGGCGGCGGTGGGCCGTGGTGTCGCCGTCGTAAATGGCCGCTTTCAGCCCGCCCCCCAAGCCCTGCATCAGGCCGTTTAGCTCGTCGAACTGATCCTGCTCTAGGGCCTTGAGCGGGAAGATGTAGAGCGCGTGTGCCTCCGGGTCGTCGAGCAGCGTGGCCAGCACGGGCGCGTTGTACACCAAGGTCTTGCCTGAGGCCGTGGGCGTGGCAATGGCCACGTGCTGACCCTCCAGCACTTTTTGGATGCCCTCAGCTTGGTGCGTATAGAGCGCGGGGATGCGGGCGATTTCGAGGATGCGGGTCATGGCCGGAGGCAAGCCAGCCAAGTTGCGGACTAGGCGCGCCGAGCGCGCGGGCAAGGTCTGGTGATGGACGACCTCATTGCCCAAGATGCGGCGTTTGAGAAAGCGGATGTGCTCGGCGATTTTCTCGGCGTCGCAGCTCAAGGCTCAATTTCCTGAAGCAGTGTGTGGCGAAGGCGGGCGGGGAGGAGATGAGAATAGCTAAGCTGTTGGGATGGGGCAAGGCGGAAAGGGGGAAATCGGTAAAATGCAGCGCGCTGGCATGGGACAGTTCCGGGGTGAGATTTCCCGCGTAGATGGTGTAGCCTTTCTGCGTGGATGACGCGATTTTCTGGAACTGCGCGATTCCTTTTGCAGATTCTGGATTAAACGTCATGGCCGATTTGATTTCAATGGGGATTAACGGCCTGTTTTGCCTGAACAACAGGTCCACTTCGTTGCCTTTGTTGTCGCGGTAAAAGTAGAGTCCAGGTTCTTTTCCCGCGTTGAGTCTGGCTTTCAAGGCTTCGATGGCGACCATGTTTTCAAAGAGATTGCCGATCAGTGGATCCCGGGCAATGAGCGCGGACGATTCAATGCCGAGCAAGCAGGACGCGAGCCCGACATCGGTAAAATAGATTTTTGGCGATTTGATGATGCGTTTACCAAAGCATAGTGTGCGATGCTTCGAGTACCGCAAGCCATTCTTTTAGTGTGGTACTCGACACTCCCACGTCGTTAGCCAGAGAGCTCAGATTCAAAACCTGACCGACGCGTCCGGCTAGCAGGCGCGTGAAGTTCTTGAGGTTGATCATCTGTCTGATATCGCGCTCGATATAGGTTTGACAGTAATTTAGGTATAGGCGAGTCGGATTGACTTTTTCGCTGTACAGGCGGGGCACAAAGCCCTGATAGATAAATTCGTCGCGCTTGGGTGTGACGCTATTTGCTTTGAGGGCTGATATCGACAAGGGCAGCAGGCGCAAGAGGGCGGTGCGTCCGGCTAGGGATTGGGCAACAGCTACTTGCAGACGCAACTGGTGACTTTGCCCGCGTTGATGGCTGCTGTCAGCGAGGACCTGGATGGTTGAGAGCCGTTCGGGTACGCGCTGAATTTCGTCGATGATAACGGGCGGGGGAAATTGTGAGAAGAAAGCGTGGGGATCGCTTATCGAAAGCAGGCGTATATCGGGTGCTTCGGTACAAATCTCAAGTTCAGCTTGAAATTTGTACCGAGTTTCAGATATACCCTTGATACCATATGTTGTGCGAAGACATATTTCGCACATGATCTGGGCAGTCGCGATCGCCGACGAGCGGTTTGACCGGCACTTGGCCCGGCAGCTCACCTAAGTGCGCGTCGCGCTCCGGCTTTGAACTGAGAAAAAGAATGGAATCTTGGCAAACATCTATTAAGGCGCTGATTGTCGGTCACCAACTGGCACTCTATCATTCGCTTAGGCTACGACAAGTGGATTACCGCGGACTGGGCGCACTTGGCTATGAACCCGCTATGGGGCGCGTGCGGAACGGCGAATGGCCTTACGCGCTCCACGGAAGGCCAGGCAGACACCGCGCAAGACGGGAGTTTTGACATAATTGTGCAAAATTTCCACGACCTTGCAGCGCAACTTGGAGTCTAATTGCCGTGAGAAGCACAGGAGTCAAATGCCCCCCTCTGCCACCGGAATCGACCGCAACTTAACGCACTACGCCGACCCCGGTTTTAGCCGCTATTTGCGACGCGCTTTTCTCGCTTCGGCCGGCTACGACGAGGCAGACCTAGAGCGGCCCATCGTCGGCATCGCCGACACCTCGTCCGATTACACAACCTGCCATCGCGCCATGCCCCAGCTCGTGGAAGCGGTCAAACGGGGCGTGTTAGAAGCGGGCGGGCTACCCTTCGTCTTTCCGACCCTTTCCCTCGGCGAGATCCTCCTGTCCCCAACCGCCATGCTCTTCCGCAACCTCATGGCCATGGCGACCGAGGAAATGATCGCGGCCCAGCCCATGGACGCGGTCGTGCTGCTCGGCGGCTGCGACAAGACCCTGCCGGCCCAACTTATGGCCTCAGCTTCCGCGTCTGTGCCCGCCATCCACCTCGTCGCCGGGCCGATGTTGGCCGGAGACTGGCGAGGCGAGCGGTTGGGCGCATGCACGGATTGCCGCCGCTTTTGGGCGCAGCACCGGGTCGGTGCGCTCGACGCCGAAGAAATCGCCGCTATCGGGCAGAGCCTGTGCCCAACGGCTGGCACCTGCATGGTAATGGGCACGGCCTCGACCATGGCCTGCGTGGCCGAGGCCCTCGGGCTGATGCTGCCGGGCGCAGCCACTCCGCCCGCAGTCTCAAGCCAGCGTTTGCGGCTCGGGGTCGCCACGGGTCGCCGGGCTATAGCCTTAGCTACCGAGGGACGCTCGGCACAAGACATACTAACGCCATCGGCCTTTGCCAACGCGCTCAAGGTGCTAGCCGCGCTGAGCGGCTCGACGAATGCGGTCGTGCATCTGCTCGCCATTGCGCACCGGGCCGGCGTGGACCTGTCGCTAAACGACTTTCACTCGGCGGCCCAACAAGTGCCGCTGCTGGTCGATTGCAAACCGGCGGGCACCGGGTACATGGAGGATTTCGACAAAGCCGGCGGCGTGCCCGTCCTGCTCAAAGCACTAGAGCCGCTGCTCGACCTCGATGCGGTAGGAGTCAGCGGCCAAACGCTCGGCGCGCTATTGCAGGAAGTGGCCGCGCCCGGCGCGTGGCAAACCGCGATCCGCACCTTAAACGCACCGCTGGGGCCAGCATCGTCCCTCGTGGTGCTAAAAGGCTCGCTCGCGCCAGACGGGGCGGTCTTGAAAAAGGCGACCGCGTCTTCGCACCTGCACAAGCACCGCGGGCCGGCCGTCGTGTTCGACGGGCCGGACGACGCCGTACGCGTTGACGATCCCGCATTGGGCATTACACCCGAGCACGTGCTGGTGCTGCGCGGGGCCGGGCCGGTGGCCCTTGGGATGCCCGAAGCCGGCTCCATGCCCTTGCCCAAGTACCTCGCCGCCCAAGGCATCGAGGACATGGTGCGTGTCTCCGACGGGCGGATGAGCGGCACGGCGTATGGGACGGTCGCGTTGCACGTAGCACCGGAAGCGGCCGTCGGGGGGCCGTTGGCACTCGTCCGCGACGGCGATCTGATCGAGTTGGACGTAGAAGCCGGGTGCTTGGATTTGCTAGTCCCCGAGGAAATCCTCGCTCGCCGACGAGCCGAATGGACCGCACCCGCCGCGCCAGCACGTGGGTGGCGGCGTCTGTACGCCGAGCGAGTATTGCAGGCGAACTTGGGGGCGGATTTAGATTTCTGTTAAACAACGCGAGGAGGAATACATGCTCAGCGCATTGCTTGCCGACCGCGAGCGGCAAGGCAAGCCCATCCGGGTCGGTATCATCGGCGCGGGAAAATTCGGCGGGGGGTTGGTCGCGCAGATTGCCCAGATGCAGGGCATGGTCGTCTCGGCCATTGCCGACATTGACCTAGCGCGTGCCCGCTACGCCTACGCGGCGGGGTACGGGGATGTTGCGGTGGGAACGGCGGATAGCCCGCAGGCACTGGCAGAGGCTATTCAAGCGGGAAAATTCACCGCCGTTGAAGACGGGCTGTTGGTCGCGCAGGCCGAGAATTTAGACGTAGTGGTGGAGGCGACCGGCTCGACCTCGGTCGGGGCCAACATGGCCAGCGCGGCCATCGCCAGCGGCAACCACCTCGTGATGGTCAATGTGGAAACAGACGCGACAATCGGCGCGCTGCTCAAGCGCAAGGCCGACAGTGCGGGTGCGATCTACTCGCTCGTCGATGGCGATCAGCCTGGGGTGACCATGAACATAATCGAATGGGCGTGGTCCCTCGGCTTGGAAGTAGTGGCTGCGGGCCGCGGCACTATCCTCTTTGCCGACGATCCCCAAGGCACCCCCGACAACACGGCGGCGCGGTTTGGCTTTGATGCGGAGACCTTGCAGCGGCGCAACATCAGCTTAAAGATGTATAACTCCTTCCGCGACGGCACCAAAGCCCAAGTCGAGGCCACGGCTATCGCCAACATGGCCGGGCTAGCCCCCGATGTAAGGGGGATGCACGAGCCGTCGTGCAATTTGGCGGATATCCCACGAAAATTCAGCTTGGTCGCCGAAGGAGGGCTGCTGAGCCAGCGCGGGGTCGTCGAGCTAGCCAACAGCGTCGCCGAGGATGGCAAGACCCTGCTCGACGACTCGCTACAGATGGGCGTCTTTGTCGTCGTCCGCAGCGAGCACACCTTTACAATAGAAGACCTCGCCACCTACCACCTGCATCCGGGCGGCGACGGCAAAAACTTCCTCCTCTACCGCCCCTATCACTTGGTGGCGGTTGAAGCCCCGATCACCATCGCCAAAGTCGCGCTCTATG
Source organism: Candidatus Latescibacterota bacterium (assembly GCA_963422735.1). Taxonomy (GTDB): domain Bacteria; phylum Latescibacterota; class UBA2968; order UBA8231; family UBA8231. The sequence goes on along the minus strand of OY730476.1, from coordinate 4,534,209 downwards.
GCCTGCCAACCGGTGCCCCGCGCTCCGTGCCCACAGCCGATGTGGTGGCCGTGGCCAAGCGAGATCTCAAAGCCGGAGAGACCCTCGACGGCGGGGGCGGCTACACCGTATTGGGGCAGAGCGAAAAGGCGACCGTGGCGCGCCAAGAGGGGCTGTTGCCTTTAGGGCTGTCGGGGGGGGCCGTGCTCAAGCAAGATGTGCGGCAAGGCGCGGCGATCAGCTACGCCATGGTCGATTTGCCGGATTCGCTCGCGTTGCAACTGCGGCGCGAGCAGGACGCCATGTGCTGATTTTACCGTAAAGATGCAGTACTTTCGGGTTGTTCAGGCCGGGTCTGCTCCATCGCCGGACTCTTTGAGACCGTCGCCGCAAGGACGTATGATATGAATATATTTCTGGTATTTCTGGAAAATTGACGCATCCAACCTCAGTATTGCCCCAGCAAGGAGAGATAGCCATGCTCCAGATTAAAATTCACGCACCTGCCCTTGAAAAAGAGGTGAATGCCCTGATTGATGCGGGGCTTTATGCCGACTCGCAGGTGTTGATGACCGATGCTCTTGAAAAGTTGACTGCCGGGAAAACGGGGTAGATTGCGTCAACCTAGCCGAAATTTTGCGTGCGCTATGGGAACTTGGGATTTTGCTGCAAGCCGACATGAGAAACATCATCTGGCCTATAATGAACTGACAGGTTCTCTACCGGCTGCTCTAGGAAACTTGACCAACTTAGAAAAACTGGATTTGAGCCATAACCAACGGACGAGAAATCTCAACCGGCCTTCGGTGGCCTAGGCGCAATCCTGAGCCGCCAAGTGATACCGCGCCAATCGAAGGGAATCAAATGTTACGTGCTGTCTTGACCCCGATGTTTGTTGCACTAGGACTTCATTGCGGGATCATCCTGCCAGACATCGACCAATATCTGCTACTTCACCGCTCTATCATCACGCACAGTCCGCTCATCCCCCTTATACTGTGGATTCTGATATCTCCTAAGGGTTCGCTTTGGAATGCGTTTGCGATGGGCGTCAGCATCGCTTTTTCCGTCCACCATGCCTTTGATCTGTTTCCGACCGATTGGACAGGCTACGCGCTCATCAGCATTCCCTTCTATGGCCGGACACCGTGGCTATTTTCATGGACATGGATTGCGTCCAGCACGTACGCCTGCATGTATCTTGCGGCTCCATTGGCGCGGAAGCGGATGGATGCGGTGTGTTATCTGCTGGGATTTATCTATATTTTCGCATGGACCGCGCCCAAAGAACATACTTGGTTTGGCCCGGCTGTTGCCCTCATAGTTGTTTTCTGTCTCGATGCAGTAGGGTGGTGGCTCGTATCGAAGGTTCAAAGCCGTAGCCGCCATACATAGAGGCCACCACAGCTTACAAAAGCCCTCTTATTAGGAGTTAAAAAGGTTCCGGTACAAATACCTTTGTTTGTTTCAGAGTTATCGAGTTTACTCGGTGTAGATAAAAAAGGGGAAGGGCTAATGCCCTTCCCCTCGGTGTTCAGCCGTCCTTAACTCCGGCTTAGTGAACAACTAGTCGGTCTTTACCCGGCCTTGACTTCCACCTGGCGGACGACCTCTTTCGCCTCCTCCTTTTTGGGCAGGGTGATTGCCAAGACGCCGTTCTTGAACTTGGCTTCGATCTTGTCTGCCTCTACTCCATCGGGAAGGTGGAAGGCGCGCTCAAAGCGACCGTAGATGCGCTCCTCGCGGTAGTACTTGCCTTCCTTCGCCTCCCTCGCGTCGCTCTTTTCGCCTCGCAGCACGAGGGATCCGTCGGAGACGGAAAGCTCAATGTCCTTCTCCTCCAACCCCGGCAGTTCGGCCGAGATTTCGTAGGAGACGTCGTCTTCCTTGACGTCGATGCGAGGGGTGAAAGCCGCGTTGCCAGCCAAAACGGGCAGGCGCGAGTCCTCGCCAAAGAAGGCATCGAAGAGGTGATCGAACGGGCTGCGCCACGGGCGATTGCTGACGCGAGCGCTAGGTACTAAGGTTTTGACGGCCATGATTTTTTCTCCTTGTTAAGTGGTGGTTAGTTCGTATGGCCTTTGCTCATAAGTGCAAAAGCCGTGCCAACATTTTAGAATTTTACACATCTCGTTGTTATACATAGAGTTGAGAATTTTTTAGTACAAAAGGGGCACTGCCCATACTGTCAGCGCGGCCTAGAAAAATTGGCAGGCGTTGCGCGAAATTGGCCGAAGTCCGTGCCGTTATTGCAGCCTATGTACCTGTCCTTATAATTTGGCAAGAGGAGTCAAGCAGATGGGAATCTTTCAGATTGAGCGGGAAATAGGCGATCCCCAAGAACGGCATTTTGAGGCCGTTAGTGCGCTGGTAGATTCTGGCGCAACCTACACCGTGCTGCCTGAACCCCTTCTGCGAAGATTGGGAGTTGTCCCTCTCAGCAGAGCCAATTTTATACTTGCCGACGGCAGCAGGATAGAGCGGGAAATCGGTCAAACTTGGATGAGATTAGAGGGCGAAGAGTTCATAGTACCCGCCGTCTTTGGCACGGGGGCCGCTCAGCCTCTGTTGGTAGCAGTACCGTTGGAGATTTTCCGGCTGGCAACGGCTGATTCCGGTTGATGGCTGCTGTTGGTCAACTCGCGACCGTGAATATGTAGTGCAGGATGTATGAATAGCTTCTAGCAAACCGAAAGGAACCATTGTGATCGACTGGGAAGCTGTGCGCACCGAAGTGACCGGGCATTTGCAGGCCCTCATCCGCATCGACACCACCAACCCCCCGGGCAACGAAAGCGAGGCCGCGTGCTATCTCAAAGGCGTACTGCGGCGAGAGGGCTTTGACCCGATCTTCGTCGAGTCCGCGCCTGGGCGGGGCAATGTTCTCGCGCGACTGACCGGCGGCGACGAGCCGCCGCTCATGCTATTGGGGCATACAGATGTGGTGGCCGCCGAGCCTGAACACTGGACGCATCCGCCTTTTTCCGGCGCACTGGCCGACGGCTGCGTGTGGGGGCGAGGCGCGTTGGATATGAAGAACATGGTCGCGGCGAATTTGATGGTGTTGCTGTTGTTGCAGCGGGAAGGCGTCCAACTCAACCGCGACATCGTCTTCGCCGCCACCGCCGACGAGGAGGCCGGCAAAGGCAATCACGGGCCGGGGTGGATTATCGACAATCGACCGGAACTGTGGGACGCACCCTTGATTATCACCGAAGGCGGCGGCAGCGACTTCGCGGTTGGCGAGCAGCGGTTTTACACCTGCCAGACCGGGCAAAAGGGACTGTGCCGGCTGCGCCTGATCGGCCGCGGAACGCCCGGGCACGGCTCCATGCCACACGGCGACAGCGCGATCGTCAAGCTGTCCAGAGCACTAGCTGGCTTGCAAGGAGCCGTGTTTCCCGCGCACGTGTCCGCGAGCGTACGCCGCTTTATAGAGGGAATTGCCAGCCGCTGTCCAGCCGCCGAAGCCGCCCTTTGGCAGCAAGTCCTCGACCCGGCGACCGCAGATGCCGCGCTGCGCGACCTGCCCATTGGCCGCACCTTGCGCCGCGAGTTGGGAGCAGTGCTGCACAACACGGCCTCGCCGACCATGATGCAGGCCGGTTCCAAGATCAACGTGATTCCAGGGGAGGCAACTGCTTGGATCGATGGGCGCTTAGTGCCCGGTCAGACGGCAGAGAGTTTCGCGGCCGAGCTGCGCACATTTGTCGGCGATGAGGTCGTCATCGAGATCGATCAGTACACACCACCCTTGGAGGCGTCGTCCGACACCCTGCTTTTCCGCACGATCGCCGAAGTGATGCAGAAGCGCGAGCCAAACGCGCCAGTCCTCCCCTATCTGATGCCGGCCGGCACCGACGCCAAGCACATTGTGCCGCGCCGTCCCGAAACCCAGATCTACGGCTTTATGCCCTATCGGCAGCCGCCAGGCGAGGAGGAGATGGCCCTAATCCACGCCCACGACGAGCGCATCTCCGTGGAAGAACTGCTCTTTGCAACGCAGGTGATCTACGAAATCGTCTGCCGCTTTGGGGGGTAGAGTAGCGCTAGCTCGGAGCGACGACGGCGACGCCGTCGTGGACTTCGATGACCAAGACCCGGTCCCCGGAGTTGAGTAGGCCTTGAGCGTCGGCCCGGCGCGCCAATAGTTCGATGGTGCGGCCTTGAACGGTAGCGGAAATTTTGCCGGTGCCGCCACTGGCGATGGGGACGGTGACTTCGGCTTCAAGGCCGATTAAGTCGTCGCCCGCCAACGAACTGTCGGCGCTTGATCTGCTCAACCGATTCAGCGTCCAGTCGCCCAAGAAGGAACAGACTACACCGCTACCTAATGCCGTGAACAACGCAGCACCCGACCCCATCAGCAGGCTGCCGAGCATCCCGGCCAGTCCGAAGAAGAAGGCAAAAAAGAAGAACAGCCGCAGCCGCAAAACAGCCAGTGCCTGCAGGCCGTCGTCCAAGCCATCGCCGTCCCCTCCAAACAGCGAGGCCCCGACGGCGATCCCCCCGACGATCAAGCAGCTCAAGTAGAGGTAAAAGAGATCCACGCTACCCTTCCTGCGCCGGGATCTGGCCGTCGGCCTTCTCGCCGATGACCGAGGCTAAATCGACGCCGGTGGTGGCCTTGATGCTCTCGAAAAGCGCAGGGGCCAGCGCCCCGATCTGGTTGACGACCGCCGGCAGGCCACTCTGACCGCCGTTGCCGGAATCGACGACGGCGAGGTGGTCAATTTTGATGTCCTTGGCCATGGCGGTGATTTGCTCGACCAAGTTCGGCAGCATCTGGATCAACAACAACTCCTTGCCATTGGGGCCAGCAATGGTCCAGACTTCGTTCTTCTGTTTGAGTACCTCGATCTCGGCGAGGCCGTTTTCGAGGATGTTGGCTGCCTCGCCCTTAGCGCGCAACTCGGCCGCGTCGCGATCGGCGCGGGCCGGCTCAATGACTTCAATTTCGAGCCGGCGCTTTTGCAGCGCTAGGCGCTCCTGCTCGACCTGCTGCTCGGCCTGGACTTCGGCTTTGCGGGCAATCTGCACAGCGCGCTTCTCCGCGGCCAAGCCCTCGCCTTCTAACTCGGCTTTGCGGACGCGGAGCAAGTTTTGCGCATCGACGATCTGGACTTGGGCCTCGGCGTCGGCGACTTCGCCGCGGCGACGGGCGTCGGCGGATTTCTCCTGTGATTCGGCGCGGTTTTCGGCCTCGGCGATTTCGGCTTCCTTGAGGACCGCAGCAGTGCTCTTGCGGCCGATAGCGTCGAGATAGCCTACCTCGTCGGAGACATTCTGGATCTTGAGCGTGTCGAGCACCAAGCCCAACTTCTGCAGATCGACGTCCGCCTCGCCGATGAGCGATTGGGCAAATTTGAGGCGGTCCTCGTTGACTTCTTCCGGGGTCAGCGTGGCGAGGACGCCGCGCAGGTTGCCTTCGAGGGTATCTTTGGCAATGTCTTGGACTTCGGTGAGCTGGATGCCCAAGAAGCGCTCTAGCGCGTTGCCGAGCAGCGGCTCGTCGCCGGCAATCTTGATGTTGGCGATGCCTTGCACCGACAGCGGGATGCCGCCTTTGGAGTACGCGTTCGTGATCGATACTTCGAGGGGAATCGTGCGCAAGTCGAGGCGATCAACCTTTTCGAGGAGTGGGATGCGAAAGGCGCGGCCTCCCTTGATCACGCGATAACCCACCGCACGACCGTCAGATGTCTGGCGTTTGCGGCCCGAGAAGATGATGACCGCGTTGGGCTGGCAGATAAAGAGGTTCGTCCGAACGATGACGATCACCACGACGAGTAACACAGCGAAAACTAGGGCGAGGATCAGGAACATTTCCATCTGGCACCTCCTAAGGGTACTTGGGGTGTACTCTGCGGAAAGAGACCGCCTAACTTTACGAGAGTTTCCTCGGCAATTTAATACGCGCCCTTAATCCGCCCAAACCATCCGCCCAACGGGTCGCTCAATTCCTCCATATAGCGTTCCATCCGCCCCATAAGGTCTTGGCGCACGGCCTCGTACGCAGAGTCGCCGTACACGTTGTCGAGCTGATAGGGGTCGCGTTGCAAGTCGTATAGCTCGCCCGGGTCGCCCGAATTAAAGGTAAACTGATGGGTGCGGGTGCGGACCATGCGCTGGTTGGCGACCGTAAAATGGCGGTCGAATACGCAGTAAACTTCCTCGCGACCGTTCGCAAACGGATGGCCCTTTATGGCCGGGAGAAAGGACTGGCCGTCGAGGTCCGGGGAAACTTCGAGACCGGCGGCGTCGAGCACCGAGAGCATAATTTCGTGCAAATAGACGAATTCGTCGCAGGCCGTGCCCGGAGCTTGGCAGTTGGGGTGGGCGATGACGAGCGGGATGCGGTAGATCTCGTCGTACATAAACTCGCCCTTCTCGATCAGCTTGTGCGCACCAAGGCAGTCTCCGTGATCCGAGGTATAGACGATAATGGTGTCGTCGAGGACGCCCAGTTGTTCCAAGTGGGCCACCATCCGGCCAACCATGTCGTCGATAAGCGTACAATGCCCAAAGTAGCGGGCGGCAATTTCCTGAAACCCCTCCCAACCATAATCGCCCAACCCCCACAGCCTCTCGATTAACTGCTGGCGATAGGGTTTTTTGTCGAAGGTCTCGGCGTAGCCGGGGTGTTCGGGAATAGCCTTTGGATCGTACATGGAAAAGTACGGCTCTGGAACCAGCGAGGGGCTGTGCGGCCCCCAGAAGTTGGCCCAGAGGAAAAAGGGTTGCTCATCGGTAGCCACTTCGTCGAGGACGCGAATGGCTTCCTCGGCGACGAAATACTCAATGCACGACTCGATCGGCCCCTCGTGCAATGCGAACATCTCCTGAGCCTGGTTCGAGGGGTTAGTGCCGACAAAGCGGTGCGACACCGGCGGCGGTGGGTCGAAGCCGCGTTCCTTGAGATAATCGGCATACGGGTTGTGTCCCCTCGGTTTGGCTCCGAATTGCAGGCCCGGGAGCAAGTCGGACCCCGGAAAGGCGTAGCCCATGAAATCCTGGCCCGCAAACCCGTATCCCGTAGGGCCGGTTTGCTCATCCACGTGCCACTTGCCGGCGTATCCACAGCGGTAGCCGACCTCGGCCAGATAGTGATTTAATCCGCGTACGCCCTCGCGCAGGCACAGACCATTGGCCGTAACCCCGTGCTTGTGCGGATAGAGGCCCGTGTAAAAGGATGCGCGGGCTGGCGAGCAGATCGCGGTCGGCGTGAACGCCGAGTCAAAGCGAATGCCGCGCGCGGCTAAGGCGTCAATGTGAGGCGTCTGGCACACCTCGTTAAGCCCATAGCAACTGACAGTATCGAGCCGTTGCTGGTCGGACATCAGGACGACGATATTGGGACGCTTAGCCATTTAGCGCTCCTCGCTCCGCAAATCTAGCCACGCCCTCTCCGCCTCGGTGAGCGGGTTGTCGAGAGCCTGCTCGTTGGCCGCGATCTCATCGCCGCTCATGCTGCCGACCAAGGCGTATATATTGAGCGGGTAGCTGAGCACGTACGACAAGGCGATCTGTGGCACCGACAGCCCCTTTTCTTCAGCTAGTGCCCACGCTCGGTCGAGCCGCTTGAAATTGTCTTCGCCGTAGTACGATTTGGGCATGGAGCCATCGAATTGGTCGCGCATTTGCTCGGCGCTGGCGCGGGTAATTTTGCCCGAGAAGAAGCCGCGGGCCACGCTCGACCAAGTAAACAGCGGCATGTCGTGCTCGGCGTACCACGTGCGGGCGGCGGCTTGGCTTGGGCCGGCAATCGACAGGCAATCTTTCCACGGCTCGGCGATCTGATCCGCCAAGCTGAAGTTCGGGCTGGAAGCCGCAAAGGGCACGAGCCCGCGTTTGTCTGCGTATTCGTTAGCCTCGGCCAAGCGTTCCGGCGTCCAATTCGAGCCGCCGAAAGCGTGGATGCGGCCGGCCGCGTGATGCTCGTTGAGTGCCTCGACGATAGGGCCGACCGGGACCGCCGGGTCGTCTCGGTGCAAAAGGTAGAGGTCGATATAGTCAGAGCGCAGGCGCACTAGCGAGTCGGCCATGTCCGCGGCGATGTCATAGGGAGTGACGCGATTGCGATCTTGATTGAGGTGAGCACCCTTGCCGATGATGACGATTTCATCGCGGTTGCCCCTTTCCTCCATCCACAGCCCGAGCATGCGATCTACTTCCCCGCCGCCGTAGCCGTGGGCCGTGTCATACGCGGTGATGCCGGCCTGCCGAGCGGCGTCGAGCAGGGCGAAGCCTTCTTCTTTTTGGCTGCGATTGAGCATGATGCAACCTTGAACCAAGCGCGAAATATTCTTTTTGATGCCTTGTACGTTGCCGTATTGCACGAGTTTTTTCCTTTCATTCCATTGGATATTTTAGACCGATCTGAGCGCGGATTTCGTCGAGGATCCGCATCAGCGCCACGGTTTCGTCGAGCGACATGACCGCGCTCTCGCATTCGCCAGCGGCGAGGCAGCGGGCTACCTCCTGCGCTTCGTAGTTATAGCCATTGCCCTCCAACGGCAACTCGATATGCTCTTTTCGGCCCCCGGCTTTGAGCGTGGCGCTTTCGCCTCTCCACCACGACGGATCGATGGCAATCGTCCCCTTGCTACCGACGATGCGGGCCTCGTGTGAGGTGGAAGCGCGGATGGCACAGGAGAGGTTGGCAATGGCACCGCTGCTATAGCGGAGCACGATGCCGGTTTGCTCGTCAACGCCGGTTTCGCCAAGGTGCGCGGCAGCGGCGATCTGGGCTGGCTGCGACCCGAGGACCATTGCTGCAAAGGAGACGACGTAGATGCCGATGTCGAGCAGGGCACCGCCGCCCAGAGCGGGGTTGAAGAGCCGGCCGGTGGGATTGACGCTGGCGCGAAAACCAAAGTCAGCGTTGACCATCAGCGGCTCGCCGATGGCACCAGCGTCGAGCCACTGGCGCACCTGCACCATAATGGGCAAGTAGCGGGTCCACATGGCCTCCATCAGAAAGACGCAGTTGTCGCGGGCGCTGGCGACGACGGATTCGGCCTCGGCGGCGTTGATGGTAAAGGGCTTCTCGCAGAGCACGGCCTTGCCGGCTTCGAGGCAGCGGATAGCATGGTCTTTGTGGAAGGGATGGGGGGTGGCCACGTACACCGCGTCAATGTCGGGATCGGTGCTGAGGGCCTCGTACGAGGCGTGGCGGTTGGGGGCACCGTACTGGTCGGCAAAGGCGTCGGCGCGCTGTGGGTTGCGCGAGCCAACGGCGACCAACTCCCCTTCGGGAATGGCCTTGAGGCCAACGGCGAATTTGTGGGCAATGCTGCCCGGGCCGAGGATGCCCCAGCGGATGGGCGGTCGCTGTTCTTTTGAGCTGTTCATATAGACAGGTTCCTTGACGAGAGAAGGGGTTGGATATGTGTCAATTATTCCTAAAGGTGAAGGGCAGGCTGACCCAGACCTTGACGGGTCTATCGTTTTGCATCGCCGGCGTAAACTCCGACTCAAGAGCGGCGGCCTTGGCCACCTCGTGGAACACCTTGGGACCCGTGATCTTGCCCACTTGCTCGACCTTGCCGTCTTTGCCCACTAGCGCGGTGACAAACACCTTGCCCGTAATATTGGCCTTCTGGGCGTTGGCCGGATACTTCGGCTTTATTTTCTTGGTAATCACAGGCTGCTTCTCCACCCGCCACAACTCAACGATCTCTTCTTCCTCCAACTCGATTTCCTCAACCACCTCCTCCTCTAATGGCGGCGGCGGGGCCAGATCGTCGAGACCAAAATCGAGCTCGGTGTCCTCAATGGTCACGTCATCTAATGGTAGGTCTATCCCCCAGCCACAGGCCTCGCGCAATGGACGCATCGCCTCTTCACTGCCCATCAGATGGAAAGTAGCAGATACCGGACTCTCTCCCGACGGAGTAAATCGCACAAACAGCTTTTGCGCATTTGCTATCGTACGCGCCCAAAGAACGCCTTCCGGCGCAAAAATCGCCTCCTTATCCGTGGACAGACCCCAACGATGCTCTTGTGCAGCGTGCTTGTCAAAACGGGTCAAAACGGTGATATAGTCTTCCAAGAGATCCAAAGACGAATCGTAAATAATGTATACCTCCGTTTCGCCCTCCTGACAACGAACTATAAGCCGCGGGCGAGTGGCCCCCAATCCCCAACCTCTTACATCAACTTCGTTCTCCGCTGCTAAGTACATGTATACAGTTCGCGAGTCATCAACCGGCGAGACTTCTTGACTCACCTCCCACTTACCTATGCCGGAATTAGGTAGGGCGGGAAGGGCTACGCCCTCTGCGACGGCACGAGCCAATTCATCATAACAAGCGAGCCGGTCGGCCTCTTGGTCCTTTGCACGGCAGTACGCCAGCACTTCTTCGATTGTGGCCGCACCCACCGGGGAAGCGAAAAGCAGACCACTCATGTAAATGAAGAGAATCAATTGCTTCATGCTGTGGATCTTCTTAGTCAGCTCGCGTCCGCAAAGTCTCGGGCATTCTGAAATAGCTTCAGCCAAGGTCCTTCTTCGCCCGTCCACTCGGTAGGACGCCATGACAACTGCACATTGCGGAAGACGCGCTCTGGGTGCGGCATCACAATGGTGGCGCGACCGTCAGCAGTGGTGAAGGCCGTCAACCCGCCGGGCGAGCCGTTGGGATTGGACGGATAGCGCTCGGCCGGGCGACCGTAGTTATCCACGTAGCACAGGCAGAGCTGATGTTGCGTCCGCGCTCGTTCTAGTGCCTGATCGTCGCCAAATTGGACGCGGCCCTCGCCGTGCGCCACCGCAATGGGCAGGCGCGACCCTTCCATGCCGCGCAAGAGCACCGATTGGCTCTCCAGCACCTCTACGGTGGCAAACCGCGCCTCAAACTGCTCGGAGCGGTTGCGCACAAATTGCGGCCAATTGGCCGCGCCCGGGATCAGCCCCTTGAGGTGCGACAGCATCTGGCAGCCATTGCACACCCCCAAGGAAAAGGTATCTGGCCGCTCAAAGAAGGCGGCGAATTGCTCGCACAGGCGATCGTGGAAGAGGATCGAACGCGCCCAGCCGGCCCCGGCCCCGAGCACATCGCCGTAGCTAAAGCCGCCGCAGGCAGCCAGCCCGTGGAATGAATTCAACTCGACGCGGCCTGCCAACAGGTCGGTCATGGTCACGTCAACCGCCTCGCAGGCGGCTGCGTCAAAAGCCGCAGCCATTTCCACCTGGCCGTTGATGCCCTGTTCACGCAGTATCGCCACGCGGGGCCGAGCCTTCCCGCCTATGGTCGGAGCGGCTTTGTGTGCCAAGTGGAAGCTCAGGCCCGGATCCTGCCCATCGGCAAGGGCCTCGTACTCTTCGCGGGCGCAGTCCGGGTCGTCGCGGTGGGCCTGCATCCGATACGTCAGCTCAGCCCACGCTGCGTGGAGGTCGAGCAGTGGAGCAGCATAGACGAGATCGCCGCTGCTGCAAACGCGCAGATGCAAATCGTCAACGGGCTGGCCTATGTCATGCACCCAATCGGTGAGAGCCTGATCTGCAAAAACCTTATACACGGCTTCCTCATCCTCGGCGCGGTATTGGATCACAACGCCCACTTCCTCGGAAAAGAGCGCGGCGAGCAGATCGCGGCCCAGCGCGGCAACTTCCAACTCCACGCCACAGCGGCCCGCAAACGCCATCTCGGCCACCGCCGTGAAGAGGCCGCCGTCGGAGCGGTCGTGGTACGCGAGCACGAGATTTTGGCTGAGCAAAGTCTGTATGGCCTCGTACAAACAGCGCACATCGCGTGCATCTACGTCTGGAGCCTCGCTGCCGATTTGATTGTACACCTGGGCGAGGCAAGAGCCGCCGAGACGGTTTTGCCCACGGCCCAAATCCACGAGCAGCAACCGGGTGCGGCCGACGCGCTTTAGATCGGGCGTGGCGTGGCGGCGCACGTCGTCCACCGGCGCGAAGGCCGAGACGACCAAGCTCAAAGGCGCGACTACTTTGTGCGCCATGCCCTCGGCGTCTTCCCACACCGCCCGCATGGACAGCGAGTCTTTGCCCACCGGGATCGACACTCCCAATGCCGGGCAAAACTCCAACCCTACTGCGCGCACCGCGTCGTACAAGGCCGCGTCTTCGCCCTCTTCACCGCAGGCGCACATCCAGTTGCCCGACAGCTTGATGCGGTGAATCGGGCCAATGTGCGCCGAGGCAATGTTGGTGATGGCCTCGGCAATGGCCACGCGCCCGGACGCCCGTGCATCCACCAAGGCGAGGGGCGTGCGCTCGCCCATGGCCATGGCCGACCCGGTGTACCCCCGAAAGGAGTGGCAGGTCAAAGCCAAATCCGCGACCGGCACCTGATGGGGACCAACCATCTGATCGCGGGCCACCAAGCCCGTGACCGTGCGGTCGGCAATGGCGACGAGAAAGGTCTTGGCCGCTACGGCCGGAAAGCGGAGCACGCGCTCGGCGGCCTCGGCTAGCGAAAGTTCCTCTAAGGCGAGGGGTTGCCGCACGGGCTGGTTGCTCGTCGCGCGGCGCAGCATCTTGGGCGGCTTGCCCAAAATGACCGCTAGGTCGAGGTCGTCGATGGGCTTGCCGCCGAGCAGCGCGTCGTCGAGCGACAGCGCACCGTCGCCAGTGACTTCGCCGATGACTGCAAACAGGCAGCGCTCGCGCGCGGCCAGTTCGGCAAAGCGATCCAAATCGGCGCGGCCCACCACCAGCACGTAGCGCTCTTGCGCCTCGTTGCTCCAAATCTGCATGGGACTCATGCCCGGGTCGTCGTTGTGAATGGCGCGCAAATCAAAGCGCGCCCCCACATCGGCCACCAGTTCCGGGCAGGCATTGGACAGGCCGCCGGCCCCCACGTCGTGGATGCTGATGATGGGATTTTCCACACCGAGCAAGATGCAGCGGCTGATTAGCTCTTGGCAGCGGCGCTGCATCTCGGGGTTGTCGCGCTGCACGGAGGCGAAATCGAGGTCCTCGCTGTTGGCACCTGTGTCCATACTAGAGGCCGCGCCGCCGCCGAGGCCGATGAGCATGGCCGGCCCCCCGAGCTGAATGACGCAATCGCCCGCGGCCGGGATTTTCTTTTCGACGTGCGCGGCGTCTATGAGGCCAACGCCGCCAGCGACCATGATGGGCTTGTGGTAGCCGCGCCACCCCCCGGTGCTGTCGTCTTCCAGGGTGCGGAACATCCCCAGGATGTTGGGCCGGCCGAATTCATTGCCAAAGGCCGCGCCGCCGATCGGCCCTTCGGTCATTATAGCGAGCGGGGTAGCCAAGCGATCTGGGAAGGCCGCACGCTCTTTTTCCCAAGGCTGGGCAAACCCAGGAAGGTGCAGATGCGAGGTGAAAAAGGCACACAGGCCCGCCTGCGACCAGCCGCCGGTGCCGGCCGCCCCCTCGTCGCGGATCTCCCCCCCGACTCCGGTGGACGCCCCGGGATAGGGTGCGATGGCGGTGGGATGGTTGTGGGTCTCGACCTTGATCAAGACATGGGTCTGCCGTTGGCGGTATCCATAGCGAAAGCCCTCGTCTGGGCCGAAGATCGGCACGGCAAAGCCCTCGATCACACCGGCGTTGTCGGAATACGCCTTAACCGTGCCTTGCGGGTGAGCGGCATGCGTGTGGCGAATCATGTCGAAGAGCGAGTGCGCTTCGCGCTGGCCGTCGATGATCCAATCGGCGTTGAAAATTTTGTGGCGGCAGTGCTCGGAGTTGACCACCGCAAACATCATCAGCTCCACGTCGGTCGGGTCGCGGCCCGCAAAGGCGTGCAGCGCGTAGTCAACTTCCTCGTCTGAGAGGGCCAAGCCCATCTCGCGATTGGCGACCTCAAGCGCACGCCGCCCCTCGGCCCGCACCGGGATGTAGACTAGCGGTTTGGGCTCCACGCGGCGAAAGAGGGCCTCCAAGGAGTCGAGCGGAGCCTCGGTCATGCGGTCGTAGAGCAGCGGCAAGACCGCGCTGGGCAAACTATCGGCGGCAAAGGTATAGAGCGTACCGCGCTCGACGCGGCGCACGAATGCTAGGCCGCAGTTTTTGAGGATGTCCGTAGCCTTGCTCGACCACGGGGATGTCGTGCCCGGCCGCGGGCCAATGGCCACCTCGTTGTGCGCCCGCGCCGGCAGGGCTGCGTCCACGTCGAGGATGTGCATGAGCCGCCTCATCTCGTCGTCAGCTAGGACGCGCGTACATTGCACGGCATAGAAGTACGCAGCGCACAAATCCTCAACTTCGGGCGCACAACGCTGGCAGCGCACTAGGAGCGACCGGCGGCGAAGAGACGACAGGGCCGGAGGGCCGACAAAGGCGAGTAGCATGGGATACTTTCTGAAGGGAAAGGCCGAAGTGAATGTAAGCGTTGCCGTTTAGCTGCTCAAGGATTGGGCCGCAGGGCGCAGGCCTAGGCAGCGACAAAGTTTATCGTAGGGGTCGTCCCTTGTGGCAGCCCCAATCCCGACCCGGCCAAGACAGGCACAGAGGCTTGTCTCTACAAGTTAGTTCGCGGAGTGGTCCATGCGCTAGATTCCTGCTTCCGCAGGAATGACGCCCCCGTTGGGCCCTAGGCCGGAGCGGGCCTGAGACTCGTCATTCCCGCCTGTATGTGTGCAACGCACAGGCAGGTGAAAGCGGGAATCCAGCGGGGCGACGGGGAGAAACCACGCAATTTCTCTTGCGATCTTTGCTTCAGGCGACATCGTCAGCACATAAGGGTAAATTGTCGCCAATAAAAATTGTCTCTATTTTAGCTATACACGACACTAGGGTCTCAACTGGCCCGCCTTTCCAAAGCGACACTAAAAACGCGCACTCAGATCAGGTGTCGTGTAGTAAGGTTTTAGGTTTATAATTTAACAACCGGAGCCGCCCCATGTCGTCCTTCAACACCCATATTGAAAACACCGAGTACATTGAAGATCTCTATGCCCAGTACCAGCGCGATCCCAGCGCGATCCCAGAGGAGTGGCAGCACTTTTTCCGCGGCTTTGAATTCGGCTTCGCACGTTCTGCGACCACTAGCCAACCAGTAGAAGTCTTGCCGCAGCAGTCGATAGAGACCACCGAGGGCCTTTTGGTCCTCGAAGGCGTCCAAGCCCTCGTGCAGGCCTATCGGCAAATGGGCCACTTCGTCGCCCGCCTCGACCCGCTGGGGCACAACCGCCAGAGCCTGCCGCTGTTGGATCTGGTGGAATTTGGCCTCGCCGAAGAAGACCTCGAAAAGAGTGTGGGCAACGGCGGATTCCTCGGGCGCACGGACGGGACATTAAAGGGGCTGTTGAGCAAGCTGAAAGCCACGTATTGTCGCTCCATTGGCGTCGAATACATGGACATCCCAGACAAGGATCAGCGCGACTGGCTACAAGAGCGGATCGAACCTTGCCTCAACAACCCTAACTTGTCCGAAGAAGCGACGCGCCAAGTGCTCGCGCGGCTGATTGCCGCCGAGGAGTTTGAGCAGTTTTTGCACACGCGCTACGTCGGGCAAAAGCGCTTCTCGCTTGAAGGGGGCGAGTCCATGGTGCCGCTCTTGGACGAGCTGGTCAGCACCGGCTCTGAGCTAGGCGTCGAAGAGATCGTCATCGGCATGGCCCACCGCGGCCGACTCAACGTGCTAGCGCACCTTTTGCACAAGCCCTACGAGAAGATCTTCGCTGAGTTCGAGGGAGCCGACCGCATCGATCGCGACGACGACGAGGGCGACGTCAAATACCACAAGGGCTATTCCTACGACCACGTCACCAACGCGGGGCGCAAGGTCCATCTCTCGCTGAGTTTCAACCCCAGTCATCTGGAGCTAGTTGACCCGGTCATCGAGGGCATCGTCTATGCCAAGCAGGCCTACTTGCACGACGAGGAAGGAGGGCGAGTGGTTCCGGTGCTCATCCACGGCGAGGCCGCCTTTACCGGCCAAGGAATAGTCTCTGAGACCCTCAATCTTTCTGAATTGCCCGGCTACCGCACCGGCGGCACCATCCACATCATCATCAACAATCAGCTCGGCTACACCGCCCCAGCCGACGAGACGCGCTTTACCCCCTATCCAACCGACGTAGCCAAGGAGATTCAGGCCCCGGTCTTCCACGTCAACGCCGACGATCCCGATGCGGTAGTACAAGCAGCGCAAGTAGCGATGGAGTTCAGGAACCGCTTCAAGGTGGATGTCATCATCGATTTGTGGTGTTATCGCCGCCACGGCCACAACGAGGCCGACGACCCGACCCTAACCCAACCGCTGATGTACCAAAAGATCGCCGAGCATCCGACGATCTTCCATCTCTATTCCTTCCAGCTCATTGCCCAGAACAAAATCTCCCAAGAGGAATCCGACGATACCCGGGCGCGGATCCGCGCCCGGCTGGAAGAAGCCCAGCAAATCGCCCGCCGCCTGCAAGTCCAGCCCCATACTGCGTCTTTCGGAGGCGTCTGGCAGGGCCTGACTTGGGCACCCGATGACTGGAGCGCACAAACGGCTGTTGATGCCAAGATCCTGCGGCAGATCGTCGAGCGGGTGACCCAAGTCCCCAAAGGGTTCTCGCTGCACCGCACAATCGAGAGGATGGCCAAAGCGCGCCGCGCCATGGCCGCCGGTCAGACCCCCATTGACTGGGGCTGCAGCGAGGTGATGGCCTTCGGCTCGTTACTGCGGGAGGGGGTGCCGGTGCGCCTGACCGGCCAAGATAGCCAGCGCGGTACTTTTGCTCACCGCCACGCCGTCTGGCACGACACCGAAACGGGTGCAGAGCACATCCCCCTGCAGTGTTTGGAGCGGGACCAAGCCGACTTCGTCGTGCTCAACACCATGCTGTCGGAGCTGGCGGTACTCGGCTTTGAATACGGGGTCAGTGCGGCGGACCCGAGGCGCTTGGTCTTGTGGGAAGCCCAGTTCGGCGACTTCGTCAACGGCGCGCAGATGATCATCGACCAATTCCTCTCCAGCGCCGAAGCCAAGTGGCAGCGGATGTGCGGATTGGTGCTGCTGTTGCCCCACGGCTACGAGGGCATGGGGCCAGATCACTCGAGTGCGCGACTGGAGCGCTTCTTACAACTGTGCGCCAAAAACAACATGCAGGTGGCATATCCCACCACACCAGCGCAGTTTTTTCACATCTTGCGACGGCAGATCCACCGCAACTTCCGCAAGCCGCTGGTGCTGATGACCCCCAAAAGCCTCCTGCGGCACAAGCAATGCGTCTCAGAGCTAGAAGAGTTTTCCGCCGGGACGTTTCAGCGGGTTATCGACGACGCGGACGTCGCCGATCCAGCCACCGTCGGCCGGGTGGTGTTGTGCACCGGCAAGATATACTACGACTTGGTGGCCGCCTGCGGCGAGCGGAACGGCAGCGATGGAGTAGCGCTACTGCGCGTCGAGGAACTCTATCCGTTTCCGGCCGCCGAACTCCAAGCTGCGTTCGACCGCTATCCCGCAGTCGAGCAATTCTACTGGGTACAGGAAGAATCGCAAAACATGGGGGCTTGGAGCTTCATCCGACCCCACCTGGACGAACTGCTGCCCGCACACTGCGAGCTGAACTACGTGGGCCGCGACGAAGCGGCCAGCCCGGCTACCGGATCGGGACTCCTTCACGAAGCCGAGCAACGGGAAATCGTCGAGCAGGCACTGGGCCGCGACCGCGGCATGGTGCTGCATCAGCGGCGGCAATCTGGTTAGGAGCATTTGCATGTCAGTACAAGTCGAAATACCGGGCATGGGCGAATCGGTCAGCGAGGTAATTCTCCTCGAGTGGCTCAAGGGCGACGGCGAGCGCGTCGAGCAGGACGAGCCACTCTGCGTACTAGAGACCGACAAGGCCAACGTCGATCTGCCATCCCCAGCCGGTGGCACTCTCAAACACCTACAACCTATCGACACCACCCTAGCTATAGGGGCTGTAGTCGCGGAGATAGAGGAAACAGAAGAATCCGCCGCTCCTGTCCCGGCCTCCCAACCCGAACCCGTCCTAAGCCCAGCCGTGCGCCGCTTAGTCGAAGAGCACGAGCTAGAGCCGGCCGCAATTGAGGGCACGGGTAAGGACGGGCGGCTGACGAAGAAGGACGTACTCGCCCACATAGAGGCTCTGCCCGCGCCCGAACCCACTCAACCGCCATCAGTCCCCGAACCCACTCCGCCACCACCTGCGCCCGCCGCTCCTATTAAACCGCCGCCTGCGCCCGCTGGTCCCGATCCCATCCGCCGCGAACCGATGAGCCGGCTCCGCCAGCGCATTGCCGAGCACTTGGTCGCCGCCCAGCACAACGCGGCCATGCTGACGACCTTCAACGAAATCGACATGAGCGGGGTTATGCAACTTCGGGCCAAGTACAAGGAGCGCTTTGCCCAAGTCCACGGTGCGTCGCTGGGGCTGATGTCCTTTTTCTCGCGGGCCGCTGTCCTCGCGCTCGGCGAGTTCCCATCGATCAACGCACAGATCGACGGTACGCACATTGTGTATCACGACTTCGTCAATTTGGGGATCGCGGTGAGCACTCAGCGTGGTCTAGTCGTACCGGTTTTGCACCACGCGGAGCAGATGTCCATCGCCCAGCTCGAAAGCCACATCAAGCGACTCGCGCTGAGTGCCCGCGACAACAAGCTAGCCATGGCCGAGCTAAGCGGCGGCACCTTTACCATCACCAACGGCGGGATCTTTGGCTCGCTGCTTTCTACGCCGATTCTAAACGCGCCGCAAAGTGGAATTCTGGGGATGCACGCGATCCAAGAGCGGCCCGTGGCCGTGGAAGGCCAAGTGGCGATCAGGCAGATGATGTACGTGGCACTGTCCTACGATCATCGGCTCGTCGATGGGCAACAGTCGGTTTCGTTTTTGGTGCGGATAAAGGAACTGTTGGAAGATCCGGCGCGGTTGATGCTGGAGGTGTAGTGGGAGGCTGGAGAAACTGCGCCACTCGCCCGATAATGTTGCTCGGTGACGGCGTGGATATCAAAACCCGCAGAAGCCGATGTGCCCCTGAAGAGTTGGTTGCGCGAGCACGGGGTGAGGACTATATGAAGGCACTGGGATAATTCTATTGAGTAGGATTGCCTGTTAAGTAGTCAATAGGTTAGGTGTCATTTTTGTTGAAGAGCATTGCCGGATGGATTTGATTTTAGTTTTGGTTGGTATCTTGGGACTTATTAGCCTTGTCTTTGTATTTACACGTCTTCGACCATTAAATGAGGACGAAGTAAGACAATTAGGAGGAAAAAAGAGAAAAAAACAAGTTTGTGAATACTTTTCATTCGCCACAGGAGAGCTCAGTGTAAATAAAGAATAAGAAGCTTATGAATCCAAATGGAAAATTTTATCAAATAAATGAAAGCCTTTTTGATTTTCCATCAGTTGCAGCAGCACTGCTAAAATATAAAAAACACGAGTGGATTATTGTCGCTTTTGAAAACGAACAAAAAATCAACTTGATTTGGTTAAATAAAGGGTTTGATAGATATGTAGTTTCCCTGTATTTGCCAATATTGCTGAGCAAGAAAATTATACGTCCGTATTAATCTTTCATAATCACCCAAATTCAGATCCATATTACTATGATTGTAGTAAGCCAAGCAGTCAAGACTTAGATTCAGCCAATGAGTTTTCTCATGTCCTTAATACACATGGGATAAATTTGGTAGAGTTTGTTTGTGAAAGAGGAATTCATTACCAATATTTTTCTTCTTACGCTAATACTTTTCTCCCACTATCAAGCTATGTTGCGATGACAGATGAAATTAATGGTTTATCGAAGCTAAAGAACCTGTCATTGCATATCGAAAGGATATTTTAAGAGAGGAACAACCGTGCGCGACACTGCATTCGACTTAGTGGTTATCGGCGCAGGGCCGGGCGGCTACGTGGCCGCGAGCAAGGCGGCGCAACTCGGCATGAAGGTGGCCTGCATTGACAAAAGCTACCTCGGCGGCACCTGCCTCAATGTCGGCTGCATCCCCAGCAAGGCCCTGCTGGAGTCAAGTGCCTTGTTCTACAGAGCCAAGAAGGGGTTGGGACACCACGGAATCGGGCAGGGCGAAGTAGGCTTGGACCTGCGGGCCATGATGGCGCGGAAAGAGAAAATCGTGCAGACCATGACCAAGGGTATTGAGGGGCTGTTTAAGGGCCGGGCGGTGGCGCATTTCGTCGGTACGGGCCAAGTCCTCGCCCCGAAAAGCGTGTCGGTGCAAGGTGCTAGCGGCGAGCAGGTACTGTCTGCCAAGCACATCCTATTGGCCACCGGGAGCGTACCTGTGGAACTGCCGAACCTGCCCTTTGACGGCGAGCACGTA
Organism: Candidatus Latescibacterota bacterium; assembly: GCA_963422735.1. Classification (GTDB taxonomy): domain Bacteria; phylum Latescibacterota; class UBA2968; order UBA8231; family UBA8231. The sequence continues at coordinate 4,513,984 of OY730476.1, read as the reverse complement.
ATCAGTTCGACCGAGGCTCTAACGTTGAAAAAAGTGCCGGAGCGGCTCGTCGTCATTGGCGGCGGTGCCATTGGGCTGGAGCTGGGGTCCGTGTGGTCGAGGCTGGGTGCCCAAGTGCTCATAGTAGAGGCCATGGATCAGATTTTACCGGGGATGGACCAAGAGATGGCCCGGCAGCTAGAGCGGCTACTCAAGCGACAGGGGCTAACGTTTCTGCTTGGGGCCAAGGCCCAAACAGCCGCGATCGCAGAAGGCCAAGTGACGCTGACCATAGCGGCCGGCGGTCAGCAGCGCGTCGAGACGTGCGATCAGGTATTGGTGGCCGTAGGGCGCAAACCATGCAGCGCGGGGTTGGGGCTGGGAGACGTGGGCGCGGCAATCAACGAGCGAGGACAGGTCTTGGTTGACGCGCAGTGGCGCACCAATGTCGAGGGCATCTGGGCCATCGGCGACCTCATACCCGGAGCGATGTTGGCCCACAAGGCCGAGGCCGAAGGGATCGCGGTGGCAGAGCGGATGGCCGGACGCGCCGGGCAGGTCAATTACGGGGCCATACCCGCGGTCGTGTACACTCACCCAGAACTGGCCTCCGTGGGTGCAAGCGAGGAAGCAGCCACCGCGGCCGGGCGCGAGGTCGCCGTCGGCAAGTACCCATTTCGCGGCAATGCCCGCGCCCACTGCATGGACGACATTGACGGCCTAGTCAAAATCGTCGCTGATGCGCACACCGATCAGCTCTTGGGAATGCACATCCTAGGGCCGCAGGCTTCGCATTTGATTGCCGAGGGCGTCTTCGCCCTAGAGTTCGGCGCGAGTGCCGAGGATCTGGCCCGCACCGTCCACGCGCATCCGGCGCTGTCAGAAGTCGTAGGCGAGGCGGCGCGAGACATCGTGCCATGAGACTCGCTGACAAAGTCGTCCTCATCACCGGTGCCGGCTCGGGCATCGGCCACCAAACCGCGCTGCACTGCGCCCGTGAAGGCGCACACATTGCGGCCGTTGACATCAATGCGGCCACGGCCGAGCAAACGGCTGCCGCCATCGCGGCCGACAACGGACAGGCCATCGCCATCGCGGCCGACGTGTCCCACACCGCCGACTGCGAGCGCATGGTGCAGCAAGCCGAAGCCGCTTATGGTCGCCTCGACGTGCTGTTCAACAACGCCGGGATCTCACACCACGCCGACGCCGACGCCATCGACACCGAAGAAGAGGTCTGGGACCTGACCATGGCCGTCAATCTCAAAGGCGTCTTTTTGGGCTGCAAATACGGCATTCCGGCCCTGCGCCGCGCCGGCGGCGGCGCGATCGTCAACACCGCCTCTTTTGTCGCCTTGCTCGGAGCGGCCACGCCCCAATTGGCCTACACCGCCAGCAAGGGAGGCGTCCTCGCGCTGACGCGCGAGCTAGCCGTTGTCCACGCATGCGAAAACATCCGCGTCAACGCACTCTGCCCCGGCCCTCTGCGAACCGAACTGCTGATGAAATATCTCGATAGCAAAGAAAAGCGACAGCGCCGCTTGGTCCACATCCCCATGGGCCGCTTCGGCGAGGCTGAGGAGATCGCCCGCACGGTCATCTTCTTGGCCTCGGACGACGCTTCCTTCATCACCGGCGCGACCTTCGTCGTTGATGGCGGCATCACCGCCGCTTATGTCACCCCAGAGTAAAGCCGTCCATGCGCTTTGCGGCCGCAATTTTCGACCTCGACGGTACCCTGCTCGACACGCTCGCTGACTTGGCGGATTCTACCAACGCCGCGCTCACTGCAGCCGGACACCCCCCGCATCCCACTGACGCGTACCGCTACTTCGTCGGCAACGGCATTGCAAACTTGGTGCGCTGTGCCCTGCCAGCTACGGCCCGCGACGACGCTTCCGTCGCGCGCACCAAGGCCGAGATGGAAGCCGAGTACAGCCAGCGCTGGCGGGCCAAAACCCAACCCTACGCGGGCGTACCCAAGCTACTCAACGCGCTGAGCGCACACGGCATACCCATGGCCATCCTCTCCAATAAGCCCCAAGCCTTTACGCGCCTCGCCGTGGATGCGCTGCTGCCGCACTGGTCCTTTTACCCGGTCTGCGGAGCCCAGCCCGATGTCCCGCGCAAGCCCGACCCAGCCGCGGCCCTGCACATCGCCGCCACCCTCGGCTTCAGCCCGGAGAACTGCCTCTACTTGGGCGACACAGACACGGATATGCAGACTGCCGCGCGGGCTGGCATGTACGCCTTGGGGGCCACGTGGGGCTTTCGCTCTGCAGACGAACTGCGTCAAAGCGGTGCCCTCGCCTTGCTCGCCGAGCCACTGGACCTGTTGAATTTCCTATAACCCACCGCATAACTCAGAAAGGGCAAACCATGAGCGAATTTTTTAAGGGCATCGAAAAAATTGCGTACGAAGGCCTAGACTCGAAAAATCCTCTAGCCTTCAAGCACTACGACGCCGAGGCGATGGTCGGCGACAAGACTATGGCCGAGCACTTGCGCTTCTCCGTGGCCTTTTGGCACAGCTTTAAGGGCGGGGGCATTGATCCCTTTGGCCCAACTCCGGTGTACGACCGGCCTTGGGACCGCGCCACCGACTCCATGCAGCGCGCCGAGGACACTTTGCACGCGGCCTTTGAGTTCATCACCAAACTCGGCGCGCCTTTCTACTGCTGGCACGACCGCGACATCGCGCCCGAAGGCGAGACCCTCAAAGAGAGCAACGACCGCCTCGACCACATCGTGGGGCTGGCCGAGCAATTGCAAGCCGACACAGGCGTCCGCTTGCTCTGGGGCACGTCCAACTGTTTCTCGCACGCGCGCTTTACCCACGGGGCCGCCACCAACCCCGACGCCCACGTCTTCGCCTGGGCCGCAGCGCAGATCGAGAAGGCCATGGAATGCACGCATCGGCTCGGAGGAGCCAACTACGTGTTTTGGGGTGGGCGCGAGGGGTACTCCAGCCTGCTCAACACCAACATGGCCCACGAGCAGGACCAACTCGCACGCTTCTTGCAGATGGCCGTCGAACACAAAAAGGCGATCGGCTTTACCGGCACCTTGCTCGTGGAGCCCAAGCCCAAAGAGCCGACTAAGCATCAGTACGACTACGACGCGGCCACGGTCTTGAGCTTCCTCCGCAAATACGACCTGTTGGACGAGTTCAAACTCAACATCGAAGCCAATCACGCCACCCTAGCCGGCCACACCTTTGAACACGACCTTCAGCTCGCCTCAGCCGAGAGCAAACTGGGCAGCATTGACGCCAACCGCGGCGATTACCTGCTCGGCTGGGACACCGACCAATTTCCCACCGACCTCTACTCCACCACTCACGCCATGTTGGTGATTCTCAAACAAGGCGGCATCGCGCCCGGCGGCATCAACTTCGACGCCAAGGTGCGGCGCGGATCCTGCGACTTGGAGGATCTCTTCCACGCCCACATCGGCGGCATGGACTCGTTTGCCCGCGGGCTGACGCTGGCCCAGCGCATCATCGACGACGGCGCACTCGACGCCTTTGTGGAAGCGCGCTACGCCTCGTACCGCAGCGGCATCGGCGAAAAGATCATGCGCGGCGAGACCAACTTCGCCGAGCTAGCAGCATACGTCCATCAGCACGGCGAGCCGGAAAAGCGCAGCGGCCGCGAGGAAATGCTAGAAAATATCGTCAATAGCTATTTGTAGCGGCTGGTAGCAGGAGAGGGACGTAAATCCACAAGACGCAAGACGAGCAACGGACACACAATGGAGTTGCGGTGATTACCAAAGAACAAGTGGAGAACCGAAAGTACTGGATCGACGAGATGAGTCGTCTAAGTGGCGATTTTGGCGTTGATGCCGCAAGGATTGAGCAAGAGCTAGCGCAGGAAGTCCAAGCACAAGGTATTGACTCCCTGCTTGGACATCTGCGTTTATGTGGTGCAATCCCGGAGCACTATGGGCACGATACTAGCTAAGAGAAACTGTACTCTAAGTACACTGATGTTGTGATTCATACAGCATATAGTGCAATGGGGTTTACGAGCCAGGTTCTCAAGGAGCGAGCGAATGTAGCTGATGTTGAGTGCGTCACTGACGACTACAGTTTTGTCGCTGATGCAAAAGTATTTAGACTGAGCTGCACAGCGAAGAATCAGAAAGATTTCAAGGTACAAGCAATGGATAACTGGAAGCATGGGAAGCCCTATGCGATGCTTGTTTGTCCGGTATATCAATTGCCCTCTCGAGCAAGTCAGATATATAAACAGGCCGCTGATAGATCTGTTTGTATTGCGACTTATGCACATCTAGCCGTGCTTGTTCGTTATGCCCAAGAATCAACACAGAACAAGGTATTGGAGTTGGTTCACGAGATGTTTAGAACGGTCGAAGCGATGAATTAGTCAACGAATGCAGCTAGCTACTGGCAGACAGTAAACCGCATATTTTTGGATTTTGACGGAGTAATCAGTGCAATATGGCGGGATGAGAAACTCGCATCAAACGAGGCCATACTTATCTCGAAAGAAGAAGCACTTACTTTTCTCGCTGCGGAGCGAGAGCGAATTATGAGATTATCGCGCGCTGACGCGATAGAAGGAGGTGCTAAAGTGGAGGACACTCGACAACAAGGTTCAAAAGGTTCAATCCGTTGCCAAAAACGGCACCCTTGACTTGGAGGCGGCATGAACGAGGAGTACTTGGACAAAATCATACGCGGCGACTGCCGGGATCACATTTCGCGCTTGGCCGACAACAGCATTGAACTTTTCTTGTCGGACATTCCCTATGGAATCAGCCTAGATGACTGGGATGTCTTACACGACAATACGAACTCGGCGCTGTTGGGGCAGTCGCCCGCGCAGGCTGGGAAGTCGGCCTTTAAGAGGCGAGGCAAGCCCATCAATGGCTGGTCGCAGGCCGATAGGAATATTGGACGAGAGTATCAGCAGTGGTGTCAAAGCTGGATTGAGCGGCTTTTGCCAAAAATGAAGTGCGGCGCATCGCTCTTCGTTTTCGGCGCCCGCCGCACCATCCACCGCGCCGTCAACGCTTTTGAAGACAGCGGTTTCCTTCTCAAGGACATGCTCGCTTGGCAGAAAGAGTCGGCGCATCATCGAGCGCAAAGGGTGAGCATTGTCTTTGCGAGGCGTGGGTTAGAAGCAGAAGCCAAAGCGTGGCGCGGCTGGCGTTTGGGGAACCTCGCACCGTTATATGAGCCGATTGCTTGGTTCGTAAAACCCTATAAGATCGGCGGAACTATTGCCGACAACATCCTTGAGCAAGGCGTAGGAGCCATGAACATAGAAGCGTGTCAGAGCCATGGCGCGACCCCAACAAATCTCTTGGCGTTTGGTTTCCAAAAGGGCGAACAAAAAATTCACGAGGCCCAGAAGCCGCTGAAGCTCATCGAGTTCTTGATCAAGCTCACAACGCAAGAGGGCCAAGTAGTATTGGATCCGTTCATGGGTAGCGGCACTACGGCTGTTGCCACGCGGCGACTCAATAGGCACTTCATAGGCTTTGAGATCGCGCCCGAATTTCATCAAGCCGCACTACAGAGGTTGAATTCAGAATGCGGAACGGGAGATGCGAAAGACGTCCAATCGATCCAGCAGATGCTCTTCGAAAAAGCGCATCGTTTCGCATAGTTCGAGCATCCACGACTTTCTGGAATATCCGTCTCGAAGGTTTATGACATTGGAGTTGCTCATTTGAATCTGTCCCATCCCAAGGCATCAACCGTCAGACAATTCCAATCGAGAAATTCAGTAACAGTAACTTTCGTGCCTTCAACTGCATATTTAATCATTATCAGAGCAAAGATATTCTGATCAGATTCGTAGAACCGCGCCAGCCGTTCGACCGATGTAACATTGGGCATGTTAAATTTGGTGTCCTTCCGATGAGTTTTTACATCGACGACTGAATAGAAGCCCTCCTTGTCTGTAAAGGCCAAATCAGCCATAGCTCTACGCGCAAAATCACTCGAGTATTCTGCACACCACCTTCCTAAGAAATCACCGAATTTATCGGCAATAAGCACCTCTAACGCATCACCCACAGCTCTTGTGCTGTCGGCTGTCGCCGGCGAAAGAAACTCTGGGGCACTGTTAATACAGTCCTTTATCTTATTGGCAATTTTCGAGTAACTGCCATCGTAGTAAGAAATAGATTTCACAACAGTAATTTTTCTTGTTCAATAGAAGCGGCCGATTGCTGCGGCTGATCGTTCAGGCTATTTCGCTCCCAAAACACGCCATCGGCATATCCCTGAATCGCTGGATCGGCAAGGGTCCGCTTCAATCGCTTTTGGCTCCAATAGCAGTATTCCCCTTTCAATTCAATCTCGCAGAACGAGCGTCCGAGCTTGTGCGCTACCACCGCCGTGGTGCCGCTTCCCAAAATCGGACTCGATATGGAGCAATGACTTTCCGCTTCAGCTTTACCGCCTCTACATCAAAGTAATAGGTCGATCCCACAGTGCAGAACCAAATGTCTTCGCTGTCGTTTTTCCAGTTCGATTTCGCGCCGCGCCCTTTTTCTCGCTCCCAAATAATCCGATTGTGAACGCAGAAGTGCTTTTCGAGAACGGGGGCAACCAGCAGTGACGTCTTCCAGTCGGCGCAGACATAAACGGTTGCATCCGGCTTTAAGGTCGGCTTGAGGAGCGAGACCAACTCCTCAAACCAAGCGGCGTACGCGCCTTTCTCTTTTTCTTGAAATAAGTGCCCGTTGTAATTTTTTGTGAGATTGTAGGGAGGGTCGAGAATGAGGAGATCGGCGAAGCAGGTAGGCAATAAGGAAAGGACGCGGAAGGCATCCCCGTGAATAATTCTATCGGCGATTTGCTCCAGTGCCGCCGGCTCGGTCAGCACTAGCAAGTCGTGCGCAAGAGCCTCGATTTCGTCGCCGTCACAAGTGAGCGTCCTGTTCCTCGGTGCTCTTTTCTTTATGCCAAAAAAAGCTCAATTGTCCCGTGGCACGGCCATCATCCGCTCCAACGCCCGCCGCGCCCCGGCAATCACCTCGTCGTCTAGCTTGATTTCGTAGCGCTCGTAGAGCAGCGAAAAGTACACGTCTTGCAGGTCGGTGATCTTCATGTAGGGACAGTGCAGCCGGCAGCCAATGCAGCCGTCGGCCGCTACGAACTCTTGGTGCGGGAAGCGCTGCCTAAGCTGGTGCAACATGCCGTTTTCCGTGGCGATGATGAAGCTCTTGGCCTCGGGGTACTTTTCCACGGCCTTGAGCATCCCCGTGGTCGAGCACACTTCGTGTGCTATCTCGACCACGTCCTCGCGGCATTCTGGATGCGCGATGATAACGGCCTCGGGAAACTCAGTGCGGGTGAGCTCGACGCTGGCGGCGCGCAGCACATCGTGCGTTGGGCAAGCGCCGTCGTACACGACGACCTCTTTCTCCGGCACCTGCTCGGCCACCCAGCGACCCAAGTTGCGATCAGGCGTAAAGAGGATCTTGTCGCTATCGAGGCTGCGCACCACCGATACGGCGTTGGCCGAGGTGCAGCAGATGTCGGACTCGGCCTTCACCTCGGCTGTGGAGTTGACATACGTCACCACCGCGTGATCGGGATAGTCCGCTTTCCAATCGTCGAGGCTTTCGGGGGTGATGGAGTCGGCCAGCGAACAGCCCGCGCCTAAATGGGGCAAGAACACCTGCTTGTCGGGGCTGAGGATTTTGGCCGACTCGGCCATGAAATGCACGCCGCAAAAAACGATGCGCTCGGCATCCGCCTTGGCAGCTTCTACTGATAGCCCGAGCGAATCGCCCGTGAAGTCGGCCAAGTCTTGGATCGGCGGGATCTGGTAGTTGTGCGCGAGGATGACCGCGTTTTTCTCGCGGCGCAAGCGGTCGATCTGGGCGATGATCTCCTCGGCTGGCAGGTCGCTGTGGTACTGCCCAGCGGCTGGGGCAAGCGTCTCTGAGTAGGTCATGGCTTGACTTGTGCTCCTTCGTCGGGGAGGATGGTCTCGGTGCCGTTGGGAAAAATGCGCCAAAACTCCTTGCGAATGAGGCCGGCTATCATGGCACTCTTGCTGCTGCCGTGATAGCGGGCAATCGCGTCGAGCATCTCGTGATCCCTATCGGGCGCCGAAAAGGTCCGCACCTTGGCCCGGCGACTCTGATCTTTGGTTGGCATGGGATTATTTATTTTTTATATAAAATTTAATTAATACCTACGTAATCTAATAAATCGCTGGCGATCCGTCAATATATATGTAACCATTTTTTAACAGAATTTTCGCAAGCCAGCCGCGACAATAAGGAAAGATGAGACGCGGACCTAGATCTGGCTAATCCGCTCCATGGCCTCTTCGATCCGGTCGCGGTGATTGAAGGCCGACAGGCGCAAGTAGCCCTCGCCAGCCGCGCCAAAACCCGCACCCGGCGTACCGACGATGTAGGCCTTGTCGAGCAAGTAGTCGAAGTAGGTCCAACTGTCCTGCCCGTCGGGCGTGGCCACCCACAAATAGGGAGCGTGTTCGCCCCCGTACACGGTGAGCCCGGCCGCTCCCAACTGCTGGCGCATGATCGCGGCATTTTCCATGTAGAACGCAACGCGCTCGGCGATGCCTTGCTGGCCAGCCGACGAGTACGCGGCCGCCGCGGCGCGCTGCACCGGATACGCCACGCCGTTGAACTTGGTCGAGTGCCGCCGTGCCCACAGCCGATGCAAATCCACTTCCTCGCCCGAGGCGGCGCGGCCCTTGAGATCCTTCGGCACCACAGTGTACCCGCAGCGCAGGCCGGTAAAGCCAGCGTTCTTGGAAAAACTGCGGAACTCGATGGCCACTTCCCGACCGCCTTCGACCTCGTAGATGGAGTGCGGGATTGACGGATCGGTGATGTAGCTCTCGTAGGCTGCGTCAAATAGAATGACGGCCTGTTCCCGCCGGGCGTATTCAATCCAGCGGGCCAAAGCGTCGCGGGTCATCACCGCGCCCGTAGGGTTGTTAGGCGAGCACAAGTAGATCAGATCGACATGGCCTGCAGGCAGGTGCGGGATGAAGGCATTGGCGGCCGTACACGGCATGTAGATCAAGCCGGCGTACGAACCGCTCGCATCGGCTGGGCCGGTGCGGCCGGCCATGACATTGGAATCGCAGTACACTGGATAGACCGGATCGGTCAGCGCGACTACGCAATCGTCGGCGAAAATTTCTTGCACATTGCCCGAGTCGCATTTGGATCCGTCGGAGACAAAAATCTCATCGCTGTGAATCTGCACACCGCACGCGCCAAAGTCGTGCTCGGCAATGACTGCGCGCAAAAATTCCTGGCCTTGATCGGGCGGATAGCCCTGTAAGGTGTCGTCGTGGGCCATTTCCTCGACGGCCTCTTTCATCGCATCGACGATCGGCCGCGGTAAGCCCTTGACCACGTCGCCGATCCCCAAGCGGATCACATCGGCTTGGGGGTGAGCGGCGGCAAATGCATCGACCCGGCGGGCGATTTCTGGAAAGAGGTACCCGGCTTTGAGCTTGAGGTAGTGATCGTTGAGATGTACCATGAGATTGCTTTCTTTTTTGAAGTGAGTACAAAAATCTAATCATAAGACACGCGATTTCAAGCGGAGGAGATTCGCTCGTGGATATAAGTTTTATGACCCGTGCCGGCGGTGCGAACAATTGGAGCCTCGACGAATGCGCCCGTTGGGCGCGGGAGCACGATTTCGACTGCGTGCGCCTGAACGACTCCGGTGCGCTCGACTCGGACCACATTCTATCGGTTGGGCCGGACTCCGTGCTGGAGACCTTGCGCCAGCGCGGTCTGTACCTCGCCGCCCTCACCGCGCACCACAACCTGCTCGACGACGACCGCGAACAGGCCCGTGCTGCCCAAGCCAAACTGCTCAAGGCCATTGCGTCGGCCCGCGCCCTCTCCTGCCCAGTCGTCGTCACCAGCAGCGGCGCTCCCGTGCGCAACGGCCAGTTCTACGGCATGTTCTCCTCGGAACCCGGCAATCCCAGCGACCGCTCCGCCGAACTAGTTGACCGCTTCCAAGCCATGTTCGAGCCTGTGGTGCAAGCAGCCGCAGACAGCAAGGTCCGGCTCGCACTCGACGTGGCCGTGCGCATGGGCCAAATAGGCTGCAACCCAGAGATGTGGGAAAAAATTCTCGACGCCGTGCCCTCGGATCACCTCGGCCTGTCCTGCGACCCTTCGCACTGGCTGTGGATGCACATCCTACCGGTCGAAGATGTCATCCGCGACTTTGCCGGCCATTGGTACTACGCCGATGTCAAGGACTGCGAGATTAGCCAACGGATGCTCTACCGCCAAGGCATCATCGGCAACTGGTGGTGGCAATACCGCGTCCCCGGCCGCGGCCAGATCAACTGGAGCACCATCATCGGCGCGCTGTGGGAATCGGGCTACGACTACGTGCTATGCGTCGAAAACGAGGACCGCGGCTTTCCCGGCCTAGAGGGCTTTGCTTTTGGCGGCCAACACCTGCGCAGCTTGCTGCCGCCTAAGGAATCTGGCTTTAAGCGGCAAGGAGGGCATTGGAAGACGAGCGGGTGGAAGCGCAAGAGCGGGTAACTTGCCGCTGAGACTATTTGCCCTATCCTATTATTTGCTACGCTGCAAACAGCCACAGAGGAACCATGAGCACGGACAAAAACCGCGACTTCATCCGCGAAGCCATCGACGCCGACCTCAAAAGCGGCCGCTACGATAGAGTCATTACCCGCTTCCCACCAGAGCCTAACGCGTACCTGCACATCGGCAGCGCCAAGGCCATCTGGATCAACTTTGGCATTGCCGCGGACTACGGAGGCCAGTGCAACCTCCGCTACGACGACACCAACCCCACGCGCGAAGAGCAAGAATACGTGGACTCCATGCAGGAGGACATTCGCTGGCTCGGCTACGATTGGGGGCCGCAGCCGCACTACGCTTCCGATTACTTTGGCCAGCTCTACGAATGGGCCGTCGTGCTCATCGAAAAGGGCTTGGCGTACGTGGATGACCAGACCGCGGACGAGATCCGAGAAAATCGCGGCTCGCTCACCGAGCCGGGCCAAAACAGCCCGTACCGCGACCGCTCCGTCGAGGAAAACCTCCGCCTCTTCGCGCTTATGAAAGACGGCGCATTCCCCGATGGTGCTCGCGTATTGCGCGCCAAAATCGACATGGCCGCGCCCAATATCAACCTGCGCGATCCGGTCGTGTACCGCATCATGCACACCACCCACCACCGCACCGGCAACGCTTGGTGTATCTATCCGCTATACGACTGGGCTCATGGCCAGAGCGACTCCATTGAGGGCGTAACGCACTCGCTGTGTTCGGACGAATTCATCAACAACCGGCCCTTGTACGATTGGTTCATCCAACAGCTCGGCATCTTCCCCTCGCGCCAAATCGAGTTTGCCCGCGGCAACATCGCGTACACCGTGCTGTCCAAGCGATACATCCGGCTACTCATCGAGCAAAAGCTGGTGGCCGGCTGGGACGACCCTCGGCTCTGCACCTTGCGCGGCCTGCGCCGCTTGGGCTGCCCGCCCGAAGCCATCCGCCGCTTCTGGGCCGAAGCCGGCATCGCTCGCCGCGGCAACAACATCGACATCTCCCTCCTCGAATACTGCATCCGCGACCAGCTCAACAAGACCGCGCCCCGGCGCATGGCCGTGCTCAATCCGCTCAAAGTCGTCATTGAAAACTACCCGAAGGGGCAAAGCGAGATGCTAACGGCTATCAACAATCCGGAAGACGAAAGCGCCGGCACCCGCTCCATCCCTTTTTCGCGGCACCTCTACATCGAGCGCGAGGATTTTATGGAAGACCCGCCGCGCAAGTTCTTTCGCCTCGCCCCGGGCCGCGAAATCCGGCTGCGCTACGCCTATTTCATCACCTGTACTGAGGTCATCAAAGACGACAATGGCGCGGTCGTCGAGCTGCGCTGCACGTACGACCCGGCCACTCGCGGCGGCAATGCACCCGATGGCCGCAAGGTCAAGGCCACCCTGCATTGGGTCTCAGCTCCCCACGCGGTTCCAGCCGAGGTGCGGCTCTACGACCGGCTCTTCAAGGTCGAAAAACCGCTCGAAGCCCCGCCTGAAGGCACTTGGCTGGACAACCTCAACCCGGATTCGCTCAAAATCCTCAACCCTTGCTATCTAGAGCCATCCCTCGCCGACATGGCCCCGGGGGACTCCTGCCAGTTTGAGCGGCTCGGCTACTTCTGCGCCGACCGCGAAGACCACGCGCCGGAAGCACCCGTCTTCAACCGCACCGTCACCTTGCGCGATACTTGGGCGCGGATACAGAAGGGCTAGCCACACCCTCAGCCGCGTATGCGGATTTCGCGCATCCTATCGGCCCTGCTACTGGCGGCACCTGTTGCTGCCGACGAGGTCGTCGTGCCAGCCGGTCCCTTCACCATGGGCATCGATCACCCGCGAGCCACCGACGAAAAACCCAGCCGCCAAGTCTATCTGAGCACCTTTTCTATCGACCGCTACGAGGTCACCAATGCCCGCTTCGCCGCCTTTGTCGCGGCCACAGGCTACCAGACGGAGGCAGAAAAATTCGGGGCTGAAAAGGCCGACGACCTTAGCTGGCGTCAGCCCCACGGCCCCGGCGCAGCAGTCGATCCAAGCCATCCGGTCGTCTATGTTAGCTGGCAAGACGCCCAAGCGTATTGCGCTTGGCGCGGCGGACGGCTTCCCACCGAAGCCGAGTGGGAAAAAAGCGCGCGCGGCAGCGACGGCCGGCTCTGGCCTTGGGGCGCGGCTTTTGCGGTGGGCCGCGCCAATCTCTGGGGACCGGAAGACGGCTATGCCGGGCTAGCACCAGTCGGCTCCTTTCCAGCAGGAGCCAGCCCGTACGGTGCGCTCGACATGGCCGGCAACGTCTGGGAATGGTGTGCCGATTGGTACAACGCGAACTACTACGCCATGGCTCCGAACAAAGACCCGCAAGGAGCTGAGGCCGGCCGCTTCAAGGTCCTGCGCGGCGGCTCGTGGATCAACCCAAAACCGGTGCTGCGCAGCATCAACCGCTTTGAGGTTTTGCCCGTAGAACGCAGCCCCTATATCGGCTTCCGCTGCGCCCGTTCCCATGCGCCCTAGCACTTGCGCCTACTGCGCCCTGCTGGCCTTGGCAGCCTGCGTCCCCACACCAGACCTCACCTCTGTGCGCTTCACCGACGTTACCGCAGCGCACGGCTTGGATTTCCGTATGTACTCGGGCAGCCGGGTCAAAAACTACATCCTCGAATCCAAGGGCGGCGGTGGCGCATTTCTCGACTACAACGGGGATGGCTGGCTCGACATCTACTTGGTCAACGGCTCGCGGCTGGAAGGCTATCCCGACTCGGCCGCGGCCCCGACCAACGCCCTCTACCGCAACATGGGCGATGGCACCTTCGAAAACTATACCCGCACGGCCGGGGTCGGCGATGCGGGTTGGGGCATGGGCTGCGCGGCGGCCGACTACGACCAAGACGGCGACCTCGATCTATATGTGACCAATTACGGCCCCAACATCTTCTACCGGAACGAGGGCAATAGCCGATTCCACGATGTCGGCCAGGTCGCCGGCGTCAATCTGGCGGGCTGGAGCACGGGTGCTAGCTTCGGCGACTACGACGGGGATGGCGACCTTGATCTGTACGTAGCCCAGTACCTACACTTCGCGCCCGAGCGTGTGCCGCCTCGGGGCGGAATGTGGAAGGGAGTTCTCGTGTTCGCCGGGCCGCTCGGCCTCCCCGGCGCACAAGACGCCCTCTACCGCAACGAAGGCGATGGCACCTTTCGCAATGTCACCCGCCAAGCCCATGTCGAACAAGCAGAGCCGACCTACGGACTCGGCGCCCTTTTTTGCGACTACGACCAAGACGGCGACCCCGATCTCTACGTGGCCAACGACTCCGCGCCCAACTTCCTCTACCGCAATGAGGGCGGCACCTTCCGCGATATTGGCGTTGCGGCGGGTGTGGCCCTCAGTACCGAGGGGTTGGCGCAGGCCGGCATGGGCATTGCCTATGGGGATTATGACCGCGACGGGTTTGGCGATTTTCTGGTGACCCATTTTGAGGACGATTACAATACTCTCTACCGCAATCGCAGCGACGGTACCTTTGTTGTGACCAGCGCCGAAGCCGGCCTCGCCGAGCCGAGCCTGCCCCACTTGGCCTTTGGCACCTGTTTCCTCGATTACGACAACGACCAAGACCAAGACCTATTCGTCGCCAACGGCCACGTCTATCCCCAAATTCGGCACCTTGCGCCCGATGGTTACGCCGAACCCAACCAGCTTTTCGCCAATCAGGGGCCAGCCGGTGCCTACCGCTTTGCAGAAGTCGCAGCCGGGGACGTGAGCCGCCCCGCCGTCAGCCGCGGTGCTGCCAAGGGGGACTACGACAACGATGGCGATGTAGATGTTTTGGTCTTCAACCTCGACGGGCCGCCGCAACTACTGCGCAACGACGGTGGTAATCAGCGCAACTGGCTGAGCCTGCTGTTAATCGGTACCGCATCCAATCGCGATGGCATCGGGGCGCGGATTTCCGTGGTCAGCGGCGAAGTCGAACAGATCGCCGAGCGGGTCAGCGGGGGCAGCTTCCTTTCGCACAGCGACGGGCGCGTCCACTTCGGCTTAGGCGCGAACACCACAGCCGAGCGAATCGAAATCCACTGGCCTTCGGGCCGCACACAGCACTTAGAGGATGTGACCGCAAATCAGCTTTTGGTGGTGGAAGAACCAAACCGTTAAAGCGTCCATTCATTGCTCCCGCTCCAATAGCGCCAACTGTTGTCGCGCCTCCACGTGATTGGGATCGCGTTGCAAGATCCTGACAAAGGCGCGCCGGGCTTCGTCCACCGAGCCGTGGCGCACCAACAGCAAGCCCTGTCTGTAAAGAGCTTCCACATCGCCGGGATCGATCTCAATACACGCCTGAAAGCTGCGCCAAGCCTTGCGCGACTGCCCCAATTGCACGTGCGCTAACCCGAGCAAATAGTGGCTGTCGCGGTGATCGGGGTCGATGGCCAAGGCGCGTTGGCTGGCGATCACCGCGGCCTGTGGGTCGCCGTCTTGGTACGCCACCTTGGCCGAGCCGCAATGCGCCCGCACGGAAATAGAATCCACACCAAGCGCTCGGTTAAAAAAATGGCGAGCAGAGTCCGGCTGGCCGCTAGCTGCGTATGCCTCGCCTAACAGGCAGTGAACCTCCAGATGGCCCGGAGCCAGCACGAGCGCGCGTTTGAGGACCGAGATGCCTTGCGTGGGCGCGTCTTGATACAGATAGACCATGCCCAAGCGAATATGCGCTAGCACGTGGGAGGAATCAGCCGCCACGGCACGGACTAGCAGGTCAACGGCGCGATCCCAAGAGCCGCGATTGGCATTGCGTAGCCCCTCCTTGTAGTGGCGGTCCGCCGCACTCAGCGACTGGAATTCGGCTGCGGCTGCCGCAGCTTGATCCGGCTGCCCCACCTGCGCGTATGCCAAGCTCAACAGGTAATAGATACTGTGCTCTACCGGATTTAACTCAAGAGCGCGTTCCAAGGCCGCGACCGCTTCAGGATGACGCTGCTGCTTGGTATAGACGCCGGCCAAATCGACGAGGGCCGCCGCGTTCTCCGGTGCCAAATCTAAGACCCTTTTAAACCCGGCCGCAGCTGCAGCCAAATCGCCACTGCGAGCCAGCAAGTCGCTGCGCCGGTACAAGGCTCCGGCGTGGTCGGGTTGCAATTCGAGCACCGCACCGTACGCGGTCAATGCCTCCTCAAAGTTAGCTAAAGATCGACGAACCTCTCCGAGGCGAAAGTGGTAGTGGGGTTGGTCCGCGCTCCGTTCAATAGCCCGCTGAAAACAGGCCGCCGCGCCCTCGTACTGATGCCGCATCTGCAAGGTGGTGCCCAATGCGTAGTGAAAGTCTGCCTCTTCCGGCGCAAGAGCCACGGCGCGTTCAAACGCAGATGCGGCCTGCTCGTTTTCTTCCAAGCGAGCATGGGCCAAACCTAGGTAGAAATGCGTCTGCGCGAGGCCGGGAGCATGCGCGACTGCTCTTTCCAGCACGGCGAGGGCCTTGCGGTGGCGACCCTGCTTGAGGAAAGTTCCCCCGCGCTGGCTCAACAGCACTCCCCACTGCTGGGCCTTGCGCGCCAGCAATGAATCCGGCAATGCCCGTTTTAGCGGCTTGGGATAGACGCGCACCTCGTGGCCGTGCTGTTCTCGCAAGGTCGCCAACAAAGCCCCGCGCTCGCCCTCCATCAAGGCGGCTGGATACTGGTCTTGGTAATAGGTGCGGATCTCTTCTGCGGATAGCTGCGTACTGTCCAAGCCCTGAGTGCGGGCCTCCGACAGCAACAAATAGCGATCTATGATTAGCTGGAGATATTGGCGTCTAACCGCCGCATCTGGGGGCCGGACTGCGTCCAACAGACCAAGGTCTTCGGCTGGAAGCTGCGCGACGTAAGCGCGCAGCTCGTCAGCCTCAATCCGGTGCGGACCAACCTCGGCGACGACGGGCGCGTCGGCCGGCTTACACGCCGGCAGCAGACCGGCCCAAGCGACCCACCACAGCGCACCCCTTCCCCAGTACATCTGAATCAATAGACGAGCGAGATAGTGCCAACCCGACTCGCGGTCTCTGCATCTGTGTCCAGTGAGATGCGATAGATATAGTGGCCCGGAGGCACCTGTTGGCCCGCGTCGTCGCGTCCATCCCACACCGGCACGGCTGCTCCGCGGTCGAACAAGCCGCGAATCGCGCTTAAATGCCTTAGCTGGCGCACCGGCCGGCCAGCCAGATCGAAGATGCCCACGGTGAGCGCACGCTGCACCGACACGTCGTGTAGCTGAAAGCGGAATTCGGCCGCGTCGTTAAGGCCATCGCCATTGGGGGTGAATGGATTGGGCGCGACGCGAACTTGCGTCAGCGGATTCGCGCCCAGCTCGTCGGTGCGCACCCCGAGGGCGTTGCCCGGAAAGTCAATGTTGGCGTCCCCAGGGTCAATGAGCTGTTTGACGCCGTCTCTCTCGCTGTCGAAGACCCAGCCTTGGTACTGGGTTCCATAGCGCACCACGTGGGCGGCGAACTCCACCTCGATGAGCTTGTACGTGTCGTTCGTGCCCGCCAGCTTGGGCAGGGCCACGACGATGCGGTCGTCGTGGATTTCGACCGGAAAGTCGCTGTCCAAGGCGACGCCATCAACGCGCACGGCATGTACGGCCTCGGCGCGGGTCAGGGTGAAAATTTCCAGCCGATCAAAGCCCGTGTCGCCTGGAGCAAAGGTCGGGCGCACGCTATAGGTGAAGTTCGTGCTCCCGCTGCGCGAGACGTCCTGCGGCCAAATCTCCCCGACGACCTCTAAGGCCGCCGGCGGCGCGAACTGAATTTCTAGCTCGCGCAGTGCGCCAGCCTGGTGCAGGCTCGACAGGAAGATGACCTGGATTTGCAAATAGCGTTCGGGGCCGGGCGAGAGAATTGGGGTGCCGTCTGCCCACTCTGCCGCCTCTAGAGTAGAGTCGCGCTGACCAGCCATCAGCGCGTAGGGTGCCGACCAGAAGCTCCAGTTTTCTTCGTCGAGGGTCGTAAAGCGCACGGACAAATCGGCGCGTTCAAACTCCTTGCGGATTAGCTGCGTCGGCTCGCCTTCTATATTGCTCGGCACCCAGTACAAATTGGGGTCTGGGTCGCTACCCGAGCGAGTGCGAATAATCACACTAGACCCCTCCTCGAACGCGCCGTCCCAGCGGATCTTGCCCCACGCCATGGGATTACCAAAGTCGAGCACGGTCGTGGTGTACACGGCGCGTTCGACAAAGCCTTCGCCAAAGATCTCAAATTCGGCGATCTCCCAGTTTTCAATCGGATTGAGCGAACGCACGGCCACCCACTGGAACTGCTCGGTTGGGAAGCGGATATCGACGATTGGATCCAAATTTTCGGTTTCCTTGCTCAGGGTAAGTAGTCGCGAGTCGTTGGGCGCGTCCACGCGGGTGCTGCTTATCCGGGTGAACCAGCGGTTTTCGGGGGTGCTCAAATAGCAGTGGGAAGCAAAGTTGTTGGAGCTATTGGCCGCCGAGACCTCGTACCACGGTAGAAAGTTTTCGGTGAAATCCTCCTCGGCCAAGTCTTCCTTGGCCAAGCGCGGCTCTCCCATCAACGCGAGCAGTTCGTCGATTTTGGGGTTGGTAGTGCCCAGTCGCGGGTAGAAGCGGATGCGATTGATAGGATAATTAACACCCAGCTCGACAATCGAATTTTGCACGTACAACCGACTCTGGATCCCGCTGCTTGCACTAGTGCTGACGTTGAAAAACGCCGCCGTGTTGGGATCGCCGTCGAACATGGGGGCAACCTGCACCAATTGGGTAGAGATGTCGCTGCAGCTTCCGCTGGTGGTGATGTTGTTGGAAATACCGCGGGCGATGCGAGTGCGGACCTCGGGGTGCGCCAAGTTCAGATCCGGCGGCACGAAAAACGGGCGCATCCACTGCCCATCGTCCGCATCGACGATCTCGTTGAGCGTGTCTTCCCAAGTGGCATAGGCGATATTGGAAGCCACCGGGCGCATCTCAAGCGGCGCGCCTGCGCTGTCGAGCACCGCGTAGTGGCCCGGCTCAAAGGACAGGGCCGCCATCCAAGCATTGCCGTCCTCGCCTCCGAGTTTGTACGCGTTGAAAGCGAGGGCCGGCGAGGCGACCAGCACGCCGAGCAAAAGACCAACAAAGAGCATATCTCGACCTCGACTTTTAAGGGGTGGAGGGCGGGGATGCAACATACTAAAAAAAAACCCGCTATGCACTCTTTGGGCTAGGTTTTATATTAGCATGTTCATTCCTAACAGGCAGGTTTTTATGCCTTATCGGCTCATGTTGGCCACCCTCTGGGGGGCACTGGCACTCGGCACCGACCTGCCGGCACTCGATACCCTGAGGGTAGGCAACAACGGCAACGTCTCTTGGGCCGGGCAGACCTTCGGCGCAGCCGTGCAGCCGCTCCCTGCCGAATACAAAGTCAGCCGGTTCTTCACTGAGGTCGGCAATGTACCGGGCAACGTCATTGACCTGTCCAATCTAGCGGTGGTAAGCCCCCAAGTACAGATCAAGACCCTCATCCAAGCACCGCCCGAACTGCTCGCTGGAGAACTGGCCCTAGCCGAAGAAAAGCTGCTAGACGCAGTCTCGTCCCTGCCGGGGGCAACGACGATCACGCCTGCCCAGCGCGAGGGACTCTCCCTGATTCGCATTGATTTTGCAGACGATATTCCCCTCGATGAAGCGGTTGCGCGGGTCGCCACCGCACTAGAGTCGGTGTACTCGGCAGGCGTCGATCCGCTCATCCTGCCGGTCTTGTTGAGCCCGGATCACGTCGTCCGCGGTGAGAACGTGGCCCTGCACGCGCTCGGGTGGGGCGGCGGCATTGCGGCACCGGCCATCAAGGACGTGCCCGCATCTACGCTGGAGGCGACCCTGCTGGAGCTAATCGAGCCGGGTGGAGCCGAAGATGCGTTCGCCCGCAAGGGCACCTTCGGGGCCTTAGGCACCTTTATCGTCCTCGACCTCGGCAGCCCCATTGGCATCAACCGCATCCGCTTCTATCCGCGCAACACCGTGCAGAGCGCACCCCAATATCCCTTTCAGACGGACTTTATCCGCCAGTTCGAGTTGCTTGCCCACAATGGGCAAAATCTCGTCTTAGACGGCACCGGACGCCTCGTGCCCCAACTCGACGACTTCGAGATGCTGCTGAAGACCTCGAGCAACGAAGAATCGGTAGTGGAAGTGTTGATTGACCCCGCCCAGACCGCGCGCTTTGTGCGGCTCAAATCCACGTCCTCCTTTCCCTATGAGATCGACGAGTTCGAGGTCTTCGGCGAGGGCTTTATCGGCACTAGCCGCTACATCTCCCACGTGTACGACTTGGGCGCACCGGCCACTTGGGGGAATGTAAGCTGGCGCGAAAAAACCGTGGATTTGCGCACCCGCAGCAATTTAACCGGACCCACTCCCCAAGCCAGTACCTGCCGCGTCGAATCCGCGGTATTCACCACGACCAACGCCATCCCAAGCGACTACGGCGACTGCGCTCCAACGGCGCGTTTTACCGCGAACCAAGGCTACACCAACGTGTACGAGTGCTTCCAGACCCACTGCGGCGCGACCGTGCTGCCGGGCCGCCAGCAAAGCACCGAGCCAACGGCCAGCGAACCCTTGCGCCAGCTAGGGGGTGCCAGCGACATCTCCGAGATCATCGTCCGCACTCGCACGGGCACCGACCCAACCCCGGTACTCTACAAGCGCGGCAACGTGCAGCGCGTGTCAGATGACCAGCTTGCCTCCTCCATAGACCATCCGGGCGAACAACTCGCACGCGACGAATACCTCGATCTCGTGCCGGATCTCGAAGCCGTGCCCCCGCAGGTTTGGGGCAAGGGGGAAATCGCGGAGGACCTACAAAACTGGAGCCCTTGGTCGTCGCCCCACCAAGGGGGGGAACGGGAGGGCGGCACACCGGTTTTGTCACCGGGGCCGCGTCGCTACATCCAGTTTTCTGTCGATTTCCTCAACAGCGAAATCAACGCGACGAAGGCATTGGAACAGCTATCCATCGAATACTTGCTGCCGCCGATTGCCGAGGAACTCGTCGCCGAGATCTTCCCGCGGGAGGTGGAAGTCTTTGAATCGGTGGATTTCACGTATGCAGTGCGCGCCAAAATGGAGTTCGACGGGGTCAAAGGGTTCGACACCTTTGAACTGCTAACCTCTAACCGAGTGCTGGGCATCGACCAGATCGAAATATGGGAACTGCCCGACCGCCTAGTCGCCGAGCAGGTTCTAAACGCCGACATCGAGACTGCTCCCAATGGCCAAGCCGTGGTACAGACACTCGACGGCACCCAACACGCCCTGCCCTATGCCGTAGAGTCGGCGGACGGCGGCTCCTTTGTCATTCAAGCGGTGACCGAGCGCAACGCGATCGTGCGCTTTCCTCAAATCACCCGACCCGCCAACGGCGGCCAGATGCTGCTAAAAATCAAGTTCCGCGGGCGCGTGCTGCTGTACAGTACCTTGTTCCGCGGGCAGGCCGTGCTGTCGTCGCAGGCCGGCAGCATCCAGCGCATCTCCGCGGGCAACGCCGACTTCTTGGGGGAAGGCGACCTGCCCACGGCCTCTGGAATCACCGTGTTAAGTCCAGACATCAACAAGGGCAACCTGTTCAGCTCCTTTGCCATCGAGCCGAGTGTGTTCACCCCCAATGGCGACGACATCAACGACGCCGCGACCATCGGCTACGACATCCTCGCGGTGACCCGACCCACCTCCGTCGAAGTGCATGTCCTCGACCTGTCTGGCCGCCTCGTAAAGTCGCTCTACTCAGGAACGGATCTGAGCGGTCACTACGACGGTCTGTCTTGGGATGGGCGCGACGCCGACGGCAATCGGGTACCGCCGGGGCTGTACTTGGTGTCGCTCTCCGTAGATGGCGATGCGCGTCAGACGAGTAGGGTGCGCACGGTAGGCGTGGCGTATTGAGGGAAGGTTAGCGCACAGCTCCCTTCAATCGCTCTTCCCACTGCTCTTTAAGTTGCTCAAAAATCTCCGCCGAGCGCCCCTCCTGATAGTACTCGGTAAACTGCTCTAAGTGCTGCACCCCTTTGAGCGTATCCCCCAAGACCATGTACAAATGGCCGGCCAAGCGGTTGCCCTGATAGTGCTCTGGCTGAACGGCCAAAATGGCCTGTACCTGTTCCATGGCGGCGGCGGCTCTGTGCTCGACAATATACTGGGTGGCCAATAGAAATCGGGCATCGATCGCGTCCGGGTTGCGGGCAATCACTTGCAGCAAATGGGCCTTGGCCTCTCCGGCTTGGTCGGCGAAGAAGAGCAAGCGGGCCAAGCGGTAGCGCACCGTAGCCTGCAGCGAATCCGCCGCCAGGATCTGCCGATATTCGGCGCGGGCTGCGTCCAAGCGTTCCAGCCGCTCGTATAGCTCGCCCAACTGAAAGCGCGCCTGAAGCGAATCCGGTTTGGCGGCTGCGAGCTCCTCATACGCGGCCGCGGCTTGCTCCAATTGCCCCAACTGGGCGTGGGCATAGCCGAGCCGCCCGTAGAGATCCGCCGCGTCCACATCCTTGGCATCTAACAAGCCCTCGTATGCAGCGATCGCTTCGGGGTAGCGACCGGTTCGCAAATAGACGTTTCCCAGCGCCAGACGCGCCCGCACCGCTTCGGGAAAGCGGCGGATACATTCGCCGTATGCAGCAATAGCCCGGTTGTATTCGCCGCTTCGGGCATACAAAGAGGCCAAGTTGAAATGCGCCCACTTGATGTCCGGGTCGAGCGTCAGTGCTTGCTCATAAGCGGCCATCGCATTGATGGTCAGACCCTTTTTTTCGTACACATAGCCCAATCGATAGTGCGTGTGGGCGTCGCCCTCCACATTCATCGCCCCCATCCGAAAGTTACACGCAACAGCCAACAGGAATGCGGCACCGCAGCCGACGAGTAGGTCGCGGTGCGCTCCCCGTCGCCACAGTAGGTAGAGCTCCCGGCCACCATATGCGGCAAAAATCAGTAGAATGGGAATCGCGGGCAGGCGATAGCGCGCGCTAATGAAAAAAGCCACCACCGTCAGCATGTACGCGCCAGCGAATAATGCGAGCAACAGGGGTTCGGGGCGGCGCAGCAAGCCATTCCGACAGCTCAGGCCCAGCCCCACCAGCGAGAGCGGTGCCAGCAGCCCAAAGGGGAATGCCACGCCGTACTTCCACAAAAGCACTTGTAGCAACGGCGCGTACTGGCGGGCAAAGTACAGGTCCTGATTGCGGCCAATCTCGTCGCCATGCCAAAACAGATACAATTTGTACAGGAGCAGCTTCAGGTAGGCAAAAGGCTGCTGGCGAATAAAATCCCAAGCCTCGGCAAAGAAAAAGCGGGATTGGGCCGAAGGCTGCCTCGCGCCGGCCTCCACGCGCGGCCGCGCGGTTAATTCCAACCACGCCGGCCCTGGCTGGATCGCCACAGTCTCATCGTATTGGGCGTTGTTGCCAATGTAAAAATTGAGACCTGCGTTGTACGAAATAAGCACCCAATCGCCGCTCACATAGTAATTGCGCAGGGTGACCGGCGCGAGGGCCAAAGCGGTTCCCAACCACAGCACGGCCACCCCCACGAACCGGCCGCGACGCACCCATACCAACCACAGCGCAGCTACCGGCACAAACGCCAGCACATTAGCCACGCACAGCGCGGAAAGACCCAAGAGGAACCCGGGTAGCAGCAGCCGCTGCGGTCGCCCCTCGGCCGCCCACAACAGTGCCCATAGCGCGAGCAGGTTTAGCACCAGCGCGAGGGCCGGCGGCAGCAACTCGGCCTCAAAAAAAATGAAAGGCCCGTAGCAAGCGGCTAGCCCGGCCGCCAGATAGCCTACAGCAGGCGAAAAGACGCGCCCCAAGCGGAAAATCAGCAAGCACAACGTGGCCCCCAGCGCAGCTTGGACTAGGCGCGGCAGGGTAAAACTCGGCTCAAAAAGCGCGTAGAGCGCGCCGAGAAAATGCGGATAGAGCGGTGGTTGCCAAAAGGGCTGATCGCCGAAATGGCCGAGGGCCATCGCCGCGGCCGTTTGAGTATAAGTCTTGGCATCGACGAGGGGGAAATCGTAGAACGGGCTGCGCTGACTCTGGAAAATGTACAACAGCCGCAGCGCAAAAGCCGCGCCCCAGACGAGCGCGAGTCTTCCCACCGCCCTAGATACCCAAGCCGGCGTACACCGTGATAAAGCCTTCCGTCACAGTGCGAGTTTTAATGTCCGGATCTTCAAAGTCGCGCGCGTCGAACTTCAGGCCTACCTGCGTGGTCAGCACGTAGCCCTGATATTCGGCCACATTGGTGACTTGGCCCGCCGTAATGAAGGACTGGAAGTTGTTGATCTCGGCCTCCAGATCCCGAAACAGCACGTATTCAACGCCGGTCGCTATAGTCGTGCGACGCATCACGGGCAGCTCTACTACTACGCCAAATATCTCGGCCAGCTCTTCGCGATTGTCCTTGGTAAACAGGTCGTAGGTCTGGCGGCGGTATTCGCTTTTCCATCTCGGCAGCACCCGCAGGCGCGACAGCTCGACAAGATAATCGGCCTTGTTGATAACGCCAAAGAACAACTCATCTTCGTCCAAGCCGAACTGGGTGCGCGCCGTTTGGCCGAGACGCTGGTGCCACAGGTCGTATTTGAGCGAATTTTTAATCGTCAAATCCTCTAGCGGCGCGTACGTGTGGCCGATGTACAGCGAATTGTTGAGCGCGTCGCGTGCCAACAGCGGGTCCAGCACTTCCACGTTGCGGGAGTCGCGCAGCGTGTTGCGGTTGTCCCACTGGATTAGGTTGTCCGGAATGTCGTCCGCTGTGCTTTTGAGCACTTCCATCACCTTGAGCCGCCCCCAATTCGGATGATCCACATCGACGGTTAGCACGCCGTATGTGGCGCGGTTGCGCTGGTCTGAGGTAATCCGCTCCTCGCGCAAATGCCCGACGGTCGCGCGGATTGCCGGGGTGATGTTGACTCCAGCATACACGTTGAAGCCGCGGCGATCGCGCTTGTAGGGAAAGTCCGGTTCATTGTCGTTTTCAAAACGATCGACCCAGCCGTTGTTGTTGGCGTCAATGCCGTAGAGAAATTCGGGTCGATCTACGTGTTGGCGGAGGAAAGGCTCTTCGTAGTCCGGGATTAGGTTGATAACGCGACCGTTGTCGTTTTGGTTGAAGTCCGGAATGAAGTCGTTGTTCTCGTCCCAACCCGGAAAGACTGCGCGATCTACCGACAGGGCGTCGTTGCGGCCCCAATCCGGGATGCGGTCTTGATCGTCGTTGTCCTCGACGAATTCCACCAAGAACCGTTCGTTGCTACCTGGGTTGTGGTCGGCAAAATAACCGGAGTTGTAGTCGATGAAGCCGTCCTGCTCGCTGATGTATGTCGAA
Source organism: Candidatus Latescibacterota bacterium (assembly GCA_963422735.1). Classification (GTDB taxonomy): domain Bacteria; phylum Latescibacterota; class UBA2968; order UBA8231; family UBA8231. Next base: position 4,489,057 of record OY730476.1, on the reverse strand, counting down.
GTGGCATAATCCGGATCCATGTGGAATGCCTCGGCAAAAAAGAAGTACGGAGAGGCGCGCTTCCACAGGTTGAGCATGAAGGCGTCCGCCGAGGGCTTCTCGGACGTACCCGACGAGGTGCTGTGATCGGTATTGCCTTGGTCGGCGCTTGGATAGGGATACTTGCGATACGTGCGGCTGTTGTCCCACTCTCCGTACAAGTGGAAGCCCTTGACATCTTCCAACGCGAGCGTAAACCCAAATATCTGCGTCGCAGTGGGCAGGCCGTACTCAAACGAGACGACCCGCAGATTGGTGTTGTCCTTGACGTTGCCCGTAGCCCGTGCGACCAGCAGGAAGATGGGGTCGTTGCTGCGGCCGGTTTGGCGGTTGGACGTGGCTTGCACTTTGTAGTCGTTGCCCAGCACTAAGTCGAACTGGACTTTGCGAATCTGCGATTTGTCCTGCGACGCGACTAACAAAAAATCCGTGCTGTTGAAATCGTAGCGCAGGCGGATTTGCTCGTTGCCGTCGGCCGAGATAAAGCCCTCCTGCGGGAAGCCGCCTTCAACGACTGGTTCAAACCCAATCTCCTTGCCGCGGTCCACGCTGCCGTCCAAATAGGTAATGACGATGTCCGAGCCGGCACTGAAAAACGCCGCGCCACCCTCGCCATCGGCCGGCGAGTCGTCGCTGAGCAAAATTTCGATCCAAGAGATGGCTTCGTTCTTCTGATCCACGGTCAGTTCGCCCGCGAGGGGATTGCCGCCAAAGCCGTCGGTGAGCGTATTCGACTGGTGGGCATTGACGAAGTTGAAACCCAGCGTGGTAAAATCTCCCACTTGAACGGTGGTGCGCCCTCCCATCAGCGTGGTATTATTGGTGCGGTTGATGCCTTCTACATTCGTGCCCGAGCCACCCGATTCGCTCAGCCGCGAATACAGGAAAGTGAGCAAGTATTTGTCCGTGGCTAAGTCGAACTGAACCCCGTCGAAATCGGGCTTGGAAAAGGTCATGGGCGTCAGGGTCGTGCGGATGCCGTTGCCAATAGTGAGGGCGTAGTGGTACTCGCCGATGGAATCCGAGGCGATCAGCAGGCTGTTAAACCAAGTGCCAAAGCGGTTGTCCTTGAACAATTCGTTGCCGCGCTGCAAGGGCTGGCTCTGGCTATTGTTGTAGATGAGCCAGCCGCGATTGACAAAATTGCCGAAGAAGTCGTAGAAGTAGCTGCCCTCCAACGCCACATCGACGTAGCGCTGGTACGGTGTGCGGGCGTAATTGGAATACGCCCACTGCCGCCAGCGGTACTCGTTGAAGAGTTCCTGCGGGATGTACCACTTTTTTAGCGCGGGATCTATCGCATCAAAAAGAACGCCCGAACCCTGCGGCTCGAACGTGGTCCTGCCGCCGCGCTGGACGCCCAGCCGACTGCCGTAGTCTTGGGCTGTGGCCGCGCCGGCTAGGAGGCAAAATAGAGACGCAACAAAAAAAGGCGATCTCATACCGGGCTCCTTGAAGGCATTTTTTATATCTGCGAATCTGTAGGCTGAGGAGTTTGGGAGAAATCAACAACCTTAAACCCATGCTCCTGCTCTTTCTGTCGCAATGCTGTTGCCAAGCGATCAAGATCGTATTCAAATTGCCGAGCTAGTTCGTCTTTTGCTTTCCATACGCCTTCAATTATTTCTATTTCATTTTTCATCTAAACCTTCTCCCATAAGTTCTTGTGGAGTGCAAATCTCTGGATAGTAATGGCTATACAGCATACAAAGTTCGCGGATACTTGGTTTCATCTCGGCGTTATCGATGAACAGCAGAGATCGCGATATGAAGCGCATCATCTATTGCTTTTTCCGGTAGGGGCCTTCCTTTATCATTCTTCGGGCGAACTCAACTGCAGAATCTGTCGTTGCGAGTATAGGTATTCCCTCGAGGAAATTCAGTCGCCGATGAGCGGCTGCCGCATCACCTTTATAGGACTCGGCTCGGACCAGCTCAGAAGTAAACAAATCAAAGTGAGTACGCCGACGGTCCCACCATTCCCTTGTAAGTTCTTGCCAAGCCGCGGCCAAGACATTTTTCGATGGCTTGGCCGTAAGGTAGCTGACGATCGTCGTCTCAATATAAACTTTTTTCACCGCGCTCTACTTCCTCTACAGACATCTCCGGCATCCGTCTCATCGTTTACATTTGGTTTTGAGATGGCTCCTTAAAAAATAAGGCGATGAGCTAGCCAAGCCCATCGCCTGTACATCTAAACCGAATGCCGGGTCGAGCCAGCAGGACCTAGTGATTAAACTCGGTCTTGATGCGTCCCCAAGTGCTAGATTCAACGGCTGTGGCGGGAGCGGTTCCCCAGTCGATGGCGTCGTCGAGCTCGCTCATGACCATGTCGTTGTCGGCGCGGCAGCAGCCATTGGGCGATACCGACCAGAAGCCCTGATAGTCTTCGAGAACGGCCCCGCCTTCAATGTCGAAGTCGCCGAAGGTCCAGCTAATGGCGATGATCTGGCCTTCTTCGAGATCCGTCTCTTCTGCGGCCTCGCGGTCGCCATCGTCGGGAATGAAGTCAAAGGGCCGAATCCAAGCCTCGTAGAAATACGTGCTCTCGCCGAACTCTTCTCCTTCAAACGTGTACGCGAACTTCCAAGCGTCGTTGTTGTCCGGATCGAGGACCCAATCAAATGGGGGATTGTACCCGCCCCACGCGCCCGCCGTCGGCGGCATGGACCAGTTGTACCCCACCTTGAGGATGCCGCCTTCCTGCCCGGGGGCATGGCCACCGCCGCCCTCAACTTCAGGATGCGTCGGCGACACGTAAATTTCCCAAGCGTCGTCGGACCACCAAGCATTCGGCTCTTCGGCGTCGCGGGTGTGGACATTGTCGAAGACCTCGGCCATGAAATAGAGCAGATTGGTATTGTCGTTCCAGCCGACAATCTGCCGCACACTCAGATCGCTGACGTCGATTTCGCCGCGCAACTTACTGTACACCGAATCCGAGTACTTGTCGTTGCCTACTTCGTAGGGGATCTGCGGCACGGCCGCCCAATCGGCGTGATTGCCGTCGATGACCGGTATATTTTCATCTGGGAACTGCACCGCGAACAGGAGTTCGCCAGGAGGAAAATGAGCCAGAGCCGGTAGCGCAATCACCGCGGCGAGTAAGGCACTTACTAACGTTTTGTGCATCTCCATCTCCTTCATAAATTAGCGTGGATAGAACGAGTACTTAGGTATATCACGCCTCAAGGTACTCCCAACACTATTGAAAGTCAAGCATCTTTTTCCTTGTACCGCCGCGCTCACAGTCTCCATTGTATAAGTCGGTAACTCCTTGTTATCAAAGATGTTACCTACTTCTCGTCCAGTGCCTGACGAATGCGCTCGGCCTCGCGGTGCGTCGGGTCGAGGCGCAGCAAGGTAGTCCAAGCAGCGGCCATTTCCTCGTGGCGCTGTTGGCGACGGTACAGCTCGCCCAAGCGGTAATACGCCTTAGCGGTCTTGGTGTCTAGCGCCACGAGCGCGGTGTATTGCCGGATGGCAGCCTCTGTGCGGCCGACGCGCTCGTAGGCGCGGCCTAAATTGTAGTGTGCTTTCAGATGGTGCGGTGCCAAACTCAGCACCATACCATAGTGTCCTATAGCTTCCTCGTAACGCCTAGCTTTCTGGTAGGTCAGGCCGAGATTGAAATGCGTTTCAACGTGAGTGGGATGCAGGGCCAGTGCAGTCTTGAAGGACGCGATCGCCTCCTCGTAGCGCCGCGCCGCGCTGTGCAGTATTCCGAGGTTAAAATGCGCTCGCAGCCGGGTCGGCTGGATGGCCACCGCCTGCTGGTAGTGGTGGAAAGCGCGCGCGTATTGCCCCTGCTGATAGTACGCAAACGCGAGATTGTCGTGGGCGCGGGCGTTGTCTGGATAGTGCGTCAAGACGGCGGCAAACAAGCGGGCATCGCTGTGCCAATCTCGGTTGCGGACGATGGTGCGCGCACCGCCCAGCACCACCGCGCACAATGCCACCGCCCAAACTAGGTGCTGCTGTCCCGGGCTTTTCCGCAGCCAGCACTGCCCAGCCCAACCCCAAGTCAGGGCCACCGGGATCATGGCCAAGTGCAAATAACGCTCGGCCATGCCGCTGGGCGCGAGGAAAAACAGATTGGCCACCGGCAGCAGGCACGCGCCAAAGAACGCGCTGGCAAAGACGAGAAAGCGCGAACGCGCCACCCAAGGCAGCGCGACCAATGCGGCCGCACAGGCCAAGCCCGCAACAAACCACCCGTCCCAAGGCGACGTCACCGGGGGGATCGATGTATATGAATAATCCGCCGACAGGTACAGCGGCGCGGCGATCAGCAGCAAGTAGCGCGGCAGAATGGCCACGGCCGTGCCGAGCCGCTGCCACGGGCCGAGGCCGGCCAAAAAATTGGTAGAGACCGGCCCAGCAGGGGCGTCGGCCAACGCGATCCAACGCAACGCTAAGACGCCCAGCAGGGCCACCCCATATCCCCAGTGCCGCTTGCTCCAAGCCGCTGCTCCCCCCCGTGAGTCCGCCAAGAAAAGTGCGACCGGCAAAACCATCGCCGTCTCCTTCGACAGGCAGGCTCCCGCGTACAGCAAATAGGCTAGTGCGCGCCGCCGCCGATGCGCTAGAAAAGCACTCAACGACAACAGGCTGGCCAGCAAATCGCCCCGCGCCGAAATCCAAGCTACCACTTCGGTCTGGAGGGGATGACTCGCGTACAGCAAGGCGGCCCACAGCGCGGCGCGATCCTCGCCGAGCAGGTCTCGGGCCAATGCGTACAGAAGCAGGCTATTGACCGCGTGCAACAGGACATTGGTTAGATGATAACCCCAAGGAGCTTCCCCGAAGAGCTGGCAATCGAGCCCAAGCGAGAGCAAGGTGAGCGGTCGGTACAGCTCCAGCCCCATCCAGCTAGCGCCAAAAAGATCGCCCAGGGCCAGCGCACGCACCGCTTCGCTAGCGAGATACGCCGAGTCGTCGAAAACAAAGCCGTTGCCCAAAGTATTGGCGTAGCACGCCAGCACCAACGCCGCTATCCAGATGGGGTGTGAAGTCAAAAACCGGATGCCAAAGTGCATGACGGCATTTCCTTAAACAAATGTTTCTTTATATAATGCAACGTAATTATGGATACTCTAAGCAGAAATGTTTTGCGGCGCAGATGCGCCGCTGCGTGGGCGGCGTTGGTTTTGTCGGTCGCATGCAGCCAGCAAGATGCGCCGCCAGTAGCCCTAGTCGGCGATGTGACCATCACGAGTGCAGAGCTACGCCAATTTGCGTTAAACGTATTGCCGGGGCTACGTCCGGCCCAACAGGGGCAAGCGGCGCGGCAGGACTACTTGCAGACTCTGATCGACCGCCAACTCATGCTGCGCCAAGCGCGCGAAATAGGACTAGAACGTGAGCCGGCTGTGTGGGTTGAGCAGCGACTCCAGCGGCGCACCTATCTGGCGAACCTGTACCGAAAGCGCGATCTCCATCCCCAGGCGCAAGTTGCGGACGCGGACATCGCTCACTTTTTTGAAGAACAAGACCTCGGACGCGAGCGGCTCATGACGGCCATTTTGGTCCAGACGAAGGCCGAAGCCCAAGCGATCCAGCGCCAGCTCGCAGCCGGTGCTTCCTTTGCCGAACTCTCTGCCCAACACACGCTCGACCCGCGCGCGGCCGCCCAGCGCAGTCGGATCGGCTTTGTCAGTCGCTCCATGGCCAGCCGCCTTGGGGTTCCAGAGGTCGTATTCGATCACCAGCCGACGGGCGTCGTATCCGAGCCGTTGCCCTTAGGCCGACGATTTCACTTGGTGCGCTTTATAGAGGATCGCCAAATAGAGGTCGATAGCCAGCGGGACTTGCTCGCCCAAGAGCTAGCCAAAGCCAAGAGGCAGCAGGTCGAGCGGCAGCAGGTCGAGCTCCTCGCCTATGAATTGGGCTGGCATTTGACCGCGCAGGGGCTAGCCGCCCTGCCATCGCGAGCGAATGCGCCTCTGTTCGCTTACGCCAGCGGTCAGGTTTCTACCGAAGAATATTTAGAAGTTCTGAAGAAGCATCGGATAACGCGTCCAGAGGTACTGCAAGACAGCGCGACCATTGCGGCCTTTGCGCGCCGCACTATCCTGCCGGAACTCGTTTTGGCCGACGCGGCCGAAAAGGCGGGCTATCACCAAGAGCCAGAAGCCGCAGCGCATTTGGCTAAAGCCGACGAAGAATTGCTGCTCAAAGCGGTGTATCAACGCCAAGTAAGCGACTCAGTCACCGTAGCCACAGCCGATGTCGATCACTATATCGCCGCGCATCCCGAACGATTCACCATCCCGGAGTCCATCTGCTTTGACGAGTTGATTGCGCCCAATCTGCAAGAGGCGCAGCAGCTCAAAGACACTTTGACGGGCCAAGAGGATTTGGTCGCCCTAGCCAAGGCCCGCGGTTTTCCGCTGCGGCCACGGCGCACCGACGGCCTCGTCTGCATGCACCGCTACAACAGCATCCCGTATCCCCAGCTCTGGCGCGCCCTGCAACGGGCCGAGGTCGGCGTCCTAAACGGCCCAGTGCGAACCCGCGAAGGGTTTGCCTTGTTCGTGGTGATCCGCACCGATCCTGCCCGCCCAGAGCAGCCACAGCACTCACAGCAACGGGCGCGGGCGGCCCTGGCGCATCAGGCCGAACAAGCGCGCTTTGACCAATGGATTGCATCGCTGCGGGAAAAATATCGCGACGAAATCGACATATCCGCCGAGCAGCTCGTCACCGCTCTACCCGATTCGCTGCTAGCCAGCCTAGTACAGCGCGAGTGAAACCTTGGAGCGAATCCCCATGACCATCCAACGCTGGAGCCTGCCGTTGCTCCTTTTCTTGAGCCAAGCGGAAGCACAAGAGGGGTTTGAGCTAACCGCCGACGGCGTGGCTATAAATCGCGCCGCGCAATGGGAGCACTGGACGCGGCCCAAACACGCCGTGCATATCGATCCCCAGACCCACGCGCTCTCTCCGCGCCGCATCGGCCAAGCGACCGACGCCATAATAGACCTCGATCGCTTCCAGACCCTGATCGGCAACCAGAGTGCATACGACAAGCTGGCCAAGGAATTAAATCGCGCCGACCGCCCCATACCACTCAACATCCGCACGGCCCCGGCCACCGTGGCTGGGGAGCCAATCGTCTATCTAAAGGCCAACAAAAAGAAGAACATCGAGGTCGGCGATCCGATTATCTGGTACTACTATCACGGCGGCATCCGCCAAGCCGGCACTAGCGTCGAAACCGCCTCAGCCATTCTCGACGCGGACCCCACGACCTACTGGGAACCCACCACCTTAGTATCCCGCACCGAATACAACGGCCTCGCGCCGGCTGCCAAAGGGCCTATCTACTTTTTTGTCAAAGGTGACGATGGACTAGAGCGGCGGGTAGATGAAGCCGCGTACGAAGCAGCCGCTCCGGGTGATCGCCGCGTCGAATACCACAACCACTCGCTCGAAAATTGGACCGTCGATATCGACTTGGGCCGGCTAGTCCCAATCGCCAAGGTGGTGCTGCGCTTCCTAGATCCCAACAAGGGCGAGCCTTTCCGCCAAGTTCGCTTGCTCGGAACGGCCTCGGACGCGCGGGGTGCGGCTTTGTCGCTCATAGACCGCACTATTGCCCCGGTCGAAGACCAAACCTCGGTGGAGTTCAACCTCGACCCGGACGACGAGGGTATTTACCAGCAACTCCACATCCTCCGCATCGCAGTCACCGATAGCAAACTAGACAAGTTTGCGGTCGTGACCGAAGCCGAGTTCGCGGCCCTGCCGCTCGACGAACAGGGTGGCATCGACTACCACATCGTCAACGCGGCTGGCACTGAGACCAAAGTCGTCCGCAGCATATACGAGGACGTCGCTCCCGAACGCCGCGGTCGCCTCGTCCACTACCGACGCGAGCGGCCTCGCCTAGCGGCCGTAGAAGTGTGGACCCAAGGCGACAACATCGCCCTCGACGTCATCGGTGGCGGCGGCAGCGTCGAACTGACTGGCACCTTCGGCGGCCTGCCCGGGTTCGACGGTCGCTACGAGAGCAACTTCCTCCAATTCGTCTGGTCGCCTGACCCTCGCTTTGAAGAACGCGGCATTATGACCCTCGACCTAGGGGCGCGCTTCTGGCTCAACTACTTCCGCATGGTTGGTAGCATCAGCGGAGTGGACGAAATGGTCGTCCGCATCTCCGATGGCACCCGGGATTCCAACGGCAGCCTAAAGTGGCGCGAGATGCATCGCCAAAACGGCGGCACTGTGGAGAGCGAGTTTGAAAAGCTCGAGCAAGTGCGCTACCTCACCAGCCAGATATTCACTAGCCAAGTAGGGCGCGCTGGCGGGTACAACACCGGCGACCGCATCCGCGAGGTGCAGCTATTCGGCGAGGGCTACCCCTCTGAGGTCACACTCACCTCGCCGATGATCAAGCTGCCCGGCTCGGTCATTCTCGGCCACATCGAATGGGAGGCCGATTTGCCGGACTCAGAACGGGTCGATGTGCAGATCCGCACGCGCACCGGCGATCGCCTCGTGGAAATCGTCGAGTACTACGGCAACGGCGGCGACCCCAAAACCGAAACCGAGTACACAAACCTGCCGACCAGTTTTAAGGGGCCGATCATGAATAGTCTGCAACCCGGCGGCGGCTGGAGTAGCTGGAGCCAGCACTATACCCGCTCGGACCAGCTCGTGACCTCCCCCAGTCCGCGCCGCTTCTTGCAGCTCCAAGCACGGCTGCTTTCCACCTCGCCCGACGTAGCAGCCAGCCTACGGTCCATCGCCGTGGAATTCCTGCCCCCAGTGGCGCACCGGACCGTTGCCGAAATCTGGCCCAATACGGTCGAGCCGCGGGAAACGCGCGAGTTCGCGCTTTACCTCAATCCCACCTTTGTGGAGCACCAGCCCGGGGGGCCGCCCAGCCGACGCTTTGACGAGATCCTGCTGGACGCCGCGCCCATAGAGGCACTCTCCATTGCCGACGTGGCTCTCGGCCGAGAGGAAGATTTTGACCGTGGCCAACCCCGTCGCCTTTTCTCCGCCTCCGGCGCGGATGTGCTGGTTGATGCGGCCACTGGCGATTCCCTGAAGATCTTCCCGGCGGACGCCAACACCGGCCTGCGGTTGCTCCTACCCGAAAAGGTGGCCTTGCAGGCCGCAGATGACGACACCCGCACCTATTATCGGGTCGTGACAGAAGAGGACGAGCAGGTGCCCGTAGATGGCGACGGTCGCATACTCAACGAGCTGACCTATCTCGGCCTACCGATCGAGGAGCAGGGCGACATCCTCTACTTCGCCTTGCGGGGCCGCAACTTAGAGGCCGTAGAGGAGTTCGCATACCGGAGCTTGGCCGATTCGCTCCAAGGCGAGATTCGCTACTTTCGCCGACTGATAGGTAAAGGCGGAGAATTCCCTTTTGACCGCGAGGGGAATCCATTGACTCAAGCCGCGTACAACGCCCTGCCCCAGAGCCAGCAAGGGTCCATCGCTGCAGCCGGCGAGTTGGTGAGGGTGCGCTTCCACGCCTCGGTGCTGCTCAATGGCACCACTGTAGATGCCGCAATCCGCGATTCGGCTTTTCCCGATACCTATCAGCAAGTCGATCCGGGAGACGCCACGACCCTGACGCCTAGTACGGCCCTGAGCATCTCCGTGCCCTTGTCCGACCGCGTCGTACAGGGGTTCGCCATCGCGCCGAACCCTTTTACCCCCAATGGCGACGGCACCAACGATCAAGCCCACATCCGCTTTGCGCTCGGCAACCTCAATGCTGAGCGCACCATCCAGGTGCGCATCTTCGACTTGGCCGGGCACTCCGTGTGGAGCGGGAGTCGGCAAGGCTTTGGGGAACAGGTATTCACTTGGAACGGCCGCGACGACGACGGGCAACTCGTGCCGCCGGGGGCGTATCTGTGTAAGATAGACGCCGACGTAGATGCAGCCTCTGCGTCCCACACCAGCGAGACGCGCCTGATCGGGGTGGTGTACTGACATCGCCACCCCGCCAATATAGCTCCCCATGCAGCCGTCCCCTGACCCCCAACCCATCCCTTGACCGCGACTTCATCTACCTCACAGAGGCCCGGCCTCCGCGCCCTCCTCGTCGGCGCGGCCGGTGCTTGGGCCATTGGTATGGGCATCCCCTACTGCAACATGGTGCTGCACGGCTCGCGCATCGCCTCCTACTTCAATACGCCGGCGGCCATCATCCTCTTTTTTTTTCTAATTCTCTGCGGCAATTCCCTCCTGGGGATCGTGCGCCGCTCGTGGATGCTGAACCGGGCCGAGCTGGCCTTGATCTACATCATGTGGATCGTCGCCACCTCCATCCCCGAATGGGGCCTGACCGCCTTCTTGCTACCCGATATCACCAGCCTGATCTACTATGCCACCCCCGAGAACAACTGGAACGAACTAGTCCTACCCTATGTGCCGGACTGGATAATTCCGCATCACGACTTCACCCGCATCCAACACTTCTACGAAGGGGCTCCCCAAGGCCAAGCTATACCTTGGAATTTGTGGCTCCGGCCGCTGGCCTACTGGTTGCCTTTTATTTTGGCGCTCTATCTGGCCATGATCACTTCCATGGTCATTCTGCGCCGCCAATGGGTTGAGCGCGAGCGCCTGATTTTCCCTTTGGTGCAGGTACCGCTGTCCATGATCCAGGGGGATGAGGACAGCCGCTCACTGCTCAAGCCCTTCTTCCGCAATCCACTCATGTGGGTCGGCTTTGCTCTGCCGGCCATCCTGCAAAGCCTCAACGGCCTCAACCACTATTTCCCCTTTGTGCCCACGGTCAGTCTCGACACCTCGGTATCTCTTTTCCGCGACACCATCCACATTCCGTTGCGCATTAGTTTCCAAATGATCGGATTCTCCTATTTCGTCAACCCGGATATCGCTTTTGGCCTGTGTTTCTTCTATCTGCTCAATACCATGCAGCAGGGCCTTTTCAACATCCTGGGCTTCCAGATCATAGATCCCGTCCTCGGCGTGTACAGCGCCTATACCGGCTCCATTGTCGTGCATCAGGGCTTTGGCGCTATTCTAGTGCTGGTGCTCTTTGGTCTGTGGACTGCTCGGGGACACTTGAAGGCCGTCGTCGGCAAGGCCCTGGGCCTCAATCCCAAAGTCGACGACAAAGATGAGATCCTCTCCTACCGGACCGCCTTCTTCCTGCTGTTGGGTAGCCTTGCATTCATGGGCGTCTGGCTGTGGAAATCGGGGCTGCCGGCCTGGATCACGCCGATCTACCTGATCCTCGCTTTCTTACTCTTCATCGGCATCACCCGCGTGGTCGCCGAAGGGGGGGTGGCCTTCATCTTTGCCCCCATGATCGCCTCGGACTTCGTCGCCGCCGGCTTTGGCACCCGCGCCCTAGGCTCCACTGGCACCGTCGCCTTGGCCTTTACCTATGTCTGGGCCTCGGACATTCTCACCTTTGTCATGGCCTCCTGCGCCAACGGCCTCAAGCTGGTCGAAGAGACCATCTCCAAAGGCCGTCGGCTGGTCTTTTGGGCCATGCTGGTGGCCATTGTCGCGACGCTGGGGGCATCGATCTGGGCCATTATCGACCTAGCCTATCGCTACGGCGGCATCAATACCGACCAGTTCTTTTTTGGCGGAGCCGCCCGCTATCCCTTTGACAATGCCGCCGCCCGCATTGCCGCTCCCACGGGTCCCAATTGGGCCAACTGGGGCTACACGGGAATTGGTGCCGGGGTTATGGGGCTACTCATGCTGGCGCGGCAGCGATTTTTATGGTGGCCTTTCCATCCCCTCGGCTTTCCCATCAGCGCCGTCTTCGGCACCATGTTCTTCAGCGTCTTTTTGGCCTGGTTGCTCAAGACAGTAGTGATGAAATACGGCGGTCCCCGGCTCTATCTGAAGACCAAGCCCTTCTTTCTGGGCCTGATCCTCGGCCAGTTCGTCACCGCCGGGGTGTGGTACTTTATCGACTACTTGAACGGCACTAGCGGCAATTACGTAATGAGTTGGTAACCTAGCCGTCTGGCGGCGGGGGCACCCCTAGGCTAACTTTATCTCCTGCTATGCTACGCGGAACCATGCTCCGCACCGCAACATCTATACAGCGATCCCAAGCCTAATCCCTATGGACCATAGCTCACTCTCACCCCTTCGCGTACGTCTAGCCACCCTGCGCCGCCGCGCCCTAGTCCTCGCCCTCGGCTCCGGAGTAGCCCTGTGCCTAGCCGCCGGGCTGGGCCTCGCCCTGCTGTGGGTGCTGCTCGAAGCCCTGTTCTTCCTCTCGCCGCCTTGGCGCACGGGCTGGGGCGTCTTGGCACTTTTGGGTACCGGGGGGGTGCTGGCGTTTGCCCTGCGGCAGCACATGCCCGTTCTCCTCTCGCGGCACCGCTTCGCCCTCTTCGTCGAAAGGCGCTGCCCCCCGCTCCAACAGCGGCTGATTAGCGCGCTAGAGTTATCCGACGCAGACCCAACCCTTCACTCGCCCGCGCTCCTTGCGGCTGCGAGCGAACGGGCCGCCGCGCTCTTGCACACCGTCGATCCGTCCAAAATCCTCGACCGCGATCCACTGCGTACCTACCTGCGCCTACTTGGCGGCGTAGCTGCCGTCGCGCTCCTCTGCGGCGCACTGTTTGGCGACGACCTCGCCCAAGCCGCCCAACGCTGCGCTCATCCCCTTACCGCATACGAGCGACCCCCGCGCACCCTAATCACCGTCCGACCTGGCGACCTCGAAGTCATCAAGGGCGAAGACGCCACCCTGCAAGTGCATTTTGCCGGTGACAAGCCGCGCCGCGCCCGCATCGTGCGCCGCCCGCGCACAGAAGCACCCTACCAGATCGAAGAGCTCGTGGTTGATCGCGCCGACTCCGTCGCTTATACCTTCCCCCAAGTCCAGCAGTCCTTCCGCTACGCCATCGCGGTCGGCGACGACCGCTCGCCCGAATACGAAGTGCTCGTCATTGACCCTCCGGCCGTCAAGCGCTTGCGCCTGCACTACCAGTACCCTGCTTACAGCCGGCTGCCCGACCGCATCGAAGAGGAAGGCGGCGACATACAGGGCTTGCCCGGCACCCGCGTCGCCCTAGAAATCGCGGCCAACAAGCCCCTGTCCAAGGCCGCCTTGGTCCTTGACGATACTTTGTCGATACCCGCCCAACTCGACGGCGCGACCGCCCGCGTCGCCTTCCAAATCGAGCGCACGGGTGCGTACCATATCGCCCTCGTCGATGGCAAGGGCGCACACAACCGCGACCCCATCCGCTACACCATCCAAGTGCGCGAAGACCAAGAGCCGGAAGTGGCCCTCGTCGATCCCGGCCGCGACAGCGATCTGCCCGAGTCCCTCAAGGTGCTGCTCAAGGCCGAGGCCAGTGACGACTTTTCCGTCGAGAAAATTGCCTTGGTCTATCGAGTCAACAACGGCCCCGAACAGCACCGAGCTTTGCCCATCAGCCCTCAGCGCGAGGTGCTCGTCAGCCACATCTGGGACCTATCAGCCGCCAACCTCTTGCCCGAAGACCGCATCTACTACCACCTAGAGGCCCTCGACAACAACCAAGTGTTCGGCCCGCAAAAGGGCCAGAGCCGCCAGTACGCGCTGCGCTACCCCTCCCTGTACGAACTCTACTCAGAGGCCGACCAAGCCCAAGGCGAACAACTATCCTCCTTGGAGGAACTCGAAGCCGAAGGACAGGCTCATCAAGCGTATGTTGAGCGGGTGCGCCGCGAGCTGCTCAAAAGCGAGGAGTTGAGCTGGGAGCAAAAGAAGGAACTCGAAGCGACGCTTGAGGCCGAAGTCGAGCGCACCCGCGCCGTAGAGGAGCTCGCAGCTACATTGGAGAAAACCATCGATTCCATGAAGGCCGAGGACACAGGCACCGAAGAGCTGCTCGACAAGCTCGACCACATCCGCGAGCTCATGGGGGACATCGCCACTCCCGAAATGCAGCAGGCCCTCGCCGACCTACAAAAAGCCGCTAGCAACCCAGACCCCCAAGCCCTCGCCGACGCCCTCAAGCGCTTTAACGAAGACCAGCAAGCCTTCCAGCAACGGCTCGACCGCACCATTGCCCTGCTCGAACAGGTGCGGACCGAGCAGCAGCTTCGCGCCATCGTCGAGCAAGCCGCGGAACTAGCCCGCCGCCAGAGCCAGATCAACCGCGAGCTTGCGGCCGGCCAAAGCGGCCTACGCCAGCAGCTACAGGAAGGCAGTTTGCAGCGCGACACCGAGCGGCTCGCCGAGCAACTCCAAGAATTGAGCACCTCCACGGCCGAGCAAAACTCCGCGCTCGCCGAGCAGCTAGCGCACCGCGCCGAGGACATAGAGGGCAAGGCACTTTCCGAGCGGATGCGCCAGATGGTGCGCCAGATGCGGGCCAAATCCGAGGGCGCGGCCCAGCAGACCGGGCAGGCTCTGGCCACAGACCTCGACTCGATAGCTGCGGACTTGCAGCAGCTTCAAGACGAGTACCTCGCCGAAGAAAAGGACGAACTCAGCCGCGAGTTGCGCCGCGCCATGCGCGACCTCGTCCAGCTATCCCAACGCCAAGAGAGCCTGTTTACCGACACCCGCGCCCAAGACCAATTCGCGCTCCTGCAAGGCACCAGTCAGGTCGTGGAGCGCATCGCCGCCGTGGGCCAGCGCACCTTGGCCCTCACCCCCAATCTGAGCGCAACCATCGGCTACGCCCTGCGCCAGATGCACGACGCGGCCCAGCGCCTCGGCCAGCGCAACGCACAGGGGGCGCGCAATCCCCAGAAGAAGGCCATGCGCTATCTCAACGAGACCGTTCTGCTCCTGCGCGAGAGCCTCGACAACCTCGCCAAGGCGCAGACCCCTTCGGCCTTTGCCGAGGCCATGCAGCAGCTACTCGGCCTCTCCGAGCAGCAGAGCCAGCTCAACCAAGCCTCCGAGCAGGCCATGGGCCAGATGCCAGGCCCTGCACAACAGCGGCAAATCGCGCGCCTCAGTGCCCAACAGCAGGGCCTCATGCAGGCGATCGACGAGATCAGCCGCTCGCTGCGCGGGCACCGAGGGGCGCAACAGCGGGTGCAAGCCATACGGGAAGAGATGCGGGACGTGCTCGCCGACTTGCAGCAGGGGCGGCTCAACCAGCGCACGCGGCAAAATCAGGAGCGCATCTACCAGCGCATGCTCGACGCCAGCCGCTCCATCCACAGCCGCGGCTTCGATGAAAAGCGGCGCAGCATCACGGCTACCGACCAGCCCTACGCCGGCCCGACTGCCCGGCCCGCAGATCGCGAGCAGACGCCCGACCTGTGGCGCGAAGCCCTGCGCCAAGCTCTCGCCGGCCCCTATCCCGAGGAGTACCGCGCCTTGCTCCGGCGCTACTACGACCAAATCTACCAAGACCTGCAAGCGCACGAAGCCCCGTGAAGATCCCCGCCCTCATCGGTACCCTCGGCCTGTGGAGCGCGACCGCCGCCGCCCCCGCGTCGAGCACGGGGCAGGCTCTGCAAGCGCAAGTCGAGCAAGCGCGCCTGTTAATGGAGAATGACGCACAGGGTGCTTGCACCGCCTTGCAAGCGGTGATCGAAGCACCGCAGCGCGGGCCGTGGACCGCACCGGCCCTGATGCTAATCGCCGAGTGCAGCTTGCGCCTCGGCGACCTAGACCGCGCCGATAGCTTTTGGGCGGACTTGGAAAAGCGCGGCGGCCCGGCTGCGTACGCGGCCCGCTACCACCGCGCCGAACTGCTCTACTTCCGCGGCGACTTTGCCAGAGCTACAGCCGCCTTGGCCGCGCTGGGTGCTGCCGACCCGGGCCATGCCTTTGCCAACGATGTCCTCGCCCTGCTCGCCGTCTGCGAAGAGTACGCAGCGTCCGCTGGCCTCGCCGATCTCAGTCGCGCCCAGCTTCTAGAGCGACAAGGACAGAACGAAGCGGCCGAGAAGCAATGGGCCGACCTCGAAGATCGCGCCGAGCCGGGCCTCGTAGAGTGGAGCCTGTTCGTTCGCGCTGAGCTGCGTGCGAAACAAGGTCGTCTTGACGAGGCCATGGCCCTGTACCAGCACCAAATCGCCCACTTCCCCCAAGGCGAACGCATCGTCGCCGCCCATCTCGGCCTCGCCGCGCTCTACGAGCGCCAAGGCGCGGTTGAGCAGGCCCTCTTAACCTGCGAGACCGCGCTCCTCCAACACCCGCACGACGCCCGCGCCCCAGAGACGCGCCTGCGCATCGAGCGACTCCGCCACCTGCGCGAAAGCGGCTGATTCCATGCCCATTCTCTTTGCCCTAGCCCTTTGCACTCTCGCCCTCCTCCCGGTTCGTGCCGAGCGGCTTATCGTGCCCATGGACACTGCCCAGCGCGACCATCTCCGGGCCTATGGCCTCGCTTTCTGGACCTTGGAGCGCGGCATTCCGGTCGAGTGGCTGCTCAACTATCGAGGCGGCGCGTTCCTCGTCGAAGCACACGCCCTCATCGCCAGCGAAGCCATCCTCCGAGGCGTCAGCACCGAGCACATCTCCGAGGCCCAAGCCGCCCAGATCTACGCGGAGATTGACGAGTCCAACATGGAAGTCGTGCGCTTGGAAAAGGTGCCGAAGATCGCCGTGTACACACCGCCCAACAAACAGCCTTGGGACGACGCAGTGACCCTTGCCTTGGAATACGCCCAAATCGACTACGAAAAAATCTGGGACGACGAGGTGCTCCAAGGCGCACTCGACAACTACGATTGGCTGCACCTGCACCACGAGGACTTCACCGGCCAGTACGGCAAGTTCTACGGTTCCTACAGCAATCAGGGTTGGTACCGCGAACAGCAAGCCGCGTACGAGCAGATGGCACACCGTCTCGGCTACGCCAAAGTCTCCGAGCAAAAGAAGGCCGTGGTCGTCAAGATCTACGAGTACATGGCGGCGGGCGGCTTCCTCTTCGCCATGTGCTCGGCCACCGACACCTTTGATATCGCCCTTACTGCCCTCGCCGTGGATATATGTCACGCGGTCTTCGATGGCGACGGAGCCGACCCCAACGCCCAAGCCAAGCTCGACTTCAGCCGCACCGTGGCCTTTGAGAACTTTGTGCTCGAAACCAACCCGCTCGTGTACGAATTCTCAAACATCGACACCACGCCGAACAACATGCGCCGAGTTCGCACGGCCGAGGCCGAGTATTTCACGCTGTTCGAGTTTTCCGCCAAATACGACCCAGTGCCGACGATGCTCACCCAGTGCCACACCAACATCGTCGATGGCTTCCTCGGCCAGACCACGGCCTTTCGCCAGTCGCTGATCAAAGACTCGGTCATCCTCCTCGGTCAAGAAGAAGGCACCGACAGTGTCAAGTACATCCACGGCCGCGTCGGCAAGGGGACCTTCACCTTCTACGCCGGCCACGACCCAGAAGACCACAGGCACCACGTCCACGACCCGCCGACCAACCTCACCCTGCATCCCAATTCGCCCGGCTACCGGCTGATCTTAAACAACGTACTCTTCCCGGCGGCGAAGAAAAAGGAGCGCAAGACCTGAGTGCAAAGATGGTATTTTGCAAGGGAAAGGAGTCTGCCGTGAAACCGCTTACCTGTTTAATAAAAAAAGAAGGCAATCAGTACGCCTCGCTGTGCGTCGAGCTGGATATTGCCTCTTGCGGAAAAAATAAAAAAGAAACGCTGGAAGGCTTGAGAGACGCGGCGGAAGCCTATCTTGAGTACATGATTGCTGAGAATCGCCGAGACGAAATCTATCGGCCTGTACCCATAAACGAGCTTAAAGAATTCCTATTTTCTGGGGACGAGGTTTCTGAGCAATCTTTTAAGGCGATCCCGCTGGCACTCGAACATGCCTAAGAACCTATCCAGCAGGGATGTAGCTTGGATATTAAACCAGATCGGCATACAACTCGCTAGGCGCGGCAAGGAAGACATTTTCGCGGGAGAATACGGAGGCCACAATCGCGTAGTTGTCGTGCCGCGAAACAAGCGCAGTATTCCTCAAGGCACATTGAGCTCGATCTAGCTTCAGGCGGGCATCAACCGGAATATCGCAGAAGCAATCTGGAATAGGCGATAGGAACAATGTGTGTTTTTCGGCAGCCAAAAAAGTTCGCAAGACCCAAACGGGGGAAAGGGAACTGCTGTGAAACCGCTTTCTCAAAGGAGGAATTGACTATGCCCATGACAGCTGTGCCCGCCCATTTTGATGGAGAGCGCATTTGCTTGGATGAGCCATTTGACCTAGAACCGAATGCGAAACTGAATGCGAAACTGATAGTCACTATTCTACCAAGACGAGAATCTGACAGTGAGTATGCAGCTTGGCTGCGTTTATCTGGTCAAAGACTAAAAGACACCTACGGCGAGAACGAACCTGAGTATTCAGCGGAGTTGCTCAAAGAGGTGACTCCCGACTATGAGGGAAGGTGACGTCGTTATTACACCAGTACCTCAGGCCGATGGGGAGCTAAAGGACAGACCTGCCATTTTTCTACGGGAGATGCCGTTCTATCGAGATACGCTTTTTGCGGTGTAAGCACGCAGTCCCGTCAGTATGTCGAGGAATTTGACGAAATTATTTCTCCTGCTGACGCGGATTTCAAGTCGAGTGGTCTGCGCTCAAAATCTCTGATTCGACTCGGCTTTCTCGCTGTGTCACCGCGTCATCGCGTACTGGGCTCTATAGGGTCTATTTCGACTGAACGTCACAAACGACTATTGAGAAAGCGGAGTGGTTACTTTCTTGAGGCCAACAGAGGAATACCATAACGACCTACTTGCGCTGATCGATCCCTGAAATATCATATCCCACAGTATGCCACAGTTGATATTTCAGGGATGATATAGTAGAGGAGTGCATCGTGATTCTACGTCCGGGCGATAATAAAACAGCCCAAACCTCTAAGTGTCCGGGCTGTTTGGCCAAGCCGGCCCTCGGCCCATACCTTCTGCCGACTCACCAACCCATTGTCCTGAAAGGAAGTACATGTCAGACACCGAGGCCGTAGCCCAGCTCGGCCAAATCAGGGACCGCATCTACGGCGAGGTCGGCCAAGTAGTTATCGGCCAGAAGCAAATCGTCGAGGAACTGCTCATAGCCTTGCTCTCCGGCGGCCATTGCCTGCTCGTAGGCGTACCCGGCCTGGCCAAAACTACGCTCATCCAAACCCTCGCACACACGCTCGAGCTCTCCTTTGGCCGCATCCAATTCACCCCGGATCTGATGCCCTCGGACATCACCGGTACCGAGGTACTCGAAGAGGATATCGACACCGGCCGCAAGGCATTTCGCTTCATCCGCGGGCCCCTGTTTGCCAACGTCATCCTCGCCGACGAAATCAATCGTACGCCCCCCAAAACCCAAGCCGCCCTGCTCCAAGCCATGCAGGAACACGCGGTCACTGCGGCCGGCGAGACCATGCAGCTCAGCGAGCCGTTCTTCGTGCTCGCCACGCAAAATCCCATCGAGCAGGAGGGAACCTACCCCCTGCCCGAAGCCCAACTCGACCGCTTTATCTTTGAGCTGTGGATCGACTATCCGAGTGATCGCGAGGAAGAGGACATCGTCCGTGCCACCACCAGCGTCGCCCAAGCCACCGTCCGCCAGGTCGTCGATGCCGAGCAGATCGTCGAATTACAACAGCTCGTGCGCCGAGTGCCCGTGGCCGATCACTGCGTCCGCTACGCTGTCTCGCTGGTGCGCTCCTCCCGGCCCGGAGACGCCCAAGCACCGGATTACATCCGCGAAATGGTTAGCTGGGGTGCCGGCCCGCGCGCTTCCCAGTACTTGGTCTTAGCGGCCAAGGCGCGGGCCATCCTCGCCGGCCGGCATTCAGTCGCTATCGAGGACATCCGTGCCGTGGCTCTGCCGGTGATGCGCCACCGCATGGTCGTCAACTTCCACGCCGAAGCGCAAAACATCAGCGCGGTCGGCCTGATCCAGCGCCTGCTCGCCGACGTGGAGCCAGAATCCTGACGTGAGCGAAGCCGTCTCCTACCTCCGCCCGGAAACCATCTCGCGCCTCGCGCGCCTCGACCTGATTGCGCGCCTTGTGGTCGAGGGCTTTATCACCGGCCTGCATCGCAGCCCATACCACGGCTTCTCGGTCGAATTCTCTGAGCACCGTCCCTACCTGCCGGGCGACCCCCTGCGCGACCTCGATTGGAAAGCTTATGCCAAGTCCGGCCGCCTGTACGTCAAACAGTACGAGGAGGAAACCAACCTCAAAGCCTATCTGCTGCTCGACGTGTCCGGCTCCATGGATTTTGCGGCTGGCGCACCGTTGAGCAAATTTCGCTACGCGGCCTCTTTAGCAGCCGCACTGGCGTACCTCATGCTCAAGCAGCGCGACGCGGCCGGCCTGTTGCTCTATCACCACCAAATCGAGGCGTACGTGCCGCCGCGCTCGGTGCAAAGTCACCTCCAAGTGCTCCTCAAGACCATCGACCAAGCGAGACCCCACAGCGAGACGCACATGGCCCCGGCCTTCCACGATCTCGCCGAGCGCATCCGCCGCCGCGGCCTCGTCATCGTGCTCTCCGACCTGCTCGACGCGCCCGACCAAGTCCTCGAAGGGCTGCGCCACTTCCGCCACCTGCAGCACGAAGTGATCGTCTTCCACCTACTCGACCCCCGCGAGCGCGACTTCGCCTTCCGCGATCAGACTCGCTTCTACGACCTCGAAGACCCAGACCAAACCCTCACCACCCAGCCCTGGCACATCCAGCACGAATACCGCGCGCTGATGGACGATCTGGTCCAGACCTATCGATTCGGGTGCGCCGAGGCCGGCATCGACTACGCCCTGCTCGATACGGCAACCCCCTTTGACGTGGCCCTATCGCGCTACTTGGCGCAACGCAAAAAAATGGGCTAGCCGCCGCCCCGTCCTGAAACTTGACTTTTTTGTACAGATTCCTACGTTCTTGTATACAAGGAGCCAACATGAGCCAAAGCACCCAAACCCTAGAGCAGTTTGCCAACCGCGACTACGAGTGGGGATTCGTCACCGACGTAGAGGCCGATTCCGCCCCACCCGGCCTCAATGAAGAGATCATTCGCTTCATATCCGCCAAGAAGGACGAGCCTGAGTTCATGCTCGAGTGGCGGCTCAAAGCCTATCGCCGCTGGCTCACCATGGAGGATCCAACGCGCCGCAAAGAGAGCCAGCGCTGGGCCATGGTCCGCTATCCCGACATCAACTACCAAGACATCGTTTACTACTCAGCCCCCAAGAAGAAACAGCTCGACAGCCTCGACGAGGTCGATCCCGAAATTTTGGCCACCTACCAGAAGCTGGGCATCCCCCTCGCCGAGCAGAAGATGCTCGCTGGCGTGGCCGTGGACGCCGTCTTCGACAGCGTCTCCGTGGCCACCACGTTCAAGGACAAGCTAGCCGAGTTGGGCATTATCTTCTGCTCCATGTCCGAGGCCATCCAGAATCACCCCGCGCTCGTACAAAAGTACCTCGGCTCGGTCGTGCCCTACACCGACAATTTCTTCGCCACCCTCAACTCCGCGGTCTTTACCGACGGCTCCTTCGTGTATGTGCCTCCGGGCGTGCGCTGCCCCATGGAGCTATCGACGTACTTCCGCATCAATGCGGCGAACACGGGCCAATTCGAGCGCACCTTGGTCATCGCCGACGAGGGGGCGTACGTGTCATACTTGGAGGGCTGCACCGCGCCCATGCGCGACGAGAACCAGCTCCACGCGGCCGTCGTCGAACTCGTAGCTCTAGGCAACGCGCAGATCAAGTACTCCACCGTGCAGAACTGGTACCCAGGCGACGACCAGGGCAAAGGCGGGATCTACAACTTCGTCACTAAGCGCGGCGCGTGTCGCGGCGATCATTCCAAGATCTCGTGGACCCAAGTCGAGACCGGCTCGGCCATCACCTGGAAGTACCCCAGCTGCATCCTACAGGGCGATCACTCGGTCGGCGAATTTTACTCGGTGGCCGTCACCTCCAAGCGGCAGCAGGCCGACACGGGCACCAAGATGCACCACATCGGCAAAAACACCCGCAGCACCATCGTCTCCAAGGGCATTTCGGCCCAACGCGGCCAAAACACCTATCGCGGCAAGGTGCAGGTGCTCAAAAACGCGACCGGTGCCCGCAACTTTACCCAGTGCGATTCCATGCTCATCGGCGACCAATGCGGCGCGCACACTTTTCCCTACATCGAGGTCCGCAATCCCACTGCCCACGTCGAGCACGAGGCTTCCACCTCCAAGATCGGCGAGGACCAAATTTTCTACTGCAACCAGCGCGGGATTTCCACTGAAGATGCCATCTCCATGATCGTCAACGGCTTCTGCAAGGAAGTTCTCGCCGAGCTGCCCATGGAGTTCGCCGTGGAGGCACAAAAGCTGCTCGGCATCAGTCTCGAAGGCAGCGTTGGGTAGATAAGGCTACGAGCCTACACTACTGTCGATGGCCCGAAGGGTAAGTCCGTGAATACGACGATAGACCGACCAAACAGAGACGCGCTCAACGAGGCACTGGACATCTACCGCGACGCCATGCGCCCGTTTATTGTCCGCTCTCTAAAGAAAGCTCGGGGCCAGCAGGTCGAAGATGTGATACGCAACGCTCTAAATGACCGACAGGCCAAGCAGTTCAGCCAGAATCTGAATAAGAACGGGAACGATGTAGAAGCCTCAATAGATATTGGCGATTTTCCTCACCTCATCGGCAGGAAATGGAACGAGTTTTTCCAACAGCCGTTCGGAGACGAGAGGGGCATCCAGAATGCGCTATGGCTGATAAAGGAATCACGAGATAAAGCGGCTCATCCTGGCCCACAGGACATAGACTTTGAGTTTGCCAGAACCCACCTGTTTCACATTGCCGATGTACTCGGCAAAATCAATGCGCCGCAGCAGAAGCAGACTGTAGAAGCGATCAGAGACCAACTCGCCAGCCCTTCTAGCCAACGCGATACGGCCGCACCAGCGGCACCTGCCAAGAGCCAACCTGAAACGCCACCATCCCCTCTAACCACCGATCTCGCTCCTTGGCGGACGGTCATCCGTCCCAATCCTGATGTGGCTCTAGGCACCTTTCAAGAGGCCGAGTTCGCCGCTGATCTCCAACAGGTCCACGACGGCCGTGCCGACGCGACTCAGTACGGCAATCCGGTCAGCTTCTTCAACCATACGTACATCACCCCGGGCATTCGCACCCTGCTAGTGAACACCCTGAAGCGGCTCAGTGGCAACGGGGGCGATCCGGTTATCCAGACCAAAACGGGCTTTGGTGGCGGTAAGACTCACAGCCTCATCGCGCTCTATCATCTAGTGAATAGCACCGACGCCTTGACCAATCCGAGCGAAAATGGCCAATCCGAGCAGACCCACAACGAGATACACGGCATTGTAGAAGAAGCCGGGCTGGCCTCAAGCACTGGTGTTCAGGCCCGCGTCGCCGTGCTCGACGGCACGTATCTTTCGCCCACTGATGCAGCCAAAACCCCAAACGGCGATCCGCTTAACACCCTGTGGGGAGTGATACCTCAATCGCGAGCACGGCGACGGCATTGAAGGAGCGGCGTATGTCGCCCGGGCCATGGATGGCAATGTCGAATCCGTCGAGCGACTGGCGCGTATTCTCTACAATCACTACGATCGCAAAGGCGACTCACAAAATGCGGTACTCTTCAACAATCTCGTCTCCGCGTGGCAAGACATCCTTTCTGCCCTCTCAAGGACGAAAGAAGATGCACAGGGTCAGCTATTCCAATAATTTGTTCGCCAAGAAGTATCAGTTAGAAAAGAACCTGCGCCCATTCAACCGGGAAGAGGTGCAAACGCTACCGAAGGACTGTTGTGGCCTATATGCCCTGTGGCTACCCGATGAAATAGAAGATGCCCACGAACGACTCTACATCGGCATGTCCATAACTTGCGTCCGTCGCCGTCTCCTGGAGCACTTGGCGAACGAGGCTAATCCCGAACTGCGACGCCAGCTCCGCATGTTCCCCGATCTAGTAGAGTTCTCGGTAACATTCACCGAAAGCGAAGAAGAAACCCGCGAGTTGGAGGCCGCTATCATCCTCGCTTGGCAACCCGAAACCAACCGAAATCTGCTGTAGTCCAATACACCCATAGCATTACAACCCCAACCGAAAGCGCACTATGCTCCACATCGAAAACCTCCACGTCGCCGTTGAAGACACCCCCATCCTGCGCGGTGTCAACCTGCAAGTAGAACCCGGCGAAATCCACGCCATTATGGGCCCTAACGGCTCGGGCAAAAGCACCCTCGCCCAAGTCCTCGCGGGCCGCGAAGGCTACGACATTACCGAAGGGTCGGTCGCGTACTGCGGCCGGGATTTGCTCGAACTCGCGCCAGAAGAGAGGGCGTGTGCCGGGCTCTTCCTCGCCTTTCAGTACCCGGTGGAAATCCCCGGCGTCAACTCCACGTATTTCCTCCACCAAAGCTACAACGAAATCCGCAAGCAACGCGGTGAGGAGGAGCTCGACGCCATCGATTTCCTTGGCCTAATCCGCGAAAAACTCGCCTTGGTGGAAATGGACGAGAGCTTCCTCAAGCGGTCGGTCAACGAAGGCTTTTCCGGCGGCGAGAAAAAGCGCCACGAAATTTTGCAAATGGCCGTGTTGGAACCCAAGCTCTCGATTCTCGACGAGACCGACTCCGGCCTCGACATCGACGCGCTGCGGATCGTCGCTCAAGGCGTCAACCAACTCCACGCCCCAGACAAGGCGGTCGTCGTCGTCACTCACTACCAGCGTCTTCTCAACTACATAGTCCCGGACTTCGTCCACGTGCTCTACGAGGGGCGCATTGCCCAATCGGGCGGCAAAGAATTGGCGCTGACGCTAGAGGAAAAGGGCTACGATTGGGTCAAGGAGCAAGCGGCATGAACGGCGTCGCCCATTATCAGTCCTACTTTAACGACCTCGTCGTCACAGGCGCACTGCTGCCGCTGCGTCAAAGGGCTATTGAGCACTTTGCCGCTTGTGGCTTTCCCACAACCAAAGACGAGGAGTGGGCTTTTACTAACATCGCCCCGCTGGCTCGGATCAATTTTGAGCTAGCCGCGTCCACGACGGTGCCGGCTCCTCTCGACGACTACCGCTACGGCCTCAACGGGCTGGTCTTTGTCGATGGCCACTTTGCCCTCGCGCATTCCCAGCTCAACCGTCTGCCCGCCGGTGTGCGCGTCGAGAGCCTGGGCGAAGCCATCGCCTCAAACGGCGATCTATTCTTGAACTCCCTAGGCCAAGCCGCCACCACCGAGGACGAGGCATTTACCGCGCTCAATACCGCCTTCTTGCAAGACGGCGCGGTCGTCTATCTGCCTCGGGGCACCATCGTCGAGCAGCCCATCCACTTGCTGTTTGTCTCCACGGGCCGACGCGCCAACGTCGTCTCCCATCCGCGCGTCCTCGTGGTCGCCGAAGCCAACGCCCAAGCGACCCTAGTCGAAAGTTACGTCGGCTTAGAGGCAGAACCGTATCTGACCAACAGCGTCAGCGAATTCTTCGTCGGCCCCAACGCCGTGCTCGACCACTACCGAGTCCAGCGCGAGTCCGCCGCCGCCTTCCACGTCGCGGCGACCCACGTCCGCGAGGAACGCGCCGCCCAATTCCGCTCGACTTCCATCACCTTGGGGGGACACTTGACGCGCCACCACGTCCACACTGTCCTAGAGGGCGAAGGCGTTGACTCCACTCTCAACGGCCTCTACATCGAGGACGGGGCACAACACGTGGATAATCACACGCTCATCGAACACGCCGAGCCTCACTGCCAGAGCCATGAGTTCTACAAGGGCATCCTCGGTGGCCGCGCCACCGGCGTCTTCCGCGGTAAAATCCACGTTCACCAAGCCGCGCAAAAAACCGATGCCTATCAAGCCAACCAAAATCTCCTGCTCTCGGAGA
This sequence comes from Candidatus Latescibacterota bacterium, assembly GCA_963422735.1. Lineage (GTDB taxonomy): Bacteria > Latescibacterota > UBA2968 > UBA8231 > UBA8231. Next base: position 4,463,181 of record OY730476.1, on the reverse strand, counting down.
CGGCGCAAATCAGCACCAAGCCCCAGCTCGAAATCTACGCCGACGACGTCAAGTGTTCGCACGGAGCCACCATCGGCCAGCTCGACGAAGACGCCCTCTTTTACTTGCGTTCCCGTGGCATCGGCCACCGCGAGGCCGTCCGGGTACTGACGCGGGCCTTTGCTGGGGAGGTGCTCAACCGCGTGCGCGTCCCCACCCTTAAAGACCAACTCGACCGGCTAGTAGACCGCCGGCTGGACCAAGCCGCCGCCGGAGTTGCTTCGTGACCGCTTCCTTTGACATAGCCAAGATCCGCCGCGACTTCCCCGTACTCGGCGAGAAAATTCGCGGCAAGGATCTGGTCTATTTCGACAACGGCGCGACCACCCAAAAGCCGCTGACGGTCCTCTACGCGCTCCAGCGCTACTACGCCCGCGAAAACTCCAACATCCACCGTGGCGTCCACTTCCTCAGCCAGCAGGCGACCTTTGCGTACGAGCGAGCGCGCGGCCGAGTCGGCCAGTTTATCAACGCCCGCGAGAGCAGCGAGGTCGTCTTCGTGCGCGGCACCACCGAGGCGCTCAATCTCGTCGCCCACAGCTACGGTCGGCCGCAGGTAGGTCCTGACGACGAGATCATCGTCTCGCAGCTAGAGCACCACTCCAACATCGTGCCGTGGCAAATGCTGTGCGAAGAAAAGGGCGCACGCCTGCGGGTAGTACCCATCAGCGCGACGGGCGAGTTCCTCTTCGACGAATACGAGTGCCTGCTGTCCGAGCGCACCCGCATCGTGTCCGTCGCCCATGCTTCCAACGCCCTCGGCACCATTCTGCCGGTGAAGGAAATCGCCGCCTTGGCCCATCAATACGGCGCGGTCGTCGTCGTCGATGGAGCGCAAGGAGTGCCTCACCTGCCGGTGGACGTGCAGGACCTCGACTGCGACTTCTATGCCTTTTCCGGCCACAAGCTCTTCGGCCCCACCGGCATTGGCGTACTCTACGGCAAGCAGGCCCTTTTAAACGCCATGCCGCCCTATGAAAGCGGTGGTTCCATGATCGAGAAGGTGAGCTTTGCCGGCACCACGTATGCTCCCCCACCGGCTCGGTTTGAAGCTGGCACGCCGCACATCGCCGGCGGTATTGGCTTGGAGGCCGCCATTGATTACGTCAACTCCGTAGGAAGAGAGCAAATCGCCGCGTACGAGGCCGACTTGCTCGCGTACGCAGACGCATCCCTCGCCGCCATCCCGGGCTTGCGCCTGATTGGCACGGCCCGCGAGCGCGTGGCCGTCCTCTCCTTCACGCTCGGCGACATCCACCCACACGACATAGGCACCGTCCTCGACGCCGAGGGTATTGCCGTACGCGCCGGCCACCACTGCGCCCAGCCGACCATGCAGTTTTACCAAGTGCCGGCGACGGTGCGTGCCTCGTTGGCTTTTTACAACACGCACGCGGAAATTGATGCGCTAGTCTCGGCGGTACACAAGGTCAAGAAGGTGTTTGAAGGGTGAGGAGTGGTAGGGGTTTATACAACATCAACGAGGTACTTCGACAATGACAGAGCTTCGCGAACTGTACCAGCAGATCATCCTCGATCACAACAAAAATCCACGCAACTTCGGCAAGCTGCCCGAGGCCAATCGCATGCAAGAGGGCTACAATCCCCTGTGCGGCGATCACCTGCACATCTATCTCCACATGGCCGACGAGCGGATTGCCGACATACGCTTTGAGGGGTCGGGTTGCGCCATTTCTAAAGCCTCAGCTTCGCTGATGACCACCGCCATCAAGGGCAAGCATCCCGACGCGGCGGTCGAGCTGTTTGAGCAGTTCCAGCAGATGGTGACCGCACAACCGGACGCTCCCGTCGACACCGGGGCTTTGGGCAAGATGGCCGTTTTCGCTGGGGTGCGCGAGTTTCCCATGCGCGTCAAGTGCGCGACCCTCGCTTGGCACACTGCCAAAGCGGCCATAGAACAAGACCCGTCCCCCACATCCACCGAATAGAATAGTGATCAGTGATCAGTGATCAGTGATCAGTTCCCCGCACCCTACCTAGAGGGGGTGGCCACTAACCACTGATCACTAACCACTAACCACTGATCACTAAAAAGGAGTCCTCTATGGAACTGTTGCACGAAAAAACCTTTCCCCCTAATTCTACCGAGGCCAAAGTGGTGGCCGTGCTCAAAACCTGCTACGACCCCGAGATTCCGGTCGATATTTTTGCCCTCGGCCTGATCTACGAAATCGAGGTCAGCGACTCGCAGGACGTCCACGTGACCATGACCTTGACCTCGCCCGCCTGTCCGGTGGCCGGCACGTTACCGCCGGAAATCGAGCACAAAATCAAGGCCCATGTCCCGGGCCTCGCCACGGCTTCGGTCGAGGTCGTGTGGGATCCGCCGTGGACGATAGACATGATGACCGAGGGGGCGAAACTCGAACTAGGCATGATGTAATATGAAACTCAGCTCGCGCGAAGAATACGGCCTGCGCTGCCTGTTGCAACTAGCGCGCCAAACCCCCGGCCGCAGCCTGACCATCCCGGAAATCAGCCAAGCCGAGGGGATCACGCATCACAACGTCGCCAAGCTCTTGCGCATTCTCCGGCAAGGCGGGTTTGTGGCAAGTGCCCGCGGCCAGCAAGGCGGCTACGCCCTCGCTAGGCCCCCCCACCAAATCGCCGTGGCCGACGCGCTCGCCACGCTGGGCGGTCGCCTCTTCGACGACGACTTCTGCGATCACTTCGCCGGCAGCGCGGATTGCTGCACGCACTCGCTCACTGCGTGTTCGGTTCGCGCACTATGGAGGCAAGTGCAGCAGGCCGTTGATCAAATTTTATCGCGCACAACCCTCGCCGACCTGCTGGAACAGGGCTACGCTTTGGCCGACGAAGAGGCCCTGCTCGATATATCGGCTTAGGGGATGATTCTTTGTGTACATTGAGCATCCAACGACAGATTTCGTTATTTCCAGTAAGGAGAGAGTATAGTGGCCAAAGTAAACGACGCATTTGAATCCGATGAACCCGATGTCGAGGGACATAAAAAAGCAGTCGAGGAATCTTTTGCGAAAAAAGCGAGGAATTCGAGGAGATCAAAAAAATTAGTTATATCACTCTACGGTCCTGTAAATAGTGGGAAATCCTCTGTTGTCAATGCACTTACAGGCCGATGTAAGAGCCGTAGCAGGTTGGACCACTGAAATTAAGTTACGGACTTTCCTAGAAGGACTGTTTAATCAGTGGTTAGTGGTTAGTGGTTAGTGGTTAGTCCCATCCGCCCCCTTGGCGGCGGGTACCCGGCGACGGGCCTCGGAACATTGACGCGGGGGACCGCGCTAGCCCGGACGAGGGCTACGGGCAGGCCGAGTGATACCGCCTACATGAAACCGGAATGCCCAACCGTACACTAGGAAATTCCGTTAAGTTATATCGCTTGAGAAGCGTTCTTAAAACTAGGGTTTCGGTCTCTCGCTCAGCTCAAAGTATCTAGGACCGAGGGCGTCTCGCCCTATGAGCCACTCGACAGCCTCGCAAAGCAGCCCGAGGGGGGTTTAAGAACGCTCCTAAGGCTGTGCCTATCTCCGCTAAAAAGAATATGAATATCGGCATTGATCTTTTGCATAGAGAGATAATGGAAATCCAGCGACTTGACCGATCGGGAGTGGGCTCAGATCGCGGCGTCTTTCGAGCGTCCCGACCCTTGGGGCAACCCCGGCAAATGGGCCAAATGCGATGTGGTCAGTGCGATCTTCTATGTCGTCAAGGGCACTATCCCGTGGCGGATGCTGCCACTTGATTTTCCGCCTTGGGACCTGATCGGCGCTGGAATCAAGCCCTCGACGCGCTGAATGAGCGAGCCCGTCACAAGCAGGGCCGAAACAACCATCCGACCTGTGTCGATTCGCAATAGGTGGCAGCAACTCGACGGCTCGGCTCGACGGCGGATCGAGTCCATTGATGAAACGCGAAGAGAATGGGCGCGGTCCCTCTTCTTCGGCTATCGGGATAAGGAATTCTCCTTCACCGACTGCTGCAGCTTTGTTCTCATGCGAGAACTGCGAATTCGCCGAGCATTGACATTAGACCATCACTTCCTACAGATGGGCTTTGAAGTTATCCCGTAAGCACAGCGGGTTTTGACGAGCCGTGTGAGATCTGTCGACAATTTCTGGAAAGGCAGGTCGTACAGGCGATCATCGGGGCGTCCCCGCCCCGGCCTCATTGAGGCGTGCGATAGGTCTGGCTATATTGGAGACCGTTGATACAATTTCCGGGATTTTACCGCCCCCGCCTCATTATATCCATGAACGATTTCGAAACGCTGCAATACCTAGACCCGGACAACTGCCGAGGGGCCACCGACGAGGAGATCGAAGCTGGTTGGCTCAAGGGGCGCGTCCACCCTATCACTGGGAAGCCGCTGACCATCGAACACCTCGAACTGCCCCCCGGCTCGGTTGTCTGCTGCCTGTCGCACGGAGCTCACGGCGTGGCTCCGAAGGGGGCGGACCGGCCGACCTGCTGGTGTTCCCTGTACGCGTACAAAAAAGCGGACGATCGCACTGGCTTGGTGCAACCACCCCATGCCGTGCCGTCGCTATGGGCACTCAAAGCGCAGCGGGGCGAACTACCGCCCGTTTTAACCAAACTGCTGCGCCCTAGCTTTGACCGCGCCTTGACCGGAGGCCGCACCGGGCCCTATCAGAATTGAAGCTCTGACCCCACACCTTTCGACGAGGTTTGCAATGACTCCCGAAGAAGCCATAGAAAAACGCCAACAGCTACTGCGCGACGGATTCTGCGTCGTCGATAACATTCTCAGCGACGAATTCTTACGGGAATTGCGCGACGAGACCGAGCGCATGATGGAGGACTGGGTGCCGCCGCCCGACTTCAAGTACCAAGGCCAGCACGTCACCGCACGCGGGGAGGACAACCCGACCATCCAGAAATTGCTCGACTGGCCTCCCACGCGCCGCGCCCTCGAACAGATGAGCCTAGGCGACTTTGCCAGCACGGGCGGGATCATCCTCCTGACCAAAGACCCTGGCGAACCGGCCCTGTATTGGCACCAAGACTGGATGCAGTGGAACGATCCCTTGAGCTGTTCGCCGTGGCCGCAGATCATTTTTGTGTCCTACTACTTGAGCGATACCGCGCCGGAGAACGGCTGCCTCAAAGTCATCCCCGGCACCCATCACAAGCGCATTCTTCTGCACGACGAAATGGTTCCGGCCCACGAGCAAGGGGCGCGTTTCATAGAAGAAGACCACCCGACCATGTTCAGCGATCACCCGGACCAAATCGATGTCTGCGTCAAGGCCGGCGACTTGGTGCTGGCCGACGCCCGCGTTCTGCACTCGGCGCATCGCAACCAGACCGACCAGCGTCGCACGTTGGTGCTGGCTTGGCACCGGCGCCCGGAGACTGTACCCGCCTATTGGACCGACGAAGTACCAGCTATCATCGCCGAGCGCGACCCGAAAAAGGAATATCCCGGCTCGCGCATTCCCGGCAAGCTCCTGCAATAGGAATCTTGCCATGTCGTTTTGACGCTCTGCGCGTCCAAAGGCCCATAGATCGAACCTTTTATGCAGACGGGATATAGGTTATGACAAGCTTGCAACCCATTGGAGTTTAAGGCTCGCAACCGCCCTCTGTTTTTTGTGGATGCCCGGTTCGCTGGCAGGTGTAGGGGGAGACGGAGCAAGTCCAGCGTATAATGTGGTGGATCGGTCGGAGGTGCTAGAGGCGATGCGGCAGCACTTTTTCAGGTTATCGGCGAGGGACGTATTACACATTCTCGCATGGCCATTTCAAAGGACGGTATTCAGGTGTCGCGGACGCCGGCAGAGATGGAACTATGGAAAAGGATGTGCCGGACGGTCGATTGGATCTGCTGGAACTAGAGAGGCGGATCAAGCAGCCACTGGAGATTGAATCGCAAACGAGTAGGAAATTTTGAACTTCGACAAAAAGTCGGCTGACAAATCAATTCTGAAGGAACAAGCCGCCTATTACCGGGCGCGAGCTGCCGAGTATGACGAGTGGCATTTGCGCCAAGGGCGATACGACCAGGGCGACGAGCGCAACACCCAATGGCGTGCAGAATTGGGCATTTTGCGATCGGCACTTGAGCGGGAGAGGCCGTTCGGCAAGTGTCTTGAGCTTGCTTGCGGTACGGGATTGTGGACAGCATGTCTGGCGCACGATGCCGCTGGCCTGACGGCTATAGATGCTTCTCCCGAGACGATTGAGATCAATCGCACCAAGACCGGTAATGCTTCTGTGCGGTATGTAGTGGCAGACCTTTTCGAGTGGTGGCCAACCGAAAAGTATGATTTTGTCTTTTTTGGTTTTTGGCTGTCGCATGTTCCGGCACAGCAATTCGATCGGTTCTGGGAGATGATTCGCGCCGCCCTAAAGCCGGGAGGTAGCGCTTTTTTTATAGATGGTCTGGCAACGCAACGAGATCACGCTGCAATCGACGATTCCGGCGTAGTGGAAAGGAAGCTGAACGATGGTCGGATTTTTAACATCGTAAAAGTATTCCACGATCCGGAGCAATTGGAACGGCAATTACGCGATCTTGGCTGGAGTGGCTCAGTTGGAAGAACCGGACAGTTCTTTTACTACGGTTGCATGGTGCCGACAGAAATTGGCTAACGAAAAGATGCGGACAAGCTGCGCCGTCAATTGCCTGCACCAATAAGCATAAGACAAATGAATCGGCATTCTGTTGTTATCCAGCTAATGCAACGAAATGGTGGGGATCCGTACTGCGGACGTCGCCAGCCGGGACTATTCCGCAAGGCAAGGTTCGAGAGCCTCAAGGTTTCCGCGTCGTATGCATACTCCACGCGGAGAAACGCTCATTTTCTCTCGGAGTTGTGCGGCGACTCTGAATTCTCTGATCAGCTTGTGGAATACGGGCTAGCGGACAAATGGGTTTTGGCCCAACTAAAGTCCACATTCCTCATGTGGGGAGAGATGCCAGAGGCGTTTGCGGCAGAAGCGTGGGGCGAGATAGTCGCCAGGAAAGTTCGAAGCGGTGCAACGCTATGCTTCTGTCGAAATCATTTCAGCGAAATCCCAGAGCTAAACAATGATTCTAGAGGTCGCAATACTGGACGTTAAACCCGGTCGTGCGAAGGAGTTTGAAGCTACTTTTGGCGAGGCGCAAAAGATCATCTCAAGTATGGATGGCTACGTTTCCCATCAGCTACAGAAGTGTATTGAAAAAGGCAAACGCTACATTCTTCTGGTAAACTGGCAAACGCTTGAAGATCATACTGTTGGGTTCAGAGAGTCTGAACGGTACCAAGAATGGCGTAGGCTGTTACATCACTTTTACGACCCATCTCCCGAAGTGGAACACTATGTGGGTGTTTACGAGGGAGACCTATGACTAGCGCAGTAATTTTCTATAGCGACACGCGGAATATTTCGCCGGAAGCCATACGGGAACTGTATGTAGCGAATGGTTGGTCAGCGGCCGCAAAACCGACTGAGCTTCGCAACGGCCTACTAAACTCATATTCGCTATGGACTGCCTGGGATAGAGATCGTCTGAGCGGATTAGGCAATGCGATCTCTGATGGTCATTTAGTTGTGTACTATCCCCATTTGCTGGTTCATCCAGACTATCAAAGACGGGGAATTGGATCGGCATTAATGAGAAGACTCATGTCGATGTATGAAGGCTTTCATCAGCACATACTGATTGCGGATGGCGAGGCGATCAACTTCTACAAGAAGCTCGGTTTTGAACGGGCTGGTGAAGCTCAATCTATGTGGATTTACTCGGGCGATGACCACTAGCTATGTACTCGTTTGAGCCAGCCAGATCGAAGCCAATTGATTCGCGTACTATATCAGATTGCCTTCGACATGGACGGGCCGAAAGAGCGTGCGGCGCTTGGGCGGCATGGCTTCGAGTGCTTGGGGGTGGGGCTGCCACTTATGCCATTTGCTATCGACGTAATTGTAGCGACTGAAGATGGCACAGCGCTCGTGCCTAGTGCTGCCCCACGGGAAAGCGGTGTGGGTGGTGCTCTCTGCGAAAATGAGCAGGGAGCCGGCCGGACACGCGTATTGAGTCCAAAGGTCCGAATCGAGCCTTTGGACTCCGACGGGCAGGGGGAAGGCGGCCTTGTGGCTGCCGCTGATGAACAGGGTGCCGCCGCCACTGGCCTCGACCTCGTTCAATTCCCACACCACGCAAGTCAAGCTGCTGCGCACCTTGCCGGGCACGCAATGGTAGTTGTGCCCGTCGCCGGGCAGGCGCCACAGGCCATTGCCGTTGTGGGGCCCAAAGCCCCCTTCCCCGGTCTGACGCATACATAGGCTGGTTGATTCCATGCGAAAACCGTAGCAGTCCTGACTCGACAGGTCGGGATTGGCGAGGAATTCGTTCATAAAACCGACGATAAAGGGGTGGTCGGTCAATTCTTCCAAAGGGCCACCAATAGGGCTACGCTGCGGCTCCGGCAGCGATTCAGGCGCTTGGTGCAAGCGGTGGCAAAAGGCCCGCATCTCCTCCACCTCGCCGTCGCTGAGCAGACCGGGTATCAACAGCCAACCCTGAGTATCGAACAAGTACCTCTGTTCCGGCGTCGGATCAATTACCGGCTTGCCGGCGGCGTTGGTCCGGGGTAGGTCAACCGCGTCTATATCGACATAGCCGACGCGGCTCTGTTGAAAGAGGAGGGGCTTGGCGGCACTGGGATCAAGTGCGGACATGGCTGTTCCTTTATCGGCTTTGGCTGGTTGGCCCAACGAAGATAAGACAATAAGGTCAGCGGCGCACGAATAGGGACGAAATGCTACATCAGCTCGCGGCGATCACTTGGCGCAAATGGGCCACGGCCAAGCGCATGCATTCCTCTTGGCTGCAACTGTTGAACTCGCCTAGTTCAAAGACTAGGCCGATCGTGCCGTTGAAATCCACCCCGCGCAGAATTTCTAACACGCGTCTGTAGTCGATAAACTCCTCAATGCCGCTGTCGATCTTGTAGATCTTGGCCCGCACGTACGTGGCAAAAGGCGCGGTCGGCTCCAAATAGTCTTTGTACAAATCGACCTGCGGATCAAACTCGCCGCGCGGATGCGAGCCAATGGCCCCTAGCCACTGCCCGGTATCCAATAGAAAACTGAAATTGTCGCGCTCGGTCTCGCGCAGGATGCGCAACACTTGGTCCGCAGTCATAGCGAAGCTGCCGTTGTCGTGGTTCTGCAAGGCCACCATTACCCCGCGTTGGGCCGCATAGTCGGCAATAGCCTGAAAATCCTCGATCATCGGGTGCCACAGGGCCTCTTGTTCCTCGACGGTACTCGGCCACTTGTGGCGCGCGAAAACGCGCAGCACCTGCGCTCCTAACAAAGCTGCAGTATCGACGTCGGCGCGACCCTGCTGCAAACGCACGGCCCGCTCTTCGGCCGGCCCTACAAAGCTGCCGGCTCCAGCATAGCCAATGTTCAAGCCGCGTTTGAGACAGAGGCTCTTGATGTGGTTGATATACTTGACTCTGCGGTCCATGCCCGACAAATGGAAATCCACGCCGTCTAGCTGCAAAAGGCGGGCTTGTTCAACGACCTGCTCAATCGTGGTAGTGAAGGTCTGGCGGGCCATTGTGCTCAGTTTGATCATAGTTTGCTCCTCAAGTTTCCTCGGGCCGCTCAATGTATGCAAAAAGAATGAGCATAGCGATTGACAGGCGTTCACATCAACTTCGCGGCTCACATCCCCATAACCCCCAAGGAAATCGACCATGCGCTCCATTATTCCCAAGGGCATCCGTCCGGCCTACCTCGACGAGATCCCCCCTCTGCTGTGCGCTCGAAGCTCGTGGAATTGCTCGGTTTAGAAGAGATTCCCGCCGCGATCGACTATAGCACAGAGAGTCGGCAAGAGGAGGACAGCCTTTGCACTATACAGGTGAGATACGAGAATTCGCTGGGTGAGACCGTGCCGGGAATCCTCGCGATGCCGCAGGAAGAACCGGCGCGCAAATGGCCTGGTATTGTCTGCGTCCCCGGCACTGGAGGGACGGCCGAAGAGATCGCCCACCCGCGCTTTTGCCTAGAGCAGAGGCTAATGGGCTGGGCTTGCAAATTGGCGCGCCGGGGCTTTGCAACGGGCCATTTCCCCCAAAGGGTGTCAGATGCGGCGCAGCAGTCTCGAAGAGTGGGCGACCGAAAGTAAGCTACTGGCACCTTATGGTCGCGCCCAGATGGGCGTATTGGTTGAGGAGGCCCTCAAAGGGGCGCGGCTTTTGGCCGCCACCCCAAGGATCGGGTTGACCGGGATGTCGCTGGGCGGCAATGCGACTTGGTACGCGATTGCGTGCGCCCCGTGGATTTGTGCCGGGGTGGGCAGCATGGCGCGGGTAATCCACCACGCCGCCGATCGCCACAGCGCCTATTATTTTATTCCCCTTCTACTGCGCCATTTCGACCACGCCGCAATCGTCGCGGCCTGATTGCCCCGACCCGGGACGAAGACATGCCCCGAGAAGGAGTCGAAGATATGATCCCGGTCGTCTCCCAAGCGTATGCAGAGGCGGGCTGTCCAGAGCACTTCGAGGTCCGCCAGCCAGAAGGGAATCACGCCTTCCTCGTCGAGTACTTTGAATGGATGGCCGACTGGTTCGGCCGCGGCTAGCTGATTCCGATTTACTCTGCGTTGGCCTCGATCAACACCTGAATTTTTACTTCGTCTCCGAGAACGGCGCTAAAGCGTGCCCAGCTATTGACTCCGTAATCGGAGCAGAGTATAGAAAAATTCGTTTCTAGGCCGATCTGCGCCTTTTCACTCCGCGGATTGGTGCCGGTGCCGAGGATCTCGACGGGCAGGGTGACCTCTTTGGTGGTGCCGTGCATGGTCAGCTTGCCCTTCACGCTGAGGGTGTTTTCGCCCGTGCTGGTCACCTCTGTAGATTCGAAGGTGATAGTGGGATAGGTTTCGGCATCGAAGAAGTCGGCATTTTTCAGGTGGCCATCGCGGCGTTTGTTGCCGGTGTCGATGCTTTTGACTTGAATAGTGCCGGAGAGGCTGGAGGCTGCGGGCTGGGTGGCGTCGTAGCCGATGGTGCCGCTGAAGTCGCCGAAACGGCCCTTTGTGCGGCCGACGAGATGGCGAATGCTGAAATCGACCGAAGAGTGTGCAGCATCGACCACGTAAGTTTCCGCCAAGGTCGCCTCGGCGGTAAGGGCGAACGTCAGGGCGGCAACCCATGCGAAGTGGAACGCATTAGGGCGAGTCATGGAATTCTCCTTGGGCTATTAATGTGAGAGTGAAAAAGGCATTTTGTACCTAATGATGCTTTTTAATATTACAACGGACTTTCCTAGAATAAGGACTGTTTAATCAGTGGTCCGTGGTCCGTGGTCCGTCCCATCCGCCCCCTTGGAGGCGGGGACCGCCCCGGAACATCGACGCGGGGGACCGCGCTGGCCCGGACGAGGGCTACGGGCAGGCCGAGTGATACCGCCTACATGAAACCTGAATCCCCAACCGTACACTAGGAAATTCCGTACTACAAAATCTGGCGCAGTAATATGTGAACCTATAGCGGCCGGGGCAAGTCGCCCGGCAGGAGACGGCGATGATCAATTTCCCCCGTTCATCCTTTGCGTGGGAGGCCCATCCGGCGAAGCCGGACCCTTATTACAAGTGGCCCGGCGGCTTTGTCGGCGAGCACGGTCAGGTCTATCACGTGCGTTTCACCTTAGAGGCCCGTTGTGTTTTGCGCGACAGCGGTGGAGCCGAGTTGGCCGAACTCTTTCTGGGCGCACCTTGCCGCAGCGAATACACCATTGCCAGCGAAAACCTGTTCCAGATCCCCAGCGGCGAGTGGCGGATGGCCTTTAGCCACTCCTCGATTCCGGCGATTGCCCAGCGACCGAGCACGGAGCCCGAAGTGAGCAGCGCGCGCCCACTAGCGGATGCGTATCAGGATTATACCATCGACATCCGCTCCTATCCTGCATCCGAGGCGCTGGAAGAAGCCGACGCGATTGTGGCCTCGACCTTTGCCGGCGATGCACAAAACGCCCGCTCGGTGTACCAAGACGCGGCGAGTGGTATTGAGGTCGAACTCGAATATCCGATCAACGTCATGAATCTCAACGCGGCCGATGGCCAATACCAAGTCTGCACCGGCCCGGTACTGCTGCCGGATTTGGGGACTTGGGATGGACGCGACTTGCATCGGGTCTTCGTCGCCCATGCGGCCTTCTCGCGCCGCGACCGGGTGGAGTTTATTTTGCGGCGTCCGGTGCAAGCAGCACCCGAGGAGCGGGCGTGGCTCGACGCGCCCCGAGGCCGCGATCGGCTGGAGCTGCTCAATTCCAATAATCAGCCCTCCGGCCATCCGCCCGCACGGGCCCAGCCGCTGGTGTACAACGAGACTTGGGATCTGGCCGCGCACAACGCGGTGTTGCGGGCCGATTGATTTCGACTATAAAGGAGATTGCTCATGTACCGCGCCGCAGTTATCGGCCTAGGCTGGATGGGCCTACTCTACGATTTGGCCAGCCGGATTGGGGATCGCTTTGACATCGACGATATCGACCGGCCCACGCCGCCTTTGGACATCCATCGCACATTCCACCACTACGACCACCCCGGCGACGAGGGCAACCCCACCTCGTATGCCGAGGCGCTGTGGGATCGGCCCGAGGTGAAAACGGTCATCGCCGCCGACCGCGACCCCAAGCGGCTTAAAGCCTATGGCGAGCGCTATGGGCTCGAGGCACTCTACGAGGACGCCGAGGCCATGCTGCAAAAGGAGCGGCCGGCTATCGTCGCGGTGTGTACCAATACCAAATACCGTGCGCATTTTACCTGTCTGGCCGTTGAGTGCGGAGCCAAGGGCATCGTCACCGAAAAGCCGATGGCGCATACATTAGAAGAGGTTGATCGGATGGTGGGTACCTGCGCTGGGGCGGGGGTGCCCCTATGCTGCGGGGCGATTACCACGACCCATCCTTCGTTTGCGCGGGCCAAGGCGCTGCTGATAGAAGGGGCGATTGGCGAGCTGGTGTCGATCGAGGCTCCGAGCGCTGGGGCGCAGCATCAGAACTGGTCGTACTTCCTCGACGCGCCTCCGGCTTGGGTGGTCGGCACGGGGGATCAGCTACAGCGGGAATCGGGCAGCGACGAGTTTGTCGGTCAGGGGATGTTAGTGGCTGCGGACGGGACGGTGGTGCATTTCCGCAAGGGAGCACCGGGGGTGCGGTTGTGCGGCGAGCGCGGGGAGATGGTCTTCGACTACGGCAAGAGATGGCGGTTGTGGCAGCAGGTGGAAGGGCCACAGGGGCCGACAGGGGCGGAGCTGGATTGGCCGCCGCCACAGTTCAATGTGCCGTATGGGGCAGTGTATTGCGTGGATGACGTGATGCAGTGTTTGGCCGGGGAAATGGAGGAGCCGAAGAATTCGGGGCGGCGAGTGGGAGTAGCGTTGGAGGTGGAGGTAGCGTTGAAGGTTTCTGCGGCGCAGGGAGGGGAGCGGGTGGGGTTGCCGTTGCAGGATCGGTCGTTGGGGTTGAATTACGACTGGTTTCGCTAGCAGGTGCGGGCGTCAGCCTAGTCTTTTGATCTGAAAGTCCCGAAAGCGGATCCAGTGTTCGGCGTTCTCGGGGCCGTTGTAGCACTGGATGCTGACTTGATCGTCGCCGGGCGGGGGCAATTCGCCCCGATCCGCGGTGTGGAATTGGTCCTTGCCCTCGGGCCGGTACCGGGCTTCCCAAGAGTCGGCGGTGACAATAAGGCGCAGACGCACACTCTGTGTGAGCATGGCCTTGCGGCCGGGAATAATGTAGAGATCGCCGTCGATCAGTTCCTTGACTTGCTTGAAGATCGGCTTGCCGTTTTGGTACCAAGTGATGCCGGCCTGCTCGTACTGCTGGATGGGGTAGGTGTGGTTGTACACCGTCACTTCTATGGCCCAGGCCCCTTCGCTGCGATTCGGGGCCGGGCGCAAAAGCGCGTTTTGCACGGTAGCGGCCACGCCTGGTTGGACGCGAATTTCCAGTCCGTCCTGCAAGCGCCAAAAGCCGGGATGTTCGCGCAGCCAAGTCCACTCGGGATCAAGAGCACCGTCGAACGCATCGGAAAAGACGAGTTGTTCGCGCGCTGCAGTCATGTTCACTCCTTAATTTTTCGCTCGTGTAATCCAAGAACAATTGGGGGCCTTAACGGCCTTATTATTTATGGGGCCTGCCGCGCGGTGTCAATAACATTTTAGATGATCCTTGCCTTGGCTTCATTGGGGGATACAGTACTGGGCGCAAACCTCACCACGAGGTGTCCCATGACCGACGAAGGGAAATTCCGCGGCTTTTTAGTGTGGCTGGTCATTGGGCAAAAAGACGAGGTTGGCGATTCTCGACAAAACGTGCGGCAGATCCGCAAGGATGTGCTCGCTTATACGAGCCGGCACGGACATGCGGCGGAGATTCCCTGAAGGCAACGTCCGAACTGCTTTCAACTCAATGATCCAAGGCACTGCCGCGGACATCTGCCGCAAGGCTTAGACAACATGTTCCCACCGGAAACGCGAATGCTCGTGCAGGTCCATGACGAATTGCTCTTCGAAGCGCCTCGGGACAAAGCTTGCGAATATGCCGATCTTATCGCGTCGATCATGGAGTCGCCCGTGGCGGACGCAAAGGGCCGGCCGTTTCGCGTGCCGATCCGCGTCGAAGCGGGGGTCGGTCGGAGCTGGGGAGAGGCAAAATGAAGCTAGGGATTTTCCACAAGGTCTTTGCGCGGCCGACGCTGGAGGAGAGCCTCGACGGGGTGCAGGCCGCCGGCTTGGAGGCCGTGCAACTCGATTTGACGGCCGCGGGCATCGATCCGGCGGCCCTGACGGATGTCGATTGCGAGCGCATTCGTGCTGCACACGCAACGCGGGGTATTGAGATCGCCGCGCTGTCGGGGACCTTCAATATTATCGACCCCGACTTGGAAAAGCGCCGCGCTGGGATGTGCTGGCTCGCCGCGCTAGCCGCTGCGAGTGGCAAGTTGGGAACCGAACTGATCACTTCCTGCACGGGTACGCGCAATCCCGACTCGCTGTGGGGCGGCCATCCCGACAACAACACGCCGGCCGCATGGGCCGAGATGGTCGCGGCTGTGGAGGAAGCCGTCGCGATCGCCGAAGCGCAGGGCGCGACACTCGCGTTCGAGCCGGAGGTCAACAATGTGGTGGATTCGGCGCAGAAGGCGAGGCGCTTGCTCGACGAGGTGCGGTCCAAGCACTTGCAGGTGGTTATCGACGGAGCCAACCTATTCCACGCTGGCCAGCTACCGAGCATGCGCGAGGTCTTAGACGAGGCATTCGACTTGCTCGGGAATTCGATTCGGCTGGCTCACGCCAAGGACTTGGAGCGGGACGGCGACGCCGGGCACCAAGCCGCGGGCACGGGTTTGCTCGACTACGATCACTACTTGGCGCTCTTGCGGCAGATCGGCTTTGACGGGTCGTTGATATTGCACAGCCTAGAAGAAGAGCAGGTGGCGTCGTCGTCGGCTTTTGTGCGCGGGCGCATGAAAACTTGAGAAAGGAACGAGAGATGTCTGAAGGCAAGTTGCGTGCGGCCGTTATTGGCACGGGCGTGGGTTGGGATCATGGATACGCATACGCCCGCGCTCCGGAATACGAGTTCGCGGCGGTCTGCGACATAAACCCGGAGGTATTCACGCGCTTTTACCAGCGGGACGAAATCGAGCTGGGGCAAATCGCCGAATGCGCGGATTACCGCGTGATGTTGAAGCGGGAACGCCTCGACATGGTGAGCCTGGCCACCCCGGATTACCTCCACGTCGGCCCGGTCTGCGATGCGGTGGCCGCGGGTGTGCGCGGCATTTTCCGCGAGAAGCCACTGGCCGACCACCGTAGAGGACGCCGACCGCATCATCGACGCGCTCAGTTCGTCGCCGGCCGCGCGGCCGGCACGGGCTGGAAATCATGGTAGCCGCGCTGCGAAGGTGGAACTAACGATGCCGAGGCGGTGACGAACGCTACGCACCCTGTCTGCGCATCATCGCCAGAAACCGCTGGGCATTCCCGGCAAAGTGATCTTCGATTTCCGCGGGCGTTAGTTGCAGCATCTCGGCTACTTGCCGCTCTTGGCGCAGTTGCTCGTAGATGACGAGCGTGGCCCGCGAGTCGCAGTGCGGCGTACCGGCCTCGTCCCCAGGATAAAACAGCCAGGCGCGGCCATAGGTGATGTACTTACCGCGCGCACAGCCGGCGACGATGTTGTCCGACCCGAACATCACCCTCTTGCGATCTTCGTGTTTCATCAGCAGATAGTGAGCATACAGGTCGTTCACTGCCGAGGTGTCGTACCATATATTGGGCAGATCGCACAGGAAGTGGACGGCCTCTTCCACCATAAAGGAATTGAACGAACGGGCGCAGTGGGCCAAAATCCACTGCGCGTTGGGGTATTCGCGGGTGTAGCGCGCTAAGTCGCGTTGGTTGTCCGGGTCGGCTGGGCCGGTGGGTTTGGCCAGATGCATGGTGATGGCCAGCCTCTTGTGGTGAGCGAGTTCAATGAGGGATTCCGGGAGGAAGTCGCAGATGCGGGCACCGACCGGGTCTGGGGCAAAGGTGCGGTAGGGTTTGAGGCCGAGGAAGCCGTACTCATCAACTTGGGCCGCCACGTATTCGGGCGTCATGTCCGGAGTGACCATCATGTTGACTGCGGATTCGGGGTCGGCGGCAAGCTGGGCCGCCATCCAGGCGTTGTGCCCGGCGGCATCCATGCCCGGCATCGGGGTGCCCAAGGCCAGCATGTGGAAGGCGCGGCCTGGGTAGAGTTTAGCCGCCCAGCAGAGGTGATCGCGATAGTCGATTTCCTCGCGCAGGCCGGTAGGCTCGCCCGTCAACAAGCCTCTGTGGTCTTCAGACCACAGGTGCGTATGCATGTCGTAAACCGTGGCGGGGACGAAGTCTTCGAGTTCCTGATTCCAGAGCTGGCGGTCGAAGTCTTGATAAGTGAAAGCGGTCATGGGGTT
Organism: Candidatus Latescibacterota bacterium; assembly: GCA_963422735.1. Classification (GTDB taxonomy): domain Bacteria; phylum Latescibacterota; class UBA2968; order UBA8231; family UBA8231. Next base: position 4,446,164 of record OY730476.1, on the reverse strand, counting down.
GTGCTCCTGAGCGGCGCGTTTGACAGAGAACGGCAGGCAACCTAGTGTTGCCCAAAAGGAGGAAATCCAAGATGAACAGTAAAAAGATAGCTCCTGAACTAGTCGTGAAAAAGGACGCGCTCATCGGCGAGGGGGCCGTTTGGGATGCGGACGATCAGTTGTTGTACTGGGTCGATATCCTCGGCCACGAGGTGTATGTGTACGATCCGGCGAGCGGAGTCAACCGCACCATCCCTACGTGCCAAGCTGTGGGTACGGTGGTCAAGCGGCACAGCGGCGGCCTCGTCGTGGCCTTGCACAATGGCTTTGCCCACATCGACTTGGAGACGGAGCGCATGGAGCCTCTCGGCGAAGACCCCGAGCGTGCGATTCCTGCCAACCGCTTCAACGACGGCAAGTGCGACCCGGCCGGGCGGTTGTGGGCGGGGACGATGGAGTTTGGGGGCACGACCGATCGCGGCGCACTCTACTGCCTCGACGTAGATCACTTGGTGAGCCAGAAGGTCGCACCGGTCAGCGTGTCCAACGGCATCGTCTGGAGCACCGACCAGCAGACCATGTACTTTATTGACTCCGGCTTGAACAACGTGCGCGCGTACGACTACTGCCGCGACAGCGGAGCCATCAGCAACGAGCGCGTGGTGGTGGAATACGGGGGCCCGGGGGTGTTCGACGGCATGGCCATCGACGAGGCGGACGCCTTGTGGATCGCCGTGTACGGAGGCTGGTGCGTCGTATGCTACGATCCCCGCTCTGGAGACTTGCTGCGCCACTTGGAGCTACCTATGTCCAATGTGACGTCCTGCGCCTTTGGCGGCGCGGGCTTGGACCAGCTCTACATCACCTCGGCTTGCCAGGGCTTGGATGCCGAGGCGCGGCAGGCTCAGCCTTTGGCTGGCTCGCTAGTGCGGCTCGATCCTGGGGCGCGCGGCGTGCCCTCGGATGCTTTTGCCGGGTGATTTGTCTGAAAACCGCCGGTGGCCATGTATTCGCAGATGAGCGCAGAGCAGGGAGGGGCGCACTTGGAATTTCTCATAGGGTGATGGCGCGCATCTCGTCCGACCAGTCGCGCCACATGTCCTTTTGCGGTGGCTCCTGTTGGGTTTGCTCGATATCCTGCTTGAGAAAATCGTAGAGCACGGCTTGGCGCAATTGGCGCGAGGTGTTCGGGCTAGCCATGTGGCCGAGGCGGTGGTGCCAGAAGACGATGTCGCCGGCCCGGCCGTGGGTATCAACGGGCGTACGCTGGTTGAATTCGGCGCGCACTTCTTCGTAGGCGGCTTCGTCTTGGTCGCGCAGGTACTGCGAAGTAAAGGTCGGGTAAAAGGCGCGATGGCTTTCAGGCCAGACTGTGAAGCTGCCGCCGTTGGGCGGCACGTCGTCAATGTACCCAACCACGCCGAGGTGGAAGGGATGGCCGTCGGTGTGGCAGCCTAGGGTTTGGGGTGGGTGATCACCGTAGGGCAGGGTGCAATAGATGCCGCGGATGCGCTCGGGCTGGACGAGCTGGCCTTTGCCGAGCATTTGTTCGGCCATGGCCCACACCTTGGGGTCGGTGGCCAGCAGGCGCACCATCCACTCCTCGCCGCCCGGTGCGCGGAAGTTCCAGCGAAAGCCGCGGCGGTGGTTGGCACCGTCGAGGTTTTCTTCGTCTTTGCGGAACGGGCCAACCCAAGTGGCGGGGTCGTCGCGGCGGCGGCTCGGAGGTGCGCCGTCCCACAGCCGGGCGCGGGCGCACTCCATGAGCGCGGGGTCGAGTACACCCCGCTTGATGAGGTAGCCGTTGCGTTTGAAGAAGTGCATCTCGTCGGTTGTTAGCATGTTTTCACCTGTTAGAATTGCTTGGGAAGGATATGCAAAGGGCGTGCGCTTGGAAAGCCGCGATGCTACTGTAATTTACTATTTATTTGGAGTCGAGAAAGCGGAAATCAGGTAGGGTGCAATCAGGCTAGTCGGCATTTGCGGTAGCGGTGTGCTGAGATGAGACGTGCTTGACAGGTGTCAGGCGAAAAAGTAGTATGGAGGCGCGTCTTATGGACTTCGGCAATAGCCTGAACGAGTACAAATCATATCTGAGCGGCGCGGAAGCGGACGATTACGACGAAGATTACAAGGAAACTACACATATTTGGTTTTTAGGTCTGTCATACGGTCCGAATATGGTTGGCAGGATGCTTAATGAAAAGCGCAAGGCCGTGCTAGTGAGTAGTCTTCAGTCCATAGAGCCAAAAGTGCGAGATATAAGGATAGGGTCGATATTGGAGTGGATAGCTTTTTGCCGATTAACCATCTTGGAGATGGGATATTACGTATTCTGAATATACTCTCCAATATTTATTGGGCTAGGAATGAGATTTTAGTTATCGACGAGATTGAAAACGGACTCCATGTTTCTTCTATAAAATATATGTGGGATATGGTGCTGAAGTCTTCCAAGCAAAACCACACGCAGATATTCATGACAACTCACAGCAGTGACGTTATAAAGGGTTTGAGTCTGGCCTTGAAGGACAAATCGGATTCTGTCGCCTGCTTCTGGCTGGGCAAGCTCGATGACGACAGGATCAAAGCCTACAGATATTCGCCCGATGGGCTAAAAAATGCCTTAGATGTGGGTATAGATATTCGCCGTTAGCCATGACTGATAAAACCTTGATTGTTATCGAAGGCGAAGAGGACGAGAATTTTCTAAAGTCTTATATTAAAAATTTGGGCTATTCCGATGAAATTTTTAACGTCTAGCAAACAAAAGGAAAGAATAATCTGAAAGAAGACAGTGTTAAAAACGAAATTGAAAATGCCTTGGATGTAGGCGTCAAAGGTTCTAATTATCTTTGACGCCGACTTGGATTGTGAAAGCACCAAAACCGATATTGAGCATACTCTCGAACGATTAGAAGGATTTAAGATATTTCTTTTTCCTGACGACAGTAGTAATGGAGCCGTGGAAAATTTGCTAGTAAAGAATAGTAAGGTCGGAACACGAAAGAATTTTTGAGTGCTTTGAGGAATACAGACAGTGCGTAAGCAAGTGCATGAGCGAATATGAGCCGCCCGGTATAAAAGCAAAGATATATGCTTATAAGCAAGTGCTCGGCATTCTTGAAGATCCTTTTGATCCTCGTTACTGGGACTTTGAAAATACCGCACTGGAACCGCTGAAAAGTTTTCTGAAGCAGAACTTGTAGAAGGACACCTGCCCCCTAATAAATTCTTCATCATTCATAAGATAATCCGCGGATGGACGCAGATGAGCACAGAATAGTATTCACAAGATGATCCGAATCTCGAATCGTTCAAGTCATTCAGGGATTGCTATAGTCGCACGGATGCGCCCCGCTTAACGACCACCCCAATAGGAGCCATTACATATGACCGAAGTGGAGCAATATCTGTTTGACCTACAGGGCTATCTGATTGTCGAGGACGCGTTGGATGCGGAAGCTGTTGCCGAGTTGAATCGGCTGATTGACGCCCGAGAGATAGGCGCGGATGTCGAGCAGGCTCAGGGGCGGCTACACAGCGGCGGGTTTTTGACGTGGGGCCAGCCCTTTGTCGATTTGCTCGACCACGAGCGCATTATGCCGCTGCTCAAAGTGATCCTCGGCGATGGCTTCCGGCTCGACCACTACTATGCGATCTATCTGGATGCCGGGGCCGAGCGGCTCGGGTTGCACGGGGGCAACACGCCCTACGACCCGCCGGAGTACTACCACTTCCGCAATGGACAGATGTACAATGGGCTGACGGTCGTCGCTTGGAATTTGGCCGACACCGGACCGGCGCAGGGCGGTTTCTGCTGCATTCCGGGCAGCCACAAAGTCAATTACCCCTGTCCGCAGGAAATCCGCGAGGCCCATGTCGAGGCCGGGTGCGTGGTGGTGCCGGAGGCGAAAGCCGGGTCGGTGGTGATTTTTACCGAGGCACTCACGCACGGCACCGCACCGTGGCGGGCCGCGCACCAGCGGCGCTCGCTGCTGTTCAAGTACAGCCCCGGGCAGCAGTCGTGGTCCAAAAACCACATTGAGCCGCCGGGCAGCGTCTCCTTAACCGAGCGGCAGGCACTGCTTTTTGAACCACCGTATTTCCACGCACGGGCCTCGCTTTTTGAAGAGGTGCGATCATAACCTGGAACACGCGCTCGTCTTGGGAATGCAACTCGACTGGAGATTTGAGGTATGGAAGCGCTGTTTCGTCCCTTTACCTTTGGTGCCGCCGAACGGGCCGTACTCGACCGCGACGGGCATTTTGCACTGCCGGGCATCCTGACCGATGCGGCTTGCACTCGGTTGACCGCAGCACTGGTACGCATCGAGTCGCTGCCGCACGGCGACGAAGCATATCGCCCCCCGCGATATGCCGCTGAATTCGACGCCTATTTGGAAAGCCTGATCGGGCATCCGCAGCTACTATACTTGGTGCGCCGAGTGTTAGGGCCAGAGATCCGCTACGACCACTGTGTGGCGTTGAATCGCGCAGGGGGCAATCAGGGGAGCAAGTGGCACAGCCACGAGTACGCCGACGACGATCCGGTGCTAGGTTTTGTGCGGGTGTTTTTTTACGTCAATGGCTTTGCGGCAGACGACGGCGGATTGAAGGTGGTGCCGGGGAGCCATTTGTATCGCGATCCGAGCATTAGCGCGGAGTCGGATGCCGAGTTGGCACAGGGGTGGATGGCAGGGAAGGTACATGCGTTTAGCGGCCAACCGCTCGCAATCGAGGAGCTTTCCGTGCCGCAGGGGAGTGTAGTGTTGATGTGGACGCATGCGGCGCATGGAGTCAGCCCGCGCAAGGAAGACAGCGACACGCGGTGGTGCGTGGTGTATGCGTATCGCAATCCGGGGCGGGAATCGCGAGCGCGGTGGCTTAGCCCGAGCTTTGCGAAGAAGCAAATCAAAGGCGCGGAAGGATTGATGAATTTGTACTAGTAGGGGCAACCCTTGTGGCTGCCCTTGATCTCATGGTTGCGCTTCACTGTTGCACATTTGCATAAACGGAAAAGAAGATGAAAATCACAGAGATTCGGACATTTTTAGTGGGAAGGTTTTTGTTGGTGCGGGTCTATGCGGATGAGGGGATCGTCGGCAACGGGGAGGCTGGGCTGTGGGCGCATCACGGGGTGGTGAAAGAGGCACTTGGGGAGTTGAGTGATTACTACGTGGGCAAAGACCCGCTCCGCATCGAGCACCACTATCAGGTGGTGTCGCGGTCGGCGCACTTCATGGGCTCGGCGATGAGCGCGGCGATGAGCGCGATAGACATCGCGCTGTGGGATATATTCGGCAAGTCGGTAGGTTTGCCCGTGTACCAATTGTTGGGCGGCAAGTGCCGCGACAAGGTACAGGTGTACGAGAACGTAGGCGGGCAGACGCCCGCGGAAGTACGGGAGAGCGCACAAGCGCGGGTGGAGCAGGGCTTTACGTCGCTGCGAATGGGGCCGTTTGTCAGCGGGTTTGAGCAGCGCACTAGTACGGCCAATATCTCGACGGCTGTGGAATTGGTGGCCGCGGCGCGGGAGGCGATTGGGGACGGGGTGGATTTGGGGTTGGAGATCCATCGGAACTTGCGGCCGGAAGAGGCGATCGCACTGGCCACGGAATTGACGCCCTTTAAGATACTGTACTACGAGGACCCGCTGCCTCCACAGAGCTTGGAGGCCCTCGAGTACGTCGCCCGGCATATCAACATCCCAATCGCCACCGGCGAGCGGTGTTACAACCTCTTCCAGTTTAAGGATTTGATCGACCGCCAGATCGTCAGCCTGATTCGGCCGGACGTATCCTTGGCCGGCGGATTCACACAGGTGAAGAAAATTGCCGCGCTGGCGGAGGCGGCTTTCGTCGGGATTTTTCCCCATCTGATGGGCAGCCCCATCAACAACGCGGCTTTTGCACAGCTAGCCGCAGCCATTCCCAACTACACGCACACCGAGCACAACGCCCTCAGCGGGCCGATGGCCGAGATCGTCGATGAGCAACTACGGGTAGAAGGCGGCTATCGGATACTGACAGATCGGCCGGGGATTGGGGTTGAAATAGTCGAGGACGCACTGGCGAAATACCCGTACGAGCGCTGGGCGATTAAGGGCAATTTCCACGCCGATGGCTCGGTGGCGCACTAGGAGGCTCTCATGTTTGAGAAAATCTATCTCGATCCAGAAAACAGGTGTTTTGCCGAGATCATGTCCAGTAACAGGAGGTACATCGTACCCCCATTTCAGCGAGACTATTCTTGGGAATACGAACAATGGGAGGAGCTGTGGGAGGATATTGAGCAGATGCAGCAAAGCCAGACTCAGCATTTTATGGGCTATCTGGTTTTGCAGACCGAGGATGGAAAGAGCTTTCAAATCATCGACGGCCAGCAACGGATAACGACTGTTTCTATTGTTGTATTAGCAGTATTGAAAACATTACAATCATTGGCCGATGGCCAGATCGATAAAGAGGCCAATCGGCAAAGGATAGAGGAATACAAAAGGACCTATGTTGGAGTTTTTGACTCCATTGCGCTAACGACATCGCCAAAGCTGGTACTCAATTGACACAACAATCAGCACTTTCGGGCTATGGCGGAAAGGTTGGAGGTACCCACTAGGCGCAGGCTTACAAAGACAAACCGGGCATTAAATAGGACGTTTGAGTTCTTTACAAATAAACTTTCTCAGATGGGAAAAGATGGGAGAAAGCTGGCGACCCTAGTGGGAGATATAGCAGATGGCCTTCTCTTTACGGCGATTACCGTTAAAGATGATTTGAATGCCTATACTGTTTTTGAGACCCTCAACGCACGTGGTGTACATTTGGCAACTCCAGATTTGTTAAAAAACTATCTCCTCTCAACGTTTGCAAGTCATCCGGCTTTTTCCACTGAGGAAAACCTCGATGACTTTGCCGGACGCTGGCAGATTATCATTGAACAACTAGGCGAGACTGAGTTTGCCAATTTTCTCCGCAGCCATAGGGGAATGACCGACCCTCTTCCACACAAGAGAGAACTTTACAAGTTGCTCAGGCGAGAAATCGATGTAGCTGAAAAGGTCATTCCCTATCTTGGAAAACTCGAAGATCGGGCTCCAGTCTATGCCGCCCTGCAAGAACCCCACGACGATTTTTAGAAAGAACGAGAGGGCCGATATACACAAGCAAAGCCCCATTTAGAAGCCCTTAAGCTATTTGGCATTAAAACACCTCTCAGTCTGCTCATGGCAGGATATGAAAAATTTTCGCCGCAAGAGTTCATCAAGCTGCTAAACTATATTGAAGTATTGACGCTGCGCTACAATGTTATTTGCAATCTAGCAACCAATGACCAAGAGCGGATTTACAACAGTACCGCCAACCAGTTAATGAAGGAAGGCTTATCGTTGCAAGAGGTAATGGATAGGCTAAAGCCAATCTATCCGCACGATGCAGAGGTGCGCCAGCACTTTGGTGCCAAGAGTATGCCAAGTCGCCGCAGTAGCAAAAAAATTATGTTTCTGTTGCGAGCAATTGAAACGCATTTAGGCGGCCAAGCCCCCCAAAATCTGACGATCGAACATGTGTTGCCGTACAATCCAGGAGACGATTGGCAGGCTTATTTTGGCCGCGAAACCTATGAAAATGCGATTGATCGTTTGGGTAACATGGCCTTGCTGCCTTCGCATCAAAATATGGGGCAGGAAGTTTTTGAGCAAAAAAGAGAGAAGCTACAGGCCAGCGAGTATCGCATTAATCATCACATCTCTGAGTACTCGGAATGGAACATGAACTGCTTAGAGGAGCATCAAAGATGGTTGGCGAAGCAGGCAACCGCGGTGTGGAAAATATCTGAATACACTTAGGTAGGAGAAAGCGATGATCGACCATGCTTTGCGCGACCAGCTAAAAGATGTCCACGCATACACCCTGACCATTTATCAGCGCGATGATCTCTGCGCACTCGACTTGGACGGGTTTGCACGCAATATAGCGTGGGCCGCCGACAGGGGGGTACGGGTTTTTGTGGTGGCTGGCGGGACGGGCGAAAACGACGCGTTGGCCCCGACCGAGCGCGTGGTGTTGTCCGAGTGCGCCCTAGCGACGGTGGGGGAGCGGGCGCTGGTGGTGCCGACCTTGCCCGGCAACTTGGGCGAGGCCGCGGACTTGGCACCGCGTTACGAGGCGTTGGGGTTGCGCGTGGCACTGGCTATGGCACCCTACACGCGCCATCAGGTGCCCGAAGATCCCGAAGGCGTGTATCAATACTACGAAGTGCTGGGGACGCGGTCGGGGTTGGTGCTGATGCCCTACAATACGCAGGGCTGGTCGGCCGAACTTTTCGAGCGGCTGGCCGCAGTGCCGCAGATCGCCGCGATCAAGGACCCCTGCGTTGAGCCGCACCACCTCTTCCGCGCCATCAAGCGGCTCGGCGACCGCTTCGTCTGGATCGGCAACAAGCGCTACGACCCGGGCGTGTTGCATTTCCGCTTCCAAGCCGGGATCGAGGGCTTTACCGCTGGTTTTGTCAACTTCGCTCCGCAGCTAGAGCTGGCGCTTTTCGCCGCCGCGCAACGGCAGGATTGGCCACAGATGATCGAGTTGCAGGAGCGGCTGGCCCCCTTGGAGCGGTTGCGCTCGCGCTTTGACGATGCCGGAATGCTCAAGGCGACGATGGAGCTGATGGGGCTAGCCGGTGGTGCGGTGCGTCCACCCCGCATCAACGTACCACCAGCAGGGCGCGAGGCCATCAAAAAGGAGTTGCAGCACCTCGGGATCTTGGGCGCGTAGGCAATGGTTAGTGGTTAGTGGTTAGTGGTTAGTGGTTAGTGGTTAGTGGTTAGTGGTTAGTGGTTAGTGGTTAGTGGTTAGTGGTTAGTGGTTAGTGGTTAGTGGTTAGTGGTTAGTGGTTAGTGGTTAGTGGTTAGTGGTTAGTGGTTAGTGGTTAGTGGTTAGTCCCCGCACCCTTCGGCGAGCCGTCGAAGCCTATGGGGAGGGGCTCCAACCGGAATTTAAGGCCAATGCGGTTTAGTTAAGCGAAAACCAAACGCTCTGCTGGCGTCGCGCGGCTGCGCCGGCCACGGCCTTGCTCGCTCGCGCTTGGGCCGACGCCGGGCGTTTGGTTAGGGCCTCTAAGAACGCTTCTCAGGTTCGGATGTACGATCCCTGCGTGCGAAAGCAAACGTTGCCCTTGCTTCCCATCACCTTGTTGGGAGTGGCCGTCGATCTATGGCTGCGGCCGACGCTCGACTTGCGCCCGACGCAGTGGGCGTGGTGGGGGCTGTCGGTGGTGTTCTCGCTGGTGATGTGGCAGGGCCTTTTCGCGCTCAGCAGCCGGTTGTACCCGCGCTGGCAAACCGCGTTTGTCATCGTCGTCGGCTTAGTGACCTCCGCGCTGGCTCTGCTATGGATTGGCTTCCACGAGATATTTTACTGCTGGCCGACGGCCTACGCGCTCGTGCATTCAGCTAGCCATCCACGCGAGGTTTGGGGATATATCTGCAATGAGGCCGATTGGGGGGATGCGGTCGTCTGGGTGGCCTTTGTGGCCTTTGTCATAGGCTGGTGGCACTACAAGCTGCGTCTAGGCCGCCAGATGGCGCACGGCAGAGTTTTGGTCGCGCTGTGCTTGGCCGGGGCGGTGGCTTTTGGCGCGGTGCATCGCCACGCGAGCGTCATGGTGCCGGATGCGGCGGCTGCGAAACTGGCCGTTGACCTTGCCGTCCATTCGCTTGTCGGCGGGGTACACGGACGTTTATTGCAAGCGAGCCGCCCGGCGTCGGGTGCCATGCACAGCGGCGCACCCGTGGATGAGCGTGCGCCCAACCTCATCGTGGTGATCGGGGAAAGCGTCGCGCCTAGCCGCACCGGCCTCTACGGGTACGAGCGGCAAACTACGCCCCGGCTGGCGGCGTTGCGAAAGGCGCGGCCAGCCGATTGGGTGCAGATGGAGAAGGCCGTGTCCAATGCTACGGCGACGAAGGTGGCACTGCCGGCCATGCTGACCGGGCTTTTCCCATCGCGCACGCCCGTGGAGCAGCACACCTTCCCGCTGCTGTGGCACTACGCCCACGCCGCCGGCTACCAGACAGCGCTGATCTCGGCGCAGAGCTATGCTTGGAACAATTTCGAAGGCTTTTTTATTGACGATGCGCTGGACTATGTGTTTACGCTCGAGCGCTCGGACGCCGAGATCGTCAATTCCGAAGGGATGGACGACCGCCGGATGATGACCGAAGCCCTCGCAACTATCGACCACTTTGCCGCACGCGGCCCGTTTGTGGTGGCCCTGCAATTCAACTGCACACATTATCCGGGGTACTCGCCGCCGGATTGGCAGCCGTGGCCGGACGCGAGCTACGATAGTGCGGTGGCCTATATGGATCACCTGCTCGGACGGCTGTTCGACCACCTCGCCGCACAGGGCCTAGCGGCGAATACGAGTGTGATCTTTGCGGCCGACCACGGCGAAGACCTCGACAGTATCCACAAACTCCATCGCACGGATTCGTATTACCAGACGGCGATTGCCGTCCCGTTTTTTGCCGTCGTGCCCGAGCGGCACCGGCAGCGGCTAGGCACCAGCTTCGATCTGTGGCGCGAGAACGCGCAGATGCGCGTCGCGCTAACGGACTTGGTGCCGACCGCGCTGGACCTCCTCGGGCTGTCCGCCGATTCCTTGGTCGGCGCGTGGCAGGAGCGACTGGACGGCCGCTCGCTTTTGCGTCCGCTAGATCCCGAGCGTTTGATCGTGGTGGTCAACACAGACGAGCACGTGCAGTGGTCGCGCAAAGGCTACGCGGTTGTGGCCAGCGATTGGAAGTACATCAACTATAGCTGGCGCGGCTCCATGCTGTTCGACTTGGCGACCGACGCGCTGGAACAGCGCGATTTGCTGGCCGGGGGCGAGCCCGCGCTGAGCCGGGCCGGGCAGCGGCATCTTCGCCGCGTGCGCACCTTGGTCGCCAAGACGCCCGCGCTGGCCGGCATCCACGTGGAGTATTGAAGTTTGCAGCGGTCCATTCCCTCCACCTTTGCCACCTCCCCTAAATCCCGCCCGGGAGCCGCGATCGGCGTAACTTGGCGTGGTTTTTGGACGGGTATCTTTCTCAGCTTCTTCCTCGCCATTGGCGCACCATACGCCAACATGGCCATGCACGCGACCTTTATGGCGTGGGACTTCAATACCCCCGGCGCGATCTTCCTGTTTCTCGTGCTCATCGGCCTGCTAAACGTCCTCTTCAAGGTGGTGGCGCGGAACGGATTTTGGGCACTGGGGGTAGCTGCGGTAGGGCTGGGTCTCTATCTGGCTTATTATCTGCCCCAGCCGCAGATTGACCTGTTCAAGCCGGGCCTGTGGTTTGCCTCCTTTTTGGTGGCCTCGTTGCTGCTCAACGCGGCCTTGGTCTGGCACGGTGGATCGCTGGCTCTCGACCGCGCCGACTTGGTCTTGGTGTACATCATGCTCTTGATGGTCTCGGCCCTGTGTACTATGGGCATGAGCCAGCAGTTGCTGCCCATTCTCGCGGCCTTTGCGTATTACGGTACGCCGCTAAACAAGTGGCAGGAAAAGCTCGGCCCGCTCTTGCCCGAGCACGCGATCTTGGTCGACGACGGAAAGGACAACCGCGGTTTCTTCGAGGGCGGGGAAATCCCTTATGGGGCTTGGGCCGAGCCGCTGTTGTGGTGGGCGGTGTTCCTCATCGCGCTCTACGCGGCGATGGTCGCTGCGGCCGTGATCTTGCGGCGGCAGTGGATGGACCGCGAACGGCTGGCGTACCCAGTGGCGCAGGTGGGGGCGGCCATGGTGCAGGGCGAGGGCCGGGGTTTGGTCAACCGCTTTTTTAAGAGCCGGGCCATGTGGTATGGCTGCGCCATCCCAGTGCTGTGGGGGTCGCTTGAGGCCCTGCACCAGTACGAACCGTCTATGCCCAATGCAAGCCTGCAATGGAGCATGCCCTACTTCGGCCAGCGCTTGCAACTGCGGATCATCTTCGCGCTAGTGGGTTTTTCTTATTTGATCAACACGAGCATCTCGGCCGGCCTGTGGATCTTCCAGCTCTTAGTCCGGGCCGAGTCCGAGATCCTACTGCTGATGGGCCTGACGTCCAAGCAGAAGTTCGTTTATGGCATTGCCTCCCAGCCCTATCTGGCCTATCAGGGCGGCGGCGCACTGCTGGCGATGGTACTGGCCGGCCTATGGGTGAGCCGCGAACACCTGAAGCAAGTATTCCGCAAGGCATTTGGGGGCGTGTGCGACATAGACGATGGCGACGAGATCGTCTCGTATCGCGGCGCGGTTTGCACCTTGCTGGCCGGCGTGGGGACGATGGTGGGATGGCTGTGGCTGATGGGGGTGCAATTATGGGTGGCTGCGGTGTTTATTGGGTTCGCGCTGTTGATTTTTATCGGGATTAGCCGGATTGTAGCCGAAGCAGGGTTGGCAGCCGTGCGCTCGCCCATGATCGCGCCGGACCTGATGATACACGGCTTGGGCGTCAACCTGATCGGCACCAGCGGGGTGTTCAATTTGTCGCTGGCCTATATCTGGTGTGCCGACATCCGCATCTTTGTGATGGCGCTGTTGGCCAACGGGCTGAAGCTGGTCGAGGACATGACGCGCCCGAGCCGGCGGGTGGTGATGTGGGGGGTATGTTTGGCGATCTTGATTGGCGCGGCTGGCTCGTGCTGGATGGTGTTGCACATGGCACACCGGCACGGGGGGATCAATCTGGTGGGGTGGTTTTTTAAGGGCGGGCCGTCCACCGTGTACAACTATGCGGTGCGCGGGCTGGAGCCGGCGGGTGTGGCTTGGGACGGACTCGCTTTTTGCGCTGGCGGTGGGGCGGTCATGCTCTTGTTGATGTGGGCGCGACATCACGTGCTTTGGTGGCCTCTACACCCGCTCGGTTTTGCCGTGGCAGCCAATCACCTGATGGACAAGATCTGGTTCAGCATTTTCATCGCTTGGGCGGTCAAGCGGCTCGTGCTGCGCTTTGGCGGGCCGGCGTTCTACGCGGCGAGCGTGCGTTTCTTCTTGGGGCTGATTATGGGCGAGAGCCTGTGCAACGGCCTGTGGATTGTCATCGACTACTTTACCGGCAAGACCGGCAATATAGTGTTTATCATCGGCTGAAATAGCAAATCAATCGGAGCAGTGAGATTATGAAGAAGGAATATGATTTCAGGCCGGGGAAGCGGGGGCTGGTCGCAGCCCAGAGAGGCAAAACCCGCGTTGCCATTTATCCTGATAACGAGGTATTGGATAGCTTTCGCGCTCGGTCGATAGTGTTTCTCGCTAAAGGAGAGGTGTTGTGATTGACCAAGCGCTTATTTTGGCGGCGGGCGATGGCTCGCGCTTGCGCGACCACGTGCCGGTGGAACACAAGGGGCTAGTCGAAATTGAGGGGGAGCCGCTGCTGGGGCGCACCTGCCGGATGCTGGGGAAGATCGGCCTGCGGGAGGGAGTCGTGGTCACCGGGTATCGCAGCGCGGCAGTGCGGGCGGCCCTGAAGGGGATGGGCGATTTGGGAATCGGGCTGCGATTTGTAGAGAATCCGCAATGGAAGCTGTCGAATGGGATTTCGGTGTTGGCGGCAGCCGAGATGCTGTCTGAGAAATTCCTACTACTGATGGCCGATCATCTCTTCGACCCTCAGATGATCACCGCGATGTGCGGCGTCGGCCTAAGTCCCGGAGAAGTGATGTTGGCGGTGGATCGCAAATTGGACGCGATCTACGACATGGACGACGCGACTAAGGTGCGGCTAGTGGGTGAACGCATCGCGGCGATTGGCAAGGAGCTAACGGATTTCAACGCCGTCGATACCGGTCTGTTCGCTTGCAGCGACACCTTGGTGGAGTGCCTCAGCGAGGTCGAGGCGCGTCGGGGCGATTGCAGCTTGACCGACGGGATGCAGATGCTGATAGAGCGCGGCCGACTGCGCCCTTTGGACATTGGCGCGGCTTGGTGGCAAGATGTGGATACGCCCGGAGCTTTGGAGCACGGCGTCCGGCTGCTGAGGATGACGGGGGAAACGAGCCAGCACGCCCTGTAGGGACAAGCCTTGTGCTTGTCTTGGGGGAGGCTTGGGCGCAATCACATTGGTTTGCTTTGTTTGCGTTTGTTTTTGCGGCGATACAGCACGTAAAAGGGGTACGAGGCGACGAGTGCGGCGGCGATGACGACGGCGGCGACCCAGCCAAACATGCTGCCGATTGCGCCGATGATGATGATGGGGCCGATGTAAGCGTGGGCCGCGCTGTTGCACAGGAGCAGGAGCGCGAGACTAATTACCGAGAAATGACAGCGCATCTTGGGGTATCCTCTGGGCTTGGGTCATCATGCCGCGCAGGGGTTTGCCTTGGTATTCGGCGCGGTCTGGATTGTAGTATTCCCACGCGATTTCGCCGGCTGGCGTGACTTCGAGCAAGCGCCCGCGTTGCGATTCGGTGATGAGGGTGTTGCCGTTGGGCAGGCGCTGTTGGGCGCCGCGGATCCAACTGTCGAACAGGTGGTCGGGGCTGGTGCCTTTGTACTCCCAGTAAATTTCGTGCGTAAATAGATCGATTTCGAGTACGCGGCTTTGGCCGAAGGGGTTGCCGCGCAGGCCCTGATTGTCGAAGAGCAGCACGCGGCCGTTGGGCAGCAAGTCGGGGTCGTGCTGCTGTTTCCAAATTCCTTCCCCATACCAGATCACTTGTTGCTCTGTGGGATCGACGATGATGAGGGCGTTGGGGTTGCGCAGGGAGATGAGCAGGTCGCCGGCTTTGACTCGCGGGATGTGGGTGGCCCAATCCGGCGGGATCAGGCGAATGGCGTTGGTGTGGGTAACTTCGCTGTGGCGGGTGGGCTGCCAGCGGTCGAATACGCTGCGATACGGCGAGTTTTTCAAGGCGCGGAAGAGGGAAAAGCGCCGCTTCTCTTGGCCGGTTTGCGCGTTGATAACCACGGCGAAATCCTCGATGTATGGGGGTTGGATGTTGCCGATGGGCGCAGTGCCGATTTCTTGGACTAGGGCGTAGATGTTGCCTTCGCCGTCGAGGTCGAAGTCGTGGTGGGCGGTGCCGGTGTATTTCCAGATGACCTGTGAGTTTTTGTTCAGTTTGACGAGGCCGTAGCCGTAGGGGTAGTGGTTGACGTAGTCGTGGTTGGCGAGCAGGTCGCCGTTAGGATACAGGTGGGTGCGGTGCCAGTGCAGCATGTCGGGCTGCTGCGGGAACGCGGCGAAATCGCCTTCGTCAAAGGCGGCCGCAAAGTCGCATTGCCACTGATGCACAATGTTGCCGAGAGAGTCCATAAGCACGGCAGCGGTGGCGTTTTTGGATACGAGCGTTAGGCCGGGCTGCATGGCAGCGGCGTTGTGGATGATGGCCCCGGACGGCGCACTGGCGTCTTCAAACCACATGGTGCTGGTGAATTGGTTTTTGGTGTCGGTGAGGCTCTCGTAGAGATAGGCGAGGTGGCCGTAGGCGTTGACTGCGTGGATGCGGATGTCGGGGGCGGGGGAGAGGTGGAAAATCGCCGACACCACGCCGTAGATGTAGGCGAGGAATAGGAGGCAGCAGATGAGGGCGGCGATGTAGGCTTTGTGGAAGAAGGACGACATGGGCTAGTTAGAGTATTATGCGTTCACACAGCATGTCGCAATAAGTCTTTGTAGAATGGGCCGTTGGGCTGAAGATAGAATCCGGCAGCAATGAGTTGATCCAGCATCCCCTTTAGATCGGGTAGGTGACCGTCTCGTTGGGCGTTCAGCAGGATGCCGAGGGTGCCTGATAGCGGCAGTCCCAGAGATTGGGTTTGCTCGCGTACCATCGCATCATCCGCGATGAGTAGGTCTGCTTGTCGCTTTTGTGCTAGGACAACGACGTGAGCATCCGTTGGCGTCATACCTTGATCCAGCAGGAAGGCAATACGCGGATCACTGGTGGTATCTACGACCGCAATCCAGCCCTCCTCAACGCCGGCTCGCGTTTCCAATGCGCCGTGCTGCTCGTCGCCTGCTCGGACGACCTCCTCGTGGACAGCGTTGGGAATGAGCACGAAAAAAAAGTAAATCCGTAGCAGGTCGAACTGGCTGATGGCGGCGAGTTCGCAGTGCTCTTCAGTAATATGGACCCAGCGTTCAGAGGTAAGCCGGATTGGAATGCCGTTCAGTGATTGTATTATTGAGGCTGTCAAGACGAGCTACGACCTGTTTCGGGATACCTTCCAACCGGCCTTGTTCCAGTTCCATGTGTTTGCTCTTGGCCAATCACCATCTATCTTCCCCACTTCGTAGTCGGCGATTGGGAACATCCCACTCCCCAAGCTCGCTCGTGGTCAAGTTCCTTTGTAAGAGATTACAAGCCTCGCGTCATATCTTCTCGGGGCTGATCCGGCTCTGCGTCTTCTATAAGAATGAAGGCCCTAACCTTGGTCGCCAAGGGTTTCCCGGTCTG
This sequence comes from Candidatus Latescibacterota bacterium, assembly GCA_963422735.1. Classification (GTDB taxonomy): domain Bacteria; phylum Latescibacterota; class UBA2968; order UBA8231; family UBA8231. Next base: position 4,429,761 of record OY730476.1, on the reverse strand, counting down.
TTCAAGCCGTTCAATCAGTGCGCCAATCGTGGTATTCGTTTCGGTACTTTTCACGATCCCCTCGTCGAAAGTTACAAGCTATTTTACTATACTGTGAATACTCCCCCACAGACCTTTCAATAAGCTATGAAAACGGATTTTAATCAAACGCGGCTGATGCGTTTTGTCGGCTGGCTGGTGCATGCACATCCGAACCTTTGGATTGACGTGGGCAAGCTGGAGACGCGGCTGCTCAAGGGGCGGTTGGCAGGCCGGGCGGTAGAAGCACCCATTTACATCACGGGCTTGGCCCGCGCCGGCACGACTCTGCTGCTGAACATACTGGCGTCCCACCCGCGCCTGACCTCGTTCAAATACTGCGATTACTACGGCGCATTCACGCCGTTTTGGGCCGACCGCATCTTCCGCGCTGCCAGATTGGGCGCGGCGCACAAACAAGAGCGGGCCCATGCCGACGGCGTGATGGTCAACGCATACAGTCCAGAAGCCATGGAAGAAATCCTATGGATGCAGTTTTTCGATTACCTGCACGACCCGGCGGTGAACAACGCAGTTGAACGGCAAACCAGCCACCCGGAGTTTGAGGCTTTCTACGCGGCGACCTTGGCGAAGCTTTTGCTGTGCCGCAACGCCGAGCGCATCGTCTGCAAAAACAACTACAATATCACGCGGATCGCGTATCTGGCCAAGCTGTACGAGGACGTACGCTTTGTCATCGCGGTGCGCCATCCGGTCGCGCACATCGCGTCCATGGCGCGCCAGCATCAGCGCAACTTGGCCCACTTCTCATCCCCAATTCACCGCCAGTACCTGCGAAACGCCGGCCACTTCGAGTTTGGCCACGAGCGCATCCCCATCACCATCAACGCGGAGAAGACTCAGCACATCCAAACGCTGTGGGGCGCAGGGTGCAATGTCGAAGGGTGGGCTGAATACTGGAATGCGATATACGCTTGGACCTACGAGGCGGTGCTGCAGCACACCGAGCTTAAGACGCGCTGTTTGGTGGTGCCGTTTGAGCACTTGTGCGCGGCAGCCGAGCAAAAAATTACAGACATCCTAGCGTTTTGCAACTTGGACGCTGACGAGGCGTGGGTGCAGGGTTGGGCCGAGCAAGTTGCGTATCAGCCCCAATACGAAGCGGCGTTCAGCACAGCCGAGCGCGACGCCATCATGCAGATATGCGGCGCGACGGCGAAAAATTATGGGCTGTAGCTGCTTATGTTGTTTGGCAACAGGCCGGCCAGACCAACCGCATCGGATAAATCAGGTTTTCTAAAACATGGAGCTAAGCCATGAAACGGCTGTTAGCCGCGAGTATGGCCCTTATCTTAGGAGTTGGGGTAACCGCCTGTGGTACTGAACCTACTGGACCTGAAAATGATCTCGTTGGCACATGGGTATTTGAAGGGACGGATTTAATCGATATTCTAGCCCTGCGACTCGAAAACCTCCTCGTCGCGCAAGGAGTGAGCCGGACAGACGCTAAGGCATATATTGATGAAGCGGTTGCCAGTACTGAAGAGTATGTTAGAGACTTTCGCGAAATAATTCGCTATAATGCGGACAATACATGGAAGGACAACAGTGGTAATAAAGGAACATGGCGCATTCAGGACGGCACTTTCATCACCACCGACGCGGGTGGCAACAGCACGAGATTAGGGTACTTCCTAGATGGAGATGACCTAACATTTATATTTGCAAAGGAACAGCTCCTAGCAGGTCTCAGACAAGCGGAAGATCTCGATGCGGAAGTTTACGATCTATATAACGTCGTCTTAGAAGAACGCGATGTTGTGAGATTTTTCTTCAAGAGAAAATCCTGAGTCGTTCCTAAACCGATATGAGGTTATCCGATGAATCAGCTTGAAAACCTTCTACTGGACCAGCAAATCGCCGTCGTCACGGGCGGTGCCCAAGGCTTGGGGCTGGGGATCGCCCGGCAATTGGCCAGTGACGGGGCCAACGTGGTCATCGCCGACCGGCAGGAGGATAAGGCGCGTGAGGAGGCCGCGAAGCTCCACGACGAGGGCCTAACCGTGCGGGCCGTAGCACTCGATATAACCGACAGCACTGCGGTAACATCCTTTTTCGCCGAGCTAGTCGCCGAAGAGGAGCGAGTGGACATCCTAATCAACAACGCCGGCACTGGCCAACAGGTGGCTCCGGTGGTCGAACTGGAGGACGCCGAGTGGCACCGGGTGCTGGATGCCACCCTAACCGGGGCATTTTACTGCTGCCGCGCCGCCGGGCGCATCATGGAGGAACAGGAGGCCGGCTGCATCGTCAATATCTCCTCGATCAATGGCCAGAATCCGGCCGCCTTGGTCGCTGCGTACAATGTGGCCAAGGCCGGTATCATCAGTCTCACCCGGACCTTGGCGCTGGAGTTGGCCGCGTACAGCGTGCGAGTCAATGCCGTGTGTCCGGGGCCGGTGTACACGGAATTCAACCAGCGCAATATGACCCAACGCCGCGTCACCTTAGGGCTATCCGAAGAAGAAATGATCGAGCGCATTCGCGCGGCCATTCCCTTGGGACGCTGGGGCGAGCCCGAGGATATTGCCCAAGGCGTGGCCTTCTTGTGTAGCCCGGCCGCGTCTTGGATCACCGGCGAAGTGCTCCGCGTCAGCGGCGGCATGGAAGGCGTATCGGCCACCCCGCCGAAAAGGCTGCGCAAGCAAAGGAGTTCGCATGACTGAGGCTAAGCCAATGCAATTGTGGACATCCTATCTGCTGCCCTTGCCTCACGAGATTCGCATTGCCGACAGTGTCCGCTGTAGGCCGGGCGAAGTGGGCATTGCGCTGCGGGAGCACGCGGGGCTAATCGAGCAGCAGGGTGCCGCCGAGTTGGAAGCACTGTTCATTGAAAAGGGAAAAGCAAAGCCAAACGGTGAGGCCTTTACCATCGATATTGGCGTGGCTCCGGCGAACAGCGGGGCCATTGAACGGCTCCAGAGCTTAAAGAATAAAGCCCAAGCATACCTCATTGAGCCACGGGGGCGAAACGGGCTGGTGCTGACAAGCTCAGACGAGCGCGGCGCGTACTACGCCTGCCGGACCCTTTTCCAATTGCTCGAGCCCGAAATGAGCCGGGAGCAGGTGCACATCCCCCTAGCACAGGTGATCGACTGGCCCGATGTGGACGAGCGGGGCCTGTGGAATTTTCCCGAGCCCGAAACTTGGATCCCGTGGCTGGCCAAGCTCAAATTGAACTACGGCAAAATGGCCTCGACGCAACTGCACCCCATTGAACGCGGTCAGCGCAACCGGGCCACTATCGACCGGGAACAGTTCGAAGCAGCGCGGCAGCGGGCTTTCAATTATCTACCCTATATCCTGCACCTCAACTTCCTGCACGACTGCGGCCTTTTCAGGGCCTATCCCGAACTAGCTGGCAAGAAAGATGGGGCTTTGACCGGGCGCTATTTCGCCCACAAGGCAGGCAATCAGCACCGGGTTCCCTGCGCTTCGCAGCCGCTATTGGTGCAAATTCTGCAAGAGTGGATGGAGGATATCGCCGGGCAGGGGGCCGGGGAAATAAGCTGCTGGTTGAGCGAACGGCCGGGGCAGTGCGGCTGTCTGGAATGCACTGCGGTGGGGCAGTTCGCACTGGAGGCGCGGGCTTTTGTCGCGGCTTGGCGGCGGGCCCAAAAGCACTATCCCAATTTGCAGATTCGCATCTTTTTATCGACCACCACCACCGTGCACAACTATCGAGTGCTGGACGAATTGCCGCCAGAGGTAAAAATTGAGCGGGCCTGCGCCACCGAGTTGGAGCGCGTACTGCATCGGCCTCGCGATTTAATGGCCAATCCGCTGCTGGACCACTATGCGGCTGAAGGGCGCTGGATCGCCAGTTACGATGTGCCTATTGCGGCCAACGGCAAAGTGGATACGCCCGAGTTCAAGGTGCCGCAGCGCTCGGCCCACCGCTTGCGGGACTACATCGGCCAACTGGTGCGGCGGGGCTATAGTGGGGCTTATGGCATGATGGCGTGGGGCGGTCCAGAGCGCCAGATTTGCAGCTTCATATCCACGCCTTGGCCGAGTGGACTTGGAACGCGCAAGGCCGCGACGAGGCGGAATTCGCCTTGGCATGGGCCCGGCAGGAAGGCTATGCCCATCCAGAGGCTGTGGCCGAGTGGGCCACCTTGATGGGGCCGGTGGAATTCGACGTGTACGATTCCGATTTCCCGATATGCTATTCTTGGGGCAAAGCCGCACAGATGGTGCGGCAGCGGCAGCGGCCCTATTTGGGCGAGGGCATGTTCCGCTATTATCTCACGGTCGAAGACTTCGACGCCAAAGCCGCGATCTGCGACCGGGCCTTGAAAATTGTCGAGGGGCTTGGGGAAGCGGATCTGGCCCACGAGACGCGGGTAGTGCAGTCCTATGTGGAATTGGCACGCGGCGTCTATTGGGTCGCCGAACAAATGGCCACTCTCGACCTAGCGGATGTGGAAAATCAAGCTCTGGTGCGCGGCCGTCTCAATCAGTTGCAAAAGGCGGGCGAGGACAATATCGAGGCCATTCGAGATTGGCGCGCTGGGTTGGGGAGTGAGCCGTGGCACTACCGGGTACACGATGCTATTAAGGGCACGGAGACGACCGTGGCGGAGATCGTCCAATGCGTCGCCGACTGCTACTTGTACTGAGGGCGGTCATTAGGTGTGAGTGACGGATAAGTCGGCTATCTACCCTTGTGAGTCTCCTGCCACGTTTGCTGGCGTTTATTTGGCGAACCAGTCCGTTCCTCACCTCTGTTGCCGTACTGCTGGCGATTGGTAATGCCGCAGTCATCCCTTCCCAGATTTGGCTTACTAATGAATAAACTATTTCTCTCTTCATCCCCGTATCTGTGGTGGATTTTGTAAACGGAGGGAGCAAATCTAACGCTTACCATGAAATTTTTGTTTAGGTGGGCTCCTACGAACAAACCTCTAAGCCATGCACTCCCGTAAGACGATTCCATGTACATTTTCGTCCCACGGAATTTCCTAGTTTACGGTTGGGAATTCAGGTTTCAGTTTCACTCGGCTGGCCCGTAGCCCTCGTCCGGGCCCGCGCGGTCCCCCGCGTCAATGTTCCGGGGCCCGTCGCCGGGTACCCACCGCCAAGGGGGCGGATGGAACGGATCACTGATCAAACAGTCCTTCCCTTCTCTGCGGTTTAGTATCAACCCCGGCCCTTTGGGTGCCGGGCAGTGGCTCACGATCACGCAGATTAGTGCCTACCTATTCGCCAGAATAGAGCTTCAATAGACCACTGAGACCACGCGCCGGACGCGCTGCTGATGCGCGTCTCCATCGAGGTGGATTTCGAGCACGTAGAGGCCGGGCGGCATCAGTTGTCCTGCTTGGTCGCGGCCATCCCAAGTGAAGTGCTGGGCACCCGCAGTAACAGCTTGGGAGTGCTCGACGAGCGCATGGCCGGCCAAGTCGTAGAGCCGCAGGTGCCAAGGGCGCGGTTCGAGGATGTTGATCACGTCGGCGCGGATGGCTAATGCGTCGTTTACGCCGTCGCCGTTGGGCGTCAGCACCTCAGTGTCGAAGACGATGTTGAGCAGAAGGTCGCGGGCGACGGGAAGGCCGACGACGTTGGTGCTGCTGGCGACTTGGTCGGTAGCATCCCCGGGATCGACGCGCTGGCGGCTGGCGTCCTCGGTGCGAGCGTCTTGGATAGAAAGGACGAAGGGGGTGGACTGCTGGAAGACCCGGGCGGCAAAGCGCAATTCGACGAGATCGTCGTCGCGCAGGGGCTGGGGAAAGGTCACCGCAAAGCCAGCTTCGACCGGCTGATCTGCGACCTCTAAGGACGCGTCGTTGACCAAGGCGCGAATAAAGCGCGTCGGCGTCGGCGTCTCCAAGACGAGGCGGTCGAACCCGGAGGCCCTAGTCCCACGCGGGCGCAAGAAGAAGCGGAACTCGGTTTCCTCGCCCGGCAGAACCTCGGTCGGGAAAATTTCGCTCACAGCGCGTTGGGATAAAGGGTCGCTGAAGGCAATGCTGAGCGCGTCGAGTTGGAGTGCCACCGATGGGTCTGCGGTGATCATCCGCATCTGTAGCTGAGCGTAGCGCCGCGGCGAGGGCGACTGGAACCCTTGGCCGGAGAAGGCGTAGAGCTTGCTCCACGCGCTCCAGTCGTCGCCGATGACCTGGGAAGTGTCGATAGGTCCTTTGAAGCTGGGAATCAGCTTGTCATAGCGCCTCTTGGAGACTTGCTTGCCGTTTTTGTCGCGATAGGTGAGCAGGTTTTCGACTTCGTTGCCGGAGCGGCTGCGTAGTTCCAGTCGGGTGCCCGGCGGGATGTCGGCCTCCCAAGTTAGGGCGTTGAGGCTTTTGGGGCTGTGGAAGTCCATGATGTGCGAGCGAAATTTTAGGTTCTGCGGAAAGCCCTCGCCGAACACCTGAAGCTCCTCGGCAAAGCCCCGGAAGACCCAGCGATTGCTCGCGTCCCAGCTCTTCCACAGCACCCGGATAAAGCGAGTGGGTACCAGCCCGAACTCGTGGGTGGCGGCCCCGGTTACTTCTTTGACGTGTTGGCTGGCAGTGCCAGAATAGTACTTCTGCCAGATCAGGGTGCCATCGGGTGCCACCGAGCCATCGGAACCGAGCACCTCGTAGAAATTGAACCCAAAGGAGCGCCGGGTGATGAAGAAGTCAATGACTCGGCCGCTGCCAGCGGTGATGCCGCCGCCGGGCCGGACGACTACGCCGCCGACGATTTTGAGTTTGTCGATAAAATAGGTGGCACCCAAGTCGAGGATGATGTGCGAAAAGACATCGCGCTCGGCTTGGATGGTGCGCCGCACGAACCAGCGGGTGGAGAGATCGCCGTCAATGAGCACTTGGGCGTTGCCCAGCGGAATGAGGTCTTGAGTGACGAACGCGTCGAGGACCACTTCGAGGTTGCCGCCGCGTTGGAGCATTCCCAAGGCCAGATTATCGCCCAGCGCTTCGACCTCGATCTCGAGGAGACGAGTGTTCGGTTCGAGGGCGAGCAGGTCCAAGCGCACGTACTGGATTGGCGTGTGGAAAGGCTGGTCGAGTTCATAAGTAATCTCGTGGCGGGCGTTCTCCTTGAATCGCTCGCGCCAGCGGTAGATGACGGTTCCAGCTATGGGATTATCGACCTCGTCAACGGCGTGTTCGCCGGTGGAGAGCAGCAGGTCAAAAAGCGACGGAGCAGGGCCTTGAGGATCGAAGATCAGCTTGACGCGGCGGGCGGAGACGCCCCGGCCCAAATCGACCTCAAGGGTCCAGCTTGCGGGGGGATCTTCCAGATGTGGATGCCAGCCAGTGGAGCGGTCGCCATCCATGACCAGCGGCGCGTCTCGTAGGTTGGAACCAGCGCGGCGGATGCCGCCGCCAAAGGACGCGGCATTGAGGGCGGCATTGATGTCGCGGCGGATAGCGACGGGTTTGAGAGCACCCTGTGGGGTCAACTCAACCGTGCCGGGCAGCGGCCAGGCTTGCCAGTCGCGGCGGGAGGCAAAGCGAATTTCGTCGGCACTCGCCAGAGGCAGCCAGCAAATCGCGCTGAGAACGGCACAGGCAACCGCACAGAAGACGGTCGCGGACGGCGGTGATCGCCCAAGGCGTCGGTCGCTAAAGTCCGTGGTTTGCTCACTTCTGCACAGTGGATTCAAACGCTACTCCTGCAAGACTCGACCCGCGCCATTGCGGTCCCAAATCCCCACCGCGCCGTTGCGCTGTGCGTCGGCCCCCAAGAAGACGAGGTGGGTTCCATTCGCGGCGTTGACGTGCAAACCGCCGTGGCCGCCAGCACCCGCACCCGCGTAGATCAGGTTGTCGCCGGTGTAGCTGTTGATCAACAGGCCGCCGTTTTGCGACGAATCGGCTCCGGCGAGAAAGACGTTGACGCCCTTGGCATTGTTGGCCATCAGTAGGCCGCTGCCCTCGTCTTCACCCGCGGCGACTAGCAAATTGCCGGACGCGCTCCGCAGGGCCAAGTGGCCGCTACCGATCTCACTCGCGCCTAGATACGCCAACTGATCGCCCGCGGCGCTGTACACCTGTAACGCGCCTCCCTCTTGGTCGCTGCTTACAACCGAGACCAGCGGCGCGCCGGACGCCGTGTTGACCACGAGCAAGCCTTGGCCGGCTGCGTCGGTACTGAGACTAACCCCGCCCTGGCCATTGCCAGCCCCGACCCACAAAGCACCGTTTTGGCGCTCATCGGCCGTAGCTACGAGCACGGGTTGCCCCTCGTCGTTGAGGATTTCAATAGCGCGGGCGCGGACCACGTCGGTCCCGGAAGCCGTGCTCATCAAGGCGGTGCTCAGCGACGCGCTCAGCAAAATCACAAGGTCGGTTAGGGCCAGCGCGGCCAGCAGCGCCAAGAGGCGGCGGCCAATATAGCGTTCTAAAGAAGCGTAGGGTTGGAAGGCACTCATTAAGTATCCTCGCAGTAAAAAGCGGTTTTTCGCCCATCGCAATGGGGCTTATTTTGCTCGCTCAGAAACTGACCCGCCAGATGCCCGTGGCTTGCTTTGCCATCCAGATTTGGTGTGAGCGGAGCTTCTCCACGGTCCAATCATCAAATTCTTCTGCCAGCTTGCGCGTTATTGCGAAGTCGCTCTTTTGGTAACTCAATCGCTTTGCGGCGTATCCCGAGTTGCCCAGATCGCTATTGTCTGCGGTCGTCAAGAGAGTCATTTTACCTAGACGATAGGTAAAAGCCTCCCGCTGTTGATCGCTGAACTGGTGCCAGTCGGCACTTGGATTTTCTGGCAGCACATGTTCAATGCCATACTTCGCGCTCTCGAATTCAAGGGGCTGCCTCGACAACTGCGCTTCGAGCCGAAATAGTATAAAGCGCACGACTTTATTGTTGCGGGAACTGGTTGTTCTCAGTGCCTTGCCTGCAAACGCCGCCCTGAATTCCGCGTCATTGGGATAGACTGGCCGCAGCTTTGCAATTGCTGCTTTCGCGCTGACAATTTCACCTGTCGATAGCTCGCGGGCAATCTGGTTATACGCAACCTCCAGCTCGTTGCTTTGGCGGCCACAAATCACGTTATACCGAAACGATACTACCGCGATAGCCCGCAAGAAACGTCCAAAGCCGGCGCGGTCGCGTTCCTCGAATTGCTCAAACGCCGCCAACAATAATGCTAAAGGCTGACGCTGGGCCAGACTTGCGCGCTCCTCGGCTGCCCAAGAGCCATCTTCCGGGCGGCACAGGGCCGAATATACCCGTGCGTACCTGTCCATATTGCGGATCAATTGAAACACACTGGCTCTATCGCCGATGGCACTGCGCATGGTTTTGAACAAGTCCGCCTTGCGCACCAGCCTGTTGCGGCTGTTCCAGAAAACCCGCAAAAACTCGGGAAAGCTCTCACTGCCCAGCAGCCCGACTATACTCTCCCAGCGGTCCTCCAAGTTGTTGATATCCGATTCGTGCGCATTATCATGCGAAACAACGGAAAACAGGTAATTCTTCAGCAAGTCGGTGGCAGACAAGCGCACGCCGCGAGCATTCAGGGTCTCAAACACTTTGAAGGCATTTAATTCGTCGGTCACGGTGATGATCGTAAAAAACAACTTATCCACCGCGACATCGACAAAGCGCGCCACCGACTCACCGTCGTCCCCTGCTCGGTCCTTGATGCGATCTCTGAACCAGAGAAACGCCCGGCGCAGGAGATGTTCCGATGGGTTCAATCCTCTTTGCGGCAGACTCTCCAAGGGGACTAGGTAATTCTGGTAAAAGCTATCATTGTGCCGATTCAGCGTCAGTTTGGAGCGCGGCATTAGGCTCACTGGGTCCAAATAGCCGATATAATTGCTACGCAACTGCTCAGCGCGCCGATGTTGTGGGTCCGCCGGGTCCGCCGGCGCGGCCAAGTCCGTCAGATGCGCCACGGCCGCCAGCATCAGCAGACTCAGCGTGGTCATGCGCTGCTGTCCATCGATGATGTCGAACGCCCTGTTGTCCGCCGATTGCAGTACTAGATAACCCATGTAATGAGCGGGTTCTGGGTCCTCGCCGAACAGCGCAACAAGGTCCTGCCACAGGTCATCCCATTCGTCGGGAGCCCAAGAATAGTCGCGTTGGAACAGCGGTACGCGATAACTCATCCCATTGCCCATCAACTGGCGAAACGTGCTGTTGGTGGTATTGAAGTTCATTTGCAAAACACTTTCACCACCTCGGGGCCGAGGTGGTTGATGCAGTAGTCTGCCGATGTCATTTTTAGTTTCTAACGCTCGGTACTACCTATCCCAGTCGCTGCGACGGCAACCGATCCATAGAGTACTCTAATCTCAAACTCGCGCAAGGAGAAGGCCAATGGCCAAAATCAAGGAAGTCCGCTGCATCCGCACCCGCCAGAACGGCACCTGGGTCATCGTCAAAATCATCACCGACCAGCCCGGCCTCTACGGCATCGGCTCGGCCAGCGAGCACAACCACGCCGCCACCGTCGCCACGGCCCTCGAAGAGAGCTTGGGGCCGCTGCTGATTGGCCGCGAGGCCAGCCGCATCGAAGACATCTGGCAATGCGTGTACAACAGCGGCTACTGGCGCAGCGGCTCCATCCTCAACGCCGCGCTGGGTGGCATTGACATGGCCCTATGGGACATCAAGGGCAAGGAGGCCGGGATGCCGGTGTACGAGCTGCTAGGCGGAGCCTGCCGCGCGGCGGTCCCCTGCTATGCCCACGCTGGCGGCGGCGACCACGCGGCACTCGCCGATGACGTACAGCACTATATCGACGAAGGCTGGCCGGTAATCCGCTGTCAACTCGGTGGCTATGGCGGCGGCGGGTTCGTGGAAAATGCGATCAAGCCGCGCAACGCTTGGTCGACGACACCGGCCTTTGACGACGAAGCCTATCTAGAGGCTATTCCCGCGATGTTCGAGTACTTGCGCAACAAGCTCGGTTTTGGCCCCAAGCTCACCCACGACGTCCACGAGCATCTCAAACCCCAAATCGCGGTGGCACTGGCCAAGCGGCTGGAACCTTATCGGCTGTTTTTCCTTGAAGACGCGCTCGCGCCAGAGCAGATCGGCTGGTACCGGCTCATGCGCCAGCAATGCACCACTCCGCAGGCCATGGGCGAGCTATTCGTCAATGTCCACGAATACCTGCCCCTGATCAGCGAGCGCCTCATCGACTACGTCCGCGTGCGAGTGGCCAAAGGCGGCGGCATCACCCCCTGCCGCAAAATCGCCGCGCTCTGCGAGTTTTACGGCGTGCAGACGGCTTGGCAGGAGGGCGGGGACAACGATCCGGTCAACCAAGCGGCGGCCATGCACCTCGATATGACGAGCTACAGCTTTGGGATTCAGGAGGAGAATGGTTTCAGCCCAGAAGAGTTGAAGGCGTTTCCCGGGCACGCGACCATGGAAGGAGGCTACATGTATCCCAACAACCAGCCAGGGCTGGGGATCGACATCGACGAAGAGAAAGCGCAGAAGCTGTTGGTCGGGGATCAGGTGCGCGCCTTTTACGCAGCCGAGGATCGCCGGGCCGACGGCAGCGTGGTGCGGCCTTAGAGTCGAGGCCTGGTGGATTGGTTGAAACTGGATAAACCACCCACCGCTGTCTGGGCGAAAAGGTCGTTCTCCTCTGCTGCGAAAAGGCTACCGGGCACGACAAACTCGAGGAGGTACATGAGTCGCTTTCTATTCGATTTCAGTGAATAAGTTCTCTTTTGCTCAGCGGGCGATCAGCACTGTCACTTGGTGCGGCTCGGTTCCTGGCGGCCGTTTCGGGGCCCCGTGTGCATCTCGCAGAGTAAACGGGTGGTGCATGAGGATATCCTGCTTGCCGTCCCGGTTGAGATCCACCAGCCAAGTGTATTCCTCGTCGTTGGGCACGGCGACCGCAACGTCTTGAGGCCGCCGGGAGAACAGGCCCGGCCCCGGTACGCCGACAAAGACGGCCAAGTGCCTAGGGTGCTGCCCGATGATCAGATCTGAGCGGCCGTCGCCTGTCACATCCCCGATGAGTAAGGTCGAGTTGAACGCGCGCGGCCAACTCTTTTGTGTCTTTCGGCGTTCGTGCGTCGCCCCTCGAAGCACGATGTCCAAGGACACCGACCCCGGCTCGCGATGGCTGGGCACACCGTCCAGCGCGATGGTGCGGATGGCGTTTGGTGTGTCGGGGTAGTGCCCCCTCTCCTCGCGGTAGAACTCGAGAGCCAACCGGATGTCATCGCCCATGAACCCTTTGATGGTCTTCCAAAGGCTGCCCTTGAGGAACTTGAGTTCGATGGTTGTGAGCATCAAGTCGACCTGGCCGTCGCGATCGAAGTCGTGCCGGTCCATCCCGAGCTGGATCCTGTCGTCCGACTGGAACGCGATGTCGACGCTCCGTGCGAACATGGTGCCACCATCGGGCGTTGGCGCGCCGAAATGTACCTCGTAGGCGGAACTTTTTTCGGAAATGCTCCTGCCCTCTAACGAGACAACCACCAAGTCGGCGACGCCATCGCCGTTCAGGTCGGCTAACGAGTGCAGTACCTTCCCCTGCATGTCTCCCGCGGCAAGCGAGGAGAGATCGTCGGAGTCGAATGCCACATCGGTAGTGAAGATCTTGGCCACCGGGGCAAACAGCCCACGCTCGTCTTGGGTGTGAACCTCAAAGTGGTCCTCGTTCCAGAACACTAGGTCGCTGCGACCATCTCGGTTGTAGTCCATCTGGTGGACACGGCCCTGAGACCAAGGGTCGTACCGATATCCGTCGGCTCCGTAGATCCCACTCATGTCGGTGGGGGGCCCGAGCTGCACCGGATCCGCGAACGTGCCGTCGTTCCCCTGGATGAACACCCAGAAGCCATCGACGTCCGGCACCACCAGATCGTCGTGGTCGTCGGCGTTCACGTCCCGAGTGACGTCTACGTGGGGGATTTCGTCTCTGCGAGGCGGGTCGAAGTTGGAAGTCACCGCCACCAGCGCATGTTCCGTCGCCGATTCGGGCTCGAACCAGTTCAGACGATCGGGCTCGTACGCAATCAGGCGGTCGCGTCCGCCGATATTGGCCACATCGACAAACAACACTTCGGGACGCAGCGTTGCGTCGAGTATCGGCACCGAGGTGCCGTCGCCGAACGCGTAGATGCGCAAGCGGCGGTCGCCGTTGTCGTCGATGCTCACCACGGCCAATTCCGCGCTAGCGCCACCGAGAAGAAATCCCGTCAAAACGGTCTGGCGTTTCGCCGAGCTGGTGACGACCTCGTACTGCTCGAAAGTGAATTCCGCGGCGGCAGGCATCGCGAAGCTCGATAGGCATACTCCAAAAACCAGCATGGAGAACAGGCACTGCGAAAGAGAGTTAAAAATAGGCATGTATGCCCGATCCTACGTAAACGCCAGCAAGACCCTTAGATTGAGACCTGGCTTTTTCTCTGCCAAACCCTTGACCGATTTCCACGTTTAAGCCGAGTGGAATTCCCCCAAGTGAAAACACCAGCTCGCCTCCAAAAGCGAGTCCAGCTCCTAGCGTTGTGGTACGGAGATTCTGCTTTTCTTTATATCGCCAGCCACCTTCTAAGGTGAAGTAAAGTCGGGCTATGTTCTGTTTGTTTTGGTGCTCGAATATAGCATATGAAATACCAGCACCTAACATGTGGTCGCTATCCTGATCCCTGAGAATAAAACGTCCAACGGCTTGCAGATATACGGGCGCCAGTCCGGTATAGCGAAAACTAATTCCACCAAATGCAGGTGTAGTTCCCTGAACTCCAATACCGAAACTTTTGCTGAGGTCAGTTGCTTGCGCCTGAGCCGAGAAACTGAAGGTTGCACTCAAAAAAATACAGATCAGACAAGAAGTAGAGCGTGTCATTATCTTTCTCCCTGAATCGCGCCCCATTGTGGGCGGCTTGTCCCAAAATTGGGCGTTATGCGGCCGAGGATCGCCGGGCCGACGGCCGCGTGGTTCGACCTTGAACTAATGCGCTCGGACAGAGAAGCCGAAGGAGTCCACTGCGGCGGAAGCAAACAGGCCGATCCCGTTCTCGACGTGGAAAAGCGGCCGTTGAAAGCTCTGGCCGGCCTCGCCGCTGCCCCGTTCCGCATCCACATTGTCGGTGCGGACCAAGTCGAACCAGTTTTGATCGACAGCAAAGAGCTTGATTTTATAGCGCCCGGCATAGTAGATGCCGTCCCAAGGCAGATAGAGTATGCCGCTTTCCAGATTCAGCAGGGGAGAGGTCTCTAGGCGTTCGAGCTCAAAGTCTTCGTCTTCGAGGTCCTCAATCCAGTCGTCGTCAACCAACAGCGGGCTGGAACGCTCTAGGTTGGCTGCGCGTACTTGGTAGGATATAGCGACACCATCGGCGTGAAATTGGGCTTCTAGCACACCCTTATCGTACTCCAACTGGTTTTCCGCGGCTTTATAGACCCCGTCGCCAATCTCGGAAAACAGCCTGAGCCGTTGCAGCTCGGTCTCTAAGTCGTCTTCTAAGAGCCGCAACTCGTCGATGCGGATACGCGCCGGTGTCTGGGTCTGGGCGCGCACTTCTAAAGAGTCGTCGGTGTTGAAGCGCAACTCGTACAGGCGCTCGGGTTCGACCATCGGCGCGTCGTCCGGCGGCAGGTAGCGGCCGGCCGCGGCCGGGTCGGAGCGGTAGTTGAACACCGCGTCGCCGCTGTGGATGGAGACCGTGGCCCCCTCCAGCACCGTTGCCGCAGCCAAATAGGAACTACCGGGAGCGACCGTGCGCCGCAGGATGACAGGCGGCAGCGGCGCATCGACGATGAGAATGGCATCGACGACGATGAGGTTGGCCTCGCTGGGGCCAAACAGTTCGTTGGGGTCGCGGTCGGCTGCCAGCGGCCCAGGGGCCCTGCAAGACAGCAGTGGCAGCAGTGGTAGCAGCAGTAGGTAGCGGTACATGGCTTAAAACCTGAAGTCAAAGCCGAAGGTCGGCACGATGGGCAGCATCTTAACTACAATCGGTTGCTCGGTAGAATCGTTGGGATCGTACTGGACGAACCATTCGTTGCGGCGGCTGTAGGCGTTGAAAATCTGCAGATAGAAATCGACATCCGCGCCAAACAGCCCGAATGTGCGCCGCATTCCGATATCCAAGCGGTGGTAGGGCAGCAGCCGGGCGGTGTTGCGCCGCGCCGCCAGCAGTCGGTCAACGGGGCGGTCAGAGGCCGGGTCGCGCAGGGTGTAGCGGGCCGCGGCCTGCGTGTAGGCCTGGCCGGTGCCGTACGCGAAATTGGCGGTCCAAGTCCAGCGGGCCAAGCGATAGGTCGCCGTCAACGACACATCGTGGCGTCGGTCGTATTTGGGCGGAAAGGTCCGGCCGCCATCAATATCAGGGAACATCCGCCGCGTCCATCCGAGGGTGTAGCCCAGCCAGCCGCTGAGACGCCCGCGGCGCTTTTCAACAAATAGCTCCACCCCGGTAGCATAGCCGGTACCGCCGGTTTTGAACACGTCCTCGGAGGTTTCCTGCTCATCGTTTTGCTCCCGCTCCTCGTCGAAGACGACGAGGTTGGTCAAGTCTGTATAGTAGGTCTCGAGGCTGAACCGATAGCTGTTGGAAGGCTCCCACTCCAAACCCGAAACCGCCTGATAGGAGTGCCCGGGTTCTACCGTTTCGTCGAGGGGAAGCCACAGGTCGCCGCCGCTGAAGCCCTCCGACGACACCAGTTGCAAGTATTGTCGATAGCTGCCCCCGGCCAGCTTGACGCGCCAGCCTTCTTGCAGCACGCGACTCAGCGAAAAGCGCGGGTTGAGCGACAGGTGCCCGCCCTCTTCGTAATAGGTTCCGCGCAGGCCCAGATTGGCCTCGGTCAGCGGCGTCATTTGCCAGTCGTCTTGGATATAGGCCGACAAGAGATAGGGCCTGAGGGCCTGATCGTATTTGTACTGATCAAAGCGGACCCCGTAATCAAAGCGGAAGAATGTAAGGCCAGCCCCAGTGCGCAGGGTGTGATCGGCCGCGGCGAAGTAGTCGAGGTCTGCCTTGACAGAGACATCCCGTACGCGATTGCGTACCGCGATAGGCGTACCAAAAAAATCGAGGGTGATGTCGCTTTGATAGTTGGAATACAGGGCGATCATGCGCCCGAAGAGCACCGGCGAAAACACATGCGTCCAGCGCCCGGTCAGCGCCTCGTTGCCCCAGCTATTGCCAAAGGAAAAGGTGTTGGTGCTGTCGCTATAGGTGCTGTTATCGCTCACGCTGATGTCGAGATGATCGTTGCCCCCGTACGCGCTGAGCATGATGTTGTCGTTGGGACCAAGCTGGGTGTTCACCTTGGCGTTGACATCGTAAAACCAGTAGCCGAGGCCATCGAGTTCGTCGGTGCTCCGCCGCACCGCCCTAAGTACCGGATCAATATACGTGCGCCGACCGGCCACCATCCAAGAGCCTTGGTCGAGAGGGCCCTCGCTCATAAGCCGGCTAGAGATCAGGCTAATGCCGCCGCTGGTGCTAAAGTTCCGGCGGTTGCCATCGCGGTTTTGTACATCGAGGATGGCACTCAGGCTGCCGCCGTATTGGGCCGGATAGGCCCCCTTGTAGAAAGTGACATCCTTGATAGCGTCCGGGTTGAAGGTGGAGAAGAAGCCGAAGGCGTGCGACGGGTTGTAGAGCCGAATCTGATCGAGCAAGATGCCGGTTTGGTCGGGGCCGCCGCCGCGCACGTAGAGTCCACTGCTAAAATCCGATGCCGATTGCACGCCCGGCAGCAGTTGCAAACTGCGCAGCAGATCCGGCTCGGCCATGGCCGCCATCTGTTGTAAGTCCGTTACTTGCAGGGCAATCACGCTCGGCCGCTGGTTCACTTCGCTCTCCGTCTCGGTCGCCTCGGCCTCCACGACGACCTCCCCCATCTCCAGCACTTGCCGCTCCAGTTCGATATCCCAGCTCAGGGCTTGGCCAGCGGTCAGTGCCAGCGTGTCGCGGTGGGTTGTGTAACCAATGTAGGACGCAATAACGACCCAAGTCCCCGCCGGGATATCCGGGATGGCGTAATAGCCTTCGGCGTTGCTCAGCGCACCCATTGCTCGGTTTTCAACAGCGATGGCGACCGCGGCATTGGGCAAGTGCTCGCCGTCGCTGCTATCGCGGACGAACCCACTGAGGGTACTAGTGCGTTGAGGTAGCTGGGTCTGCGCCCATGACGTGCTGTGTAGGCCGGCCATTACAGCCACCGCCATAATTAAAGTTATGATCGCTCTCAATGGATTCACGTTCCCTCGGAGTCAGTGGTCCGTCCCCGTACTCTTTCCGGCGTCGCTTACTTTAACACCTTGCCAGTTATAAGCGTTACCCGTACAAAATCGGCTAGCGGATCAAGGCCATCCGCCCCACCATAGCAAAGTCCTCCCCGGCGGTGAGTCGGTACAGATAGACGCCGCTGGCAGCCGGCCGACCCTCGTCGTCGCGGCCATTCCAAGGAGTGCGATAGTGGCCGGCCGTCAGCGTCTCTCCGCTGTGCAGAATGCGGACGCGGCGTCCGAGCACGTCGTACACCACCAGATGCACAGGTATGGTCCTTGGCACGTCAAAGGCAATGACCGTATTGGCGTTGAACGGATTGGGCCAGTTGCCGTGCAACCCAAACGCCTCGGGCACTCCTGCGGTCTGCTCGGCAATAGCCGTCTGGATATCATTCCGAGCACCCGGTGTAGGAGTATTTACGGTCTGAAAGTCGCCCGTAATGTCAGGCAGACGCGCCCAACTCATTCCCTCGTCGGCCTGGCCTTTTTCCCAATTGACGCTAGCAACTAGTGCGCCATCTGCCGTCCAGATGCCCAGCTCTTCGTCGCGGCCGAGGGCAAAGCCGGGCCACCCATCTTTATCTAGCTGAACCTGTAGATAGGCCCCCGCCTCAATGACCGTGCCGGACGGGAAGGGAGTGCGCTTACTCTCGTCCGTCAGATCGTCGGCCATCACCAAGTCTGCAAGCTCTATCGGCTCATGCGAGGCATTGTATAGTTCAAACCAATCGAGCGGATCGCCCTGGGCGGCGACCTCGTTGATAATCAGTCCAGTGTCTGTCGCCGCTCTGTCGTCGCTTGCTTCGGCCGAAGTCTCTCCTTCAAGGCTGAACAAAGTGCCGTAGAACCGGCCCGCAACCCTTGCGCCCGGTTCTGTGCTGGCCTCGTCGAACTCAATCCCTCCCTTGCCGATTAGGTCAAACTGCTCCGGGGGACCGGGGGCCGACAACAACAAGTGGTAGCCACTGACCGCATCCATGTCGATGGCTAGGCTGACACCGCTCGCTACTCGGTCAATCGGCAGCGTAGCCGTGAGTATGTCTATGGCTGCGTCCTGACCGAGGCTGACGATAGAGATGGACGCACGCGCTTCATCCCAGCTTTCTCCTTCCTCGGCCTCGCCTTCCTCCGCGTCCTCAAACTCGCCCCGGTCTATGGCTCCGTCGCCATTGAGATCAAAGGCCAGAATCACCTCCCACGGCGGAAGCTCCTCGATGCCTAGCGCGATGGCTGCATCGTAGTCCTCTTGGTCGAAAACGCCGTTGCCGTTGGCGTCGAGCGCACCCAAGGTTCCATCCCAGCCTTCCTCTTCTTGGGCGTCGCCTTCTTCAAAGCCAGCGGTGGCACCCGAGCGCTCGAAGCGCTGCTCTTTGCCGTCGAGCTGATAATGGGTGAACGAGACCGTCCCTTCCCCCAGCGGATTCTCGCTGGCGCTCGACCCCCATGTCGTCTCAAAGCGCAGCTCAAACGCGCCCCTTTCCGGCCAGCAGATGTCGGCCGCGGTCAGCGGCCAAGGCCAAGCGGGCGGCTCTGGGTCGAGATCGGCCAAAATCACCGCCCGCCGCCCGCGGATGAACCGGCGCACCCGGTCTGCGTCGCGAGCGGCATGGGCGCGCCTTTTGGCCAGCGTGTGCTGCTGAACAATCGCCGCCATCTCGTCTGCGAGGTTGAGTAACTCTTCTTCGTTCCACACCGCGTCGAGCAGTTGCTTGAGGCGGCTTACATAAACGGCTCGCATCGCGTCGTCGCGGTACAAACGGTGGGCGATGGCCCCGTGCGCCATGACCGCAGGCGGCGACTCAAAATCGTCGAACGGACCATCGGTCGAGGTGAAAACTTGATCTGCGCCCCAAGGCATGAACACAAAAGGCGCATCCGGCTCGCGGTAAACGTAGAAGTTATTGCGGTTGCCAGCGTACCCATCCCAGTGCCCGATGAGCACTTCGACGGCCCAGAAGGTGAGGAAGTGGTCGAGGTCAATGGCGTCGGCGAGGGCTTCGAGGCCGGCCGGGGAAGAATTTTGCAGCGCGGAGACGACCGCGTCGATATCCGACCAGTCTGCCTCCGCCTCGTTGGTTTTCTTCTGCCAAGTGCCGCGCCACTTGGGGCGGAAGTCGCTGACGGTACCTTCGTAGAGATTGCCGCTTGGATCGGAGAAATTTCGCTCTAAAAAGGCGGTTTTCATGCTCTCGACGTGTACGTACAAGCCCAGGTTCTCGCCGTTTACCGCAACGGTAGCAAAGTTGCAGCGCGGCGCTGGCAGGCCGGCGGCGGTGAAGATGTGGTAGGCCATGCAGGTATTGAGCATGGATGGGTCTTGCTGGGCATTGTTCAGCGTCAGGCGTTTCATCGCGCCGCCGAGGAGCTGACCGTCGATAAACTTGTCAAAGCGGACCTTGAGCGCGGGTTTGACCTTACTCAGCGATCCTAAGAACCCTTTCTTGCGGACGCCGACTTGCACAAGGGTTTCGCCATCCACAGTCACGGTCGCCTCAAACCAAGAGAAGATGTCATCCGGGGGGCTGTCGAGGCAGTCGGCTCCGCCGAGTATATCCGCGAAGGTTCGCGTCTGGGCGCGCAGGCGGTCCCAATCTTCGGGTGCCATCTCAATGGCCACATCGAGCACGCGGTCGAGGGCGAAGTAGGGGTCGCTGGGATGGGGGGCTTGTCCAAAGGTTGGGCGCACGGCCAAAAGGAACGCCGCGATCGCAATTAAGCGCCGGTAGTTTTTCATCTGCTTGTTGTCCCTAGACTTCTGGAGGCTTGGTCTTTTCCGGCATTACTACCTCTTTAACACCGTCGTCAATGATAATTG
This sequence comes from Candidatus Latescibacterota bacterium, assembly GCA_963422735.1. GTDB lineage: Bacteria > Latescibacterota > UBA2968 > UBA8231 > UBA8231. The sequence goes on along the minus strand of OY730476.1, from coordinate 4,409,722 downwards.
TTACCCGTGCATAAGTATGGTACCGCTGGCAGCTTCAGCAAACGATCCTTCCGCGCATCCGCCTTATGGCCGTGAAGTGGGCGAGCCAAGCGGAAGCCGAAGGGGCTACCGAGCTTGTAAAATGATGATCACATCATTAATTTACAAGCATGAATTACAGAAATCGTCACTTAGAGACCAAAATTCTTCGCTATAAAGAAATTTTTCCCGTCCTGCTAGTGACCGGTGCTCGCCAAGTTGGCAAGAGTACGCTGCTTGGTCATCTGTGCGGTGCCCTCATGCCACATATCACCTTTGACCCGGTGATTGATGTCGGCAACGCCCGTCAGGATCCGGAGTTTTTTATCAACCAGCACCCGCCCCCTATTATTCTCGACGAGATCCAGTACGCGCCCGAACTGCTGGCAATTATCAAGCGCCGCGTCGATCGCAACGATGCACCCGGACAGTATTTTCTGACCGGTTCGCAAAACCTAGCACTGCTCCGCGATGTAAGCGAGAGCCTTGCGGGCCGGGCCGTCGTGCTCGATTTAGGCCCTTTGACCCTGAGTGAGCGCCAAGGGTGGGGATCCCGAGCCGAACCCGTGTGGTTAGAGCTTTTACTACAGGCCGGTGGTGCGCTGCCGGACTTGCACCACCAAGCGAGGGTACCGCACATCGCACCGCTGCGGACCGCATTTGAGGTGCTGTGGCGCGGCGGCTATCCCCGGACGCTGGACCAATCGCCGGATGTTATTATCAGCATCATGCAATCGTACGTGCGTACCTATATTGAGCGCGATGTGCGAAGCCTAGCCAGCGTGCAGGACCAGCAACAATTCTTGCGCCTGCTGAGCCTGTGCGCTGCGTTGACGGCGCGGGAGATCAATCACAGTCAGTTAGGCCGCGAAATCGGCGTCACCCCGCAGACGGCCTCGCGCTGGCTGAATATCCTCAAGGCGACCTACCAATGGCTAGAACTACCGCCCTACCACGGCAACACAATCAAACGGATCAGCGGCAAACCCAAAGGATATCTGACCGACACAGGGTTAGCCGCCTTCCTCCAGAGAATTTCCTCGCCCGAAGCCCTCTCTGGCCATCCCCTGCTAGGGCCGCTTTTCGAGACGCATGTAGTACTGGATATTCACCGGAAATTCCACTGCTTGACCATGCCGCCCCAAGTTTATCACTGGCGCACCCTCGCTGGTGCCGAAGCCGATTTGTTGCTGGAGCGAGATGGGATTTTCTGGCCGGTGAAAATCAGAAGCGGCACACGCATTACCAAAGCAGATGCGCGGGGCATTATGGCCTTCCGGGAGACGTATCCAACTCTGCGCCACGGACCTGGAATTATAATTGCCCCCGTAGAAGAGGTTTTTCAGCTACGCGACGAGATACTCGTCATCCCGTACGATTTGCTGTAAATCAGCCGTGCAAGATGGGATGGCCGTTGCCGGGGAAAAACGCTACATCCACGAGGAAGGAAAGGCCAACGCCGAGGAAGTAGCCGGCAATCGGGCCGATGAAGAAGGGCGCGGCGCATCAGAAGCAGTCGATTGGTCAAAAAGCGTTGGCTCCAACTTCATCAGGTAGGCGCGGCAATCCCGGCGAATGGCTTGGGCAATATCCAGTGAACGCCGACCTTGAGGCTCATCCACAATTTCGACCGTCTCGACTAGGTAACGGCTGGCAACAGCGCAACGCCTCCCGTTGCTCTTGGACTTGGGGAATCCACTGGACGACCATGCCCAGCAGATGTTCTAGATCGTGGGTGCGAGGGACCGGCTGAGCATAGAACACCAAAACGGCTTTGAGGTACTTTTCGGCCGCCTGTTGACTGTGGAAACAGATCGTATCCCAAGGTATTTCTTGGGCCACCAGATTATTCCTGACGTTTAACAGGTCATTTTCAGCCCGGCTGATCCACTGCCCCACTAGGATTTTTTGCGGAGATTCGCTCATATAAGGTGGTGCCCTCGGCCAGTACTTGGTACGCAAACGAAGACGGAACTTCTTTCCAATAGTCCAATTCGGCGGGTGTGTACACGACAATATCCAAGGGACAGTCAATGCCTTCGAGCAGGCGACGCGTTTCAAGGGCGCGCTCCAACGGAGGCAAATTCGTCTGCCAGACTACGAGTAAGTCCAAATCACTGTCCCATTGGCTATGACCCGTAGCATGGGAGCCGAATAGAACGATCTGCTCGAAGGGGTGTGCGCAGACGAGGGTCTCTACGACGAGTTCGAGCGTTTGGTCGGTCTTTTTGGTTGTCTCTGTGGTCATAGTGTAGAATCTAAAAAATTAACCCATTAAATCCAAAATCCTCAGCCGTGGAGGATGGGGTGGCCGTTGCCGGGGAAGAAAATCATATCGACGATAAACGAGATCCCCACCCCGAAGAAGTGCCCGAGAATCAGGCCGATGAAAAACGGCGCGGCCTTGCGGTATAGCTCGATGCCGCCAAAGCGCATGATCAGGCTCTTGGCCGCCCATGCTACAAAGATCGCCGCCGCTTGATTGCGCACCATCCAGACGGCGGAGATGGCCAAGCCCACCGGATGCAGGGGCCACCACGGGAAGCGATACTGCATAAACGTCAAAACCGCCATCGCCGCCGCGCCAATGCCGAAAAAGCCTAACTTTTGCGCGTGGAAATCGGCCGGGGTTTTGATTTTGCTCATTGCGTCGTCAAAGGAGCGCACCCCCGCGCCCGAGGAGACGCGAAAAAACCAGGAGTTGAAGTTGGAGGCCCCCTGCTCGTAGGCCATGGCAATGACGTACACAATGGCGGCGACAAAGCCGACCAATAGGGCCAGCGCAATGGCCAAGCACAGGCCGCGACGGCTCATGCCCATGGCGTCGTGCAGCCGGGAGGCATGGGCAGCCGACGGCATGAAAATCGACTGCACATCGCTGAAGAACCCATAACTCATCCCCAAGGCCGCCAAGCCAGTCGGCGAAATCGCACTCGTGCCAAGGGTCATCATAGTCATGGCTTGGCTGACCACGGGCGTCGTCAGGTAAAAGACGCCGGCCTGCACTACCAAGCGGGTGATGCCCAAGTAGGCGATGAGTACGCCGCCCAAGAAAAACGCCGCCACCGGCATTTCCATGCCGGCCTTGTTGAGCCACGCCAGCATATAGACGACCCCGACCAACAGGCCGACGACCGCGCTGCGATAGGATATCAGCTCGCGGCGGTCATCAACCGGATAGGCGGGATTCCACGCCTTGCGCGCCACATCTTTGAGATGATCGCGCGCCATCCACAGCCCCCACAACACCAGCACCACAAAAGCCCCCCAGCACTGCCAAGAGGTCGATGGCAGGCCCCACACGAAGTTGTCCGCTTCGGTCACGCCAATGCCAAAGCGATTAAACAGGCCCTCTTCGACCAGCAGCAGCAAAAAGAAAAACCAGATGCTGAAGGTTACGTTGAGGTTGGCGAAATACATGAAGCCGACGACCGGGAAGTAGAAGCGGATGTTGATCGTGGGAAAGCCGTGCGCGATCTGGATGGGATGGTGCCATTCGATCTTGGGAAAGAAGTGAAAGAAAAAGCCGACGATGTTCCACAAGACGATGCACAAAGGGATCGCCGCCCCCATCCAAAAGACCTTGTTGCGCAAGACAGCCGGCACCCGCGCAGGGCCATCGGCGTCCGCCACGAGCGCTTGCGGCACTTCCATCAGCGGATAGGCCAGCCGCTCGCGTTCGACCCACTGCTTGCGCAATATGACGACTATACAAAAACAGACCGCGTACAAGGTCCATATAAAGCTCAGCCACCAAAACAGCGGCATGACCCACGCATCGAGCAGGGTGCCCCAAGGCATCGGCTCACCGAGGGGTAGCCCCTCGAAGAACCAAGTCATGGCCAAGCCGTCGTTAGAAGGCAACAGCCACGCCGGCAGGTAGGGCAGCACGTACGTGCCCCACTGGTTTTCAGCCGAGGCAAAGTAATAGGGCGTAGTCGGGATCGACAGCACGTAGCCCATCGTAAAGATGGGAATGCCAGTCGTCACCAAGCCCATAACGACGACCGTGATCATCTCGGCCGGCCGCAAGGCCCAGCCGGGGTTGATCGTCTTGAGCAGGATGTTGAGCAGGATGAGGCAGCAGAACGAGAAGCCAACGGCAATCGGAAAAAACGACCAGGTGATTTCGGACGACCCCAAGACCCATATAGCGTAGGGGGCGCCCAAACACACGATGAGGACTTGGATGACGCCGAGCACTAAGGAGCGGAGCGTGAGGCCGCTGGCCGCGCCTTGGCGAGGATGCTCTTCTCGATATGTAGGGGGGGCCGCAATAGGCGACGTCATAAAAAAGCCAGCTTCAGAGGCGATTTTATCGGGATTCAAAGCGGACAATATGGTTCCAAGACACCGCAGCCGCAATCCTGCCGCCTAGTCCCCATCTAGCCCAGCGGCATGGCGGCCCGCAGCCGGGTCGCCAGCCGCGTAGTACGTGCCTGCGTCGGCCCACAGCATGACCGGAGTGGCGATGGGGCCGTTGCGGACCTCGATTTGGTGCCCACGCTGCGCCAGTTCGTCTCGGACCTGCCCATCGACAGCCGAGCTGATGGCCAGCGAGCCGGCCTCGATGAACGTCTGCTCGCGCACCGGGTTGGGGTCAAACGAGTCCTCGTGGTGGGCGGTGGCAAAGCGCGGCGCAACGACCGCTTCGGCCGGCCGCATCCCAAACTCTACAAAATCGAGCAAAAGGTTCAAGGCCGCTTGGTCTTGGAGGTCGCCGCCGGCCACGCTGATGGCCAACACGGGTGCGCCGTCTTTGAGCACCAGCGTGGGGGTCAGGGTGATGCGGGGCCGCTTGCCCGGCGCGATGCAGTTGGGGTGTCCGGGAGTCGTGTTGAGGCTGCGCAGGCGGTTGCCATAGGAGACGCCCGTGCGGCCGCTGCCGCCGGCGTGATAGACATTCGCGCTCGGCGTAGCTGATACGACCATGCCCCAGCGATCGGCCACTACGCATGTGGTCGTGCCGCCGACTCCGGGCCGGAACGCGCCTCTCTCCTGCGCTGCCTTCATGCCGAGCGGGTCGCCGGGGCGAGCGTCCAGCGCAGCTTGGCCCATGTCGATCAGAGGCTGCCGGAGCCGGGTATAGTCGTCGGACAGCAGGGCGTCCATGGGCACATCCGCGAACAGGGGGTCTCCGTAGTGTGCGTCGCGGTCGGCCATAGCCAGCTTGATGGCTTCGACGACCGCGTGGACGTAGTCGGCCGAGCAATGCCCCATGCTTTTGAGATCAAACCCTTCGAGCAGGCGCAGGGCTTGGCACAGATAGGGGCCTTGGGTCCAAGGGCCGCACTTGTACACTTGGTAGCCTTGGTAATCGACTGCCACCGGCTCTTCGATCAAGGTCTTATGGGCGGCCAGATCCGCGCGGCGCAAGAATCCGCCCTGCTCCACGTAGAACGCCTCTAGGTCCTCGGCTATATCGCCGTGCTCGGCGCGGCGGCCATAGAAGTGATCACAGGCCGCTTGCAGCTTCTCCTCGCGCTCGCCGATGGCGCGAAGTTCTTCCTCCACCATGCGCCGCAGCGTCCGCGCCAAGCGGGAGTGCCACGCCTCCTCGCCTTCGTCGAGCAGGGCCAAGGTCGGAGCGACAATGTCGGCAAAGCTCTGCGTGCCGTAGTGCTGCAAGAGGGTAATGCACAAATCCACGACCGAGGGCACCGGGGCCATCTTGATGTCGTGGTCCGGGATGCCGTGCTCCATGTACCAAGCAATGGCTTCCGGCGACAGCGGCGCACGCCCCTGGCCGGACAGCGACTTGACCGCGCGCCCGTCCCAGATGAGCACCGGCACTTCTCCGCCGATGGAGCAGGCCCCGTGGTCGGTGACGTTGAGCGCGAGGATCGCACCGGCTGTGGCATCGGCCGCATTGCCGCCTTGGCCGAGGATTTCAATGCCGGCGGCTACGGCACTGGCACCACCGGCTGCAATGACGCCGGTTTTGCTCTGGGCTTGCCAGCCGATCTGATCTACTCTACGCATGTGTTGCTCCTTGTTAAATAAAGAATCCGTACCGCGTTTAATGAACTGGATTTGAAGCCCTGTAGGGGCGACCCTTGTGGTCGCTCGCTGTTACTATGCAGTCGGTAGCATTTACGAGGTGGATTCTAGAAAATCGCGTTTAAGTCAACGGCGAAACCTGTAAGCGTGGGCGAGGTCATCGTTTGTCCCTCGCCATAGATGGCTACCACCTCGAAGGCATTCCCGCCGAGTCGTAGAACCGTCACCGTCCGGGCGTCTGGATCGACCAGCCAGTACTCCTTCACGCCGTGCTTGGCGTACAGGGCGCGTTTGAGCGTCCGATCTCGCCCAGCGGTGGACGGGGACAAAATCTCGACGACCAAATCCGGTGCACCGAGGACGTTATCGCCGCCGAGTAGTAGGTGCGCTCGCTCGTTGGAGACAAACAGTAGGTCCGGCTGTACCACGTCCGTGTTCGACAGCACCACATCGCAGGACGCAAAAAAGACCTCGCCCAAGCCTCTCTGCTCTACGAATGTGTAGAGTAGTACTCCTAGCCTAGCGTCAATTCTCTGGTGCTCTAGGTTGGGCGCAGGGACCACAATCAGCTCTCCGTCCAATAACTCGTAGCGCTTATCCTCCGGGGTATGCTGGTAGTCCTCATAGGTGAACTTGACGGCTGGGTTGGGGCTTAGCATAGCACCCTCCTCTCTCGTCGCTGAATGTGCGGTTTACGGACGCCTGCGGGCCGCTCAAGCAATACGCCCTACTCGGCGAGCCGCCCAATCGGCGTCTGCGGGCCGACCAAGATCATCCGGCCCCACGTATTGTCGTCGTCGCCGTTGCCATAGATCATAAAGTGGCCGCCATACGCGCCGCCGTCCGGATCGGTGTGGACGATTTCCATGCTGTATTCGTCGCCCACTTGCGGCGGCTGCCAGCGCGGGTCGCTCTGACCAAACGTCGGAGCCATTTCGACGCGAGCCTCCAAGATGAAATCGGCCGCGCTCCGGCCCCAAGGATCCATGCGTACGACAAAGTCGCAAGCGGCTGTGGGAATCGGCTCTTCAATGTAACTCTGGCCGGGTGCGCCGTGCCGCCACCAAGCGTTTTGCGGGGTGCGCTGTGGGTCGGCCACAAAGCAGAAGGCATTGTCGCCTTGGCCGAAACGCTCGTTGGCCCGGTCGCGCGGGCCTTCCATAAACCAGCAAATCGCATCCTTGAAATACCAGCGCTTGTCCGCCGGATCGGGGTCGTCGAGATCGTTGACGTTGTCCCGGACCTCGGCCCCTAAGTAGAAGTTTTGCGCGTCCCAAGCAATGTAGTAGCGGGCACTCAAGTCGTCTTCAAGGTGCGGCTCGCCGCCGTGATCGGTGAGGCGGTTGCGCGCGCCGCGATCGAGGCGGTAGAAGCGGGCCTCGCTGATGCGGCGCATGTCCCAGACGCCGTCGTTGTGGGCGCGGTCCTTCCACTCGGCGAGGTCGCCGTCCACAGTCGGGGCCGCCTCCAATAAGGGGACATTGATGTTCACGTCCGCGCACGCGGCAGAGGCGGCGAGCACAATCGCGCCTAGAGCAAAAAGCAGCATGGGGTTTCTCCTCAGCGGTAGTCTTCGGCTCGGTCCGCAGGCACAAAGCCCACCGTCCGGCGAGCGTGCTCTAAGTCGCGATAGCCCCATTCGTTGTCCGAGTTGACGAAGAAGGTGTTGAAGGGCAAGTCGAGAGGGGCTGCAAGACACTTTTCGATCATCTGCACTGCGTCGCGCTGGCTGCACCAGACGCAGTACTCGCGGGAATGGGTCGGGCGGTCTTCCGGGTTGACGCGGCCAAAGCGCAGGCAGAAGACGGACATTCCGTAGGCCGAAGCGTATTCGCGGCCTAGCTCTTCGCCCCAGACCTTACTGGCCGCGTACAGGCCCGTTGGCCGCAGGGGCGATTGCGCGGTCAGCATCGGCCAAGTAGCAGGCACTTGGTCGTACTCGCCGGCCAAAAGCTCCTTGTATGGGGAGCGCGTCGCGTAACCGCCCATGACCGACCCGCTGCTGGCAAAGAGGACGCGGCGCACCCCAGCCTCGCGGGCCGCGGCGAAAACATGGCCGGTGCCCTGCAGGTTGGCACGGAAGATCGCCGGCAGGTCGTTGGCGATGTGGGCGGCGAGATGGACGACCGCATCGATCCCGGCAAAGGCCGGCCGAATGGCGCCGAGATCGCCGATGTCGGCCTGATGGCAATTGATGTTTGGGAACGGGCGGCGGTTGAGGGCGCACAGGTTATAGCGAGTGTGCAGGCTGGCGACAACGGCCGTGCCGATCAAACCCGTAGCCCCTGTGATGAGGATGTTTTGCATAAGCCGTATTAGGGTGTGAGTGTTGGCCCTCATTATTACAGAATATGGCCCGATGTGTCCAGCGGGCGCAGCCCGTGTTGTGGGCAGTTATCGCATCGGGTACTATAAATCGGCGTGAAACGCACGATGGCGATATGGGTTTTTGGCGCGTTAGCAGGGTTGCTTGCTAGCGGCTGCGCCACGGATCGAGAAAGGGTGCCCGGCGAGCCGGTACTGATTTCGATGTGGATGTTCGGAGGGGTGAAGGAGCAGGATCGGTGGCTGCAGCAGGCACATTGTGTCCAATAACTACTACTTCCCGTTGGTATTGACCTGCACATCCCTGCTGGCCAACGCGTCATTCTATTTATATACTGCTCGGCTATGTACATAAAAAGAATGCTAGTTCTGCTCTTTGTCGGCCTAGTCGCCTGCGGAGGCAACGACCGCCCGCGTCCCGGCGAGCCGACTACGGTGGTGTTGTGGGAATTCGGCGGGGTGCCGGGTCTGCGCGAATGGGTGCAACAGGCCGTGGCCGATTTCAACGCCGCGCACAGCGATATCCAGATCGAGCTGGAATTCCGCGACTGGGCGACGCAGCGCGAGAGCCTAATAAGCACCACCATCGTCGGCGATGGGCCGGATATTGTGCGGGTGCATCACAAGTATTCGGTGGAGTTCGGCGAGTTGGGAGGATTGTACGCGCTGGAGAATTTCCCTGATTTCCCCCAAGTCAAGGAGCGCATCCTCGACAATGTCTGGGAACTGGTCGAATACGACGGCAAACACTACGGCTTGCCGGTGACCATGCTGCCCTTCGTGCTGGCGGTCAACACCGACATTATGGCGCGGATGGGACTTGATGTCCCCAAAACCTGGGATGAGATGCTGGCGCTGGGCCCGAAATTCGCGGGTACGGGGATCGAACCTTTTACCATGCCTGGAGGCGTCAATCTGGACACGGCCTACCGCTTCTTGCCGCTGCTGTACAAAGCGGGCGGGCGCGTCTTTAACGAGGATTGGTCGGCCGCGGCCTTTAACGGCCGGGCCGGGCAAGCGGCGCTGGAGTTTTTAGTGGAGATGAAAAACAAGGGCTATTTGCCGGCCGGCAGCGCGGCCTATCGCTTCGACGAGAACGCCGCGCATTGGTCAACCGGCAAGGCGGCACTGTCGATTGAGGGGCCGTGGTGGCAGGATATCGTCCACGGCAACTACGACTTCGATCTGAACAATCTGGCGCTGGCGCAGGTTCCCAAGCCCACAGAGCACATCGGGCCACGCGAATCGCGGACGTTGCTCGACGTAATTATGATTGCCATAACGGGCTATACCAAGGTCCCCAATGAAGCTTGGGAAGTGGTCAAGGCACTGGATTTGGATCATCCGATCTGGCGCAACCCCAACCCGACGATGGGGGGCATTCCCACGCTGAAGGCGGCCTATGCCGAAGGCGTACAATCCGATTACATCGACTTGGACCAGCTCGCCCTAGCCGGTGCCAATGGGCTGGGCTGGCCGGGGCATCCGGCAATTACCCAAATCCAGCGGCACATTGCCGACGCGGTCAATATGGCGCTGACCGGCTCGCTAAGCCCCAGGGAGGCGTTGGACTTTGCCGCCGAAGAAGTAAACGAGGTGTTGAGTGATTACTAGCAGTGCGCGGCGCAAAAATCTGACGCCTTACTATTTCTTGCTGCCGGCAATGCTGGTCTTGGCGGTCGTCATCCTCTACCCCGTGTTCAGCAATCTGATCATGAGCTTGCACAAGGTAAAGCTCTTCCGCGGAGCTGGCGACGAGTTCATCGGCCTGACTCACTACGCCAAGCTCTTCGGCAGCCGCACCTTTGTCAACAGCATCTGGAGTTCGGTGCGCTTTACGCTCTACTCCCTGCCGGTGGCCTTTGTCTTGGGCTTGGGGATGGCGTTGATCTTCAATGAGATCCGCAAGTATCGGCCAGTCTTTACCGGCTTTCTGCTCATCCCCTGGGCCATTGCCCCGGTGGTGACCGGCTATATGTGGCGCTGGCTCTTCCACGATAGCTTCGGCCTCGTCAATCACCTGCTTTTGAGCCTCGGCTTCATCGACGCCAATGTCCCCTGGCTGGCACAGCCGGACGCGGCTATCGGTGCGGTGGTAGTGGCCAATGTCTGGCGCTTCATGCCCTATATCACCATCATGCTGTTGGCCGGTTTGCAGGGCGCATCCTCCGAGCTATACGAAGCCGCGCACGTCGATGGGGCCAATGTGTTCGAGCGCTTCTTCCACGTGACGCTGCCGCAGCTCAAACACGTGATCGGGGTGGTTTTTCTCTTCGCCACCATCTGGATGGTCAACGACTTCGCGCTGATCTTCATTATGACCGAAGGCGGCCCGGCCAAGGCCACGCAGGTGGTGCCTATTACGGTCTATCGCATCGCCTTCGAACACCTGCGGCTCGGCAAGGGCGCGGCAGCGGCGCTCATTCTGCTGCTCTTTTTGCTGGCGCTGAGCATCGTCTTTATCCGCGTGCTCTTCCGCGAGGAGAGGAGGAGCGGGGATGCAAATTAAAACCCAAGAAAAAATCCGCGCCTATCTCGCCTACGGCTTGGGCACAGTCTTTGTGCTCGCGCTGGTGATGCCGCTGATATGGGTGGTCACGACTTCGGTGCGACCACTTTCCGAGATGACGCAGACTCCGCCTTTGGTTTTTCCGCGCTCGGTCACTTTCAGCGCATACGTCGAGATGTGGGACACCGGGCCGTTTGGGAAGTACTTTGCCAACAGCATGGTGATTTCCCTTTCTACGGCCCTGATTGCCCTCGCGTTTAGCATCTGCGCGGCGTATGCTTTTGCCCGCTTCCGCTTTCGCGGCAACACCTTGTTGCTGATGGTGGTGGTGATGTCGCAAATGCTGCCCGGCTCTTCGATTCTCATCCCACTCTTTCAGGTGATTCGCTCGCTCGGATTGCTCGACACGCATGTGGGCATGGTGCTGATCTACACAGGCTTTGCCATCCCGTTTTGCACCTGGCTGCTCAACGGCTATTTCCGCTCTATCCCCACCGATCTAGAGCAGGCCGCGCTCATCGACGGCTGCAATCGCCTTCAGCTACTCTACCGAATCGTCTTGCCGTTGGCCGCACCGGCGATCGTGGCGGTGGGGACCTTTGCGTTTTTGCTTTCGTGGAATGAATTCTTGTTCGCTTTTGTGTTTACCAAATCGCAGGCCCTGACCATTCCGGTGGGGCTGCGGGCCGCGTTTTTGGGGCAATACGTCAACAAATACGATCAGCTATTCGCCGCGTCGCTGATTTTTAGCCTGCCGCCAATCGCGCTCTTCGTGGGGTTGCAGCGGTATTTTGTCCAAGGATTGACGGCTGGGGCGGTCAAGGGATAAGGAGTCCTCGCGATGCGTTTTTTCAACACGAGCGGTCCGGTGGTGGCCGAGGATCACTACTGCATCCCGCCCTTGGAGCGGCTGAACCTCACCGCAGTGCGCCGGCTCATCCGCGACAAACGCTACTTCGTCCTGTACGCGCCGCGGCAGACGGGCAAGACATCGGCCCTGCTGGCGCTGCGCGACCTGCTCAATTCCGAGGGGGCTTATCGCTGCGTGTACGTCAACATTGAGGGGGCGCAAGCCCTGCGCGAAGATGTGGAACGGGCGACGCAGGTCATCTTGGGCCAACTAGCTTCTTGGGCGCGTTCGACGCTGGGCGACGAGTTTCTCGATGCGATCTGGCTCGACATCTTGGCGAAATACGGTCCGGGTGCGCTGGGCGAGGCATTGACGCGCTGGGCCGAGGCCAGTCCCAAACCGCTGGTGCTACTCATCGACGAGATCGACGCGCTGATCGGCGACGCGCTGTTGTCGATGCTGCGGCAATTGCGGGCCGGCTACGTGCGCCGTCCCGGAGGGTTTCCGCAGAGCGTGGTGCTGTGCGGGGTGCGCGATGTGCGCGATTACCGCATTCAATCCACCGCAGAAAACGCGATTATCGCCGGCGGCAGTGCGTTCAATATCAAAGCGCGGTCGCTGCGTCTGGGCGACTTTTCGCGGGCGGAGGTGCTGGCACTGCTGGGTCAGCATACCGCAGCGACGGGGCAGGTGTTTACCGCCGAGGCGCTGGAGACGATCTGGACGCAGACCCAAGGGCAGCCGTGGCTGGTCAATGCGCTGGCCGACGAGACCTGCTTCCAAGGCGAATTTGCCGAGGCGTGGCATCGCTCGGTCACGGCTGAAGCCATTCGCGCCGCGCAAGAGCAGCTCATCCTGCGGCGCGAGACGCATCTGGACCAGTTAGCCGATAAGCTCAAGGAGGATCGGGTGCGGCGGGTGGTCGAGCCGCTGTTGAGCGGCGGTGAGGTGCGCCATTTTGCCGACCGCGATTTGGAGTATGTGCGGGATCTGGGGCTGGTCGCTCAAGATCGTCCGTTGCGCCTTGCCAATCCGATCTACGCGGAGGTGGTGCCGCGTGAACTGACGTGGGTGTTGCAAGAGGAGTTTGAGCAGGACCCCGCTTGGTATGTGGATGGCGACGGCGGCTTGGATGTGGGCAAGCTGCTGGCGGCGTTCCAATTCTTTTTCCGCGAGCACTCCGAACACTGGGTCGAGCGGTTCGAGTACAAGGAAGCCGGTCCGCAGTTGCTGCTTCAGGCTTTCTTACAGCGCGTCGTCAACAGCGGCGGACGAATTGAACGGGAATATGGGTTGGGTCGAATGCGGACGGACTTGCTGATCGTGTGGCCCCAGGGGAAGCAGACGCGCCGATTCGTCGTCGAGTGCAAGGTGCTGCACAAGAGCTTGGAGCAGACTCTCGTCGCGGGGTTGGCGCAGACGTCCGAATACATGGATCGCTGCGGGGCGGAGGCGGGTCATCTGGTGATTTTCGACCGACGTGCGGGTCGGCGTTGGGACGACAAAGTGTTCCACTGCCGCCGGGTGTCGGATAGCGGGGTCGAGATCGATATTTGGGGGATGTGACCGCAGAGAAGGGACACACCTATGAAAAAAACATGGCTACTGAGTCTGCTGATCGCCTGCGGGCCGGCGGACGACGCGCCCGATACACTCAAGATCGGCTACGTGATCAACTTCATGTCGCACGAGTGGTATCAAAACATCAGCAAGTCGGCGACGGCGCGAGCGGCCGAGTTGGGTGTCGAGTTGATCGTCGCCGATGCCAACCTCGACGTGGCGGCGCAAATCTCCAAGGCCGAAAACCTGCTTGTCCAAGGGGTCGAGGTGCTGATCTTGTCGCCAGTGGACGCTAAGGCGATGGGGCCGGTGGTGCGACAGGCCAAAGCGGCTGGGGTACAAGTGATTACCGAGTCCAACCCCGTGCCCGGGGCCGACAGCTACGTGGGGATCGACAACTACGCCGGCGGGGACAAGGCCGGCGAGTGGTTCGCCGAGTACGCCCAAGCCAAGGGACTCGATCCCCAGATCCTCGTCATCGGCTTTCCCAACTTCGAGGATTGCCGGCAGCGAGTCGCCGGCTTTAAGGACGCGCTCGCCGCCTCGGGTCTGACCTATGCAATCGTCCAAGAAGTCGATGGACAGGGCCTCAAGGAAAAGGCGTTTAAGGTAGCACAGGACGCGCTGACGGCCAACCCGCAGATCAACGCGATCTACGGCATCAACGACGATTCGACGACCGGCGGCATGGCCGCTTACAAGGCGGCCGGGCTGGACGAAGCAGCGCTGACAGCGGTCGGCTTCGGCTTCGAGGGCACCGTGGGACAAACGGCCCTCACCGGCGATACGCCTTATGCGGCGGCTTTGGCGATGTTCCCGAGTTTCGTCGGTGGAGCACTCATAGACGCGGCCTTGCAGTTGAGCGAGGGCAAAGCGCTGCCCGACCACTACGAGACGCCGACCATCGTCGTCACCCGCGAAAATCTCGGCCGCTTCTACGACATGAGCACCGAGCCACCCTTCGCCCTTAAGGTGGATGCGGTGCGGGCCTTGATGCCGCAATGAGCCGTTTTCTTTCGCGGGTGCTCCACAGCGAGCAGGCTGGGTTGTTGCTGGCGCTGGTCTTGCTCTGCGTGGGGATTTCCCTGCTGACGCCGGTCTTTTTTACCGCCGTCAATATCAAGAACGTGCTGCGCGACGCCTCGCTGGTGGCCATCGCCGGAATCGGCATGGTGATGATCATTCTGCTCGGCGAGATCGACCTGAGCGTCGGCTCGACCCAAGCGGTGGCTGGGATTATCGCCGTGGCTGTACTCAATCAGTTTGAGAGCGTGGCTCTAGCGCTGGTCGCCACGCTGGTCGTAGGGGCGCTCATCGGGCTGTGTAACGGACTGTTGGTCACCAAGGCCAGCATCAACTCCCTGATCGCGACCTTGGGCATGATGGCGATTTTGCGCGGTGCGGCCATGGTCAGCACCCAAGCGGTATCGATCCAGGGCAAAGTAGAAGGCTTCGTCGAAGTGGGAACCGGATACTTGGGGCCGATCCCGATCCCGGTGCTGGCGACCTTTGTCCTCTTCGGGCTGTTTTACTACGTCCTGCACCACACCATCCTCGGCCGCTATATCTACGCCATCGGCGGCAATATCCAAGCGGCGCGGCTGGCGGGCTTGGCCGTCGATCGCACACGCGTCTTGGTCTTTGTACTCGGCGGAGTGCTGGCGGCATTGAGTGCCTTTATCTTGGCCTCGCGCCTCAATTCCGGTCAGCCGAATGCCGGCCTAGGGTTTGAGTTGCAGGTGATCGCGGCGGTGATCTTGGGCGGCATCAGCCTGACGGGCGGAGTGGGTACGCTCGGCGGTGCTTTTATCGGCATTCTGATTCTGACGGTGCTCTCCAACGGCTTGGTGCTTTTGAACGTGTCGTCCTTCTACCACGATATTGCGCGCGGCGCGGTAATTATCCTAGCCGTGTATCTGGACACCCGGCGCAAGCAGAGCCTCTTGCGGCGGCTGCTCGCCCCCCCAACATGACGCCGCTACTCTCCCTAAAGGACATTCACAAGCGCTTCCCCGGCGTCTATGCGCTCAAGGGCGTTGATTTCGAGGTGCAGCCGGGAGAGGTTCACGCGCTAGTCGGCGAAAACGGCGCGGGCAAGAGCACTTTGATCAAAATTGCGGCCGGGGTGTATCGCTGCGACCGGGGTCGCTACCACATTGCAGGCCGGCCCGTAGATATCCGTCATCCGCGCCAAGCCCTAGACCACGGGTTGGCGGTCGTTTACCAAGAGCTAGAGCTGGTATCCTCGCTGTCGGTGGCTGAGAATCTGTTCTTCGGTCGCCTGCCGCACGGGCGCGGAGGGCGCATCTGGTGGAACGCGCTCTACGCTGATTCTGCAACGCTGTTGGACGAGGTCGGGCTAGCGGTCGATCCGCAGACCAAGGTCGGCCACCTCGGCGTAGCCGCGCAGCAATTGGTCGGGATCGCACGGGCACTGGCGTGCGACGCTCGGGTAATCGTCATGGACGAGCCGACCTCGGCACTGAGTACGCGCGAGATCGACAAGCTCTTTGCGCTCATTGCCCGGCTCAAGGCGCAGGGCGTAGGCGTGATCTATGTATCTCACAAGCTCGCCGAGGTCATGGCGCTGACCGACCAAGTAACGGTCTTGCGCGACGGAGAACGCGTCGCTTGCGAGCAAGCCGCAGACCTCGATGAGGCACAACTCATCGCGCTGATGGTCGGGCGGGCGTTGGGCCAAGGGTTTCCCGCGACCGCTCGCACGCCGGGACCGGGTGCGCTAGAAGTGGAAGGGCTGACCACGGACCGGGTGCGGGATATTTCCTTCCGGGTGTGCGCTGGGGAGATCGTCGGGTTCTCCGGGCTGATGGGCGCGGGGCGGACTGAACTAGCGCGGGCCGTGATGGGCGCAGATCGCCGCCGCGCTGGAACCATTACCATCGGCGGAGTCCCCGTGCCGGCAAACGCACCGCCGAGGGCACGCACCCTAGGGCTGGGGCTGGTGCCGGAGGATCGCCGAGCCGACGGCCTCTTCGCGCAGCAGAGCGTACGCGCAAACGCAAGCGTTGCGGCCTTAGAGCAGTTCTGCCGCGCCGGCCACGTGCAGGTAGGAATGGAGCGGCAGCAGGTCGGTGCGTTAGTCGCACGCCTGCGGGTGCGTCCCCCCGACCAAGAGCAGACCATCGCGCAGCTCAGCGGCGGCAATCAGCAAAAGGCGCTGCTGGCCCGCTGGCTGCTCAAGGAAAACTTGCAGGTACTGATCGTTGATGAACCGACCCGGGGGATCGATGTCGGTGCCAAGGCCGAGATTTATCAATTGCTAGACGATCTGGTGCGCGAGGGGCTGGCAATCGTGGTCCTTTCGTCGGAAATGCCCGAAATTTTGGGGCTGTGCGACCGGGTGTACGTGATGCGCGAAGGACGGATCGCTGCCGAGTACGAACGGGCCGAGGCTACGCCGGAAAAACTTTTGGCCAGCGCCCTGCCCATGTAGAAGCCCAGGGCAACCACGAGGGTTGCCCCTACAATCCGGGTGCGGCGTCCTGCCTGCGCCCTTAACGACAAAGGGGGCAACGTGAAAGTCCTAATTACCGGTGGCACGGGCCGCGTCGGAGCTAATCTGGCGAAAGCCCTGCTCGACAAAGGACACGAGATCCGCTCATTCGTCTATCCGGGCGACCCAAGTCGCGCCCACAAACTCGACGGCTTTGACCGCGTCGAGACCATCGAAGGCGATTTGCGCCACTTCGCCGATGTGCGCCGCGCCGTCGAGGGAGTCGATGCGGTGTACCACATTGCCGCGGCCTTTGCCGGCCCCTTCGACAACCGCGAATACCTCGAAATCAACGGCATGGGCACCATCAACGTGCTAGAGTCGATCCGAGAACTAACGCCCGATCTGCACCGCTTGGTCTATGCTTCCACCGAGGCGATTTATTGGAGCAACCCCTACAACGGCCGCTGCTTTGAAGAGCCGATCCGCGAAGACCAAGTCGCTCGCTACCAGATGATGCCCTACTTCCTGACCAAGTGGATCGGCGAGGAACTGGTGATGAGCTATCACCTCCAATACGGGATGCCGTCGGTGACCACGCGCTTTGCCACAATTATTGAGCCGGGGGAATTCCTCGATGAAAATGGCTTGCCGCATTTGTTTTTGTTCGGGCCGGTTTACGAGCGGTTCAAGGACCAAGAAGGGGCCTTTGCCGAGGAGATCAAGGCGCTGTGGACGGGCGAGGAGCAGTTCTTGCTGGCGCGGAACCCAGACGGGCGGCCCTTTCGGCAGCAGTTTGCCGACGTGCGCGACATCGTCCAAGGGCTGGTGCTGGCACTGGAGCGGGACGAGGCCATAGGCGAGGTATTCAACTTGGGCGGGGCCGCGCTGTTCGATTGGGGTGAGGCCGTGCCCTATCTCGCCGAGCGCTTAGGGCTGGGGTTCGTCGAGGCGCGGCGACCGGATTGGAACTACTTCGAGTTGGATTTGACGAACATCAAGGAAAAGTTGGGGTTTGTACCCCAGCACGACTTGGCGAGCATACTCGATGCGGCTGAGGCTATGCGGCGCGGGGAGGACGTGGGGATTATCCCGACGGGGGTGCGGTTCGGAACCGCGTAGTGGTGCGCCGGAATTTCCTGTTGTGAGGAGACCCAGATGATCGAAGGACACCAAGTACTAGCCGGAGGCGGCGCACAGATACTGGCCCAAGGCGGCAACGCCATGGATGCGGCCGCGGCTCCCAGTTTGGCCTGCTGCATGTTGGTGCCCCAATCCAACGGCATCGGCGGCTATATGTCGGCTGCCGTCGTCCCACCGACCGCGTCTGGTCGCTCGACGCCAATGCCGTAGCCCCAGCCACTGCCCACGAGTACATGTACGATATTCTACCGGCCCGCCGCGACAACAAGGACATCAACGAAAAGGAATACGCTTGCAGCGTACGCGATTTTTACTGCGGGGAATTGGGCCGTACCATCGGCGATTATGTCCAAGCCAACGGAGGTGCCCTCACCCGCCGGGATATGGCCGACTTTGAGCCACGCCTCACCGAGCCATACCAAATCACCTATCGAGACGTGCCGATGTACGGGCCAATTTTGCCCAACGGCTGCCTCTCCGCCCTACAGATTTTGCACATGCTAGAATGCTTTCCCGTGGTGCCCGACGACCAAGCCCTGTATTGGCACCAGCTAGCCGAAGTCGTCAAACAAGCCTGGCGCGACCGCCTGCGCTACGTCGGCGATGTGCCGGTGGAGCACTTGCTCCAGTCGCGCCGAAGCCCTGGGGCAATTCCCCGAGCAGGTCAATCAGCAAGTGTGGGAAGCCTCTCCTCTGGCCGTCGCCGAAACCTTGCACGTATCGGCTGCGGACGCCGAGGGCAATCACCCAAGGCGGGGCCTTCGGTGCCTGCCTCACCGTGCCGGACACGGGCGTTATTCTGGGCCACCGCATGTGCCGTTTGGACCCCCGCCCCGGTCGAGCCAATTCTGTGGCTGCGCGCAAGCGTCCGCTCAAAAGCGAGCAAAGTGCGTACCGGGGGCAATGGCTGGGCTGCGGTTTTCACCCACGTCATGGGGATATGAAGGCTACTAACTAAATACGACGGAGAACAAAAATGAAGATTACTGACTTGCAGGTAATGCGGATGGGATCGAATGGTGGGAACAATTGGACGTTTGTGAAAATTGAAACAGACGCCGGTATTTACGGGTGGGGCGAAGCGAGTTTGCAGTTTAAGGATGACGGATTGATGGGCGAGTTTGCGGCGTTCAAGCGTTTTCTGCTAGGCAAAAACCCGTTTGAGATTGAGCGGATTTGGACTTCGTTGTATCGGCGGGTGACGTGGTCAGGAGGGCCGGTGACAACGAGTGCGATTAGTGCTATTGACCTAGCATTGTGGGACATCAAAGGCAAAGCATTGAGCGTCCCCGTATATGAATTATTGGGTGGAAGATCGCACGATAAAATTCGCATGTACGCCAATGGGTGGCCGAGAAAGGACAACACACCTGAAGGGATTTCCGAGGGCGTAAAACGAGTGGTGGATCAGGGCTATGAGGCGTTGAAGTTTTACCCATTTAGCGGCGCGCAAGTGGCAAAGATCGATCGGATTCAGCACGGCGTTGCCCTTGTGGAAGCGGCCCGCGAAGTGGCGGGGTCGCAAATCGAGATTGGGATTGACATTCGAGCGCGGTTAAATATATGGAGCGCAAGACGGGTAGCGCAGGAATTGGAGCCCTATAACATTGCGTGGATGGAAGAGCCTATTTTGTGGGATAATCCAGAAGCGCTGGCGCAATTTGCCCATGAGGTGAATGTGCCAATTGCAACGGGTGAACAGCTATACACTCGATGGGATTTTCGTACACTGTTGGAGCTGAACGCAGTCGGGCTTATTCAGCCGGATATTTGTCATGCGGGCGGCATCACTGAGTTAAAGAAAATTGCTGCAATGGCTGAAACGTATTACGTAACAATCGCCCCACACAATTCCAATGGGCCGATTTCAACAATCGCCAGCTTGCATTTGGATCTGTGTGTTCACAACAGTTTGCTGCAAGAGATTTTTGTGTCGTCTATTGATCTGTACAACGAGGTACTTACGCAACCTATTGAAGTGCTCGATGGACATTGTGTGCCACCCGCAGGACCGGGTTGGGGCGTAGAGTTGCGAGAGGATGTTATGGAGCAACATCCGCCGAAGTCGTTTACGCCGATTGAGTCTGAACCGTATGTGGAATTTTAAGCGCAATTAGTATTTTTAGGCTTAACTTATTCCTATTGTTTGCCTATATCTATAGCATAACAAAAGGGGAATTAGCCACGAATCTAATCACCATTTCAACGATCTTGCCTCGACCATTTGGAGCAAATCCGCTGGCCGGAACAAGCCTTTTGCCCGCTGTGTGGTAGCGATGATCTCCTAATAGGCGACAGCGATAGGGCGCAGCATCGTATCGTCGCCGGAGTCGGCACCGAGATCGACGAGCAGGACGTACAGGCCAAGGGCTACGCTCGCTCCGTTGACGTCGCGGCCGTTCCGAGTGAAGAGGCGGTGCAACCCCTCGGTGACCGGGGCGGGACGGCTACTTGCGCCCGGCGAGGACAGCATAAACTCGCCCCATTTGGATTCGAGCCAATCGCGATCGGTCAGGCCGTGCCAGAACATATAACGCATTCTGCGCGGCCTGAGTTTGTAGCGTATGCTGAGCGTGGGCACCACCCAGCCGGTGCCCGCGCTCAGCGAGCCGTCTGAGACTAGGATGTTGTGCCCCGGGCCGGCCGAGCCGCGGTGATTGCCCGAAGTGCCTTCGAATTCTTAGATCACGTAGAGGAAGAGTTCATCGACGAAGAACACGGCCCATAGAGAGACCCGTTGTCGAGGTGCGAAAAGACGGTTTGGGTAGAGGTCCGGTAGATGGGCTGGATGGCCCCGGGGACGGAATCGAAGTCGATGAAGATGCGGACCGAATCGCTCGCCGACCATGCAAGGCCGCCGCTGCCGCCGAACTGCCAAGTGCTTATTTGCGCCGACAGAATACCGGGCAGAAGAAGCGGGGAGAGGGTGGCGAAGATGCGGAGCATGGGCAGGACTCTCGGAAGACAGACATCAATAGAAGCTAAATACGCAAAATCGGTCGTCTGGACAAGCGGCCTTATGACCCGAATGACACCAGCCAATCCTCCTCGATCCCGAGGTCGAAACCCGGTCCCCGTGGTACAAATTCCAGATAGCTGTCTTGGGGCACCAGCGCTCCCGGCTCGGCTACTTCCTCCAGCGGGATTCCTGGATCCGAGCCGATGTAGTATTCGCCCCAGGGCGTATTGGGCATCGCCCAAGTCAAGTGCTGACCATAGGGGTCGCGACCCCCGCCGTGGAGGCAGACTTCAAGCCCAGCGGCCTCGGCCATATGGCAGATCTTGATACAGGCGGTCAGTCCCCCGACCCAATGGATATCGGGCTGTAGCACGTCGAGGGCGCGATGCTCGATCATCTGCTGGTAGGGGTAGTGGGTGTAGAAGTGTTCGCCGCTGGCCAGCGTTTGCCAAGGCAGGCACTCTTTGAGTTTGATATGACTTTTGACGTCTTCGGGAATCAAACACTCCTCCAGCCAGCGCAACTTGTAAGGTCTGAGGCGCTCGGCTAGGCGGACGCTGTATTCGACGTCAAAGGCCATGTAGCAGTCGAGCATGAGCTCGCAGTCGTCGCCGATTAATGCGCGGACTTCGGCAACCCGCTGCTCGTTTTGGTCCAAGCCCCACAAGCCGTCGGCGGGGCCGTATTGGCAAGGGAGTTTGAAGGCTCGGAAGCCCAGTTCGCGATACCAATCGACATCGTCGCCGGTGGCGTAGGTGAAGATCCGCTCCCGAGCCGGGCCGCCGATGAGCTGGTACACGGGCTTTTGTTGCAGCTTGCCAGCCAAGTCCCACAGCGCCAAGTCCACGGCACTGATGGCGACGGTGGCGATGCCAACGGTGCCGAAGGGTTTAGAAACGCGGAACATCATATCCCATAGCTTATCAATAGCTAGGCAGTCCTCACCTGTGAGGATATGGGCGAAGGCGTCTTCGACGACCGCGGCGGCCGGCCGACCCGCCGCCGTGCCCAAACCCCAAGTGCCGTCCTCGGCCGTAACTTTGACTGCGAAGCCGGGCCATTGCCGGGCGGCGTAGAGTTGGCGACGGGGCTTGAAGCGCGGGAAGCGCGACATCGGGTTGGCTACTTCAATTTCGGTGGGCCAAGCCTTGCGGCGGGGTTGGCTCTGCTGGGCAGGGGCCGTCGAGGCGGAGAGCGTCGAGCCGGCTTGGGAACGGGCGCTGAACGAAGGGCCGTCGGGGCGTTCGACGCGGACTAGGTCAATGGACTTGATTTTCATTTTTACTTAGATGCCTCAGAGCTAAATTCCCGTGCCTGATTTTGGCCATTTTGGGCGGGATTTCAAACTAATGGTCCTTCCATGATACCATGGCCACGCTATGATATCAACTTCCCGCTGAAGGGAGGATTGGTCCCATGAGCGGGCACCGTCCCTTTAATGAGTGACCAAAGACTTCACGCCGGGCTTCAGGATGGGGGATAACCGGTCTATCATCCGTTCCCGCCCCACGCGAGGGCTTCGGCTTCCGCCGCCGACAGGGTGAGGTCGGCTTCTGCAGCGGCTGGTTCTTTCCACTCGGCTAGCAGATCGGCCAACTCGGCCAAGGAAGGGGTTGTCAGCAGACGGCGGCGCAGCGCGGAGGCGCGGGGTAAGCTCTTGAAGTAGAGGGCAAGGTGCTTGCGCGTCTCGCGGATGCCTGCGCGCTCGCCTTTGTACGCGGCCATCAGGCGTAGCTGCTCCAGCGCCAGGTTGATGCGCTCTGAGAGGGCTGCGCCGCTGCGGCCGGAAAAGAGCCAGGGATTGGCCAGGGCCGCCCGCCCGACCATGACCGCGGCACAGCCTGTTTTTCGCTGCATGAGGCGGGCGTCGTCGAGGGTGAGTACATCGCCGTTGCCGATGATGGGTAGCGAGAAGGCTTCGACGGCGCGGCCGATCCAGTGCCAGTTGGCCTGGCCTTTGTATTTTTGCACGACGGTGCGGGCGTGGATGGCCACGGCTTGGGCACCGGCGTCCTCGCAGCGGCGCACCACTTCGAGGATATTGATCTGCCCTTCGTCCCAGCCTAGGCGCGTCTTGACGATCACCGGAACCGAGACGGCTTTGACGGTGCGCTCAACGGCTTGATAGAGCCGGTCGAGATCGCGCAAATAGGCCGCGCCGCAGCCTTTGGCGACGATTTTGGGTACGGAACATCCAAAGTTGATATCCACCACCTGTGCGCCGCGCCGCTCGAATTCCCGCGCCCCATTGGCGATCAGGTCGATGTCGTTGCCGTAGATTTGCGCGGCCAGAAGCGAGATGCCCGTGTCGGCATAGATGGGCGCGTCGGAAAAGTCGAGCATCTGCAAGCTCTTGCGCGAGCGGATGCCGATGGTGCGGCAGTTGATAAATTCAACCCCGACCAGCCGCGCCCCGAGGCGCGCGCATATAAGGCGAAAGACCCAGTTGCTCACCCCGGCCATCGGGGCTAGGGTGAGGATGGGCATGTTCTCCTTGAAGGGGTTGAGTTGGTGAGGGCCGAGTTGCATGTTGGGATGTATGGGTTACAAGGGGTTTTCGGCTTGCAGGCGGGCGGCGATGGCCTTTTCTCTTTCGGCCTCGGCGATCATGCCTTTGCGCTGGTAGAACATAGAGAGGCTGGTGTGGACGAGGAAGTCGTCGGGGCCGTGCTCGGCGGCCTGTTGCGCCGCGCTGAGCGCTTGGTCGAGGTCGCCCAACTTCTCGTGGCAATGCGCCACAGCTTGGTAGGCGTCGGCAAATTGCGGGTCGAGCCCGATGGCTTGGGCTAGGTCGTCCAAGGCCCCGGCGAAGTCCTGCTGGGCGAATTTGTTCATGCCGCTCTTGTAGAGGGCCATTTTATCGGTCATAGCGTGAGTCCCTGTTGGCGATGCACAGTCAAAAAGTAGCGCAAAGTGATATATTGATGCAATAGCGTTAGACTTGGAAAACAAGCGAACAAAGGAGGTGCCATGTTGCACTGGGCCTTGTTGGGCGCGACCTTGCTGGCCTCTGTCGCCGAGGGGCAACCGCGCTTTGACATCGACTACGTAGAGAGCATTGAGCCGCGGACCTATGTGGCGCATCGCACGGTCGGCCCTATAGAAATCGACGGCAACCTCGACGAGCCGTCTTGGCAGCGGGCGGATTGGACCGCGCCGTTCGTCGATATCGAGGGTGATCGCAGGCCAGCACCGCATCTGCAAACGCGGGCGAAAATGCTGTGGGACGACGAGTATTTATATATAGCCACCGATTTGGAGGAGCCGCACGTGTGGGCCACAATCGCTAGGCGCGACGCGACGATCTACCAAGAAAACGACTTCGAGGTCTTTATCGACCCAGACGGCGATACGCATCAGTACTACGAGT
Source organism: Candidatus Latescibacterota bacterium (assembly GCA_963422735.1). Lineage (GTDB taxonomy): Bacteria > Latescibacterota > UBA2968 > UBA8231 > UBA8231. Next base: position 4,385,534 of record OY730476.1, on the reverse strand, counting down.
TTGAGATCAATGCCCTCGGTACGGAGTGGGATTTGTTGATGGTCAAGCCATACCGAGACGGCGGTCCCTTCATAAGCGCTTGGGACATCGCTGGCCTGAAAACAGCCGTGCGCGTGTGGGGCAGCATCAACGATCCCAGTGACGAGGACCAGGGTTGGTCGGTGGAGATGGCCTTTCCGTGGGCCGTGCTGGCCGAGGCCACGCACAAGAAGGTGCCGCCCGTGGATGGCGATCAATGGCGAATCAACTTTTCGCGGGTGCAATGGGCCTTAGCCAATGATGTGGGCAAGTACGTCAAAATAGAGGGCCGCAGCCCGGACAACTGGGTCTGGTCACCGCAAGGATTGGTTAATATGCACTACCCGGAAAAGTGGGGGTTCGTGCAATTTGCCACCGAGGTCGTCGGACGGCAAAAGGTGCCCTTTCGCCCGGCAGCCGCCGAGGAGGCCAAGCACATCTTGCGCGGGATCTACTATCGCCAGCAGAGCTTTCGCCGCGAGCGCGGCCACTATGCGTCCAGCCTGGACTCGCTCGGCATGGCTGCGCGGGTCTTGCAGCACTTCCGCTGGCCGCCGGTCATTCAAGTGACCGACCACCAGTTTGAGGCGCAGCTAGAAGAAGCCGTCGATTTGGACGCGGATGGCGCGATTAACCGCTGGCTCATCCGCGCGGACTCGCGCACTTGGCGCGATTAGGGCCGGTCGCAAAATTGCCCCGCTGCCAAAATGGCCCTATAATGCCTTGCCTATCTCTACGGACCATTTTGCCAAGGAGGCCCTTGTGAAGAAAGGAAAATTGATGCTTCTACTCGCCTTTTGTCTTTTGGCCACAGCCGCGCCGCTGCTGGCACACTGCGAGATCCCTTGCGGTATTTATGGGGACGAGGCGCGTTTTGTCGCAATTGAGGAGGATCTCACGACCATTGAGAAGGCCATGAAGCAGATCACTGCGCTAGCAGGCCAAAGCGATGCCCAAAGCGCGAATCAGCTAGCGCGGTGGGTGGCGAACAAGGAAGAGCACGCCAATAGAGTCCAGCACGTCGTCACCCAGTATTTTATGACGCAGCGGCTCAAGGAAGTAGAACAAGGAGACGAGGCGATGGCCGCATATACCGGCAAGCTGGTGCTTTTGCACAAGATGCTCCGGGGGGCCATGAAGTGCAAGCAGACAGTGGATGTGGAACAGGTGGAGAAGATGCGGACCTTATTGCGCGAGTTTAAGCAAGCCTATCAAAACTGACGTATTTCCAAGCCCACTGGTGGAAGCCCTGTCTCCCTGCGTGGAGATGGGGCTTTTTTTCTCAGCGGAGGAGGATGAGCTTGGCGTAGCGCGGAGGGCCATGCCCGATGCGGAAGCGGGCGAAGTACGGGCCGCTGGCGGCTGCATGGCCGCGTTCGTCGCGGCCATCCCATCGCGTCCGGTGGGTGCCAGCGTGGAGCGGCGCGTCCACAAGCGAGCGCACGAACTGGCCTTGGACGTTGTAGATGGCCACGTGGACAGAGGCGGCATGGCGGAGGTGGAAGCCGAGGTGGATGCTGGCGTTGAAGGGGTTGGGCCACACTTGGAGAGAGATTGCAGATACTATTTTAGGTGCTTCGGACGCTGGTTCTAGGGCGCGTCCGGGTGAAAAGGGGGCCTTGGTCGGGGAGGCGGTTTGGTGCGGGACAAACGCGCCGCCGTCCGGTGGCGTGCGGACGAGGGACTGGTCGTCGGGCCAAGTGGAGTGCGAGACGACCGCGATTTCCGTGCCAGTGTCGTCGAGCAGGTGGATATCCTCGCCCTTGTTGGTCAGGCCGTTGCCGATTTTTCCGTCGTCGATATAGACGGGTGCGGTGAACCCCGCCGGGGTGCCGCCGCCGAAGAGGACGACGTACGATCCGGGAGCAATGAAGGAGTCGGGCGGGAAGCGGAAGTAGGTGTCCGGCGAGGTGCTGTCGCCCAACCGCCAGCCGGCGAGGGTGAGAGTATCTTGGCCGGCGTTGTAGAGTTCGACGAATTCGTCTTCGTACCCGTTGCGCTGGCCGTCGCGATTGGCGTCGCCAGCGGCACCTGCCGGCGGGTCGGCGAGCACTTCGCTGATAAAGAGGGCGTGGGTTGATGAAGCGCTGGGCGTTTTTGGCGTTTCTAGGGCGCGTCCGGGTGAAAAGGGGGCCTTGGTCGGGGAGGCGGTTTGGTGCGGGACAAACGCGCCGCCGTCTGCTGGCGTGCGGACGAGGGACTGGCCGTCGGGCCAAGTGGAGTGCGAGACGCTGGCGACCATATCGCCGGTGCCGTCGATTAGGTAGATGGCCTCGCCGCTGTTGGTTAGTCCGTTGCCGATAGTTCCGTTGTCAGTATAGACCGGGACGGTGAACCCGGAGGGGTTGCCGCCACCGAAGAGGACGACGTACGACCCGGGAGCAATGACGGCATCGGGTGGAAAGAGGAAGTACGTGAATAGCGATGCAGCATCGCCCAATCGCCAGCCGCCTATGTCAACGGCTGCGGAGTCCGCGTTGTAGAGTTCGATGAATTCGTCTTGATAGGGGTGCCGCTGGCCATCGCGGTTGGCGTCGCCGGCGGCACCCGCCGGCGGGTCGGCGAGCACTTCGCTGATAAAGAGGGCATATATGGGTTTGGGTGGCATTTGGGGCTTATCTGGTTCAGTCTGCGTTTCTGGGGCGATTCCGGGGGAGAAGGGTGCTTCAATCGGAGAGGCGGTTTGGTGCGGGATAAACACTCCTTTCTCAGGTGAAGTGCTGACGAGGGATTGGGCGGCGGGCCAAGTGGAGTGGGAGAGGAACGCGACTTCATCGCCGTGTCCGTCGATTAGGTAGATGGCTTCGCCGCTGTTTTTCAGGCCGTCGCCGATTTTTCCGTCGTCGGTATAGACGGGCACGGTGAACCCCGCCGGGTTACCGCCGCCGAAGAGGACGACGTACGAGCGGGGGGCGATGACGGCTTTGCGCGGGAAGCGGAAGTACTCGCTTAGGGACCCAGCATCGCCCAGCCGCCAGCCGGCGAGGGAGACGGGCACGGGGCCGGCGTTGTACAGTTCGATGAACTCGTCTTCATACGGGTCGGGCCGACCGTCGCGATTGGCGTCGCCAGCCCGTCCTACGGAGGGATCGGCGAGCACTTCGCTGATGAAGATATCGTAGGTGATGATGGGCTGCGTTTCTGGAGCGTATCCGGGTGAAAAGGGTTCCTTGGTCGGCGAGGCGGTTTGGTGCGAGACAAACGCGCCGCCATTCGGTGGCGTACGGACGATAGATTGGGCGTCTGGCCAAGTGGAGTGGAAGAGGGACGCGGCCTCGTGGCCATGATCGTTGATCAGGTGGATAAACTCGCCGCTGTTTTTCAGGCCGTCGCCGATTTTTCCGTCGTCGGTATAGACGGGCACGGTGAACCCCAAGGGGTTGCCACCGCCGAAGAGGACGACGTACGAACGGGGGGCAATGACGGCTTTGCGCGGGAAGCGGAAGTACTCGCTTAGGGACCCAGCGTCGCCCAGCCGCCAGCCGGCGAGGGAGATGGGCGCGGGGCCGGCGTTGTACAGTTCGATGAACTCGTCTTCATACGGGTCGGGCCGACCGTCGCGATTGGCGTCGCCGGCTAAACCCGAAGGCGGGTCGGCGAGCACTTCGCTGATGAAGAGGGGGTAGGTGATGATAGGCCGCGCTGCTGGGGCGTATCCGGGTGAAAAGGGGGCCTCAATCGGCGAGGTGGTCGTGTGCGGGACAAACGCGCCGCCGTCCGCTGGTGTGCGGACGAGGGACTGTTTGCTGGGCCAATCGTCGTGCGAGACGACATCGATCTCGTGGCCATTGTTGTCGATCAGGCGAATGTCCTCGCCTTTTTTGGTCAGGCCGTTGCCGATTTTTCCGTCGTCGGTATAGACGGGCACAGTGAATCCTAAAGGGGTGCCGCCGCCGAAGAGGACGATATACGAGTGGGGGGCGATGACCGCGTCGGGCGGGAATTGGAAGTGGTTTTTCAATGCCGTGCTGTCTCCCAGCCGCCAGCTAGCGAGAGAAATAGGACTGTTGCCGGCGTTGTAGAGTTCGATGAACTCGTCTTCATAGGTATCGCGCCGACCATCTCGATTGACGTCGCCGGCTAAACCCGAAGGTGGATCGGCGAGCACTTCGCTGATGAAGAGGGGGTAGTCCGGTTTGGGGATGATGTGCGTGTGGCCGGGCGAAAAGAGGGCCTTGGTCGTCGAGGCGGCTTGGTGTGCTACCAACGCGTCGCCGTCCGGTGGATGGCGGACGAGGGACTGTTTGCTGGGCCAATCGTCGTGCGAGACGACATCGATCTCGTGGCCCTTGTCGTCGAGCAGGCGAATGTCCTCGCCCTTGTTGGTCAGGCCGTTGCCGATTTTGCCGTCGTCGGTATAGACGGGCATGGTGAAGCCTAAAGGGGTGCCGCCGCCGAAGAGGACGACGTACGACCCGGGAGCAATGACGGCGTTAGCTGGGAATTGGAAGTAGCTGTCCGACGAGGTGCTGTCGCCCAGCCGCCAGCCGGCCAGCAAAATGGGATTTGAACCGGCATTGTACAGTTCGACGAATTCGTCTTCATATCCGTCGCGTTGGCCGTCTCGGTTGGCGTCGCCGGCTAAACCCGAAGGCGGGTCGGCGAGCACTTCGCTGATGAAGAGGGGGTAGGTAGAGTCGGGTTCAGGTTCAGGTTCAGGTTCAGGTTTAGGTTCAGGTTCAGGTTTAGGTTCAGGTTCAGGTTCAGGTTCAGGTTTAGGTTCAGGTTCAGGTTTAGGTTCAGGTTCAGGTTTAGGTTCAGGTTCAGGTTTAGGTTCAGGTTCAGGTTCAGGTTCAGGTTTAGGTTCAGGTTCAGGTTTAGGTTCAGGTTCAGGTTTAGGTTTAGGTTCAGGTTCAGGTTTAGGTTCAGGTTCAGGTTCAGGTTCAGGTTTAGGTTCGTCGTCTGTGGCTCGTCCGGGGGAAAAAGGGGCTCCGGTTGGCGAGACACTTTTGTGCGGGACGAAAGCGTCGCCATCGGGTGGGTTGCGGACGAGGGATTGGTCGTTGGGCCAATCGTCGTGCGAGACGACATCGATCTCATGGCCCTTGTCGTCGATCAGGCGAATGTCCTCGCCCTTGTTGGTCAGGCCGTTGCCGATGCGTCCGTCGTCGATATAGACGGGCACGGTGAATCCCGACGGGGTGCCGCCGCCGAAGAGGACGACGTACGACCCGGGTTCAATCACGGCGGCGTCAGGAAACTGGAAGTAGCTGTCCGACGAGGTGCTGTCGCCCAAGCGCCAGCCGCCTATATCGACGGATGCTGAACCGGCGTTGTACAGTTCGACGAATTCGTCTTCATATCCGTCGCGTTGGCCGTCTCGGTTGGCGTCGCCGGCTGCACCCGAAGGTGGATCGGCGAGCACTTCGCTGATGAAGAGGGGGTAGGTAGGTTCAGGTTTAGGTTCAGGTTTAGGTTCAGGTTTAGGTTCAGGTTTAGGTTCAGGTTCGGGCTCAGGTTCAGGTTCAGGTTCGGGCTCAGGTTCAGGTTCGGGCTCAGGTTCAGGTTCGGGCTCAGGTTCGGGCTCAGGTTCGGGCTCAGGTTCAGGTTCGTCGTCTGTGGCTCGTCCGGGGGAAAAAGGGGCTCCGGTTGGCGAGACGCTTTTGTGCGGGACGAAAGCGTCGCCATCGGGTGGGTTGCGGACGAGGGATTGGTCGTTGGGCCAATCGTCGTGCGAGATACTTGCAACCTCCGTGCCGGTGTCGTCGAGCAGGCGAATGTCCTCGCCCTTGTTGGTCAGGCCGTTGCCGATGCGTCCGTCGTCGGTATAGACGGGCACGGTGAAGCCCGACGGGGTGCCGCCGCCGAAGAGGACGACGTACGACCCGGGTTCAATCACGGCGTTAGCTGGGAATTGGAAGTAGCTGTCCGACGAGGTGCTGTCGCCCAGCCGCCAGCCGCCTATCTCGACGGATGCTGAACCGGCATTGTACAGTTCGACGAATTCGTCTTCATATCCGTCGCGTTGGCCGTCTCGGTTGGCGTCGCCGGCTAAACCCGAAGGCGGGTCGGCGAGCACTTCGCTGATGAAGAGGGGGTAGGTAGGTTCAGGTTTAGGTTCAGGTTTAGGTTCAGGTTTAGGTTCAGGTTTAGGTTCAGGTTCGGGCTCAGGTTCGGGCTCAGGTTCAGGTTCGTCGTCTGTGGCTCGTCCGGGGGAAAAAGGGGCTCCGGTTGGCGAGACGCTTTTGTGCGGGACGAAAGCATCTCCATCGGGTGGGTTGCGGACGAGGGATTGGTCGTTGGGCCAATCGTCGTGCGAGATACTTGCAACCTCCGTGCCGGTGTCGTCGAGCAGGCGAATGTCCTCGCCCTTGTTGGTCAGGCCGTTGCCGATGCGTCCGTCGTCGATATAGACGGGCACGGTGAATCCCGACGGGGTGCCGCCGCCGAAGAGGACGATATACGATCCGGATTCGATCACGGCGTTAGCTGGGAATTGGAAGTAGCTGTCCGACGAGGTGCTATCGCCCAAGCGCCAGCCGCCTATCTCGACGGATGCTGAACCAGCGTTGTACAGTTCGACGAACTCGTCTCCATAGGTGTCGCGCTGGCCATCTCGATTGGCGTCGCCGGCTAAACCCGAAGGCGGATCGGCGAGCACTTCGCTGATGACGACCGTGGCTTCGGCGAGGGACGCGAACCCAAGCAGGAGGACGAGGGGCAGGAGACGGGCCATGCCCCTGATTTTGCAAAAAGCGGGCCAAGCCGTCGGCTAGACTGTTATTCCTTTAGGAACAGATAGTTATGGGAAGGATGTTGATCGTTTCACCCGGCGACAATGGCCCATTTGAGACACAGTGGTGCAGACTGCGGGTAACGCTTCTCCCATTACTCCGGGACGACCAGCTTCCAGCCAGTTTCTCAGATCCAGCGATAGGTGCGGGCACCGCGGCTGGAGACGCGGGCAAATTTCCAAGCCGTCAGCCACTCCTCGCGGTCGTGGACCACCAATTCGGGATGCTCTTGGCTGCGGACGAGGAGGCCGGGTAAGTGGGGCCGGCCATTGGGCTTGCGGGCGTCGTTCCAGCGCAGGTCCATGCTCCAGCGGATCGCGTCCGAGCGGTTGGGCTGGCTGCCGTGCGGCGTGCGGCAGTGGATGGCGATCAGGCCGCCGCGTTTGACCGGGATGGCGACAGGGTCCCAAGGCGGCAGTTCTTCGGGAGCGACGGTGAAGCTGCCGCCTTGGTCGGCAGGCGGGCGCACGTGCCGGCGTAGCGGTTCTTGGTGGCAGCGGGGATAGATCATCAGAGTGCCGTTTTCTTCGTTGGCATCGACGAGGGGAATCCAAGTGGTGACGACGAGCGTGTCGTCGGCTTCGGGCAACAACACGCCTAGATCTTGGTGCCAAGCCGTGGAGCGCGCCCATTCGTTTTGCGAAAAGTTGCCGGCGTACGCGTCGTTGGCTGGGACTTTGGCGCGGATGTGCTGGCAGGAGTTGGCGTAGATTTCCGGGCCGATCAGGGATTCGATCAGATCGAGCAGCCGAGGGTTGTGCAAAAAGGCGAAGATATTAGGCCCCAAATTGGCGGGGAAATTGATGCCGGCCGTGGCGCTGGCGTCGGCCTGGGCGAGGGGGATCAGGCGTTTTGTAAAAGGCAACTCCGCATAGTCGCGTTCTATTTTGCCGGCAGCTAGCAGGCGTTGGGCCGCTTGATCGACGATTCCCTCCAGTTCCGCTCGGACCGGATCCAAGTCTTCGGGGGCCAAGGCGTCGGGCACGTGGACATAGCCCTCGGCGTGGAAGAATGCAAGCTGCTCCGAGTTGAGGCCAGTCATATCGCATTTCAAAAGGTGCCGATGATCGAGACCCGATGGACTTGGCCTAAATCGGGGGAGGACGAGTAGGCGTAATCGACCGCGGAGCGGTTCATGGTCAGGCCGGCCCCGGCGCTCAGGCCCAGCGGCTCCTCGTCTTGGCTACCGCTCTGTTGAGTGCTGTAACCGGGCCGGACGTAGAGACCGCCGCCGAGTTCGACCTCGAGGCCGAAGGCTAGGTAGGAGTTGTTGTCGTTGGGCAAGTTGAAATCAGCCACCAAGAGCACGGGCACCGGCATGTGCGCGAGGCGATGGGCCATCCCCAAGCGGATGTGTACCGGTAGCGCGTCCTTGAAGCCCTCGGTGTAGCCCGAGCGCACAAAACCGAGATTGGCGATTGCAGCACCGAGGGTCGTGCCCTCAATCGGGGCGCGGACGAGGAGGCCGAGATCGGCGAGATAAGCATCCGAAGAAAACTCGGCGATATTTGAATAGACGGCTTTTAGATTGGCACCGACGGCCAGCCAGTCCGGCCCGAGTTGTTGGGCGATGGACAGATAAGCAGCGAGGTCGGTCGCCGAGAAGCTTCCCAGATCGCGCCCTTCCAAGTCGGTGTGCAGCAAGTCGCCGTAGGATACGTAGTGGACGCTCAAAGCGTGTACGCGCGATCCCTTGGGGGCGGCGATGGAGGCGAAACCGGCCTGGGAACCGACAAAATAGCTGTTGTAGGCGAGGGCGGCTGTGCGCTCGCTCAAGCCGAAAAGCCCGGCGGGATTCCAAGCCGATGCCTCGATGTTGCCGGACACGGCCGCGTAGGCCCCGCCAAGTGCGGCAGCGCGGGTGCCGACGCCGATTTTGAGAAAGTTGAAACCCGTGGTACCGGCGTTGGGGTTGATCGCGGTTGCGGGCGTCAAGGTCGAAAGCAGGATGCAGGCCGCGAAGGCGCAGTATCTCATGGTTGATCTCCGGTATGTACTATCTCAGGCGGCTGCCCGTTCGAGAGCATGGGCTATGCACAGCAGGCGAGCCTCTTCGAGGGGCGAGGCCAACAGTTGCACGCCAATGGGCAAGTCGCTATGAACAAAGGGCACGGATATGGCCGGAAGCCCGGCGAGATTGACCGAGGCCGTGTAGATGTCGTTGAGGTACATCTGCAAGGGGTCGTCGAGCTGTTCGCCGAGGCGGAAGGCGGTGGTCGGGGCCACGGGCGAGAGCAGCACATCGCAGGAGGCAAAAGCGCGGGCAAAGTCTTGGCGGATTAGGGTGCGAACCTGCTGGGCCTTGCGGTAGTACGCGTCGTAGTAGCCAGCGCTCAGGGCGTAGGCGCCGAGCATGATGCGGCGCTTTACCTCGGTGCCAAAGCCCTCGCTGCGCGTTTGCAAATACATCTCTTGCAGGTCGGTGCTGCCCTCGGCGCGATAGCCGTATTTGACGCCGTCGTAGCGCGCGAGATTGGCCGATGCCTCGGCCATGGCAATGATGTAATAGGTACTGATGCAGTATTCGGGGTGGCCGGCTACAGGTAGCTGGACATCCACGAGCTCGGCTCCTGCATCCACAAGGGCGTTGGCTGCATCTTGAGCCGCACCGGCTACTTCCGAGTCGAGTGCGGCGGGAAAATGCTCGCGCGCCAAGCCCACTTTCAGGCCGCAGATGTCCCCTTTGAGCGCGGCCCGATAGTCGGGCACGGGTGCGGCACTAGAAGTCGAGTCGCGGGGGTCGTGCCCGGCGATGGCCTGAAGCAGGAGGGCGGCATCTTCGACATCTTTGGTCACGGGGCCGATTTGGTCGAGCGAAGAGGCGTAAGCTATGAGCCCGTAGCGCGAGACGCGGCCGTAGGTTGGCTTGAGGCCAACGACTCCGCAGTAGCTGGCCGGTTGGCGCACCGAGCCGCCGGTGTCTGAGCCGAGGGCGAGGATGGTTTCGTCGGCGGCTACTGCCGCGGCCGAGCCACCACTGGAACCACCCGGCACCCGCTCGGGGTCGCAGGGGTTTAAGGTGGGGCCGAAATAGGAGCTTTCACAGGACGAGCCCATAGCGAACTCGTCCATGTTGGTCTTGCCGATGAAGACGGCGTCGGCTGCGCGCAGCCGTTCGACAGCCGTGGCATCGTAGGGGGCGATGAAGTGTTCGAGAATTTTCGAGCCACAGGTGGTGCGCCCGCCGCGCACACAAAGGATGTCCTTGAGGGCCAAGGGAATGCCCGCCAAAGGCCCCAAAGCCGCCCCCGTCGCCCGCCGCCGGTCAATGTCGTCGGCATGCGATAGGGCACCTTTCGGATCTACGCTGATGAAGGCGTTGATCTGGCCGTCGATTTCGCCGATGCGGTCGAGCGCGGCCTCGACTAGCTGGCGGGCGGTGATTTCCCCTTGTTGCAGGCGAGCACTGAGTTCGTGGGCAGTGGCTTGATTGAGCACCATGAGTTAGGAGGTGGCTTGGTCCTTGTCGTTGGACTGGGGCTCGGTCTGGGCCGGGGGGGCCGTAGGCTGAGTAGGTTGCTTCGGGGCCTCGATTTCGTCCTGCACGTCGCGCATGGCGGTGCGGAACTCGCGATGCCCTTGCCCAAGCCCTGAGCCATCTCGGGGATGCGCTTGGCGCCGAAGATGAGCAGAATGACGACGAAGATGATGAGTATTTCCCAGTGGCCCATACCGAACATGGCTCTAGATCCCGAAAGATGTTTTCAATAGCTGTGGCGGAAGTAGTACCAGCCGACGAAGAGTCCCAACATAGTGATTAGGTTGAACTTTAGCGACAGCTCGAACGAAAAGGACAGAATGATGAGGTTGAACATGTGCGGCCCGATGGAATACTCCACGTAACGCAAGAGGGCGAGTTCGACAATGGTATCCGGGCCAACTAGGGCAATGAGGATGAACCGCAGCATCTCACCGATGAGGTTGGCGCCGATCATCGTGGTGAAGAGAATGAGGATGAGATGGCTGAGGGGCTTATCGCGCAGCATGATAACTCAGGCGTGTTGCGTTACGTCGCCGTGCAAAAGCCGGAAGATCCAGCGACAGGGCCCGGAGAAGACGTACACGAGGACCATGGGAAAGAAAAAGATGCCGTCGTAAACGGTCAGCCCGACCGTGGTAACGAAGTAAAGCTGTTTAAAGCGGTCGCTGAGGGAAGTGCCGCGAAAGTTGGGAACACTGTCGTAATCGAGCCGACTGACCATCAGGAAGGACAGCACTAAAATCAGCAACACGGCCAGCGGCGTGGCGTGGGGGATGGGCCAAGCTTTGACAAAGACTACGTATTGGGTGAGGCAGACCGCGGCCGTGGGAATGGCCAACCCCATGTAAAATTCGTCGCGCTCGCCCTCTAGGCTGAGCGCGTTAAAGCGGGCGAGACGCATGGCACCGCACAGCAGGTACGCAAAGGCTAGCGCCAGCCCCCAGCCGGTTGGCAAGTAGGCCTGATAGATGATGGCAGCGGGCACTATGCCAAAAGTGCAGGCATCGACGATGGAGTCGAAGTGCAGCCCAAACGGGGAGTCGCGCCCCATGACCCGGGCGAGTTGGCCGTCCATTTTGTCGAATACCGCGCCTAAAAAGATGAGCCAAGCGGCTGGCACATAGTTGCCGTTAAAGACGTAGTGCAGGGCGAGGAACCCGCAGAATAGGTTGCCGATGGTGAACGCGTTGGGTATGAACTGCCTCATTTTCGCATCCTTCCTGCCTCTAACGTCGCGTCCGGTAGGGATGCTCTTCGAGGGTCAGGTCTAGGTTGTAGTGCTCATTGTGGCGCACCACGCCGAGCGCGGCGACTTCGCCGACGCGCAAGCCGCGCAACGCGCCAATGGCCTCGTTGGCATTGCGGATCCCCTCGTCGTTGATCGCGACAATCACGTCGCCGACTTCGAGGCCTGCCAGTTCGGCCGGACTGGTGCGGGCCACCCTGACGACTAAGGCACCGTCGGTGCAATCGAGCCTTAGATACTCCGCTAGGTTCGGGGTGATGCCTTGGACGGGCAAGATGCCGGTCCAAGAGCGGCGCACTTGGCCGTGTTGGCGAATTTCCTCCAAGAAGCTCGCGGCCGTGTCAATGGGAATGGCGAAGCCAATGCCGATAGAGCCGCGGGAGTAATCACCGACGGTGTAAATAAAGCTGTTGATGCCAATGACCTCGCCGTCGGCATTGACCAAGGGGCCGCCGCTGTTGCCGAGATTGATCGCCGCATCGGTTTGAATCATGTCTCGGTAGTAGTAATCGCCTTGGGGTTCGGAAAAGTCGCGATCTAGGGCACTGACGACGCCGATGCTGACGGTGGGCCCCAAATCGAAGGGGTTGCCGAGGGCAATGGCCCATTCACCGACCAGAATATCGTCCGAAGTCCCGAGAGGCGCAACCGGCATATTGCCGTCATCTACCTTGAGGATGGCGAGGTCGGAATTGGGGTCTGAGGCCACGGTGCGGCCGTCGGGCTCGGGTAACGAGGCCGCGATATTCTGTAGCTGGCACGGATCGACGACGACGTGGCTATTGGTGAGAATGTAGCCCTCGCCATCGACGACAAAGCCCGAGTCGGTTTGGTCTTGGGGCATGTAGTAGAAAGGCGAGAAAAGGTTCCAAAAAGGATCGCCGCGATACCTATATAGATGCTGGACCCGCTCGTGGTAGCGTACGTGGAAGCTGACGACCGAGGGCTGCACCCGCTCCACGGCCTGTACCACGGCCGTGCGGCGCGACTCCCCAATGGAAGCGCCGGCATGGCCCAGAGCCAATGCCAACAGAGCGAGTGAGCATATAAAGCGCAAGGCTGTACCTTGGGGAATGAATTTCGCCAACGACATAACGACATAATTATATAGTAATCATACACATACTTGCAAGCATGCACAGCAGTCTCGCAGTGTCGCTAGTCCGGCAATTCGCCGCGCAGACTCAAGATCGCATCAAAGCAGTCGTTTTTGGCGGCCTTATTCTTTTTGGTAATGCCACACTCAGTACAGCGGTGGACGAGGATATAATCGCCGCGTTTGACGATAAACCCCACCGGCTCCATCAAGCCGCAACAGTGCTCGGCGCGATCGCCTGGATTTACATCGACGTGTTGGCTCCAGAGGCATTCCGGGCAGTGATTGGTGTAGCCATCGCCCTGCACGGGGAAGCCACAATTTCCGCAGGTAAAATTTTCAATGCGCCGCTGGAATTTTTTGTGCATTTAGGCTACGTCATTTCCGCGCTCGCCGCGCAGACTATCAGGATACGCCACCCACAGCAAACAGAGGCCGCACGCAGGGGCTGTGGCGCCGGCCGCAGTGCGGTCGTCGCTGGCGAGCAGGTCGGCTATGGCTGTCGGTTCCCTCGTACCGCGGCCGATTTCGACCATCGTGCCGACGAGAATCCGCACCATGTGGCGAAGGAAGCGATTGGCCTCAATTTCAAAGATCAACTCGGGGCCGCGTTGGGACCAGACCGCGTCGGAGACTCGGCAGGTCAGGTGCTCGGGAATGGGATCTTGTTTGCAAAAGGCCCCAAAGGCACGTTCGCCGCAGAGCGAGCGAGCGGCCGCGGCCATGGGGGCCAAAGATAGCTCTGAATAATAGGTCCACACCTGAGTGCGGTTGACGGCCGCCTTGCCTTGGTGAATGCGGTAGCGATAGCGCTTGCGAGTCGCACTGTAGCGGGCATGGAAGTCCGCGGCGACTTCGTCGGCGGCGCGCACGGCCAGGTCCGGGGGCAATAGGCCGTTGAGGCTGCGGAGCAGCCGGTCCGGGGGCAGCGCACCCTCGGTCTGGAAATGAGCCACCTGCCCGAGGGCGTGGGTTCCGGCGTCCGTGCGGCCCGCGCCAATGAGGCGGATCGGCTCTTTGAGTAGGATATGCAGAGCTTGTTCGAGCGCGTCTTGCACGGTGCGGCCACTCTTTTGGCTCTGCCAACCGGCGAAGTGGGTGCCGTCGTATTCGACTACCAAGCGCAGAGTCCGCATCGCTCTAACGCAGATAGTACACGAGCGCGACCAAGCCTAGAGCGGCCAAGGCGGATAAACCGTCGGCGCGGCCAAAGCGAAGCGGGCGATAGTGGGTGCGCGCGGCCCCGCTGGCGTAGCAGCGGCTCTCCATGGCCAAGGCGAGCCGATCGGCACGACCGCAGGCCGCGACGAGGAGGGGTACGAGCAAGGGGACGAGGTTTTTGATGCGGCGCAGAAAAGGGCCGCTAAAGTCGGCCCCGCGCGCTAGTTGGGCTTTGCGTAGGCGCTCGGCTTCGTCGAGGAGTACGGGAATAAACCGCAAGGCAATGGAGATCATCAATGCCATGTCATCGGCTGGAAAGCCAAAGCGGCGCAAGGGGCTGAAGAGGCGCTCCAAGCCGCTGGTTATCTCCATCGGCGCGGTCGTGAGCGTCAAGAGCGTGGCGGCGACGATGGCCGCGGCTAGTCGCGCAGTGAAAAAGGCCCCCAAGCGCAGGCCCTCAGCGGTCAGTACGTGCTCGGAAAAGGGCAACGGCAAGACGGGCCGACCAGGCGTGATCAGTGCGTGGAGGCCAAAGGTGAACAGGAAGAGCCAAGCAAAGATTTTGAACTGGCGCAGGATGAGGTGCAAAGGCACTCGAGCCAAAGCGGTGGCCAAAAGCAGGAAAGCCGCGAGCGTCAGCAGGGCGTACGCGTTGGGTGCTGCGAAAGCCACCAGCGTTAGCGCGAAAACGGCCCCCAACTTGGTTCGCGGATCGAGGCGATGGATCGGCGAATCGAGCGCGATGTAGCGGCCGAGCGAAATGTCCTGCAAAAAGGCCAAGGAGCTAGGGCAAGAAGCGGTTGGTGAAGACCCCTTCGGCATCGACGACGCCGTCTTTGGTCAGGCCAACGGCCACCATTTGCCCTAATAGCTCCTGCCAGCGCTGTAGGGTCATGCTGCCGAGGCCGTTCTGTTGGGCGACCGGATCGAGAATCATGTCGATGGATTCGGCGGCACCATAGGCGAGAATGCCCATACCCATCTCGGGATTGAGGCCGTTGATATGGCGGTTGGTCGCCTCGGGCTCGGCGAGGTATTTCTCCCAGCCTTGGACGCTGGCGCGGACTACGGCACCAACGAGCTCGGGCTCGGCGGCGATGCGCTCTTCGGTGGTGATGAGCACGCTGGCATAGGGGTTGAAGCCGGTGTCGGCTACGAGCAGGGCCTTGGGATCGCCCCCTTTGGTCTTGGCGACGAAAGGCTCGCTGAAGACGTAGCCCTGCTGGGCGAAATTTTCGTCTGCGAGGAATTGGGCCACATTGCCCGGATAGGGGACGATCGCGACGCCTTCAAATGGGTATTTCCAGCGCAGATAGTGCGAGAAGGCCGGGCGTTGCGACAGGGCCAAGGTAATGTTTTGGATCTGGGAGATGGAGTCGATGCCCGCGCTTTCGTGGACCATGATGCAGCGCGGGCTGATCTGATAGGACGCCATGAGCGCGACCACCGGGATCTGTTGGGCGCGGGCGTACAGAATGTCGTCGGCATTGACTATGCCAAAATCAACCGCGCCGGTAGCCACGCGCTGGACGACCGGCGCGTCCGGGCCGCCGCCGAGGATTTCAACCTCGACGCCGTTTTCCTCGTAGTAGCCGTGGACTGCAGCCGCGTACAAGCCGCCGTGTTCGGCTTCTGGAAACCAGTTGAGTGCAAGTTGGACTTTGGGAGCGTCGGCTGTGGGTGCTTCTTTTTCAGCGGCGCAGGCGGTTAGGAAGAGGCCGGCTAAGAATGCGTAGATTTGCAGCATGAGAAGATGTCTTACTGAGAAAATTGGTTTGCGAATCCTCATCCGAGATGGGCGATCTCTACGTTGCCCCAATGCTGTTTTAGGTACTCGGTCACGAGCCGACGGTGGCAGTGGTGCGGCTTTTCTTCGCTGCACAGCAGGCAGCCGTCGGCGACGATCTCTTGCGGAATAGCCGCCTCAATCCGCCGCTGGCGCATGAGCGCGATGAAGCGGTCCTCGTAGGTCTGCCAGTCGCTGCGCCGTTTTTTGTAGTCGTCTAGCATCTCCTTCGTCGGGGCCAGCGTCGGCAGGTGAACGTACTCTATTCCGCAAAGCTCGCTGAGAAAGTACGCGAGATCGTCCTGCTTGGCGAAACCGGCCAGTTGCGACCTGTTGTTGAGCCGCACATCAACGACGCGCTTAGTGCCCGACTGGTGCAGCAAGTCAAAGAAACGGCGGGCGGACTTTTTGGTGAAACCAATGGTAAAAAGTTTCATGGGTTTGATTCCTCGAAAGTTGTGGCTAGGTTT
Source organism: Candidatus Latescibacterota bacterium (assembly GCA_963422735.1). Lineage (GTDB taxonomy): Bacteria > Latescibacterota > UBA2968 > UBA8231 > UBA8231. The sequence goes on along the minus strand of OY730476.1, from coordinate 4,369,542 downwards.
TTGTCCACAAAGGCAACCCGTTTTGCCTGAAGCTCAATAGCCTCGGCGACCAGTTTTTCTCGTGGTTGCGTTGCGCGGAACAGACCGCCAAGTCGATAAAGGTTGAGTAAACGATCCATGGCCTCGCTGTGCAATTCCAGGCGGCCATCGGCATGAATATGCGAGACCTCGACCCTGCGCTCGTTCAGTGCCTGAGCGACGAGGAGCGTCCGATGGCATTCGAGAGGCTCCTGCTCTGCACAAAAGAGCGCGATGCGGTAATGCGCTGAGCCGCGAATGACGCGATCCAAACCGTTTTGAAATAACTCCGTTGCGGCGACGAGGTCGTAGCGGACGCGCCCATTCTCGTAGCAGGTAGGATCATCGGAGCGACCGCCTAGCGCATGACCCAGATATACATACTCGATCCCATGTTTTTTGAGATTACCGGCTAACGGTTCGCGATTAAATTGGGGATTGAAGCGGCTATACGGCGCGGAGCGAACATCGGCCAAGGCCGTGACGTGATGCCGTTGTAGGAGCGCAATGAAGGAGTCTAGAGCATGGTTGGAATGGCCGATGGTAAGGACGGGGCTGTTGGTCGTACTCATGACACTATCGCGAGCCTGCCCAAATGATCGCAGCGATTAGTTTGTAACATGTTCCCTTGAATGGTTCCCCTAAGCTAATAGTGAGGTAGCACTCGCCGATATTATAAGAACCATCTGGCTTCGCTAGGTATGCCCTCTCGTATGTAGGATCGGTGACCTGTAGTTTATACTCCGTATCCGCGTGGGTGAATTGTCCTTGTACTCGTCGCTTGGGATTACCGAAGGCTTCACCGTGTTTGAATACCGCAAGGTTCATCCGTTTTACGTGGATTAGCCTCAACGAATCAGCAACCCGATCCGCTGATTCGAGCAAAATTTTGTTGTTCTGACCATGGTAGGTGCTTTGTCCGTCAATCCATAACGCAGCAATCGGATCCACAAGTTCAGGCAGTTCACGTGGCGAAAGCGTACCGGTCTTCTCCCAATAGCAGTTCGGATCGAGTAACCAATTCTCGGTCTGATAGCCCTTGGGCTGTGGCTCTAGAACTGGGATGTTGATGATGTCGAGTACCCGAGGATCGCTGCCATCTTTGTATTGACGCTCGTACTCAGACACTCCTTGGTTTGCACGTGCGCTCACGGGCCGAATCCAACTGCCAGCTCCTTGTTCCTCGCTCCATTCCCGACCCGCGATGCACCGTCCTCTCAGTTTCCGCGAGTTCGCCAGACAGATGATTTGCTTTAAGCTATACATGAATGGTTCCTCTCTTTTACTCGGATGCGCCCGTCCAGCGTCTGAGCAAGAAAGTACTCACGCTGCCCACGGCGGTAAACAGCCCCAAGCCGAGCAATGTGCAAAACAGAATGCAGGCGAAGAGATAGTCGGTCTTGGCTTGGCCGTTAGTGAGGATGATCAAGTAGCCGAGACCAAAATCTTTGGTGCCGTAGCCGGCGAAAAACTCGCCGACAATCGCGCCGATGACCGACAGGCCGCTGGAGATGCGGGCACCGACGAGCATCTGGGGTACGGCACCGGGGACGCGGAGCTTGAACAGCACCTGCCAGCGGTTGGCCTTGTTGAGGGCGAAAAAGTCGAGAATGTGGGGATCGACGCGCGCTAGGCCGTCGGTGGTATTGGCGATGACCGGGAAGAGAGCAATGATGAAGGAGACAGCCACCACGCCTTGGAGACCGTAGCCGATCCACAGGATGATCAGGGGCGCGATGGCTACAATGGGCATGGTCTGCAAGAAGATCGCGTAGGGGTAGAGGCTGCGCTCGATGAGGCGCGACTGGGAAAACAGTAAGGCGACCAAGAAGCCAAAGGCAAAGCTAAGGACAAAGCCCAAGAGGGCACCCAAGGCCGTCAGCAGGGTAGCCGACAGCAGGCGCGGCAAATTGTCGGCGATGGCCTGGGCCACGAGCAAGGGGCCGGGCAACAGGAAAGGCTCGATGGCAAGGAGCGAGATCGCTCCTTGCCAAGCGCACAGGACCAAGGCGAAAAACAGCAGCGGAGGCAGGGTATTGGTCGTCAGGGAGCGCAGTCGTTTCATGGGTCGTCGGCGTGGGCGAGCTGGCGCGAAATCTCGTTGGCTATGCGGATGAATTCAGAGGTGCTGCGCAGGTCCGGCGGACGCGGATAGGGAAACGGGATGGGGATGTCGCCGAGGAGGCGGCCGGGGCGCGCGCTCAGCACGAGGACCCGCTGGCTGAGAAAGATGGCTTCGGAGACGCTGTGCGTGACGAAGAGGCCAGTCCAGCGGTCTTCCTGCCACAGGCGCAACAACTCCTCGTTGAGTCGCTGACGGGTGATTTCGTCGAGCGCGCCAAAAGGCTCGTCGAGGAGCAGGATCTGGGGACGGGTCACCAGCGCACGGGCAATGGAGACCCGCATGCGCATGCCGCCGGAGAGCTGGGCCGGGTACGCATCGGCAAAGTCGGTTAGGCCGACCAGTTCAAGTGTCTGGGCAACGCGCTCGTCGTCGGCCTCGCGGCGCAGCTCTAAGGGGAGGGTGATGTTGTGCGCGACCGGTCGCCAAGGCAGCAGCGTGGCGTCTTGGAAGACGAAGGCGAGGCCGAGCGGGTCGTGGCTATTCACGCGCAGCTCGCCGCTTGTGGGCGCGTCGAGGCCAGCCACGAGGCGGAGGAAGGTGGATTTGCCGCAGCCGGAAGGGCCGACGATGGAGACGAATTGACCGCGGCCAATTTCCAAATTGAGATCGCGCAGGGCTTGGACCCCGGAGGGGAAGTGCTTGTTGAGTCCTGCGGCGACTAGCTGAGGCTCCATTTAGCCTCGGGGGTGGTAGGTCTTGTGGACCTCCTTGAGATAGCTGAGGTCGAGGTGCGTATAGATCTGGGTGGTGGAGATGTCGGCGTGGCCCAACAACTCCTGCACGGCGCGGAGGTTGGCACCGCCTTCTAACAGATGCGTGGCAAAGGAGTGGCGCAGGGTGCGGGGGCTGATTTCCTTGCCTATGCAAGCCTTGTCGCCGGCGGTTTTGATGATCTTCCACACGCTCATCCGCGAGAGCGGGCCACCTTGGGCGTTGAGAAAGACATGGTCGCTTGAGTCGGGATGGGCGAGGTAGGGGCGGCCTTGGCGCAGGTAGCGTTTGAGCGTGCGGACGTCTTTGGCTGCTATGGGCACGATGCGCTCGCGCCGACCGCAGATGCGGACGAGGCCCCGCGCCAGCAGGAGGGCTGTCTGTTGCAGCGCGGTCAGCTCGGAGACGCGGATGCCAGTGGCGTAGAGCACGGCGAGGACGGCCCGGTCGCGCTGGCCCAGCGGCTCGTCGGGGTCGGGCGCGACGAGGAGGGCGGCGATTTCTTCTACCGACAGCACATCGGGCAAGCGGCGCTCTAGTTTGGGCGGATCGAGGAGTTCGGCCGGGTTGTGTGTCGTTGCGCCTTGGAGCAGTAGATACTGGTGGAAGCACTTTATCGAGGTGAGGTTGCGGGCCATAGTCGAAGGGGTCAGGCCGGCGTCCCTGAGCGAGTGGAGCAGGTGGGCGATGTGCTGGTGTTGGACGGCTTCTACGCGCTCGACGCCTTGGGCAGACAGGTGGTGCAGATAGCGGTTGAGGTCGCGGCGATAGGCGTCGAGGGTATTGGCCGCCAGCCCATTGTCGCGCTCCATGGCCTTGAGGAAGTGCTCGCAAGGGATGGACAGGGCCGCTGGTAGCGGGCGTTCAGGAGTGGATTTCGGGCGGGCCATGATCCGGGCCGTTGAGCTGAGCGAGCAAGGCGTCGGCCTGTTTGCGGCTGAAGCCGGGGAGGGCGGCGATTTCCTCGGCCGGCGTGGCGGCGATGCGCTTGACCGAGCCAAAGGCAACGAGCAGGGCCTTGCGCTTTTGCGGGCCGATGCCGGGGACGCGATCCAAGGTTGAGCCGAGTGCGCTCTTGGCGCGTTGCTGGCGGTGGTTTTTGAGCGCGAAGCGGTGGGCTTCGTCGCGCAGCATCTGCAACAGGCGCAGGCTGGCCGAGGTCTTGGGCAGCAGTAGGGGATCGCGCTGGCTTGGCAGGAAGACTTCCTCAAAGCGCTTGGCGAGGCCGACGACGGGTTGTTCTATCATGTCTAGCTCGCGCAGGGCGGCGACCGCACTGGCAAGTTGGCCCGGCCCACCGTCGATGAGCAGCAAGTCGGGCCGCGGCTCGTTGCGCTCGGCAAGGCCGCGGAAGCGGCGATAGACCACTTGGTGGATGGCGGCGTAGTCGTCGGGCTGGGCGAGGTCGCGGATCTTGAAGTAGCGGTACTGACTGCGCTTGGCCCGGCCGTCGATAAAGCAGACCACCGAGCCGACCGGGTGCGCACCTTGGAAGGTGGAGATGTCGATGCCTTCGATGCGGCGGGGCGGGGCCGCTAGCTGCAAGTCGCGCTGGAGGGCATAGACCGCTTGGGGGATGAGGTCGCGCTTCATCTCGCGCTTGTGCTGGCGTTCAGCGAGCATCTGGGCAGCGTTCTTGGCGGCCATGTCCAGCATCTGCGCCTTGGCACCGCGCTGGGGGGTTGCCAACTCGACCTTGCCGCTGGCCTTTTGCGATAGCCAAGCGGCCACCGCGTCGGCATCGGCCGGCTGGGCCGGCAGGTGGATCTCGGGCGGGACGAAGTCGTTTTGCAGATAGAATTGTCGCGCAAAGGCCGAGAGGATTTCTCTGTCTGAGGACTCCATGACCCCGCCGAGAAAGTGGTGCTTTTTGCCGAGCAGGCGGCCCTCGCGAATTTCGAGGACGCTGCAACAGGCTTCGTCGTCGCTGCGGGCCATGCCGAGTACGTCGCGGTCAACCGGGTCGTCCAGGACGACCTTCTGACGTGCGCGCATGGACTCTAACGCTTGGATTTGGTCGCGGTAGCGGGCTGCTTTTTCGTAGCGCATGGCCTCGGCGGCTTCGGCCATGCGCTTTTGCAGCTCGCGGATCACTTCGGCGTTCTGGCCGCGCAAAAAGCGCACGGCCCGCTCGACGGTTTTGCGATAGTCATCAGCCGAGACGAGATTTTCGCAAGGGCCTTCGCAGCGCTTGATATGGTATTCGAGGCACAGCGGAACCTTGTCTGAGGGCAACTGGGCGTTGCAGGAGCGGATGGGGAAAACCTTGCGCAGCATATCGAGGGTGGTGTGCATGGCGCGGACATTGCTGTACGGGCCGAGGTAGCGCGAGCCGTCGCGGACTACGTCGCGGGTGGCGAAAATGCGGGGAAAAGGCTCGGTTGTGATGCGGATATAAGGGTATTTCTTGTCGTCTTTGAGCAGGATGTTGTAACGCGGCTTGTGCGTATGGATCTGGGTGGCTTCGAGGATGAGGGCCTCCTGCTCGCTGCTCGTTACGATGTAGTCGATATCGGCGATATTGCGAACTAAGGCTTTGAACTGACGCCGGCCATCGCCGCCCGACGTGCGAAAGTACGAGCGCACCCGGTCGCGCAGGCTTTTGGCCTTGCCGATGTAGATGATCTGCCCATCGCGCCTTTTCATAATATAGACGCCGGATTCGGCGGGCAGGGCGGCGAGTTTGAGGCGCAGATCTTCGGAGAGGTTTTTCATCAGAAAGGGATGCAGATTGACATAATTTCAACGAGGATATGCGTTTTGCTAGGTCGCGTCAAGACGGGCGATGGACGTGGGGCTAGCCGCTACTTGAGCAAGAGCAATCGTCGGGTCTGCTCGCCGCCGGGATAGTGCAGGCGGGCGAAATAGACGCCTCGCACCGGGTTGGTCGCGGGCGTCCCAGGGGACTTGGTAGAAGCCGGCGGTCTGGAACTGCTCCACGAGCGTCCGCACGGGGTGGCCCAAGGTATTGTAGATCGTCAGCCGCACTGGGCCGGGGGTGGCTAAATGGTAGGCGATCTGGGTGCTGGCGTTGAAGGGGTTGGGATAATTGGGCGACCAGCCGCTGGTGGTTGGTATCGCCGGCGTGGTGCCGGGCGTTGAGACCGAGGTTGGGTGGGAGATGTAGAAAGCGATGGACGTTTGAGCTGGTGAATACCCCTCCACCCAAAACCCGGAATAGATTTCTTTGACCTGCGAGCCATCTAGGTTAGAACGGAAGAGTTCTAACCACCTTGGTGACGGAATATGAATTGAATCAATGGAGGGCGCAGACGCCAAACCCCCCCAGTATATCTTGTTCCCGACCAAATTCAGAGCGAAGGCTCCCAAGGAACACCAGTCAATATCAGGGAGAGAGAAAATACCTTCGACATTAGTGCCATCCAAGTCGGCCCGCTGAATCGTCCCCGCGCGCTGCTCCGTCCAGTAGATCTTGTCCGCGTCTAAGTCGAGAGCGATTTCTACAGAGCTAAAGGGATCTAATCCTGTGACTATATCTTCGACATCTGCACCGTCTAAGTCCGCTCTATGGATGATGCGCTCAGCTAGGTCCGTGTCGGTGTCCGTCCAGTAAGCTTACGCCTAACTGCGTCGAGGGCAATACCCTTGGGATAGCTCAAGCCGGTGAGGGCATCTTTGACGTTGGAGCCGTCCAAGTCCGCCGCCTGAATTTTCCCCGTCTCTGAGGCTACCCAGTATTCTTCTCCTGTTCCCTCGTCCGTCCAGTAGAGCTTGTCCCTGTTTAGCAAGGCAATTCCCTCGGGACGATTTAATCCGGTGATCAGAACTTCAATGTTTTCTCCATTGAGGTCTGCCCGCTGAATCGTCCCCGCGTCCATCCAGCCTGTCCAGTAAATCTTGCCCCGGTCCACGTCGAGGACAATATCCCTAGGAGAGCCGGATCGGATATAGTCATATTCGACGTTTTGGCCATCGAGGTTGGACCGGAAGATCCTACCACAGTCTAAGTCCGTCCAGTACACTCTGCCTCTGACCAAATATAGATAGGTCTCCTTTCGCCCGGCGGCATCAAGATGGGCGAAAGACGCGGGCGAAGATGCACTTGAGGTAGCGCCCGTCGGGGAAGGCGGGGTCTATCGGATGGTCGGCCGGGTGCAGGTTGTAGGCGAGAAGGCGGGTGCGGACCCGGGCACCAACGGCGGCGCGGCGGACGATTTGAAAAAAGTCCTCTTGGGAAATCCGCGCTGAGCACGAGGCCGTCACCAGCAGCCCGCCGTCGGCGATCAGGCGGAAGGCGTTGCGATTGAGTTTGGTATAGACGCCCATGGCTTGTTTGTACTGGCTGCGCTTCCGCATGAGCGAGGGAGGGTCGCAGACGACAATATCGTAGCGAGGGCCGCGGTCAGCCAATTCGTCCACGAAGGGAAAGACATCGGCGATCAACAGGTCGGCGTGGGAGCCTTGGGGGCGGTTGGCCGCGAGGGTGCGGCGGGCGGCGGGCACGACTTGGGGCGATATATCGACGTCGAGGGTGCGGACGGCACCGCCTTTGAGGGCGTGGGCTGAAAAGCCGCTCGAATAGGAGAAGAGGTTGAGTACGCGCTGGCCGCGGGCGAGTTGCTGGAGATAGAAGCGGTTGGCGCGCTGATCGAGGAAAAAGCCGGTCTTCTGGCCGCGATAGAAGTCGGCGTAGAGGCGCGTACCGTGCTCTGCGATTTCGACGAATTCGGGCGGTTCTTCGCCCATTAGTAGGCCCGTGGGACGGTCGTCCAACCCCTCGGCGCGGCGAGTGCCCACATCGCTGCGCTCGTACATGCTGCGGGGGGTGAGCAGGGCTTGGAACGCGTCGAGGACAGCGGGGCGTTGCTTTTCCATGCCGGCGGTGTGGAATTGCACCACTAGATAGCCGGCGTAGTCGTCTGCAACTAGGCCGGGCAGGCCATCGCTTTCGCCGTGGACTAGGCGCATGGCGTTGGTTTGGGCAGACAAGCCGGCACTGCGGCGAAGGGCGATGGCTTGGGCGATGCGCTCTTTGAAAAAGGCTGCGTCAATGGGGCGGCTGGGGTCTTGGGTAAGACTGCGCACGCGGATCAGCGAGCGCCGATTGTAGAACCCGCGACAGACGAAACGCTCTTTGGCGTCAAAGACATCGACGATATCGCCGGTGTCGGCGTCTCGGGGGGGCCGTTCAACCGCGCCGGAGAAGATCCAAGGGTGGCCGTTGCGCACGGTGCGCTCGCTGTTGGCGCGCAGGTAGAGGGGTGGATAGTGGGGGATCATTTTCTTTTTTGCACGGTTCGTGCCAATTCTCGCTTGGGATAGGGACTAATTTCTTGCAGATTTAACGTCAGATTCGAGTGAAGAGCGAAGTAGGAAAGGGCAGCACGTTCACTATGCGGGTGCCGGTGGAGTATGGGACCGACCGCACACACCGTCTGAGCCTGGCCGCGCTGTCCCTTCACACAGGACAATCGTGGCGGCACCCGCTACGGGTTCGCGTCAAAGGCTTTCGCGAAGAAGATCCTGATCGATCCGCTCACTTCGCCGGCCTACTCCTCCGACTCCCGCGATGGCTCCGCACCCTAACCCCAGCTTGGGATCGGGGCCTGAAGCGGATCGTCGATCCAGAGAAAGCGCCCGTTGACGTCGCTCTCAATGATGTTGCTCACGAGTTGGGCCGCCTTCTCCGGCGGATCCCCACCCGTTTTCTCCACCCACGCCACCCAGCTGTCGTAGCCACTCTCGCCGACGGTGTCCATCTTGTCGCGGATATCCGCCCACATCTCGGTCTTGACGTCGCCGGGATGGATGACGTTCGCCGTGACGCCCGTCCCCTCCAGCTCGGCGGCAAGGTGTCGGGTGAACTGGTTGAGAGCGACCTTCGCAGTGCCGTAGGCGCTGTTCAGCCGCCCAGGTGTGTGCAGCGACGCCGCAGACGAAAGGCTCACGATCCGGCCCCATCCTGCGTCCAGCATTCCGCCTAGGAACGCGCGGGACACCAGATAGGGGCCTACCGCATCAATCATGAGCGTTTCGACCCATTCCTCGGGGTCGCTGTCCTTTATGAGGGCGATCGGGCCGAAGACCCCGGCGGCATTGACGAGAACGGTGGGCCGGCCGAGCTCGGCTTCGACCGCGGTTTTGAGGCGGTCAACATCGGCCGGGTCCGAGACATCCGCCGTGAATCGCGCCGAGCGGCGCGCGACGGTTGCGACGGCAAGGCCGCGCGCCTCCAGAGCCTCTGCGATTGCCCGTCCGACGCCGCGACTGGCTCCGGTGACGACCGCGACGTGCCCTTCAAAGTTCACGGTCAGGCCTCGGCGGGCACGATGGGATTGTGCGAGTCACCCAAGCGCTTCCGCTCACTGCCCCAGTTGCCGGCACTGCCGTTCCAGTAGCGGGTGTCGGCGGGACTGTACGAGAAGAGGTAGGACCAGCGCGGCTTGTCGGTGGTATTGTCCGGGCCCCCGTGGATGGTGTATCCGTGATGCACTGTGCAGTCTCCCGGCTGGTAGTGGAAGGGCGGCGAGAGCTCCAGCACGGACGTCAGATTCGGGAACTGCTTGAGCAGGTCGCCTTGGTCGTCGTTGAACACCGAACCGAGCGGTCCTTCGCGATGGGAGCGGCTGACGAACCGCATGGCACCCATCCCGGGTGTGACTTCCGCCAGCGCAAGCCAGAACTGGAGCTCGCCGACCCGGTCGGAGCCATGCTCGGACGAGTCTTGGTGATAGATGGACCCGGCTGCTCCGGGGGGCTTTTTTAAGAGGATATCCACGCGGTAGCGGAGCGGAACGTCCACACCCTTGAGCCGCTTCCTGTTCACGAGGCGTGTCGCGTTCCGTGCCATGCGCTCGCTGAACATGAATGAACGAAACGGCTCGGTCTCTTGATTCCGAGCCAGGCCGGCGATCGGCTTGCCGGGACCAACCTCTTGGCTGTTGCGATCGGCCCACTCCCGTCCGACGCGCAGGAGCTGTGCGGCGAACTCAGGAGCGACGAGCCGCGGCATCATAACCCAGCCGTATTCGTGGTAGAAGGCCACCTCCTCGTCTGTGACCTCCCGGAGGACGGCCTCGATCTCTTTCTCCGTCATTGCTTGTCCCATCACCTGTGCTCCTATTATGCCGCTCTCCGCCGCGACAGCGCGTATTGGATCTCGTCGAGGATCGCCGGTGCGGCGGCCTCGGCGAGGAGGTCGATTAGATCAGCTTGGGTACGCGCCCGGATGTCGGGGCGTTCGAGCGAGAGATAGCGGTGGGAAGCGCCGAACTCTCGGAGCAACTGGGTGGTTTTGCCCGTCTGCCGCGCACCGGTGATCAGCACGGCGGGAAAGGTTGCGGCGGCCCGAAGGATGGTTTGCGTCAAATGGCGCTTGAGATAGGGCATACTATGCGAGACCTATTTTTTGCAAATTTAACATCTGATGTTAGATCCGCAAGAAACACTAGCTTCAAACCCAAGCGTTATTTGCTCAGGTGATCCTTGATCCGCCCCCAAGAGACGGGCTTCTCTGCGGTCGTCCCGTCGGCATGGGTAAGCTCGTAGACGAGATCACTGGGGCCCCCGGCGAGCCGCAGTACAATTGCGCCCGAATCCTGCTGGTACTCTTCTTGGTAGCGCGTCTTAAGCGGAGCGAGAGGGAAGAAATAGTCTTGAATTAACCACGCCTCGCAAGTGTCGCCGTTGGCATTGTGGGCAAGAGTGACCTCGAGTTGCACCGGGTGGGATTCCAAGAAGGCCGCGGAGGCGTCCAACGCAAATAGGTGATCTGCACATCCACCGCTGTACGACACCGTAACGGCGAGCGTATCCCTTATTATCGCCGCGACGCTCAACTCGTAGTTATCCGTGCCCAACCCTACTGTCGCCTCCGGATCAGTGACGACGAGTCCCAGCCGTTTCGCATCATCCGCGGCGACGTCATCAGACGAAACAGAAACAGTACTGACGCTGGAATCGCTTTCTTGCGTCTCTCCAGATAGGGTACATAGGACGATGATGCCCAATGCAAAAGTGCTGGCTTTTTTTGAGGTCATGGCTGCATTCCTTCCTCGGTCCTGCCTCTTACAGACAAATTCTGTAGTGTGGGGTTCCTACATCGGCCTCAGTACACCAAAGAGGATATACAATACAGCTCGTCAACTGAGATACTGCTTGGCCTCTTTGCCCACCAGCTCCCGTAGGTCGGGGTCGTCCATGCAGAAGATGCGGAAAATTTTGGCTTGGTCCTCGAAGTTGTGCAGCAACGAGTCGCGCAGGCGGGAGACCTCTGGATCGGCAAAGGTCAGGGGATCGGTCTTGTCGGCGGGGAGCGGGCGGCCGTAGAAGACCCTGAGATCGACTTCCGGGGTCTTGTTGAAGCTGGGAATGTCGATGAGGATCTCGTGGCCTTGGAGCGGGCGGCCAAGCCGCTGGCCGAAAACCTGGCAAAGCTCGGTTTCCTTGGCGCGGCGCTTGTAGGGATGGCGGAAGAGAAAGTCGAGGTGGTGCATCAGGGGCTGGGTGCGCTCGCTGGGATGGATGACGGCACCGACCTTGTAGAGGCGGCGGTGGGTCGTGCCTTCGAGGAGCTGGGCGGAGGTTTCCAGTCCTAGGCGCTCCTGTTCGCGCTGGAGGCGAGCAAGCAGCCCACTCTCGGTGAGGCGGTGGAAATCGGAGAAGTCGAGTCGGTTGTGCGGGTCGAGGAGGATCTCTTGCACGGCGCGCTTGAACATGGCCGACGCCGAGCGCACCCCGTGGTGCCAGTACACGTTGCGGTACATCTGGTAGTTGGTAAAAACTAGGGCTTCGACGGCGGAGACGCCCTTGCTGGTGATGGCCAGCCGCTTGCGCTGAGGGTCGAATTTGATGGAGGCGATTAAGCGATCGCGGTTGACGCTCTCGCCGAAGGGTACGCCGCAAAACATGGAATCGCGCAGGAGATAGTCGATTTTGTCGGGGTCGAGGGTGCTGCTGAGGATATTGGCCAGCAGCAGGTCCTCGGGGGAAACCACGAGGCCGCTGTTTTCGTAGTCGATGACGTTGGCTACCCGCACCGGATCAATCTGGAACTTATCGGCGATAGTCTGGTAGAGTTCGCCGTCTTGGTCCTCGATGATCTGCCTGGCCCCTTCTTCGTGCCGGATGAAAAAGGGCCTTAGTTCTTCGAGGGTATGCGAGAAGGGGTAGTGGCCGATGTCGTGAAGCAAAGTGGCGGCGATGAAGACGCGTATGTCCTCGTCGCTCAGCACTAGGGGCGGGTCCGAGTCGAGGAGACGAGCCAAGAACTGCTTGGCCAAGTGATAGACGCCCAGCGAGTGCTCAAAGCGCGAGTGGCGCGCCCCTGGGTACACCAGATGCACATAGCCGAGCTGGGATATATTGCGCAGACGCTGGAAGGCCGGGGTATCGACGAGGGCGAGGACGGGATCGGGAAAGTGAATGTAGCCCCAAACAGGGTCGCGGATGGCCTTGCCTTCTTCGGCTAAAAGCGGATGATTCATAGCGTCGGCCAATCTAGGGGGGGCCTGTTACCCTGTCAAGAAATGTGTGCCGAACTCATTATGAAAGCGATACTTAGGGCATTTTGTTGCGCGGGACGTCCATTGACACAAAACCGATTGGCTCCTATCTTAAAAAATTTTGTTTGACTAGGGGACACAACTTGCTAAGGAAATAAGATTCTACATCTCATGGAACGCACGTTGATGATTATCAAGCCCGATGCGGTCGCCAAAAACGCCATCGGCCAAATTATTGCCCGCGTCGAGGGCGAGGGGTTTGTCGTGTGCGCCCTGCACATGGTTGAGCTATCCGTTGACCAAGCGAGGGCTTTCTACGCCGTGCATCGGGAGCGGCCTTTTTACGGCGAACTAGTGGGATTTATGACCTCGGGGCCGGCCGTGCCCATGGTGCTAGAGCGCTCCGATGCGGTAGCGCATCTGCGCGCTTTTATCGGTCCGACCAACAGCCTCGAGGCACCCGCCGGCACAATTCGCGGCGACTTTGGCACGGACGTGCAGTGCAATGCCGTCCACGCCTCGGACTCAGCGGCCAACGCCGAGTCCGAGATCGCGTTTTTCTTTGCCGACTGAGACGCCATGGGCACCTCGTTAGTACTCGACGACCTCGCAGAGGGGCCCAATGCGCTCGTCTTTGAACTGTGCGCAGAGGAACTGGGGCTAAAGGACGAATTTTTCGCCTTTCCCTCCATCGTTGAAGCCCGCGTCGAGGTGCGGCGTGCCCTCGACAACTTCAGGATTGACGGGGTCGTCACTTGCCGCATCGCCGGCGAGTGCTATCGCTGCCTAGAGGAAATACAAGAAGAGGTCGCAGCGCGGTTTCGCTTGCTCCTGCAGCGCCGCCACGCGATCCCCGAAGAGTTGGCGTCGGCAGAAAAAGACGGATTTATCGATATCGTCGATCCGGGGACGCGCGAGGTCGATTTGTGTGCGTACATCCGCGAGGCCGTGATCTTGGACTTGCCGATGCGAATACCCACCCCGGACGCCGACGGGCGATGCCCGCACTGCGGAGTTGACGGGGCCGACAAACCTACCACCGAAGGAGAAAAAGGAGCCGACCCGCGTTGGGCGGCACTCGCGCAGATCGAATTTTCGCAACCCAAAGAAGGCTCTTGAGAGGAGTTCCCCGTGGCTGCAGTACCTAAGAGGAGAATTTCGCGCACTCGCCGCGACAAGCGGCGCACTCACTGGAAGATCAAGGCAGCGGCGAGGACCACTTGCTCCCACTGCGGACAGCCCGCCTTGCCCCATCGCGTCTGCCCGAGCTGCGGCTTCTACCGAGGCCGCGAATACGTCGAGCCTGAAGTGTAGGCTGCTCGGGGCGGATGATTGCGTGGCTGAAGAGGAGAAAAAATTTCGTGCGGCCATTACGGCAACTGCGAGCTTCTTGCCCGACAAGGTGGTTACCAATGCCGATATGGAACGGAGAGTCGCCACCTCGGACGAGTGGATCCGCACGCGCACCGGCATTGCCGAGCGGCGCTTCCTGCCGGAGGATGCGCCGACCTCCACCATGGCCAACGCCGTGGCTCACGAGCTCTTGGCGCGTCGCGGAATCGCCAGCGACGACCTCGACCTAATCATCGTCGCGACCATTACTCCAGACATGATCTTTCCGGCGACAGCCTGCTTGGTGCAACACGCCATCGGCGCCAGCCGGGTCTGGGCCTATGACCTGTCGGCGGCTTGCTCCGGCTTTGTCTTCGCCGTGGCGACTGGAGCGCAATTCATCGAAAGCGGCACGCACCGCCGGGTGATGGTCATCGGTGCCGACAAGATGAGCGGCATCCTCGACTTTGAGGACCGCACGACTTGCGTGCTCTTTGGCGATGGGGCGGGCGGGGTGTTGCTGGAGCGCGGCGAGGACAAAGCCGGCATGATTGACTTCGAGCTATACGCCGATGGTGCCGCCGTCGAATGCCTGCACATCAAAGGCGGCGGCAGCCTGTATCCCCCTTCGCACGAGACCGTAGATCAGCGCATGCACTACATTCGCCAAGAGGGGCGCACGGTCTTCCGGTTCGCCGTAGAAAAAATGGCCGAAGTGTCGGCTAGTCTGCTGGCGCGCAACGGTCTTACGGGCGAAGACCTCAAGCTCTTCGTGCCACATCAAGCCAACAAGCGCATCATCGACGCCGCGGCTGAGCGCTTGGCGCTTCCCCCGGAAAAAGTGATGATCAATATCGACCGCTACGCCAACACCACGGCCGCGACGATTCCCATTGCCTTGGCAGAAGCCGTTGATCAAGGCCGGTTGGAGCGCGGCGACTTGGTGCTAATGACCGGCGTCGGCGGTGGTCTCACTTGGGGCAGCGTCCTGTTTCGCTGGGGGCATTGAGATGGGCGGGCACGCCTTTTTATTTCCGGGACAGGGTTCGCAGGCCGTGGGCATGGCCCGCGACCTCTACGAGCAGCACGAGTCGGTGCGTGCGCGCTTTGCCGAGGCCGACGAGGTGCTGGGTTTTGCGCTCAGTGCGCTTTGCTTTGAGGGACTGGCCGAGCAACTGGCGCAAACCAACGTTACGCAGCCGGCCGTCTTCGTCCACAGCGTCGCCGTCAGCGAGTTGCTCGCCGCTGCCAGACTACAGCCTGTAGCTGTAGCCGGACACAGTCTCGGGGAATACTCGGCGCTGGTGTCGGCCGGAGTGCTCTCCTTTGCGGAGGCCCTGACGCTCGTGGGTACGCGCGGTCGGTTGATGCAGGAAGCTGGCCGCGAGTGGCCGGGGGCGATGGGGGCGGTGATCGGTTTAGACGACGACCACGTCGTAGCTTTGTGCCAACAGGCCGCGGATGCCGGGATCGTCGTAGCTGCCAATTTTAACGCTGACGGCCAAGTCGTGGTGTCGGGTGAGCGAGCCGCTGTGGCACGGCTGAGCGAGTTGGCCAGCCAAGCCGGCGCTAGGCGCGTGGTCGAATTGGCTGTCAGCGGGGCTTTTCACTCGCCGCTTATGGCGTCGGCGGCCGTGGAGATGGAGTCGCTGTTACAGGCGGTGCCCTTTGCGCGGCCGCGCGTACCAGTGTTGACCAATGTCTCGGCGGCGCCCGTGGAAGACCCAGAAAAACTGCGGCGGCACCTAATCCAGCAGATCACGGGCCCGGTTCGCTGGAACGCGACTATGCACCGGCTGGTAGCCATGGGTATCAACCGCGCTTTTGAAGTAGGGCCGGGGGCTGTGCTAAGGGGGCTGATGCGTCGCACCGCGCCCAAGCTCGCGGTCGCACTTGCGGGTACCGTGGAAGAAATCGCCGCCGCCAAAGGAGCGGAGTAATATGGGACTCTTGGGCGGAAAAGTCGCGCTAGTGACGGGTGGGTCGCGGGGCATTGGTCGGGCCATTGCCCTGCGCTTGGCCGCAGAGGGCGCAGACTTGGCGATCTGCGCCCGCAACGCCGCCGCGGCCGGCGAAGTAGCCGCGGCCATTGAGGGCCTAGGTCGCCGTTGCCTCGTGCATCAAGCCGATGTGGCCGACGCCGAGCAGGCGGCCGAGTTGGTAGCGGCGACGATTGCGGAGTTGGGCCGCCTGGACGTGCTGGTCAATAACGCCGGCGTCACTCGCGACAATTTGCTGATGCGGATGAAGGAGGAGGATTGGGACGAGGTCTTGGCGATCAACCTCAAGGGTTCCTTCAACTGCGTCCGGGCGGCGGTGCGCCCCATGCTCAAGGCCCGCGGCGGGCGGATCGTCAATATCACTTCGGTCGTGGGTTTGCTGGGCAATGCCGGCCAAGCCAACTACGCCGCGTCCAAGGCCGGGTTGATCGGCCTAACCAAGAGCTTGGCGCGGGAGCTGGCCTCGCGCGGGATCACCGCCAATGCCGTGGCCCCGGGGCTGGTGCCGGAAACGGGCATGACGGACGGGTTGACCGAGCAGCAGCGGGAACAGATGATTGCCACCGTGCCGCTGGGCCGAGCGGGGACGCCGGAAGACGTGGCCCATGCCGTGGCGTTTCTAGCGTCGGATCAAGCCGCCTATATCACCGGTCAGGTCTTGTCGGTGGACGGCGGCATGGCCATGTGATGGCTAACAAAAAACTGCCCATCGTCTAATCGTCTATATTTAAACCCTAATTTTAAGACCGCAGGCCATTAGCCGCAGCGGTAAAACTGTTTACTCCTATCCCAAGAGGAACACACCATGGCTTCTATTGAAGAGCGCGTGAGAGACCTAGTCGTTGAGCAACTCGGCGTGAGCCAAGATCAAGTAAATCCCCAAGCATCTTTCATCGACGACTTGGGGGCCGATTCGCTCGATACCGTCGAGCTGGTCATGGCCTTTGAGGAGGAATTCGGGATCGACATCCCGGACGAGGACGCCGAGAAGATGGTAGTCGTAGCCGACGCGATTAAGTACCTAGAAGAAAACAGCAAGGCGTGAGCAGAAGTCTAGTGCAAAGGCGCAGAGCCGTCGTTACGGGCTTGGGGGTCTTAGCACCCAATGGCAACGACCTGCCGGCGTTCTGGGACGCGCTGTTAGTCGGCCGCTCTGGGGTCGGGCCGATCACCAAGTTCGACACTTCCCAACACCGGGCTGCGATCGCTGCCGAGGTCAAGGATTTCGATCCGGAGGCGGCTATGGACCGCAAGGATGTGCGCCGCAACGATGCCTTCACGCACTACGCGGTCTGCGTGGCCAAGGAGGCGGCCGACCGCGCCCGGCTCGATATGGAAGCGGTTGACCCCGAGCGCGTGGGCGTCATCTGGGGCTCGGGCATCGGCGGGATTCAGACCCACGAAGATCAGCACACCATCCTGTTGGAGAAAGGGCCTAGGCGCATCAGCCCGTTCTACGTGCCCATGATGATTTCCGACATGGCCCCGGGCGTGATCTCCATGGAATTGGGGGCCAAAGGGCCTAACTACGCCACGGTGTCGGCCTGTTCGTCGGCTGCCCACGCCCTCGGCGAGTCAGCGCGCAAGATCCAGTACGGGGAAGCCGACGTGATGGTGACCGGCGGCTCGGAAGCGGCCGTCACCCCTATTTCCATGGCTGGTTTTTCCTCGGCCAAAGCCCTATCGACGCGCAACGACGAGCCCGAGCGGGCTAGCCGGCCCTTTGACGCCGAGCGCGATGGCTTCGTGCTCGGCGAAGGGGCCGGGGCCGTCATCTTGGAGGAATTGGAGCACGCCCAAAGGCGCGGGGCCGAGATCTATGGAGAATTCCTCGGGCTAGGTTTTACCGCCGACGCCTATCACCAGACGGCGATGGCACCAAAGGCAGAAGGCGGGGCGCGGGCCATACGCATTGCGCTGCAGGACGGGGGCTTGGAACCAAGCGACATCGGCTACGTCAATGCCCACGGCACCTCGACGCCCATGGGCGACCAGCAGGAGACTGCGGCGCTCAAGGCGGTTTTTGCCGGCCACATCGACCGCGTGGCCGTGAGTTCGACCAAGTCGATGACCGGGCATCTGTTGGGCGCAGCCGGAGCCATCGAGAGCATCGCCTGCATCATGGCACTCAAAAGCGGGGTCCTACCGCCGACGATCAACTACGAAAACCCCGACCCCGAATGCGACCTCGACTACGTGCCCAACAAGGCGCGCCGCGTGCAGGAGGTAAACTACGCCCTCAACAATTCCTTTGGCTTTGGCGGCCACAACGCGGCACTGGTATTTGGTCGTTTTACCGGCTAACACACTCCCCGTGCAAACGGGGTTTTCAATCGGGTATTAGGCAGATGAGCTGGATTTCAACCCTTTGGAATCGCCGCAAATCGGCGGGCGACCCAGAAAAGCTTGCCTTGGATTCGCAGTGCGCCCTCGAAAATCGGTTGGGCTACTACTTCAAGGACAAGGATTTGTTGGTCAAGGCCCTCAAGCATCGATCGTATGTGTACGCTGAGGAGGGCAGCGACCGCATTGAGTCGAACGAGCGGCTCGAATTTCTCGGGGACGCCGTGCTGGAGCTGTTGGTCACCGACTACCTCTTCCACCGCTTTGAGGACAAGGGCGAGGGCGATTTAACCCAGATGAAGTCGCTGTTGGTCAGCCGCACGGTGCTGGCGCGCCAAGCGGATCGCCTTGGGGTGAGGGATTTTGTGTTGCTGAGCGCGGACGAGCGCGAGGCCAACGGCGGACAACAGCCATCGATCCTCTGCGACGCCTTGGAGTCGCTGATTGGAGCGATCTATATCGACGGTGGCTTGTCCGCCGCCCGCGCCTTTGTCCGGCGCGCCGTGCTCGCGGATTTTCACCAACTAGTTCAACAGGACGCGTACGTCAACTTCAAGAGCAAGTTGCTCGAATACGCGCAGAGCATGGGTAATGGCCATCCCCGCTACTTGGTTCGCGCAGAGGAGGGGCCAGACCACGACAAGATCTTCAGCATCGAAGTGTGTATCACCGGCCAGCGCATAGGTCGGGGCCAGGGACGGAGCAAGAAGGAGGCGCAACAGATGGCGGCCAAGGACGCCCTCGAGAGTTTGGACGCACTCTAATGGACCTTGCTTGGCGCGTCGTCGATACGGGTGCCAACTGTGGCATGTACAACATGGGCGTCGATCATCTTCTCGCCGCTGACGCGGCCCAAGGCCCGGTGCTGCGGTTCTACGGCTGGGACCCGCCAGCTATCTCCTGCGGCTGGAACCAGCAGCCCGAGCGCGAGGCCAATGTAGAAGCCTGCCGCGCACTGGGCATCAACTTGGTGCGCCGGCCCACAGGCGGGCGCGCGGTACTGCACTGGGAGGAATTGACCTACAGCGTCGTCTGCGTCGCGGAGGTATTGGTCGCGGGCGGTGGGATAGAAGCGACGCACCGCAAGATAGGCGCGTGCTTGGCCGAGGGGCTGC
Source organism: Candidatus Latescibacterota bacterium (assembly GCA_963422735.1). Taxonomy (GTDB): domain Bacteria; phylum Latescibacterota; class UBA2968; order UBA8231; family UBA8231. The sequence continues at coordinate 4,350,434 of OY730476.1, read as the reverse complement.
GGCTTTTCGGGGCCCCCGTCGAGCTAGAAAGAGCCGATCGTTGCGTTGGGATCTCGCGGTCGGGTCCTTGCTTTGGCAGCACGGCGCGCTGGGAGCTCAAGTGCCGGCAGCGCAAGCTGGTCGGCAGCGCACAGCGACGCTACGGACATCGCTTGCTGCAACACGGGTCGATCTTGCTCGGCCGGGCGCACGAGCGTCTGCCGCAACTTATGAAGATTGACGAGGGTGCGCGGCAAAAATGGACCCGGCAGGTACAAGAGCACAGCACGGATTTACAGTCTTGCATGGGTCGGTCAATCGACCGGGCCGCGCTGGTCAATTGCTTGGTCGAGGGCTTTAGTCGCCAGCTTGGTGCAACAATGCGCTGGGACGCGCTGGCCGACGACGAGGTGCGCCGGGCTACGGCCTGGGAAAGGGACAGCGCATGATCGCGCAGGATCCTCTGCTAGAGGTCCGCGATTTGCGGACCTACTTTCACACGGAAGAGGGCGTCGCCCGCGCCGTCGATGGGGTGTCGTTCGCAGTAGGGCGGGGCCAGACGCTGGGGCTGGTCGGCGAAAGCGGCTGCGGCAAGAGCGTCAGTGCCTTCTCGATCATGCGCTTGGTGCCCGATCCACCCGGCCGCATTGAAGCCGGGCAGATCCTGCTCAAGGGGCGAGACTTGCTCGCGCTGAACGAGGAGGAGATGCGCCGAGTGCGCGGCGACGACATCGCGATGATTTTCCAAGAGCCGATGACGAGCCTCAACCCAGTGCTGACCTGCGGGTTCCAGATCGCCGAGGCCGTGGTCTTGCACCAGCGAGTACCCATGCAGGAAGCGCGCGCCCGGGCAGTCGAGATGCTACAGCTGGTGGGGATCCCAGCGCCCGAACAGCGGATTGACGAATATCCCCACCAGCTATCGGGTGGGATGCGCCAGCGGGTGATGATTGCCATGGCGCTGTCGTGCAACCCAGACGTGCTGATTGCCGATGAGCCGACCACAGCCATCGACGTGACGATCCAAGCGCAGATCCTCGCGCTGTTGGAGTCGTTGCAAGAATCCCTGCAAATGGCGATTGTGATTATCACCCACGACCTCGGGGTGATCGCCGAGACCGCCGACCAAGTGGCGGTCATGTACGCCGGCCAAATCGTCGAATACGCGGCGACGCAGTCGCTTTTTGCCCGCCCTCGGCATCCTTATACGCGTGGCTTGCTGCGCTCGATCCCGCGACTGGATGCCGAACAGGAGCGATTGGACATCATTCCGGGCATGGTGCCCGACTCCCGCGCCTTCCCACAGGGATGTCGCTTTGCCCCGCGCTGCCCGCTGGCCGACGCCCACTGCCGGGCTGAAGCGCCGTCGCTAGAGGAAGTCGAGGCCGGGCACTGGGCGAGCTGTTGGAAGGCAGAAGACGCATGAGCCAAGCCGCACCCTTAGTTGAGGTCAAGGGACTCAAAAAACACTTTCCCGTGCGCCGAGGGTTTTGGGGCCGGGTGCAGACCCATGTCAAGGCCGTTGATGGGGTTGATCTGGCGATTCGGCGCGGCGAAACCTTGGGCGTAGTCGGCGAGAGCGGCTGCGGCAAGACCACACTGGGACGGCTCATGCTGCGGCTAATCGAGGCCACGGCCGGGCAGGTGCGCTTTGCCGGGATTGACCTGTTGGGGTTGGGCAAGGAAGCCATGCGGCGGCAGCGGCGGGATATGCAGATCATCTTCCAAGACCCGTATGCGTCGCTCAATCCGCGGATGACGGTGGGCGGCATCATCGGCGAGGCCCTGAAGGTCCACGGACTCGCCGAGCGCGCCGAGTTGGCCGAGCGGGTGGGGGAATTGCTGGAGATGGTCGGGTTGCCGGCGGATTGTGTGCGGCGCTACCCGCACGAGTTTTCCGGAGGCCAGCGCCAACGCATTGGCATTGCCCGTGCCTTAGCGGTGCGTCCGCAGTTCATCGTCGCCGACGAACCAGTGTCTGCGCTGGATGTTTCGGTGCAGGCCCAGGTCGTCAACTTGCTGCAAGACCTACAGCGCGATTTGGGCCTGACCTATATGTTTATTGCCCACGACTTGAGCGTGGTGCGCCACATTTCGGATCGGGTGGCCGTGATGTACTTGGGGCGCGTAGTCGAGGTGGCCGCACGCGATCAGCTCTACCGCCAGCCGTCTCATCCCTATACGCGCGCACTGCTGGCGGCCGTGCCCGCGCCCGACCCGCGGACTAAGCGGCAGCGCGTCCTCTTGGAGGGCGATGCGCCCAATCCGGCGGCCGTACCCTCGGGATGCGCCTTTCATCCGCGTTGCCCAGAGCGCGAAGCGATCTGCACCCGCGTCGTGCCGCGCCTCGTCGATCTGGGCGGCGGCCACTGCACGGCCTGCCTGCTTCGCTATCCTGCGGAGCTGAAGAACCGGCTGACTGCTGAAGCCAACAAAAAAAACGCAAGATAGCAGGAGAACTACTGCTTATGATGACTTTGTTGCGCCAAAAAACGGTGCTCGTCCTGTGGTTTGTGATATTCGCCTTCATCGGCTTGATCGTCGTCGAATGGGGAGCCGACTACTCGGGTGCACGCACCAACGACGTCGGCGATGCGGTCGGCGTGATCAATGGCGAGACCATTGCGCTGCAGGAGTTCCAAGACGCGCTACGGCGGATAGCGCGCCAGATGCCACAAGAGCAGCGCGCCGATCAGGCCCTACTCGTGCGGCAGGTGTGGGACTATTACGTCCGCGAGATCATCCTGACCCAAGAGTACGAGCGGTTGGGATTCGAGGTGACCGACGGGGAAATTGCCTTTTACACGCGGAACGAGCCCCCGCAGGCCGTGCGCGAATTCGAGCACTTTCAGACCGACAGCGCGTTCGACAAGGACAAGTACGCCCAGTTCATCGGCAATCCGGCCAATCTCAGCGATCCTAACAACCAAGCCTTAGTCCTGTGGATCGAGAGCACAATTGAGCGGCAATTGCTCGATTACAGGCTACAGCGGATGCTGCGAGGCACCGCGCAGGTGAGTCCCAACAAGGCGCGCCAGCACTTTGCCGAGGCCAATGAAAAAGTGCGTGTCGAATACGCATTCGCCCCCAGCGACGCCCCGGATGACGAGATCGAGGTCGCAGACGAAGATTTGACCGCCTACTACCAAGAAAACGCAGCCGATTACGAGCACCCCGATCAGGTAAAGCTGGAGTATGTGCATTTTCCCAAGGTGGCTAGTGCCGAGGATTCGCTGGAGATCAAAGAGGAGATCGGCCGCCTGCGCCAAGAGATCGAGGCCGGTAAAGATTTTGCCGAGTTGGCCGCAGTGATCTCCGACGACGAAGGCTCAGCCGCCCAAGGCGGTGACCTAGGTTTTTTTGCTCGCGGCCGGATGGTCGCACCCTTTGAGGAAGCGGCCTTCGCCTTAGCGGCCGGCGAACTCTCCGAGCCGGTGCAGACGCGCTATGGCTGGCATCTGATCAAAGTGGAAGAGCGCTTGGAGGAAAGCGGCGAGGAGAAGGTACACGCCCGGCACATCTTGCTCAGGTACAAGCCCTCGCGCTCGACCGAGGATAGCCTGCGCAGTTCGGCTGAGGCGTTCGAGGAGCAGGCCGCAGCCGAGGGATTTGCAGCCGCGCTCGCGGCCTCTGGTACCGAGGCGACGGCCACGAATTTCCTGCGCAAGAGCCAAGCTGTGCCGGGTATCAGTGCGAACACTACTTGGCTCGTCAACTGGTCTTTTGAACAGGAGTCTGGGGCCGTCAGCCGAGTCATCGAGGACGACTCGGGGTTGTGGGTGGCGCATCTGGTGGCCAAACGCCCTGAAGGCACAGTGCCCTTGGACGAGCTAAAGGACCAGCTTGAGCCGTTGGTGCGCACGCGCAAAAAGGCCGCCCGCGCCGCGGTCCGGCTGGAGACCGTGCGGCGGGAAGTAGAAGCCGGGGCCACCCTCGCGCAGGCAGCCCAAAACGCCGGGCTAGCGCTGCACACCCCCGAGGCTTTTACGCGCACTGAATCGGTGGAGGGTCTAGGCCGCGCCAACGCGGTGATCGGCGCGGCTTTTCGCTTGGAAGAGGGCCAACTCAGTGAAGTGATCGAAGTCACCGAGGGCGGCAAGCGAGGGGCTTACTTGCTGAAGCTACTCGAGAAGACACCGGTAGATGAGGAGCAATTCGCCGCGCAGCGCGAGCAGGTGGTCGCTCAGCTTCAGGCCCAGCGCGAGCAGGAGGCCATGCAGAACTGGTTCGCGCATCTGTACGAGACGGCCGAGATCGAGGACAACCGGCATCGCTTTTTCACGTTTTAATTGGAGAGGAACCATGTCAGCAGCACCGGGGCAGACGCAAATCGGCTTTATCGGCTTGGGGATCATGGGTGCGCCCATGGCCAAGAATTTGCTCAAAGCCGGTTATCAACTCAGGGTGTACAACCGCAGCGACCGGCCGCGCGTTGACGAGGTCGTCGCAGCGGGCGGCGGGCGCGTCGGCTCGCCCAAAGAGGCGGCGACGGGTGCAGATGTCATCATCAGCATCGTCACGGATACGCCCGATATGGAGGCTGTGCTCGTGGGCGCGGAGGGCGCGATTCACGGAGCCAAAGAGGGCGCGATCGTCATCGATATGAGTACGGTTTCGCCCAAAGTCACTCGCGAAGTAGCTGCCGCCTTGCAAAAGCAGGGCGTGGCCATGCTCGACGCGCCCGTCAGCGGCGGGGATGTGGGCGCGATCAACGGCACCCTGTCGATCATGGTCGGCGGCGACGAGGCCGTCTTTAACCAGTGCCTGCCGGTCTTTGAGGCCATGGGCACCAACATCAATTTGATTGGTTCCAACGGCGCTGGTCAGACTACCAAGCTCTGCAACCAGATCGCGGTTTCGGTCAACAACATGGCCATGGCCGAGGCCCTAATGCTGGCGGCGACCTCGGGCTTAGACGTACAAAAAGTCATCGACGCCATCAGCGGCGGAGCGGCTGGCTCTTGGCAGTTGAGCAACTTAGGCCCACGCATTGCCGCTGGCGATTTTGATCCGGGCTTTATGGTCTATTTGCAGCAAAAGGATCTGCGATTGGTCTTGCAGACGGCCAACGATGTCAAGCTGGCCCTGCCGGCCGTGAGCATAGCCCACCAGTTTTTCAACATTGTCGAGCGCGCTGGTTGCGCCGAAGAGGGGACTCAGGCGCTGATCAAGGCCTATGAGACCCAGGCCGGCAAACAAGCGCGGGCCGAGTAGCCTGTCGGTGCCGCTCGCATTAAAAAAGGTCGGGGTCCTGCTGCGCGATCAGGATTTGGACTATCCGGTAGCCGAGGTGCGCGACCTATTTGCCGCGCATGGGATCGCAGTGTGCTTTATCGAGAAAGACGGGTGCCCAGACAGTCTAGACTTGGTCATCGCGCTCGGCGGCGACGGCACGGTACTCCGCGCCTTTGCCCGCTTCCCACAGCGGCCGGTGCTGGCGATCAATTTTGGCACCGTCGGCTTCTTGACCGCTGGCGATCGCAAAGACTTGGCGCACATCGTCCAGCTCTTAGTCGATGGCCAGTACTTCGTCAGCGAGCGCCTAGTGCTCTCTTGCCGCTATCCCGGCGGCGAGCGTCTGGTCTTCAACGAGGTTACCTTGCGGGCGCACCACAAAATGCTCTCTACGGACGTATTTGTTGACGACGCCAAAATCCGCACCATTCGCGGCGATGGCGTGGTCGTTGGTACGCCAACGGGCAGCACCGGGCTGTTGCTGTCTATGGGGGCGCCGCTGGTCATGCCGGAAGTGCGCTGCATGTTGCTCGACGGCATCAACGAATACAACTTCACGTCGCGGACCTTGATCCTGTCGGCCGAGAAACGGGTGCGGCTGCGCGTCAGTCCCGAGACCTTAGATAGTCGCGTGGTGCTCATTGCCGATGGCCGCGAAATATGCAGCCTGGCTCCCGGGCAAGAGGTGTACGTCGACCAAGCTGCACACACAGCGCGGCTGATATACCTCGACGACAAGTACTTTTTTCACAACTTGTCTGAGAAACTTTCTTGGTAGAGGAGGTACTATATGGTTGGCATGAAGAATTTGGGGGATACCAAGGGTTAGAGACGTCATCCGATTGGTACAGAGGCTGGTAAGGACGCGGGGGAGTCACCGTCGATACCGCCGACGAATATACTGAGACAGGCTGGACTAAGGGAGAAAAACCGATTAAGCTAAAATATGCGGTGACCTATGAACGCACGCCCAACAACTACTCGGCCTATTCGCCCGATCTGCCGGGCTGCATAAGCACTGGGGAAACTTGGAAGGAGATTCAGGAAAACATCCGCGAAGCCATCGCCTCTCACATCGAGAGCCTGATGGAATACGGCGACCCCTTTCCTCAACCGCAGAGGTCAATTGATGAGGTAATGACTTTCCGTTGCAAAGCTCTCACAGAGTACGACGATCCGATTCCTCAACTGGAAACCACCACAGGCGGCTAGGGCATGAACAGCAAAACGACTTTTCTGGTAGAGGAGATACTATGCGCGTAGCGATAATCGGCGCGGATGGCCCTTGGGGAGCACTGCTAGCGGCTGAGTTGGGTGCGGGCTTTGAGGTGGTGGCGCTCGGTGCAGAAGAAACCAGCGACCTAGCCGGCTACCGGCAGGTCGATTTGCTCCAGCGCGAGGCATTAGACCCGGTGCTTGCAGGCGTGGAGGCCATCGTCCATGCGACGGGCGGCGATCCGGGCGGCGACGACGAAGGGGCCGTGCTCGACACAGCGGCGCGGATCGCCTACGTGGCACTGACGGCGGCCTGTGCCGTCGGCATTGAGAAAGCGGTGCTGCTGAGTGGTCTCGATTTGGTGCGCGACTATCCGGAGGAATATCTAGTTGATCCGCAGTGGAATGCCCTGCCACGGGCGGAGGCCGAGTCGCTGGCACCGCTTATGGTCGAACTGGTCGGCCGCGAAATCGCCCGCACCGGCCAGATCGAGGTGTGCTGTCTGCGCCTCGGTGCATTGGGAGCGGAGACTACGGCCGACGACGCCGTGGCGGCCGTGCGCCAAGCCCTTGCCGCCGTGCGCGAAGGGCACCACTGGTCGCTATCGCACGTAGCATCGAGCGGACGCTTCTCCTAAAGGGGGGTTTTATGGCAATGGTGAACAAAGGCAAGGTGGTGTTGTTTGGGGCGGGTGGCCCGGTCGGCGCGTCCGCGATCGCCGCACTCAAAGGCCACTACACGTTGCGGGTGACCGATCTCCGGCCGATGACCGAGGTCGCGGCCGCGCTGCCACAGAGTCCACGGGCACCGATCCCGGAAGTGTTGGGGCCGCCGCACGAAAGTCGGGTTGTCGATATTACCGACTACGCGCAAGTGCTGGCCGCCTGCGAGAGCATGGACGCGGCGATCAATGTCTCCGTAATCCGGCCGCATCCAGTGCTGGCCTTCCAAGTCAACATGGTCGGCGCGTACAACGTGGCCAAAGCCTGCGTCGCTTGTAAAATAAAAAGGCTGATCCACACCGGGCCTTTTCACACCTCGCTGGACCACAATGCCGACTATTGGAACGACTTCCAGGTGGAGGCCGACATCCCGCTGCATCCAGGCGACGATCTCTACGCACTGAGCAAGTATCTCGGGGGGCACATTACGCGCGTGTTTGCCGAGCGCGAGGGCTTGGAGGTGCTTTCCTTTGTCTATACGCATTTTCGCCCGAGGGAAGTGCTGCCCGAGGAACGGGGCGGCGGCGTGCATCCCTATACGACCTCGTGGGAGGATACCGGGGAAGCGTTCTTGTATGGGTTGCGGGCACCCGAGATGCCATCGCCGTACGAGAATTTCTTTATCTGTGCGCGGCTGCCACACGACAAGTACCGGCCTGACAAGGCCAAGCGGCTCTTAGGATGGGAGGCCCAAGACCGCTTCGAGGCGTTGTATGCGCGGCCTCAGTAACTGATCCGATAGATTGACCAGCCTGATCGTCCGAGACCAGCAGTTGATAGGGAATGATCGTGGAAGGATTGAACGGGTTGGGATAATTCTGCCCTAAAGAAAATTGTTGCGGCAGGACGGTTGTACTCAACGCTGCTAGCGGCAGGGCAAAATAGCCGGTTTCATCGGTGGTAGTGCGGACCGAGCGGCGCAGATCGGTCGCAGCAAATAGCCTCACCTGTGCGCCGATAGCTGGTTGTCCCAAAGCCAGCCGCACCCATCCCCCGACCAGCACCTCGGCACGGGCATCGCCGACTCAGATCAGCCCTATGAGATATCCGATTATCGATCTCATAACGCTGCCTAAAGGACAACGTGGGTTGGTAGTATAGCCGAGCGGCATAGGCGACTTTACAGCAGTGCCCCGGTTAGTTCGGTAAAATTTCTCACCTCCACATCGGGCCGGTACGGCGTTTCTTCATAGGGCAGGGCGTTGCGGTTGACGAAGGCACCCCTCATGCCGCAGGCCCGCGCCCCCATTACATCGAATGAATTGGCCGAAACCATCATGCACTGCCCCACTTCTACGTGCAGCAAGGACGCGGCCCGGCGGTACACCCGAGGATGCGGCTTAAAAGCACCCACTTCTTCGACCGAGACAATGCGGTCGAAGTCCCAGCCAATGCGATTGGCCGCCAGATGGGCCAAAAAATCCGCCCCGCCATTGGACAGAGCGACTAGGCGGTAGCGCCCCTTTAGCTTTTCAAGAGCTGTCTTCACATCGGCGAAGGGGTTGAGATGCTGCCAGGCTTCCATGAGCCGAGGGACATCCCCTGCGGCCACGCCTATTCCCTCCAACGCCAAAACGTAGATCAAGGCCCGCCGCACCGTCTCCAAATAGCCGCTGTGGCCCAATAGGAGGATATTGTCTTGATATTGCTCTAGGCGCTGGCGCGCCCGCCATTGGTTCCACAGGTGCTCGGGTGCTACTGAAGACCCTTTATCGCGCAGGTAGGACGCGATTGCCGGGGTTAGGCTGCCGCCCAAGTCGAGGACCGTGCCGAATAGGTCGAAAGTGAGGGCTTGTACTGCCGGAAATTTGGTCATTGATTCGCCTTTGTGGGTTGTTGAGAGCCTGTTTGAATATGGCTATCAAGAAACGTCCACGTATTCGCCTTGTTGCGTTGTTGCACACTAAACGATTGCGTAATTTACTCTATCTGACTGAGAGCGGTAGAACAAGCATCTTACTAAATACTAAAACGACCAGTATGCAATGTGCGGCATTGTTGGACTGTACGTAAAAAAACGCAACTTGGCCGACCAACTCGGCGCACTGTTCGCTGAGATGCTGATATGCATGAGCGATCGCGGCCCCGATAGTGCGGGGTTGGCGCTCTACGGCAATGAGCCGCCGGAAGGCTTTATCAAAGTCACCTTGCGGCACGCGGCCGACGCCTACGACTGGCCGGGGCTGGCCGATCAACTCGGTGCGCATTTTGGCTGCGAGGCCAGCCTGCGCATCAACGCCAACTACGCGGTCATCGCGGTGCGCGCCGACGCAGATTCACTGGGACGGGCGATGGCTGGGTTAGACCCTAACCTGACGATAATGAGCATCGGCCGCAGCATCGAGATCCTCAAAGAGATCGGCGCACCCGCCGAGATCGTCGAGCGCTTCGGCGTACGCACGATGCACGGCACACACATCATCGGGCACACGCGCATGGCCACCGAGAGTGCGGTGACCACCGACGGCTCCCATCCCTTTTCCACGGGCATGGATCTCTGCTTAGTACACAACGGCTCCTTGAGCAACCACAATCGGCTGCGTACGCGCCTAGAGCGCCAAGGGATCGAAATCCGCACTGAAAACGACTCGGAAGTAGCGGCCGGCTACTTGATGTGGCGAATGCAGCAGGGCGATACCTTGCAAGCGGCCCTACAAGCGGCGCTCGACGATTTGGACGGCTTCTATACCTTTGCCATTGGCACGGCCGACGGCTTTGCGGTCTTGCGCGACCCGATCGCCTGCAAGCCGGCGGTGCTGGCCGAGACGGACGCGTACGTGGCGATGGCCAGCGAGTTCCAGGCGCTATCGAGCTTGCCGGGGATCGACGACGCACTGGTGTGGGAGCCCAAGCCGGCGCAGGTGTACACTTGGGGAGGGGCTAGCTGATCTACTTACAGGTTGTACTTCAACCCTGATTCGGGCATTATAATATGCAAAAAAAGAAAACTACTTTAATTCTGAAGCAGAAAAAATTTATAGTGAAATAAAAAGACTATATGATCAGAAGAGTAGTAAAAAGAGAATCGAAGCTCTTTTTCTAGATAATATCGGAAAGATTCTATCAAGAAAACAAATCATCGAAGTAGCTAGAGACCCGATAACCCAAATGGAACCTGAAAATTGGCATCAGAGATTATCGGAGTTGCGAACTGACGATGGATACACAATTTTATCATGGCGGAATCGGGGTGATTTAAAAATGCAAGAATATCTTAGCCTATCTATGAAAAAGGCCAAAAATACACAAGAGAATTCGTCCACATGATAGAGTATGGTTAGAGTTATTGAAGAAAGCGAACTACTCTTGTGAATGGAAGGAAGATGGTATTCGGTGTGAACTTAGAGACGGAGACATAGACCCAATCGGAGGGGGAACCGTAAAACTCACACCAGACCACAAGGCACCTCATTCAATAAAAATTAAAGCCGATCCAAGCAGATCCAAACCAATGGAGAGTATTACATGGACGGCATCAGGTTATAAAAAAGAACTTTTGGGATGATAGCACTGGTAAAATCAATGTCTATGCTATTGTGCAAGCTACAAGTGAAAAAAAAGAAGATTGTCTTCTCTTTTCGATTATTTTGGATATCAAATCAATGACAGAAAATTGGAAAGGGAATAGCTATAAATCAAATGACTTTCACAGAACTCGATAAGATCGCGCAGAATAGCGGACCCCAAAAGGGCCATGTTGTCATACTACCACCGATGGACGTATTTGAATCCATCGAATGGATTAAGTTAGCTGGCATCGAGCCGCGTGTAGCAATGCTCGATCCTTGATATAATAAAGGTTTTGGAGAAATAAGAGATGATTACAACGATTTTGTCGTATCTATACTCGAAGCCCTTATTGGTATATCCGACCACGTATTCTTGTGGGGTTTCCCCGAGATCATAGCTCAGTACTTTAATCGCATACCAACGGATTATAAACTCGTTGCATGGCTCACTTGGTATTACAAGAATAACCCCTCTGTTATTCGAGGATGGTGCTCAAGTCAAAATACTTGCCTGCACCTTTCTCAGGGGGATGCACAACTATATCCCGAACACTTTTTGAACGAGGTACAAAAAGAAAAATTAAGCAAGGGAACGCTAAGGTATATGCCCGGCCCAACTAGCGTGATAGAAGCATCATTATTGGTGGGCTTTGTAGGCCGAGATGAGCAAACAGGTCATCCGTCTCAAAAACCATTAAAGGTATATGAACCTCTTTTCTTTATGACGACTGAAGAAGATTTGATTTACGATCCTATGTGTGGATCTGGTACTACGGGGGCATTTGCCTTAAAACACAATCGGACCGAGATCTTATCAGACATCAACGAGGAATATATTTCCGTGGTTGAGTCTCGGCTCATGGAAAAGAGAATTCGTTCTAACGAGGTGCGGCCCTCAACGCCTATAGCTGCGCTGGGGAAGGATTAGCCAATGGGCGCGGAGGTTTTCGACTTGGCGACCGGGACACTGCGCCAGCTCAATCAGCGCTTGCACGACTTGACCGACGAGACGGCCAAGTCGCCGTGGCGGGTTCTGCATCCCCGAGGCGCGCACGCGGTGGCCGCCGGGGTCCATGCGCCCGTGGAGATCGATATCGAAGGTCACGTTGGGTACTATTGCGCTGGCATGAATCAACGCGCCTGCATCACCGTACACGGGATGGTCGGGGTCGGGGTTGCCGAGAACATGATGTCGGGATTGGTGAGAGTGAAGGGCCACGCCAGCCAGTGCGCTGGGGCCACCGGGCACGGCGGCCTGCTGGTCATCGAAGGCGACGCAGCGAGCCGCTGCGGGATTTCGATGAAGGGGATCAATATCGTGGTCGGCGGTTCGGTCGGCCACAGCAGTTGCTTTATGGCACAAGCTGGCAACCTAGTCGTCTGCGGCGATGCCGACGAAGCATTGGGCGACTCGCTGTACGAGGCGCGGATTTTCGTCCGCGGCCGGGTCGCCAGCTTGGGGGCCGACTGCATTGAAAAGCCCATGCGCGACGAGCACTTGAGCGCGTTGGCTGAGTTGCTGGTGCGAGCGGACTTGCCCGGTGTGCAACCCGAAGAGTTCCGTCGCTACGGCTCGGCGCGCCAGCTTTACAACTTCAAGGTAGATAACGCATCTCAGTACTAAATTTAGTGGTTAGTAGCCAGTGGCCAGTGAATAATGCCCCACCCCAGACTCAGGTGCGGACGGACACTAACCACTAACCACTAACCACTAACCACTAACTATGACGCAACCACACCACAGCCAAGAGGGCCTGCGCGAATCGGCTACCTTTGGCCGCGACGTCATCTATGAAATCCAGCGCGCGGCGCGCACCGGGATCTACGATATCCGCGGCTGGGGGGCCAAGCGCCGAGTGCCGCATTTCGACGACCTAATCTTTTTGGGCGCGAGCATGTCGCGCTACCCGCTGGAGGGGTACCGAGAGCGCTGCGACACCCATGTGGTGCTAGGTACGCGCTACGCCAAAAACCCGATCCTTCTCGACATTCCCATTACCATCGCGGGGATGAGCTTTGGCTCGCTGTCGGCGCAAGCCAAAGAGGCGCTCGGCCGCGGTGCCAGCGCGGTGGGCACGAGCACCACGACCGGCGACGGCGGGATGACGCCAGAAGAGCGCGGACAGTCGCGGATTTTGGTCTATCAGCTTTTGCCTTCGCGCTATGGCATGAACCCCGACGACCTGCGGAAGGCCGACGCTATTGAGGTGGTGCTCGGTCAAGGGGCCAAGCCCGGCGGCGGCGGGATGCTCTTGGGGCAGAAGATCAGCGACCGCGTCGCCCAGATGCGGACCTTGCCTAAGGACATTGACCAGCGCTCGGCGTGCCGCCACCCGGACTGGACTGGCCCGGACGACCTAGCGATCAAGATCGTGGAATTGCGCGAGATCACCGACTGGAAGGCGCCGATCTACGTCAAGATCGGTGCTACTCGGACCTACTACGACACGCTCTTGGCGGTCAAGGCTGGGGCCGACGTGGTGGTTCTTGATGGGATGCAGGGCGGCACGGGTGCAACCCAAGAGGTATTCATCGAGCACGTGGGGATCCCGACCCTACCCGCCGTGCGCCAAGCGGTAGAGGCACTCGACGAGTTGGATATGCACCGCAAGGTGCAGCTCATTGTGTCTGGAGGCATCCGCAGCGGCGCGGATGTCGCCAAGGCCCTAGCGATGGGGGCGGATGCCTGTTCGATTGGCACGGCCGCGCTGATCGCGCTGGGCGACAACAGCCCGCATTTGGACGCCGAGTACCGCCAAGTTGGCTCGGCCGCTGGCTTTTACGACGACTTGCAAGACGGTCAAGACCCGGCCGGTATCTCGACCCAGAGCGAACCATTGGCCCAGCGCCTCGACCCGGTGGCTGGAGGCCGACAGCTTGCCAACTATCTGCGGGTAATGACCATGGAGTGCCAGACCATGGCCCGCGCCTGCGGCAAATCGCACGTTCACAACCTAGAGCCAGAGGATTTGGCGGCGCTGACCATTGAGGCGGCGGCCATGGCCAAAATTCCCTTGGCCGGGACGGATTGGATTCCTGGAAACACGCCAACGAAAGGAGCTTGCTGTGACTGAGCGCACTGAGATCAAAGAACGCCTCGCCCAAGAGGGCATTGAATTCCTCCTCGTCCAGTTCGTCGATATGACCGGGGCACCCAAAGTGAAGATGGTGCCAGTGACAGCGCTCGACGACGCGATGGACGAAGGCGCGGGTTTTGCCGGCGCATCTATTTGGGGCTTGGGTCAGGGGCCGCACTCGCACGACATGCTGGCGCGGATCGACCTCGGTTCGTACGCGCGGCTATCTTGGCAGCCAAACACCGTGCGCTTTGCCAGCGACCTTTTCGTCGATGGGGAATCCCATCCCTATTGCTCGCGCACCAACCTCCAGCGCGTACTCGCTGCTGCCGCGCAACAGGGCTATGTCTTCAACGTGGGTATGGAGCCGGAGCACTTTCTCGTGGTGCGCGATGCCGACGGCTCGATCCGGCCTTGGGACCCAGATGGTGTGGACTCGCTGGCCAAGCCCTGCTACGACTTCCGCTCCATGTCGCCGGCCATGGCGTACTTGCAGGAATTGACCCGGTCGCTCAATGACCTCGGCTGGGGAGTCTATCAGTGCGACCACGAGGACGCCAACGGGCAATTCGAGGTCAACTTCGACTACGCCGACGCGCTGACCACCTCGGACCGCATCATTTTCTTTAAGATGGCTACTTCGCAGATCGCCAAAAAACACGGTGCGATTGCCACGCACATGCCCAAGCCGTTTGCCGACCGCACTGGCAGCGGTTTGCACGCCCACTACCATATCGCCGACGCCAAGTCGGGCGGGAATCTCTTCTTGGACGGGAGGGACGAGCGGGGTTTGGGCTGCTCAAAGCTGGCCTACCACTTCCTCGGCGGCGTTTTACACCACGCACGCGCACTCTGCGCGGTCTCCAACCCAACTGTGAACTGCTACAAACGCCTCCAGCTCGGCGCTGGAATCTATTCGAGCCGTTCGGGTTTCACTTGGACGCCGGCGTTTATCACCTACGGCGACAACAACCGCACACAGATGATCCGCACGGCCGGCGAGGGGCATTTTGAAGACCGCACGATCAGCGCCGCGGCCAATCCCTATCTGGCTCTGGCCGCTCATCTAGTCGCCGGGCTCGACGGTATTGAGCGCGGCTTGGAACCGGGCGAGCCCAATATGGGCAACATGTACGAGCACTCCCTCGACGAGATCCAAGCGACGGGGATACAGCTTTTGCCGCAGTCTTTGGCTGAGGCGCTCGACGCGCTGCACGAGGACGAAGTAGTGCAGGGCGCGCTAGGCCCCATCGCCGACGAGTTCCTCAAGATAAAAGCCGACGAGTGGGCCGAGTACGACAGCCAAGTCAGCCGCTGGGAGATCGACCGGTACTTGACTTCCTGCTGAGGCCATGCCCTACCGGTTGCTCAAATACGGTTTCGGTCGGTCGCGTCCCGCGCCGCGCATGTTCCGCTCACCCGAGCGGTTGCGCGATAGCTATGAAGTGGTCATCATCGGCGGCGGCGGGCACGGGCTGGCCGCGGCGCACTATCTCGCCCAAGAGCACGGCATCCGCGATGTGGCCGTCTTGGAGCAGCGCTACATCGGCCACGGCGGCACCGGCCGCAATACCGCGATCATTCGCTCGAATTACCTGACGGAAGAGGGCGCACGCTTTTACCAGTTCAGCATGGATCTCTATCGCGATTTGTCGCGCCAACTCGACTACAACCTATTCTACTCCGAGCGCGGCCACTTCACCTTGGCGCACACGCCGGCCGCGCTGCGTACCCAGCGCTGGCGCGCCGAGGTCAACAAGCACCTCGGCATCAACTCCGAGGTAGTAAGCCCGGAGTTCGTCAAGAAGACCATCCCCGAGATCGACCTGAACTGCGGCGGGCACCAGCCGCCCATCGTCGGCGCGCTCTACCACCCGCCGGGCGCCATTGCCCGCCACGACGCCGTGGCGTGGGCCTATGCGCGCGGAGCCGACAGCAAAGGCGTTGAAATCCACCAGCAGACCTGCGTCACCGACATTGAAGTCGCAGACGGCCGGGTCGCGGGCGTCCACACGGACCGAGGTTTTATCCAGACTCGCAAGGTGCTCAGCGCCGTAGCGGGCTGGACGCCGCAGGTACAGCGGATGGTCGGACTGCGCTCGCCGCTGGTAGTGCATCCGCTCCAGGCGTTTGTCACCGAGCCATTCAAGCCGTGGCTCGACGCGATTGTCGTATCGGCCAGCTTGCACACGTACGTCAGCCAATCCTCGCGCGGCGAATTGGTCGCCGGAGCCTCTTTGGACCCCTACGAACTGACGTCCATGCGCTCGACCCTCGACTTTGCCGAGGGGTTGGCCGGGCATATGCTCGACCTCTTTCCCTGCTTGGGCGACGTCAAGGTGCTGCGCCAGTGGGCCGGGTTGTGCGACATGACCCCGGACTTTTCCCCGATCATGGGCACGACGCCGATCGCGGGGTTTTACATCGACGCGGGTTGGGGTACTTGGGGTTTTAAGGCCTCGCCGGTCTGCGGCTACACCATGGCCCACACCATCGCCCACGACGAGGATCATCCGCTGATCCGCGCCTTTAATCTGTCGCGCTTTGGCGCCTTTGCGCTGGTCGGCGAGAAGGGAGCAGCGTCCGTTGGCCACTGAATTAGTGGCCAGTGCTAGTCCCCCTAACCCCTAACCCCTAACCCCTAACCCCTAACCCCTAACCCCTAACCACTAACCACTAACCACTGACCACTGACCACTGACCACTGACCACTAACCACTGACCACTGACCACTAACCACTAACCACTAACCCATGAAAATCCTCACCTGCCCAGTCAACGGGCCGCGTCCGTTGGAGGAATTCGTCTTCGGCGGCCGAGTGCGCTCCATGCCCGACCCCAAGCAAGCAAGTAACCAAGCCTGGGCAGACTACGTGTTCAATCGCTGCGGCGAGCCGGGTATCCAACGCGAGTGGTGGTACCACAGTGCCAGCAGTACTTGGTTTATCGCCGAGCGCGACACGGTCCGCGACGAGGTCGTCCGCACCTATTTGTGGGGCGAGGAGGACAAAGCGTGAAGCATCGCCTGTCCGCCCAGCCCGGGGAGTGGATCGACCGGACGCAGCCCATCGAATTCCGCTTTGAAGGCGAGATGTTTAGCGGTTTTGCCGGCGATTGTGTAGCCAGTGCACTTTTGGCCAATGGTGTGCAGGTGATGGGGCGCAGCTTCAAATACCACCGGCCGCGCGGGGCGTACAGCTTGGCCGGCCACGACGCCAACGCGCTGTTTACAGACGGCGAGCGTACGCATCTGCGCGGCGATAGCGAGCCGTTGGCTGCGGGCATGGATCTGCGGGCCGTCAACACGCTAGGTGGGTTGAAACGCGATCTGCTCCAGTGGCTGGAGCCTTTGGGCCGCTTCATGCCGGTGGGTTTTTACTACAAGGCGTTTCACCGCCCCAGGTGGCTTTTTCCCTTCTACGAGCGGATCATCCGCCAAATAGCGGGCTTGGGCCAGACCAACCGGGCCCTGCCGCCGACCGCCAGCCCCAAGGAATACGCTTGGTGCGATGTGCTAGTCGTGGGCGGTGGTGCAGCCGGGCTGGAGGCGGCAAGGGCCGCAGGAGAAACGGGTGCTCGCGTTTTGCTGGTCGAGGAACGGGCGCGTTTGGGGGGGAGCTGGGCGTGGCAGCATGGCGGGAACTGCGACGAGTTGGTCGAGGTGCTCGCTGGTTTGCCCCATGTCGAGATCCGCTGCGGGACGGTGGCCGGCGGCCACTACGCCGACGGATGGGTCGCTCTGTTCGATGCGGTGCGGATGACCAAGGTGCGCACCGCGGCGGTCGTCTATGCCAACGGCGCGATCGAGCAGCCCGCGGTCTTTGGGCACAACGACCTGCCGGGCGTACTAATGGGGTCGGCGGCCCAGCGGTTGGTAAAGTTGTACGCGGTCAAACCCTGCGACCGCACGGTGGTGCTAGCGGCCAATAGTGATGCGTACGGGGTAGCACTGGACATGCTCGACGCAGGGGTTGAGGTGGCGGCCATCGCCGATTTGCGCCCCAACGCAGCACCGCTGGCCCAAGCAGAAAAAATCTCCGCAGCCGGGGTGCCGATCTACGGCGGGCACGCAGTCTATGCGGCGGTGCCCAATCGCCAGAAAAATGGCCTGCGCGGCGCGGTAGTGGCGCCGCTAGCCGCAGATGGCACAATAGATGCCCAGCGCGGCACCGCGATCGCCTGTGACGGCCTTGTTGCGTCGGTCGGCTGGATGCCCAACGCCGCACTGCCCAGCCAAGCGGGGGTGCAATTTGCGTACGACGAGGCACTGGAGCAGCTCGTGCCAAGGTCGTGTCCAGACGGGGTCTTTGTCGCCGGGCGCGTGCGCGGGGTGTACAATCTAGACGCGCAGCGGGAAGATGGACACTTTGCAGGGCTCAGGGCAGCCCACTACGCTGGCCACGGCCACGGCGAGGTGACCGCGCTCCCGCCGCCGGTGCGAGAAGCTCCCAGCCATAGCTATCCGATTTTCGCCCATCCGAGCAAGAAGAACTTCGTGGATTTCGATGAGGATTTGCACTTGGCGGATTTTGTCGATGCCCACCAAGAAGGCTACGACAGCGTCGAACTGCTCAAGCGCTACAGCACGGTGGGGATGGGACCGAGCCAGGGCAAGCTATCCAACATGAACGCGATGCGGATCCTGGCCAAACTCAACGGCAATACCATCGCAGCGACCGGCTCGACGACCGCCCGTCCCTTCTACCAGCCGGTGCCGCTGGGGCATTTGGCTGGCCGGCGCTTCCACCCGATGCGCCAGACGCCGATCCACGATTGGCACCGCGAGCACGGCGCGGTCTTTGCTCACGCCGGCGACTGGTATCGGCCCGAATACTATGCCTGCGGCGATGCCAGCCGCGACGAGTGCATTGTGCAGGAGGCGCGTCAAGTGCGGGCTGGTCTGGGAATCATCGACGTGAGTACACTGGGCAAATTGCAGGTCAGCGGCCCGGATGCTAGCGAGCTACTTGAGCGCCTCTATACGGGCCGCTTCAAGAAGCTGCCGATCGGTCGCTGCCGCTACGGCGTGGCACTCGACGAAAGCGGGGTCGTGGTCGAGGACGGGGTGATAGCGCGGCTGTCCGAGGACCGCTTCTACGCGACCACGACCAGTAGCGGCTCAGCGGCTTTTTACCGCGAGATGCTGCGCTGGGCCGCAATCTGGGGCTTGGACGCGACCTTGAGCAATGCTACGGGCCAACTGGCGGCGTTCAATCTGGCTGGCCCGGGCAGCCGCGACGCACTGGCGGCGTTGACGGACATCGATTTGAGGTCGGGGCCTTTCTCCTATCTACGGGTGCGCGAAGGCGAGGTGGCCGGGGTACAGGCACTGGTGATGCGAGTGGGCTTTGTCGGCGAACTGGGATACGAGGTCCACGTGCCGGCTTGGGAAGGCGAGCACGTGTGGCGAGCGCTATCGGCGGCCGGTGCGCGTCCCTTTGGAGTGGAGGCGCAGCGCCTGTTGCGCTTGGAAAAAGGGCACTTGATCGTCGGCCACGATACGGACGCGCTGACGTATCCCCAAGAGGCGGGGTTGGCGTGGGCCATTGGCAAAAACAAGCGTTTCTTCATCGGTCAGCGCAGCCTGCAAATCCACGCTGTGCGCCCAGCTCGGCGCACACTCGTCGGCGTGCGGTGGCCCGCTAATTTTGCCGGTAAGCTGCCCGAGGAATGCAACTTGATCATGCGGGAAGGGTGGATCGCCGGTCGCGTGACCAGCATTGCCCCAGTCTCGACGCTGGGTTATCCGCTGGGCTTGGCCTTTGTAGAAGCGGATATGGCCGAGCCCGGCACGCGGGTGGAAGTGCGTTTGGACGATGGTTCGACGAGCGTGGCGGCGGTTACTGCGCTGCCCTTTTACGACCCCGAGGACGAGCGGCAGAAGCTGTGAGGTCGTCGGGGCGGCGCTAGGAAAGGACGGGTCTTGCTCCGACGAGTACCGGCTGCCTATCGCCGGCGCGTAGTGCGCCGCGACCGGACCACGGGCCGGGGTGCTACGGGGCGCGCCCTACTCACCGGCGGCCTCTTGGCCGCCCTCATCGCCATCGGCGTACCCTATGGGAGCATGGTGGTGCAAGGGTCGCGGCTGGGGCTTTCGTCGGCGACGCCCGCGGCGTTTTTCTTGTTGTTCGCGCTGCTGGTGATCGTGCAGGTGGCTCTGGGGGCTGTGCGGCGGGAGTGGGCATTTGGCCGCGGCGAGTTGGTGACGATTTTCGCGATGATGGCGGTGGCCACGGCCATTCCCACGCGCGGGGTGGTGGGGATGCTCCTGCCCATGATCACCGGCACCTTCTACTACGCCACCCCAGAAAACCAGTGGGCCGAGCTGATTCATCCCCACTTGGCCGACTGGATGGTCGTCGCAGATCCAGAGGCCATCAGGGCCTTCTACGAGGGTGCCGGGCGCGCCGCGCCGATCCCTTGGGACGCTTGGTTGGTGCCCTTGGGACACTGGCTGGCGTTCTATTCGGCGTTCTACTTGGCCTTGATATGCCTGATGAACATCCTGCGCCGCCCATGGGTCGATAACGAGCGGCTGGCCTATCCCTTAGCGCAAGTGCCGCTAGCCATGATCCAAGGTGCAGAAGAAAGCCGACTCGCGCCCTTTTTTCGCCAGCACCTCGTCTGGCTGGGCTTGGCCATTCCCTTTGTCCTCGGCAGTTTAGAGGCCCTGCATCACTATTTCCCCGCTATACCCTCGCCCGTGCTGGAGACGCGGCTGTCGCTGTTGCGGCAGATCGTCGTCTTGCGCCTCGACATCAACTTCCTCATGCTCGGCTTTGCCTACCTCATCGGCGTCCAACTGTCCTTTAGTCTTTGGGTTTTCTATCTGCTCCACGCCCTGCAAGAGGGCCTACTCCGCAGCCTGCATCTGCACCACACCGCCGAGGTGGGGACGTGGTCCGATGCGGGGATGGGGCATCAGATGATGGGGGCCTGTGCTGTGCTCGTCTTTTATGGCTTGTGGACGGCCCGCGCCCATCTTTTCGAGGTTGGACGCCGCTTTTTGCGCCCTCGGAAAGACGAAGGGGAAATGGCGTCTTTTCGCTTCTGCGTCGTCGGTTTGGTCTTGGGCGCGGGGGGCATGGTGATGTGGCTGTGGCAGAGCGGGTTGCCGGTGTGGATCGCCGCGTTAGTGGTGGTGGTGGCACTGGGCCTTTTGGTCGCGCTGACGCGCATCGTCGCCGAGGCCGGTACCCCCACCATTACCTCGGGCATGGTTCCCGCTGGGTTTGCCGTCAGCGCCGTCGGTGTGCCGGCATTGGGGGCACCGGGCGTGGTGGCGCTGGGCTACACCTTCGTGTGGATCGGCGACCTGCTGGTTTTTATGACCGCCCCCTTGGCCAATAGCCTGCGCTTGGGCAGCGAATTGGCAGGCGATCGCCGCCGGTTGCTTTGGGGGTTGGTCGCGGCCATGCTCATCAGCCTTTTGCTATCGACTTGGTACACGTTGCGCTTGGCCTATACGCACGGAGCCGTCAATCTCCACCAGCAGTACTTTTCCACCTTTGCGGCCGAGCCGTCTAAGTTCGCCGCGCAAAAACTACTCCATCCCACCGGCCCGGACGCCATCGGCTGGCTGTGGACCGGCGGCGGTGCTCTACTGATGAGTATGCTGATCGGTGCGCGCAACTTTTGGGCTTGGTGGCCGCTGCATCCTTTGGGCTTTGCCGCGAGCATGGGCTGGGTCATGGACCATATCTGGTGCTCAATTCTTCTCGCTTGGCTAGTCAAGGCCCTAGTGCTCCGCTTTGGGGGCGCGGCTCTCTACCACAAGAGTGTACCTTTCTTCCTCGGCATAGCTCTCGGCCAGATCGTCACTGCCGGCATCTGGCTCGTCGTGGATGGCTTCTCCGGGACGGTGGGCAACCGCCTGCCAGTGTATTAGTTTTTGTTGACCGAGGATGAGAAGCTCAATGACGACAACGCGACAGACCCCTGCCGACGCAGAGGGCAACGGCACCACGACCGGCTACGAAGCCGAACTGTGGCGCATGGCCGATGCCCTGCGCGGCTCGATGGATGCGGCCGAGTACAAGCATGTCGTGCTCGGGCTGATCTTCCTGAAATACATCTCCGACGCCTTCGAGGAGCGTCATGCCGCGGTGCTCGCCGAGTGGGGCGCGGAGGCCGCCGAAGACCGCGACGAATATCTCGCCGAGAACATCTTCTGGGTGCCGTCCGAAACCCGCTGGGGCCATCTCAAGGCCCAGGCCCGCCAGCCGGCTATCGGCCAAGTCGTCGACGGTGCGATGGCGGCAATCGAGCGCGACAACCCAGCGCTCAAGGACGTGCTGCCCAAGGACTACGCCCGTCCAGCGCTGGACAAGCAGCGGCTTGGCCAGCTCATCGACATGGTCGGCAATATCCAGGTGGGCAACGCCGAGGCGCGCTCGAAGGACGTGCTCGGCCGCGTCTACGAATATTTCCTGTCCCAGTTCGCCAGCGCCGAGGGCAAGAAGGGCGGCGAGTTCTACACCCCGCGCTGCGTCGTCAAGCTCCTGGTCGAGATGCTTCAGCCATACCGGGGCCGGGTCTACGACCCCTGCTGCGGCTCGTCCGGCATGTTCGTGCAGTCCATCGAATTCATCCGTGCCCATGCGACCGGCAACGGCGGCAGAGCCCTCAGCGGGGGAGCGCGAGGGGGAACACCTCGCACAAAAGGAGCGCAGGCGGACATCAGCATCTACGGCCAGGAATCGAACTACACGACGTGGCGGCTGGCGAAGATGAACCTCGCCATTCGCGGCATCGACGGGCAGATCGCCCACGGCGACAGCTTCCATGCCGACAAGCACCCCGACCTCAAGGCCGACTTCATCCTCGCCAATCCACCGTTCAACATTTCCGACTGGGGCGGCGAGCGCCTAGCCGACGACCAGCGTTGGCAGTACGGCGCACCGCCGAAAGGCAACGCCAACTTCGCCTGGGTGCAGCACATGGTCCACCATCTGGCGCCAAGCGGCACCGCCGGCTTCGTGCTCGCCAACGGCTCCATGTCGTCGGCGCAATCGGGCGAGGGCGCGATCCGCAAGAACCTGATCGAAGCCGATTTGGTGGGCTGCATGGTCGCGCTGCCCGGCCAGCTCTTCTACTCAACCCAGATTCCGGCCTGCCTGTGGTTCCTGGCGCGAGATCGCAAGCGGCGCGGCGAAGTGCTGTTCATCGACGCCCGCAAGCTCGGCCGCATGGTGGACCGCACCCACCGCGAACTGACGGATGAGGACATCGCCCGCATCGCCGACACCTACCACACCTGGCGCAGCGGCTCTCTCTCGAAGAAGAAAGAGGGCCAGAGCGGACCCAGCACCCCCCTTTCCTCGCAGGGAGAAGGCCAGAACGAGGGCGCTGATACTCCCTCTCCCCTGGAGGGAGAGGGTTGGGGTGAGGGGGAAAAACCTACGCCGACGTCCCCGGCTTCTGCAAAAGCGCCTCCCTGGAAGAAATACGCAAACACGGCCACGTGCTCACCCCCGTCCGCTACGTCGGCGCGGAACCACAGTCGGACGACGGCAATCCGTTCGAGGACAAGATGCAGCGACTCGTCGCGCAGCTGCGCGAGCAGCAGGCCGAGGCCGCACGGCTGGACAAGGCCATCGAGGCAAATCTCCAGGCGCTGGGATTCCGGAACAGCCAACAATGAGCAATTCCGACGAAATCCGCTGGATGCAGCGACTGGAGAATTTCGGCAATGCGTTGTCTCGACTGACTGAGGCGTGCGAACACGACCGCTACAACGATCTCGAACGCGCCGGCTTGATCAAAACGTTCGAGTTCTGTTTCGAGTTGTCATGGAACGTGCTGAAGGACCTGCTCTTCTACGAAGGATACGAAGTGAAAGTCCCTCGCGCGGCTATCCGCAAGAGCTTTGAGGTCGACTACATCGACGAACAAGATTGCGAAACCCTGCTCGACGCCCTCGACAAGCGCAATGTTCTCAGCCATGCCTGCCGGCAAAGCGCCGCGCTTGAAGCGGAAGCGTTGATTAAGGATCGCTATCACCCCGTTCTGTTGCGGCTCCATGCGACGCTGCGCACGAAGGCGGAGCAATGATCGACGGACTCAAGGACAGGCATCGCGCAGCGATCATCGCCGCCATCGCCGCTAACCCCCGGGTGGAGCGTGCGGTGCTGTTCGGGTCCAGGGCCACGGGCACCTATACGGCGGACTCGGACGTGGACATCGCGCTGTTCGGAGACGGCCTCACGCTCACCGATCAGGCCCGCCTCGGTGCCATCATCGACGACATCCCGATGGCTCAGTCGGTCGATCTGATCCTGTATCGCTTCATAGACAACTCGGCCCTTCTCGACCATATCCGGGCGCATGGCGTGGTGTGGCACCGCCGGCGCGGCAGCGAGAAAACGGACCGGCTGCATCTGCTGCCAAGGTACCGTCGGGCGCTGGAGGCACTGCTGCGTAAGCATCTGCCCGATGTCGAGGTCTGGGCCTATGGCAGCCGAGTGAACGGGCGCAGCCACGACGACAGCGACCTCGACCTGGTATTACGCAGCCCCGGTCTCGTCAAAATCGACATCTCGCAACTCGCCGAATTCAACGAAGCCGTACAGGAGTCCACCGTCCCATTTCTCATAGAAGCGCGGGATTGGGCGCGGCTGCCGGAGAGATTTCAGCGTGAGATTGAGGGGGAGCATGTGGTGTTGGTGGAGGGCAAGCAATGTGCCAGCGACCAGTGGCGCGAGGTCACTATTGGCGAAGTAGCTGATGTCGTGGGTGGTAGCACACCGTCGACCAAGAGCCCGGGTAACTTTGATGGAGACATCCCGTGGCTGACACCGAAGGACCTTTCAGTACCGCATAACCGTTACGTTGAAAGGGGTGAACGGAATCTGTCGCGCAAGGGATTGAAAAGCTGTTCTGCTAGGCTTTTGCCGACCGGTTCGGTTTTGCTTTCGACCCGCGCCCCTATCGGATATGTTGCTTTGGCAAAGAACCCTATAGCAACAAATCAAGGTTTCCGTAGCCTTGTATGTAAAGAAGAAGCTTCGGCTGAGTACATATACTACTGGCTGATCCAGAATACAGAGGTACTGAAGCGGCACGCTTCCGGTTCGACGTTTCAGGAGCTTTCCGGGACTTCACTCAAGAATCTCCATCTTCGTCTCCCACCCCTCCCCGAACAACGTGCCATCGCCCACATCCTCGGCACACTGGACGACAAGATCGAACTGAACCGCCGCATGAACGAGACGCTGGAGGCGATGGCCCGCGCCCTGTTCAAGTCCTGGTTCGTCGATTTCGACCCCGTCCGCGCCAAAGCCGCCCTGCGGCCAGCCAAGCGCACATCCTCTCCCCCTAAGGTGAGTGATGGCACAGACAAGGCGGATTGGCCCGCCGAACGCGCCCGCGCCTATCTCGACAGGATGGACCCGGAAATTGCGGCCCTGTTCCCCGACCGCTTCGTCGATTCGGGATTGGGCGAGATACCGGAGGGGTGGGAGGTGTCTACTATCGGCCAGGAGGTCAATGTGGTAGGAGGTTCTACCCCGAGCACCAAGGAGCGGTCGTATTGGGACGGGTCCATACGCTGGGCGACCCCGAAGGATCTATCGCGACTTGCATCGCCAGTGTTGATGGAAACAGCTCGTAGAATAACGGAGCAGGGGTTGGGCAAGATTAGTTCTGGACTCTTGGCGCGAGGAACGGTGTTGCTGTCGTCGCGTGCGCCGATAGGCTATGTGGCGATAGCAGACGTGCCGGTGGCCATCAACCAGGGCTTCATCGCGATGAAGTGCCGGCAGCGACTGGCCGCCATGTACGTTTGGCTCTGGATCGAGGCGAACATGGACGGCATCAAAGAACACGCGAACGGCTCTACGTTCCAAGAGATCAACAAGCGAAATTTTCGAAAGTTGCCGGCAATCGTGCCGCATGAGTCGGTTAGGAGAGCCCATAACCAACTGGGGCAATCGCTCTATGATCGGATCGTCAAGAACGAGCGAGAGTCGCACTTTCTCGGCGCGATTCGAGGTGCGCTGCTTCCAAATCTCATCTCCGGGGAAATTCGCGTTCCCGACGCCGAGGCCGAAAAGGCAGAGGCGGCGGTTGCATGAACAGCTTGACCGATGTCGACAAACGTTACCTTGAAGAAATTCTAAGTATGGATGGGGGCTATGTTCTGGACTACAGTAATGCGACTTTCGGGGAATTTTTCGTACGCCACGGGATCGATATTCACGGCCAGAAATATCAAACCTACGGAACCTCCAAGGTGAAAAAGATGCGGGCCTTTTGGGAGCGGGAGCCCGATATGTTGGTTGGACAGGTGCTGTCAGAAATGCTGGACTCCTACGAGACTGATTGCGAATTGGGCGACAAGGAAGTCAACGCACCGGTTCTCGGAAGGGCACGGAGTATCGTTGCGCGTCTCTCCGGTAAACCTCAAGCTGTGAACCTGGAAGAAACCGAGCAAGAATTTCTCCGCGAGAATTTTTCCTTCCCTAACATCCAGAAACTTCCGGTCGAAAAGGTCGTCGTGCCTATCATCGAGAACCGCCTTGAAGAAATACGGAAAACGTTGGACGCGGGTGCCCATCTATCGGTTGTATTGCTCTGCGGCAGCGTCCTTGAAGCCGTGTTGTTGGGAAAAGCACAGCAGGAACCTGCTCGATTCAATTCATCTAGGGCCGCCCCCAAGACGAACGAAGGTGAGGTCAAGCGGTTTCAGCATTGGAGGCTTGCTCAATTCATTGACGTTGCCAGTGAGTTAGGTATCCTAAAACCTGACGTGAAAAAGTTCAGCCACGGCCTGCGCGATTTCCGCAATTACATCCACCCTTACCAACAAATAAGTTCTGGCTTCACACCTGATGAATACACAGCCAAGGTGTGTTTTCAAGTACTGAAGGCGGCACTGGCCAGTGTGGCAGGGGAACGCAAATGATCCGCGCCCCCGTCAATCCCGATCTTTTCCGATGGGCTCGGGAACGCAACGAGTGCCGTCATTTCGGGCGATGGCTGACCCGGTTGGAAGAACTCCCTCCGCTGCGCGAGGACAACTAGAGTTATGCCATCAATTTCAGAATCAGTTGTCGAGGAAGCGGCCCTGAACTGGTTCCGCGCCTTGGGCTACACGTTGCTTGCCGGGACGGACACGATGCCGGGGCGGGCGTCCTTCCGAGAAGACTATGCGGACGTTGTGCTTGCGCCGGTTCTGCGCAATGCGCTTGCCCGGCTCAACCCGGATTTGCCGCAGGATGCTCTTGACGACGCCTTTCGCAAGCTGACGCACCCCGAAGGCTCCACACTCGAAACCCGCAATCGCGCCCTGCACGGGATGCTTGTCGATGGCGTGACGGTGGAGTACCGGAATGACGAAGGCGCGATTCGCGGCACCCAGGTGCGCGTCATCGACTTCGACGAACCCTCCAACAACGACTGGCTGGCGATCAGCCAGTTCACCGTGACCGAGAGCCTGCCCACCGCGACGGATGGGGCGCAGGCAGGCAAGCACAGGCGTCGCCCCGACATCGTGCTGTTCGTCAACGGCTTGCCGCTGGCCGTCATCGAACTCAAGAACCCGGCGGACGAGGACGCCACCATCTGGACTGCCTGGCAGCAGTTACGCACCTACCAGACCGAGCTGCCATCCCTGTTCGCCTGCAATGCGGCGCTGGTCGTCTCGGACGGTTTGCAGGCCCGCATCGGCACGCTGAGCGCCGGGCGGGAGTGGTTCAAGCCCTGGCGCACGATCGAGGGCGAGGAACTGGCGCCGACCTTCTACACGGAACTCCAGGTGCTGATCGAGGGCGTATTCGACAAACGCCGCTTTCTGTCGCTGCTGCGCGGTTTCATCGTCTTCGAGGACGACGGCAGCGGCCATCTCGCCAAGAAGATGGCCGGCTACCACCAGTTCCACGCCGTCGAAACCGCGGTGGCCGAAACCCTGCGCGCCGCACAGTTGCAGCGCCAGGCTGCGGGCGTCGCTCGGGAACGCGGACGCTACGAGTCGGGCCACAGCCCCAGCGGAGAACCCGGCGACCGGCGCATCGGCGTGGTATGGCACACCCAAGGCTCCGGCAAGAGCCTGACCATGGCCTTCTACGCCGGGCGCATCATCCGCGAGCCGGCGATGGCCAACCCCACTATCGTCGTACTCACCGACCGCAACGATCTGGACGACCAGCTCTTCGCCACCTTCTCGCGCTGCGCCGACCTGCTGCGGCAACCACCGGCGCAGGCCACAAGCCGGGCGGACCTGCGCCGGAAACTCGCCGTCCAATCCGGCGGCGTGGTGTTCACCACCATCCAGAAGTTCTTTCCCGACGCACCCGCGGCCGGGGAGCGCGAGGGGGCCGCTGCGCACAGGAAACAGCCGGGCGACCGGCATCTGCTCTTGTCGAACCGGCGCAACATCGTCGTCATTGCCGACGAGGCGCACCGCAGCCAGTACGACTTCATCGACGGCTTCGCCCGCCACATGCGCGACGCCTTGCCCAACGCCTCGTTCGTCGGTTTCACCGGCACGCCCATCGAGCTTGCCGACGCCAACACCCGCGCCGTGTTCGGCGACTACATCAGCGTCTACGACATCCAGCGCGCGGTCGAGGACGGGGCGACCGTGCCGATCTACTACGAGAGCCGGCTGGCCAAGCTGACGCTCGACGAGCGAGAGAAGCCCAACATCGACCCCGGTTTCGAGGAAGCGACCGAAGGCGAGGAAGTCGAGCGCAAGGAGAGGCTCAAGACCAAGTGGGCGCAACTCGAAGCGATTGTCGGCGCCGAGAAGCGCATCGCCCTTGTTGTGCAGGATATCGTCGAGCATTTCGAGCGCCGTCTGGAAGCCCTGGACGGCAAGGCGATGGTGGTCTGCATGAGTCGTCGCATCTGCATCGACCTGTACCGGGAGATGGTCCGCCTGCGCCCGGATTGGGAGCATAAGGACGACGGCAAGGGACAAATCAAGGTGGTGATGACCGGCGCGGCCTCCGATCCGCCCGACTGGCAATCGCACATCCGCAACAAGCCCCGGCGCGAGGCGCTGGCCAAACGCTTCCGCAACCCCGACGATCCGCTGCGCATCGTGCTGGTGCGCGATATGTGGCTGACCGGCTTCGATGCGCCGAGCCTGCACACCCTGTACGTGGACAAGCCGATGCGCGGCCACGCCCTGATGCAGGCCATCGCCCGGGTCAACCGCGTGTTTCGGGACAAGCCCGGCGGCCTCATGGTCGATTACCTCGGCCTTGCCCACGAACTCAAGTGGGCGCTCGCGACCTACACCGAGAGCGGCGGCACCGGCCGCACGGCGCTCGATCAGGCGGAAGCGGTGGCGGTGATGCAGGAGAAATACGAGGTCTGCTGCGGCCTGTTCCACGGTTTCGACCGCTCCGGCTGGATTGACGGCACACCCGCCGAACGGCTCGCTTTGCTGCCGGCCGCGCAGGAGCACATCCTGGCCCAGGAAAACGGCAAGGAGCGCTGCGTGCAGACCGTGCGCGAACTCTCCCAAGCCTTCGCGCTGGCCGTGCCGCACACGGACGCGCTGCGCATCCGCGACGAGGTGGCGTTCTTCCAGGCGGTGCGCTCGGCGCTCGCCAAGCGCGCGGACGCCAAAGTCCGCCCGGAAGAGGAGCTGGAGCAGGCCGTTCGCCAGCTCGTCTCCCGCGCAGTGGCCTCCGACGGCGTGGTGGACATCTTCGCCACCGCCGGGCTGGACAAGCCGGACATCTCCATCCTGTCCGAAGAATTCCTGGCCGAGGTGCGGGACATGCCGCAACGCAACCTCGCGGTCGAACTCCTGCACAAGCTGTTGAAGGGCGAACTGGCCGTCCGCCGGCGCAAGAACCTCGTCCAGGCGCGTTCCTTCGCCGAGATGCTGGAGCAGACGCTCAAGCGCTACCGCAACCGCGCCATCGAGGCCGCACAGGTGGTCGAGGAGCTGATTCAACTTGCCCGCGACCTGCGCGCGGCCAACGCCCGCGGCGAGAAACTTGGACTCACCGAAGACGAACTCGCCTTCTACGACGCGCTCGGCGTCAACGACAGCGCGGTGCAGGTGCTCGGTGATGCAACCCTGCGCACCATCGCCCGCGAATTGGCCGAGACCGTACAGGGAAACGCCACCATCGACTGGACCCTGCGCGAGAACGTCCGCGCCAATCTCCGTCGGCTGGTCAAGCGGTGCCTGCGCAACCACGGCTACCCGCCGGACAAGCAGGAAAACGCCACGCAGACCGTCCTAGCACAGGCCGAAGTGCTATCGGAAGGATGGGCGGCCTGAAACCCCTAACCCCCGAAATCCTATGACCACGACGCGCAAAAGCCCCATCGCCCATCTCGTCGCCGACGCGCCCGCTCCGGTGCAAGCCGCCTTGCACCATCCGATTGATATGGTCAAGCTCGGAGCCAAGGGGCCGCGCTTGGTCGAGTGGGTCGAGCAGTACGCGCTCGCCCTGCCAGCGCGGATATACGACACGCGGCCCGTGGGAGCGGATGGGGTTTTGGCGCGGGTGGGCGCTGGCGAGCTGATTTTGGAGTGCCGGCCCGAAGACAAATTCTGGGCGCGTCTGAACGCTGCGTTGGAAGCTGCCGAGGCCGGGGTCTATCGGGTAGAGCAGCAGTCGGTGACCTTGGTGGTGCAAGGGGATGCCGCCGCGAGCATTTTGGCGCAGGCTTGCGCGGTGGATTTGGCTGGTGAGTCAGCAGAGCGGATGGTGTACACGCAGGTGGCCGGGGCAGCTTGCGGAGTGCTGCCGCACGACGATAATGGGCAGCGCGCGTACCGCCTGTGGGTCAATTACAGCTTGGCGACCTATCTGTGGGAAGCACTCGCCGCGATTGCCGCAGATATCACTTGCGCCAAAACGCCGGGCTGAACAGCACCAAGAGCGTAAAAACCTCCAGCCGCCCAATCAGCATGGCAAAGCACAGTATCCACTTGGCTACCGAATTGATGTCGCCGTAGTGGTGGACAACCTGCCCTAAGCCCGGTCCTAAGTTGTTGATGCAGGCGGCCACCGCTGAAAAGGACGTAGTCAAATCCAAGCCCGTGGCGAGCACGGCGATGAACATGATCGTGAACGTCAGCACGTACACCGAGAAAAACCCCCACACCGCTTCCATGACCCGATCGGGAACCGACCGCTGCCCCACCTTGATGGGGAGGACGGCGTTGGGGTGAATAAGGCGCGTGATCTCTCGGCTCCCCTGCTTTAGAATGAGCAACATGCGCATCACTTTTATACCCCCTGCCGTTGAGCCAGCGCAGCCACCGGTAAACGAACCGAGGAACAACAAAAACGGCAGTACGCTAGGCCAGATCGAATGGTCCGCAATGCTAAAACCCGTGGTGGTAACAATGGACGCGGTGGCGAAGAGTCCGTAGCGCAGCGACGCGCCAGCGTCGTACTCGTTGTGCGCAAAGAGTATCAGCCAAGCGATTAGGGCGGTAGTTAGCAAAATGGTCAGGTATGTGCGGCATTCGGGGTCGATGCGATACGGATGCAGCGACCGCTGGCGAAAGGCGTAAAAGTGCAACGTGAAGTTTATGCCCGATACTACGATAAAAAATACGGCGACCAACTCGATGGCCGGGTTGTTAAAAAAGCCGATGCTGGCGTCGTGGGTTGAAAAACCGCCGATGGAAACCGTTGTAAAGCTGTGGGCGATGGCGTCAAACGGTTCCATACCGGCCAGCCAATAGGCCACAGCACAGGCCACGGTTAAACTCAAGTAGATGTACCAAAGGGCCTTGGCAGT
Source organism: Candidatus Latescibacterota bacterium (assembly GCA_963422735.1). Classification (GTDB taxonomy): domain Bacteria; phylum Latescibacterota; class UBA2968; order UBA8231; family UBA8231. Next base: position 4,318,975 of record OY730476.1, on the reverse strand, counting down.
ATGGGTGATCCTCGGCGTCAGCTTTGAATCCTTAATGGGGCCGGTGATCTCGGCGCGAAAAAGCTGCATGCCGCCGATGCCGAGCATGGGCAACACGGCAATGGCGAGGACGATGATGCCCATGCCGCCCAACCACTGGAGTTGCTGGCGGTAGAACAAGATGGACCGAGGCAGGCAGTCCAAGCCTTGGACGACGGTAGCCCCGGTCGTGGTCAAGCCAGATAGGGACTCAAATACGGCGTCGGTAAAACCCAGCTTAGGCTGGTCGGACAACATCAGCGGAAAGGCGCCGTAAAAGCCCAAGACAGCCCAGAACAAGACCGTTACCAAAAAGCCGTCCCTGATCCGCAACTCGGCGCGCTGCTTGCGCACGGGCAACCAGCACGCCAAGCCAGTGACGAGCGTAATGGCAAATGCTAAAAGAAAGGCGTCTGCAGTCCCGTCTCGGTAGAGGAAGGATACGCCGACGGGCACTAACATGCTGACGCTAAATAGCGTCAGCAGGACGCCCAGTACCCGAAATGCAACTGCGGCGCGCATGCGTTATGGGTCATCCCCGAAGATCTTTCTCATTTCCTCATGGACATAGTGCCGGGCGAAGACCACGGCTTTGTCCCCGGGCCAGATGCGCGTATCTCCGCGCGGGATGACCACGCGATCGCGATGGACGACGGCTCCGATAATCGAACCCTTGGGCAGGCGGATGGAGATCAGGGGTTTTTGGGTGATTTGGCTGTCGTTGCGGGCGATGTACTCGACCGCTTCCACGTCGAGGCCGGGCAGGCTGGCGATGGAGGCGATGCGCTGGTGCCGCACGTAGCGCTGGACGGCGTTGACGGTCAGGAGCTGTTTGCTCAACACCGAATCTAGGCCGATGGCCGGGGTGATGGGCATGTAATCGACGTTGTTGACCAAGGCGATGGCGCGCGGCACTTCGAGGTGCTTGGCTACTAGCGTCGAGATGATGTTGATCTCGTCGTTGCCGGTAACGGCGAGAAAGGCGTCCATGTCGGCGAGCCCTTCAACGGCCAACAAGTCGTAGTCCGTGCCGTCGCCTTGGATGACCAGCACGTTGGCGAGTTGGTTGGCGACTTGCCTGGATCGGGCGGCGCGGCTTTCGATGAGCTTGACGCGCATCTGTGAGGAAAGCTCTTGGGCGACGAACTGGCCGATTAGGCCGCCGCCGAGAATCGCGATATCCTCGAGGCGGTGGTCGGCGTGGCCGGTCAAGCGGACCACGGAGGGAATGAAGTCGGGATCGCTGATGACGAAAATCCGGTCCTCTGGCAGCAGCTTGGTATTGCCAGTGGGGATCAAGGTCTGCTGCTTGCGCTGGATGGCGACGATGCGCATGGGAATGTCGGCAAACTGCCGACCTAATTCGGTCAAAGGAGCATGGAGCAGGGAGGACTGGTAATCGAGGCGCATGCCGAGCAAGACGAGTTTGCCTTCGGAAAACTCGACCAGATCGGTGGCACTGGACTGGCGGATGAGGCGGACGATGGCGGCGGCGGTTTCCTTTTCCGGGTGGATGAACTGATCGACGCCAAGTTCTTGGGGGCTGAAGATAAAGTCGGGCGCGGTGAATTCTGGGTTGCGGATGCGGGCGATGGCCGATTGGACGCCTAGCTTCTTGGCCATTCTACAGGCGAGCAGGTTGACCTCGTCGTTGGTGGTCATGGCAGCGACGAGATCCACCTGCTCGATCCCGATCCCTCGCAAGTCCTGCAAACTGGTGCCATTGCCCTCAGCAACGATGATGTCGAGTTGTTCGCTGACGCGCTTGACGCGCCTCGGATCGGTGTCAATCTGGGTAATATCGTGCCCGTCTTGGCTCAGTTGCTTACTCAACTGGAAGCCGATGGCTCCGGCACCTATGACCAAAATGTGCATGGTTTTTCAGGTAAATTCCGCAGCGAAGTTAGGGTGTAGAAGCTAAGGACGATGCTCCCCCAGCGCGAACTCAGTCGATGTGGAATACCTCGCGCAGGTCCTTGGCAATAGGGCTGTCGTCCGGGTTGGATGCCATGATGTCCTTCATGTAGGTCCACCACCGGCGGCAGGCCGGCGTCTCGGCGATGCGATTCCAGCGCTCCTCGTCTGCGAGTTCCACGTAGGCAAAAAGCTGGTGGGTGTCTGCGTCGAGGAAGATAGAGTAGTTGTGGACGCCGTGTTCTTTGAGGGTCTTTTCCAGCTCGGGCCAGATGGGGTTGTGGCGCTTTTCGTATTCGGCATGTTGGTCGGGACTAACCTGCATGACAAAGGCTTTGCGGATCATGGTGTCTCCTTTTTTGGGGTGGGTTAGCGAATCAGGATCAATTTGCGCGTCAGGGTCGCGTTGGCGGTTTGCAAGCGGCACAGGTACACTCCGGTAGCTTGGCCACTTCCGTTCCAAGAAACGGTGTGCCAACCAGCCGACCACATGCCTTGCGCCAAAACCACTACCTGCTGTCCCTTGAGGTTGTACACGGCCAGCTCGACCGGCCCGGGCGCGTCCAGTGCAAAGCGGATGGCGGTGTGGCCGTTAAAGGGGTTGGGCGCGTTGGCCACGAGGGCTCGGCTGGCCGGCGCGTCCTCAGCCTCGATGACCGTGGCGTGCGCATCCGTCTCGAATTGGGCGAACCACAACTGGTAGTTGGGGTGGACGCCCGCGCTGAATACCACGGTGGGGCCCGGCGGCGCGAGGCTGCCGCTAGCTGCGGAGATGCCGTGCATGAAAAAGGTGGAGGCTAGCCCGTGTTCCTCCAAATTCGGCAGGGGCACCACGCTCCAGCTTGCCCCGGCGTCCTCCGAGGTATAGAGCCGCAGTTGCGCACCGTAGGTGCTGGAGATCCACAGGCGCACTGGCTCGTCGGGCGCGTGGAATACGGTCGCTACTTGCGACGGGCTGAGGGCTTGGCCACTCCAGGTTTGCGTCTGCGGAGCGCGCTGGAAGATGTAGAGTTGGTTGGTCGCCGCCTCGTCGGGCTGGTACTGCCCGGTGACGTAGATGTGGCCGTCGGGCGTGAGTAGCATGGCCTCGCCAAAGGCCATTGCGCCTTGCGCGATTACTTGGGATTGAGGCGGTTTTGCTGGCGCGTAGGGCACGTGCATGTAGAGGATGCGGTCGTAGCGGGCCGTTGGATCGGGCTGATTGCTCACGAGCAGATGCACCCCGGTTGCGTCGGGCTGGACGATGGGGTACAGCCAAGTGGTAAAGGGTTCGTCTCGTCGCTGGGCTGGGGCCAAGACAAAGGGGCCGGCCCAAGTCTGCGCGCCCAAGTCGAGCACGGCCATCTGGAAGGTATAGGTAGCAGGGTCGCCGATATAGCCAATGACGAGCTGCTCCTCGTGGATCCCGGCTCCCATGTACCCGGCCTTGCCGATGGACGGCGGCACGGGCAACGGCTCAAAGCGGTCGATCTGTCCCGGCTCGGCCGCCCGCAGCACGACGGGCGGGCCGTTGAAGGTGGGGTAGATCAGGATGAGGCGCTGCTCGCTGTCGAGAAGCAGCAGGCCCGGCTGGTAGTTCAGGCCATCCCACGTATAACCGCGCTGCCATTGGCCGTCTTTTAGCTTGTAGATCGCTCCCCGCGCTGTGGCCTGCTCGGCTCCCCACAGCCCTAAGGTGTAATAGGCCGTGCCGTCGAAGACTAGTTTGGGCGCGTTGTACCCCCAATAGGGGCTGACCCAAGCGACGCCCTCGTCGATTTTGGACAGCCGCACATCCACCTGTGTCCATCCCGGTCCGGCCCACACGGCTAGGAGCAATAGCCGACGCAACATGGCGATGGGTGGTATGCGGTTGGGAGGTCGTCTAGCTCGCAGCAACCGTCGCACATAATTTGTTCGCGGGGAGTCATGGCCGTTTGCTCCTTTTCTAAGCTGTGCCAAGTGTCCGGCATTCCGCCCGCTGAGTCAAATTACACGTATATTACAGTGCAAAAAGACTTCGCGTATGCAGATCAGAAATTGAAGATCATGTTGCCTTCGACGCCGTAGGCCCCGTCGATGAAGAGCCATAGGCAGGCCGTGGTGAACTCGCCGAGAATCAGCCCCAAAAAGAACGGCAGCAGGGCGCGGTAGGCGCGCACCCCGCCGTAGCGCAGGATGGTCGCCTTGCAGAGCCAGGCCAAAAAGATGGACAACCAGCTATAGTAAACAATGGTAAAGGTGGAGGCGATGGGAAAACCCAAAGGATGCAGGGGCCACCACGCGAAGCGGTGGCGCAAAAAGAGCAGAGCCGCCATGACAAAGCTCCCACTGGCGGTGAAGGCGAGGCGCGGGGCAAACGACGGCTCGGGCGCGTTGTACACCGAGGCCATATAGTTAAAAGGCCAGCGCGGCGCTCCGTTAAAGTACCATCCGTGTAAGTTGATGCCGCCATAGGTATAGGCGAGGGTCATGGTAAACCAGATCGAGCCGAGCAGCCCCACGGCGATGGCGGCGAACAAGGCCCAAGGCAGCCAGCGCGGCGCGGGCGAGTCGCCGGAGGTGAGCTTGAGGCTGTGCATGACGGCGTTCATCATGTTGGCCGCGGTCTCGCCCATCCATACCGTGCTCAGCCCGAGGCCGGTCATGTTGCCAAGGCCAAGGGTCTCGGGGCCAATGCCTCGGGTAATGAAGGCCTGCGGGGCCATCGGCGTCTGGCAGCCGGGGATACCAGCCTCGCAGACGATGCGCGACAGACCGATAAAGACGATGAGCGCCCCTACCACCAGCAGCACCGCCGCATACAGGGAGAGGCCGGTGAAGGTCAGCCAAGCCACCACGAACGCCACGCCAATCGCTAGGCCGCTAAAGGCCGTGCGCGGGGCCATGAGTTCGCCGGGAGCTGGCTCGCCTTTTAACGCTTGGCTCCACAGGCGGCGCAGATGGGTGCGGGCGGTCCACATCACGAAGAGGGCCAGTACCAACAGGCCGCCGGCCTGTTGATGGGAAACGGGGACCGAGCCGCCGCCCGAGGTCCAGATATCGCCACCGCCTATTACGAGGCCGATGCGGGCGAAGACGACTTTCTCTAGGGTGTAGAACAAAAAGAAAAACCAGATACTGAAGGAGACGCTGAGCGCCATCAGGTAGGCTAGGCCCAAGATGGGCAGATTGATCCGCCAAGGCAGGCCGACGGAGCCTTGGAGCAGGGACAAGCTGCCGGTCAGGGCGATGGGCTGGAAGGCGTCGTGGTAGTAGTTGAGCGAGTTCCACGAAAGGATGAAAAGCGGCACGGCAAAGCCCACCCATAGCAGGCGGTTCTTGAACAGGCCGCCGAGGAGGGGCGCGGAGTCCGTGCCTTCGAGCATGGCCAAGGGCAGGCGGGTGAGGGGGAAGACGAGCCGTTCATTGGCGACCCACTGGCCTCTGAGCAACACGCCGAGGCAAAAGAGGATCCAGTAGAAGGCGAAGATAAAGCATATCCAAGCAACTAGCGGGCGGCTCCAAGCGGACCAAGGTATGGCGCTGCCCTCGGGCAGTCCCTCGTAGAACAGGCGCACGGCCTCGGTATCGGTGGGTGCCAGCCAAGGGTGGATATATTCGACGAAAAGCTCCTGCCAAGCATTTTCAGGGGTGGCGTAGTACGCGGCTCCGGTGATGACCGACAGAAAGCTGCCGGTGAAGCCGGTGGTGACCACGACCGCGCCGACCAACATCATGGAGTACACGACGATGAGTTCGGAGCGGGAAAAGGCCCACGTGCGGCCCAGCATCTTGAGTAGGGGTAGGGCCGCGGCCGTCAGCAGAAAGAGGAAGAGGACGGCGATTACCGGGATGGCATTGCTGGTGAGCTGCGATCCCTTGACTATGAGGATCCCCCAAGGGCTCAGTACGCTAATAGCCCCCACGAGGAGCAAACCCGTGAGAACAGCGCGCCGGGAGAAGGCAGGTGGCTGGGATGGCAGTGGAGGCATGGATTGAGACAATATAAGAAAACGAGGAGGGCATTGCGTCTATGCTGACTCGCAGGATGGTGTGGCGCATAGGCGCGGTGGCGTGGTTGGGCTGTGCTCCGCCCGAAACGGATCGCCCGATTATGGCGGCCGAGGTCCAGCGCGCGTCGCCGACGGGCGACATCCCGCGATCCGCATGGCCAGAGGCTTGGTTCCGGCCGCCAGCCACGGCTGCGGCTGTGGGATTGCAGACCTTCCGCCAATCGCCCGTGCTCGATGAATCGGTCGCTGCCGGTGAATTGCCGCCGGTCGCCGAGCGCCTGCCCGACGACCCGGTGGTGGTCGAACCCTTCGGCGAAATTGGCCGCTACGGGGGCACGGCCCGGCTGTTCTTGGCTGGTGAAAGCCTGATCAACGTGCCCGAGGGAGTGCTGCGTCCGGGGCCGCAAATGCGATTGAATCTGCCGAATTTTGCTGCAAAGGCCGAATACCTCAATGGCGCGAGGACCTTGCAGATTACCCTGCGCCCCGGCCACAAGTGGTCTGACGGCCATCCCGTAACGGCCGACGACTACGCATTCTGGTTCGACCACGTGCTGATGAACGAAGAGCTCACGCCGGTGGTGGAGCCTCGGTTCAAAGGCGCACGAATCGAAAAGCACGATGCGCATAGTTTCAGTTATCACTTTCCCCAGCCGGTGCCGCTTTTTGTCAACCACCTCGCCCACAACAGTTCGCGCTTGGCAGTGCCAGCGCACTTTATGCGCCGCTACCACCCGGCCTTTACCGAGCCGGCGCAATTGGAGCGCGAGGCCGAAAAGCTGGGCTTGCAGGACTGGCGCACCTATTTCGCAGCCGTCAACAGCACGACCGATCTGATCCCCTTCAACCGCCCGGTGCTGACGGCTTATGTACTGGTCAGCCGAACCTCGACGCGCACCCGGCTGCGCCGCAATCCCTACTACCCCAAGGTGGATCCCAAGGGCAACCAGTTGCCCTATATCGATTATCTAGAGGTACAGCGGGTCGATAGCCCCGAGATCATGGCGGCCAAAGCCTCGACCGGACAAGTTGACTTCGCCGGCCGGCAGTTTATGACAGCCGATATTCCGTTATTTAAGCGCTTTGAGCAGAACAACGACTACTCCACGTACGTCTGGCCGAGGCCCTACGGCTCGGACGTGGTATTGCAGTTCAATTTGAATCATCCCGACGAGGGGCTGCGGCGAATTTTCCAAGACGTGCGCTTCCGGCGGGCCATGTCGCTAGCCATCAATCGGGAGGAAATCAACGACATCGTTTACTTTGGGTACGGGGTGCCGCGCCAGTTGACGGTGGTGCCTGCGAGTCGCTACTTCGAGCCAGAATTTGCCACTGCTTGGGCCGAGTTTGACCCGGCGCGGGCAAGTGCCCTGTTCGACGAAATGGGGCTTGTCGATCGCGACGGAGACGGCAAACGCGAGCGGCTCGACGGCAAACCTTTGCAAATCACCTTGGAGTACATGATCGGCGAGACGCCCAAGCAGGTCACCTTGGACTTAGTCGCGGCCCACTGGCGCGAAGTGGGGGTAAACGTCAATCTCAAACAGATCAGCGGCAGTTTGCAGCGGATCCGCGCCAAGGCGGGCTTGATGGACATGACTATCTGGCACGCCGACCGCAACGCGGATATCCTCTTTCCCATAGAGCCGTACTGGTACGTGCCGACCAATGGCGGCTGGGAGCAGAGCCAGTGGTCCAAGTGGACGCGGTGGTATTTTTCCGACGGCGCCCTCGGGTGGGAGCCTCCGGCGCAGATCAAGGCGCTGATTGGCTGGTGGGAGACGCTGCGCCGCACCACGGACGAGGAAGAGCGCATTGCGATGGGCAAGAAAATCCTTCGCAGCCACGCCGAGAACCTGTGGGCCCTCGGCGTCATTGGCTTAGGGCCGCATCCGGTCGTGGTCAGCCACAAGCTGCACAATGTGCCGCCCCAAGGCTATTGGGGTTGGGATTCGCGCTGGACGTGGCCGTACTATCCAGAGACTTGGTATCTAGACGAGGAAGTTGCAAATTAGCCGCAAACCCCGTTTAGCGGCCTTTTTTATACGACCGCGCACTCGGACATGCTCTTAAGAGGCACTACGTAGATAGTTGTTTTTTGCCGTTCTCTAATTTTTATTATAAGATTATGCCAATTATTAAGAGCTGTTGAAAGGAGGTGAAGAGAGGCTGTTCTAGCATTAGAAGCTCATTTTTCGTTTTTTTGACGAATGTTCAAACCACAAACCCATGAGGTGAATTGCATTATGAAGAGATTTTTGAGCATCGCGAGTATTTTGGCCCTCGGCATCCTGTTGCAGGTTAGGGCAGCATCGGCCCATGTGCCGATCCCCGGCATCGACTCCGGTACGCTTTTCCAGTGGCCTGCTGGCCAGGAACCGACCTTGGACGGCGACCTCTCTGAGTGGGATATCGTTCCCGAGGATTACTACGTCCCCTTTGACTCGCACTACGAGTACTATCTCGGCTTGGGCCACGAAAACGACGAGAGCAATCTGTCGTTTCGGGTGGTAGGTGCTTGGAGCGCGGGGACCAACCGCCTCTATCTTATGATGGAGCGCTTTGACAACTATTGGGATCGCAATGGCGTTGGTGCGGTTGCCGCTGGCGATGATAGCTGGGAGATCATGATCGACGCCGACCACGGCGGCGACCGGCATTTTGCGCTCCCCGAAGATTACGAAGACGACGACGAGCGCCAGCGCAATCAGGGTCGTTTTGCCCAGAATGCCCACTATGTCTGGCCCGAGATGCCCGATGCCAACCGGGCCGTCGGTTGGAAGTGGTTCTTCAACAGCCAGTCCACTTGGCACGACGTTCCCCCGTGGGGCGATTACGGTTTCCAGCTAGACGGCGAGGTCAACTCGGGCGAGGTCACGGCGCGCATTGAAGTGATGTCGGTCGCTTGGGACGACTTCCACTGGCTTGGTCCCGACGAAAGCCAGATCCACACCTTCACCGAGGGCAATACCATCGGTCTGGGTTGGGTCGTGCACGACATGGACTCGGCCGAAGAGGACAATGGCGGTGCCAGCGACGGCGGTTGGGGTATCAACCCCAACATCCAGATGTGGTTCGACTGCGTCAACTGCTCGGACTTCCTGTTGGCACCACTCGATCCCCGCGTGGATTTCAGCAGCCTTGGGACCGGAACCGCGGTAGAGGAAGAAAGCTGGGGGCGCATCAAGGCCGCCTATATCCAGTAATTTGCTTCTCGTCCTTAACTATCCGTAAACTGTAGTCTCTGAAGGGGAGGTGTCTCGTGCATCTCCCCTTCAGATTTCTGTGTGTTAAGTCTTTCCCTTTGGGAGATGTAGGCATGGTCGCATTCAGAGGCTTCTGCGCCGCGCTATTGCTGGCCGCGAGTAGCACTTCGGTGGCGGGATTGACCGTCTATCGGCTGGGTGGCGAGGGCTTGCCGCTGCCACCCGAAGTGGCCAGCGGGGAAGCCGATTTCGTTCAATTTAGTTGGGCCGAACTCGATGCCGACTTGCAGGGAGCAAGCGAATCTCTGACGATTGCACCCGATGCCATTTCCCCTTTGTTCTTCCCCGCCGATGTGAATATCGCGCCGACGGTCAAGGATCGCGGCGGCTATCTACAGACCCAGGGCTTTCAAGCTTGGGTTGAAACCGACGATATTATCTTGATAAACGACAGCGATCCCGCGACGGCCTATCGCGAAGAGAAGGGATCCAATCGGGTGAACGTGGGGGATGATTTGCGATTCGGCAAAACCTTGTTGTTCGACCTCGGCGGCTTGTTTGCGGTAGATCGAATCCGCTTTTTCACGCGCGCTGGCAACGAGGATAATTACATCGAACTCTTCCACATCTGGACCAATACGCTGACGATTGAAGAAGCGGGGATCAGCAGCGTTGACCTTTGCACTGCCGGGAGGACGGACAACTGTTTGGGCTTCGTCAACCGGGCCCACCGCGACCTCTACAACCGCAAAGACATGTATTTTGACGCGCTGTTGGAGGTAAAGGAAAACACCCGCTCTACCGTAGAAGTGAAACTCACCGGCGAGTACGTCCGTCGCGTGGTGCTATTCGTGCCATCGCAACCAACTCGCGACTGGGAAATCGCCGAGTTTGAGATCTTCGCGCCCGGCTATGTGCCCAACGCCTCGTACTTTTCCAATATCCTCGATCTCGGCAAAGAGGTCGCGCTGGGTGCGTTGCGCTGGTCGGGGCGCAAGGACGCGGCGGCCACGGTCCATATCCGCAGCCAGAGCGGCAGCGATGTCGATCCCAACATATACTGGCGTCATACATTCCGGGGCGACGAGCAGGTCAACTACGACACCAAGGGCAAGCCGCTAACCCTGCGGACTTACGGGCGCTTGGAAATTTCCGAGCGCGGCAAAATCACCCGCGATGCAGACCATTGGGATTTCTGGTCGACGACCTATGATTTCAGCGACAGCACCGGGACGCGCTGGTCGGCTACTAAGCCCCGGCGTTTTGTCCAGTTTGAGTTGGACTTTCAATCGAACATCGCCGCGGGCAGCCGGATGCATTACGTGGAGTTCACCGCGTCCCCGCCGGCGGTCACAGCACTGGTGGGAGAAATCGATCCCTATCAGGTCGAGACGGCCCAAGTGACGCAGTTTACCTACGCCATCCGGCCTACCATTAGGCTCGGCGATCCGGGGTTCGATCATTTGGAAATCTCGGCCAAGGGAGGGCGGCTGATAAGCCTCGACGGTGTGCGGATCGGGGGGCAAGAGGTGGCTTTTGAACGGGTTGAAGAAGGGGCTGAGCGGCTGGTGGTGGGGGTGCCGAGGCTGGACGTGGACCGCACGGCAGAAGTGGTGGAAGTGGATTTCAGCGGCGAGATTTTTCGCTACGGGGCGACCTTTGCCGGTCGCGTGTTCAACAGCGAAACCCCGCAGGAGATTGGGCAGCCAGTGCAGTCTGGCGACGCCACGGCGCTCAGGGACGGCAACACTCTTTCGGTGCAGGCCCTTGCGCTAGGGCCTCGGGTCCTCGGCGCGCTAGATTTGGCCGGCGGCGTTTTTACGCCCAACGGCGATGGCGTCAACGACGGGTTGGACATGGCCTATGATCTGCTCAAGCTGGTGGCACCGACCCCGGTAGTGGTGGAAGTGCGGGACTTGGCCGGCGAATTGGTACGCGAGGTGTACCATGGTTTTGACGCGGCTGGTCGCCACCGACGGCGGTGGGACGGTTTGGACGAACATGGGCAGCGGGTAGCTCCTGGTATTTACATTTGCCGCGTCGAAGTACAGACCGAGGAGGGGCGGCGGCAGCAAGCAGGGGTTGTAGCGGTCGCCTATTGAAACCAGCTAGTTCAGGAGATTGGGCTATGGGCAGCGGGAAATGCGTACTGGCACTGGGTTTGGGTTTTGGGTTGTGGGGGTTGGTGGGGGCACAGAATCACGCCCTGCGCTCCGACCACGTAATCGTAAACACCCAACGTCACTGGAGTAATTGGGCCTTCGTCGAGGGGACGCTGGATATCGCCGCCACCGGGGAGGTCGTTCCGGCCTTTGTGCCTAAGGACCACAACGCCGTAACGGACATTATCCAACACCTGCAGCGCATCGCTTCTGACCCCGATAACACGACCATCCTCGACGCGATCGAAGCTGGCTCCAACAAGGCAGCTGTCGCCAACCTCTTCGACGGCGACGAAACGACCTATTGGGAGCCGGACCCCGACAGCCCGCTGCGGGACTGGTGGTTCCAGGTCGATATGGGCCGCTTGATCAATGCCACGCGAGTCGGGTTGCAATTCGTGCCCGAGGGGCAGGGCGATCCCTTTTTGCAGTTCGCGGTGCTGACGGCTGACAACGCCGATCAGGGCAACAAGGTGGCGGGCAAGGTGCCCATGCACTTGGTGTACCGGACCCCAAGCGACAACAAGAACCAGCGCGAGTTTGAGTTTGACCTGAACCGAGGGGAGCTAATTAACCCCGTTCCCGGCGTGGATTTTGCGGGGGATATGGTGCGTTTCGTCCAAGTTGTGGTCACCGAAAGCGATGGCGCACGCGCCGTCGAGGTGTCGGCTGAAGAATACGAGGCGTTGGCAAGTCGCGACCAGGGGGACGTGGTCTTTTACAAGCAGGTGGAGGAAGGAGAAGTGGAGGTCGAGAAGGCGATCTACGAGGCGATTGACCCGCAATTGCGTGGCTCGGTGCGCTATTATCGGCGAGAGCGGCCGCGCTTGGCCGAGTTGGCTGTCTATGAACTGGGCAAGAATATTTCGCCGGGCATGATCCTAGACCGCAATGGCAGCGCCGAAAGCTCCCACGAAGGGTCGGTGGGCAACCTAGTGGACGGGGAAGGCACTTATCTGACCTTTAATCTCAAAGCCTTTCAGACGGGGAACGTGGCATTTGGCGAGCGCTTTCTGGAGTTCGACCTAGGTGCTTCCTACTGGCTCGACACCGTGCAGCTATGGTACAACCTCAGCGTTGCTGGCGGCCAGCTAGCCGGAGCTAGTTTTCACCGCTACGAAATCAAGACTTCAGACGGTACCCCCGCCCCGGGCGGCGGGCGGCTGTGGACGGTACCCGAACAGGTCCGCGGGCTAGGCACGGCGTTTGAAGTCAACACCTTCCAGCCGACTCCGGCCCGCTTTGTGCGCGTGGCCTATCCCTTTGCTAGCAGCGAGTCGGGCCGGGAGGGGAATAAAGCGCGCCTCCGAGAAGTGCAGCTCTACGGCGAAGGGCACCATCCCGAGGTGGGGCTGGAGTCGGGGTTGATCCCGTTGCAGGGAGCTAAGAGCTTGGTGTCGATCGAATGGGAGGCGGACGCGCCCCCGGGAACATCCGTGCAAATCCAGACCCGCACCGGCAATGAGATCGCCGAAGCATATCGCTACTACGACAGCGGCGGCGTGGAAGTCTCGGCGGGCAAATACGAGAAGTTGGGCTTTTTCAAGAAGGGCCGGATCGACACCCTACAGGTGGCCGGCTCCGACTGGAGCAACTGGAGCGCGCCCTACGCGCGTTCCGGCGACCCGATTGCTTCGCCCAGCCCGCGTCAATACCTGACATTGCGCGCCCGGTTGACGACCACAGATCCCATACGCGCCGCCAGACTGAACTCCATTCGCTTGCACTTCAATCCGCCGGTAGCGAGACAACTGCAAGGCGAACTGGATATAGGGATCTTTGAGCGCTTGGGCGCACCGGAGGAGGTTTCGCTATTTGTCAAGCCGATCTTCGCGCCGCAAGATCTGGGCTTCGACGAAATCTTAGTGCGCACCCCGCCAGATATGTCGCTCGAATTCGGCGCGCTGCGCTTGGGTAGCTTAGCGCAGTGGGAAAGCGGCCAAGCCGAAGAGCTAGCCAATGTACAGGTGATGGAGACGCGCTCCGATTCGCTCTGGTTGCGCCTCGACCGGCTGGTAAAGCAGGGAGGGCAGGTCGATCTGATTGAGGTGCGATTTACTACCGCTCTGTTTTCCCCCGGGGTGGTGCTCCAAGCGGCGATGGGCAATTCGTCGTTGGCAAACTCGTGGCAACAGATTGACCCAGCGGACGTGACTGAACTGGCCCAGAGCCAAAGACTGCAGATCCTAGCTTCGGTGCAGGACAACAACGTGCTCGGAGACATAGAGATCCAGCCAGCTGCAGTGACGCCTAACGGCGACGGGGTCAACGACGCGCTAACCATTGATTTCACCGTGCGTCGGTTGAACGGGGTCCGCCCCGTCAAAGTGCGCATCTACGACCTAGGCGGTCGGCTGGTGCGCAGACTCGACACCCAGAAGCCCCTAGTGGCCGGGAAATATGGGATCAACTGGGCGGCCGAAGACCAGCAGGGACGGGTGGTCCCGCCCGGGATTTACATCTTGCGCATCGACATTGACGCGGATTCGGACCTCGGCGCGAAGCAAACGGGAGTTCAGCGCCTGCTGCACGTGGCGTATTGACCAATCCTGTGAGGGTCGAGTGCGGCCTGAACGAAATTTTTTGTGCTGTTCATATTACAAGATAGTGAGTGAGCAACTTCCGCCGCCGGAGCGGCCCTATCCGTTAGACCACGAAGGCCGCATCGCCCGGCTAGAGGGCATTGTCGAGCAAATCGACGTCCGGCTGAGCCGCATCGAAGCCAAAATCGACGCCCATCGTGCGGCACTTGAAGCCAAAATCGACGCCCTTAACGCCAAAATTGACTCCAACTTGCGGTGGATCATTGCCCTGCAAGTGGCGACGTGGGGCCTTATCGGGGCCTTAAAGCTGTTCGGCTAGCGGGCGATAGGCGCATCCCCTCACTCTGAGACCCGCCGTCCGATGCCCTGACGGCGAAGTTGGCGCAGGTGTTTTCGCTGGTTGAGGTCCGTGCCTGCTGCACGTGGCGTACTGACCAAACTACAAGGAGATAGTCGGCTGTGTTGTATCCGCGCGCGAAGGCGCTGGTGCTGGTATTGTTAGCGGTCCAAGATCTGGGGGCGGAACGCCGCACCATTGTCATGGGCGGCGAGGACGGGTTGGAGTGGGCCAGCGGCGGCGGCACCATCGCAGCCTTGATACAAACCGGTCCGACCGCGGTCGAGGTTAGCAACACCCCGGGCAATGTGCTCGAGTTTGACGCTGGCGGCCGGGTGGGCTGGCTGTCGCCGCAACAGGCGGACGAGACCGCGAATATCGCCTTGGGCCTCCTCGACCGCGGTGGTCGTCTCGGCGCACCGACCATATTGTCGCAGGTCGTAAAAGACCAGCTAATTTTTATGATCGACGACGACCCCACGACCGCATTTGAGCGCAAGACAGCCCGTGGAGCGAGCCAGGTCAATTCACTTGGGGTAATCATGGATTTTGATCTCGGCGCGCGTTTCGGGGTCGAGCGAATCCAGTTCTTTCCTCGCAACGCGCATCCCGATTTTCTCGCCCCGGATTTCCCGTTCCACAACGATTTTCTGCGGGGCTTTGAACTGCTGCTCAACGACGGCAGCGAGGAAACGCAAGTGGCCAATCAGCCGGTGCTGACCACTGTCGAACTGGAGCCGGAAAACGAAGAGTCGGTCGTCGAACTGACCATCCCGCCGCAATACGTCCGCTTTATCCGCTTGAAATCGCAGACCACAGTGGGGTTTGAGATTGCCGAATTCCGCGTCTTTGGATCCGGTTTTGTGCCCCGCGCCGACTATCTTTCCAACATCTTCGATTTTGGCGAGGAACTGGCACTGTGGGGGCGCATCCGCTGGCAGGAGGAGCACTTAGGCGTGGAACGCCTGTCGCGCTTGCTGATCAGTTCGCGCAGCGGCTGGGACGACACGCCGTTGGAATTCACTCGCCAACACCCAGACAGCGGGGAGGACGTGCCGTGGCGGGAGGGGGGGGTCGCGACCACGGCTACAGGCGATGCGGTTGACTTAGATGCCATGGAAGACGTCCAAGAGGCCCTTGACCTCTTCAACGCCCTGTCCATTGACGAGCGCAGCCGGGTCGCGTTGACGCAGGACGGGTACGACGATTTGAAAAATTCGGATAAGGGCGACGTGCGCGACGACTTAGTCGCTTGGAGCCGCTGGTCGCCTCCCTATAAACTAACTGCTGTAAACGCTGAAAACATCGACGATGCACTGGGCGTACCCATCCTCTCGCCTGGCCCCCGCCGCTATTTCCAGTTAAAGGCCGAATTCGCCAGCGAGGATTTAGAAGCCGCCCGCGCGTTGGGTGGGCTCGCCTTTACGGTCTCCAACCCGCCGCTGACGGAACGGATCATCAGCGAGGTCGTCCCGCGCCAAGTCGAACTGGGCGTTCCGGTGTCGTTCACGTATGCCGTCCTGCCCACTAAGATGCGCAGCGGGGTAGATCTGGGTTTCGATGTTTTCGAGATCGCCACGCCCGTGCGCTCCGAAGCGGTCGAGACCATCGAAGTGATGCACGCCGATGGCCGGGTGCAAACGGCGGATTTCACTGGCGTTGACCTGACCAATCTGCCCATCCAAGACGACAGCGGCCTCTTTGCCGTGGAAGCGGTGGCTGAGCGGCACCTGCGGGTGCGCTTTCCCGCAATCACTGAAAGCGATTTGGCCGAGGGGCGGGCGGCGGTGGTCAAAATCCGCTTCAAGTGCCGCGTGCTGAGGTTTGGCACGACCTTTACCGGCACGGCTTGGAACAGCACTACTGACGACCTCGGCCAGCGGGTCATCGGCGGCAATGCGGCTGATCTGGGGGCGGCAGACGACGATCTAATACCCATTGGAGCCGCCGATCCGAACGATCTAGCGGTAAGAGTGCCGCTGGCGGGTGGCCGCCTCATGATCAACGTCGCGGCCCAACCACGTATCTTCAGTCCCAACGGAGATGGGGTCAATGACGAGACGCGGATACATTGCGATCTGGTGCGGCTGGTCGATGCCGCGCCGCTTTCCGTGCGCGTGTTCGATCTAGCCGGACACCGCGTCCGCACACTCTTCGCGGGTGAGCAAGGAGGCGGGAGTTTCTCGGCCAAGTGGGACGGCACGAATGCTGCGGGACAACAGGTGCCCCCGGGCATTTACCTCTTCCGCTTCGACTTGGCCACCGACGCCAAAAAGGAAGCGGTCGTGGGCATCGTCGAGATGGTTTATTAGGCTAGACCTAGACTAAGAGACCGGAGCGGCGTAAGTAAGCGAAGTATGCACCATGAAGGATATGGCACAAGTATATATCGAAACTAGCCCTATCAGTGCGCGTGTAACAAACAGGATCGATCCCGCAAGCACCTATCACCGACAGTTCAGTCGTGAATGGTGGGAAATGCAGGCAGGGTCATACACACTTTTTACATCCGCTGAGGTCTTGGCAGACCTCTCACGCGCACAGTATCCTCTAAGTCAACAAGCACTTGCATGGACGCACAATATCCCACTCCTACCGATTACCGACGAAGTGCGCGGATTGGCACACATTTTCGTGCGTGAAAAGGTTATACCAAGACCTGTTGCTGGTGATGCTATTCATTTAGCAGTAGCTTCAGTCCGCTCTATGAACGATCTGCTCATTTCATTTGGAATATCGCAACCCCTGATTTCTTTTGGGAGCTGGATGATGAATCATACTGAAGAACACCCATCATGCGTTGACCCCTTGGTCGATGAAGTGCGTAATGTGCGCAAGGCGATCTCTCAGCACATTGAGCAACAGCATCAAGAGCGGGTCGTTAAGTCAGTACGGGGCCTTATGGAGCAGATGGAAGGCGGCCGGCAGGGAAGAGGGAGGGAGGAATTTGATGGGCAGAACTAGGGGGATACCCGCGTGGCTGGTCCTCTTTGCACTGGTATTGCTGGCGACCGAGGCGATCGGCCAGTCGCCGGACCGTCGTTTCGGGACCCAGCGCGGAGCCCAACTCACCTTTGAGCCTCGCGGCCCGGGCGTCCTTTTCGACGCCCTCGACCCGGCACTCAAAAAATGGTACGTGCCGCAGGAGCTATACGTCGATTACGGCTTTCGCCAGTGGGAGTACTCGAATTACGCCAGGGACCTGTACCAACGCTACGTCAACACCAACCGCCAAGGCGGGCCGTTTTACGACCTGTACGGAAATTACCAGACCTGGGGCTGGCTGATTTTCGACTGGAACCAGACGCAACCGGGCCAATTTGGTTCGTCGATATACAAAGACCCCAAGTTCAATTCGTGGTTCAATGCAGTCACGGTCTCCTCCGACTCGCGCGATCAGTATTATTTGGCGATAACCATCGGCGAGCGCATCCGCACCGCGCTGACCCCGCTAACTTTTTCAAAGCCGCGTTTCAACGGCATCCAGATGGACTTTGCCGCGGACAAATACGAGGCGACGCTGTTGTTTTCCCGCGCCAGCGAGGCGATCCTCGGCACCACCCCCGAGCGCCAGCCCAGCGTCTCGACCAACGCGACCAATATGATGGGGGGGCGGGCGACGGCGCAGGTGGGGGATTTTGTCAAGATCGGCGCGACCATGGTCAACGCCCACAATGCACAGACGCTGGCCGAGGCGTTTGAACGCAACCCATTCATCGGCACCTTGGGCGCCGAGCAGGGCAGCGATCCGATCAGGGCCATCGCCGTGGTCCTCAGCGACGATTCCCCAGAAGACGGCCAAGGCGGCGCGGCGCTGTTTGCCCACGACATCATCATTACGGCCGAGGATTTCGACACCAAGAAGCGCACTCAATTCCGCTTGCGGGAGGTGGTAGCCGATCCGACCAAATGGCCGGTGATTACTGGCGGCTTCCCGCGGGAGGGTTTTTTGGTCGCCAACGGCGAGGAACAGATCGTCATCAACTACGATTTCACCGACTTGGCGTATCGTGGCCCGCGGCCGACGGAAATCGTAGATATCCAGTTCGATCTCGTCGTGGCCAATGACTACAAAATTCAAGTTTGGTCGGACCGCCAGATCGGGCGCGGCAGTTTGCCTAGCCCACCACTTACTGGCTTGGACTTGGCACAAGCGGGCGCCGTGCTCTTCGATGTTCGCCGCGCCGACGGCAATGTGACGGACAATTCAAACCAGCAGCGCGTCGTCTTCGACTACGGATTGCCGTCGGCGAACATGGTATTCGGGTTCACACTCGAAGTGTTGCAGTTGATGGGCTTTGATGCCTATGCGGAATACGACATTAATCGCGCCTACACCCAGTATCCCAATCTCACGCTCGCCGACGCGGATCGCAACCTGAATACCCACGCCCGCGACGCCGCGGCTTGGATGGTCAACGTTTCCAAGCATGCGTATCCATTCTTCTTGTTCGGCGAAGCCTTCAGCATGGATTCCTCCTACTCGACGACGGCGTTTATCGTCGATTCGGGCGGCAGCGTGTACTACGACGACGAACGCACCTCGGTCTATGAATTCGTCGATGACAACGACGATCAAGACCGCACACCCGATTGGAGCCGTTGGGGCCAGGGCGGCCCCGACGCAATCGTCTTCCCAGGTTGGGACGAAAACAACGACTTCGTCTCGGACTTCAACCAAAACGACAATATCTCGCTGAGCAATCGCATCCCGGATTACGAGGAGCCGTTTTTCCGCTACAACGTCGATCGTCCAGAATTCCTCTTCGGCATCGACCTCAACAACAACAACTGGATCGACCGCTTTGAAAACGACGACTTGCCCGACTATCCCTATCGCCGGAACCACCGGGGCTACAACATCTACGTCGGCCAACACCTGACACCGGACACCCGATTGACTATAGGGCGACTGCGCGAGGACGAGATATCCTCCAACCGCCGCAACCGGGTGACCTACGGCGTTTTCACGTACGACCGCGACCATCCACAATGGGGCCGCTTGCGGTTTTTCAATTCGCTGAAAAAGGTCGCGGACGATATTCCCGACATCCGCCGCGAGCCGACGCCAGACCTGCAGACGGTCTCGCTGGCCCATGTCGAGGACATCCTGCCGGCGAGGGACACTTGGGTCAACCAAAGCTACGTGCAATTCGATTGCGAACCGGTAAAAAGGCTGAATGTCATCAACAAATTCAAATACAGCCTCTTCAGCCAGCGGGGTGAGGCGTTCAAAAGCGGCGATGCGCCCATCCTCAATGAACGCACGCAGTTTCTGGGTCTGATCAATAAGGCAGACTACACCTACAAGATCGGCCAGCTCGTGCTGCAACCTAAGGCGAAAAGCGAATACCTCAACCAAGCGGCCTTTTTGCAGAGCGATCCCGACCGCAAGGAGTGGATGGGGATCGGCATTATACAGGCGCGACTGCCGGTGTTGAACAATTCCTTCCTCGAAAGCGGAGTGGAATATTCGCTTTTCCACGAGCTGGTCTTAGATGAGGACGCATTGCTGGCCGACGGCCCGACCCAAGACACGGGCGATTTCCGCAACTTGGTCTTGGCCGTACAATGGACGACTCTCGGACACTATCTCGGCTACAAGCTCACCACCCAGTTCGGCATTAGCTATACCAAGCGGTGGGACGAAGCCGTGGTGTTGGGTGCCGAAGGCCTAATGAAGCAAAGCGAGAGCCGGTCCTTCGGCACTAGCTTTATCTCGGTGTACGCTGGTGTAGAATAATGCGACGGGGTTCAACAAAGGGGACGCGCCTGTGGTGGGCGGTGGTTTGCCTACTGGCCGGACTGGTGCCGGCGAGTGCCCAGCCCAACTACGGCAACCGCTTGGGGATCAACGAGGCGGATCGGGTTTCCTATTACGCCACCGGTCCCGGCATGCAGCAGGAAGCGTTTGTCCCCGCGTTGAAGCGCTGGTACATGACGCAGGAAATCGCGGCCGAATACCGCTGGCAGTGGGAGCACACCAATTACGCCAAGGATCCCTATCGGCGCTATTTTTCTCCCGGGCAGGAAGGCGACTATTTCTACGACCTGTATGGGCGCTATTTGACCAAGGGTTGGCTAGTGTACGACTGGCGGCAGCGGCAGCCGACCAGCTCTGGGGGCTCGGGTCTGCTCAAACCAGACGGGCGCTACAACTCGTGGTTCGGCAACCTGCTCATCTCCACCGATTCCAAGGGACAGCACTATTTAGGGGTGACCATCGGCGATCTGATCAACACCACGCTGACGCCGATGACGTTCCGCAAAACCCGCTTCAACGGGGTGCAATTCGACTATGCCGCCGACCGCTTAGCCGCTACCGTGCTAATGTCGCGGATTAGTCTGCCGGTGCATCAGATCGCTCCGGGTGTGCGCGTTCCCGTCGTCACTGAAAACTTTACCAACCTGCTCGGCTTCAGGGGCGAGTGGAAGGGGCTCGACGCCGTGCGCTTGGGCGCGACTTTTGTCAACGCCCACAACGGCCGATCGCAATCCGACCGCGGCGGCAACCCTTTCAAGGGCAAGCTGACCAATGGCCAACTGGCCAATCGCATCAACTCGATTATCGTCCGCATAACGGACGACTCGCCCGAGGACGGCGTGGGCGGGCCTACGGTTTTCGACCGAGACATTGAAGTGCATACCCAAATCGGCGGCCGCGATACCGTGCTGGTCGGCAGCCAGATCGGCTTTCAGCCGCAGATGGAGGGTGGTACCACGCGCAATGGCTTCCCTATTGCCGAAGGAACCGGCAGCGAGGGCGAGATCACCTACCGGTATAATTTCTCTTCTGAGGACTCGGCGGTGATGGCACTGGAAGACCTCATTGACGATGCCGATTTGGTCAACAACATCTCCGCGGTAAAATTTCGCTTCCTACTCAACAACGATTACCGAGTCGATGTCACCTCGGATGTCCAGACCGACAACGAACCCTTGGGTGCCCAATCCAAGTTCTCAAACGTAGTGCGGGCCGCAGGCAATGTCCAAGACAACTCCAATCAGCAATGGGTCGTCTTCGACTACGGCTTGCCGACGGCTACCCAAGTTTTCGGCTTCAGCTTTGAGGTCAGCGATTGGGCGGGCTTTCGGGTGTACGCCGAGTACAATGTCAACCACCAATTCCGGCAGTACCCCAATATCACTCGCCAGACGCACCACAGCGCGTCCGGAGCGTTGGGGGATGAGTCGGCGACGGGCTGGATGGTCAACGTCGCCAAAGAATTCTACCCCTTCTTCCTCTTCGGCGAGGCGTTTGGCATGGACGCCGAGTACAACACTACGTCGTTCCTCGTCGATCAAGGCGGGCGGATCAATTACAGCGACGACGAAGAGGCCCGCTCGGAATTTATCTACGACTTGGTAGATGACAACGATGACAACGACATCCGCCTCGACCAGCGGCGCGACAAGGAAGGGCTGGCCGACGGGGCGGTGTTCCCCGGTCTCGACGAAAACAACGACTTCATTTCCGATTTCAACCAGAACAACACTTCCGTGCGCCCCAATTTCATGCCCGACTACGAAGAGCAATTCCTGCGCCACTACGTCGATCGGCCGGAATTCGTCTTTGCCATTGATCTGAACAACAATGGTTGGGGCGAGCGCTTCGAAAACGACGACGAGCCGGATTATCCCTACAAGCGCGACCGGCGCGGGTACAACGCCTACTTGGGGGCGTGGCTGACGCCGGATCTGAAATGGATGGCGGGGCAAGAGCGCGTGCAGCGCTTGTCCACCGGCGAAAAGAACCTGACCCGCTACGCCCTGCTGGCCTACGAGCGCAATTTCTCTAGGGCGGGCAACGCGGCGTTCTACAACGCGTTCAAGCTGGTGCAGGACGATATTGCCGACGACGTGGTCCAGTGGGTGACGGCGCAGCCCGAGCTGGGCCGGCCGCTGGACTCGTCGGGGTCAATGCAGCCGATCATGGATCCGCTGGCGATGCGCGACGCCGTCGTCAATCGGCTGTGGGCTGGTTTCACCGGCAAGACCTACAAGGGCATCAATAGCGAGGGCAAGTTCATTCACGAATTCATTCGGCAACGCGATGCCAATGCCCGCGACCGCGCTGGTCGCAAGATCGCCCGCAATACGCGGCGACTGGGGCTGATCAACCGCATAGACTACCAGTTCCCGCTGGGCCGTATGGTCGTGCAGCCGCGCTTCAAGCACGAACTCTTCATGGACGACACGCCCTACAATATTGGCCGTCTAACTGGTGTCCAAACGGCCGAGCGCCAAGACTGGAGTGGGATCTTCTCGCTCTTGCTGCGGCGTCCCTTTTTGAACCGCGTGTTGCTGCAGTTGGGCGTCGAGCACCTGATCTTCCGCGATTTTATCCAAGACGAGACGGCTACCGCTGGTTTGCGCGTCGGCGATACGACCGGGGATTTCGACGAAACTTCGCTCGCCATACAATTTTCCATCGACAAGCCGTATCTGGGCTATACCCTGCAAACCCTGATGGGGATAAGGGTAAGCAGACGCCACCTAGAGCGCTTTGAACAGCCGAACGCTAGGGAGACGGGCGCCCTCTCCTTTGTGACGGTATATGGCAGCGTCCGCTAGGGGCCGGTCGCACCTCGCTGTAATTAGACAACTATGAACTGGCCTGCGTGGTGGGGCTGGGAATTGGATCTATCCTTCCATTTGGAAAAGCGCATGCTCCTGCGAGATTTTACCGAGATTGACTCGCGTACTATGCTGGATCAAGCCACTGGGTATCACCCGGACCTTATAGAGGGACGCTGGATCGTTGTAACAACTCATCGCTATCATCTATGGGAGATTATTGTCGAACCGGATTTTCTGGAGAGGAGCCAATTTTATGCGACAACGCTATTTGGAAATTACCTTCCGTAAAGGAAAGCCCTTAGCTGCTTACTTGTACCTATCGAATGCTGCGGGTGTAAAAAGTCTGCGAACCGAGCCGAGAGATAAAGGTCTATTGGTGGATTTTGACCCTGAAGATCGCCCTATTGGTTTAGAAATCACGGCACCAGGGCAAACGACGGCGGCTCAGATCAACGAGATTTTATGCAGTCTCGGTCTTTCTCCTATGGAAGAGGAAGATTTATCACCATTATACCGGCTTAGTGAGGCATAATAAAATGAACCTGCTATGGTCCTTGTGCGTCGGCTTGGTCCTCGCTGGTTGTGCAAAGGATGCCGAGGAACTGGAAGATCCCGTTTTGGCCAAAGTGGGAGACCGCCCGATAACGGCCTCTCAACTGATCGATTTTGAGCAGCGCTTGCCGGCCCAGCTAAAGACGAAGAAATCCGGATTGGACGGCTACCGCGACCATTTACAGACGATTATCGACAAGGAGATCTTTCTCCAAGAAGCGATCAAAAGGGGGCTTGACGAGGCCCCGGAGGTGGCACAAAAGCTCCAGCGGGAAAAAGCCGAACGGCTGTTGCGGCTGTTGTTTGAGCGCGAATTTCTCGCCAAGGTCCGCGTCGATGAGCAGGAGTTGCGGGCGGCTTACGAAGCTGCGGACAAGGAGCGCGAGGTCAAGCTGCGCCTGATCATCGTTGCCACGCAGGCCGCAGCCGAGGAGATCCGGCAAAGCCTCGCCGACGGGGAGGATTTCGCCGAGCTAGCGCTTAGTCGGTCGCTGCACCAATCGACGGCACCGCAAGGTGGGCAACTGGACGGCTACCTGACTGCCAAGCGCATCCCGATCTACCTGCAAAAACACATAAACGCGCTCGCGATCGGCGAGTACTCCGAGCCGATTAACTTGCCCAACGGCCAGTTCGGGATCTACCAAGTCATGCACGCCCAGCCCGTGAGTTTTGCCACCGCGAGCAACGCGCTGGCGGCCAAGCTGAGAGAGGAAAAGACGACCGAACTGATAGAGGCGTTTCTGGCGCAACTGCGAGCTGACATCGACTTGCAGACCAACGACGAGACCTTGCATCAGCTACAGCAACAGGTTGCGGCAGGGCGTAGAGAGTACACCGCGACCGAACGCGCAGAGGTGCTCTTTCAGTTCCGCGGCGGTCGTGTTACGGTGGGCGATTTCTGGGATTACGCCGAAGAGCTGAACATGGGCTTTTCGGGCGACATGGCCGAGTCGGTGCGGTGGTTTGCCGAAGACGTGCTGCTGCCCCGCACCTTGTTTTTGCACGTGGCCTATGAAAGGGGGATGGATCGCGAAGAGCAGATTGTGCGCTGGTATCAGCACCGCACAGACGCGCTGTTGCTGTTGGCACTCCGGCAGACGGCGGTCAAGGACCGGGTCCATATCAAACCGGAAACCGTCAGAAAACTATACGACGATCAGCCCGAGTTGTTCACCGCCCCGGAGGAGGTCTCGCTACAGGAGATCATGGTGCAAACTCGGGAAGAGGCCGCCGCGCTCAAAGAGAGAATCAAGGCGGGTGAGGATATGGGAGCACTCGCCGACGAATACACCTTGCGGACGGCGGGCAAAGGTGTGCAGGGCACATTCCACATCCACGCATTTGAACAGGCCTTCTACCGAGAATTGCTCGACGCGGTGCGCAACGTTGAGGTCGGCTCGTTGCACGGCCCGATAGCGGTGACGGCGCAGGCCGCCCAAGTGGTCGGGCCGGAGGCCATGCCACGGGGCGGTGAGTACTATTCGGTGTTCAAGGTTCTGAAGTCGAATTTCGGCAGCGCCCCCGAGCCTTTTGATGCCGCGGCAAAGCGAGCGCGGGCGCTGTTGAAACGAGCGGAGGAGGGCCGCTTGGCGGATGAGTTTCTGATGGGGCTGCGGCGTGCCTACGAAGCTAGGGTCGTCGTATATGAAGACAATATAAAGATGTTATTGCCCTAATAGGCAGGTCGCGTACGGTGGAGGCACCCCCTAAGAAGCCTTCTAAACTCGATTCGGCCCGTTGCTTGACGAGGGGCCGGGGCCATGGCACATTTATTTTGTTCAGTCTCGACAATCAGGGCTGTCGCGCTACAATCGGGAAAAGGAGATATGAGTAATGACACTCGAGGGCACATTGACGACATACGCGACGCTTTAAGAAGAAATCGCGGCAGTCTCTCAGGGTATCGTAGGTAGGCTACTCGTCTCACTGAGTTGGCCATGGTATAAATCAAAGATAAATACCCTCAAGATCGCGAATTGGGATGAACTGTTCTTAGCGCGATCACCACACCTTTCATCCGCTGCTAGTCAAGCTATTCGAGATACAATCTCATCAGGCACCTAGTCTATGTGTCATCAGTGACAATTGTCGAAGTTATATACTTGGCTGAAAAAGAGCGATTGTCCCGACAAAATTTGACCGATTCGAAAGCCACATTACACCGACCTGATTCAGGACTCAAAGTTGTCCCTTTTGATCTTGCGATTGCAGAACAATTGGAAAGTATTTCTCGCGATCAAATACCCGATATGCCAGACCGTATGATTGCTGCAACAGCACCTCCGCCTACCGCTCGTCACAACGGATTATCAAATACAGCAATTAGAAGTTGAAACTATTTGGTGAATTCCTGATATCATCTATTTCCGAGGAGGACAAATCGTGAAAATCACCGATGTCGAAGTCATTCACTTTCGCACCAAGCACCGCGGGCGCAGTGCCGGATCGCGCTGGGGTTACGGCGTGTGGATTGACGACGAGGAAGTGGAAGGCACTGGTGCGATCACCAGAATTTCCACCGATGAGGGCGTCACCGGGTACATGCTGGGCGGCAGCAAGGCGACCATGGGAGGGCCCATCAAAGATCTCTTAGTAGGCGAGGATCCTCTCAACCGCGAGAAGCTATGGCATTGGATGGACCAGATGTCCACGTTTGGCCACAGCCTCGCCGAACACGAACTCGGAATTGTCGATTGTGCGCTGTGGGATTTGGCGGGGCAAAAAGCTGGTATGCCCGTGTACCAACTCTTGGGCGGCACCCGCGACAGGGTCGAAGCATACGCCAGCACGTACCCAAACTTGGGCGGCCCCGATGTGTATGTAGAGCTGGCGCAGGAATGCGTACAGCGCGGTTACAAAGCCTTCAAAGTACACGCCAATATCTGCTGGAATCCGCACACACAGGAGCCTGCGCCGCAACTGCCGGGGTTTCCCAAGGAGGATGTGAAGATCTGTCGCGCCGTGCGCGAGGCCGTGGGAGACAATATTGTGCTGATGCTCGATCCGTTCGGCGTCTATTCCCTGGAGGAATCGCTGTGGGTCGCACGAGAATTGGAGGCACTCAACTACTACTGGTTGGAACACCCGATGGTCGAGACGCGAGTGGAGTCCTACCGCCGCCTGACGCAGCAGACCACCATCGCTATCTGTTCCCCCGAACACATCAAAGGCGGTCCCTTTGCGCGGGCCGAATGGCTATTGCAGGGAGCCTGCGATATGCTGCGCATTGATGTGAGTTACGGCGGCATCACTGGCTGCTGGAAGCTCATCAATTTGTGCCAGCTCTACGGCGTACAATGCGAACTGCACGGGGTTGGTGCCCCGCATGTGCATTTGGCTGCGGCCGCTCCCGAGGCCACCTGCCGCTATTACGAGCGCGGCCTGTTGCGGCCCGGACGCAAGTACGACGAGAGCCCACCGCATCTCGGACAGATCGCCGATCCCATGGACGGCGAAGGATGCGTACACGTATCGCAGGAGCCGGGATTGGGCATGGCCTACAATTGGGATTATATCAATGACAATCGCATCGATTGATGCTGGAGGGAAAATCGCGCTTGGTGTGGGACGTGATGGGCAGGTGAACCACAGGCGCGCACAAAGGTAGATACTTCGCGTTCCTTCGTGCCCTTCGTGGATGAGAGTGGGTGAACCACTGGCGCACACAAAGGTAGATACGCTAATGCGCATTGCCAGCCATCCGCGGTGGGCACTTGGGATCGTCTTTGCACTGGCGCTGAGTCTGCGTTTGACGCATGCGTTCCAGATGTCGGCCAGTCCTCTTTTCAGTATGCCGGCGGTGGACGCGGCCACCTACTCCGAACAGGCGGCCAGTCTAGCCGCGGGCAACTGGTTGGGGCGCGGCCAAGGCCCATACTGGCAACCCCCGCTCTATCCTTATTTTCTAGGCGCGATCAAGCTCGTATCCCCAGAATCCTTTTACTACATATCCCGCTTTGCTCAGGCTCTAATCGGCAGCTTTACCTGCGCGTTGCTATGCTTGGTCGGGCAGCGGCTTTTTGGGTCCGGTGTCAGTTTCGTCGGCGGCCTCATTGCGGCGGGGTACGGGCCGCTGATTTATTTTGACGCCCGGCTCTTACCAGCCGGTCTTGCCACTTTTTTTCCCCTTGTCGGTCTCTTGCTGTTAATGCGCGCGGTCGAGCGGCCGACGAGATCCATTTTTATGGCCGCAGGGTTTGCTATGGGCCTCGCATCTCTTACCGCGGCGATCCTCGCGTCTTTGATCCCGGGCGTGGCCATCTGGCTGTTCTATTGGTTGCGGAAAAAGGTCGCGCCTTTTCTGCTCGGAGCGGTGCTGGCGATTGCGCCGGTAACGCTGAGAAACTACACCATCGGTGGAGACATCGTGCCGATCTCTTATAATGGAGGAGTGAATTTCTACCTAGGAAACAACGCAAACGCCGAGCAGACACTCGCTTTGCGCCCGGGCTGGGAATGGGAGGAACTGGTTGCCCGGCCGCTGCGAGAAGGGATCACTCGCCCTTCCGCTAAGTCCCAGTTCTTTTACATGCAGGCTCTTGCGTACATGCAGAATGCCCCCCTCGATTACCTCGGATTGCTGGCGAAAAAAACCGCCCAGTTCTGGCGCGGCGATGAAATAGAGCGCAACCAGGAAATGTACTATTGGCGCAAGTATTCAAGCACTCTCGCGGGTACCTTGTGGAAATGGGGGGTGGCTTTTCCCTTTGGCTTAGTAAGCCCCCTCGCGATTTTGGGCCTGATAGTGTACATCCGGCGGCAAGGCATGGCGCTGCCGGTGCTTTTCGTTCTCGGCTATAGCTTCGCAGTAATCTCCTTTTTTGTCGCGGCTCGCTATCGCCTGCCGATCGTCCCGCTGCTGATCTTGTTCGCCGTGTACGGAGGGAACTGGCTGTATGCAAGGTGGCGGCAACAGCCCTTCCGCCAAGCGCTTTGGCCGACGGCCTTTCTCGCCCTCTTACTGCTGTTGATGAATTGGGATCTGCCATCAATGGATGGGCAGGGCAAAGCCGCCACGCACAACGATTTGGGCAACGCCTATCTACAACAAGGCCGCTACGATCTGGCACTGCTGAAATACGAACAGGCCACGCGGCTCGATTCGACGTATTGGCAGGCTTGGTTCAATCTCGGCTCGCTGCGGGCGATGCGCGGCGATTTGCGCGGCGCACTGCCCATTCTTCTGAACGTGTTGGAACACGAACGGGAACGCGCTGACGTGTGGAGCAATGTGGCTGGTGTCTATGTGGGGTTGGGGCAATATCAGCAGGCAGCCGAGGTTCTCGAACAGGCGGTGGTGGCGGCACCGCGCGAGGATATATACGCGGCGTTGGAGAGGGTGTACGCAATGCTAGGACGACCGCGAGGGGCTAAGTGACGAATAGAGTCTGGTTCTTGCGCTTGGCGGCCCTCGCAATCGGCGCGGCCTTGGTGGTGGCAGCAGAGGGCTTGCTGCGACTCGTGCCAAGATTGGGACCGTCGCCTTTGGTCGCAACTTTGGTCGAGGACGAGGCGACCGGCGAATCGCTGCGCGCGACGAGTCGGTTTTATGCGCAGCGATTTTTTACGCAATACAAGGGGCGGCTGGCCGCAGCGGGTCAGATGGGCGAGCATTTCTTTGTGGAACCCGCGCCGGCTAACCGCTATCGCGTCGTTTTTGTCGGGGCTTCCACGGTGCAGGGTTTTCCCCATCCGCGACGTTTGTCGGCGGCGTCCTTTTTGCAGGCGATGCTGGCGGATGCGTGGCCGGAGCGGGAAGTGGAGGTCATTAATTTGGGCATCACGTCCATTGCCAGCTTTGCGGTGGCGCAAGTGGTGGAAGATGCGTTGGTACTGTCGCCGGATCTGGTCGTCGTCTATACCGGACACAACGAATTCTACGGGTTGTACGGGGCTGGGCGGCACCAGCGGCTACAGTACTTTTTGCGGCAACTGCATTTGACGCATCTGGTGGATAGATTGCTAGGGGGCATTAGGGCTAGGAACGAGCCGACGGATTTGATAAAAATGGCGGCTCTGCGCGGCGAGGTGCCATTGCACGGCCCTGGTCGAGCGACGGCTGAGCAAAATTTGCGCGACAACTTGCGGCGCGTAAGTCGGCTCTGCGCGCGAGCGCAAGTGCCTTTAGTACTGTGTACTATCGCGGCGAATGATGCGGGATTTGCGCCGGTTGGATCGACGGAGGGGGGCGAGGCGTGGAAGGCGCAGGTGGAACCAGCGGCGCGGTTGCTGACGCGGGGATACATCGCACCGGAGGATGCCGAGGACGCGCTGCAGCAATTGGAGCAAGCCGCGGCCCTTGCGAGCGAACACGCTTGGTTGTGCTATTTGCAAGGCCGAGCCTTGGAGCGGTTGGGTCGGGATGCCCAAGCGCAGCGGGCCTTTCGCAAGGCGCGGGATTTGGACACCATGCCGTGGCGCGCTCCCACAGCGCACAATGCGGTGATTCGCGCCGTCGCCAAAGAGCATGGGGCCGCGTTGGCGGATGTGGAGGCGGCGTTTGCAGCCGTTGCGCCCGCGCCGGGCGTGGGTTGGGAGTGGATGGCGGATCACGTCCATTTTTCTGTTGCCGGGCAGGCTCTGTTGGCGCAGACCATTCTCCATAGCGTCGCCCAATTGCAAGCCATTGACCTAGGGTTGCTGCGGAGCGAGGCGGCGTATCGGCGCGCTTTGGGCGACCTACCGGTGGAGCGCGTAGTCGCGTACAACAAGATGGCGGCCATGCTCGCACAAGCACCCTTGCACCAGTACAATGGGCACAATGTGCGCTATCTCGAGCAACTAGCGGCCATGGAGGGGCAGCGGCTGTCGCCGGGGGAACGGCGCGGCGTCGAGCAGTGGATGCAGCAGGGGCAACAGGGACCGTTGGTTCTAACGGTGGCGAATCAACTTTTCGCCGAGCGAGATTTTGCGCGGGCGCAGGTGCATTACGCGGCCGCGCGCCGCGAGGTGCCGTTTACGCGGCGCGGGTTGTGGGCGGCCGTGCAGTGGGTGTGGTGCGTCAAGATGCAGGGGATGGCGCTTACCGAGGGGCAGCAGGACGAGGTGCAGGCCGCGCTGAAACAGGCGGAGTTTCTCGCGCACGATCCGGCCGTGGGAGCGTCCTTTGTCGATTTTGTCAAGGGCCAGCTCTACCATCTGCTCTCAGAACGCGATCGGGCCTTGATCCATTTGGAGCGCGCTTTTTTGGCCGAGGACTTTCGCCGCCGCTATGCGTTGAGTTTGTTTCAGGCGTTGGCGGTAGAATTGGTTTGGGCCGGGCGGGTGGACGATGCACGGGAATGCGCTCGCTTGATAGGGGGGGAGGTTGGACAGGAGGCGCATTTTTTGCAGATCGTGGAAGCACAACTTAGACCGTAGAAAACTCCGGCGGTGCTGGGCCGCAGGCGAATAGGTGCTTGCCGGGAAACAATTCGCTGCTCATACCAGTTCTTTTTTCTAACCAGTCCGGTGGGGTTAGTGGATGTGGATCGGAGGGTGCATGTGAGCCTGATCGGCTTTGTGTCGCATCTCGTGGAGCCGGCGGATTGTTTGTAGGTGTTCTTGGGTTGGATGAGGAAGAGAGCGGGCGACATCTTCGGCTATATGGAGCTCTTGGGTTACATTGAGATGCTCTTGCAACTTAGTGGTGGCTTTACTACGCGGTTTGGGCGGTGGAGCTTGTTGCACAGCCGCAAGCAGCTTTTCGATTTCGACCATCTTGGCTTCGAGCCTTTCGATTTGTTCGTCTTGGGCTTGGATCTTTTGCTCTATGGCTTGGATTTTCTGACTTAAGCCTAGGGATTGGTCTTCCTCGGCTTCCCCGGAAGTTACTTTGAGGACGAGGTAGGTAGCAAAGCCGAACCAAACGACGATCATAAGAAAGATGTGGCTTTTACGCATGGTTGCTCCTTGTGGGTTAAGTGGCTTAGAGAATCTAACAAAATCCGCTGGGCACTCCTCAGAACGCGGGCATCCCACCCGCTTTGTGTCCTTGCCTGCTTAATAAGATGCAGGAGAACCGCGCACCGGCCTTGACGATTGACGAACCGTCTCCTTTTTTGCCCTGCTGTTAATTTTGCCAAGAAGCGCCCCTTGCAAAAGAAAATCCCCACCCATTACCTCACCCATCTCAGCGACCGCTACCTCGTAGAATTGCCCGGGTCGGGCCTAAGCTGGCGATCTATGCTGCTCGGTTTGGGGCTGGTCGTCGCCATCAGCATCGGCAGTCCCTATTCAATATGGATGGTCGGCTCGTCGGAAATGACGTGGTCGTACTTTCCCATTGCCGTGGGTGCGCCGCTGTTTATCCTAGTCCTGTGCAACGCGCTGCTCAAGCGCGCCCTCAGCGCGGCCGAGCTGATCACCATCATCATCATGGGGCTGGTCGCCAGCGGCATGCCCATCTTCATCGTTGGCCTGATTCTCAGCATCATCTCCAAGCCCTATTACGGCGCACTTCCCACCAACCAGTGGGCCGAATACGTCCATCCCTATCTGCCGGATTGGGCCATCCCAGATCCAGCGCACGACACCATGCGCTTTTTCTACGAGGGCTTGCCGAACAAGGATGTGGCCATTCCGTGGGGGGCGTGGGCCGGGCCGCTGCTGTGGTGGCTGCTGCTGGTGCTGGCCATATACTTTGTCGGCCTGTGCTCGGTGGTGGTGTTGCGCCGGCATTGGATGGAGCGCGAGCGGCTGACCTTCCCCCTGACCGAGGTGGCCTTGATGCTGACCGAAGAGGCCCCGGGATCGGCACTGCCGCCGGCACTCAAGACCCGGGTCTTTTGGATCGGTTTCGCCATCCCCTTCGGCCTTATTGCCTTCAATGTTCCCAGCTACTTTTTCCCGGGCATGGCGCAAGTGCCCATCTTTCGGGAATGGAGCTTTGTCCTCATTCCCTATGTACCGCCTATCAACCTGCTGCTGTACTTCCCGGTCTTGGGGTTCATGTATCTGGCTCCGCTAGCGATTTCGTTCAGCGTCTGGTTCTTCCATCTGCTCTACTTGGTGCAACTGGGCCTGCTCACCGAAACGGGCCTTTTTAATTTGCGCGCCGATCCGTTTGTGTACAGCGGGACGCCCTTGTCGTGGCAGTCTTGGGGGGCCTTTGCGGCGATGGTGGGGTGGAGCTTGTGGATAGCGCGGAGTCACCTTGCGGCCGTGTGGCGCACTGCGCTGGGCCGCGCCGGGCGGATCGACGACGACGACGAGATGATTTCCTATCGAGTTGCGGTGGGCGGTGGGTTGGCCGGACTGTGTTTTATCCTCGGCTGGCTGTGGCGCAGCGGCTTGGACTTGCACTTGGCGGCTTTCTATTTGGCGGTCGCGCTGACGATCTTCTTGGGCCTTACGCGCCTTGTGGCGCAAGCCGGTCTGCACTATTTGACGACGCCTATGAGTGCCCAAGGCATGGTCGTGGCCGCGGCCGGCTCGGCCTTGGGGCCGCAGAACTTGGTCGCGCTGGCACTGACCTTTGCGTGGTGCAGCGATGTGCAATCCACCTTTATGCCTTCAGCAGCCAACGCACTCAAACTGCACCATTACTACGCGCATCGACGCAGCGGAGGACTAGCCTTGGCCATTGGTTTGGCGGTCGTGGTCAGCTTTGTCGCGACCACCAGTTTTATGATCTACTTGTGCTACGATTACGGAGCGAGCAACCTGCGGTCGTGGTTTTTCAATGCGGCTGGAGGCGCGGGCGGGCGGGCCTTCGACTGGGTCGCCGAGCAGACGCGCAATCCCGCGCCCGTTGACTGGGACAAGCTCGGCTTGGCCAGCAGTGGGGCGTTGGGCTATGTAGTGCTGGCATTTTTGCACTACCGGGTCGCGTGGTGGCCTTTGCACCCGGTGGGGCTGGCCGTAGCCTCGACTTGGATGGTCCGGCGGATTGCGTTCTCGGTCTTCTTGGCGTGGGCCTGCAAGGCGTTGATCTTGCGCCTTGGCGGCGTGGCACTCTACCAGCGGCTCAAGCCGCTGTTTATCGGGCTGGTAGTGGGATTTTTCTGCGGGGTTTTTCTGTCGTTTGTGCTCGACTATGGCTGGTTTAAGGGCGCGGGGCATCCGATTCTGCACGGGTGACGGCCGCGCCCGTCACATTTGACTTAGCCCCTTCGTATCTGCGTCATTTCGACAGGCTCAATGAATGTTATTAGGGCAATCACAAGGGTTGCCCCCTACGCGCTGTCGGGCATTTTATAAAACGGAATTTCCTAGTGTACGGTTGGGAATTCGGGTTTCACTCGGCCTGCCCGTAGCCCTCGTCCCGGCCAGCGCGGTCCCCCGCGTTGATGTTCCGTGGCCAGTCGCCGTGTACCCGCTGCCAAGAGGGCAGACGGGACTAACCACTAACCACTAACCACTAACCACTAACCACTAACCACTAACCACTAACCACTAACCACTAACCACTAACCACTAACCACTAACCACTAACCACTAACCACTAACCACTGATTAAACAGTCCTTATTCTAGGAAAGTCCAGAAAGGAAATGGCCATGTCCTATCCCTTGCACATAACCGCCGAGAACGTGCAGTTCTACCGCGATCACGGTTATTTTATCTATCAACATCCGCTCTTTCCCGCCGAAAAGTTCCAGCACTTGCAAGCCTTCTTCGCCGGCTTGTTGGCCGATTTGCCCGCGGGCAAGCGGCCAGAGGCTATGGATGTGCCGCACTTTGCTCACCCAGAGCTTTTCGAGTGGCTCCTCGCCGACGAGGTGCTCGATTTTGTCGAGGCGTTTATCGGCCCGGACATCGTCTTGTGGTCGAGCCACTTTATCAGCAAGCCACCCGGCGACGGCAAGCGCGTACCCTGGCACGAGGACTCGTCGTATTGGAATGAGCGGCTCAGCGAGCACGAGGTACTGACCGTGTGGCTGGCCATCGACGACTCGACGCGAGAAAACGGCTGTATGCGGGTTGTCGCCGATTCGCACCGACACGGCTTTTCGGACTATGTGGAGGTCGATCACAACACCCACGTCTTCGGGCGCGAGATCGTGGCCGATCAAGTCGATCAGTCGCGGGTCGTCGATCTGGAAATCCGCGAGGGCCAGTGCCACATCCACCACGCCAAAATCATCCACGGCTCCAACCCCAACACCAGTGCCAAGCGGCGCTGCGGCTACACCATGCGCTATATGCCAGCGACGGTGAAGATGCGACCCACGCAGTCCCATGCCGTGTACTTGGCGCGCGGCCGAGATCGAGCCGGCAACGAGTATGCGGATCGGTCGAAGCCGTTTGCACCGGGCATTCGCTAGGAGGCGAAGCCTAATTTATCATCTCAAATCAGGAGATTATTTGAGATTATGGAACTATTTCACAAAACCGACTTAGGGAAAATATACTTGGGCGACGCGTTCAATCTCATGGTAGATATCGAGGATAAAAGCGTCAATTTGATCATGACGTCACCGCCATTTGGATTGATTCGCAAAAAGGACTACGGCAATGTCGATGCGGATCAATACCTCGATTGGTTTCGGCCATTTGCCAAAGAATTTATACGCATCCTCAAGGGTAATGGTTCTCTGGTCATTGATATTGGTGGCGCTTGGACTCCGGGGCAGCCGACTCGCTCGCTTTATCACTATGAGCTTTTGATTATGCTTTGCCGGGAATTCGATTTTCATCTCGCCCAAGAATTCTTCTGGTGGAATCCTTCAAAATTGCCTACGCCTGCCGAGTGGGTAAACATACGGCGAATTCGAGTTAAAGATGCGGTTAATTGCGTCTGGTGGCTTTCGCCGACCCCTTGGCCGAAAGCTAGCAATCGCCGAGTTCTGGTTCCCTATAGCAATTCAATGAAAAGATTACTCAAAAGTGGATATAGAGCTAAGCTGAGGCCGAGTGGGCACGATATTAGTGAAAAATTTAACGTTGATAATGGTGCTTCTATTCTGCCCAATCTCATTGCAATTCCCAATACAGAGAGCAACTCCAATTACTTGCGACTTTGCAAGGAGCACGATATAAAACCGCATCCCGCTCGCTTTCCTGCTGAATTGCCCGAGTACTTTATTAGAATGCTCACTGACAAAGGGGACTTAGTATTCGACCCCTTAGCAGGATCCTGTGTGACGAGAGAGGTTGCCGAGCGATTGAAGCGCAAATGGCTCTGCTGTGATCTCGTCAAAGAATACCTCGAAGGCAGTCTTTTTAGGTTTGAGACCAAACATAGAACTAAAAAGAAAGCGTCTTCTTATAGCCTTTGCCATCCTGCTGCGATGTGGAATGGCACTGATAGTGAAGAGGCCCTATCGGACGATGGGGGCAAGAAAAGACCCAAAAAGAAAACGACGACTTAGGAAACTATGCCTGCTGTTTCTCCTGCCAAACTCGTCGATGCCGTTCTACGCGCCATACAAAAGTCGGGTGGTAGCGGTTTCTACGTATCTAAAAGACCGGCTACTCACCCCAGAGAATTCTTGATTCAATATGGAGAAGATACAATTTCGCTTTGGGTCTATCTATTGGCGGTCGGCGATCTTTACCAGACGAATACAGAATTCAGATGACCTCGGTTTCCTCTCCATTGCCGATCAATCCAAGCGGCCATACTGTTTTGCTAGGTTATTACAATGAGAGCGATATGTTTGCGGGCTTTGATATAGCATCGCACATTTACAGTAGGTTCGCCTTCCGTTCAGGTCGATATAGAAGCTATTCATACGGCTGTTAGAGACGGCTTGGCCTTTTCCCGGAAAGATAACCAAGAAATAGCCGTTGGAATTCGTCCCGATCAATTTCTGAATTACGTGTTTAACGCCATCTCTCTGCATCAGCACGGAGGAGATATTTCGACATATACCCTCTTACTAAAGGCCGCTCAGTTGGAGGAAATAAGGCCGCAAGAGATGGTGCCGCTGCCGCAAGAGCGGCGGAGAATCGTTGAATCGGTAAGCCGCTATGCGCGCGAGTCGAGTTTTCGTCGGCAAGTTATGGATGCTTATGGTAGCCGCTGTGCGGTTACGAGAGCACAACTAAACCTCGTCGATGCTGCCCATATTGTACCAATAGAGACCCAAGGGACAGATGATGTTTCTAATGGTATAGCACTGTCTCCAACTATACATCGCGCTTATGACAACAGCTTGATTTACCTCGATAGAAAATACTATATGCGGCTCAATGAAAAGAAAGTAGATGAATTAAAAAGTCAGCGGCTCGAAGGCGGCCTTGACGATCTGCGTGGTTATTTGGATTCTCAGATACACTTGCCGGCCAATAGAGCGAATTGGCCCGATCCTGAACTCATTGGGAGAGCCAACAAGTTGCGGCGAATACAAGGCTACTACTGATTGTGGCCCCACTCCATAGCTATGGACCATGAGTACTACGTTATTCTAGGCCGACAAAGGATAGGAGCAAACCATGAAAAAGTACATACTCGTCTCACTGCTGCTTTTGACCGCTTTACGCGCTGGTGCCGAGGAGTACTGGCCCCAGTGGCGCGGCCCCAACCACAACGGCGTCAGCAAGGCCGTAGGCCTGCCGACGACTTGGAGTGCGAGCGAGAATGTGGTTTGGAGCAAGAAACTGCCTTCTTGGAGCGGGAGTACGCCGGTGGTGTGGGGCGAGCGGATCTTTTTGACGTCGCCCAATACGGGCGAGGAGACCCAGGGCGGCGAAAAACTGCTTTTGGGTTGCCTGTCAACAGCCGAGGGTAGCGTGTTGTGGCAGCGGACCCTCGCCGAGGGCAATGCCTATTGGCGCAAGCACAACAACACCTCGCCTTCGCCGGTCACGGACGGCGAGCGCGTACTGGCCGTTACGGGCACGGGGATGATCCGGGCCTTTGACATGACCGGTGAGGAATTGTGGCACTACGACTTGCAGGCCGAGCACGGCCCCTTCGGCCTGATGTGGGGCTACGCCTCCTCGCCCTTGCTCCACGACGGCAAGCTCTTCGTCGAGGTCCTGCACGGAATGAACACGGACGACCCTTCCTACCTGATCGCCTTTGACGCGGCCACCGGCGAAGTCGCGTGGCGGCGGGAGCGGCCAACCGACGCAGTGGGCGAATCGCCGGATGCCTATACCACGCCCGTGGTACTTGAGCACGACGGCCAGACGCAAATCATCGTCTCCGGCGGCAACTACCTCACCGGGCACGATCCGGCCACCGGCGAGGAGGTATGGCGGGCGGGCGGCTTGAATCCGGGCAAGGAGCGGAATTACCGGGTGGTCGGGTCGCCGGTCGCGGTTGCCGGGATGGTGTACGCGACTAGTCGCCGCAATCCGGTGCTAGCCTTCCGCGCTGGTGGCACGGGAGATGTTAGCGCAAGCCACTTGGCTTGGAAGTGGACAGGGTCAGGAGGACCAGACGTGCCCTCGGCTGCTACCGACGGTAGCTATTTCTACATGATTGATGACCGAGGGCGGGCTACCTGTCTCGACGCCAAGACGGGCGCGGTGCTGTGGGGGCCGGAGCGCACGGCACAGGGGTCGGTCAGTGCCTCGCCGGTCCTGGCCGACGGCAAGCTCTATGTGGTCAATGAAAACGCAGTAACGACTGTGCTTCAGGCCGGACCAGAGTACAAAGTGCTGGCCACCAACGAACTCGACAGCGGCTATACGCTGTCTTCGCTAGCCATCGCCGGGGGACGGATTTTCCTGCGGACGGAGTCGCACCTGTACTGCATCGGCCAGTAGCACCGGTCACTCGGCCTTGAGGGCCGCCAGCAGGGAGCGACGCAAGGCCAAGTGCGCGGCGGCAGCACACGCCAACAAGCCAGCTGCAAAGACCAAGCCGAGCGAGGTGCCGAGCGAGGCCCAAGGCAAAGGCGCGGGGTCAAAGAGGCGGGGGGCCACGGCGATGAGGGCGGCGACGCTGCCTATCCCTTCGCCCGCTAGCAGGAGGAAGCCGTGCTCGTAGAGCAGCATCGCCCCTAGGCGGGCGCGGCGAAAGCCACAGGCGCTCAAGGCCGCCAATTCGCCACTGCGCTCGAGGACGTTGCGCAGGATGAGGATCCCCAAACCGAGAGTCCCCAAAAGCAGCCCGAGCAAGCCCAGCGTCTGAAAGGTCGCTAGGTACGTGTTTTCGACGGCGCGGTAACCTCGGAGGCGCTCGGTACTTAGAGTGGCGTCGAGGCCGTAGGCCGCTAGCCTTTTTTCGAGTGCGGCGGCGACGGCTGCTGGTTTTTCCGTTTCGACTAGGAAGTATCCATAGCCTTCGCGTTCGGGGAAGTGCGCGGCGAAGCGATCCTCGGCAATGAGCAATTCACTCTGGAGCAGGCTGCCGTCCAACAACCCGACCAACCGCAGGGTCAAGCTTTCCGCAATCGGGATGTCGTCGCCTAGACGCTTGTGCAAAATCCACTGCGCCGAATGAAAATCGCCGATGGCCGGGATGATGCCTGGACCCAAATCGCGCTGGAGCAACCGCCAAGGATTGGTGCGCTCGTCCGGCATTAGGGCGAGGGTCTGCCGGAATGGCAAGCCGCCGCGCTGGACGAACTCGGCCGATGCACCGAGGATGCGCGGGGTCTGGGGCAGATAGAGGTTGAGGCAGCTCACATCGTCGCCGGGCAGGACGCGGAAGGGAAAAAAGCGCACGGCCTCCAAGCCTGTTGATAGCCCCAATTCAAAGCGACCGTCCGCGCTATTAAGGTCTTGGTGCAGGGGAATTTCTGCCTCGGCGACGAGCGAGAAGCCGCCCGTACTAGGATCGTCTGGCCACTCGACTCGTCGATGGGCCCCAGTGGCGACGATGACAAAGGTGGCGCAGGCCACGAGGGACGTGCAGAGGGTGCTGCGGCTCGGCTTGCGGGCGCTGTTGAGAAGACCCAAGCCGAGGCTAGCGCTGAGGTGCCCCGATGTCGGAGCGCGCAACCATGCCGCGAACAGGGCCAATAGGGCCAAAAGGGCTGCGGTGCCGCTGCCCAAGAAAAGCGCGGCAGCCGTGGCTGCGTCGGCTGTGCCAGCGAGAGTGCTCAAGGCGAAAGCTAAGGCCAAACCGAACGCGGCGAGGACAGCACTGCGGCGACGCGGGCGACGCGGCGCGGTGTCGAGGGCACCGGCGAGCAGGGCGCGGACGGGCAGCCGATGGAAGCGCTGCACGGTGCGCCACAGCGCCAGCGAGACCAGCAGCAGGGTGGATAGATAGCCCAACCCTACGCTCAGCCAGCCGACGTGGAGATGGAGGAAGGGCGTACCGATAGCCTCCAACCACCAAGTGTGCAAGCCGACTAGCATCAGATAGGCGTAGAGCGGAGCACCGGGTAGGCCGAGTAGCGCCCCCAGTGCGGCCAAGGCAATGCCCTCGCCCAAGAAGCGCCGGCTCACGGCGGAGAGGGGGTAGCCGGTGGCGAGCAGCAGCCCCGCTTCGCGTGCGCGTTGTTCGAGGCCGAACTTGCACAGTAGAACCACTAGTAGCGCGGCGGCGGCGATGAGGAAGAGACTGAAGCCAATAAAGAGGCCGCTGAAGTCCGTGGCCCCAGTCGCGGCCCGCAGAGCTTCTTGGCGGACAGGGCGCAAGGAGAAGTCGGCCGCCGGAGACAGGCGCGCTAGCAGGTTTTGGCGCAGACTCTCGTACTGGGCGGGCGAGGGAGGATAGAAGCGGATGGCGGTCAGCGCGCCGTGGCGGCTGCCCCAGAGACGCTGGCCTGTATGGGCCGCGACGAAGGCTTTGGGCGCGGCTCCGTACTGATCCCAGTAGGCTTCGTCCTGTGGGCGGATTTGCCCCATGTCGATGGGGAAGGGCGCATCCCAAGCAGCCATATCGCCTTCTTCCTGCAACCCCGGATAGGCAGGCGTCAGGGTCGGATCAATGGCTAGGCCGCGCATCTGCACAATCCCTTGGAGGTGGAAGTGAGCCTGCTCGGTTTGCAGTGCTTGGCGCGGGCCAACGACGTAATAGGTCAGGGAGATCGAGTCGCCGGGGGCGGCGGCTAGTTCGCGCGCCGTCCAGGCGTCGAGGTAGAGGGCATCGGCGGCGAGGGGTGGCGCGGCCCGTCCGTCGGCGAGGTAGAGGCCGGTGGGATCGTCGAGGGCGGTAACAGTTGAGTAAGGAACTTGGCGACCATTGCCCATAATGGCGTTGGCCAGATAGGTCGAAAAGGTCGCGGTTTTAAGTTGTTGGGCGGCCGCGCTTGCCAAGGCAGCGGTGAGAGTCGAGTCGTCAAGGACAAATCGGGTGCTAGTGAGCTCGATGTAGTCGGAGTGCAGCGCGAGGTCCAGCGTATGGTCGGCGAGAGTTAGGCTTTGGGCGAGGGCGTGTTGCAGGTCTTGGTGCCGACTGTTGAGCGCGGCGATGAGCAGGGCGTTGACCTGATCCTGTTGGCCGAGGGCGCGCTGGAGGGCTTGGAGATCGAGGTAGGCGTTGAGCGGCAGATGCTGGTGCGGTCGCAGGCCGAAGCGCCCCGCCCCACTGTCGGGCAAGACGCCCGTGAGCATCACGCGCAGGGTGGTGATAATATCGCCGGTAGCTCGGCGGCCAAAGAGAGATTCGCGGTGGGTTGAGCTGGGTTGTTCCAGTGAGAGCAGTACCGAGTCGCCTAGCTCAAGGCCGAGGGCGCGTTGCAGCGAGGCGCTGACGACGAGCGAGGGAAACGGCTGGCCAGCCGTTGGCTCGAGGGAGTCGCGCAAGGCGGGGCCGTCTTGGGGAAAGAGAGCGGCGAAGCGGGCGTCAATGCCTTGGATCTGTACGCCAGAGGCGAGCGCTTGGGTCGCGGCGTGACGGGCACTGCCGTTGAGGAGGATAGCCGGCGCGTGGCCCCCAGGCAGCGCGGTGGCCACGTCGCTGCGGAAGAAGTGTGCGGCAAGCAGCGCATAATCGATGCGGCCTAGGCGCTCTAAAGCCAAGTCGCGCAGACTGCCGCGCATGGAGTCGCCGACTAGGAGTGCACCGGTCAGGGCGGTTGTGGCGACAGCGGTCCCCAGCAGCAGCCCTACGTGAACCCGCCAGTAGTAGATCAGGCTTCGACGCACGTCCCCTCGCGCAGATGCAGGCGGCGGTCGCAGCGCGCAGCTAGTTCGAGATCGTGGGTTGCGATGACGAGGGCGGCTTGTTCGGCGCTGTGCAGCGCAAAGAGCAGGTCGGCGACGGTAGCGGCCGTCTGGCGATCGAGGCTGCCGGTAGGCTCGTCGCAGAGCAAAAGACCGGGCTGGTTGATCAAGGCGCGCGCTACAGCCACGCGCTGGCACTCGCCGCCGGACAGCTCGGCGGGGCGATGGTGCAAGCGCTCTGCTAGACCGACGGCGGTCAAAAGATTGCGGGCGCGCTCGCGCCGATCGGCCTGGGGAAAGGCGAGGGTGGGGATTAAGGCGTTTTCGAGGGCCGAGTACTGGGGCAGCAGGTGGTGGTTTTGGAAGACGAAGCCGATGTGCTGGTTGCGGAAGCGAGCGAGTTGAGGTTCGGGAAGGTAGCGTGGGTCTTGGCCGCCGATGGCGATCTGGCCCGAGGTAGGCGGTTCGAGGGTGCCGAGCAGATGCAGTAAGGTGCTCTTGCCCGAGCCGGACGGACCGATAAGCGCCAAGGACTGACCCTCCTCGGCGCGGAGCGAGACGCCGCGCAACACTTCGACGGTCTGGTCGCCGAGGGCGAAGTGTTTGCAGATGTCGGCTGCGGCGAGGGCCGGGGCCGCGTTCATGGGTGCGCCGCCAGCTTGCGGGTGATAAAGCCCGGGATTGGGATGGCGCGGATGGCCTCGCCCGGATTGCAGACGCAGCAGGCGACCTTGAGCAGGCCTTGGGCTATCTGCTCGCCACCGCAGTGGAAGTCGAAGCGAAAGCTGAGGGACTTCTCGCCTTGCCTGTCGAGGTGTAGATGGATGTCGAGGACATCTTCAAAGGAGACGGGGCGGAAGTACTCGCATTCGGCGACGAGGCGGGGCCAGCTAATGATGTCGCCATCGCGTTGGCTGTGGACGCTCAGGCCGAGGTTGCGCCAGAAAGCGTGCTCGGCGGCCTCCATGAAGACGAAGAAGCGCGCGAAGTGGACGATGCCGGCCTGATCGGTATCGGCCCACTCGACGCGGCGGCGGGTGCAGAACGCGGCAGACAAGTCAGTTCCCTGGGCGGAAGAAGGTGACCAAGCAGCCGCCCAAGGCCGCCAAAATGATGCCGAGGACAAAGGGCCAACGCACGGCTGCCCAGCCGCCAGCGGGCGGATGCACGAGCGCGGCGACGACCGCATTGACGATGGGGGCCCCGGCAAAGACGATGGACATGACCACGGCCGGCGTCCCCTTAGCGCCGAAGGCAAGCAGGACGCCCAACGCGCCGATGGCTCCGGCCATGCCGGCGGCAGTGGACCAGAAGACGCCCTTGGCCGGGTAGAGCCAGCTCGCGCCGTTGTAGGCTAGGACGATCAGGGAGCCGAAGACCGCGGTGAGCAAGTAGGCCAAACCGACGAAAAGGAAGGCTTTGTAACGACCGTTTACCGGGTCGCTCATGGCGATCTGACCCGTGTGTAGCAGGACGCCATAGAGGCCCCAGCTAGCGACGGTGAGGAGGGCGAAGACGAGCCAATTCAT
The DNA here is from genome assembly GCA_963422735.1 of Candidatus Latescibacterota bacterium. Classification (GTDB taxonomy): domain Bacteria; phylum Latescibacterota; class UBA2968; order UBA8231; family UBA8231. The sequence goes on along the minus strand of OY730476.1, from coordinate 4,276,224 downwards.
GGAGATAATCCTTTCTACATATACCGCTCGTACACGGCGAGCGTCCCCGCGGCCATGGCGTCGGCGTGGAAGCGACTGTGGACCGCCTCTTGGCCGGTTTGTCCAAGCTGGCGTCGGCGCTTTTCGTCGCGCAGCAATGCGGCAAGCTGGTTGGCTAGGGCCACCGGGGAATGGGGTTCGACGAGGAGACCGCCGCCGGTAGCTGCGATCAGCTCGGGGAACGCGCCGTGGTTGGGCTGGATGACCGGGATGCCGTTGGCTAAGGCTTCGAGAACCGACAGACCCTTGGGATCGGCGTAAATCGAAGGCACGGAGAAGACGTGGAAAGAGGAGAGCAAGCGGATTTTTTCGCGGCGATCGACTTCGCCGTGATAGGTGAACGAGTCGGCTAGCCCCCAGCGGCGGATTTTTTGTACCTGTTCAGCCAAGTAAGGCTTGTCATAAGTACTGAGGTAGCCAGCGGCTTCGAGGCGCAGAGAGGCAAATTCGGGCTGCTCTTTTAACTGCTGGAAGGCTTCGACGAGCAGGTGAAAGCCCTTTTCCGGGCAGATGCGGGCGAGGTAGCCGATTTTGTAGGGGCCATCGGCAGGCGGCGGTGGCACTTGCCCGTGTCCGGTCAAATTGAGGCCGAGCGGCACCACGTGGATTTTTGTGCGCGGCACCTGCAGGTATTCGGCCATGTACTCTTGGTAATACGCACACGGGGCAATGAAGGCGTCGATGTCCTCGGCGCGTTGGCGCAGAGTGTTCAGGGCTTGGGTCTTATAGGGGTCGGGCAGGCCGTCTAAGAACAGGTCCTCGCCCTGGAGGGCGCAGAGGACGGGGATGCCTAGTTGTGCTTTCAATTGCCGGGCCATGCCGACAAACATGGCGTTGGTTAGCTCGATGAGGTCGGGTTTGAAGTCGCGCTGGAGATAGGCGACGAGGCGGGTGAGCTCCTTTTGTTGGTTCCCCTCCTCGCCGGCGAGGATCGAGACGGTGAGCGGGCCTAGCGTGCGGGCATTGGTAGAGGAGCCAAAGCGCGCGAGGGTGCGGATCAGGAGCGGGGAGTCGAGGACGCGGTCGAAGAAGCGGTGCGTACGGCGAAAAAACGACCACTGCTGTTGCAGGAAGATGTTAACGCCGCCGTAGAAGACGCGGTCGAGCGAGACGTTTTCTTCGTCCGTGCGCAGCGGCGTATAAGTCGGGATGAGGGCGACATCGGCATCGCGGCGCACAAGGGCGGCTGCGAGCGCGTTGTCGTGGATGCAGCTACCGCAGTACATGCCAGCGGCACCGGCCGTGATATAGGCGAGGCGCATGCGTTAGAAGAATTTATCGATGGTGGTTTTGGCCGGTGGCTTAGTTAGCAGCGAGCCGACGATCATGGCCACGGCAGAAGCGGCTAGGATCACCACCACCGGCATTACCCCGGTCATGCCGACCGTATAGCCGGGAACTTTCCACCCCTGAAAAAAGAAATAGGACCACAGTGCGGCCACGGTGAGCACCGAGGCAAAGGCACCGTACTGAGTGCTGCGCTTCCAGAAGAGGGCGGCGACGATCACCGGGAAGAGCGCTGCAAATCCGGTGAAGGACCAGACGGCGAGGGAGAAGATGCTGCGGGCCGAGACTAGCGAGAGCACGTAGGTAATGGCAAAGATGGCGATCACGAAGAGGCGGCCCCATAGGACTTGGGCCTTTTCGCTCAATTCGTCGCCCTTGCGGTAGTGGCGGACGATGTCCTGGGTGAACATGTTGCTGATGGAAAGCACCTGAGAGTCGAGCGAAGACATAATGGCGGCAAAGACTCCAGCGGCGAGCAGGCCGGCTAGGGCGCCGGGGGCGTGTAGGTCGATCATCTTGACCAGCACGGAGTTGGCTGCCGCGCCCTTGAGGCCGGGAAAGTCAATGCTACCGAAGATCCCCAAGAGTACGCTGGGGATCCAGACGATGGCGATGCACAGGGGATACAGCATCAGGGGATAGCGGAAGGTGCGGGCACTTTGGGCGGTGAGCCAGTGGGTAAAAAGGTGGGGGAACATGCCCACCGACAGCGGGATGCAGGTGTAGGTTAAAAGTTTGATTGGGCTGATGCGGTCTCCTTTGATCAGCAGCTCGGGGTGTGCCGCTGCGACTTGCTCTAGCGCGCGGTCCAGCCCGCCTAGCTTATCGACGATGACGAAGAAGGCCACGCCGCCCAAGATCATAAAGACCAGCGTTTGGAAGGCGTTGGCCCAAGCAGTGCTCCTCATGCCGCCGAAACTGACGTAGGTCAGCACCACTAAGCAGATCAGCAGGCCGCCGGCCCACTGGGGAATCTGCCCTTTGGTGACTTGGGCGAGGGTGAGGCCGCCGCCCATGACGCCGATGAGCAGGTAGGGAATCAGCAGCGCGATCATGACCGCGAAGAGCAGGAGACCCAAGCCGTCGGAGTCCCAGCGGCGGCGGAAGTACTGAACCTGCGTGAGAAAGTTGTGGCGCTTGCCGAGTGCCCAGACGCGGGTGCCGATAAAAAAGAAGACGGTGGGGATAATCAGGGCCGCGCCCGAAGGCATCAGGGCAAAGACGCCGATCCCAGTGTGGTAGGCTTCGCCGGAGGCCCCCAAAATGGCGAACGCGGTCATGTTGGTGCCAAACAGCGACATCAGCAGCAGGAAGGGGCCGATGGAGCGGCTAGCGACGAAGTAATCCTCGCCGGTGCCGCGAAAGAAGCGATTGGAGAGGACGCCGATGCAGAGTACTAGGCCTAGGTAGCAGAAGATGATGATCGTGGTCATGCGGCTTGTTCCTCGTCTTCCGCGTCCAGCTTGGACGGCCAAGCGTAGTTGACCAGCAAGACCATCAGCCCGGCGGCGGCCACGCATAAGCCGATGTGGTAGAGCAAGCCGATGGGCAGCCCTAAGACGATGCGCGGATCGTCCCAAAGCCAGAGGTCGTTGTGCAATAGATAGAGGACTAGAAGCCCAAAGTAGAGGATCCGGCGGACGGTGGCGTTCATGCTGCACTCCAGCGGTAAAGGTGGGTCCCAAAGGATTATAAAGCTGGCGTTCCGCAATCTCTGTCTTGGCAGGGGCCAACTCGTACGCCCGCTTGGTGCCTATACGGCCGCGGCGTCATGCCTGCTACAAGCAGGCGCCCGTTTAAGGCCGGTGCGCTGGGCTGGATGTCGCGCCTTCGCGGGAATGACAAGGGGGACGGCAGGAAGCCGCATACGATAAAGCCTGCGTAACAGCACTTATAAAAGATAAAGAAGCATCACCGCGTCAAGGCGATGGCGGCGGGCATCTGGCAAACCTCGCTCATAGGCCCGAAAATAGGCTCGATGTGTTCGCTGAAGAGGTTGCCGCTCAGTACGTCGATGACCCCCTGTTTGCATTCGGGATGGCGTTTGAGGAATTCGGCGAAGCTGAAGTCCTTCGCGTAGAAGGCGTACACCATTTTGCGCACCGCCTCCATGCCGCGCACTAGCTCCGGGCCGAAACCGCCGAGTTGGTCGGCAGAAAAGTCCCCTTTGGCAAAGGCCCCGGCGATGGCGTCGGCGGCCATCTCGCCGGATTTGAGGGCTAGGTACACGCCCGAGGAGTACATCGGGTCGAGAAAACAGAACGCGTCGCCTATCAGCACCCAGCCCTCGCCAGCGATGCGGCTGGCGCGGTAGGAGAAGTCCTTGGTGGTCTTGACCCGAAAGAGTTGCTCAGCGTTTTGCAGGCGCTCCTGCATGGGTTGGCATTTGGCCAGCTCTTGATCAAAAATGGTCTGTGCGTCTTCTTGGCGGCCTTGGACCAAGTAGGAAATTGCGCCGACCACGCCGACGCTGACCTTGTCGTCGGGCAGGGGAATGTACCAAAACCAAGAGTCCCGGTTCTCGGTGTGGAGGATCAAGGTCGCGCCCTCGTCAATGCCTAAGTCGCGCCGGCCGCCGCGATAGTGGGTGTAGATCGAAGCCTTCTTGAGTTCGGGCTCGGGCTGGGTCAGCTTGAGTTTGCGGCCAATTAGCGCACTCTGGCCGGTGGCATCGACGACGACTTGCGCGGCAAAATCGCGGGTTTGGCCATCGGCGAGCTTGGTGCGCACACCGGTGGCGCGGTCCCCCTCGAACAGCACTTCGAGGACTCGGGCACCCTGATGTACTTGGGCACCTTTTTCGCGGGCGTTGTCGAGGAGCATCTCGTCGAATGGTCCGCGCAGGACCTGCCAAGTTACCGCGCTTTCGTGGGGGTTGGTGTCAGAAAAGTAAAAGGGCGTCGAGCCGCGACCCGACTTGCCGAAAAACTGCACGCTGTGCTTGCGGGGGAAGGCACTGCCTTTGAGCCGGTCGAGTACTCCGAGCCGTCTGAAGGTCCAGTAGGTCTCCGGCATCAAGGACTCGCCGATCGCGAAGCGGGGAAACTGCTCCCGTTCGAAGAGCCGCACTTGGCGACCGGTTGCGGCTACGAGGGCGGCTACAGTGCTGCCGGCGGGGCCGCCGCCGATGACGATGACCCCGCTCACGGATCGCTCCTGTGATCGGTGACGCGCTGGGCTTTGAGTTCAAAGCGCGGCAAGGTGTTCGCCGCAGCGATTTGGATGTCGGCGCGCAGGCCCAGCCGGTGGGCGAGGGCGCGTTCTACTTGGTCGGCGGTGTCGTTGGCATTGCCGTCGAGTTCTAGGCGCACCTCCAACTCGTCCAGTGCTTTGCGGCGGTGGACGTCAACGGCGAATTCGGCGACTGCGGGGAACTGGCGCACGACGTTTTCGATGGCGCTGGGATAGACGACCACGCCGCGGATGAGCAAGGCGTCGTCGAGGCGGCCGATGACGCCGCCTTGGAGCCGCTGGAAGGTGCGCCCGCAGTTGCAGGGTGTGCGATTGAGCGCGACGCGGTCGCCGGTGCGGTAGCGGAGGATGGGCATCCCCGGGCGGCCGAGATTGGTGATGACCAGCTCGCCCCCGTCGGCCGGTGCGCCGCTTTGCGGATCGACGACTTCGCAGATAAACTCGCCCTCGTTGAGGTGCAAGCCGGCCTGTTCGCGGCAGTCGAAACCCCACGCTCCAACCTCGGTGGCCCCGGCGTGGTCGAAACAGCGGGCACCCCAAATGCGCTCAAGCTGGGCGCGGGTAGCCGGCAGATTCGCGCCCGGCTCGCCAGCGTGGATAGTGGTATGCACGCTGCTTGCGGCGAGGTCGAGGCCGCGGGCGCGGGCGACTTCGCCCAAGTGCAAGGCATACGTCGGGGTACAGACGAGGACGGTGATTTCGTTTTCGACGATGGCGTCTAGACGCTGGGCCGAAGACATGCCGCCCCCGGGGACGATCAGTGCGCCGATGTGGCTGGCTCCTTGGTGCCCGCTCCAGAAGCCGATGAACGGGCCAAAGGAGAAGGCGAAAAAGATGCGGTCGCAATCGCCGACACCAGCGGCGCGATAGACTTGGGCCCAGCAGCGGCCCCACCAGTCCCAACTTTCGGCCGTGTCGAGCCAGCGCAGGCGCTGGCCGGTGGTGCCAGAGGTCTGGTGGATGCGGGTGTAACATTCCGCGGGGAAGGTGAGGTTGGTGCCGTAGGGGGGGTGGGCGACCTGGTCGGTAGAAAGCTCGGCGCGGGTAGTAAAGGGGAGGCGGGCCAAGTCGTCGAGACTGGCGATGTCCTCGGCTCGTGCGATCCCGGCCGCGTTGAGCTTTTGGCGGTAAAATGCGTTGGTTTCCAACGCGGAATGGAGCAGGTTGCGTAGGCGGTTGAGTTGATGCTCCGCCAGCGCGTCGCGGCTGAGGCGTTCGCAGGCACTCATAGTGAATAACCGAAGGTCGCCTTGAAGGAGAAAGGAGCAGCCGGAATAACCGAGGTGCCCCCGAAACCTCGGGTCTCGTATTCGCTGCCGGTCGCGTTCTTGAGGTTTATCCGCAAAAGCCCCGGGGCCCGCCGGTAGGTCAGCCCGCAGTCGAGCGTCAGCGCGCCATCGATTTCATAGACATTGTCCTCGGCAACGAACTGGCTGCCGACGTAGCGGATACCAGCGGCCAAGGTGAGGTTGGCACCCAAGTCGCGGGCGGCCCATAGCGTCAAAAGATGTTCGGGCGCGAAGGCCGGCACATTGCCCGTGCGGTCGAATATCTGGGAGACGAAGCCGTCGGCGGTGGGGACCAATACGGATTCGTTGAAGCGCGTCAGCTCGGCGTCTAAAAAGGCATAGGTGCCTTGGGCGTACCAGCCTTGAGCCAGACGCGCAGCTAGTTCCAACTCCAAGCCCCGAGCGCGCTGGTCGCCGAGCTGCTGGGTGATCCCGTTGTCGTCGGGGATGGCGATGTGCTCTTTGTCGAGGTTAAAGACGGCGAAATTGGCGTTGAGGTTGCCGTCGAGCAGCGCGGCTTTGGCACCGATTTCGTATTGGGTGCTTTCCTCGGCGTCGCGGTCGCCAACAACCTGAGAGGAAGGCGCGGCAAAGGCGCGGCCCGTATTCGCGTAGAGCGAGAGGGTCTGGCTGGGGGCGAAGATTGCGCCGAGCATCGGGCTTATCTGCCGATAATCGCGCTTGGTGGCGGTAAGGTCGTCCGCGTAGTCAATCCGGTCGAAGCGGCCCCCTAGCAGGAGCTCGAAGTGGGGGCTGACGATTATGCGGTCGATAAAGTAGGGTGCCAGGGATTGCACGGCGGTCTGGCCGGACGTGGCTTGGTCGGGGAGAGGGACCACGAGGGAATCGGTCCCGGCTTCCGCCGGCATGAAGGGGGCCAAACTCGGCGGCAACGTCGCGTCGAGGGTGAACAGATCGACTAGCGAAAGCAGCGCCACGTCGAGGGTAAAGTCGTCCGCGTGGTGGGCGATCTCGACGCCCAAAAGAAGCTGGTGCTCGATACCGCTGGTTTGCAGCTTTAACAGACCTTCGAGCTGGTTGCCGACGATCCGCTGCTGGTCGTCGAGATCGAGCAACGTGCGAGCAAGATCTAGCGAACCGACTGCGTTGGGGAAGGCCCCGTTGAAGAGGGTGCCCTGCGAGGGCCAGTCGAGGCTGGTGTAGTAGAGCTTGTCGCGCAAAGTGAAATGGGAGCTTAGGTGCCATTCACAATCGGCGCGAAAGCGCAAGATGATCTGTTCGGAAAGGTCAAAAGGTGACTGATAAGAGCGGGTGCGCGGCACCGCGGGCAGCCTACCGCCGACGATGGGTAGCCCCGAGTCGGACTGATGTTCGCTCGTCAGGTACTCGAAGTCGAGATGCAGCGTCGAGCGCTCGCCGAGGTTCAGCCGCAGCGTTGGGTTTACAGCGAGGATCGAGCTGTTTTTGTCGTCGCGGTAGCTTTCCGCGTCCTGCCACAGCGCATTGAGACGCAGGGCGAGGCCCTGGTTGGGTAGAGCGCGGCTGGCGTCGAGGGTGGCGCGGTAGGCGGAGAAGCTCCCTAATGAGGCGTTGAAGCGGGCGAAGTTACCTGCTGGGACCGGCCGTTTGCGGACGAGGTTGATGGTGCCCGACAGCGGGTTACCGCCGTAGAGGAAGGCACCAGGGCCTTTGAGGGCCTCGACGCGGTCCACATTGTAGAGCTGGTAGAAGGTAGCTTCGGGTTCAGGGACTCCGTCGGAGAGCACCAAGCCGTTGGCGAGCGAGTCGAAGCCGCGCAGGTAGAACAGATCGTGGACGCCGAAGTTGGTGTGGACGCCAACGCCGCTGACATTGGCTAACGCGTCGCTGAGAGTCGCGCCATCTTGGGTCTCGATCAGGGCTTGGGGGACGATACCGACGCTTAGGGGGGTTTTGCGCAGGGGCAGGGGCATTTTGGTGGCGATGGCGTTGGTGCGGGGGATGGCCAGTCGCGAACCGGTGACGATGGTTTCGTCGACGACGTAGAGTGAGTCGTCGTCGCTCTGGGCATGGACGAGGGTTGTCGTCAGCAATAGAACAAAGATCAACAGCATGTCACGGATATTCCTCACTGATGTTGCACAGTCGTTATCGTCTGCGGCTTCCTGCCGCCCTCCCTTGTCATTCCCGCGCACGCGGGAATCCAGCGAGGTATCATGATACAATCCCGTCACTCCCGCGCACATGGGCTTCACCGCGCCACCCGCTTTCACGGGCGCAGGCTTTTAGGCGCGACATCCAGCCCCGTCGGCGCACTCAGTCGAGTCGTCGCATCGCTCAGCGGTTCGACTGAACTCACCCAAGCCCGAACCGCCGAGAGGTACTCTGGATGCCTGCTTGTCACGCCTTGTGGCACGGTGGAGCGCAGGTATGACAAAAGCTGCGTAGCATCAATTCCTCATTGGGCTGTTACCGCCAAGTTGATGCAGACGATTTCGCTTTCGTCGCGGAGGTAGAGCCGGCCGTCGGCCAGCGCGGGAGCCGTCCAGCATTTGCTGTGGAAGACTTGGGCGTTGGCCTTTTCGACAAAGCCTCCGGGCGTGGCTTCGGCTACGCCGAGATTGCCCTGTTCGCCCAAGACGACGAGGTGGCCATCGGCTGCGATTAGGGTGCCCTTACCGTAGCCCCGGGTCTTCCACTTCTCGGCACCGGTCGCGGCGTCGAGGCATTTGAGGATCGAACCATCGAAACCGTAGAGATGGCCTTGGTAGTAGATGGAGGTGGCGAAGTGGTTTTTCATCTCCTTGTTGCGCCAGATCTCCTTCACACCATAGCCGCCGTCTGTGGGGGAGACCTCCACCACGGTGCCGCCCGTGCCGTAGCCGGAGGAGATAAAGAAGCGGTTGGGCGGGATGAAAATTGGGGTGGCGGCGTTGACGTTGTGGCTAGTCGGCCAGGGGTGTCTCCAAAGCACTCGGCCTTGTTGCGGCGCGACCGAGATTAGCCCGTAGCCGGTGAAAAACACCGCTTGGCGCGTTTGGCCGATGGTGGCGGTGATGGGAGAGGAGTAGCCCGGCTTGTCGCTGCCAGTGGTCCAGGCGACCTCGCCGCTGGCTTTGTCAAAGGCTATAAGCGAATGGCCGCCCGTACCGCCGGCTTCGATTAAGACGAGGTCTCCTGCGACTAGCGGCGACGCGCAAAAGCCCCAGCGGGGCCTCTTCCCGCCGAATTTGCTCACTAGGTCGTGGCTCCATTGTTGGGAGCCGGTCTGGCTGTCGAGCGCGTGGAGTTTGCCTTGGGCGCTGAAGACATAGACCATTCCGTCGTCAACGGTCGGCGTGGCGCGCGGACCGTCGCCGCCTTGCCGTTCGACGAAATTGTCGTCGGTGCGGGTGCGCCACAGCACTTCGCCATTGCGGGCGTCGAGGCAGATTGCGTATTCCTTCTCGCTGTGGATGTACATCGTATAGATGCGATTGCCGACGATGGAAAGGCCGGAAAAGCCCTTCCCGGCTGGGACGCGCCAAGACTCCTCAAAAGACAGCTCGTGGCCGAACAGGCCCGTCTCCGACGAAATGCCGTTGCGGGCGGGGCCGAGCCACTGCGGCCAGCCCGCCGATTGCCAGCTCGACCAATCCTGGGCCAAGGCTGGAAAGGCGCAGAATACGAGGAATAGGGACGCACACAATATCCGCTTCATTGGACCGACTCCCGCACATCGAGGCAGACAATTTCGCTTTCGTCGCGGACATAAAGCCGGCCGTCGGCGAGCGAAGGGACCGTCCAGCAGCGGCCATTGAGGACTTGGGTCTTGCTCTTTTCGCGGAAGGCTGCTGGCGTGGCCTCGACTAGGCCAAGTTGACCCTCTTCGCCGAGGACGATGAGGTGGCCGTTGGCGACGATCAAGCTACCCTTGCCGTAACCCCGGGCCTTCCACTTTTCCGCTCCGGTCTCGGCGTCGAGGCACTTGAGGATCGCATGGTCAAAGCCGTAGAGATGGTCCTTGTAAAAGACCGAGGTGCCGAAATCGTTTTTCATCTTTTTGTTTTGCCAGACCTGCTCGACGGCGAGGCTGTCGCCGTCGCTTTTGATTTGCAAGACTACGCCGCCGTTGCCGTCGCCGGTGGAAATAAAAAGCCGGTCGGGCGCGATAAAAATTGGGGTCGCCGCGCTGACGTCGTAGCGGGTCTTCCAAGGGTAGCGCCAATAAATGCGGCCGTCTTCCGGTGCTAGGCCGGTAAGCGAATAAGCCGTGAAATAGGCGAGTTGGCGGGTGCCGGCGGCAGTGAAGGCGATGGGCGATGAATAGCTCATCTTTTCGTCGAGGGCAGTCCAAGCGGTTGCGCCGGTGTTCTTGTCGAGAGCTACGGCGGTGACTGCGGCTTTGCGGTCGATGACCATATCGACGACGAAGTTGCCGTCGCGGCCGCCGGCTTCGATTAGGAGCAGGTCGCCCTCGACCAGCGGGGAGGTGCTAAACCCCCACCTAGGCACTTCGCTGCCAAATTCGGCGACCAAGTCCTTTTCCCAGATCGGCGTACCGCTCGCGGCCAAGAGCGCGAAGAGCTTGCCGGTGGCACCGAGCACATAGACAGTCTCGCCATCGACGGTGGGCGTCGAGCGCGGGCCGTCGCCGCCTTGGGTCTCCTTGTAGTAAGGACCGGTGCGATGACGCCAGAGTTCCGCTCCGGTCTCGCCATCGAGGCATATTGCGAACTCGTCCGCGTCGCGTGCGAACATGGTATAAACCCTGCCGTTGGCTATGGAGATGCCGGAAAAGCCCTTGCCGAGGGGGGTGCGCCACTCAACGGCAGGGCCGTCGGCCGACCAACTTTGCAACAAGGCCATTTCGCTGGAGACGCCGTCGCGCTGGGGGCCGCGCCACTGGGGCCAATCAGCCGCCTGTGCAGCGGTGGCCAAGAGCAGAAGTGCGATCGCGATTTTCAATGGTACCTCCTACTTAGGTATAACGTGCGTTGCGGTATTGGGTTTGGTATAAGTCGGGCAGGAGCTGATCGACGCGCATGAGGCCCTCGTCGGTCAGCTCAATCGCGTCGGCGTCGAAATGGAGCATGCCCCCGTCGCGCAGACCGCTGAGCGCGGCGGCGAAGTGGGTGACGACATCGACGCCGAATTTGGCGCGAAAATACGCGGTATCCAGCGCACCTAATTTGAGCTGCAGGATCACCTCGCGGGTGAGTTGCTCTTCGCGGTCGGTGGCGAAGGCGCGGTGGATGGGAAGGCCGCCGCGGTCGATGACGGCGAGGTAGTCATCCCAGTGCGGCGCGTTTTGGTAGTGGACTCCACTTAAGTGCGAAAAAGAGGCGACACCAGTGCCGATCATGTCTTGGCCGGTCCACACGGCGTCGCGGTAAACGAAGCGAGCGTCGGGCGTTTTCTTCATCGTGTAGGCACTTGAACGCACGTACCCAGCGACGGCTAATTGCTCGAAGGCATAGGCATGCCAGGCGCGCTTGGTCTTCCAATCGGCCAAGGCCAGCGGCTCGCCGTCGCCAGCGAGTAGGTCCTTGGAGTAGAGCGTGTTGTACGGCAACTCCATCTGATAGACAGTAACGCTGTCTGGGTCGAGCGCGATGGTCCTTTGCGCGGTCTGACGCCAGCTCGGCCAAGTCTCGCCGATCATGCCGGCGATCAGATCTACGTTGACCTGATCGAAGTCGAGCGCGTGGATCCAGGGCATGACTTGGTAGATTTCCTTGCTGACGTGGGCGCGGCCGTTGTGACGCAGGATTTCGTCGTCGAGGTTTTCTATCCCCAGGCTGAGGCGAGTGACGCCGATGTCGCGGATGGCTTCTAACTTGGCTTGGGTCAAGGTGCCGGGCTCGCACTCAAAGGCGATTTCGTCGGCTTGGTCCCAAGGCATGGCGTCTTTGAGGCGTTCGACTAAGGAGCGCAGGTGGCGCGAACTGATGTAGGAAGGGGTGCCGCCGCCAAAGTAGATAAAGTGCAGTGGCCGGTCTTTGACCGCCGGCTGCTGCGCGTAGTGTTCCACTTCGCGGGCGAGGGCGTCGAGATATATCTGGATTTGCCGACTGTTTTTGTCCGTATAAACGCGGAAGTAACAGAACTTGCAGCGCTTGCGGCAGAAGGGTATGTGGAGGTAGAGACCGAGCTTGGTGTCGGGTCGCGGCTGGTCGGCGAGTGCGCAATGTGCCCGAGGTACGTCCTTCTCACTCCAGAATGAATAGGCCGGGTAGTTGGAGACAAAGACGCTGCCGACCTCGGTTTGGGTGCGGTCGGCGCGGGTGGTCGCCGGGTCTCTGCCGAGTGGACTCATGGCTTGTGACCTTTGGGTCGAAATGTTAGGAACAACTTCATCCCTCATGGTTTGCCCTCGCGCCCAAAACAATATAGTACGCCATTAGTGGCACCAATGACGAGTCGGTCAGCGGCGACGGCCGGCGAAGCTGCGATGGCTGCGCCTGTTTCAAAGCGCCAGACTTCCGCGCCCGACGCGAGCGCGAGGGCGATGAGCGCACGGGCACCTACGTAAATGTACTCACCGGCGATGACCGGCGAGGAATCCACCCGCGCTCCTGAGGCAAAGGTCCACAAGGGTTGACCTGTTTGCGGGTCGAGGGCGTGTACGAGCTTGTCCCGGCCGCCGATGACGACCGCTTGGTCGGTGACGGCCGCTGACGAGTAAAACGGGAATTTCCGCACCGCGTGGGCGTAGCGCCAGCGGATTTTCCCCGCGCCTAAATCGACGCCTAGTACTTCGTTGCCAAAGGTGCCTACGTACGCACGTCCCGCGTGGATGGCGGCGCTGGAGGCCACGTACCCGCCTAGCGCGAGCTGCTGGTGCTGCGTACCGGCGACGAGGTCCAAGATCCGCAAGTATCCGTCGCAACCGGCCACGACGCCGCGATTTTCGTACAGCGCCAGCGTACTGTGAATATACCCCTCTGTGGCGATTTTCCAAATCAGGGTTCCAGCGGTTGCATCGAGGCAGTACAGGCGTTGGTCATAGCTGCCGAAGTAGAGACGACCGCCGGTGTGGTTGGCGGTGGAGATGATGCCGGCGGCGGCGGCGAAAGTCCAGCGGCGCTGACCGCTCTGGGTAGCGACGGCGTGGAAAGTGCCGGCCTCGTCGCCGAAGTAAACGGTGCTGTCGGCGATGGTGGGAGAGGATTTGATTTCGCCATCGGCTTGGTACTGCCATGCTAGCGCGCCGGTGTGCAGGTCGAATGCGTAGAGCTGGCCGTCGAGCGAGCCGACGTACACTGTGCCCTCGTGAATGGCGGCGGTGGATTCAATGGCGTCTTGGGTGGGGTAGGCCCAAAGTAGCGTTAGGGGTGGGGCGAGGTTGGAGGTGGCGACGCCGGTGAGTTGGGGGTTGCCGCGGAAGGTGTTCCAAGTGTCGGCGGCGGCGGTGGTGAACAGGAGGAGGGCTAGGAAGTAGAGTGGCATATTTTGTTGGTTGAGAGACGATGAACGAAGGTAAATAAAAGAAAGGGGCAAAATTTTGCTAATTTGGTGGGAGACACCAGCCTTGACTGAGTATCCGGTCGATGCCGCCACCCGACCCCGATTTGAAATAGTCGCCCGAGATGGGATCGGCCCGCTCGATACGTGGACCGAATTCGCTGGGAATTTCCAGAAAGGGATTGAGCAATTTGCCGTCCGGTCTCGCGCCGCCGAACTCCCCGTTGAATAGGATGGCTAGTTGCGGCTCCCTTTGCAGCGGAACTAGCGACGATGAGTGCTAGCCCATCTCAGGCGAAGACACCCGCCAGCTTGAGTAGCACGGCCTTCTGGCTGTGCAGGCGGTTTTCGGCTTGGGTGAAAATCAGCGAGCGCTCGTCGTGCAAAAGCGAGCCTTCGATCTCATAGCCGTGGTGAGCGGGGAGGCAGTGCAGGATTTTTAGATCTAGGCCCGCGAGCAACTCGCGGTTGAGCTGATAGGGCTGGAAAAGCTGCACCCGCCGTGCTTTCTCGGCGGCGAATTGGGGATTGGTAAAAAACTCCATGTCGATCCAAGTGTCGGTGTACACGGCGTCGGATTTTGCCAGCGCCGGGTGCAATTCCTCGGTGTGCTCGTAGAGTCCCAAGCACTTGGCTTCGGCGTAGAGTTCGTCGTCGCGTGCGGCCGCGTTGATTTCCGGGCAGACGCAAGTGACGTGTAGGCCCACTTTGACGCCAGCGGCAATGAGCGAGTTGGCGACGTTGTTGAGCACCCCGACGTACGTCAGCCGTACCCCTTCGAGCCGCCCGAAAGCCTCCTGTAGGGTCATCAAGTCGGCCAACGCCTGTAAGGGGTGATAGCGGTTGCAGCAGCCGTTTATCAGCGGCATCTGCGAAGCGGCGGCGGCGCGGCGCACATCAGCGTGTTCGAGCAGGCGGGCGACGATGAAGTCGGAGTAGCTGGAGAGTACGCGAAATTCGTCGCCTAAGTCGGCGAGCCCGAAGTTGGTGTTCAGCCAGTCTAAGTAGAGGGCGTGGCCGCCTAGCTGGGCAGTGCCAATCTCGCCGGCGCAGCGGGTGCGGGTCGAAGTCTTCTGGAAAAGCAGAACCACCGTGCGCCCAGAGAGGGCCTCGGCGTAGTGCTGCGGGGCGGCCTTGACGGCGAGGCCGAGCTCGACGGTTTGCTGCACATCGGCTGGAGACCAGTCTTTTAAGCTAATTAAATGCAATGGAACGTCTTCCTTACCTTGTTTTTTTTAATGGTAGCGAACGAAATAAAATAATAGATAAAAATTTATAATCAAGAATAATTATTACTAATGTAAATAGCGACCAATTTCGGCTAATATGCTCTCAACAATATCTTGGGGCACACCCGTTAGCTCCAACCCGGCAGCGCGGGTGTGACCGCCGCCCCCAAAGGTACCGGCGACTTGGCTGACGTCGACCTTGTCGCGGGAGCGCAGGCTGATGCGGTAGCATCCGGGGGCGCGTTCCTTGAGCAACACGGCCACTTCGACGCCCTTGATCATTAGGCCGTAGTTGACGACTTCGTCAGGCTCGCCCGCGCACATGGCTTCGCGGTCGAGATGGAGCAGAGCCACTCGTCCCCCGAGGCGCAGCACCAAGCTCTCAATCGCTTGGCCGCGCTGCTTGACCGAGCCGAGGCTCTTGTTGCCGAAGACGCCCTCGGCAATGGCGTCGAGACGCGCACCGCGCCGCACTAGATCGGCCGCCACTTCAAAGGTGGTTGCCGTCGTTGGCGAGAAGCGAAAGCCGCCGGTATCGAAGAGAATCCCCGCATAGAGCTGGGCGGCCGCGACGGCGTCAACCTCATAGCCAAGGGCGATGGCGAGATGGTAGAGGAGCTCGCAGGTAGAGCTGATCTCCTCCACGATATTCAACGCGCCGAAGCACTCATTGCCTTGGTGGTGATCGATGTTGAGGAGACGGATATCAGGGCTGAGATTTGGGCGCACCGGGCCGATGCGGTCAAGAGAAGGGCAGTCGGCGACAATGGCGCAGCGATAGCGGGCCAAGTCGAGGTCGGCGAAGTGGCGCACGTCGTCCCAGCCGACGAGAAAGGAGCATTGGCCGGCCGGTGGCTCGGGCAGGCCGATGTCAGCGCGCTTGCCGAGGCCCTTCAGCAGGTGGGCCCAAGCCATGCAGGCACCTAGGCCGTCGGCGTCGCTGTTGACGTGGGTCGTCAGCAGGAAGTCGTCGTCGTCCTCAATGAATGTGCGCGTTGCTCTTAGCTTCAGGTCCAAAATTATTTCTCCGCTTGCGGAGCGCGGAGGACGAAGTGGACGCGGTCCGATTCCTCGACCCCCTTGTCAAAGGTGAAACCGTCGAAGTGTGCGAGCAACTCCCAAGCGCTCGCCTCGATGCGGGCAGCGACGGCGGCGACTGAATAGATGCGCTGGACATGGGTTTCCTCAAACGCGACATCGCTTCCGTCGCAACGGATGCGGAAGTGATTGCTCTGTAGCCGCCTGTCTGGATCGTAGATGCTGTGCCGCTCGTAGGAAAAACCCGGCCCGCGCTCACTGTCTTGCATGTTGCGGAAATAGCGCAGCGAATTGCGCTCGGTACAGATGTCAAAGACGAAAAGCCCACCCGGCTGTACAATGGCCTGTGCGCCGTGCAGGGCCGCGTCTATGTCGGCTGGTGCGAGCAGATAGTTGATACTGTCGTACAGGCAAGTGGCTGCGTCAAAAGGCCCTAAGCCCTCTAGCTGGCGCAGGTCCTGCTGGACGAACTCGACGTCGGTGCCGGCCGCCTTCTCACGCGCGACCTGCAGCATGGCCTCGGAGCGATCCACGCCCGTTACCTCATAGCCGAGGCGATGGAGCGCAAAAGACACATTGCCGGTGCCGCAGGCCAAGTCCACGACGCGGGTGGTGTGGGGAGCAAAGTGAGCGCAGAGCTCATGGATATAAGCAGCCCATTCGCCGTAATCGACGTGAGCCATTACATAGTCGTAAATGGGGGCCAGTCCTTGATAGGGGGATTGCGCTGCGCTACCCATAGCTTGCGTCCTAAAAGCTTAGGTCCTCGTACGGGTCGCGGTACTCTTCGCGGAGGATCCGATAAAAGCGGCGGCGGTTTCGCCGTGCGGGCTGGCGCTCCGGGATGCTGAGCACCTCGATGTCGAGCAGGCGGGTGGGGGTCGCAATGTGTATCTGCTCGCCCACGGTCACGGAGTGCGAAGCCTTGGCCTGCCGTCCGTCGATCTGGACTCGCCCGGTGTCGCAGGCCCGCTTGGCTTCACTGCGCTGCTTGATCAGCCCCGTGTTCTTCAGAAAGATATCCAGTCGCATCCCGTGCCGGTCGGCGCAAGTTTTCCTCGTCGAGCCGAACCTCGATGTGGATTTGCTGCCGGTATTCGTCGATTAGTTGGCGCATGGTTTCTTCGGTGCGGCTTTCGCGGATCAGGCCCTCGATCACGGCTTGATCGTCGTCAATTTTGATAATGTGGCCACCATCGTCAAAAAAGAAGGGTTCGCTGATGTCGCCCAGCTTGAGGTTGCGGAGGTAGGGCTGAAGGAATCCGGGGAGCTCGTCCCTAAGGAAAGCGCCCCAGAGGCCGCCCTGCATAGCCGTCTGCGGGTTGGCCGAATACTGGCGGGCGAGCTGGGAAAACTCCTCGCCGTTCAGGGCGCGGCGGCGCAAATCCTCTAGCGTTTCCCGCGTACGGGCCTCGTCGCTTTCCGAGGTTTTGGCCAAGACGAGGATGTGGCTGGCGCAGATGGAGGCTTCGCGCTTTTCGCGCACCTGTATCAGGTGGTAGCCATAAGGGCTCAAAACTGGCTCGCTAGTCTGGCCTGGTTTGAGGGTGAAGGCCGCTTCCTCGAACTCGGGGACCAAGGTACTAGGCGAGAAACAGCCCAAGTCGCCGCCGAGAGAAGCACTGCCGGGATCTTCAGAGTGAGCGCGGGCTATTGTAGCGAAATCGCCGCCAGCCGCCAGCAGGGCTTGTATCTCTTCGATTCGCGCCCGTTTCTCTTTTAGCACTTCATCGCTGGGCTGGACCTCGATCAGAATGTGGCTGAGCGAGATTTGGGAAGGCAAGGTGTCTTGGTGCACGACGCGGAACTCCTCCACGTCGCGGTGGCTGACGTGTACCCGGTACGAGACAAAGGCGCGCATCTGGCGCGAGAGCAGGCGGTGGCGGATTTCCTTGCGGTAGCGAGCCTTGAGCTGGCGCTCGCTCAAGCCCACGCGCTCTAGCATCTGCTCGAATTCCCCGTCGTCCATGCTGCTCTTGGCCTTATGGAACTGCTGGCCGAGCATTTCCTCGACTTCGGATGGATCGATCTGAATGCTGTCCTGCTTGGCCTTGAGAACTAGTACTTGCTCGTCGATCATGGCCTCGAGGATTTCGCGGCGGAGTGTCTTGATTTGCTCGGATTCGACGAAGACCGACAGCCCGCGCTGCTCGGCCTCAAAGCGCAGTCGGTAATTGAGCTCGGACCAGAGGATCGAGTGGTTGTCAACGATGGCGACGATGCGGTCGAGGAGTTCGGGCAAGGCCCTTGCGCGCGGCGCGATACACAGCGCGAGGCAGAGAGCTAACAATAGGCGATTTGGCGAATGCAGTGACATACTTAGGGGGGGGTAGGGGCTACGATAGCCCAGTCGGCGGAATTTTTGAGTTTGGCGACGAATTGGTCGAGCTGAGATCGATGATGCTCGCGCACCAGCGTCTCGACGATCTGGGAGCGCACTTGTGCGAGGTTGCGCACCGTACCGACCTCGCATTGCTCTTGGACTTGGATGAGGTGGTAGCCGTAGTCGGTCTGCACCGGCTCGGAGATGCGCTTGAGCGGCATATCTTGGCACGCGGCCCACAGCACGGGATTTTCTACTTCGGAGAAATAGCCCAGTTCACCTCCCTTGTTGCGGGTGGCGGCATCGTGCGAGTACTTGCGGGCCACCTCGGTAAAACTTTCGCCTCGCTGTAGCAGGGTTTGCCGTCGGGCATTGGCCTCTCGCTGGCTGGTCAGGAGGATGTGCCGCGCCTTAATCTCGGGGCGAATCCTCCGAAAATCGGCTTGATGCGCGTCGTAGTAGCGACGGATTGCGGCCTCGCTGAAGGCGAGCTCATGGTCTTGGAACTCGGCGTCGAGCAGGGCCGCCACCAGCAGGTCTCGCCGCATCTGATCTAGAAGCGTTTTGAGCCGCTCTTGATGGTGGAGCCCGCGAGCGAGAGCTTCCTGATAGAGCAGTTCTTGGCGCACCCAGTCCTCGATGAGCTGCGCTCGCTCGCCTTCGGCTAGATCGGCGTCGGAGCCGGGCGCGAATTGGCTTGCGAACTCGCTTTCCGCAAGTTCGGTGTCTCCGACGCGGGCGACGATGTCGCGGGTGCTCGACGATTCACACCCCGGCAGTGCGCTGAGCGCGAGCGCGATGGCAAGCAGTGTTTTCAGAGGATTTCCTCCAAGATGTCGCGCACCTTTTCCAAGCGCTCAATCTCGTCGCGGCCCGGCACCCGAACCTCGATTTTGAGCTGTGCGCCCAAATCGAAGTCTAGCTGAGTAGAAGACTGCTCCACCATCTTCTGGATATCGGCCGGTGAGATCGGCCGGTCTGACGGAAAGGCGAGGCGAAAGCGACTCTGCTCCAACTGGACGCTTTCGAGGCCGAGCTGGCGGGCCATGATCTTGATTTCCATGATGTGCATTAGCGAGCGCGCCGGCTGGGGCAGGCGCCCAAAGCGATCCTGCATCTCCTCGCGGATATCCAAAAGATCGACAATGCGGCCGGCGTCGGCTAAGCGCTGGTAGAACTCCATCTTTTGGTCTGGGTCGTGCAAGTACTCATCTGGAATATAAGCCGAGACCGCGATTTTTATATCGGGCTCGGGGCTGTCAGGCGAGTAATCGCCCTTGATTCCGCGCATGGCCTCGTCCAACAAGCGACAGTAGAGGTCGAAGCCGACAGCGGCGATAAATCCGTGTTGCTGCGCCCCCACTAGGTTGCCGGCACCGCGAATCTCTAGATCGCGCATGGCGATGTTGAACCCAGACCCTAAATCGGCGAATTCTTCGATGGCGCGCAGGCGCAGGCGGCTCTTCTTGGTCAGCTTCTTGCCCTTGGGCACCAGCAGATAGGCGTAGGCGCGCTCGTTAGAGCGACCGACCCGGCCTCTGATCTGGTAGAGCTGACTCAGGCCCAGCGCGTCGGCCCGGTTGACGATGATGGTGTTGACTGAAGGAATGTCGATACCCGATTCAATGATCATAGTGCAGACTAAACAGTCGTATCTCCGTTCCAAGAAATCGACCATGACCTTCTCTAGCTGCTTGGGTGGCATCTGCCCGTGGGCGACGCCACAGCGCACCTGCGGCAGGAGATCTTGCAGGTATTCCTTGAGCCGCTGAATCGACTGTACTCGATTGTGTACGAAGTAAACTTGACCACCGCGCTCGACTTCGCGGTGGATGGCCTCGGCAATGCGAGCCTCGTCAAAAGCTAGGATCTCGGTGTGGATGGGCAGGCGATCCTGCGGCGGGGTGTTGATCACCGACATATCCCGAGCGCCCATCATCGACATGTGCAGGGTGCGCGGGATCGGGGTCGCCGTCAGGGTCAGGACATCGACGAGCCGCTTTAGCTGCTTGAGCCGCTCCTTGTGGCGGACCCCAAAGCGCTGCTCTTCATCGACGATCAAAAGCCCTAAGTCGCGGAAGCGGATGTCCTTGGAGAGGATGCGATGGGTGCCGATGAGCACATCAACCTGGCCATTTTTGACGTCTTGGAGGATCTGTTGCTGCTCCTTAGGGGAGCGGAAGCGGCTGAGCACTTCGACGCGCGCTGGAGTGTGCCCCATGCGTTCTGAGAAGGTCTGGTAGTGCTGCTCGGCGAGAATGGTGGTGGGCACCAGCACGGCGGTCTGCTTGTGGTCGCAGACGGCCTTGAAAGCGGCGCGCACGGCGACCTCGGTCTTGCCATAGCCAACGTCGCCGCAGACTAAGCGATCCATCGGGTGCGGCGTTTCCATGTCCTTTTTAACTTCTTCCATGGTGCGCAACTGGTCGGGCGTCTCTTGGAAGGGGAAGGCCACCTCTAGCTCTCGGTGCAATGGGCCATCGGCCGAGAACACGAATCCGGGCCTTGCCTTGCGCTCGGCGTAGAGGTGTACCAGCTCGCTGGCCATTTTGAATATCTCTTCGCGCGTGCGCTCCTTGAGTTTCTCCCAAGCGGCACTGCCCAGCTTGCTGAGTAGGGGCGTCTCGCCTTCGGCACTGGAATACTTGCGCAGGCGGTCGAGTTGTTCGACGGGGACGAAGACGCGGTCTTGGCCCTGATAGACCACGACGAGGCAATCGTGTTCGCGTCCGCCGATCCGCAGGCGGCGGATGCCCAAGTAGCGGCCAATGCCGTGGTCGATGTGGACGACGAAATCACCGCGCTGCAAGGCTCCGTAGTTGGCGATGGACTTGGCTGAGCGGAACCTGCGGTAGCGGTAGCGGCGCTTTTGGCGGCTGAAGATCTCGTGGTCGTTAAACAGGGCTAGCTGGGCTTGCGGAAAGGTGAAACCCTGGTGCAGCGAGCCAAGCCCGAAGTGGATCTCGGGGCAGTCGGCGAAAATTTCTTGTAAGCGGCTCGCCTGTCCCTTGGTCTCGCAGCGGATGTGGATGGAATAGGACTCGGTTGCGAGCCGGTCAATTTCCTGCTGTAGGAGCGCTCGCTCGCCGGCAAAGATGCGCGGCTTTGTAGCTTCGAAGCGGACGGCGTTATCAAGCTGGCCCAAGGGCACTGGCTCGAGCCGGGTGCGTTCGTCTAGCTGCGCGATGAGCCAATCTCCGTCGCGCAGGAGGGCCGATGGAGGCAGCCGCGATTCTCTTTGCCGCGACCGATCGTACTCTTGGCGCGGCTTCGCTAAGGTCTTGTCGAGGGCCGCGGCGATGTCTTCGCGTTCCTCCAAAAAGAGCACCGGATCTTTGAGGTACTCGAAAAGCCCGTCGTCGCGACCGTAGAGCAGAGAAGTGTAGCACTCAATGCCATCAAGCGACTCGCCTAGTTCTAGTTGGTCTTTCAGCGGAGTGAGAGCTTCTGCCGCGCCAGCGGCCTCAATCCGCTGGAGGTAATCTTCGTAAAAAGGGGAATCGAGTAGCACCTCGCGTGCCGGCAGCACCCAAGCCTCTTCACAGGCACTCAGCGAGCGCTGGGTGCTGACGTCAAAGTGGCGGATGGATTCGATTTCATCGCCGAAGAACTCGCAGCGATAGGGATGCTCAACGCCGAAAGGGTATATGTCGAGGATGCCGCCGCGCAGGCTAAACTGCCCGATACCGTCGATGGACGCCACGCGATCAAAGCCGCAGGCGACCCAATGCGAGCAGAGCGCGTCGAGGTCTCGTTCCTCGCCTACCTCGAGAATCTCCGTGCCCAATTCGAGCGCATGGGGCGGGATTAGCGGATCGAGCAAGGCCGAAGCCGGGGCGACGACGATGGCCGGTTCGCCGCGCATGAGCCGCGCGGCGGTGGCCACGCGCAAGCTGGTAATTTCGAGGTCCGGGGACTGCCGGTCGTAGATTCCAACGTCCCAAGCGGGGAAGTAATAGACCATCTGCTCGCCGGCGATGACTTGGAGGTCGTCGCGCCACTGCTCGGCGCGGTCTTCGTCGGCCGCGACGATGAGGACGGGGCGTTCTAGGGCCGTGCGGAGGTGACTGGCCAGAAACGCGGCTAGGGTCGTAGGCAGCCCGTGGAACAGGATGCGTTGCTGTCCATTCGCAAGCCGGGCGGCGACCTGTCTGAAACTGTCCGTCTGGGAGGTCAGGCGAACGATGTGGTCGAGTGAATGGGCTGAATCCATTCCGTTCTCAACGTGCTATTAGAGAGTTGTGTGCGGCGAAAACAGTCGGAGCAGGGCATGCGGTCGAGAAATCCGAAAAAAAGGGTCTGCGACGGCATGTCGTAAACCCTTTACTACCTGATAGCCTTATCATGGTGGAGCTGAGGGGAATCGAACCCCTGACCTCCTGAATGCCATTCAGGCGCTCTCCCAACTGAGCTACAGCCCCACAAGAGTAAAAAAGATAAGCAATCCCCCTCTACATCGTCAAGGAGTCGAGTTTAGCTGCCGTTAATCACCACCCCCATGTTGAGGTCGGCGGCCGCGTAGTCGTCGCGGTCGGAAAAACTGGGTCCTAGCGAAAAGAAGGCCACGCGCACTTGCACTTGCATTCCCGCGGCGAAGTCGTCGCCGGTCCTCAACGTGAGCGTCCCTAGGATATCGTCGCCCTTTTTGGTTTGGCTGATGCTCGCGCCGCCGGTGCGCCACAGCCCCGCTCCCATCAGCTCAATGCTGAGGGGCGGGGTGAGAAAGGGCTCGGTCGCGGCGAAAGAAGAACCTTCAAAAGCCAAGGCACTGGCCGGCTCGATCTCTAAGTGCAACTCAAACTGTTTGACGTTTACCATACCCTGGGCCGCAAAGGTGAGGACGACCTCTTGACCGGGGCCAGTAGCCGTGAATTGGTCCTCCTCAATGCGAATATTTTGCGCGTAGCGGCCGTCGAGCTGGGCTGAGAGTATCGGTGGATTCGCGTTAGGGCTTTTGGTTGAATCGGTGCCACAGGAAGCAAACAACGCGGCGAGGAGAAGTACAGTACAAGGGCGATTTTTCATGGTATCCTTCAACGGAATTTCCTAGTTTACGGTTGGGCATTCCGGTTTCATGTAGGCGGTTTCACTCGGCCTGCCCGTAGCCCTCGTCCGGACCAGCGTGGTTCCCCGCGTCGATGTTCCGAGGCCAGTCGCCGGGTACCCGCCGCCAAGGGGCCGGATAGGACGGACCACTAACCACTAACCACTAACCACTAACCACTAATTAAACAGTCCTTATTCTAGGAAAGTCCGTCCTTCAAAGAGGCTGCGTTCACTTCAAATAGATTTTTTGGGCCAATTAAGCAAGCATCTCATTCCTGTTAGCAGTTGGGAAATGAGCTTGAGCCAACGGGCCGCGTATCAGATATTTAGGCGTGAGGCCGAGAGTGATATGTTCTACTACTTCATATATGTGGCCTGCGGGGTCTTCCTAATTTGCCTAGCCTATGCGGCCTATGTGATCTTGGGGCGGCTAGTAGCCTTGCGCGGCCTGCGACAGCTCGCCTTCCGAGTGCAGATGTTGGCCCACGGCCGCACCTCACGACTCGGCAGCCTGCTCAATGCCCACCCGCTCGTGTTGTTTTTTTCCGACCGACTCTCCGTCGAGCTCGAGCGCGAGCTCGTTCACTTGGAACGTCGCCGCCGCATCCCAACCCCTTACTACTCGCGGCAATGTATGCCGTTCGCATTCGACCGCCTCAAGTTGCTAAGACGCCGCGTTGAGCGAATTGAGCAGAGCATCTAAGGCACGGTTGCTTTCAACCAAAGCCACGCTTTGCCGCGCTGCATCTCCACTTGCATCTCGGCCCCAATACTGAGGCCGGGCAGCACGGCACCAAAGTCCGCGAGGTGGGCATCGACATAGGCGTCGATCGCGGCCAAGGCGACCGAGAACGCGAAGCACAGCAGGCGACTGTTGCGGCGGGCGGTGCGGTCTTGGTGTTCCTCGGGCGTGGGCGCGGAACGGATGCGGCGATGCTCGACCACGACTGCGGTGAGGGCTGTTGCGCTTGCTGCACCTAAGAACAGCCCCTTGACGGGGCGGCCATTGTAGTACTGGCCCCAGCCGGGCAGCACGGCCGAGCGCAGGAGCGCACCATGCGCCGAAGGCAGGGTGTCGGTGCGAGTCGAATCGGTCTCTACCTCTGTGGCATAGGCCGGTCGCCCCGCGAGCAGGGCGAAGAGTAGGTTAGCCCAGCCGCATGCCAGCCGCAATCGGGTAGCCCCGCACAAAGGCCGTTCCCTCCATGGCGGCTTTGCCCGCCGGTTGTACTTGGGTCAGTTGCAGGGCACCCTCGCCGCATGCCACTATTAAACCTCGGCGGCCATCGGCGCAGAGTACGGTGCCGGGTGCGCCGCAGCCCGCAGTGTGCTGAGTCCGGTGTACTTTGAGCGTTTTGTCCTGCCATTGGGTATGGGCACCAGGCGCGGGATTCATGCCGCGGACGAGGTTGCGTACCCGCTCGGCTGGTTGGTGCCAGTCAATCTGGCCGTCCTCTTTGGTCAGCTTGGGTGCCCGACTGACGCCGTCCGTACCTTGAGGCCGTCCGGTGAGGCGGCCATCTTCCAGCCCATCAACGGTCTCCACGACCATTTTGGCACCCTCCATGCACAAGCGGGCCTCCAGCTCGCCGGCCGTCTCGTCGCAGTCAATGGCAAAGCGGCGCTGGAGTAGGATGTGACCCGCGTCAATGCGCGGGCTGAGTTGGAAGGTGGTGATGCCCGTCTCCTTCTCGCCGTTGGCTACCGCCCAGATAATAGGGGCCGCGCCGCGATAGGCTGGCAAGAGCGAGGGATGCAGGTTGATTGAGCCGAGGCGGGGAATGGCGAGTAAGAGACGGGGCAGGATGGAGAAGGCGACGACGACAAAGAGGTCGGGCGTACGCGCAGCTAGCGTCGCGGCTAGCGCTGGGTCTTTGACCGCGGCCGGTTGCAGCACTTCTAAGCCGAGCTTTAGGGCTTGCTCTTTGACGGGTGGGCTTGCGAGCTGGCGGCCCCGCCCTTGGGGTCGGTTGGGATTGGTGACGACGGCGACGATCTGGTGGCGGCTCTGGGCGAGGGCTTTTAAGGAAGGAACCGCAAAGCGAGGGGTTCCCATAAACGCGAGCCTCACTACTTCCTCTTGCCGTCGGCGTCTTCTTTGTTTTTTACCCGCGAAACGGCCGCACGCGAGACCTCGATCTTGACGTTGTCGGCGATTTTGACCACGAGGATATCGTCTTTGATGTTGAGGATGGTGCCGTGGATCCCGCCACTGGTGACGATTTCATCGTTTTTTTCGAGTTCGTCGATCATCCGCTGTTGATTCTTCTGCTTCTTCATCTGCGGCCTCAATAGCAAGAGGTAGAGAACCAAGAACATCAGCGCAAAAGGCAGGAGCGAGGCGATGGGGTTGGGCTGTTCGCCGCCATCGGCGGGCGCACCGCCCAAGGCGTAGGCAGTGGAAATAAGATCGAACACGGGCAAATTCCTTTCAGTAGAGTAAAATCTCTAGGAAATCTAATAAAAATTCCCGTGTTGAGTAATACCGGCATAAGATGGTATGCCGCGGCCGCTTCATACCGCAAAGGCAATGGGCGAACTCTTTGACATTGCAGCACTCTCGCCATTAAGATGATGACAAGGTTGAGACAGGAGAATTGGACATGAGCAGAAAAGGACGGAGCAGCAAGTCGAGGCCCAAGGGACTGAACAAGTATCAGCGAGCAGCTTTCCGCCAAGGCGAACTGCGCGTGGGGCGCGAGGAGATTCAGGAACTGTTGCAAATGTCGCATAGCGCCGATCCAGCAGATCGCTTACAGGCGGCGTCTTTTTTGTGCCCCTGCCACGTGCGTCAGAGCATAGACGAGGTCTGGAAGGCGCTCTATCGGATGCTCGAAGACCAAGATGCGCGGGTGCGCCGAGCTGCTTGGCACACGCTCGAAGACGGCGGCAAACCCGACGACCCAGCGCTCGACGAGATCATAGAGCGGACCTTGGAGCGCGAGACCGACAAGCAAGTGCTCAATTTTGCGCGGCTGTTTTCCCAAGGGCGCGAAAAGCGCAAACAGGTCGAGTTCGAAATAGGGGCGATTCCCGAATACTCAGAGCGCGGCAAATGCGATTTTTGTGGCGAGCAGTCCGTGCCGGTCAAGAGGGATTTTGCGACCGAACTCGACGTGGGGGGTGCGAGGCGGTTCGCCCTAGTCTGCGCGCCTTGCGACCAAGCGGCCTGAACCGATCCTTTTATCGGTTTTGGTAGCGGGCGAGAAATTCCGCCTGCCAGTCAGTGAAGTGCCCCTCGATGATCGCGTCGCGCATCTCGCTCATTAGCTGCTGAAAGAAAAAGATGTTGTGAAAAGTGGCTAGGCGCGGACCGAGCACTTCGTTGGTCTGGAAGAGATGGCGCAAGTAAGCCCGGCTATAGTGGCGGCAAGTGGCACAAGCGCAATCCGCATCGAGTGGTTGAGGGTCTTCGGCGTGGCAGGCGTTTTTGAGGCGCAGGCGTCCCCGTCGGGTAAAAGCCGTGCCGTTGCGCGCATTGCGGGTGGGGACCACGCAGTCGAACATATCGACGCCGGCCTCGACGGCCTCGACCAAGTCGTGCGGCAGGCCCACGCCCATCAGGTAGCGGGGTTTTTCCGTCGGCAGGTAGGTGGTGGTCTGGCGCACAACCTCGAACAGGTCCGTGCGCGGTTCGCCTACGGCTAGGCCGCCAATGGCATAACCGGGCAAGTTGAGCTGTATCAGTGCTTGGGCGCAGGCGCGGCGCAAATCCGCATAAATGCTGCCTTGGACAATGCCAAAGAGCGCTTGAGGAGGGCGGTTGACGCGTTCAGCCGCCAATTCCCGATGGCGGCTCAGGCAGCGCTCGGCCCAGCGCAATGTCCGCTGCATGGACTCTTGCGCGTAGTCGCGCCCACAGGGATAGGGCGTGCATTCGTCGAAGGCCATGATGATATCGGCACCGAGCCCGTGCTCAATTTCCATGACCTTCTCGGGGGTGAACAAGTGATGCGAGCCGTCTAAGTGCGATTGGAAGCGCACGCCATCTGCGGTGACCTCGTTGCGGTCGCTGAGGCTGAACACCTGAAAGCCGCCGCTGTCGGTGAGGATCGGCTTGGGCCAGTTCATAAAGGCGTGGAGTCCCCCCATCCGGTCAATGAGCTGGTGGCCGGGGCGCAAGTAGAGATGGTAAGCGTTGCCGAGGATGATCTGCGCTTGGGTCGCCGCTAGGTCCTGTTGGTCGAGGGTCTTGACCGTGGCTTGGGTGCCGACGGGCATGAAGACAGGCGTCTCCACAGTGCCATGAGGCGTGTGGAGGACACCTGCTCGCGCCCCAGTTGCAGCGTCTTGGACGACGAGCTCAAAGCGGAAGGGCGCGGTGAAAGCACTCATGGCAGCAGCCGGGAGACGGGGACGAAGCGAAAGCCTCGTCTCTCTATTTGCGGCAACGCGGCTAATAGGGCGAGGAACGTCTCTCTGCGGTTGTGCCCCACGCCGATGGCTTGGCCCGACCAAGTCGCGATCGCAGCGAGCTCCCAGAGCTTACTTTGAATGACTTGGGTGTCGGCGATCTCGTCGATAAAGAGGTCGCGATTAACGGCTCTAATATCCATATCTACAGATAGTTGATAGGCAACTGACGAGGCAGTGGTGCGGCTGTCGAGGAAGAGCAGATTGCGGGCCTTTAGCTCGGAGAGCACTAGGCGCATGACTCGCTCGTCGGCCGTGGCCTTGGAGCCCATGTGGTTGTTGATCCCACGGGCGTGGGGCACACTCTGCAAGGCGCGGCGCACTCGGCGGCGGATTTCCGCGTCGTCGAGGCCCACTAGTATGGCGTTCGCACCGGGCGATGCCCCGCCTTGGGGTTCCATCGGCAGGTGGACCAATATCTCGTGCCCGTTGGCGCGCACCTGCTCGGCAAGGGCATGCGCTTGGTTCTCTCCGGGCAAGATGGAGAATGTCAGGGCCTGCGGTATGGCACAGAAGTGCGCGGCGATGGGGTCGTCGTCAGTAAAGTCGTCAATGACGATAGCAATGTTGCCGGTGCGGCGGCGCTCGGCGACCGGAGTTAGGATAAAAGTGGTTGTCTGCACCTCGCCAAAGCCGCAGCGGATTTCGACTTGGCCCCGCCGCTCGCTGGCACTGAGGACTTGGCCGCCGAGCCGCTGGACAAAGCGCGAGATGCCCAAATTGGCCTCGGCTAGGGGCAAGTCGGCGGGAACGCCGACCTCGATGCGGTTGAGGCTCTTGGAGTAGAGAGCCGACCAGATGCCCAAATCGGCCAAGGCGCTGTCGATGCCAGCGTAGAGCGCGTCGGCTAGCTGGCCGGCGTCGGCTGCTCGGTAGGGGATGGGCGCGGGGGCTGGCGCGATGACGGGCAGGTCGCTGGCCCGTTTCGGCGAGGGCGCATAGAGCGAGAAAGCGATTGCGCTAGCCAGCAACAAACCCGAAAGGGCCAAGTGCCAGCCGGGGTGGCGCTGGCGCTTGACCAAGCGTTTGCCCATTGGCTCAATGCTTTAAGTGCTGCCTAAGCATTTGTCTTCCCAACGGACGATTTTCCACAGGTCGTCGTCTGGATCGAGGCGGAGTTTGAAGGTCATAAACTGATCTACGCGAAAGCCTTCGCCCTCCGAGCGAAGCAACTCCATTTGGACCCGCCCGTAGAAGACCTCCCAGTCTTCGTCCGGGTGGCCATTGGGATCCTCGGGAAAAGCTTCCGGATGGTCGGAACCGAGTTCTTTTATGCGGTGAGTGGACGTAAAATTGAAGGTGAAATGATGGCGGAACTCGTCGAAGATGCCCGGCTGTGAACCATCGCGGCTGCCGGCCATGATCTCCAGTTCTTTTTCTAAGCCGTAGTGGAACTCCACTTCGCCGAGACAATTGAACTCGGTAAACAAGAAGTCTTTGTCGAGCAAACTCTCGTAGAGCTCTTCGTCTCGGGTGTGCATGGCATGGGCGAGGTTGTCCATAAGCTGCTCAGGAGTCGTGGCGTCGGGAGCGGGTGGGGCCGGCGGCTCTATGTCGGTGGGTTTTTGTGTGTTGGGTGCAAAGGGGTTGCTGCAAGCACTGCAAGCACTCAAGGTGAGGAGGCCGCAGAAGCTCAAGAGGGCGAATGATTTCACGGTCATACTCCGTCTTTATTTCAAGGTTAGTTGTGCCACTTAAAAATATAGCGATTAACAACGGCTAAACCCAACGCGGGCGAGGGGCTGATTCTCTCGGCCGCATTTTTTTTGAAAAAAATCGCAAAAAGTACTTGATACCTATCATTTTTCACTCATGCCAAGGAGGCTATTATGCCGTATATAGTCCGATATTTCATATGGGGATTTTGTTCCCTAGTAGTTGCTTGGCCATCTTTGCTTGAGGCTGGTTCCAACCCGGACAACCTCAGTTGGCATCGGCTCGCTGCGGGACGAGTATCCGAGATTATTCTCAATTTCTCGGCTGCTGCTCGTCTTCGATAGGGTCGAAATCCTAAAAAATAAACGGCGAGTGGCAGTTGGTTGGCTTGCACTACCATCGGGATTCTGAGACGACCAAATGCGTGGGGCCAGGGTGCGCGGGCTATTCATCTTCTTGCGATGTAATGCGCAAGCTACGCACAACCACGGACATTAATTGGGGATCCTGCGACAAGGCAAATGACAACGACGAGGAAGGCAAAGAGGCAGAGAAAGAATGTCGAGAGCAGATGAAAGACAATTATCCCGACGCTGAAGAGTGGGTATATGGGGCATGACATCCAATCACAAGGACTGCTCTTATCAGCCCGACTAATCCCGGCATGTCCTTTCCGTCTGGTATAAGCATCTGGCGTACCCGCCCTACGACGATGTGAGGCTTTGAGATGAACCTATCTCAAAGCTAGTCGCGCTAGCCGATGCGGGATTAAAATAGCCTTAAAATCGGCTACAAAAGGGCGTCTTGCTCTGGGTAGCGGCGATCTTGAGATAGGTTCATAGCATTCTCCTCTATTCAGAGAGACGATTATCAAAGAAACGCGCCGCGCAGTTACTGCGAGAAGCGCGCCTGCAGCTCCCCCCAAGAGAACTTGGCCGAAGCCAGATCGCGCTGGTCTTTCCAAATCGCGATCGACCACACGGGATTTTCCACCGTTGGCGTCACCAATTCGATTTCCGCAAGCCCCTTAACGCCGATCGTTTCAAACTTCGTTTCTTTGGAGTCTGTCCCGGTCGCGCTGATTATCTCGAAGAACTCGGCTTCGTAAGGGAAGATAAAGGTCTCGCGCAGCCCGTCGTCGGAGAAGATGCTCTCGTCCGACGATTTGAACCAGCGCACAAAGCGCACGCTATGGATCCGCTCCGGTGAGAGAATGATGCGGGCGAAATTGCGCTCCTCAGCCGCCCCCCAAAGCGTATCTCGGTCGGCGTCGTATATCTGCGGGTTTAGCTGCACATCCTCGGGATCGGGGATGAAGACAAAGTCGTCGGTAAACTGCTCCATGTACTGTTGAGGGCTGCGCTTCTCGGGTTGGGCTTGAAAAATAGAAGCGAGATTGGACAGCACGTATTCGGGGCGCGTGGGATCGAGCAGCAAGAGTTGTGGTCCGCTGGGGCAGTCGGGAATCTGGGTCGATAGCGGGGTTTTAGGATCCGGGCGCTCCTCGGCCATGCCGTCGCAACGGGGGAAAAGCTGGACACTCGTGTCGGGCGCACAGCGACAATCCACTTGTTCGCTGTCGCCTATGGCGCAGCCAGCCAACAGCACCGCGAGCAGAAAGGGCAAGGACGAGAGCATGGCACGGCTCAGTAGGTGACAAAAGGCACGGGAGCGAAACAGACGACAAAGACCAGCAGGCAGAGGTAGCCGACGAAATACCGGCCGCGGTCCAGCGCGATAAAGGGGTCGTAGGGGGCCGGGTGATCCTTGCCAAAAAGCGCGAGGAAAAAGGCCAGCGCGAGCCACCCCGGCCACCCTTGGGGCCACCCCCACATAAGCGATAGGACCCCATAAAGCCCCAAGGCCAGCAAAGCGACATAGGCCGTGCGGGCGATCTGCCGGTGCCGGGGGCCAAAGAGCGCGTACGCGATATGGCCGCCGTCGAGTTGGCCAATGGGAAAGAGGTTGAAGGCCGTAATAAACAGCCCGACCCAACCGGCAAAAGCCACCGGGTCTAAGAGGACCATTTGGTCCGGCCCGATGGCGGGCAAGACGAGAGCGGCGATACCGGAAAAGAGCAAAGGTGCCCCTAATTCGATGGGGGAAGCGTGAAAATAATCGGCTGAGACCACGGCCGAGCGCGAAAGCCCGGCGAAGCAGGCCGCGAGGGCGACGACAAAGCCCGCTAAGGGGCCGGCGGCACCAATATCGAGGAGGGCGCGCTTGTTGGGGATGGGGGAGCGAATCTTGATGACGGCACCCAAAGTGCCGAGGAAAGAAACATAGGGCAGGGGAAGAAAATAGGGCAGCGAAGCGCTGACTCCCCAACGGCGTGCGGCAAAATAATGGCCGAATTCGTGGACTGTAAGAATAAAGAGCAAGGTCGCGGCAAAAGGGATGCCCTCGACGAGGTGAACCAAGGCCGCGATGCTGGTTAGCGGGTCAACCCCTTGCTGCATGGCACCAGCAGTCGCAGTCGAAGCAATGGTACAGAAAAACAGCAGCAGGTGGACCCATAAACGCGAGGAGTTGGTGTGCTGGGCCGGGAGTAAGGTCGAAGTTGGCGGGGTCGGCGGGGTCGGCGGCACTGTTTTGCGCCAGAAATTCAAGGGGTTGCGCTTTCTAGTTGGAGACTGAGCCAGTGCGCATCGCCCAAGCCCGATCCAAAAGGCACATAGGCGTAGTCGATGACCCAGTGCTTAGCCACGAGGCCCAGCCCGGCCGAGAGGCTGCGGTTTTCAGTGCTCTGGTAGCCCGCGCGCAGGCGCAGATGATCGCCGGCCTGGTACTCACCGCCCAGATGCAGCGTGAGGTCGCCGCCGCGAGCCTTTTGCGCTTCGATGGCCACGAGCATGTCTGCGCGGCCTACATAAGCGGTGCCTAAACGAGCTTCTAAAGGCAGGTCCGTCTCCCGTCGGTCGAGGCGGTTCATGCGGCCCAAGTTGCGCACCGTGGCCCCCAAGCGCAAGCTGGCTGAGACATCGCACATCAGCCCGAGATCAGCGGCTAGGCCGCTGGCGTTTTGGGTAAAAATGGATTGGCGGATGAATTTTAGCTGCAAGCCGAGGCGCGTCCGCTCCATCTGGCGGGCGTAGCTTAGGCCAGCCGCGCCCTCGTACACGCCGAAGTGCCCCAGCGGCTCAGCCGAGGGCCCGGTGCGGCGCTCTAGGCCGTCGGCCTGCCACAGTTGGGCGGAAAGCCCCCAAGTGCCGCGGCCGCGGCCCTGCGTCAGGTGCAAGTAGTTCTGGCGGATATTCTGGATCGAGGCTTGGTGGTTAAAGGCGACGCTGCGCCCACGCGATTGTCGGGCTGCCGGGTTGAGGGCTTGAGCGGCGAACAGGGCAGTCTCCGCGCCGGCCAGGCCCGCGGCGCGGGCCTGGCCGCCTTGGAGCAGCGAGGGTAGGCCGACGGCGGCGAGTGCCGTCGGCAGAGTCAAGAGCGCAATCAATAAAAGAGCCATCACCTATCAGAACGCCAACGCCAGACCCACAATCGTGCGGCCCCCAGTGCCAAGGGGATCGGTTAAGTAAGCGTATTGAAACTGCAAGGTTTCGCGGTGCATCGGGTGCAAGGTCAGTCCGGCCGAGAGTTGGCTACCGTCTTCGGTGCCGAGGCGGTGTAGGCCGCCGCGTATTACGAGCAGCGCATTTAGCGGCCACTCAACCCCGAGGTTGACGCTCTGTTCCCCGTCGGCGCGGAACTCGGCGGCCAACAGCAGGGCGTCTAAAAGCCGCTGCGACGCACCAAAGACGAGAGTGCGCGGCAGGGAATTCTCGGAGGTACTCGACTGCTGGTCGGCGCGCCGCACCTTCCAAGCAAGGTCGGTGCCGAGATTGGATACGCCGGCCCCGAGCCAAGTATGCTCGGCCGCGCGGAACTGCACCCCCAAGTCGAAGCCGTTGCCGGTGGCGGTGGCCTTGGGAACTGAGTGAACATCGATGCTCTGTTTGAGAACTTTAACGGCTAAACCAACTGCAAGGCGCGGCCCAAAGGAGCGACCTATTCCAAAGATAAAAGCATTGGCTCGGTCCTCGATTGGCCCAGTGTACTGGCCACTAGCCGTGCGGCCCTTGATCCCACCTACTGTGGCATGCGACCAAGCAAAGCCAAAGCCCATGTCACCGCGAACGTTGAGCGCGATAGCGGCACTGCTTTGCCGCCGCCCCAGCGATAGCGACTGCATGGAGGTTTCTATGGACTTGCCGCGCAGGCGGGCGAGGCCGGCCGGATTCCAGTAGGAGGACGACGCATCGTCGGCCGCGGCGACAAAGGCTCCCAGGCCTAGGCCGCGGGTGCCCAGCCCCGCTTTGAGAAAGGCGGCGGCAAAATCGGCTCCGTGCGCAGTGGAGGCAGCGAGTAATAGCGCGAAGAGCGTTTTCAATCGAGCACCACTACTCTGCCAAAGGCCTGTTGACCGGTGTTTAGGGCAATGCGGTAAAAGTACGTGCCATTGGCTACCAATTGGCCGTCTTGGTCGAGGCCATCCCAAAGGATGCGGTGATCGACGCCGCCGGCAAAAGGCGCGTCCGCCGCGAGGTTGCGGACTAGGCTGCTAGCAAAGTCGTAGATCGCAACAGAGACCTCTGCATCGCGTGACAGGCTAAAGACGATGGTCGTCGTCTCGCGCGAGGGAGCGAAAGGATTGGGTGCTGAGTACGCGAGGGCCGTGCTGTCGGGTACGCCTCCGGCGCTGACGAAAGTACCTTTGTCGAGCGTGCGCGTGCGGATCAGGTCGCGGATGACGCGCCAAGTGCTCCCCTCGTCCTCGGAGCGCCCGAGGCCATGCTCGGCCCCCGCCCAGAACACATCGCCCACCCTTGAAAGCCCGACGAAGGTGCCGGTCAGGGGCTGTCCATCAACGACTTTTATGGCGTCCCAGATGCGTTCTGAGTCGATCGGCAGGGTTGGGTCTGGGCTGGCTAGCAGCCCTTGGTCGGTGCCGGCCCAAGCAAAATTGGGAGTAAAAGCAAAGTCCCAGGCAAAAGTTGGCCCAGTGTGGCCCCAAGTCTGGCCGAGATCGCGGCTGACGCTGATGGCTTGGGTTTGGCCGGGCGATGTGGTGGTACTGGTTCCCGCCCAAATGGCAGTAGTACCATCTGGCAGTACTTGGCGTTTGAGTGCAACGACCCAGTTGCCGGCCGGGTGG
This sequence comes from Candidatus Latescibacterota bacterium, assembly GCA_963422735.1. GTDB lineage: Bacteria > Latescibacterota > UBA2968 > UBA8231 > UBA8231. The sequence continues at coordinate 4,242,180 of OY730476.1, read as the reverse complement.
CCTCGGAGGGGAGTGCCCTCTTCGCCGAGGCGCACTTTGGCGTTTTGCCAATGCTGGCCTCCATCAAAGGTGAAGGCGATCCCACTCGAAGTGCCGATCCACACCGTATCCTCGTAAGCTATAACCGCAAAAGTGCGGTGCAGGAATGCCTGGCTAGCCAAGCTGTCGGCGGCAGCGCGCAACTGGGCGATGTTGCCCGGATCGGCGTTTTCACGTGCGAGACTGTCGGCCACAATTTGCAAGCTGTCGGCAGCCGTTTCGCTGGCGAAAAAGACGATTTCGTCTGCACCGCCGGGCAAGAAGGGTTCCCACGTGTGGCCTTGGTCGAGCGAACGCACGGTAGAGCCAGCGAAGAAGGCAGCGTACACGGCCTCCCCGTCGATGGAGATATCAAAACAAGCATTGAGGATGGTCGTGCCGGGGCCGCGCTCAAAGCCGGCCTTGGTGGGGTCGAAAATGAATTCGTTGGGAATGTGGTGCCAGGAGTCGCCGCCGTCGTGGGAAAGACTCAATCCAGTGCTTGCTTGGTTCACGCCCTGTCCGGCGGTGACCGAATCGACCAAGGTCGCTACCCACACGGTATCTCCGACCGCGTCGAGGGCGCTGACCGCGCCACGGCCGAGGCCGTTGAGTTCGGTAAAGGTGACCCAGTCCGTAGAGTTGAGACCGGTGCTTTGCGCCGGATCGAGCCGCGCCACCCCACTCTCGGTGCCGACCCATAGATAGCGCCCGCTCCAGACGATGTCGCCTATTGAAGTGCCGAAGAGCCCGCGAATAGGCTCGGATGCTTGGTGGAAGCGCTGAGGCCGGAGTGCATGGCCGGGCGATAGATGCAGCGCGAGGACTAGCAGCGATAAAGAAAAGAGGACGGCTTGCCGAAAAAAGAAATAGGTCATCAAGCGAGCACTTTCACTGCGGACCAGCGATTGGGCCACTCAAGCATAGGTAGCGGCCCGCTCGCGCATGGCCTCGATCACTTCGTAGCCGACTCCGTAGTCGCCGATGCGGGTGCCGTGACTATCGCCGTGGCTGTCGGATCCTCCCGACTTGATCAGGCCATAGCGGTCGGCGAGTTGGTCGTAGAATTCCATTTGCGTCGGCTGGTGGGATGGATGGAAGACCTCAATGCCGTCGAGCCCGTAGGCGACTAACTGCTCGATGATGGACTCGGGGAGACTGATGCTGGGGTGGGCGAGCACGGCCACGCCCCCCGTGCGATGGATGAGGGCGATGAGGTCTTGGGCCGCGGCGTAGGGCTTAGGCTGAAAGGCTGGCCCGTGGTCGCCTATGTAGCGGATGAAGGCTTCGTCCTTGTCGGCCACTAGGCCGTTTTGCACCATGGCCGCAGCGATGTGCGGCCGCCCGAGGGGGCTGCCGTTGGCTTGGGAGAGCACGTCGTCGAGGCTAACGGTCAGCCCCATGGCGTTGAGCGCTTTGACGATGGCAATCCCCCGCTGGTAGCGGGCTTGAAAAGACTTGACGAGGGTCGTACCGAGTTGGTCGTCTTGGTAGTCGATGCAGTAGGCGAGAATGTGTACTTCGCGGTCCCGGATGTGGGCGCTCAATTCGGTACCGGGCACCACTTCCATATGCATACGATCGCCGGCCGCAGTCGCCTCGGGGACGCCCTTGACTGTGTCGTGATCGGTCAAACTCATCGCTTGCAAGCCCGCTTCGCAGGCTTCTCGGACCGCTTCGGTCGGGGTCCGCAACCCGTCAGAGCACAGGGAATGCGTGTGGAGATCGGCTAAGTTGTAAGACATAAGGGTCTTTTTATCCTGCGAGAAGGCTGTTGTAAAGTCCTGTTAGTAATAAGAAAAGAAGCGGGGGTGCCCCGAGCGCGAGCACCTATACGCCGACTTCAGGCGGTGCCAACGGGGCGCACCCAGCCGGCGAAGCCTCCTCTATCAACGGAAATAGGGGTGGGTTCGCCCACCGCCGGCCACCGCGCACTTCACCTCGCCGGTCCTGCCTAAAGGCGCGGTGAAACAGACAGCTTCTGAGATGAAAGAAAGCCTTTTGCCGCGCTCAATCAAGCCCTTTGTCGCGTATCGCGATCCGTCTCGTACTGCGAGAGCGGGTCGTCTTGTTACACGGAATTGTTGGAAAGCTCGAGTAGTAGATCGCCAGCGTGAATTCGCATTTTATCGAGGGCCTCGTCCCTGAGCTGGCGCACTCGCTCGCGCGTGAGGCCCAATTGCACACCGATTTGTTCCAGAGTCTGGGGATCTTGGTCGTCGAGGCCGAAGTAGGCGCGGACGACTAGGCGCTCGCGTCGGTCGAGCAAGTCGAGGCACGCATGCAAAGTATGAGAAAGCGCGGCGCGCTCATAGCAATCGGCCGGATCGGGAGTGCAAGCCGCGAAGGTGGCCATCAGCGGCGCCCTTTCATCGGGCACGGTCGGCACGTCCATAGAAACATCGGGCTGGGCCATGTAAAGGGCATTGTGCGTCCTCTCCAGCGATAATTCGGCACTGTTAGCGATTTCCTCGGGGGTAGGATTGCGCCCTAGTCTTTGGGCTAGAATACCCGTCCACCGCTCAACCTTTTGCAGATCATTGACCCGGCTCAGCGGCGGGCGGGCAATTTTGCTGTGTTCGGCTAAGGCTCGGAGGATGGCTTGGCGAATCCACCACACCGCATAGGTGATGAACTTAAAGCCGCGGGTCTCGTCGAAGCGCTGGACGGCTTCGAGCAGCCCGAGGTTGCCCTCGGAAATCAGCTCCATAAAGGAAAGCCCACGCCCGTGGTATCCCCTCGCGATGCGGACGACAAAGCGCAAGTTGGCTTCGACCATCTGGTGCATGGCGCGCTCGTCTCCAGCGTGCGCTCTATGCACCAGTTCGATCTCTCGTTGGCGGCTCAGCGGCTGAAAGTGCTGAATGTCGCGCCAATAGGACTCGGCCAGACCTAGCGAATCGAGGCTGCTTTTTCCCATAAGTAGCCCAAACGATCAAAAAATGGAAATACAGGTTCTTAAAGTAGAACGGCGGAGGGAGCGTGCGGTTCCAGCCCGGGATTAGGCTAGGGGAGCAGCGGGCGGAAGCGGTCGTAGGCCGCGTCCCAAGCGGCGGCTTGTTCCGGCTCGTACATAACGGGCGCGAAGGAGTGGCGCACGACTTGGCGGATTTCGGCCAACGAGGACATCTGGCCTAGGCCGACAAGCTGGAGCATTAAATTGCCGATGGCCGTAGCTTCGAGTGGCCCGGCGATGACCGGACGACCGGTAGCCGAGGCGGTAAACTGGCAGAGCAGGAGGTTTTGGATCCCGCCGCCGACTATGTGGATGCATTCGAGGCGGCGATCGAGAATGGTCTCTAGCGCGTCGAGCACGTAGCGGTACTTAAAGGCTAGACTTTCGAGGGCCACGCGCACGACATGACTCTCGTCGGTTGGAATGGCTTGGCCCGTCTCTTGGCAATAGGCGCGGATTCTGGCGGGCATGTCGCCCGGCGCGAGAAAGCACTCGGCGTCCGGCTCGACGAAAGCGGTAAAGGGTGCCGCGCTTTGGGCCATGGCCGTCAGTTCGTCGTAGGAAAAGGTGCGTCCCTCGCGCTGCCAAGCGCGCCGGCATTCCTGTATCAGCCACAGCCCCATGATGTTTTTGAGGAAGCGGTAGGTCGGCCCGACGCCCCCTTCGTTGGTGAAATTGTACTGGAATGCCTGATCGCTGATGAGCGGTTGGTCTAGCTCAACGCCCATCAGCGACCAAGTTCCCGAGCTGATATAGGCGTAGTCGCGGACTTCGGCGGGCACGGCAGCCACGGCCGCGCCCGTATCATGGGTAGCTGGAGCGATGACCGGGACCGAATGGAGCCCTACTTCAGCAGCAAGAGAAGGCAGGAGCGAGCCTAGGCGGGTTCCGGGCTGGACGATCTGGGGAAGAAAATGGGTCGGCAGCCCTAGTCCTTCTAGGAGTTCGACCGACCAAGTGCCTTGGCGCGGGTCGTAGAACTGGGTGGTAGTGGCGTTGGAAAATTCGCAGGTCTTGGTGCCCGTAAAATAAAAATTGAAAAGGTCGGCCATCATCAGGAAGGTCTGCGCCCATTCCAGCAAGGGCGAGTCGCGTAGCGAAAGCAGTTGATACAAGGTGTTGAGCTTCAAAAACTGTACGCCGGTGCGCGCAAAAATTTCCTCGCGCGGCACCCGTGCAAAGGCTTCCTCTAACATGCCGTCAGTGCGCGGATCGCGGTAGTTGCGCGGATTGTCTAAGAGTACGTCCCCAGGCCCGAGGAGGGCGAAATCGACTCCCCAGGTATCGACGCCAATCGCATCGAGTGCCTTGCCGTGTGCGCGGGCAAACAGGCCGAGGGCCTGTTTCATCTCGGCGAAGAGGCGCAAAGGGTCCCAGTAGAGACGGTCGAAGACTGGGACCGGACCGTTTGCAAAGCGGTGCAGCTTTTCTAGTGTTAGACGCTCGCCGTCGAAATGTCCGATGATCGCGCGGCCACTCTCGGCCCCTAAGTCAAAGGCGAGGAGCTTGCTCATAGGTAGTTGAGACCGAGGTCGGAAACCAGCGTACGCGTGTCGTTGTCGAGGAGGGCGCAGATCAAGGCGATGCCCAACTCGCGCTCCAAGGCCGCGGCATAAGCGGTGTGTTCGTCGCGAAAATTGATCCGCTGGAAGCCGAGGATGGCCTTTTTGAACTCCTCGCGCCGCTCGTAGAGGACAACTTGGGCAATGGGCGCGTTGGCAAGCGCTTCGGCGACAAAGGATGCGCCGAAAATTTCCTCCAAGGCGTTCCTGAGCTGGCGATGCAGCATTAGAAGGGATAGACCTCGTCGAGCCTGCGCTTAAGCACAATGCTGCGCTGTTCGCCGTCGTTTTCAACCACGTACTGGACGATGGGCGCGCGCCGCCAATAGCTCAACATGGCCTCTAAATTGAGGGGGGGCTGGTGAAACTCTAGGCGAAAGACCAAAAAGGCGCGGAGCAAGTTTTTGACCATAACTCTCTAATCGTTGCTTCATTCCCGGAAGAGGGGCGAAACTCCTAAAGATCACCAGCGCAAATTCCGCACCTTAGTCGAGGTACTCCGAAATCCGCTCCTCGATGCGCTGCAAGACGGGCGTTGCGCCGAGTTCGGCTTCGAAGCCAGTACCTGTAACCCGTTGGAAAAGGTCGATATAGCGCTCGGCAACTTGGATGCGAATTTCGTCGTCAAGTGCGGGGACATTGTCGTCGGAAATGCCCTTGTCGCGGAGCCAAAGGCGCAAAAATTCCTTGTCGAGGCTTTCGGGCTCTGCGCCGCGAGCATGGCGTTCCGCGTAGGTATCTCTGATCCAGAAACGCGACGAGTCGGGCGTGTGGATCTCGTCGGCGAGTGTGATGCGCCCGTCCGCGTCTAGCCCCATCTCATATTTGGTATCCACTAGGATTAATCCTTGCTTGGCCGCTAACTCCTCGCCGCGAGCAAAGAGCGCGAGGGCGATCTCTTCGACTTGGGTCCAGATGTCTTCTGGCACCAGGCCTTGGGCGATGATCTCGTTGCACGAAATCAGCTCGTCGTGGACTTCGTCCTTGGTCGTCGGCGTAATGATCGCCTCGTTGAAGGGCTGGTTTTTGACCATGCCGTCGGGCAACGTGTGGCCGCAATAGTGGCGCACACCTCTGTTGTAATGGGTCCAGATGGCGGTGTCTGAACTACCGGTCAGATACTTGCGCACCACTACCTCGATGGGCAGTATGCCCAGCTCTCGGGCGACGGTGACATTGGCGTCGGGCACCGAGATGACTTGATTGGGGGCGATGTCTTGGGTCTGCTCAAACCAGTACTGGGCGATGCGGTTGAGTACTTGGCCCTTGAGGGGAATGGTGCCGAGCACGTGGTCAAACGCGCTCTGACGATCCGTAGTGATCAGCACGCGATGGTTTTCGAGCAAGTACATATCGCGCACCTTGCCGCGCTTATAGCGCGACTCCCACTGGGGGAATTTGGCCTCTAGCAGGCAGTTGTCGAGCTGGGATTGGATCTGTTCGCGAGTTACCATGGAATAGATGTCCTCAAGTAAGAGCGTAAGATGCGAAAAATTGATATTATGAGCGCACATAAGCCCCGTCAATAGGTTCGGCGTAGAGAGTGCTTGATTTTCGTCTCTCTGCGGTGTATTTTGAGGCCGACGAAACAGACAATCTTACCCCTATAAGGGAGGTCTATATGTCGAGGAAACTGGCTGTGTTGGTGCTGGCGCTTGGCCTAGTCGGGTGTGGGACCGAGGAGGAAGACAAGCAAATGCTCGTCGAGTATGTGATGAAGTTGAAGGAGCTGGACGACAAAAACCGACAGATTGTCGATACTATTGAGCATCTGAGAAAGCCGATCAGCGAGATCTCCAAGGAGGATCTAGCCAAGGCGCGTCAGCTCATCAACGACTATGTGGCGCAACTGCAGGCCTTTCCCCGAGACCTCACATACCGCGAACTGCGCGTGACCCACAACCTCTATGTCGACAAGGTTGCACAGGCTATTGAGTTGTCAGGAGACAAGGGGCGCGAAATGCGGCGCGAAAAGAGCAACGTGGACATCGGTGTGCGCCACATCGAGAAATTCACCAAGCGGCACCACAATGGCATGAACGTCTTGTGGTCTCGCCATAAATTGCCGGATTTTCCGCTGGAGTGGCCCTAGTAATCCAGACGAGATTCAAGCGAGCCAAGCCCCCGGCCCGAGCGGCCGGGGGCTTTTTGGCGTTCTAAAGCACTCGGTGCAACCAGTGCTGGCTGCTAGAGAGCAAGCCGGTGTAGAGAAAGCCGGCGTGGAAGAGCAGCAGGAAGGGCATCCCCAAGTAGAGGCCGGTCGCATAGGCGTGGTAGAGAGCGACGACGAAGTAGAGAGCCATGCCCAGTTCGCCCAAGGACAGCAAAGGCCAGCGGCTTAGGTACTTGCGCCGCTGGCCTTGGTCTCGGCGTCCGGTAAACCCGTATTTGGGGGTCCGAAGAAAATCGGTTTGGTACCCGACGAGGCCCTCGATCACCGCCCGGGTATTGTTGATGCAGAGGCTCATACCAACGGCCATCAGCACGGGCAAATACTTGATCTGCCGCCGCCAATCCGGGTAGAGCACGCGCTGGGAGGTAATGTAGAAGCCGGAAATGGCCATGGTGGCAAAAGAAAACAGCGGCAGGTCAATGATAAAGAGTCGCTCCCAGCCGAGTTGAGAGCGAATAGAAAGCACCGGAACGGTCAACAGGGCCATCAAGAACATCATAATGTAGCAGAGGTTGGCCGTCAGATGGAAGGTGGCCTCGACCTTGACCTTGGCTGGTAGCGCAGAGCGCCAGATCCGCGGCAGCACTTTTTTCGCCGTCTGCACCGCGCCCTTGGTCCAGCGATGTTGTTGCAACTTGAAGGCATTGATCTCGACCGGTATCTCGCCGGGCACTTCAATTTCGGGCAGATAGAGAAACTGCCAGCCCGCTAATTGAGCGCGGTAGCTCAAGTCGAGGTCTTCGGTGAGCGTGTCGTGCTGCCAGCCACCGGCGTCGTAGATGGCCTTTTTGCGCCAGATCCCCGCGGTGCCGTTGAAGTTGAAGAAGCGGCCCGAACGATTGCGGGCCGTGTGCTCGACGACGAAGTGACCGTCGAGAAAGATCGACTGGATGCGCGTCAGGAGCGAATAGGAGCGGTTGAGGTGCCCCCAACGCATCTGCACCATGCCGATGGCATCGTCGGTAAAGTAGTGAATAGCCCGTTGTAAGATGTCGGGAGGGGGCACGAAATCAGCGTCGAGGACCAGCGCGAATTCGCCTTGGGCACGCTCTAGCCCAGCCGCCAGCGCCCCGGCCTTAAAGCCGTGGCGCTGGGTCCGACCCATGTACTCGACATCTAGCTTCTGGGCCGCCAGCCGCGCAGCCCCTTCCCGCGCCTTGTCGCGGGTCTCGTCCTGCGAATCGTCGAGGATCTGGATTTGCAGACGGTCGCGGGGATAATCGATCCGGCTCACGGCCTCTAGCAGGCGCTCAACCACGTGATATTCGTTGTAGAGAGGTAGCTGGATCGTGACGGAGGGCAGCTCGGCAAAGCGGTCGGGCTGGGGAACCGGGGTTGGGTAATGCCGATAGAACAGGCGCAGTAGCTGGTAGCGGTGAAAGCCGTAAACGCCTAAAACGGCGATGATGATGCCGTACACCACCAGACAGAGTACTTCCCAGAAGGTCATGTCGCTTTCCAAGCTCAGGCATTGACGCCGTGGCAGCGCTTGTACTTCTTGCCGCTGCCGCAGGGGCAGGGGGCATTGCGCCCGATCTTGGGCTGGGCTCGGACGACCGGCTGGCGCACGGCTTGGCCCTCGCTGCTGCTGCCGTCCGAGCCGCGCAGTTGCGCGGGCTGGCCGGGAACGCCCGTCGGGGCCGGCGCGATGCCGCGAAAACCCATATTGGTGGCGTCTTGGTGAACCGCGTTGATGCGATCTGGCTGGCGCGCCGGCCCCAAAGCCTCAGGCCTGATGTCGATGCGTAGCTGGAAGAGGTTGCGCAGCGTCTCTTGGGCAATGCGGCCGATCAGGCTCTCAAACATGTCGTAGGCCCCCCGCTTGTACTCTATGAGGGGGTTTTTTCCGCCGACGCCGACAAAGCCGATCCCGTCCCTGAACTCGTCGATTTCGTGGAGGTGTTCCTGCCAGCAAGTGTCGATGGTGCGCAGGGCGATGCTCTTTTCGACTTCGCGGAAAACATCTTCGCCGACGGCGGCGATGCGGCGCTGATAGGCTTCGCGTACGGTGGAGAGTAGCTGCTCGCGCAGACCATCAACGCTGGCGTGGGCGCGCTCGTCTTCGGAGACGGTACAGGCCAAAAAGAAGGTGCTGCCAAACCCGGTTTGCAGGCCCTCCCAGTCCCACTCATCTGCCGGGCCATCTGCATTGACATACGAGGCCAAAATGCCATCGACGCTCTCTTCGATCATGTCCGCCATTTGCTCGTATGCGCTCTCTTGCTCTAGAAGGTCGCGGCGGCGATTGTAGATGACCTGGCGTTGCTGATTCATGACGTCGTCGTAGTCGAGCACGTGCTTGCGCATCTCGAAATTGCGGGCCTCGACCTTTTTTTGCGCCCGTTCAATCGACCGCGTGACCATGCCGGCCTCGATGACCTCGCCTTCTTCGGCCCCGAGCTTATCCATGACAGCGGCGATGCGCTCTGATCCGAAGATCCGCATCAGGTCGTCCTCGAGAGAGAGGAAAAAACGCGAGGAACCGGGGTCGCCTTGGCGTCCCGAGCGGCCGCGTAGCTGGCGATCGATGCGCCGCGCTTCGTGGCGCTCGGTGCCGATGACCTGTAAGCCACAGGGGTTTTCTTGCAGGTACTGGCGCAAGCCTTGGCTGGAAGGCAGCTTGTCGTCGAGAGTGAGGTCGGACTCGACAGTCTGGCGGTCGAGGTGGACGACCTTGGGTGCCAGCTTAATGTCCGTGCCGCGCCCGGCCATATTGGTGGCAATGGTGACTGCGCCGGCTTGGCCAGCTTCGGCGACGATTTGGGCCTCTTTGTCGTGGTGGCGGGCGTTGAGTAGCTGGTGCTTGATGCCGCGCCGGCTGAGCATCCGGCTGAGCAGTTCGGAGATCTCGACCGAGATGGTGCCGACTAGCACCGGCAGATCGAGCTTATGCAGGCGGTCGATCTCCTCGATGATTGCGTTGTATTTCTCGCGCTTGGTGCGGAATATCTGGTCCTCTTGGTCAAAGCGGCGAATCGGGCGGTTGGTGGGGATAACGGCCACGTCGAGCTTGTAGATCTCCCACAGTTCGCTGGCCTCAGTCTCGGCCGTGCCGGTCATGCCGGCCAACTTGTGGTACATGCGGAAGAGATTCTGGACGGTTATGGAGGCTACAGTGCGAGTTTCGTGCTCTAGCTTCACCCCCTCTTTGGCCTCTAGCGCTTGGTGAAGGCCGTCGGCAAAGCGCCGGCCGGGCTGCGGTCGGCCCGTGGCTTCATCAACTATGACCACCCGCCCGTCTTCGGAGACGAGGTACTGCACATCCTTCTCGAAGAGGGTATAGGCTTTCATTAATTGGTTGATGTTGTGTACCGCTTGGCTTTTCTCGGCGTAGGAGCGATGTGCATCCTCCTCCTTGCGGGCCTTGTCCTCGGCGCTCAGGTCCGGGTCGTTGCGGATCGCATCAACCTCGATGCTGATGTCGGGCAGCACGAAGAGGGCCTGCTCGTTAGGTGAGAGCAGATCGCGCCCCTTTTCGGTTAGGTCAATAGTGTTGGCCTTCTCATCGACGACGAAGTAGAGGTCTTCGTCAATCTCGTTGAGGCGCTTATCGCGCATGTAGTCGGCCTCGATTCGGTTGATCAGCCGCTTGACGCCTTCCTCTTGCAGAATTTTGGCCAGCCGACGATTGGTAGGAGCACCGCGGGTGGCTTTGAGCAGTGCAATCCCGGTGTCGTAGTCGTAGTCGCCCGTTTCCTTACTCACCTGCTCGGCCCCGGCGATGGCCTTGTTGACCAAGTTGGTCTGGACCCTCATCAACCGCTCCACAAGGGGGCGCATCTCTTTGTATTGATTGGTGGAATCGGGGACGGCCCCGGAGAGGATGAGAGGGGTCCGCGCCTCGTCGATAAGGATCGAGTCGGCCTCATCGACGATGGCGTAGTTGAATTCGCGCTGCATTAGGTCTTCGAGTAGCACAGCCGTGTTGTCGCGGAGGTAATCGAAGCCGACTTGGCTGTGATTAGCGTACACAATATCGGCATTGTACGCGGCCTTGTGGTCAGCCTGCTTCCAGCGGAATTCCTCGGGCACACCTTCGGGTGCTTGGAGTAGAAATGCCTCGGCACCGGTCTGAAACACATCTTGGATGATGCCCACGGACAGCCCCAAGAAATTGTATATCGGCCCCATCCACATGGCGTCGCGCCGGGCGAGGTATTCGTTCACAGTAACAAGGTGGACCCCGCGTTGAGATATGGCGTTGAGAAAGAGGGGCATCGTGGCCACTAAGGTCTTGCCCTCGCCGGTAGCCATTTCGGCGATCTTGCCTTGGTGCAGGCAGATGCCGCCGAAGATCTGTACATCGTAGGGCACCATGTCCCACTCCACGGACTCGCCGGCGCGGTCCCACTGGCGGCCCAAGAGCCGGCGGCAAGTCTCGACGATCATGGCGAAGGCTTCGGGCATGATTTCGTCGAGGAAGGCCGCTTCCATGTCGCGGATGGCCTTGTCTAGCGCTCCGTACTGGTCGTTGAGCCGCTCGCGCTCTTCAGGTTCTAGATCGCCGCGCAGGCGCTCTTCGACTGCTTCGAGCTGCTGGCGGTTGTCCGCGTTGTGCATCCGTAGGTCTTGGCGGAAGGTCGCGGTTTTGGCTTGGAGCTGGGCGTCGCTCAAGGATTGATACGAAGCCGCTAGCTGGTTGATCCGGCTCACTTGTGGCTGAGTGCGCTTGAACTGGCGCACAGCCTGCGAGCCAAAGAATTTTCTTGCGAGCGAGTTGAGCATACTAAATCCTCTTACACTAGTACCATAAAGATAGATCGGCTGCGATATTGGTTTGTAAGCATGCGTGCGGACTGACGCCGGGCCCTCTACGCATGTTTAACTCAGACGCCGAGCCCCTTCTGGTGCACAATGCCGTCGAGGACACCATTGACAAAGGCATAGGACTTGTCGGTGCTGTAGGATTTGGCCAATTCGACGGCTTCAAAGATGGAGACCCGGACTGGAATTTCCTCAATAAAGAGCATCTCGGCCAAGGCCAAGCGCAGGATTAAGCGATCGATGCGGGCGATGCGCTCCCAGCGCCAGTGTTGGACCCGGGCCGCGGCCAGCGCGTCCAATTCGTCCGCATGCTCACCTGCACAATGCAAGAGTTCGGTCGCAAAGGATTGCACCTCTTGTGCCAAGCCAAAGCGCGCACAGAGCTGATCCAAAGCGCAGAGTGAGTCGGTCGCCGCACTCTGCTCCCAGTACAGGGCCTGCAAGGCCACTTGGCGGGCACCGTGGCGGTTGTTGGGAGGTGCCTCGTCGGCCGAGGTCTCATCGCCAAAAAAATCGTCCTCGCCGCTCATCCTAACTCGGCCATCAAGCTGGCCATTTCAACCGCGTTAAGGGCGGCGTCCCAGCCGCGATTGCCGGCCTTAACGCCCGCGCGCTGCACGGCTTGCTCGACCGTGTCGGCGGTGATGACGCCAAAGATCACCGGGATGCCGCTGTCGAGACCAACGCGGGCAATACCCTTGGCCGACTCAGCGGCCACGTAATCGAAGTGGGGGGTGTCGCTGCGGACGATAGCCCCTAGGCAAATGACGACGTCAAAGCGACTCGTGCTCGCTAGCTTCTTGGCGACAATGGGCAGTTCAAAGGCTCCGGGGACCCAAGCAATCTCTATGTTACTATCGTCGCCGCCGTGTCGCTGGATGCAGTCCAACGCGCCGTCTAGGAGCCGGGTGGTCACCAAGTCGTTGAAGCGGCTGACCGCAATGCCAAACTTGCGGCCTCGGGCGTCGAGCTGTCCTTCATGCACTCTTGGCATGGTTTTCGTCCTCGGCTGCGCGTTTGAGCAAAAGGGCGTGGCCCATCTTGTCGCGCTTGGTTGTCAGATAGCGGATATTGTGCGGGTTGGGAGCGGCCTCAATGGGCACTTGCTCGACGACGGTCAGGCCGTAGGCCTCCAAGCCGACCCGCTTTTGGGGATTGTTGGTCAAAAAACGCACTCGGCGCAACCCTAGATCGTAGAGCACTTGAGCACCGATGCCGTAGTCGCGCGAATCCATGGGGTGGCCGAGGGCGTGGTTGGCCTCAATGGTGTCGAGGCCCTGCTGCTGTTGCAGTTCGTATGCCTTGAGCTTGTGCAAGATGCCGATACCGCGCCCTTCGTGGTGCTGAATATAGACGATAACGCCGCGTCCCTCTGCGGCAATGAGCTGCATGGATTGTGCTAGCTGTTCGCCGCAGTCGCACAGCAGCGAGCCAAGCGCGTCGCCGGTCAGACAACCCGAGTGCATGCGCACCAAGGTGTCGCGGCCGTCGGAGACCTCGCCGTACACGAGGGCGAGGTATGGGTTGTCGTCAACCAAGCTGCGGTACGCATAGGCCGTGAATTCGCCGTAGCGGGTTGGCATGGGCGACTGAGCCTCCAGATGAATCAATTTCTCGGTGCGTCGGCGATGGGCAATCAGGTCGTGGATGGTGGTAATCTTGAAGTCGTGTTCGCGTGCGAAATTGAGCAAGTAGGATGCGTCGGCCAGCGCGCCCGCTTCGTCGAGGATGGCGGCGATCAAGGCCACGGGCTGGCAAACGGCCATCTGCGCCAAATCGACCGAGGCTTCGGTGTGGCCGGCGCGGCGCAACACTCCGCCCGGTTGGGCTTGGAGCGGCGTGACGTGCCCGGGCTGGACGAAGTCTTCTGGTACGCTGTCAGGGTCGGTTAGTTTGCAGATAGTCGCGGCGCGATCCTGAGCCGAAACGCCGGTGCCCTCAATGGCGCGGGCATTGACCGAGACCATGATTGAGGCGTCCATCGGCTCGTGGGCCTTGGAGACCTGCATATGTAGTTCGAGGGCTTTGAGGTGCTTCCTGGCGGCGGCGACCACGGGCGGACTGCTGGCACAGCGCGTCATGAAGTTGACCGAGGCGGCAGTGGCCCGCTCGGCGAGCATTACCAGCATGCCCTCGCCCACGGCTTCGCACTCGTCAACGAGCACGATCATTCGGCCGTTTTGCAGGTCCTCGACGACTTCTTCAATGGTATTGAAATCGAGCATTGCTCAGTATCCCATATCGCGCAAATCCTCGAAGCTGAGCTGGGGTTCCTCGCCGAGCAAACGCTCGACATAACGGGCGATCACATCGACTTCGAGGTTGACAGAATCACCGGCGCGCCGATGGCTAAGCGTTGTGTTGTCAAATGTATGTGGTATGGCCGCAATCGTAAAGGCATCGCCGCTTATCTCGGCCACCGTCAGGCTGATGCCGTCGAGAGCCACCGAGCCTTTGACGGCGATGTAGCGGGCGAGCGCGGGCGGCGGCTCGATTTCGAAGCGATGCTCCCCGTCGCGCTCAGTGCGCCGGCAAATGTGGGCGACGCCATCGACGTGCCCCAAGACGAGGTGGCCACCGAGCCTCTGGTCGGCGCGAAGGGCGCACTCTAGGTTGACCGCTTGCCCGATGCCGAGGGTGCCCAAGGTCGTGCGGGCGAGCGTTTCGGCGACCGTCTCGACCACAAAGCCGCTCGCTCCTATGGCCACGGCGGTCTGGCAAACTCCGTTGATATTGATGCTGTCCCCCACCTGCAAGCCGGCGAGAACGCGCTCGGCCTCGATCTCTAACTGCTGAAACGCACCCCGGCGCACGCGGCCGCGCACGCTCCCGAGCTCTTCTATGAGTCCGGTGAACAAGTGTATTGTACCTCAGCCGTATAGAGCAGATCGGGACCTAGCCGCTGGGTGCGGCTGGACGCGAGGTGAATGGCCTCGGCCGCGCGTTCGACTCCTAGGTCGCCAATGGCAGCGACTCCCTCGCCCATCAGCCGCGGTGCGAGGTAGAGCAGGACTTGGTCAACGACGCGGTCACCGAGTGCGGCAGCGGCCAACTGGCCACCGCCTTCGATGAGGACGCTAGTCATGCCCTCTCGCGCCATCCGCCCAAGGGGCTGGCGCAAGTCGATGCGCCCGGCAGACGCCGGAAAAGTCCAAACCTCGGCACCTTTGGCCTCGTAGGCTCGGCACTTGTCGGCGGACGCGTCCTCTGCAGTGACGAGCACGGCACCGGACCGCTGATAGACGCGAGCCTCGGGCGAAGTGCGCAAGCGCCCGTCTATGACGATGGGCCGCGGATCGCGCCCGGGCACGTGGCGCACCGTCAGGAGGGGATCGTCGGCTTGCACTGTGCCCGCGCCTACGGCCACGGCATCGACCCAAGAGCGCCAGCGATGAACGTGGCGCCGCGCTTGGGCACCGGTAATCCAACGCGCATCGCCGCTGCGCGCCGCAATGCGACCGTCGAGGGTCTGCGCCAGCTTGAGCAGGACTAGGGGCAGGTTTTGGGTACGGTGTTTGATGTAGGCCGCGTTGAGGCGGCGCGCCTCTTCAGCGCAAAGCCCGACGTCAATGGCGACGCCTTTTTCCCGCAGCGCGGCGATCCCCCGCCCAGCCACGCGCTCGTCGGGATCTTCCATCGCGCAGTAGAGCCTTTTAATGCCGGCGCGAAGCAGGGATTCAGTACAGGGCGGGGTGCGACCAAAGAAGGAGCAAGGCTCCAGCGTGACATAGAGATCGGCCCCCTGCGCCGCGTCGCCGGCTCGGTGCAGGGCGTGGACCTCGGCGTGGAGGCCGCCAACCTTCAGGTGAGCCCCTTCGCCGACGATACAGCCCCCGCGCACCACAACCGCGCCGACCATGGGATTGGGGCTGACCTTACCGCGCCCTCGCTGCGCTAACCGCAGGGCGCGGCGCATGTATTGCGCGGGCTTATTCACTTGACTTGGATGACGATTTGCCGCACGCCGATGTTGTCGAGGGCGTCGATGGCCCGCACGACAATGACGTGCTCGCCCGACTCCAGCCCTTCGATGGCAAAGCGCGCCTTTTCGCCGCGGCTGTCAAAGACGCCGTCCAACGGCGCAATGGGATATTGTTGCTCGTCGTAATCTATGGTGTAATAGGCTTTTTGCACCGCTGAGATGCGGTCGCTAATCGCCACTTCGACGACGGCACCATCGGCACTGGTCTGCGCGTTGAGTTCAATGGCTGGCGGGCTGTTATCGATGGCGAAAGGCGCGCTTTCGCGCTCGTCGCGCAGGCGTTCGGCCGCTGGATTATCCATGCGATCGGAGGCCACCAGTTTGAGCTGGGTCTGACCTTCGGGCATGGATTCGGTATCCCAGACGATCGAGGTTTGCGCGATGTTTTCTTCAACCAGCTTCCACGCTCGCTGATCCTCGCCCTTGAGATAGAGGTCGTAAACCAGCCCGTCCTCGTTGGGGTCTTGAGCTTGCCAGCGCACTAGGCGCAGGCTCTTGGCATGAGGTGGGCGATTGTTGAGCCGTCCTTGGCCAGCTTGAGGTGCGCCTTGGGGTTGGCCGCCGTTGCCGGATTGTTGCGGCCGGAAGGGAAAGGTTTGCAACTCGGTAATGCGGGGTTTGAGGTTGACTTGGACGCCGCGGATTTCGATCGAGCTGAGCCGGGGCGTGGTCCCCTCGTGCGTGGATTCCATCTCGACCCGGTACTGGATAAAGCGGGCGGGGGGGCTGGCGATGGTTTGGCCGCTCTCGGTCAACGGCTCGGACCACGCGCTCCAAGTTTTGTCTGGCTCCTCGCTGTTGCCGGTGCGCGTCTGCACGGCTAGGCGGGTGTCTGCCGGTTGGATACCGCGCCATTCGAGCGCACCCCACCGCGCGTGGATGGCAAAGTCCTCGACCGCTGATTCAAAGTGCCCCTTGCGGCGACCCTTCCCGGGCAGGATGGAGACAGCGGCCTTTTGCGACCCGCCCAAGTGAAGCGCACCGCTTGGCCCGAAGAAGAGGTGGCTTGGAACGAAGCTCTCAAATTGCACAACCAACGCACGGCGGCCATCGGCACTGAGGCGCAAAAGCCGCGCCGGGTTAGAGGTGCTAAGCATCAGGCGTTCGCCGGCCGCAACGAGATTGACGAACTGGGTTTCGGTATCCTCCCAGATGGGATAAACCGCTCCCTCCACTCCGATTCGGTACACGGCCGCCGGGATCTTGTGGGAATTTTCGTTCTTGCTCGGCGCGGGAATCGCACTGGCGAAAATTTCCCCGTTGGGGCCTGCCACTAGGTTGTGAATTTCTTCTTGCTCGCTTTCAAAGAGCAAACGCCCGCGCCCCTCGCCGTCAATCTCGTAGATGCGGCCCTTGCTGGCCGTGCCGGCGTACAAGCGGTCGCCGTGGGCGAGCAGGGTTATAACGTGGCGATCTTCTGGTGCAAAGAAGACTTCGTGCGACCCATCTTTGGCGATTTTGAGTACTTGGCCGGGTTCGCCCGTGGCTGCGTAGAGCTGGCCGTCGACTAGGGCGAAATCCCACACGTAGTGGCTGCCGGTCTGGAGCAGGGTTTCCGCCTGCCCCTTGGCGTCGAGCGCGTAGATTAGGCCGTCGGGGGCCGAGCCAGCATAGAGCCGCCCATCGGGGCCGGTGAGCAGGGCGTGGAGGACGAGTTCGGGCGAGTCGAACAACAACTCGGCTTGCCCCTTGTCATCGACGGCAAAGAGCCGGCCCGAGTCGCCGGTGCCCACGTAGAGGCCCCCCTTGGGGTTGGGTGCCATGGACCAGACGCGCTCGGCCTCTAAGGATGCTAGCTCGACCAGCGCGGGCGCTAGCTCCAGCGCACCGTCCGCGGCAATGGAGATGCCTTCGCTCTCGCCTTTGGCGAAATCGTCGTACGCGTGCTGCTGCCAAGCCTTGGCGTGCCCAGCTTTGGTCGCGCTAGCCGCCGACAGTACCAAGAGACACGAAAACAGGGCGCGGGTTGTAGTGCGTATCATTAGATCAGGGCTTTCTCAATGTCATGTCGAGGCTTTGCTCGCCGGAGAGAACGTAGTCGGTAGTTAAGATCTGGCGGAGGACGACCTCGCCTTGCACCGGCCCCAGATGCCCAGCCGAGCGATCCGCGCTCAGCACGGCCAACGCCGAGGGAGGCAACCCGGGCAGCTCGCGCCCCTCCACCGTGAAGCCAAGACCAGCGCGAAAGACCTCCACGACCAACTCGTCGGAGGCACCCGTGCGCTCAAGCAATACGAGCAAGTCGGAGGCATTGCGCGGCACGAACGCATCGGGCCGCCGCGCCGCTTCCCAACTCCTGCTCGCCACGCCGCTACCAATGCGTACGACAAAGGGGCCTGGTTCGAGATGCACAGGCAAATCCAGCTCTATGTGCTCTGTAACCGGCGCGGCGCGATACGGTTGCAATGTCGCTTGCAGCGAAACCCGCTGCCCAACCTTGGGATCCGGCGGCGACAGTCGCAGGCCCGTGATGCGGGCTTGCGCTAGGGTTTCGCCGATCTCTAACTCAAAATGCAGTGAGTCTAAAGCCAGCCCCGTAAAGGGATTGCTGAGCAGCACATTGACCGGCTGCACGGCGTCTATCACGGCGCTGAGCACTGCGACTCCACTGCTGTACACTTGCTCGCGTTCAACCGTGCGGCCATCGGCCAGCGCAATGTGGCTGCGCACCCGCAGCGTGGCGTCGCCAAAGAGCTTTTCAGTCGCCTCGAGAGAGTTGAACAAGACCGAGCGGACGAAGGACGCGCTAAGCTCGGGGTGGCGCAGCACCTCACAGCGGAAGTCGTGGTCGCCAGCCGCCGACCGCAAGGCGACCTGTACCGGCAGCATGTCCGGCGTCGCGCCCAGCGTCCCGGCGATCGCGGGAAGGCGGTCTTGATGCACCACCCCCATCGCGCCGGCCGGCGTCCCCAGCTTGAAGGAGGCGGTCTGGAGGGGAATGACTTGGTGGATATAGGCACCAGTAGCGGGCAGATTGGTGGCCCCCAGCAAAAACAGCGGATGGCCGAAGCCGACAAAACGCCCATTGCCGACCCAAGTAAGGGTGCCGATCGCCGCGGCGCTGTAATCGCCGCGGATTAGCTGCACGGCTAGCGAGGCCCCAGGCGCGAAGGGCACCTCTTGGTCGGGCAGCACCTGCCCTGCCGGGCTGTCCAAAAGCTGGAGGCCCGGCGCGTCGAGCGCGTCGCTTAACACTTGCCGTCCCTTAGGACTGAAGCCAGCAACCGCTATGGGCATCCCCAGCGGCGCTAGGGTGCTGACGCCCTCGCCGCCGAGCAGGCGAGAGGTTTCTTCATCTAGTTTTAAGGCTTTTCCGTACTGGCTTGGCGTGGGATGTTCGCGCGTGGCGACTTCGAGCATGTGGGCGATGGGGGTGATACCGCCGATGGGGTCCTTGGAAAAGAACCAACCGTAGGAGATGGCGCCGATGAGCCGCCCGTCGATGTACACCGGGCTGCCGCTCATGCCCCTGATGAGACCCGTATGCTCCAATGGGCCGCCGGAGAGCCGTGCGAGAATCATGTCCATGCGCGGCCCCAAGGCCCCTTTTAGTACCCCCAAAATTTCGACTTGGAAGGTGTCGATCTCAGTGCCTTGGAAAGTCGTTAGCCCAAAGCCACTCATGCCGCGGCGCAACTCGCTTGACGCCATGACGGGTTGTGCGCGGAGCGCGGGAGCGGCCAAGAGCAACGACGCCAGCGCGACGAGTGTGCGAAATGAAGTCTGCACGACCTTTTTCTTGCCTTTCCCATAGAAAAAAGAATTAAAGAAGCTATACTTGGGCTAGGGAAAAGTCAAGGTAAGCCGAGCGGTTATAGGCGTTGTAACATTTTGTTTGACAATGAGTTGCCTTTTCTGGGTTTGCGAGCGATACCTTGACAAACACCGCGCTAGACGCCATTACTTTGCTTACGCAACCACCTACGTGCCAATAGGAGAAGATCATGCTGAATATCGGTTTTATCGGCTGCGGCGGTATTGCTCGCCATCACGCCAAATGCTTATCCCAGATCCGAGGTGTGCGCATTCTCGCGGCCGCGGATGTCGTCGCCGACGCGGCCGCAGCGTTTGCCCGCGACTTCGGGGCCGAACACCACTTCGCGGACTTCCGAGCGGTGCTCGACCTGCCCGACATAGAGGCGGTGTGGGTCTGTACCCCCACCTTCCAGCACCCCGCGCCGGTCGTTGCCGCAGCCAAAGCCGGCAAGCACGTGTTCTGCGAGAAGCCCATGGCGCTGAAGGTGGCTGATGCGCGGCGCATGGCGCGTGCTTGCAGCCAAGGAGATGTGCGGCTGACCATTGGCTTTGTGCGCCGCTTTGACGCTCAGTGGGGCAAGCTCAAAGAGATCGTCCAATCCGGTGCTGTCGGCGAGCCGGTCATCTGGCGCTTTGCTGCGGGGGGTCGCCCGGGCCGCCCGTGGTTCCGCGATGAGAACAAAGGCGGAGGACCGCTGATGGACGGCGCAGTACACAACTACGATTTCGCCTTGCAGATTTTCGGCCCGGCCGCTTCGGCTCAAGCCTCTTCCGTGCAATTCGACCCCACCAGCGTCGGCACTGACACCGCGAGCGTCATCATCAACTTCGCCAGCGGCGATCAGCACACCTTAATCTGGTCTTGGGGCGTGGCCGCCGGCGCACCCGTGGCGAGCCTCAACGACGTGATTGGCCCGGCCGGTTCCCTGCAATTCGGCATGACCGCGCAAAAGGCCCCAGCGCGCTTCAACCCGCAAAAAAGCGGTGCCTTTACGCTCAAAACGGGCGAGGGCCACGAGCGGGTGTACTCCTATCCGCTCAAGGACATGTTCGCCGAACAGGACAAACACGTGGTCAAGTGCTTCGCCAATGGCGAACAGCCTCTGGTTACTGGAGAAGATGGGATCGCCGCCTTGGAGGTTGCGACGGCTGTGTTGAGGGCTGGGAAGGGGCAGCGGACGGTGAAGATCGGGTAGAAACTGTCTCACAGATGCCACTCATTCCGTAGGGCGTCCCCTTGTGGACGCCCTATAACCCCCAAAAGTCTGTAACGGAATTGCTCTTATGACGTTGTTTAGCGGCGGTCTCTCTTCCGTCTTTTGACACGTCTCCTAGTAGAATTTTTCGGAATTTCCTAGTGTGCGGTTGGGGATTCCGGTTTCATGTAGGCGGTCTCACTCGGCTGGCCCGTCGCCCTCGTCCGGGCCAGCGCGGTCCCCCGCGTCGATGTTCCGGGACCCGCCGCCAAGGGGGCGGATGGGACTGACCCCTGACCCCTGACCCCTGGCCACTGATCAAACTGAGTCCGTCGAGCTTTGGACCGTGGCAATCCTTGAGTTTATTCCCTTTTCCGCGTGGACACGCCATGAGCGGTGGAGCGGTGTCATTGGCCAAGCACTTGAGGAGCTTCATGGCAGCAGTACCTGAGATCCCGAAGAACTCCACTTAGTACTCAATTAGCCCTAGCGATCTATGAGAGCGTTCGCCGAAGGGCACTGTCCTATGATCTCGCTTGTAGCTATAGGCAAAGAGACAGGGGACGACCTGCTCGTCAGTAAAGCAGAGGAGGTTCCTATGTTGGGCGAACTTTCGACGTACCTCGACTGATGCGCCCAAGCTGGAACAGGATTTACGCGATAGCCGGGTGGCTGTGCGGGCGGGATTTGATGAAGCCGCCCACGCAGTTGGACTCCATTGCGATAAATTGCGGAGATAAATGAGGAACTCGAAAAACTCAGAAATATGCAGGAATCTCGCAGCGGTCTCTTCCAAGAACTTAATGGCCTGTTAGAGGGGGAGATGCACTCAGCGCAACCGAGTTAATACCGGGGTACAAGCTATTTATAAAAAGGCGTAGGTCGCACATAGAACTTGCGCCCATTTTATATACCTTTTGCTGGATAGCCTGCCCTACCCGGCAGGCCCTTTCGATTACCGCCGCCATACACTCGTCCGCAGCTCTTCAATGCCTTGGGCCAAGGCGCGGCGATAGAGCCACAAGTCGCCGCCATACGCTATGCAGCGAAAACCTTGGCGCAGCATCTCAGTTCCCTCCTCAATGGTATTGACCAAGTAGCCGGCGGCCTTGCCATGGTGCTCGCAGGCCGCGACGACGCGTGCGAGGGCGGCGGTGAATTCGGGGTGGTCAAACTGTCCGGGAATCCCCAAGAAGTTGCTTAAGTCGAACCCCCCTATCCACAGTACATCAATCCCTTCTACGGCGGCAATGCGGTCAACGTTTTCGAGCCCGGGACGGTTTTCGATCTGGGCGATCAGCAGGCCCTCGGTGTTGGCGTGGTCGATCTTGCCGACGATGGAGCCTTGAGCGAAGTGGTCGTGAGCGATTTGAAAGGCTGCGCCGCGCTGGCCAATGGGCGGGTACTTGCCCGACTGCACGATGGTCTCGGCCTGCTGTGCCTCGCTAACCATCGGCACCATGACGCCTCGGGCCCCGACGTCGAGGACGCGGGCGATGAAGTGGTATTGGGTCGCTGGCACCCGTACAAAAGGCTCGATGTGGTCGGAGTTGGTGGTGGCGATCAGGTCGCGCACCGTCTCGACGCTCCAGCCGGTGTGCTCCATGTCGTACATAATGAATTCGGCACCAGCCTCGGCAGAGAGGCGAGCAATGCCCGGGGTGCAAAACTCGAAGGTCATGGTGCCGATGACAGTGCCGCCCTCTTTGAGGGTGCGCTTGACTTTGTTGGGTTTCATCCGATAGCTCGATAGCGGTTCAGTTTTTCTTTGAGACGGGGGTGCTCAGCAGCCTGGGGGTTGACGAGGTGCTGGGGCAGGCGACCGGAGGCCACCTCGATGAGGCTGCGGCAGGCACTGCGGCCGATGAGGCGGAAGCATTCGTCGGTCCAGCAAAGTCCGTGCGGGGCGACGATGGTTTGGTCGGCGAGTGCCAGCACAGGCTCGTCCTGAGGTACAGGCTCTGTTTCAAAGACATCGAGGCCGGCACCGGCGATCTGCCCCCGTTGGAGGACGCGGGTAAGGGCCTGCTGATCGACGATGGGGCCGCGGGCCGTGTTGATGAGGTAGGCACTTTCCTTCATCAGTGAGAGCTCGCGCTCGCCGATGAAGTGATGGGTCTCCTCAGTGAGCGCGCAGCAGATGCAGACGTAGTCTGCGCGTTGCAGCAACTGGTCGAGTTCAACCAGTTCGGCACCAGCGGCGCGAGCCTCGGCAGCATCGACGAAAGGATCGGCGGCAATGCAGCGAATGCCGAAGGGCTTGGCTAAGGTGCAGATCTCGCGACCGATGTTGCCTAGGCCGACCAGCCCCAGTGTGCGGCCAGTGACGCCCATGCCCATATAATCGAGGCGCTCATGCCAGCGACCCTCGCGCACCAAGCGGTCCTTGGCCAGCATCTTGTGACTGAGAGCCAAGAGGTACGTCAGAGCCATGACCGCCACTGGCCGGCGCACACCGTCGGGAGTAATCGTCAAAAGCACGCCCTGCTCATTGCAAGCTGCGACGTCAACGCTGTCGTAGCCGACGCCGAAGCGGGCGACGAGTGCTAGCTTGTCCGCTCCCTGCAAGGTCTCGGCACTAACTATCGAGGCGAGAACCAACAAGCCGTCATAGCTGCGGATCTGGTCGGGGCGCAGTTCGGTGGTGTTTTCCGCTAAAAACCCCCACTCTACCTTTGGGAACTCGTCGAGCAGGTCGAGACCAATATCGCCGAAGCCGAGGGTCCCGTCGGCCTTGAGAAAGTCGCGGGTGACGCCGATGCGAAAGGTTGTTGTCATGGCGACGAACAAGATACGGTCTGACGGGCAGCTATCAAGGGGAGAGTCGGCTGTATAAGGGAGGGATCACATTGTCTGCCATTAGATACAGAAAGCGGCTACGCAGCAGCGACCCCTCCAGATAAAAAAGGTGGTTCGCATTTTGCTTATCTGTTCCTATCGTTTACTATTTAACCCCAAGCGAGGAGCAATAGTGTGATGACCCCTGAAACATCTGAGATAACCACCCGCGACGTGTTGCAGCAGATCAACCGCCGCTTGGAGCTGATTGAGAGCGACGTGCGAGCCGTCGGTGAGAAGCTAGATGTGTCGGCCCAGGCTCTCCATGAGAAGATCGACACCTCGGCTCAGACGCTTCACGAAAAAATCGACGCGTCGGCTCAAACGCTTGATGGGAAGATTGACACCTCGTTTCAAACGCTCGATGGGAAGCAGGAGGCGGCGTTTCAAATGCTCGATGGGAAGCAGGAGGCGGCGTTTCAAACGCTCGACGGAAAGCAGGAGGCGGCGGCTCAGGCTCTCCATGAGAAGATCGACACCTCGGCTCAGACGCTTCACGAAAAAATCGACGCGTCGGCTCAAACGCTTGATGGGAAGATTGACACCTCGTTTCAAACGCTCGATGGGAAGCAGGAGGCGGCGTTTCAAATGCTCGATGGGAAGCAGGAGGCGGCGTTTCAAACGCTCGATGGGAAGATTGACACCTCGGCTCAAACGCTTCACGAAAAAATCGACGCGTCAGAGCGCAATCTGCAAAATAAGTACGACGCGACCGTGCGCGACTTCCACGACAAGCTTGGTGTCTATTTCCGCTGGACCATCGGCATCGTACTAGTTAGCTGGTTATCCACCATGGGCACAATCCTGTTTAAAGGATCCTTGTAGCCTACCCTTCCTCCCAACTCCTGCGATCACCTGCGCCTACCACCTCGCTAGTCGTGCCGCAGATCCTCGCGTTCCATCCACAAGCGCAAGACGCGCGGCGATTGCCGCAGATAATAGAGATAGGGCCGATCCTGCCAATGCTTTTTGGCGGTGCGCTTGTTGTCGTGGGGGTGCATGTTGTACTTCCCCCGATAATCGACGACAGTCTTCTTGTGGTTGTCGAGGGCAATGGTCAGGATCCGCTGCGGCAGCTTGGCCGGGTAGGTCATCTGCATCGACCACACGGACCGCTCGCCCTCCGAGCAGCGCCGGGCATACGAGGCGGCGCAGTGGTGCATGACGCGCCCCTCGGCTAGCAGGTCGAGCGCGGAGCATAACTCGCGTATTGACCAAAGCACGCGCTCGCCCGAGAATGCGTCTTCTTCCTCCCACTCGAATCCGCGAAAGCCAGACGCCGCCCACGCCTCTTCCTCGCCGAGGGCGTAGTCGTCGGCATTGAGGTCGCCGTGCCACTCATCAACTAAACGCAGCAGCTTGGTGATGCTGCGGCCTTTCATCGAGAAGTTAGGCTGAGCCGGCGGCCCCTCAATGAACTGGCCGTTGGGGCCGGGCAATTGCTGGGGCACGAATTTCTGGTAGTGGATATAATCGACAATTGGGCCGATGTAGGTGGGTTCCAGCATGGGTTGGTTGGCAAAAAAGAGCATCGCCGTTTCCCAGAACGGCTCGTCTCGCTGGTAGTTCTTCAGCCGCGTGGATAAAACAGCCCAACTAGTGCGTCCGCGTCCACCCATGCCGGCGAATTGCGCCCAGCGCAGGGTGCGCGAAATCGGCCAGTGTCGATTGGCGGTGGGAAAAAGGTGTGCCATGCGCTTGGTCAGCCGCAGCGGCAGGTCGGCCTTGCGGATGTTCTGGCCGATGCCGATGTGCTTGAACCACTCCTGCTCGCGGTGCGCCGTCGAAAGGTCTCCTTGGAGAAAGGCGGTGTCCATAAAAGGCGGCACCTCGTAGCGGGCCAGCAGATGCCGAGTGAGGCTGCGGAACTGCGCCCGAGGGCTGAGGAGGTCGGTGCGCCATTCCTCGACGGGCCGGAGCCAGTCGCCGTAGTGGCGGGCGAGTTGACCAAGGGCGTCCTCGTAGTTGTTGCCCTCTTCGCGCGGCCGATTGAGGAATCCCGTTTTGAGGCCGAGAAGGTCGGCGCGTCGCTCTATGTGCTTGAGCAGGCGGTAGAGAGCTTGACGGTGCTTGGGCTCTTCGGCCGCGGCGAAGAGCGCGACCAGCTTCTGGCTGAACGGATACCTCTCATCTGGAGGGATCTCGCCGCGGAAGGCCCGGTCAATGAGGCGGGCGCGTCCCGGGGTGTGGCTGCGGCCGGGGTGCGGCGCGGCCGGCCGCAAGGTGTCGGCGGCGAGTTGACGCTCGATTGCGAGCTGGTTCTCGGTTTTGCCGCGCTGGACCGCTAGGTCGTTTTTGCGGCACCAGATGACATAGCTCGAAAGGGATGGGAAGCCGAGCGTTGCGGCGTAGTGCCGGAGGGCGTCGTCAAACGCTGGCCGGGCCGATGCAGTCGTCATGGACACTTTCCTGAGAAGGGCTAAAAAGTTAAAAGGCGCGGAAAGAGCGCAATCATGTCAACGAGAAAATCTCGGAGCGGCCTCGTCCGTTGTGATTTTGTGGAAAGTAAATGCTACCGGAGCATCGGCAAGGCACTACGCGCCGATGCGCTCCAAAGCCACGGCGGCGTTGGCACGGGCGTAACGGTCCTCGTCGTCAATGTTTTTGCACAGGGCGGGCACAGCCTCGACGGCGGCTGGACCGATCTTGGCCAGCGAGAGTGCGGCGTTGTGGCGGATCCAGCTCTCGGAATCTTGCAGGCGACGGCTCAGTGCGGGTACCGCTTCGGCGGCGGCCGGACCGATATTGCCCAGTGCCTCGACCGCGTTGCGCCGGACCCACTCGGCCTCGTCGTCGAGGGCACAGGTGAGTTGGGGCACGGTTTTGGATGCTGTGGTGCCCAAGTCGCCGAGCACATCGGCGGCAGCGGCGCGGAGCCACCAGTCGTTTTCGTCGAGCAATTCCACCATATAAGGCACAGCGGGGCGGCCAACGGCGGAAAGGGCGAAGACCGCGTCGAGCTGGCTGGGATTGGTGTGTTCGGTCGCTAGGTTGGCTTCGAGACGCGCAGCGGCTTCGCTGTACAGCGCGTCTAGGAGGACGGGCATTGCTTCCTCGCCGCGGGCGGCCAAGGCATATCCCGCGTGCAGCCGCTCGGCTTCGGAACCGGCGTCTAAGGCCCGACGCAACTCGTCGAGCGCAACCGCCGTAGAGGCTGTGGTGCCATCGGTGCCGCGCATCCAGTCGTAGGCACGGCGACACAGGTCGGCGGGTGAATCGGTACCTTCGGTTTGCCAAGTGCCGTCGCGATGGTCCCACGAGGGCACCCGCGGCTCGCCCATGCGGGTGAAGAGGAACTTGACCATTAAGCGGTCGCGGTCGCTGGCGTTGGGCATGGCGCGGTGCCAGAGGTCGTAGTGAACGATGGTCACCGTTCCGGCCCGGCCGCAGAGGGGCTGTTCTTCCCGCTCGTAGGCTTGTTTAGACGAATTGTAGTACTGGGTGGCTGGCAAAATCGCGGTCGGCCCCATGTCTAAGCTGACGTCTTGCGGATAGTAGAAGGCCATCGTCCAGCGCGTGCGGTGGTGGCGGACATTCTGGTCGTTTTCATAGCTGTCCTGGTGCATACCTTGGCCTTTGGACCCACTGGGGTTGTGGTGGCAGTGGCGGTGCGGGTGGATGAGGTAGGAGGGGCCGAGGAGGCTCTGGAGGGCACCGTCAACAGCGGGGTCGCGGAGAATTTGGTATAGGTCTGGGATTTTGGGGAAGATATCGTTGCCGGGATTGCCCTCAGTGGCGAAGAGGGTTTCGATTTGGCGGTGAATATTTTGGTGGACTGCGGGCGGGTGAGCGGTCTGCACGGTGATATAGCCATTGGTCAGATAGGCTTGGACTTGGGCGTCGGTCAGGAGGATGGGTGCGGGCATGAGGCTGGCCTTTTTGCTGTAGAAAGGGATCAATGCGCTGTTTAAAGAATAACGATAATTGGCCACGCAGATTGCAAGCGATGCTGCCCCAAGTCAGTCTAACGCCACAACCTGACGCGGCGTTTTTAATTCTGCATAGAGAGCGACACAAAAGTGGCTGCTTCCTCACACATCGCGTCATGTATATACCTCCCCAAGGGAATACCGCTAAAGTATCACCTCTTAACCATTTATGAGATAACTGCCTGTAACTTCCCCGTTTGCTATTCCTCTTCGTGGACCAGAGATTTGCTCTTGGGAGGCTGCGTCACCGATGAGCGAAAATTCTACTGGCAAAATCCAACAACGCCAAAAGGAGGCTACCATGCATTCAGGTTTATCGACGAAACATGGCGGAGCAGATCGATGAAGATAACCGATGTTAGGGCGTTCCCGCTGCGGATCAGTGAACGTGCCGACGAGAAGTCAGAAGGGTTCGGCGATTATTATGTGGATCGTTCGGCATTCACAACGCTCTATTCACATCATCACGAGACCACAGTTGTCAGGGTTGAGACGGACAACGGAATCGTTGGATGGGGCGAGGCGCAGTCGCCGGTGTCGCCCAACACCACTGCGACGATAGTGCGCGAATTGGTGAGGCCGTTGGTGATGGGGTGCGATCCGTTCGACATTGAGGCAATTTGGACGCGCAACTATGCTGCGATGCGGGAGCGCGGCCATCCGACAGGTTTCTACATCGACGCTATCGGAGGGACTGACATCGCGTTGTGGGATATCGTGGGAAAGGCCATCGGGAAGCCGGTACACAAGATTGCGGGTGGACGGTATCGAGAGGAGATATTGCTCTACGCAGGGATCGGCGGCGCGGACCCAATGAAGGTTGCGGATGCGGCTGAGGAGCATGTGGGCTACGGGTACAAGGCGCTGAAGTTGCACTTATTGTTGGATGTGGAGAGCGTCGCGGAAATTTGCCGCGCAGTGCGGCAGCGCGTCGGGCCGGGCATCATGCTGATGGTCGATACGCACATGCGGCAGACGGTTTCGAGCTCGATACTGCTGGGTCGTGAACTCGAGAAGCTCGGTTTCACTTGGCTGGAGTCGCCGACGGTGCCGGAGGATATCCCGGGTCAAGCTGAGATAACCCGGGCGTTGGATATGGCGGTGGCGATAGGAGAGTGGACGCGCACTCGTTACGAGATGCGCGAGCAGTTCGAGCGGAGGGCGTATGACATCTTGATGCACGACATCGCGCGGACGGGGATTACCGAGGGGCATCGGATTGCGACGCTAGCCGACACCTATAACATTCCAGTTGCGCCGCATATCGGAGGTGGTGGGATCCTCTCGATTGCTGCGACCGTCGAGTGGTCGGCGTCGTGTCCAAACTTCATGATCATGGAGCACGCTCATCACGCCAACGCGGTCAAGAGTCGGATGCTCAAGGAGCCGTACGAACCCGAAAATGGCTACTATAAGGTTACGGATCGGCCGGGTTTGGGTGTGGAGGTGGATGAGGCGGCGTTGGAGACGTACGCGTTTCCAGAGAATTGAGAGTGTTCCCTAAGCCTACATTGACTGATTGTTGCAAGAAGGAGGACATATTCGATGTTATCCGTTTGGAAATCGGGCAGTTTTGGACATTCGGGTTCATCGTCTTGAGAGTTGCCTGAGCGAGAATGAGATAGAGCACCTACAGGAGGCATACAACCGCGTCATTGCAGACGCACCAGCGTACCACCATTTCGCCGAGAACGGCACCCGGATGCTTAGCCCCTTCGTTCAGGCGGACGATACCTTCGCGGAGTTAATTGAGCATCCCTGTTTGATGGAAACCATGCGCGATCTGGGACGGAGTGCCTGTACATTGCGGGTAACGATATGTGGGCGAACCGAGAGGATACCCCTCGGCACACCGATGGTCATCCGCGACGGACGATATTCATTGGCTATATGCCGGACGACCTGCTTGCGGTCAGGGACCCCCGAATGACAGTTGAAATGAGTTTGAGAGAGAAGCAGTCGTTCGTTTATAGCAAGGAGATGATGAAAAAGGGGGGTGCGGGGCGCGAGAAGATGGCGGCGCGGCTGGAGGAATTGGGTGTAGAGCGGGTGAGAGAGCGACTGCCGTGAAACTGATCGTTACCAACGACGACGGCATCGAAGCAGAAGGCCTACAGACCCTAGTTCGTCTGGCGGCGCGGCGCGGCGAGGTCGTCGTTGTCGCGCCAGCGGAGCCTCAGTCCGGTGTTGGACATCAGTTGACAACCGATAGGCCCATTAGCGTGGACAAACTGACGGAAGAACGCTACAGGATATGGGGCACACCGGCCGACTGTACCCGTCTGGCGCTCAGCAGTCTAGCATCCGACGGAGATTGGGTGCTCTCCGGTATCAATCATGGAGGGAATCTTGGGGTGGATGTGTACGAATCCGGCACGGTAGCCGCTGCTAGGGAGGCTGCTATTCACGGTTGTAAGGCCATCGCACTGTCCCACTATACCGTAAAAGGCCGGCCGATCGACTGGCCGCTGGCCGCCGAACGGCTTCAGCCGGTTTTGGATAACGTGCTGAACGAGACACTGGAAGCCGGATGTTTTCTGAACGTGAATCTGCCCCATCCTGACCACAACCGGGTACGCTTAGAAACGAAACATGTCCCAGTGGATACAAGCTCCCACAAAACCACATTCTCGCGAACCGGGGACGGCTTTCTATACACCGGAATCTATCAGGAGCGCTGGCGACAACCCGGCAGCGATGTAGACTACTGTTTCAAGGGTCATATTTCGCTGTCGAAAATCGCTGTTTGAATGGATTGCATCGTCAGCCCCGTTGCTCAAAAACCGACCCATACGGATTGTACATCGATGGTCGCCAGTCCACGGTGCGCCAGATCTCCCGCTTGCCGGCCGCCAGCGCCTCAGAAGTTGGGAATCCCACCGAGGTAAACCACCTGCCCGGTCACCTTTTCGCTCTCCCGCCGCAAGAAGAAGTCCATCACGTTCGCGACATCGGCGAAGGTGCCCATCCGCCTGACGGCCATGGTGTCGATGAGTTGCTCGACTTTGTCCTTTGGCACCCCTCGGATCATGTCGGTCTCGATCGGGGCGCACCCGGGATTTGTCACGCCTAAAGGCGCGGTGAAGCAGACAGCTTCTTAGCATCTTGACAGAGGTCCCAAAAAGATGCCCTATTATGCCTATGCGTTAGCTGGTGGACCAAAGATGCGCTTCTCTTGTGGAGAGGTAGAGGAAAAAACCATGACTGATCTCACCCTGAGTGCCGAACAGATGCGCCAGTTTGCAGAGGATGGCTACCTCATCCTCGAAAACCTCCTAGCCCCGGAGGACGTCGAGCGGATTCTGCACATCGCCCGCTGCGATCCGCAGTTGGCTGCCGACGCAGGCATTTATCGAGACTTTGGAGGGGCTGGGTTTTGCGGAACTGCTTCCCAAAAAGATAGACGACAAAGGAACGGATTTACAGTTGACTCTGCGGGCGGGCGTAAACATGCCTTTCAACTATATGGACCTGGACTTGGGATGGCAGTTTTACAGAACGTACGTCGAGGGGAAAGACAACGATTCCCACCTAGCGGGCGGCATCCTGAAGTACGTGTTTTAAGCACTCAGCGGTCGATCCACTCCTCCCGAATGGTGAACGGCTCCCCGCGGTCGATGTCGCTATGGTGGATGGTTAGACGTAAGGTCCCTTCCGCGTCGATGACGTGAAGGTCGAGGGTAGTGTCCGATACTCGGTGCGCGATCTCGCGGCAGATCAGTTGCCCGTTCGCCGTTTCGGTGCGCGTGTTGACCAGCGGCTCTGCGCCGCAGAACTCGCCGGTGAATTCGTAGCGTTCGATTTCGACTAGATTGCCATCCGCGTCGTAAACATGCGCGATGGCACCGTCCTTAAGCTCTCCGTGTATCTCCTTGTGCCAGCCGGGTTGCCAGCGGTCCCGGCACATCGGCAGGCACTCGCTCATGTTTTTGCTCCTCTCATCTGCGCCAAAAAGCGTTTCCCGGCAAAGTAATTCTCGATCTCATCCCCATCGACCTCAGCATTTCAGCAGCTTGACAGAATTATCGATGACGGTTCTTTATTGTGCCTTAAGTGAAGCAATCTCACCTTGAAGGAGCATTTCTTTGGATTATAAACGACTCTCTACTGAGCAGGGCGGCTACGCCCATTGCCGGCGGCTTGTGGTGCGTACTCTCTGGAAGGTGGCCTATCTGTTGGCGCCGGGCTAGTGATATAGGCGGCACCGGCGGCCCAAGATGACGCGGCGTCGAGTCCGTGCGCCAACGGCATTGTCGTGCCGAAACCGGAAAACCACCCCGATCTGGTGGCGGACCGCACGGGGTAGCCTAAATCCTTGGCGGCTCCCAGCGAAAGTCGCGCCGCCTTTTTCTTACAGGGCGAGGTGATGGGCGTACATTGACCCGGGTGGGGTTTAGCCTATATTGTAGAGACATTGAGAATATAGCTTCCGTTGGGGGTGGCCCGGCAGCGGGCCTGAGAATTGAGACCCTTCTAACCTGAACTGGATCGTGCCAGCGTAGGGAAACGGATGTCGTACGCACTGCGTACGCACCGCTGGCCCATCTGGGGCGAGCGGTTTTTTTGTGCGCCCTCGACGGAATTTCTCCGCAAATGCAAGACAAAGGAGCAGATCTATGAAAATTTCACTGCCGTCGGCTAGCTTGCTGGCCGGTTTATTGATGCTGTCGGTGCTGTCTGTGGCACAGGCCGAGGAGGTGCCCGGCCAAGTGTTGGATGCGGCTACG
Organism: Candidatus Latescibacterota bacterium; assembly: GCA_963422735.1. GTDB lineage: Bacteria > Latescibacterota > UBA2968 > UBA8231 > UBA8231. The sequence continues at coordinate 4,210,279 of OY730476.1, read as the reverse complement.
GGTCGCCCCTTGGAAGGGGCCAATGTGCAGGCCGGGGATAGGGTTACCACTACGGACGCCCAAGGCCGCTTTGTCTCGAGGGTGTCTCTCGGTGATTCGCTCACTATTTCCCATGTTGGGTACGAGACGGTGCGCCTGTTGCCGACAACAGAATCCTTTGTAATTCGCCTGCATCCCAAGCTCCTAAAAGCACCAGAGATCATCGTCGAGGGGGGGCTCGTAGAAGAGACCCTGAGCGAGGCAGCGGCTAGCATCACCGTGCTGGACAGGAACCGCCTGCAAGAGACCAACGGCCACCACTTTCAGAGCTTGACCTCAGCCGTGCCCAATCTCAACTGGTCTGGCGGCACGTCCCGGCCTCGCTATTTCCAGATCAGAGGCATGGGGGAAAACAGCCACTTCGCTGGCGAAAAGCCGCCCAATTTCTTGGTCGGCTTTGTCCTCGATGGCGTGGATCTGAGCGGCTTGGGCACGGCCGGGGTACTGTTCGACCTAGATCGGGTCGAAGTTTTCAAAGGGCCGCAATCGACCATCTTCGGACCCAACGCCATGGCCGGCCTGATCAGCCTGCAGTCGACTGATCCATCTCCGCTCCCTAGCCACGGGGTCACCGTGTCCCGGGGTAGCGACGACCTATTGCACGCCGCCGCTACCGTCAATGTGCCGCTGAATGAGCAACTGGCTATTCGCGCCGGCTACCACGAAGCTAGGTCCAATGGCTTCAGAAGCAATATGTTTCTGGATAGAGACGACTCTAACCGTCGGTGGGAAAACTTCGCCCGTGCCAAAGTGCGCTACACTCTCGACAGCGGCCTGCAGCTACTGGGCACTTTTTTTCGCGCCAACCTGAACAATGGCTACGATGCCTGGGCCCACGACAACAACGAGGAGCTGATCACCCATTCCGACAATCCAGGCAAGGATCACCAAGAGACCACCGCCTTCTCTCTCAAGGGAGAGGTCCCCCTTGAAGGTTTGGGGTTGGACCTAGTCTCGACCACGGCCTATTCGGAGACCGACTTGGAGTATAGCTTTGACGGCGATTGGGGCAACGACGAAGAGTACTGGCGTCGGGAACCCTACAACCTAGATCCCGAGCAGGATGGATGGACCAATGACTTCTTCGACCGAACCCTCAGAAAGCGCACGACCTTCACCGAGGAGGTGCGCCTGCTCAAGAGTGCTCTGGGCGGCAATGGAAAGGCCATTGTAGGGACATACTTCAAAGCCCTCAGAGAGTCGGACGATGCCACTAGCTGGGTGTTTGACAGCTCTATCCCCATTGATCACAACAGCACTTTTGAGGTGGACAACTTGGCATTCTACGGTCAGTACAGCCGGGATCTAGGCGACGCTGTGAAGTTGGCTTTCAATCTTCGTCTGGACCACAACTCAACTTCTTACCAAGGTGTCACAGAGAACGAACATAGCGTAGGATTCGATGTAGCCCAGTGGCTGGCAGGCGGCAAACTCGCTCTGACCTACCGATTTGCTCCTAGCGGGAGCATCTATGGTGCTGTTTCGCGGGGCTACCGAGCCGGCGGCGTGAATCAGGACCCGCGTCTGAGCGATCGCGACCGGCCCTTTGATCCAGAGTACACCACCAATCTCGAAATGGGTTTTCGGGGGGGGGGGACCGCGCTGACGCTTTTCCACACCCTGCGTTTCGACCAGCAGGTCAGCCTGTCTAGGCAGCAGAATCCCGACGATCCCAATAGTTTCTCTTTCTTCATAGACAATGCCTCTAGGGGACAAAGCAGCGGTATTGAGCTAGAACAGAGCTACCGGCCGCTGTCCGGAGTGCATCTGTTCGGCTCGCTGGGATACCTGAAAACCCATGTGGATCCCTATACCTTCGAGACCGATAAAGGACCTGAGACGCGAGGAGACCGGGCCGCGGCCCACGCGCCAGAATACACCTTCAGCTTGGGGGGCGAGTATCGCCACCGGTCGGGCATAGGAGGGCGTTGGGAGGTGGTAGGCATGGATCGGTTCTTCTTTTCGGATAGCCACGACCAAGTCTCAAAGCCTTACCGATTGGTCAATGGCCATATTTCCTACCACTGGGATACATGGTCCATGCAGCTATGGAGCCGCAACCTTCTCGATCAGCGCTACGCGGTGAGAGGCTTCTTTTTTCGCCTCGAGCCGCCCAACTACGACAAGAAGCTCTACAAAAGCTACGGCGATCCGCGCCAGATTGGCCTGCGGCTGACGACGCGGTTTTCTTCCTTGGGAAACTGAAGCCGTGGGCGGTCGGTCTGCTCTGATCGTCGGCAACGGCGAGCCACCTTCCCGAGCATTATTTGCCGCCTGCGCTCGGGAAGCCGAGCTGATTCTGTGCGCCGATGGCGGAGCCAATACCACCTCGGCGTACGGGTACGCGCCCGATTACGTCGTCGGCGACCTCGACTCGGTCAGCCGCCAAAGCAAGGCCGCCCTCGCCGCCGACCGCGTCATCCTCGTTGACCCCGAGGGCGATGTGGGCACGGATGGTCAAAAGGTCCTCAACCACGCTGCCGCCTTGGGCGTTACTCAAGCCATCCTTCTCGGTTTTACGGGACGGCGTACCGATCACCTGCTGGGCAACTTGAGTCTGCTCAAGACTTTTGCCGACCGCCTCGCCTTGCGCCTCGTGGACGACTACTGCGACATCCGCCTCATCGACCGCTGCATCCGCTTCCGCGCCGCCCTTGGCCAGAAAATTTCCCTGTGCCCACTCGACGGCGCGGCCGAGGGTATTGAGACGTTTGGATTAAAATGGCCCTTGCGGTGCGAAAGCCTCATTCCGGGCGTGCGCGACGGCATCTCCAACGAGGTGGTCGCCAACCCGGTCGAGATCAGGGTAGAGCGCGGCGATCTGCTGTTGTGTGCCCAGCGGCTGAGCGCACAACAGCAGATCGAGTTGCTGGATTAATCAGGCTGAGCAGCTAGCGCCCCCGAGGACGCAGAATTGAGCGCAGTGCGGATGGTTGAGTTTTACCAGACCCCAAGATTCGGCTAGGGTTCGGCCCATCTCAAAGGCCGCGTCATACGGCAGCAGCGTGCAAGGGAGTACGACCGGAGAATCCGCGCCCTTGCGCTTGACGACCATGCGCGATGAGGCACACATAATGTCGTCGGGCGACTGGCTGAGGATGTCCCAGCAGCCGGTGGTGATCTCGGGCACGTCAACGGAGGGATCCATCTCTGGGAAGAGCACGAGTTGGCTGGGGTCGTCCGCGTCAATGCACACGCCGAGGTCGGCGAAAAGACGGGCGAAGCCAGCGCGCAACTCGCCTTCTTCGCCACCCCAGAGCATGCGGCCAGCGGCTGTTAAGCGGAAGCCACAATCGGAAAGCCAGCGCAAGCCCTCGATCATCGGCGCCCAAGAGCGCCCGCCGCGCTCCTCCTCGTGTAGCTCTGGCTTGTAGTGGTCGATGGAGACGCGAATCGTCAGCCGCACGCCATGCGATTCGCGCAGCCGCAGCAGGCCGTCGGCGCACTTCATCATCGGTCGCATGGCGTTGGTCAACACCAAGCTATCAAAGCCTCGTTCCAGTGCGTCCTCGAGCATGTCGAGCATCTCGGGATTCATAAAAGGCTCGCCGCCGGTGAAGCCGATCTCGTGCGTACCTAGCCGGTCGCGCTCGATCTCGTCGAGATAGGCCGCCACCTCTGCGGCCGTGAGGTACACCAAGCGGTCGTTGCGCGGGCTCGACTCCATGTAGCAGCTGGCGCACTCTAGGTTGCAGAGAGTACCGGTGTTGAACCACAAAGTCTCCAGCCGCGCCAACGCTACGCAAGCACGCTCTTCTCCGTTGGCGGTGACATCGGGGTCTTGAAACTTGCGCGGGCCTAGGCGGGGCAAGTGTGCTTGTGTCATGCTGTCTCCAGTCTGGTCCTCGTCGTCCAAGGCGACGCGGATGCAAGTTGACCGCTTGGGCGTCGTGCGGCTGTAAAAAGAGTCGATAGCTTAATAGACTGTCAAGGTAAGCTACAGTTCTAGGAGCCGAAACTTGTTGCTGTGCGGGAGGCTCTGGCGAAGTGTTGGTGGGATGAGTAGGTTGTCTGCTGTATAGAAAGGAGGACCACCATGAATGCGCACACCGTAGCTATCATCGGCCTCGGGCGCATGGGCAGCACCATCGACGACGAAGGGCACGGCAACTTGCCCTATTCGGTAGCGGCCGCGACCAAGGCAAGCGAGCGGCTGGAACTTGTGGCCGGAGCGGATATCTTGCCGGATAAGCGCGATGCCTTTCAAAGCCGCTGGGGTGCCGCCGTGTACGAGGACTTCCGAGACATGATCCGCCGCGAAGAGCCCGAGCTCGTGGCCATCTGCACAGCGGCCTGTTTGCCCAAACCCGCCAGAGAGGCCCCGGACGCGAGTTTCCGCGGCGACTCGCACGCCGATCTAGCGGTGGCGGTGGCCGATATGGGCGTGCCGATGATCTACCTCGAAAAGGCCATGGCTAGCTCCATGAAGCGCGCCGACGAAATCCGCGACGCCGTAAAGCGCAACAACGCGCTTTTCAACACGGGTGTCCTGCGCCGCTTTGACAACCGCTACGAGGTGGTCAAGGACGCGGTCGCCGCTGGTCAGGTCGGCGAAATCCGGACCGTGATTCACTACGCCAGCTCCAGCCTGATGCACGGGCACATCCATTCGATCGACACCGTGTCCTATCTCATCGGCGACCCGGCGATTGAAGCTGTGCGCGGCGAGCTGTTGCCTCGCAGCTTGCAAGTCGAGGGCAATCACATTCCGGCCGACCCCTTGGCCACCTATCAATTGCGCTTTGCCAACGGCGTCGAGGCGTGGTCCATTCCAGCGGCCCCGTGGGAATTCGAGGTCATCGGCTCAGAGGGCGCGATCCGCTCGTGCAACAACGGAGCCGACGCTTTGCTGCGCCAGCCCGGTGCCGTGCAAGGACGGAGCGCCTTGTGGGAGGGAATGCCCGTCGATCCGGTGACGCCGCGCAGTACGACGCAGTGCTGTTTGGAGGATTTGGTAGCGGCGCGCGAATCCGGCCAACCCACGCGCGGCCACATCGACGTGACCCACCACATCACAGAAGCCACCATCGCCGTAGCCGAAAGCCACCGCCAAGGCGGCGCTTGGGTAGAGTTGCCGCTGCCTTCCCGCGACTTGTACATTTTTCACGTCTAGAGACGAGACACCTCTAGGGCATCTACGAGGGATGCCCTACGGGGTCGCTCCTTACCTCTCATCACTTTAAGGATACACGTGCTAAAAGCAGGCATATTTCTCGATATGGAGAATCTCAACCGCTGCGGCGGCTACGCCATCCGCTTTCGCCAGGTCAAGGCCCTAGTGGAGGCTCAGCAGGCGGTCGTAGTGCGGGCCAATGCCTATATGGCCGTTGACCGCGAGCGCGAAAACATGGACGCAGAGTACCGCCAAAAGAGGGAAACGTATCGCAATCGAGCGCGGCGGGAGGGCTACCACCTGATACTCAAGGAAGTGCGGCGCTATCTCACGTCAGAAGGCGAGACCATCGTCAAGGCCGACGCCGACCTAGAGCTGGCAATTGATGCCCTATTGCAGTCGGAGAATTTGGACTACGTGCTATTGGGCACTGGCGATGGCGACTTCGTGCGCTTGGTGCGCGCCCTGCAAAACCGGGGCAAGCGAGTCGACCTACTATCTTTTATGAACACCAGCACCCAACTGCGCCAAGAGGTAGATTACCATTTTTCTGGGTACTTAGTGCCCGGCATTCTGTTCCCTGAGCGCGATACAACTCAGCGCCTGCGCGGCATCCTACACGCGGTCAACGAGGAGAAGGGTTACGGGTTCTTGACCGCGCAGATCGACTTGGGGCTGGACACCATACGCGAGGATATTTTTTTGCACATTACCGACCTGCGCACGGCGAGAGGCGGGGTGATGTCCAACGCGGACTTTGCCCATCTCAGGGTGCGCGGCACGATCATCGAGTTTGAGGTGGAAGACGATGGCGACCGGAAAAAGGCCTTCAACGCCGTGGAGTTCCGGCCGGAGCTGCTGTGAGGCAATGACCTCCTCTTCTCATGGTCGCTGGGTGTCTCCTCCTCCTTGCCCGTTGGCAACGCGGCGTTATCCTTTTATGCAGAACGCGCATACCGCTAGCCCATCCCTCCGGCATGCGCCGTGACTCTCGGCAATGTCTGACTAGGCTCAACCCGCAAGTTCTTTGACGAAGACGATGAAGAAGGACTGGTGCGCCGAGGAGTTTCGCTGCATGGTCGCCCTCGGCGAGAGCACCACTGCTGGCGGCTGGAGCACCGCTCCAGATCGCTGCTGGGTGCCTCTCCTCGGCACACTCATCAACGGCTTCCAGACCATGCCTATGCGGGTCGTAAACTCTGGGATCGATGCCAAGGCGCAGCCCGGCGTACGAGGAGAGCGGAAAGCCGGCGGCCGACGAGTGCCTCGACAGACACGTCCTCTCCCACGACCCGGACCTGCTCGCGGTCTCCTACGGCCTCAACGACGCCCGGGGCGGTACGCCATTGGCCCAGTTCCGCGAGGACCTCGCCCTGCTCGTGGGGCGCGTGCGCCAACGCGGGAACCCGCTCATCTTGTTGATCGGGCCTTACTTCACGACTGACTTCACCGTTGGGGGGAAGACTTGGAGCCACGCCGATCTGCCCCTGTTCAGGAACTTCAGCACTGCCACGGCCGAAGTGGCGGCGGAAATCGACTGTCTGTACGTCGATCTGCTGGCCGCGAGCGGTGAAGCACCTTGGATGGTCCACTACGACGGCGTGCACCAAAACGACCTCGGCCACCGAATCGTCGCCAACCGCATCTTCGAGGTGCTCGCCCAGAATTGTTCCTGCCTGGCGAAGCGGATCCGGCAGGCCGAGCAGAGCAGTCCGAGGTGGAGGGACGAGTCAATGCTGAAGTCCGACTACGGCTTCTGACCACAAATGCACGAGAACTGGACATAGCGATGAGATTCCAATGTGTAGGAGTCCGGTCGGACGAGTTCGGGCCGTCTGTTGGGTAGTATATCCGTTTGAATTTCAAATGAATACACTACCTGTCTACTCAGCTTCGGGGAAAGGAGGTATGAGCACCATGTTTCGCGTCGCTGCCCATGCGACAGGCCGGGTGAATCACCCCCGCGATGGTTCGGCGTTTTCCCGGCGGTGACGCTGATGCACCTCCGCGACCTTGAAGTCGTTGTCTATGACCTGCTGCAAATGCACTATGCGCTCTGGACCTGCGGTGCACAACATGGCCTCTCCGTGGATGCGGTCAATCCAGAACCGCCCTTCGTTGGCCAGCGCGTTCTGAAAGTCCTTTAGGCGCTCGTCGGGCACGTGTTCGTAGAAATTCATCGTGTACATGCGTCGCCGCTGCGAGCCACCGAAAGCGGCGTGTTTGGTATTGTGCCAAAATACCACAATATCGCCCGGCTGAGTCTCCACTACTTGGCACGGCACTTGGTTGGGTGCCACACCCCAAGCCGCTTCGCTATCGGGCAGAGCCTCTTGCAGGCTATCGGCATAGGCATCGCCGCAGCGGTGACTGCCCGGAATGACGCGCACCGCGCCCGTGTCTCTGGTTAGCGGATCTAGGTAAAAAGCAATCTTAATGCTGGGAATGCGCTCGCCGTTGTACCCATCCGAATGCCAGCGTGTATCGCCGACGTAGAAATTGCCGTCGCCGCTGGTGTAGTTGAAATCGTCGCCCAAAATGCTGGCGGCAATATCGTGGATACGCGGATCGTCGAGCAAGCTGCTCAAGTACTCGCTCTGGTCGGGAAAGGGCACAATGCACGAACGCGCTTGCCCTTCGTGTTGTTTGCCGTGGTGCCCCCTGCCGTGCGCGGCCCACACGGCCTCAAATTCCTCGGTAATGCGGCCTATGCAATCGGCCATCAGACCGGGGAAGTACAGATAGCCGAAGGTATTGAAATAATTGAGTTGTTGTTCGCTAAGGCGCGTCTCGGACATGTTATTTCCTCTAGGTCATTCTTCTAAACTCGCTTCTGCTGGAGGAGGACGGCTTACCAGTACAAGGTGCTGCGCAACTTGAGCGCGTGCCCGGCCCGAGGCCAACTCCACCTTCCAGCAGGAGGCACAACCGGCTCACCATCGTCTCTAGCGCCGGTCGGACCGCGGCGTCTGTATCCATCCGCACCAAGAAGGCGTCTGCCTTCAGCGCCTGTCGGCGGCGATAGCAGCGCACCCAATCCACCCAATCCACCCATCTGCATCCCCATATTAGCGTCGGAACGGTCCCCCATCTTACAGGCTCCGCTCCAAGCCGGCCTCAATCCGCGCCTTGGTCTCTTCGAGATGGGCGTGGCTATACGAGTCTAGGACCGCTGCCTCCTAGCCGTGCTACCCGGTCGTCGGCCAAGCGCGGGCGAAAATCCGACTCGGGCAGGCTGGACAGGCTGTAGTGGTAGATGTGCTGGAAACTGCGCGCATCCGCTACTCACAGTAAACCCGCACCTTGTCGTCCCCGTCTTGGATATTGACCTCGATCTCGCTCAATGCGTCTATGAGCGGATCGAGGTCCTCGATTTGTAGGCTGTTAATGTCAACGTCGATGCCGTGGTCCTGCAAAGCCGTATTGATCCCCGTAGCTGCCTGCGCCGGGAGTAGGGTGTGCAGCTTGACTCCGGCCTTGATCAGTGCCAGTGGCACTCGGACATTGACGTGCTCCTCCCCGTCTGAGCTGATGGTAACCCTTAGATACCGGGCCGTTCCCGGGCGGGGAGGCGCTAGCTGCTGCACCGCTGCGGTCGCCTCTGGTTCCTCGTCCACGAGACAGATCAAGCGCTCGGCTTCATCGACCGACACCTTGCCCTCCGCTAGCATCTCAAGTACGCGTCTGCTGTTTTCGTTCATGGCTGGCCTCCTGTTCGTTGCTGCGTTTGGCTACTGAATCGCAATGGAGCCATTTACGGTCTTGGCGATTAGCTCGGCCTCGCCTGCGCCCACCGTTCCCTTGAGCTTGTGGCGCTTCTCGACCGCTGCGACAAAGCCCGGCACCCCGCAGAGGACTCGCCCGTTGACCGTCGCAGCCGTTAGCTTGAGGCTCGGATCGGCGTCTAGGGCTACTTTGATGTTGCCGTTCGAGGTGGATAGCCTGTTGTGGCTTTTAGCCTCAAGACTGCCCTGAAATTTTATCGTCCCGTTGGTCGTCTGCGCATCGAAGTGGCCGTGTGCGTCCTCGATGGACACGCGTCTGTTTGAGGTGGCGAGCACTGCCGAGCCTGAGAACGTCTTGACCGCGATTGGGGCGTTCTTGCTCGTCGCGTTTAGGTCGCCCTTGAATTGTTCGACCCTTATGGGCCCGTTCTTGGTCTGCACCACCCCACTGTTTTCCGTCCCTTGGAGTTCCACTGGCCCGTTGCTAGTCGTCAAGTCAACGCTAGTTGCGACGGGCACAACCACCTCTATGTTTGCTCCGGAGGATTGGCGGGAGAGTCCGGGCAGGAATCCCTCGGGCTGCCGATCCGGCTTGGCCTCGATCTTGACGAGGTCGCCTTCCTGTACAGCGCTATACTTAACTCCGTGCGGTTTTTTCAGCCTCGTCCGCACGCGAATCGAGCCGGGTTCGCCAGCATGGACTCGGATGCGGCCATTGAATCCGCACACCACGAGGCGTGGGTTGGCCCCCACTGCGAAAGTGTCGTCGCGCATGGCCGTCTTGGGTTGCTCTTCGGGCTCTCCAAAGCCTTCCGCGGAAGACTTCTCTAAGGCTTCAAAACCTTCCGCGAAGGACTCATCAAAGGCTTCAAAGCTCTTCCCGTCGGCACCTTTATCGTTCGCTGACCCGGCCCGAGACGCTTCGCGCTCCTCGGGAGTCTTGCGGTGGGTGCCTTGCAGTGCCTTCAAGAGACGCTCGGCTTCCTCTACGGTGATCTGCCCCTCCGAGAGCATGTCGAGAACTCTGCGTCGCTCTTGAGTCATCACAGCCTCCTAGTCGATTGAAATGAACACGCGATCCTCGCCGGAGGCTACGTTGAAGCGTAGGCCGCGCAACGAGGCAAGCACGTACAAAAGCAAGGGTCCGGCCAGCAGGACAGAACGGCCCCAAGCGCGGTGCTCCGAGCGCGCCGCTACTAGTACTGCTATAGGCGTCCCCAAAAGCACCACGACGGCAATGACCGGCCATAGCACTATGAGCGGAATCCACAGCCGAATACGGCGCTTGTCATCCTGGACCCGTACTCTCAGGAACATCGGCGGCAGCATTAGGAGAGCCTCCGCACGGCCTCTTCGACGTCGATCTCGCCGCTCTGTAGGCTGTCGAGCACTGCCGCCGATTGAGGATTTGAGCGTGGGATGCTAGCCGATGCCGTGGTCCGAGGCACCGTCTCGACGAACTGTAGCTGCGCGGCAATGGCATTCAGCCGGTTCTTGACCGTCGGATAGCTGATGCCAAATACGCGCTCCATCTCCTTGATCGAGCCGTGAACCTGGACGAAGGCCATTACGAATACTTGGTCCTCGGCGGAAAGACGCGCCAGAACAGGCGGATCGAACTGCCCTTCAATCGCGATGTCGCTGTCCGGCAGGGAAACCCGCTCCACCACGATACGCACCCCTTTCGTCAGATCGGTCAGCTCTTTCCAGTCTTTGATGACCATACCTCCAAAGAGTTAAATTTAGACATAATTATAGCTATATGATTTAAAAAATCAATAATAAAATTAAAAAATTAAATTTTTAAGATTGACAGGACTCGGAGGGGATTTGGATACTAATTTTCCTCCACGGCCGCTGATACCGCGTTGGAGACTCGCCGCAACAAGCTTCCATTGGCGACCATCTGGTTGGTCAGCACCACGCAGCTTAGCTGGCGCTCTGCATCCGCCCACGCCACCGTGCCGGTCGCCCCGGTGTGGCCGAACGTGTGCGGCGACACTAGATCGCCCCAAAAGGCCCACACCCGCGCTCCGCACACGCCCCACCCAAGACCCCACGGCGCGTCGAGCGCACCGTTTTGGTCCCGCGTCATTGCCGCGACCGCAGCCGGGCTGAAGATGCGCCGATCGCCGTACGCGCCGCCGTTGAGCATGGTTTGCAAGAGGATCGCCAGATCGCGTCCGGTGCTATGCATCCCCCCCCACGGTGCTCCGAAATCGCGCCAGTACGGAGAATTCCACCCCCAGCTCCGCAACTCTTCGTCCTCTTCGGTGTCTGTCCCGCACCACACGGTATCTGCAATCGCCCAATCGCCTATGCCCAGCTCGCTGCGCTCCATGCCCAATGGCGCAAAAATTTCCTCGCGTTCAAAATCGCGCAACCGCTGGCCGCTGACGCGCTCGACGATCTCGGCCGCCAGCAGGATGCCCTTGCTTTGGTAGCGGAAATCCGTTGCCGGTTTGTAGAGCAGGGGCGTCTGCATGGTACGCTCGACAAAGACCGCTACCGGCTCGTGCGCCCGCCGCAGGCTGACGTTCTCCGGCAGCATGTCGGGCATACCCGATATGTGCGACAGCAGGTGGCGGACCTTGACCGCGGGCCGGTCGCCGCCTGTGAACTCGGGCAGGTAATAGGCGGCCGGGTCTTCGAGCGAGAGCAGCCCGCGGTCGACGAGGATCATCAGTGCGCAAGCTGTGACCGGCTTGGTGATCGACGCGAGGAGAAAGATCGAATCCGCATCGACTAGCTGGCCCGTGTTAGGTTTCCGCTGGCCGGCCCCGCGTGCAAAGACCTCTTGGCCGTGCCGCGCTACTGTCAGCGAGGCCGCGCTGATCTGGCCCGCCTCGATAGCGGCCATGAGCAGGCCGAAGGCCCGTTCGAGTTGTGCGGCCGACATGCCGACAGCTGCTGGGTCGCCCGTTTGTAAAACTGTTCCACCCGTTGCCATCATGCTCCCTTTCTTTAGAAGCTGTCTGAAAACCCCTAACGGCCTGTCGCGCCTAAAGGCGCGGTGAGCCGCCACGTTTGCACCGCCTAAAGTCGGCGTATATGCGCTCTCGCTGGGGCGCACTCGGAATTTTCAGATAGCTTTTTAGGATATAAAGCGCAACTGCTGCGCTCCTCAACCAACTAACCCGACCACTTCCCCTAACCCCGCGACCACTCGCACCCCGTCCTCCGTCCGTTCATCCGCGCCGAGTGACCGCCGAATCAACACCGGCCGCAGCCCCGCAGCCTTGGCTCCCGCTACGTCGTCTTCCGGAGAATCGCCGATGAAGAGCACCTCGTCAGCCACCAACCCGGTCTGCTCCAGCGCCGGGACGAATATCGCCGGGTCGGGCTTTTTGACGCCGACATCGCCGGAGATGACCACCGCGTCGAAAAAGGGACGCAACGCCAGCTCGTCCAGCAACCGATGGACGTGCGGCGGATGATCGAAGTTGGAGATCAGCGCCAGCTTGCAGCGGCCTTGCAGCTCGCCCAGTACGCTTTTGGCCTCTGGGTCGAGCGGCGTGTGTGCGTGCCACGCCGCCACGCTCGCCGCGCTGATCCACCGCAATTCCTCCAACTCCAACTCCAAGCCTAGCTCTAAGCCCAACTCGCGGATGCGACGCTCGTACACGGTTAGTCCGTCGTCCTGTACTGACGGCTCGGGTTGGATCAAGAATTCCTTACATACCCGGATCAATGTTTCTTCATCAAACGCACGGCCGCAAACGATCAGCTCGCGGCGTATGGAATGGAACCAACTTTCTCCTGCGGCCTCCATATCGCCATAGCACAACAACGTGCCGTATAGATCGAAAAAAACTCCTCGTATTTCAGTCATTGACTGTCTTTCTAATTCGGCTCTCAGGACGGGAGCTTGTCTGCATCCTCTGCATTCCCGCAATTAGATAGTGTCTGCGCGGCATAATTACAACCTCTTGCCCACCCACAGGACACCTCGGCGCACAACTTCTTGGAAAGAGGGATTTTCCAGCACCGCCTTATCGTGGCCCAAGGCAAAGAAAAACACCCGGCCCTGACCATAGGTGTGATGATAGGCCATGACGTGGGTCTCGCCGCGGTTAGGGTCATAGGCGTGCATGAGGTGATGCGATCGGCTTGGGTCGTGCTTGAGATAGTGCAACTCATCGGTTACGGCAAAGTCTTCGAGGCCTGCGGCAATGGGATCGTCGGAGTCGGAGATGGTGACAGTGAAATCCATGTACGGGCTGTGGCCGTCGAAAAAGCCGTTGAGCATCTGGTGGTAGCCGGCGTTGTCTCGGAAGGAGGCGTCCGCAGTGTGTAGGCCAAAGAAGCCGCCGCCGCGTTCGATAAAGCGCAAAAGCCCCTGTTCCTGAGCTTGGGTGAAGTGGCCGACATCCGTGAAGAAGAGCGTGGCGTCATACGCGTTGAGGCCGTTGGCCATAATCTCGTAGTCGCGCGAGAAATCGGCCTCGATCTGGTCGTCTTGGCTCAGCAGGTCGGTCAGGTAGCGGCCCTGGCCTTCGTGGTCGTGGTAGATGCCTTCCGTGCCGACGAATACTAATAGTTTAACGGGAGCCATGGCGGGTTTCTCCTTTTGCTATTGGGTTAGTTGGGAGCGGCGGTAAGGGGGAGTGCCAGAGTCCACGCGAACTGATGACCAGACTCGGGACGCGAGAATGTGCCCCATATCAAGCCCAGCGGATTGGTATCTCCAAATCGCGGGCCAGTTCTTCTACTTGGTCGGCCAAGGTGGCTTCGAGGGCGATGCCGTGTTTTAGGTAGTCGGCGCGCCGCTGGTAGCTGCCCTCGCCCGGCCACTGCACCAGGCCCTGCTCGGGTGCTGCCTCCACCGATTTAATATGGGCCTTTAGATCGGCGTTGCGGTCGTGCAGCCAGTCGCCAAAGGGCTTGAGGGCAATAAAGCACTTGGTGGAGCCGCCGGCCGAATCCGTTGGCCGACCCTCGGTTCCCTGCTCAAAAGCGAGGAGGCTGCCGGCCAGTCCAGCGGTGAGCAGATCGACCATAAAAGCTAGTCCTGAGCCTTTGTGCTGGCCCATGGGCAAAAAGCGCCACGATTGCAGCAGAGCACCCGGATCTGTAGTGGGCCTTCCGCGCTCGTCTAGGCCCCAACCTTCGGGAATGCTGCGTCCGGCGGCTTCGGCCTGCCGCACGCGGCTTATGGAGGATTGGGTCATGGCCAAGTCGAGGACCACAGGCTCGCTGTCGGCTGTGGGGATGCCAATGGCGAGGGGATTGTTGCCTAGGGAAGGGACGCGCGTACCCCAGGCAGGAAAGTTGGCGAACGCGTTGGTAAAGGCTAGGCCGACTAGCCCGGCGCGGGCGGCCCGCAAAGCGTAGCTATGCCCGCGTCCCCAGTGCCCGACATTGCGGACGACGCAAGTACCCACGCCGTATTGCCGTGCCCGTTCGAGTGCCCAATCCATTCCCTGCGCCGAAGAGAAGCGGCCAATGCCGCCGTCGGCGTCGATCAGCCGGGACGCTGGGTAATCGACAATGGTTTCAAAGTGGGGATCGGGCGTCAAAACTCCCCGGCGGATATAATTGATCACCGAGGGCAATAAGGCGACGCCGTGGGTATGGCCGCCGTGCAGGTCCACTTCAGCGCCGACTTGGGCTTCGACCGCAGCTACGTGCGGCGGCACCTCTACGGCTGCGAGTGCGTCGAGAAAGAATTGTTCCAGATCGGCGTGGGCGATGCGTTTGGGCTGGCTCATTATTGGACCGGATTGTATAGGCAGGCGTCTAGAAGGCTTAAAACTTCGTCGAGAATGGATCCAGAGGCTCTCCCAACGAACTTTACTTTGCGGCTTGCGTAACCGACGGATTTGATCTGTTCGACCATGATATACCCTGTAAGGGGTGATTGGCTTGGAACTTCCACGTGAAAGGGGATATTCCTTTTTGTCTTAGTTATCGGGCACACCATAGCAAGTCCGGTGTGCCTGTTGAATAGCGTGTTGCTGATTACCAATGCGGGGCGACGCCCTTTTTGCTCGTGTCCCGCCTGTGGATCAAACGTCAAAATCACGAAGTCCCCTTTCTGCGGAATATAACGGGGCATTTACCAGACTTCTTTCCCAATAGGTCCGCCCCAATCCAGTTCTTCAACTCGGTACTCTTTGGGCATCTTTGACAGCAACTCCTGCAAATCATATCTCCCGCGAACTTTAGTCGTAGGCTCAATTATAATTCGCCCGTTTTCGATGGAAATATCCACTTCGTCGCCCACATTTAGCTGCGCTTCTTGGAGAATCGCCTTCGCCAACCTAAGCCCTTGGCTATTTCCCCACTTCTGTATCGTACTCAACTTGGCCAACCTCTATATAAGATGTGATGTATATCCAAAGTATATCCCATAAAACGCCGAAGGGCAAGGCGGACTGTTAGTGCCTTAGCGGCAATGTCCATAGGGCACTCCGTTAGCTTCCCGTAGAGCGGTAGTGCCGCACGCCCACTTGCCAGACGCGCAGACAGATTACAAAAAAGAGCAGGCCCACGACCGGGGCCAGCCATTGGAATAACGGGCCTGAACCCAAAGGGTCGGGGCGCTCCAGAATCCCCAAGGCCGGGTAATAGCCTACGCAGGCGAGGGGGATGACGTACGTGAAAAAGCGGCGGAACCACGCGCGGTAGATAGCCAATGGATACTGCGCTGTTTCCACGCCGCCGTAGGTTACGGTATTGACGATTTCCAAGCTCTCGGTGGTCCAAAAAGCCAGCGTCGCCTGCAGGACTATGAGACCGTAAAACAGGCAAGCGCCGCCGAGGACGGTGAGCAAGGCGAGGAGCAGCTTGTCCGGCGTCCAAGCTAGCTCTAGGGCCTGTGAGGCCCACAGCAGGACGACCAAGCCTTGGGTGAGGCGGCCGATGCGCTTGAGGGTCAATTCTTGGCCGGCCAATTGCAAGGCCGTGCTGCGGGGGCGCAGCAGCAAGCGGTCGAAGTCGCCACTTTTGACCGTGGAGGCGAACAAGTCAAAGCCGCGCGAGAAGGCGTCGCACAGGGCAAAGGCGATATTGATCAGGCCGTAAAAAAAGGCCACTTCGGGCAGACTCCAAGTGTCGAGAGCGGCGAAGCGGTCGAAGAGCACCCAGATGCCCAAGAATTCCAAGCCGGTCATCGCGCCGTGGCCCACCGACAGCATGACAAAAGAGGCCCGGTACTGCATTTGGCTGCGGAAGGAAATGCCGATATAGCGGCCGTACAGGCGCAGTCCATCGAGCACGACTTCAGCCTCCTTGGACGACCAAGCGGCGGGTGCCGTGATAGAGGAGGAAGCGGCCCAACCCCACAAGTGCTAGCGTCCACGCAAGCTGATGCCCCACCACTGACCAGACTTGAGACGCGGGAATGTGCCCCATGTAGAGGCGGAAAGGGGTGTCGGCCAAGCCGCGAAAAGGCATGAAGTCGAGTATGGGTTGGAACGCGTCGGGAAACAGCGGCAAGGGGATCACCATGCCCGAAAAGACGTAGATGCACACCGCCAGTATTTGCATGGAACCCTCTCCGGCAATGGTCCACAACAAGGAGACATTGACCAAGTTGGATAAAGCTCCGCCCAGCAGGACAGCGCCCACCGTGGCCAAGGCCCAAGCCGCAGCCGCAGCCGGGGAGGCGGGAGCTTGCAGGCCGAAGAAGAGGAAGGCTAGACAAAACAGCGGCACCGAACGCAGCAGGGTGGGGGCGATGCGGTTGGCGAGGGCGCGGCTGTACCAAAAGGCGTACAAATCGACGGGGCGCACCAACTCGTAGGCCACCGTGCCTGTGCGTACCATGGTGCGCACATCGTTGTCGGGAGTCCAAGGCAAGAGGGCGAACAGGGCCTGACCAAGCCAGACATAATTTACCACCTCGGCGTAGGTCATGGGCTGCGCTTGGGTCGAAGTGCGGTAGAACGCTTCGAAGATCATCACCCGAATGAGTCCCCAAAATAGCTGCGTACTCATGCCGGCTAGGGCCGCAGCCCGGTACTGCAGCAACATGCGGATGCGGGCGCTGAGGACGGACAGGTAGGGCCGCATCAAGGGCGATCCCGGTAGAGTTGGGCGATCACTTCCTCAATGGGCGGGTTTTCCACAAAGAGGTCGCGCACCTCGTGGCGGGCGGTGATGCGACTGATGAGGGCTGCGGCTGAAATGCATTCGGGGGCAAAGCTAAGATGCACCCGGGGGCCGTCGCGCTGCACGACGCGAGCGGCCTCGTCTTCTATGGTCGCTGCGGCATCGACCAGATCGACGATGAGGCGGCGCTCGGACGAGACGCGGGCGCGCAAATCGGAGAGGCTGCCGTCGGAGAGGATGGTGCCGTCGCCGATGACTAGGACCCGGTTGCACAGGGCTTCGATATCGTCCATGTCGTGGGTGGTCAGGATGACGGTGGTATCCTCTTGGCGATTGAGTTCTTTGATGAAGTCGCGCATCGCCAATTTGGAAACGGCGTCGAGGCCAATGGTCGGCTCGTCCAAAAAGAGCAAGCCCGGACCGTGGAGCAGGGCCGCCACCAGATCGCAGCGCATGCGCTGGCCCAAGCTGAGCTGGCGCACAGGCACGTCGAGGAAGGAAGAAAGTTCCAACATGGCGATGAGCGCGTCGCGGCGGCGGCGGTAGGCGGCGGTGGGGACTTTGTAGATGTCGCGTAGCAGATCGAAGGACTCAATGGCCGGCAAATCCCACCACAATTGGGTGCGCTGGCCGAAGACCACGCCAATGCGGCTGACGTGGGCAATGCGGTCCTGCCAAGGGACGCGGCCTTGGACCTCGCAGCGCCCGGAATCGGGCACGACAATGCCGGAGAGAATTTTGACCGTGGTGGACTTGCCCGCCCCGTTTGGCCCGATATAGCCGACCAGTTCACCGGTTTCCAGCGAGAAAGAGATGCCGTCCAAAGCCCGGATCGTGCGGTGCGAGCGCTGCACAATGCCCCGGAAGGCACCCCAAAGACCGGGGCGGCGCTCGGCAATGCGGTAGGTTTTGACTAGATTTTCAACGACGATTTGGGGCACGGACCGGCTCGTGGATGTCGGTTTTTTCGCAAACTGTATTTGGCGTCTTAGTTCAACAGGTCGATCCGGTAGTCGTGGTATCAGCACCGGAAAATACGAATAAAGACTACTAGTTTAACAGGAGCCATTGTGGGTTGCTTCTTTTTTGGACTAGTCGGGAGTAGTCGCGGATTTTTCCCAAGGTCGGATAAAGGATTCAGGCTCGACGCCCAAGGCATCTGCCACGCGATTAATATATGTTGAAATAGCCGATGATCTGGACGGCGTCGTGGACAAAGCCGTGCTGACGCAATGGATCGATATCCTCAGCGGTTGACTCCTGTGGTCGCTGGGTCAATTTTTCGGCGAAAGCGCATAGGGCACGGTCGGCCGGGGTTCCTTCTTCAACGGCAAAATCGCGAGCGACCTCGGCCCGGAGGGCGTGGGCGCGTATTCAGTACACGCAATGGTTCTCGGCCGAAACTTGCGTTGGCCTCGCTCAGGGGCGAAGGGCCGTACATGAGGGTCTTGTAAAAATCCAGTGAAACCTTCATGGCCCGGGGGTTGAGACTCATAATGGAGACGATGTCCCAAATGCGCCCGACCCGAGCGAGGGCGGCTTCGCACTGCTTTTTGAGTAGTCCGGTGGCCCGTTTTAGGGGAATGATGTCTATATAGGACATTTGCTAATCGCCTCTGCGAGAATATAATTACGCGTTTGGCTGCCGACGGCAAAAGCCTCCAAGCCGGGGGGTTTGTCGAGGTGCAGAAGATTCGTCCTCGATTACCTCTCCTATATAAGTCATACCGAGTCGGCGATTTAACAAGAGCATTCCTCGGCGTCGCACGAATTCGATACTATCTTCATCGGGCGAGTTGTCCGGCATCAAGTTTGAGACACGAACGACATCCCACCCCTCGCGGCAAAGGTCAAAGACCGTTCGCAACAACGTGCCGTATAGATCGAAGAAAATCCTCCGCACAAGGAGCCGTTTCCATGCCCGTCCGCTTTGCCTTCCTCACCGATACCCACCACTACCCTGGTGCCCCCGAAGACTACGGTGCGCCCAAGATGCTCACCCGCAGTAAGGAGGTGCTCAACGCGATACCCCCGGCCCTCAACGCGCAGGATTTCGACTTTGTCGTCCACGGCGGCGACTTTCTCTGCGGCGGGGCGTCCTTCGACCTGCCCACCGAGACCTATTTGCGCTCGATTGACGAGGCGGCTACGGCCTTCGCACGGATTGAAGCCCCTTTCTACTCAATACCCGGCAACCACGACTGCGACGCCCAGAGCGGGTCCTTCGCCGGTTTCGCCGCCCGCTTTTCCTATCCCGACCCGCTGATCGTCGTCGATGCTGCCCCACGCCTGCGGCTGGCACTGGCCAACGTGTTCCACGCCTGCGATGTCTTTGAGAAAGGGGCCGGTGTCTGGAGCAACGCACTCGACGAGGCCCTGCGCGTTGCCGCTGCTCAAGCCCGAGCCGATGGCTATGCCCTACTGCTCGTTCTCCACACTTGGATTCTGCCCGACTTCGACTGGGACCGCGGCCTAGTCGAAGGCGCGACTCGTCTGGTCAAAACGCTCGACGAAAGCCCTGCTATCGTCGCCGCCTTCACCGGCCACCGCCACATCAACCGCATCACCGCCTACCGCGACTACCTAGTCGTCGATACAGCCTGTCTGATCGGCTTTCCCTTGGGGTATCGCAGCGTTGTGCTGTCAGCCGATGGCTTTTTCAAGACCCGCTTCCACACTCTCAGCCTGCCTGATTTGCTACAGGATTCCTACAACCGCTCGACGCCTGAGGAGAACCGGGTTTGGGAAGGCCATATTCCCGATCGCGACGCGGAGATTTTGCTGCCTCGGCTCAGGGCGTTGTGGGGCTGAGCGGATGCGGTCGATGATTGTCTTGCCAATCGCTTCTTATCATTTTGCCCGTCTCCTCCGTAGGCGATGTCGTTACGCCGGAGCGCGCCGGGGCCGATAAAATTCCAATCGCATCTTTTTCTGAGGATTAACCCCATGATCTACTCTCTCAATGACGAGCGAAAGGTATTGCTGGTGGCAAAGATTGACCAGAGAGGACGAGCGTACCGATGAACGAACAGGATGTGCAGATCGTTGAGAAGGACGGCGAGCCAGAATACGCCGTCGTCCCAATTGAAGAGTACCGCCGCATGGTCGCCGCGCTTGAAGACGCGGCCGATTCTGCGGCTATCGAACGGGCATGGGCCGAAGACTCAGCAGGCGAGACAATTCCAGGGCCGGTGATAAGGGCTACAACGCTTGCCCTGTGGTGGAATTGACGCGGCGGAAGATGTGGATGAGCCGGTCGCGCGTCTCTTGCGTCAGCGGCGGACGGGCGAAAGACGCGAGGTTGGCGTCGAGGTGATCGGCGTTGCCCGTGCCAGAAAGGACGACGTGGACGCCGGGCTCGTCGCGGCAAAAGCGGTAGGCGGCGTCGGGTAGCGACGGAGCCTCGGCCAACAGGAAGTCGGGAAAGAAGTCGAGGTCGGCAGGATCGAGCTGCCCCTCTTCGACGAGCGCGTCGGTAAATGCGCGCAGGTTGTCGGGGTGGCCAAGCGCCTTTCTAACGGCGAACATGATCTGGATGCCGACATTTTGCGCGATGGCTTGCGCGAAGACGTTGGCACGGGCGGTCTGGTTGAGCAGATTGAAGCCAACCATCAGGACATCCCACAGGTCGTCGGCGAGGGCCTGCTGGAGCATGGAGTGTTCGAAGTCTTCGTTGAACATCTCGCTGAGGCCGACAAAGCGTATTTTGCCCTGCTGCTGCGCCTTTTGCAGCGCAGGGTAAATGTCGTTGACGAGATAGGGGTAGTCTTGGGGAACGACGCCGTGAAGATTGTAGAGGTCGATATAGTCGGTGCGTAGGCGCTTTAGACTCTGGTCGAGGCTGGCTCGCAAGATGTCGGGTGTGACCTGCTCGTGGCGGGTGGATTTTTTAGTGGAGAGGATGACAAAGGTGCGGTCGCGGCCCTGTAGGGCTTGGCCGACGATGGATTCGGTGCCATAGCCTTCGGCCGTATCGACAAAGTTGACGCCGTGGTCTAAGGCGCGGCGGACGAGGTCGGCGGATTGGGCGTCGGTTAGGTCAGTGTGGCGCCCCAGTCGGCTGTGGCCGCCAGTGCCTAGCCCCATGCGCGAGACGGTTAGGTTGGTGCGGCCTAAGATGGTAGTTTGCATGCAGGCTCCGGGGAAATGCTCAGGCGGTCGGCGATGCGGATGGGGCTAATATAGATATTCTATCAATCCACGAGAATTGGAGGTACAGAAGGCAGAGTATGAAACTATCGCCACAAGAAATTGAACAGCAGCACCTCGCCGCCGACACCTTGGCCGAGGCGGTGTGCCAAGTGCCGAAAGCGGGCATTTTGGAGGAAACCATGGATCGGGCGTGGTGCGATATGATGCGCGAGGCTTGGGACGGCCATTTGGAAGGCCGGGCATCGAGCGATTTGTTGCGTCTGCCCTGTATTGATCCGCTGGCGATTGAAAACCCTTGGGCCGTGCAGATCCTAGACGTCATGCTCGGCGAGGATTTTTGGGCCAAGCTGCCCTATCACTGCAACGCCACGGTGCCCAACTGGCCAAAGACGCAGGTCATCCACCGCGACCAACTGCATCTTTTCCTCGATTTGCCCATTGCCATGCCGCCGCACATGATGGTCGTGAATATTCCGTTGGTGGACTTTACCGAGGAAAACGGCAGCACACAGGTGTGGCCGGGCACGCATCTGATCACGGATCACGAGGCCACGATAGACCCGGCAGACATGGGGCGAGCGGGCGGCTTGGAAGAGCGGGCATTGACCTTGCCGTCAGCTCGCACCAATATGCCGGCTGGCTCCACTGTGGTGCGCGATATGCACGTCTGGCACCGGCCACGCCCAACCGCACCATGCTGTCGCTGGTGTACCACCGCCACTTCCCGACCTTGGGCTACTAGTACCAGGCGGCCGATCCGCTGCCGGTGGAGATGCGGAGATTATGGACCAGCTATCGGCGCGGGCGCAGCGGATTTTTCGCTTCAATAATCAAGAGGCGCACGAGCAAAACTAAGAGAGAACACAAGGTGAAATACATCGCGTTGTTTTTGGCATTACTCGGCGGCAGCGTCTATGCCGAGGAGGCGGACTCCAGCCGCGTCATTCTCTTTTTTGGCGATAGCCTGACCGCCGGCTACGGCCTCGACCGCGAACAGGCTTTTCCGGCTTTGGTGCAGGCGCGGATCGATTCGCTCGGCTGGAACTTTGAAGTCTTCAATGCCGGGCTTAGCGGCGAGACCTCAGCCGGTGGGCTGCGCCGCATTGACTGGCTCTTACGCCGCCCCATCGACGTCTTTGTCCTCGAATTGGGAGCCAATGACGGCCTGCGCGGCGTGGATACCAAAGACACTCACGCCAACCTACAACAAATCGTCGAGCGGGTGAAAGCGAAAAATCTCAAAGCCGCTTTGGTCATCGCCGGGATGCAGATGCCGCCCAATTTGGGCGCGGAGTACGCAGAGGCGTTTGCAGCGATTTTCCCGGCGTTGGCAAAAAAAAACAACGCGGCCTTGATCCCCTTCCTCCTAGAGGGCGTGGGTGACCAACCCGCACTGAACCTACCCGACGGCAACCATCCCAACGCCGAAGGCCACCAGATCGTCGCCGAGACCGTATGGGCGACGCTGGGGCCGGTGCTGGAGAAGCTGCGCCGCTAACCGAGCGAGCGCAAAACTTCCAGCGGTGGGCTGGTATGGACGCCGCGACCGGAGATCATGCCGACGGCGACCGTTAGCAAACTCACCGCCGCAAAGGCGAGGAGCACGGGCAGGTAGTTGGGCGCGAAGCCGATCTCAAAAAGATAGCGGCTCAAGGCCCAGACGCCCCCCAGCGACAAGATCACTCCCGTCGCCGCAGCAAAGGCTCCCAAAAACAGGTATTCGAGTGCCATGATTGCTCCCACTTGGCGGCGACTAGCCCCCAAGGTCTTGAGCAAGACGCTTTCCTCAATGCGTTGGTAGCGGCTGCTGGCGATTACGCCGACGAGCACGATCAGGCCAACAGAGACGCTGAAAAAGGCCATAAAGCGGACCATCAGCGAAACCTTGTCGAGGATGGCATCGACCGTGCTAAGGATGCTGCCAAGATCGATGACCGCAACGTTGGGGAACCGGCGCACGATGGCCCGCTGCAGGGCGGCCATTTGCTCGGTCGTGGCGGCGCGCGTGACGAGGACGTGGGATTGTGGCGCAGGTTCGAGAATGCCGGGGGGGAAGACCGCCAAAAAGTTGGGCATGATCCGCTGCCAATTGACGCGGCGCAGACTGCCGACGACCACTTCGATAGGCACCCCTTGGACGTCAAAGGTCAACGAGTCGCCGACGCCAACGCCCAAAGAGGAGGCGACGCCTGTTTCCAAGGAGACGTAGAGGGTATCGCCCGCAGGTTGGCTGCGCCACGTGCCGGCGACGATCTCTTCGGTCTCAGTGAGAAAATCGCGATAGGTCGCGCGGTACTCGTGCCGAAAGGCCCAATTGCCGCGCCGCCGGTTGCTAGTGGTGGTATCGCGGAGCATGGCGCGGGCGGGTTGGCCTTTGACGCTGTGGATGTGCATGGTGACGATGGGCATCTGTTGCAAGAGCGGCAGATCCATCCCCGCGACAAGGTCGTTTAGCTCCTGGCGCTGGTCGGTTTGAATGTCGAAGAGCACGACATTGGGATTTTGGTCGGAGCCGACGCTTTTGATGTGGGACAGCAGGTTGGTCTGGGTCAGGAAAAGGGTGCTGAGCAAGAAGGTTCCCAGCCCGAGGCCTAACATTAGCAGCGTAGTCTGGTTGTTGGGCCGGTAGAGGTTGGCTAGCCCCTGACGCCAGATATAGCTCCAAGAGGCGGGAAAAAACCGCCGAGTGCCGTAGATGATTGAGCGAGCCGTAAGGATCAAGAGCGCGAAGGCGGCTCCAACCCCGCCGACAAAGCCAAGGGCCAACGACCAGACGCCGGTGAGTCTGTAGGCAAAAATCGCGGTCGTCAGGACTATTCCCAAGTACAAAGCCCAGCGCAGCAGGCTACTGTCGGCCGGTTGAGCGTCTTCAAAGGAGGCACGCAGCGTCAAAAGCGGCGAGGTCTTGCCAATGGCCAGCAGCGGCCGAGCGGCAAACAGCAGCGACAGGCCGACGCCGAGGCCGAGGCCCTCCAATACGGCGAGGGGATCAAAGCGCGGCTCGACCTGTAGGGGCAGCACGTCGGCGAGGACATTGGGAAGCAGGTAGAGGACCCCAACCCCGAACAGGGCACCGGCGAGCGAGCCGACCAAGCCCATGGCTCCGGTTTGGATTAGATAGATCAAGACGGTCTGACGGGCAGGGACACCAAGACTGCGCAGCACGGCGACGGTAGGCAATTTCTGCTTGGTATAGGTGTGGATGGCGCTGGCCACGCCCACGCCGCCGAGCAGGAGAGCGATAAAGCTGCCGAGGTTTAAGAAGCGGTAGAGGTTGGTTAGGGTGCGGCCGAGCCGCGCCTTGCGGCTGGCAATGGTTTCGAGCCGGAGGCGGTCGCCTCGGATGTGCGGGCGGATGGACTTGGCTAGCGCTTGGACATCCCGCTCGGCGAAGCGGAAGAAGGCGGTGTAGGTGACCCGGCTGCCTCGTTGGATCAGGCGGGTGCGGTCGAGGTAGGACATTGAGATATAGATGCGCGGCTGGATGTCGCTGAAGAGGCTGTTCTCGCCGGGGACGCGCAGGAGCCGACCACCGATGCGGAAGATAGTGTCACCGATCTCGATCGAATCGCCGACCGCAGCCCCAAACTGCAACATGAGTGCCTCGTCAACGAGGGCTTGCGGCTGAATGCGGAAGCTGCGTGCGGCCTCGGCCGGTGCCGTTTTTAGCTCGCCGTAAAAGGGGAAAGGACCGGTGAGGGCGCGGATCTGGGCGAGGCGGGTGCTCTGGGTCTTGGGCAGGTAAATCATGGAATTGAAAGCAACTTGGCGCGCCTGAACTCCGCCGAGCGAGTCGATGAGTGCTTCGGTGGCGGGCGTGAAGGGCTGGCGGCTCACTAGCGCCATATCGGCTCCCAAGAGCGCAGCGGCTTGTTGGTCCATTGCTCCTTGTAGCGCAAAGCTGAGGCTGCCCAAGCCGACGAGCGCACCGATGCCGATGGAAATAGAAGAGATAAAAAGCAGCAGTTTGCCGCGGTGGCTGCGGCTGTCGCGCCAAGCCATTTTGCCGAGCCAGATCATCATCTGCCTAGCTGATCGTCGGCTACCCGGCCACCTTGCAGGCGGATGATTCGCTGGGTGAGGCGGGCCAGCGTCAGATCGTGGGTGACCAAAATTAGAGTGGCACCGGACTCCTCGTTGAGGCTGAAAAGCAGGTCCTGCACTTTGCCGCTGGTGTCGTCGTCGAGGTTGCCGGTAGGTTCATCGGCAAAGAGGAGCGCGGGGCGGTTGATAAAGGCCCGCGCGAGCGCCACGCGCTGTTGCTCGCCCCCCGAAAGCTGCGCTGGGTAGTGGTGCAGCCGATCGCCCAAGCCGACCCGGTCGAGGAGATCAACGGCGCACTCGCGGGCGTTTGGCTCGCGGCGCAATTCGAGCGGCACCATGGCGTTTTCGAGAGCACTGAGGGTGGGGATGAGCTGGAAGTTTTGGAAGACAAAGCCAACCTTTTCGCTGCGGAGATGAGCGCGCTGGTCCTCGTCGAGACCGCCTAAATCCACGCCGTCGAGCGCGACCGATCCCGAGCTGGCGCGATCTAGCCCGGCGCACAATCCCAGCAGCGTAGTTTTGCCGCTGCCCGAGGGGCCGACAACCGCGCAGGTGGCACCAGCCGCAAGGGCGAAGCTCACATCGGCGAGGACCGTCAGGGCATTTGGCCCGCTGCCGTAGGTTTTGGTCAGGTGTTGTACGTTCAGGGCTACTGTGTCGCCCATGGTGCCTCCTCTGCGGGCTGGCGGTTCAGGGTGCGTAGTAGGCGGTCGGGATAGTCGGTGATTAAGCCATCAACGCCTAGGTCTAGGTAGTGCTGCATGGCGTTGGGATCGTTGACGGTCCAGACGTGGACTTGAATGTTGTGGGCGTGGGCGCGGGCGACGAAGCGCCGGTCTATCAGGTCGATCTCGCCGAAGTGGGTCGGAAACTGAAAGGCTTGGCTGGTGGGGTGATAAGCCGCGTCAAGCCTCAGCCAGTGGAGAAAGACAAAGGACATTCCTGCTGATGAAGAAGCCGAAGTCGCTACTTCGGGGCAAGTCTGGCGCAAGCTCGCTAAGGGACGGCTGCGGAACGATGCGGCGATGACACGCTCGCTTAGTTCGAAGCGCCGGATCGTGCGGCAGAAGTCGCGTACTAGCGCATCGGAGTCGTCTTTGATTTCGATGAGAAAGCGCATGTTGGGAAAGGCTGTAAATACCTCGTCTAGGGTGGGGATTGCGATCCCTTGGCCGCGATAGGGAAAGGTTTGGCCGTCTGGACTGAAACGGTAGCCGGCGTCTAACTGTTTCAATTGGGCGAGGCGCAAGCTATCGGCTGCGCCTTGGCCGTTGGTCGTGCGGTCAACGCGTCGGTCGTGCAGGACAATGAGCGCGCCGTCGCTGCTTTGGCGCAAGTCCATCTCTAGCACATCAACCCCCAATGCGGCCGAGCGAACAAAGGCCACCAATGTGTTTTCCGGTGCCAGCCCCTTGCCACCTCGATGGGCAATGACCAAGACGTCCCCCGATGCAAAGTAGGGATGTGGCTCCACGGGATGCGATGTCAGGGCGAAGGCACCGCACAGCACCGGTGCCAAAAGCAGCAAGGCGATCGAGACCCGCTTTAGATATAAACGCATGGATTATGCAGGATAGTGGTCAGTGATTAGTGATCAGTGATCAGTGATTAGTGATCGGTTTCCCGCACCTATGGGCCGGGAGGTGGAACTGGCCACTGGCCACTAACCACTAACCACGGTCAGCGACCCGTTTCCCGCACCTATGGGCCGGGGGGTGGAACTGGCCACTGGCCACTAATCACTAACCACGGTCAGCGACCCGTTTCCCGCACCTATGGGCCGGGGGGTGGAACTGGCCACTGGCCACTAATCACTAACCACTAAGTGTACCTAGCGGCTGGATTCGGGCAAGTTTTGAGCTATCTGTTTCTTCTTTATTTCCACTATTTTCACTTGAATAGACTACGGAAAGGAGCCGGCGATGATCGTCGATACACACGCGCATATTTACCACGAGGACGAGGCGCGATACCCTATGAAAGAGGGCCCCTTCCGGCCGTCGCCGGGCGTGGGGTCCATCGAACATATACGGCGCGAGATCCAAGCCAATGGCGTCGGGCGCGTGGTGCTGATCCAAACGGGGTCGGCCTATCGCTGGGACAATCGGTTGTTGGCCGATACGGCCCGGGCCAATGCCGACTGGACGGTTGGGGTCTGCACGTTGGACCCAGCCGGGGACGATAGCCCCGCCGAGCTGGAGCGGCTGGTGACCGAATACAACGTCAAGGGAGTCCGTGTCGAAGCCGCGCCTGCGGGATACGACCAGCCTGGGGCCGATCGGCTCTGGCATCGGGCTGGCGAAGTCGGCGCGGTAATCTGTGCCCATTTGCGCCAGGAACAACTCGGCGAGTTGGCAGCTTTGTTGGGGCGGTTCCCCCACGTCCCGGTGGTGCTGGACCACTGCGCCTATCCGGTGGCGGCTAACGGGATTGAGGACGCGGCAGTGCGCCAAGCAGCGGCCTTGGCGCGATTTGACCAACTCCACGCCAAACTCACCTTTGCGGTGACTAGCTCGCAGCAGGAGTACCCCTTCGCCGATACGCACCCGCAACTGCACCACCTGCTCGCAGCCTTTGGCCCCGAGCGCTGTATCTGGGGATCGGACTTCCCGTGCGAGCACTGGTTGGAAAAAGCGACCTACGCCCAGCACCTGGCGGTGTTCGCCGAGGAATTGGGGCTGAGCGAGGCGGAGCAGGAGCAGGTGTTGGGCGAGACGGCCATGCGGCTGTTTTTTTAAAGCCGCCACCAGAGCGAGGGACGCGCCGCCTTGTAATGGCGGGTAAGGGCCGCGAGAAGGCCACTTGTTGGTTGAGGCACTCGACGCAAGCGTTGGCTCGGCACCGGGAGGCTAGGTACTCGGCGATGGCGGCGGTTGTAGTGTCTGGCACCGTCGAGAAAGGCACGGCGGTCAGGCAAAGGCGCATCCACTGGTTCAGAGAAATATTCGGGCTAAGTCGGTAGGCCGAAGGCGGTCGGGGAAGAAGCGGCACAAGCCCGGAGCTTGGGCACAACTTTTGGCCTTTAACGCCGACAGGTAGTCCTTTTGCGTCGCTAGAGTTTGGCTAGCTTGGGTGCGAGTTGTTCGGCGGCGCGGCGGTCCTGCAAGGCTTGGGGCAAAACCACGTTGTCCTTGAGCGGCTTGCCGGCGATGCGGTGTTCGGGGCCGCTGGCAAAGTAAGCACTCAGGTCGAGGGGTTGCCCTTTGCCGGGTAGCGCGGCAAAATCCTCCCAGCCAACAGTTCATCAACAGTGCGCCATTCGGGGCGGCATGGAAAGCTCCTTTGCTTTTGTTCACAGACATAGTCGAAGACAACGACCGCTTATGGGCTCCCTGCGTTCCAGTCGCGCCACTGTGCGGCAAGTCTCGAGCGATGACGCGGCCTAGCAAAAATAAACAGCGGCCCAAGGTGACGTGGCCGCAGCCAAAGGGATTGTATATGACGACACAATGGATTACAGCCCGATGTGCTCTTTTGAGCCGCCGACCTAATAGAGTCTGATATGGGCACAGTGGCAGTCATTGGCTCGGCAACGATTGATCGCGTGATGCAGGGCGGCGTAGGCGCGTACAAGCGCGGGGGGGTGGTCGCGTATGCTGGGCTGACTTTTGCCGAGCTGGGCGTGGAGACGCGGGTGTTGACCAACGTTGCTGCGGCTGACCAAGCGATGCTGGCGATGTTGCAGCAACGGGGTATTGAAGTCTATGCGGGTGAGAGCGCGGCGACGACCTGTTTTGTCAACTACGTCGATGGCGATACTCGGCGTCAGGAGTTGCTTGCTTGTGCCGCGCCGATTGCCGCAGCGCAACTCGGGCCGGTGCTCACCGGCGTGGAGCACGTGCATTTGGGGCCGCTACACCCTAACGATATTGGCCCCGAAGTGTTAGCGGCAATCGGGGCTGGCTTTCAGGTGAGCTTGGACATCCAAGGCTATGTGCGGCGGATTGAGGGGACGCAGGTGTACCAAGGGGTTGATGGCAGTCTGTATGCCGCCCTGCAACGCGCGGACTGTGTCAAAGCTGATAGTACCGAATTAGGACTCGTGCTCGCCGATTGCCGCCTGACGCTGGAACAGTTGATGCGCGATTGCTCGGTAACAGAGTGGGTCGTCACCGAAGGCTCACACGGCGGCTGGGTGGCAAGTCGGAAGGGGCCGCGGACGAAGTTTGCGTCGGCTCCGGTAGCGACGGTGGCTGATCCAACAGGGGCTGGAGATGTGTTTTTCGCCGCGTATTTGGCGCATCGTCTGCACCGAGGGGTGGGAATTGCTACGGCTGCTCAGCGCGCTGCTGCATTGGCCTCGCGCCATGTGGAGGGCGGTTTTATCGACACGGTAATGTTGCGTTTGGAGGAAGGGTGAACAGGCGATCGGACCCTTGCCGTCAAATCCGTCGGCGCGGTAGTCTCCTCAATCGTCCGCCAGAATGGGGTGCAGCGGATGGTCCCAAGGGCCGCCGGCCTCCATTTCGTCGGCCGCGCCAGCCGCGTCGTGGGTCCCGGTAAACGTGGTGTAATCGGGCATGTAGATAATGGCGAACGCACGGCGCGGCGCAGCGGTCTGATTGGGACCGGCGTAGTGGAAGGTGCAGCCGTGGTGGAAGGTAACGCCGCCGGCTTTCATACCCATGGTCACCGGCTCGGGCACATCGTAGCCCCGTTCCTTCATTTTGGCGACGATACTATCGCCAGCAACGCCGAGTTTGATCGGTTCGAGCCGCTCGTACTGGTGAGACCCGGGCACAAAGTGGAGGCAGCCGTTGTCCGCGGTCACGTCGTCCACCGCGATCCACGCCGATAGCGCGCCGACCGGGTCCATGGGCCAATAGGGAGCGTCCTGGTGCCAATTCGTTTCCTTGCTCTTTTGGCCGGGGGGCTTGATCATTGCGTGATCGTGGTACATGCGCACGTGGCGGCAGCCGCTCAAGCGGCGGGCGGTCTCGGCCAAGCGCGGATGGAAGGCGACTTCCTTGGCGGCCGGGTAGTCGGTCCAGAGGTTGACCATCTGATTGAAGACGCGCTCGTAGTCTTCCGAGACGCGGCCATCCCGCTCGGCCCCTTTGATGCGGGCGCGATGCGTGGCGATGGCGTGGTCAATGGCTTGGCGCAGCGGGGCTATCTCCTCTGCGGAGAAGAATCGCTCGTAGCGGATATAGCCGTTTTGCTGGTAGAATTCGGCGTCGGCTGGCGTCGCCGGGCTGATCGATCGGTTTATTGTAGGCATGAGAGCAAGGTATTAATTTTTGCGGGTGGCAATCAAACCAAACATTCAACAGGGGTAGAAAATGGCCGAAGTAACGATGTACCACAACCCGCGATGCTCGAAAAGTCGGCAGACGTTGGCTTTGTTGGCCGAGCAAGGCGTGGAGGCGGACGTCGTCGAGTACCTACAGACGCCGCCGGATGCCGAGACTCTAGACGATCTTTTGCAAAAACTGGGACTGGAACCCCGGGAACTAATGCGTACCCAAGAGGACGAATACCAAGCGCTGGGGTTGGCCAAGGTGACGGACCGGGCACAGCTCATTCAGGCGATGGTGGAATACCCTATCCTGATCGAGCGGCCGATCGTGGTCAAAGGAAGCCAAGCGCGCATTGGGCGACCACCGGAGCGAGTCCTGGACATTCTCTAGATGCTAAAACTGGGATTTCTCGCCTCGCACACTGGGTCGAATATGCAGGCTATCATCGATGCCTGTAGAGCGGGAACGCTAGCGGCCGAGCCGTGCGTGGCGATTAGCAACAACTCGCAGTCGGGGGCGCTGGTGCGGGCGCGGAGGGCAAACATTGCGGCGTACCACCTGAGC
Organism: Candidatus Latescibacterota bacterium; assembly: GCA_963422735.1. GTDB lineage: Bacteria > Latescibacterota > UBA2968 > UBA8231 > UBA8231. The sequence goes on along the minus strand of OY730476.1, from coordinate 4,179,347 downwards.
GCGCAGACGCACGGAGAGGCGCTAGGGGGAGCGATTCTGGCGGCGATGCGGTGGCACGGGGTAGAAGTGATTTGTCTGGCCGGCTACATGAAAAAGCTGGGGGCGGAGGTACTGGCGGCCTATGAGGGGCGGATTTTGAATATCCACCCCTCCCTGTTGCCCAAGTTCGGCGGGCGGGGCATGTACGGGATGCGAGTACACGAGGCCGTGTTGGCCGCCGGGGAGCGAGAGAGCGGGACGACGATACACCTAGTAGAAAAAGAATACGACCAAGGGCGAGTGCTGGCGCAGGAGAAGGTTCCGGTGGAAGCAGGGGATACACCCGAGGCGTTGCAGAAGCGGGTCCTAGCGGTGGAACACCGGCTCTACGCGGCGACCCTCGCACGGATCGCGGCCGGCGACCTAAAAGTTGGAACCGATCCACGATAAACGGCCAAAACCCCACATCGGGACAACCCCTGTGGTGTCTTTCGTTTGGCTTTCAATGCTCTCGTGCCGCATTCCCGCGCATAATGCGTCGCAAGTGCCCAAGCTCTTCGGCGATGGTGCGGTGCTCTAGCAGCCCGAGAACGGCCGCATAAGCCAACGCCATAATTCCACTCCGCAAGGCAAAATCGCCCACAGCATAATCCAAAGCCCAACGGGCGTACGACCATCCACAGACAGCGGCTGTTAGCAATCCCACGGTCGGTGCTGCCAATACCTTGAACCAATTGACGCGCACATAGGCGCGCAAACCAACGCACAGGCCGAGAAAACCTGCGCCAGCCACTGCGCCCATGCTGTACGCCACGCCCTTCGTGCCCCACAAGACGCCCAGCGCGGGGACGGCAAAAAGGGCCATCACCCCCTGCACTCCCACTATGTACGCGGACCGGCGCGTCGCCCCTACGGCCCACAGCAGGCTAAATCCATCGCTGAGCAGCGGGCGCAAAAGCGCATACGCCGCCAGCCCAACCACGATGCGAGCCGACGCAGCCCACTGGTCGCCTAAAAGGGTGGTTATTTCGCGGGCATTGAAGACCAAAATCAGGGACACCGGGGCCGACACCCTCAGCACTATACTGATCATCTTGGAGAACAATTCGCCCAGTCGCTCTCGCTCGTGCCGATACCGCGAGTACAGGGCACTACTGTAGTTGAGAATGATATGCGCGATGACCGCGGTGGGAATCTGCACCAGCCACCACGCCGTCTCGTAGAGCGCGAGCGCCGTATCGCCGGCGATCAAGCGCACGACCAGTTTGTCGTACCACCAGATAAAAATCTGCAATACCCAACCAACCCAGATCCACACGCCATAGCCCAATAAGCGACGCGCCCAAACCCAATCGAAACGCAAAGAGGCGCGGCGCAGGGGACGACTATACCAAGTCGCAGTAGAAAAAAACAGCACGTACACTACGCTGAGCACCGAGTACGTAGTCCACCCTCCCAATATCAGGCTCCACTCTTCCCACCCAGCGCGGGCCGCCAGCAGCGCGCTGCTCAGGGCCAACAGGGTCCCCAGCCCGTGCAAGAGGGAAAGCCGCCCAAACTCAAAATCCATTCTGAGCAGAGCCTCTGAAGTCAGGGTCAGTTGGCGCACAAAGTGCAGCGCTGCCAGCACCCACGCGACTTGGGCGAAGGTCCAGGAAAAGTCCTCTGGAAAGAGCAACGTCAAGGCCAAGACGACCCCGCTGCTGAACATACACGACAGCAAAGTAAGGCACGCGTTCAACGCAAAGTGCGTACCGACGAATTCCTCGACTCGGTCTTGGAAGTGCAACAGCGCGTGCATCAGGCCGAATTCGCGCAGGCTGGACAACATAGTAAAGACCGTCACGCCCCAAAATACATCGGCAAAAACGCTGGGTTCGAGTTGCCTTTTGATCAAGACCGTCAATCCCACGCTGCACAGCCTCGCGGCATAGCCCGTGCCCAAGGTGTAGAAAAACCCCTTAAACATCTTTTGGGGAGTAATCATCTGTCTCTAACGCGGGCCAAATCGGTAGTTGCGCGGGTCGCCAAGGCGGGCTTGCAGCGCGTCGGGAGCCATGCCAGTATGGCGTTGGACCCAGTCGACCTCGTCGGCGAGCGTGCAGTCGAAAAGCCCAGGGTCGTCGGCACCAATGGCTACGCGGACATCCGAGGCTAGGAAGCGATGCACCGGATGATCTTTAGCATCGGGCACGGCACCTATGCGCAAGTTGGAGGTCGGGCACGTCTCGACGACTGTGCCGAGCGCGACCAAGCGGCTGAGCGCAAAGTCCTGCCGTCCGCGCACTGCTTCGAAGCGCGGGGAATCGTATGCGCGGCAAACGAACGCATCGCCGGGCCGGACCAAGAGGCTGCTGCGCTCCTGCATCAGCGCTTGGTCATCAACCGGGACGCCGAAGTCCTGCAATGCAGCCTTGTGTTGTAAATCATAGGCGATCTGGGCCAAGCGCTCGCTTATCGGCTCTCTCTCGTGTGCTTGGGGCCGACGAGCCACGGCAACCTCCGGGTCGAGCCCGAGCGCAGTGCAGTGCCCTAAGCGAAGCGCACCCAGCTCCGCGGCTTCGTGGCACCAGCGCACCGCGCTTTCGAGCGATTTGTCGAAGTACACCTCGCCGACGTGATAGGCCACATCGAGGGCGCGCTCCGGGCGCAGCTCATTGTCGCGGCGCAGGCGGCGGAAGAAAGCGCGAGTGCGCGCAGGCGGGCAGCCCTCCTCAAAGTGGCAAAAGTCGAGGCCGACGACCGTGGGGATCAAATCCTCGTTTTCGTCGAGCAGGCGTTGGACCAGCTGGTAGCATTCGAGTGGTGCCCAGCGCGGCAGGCTGATGAGGTAGCGCACCTCAAAAACCGAAGTAGAGGCTTGGCGGAGAAAGCGGGCAATGAACTGGTGAAACTGCACGAAGGCTTCGGGCTGCGCGTGATCGTAGGGGGCCATCACCCGATATTCGACGTAGCGCAGGCCCTCGCGGCGGTGGTGGGCCAAGACGCGCCGCCAGATTTCCTCCGCCTTGTCTAATCCCTTCCACCAATGGCGATAGATGCAGATGGCCATGTTGAATTTGGCTTGGAAGCGAGCGAAGTCGCCACCGTCTTCGGCGCCGTATATGTAGTGCGCCTTGATGGGATCGAGGCACTGCCTGTGGAGGGCCTCGCGGAAGAGCGCGACTGGGTCGGGCCGCTTGCCATAGGCTCGTTCAAAACTATCGACAAAGAGCGACCAATCAATTTTCTCGTAGTAATCGCGGCCCAGATCTAAGAGGTCGGCGGCGAAGAGGCCGCCGTAGAGGTGGACGTGAAGATCGCAGGTCTTGGCGGCCTGGAGGGGACATTGGCCGTTGCTAAGCGGCACTATGGGGGGCTACGACTAGCTGCTGGCTCATCGCCGCCAAGGCGGCTTCAATGCGCGGCAGTTCGGAGGCGTGACGCAGGTCTAGTAGGTGGCGGATTTCCCTCGCGTCGCACTGTAGGCGTTTGGCTAGTTCGATGTGGGTAAGGCCGCTATGGTGCGCGGCTTTGGCGGCCATTTGCGCGGACAGGGAGATGGCAGTGGGTTGAGGAATGGGCAGCCCCATGACGATCCGGTTGGCAATCGCTTCTTCCAAACCGTCAGCGGCTTCTCTAAGCGCATCTTCAACGGCCTCCCCTTGCGAATCGCGAAAAGTGCCGACAGCACCGCCGTCCTCTTCGTCAGGAGTCAAAGCCGCCGAGTAGATGAAGTTTGCACAAGGCATCCTATAGAGCGTCGGGAGTAAGGCCAAGTTGGTCTAGCATAGCGTGTAACGCGCCTGTTTTAAGCTCATCCTTGGGATTGCAGACGATAGTAAAGCGGGTGCCGTAGAGTGTACCATGGCTGCCTTTGCCACGCTGGGCGGCGAATGCGACTTCACCCCGTTTTTTCGGCCAAGTCTTCTTGCCTTGCGAATAAATTCGTTGTCGGTCATACAGACATACAGAAATTACGGTACGACTGCCTCTTACTCCAGCGCAGGCATATCGACCGCATCGTCGCGGCGCTCGTGCATGTTCGCTTCCATGGCCTCCGGGTAGCGATGCGGGAGATAAGAGACTTCGTCGAGCCGGGCTCGGGCCCCGTCCGGGAGACAAAAGCTGCCCGCAAGCATGTTTTCGCGCGCCTGCTCGGCGGTGCGCGCACCGATGATGACCGAGGTGATGGCCGATTGTTCCAAAACCCAACGCAACGCGACTTGGGCGGGCGAGCGACTTATCTCATCGGCTATCGCTAGGAGAGTCTGCAAGGTATCGTCGGCATTGGCGGCAAAATAGCTTTGCGGATAGGCCCAAGCATCGGCAGAACGCGTACCTTCTAAGGTGCGTGCGCCGGGCCGGTACTTGCCAGAGAGAAAGCCGCCGCCGAGCGGACTCCACACCACCACGCCGAGGCCCTTGAGCTGACAGACGGGAATCAGCTCCTGCTCGATGTCGCGCACGACCAAGCTGTACTGCGGTTGGTAGCACTCAAAGCGGGCCAAGCCATTCGCGTCCGATATCCACAACGCTTCCATCAAGCGCCATGCTTGGTAGTTGGAACAGGCGATATAGCGCACCTTGCCTTGGTGGACCAAATCGTCGAGGGCACGCAACATCTCCTCCAAAGGGGTTTGGGTATCTACGTGGTGAATATAATAGAGATCGATGTAGTCTGTCTGCAGTCGCTGGAGGCTGTCTTCGATGGCGTTCATAACGCGCACCCGCGACATCCCCGAATCATTGGGACCAGGCCCCATGGGGTTGAAGAACTTGGTGGCAATAACCGCATCGCGACGGCGGCCCTTGAGTGCCTTGCCAGTGAAGACCTCGGACTCACCGCCGCCATAAGAATCGGCCGTGTCGAAGAAATTGATACCCGCGTCAAACGCCAGATCGACGATCCGCTTGGCCTCCTGCTCGTCGGTGCTGTGGCCAAAGGTCATGGTGCCAAGGCAAACTTCCGATACTTTGAGGCCGGTGCGGCCCATTCTGCGATATTCCATTGCTCTCTCCCCGTCGTTGCGTTTGGCCTGGGTTGGCCGAGCTAGATAAACAATTGCTGTATATCAGTACTGTTCGACTTCCGCGTATAAATCTATCAAAGCTTCTCTCTTCAGTCTAAACTTGGTTCCGTGATTATGTCCCGTTCTTGCGTCAAAGTCTATATAAACATCTCCGTTTTCAATCGCATTAATAAATTTTTCAATATCAAGTGTTTTTAGTACGAAAATTTCTTGATAGTAAAAATGTAGTATTCCATCAATTTTTTTAGATTCTGCTAACATAAAAAAGCAATTATGCAGCTTAGTTCCCGCCTTATGAAATAGGTCGTCGAATCCCCAGTATGGTTGAGGCTTTAGCTCCTCACATCTTAAATTATTAGCCCATTCTGTATGGGCTTGAAGATCGATGAGTTCATGGCTAAAATCAATCAAAACTTTCTTGTTATTTCTATCTACTTTTATAGCAAATCCCCTATTACTATAGGTTTTGGCATTTATAGTCTGTCTAAAACTTTTTTCATCCTGTGGATATCTAGTTCCAGCTTCTTTATGTCGCCAGCCAAATACAGGCAGTAATAATTAACGGAACAAACTTGTACACACGTGGGGATGGTTCCATGTGAAATAATGTGACCAATGAGCTTGTGTCTTTCTTCTGCGTCTTTAGTTCCCACTCCGCTGCATTGGGTATAGGTAAATTGTTTTCTTCTATTCCCAATAAATCTTCAAGCGTATTGCCGACGCCACCATCGTTATCCTTTCTACCAGTCGGAATCCATCCTATATCACGAATTTTCTGCAATGCTAGGACTAAACCCTCTTTTGTATATGTTTTCATTTTACGCTCCAGTCGTCAAACAATGGGGTTTGCTGTATCTTTTTATCGTCTTTGTCATCTCTTGCTGCAGATAGAGGGTCATTAAGCCTTTTTAAGGCCATATCGCAGTATTCGGGGGAAAGGTCTATACCGATAAAGTTTCTATCGAGGTTCTTTGTTGCGAGAGCCGTAGTACCTGACCCCATGAAAGGATCGAGGACGATCTTAGCACTTATAGACGAAATGATGCGCTCTATCAAAGCGACAGGGAAAGGGGCTGGGTGTCTATTTTTACTCTCTTGGCCAAATTCCCATATATCGCCGTGGGCATTTGCTTTTTCCACCAATTTGAATTCCGACTTGGCAATCATGTATATCACCTCATACGTCGGCAAAAAATAACCTGGGTTAAAGTTTATGCCGCCTTTTCGCTTCCATATAATGATTTGCCTAACGGGAAAACCAGAAACAATGTCGTTCCTGTCTTGCAATAGGCCAGCTTGTACTCGCCACTTGTGGTTATAAAAAATTGCGCCATTTTCGGGAATAACGCGCAACATTTCCCGCAAACACTCTCTTTGCCATCGCACGTATTCTTCGTGTGGCACGTTGTCGCCGTAATGAGAATAGCCGTCGACTAATGCGGCACCAGACCACTTGCCACCCCTGCCGTCTTTCATCCCATTGCCCGTTGAATTCTTGAGATTATAGGGCGGCGAGGTCACAACTAAGTCGACACTACCGCTAGGTATCTGCTGCATAATATCCGTGGCATTACCACAGATAAACTGATCTATGAAATCATCGGGGTAATGTAGTTTTTTAACGTTTGCCATCTTTTTCTCAGTCCGGAATTTCGCCGATCACAAAAACTCAAAAAATGTAATCCCATTTCCGTCCAAGTCGAGAATGGTGAATTCCTTCATTCCCCAAGGCGTCTCTTGCAGCGAACTGTGCGGGTGAATCACACCTTCGTCCTGATATTCTGCGTAGAGCGGATCGATATTTTCCACCTGGACCCGGCAGGCGGTTTTTTCGGGGATGTTTTTGTCATCGCATAGCCATAGGTGTATCTCGACCTTGTCGCGCCGTACGCCGGCGTAATCTTCTGATTGGAACAGCTCGGTGAACCCGAGTCGCTGTGCGTAGAAGGAGACTGCGCTGGCAATGTTTAGTGCCGCCTGTTTGGGAATCGCCGCGCGAAATACGGTATGTGCAGACATCGCGTTCTCCTCTGGTTAAACAGCTTCCCGCTGATAGTACTCCGCGAGAATTTCGGCCACTTCCGGGCGCGCAAACTCCGGCGGCAACGGCTCGCCAGCGGCTAGCTTCTCGCGGACTTGGGTCCCCGACAGAAACAGGTACGCGTCGCCGTCGTGCGGGCAGTCGCGCATCATCATCACCTCGTTGCACTCCTTGCACCAGACGGTGTGATCGCCGCGGAAAATTTCGATTTCGAGGGCATCGCTGATGCCGTCGAAAATGGTCTGCGCGTCAAACGCTCCGTAGTAATCGCCAACACCCGCATGGTCGCGGCCCACGATCAGATGCGTACAGCCGCTGTTCTGGCGGAAGATGGCGTGGAGTACGGCCTCGCGCGGGCCGGCGTAGAGCATGTCGAAGCCATAGCCGGCGATCATCGCGGTATTTTCCGGGAAGTAGAGTTCGACCATCTTGCGGATGGAGGCGTCGCGCACGTCGGCTGGGATGTCGCCGGCTTTGAGCTTGCCCAGTAGCATGTGGACGAGGATGCCATCGGCCTCGACGGCCTGCTGCGCCATGCGGCACAACTCTTCGTGGGCGCGGTGCATGGGATTGCGGGTTTGGAAGGCCACGACCCGGTTCCAACCGCGCTCGGCGATCTCGGCGCGGAGTTCAACCGCGGTGCGGAAGGTCTGGGGAAAGTCGCCGGGGAAATACGAGAAGTTGAGCACCTCGATAGGCCCCGCGATGAGGGTATCGCCCGCGGCCTTGAACGCGGTAACTCCGGGATGGGCGTCGTCGTCCGTGCCAAAAACTTGGGCAATGATGGCGGCTCGCTCCGCATCAGCAAGCGATTCGACCGCGGTGACCTCTTGGATGGCAAGGACGGGATTGCCGTCCACATTGGGATCCAACAGGGCGATGCGGCGGCCGGGCGCCACGCCCGCCAGATCCTGATCGCCGGGGACCATGTTGACAACCGGGGTGGGCCACAGCAGGCCGTCGGCCGCGTGCATGTTGGCAGCCACGCTTTTGGCGGCGGCGGCGTCCATAAAGCCTGTAAGCGGGGTAAAGTAACCTGAGCCGAGCATGACGGCTGAGGATGCGGCGGCCGAAGAGACGACTACAGAGGGTAGGCTAGCGGCTTCTTCTAGAAGCTGAGTACGCACAGCATCGTCTTCAACGTAGAGCGGTTTGAGTTCTTCTGCGCCGTGGGGTTTAATCACAGTATTCTCCTTAGTTAGATGGACGTTTTTAATGCACGGGAATGCCGGCTTCGGCAAGGATGCGGTGGACATTGGCGGCGGCTCTGGGGTATTTCTCGTTGGGCAGATGCTCTAGGAGCATATAGCCATCGGGATGGGCGTCGTGCCACAGCTTGAGCGCGGTGGCAAGATCGAGTTCGCCATCGCCGGGCACCTCCTCGTCGATGTGAAGCACCAAGCCATTGGACAGCTTAATATCCTTGCAGTGCCCGACGACGGAGATGGGGTTCATAATCTCAAATATGTGCTGCAGACGCTCGGTGCTGTTGTACACTTGGTGCAAATTCTGAAAATGGTTGACGTAATCCATGACCACCATCATGCGCTCAGAGCCAACCGCTTGCAGCACATCGCGGTTTACTTCTGGCGATCCCATGATGGTGAGCAGATGCGTCTCAATGACTATGGTAACGGCTTCGGCTCCGGCTTTGGCGGCCACGCGCTTGAGGGTTTCGACGAGCAGGGCGCACGCCTCGGGCGTGAGATTGAGCGGCGATGGCGAGTACGAACCGGATGGGTTGAGACTGCCCGTGCGGATTAGGCAGGTATGGGCAGCCAAGTCGCGGGCGACTTCGATGCCGCGCTCGACTTTGCTTACTACTTGGTCGCGCACCGTAGGGTTGGGATCAAACAGGCACTCGGAAAAGCTAATGCCGAACTGGGGCAGTTCCATGCCCGCGGCCGCAATGGTATCGCGCACCTTGTGGCACTCTGCGGCTGTGATGGCAAACAGCTTTTCCCCAGGAGCGTGAAAGGCCGCGCCCGTGAGATTGAGCGCCTTGATCGCCGCTAGGTGTTGGTCGCTGATATCGCGAAAGTCCGGGGGCAACATGCCGACGACGCCGAGCCGCATGTAAAAAGCTCCTTGTTGAAATTGTGCAGTAGATAGGGACCGAATCGCCTCAAAAACTGACCAATGGTATAAATGACGTCAACACGCGGGGCGTTTGCCCAACCGGGGAGTGACGCCTACTATTGGCAGATGCTTTGGCCACTCCAACAACCGCCCAACGAACCATGACCTTCGCCTTGCCATTTATCACCACCCTCGTCTCCGGCCTCTACACTTGCCTGTGGGGCGCGTTCAAAGACGCTCCTTATGAAGGCTTCAAGCCCAAGACTTTTCCGCGCAGCATCTACTTCCACATCGCAATCTTTTTGCCGCTGTATTTCATCCCGTATTTCAGCGCACAATTCCAGCAGCTCGGCCTCGTGCAAATGTTTTTCCTGATCATGGGTCTAGAGCGTTTCCTCGCCGAAATCTACAAGGGCTTCTTCCGCACCGAAGACCAGCAAAAGTACTTCGTGCCCTCGCGCATTACCTTCTTTGGCCGCCCGGTCACCAGCGACCTCCTCCGCTATGGCACGGGGATCCTAATTGTTGCCATTGTCTTCGCCTTCCTACTCGTCGCCGCGCCCGTCAAGAGCTTTTGGGGCTATCTAGTGACCGGGTATTGCACTGGGCTGCTCGTGGCCTTGGGGGGCGCTTACAAGGACGCGCCCTTCGAAGGATTCAAGTGGCTCAAATTTCAGCGCTCTGGGGTCGTCTTGGCCGTCTTGAGTCCGCTGTTTTACTTGCTCGGCAACCCCGAACACCCGGTCGGGCTGGGTTTTCTCATTTACATAAATGGCGGGCTAGAGCGATTCACCGTCGAGTATTACAAGACCTACATCCAGCGCAATATGTCCGGGAAATTCCAACCCAACCTGCCCAGAATTCAGCGAGAATTGGACACTCGCGAGAAGTTCCACTACGCGGCCTTGGCGATCATCGCCGGGCTGGCCGCGCTCTACGCCCATGAACGCGGCGCACTATGATGCAGTGGTAATCGGCTCCGGATTCGGCGGCTCGTTGGTGGCTCACGTGCTGGTGCAAGCCGGGCTGAAGACCGCGCTGCTGGAGCGAGGCCAATGGGCCAAGCGCGACGACGCGGACTGGGATCAGCGCACCATCCTACTGCAAAAGCGCTACCGCGCAGCCTCGCCTCTTTTGGTCAAGCAGTACGGACGCCGCACCTTTCAGCGCACCTATCCCAACGAGGTCGTCGGCGGCAACTCGGTCTTTTACGGCGGAGCGTCGCTGCGGCTGCGGCCGGCGGATTTTGCCCGCTGGCCCTTTTCCTATGCAGACTTAGCACCGTACTACGCCCGCGCCGAGCAACTTCTTGGAGTACACGGCGAGGTGGACTCCGATCCCTACCAGCCCCCGGGGCTGGATGCCTATCCGCGCCGCGCTGTTGAATTAAGCGCACCAGCCCGGCGCATTTACCGAGCGGGAACAGCCTTGGGACTGCGGCCGTTCAAGATCCCACTGGCGATCAACTTTTCCGACCGCACCCGGCCTCTTTGTCTGCGCTGTATCACCTGTGACGGATTCCCCTGTAAGGTGGAGGCCAAAAACGACATGGCTTCCACCGTACTGGCCGCTGCCTCGGCGGCCGGGCTGGATATTGTCGTCGGCGCGGTGGCGCGGCGGCTGGTGCAACGGGGCGGGCGCGTCGAGCGAGTCGAATACGTGGACAGCGCATCCCGGCAAACCCACGCGCTTTCGGCCGACTTGGTGGTCTTGGCTGCCGGGGCGCTCAATAGCCCGGCCCTGATGCTGCGCTCGGGATTCGATCACCCCCTGATTGGGCGCTTTCTCATGCGCCACTGCAACGGGGTTGTCAGTTGCGTCTTTCCCTTTCGCACCAACCCACAGCAGGTCTTCCACAAACAGCTCTGCCTTTCCGATTTCTACGAAGACCTGCGCGCTGAATTGGGTACGGCCACAGGCGTCATCCAAGACATCTACACGCCAGCTCCCCCCATCATCCGACACCACACCCCTTGGGGCCTCAAGACCCTCGCCGGGCTGCTGGCCAGCCGCATGCAGAGCTTGCTCTGCATCGCCGAAGACGATCCAAGCCGAGAAAACCGCGTGTCGTTGGCCGGCGAGCAGGACGTCTTCGGCATGGAACTGGTGCAGATAGAGCACGCCTACAGCAACGCCGACTGTCGCCGCCGCGACTACTTGTTGGCCAAAGCAGAGGCCGTATTGCGGCAAGCAGGCGGTCTGCTGCACTATCGCTACTTGATCGATTCCTTCTCGCACGCCGTAGGTACCCTGCGCTGCGCCACCGCACCGGAGGAAGGCGTACTCGACGTGGATTGCCGCTATTGGGACAGCGAAAATCTCTACGTGTCCGACGGCAGCTTCATGCCGTCTTCGGGCGGGGTAAATCCAAGTCTGACGATCGCAGCCAACGCCCTGCGGGCCGCCGAGCGAATTCTAGCAAAGCGATGAAGAAGGTTTGTCTAGTAGGATGCGGCACCATCGGTCGCCTGCACGCGAAAAACCTCGTCGGCAAGGTCGAGCTGTCATTTCACAGCCGCACGCGGACTAGCGCAGAGTCCCTCAGCCGCCAATGCGGCGGGGGGCAGGTCTTTGCATCGTACGCCGAAGCTCTCGACAGCACGGTGGATGCGATACTGATCAGCTCGCCACCGAATGCCCATCGGCCACAGGTCGTCGCAGCATTGGCAGCCGGCAAGGGGGTACTGGTGGAAAAGCCCTTGTGCGCTACAGCGGACGACTTGGCGGCGATTGGCGCGGCCGCGGCGGCCCATTCAGATGCACTACTGATGATCGCGGAAAACTACTACTACAAGCCTTTGCTTAAGTTGCTCAAGTGGATCGTCCGGCAAGGTTTTATCGGCGAGGTGCAGCAGGCGACCATTGGCAAATGCTTTACTCAGCAGACCGCGGGATGGAAAAGCGGCTATGGCGCACTGCTGGAGGGAGGGATCCACTTCGTGGCCCTCGGAGCGGACCTTTTCGCCGACGCACCCCAGCAAGTGACGGCGGAGTTTCCCGGGCACCGGGCGGGCGAGCCGGAGCGGAATTCGGTAGTGCGGGTCGAATACGCCTCGGGGGCCGAGCTGGTTTTGCGCTATGCTTGGAACGCCTTCAGCCTGACCAAGGGCACCTTTCAGCACGCGCGGATTTTGGGGACGAAGGGACGGATCGTCTTTGAGTGCAATGGGCTATACGTGCGTTTGCGGGGGCGGCGGAAGCGGCTCTACTTTCCGGGATTGGGGGACTTGATGGGCTATGGGGGCATGATGCGGGACTTCTTGCAGTGTTTGCAGGAGCCGGGGCGGCAGCCGTATTCGGACTTGGCGCGGGCTAAACGAGATTTGGGAATTGTATTTACAGCATACAAAGGATTGAGCTGATATGAGCGAAGCGGAAAAAGTCATCTATTCGATGTACAAGGTGAGCAAGCACTACAACCGGAAGGTGGTTCTCGCAGACATTTCACTGTCGTACTTTTATGGGGCCAAGATCGGGGTGTTGGGCTTGAATGGGTCGGGGAAGAGCACCTTGTTGCGGATTGTGGCCGGCAGAGACGGCGAATACGAGGGGACCATTCGCGTACAGCCGGGGTTTACCGTGGGGTACCTAACGCAGGAACCCGAGTTGGAAAAGGGGAAAACGATCAAGGAGATCGTCGAGGAGGGCGTGCAGGAGACGGTGGATTTGCTGCGCGAGTACGAGGGCATCAACGCCCAGTTCGCCGAACCTATGGACGACGACGCGATGAACGCCCTGATCGAGCGGCAGGCCACCGTGGCTGAACAACTCGACGCGGCCGGGGCTTGGGATTTGGATAGTCGGCTGGATATGGCGATGGATGCGCTTGGCTGTCCGCCCGAAGACCAAGAGGTCTCCACGCTTTCAGGCGGCGAGCGGCGGCGGGTGGCGCTGTGTCGGTTGTTGCTTCGCCAGCCGGATATTCTGCTTTTAGACGAGCCGACCAACCACCTCGATGCCGAAACAGTGGCGTGGCTGGAGGGGCATTTGCACCAGTACCAAGGGACGGTGATCGCCGTTACTCACGATCGGTATTTTCTCGACAATGTGGCGGGCTGGATTCTGGAGCTAGACCAAGGGCGCGGCGTACCGTGGAAGGGGAATTATTCGTCGTGGCTAGAGCAGAAAAAGGAGCGACTGCGGCTAGAAGAAAAAAGCGAGAGCGAAAGACAGCGAACGCTGGAGCGCGAGCTGGAATGGATCCGCATGACGCCGAAGGCCAAGCAGCAGAAGGCCAAGGCTAGGATCAGGGCCTACGAGGAATTGCTAAATCAGGATCGGGTGCGGCGGAACGAGGCGGTGCAACTCTACATTCCGCCGGGGCCGAGGCTGGGCGATATCGCCATTGAGGCCAAGGGCATGAGCAAGCGCTACGGCGATCGCATTATCTTCGAGAACATGGATTTCGCGCTGCCCTCGGGTGGGATCGTCGGGGTCATCGGACCCAACGGCGCGGGCAAGACGACCCTGTTCCGGCTGATTACCGGCCAAGAAAGCGCCGACAGCGGCCAACTCCGCATCGGCGAGACCGTGCGGCTGGGGTACGTGGATCAGAGCCGGGAAACCCTGGTGGGGGAAAACACCGTCTGGCAGGAGATCTCAGGAGGCGAGGAGGAAATCGAACTGGGCGAGCGCAAGGTAAATTCGCGGGCGTACCTCGCACGCTTCAACTTCATCGGCGCCGACCAGCAGCAGAAGGTCGCTGCGCTCTCGGGCGGGCAACGCAATCGGGTGCATCTGGCCAAGGTGCTCAAGGAGCAAGCCAATGTGTTCCTGCTCGACGAGCCGACCAACGACCTAGACGTGCATACGCTGCGCGCACTGGAGGAGGGGTTGGAAAACTTCGCCGGCTGCGTAGTGGTCATCAGCCACGATAGGTGGTTTTTGGATCGGATCGCCACGCATATTCTGGCGTTTGAGGGCGATAGCCAAGTCTATTGGTTCGAGGGCAATTTTTCGGAGTACGAGGAGAACAAGAAAGCGCGCCTAGGCGAGGATTCGGCCGTGCCTCGGCGGGTCCGCTACCGGCAACTGACGCGGGACTAATGTCTCACAAGTCAAGACCCCTTGCCCGAAAGAATCTTGCAAAGTACAACCCAATATGTAATCGCCGTTTCTCGCGTATCATCCCTAAGAAGCAAACCGTGCACCCAAAACAACGCGAAAATACGCTGTGCGAGCCTGAGCGTCCTTTGCCGATTACTACGTCCGGTGTTTCTGGTATTTGCGCCGGGATTTGGAGATAGGCGTCGGAGATATACCCGAGATCGCACGAGGCCGGCAGGGATTTATCTTGGCCGCCCGCTTATGTCCCTAAGCGCGTTTCAGCAGTCTATCCTGCGTTTGTTAGCGCAAAATCGCAGCCCAGAGAGCTATGTAGCGGGTGCTACGGTCCTGCACCAATTGCCCGATAATATGTTCGCGACGTGGAAGACGGCGTCGTGCGGAGTGTCGAGTTCGACGTTGCACAGCCAGCCCATCTCAGGGCAGGGTCTGTGCGTGGAGCTTGGCCTAAAATTTGTTGATTACTCAAATGTTGGCCGACGGGTGGCAAGTCGTTAGCCAATAAGCCTTGAGGGAGGCACGCGATGACCAAATATCGCAGGCTTTGTGGCACTGGCCCTTCTGTTGTGGAAAGTCTCAAGCGACATGAAAGCCTATCAGCAGCAAGTCGCCGAGTCTTTAACCGAGCAAATCGCCGCAGTCTCGGAGCAAGTGTCGGGCGTACAGAAACACGTCAAGGGCCTCGACCGGCAAGTAGGCCGCCTCGCCAAGCAACTGGGCAAGCTACAGCCTCGGTTCAAAGCTGGCTCAGATGGACGGGCGCTTGGGGCGACTTAACACCAAGATTGGTGAGATACGCTACCGATCTAAGAAGCTGACCACCAAAACGGACGTGCTCGCTGTCCAGTTGTCCAAGGACACAAAGCACCTTAACCGGCGATTAGGTCTGCTCGAATACCGGACGGGAGTGATTCGCAAGAGCGTGAACGTCATCAAGAAACGGCTGAATTAGGTGCCATTCATCAAGGCGATCCGCAATTTTTTGAGACGCGAAGAGGAAGCGTGCCATATCCAGAGCTTCCGAAACTGACTTGAAGAAGAAGCCAAGCCGTAGTTGCCGAAGGAGTCGATACCGGCCCAGTTTGTGGGGCTAGGCAAAATTTACTAAAAAAGCTCGTTATAAGAGCGGGAAAAGCCTTCGATGCTGGAATAAGGTCGAAGGCTTTTCCCGTTTTATCTATATGTATAAAATCGTCCTTAAAGTCATGTACGCTAATCTTTTTGTAAAATAAGCTTGACATTACAATTTTTCGGATTATATCTTTAGTAAAGCAGGCTTTACTTTATGGAAAGGATAGCAGACTCATGGAGAAGCCAATGGTCAATTTGAGTTGTCTTACTAACGGTAATGCAAAAAACGCGATTCGTTTTCTTTGTTGGACCTTTACTTGGTCGATGACGATGGTGTTGGCCGACAAAGCGATATTATACGAATGGTATTCCTCTGCTTTGATATCCGCTATCGCGATCGTCCTCAACGCGGGCATCGGTATCGGCATGATCTTGTCGTATTTGCGCCACCTGAAATACATGGATGAGCTGCAGCGCAAGATCCAACTCGATGCACTCGCTATATCTATGGGCGTCGCGCTCGTCGGCAGCTTTAGTTATTCGCTGATGGTAACCGCAAAATTCATAACGGATGCAGAAGTCTCAGATATCATTTTGCTAATGTCGTTTACATTCGTGGTCTCAGTTATCGTCGGCCATATCCGCTACCGATGAAAAATCGCCTAAAGGTGTTGCGCGCCGAGCGCGACTGGACCCAAGCTGATCTCGCGGACCGTCTGGAGGTCTCTCGGCAAACGGTGAACGCCCTCGAAAAGGGCAAATACGACCCAAGTCTGCCGCTGGCATTTAAGATCGCCCACATTTTTTTAGAGCCGATCGAAGCAATTTTTATACACGAGATGGAATAAGGGACGAGCAAATAGTAGGGTATTAACGAAAGAAAGGCGCACAAAATATTACCCGCTCAAAAGAGAAAGCCCCCGACGCTCAACCGGCATCGGGGGCTATTCTGTGAGGTGCAACGGTACTCAGACGATGGCCGCAAGCGCCTTGCGGGCAAAAACCTTGGCCAAGTGGCGGCGGTACTCTTCGCCAGCAAAGTGGTCGGCAAGTATCTCCTGTCCGTCGGCCGCTCGTGCGGCGGCCGCAGAGATCGCTTCCGCGCCCAAGCCGCCGCTGAGGGCCTCTTCAACCCCACTATCGCGGAAGGCCGCATTGGCCACACCCGTAAAGGCCACCTTGACCGCGCCTCCGGCCGAGGCGGCGGCGCAGCCGACGACGGCAAAGCGCGAGGCCGGATGCGGGAATTTGACATAAGCCGATTTTTCCGCGGTCGGCACTCGCACCTCGGTGATGATCTCGTCCGGCGCGAGTGCGGTCAAAAACAGATCGACAAAAAATTCGTCCGCGGGAATTGCGCGCTCGCCCTCCTTGCTCCTGACCTTGATCTCAGCACCCAACGCCAAAATGGCGGCCGGGTAGTCGGCCGCTGGATCGGCATGGGCCAAGGAGCCGCCAATAGTGCCCTTGTTGCGCACCTGGGGATCGCCGATGACCGCAGCGGCTTGGGCCAGCGCAGCGACGCGGGCGTTGGTCAGGGGCGAGGTCGCAATCTGGTGATGGGTGGTGACAGCACCAATGGCTACGGCGTCGCCATCCTCTCTGATGTAGTTGCACTCCGCGAGCCGACCAATATCGATCAGTGCGCCCGGTGCCGACAGGCGCAGCTTCATGGCCGGCAAAAGGCTGTGGCCACCAGCCAAGAACTTGGCGTCGTCCGAGAGGAGCTGAATCGCCTCATCTATTGAAGAGGGACGATGATAATCAAACGCGACAGGTATCATGGTCGGTCTTCTCCTTAGCTAACTTGCTGGATGGCCTGCCACACCTTCTGAGGCGTCAGCGGCATCGTCAGGTCGCGCACACCCAAAGGCCACAGGGCGTCGAGCACGGCGTTGACAATGGCCGGCGGCGAGCCAATCGTGCCGGTCTCGCCAGCGCCCTTGACGCCGAGGGGATTGTGCGGACAGGGCGTGACAGTGTGGTCGGATTCAAAGGAAGGCAGGTCGTCGGCGCGCGGCAGGACGTAGTCCATATACGAGCCAGAAATGAGCTGGCCGCTGTCGTCGTACACGGCTTCCTCGAACAGGGCTTGGCCAATACCGTGCGTAATGCCGCCTGCGACTTGGCCTTCGACGATCATGGGATTGACGATATTGCCCACATCGTCAACGGCGACGTAGCGCTGCACCGCGACCACGCCAGTCTCGGCATCCACCTCCACGACCGCTATGTGGGCACCAAAGGGAAAGGTAAAATTGACCGGGTCGTAGAAGCTGGTAAACTCCAACCCCGGCTCCAGCCCCTCGGGGAAATTGTGCGGCACGTACGCGGCCAGCGCGACCTCGCCAAAGGAGATCGACTGATCGGTGCCCTTGACCGCCCAACTGCCCTCGGCGAAT
This sequence comes from Candidatus Latescibacterota bacterium, assembly GCA_963422735.1. Taxonomy (GTDB): domain Bacteria; phylum Latescibacterota; class UBA2968; order UBA8231; family UBA8231. The sequence continues at coordinate 4,161,699 of OY730476.1, read as the reverse complement.
TCGAGGTCCTCCTCGGCAGCTTCGAGCAAGTGAGCCGCGATCTTGGCCCCCTTCTCCTTGATCTTATCCATGCTCTTGACGATGGCCGTGCCGCCTACGGCCAGCGAGCGCGAGCCATAGGTACCCATGCCAAAGGGCACGGACTCGGTGTCGCCGTGAATGATGTCCACGTCTTCGATCGCCACGCCCAAGCCGTCGGCCACCACCTGGGCGAAGGTCGTCTCGTGGCCCTGCCCGTGCGAGTGGCTGCCGGTGAAGACGGAGACTTTGCCGGTGGGCTGGACGCGAACGCCCGCGCTCTCAAAGAGGCCGGCGCGAGCTCCCAATGCGCCGACCACGGCCGAGGGCGCAATGCCGCAGGCTTCGATATAGGTCGAAAAGCCAATGCCGAGATAGCGACCGTTCCCGGCGGCGCGGGCCTTGGCCTGCTCTGCGCGCAGTTCGTCGTAGCCGACGGCCGCGAGGGCTTTTTCGAGCACGGCTTCGTAGTTGCCGCTGTCGTATTGCAGGGCCACTTGGGTCTGATAGCCTTCCTGCTCGACGCCGTCAAAGGGCGGGATAAAATTCTTGCTCCGCAGTTGGGCCGGGTCGCGGCCCGTCTCCAAGGCGGCCTGCTCGACCGTGCGCTCGAGAACGTACGTGGCCTCAGGGCGGCCCGCGCCGCGCAGGGCGTCAACCGGAGTGGTGTTGGTGAAGACGCCGGTGACATCGACGTGGATCGCCGGGGTCGTGTATAGTCCTTGCAAGAGCGTGCCGTAGAGATACGTGGGCACACAGGGCGCGAAGGTCGATAGGTACGCGCCGAGGTTGGCGACGGTTTTGACCCGCAAGCCGACAAAGTGGCCGTCGGCGTCGAGCCCGAGATCGACCTTGGTGTGGTGGTCGCGGCCGTGGGCGTCGGTGAGGAATGCCTCGCTGCGGCTGGCCGTCCACTTGACCGGGCGGCCAATCTGGCGGGAGCACCACGTGACGAGGACCTCTTCGGCATAGTGAAAAATTTTGGAGCCAAAACCGCCGCCCACATCCGGCGAGACCACGCGCACCTTGTGCTCGGGCAGATTCAGGACAAACGCCGTCAGCAGCAGGCGAATGACGTGGGGGTTCTGCGACGAGGTGTAGAGCGTGTAGTGCTCGCGCGCGCCGTCGTAATCGCCAATGGCGCAGCGCGGCTCAATCGCGTTGGGGATGAGCCGCTGATTGTCGAACTCCAAGGTGGTGACGTGCGCGGCGCTGGCCAAGGCGGCGTCCGTCGCCGCTTGATCGCCGAGCTCCCAGTCGAAGGACGTGTTGTTGGGCACATCGTCGAACAACTGCGGCGCACCTTTTTCTATCGCTTGGGTTGCCGCGACGACCGCGTCCAAGACCTCGTACTCCACTGCCACCAGCTCGGCGGCATCTGCGGCTTGCTCGCGGCTCTCGGCCAAGACGATGGCGACCGGGTCGCCGACGTGGCGCACTCTGGCCGCGGCCAGCACCGGATGGGCCGGCTCCTTCATGGTGTCGCCATTTTTGAAATCCACCTGCCAGCCGCAGGGCAGGCCGGCGACGCCAGCGGCTTCGAGGTCGGCACCTGTAAAGACAGCGACCACGCCAGAAGCGGCCGCCGCGGCCGCGGTATCGACGCCCTTGATCGCGGCGTGGGCATGCGGGCTGCGCACGATCGCCGCAAAGGTCGAGTTGGGCAGGGCAATGTCATCTGTGTAGCGACCCTTGCCGGTGATAAAGCGCTGGTCTTCGACGCGCTTGATGGGTTGTCCTATCACTCCCATATCGGCCTCCTATGCGCTCTCGGCGGCGCGTTGGACCGCCTTAATGATGTTGTCGTAGCCCGTGCAGCGGCAAAAGTTGCCTTCGAGCGCGTGGCGGATCTCCGCGTCGCTGGGCATTGCATTGCGCTCTAGCAACTGCCAAGCGGCCATAATCATGCCGGGCGTACAAAAGCCGCACTGCAAGCCGTGGGTCTCTCGGAAGGCTTCCTGTAAAGGATGCAGCGTACCGTTGGCCGCAAGCCCTTCGATGGTCGTTATCTCTGCGCCGTCAGCTTGCGCCGCGAGCATGGTGCAGACCTTGACGGCTTGGCCATCAACGATAACGGTACAGGCACCGCAATTGCTGGTGTCGCAGCCGACGTGGGTGCCCGTCAGGCCCAACTCCTCGCGCAAATAGCTGACGAGCATCTGGCGCGGCTCCACCTCGTGCTCGTGGGTCTGGCCGTTGACAGTGACCTTGATCGCTACTGCCATAGTCGCCTCCTATTGAATTGGATTAAGAAGCCGTCTGAAAACTCTGGGTGCCGTCCCTTGTGTGCAGGAGCCCCCCCAGGGTGAAGCGCGGGAATGACGGGATATCGTCTCTACCGCGGCTCGACGCGACCCAAAGCGGGTTTTCAGATAGCCTCTAAGGTAATTCGCGTTCCAGCGCCTTGAAAAACTGGTTGGTAAACATCCGCGCCACGCCCGAGAGCAAGCGCTGGCCCATGCTCGCCAATCGGCCCGTCAACTGCGAGCCTCCCTCGACTACCACGGTTGTCTCGCGGCCTTGGTCGGCGAGCTGAACGCGGCCCTCGGCCGCGATTTGGCCGATCTTGCCGTCAACGTTGATGAGCAGGCGATAGCTTTCCGGCTCCTTGCTATCTACTACTTGCAGCGCGCCGTTGAAGGTACTGTTGATCGGCCCCATTTTGATGTGCAGCACGGCTTGGTACTGGCCGGGGCCGGTCTGCTCCAAGGTATCGACGCTTGGGGTGATGCGCGCCAAGACCTCCGGGTCGTTGAGCAAGTCCCACAGGACTTGCCTCGGGGCGCGAAAAGTATGAGAGCCTGCAAACTGCATGGGCTGGTGCTGGGGTTGAAGGCCAGAAGCGAATGATGCGGTGGATATTAAAAAATTTTACCTATCCTTGTCAATTTGAACAGCCAACAGAGCGAAGGATTGGGATGACCAGATTCGCAGACCTTAGCGGAATCGTATTGGCGGCGGGGCGTTCCTCTAGGATGGAGGGGGCCAATAAACTGCTGCTGCCTTGGGAGGCGCGATGCGTCCTCCAAGTCGTGGTGGAGCGGGTCTGCGAGGTGGGTTTAGGGGAAGTGGTCGTGGTGACCGGGCATCAGCGTGCAGAGGTAGAGGAAACGTTGAGCAGCTATCCCGTGCGGCTGGTCCACAACCCAGATTTTGCCGAGGGGATGGCCACCTCCTTCAGAGTGGGCGTGGAAGCGGCAGGCGGCGAGAAAGGATATCTCTTTGCGCTGGGGGATATGCCGCAGGTAGCTGGGAAGACAATGCTAAAGGTCGCCGAAGCGTTGAAAAGTAGAGAGACTATCGCCGTGCCGGTGTGCGACGAGCGGCGCGGCCATCCGGTGGCCTTCGGCCGTGCCCATCGAGATGCCTTGCTCGCGTTGACGGGCGATGAGGGAGCGCGGCCGGTCTTGACAAAAAACGCAGCCCATATCGCGGAAGTGCCCGTGGCGGACGAAGGCATCTTCGTGGATGTGGATACGCAGAAAAGCTATGAAGCGACGCGGGCCGCATGGCAAGAGTTGGCGGAGAGAGAAGCACCGACATAATCTTGAGTCGTCCAGTGGTCCTAAAGCAGGACGCTCAATCATTAAGGAGTATCCATCAAGCCTAAGCCAAAAAAATTGAGCGCGACCAAGACCTCTATCGCGGCCTGTTTGAAGCGTCGCCAGATGCCCTCTTCGTCGCCGAGCGGGGCGGGACCCCGCTAGTATCCTATTTGCCTGCGCTCGGCTCAAACATCTGCAACCTCTACGCGAGCATAGACGATTACAAGCAGTTTCAGGAAGAGTCCGTGCGCGACCTTGCAGCGGCGTTTAGAACCCGCGCCGGGCACCGATCCGACGCGCTCATAACAGTCTCGGTTCGGCCAACCTCGGACGGTGCTTCCACAGTCTATCAAGGCATCCTCCGCAAGTCAGCAAGCATAAGCGCATGGAGAGACCTCTCCAGAAGTTGCAGACGCTGGCGGCCAAGCTTTTGACCGACCGGGAGCGCGAGCGGGGGCGCCTTGGGACTGGTCTCCACGATTCCATCGGGCAGATGCTGTGCTGTCGAAGGTCAAGGTCAATTCACTGCGGCATTCCGACGACGCCGAACGCGAAGCCTTGATTGACGCATTGGAAAGGGACATAGACGAGAGGGCTCACCTCATCCGATCCATGACCTTCGACAGCAGTTCACCCGTGCTCTACGGCATGGGATTCATACCAGGCTAGCGGCACTCGGCGACCTCATTCATTCCCATTACGGGTTGACCGTGCGCGTGGAAGTCGAGGACAAGTGGGAGATACAGGTTCATTCGCGAGTTGCTGGTGAATGTCGCTCGCACACCAACACAGACCAAGCCTCCGATTAGATTTCAAGTAGCCAGCACCTCGACCAATAGAACGCGCAATGGATCGGATTCGTGGAGTACGCGTTTGAAGATTTAAGTGGGGCAACAGCTCGCGCAGGGTATCCGAGGATACGCAGTGGAGTAGTTGCCTCGGATATCCGTCTCAACACAGACTACAAATGGACTGCGTCTGCGACGTATCCAAGCTCTTGGACCGTAGAACAACCTAAAGATTTCAGGGATGTAATGACCCACGAGCCAGGTCATGCTGCGGGGCTTGGACATAGCGATGATACATACCGTAATAACACCATGTATTACTCCTCGGGCAGAACTGAAACAAAACGTCGTACGCTAGCATGGGGGGACAAGGCCGGCGGCGTCTATATGACTACATCTGTGTGGAACGGACGCGATATGTCGGGGCAACGGGCCGCATCAGGGATCTATTTTATCAACTTCCATGTCGGCGAGCAGTAAAGCGGCCCCTATATCTTCTTCACCGTCTATCGCGAGTAGGCCCGTGCAACACTGGGGACCTTCGAGGTCGAGGTCGGGGAGAGCGGCTTGGAGGTCTTTGGGGAAATGGAGCGGGAGTTAGCCAACCAGTAGCTGCAGCGCGGTTTCCATGTTCAATAGCGCCGCGTCTTCCTCCCGTTCCAAAAACGGACGCACATCGGCCGCCACTCGATCCCACGCCAGCGCACGTAGTCGGCTGCCGACTACTTCCCGCCAAGTCTGTGCCGTCAGAGCCTCGCCGGACCACTGCGTCTGCTGCAACGCCGCGTTGAGCAGGGATAGATTGGGCGCAGGCCATGTCCGGTCACTCAAGTACCATATCAAGTCGTACAGATCCCGCCCTTTGGTGTAAGAGCGCTGTAGAATCGCATGTAGTTTGCCGGCCAGCAGGGAAGCTCGGTCGTGATGCTGGAGCCGCAATGTTACGTGCCGGCGCACCAAACTAGTTTCCAGCACAGCACCGGCTGGCGGGTTCGTATCGACCTCGATTTGTACGGCGAGGACTTCGTTTTGATGCGGCGAGAGACCGGTCTCGTACAGCAGGCCCCTGAAGCGCACGAACGCACGGTGGACGGTCCGCTGGTCGTTTAAGCCGAGCCCGACTTCGTACCCCTCGCGAGCAAGTTCCGAACGAATGGCTGCTAAATAAGCACGCAAATCGTAGGAAGCCGGATCGCCTTCGAGAGTAAAGCCGAGATCTTCGGAGTAGCGCGGTAGCGCAAAGAGAAAGCGCAGGCTAGTGCCCCCTTGAAATGCCAGCGGCACCATCGCTCCGGCACGCTGTAAAGCATCCAAAATGCGGGCCTGCAAGTATTCGCGCAGGATGTTGCGCCCCTGCAAGGGATCGGCCGCCTGCACGAGTCGAAACAGGTGATCCTTCATAGCTGCTCGTAGCCCATCGCCGCGTCTTGGGCTAGTGCGCGAATGCACCGCACAGCTCTCAGCAATTTGGGACGGGCGACGATGGCAGCCAACCTATCCAACTCCGCTAGGTCTAGGCTGCCCCAGTCGAGGCGTAGTTCATGGATATAGGCAGGTGCGTCACCATTCGGCTGTAGATAGATCAGATCGAGCAGTGCCTTTTCTGGCGCGGCGACAAAAGCCGATTGGCCACGCACCACCTCCATTTGTTGATAGCCGTAGAGCAGATCGGTCTTGAGATGGCGAAAAGAAAAGCGACCTAGCGGCGTCTGGCAAAGCTGGGGACGCCCACCGGTCACACTGGTCACTTCCGACACGTACTCGGGAATCATACCAGCGTGTGCCAACGCCGACAGACCACTGACATAAGAGCTGCGCACCAGTCGATTGGCGACGAGGAAGGGATGGGACACGGTTTGACGATAGGGCGGTGCCAGCGCGTAAAGCCCGCGCCGTAGCTGGTGCAGTCGTCCGGCTTGGGTCCAGCGCACAAGCTGTCGCCGCATATCGCTTGGGTTTACAGATCCGGCCAAGAGCAGGCCGGTTTCAAACACCGGCTCATCGGCAACGATGGCGAGGAATTGATCGAATTTCATAGCAATAAAATACCTTTAATGGCAATTTATTGCAATAAAATCCATCTACAACGTGGTGCCTCCTAGCGTCTTATCCGGTGGATACCCCTTGACAGACGCTCGGGATACAACGCATCCCTTGATTGACGCATTGGAGAGGGACATGGACGAGAGGGCTCACCTCATCCGGTCCATGACCTTTGACAGCAGCTCACTCGTGCGCTACGGCATGGGGTTTGTACCAACTCGGCGACCTCATTCATTCCCATTACGGGTTGACCGTGCGCGTGGAAGTCCAACCACGATACACGCGGCTTAGTGTGCAGGTTCATTCGCGAGTTGCTGGTGAATGTCGCTCGGCATACCAACACAGACCAAGCCACCGTCTCCTTGCGTCGAGATGTAGCCCGGCTGCAGGTGGTAGTAGAAGACGCGGGCGAAGGCTTTGATGGCGCGCATTTGGACGAGATGGATCAAGCCAACCACTTCAGTCTATTCAGTATTCAAGAGCATCTGCTCTATATCGGCGGCCATTTGACGATTGAATCGAGGCCCGGGAAAGGCACGCGCTGCCTACTAACGCTTCCGAGTTCCCTGTCTGAAGAAGAAGCCACACTATAGTGCGCCGAGTACTGCACGCGCCGATCGAACAAGAAAATGGTTGGCGAGGCCGCCGATGGTCACGCGGCCATCGTGCCGCGCCGCCAGTCAACACTCATCACTCATTTGGTAGGGCCAGTACCCCATTTTGCTGAAACCTATGAATCCCAACCCATTGAGACCACGATCGAGAAGCCGATCTCGTGGTGATTGGCAAGGAGACCTTTTATGACGACGAAAATCAACCAAGCGTCCCTCAAACTTATACGAGGCGATATTACAAGGGAACGAGTCGATGCAATTGTCAACGCTGCCAACGTGGGACTTACGGGCGGTGGTGGCGTCGATGGTGCCATTCACCGCGCCGGGGGACCGGCCATCGCGGCGGAATGCAGTGCAATCCGCGCCAAGCAGGGCGGTTGTCCCACGGGTCGAGCCGTAATCACGACGGGTGGCAATCTTTCCGCGAAGTATGTCATCCATACCGTTGCTAACCACTGATCACTAACCACTAACCACTAACCACTAACCACTAACCACTGATCAGCGGTACGTGCGCCATGTATAGCCAATACGACGAATCCGACAAGTAGCGAATGGTTTTGTTTTCGCGGGTGCAGAGTTTGCCAAACAAGCCGAATCCAAGCGTAGATCGCCTGCAACGCCACCGCCGCGGTCCGCGCCAAAGCATGGCTGCTCAGCACAGAGAACACCGGCATGCGGAAGCCGTGGATCGCGGCAAATAACAGTCCGAAGAAACTGCTTTGCCGCTCATCCTGAACCGGCCAGGGAAACGGCGTGAAGGACAACCCCGCGTACAATACGATGCCTCGCGGCGCACAGGGCGGCGAGGGTACGAGGTCCTGTTTACGGTTGGGTCTGCTCTACCCTTCTAAACGTCCCTCCATCCTGCACGGCCTCGTAAATCTGGGCGAACTCGCGGCTGCCGTCGTCTTCGACGGGGAGGCATTCGGACCCGCTTTCACAGATGGGCATGGCGTCGCGGGGATATTCGCTGTGGAGAGCCTGCTTGGAGCAGCCATAGTAGGTGACTTCGCCGTTGGCGCGGACATAGCGATAGATGTGGCGGGGCGGATCGACCCAACTGTAATCCACCTGATATTGCTCTATGGCCTGAAGGTCGATCTCGACGCCGAGGCCGGGCCGTTCCGGGACTCGGTAGTAGCCGCCGCGCAGTTGGATGGGGTCGGCCAACAGTTGGCTCTCCCAGATGTTCATGCAGGTAATGGCCGGCCACTTGCTCTGGGGACAGACCGCGCCCAAGTGGGCGGCCCACGTGGTGGTGATGCCCGTGCCGACGAGCTGGAGCCAGAAGGGCTTGTTGGCCACGTCTGCAACAGCGGCTTGCTGCGCGATGCCGTGAGCCCCAGCGCCGATGACAAAGCCATCGGCGACGTCCTCTTGCAGGGTGGTGAGAATCGGCGGCGAGCCGTAGTGCATGGCCAGCGGGCGGCGGATGTGGTTGCGGATTTGGGCGTTGCCAGCCACATCGGTTTGGGGGATCGGCGATTCAATCATGGCCACCTGCGGGTATTGCTCCAAGGTCGCCAAAAACTCGACGGCACTAGCGGCGTTGGCGAGCGTACCATTGAAGTCCAAGTCGAGCTTGAACTGCGGGGGAACGGCCTCGACGATGGCTTGGATACAGGCGTGCAGATCGCACCAAGTCCGCGCTTTGAGCTTGGCAGTGGTATAGCCCTGTGCGACGGCGTCAGCGCACTGGCGCGCCCAGTCGGCGGGCGGCATGTCCATGGCCCACCACGACAGCGGACACCACGTGCGGACCTTGGTGCCCAACAGGCGATAGGCCGGGGTGCCCAAGACCTTGCCCACTGCGTCGAAAAGTGCCTGCTGGACCCCGGCACCCAGCGCATCCTGCCATAGCAGATCGCCGACGGCGCGGCCGACGATGTGGTCCTCGATGTCCTCGGGGACTTTGGCCCACGTGTAATTGGGAACGGTTTCGCCCCAGCCTATGGTGCCGTCGGCGAGGGTGATTTTGCAGAGTTGGACGATGCGCCAATGCGGCAGCCAATACTTCATCTGCTGGTCGGTGTGGGCAGTAAATGGAACGTCCAAGTGGATGAGTTCGACGGATTGGATCTGCATTAGGGACTCCTTTTGGAAGCAGTAGAGTAGGCTAGATACGGCGGGGCAAGCCAAGTGTCAAGGTAGGGAATGCGTTATATTGGCGGCATGGAAATTCGCCAATTTGCCGAGCAGATACTCTTCGGAACGCGCTGGGAAGATAAGCTCGTCGTCCTGGACCGCTACGAGGACTGCGCACCCGGTATGGGGATTGCGACCCCCGGCGCTCCGGGCCGCCCGCCCGGCTTGGGACTGGACGAGTGGCACCACCGGGAAAAGCTCCGCTTCCGCGACGTGCGCCACTTCCACAGCGAAAAAGAGCGCGGGCTGGTCTTGCACTTTTTTGCCAACCACGAGTTGCTTGCCTTGGAGCTGATGGCGCTGGCCCTACTCAAATTTCCGCAGGCACCGGAGAAGTTTCGCCGCGGCTTGGTGCAGACGCTTAAAGACGAGCAAGAACACGTGTGGCTCTACCAGCAGCGGATGCAGGCGATTGGGGTGCAATTTGGCGAGATACCCGTCGGCGATTTTTTCTGGAAGTCCATCGGGCCGATGCAGACTCCGATGGATTTTGTAACGGGCTTGAGCCTGACCCTCGAACAAGCCAATCTCGACTACGCAAGGCACTACGCCCAGGTCTATCGGCAATTGGACGACCCAGAAACCGCGGCGATTCTGGAGCGGATCTACCGCGACGAAATCGGCCACGTCAAACACGGGTTGACGTGGTTTAGACGCTGGCAGGAGGCCGGGCTGAGCGAGTGGGAAGCCTATCGTCGGGCACTGCGCTTCCCGCTGGGGCCGGCGCGGGCCAAGGGCATTGGCTTCAACCGCACGGGTCGGCTCAAGGCTGGGCTTTCTGCGGGCTATATCGACGAGTTAGAGCTGTTTTCGCAGTCGCGGGGACGCTGCCCGACCGCGTACTGGTTCAACGCCAACTGCGAGGAGCAGGTGGCCTTGGGGCGGCCGGGTCTTACGCCGCCTCGGCAGGTGGCCGAACTGGAGGCCGACTTCCAAGCGCTACCCATGCTGTTGTGCGCCCGCGACGATGTCGTGCTCCTGCGAGAGAAGCCATCGCCGGCCTTTTTGCGGCGGATGCAGGAGTTGGGCTTTGCGATTCCGGAATTCGTCGAGTGCAGCGCGGAGGGCCTAGCGGCGCTTGCCGAGCGCAAGGTCAATGCGCTCAGACCTTGGGGCTGGAGCCCAGATAGCGCCCGGTTGCTTGCGCCCTTGATCGCGGGCTTGCCTCGCGGTGGAGAAAAGTCTTGCTGGGGCCGGCCGCTCCGGCCGCTCTACGCCAAGTCGTGGAGCGCGGCGCGTCTGGCCGAATTCCTCGCGGCGCAGGAGGCCGATTATCTCTGTGGGGCGGATGTAGTCGGCACGGCCTGCGCGGCGACCGATCAAGTTTTGGCGGAGATCGGGCGCTTGGCGGAGGCGGGCTTTGACTCGGTGGTCGTCAAGGCCATATACGGCTCTTCGGGTCGCGGCCAAATCCACTGCCGTGGGGGTCAAGTACGCACAGAGCAACGCGGCCGGTTGAAGAACATTTTGCGGCAGCAAGGCCAAGTAGTAGTCGAGCCGTGGCTCGACAAGGTGGTGGATCTGTCGCTGCACTTCGATGTGGGGGCCGAGGGCGCGGAGGTGACCGGCTGGACGCGATTTACCACCGATGGCCGCGGCCAGTATCGCGGCACTTTTGTTGGCTCGCTTATCGCTGGCCTCGACGAGGAGGTGAAGCGGTTTCTCTACGGCGATGGCCGCGATGCACGCCGTTTACAGCACTTGGGCGAGCAGTTGGCCGAATGGCTTGCCGAGCCGATGCGAACTGCTGGGTATCAGGGGCCGGTCGGCGTGGATGCCATGGTGTACCGCGGCCGCGACCATCTGCGGCTAAAGCCGATTGTGGAGGTCAATCCGCGCACGACGATGGGTCGGGTGGCACTCAAGCTGCAACAGGCGATTAATGCGGCGCGCACGGCCCTATGGCTGGTGCTCAACCGCCGCGAGGTAACAGCGGCTGGATTCGTCGGCTTGGCCGAATGCGCTGCGGCCTTGGAAGCCGCACATCCGGCTCGACTGATGCCCGATGGCAAACAGTTGAGCGGTGGGGTGCTTTTTACCACCGATCCAACCCAAGCCCGTTCTTTCGCTACCGTACTGCTAGTCGGCGAATCGCTGGCCGAGTGTGAGGGGTACCTGCAAGAAGCGGGATTGGAATTGGCGCGTTAGCCGTGAGCTGGCTGAGAGAGGGATCATCGAATACAGATTTGGGTCGTAAGCTAGTTTGAATAAAGCGATGCCGAAGTTACATAATAATAAACCGTTGGTACGCTTTTTTCCAAGAGAGACCAACAGCTTTATTCATCGAAAATCCCTTTTTTGACGCGAGTTCAGGTTAAGCGGCTTCTACTTGGAGGGATCCATTGATTTTTTCGATTGGTGGCCGTAGGCAATTAATCCGCCGATGAGATGGATCATAGATGGGCGCGTCTGCTTCACCCGGCCTTTAGGCAGGACCGTCGCGGTGAAGCCTTGTGTATTCAATCTGGGCGATGTTTTTAAGTTGATCGATGATGGTTTCGCTCAGGGCTCGCTTGTGCAGCAGGAGTTTGTCGGCCATCGGCATGAGTTGATCTTTCGCGTTAGATCGCAGCTTGGTAATCAACCGTATAGAAACTTTGCATCTCACCTTTCTCGTAGGCTGCGTTCGCACACTTGCCGACGAAGGCTGCATGAGCGCATCAGATTGCCCCGCGACCCGCCTCAAAGCGGTCTGGCGCATGGGTTCCTTTCTTCTTTTCTTGCCCATTTTGCTCCGCTGTACATAAAGCTATCAACAAAGGATTATCCCTATGCCCGCAAACAATCGCCTGGTGCGCGTCGGCATTTATGGCACCGGCCGTTTCGCCAACCAAACTCACCTGCCCAACCTGAGCAAGCTAGACGGCGTCGAATTGGTCGCCGCGAGTGACCTCAACCCGGGAAACCTCGCCGCCGCCGCGCAAAAATTCTCCATCGCCCGCACCTATGCGGACCCTCACCAAATGCTCGCCGAGGAACAGTTCGATGCACTCTATTCGGTCGTGCCGGCCTTTGCGCGCACCGATGTGGAAGCTGCGGCCGCAGCGCGGGGCATCCACCTGTTCAGCGAGAAACCGCAAGCAACCAGCATGGCCGTTGCGCGGCGCATTGCCGATGCAGTCGCCGAGGGAGGCGCGATCTCAACAGTCTGTTTTCGCGAGCGCTACCGTCCGCTCTTTCAGAAGGCCCGCCGCCTGCTCGCGAATAAGGCCATCACCCACATCCGCTTCCAGAGCACGGCCGGCTTGCCCCTGCTCGAAGCCGAGGTCCCCGACCCGGACAGTTGGCACCATCAGATGGACAAGGCCGGCGGCTCGGCCTTCGACTGGGGGGTTCACGCCGTTGACTGCGCGCGCTTTATGAGCGGCCTCGATATTACCCAAGCCCAAGCGTTTTACTACCATCCCCCTCGGTACAATATGCCGCTGTCGTGTTCGTTTAATTTTCTATTGGCAAACGGAGCGACCATGACCTCGACGTTCCTCGCCACCACGCCCGCTACCCCGGGCGACGAGCCGCGCTTCACCATTTTTTACGAAGGGGGATGCTTAGCACTGTGGATGTACGACCGGATCGAGGTCAATGGGGAAATCGCGTACGCGTCGGAGGAATTCGACCCGTGGTTTGAGCAAGACCGCGTCTTCATTGAGACCGTGCGCACCGACAACCGCGCCCTGCTTCTCAACGACTATGCCGATGGCCTCTATTCACTAGCCCCGGTGTTGGCGGGGTGGGAGTCGGCGCGGCGCGGTGGCGAATTGATTGCTGTGGCCGAAATTATGGCGAGCTGAGCGTGGGCCGCATCGCTAGGCGGTGGGGAGCCGCAGGCGGGTACCGAGAGTTTTTAGGGATTGCCCTGCCGCTGATTCTGAGCACGGCTAGCTGGAGCATCCAGCACTTTATCGATCGGGTCTTTCTATCTTGGTATTCCACCGAGGCGTTGGCGGCCGCGCTGCCGGCGGGCATGGCCAACTTCACCTTCATCAGCCTCTTCATGGGCACGGCCCAATACGCCAACACGTTTGTCGCCCAATACATGGGTGCGCGGCGGCTGACGCGGGTGGGACCGGCCGTGTGGCAAGGGGCGTACGTGGCCTTGTTCAGCGGCCTCTTGGCCTTGCTGCCGGCTGCCTTTGCCGGCGAACTCTTCGCGCTCATCGGCCACGACCCGGACATCCGCGCCGCTGAAACCCAGTACTTCCGCATCCTCTGCTACGGCACCGGGCCGCAAGTCTTGTCCACGGCCTTCTCGTGCTTTTTCAGCGGGCGAGGCCAGACTTGGGTGGTGCTGGCGGTCAACGCCGTGGCCATCAGCGTCAACATCATCTGCGATTACGGCTTGATTTTCGGGCACTGGGGACTGCCTGAACTGGGAATCGTCGGGGCGGCGTGGGCCACCAATATCGGCTTGGTGGTCTCGGCCCTAGCCTTCGCGCTGCTGTTTTTGAGGCCGCGCTATCGCAGCGAGTACTCCACCTTGCGCGGCTGGAAGCCCGACCTCAAGCTGCTGCTGCGCCTGTTGCGCTTCGGCGGCCCCAACGGCGTCAACTTCATGCTCGACATCATGGCCTTTACCTTCTTTTTGTTCATCGTGGGCCGCTTGGGGCCGATCCCACTGGCGGCGACGAACTTGGCCTTTCACATCAACAGTCTCGCCTTTATGCCGCTCATTGGTTGCAGCATTGCCATATCGACGATGGTCGGTCAGCGCCTGGGGCGCGATCAGTCCGAAGCTGCCGAGTACTGCACGTGGACGGGCTTGCACTTGGCCATGCTGTACATGGGGATGATGTCCGTGGGCTACGTCGTGGTGCCGGAGTTTTTCCTTGCCCCTTTTGGCGCAGACAGGGACGCCAACTTTGCGGCCGCGCATCAGATCGCCGTGGTCCTGCTGCGCTTCGTGGCTCTGTACTGTGTCTCCGACGCCGCCTATATGGTCTTCACAGCGACCCTAAAGGGCGCAGGCGACACCCGCTTCGTCATGTGGGTTTCGATATCGCTGGCTTGGGCGCTCATGGTCGTGCCGTCTTTCGCCGCCCTAACCTATTTCGACGGGGGGCTATACCTGATATGGAGCTTTGCCTGTGCGTATATATGCGTCTCAGGCGTGGCGTTCTACTTGCGCTTTCGCACGGGCCGCTGGAAGAGTATGCGGGTCATTGAGCGGGCCGATGAGCGTAGATGAGGAGACGAGGGTTGCCCCTCAAAGGATGTGAATCGCGGGTTAGAATGTGAGAATTTAATAAACTTGGAGTCTGTCCAATGGCGATAATTTATGGTAGGCCGGATAGTGAGAAGCGACTTCTATACTTATATCCTAAACAAGTTAAAAAAATTGAAGATATAGAAACTATACACAGAAAATTAAAAAATGAACTAAATGCGGAGGGTCATGGTTTCATTGTAGGCATAAGAAAGTGGATAAAAAAAACAAGGATAATCCACTTTACCCGGGAGCAAGAGGAGAAGTACTAGCACTAAAAAAATTATCACAGCTAAGTAATCACTATAATATTTTGTGTGGAGTACGGGTAATTCTTCCTCGTTATGTCACATACATGGGAAGGAAGAATCTCAGAACAGCGCAAATAGACTTTATCGTAGTTTCTAAAAAGGGAATCATCCTAATTGAAGTAAAAAACTGGAGCAACCAATATTATAATCAACAAGAAGGGCTCAGTCCACACGAGCAAGTCGATAGATCAGGGAGAGTTTTATGGATAAAAATAAAATCTAGATGGGGATGGTGGAAAAAAAGTTATCCACGAGTGACAAGTGTATTGTTGTCTATTCAAGGAAACATGAGATATAATTCTAATTACAAATTTGTTTATGTTTCTAATTTGCATGAAATCAATTATTTTATAAAAAATAAAAAAGAAGATCTTTCAGAAAAAGAAGTAGAAAAAATAGTTAAAATGCTAAAGAACTACGTAACGAATTGATATTTCCAAAACGAGAATGGATATTCCACTCCTTGATTGTCGAAGCCGTTTGCGGAAGGCCGCAGTATGGGATTGCGCTGGTCGTGCGTCACCGCCGACGGTAGTTTTTGATTTCAATCTGCTCAATCCTCATGGGTTGTTTCTCCATATTGTCGAACAGTACTGTTGGGCTGGACCGACTGCTCCGTTGGCGGCTATCACGATTCATCGAGCGACCGGCGAAGGGTTGCGGTCAATTCCTCACGGAAATCCTCGTCATTATCCCTAGACTTAGACCAGAAAACGGTCGTGCAGTAATTCGTATCAAAGTGGCTCTTTTTTTAAATTCTTCCTTTTCGCAGATATAGGCAACAGGCTTGCCTAGCCCCTCCGCGTAACCGGCCTCCCAATATGCGCCATCGTTGCCGTGAGTGAGATCGGCAATGACGAACTTTGCATCTCTTATTTGGACGCACATGAGTCTCCGCGCTGCTTCGGCGATGGCGCGGAGATCGTCTGCATAATCAGCGGCGGGAATGTTGGGCGAAAGCCCTTTCGGGAACGGGAATGTCTCGAAGGTAGTGGTCGGGGTGTATGCCTCTTCCGAGCCGCAGGGACCACGCTTCGGAAAGCGGTTGTGCAGGAGGTCGTGTCATCGTCGCGGGCGATAACGATCAGTTGGCAGTCGTCAAGCCACGCGAACAGTCTGTGCTTGGCAACGCGCGGTGTGGCCATGTAGCAGGACAACGCGCCTATATTCTCGAACATGCTCTGTCCTGACCGGTCGTGTCTCCACCAAGAGTCCCGCAAGTTCTTGCGCTTGTTCCCGTTTCTTGTAGGCTTCACGTGTTTGAGGATATGCGCGAACGGTGTCTCGTAAAGTGCGGCGTCAGCTTCGCTTGCCTCATGTCCAAAATCGACAATCCATTTGCCAGCAGGCCGACGGGTCACATCCATACCGTTGAACTAGGGTTTCAGAACGTCGGCGTTGGAATGTCCGTTTGGATTCGCGGGCAGATAGAGCCATCCTCTCGCCATATCTCCCGGCACAGGTCAATGAAGTGCTCCTGAGCGACCGAGCGTTCCTTGAGTTTGGCGGTACGCCACTTGGCGATGAATACTTCTGGATTCATGGTGCTACGGCTACTAGCCGCTCAAAGCGGGCGGATGCTGCAATATGCATAGCTGCCTGCTTGAAGCGAGACTGGCGACTGGGTAGATTGGACCAACATATTGCACGTCCCGCGCTCATTCAAGCTACCTAAAACGCCAAGGAACCCTCCAATGCCCCGTCCCAACATACTCTTCATCATGGATGATCAGCACCGCCACGACTATCTCGGTGCTGCCGGTGCCGACTTTCTACACACGCCCCACCTAGATCGCCTTGCCGCCGCTGGCGTACGCTTCACCCAATGCACTACCAACGCACCCGTATGTGCGCCGGCGCGGATCGGCTTGGCCTCCGGCCTGCAACCGAGCCGCCTAGGCTGTCTGGACAATTCGGGGCGGCTGCCCTTGGGCACCACCACCTACTATCAGCGGTTGCGCGACGCCGGCTACCGCGTTGGCTGCGTCGGCAAGCTCGACCTGCGCAAATCCGACGGCTATAATGGCCGCGGCGGCGACCGGCCCTACGCCTATAGCTGGGGCTTCACCCATCCAGAGGAATGCGAGGGCAAAATGCACGCCGGCTCCTCGCCCACGCCGATTGGCCCCTATACGCACTACCTAGCCGCCAAAGGGCAATTGGCGACATTTCACCAGGACTATCAGCGACGCGCCGCCACCAGTTGGATTACCGACTGTCGCGACTCGCCACTGGCCAGCGCGGACTTTGAGGACGCCTATATCGGTCGTCGCGCCGCCGAGTGGATCGCCAATGTGTCCGACGACTTCCCTTGGCACTACTTCGTCAGCTTCGTCGGCCCGCACGATCCCTTTGATCCGCCCACCGTATATGGCGATCGCTACCGCGACGCGGCGATGCCCCCGGCCATCAGCGACTCCCTCGCTGGCAAACCCGAGTGGATCAAAAAACGCGCTGTAGGCTTCACCCCCGACCAAATCACCCAAACCCGCCGCCAATACTGCGCTGCCATCGAACTCATCGACGACCAGATCGGCCAGATCCTCGATGCGCTCGAAAAACGCGACCAACTCGACAACACCTATATCATCTTTGCCTCCGACCACGGCGAACTGCTCGGCGACCACGGGCTGTACACTAAGAGCGCCGCCTACGAGGCTAGCCTGCGCGTACCGCTGATCATCGCCGGGCCGAATATCGCCGGGAGCCGCGTCTGTGACGCGCTGTGCGAACTCATTGACCTCAATGCCACAATAAGCGATTTCGCCCAGCTCGCGCCGCAGCAAGACATTGACGCCCGGTCGCTGCAACCGGTCCTCGACGGCCAGACCGACACCCACCGCCAAGGGACCGTCGCCGCCTTGCACAACTTCCGCTGCATTCGCACTGCTACCCACAAATACATCCAGAATTACAACGACTGCGACGAACTCTACGACCTTGAGCAGGACCCCGACGAGCTGCACAACATCGCCGCCTCCGCTCCCGCTATGGTCGCCGATCTCGCGCACCGCTTGCGCCGCCGTCTGGGCTGAGGCGGACACAAGGGCAAGTGCCTCAGCCGTCTCCGCACCGCAGCAGAACGCGGTCCATGGAAAACATGCGAAGGGCACCCACAAGGAGTGCCTCTACGGTTGGTTTGTTTTCCAGGTTTGGTACTCGGCCAAGGTTTGCTCGTCCGGGGGATAGGTGCCGACGATACTCGCCCCGGCGCGGATTTTCTCGGTGATGAAGCGCTCCTTTTTCTCCATCTCCTCGGCCTCGACAGCGACCTCTTCGGCCAGATGCACGGGTATGACCACGACGCCTTCTCCATCGCCGACGAGGATGTCGCCGGGAAAGACCGCCACGCCGCCGCAGGCGATGGGCACTTGGATTTCGCTGGGGTGGTGGATGGTCTTGTTGGTGTGGGCGTTCATGGCCGCCGAGTAAGCGGGCAATCCCGACGCGGCGATGGTCGGCGAGTCGCGGTAGGCCCCATCGGTGACGATCCCCGTGCAGCCGCGCACTTGCAGCCGCGCCGCTAAGATGGATCCCATAGTCCCGGCGCGGGTGTCGCCGCGTGCATCAATAACGAATACCTCGCCGGCGGTCACCTGCTCAATGCCGATTCGCTGCACGTCTTTCAGGTTGTCCAGTGCGACCTCGTCGAGGTCTTCACGCGCGGGAATATAACGCAGGGTAAAGGCCCGGCCGACCATTTGCATGTCGGGCGCAAGGGGCGAAACTTGGTGCATAAACGTGTTGTGCAGTCCCTTGTTGCGGAGCACAGACGTCAGGGTCGCTGTGCTAACTGCCTTCAGTTTTTCGCTCAATTCGTCAAAGTTCATGAAATACACCTCCCTTCGGGTGGCGAGAAAAGCGTTGCCTCTCAGCGTATTTGCCCGCGGGCGTCAACCGGCCAAACAGCTTCCACTCGGCCGCCGCGCACGGCAAACATTTGGTCGTGTTCGTTGAAACAGGGACAGGGATGAACTGGCAAGACCTGCACCTGTTCGCCTATTTGGGGCTTGTCGTCGCAGGCTGATAGATCGACCTGCCCGTGTTCCTCCGAGGCCCCGCAGAAAATGGCTTGGGGGTACTCGACAATGTGCCCCATGATGGACGAGCCGTCCTCCTCGCGATAGACCGCTGCGCTGAGCGACTTGCTGCCCCCGTCGAGGATGGCGCGGTCTGCGGCCGGCCGGCTGACCACGGTCATCAGCACCCGGCCAGCGCACTGACCGACACTGTGGGTTCCCCGACGGAGATGGCCGACGCCGCCGACTGGGTACTCGCCGGCCCGGTACTCGGTCAGCTCGGGGATCTCGTGCGCCATAAATGCGCCCGGTGTGCTGCCGCCGCTGACGATGGGATGCGGCAGGCCCTTGCGGTCGAAATGTGCGAGCGTCTCTTGGATGATCGGTCGCATATCTGGATTCGCTGGCATGGACATGATGCCCCGGAGTTCGATGTTGGGGGCTTGGTCGATTTTTTCGCCTAGCGTCGCCGCCGCAGCGGGCGAGCCTACGCCCGTGCGCCCGCGATCGAGTTCGACGACCACTCCCAAGGCGACATCTGCTTCTGCGGAGGCCGCAGCCAGCCCCTGCACGGTGTATTCGGAATCGGCCGCCACAGTCAGCCGGGTTTGTCGCGCCAGTGCGACCAGCCGCGCCAGTTTTTGTGCGCCGATGATGTTGTAGGGAATCAGGATGTCGCGATCTACTCCGCCCGCTGCCATGACCTCGGCCTCGCCGAGCTTCTGGCAGGTGATGCCCATGGCCCCACGACGCATTTGCCGATGGGCGATGGCCACGCACTTGTGGGTCTTGATGTGGGGCCGCAAGCCAATGCCGTGCTCGTCAAAGTAGCGTTGGTAGCGGTCGAGGTTGTCCTCCAAGCCGTTGAGATCGACGAGGAGGGCGGGCGTATCGAGGTCTGCTAGGCGCATAGTAATTTTTCCTGAATGAAGGTGGGAGCCGCGGCGATAAAATAGCAAACCAATCCCATCGCAGGAATTGACGCAGTTAGGTTCCCTGCCTTCTGTTACAAGATGCCCATTGATCTCCAACCCTCCACGCCCGTCGCATTAGTCTGCGCGATATTAGCCGATTCCGCTGATACGTTCACCGACGCCAAAATCGGCCTCGTCGAATGCTTCGGTCTCCCGCACGCGGCCAGTGAGACCTATGATTTTGATTTCACCTCGTACTACGAAGCGGAAATGGGCGCGGGGCTGTGCAAACAGCTTGTGTGCTTTGCCCAGCGGCTCGACCCCGCCGAGCTGGCGGCCTGCAAGCGCCAGACGATCGAACTAGAAAAAGCACTGGGAAGAGCAACAGGAGGGACATTGCGCCGCCGCGCCAACATCGACCCGGGATTGCTTTCGATCGAGAGCTTGGTGTTGGCCACGACCAAGTGCGCTGGCCACCGGGTGTGCATTGCCCCGCAGCTCTACGCCGAGGTGACCCTGCTCTATCAGCGGGGATGCTACCAGCCTCTGGAATGGACGTATCCCGACTACCAGAGCGATGCAGTGCAGCATTTCTTGCTCTATATGCGGTCTTGGTTGCTAAGAGTGCGCGGCTGACCTTCGGCTAAGCTCAGGTTGTAGGTCAGCCCCGCTCGCCGAGTGCGACAAACGCACGGTGCTCCGGCCCGGTGTAGATGTGGTTGGGGCGGATGAGCCGATTGGCGTCGTGCTGTTCGATCACGTGCGCCGCCCAGCCCACCACGCGGCTGGCCACGAAGATGGGGGTGTAGAGCGGGATCGGGATGCCCATGATGTAGTAGGTGTACGCACAGGGAAAATCGACGTTGGGGAAGATGCCTTTTTCGCGCATCATCGTCGCTTCGACCACATCGGCTAGGTCCGGCCACTTGGTGTCGCCGACGGCCGCGGCGACCTGGCGGCCAACCTTCTTCATCGTCGGTACCCGCGAGTCGCCGCTTTTGTATTCCCGATGTCCAAAGCCCATGATCTTCTTCTTTTGCGCCAGCGCGTCGAGGACCCACTGCTCGGCCGCCGCGGGCGAATCTACCTCCAAGAGCATCTGCATGGCCGCCTCGTTGGCACCGCCGTGCAAGGGGCCGTGCAGGGCACCGATGGCCGCGGTCACGGCAGCGTACAGGTCGGCGAGTGTCGAGGCTACGACCCGGGCGGTAAACGCCGAGGCGTTGTACCCGTGCTCGGCGTAGAGGATCAGCGAGATGTTCATGGCCTCTACTTCGTATTCGGGTGGCTTTTCGCCGCGCAGCATGTAAAGCAGATTGGCCGCTTGGTCTAGCTCGGCGTCGGGGGCTACCGGCTCTAGGCCCTGCGCGAAGCGGTGACCGGTGGCGAGCGCGGTGGGAATTTTGGCCAAGAGGCGCACGGCTTTGCGCACGTTGGCCCGATGGGAATTGTCGCGGGTTTCCGGGTCGAAAAACGCCAGCGCCGATACCGCAGTACGCAAGAGGTCCATGGGATGGGCGTCCACCGGAGCAGCGCACAGCAGTTCGATCACCGGGCCGGGCAGATCGCGCTGCGAGCGCAGTTGTTGGTTGAACGCGGCCAACTCGCCAACTGTCGGCAACTCGCCGTAAAGCAGCAGATAAGCGACCTCTTCGTAGCGGGCGTTCTCGGTTAGCTCCACGAGGTCGTAGCCGCGCAGAATCAGGCGATTGAGATCCAGGTCGATGCGAGAAAGGGCGGACTCGCCGGCGATCACGCCTTCGAGGCCGGGGCTGTAGGATTTGTCGGTCATTGTGTATATCTCTCTATGGAAGTGTTGGTCGTTGGTTGATTTGAACGCTGCATAGATGCTCAAGCAGCAAGATTGCATCGGAGCGGTGTCCGCTATTCAAAGGCAGATCGCGGCACACCAGACTGGCGAATTATCTAACTCAGCGTACCTATGTGCAATTCCTTGTGATCCGGTACGGGTACTGTAATCGTGCCAGTTTTGAGTTTGCGCTGCATGATTATATGACTACCTCGTCTGCGATTTCTGCAAAACCGTGCTTGGCGAGGATGATACATACGGCCCTGCCAGAAAGAGGCCGCACTTTAGCCAGTAGCTACCTCAAGCTGCGTGACGTACATCTCGTTGTGCAGGCGACGCACATTCTAAAAACAACTCCACGGCATATTGTAAATTACACCGCGCCTCTTCAATGGTCTTTCCCCCGCTGGCTACATCTAATTCAGGACACAGAGAGACGTAGCCGCTGCCCTCGCGTCCAATAAAAGCCGTTAGCTGATAATTCATCGGTTCTCTCCGTTTGATGGAAAGCGGGCAGCCAACGCTGCGTCTAGTTTGGTGTACTGGTCGTAGCCGAGTAATTCGTAGAGTTCCGCTCGTGTCTGCATCTGTCCGAGGGCGTCTTTGAGGGTGCCCTTTTCCTTCAGTTCGCAAAAGAGGGCTGCGACCGACTTCATCATCGCGCGGAACGCGCTCATCGGAAAAATCACGAGGCGGTATCCCATGGCGGCAAACTCCGCGACCGACAGGTGCGGCGATTTGCCGAATTCGGTCATGTTGGCGAGGAGCGGGCCTTTGACTTGCTCGGCGTAGCGGGCGAATTCCTCGGCACTCTGCATGGCTTCGGGAAAGACTGCGTCCGCGCCGGCTTCCAAGTAGCGTTGGCCGCGCTCGACGCTCTGTGCAAAGCCCTCGACAGCGCGGGCGTCGCAGCGGGCGATGATCACAAAGTCCGAATCTTGCCGCGCCGCGCAGGCGGCGGCGATCTTGCGCGCCATTTCGTCCGCCCCGATCAGGGCCTTGCCGTCGAGATGGCCGCAGCGCTTGGGCATGACTTGGTCCTCTAAGTGCAATCCGGCCAAGCCCTCGCGCTCGTACGTGCGCACCGTGCGCATCACCTGCCAGATCTCGCCAAACCCGGTGTCCGCATCGCAAATGCAGGGCACTTGGACTGCGCCGGCAATGTAGCCGGCTTGGCGCGCCATTTCGTCCATGCCCAACAGGCCGACGTCCGGGTAGCCGGCCGTGCCGTTGGCTAGCCCGGCCCCGGAAATGTACACGGCCTCGAACCCGGTGCGCTCGGCCAGCATGGCCACGGGTGCGTTGAAGGCCCCGGGCAAGGTCAGGGTCTTCTCGGCCATCAGGCGGCGCAAGGCGTGCGGCTTGGACTCGGCGGGTGCAGGGTTGAGTAGCATGGATCAGGCGAGAGGGATGGTGGCTTCGCGCTCTGGCCCTACGGAAATCAGGGAGACCGGCGCTCGGCTCAGCTCGGCGACCCGCTTCACGTAAGCCTGCGCTTGCAGCGGTAGGTCGTCGAAGCGGCGCGCGTGGGTGGTTGGAGTACGCCAGCCTTCGACCTCTTCGTAGATTGGCTCGCATTGTTCGAGTACCTGCGGGTCGGCGGGGAACTCCTCCAGCACTTGGTCGCCGCAGCGGTAGCCAATGCCCACCTTGAGGCGGTCGCATGAATCGAGTACGTCGAGCCGAGTCAGGGCGATGCTGGTTAGACCGTTGATGCGCGCCGAGACCCGCAAGATGGTGGCGTCGAACCAGCCACAGCGCCGCGGCCTACCGGTGGTGGCTCCGAATTCGCGGCCCAAGCCGCGCAAACGCTCGCCTTCTTCCCCTAGCAACTCGGTGGGAAAAGGCCCGTTGCCCACCCGCGTGGTGTACGCTTTGGCCACGCCGACGACCTCGGCGATCCGCGTAGGTCCGATGCCCGTGCCCGTGCAGGCCCCACCCGCAGTGGTGTTCGAGGACGTGACGTAGGGATAGGTCCCGTGGTCGATGTCGAGCAAGGTCCCTTGCGCCCCTTCGCAGAGGACGGTTTTGCCTTGGTCGAGGGCTTGGTTGAGCAGGCCCGAGGTGTCGGCAACGTATGGGGCGAGCCGCTCGCCGTAGCTAATGTACGCGTCGATGATGGGACTGGCCTCCAGCGGCTCTTGACCTAAGACCTTGGTCAGGATTTCGTTTTTGGCGCGAATGCTGGCCCGGAGCTTGTCGCGCAAACGCGCCGGGTCGCGCAGATCCATGACACGCACCCCGTGGCTGCGCTCGACTTTGTCGCGGTAAGCTGGGCCAATGCCGCGGCCGGTCGTGCCGATGGCGACGCCGTTTTCGCTCTCTTCTCCGGCCTTTTCCAAGACCTTGTGGTAGGGCATTACGACGTGGGCAATTTGGCTGACGAAGAAGCGGCCGGCCACTGAAAAGCCCTTGGCCTCCAGCTCGGAGATCTCATTGAGCATGGTGGCTGGATCGACGACCACTCCGTTGCCCACCACGCAGATTTTACCTTCGTGCATGATCCCCGAGGGGATGGTGTGGAAGACGAACTCGGTGCCGCCGGTGACGACCGTGTGGCCAGCGTTGGCCCCGCCCTGATAGCGCACCACCACATCGGCTGAGAGCGTGAGGTAATCGACGACCTTGGCCTTGCCTTCGTCGCCCCACTGCGCTCCTAATACTATTTTCGCTGGCATCGCGTACTCCCGTGCTTAAAGACTGACTTGTTTGGCCCAGGAGATGTACTCCCGAGAGAGAATATCGTCAACTACGTCGGTGGTGATCGGGTCATCGACGTTGAGGATGGTCAGGGCTTGGCCGCCCATTTGGCGACGCCCGCACGACATTTGGGCGATATTGACCTCGTGGCTCCCCATGACCGTGCCGATTTGGCCGATGATGCCCGGGACATCGTCGTTGACGTAAAAGAGCATGTGCCCCTCTGGGACGGCATCGAAGCTGTACTCGTCGAGGCGCACGAGGCGCGGGTCGCTCTTGCCGAAGAGTGTGCCTGCGAGCAGGCGCTGCCCCTTGTTCGTGTGATACACCACGGTGATGAGGCTCGCGTAATCCTCGTGCTCGCTGCTGAGCCGCTCATCGACTTGCACGCCGCGCTCCTGCGCGAAAAGCAGCGCGTTGACCACATTGACTGCCGCGTCCGAGACGGTTTCCATAATGCCCTTGAGTACGGCCGAGGTCAGCGGCGAGGTCGGGTAGGCAGTGACATCGCCTTGGTATTCGATGGTGATGCGCTCTAGCTGTCCCTCGCCGAGTTGGGCTTGCAGGCGCCCCAGCCGCTCGGCTAACAAGAGGTAGGGCTGTAGCTTGCCGTGGATTTCGGGATCGAGCGAAGGGGCATTGACCGCGTTGCGAATGACGCGGCCCATCATCACGTCGCCGACCTGCTCGGCCACCTGCAAGGCGACATTGGCTTGGGCTTCCTTTGTGGAAGCCGCCAAGTGCGGTGTGCAGATCACGCGGTCGTCAACCAAGAGGTCCACGAGAGTCGGCGGCTCCTCCTCGAAGACGTCTAAGGCGGCACCAGCGACCTTGCCCGAGGCCAAGCCGCGCAGGAGTGCGGCTTCGTCAATGATGCCGCCGCGAGCGCAGTTGATTAGATAAACTCCGTCTTTGCACCGAGCGATCTCGGCGTCGGAAATCAGGTGCCGGGTCTGGTCGCTGAGATGGGTGTGGACGGTGATAAAATCCGCGGTAGCGTAGAGTTCGTCGAGGGACGCAAGATGCGCGCCGCAGGAAAGGGCAACCTCTTGGCCGATATAGGGATCGCAGCCGAGGACTTTCATCTGAAAGGCCGCCGCGCGCGCGGCCACCTCCCTCCCCACTCGGCCCAAGCCGACCACGGCGAGGGTCTTGCCAGCCAACTCGACGCCGACGAATTGGCTCCGTTCCCACAGTCCCTTTTTAAGCGAGGCCGTCGCCTGCGGGATGTGCCGCGCAAGAGAGGCCATGAGCGCGAAGGTGTGCTCGGCGGTCGATAGGGAATTGCCGCCCGGGGTGTTCATGACGATGACGCCGCGGCGGGTTGCCGCCTCTACGTCGATGTTGTCGAAGCCCGTGCCAGCGCGGCCAATGACCCGCAGGCGCGGCGCGGCGGCAAGCACCTCGCCCGTCACTTTGGTCGCGCTGCGCACGACTAGTCCCTCGTAGTCGCCGATGCAGTCTATAAGTGCGCTCGGCGACAACCCGCTGCACACGTCAACCGAGATCCCGTCATTGGCTTCGAGGATCTCGACGCAGCGGGGGTCCATCTTGTCGCTGATCAATACTTTCAAATGGTCCTCTTCAGATTGCGTTGCCGACTAGTGCCTCGGCGATCCACCCTGTAATGTCGTCCTGCCCGCGGCCGTCAGCCGCCGAGAAAGGCACAAAGGAAAGGCCGGCGAGCGATCCTCGGGCATCGAGTTGGTCGAATAGGAGTTGCAACTTATTGTGCGACAGTTTGTCGGCCTTAGTAAAGACCAGCAGGAAGGGCTTATCGAGGGAGCGCAATTCGTCGATCATCTGCCTATCTAAATCGGTGGGGCCGCGCCGGGCATCGACGAGCTGCAACACCGCGCACAATGCCTCGCGGTTGGTCATGTAGCGGCGAATGAGCCGGCCGAGCTGCAAGCGCAAGCCCACGCCGCCATGCACGTACCCGTAGCCAGGCAGATCGACCAAGTAGAACTGCTCGTTGGCCAGATAGTAGTTCAACTGCTGGGTCTTGCCGGGTACAGTGCTGGTGCGCGCCAGCTTTTTGCGCTGCACCAACCTGTTGATCAGGGAAGACTTGCCGACGTTAGAGCGGCCCACTAAGGCGATTTCGGGCAAGCCGTCCTTGGGCAGATCTGCCGTGCGGACGGCACTAATTTTGAATTCGACAGAGGAAAAGCGCATCGCCGGGGCTTGAAGATCAGGCGCGTTTGCGCCGTATCTCTTCGTCTTCGCTGCTGTACTGCGCGATCCCGCTTTCGATCATCTCGCCCGTAACTTGCAGGCGCGTCACGCCTTCCTGAGAGGGAATGTCGAACATGATGTCCATCATGGCCTGCTCTAGGACGGAGCGCAGACCGCGGGCCCCGGTGCCCTTGTGAACGGTTAGGGCCACTATCTTGCGCAGGGCTTCCTCTGTAAACTCAACCTCGACCCCGTCCATGGCGAAGAGCCGCTGCAACTGCTTGATGATGGCGTCGTGCGGCTCGGTGAGGATGCGGAACAAGTCGTCCTCGGCGAGCGCGTCCATAGTGGTGATTACCGGTACGCGGCCGACAAACTCGGGGATCATGCCGTAGGCAAGCAGATCTTCGGGCTGCACCAGCGGCAATACGTCCGGGGCGTCTAGGCTGCTTTCGTCGCCGTCGGCCCCAAAGCCCATGGTGCGCTTGCCGACCCGTTGGCTGATGACCTTGTCCAGCCCCTCGAAGGCCCCGCCGCAAACGAAGAGGATATTGCGGGTATCCATCTGGATCATCGGCTGCTCAGGATGCTTGCGGCCCCCCTTGGGCGGGATGTTGGCGGTGGTGCCCTCCAAAATTTTGAGCAGTGCTTGCTGCACCCCCTCGCCTGACACGTCGCGGCCGACCGAAGGCGTGGCACTCTTGCGGGCGATCTTGTCAACCTCGTCGAGATAGAGGATGCCCTTTTCGGCGCGTGGCACGTCGTAGTCTGCCGCTTGCAAAAGGCCCACGAGGATGTTCTCCACGTCCTCGCCTACATAGCCGGCCTCGGTGAGAATGGTGGCGTCGGCAATGGAGAAGGGGACTTGCAGAAATTTTGCGAGGGTTTTGGCCAGCTCGGTCTTGCCAGTGCCGGTGGGGCCGATGAGCATTACGTTGCTTTTTTCGAGCTCCACCTCGTCTAAGTCAACTTTGGTGCGAATGCGCTTGTAGTGGTTGTACACGGCGACCGCGAGGATTTTCTTGGCCCGCTCTTGGGCGATCACGTATTCGTCGAGAAAATCCTTGATTTGGGTCGGCTTGGGCATCTCTGCGGTCTCCCAAGGGAGGGTCTTTTGCCGCTCCTCGGACAATACGTCGTTGCACAGCTTGACGCACTCGTTGCAGATGTGGACCTGGGGACCGGTTATGATCTTGTCAACTTGGTTGTGGTTGCGCCCGCAGAACGAGCAGCGCGGATCGCTTTGGGGGGGCCGGCGACGCAAAATAGGCTCCTATACTGAGGAAGGGGCTACCTCGACGCGAGATGGAGCGATGATCTCGTCGATGATGCCGTATTCGACGGCTTCTTCGGCCGACATAAAAAAGTCGCGCTCGGTGTCGCGCTCAATGCGTTCCATCAGCTGCCCGGTACACTCGACTAACACCTCGTTGATCTGCTGGCGCATGGCGATGATCTCGCGGGCGTGGATCTCCACATCGGCCGCTTGGCCGCCGATCCCGCCTATGGGCTGGTGCAGCAAGACGCGGGCGTTGGGCAGGGCCTGGCGCTTGCCCTTGGTGCCCCCGGCCAATAGCACGGCTCCCATGCTGGATGCTTGGCCGATGCAGATCGTGGCTATGTCGGAGGCCACGTATTGCATAGTGTCGTAGATGGCCATGCCCGCCGAGATCAGCCCGCCGGGGGTATTGAGATAGAGCGCAATGTCCTTTTTGGGATCTTCAGAAGCGAGAAAGAGCATCTGGGCGATGATGAGATTGGCGATCGCGTCGTTGATCGGAGTACCCGCAAAGATGATGCGCTCCTTGAGCAGCCGTGAGTAGATGTCGTATGAGCGCTCTCCTCGGCCCGTCTGTTCGATGACCATTGGAATCAGCGACATGATTTATACCTTTTCCTCTTTGATTTCGGCTTTGGCGACGAGCAAATCAAAGACCTTTTGGTCTTCCAACTCCCGCCGCAATCCCTCCGCGTTCTGCAAGTCGGAGGGTTGGACGCCGGCGCGGGCGGCGCGCTCGGCGGCGAATTGGGCAAACTCCGCGTCCGTCACTTCGACCCCGGCTTGTTGGCGCACGCTTTCGAGCAGCAGATGGCTCTTGAGTTGGCGCGTGGCTTGGGTGCGCTCTTCGTCGCTGTGGTCGTGGTCGTGGTCGTGGTCGTGATTGGCCTGCTCTCGCTCAAGCGAGTGGAGATAGTTATCGACCATGCTCTCGGGCAGGTCAAAGTCGTTTTTTTTGATGAGCTGGCTGATCAATTCGCTGTGCAGGCGCTGTTGGGCCATGTATTCCCAGCGCTCTTGGATTTGCCCGCTGAGATGCTGGCGCAAGCCGTCGAGGGTCTGGAAATGCTCGCCAAGGTCCTTGGCGAACTCGTCGTCGAGCTCGGGCAAAGTGCGCTCGCGCACCTCGTGGGCTGCCACTGCGAAATGCGCGGTCTGGCCGGTGAGCTGTTGGTTGGGCAGGTCCTCTCGATAGGCGAAGCGGACCTTGCGCTCTTCGCCGGTGCCCATGCCGACGAGGGCCTCTTCAAACTCGGGGCTGAGGGCATTCTCGTCGCCGATGAGGATGTGGCGCTTCTCATACTTATCGCCAATGACGGGCAGGCCGCTCTCGTCGAGTCGCTGCAAATCCGCAACGAGCACGTCGCCCTTGGCCAATGGCCGCTCGACGACTCGCTCGGTGGCGTGGCGGCGGCGCAACTCCTCTAGGTGCTCGCCAACCTCCTCGTCGGCCACCTCGTGAACCATGCGGGTGGCAGCGAGCTTTTCGTAGTGCTCAGCTTTGATTTCGGGCCAGATGTCAAGATCCGCCGTGAACGTTAGGCTTCCCCCCGGCTCATGGTCGAGTTGGGAAATTTTGGGCGGCGCAGCCGGTCGCAGGCCCGCCTCGCGTACGGCCTCTTCTAGCAGCGAGGGGAGGAGATCACCGAGGACTTCGCCGCGGATGGAACTACCAAAGCGCGCCTCGACTATTCTGAGCGGCACTTTGCCCTTGCGGAAGCCTGGGATCTCCAGCCGCTTTTGGTATCGGCGCAGTGCCCTACTGAAGGCGTCGTCGAGGCGCACCGCCTCGACTTCAACGGCCAACTCGCGTGCCCATTGGCCCTTCTCTGTGACATGAGTCTTCACGAAAAGCAACCCTTATAAGGCTAGGCGCACCGCCGGATCGCGGACAGTGCACTTGTCTATGTCATGGTGCGAAAGGGGGGACTCGAACCCCCATGCCCTTTCGGGCACTAGATCCTAAGTCTAGCGCGTCTACCAGTTCCGCCACTTTCGCTATACCGGATACATATCGCAATGCGACAGTTTGCGCCTAGGGAGAGTTATATCCCAAGCGCGAAGGATAATATCAGGATTTATACTACCGGGTCAAGGGATTTGCCAAGAGCCCATGCGGCTTTCAAGGTGGGCGCACAACTCGGCTATGGGCACCCGCTCTTGGGCCATGGTGTCGCGAGCTCGCACGGTGACGGTCTGGTCCTCTAGGGTGTCCGAATCGACCGTTAGGCAGAACGGCGTCCCCACCTCGTCCATGCGCCGGTAGCGACGGCCGATCGCGCCCCCCTCGTCGTAAAAAACCCGCATGTACGGCCGGAGATCCTCGGCGACTTGCCGGGCGATAGCGGGCATGCCGTCGCGCTTGACGAGGGGCAATACCGCCGCTTTGATCGGCGCAATGCGCGGGTGAAAGCGCATCACTACCCGGGTATCGCCCCGGACCTCTTCCTCGTGGTATGCTTCGACTAGGCAGGCCATTAGCGTGCGGCTGGCCCCTATTGAGGTTTCTACTACGTAGGGTACGAACTTTGTGCGCTGCTCCTCGTCGAAGTATTTGAGCTGTTTGCCCGAAAACGCTTCGTGCTGCGACAAATCGTAGTCGCCGCGATTGTGGATGCCCTCAAGCTCGCCCGGGCCAAAGGGAAACTCGTACTGGATGTCGAAGGCGGCGCGGGCATAGTGGGCCAGTTCGTCGCCTTGGTGTGCGTGCCAGCTCAACTTGCCCTCGGGCAGGCCGATTTGCACAAACCACTTCCAGCGCTCCTCGCGCCAATAGTCGAACCACTCGTCTTGGGTGCCGGGCGCGACGAAGTATTGCATCTCCATCTGCTCGAATTCTCGAGTGCGGAAGAGGAAGTTTTTAGTGTTGATCTCGTTGCGGAATGCCTTGCCGATCTGGGCAATGCCAAAGGGCAGCTTCTGGCGCGTGGCCGCCTGCACGTTGAGGTAGTTGACAAAGATGCCCTGCGCTGTCTCCGGGCGGAGAAAGACCCGCGCACTGTCGTCTTCGAGCGGGCCGACGAAGGTCTTGAACATCAGGTTGAATTGCCGCGGGTCGCTCAGTTCGTTGCCCTTCTTGCTCTTGATGTCGCGCTCGCGCAGCAGCGCACCCATCTCATCGGCACTCAGGCCCGCTACGTCAATGCCATTTTCTTCGAGGATCTGGTCGAGCCGAAAGCGCTCATTGGTCTTGCGATCTTCGACCATGGGGTCGGTAAAGCTATCGACGTGGCCCGATGCCTCCCACACTCGCTGATTCATGAGGATGCTGGCATCGATGCCCTCTATGTCCTCTCGGTAGGTCATGGCCTTCCACCAGACCTCTTTGATGTTGCGCAACAGCTCGACGCCCAAAGGGCCGTAATCCCAGCAGCCGTTGAGCCCACCGTAGATTTCCGAGCTTTGGAAGATGAAGCCTTTGCGTTTGCACAGGGATACTAGTTTTTCCATTGCGTCGTCGGACATGAAAATCTCCAATGAGTTAGGCGGGTAAGACGGCCTTGTTGAGGCTATCGAGAAAGTCGAGCGATTTGAGCCGGCTGTGCTCGCCCCCGTGGTACTCTAGAAAGCCGCGCAAAGCCATGCGGATCTCGCCGCGCTGGGAAGGGGCTTGGGGGAGAGCCTCCTTGCTGTAGGTCCTAAGGCCCTGGAGGACGGTGAGAAAGCGCAAGCTGCGCTGGGCTAAACGCACTCCGTTCCGAGGGCCACAGGCAGTGCATAGGCCGCCCCCTAGGGCCGCGCTGAACCACGACGAGGGGCCGACCAACTCGCGTTGGCAGGCAGTACACTGGCGCAGCTCTGGGCGGTAGCCGAGGGCCGCAGCGGCGCGTAGCTCAAAGTACCAGAACAGCGATTCGACTTGCTCTGGCTCTACCTCGGCAAGCCCGTGCAACACCCCGGATAGGCACTGGTAGAGCCGGGGGTTGCTCTCGCCTTCGATCGTCAGGCGGTCAACCAACTCGCAGGCAGCACTGCCAAAGGAAAGTCGCTCTAGGCTTTGCGATAGGTCGGGTGCTGGTTTGAGCAGAGTGCATTCGCTAAGGGTTTGCAGATCGCGGGTTTCTTTGACGTAGCAGATGGCTTGGACTTCGGTCATTAGACCGAGCGCAGCGCCGAACCGGCTCTTGGGCTTGCGGGCACCCCGGGCCATGGCCTTGAGTTTGCCGTACTCCTGAGCGTACAACGTCACTAGGCTGCTAGTCTCGCCCATGCGCATGGTGCGCAGCACGATAGCGTGTGCTTTGACGATAGTGCGCGGCATAGAGTTAATCGCCCTCTTCCGCAGGCAGGGGAATAACCACCTCGCCCGGTTTGACCAAGCCGAGATCTTCGCGTGCGACCCTTTCGAGGAAATCTATGTCGCCTTTGAGCAATTTTAGCACTTGGCGCAAGCTGTCGGTTTCGGCCTGTAGTTGGCTCACCTGTGCTTCGCGCTCCGCTAGGGATTTCTCTTCCTGCCATACCTTGCATAACAGCCCATTGCCAAAGGCCACGTAAGCCACCAGAGCAAGGAAGGCGATCAGCAAAATTTTGGCCGCTTTAGTCACGTCAATAATTAAAATAAGACGAGGTCGTCGCGGTGGATGACTTCGCGGGCGGGGCAACCCAAGGCGCTTGCGACTTCGGGCGAGGTCATGCCTAATATGCGGCGCAGCTCAGAGGCCGAGTAGCGGCACAATCCCCGCCCCAGCTTCTCGCCGCGCTCGCCGATCACCTGCACCACATCTCCGGTGGCAAACTCGCCCTCGCAGGAGACGACCCCCACCGGGAGCAGACTCTTGTCTTGCTCGGCGATGGCGCGTTGGGCGCCGCGGTCGATCACCGCACTGCCGCGGCACTGGCTGGCAAAGCCGATCCAACGATGTCGGCTGTTGAGCTTGCGGCCAGTCGGCAGAAAGAGCGTCCCCTGCTCGCGGCCAGCGAGGATGTGGCGCAACCGGTGTTTGCGCCCGTGAGCGATGATCGCCATCTCGCCGCAGGTCATCAAGAGCCGAGCGGCCCGTAGCTTAGTCGCCATGCCGCCGCGGCCGCGCCCGTCGAGCGAACGGCCAGTCATCCCCTCTAGGTCGAGGCTGTCTTGGCTCACTTGGCTCACTAGCTTGCCTTCGGGGCCGCGCAGGCCAAAGGCGTGGTAAAGGCCCTCGACATCCGAGAAAATGACCAACATATCCGCCCGGATCAGGTTCGTCACATAAGCGGCGAGCATGTCGTTTTCTCCGAGTTTCCGCCGCAATTCGGCAACGGCGACGCTGTCGTTTTCGTTGATTAGGGGCACGGCCCCATAGGCGAAGAGGTTGCGAAAGGTGTTTTCGAGATTTACGTAGCGATGGCGGTCGCCGAGGATATCCTCGGCGGTTAGGAGCACTTGGCCGATGGGCACACCTCGGTGGCGGAACTTGGCCTTGTAGATATCCATCAACAGGACTTGGCCGATGGCCGCGAGAGCTTGTAGTTGGGCGATGTTGTCCGGGCGTTTGTCCAACTCCATCCGCCCCATGCCCACGGCCACCGCCCCCGAGGTGACGATTGCCACCTCCAAGCCTTGTGAGCGCAGTTCGACTACATCTTCGACGAGCTGTGCGACGACTTCATCGTCGAGCTTGTGGCACCGAGTAGTCAGGGCACTGCTGCCGATCTTGACTACCAGCCGCTGCACTTGGCTCATCAGTGCCTGTCGCGGCACTTGGCTTGCCTCGGTCACTGGCGCACCATGACCCCGCGCTCGCGCAGAAAGTGCTTGACTTCGGGAATTGAATAATGCTGGAAGTGGAAGATGGACGCCGCCAGCGCGGCGCTGGCCTCGCCCGCGGTCAGCACCTCGTGAATGTGGTCGAGGTTGCCGGCACCGCCCGAGGCGACGATGGGCACATCTACGCGGCGCGCCACTGCTTGGTTTAGTGCGAGGTCGTACCCGGCGCGCGTCCCGTCGGCGTCGATGCTGTTGAGTACCAACTCGCCCGCTCCGCGATCGACGAGGGCCTCCACCCACTCTAGGGCGTCGATGCCGGTGGCCTCTCGCCCGCCGTTGATGTATAGCTCCCACGACGGCGGCTCGCCGGGTGCGGTCGGCCGCCTAAGCGCGTCAATAGCCGCGACGATGCACTGTGAGCCGAAGCTCTCCGCGCTTTGGTTGATGATTTCCGGCGAATATACATGGGCCGAGTTGATCGAGACCTTGTCGGCACCGGTCTTGAGAATGTGGCGCACGTCCGCGAAGGTGCGAATACCGCCACCGACCATTAGGGGAATGAAGACCCGCTCGGAGACTTGGCGCACGAGATCCATGACGATGGCGCGGCCATCGGCTGAAGCCGTGATGTCGTAGAAGACGAGCTCGTCTGCGCCTTCGGCGTCGTAGCGCGCGGCTAGCTCAACGGGGTCGCCGGCGTCGCGGTCGGCCGAAAAGCGCACCCCGCGCACGTTGCGGCCATTTTTGACATCTAGACAGGGAATGATTCGCTTGGCAAGCATATCTCAGCGCAGGCGCGCGAAGTTGTCGAGGAGGCGCAAGCCGTGGACTTGGCTCTTTTCTGGATGAAATTGTACGCCAAAGACTCGGCCGCTCCCAGCGACTGAGGTGTAGTCAATCCCATAGTCGGTCGTGGCGACGCAATCGTCTTTGTTTTCGTTTACTACGTAGTAAGAATGTACGAAGTAGAAAAAAACCCCTTCAGGTATGCCCTCTAAGAGCGAGACCTCGCGCTTGATGGCGATTTGGTTCCAGCCGATGTGCGGCACCCGCTCGTCAGGGGGGAAGCGCACGCATTTCCCCGGCAGGATTCCGAGGCCGCGATGCCTCCCCATTTCCTCACTTTCCCCGAACATGAGCTGTAGCCCTACGCAGATGCCCAAGAAGGGCTTGTTGGCCGCGAGGCCCTCGGCGATGGCCGAATCCCAACCGGCGACCTGCAAGTTGTGCATGGCGTCGCCAAAGGCCGCATCCCCAGGCAATACGAGATGCGTGGCCGCGCGTAGGCGCTCGGGATTCTCGACGACTTCGGCCGCATAGCCGAGGAACTCGAAGGCTTTCTGCACGCTGCGCAAATTGCCCATGCCGTAGTCGATGACCGCGATCACGATTGCCCCAACTCGGCGGAGCGCTCGGCTGCGGCTAGCACAGCACTGATCAGGGCGTCGCGCAGGCCCTTTTCTTCTAGCTTATGCAGCCCCGCGGCCGTAGTCCCGCCCGGCGAAGTAACTTGGTCTCTGAGCACGGCCGGATGCTCGCCGCTTTCGAGCACGAGGCGCGCGGCACCGAGCAGGGTTTGCGCGGCGAGTGTTAATGCGATTTCACGCGGCAGGCCGGCGCACACGCCGCCGGCGGCGAGGGCCTCGACGACAGTGTAAGCCCAAGCCGGGCCGCTACCGGAAAGCCCCGTAACGGCGTCCATGAGACTTTCGGCGACCTCGACTGTTGTACCGACCAAGTCGAAGAGAGACCGCACTTGCGCCATCTGCTCCGCGCTGGCAGCGCGACCAGCGCAGAGAGCGCAAGCCGCACCCCGAACCCTCACTAGCGTCTGCGGCATGACGCGCACTACGGGCATTTGCGCGGGCAGCAACTTCTCGAGCCGGGCGGTCGATACGCCGGCCATGAGTGAAACGACGAGCTGCTGGGTACTGAAGTGCGCGGCTAGCACCTTTAATACTGGAGAGGCTACTTGCGGCTTGAGCACCAAAACTACCAAGTCCTGACCGCGGACGGCATCTGCAGAGTCGGTGCTGGTGTGGACGCCCAACTCCGACAAGCCCTCAAGAGCCTCCGGCCTGATGTCGGCTGCGGTTATCTGACCCGAAGGAAAGTGGCCAACCAAACCCTCGATCAGCGCCCGTCCCATGTTGCCGGTGCCCAGAAACCCCAATTTGCTCTTTTCGATCATCAATTTTTAGACCTAACGAAATACGACAAAGTCCAAGTGCAAAATTAAAATGGCCGTTTTAGCAAATTGTGTCAAACGTATCTAGTAAGAGCATTTTCTCCTATGAAAAGACTACATTTTTACTTGACTTATACTACCCTCGTACTATATTGAAAGCTAATGTTGTAGCTTCACAAAGCGGATAGAATCGGCCTTAAACTTTACTTTAAAGGCGGAAGAGGCCGAGAAGCCGAATTCCCAAACATCTCTTGCGGGTTTTACCCCTATCAGCCAAAGGAGAACTTCGCATGGCCAAGAAGGCGACTGTTAAGAAGAAACCTGCTGCTAAGAAGGCCGCTTCCAAGAAGGCGATTGCTAAGAAGAAACCTGCTGCCAAGAAAAAGGCGAAGCGCAAGCCCAATCCCGCCTTTATGAGGCCCTTGCAGCCCGACGCCGCCCTAGGGGCCATAGTCGGCAACAAGCCCTTGCCGCGCACTCAGATCACCAAGAAAATCTGGGCGTACATCAAGAAGAATAGCCTGCAAGACGAGCAAAACAGGCGCATGATCAATGCCGACGACAAGCTCCAAGCCATCTTCGGCGGTGCGAAGCAAGTGAGTATGTTTGATCTGACCAAGCGGATTAATGAGCACGTGGAATAGCTACTCCTGAGCAAGACGTTATAATCCAGTGCCATTGGAGAGGGAGTCCCGGAGGGGAGTCCCTCTCTTTAGTTAAATTGCCCTCGCGTCTATGTTCGCGTTTATATCCCCTATATCCCCTGAATACGAGCTGATTCTAGCCGTCAGCATCGTTCTCGTCGTCTCCTGTGTTTGTTCGCTCTTGGAAGCCGCGCTCTATTCGCTGCCCGCCAGTCAGATCGAAATGCTGGCTAGCCAAGGGCGCACTTCGGGTAAGATCCTCAAGAAACTGCACGCGGATATCCAGCGTCCCATCTCGGCCATTCTCACGCTGAACACGTTGGCTCATACCGGCGGTGCCACCATCGCTGGGGCCGCCTTTGTCGGAGTATTTCCGCGGACGTCGGAGACGTACTTCACTATCGCCTTCTCACTGGTAGTACTCATTTTTACGGAGATTCTTCCCAAGACAGTAGGGGTAGTGCATGCCCGCGTTCTCGCTCGGTTTATAGCTCGCCCGATCCAATGGCTGGTGTGGCTGTTCACGCCTCTTATCTGGCTCAATAAATTCATCGTGCAGCTCATAACGGCCGGGGCACCAGACGTGCCGGTGGTGGCACCGGAAGAGATTGAGATTACCGCGCAGATGAGCCGCCGCTCTGGTGCCATCTCGTCCGATCAAGAGAGCGTCATTCAAAACATCCTCAAGCTCGACGAGTTGCGTGCGAGCAATATTATGACTCCACGCACAGTAGTCCACTGCCTCGACCGCGATTTGAGCTTGGCCGAGGCCCGCCAGCAGTCCGGTAGCTGGTCCCACAGCCGGGTGCCCCTCTATCAGGGAGAGAGAGAAAACATCGTCGGCTTAGTGCTGCGGCGCGATGCGTTTAGTGCCTTGGCCGATGGCCGCGGCCAAGCCAAGCTCTTTGAGGTAGGCCGCTCCATCCATTCGGTACCCGAATCGGCGCGGGCTAGCCGCCTGCTTAAAGAATTTATCCAGCGGCGCGAGCACCTTTTCGCCGTCGTCGATGAATACGGTGGCTTTGCTGGCATCGTCACTTTAGAGGACGTGATTGAAGAAATCGTCGGTCAGGAAATCGTCGGCGAATTCGATCTGGCCGTCGATATGCAGGAGCGCGCACGGCAGGAGCGCCAAGACCTGACCGACTCGGCAACGGAATGAGGTCGCCTGTTCACCGCATCTTTTTTTGCCTAAGTTTTTACTCGTTGTTAAACCCTCTTAAAAGGAGTATCTACGGACGATGAAAGCGCTCGTCGCGCTCGCGGACGGCACCGTCTTTGAGGGCCGTGCTCTTGGCCGCGGGGGTGAGTGCCTCGGCGAAATGGTCTTCAATACTAGCATGACCGGCTATCAGGAAATTCTCACGGACCCCTCCTATGCCGGCCAAATCGTCACTATGACGTACCCACTTATAGGCAACTATGGGGTCGCACCTGAAGACGACGAATCGGCGAGGCCCCAAGTCCGCGGCTTCCTGATGAAGGAGTGCTGCCGCCTGCCGAGTAGCTGGCGCGCGCACCAGAGTTTGCCCGAGTATCTCCAAGAGCACGGCGTTCTCGGCATCGAGGGCCTCGACACCCGCGAGTTGACTCGCAGAGTGCGCATCAAAGGCGTGATGGACGCCGCCATTTCTACCACAGATATTGATCCGGACAGCTTAGTCGAAAAGGCGCGCGCTTGGCCCGGGCTCACCGGAGTGGACATGGTAGCTGCCGTTAGCTGCTCTGTGCCCTATGTCGAAAGCTCCGACGCCCCACGCTTCCACGTCGTGGCTCTAGACTACGGAATTAAGCGCAATATTGTCCGCTGCTTGGTCGCCACAGGATGCAAGGTGACGGTCGTACCGGCCAAAACCACGGCCGATGAGGTCTTGGCTTTGGGGCCAGACGGCGTCTTTCTCTCCAACGGCCCGGGCGATCCCCGGCCCCTCGACTATGCGATCGAGACTTGTAAGGGCCTCATCGGCAAAAAGCCGATCTTCGGCATCTGCTTGGGCCACGAGATTCTAGGCTTGGCTTTTGGCGCGGAAATTTATCGCCTCAAGTTCGGACACCGTGGGGCCAATCAGCCGATCAAGGAACGCGCCAGCGACCGAATCCTGATTACTTCTGAAAACCACGGCTGGGGCATTGCGGCCGATTCGTTGCCGAGCTGCCTCGAAATCACTCGCCTCAACCTCAACGACAATTGCGTCGAGGGCCTGCACCACCGAGAGCTACCCATTTTTTCTATCCAGTGCCACCCGGAGGCCTCGCCAGGCCCGCACGATAGCTTCCACTTGTTCAGCTACTTCACCGAACTGATGGAAGCGCACGTCTCCTAGACCGGTATCCATCCAAAGGACTCCTCATGCCCGTAGTCCAACACGACACCCTCAACGACCTCTGCTATCGCATTTTTGCCGCTACTGGTATTCCCGCAAATGACGCTCGCATCGTCGCCGACCACGTCGTCGAAAGCCACCTCCACGGCCACGATTCCCACGGCACTTGGCTAGTCCCCAACTACGCCCGCGGGATGCAAAACAACTACGTCCGCTGGGAAGAGACCCAAGTCGTGCGCGACACTCCCGTGCTCAGGATCATCAACGGCAAGGGAGCCAACGGCATCGTCGCCGTCAATCGCGCCCTCGACATTGCCGTTGATAAAGCCCAAAACGCCACCTTCGGCTTTGTTGGCCTCAACCACGTCAGCCATATCTGCCGCCTTGGCGACTATCCGCCGCGGATGGCTGCAAAGGGCATGATCGGCATGGTTTGGCTCAATGGCGGTGGCCTCTTCCTCGCGCCCTTCGGCTCGGCCGACCGCCGCCTGCGTCCTGAGCCTATCGCCTTTTCCGCCCCGCGCCAAAATGGTCCGCCTTTCATGCTCGATATGACCATGACCGTCGTGGCTGGTGGCAAAATCGTGCAGAAGAACATTCGCGAGGAGCCGATGCCCGAGGGTTGGGTTATAGATCGGGAAGGCCAGCCTGTCACCGACGCCCAGCGCTATCTAGACGATGCCGAGGGCACGGGCGTCTTGCCGTTGGGCGGCCTGCAGTTTGGACACAAGGGTTGCGGGCTGGCGATGATGGTGGAAATGTTGGTGGGACCGCTCTCACATGCTGGCTGCACCAAAGAAGGCGGCAACGACGGTAATGGGATCATGGTCCTAGCGATCAATATCGAGGATTTTATCGACTTGGACTCGTACGAGCGCGAGGTCGAAGAGATGGCCAAGTGGGTGTGCTCGGCTCGCCCTTTGCCTGGGTTTGAGCAAGTCTATGCACCCGGCGAGCTTGAACAGCAGACTAGAGCGCGGCTGCTGGTCGAAGGCATTGCTTTGCCCCAACCCACTTGGGATGAAATCGGCGCGGTGGCGGAGGAACTGGGCGTGGAGATGCCCGCGCTGTGAGCGTTAGAAGCTGAACAGTTAGAAAAGTTTGAAATTGCCCGCATCTATGCAGCGCGCTTGGTGCGCGAGCATCGCGTTCATCAGCTCGATGGCCAGCCGCGATTCTAGGGTCGCGCCAGCGCGCACTCCCACGCAGGGGTCGTGGCGGCCCTTGGCGAGTTGGAACTCGATTTCTTCGAGGTCCTTGCGCACAGAATTTTGGGGCCGGGCGATGGTGGCCGTGGGCTTGAAGCTCAAGCGGCATACTAGCGGCATACCCGTGGTCACGCCGCCGAGCAAGCCACCGTGGCTGTTGCTCTGATACCCGCCGGTGCGGATGGGATCGTTGTGCTCGCTGCCGCGGCGCACAGATGCAGCGCGGCCTGTGCCTATTTCGCAGGCTTGCACCGCGTGCAAGCCACCGAGGCTGCCCATCAGGCGCAACTTCAGACTCTGGTACAGAGGTTCGCCGACGAGGGGGGGCACGTTGACGGCCACTACTTCGAGTGCGGCGCCGATGGAGTCCTGCTCCTTGCGGGTCTTGGCAATCAGTTCGGCCGCTTGGCGGGCGAAATCCGCATCCACCGTGCGGAGCGGCCCGCGCTCCAGCTCGCCTTCGAGCGCGGCACACGTTGCGGGAGACAGGGGCTGCCCGTCGGCTTCGGCGACTAGTTCGGCGACTCGGGCCGCTAGGGAAATGCCCGTCTCCAGCGGCCCGACTTGGCAGATCGAAGAGAAAATGGCCGTGCCGAAGTGCTCGGCCAGATAGAGGCGGGCAATAGTGCCGCCGATGACATCGGATATGGTCGAGCGATAGCTAGAACGCCCGCCGCCGCGCACATCGACAAAGCCCCGCGATTTGTAGTGCTTGACTAGGTCTGTGTGTCCGGGGCGGACGTGGCCCTGCGGCCCTGAGAACTGCTTGTAATCGCCCGAACGTTTGGCGGCCGAGAATACGGCCGCGGCGATCGGCTCGCCCGTAGTAAAGCCGGCTTCATAGGTGTGCATCGGCGTCTCGTCCTCGCCTAGGTGCAAGTGCAGCGCCGGCCCGGATAGAAGCTGGTCGTGGTCTTCCGAGTAGAGGCCGGACAGCAAGGCGACTTGGTCGTCTTCCCGCCGGGGGGTGCCCAGCTTGTTGCTGCCGGGGCGTCGGCGGTCGAGATAGTGCTGGATCTGGGCGCGCTCCACCCACAGGCCGGGGGGACAGCCGAAGATTGTTGTGACAATCGCCGGGCCGTGCGATTCTCCTGCTCCGGCAACGCCAAAAAGCGGGCCACCGAGTACTTCCATGCCAAAGGCTCCTTTGCCAAAGGGTACAAAAATCTACGGTTTTGCCCTGCGGTCGGCAATCGATGTGTTGCGGATTGCGGGCTGGAATTAGTGACGATTTTTTTACTATTTTTGTAAGGGAGAGAGGCGATCAATGGCAACCAAAGAGTTGGAGCGCGGCGTTCCGAATAGCCGCTACAAGGAGCTTGAAGCCGAGTTGCGCACGGAACTGCTCGCTGCTCAAGAGCGGTTGCAGCAAGCTCGCTTTCCAACTCTCATCGTCTTAGGTGGCTTTGCCGGCGCAGGTACGAGCAAGGCGAGCAACGCGCTCAGCCAGTGGATGGATTCGCACAGCATCGCGGTCTGCGCCTTTGAGCCACCGTCCGCAGAGGAACGCGAGCGTCCAGAATACTGGCGCTATTGGCTCTCCTTGCCGCCGAAGGGAACAATCGGCATATACTTGAACGGCTGGTGCGATCGCCCGTTGCGCGACCTAGCGCATGGGCGAAGCGATGAGGCGGCCTTTGATCGCGACAGCGACCGCATTGCGGCCTTTGAAAATGCGCTCGTCGTCGATGGTGCGCTGCTGATCAAGTTGTGGATTCACTTGGACAAAGAGGCGCGGCAGAAACGCATTGCGGACTTGGAGCAAAACCCGCAGACCCGCTGGCAGGTGAACGCAGACGCAAGAGAGGGCTTGAAGTACTACGACGAGTTCAAGCGAGCCGCCGATCGCTTACTAAAAAAGACCAACATCAGCGGCGCTCATTGGCAGGTTGTCGAAGGCAGCGATCCTCACTACATGTTGATGGTGGGCCGCGCCGTGCGCGACGCCATTGGCCAGCGTCTGGCCCAAAAGAGTTGCTTCAAGCTCGTTGGCTCAGATTGGCCGCCCGCGCCCAACGTGCTGACCCAGCTAGACATGAAAAAGCGGGTACCCAAGAAGGAGTACCAAGCTTTGCTAGAGCGATACCAGGGCCGGCTCTATCGCTTGACTCAGCAGGCTCGCCGCAAAGGCGTCTCTACCATCTTGACTTTCGAAGGGGCCGATGCAGCCGGCAAGAGCGGGGTCATCCAGCGCCTGACTGCCGCCCTCGACGCCTGTATCTATCAGATCATCCGAGTCGCCGCCCCCACGGACGAGGAGCACGCCCAACACTATCTATGGCGCTTTTGGCACCACCTGCCGCGCGCAGGTCGGATAGTGATTTTCGACCGCAGTTGGTATGGCCGGGTGCTAGTCGAGCGCGTCGAGGGCTTTGCCGCCAAAGCGGCTTGGAAGCGGGCGTACGGCGAGATCAACGATTTCGAGAAGCAGCTAACAGACCACGGCATGGTGGTAGCCAAATACTGGATTCACATAGACAAGGACGAGCAGCTCCGGCGCTTCAAGGCGCGTCAGGCGACTCCGCACAAGCGCTGGAAGATCACCGACGAGGACTGGCGCAACCGAGAGAAATGGGACGATTACGAGGCCGCTGTTGACGACATGGTAGCCCGCACCCACACGCCCGCTGCTCCTTGGATCTTGGTGGAGGGCAACGACAAACGCTTCGCCCGCCTCAAGGTCATTGAGACGTTTTGCCAGCGGCTAGAGCAGGCACTGGCTAGTGGCTAGTGGTTTTCACTCACCACTCTTTTCCTTCTCCTGCATCCGCACTGGCGACGCCGCTAACCCATCGGTCTTTATCACCTCTCCGCTTTTGTCGATCTGACCAAACTCCAGCACACCCGTCGGGCAAGACTGCACACACGCGCTACAGCGCACGCACTCCGGGTCGGCCATGGGCAGCCCCTTGTTGGCGAAGTTCATAATGTCGATGCCTTGGTGGCATACCGAGGTGCAGACATTGCAGGAGATGCACTTTTTCTTGTCGGCGAGGATGCGGAAGCGGCTGAAGCGCGCATAGATGTGCATCAGGGCCGCCAGCGGGCAGGCGAAGCGGCACCACACCCGGCCGCTGAACCAGAAATAGGCACCGTAGCCCACTACGCCCGCCAGCATCAGGTCAATGGCCCATTTGTAGTTGAGCTGGATGCCTAAGACCTGCCAGCCGTAGAGCATGCCTTCGTACAGCCCGCGCATCCATTGACCCAAGCCCGTGTCCGGCCATACCCAACTCGCAATTCTCCCTAGGAGCATCACCACGCACAGGAAGAGGATCACTTGGCCTATGATGTTCATCTTGTTCCAGAAGGCCCCGTGCGGCATCTTGTGCCGCTGCGCGTCGCCCAAAGTCTCGGCGAGTGCGCCGCAGGAACAGATCCAGCCGCAATAGGCCCCCTTGCCCCAGAAGTAGATCATCAGCGGAATGGCCACAAACGTCTGCACCGCGCTGATGGCCAGCCACCACCACAGCGGCTCGCCGCTGAAGACGTTCCACACAAAGAGCGGCCAAGCCAGCACCAGCCCAAAAGCCCGCCAGTACTCGCGTCCGTGGTCGTAATGGACCACTGGGAAGAGTTGGTCAGCCACGGCCTTGGCCCAACCTGAATCGAAAAATCCGTTGTGGCCCAGATAGGGCAGGACGATATAGGGTAGGAGAAAGAGCGGGACTATCTGCACCGCCCCCAGCGAAAAGGTCTGCCACTTGACGTAAGGGATCCGCCGCCGCGCAATCCGCTTGTACCCGAAGACTATGACCAAGAGCGTATAGGCCAAACTATACCAGAAGCCGGGCTTGCCGAGGTTGAAGGCGAGGATCCCCAGCAGCGTCGTCATATCTCCAGCCTGGGCCGACAGCCTCTGCATCCATTCGGGCACGTTGAAGGGGAAGAGTTCACCCCCTTTGAAGAGGTTGGTCAGCGCACCGCCGGCCTTCCAGTTATAGACGAAAAAACAAAAGGCCATAAAAAGTCCAAAGCCCCACCACTGCTTGCTCTTCATTTCGCCGCTTATTTCGACGCCCGAGCGGCGGAAAAACTCGAGCGGGGCCTCGCGCCCAATCATGGAAAACACCGCGTCGTTGGGCAGGCTCAGTTCGTGGCCTTCGGCGTCTTTGAGCGCGACCGCGTCTTCAATGTGCAGCACTTGGCTGGCCATCAGTAGGCGGATTGACCCCGCTTGGCGGCCCTTCTCCATAAAGGCACCACTGCTAGTCGTCACCCGCTCGGAAGAAGGGGTATCCACGGCCGCGTCAGCCATTGGATCGGCCGCAAGCATGTTCAGCTTTTCGACGTTTTCAGGCTTAGGGCGAGAAAATTCGGGCTTGCGGTAGGAGACGGTCACTCGCCCTCCACATTGGGCGATGGCAATGGCCGCCTCTAAGGCGCTGTCGCCGCCGCCAACGACCAGCACGTCTTTGTCGCAGAAGTCAACCGGGTCGTGCAAGCGGTTGAATACCTTGTCCAGATTTTCGCCCGGCACCCCTAGCTTGCGAAAGTTACCCGAGCGCCCGATCCCGACGATCACGCGGCGGGCCTTGATATTCTCCTGGCGCGGGATCTCCAATTCAAAGTGGTCTCCCCGCCTTTTTACCTGCTCAACGCGCGCCCTAGTCGGCTCAATGCCTTGGGCGAGCGTCTGCTCGTACAGCTCCTCGATCAGCGGCTCCTTAACCTCGGCGGCAAAGCGGATCTGCCCGGCCGGCTCCATTTCGGTGGGATAAGTGTAAATGGGCTTTCCTTTGGGAAAATTGACCAGCGTGGAAAACGGCTCGGTCGCCTCCAAAAGCACAAACGACAATCCTGCCTCCCGCGCCTCCAAGGCTGCCGACATGCCGGAAACGCCCGCGCCGACAATCGCCAAGTCCAAGACATCCTCCTGCCCCTTGCTGGGCTGGAATGTCTCGTCGGCTGCGATGTGCTGCACGGCCCGTGCGCCCGTATCGGCCGAGAACTTCAACAGCGGAATCCCGGTCAAGTCGCCGACGATGTACAGCCCGGGGATATTGCCCTGCCCGTGCTCATCCACCCGCGGCAACTTTTCCACCACGCCGGCTGGCCACCGCGTGTGCAACCAGTGTAGATAGCGACCGAGGCAATTGCTCATGTCGTCTCTCCCGTGGCAATTTTCAGCCCGACCTCCCTATGCAACAGCCACTTTGGCGGCTCCCCCTTGCGTCGTCCCGTCGTCGAATCCCACGTCATCGCCTCGGCGAGGCCACCCCACAGCATCACGCCTGTAACAACGGCGAGCTTCAACATGCCATTAGCCTTCTCAGGGATATATAAGGGA
This sequence comes from Candidatus Latescibacterota bacterium, assembly GCA_963422735.1. Lineage (GTDB taxonomy): Bacteria > Latescibacterota > UBA2968 > UBA8231 > UBA8231. Next base: position 4,116,786 of record OY730476.1, on the reverse strand, counting down.
AAGGCTTGGCAAACAGTCCCAAAATCAACGCACCAACGTCATCATCCGCGTCTGGCTAAACCTCGCCGAGGGCATCTCCAATCTGTACAGATACGTCCCGCTCGCTACCTGCGCCCCGGCGTCGTCACGTCCGTCCCAGGGTTGCAAGTATAGCCCGGCCGCTTGGTGCTCTTCTACCAGCAAGCGCACTCGCTGCCCAGCCGTGTTGAACATGCCAAGCCGCATCGGCCCGGCCGCTGGAAGCTCGTACTGAATCAATGTCTGAGCGTTGAACGGGTTGGGAAAGTTTTGCCGCAGGGCAAAGCCCGTAGGCTGGGCGTCAAAGGCTGCGACGATCGTTGCGACTTGCTCGATGTCCTCTACGCTGAGGATCCCCTCGCCCGGCTGCCAGACCGCAGTATCGGGCCAGTAGGCGGCCCAGGCAAACCACATGGCGTTGTACGCCGGGACTTGCTCTAATCGCCTCCCCGCAAGCGGCCCCGCAACGGCTTGGCCGAGCATGTTCCAGCGCGAACCCGTTTCCGCATCCACAAACTCCATCGGCAACGGCCCCTCGGACGCCACCCCGTAAAAGCTCAATGGCGCGTCGTCGAGTTGGCTGAAATAGGCCAAGGCCGTGCGCGACTCGACGTCGAATAGGACGACTACGGGATCGTCGCCGACGAGATCGTTGATAACCGCCCCGTCGGGCATCAGCGCGAAGGGGAAGGCCTTGGTCTGGTCGCCGCGGCACAGCCCTAACACGAGATCCTTGGTGGCAAAGCGCTGGTCGAATGCGCCGCCGTTGGTCGTCGGCAGGAAAATCAGGTACTCGTTGCTGGTGCGGTAGTCGCCGTAAGGATAGAAGGTATATTGCTGTTCGTTGTAAGCAGCCCGCGAGTTGTAGTTCCCTTGGCCAGTGGTGGCTTTTACCACGGTGGTGCTTGGGTACATCCGCTTCCACAGCGCCCAAGTCGTCTCCACCACGGGCATCAGTTCTAGGCGGTCGCCGACTTGGGGACCGTTGATAGCCGTGTAAATCATCTGCGGGTAGAGCGTTTCGCCATCGCGTCGGTCGTACATGACCAAGTTGCTGTTGATCAGCAGACCGGAGACCCCGAACTCGATTTGCGAACCATCGCTATCGGTGGCGTTGAAGACTTGGCCGGTGCCCGTAAGCGGGCACAGGGACACTGCGACCGACTGATCGCCGACGCGATCGTTGATGATCTCGTTCCACCAGCCAATGTTGTGCGGGTACGCTCGCGGTTGGCCGTTGATGACTATCCCCATGACCACATCGTCTTCTACTAGGTAGCCGACTTCGTCCGGCGCGACGAAGGTGGGATTGGTCAGAGCGGGGATGCCGTCTTTGGGCACCCCGCCGGAGACGAGGTGGCTGGTGAGAAAGCCCGGCTCATCGTAGCGGCCAGCCCCAGCCGGATAGACCGCCACCAGCAGCAAAGCGGACAGACAGTAATATTTCATCGGATGCTCCTTTCGCTCGGTCTCTACGGGCCAGCGCGTCGATGTTCGCGCGGTTTTCTTCCGTACCGCTCCCGCAAGACCCGCCGCATCACCTTGTTCGACGCGGTCCGCGGCAGCGATTCCACCATCACCACCTCGTGAATTTTGAAGAGCGGATTGAGTTCCCGGCGGATCGCTTGTTGCATCGCATCTTGCAAGTGGTCACCGGCGTCCTCCAACACCGCGAAGATCACCAGCCGGCTCGGCCCGCCCCCCAGCGGCGGCACGGCAATCGCGGCGGTCTCGACCACGCCCGGCATCGCATTCAATATCCGCTCGATCTCCGCGGAACTCACCTTAATCCCCCCTAGGTTCATCGCGTCGTCGGCTCGGCCGTGGACCCGGTAGATGCCCGGGGCCAGCCGCTCGACTTGGTCGCCATGGCGGCGCAGTGGCACCCCATCCCGCTTGGGTACGCCCGCATAGTACACTTCTCGGTGGTCGCGGTTGAGCACCCGAGTTGACATTCCAATGGCGGGCGGGACCAGAAAGACCTCGCCGCTTTCGCACTCCTGCCCGTCTTCGTCCAAAATCGCCAAGTCCGTCCCCAGCGTCGCCGAATTAAAGGTCGCGGGTGCGACCGGCTCGACTAGTGTGCTGAGCAAGTAGCCGCCCGCCAGCTCGGTGCCGCCGCAGTATTCGAGTATCGGCCGATACCCCGCCAGCGCCATCAGATAGTGCATGTCCTCGGCATTGGAGCACTCCCCGGTGGCACTAAAAGCCCGAATCGCCGAAAAGTCTATTCCCTCCATGCAGCCCGTGCTGCGCCAAGTCCGCACCATGCTCGGAATGACGCCGAGCATGGTAATGCCAGCCGCTTGCACAAACTCCCCAAAACCCCGCTCCGTTGGCGTACCATAGTAGAGCGCCATGGTCGCCCGGTTCAAAAAGGCGGCGTAAATCAGCCACGGCCCCATCATCCAGCCCAAATTGGTCGGCCAAGCGACCACGTCGCCCGGGTGAACATCTTGATGATAGTGCGCGTCTGCACCGCACTTGATCGGGTTGACATGGGTCCAAGGCAGGGCCTTGGGGTCGCCGGTAGTCCCCGACGAAAACAGGACATTAGTTGTCTCTTCGGGGTCACAGGCCACGGCCGCAGGCACAGCGTCGGCTTGCAAGAATTCGTCCCAGCTCAGATCCCGGGGGCGCAACGCCTCCGTCAGCCCTTCCACATGCCCCGGCAACGCGATTGCCAACGGGGCCTCCGCGGCGACTAAGCGCGAATACAGCGGCAACTCGCGCCCCCCGCGCAAAATCACGTCCTGCGTAAAAACGGCTTTGGCCTCCCCTATCCGCAGCCGGGCGGCGATCTGGGGGGCGGCGAAGCTATCGGCGATGGCGACCACCGCGCAACCGGCCTTGACGCTCCCCAGATAGATCGCCACGGACTCGGCCGTCATCGGCATGGCCACGGCAATCCGGTCGCCGGGACCCAATCCCAACGCGCACAACCCGCCGGCGACCCGGTCGCATAGGGCTTCCAAGGCACCGAAACTCATCCGCTCAAGTCGGCCGCCCTCGCGCTGGAATACAATGGCCGTCTGATCGGCGGGAGCTTGGAAGCAACTCTCGGCGATATTCATCTCGGCCCCGACAAACCACTTGGGCACTTCGATTCCTTGGGAGAGATCGAGAAGCCGCGCGTATGGCTTGCGAAAGCGAATTCCCAAGCGAGCGATCGTCCGCTCCCAAAACGCCTCCCGCTCTGCAACCGACCATGCAAAGAGCGCGGCGTGCGAATCCAGACCAAGCTCGCGCCGCAGTGCCGTTATATGCGCGTACTCAATATCTGCTAACTCGGGGAAAAACACCGGGCCGCCTGCGCTACCGTAGATTGCTCGATAGATCAACTGGTGCAGTGCGAAGGGATGATCCGGCCTCAGAATGCAACGGGCCGCTTCCCGCCAGCGCGCTTCCGGTGTGCCGGAGAGGGCTTCGACTTGGGCGAGGAGCTTGGCGGCCTCTAGTTCGTCCACTCCGCAGCCGATGAGGTCTTCGCAGTGGATCATGGTGCCACGGCCACTCGCACGCTGCGGCTCAATTCCGCCGGGGGGAGGCAATGAGTCTCGTCACATGCTTGATATTGGATCAGGAAGCGCAAATGACCCGCCGTTCCCGCCGCACTTTTGGGCAGCGACAAATCCGCCCACAGCGCGACCTGATCCTCGTACACCGAGAGCGTCTCTTCTAGGACTGGAAAGACCTGAGAGCGGCCTATGGGATAGCGCACGTGGGCAAAGTCCAACGGCCAGTCCGCATTGAGCGTCAGCGAGGTGGGAATGAGCAAGTCGTCCGAGGCCGGGTTAGCGTTGATGTGCCAGCCCGGGCGGATATCTAGATGCACTGCCACGGCAAAAGCCTCGCCCGCCACGGGCTGTTGCGCGGGCAGTTCAACCCGCATGGAGACCAGCGAATCCGCGTAGGTGTCCGCTAATGCGGCTGCGGACAGCGACGCTTGCAGATGGCGCTCGACTGCGGCAGCCAAATGTACCGAGGCCGAGGGCTGTGCCCAGATGGCCCCGCCAAAAGCGGATAGAATTTGCGCCGCCCGGCTGCGATAGTGCGCTTGGCCCGTCAGTTCGGCCAAGTCTAGCAGCGCGTGGGCGGCCACCGCGTTGCCCGAAGGCAAGGCCGAGTCTTGGGCGAACTTGCTCCGCACGATGAGCGCGTTGCTAGCTTCAGTAAAGAAAAAACCTTCGACATCTTCATCCCAAAACCGGGCCACCATCTCGGCGCTCAGCTCGCGCGCGGCCTGCAACCACCGCGCCTCGCCGGTGGCCCGGTACAATGCCGTCAGCCCGCGCGCCAAAAATGCATAGTCGTCTAGGTACGCGGCCTGCTGCGAAATCCCCAGCCGGTGGACCCGCCACAACCCCCCGTCCTCGCGCCGCAGATGCTTGAGAGCGAAATCAGCCGCTCGCTCGGCCGCTCGGCGATATGCAAGATCGCCCAAGACCGCGAATCCCCGTGCGTACGCTTCGATCATCATCCCGTTCCAAGCGGCTAGCACCTTGTCGTCTAGGAGGGGATAGGGCCGCTCGGCCCGCGCTGCAAGGACGCGCTGCCGCAAAGGTGCCATCCGATCCCGCTGCTCGGCCTCAGCAGACGGCGTTTGCACGTAGAGGACGCCTTCCTCGCCCTCGGGCATGGGGGCCAACCCATAGACGGCCCAAAACAACTCCACCTCGCGCCCCAACACATTTTCCAGATCCCTCACAGTCCACAGGTAGTACTTGCCCTCTTCGGCCTCGGTTTCGGCGTCCAATGCCGAGTAAAAAGCTCCCTCCGGCCCGGTCATCTCCCGCGCGACAAAGTGAAAAATATCCTCTGCCACCCACCGCCAGCGGTCGTCTCCCGTCAGTTCGTACGCACGCAAGTACAGCCGCGACAAATGAGCTTGGCTGTAGAGCATCTTCTCGAAGTGCGGCACTCGCCACTCGGCGTCCGTGGCGTAGCGGTGAAAGCCTCCGCCGATTTGGTCGTAGATGCCGCCGGTCGCCATCCGCTCCAGCGAGTGCAAGACGATGCGCTGTACTTGGGGGTCGGCAAAGCGCTCGGTCGTGGCCATCAGCATCTCCAAGCGCAAGCTCGGAGGAAATTTGGGCGCACCCCCGAAGCCGCCGTTAATCGCGTCGTAGCGCACCTGAACAGCGGCTAGCACCCGCGCTACTAACAAAGAATCTGGAGGCACGGCCGCCATCTGCTGCCCGGATTCCAAGTCGCGAATGGCCGCGGTTAAGCGGGCCGCAACTTGCAGCACCTGCTCGCGCTGGTCCTGCCAGCGCTGGCGCATAAAGTCCAAGACTTGGGGAAAGGAAGGCCGACCGGGTAAGGGCTTGGGCGGAAAGTACGTGCCGGCGAAAAACGGCTCCTCGCTTGGGGTCAAAAACACCGAATTGGGCCAGCCGCCGCGTCGGGTAGTTAGTTGGGTCGCCAACATGTAAATGCGGTCGATGTCGGGCCGCTCCTCCCGATCGACCTTGATATTGACAAAACTGGCATTCATCTGCGCGGCGATCGCGGGATCGGAAAAGACCAGCCGCTCCATGACGTGGCACCAATAGCAGGTCGAGTAGCCGACCGACAGGAAGATCGGCTTGTCCTCGGCCTTGGCCCGCGCTAGTGCCTCCTCTCCCCAAGGGTACCACTCGACCGGATTGTGCGCGTGCAGCAATAAATAGAGGCTCGTCTCCCCCACCAGATGATTGCTGTATTTCCACGATCCATCCGCGTTCTTCAGCGCGTCCCCTCCGGCAACTCCCGCGCCAAGGGCCGCTGCAAAGACGCCGGGCCAAAAGCACCGAGATATGGACGGAAGACGCGCCAACTACCCCCCTACCCGATCATTTCCCGGGTCGCCTCCACCACGCAATTGACGTCCTCTAGCCCCACGTGCCGATTCGCCACCAGCCGCGCCCCGTGTGGCGGACGCGGATTGCACAACACGCCCCGCGCCTTCCACTTGGCCACTAGATCGGCAGCCGGCCACCCCAAGGCCGCAAAATCCACCTTGAGTATGTTGGTCGGTCGCGGCGGAAAAATCACCTCAACGCCCTCCATCGCTCCCAGCCCGGCGGCCAGTTCCCGCGCCACTGCGTGATCCTCGGCCAGCCGATCTATCATCTGCTCTAGGGCCACTACTCCGGCCGCGGCCACTACTCCGGCTTGGCGCATGGCACCGCCGAGCCGCTTGCGCATCCGATAGGCCCGCTCGACAAAGTTCCTGCTCCCGCACAGCAGCGAGCCGACCGGCGCGCTCAGTCCCTTGGAGATGCAGAACATCACGGAGTCGACGTGCTGAGTGTATTCTGGGACCTTCGCCCCGGCGGCTATGGCGGCGTTAAAAATGCGCGCTCCGTCCACGTGCAGTTTCAGCCCGTGTTCGCGGCATGCGGCACCCACCGCAGCTACCTCGGCGACCGACCAAGCGTGGCCGGCGTGGTTGTTGTGGGTGTTCTCGATGCAGACGACCCTGAGCGGGGCAAAGTGCGGGTTGTCGGCGCGGACTGCCTCGCGTACTTGATCGGCGGTGATGACGCCGTGCTCGCCAGCAACGGTGCGTACGGCCAACCCAGCGAGCGAGGCGTAGGTTCCGGCCTCCCAGTAATACATGTGCGCCTGCTCCTCAAAGAGCACCTCGTCTCCCCAGTTGGTGTGGGTCATCAAGGCGCAGGCATTGCCCATCGTGCCCGAAGGCACGTAGAGCGCGGCTTCCATGCCTGCCTTTTCGGCGGCCAATTCTTGCAGGCGGTTGACCGTTGGGTCTTCGCCGTACACATCGTCGCCCAACGGAGCACAGGCCATGGCCTCTTGCATGGCCTCAGTCGGCAGGGTGATCGTGTCGCTGCGCAGGTCTATTGTCTTGTCGCTCATATAAGTAGGCTCCTCGATTGACGCTGTAATGTACTCGCCTTATTTTAGGCGGTCGCAAAATTTACAAATCGCAAGGAGTTGCGTCCAATGGCCTTTTCTTCCAAAGGCACCACGCACCGCAGCACCGCCACGGGCCGCCGCGGCATGATCGCCTCGGCTCATCCTCTCGCTTCTCTCGCTGGTATGCGCATCTTGATGGAAGGCGGCAATGCCATTGATGCGGCTATTGCCACGGCCGCTGCGCTCAACGTGGTTGAGCCGTATATGTCGGGCATTGGCGGCGTTGGCTATCTGCACATCTACAGCACCCGCGAGAAAGAGCACAAGATCATTGACTACGTCGGCCTCACCCCACGGGCGGCCACCCTGAGCCTGTACGACAGCAAGGACAAACAGGGGCTCGGCCCCCTCTCGCCGGCGGTGCCTGGGGCTTGCGGTGGCTGGCTAGCCGCGCTGGAGCGCTACGGCTCGATGGACGCCGCCCGCGTCTTTGCTCCGGCCGTTGAGTACGCCGAGCAAGGCTACGCCCTCACGGTCAAGAATGCCTATTTCTACGCGGGTGCGGCCGCGAGCCTGCGCCGCTTCAAGACTGGTGCCAATACCTACCTACTCGACGGCGCACCCCCTGAGCCTGGGGAAGTAGTGGTGCAAAAGGCCCTCGCCGAGACCTTCCGCCAAGTCGCTGCCGAGGGCACAGATGCCTTTTACAAGGGCGCGATTGCCGACCGCATTGTCCGCTATATGGAGGAGACCGGCGGCCTGATTACAAAAGAAGACCTCGCCGACTTTGCCCCGGCATTTGCCGATCCGATCTCCATCGACTACCGCGGCTATGAGGTCTTTGCGCCGCCGCCGCCCTGCCAAGCCGTCCAGTACTTAGAGACGCTGGCCATCATGGAGGGTTTTGACGTGGCAGGCCTCGGCCACAATACCGCCTCGACCTTGCACCGCTTTATCGAGACTACCAAGCTGGCCATGGCCGACCGCATTGCCTACGCGGCCATCGACAACCCACCGACAGCGGGCCTGCTCTCGAAGGAATACGCAGCCGAGCGGCGCGCGCTCATCGGCGACAAGGCCCAGTTTACGGCAGGCGAGAACCTCATACCTGGCGGCCCGGTCGGGGATGTCAAAGCAGGCGACCCGCGTGCGTGGATGAGCGAATGCACGACCCACTTCGACACCATCGACGCCGATGGCAACGCCGTCGCTTGCACCCAGAGCTTGGGCGGCGGCTTTGGCTCGTCCATGGTCGTGCCGGAGACAGGCATTGCACTCAACAACTTTATGCGCTGGTTCGACCGCGAGCCTACCAGCCCCAATGTCATTGGCCCGGCCAAGAAAAACGAGATGTGCGTCTCGCCGGCCCAAGTTTGGGACGCCGACGGCCTGCGCCTGCTCATCGGCACTCCAGGGAGCTATGGCATCCTCCAGACTACTCCGCAGATGATTATGAACATCCTCGATCACCAGATGAACGTCCAAGCCGCCATTGAGGCCCCCCGCGTCAAAACCGGGACCCCCGGCTTTGTCGTCAATGCTGAAAACCGCATTGACCTCGAGGTTTTTGCCAAGCTGGAGCGCCGCGGCCACCAGTTCAATTTCCTCGGCGACTGGTCGGCTGGCGTCGGCGGCGGCCAAGGCATCATGGTCGATGCCGACACGGGATCCTTTATGGGCGGGGCCGATCCGCGCCGCGACGGCTATGCCCTCGGTTGGTAAGCGGTGAGCGCAGACGCTAGCCACGCGAACACCCCCCACGTCGAATTCACCGGCGTCAGCAAAAGCTACGACGGCCGCAACTGGGTCGTGCGCGACATCAACCTCGCCGTACACAAGGGCGAATTCCTCACCATGCTCGGGCCGTCTGGCTCCGGCAAGACGACCTGCTTGATGATGCTCGCTGGGTTTGAGACCCCAGCGTCTGGTGCCATCCACATCAATGGCGTACCGGTCGGCGATTTGCCCCCTCACAAGCGCGAAATCGGTGTCGTGTTTCAAAACTACGCGCTCTTTCCACACATGACGGTTGGTGGCAACTTGGCGTTTCCGCTCGAAGTGCGCGACATCGACCCAAGCGAGCGGCGAGAGCGGGTGGCCCGCATCCTGCGCCTCGTGCGCCTCGAAAGCTTGGAGGATCGTCGCCCTGGGCAGCTATCCGGTGGCCAGCAACAGCGCGTTGCGATCGCCCGCGCTTTGGTCTTCGACCCGGAACTCGTGTTGATGGACGAGCCGCTCGGCGCGCTCGACCGACGCCTGCGCGAGGAAATGCAATACGAAATCCGCCGCATTCAGCGCACCTTGGGCATAACCGTCGTCTATGTCACGCACGATCAGCAGGAGGCCATGGTCATCTCGGATCGGGTCGCCGTCTTTCGCGACGGTGCAATCGAGCAGATTGCATCCCCGGAGGTCCTCTACGAAGAGCCGGAGCGCGCTTTCGTGGCCCATTTCATCGGCGAGAACAACCGCCTAAACGGCGTGGTGCGCACAGTCGGCGACGGCGTGTGCGAAGTGGAGGTCGGCGATGCGCTCATCAAGGCTGTGAGCTTGGGGCAATGTCCGCCAGGGACTGCGGCGACGGTCGTCATCCGCCCGGAGCGAGTGCAGATCTCGCCGGGTGAAGGCGGGCATTCGTACGCCAACGAGTTTGACGCCGATATTGAGGACATAACGTTTCTCGGCGACCACTTGCGCCTGCGCCTAAAGCTGTTCGGGTACTCGGACTTCATCGTCAAAATTCCCAACCTCGTGGGCCACGGAACTGTGCTGGAGGGAGATCGTATCCGCGTTGGCTGGACCTTGCTGGACTGTCGCGCGTTGCAACCCGATGCTGCGGACGACGAGGGGACTCGTTAGCAAGTGGTTGACCGAATAAAATCACAAACGGGTGCAGATGCACAGGCGCGTCAGCGGCGGCGAGCGGCCGGGCTGACCCTGCCGCTGATTGCTCTTGTCTTGGCGACGTTTGTCGCGCCGCTCGGTACGTTGCTCGTGCGCAGCGCGTACGACCCCCTAGTCGCAGATGCGTTGCCGGAAACGCTCTCCCTATTGCGCGAATGGGACGGGGCCAGCGCCTTGGAAGAGCCGGTGTATGCCGCGGCCGCACGCGAGTTGTTGCGGGCGCGGGAAGAGCGCACCCTCGGCCAAATCGCCACGCGCGTCAACCGCATCAAGAGCGGCTTGCGCAGCGTCGTCACGCGCAGTGCGCGCAAGCTGCGCAACGCCAGTGGCAACTCTTGGCGCTCGGCCATGACCGGCATCGACGCCGCTTGGGGCGAGCCGGATGTGTGGCTGGCGATTCGCAGCACTGGGGAGCGATTCACGTTCCGCCACTATATCAATGCGCTCGATTTGGTGCACCAACCCGATGGCCGCATCGCCCGGCAGCCAGAAGAACACCGTATCTACCTGCCACTTTTGTGGCGCACGCTGTCCGTTAGTGCTGGCATTTCCGCGCTGTGCTTGGCCATTGGCTACCCGATTGCCCACCTGATCGCCGCCGCGCCACCGCGCCGCGCCAACCTGCTGTTGTTGCTGGTGTTGGTGCCGTTTTGGATGTCCCTGCTGGTGCGGACGACGGCTTGGATCGTGCTGCTCCAGACCCAGGGTGTAATCAACAACTTGCTGGTGGCAGTCGGACTAGTCGCAGACGACGGCCGCATCGCCATGATATACAATATGACCGGCACGTTTGTGGCGATGACCCACGTGCTGCTTCCCTTTATGGTGCTGCCGCTGTACTCGGTAATGCGTTCGATTCCGCCTTCGCACCTACAGGCTGCGGCCTCCCTCGGCGCGACCCCCTTTCAGGCGTTTTGGCGAGTCTATTGGCCGCAGACCTTGCCTGGTGTTGGCGCTGGATTGCTGATGGTGTTCATCCTCGCCATTGGCTACTACATCACGCCGGCACTGGTTGGTGGGAGCAAGGGACAGTTCATCTCCAACATGATCGCCTATCACATTCAGACCTCGCTCAACTGGGGACTCGCCGCTGCGCTCTCCGTTATCCTGCTAGTGGGCGTCATCGCGCTGTACGTGCTCTACGACCGCGTGGTGGGCATCGATCGCATGAGGCTGAGTTGACGTTCGCGCGGTGGGCCTATCTCGCGTTCTGCACGGCGGCGTTTGTCTTCTTGGTTGCGCCGATATTGGTGATCGTGCCACTCAGCTTCAACGCGGAGCCGTATTTCACGTTCACCGAGGGCATGCTGCTCCTCGACCCAGAAGCGTATTCACTGCGTTGGTACCGCAGCATCATCGAAGACGACGCATGGACCCGCGCCTTGGTCAACAGCTTAGTCATCGGCATCTTAGCAACCCTGCTCGCGACCTCGCTCGGCACCCTAGCGGCCCTCGGGCTGGCGAATTCGGCCATGCCCGCTCGGAGGGCTGTGATGGGGCTGTTGATCGCGCCGCTGATCGCGCCGGTCATCATCACCGCAGTGGGAATGTTCTTCTTTTACTCCAGCCTCGGATTAGCTCGGACCCACCTTGGCATAATCCTCGCCCATGCCGTGCTCGGGGTGCCGTTTGTGGTGATTACCGTAACCGCCACGTTGTCGGGCTTCGACCAAAACTTGATGCGGGCCGCCGCCAGCTTGGGCGCGGGTCCGCTGCGCAGCTTTTGGCGCGTACAGTTGCCCCTCATCGCACCCGGGGTTGCGTCGGGAGGGTTGTTCGCGTTTGCCGCTTCCTTCGACGAGGTCGTGGTGGTCCTATTCATGGGCGGCCTAGAGCAGCGGACTATCCCGCGGCAGATGTGGGCGGGCATCCGCGAGCAAATCAGCCCCACCATCCTAGCGGTAGCCACCTTTCTCATCGCGTTTGCCGTTTTGATTCTGGTTACGGTAGAATGGCTGCGCTGCCGCGGGGGCCAAGCTCCCGAGAACTGAGCGCGGTCGGCAGCTTGCTTGGCGCACTAGCGGTCTATATTTTTCGTCAGACGCCGACGCCGAAACTATTAAACAAGGTAATCCATGCTGAGATTTGCCGAAGAAATCATGCTTCTTTTGCTCGATGATGAAGATGGGAGCTTCGCCCGAGTACCCGACCGGTTGGTGCGGTACGCCTTGGGCGGCGGGGTCCTGATGGAACTGGCGCTGGAAGACCGCATAGATACCGACCTGAACAAGCTGACTCTCGTCGATAGCACCCCCTTGCAAGATAGCCTGATCGACCCGACGCTGAGCGACATTGCCGCAGCGACTGAGACGAACGACACCCGTTATTGGCTGGAGCGCACTGCCGGGCGCGCCAACGACATGCGAGAGGGTGCGCTCCGCCGGCTGGTGCAGAAAGGCATTCTCGCACGCGAGGACGAGCGCTTCCTATGGGTGTTTCGCTCGCGGCGCTATCCGGTCGTCGATGGCAAGGCCGAGAAAGAGGTCAAGCTGCGCATCATGGAGGTGCTGTTCAGCGATCAGATCCCCGACCCTCGCGATGTGGTCATTATCTGCCTGGCGGACGCCTGCGGAATTTTCGAAAAGCTCTTGGCCAGCCGCGAGCTAGCCCGTGCGACCGGCCGCATCAAACAGGTGCGTAGGCTGGACTTGATTGGCCAAGAAGTGACAAAAGCCATCTGGGACATTGAAGCGTCGCTCGCCCTCGCCGTACAGCCGCACATGTATTAACCGCGTGTAAAATTGGGGTGTCGTGGCTTTTTCGTTTACAAGATAAGTTAATCTTCGTAGTAAATCCCAAAGAGAATCATCATCTCGTCTGTTGACAGTAAACCAAAGTTGATCTCTTGATCGGTCCAGTTGTCGTAGGTCGCCTCTAACTTGAAGCCCTCTCCTCGCTCTAGGACGAGAGGGGGGTCGAATTTCAGGATCGGCGGGTGTTCCCAATCGTAAGCGACGTAGATGAGCTCGCCATCGTGCGCTCCCCCGATCATTTCGACCCGGAATTCCACCATGAGCTGATGGGCATGCGAGAGTAGCTGCACAATGTGGGTGCGCTCGGAGAAAGTAAAATCCTTCTCTAGAGTCGTCACCTTCTCGGCCGGCAGAGAAATCGAGAAATTATTTAAAGAAAGAAGATGTGCCTCGTGCTCTACTTCAGATGGGTCGGCAAAGTGCAAGTTGGCATAGACCTCGCCGGTAACGGGCTGACTGGTGCGATTGACATAGTGCGAGTTGAGGTCGAGCAGGGTGTTCTTGGGCAGCCGCATCACCACTCCGGGCGGCAGGGAAAAATCGAAGAAAGGCCATTGGCTGCCGGCGATTGGCAGGTGGTAAAATTGCGTGAGTAAGGTTTCAAGGACGTATTGGCCGGTGCCGTCGTGCAATTCGCGATATTCGTAGGGTTCTGGCACACCTGCGGGGGGTATGTCGTCTTGGAATGTATAGAGCAGGAAGTGGTGCGAGCCGGACTTCATGGAAATCTGGATGCGCTCTAGGAATACATCGTCTTCGTTGTTCAGCGGATGCACTACAAAAATTTCGCGCTCGGAGTTGGGCTGTATCTCAAAAGGCGGCAAGTGCAGTTGGACGCCGTTTTCCGGCTCGGCTAGCGGCTTGAACTCCGGCACCTCGTAGCGAGACTCGTCCTCCAAGAGGGCTGGATCGGCCACGTGGCCTGTCTCTGGTGCGCCAGCCTCGATCCAAGTGCGGATAAAAGCCAATTCGCCATTGGTCAGCGGCTCGCCTCCAAAGGGCATTAGCTCCCCGTAGTAGGGATGGTCGCCGTAGAAATGCTGCTGATCGGGAGCGTTGGTCTTCTCCCACAAATAGCTTTTGAGGAGGCCGGGCATGCCCTGTCCGAGGTCGCTGACTCGCACCAGCCCGTCGGCCGCGGCGGCCGCGTTTGTCGGAGCGGCACCCACGAGCTGTTCGTAGGCCACATCCGGAGTGAGCACGAGGCCCGACTGACGCCCAAACGAGGACCCGGCCGCGTGGCAGCTAACGCATTGGCCGGCAAGAATTTCCGTTTGGATAATATCCCAAGTCGAATCTGACCCGTGCTCGGCCGTTTGGACCGGCCCCGGATCGTCGGAACTACAGCCGGCGAAAATCGAGCCTATGAGCAAGCAGCGGCGAATTGTGCGGCCTGCGCGCTTGGAATATTCGGACGGTAGCATAATCACCTGCGGGAGGGTTCAAGCGCCGGCTCGGTCGAGCAGGCCGGCCAAGTTCTGGCCCAATATAAGGTGCTTGTGTTCGTCTGGGATGAACGTGCAGTGGGTGCGAAATGCTTCGAGCGCGTGCTGGTAGGTCATGTTGAATCGAACCACCGGATAGTCCGAGCCCCAGCACAGTCGCTGGGGGCCAAAGTGTTCGTAGAGCTGGCGCACGATGTGGTGCGTATCCGAATAGGGGTAACCCCACGAGACGTGCGAAGCGTAGTGAAAACCCGAGAGCTTGAGATAGATATTGGGCACCTCGGCCGAGCGCAGAATCTCCTGCAGATTGTGGTGTGGCGCCTCCTCGCGCGCGTTGGCCCCGGCCATGTGGTGGCAGAGAAAAGGAACCGACGGAAAGCGCAGTGCCAGCTCGCGCAGCGCTGGCTGCCACTGCGGCCCCAAGGCCAGACTGGCGATCAGGTTCAGATCGGCCGTGGCACTAAAAAACGCGAGCCCCTCCGCGGACGCGAACCACTCGGTATCGCTCTTTACGTAGTGAGTATAGCCCTTGAGCTGGTACTTCGCCGCGGCCACTTTGAGCCGTGCGGCCGCGCCTCGGGTGTGGTATTCTGCCGACCACGAGCAATCCACGTCAGCGAATTGCACCAAGCGGCTGGGATGGGCGCGGACTTGTTCGGCGACATAGTCGTTGTTGTGGGGATTGTGCTCGATGCGGGCGCAGACCAGCACGGCCTTATCGACGCCGTTGCGGTCCATTTCCCACAGCAGTTGCTCGGCCCGGCCGCGGCTATTGTGATCGGGCACGGGCGGCTCGTAGGGCCAGTATTCCCAAGCGTGGGTATGCGAGTCGATTATCATAAGAAGCTCAAGGGGGTGTCGTTGTTAAGCGTCAGTGGCGCATGGCAAAAGATACTGAAGAAAAGGATGCTCTGCCAAATCGGGTACTGGACGTTGCACAAGGGCGTGGTTGGCGAATTTGCACCGTCTCTTACCACCCGAAAGACCCGTGCTTGTTCCGCTTTTTTGATTTTTTGATCGTTGCAGTTGGCCCTGACGAGAGCATAAAAAACGCGGAGTAGTTTGGCTACTCCGCGTCGTAAAAAAGTGCTTACCGCCTGCCGCGCCAGCGTTTGCCGCCGTAAAACGCCTCGTCCTTCATTTCTTCGAGCTTTTCGCGCTGCTCGTCGGTCAAGACATTTTCCAAGGCCATGCGATGCTTTTGGCGCGCTTCACGCATCTCTGTGCGCTGTTCCTCGCGCAATTCTTCGAGCTGTTCCTTCTGCTCGTCGGCCAGGTCCAGCCTAGAGAACGCGCTCTTGTCGCCGCGCCCCATGGCGTGCCGATCTTTGCCCCCCCAGCCGCTCCGCCCGAAAAATTTGCCGCGCTTGGCACGCATTTCTTTCATGACCTCCCGCTGCTCCGCGGTCAAAATGTTCATTGCGGCTTCGCGCTGCTCCTTGCCCATAGCGGCCATGGTCTCGCGCTGCTCGCGCATGGCTTCCATGTGTTCCTTGTGCAACGCTTGCAACTGCTCCTTCTGCTCGTCGGTCAGGTCGAGACGCTCCAGCATCCTCAGAGTGGGCCGCCTGTACTCCTGCATCTTTCCCCTGCGCTCGGCTACGGCCACGGTGGCAAGCGCACCGAGTGCCAGCGCGACACCGGCTAGGATGATCCATTTCTTTTTCATGTTACGTTCTCCGCGTTGGGTGGTTAGTTGGGTTCGCCGCCCCTAGTCGGCGGCTCGTGAGAAACGGCCATTCCTCTTCTCTACGCCCCATTAGACCCCCGATTGATGCTATTCATTCCCATGCGATTTCATTTTTTGTGCCGTTGCCGCTCGCGCCAAGGTCCCATCAGCTCCCCGAAGCGCCGCTGCCGCCGATCCAGCCGCCGCAGTTGCTCCTCAGACAACAAAGGGGCCAGCTCGGCCCGCGCCGCATCTAACTGCTCCTTTAGTGCCTCCCGATGTTTGGCGTCGAGGGCGCGGAGCTTTGCGACGTATCGCCGTAGTACGGTCCGCACGGCTTGGCGCTGCTCTTCGTCCTGCGGCGCGATCAACCGCTCGGTGCTGCGGACAAAATAGCGGGGATGCGGAATCGGCCGCATTCGATCGCGGATAAACCAGCCAGAGAGCAAGGTCCCGATCAAAACGCCGATGAGCAGGGTGCTAAAGAGAATGAGTGCCCCTTTGGTTTTCTCTCGCATGTTACATGTCCATTACGTACGCCGCTTCGGGCGTGGCGGGTACGGCCGCGAAAATCGCGGCGAGGAACGAGGCGTCGTCGCCGATGAGTTCGCGCTCGCTCCAGTTGCTCAGTGCCAAAAAGGCGACCACCACTAAAGCGACCGGAGCAAGGGGGCGGAAGAGCCACACGAGCGCGTCGGTGAGGCTTTCCTCGCGCTGACTTTTGACGCGCTGCGCGACGCGAGCGGCAAAGAACGGCCGGAACGATTCGACGCGGCTTTCCTGCAAAAGACCGCTGACTTTTTGCAGGTGCTCCCATTCGGCGCGGAGCGCGTCGTCGGTAGTTAAGGTACGCTCGAATGCCTCGCGCTCGCGCTCGGTCAATTCGCCGGTCAGCACCCTTAGCATTTCGCTGCGATAGCTGTCAGTCATACAGGTCCTCGGCTTTGAGGATGGTCTCTAGTTGTTTCATGCCGCGCGAAAGTCGCGAGAGCACCGTGCCCTCGGCGATCTCCAACAGCGCAGCCGTCTCCTTTGTCGAATAGCCCTCGATCATCCGCAGCACCACTACCGCCCGGAAGGATGGCTTGAGCTGAGCAAGGGCCGCCTGCACCGCTTGCGCGTGCTCGCGTGTGGCCTGTTCGTCGCGGCCATCGACGCTCGGCTCGGGCGGGGCCTGTTCGTCGTCGCGGCTCCAAAAGCGCCAGCGCTGCCGCTTGCGACGCTCTAATGCGTTGAGCGAGAGGTTGATGGCAATGCGGGTCAAATAAGTGCCCAGCGCCGCGTCGCCGCGAAACTTGTCCAGCGATTGGTAGAAGCGGACAAAGGTCTCCTGCCCTACGTCGTCGGCCTCGTCGCCCGGCCCCAACATGCCCACGACTGTGGCGGCCACTTGCGGCTCATAGCGCTCGATTAGGGCGCGCAAGGCCGCTTCGTCGCCCGCACGTGCTTGGTTGATTAGGGCGCGGTCTGTGCCCACTTGCTCCGACATATTTTTAGACAATGTAGAGGCCAAAGTCATTCCCTGCCTAATGAAAATGCAAAAGTCGGCAGTCTTGCCGTCCGTGCCCAATATCCGTTTTCTTTTTTTATGATCTTAGCTATTCTCGCATCCCTACTGCTGGTGGGCTGCCGCGCCGACCCGCCCCACGCCCTAGACTTGGCTGGCAATCCGGTTGATCCCTTTGTCAACCGCGCTTCCGCTACGGTTTTGCTTTTCGTCCAGACCGATTGCCCTATCTCCAACCGCTACGCCCCGACTATAGCGCGTCTCCATGCCCGCTTCCAGCCGCAAGGCGTGGCATTCTACTTGGTGTATCCCGACCGCCGCGAGGATGCGGACGCCATCCGCCGTCACGGCCGGGAATACGGCTTGCCGGGCCTAGCCCTGCGGGATGTGCAGCACACCCTAGTCAAAAGAGTCGGCGCGACCGCGACTCCAGAAGCCGTAGTTTTAGGTGTGCGCGGCAACGTCGTCTATCGGGGCCGCATCGACGATCGCTACACAGCTTTCGACCAAGCGCGCCCGAAGCCGACCCGAAGCGACCTCGCAAATGCCATAGAGGCCGCCCTCGCTGATCGCTCCCCGGACCCGAGTGCTACCGAAGCGATTGGCTGCTTTATCGCCGACCTGCAATGATGCGCTATTGGGTGCCCTTGGTCGCGGTCTGCTTTGGATGCAGTGGTGGAGGAGAAATCCCAACTTTCAACCGAGACATTGCCCCGATCGTCTTTCAGCACTGCGCCCCCTGCCACCAGCCCGCAGGCCCAGCCCCCTTTGATTTGCTCAGCTATGCGGATGTGAGTGCGCGCGCTGAGCAAATCGCCTTTGTCACGGAGAGCCGCTATATGCCGCCGTGGAAGCCCAAGCGCGGCTACGGTCGCTTTGTCGGCGAGCGCGGATTGAGTGCGGCGCAGATCGCCACGATACGCCGTTGGGTTGACCACGGCAAGCAGGAGGGCCATTCCGACCGACCTCCGCTGCCCCAGTGGAAGGGCGAGTGGGAGCTAGGCCAGCCCGGCTTAATCGCCTCCATGACATCGGCCTACACCCTGCGGGCCGACGGCCCAGATGTCTTCCGCAACTTCGCCATCCCGCTGCCCGTTGACTCAACTCGCTACGTCAAGGCCCTGGAGTTCAAGCCAGGCAACGCGCGCATCGTCCACCACGCCACCATGATGATCGACCGCAGCGGCGCGGCGCGGCGGCGGGACGGGCGCGACGGTGCCCCGGGTTTTGACGGCATGAGCTTTGGCGAGGCCGAGGATGCCGACGGGCACTTTCTCGGCTGGACCCAAGGCAAGACCCCATACCCCGGCAGCGACAGCTTGGCTTGGCGGCTCGACCCGGGCACGGACTTGCTGCTACAGTTGCACATGTTGCCAACCGGCAAGGAGGAATCCATTGAGGCTCGCGTCGGCCTGTTCTTTGCCGATGCGCCGCCCAAGAGACGCCCGGCCATGCTGCGCTTAGGCCGCAAGGACCTAGACATACCGGCCGGCGCGAGCGACTATTGGATCCGCGATACGTACCTGCTACCCGTGGACGTCGAGGTCCTGACCATCTACCCACACGCGCATTACCTCGGCCGGGAAATCCGGGCGTACGCCGAGTTACCCAACCAAGAGCGGGAGTGGCTTATATGGATTGAGGACTGGGATTTTAGCTGGCAGGACGACTACCGATTTGCCGTGCCGGTCTTTTTGCCGGCTGGCTCGACGCTGATCATGGAATACGCGTA
Organism: Candidatus Latescibacterota bacterium; assembly: GCA_963422735.1. Taxonomy (GTDB): domain Bacteria; phylum Latescibacterota; class UBA2968; order UBA8231; family UBA8231. The sequence goes on along the minus strand of OY730476.1, from coordinate 4,097,894 downwards.
CGACAACTCCGCACAAAACCCCCGCCAACCCCACGACCCACCCGTGCGGGTGCGCTACGGGCTGTACTCGACCGACGAGATGGGCGACCTGACGCTGCAGATTTTGCCGCGCCGCCCCGAGGATCTAGAGCGACTTCGCCGCGACTTCTACCGCAAGTGGCTGGGGCAGGAAATCGATGGCTACAAGAAGCTACTCGAAGCCCAGCCCCGAGACTGGGACACCCACCACACCTTGGCCATGTTCTACATGCGTTCCGGCCAGCGTCCTTTGGCCTTGGAGCATTTCGAGTTGGCACTGGAATACAATCCGGAGTACCCGGAAGCCCACGTGAACTTTGGGATCGCGCTAGCTCAAGGCCGCCAATGGGATCGCGCCGTCGCCCACTTTGAACGGGCCTTGCAGATCAACCCCGATTTTGCCGAGGCCCATTTCAACTTGGGATTGGTGTTGGAGATGCTGGGCCGCTCCGCCGAGGCCAAGCCTCATTTCGACGCCGTCATTGGCCAGCGGCCAGACATGGCTGCGGCCATCCAACAGCGCTTGGCCAAGCTACGCCGCTAGCCCCCGTCTTTTCCCAACGTCGTCGCTAATCCCAAGACGAGCTGGCGCCCGGCCGGAAAATTGCGCCCATTGAGCGAGAAGCGCATCGCTGCCTCGACAGTCGTGCGCCGGCCGACTGCGTAGAGCAGAGCCGGCGTCAAGTAGGTAATGCGCTTGATCTCGGCCTCAATGCCGCCGAAGACGACCGCCGGATTGCTGCGGAGCACCTCGCATTTGCCCAGCAGCATGAGCTGGCGCACGAGCTGGTAGCCTACTTCGGCGTTGAGGAACCACTCGTCGCCTAAGTCGCGGTCGATCTGCTCGTTGCGGGTGCGGACGCGATAGCCGAGGTCGATGTTGCCGTACAAGGGTAGCGGCCAAAAGGAGCGCCCCACCTGCCCGACAAAGTCGAAATCCCACTGCCCTTCGCCCACTGGGATCAGCCCGTCTTCGTTTTTGAATTCTCCGGTCGGCACCTTGACGCCGGCCTTAAGCGCGAGGACCAAGGGCTTGGCCAAGACGCGAAATTTGACCAAGGCGCGGATGTCGCTCAGGCCGGTATCCGTGCGGGGTTCGGCAAACGCGGCGTTGGCAAAGGATTGGTCGCAATAGGGAACCTGCAAGCCGATGTCTAGGCGGTCGGTGACTCCGTACAGGCCCTCGAAAAAGACGGCCCGCGATTCGTATTGCCCATCAAAGTCGTAGCGGGCGCGAGTGCCGGGCGCACCAAAGCGGCCCTTGCCGACATACCACTCCTGCGTGCGCTGCTGGAAATACGCGAGTTTGCCCCAGAGCTGGCCTCTCTGCAAAGTCCAAGCCCCGGCATCCACATCGGTTGCCGCACCTAAGAGTGCCAAACCGACCAGCAGGTATTTGACCATAGCTGCATTCCTTTGGCGTGTTAGAAGGTTCTTAAAATTCCCGTGCTGGCTTCGTGGTTCGTCTCCCTGCCCATAGGCGCGGGCGGGGACTGACCGTTCGATTGATTGATATTCGCCCGTATTATAAAGCCCATAGGCGCGGGCGGGGACTGACCACTAACCACTGGACACTAACCACTGATACTCGACTCCCGATGCGAGTTTTAAAACCGCTTCTTAGGCTCACTGTTTCCCCATAGATAGTAAATAAGTATTTTTAAGGTTGTGCATATACTGACTTTAGGAATTAATCACCGCACTGCGCCGGTGGAAATCCGCGAGCGGCTAGCCTTCCCTGAAAGCGATCAGCCCTCGGCCCTAGCCCGGCTCGTCGGCGACTACGGACTGCACGAGGCGGCCATTCTCTCCACCTGCAACCGCTCTGAGCTATACTTGGCTGCCGATGGCGACAGTGGGCTGGCCCAGGTGCGCCGCTTCCTCGCCGAATGCCAAGGTGTAGATGTCGAGGCACTTGAACCCCACTTTTACCAGCTCAATGACTCAGATGCTGCCGTTCACCTTTTTCGCGTTGCCAGCGGCATTGACTCCCTCGTCGTCGGCGAGTCCCAGATACTCGGGCAAGTGCGCCGTGCGCTGGAAATGGCCCAACAAAACGGCTCGGCGCGCCTGTTGCTCAACGAGCTTTTCCAGCGCGCGCTGCGCGTGGGCAAGCGCGCACGCGCCGAAACCGATATTGGCCGTGGCCGGCTGTCGATTAGCACGGCCGCTGTAGAACTGGCCGGCCAAGTCTTTGAAAACCTGACGGGCTGCTGTGCGCTCTTAGTCGGCGCTGGCGAGATGGGCACACTCACTGCCCAGTACTTGATCGACTCCGGCGTCGAGCGGCTGTTGATAAGCAGCCGCACTTTTGCCCGTGCCCAGTCGCTGGCCAGCCACTTGGGCGGCGAGTCCGTGCCCTTTGCGGAACTAGCCGCTCGGCTTGCCGCCGTTGACATCGTCATCTCGGCGACTGCGGCTGCGGACTACGTCATCCGGCCCACCGACTTGCGCCGGGCCATGGAGCAACGCCGAGGACGCCCGCTGTTCCTCATCGACATTGCCGTGCCGCGCGACATCGACCCAGCCGCACGCGACATCGACAACATCTTTCTGTTCGACGTGGACAATCTCGAACAAGTCGTTGCTGCCAACCGCCAAGAGCGCGAGGGAGAGATACGTTGCGTACAGGACATTATCGACCACGAGCTAAAGGAATTTTTGCACTGGTTCAACGCCTTGGGCACCGGTCCGCTAATCCGCGCTTTGCACCAGCGCGCCGCTCACCTCCAAGAGCAGGAACTCGCGCGCTGGGCTGCCCAGCTCGGCCCTCTCGACGCGGCTGAGCGCCAGCTCGTCGAGGGCATCTTGCGCGGTTACGCCAACAAGCTCCTGCACGATCCGCTCGTACAGATCCGCGAATTCGCCAATGACGACGAGGGATATGTCCGTCTCGATACGGTGCGCCGCCTCTTCCGGCTCGACGACGAGTCCGAGGAGGAAGAGCCGTGACGATATTCTGCATGGTCTCCCTCGTCGCTGCCTTGGCGTTCTATTTGGTTGCCGCGCTGCTGTTTCAAGGGCACTTCCTCTGGCACAAGAGCGGCTGGGACGCGCTGGGGCGCAGGAGCCTGAAGTTGGGACTGGCCGTACACGGAGTCAGCATAGTGCTGCACTTCGCGCTTTCCGGCCAAGCCCTCTTTGCCAACATGTTAGTAGTCATCGCCTCGCTGGTCATGGCCTTGGTCGTCGCGGGCTTGCTCGGCGAGCGCTATGGGCGTATTCGCCATCTCGGGCTGCTGACTGCGCCCCTCGCCTTTCTCGGCCTGCTTTATCCGCTGCTGCTGCCCATCCGCTTTGAGGAGGCCGAGTCGATCCTAGTGGAATATCCCTTCCTCGGCATCCACGTGGTGCTGACCTTGCTCGGGCACGTGGGCTTCGCGCTGGCGTTCTGCTCGGCGGTCGGCTACCTCGTCCAACACCAAGCCCTGAAAAAGGGCCGACTCAACAGCTATCTGCCCGCGCTCGACACGGCTGCCGCGGCGACCTTTCGCTTTGCCGGCGGGGGTTTTTCGCTCTTTACCTTGGGCTTGGGAATGGGCGCGATTTGGCTCTTTGGTGCGCCGGGCGAATATCTCGCGGGCGCGGATGCCAAAATCTGGCTGGCCCTGCCGACGTGGTTCGTCTTTGGCATCTATCTCTATGTGCGCGGCATTGGCCGCTGGCATGGTCGTCGTCTTAAATGGCTGGTAATCGCGGGGTTTGTGCTGGGGCTGATCAATCTGCTATGGGTGCGCCACGATTTCGTCAATTTTGTCTAGTGCGCCGCTAAAATAGCGGGAACCAATATGCTTGCTTTTCGGTATAAAACCCACATCATATACTCTACAACATAATTCTATAACTTTTTGCCCTATGCACAACCTTCTGAAAGGAGCCGCGTTATGAGCTATTGGTCCATGCTAATCGTCTGCTTGGCAACGCTGGGGCTAGCTGTCGCTGGTTGGGGGCAAGCAGAGGGTAAAATAGCGTTTACCTCCTTCCGCGAGGGACACAATGACGTGTGGATTATGAATGCGGACGGGAGCGATCCCGTAAACTTGACCCAAGGACAGCATTGCGCTAGCCCAGCTTGGTCTCCGGATGGCACGAAGATCGCCTATATCGGCGGCGTTTTTGACGATGATCAGTACGGTGGGGAGATTTGGTTGATGGATGCCGCCGTCGGCAATCCGCAGCAGCTAACAGACGATTCAGTCGATAAAATATCAGTTTCGTGGTCTGAAGACGGGCATAGCATTTACTATAGGGCTTATAGGGCTATTGAGGAACTGGATACGGACGATCTGAAGGACGGCCCTGATATGTTTGTTATGGCACTGGACGGCAGTGGCTCCTCGCCCGTGGACTGGGGAGAGGTCCCCCACTACCGCTACTTCGGTCGTTCCCCGGACGGGACCAAAGAAGCAGTCGTCGCGCTGCGGGAAAAAGGGGACGAAGAGAATCTCGCCCGCCTCTACATCAGCGATGTTAGGGAAGAGGAGTCCTCGGTTTTTCGTTGGCCTATTGGTGGAGCCGATCCCGCGGTTTTTCTTCGGCGTATCAGTGGAATCGAGGTTATCCCTCTACCTGACCTACACCAGAGCAGTCTGTGCGTACGCGAGTCCACACCCCCATTTGCTACCGTTTGGTCTGACCAGGACGGTGTGTGCGTGTCCGACGACACATGGATAGCTCGCCCTGTTTGGGCACCCAACAGCATGAGAATCGCCTTCTCTCATTTCTCCGATCTCATTTGGGCCGTTGATATAGACGGGAGCAATTTGGTCGAATTGACCAACGGCTTGGGCGGAGATCATCCCGCTTGGCAACCTGTCGTCCCTTCCGCCACGAGTGTAGAGGCCCGATCGTGGGGACAGATCAAATCGCTGCCCCGTTAATCGTGCCTCGTCTGTAGGGGCGGTTCGCAAGCCGCCCCTTTCGCACCCTCTGCACCAACCTCCGCCCTATCGATCCACAAGCGCAAAATCCGCGCCAACTCTCGTAGCAAATACACATAGCACGACCACCCAGACGCTGCCGCTGGTTGAGCGTCATGTTGAACTCGACGTACAGCCGCGAGGGATTTGTATCGCCGTCGTTCTGCCGTATCTTCTGTCGCCTACATAAATAAGGAGCCATAGATACCCGATATGCCCCTCGACCAGATGCTCACTCCAGAAGAAGCCCGCGCCATCGTCCTTGAGTACGTGAAAGTCCTCGGCCCCGAGCGCGTCTCTCTGCTCGACGCCACCGGCCGCGTACTCGCCCAAGACGTGTTGGCGCGCCGCGACAATCCACCCTGCGACAATTCGGCCATGGACGGCTATGCCGTGCGCCATGCGGACGTAGCCGCAGCGAGGGGCGATGCGGACGTAGCCTTGGAAGTCATTGAAGACATACCAGCCGGTAAGGTGCCGCAAAAAGCGGTTGGCTCCGGCCAAGCCAGCCGCATTATGACGGGTGCGGCCGTGCCCGCCGGAGCCGACACCATCGCCCCAGTAGAGGACACCCGCCCCACCGGACAGGGGGTCGAGATCCTCACTGTTGAAGAGCGCGGTGCACACATTCGCCGGCGTGGCGAGGACATGCGCTGCGGCGAGCCAATCATCAAGGCCGGTACCGAGTGCAGCCCCGGCGAACTGGCCGTGCTCGCCGCTGTGCAGCAGAGCTTCGTCTCAGTGTATCGGCGACCGCGCGTCGCCATCCTCTCCACCGGCGACGAGCTAGTCGAGATCGAAGAGACGCCCGGAGAAGGGCAGATCGTCAACAGCAATACGTGCGCCCTAGCCGCCTTTTGCCGCGCCCACGGAGCCGAACCGGTCATGCTGCCCACAGTACCGGACGACGAGGCCGCAATCCGCGCCACCATCGAGGCCGCGATCCGCGCTGACTTCGCCGTCTCCTCGGGCGGCGTCTCGGTCGGCGAATACGACTTCGTCAAAAAGGTCCTCGACGACTTGGGGGCCGAGACGATCTTCTGGCGCGTGGCCATGAAACCAGGCAAGCCGCTGGTCTTCTGCACGGTCGGCGGCGTGCCGTACTTCGGCCTGCCCGGCAACCCAGTATCGAGCATGATGTCCTTTCTTCAGTTCGTGCGCCCAGCCATCCGCAAGGCCGCAGGCTATCCGCAATCGGCGTGGTTTTTGCCCGAGGCGCACGCCCGAGTGGAAAGCCCCTGCGACAACGACGGCGACCGCCGCCAGTACATGCGCGCCACCTTGCGCTACCAAGATGGCCAGCTCTGGGTGCGCCTCGCCCGTAGCCAAGGCTCGCACATAATCAGCTCCATGCTCAACGCCAACAGCTTCGTCGTTCTTGAACCCCACCAGCGCGTTGAGGCTGGCGACCAAGTAATGGTGCAGGTCGTTGGGGAATTAGTGATGAGTGGTGTTTAGCGCCACTCGGTCGCTTCACCCTTAGGGTCCTTTATGGCCTCCAAAATACTCGACAATCGCACCCTAAAACCACTGCAACCGGCGACCTCGCTGTGGAAACAGTACGACCCGGCGGCAGCGCCCCGCGCTTTTAAAGCCGAAAATCCGGCCCAAGCGCGACGCTGGCAAAAGACGACGCGACGCGCCTTAGCCAATCATTTGGGACTAGCGACCGGCAACGAGACGGACTTGGCCCCGAGCCAAGTAGAAGAGATCGACAAAGGCGATTATACGCGGCAAAAAATAATCCTGCGCACCGGTCTCCATGCGCAGATGCCAGTGTACATCCTGCTGCCCAAAGGTGCCAATGGCCCCTTGCCCACGGTCGTGGCTTTCCATGGCCACGGGTACGGCGTAAAAGACATTGTCGGTTTGTGGGAGGATGGCGGCGAACGCGACGAACCCGATGGCTACCACAAAGACTTTGGCGTGGCTCTATGCCGCGCTGGCTTTGCCGTGGCCGCCCCAGAAATTTCGGGCTTTGGCGAACGCCAGACCGATTTCTCCTATCTGGAACGCGGCCAAGGAGCACCTTCGACCTGTACCCATATGGCCATGCTCGCCTTCCACTTGGGCACTTCGGTGGTCGGCATCCGCGTACGCGATGGCCTGCGCTTGGTCAATTACTTGGAAACCCGCCCCGAGTTCGACACCAGTCGCCTCGGGGCCATGGGCATTTCGGGCGGCGGCATGCACACCTTCTTCTCCACCTGCATGGACGAGCGCATCCGCGCCTGCGTGGTCAGCGGCTACTACTCGACCTTCCAGCACAGCATTCTGGCCATGTCACACTGCCCTTGCAATTTTGTGCCGGGCCTAGCTGAATTCGGCGAAATGTACGATCTAGTCGGCCTTATCGCCCCGCGACCCTTGCTGGTGGAAGCCGGCACTCACGACCCCATCTTCCCCCTTGCCGCCGTGCGCTCCAGCTTGACCAAAGCGCGCCGGGTATATGGTGTTTTCTCAGCACACCAGCGGGTGGAAGCCGACATTTTCTCGGGCCGCCACCAGATCAGCGGTGCCCGCGCCTACGACTTTCTCCGAGAGGCCCTCGTCTGAAGGCCGTGCAAGCAAATTCTAACCTCGAGGACTCTCTATGAATCGCCCCCCCGCAGAATGCAAGCGCATACCCGTCGCCGCGCTGCGCTCCTTTACCGCCGACTGTCTCAAGGCCGCCGGGCTGCGCGCCGACCACGCCGATCAGCTAGCCGAGCTGTTGTCCAACTCCGACCTGCGCGGCGTGCGCTCGCACGGTACTCGCGCCATGGTTGGCTATTGCGCCAGCCTCCGCGATGGCACGGTCAATCCCAACCCCGATTTGCGCGTGCTGCAAGATACCGAGACCACGGTCCTCATCGACGGCGATGGTGGCTTGGGCTACGCGCCGATGATGCTGGCCACCGAAAAGGCCATTGAGAAAGCCAAGCAATACAAGGTTGCCCTCGGTGCAGCTTGCCACCTCGGGCACTACGGCTCGGCCGGGCATTACGTGCGCCGCGCCATGCAGGAGGGCTGCTGTGCCTTTTCAGTTCAGGGACACCATCCCAATTACTTCGGCGAGGGCGGCGGCAACCGTGGCCAGCAGTCTGCCTACTGGGGCAACCCGCCGCTCTGCTTTGGCTTTCCGTCAGAAGAAGAGCCGCCGCTGGTCCTCGACGCGGCCACCTGCATCCTCGCCGACTACCACCGCGGTCCCGAATACGACGCCTTACAGGAGCTGATCCCGCCGGCTTTCTTCAAGTCGATGGGCTACACCGGCTCGGCGCTGACGCTGGGCGGGGCCTTCGTCGGCCAGAATAGCGACCGCGCTCGGGCCGTTGCCCAGCGGTGGCCCCGCGCTGGCAATGGCGGCCTGATCATAGTCATGGACATCGGCGCGTTTGCCCCACCCGACACCTTCCGCGCTGGCGTTGACACTCTCGTGCGCGGCGTCCGCGAGACCATGGAACCTGTGCGCGGCTACGACGAGGCGACCCTGCCTGGCACCATTGAGCACCGCAAGAGCGAGGAATACGCCCGCGAAGGGCTGCCGATAGACTTGGATGACTTGGAAAGGCTAGCGGCGTGCGGGCGCGAGTTGGGGGTTGAGGCGGAGTGGGATTAAATGTGCGCCGAGTGTTTTGTCGGGTTTGACGCATAATTTTAAGAGGCCCTAACAAAACTGGATTCCTGCTTTCGCAGGAATGACATGAGCGGGTGGGACGCCCGCGTTCCGAGGATCGCCCAGCGGGTTTTGTTAGAGTCTCTAAGCTTATTACGCGACACCGGGGGCGTAGGTCCGCCGAAGAAACCAAAACGACCACCGGCGGCCGGAGGCGGGTGTCGTGTAGTAAGGTCTCTAGGTGTCATTGCAAAATTTACGCCATTTTTAGACGGAATTTCCTAGTGTGCGGTTGGGAATTCAGGTTTCATTTAGGCGGTTTCACTCGGCGTGGCCGTAGCCCTCGTCCGGGCCAGCGCGGTCCCCCGCGTCGATGTTCCGGGCCAGTCGCCGGGTACCCGCCGCCAAGGGGGCGGATGGGACGGACCACTAACCACTAACCACTAACCACTAACCACTAACCACTAACCACTAACCACTAACCACTAACCACTGATTAAACAGTCCTTAATTCTAGGAAAGTCCGTTTTTAGAAAACTTAACGCCTACTCAATCCGCACTTCTCGCCCCTGCTCCGCCGATTCATACAGCCCGTCGATCATCTTCTGCACCATCAGCCCGTGCTCTCCGGGCGACAGGGTTTCCGCGCCGTAGAGTACGTGATCGACAAAGTTGCGCATCTTCTGGCCGAAGGCGTCGGCTGCTGGGCCGCTGGGCATCCACTCGGGCCGGGTGTTGACCATGTAATCGTTGGCGTCGTGGAAAAGCCCCGGCGGGTCCCAGTTGGCACCGCCCTTATCGCCCATCAGCGTGAAGTTCCACTCATTCTTCTCGATATGGGCGGCGAAGCTGGTCTCAATACTGAGCATTGCGCCGTTTGCAAAGCGGATATGCCCCACCGCTAAGTCCTCTACCGTATAGGTCTTGTAATCCCAGTTGGGCCACTGCGAGATCGCGTTTGACGGCTTATCGCCGAGGTAGGTATAGGTGCTGCCACTGGCGGCCACCGGTCTGGGTGCACCCATCGCATAGTGCGTGGTCTCCAGCATGTGGACGCCGATATCGATCAGCGGCCCGCCGCCTTGTAGTTCCTTGCGACCGAAGACTCCCCAGTTGGGAATTCCCCGCCGCCGCAGGGCCTGCACCCGGGCGTACAGGACTGTGCCCAGTTCGCCGTCGTCAACGAGCTTCTTGATAAACTGCGTTTTCGGCTCATAGCGGTTCTGGAATCCAATGATCAGCTTTTTGCCGTTTTTCTTAGCTGCGTCAAGCATCTTTTGGCCCTCGCGTACATTCATGGCCAAAGGTTTCTCGACGAGGACGTGGGCACCCGCGTCGAGCGCGGCGATGGAGCAGGCAACGTGCAGGCCGTTGGGCGTACAGACGCTCACTGCATCGGGTTCGACCTGCCGGAGCATTTCCTCGTAGTCGGCGTAAGCTGCGGGGATTTCGTATTCCTCACAGTATTTTTGCGCTCTTTCGAGTACCACATCCGCCGCGGCCACCATCTCCACGTCGTCCATGTCTTGGTAATAGCGCATGTGCGCCCCAGCGATTCCACCGGTGCCGATTAAGGCGACGCGCAGCCTGTCTTGCTTGCTCTTAGTCATTGCTCTCCGTCTGTTTGAAACTGTGACAAGGCACAAAAAAACCGGCCCGCAGACCGGTTTTCCCTACTATAGATACCATCCTATCCCGCTTAGAACTGCTCAATTAGCTGGCGCACATCTGGGTGGCCATCAACGCCGCGGCCAGGATGGATGATCAGCCGATAGCGGAAGACGGCCTTGTCGCCGCCGGGAATAGTCAGGCTCTCGTCGATGTTCGCGTCGCCCTTGAAATCGTGCCCCCCAAAGGCGTTGGCGGTAAACAGCCCGTAGCCGCGCACGTGCCAGTAGGTCGGATGGCGGGGGTTGTCGCGGTGATCGACGACGGTGTGCCCCCACTCCTCGCCATCGGCTACCGGCCCGGAATAATCCACCCAAGCCGCCTGCTGGCCCCAAGTAACCTCTGTACCTTGGCCGTTTTCAAAGACTTGGCCCGCAGAATTTTCAATCCGCCCTGCGTCTTTGGCATCCATGGAGGTCGGCACCCGAATCGCAAACAGCCCGCCTTCTTTGGTGTCGCCGAAGGTTGCGTCGCCGTAGCGGGCGCGGAATTCGCTGCGTTGATCCATGATCCGCAATGCACCTTCGGCGCGGATGGCGATGGTGCGCCGCTCCTCCAACAGCTTCTCGCCCTCCGGCCCGAACCAATCGACGATCCCATCGATCTGCGCTGCGCCGTCAATTGCACCTACTACCGGCTCGCCTCGCTGGAGCATGGCCCCGTGACCGGTGCCCTCGTCCCAGAGGTTGTGGCCGTTGACGAGGCCGTGGGCCGTGTACATGCCGCGATGGTGGTAGTGGTCCTGCGTTTCATCGGCGACATCTTCCATCGGATAGGCCCGGGTGAGGCCGGCACCGCTGGGCGTTAGCACTGGATAGAAGTACGGGCGGCACACGTAGTGGCCGTAGCGGTACTCGGTAAAAAGCTGGCCGTCAATGGCGACGACGGCCTTGCAGTCTGCGGGATGTAGCTCGATATCGATCATTACTTCCTTTCCGTTATGCAGCCCGGCCACAGCAGCGCTTGTATTTCTTGCCGCTGCCGCAGGAACACGAGTCATTGCGGCCGGGGGGCTTTTGCTGCCGGGCGGCCTTGACCGCGTCCCTTTTTCTGGCCCATTCCATCACGCCGGTGGCCGGTCGGCCGTGCCGCAATTCGTTGGCCATAAAGCGCATATAGGGATCGACATGCCCGAAGTACATCTTGTACCCTTTGCACAGATAGTTGAGACCATCCTCGCCGCGCGGGGTCTTGGTAAAGCGGTGCTTGGGACAGCCGCCGTTGCAGGCGAAGCGATAATCGCATTCGATGCAGTACTGGGGCAACGCGTCCTTTTTGTCCTGCCCGAACCTAGTCTGCTGCGGGCTGGCGACCATGTCGCGGATGCTCTCCTCGTGGACATTGCCCAAGCGATAATCCGAATAGACGAAGTGATCGCAGGAGTAGAGGTCGCCGTTGTGCTCAATGATCAGCGCTTTGCCGCAGGTCTCGGCAAAGATGCACAGGCTCGCATCCTGGCCCAGCCACGAGCCGAGGGTCACGTCGAAGAGCTGCACAAAGACTTGGCCGACGTCGTCGCGCACCCATTCGTCAAAGATCGCGCAGAGGAACTTGCCGTACTGCCCCGGCCCCACCGACCACTTGGAAACCGGCGCCCGGCCCTCGTATTCGGGATCGACTAGCTCCAGCCCGTCCTCATCCGACTCGTGCGCGATGCGCTCGACGATGGGAATAAACTGCATAAACCTCGAGCCTTCTGTGCGCAGGAAGCGGTAGATTTCGAGCGGATGATCGGCGTTGTGGTTTTGCAGCACGGTCAGGGTGTTGAATTCCACCGCGTGCTTTTTGAGCATTTGCAGACCGGCGTACACTCGGTCGTAGGTCGGCTTCTGGCCCTTGTCAACCCGGTAGTAGTCGTGGTATTCGCGCGGCCCATCGATCGACAGCCCGATTAGGAATTTGTTTTCGGCGAGGAACTCGCCCCACTCGTCGTTGAGGAGGATGCCGTTGGTCTGGAAAGCGTTGGTGACGATCTTGCCATTGGCGTACTGCTCCTGTAGCTGGACCGCGCGGCGAAAAAAGTCCACGCCCATCAGCGTCGGCTCACCGCCCTGCCAGGCGAAGTCCACCTGCGGCACGTCTTGGGCCTCGATGTACTGTTTGACGTAGCGTTCGAGCGTCTCGTCGGACATGCGCCAATTTTTGCGCGCGTCCGGGTAGAGTTTTTCCTTCTCCAAATAGAAGCAGTACTTGCAGTCGATGTTGCAAACCGATCCCGAGGGCTTGGCCATCACGTGGCAAGACGCCGGAGCAGGGTTGAATGTGGTCGCAGCTTCCATCAGGGTCTATCTTGAAGTGGTGAGTATGATAGCGTTTGCCCCTCGGCAACGCAAATATAGGAAAATCTAATGCGTACCATTTTCGTCGGCGACGTCCACGGCTGCGCTGCCGAGTTTGCGGCCCTCCTTGCAAAAGTAAGCTACGACCTCGCTCGGGATCGCTTATTGCTGGCCGGCGATGCTTTTTCTCGCGGCCCCGACCCACTCGCTGCGTGGCAGTTAATTCAGGATAACGGGGCCGCAATGGTCTTGGGCAACCACGACGCCCGCCTCTTGAAGCAGCTAACCGCTTTGGCGAAGGGCCGCAAGCCCAAAGTGAAGTACCCCGACCAAGACTATACCCTCGCCCAGCTTCAGCCCGTCCACGACGAAATCCTCGCTTGGCTCCGGCAGTGTCCGCTCTATATCGCGGAAGACGCCTTCCTCCTAGTCCACGCCGGCATCCACCCGAAAAAGGGCTTGCAAGGCACCCGCCGCAAAGAATTCCTGAAGATCCGCACTTGGCCGCCCACCGACGATCTCGCCAGCCCGCGCTGGCACGATTTCTACGAGCCGGAGTATCCCTTGATTGTCTTTGGCCACGACGCGCCCGGCGGCTTGGTGGTCAAAAAACGCGACGGTCGTCCCTATCTCATTGGCCTCGACTCGGGCTGCGTTTATGGTGGCCAACTCAGCGGTTATGTGCTCGAAGAAGCGCGGCTCGTGCAAGTGGAGAGCCAGCAAGAAGCGGATGTGTGACGGCGGCTAGCTTAGGCGAGGTCGCCGTCACAGAGCATTTGGATGAAGGTGGCCGCGGGCAGGATGTCGATACCGTCGTCAGTGCGCCGGGCGCGGGATTCAAAGCAGGCGACCACTCGCCGACCGACGCCCGGGTGATCTTTCACTAGGCTACGCAGCCCTTTCAAGTGGTTGCTGACGATGTGCTTGCTCGCTTTGGCCTCGACCGCTAGCCGCATGTCGCCCAAAATGAAATCAACCTCGGTCCCGCCGGCTAGCCGCCAATAGGTCAGTTCGCCATCGAACGCTTGATAGTCGGCAAACGCGGCCAGTTCGTGGAACACCCAGTTCTCAAATGCCTTGCCGTATAGCTCCGAGCCTGGCAGCAATTGGCCCCGGCGGGCGAGTCGGTTGGCTACTCCGACATCTGCAAAGCAGAACTTAGGCGCGGCAACCACTCGCCGCTTGGGACGCCTGCGGAAGGCGGGCAACCAGCGTCCAAGCAGCGCGTCTTCGAGAATCTCGTAGCAGCCCCTCGCCGGTGACTGGTGACGCCGCACTCCCGCGCGATAGATATTAGAGAAGTTGACCATTTCAGTATCGCCTAGAGCGGCCACATCCAAAAATCCGGAAAACGCGGGCAAATTGCGGACTAGCCCTTCGGCCGCGACTTCCTCCTTGAGATAGTCGGCGACATAGGCGTCGAGCAGCCGTGCGGGACGGGCGCTGGCGTACATTCGGGGCAGGTAGCCGTGGTTGAGGAGGCGGGTGAGATCAAAGTCTGCGTCGAGTTCCCGCGCTGTCAGCCCGTGTAGTTGGTAGCGCACGGCCCGTCCGCCGAGCAGGTTGGCCCCCCGCTCCGCACCTTGCGGGCACTGGAGCCACAAAGGGCGAAACTCAATCCTCGGTTTTCGATCAGCCAATGCACCTCGTCGAGCAGCGCAGATACCTTCTGAATCTCATCAATGACGATCTGGCGACTGGGATCGAACCCTGTCGCCTCGATTTCTTAACGCAAAGACTCCGGGTTGGCGACGTAGCGCCTGAACTCGTCTGCCTTTAGAAGATCAAGCCACAGGCCGTCGGCGTACTGGTGTTTTAGCAGGGTGCTTTTGCCCGCCTGTCGCGGCCCCTACAGGAAAAACGTCTCGGTGCCGGAAGCGGGTAGGTCCAAATTTCGTTCGTACATGGACTTCAAATTTACAGCAAAAATGCCCGTACGATCCTTCGGGAACCGGTCTGTTGCCTCAAACGGGTCGCGGCTCGTAGTGCTCTGCGCGACGTCGTAGGCCGCTTGCAGCCGTATCCAAGTCTCCATCGTGGAGCCGAAGGCTTTCGCGAGACGGATCGCCATATCGGCCGAAATGCGAGCGCGACAATTCACTACGTTCGAGAGGACTTGGCGACTGACGCCGAGAATCTTCGCGCCTTCGGTGACGTTGAGGCCGAGCGGCTCCAGACAGGACACGCGCACAACTTTGCTAGGATGCGGCGGGTTCTCCCTTCGTTCAGTGGTAATAGAACCTATGATCAAAAGCCCATCTTGCGCGAGTGGTTCGGCTTGGCTCCACACTCGGCACTCAGCAATTCGGCGAGAGCCTTCGGGTCTTGTAGATGGCCGAAGATTTCGGCGGACTACGGAAAAATCGCCTGGAGTTAGACTACTTAGGCACAAGCGGCTCATAAGTCGCGCGCTCGGGGTTCTTCGAGATTCTCGGCGTGGAGCAGTTACCATAGCGCGTTGCGGAATGCTGTCAGAACTCAGCCTTCTTGATGCATATACTCCGCGGGCGGTGCTGTGGCCGCGCCGTTGATGGACGACATGAGCGTCAATTCCGCTGGGATCTTCTCGGCCCACGTCTGGATTCGTTCGTACAGGTCCTGCGGTTCGCATCCGGTGCGGATCGCGCAGGCGATGGCCGAGGGGCTTGCTGGCAGACCGGATGGGGATGCGTGAGTGCCGCGTCCTCGCACGCCCACTCCGCCACCTGTTTGAATCCGTAGTTCGCGCCGAAGATGCCCAGCGGGCTGATCCGCATCTTGGCTCGCTTGGCTGTTCCAATCGCGTTTACCCTGGAGACCACTGCTGATGGTGGAGCCGCGGTCGAACGGATCAGAGTTCAGCCAGCCGATATAGGCATCAAGAGCAAGCGTTGGATCGTATCTCTTGTGCTACACTTAGTCTGTCGGCTGCCCGGCAATCGTATTCCAGATCCCGCCGTCCGCGAGGTTTCGGACTCCGGCGGGGTACTCGCGCTGAATATCCTCGGGGCTTAGGAATTCCACTAAGCTGCCCAGCGAATCTCCCGCAAGTTGGCCAAGCAAACAACCTTGAGCTCGAAAAAGAGTTTGGTCTTTTTGCATATTAGTCATCAATCATTCCTCTGCTATCACAGAAAGCCCACCCTCCGCGAATGATTCGACTTGGCTTCGCACTCGGCACTTAGCAATTCGGCGAGTGCCTTCGCGTCCTGCAGGTGGCCGAGGATTTCGGCTTTTCGACGGACTACGGCGAAATCGCCTGGGGTCAGGGTGGTGAGGCTACCGGTTCCTTACATAAGATAAGCTATGCTCGCCTTAGTAAACCGTTTACTGCCAATCACAATCTCATGCGGAAAGAGATCGGAAGTCTAACAGCAGACGCCTTCAGACAAGTCGTTGAGGGCGTTATCAACATTCTCCGTCCGAGCATGACTCAGTAGATAAACCCATCCTTCTTTAGGCCCCTAATCCGCCGCTCGGCTCACTAAGTGATCAAAGAGCTTGGACCAAATCGTCCCAAGCATCCGCTCCGGGTGAAACTGTACGCCGATCAAGCGGCCATCCGCGCTCTCAATCGCTTCCACGACGCCATCGCCGCTGCGCCCGCTGACGCCCAAGCCCGCGCCGGGCTGGTCAATGGCCTGCAGGTGATAAGAATTGACCCGCGAAAGGCCAGCATGGCTCAGCGCGGCCAGCACCGCGCCCGGCTCTACTTGGAGATCGTGCTCAATGCGCTCGGCGTTGACCCGCTGCGGCGAGTGCGGCTCGACGCCGATCTGGGCCTCCACGTCCGCCCAGATCGTGCCGCCCAACTCGGCACTGATAAACTGCATTCCGTAGCAGATGCCCAAAATCGGCAACTGGCGCTCTTGCGCGGCCTCAAAGCTCCAGCGGTCGGCTTGGTCGCGCCTAGCCGCCACCGGCGGTAGATCGCTGGGCAGGGTGCCGATCAGGCCGCGCTCAATGCCCGGGCCGCCGGTGATCAACAAACCGTCGATGCGCTCGAGTACCGCTTGCAGCGCAGCGCGTTCTGTGGTCATGGGCAACACGAGCGGGGCCCCGCCCGCCTGCGCGACCGCTTCTATATAGTGGTGGTCGAGGATTTGCTGGCCATCGGCGTTTAGGCTACTGGTGATGCCGATGAGCGGGCGGAGCATCAGACGCCGGCCTTGAGCCTTGCGAAGGAAACCTTGTCGTCGAGCAGGGTCAGGGCCGCAAAGCTCTCGATGTCGGTGCGCGAGGCGTCGAGCCGGGCGATGGCTCCGCGCAAAAAGCTCTGCTGCCGATTGTTGCGCGGGCTGGCGGTCAGGAGCCGTTGGTTAAACTGCGCCTTCTCTTCCTCGCTCTTGTCGGCTAGCCGCTCGCCCAGCCACGCCACCACCGCCTCGTCGGTTCCGTTGGCCGCGATCGCCTCGGCGAAAGCCTCCTCGTCGAGGTCGAGAAAGTCCAGAATCGCACGGTCGAACCCCGAATCCTCGCCGCACCAGTACTCGCCCAGACCATTGCAGCGTGCCGCGCGAAATTTGTCGATCATCCGCGCTAGGCAGGCGAGGCCGCCCACGCTCAGATCAAACGCGCTGCGCGGCGGGTGCCGGCGCAAGTCCGTCAGCCCAAAGCTCAACTCGTCGTCGAGGTCTTGTAAGTCAAAGAAGGTCTCTATGTCCTCGCGCTCGGGCGCGACTTCGGCCCGACGCATCTTTAGCCGCTCGTGCATCTCTCCGTAGCGGCCGACATTGGCGCGCCAAGCGTTGAAGACGCTTTTGTCCGCGGCCGACTTTTGGCAGCACTCGGCGATCCACTCGCTTAGCTCGTCGTCGTTGGGATTTTCGTACGCGGCTTGGCGAAAGGCGTCCTCGTCAATGCCCAAAAAATCCAAAATGGCGGCGTCTTGGCTGGAGTCGGCACCAAAGCGGTACTCGCCTAACTTGCCGCAGGTGGCGGCCCGTGCCTTGTCGGCCATGCGCGCTGCACCCGCCACGCCGAAGACGCTGCGGAGGTACGGACTGCACGGCGGTTGGGAGGTCAGGTCTAGGTCCCTGAACGCGCCCCAGTCGTCCAATTCGATGGAAGCGAAGACCGTCTTGATGTCCGTGCGCTCCGGGGCGTACCGGGCGATCCGCTCGACGAGCAGCCGCTCGTGTAGCTCGTCTTGCGGCTCGCGGGTGAGGTGTTCCTCGTTGAAGACATCGATCTCCGCTTGGCTCTTCTGCGCTCTTTCCAAAGCCAATTCGCCCAAAGCTTCGTCGTCCAGTTTGCCGACGGCCTCGGCGAACTCGGCGGCGTTTATATTGATGAATTCGAGCACTTCGACATCGAGGCCAGAGTCCTCTCCATACTTGAACTCGCCGATGGTCTCCGCGTTGTGCCCGCGTGCCTTGTCGATCATGCGCGCCAGCCCGACGATGCCGGCGACGCGGGCGTTGGAGGGGCGACGGGGTGGTTGTCTTGTCAGATCCATGAGTAATAGCTCCTGCGTTTTGAGGTGAGGGTTTTCAATATACCAACCGCAGACCGGTCGGCAATGTTTGACGCCTCTATGGGCGGCTTATATACTCTGCCCATGCCCGAGTTACCCGAGGTCGAAACCGTCCGCAGTGCGATGGAGTGCCACCTGCTAGACCGTCCGATCACCCGCGTCCGCGTCAGTGCGAAACGCCTGCGCGAGCCTCTGCCGAGGGCCGCGCTGCGCTCCTTGGTCGGGGACTGCTTTGCGGCCGCTCGCCGCCGCGCCAAATTTCTTCTCCTTGATCTGCAATCGGACCGGACGCTTTTGGTACATCTCGGCATGAGCGGCAATCTGCTCCTGCGGCCGTGGGGCACCAAGCACGACCACGTGGGCTTTGAGTTTGCCGATGGGGGTGCCGTGGCGTTCAACGACCCGCGACGCTTTGGCTTGGTGCTGGTGCTCGACGAGGGCGAGGAGCACACGTGCCGGCACTTGCAAAACCTCGGCCCCGAGCCCCTCTCCCGCTCCTTCAATGCCCGCTATCTCCAAGCCCAATGCCAGCGGCGCAAAAGCCCGATCAAGAACCTCATTATGGACAGCCGCACAGTCGTCGGCGTGGGCAATATCTACGCCAGCGAAGCCCTCTTCCGGGCGCGCATTCATCCGGCGACTCCGGCCGCGGCCATTGATCCGCCGCGCTTGGCCCTGCTCGTCAAGGAGATCAAAAAAGTCCTGCGCGTCGCCATCGACCAAGGCGGCACAACCATCAGCGACTATCAGGGGTCGGGCGCGGGCGGGCGCTTCCAGCAGCGGCTCCACGTGTACGGCCGCCAAGGCGAGGGTTGCCGCGTCTGCGATGCGCCCATCGAGAGCCTCTACTTGGGAGGCCGAAGCACCTTCTATTGCCCAAGTTGCCAATAAAAACGCCGACCCCGTTTGGGACCGGCGCGGCGAACAAGAGACGAAGGGACAGTGCTACTTTTTGCTGTACCCGTTGGGCGAGGGTGCCGTGGTGATGATCACGTCGTCGATCAGACCGTATGCCTTGGCTTCCTCGGCCGACATGAAAAAGTCGCGGTCCGTGTCCTTGGCGATTTTCTCGACATCTTGGCCGGTCTGCTTGGCGTAGAGCGCGTTGAGTTCTTCGCGCAGGCGAATGGTCTCTTTGGCGCGGATATCGAGGTCGGTGGCGGTGCCGGTGACGGTGTGCATAAGGAGCGGCTGGTGAATCATAATCCGGGCGTGCGGCCAGGCGAAACGTCGCCCCGGCTCGCCAGCGGCGAGCAGGAACGAGCCCATGCTCATGGCCATGCCCATGCACACGGTGGAAACGGGTGCTTGGATCGCCAGCATGGCATCGTAGATAGCCATGCCGTCGTGAACCGAGCCGCCGGGACTGTTGATGTAGAGGACGATTTCCTCGGTTGGATCGTCGGTGTCTAGCGACAGCAAGCGAGTAACTACGGCCTTGGCCGACTCGTCGTTGACGTCGGACCAAAGAAATATCTTGCGCGCTTTGTACAGACTCTGCTCTAGGTTTTTTTCCTGGAGAGTTTTGATCAGATCTTCGTCTTTTTCGGCCATTGAACTATCTCCATAATTCTATTCTGAATTGTTCTACCGCGTTCAGGTTTCACAATATACGCGGCGGCCCCAACAGCGTCAATCTGCTATGGCCTGCCCTGCTGGGTGTCTATACCCTGCTCAAGCTCTGGCTGGTCGCCGATGTGGAGCTGGGCAAGGACGAGGCTGTTTACTGGTATTGGAGCCAGCACCTCGATGCCTTGTACGCGCTCTTGCCCTTGGCCGTCTTCAAGCTGACCCACGCGCTCTACCCGCACCAAGAGTGGTTCCTGCGGCTGCCCTCTGCTTTGTTGGGCGCGTTTTCTACCGCGCTCATCTATCGGCTTTGCAGGATGCAGGGCCTCGCAAAACATCTGGCGCTGTGGGCCGCCGCTGCCTTCGCGCTCAGCCACTGGACGTGGCACACCAGTTCCTACCTGCATCCCGATGGCTTCTTAGTCCCCTGTTGGCTGCTGGCTCTGTGCTCGGCGCGGCAGGCCGCAGTAACCAACGCGCTGCGGCCCTATATATGCACGGGCCTCGCGGCGGGTTTAGCCATTCTATGCAAGTACTCGGGCGCTTTTCTCGTCGTCGCACTCGGCTTGTGGATCGCACTCGGCCAACGCGGTAAAAAGCGTTGGCACCTGCTCACCGCGTTCCTGCTGCCCGCCGTCGCAGTCGCCGCACCGCTCGCCTACGCCCAGTTCAGCACCGGCTTTTATCTGCCGCAGACTCTGAGCACCCTTTCGCGCATCGACGATCTTGGCCATCCCCTCTCGCGCCTGCTCTTCTTTGCGGTCAGTCCGCTCTTTTTTATGTCGCCGTTTTTGCTGTTCCTGCTCTATGCCGGCTTGGTGCAGGCAGCCAAACAGCGCGGCCTCCTCGCCCTGCTCCCCGCGCTCTGCACCATCGGTGCTTTTTTGCTTTTCGCACTCAGCCGAGGTCAGGTCAAAGGCAACTGGTTCCTGCCGGGCTTGCTGAGCCTGTGGCCTGTGGCATTTGCTGCACATCCCAGACGCTGGCTGCTCGTCACTGTCGTCGCTACCGGGTTGTTGCAAGCACTCACCATCGGCATAGGACTGAAATACCCCGGTCTCTACAGCGACCTCGCCGAGCGCAGCGGGCTGGACAAAAGCTATGTTGGTTTGGTGTCGCAGGAAGACCAAGTCCGCGAGCCTTCCTACTCGTGGAGCGAACGGCTCTGCGAGTACAGCGGCTGGCATCGCTTCGCCGCCGACATGGAGGAAGCTCTCCCACCGCTGCCGCTGCTGAGCACACAGTACAGCATACCGTTCGCGCTAGCGTATTACGGGCGGGCCGAGCGGAAGTACTACACGGTCGATGATCCGAGGTTCCGGGATCTGACGGATTTTTACGGGCAGCGCGAGGTGCCCTATCCAGAAGAAGTGCTCTTCGGCGTGCGAACGGGCGGCAAAGTACCCAAATCGCTACGCGCTACGTATCCACGGTGGGAATTGATCGCGGAAATAAATCGCCGCCGTGCTGGCTGCCCCTCAGTGCCCTATCAGGTCTTCCGCTTGGGGCGATGATCCGCTAGCCCCCTCCCCTTTCCGCCCAAACGCCGACGCCATAATCCGCTGCGTTGCCGTGCGGAAATCGTCGAAGAAGGTGTAAAACAACGGCACCAACATCAGCGTCAGCACCATGGCAGCCAGCAGCCCCCCGATCATCGTCCTGCCCAGTGGCGCGTAGGCCAAACCCACCATCTTAGAATTGCCCGCTGCCATCGGGATCAGCCCGAAAGCGGTGGTAAAGGTCGTCATCAGGATCGGCCGGAAGCGGTGTCGGCCAGCCTCTAGCAGCGCGTCGTAGCGCGATCTACCCGCTGCCCGCAGCCGGTTGGCCAAATCGATCAGCACGATGGCGTTGTTGACCACCACGCCGATTAGGATCACCGAGCCGATCATCGACATGATTTCAAAGGGCGTGTCCGTCAAATATAGAACCCAGTAAACGCCGAGAAAGGAGAATGGGATGGACACGATTACCGACAGCGGTAGCACGAACGACTCAAAGAGGACCCCCATGAGCAAAAAGACGAAGGTCACGGACATGATAAGGGCAAACTTCTGCGATTGGTCCTGCTCCTCCAGCTCCACAAAGCGGGCACCCTTGTCCCAGCGGTAGCCGCGTGGCATCTCGAAGCCCTGCATCACCTGATCGACTTGGGCGAAAAGCTGTTGAGCCCGGTCCTTGGAGGCGCGGGCGCTGACATTGAGCATGGTCTGCCGGTTCTCGCGCCGGATATTGCCCAGCGTGCGCTCGATGTAGATGTCCGCCAGCGATTCGAGGGACACTTCGCGGTCATCAACGGTGGGGAAGCTCTGGTTGCGCAGATCATCTAGGGTCTGGCTGTCGTAGCTGGCTAGCTGCACGCGGATATTGACCTCGCGGCCGTCGTCAGTGTGGAACTTGTTGATATCCGTGCCGCGCAGTGCGTAGGCAATGCCTCCCGAAATCACCTGGGGATTCACGCCGAAACGCTGCACTTGGTCGCGGTCGAGGCGCACCTGTAGCTCGGTGCCGCCGCGGTCCATGTCGGTGTTGACCGACAGCAAGCCAGGGATGCTCTCCAGCCGCCGTTCGACCTCGGCGGCCAGCCCGACCAGCACCTCGGTATCCTCGCCATACAGGCTGACATTTACCCGGGGATCCTGCTCGGAGTTTTCCCAGTTGACCCGCAGGTTGGTGCCTGGCGGCAGGTAGAGCCGCTCGCGGAGATCCTTTTCGACCTCCTTGTAGGAGAGGTGTTCCTTTTCCTTTAGGCCCAGCGCGACGTTCAAATTGTCCCAAGCCACTTGATACCACTCTACATCTCCCTCTTCGGCGAAAAACAGCGTCACCCGGCCCCAGCCACGGCGGAAATAGGTCCGCAGCATCTCGACGTTGTACTCTGCCTTGCGGGCCATCACCGTATCCTCGATAGCGGTCATAAACTTCTCGGCGTGGTCCAGCGACTGGCCCGAAGGCATCTCAAAGGCCAAGTCCATCCGCACCTCATTGCGCTCCTGATTGTCGGTGCGCTCCATGCCATCCATCGGGATCTTGATGCTGGCGAAAAGGACCAAGGCAATGATGAAGGCGTCGAGACGATTGTTTAGCACCCAGCCCAGCGAGCGCACGTAGTGCTTGCGGCACCAGACGATTATCCGTGGTTCGCTTTTTTCTTTCCTCGTCGCCAGCTTGAGCGCGGCAAGGGGGATAAAAATCAGGGCGATGAGCAGCGACGCCACTAGCCCCGCGATAACTGGCAGACCGATTCTGAGCATCCAGAACGAAAACATCTGCTCGTCGCTCATCAGGATTAGGGGCAGGAAAACCACCACCGTCGTTAGGGTGGCCATGGTCACTGCCAGCCCCACCTCGCCAGCCCCCTCAATCGAGGCCGTGCGTGGGGCTATACCTTCTTGGTGCTTGCGGTAGATGTTTTCGACGATGACAATGGCGTTGTCAACCACCAGTCCTAGGCTCAGCATCAGGCCCATCATCGTTGCCATATTCAACGACCAGCCTATGAAGTACAGGGCGGTAATCGTCACCAAGATAGACAGCGGGATCGCCAAGGTGATGATCAGCGTGATGCGTACCGCACGTAAGAAGAAGAAGAGCACTATGGCCGCGAACAGCCCACCCCACAGGCCGGAATTTTTGAGATTGTCAACCGAGTTGGTCACTTGGTCGCCTTGGTTCCAGACCATCTTGAAGTCCAGACCTTCGAGCTGGGGGTGCTCCTTCAGCTTCTCCATCGCCTCCTTCACGCCGTCGGCGACCTCGACGACATTGGCACCCGATGCCTTGGTTACACCGAAGGCCATCGCCTCCTTGCGGTCAATGCGGTTGACCCAGTCTTGCTGCGGCTGCTTATAGGAGACCTCGGCGATGTCGTCCAGCCGTAGCTGGTACTCGGGATCGACCACGGTGTTGGCGATCTCTTCGATGTTTTGGAAGCGGCCCACCGAACGCACGTAGATCTTCTTGCCGCCCTCGATCACCCAGCCCCCAGGTACGGTGAGGTTTTGGGCGCGCAGGCTGTTGAGCGTCTCGAAAACGTTGACCCGGTGGCTGCGCACCTTGCCTTGGTCCAACTCGACTATCACCTGTTTGCTGGGTGAGCCCCAAAGCTCGATGTTGCCGACCCCATCAACGCGGCGCAACGCCGGCTCCACATAGGTGTCGATGAGTAGGCGCGGGTCGGCGTATTGGGCCTCGAAGGTGATGACTCCCTCCATGATCGGGATGTCGTTTTGGTCCCAGCGCCGGACCCACAGTTGCTCGATCTCGTCCGGCAACTCGGGCATCACCCGGTCGAGCCGGTCCTTCATCTCGGCAAAAGCCAATTGCAGGTCGGTGCCCTTCTGGAACTCGACCTGGACATTGCCGCCGCCGCTGTAGGCGTTGGAGCGGATCCTCTTGACCCGGCTGACTTGGGCGACGGCCTCTTCGAGGTGATGCACCACCTTTTGCTCGACTTCGACCGCGCCGGCGTTGGGATAGTGGGCCCAAGCGAAGAGCCGGGGATAGTCGAAGCCTTCGGGAAAAAGCGTCAGCGGGATTCGCGTGTAGGCGATATAGCCCACCACCAGCAGTGCGACCAGCGACATCACCACGGTCACCGGCCGGTTGACCGAAAAGCGCGGCAGGGGGTACTGGTTTGGCTTTTCCATCGGTTCCTCCTAGGCCCGGCGATCGACCAGTGAATACACAGTTGGGATCACCACGAGGGTGAGGAAGGTGGAAGAGACGAGGCCGGCGATTACAGTCAGGGCCATCGGCGTGCGAATCTCGGCCCCTTCGCCCAGTCCCAAGGCCATCGGCAGGAGGCCCAAGACCGTCGTCGCAGTGGTCATGGCAATCGGGCGCAGCCGCACGGCACCGGCCTGGATAATGGCCTCGGTTTTCTCCATGCCGGTGCGGCGCAAGGTGTTGATATAGTCAATGAGCACGATGGCGTTGTTGACGACGATGCCGGCCAACATAATCAAGCCGATAAAGACCACTACGCTCAGAGATACCTGCGCCAGATAGAGCGCTACCACCACGCCGATTAGCGCCAAGGGTACCGTGAACATGATGATGAAGGGATGCACCAGCGACTCGAATTGGCTGGCCATTACCACATAGACGAGGAAGATCGCCAGTATTAAGGCAAAGTAGAGACTCTGCAACGAGGTCTCCATCTCCTCGTTTTGGCCGCTGATCATAAAGTCGAAACCCACCGGGAAGTCCACTCTCCCCAGTTCGTCGTGGATCTGGCCCGAGGCCGTGCCCAGATCGACGCCTTGGATATTAGCCGTGACCACCGCGGCGCGCTGCTGGTCAATGCGGCGGATCTCGCTCGGTCCCTCGTTGACTCGGATATCGGCCACCGCGGAAAGCGGAATCGGAATCGGCGCATTGGGATTGATCACCAGCCGCCGCAGCTCGTCAAGCCCCAAGCGATCCTCCTCGCGCAGCCGCACCAGCACGTCGATCTGGCGTTCGTCTTGGCGGAAGTCAGTGGCGACCTTGCCCTGCACCTTGTGGCGCACCAGTTCGGCGACATTGCGCAGCGACAGGCCATAGACCGCGAGTTGGTCGCGCTTGTAGCTGATCTGGAGCTCGGGATTGCCCGCTTGCAGCGACGATTTGACGTCGACTAGTCCGGGCAAGCCAGCCATCCGCGACTCGGCCTCTAAGCTCAACTGGCGCAACTGGCGCAGATTGTAGCCGCGGACCTCGACCTCGATTGGCGTCTTGAAGCTGAACAGCGCCGGGTGCGAGACTTCGACCTCAATTTCGGGGATATCGTCAACCGCGTCCCGCAAACGCCGGATCAACGCGGTCTCTTGCACGGCGCTGGACCCCTCCTGCATGCGAACCGTTACTTGGGCGGTGTGCTCACCCTCTTCCGCCGAGGAACTGGCCGAACGATCGGTACCTACCGTCGTCGCCACTCGCGCGACTTGGGGCTGTTTGACGGCGAGCCCTTCGATCTGGCGCACGATCTCGGCGGTGTCTTTTAGCGGCGTACCTACCGGCAGCCTGAGGTCGAGGTTGAATTCAGCTTGGTGGACTTGGGGAATCAGCTCGGTGCCCAGCTCGGGCAGGAGCTTGTACCAGCAGACCAACAGGGCGGCTAGGGCACTGCCGATAATCAGCAACCGCCGCCTGAGTGCCCAGCCCAAAAGGGCTGGATAGGCCTGCTGCACCAGCCCGAAGCCGCGTTCAAACACAAAGAGCAGTGGCAAAAAGACCGGCATCAGCACCATGCCTAGCAGACACAGCACCAACACCAGCACCAGCCCGACGAGCATCAGCACTATGTGCAGGACGATGCCCACCAGTCTGAGCACCGTACCCAAGGCGAAGCTCACGGCCACCAAATAGACCATCGCCAGCGGTAGCGACAAGACTTTGAGTGCCTTCCACACTAGGTGCTCGGACCTGTTCACCCAGTGCCAGTAGCGCTGCACAGTCGCGCCGAGGATGCGCGGCGACTCAAAGGCAAGAATATCCGGCCAGACGCGCTCGAAGAAGGTCCACTTGCCGATGCGGCTTTCCGCGGCCCAAGCACCCAACCAACTCTGAAAGGTCCGCTCGCGCTTGAGCCAGAAGTACTCGACGGGTTTGATCAGCCACCACAACAGCTCGCAGACGAAGAGGAAGGCACCTTTGAGTACCGCCGCCGCGAGGGTCGCCGCGGCCAGCCCCACCCGCAACAGCACTTCGCCGACTAAGTAGGGCAGCGAAAGGGCCACCTGAGCCGCCTTGTGCCACCGGCTCCCCGGCTCGCTGAATACCGAGCGGGCCCGGCTCAGTGCCTGTAAGCGCAGAAAGTCGCTGCGGCCGATTTGCTCGGCCAACCCACCTTGGCGGTTGAGTTGGCGCGAGGCCAGCATGGGGATGAAAAACAGCGCCACCCCCAACGAGGCCAATAGCGAGAACACGACCGTCAGCGCCATATCGCCGAAGATCTGCCCGGCCACGCCCTCGACGAATACGATGGGAAAAAACACCGTGATCGTCGTCAGCGTCGAGGCGAACACCGCGCCCCCGACCTCGCCGGTGCCGCGGACGGTGGCCTGGACCAAATCGTCCCCTTCCTCCCGACAGCGGAAGATGCTTTCCAACACCACGATCGAGTTATCGACCAGCATCCCGATTCCGAGGGCCAACCCACCGAGCGACATGATATTGAGCGACACGTCGAACATGTACATCGGCGCGAAGGTAGCCATGATCGACACCGGGATCGTCAGGCCGACGATCAGGGTGTGGACCACGTTGCGCAAAAACACAAAGAGCACTAGCACGGCCATCGCCCCACCGATGATCGCGTTGCTTTGGACCTCGGTGATTGAATTCTTGATAAAACCCGACTGATCGGACAGCAACTCCAGCTTGGCACCTCGGGGCAGGCGGTGGCCGATGAAGTCGGTCATCCGCAAATGCTCCATCGCCTTGCGGGCCGCCTCCTGCTTCTTCGCCTGTAGCTCCTTTTGTTGCTCCTCGTCGTTCTTTGTTGAATCGGCTTTTCCAGCCTCTTGCTTTTTTCGCGCCTCCTCTCTCTCTTGCCTTTTTTGCTCCTCGCTCTGCACTTCTTGGGCTTCCCGGGCCTTGCGCTCCACGTACGCGCGCTGCTCTGGCAAGCCGAAGAGCGTATTGCGAACCCTTTCGGCGACGGCGACGATATTGGCGTCGGCTTCCTTGTAGATCTCGATCTCGACGCTCTCGCGGCCGTTGACCCGGGTGATGATCTCGCGGTCCTTGTACGAGCGGACGACCTCGGCGATATCGCGCAGATAAACATCGGCGTCGCCGTGCCGCGCCACGATCAACTCGGCGATCTCATCGATTGTGGCGAATTCGTTGAGCGTGCGGATTAGGTACTCGACTTGGCCCTCGCGCAAGTTGCCGCCGGGCAAATTGACGTTGTTTTGGGCGAGGCGATTGTTTATCTGGTTGATGTCTAGGCCCATCACCGAGATCTGGCGCTCGTTGAGCGCGACGTGGATCTCCTCCTCCAAGCCGCCCTTGATCTTGATCGCCGCCACCCCGGCCAGCGACTCCAGTTCGCGCTTGATTTCGTGCTCGGCAAGGTAGCGCAGCGCGTAGAGGTCCTGCGGACCGTGTAGGCCGAGGCGCATGATCGGGTCTAGGGAAGGATCGTAGCGCAGCAGAAGAGGTTTCTCGGCATCTTGGGGCAACCAGACGCGGTCGGCCTTCTCGCGGATCTCTTGGGACATCGCGTTCATGTCGGTGTCCCATTCAAATTCGAGGATGATGTCCGACTGCCCGGCCTTGGAGATTGAGCTGATGTTGACGAGGTGAGGCACAATGCCCAACTCCTGCTCCAAAGGGCGGGAGAGTAGGGTCTCGACTTCCTCCGGTGCCGTGCCCGGATATTCGGTGCGCACCGTCAGGGTCGGGTAGGAAATGTCGGGCATCAGGTTCAGCGAGAGCCGCTGATAGGAAACCCAGCCGAAAACGCAGACGGCCAGCACCACCATGAGGATGGCGACTGGCCGCCTAGTTGCAATAGCGAAGCGAGATGTATTAACAGGCTGCTGCACGGGCCTAGCCTTGGCCCGCGTCGTCGGCTGAGTTGACCACGCGCACCCGCGTACTGTCCTTGAGGCCGTTCTGGCCGACGACGATGATCGGGGTTCCGGAGTCAATGCCGGCGAGTGACTCGATAAAGTCGGTCTCCTCGAACCCAGGCTGCAACTTGATCCGCGCGGCCGCGGTGTCCTTGACGGCGAACACGAACCGGTCGCTGCCGTCGTACACGATCGCCTGTTTGGGTATTAACACGGCGTCGGTGTGCGTGGCGGTGACGATGCGCACGTTGACGAAGAGGCCGGGCCGCAAGAACTTCCAGCGGTCGCGCAAGCCCACCGTGACCTTGAAGGTGCCGCTTTTGGGATCGACTACGGGGCTGATGCGCTTGACCCAGCCGTGGAACTGCTTGTCGGGCAAAAACTCCGAGGTGATAAGGGCCTGCTGGCCGCTGCCGATGGTGGTGAGGTACTGGCCGGGCGCAAAGACGCGGGCGATCAGATCGTCGAGCTTGATTAGGTCGTAGAGCTTGCTACTCGGTCCCACCCGGGCGCCGACTTGCACGTAACGCTCGGTGATCACGCCGGAAAACGGCGCGATGATTTCTGCGTATTCTAGGTTTAGGCGAGCTCGCTCTAGCCGGAGGCGGGATTGTTCAAAGTTGTATTTGGTGGTCTCGAACTCTTGGTCGCTGATGAGGTTGCGCTCAAACATGGCCTCGGTGCGCTTGAAGCCGGTCTGCTGATAGTGGTAGTTGGCGCGGGCTTCCTCAGCGGCGATGCGCAACTGCTTGTCCTCGATGTGGAGGAGGGTATCACCCACTTCGACGCGGTCGCCCTCCTCAACTCTGAGGTGTTTGACGAGGCCGCTGATTTGGGGGTAAATCTCGACGGCCGCCTCGGTTTCGATTGTCGAGTTGAAGAGCAGGTGCGCGGAAATCTCTCCCGTGTGTGCGAGGGCGACTTCGACGGGCACCGCTTCTATGGGCTTGGATAGGCTATCGGCGGCCGTGCTGTCGGCTTGAGCTGCTGGGTCCGAGTGATCTTCCTCGCCTTGCTGCCCCTCTTGTGCGCCGCAAGCCCCCAAAGCTGCTGCCAACAATAGTACGCCTGCACTGTGCCATGCGTTCAAAATCGTCTTCCTCCGGAATCTGTGGGCTTGTAGAGGGCAAATGGTAGGAAAGTAGTGCATTACTCAACGTCGTGCTTTACAAGTCTTGCTGATTTTCCGGGGTCTGTGGGCTTGTAGAGGGCGAAAGTAGTGCATTACCTTATGTAGTAATCCAACTCTGCAAAGTGAACATTGTCAAACGGAGACATCGTGAGCTATCAAAACGTCAGTCCCACCGAAGCGAAGGAACGGCTCGCAGGCGACGCGGGCGCGATCTATATCGACGTCCGCTCCATCCCCGAATACGAGAGCGGCCATCCGGCCGGCGCGTTCAACATCCCAATCATGCAACGCCACGCCGTGGGCATGGTTCCCAATCCCGATTTCATTCAGGTCGTCCAAGCCCATTTTGCCACGTCCGCCAAATTGCTCGTCGGCTGCCAGTCGGGTGCTCGCTCAATGCGCGCTTGTGAAGCTCTTGTCGCCGCGGGCTTTACGGATGTGGCCAATGTCACCGCCGGTTTTGGTGGATCGCGCACCGAGCGCGGCTGGCTGGACCTCGGCTTTCCGGTGGAATTCGGCACTAGCGACGACAAAGGCTACGCGGCCCTAAGCGGCGATTCGGGCGCGTGATCGATTTGCTCAATCCCTATTTCCAGGTGGGGCTCGACGTGATGGAGCAGCCCTGCTTGGTCATCGGCGGCGGGCGCGAGGCCGAAGACAAGTCCGGTCGCTTGCTAGCCGCCGGTGCGCGGTTGACGGTGGTAAGCCCAAGCGCGACGCCCGCGCTCGTCGAATGGGCCGCAGCCGGCCGCCTCACTCACTACCCGCGCCGCTTTGCCGAGCGCGATCTCGATGGCGTCTTCTTGGTGCTGAACACCGTGCGCGACGGTGCGCTAACGACGCGGGTGTTCGAACTTGCTTTGGCGCACAAGGTCCTGATCAACTCCTACGACAACCCGGCCTATTCCAACTTTGGTATGGTCGCCTTGGTGCATCCGGGCCATTTGCGGCTGAGCATCTCTACCTCCAACGCCAGTCCTGCATTATCCAGTCGCTTGCGGCAAGATCTCGAAGAAATTTTCGACCAGGAATTCACTTCGTACCTCGACTGCTTGGCCGAGGTGCGCCAGCGGGTGCGAACAAAAGTCGCGGATCGCGAGACGCGCTTTGCCCTGCTGCGCTCTTTGGTCAGCGGCTTCTGCTTGGAAGGGACGCTGCGCTATCCAGCCGACTCGAAGCGGCACGTGGACGCGCTGCTGAGGTGTGAATTGGAATTTTGTGGGACGGGGGAGCGGTGTGCGGATTGTCCGTTGGGGAACTGAGCTGGGAAGATCTCATGGTTGGGCCCAAAAACCGTCAGCACAATCTCTCCACTTCGTCCACCACCTCTCGCACTGATCCTAGTACTTTGTACGCGGGTGAAAAATCTCCGTCTTGCGACAACGCATTCGGCACGACCAGTACGCGCAACCCAGCCTTTGCTGCCGCAGCGCATCCCCGCTCAGAATCCTCCACGACGACACATGCCTCGGGCGTTAGCCCATGCAGTCGCATGGCCGTCAAATACGCATCGGGATGTGGCTTTGCTTCTTTGTAATCTTCCCGCGTGACCACAAACTCGAAAAACTGGAGCAAATTCGTCTGGGCGTGAATGATATCAAAGTGATCTTTCCGCGACCCGGTCACCACCCCCATGAACACGCGCCCGTGTAATGTCCTGAGCGTCTCCACCACCCCATCCAAAACCCGCACACGTTCCCGCAACAACGCACTGTAGCGCGCGTTGCGCTGCAAGCGCAACCGATCTATTAATTCAGCATCTCGATTGGGCAATAGATCAAATACACTTTGCCCCTTTTGCAACGACTGTTCAACAAAATCCTTCTGCGTCAACTCCATTCCCTGTGTTGCCAAGATCTCCCGCCCCGCCTGAAAGTACAGCCCCTCGGTATCTACCAGCACGCCATCGTTATCCCACAAAATTGCGCACATTACAAGTTCCTCTTCATTAGCTAGGCGAAAAACTCTCCGATCTCGCACGTGAAGCCCGCTACGGCTCCCATCCCTTCTAACGTCTCCTGCTTTGTCAGCACCTGCACATCCTGCAACGACCTGTACGCGGAAATCGCGCTGTTCTTGGGGTCTGCGATCCACATTTGATCCGCGCCGGCAGCGGGATGATCGCGCACCTTATCCAACACGTCGCCCGCGCTGTCATTGGGGGAGAGCACTTCCACCGCCAAGTCTGGAGCATCTTCCCAGAAGCCGTCGGGTACGCCCGTAGCGGGGAGGCGCTCATTTAGCACGAGGGCGACATCGGCCGCGCGCACTGTGTCGGGATTGGTCGCCAGTTTGAATCCGATTTCCGCGGTAAACTCCAGCCCAACGCCCTATGCGATGGGCAATGACGCCGTGTTTGCTTCCTGTCGGGCTCATCCTTACTACCTCCCCGCGAATCAGTTCACAGCGGTAGCCATCGCCTTGCTGCTCCATGAGACGAGCGGCTGTCACAAGATTGTTGATGGTTCCCATGGCAAGCCTTCTTTTGCGTCAGCGCACGACTGCGATTTTGTCCCTCATCAGCAGGGTGCCTTCGGGGGAGTGGATCGCGTAGATATAGACGCCGTTGCCGACCGGTGTGTTGGTGTGGTTGACTCCGTACCACAGCACCTCGTTGGCCACGGCCCCCAAACGCCGTTGCGCGTCGTCGTCCTCAATCGCTTCCCATACCAGTTCACCCGCCGGCCCAAAGACCCGCACCGCGGATTTGAGGGGCACACCGCTGAAGCGGAGTGCGCTGCCGTTGCCGGTGCGGAAGGGATTGGGAAAGACCGCGATCTTTGATTGCGGCACTAGACGCAGGCGCTGGAAAACGCGGTTGTCCGCCTCGCTGACCTCGTCAATTTGCCCTTCTGCATCGACCTCGACCAAAAAGACCATCTCGCCAAATCGCTGATAGGGAATCAGCAATTCCGCGCTCGCGCCCGGAGCCAACCCCTCTGGAGCGGGTGCGCGGTGGATGACCTCGCACCCGCTGGAGTCCAGCGCACATTGCGAAACTTGCACCGAGAAGCTGCTGGCGACTGCACCCAGCCCGATGTTGCTGACGCGGACGCGGAGATCGTCCGCGCGATCGCCGCGCAGGTCGCCGGTGAAGACCGCCAAGTTCGGCGCACCAGCTCCCAATCCGTACTCGGCCAACGTCGCCACGGCTAGCTGGGTAGTTCGGCGCACCAGCTCCCAATTGATGCTGTCGGGCAAGTCAACGACCGAATGGTATTGCGAGTTGATGCGGTAGCGGCCCTCGCGGACCCCGTACGTCGTCGAGTCCGTAGGCAGGTAGTTTTCAATGCCGAGGATGGCGTCGTAACCCCGCGACCAGAACGGCGCGTGGTCGCTGAGACGCGCCCCCCCGTCTTCGAGCAGATCGACGTTGAGGTCAATCTCGTAGCGTTCGGCCACGGACACCATCTGATCGCCCAGCCAGCGCGAGCTTGGATTCGCCACCAGCTCCAGCCGCTGTTGCAAGTCGTTGAAGCCGATCATGTCAAAGTTGAGGACGCCGAGGATCGGGTCTTCGCGGTCCGCAGCTAAAGCGACGTACGCCGCGCTGCCCAATAGCCCCAGTTCCTCGCCCGACCAAGCGATAAATAGGATGGACCAAGGAAAGTGCTGCCCGGCCAGCAGCCTCGCGCTCTCTAGAACCAAGGCCACGCCAGTGGCATTGTCGTCGGCCCCAGGCGCGGGATCGCGTTGCCAGTCCCAACCCCCGGCCGAGCGCGTACCCGTGGCGTCGTAGTGGGCGCAGACGATGTAGTACCCGGCCTCCGGGTCAGTGCCCGACAGTGTGGCGATGACGTTGTACGCGGTGGTGTCGCTTGGTGCTTGCACTGGGTTGCCTCGACGCGAGGTGTGGGAGATGACGCGCCGCGAGTCAATGGGAAAAGAATGCAGCTCGACCGCCTCGTCGCCGAGGGACGCGGCCAATTGCGAGCGGATGTATTCGGTTGACTCAAGCATTTCTGGATGCACGGAAAAGCGGCTGCGTATGTTGCCCGGGACGCTGCCCAGCGCCGGGTCTTTCAGAGCGAGGGCTTCGACGTGGGCTTGCAAGCGCGCGGCTGCGACTCCCTCGATAAGGGCGGCCACAGCCGGCGAGGCTGTTTGCATGGCCTTGGGCACTCGCTTCGGCACACCTAACCACCCGTCTAGGCTGTAGTTATTGGGCAGCGGCCAAAGGAAATGGGGAGCTTCGTGCAAGCGGGCGTTCTGCTCCACGCGCAAGAGCACCCATTCGCCTCCCCCAGCAAAGACCAACCCAACGCCTTGGGGCAGGGGAAGATGGAGGTGATCGGCAACAAAGTAGCGATCGCCCGCTCGCGGCCTATCGAGACAGAGGATGGCAAACCCTCGCTTTGCGAACTCCTCAATCGCGCCTTCGCTAGCCTCGACAAAAGCCACGCTTCGCGCCACGTAGCGCACCTGCTCGCTCAGCGCGGCGATCGCGGTTAGCTCGGCTGGCGTTTTCCAAGACAGACCGACCAAGGGCTGATTAGCCAAGGCGGAACTGATAAAAAAAAGAGAGGCGCACAACGCCCCTTTAACTAAGTTCATGGCTAGCTTACTTGTTGAGAAACAAAATGTTAGCGAACCTACTTTGCGCGTCAGGCCCTGTCAAGAACAAATTTGCCCGCGCACTTTAGCCGCCAAAAATCTCTTGGCGGCGGCTCTCTTGATTTGCTTTTATATAGGGACTTTTGCTCGCCTACAAACAGAAACCCCGTGTCACAGCTCAGCGCGTTTTTTCTCCTGCCTCGGCCACTCAACGGCCTGATTACCGCCCTCTCGGTCGGCATTGGCGCTTTGACCGTAGATCAAGCTCCCGCTTGGCCCGCCATTCTGATCGCCGCCCTTTCTGCCGCGTCAATCAACGGTGCTGGTAATGCCTTCAACGACTTGATGGACATAGATATTGACCGCATCAACCGCCCGCTGCGCCCCCTGCCTTCGGGCCGCCTCAGCCCGAACGCGGCCCAAAGGCAAAGTTTGCTCCTCGCCCTGGCCGGCTGTACGCTCGCGTTCTGGCTCAGCGCTTGGCATGGGCTGATCGCCCTAGTCGTTGCCGTCTTACTCGCCATTTATAGCGTCTCCTTAAAAAATAGCCGGCTGTGGGGCAATGTACTCGTCGCCTTTGTCGGGGCCATCGCCTTTCCCTATGGTGCTTTGGCCGCCGGCGATATAGGACGCTCGTGGATTCCGGCGCTCTTTGCTTTCCTCTTTCACTTGGGGCGAGAAATCGTCAAGGACATCGAGGACATCGCCGGGGATCAGATCCGCGGTGAGCGCACTTTGCCCCTCTCTTGGGGACGTGCCCAAGCTGCGGCGTTGGTGGCTCTCGTGTACTTGCTGTTGGTAGGGTTTACTTGGATGCCGTTTTTCATGGGCCTCTACGGCGTGCTCTACGCGCTCGCTCTGATGCCGGTCTACGCCTTGATCGGCTGCGTTCTCTGGCAATTGTATCGCCAACGCGCTGTGCTGACGGACGACCGCCTCGGCCGCTTGCTCAAAGTCGGCATGTTCTTGGGGCTTGGGGCCATTGTCGTCGGAGAGGCCGTCTTTGCTTTGGGCTAGTCGCGGCCTGATATTATGGAGCCACCAAAGGAGCCGAACATGAAAATCACCGATGTCAAAACCTTTCCCATCTGTTACGGGTCGCGCAACTACCTCTTCGTCAAAGTCGAGACCGACGCTGGTCTGTACGGCGTCGGCGAATTCGGCATTACCTGGAAGGAGCAGGCCGGCATTGGTGCCATCGAACACATGAAGCGCCACATCATCGGCCTAGATCCGCTCAATACCGAATACATCTGGCAACTGCTGTTCCGCGTCGATTTCTTCCCCGGTGGTCGGATCAACGCGGCCGCCATGTCGGCCATCGACATCGCGCTGTGGGACATCAAGGGCAAGGCCCTCGGGCAACCCGTGTACATGCTCTTGGGCGGCAAGATGCGCGAGCGCGTCTTCTGCTATACCGGCATCGGCGGCCAGACGCCCGCAGACACCGCCCGCGCGGCGCAGGAACGGGTCGCCGAGGGCTGGAAGTACCTGCGGATGTCGGTCTTTGACCGCGACGGGATCCTCGAACCGCGCACCGCCGTCCGCGACTCAATCGCCCACTTTGCCGCCGCACGCGAGGCCGTCGGGCCGGAAATCGAAATCTGCATTGATGTCCACACTCGCCTCGACCCGCCCGACACCATCCGCCTCGGCCGCCAGCTTGAGGAATACGACCCCTTCTTCATCGAGGATCCGCTGCGCTGCGAAAACCCCCAGACCTATCGCCAGGTGCGTCGCCACGTTAGCTGTCCGCTGGCCGTCGGCGAGCACTACGCGACCAAGTGGGAGTTCCGGCAGATGATCGAAGAGGAACTGATGGACTATGCGCGGATTGATTTGTGTATCGTCGGCGGGCTGACCGAGGCGCGCAAAGTGGCCAATTGGTGCGAAACCCACTACATCAAGATCGTCCCACACAATCCCCTCGGTCCGGTCTCAGCCGCAGCCTGCGCCCACCTCGACATCGCCTGCGACAATTTCGCCGTGCAGGAGGGCGGCCTCGTGGGCCATTCCGCGATGGAAGATCTCTTTCCGGTGCAACTGCCCTACGAGGCGGGTTGCCTCTTGCCGCCAGAACGCCCCGGTTTGGGAATAGAATTCAACGAAGAAGCCGCCGAGCACTGTGAATTCAAGTGGCTCGGCGGCCCGATCCTGCGCCGCGAAGACGGCTCGTTCACCAACTGGTAGCAGCGCTGGCGGCCAGTACCCCGACAAAATTTCCTTAGGAAACCCCTGCTATGGACCTATCTCCCCCCCGCGGCACCCGCGATTTTTTCCCCGAGGATATGCGCCAGCAGAACTGGTTGCTGGGCCATTTTCGCGCTGTGGCCGCTCTCTTCGCCTTTGAAGAATACGACGCTCCGGTCGTGGAATCCGAGGTGCTCTACACGCGCAAGGCCGGCGAGGAGATCTCCGACCAGCTCTACAACTTTGCCGACAAAGGGGGCCGGCGCCTAGCCCTGCGCCCAGAAATGACCCCGTCGCTGGCCCGGCTGGTGCTACAAAAGGGGGGATCCTTGCCCCTGCCCCTCAAGTGGTTCAGCATTCCCCAGTGTTGGCGCTATGAGCGCATGACCCGCGGTCGCAGGCGCGAACACTATCAATGGAATATGGATATTGTCGGCGTTTCTGCAGTGACCGCGGAAGCCGAGTTGCTCGCCGCCCTCACCACCTTTTTCCGGGGCCTCGGCCTCGGTCCCACGGACGTCGGCATTAAAGTATCCAATCGCAAAATTCTCCAAGGGCTGCTCGACAGCCTAGGCGTACCCGACGACCGGTTCGCCCCGGTGTGCGTCCTGATCGACAAGTTGGAAAAAGTGCCGCGCGCGGCCATTGAGGGCGACATGGCGGCCTTGGGCCTAGAGCGCGGCATGATTGACCGCATTGTCGAGGCCCTCTCCTTGGACGAACTCGGCCAGATAGCCGCCGCAATCGGGACCGACCATCCCGGTATTGCCGAACTGCGCCATCTCTTCGACTTGGCCGCCGACTACGGCTATGCCGATTGGCTCTCTTTTGAGGCGAGTCTAGTGCGGGGGCTGGCCTATTATACAGGTATCGTCTTTGAGGCTTTTGACCGCGGCGGCTCGCTGCGCGCCATCTGCGGTGGGGGCCGCTACGACCATCTGCTTTCGACCTTTGGCGGCAAAGACGCACCGGCCTGCGGTTTTGGCTGCGGCGACGCGGTCATCGTCGAATCGCTCAGGGACAAAGGGCTACTACCCGCTGTCCCCAAAGCCGTGGACGATCTAGTCTTTGCCTTCAACGCCGACCTGCGCCCGGCCGCCATGGATGTGGCAGTCCGACTGCGTCGGGCCGGCCGCTCGGTTGACTTGATCCTCGAAGACAAAAAAGTTCGCTGGGCCTTTCGCCGCGCCGACCAGCTCGGTGCCGCTCGGCTGGTACTGCTAGCCCCCGACGAATGGGCCGACGGTCAGGTGCGAATCAAAACCCTCGCCACCGGTGCCGAGGTAAACGTCCCTCTCGACCAGTTGACCGAAACGCAACGCGCATGAAAATTGGCCTCTGCGCTTGGAGCTTCACCGGCGCTCACCGCGAAGCTAGCCGCACCATTGACCCCCACACTCCCGAGGGCCTGACGCACTTGGCCAAGGATAAGGGCCTCCACAGCGTCGAATTCGCGGCCCAATGGCTGGGCGACTGCTCGCCCGAGGAGCGGGCGGTTTTTGCCGAGACTCGCGCCGATCTAGATCTGTTCTTAGACACAGGCGGTGACAACTACGCCGAAGACATTGCGCCGCTGCGCCAAGCTATTGAGACGGCGCACCAAACCGGTGCCCGCGGTGTGCGCACCACCGTCAGCCGCCTCGTCGAAGGCGATCGCACCGAGTACGGTGACGAGGGGATGCGGGATTACATTGAAGCCTTGGTACAGTCCTTCAAAAAAGCCATGCCACTCGCCGAGGAATACGGCATTCCGGTGGGCATCGAAAACCATCAAGATCTGTGTTCTTGGGAATTGCTGTCGCTGTGCGAAAAAGTCGGCAGTTCCCAGCTAGGCGTCACCATGGACGTAGGCAACGCCTTTGCCGTCGGCGAGCATCCCCTAGCCTTTGCCGAGCGCATCTTGCCGATCCTCAAACACGTCCACATCAAGGACTACGCGGTCCACCCCACGCCCTTGGGCTACCGCCTCAAGCGCTGCGCCATCGGCGACGGGGTCGTCGATTGGCCGGAGATAATTGCGCTCTTCGACCGCGAGGTGCCGCAAGTCCAAGGCTGCATTGAACTCGGCGCGAGTGTCGCCCGCCACATTCGCCTTTTGGAAGAGGACTGGTGGGCGACCTTTCCCCAAAGACCGCTCCCGGAAGCGATACATGCCATCCGCACCCTGCATCAGGCCGCTGGCGATCCAGACGATTGGCAGACGCCGCACGAGCGCGGAGAGAGTGCCGATGTGCGGGTTGCTTATGAGCTGAAGCAGTTTGAGCAGTCGGTTGCTTACCTAAAGAAGTTCCTGTAACGGGAACGAGCGCGAAACTCATAAGCCCGATTTATTGTTTTAGGACCAAAGTAGGAACTGTGGCAGTTAAGTATATACTACAGTACGAGCAGATGGATCATTAAGAAGTAATGTTCTATTTTTTAGTGAGACCCCGTTGTACCGTGAAGCGGGTTGGCTTGCTCATTCTATATTCTCCATATATTTGACACAAGTTAATCAATTTTCGCCATCGCTAGTCTAGGTCCAAGCTTCGTTTGCTAATACACACAGCCGACATATAAAATAAAGTCTTAACTTATTCTCAGGAGATGAATCTATGCAGCCTGCGATTTCCCCTAACGGAGGCCGTGTCCAAGAACGTCGATCTCTCGAAGAGCGTTTCGGGAGTCGTATAGAAGTCAACAGCGCGTTCACACGCAAGACCGTGTCGTATCAGGGCAATCGTCGCGTTCCCGGTCTGAGATGGATGAAGTACAAGGAGGGATTCTCTCGTTCGCTAGTCGAGAGCTTTATACAAAAGTTCCACCCAACAAACGTCCTCGATCCTTTTTGCGGCATTGGTACGACTCCCCTTGTAGCCACCGCACGCGGTTTACGAGCCACGGGAATCGAGATTATGCCTGTAGGTGTCATGGTCGGCCACGGGATCGCCGAGGCTGCCAACGGGCTGTCTCGAGAAAGATTTGAATCGGCCGGAGCTGCGCTGCTCGACAGCATTAGATCAGGCGATGTCCCCGAGCCTGAGCATTCGTTTACCCATGTCAGGATAACGGAAGCGGCCTTCCCAGCCGAGACGGAAATTGCAATCGCTAAGGCGAGAAGGTTCATCGATACGATTGAGGATTCTGGCATCAAGAAGTTGCTCGACCTAGCCTGTATGACCGTTTTGGAAGATGTGAGTTACACCCGCAAGGATGGTCAATACTTGCGGTGGGACCATCGGGCTGCAAGGAATCTTAGAAGCAAGGTTGACAAAGGTCCGATACTGGCATTGGAACAAGCCGTTGGTGATCGTCTGTTCGAAATGACTCAGGATATCGCCATTCTACAGCAGGAATATGGGGGAGGATACCCAGCGTTTCAAATTGGTTCCAGCCTCGAGCTGTTGCGTTTTCTGCCAAGCGGCGGATTCGATATGGTCATCACTTCACCCCCGTACGCCAATCGGTATGACTATACGCGAACTTATGCACTCGAACTAGCTTGGCTCGGATACGACCAAGACGCATTTTCCAACTTACGACAGCGTATGCTGACAGCGACGGTAGAAAACAGATCGAAAAGGGAGTGGCTGCAAGAAATATACAGAGAAGATTCATCCTTGTTGGCGAACGCAATTCAAATGTATGAAGGCCAAGGTGCTATTCACGAGATTCTCGCCATCCTCAATCAACACATCGATGAATTGGGGAACAGGCATGTGATCCGTCTAATCGAAGGTTATTTTTTTGAAATGGCGATCATCATCGCGGAGCTAGGGCGGATATTGCGACCCGACGGCACGGTGCTCATGGTGAACGACAACGTTCAGTATCACGGCGAGGAAGTCCCTACGGACCTGATCTTGTCCGACTTTGCCGAGCAGTCAGGATTCCGTTGCGAGGAGATTTGGATGTTACCCCGAGGCAAAGGGAATTCAAGCCAGCAGATGCGTCGCTTTGGCAGACGTGAAATAAGAAAGTGTGTTTACATGTGGGTACGCACAGATGACTAGCTTACACGATGCACAGTTCCAATCGACCCTGATGTCCGCACGAATACAAGAGCGTACTGATTGTACATTGCGTACCCTTATTGCCAACTTGGAAGAAGAACCGGAATACCATCCCTTGAAAGACCTGATGATCAGCCAACAGGCATGGAATTACATCAGCAGATCGAACATTGACCCCAAGTTCGTTTTTGCCAATCCGGTATTTCTTCGCAAACATCCCCAGCTATCCCAATACTATCGGGGAATCGCCCTACTGCCCCAGAAACGGGTCGCGGATATTGCTAACAGTGTAGCCTCTTGGGAAGACGGCACTCGCAAGACTCCTATAAATGAATCTCAGAGTAAATGCGTGGCTCGACTATACAATGCGGTGATCTGTTCTATCATCGAAGGTACGTCTAAATGGACACTGGATAACGGATATCGAAACATCATCGCCAACATGGGGGTTGGACTAGATGGGACATTCCGCAACATCATCGGTCAAGATGCCGAGGATCTGGTCAAGACCCGCATTAGAAACTGGCTGGACCGCCGTCATCTGACTGTCAAACAGAACGACGCAAAGACGGAGTTCCAATTGCCGAATGGGTATTCGATGCGCTATGGATCGGAACCTGACATCCTCTTCAGGCAAGAGCTATCTGGGACTACACGAGATGTAGCAACCATCGAGATCAAAGGAGGGAAGGACCCGGCAGGTGCGCTCGAAAGACTTGGGGCCATAGCTACGCCTCCGAATTGCGTCAATATGTTGATCGCCGGTGTCATAACGGCCGAGATGCGCTCTAGGCTCGATCAGATGGGCGTCGAGAAGGTGTTCCTGCTCGACGATCTGGCGCACGACGGGGAGAGTTGGGCTGAATTCACCAATGAGGTGTTCCACTACACGATTCGCATTACGCAGTTTTCTTGATTAAACCAACTCAATGTTTGCCTGCGTCGGCACCAGACAAGATCCCTTCACCAGAAAGCTAAACCATGCCCGACCGCCCCAATATCCTCTTCATAATGTCCGACCAGCTCATCGCCGCCCTGACCGGTGCGTACGGCCATCGAGTCGTCCAGACGCCGCACTTGAATCACCTCGCCGCCGAAGGCGTCCGCTTTGACTCGGCCTATACTCCGTTTCCTTTGTGCGCTCCGGGCCGCGCCTGCATCACCAGCGGACGCCATGCCTCCGAGATCGGTGCTTGGGACAATGGCGCGCTGTTGGCCGCGGATGTGCCATCATACGCCCATTACCTCAGCGACGCGGGCTACGACACCGTGCTTTCGGGCAAGATGCACTTCGTCGGTCCCGATCAGCTACACGGCTTCCACCGCCGACTGACGACCGATATCTACCCGCCCGACTTTTCATGGGTCAAGGAAGAGTGGATCCGCATCAAGGAGACCAAGGGAGACCACTACGAAGAAGTTATGAGCACCCGCCCGACCTACAACGCTGGTGGCTACACCGGCCAAGCCGTACGGGTCAATTTCTGGCACAACGCCCTCAGCTACGACGAAGAAACTCACTTCCGCTCCGTCGAATATCTGCGCGCCCAACGCGGCGATGCCCCTTTCTTCCTCTGCGCCTCCTTCCACCACCCACACGAGCCGTTCCACCCGCCGCAGTCGTACTGGGACCGCTACGCAGACGCCGAAATTGCCATTCCCGAATTCCCGTCCTATCTCGATGAGAGTTACTCGGCGATGGATCGCTGGCTCAACGCCTACCACGGCACCCGCCGCTTCAACTTGCGCTATCCAGAAAGCCTGCGCCGCCTGCGCCGCGCGTACTACGGCTTGGTGACGTACCTCGACGACAAGGTCGGCGGCCTGATGGCAACTCTGGAGGAAACGGGCCTGCTCGACAACACGGTTGTGGTTTTTACCTCCGACCACGGCGACATGCTGTGCGAAAAGGAGATGGTACAGAAGCGCTGTTTTTACGAGTGGTCCTGCCGCGTCCCCCTCATCGTCCGCTTCCCCGATCAGTGGCAGGCCGGCACCACCGTCGAGACGCCAACCTCGCTTCTCGACCTGCTGCCGACGTTTTGCGAGTTGGCCGGTGCCGAGGCGAGCTTGTCCCTCGATGGCACCAGCCTCTTGCCAGTCATTGAGGGCCACAGCGCCGACCGCCACATCTTCGCCCAAGCCCACGAGGCCGTGGGCGCGCCCTGCATCATGGTCCGCCAAGGCCGGTTCAAATACAATTATATCCACGGCCACCAGCCGCAGCTTTTTGACTTGGAAAGCGACCCCGGCGAGTGGAATAACCTAGCCGGGACAGCCGAGCACACTGCAATCGAGACTCACCTGCGCGGGCTGATCCTCGACCGCTTCGACCCCGATAAGATGGCCGCCGACAACCTCGACAGCCTCTACCGCCGTCGCCTAATCCGGGACGTGATGCACAAGCACGACGCCTCGTGGAACCACGCTACGACCTTCGATCCGAGGCGAGGAGCGCTCGATCAGTATCGCCGCTAGGACAGCAGTTAAAGCATCTCCTGTTGAAGTATAATGGAAGGCGATGTAGAACAGACTATACTAGCGAGAGAGTGATATAATAACTTTTTGAGTTAGATGAACAAAGGATGAGAAATTGAGTACTGTCAAAGTAGTTCGCGAGACAATAGAAGCTCTTGAGACACTAACTTTTTTAGAAGCGTTCTTAAAACCCCCTCGGGCTGCTTTGCGATGCTGTCGAGTGGCCTTGTATACAACAAATAAAAAACGGTACCATACAAATAGCACCTGATGATTCACTAGCCAAGCACTGCGATACCGGCTAGTTGAGGTGCTATACTGTATTCAATGGACACGTTCTCCTATTTTTCGATTTGAAAACTCTCCCCGTGCCGGTACGACTGAGAACCCGCAAAAGACTGGTACGCGGGTGACTAGACATGACTGCAGGACGTAACAACGCCGAAGTGCTAAGCCAACATTGGTGTACTCCACCAAAGTACGTTAACGCGATACGAGAGTTTTTCGCCGAATCAGTCGCGCTGGACCCATGCTCCAATCGCCATTCTATCGTAGGGGCGACTGTAGAATACGCTCTGCCTGAGATTGACGGATTGTCAGCATCGTGGATTACCCTACCGTCTTCGTCAATCCTCCATACGGCAGGGACCGCGAGAGAGGCACCACGATTCGAGATTGGCTTCGAAAATGCACCGAGGCTCACGTACAACACGGTGTTGAAGTGCTCGCCCTTGTGCCTGTCGCTGCGAATACTCGCCACTGGAAACAATACGTGTTCGGCGCTGCTACTGCGATCGCGTTTCTCTACGACACCCGGCTGCGCTTTCTCGTAAACGGGAGGGACGGTGGCAAGGGTGCTCCAATGTCCTGCGCGATGGTCTATTGGGGTCCACAGTACGAGTGCTTCGAAAAGATATTCATTCGCTTCGGGGCGGTGGTCGACGTACGGCATCTACATGGGAAACTCGTTGGAATATGCGAGCGCTTGGATCTATTCGAAAGAACGGAGAACTTGCCGCCGCTATCCCCCTAAACCCTGTAGCTGCCTTGGCTCTTCGAGGGGCACCACTGGATTTTCCAAAACCCCGATCCCACCGGAAAAGGTCAACTGCATCACGTCCCCGTCTAAAAGCCCCCCCGCCAAGTCCGCCTCGGCAAAGACGATGGGCGTCCCCCAATAAAACGCCAACAGGGTGCGCGGCGCTAGGGGCATCCGCCTGAAAAGGTGGTGCTCTAAGTGCAAAAGCCGCCCGGGCATGTTCAGGTTGTTCTGGCCGGTCGCGCCCTGCTTGTAAGCTATGGATTGTCCGTTGCGCAAGATGCGACACGAGACCTCGACCTCGTCGTCGTACTCGTCGGCCGCCACCAACACCGGCCCTAGAGAAGCGCACCCACCGGCCCAATTTTTGGCTTGGGGCAAGTTGAGGGGATTGGCGGCCTCAATGCCGTTGTCGGTGGCGTCGTTTCCGCCGGTGTAGCCCAGCCTCTCTAAGTGGCCTTGGCGCGTCAAGCCATAGACCGACACCAACTCGGTCTCTGGCACCAAGCGCTGGGTATCGCCGGGGCGGGTGATGGGCTGGCCG
Source organism: Candidatus Latescibacterota bacterium (assembly GCA_963422735.1). GTDB lineage: Bacteria > Latescibacterota > UBA2968 > UBA8231 > UBA8231. Next base: position 4,053,895 of record OY730476.1, on the reverse strand, counting down.
TGCCCGACGACGGCGTCCGGCTCGCCCTTGGCGAATAGCTCAGGTCGCCCGCCACCGGACACTTCTCGGTATTTCTGATCGTACACGTTGACCGCCTCGCCGGTGGCCTGCTGGGCCTCGATTTCGCGCAGTTTCGCGCTGACTTGGTGGGTCACTCCGGCCAGCCACACGCGCAGGGCGTGGGGATGGCCGGGCGGACCGCTGACCGGCTTAACAAGGTACGGATCGCGGGTGCTGCGGTTGGCCAATAGCGCGTCTAAGGGCAAGCGACGCGCAGCCCGTTTTTGTAGGTTCCGAGCGGCCGCTACCAGCCCAATCTCGTCGCCGCCGCCGTCGTAGTAGAGCTGATGCACGGTGCGCGGCCCCTGTTCTGCGCCCGTCAGGTCTAAGACTTCGTCGCCGGCGACGAGGCCCAAGCGCATGCCGTCGCCCGGCTCGATAAATTGCACCAGTTTCACGCGTATTGCTCCATAGTGATCGTTTAAAAGATAAAGAGCGGAGCATCGGACTTGGGCGCGATGCCGGCCCGCTCGGCTCGCTCAATCAGGTCGAATATGGCGGCCTCGCCGTCTGCTCCGTAGTCGAGCGTATGTTGGTTGACGTACAGGTCAATGTGCGCCTGTATGACGCCTTCGTCCATCTCTTGGGCGTACTGGCAGATGTAGCCCCGCACTACGTCCGGGTGGGCATAGGCGTACTCCACGCTCTGAACGAGCGCGCGATCGAGCCGGTCGATGAACTCGGCTCCGAGGCTGCGCCGCGCGAGGATGCCGCCGAGGGGGATCGGATGCCCAGTGCTTTCCTCCCACCACTGGCCTAGGTCGATGATTGCTTCTAACCCGTGTTGGGCATAGGTGAAGCGGCTCTCGTGGATGATGACGCCCGCATCAACTAAGCCTTGCGCGGTCGCGCCCACGATCTGGTCGAAAGGCATGATTGCTAGCTGCTCAATGCTGGGATCAAAGAGCCTCAGCAACAGGGCTGCGGTGGTTAGTCGCCCGGGAATGGCGATCCGCTTGTGCTTGAGATCTTCCCGTGCCAACCTCTCCCGCGCTACCAAGAGCGGCCCGCACCCCCTCCCCAAGGCACCGCCCGAATGCAGGAGGCAGTACTGCTCCCGCAAGTGCGCCAGCGCGTGGAAAGATATTTTGGTCGCGTCGAGTTGCCCTCGCAGCGCCTGAGCGTTGAGCGTTTCTATGTCGGCCAGCACCGGTGTGCATTCGGGTGCGCCGGCGATCTGTCCGTGGACCAAGCCGCAAAAGACAAACGTATCGTTGGGACAGGGCGAATAGCCCAAGGTCACGCGCATAGCCCCTCCTCCAAGAGCTTCTGAGCCGCGTTTTGTGCTCTAGCGGCGGCTCGTGGCAAATCCCATTGCTCCCGCGCGCGCTGCTCGACGATGTTGCTCATAGCGCGGAGTTCGGCAAAAGGCACCTCGTACAGGGCGCATACATGCGCGGCGGCCGCACCCTCCATGTTTTCGCACAAGGCCCCAAAGCACCGCCCCCTTTCCACCCCCAAGTCGTCGGTGCCCGCGCATTCCTGCACGGTGACGAAGGGGCCGATGTGGGCTTCTGGCAAAGCCGCCGCTGCCCGCTGCACCCACTGTTCGTCGATGGGAAAGCAATTGTAGTACGAGTGCCCTTTTTCCAGCACCGGAATGCCAATCAGCTCTCCGCTCTGCCAGCCGTCCGGCGTCCGCACCCCCAGATCCCCGTAGTATTCCTCGCTGGCCAAGGCCAAGTCCCCGACGCTTGCGCCGCTCTCTGGATACGCCCCGCCCACGCCGATCTGTACAACCCGCAGCGGCCGCTGCCCCTGCAAGTAGCAGGTGAGCGCGTGCGCTGTGTTCACCGCGCCGATCCCGGTCGCCACCAAGGTCACCGGCTGAGTGCCAATTTTCCCACTCACCCATTCGCGCTCGGCGACTTTGCGCTGCACGCACTCGGCCACGGCCTCTCTTAGGGCAAGTTGCTCAAAGGCCGTCGCGCTCAGCACGAGGATCTCTTCCGTGGCCGTCAAAAGAGTGGTTAGTGGTTAGTGGTTAGTGGTTAGTGGTTAGTGGTTAGTGGTTAGTGGTTAGTGGTTAGTGGTTCGGCCGCTCGTCTAAGATAGACCCGCCGGGCTCGCTGAGTCTGGATTCCCGCGTCGACGTACGGGCAACCGGAAGCTACAGACGTTACATCAGGCTACGTAACGTCAGTGGATAATATACGGTTGACTCAGCCGAGGGCCAGCCGTACAATCCGGCCAGTCATCTTCTCAGAGTCGCCTTATGCACATCTGCCACATCCGCGTTTACTCGGTCGCCGTACCCCGCGTGTATCACACCTACGTAGCCCCCACGGGCGGCCACAGCAAGAATGCCTCGCGCTACTACGTGCTGGAAATCGAGACCAATACCGGCCTGCGCGGCCTCGGCGAGATCTCGGATATAGAAGATGCGTGGCAAGCGCCATCGCCAGCGACCCTGCGCGAGACCCTGACGCCCCTGCTCGCTGGTGCTGACCCGCGCAAACGACTCCTCGCTTGGGAGCGCGTAGCCGAGGCACTGCCGGCTAGCGATCACCCGGAATTCCGCCAGCTCGTCGGCGCAGCCGTAGAAATGGCCCTGATCGACCTCGCGGGCAAGTATTACAACGCCCCGGCCCACGCGCTCTTAGGCGGCCAGTACCGGGACGCGCTACCCATCTCTTGGGTCGCGTACATCCGCAGTGCGGATGCGCTGGTAGAGGAGATTCAGGAAAAAGTCGCCGCGGGCTTTAGGGCCTTCAAGCTCAAAGTGGGGGCCGACTTTGAGCTCGATTGCGAGCGCGTCCGCGTCTGCCGCCGGATTGTCGGCCCGGATGCATACCTCAAAGCCGATGCTTCGGGCGCGTGGGAAGAAGAAGAGGCCATCGAGCGGATCCGCGAGCTATCTGCGCTGGGCGTAGATGCGGTTGAGACGCCGATCCAATGCGTCGCACGCAAAGTGGCCAAGGACCACCCCGAGCAGGTCAATGCCGACCCAGACTCCGCAGCCTTGGCCTTGGCGAGGGTGCGCACGGCCGTGCCCGCCGCCCTCATCGAACACGTCGCCGACTTTGCCGACTCGTTTGCCCTCGCCCTCTTGCGCCACCGGGCTGTGGATGCCTTCAACGTCGCGCCCGTCCAAGCCGGCAGCCTGCACCGCGCCCAGCGTCTGATCCAACTCGCCGCGGCCGCCAGCGTACCCGTCCTGCTCGGCAGTACAGTCGAGCTGGGCATTGGCACGGCCGCGGCCGTGCATCTGGGCGTGGCCTCGAAAGCTGTTTGCGCGCCCTCGGATTTGGTCGGCCCGGGCCTGTTGGCAAGCGATGTAGTCACACCGCGCTTGACCTACCGGCAAGGCTGCCTGCACGCTCCGTTAGGGCCGGGATTGGGCGTCGAGTTGATCTCCGACTTGATGGAACAGCAAGGAACCCTATGAGCCAACGCCTCTCCTATGCCAGCACCGGCGTCGATATAGACCAGACCGATGCCGCCAAGCGCGCCATGGCCGCGAGCATGGAAACCGCAGACCCGCGCGTACTCAACCGTATTGGCGCATTCGCCACCTTGCTCGACGCCCGCTTCCCCGGATACGCACACCCAGTGCTGGTCCACAAGAGCGAGGAGCCAGGATCCAAGCAGAAGTTGGCTTTTGCCCACGGCCGCCATCGCGGGGTCTGCTACGACATGGTCAACCACCTCATCGACGATATTATCGCCATGGGCGCCGAGCCAATTTCGATCCAGGACGTCATCGTATGCGGTACGATGGAGGGAATAATCGTCAACGACCTTGTAGAAGCCTTGGCCGACGCCTGCCGCCAACAGGGCTGCACCCTGACCGGCGGAGAGACTTCGGTGCAGCCCGGCGTGGTTCCCGACGGCCTCTACGTGCTGACCGCCAGCGTCATCGGCGTCGTTGATAAGGACAATATCATCGATGGCCAAGCGATCGAGGCCGGCGATCAGGTTTTGGCGCTCGCTTCCAACGGCTTGCACACCAATGGCTACACGCTGGTCCGCGCCCTTTTAGCTCGGCAACCCGAGCTGCTCGCCGCAGACATAGCCGGCGAACCCTTCCTCGAAGCAGTGCTCAAGCCCCATACTTGCTACTTGCAGGCCGTGCGCGGCCTTTTCACCGACCCCGGCCTCCACGGCATGGCCCACATCACCGGCGGCGGCCTCCGCGACAACCTCAGTCGCATCTTGCCGTCGGGCCTTAACGCCCAACTCGACTTGGCGGCCCTAAAGATCCCGCCGATCTTCCGCACCTTGCGCGCAGCAGGCGACCTAGAGGACGCGGACATGCTGCGCACGTTTAACATGGGAGTGGGCATGGTGCTGGTGGTTGCGCCCGAGGCCGTAGAACAGGTGCTGGCCCACTTAGCGGCCCAAGCCTGCCCGGCCTATCGGTTCGGAGAAATCGCTTCTGGCGAACGAGAGGTCGCATTGCAGGGGGCACTCGCTTGGTAAAATCGCCGCTTGAGATCGGCCTGTGCGCCCAGTGCCGCCACGTGCGTCCCGTAGAGTCCGGGAGCGGCTCGGTCTTCTACCTGTGTCGCCGCGCTGCCACCGATCCGCGCTTGGACAAGTATCCCCGCCTACCGGTGCACGCCTGTCCCTGCTATGAGCAGGCGGATACAATGTGATTTCCGCCCTACTCGACCGCATCATCGAACTGGCCTACGACCCCCGAGTCGCCGCCTTTTTTGGCGTCTGCTTGGGGCTGTATATCCTGCGGGACGTAGTCCGTATATGTTTGCGGCTGATGGGGACTTTTGGGCGGGGGTTGAGGAAGAAGAGTGATGAGTGACGAGTGGATAGTGGTTAGATGCCATTCACTCATCACTATCCACTCAAACCAAGTGCTCGGCGTTGTCTTGGGGGGTGTAGCCTAGTTCTTGGCGGGCGTTTTGAATGTCCCAGTAAGCGCGGGTATTGCCCGAGATTCCGTAGTAGATTCCATAGCGCACGTCGGCCTCAATAGAGCGCTGCACGAGATGTACGCAGTCGCGGTGGCTCAGCCAGGTGGAAAGAATCCGGTCACTTTGGCGCTCGACGACTGCCGAATCCGGCTGGAACGAGCCGATGCGCAGGCATACGACTTCCAATCCGTAGCGATCCACATAATAGCGTCCCAGACTTTCTCCAAATGCCTTACTCGCTCCGTACAGGCTGTCGGGCCGCACGGGCATCTCTGGCGTGGTGTACATCCCGTCTTGCTCGTAAAAGCCGGTCACGTGATTGGTGCTGGCGAAGACGACCCGCTTGACGCTCGCGTTTTTGCAGGCCTCGTACGCGCAGTACACGCCTTGGATGTTCTTTTCGAGTACCGACTCCCAAGTGGCCCCAACCTCTGGATCACCGGCGAGGTGGACTACAGCATCGACACCGGCGATAGCTGTGGCCATAGTGGCCAGATCGGCGACGCTGCCCAAGGCGACCTCCTCGCCCGCGGCGGCGGGCCGCACCGTGCGGTGGTACAGCACCCGCAGGTCGTAGCACTCCCTTAGCCCGTGGCGCAAGACCTCGCCGATGCGGCCCGCCGCCCCCGTAATCAGCACTTTCTTGCGGCCCATTACTCCTCAGACAGCCGGTTTATAAGCCACCACGTCAGGACGGCTAAGAGGAGACCCACCGCTACCCCAAGGCTCCAAAAGAGGCACGCCGGCCCGCACGGCAGCGAGGGAAGGCAAAGGCCATTTTTGCGGAGCTTCATAGCGCGATCTCCTCAGCGGCTGGCCCAGAGCATGCCGCGCCGCTGGATTTCGCGCGCTTCGGGCACGTCGAAATCTCGCGCTACGTGGCCCAGCGACGAGTAGAACACCCGACCCGCTCCCCACGCGCGCTTCCACACCACTGGCATGACCGTCCCGTTGACCCAAGGCGCACTTTGACGGCCCTCTAGGGTCGTCGTGGCCAGCACTTGATTGCCTGGGTCGGTGTGCATGTAGTATTGCTCGGAGTGCATTTGAAAGTCGTCTAGCCCGGCGACGATTGGATCGTCTGGGGCCGCGATGTTGACCGCGTAGTCGATGATGCCGTCTGGGTGGGCCACAAACTGGCCGCCGACCATGAACTGATAGGTAGTATTGTTGCGGAACGAATCGGCCATGCAGCCGTGCCAGCCCGCCACACCAGCACCGCGATCAACGGCTGCGAGCAGCCCTTGTTCCTGTTCTCCTTCGATCTGGCCCATCGTCCACGCCGGCACCACGAGATCCTGCTCGGCCATTAGGTCGCGGTCTTTGTACGTGTCGAGGGTGTCCGAAATGGTTACTGCGAACCCTTCTTCCTCTAGGATGGGCGCGAAAATATCGACGCACTGCTTGGGCTCATGCCCGTCCCAGCCGCCCCAAACCATGATTGCTTTCTTTGCCATGACGCTCCTTTTGCGTTATCTGGCACCGCGCGCCAGCTCGTTGCCAACGAGGTATTGATAGCTTTTTTCTACGGCTTCCACCATATCGGTCGCGCAGCGGTCCAACTCGACGATCAGCCAGTCGCAAGTGCCGTGGCTGGCCTCGATAATGGGCGGGAAATCCATGGCCCCCTCGCCGACGGCGAGCATGTCCTGCGCGGGGTCGCACGGGCCGTCCTTGATGTGCAAAAGCGGCGCACGCTCGCCCAACTCTTCGACGACCTGCACCGAGTCGCCGCCGCCGGTGTTGACCCAATAGGTATCGACCTGAAAGAAGATGGACTCGTCGAGCGCGTCGACTAGGTGCTCAAAACCCGGACGCCCTTCTACTTCTTGGAACTCCCACCAGTGGTTATGCAGGCCCAGCTCCAACCCATTCTCGGCGGCGATCTCGGCGGCTTGGTTCCAGCGAGCGCAAAGCGCATCGAGCGCGTCTGCGCTTGCGAAGGCATCGCGCGGCGTGGAGGACACCACGCGGGTAGCTTCTAGCTCGAGGGCCAGTTCGATGACTTGGTTTTTTTGTTTGCCCAAAGGCAATTGAGTATGCACGCTGCATACATTTAATCCTAGATCGGCGAACAGATCGCTGGCTTCATCTACTGCGATGCCGGGAAATCCGGCCGTCTCGACTCCCACGTACCCTATCTCGGCAATCCGGGTGACCACGGACTTGAAGTTGTGCGCGAGGGCGTCGCGGACCGTGTAGAGTTGAAGTGCTATGGGGGCAGCCATTTCTTCCTTCCTTGTCGATGAGAGATATAATAGGGATATGAAACTTAAAGCGATAGCTAAGGCAGGCTTGCGAATTGTCAGGCGTCAATAGTCGATAAGGGACTCGTGCGTAAATCAGCTAATTAAATAAAAAAAATAAGCCGGTGGGCAAATTAATTTATAATGACACCGCACTTGCTGCGCCGCTCGCGTGCTCCTACATTAGCCGCTCCAATCAAGGAGCAATCGCCAATGAACACCCAAGACAGAGTGCGCCTTGGATTTATCGGCGCTGGCTGGTGGGCCACCAGCAACCACATGCCCGTTTTTGCCGCCCGCGACGACATCGAACTGACGGCTGTCTGCCGCTTGGGCCAAGCCGAGCTAGCGCAGGTGCGGGACCACTTCGGATTCGCGTTTGCCACCCAAGACTACCGAGAGTTATTGGCCCACTGCGAACTCGACGGAGTAGTAGTAGCCTCGCCGCACACCCTGCACTACGAACACGCCCGCGCCGCCTTGGAGGCGGGCCTGCACGTGATGTGTGAAAAACCTCTGACCACCCGCGCTGCCCACGCGCGCGAATTAGTGCGCCTCGCCGCCGAACGAGACCGCCATCTGCTCGTGCCCTACGGCTGGCACCACAAGCCTTTTATCCAGCGGGCTAAGGCGCTGATGAACGACCAAGCTATCGGCGAGATCGAATTCGCGCTCTGCCACATGGCCTCGCCGATTCGCGCCCTGCTTTCGGGGGATAAGGTGGATGTCTCCGACATTTCCGGGCAGGACAGTGCCAGCCTCTTCGGCCCCACGCCCTCTACGTGGGCCGACCCCGCCATTGCCGATGGCGGCTATGCCCACGCGCAAATATCGCACTCCTCGGGGCTGCTGTTTTGGCTGTCCGGGCTGCGCGCCGAGCGCGTCTTTGCCGCCATGAGCGCACCCGGGGCTGAGGTTGACCTGTACGACGCGCTCACCGTGCGCTTTACTTCGGGGGCCGTCGGCACAGTCAGCGGTGCCGGCACCGTGCCCACAGACCAGACCTTTCAGGTCGATCTGCGCCTCTTCGGCTCGGAGGGCATGCTGCTCGTCGATTGCGAGCGCGCCCGCATGCACCTGCGTCGCCACGACGGCCAACACATCGTCGAGGAGGTCGCCGAGGAGGCGGGGGCCTACGAGTGCGACGGCCCGCCCAACAACTTCGCCGACCTAATCTTGGGCAAAACCGACGTCAACTGGACCCCGGGCGAAACGGCCATGCGCGGGGTGGAAATGCTCGACGCAGCGTACCGCTCGGCTACTTCGGGCCGGGAAGAGCAGGTGTAACATCGGCCCCGGGTGCGCCTTCCGCCTCTTGCGGTAATGGCTTTTCTGCTCGACGTCATTGCCCCGCTCTTCGTCCTCATCGGCTGCGGCTATCTGTTGGGGCAGCGACGCTCCATTGACCCCGCCCCCTTGGTCGATGTGGCCCTATACATCTGCCTTCCCTTCTTGCTGTTCTCGGCGTTGGTGCGCCACCCAGTCAATGGCGCGGCGGCCGCCCAAGCCTTCGCTTGGCAGGTCGGGATGTACTTGGTCAGCATGCCCGTCATCGCGATCGTCGCACGTCTCGTCGGCTGGGACAAACCCACCCGCAGCGCGGTCACTCTCTCCCTCCCCACAATCAACATCGCCTCTTATGGCGTCCCGGTAGTGCTGTTCGCCTTTGGCGACGAGGCGCTAGCGATCGTCATGCTGCTTTTTGTGTACGGCAATGTGCTAGCTGCGTCGCTCGGCATCTACATCGCCGCTGGAGGGCGGCAAAGCCCGCTGCAAGCGTTCAAGAGCATTTTCAGACTGCCGCTGATTTACACCGCGGCCTTGGCTGTGGCCGTCAATGCCTTCGCCGTACCGATCCCGGCCTCTGTCCTCGACGCGGCCGATCTAATCGGCAGAGCTGGCCCGATCCTCGCCATCATCCTCCTCGGGGTCCAAGTCTCGCGCATCCCCATCCGCGGCCGCAACTCGGCTGCCCTGTACGGCGGCATTGGTGCCAAGGTCCTGTTGGGGCCGGTGATTGGCATCGGCCTGACGATGCTCATCGGCGCACAGGGCGCAGTGCGCGACGTGCTGCTGCTGTGCTCCTGCCTGCCTACGGCCATCAACGCCCTCATCCTCACCGTGCGCTTTGACGCGCGCCCCGATCTGCTCGGCGGCATTCTCATTGGCTCGACCTTGTGGAGCCCGCTCGGGCTGTCGATTCTGCTCTATTGGATCGGCCCTTAGCCTGCGACCTTCTAATACCTGATTTAATCACATTTCGCGGCCAAGAAGGAGAGCCGAGTGCCTCCTCTGAGCAATCTTGATATAAAATAAAAGTTCAGTTGACAAACCGTATTTTGGTCTGTATCAAAAAGGTGGCAGCACGAGTCAAGGCGTAAAAATCACCGCTGTTTCTCCTGTAAGGTATTATTCACGTCGGGCCTCCAGTCCGACATAACCCCAAAGGAGAGTAGCATGATGAAATGTTTGACGCTGTTCCTCATTGCTGCTGGGCTGTTCGGCTCAGCACTGCTCGTCGAGTGCAGTTGTTCCCACGACGGCTCCTTCCTTGGGGCCAACCCGGTCTCCCCCAAAATCGTATCGTATCGTAAGTAACCCCTTCGCAGGCAAGGGCGAAGCAGGCTATGTCGCTGGCGTAGGAGATGCGGAAACCTACCGCGCCTACCTGCAGATGTACGCTCGTCGCTTGGCGATTGCGCTGAATGATCCGGGTGTGCGGACCGCTTTTGGTAAAGCCAACGAAGTCAATTTGGTCAAGGTCCTAAATGGCCAGACCAAAATCTTGGCGCTGATGGCCGATGGATTCGCCAGAGACATGGGCAACGCCGATCTGGCCGGGAAGCTAAAAAATGCGGTTTCCATCTACGACGATGGGAAAGCCTTCCGTAGGCTTCCGAGGCACTGTTTGGCTTGGAGGTTTCCCTGATAGATCCAGCGGGCACCTATCAAGGCACGACCCCTATTCCCGTCTTTCACACCCCCGTCCTCGACGAGAAAGACACCGAGTATTGGGAGGGGTTCGACCCGGAGGGGAAGCCGATCCAGGAGACTTTCAGCATGGACGGCTTCCAAAGAGCCGATCCCTTCTTTTGTATCCACTACGACGATGAGTTTTTCGACAAAGAGGGAAACCGGCCAACTACGGCGATGGCACCGCCTTTCCCCAAGGTACGCCCCACCTTCTTTGCGGGACTCGATCCGGTGCTTTCTCTGCTGGTCAAGCCCGCCTTGGCGCACCACCCGCCAGGACACAGCGCACTCCCGGATTGTTACCACGAGCGGTCGGGCTACCTGACTCGTTTCTCGTTCACTAACGACCATGAGAGTGTAACCTCCCCTGAGAGACCGAACTTACCCTGAACGTCCGTCTTGACTGCCACAGGCAAATCTCCTCATTTGAGAAGAATGTGATGATACATTTCGCGATTAGGGTGGGGTTTGGGAATGGCCCCATCCTCGATGCATAAGAAGGGGCCGATTATACAGTCGAGCTCAAGCCATTAGCCCTTCCTGCTTATACAACACGGGGTTGGGTGAAAATCCCTATAAAGGATGCTTGCTGACGACCAAGATGAGGGAGACGAGAAGATTGAGTTTGTCATCGATCGCATCTTGGACGCGGACGGAAGTGACATTGAGTTTTAGGGGCCGGCAATCAGGTGGGCATCCTATTCAATAAAAGTCGAGGAAGGAGGGTAATTCTGCTCAGACTTAAATGGCGAAAGCCCCCTTGGCAAGAACCGTGCTAAGGGGGCTAACTTGGAATAGCTACAGCCGCTCATCGGATCAGGGTGGCGACCAACACAAGGGCTAGCGATGCAGGCGATGCCGACACACTTTACGCTTCTCATTGCGCCGCCCCCAACCGACTCGCACAGATCCGCTCGATCACGCCGCGCGCCGTCTCTTCCGATCCGCAGCCACTGGGCGACACCACGCCGCACTTTCGGCACTAGTCGTATTTTGCAAAAAAATTTCGCATCCCCTTGACACTGTTTTACGCCGCCTCGTAACTAGATTCACAGGCAGGGCAAATGATAGACTCCACGACGCTTTTAGAAGCGCCCACAGGAGAACGAAAATGATAGGTGTACATCGCTTCGACATGCGCGGGACGCCGCGCATAGCAGCCGGGGCAAATCTATATGGTAGGTGCGCCTATCTAGCTGCCGATGTGCAACTCGAAAAGACCCAATTCGCGCCGAGAGGACGGGGATTTATTCCCGACTGAGGCTCGTCATTGCGAGAGCTAAACGTAGCAAGAGGCCGTGGCGCGAAAAAGACAACGCGCTATGGCCTCTTTTTTTGTGAAAACGCTTGACATTGTATTATGTGTTACTGAACATTTGTTCAGATAAAAACACTAAAACGAAACCATAAAAATGAGGACGAACAAGAAAACACGACACTGCAACACCGCCCCTTGGGCCTTTGCCCACGGCGGTGCCAAGATGCGCGTTGCGACCAGGGCCGGCCGGGTCATCGACGCGCGACAGCGCTTCGCCGCTTTGCGGCGCGGCCTAGACAGCGGGGCGCTGCCGCCCACCCCGGGCGGACGGCAGCGGGTCTGCGCGACATTCACCAAGCCAACCAAGGACCTCATCGCAAGGAGCAACCACACTATGCGACGCGAGATCATCAACCAAGGACTGATGTACGCGATCATCAGCCTTTTTGTATTCGCGATGATACCGCTCCTGCGCTTCCTCAGCTAATGGCTCTTTGACGCGCAGCGGCATTGCGAAACCGGCCTCGGGCAGCGGCAGCGACCGCTGCCCGAGGAACATCAATCCTCTCGACCTTATGGCACAGACAAGAACATGCAAAACCGCAAGACAGACGTATGCTCTCGGCTGATCAACTATCTGTACTGCTTGGGATCGGTGGCCTGTGCGGTCCTCGGCCCCCGCGTTTTGTACGCCCATCAAGCGCCCGACCGCGCACTCAATGCTGTGCGCCTAGAAGGTGCCCCCCCGCAGATTGACGGCATACTCGACGACCCGGTGTGGCAGCAGGCTCCGATCTTTACGGGTTTCGTCCAGCGCGAGCCCGATGAGGGACAGCCCGCAAGCGAAAAGACCACCGTACAGTTGGCGTACGACGACGAGGCGCTCTACGTAGGGGTCATGGCCTGCGATCCGGCACCCAAGCAGATCGTCTCGCGCTTGGTGCGCCGCGACCAGTGGACCGAAGCCGATTGGATCCAAGTCAGCTTAGACACGCATCACGACCATCAGACCGGCTACGCCTTTGCAGTGTATGCCGGCGGGTCGATCTACGACGCTGTAATCAAGGATTACGGTTGGGACAACGACACTTGGAACGGCGTGTGGGAATCCGCGCATACCATCGGCGACGAGGGATGGAGCGTGGAGTTTGCGATCCCGTTCCACAACCTCCGCTTTAGCAGCGGCGGAGACTGGGGCATCAATATCGCCCGCTATATCAGCCGCAAGAAGGAGCAGGCTTTCTGGGTCATGATCCCGCGCAAGGAAAGCGGCTCGGTCTCTCGCTTTGCCCACTTAGAGGGCTTAGCAGACATCAGATCCACGCGCACGCTGGAGCTTTTGCCATACTCGGTGGGCCGCTCCACCTTTGCGGACGCGCGGGAATTATTCGGCAATGCCGGCGCGGACTTGCGCTACGGGCTGTCGTCGAGCATCTCGCTCAACGCCACGATCAACCCGGATTTTGGCCAAGTGGAGGCCGACCCGGCCGAACTCAACCTCTCGGTCTTTGAGACGTTCCAAGAAGAGCGTCGCCCCTTCTTCGTGAAGGACGGCGAGGCTTTCGACACCCCAATTGACCTGTTCTACTCGCGGCGCATCGGCCGCCAGCCCGGCTATCACTCACTGCCCGACGGCCACGATGCCCTCAATGAGAGCGAGTCCACCACCATTCTGGGCGCGGCCAAGCTGACGGGCAAGACCGCATCCAAGACCACTTTTGGCCTGTTGACGGCACTTACCGCCAAAGAATACGCACGCATTGCAACGATTCCCTCGCCGCCTTCAGGCGGTGCAACGACCCTGGTGCGCGAGGTATCCGGCGCGGAGTACCAAGACCGCCGCGACTTTCTCGTCGAGCCGCGCACCCGCTTCCTCGTCGGTCGCGTCAAGCAGGATCTCTTTGCCGGTAACTCGCACGTCGGCCTCTTGGGCACGGCCGTGCAGCGCGACCGCGCGCGAGACGCCTATACTGGCGGCGTAGATTGGACCCTCAAATGGCGCGACAACGGCTACACCTTTTGGGGCCAGTTCGCCGGCAGCCGCGCCACGGTAGATGATCAGCACCGCGGCGGTTTGGGTAATATGGCGGTCTTGAGCAAAGAAAGCGGCTGGTTGCGCGGGGAGCTTTGGTGGGAGGCCTATTCGCGGCATTTCGAGATCGACGACCTTGGCTTCCAATGGCGCAGCGACTTCTACAACCCCTGGCTGTGGATCCAGCTGCGCAAGGAAGAGGACTGGGCCATCTTCCGCCGCAATTTCTACAACTTCAACCGCTGGGGCAGGTGGAACTTCGACCGCACCAACTTGCAAAACGGCTTTGACTTCAATACCCACCACCAGCTCAAAAACTACTGGTGGATCCACTTCGACTACTACCATACATGGCGGGCCTTCGACGACCTCGACACTCGCGGTGGCCCCCTAATCGCGAGGCCAGCCAGCGACGGCTTTGAGATTGAGCTGGAAAGCGACGACCGCTTCATGGTCAGCGGCTGGGTCGAGTTCGAGTGGGAGAACAACTCGGCTGGCAGCACCCACCGCGAGGTCTCCGGCAGTATCCGCATCCGGCCGATCTCGCGGTTCGAGGTCAGCCTGCGGCCGCGCTATAGCTGGAATTTCAGCGATGCCCAATGGGTCGAAAACCTCGATGCGAACGCCGACGGCGAAGACGATCAATTCGTGTACGGGGAGCTAGATAGCCAAACCCTCGATCTGACGACGCGGGCCAGCATCATCTTCAGCCGCGACTTGAGTTTTGAGCTCTATGTACAACCTTTTATTAGTGCAGGCCAATACGCCAACTTCAAGGAGTTGGCGCGGCCGCGCTCCTACTCTTTTATCGCGCATCCCGGCCCGGAGGAAAGCCCTGATTTCCGCAACCGCTCGCTGCAAAGCAACGCGGTCCTCCGCTGGGAGTACAAGCCGGGCAGCACCCTTTTCGTCGTCTGGTCGCAGTTCCGCCAAGACGACTCCGACCTAGGCGCGTTTCGCCCCGGATACAACCTACGGCGCAGTTTTGTGGACGAGGGGACCAATATCTTCTTGGTGAAGTTTAACTATTGGCTGCACATATAAGAGCGAAAGGCCGCCCTTGTGGACGCCCCTACCTAATGCCCGTAGGCCGAAGAACATAGAAGAAGTGTCCGCCGCCCTTGTGGACGCCCATACCCTATTCTTCATAGGAAGCGCCACAGCGCGTCGAAGTGCATCCCTTCAATCGGCTCTTGCAGCACCGAGTTGACGCCTTTTTCCGCCATGTAGCGCGGCACAAACGCCAGCCCCTTTTGCAGTGCCGTCCGCTCTAGTCCCATTTGTCTAGGCCGCCAGCGCACCCGACAGCGGTCCAGTCGCTTCGCCAACCCCGCGGTATCCCCCTCGCAGCACCAAGTGATGATCATCGCCCCCAAGGCCACTAGCTCGCCGTGGACCCAAGTCCGTTGGTTAGCCGTCTCCAGCGCGATCCAGAACGGATGGTCGCCGCTTTCTGTGGGGGCCTGCAAGTACTGGCTATCGCGCTCCTTAATCCGCTGCGCGATGTTGGCCGCACTCGCCGCGGTCATCCACCCGTTGGAATCCAGCGTTGCGGCAAAAGAACTTGTGATCGACTCGTGCTGCGCCACCTGCTGTGCTGCTAGCACCGGGTCGAACTCCGCCCCTTGCCCCAACGCCGCCCGCCGCCGCCACTCCTCCAGCCCTGCATAGCCGCAAAGGATGTCGCCCAGCCCGGCAGTGTGCAAGTAATCCGGCGCCTTGAGGATCACATCGACATCCACGAGCACGTATTGGCAATCCACCCACGGCCAGTCGTCTAAACCGCCCACGGTCTGATAGCCGTCCCACCGCGCCACGTGCCCGTGGATGATTGCTCCGGAAGAGAGAATCGTCGGCACCAAGATCAGCTCGGCGTCCTTGTCTAGTGCCACGAACTTGGAAGCATCGAGGGCCTTGCCTCCGCCCAAGCCGATGACCAGCTCGATCCCGGCTGGTAGCTGGTCGCTGAGTTCCTGCTGATGCGCCGAGTCCAGCCACTCGGCAAAGACTACGCCCTCTGGCTCGCGCACGAGGTGGGCTTGGGCGGCTGCGTACGCGCTGGGCGTGGTCACAATCGCATACGCCGGCCAACGGGCGCTTTCTCGTTGCAACAAGCCGCGGGCGACGCGCATGTCGTATTCAGCAGCCGGTTTGCACTCGCTGCCCATGGTCCAGCCTCTATTGGTTTTGGGCATTTGTTCTCCGATCCGTCATACTTAGGATAGCTGCTAGGCAAAGCAAACTATTGCTTCTGTGATTGCTATTGCACAACAATATACAAGCCCTTTTTTTTCTGCCAACGCATCGTACTGAGCCTCAATCCCTATGTCCACTGCCCACATCGCCCGCGCCCTCTCCGCAATGGACGAGCCCTTCGTGCGCTACAAGATCCGCCTCAACGTCTCGGCCCGCCCGCCCCGCGAGCGCGAGATTCGCATTCTCCGCGACGAGATCCGCGAGTCGGTCTTAGCTCGCACCCTGTTGGCCGAGTTGGATGCTGCAGGTCGCATCCGACTCCCGCCGGACCACCGCTGGCGCGGTGCCCATTGGGTGCTCTACATGCTGGCCGACCTAGGCTCCGCGCCCCGCGACAAAAGCCTTTGGGCCTTGCGCGACCAAGCCTGCGAGTGGCTTTTAGATCCCGCCCGCCCCGAGCCTATCAGCGGCGCAATCGAGGGCAATGCGCTGTACTATTTGCTCTTCCTCGAGATAGACGATGGCCGCGCCGACGCCTTGGCCTACCGCCTCGCAATCAGCTTGCCGAAGGCATTGGGCCGCAGTCCCGCTGCCTTCGGCCAAGCACTCACCGCCCTGCGCGGCCTCGCCCTACACGCCCGCCTCCGCGCCGACCACACCTCCGGCGATGCAGCCGCCCGCCTCGCCGAGCACTTGCTCGCCCACCACCTCTACCAAAAGCCCGATGGCCGTCCCTTGAGCGCGGACTGCGCCTTGTTGCACTATCCCTGCTACGAGCACTGCGACTTCCTCTTTGCCCTCAAGGTCATGGTCGAAGCCGGCCATCTCGCCGACGTGCGTTGCCACGCTGCGCTGGACCTGCTCAAGTCGAAACAACTCGCCGACGGCACGTTCCCAGCCGAGCGCAAACACTACCGAGTCGGGCGCATCGGCAAGGGCGATGACTCACTCGTCAATTGGGGCCGGCCCAACCGCAGTCGCCCCAACCTCCACGTTACCTGCGACGCGCTCGGCGTACTCTGCGCCGCGGGTGAGCGGTTTTGAGAGCCGCCTCAAAATGCTGCATATTGGTACAATATCCGCCGCTTCACAGGGGTACTATCATGCGCTCTCTGCTATTGTTTTTTGCCCTCGTTCTTGCCGGCTGCTACGCGGCCTCGCTCGCGCCCGATCCCTTAGGCCACTTTGCCGCGCGCACCGACCACCTCCACCGCCTAGAGCCACTCGGCGAGCGCATCTTGCACGGGGCCGCGCTCAGCTTCGGACCGCTCAACCCCGAAGAACGCACGCGCCCGCTCGTCTATGCCGCGTACTACGAACTCCACGACCTGCCCTACGATTGGCATCTAACTTTGCGCACCCATCTGGACCAGTACGCAGGCTACGGTCTTCCGCAAATTGACCTTGGGTTCAGTGCTGCCGGCCAGCCTTACGAGGCGGCTATTGCCGAGGGCCAGCTCGACGAGGCGATTGAGCGGCTCTGCTGGGGGTTGCAGGAGCTAGATCGCCCGGCCCTACTGAGATTGGGGTATGCGTTCAATAGCTCTTGGCGCGCCTATGAGGCGACAAACTACGTCGAGGCTTGGCGACGGCTAGCGCAAACGCTGCGGGATCGCTGGGGCTTGGACAACGTCGCGCTGATCTGGACGCATAAGGCCGACGGCGGTCCCGATTACTTGGCGTACTATCCGGGGGATGAGTACGTCGATTGGTGGTCGATTGATGTGGCCGCGCCGCAAGACCTGCGCCGCAGCCGCACCTTTGTCGAGGCGGCGCAGGAGCGCGGCTACCCAGTGCTGGTCGGCGTGGTCACGCCAGCTACCATCGACCTAGGCCGGGCCGAGCGAGCGTGGCCCCATTGGTTCGTCCCCTTCCTCCGCTTCTTGCGCCACCATCCCAACATCAAGGCATTTACCTATATAAACTGGGACTGGTCACAGGCGCAGCGCTTTGTTGATCCGGTGCTCTTTGCACGCTACCGCAGCGAGCTGATGCACCCGATTTACCAACACGCTGCCCACCTCGACGAGTTGAGCTGGCACTTAAACCTAGATCCCTAGCGTAGAGAAAGGACTCAGCAGATGGATAAAGTCGATGTTCACGTTCACGTCTTCGACCTGCCGAGCGAGCGATTCCCCCGCGAGTTGAGCAGCCTCGCACCGGCCGACCGCGCCTGTCCGATAGAGGCGCTCATAGCGGACATGGATGCTTCGGGCATCGACCGCTCCGTGCTGATTGAAATGAACGGCACCAAAGTCGAACAGCACGCCTATGTCGCGCATTGTGTGCGGACGTGGCCCGACCGTTTTACGGCTACCGGCTTGATCGACATGGATGACCCGGACCCACCCGCGCGACTGCGCGAACTCGTCTCGGCCACCGGTATTGAAGGGATCCGACTGGGGGCGTTGGGCGACCCGGGCGCACAGCGGGCCGAGGACCTGTCGAGCTACGCGCTCTTCGAGTGTGCGGACGAACTGGGGCTCAACATCAATATCTACACCAGTGGAGCCCAGTTTTCCTGCATCGAACGGCTGGCCGCGGCTTTTCCCGGCGTAAACATTTCCCTCGACCATCTCGGCGTAATGCCGACCACGCCCGGCGGACCGGACCGGTGGGGTCGCCCCCGCTTTGACGCCGAGCCGCTGCCGCCGGCCAACTATCCGCAAGTGATGGCGCTGTCTCGATTTCCCAATGTCTATATCAAAATTTCAGGGGAGTATGCGTTTTCCAAGCAGCCTTGGCCCTATGGGGATATGCAGCCCATGGTTGAGGATGTGTATCGGGCCTACGGCGCGGCTCGCATGATGTGGTGTACGGATTCGCCGTGGATTGTGGTGGAGCCGGGATACCAGAAACTGGTGGATTTACTCGACTGCCACCTGCCGAATATCTCCGCAGCAGAAAAAGAGATGATTATGGGCGGAACGGCGCTGAAGCTGTGGTTTAAGGGGTGCTAGCGCATGGCTTTGAAGAAGTCCCAACTCTACTCCTCGCTGTGGGAAAGCTGCGACGAGTTGCGCGGCGGCATAGACGCCTCCCAGTACAAGGACTACGTCCTGACGCTGCTGTTTATGAAGTACACGCCGGCGACGCGTACGCGCTCATTGAAGTGCCGCCCGGCGACAGTTTTGCCGATATGGTGACGCTGAAGGGCGACAAGATCAACAAGATCATCGGCCAGCTTGCCGAGGCTAACGACCTCAAGGGCGTCATCGACCAAGCCGATTTCAACGACGAGAGCAAACTCGGCGAAGGAGTACCTACTGACCAGAAAGATCAATCGGCCAGAGACCCAAGCGTCCTATCCTGCCAGCATCAACAGCGCGGCATTGAGAGTGCTGTTCGACAACTTGGTGATGCTGGTTCCGACAGTCCAAAAGCCACTCGGCACCGAGCCGGCCGTGGATGTCCGGGAGGCGAAGGTGCTCGCCCTAGATTCCGCCATCCGTCGGGTGAAAAAGGCCGACTGGCGAGGAAACACGCTCAAGGAACGCGAGGTTCTCAACGCCATCCACTCGAAACTCGGCGGCAACGAGAGCCTCGTAAACGCGATATTTGAGATCGTGAAGGCACAAAGTGACTACTAAGGTTAGAAGTCACCACATCGACATTCGCGGGATTCCAATAGAGATCGTCCGCAAGAACATCAAGAATCTCCACATAGGCGTCTATCCGCCGAGCGGTCGGGTGCGAGTGGCCGCACCCCTGTGGTTCGACGATGACGCCGTGCGCTTGGCCGTCATTTCGCGGTCGGGATGGATTCGCCGGAAGCGAGCCGAATTTGCCCAACAAAACCGCCAATCCCAGCGCGAGTTCGCGACCGGCGAGAGCCATTACTTCAGGGGCCGGCGCTATCGACTCGACGTGATCGAGCACGACGGTACACCGGCGGTTTGTCTGTTCAACAACGCGAAGATGGCGTTGCGCGTCCGTCCTGGCACCGACCGGGACACAAAGGAGGCGGTATTGGAGCAATGGTATCGCCGTCAGCTCCGCGAACAATTGCCAGAGCTGTGCATCAAATGGGCGCGGAAGGTCGGGGTGACGGTTGATGAAGTGCGGATCAAAAAAATGAAGACCCTCTGGGGATCCTGTAATATCGAAGCCAAGCGCATCTGGCTAAACCTCGAACTGGCCAAGAAGCCGACTTTGTGCTTGGAGTACGTCCTCGTCCACGAAATGGTCCACTTGATCGAGCACCGGCACAACGAGCGGTTTCGCAAGCTGATGGACCGGTTCATGCCTCAGTGGCGCGTTCATCGGGATGAACTGAATCAGCGGCCGCTCGCACACGAGGAGTGGGCGCACTGAAGCTGAGCGGAAAAGGCTGGTCAATCGCCGGGCCGTCGCTTAGGTTTGCCTCCGCGAAAGGAGAAACTGCATGGTGTCAGCATACAAAGTTTTGCTCATCGGCGGGCGAGGCACGATTGGCTCGGGCCTGCGGACCTATATGCCGCGGCTCGATCCGCGCTACCGCATGGTTTCCGTGGATTTGCCCGGCGCACCGGACAAGGCGACCGAGCCGGATGCCGGAGGGAATTTTATCGACCTCGATATTGCGAAGTCGCCGGAGGCCTTTCGCGCCCTGATCCCCGGGTGCGACTTGGTCGTCTATTTGGCTCGCGGCGGCGACTTGGCGGCCATGAAGCGGATGACAGACTTGGTTTTTGAAGCGGTGTTGGCCGAAGACGAGCCGCCGATGATCGTCGGCTCCAGCTCGGTTCACGCGGTCGATGGGCTGTACGACTTTCACCAGCCGGGCTTCTATTGGACCTTGGCCGAGCGGCAGTTCGACGAGATAACCAATTGGCCCGAGCGGATTTCCGCGGCCGTGCCCGCGCACCCGATCAACGACTATGGACGCGAAAAAGCCCACGTGGAGGAGTGGGTGCAAAAGGTCGCCGACCAGGGACACAGCGCGGTTGCCATGCGCTGGGGCGGCGTCAACGCAGAAAACGACGCCCGCGCATCGGAACGGGGCTACTTTGCCCTCTGGTGCCATCAAGAGGATGCCGCCCGCCTAGTCCACGCCTGCTTCCAGCGGCATTGCGCCGGCGACCTGCCCAGTGGCGCACATTACTTTGCGATCTCGGACAACACCTACAATATCTTTGATATTGAAACGCCCCGGCGCGAAGTCGGCTACGACCCGGTACACGACGCGGAGACGTATTATTGATGAATGACACAGAAAAATTCCTCTTCGACCTACAGGGCTTCCTGAAGGTCCCCAGCTTCCTCACCCCTGCCGAAGTCGATGCGCTCAACGCGGCCTTTGACGCCAATGAGGACAAGCGCGGCGAAGACGGCAATCACAATACCGGCGGCAGCGACGTGCTCGAGGGCCGGCGGCGCGGCATCTTCACGGGGATGCTCGAATGGGAAAAACCTCACTGCCTGCCCTTCCGCACCCTCTTGGCGCACAAAAAGCTCATCCCCTATCTCGACGCGCTCTTTGGCCGCGGCTGGAAGATGGACCACTCGCCCTTTATGCTCTGCGGCGGCAAGGGCGCTGAGGGCCTGATCCTCCACGGCTCGACCAGCCGCCACTTCAACGGCGCACAGTACTACGCTTATGCCAACGACCAGATGCGCTGCGGCATGATCGTCTGCCAGTTCCAGCTCGCTGACGTCAATGAGGGCGACGGCGGACTGTGCGTGATCCCAGGCAGCCACAAGGCCAACTTCCCGCTGCCGCAAAAAATTTGTCACTGGCAGGAACACCGCGAGATCGTGTACAACGTCCCCTGCCAGACCGGCGATATGGTAATCTTCAACGAGGCGACCTTACACGGCACGCTCCCGTGGGTGGCCGAGCACGAGCGGCGCTCCCTACTCTACCGCTACTCGCCCAAATATCTGCACTTTGCCGGTGGCACCTACCAGACCAGCCAGCCAGAATGGGTCGGCGAACTGACCGAGGCGCAACAGGCCGTGCTCGAACCACCCTATATCTACCATCGGCCGCTGATAGAAGCCGACGGCGAAACCGTGGTTCGGCCGCGGACGGGCTGATCTCTATAATCCATCTCAAGGTGGAAATCGGTGTTCTCTATTCGAGGTTGAACCGAGCGGGTTGTTCCTCCGTATCGCGGATAGTGGTCGCGGCGTCTAGGCGGATGGTGACGGTTTCCATATCGGCTTCGAGGGTAAAGGGCGCGGTGAACATTTGGTCGTCGAGGCGAACTTCTACTTGGTAGGAGCCGTAAAAACCCCGGCCGCTGAACTGCCCTTCGGCGCTGGTGCGACCCTGCTGGCGGGTCCACCACTGATCAAAAACCAAATCCTTGTAGATCTGTGCATGGGGTCTAGGACTCCAATCGGCGTTGTACAGGGCGGCATTGGGCCGCCAGTGGGCCTTTTCCCAAAAACCCCACCACTGCAAACCGGCGACCGCCGGGTGGCTGAAGACGAGGGTCATAAAGTCGCGGGTATAATCATTGAGCAGAGTTTGGTCGGTTGTGTTGATATCGAATTCGGTGATTTTGATGTCGAGGCCGAAGCGGCCGAAGCGATCGAGCAGTGCCAGTAGTTTTTCGGGAGCCGTCACTTGGTCGCCAAAATGCCCTTGCATACCCAAGCCGGTAATGGGGGCACCCCGATCGAGCAAATACTGAATGGTTTGCTCGTAGTGATTCTGGTGGGCTACATCTTGGCCATTGTTGCTGAGGATGTTGAAGTCGTTGAGGTACAGGGGTGCCGCGGGGAGATTGCGGCGGGCGGCTTGGAACCACTCGACCATGACGTGGTCGCCGCTGAGATCTATGAGGTCGTGGTTGGTGTACGGCTCGTTGATGACGTCCCACTCCTCAACCAGTCCCTTGGTGGCTTGGATGATTTCGTCTATATGGTCAATGACGAGCAAGGGAATAGCCGTGGCCGCGTCGGCTTGGTCGGCCATATCATTGATGCTTTGGGGCAGATTGCGCCAGCCAGGCCAGACTAAGACGTGGCCGCGCCGATGAAAATCATGGGCCTTGAGCCAAGCAAATCCGGCCAGCGTCTTTTCGCGACTGAAATGGATCTGGCCCCAGTCGCCATCCCAAGGCGGCCATTTGAGGGCGTTCTCGTTGGAGGCGGCGTTGAAGAGATCTTTGACCATGGCGCGATAGGTCTGATTTTCGGCCGTCTCGCTGGTCAGCCGCCACATCTGCAGGGCCGAGCCAAAGAGGAAGGCGTGGCGCTGCATAGTGACTTCGACTGGGGCATCGGCCACTGGCTGGCCAGTCGCGCCGATGATTTGTAGCGCGAAATCGCCTTGGCGGTGCTGCCTGATGCGCTCCTCAGCCCTCTGTCGCCAAGCGGCGTCAGGAGCGCGGCCAGCATAGGTCAAGCGGGTCTGGGGCAGGTCGCCCACGGATAGACTGCTGCCGTAGTACAGGACTTCAAAACCGGCGATTTCAATGGTCTGGCGACGCCTGCCGACGCCGAAGTTGATCTCGGCCTCGCCGGCGTCGTACTCGTCGATAAATTCAAACGGATAAAAGAACTCGCTCCAAGCAAGCCCCACACTGAACCCTTTGTGGAGCGATTTGTCCCAATTGGGCGCGGCTTTCTGGGCATAGACTGTGGCAAAGACTTCGCCGGTCTCGTCGCTCGACTTGATTCCCCGTGCCCAAAAGTGAATCAGGGCGATATCGCCCTTTTGTACTGCAAGGGCGATGGGGTTGCCAGTTTCGACGCTCCAAGGATTGCCCTCCTCGTGCAGAACTTCGATGCGCAGGGCTTGGTCAAATGATGCGTGCTCGGCCTCTACGACCTGACTTCGGGAACGGTTGGTGGCACTGGGTACGCGGGCCGAGTGGAGAAAGTCGCCTTGGGTCAAAGGGATGCCGCCAGCGGGGAGTTGTGCTTGGGCGGCATGCACGGCTAGCAGGACGGCAAAAGCGATGAATTTAAGCATGGATGCTCCCGGATAGATTGGTAGAAGGACGCGGCACAGCGCACCAAGTGGAGGTCATCGGTTCGCAGGTTGCTCCCCCTTGCTCATGCCGCTATATGCTATATTATATTGCTTTAGCCACCGCGCTACAGGACCTCCTATGAGCTAAGCTATATCAGTGGCTCCAACCCAAAGGACTCCTATGCTGACCATTGCTGCCAACGATCCCCGCCTAACCTGGTGCGGTGCGATCTCTCTCGAAGAGGGACCGGGCTGGATCAAGCCTTGGCGCATTCCCCATGGGGATTTGGACCTATACTCGCCTGGGGAAAGCGGCCTTGCCGAGCGGGCCGAGATGCCTTCGGGTGTGCGGGTGAGCTTCGCTACTGACACCGGGGAACTAGTCGTCGGCTGCGAGCCGCTGGCCGAAGACGGCCGCTTTGACCTGTGCATCGGCGGGCAGATCGCGGCCACCGCTTCATATGCGGCCGGCGCGACCGAGGTCCGCTTCGAGAACTTGCCGGCGGGCGAGAAATCCTTGGAGATCTGGCTATCGCCGGCCATGCCCGTCGCCCTGCGCCACATTGGATTGCCCGAGAGAGCACATTGCGAAAAAAGCGAAGACACTCGGCTGAAGTGGGTTACGTATGGCAGCTCCATCACCCATTGCCGCACTGCCGGATCGCCCGCCACTACTTGGCCCGGGGTGGTAGCGCGCGCCCGAGACTTCAACCTCACGTCGCTGGGCTACGGCGGCCAGTGCCACGCCGACCCCTTCATCGCTCGGCTGATCCGAGACCGGCCCGCGGACTTTATCTCGGTCAAGCTCGGCATCAACATCTACGGCGCGGCCAGCCTCGGCCCGCGCGCCTTCCGCCCGGCTGTCCTCGGCACCATTGCCACCATCCGCGACGGCCATCCCCACACCCCGTTTGCGGTCTGCTCGCCGATTTGGGGTCGCGACCGCGAGACCACGCCCAATGCGGTTGGACTAACCTTGGAGCAGATACGCGGCGAGGTTGCGGAAGCCGTAGAAGCGTTCAAAAGGCGCGGCGACGACCACATCTATTATATAGACGGTCTCAAGCTCTTCGACGAAAGCCTCGCCGAATATCTGCCCGACAATCTCCACCCGGACGCCACTGGCTACGTGCGGATGGGTGAGAATTTTTTGCGGGAAGTGTTTGGGGTGCAGGGGGTGGAAGTGGGGAATTAGAATTGAGAAAGAAGCGTTGGTTGGGCGGTCTTTTTTTGTGGCACACCAGATTCGGGTCAGCCCTTCATAGAGGGTGGTCCCTCGGGGCATGTGTGTATTAGAAGCGGCCCCATAGTGCCTAGCATTTAGATGCAATTTTGGGCGATTACAAATAAGCCTAAAGCACGGCTGCACCACAACTTAGACTACTGTCGTGTACTTAGGTCTTATGAAATAAATAACCGCAAACGGAGGTATATTCTTCTATCATGGATACTATGGACGTTATCGCGGAATTCCTGTTCTCCATTCCACTTTTGATCTCCTCATTCATTCTCTTGGCGACAGGACTCCATTTTCACTGGCAATGGCGGCGGGAGCACAAGCGAATTCGAGCCTTGGTCGAGCGCATAAGAGCCATACACGTCCAAGCGGGAACGCACACCCGGCGTCTGCCCTCGTCGCCTAGCGGCACCCGTTTTTTTCCCGAAAGTATCAACTGGGCATTCAGGCTCGACCGGGAACTCAACGCCTTAGAGCGCCAGCGCGGGATGCGCGTTCCCTATAGTCAGCGGAAGTTGTCCTTGGTCTCCAGTGAGGAGGTACTCAACCGCTTCAGCCGACGAGTCGAAGCGTTGGAAGGTTCCCACCGGAGCAGTCCATCGCCGAGCTAGCTCTTCTCGGTTAGTCGGCCGGACAGGTACTTGTGGATGACACTGGATAGTAGGGTCTGATAAGGGATCCCCTCTTCCCGCGCCCGAGAGTGGGCGAGATTGAAGTCGCGTTCTGTCATTCGCAGATTCACTCGCCGGGTTTTGTTGAACGTATTGCGGGCCGCCTGACGCGCCGCTTGGAGTTCGCGTTCAGCTCCAGAAGCGTAGCGTAGTTCGCCCCGCTCAAACCCATCGATAATTTCCCGCTCTTCTACGCTCATGTTGTCCTTCACGATGATCGCCTCCTCTGATAATCTCGTGTCGCCTTGCGGCTGGGGATGATCGTCTTCAGGAATCGCGTACCGTCCGCCTCTGTTACGAAAGGGACGATGTAAATGTACTCCTCGATGGCTACGGCGTAGATTAGCTGCCCTGGATAGTGCTCTTGGTTCGGATGCTCCAGCACATCCACCAGACCGCCATGCTAAATCGCAGAGACGACGCGTTCGAATGAGATCCCTCGCTGCTCGGCGAGTTGTTGGTTCTTCTCCGTGTTCCATTCAAAGCTGATCATGTACGCTATATAATGTGTGCATTTTGTCAACAGTTTCTAACTAATCTCGATCATGGCCCGTAGTTGACCTTCCACTTGCTCAAATCCGGCCGGTGCGCTCGTTTTCGCTCCAACTCGTATTTGTATATGACCCGGCCTAGTTCGGCCAAAAACAGCAGTCCCACCGCGTCGTACTTGTAGTCCCCGCCGTTCAAAATGCCGTTTTCGTTTACTAGTACCACGGCTGTTAGCAAAAACTCGACTCTGGGCTCAAAGTCCACGATATGGGCGTTTCCGTTACATACCCATAGACCATGAAGATCCGCACCGAGTCGGGCATGGGTGCCTTGCTGTCGCCGAACAGGAAGAATTTTACATAGCTGTCGCAGTATTTTTTTGGGTCGTATTGGGGGTGGGGGCACTCGCACGGCAACATAGACATGGCGCGATAGAGGAAGCGGTAGGCGTCGGGTCGTAGGTCGAAGTACCGTTTGGCGGGCAACTCCTCGGGGAAAAATACCGCTATGAGTAGGTCTTGTAATACTTCCACTGACATGTGGTTCGACCCAGCGAAATCCTTGGGCGCGTTGGATGTGTCCCTCGCCCTTGAGAATCGGCTCGGGCATGCGCCACGTATGCGGATTGACCAGCATGGGCTGCTGGTAGAGGATTTGGTTCCTCGGTAGAAGGCCAACGGATTCGCCCTCGGGCGAGCGCACGATGGCGAGTCGGTGCGTCAGGCGCACATCTGGGCCACCCCTTCTCCCACAGTCCTTCGTTCATCCGCTGCTGCCCCACAAACCGGCGTCGCGGTCGATTTGCGTATAGAGGACCTGCACTTCGTGCTTGGCGGCCGAGAGCACGGGAGCGCAGATGGGATTGGGGCGCAACAAGGCTTTGAGCAAGGTTTCTCCATCTCCGCGGACAGCAGCAGGATAGATGAAGGTCGTAAAAGCGACGACGGCGCTGTGATTTTATTTGGGAGGTGGTGGGAGCGCGCTTTGGCCGATGGTCTCGAGGACGACCCCGCCGATTAACCAGAACAGCCACAGAAGCCCAAGCGAGAGGGTCGCCTTGCGCACGGGCGCGTCGGCCAGCGCGTTCAAGCCAACGCCCATGATCCCAATCTGCCACAGGTCAAAGGGATTGAGGGCCGTAAGGATGCGGCCGCCAAACGTGGCTGCGGCCGCATCGGACAGCAAGAGACCCAACCCCAGATGCGCCCCGATGTCGCCCGTCGCCAGCACCAGCACCGCCCGCACTGCCCACTCGACGGCCACCACCAACGCCGCATACGCTTTGACTATCAGCATTTGCCGGTAGCTGACTTCGGCTTGGGAAACGGAACGCGCCAGTGCTAAAAGTACGCCCCCGACCACGACTAAAGAAGCAAAAAGCCCCACCGGGATCGCCATCCAGCTATGCGCTTGGAACGCCTCTACGCGCTGCCGCTCGACCTCGTTCAAGCTCTCTAGCTGCTGCTGTACGGTCAGGTGATGGGCACCAAGCCCCACCGCACAAACCAAGAGCGCCGGTACCAACCAGTCGCGTGCGCTCTCTTGGAAGCGCACTGCGGCAAAAGCCGTCCGCGGCGCGTAAAACACGCGCTGTATCCGCGCGAAGAGGCTTAGGTCTTCGGCGGCAAACCCCGGTCCGGTTGCGCTCATTAGCCGTCTGTTTCCTTTCCATTTGTGCGACGTGGATGGACCGGATAAACGGGATTGAGGCCGTCTATCCGGTTGTAAATTCCTTTAATATAGAGGCCGCAGTGCCAACTCCAAACTAGGGAGTGGAGGGGAAGGTCTGGGTCTGGGCAGGTTGGACGGCCCGGCGGCAGGCGAATTAGCTTCTTGTGCTGCGGCTGAGATTGACTATATTTAGCCCATCGCTTGTCTCTGCAATAGTTGTAGGGGCGTTCATGGACCATGTTGGCAGTCGTTCGGATCCGCGTAGATTCCTACCCCCGGGCCTGATGTAGTTTTCCTACCGAAAAGCCTGAAGCAGTAGATTCCTACTCAAAGTTATTCGCACGTCCTGCTCTAACCGCACATTGCAAAGGATTTTACCCATGGCAGATCGCGAGAAGGGAACCGTAAAGTGGTTCAACGACGCGAAGGGCTTCGGATTTATCGAGCGTGAGAGCGGCGAAGATGTTTTCGTCCATCACAGCGCGATCCGGGCCGAGGGTTTTCGCACCTTGTCCGACGGGCAGCCGGTGGAGTTTGAAGTCGTTCAGGGCAAGAAAGGCCCGGCGGCTGAGAGCGTCGTACCACTTTAGGCCCGGCCTTATATAGCGCAAAAGGGGGTGATGTACACTGCATCACTCCCTTTTATTTTTGGAGTTTGAATGAAGATTCGCGTTGATAATCTATCTGCTGGCACCACCGAGGACGACCTCCGCACACTGTTCGAGTTGTTCGGGGCTGTCGCCGCTGTAACTATCGACCCGCGCCGCCGCTGGGGCCAAATCGACATGCCCAGCAAGGCCGCGGCCCGCGAGGCTATCGACATGCTCAACGGGCAACATCTCAAGGGCTTTGACATGGTAGTCGCGGAAATGGCCGCACGCCCCTCCGCGCGCCCGCGCGGCAAGCCCCGGAGAGGCCGACGGCGCTAGTTTTATTCGTACCATTGAGCTTGTAGGCTGAACAAGCGGCTGTACTCTCCGCCTTTCCGCATCAATGCCTCGTGCGTCCCTTGCTCGATGAGTTGCCCTCCTTTGAGTACCAAGATTCGGTCGGCGATCCTCGCTGCACCTAGCCGGTGCGAAATCAACACCGAGGCTTTGCCTCTGGTCATCTCCCCAAAGTGTCGATAGACTTCTGCTTCGGCTTTGGGGTCCAGCGCCGCTGTCGGCTCGTCCAGCACCACGAACTCGGCCGTCCTCACCAGTGCCCTAGCTGTCGCCAGCTTCTGCCACTGCCCGATCGATAGATCCGCGCCCCCCAGCTCCTTGCCCAACAGGGTCCGGTACTGGTCGGGTAGTTCGGCTATAAACTCGGCCGCCCCCGCCCACTCGGCCGCCTGCTCGACGGCCGCCTGCTCGCCCAACGCACCGAAGGCGATATTGTCGCGCACCGAAAACTGGAAGCGCACGAAGTCTTGGAAGACGGCCGCAAAAAGCCGCCGGACCCGCTCCAGCGGCCAATCCTGTAGCGGCTTGTCGCCGAGCAGAATTTGTCCGCTTGTCGGCTGGTAAAGCCCCATCATCAGCTTGACCAAGGTCGTCTTGCCAGCCCCGTTTTCGCCCACTAGCGCGACCCGCTCGCCCGGGCGAATTTCCAAGTCGATATCTTCGAGTACCTCTTCACCGCCCGGATAGTGGAAGGACACCTTCTCAAAGCGCAGCGGCAAATGTTCCCTTGCTAGCGTCCCGCTCGCGTCTGTCGGCCCTGCGGATTCCTCCGGGGCCACCAAGCTGAAAAACTCATAGAGATCCCCCAAGTAAAGGGACTCCTCGTGCAGCGTGCTCAGCGAGCGCATGATCCCTTCGAGCCGCCAAGTAAACTGCTGTACCGCCCGTGTCAGCATCCCGTACTGGCCAATCGTCAATTGCGCCCCGGCCACCATCGAGGCCAAGATCGTCAGGCAACCCACGTAGGCCCAGCCGTCAATGCTGGAGGTCAGCCCGCCGAGCCATGCCTGTTTGGTCTCTAGCCCGCGTCGCTCTTTTGCGAGGGCAACCACTTTCTCGCGCCACGTGTCGAGCAGATGGTCGCGCAGGGTGAACAGCCGCACCTCCATCGCCTGTTCGCGCTCGGTCATCAGCTCGCGGAAATAGGCTGTTTCGCGGTACTGCGGCGTGCGTTCGCGATAGACGTAGTGCGTCTTTTTGCTCATCCGCATCATCACCCACACCCCCGGCACCGAACCGATCACCACCATTGGTCCCAGCGCCCAGTGCCCAGTTAGCATCACCCCCACAATCGCGCCCAGTCCCCCGAGTGAGCCGATGACGTCCAGCACCACATTGATCAGGCTCAGGAGCCGACCACTCAGATCCTCGTTGGCCCGCTTGAGCGCATCGTAGAACGCGGGATGCTCAAAGCTGGCCAGCTCGACTTTTTGCACCTTGTCGATGACTCGGCGCTGCATCCGCACGCCGATTTTTTCTTGCACATCGACTTGTAAGATCGCCCGCGCCATATCTAGCAGCATATAGGCAAAGAGCGTACCGAAAAAGCCGCCGACATAGGGCAGGACCTGCAAAAAAGCCGCTCGTCCCTCGCCCAATACCGCAGCCAGCTCATCGACGATCCGCCCGGTCAGCCACAATTCTACCGCTGGCAGCAGGGAGCCAACCAGCGCCAGCGCCGCCAACCCACCCACCCCCAAGGGATGGACTTGTAGCACCTCTTTAAGCATCCTAGGCAAGAGACTCATTGGTACCCCTGCGCTTGCAGCGCAAACATCCGCGCGTATTCGCCCCCGCGTGCCATCAGCTCATCGTGAGTCCCCTCTTCCAATACCCGGCCCCTATCCAAGACTAGGATGCGGTCGGCCACCCGGGCCGAGGCCATGCGGTGCGAGACGAAAACGGCCGACTTGCCCTCGCTCAAAGCGCGAAACTGGCGAAAGACCTCCAACTCGGCCCGCGGATCCAGCGCCGCCGTCGGCTCGTCGAAGACCAGAAGCTGTGCGTCGCGGAAATAGGCACGCGACAGCGCCAGCTTCTGCCACTGTCCGCGCGATAGGTCTTGTCCCCCCTCGAAGTAACGCCCCAAGGTCGCGTCGTAGCGCGTGGCCAGTGACTCTACTATCGGCGCACTCCCGCCCGCCTGCGCCGCTCGCTCCACCCGGGCTTGGTCGCCCAGTTCCTCGGCCTGCCCATAGCCAATATTCTCCCGTGCTGTGCGCTGATACTGCACAAAGTCTTGAAAAACGGCCGCACAGCGCCGCCGCAATACCTCCGGGTCAATCCGGCGTCCATCTACTCCATTGTAGAGCACCCGCCCCTCACCCGGCGGATACAGTCCCAGAAGCAGCCTGACCAAGGTCGTTTTGCCAGCTCCGTTGGCACCCACCAGCGCCAGCTTCTCCCCGGGCCTGAGCCGCAGTTCGACCCCGTTGAGTACCGGCGGCCCGTCGCCGTAGGCAAACTCCAACCCCTCGACAGCGATGTCCAGCGGCTGCTCGGGGAACTCTTCCCATCCTGCTCCCTGCTCGGTCGGCGACTCCACAAACGAGCGCAAGTCCCGGATATAGAGTGCCTGCTCAAAGACGTCGCCCATCTGCCTGAGCATCTGGAAGAGGGTCCCCTGAAAGCGCACGATGGTCTCGGCTAAAGCGAAAAATCCCCCCAAGGTCAAGGCACCATAGGCGGCTTGATAGAGCAGGATGACCAGCGCCAACAGTGCCGAGCCGATGCCGCTTAGCCGCCCGCCGAACAGATAGCGCTGCTGTTGCAGCGTCAGCCGGAAGCGCTGCCGCCTGAGCGTGTGTGCCAGGGCCTCCCAAGTGCGGCCAAGGAAGTCGCCCAACCCGTAGAGCCGGATCTCTTTGGCGGCGTCGCGGTCGGTCATCAGACCCACCAAGTACTCGGCGCGGCGCTGCTCGGGCGTCTGCTCGTGGAAGAGCGCGTAGATTTCGCGGCCTCGCCGCATTTGGGTATAGAAGACCGGGACCGTGCCCAAGAACAGCACCACCGGGATCGACCAGTGCCCGGTCGCAAAGAGCGCGATCAAGGTGCAGAGCACAATCGCGCTTTCGAGCGTGGACATCGCATCCCGGAAGATGCCGTAGGCCCGGAAGTACGCCGCCTGTAGTGCCCGCTGCATGCGGTCGAAAAATTCCCGATACTCAAACTCGTCCAGCCCCACCCGCGCCGCCTGCTCAAGCACCCGCTCCTGCAACTTCCAACTCGTCTTCTCCCGCACCACGGCCGCCGCGTGTCCCCGTACCGCCGAAAGCATCGCCTCCAACAACCGCAGTCCAGCCAACCAGACCAGCAGCGGCGCGACTAGCGCAAACCCGGCCGGCCCTTGGCCGTACACCGCGTGGACACTATCGACTAGCTCTTTGATGACTAGGATTCTCGCTGCTGGCAAAAAGGCCGGCAGAAATTGCCCGCAGACGCTGGCGGCCATGGCCCAAGGCGCGCCGCGCCACAGGACGCCGGCGAACCACATAAGGGCTTGGCGCACTTCGCGGGAGTGGATGTTGGGAGCGTTTTGATTCACGTTTAAGAAACCGCCACTTCAATTAACACACGAACATGTACAATTACCAAGCGCAATTTTGCCCGCCGCAGTATCCTTTTTTTAAGTTAGATACGCGATGTTACGCATTCGTTATCCCCCGCCTACGCGGGGGCAGGCTCTCCGGCTTCCTGCCGCTCCTCATTGTCATTCCCGCCAAAGCAGGAATCCAGCCTTGCATACGCTGCGGACCCCCGTCTGCACGGGGGCGGGCTTCAGCGGGCTCCGTCGAGTCGTTGAGCCGCCGAGGGGTACTCTGGATGCCTGCTTTCGCAGAGCCTGCCCCTGTATCTTTAAGCAGGGGCATGACAAAGGCTGCGTACCATCACTTAGATAAGGCAACCAACACGAGAGGCTCCGCTCATGTACGATATAGCATTCGATTTACTCATCCTGCTCGCCGGGATCTGGCTAGTAGCGGTGACCTTGCGCCCGCTGGGCCTGCCGACGGTGATGGGCGAACTGATCGTCGGGGTGCTCGTGGGACCAGCGGTTTTCGGTTGGATTGAGCCGGACGAAGCCATCCAGTTGTTGGCCGAGATCGGCATTTTCTTTCTGATGTTCCACGCCGGCGTAGAGACCCAACCCAACGAGTTTTTCGACGCGCTCAAACGCTCGCTGGGCGTGGCGATTGCAGGGGCCGCAGTGCCCTTTGCCGTCAGCTTTGCTGTCGCCCAATTCTTCGGGTTGGATATTGCCGCCTCTATCTTCGTGGGGCTGATCATTGGAACCGCTACCGCAGTCGTAATTACCCTCAAAAGTCTCAAGGACTTGGGGTTGACCGATACCCGCATTGCGCGGATCATCGTCGCTAGCTGCGTCATCAACGACCTTTTGACCTTGATCTTTTTTAGTCTGGTGACCGGCGTACTCTCCGGCGGCACCTTTGCCCCCTTGGACCTAGCAATCAACTTGGGCAAGGTGGTGGGTTTCTTCGCGGTTGCGCTACTTTTGGGCACCCTTGTCTATCCCCGCCTCACTCTGCCCTTCCGCGCCGAGGGCGGCAAGGGCTTCACCTTTGTGCTGCTCACCGCCATTGCCGCCGGCCTTTTTGCCGAGGCCATTGGGCTGCACATGATCTTGGGTGCCTACTTGGCGGGTCTTTTCTTCGAAGAGCGCGTCGCCCACCCCAACCTAGTCAAGGTGGTAAACGACCGCGCCTATGGCATCGCCTATTCGTTCCTTGGGCCGATCTTCTTCATCTCGCTGGGATTTTCCATTTCGTTTGACATTAGCGCGTCGGGCGTGGCGTTCATCGCGCTTTTGGCAGTGACGGTCATCGCCGGGCAGGTGCTTAGTGCCGGCAGCATGGCACTGAACATTGGCATGCCCTGGCGGGAAGCGCTGACGGTGGGCGTGGGCATGTGCGGTCGCGCCGAGATGGCGTTTATTTTGGCATCGCTGGCCTTGGCTCAAGGAGCGATCGATCAGGCGACCTTTACCATTTTGATCTTCACCGCATTCTTGTTGAATCTCTTCACGCCGCTGGCACTCAAGGGCTGCTCAGTCCTCTTAGAAGGCCGAGTGGCGCATGGAGGGGACACTCACCTCGGGGTGTTCCAGATCGACAAGTTCAGTACTCCACTCGTCGACGAGAACCTAGCCGAACGCGCCCTACCCACAGTAGAGAACGCCGTGGTCATCTATAGATACGGGCCAGAAGTCGAAACTTTAATAGAAGAGCTTTCCAGCCGGTACCTGCCGCTGGTGGTAATCGAAGAGGACGAGGCGACAGCGCGGCAGCTCCAGACAAGGGCCGATGTGCAGGTCGTGCAGGCAAATCTAGCGGCGGAGACGCTGGACCTGCGGCCGTTGACCAAGGCGAAGGCACTGGTGGCCAACGGCCCAGACGACGACAACGCCCTGTTCGCGCTCAGTGCCCGCGAGCAGGGTTTCGCCGGTCCCATTGTGGCGATGACCGAGCACCCCCAGCGCCGCGGCCCCATGCTGCTGGCGGGCGCGACCGCAGCCTTTACTCCCAATCACGTCCTCGCTGCGGCGATCGCCGTCCGCGCCAGTGCGAAGATCGGGCCTCGGGTGGCGGGCGTAGAGCCACTCGACTCGCTCCTCGAAGTGGCCGAGCTGCGCGTTCACGATCAAAGCCCGCTCGCCAACCGCACCTTAGCCGAGACCGAGCTCTACACCCGGACCGGTGCCCACATCGTCGGGCAGTGGGCGGAAGACGCACTCGGCTTGCCACCAGCCGCCGCGGAAAAGCTGCGGCCCGGAGCCATTCTGGTGGCAGTCGGTACGCCCGAGAGCATTCACAAGTTAAACGACATGGCCCGGCCGATTACTCAGCAAGGGCCGATTGTGGTGATTGGCTTTGCCGATGTCGGGCAGAAGCTGGTCGAGATCCTCCGCGCTGCGGGCGAAGAGGTGCGGGTGGTTGATGCGGTTGAAAGCACTGGAGTCGATGTGGCTGGCGATGTGCTCGACGTGCGCGTCCTCGACCGCGCTGCCATTGCACAGGCACGGGTCGTCATCCTCGCCCTCGACAGCGACGGGGCCGCTCTGTTCGCCGCGGCAGTGGTCCGCGATCACGTCCCGGAAATTCCCCTATTGGCCTGCGTGTCCCACGTTGAAAACGCAGACCGGGTGCAGCGCGCCGGTGCTGATTTTGCGCTCTCGGTCAGCCAAGTCGCCGGCCAGTTGCTGGTCCATCACGTCCTCGGGGAGACGGTTTCGCACAAGCCCCGGATCAAGATGGTCAAACTCAGGCCCGGCTCCCTCGCCGGACGCCACCCACTCGCAGCGCGCATCCGCGAGCGCACGGGCTGCTCGGTGGTGGCTGTCGAGCGGGCCGGCGACGTGATCATGGACATCCCGGCCTCGTTGATGCTCGCGCCCGACGACGCGCTCTACATCTGCGGTACACCTGCGGCCTTTGACCGCTACTACGAGGAATTTCCCACTTAAGAACTGACGTTACGCACTTGGTATGAAGCGTGATTCGCGGTTCGTGGTTCGCGATCAGAGTGAGGAGTAAGTCCCTGCCGCATCACCCGGTCCAGCAGCCACGCCGCGCTCTTTGCTCGGTACGCTCCCGGCCACGCTAGGGCGCAACATCAGTTAGGAATCAGCTTTCGCGGGGATAGGCCCGGAACAAATCTCGCTGCGCTGCTGTGAGGCGGGCGAACGTTTCTGGATTGATATGCTGCTTTTCGTCCATGGTGGCGATGTTTTGCGACATCATCCAATGCGGCCCGTAGCCCACGTGCAGGGTCTTGCGCGTCTGCTCAGAGCGGTTGGTGAAACCGCCGTGGCGCAAATTCTCGGTGAACAGGATCGCGTCTCCGGCCTTGACCTCTAGCCCGATCATGTCCGGGTCTTCGTCCGGGTCGTTGCTGTGGGGCGAGGGCAGATTGGTCTTGTGCGTCCCCGGTACCACGCAAAAGGCCCCCTGCTCGTTGGTGCAATCGTGGATGAAATAGACCATCCGCACCATCATGCAGTCGATGCCGTGCTCGGTGTAGCTATAGCGGTACTTTTGGCTGGCCGAGATGGTGCCGCCGTGGCAGCCGGTGGCGTTGCCTTGGTAGCGGATGCGGATTTCGGAGTTGTTGATCGTCGGCCGCTGTTTGACGATGCCGCGGATATAGTTCATCGTCGGCTGGTGGTCGAGCAAAATGTCAAAGGCCGGGTTGGCGTTCCAGTAATCTTCGATGATGAGGGTCTTGCCCTCGGCCCGCTCGCCGTTGGCGTGATAGCCGCGCTCGGGATTGGCGTGGTAATCGGCTCCCCAGCCGCTTTGCTTGCGCGGCGGCTGGGCGACATGCGCGAGCGCGTGTTCTTCCAACTCATCAACGGCCTCGGCCAACGCGGCCACTTGGGCCTCGTTCAGCAGGCTCTCAATGACGATATAACCCTGGCGATCGAATTCAAAGGTTTCGATTTCGTTCACGTGTTTCTCCTCGTTTGTTGAACCACCCAGCCAAGTTGCCCCCCTTTACCAGCGCACGCTCGGCCGCTGAGTAGCCCGCTAGATGTGCATCGACAATCGCCGGTGCGCCGCTGCCCCAGACCATGCGCTCCGGCCCGAAGGCTTCGATCACGCGCTGCGTAAAGGGCTTGGCACTTTCGTATAGAGGCGCGTCTTGCGCAAAGTGGCCAAGGCCGGAGAGCTTCATATAGACCTCGGCGTCAGCACGGCCCAGCTCCAGTATGTCGGCGTATTCGACCGCGCTGCCCAGATGCGGCTCGGCCAAGTGGTCGATCAGCACCACCGTCTGGGGGATGTCGCGCAAGACTTGGGCGACTTGGACACCGTAATTAGGTCCGATGTGCAATTCGACGATCAAGCCCAACTCCACCGCCTTTTCCCACAGGGCGCGCACTCCTTTGTCGTTGAAGCTGTCGAGATACAGCTCCTTGCCTCGGTGTGCGTGGAAGCGCGTGGCGATGATTTTGGGCTCGCGAGCGACCAACTCGGCCAACTTCTGGGGCGCGTCTGGATCGTTGGGATAAAATAGCGACGTGCCCCGCAGCCGCTCCGGCTCGCGCTTTAGGCATTCGAGTATCAGCCGGTGGTCGTCCCCATACGGCTCGGGATGGACGACGACGGCCCGGTTGATCTCTGCATCGGCCATGTGCTGCAAATAGGCTCCCAACGGGTCTGGGGAATGCACGGAAACATCCGGCCGGTAGGCCGCCTTGGGATGCAAGGGATAGCGCTGGGTATCGGGGCTGAAAATGTGGGCATTCCACTCGACGATCATCGGGCCGTCTCCTCGTGCAGAGCAACAGTACCACGCCGATCCGCGACTGTCAAACGGCTCGGCCGCAGCACCTTGACAATACGGTTTGAGAATTCTATTTTTTGAAACTGTTAGGCTAAAAACGAACTTTGGCCCGTTCGTCTAGAGGCCTAGGACGCCGGCCTCTCACGCCGGTAACACGGGTTCGAATCCCGTACGGGCTACCATTATTAAACCCCAGGTTGGCTTCATTGACCTGGGGTTTTCTTGTTGCCAATCCGCTAGCCGTCGAGCCTTGCGCTTGATCCATTTTGACGAGATAGTATTTTTATAGCAAAATGCTACCAAAATGGAGCTGCACAAATGCCCGATATACTCATCAAGAAAGTCCCCGCCGACCTGCATCGCCGCCTCAAAGAGGATGCCGCCAAGCATCACTGCTCCATGGCTCGCCATGCGTTGGCACTTATAGAAAACAGCCTCGAAAAGTCTGCGAAGCTCGACCTGCCCGCCCCGATTAAGACAGCCAAACCTCTCACACAAACTATTCTTTCTAAAGGCATTAAAGAAGGTCGTCCTTGATCGTCGTCGATACTAATGTCATCGCCTATGCGCTCATAGAAGGCGACAAGACAGCTCTGGCGTAGCAAGTAGCCCAGAAGGATCCAGACTGGAGAGTCCCCTCACTCTGGCGATATGAATTCCTCAATGTGCTGGCCACTGCCGCACGGGCCGAGATCATCAAGGCACGACAGGCCGAAAGGCTGTGGCACACGGGACGGGGTTTATTGCTTCAGGCTGAAAGAGATATAGATGGAGCCACGTCGCTCAAGCTAGCTATTGAAAGCGGCGTCTCGGCCTACGACGCCCAATACATTGCATTGGCGCACAGCTTGAACACATACTGCGTCACCGAAGATAAGCGCATACTTAAAACGTTCCCCGCGACAGCGATTTCTATGGCAGCGTTTTGCGGCTAGTGTCTGCCGTCAAGCCTTGAGTTTATAGCTCAGCATCCGCATTTGATCTCAGTCCCGGACTGCGCCTTGTCGCCGGCGGTGGCGTAGCCGTCGCGCTTCCGCCGATCAGTTCGCGCACCTGAAATCCCAGCGTCAGCAGCTTCAGCGCTGTCTTGGTTGAGGCGTTGCAGTAGCAGACATAGACCTTCGATTTGTCGAGCGACTCAGTGGAATTGAAGCAGATTTCCCTGTGGGGCAGATTGAATGCACCCGGAATATGCTCTTGGACATACGGCCATCGACAGCGGTGATGGGTTCGTTCTCGCCCACCGCTACGTAGATCTCCCACGAATCCATTTCATAAGCGAGCTTGCGCTGGTAGTAGTTCATCTGGTCAATGCACATAGTTTTCCTGTCGTTGAAGTTGCAGCGTCTTTTGAATGGTCGAAGTCGCGACGGGCCAAAAGCTACGAACACCAGTAGGAGTACAGGCGAGCGTTGTGCAGTGAGAAACGCAGGCGTACCGGCTGTCCTCGCAATTCGTTCAAATCCCGGCCATTGCGCCAGCGCACCGGCACGGCGACCTCGTCCTCGGCGATGGCGACGCAGTCTTGGGCGGTATGACCGGGAATGGGCTGTCCTTTCTCGTCGAGCACTTCGACGGTTAGCTGCCCGTAATCTGCTTTGACGTTGACTTGCAATTCGTCCCCGGCCAACGCAAAAAGCCGAGTCGTTATCTGCCCGCCGTCAAAACTGGCATTGAGCGACGCGAAGCCGTCGAGGCGCAGCATGGCCAAGCCAATGCCCATCGTCCCCACGTGCTGATCGGCTGCAATCGGTGGATCGAATTCGCGCGGGACCTTGGCGTGCCGCCGAGCCGTGCCCCGATAGTAGATATAGAGCTTGTCGCCCACGGCAATCGGCGGCGCACCGCTGAGTAGTAGCTGGAACCGGTCCCATTCGCCCACTGCACCCAAACCCACCAATGGCTTCCCCGGTACCCGATGCCAGTGCTCCCCGTCGCGGCTGCACAAAAGCCGCAGGACTTGGGTCTGTTGCCGCGGGCGTTTGTCGAAATGGGTCAAGATGCCTAAGTAGTGCGCACCGTAGTTGAAGCCGGTGTTGTTGTACAGGGCCTCTTCTTCGTTGAGCGGTGCCAAGAAGGGCCGCGGCGGCGACCAGTAGAAGAAGTCCTCGCTCGTGCTCATCAGCCGCTCGGGCACACCGCGTAAAAAGGCCACGTAGCACCGACGCTCGGTATCCACCATCATCGACTGCGCGTCCCCGACCGGGCCCAAGTCGCAGGTGCCGGGCCGCGGATGAAAGCGAAAAATCGGATCCGGCGAATGCGACCAATGGATCCCGTCCGGCGAAGTGGCACTGTACATGCCCGAGCGCGGGCCGTCCCAGTCGTAGCTCGACCAGCCGATGGCCTTGTAGCGGCGAGCGGGATCCGGGTCGAGGGGGTCCTTGAGCATGGTCTCCCAGTGGTCCTGCCCCTCGTGGTGGGTCGCGGGGATGACGATGTTGTTGTCCTTTGAGCCGAGAGCCTCGTGGATTCCGAGGGAGGGGCGCTCCCAGTGGATCCCGTTTGGCGAAAGCGCGAGGCATTGCACGTGTTCGCACCCTGGCGCATAGTGGCCGGCCATGTACCACGCCTTGAAAATTTGTTCCTCTGCGTCGAAAATCACCGCCGCGGTCATGCCGCCGTGCTTTTCCCACGGTGCTTCCTGTTTGAGCACGGGATGCGTACTGTACTTCTCCGCTTGGTGGAATATCCGTTCCACGTTTTCTTGGCGCTCGACATCGTCCATATCGACGAAGAGGCGCTTGCGATGGTCGAGTGCCGGGCAATTCATTGGCCTACGTTCGCATTCCCGACTGCGCTTCGAATCCGA
This sequence comes from Candidatus Latescibacterota bacterium, assembly GCA_963422735.1. Lineage (GTDB taxonomy): Bacteria > Latescibacterota > UBA2968 > UBA8231 > UBA8231. The sequence goes on along the minus strand of OY730476.1, from coordinate 4,014,219 downwards.
GCAATCGCTTCAAGGTCGGCGTCGCCCGTGCGACGACCTCGGGGCGCACCAGCTTGAACTGATCCTGCTGCGGCTTTATAAACGAGCGGCAGAAAAATCCCAACAGAATCATCCGCTCTTGCTGGGTGTGATTGGCACCGCTGCCGTGCCACGTCGCGCCGTGGAAGACGACAATATCGCCTTTTTGGACGTCTAGCTGGATGACGTCGTCGTACTCTTTTTCTGGGTCGGGCGGACACCCGCGCCTATAGCTACCCGGCACGATCTGCGTGGCTCCGTTTTCAGGCGCGAAGTCGTCGAGCACGTAGATGGTATTGGCGCAGAGGGCAATGGCTGGCGGCGGCTGGGGAAAGCTGCCCAGCGGAAAGTCGATGTGCAGGCGGCCGGCTGGCGCACCCGGGCCGATGAGATTGACGGTGAAGCTGCTCAAGATACAGTTGTCGCCCAACAGGTGCTCCTGGAGCGCGAGTACTTGCGGGAGCTGGATCATCTCCTCGTAAATGCGGCCCTTGTTGACTAGGTTCCACACTCGCTGCGCACGGCCGTCGAGGTAGATGTGCTCCCCGCTATCGGCCCGCTCCGTTGCAATCAGCTCAGCCGAGCGATCTCGCAGGGCGTTGGCCTGATCGGGAGTTAGGGCGCGTTTGAGCACGGCGTACCCGTATTCACCGATATGGGCCTTAGCGTCGTCAATGTTCATGGCGGTCGCTTCTAACCTCGCCCGACAAACGGCATTTTCGTCGCCATAATCGTCATAAACAGCACATTGGTATCCAGCGGCAGCTCGGCCATCTGCACTACGGCGCGGGCCACGTGTTCGACGTCAAAGCGCGGCTCGACGAGCTTGGAGCCATCGGCCTGCGGCACGCCGTCGCTCATCCGTTGCGTCATATCGGTCGCCGCGTTGCCAATGTCGATCTGACCGCAGGCGATGTCGTATTTGCGCCCATCGAGCGAGGTCGATTTGGTGAGTCCGGTAATGGCGTGTTTGGTCGCAGTATAGGGGGCGGAGTTGGGACGCGGGGCCGCAGCTGAGACCGAGCCGTTGTTGATGATTCGGCCCCCGCGCGGGTCTTGCTTCTTCATAATGCGGAAGGCCGCTTGGGTGCAGAGGAAGGCTCCCGTCAAATTGACGGCGACGACCTTCTGCCACTGTTCGTATTCGAGGTCTTCCAATAGCACGGCCGGTGCTCCAGCCCCGGCGTTGTTGAAAAGCACGTCGAGCCGGCCAAAGTGCTCGGCGACTTGGGCAAACAGCGCGGTGACTGCCTCGGGATCGCCGACGTCGGTGGATACCGGCAACATACGGGCGTCCGTTCCCGCCAGAGCAGCCGTTTCCTCTAAGGCATCTTGACGCCGTCCTGCTAGGGCAACCGCATAGCCGGCCTCGGCCAACGCCAAGGCACTGTGGCGACCAATGCCGCTGCCGGCACCCGTGACGAGGGCGACTTTTGCGCGTGATGCACTGCCTGAAGGCAGCGAGTAAAGCTTGTCCATCTGTCGTCTCCTTGAATTCTAGGCGATTCGTCGGGCGGCCTTCACTTCTCTGCGCCGCCTGTGCAACACGTTTTCCGTATATCCGTTTGGTTCGGTGCGGCCGTTGAGTACCAAGTCCAGCGCCGCTTGGAATTCGACGCTGGCGTCGAGGTCGGGTGTCATGGGGCAGTACGCCGAGTCGCCGCTGTTTTGTGCATCGACCACAGCCGCCATGCGCGCAAAGGTCGCCCGCACTTGTTCCTCGCTGGCGATTTTGTGATGCAGCCAGTTGGCGATGTGCTGGCTGGAAATTCGCAAGGTGGCGCGATCTTCCATCAGGCCGATGTGAGTGATGTCCGGCACCTTGGAGCAGCCTATGCCTTGCCCGACCCAGCGCACTACGTAGCCCAAAATCCCTTGGGCGTTGTTGTCTAGCTCCTGCTGGATCTCCTCGGGGCTGAGCTGGCGATTGAGCACCGGAGGGCTGAGAATCGCGCCGAGCGAGGCCTGCTCCCGCCCGGCTAGATGGCCGAGGCGCTCAAAGACATCGACTTGGTGGTAGTGCAGCGCGTGCAGGGTAGCCGCCGTGGGCGAGGGCACCCAAGCGGTCGTCGCCCCAGCTTGGGGGTGGCCTATCTTGGTCTCTACCATCTCGCGCATCCGTTCGGGCATCGTCCACATGCCCTTGCCAATCTGCGCCCTTCCCACCAAGCCGGTTGCTATGCCGACATCCACATTCCAGTCCTCATAAGCACTGAGCCAAGGCTGGTTTTTGATTTCCATCTTGGGCAACATGGGACCCAACTCCATGCTGGTGTGGATCTCGTCCCCAGTCCGGTCGAGAAAGCCGGTGTTGATAAAGACGACGCGCTCGGCGGCGCAGCGGATGCACTCGCTGAGATTGACCGTGGTGCGGCGTTCCTCGTCCATAATGCCGATCTTCACGGTGTTTTTACTTAGCCCTAATGCCTCCTCCACTCGTGCGAATAGCTCGACCGTTGCTGCCACTTCGTCCGGCCCGTGCTGTTTGGGCTTCACCGCATAGACGCTGCCGGTCTTGCTGTTGCGGTAGCAGCCGCGGCCCTTGAGGTCGTGGATCGCCGCTAAGCTGATGACCATGGCGTCGAGAAAGCCCTCGGGGATTTCCGCGCCGTCGGCTGTGGTCACCGCATCTGTGTACATGTGGATGCCGACGTGGCGCACTAGCAACAAGCTGCGCCCGGATAGCGTCAAGGTGTGGCCGTTGGGTGCGGTAAATGGGCGGTCGGCGCACAGGCGGCGCGTCAGGGTCTGCCCGTCCTTGACAAAGGTTGCCTCTAGTGTGCCCTGCATTAGGCCGTTCCAGTTGCCATAGACGAGGACCTTGTCCTCAGCATCGACCGCGGCCACGGAATCCTCGCAGTCTTGGATGGTGGTAATAGCCGCTTCTAAGAGCACGTCTTTGACGCCGGCGCGGTGGGTTCGCCCAATGGGATGGGTGCGATCAATCTGGATTTCGATGTGCAACCCATTGTGGCGGAGCAAGACGCTGCTCAGCCGATCTGCCTCGCACCCATAGCCGACGAACTGTCCAGCGTCTTTGAGGCCGACCGCGTCGCCGCTTGCGAGGCGGGCGCACAAGGTTTGCCCGCCAGCGTCCTCGCGCAAAAAAAACTCCACCACCTCCCGGTACGCACCCTGTTGGAGACCCGCGACCGCGTCGAGGAATGCCTCGCTATGCGCGATGACTTGGGCACCGCGCTCGGCGTTGTACTCTACGCTCGCTTCGCTGAGAATCACATCCGTGCCGTAGAGCGCGTCGTACAAGCTACCCCAGCGCGCATTCGCCGCGTTGAGGGCGTAGCGCGCATTGTCAACCGGCACGACTAGCTGGGGGCCGGCTAGCGAGGCGATTTCCGGGTCGGTGTTTTCCGTGCGGATCTGATGTGCGTCGCCCGTGGGCATCAAGTACCCGATCGCCTTGAGAAAGGCCCGGTAACCTATGGGATCCAACGGCTCGCCGCGCCGCTCTTGGTGATAGGCGTCGATCTGGGCCTGCAAGGCGTCCCGGCGCTGAAGTAGCTGTTGATTCTTTGGCCCCAAGTCCTGTACGATCTTCCCCAGTGCCGCCCAAAAGTGATCTATGTCCACTCCTGTCCCGGGCGCGATCTGCTCGGCGATGAGGGCATAGAGCCGCTGATTGATGTGCAATCCGCTGCTGGCTATTTTTTTTGATTCCGCCATGATTTGCTCCGTTTAATTTTGCTGAGCGAGAGTATAACTATTTATGGCGCAGGCAACCTAGTGGACGGGATGGACGGGATTTGGATAGCTTGTAGGCGCTAGCTCATGCATGTTAACAGGCCGCTAGTCAAACAAACGACACCACTATCGCAGGAGAAGACCATGCACTACGACCCATGCCAGCGCACCTTTGACTGCGAGCCGACGCTCACCGACTCCCAAGTCCTCAAATTCTGCCGCGAGGGCCACCTTTTGCTCAAAGGCGTCGTGCCCGACGGGATCAACCAGCGCACCTGCGCTTGGCTCGACGGCGATATTCCGGCCAACCCGAGCTACATCCCCGACGGCCTGACCGAGGCCGACCTCGACCGCATCCGCTTTACCCACGAGCCGAGTTCCATCTTCTTGGAGAACTGGTTCATCGAGCACGTCCTGCTCAATCCCCAGTTAGCCGGTGCCATGCGCTCGCTTTTAGGCCCCAACGTCGGCCTGCCGATCATAGCCAGCCACCACCGGGCCGAATGCCCAATGGAAGCCCAAGGCTGGCACCAAGACGCCGATCACGTCTTCGGCCCGGAGCTGCGCTTTTTGGAGGTCTTCTACTTTCCCCAAGACACGCCCGTGGAGTTAGGGCCGACCGAGCTAGTACCTGGCTCGCACATCCAACCGGCATCCCGCAACAGCGAAGAAGGGGGCCTGTTTTGCGACGGCCCGGCCGGCACCATCGGCATCCATCACCAAAGTATCCTCCATCGCCGCGGCAAGTCCACCGCCAAAGGTCTCCGCCGGATGCTCAAGTACAATTACTGGCGCACGGCACCCCCGCGGCGCGATTGGATCGTCGAGGAGGATTTCGATTTCCAGCGAGCGTATTACGGCGGGCACGGCACGGCGCGCTACTATGCCCATATATTCTATTGGCTCTGCGGTAAGGGCGAGCAGTTCCGCATCATCGGCGGCCAGGCTTGGCCTTGGCAGTCCGAAAACCAGATCGGGCCGTCGTATGGATTTGACGCCAAGGAAGGCTACCAGCCCAATTGGCGCCGGGACAATCCCGATGGGTATGCGCGTTGAATGATTGGAATGGGGGCGTGAAGCCCCTGTCGTTTACTAACCGCCGCAAGAAAGCGGCAACACTTATGAAGGAGATGGAACATGAGATTACTAATGCCCATGCTGGTGATCGCCTTGCTCGTCGTGGGGGGCCGCCCCGGTGGCGACAGAAGCCCAAACGGATAGGCCCGCCATCGTAGCATTCTGCAAATCCGTCAAGGGCAAGGATTTCTACCTCAAGATTGGCGTGGTTAGCATCAAGCATCTGATTGGTGGTACCGATGCTACCAATATACTCCCGGGTCTAGAAGTCTCTTATCGAGGGACATTAGGCGGTACGAGACAGATACAGTCTTCTGATGCGGAAGATTTTGCCGAAGAAGCGCGGTTGGAAGCTGCCAATATGGAAGACGTATCCATTCGCCACTACAAACGAGGGACCAAGGTAACGATTGAAAAATCCAAGGTGGAAGAAGACGAAATGGAGATTCACCTCAAGGAAACCGGCGGCTCCAAGACAAAAGTTCGCTTCAAATTCAACAAGCATCCCGATGCGTACAACCCGGCCACCGTGGTGGAGATGTTTGCCTTTGCCTTTGCTGAAAGCTCGCGGAAAAGACGATAGAGCTCATGCTGGGCATGTCTATCGAGGAGATCGTGCAATTAAAGGGCAACCCGCTGACGAGGGTGCAACTCGGCGCGAAGACGATTCTCTCATACGACGACATAAAACTCATATTTCAGGACAGCGGATTGTCGGGTGCTCAGTAGGGAGCTTCTGACGGGCCCTTACGACGCCAATGCCGCGTTTGGGAAGTAGAACAGTCGCAATAGTTCAGCGACTTTTTTATGGGTGTGGGAAAATGGCTTATCCGCGCTCCTGTCCGTAGGCTGTCAAGACCCCGAGAGGGGTTCGACCTTTTCAATTCGGTGAATCGGAACGAACGCATGAAGAAGGCGTATGCCTCATCGTTGTCGCAGTTGATGAAGCGGCCGTCCATGCGCAGAAAGGTGTCGGTGACGAAAAAGGCGACCCGCTTATTCCCGTCCACGAATGCATGATTGTTGGCTAGGCTCTCCATAAGGGCAGCCGCTTCTTGAATGAGCCCGTCGTAGTATCCAAGCTGGGGGTGCCTGAGTGCGGAGGCGAGGGCACCTTCATCGCGGATGCCTAGTGAGCCGCCAAAGCACTAATCAGGGCGTGGTGCATGGCGACGACTTCCTCGATGGTTGGGCAGTCATGGGTCATTTGGCCAGCATTTTGCCTAGGCGACGATTTTTCTCGACACTGGTTTGGAAATGAGCCATAACCAAAGCCCGGGGCTTTCCCTGAGCGCGGTTTTCAATGTATTCTCGCATAGCCTCTTCCAGCACTGCTTGGAAATGACGACCTTCCTTGCGGGCAATTTCGCGCACTGCGGCCAGCAACTCCGTGGAGAATTTCTCTCGTAGCACAGCCATCATATATACTCCCCTTTCGTAGCATTCCATCTATAGAATTGTGAACCCAAAGCGTCAAGAACCCTCTTGATAAAAATGGCCAGAAAGCGCCGCGGATCACCGCGAGGAAGTAAAGTGGTCGCACCAAAGCACCCGAAAGCGTCTTTCACTCCCGGATTGCGATGTGTAGCTCCCGCAACTGCTCAGGCGACACCTCGCCCGGCGCGCCCATGAGCGGATCTTGCGCATTTTGGTTCATCGGGAAGGCGATGACTTCTCGTATGTTCGGTTCGTCCGCTAGCAGCATGACGATGCGGTCGATGCCAGGCGCGATGCCGCCATGGGGCGGAGTGCCGTAGCGAAAGGCGCGGATCATGCCCCCGAACCTGCGATCCACTTCCCGGCGCGAGTGCCCGGCAATCTCAAACGCCTTGTACATGATGTCCGGTCTGTGATTGCGGATGGCACCGCTCGACAGTTCGAGGCCATTGCAGACGATGTCGTACTGATACGCCTTGATATCCAGCGGCGGCTGGCCTTCCAGAGCAGTCATGCCCCCCTGCGGCATGGAGAACGGGTTGTGCGAAAAGGCGGCACAAGCGCGTTCCGCGTCCCATTCGTACATGGGAAAATCGACGACCCAGCAGAATTCATAGCAACCCTCGCGACGCAAATCGAGCCGGTCTGCCAGATGCAGGCGCAACCGTCCCGCTAGGGCCGCTGCCTCGGCTGGTGGTCCGGCGATGAAGAAAATGGCTGATCCCGGAGCGGCTGCACATTCCTCGATAATGCGGCTACGCACGCTCTGTTCTAGAGCTGCGGCGATTGAGCCTGTGGCCTGCGCTCCGTTGATGAGGTGCGCCAGCCCCTTGCCGCCTGCTTCTTTGACGAACGCTTCGAGGCTGTCGAAAAACGAGCGCGGCTGCCCCTCCAGTCCGGGAACGCACAGGGCGCGGACGACCTCTCCTGCTGCGACGATGTCTCTGAACAGCCTAAACGAGGAGCCTGCAAAGATCTCGGAGAGGTCCTGGATTTCGAGCCCGAAGCGTAGGTCTGGTTTGTCTGTACCGAACCGCAGCATGGCGGCGGCGTGGGAAAGACGCGGGAACGGCGGCGTGGGCACTTCCCAATCGGTGAATTCTCGAAAGAGACCGAAAAAGAGCTCCTCGACCACAGCCAATACATCCTCCTGCTCGACGAAGGCCATTTCGAGATCGAGTTGATAGAATTCGCCGGGGGAGCGGTCGGCGCGGGCGTCTTCGTCGCGAAAGCAGGGCGCGATCTGGAAGTAGCGATCGAAGCCGGACACCATCAGCAACTGCTTGAACTGCTGCGGTGCCTGTGGCAGCGCGTAGAACCGGCCGGGATATAACCGACTCGGCACGAGGTAATCTCGCGCACCCTCGGGCGAGCTGCTGGTGAGAATAGGCGTCTGGAACTCGGCAAAGCCCATCTTTGTCATGCGCCGTCTGATGCTGGCGATCACTTCCGAGCGGAGCTGAATGCGGCGGTGCAGCCCGGCCCGGCGCAGGTCCAGGAAGCGATAGGACAACCGGGTGCTTTCCCCTACTTCGGAGTCTTCCGCCACGGAAAAAGGGAGCGGCGCGGCTGGCGAGAGCACTTCTAGCTCGCGGACGGCGATTTCCACCTCTCCAGTCTCCATCGCGCTATTGATGGTCGCAGGCGACCGGGCGCACACGTTGCCTACGACGCGGACTACGGACTCGCGGAGGACCTTTGCTGCGGTTGCCACAGCGTCATTCTCCGGCGAGATCACGAGCTGGGTAATGCCGTAGTGATCGCGCAGGTCGAGGAACAATATGCCTCCGTGGTCCCTGCGGCCGTGGATCCAGCCGCTCAGGCGAATGGTTTGGCCGGCGTGGTGCTTGCGGAGTTCGCCACAGGTATGGGTGCGATAGCGGTGCATGGGTAGCCTCTAGGTTGTCAGATGGACATAAAAAAACCCGCCATCGGCGCGAGGCGCGACAGCGGGTTGGGGTGAAGGTAGAATCCGATCACGGCCAACGCCATCGAGTCTGCATGGCGGGATTATTGTCATTGTCGTTATGCGAAAAGGTGCGTGCCGTGTGCTTGTGTCGGAATGTCATTGCAATAGCTCCTAAAAACAGAAAACCTGCCGCGATGCGCGTTCGCGACGGGTTTTAAAATTTAGTTGGAGTCAGTCGTCAGAACACGCGCTATGGGGCCAGCAGATTATTATTCGTGCGTATGAGGAAAGGTGTACATCGCCCAACCTCGCTTCGTTCCCCTGCCATAATCTGACCACCTTCCGCTCCTACAGCCCGAACCAGCGGTTGAGCTTGATTAAAAAGATATTGTCGCCATCATCGGCGAAGGCGCGGCCCAAGTCGCCGGCCGGGCGGAACTTGGGGTCGCGAACGTCGTCGAAGGCGCGGTCCCGGCTCTGCTGCCAGACGACGAAGAGCGTACTGCCGGGCCGGTACTCCCAGCGCAGCACTACGTTGGAGCGCAGTGCGCGGCGGCGGAAGTCGGGGTTTTCCTCAAGGCCGGCGTAGGGAGAAAACTCGTAGGACCGCGGGCGCGCCAATTCCTTGATAGCACCGTAGTCGCCGGTTGTCACGAAGGGCTGCGCGAATAGCTGCAGGCTCAGGCTAGGGGTGAAAGCCCAGGTGCCGCGCACGCCGAGCTCGAAGACGCGGCTTTCAAGCTCGCCGAAGATGAAGCGGTCGTCCTCGCCGTCGCCATCCTCGTCCTCGTTATCCACCCACTGGGCGAAGTTGCGGTTGAAGTTGTAGCCCGGCTCAATTTCCAACTCGAGCTGGGAGACGGGCCGCAGCTCGATCTCAAAGCCGACCCAAGATCCGAGGTTGTCGCCCCCCCGGCTCCCGCTGACGTTCCAGCCGAGCCAGGCACTGATGGGCTTGCGGTCGTCGGTCCACACGTCCATGCCAAACCAAGTGTGGGCGGGCGAGCGCATCAGCGGTCCGCCGCGAGTGGCTAGGTCGTCGAAGGCAGCGAAGTTGTGGCTGAGGCCCATCCAGAATCCCCAGTAATTGTGCAGGTTGTGCCAGGTGTTGAAGTTGACGCCCTCGGACAGCCTCTCACCGGCGAAGTTCCAGTGGTTCCAGACATTGAGGTTAAACCCGGAGCGGCGGGCGAACCAATAGGGGTCGAGCTTCTCGTGATAGATGTGGGCACCGGCTTGGATGCGGTCGTTGCGCCGCATGAAGCCTAGGTCGTTGGCTTGGAATTCGGGCGATTGCGCGTCCACGTACGCTTGGCCGCCGAAGGCACCGCCCGTCTTCTGAAAGTAGAGCGCACCCTCCCAGCCAGTGCCGCGCTCCTCCTCCTGCCCAGCGCGGCTGACGGCGAGCCGGCTATAGAGGCGGTAGGCGTTCTCCCACCACTTCACGTGCAGGTCTCCAGCGCCGACGTAGGCTGGGTCCAAGCCGCGGCCGTTGACCGCGGTGAGCTGGGCTCCGGCGGTGGAGTTGGTGAGCAGATCCTGTTGTACGCGACCGATAAAGTAGTTGGTGATCGGCTCAATCTCGACATCGCGGCGCACCGTATCAACGCGGCCTGTCTCGGTGCTAACAATGCGCTGGTCAATGAGTGCTTCCTCCCGGCCGGTGACGGCGTTGAGCAGGCCAAAGGCCGTGCGTTTCGCGGTCTTTCCCGAGACCTTAACGGCACCGAGGATCGTGGTGTTGTGGGGACGGTCCACCTCCTCGCTGTCTTCGGGCAGGTCAAAGCGCGAAGGCGGGCGGCCAATGCGCCGCGAGTGGAACAGGCGCGAGGGCCGGCGGATCCCGACGATGTTCGGCTCTGGCGACTCGAATATCTGGATACCCTCCAGAAAGAAGGGTCGGCGCTCGCGGAAAAAGGTCTCGAAAACACCCAGATTGAGCACGGCCGGATCGGCCTCGATCTGGCCGAAGTCCGGGTTGATGGTGGCGTTGAGGGAGATATTCGACGACAGGCCGTAGCGCAAGTCGAGGCCGGTCGAGGAGAACAGGTCGTGCTCGCTGCCGCCGTCCCCTGTCGATAGGGTGCTGCGGCCCAAGGCGAAGGGAAATATCTCGAGGCTGCGCTGCGGCCGGATGCCTTCGATCCCCTCGAGATGACCGAAGCGAGAGACGTAGCCACTAACTCCTCGGGGGGTAAAGCTCCACTGCGACCACTCGGCGCGGCGGGAGATCTTGCGAGAGACGTTGATCCCCCAAGTGTAGCTCTCCTTTTCGCCGAAGCGCAGGACGTGGTAAGGGATCTTCAGCTCTAGGCTCCAGCCGTCAGCGCGTCGAGCCGTCTTTACCTCGGCCACGCTGTCCCAGCTATCGTCGAAGTCGTCGTCGTTGTAGATGATCCCGTCCTCGATCCAGCCGGAGGGACCCACGGTGAAGTACACGCCCGTCTGATGGTCGTGGTGGGGGTCGAGGTTGATCTCGAGCAGGTCGCGCTCACGCCATTCGTCGCGCCGCGCCAGACGCGCGGTGATGCTGTCGGGGCGGGTGTCGTAGCAGATGCCGGCGATGTAGAGCGCATCGTCGTCGTAGGCCACCTGAAAGGTGGTGCGTTGCGTCGAAGGCTCGCCGTTGTCCGGGTCGTTCTGCGTGAACCCCTCGTGCAGAGGGGCGCGCAGCCAGATTTCGTCGTCGATGACGCCGTCGAGACGCGGCGGCACCTCAGCCCGCACGGCGCGGGCGGTGCGCTGGGGGTGCGCCATCCAAAACTGCATCTGGGCCTCGCTGGTGTCGGTACGGGAGGGTTGTTCATCGGCTCCGGCTGCGGCTGCCTTGGAGATGAGGAGAGCGGCAGCCAGCACCGCGGCATATCTATGCATCGTCTTTCCTAGTCGAGAATGTCAAAGGGATCAACTTGGAATTCAAGTTCCCCGGCCGATTGAACAATGTCAAGAATGGGCTTGGGTAGTGTGGGCTTGGCTACGGGCGAGTGATCGCCGGGCTTGCCGCGAGAATCCAATGCGGCTACCCTTAGCTCAAAATGTAGTTACAAGGAGATCGCAATAAACGCATCCGCACGCGACCTGAAGAGCAGGTTGTCGCGCTACTTTCGGCAAGTCCAGCGGGGAGAGACGGTCTTCGTAACTTCGAGGGGGAAGCCCATCGCCTGCCTCGTGCTGCTGCCGCCCCTTTTGTTGGAAGAGCGGCTGGCAAATGCCGGAACAGAGGCAAGCCGGGAGGTGCCACGTGCCCCGTGCATGTCAAGCCCGGTCAGAAAAGCGTTGCGGACATCGCGGTGGAATAGCGACGGTGATCCTCCGGCCCAGGGCGATGGCCAGAGCGAAGGCAATAGCCAAACCCCAACTAGCCCCCAACAAAAGGACGACCCCTATGAGCGGCCTTACTCCCGACCAACTCGACTTCTACCGCACCCAAGGCTACCTCCTCGTCGAGGACGTCCTCAACCCCGCTGTCTTCTCCGGCCTCATCGCCGAAATCAACGCCATTGTCGATACCGCTGCCCAGCAGGCCCACGCTGCTGGCGAACTGTCCGAGCTGCACGCGGACCTGCCCTTTGCCAAGCGCCTAGTCCACATCCATGCCCAGTTGGCTGACCCCACCCCGCTGTTGCGCCAAGTCAACGGCAAGTTCAAAACCGAGGGCATGTTCGCCATTTTGACCCAATCGGCGCTGCTCGATATTGTCGAATCCGCGCTCGGCCCCGAAATATTGGCCCACCCGCAATTCAACCTGCGCGCCAAATTGCCCAACCAAGACGCCACCGTGGTTCCTTGGCACCAAGACCTGGGCTATTTGCAGCCCGACGCCGAAGAGACCTTTATGGTCAATTTTTGGATCCCCTTGGTCGATGCCACCCCTGAAAACGGCTGCATGGAAGTCATTGCCGGCAGCCACCGCGCCCCGCTCATCGGCCACGAGCACGGCTTAGGCCCTAGTGCCAATTTCAAAGGCATCACCGATCAGTACCTGCCCCTTGGCGAGCAAGTTAGCTGCCCGGTCAAAGTCGGCGGCGTGCTGCTCATCCAGCACAAGACCATTCACCGCTCCATCCCCAACCACTCCGATCACATCCGCTGGAGCCTCGACCTGCGCTACAGCGACCCGGCTCAGCCCAGTGGCCGCGATGGCGTCCCCGGCTTTATCGCCCGCAGCCAAGCCCGGCCCGAATCAGTCGCCCAAAACTTGGACGACTGGTTGGCCTTGTTCGCAGCGCCGGCCTCATAAGTTGGCGCATCTTAGGAGATGCACTGGTGCTTGCAAAAGTTAAACACTCAAAACTGAGTGTACCAGAGACCGCCGCTGACCCAAAGAGAAAGTCGCGGTTAGGACAGTTTTTCACGCCTGCCGAGATTGCTAGATTTATGGCAAAGCTATTTGCTCAAAGGATGAGTGCCAGATGCCGTCTGCTCGATGCGGGCGCCGGGCGCGGTTCTCTCTCTGCGGCCTTTCTAGATAGATAGATAGATGGGTCTCCGGTGATTTTCACTTTATGAGTGTTGAAATTGATGCTTTCGAGATTGATGCACTACTGCGCCCATCTCTGACTCAGACCTTGGAACAATACGGGAAGTACCCAGGTCTTACCGCGACGATTCGAAGCACTGATTTTATACAGGCTGCTGCTGAATGGCTTTCTGGAAGCATCTTCGCTGAAGAACTGCCAAAATATACCCACGCCATCCTCAATCCCCCTTACAAGAAGATTCGCACCGACTCAAAGCATCGGGCAGTATTGAGACGAGCTGGCATTGAAACGGTCAATCTGTACACCGCCTTTGTAGCCTTGTCGCTATCATTGCTCGATAACCACGGGCAACTTGTAGCAATTATCCCGCGTAGCTTCTGCAATGGGCCGTATTACCGGCCTTTCCGCGACTTTGTGCGGCAACGATCTGCACTCCGCCACCTGCACCTATTCGAGTCGCGCAGCGAGGCTTTCAAGGACGACAATGTGCTACAGGAGAGCATCATTATCCTACTGGAACGCGGCGGCCGGCAGGGAGAGGTAACGGTATCCACATCAACCGATGCCACCTTCACCGATTTTGCCACCCATGAGCACTCCTTCGATCAGATCGTATTCCCCGATGACCCGGAGCGGTTCATCCACGTGCCCACTTCGCCCGACAAGAGTGCTATTGAGCTATCCCCGCGCATTCGGCACTTGCTCTCCGATCTCGGTGTCAATGTTTCGACCGGACCCATTGTCGATTTCAGGGTCAAGGCGCACCTATGCGATATGCCCGAGGTAGGAACCGTGCCTCTGTTGTATCCTAGCCACTGCGGCGGCACGACATGGCCCATACCCGGGGCGAAGAAACCCAACGCCATCCAACTCAACAAGGACACCCAAAAATGGCTTTACCCGATGGCTTTTATTGCTTGGTGCGCCGCTTCTCGTCGAAGAAAGAAAAGCGCCGGATCGTGGCCAGCGTAGTTGATCCCGCCGCATTTGCCAAGGCCCCCATGCTGGGTTTCGAAAACCACCTAAACGTATTCCACGTGAACAAGCGTGGCTTGCCCGAGGCACTAGCCCGTGGGCTGGCTGTATTCCTCAACACCACCGCTGTCGATGAGTATTTTCGACGTTTCAACGGCCACACGCAGGTCAACGCAACCGATCTCAAGCGGATGAAGTACCCACACCGCAATATGCTGATTGAGCTAGGCGAATGGGCTGTGCAGCAAGGCGAACTCAAGCAGGCGATGATCGATGAAAAGCTGGCAACCCTGACCGCATGATCGATAAGAACGATTACTTAACAGAATTTCCTAGTGTACGGTTGGGGATTCCGGTTTCATGTAGGCGGTATCACTCGGCCTGCCCGTAGCCCTCGTCCGGGCCAGCGCGGTCCCCGCGTCGATGTTCCGAGGCCAGGCGCCGGGTACCCGTCGCCAAGGCGGCGGATGGGACGGACCACGGACCACGGACCACGGACCACGGACCACGGACCACGGACCACGGATTAAACAGTCCTTATTCTAGGAAAGTCCGTTACTTAAAGGCCGCATAGCAAATCATCGTTTCCCTTGGCCTACCACGAGCGCAACAAAACGAGCGTTCCGCCTTTTGCCTGCTGGCACTGCTGAACCTCGTACCTGGCGAGGCATGGGCCGAGGCTGAAGCTCCGCTTATGGGCATCACGCCTATCATGGATTGGGCGCGGGAAACTACGACAAGGACTATGCGCCAAACACCCGCGAAACAGTGCGTCGCCAGACGATGCACCAATTCGTCAATGCCGGTATTGCGCTGTACAATCCAGATAAGCCAGATCGACCGGTAAATAGCCCTATGGCCGTCTATCAGATTGAGCCTAGTGCGCTGACTCTGCTTCGCAGTTTTGCTACGCTGGCATGGCGCGACAATCTGACGGCCTACTTGGCCGAGCGCGGAACTCTCACCGCCCGTTATGCAAAGGAACGCCAACAGAATCGCATCCCAGTGCAGCCCGCGCCGGGCAAGCAAATTGCGCTCAGCCCCGGCGAGCACAGCGGACTGATCAGGTCGATCATTGAGGATTTTACTCCGCGCTTTGCACCCGGCAGTGTGCTGGTCTATGCCGGGGACACAGGCGATAAGTGGGGCTACTTTGACGAAGCACTGCTAGCCGAGCTCGGCGTCAATGTGGACACTCACGGCAAGATGCCAGACGTTTTTGCATTACTTGGAGAAGAAGTGGCTGCTATTGGTGGAATCGGTAACCAGTCATGGGCCGGTTGATGGGAAACGGCATGCCGAACGGACCGAATTGTTTGCGGGCGCAAAGGCTGGCTTGGTCTATGTAACTGCTTTTCTCAATCGCGCCGTCATGGCCCGCTACCTCGGTGAAATTGCTTGGGAGACCGAGGTGTGGGTTGCCGACGCTCCATCACATTTGATCCACTTTGACGGCGAACGGTTTCTCGGCCCGTATGATGCACCCTAACAAGGCGCTGCACCGGACGGCAATCCTCTGTGTTCCATTGCCGCCGGCTTTGCCATGCGCCGGCGCGAGCAGCGCGATTTTGTCGTTTCCTTCACAGCGTTGACCTATACTTAAAGAAGACCTCATTCGTGGCCAACTCCAGAGCCAGCGCACCCTTTTCGGAGACGCCCATGCTCTACGACCTGCTCCTCAAAGGCGGCACTCTAGTTGATCCCGCTCAGCAACTGCACGCGATGCTCGACGTGGCTTTTGCCGACGGCAAAGTCGCTGCGGTTGGGGCCGACCTGCCCGCGGCCCAAGCGCACCAGACCCTCAATGTCACAGGCTACGTGGTAACCCCCGGCCTCATCGACCTGCACGTCCACGTGTACTGGGGGGTCAGTCACTTTGGCATTGAACCCGATCCCACTTGCTTAGCCCGAGGCGTCACCACTGCGGTTGATGCGGGTTCGGCCGGGGCCGATACTTTTCCCGGCTTCCGCAAGTTCATCATCGACGTCAGCGCCACTCGCATCTTGGCCCAGCTCAATATTTCCTCGCAGGGCATGTTGACGCACGAAATCGGCGAGTTCGAGATCCCGGAGTACGCAGACGTAGGCAAAGCCTGCCGCATGATCGAACAACACCGCGATCTCATCTTGGGGGTCAAGGTGCGGCTCACCCGCAACAGCATCGTCAGCAAGCGCTCAGGGATGCTGCCCCTGCACCGGGCCCGCGAGGCCGCGGATGCGGCCGGTTTGCCCATTATGGTCCATCCCCAAGACGCTTGGTGTGACAGCCTCGATGATGTGCTGGCCGTTATGAAACAGGGCGATATCCTCACGCATTGCTTCCACGGCATGAAGTGCGGCATCCTCGACGAGACCGGCCAAGTGCGCCCTGCGGTACACGAGGCTGTAGAGCGAGGCGTGCTCTTTGATGTGGGGCACGGTGCTGGCTCCTTTTCTTGGGAGGTGGCCGAGACTGCCCTAAGCACCGGTCTTGCGCCGCATACCATTTCCTCGGATCTGCATGTGTACAACCTCAACGGGCCTGTTTATGACTTGGTCAACGTCGTATCCAAATTCCTCCATTTGGGCATGGACCTCGACACCGCTCTAGCCAAAGTCTCCGCAGTGCCGGCCCAAGTCATTGGGATGCCGGACGAGATCGGCACCCTCGCGGTAGGAGCTTGGGGCGATGCCGTAGTGTTCGATGTGCGCCGAGGTCAGTTCGAGTTGGCCGATTCAGGCGGGGAAATGCGCACTGGCCAACAGCAATTGGAACCGTTAATTGTGGTCAAGGGCGGCCGAATCTACCGCCAGTATTGAGACTAGGAACAGATAGATGAAGGTAAGAGCCTGCATCATCGCTGGCGCGACTTTGCTAGCTTGGCACGGGCTTGCGCTGGGCCAAGAATCAGCCGACAAAACGAAGCGCTGGACGGCCGAGCAGCCCAAAGTGAATGCATGGTTTGGCGAGTGGGAAGTTGGGGGTCAGATCGACGCGGAAGGGGTGTACCGGCGTCCGGACGCGGGAGACAACATCGCAGGTGCCGGCGTGGCGGAAGCCGTGCTTGGGGTCGAGGCTGCGGTGAACGACTGGATTGGCGGCGAGGTCGGCTTGCTATACGAGACCGTGAATATTGGGCTGGACGACGGGGAAGACAGCACAAGTAGCGCGATCGATGTCGCAACGTTGACGGTCGGAGCGCCGGAAGGCTTGTGGTCTCTCACGGCAGGCCGACAATACACGCCATTCGGCGTGTTTGCAACCAACTTGATCTCCGATCCGCTGACGCTTGAACTCGGCGAAACAAACGAGCTTGTCTTGCAATTCGGGTTATCGTCCGGCGGATTGCACGGGTCCATCTTCGGCTTCTACGGCAACAAGGACCAAAATGGCGGTTACGGTGCTGCGATCGGCTATTCGCTGGAACGCAGCGAGTCCGAGTTCGGCTTGAACCTGTCGTACATCAGTGACATCGGCGCTTCAGACGGCCTGCAAGGGGCGATCGCCGATACTCGTGGCCGCAATAATATGCCGGGTTGGACAGCCAGCGCCGAGCTGGGTTACAAAGACGCATCGCTGATTGGCGAATACCTAGCTTCGCGGAAGCGCTTTGCAGGCCACGAAGTGGAATTCGCCGGCCGCGGTGCCCAATCGTCGAGTTGGTTGCTTGAGGCAGCTTGCGCTGTCAGCCTTGCGGGCAAGGAGGCAACGGTTGTCGCCGGCTATCAGGGTACGGGTAAAGCACTTGCACTCGAACTACCCACGCGGCGGTTGCTCGCCGGGCTTTCGGTGGAACTAACAGAGTGGTTCACGCCGGCCATCGAATGGGCGCACGACGAGGACTACGCAAGCAAGGAAGGTGGCAACGGCGAGCAAGCCAGCACGATTACGGTCCAGTTCGCTGCCGAATTTTAACGGTCTATAGCTGAGGATGCGGTGTCTTTCCAAGAATCCCAACTAAGGAGAGTGAGAGATAGCCAATTCGACGCCGGTCAGTACCACTTGCTCGCGGCGATCTTTCTGCCCGGCCACTAGCCGCACGGCGATTTTGTTGGTTCCCTGCCGCAAAAGAGAACCATCGACTGCAAATCCCACGCTAACCCCTTCCATTTGTTGCTCAACCAAGCGGGTTGGATAGCTGGCCCAAAACAGCAATGCTACCTGCTGGCGCGACCAGCCCTCAGCGCAGACTTGGGCTTGGCCCCAAGGGAGGGCGCGGCCGTTGAGGACGATTTCGAGGCGGTCCTCCGGGAGCAAGCGATTCAAACGCAGGGCCAAGCCGCCGGTGGCGTCGGCCACATCATCGGCGACGCGGATGCAAAGCGTCGGCCCCAAGCCCGGGCTGTCGGCGGGCAAGGGCACGGGAAGCGGCGTCGAAGGGTGGGCCAAGCGGAAGGCGGCACTGTGGCCCTCGGTGGGGCTGAAGGACATGGTGCCGCCGACTTCATAGCACTTGTCGAGTTTTTTCAGGGTTTCGAGATCGGAGAATTCAGCGGCTGTTTGGCGGTTCCACCCCGGGGACATAGTGTAGAAGTTGTACAGATAAATGCCGTCGGCCCCGTCGGTGAGCCAGCGCAAGGCCAAGGCGCGGAGGAAGCGTCGGTCGCTGTGGCGGGTGGCCTCAATGCAGCCATAGACGAGGCAGGGGGTAGAGGCCGCAGCGCGGACAAATTCATCGACCGGAGTCTCAAAGGAGATAAAACCACCCCCGACGACGACGATATCGACGAGGCCTGTCTCGATCCATTCATCAACGTTGAGGCCGATGCGCCGGGAATCGGCCAAGGTCGGAGGGACGCGGACGGCTAGTTGCAACGGTTTGCCCCGTTGGGCACTGACCTCGTCGATCCGCGCCTTGATCTTTTGCACCAGATCGGTCATCAGGTAGCTGTTGGCCAAGGCTTCTGCCATGCGGAAGAAGGCCGGATGGCGCATGAAGTCGAGTTCGATGCCATCGACGTCAAAGTGCTCAAAGACCTCACAAGCAATGCGCCGCATGTGTTCGCGCACCTCGGCGTGGGCGTAGTCGAGGCCGGCGCGGATGCCCCACTCAACCGACTTTTCGGGAAACTCTTCGCCGGGGCGGCCAATGAGCAGGTGGGGCTTTTGGCGGCGGAAGCGACCGTAGCCGGGATGGGACGGGTCGATGACGTAGTGGCTGTTCATGCGGATGCGGGGGAAGAAGGGGGTCGCCACCTCCCGGCATAGCCCTGCAAGCGCGGTTAACGGCCCGCCGCACTCGGCGATCAGGTTCTGTAGGCTCGCGGCGAGCCGCTCCTCCACGCCGGGCGTAGAGGAGTGGACGAAGGAAGGGGCTGTCGCGTCGAGGCCGCTGCTTTCGTCTCCGAATCGCTCGCCAATCTCCGTCTCGTACTGATAGACCTCGTGATCACCCGTGCTCCACCAGAGTGCGCCGCCGGTTCCGGCATAGCCGTTGACGACTTTCTCTTTGAGGTCGGCAACCGAGACGTTCTCCTCGGCCGTGAAAATCCAGCCGTCGTCGGTGAAGATGATGGGCGGTGCCTCCCGCTTGCGGTCCATGTCCCCTCCTCAGCTAGCAGTTTATAGTGGATAGTACTCCGCCCGCCCCTAGGGTGAAGAGCGGAAGGGAACTAACCACTATCCACTCTGTATATAGGCTTTGACGATATCGATGATCAGGGCGATGTCGCAGCGGGCCTCTTCCAAGGGGGTACGCGGCTGCGCGCCCTCAGTAATACAGGCGTGGAAGTGCTTCAGCTCGCGGACGAAGGGGCCTTCCCACGCGATGGCCGGGCAGTGGACGATGGCCTCCCCGGCCTCGTCGAGGGTCTGAATCTCCAAGGTGGAGAGGATCCCCCGCGAAAAGCCGGTCGGATAGGATAGCAGTACGCGGCGGTCGTCACCGCAAACTTCGAGGGTCTCCTTGAAATCGCGCACATCCCTCAGTTCGACCCAAGTTGCCGCACACCGAGCGCCGTTTGAGTATGAGAGCATGGTGCTAACGCCCCAGCCATCGTACCAGATTTCGGTGCTGGCGACCCTTTCGGGCATACCCATGATAGCGCGCAGGCCGTAGAGGTCGTGTATCATGCTGCCGGCGAGGTGGCCAAAGGCAACCTGCACGTCGGTGGAGACCTCGCCGATGGCCTCGCGCACGGCCGCCGCACGCGCCGCGGTCGTCCGCTCGACAGCATCAGCGGGTATATCGTCTGTGCGGTGCAGGCAAAAGTGCGCTAGATGATGCGCGTTGTTGGTGTGCAGGTGGTGGATCTGCACGAAGCGGATCGCGGCCATATCAGCGGCGGCGCGGGCCGCAGCCTCAAAAGCCGGATCGTACCCCTTCATATAACCGGCTAAGCCAACGGTGCCAGCCGCCTGCCGGGCGGCAATGATCCGGTCGGCCTCTTGCAGCGAAAAGCAGATCGGCTTTTCGATAAAGACGTGTTTACCAGCCTCAAAGGCGGCGACGGCGATCTCGGTCTTGGGATCGGTGTGGCACAAGAGTACGGCGTCGAGATCGGCAGCGAGCAGCGTGCGCCAGTCGTTGGTGTGGTGCGGCACGTAGAACTCCTGTGCCACTGTCCGCGCCAAACTCGGCGAAAGGTCGCAGACCATTTCTACGGAAAACAGGTCCTTGAGCGCGGTGAGGTTGGGCAGGTGCTGGACTTGGGCGACGGCTCCGCAGCCGACGACGCCGATGCGGATAGGGGCCACGTCAACCCACCTTTCCGACGCGGGGCGTCAAGTCGTTCCACACATCAGCTAGGGCGTAGGTCCGCTTGAAGGTCTGATACACGCCTTGCCACATGGCTTCGCGTAACTGGGTGGCCTGTGCTTGGTCGCCGGCCGCGAGAGCCGCCTTGAGTTGGTCGCTCCGTTCTTTTTGGGCGGTCGCTTGGTCGCTGGCGGCACGGGCCAAGTCGGTAGCTGCAGCCGTGAAGTTGTCGATGAGTTCGTCGATGGGTGTGTCGGTATCCGTCTTCACATCGTACGAGCTAGCGGGCTGGAAGCGAGTCGGGTGGCGGGTTCCGTCGGGATCGCGGCCGGTGTGGGTCGGCTGGATGTGGGGCGTGACCGACAGGTACATGACCATGGGCTCGTCGCCGATGGCCCGCACCTGATGGACCTCGTCGGCGAGAGCAACGCAGAGCTGGCCCGCGCACAGCTCCTGTTCGCTGCCGGCGATGTGGAAGATGCAGCGGCCCTGCAGGAT
The DNA here is from genome assembly GCA_963422735.1 of Candidatus Latescibacterota bacterium. Lineage (GTDB taxonomy): Bacteria > Latescibacterota > UBA2968 > UBA8231 > UBA8231. The sequence goes on along the minus strand of OY730476.1, from coordinate 3,993,448 downwards.
GAGGAAAATCTCGTGGCCGAGGTCGTGGCTGTGCAGATCGGCCACCGCGCCCGGCTGCATGCGCAGGAAACGAGAGCGGATGTGCGGGGTGACGAGGAGGTTTTTGATGTGTTCCTCTCGGCGAAAGTCGAAAATTTCAGAGGCCATGAACAGGCTCCTTTGTGGAAATTGACAGGTGGTGAGAATGAATTAATGTTTTGTTGGCAATCGTTGTGCCGCGTAGTGTATGGTATATAGCGGCTCGTGCATCTGCACTGAAATGTACCACATCGATCATTTGGTCTCTGAAGTTTGTAAAAAACGACTTCGGAATATGTGGATTGTTCAGCGTTGAACCGCGTTGATTGAGATAAATGGCTCGCAATTTGAGAATTTCGAGCATTTTCTCGGGGGTATAACCATCAGCATCATCCATTTCTGAAAGATACTTATTTTGGTTCCACTGTCGCTTATGGAGAGACTTGGCATCCTCTAAGCTGTACTTGCTCTTTCTTTTGTATATGATGTATAAGTCTTCAACGTCGAGCTTCTCTGCAATGCGGTCCCCTATCGCAAAATCAGGTTTAATATATTGCTCAATTTTCCCTATCCAGCTTTCCATCTCATTGGGCCCTAGTACGAGCAGTTTCTGTAGAGAGATCCCCGAGGAGTCGTAAAAACCGAAAATCCATATTCGGGCTCTCCACTTTGCTATGTGGGTAGGGCCTACATCCCTTGCAGTTGAAACAGAGCCTGTCGTCGTCGATTTGAGTTCTATGGGGGTAGAGTAAACTCTCCCATTCGCTTCAAAGTCAAAAAATGCGTCCACTTCGGAACGGCCTGCTCCCTCCCGCAAGCCCAGTAACTGGCACATTTCCTTTTCTCGGCTATCGTCTTGGACAGCCACTTAGGCCCTCAATGCGCTCGCTGCAGATTTTGCGATAGCATAACTCACCGGCGGACAAACGGAATTGCCGATTTGCCCAAGGATCTGGTACACAGCACCCTCAAAGAGCCAATCTTCTGGAAAGCCTTGCAGAAGAGCACAATCTTGGACGGAAAGCCTGAAATGTCCGTTTTCTGGGGGAAACATCACGGCTTCCTCTCTCGACCGCTGCACACCGTTCGGCCAAATCAGTAGTTTTTCCCACACCCTTTGACTAGCCTTGCTATTTAGAATGCTAGTCGTCTTTCTCGGACCAGTAAAGCCAGAACGGATCGTTGGTGCAAAGCAGTCGAATCCAATGTCGCCTAGGCCCAAAGCCGCCCTAGCACCCAGCGTACATCTGCCCGATGAAAACAGACTATCGTTGGGAAAGTGCGTTGCCTGCGGAACCTCGAATTCATTGGCTACTTTGGGTGATCTAAACCCGACGAAAATGACTCGCTTCCGCACTTGGGGGACGCCAAACTCGGAGGCAACTGCTTTGAACTTGACGATGTGATAGCTTGGTTTTAAAGGTGCTAAAATCGCCTTGTTCACGTACTCACTGAATTTAGGGTCGAGCAATCCCGGAACGTTTTCAGCTACAAACGCATTGGGTTTGATAGCCATCACGGCGTCAATAAACGCCGGCCACATATCCCTAGTATCTTTACTTCCATTTTGTCTTCCAGCAACCGAGAAAGGCTGGCATGGAGGTCCGCCGTGGATGAGATCGACGGTGCCTTGATAGGCTGCCCAATTAACCTTTGTTACATCACCATCTAGACCCGATAGCACCTTCCATTGGGGACGATTGTGCTGCAGCGTGGCACCGCAAATCTCCAATGAATCAAAACTGGCAACATGCTCAAAGCCGGCCCGCTCAAAACCGAGGTCCAAGCCGCCACCCCCTGAAAACAGGGACATCGCCCTCAAACCCTGTTGTCGCTGTTGGGGCATTAGTTTATTTGGCTCCAAAACCGGCTTGTTAATTCTGCTTGGGTCGCGTTGAAACTCACCGCGGATCGCTGCTTTTTTCCTCTGCCTAGATCGAGCAGAGATTTCCCGGTACCAGTCTCTTTTTTCTTGTGATATATCGTAGGGCATGGTTGTCTGGTAGTGGACTCAAAGGTCCATTTGCAACGTCCTCATATCGGCGCAGCGCGTACTCAGGCTACTGAATTTTTTGCCGGTCGGCCGGGATTTACACGGCGAGCAGCAGAAAATCGCTCTCCAAGCCGCTCACACCAAGCGCAACCGAAGGATAGGTGCTGTTCCCCGCCACCCAGGGCCGTGGGCGGCCGACTCAAAACCCCATGTTGAACACCACGCCAAAGCGCGAATCCCCGTCGTCAAAACGGTAGGCGTACCTCAGGCCCATATCCCATTCGATCGGCAGTGAAAAGAGATGAAAATTGGCCGTCAACTCCGCTCCGGCCGTTTGGTAGATGGTGTGCCGAGAGCCATCCTCGCCGCGACCGTAGTCGTAAAAGCCGTTGGCCTTGAGGCGCTTGAGGTACACCAGGGCCCCTAGGTTCCAGTCCGGGTAGAACAGCGGCAGGGCATAGTTGGCCGCCCCCTGGTAAAAGCGGCGGTGGAAGCGATAGTCGTAGCCGCGGACAAAGGTCTGTTCGCTTGCAAAGCGGTAGGGATTGGCCCCGGCATCGGCGGCGGGATTTTGCCACTCGTAAGTACCTTCTAGTTGCAAGCTGTGGTGGGCCGCCAGACCGGGAAAGAACAGACCCAGCCGCCCCGACAGCAAGGTGCCGTCGTAGTCGCCCGCAAGAGGAGTGTGGTGATAGGTCAACTGCAGGCTCTGGCCCCAAGCCGGATTCAGATCGCGCTTTGCCGGCTGGCGCGACCGCTCGAAAGCTAGCTGGTACGTCAGCGGCGCAAAGCGTCCGTTCTGGTTTTCTTTGAACGCGCCGTTTGAACCGGGCTGGTTCGGGTCGTTCTTGTCCGCGATATCGGTCCACTCGGCCCGCAATCCCAAATGGGCGGAAGACTGCCAAGGGCCGCGAGAAAAATTCAAGGGTACTTCGACGCCGACGCGCAGGCTTTTTTCGCTCCACTTGTCAGTGACGTCTTGCCCTTTGAGCTGGTAGGTTCCGCCCCGCTCGCCCCAACGGCCGCCCAAGCTAAAAACGGGATACCACGCCGCTAGGCTGAGATCGCCCAAGACGCTGAAGGCGCGCTCGTTGCTGTTGTATTCGAGCCCGCCACTCATGCGGCTGAGATCGAGCAAATCGCTGGACAGGAGACCGAGAGTGTAGCGCGGCTGCAAGGGCCAGAAATACCAGCTATGGACCTTGAGCAGATGGCCCAGCGGCCGGTAGCGGCGCACCGGGTAGGTCATCTGCGGGATGTCCGCCAACACGCTGCCGCCCTGCTCTTGGGCAAGCAGCGGTTCGTAGTAGCGCACCCGGCGGTCCGCGGCCTGCTCAACCGGCGTCCAAGTGGCCGGATCTAGGGGCATGGCCGCGATGCGGTAGCCATTGACGGTGTATTCTTGGAACAGGAGCGAATCGCCGGCCACTGCCGCGTGGATGGCTGCTAGTGGCCGGGAGGTAACTTGATAGCGGGCACCGCTTGGCAGGTGGACAGCGTGGATATTGTCAATGCCCGCATAGGGGGCGTCAAACAGCAGGTAGGAACCCCAAAAGACCGGCCAGCCGATATCGGCGTGGGTGTGCTCCAACACGATCTGCCCCTGACCATCGGCAGCGTCAATGCGCTCGAGCGCGTTGCCGCGTTCGTCCTGCCGCACCACGGCGATATGTTGTCCGTCCGCCGACCACGCCGGTGTGTGCCACAACACCCCGTCCGGGGCCGGAAAACGGGCCTGCATCGCGCCGCTGGCAGTCTCCAACAGCACCAAGTGACAGCGCCGGTCCGGTCCGAATTCAACGGCGGCGATGCGCGCGCCATCGGGCGAAGGGGCGGGCGCGAACAACTTCGCCTTGTGGGTGATCTGGCGCATCCGGCCGCTGTCGACGTCCAGCACCACCACGTCGGAATAGTTGCGGTAGCCCCAGCGTCGGTCCGGGGTGGAGCGGTTCCAAGCCACTTTACCGCCGGCTAGGCGGAGGCTGCCGAAGGATTGGTAGAAGCGCACGCGCTCCTCGCGGCCGTCGGGGTACAGCCGCACTAGGGTCGCCGGATCGGCTAGGCCGCTCTTGCTCGCCAGCACGCTGCCGTCGGCCAGCGGTTGCGGGTATTCGTAGTTGGTCCAGATGCCCGACCGGCCCTGCTGCCCGGGGAGCATCCGCAACGGCGTCGTGGGCAGGTCTTGCTGCTGCGCCCGCCACAGCCCGGCCAACTCGTCCATGGTCCGCTCGTAGGTTTGGGCGGTGCTGGCACCGGTCTGTTTCCTAAGCGCACGGCTGAAGGCGAAGGGGTGGAACCCCCAGCGGGCGGTGCGGCCTATCACTTGGTCCCACAACTCTGGACCGTAGCGGCGCTTGACATAGGTCGTCATAAAATACCCAAGGGGGTAGTGGCTGGGGTACCAATCGCGGTACGAGCCATGGTGGGCCTTATAGTAGGAATAGCGCTGCCCCGCCAGAAGCAGGGCCCGGATGTCCAAGCCGAACCGAGGCATGCGCCCGCGCCCGCTTGGGCTCAGTGCCGTCTCGACCCCCACTGCATCCCCCTCCCAGAACCACGGCGGCACCAAAAGATAACTCGCGAGTTGTTGGCCCTGTTCGCCTAACAGCCCCCACGCTAGGCGGACAAGGCCCCGGCGCATGCGGTCGAACTGCACCACGTGGCGCATCTCGTGGAGTGCCAGCAGTTGGTACCACTCGCCGCTGAGCAGCCCAGCGTTCTGGGGCGGGGTACTGAACCACACGCTGCGGCGCGGCCCCAAGGCAACAAAACCGTTGGGCTGGACCACTTGGTTGACCAGCACCACCTCCAGCGGCTTTTGCGGCCCCTGCAGCGTTTTGGAGACCGGGCTGTAGATGTGTTCCAGCGTATTGGCCACCCGCTGGGCGTCGGCGGTGATCGCCGCGGGAAAAACAATTCTGAATCGCTCCGTCTGGATCTGGTGCCAGTCGAGGCCGGGCGAGTGCTGCGCGACCGACGGACCGCCCAGCACCACCGCCAGCATGCCTGCTTTCAGTATCTTAGTCATCACTCGCTTCCTCGCAATAATGGTTGATAAAGTATTCCACTTTGTCCTCTGCCCGGCTCAGCTAAAGCAGGCAAAGCAGTAGAGATAGTCAAAGGCGCACATTTTCTGAACAGCTCGGCCGCGACGGTTGCTGGACTTGTCAAACCTCTGGCAGGCCCTCCCCTTTGACCAGTGCCTCCTTCAACGCCCGCGCATGTTGGCAAATCCCCCGATAAGAAAACCCCTTACAACTGCAACTTATATCGTTCCCTTCCACTTCCAACGCGTAGAACGCCCCCGGCTTCGACGAGCTATCCACCCGGTACACCGCTCGCTTTGGCCCTGCCAACACGCGCACCGCCTCGGCCGACGGCAAGCGCGACTTGGCCTGCGGATTGACTGTGGGCTGCTCGGCGACAAAGGCTGCCCCGGCCTCGCGCAACAATTCCACCACCTGCGGCTCATCCATCGCGCCAGGGGGCGGTGCGGGCAGGACCTCCATCACGTCGCGCTGGAAATATTCGGGCAAGGCGCTGCCTTCGATGAGTTGGTCGATTAGCGCCGACTTGGTTTCGAGGACCGTCTTGACGAATTCGTCGATCGTGCCGCTGCCGACCATATAGTGAGGTTGACCGCTTGCTGTTGCCCGATGCGGTAGGCCCGATCCTCGGCCTGTTGTTGCGCCGTGCTCATTCCAGAGTACTAACCACCCAACGCCTTTTTTACTTGCGCGGCGAGGAGCACCTCGTCGCCGTCGATCACTGTGGGCATCGCCAAGTGAAGTTGGCCCGGGGCCGCTGCGAGCCAGACCGAGGGGTTGCCGTTGCGCAGGGTTTCTTCTAGGTCGGCGGCGGTTTGGCCGAGGGCTTGTTCGTCCAAGGTCAAGGTCAAGGACGTGCCATCGACCGAGCTTTGCACATGGGGTAGTTCGCCTAAGTGCTGACGCACGGTCTCGGCGCGGCGGGCGTCGCCTTGGCTGCGGGCGTCGTGGTCCATGGCCAGCCAGCGGCGCAGAGCCACCACCACGCCGACGACCTCTTGGCGGTCGATCTTGAGCGGGCGTCCAACCCCTTCTAGGTCGCGGGTTTCAAAGCAGGCGAAGCTGTGCAAGTGAGCCGCTGCGATTAAGTCGGCGCGGCCGCAGAGAATGCCCGAAGAGTTGGGCGCACCCACGTACTTGGCACCATAGCCGACTAAGTCGGCCCCGGCCGCGATGTATTGGGTCAAGCCGTCTAGGGGATAGACGCGGAAGGCCGCGTCCACAAAGATCGGGACATCGCGAGCGTGGGCAATGTCAATGGCCGCGTCCAGCGGGACGATGGCGGCTGGGTTGTCGATGGCCGGGTAGAGCACGGCGGCCGTTTGGGGGCCGATGGCGGCGGCGAGTTCGTCGGCCGTGGTGCCTTGCTCGGTGCCCGCCTCCACAAGGGAGACGCCGGGCAGGCGCACCATGCGGTCGTATTTGTAGCGCTGGGCCTTTTGGATGACCACTTGGTTGGGCATACCGATCGAATCGGGCAAGCGGGCCATTTTCTCTGGATCTGCGCCGGTTGAGCAGGCGGCCGTGCCGAGGACCAACGCGGCCGCGCAGCCAGGGGTAATCAGCGCGGCCTCGGCCCCGAGCAGGTCGGCGACGATCCGCCCCGTACTCGCCAAGAAGGCGTCCATGTCAACATAGTAGCGACCGGCTAGTTCCATGGCGGCGATGATGTCCGGGTGGGGGGACGATCCCCCTAAGAGGGTGCGCGGGCCGAGGGCGTTGATCACGGGCGTCGCCCCCATATCCGCGTACAGGGCGCGGGCTTCCTTACTCATAGGTTTTCTCTCCATACAGCCCCACCGGGCTAGGTACATGATTGGCGGGAACCAACAACAAGGGCAAGCCATTGTGCTGGAGGCGAAATTGCAGGTAGTCAAGTTCGGGGGCGGGCTGCACAGCGAGGCCCAAAAGCCGCGGACGAAAAAGCGAGGGCGAAAAAAGCGAGGGCCGGGGCCGCTCCATCAATTCGACAGTCGCGTCCGCCGACAGCCCGATTTTTTCCTTGGCTAGCGCGATGGCCACTTCGAGCCCTCCAATCCGGTCGGCGAGGCCGAGTTGTACGGCGCGCTGGCCGCTCCAGACGCGGCCTTGGGCCATGACTTCGACCGAGTCTGGCGCGATGTGGCGACTGTTGGCCACCTTGGCGACAAAGTCCGCGTACAGCGAGCGGATGGTGTGCTCCATGCGTACACTTTCGTCGGCACTGAGGGTGCGGTCTGGCAAGCGCAGGCCGAGCAGGGGCAGGGTCATGCCAAAAGGCAAGTCTGCGTGGCGACCCACCTGTACGCGACTCGTGCTCAAGCCGAGCTTTTCCTTGAGACCTTTGTTGTACGCCCAGCCGGCAACAACCCCAATCGAGCCGGTGATGGTGTTGGGTGCGGCGACGATCGCATCACCGGGCAGCGAGAGCATGTAGCCGCCCGAAGCCGCGAGGTAGCCCTGCGAGACGATGACCGGCTTGTGCTCGCGGCATTGCAGCACGGCGTCGGCCACCAGCGCCGAGGGCAGGATGTCTCCGCCCGGAGAATCGACGCGCAGCACCATGGCGTCTGCCGCCGCGCAGGCCGAGGCTATCTCGCCGACGAGCCGCCGCGCACCAATGCCGGTGTCCATGGCGCAGATGCCGAGCGCATAGACAATGGCAATGCGCTTGCGCTGCCCCCAGCGCCGGTTGGCTGGCCGTGCGTACGAATCGGCCGCGACGACATTGAGGGCCTCAACCATGCGGTCGATTTCGCTCCAGCGTCCGAGGCGATCCACTAAGCCGGCGTTGAGGGCCTCTTGAGGCAGGAAGACTGCGGTCTCTTCCACGAGGCGGTCGAAGTGCTCGGGCGCAAGCGAGCGAGCGGTGCTGATGTCGCGGCGGGCGAGAGCGTACCAGTCGTCGAGCAGGGCCGTTAGCTGCTCGCGCTCGCCCGCGGATAGGTCGCGGCGGACGTATGCTTCGGTCGCGGACTTGTACTGGAAAAGCCGCCACTCGTCAAAGCCAATCCCGAGCTTGTCCAGTGCGCCCTTGAAGTACGTGTGTCCCGCCACATAGCCCTGCAAGCCAACCGCGCCGGCCGGGTCGAGCACCAAGTGCTCGGCCACCGAGGCCCAGTGATAGCCGTACATGTCCACGCGGTCGATGTACACCACGACCCGCTGCCCCCCAGCGCGGACTTGGCGCAGCTTCTCCCGCAGTTCCCAGCCGAGCGCCGGGCTAATCCGCAGGCCTGAAGCATTGATAGCAAGGCCCCTGATCGAGGGATCGCGGCGCACGCGCTCCAGCAAGGCGATTAGGTCGAGCAGGCTCTGCGAGTTGTCGAAGAAGGCAAAGCGGCGGTGGCCAACCGGCCCGGACAATTCCAGCGACAAGTAGCGCGCCCGCGGCTGGAACAGGTTCCCCCGCTGCGCTCCGAGGCGCACCGCATAGGTCTGCAAGGCGCGTCCCCGCGTCTGCGCTTGGAAATCGGCTCCGCCCAGCCCGATGCGCAAGCCAACGCTCAGGGCGCGGTCTGAGAAGAAGCGCCCGGTCAGCGCCAGTCCCGGCCCCAACCCGACTATGGCTCCGGTGCTCCAGAAATCCGCACCACCAGCGTACGCGTAATCCGCATACAAGGTTAGCCGCTCGTCTCCCCAAGGACGCAGGGATAGATCGACAGCTCCTTCGCGGCCCGCGTCCGCAAAGGTCGAAGTCCAAGTGCCTCCCAGTGAGAGACGCGGTCCGGGCCGCCAAAGCCCCCCGAGGACAACGTGCCGCACACTTCCCCACCCCATGCCCACCCCGAGGCTGAAGTCGCGGTCGCCGCTGCTGAGTCCAGCCCGGTACTCGCGGTCGCGGCGGCCGTTTACCATCCCAAACCCCAAACGGGGCACGGCCGTAAAAAGGCCCCACGAATGGACGGAGCTGCTGTCTGACCAAGCGAACCCCTGCTCCAAACCCTCGACATAGCTGAGCAGCGCGGGATTGGCGTATCCGTAGAGTCCTATGTCGAGCGCACCGGAAGGGGCGAGCGCGAATTCTCCGCGCTCAGCGTATTCCGCGTGGGCAGTGCTAACGGCGAGAAAAGCGCACAGAGAGAGGGCTGCAATCATCCTTTAGTCCTCATAGCGAGTGGAGGGGATGATGGTTTGGGTGTACTGGCTTGGGCGTACACACCGATATTTGCTGTTACAATGGAACCATTCGTCCGTTGTCGAATTGGTGGTCGGGGCCGCGCTCCACTGCTGCAAGAAGATTATTTGCCAGTTCAATGCCGCGCATTTTAGAGATATCCTCGTTGCCGATGTTGTAGGACTTGGCCGGCTCAATGCAATTCTGGCATCCCGACTCGCATTTGCAATTGCTGGCAATCTCCATCCCTTTTTTTAGAGCCTCTTTCCATACCTCGAACAGTTTTTTGGCAACGCCAATACCGCCGGAATAATTTTCGTAATAATAGGCTGTGGGATAGTCGTTAGTCTTCGAGTAAGTACTGGTGTCAAACCGGTCAGCCGGAATTGCAAACATGGCACCGACTCGGATCATGTGTTCTAGCGCACCAATCCCGGCATGGTACATTCATCTGTCGGAAAGTCTATCCAGAAGGCGTGCAGGTTATTTTCATAATGTGCCTCGCTAGAGTGGACAGAGTCTTTCTCTTCTTCTGTGAGCTCGTCTACCAACTTGTAGCCAGTGAAGTTTACCACGAGATTCAGCGAACCATAATAGACCTCAATGTCTCCATAAGCATATCCTTCAAAAATGTCCTTTCGAGACAGTACTGCAAAAAAACCAGCATCAGTCTTCAGATTCGGCTCAACCTCAGCCAAGACAACGGTATCCTGTCCGTGGGAATGTACGCGGTACTTCTGGCCAAAAAAGGTAAATATGGCACCGATGTAGGCTTCGCGGAATCGCCGCATGGCCGAGATTTGACCCACTTTCTCATTCCCGCGTTTCAACTTGAAAGACTGCCCGATTCCGCCACGCATATTCAGACGAGGGTGTGGTTGATAACCTTTGACAGGCTTTCCTCGGTCATTTTTCGCTTTGTCATAGAATGCACTGCCGAGGATGGATTTGTCCGAGGGAGACAATTTTCCGTCGGTTTCTGCTATGAGCATGGCGAGGTGATTCTCGATCAGTTGTTCGTTCTCCGGGTCAACCACCAATTCGTCAAAGGGCTTGTTCAGAAAAGCATCCAAATTATCCACGAAAAAGCGGTCAATCGGATCGTTCATAGCATAGAACAACACAAATGAGTCCTTGTTCCAACCGCGCCCAGCGCGCCCAATTTGCTGCCAAGCGGACATAATATTGGACGGAAATCCGGCCAGTATAATTCCGTCCAATCCGCCGATGTCCAATCCAAGTTCCAAGGCATTGGTCGTAAACACCACGCTGATGTTGCCCGATTTGATTTTCTGCTGTATATCCTGCCGATCTTCGTTCTTTAAGTCGGCGTGGAACGCAGATATCCTCTCTCGGTCTATCCCGCGTTCTTCGGCCTTGCGCTGGCAGTTGCGAAAGGCGTCTTCAAGGAATCGCTTTGTCGGGCAAAATACCAGTGCCTGCAATCTCTCGGCAAGAACGGTTAGAGCGGCGTGCTCTACTCGTAATCGGAGAATCTCTCTATACCTGAAGTCGGGAATATTATCAGGGTTGACAAATATGAAATGCCTTTTCGGACGAAATACTTCTCTCGCTGATACGAGTTCTACATCCCGTCCTGTCAGCTTCTTGGCGTGCTCAGCAGGGTTGGCACAGGTTGCCGTTGAGAGGAACACACGGGGAGACGCGCCAATCCGCTCTAGGTGCAGAAAGAATCGCCGCAGCAAAAGTGCCACGTTGCCGCCGAAAAAGCCCCGGTATTCGTGCATTTCGTCAATGACTAAATAACGCAGATTCAGCAGAAATTCTTTCCACTGTTCCTTCCACATCAGAAACGACGTATTCAGATATTCAGGATTGGTCATCAAAATTTGCGGTGGGTTTTTTCTTAACAATTGTTTGTCTTGATCTTCAGTATCGCCGTCGTAGGGCCACGATTCAATCCCAAGCGGTTCGCAGACGTTCCGAATCTGCTCCCTTTGGTCAAAAGCCAATGCCTTCATGGGATAGATCATTAACGCATGGGATCCCTTATTTCGCATCAAGGAGTCGAGCATTGGTGCGGTGAATGCCAGCGTCTTTCCACTGGCGGTAGGCGATTCCATAACCACGTCTACGTCACTTAGTGCCTTGATAATAGCGTCGGCCTGATGACGATATGGCCGAATAGTGGTTAGTGCATCGCGGATGGACGAGTGTAGTTGATCAGGCCACTCATCTGCGTATTGCGGTTCGATGCGATCAACAGTACCTGTTTTTATTTTATCGTCATTGCGCAGCGCGTCGAATTCTTTTAGTTGTTCTATGAGTTTTGCGATGTCAGTCATTTGAATAGCCTATCTGATAATAGTTGAGCAGTCATCTGAAAGATCGGTTTCTCAAAGAGTACCTGCGGACGATCTCCGTCGATGACGAAAGTAACACAGACGTTGAGATAATTCCGAATCGTCTTCTCCGAGGACGCGCTGCTAATCTTCCTCGGCAAACAAGCGCAAATCCCCTTTGCCCGCCCGCAACACTTCGGCTCGATCTCCCACCAATGACACCACGCTCGAAGCCTCCACGGGCAGCGGCCCGCACTCCAAGATCAAATCCACCTGTGGCCCCAGCTCTTCCTCCAAGGCCCACGGCTCGGCCAGCACTTCTTGATCGGCGTAGTTGGCACTCGTGCTCAGGATGGGTTGGCCAAGGGCGCGGACCAAGGCCAGCGGCACCGGGTGATCGGGAATCCGCAGGCCGATGGTCTTCTGTTTGGTTTGGAGGATGCGCGGCGTCTGGCGGGTAGCCGGCAACACGAAGGTGTACGCGCCCGGCAGGCACTGCTTGAGGATGCGGTGGGCGTAGTTGGAGACGCGGGCGTAGCCGCTGATGTGGGTCAGGTCGGCGCACACAAAGGACATGGGCTTCTTTTTATTGCGGCCCTTGATGCGCTGCACGCGCTCAATCGCCTGCTTGTTGGTGATGTCGCAGCCAAGCCCGTAGATCGTATCGGTGGGATAGACGATGACGCCGCCTTGGCGGAGCACCTCGGTGGCGCGCTGGATGTGGCGGCCTTTGAGGCGGTCGGGATGCACGGTCAGTACTTGGGCCATTCTAGCGCTCCTGGTCGATTTTGGCGACCCACGCCTCGACGACGGCCGCGATCATGGCCTGGCCGTGTTCGGCGTTGGCCGCGTAGCTGTTTCGCGCTTCGTCTTGCTGGCAATACCAAGGCGGGTCGTCGCCGAGGCGGTCTTGCTCCACGAGTTCGGGGCGTGCGGCGAGCAGGAAGGAGGTCTCATTGTATCCGGCGTGATCTCCCCCAGCCGGGGGACTCGATTCCGGGAGGATCATGGGCTGCACTTCTATGCGCCCGCCCCAAGAGCTAGCCCGGTCGAGCGCGTCGCGGTCGCCCCACCAGCCGCGTGGGTGCCCCTCGGCGAGCACCTGCTCGAATGCCAGCTCGGCCGCGGCCTTGCTGAAGGCCAAGGCGAGGGGGCCGCCCATGCCTTGGTGCATGATGATGACGTAGGTTTTGCGGAAGCCCATCTCGATAAAGTTGCGCAGGATGCTCTTGGCCAAGCGGCCAAAGGCATCGTAGTCTGGGTCAATGGTCCCGTCGGCCGGGCCGCCGAGGGCATAGCCAGTGGGGCCGTAGTCAAACGACGGGGCAATCACGGAAGGGGTCCGTGCAGCTACGCGGTCGCAAATCTCCTCGACGATGAGGGTATCGTGGCCGATGGCCATGTGCGGGCCGTGAGTCTCGATGCAGCCAGCCGGCACTAGCAGGGGATGCCCTTGGGCCGCCGCATCTGTGAGTTGGTAGGGACGCAGGTGCTTGAGGTACATGGAGAAGTTCCTTAGTTGTATGCGCGGAATTGGACATAATATACGCCAAGAAGAGCACGTCAACATAGGACTTTGAGCAGATGGCGCACACTGTTATTGGCACGGCTGGGCACATTGACCACGGCAAAACCCTGTTGGTCAAGGCCCTGACCGGCATGGATACCGACCAAGCTCCAGAAGAGCGGGCGCGGGGGATTACCATTGAACTCGGCTTTGCCTTTTTGGGGGATCAGGCCACGATCATCGACGTGCCCGGACACGAGCGCTTCGTCAAGACCATGGTCGCGGGCGTCAGCACCATTGACGTGGCCATGCTGGTTATTGCCGCGGACGACGGGGTGATGCCGCAGTCGCGGGAGCATCTCGACGTGCTACAGCTTTTGGGGGTCGAACGCGGGGTGGTGGTGATCAACAAGGCCGACTTAGCGGAAGAGGAGTGGTTGGACTTGGTGGAGGAAGAGGTGCGGGAGTTTGTGCATGGAACTTTTTTGGCGCAGGCCGAGATCTTTCGCGTCTCTGCGCTCAGCGGCGCGGGCATTGACCCGCTGCGGCAGCGGCTGTTGGCCATGGCCGCGAGCACCGCGGCCAAGCGCACCGACGCGCCGTTTCGCCTGCCCGTAGATCGGGCCTTTGGGGTCAAGGGCTTTGGTCTCGTCTGTACGGGTACGGTGCAGGCCGGGGCCTTGGCCGAGAGTGCCCGCGTCGAGATCGCGCCCGAAGGTCGGGTGGCGCGCGTACGCCGCTTGCAACAGCACGGCGCGACGGTACAAGAGGTGCGGGCCGGCGACCGCATCGCGATCAATTTGGCCGGCGTAGAGCAGGGCCAAATCGCGCGCGGTCATTCGCTGGTCGCGCCCGGGTTTTTTCGTCCCACGCAGATGCTAGACGCCCAAGTGCAGCTCCTCGCCTCAAGCCCCATGACCATGGCGTCGCGCACCCGCGTGCGCCTGCACTTAGGTACGCGGGAGATTATGGCGCGGGTCGTGCTTCCCAATGCCAAGCCCTTGACGCCCGGGCAGGAGGGTTTCGCCCAGCTTCGCTTGGAGGCTCCCGTAGTCGCGGCGTGGGGCGACCGCTTTGTGCTGCGCCGGTACTCGCCCGCGCTCACTATCGGCGGCGGCCGCGTACTCAATCCGCACCCGGCCAAGCACCGGCGCTTCGAGCCAGCGTTGCTCGCGCACTTGCAGGCGTTGGCCCGTGCCGACCTGCCCGAAGTCGTCGAGTGCTGGCTCCGCCACGCGGACGACCAGCTCAAGAGCCAGCAGGTGCTGGCCGGCGAGATGGGCATTGGCGTGGAGCGGTTGGCGCACTGGATAGACGCGCTCGTAGCCGCTGGTCGCGCCGTGCGCGTGGTGTCGGAGGGGCCAGCGCACGTTTTGCATCTGGACGTGTGCGAGCACTGGGGCGCACAGATCGAGACCGCGCTCGCGCGCTTTCACCGCGCCCAGCCGCTCAAGTTGGGCTTGCCCCGCGAGGCGCTGCGCAATTTGAGTGCGCGCTACATCCAGCCCGAACTGTTCGACTGCGTGTTGCGCTACTTGGAGGAAGCAGGGCGGGTCGCGCTGGACGGGGCCGTGGTGCGGGCTGCGTCGCACCGCATTTGCTTCACCCCGGAGCAAGAGGTGCTGAAGGCGGCGGTGGAGGCGCGGCTCAATACCGCGAATTTCGCCAACTTGCCTACGATGGCCGAGCTAGCACAATCCCCCGACGCCTCGCTGCCACAGGTAGCGGATATGGTCCAAGCACTGCAAGCACTGGGGACGGTGGTCGCGTTGGAGGGGGGCTTGCTGATCCATTGCGAGGCCCTCGCCCGCACGCGGAAGCTGCTGAGCGACTTTCTCGAACGCGATGGCGAGATTGCGGCAGCCGAATTTCGCACGCTAATTGGCAGCAATCGCAAATGCGCCATCGCGCTTTTGGGCTATTTTGACGCCGAGGGACTGACGGCGCGGCGGGGGGATGTGCGGATTTTAGTGGGGTGATTCTGCGGTCCGGCGCGCGTTGCGACGACCCATTGGGAACTAATTTGGAGGTCAAAAAGAAGGTGACAGACGCCCTAGGTTATCAAGTTAGGCCAGCAAGAACTGACGATGTACATTCGGTCGTAGGTTTATCGAAACACCGGCTATGTCGCGTTAATGGAAGACGACAAGCGTCTCCAGTCTTGGTTTGACGGCGGCTATTTTTTTGTCGGTGAGTATGAGGGTGTTGTCATAGCTTACGCTGCGGGAGTCGGGAAAGTCGGGAAAAATGCAATATTCAAATCCGAGGGCGAGCGATTTTTAGAGGTTCACGAGGTCTTTGTCCATGTTGACCATCGCGAAAAGGGAGTTGGAGATCGACTCATCGAGGCGTGGCTATCAAGATCAGCATCGGAGGGAATTAGCCGCTCCATGGTTGGTTCAAATAACATAGACTGGTTGCGCACGTATCGATTCTATGAGCGGCGTGGCTATAGGATGTTCTCGATTGAGCTGTACAAGTAATTGTGCCTACTCCCTGCCCCCAGCTTCTTAGCCATATATCCCCGAGAAAACTCCTTCTGCTTCAGCATAGCCGGCATGGAGTCTTGACTTGGACATTTGCGATGTTGCCTATGCTGAGGCTCGTGAAGTGAAAGTGCCTCACCAATCAACGCGCTTTACCGCCATCGGCGTCTCATTGGTGGTCTAAGCAGCCTTACCTCCCCCACTCCTCCTCCGGCACCTCCGAATAATCCTGCGGCTCGTAACCAATCGCCCTTTTGCCGTGTTCGACATCGTAAAGCGGCCAGTTACTGCCCGACACTCCAAAGACGATTTCAAACTTTACGCCCGGATGAATCAGCGCCTGCTCAAAAACCCGCACGCAGTCGCCGTGGCTGAGATGGTGCGGGTGTTCGGGTTGGTCGCGCTCGAGGTTGAAGTTGCCGATGCGCACGCAGACAAATTCCATGTCGTGCTGATGGGCAAAAGAATGGGCTAGGGCCTCGGCGAAAACCTTACTGACCGTGTAGATGCCCACCGGAGTGGTAGGCATCTCGACCGTGCGGCGGATGCTGCGCGGATAGAGCGTTAAGACCCCGGCGCGACTGGCATAGGCGACGCGCTTGACGCCGTTTTGGCGAGCGGCCTCAAACACGTTGTACGTGCCGATGAAATTGCTCTGCAGCATGGTCTCCCACTCGTGGCCGCCGGCCAGGCCTCCAATGTGAGCAACCGCGTCCACGCCGTGCGTGGCCTCTAGCATGGCGTCGAAATCGGCGAGGTCGGAGACGACCGTATCGGCGAGGTCGGGCATGGGTACGCGGTCGTGCCCGCGCACCTCGTGGCGGTCCTCGAGGCCACGGGCCACTGTGAAGCCGACGCGGCCGGCTGCGCCGGTTACGAGTACGCGCATCGTAATTTCCTTTCTTTAGGCCCGGTGCAGGGTGATAATCGGGGCCTCGGGTGGGCAGCCGAAGCGGAAGGGCAACCAGTGCCCAACTCCGGCTGTAGTGTAGAGTTGGGTGGTTCCCTTTTTGTAGTGACCCCAAATGTACCGCTGCGGGAAAAACGGTTCAAAAACGCTGCGGCCGGCCAAGCCGAACTGGAAACCATGCGTGTGGCCGGCCAGAATCAGGTCGGTACCGCCGAGGGGCGCGGCGTAGTCGAGGGCTTGCGAGCGGTGGCTCAGCAGCACGGTGAAGGCATCGCTCGGCGACGCGCTTACAGCCTTTTCTACCGAGTTGCGGAGTTGCCCGTAGGACGCCGGGCTGCGCAGGAAGTGCGGGTCGTCAACCCCGCCGAGGTAGAGAGTCGCCGCGCCCACAGGCACCGCCAGCCCTTCGTCCACGAGTAAGGGGATCGCGGTCTGGTCGAAGTGCTGGCGGATGCGGCGGATGCCCCGCATGTACTCGTGGTTGCCCAAGCTGGCGTAGGCCCCAAGCCGAGCCGGAACGCTTTCGAGTAGGCGCAGGGCCGCCAAGTACTCCGGGTTGTGATCGCATATATCACCAGTGATCAAAACTATGTCCGGTGCAGCTTGGGCCGCGCGCGCGAGCAGGGCTTCAAGGTCGGCAAGCTGGATGTACGGCCCAATGTGGATGTCGCTGAGATGGAGGATCTTCAAGCCCTCTAGATCGGCGGGCAGGTCGGGATAGCAAAGCGGCACCACAGGCATGCGCACGCGAGTGTAAGAGGTGTAGATGCCGTGGCTAACGCCCGCCGCCCCGAGAGCGGGCACCACAGCGAGGCCGCGGCTGAGGAAACGCCGCCGCTCAAACGAGCTAGGCCCCTCCGTCCCCCCTTGCCGCAAGCGGTCGTAGAGCAAAACGCCCAAGACGACCGGCGTCACCAGCAATGCGGCAACGAGGAAGGCCCCGAGGTAAAGAGTGAGGGCCGAGAACTGGCCCATGCCGATGGCCCAGAGCCAAGGCGCATCGCGGTAGCGGCTCAGGACGCAGAACGCCACGCCTAATAGGGCTACGGGAAACTGCCAGTAGAGTACGCGGCGGAACCAAACGACGCGCCACCAGTGCCGATGTACAAGGGCGACCAAGGCTAGCGTTGTACAATAGAAGAGGACGTACGCTGCCGCGGCGGCGATGGGGAAGCGCGGGATCCACGCCACTAGGCGCACGAACCATTCCCACAGCAGAGTAAGCTCCATCATCTGCGCCTAGGATGCCTCGCGCTTTCTGCCCAAGTGCCACCACAGGCAGAAGACTACCACAAGAGCCAGCAGCAACAGGACGCCGGCTTGCAACTGATAGGCCGGAGCGGACAGCGCGTTGAGGCTCTTGACCGCCGAGAGGACCGGGGCAAACCCCAATAGCGCGTAGGCGAGGAGGTTGTTCCGCAAGACCAAGACGATTGCGGCTACGGCGAAGCCAACACTGGAGACAAACGCCAACAACTCAAAGAGGAATTCGTCGAAGTGGCCGGCATTGCTGCCAGACATAATCAAGCCCACTCCCAAGCCCACCACGACTGCGTAGAGTCTCTTTTTTACAACGACGCGGCTATAGTAGAGCACTAGGCCCGCGACAATCGGGACGAAGATGGCCCCCATTGCGCCGTCGGACAGGGGATTCCAAAAAGGCAAATACTGGTCCAGTTCAGAGGGCAGCCCAAGGCCGAGACTCGGGTCGGAGGCAATGAAGCGGCTCTCTATGTAGCCGCGCAAGTGCTGCCACGCCGCTCCGGCAACGAGGACTAGCGCGACCCCGACAACAGCATCGCGGAATTCGGGCATGCGCCGCACGGCCCGCAAGCGCGCCGGCCAGTCTGGATAGAGGCTGGTGGCCAAGCCGAGAGCTGCGAGAATCATCAAGCCGATCCCCAAGCTGCCCAAGACAATGCTGAGTATCTGAGTAATGGTAAAGATCGACAGCGTGAGGCGGGTATCATAGGCGCGTTCGATAACCGACAGGCCATTGAGAAAGTTGAGTAGGAAGAAGGCCGCGCCCACTGCGGCGATTTTGACCAGTGGTGCCCAATCTATGCCCTCGTTTCGCACGCGACGCACGAGTAGCCACAGGCCGTGCAGCACTACGGCGGCAATTAAGACGATGAGCAGGCCGAAAAGCGCGGTTTTGAGCGTGGTGCTCTCATTGTACTCGCGCTCCCAAGCCTCGGGCACGTGGAGGAAGCGATAGATAGAAACCGGCTCGTCGCCAGCGACTTTGACCCGCACCCGATAGCGCAACTCATCGACGTTGCGCTCGTCGCCCTCAGCGGCCTCAAAGACGAAGCGGTGATCGCGGCGGTTGGGGAGCTTTTCTGAAGAGGATTCCTTGAGTTTGAGGAGATCGATGTCAAAACCGTAGGTGCGCAGATGATCGACGGCTATTGCCTCGGCTTGTGCCTCTTCAAGGTCGGCACCCTCGGCCTCTTCGGCTAGCAGATGATTTATGCTGTAGAGGGAGCCGTCTTCTGGATGGACGGCGACCCTGTATTCCTCCTTTTCTCCGTAGCGGAAAAAGCGCGTCACCCACAAGCTAGCCAAAAGATCTTCTTGGTATAGGCGGTTGACGACGGCCACCGAGTCGCGCTCTAGGATGTACCGGATCGCCATCGTGCTCGGTTGGTTTTGATAGTAGGTGACCACCTCGTATGCCGAGGCATCCGCGCCGGTCGCCGCTAGATGCTCAATGGCCTTATCCTCGGCCTCGCCCCGAGTCAGATGAACATCGACAAAGTCGAGCGGCTCTTCGTAGTCGAGGGCAAAAAAGCCCAGCGAGGCCACGACTACCGCGGCAGCCCAACCCATGCGCCGCTTAGACAGCGGGGTATAGGCAAACGCGGGGGCCAAGGCTGCGGGCTGTTGCACTGTTGTAGGCTCGTCCGCGCCGGCATCCGGGGCTGCGGGCGCAGCGCTTTTGTTGAGCAGGAGCGTCGGGTCGGCAAAGCGGCGCTGCCGCAGGTAGAGGACGAGCGCCACTGCCAAGGGCAGGAGCATTAAGCCCGCCGACAAGGCCGCTGAAGCGACGAAGTAGCTGTTGGACGAGCGGAAGAGGATTAAGGACGTGTACAGGGCATCGATCGTGTAGTGCCATACGAGGGGGGCGAGAATCCCGAAGCGGAGGAAAATATAGCCGACGACAATACCGGCGACGCCCACCTCAAGGCCGCGGATGTAAAAGGGCTGTTGCGGATAGCCGGCATGGGCGAACCCCCATATAAGGGCTGCAATAAAGACTGCGGCCCAGCGCGACTTGAGGTATTTGTGGAGGAAGGGAATTGAAAACGCCCGGGATATGAACTCCTCGGAGACCGCGGGCATAAAGCCGATCAACAGCACCATGATCCACGGGATATACGTGTTGACCATCTCGCTATAGGGAATGTCCGCTGGGGTCCAAGCACCGAATTGCTCGGCTGTGATGTAAAAGAGGACCTGGTAGGCCAAGAAGGCCGGAGTCATGGCCAAACCGAGGATGGTGCCGAGGAGAAAGCGCTTCGTGCGCAGACCCGCTGGCGTAAACTGGCCCCCGATCTGGATTTGGTTCGCGTAGTAGCGCCGGTACAAAGGCTCGGCAGCCGCTGTGAGAAAGAAGATGAGGATGCCTTGGCTAGCAGCGGCGAACAGGCTGGTGAGCAGCTGACCCGTCAGGAAAGACCCGTATGTATCGGTCGTGTCGTAGTTAAACGCGGTCAGCGGCAAATTGTTGAGTTGGGCTAGCAGGGTTAGGACCGCGGCAATGGCCCCAAAGATCGCCGCGGTCTTCCAGCGAATGTCTCGGGCTCGGACGCCGCCAAAAAACGAGACCAGCATCGCTAGCACGGTCAGGATGAGTAAGGTTCCGGCCACCAAGCCCGTGGTCTCATTGCGCGATCGCAACTCGGCGTAGTCTCGCTCCCAGGCCTCGGGGATTTTGAGGTACTCGCCAAACCCGCCGATCTCGTCGCCTTGCAAGCGCACGTAGAAGCGGTAGTGGGCCTCGCCAACGGCGAAGTCGCGCAGCTTCCAGCTAAAGGTGTAGTCGATGCGGTTGGGTCGCTCCTGAGCCTGCGCTTCTACGAAGTCGAGCGCGGCGAGGTCGCGGCCAAGCTCGCCGATGAGAAAGCTCTCGGCCAAACGGCGGGCTTCGGCTTCTTCGAGGCTCGCGCCGGGCGCTTCTTCCTCAATGAGATGGCTAAAACTGACGAGCTCGCCAGAAGTCGTAACCGTAGCTTGGAACTCCTCCTTTTCCAGTTCCCGCACCCAGCGGTTGCTCCAGCGCCACAACTGCACGGGATCGCCAATGACCTGCGTAGCCCCCTCGAGACCCAGCTCGCGCTCGAGGAAGGTCTTGGTCTGGTTATCGTAGCGAAAAATGGCACTGTGGCGGTAGTCGGCGAGGTCAAAGCCGCGGGCGGCGAGGAAATCGGCCGCCTGCATCTTCGCTTCGTCGCGGGTGACGCGGAAGTCGATTGAGGCTTCGGGAAAGGCCCGATAGAAGTAGTGGACTCCAACGACCAAGCTCGCGGCGGCGACGAGCAAACAGCCGCCGATAAAAGCTAGGTCTTTTCTCGTTAGTTTTGTTTCCATCTGTCGTATGGGGACTAAATTGTGGAGGGGACAACATAACAAAAGGCTAGGGCGTGGACAAACCAACCTCATTGACGCGCACAGCGGCATTTTGCAAATTCGCGGCATAAACTTTTAACAAAGGAACACACTGTGGCGGCAAAAAAACAAGAGCACTTCCGCGTCGGTGTCATAGGCTACGGCGGCGCGTTCAATATGGGTCAGTTGCACTTGACCTCCATGGCCAAAAACGAAGGCATAGAAGTAGCCGCTGTTTGCGAACTGGATGCCGAGCGGCGCCAAGTAGCGGAAGAGGACTTCCCCGGCATCAAAACCTACGGCCGCGTCGGCACCATGCTGCGGAGCGCGAACTTGGACTTAGTGACGATCATCACCCCGCACAACACGCACGCTAAGCTAGCGGTGCAGTGCCTCGACGCTGGGGTACACGTGGTCTGCGAGAAGCCCCTTGCTATTACAAGTGCCGAAGTCAAACGCATGCAAACGGCGGCCAAAAAAAACAAGGCCCTGATCTCGACGTTTCACAACCGGCGCTGGGACGGCGACTTTGTAGTGTTGCGCGATCTAATCCTCAAAGAGCAAATCATCGGCCGCGTCTTCCGCATTGAGGCCGGGTTTTACGGCTATGGAGAGCAGGGGACTTGGTGGCGCTCCAATCGCAAAATCTCCGGCGGAGCCATCTACGACTGGGGGGCGCATTTTACGGATTGGATTTTGAATATCGTCCCGGAAAAAATCGCCTCGGTCAGCGGCTATCAAGTCAAAAATCTAGCGTGGGAAAAATACGACAACGAGGACCACTCCGAATACACGCTGCGCTTCCAAAGCGGCTGCACAGTCACCCTGACGATGTCCAACCTGTCGATGAGCCCGAAGCCGCGCTGGCGGGTGCTGGGCACACAGGGCGCGATCGAGGATGCGGGCGGCAAATTTCTCGTCAAGGCGATGATCAACGGCCGCCAGATGAGCACCGAGGTGCCCTTCGCCGAGTCCAATTGGGACGCGTACTACGAAAACGTTTTCGCGCACCTGCAAGGCCGCGCCGATCTCGTCATTACCCCCGAATCCGCGGGCCGGGTAATCGGGGTACTCGAAGCAGCCAACATTTCGGCAGCGCGTGGGTCGGTGCCCATTGCGCCAGCCTTTGTCTGAGCAGGTACTGCCCCACCTCAACCCATCGGCGCAACTGTCCGCGCTCTTGGGGATCGGCTGCCGCTTTGGGGCTACGGTCGTCGGCCTGTCGGCCGTGCGCCGCGCCAAGGGACTGGCCTTTGTATTTGCCAGCAGCCAGCTCGCACAGCACACGCTGCGCGAGTTGGCTCGCCTAGAGCGCAGCGGCACGCGCATCTTTCAAGTACAGGCAATGCAAGTGCTAACTCAGGGCTTTGGCCGCGAGGACGCCCAAGTAATCGGCGTTTTGCGCGGCGATTTAGCCCGCGGGTTGGCCAACCACCTAAAGGAACATACGCCATGACCATATCGGTCGTTTGTGGGACGAATTGGGGAGATGAAGGAAAGGGTCGGATGATCGACTATCTAGCTCAAGACGCGGATGTCGTCGTCCGTTTCCAAGGGGGAGCCAACGCCGGCCACACCGTAGTAAACGAATGCGGCACTTTTAAGATGCACTTGGTGCCCTCGGGGATCTTCAACCCGGCGGTGGTCAACGTGTTGGGGCCGGGCGTGGTCGTTGACCTCCAAGTCTTGGCAGAAGAACTAAACGATCTGTCCGCAGCCGGGATTGCAACCGGCTCAGTGCGGTTGTCTGATCGGGCGACTATTTGCTTTCCTTTCCACAGGATAGAAGACGAATGGGAAGAAGAGCGGCTGGGTCAGCACGCCTTTGGCTCGACGAAGCGCGGCATTGCCCCAGCGTACGGCGATCGCTTCCTCAAGAAGGGCATCCAAGTCGGCGAATTGCTGTACCCAGATCGCCTCAAGGAACGGCTCAGGCCCCTCGTGGAGTGGAAGAACTTGATCGCCGCTGGCGTGTACGGACGCCAAGACGCCATACAATACAGCGAGGTGCTGGAGTACGTCTTATCCTATGGCGAGCAAATCAAGGATCTGATCTGCGACACCGCGAGCCTGCTCAAAGAAGCCGCACAACGCAGGAGCAACATTTTGTTCGAGACCCAATTAGGCGCATTGCGCGACGTCGTGTACGGCATCTATCCCTATACGTCGTCTTCGTGTTGTCTGGCGTCTTTTGCCCCCATTGGCGGCGGCCTCATCGGCCACTTCCCAGATCGAGTTATCGGCGTGATGAAGGCTTTCTCCTCTTGCGTTGGGGCCGGTAGTTTTGCCACCGAAATGGAAGGCGAACAAGCTGGCGACCTTCGCGAAACGGCGTACGAGTACGGCGCGGCCACGGGCCGGCCCCGCCGGATTGGCCACTTCGACGCCCTCGCCTCGCGCTACGGTGCCCAGGTGCAAGGAGCCACGGAAATCGCCCTGACTAAGCTCGATAGCTTGTCCGGCCTCGATCCTTTGCTCATCTGTACGCACTATGAGTGCAATGGACGGCGCGTAGATCAATTCCCCTTGAATCCGGTTTTGGACAAAGCGCAACCCATCTATCAAGAAATGAAGGGTTGGCAAGAAGACATCCGTTCGCATCGGCACTTTGGCGATTTGCCCTCAGCGGCGCGCGCTTATGTGCTGGAAATCGAACGGCTCGTCGGCTGCCGCATTCGCTACGTCTCCGTGGGGCCAGAGCGACACAGCCTCATCGACCGCGCCGCTTCCGACTAAGCGATGTCCTGGGAAATCGAGCGCAAGTACCTCGTGGCCGACTGCTCTTGCTTCAGCCAGCTAGAGGGCATCGCCTTTCGGCAGGGCTACATTCCCACCCAAGACGGAGGCGTGGTGCGCGTACGAATTGAAGGGGAGCGGGCGGTGCTCACGCTCAAGGGGGCGACTAGCGGCATCGCGCGCCGCGAGTACGAATGCGAAATCCCGCACCAAGACGCCGAGAGCATCCTAACAACCCTGTGCCAGCGGCCCCACATCGAAAAGACGCGCTACACTCTGCCTTGGGCGGGCAAGGTCTGGTCCATTGACGTATTTTCTGGAGAAAATGAGGGGTTGGTGCTGGCCGAAGTCGAGCTGAGCAGCCGGGAAGAGGCCGTGGAAAAGCCGCCTTGGGCCGGCGTCGAAGTATCGGACGATCCACGCTATTACAACGCCAACCTCGTACTCAATCCCTACTACAAATGGCGGGACGGTCAGAAATAGGGGCGCCCTTTGTGGTCGCCCGTCGTTTAGACCAGTGCAGAGGCTGATCCCTATGGGATTGGTGGCATTTATGAGATAGTTTCTATTCCTCAAAAAGCATGCTCAGATCCAACGCCGGTGCCGAATGCGTCAAAGCACCGATCGAGACGAGATCCACGCCAGCGGCAGCGGCCTCGCGCACGGTCGCCAAGGTATAACCGCCGGTGGCCTCAATCTCAACGGCGGGATTGGCGGCGCGGATGATTGCTACGGCCCGGCGCAGGGTCGGCGCGTCCATGTTGTCGAGCAGGATGCGGTCCGGGCCGCCCGCAAGGGCCTCCTCAACCTCCCCGAGATTTTCGGCTTCCACGTAAATCGGTGCTGCTTGGCCCCGTGCCTTGCGGATGGCAGCGCGGACGCCACCCGCGGCGGCGGCGTGGTTTTCCTTGATCAGCACGGCGTCGTACAGGCCCATGCGGTGATTGACTCCGCCGCCCAAGCGCACGGCCCACTTCTGTAAGTACCGCCAGCCCGGGGTGGTTTTGCGGGTGTCGGTGATGCGGGTGGTCGTGCCGGTTAGGGCCTCCACATAGCGCTGGGTCAGAGTGGCCACGCCCGAAAGCTGTTGCAGAAAATTGAGCGCGGTGCGCTCCCCGGCCAAAAGCGAGCGAGCGCGGCCCTGCAAGCGGACGAGGGTCTGGCCTGCTGCTACTTCGTCCCCGTCGGCGACGTCGGCCCATGCGGCAACGTTTTGGTCGAGACGGGCGAATACTGCGCGAGCGATTTCGATGCCAGCGACGACGCCGGCTTGGCGGGCGATGATGCGAGCGCGAGCTTCGGCATTGCTCGCCACGGTCCAAGCAGCGGTCAGATCGGCTTCTACATCTACAGCACCGAGGTCCTCCCGCAAGGCTAGGTCAATGAGCGGGTCATAAGCGGTGGGATGGAGGGAAGTGCTAGGGGGCATGGTTCCTCGCTGGAAAGTAGATTGCGAGCATGGACGAGAAAGAGTGCGAATCTAACTACACGACACCAAGGGTGTTTTGGGAATCGCACTTGAACCTGTAAGACGCTCTGGCTTCCTTGTCGAGGCTTAGGCGGCGATCTATTTTAACCTTTCATAATCAGTATAAAAGAGGTATGAATGCCAATATCCGACGAATACATTAATAGCTTACCTGAGATATACCGCGATATCCTCGCCGCTTTCCCACAGTTCAATCCGACGCGCAAGGTTGGCTATGGCTTGTCGTACCAATCCCTGTATTCGGCTTTGGATGAGAAATACACGCTCGGCCCTATTATGAAGGCGTGTGAAAACATGGCCGAAGGCGGTGTTATGGAAATTAAGCATCGTATATTCGCTTGTCCGACCTCCCTTGGCGAGGAGTTGATTACTGCGCTTACAGGCATCGCCGCATCTACTCTGGAAGTGGCACCCTTCCCTCCGCTGGATGAATAGGCCGCTTGAATGATCGGCGATTGGAAGATCAAGCATCTACCGCGTTGTACCCATCATGTGTTTCTCTTACATTGTGCTGAAGATCGAGTTCACCTAGTGCAGCCCGCGTTCAATGCGCTAGAAAACAACGAGTACTGGCCGTGGCTCGACCGTCATCATTACCCTAGAGGCCAAGAAGCGTTTGCCGCCCTTCGAGAGGGCATTATACGCTGCCGGCACGTTGTGTATTTTGTCACGGCAAACTTTCTCTCGCAAGGGCGTGGATGGACCAGCGTCGAATTGGCCTATTCAAATCTGCTTCAGGAAAACCTGAGTTTCCGCTTGGAATTGTGCCACATCCAATTTCCCTTGTTCTTCGTGCCCCAAGACGAGGCGAATCTGCTGAGATCATCATGGGGACCCCTCGTTGAACGTGGACGATTCTACCCACCAAGACGAGTAGATAGCGGAGCAGTGCATTGGGCAACTCAACAAATTATAGCCTTCATCAGGCAGGAAGAGAGACGTGGGGCTTTTCTAGCAGATCAGGTTCAGAACGACCCCAGTTTCCAATCCTTCTTTGAAGACGAACCGCACCTATTACAGAGGATCATGTGTGGATATCCAGTACCTCTGCTGAAATGAACTGTACATATACGCACTCCACGAATCGGCCCTCCACTGAGGGGGATCAATACTGGGATTTGAGCGCATTATCTTCGACCCACGGTTTGCAGCAAGTGAGAAGTCGTAAGAATAACCAAGACGACGCGGCGGCTAGGGAGTAGATCGCCGAACTAACTTTCTCCTTCTTTGACCCAACTCTACAATGGCCACGCTCGTCCACGTCACGCACGAAGCCGTGCAGCAAGCCGGTGGCATTGGCACGGTCCTGCGCGGCCTGATCACGGCCCGCAGCTACCAGAGCCATTGCCAACGCACCATCCTGCTCGGCCCCCTAGTCGATCCAAACAGTGCCCAACCACTCGGCCCAGACGGCGAGATCCTCTACGACGCCAGCCGCAGCATCCGCGCCGCCAACGTCGCCAACCGACTCAGCTCAGTCGAGCGGGAATTTGGCGTGCGATTGGTCTATGGCCGACGCTTGCTGACCCAAGACGGGCACCGAGCCTCGCCAGAGGTGCTGCTGGTGGATGTGAGCCACCCACCTCAGCGGCTGAACGAATTCAAACGCGATCTATTCCTCCACTTTGGCCTCGAATCACACCGCTACGAACAGGACTGGGAATACGAGCAATACATGCGCTTAGCCGAGCCGGGTTTCGCGGCCGTGCGCTCACTGGTTGGGGACGCGCCCTTCTTGCTGTTGGCGCATGAGTTCATGGGGCTAGGTACCGCCTTCAAGGCCCTGATGAGCGATGCGGCGTGTAAGACCCTGTTCTACGCGCACGAAGTGGCCACCGTGCGGCCCTTAGTGGAGGAGCGGCCCGGGCGCGACATTGCCTTTTACAATGCGCTGCGCCAAGCGCGAGCAAATGGCCAGTACATCGACGAGCTATTCGGTCCTCAAGACGGCTATTTCAAACACGCCCTCGTCAGCCAAGCCTATCGTCTCGACGCAGTCCTCGCCGTCGGCGATTGGGTGGTGGAGGAGTTGCGCTTTCTCGGGCCGGAATTCGCCGCTCGTCCCATTGACCTCGTGTATAATGGGGTGCCGGCCGCTGAGTTGTCCGCGGCCGATCGGGAGGCGGCGCGAAAAAAAATGCAGGCCAGCGGGTCCGCGCTCTTGGGTTGGACCCCAGATCTGATCTTCACGCACGTCGCTCGCCTAGTCGAGAGCAAGGGATTGTGGCGCGATTTGCTGGTGCTCGAACACCTCGATCGCCACCTGTGGAAGCGAGGGCAACAGGTGCTGTTTATCGCGTTGACAACCGAGACCGGCCGCCGCGATCCCGAGGATGTCCAGCAGATGGTCGCTTACGGTTGGCCGCTGGTCCACCGCGAGGGGGGGAGCGATCTCAGCAGCGGCGAGCTAAAATTCGACCTTTTAGTCCGCGCCTTTAATGCGCGCACACGTGCCGTCAAGGCACTTTTTGTCAACCAATTCGGTTGGGACCAACAAAGCTGTGGCACTTTCCTGCCGGCCAATGCGGAGTTTGCCGATTTGCGCCGAGGCAGCGACGTGGAGTTCGGACAGTCAATTTACGAGCCTTTCGGCATTTCCCAAGTCGAGTGCTTAAGCTCTGGCACCATCAGCGTGATCAGCGATGTGTGCGGCTGCCGCGGCTTTGTGCGCCAAGCAGCCGGAGAGGCGGGGCTGGACGGCTTTATCGAGGGAGCCTATACCCAACTCGACGAGGTGGGCCGCGCCGACCAACCGATTGGCTTGCGGGAACGCACACAGGTCGAAGCATTGCAAAGCCGGGTGGTAGCCAGCGCTTTGGCCAGTCAGTTGGCCGCGGGCGCGACCGGCCGCAACAGGCTGCTTGCCGAAGGCTATGCGGCGGCTCGGAAGATGAGTTGGGAGCGCGTGGCCGAGGATATGCTGTTGCCCGTTTTGCGGCGGCTGGAGAAGTGACATGGCTGCGCTGGTGATTGTACTCATACTCTCTCTTAGCGGCTGTGTACCCTTTGTCGGCGGGCAGAAGCAAAGCCGTCAGCTAGCGACTACGGCCCAAAACCTAGCGGCGATCGTCGAGGGCCGGGAGGGCGAGGTTGACTGGCTGGGATTGCGCGACCCCGCCGGCGTACAGACCGAGGCGACCAAGGTACTCGACGACTACTTGCTATCCGCGCTAATGGGGGCCGAGGTCGCGGTGGGGCTGGCGGACACGACCGGGAAGCGGTGGCGCAACGAGGAATTAGTGGGCCTAAAGCAAGGAGGGCGCGCCGCGCTCGCATTGGGCGGACGGCTCGAAGCGGACGCCCCGTGGATGTACGTGCGGATGTTTTTAGTCGAGCGGGCCAGCGGCGAACTAGTGGCGGCCCGCACCGCCCGCATCTTGGAGCGGGACGTGCGCCATGAGGTCGCCTTGCGCCAGCGTGGAACCGACGCGAGC
This sequence comes from Candidatus Latescibacterota bacterium, assembly GCA_963422735.1. Classification (GTDB taxonomy): domain Bacteria; phylum Latescibacterota; class UBA2968; order UBA8231; family UBA8231. The sequence continues at coordinate 3,964,818 of OY730476.1, read as the reverse complement.
GATGGGCCAGTTGAAGTAGAATTGCACCTGATTGCCAAACGCGAAGAAGGAGGCGTCGCCCAAACTGTCGAACTGGCAGAGGGCGTACAATTGCAGCAAGGCGACCAACTGCAACTGCGCTTCAAACTGAGCCGAGACGTCGAGGTCCACGCCTTTTTATGCAGCTCCGCCGGCGCGTTAGAGACCTTATTTGACGAACAATTCGTCTATTCGGACATCGTCCAATATGGCCCAGGCGAGAACAATTGGATCACCTTCAACGAGATCGATCAAGTCTATACCCTGTACTTCCTCGCTGGCCCACGGCTACTGGCCGAAAACGCCGAGCCGTTCTACGAGCAATTCGCCACGCTTGTCCAAGAGGGGCAAATCGACCGCTTCACCGGGCTAGAAATGCTCGATCAGGCACTGATCGACTTTCTCCAGCACCTCGAACCCCTCGAGATTTTGCGCGGCAACGAGGATATTTACCTAGGCCGGCCAGAGACCTTTGTGTACGACGACGGCAACACCTTGTCGAGCCAAGCGGAAATCCTCACCGGCACCCCGGTGCTGGTGCGCGCTGTGAGCTTTTCGGTGCAATAGCTCACAGGACGGCGGCCACCGAGGCGCAGAAGTAATCGAGGTTGTCTTCGGTCAGGCCGGCGACGTTGATGCGCCCTCCCGCTACGATGTAGATCGCGTACTGTTCCCGCAGCACCTCGACCTGCTCGGCGTTCAAGCCCGAGAAAGAGAACATCCCTCGCTGCCGCTCAATAAACGAAAAGTCGCGCCCTACGCCCTGCTCGCTGAGCCGAGCGACGAGCCGTTGGCGCACGCGGTTGATTCGCTCGCGCATCTGGGCCAATTCGCCTTCCCATTGGCGGCAAAGCACCGAGTCGCCGAGGATTTCACTGACAATGGCCGCGCCGTGGGCCGGGGGATTGGAGTAGCTGGTGCGCGCTGCGATTTTGAGATGGCTCAAGGCCCTGAGCGCGGCCTCGGCGTCCGCGGCGATCAAAGTCAGGGCACCGACGCGCTCGTTGTACAGGCTGAAGTTTTTGGAAAAGGAGCTAGCCACGAGTAGCTCGCAGCCCGCGTCGCAGAGTGCCAGCAGGCCAGCCGCGTCCTCGCACAACCCATCGCCGAATCCCTGATAGGCAAAATCGACTAAGGGCAACAGGCCGCGCTCGGCAACGACCTCAGCGATCTGCCGCCAAGTGTCCGGGGTGGGGTCGCAGCCGGTGGGGTTGTGGCAACAGCCGTGCAACAGCACCACGTGGCCAGAGGGAATTTGCCCGAGCGCGGCGAGTAAGGCGTCGGCATCGAGGCTGTTGGCACGGGCGTCAAAATAGGAATAGGTCTCGACTTGTAGGCCGGCTGCGGCAAAGACCTTGGGATGATTGGCCCAAGTCGGGTCGCTTATCCACACGGACCGGTTGCCTAGGTGCTGGGCGAGGAAATCGCCCGCTAGGCGCAAGGCTCCAGTGCCGCCGGGGCTTTGCACGGTGATGGCGCGTTTGGCCGCTTCGTGCCCAACGCCCAAAATTAGCTCCCGCACGGCAGTGCCGTATTCCGGGCTGCCCTCAATGCTCAAATAGCTCTTGGTCTTTTCCGCAGCCAAGACGCGCTCTTGCGCCGTTTGCACTGAAGCCAAAACCGGCGTCTGGCCGCTCGCATCCCGATAGACGCCAACGCTGAGGTTGATTTTGTTTGGATTCGCGTCGCTCTTGAACGCCGCGCTCAGCCCCAAGATGGGGTCCGCCGGCGCCATTTCTAACTGTTGAAACATGATCTGCCTTCTCTTACTCATGGTTTTATGTCCTCTTTTGGTTAGCTATCGATCAATGCGGGTAGGCCTCCTCAACGGCGGCGATAGGTGGCAAAAACCAACTCGCCTGTGCAGCGCCTTTCTACCACCTCCCACTCGCCTTCGTCCCACCTCGGAAAGAACGCGTCGCCCTCGACTTGGATGGGCAAGTGCGTCAGGATCATTTCGTCGGCCAAGGGCAGGGCCTGCACATAGACTTGGGCCCCTCCGAGCACGAAGAGTTTTTCGCTGCCGTGGGCGCGGGCACGCTGCAACACCTCGGCCAAGCTCGTGCAGACAACCGCGCCCTCTGCGACCGCGTAGTCTGAATTGCGGGTGAGGACGAAGTTGAGGCGCCGGGGCAAGGGGCGCGTCTGAAAGGTCTCGTAGGTTTTGCGACCGGCCACGACCGCGTGCTCCCGAGTGACGCGGACGAAGTGCTTCATGTCGGCCGGGTAGTGCCACGGGATGGCGTTGGCGCGGCCAATGACCCTGTTCTCGCTCAGGGCGGCGATGAGGATGGTTTTCATGCGGACGAATCGGACGGGTAAAAGAAAGAGCGGACCACCGGGTGCTGCGCTCGCTTGGCCCCGGCGACCGTGCCGGTAAATGCCACGCGGCCTTGGTCGAGCATGATGAGGCGACCGTCGAGCCGCTCGATGCTAAGTAACTCGTGGGTAATAATAGCGATGGTGATGCCCAATTCGCGGTTGAGCGCGAGGAGGAGCGCGTCGATCTCGGCGGCGGTGACCGGGTCGAGGCCCGCGCCCGGCTCGTCGCAGAAGAGAATCTCTGGGTCCATGACCATGGCCCGCGCGAGGGCGGCGCGTTTGCGCATCCCGCCCGATAGCTCGCTGGGGTAGCGGTCGCAGGCGTGCCCTAAGCCCACCAAGGCGAGGCGGGTGCGCACGATCTCCCCAATCAGGGCCGGCTCTAGGTCCGTGTGCATTTCCAAGGGCAGGGCGACGTTTTGCTCAATCGTCAACGAGTTGAGCAAAGCACCGTATTGAAACATGACACCCAGCCGCTTGCGCAGGGCCGCCAGCTCCTCGTCGTCGAGGGCCGTCGCGTCTTGACCGAGGATTTCGACGCGGCCTGAGGCGGGTTGCACCAAGCCGATGATCGCCTTGAGCAAGGTACTCTTGCCGCAGCCGCTGCCGCCGAGCACAACGGCGATTTCCCCTTCTTCTATGTACGCGTCAATCCCGCTTAGGACGGCCGTCTCGCCGTAGGACACGCAGAGGTTTTGGATGTCGATGGCGCGAGTCACCATTTGAGGTAGAAGACAATACCCCAGAAGGCGTCGAGGACAATGATGCCAAACAGCGAAGACACGACCGCCGAGGTCGTCGCCCGGCCGACACCCTCGGCTCCGCCGCTGAAATTGAGGCCGTGATGAACCGAGATGATCGCGATAAGCCACGCAAAGGACGCGCTTTTGACCAGCCCGGTGAGCAAGTCCTTGAGAAAGAGCGACGAGAAGACCTGGTTGAGAAACACAGTAGCCGGGATGTCCAGCGACACCAAGCCGATGAAGGTGCCTCCGAGGATGCCAACGAAGTTGGCCATGATCGTCAAAAGCGGCATGCAGACGATCATGGCCCACAGCTTGGGCACGACCACAAAGCGCAGCGGGTCGATTCCCATAGTCTGCAGGGCGTCCAACTCCTCGGTGAACTTCATGGTGGCGATCTCGGCGGCAATGGCCGACCCAGAGCGGCCAGATACCATGATCGCGGTCATCAGCGGCCCCAACTCGCGGGTCAGGCCAATCCCCAGCAGGTTGGCGACGAAAATATCGGCCCCGAACTGGCGGAGTTGAGCTGCCGACTGGAGAGCCGAAACCGCGCCGACGAGAAAGAGAATCAACCCGACGATCTGCAGGGCCTGCGCACCAATCGCGTACGCTTGCTCGCCAAAACTGCCCCGGCGAATCTGATCGCGGCGGAATAGGGATAGGACCGAGAAAACGCTCAGGTCGGCCATCAGATAGAGAAAATCGGCAGCGCAGACGCCTTGAGCACGCACCCAAGCGCCGAGGCGTTCAAGGGCGGCGAGGCGCAGCGCGGGCGGCGCGGGCGGCGCGGGCGTGGCAAAGTCGAAGACAGGCTGCAAATGGGCCGGCAGCTCGGCGAGGCGGAGTTCCTTGTCCAAGGAGAGGGCGAGGTCGGATAATCCGCGCAGGAAAACGGCCCCTGCGATGTCGAGGTGTTCGACTTGGCGCAAGTCGGCGCGGAGCGCGGAACGCGGATGCTCGGCGATGAGTGCGCGGGCCTGGGGAGCGAGGGCACCGATGGTGCGTAGCGAAAGCGCGCCACCGAGCGCGATCCCCAAGCCGTCGCTCTGCACCCACGTCATAGCAAATAGTTGAGGCGCAGCAGGACCTGTTGCATAGATTGCAGCCGCTGGACCGGCAGCTTGCGCTCGAAATCGAAGACGACGACCATGTTGATGAAGCGACTAAGCGGCAAGCGCAAGCGGTTTTCCCAAGTGAACTCCCAAGTGTCGGTGGCCGTCTCCGGGATTAGGATGTCAAACTCCGAATCCAAGCTGGGGAAGCGCGAGAAACGCGACCGGAGGAGCAGCACGGCCTCCAAGCCGGTGGCGGTCTTGTCCTGCAACTTGTCGGCGATGGTGCGGGAGGAGTTTAGGTCATAGGTATCGGTAACATAGCTTTGACGTGCCCCAAAACCAACGCGCATGTCGAGGTTCAGGGGAAAGCTGCTGATGACCTGGGAGTTGATGCCAATGCCTTGGCGCAGTTCAAGGGGGCTGAAGGGCGGAGAGAGGATAAATTCGCTAATGCCCATCATGCCCTCGATCTCGCCATCGCGGATCAGAAGATTGCGCGGCTGGTCGAAGCGGTCCTCAGTGGCGAATAGCTTGGTGTTGAACACCCCGCGCAAATAGGGGCCGATCCGCTTGGAAAGCCGATAGATATACGTAGCGCGGACCTCGAACTTGTCGATGAACTTGCGGAAGTCGTCGCCCTCCTCGCGGGTGAAGCCCTCTTCAAAGTCCAACCGCAGATTGGCGTAGTGGCGGTCCGTGTTATAGACGCTGCTGCCGATGACCTCAGCGGAGAGCAAGAGGACCGAGCGATCTGCGCCGGTGGTATTCTGCGAGGTGGACAGCCGGGGTGAGCCGCTTAGCTGCAAGGAGGTCTTCCAGCGCGAGTCAGCTACTTGGGTGAGAAAACCCTGTTGAGTCGGGGGGTAGAAGCCGATGAAGGTATCGTCGCTGGTGTCCACTACTAGATTGCGCTGGACCAACTCGCCCGGCTCTAAACGGACGCTGAACTTGCGGGTGGTTGATACATTGTCGCCGACTTGCACTACCGAGTAAACGCCTGGGGGCAGAAGCCAAGTTTTGACCGCCTCGCCTCGCTCCTCCTCGAGGCCGAAGCCGAGGCCGTAGTTTTCCTGAGAGGACTCCCGGTACAGTTCATAGGATTCGTTGATCGATGCGCGGTTCTCGGATATGACGTTGATGACTAGTCCGGCCCAGAAGGGCTTTATCAAGGTCGTCATGCCCTCTTGGATTGGCACGGTGCGGCTCATCATCTGGATGTCCGCGCCCGAGCCGACCAGCAATTTGTAGTTGCCGGGCGAGAGCAACACGCCGGTGCCGGGGGAGGCTTCGCGGATAGGTCTGTTGCCCTGTAAGACGAGGAAACTGGGCTCGTTGAGGGAGCCGGTCATCGTCGGCACGAAGAGAAAGCCCTTGCCCTTGGGAATCAGGGTTGGATCCTGTTCGAGTTGGCCGCGCCCAGGTGGGGCGACCCAAGTATAGCTGTTGCCCGCAGCGGGGCCGGCGAGCAACGGTAGGGCGATCAGGATATAGAGCAGCTTGTACATGCCAAGTCCTAGGGGACCAGCTTCCCCGGTATGAGCTCGTAGTGATCGGCTTCGGTCTGCAGCACTGTATCTCGGGCCGCTGGTGCAGCTTCCGCGTCGGACGCGATGGGCGCGGGCCGCTGCTTGTTGCTGAACTTGAAGTCGATCTCTCCGATCGCCTTTTTCATCCGCTGGCCCAAAATCCCGCTCAACGCGGCCACCGTGTATTTCACGGCCGGGGAGAAAACCTGTTTCTCCTCGTCGAAATCGTCCTGCCATATAACCTTGCCATCGGCTTGCCTCACTAGTTTCATCGTCATAACGAGATGGGCCGCCCACAGATCGCCGCTGTCGAAGCGCTCAATGGCTTTGATCGAGCCGCTGAACACGTAATCCGGACGGTGCTCGAAAAAATCGCGATCCCCGCCGATATAGGTAAAGAGGTCGGCTTGGCGCAAGTACTGCTTGACCGCGTCGGTGATCATGTCGCCGGGCCGCTCCATCCAGTGGTGGAGGTTGTCGCGCTGCAGCTCGTACTGGTCGCGGCGGCGGATGATGTGGGTGCGGTCATACGCTCGGGGCACCTCAAAGCCCTTGACCTGCACTTGGAAAGGGTACGGGCGCTCGGAATCTTCCACACTACCGCGCAAGGGTTCGATAGGCAACTTGAAATAGCGCCGTTGCGGCAGCTTGGTTTCGCCGCCTAGCAACTGGGCGCAGCCGGCTAGCGCTATGACCAAGACGAGGACCTGACCGCAGCGGCGCACTCGGTTATTGGGTCGCACCACTGCGACCTCGGATGAGCACCGCGGGGTTCTCGCGGATTAGTTCGGTGGTTTCGCGGATATTCTGCAAAGTTTCCTCCAGTTCCTGCATGGCGCGCAAGAGATTCTGTCGGCTAGCCCCTACGGTCTGGTCGATGCCCACAAAGGTCTGGTCGATATGGCTTATCACGGTGTCCATCCGTGCGACGAGCAGGGGAACCGGACCGTCCATTTGCTGGCGCAACTTGTGCATCGTCACTTGCAGATCGTCAACCGTCTGTTGCAGCTTCTCGCCCACGAGCAAGATGTGCAGGGAATCGGCCGTCGCCGCCAACGTCGCGCTGGTTTTGGCGAGCGAGCGACTGGTGGCGACCATATTGGCCGCCGCCTCGTCGAATGCAGAGCGGTTGTCCTCAACCAGCGCGTTGGCCGTCGCCAGCAGGTTGCCCGCGTTGCTCAGCAACTCGGTGAAGACGCGCTGGTTTTCGCTGCTGAGCAGCGCGTTTAGGTTGTCGATGGTCTGTTCAACCTTGGCACTGAGCACTTCGGCGCGCTCTTGCATGCTGCTAAAAAAGGTCTCGTCCGCGACAATTGTGGACCCCGGAGGGAGGGGCGGGGCGTCGTCGCTGCCCCCAAAAAGCTCAATGAACTTCAGGCCGGTGATCCCCAGCGAGGCCATTCGCGCTTGCGCGTCGGTGCGGATGGCGTTTTCGGCCAGCCGCCTCTCAACCGAAATCTCGACTACTACCGTAGAGAGATGATCCTGTGCGATTGCGATGCCCTCGACTCGGCCAATGCTAAAGCCCAAGTACTTGACGTCCGCGCCTTTGTTGAGGCCGCTGACGGGCGAGTTGGACTCGATGTAATAGGTATCGCGCTGGCGCAGGATATGGCTGCCAGCGACGACGATGAAGAAGAGCGCGAGAACGGCGAGAGAAACCAAGAAGAAGATGCCCAGGCGTATTTGCTGTGCTCGGGTAGCCATAGTACTCAGCGGGGCACTGCCGTCTTGACCGTCTTTCTACCTCGTGGTCCCGCAGTTATTTTGTCGCTAGTATAGGTCGTGTATAGACAAAAACGATTGAGCGGTATATTACTGAACAAAAGGGCGTGTAAGACATGCAGCGCACTCGCCAATATCGTCTGCATCTTGAGGATTTTGGCCTGCTCAATGCAACTAGTATGCAGCAAATACTCCGTCGCTTGGATAAGGCATTCCGAGCCTTTTTTCGTCGTCTGAGAGCCGGAGACACCCCGGGCTTCCCGCGATTCAAGGGGGCCAATCGCTTTCGGTCTCTCGAATACCGACATGGCGACGGGTGCAAGCTGCAAGACAAGTGCCTGTATGTGCAGCATGTTGGCCAAGTTTCTATTCGCTTGCATCGACCTACTCCCGAAGGGTGTCTCAAGCATGTCATCCTCACTCGCAGGGCAGGTAGTTCACAAAGACGCCTGTGGTTAGTGGCCTGTCCCTCTCCCCTAGGGTGCCGTGCGAGGACGGACCACTGACCACTGGTCACTGGCCACTGGCCACTGGCCACTAACATCAGCAACGCACCCCCTGCGAGCAAGAACTCGGCACCACCACCTGCAGAGCGGCCGGGCTAATTTCCAGCACGAGTGGCGTCTGGCCCAAGTAGTCGCCGTCTGCATATACGCTGTGCGGCGCATCGGTGTGCAGCACTAGGCGGGCCGTGCGCATCAAGCGCACGGCTGGATGGCGGATGTGTCCTTGCCAAAAAAGGCGGAGCATCAGCGACAGGATCGCCCGCCGCGGCACCGCATCGACGACGACCACGTCGAAGAGGCCATCGCCGAGGTCGGCATCTGGGGCAACGCACAAATTGCCCCCATAGTTCCGCGCATTGGCGGTAGATACTTGCAGCACCTCTTGCTCAATCTCCCCGAAATCGCCGCAGAGGCGAACCCGAGCCGGCTGATAGCAAGCGACGTGCCGCAATGCTTCCAGGATATAGCGGACCCGCCCGGACAGAGGCCCTTGGACGCTTTCCATGCGACGGTTGACTTCGGCGTCAAAGCCAAAGGCGGCGATTGTGGCGAAGAAGCGGTCGTCGGCCCGCCCCAAGTCTATGGCGCGCACCCTGCCGTGGAGCAGGTTGCCTATGGCCGCTTCCACCCGGAGCGGCACGGCGAGGGCGCGGGCCAAGTCGTTGCACGTGCCGCAGGGTAGCAGCCCCAAGGCCGCGTGCGAGCCAGCGAGGGGTGCGAGCGTCTCGCTGATCGTGCCGTCGCCGCCGCAGACCACGAGCCGCTCAGCACCCTCGGCCACGGCCTGCTGCGCCAGCTCGGCTGCGTGGCCCTTGGCCCGCGTGTAGTGCAATTCGACCGCTTGGCCGGCAGCTTGCAGGGCCAGGGCGGCCTGCTCGGCGAAGCTGCGGGCGCGGGTACTGCCCGCCGTTGGATTGGCTATCAAGACCCAGTGTTTGGACATAGCTTGGGTTGTCTTATGAGCGGCCTTGCGCGTAGATTAACCTTGATACAAAGATAACATCAAAACATGGCCAAGCGAAAACGGGACATCGAGTGGGCCGACAAGCGCCGCGAACTGGAAAAACAGGTCGAACACCCCTATATCACAAAGCAAGGGCTAGACCGGAATCGGTGCGGCGGCAAGGGTCGCGATCCTAAGCGTCCCGCGCAGTGAGCCTCCTTGTGGCAGGGCATTCCGCTATGATTAGAGAATTCTATCAGGACCGCACCGTATTGCTGACCGGCGGCACCGGGTTTTACGGGCAGGGGCTGACGGCCAAGATCCTGCGCTATTTGCCCGGCGTGCGGCGCTTGTACCTCGTGTTGCGGCCCGGTCGGGGTCCTGGTGGGGCCGCACTGCCGGTAGAGGAGCGGCTGGACGAGCTTTTCAAGCGGGTCGTCTTCGACCGCTTCCGCCAAGAGGAACCAGCCGCCTTTGCCGCGGCGCGACAGAAGGTGCGCGCCCTCGCCTGCGACATGCGACAGCCGGGCCTCGGGCTAGACGAAGTGTCGCGCGACGAGCTGCTTGCGGAAGTTGACCTCATCATCGGCAACGCGGCCAGCGTCACCTTCGACGAACCGCTCGACTCGGCGATCCAATTCAACACCTTGGCACCTCAGGAGCTTTTGCGGCTGGCCCGCGAAGGCCGCAAAAAGCCCATCTTAGTACACGTATCAACCGCGTACGTCAACGGGCGCCTCACCGGTGCCGTCCCCGAGCGAGTACTGCCGGTCGATCGCACCATTCAGCACCTAATCGACGGCAGCACGCCTCCACAACCTTTCGTCCCCGAAGAAGAGATCGCCCAAGCGCAAGCCCTCTGCCAAACAATCCGTGCCCAAGCGCAAAGCACCGAGCAACAGCAAGCATTCCGCCGCGAGATCGTCGAGCAGAGCCACCGCCGCACACTCTCGGACAGCCGCTTGCAAAAGCTGATTGACGACCGCTGTCGCCGCTGGATCGAGCGCAAGCTGGTCGAGGAAGGGATGCGCCGAGCGCGGCAGCATGGCTGGAATGACGTGTACACTTTTACCAAGGCCATGGGCGAACAACTACTCGTCAAGCACCGCGGCCAAGTGCCGCTGGCCATCGTGCGGCCCAGCGTCACCGAAGGTGCGCTCGAAGACCCGCATCCAGGCTGGATACACGGGCTTAAAGTGACCGATCCGCTAGTGGTGGCCTACGGGCGGGGGATCGTCCCGGACTTCCCAGCCGCAATCGGCGCACCCATGGACTTGGTACCTGTGGACATCGTCGTCAATACCGTGCTGACCGCAGCCGCGCAGGCCACGGCCTCCACCGTGGAAGTCTTCCACGCGGCGACCAGCGAAGAAAACCCGCTACCCAACACCCGGATGTTCAAGTACGTCAAAGGCTATTTTGAGGAGCACCCCCTCCTCAACAAGGACGGCTCGCGGCCCGAGCTAGTGGATTGGACCTTCCCGACGGTAGCCCGCTTCCAGCGCGTCTTCAACTGGAAGTACCTCTATCCTCTAGAGATAAAGCAAAAGCTCTACGAATACCTGCCCGAGCGTTGGGCACCGGCCCAGAAGAAGCGCCGCTTGGCCGCGCTCAAGACGCGGCTCAAGCGCGTCCAGTACTTCACCGACCTGTTCAGCCCGTACACGACCCTCGATTGCCGTTATGAAACCAAGCGCATGTTGGCCCTTTACGAGTCGCTGCCCCCCGAAGAGCAGCGGATATTCAACATGGACGTACGGCGGATCGACTGGTATCAATATTATCAAAAGACCCACCTACCCGGCCTCCGGAGCCACGAGCTAGGCGGGGCCGACGACCAAGAGCCGTTGAGCGCGGCACCGGGCGAAGTGGGGGGCGAAGAGCAGCGCTGGCGCATCGAGGAAAGCATCCGCACTATCCCGGACCTGTTGCGCTGGGCCTGCGGCCGCTACGCCGCCAGAACGGCCTTGCAAATCGAGCGCCGAGCCGGCTGGACGCGGATCAGCTACGGTGAGTTGATCACCCGCGCCGAGCGCGTGGCACGCAGTTGGCAAGCACAGGGCATGTCGGCTGGTACACGGGTCCTGCTATGCGGGGACAACGGGCCGGAGTGGGTCGTCGCCTACATGGCGGCCAGCCTGCACGGGCTAGCAGTCGTGCCCATCGACCCGCAGACGCACGAGGAAGACATCTGGAGGCTGTGTGACTTTGTCCAAGCGAAGGCGTTGATTGCAGCGGAAAAGTGCTTTTCCCAGCTCTCACCCGAGGGCGTGGCAGCCCACAAGGAGATGGCCTTTTTTAATTTAGATCGCGACGGTCTGCCGTTCGGGTGCGCTCCCGAGTCAGCCGCGTCCGTCGGAGAAGGCCCTTGGAAGCCGCCGCGAGTCGAGCCAGACGCCACGGCGTCGATCATCTTTACCTCGGTCATCGAGTCGCGCGGAGTGGTGTTGAGTCATCGCAATCTCATTTCCAACGTCCTCGCCCAAGGCGAGGTGCTGCGCATCTACGAATCCGACCGCATGCTCTCGACTCTGCCTCTGCACCAAGCTCTCGAATTCACCGGCGGCTTGCTGCTGCCACTGGTCGGCGGGGCCACCATCACGTATTTAGAGGCTGTCAACAGCCGCGAGATACTCCGAGCCCTGCGCGATACGGATACGACCGTGCTGTTGACCGCGCCGCGCCTGTTGCGCGTCTTGGCCGACCGCATCGAGCACCTCGGGGCCAGAGCTACGGCTGCGCTAGCCGCTCTGAGGCGGGTCGTCAGCATCGGCGCGGCTCTGTCTGACGACCTCATCGGCGCTTATGAGCGTCTCGGCGTGACGATTTGTCAAGGATATGGACTGAGCGAAGCGGCCTCAATCGTGGCGGTCAACGCGCCCAAGCAGGACAAAGCCCGGTCGGTGGGACAGGTGCTGCCTGGGCAGCAAGTGCAGATCGCCGAGCCGGACGAGCGCGGCGTCGGCGAGGTTTTGGTGCAAGGTGCCAACGTCATGAAGGGATACTTCTCCCAAGAGGAGCTAACCCAAGCGGTGTTGCGCGACGGGTGGTTACATACCGGCGACCTTGGTTGCCTCGACGACGAAGGATATCTCTTCGTCGAAGGGCGGAGCAAAGACCTGCTCGTCAATGGGGCTGACCACAACGCCTATCTACGCGAAGTTGAATCGCTCTACTACGGCTTGCCGCATGTGGCCGAGCTGAGCGTAGTCGGCGTGCCCTCGGCTCGCACTGGGGATGAAGAAGTGCGCGGCGTGGCCGTGCTCAACCGCAACGCCGAGGAAGCCGAGGCCCTGCGCGAGGCCTACGAGATTTCGCGCACCTTGCCCAGCCATCACCGGATCCAGTGCCTGCACTTTTGGACCCGACCGCTGCCGAGGCTAGACGACGGCACCGTGGACCGCCAAGCCCTGTTGTCCGCCATCGAGAGCGAAGACTGCCCGGGCACAGCCCTGCCGGAATGGGAGCGGGCGATCCAGCGCCAAATCGGCCTGCTCGCTGGTCTGAGCACCGGAGAAGTAGCGGCTCATATAGACGCGCCACTCGATACCTTGCTGGATTCGCTGATGGCGGTGGAGTTCGCCGCGTGGCTCGGCCAGCGGCTGGGGACCCAAGTCGATGGGTTTTTGCGTACACAGAGCACGCTCCGCAGCGTCTTGGCACAGATAGAGGATCACTTGCGCGACGGGGTGGACTGGGAGGTGGAGCGGTCGCCCGCGTACTGGTCGGGCATTTTGTACGCCGAGCCGAGTGCCGAGCCAGAAAGCGAGGCCGGCAAAAAGATGCTGCAGGAAATCCTGTGGGAGACCGGCGGCCCTTTGTTCCGCCGCTTTTTCGACCTCCGGGCCGGTGGCCTAGAGCACTTGCCGCAAGATCGGCCATACCTGATTGCCGCCAACCACGCCAGCCATCTCGACGGTGCTTGCGTGTACGCGGCCGTGCGCTCCCACGTGGACCACCTCAATATCGCAACCAGCGAGCATTACCTTGCCGACTCCGAGCTGCGCTGGTTTTTGTACACCTTTGTCAACGCCGTCCCTTTCAACGGCCACGGCGACTTTGCCGCAGGCTTGGTACGGGCGCGGCAATCGGTGGGGGTACGCCGCCCGCTGCTGGTCTTTCCCGAAGGCACGTGCTCGGTCAGCAGCCAGCTACAGTCGTTTAAGGCGGGCGTGGGGCTTTTGGCCTACGAGCTGGACGCGCCCGTAGTGCCCCTGCACATTGCCGGCACCCGCGAAGCCTTGCCCAAGGGGACGCGCAAACCAGCGCGCCACCCCTTGCGCCTGCTCTTTGGCCCTCCCTTGGAAACTATCTCTTTTAAGGGATGCACCGAGACGTTGAGCCCCTATGAGATTTACTACGAGATCGCCGCGGCACTTAAGCGACAGATCGAGGCTCTGGGCCGCAAAAATATCTGATTATGTATCCCTACCTATTCGAGATCGGTCCCATTAACATTGGCACGTTTGGCCTCATGGTCGCCCTCGGTTTCCTAACGGCCCTGCATGTGCTCAACCGCGAGTTCAAGCGCCAAGGGCTACACGAAGAGCTGGGATCGACGATTGTCACCACCTGTATGATCGGCGGGCTAGTCGGTGCCAAGCTCTACTTTGTGATATTTGAAACGTCTCCTGAGACTTGGGGCGACGTGTTCGACCTACTGTTTTCCGGCTACGGCTTGACTTGGTACGGGGGATTTGTCGTCGCCGCCGCTGGCGCACTTTGGCAAATTCGCCGCCACAGTGCGCCGCTGGGCCAAGTCGCCGACTCGATGGGCATTGCCCTTGCCGTGGGCTACGGGATCGGGCGAATCGGCTGCCAACTCGCCGGCGATGGCGACTACGGGGTGCCGACGGATCTTCCCTGGGGCATGGCCTATCCCAACGGGGTGGTGCCGACCCTTGAAAAGGTCCATCCCGCGCCAGTGTACGAAACCCTCGCGCACTTGGGGATCGCTGCCTTCCTGTGGAGGAGACGGACCCACGTCGCAACTTCGGGCCTGTTGTTCAGCCTCTATCTCATCCTCGCCGGGCTGGCGCGGTTCTTGGTGGAATTCATTCGAATCAACCCGCGTGTGCTGTGGGACCTGAGCCAAGCCCAACTCCTCAGCATCGCCATGATCGCCTTCGGCTTGGGGCTGATGCTGTATCTGCAACGCCGGGAGGCCCCTTAATGGCCAAGGTGCGTTATCCGCGCATCTCTAGCTTTAAGCAGGCGGCGGATTTCCGCGCCCATCTGGCCCGTTTAGGTGCGGAATTGCCCTGCGACGACCAGATAGCAACCGCCCCCACATCCCCGCTGGCCCAAGCGGCCCGCAGCGGCGACATCCGCATCGGCAACCGCTTTGCCATTCAGCCGATGGAAGGGTGGGATGGGACTAAGGACGGCCAGCCCAGCGACTTGACGCGCCGACGCTGGCGGAATTTCGGGCGCAGCGGGGCCAAGCTCATCTGGGGCGGGGAGGCGTTTGCCGTGGTGCCCGAGGGCCGCGCCAACCCGAACCAGCTCATGGCGCGCCAAGAAAACCGCGCCGGCATGGCCGAGCTGCGCGACATCCTCCTGTCGGCGCACCGCGAGCGATTCGGCACCACCGACGACCTGCTCCTCGGGCTGCAACTAACGCATTCGGGGCGGTTTTGCCGGCCCTATTGCAAGGATCGAGCCGCGCCAGCCATTCTCTATCACCACCCGATCTTGGATTGCAAATTCGGCCTTGCCGCGGACCATCCGCTCTTGACGGACGCCTATATCGAGGAGTTGATCGACCGCTATGTTACTAGCGCACAAATCGCCCATGAGTTGGGCTACCACTTCGTGGATATCAAGCATTGCCACGGCTACCTAGGGCACGAATTCCTCAGCGCATTTACGCGGCCCGGCCCTTTTGGCGGCTCTTTTACAAATCGCACGCGCTTTGTCCGCTCCATCATCGAGGGGATCCGCAACCGAGCACCCGGCCTCGGCATCGGCGTACGGCTGAGTGCCTTCGACTTGGTGCCCTTCCGGCCCGATCCAGACGCGAGTATCGACGGCAAGCCCGGGCATGGGGTGCCCGAGCCGCACCAAAGCTGCCTGCCCTACGAGTACGGCTTTGGGGTCAATCAGGCCGATCCTCGGCAACTTGACTTAGGCGAGGCCGAGCAGTTCATCGCCTCGTTGGAAAGCTTGGGCGTGGAGCTGTTTAACCTGTCCTGTGGCAGCCCTTACTATAATCCGCACATCCAGCGGCCAGCGCTCTTTCCCCCTTCCGATGGATACCTGCCACCGGAAGACCCGCTGTGCGGGGTGGCGCGGCAAGTAGAAGTGGTCGCCCGGCTCAAGGCGCGCTTCCCGCGCAGTCTGTTCGTCGGGTCGGGTTATTCCTACTTGCAGGAGTATCTGCCACACGTGGGGCAAGCTCTCGTGCGGGCGAGCATGGTAGATTTTATCGGCTTGGGGCGGATGGTTTTGTCCTATCCCGACCTGCCCTGCGACGTGTTGCAAACCGGCCAACTGCAACGCCGCCTCATCTGCCGCACGTTTTCCGATTGCACGACCGCGCCACGCAACGGCATGATTTCCGGCTGCTTTCCCCTCGACTCGTTTTACAAGCAGCGCGAGGAAGCCCAGCACTTGCAAGCACTCAAAAAGGGAGCGGAATGATGCAGCAATTCGCCGATAACGTCGTTGTAGTCACCGGCGCGGGCACTGGGATCGGCGCGGCCATAGCGCGCGATTTTGCTGACGCAGGAGCGCGGGTGGCGTTTGTTGGCCGACGTCCTGAGCCGCTCGCTGCCGCGGCCGCTGGCCTCGATGCCGATCGGATTTTGCTCTACTCCTGCGACGTATCCGACCGCCGCGCTGTCGAAGCCCTAGCATCGGCTGTCAAGGCCGAGTGGGGTGCTGTCGATGTACTAGTCAACAACGCCGGCATCAACACCAATCCGCGTGCGGTCGGCGCAGTGGCACCCGAGGACTGGGACCAGACCATTGCCATCAATCTCACCGGGGTGTACAACATGGTGCGGGCGGTGCTGCCTGGGATGCGGCAAAAAAACGACGGTCTCATCATCACGATTTCGTCCATCGCCGGCCTGCGGGCCAGCAAGCTGGCCGGTGCCGCGTACTCAGCCTCCAAGCACGGGGCGGTGGCTCTAACCAACTCGATCAACGAGGAGGAAGTCGCGTCCGGCATCCGCGCCTGCGCGATTTGTCCCGGCGAGGTAGAGACGCCGATTTTGGCCCAGCGGCCCGAACCCGTCAGTGCCCAACGCCGGGCCGCCATGTTGCAACCCGAAGAGCTAGCCCAAGCCGCGCTCTTCGTCGCCTCGCTGCCGCCCCGCGCCTGCGTACCCCTCTTGGTGATCAAGCCGACGACGCAGTTGTTTCAGTAGGGTGAGTGGCTTACTGTGGCGTCGGAGAAGATGCGGACTAAAGAGCGATGCTGCGCTATAATTGCTGAGCGTTTTCTCGCGTCTAGTCTTAGAAGAATTCCGCAAAGTAAAATTTGGTTTATGAATAGCCCTATGACAGACAACGCAGATGGAGCCGACTGATGATAACGCGAGTTGAAGCCTTGAATTATCGCTGTTTGCGGTATGTACATAGGCCGCTGCGCCCTTTTCACGTCCTCGTTGGGCCGAATGCGTCTGGCAAGACAACCTTTTTGGACGTTTCGCCGATATTTCCACGCTAGATGCCGATTTGGGCCGCACCTATGCAAACGTCACGACCCGAACGCTTCACCGCGACTCGGTAGCGGGCTTGTGGTGAATAAAGGTAGAAAGTCCGGGCACACCGCGAGCGTCTGTTGGCGTTCCTGCCCTAATGCAACCTAGCTAGCCGCTGAAACCCGCAGCACCTGCCGCGTCCCAGTCAAGTCGAAACAGGCCTCTTGGTTGCCGCGCATAAAGCGCGTCGCTAGCTCTATGGCTTCGGCCTCGGTCAATAAGCCGTCGTCTATCTCGCCTTGCAGTGCGCGGGCGAGCCAGCGACGCGCCTGAATCGCGTAGGCTACCGAGCTGGTCGGCCAGCCGGTGTCGCCGCCAAAGGCGAATAGCTTGGACGCGGGCGCGGCGCGGATAAAGCGGCGCACAAAGTCGCACGCGCTGTACGGGTCAATGGACCACGCCCAGCACAGGTCGGCGTACGCGTTGCGGTAGTGTTTGGCCAGCGCGACCAATTCGTTGGAATAAGGATAGGCAATGTGCATCAGCACAAAGCGGCAATCGAGGTAGCGGGCCAGCAAGGGGCAGAGGTGGCCGCTTTTGATGCGGTCAACGGGCATGCGGTCGTTGCCAGCGTAGTAGCCGGTATGGATCTTGAACGGCAGCTCGTATTCGATCGCCAGCTCTGTGCCCCGTGCCCAGCACCAGTCGCCCAAAAGCAACCGGCTCGGCTCGTCGAGTTCCGCGCCCTGCAGCAAGCGTTGGAGCACGCGCTCGGCGTCGGCGTCGGCGCGCTCTTCCCAGCGCAGCGTGCGGTTGTACGCGTGCTGGGCTTTGACCGCTATAGCGTGGGGGCCGTGCTGGGCGAAGAGGGCTTCCATGCCCTGCTTGAGGCTAGCTAGGTCGGTGACGGCCACGCCGGTTTCTCGCTCAATGGCCTCGGCGTCGATTTGGCCGTTGCAAAAGGTGGCCCACGACAAGTCGTAGAGGAAAAAGTCCACACCGGACTCGTCGGGCGGGCAGGGCCAAGAAAAGTCGTCGGTCTGCACGTGATCGAGCCGACCTACTTGGCTGAGCAACTCGTGCCGCCCGCCGGGCCGGCGCCAAGCAGTGAGTTTCTCTTGCGCCTTGTGCAGCTCGTCTCCGCTAAAATCGGCCATGCCGTAAACTTCGTGCGCGAGGATGCGCACGGCCTCGCCGTAGCCGGTGAAGCGGATGGCCGCAAAGGCCGAGCGGATGCGGTCAAAGCGCGCACCAAAGTCCGGGTCGGAAGCGTCGTTGAGCTTGTGCAAGTCCTCGCGAGTAGCACCGGCGGCGATCAGGTCGGCGGGCACGTAGTTGCCAAAAAGGTCTTGCAGGATGTCCGGGCCGTTCTCGATCCAGTCGCGCTCGGGGCGCAGGTGCTCGTGCGTGTCGATTAGCAGCGTATCGGCGATGTGTTGGCACAGGTCTGTGGCCATGGGGCATGCTCCGCAATTAGTGGTTAGTGGCCTGTGGTTAGTGGCCTGTGGTTAGTCCGCGCCGGCCCGAGGATGGGTTGGAACTGGTCACTGGCCACTAACCACTGTTTTACTTAGCTATCCTTAACAATATGGATTGGCATCCCTTCATCGTCCACTACCCCATCGCGCTCTTGTCGCTGAGTCCACTGTGCGATCTAGGTGCGCTGTGGCTAGGTCGCCGCGCCGGACACCATCTAGCGTACGGCTTGCTGGTGTTGGGCGTACTAGCGGCAACGGCAGCCGTACTCAGCGGCAACGCAGCCGCAGCCAAGGCTTGGGAAGGCCGGCCGCCGCGTCGTTAGCCACGCACGACTCCCTCGCTACTTGGACTTTGCTGTTGGGATTGGGGGCCGTTCTCGGACGCTTGCCCTTGCACCTCAAGGGACGGCTTGCGGGGTGGCCGCTCTATACGTGGATCGCCCTCGGCGTCCTGATCGGCGGCTTGGTCTTGTGGACGGGCTACTGCGGCAGCGAATTGGTCTATGTACACGGCTTGGGCGTACGGGCTGATGGCTGAGCGGCGGCTGGTTGACGCAATTTGTTTGGCTTATCTTCGCCCGCAACTTTTCACGCCTGCAAACTAGGAGCAACCCGTGAATCGCCCCAACATACTGCTCATTATGACGGACGAACACGCGCCCATGTACAGCGGCCCCTACCGGCATCCGCTCGTGCAGACACCCTTTATGGATCAATTGGCCGCCGAGGGCGCGACCTTTGACAACGCCTATTGCAACTCTCCGCTCTGCCTACCGTCGCGGATGTCATTTATGACCGGCCGCTACATCAGCCAGATCGGGTCCTTTGACAATGCCAGCCCCCTGCCGTCGGATGCGGTCACTTGGGCCCATCGGCTGCGCGCCGTTGGCTACGATGTGGTGCTCTCGGGCAAACAGCACTTTTGCGGCCCGGACCAATTGCACGGCTTCCGCGCCCAGCTAGCGCGCGATTTGCACGCCGAGCTGTGGACCAAAGATGGCGTCCCACGCGGTACACCCGACTGGAGCAAGGGCACACCACCGGCCAAAGCACCTTGGGGTGGGGTCGCCGAGGCCGGGCCGGGGACGACCCAAGAGATCGAAGTCGATGATCTGGTGGAGAAACAAGCGCTGGCCTATCTGCGCGACCCGGGCCGCAAGCAGCGGCCTTGGGCACTGAATGTCTCGTTTATTGCGCCGCATTTTCCGCTCGTGGTGCCCGAGCGGTTTTTCAATCTCTATCCCCTCGAGCAAATCGACATGCCGGAGATTCCCCCCGGCCATCTCGAAAGCCAACACCCCGTACACCAGCGGATGCGGGCGATGTTCGGGGCGGGCGATTTCCCCGAAGAACAAGTGCGCCGCGCACGCGCTGGCTACTACGGGCTGATTACCTATCTAGACGAAAAGATCGGCCGCCTGCTTGCTGCCCTAGAGGAAACCGGGCAGCGCGACAACACGCTCATCGTGCACTTCAGCGATCACGGAGAAATGAACGGCGAGCACGGTATGTGGCGGAAGTCGAGCCTGTACGAGGCGTCCGCCAAGGTGCCGCTGCAAATGGTCTATCCCGGGCAGATCCCGGCCGGTCGGCACATCGGCGAAGTAGTGTCGCTGGTGGATATGGTGGCGACCATCGTCGATGTGGCCGGCGCACCCAGCTCGGGACCGCTGAACGGCGATAGTCTATTGGGATTGCTGCAAGGGCAAGGCGCAGACTGGAAAGACGAAGCCTTTTCCGAATACCTAGCCCACGGCGTGGCGCGGCCAACGGCCATGTTGCGACGCGGCCGCTACAAGCTCCACTACAGCTTGGGGGATCCACCCCAGCTATACGACGTAGAGGCCGACCCCAACGAATTCGACGACCTAGCGGGCCTTCCAGCCTACGCGGCCACCTTAGCCGACCTCCAAGAGCGGCTATTGTCCGAGTGGGACCCGGTCGCTTTAGAGGCGCAGGTACGGCAAAGCCAGCAGAATCGGCTTTTGATCGAACAAGCCGCCCAGCGGTCCCCTAGCTGATAGGAGAGAGTCATGCAAGTCGATCTGCAACAATTCCGCCGCAAAGGCTATCTGATCTTGCGCAACGTCGTGCCGCCCGAGCGGTTGGGCGCGATGCGGCTCGCCATCGAGTGGATGGTGGACCAGGAAAAGGCATGCTCGGCAGCCGCGCACCAACCCGGCGAGCCGCTCGGCAGTACTTGGTACGAGAGCATCCATCCGCGGCTGAACATGAATTCGATTGGCACCGAGACCGCCGATGTCATCGACTTTTGTCTCGGCGAGACCACCTTCGGCGTCAGTGCCCAGCTCATGCAGGCTCCGGTGACGGCCCTCACCGCCTTTGGTGCGCTGTGCAGCGGGCTGATCGATTATGGGTACACGGACTGGCACCGCGACGCGAGCTCGGCTGAGCAGGCACCGCTCAGCGGCATGCAAGCGGATCTAATGGCCAACGCCCCAGGATATGTGCAGTGGAACATCGCGCTCTACGAAGACGACGTATTCTGGATCCTGCCCACCAGTCACAAGCAGCCGACCAACGA
Source organism: Candidatus Latescibacterota bacterium (assembly GCA_963422735.1). Classification (GTDB taxonomy): domain Bacteria; phylum Latescibacterota; class UBA2968; order UBA8231; family UBA8231. The sequence continues at coordinate 3,944,305 of OY730476.1, read as the reverse complement.
AGCGCAGCGGCGGCAGCTCATGCTGGACCCAAAAGCACCGCTAGAAGGCGGAATCCCCGTCGAGCTACAGCCCGGCGACGGGATCGTCTATCCCAACCTGATGATGCACTGGGGCAGCAAGTACACCAGCCAGCTACGCCGCACCATCCACCTCGGCTATCGCTCCTTCGGCGGCCAGATTCTCTCGTATCACCACCATCTCGACTGGTATCACACCGATGGCTTCCGGCAATACATCCCGTCCGCGGCCGAGGCCCATTTTGCCCACTGGGCCAAGTACTACGATCAGGAGCGCGACCAGATTGAGGAGACCTTCTGCGCGCTGATTGCCAGCGACGAGCAAAAGTTCCGCCATTGCTTGGCCGAGCTGCACCCGGGCGAGTTCGGCCGCATGGTGAGCGTGGTGCTGTTGTGCCGGATCGCCAACAAGGTCGTCCTCCTGCATCGGCCGGAGATCGCCCAAATGTCCATGCAAGAGCGCCAGCCACTGATCGACGGATCGCCGCCTGCATACTACGCCGAGGATATGGCGCAGCGCTTCACCGCTGCTGAGGCCACGGCCCTGCAAACCCGCTTTGCCGCACTCAACGAGCAATTGCAGCAAGACGAGGCTCGCGTCCACCAACATTACAGCAATATATACACAGCCCTCCGGCCCGCAGCCGACCCGCCGAACTTTGAATCTCGGCCGCTGCGCACCTTTAACAGCGAGATGCCCGAAGGCTTTGGCGTGGACAAATTTGTGGCTACTTGGGCGCGGTCAGATAACGGTGAAACCCGACAGTGATACATCCTGCCGACGCCACTGGCAAGACGCGGAGCTACTCTCCGACCAGAGTCGCTGTGCAAACGCCGATCAGTTATACGGGTTCAGCAAGGCGGTGATGAAGGCCCTTGGGATGTCTGTCGAATCGGATGGAAAACCGACTGATGAACAGCACCAAAATCATGTGAAGAAGCTGTGGCTGATCTTCAAGAGCTTCGTCAACGGTAGGAATGGATCGCAGTACCTGAGTCAAATCCCGAACGGCGACCCGTTCCATAACTGGTCGCATCACAACCGCTATGCCCGTGGATGCCATTTCCAAAGAGCAGACGTGGAGCCGCATCGCAAAGCAGCTTGTACGGTTTATTATATGGTTCAACGCGCAGAACAGGATGGCTACTTCGTTTCCTTCGATGCCATGCAGCAGCGCGTGACCGATATGCTCAAAAGCGAGGCAATTCCCGACGAGACTACTTCCATCTACTTGGCGCGAGATTTGTTCGGAAGGGTGCGTATATTGGTGTCGGACGCAGTTCAAGAGGATAGTACGCTGCAACGCCTCGCCGCTGGCCTACACAAAACGCTCGGCAAACATGGCTACCCTGCCGAAGAGGCCGTTCTGTTCGTGGATGACGCCATGCTGAAAGCACTCAACGACATGGCGCAAGAGATTCTTCCCGGCGTGTATTGGGTCGATCGTCTAGTAACCAGCCGCGATTGGTGGACAGTCGGCGATTCAGACCCGCAAAGGACGCCGATGCGCTACACGTTGTTCTCGGTCAAGGGTGGCGTTGGGCGCAGCACTACTGCCGCTGTTCTCGCATAGTGCATAATCGGGTGCGCGAATTGGAACAAAAAGCCTACTGGGCGCAATTCGAAAAGGCTCCGGAGTTTGTCGTCATGTTTGTGCCAGTCGAAGCCAGTGTTGAGGCGGCATTTATAGAAGAGCCAAATTTGTTAGACGATGCCTTGAAAAGTAAGGTACTGATAGCGACACCTGTGACGCTTTTGGCACTCTTGAAGGCTGTTGCTTATGAATGGCAACAACAAGCGGTGTCTAAAAATGCACGTCAAATAGCAGCTACGAGCAAAGAGCTCTACCAGCGCATGGAACCATTCTTTCGCCACCTCAACAATTTGAGGTGGCGTATCGATCAGACTATTGAGAGTTACAATCGGCCCATCGGTTCGCTGGAGCGCAGAGTCTTGCCCCCTATGCGGCGATTTCAGGAGTTGAACGTTGGAGATGGCGAACTCGACGAATCCAAGACCATTGCTCAACGCACCCGGTCATTGACCGTAAAGTTAGAGCAATGAGGGTTTAGTCCCATCTTTTGGTTTGTACGCGAGGGGCAGCGAGGCTCCACCGAAACTATCGTCACTCATCGAAACGCATGGAGCCAAGTAGAATTTCTCTTAGGATATGAGAAACAGTTTGTCGGTTTATCTAACGCCAGACAGACTCAAACGCCCGCCTCGTACTTAGGCTGCCGCGGCGCGCGATCCCGCGCCAGCCGATACTTGCTCCCGGCAAGCGGCAACTCTACGCGAGCACCGCCGCGTTGGTGCGACTCGACAAATGCGAAAATTAGCTCGGTATTGGCCCGTGCTAGCTCGGCACCGCCGCGCGGAGGCTCGCCCGTATCGAGTGCGCGGACCAGATCCTCGATTAGACAGAGCGTCGAAGCCCGGTGCTCGAAAGAGGGAAATTCCACCAAACCCAATGTATCGCGGCCCCGGTGATCGCGTGCTACCGGTGCCCGCAACTGCCACTCTTTATCAGTGCCCAGTGCCGTCACCACGCCCTTTTCGCAGACGGCCTCCACTTCCAATCCCCGACCCGAATTGAGCGCGTACGCGGTGACCCCGTTGGCGAACTGGATGATGCCGTGCCCGACCGGGTCCTCGCGCAGGACATCGCCGTCGATGATCTCGTCGCCATTGGGCAAATGCGCTTGCACCCAAGCGGCAGGGGCGTCGGAGTTGAGACGCTGGAGCAGGTCAAAGCTGTGGCTGGCACCGTTGAAGAGCGCACTGGTCTGGTGGATGATGAGGGTTTGCAACGCACCAATTCTCCCGGAGTCGATGACGGCCTTCATTTGGTCGTAGCCGGGGTGGAAGCGGCGATTGGTGCCCATGTTGAGCACGACGTTGTGGCGCTGGCAGGCTGCGACCATGCGATCGGCTTCCTCTAGCGAGGCCGAGAACGCCTTTTCCGCGTAGATGGCGCGGGCACCTGCTTCGGTCGCTGCGATGACGATTTCGGCGCGGTGCTCGGGCTGGGTGGCGACGCTGACGATGTCCGGCTTTTCGCGCACGAGCATCTCTCGATGGTCGGTGTATTGCTTGTCCGCGGGGATGCCGTAGCGCTTGCCGACCCTTCCCATCACCTCGGGGCGCAGGTCCGAGCAGGCGATAAGGTCCGTACGCTCACAAGCCTCGTACCCGGCGGCGTGGGAGTACGGGCGCATATCGGCAGGAACCTCGTTGTCGATAAAAGCACCCATGCGGCTGCAGCCGATGAGAACGGCTTTGTATGGGTTCATTTTCTCCTCCTTACCAAAATTTGGCGATGTTTTCTTCCGCCTTAGTCATTACTTCCACTAGAGCGGCGCGGCCTTCGCGGTTGGCCACGAGCGCACGTTGGATGGCCGGTGCCAAGTCCGGGGGCGATTCGACGCGCTCGGCGTGGGCACCGAGGGCCTCGGCCACCTGTGCGTAGTGGCCGCCGAGCTGGTTGCTCTGCCAGTGCTCGCTAGCGTAGGGCATGTGCTGGTCGTAGTGGGTCATCACGCCGTTGTTGAGCACCACCGTGAGAATGGGAATTTCTGCGCGCACCGCGGTCTCGATGTCGAGACCCGCCATGCCAAAAGCCGCGTCGCCCATGATGTTGATGATCTGCTTGTCCGGCGCGGCTAACTTGGCCCCTAATGCCAAACCCAAGCCGTAGCCGAGTTGGGTCGATTTGCCCCAGCCGATGTACCCTCTGGGGATTTGAGGCCGCCAGAACGGCACGAGCTGATCGCGGGGATAGCCCGAGTCGTGGGTGATGATGGTGTTGGGCACATCCACGGCGCGGGCGAGCTCGGCGAAGACCCGGTAGGGGTTTATCGGCACCTCGTCCGAGCGGAATCTCGGAGCCCACGCGGCGTTGAATTCAGCGCGGATGGCCGCAATCTCGGCCGCAGTCCCGCGCCCGTCGGCGCGCCCGTCGGCCCCAAGCTGCCGACGGACTTCCTCGATGATCTGTTCCAGCACGATCCGCGCATCGCCGATGACCCCCAAGTCGATTCGGTAGTCTTTGTTGAGATCCTCCGCGCAGTTGGTCACCTGCGCCAAGACGGCGCGGTCGGGCATGGGGGCATTGAAGGCCGAGATGGTAAAGCTGGTGCCCACGCCCAAGACGAAATCGGTCTTTTGCAGGAAGCGATCGACCATCAGCGTGCCAGTGTGACCGCCGGTGCCCAGCGCGAGTGGATGGTTTTCGGGAAACGCGCTCTTGCCAGCCAAGGTGGTCATAACGGGCGCGTTGAGCAGCTCGGCGAGGGCTACGAGCAGGTCCGTGGCTTCGGCCCACAGTACGCCGTGCCCCGCGTTGACGACCGGGCATTCGGCCTTGACGAGCGCGGCAACCAAATCGCGGACCGCGTCTGGGTCGGCCCCCGACTTGTAGGCTTTGACCGGTTGATAGTCGAGGGCGTCGTCTGGGAGCTCAGCGGTGGCCAAGTCGCTGGGGATTTCCAAGAGCACCGGCCCGAGGCGACCGTGGACGAGCTGGCTGAAGGCGCGGCGCATCAGCTCGGGAATGCGTTCGACTTGGTTGATGTTGGCAGCCCATTTGGTGATGCCTCGGTAGTTGGGCACCGCGTCGAAGTTGGGCGGCACTTGCGTGCGGGCCGTGAACACGCCGCCGGGCAGGAGCAACACCGGGATGGAATCGGCGTAGGCCTGGGCCACGCCGCCGAGCGCGTTTTCAGCCCCCGGCCCGGTCTGCATGGTGAAGACGCCAAAGGGGCGGCCATTGGTCGTGCGGCTGAAGCCGTCGGCCATGTTGACGCCCGTCCGCTCTTGGCGGCAGATAACGGGCCGGATCCCAGCGCGTGCCGCCTCGTCAATCAGCGACTGGGCGGGAAAAGCCGACAGCCACGCGATGCCTTCGGCCTTGAGGATGTGAGCAATGGCTTGGTTGCCGTTCATGGGTATGGCGTCCTTTATCCGGGGTTTGTTGTTGGGTCAAGACCGTTTTGTAGGGGCAATCCTTGTGGTTGCCCTCCCGCAAAATTCACGTAGAGAACGTTGGATACAGCCCTAGCTGCGTCAAGAGGCTCGCCGACCGCGCCCGATGCTCCACCAGACGACTAGGGCCTCTACGGTGTGGCCGCTGATTAAGGCACCCACGGCTTGGGTTGCGCCGTGGAGATCGAAGTTGGAAAGCAGACCCAGCATCAGCAAGACGGTCGCTACCCGCGACGGGGCACTCGGTGCCATAGCTTGGGTGCGGTGCTGGAGTAGACCAATGCCGTGGAAGTAGCTGCGCAGGCTGACGACAAAAGGAAAGCCCGTAAAGAGGAGCAGGGGCGTCTTGCAGTCGGCGATCAACTCGGAGCCGATGCCGATCCAAGTGCCGAGTATGTAATTGACAGCCGGCGTCCAAAACAGGGCCGCCATCCACGCACAGGAAAACAGACAACAGCCCAAGCAGAAGCGGCGAATCTTGGCCAAGTCCCCTTCTTGGCGGAAGGCCGTCGGCAGGTTGCGCAGTTCGTTGAGCCAGCCATAGGGGATGTGGCCGAGCGCATAGACGATGGTCAGCACGGCCAGCGCTTGGGTGCCGTCGATGCTGCGGGCGACGAACATGTTGATCAGCGGCCGGGTACCAGCCTGCACGGCCATGATTAGCGCCAAGGGCCAGAAAAAGCGCAGGACGTAGAAGTAGGTCAGGGCCGGTGCAGTGGCTTGTGCGGGCCGGCGCACTAAGCGCCAGCGGCCCCACGCGACCACGCAAAGCTCGGTAAGGGCACCTGTGTACGTGGCTAAGACCGGCAGTAAGATGGGGGTCTGGCGGACAAAGCCAAGCGGCAGCAGGGCAAAGACCGCGAGGATGCTGAGGACGATCCCAGTGGTGGTGGCATAGGCGGGGACGTCGGTGCGGCGAACGCGGATGAGTTCGCCGCTGTAAAAGCGCGTCATCCCCTGCAGGACGGGGTAGGGGACGAGCCACAGCAGGGCCAAGCGCACCGCGTCGCCGAGTGCGGGATCAACCCCGTGCAGGTCGTTGATAATCCAAGTCCCCAAAGGCGTCAGCGCCAAGCTGGCCAAGATGCCGGCCAACAGCAGCCCGGCGGCGAGCACAAAGCGGGAGCAGACTCGGTAGCCTTGGGTGTGCTCGACGAGGACCAAGCCGAGCTGCCGCACCTGGGATAAGGTGCCGGCGAGGAAGACAGCCAAGCCAAAGGCCAAGCCGAAGGCAGCCAGCGTTTCGACTGCCCGCGGCATGCGCGCCATGCCGCCGTTGAGGAACTGGCCACTAAGCTCTTGCACCAGCGCCGTCACCACTAGGGGCAACATGAAGCGGGTTAGCTGGGCATAGCTCATCTACGCATCCGAAAACGAGGTACAGCAGTGAAGAGGGTGAAGCGGTGAACATCCCTCCTAAGAAGCGTTTTCAAAACTCATTTTGCTTTCGGTTGATCTTGAACGACGGCCCGCGCTGTCATTCCCGCGTAGGCGGGCTTCACCGCGCCACCCGTTTTCACGGGCGCAGGCTTTTAGGCATGACATCCAGAAAAGGACCAAACTGCTTGAGATATCAACGCCTCTGAGAGCGTGGGCGTCTCGCTCTCGCAAACTTCAAATCGTCCGCCGGAAACATATTTCAAATTCCGATTTTCTCTTCTAATTGCTGCCACACGTCCTTCCCATGGACCATTTTCTCCGCGATGATGAAGAAGCCCATGCCTTTGCTCTCTCGCTCCCAAAGGGCACCAATAGTCCGCTTTTCGTTGGTATCAGTCCCTTCGGCGAGATGTGCGCCCTTGTATTCGACAACGAGGAGACGACCGTCGTTTAGCAAGGCGACAAAGTCCGGGTAGAATTTGTCCGTTGCGGTGGGCAGCCAAAACGAGTTGGGATGGCGCGCTACATTGCGAATCCAGTACTGCACGGCCGCCAGACTATCAATGACCCGAGCGCATCACATTTCCGCGCCGTCAAAGGCGGGAACGCGATCCGGGCCTAAGAAGTGCTTGCCCGGTTTCCAGCGCCCGCGATAGTGCTTTTGATCCCAGTACATGTTGCCCGTAAACGCGAAAGCCATGTCGAAAGAGACCGCTGTGTTGGCTTCGGGCACCAAGAGGTACTGCTGATAGACGCTGCTTCGTTCCTCTTGGCGAATGGCGGCGATCTTGTTTCCGATTTTCTTGGCGAGGAGGAACTTGCAACGCATCAGCGCGGCGATGGACATGCCGCGTGTATTGAGCATCGGTGGAGCAGCCACAATATTCGGCAAGTCTATCCTGTTCAGCCCGAAACGAACTATAGTCTTTATAGCCAACTTGTTATCTTTCTATTGTTTAAACTCTCCTTCTGGTGATTCGCCGCCCACTCAGAGAGAAACCCGTCAGCTTCTTCAACGGTCAAGGTTTCATTCTCGATCAACTTCAGCACCAAGTCCTCCGTCTGATAGATTACCAAGTCTCTACGCCGGCGTTGCCCTTCAACTCGCGCCCTGCGGTCCTGAAGCCCGGCGACCCAACCCTGCATGAGTGCAACGGCGAGGACATCGCACTCGCCTGCACCAAGCCGGCCGTCTGCTTGAAGTTTGGCGAATAGAGCAACTTCCGCTAGGCCGTCAACGCTTTGTAAGTCAAGTATGCCCGCTGCCACAGCATCTTCGACCGCCTTCTTTTATTCTGGACGCCTTATTTCATCGAGCACTTGGTCGGGCAACACGACCGCTGGGCCGAGATGACTAAGCAACTCAACACGACCAATTTTCACGAAATTCAGCAGGACCGAAGCATCAATAACAATCGGCGTTGGATCTTTCTGCTGCATTTACAGAATCCAAGGAAGGCCACTTGCGTTTCGGCTGAGCTCAATCGAGTCGTCGAAGCCAATTCAGCATTCAGCTAAGTCGAGAAGCGTCTCGTCGTCAATGCCCAACAGCTGCCCCACTTCCAACAGACGACCCTGCGAAATCTCCCCGCGCCACCGCGCCTCCAAAGCCAGCGATAGAATCTGCCAATTCAACTCGTGCTCCCAATGGGCGCCGTCTGCGGAATCCTCGACATCCGATACAGCGCGGAGATAGCACTTGGCCTCTTCAGTCTGCCCGAGAAGCGTCTGGGCATGTTCTTGGCTGACGAGATTCAAGCCGCGCAGCCGCCACACCGCCGCTGCATAGTTTACCTCAAAGTGCCAAGCCATAAGTGCCACATCTGCATAGGTTACGTTCTGGGACCGCGCCGGGCGGCGCAACTGACCTTGGATTCCTTCTTCGGTGACCGCATCCATCGCAGCTTCCACCCGGCGAGTGCTCCTTCCTTTGCCCAAGTTGTGCAGAAAATCTCGTACCCCTTCCTCCGGCATGAGGAAAGCAGCGGCAAAGGCATTGGCCCGCTGTTCGGTGCGCGTCTGGGCGTTGTGGGTGCTTGTAACAGTGGCTAGCTCATCGCGGTCCATAAGCGCGTGGCCGTGTTCGTGGGCGAACGAAAACCGCCGCCGCACCGGGGCTTGAGCGAGATTGGCCAAAATCGCCATGCCAAAGTCGGGGCTGCTCAGAAAGAGACCCGATATTTCATCGGGCAACGGCAAAGCAGCCGTCCAGATATTCTGGTGAGCCAAGGTCTCAGGCACTTTGACGGGTGCATTGCCCAAATCGAGACGACGCCGCTCTTGCTCAGCCACAAGCTGGCCTTGGTCAATCGCCTGTCCCACAGAGCGCGGAGGCGGCAGTTCGTAACGCGGTAGGGAGACAGCAACTCTGGCACCCGTCAGCCGCCGCAGCGACGCTCCTTCTCGGAGCAAGCGCATACAACGCTGAGCCTGCTTTTGGACGACCTCGCCTTGCAGGCCCGGCTCGGCGCGAAAGAGCGCGACGACCGGGTCTTCTCGTTCAACTGGGCTGTTGGGGTTGACGAACCATTCGACTGGCCGACCGTACAACTCGGCAAGCCGGGTCAGTTCGAGCGTGGAGACCTGCCGCTGGCCGGATTCCATGAGGCTGATCGCCGAGCGTCGTAGGCCGAGTGCCTCACCGGCGACCTCCTGCGTGAGTTGCCGACTTTCCCGTGCCACGCGCAATCGTCGCCCGATTTCTGCAAGGGTAATGGCCATGGAGCACCTTCCTAAGTAGATAGGTGACGACAAATAGTTTAGATTATCGAACACTCTTTGTCAAATATCGGCATATTTCGTATTTTGCGTACATACAGCACATCTTAAAAACCCCGCCCTCAAACAAGAGGGACGGGGCTTCATTGAGCACTAAGGGGCAGCAACCGCCCTTCAGCTAAGTGCTTAGGTCGAAGCCGGCGCGGCCCGGACGATCTGTCCGGCGCGGCTGTCGGCTATTTCTCCTTGTTCAACAGCGATCCGTCCATTGACAATTACGCAGTCGATGCCCTGCGGGTAGCAGTACGGGTTGGCAAAGTCGGCACACTCGCCGATGGCTTCGGGGTCAAAGACCACGAGATCGGCCCAATAGCCTTCGCGCAAGAGTCCCCGCGCACCCAAGCGGAAGCGGGCGGCGGGGTGGCCGGTGAGCTTGTGGATAGCCTCGTGCCAGTGCAGTGCGTCTTGCTCGCGGACGAAGCGGCGCAGGAAGTAGGGGAAGGCCCCATAAGATCGAGGATGGTGCTTGCCCTCGGCCAAAGTTCCTTCGGGCACCAGCGAGAAACCATCGGAGATGACGCCGCCGGTGGGATGGCGGGCGATGTTGAGGAAGTCCTCCTCAGACACATCCTCGGCCAGCATCCACGGCCGCGCGCGCTCTTCGACGAGAATGTCGCAGACCGCGTCGTGGGGGTCTTGGCCGCGCCGCCGACCAATCTCGGCAAAGCTCAGGCCGACTAGGGCGGCGTTTCGCTCGGCACTGCCCAACCAGATCTTGTCCCATTGCCCATTCCGCGCCAAGTTGCGCTTGCGGCTGCCACCGCTCTCAGCTCCGTACTGCCTGGTGTCCTGCTCGATCTTGGCGCGGGTCTCCGGGTCTTGGAGCCTCTTCAGCAGGGCCTCGTCGCCGCCGGCCAAGGCCCAAGGAGGCAACAGCGACTTGAGAGTGGTGCTGCCGACCGTATAGGGAATGGCGTCGCAGCTAATGTCGCAGCCCGCGCGGCGTTTCTGGTCAATCGTAGCGAGTAAGTCGCTAGTCGCGCCTATCATCGGGGCACCGGGCTGCATGTGCGAGACGTGGGCCGCAACCGCGGCTTGCTCGCCGACGGCAATGACCTCGCCGACAGCTTGGGCAATCGACTCGGTCTGGTTGCGGATGTGCGAGGTGTAGATGCCGCCGTACTCAGAGACGACCTGCCCCAACTCGACCAGTTCTTCCAACGCCGCATACGGGCCGGGCGCGTAGGCCAAGCCCGACGAAAGTCCCATCGCACCGTCTTCCATCGCACGGGCGACGAGCACCTTCATCTGCTCCATCTCGGCCGCAGTCGGCGGGCGGTCGTCGTAACCCATGGCGGCAACGCGCACATTGCCGTGGCCGACCAAAGTCGCGGCGTTCGTGCCCAATCCATTGGCCTCAAGCCGCTGGAAATAATCGCCAAAATGGGTCCAATCGCATTCCAAGCCACGGGTCATCGCCGGGTCGAGTGGGCCGTAGTACGGCTCGTAGTCGCGGGTGGGCGCGGCCGAGACGCCGCAGTTGCCCATGACTTGGGTCGTAATGCCCTGCGCGAGGGAGCTGAGCGCGCGGCCGTCGAGGGCAATGGTCAGGTCCGAATGCGTGTGGATGTCGATAAAGCCGGGGCAGGCAATGCGGCCTTCGGCGTTGATGGTGTGCCGGGCAGTAGCCGCAGCAAGGTCGCCGATGGCCACGATGCGGCCCTGCTCAACGGCGATGTCGCCGCTAAAAGCCGGCTGGCCGCTGCCGTCGAGAAGCTGGGCGTTGCGGATTAACAGGTCGTACATGTCTTGCCTCGCGTTTTGGGTCGAAGTGGCGTTTTGTATAAATAACTGATGCTACGCAGTTTGCCGCACCCTACGCGGTTTTGTCCCACTTCCCCCTACTGGATGTCACGCCTAAAGGCGCGGTGAAGCCCGCTTGCGCGGGCGCAGGCTTTTAGGCGTGACATCCAGCGGGGGCCACCGGTTGGGACCGCCCGCATGGACTGGTTCGTCCGCGACAAACCACTGCGTAACGTTAGTTAAGCAAATATAACCAAACTGCACTGAGCCGAGCCCTGAGATGAGTTGACAAATGCGCTATCTAATCATGGGAATTGCCATCGCGTTGCTAGTGGTCGCCGCGTATCTCCTATTAAAGCCACAAACCAAACACCCGACGGCGCTGACTGTCTGCTCCTTCAACATTCAGTTTTTGGGCCAATCTAAGGTCCGCGATGACCAAATGCTCGCCCGGGCCGTCAGCAATTGCGCTATCGCCGCAATCCAAGAGCTTGTCGCCCGCCTTACAAGGGCCGATTCCCCAACGGCAAAGCCTACAAACCCGATGCAGAAGCCGCCGAGTATTTCGCGGCGATGTCGGCGTTGGGCTTTTCCCACATCCTGTCCGAGGAGGATACCGGGACGGGCGAGGCTCAGCGACCGGCCTTCTAAAGGTCGCACGGGCCAATAATCTACCTGCGGGGACCGCTCCGCCCACACCGACTACGAGCGCGTTCCCTAACCCCGTTGCCTTCCGTTCGCTAGACGGGGCCTTAGACTTCGTACTGATTTCGTTGCATTTGCGACCGGAGGCCGGCAAGAAAAACCGGCTCCGACGCCAGCGCGAACTGGATTGATCGCCACGACACCGTCGTCCTCGGCGATATGAATATAGAATCTGCCAAAGGCGGTGCAGGAGGGGACGTTCCGGGCGGATCTGTACTATCGCTTGAGTATGTTTCCGGTGGTGTTGCCGCCGCTGCGGGATCGGCCGGAGGACATCCCTCTGTTAGCGACGCATTTTGTGCGTCAGTATGCCCACAAATTCCAGCGACCGGTGCCGAGGTTGAGCGACGAGGTGCTGGCGCATTTGCAGGGTTCTACTTGGCCGGGGAATGTGCGGGAGTTAGCCCATTGGATGGAAAGGATGGTGATCCTATGCGAAGGGGAGCGCCTTGAACTAGCAGAGGTATTGGCGGCAGAAGACATGGGGCAGGCTTTGTCGTCTTCGGCGTCTGCGGTTGCCCCGGAGGCTGAGGGCCAAGAGCGTACGGAGGGTCAGGATGAGCAGCAGCGCATTATCGCGGCACTGCAGAGGAAGAATTGGATTGTCTCAGGGGATCGGGGAGCGGCTCGGTTGTTGGGTATGAGTCATCAGACGCTGCGCTATCGGATGCGCAAGTATGGGATACAACGACCCAAGCCCGCGTAGAGGCAACAGGATCCTGATGCACAAAACGTGGTGCAAGGGAACAGAAGGTGGTTTGATAGGAGCAAAAGGTGGTTCATATACCGAGCAACGACGGCGGCTCAACGAAGCGTAGGAGAATTCCTCCTACCTTTTTAAATTCCTGTTTTTCAATTCTTTAGGGTACTTGGGAAGACTTTTTTGGTGCGTAGCCTACTCGTTGGCACGGAAGATGCTTATCTATCGTTGAAGTCGAAGCCGGTGCGGAAAAGGAGGCCGCACGACATAGGGGTATTGTCGTTGAGTACCCTTCCCATTCCGTCTCGGGTCGGCTCCTCGCCGCTGGAACGGATTTCTCATCGCTCACCAAGGAGACCTATCATGGAAGCGAAAAAGAGGACTTGCTTGATCTTAGCGGTGCTGCTCAGCCTGAGCGGAGTGCAGCCAGCCGCCGCCACCGACGACGAGGTGGCCGATTACCTGCCATTGGCCGTGGGCAACTCGTGGACCTACCGCCATTCTTACGATAACCAGGGTCCTTTTGGTTTTGAGGACAGACTTATCTCCCTATATCCCGTGTACTTTCTAGAGGCACCCCTCGATAAATCTTCCAATTTCCCCCTCTTCACCATAGAGGTATTGCGCACGGAGGTCATCGACGGCAAGACGTATTACGTGATCAGCGACATGCCGGCCAACTGGCCGCCGGCCCCGCCGCATTTCATCGCCGGCAAGAAGCTACGCTGGGAGGGGACGCACCTGATGGAGCGCACCGCCGATGGCGAGCGGTCTATGTTTCGCTTCGACGGGGCTGACGACGCCGGCTACACCGTCTTGACCAGCGGACTTGATCACCTCGATTATCCAGACGGCTCCGACCTCAAAAGCCTCTTCACCTTGACCTACGGCGGAGACACCTTGGTTACGACGAGAGTGTTTTCCGACCCTGTGGGTTTTTATTCGTTCTACTTTCATACTGAGCCAGTAGGTCAGAACTGTGCGTTTGTCAAGAGCTACGGTTGCAACGGATGTGGTTGAGGGCTGAGCTGGGGGCATGAGAGAATATTCAAAAACCTCACATTCCTCCGCCGGGCGGTCTTAGGAGGACGCACGGTGGAGTATGAAGACCTGTTGACCCCCACGAGCACCTCGTCGTTGTCCTGGAGGCTCAGTGATGCACTCTATTTCCAGCTACAGGCTGCGCGATTTCGAGCGGCTGTTCAATCATCAACCGGCGCAGTTCGCAACTCGGCTCGATCAGGTGGTCGAAGCCCACTTCAACACCACCCATGCCGCTTTGGAGCAAAGGAATGCCGCCGCTGTCAATCAAAGGTTCATGACACTAGCCCACCAACGAGGTCTCAAGGTTCAACTGTATAGTTGGAACGTTCCGCTAAGGTGGCGGGACTCGAGTAAGACCTATTGGGCCAAGACGCTGGAAGCGGAGGACTCGAGCCTTTTCACCCATCCCATCGGCGAGCGGGAAGGAGACGGCTGGCATGCGAATACAGCACGGCATACCTCCGGCCTGCTGCTGGACACGCCTAGTACCCCAGGATCTGGCATTCGGCTGCGCTATGCCTACCCCGACGCTCACTATGGGTTACACATCTTCTGGATGAAGACGGACGACATTAGCGGCACAGACCGAATTGCTATCCTGAGAATCCTCAGACATTCTGATGGTACCGTATTGGGTACTCAGGATGTGTTGAAATCGCAGTTTGATGCAGTTGATACGTATCAGGAGTTTGCGATTCGTTATTCTGTTCCAGCAGGTGGCGAATCGGTGCGGTATCAGATTGATTGGACCGGCGCGGGTAATCTCTGGGTGGATAAGATCAGAGCCCATGACAATGATTCCAACGAAGATGGCCGTAGGCTCTGGCGAAGTTGCAGGCGGTGGCTGGAGACGGGTGGGTGGCGCTTACGTGGTCGGCAGCCGCGACGGAGGGACCAGTGATTGCGCGGTATGAAGCGCGCTGGCGTCCGATTTGGGGAGACTGGTCGTCGTGGATACCCGTGGCGGGGGATGCGTCAGCGCGGGATCAGACAGTAGAAGGACTGGAAAACGGCGTGAAGTACACATTCGAGGTGCGGGCGACCAACCCAGCGGGTGCGGGGTCGGTCGCGCAGGCTGCGGCGAGTCCGAGGGGTTCGGAGTCAGTGCAGGTGTCGTACCACGCGCCAGAAGGTGGCCGTGTGGATGCGGCTGTCTTGGGTGGCTGACCGGGCGTTGACCATCCCAATGTGCGTTGATACGTTTTGGCAGCCACCGCAAAAAGGAGAAGCTCTTGACGCACCCCGCTTTCTCGCTGATCCTAGCTTTGGTCTGCGCCGCTTGTAGCGACGAGGGTCACCTGCAATACGTGCCGCGCGAGCGCACCTTAATCACCGACTGCGTCGATCAAGGCACGTGCAGCGGCCAGTTCCAAGACTACGACGCCTTTAACCCCTACCTGCCCGGCAAGGTCTCGCGCACGGGGTATAACTTCCTCTACGAGCCGCTCTATTTTTACAACGCCTATCGCGACGAGATCATTCCTTGGATCGCCACTGGGTACGAGTACAACGCAGATTATACTGAGGTCACCATCGCGATTCGGCCCGGGGTCGAGTGGAGCGATGGGCAGCCGTGGACGGCGCACGACGTGGTTTTTACGATCAACATGCTCAAGGACAACGCGCCGGAACTGACTTTTGCGGTCGATATGCAGACTTGGGTAAAAAAGGCCGTAGTCAGCGACAGCCTGACGGCGCACATTGCGTTGACAGCTCCCAATCCGCGCTTCGTCTTCACGTATTTCACCCACAACTTCGACAATGGCGTACCGATTGTGCCTCGGCACATCTGGGAGGGCCAAGACCCAAAGACCTTCGCCAACTTCGATCTGGCGCAGGGCTGGCCCGTAGTAAGCGGGCCGTACCGCTTGGTGTACTCCGTGCCGGAACAGCGGATATGGGACCGGCGCGAAGGCTGGTGGGGCGCCAAGATCGGCTTCCGTCAGCCGCCGCAAGTCGAGCGGCTGATTTACTTACCCTATATGGAGGAGGCCAAACAGGTCCAGAACCTTGCCACCAATGCCATGGACCTGTGCGCCGACATGCTACCGCCCAACATCCGCACGATTCTAGACCAAAATCCCAAGGTGACAACTTGGAGTGGCCAAGAGCCGCCCTATGGCTATCTGGACTGGTGGCCCATTTCGCTGGGTTTCAATGCCCAAGAGCCGCCCTACGACGAGCCGGCCTTCCGCTGGGCCGTAAACCACGCCATCAACCGCGATCAGCTGGTGGAGGTTGGCTGGCAGGGGGCGGGACGACCAACCCCGTTGCCATTTCCCGACTTCCCGCGGCTCAGGCGTTACACGGCCCAAGTCCAAGGCCTGCTGGCGCAGTATCCGGTGGGGCTGTTCGATCCGGCCCGCAGCGCGGCCCTGATGCAGGATTCGGGGTGGCAGCGGGACGCCGAGGGCATCTGGACGCGGGATGGAGCACAGGCTAGGATGTTGCTCGACATCAGCCAGACCTTCCAAGACATCGCGCCGATCCTAGTCGAGCAGTTGCAGCGGGCCGGCTTTGCAGCCAACATGCGGATGACCTCGGACAACTACACGCGGATGACCACGGGCGCGGCCAAGACCTATCTATTTGGTAACGGTGGCTCGGTGCGCGACCCATATTTTACGCTGCGGCTCTACCACAGTCGCTTTGCCCAACCGACGGGCACGGCGACGCCGACCTTCTGGCGCTGGGAAAACCCCGACTATGACGCACTCGTCGATCAGATGGGACAAACCTCACCCGACGACCCGCGCTTGGTGGGCCTGTTCAGAGAGGCGTTGGCGATTTGGCTGCGCGAGTTGCCAGCCGTACCCTTGCTGCAATTTTACCACCGCTTGCCACACAACCAAACCTACTGGCGCAACTGGCCATCGGCGGACAATCCGTATATCAACACAGCTTACTGGCACCGAACGTGGCTTTTGGTGTTGTTGAACCTGCAACCAACGCGAGGTTAAATGAGACGGTTTGCTCGCGCTTAATTGGCGCGGCTGGTGTGTCCCCCCTAAACCGATGCGAGGTCTAATATGAAACGCAGCGTTTGCACATTGCTCAGCGCGTGGCTGCTCAGCGGCTGCGGCGATAGCCCCTCCGACCAAGAGCCATCGGAAGCGGCCGGCCAGCGCGCAGACGCCGAGGAACGCCAAGCGGACGGCTCGGCGCTTATAGAGGTCCCACGGAACCGGACCTTGATCGTGGATTGCGCCGAAAGCGGCACATGCGCCGGGCAGATCCAAGACTACAATTCGTTCAACCCCTATCTGCCGGAAACCACCTCGCGCACTGGGTACAACTTCGTTTTCGAGCCGCTGTACTTTTACAATGCCTTCGAGGGCAAGCTGATTCCCTGGATTGCCACGGGGCACCGCTTCAACGACGCCTATACCGAGGTGGAGATCGCCATTCGCCCAAGAGTCAAGTGGAGCGACGGGCAGCCGTGGACGGCTCACGACTTGGTTTTTACGATCAACATGCTCAAGGACAACGCGCCTCTGTTATCCTATTCGACCGACATGAAAAACTGGGTCCAAGAGGCCGTGGCCGTTGATAGCCTGACGGCGCGCATCGCGCTGACCGCGCCCAATCCGCGCTTTGTCTTTTCGTATTTCGCCCACAACTTCGGCAATGGGGTGCCGATTGTGCCCAAGCACGTGTGGGAAGGGCAGTCGCCAGACACCTTTGAACACTTCGATCCGCAAAAAGGATGGCCCGTGTTTTCCGGGCCTTACAAGCTGGCGCTATCAACCCCCCAGCAGCGCATCTGGGACTTGCGCCCGGATTGGTGGGCCGCCGCCATCGGCTTCCAATCCCTGCCCAAAGTCGAGCGCATCATCTACCTGCCTTACATGGAGGAAGCCAAGCGCGTCCAGAACCTAATTACCAACCACATGGATACCTGCCTAGACCTCCGGCCACCCAACATCCTAACCGTACTCGACCGCAATCCCCGCGTTACTACTTGGACCGGGCGGGAGCCGCCGTACGGCTATGTGGATTTCTGGCCCATTTCGCTGGGCTTTAACAACCTAGAGGCCCCCTTCTCGGATGTGGATGTGCGCCGCGCGATCAACTACGCCATTGACCGCGCTCAGCTCGTGGAGATCGGCTGGCAGGGAGCGGGCACCTCGACGCTCTTGCCCTTTCCCGCTTATCCTGCGCTTCGACCTTATTTCAGCGAGGTCGAAGATCTGCTAGAGCAATACGAAATCGGGGTCTTTGATTTGGCCAAGAGCGCGGCGTTGATGAAAAGTATGGGCTGGAAGCGGCCCGAAGGCGGCTATTGGACTAAGGATGGAACGCCGTTTAAGATGGTCATCGACATCTCCTCGATCTTCCAAGACATCACGCCGGTTCTAGTGGCACAGCTAGAGAAAGCGGGTTTTGACGCGGACTTCCGCAACACCCCGGACACCTATACCCGCATGTCGCACGGCACGGCCCGCGCCTTTATCACTGGGCACGGCGGCAGCGTGCGCGACCCGTACTTTACGCTGCGGCTCTACCACAGCCGCTTCGTGCAGCCAACCGGTACACCCGCCGAGCATTTCTGGCGCTGGCAGAACGAGGAATTCGACCAGATCGTCGATCAAATGGCAGAAATCGCGCCGCGCGATCCGCAGCTAGTGCAATTGTACCGCCAAGCCATGCAAATCTGGCTCGCCGAACTGCCGTCGATCCCGATCTTGCAGTGGTATCACCGCATTCCCCACAACCAAACTTACTGGCGCAACTGGCCCTCGGAATATAGCCCTTACATCAACAGCGCGTATTGGCACCGGGTGTGGCTGTTGGTGTTGCTCAATTTGCAGCCGGTACAGGGATAGCCGCACTAGCGTTAGATCACTCTGAGCCGCGGCAGCAGAATATCCGTATCGCGGTCGTGGACATGGCCTTCCGAGCGTGGAGAGCGCGAATGCCGGAGTCTGGTTTTGACATTGCTCAACCTACAACCGACGCAAGGAATTAATCTATTATTTTTTAACGACTTATGATGATTTTCGTCGGCGGAATTTTGGGGATAGAAGCAGGATGTGGTCATCGCGGCGGACTTAACTGATGCCGGGAGGGACGAACCTACCCAAACATGGATCGCAAGCGGGCTTAAGGTTGCGTAACGTCAGTACTGGCGATGAGTACCGCACCTTGTTCCACAGCGCAGCGATTGCGGCCTACGGCCCGCTTTCCTAACGTGAGTATATCGGCGATGCACACAGAGGAATTCGACTATACCCAATGGCGCGACAACACGGGCGCGCCGCTGACGAAAATGCCCGACCGGTTCGGCGTGGCGACTAATGGCTTTATCCGCGACAAGACCGGCAAAATCCTGCTGCAACAGCGCGCAGACAACGGCTTTTGGGGCCTGCCCGGCGGCCAAGTCGAACTCGGCGAGTCTGTCGAACAGAGCGTGGTGCGCGAAGTCCATGAGGAAACGGGCTTAGAGGTGCTCGTCGAGCGGCTGATTGGAGTTTACTCCGGGCCGGAAAGCTACCCGTTTATGCGCTATCCCAACGGCACCATCGTCCACTACGTCACCCACATCTTTATCTGCGACCCTATTGCCGGCGCATTGCGGCTCTCCTCAGAAAGCACGGACATCGGCTATTTTGCCGCCGATGCCCTGCCCGCACGGACCTTGCTCTCGCACCGCATCCGCATCGAGGACGCGCTGACCGGCCTAGTTTACCCTTTTATTCGCTGAACCCGCTGAACTATATTGACCTCACCTCGCCCAACAGCAGATATTTCTTTTTCCTAAGCCCCAACTTTCACTTCACCAAAAAAAGGAACGACATGATCAAAATTGCCGAAGTCCTGCCCGATCACCCCACGCCGCTGTGGAGGATGGTCAAGCAATGCGGAGTTGATCACGTGGTCGGCGGTTTCTCCACACCCGGCGACCCCGCCGACATCCACCCCGAGCAACGGCCTTGGAGCTATACCAACCTCGTGCGGATGAAGACCGCGTTTAACGACGGCGGCTTCTCCCTCGATGTCATCGAGGCCCGTCCGCCGCTCAACAAAGCCAAGCTCGGCCTTTCCGACCGAGACGAAGAGATCGAATACGCCTGCGAGCTGATTCGCAACATGGGCAAAATCGGTATTCCGGTCTGGTGTCCCGAGTGGATGCCTGTGCTCAACTGGACCCGCACCTCAATGGCCGCGCCTGGGCGCGGCGGTGCTATGGTCACCGGCTTTGACAACGAGCTGATGAAAAACGCGCCCCTGACCGACGCCGGCGTCGTCACCGAAGAGCAGCTTTGGGACAACCTGAAGTACTTTCTCGAAAAGGTCGTGCCAGTCGCCGAGGAAGCTGGCGTCAAACTCGCCATGCACCCGGACGACCCGCCGCTGTCGCCCCTCCGCGGTATGGGGCGCATCATGCGCAGCATCGAAAATTACCAGAAGCTCATCGACCTAGTACCCAGCCCCGCCAATGGCATCTGCCTGTGCCAAGGCAACTTCACCCTGATGACCGACGACTTGCCTAGCGTCATCCGCCACTTTGGCGACCGCATCTTTTTCGTCCACTTTCGCGATGTGCGCGGCACGCCCGAAAAATTCGTCGAGACCTTCCACGACGAAGGCAAGACCGACATGCGCGCCTGCATGGAAGCCTACCGCGACATTGGCTTTGAAGGCGTCCTGCGCCCCGACCACGTGCCGACGATGGAGGGCGACCGAAACGACAGCCCGGGCTATTCGTCGATCGGGCGCCTGTTCGCCATCGGCTATATCAAAGGGCTACGCGAGGCCGTGTACGCGAGTTAAATCGGCTGCAAGCTCAGTGGTTTTTCAAAAACATTAGCTACCATTTTTGTTTTTCTTTACTGAACTGAATGTCACGCCTAAAGGCAGGACAAGCAGGAGTCCATTGGATTAAGGCCGTAAACGGATTGAAAGATCTCTCAGGCGTCATTTAGCGGAAAAATCCAAATGTACTTGTCGATACTGGGTGCGGCCCTGCTCGTCGTCCAAGCCCTCGGAGCCGAGGAACTGCGCCTTGGCGGTCCGGGCGGCTGGAGCGGGTGGACCCTGCCCGGCGATGCAGCCGATATCGCCGACAGCGTACTCAAGCCCGCGTTCGTGCGCCAAGATATCGACGCGGTGCAGAACGCTGCGGCCTTTGGCGGCGGCATCCGCGACGCGGGCACGGCTCTGGATCGTGCGGCCCGGCTAATCGACGGAGATGTGGAGACGGCTTGGACGCCCGCGGCCGAGGCGCCGCTGGAGGATTGGTGGATAGAGGTCGATCTAGGCCGGGTGGTCTCAGCGCGCACAATACGCCTGCATTTTGCCGAAGGCGGCGAGCCACTCGAATTCTTCAAGGTTTTCACCTCCGACGGCGAGCCTTTCTTCACCAACGCTGGCGTGGCCATTGAGGGGACTCTGCGCTACAACGACCGCCGTCTGTACAGCTTTAACCAAGATCGGGTCATCGAGATCGACTTTGGCCTCAAGCCCCTGAAGCACATTCGCATCCAAGCCGATAGGAAGACTCTTGGTGCTCAGCTCAGCGAACTATCGGTAGAGAGCGTGGGCGACAATCTGTCCCTAGGGACGCAAGAGCGCGGTGGTCAGATTGCGGTGCATAGCCTAGTCGGCTCGGGCCGGGACGAGCGCTACGAGAATCCCTTGATTAGCCGCAACCTAATTGACGGAGATATCACCTCGTACTGGGGTCGCAAGGAGGGGCGCGGGGTGAAGCCGGTGGGACGTTTCATCCTCGACTTGGGCGTACTTTTTTGGGTCGATCGAGTGCGGTTGTTGGGGGATTTCACCGGACTGCCGACGACCGGCGAGAAAGCCCGCACCCGCTTTGGGTCCATCAACTACCTGTGGTACAAGATGTCGGGGTCGGACGGCTCGCTGGCACCAGATGGTTCGCTGCGCTGGGTCTCGCTGGGGGAACTACCCGAATCGCCGCGCAACCAGCGCGACATCGTCCACTTTGAGGAGCGCTTCTCCCCGACTAAGCTGCGCTATATCCAGCTTCTCTTTGGCATGACCTCTGGCGCGCTCTCGGGCACGACCGCGGAGTTCCAAGTCTTTGGCGAAGGGTTTCCCGCCGCCTTGACGGCACTTTCGCCGATTTTCGACTTGGGCGGGGAAAAGACAGTCTCAGCACTCGACTGGCAAGCCCAAGTGCCGCCCGATACTCGCCTAAAAATTCGCAGCCGCACCGGCAATTTGCTCGCCGAAGAGTACTTTTTTTACGACAAGAACGGCAAAGGAGTCTCCGAAAGGAAATACAACAAGCTCATTCCTTCATTTCGCGGACTGATCGACACAGTGCGCACGGTGGGTTCAGATTGGAGTAATTGGAGTCCGGTTTACGAGGTTCCCGGTCAGGGTTTTTTGTCGCCGGGACCGCGGCAGTTCGCCCAAATCGAAGTGCGGCTTTTGAGCGAAAACCCGTTTAGTGCCCCAGCACTGGAAACGCTGGTCTTGCACTTCCACCCGCCGCTAGCGCAACAGACGCAGGCGGAAATCTACCCGGCCGAGGTCGAGCCAGGTACGCCCCAAAATTTCACCTATTTCCTCCGCTCAACCGCGACGGCGGCCAACCGAGGATTCGACCAAATCCTGCTGAGTTCGTCGGCCGCCGTGCGCTTCAGAATCTTGCGCATCAATGGGGCAGAGGCCACAGTCCAAGTCGAGGAGCGGGAAGATGGGACCCTGCTCGTCCTCGATCGCGTCGTGCGACGCTCGGGGCTTTTGGAGATTGATTTCGAGAGTACGCTCTACCTCAACCAGACTCGTTTTGACGCTTTGCTCTTCAACAGCAATCTGGAGGGCGAGGTGCAGCAGGTTGACGCGGGGAATGCCAGCGAGGCCGTGGCGAGCGAGACCGTGTCCGTAGCCCTGCCCGCGGACCCGGATCTGCTCGGAGACCTGACAATCTCGACCGAGGTCCTAACTCCCAATGGCGACGGCATTGGCGACCGGCTCGCACTCGAATTCAATCTGCTCAAAGTACTGGACCCGCGCACAGTGCGAGTGGCCGTTTTCGACCTGACCGGGCGGCGGGTGCATCTTTTAAGCGAAGAGGAACAGGTGGCCGGACGAGTGGCCATAGAATGGGACGGACGCGACCACGCCGGCGGTCTGGTAGCACCAGGGAACTATGTCTTGCGCGTCGAGGTCAGGGGAGACGCACGCACTGAGCGGGTCAGCCAGGTCGTTTCCGTGGCCTACTAAGAGCCCTAACGAAAACCGTCATCATGCAAGTCCGACGCGGCCTCTCTGTCATGCCTGCGCTTCACCGCGCCGCAAGGCGTGACAAGCAGGCATCCAGCCCCCCCTATCGCCGGCATGAAACCGACCAACCGCCCGCCGGCAAGAGGCCCCGGCCCAGATGCCGACCCAGTAGGTCGGGGCTGCAAGCCGTATCGTTAAAACTGCCGAACCGCGTCCGCGGGAATGACGATGTACGGGCAGCCAGAAGCTGCGTAACGTCAGTTCCTACTTGACGGCGCTTGCCTCCATCACCCCAACCCTTCCTCTAATTCCTCGACGCTGGCAAAGGCCACCAAAGTGCAATGTACCCCCTCGGTCGCCAGCACCCACTGTATTGCCCGCTCGGTGCGCGGCACCGGCTCGCCCGGCTCGGCCAGTTCGTGCCAAGGGCCTGAGACAATCGGATAGACCAGCGGTAACTCTCCGCGAATGCCCACGCCCCGTGGCGAAAGCCTCTCGACTGTGGCCTCCGTCTCCGCCGACCAGTCGGTCTGCGTCTTGTCGGCCCAGCTAAGCCACTGGCCGCCCAAGGCCTTCATAATCAGCACGCCCTTGCCGGCCCGGGCCGACGCCGCAATGCCCGGGGCCTGCCAGCGACAGACGTAGTTGTAGATGACCAAATCGGCGTCCGCTGCGGGTTCAGGGCCGCGCTCGGCATAGGCTTGTTGGTCGGCCAGCATGTGCCGAATCAAGCACAAAGCGCGCACTTTGCCTTTGGCCTTACACTCGGCGATGCGCTCGGCCAAGCCCTCGTTTTGCAGATAGGCATAGTGGTGTACCCGCAAAATGTCGATGGCCTCGCGGCGCACATTGGCGAGGTGCTTGTCGATAGTCCCCTCCACCTCAGCGGCTGCGGGCGCACCCACCTTGAGCGAAAAGAAGTGGTCGTCCCGCGGGCCTTTCAGCTCATCGGGGATGTGGACCTCGTCGCCGTAGCCCATGTCGAAGAGATTGATGCCCAGCTCGGCGGCCCGCAGGTAAATCCGGCGCTTCTCCGCCGGCGGCGGATGGCCGTTGGCCCCCTCGTAGCGGGCCAACAGTCCGCCTAAGCCAATTGTGCTCAACTCCATGTCCGTCTGTCCTAAGCGGCGGTATTTCACGATAACCTCCTTACATCTTGCTGTGCCCAATATGGCACGTTAGTTTTTCCGGCGCGAAAAATGTATCCTACCAGCCCATATCGTCCAAGGGAGAATGCAGTGACCGCCAAAGTCCTCATCATCGTCGGCGATGCCACCGAAACCGTCGATACGCTCTATCCCTACCTGCGCGTCCAAGAAGAGGGATTCGCACCCGTGGTCGCCGGGCCGGAAGCCCGCCGCTATAACATGGTTCTGCACGAGGTCCCTGCGGCAGGCTGGGACATCACCCGCGAATCTGAGGGCTATACCATCCAAGCGGACATCGCCTTCCGCCACGTCGTGCCCGCAGAGTACGCGGGGATCTTTTTCTCTGGGGCGCGCCCCAGAATACATCCGCGACGACCCGGACTTGATTCGCATTACCCGCTACTTTTTTGACCGCGACAAGCCCGTAGGCTGCGTCTGCCACGGCGTTGAAATCCCCGCCCGCGCCGATTGCGTCAAGGGGCGACGCATGGCCACCGTGCCCAAGTGCCAATTCGACCTCGAAGTCTGCGGCGGCACCTTTATAAACGCGCCCTGCGTCGTTGATGGCAACCTCATCAGCGGCCGCACTTGGCACGATCACGGGCACTATGTGAAACACTGGATCAACTTGCTCATCGCCGAGCGCGAGCGCATGGGCGCACAACAGGAGGTTGCCACCGCATGAAACTCTACTACAGCACCTATGGAATGAAGCAACTCGACGTCTTTGGGGCCCTGCCGCGCCTTGCGAACATGGGCTACGAGGGCATGGAAATCGCCGTCACCCCCGGCTGGCCAACCGAGCCGGCCAACATGGACGCGGCCGCACGCAGAAAACTCGCCGACCTCTTCGGCCAGCTCGGCTTCCCGACCCCGGCATTGATGGCCCTGCTCTCGCCCTGCGTCGAAGGCGAGGGACGCGCAGCCGCACTCGCGCAGTTTAGGGCGACCTTTGAGCTGGGCCGCGCACTTCGGCTCGACGACCGCCCTATGGTCGTCAGCACCACCCTCGGCCATCCCAAACCCGCTTGGGAGACCGGCAAGGAGCGCATCGTCGGGCTGGTACTCGAGGTGGCCGATATGGCTGCCGAATACGACGTCACCGTCGCCATCGAGCCGCATGCCGGCGACGACTTTGAGACGCCAGAAAAAGCCGCTTGGCTCATGCAGCAAACCAACCACCCGCACCTCGGCCTCAACTTCGACTACAGCCACTTCTGGGTCGAGGGCATCGACTTGCAGCACTCGCTTGACCTGAATCTCCAGTACTCGGTCCACAATCACATCAAGGACGGCTATCTCGACGAGGACGGACGGGTCCGCTATCTCCTGCCCGGCAGCGGCAAGCTGGACATGAGGGCTTACTGCAAGGCCATGCAAGCCGCCGGTTGGGACCAGTACCTCTGCCCAGAGGTCACCGGTCAGATATGGAACGTAGACGGGTACGACGCTTGGAGCACAGCGCAGTTTTGCTACGACGCACTAAGCGCGGCGCGGGCGTCTTCAGGCTAAACTTAGTAGAAGGATGTCAGTATAAGGTAGTAGAAAGGGGACAGCGTCTGCCGATCCGCACGCCGGTGCGAGGCCAGAACAAACCGGTCAATGAAGGGTTTCGTCTGGTCCAGCCCGCCTGGCGCAGGGCCGCGTTCCTTAGACATGCCGATCATCAAATCGCGTCCCGGCATCCGCCCTAGAGGCGTCCATTGTCAAGCTTCCGGTGTCTCTGCGCTTTGATGCCTGAATGAACGCGCCGCTGGTCGTCAGATCGTCTTCGGACATGTCCTGGAACCTATATGCGAGCTCGTTCCGCCCGATAAACGATTCTCTCTTCGTGTCCACCAAGCATCGGATTTCAAAGCCGCATTCCTCCAGCAAAGCCAGGTGCGTTGACCGATGCTCCCGGTTCAATAGGTATATCCGGTTGCCCCGGATCAGTTTCCAAGCTAGATCGCCATAGGCCTAGTGCCCGTTCCACTCTGCGGCAAGTCCATGCGAACTGAAATCAATCGCATGCCGGCTTCAGCCATTTCTCCATGCTTCGGTACACGCTGTATAAATCGTCCACGGCTCCATGAGCACTTGGGAATAAATCATGTCGAACCTGTTGCGATTGACAGCATTGGTAAAAGGGGAGGCAGCCTCAGAATGGCAAGCCCATATCGTCTATGAATGCGGCAAGCTTTACCCGCACCGCAATCTTTATTTTATCACGAGCGATGAATGGGGTTTGTACGCGCTGCAAGCAGTGCTGCTATCGGGGCTTGTGTCGATCTATTCGACCCGGATGCGCGGCGGCTACTTGCGATTTCAGGCGCAATATCTGCGCCGTATTCGATTGCCTTACTGGCAGGACGCGGATGAAAAACTCAACAATGCTCTGGGGGAAGCTGCTAATAGCCGCAACATTGCTGCCTGCAATGCAACACCCCTGACCCCTGACCACTGACCACTGACCACTGCCAATAGCCGCAACATTGCTGCCTGCAATGCGACTGTATTCGAGTTCTATGGATTATCAAAGGACGAACGGGCTGCACTCGGTGGCAACGGTGAATAAGCAAGCGTGCCGCACATTGACCGGGACCGCTAGGCTGTCATTGCCGTTGGTACTTAGCGTACTTATTGCTCGTCGCGGATCTCGACCTCGCTGCCCTTCTCGTACGCCTGAGCTTTAAACTCCGCCAAAGCCTTGTCGAGCAGGGCCTGCGCCTCCTCAACCTCCTTGCCCCAAGCGACGATATCCACCGGCAGCCGCTGACCGTCGGCAGTGCGCTCGCTCAACGCGACGAAGGCCTTGAGGTAGGTATTGGGACATTGGCTCATCACACTGTGCAGGATCGGGCCGCACTGCGATTCGGGTAGGTTGACGACGACCCGCAACGAGAGCCGCACATCGTCGTATATCCTGGCCAAGGCATCCTCTACCGACTGGCGGAACAGCGCTTCGACCTCACGCGGCGGACCGGGTAGGCTGTAAATCGTGGTCGTGCCGACCTGCGACTCCACGCAGGGCGCCACGCCCGCCGGGTTGGGATGGGCCCAAGTACCTGCCGGTTTGGTCGCCATCTTGACCAGCCCTTCGCTGACGTCAGCGCGCTTTTCGATGCCGCGGCTTTCCATATAGTGTTTGACCAAGGTTTCATCGACTTCCATGCCTACCCCCATGATCTTGGCGATGGCCTCGACCGTCATGTCGTCGGGCGTCGGCCCAAGTCCCCCAGTGGTGATCACCACTCGGGTTCCGCGCTGACAAGCGTCTTTGAGTACGCCGGTCAACTCGTCCATATCATCGTCGAGGATTGCGATCCGCCGCACATAGCCGCCGAGTGCCGCAATCTGCTGCGCCATCCAGAAAGAGTTGGTGTCTTGGATCTGTCCGTTTAAAAGTTCGGTGCCGATTGAGTAAATTTCGATGGTCGGTCGGTCGGTCATAATCTCTTTCTCTGCTTGTGTTAGGTGGGCATGAAAAGATAGGCAAGATGCATCGGATATGTACCGGGCATTGAACGCAGCTAGGCGAGCGGCAATATTAGAGTTTAACTCAACTTCAACCGAACCGTCGAATTACAAGGAGAGAAATATGAGTAGCGTCCACGACTTCACGGCCCCAACCATTCGCGGCCAGGATGCCGACGAAGGCACTTCTCGGCGAGTGCGGCCTGACCCCGCAATACGCCCACTGCATCGCCAAGGGCTTAGTGGTCCTCGGCTTTCCCTGCAACCAGTTCGGGGGCAACGAGGAGCAAATTCTCGACTTCTGTCAGACCCGTTTCTGCTCTTTGGCAAGATAGAGGTCAACGGCCCCGACCGTCATCCGCTCTATGCCTATCTCGCTCGGCGACATCTCTTGGAACTTCGAGAAATTCCTCATTGGCAAGAACGGCCAACCGCTGGTCCGCTTCGCGCCCCGGACCACACCAAGCGATCCGGCACTGGTTGCCGCCACCAGCTCTGGAAAAAACAGCATCGTCGGCGCATAATGGCCATCGGCCACGTCGAGGTGGAAGCCCCGACGCGCCGGATATCAGCCGCGAGATTAGCTAAGTCGGCCGACTACAGGGAAGTTGAGCACTTGAGCATCGCGGACCTCTGCAAATAAGTGGACGAGATAGAAGCGGCCAATATAGAGAGGCCATCGTTTAGGGACCAATTTGCCTTTGTGCCAGAGGGGACTGTTATTTTTATCCGGCACTTACATCACAGCAAGGAAAACGCCCCATGACCAATACCCCGACAGCCATGGACTGGGATCTGACTAGCTATTTCGCCGAATTTGATAGCCCAGCCATGCAGCAATTCAAGGATGAACTGCAAAAAGATCTTGCGGCGGCACGTCAGCAAGCCGCCGCCCTAGCACCGCTTACCGAGGACAATGCCGATGCTTGGGAGGCCATATTCCTCCTGACGGAGGGCCTGACCGACCGCCTCTCTCATCTAGGTTCCTACCTCGGTTGCCTCACCGCGACGGACGCCCGCAATGAAGACTACGCCCGCGAGGAGGCGGCCTTTGCCCTGCTAGCGGCCGAGAGCGCAAAGCTCGATATCGAACTCCTGCGTGCGCTCAAAGATGTCTCGGATGAAATTTTTGCCAAGTTCGCCCAACGGCTCGCCTTGGCCGACTGCATCCACTTCCTCCGCCGCCAGCGCGAAGACGCGCAGCGCACCATGAGTCCGGAGAAGGAGATGCTCTCTGCCGACCTCAGCGTCGACGGTCTCCACGCTTGGGGACGCCTCTACGACTCGATCTCCGGTAAGCTCGAATTCGACATGACGTTTCCCGACGGCCGCACCGAGTGTCGCCCCATCTCGCAGCGCCGCGCCCTGATGGAAGATCCCGACCGCCGGGTCCGCCAAGCCGCCTTCGATGGCGGCAACCGGGCCTGGGAGAGCCTCGAAGACGTCGCCTGTGCCGCGCTCAACGCCATCTCGGGGACGCGGCTGACCCTCAACCAGTACCGCGGCGTTGGCCACTTTCTCGATGTCGCGCTCTTCCAAGCGTCTATTTCGCCCAAGACCCTCGACGCGATGTTTGCGGCTATCGCCGAGCAAATCGAGCTGCCCCGACGCATCCTTGCCCTCAAGTCGCAGCTCATGGGTATCGAGGGCGTAGCTTGGTACGATCTGGGCGCGCCACTGCCGCTACCCAACCAAGGGCAGCTTTCTTGGGAAGAGGCCAAGAATATCGTCTCCCGCTCCTTTGCGGCAGCCTACCCACGCCTAGGCGAATTCCTCGGCCAAGTCTGCACACGCCAATGGATTGAGCACGCGCCCCGCCCCGGCAAGCGGCCCGGTGCCTTCTGCACGGGTTCGCTGTTGACCCGCGAGTCCCGCGTCTATATGACCTACAACGACACCCTCGGCGATGTGCTCACGCTTGCCCACGAGGTCGGCCACGCCTTCCACAGCTATATCATGCGCGACATGCGCACCTACGCCCACTTCTACCCGATGACTCTGGCCGAGTCGGCCTCTACCTTCGGCGAAATGATCCTCACCGAGGGCATCCTCGCCGATCCTTCCTTCAGCCCGGCCCAAAAAGCCAGTGCCCTCGACCAAGAAATCGGCCACGGCGCGATCTTCTTGCTGGATATACCCGTGCGCTACCAGTTCGAAAAAAAGCTCTACGAAGAACGCGCCGACGGCGAACTCACGGTCAGTCGCCTCAAAGAGCTGATGGTCGAAACCCAGCGCGAAGTCTTTGGCGATGTGCTTGCACAGGGAGGAGAAGACCCCTACTTCTGGGCCTCGAAGCTGCACTTCTATATCACCGACGTGACCTTCTACAACTTCCCTTACACTTTTGGCTTCCTACTCAGCCGCGGCCTGTATTCAATGTTTAAACAAGAGGGCAGCGACTTTCTACCCCGCTACGAGGAATTCCTCCGCCTCACCGGCAGCGACACCGCCGAGGGCGTGGCCCGCCGGGCCTTGGGCCGCGACCTCGAAGACATCCAGTTCTGGACCGAGGCCATCCAGACCTTGGAGGCCCCATTGGCCGAGTTAGAGAAATTGTTACCTGATGTTTTATCTGACCATTCCTAATGAGCTTGTTTGCAAGCATTCAGCACCGAGTCTTTAGCTCCGACCACCGCAGCCGCAAGGATTCCCATGCCCCACTTACTCTTAGCCTTTTTCTTTTGCATCGGCCCGGCTCATGCTGCCGACAATCCCGCAGCCCCCGGCTTCAACGCCATCGGTTCCGATCCCAAAGCCATAGCCCTAGCCGACGAAGTCATGGCCGCGATGGGCGGGCGCGCCAACTGGGACGCCACTCGCTACATCACTTGGCGCTTTTTCGGTTTTCGCTTACACGTGTGGGACAAGTGGACTGGGAACATCCGCTTTGAGCAAGGCGATCTGACGGTACTGATGAATATCCACAGCAAAGAGGGCCGCGCCTTCGCCGCTGGTGCGAAGATAAGCGACCCCGACACTCTCGCAGCCAAACTCGACCACGGCTATCGAGCCTATATCAACGATTCGTACTGGCTAGTCATGCCCTACAAGCTCAAGGACACCGGCGTCACCCTGCGCTACCGGGGTT
Organism: Candidatus Latescibacterota bacterium; assembly: GCA_963422735.1. Lineage (GTDB taxonomy): Bacteria > Latescibacterota > UBA2968 > UBA8231 > UBA8231. Next base: position 3,914,057 of record OY730476.1, on the reverse strand, counting down.
TAGAAGCCACCGAAGACGGCCGGCCAGCCGAAGTGCTGGAACTCACGTTCAAAGATGTCGGCGTCACTCCGCAGAACAAATACGCGGTCTGGATCGACCAAGAATCGCGGTTAGTGACCCAATGGGCATTCTACCGCGAGGCCGCTGACGCCGAACCGCGCTTTACCGGCCCTTGGACCAACTGGCAACGCCACGGATCCATTTTGCTCTCCGACGGTCGCGGCGAGCGCCAGCACACCGACGTGGCGGTCTTCGACGAACTGCCGCGCTCGATCTTCACGAGTCCCGCACCCGCTGCATTGCCCTTGCCTTCCGAGTAGGAAGCACCACGCCGCTAGGCCGATACAATGAACACTACAAAAAAAGCCGACCCAAAAGCTGGGTCGGCTTTTTGCATTGGGGCGCGTTCAGTTCACGCCGCCCGTAGCTCATTTTCGGGTGCGTTCTCCAGCCGTGACAACCAGTAGGACACATCGTAGCTTTCGTCGCCGGTCAAGAAGCGCCACAGCTTGATGCGGTTGACGACCTCTAAGCGCACCTCGTTGCCGTACCAACGGTGATTGGCATTGAGTAGCGCGGGGATCTCTGCGTCGTCGATGTCGTCGGTATTCCACAGCTTCTTTTGCCGCACCGTGGGATTGAGCCGCAGCTTGAACATATAGCGCTTGCGGCCGGTTAGGTTTGGCTGGGCGCAGTGCCAGATGCCGTGGTGGGCCACGGCCACCGTGCCGGCCTTGCAAACCATCGGCATCTGCCCTAGGAAGTTTTGATAGCGAGCGATATCCGACTCGCTAATGCGGCGGTAGTGACTGCCTGGGAGGAACATGGTGCCGCCCATCTCCCTCGGTGTGTCGTGGGCAAAGTAAAAAAGCTGGATGTCAAAGTGCAGCCGGGTGTCGATGATCGCGTCGGCGTGCCAAATCTGCCCATGTTCGCGGTGAGCATCAACCGTATGCACGGCATGGTGGTCGTAGAGCGGGCCGGGGCCGACCAGACTGTGGATAATCCCCTGGATCTGAGGCAGGCGCACGACTCGACCGATCGCCGCATCGGTCCACAGTTCGGCGAGCGGGGCGCCAGCGCGGCCTCGCGGGACCCCGGCTTCCATCTCGGCGCACGCGGCGCGATTGATCTCGTCGGGCACCAGTTCGTCGAAGCGCAAAGAGCCGTCGGCGACAAACTGCGCTAGCTGCTTGGTATTCAGGAGATATTGCCTATCGACCATCGATCTCCTCCATTTTTTCGAGGATGTACTCGTATTTCAGGTAGGATGTATTGTATTCCATGCCCGGATGGGCCGGGTACTGCTGCGGAAACTGAACCACCCTCCACCCGTCCCGCATGGCCGCCACCACCGAAGGATAGGGCGGTTCCTCGCTATCGCCGCTGCTGGACCGCTCCTCGCCCGTGCCGTCGTAGAGCGACCAAGCCACAGTTTGGCTATGCAAATCGGGAGAATGGGCGTAGAGCACCAATAATTTCTGTCGAAGCTGGGCCATAGCGTCCTCTCGTTAAGCTTATTCAATAATAGGACGCTGCACAGCCCCCGGCAATGTACCGCGCACCCTCTCAGTTGCTCGAAAACTCGACCAACTGCCCGCCGCACTCGTCTTTCATTTTTTTTAAAGCCCTGTTCCGCAACTGCCGCACGCGTTCGCGTGTGACGCCCATGGACGCGCCGATCTCCTCCAAGGTCTTGGGCTCGCTGTCGTCGAGACCAAAATAAGCGCGGACGATCTGGGACTCGCGGGTGTCGAGCACCTTCAGACAATCGGCCACAGCCGCGCGCATTTCGCCCTCAATGAAGCGCTCGTGCGAGCTAGGTTCGGCCGAGACAAACGTCTGCGCAAACGTCATCTCGCCGTCGGCAAAGGCAGGGGCGTCCAAAGGCAGATCCGGCTGCCCCATCTCAAAGGCGTTGCGGATGCGCTCTGTCGAGAAATCGACGCAAGCAGAGATCTCTTCAACAGTTGGGGCGCGCCCCAACTGTTGGGCGAGAACATCGGCCTTTTTTTCGACCTTATGCCGATCGCTGACCCGGCTCAGCGGCGGGCGGGCAATTTTGCCGTGTTCGGCTAAGGCTCGAAGGATGGCTTGGCGAATCCACCACACCGCATAGGTGATGAACTTAAAGCCGCGGGTCTCGTCGAAGCGCTGGACGGCTTCGAGCAGCCCGAAGTTGCCTTCGGAAATCAGCTCAATCAGCGAGAGACCACAGTCGTGGTACTCGCGGGCGACGCGAACCACGAAGCGCAAATTGGCCTGTACCAGCGCCTGACGCGCCTCTTCGTCTCCTGCTTTGGCGCGCTTGAAGAGGGCAATTTCTTCCTCGCGACTGAGCGGCTCGGCATCTTTTATGTCGCGCCAGTAAAGATCGGTCGCCGAGTACATTGTTTCTCTATTTTGTACGTTCATTTCAGTCCCCACAGTTTGCAGTAAGCAACATTTACGTTCACGTTAAAGTTGAAAATAGAACACTTCGTGAACATGCACAAATACAATCTTGTGACGCACCAAGACGGCCAGGTATTCAATCTACAGGCGGTCGGCGGTTCTTTTTTTTATCGGAGTGACGCCGCTTGCTGTCGAGGCGACGCGCTTGGGCGGCGCGGCTGGGTTTGGTTTTTTGGCGCTTGGGCTGCGTCTTGAGTGCCGCGGCGAGCAGGGCGGCCAGCTTGTTGAGGCAGTCGGCGCGATTGCGTCCCTGCGTGCGAAATCGCTCCGACTGGATCGACAGAGCGCCTGTGCTGTTTAGCTGCGTGGCGAGCTTCTCGGCAATCCGCTGGCGCTGCTCGTTGCTGAGCACCGCACTGTGGACAAAATCAAACTGTAACTCGACGGAGGTATTGAGCTTGTTGACGTTTTGTCCCCCCGGTCCAGAACTGCGGCGAAACTTGAAACGCAGTTCGGAAAGCGGGATGGAGAGAAAGGGCGAGACGTATAGGGTTTCCATAATTGGTGGTCGCCCCAAGCCTGCAGGCTTGGGTTGGACGGCCTGATGACTTGAAGATAACCTAATGCCTATCCTTTATTATGTCCCATAGTACACTCGTTATCCCATTTTCGCTAAGGAGAGATCCTCTATGAAACGCTATACCGCGGCAATCGTCGGCTGTGGCTCCATAGGCAACGCCCACATGGAAGGCTACAATCTCGTGGATGAGGTCGAGGTGATCGCCGTCGCCGACCCGGTCGCCATGGCTCGCAAAACCTACTTGGACGAATACGGCATCCCTCAGGAGTTTGAGACGGTCGAAGAGATGATGGAAAAGGCCCGGCCCAATATCGTCAGCGTCTGCACTTGGCACCTTTTGCATCCGGCACCCACCATTGCCGCGGCCGAGGGCGGCGCCCGCGCCGTCATCTGCGAAAAGCCCATGGCCATCGGCATGGCCGCAGCCGACTCCATGGTTGACGCCTGCAAAGCGAATAGTACTCAACTAGTCATCAGCCATCAGCGCCGCTTTACCCCGGGTTGGGAAAAGGCCAAGGCACTAGTCGAAGAGGGCGCGATTGGCGAGCCGATCTTCGTCACCAACAAGGTCGCCGACGGCCTGACTAATTGGGGCACGCACGCCATTGACGGCTCGCGCTTCGTGCTCGGCGACCCCCGCGCCCAATGGGTCATGGGCGCAGTCGAGCGCCGCACCGACCGCTACGAGCGCGACACCATGGTCGAAGACGCCTGTATGGGCTTGGTCCACTTCGCAGGCGATCTCCAGCTTTTCATTCAGTCCGACCTCATGCGCGAGGGAGCTGGTGCCGGCCACTTTGAAATCCGCGGCAGCAAGGGGATCTTATCGGTGAGCGAGACCCGGCTCCAGCTTATGAACGCCTCCTCTGGCGGCTGGCAGGAAGTCGATCTCGCGCTCACCGAAGGCACCAAGGCCATTGGCGGCAACACCAACGCCGCCCAAGTCCGCGAACTCATCGACTGTCTCGAAGGCCACAAAGCCGAGCACCGCAACGCGGGCACCACGGCCCGCGACACCGTGGAAATTATGATGGCCCTCTACGAATCGGCGCGCCGCAACCGCGTGATTCACCTGCCGCTGCAAGAAAAGAGCTATCCCCTACAACTCATGGTCGAAGAGGGCGGCCTACCCGTAGAAGTCGAGGGCCGCTACGACATCCGCGGCTTTCTCAAGCGCGATGGCATCGACGAGGCCAAGTACAAAAAGCTCTGGGGCGAGGGCATGGGGCACCACCAAATCATGCGCCAGCTCCATGACGAAATGAACCCGCGTTGACCGCGAGTGTCCGGACCGGGGCAACATATTGACATTCCCCGGTCTCTCCTATATCTTTCGCTTTTTTAAATTTACGTGCCCGCCCAAGCAAGCGGGTGCCTTAAAAAGGAGCGTCGTCATCGCCAAGTTCCGCAGTTCGCGCCGAGAGGCCGTAGCCAAGCTCAAGTCCGAAGACATCGACTACAAGCGCCTCGATGTCCTAGTCAAGTTTATCACGCCGACCGGCAAGATCGAATCGACCCGGCGCACCGGCGCCACGCGCAAGCAGCAGACGCGCGTCGTCCGCTCCATCAAGCGCGCCCGCTATCTAGCCCTCGTCCCCCACACCATCAACGACATTCGTTGACCGAGCCAAGCGCGCCCAATGGCTGCCATAGGGCTGATTGAGACCCGCGGTCTCGTCGGCGTCATCGAAGCAGCCGACGCGGTCGTAAAATCCGCTCCGGTCGAGTTCCTCGGCATCAAGCCCATCGGCGGCGGGCTGATTTCAACGCACTTTAGAGGTGAGGTTGCTGCCGTCCAAGTGGCGGTGCAAGCCGGCGTCGAAGCCGCACACAAGGTCAGCCAAGTGATCAGCCACCGCGTCATTCCCGCCCCCCATATAGACATAGAAAACCTGCTCCTGCACCAGCCCCAAGCCGCCACCCCGCCAACGCAGCCACCCCCCGATGAACTAGAGGGCTTGCCAGTCGTCCGCCTGCGCCAACTCGTGCGCCAGCTACCCGACGCTCAGTTCAAGGGCCGCCAAGTTTCTCGGGCCAACAAAGAGACGCTCCTCCGCGAATTGCGCCGCACCTCGGCACCAGACACTTAAACCATACGAGGTCTCAGTGGACAACCTATGGAACAATCTCGTGAAAGGGCTACAAGAAGGTGCGGTCGCCGCTGCCGATAAGGCCGGTGACCTAACCCGTCTAGCGCGTGCCCGGCTCGATATCGCCGCTGCTAGGACCCAACTCCACCGCACTCAAGCGGATCTGGGAGCGCGGGTTCACCAGCTCCTCGAAGCCGGTGACGGCCCAGTGACCGACGACCAAGTACAAGCACTGAACCAACAGATCAAGGAACAAAGTGCCGCGCTCGCCGATTGCGAGGCGGCCTATGAAGCACTGCAAAGTACGGTGTGCACGGCTGGGGAGCGCAACGCCGATTAAGATCCTAGCGGCAGTAGCGTCTGAGCGGCGGCCTTGCGCTTGCGCTTTGCACTGAGACCCTGCGCTGCAAAACAGCCTTTCGGCTCCTCGCTGTACCGGATCACCAACGTCACACCGTCGGCCTCGTCTATAACTCCCGTTACGTCGTTTAGCAACAAGTCCTGTTCCTGAGCCGTCATTACCGGAAATCCGTAATGGCGGCTCGCGTATTTCAACGGACCGCTCTCTGCCGTGCGCGCGGTAGCCCACTCTGCGTGCCGAGCTAGCCGGGCGCGGTTGTACTCGTTGGCGGCAGGAGATGCGGAGCGCAGCAGGTTTTGCGCGACCGGTACCAACGTCTCGTCAATCTCCATGCCCACAGAATTTCTTCCCGCTGTTAGGGCAGCCGCCAGCGTCGTTCCAGTCCCCGCAAACGGGTCGAGGACCAAGTCTTCTTTGACGGAAAACATACAAATGAGCCGGTAGGCCAACTCAAACGGAAAGGCCGCGCTGCGTTCGCGGGTCGGTGCATCGACAAGCCCCTGTGAGGCTCCCTTTACATCGAACCACACGTCCGAGAACCAGACGTTGCGCTCCTCCCAGAAAAAGGCACTCTCTCGGCGTTTGGCTTTTTCCGCGGCCGTTGTGAATGTTCGCCGCCGCCCTTTTCTAAGCACGAGAATGTACTCGTGCTCGTAGGTTACATACGCTCCTACAGGCAGCATCCCAGACCCCATAAATTTGTTGGGGGCGTTGGTCTGTTTGCGCCAGAGTATATCGGGCAAAGCGGCAAAACCTTGGTCGAGAAAGCTGCTCAGTATGCGGGAGTGATTGGAGTAGAGCTGGAAGTCGCCATCCATAGTGCGGGTGGCGTCACCAATGTTGACGCAGGCAATGGCCCCCGGCTTCATGACGCGGTTGCACTGTCTCCATACTGCATCGAGTTGCTCGTGCATGAGCGCGAAAGCAGCCTGTCCGTTGCCGTGCGCCAATTGCGCTTCGATGCGAGCGTCTTGGAGCGCGAAAATCCCATCCCACATTTCCACCATCGGATAGGGCGGCGAGGTGACGATCAAATCGACCGACTCATCCGCGATTCCCGCCATGGACTGGGCAGGGCCGCATATCAGCTTAGCGGTGGTCTGCATTGATTCTATCCTCTATAAGTGTTGAGCACACCCTGTTCTGGCACTTAGAAATCAAACGAGAAGGTAATCCCGTTTTTCTTTTTTTCGTAAGTCACCAATTTCCCTTGGAGATTTTCGCCAAGCATGTCCTTGGTAGAGTACGTCGATGGCTTGATCGAAACCGCTGTATCGCCGACGAATCCGTCTATCCCTTGTGATTCCTCGGCCGGGGTTGATAGACGGTACGTAGCTCCTTTGTACTCCGCGATCTTGGACAGAATGCCCTCCTCAAAGCACAAGCCGACAAATGTCTTCGCCACGACGAGGTCCTCAACCCACTCGCGCACCATAGCTTTATCAATCTGCTGAACAGCTGACTGAAGTTTTTCTACCATTGCATAGACCTTATCGGTCGCGTTGTCCAACGCCTCCGGCTCTTTCTTTCGGTACCAAGCGTCCCACTCGCTAAAGGACTTCCCTGCGAATTCGCGGAATAGTTCGGTCATCTGTCCGACGACCTTGGGCCTTGTACCCTGTGCATTCTGATTGGCGAGGTTCATGATCTGAGTGGTGTACTTGGGAAACTCAGGCGACTTTCCCGACACTGCTAGCGCAAGTTTGGAATTTGGGCATTGTGTCGCTCTCAAGGTTTTTAACTCGCTCTAGCTGCTTGGTGCAGGCTAGCTGTCCTCGGCAAAGTAATTTTCGTCCAGTTTTTTCGCATCGTATGTGATTTCGGAGACCACGCCGACGCCGTGATTTATCATCAGACGGGCAAGTCCCTCACCGTCTATTAACCGGATAAACTTGTTGCCCGCCGAGATGAAACGCGCCTTTGGACCGAAGGACGAAGACGTGATAAATACGCCCTTATTGGCTCCTTTCGCTTCAAGGCTGCCGGAGACGTTGCGGATTTCAGGTTCGCCAACTTGGCTTTGCCAGCGTTTCGCTTGGATGTACACCTTTTCAAGGCCCAAGGCATCCTGATTGATGATGCCGTTCGTTCAAAACTGTCGGGCGATACCTGTTCCACCCTCTCCAATAGCTCTTCGGCAAGTCTGTCATTCAACTCCCGATAAAGCACCGCAATTTGCTCATCGGGCGTACTATCCTCCGAGTCAGTGCCGACTTCATCGTTGGCAGCGGTGTCCCCGCCCTGTCGCACTGCATCTAGGGCGTTCCATGTTAATGAAAGAAGATCGTCCGCGCCCGTTACGAGCAGTTCTTTACCCTGCGGGGTAATCTGGAAGTGCGCACGCGAAGGAGACTGCAAAAAATCGGCTTTTTTTAAGTAGGAGAGTGCCCAAGATACGCGATCGTATAACCTCCGTCTTCCCGACGGTGTCTTCTCTAGTATATCATCCTTCGTCAGCGAGAAACGTTCGATAACCTTCTTTGTGATACTCCTTGGGCACTATGTCTTCTTTTGCGACATCCGCTATTTCGAGAATTGGCAGACGCAGTTATTTCTCATTTGGAACAGCCATATTTTGAATAATCTCCCTTTCAGCTTAGGCCGATACATCGTGCTTTCTATGAAATCATAGAATCACTTCAGACCGCTGCAGCACGGCGGTCTGTCTCGTGCAACTCACCGCCGTTGATTGCGGCTGCTCCATGCCGTATCCTTTCCAGCACTACCCCTGCACAAGGAAGGAGGACCATCATGGCCACCCCCCGCATTGACGACCGCGACTGGTCGGCCCTCACCACCGGCCAGCGCATCCGCCAACTCGAAGTCGAAGGCTATCTCGTCTTGCCCGACCTGCTCGACGCCGACCACATCGCCCGTCTCAAAGCCATCACCGCTACTTTCGAGACGAATGCCGTCGATTACAGCGAACGCCAGCGCGGCCGCAGCAACATCCAATTCGACGGCGGCGAAATCACCGCTTTGCTCGGCCACCCGCCGACGCTCGCGTTCCTGCGCGAGCTTTTGGGCGACGAAGTGATCTTCATGCACTACGGCTATGCTCGCTCCGAACCCGGCCACCCCGGCATCAGCCTCCACGCCGATGGCCAACCCTACGGCTCCAAAATTTTCGGCTTTGAAGGCTCTTGCCCGGTGTTGATACGGGTGCTCTACTATCTCGACGACCTCATACCAGAAGTCTCGCCTTTCCGCGTAGTGCCGCGCTCGCATCTGTGCCTGCACGCCGACGCCAATCCCTATGCGCGCTACGAATCCCACCCCGAAGAAGTCATGGTTCCCTGTAAGGCCGGTTCTGCCGTGCTCATCCACCACCGCGTCTTCCATGGCAACTTCCCCAACGTCGGCACCTATCCGCGCGAAATGCTGGCCATCGCCTATCGACCCGCTTGGGCCGGGCCGGTTGACGAGATCAGCCCCTATAGCGAGGAAGACCTCCAGACCTTGCCCGACAAAATCCGCCCGCTCTTTGCCGACCGCAACACGCGCCACTGGGACTACGACAGCGGCAACAAGCCCCCGAACATGGCCTCCGAGGCTCCGGGCATGGACCCCAGCCGTTGGGAACGCGCCTAAGGCTACCGAGTGAACACCGTCCCTCGCACGTAAGACCCTTCCTCGGAAGCCAAAAACGCCAAGACCCGCGCCACCCCCATTGGGTCCCCCAGCACGGCGTTCCGCTTTGCTTCCTCTGGATCGCGGCCTGCGGCCTCTGCCGCCTGCGCTATATTCTCCAGCTTCAGCGGCGTTGCAATCCCCCCAGGGCAAATCACATGCAAGCGCACCCCTTTGGGGCTTAACTCACCTTCCAGCTTGTAGTGCAACCCGTGCTGCCCAGCCTTGCTCGCTGCATAAGCATAGGACGAGGAGCCACCTCGCACCCCCGCACCCGAGGCGATGATCAGCAGCACGGACTTGCCGGCTGCTGCCAAGAGCGGCGTCGCGTATTTGGCCGAGAGGAAGGTGCCCTTCAAGTTGGTGTCGAGCGTCGCGTCCCAATCCTCCTCCGACAGCTCCTCAATGGTCTTGTACGCTCCCGTCAAGACCCCGGCCGCGAAAACCGCCACATCGAGTTGAGCGGTGCGCTCTCTGATCTGCGCGACCGACGCGGCCACGCTCTCTTCCGAACGCACGTCCGTTGCGTAAAAATGCGCTTGGCCTCCTGCGGCCTCGATCTGTTCCACAGCGGCTCGGCCCTCAGCTTCGTTGTAGTCAATGATGTGGACGCGCGCCCCTTCTTGGGCGAAAAACTCGGCAGTGGCTCGGCCAATGCCGGTAGCTCCGCCGGTTACCAACGCATCTTTGTTTGCTAGCTTCACACTTTCCTCCTTCTATCGCGGACGGCGACGCGGCAAAAGTTGCCGATATATCGCCATGAGATATTTTCTACGAGTGATCTGTTCAAGCTCCGCCACATGACCACCAATCGTCAACTCGCCACCTGGCTCCTCGCTGTCTCGGCTCTCATCGTCGTCCTTGTAGTGTACGGGGGCTGGGTGCGCCTGACCCGCTCGGGCCTATCCATCGTCGAGTGGAACGTCGTCACCGGCGTCGTTCCGCCGCTAAGTGCTGCGGCTTGGGAAAGCGAATTCGCCAAGTACCGGCAGACGCCGGAATACCAACTCGTCAACTATGGCATGGGGCTGGACGAATTCAAGTTTATTTACCACATGGAGTTCGGCCACCGCTTGCTCGGTCGGCTGGCCGGGTTGCTCTTTGTGGTGCCTCTACTCTATTTCCTCTGCCGCCGAGCCATTCCCCGCGCCCACATACCCGCCTATCTGGGCACTGGCCTGCTCTTCGCCCTTCAAGGCTTGGTGGGCTGGCTGATGGTCAAGAGCGGGCTAGACGACCGGCCTCAAGTAAGTCATCTGCGCTTGACCTTACACCTTTGTTGCGCCCTAGCCCTTTTGGCCGCTTGCCTGTGGCAGGCCCTCGGCTATTTGTCGTCTGCCACAGAGGCTCGGCCGGTGCCCCGCACCGCACGCCGCCTTTGCGCTTGGCTGTTTGCCGCCGTCTGCCTTCAGATCGCCGCTGGTGGCCTAGTCGCCGGACTCAAGGCCGGATACCTATCGGATACCTTCCCCAAAATGTTCGGGGTTTGGGTTCCGGCCGGCTTGTGGTCCATGCAGCCGCCGCTCGTAAATCTGCTCGACAACGCCACTACCGTCCACTTCCAACACCGCTTCTTCGCTTTTGCAGTACTCGGGCTGGCACTAGCACTATGGGTAGCCGCCCGCCGCACGGCCCTAAAAACTGGGGCAGGCCTACTCCTCTGCTTGGTAGGCGTCCAGATCGGCTTGGGGATTGGCACTGTCGTCGCGCACATGCCCCTAGCCTTGGCCTCGCTGCATCAGGCAATGGCCGTGGCCCTGTTCGCTGCAGCGCTTTTCCTCTGCCACCGCGCGTACAGGGACTAGACCGCCTCATAGCGGTTGATGATTTCGGTCTCGACCGCGCCGTCGGCCGCGATTCGACGCACCGCAAGCGCGATCCGATGTTCGGGGCTTAGGGCTTCCCAAAGGCCAGCGGGCGCGTCGGCGAGGGGCAACAGGTAGGGAACTCCAGCAAACGAAGGCAGCGGGTCGCCATCTGAGTCGTACGTGGTAATGGCGTAACCGCAGCCCGGCTCGACGCAGTCGAAGCGGAAGAAGTGGCGTTCGCTGTGCTCGGGGTCAAAGGGGCTGGCCTTGAGTATGGCAAGCCAAGCCTCATCGGCCTCCAGATCTACATAGCCCGCTATGCGCGGCGTGTAGTTAGGCGGATCCGGCTCGTGTAGCCAGCTAGCCAAGCTCTCGGCAAAACTGCGACCGGCGGCAAAACTCTCGTATATGGCGTCGGTATGGACCCCATTGGAGACAATGCTGCGCCGAGCGCAAACTCGCATGGCGTTGTAAATGATGAGCGTGGGATCGCTCAATTTGGCGGGATCGGCCGCTTCCGTCCGCAGCACGTCGCCCTCGGCGACGAAGATACGGTTGCGGCTGTTGGGACTGCGCCCCGCGATCCAGTAAACCTGCATCCAAGTCCCCTCCGCGGCCCGACCAATTACAATGCCGCGGCCTACGTAGGGGTTTCCGGCCAGCCGTTGCCGCAAGTTGGCCGTAGCCTGTTCTCGCACTGCTCTTTTTGACACCATGCCACATAGTATAGGATAACCCTATACTCGGCAAAAGCGCGACAGCACCGACCTTTGGCAACAAAAAAGGCCGGTGCTTTTTCTCGACGGGGAATGCCGAGAAAAAGAACCGGCCTGAACGAGGCACAGCCGAGGTGGCTTACTTGCTGCGCTTTAGCACTGGTAGGCCGTTTTTGCTCTCAGAGACCTCATAGCCATTCGGCACTGCGTTGAGAGCACCCTCTTTTTCGGTTTTAGAAAAGAAGTAAATCGTCTGCGAGTTCCCGTTTTTGAGGATCGTGGTCCGGGAATGCAGAATATACGCGACCCCCTTGGAATTAGTATGCGAAAAAGCCATGGCATCTCCTTACGTGCGATATAGAGGGAGCATGGAAGCCGAACGGCGAAGCACGACTTCTCTATGAGTAGGGGAGTCTTTGTACAAAAAAAGACCATCCGTCCAAAATCGCAACTACTTTTATAGCCCCTCGCCTTGGGCCAGCACCGCCGCCAAGACGGCTCTTGACTAAGAGCAACCCATAGCGTAAAATATACATTTTCTTATGTAGGAACTTAAACGCCAAGGGTTAGGAGCAGTAGATGAGCAATTTCAGCGTCGAGGTCAGATCGGACGAACCCTTTGAAAAGGCGCTGCGGCGCTTTACGTCCAAAACCCGCAAAGCTGGCTTATTGCGCGACTTGAAGAAGCGGCGTTTCTATACTAAACCCTCGGTCCAGAAGAAGATCAACCGCCAAAAGAGCATCCGCCGGCAGCAGAAGGCCATTCGCATGGCCGAGGTTGGCTTCGTCCGCGGTGGGCGCGGAACCGGTGGGCGCGGAACCGGTGGGCGCGGAACTGGTGGGCGCGGAACTGGTGGGCGCGGAACTGGTGGACGCGGAACTGGTGGACGCGGAACCGGTGGGCGCGGCTCACGCTAGGGTTTTTGTAAGCCAATCCTGTTGGTCGGCATCCTTAAGCCCAGCTTGGAACGCTCAGCTCAATGCCATTAGCAATCGAAGGGAGGTAACCTTCATCATGTCCGAACGTCAAAGTGGATCCGTCAAGTGGTTCGATAGTTCCAAGGGGTTTGGTTTTATTCAGCGCGAAGGACAAGACGACGTCTTTGTCCATTACAGCGCGATCCGCGGCGATGGTTTCCGCTCCCTAGAGGAAGGTCAGCGGGTAGAATTTGAAACGGTCACTAGCCCCAAGGGCCTCCAAGCTAGAGACGTGGTAGTCATCGGCACGGCCCCCGAAACCGAAACTCCGCAATAAATCTCTACATACAAACACGAGAAGCGCGGGCCCTTTGGGCACCCGCGCTTTTTTGTGCCAACTCAGTCTAGTGAGTCTGGAAAAATTCCACGACTTCGCCGCTAGGTCCTTTGAAAAAGGCGACCGTCACATTCAGCCTGTCCAGCGTCAGATCCTTGGGTTCGACCGCGATCTCGCATCCGGCCGCTCGCACCCGCTCCGTAGCAGCACGTGCGTCTGTAACCGCCAAGGCAAAGTGCATCACCGGATCGTTGGGGCTTTCGGCTCCAAGCGCGGGTGATTCGGCCGTGGGGGCGAAGAGTTCGAGGTGGCTTCCGTCGCCCGCGTCCAAGAGCGCGATCCTGCGTTCAGGCGAACCAAATTCGGCGACGACCTCCATGCCCAGCACATCTCGGTAGAAGCTCAGCGACGTTTCCCAATCGCGAGTCTGCACGGCTACGTGGTGCATTCCACAACCGGCGATTATAGCGTTTCTGTCTCCCACGGGCATCGACGTTCTTCCTTTCCTTGCTTTAATGAAACTGCCTAGAGGCCACCAAGCGCGCGAAACGCGTGATCGTCTTCTCCAAGTCGAATCCGTACACGTCCAACAATCGCCGCGCCACTTCAATCCTCCCCAGCTCGACGGCCAACTCCATAAAAAGATAATTGTAGCGCATACCGTCGGTACCCGTGCCCGCCGGTGCTTGGTCGGCCCATATTCCGTGCGGCCCCTTTTTCCGGTGAATGGATAGAGTCGCTTCAGCCACTGCTCGCCCGTGCGCTTTTTAACCGCGTCTGGCGGCGCGAATTCAAGCGGCGCACCCAAAGCATCTCCCCAAGCCTAGATGAGCACCGAGCCGCGGATCCTCGATCGCAGCGTCGGTTCCATTGAACCCATCGGGGCCGACGATTAAAGCAGAAGGAAGAAAATATAGGCTGCCAGCCCAGTGCCAACCAAGGCACCGCCGTAGCAGAAGTAGTGAATGGGAAAGATCAACTTCCGCAGCCCGAACTCGTGGAGCATGAAGCGGATGCGGTGCGCCGCGTGGTAAAGGGGTAGGACGGCCACGACGAAAAAGAATACCTTGGCCAGCGGGTGGCTGAGCAACTCGCGCATGGTTTTATAGCTGCTCGCCTCTGAGCCGACCAAGCCCAGCGGCTCGGCCAGCCCGGCGAAGTAGATCAGCACGGGGATCAGCATGGCGGCTACCACGCCGCCAGCGGAAAACAGACCCCACCAGAAAGGTTCGGTTTTGTCTTGTTTGTAGCTCATAGCTATAGCGCGTACAGGAAAAAGCAGCCAACGGCAGCCGACACAAGGAAAAACCCAACGAAGGCACCAGCCGTTACCAATTTGGGCGGCACGGTAAATGCGCCCATCCGCACGACCTGCACCCGGCCCATTACCCCCAGCCAAGTGATCGTGTGGTAGAGAGCAAAGACAAACGCAACCACGTAAAAGACCACAAATGCGGGCGTCGTCAGTACAGAGCGGCAAGCCGCATACGCCTCCGGCCCCTTGGCCAGCGCAAAGAACTGATAGAGGAAGAGGAGGACGAAGGCAGCGATGAAGACGCTGCTCAATTCACGCATCATAAACAGGAAGTAGCTACGGCTCTTCAGCCACCAAGCTGGAGATAGCTTTGGCTTGTAGGTTTCGTACGACTGGCTCATTTGTCCCCCCAAGGCATGAGAAAGGATTTGAACCAATTGGTAGTCGTCTCGAGCTTCGTGCGCTGGATGGCGGCGGCCGGGTCCACGTCCTTGGGACAGACCACCGAGCACTCACCGATAAAGGTGCATTCCCAGATACCCTCATTACTAGCGGCGACGACCGTGCGCTGGGCGTAGCCTTCATCGCGCGAGTCGAGATTGTAGCGGTAGGAAAGCGCGAGGGCCGCTGGGCCGACGAAGACATCTTCCAGCCCATAGACTGGACAAGCCGCATAACACAGCAAGCAGTTGATGCATTGGCTAAACTGCTTGTACTCCTTTAGCTCCGCAGGCGACTGTAAGTACTCGCCTTCGGCAACCGGCTTTTCTTCCTCGCGAATAATCCACGGCTGGACCGCCTTGAGCTTATCCATGAAATCGTCTATATCGACGACCAAGTCGCGGATGATTGGGAAGTGGGCGAGGGGCTGGACCACCAGTTCGTTTGGGTAGTAATCCTTGAGAAAGGCCGCGCAGGTCAACTTAGGCTCGCCGTTGACCATCATGCCGCAAGAGCCGCACACGCCCATGCGGCACGACCATCGGTACGAGAGGGTGCCGTCGATGTGGTCTTTGATGTAGTTGAGCGCGTCGAGGACGACCCAGTCCTCTTGGTAAGGAACCTCGTAAGCCTGCTCTGTGGGGGCGTCCTCTTGCTCGGGTCGGAAGCGAGTCACCCGGATGCCAATGGTCTTGTCGCTCATAGCTCCTCTTAATCAGTAGGTGCGCTCTTGGGGCTGCCAGCGGGTGATGACGACGTCTTGGTATTCAATGCGCGGATCGCCATCGGTGCGGTACGCCAAGGAGTGGCAGAGGAAGTTTTCGTCGTCGCGCTCCTCGTAGTCCATGCGCGAATGCGAGCCGCGCGACTCCCGGCGCAAAAGTGCCGAATGGGCCACGGTCTCGGCCACATCGAGCAGCGAGCCCAGTTCCAAAGCGGCAGTCAGTTCGGTGTTGAAGACCGATGAGCTGTCGCCAACTTGGACGCGAGTATAGCGTTCCTTGAGCTTGGGCAACTCGGCGCAGGCCGCTTCTAGACTCTCCTGTTCGCGGTAGATGCCCGCCCCTTGCTCCATCGTCTTTTGCAGATCCGTACGAATGTCGGCAATCCGCTCGCTGCCTTCGTTTTTGAAAAACGCATTTTCAATCCGCTGCCACTCGTCGGCCGCCATCTTCTCCAAGCTGTCGTACGGCGGTGAATTGACCTCCTCGGCGTACTCAGTGGCATACCGGCCGGCGCGAGCACCAAAAACCAAAAGCTCGGACAGCGAGTTGGAGCCGAGGCGATTGGCCCCGTTGATGGTGACACAGGCCGTTTCCCCGGCCGCGTAAAGGCCCGGAATTGGCGTCGCCGTAGTAATATCGGTGTGAATGCCGCCCATCATGTAGTGGACCACCGGGCGCACGGGCACCGGCTCGTACACCGGATCGATGCCCACGTAGTTTTTGGTCAGTTCGCGCACGAAGGGGATGCGCTCGTCGATTTTCTTTTCGCCCAAGTGCCGCAAATCGAGATGGACGTAGGTGCCGTACGGGCCGGAAAAGACCCGACCGGCTCGCTCCTCGTGGACGAACGCCCGCGAAACCATGTCGCGCGGGCCTAACTCCATCTTGTCGGGCAGGTACTCGCTGAGGTAGCGGTCGCCCTTGTTGTTGATCAAGTAGCCGCCCTCGCCGCGCGATGCCTCGGTCATTAGGATGCCCGTGCCCGGCAGCCCAGTGGGATGGTACTGCACAAATTCCATGTCCTTGAGTGGGCAGCCCGCTTGGTAGGCCATGGACATGCCGTCGCCGGTCTTGATGGCGGCGTTGGTCGTAAAGGGAAAAATGCGCCCGCCGCCGCCCGTGCAGATGATTACGGCCTTGGCGGGAATCGCCTGCATGGCACCCGAGCGCACGTTGATCGCTGCCACGCCGCAGGCTGCGCCGTTGTCGTCGAGCAGCAGCCGAGTCCCGTACCACTCGTCGTAGCGCTGGATGCGGTCGTATTTGAGCGAAGTCTGGAAGAGGGCGTGAAGCATGTGGAAGCCGGTCTTGTCGGCCGCGTACAGGGTCCGCTTGACCGTCATGCCGCCGAAAGCACGCACGCTGATCCGACCGTCGTCGTCGCGGCTCCAAGGACAACCCCAATGCTCTAATTGGATCAGCTCGTCGCGGGCCTCCTTGACGAAGGCCTCTACTGTGTCTTGGTCGGCGAGGAAGTCGCTGCCCTTGATGGTGTCGAAGGCATGGGAGTCGAAGCTGTCATCTTCGCGGATCACCGCTGCGGAGCCGCCCTCGGCTGACACCGTGTGGCTACGCATAGGGTACACTTTGGACACCAAGCCGACGCTGAGGTTCGGATCGATCTCGACGGCGGCAATCGCCGCCCGCAGGCCCGCACCGCCGCCGCCTACGATCAGTATGTCGTGTTTAGGTACATTCACGGGAAGATCTGCTTGGATAAATGATTGTATTGAGAAGGAAGAAAAACTAAACCATATCGCCGAGAGGAGCAACTACCTAGCGCGGCGGGATTACGCCGGGGCACGCAATGCCCGCAGCCGGGCCACTTCGCGCGGTGTGGCGCGCCAAGTCGGACCGGATTCGTGGCGCAGGGCATAGCCCAGCGGCGTGAGTTCCTCGACCTCGGGGAAAAAGTGATCCTGCCCCTTGTGAATGCAGTCCATCACTTTGTCGTCAGCCGTCGGATTGCGCTGGATGCGTGCTCTGGCCGTCAAGTCCGCTCCTTTGGTCAACAGGTACTCGAAGGTCTCCCAGCCCGTTTCTTGGTTGGCACCAATGGCGTGGAAGAGAGGCGTCTGGCCGCCGACTCCGTTGCGGCCAATCTCAGCGCGGGCATCCAAATCGGCACCGTGCCTCAGCAGCAGGCGCACGGCATCCAACTCGTGATATTCGACTGCCACGTGTAGGAGGGTGGCACCCCGCAGCGTGAGATGGTCGCCATAGTCGAGCCAAAAGTGCGCCTCGACTATGGCGGGACAGCGGTCGAGGCGCTGCTCCAGTCGGTCGAGCCGACCTCGGTGGATATCCATTGTCGGCCCATCCTCAAAGGTGGCCCCCGCTTCGATGAGCACTTCGACGCAGGTGTGCAGATGGGCCGGGGACGGGCGGTGGTACGTCTGCAAAAGCCCATAGAGGACGCGGCAGTCCCAGCCTTCATTGTACGCGTCGTCGGGGTGGACGCCCAGCTTTAGCAAGCGCTGCATGTGATCTAGATGGTGGGCCTCACAGCACCCAAAGAGCGCACCGTCCAATTCGCGCAGATCGGCACCGAATTCGACCAACAGGCGCATGGCCTCCAAGCTAGCACCGATGCGGTCGGCGTATTGCAAGGGGGTATAGCTCTGCCCGTCCGCGCATTCGACGCGATGGTGCATCAGGTGCGGGTGCTGGCGCAGCAGGATTGTCAAGGCGTCTAGAGCGCTCTCGTCGAGGGCTTTTTGCAACTGTGTGATTTTTTCTTCGTCGCTGCTATTACCCATCTCCGTTATCCCTTATGTGAAAAGGGTCTGCTTGACTCTTCTTGAAATTCGTTGTCGGTGCTATTCATAGCCGTACTTTCTAACCGCGTCTTCGTCAAAGCCCATAAAGTGCGCTAGCTCGTGTACCAAGGTGGTCTCCACCTCCCGCGCCAGCTCGCCCCGCTCGGGAAAGTCCTCCTCCAAAGGCCCCTGATAGAGCGCGATTACCGGTGGCAGGTCTCCGCTGTCTTCAAGGCGGCGCTCGGGCAGGGGCGATCCAGAGAAAAGCCCGTAGAGCACTTCCTCTGGATCGCCGGTTACCTCCTCGACCAGCTCGGGGTCGGGCCAGTCCTCGACGACGATGGCTAGGTTGTCCAGCACTTCGCGGAACTCCTCCGGCAGGCGCTGGAGGGCCTTTTCCACCAGCTTCTCAAACGCCCGGCGGCGCATGGCAACGCTACCAGTCTGCGACACTGCCGTCGTTTTCGTAGTAGTATTCGCCGCCCAGTTCCTCTGTGTACTCAATCGTCTTTTCCACCTCGGACTCGATCAGGTCGAACCCCAACCCCGGCTTGGTCGGCAACTCGATGTGGCCATCAACTACCTGCCAAGGCGCAGCGAGCAGCCCTTCGCCCAACCCTTCGTCAACCTGTTCCTGCACTAGGAAATTGGGCACCACCGCATCGACCTGCATACAAGCGGAAAAGGCCACCGGGCCGATGGCACAGTGCGGCATGATGTGGATGTAATAGACCTCGGCCATATTGGCGATCTTTTTCAGCTCGGTGATCCCGCCCGCGTGCGAACCGTCGGGTTGGATGTAGGAGACGGCCTGCTTTTCAAAAATCTCCCGGAACTCCCAGCGCGAGAGCAGGCGCTCGCCCGTGGCAATGGGGAAGGGCACGTGGTCGGAGACCTCTTTTAACGCATCAGCATTCTCCTGCGGGATTGGCTCTTCGACGAACATTGGCCGCATCCCCGCGAGTTGGCCACACACCTCAATCGCCAGCCCCGGCGCCATCTTGCCGTGGAAGTCGAAGCATAGCTCTACCTCGCCGCCGACCCATTCGCGCATGGTATAGGCGTCTTTGACAAAGGCGTCTATTCGCGCCGGTGGCTCGTGAGCGCGCCACGTGCCACCCGGCCCCGTCTTGAAGGCCGTGTAGCCTTTCGCCAACAGCATGTCGAGCCGCGCCCGTGCCGACGCGAGTGCCTCGTCGGTCTGGCCGTGGATGCCCCAGTGCGCGTACACGCGAATCCGGTCGCGCACCGCACCGCCCAAGAGCATATAGGCGGGAACATTGTAGTGCTTGCCGGCGATATCCCACAGCGCCTGATCGATGCCCGACAGCGCACTCATCAGCACATTGCCGCCGCGAAAAAAGGCCGAGCGATAGACGTGCTGCCAATGATGCTCAATGCGGAGCGGATCCTTGCCGACGAAGTATTCGGCCAACTCTTCCACCGCCGCCCAGGTGCTCTTGGGCTTGCCCTCCAGCGTGGTCTCGCCCCATCCTACGAGACCGTTGTCCGTGGTAATCTTGACTAAGCGCATGCGCTGGCGCGGGAAAAACTGTTCGATTTTGGCGATTTTCACCGTCTAGTCCTTTCGCTAATGGGCCTCGCGCGTTACAACTGCACTCGACTTGCCGACCAAGAAGTCGAAGTCAACTCCTTTGTCGGCCTGCATCACGTGGTCGATATAGAGGCTGACGTAGCCCCGGGTATCGTGGGGCACGGGGGGCTGCCAAGCCGCGCGGCGGTGCGCCAGTTCCTCGTCCGACGCGTCTAGGTGCAGCCGCCGACCTGCCAAGTCGAGCTCGATCATGTCGCCGTCGCGCACCAGCGCCAGATGTCCGCCAATGGCCGCTTCGGGTGCCACGTGCAGGACCACGGTGCCATAGGCCGTGCCGCTCATGCGGCCATCGGAAATGCGCACCATGTCCCGGACACCCTTTTCCAGCAGTTTCTTGGGCAATCCCATATTGCCGACCTCGGCCATGCCTGGATAGCCAACCGGCCCGACGTTTTGCAGCACCAGTACGCTCGACTCATTCACGTCCAAATCGGGGCTATCGATCCGTTGGTGATAGTCCTCAATCGTCTCGAAGACCACCGCTCGGCCTCGGTGCTGCATCAGCTCGGGCGAGGCGGCCGACGGCTTGATTATCGCTCCGTCCTCGCAGAGGTTGCCCCGGAGCACGGCCAAGCCCGCGGCCTCGTTCAGCGGCGCGTTCAGCGGCGCGATTACGTCGCGATTGTAACAGGCCGCCCCGGCAATATTCTCGCCGAGCGACTTGCCCGTCGCCGTCAAAGCGTCTAGATGCAATTCGTCCTTTAGCTCCTCGATCACCACAGGCAAACCACCGGCGTAATAGAAATCCTCCATCAGATATTTGCCCGAGGGCATCAAATTGACCAATAGCGGCAGCTCACTGCCGAGGCGGTCGAAGTCGTCCAAGGACAACTCGACGCCGACGCGCCCAGCGAGAGCTAGCAAGTGAACGACGCAGTTGGTCGAACCGCCGATGGCCGCGTTGACCTTGATGGCGTTCTCAAAGGCCGTGCGCCCGAGGATGGCGGACATCTTGAGGTCTTCGCCCACCATCTCGACGATGCGCGACCCCGCCAGATGCGCCAGCACCTTGCGCCGCGAGTCTGGGGCCGGGATCGCCGCGCCGCCGGGCAGGGTCATGCCGAGGGCCTCGACCATACAGGCCATCGTCGATGCCGTGCCCATCGTCATACAGTGTCCATCCGAGCGCGTCATGCCGTCCTCGGCCAGCCCGAACTCCTCGCGTGTCATCCTCCCGGCGCGAAGGTCCTCGCTGAACTTCCACACATCCGTTCCCGAACCAATATCACTGCCGCGGTACTTGCCGTTGAGCATGGGGCCGCCGGGCACGGCGATGGTCGGCAGATCCACGCTGGCCGCCCCCATCAAGCACGCTGGCGTAGTCTTGTCGCATCCGGTCAGGAGCACCACGCCGTCAACCGGGTTGGCGCGAATGCACTCCTCCACATCCATGCTCGCCAAGTTGCGGAAGAGCATAGTCGTTGGGCGCATGATTGGCTCGCCCAGCGAGGTGACCGGGAATTCCACGGGTAAACCCCCAGCTTCGTACACGCCGCGTTTGACGGCTTCGGCCAAGTCGCGGAAGTGGATATTGCAGGGCGTCAGTTCGGACCACGTGTTGCAGATGCCGATGACCGGGCGGCCGTCGAATTCGTGTTCGGGCAGGCCGCGCTTCATCCAGCTACGGTGAATGAACCCGCCTTTGTCCTCGCGTCCAAACCAGTCGGCGCTCCTCAGTTTCCCATGATCTGCTGCCATTGATTCTCCTCTACTTTTTTTTCTTAGCGGCGAGGAAATCAATCTAGGTGATCTCCTCGCTCCCGCAATACTATATTTAGATAGTAAGCCGCTAGTTAATAACCTCTTGCGATTATTGGGCGACATGGTAGGTTCGGTTAAAATCCACCGCTGAAAGACGATATGAATCTCAAACGCATTGCCGTCATTGGGGCCGGCACTATGGGGCGCGGCATTGCCCAAGTTTTGGCCCAAGCCAGCAGGGAAGTCCTGCTCTACGACGCAGACTCTTGCGCCTGCGAACAAGGGCTGGCCACCATCGCCGCACGCCTGCGCCAACAAGCCGCCAAAGGTCGGCTAGCGCCGGCCGCCAGTGAAGCGGCCATCGCCGCGCTGCGGGGTATTGACCAGCTCGCCGCCATCGGCACCGCCGACATGGTCGTCGAAGCTGTGCCCGAACGCCTAGACCTCAAGCTCGCTGTCTTCGCTCAACTAGGACAATATTCCAAGCCAGAGGCCATCCTCGCCAGCAACACCTCCGGCTTGGATATCGACGCTCTCGCCACCGCGGCCGGTCGGCCGGACAAGGTAATTGGCCTGCACTTCTTCAACCCACCCCCGACTATGCCCCTAGTTGAAGTAGTGCATGCAACCACGACTTCGGACGAGACCTTTGCCGCGGTCATGGCCTTGGCCCAAGACCTAGGCAAGACTCCCGTCGCGGTCGCCAATAGCCCCGGTTTTGCGGTCAACCGCATCCTCTTTCCCATGATCAATGAGGCCATCTACGCCCTCGCCGAAGGCGTGGCCAGCGCCGAAGACATCGACCGAGTGATGATACTGGGGGCAAGCCATCCTCTAGGGCCGCTGGCCTTGGCCGACTACGTCGGACTCGACGTAACCTTGGATATCCTCGAATCGTTTGCCCAGCGTCTAGACAACTCCAAATACCGCCCCTGCCCCCTGCTGCGCGAGATGGTCGCGCAGGGCGCGTTGGGCCGCAAGACGGGTCGGGGGTTTTTCTCCTACCCGCGATAACGGGGCATCGATGTTGCACCTTCTCACCCTGTTGTGCCTCCTCGCCACCTGTAGCTGCTCAATCCGCTCGGCACCGCGTTACACGGCCGATTCCACGGATTCGGGCAGCGTGGTACGCGAACTCAAAGAACGCCGCCGCGCCAGCCCCAGCCACCTCACTCGCGTCGTCAACCGGTATCGCGGCGTACCTTACAGGTGGGGAGGCACCACCCGCGCTGGCATGGACTGCTCGGCCTTTGCCCGCGCCGTTTTCCGCGAGACGTACGGGGTGGAGCTGCCCCGCACCACCAAGCAGATGTACGGCATTGGCCGCCCCATCGCCCGGCGGCAACACCTCAGAGCAGGCGACTTGGTCTTCTTTAAGATCGAGAACACTGGGCCGGGCGTCTCGCACGTGGGCATCTACCTCGGCCAAGGTGGCTTCGCCCATATGAGCCAGAGCCGAGGCGTTACCATCACCTCGCTCGACAACTCCTATTTCCGCCGCCGCTACGCCGGGGCTCGGCGCGTCGCGCGCTGACGTGTCCATTCGCCTGCTGCTGCTCGCCGGGGCCATTGAAGCGTGCTGCTGCTATCTGGTCTTTCTCGGCGATCTCCAGCGCCAGATCGGAGCACTGTGGGCCGGCGTCTTTCCTGCTTTCCTCTGCTGCGCGCTCGCCGCGCACCTCGTCCTGCGGCGAGGCGCACCCCCTGGACGGCCGCACCTGATCCTCGGGGCCGCCCTCGTTTTCCGCCTGACTCTATGGTGGAGCCCGGCGACGCTCTCGGACGATATTTTCCGCTACATCTGGGACGGCCGCGTCCAGCTAGCCGGCATCAATCCGTACCTCTACTCGCCCTCGGCACCACAGGTGGCGCACCTGCGCGACGCGCTCTACCACAGCGTCAACCACGCCGCCATTCCCACGATCTACCCACCGCTAGCGCAGCTTTTCTTTCGCGCGATTTGCATGCTAAGCGCGACGCCGGCCGCGTTCAAATTGGCCCTGCTGCTCTGCGATTGGGGCCTCTGCCTGCTCTTGGCACACAGCCTCGTCCGGCGCGGCCAAGACCCGCGCCGCGTCGTGCTCTACGCTTGGAATCCCCTCCCCCTAGTCGAAGTCGCCGGCAGCGGCCACATCGATGCGCTGGGCGTCCTGCTCCTCTTCGCGGCCCTGTACGCACTCCACAGCCAGCGCTGGGCCGCAGCCGTCTGCGCCCTCGCCGGGGCCTTTCTCGTCAAACTGGTGCCCCTCGCGCTGTTGCCCACTTTTTGGCATCGTCCTCGCGCCGATTGGCTCAACTTCCGCAAGCGGAGTGCCCTGCTTCTGTTTCCAACGCTGGGGCTACTGGCCTTTTGGCCCTTTGCCGACGCTGGGGAAAAGCTCGCAACGGGCCTGCTGACCTATGTGCAACACTGGCACTTCAACGCGGCGGCCTACTCGCTCTTTCGCTTTGCCTTACAGCCGTGGGACGGCCACGCCTACTCACACGCTCGCTGGCTCTGCACCGCCCTTTTCGCATTCGCGGCCCTCGGCGTCCAACTCCGCTACCGCGAACCCTACCGAGCCGCCTTCGCAACTCTCGGTGCCTATGTCTTGCTCTCGCCGACCGTGCATCCCTGGTACTTGCTTTGGGTCCTCCCTTTCCTCGTCTTTTTCTCCAGCCCCGCTTGGATGCTCCTCAGCGGCTTGATCTTCCTCGCTTACGAGGTGCAGATAGGCTATGGTAACGAAGGCGTGTGGCGCGAAAAGCCGTGGGTCCTGTGGGCGCAATACGCGCCTTTTTACTTACTCTTCAGCATCACGGCCTGCTACAGGGGCCTCATGGGCGGACCGGATCGCCGCGATGGATTAGCGGACGCGCTGCCACGCGAAGGGCAGGTGCATTAGAGCGAAAACGGTGAGAAAGATGGTGGAGACGGCGAGCCAATGCGGGTAGGCGTGGATAAAGGCAAGCTGTTTCGGTGCCGAGAGCGTAAAAAAATACGGAATAAGTATTTTTAGGCTTACCTTGACGTTTGTTCGCATGAGCGCCCCATTCTGTCCAAGCCAATCCCTATTTGGAACAGTTAGGGATTGTGAGGTTCGATATGAGAATCTACGAGCAGCATCAGCGCCCAGAAGGCTTATAGGGTGCTACCTCGCTCGCCTCTATCCCCATCTCTTCAGAAAAAACGCGCCTCGGAAAGCCGTTGAAGCGCTCGGCGTCTTGGCGGTGATTATACTTCCAGTACGCCTCCGCGACGAATAGCGGCGACCCATCCCGCGTGTACTTGTGAGCCCCGGCGTGCGGCATGATCCGGTGAATTGCGGTAGGCGTTTATAATATGAATAGGCTATTTGCGTATATTTCTCTGGTTCCTTCCTACTATTTCGAATGACCACAACTCGATCTGCGACGCCGTAACTCCGCGACCGACTACGCGCACTTCTGCGCGAGTGGCGCGAAAAGGTAGAAGCCAAAATCCCTCAACCCAATCCCGACTGGGCGGGCTAACTGGCCCAGTCTCGCGGCTTGAGAAACACCTCGTAGAGCCGCGCCTCCTCCGATCCTGCCGCTGGCTGCCAATCGTACGTCCAGCACACCAAGGGCGGCAGCGAGACCAAGACCGACTCAATGCGCCCCTTGGATTGCAGGCCGAAGAGCGTTCCCCTATCGCAAACCAAGTTGAACTCCACGTAACGGCCCCGGCGATAGAGCTGGAACTGCCGCTGCCTATGGCCGTACTCCCATCCCTTGCGCCGCTGCAAAATCGGCAGGTACGCGGCTAGATAGCCGTCGCCGACGCTGCGGGCCAAGGCAAAGCAATGTTCAAAGCCCCCTTCGTTGAAGTCGTCGAAAAACAGGCCTCCGATCCCGCGCGGCTCGTCGCGGTGCGGCAGGAAAAAGTACTCGTCGCACCACTGCTTAAACCTCGAATAAAGCGCCTCGCCATAAGGATCGCACGCGGCTGTTGCCGTCCGATGCCAATGCACGGCATCCTCCTCAAAACCGTAGTACGGAGTCAGGTCGAATCCGCCACCAAACCACCACACAGGTTCCACCCCTTCTTTCTCTGCCGTGAAGAACCGTACGTTCAGGTGCGAGGTCGGCGCGTAGGGGTTGTGCGGATGCACAATCGCTGAGACGCCCATAGCCTCAAAGCTCCGTCCTGCCAGCTCAGGGCGGCGCGCCGTAGCGGCTGGCGGCAACTCATTGCCCCGCACGTGCGAAAAGTTCACACCGGCCCGCTCGATCACCGACCCCTCCAACACGCACGTGCGCCCACCGCCCCCTTCTGGCCGCTCCCAGCTATCTTCGCGGAAAGTGCCTCCGTCCTCTGCTTCCAAGGCCGCGCAAATGCCGTCTTGTAGTCCAAGCAAATACGCTTTGACAGCCTTTTCGTCTATCTCTCCCATGCGATTGCCTCTCGCTTCTCGCTTGTCCTCGTCGCTAAATTGTTTGGTTGTCAGGGTGATAAAGTATAGTCAAGTTCCTGTATTGGGAGGAACGCTACGTGAGCAAAAAAATCATCTTTTCGACGTATTTGAAGAATCTCGCCGCCGTGGTCCGGCAAGGCGACGCACGGGAGGAGAGCTTCTACTCGGCGCTGGCGGATATGCTCGAGGAAATGGCCCGCGCCACCGGGAGGACGGACGTACACGTCACCACGTTTCCCCGACCCACCGAGGGCGGCAACCCGGATTTCCGGCTGTGGAACGGCACGGACCGGATCATCGGCTATGTTGAAGGCAAGAAGCCGACTGAAGATCGGCTAGATCGCATCGAAGCCTCCGAACAACTCAAACGCTATCGCGCTACGTTCCCGAATCTCATCCTCACCAACTTCCTCGAGTTCCGCTTGTACCGGAACGGCGAGTGCGTCCAGACGGTACAGGCCGGTCGGCCCTTGGTACTCAACGCCGTCCGCACCACGCCACCGCTCGAAAACCAAGATGAACTCTACGACCTACTTGACCAATTTTTGGACTTTGCGCTGCCCCAGACGTTCACCGCCGAAACCCTCGCCATTGAACTGGCCAAGCGCACGCGCTTACTCCGCACGGTGATCGGCGATCAGCTTTGCGTCGAACAAGAGACAGGCGGCATGCTCGCCGGTTTTTTCGAGGCGTTTCAGACCTATCTCATCGGCTCACTGACGCCAGAGGATTTTGCCGATCTGTTCGCCCAGACCATCACCTACGGCCTGTTCGCCGCCCGCACCCGGTCTGGGGAGGGCTTCAATCGGCGCACCGCATTCGACAACATCCCCCATACCATCGGCGTCCTGCGCGACCTGTTCCGCTTCATCTCGCTCGGCGAGTTGCCCGACCCACTCGCTTGGTGTGTCGATGACATCGCCGAAGTTTTGGCCGTGGCCGACGCGCCCGGCATTCTCAATTGCTACTACCGCGAGGGCAAAGGCCGCGACCCGATCGTGCATTTCTACGAGACCTTCTTGGCGCAATACGATCCCGACGAGCGCGAGCGGCGGGGGGTATATTACACGCCCGAACCCGTCGTTGGCTACATCGTCCGTTCCCTGCACGGCCTGCTCAAGAGGGAATTCGACAAGCGCGACGGTCTCGCCGCTGATGGTGTGACGTTGATCGATCCGGCGGCGGGCACCATGACCTTTGTCGCTCGCGCAGCCCAAGAAGCGGTCGCCGAATTTGAGGAAAAATATGGCAACGGCGGCACAGTGGACTTCATCCGTCGGCATATTCTGCAGAATTTCTATGCCCTTGAGTTGATGATGGCACCCTACGCGGTCGGCCACCTCAAGATGAGCTTTTTTTTGGAGGAACTCGGCCACCGGCTCGACGACGACGAGCGCGTACCCTTCTATCTGACCAATACCCTGGACTGGGCGGAACTGGAGCAGAGCCATTTGCCCGGCCTTTCGGCTTTGGCCGAGGAGTCCCGCTTGGCCGGCGCGGTCAAGAAAGAGACGCCGATTTTGCTCATCTTGGGCAATCCGCCCTATTCGGGGCATTCGAGCAATACGGGTGAGTGGATACGGAGCTTGATCGCCAATTACAAGCAGGTGGATGGCAAACCACTCGGCGAAAAGAATCCCAAATGGCTTCAGGACGACTACGTCAAGTTCCTCCGTTTTGCCCAGTGGAAAAATGTTATAATTCTCCGTTATGAGATTACCGCGCGTATATATTGATACCTCCGTCATTGGCGGCTGCCATGATGATGAGTTCGTCTCTTGGTCAAACGGCTTGATAAAGGATTTCCGTTTGGGCAACTTTAAGCCGGTCGTATCTGAAGTCGTTGATGCGAAGATTCAGGACGCGCCTCAGACTGTTCGAGATAGCTACGCAGAAATCCTGACCTTGGAGCCTGAATTTCTCAACGTCACAGAGGAAGCTGTGCAACTTGCTGAAACCTACTTGGAAAGACAGATTCTGACATCCAAGTTCTCCGACGATGCCCTGCATATCGCCTTGGCTTCGGTCGCAGAAGTCGACGTGTTGGTTAGCTGGAACTTTAAGCATATCGTGCATTTTGACAAGATACGTCTGTTTACCGCAGTAAACATCGAGTGTGGCTACAAGCCGCTACAGATTTACTCTCCGCGCGAGGTGACCAATTATGAGGAATAAAAAGACGTTTGATGCCGTTAGGATGGTGCGCCGTATTCGAGATGCACACTACGAGCAACTCAAGGATAGGACTGTAGAAGATCGGTTGGCATTCTACAAGAGCAAGTCCCGCGCATTGCGCAATAAATTAAAAAGGAAGTAGCATAGGCAGATCTCGAGCGAAGGCAAAAGAATCTCGTATTTCAGTCTTGTCCTCTCGGAAGTCCATGCATACCGCATCGGTGGCTATCAGGTCTGCGACAAGTGGTTGAAAGATTGCAAGGAACGCCGCCTCGATCTCTACGACATCCGCATCTATTGTCGGCTGGGTGACGGCATTGGGATTACGCTCGCCATTCAGCAAGAGCTTAACATGGTGTATGCCGAGAAGGATATTGTGAAGCGCTCGGCTGCGGAATAACCGAAAGGAAGCTTGGTCAAAGAATGTGGCGGCTGGATTGGTGAATGTGTCAGGAAAGTGGACAAGCCGAGCAAGTAGGGTGCTGATTTGGCGTGTTTGATTAGCAACTATGATATTCGGCATAATCTATTTCTTGCCGGATACATTCCATGCCGAAGCTCTCTAGCATACTTTATGGGAGTGAGAAACTATCGGATGGGAAGCACTTCGTATATAGGATCGTCTAAGTGTAACGGTTGGATGGCAGGAGAATTTCACCGGGGATTCCCTCTTGCTCTGCTCGACGAACGCTGGAGACGTTGGAACATTGGAAAATATACTCCTAGTGTAGCAGCCAGCGAGATCAACAAGATACTCGGCAAGTGCCCATAAGCATCCCCGTCACCCCAATAACCGCCTATGGAACCATCGCCGTAGTCGGATCGTATAATCAAACCACTAAGAGGATCAGACAGGTGGACGATATTCCAGCCATAGCCCAAATCGAAGCGCAGTTTCCCGCAGAGTGGGTGCCCTACAGACCAACGACGCCTTGGAAGTGCAAAGCGGCGAGGTCCGCTGGCACAGCAAGGGGGGGGAAGAGGTCTATCGTCAAAAACGGTTCGCCATCTTGGACACGGGAAAGATGCCCGAAGACACGGCGATTGTTCTATGATGGTGCAAGCGGAACTCAGTCCTGTTCTTCAGTCAGATTAGTAGCTAGCAGCCATCTCACTTCACACCTTGCGCGTTTTCACATCCACTTTCTTCTTTTTTACATGCTTTCTCGTCAAGCCCCCATCCCCGAGCCAACCCGCTACCGCGACCGCCAAACCGGGGATATCGTCGTCGAGCGCGTTCCGGGGCAGTCCCTTCTTCACTGGTTCTATGGCACTAGCACGGGGCATTTTGTCTTTCGCGCCGTTCTCAACCGGCCTCTTTGCTCCCGCCTCTATGGCCGGTGGCAGCAAAGCACTTGGACTCGGCGTCAAATTCGCCCTTTTGTCGATCGCTATCGCATTGACCTCGACGAAATCGAATATCCCCTCAGCCAGTATTCCAGCTTCAACGACTTCTTCACTCGCCGCCTCAAACCCGGAGTGAGACCCTGCGACCCCGACCCCAAGCGCCTCTGTTGCCCAGCCGACGGCAAGGTCCTCGTCTATCCGCAACTCGCAGCCAAGGACGTGCTGCCGGTCAAAAGCAGCCGGATCGCAGCCCGCGCGCTCTTAGCCGAAGCAATTGACCCCACCCCATACCACGGCGGTGCCGCCCTTGTCGTGCGCCTCGCCCCCTACGACTATCACCGCTTCCACTTCCCAGCCGATGGCCAAGTGGGTCAGACGCAGTGGATCGACGGTACCTACCACTCGGTCAACCCCATCGCCCTCGCCCGCGTACCCGATGTTTTCCACCGCAACCGACGCGTCGTTTGCGAGCTGGCAACGCCCGCCTTCGGTAGGATTGCTTACATCGAGGTTGGTGCTATCAACGTCGCCAGCATCGTCCAGACGTACTCGCCAGGGCCTTGTGAACGCGGCCAAGAAAAGGGCTTTTTCCAGTTTGGCGGCTCAACCGTCGTGCTGCTCTTCGAGCCGGGGGCGATTGCCTTTGACAGCGATCTCGTGGCCGACTCCGCAGATGGCCTAGAGGTACACGTCCGTACCGGGGCCGGCGTCGGCGGCAAATTCCCCGTTTAACTCCTCACTTCTTCATGGAGGCTACTTATGTCCCTGCAAATGCGCGTGGGCTTAGGCCAGTTCAACGAGCTCACCGACGAGAAGCTCGCCTTTATCAAACAGATGGGCTGCGACGATTTTCTGATGAATACCCCCAAACTCCCCGGCGACAAGCAATGGGAATACGACGACTTGGCCGCCCTCAAAAAGCGGGCCGACGACGCCGAACTGCGTCTGATGGCACTGGAAAACGTGCCCACATCGTTTTACGACCAGATCATGCTCGGCCAAAACGGCCGCGAAGAACAGCTCCAGCACATGATCAACACCATGCACAACATGGGTAAGGCCGGCATCCCTATCTTGGGCTATCACTGGATTCCCAACAGCGTCTGGCGCACACCCGCGCCAGCGACCTTGCGCGGCGGAGCCCGCGCCACTCGCTTTACCCTCGCCGAACACGACCCCGAGGAACTGACTCACGGCCGCGTCTTCGCCCACGAGGAGATGTGGGAAAACTACTGCTGGTATTTGGAGCGCATCCTGCCCGTAGCCGAGGAAGCCAACGTCCGCCTAGCCCTGCACCCGGACGACCCGCCCACCGGCACAACCCTCGGCGGCATAGCGCGGATATGCAGTTCTTTCGACGACTTCGAGCGCAACATGGACACCTTCGACAGCCCATATCACGGCCTCGACTTCTGCATGGGGTGCTGGTCGGAGATGGGCGGCCACGCCAACGTCATCCGCGCTGTCCGCCACTTCGGTGGCCAAAAGAAAATTATCTACATCCACTTCCGCGATGTCATCGGGCCAGTGGAAGACTTCCACGAGACCTTCATCGACTGCGGTCAAGTCGATACCTTTGAGGTCGTCAAAACGCTCAAGGAAGTCGGCTTTGACGGCTTTATGATCACCGATCACGTGCCCCATATTGTCGATGACTCGCCTTGGGGGCACAGGGCGCGCGCTCACTGCATAGGATTTATGCAGGCACTGATTCAGGTAACCAACCATCTCTACCCGTGACTCGGATCGTTCTGACCCGCCACGGCGAGACCGAGTGGAATGCCCGCGGCCTCTACCAAGGCCAGCGGGATAGCCCGCTAACCGCCAAGGGCCTGGCGCAGGCCGAGGCACTAGCCCAGCGCCTGCGGCACCACTCGCCCATTGCTACCCTCTACGCCAGCCATCTGCAGCGCACCCATGCTACCGCCACCCCTACCGCGCTAGCCCTCGGCCTGAAGATCGTCTCCGAGCCAGACTTAGGCGAACGCGACTACGGCATCTTCCAAGGCGAGGACAAGGCCTCGCTTGAGAGGCGCTTCCCCAAAGAATACGCCGCCCATGCCTCCGGCGCCCTAGACTACGTCATTCCCGGCGGCGAGAGTGCCCGCCAGTTCCACGAGCGCGTCGTCGCCTGTATCAACGCACTCGGCACCCGCCATGCAGGGGAGCAGATCGCCGTCTTTACCCACGGCGGCGTGTTGACCGTCTTGTTCAAGCACGTGCTCGGACTCCCGATCTCGGCGCTGCGCCGATTCTCGATCCCCAACACCAGCTACAACCTCATCGCCGACGCCGGCGATGGCTGGCGCGTCGAGACTATGGGCGAAGTCGCCCATCTCGAAGGAGAGGCTCGCGACGACATCGCGTAAGTCGCGGCCCGTTCAGAGTTTTTTTGCTCCCACTTTCTATGTAGCTCTTCCATGGCGTCTTGCAACGAGCGGTCGAAGGCGATCAGGCGATTGTAGCGTTGGCGATAGGCATCCACTCGGCTCAACGTCTCTTTGTAATAGGTCGGCACCGCACTCATCCGCACGATCTCGGTGGCCATCTCTTCTACGGTGCCGACCAGCTAGTCAAATTCGGCCAGTTCCCGTATCCCGATCGAATCGAGGGAAACGACGGGCTTACCGTGATGAATTGATTCCAAGGCAAAAATACTAACCGCTTCCACTCGGCCGTCGAGATCGCGCCAAGACACGCGGCGAACTGTTGCCTCATCTCAGCATCAGACAGAGATGTTTGGTTGAGGTTCAAGGTCGTCCGGTCCTTTCATTAGCTTGGACCAGTTCCCTCGCATATGTGGGGTACAGCGAGTCCTCAAGACCCCCCATCGGAGCGCAAGCGGCGGGCTAACTCTCGTTCCAAGGCGGCCGACCTCGACTTCATGGAAGGCTTCGATGATCTGGACGGAGAGTTGATGTGGTTCGGCAATGTACGCGGCGGTCTGCCGCTCCCACTGCAAGGGAAAGGCATAGGCTCCACCTAATCGCCCGCCGTCAGCCAAGCAAGCGTCACCGTCAACAGCCTTCATCTCAACCACGCCGCCAATGCAACCCTACCCCTTAAGCGCCCCAACGGTAATACCCTTCGTCAAGTATTGCTGCAAGAAAGCGTACACCAGCATCGTCGGGGCCATGATCAGCACCAACCCGGCAAAGGCCATGCCCCAATCGCTGCGATACTGACTGACAATGGTAATGTTGGCCAGCCCCAAAGGCAGCGTGCGCAACGCCTGCGACCCCTCCCCGGACAGGAACATAAAGGCCATGAAAAACTCGTTCCAAGTCCCCAAAAAGGCGAAGATGCCTACCGTAATAAGCCCCGGCCGCGCCAACGGCAGCATAATCGACCAAAACGCCCGAAACTCCCCCGCCCCATCTATCAGCGCCGACTCGTGCAACCCAGAGGGCAGCGACTTAAAAAACCCAGTGAGGATAAAGATGGCAAACGGCATCCCAAAGGCCACATAGACCATCAGGATACCCAGCCGCGAGTTGAGCAATCCAAAGTCCTTCATCTGAAAAAACAGCGGCACAATAGACAGTTGCAATGGGATCATCAGCCCAGCCAAGAAGTAGAAAAACAGCGGCCGCACCCCAAAGAAGCTAAAGCGCGCCAGCGCGTAGGCCGCCATCGCCGCCAGCAGCATGGAACAGGCCACCGTGGCGGCAGTCAAAAAGACGCTGTTGAAGAAATAGTCGCCGAAGTGCCCCTTAGTCCAAGCGTTGGCAAAGTTGACCCACTGCAAGGCATTGAGCTCGGGTAGGCTGAAGGGGTTGAGGAAAATTTCGCGGTCCGTCTTCAGCGAGGTGTACAACAGCCACAGCATCGGATAGACCACAACCGTCAGATAGCCGCATAGCACCAGATAGACGAAAGGTTTGGCGAAGGAAAATTTGCGTTGCTCGGCCATGTTCAAAACTCCACAGCTTCGCGCTTCATTGCGCGCAAGGTCGCGGTAGTGCCAAAGAACACGATCAAAAAGAGCAGCACCGCAATCGCGGTGGCCTCTCCCACCTTGAACTCGGTAAACATCGCCTGCACCATCCGCGTACCAATCACGTGGTTGTCGGTCGTCGGCCGCTGATTGGTCAACAGCCAAATCACCTCAAACGCCTTCATCCCGCCGATGATCATAAACACGATCGCTATCGACAGCACCTCCCAAATCAGCGGCACGGTAATCGACCAAAACTGTCGCCAAGTCGAGGCCCCATCGATATCAGCCGCCTCGTACATGCTCTGCGGAATGCTCTCCATCGCCGCCAGAAACAGCACCATGTTGAACCCGGCTGCCCCCCAGATCGACATGGGTACCAGTGCCGAGTAGAGGTTGTCCTGCGCCAGCCAGGCAAATCCATCAAACCCCTCCAATCCCAAGGCCACCAACACCGTGTTGATCGGCCCGCCCTGTGGATTGTACAGGTGCATCCACAGCAGAGTTGCCGCGACCCCGCCGAGGATATTGGGGAAGAAGAAGACGATGCGGAAGAGCTTAGCCCCGACGACCTCGCGGCTGATGCACACCGCCAGAAAAAGTGCCAGCGGCAACACGCAGAGCGGGATGACGAACATGATGAAGAGATTGTTCGATAGCGCAATCCAGAACTCATCGTTCTCAAAGAGCAGCCGCTGGAAGTGCAACAGCCCAACGAAGACCATCTCCGTCAGCCCGTCCCAGCGCATCGCGCTCCAGAAGAAGGACTTGATGCTAGGCACCACCACGAAGAGCGTGTAGAACGCCGCCGCCGGACCGACGAAGAACATCACCCCAGCCCAGTTCAAGCGCACAGTGCTGGTAGGTCTGGGGGCTTGGCCGACCTGTCTTTCGCGCCACTGCCGCACCGTCGTGTACAACCAATAGCCCATCGCCAGCGCCAAAAGGCCCAAGAGCAGCGCGGGTTTCCACAGGTGGCGGACGGTGATCTGATCTGGGTACTGGCTGCGGTTGCGCACCGCCTCAGCCGCTGACTCCAGTTCCTTGGCGCCCTCTTCCGGCGTTATCTGCCCATTGACTATCTTGAAGCGCACGTCGTTGAGAAACTGGTCCATCTCCGGGAAGCCCTCGCCCGGGGCGGTGCCATAGGCCGTAGAAGCCTGCTGCGCCAGCGTCACCAAATCTTGCAAATCCTCGCTAGTTCGCCCCTCCATCGCCCCATCGACGGCCACCAAAACATCGCGCATCTCGGCAAAGGTGCCCGCCATCTTGAGCGAGGTCATAAAGCGCAAAAAATCCACTCCCCACTCGGGATGGGCGCTGTTTTTGAAGACAAAGTAATACCCGGCACCAGTATATATGGCACCGGGTTCGCCGACTCCCCCTTCCACTATGGGCAAATTAAACGTCCCTAAGCGGAAGCCATCGGGGATTTTGCCCATCATCTCGCTCTTGAGCCAAGAGCCGCAAAAGACCATCGCAGTGTGGCCTAAGAAAAATTCGAGTTGCGACTCGGTGTGGCTCATGCCGAGGGCACCGGGCTGGAAGTACTCCTGCGCCGTGCGCTGAATCAGCCCGAGTGCCGTCACGTATTCGGGATTGGCGAAACTGCCCGGCACTAGATCTTTCTGCTCGTAGAAGCGAGCGCGGCCAGCGAGATGGTAATAGGCGTTGTCAGTCACTCCGCCGATATAGCCTGGATAGCGCCCCTGAAAGGCCAACGGCCAGATCTCTGCTGCGCGGATTTGCTCGCAGAGGGCGAAAAACTCGTCCCACGTGCGCGGCGGTGCCCAGCCGTGCTCTTCGAACATGTTCTTGTTGTACCAGACGGCGTAAACCGAATAGAGGAAGGGGATGCCGTATATCTTTCCCTCGTACTCATAGCGGTCGAGGCTACCGGGCAGGAAGGATGTGCGCCACGTCCGATCCCCGTCCCAACTCGGCCCGTCCAGATAGTCGTCGAGGGGCAGAATTTCGCCGTTGCGTATCAATGCCCAATAGTTGAGACCAGCGTTGCTGACTTCTGGAAAAGTCCCTTCGAGGATCCGCACCCGTACCTTGTCGGCGATACGCGGATCGCCGTAAAGATCAATCTGCACATCGGGACGGATTTTTTCGTACTCGCGTGCGGCAAAAAAGAAAAAGTCCAATCCCGCACCGCCCTCAAAAATGGGCACCTCAACGCGAGCCGCCGTTTGCGCCGCCGCCGGGCCGCAAAGCGGCCCCAGTACAACAGCCATCCAGCCGATGGCCTTGTACAAAAAAGCCCTCTTTGTTGAGGGTTTCTTCGCCACTTTCGATAGGCAACTACGGCTTGGGCTTGAACGGACTGGGGAAGACGGTAGAATTCCGCCCAGAAGTCGGCGGTTGCTCTGGTCTTCTGGTCCCAGAGTGTTATCTACCACTACCAAGAAGGCCGCGGCAATATCGTCCTGCTCTTCTCCGCTCAGGCGTGAAGCCTTTTCAAAGGCATCTTGGAGTTTATTTGTCATCGCAACCTCTCGTAAAGAAATCAACGACCGCCGCCCGAAGTCGGCGGATTGGCTGAGGTTCCACTTCAAACCCGTCGTCCGCCGACGGCTCAAAATGATGCTCCAGATACAGTCGGTTCACCGGCGGTCACACAAAAATAGCCGCGCACCGCAAAAGGCCAAGACCAAAAGAGGTACATGATCCGAGCGGCCCCCCGCACTCGCAGAGCCAAGGCCCCTTGCAACAGCCCATAGCCCCACACAAAGTGGGATTCAATCTTATATTTCGCAGGACGGCCTTCACCATAAGCCATCTTGGAAACACAACCCAACCACTCGCTGAAAGCGATCCCGCCTCAAAGACGGGGGGTTTAACCCAATCTGTAGACGAATAAACCTAGAGCAGGGCTACACCACAACTTACATTACTGTCGTGTACTAGGGGATGGTCCAGTAATTTCGGGCTCGAACTGAAATACAGCGTTGCCTCCAACCTCACCTTAGACGCCACCTTCAATCCGGATTTCGCCCATATAGAAGCCGACGAGAACCAGATAAATCTGACGAGGTTTGAGCTCTTCCTAGAGGAGAAAAGGCCCTTCTCTCTCGAAGTCCGAAAGCTATTCACAGCGATGGACCTCTTCTACCGTCGTCGCATGAGCGATCCCGATGTCGGCACTAAAATAACGGGGAAGATCGGCAAGAACAGTGTCGGCCTGATCGCAGTGCGGAACCGCCCATCGAACCGGGACGGTGTCCTGCGCCTCAAGCGGATCTAGGGGTCAATTCATCTATTGGTGTCTTAGTAATCGGGAAAAATGGTCCGCTAGGGCAACAGGCAGTGGGCAGCGATCTCGTCTTGAGCTTGGACGACAACGCTAAGCTCTTCCTCAATTCAGCCATGAGTTTTGGTGCAGACACGGATCGCTGCAACAAAATGCACAGCGGTATCCTTGGATCGAGCCTATGTTCAACGTGGATCAAATAGGCTACACGTTCGGCGCGAACGACAGCCGATTCTATATCGCCTATAACGAGCATCGTGCTGACACCACAGAGCGGATACTGCTGACGAAAATTTCTGAGCTGTGTTGAGTCTCCCCAATTGCTATGCGCCGGCGCGGTCGATCCACTTATAGGCGGCTTTGGCGTTGCGCCAGAAGTATTTTTCCGTCGCTTCTTCGCCTCGCGCAGTAAAATAAGTCATCACCAAGTGCTGTATCTGTGCGTACTCGCGGCCACTGCGGTCGGATACCGGCCAGTCGCTGCCGTAAATCAGCCGGTCCTCCCCGAACAAATCCCATAGCGCGTCGAGCACCGGGGCGTAAAAGCCCAAGTCCGTCGGTGCTGGCTTGACTTGGCTGCGCAAATCCATCAGCCCCGACACCTTGCAATAAACCTGCGGATGGGCAGCGGCCTGGCGCAGCAATTCCAGCCGCGCCGGATCGGGTGGGCCGCCGTCGATGGGGATACCGCCGATGTGGTTGACGACGATGCGCAGATCGGGGAATCGCTCGGCCAGCGCGGGCACGCCCTCGTGTAAACCCGTGTCCAGTTCCAGATCATTGGCTATCAGCATTTCAGCGGCGGCAAAGCCGTGACTTTCCATTGTATCTAAGCGAGCGCGGATGCCGAGGAAGACCGGGGCGGCGGCAAAGCGCTCCAAGTGAACGGCAAAATTTGGGTCGTCGGGCTCGAGGTGCCCGACCAATCCCACGATGAAGGGATCGGCGGCGGCCAAGTCGATAACCCACTGGTTGTCCTCGACCCAAGGGCTGCACTCGACCATGACCGTGCCCGTTACCCCCTCGGGCATGGCTAGGGCCTTGTAGTCTTGGGGCAGCGCGCGCCGGTAGAGAAGTTCGTCGTCTTTTTCCGGCCAAGGCACGCCCTCGGGTCTGAACGGATCGTAGAAATGGGTGTGAGTATCGATGATCATCGCCAAGTCGCTCCTTTTTTAAGTATGCCGCGCATCTCACTCGCTGCCTGCGGAGGACGGTGGCTCCGCGTCCTGCTCCATAGGCATACGCCAGTTTTGCGCCTCATCTAAGGTAATGGTGCGAAAATCGGGCATCCGGTCGGCGTTGCGGTCCTGATGCTGATGGCCGCCTAGAATGTACATCGAGTGCTTGCGCCCCGACCCTGGGCGGTCGGCGTCGAGCAGCCGGAATCCTATGTGCAGTGTCTTCCCCGGCGCGAAAACGTGCCGTTTGCTCTCCTCCGGGCTCGGCCCCAGCACATCCCACAAGGACGCTTTCCACTCAAAGGTATATTCGACGTGCAAAGCACCGTTAGCTGCGTCGGGCGGGCGCATCGTCCAAGCGATGTCGAAGTGAGGTTTGTGCATCGCCCACAGGAACTCCTCCAAGAAAGGGTCGTGGTGCTGGTCGAGAAAGCCGGCTTGGCCGTGGGGCAGGCGCGGGTGCTTCAACGGCCGCACCCGGGCGTAGTAGCGTTGGCCGTTGACCAGTTCCTCGCGGGTGTGCCCGTAGATACTGCCGCCGGAGTGGTCGGAATCCACAGTAATCGACAGCGTATCGTCCCGCCACCACTTGAGCGGATCTTCGTTTTCGATCTTGAGGGTATCGTCGCGGATCCGGGCGAAGCCGTACCAGCTATTGTCGGGGGGCGGACTCCAAGCGGTGTACATGGTGAAGTCGAAGTCGGCTGCATCGACGGGGTCTGATTCGCGGTCGAAGAATCCTTCCCGCTCCAGCGCGAGACGGGGGTCAAAAAAGGCCCAGTCGCCATCGTCGCCATCTATGGTCATCGCCGCGGGATCGGGCATTTCGACGAAAGGGACCGTGACGCCCACGTGGGCGGATGCGAGGCTGGTTAGGGCGAGGCTTATGAGGAATGCCCTGAACGGAGCACAGCAATGCGCGTACATGTCGTTAGCCATCGTCATATCTTCCTCGAGTTGGTTGGCCGACTAGGATAAAGATGTACCTCCAGCAGCCATCTTGGATTTCTGCTCTTAGAAGCTGTCTGAACATTTCGGGTGCCCCCCGAGCGCGAGCGCATATACGCCGACTTTAGGCGGTGCAAACGGGGTGGCCGACAGGGGTTTGTCACGCCTAAAGCCTGTCCTCGTGCAGACCGCTTCTTAGTAAATAGCCGCTTACGACACGTCGCGGGCTAGTAAGCCACGCTGATGATGCGATGCCGGCTAGCGGCCCCGGCTTGGGCTTCCACCTCCACTCGGCACAGATACGAACCGGGGGGGACTACGCGCTCGTCCTGGTCTTGGCCGGTCCAAGTGTAGAGATAGGACTGGTCTGGCTGGCGCTGGCCCTCAAGGGCGCGGACGAGCCGGCCGTCGAAGGTGTAGATTTGCACTTGGACCGGCGCGTCTGTCTTCAGGACGTGAAAGTGGATTTCCGCGGCGTCGCCGATCCCGTCCCCATTGGGGCTGATGAACGACTGGACCGCGAGGTTGGCGATCAGCTGGTCAGTCCCTGGGACGCTGGGCAAATAGACGGTCGTGGCGGCGCGGCGCACCGGATCAACCGGCTGCCAGACCGCTAGCTGCCGCTCGTGGCCAACAAAGGCCCGGAAGAGCGTGGCGTTGCGCTCTACAACCGCGCTGAACGACAACGCGACTTCCTCTCGCCGCACGGTGCGTGGCAGCTCTACGAGCAGCGAATCGCCCGCGACGCGCACCGCGGCCGGCTCGGCTTCAGCACCGTCTATGGTGAGGAGGAGCACGGCGGGGTCGGCGGGCGAGGGGGTTTGCAGGAGGATGCGATCAAACCCGGGGTTACGCGACTCTAGCTGCGGCGCGATGCGGAATGAGAAAAGCTGGGGTACGCCCGCTTCGGCTGTGCGCGGCAGCACCTCGCCAGTGACCCCGGCGAGGAAGGCGTCGGTAAATTCGATCTCCAAGGCGCGCACGGTCGGCGCGGTGGTCGGGCGGTCTGAACTGAGGATGAGCTGGACTTGGACGAAGCGGCGCGGGCTGGGGGAGAGGAACTGCTCGCCGGAGCGTTGGTAAAAGTTGCTCCACTCGCTCCAGTCCTCGCCAATACCGATGGTGCTCTGAATCTCGCCCCGCAGCGCCTTTGGCATCTGGTCGTACTGCTCGGCCGTTACTTCGGTGCCATCCTTGCGGAAGTAGCGAAAATTTTCTTGCAGCGCATTGCCCGAGCGGGTGCGCGCCTGAACGCGAGCACCCGGTGGCAGATCGGCTTCCCAGTGCAGGGATTTGATTACCTTAGCTCGATTGTCGCCGGCGATTTTCCCCAAGTCGATAAAGTCCGAACTCATCTCCACTTGGGCCACATGGCCTACTGCAAACACGAGCGTTTCAATTAAAAAGCCGCTTTGGAACTCGAAGCTAGACTGCGCACCGCCGCCGCCGACCCATTCGGCGGCAATAAAGCGGACGGGGCGCGGCTCAAAAAGATACGTCAATTGGCCGGGAAACTCAGTCGAGGACGCGAGCAAGGCATCTGCGTCGCCGATGAAGAGTTGGTCGAAATCGACTTCGCCCGTCAGGGTGCGGCGACCGTTGGAAACGCTCAAGCTGTGGGTGCGGATCTGGGGCAGGTTGGAGCCGTACGTCAGGGTGCGGAGGAGAAAGTCCGACGTGCGCATCACGATCCGATCCACCCAAAACAGCGCACCTAAATCCCAGTCCCAAGCAATGGGATCTTGGCCGCGCTCCCGCCGTGCCCCCCAATCGGTATTGGCGTTGCCGTCGGCCATGTTGAAAGCAAATCCCCGCCCCACTCGCTCTTGAATTGCGCCGCCGCGCTTTAGGGTCTGCAAGGCGGTATTTTCCCCGAGCGTGTACACTTCCACTTCGGCAAGCGCTGCATCCGGCGTCTTGGAGTCCACCAAAATTCTTATGAATTGCAGCAAGTCGTAGGTAGGGTCCACAGCACCCCCCTCGCGGCCCTCCCGCACCCGCTTCACCTCCCGCACCAGCGGCTTCACGTCGTAAATCACCTCGGTCTCGTCAATGGGCTTGGTAGTGCCGCCTATCAGGTGAAAAGAGAATATGTCTTGGCGCGTCACGCGGCGGCCCTCGGAGCCGAAGACGCGGAATTCGCGGAAGGGCCGTGCGCCCTCTTGATCGGGGAAAGTGAGGCGAATCTCCGACACGAGTACAGCCCGGCCTAAGTTGATCTCGATCCACCAGTCCTCTAAAGGAGCGTCCGGGTCGGGTCGCCAGAAGGTATGGGCGCGGCCGTCTATGACCCGGCCGGCCGTTGCGAGGTTGGTGCCGGCCTTCCACGCACCGCCGCGCATCTCTTGGCCGCTCACTAGTTTGTGGGTGAATTCGCTGGCGTTGGCCGCGGCATTGTGTACGCCCTTGAATTTGACAGGGGTCACCGAGCCGTTTGGGGAAAATGCGAGCGTACCGGCTGGGAAGGTCCACTGCTTCCACTGGGCTCGGCGATCCACTCGGTACACCTCTAAATCGGTGCGCCGAGTCTGGGCGTACGCCGCCAGCACGAGCGCCGCCAAACTCAAACCCGCAAATAGGAGGAACGTTTGGTGCGAGCGAATGCGCTGCATGGCCTCTCCTTTTTTAGTAGGCAACGCCCACCGCACCGAGGCGCGTAAAGCGCTCGCGCTCGGCGTCGGCGGTCACCTTGGCGAGATAGAGCCCCACGGGAACCGGGTTACCGCTGTCGTCGCGCCCATCCCATTCCCAAGCAAAAGAGCCGCTGCCGCGTGTGCCCGTAAACAAGGTGCGCACGCGCTGGCCTCCAACCGAAAAAATCCGCACGGCCAACTGGACGGGCTGCTGGAGTTGGACCAAGGTACAGGAAATGCGCACGCGCTCGTTGACTCCGTCGCCATTGGGCGTCACCATGGTCGGTTGCACCGCAAAGAATGGGAGTAGGTTGCGCGCCGAAACAGCCGTGGTCAGCACGCGCAAGTCGTTGGTCAGGACCGTGGGGTTGGCGTCCCCGGGCAGGACCTGCTGTGGGGACTCGTCGCTTTGGGTGTCGAAGACTCGGGCGCGAAAGAACGTGGATTGGACGAAAACTTCGGAGTCGAAGACGACGCGCAAAGCACTCGGCGATTGGTGTGTCAGCCTTTGGCTGGGAAAAAACAGCTTCAGGCTCCGCTCGCCCTCGACGACGCTGTCGGGCGCAGTGGCGACGGGCGGACCGCCTGTGAACATTTCCCTGAACTGCGGCCTAGAGGGCGTGAAAATTTCCATGGCGTCAAAGCCCACATCCGTCTCGCTTATGTCGGCGCGGATGTCGTAGGCAAAGGTCGAGAGCGCGCCGGCTGGCACTCGGGGCTTATTGCCCAAGGGGCGGGGGGTTTCCAGCGCGGAGATTTCCCCTATTAGCTGCTGGGCCAACGGCGGGATGGAGTGCTCGACCGCCAGCGAGTTGACCCGGATGCCGTCGAGAATGGAGTGGCTGGTGAGTGCGATTTCGAGCTGGAAGAAACGACGCGGGCTAGGCAGCTCAATCCGCTGGCCGGACTCGGCAAAGGGTGGCGACCACTCGCTCCAGTTGACTTGGTCTGCTTCGACCGGGCCACGCACATTTAGGCCCAGTCGGCCGTAGTCGCTCTCCGAGACTTCTTGCACGTCGCCGGTGAAAACATTGACGATTTCGTAGAAGACCTGCGGAGTATCGTCGCGGCCCGTGCGCATGCGAATGGAGACGTCCGCATCAGCCGTTGGCTCGACGTCGATGCGGCCCTCTTCCTGGCGCAAGGTCTCGGCCGTCCACAGCAAGCGGCTGAAGTTGGCCACTTCGCCCAAGTCGATGATCTTGGACAGATAGCGGCCCCCCGGAGGAAAGCCCGCTCCGTACACCTCAAACTCGGCTATCTCAAAAGGGTTGGTCGAGGTCACGTTGAGCTGGATGTAGCGGACAAATTGCAATGGGAAGGGAATTTGCGCCGCGCTTTCCGTGGTGAAATCCACTTGGGTCAGCAGGTTGTACACCGGGAGGTTTTCCGGCGTGAAGCTCACGCCGTCGCTGACCTGAATTTTATAACCGCGGATGAAGTCGTCGGCAAAGGGCCGCCCGCGGCTGTCGGCCCCTTCCGGGCGCGGGAAAAACGAGATGCGGTTGATGGGGAGGCGCGTGCCCAAGTCAAAGAAAAAGGCCCGGCCCGCTTGCAGCGCCCCAAATTCCTTGAAGCGATTTTCGCTGGAGGTCTGCACGTCGCCATCGACGAGCGGGGCATTCGTCTGCTTGAAGGGCACGTTGTCCCACACCCGTGCCTCGGCTACCTCACTGACGAAGTCCAAGGGGAATCCCTCGGTCCATCTGAGCTGCCGGACGATGTTATCGCTGGAATTAAAACCCACCAATTGAATGGCCCCGGCTACATCGAAGCTGATGGCCGTGGAATTTAGCTCGTCGTCCCTCCAAGAGCGGCCTGCCCCCCCCAACTCCCACTGCCGCACCTCGCCCGCCGCCGCCACGGCCAACCACATAACCCCAATCAGTGCTTTAGAAGCAGATAGCGATTTGAACGCGCACAAAACAATTCCCTCACTATTGATAGCGAAACATAGCCCGTTCTCACACCGGTCCTCAACCCCAGAAAATCACGTTGCCGACCATGCCGGTAAAGTGATCGACGAACAGAAAAAGCCCTCCCGGCACGATGTGCCCGGCGATCATGCCCATAAAAAAGGGGCGCGTCTTGCGGTAGAGGGCCACGCCGCCGTAGCGCAGCACCGACACCTTGATCAGCCAGGCCAAAAACATGTCAAACCAGAGGTGATCCATGATCCCGGTGGGGCCGATGGGATAGCCGAGGGGATGGAGGGGCCACCAGACATAGTACCAGCGCGCCAGCATCAAGAGCAGCATCACGCCCGCCCCAATCCCCGTATTGATCCAACCCCACAGATGCGGCTCGCTCGGCGTGCGAATCAAGCCAGCGGCGTAGTCGTAAAACCCGTGCTTCCCTCCGGGTATTTTCAGGTTGAGCGCCCCATAGGAATAGCCCAGTTCCATAACCACCCACATCGACGAAACCAGCCCGACGGCCATGGCCAAGAGCATCGTCCAGAACAGCGGGCGTTTGGAGCCGCCGAAGCCCTCGCCCAATTTGAGGCTGTTGGCGGATGAAGTCATGGCAAAACTGCGCCCGGTCGTCCAGAAATAGGTCGTCGCCAGCACGACCAAGCCCTGGACACCAATGGCCGAAGAGCCGATGGCAGATACGACGATGGCAGCCGGGCCGACCGGGACTGAACCGTCCGAAAGCCCCCCTTCGGCGATTAGGCGAGTAAACCCGACAAAGAGCGCGGCAGCGGTAAAGAGAAAGGCACTGGCGACCCAGATGGGCAGGCCCGCCAGCGAGAGCCACGCGACCATCACCGCGCTGCTACCCAGCAGGACGAGCACGGCCATCCGATAGGATAGAATTTCGCCGGAATCATCTACCTTGGGGTCTCCCCAAAGGGCCTTATGCAAAACTGCCCGCAGGTGCTTGCGGGCCGCGAACAGGCCAAATAGAAACAGGACCAGCATTCCCCCCATCGACTGGTGGACGAGGATCGGGTCGATGATCGAGTGTCCGCCCCCCAGCATCTCCGAACTAGTGACGCCAAGTACGGCAAATGTGGTGCGCAGAGCATTGGCAAAGAGGTTAAAAAACCACAGGCTGAAGGCGATTTCGGTCTTGAGAAAATAGAAAAAACCCAAGATGTTGAAGCGAAATTTGAATTGCAGTTCGGACAGATTGTCGAAGATGGGCAGGATGAAGTGGATGGGATCTACATTGGTGGCGATGGGCACGGTCTCTGGGAAATAGTTGTGTAGCCCGTGCAGCGTCCCCCAGACGGCCGGTACGGCAAAGCCTGTCCACATCACCGGGTTTTTGAAGAATGGGGCAAT
Source organism: Candidatus Latescibacterota bacterium (assembly GCA_963422735.1). Classification (GTDB taxonomy): domain Bacteria; phylum Latescibacterota; class UBA2968; order UBA8231; family UBA8231. The sequence continues at coordinate 3,869,548 of OY730476.1, read as the reverse complement.
GCGTCCCCCCTCGGCGTCCTGTTCGGTGAGGGCCATAGGCACCTGGACCAGCGGATAGGTCAGCCGCTCGTAGTCGTTCCACTGCTTGCGCAGAATTGCCATCGCGGCAATCATCGCCAAGAACAAGGCCCATACAAAAGGCGCCCAGCGCAAGAAAATCGGCAGCCAGCCAACCCATGGGATGGAGCGGCCCTGCTCCAAGCCCTCGTAAAAAGGCCCCATGACCGCTAGGTCGCGCGGCTCCAACCAGCCCGCTATATGAGGCTGGATGAGCGTGTGCCAGTCGTTTTCCGGCGTGGCGAAGTAAAAGGGGGTGAGTATCGTGCCGATGAATCGGCCGGCAAAAAACACCGGCAGGGGCGAGGCCATTACCATCATTATATAGATGAGCAGGAGCTCGCCGCGGTTCAGTCCAGCCCGCGGATGGATCAGCTTGAGCAGCGGGTTGACCAAGCCAGCGAGGAAGAAGAGCAAGAACAGGGCGCCGACCGTGCTGGTCCCGAGCGTCATGTACGAGCCGCGGAGATAGAAAACCCCATACGAGTCGCCCGCGGCCACGAAAAACGTGAACAGGCAGCCGAGGATTAGGGCCTTGGGCGTGAACGCTCCGGCCGCTGGGGGTTGCAAGGATTACACCCCGCCCGTGGCAGCGAAGATGCGGACGAAGACGATCGATTGCTTCTGGGTCTGCTCCGCGAAGAACTGGCGCTCTAGCAGGAAGCCCGCATTCATGGTCAGCTCGTACCCTTGATAGGACGATACATTGGTCAGCAGGGTCGAAAAGACGAGGCTGCGGAAGTCCTCGACATAGCTCGGCGACGCCTCGGCTGGGCGCTCGGCTAGGTTCTCGAAGAGACTGAATTCAACGCCGAAGTCCAAGTGCGTCTTAGGCAGGATCGAGTACTGACCCAAAAAGAAAAAACTCTCGGTCAGTTCATTGGCTTTCACGCCAGCCAGCGCGGTGGGCGTTTCTCGCTGGTACATGCTCTTCCACTTGGGATAGAGGGCGAGCCGGTCGCTGGGGCGGATGGAGTAATCGGCCTTGTTGATCAGGCCTAAAAACGAGCGGTCGCGCTTTAGACTGGCCTGCGCGCCGAGCTGGTTAAAGTGCTCGTACTTGAGCTTGCCCTCGACGTTTAGGTTGCGGATGCGAAAGTAGCGGGCCTGCAAGTACAGCGCGTTGACAAAGGTATCTTGATTGTCGAGCGGATCGGCAAAATCCGTCAGGCCGATGGGGTCGCGCCAGACGATGCGGTCTTCGGGCAAGGTGTCGGCCACTAGTTTGGCGTGTTCAAAAAGGGCCACGTCCAGCCCGGGATAGGATTTTTCTAAAGTCAGCAGCCCGTAGAACGAGCGGCTCTCGCGGTCGCTGCTCAGCTGGTGCTCGGCGAGCCGGCCGACGGTCAGCCGGGTGCTCTCGGTGATTTTTAATCCCCCGTACGCGTTGTAGCCGCGATGGTCGCGCTCGTAGGGGTAGTCGGGCAGGCGGTCGTCCTCAAAGCGGTCGATGATCGTGTTGTTGTTCATGTCCATGCCAAAAAGGAACTCCGGCGGATCGACCTGATAGCGGAGGAAAGGCTCGACGTAATCCGGGCGGCTGTTCTGGTTTTGGTTGAAGTCGGAGATAAAATCGTTGTTCTCGTCCAGCCCGGGGAAAATCTCGGTATCGCGGCCCAGCGAGCCGCCAAACCCTTGGCTCTGGCGATAGCGCTGCCAGTCGGTGAAGCGATCTTGGTCGTCGTTGTCATCGACAAACTCAAAGAGGTTTTGGGTTTCGCTGGCGTAGTCGATGACTCCGCCCGGATCGGCGATAAAGGCCGTGGTGCTGTAATCGGGATCTATGGTGAACATCTCGCCGTACGCAAAGAAGGGGTAGCGCTGGTACGAGGCCGTGAGGTACCCGGCTTCGGCCGTTTCCTTGTGGGCGGGCAGCTTGCGGAAGTTCTGATTGGGGAAGCGGCGGAAGCGGCGGTTGAGAGCCCATTCGGCCCGCAGGTCGAAGTGGGCGAGGTTGATTAGCTCCAGATCCATGCCGATCACTTCGTGCCCAGTCGGCAGGCCGTAGGCAAAGCGCACAAAGGTCTGGTTGGAGCCATCGGCGATCTCGTCGCGGGCCTGGGCCACTGGCAAGAAGACCTGCTCGCCCCGGGCATTGGTCTGGAGATTGGAGGCGATTTCTATGCGGTAGTCGTTGGACACCACCAGCTCGAATTCGAGCTTCTTGGCCTCGCGGAAGGTGCCCACTTTTTCGGTTGGGCTAAAATCGTTGCGAATGTCGTAGATAAGCTCAATTATGTCCGAGCCGCTCACCTCCAAGATGCCCTCGCGCCGCACGCCGCCGCGCACCAAGGGCACAATTTCCGGGTGCAATTCTCCGTCGATAATCACCTGATCGACGAAAAACGAGGCCCCTGTTTGCTCGGATTCAGGCGAGTCGTCCGCGATGCGGATGATGACCCGCTCGACATTGCCCGTGTTTTGGGGGCCGGTCAGCAGGCCCTTGAGCGAGTTGTCTCGGAGGCTCAGTTCGCTGCTAGTATTGGACACATTGACCCACGTCAGGCCCAGCTTGGCGAAGTCGCCCACTTGGGCCACGCCGCGCGCTCCGAGGAGACGGGTCGTGTTTTCGAGCGTCGAAGATCCGCCCGCCTCGTTGAGTGCGGTAAATCCCGGCGCATTGAGCCGCGATCCGAGGAGAGTCAGCGCGTACTTGTCGGCGAGAAAATCCCACTGCAACCCGTTGAACGTGGGCTTGGAAAAAGTCAGGGGGGTGAGCGTCGTGCGGATGGCGTCGCCCACCATCAGGGAAGTGTGGAATTGGCCGTGGCTGGCCGACGAGATGACGAGGCTGTCGAACCACCGGCCAAAGCGGGTGCCCTTCAAAAGGGCACTGCCCTGGCGCAGGGGGCTGGTTTCGGTCCAGTCGTAGATGACCCAGCCGCGATTGATGTACTGGCCGAAGAGGTTGTAGTTGCGGGTGCCTTCGAGCATAATGTTGACGTAGCGCGCGTAGTTGTCGCGCGCGTAGTTGCTGTACTCCCAGCCGCGCCACTGGTACTCGTAGTACAAGTTCTGCGGCAAGTACCACTTGCGCCGGTTAGGCGCCAAGGCCCCGGGATGGATGCGCACCCCGCGAATTCCCGGTTCCTCCACTGGCCGAAAGCCCGTAGATAGCTGGGCGAAAGCCTTAGACTCCGAGAGTACAAACGCGCACCACAACAGCAAGATCGGCCCTATGGTACAAAGGGGTGTCAGCCTCATGATCCATCTCCTAATGAGGGGAAGCCCGCCTAGGCGGCGAGCGTCATCGGCTGACAATATACGCCCCGTTCCCAATGAATACCAAGTCAGAATCGCGCTGTCGCGCCCGCAAAAAATGGAATTCCCTTGCCGCAAATTTGTTTGTATTGCCTGTGTTTTTTTGTTTATAATGTTAAATCACCTCAGCAGCATTTTATCCGAAAGGAGGTTGTGCAGCGTGCTGAACGACACTTTCCACATCCTTTTTTCTTTCCTTATCTCTTTCAATCAAGGAGCGTATAAATGAGAAAGTTCGGCTTTTTCGCCTTGTCTTGCGGGCTGGCGTGCCTTTTGAGCACGGCCGCTTTTGCCCACGTAGGCGTAACCGTGTTCTATCCCCAAGTGCCCGATCCGGCGGCCATCACCATCGACGGCAACGATGACGACTGGGGTTGGTACGACCCGGCCCTCGCCCTCAATCAGCCCGATTTCTTCGACCGAGCCAGTGATTTCGTCGAGTTGTCGGATTACGATTTCACCATCCTCAACGGTTGGTCTGCACCACCAGACAACAAGTGGTACGGCTTTGCGCGCTTTGTCGATGACACCCTCAAGTACGATTCGCCCGTCAAGGAGTGGTGGAAAGACGACTGCTTGCAGATAACCGTTGACGCCGATCACCTCGGCGGGAATATCAAGGGCGACAATCTCGAACAGATCGCCAATGGCCAGCGCTGGCACGTGCGCATCTTCCCGCCGGCCGGCGAGTCCCTGTTGCCCAATCAGACCTGCTTCTTCTACAGCCAGCTAGAGTTTATCGACTCCCAAGAGCTGCTTTGGGGCGTGGAGCCGGAGTTTTTCGAGGCTGCGTGGACCGTCCTGCCAGCGGGTGCCGAGAACCTGACGGTTGGCCCGGTTACGTACACCTACGAGTGGCGGGGTGCCCTGTGGGACATCTGGGGCCTAAGCGAGGCCGAGAGCGTGCGGCACGTGTTCGCCGAGGACGACGTGATTCACCTCGGCTATCGCCCGCTCGACGCCGACCGCCCCGGCGGTGGACGCAAGCACTCCATGTACATCAACGACGGTAGCCAGTCGCAGGACGTCGACGCTTCGCAAATGCCCGACTTCTGGGCACTGGCGGCGGTGGAGACTAACGTGGAAAACGACACTTGGGGCCACATCAAAAACAGCATGTCCCAACGCCTCAAGTAGCAGCTCAGCAGTACCTGTCCCGAGGGAAGGATCGCATGCGGCCCTTCCCCTCGGGCATTTTTCTTGCGGAGGCTGGCTGGTGAGAGGCGCAATTTCAGCCTGTGTTGTGCTCGCGGTCACTTGTAGTCCCGGGGCGGCGCAAGAGTGGTGGCAGTTCGGCGGGCAGGGCGGCGTCGCGCCGGTGGATGTGGCGGACTTCAGCCTAATGATAGACGACACTTCCCACTCACTCCAGCCTTTTGAACTCAAGCCGAGCGAAAACATCTTGCCGCAGCTCGGCCCTTGGCAGCGCTGGCGCTTTCCCACCGACCCGAAATTCCGCCCCGGCCATCCGCGCTTCTGGACGAACATCAACCACAACACCCTATACAAAGCCACGGAAATTTTTCTCTTCGTCGATGGGGACCCGACCACGTACGTGGAGCGGCGAGACGAGGAGCAAATTTTCTATACCATAGACTTGGGCACCCAAGTGCCGGTAGAGCGCTTCGTCTTCTTTCCGCCCGAAGGCGTCAGCCCCGAAAGCGACGAACCCTTCCGGCCCAATTATATCCTCAAGTCCTATAGTTTGACCGCCGACAAAGCCGAGGCTGGCATTCTGCAAGAGGAACTAGAGCGCGGGTTTGTCTGGCAGGGCGAGGGGCCGTGCTGTCCGCTGGCCATCCCCCTCGGCTACGAGGAGCGCAACACCGACTCGGTGACCGAGATTGTGTTTCCCACGCAATATCTCCGCTTCTTCCGCTTAATTGCCATCCCCGACGGGTTTACTCTGTACGGCGACCCCATCGTCACGCGCTCGGCCTTTGCCGAAATGGAGATCTACGGCCGGGGTTTTGCTCCGCAGGCGACCTATGAGTCGCAGATCATCGACTTGGGGCGGGAGGTCAATTTCGGGCAGGTGCGCTTGGGGGTGAGCAAATGGAGCAAGGACGGAGAGCAACTCCTGCCGTCCGACGGGCCGGTGCGCGCTCAGGTGGAAATCCGCACCGGGCGCGACGACAGCCCAACGGCTTATTTCGGCTTTGACGATCTGGGCGCCCACGTGGAGGTAACCAAGAAACAGTGGGATCGGCTGACGCCTCTAGAGGCACACGGCTCGACCGTGGCGGTCGGCTTTCGCGGACCGGTGGCCGAAGACTTGCAAAACTGGAGCTTCTGGTCGCTGCCGTTGGCAGGCTCGAGCCAGCACCCGCGCCTGCCGTGGGGCCGGTATTTCCAATTGCGCGTACAGCTAGCAACGGACGCGCTGTGGGAATTTGCCCGCCTCGATTCCCTACAAATCGAGATCGCACCCCTGCTAGCCGACCGAGTCGTGGGCGAGATCGTCCTCGCCGAGGAACCCCACCCCCAAGGCGGACAAGTGCGCGTGCCAGCGGGCGCGAAAACCCCGTTCATATACGACCTAGGCGTGGAATTTGCCAGCGCGGACCGCATCGGCTGCGACGCCGTACGCATCTCGGCACCGGCTGAAGCCACGTTTCGCTATCTGGAGATGGGCGACCCGCTCAGTGCTGTAGAGCCGGACAGCCTGCTACGCGAAGAAAGCGGCTTTGTGCTGTTCTTGCCTCGCCCCTTGCACCCAAGCGGCGATCAGCGGCTACGCATCGGCCTCGAAGCCGTGCTGTACGGCGAGGCCGGCGAATTTGGCGGCGAGATCTTCAATCGCCACGAGCCGAGCTTGGTGCAGCGCGTCGAAGGAGGGGATGTCAGCGCGGAGTTAGGCTCCAACCAGTTGCTCGTCGTAGCCTCTGCCACTTCTACGGGCGGGGTGCTGGGAGACATCGCGGCGGGTAGCGGCGCGTTTACCCCCCAAGGCGACGGCGTAAACGACCTGTTGCCCATACAATACACCCTCTTCCGGGTGCGGCAGGCGTCGCAAGTGCAAGTCGGCGTGTACAGGCTCAACGGGCGATCCGTGTGGCAAGCACCGCCCGCCATCCAAGACGCGGGCCGCCACGCCATACCTTGGGATGGCCGCGACCGCGCCGGTCGGCGAGTCCCGCCCGGCACCTACTTGGTTCGGGTGGAAGTGGAAACGGATAAGGGGCTCGAGGTGCGGTTGCAGCCCGTCGCTGTGGCGTACTAGAGCGCAGTGTGCATCTTCAGCATGGGGCGGCTTAGACCGTTGAGCACGGCGAGAACCACTAAGCTGGATTAATCAGGCTTGACGCTCGGGCGTCGAATTTTACCATAGTAAGAAACATTGGGTATTGTATCAAAACCGACTTTTGCAGCTTGCGGCAAGTAGCATGAGAGCGTTTTTCATTTTGACCGGCATATCCTTGATCGTGGGTTAGATGAGCCCCCGGATTCTCAGAGAAGGCAGTCTCATTTTTTGGTTTCATAGTTTTGATGCACTTCACGAAAATCGAGCATGTGGGAAAGGGGATACAAAAGGATCGCAATGATGCCAAAATATGGATCGAACCCACTATCCAGATCGCACGTTCTAGCCGCGTACTGAGACCGCATGAATTAAACCGAGCACTGAAGATTATTGAGCAAAACCAAGCACATTTATTGGAAGCGTGGCATGAATACAGAGGCAGAGCAAACTGAAGAACGAATCAAAGTAAAAAATATGAGATTTCATATCCAGTTTCTGCATATACCTTTCCTCAAGAAATCTCTGTTCGCCACGTGCGCTTTGACGATGTGCATATTCATATCGAATTAACGGATGGGCGCATTCTCTCTGTACCTCTACAATTTACGCATCGCCCGATGAACGCGAAAAGTACGAGCTTGATCAAAGCCGCACGACAATTTTATGGGATGCCGACAAGTGCGCTATTAACGACGAACTCCATGTTGCGGACTACTTCGGTTCTAGTAGCGCGTAAAAGTTTCAAATCCTTGGAGAAACAACGCCATGCAATTCACGATTACCTTTGCTCGAGACGAAGATGGAGTTTGGATTACCGAATGCTCGTCTATACCGGGCGTGTGAGTCAAGAACAAACAAAAGAAGAAGCCGTTGACAACATTAGAGAAGCCATCCGACTGTGTTTGGAAGTCAGAGCCGAGAGAGGCCAGCCTAGCAGTGGAAAATGATTCAGACATTTGGCCATGACTTGGCGGAGGATCTGTTCTACGACAGGAGGACCAAAGCGACCCGTTCACTTGCTACCGGGCTTCATCGAACAGCTAGGCGAAAACTTCTCTATCTACCGCCGGGGAACAGGTTGGAACGGCTAAGAGGAGAGTGGGAGGGCTTTCACTCCGTCAGGATCAACGATCAGTGGCGGTTAGTCTTTCGATGGAGTGGCGGGCAGTCGTATGAAGTACGGATTATCAACTATCACTGACACAGGTATGGACAATGGAACAACAACCGAAGAATACCTTCCATCCAGGCGAGATGCTTCTCGAGGAGTTTCTCGAACCTATGGGTATGGACCAAACGGCATTTGCGGAGAAAATCGGCTGGACCAGGGCGCGGCTCAATGCGTTCATTCAAGGCGAGCAAGGCGTAACTGCCGATGCCGCACTCGATCTTGCCGAGACCCTCGGAACGTCGGCGAAGCTCTGGATGAACATGCAGTCAACCTACGATTTAAACAGCACTGCCAAGGAGCGTAGCTTAGTTGTTTCGAGTACTTAGCAAGTTCCCAAGAACGAGTATGACCTGTTCGGCCGTCGGTGCCAAGCAGGCTTGCCGGTACTCAGTGACCGTCAAACAGCATCTTATAAGGAAAGCCTAGCTATGCCTACCTCGTCTCACCGCTTATTCGCCCTGCTGTGCGCCGCGCTGCTCGCCGGAGGATGCGGGCACAAATTGGGCTATCGCCACTTTGCCGGCCCCATATTACCGGCCGCTGATTTGTCGGCGACGGATTTCGTCGTCCGCGACGACCGCAGCATCACCTTCGTCAAAAATCGCTTGGAGGTGAGTTTGTTGCCGCTGACCGTAGCCATGCTCAACCGGCAACTAAGCAGCCACTCGCAGCGGCCGGAGGGCTTTCGCGAACCCAACCCCTATCTCGCGCCGGTCAATCCCTACACCTATGGCGACTGGAAGCCGGGGTGGGAAGAGGACCATCCCACCCGCTTTACGGTCTTTCTGCTCAAGGTCAAAAACTACGCGTACCCCAAGGTGTGGCTCAATCCCTACGCCATAGAGATCGCCAGTGCCAATGGCCGGCACTACCAAGCCTTCACCCGGCTGGCGCTAGACGAGTACTTCGCCCCGTATGCCATAGGCTATGCGGGCAATACCTTCCTCCCCTTCCGCGAGCGGCGCGACCTGCTGCTCCGCACCTTGTACCCAGAAGACGAAATGATCTTCAGCGGCCAAGAGCGCGAAGGTTTCATCGCCTTCGCCCCGCTGGCGAATGATGTCGAAGCGTTTGAAGTGCGAATCGCGGAGATGGTGCTGCGCTTCGACTACCGAGATCAGCCAGTGGAGACCATAGGTATCACCTATCCATTTACGCGCGAAGTGTACTTGGCCAAGCACCGCCGCAACGAGGAACTCTAATGGTGCTGGCTCGGGCCGTTGTGGGAGTCGCACTCGCGGTGCTGTGGTGGAGTGGCTGTGAACCCAAGGCAAGCCGTGACGTGGTCGCTAAGGTAGGCGACGAAGAGATCGAGCTCGCAGCATTGCGCCAGTTCCGGGAAGAGTCCACCGCCAACTACCGCGACTCCGAAGCGGGGCCCAAGGCGTGGCGCTTTTACTTGCAGACGATGATCGACATGAAGCTGATGCTCATCAACGCACGGGAGCGGCGGCTGGATCAGACCGTGGAGTTCGTGCGCCAATGGGAGCGGGAACAGCGCAAGAAACTGGTTGACGAGTACGCCGTGCGGACCATCCTCGCGGATGTAGATCTCGCAGTAGAAAGCACGCGTCAGGGTTTTGCGACGAGCAAGTGGAATCGGATGTTGCGCTTGGCCCATATCCGCACCGCTAGCGCGGCAGAAGCCCAAAAGGCCATGCGCGACTTGGAGCAGGGGCGGGATTTTGCCGAGGTGGCCCGCGGGTATTCTATCGCGCCGACAGCCGCCCACGGCGGGGTACTCGATGCTTGGTACGGGCGCGGCAACTTGGAGGAGATGGGCCTGCCCCTAGAAGTGGGGGAGCAGGTATTCGACCTACAGGTTGGGGACTTGAGCCAGCCCTTACTCGTGGGGGAACACTACGAGATTTTTAAGGTGCTGTCCCAAGGCCCAGCACCTGCACACTATCGAGCGGCCTTCTTGCGAGAGCAGTACTGGAAGGAGTTTCGCGCCCGCTGGAAGGAGCTGACCGCACAGCTCAAAGACCGACTAAACGCACAGCTAGATGGCGAGGCGATCCGGTTGCTGGTCGATCGGATGGCCCAGTCCGACGGCCGGGGGATGCTGTTGGGGCCCGAAGAGCAGGAAGTGATCCTCTGTCGCTTCAAGGGCGGGCAGGTAACGCTGCGGGATTTTGCCGAAACCTATAACGCCTATTGGTTCATCCGCTCGGTCTCCTTCGACAGCAGCGGGATTGCCGAGTTCGTCCACCGGGACCTCTTGCCGCGGATCCTTGCCTATCAAGCGGCCTTGCAGGAAGGCTTAAATCAGGATTCGACGATAGCTGCCTGGTTACAAGAAAAGGAAAAATCACTGCTGCTCGAAGCCCTCCGCAGAGAGGAAGTCGTGCAGCGGGCCGAAGTCGATAGTGCCATGGCCCGCCAGTACTACGACGATCATCCGCACATGTTCATGGAACTGGAAGAGATTCGGGTGGCGGAGGTGCTGGTGGCGACCCGCGCCGAGGCCGAGCAGCTCTTGCAGCGGATCCGCGCTGGCGAACACCTAGAAACGCTGGCCGTCCGCCACACACTCCGCACAGATGCCGAGGGCGGGCAATACCACATCCACAATCATCCCTCCGAGCGGCGAGTTTTCGGCGCCCTCTACGACTCGGTGGTCGCCGCGCCGGTAGGAGTGCTCACTGGCCCGGTGGCCCTCGACGAGGGCTATTCGATCTTCGAGGTGCAGGAGCGCATTCCCCCCCGTCCCACGCCCTTTGCACAAGCGGCCTCGCGGGCGCGATGGTGGGTGCAGAAGCAGCAAGAAAAGACCCTCTTCGACGCCTTGTTCGCCCGGCTCAGGGATCAGTACGCCGATAAGGTTGTGGTGTTTGAAGAGGAGTTGGGCAAACTAGACGCCAGCACCGACTAGCCCATGCCATCACCCCACGCTTATCTCAACTCCCCCGCTTACGGCTAGCTCGTGGCCGCGGTTTTGTCTTTGTGGACGCTGCTCGTCGTAGGCAGTGCGGGATGCGGACCAGCGGACCCGGAGATCGGACCAGCGTTTGTAGAGGTGGAGGCGGGCATTGAATTCCACCATCAGAATGGAGCGAGCGGGCGCTACTACTATGTGGAAACCTATGGGTCGGGCGCGGCCTTCCTCGACTACGACAGCGACGGCAATCAGGACCTCTATGCGGTCAACGGCGCACCGCTGCCGGGTTTTGTCGCCGAGGGTGTCCCCACCAACGCGCTCTATCACAACCGGGGCGACGGCACCTTCGCGGATGCAACAGCGCACACGAAGACGGGCCATCCGGGCTATGGCATGGGCAGTTGCGCCGGGGATATCGACAACGACGGGCACATCGATCTGTACGTGACCAACTTCGGTCCCAACGTCCTATATCGCAATCAGGGCGACGGCACCTTTGCCGATCAGACTGCCGACGCCGGGGTCGGCGACCCCCGCCTGAGCACCAGCGCGGCGTTTGCCGATATCGACAACGACGGCGATCTGGACCTCTATGTTGCCAACAACGTCTCGGTTGACCTAGCGCATGACGAAGGGTGTCGCCAAGGGACTATCCCGGTCTATTGCGCCCCCACTCAGTACAAAGGAGAGTCCGGCATCCTCTTCCGCAACGATCGGGGCGGAAAATTCGCCGATATTACCCGGCCAGCCGGCGTGTACAGCGAAGCTGGCCGCCAGTTGGGCGTAGTCTTTGGCGACTACGACAGCGACGGCGATGCGGACCTGTATGTGGCCAACGACATGAAGGCCAATTTCCTCTTCCGCAACGACGGCGCGGCGCGGTTCGCCGAAGTGGGATTGAGCGCGGGGGTGGCACTCAGCGAGAGCGCTCGCCCCGAGGCCGGCATGGGCACGGACTTTGGCGACTGCGACCGGGACGGCGACCTAGATATCGTGGTCTGCAATTTCCAGTGGGAAAGCTGCCGCCTCTATCGCAACGAGGGCAACGGCACATTTGCCGATATGAGCTTTCCGTCGGGGTTGGGTGAGCCTACGCTTTCGACCTTGACGTTTGGCACGGATTTTTTCGACTACGACAACGACGGCGACCTAGACCTCTATCTGGCTAATGGCCACGTACATCCACAAGTGCAGGCGTTTGACCAAGCCGCGTCTTATCTGCAGTCGGACCAACTCTTTGCCAACGACGGGGCCGGGCGGTTTGCGCTGGTGCAGGCTACGGCCCTGCGCGGAGTCGGCCGGGGCGCGGCCTTTGCCGATTACGACAACGACGGCGACTTGGACGCTTTTGTCTCCAACAACAACCAGCGGCGTTTTTGCTGCGCAACGATGGCGACCATCGCAACCACTGGATCGCATTTAAGACCGTAGGCCGAGTCAGTAACCGGGACGGAATCGGGGCGGTGATCCGGGTGGTAAGCGGCGATTTGGTGCAGGTCGAGGAGGTGCGCAGCGGCAGCAGCTATCTTTCGCAAAATGATCTGCGGGTGTACTTCGGCTTGGGTCAGCGGGAACAGGTGGATCGCGTCCAAATTAGCTGGCCCAGCGGGATCGTGCAGACGCTCGTACAAGTGCCCATTGACCAGATCCACCAAGTGGAAGAACCTCCTTCCTCCGGCTGAGCATGAGCGATCTTTGGAAAAGGACCGTAGGGCGCCGCTGGGCCGTTGCGTGCCTGTTAGCCTTGCTCTACGGATGTGCGCCCGCCGAAGAAAGTCTAGGCGAGCGGGAGGTCCGCTATCAGCGCCAGATTGCGGAAGACCCGACGGACGCCGAGGTCCATTACGCGCTCGGCCAAGTGTACCGCGAACAGGCGCGCTACCCCGAGGCTCTACAGTCCTTTCGCCAAGCCCAAGCGCTGGATTCCACCCACGCCGGAGCGCAGGTGGGGATCGGCAACATCCTGTTTAAGAGAGGCGAATTAGAGCGAGCCGCAAACGCATACCAACGGGCCGCGCAGGGGTGTGCCAATTGTGGGGACGCGCACCGGGGGCTGGGGGCCGTCTATATGCGGCAGCGGCGCTTTGCGGAATCCCGCCAAGCCTACCAGCAGGCGCTTTTAAGCGAGCCGGACCACGCCCCCTCGCACTACAATATCGGCGCGGCCTTCGCCCGAGAAGGCGCGTATCAAGAGGCGGCGGCGGCAATGGAACAGGCCATTGCCAGCGATTCTAAATACATCTTGGCGCACACCGCGCTGGGAGATGTGTACTGCCTCAAGCTGGGACAGTGCGAAAAGGCCGCCGTGCTCCTTGCGCGGGCCGTGGCCTTGCAACCGACGGCGGTCGCCCCCCGGATCGGCTTGGGGCGGGCACACCTCCGCCTAGGAAAGTACGAGGAGGCCGCGGCGAGCTTTGAGGCGGCTATTGCAGCGGATTCGACGGCCGCGGCGGCATTTAACTGGCTCGGGGTAGCCCGCACCAAGCTGGGACAATACGAGCCGGCGGCCCAAGCCCTGCGCCGCGCCATTCGCCTCGATATGCTCCATCCGCAAGCCTATTACGACCTATCCCAGACCTACCAGAGACAGGGTAAGGCCCAAGCGAGCGAGGAGGCCCTACGCGCCTTCAACCGCATTGACGCGTACTCTGGGGACATTCTCCGGTGGAAAACAATACTGGACGGCAATCCGCACGATGCTATGGCGCTTTTTGAACTGGGCCGGATCTATGCGAGATTGGGCGTAGCAGGTGAAGCGGCCGCGGCCTTCCAGCGCGCACTGACGATCAATCCCGTCCATGCACCGACCTGGCACAACCTGGGCAATGCCTACGCTCGCCTCAACCGCTTGGACGAGGCCATTGCCGCCTACGGTAAGGCCCTCGCACTGGACGAAGGGTACGCCCTCGCTTGGTACAACCTCGGCAATGCCCATTTTGCAAAGGGGGAACTGGCTCAAGCCCGCAAGGCATTCACTGCGGCACTCGAGCACCGAGAAGGGTACGCGGACGCCTACCACGGCCTCGGGGGGGTAGCACTGCGCGCAGGAGTGGCCGAGGAGGCGGTGGACCACTTTCGCACGACCCTAGCAGCGGATTCGAGCTATGCCCGCGCCCACTACGGCTTGGCCTTGGCCTACCGGGCGCTCGGCGACTCACTGCGCGCAGCGCAGGCATTGGCGCACTTCAAACAGCTACTCGGTGGGCCGTAACATGCGGTTTATGCTGGGCGTGGCTCTCGTCGCGCTGTCTCCTATCAGGCCCCTGGCACACAGCGCATGGCCGCCCGCTTGGCGGAGATCGCGCAGAATTTGAACCCCGCCATTAATACCTATATCAATGCGGCGTGGGTAGAATACCTCAAGACCTTGCCGCGGCCGCCTGTGCCTATCTGCGCACCGGCCAGAGCCAAGCCGCCATTGACGAGTTCGAAGGCTCCAGCCGCAGCTACAACCAGTCGATTCAGACTGACCTCAGACGTGCGCGTCCTGCTGGGGCTGTCCTACATGCGCCTAGGCAGGAAAACTGTCTCGCGCCGGCACGCGTCGGAATCCACACCATGTGAGCGGGGGTCTCAGGAGGCGCTGGCGGAATTCGCCGCGCATTTGGCAGATCACCCAGACGACCTCACTGTCCGCTGGCTCTTGGGCATGTATCCCGAACAAGTGCCAGCGCAGTGGCTCGTTCCATCCGAGGTTTTTGCCTCCGACTGCGACAACAACGGCGGACGTGCTAGTTTTGCGCGGGAGCTGGCGGGAAGACGACGGCCTGCATCCCAACTCGCTATTGTACAACAACGGCAATGGGACCTTTGCCGACGTCACCGAGCAGGTTGGCCTGCTCACCTTCCACCCGACGCAGACGGCCGTCTGAAGGGACTACGACAACGATGGCTGGCTGGACCTTTTGGTTGGCAACGAGTCCTATGGAGGCCGGATCCACCGGTGTGAACTTTTCCACAGCAACGGGCGGGCAGAGGATTTGCAGTTTGCCGAGGTGGCCGAGGCAACCGGGGGCGCCGTCGTCGGCTATGTAAAAGGGACCGCCTCGGGCGATTGCGACAACGACCGCCTAATTGACCTGTACGTCTCGCGGCTCACTGGCACCAATTTCCCAACGACGGTCCCAACGAGTTCGGCGGGTGGACCTCCACCGACAAGAGCAAGGAAGCAGGCGTTACCGAGCCACTAGGCAGCTTCCCGGTTTGGTTCTGGGACTACGACAACGATGGCTGGCTGGACCTTTTCGTCTCGGGGTACGGCCAGTGCCGGCGATGTGGCCTCTGATATCTGAGGCTGGTGACCTCGACAACGACGGCGACTAGGATATCTATGCCAAACTGGGACCGCCGAGAAATTTCACCGCCTCCAGTCCTTCTCCAGCCGACTCGCCTGTTTCTTAGACAGCCCACCCAACGCCTTCATAGCGTCTAACAGCCGCATCCGCGTCAATTCTGGCCCTAAGAGCGCAGCGGATTCAAACAGCGGCGGCCCCACCCGCTCGCCAGTCAACGCGGCAATGAACGGTACGGTCACGTCGCGGACCGGCCACTCCCAATGCGCGGCTACCCTGCGCACGGCCTCGGCCACGCCGTCTTTGTCCCACTCCACCACCTCGTCCAAGGCCCACACGGCTGTTTGCAACATCCGCGCGACCTCGGCGGCTTCCCGCTTTTTAGGGACCAAACCCTCGGCCTTTGGCTCTACCTGCCGGGCAAATAAAAACGCCACGCCCGGCACAAAATCTCCCAGCGTCTCTAGCCGCTGCTGCATAAACGGCAGCATCTGCCCCACGTATTCGTCGTTGAGCAGCCAACCCTTTAGATCGGCCAACAGAGCCTCCGGCGTCCGATCCTCGCGCAAATAGCGTCCGTTGAGCCAGCTTAGCTTGTCTATGTCAAAGATGGAGCCGCCCAAATTGATCTTTGCCGGGTCGAAATGCTCTGTTAATTGCTCTAAGGTGAACTTTTCTTCCCCGATTGGCGGATGGGCCATGAGCGCCAAGTAGTTGAGCAGGGCCTGCGGCACATAGCCGGCGCGACGATAGTACTCCACCGAGGTCGGATTCCGCCGCTTCGACATCTTGGAGCCGTCGGGATTGAGCAACAACGACAGGTGCATGTACGTCGGCGGCGTCCAGCCAAAAGCCTCGTAGAGCATGAGATGCTTGGGTGTGGAGGTGATCCATTCCTCCCCCCGAATTACGTGGCTGATCCGCATCAAGTGATCGTCCACTACCACGGCCAAGTGGTAGGTCGGAAAGCCATCGGACTTCATTAGCACTTGGTCGTCTATATTTCCCCACTTCAGGGAAATTGGCCCCCGGAGCATGTCCTCGACTACACATACTCCCTCCTTCGGCATCTCTAGCCGAATCACGTGTGCATATCCCGCCCGCATCTTGGCTTCGACCTCGCTAGCAGCCAGCGCCCGGCAATGCCCATCGTAGCCGACATGCTCCTTGCGCTCCTGCTGCTCCGCCCGCAGCGCGGCCAGCCGCTCGCTCGTGCAAAAGCAGGGATAGGCATACCCACTGGCCATCAACTTCGCAGCGTACTCCGCGTAAATGGACAAGCGCTCGCTCTGTCGATACGGGCCGTAGGGGCCGCCCACATCGGGGCCCTCGTCCCACGCCAACCCCAGCCACCCCAGCGACTGCACGAGCTGAGCTTCGTACTTTTTATGCGACCGCGCTTGGTCGGTATCCTCGATGCGCAACACAAATTGTCCTCCGTTTTGCCGCGCCCACACCCAGTCGAACAGCGCTTGATACGCGGTCCCTACGTGCATGGGGCCGGTCGGAGAAGGTGCGATGCGCACCCGCACGTCTGCCATCTTTTATCTCCTCGTCTGTTGGGTTACAAAGTAAGCCCCAGCCGCTCCTGCTCAACGCGGCCTATTGCACATTTAGCTTTTTTGCCTAAGTTTATAACTTATAACAATTAACGTGCATTCGCTGGCGTTCTGCCGCACACATTCCCCGCCCTCTTCAACCCAATAGACAGGATTTATGCAGTTTACCGAGCTTGACCTAACCCCCTATATCCTCAGAGCACTCGACGAGATGGGCTACGAAGAAATGACGCCCATCCAAGAACAAACCATTCCCCACATTATCGCCGGCACAGACGTCATGGGCTTGGCTGAAACTGGTTCTGGCAAGACCGGTGCCTGCGCCATTCCTATAATCCAAGCCACAGACGAGTCGCTCAACGCCATCCAAGCCCTCATCTTGGTCCCCACCCGAGAGTTGGCGCTCCAATACGTCCAAGAGGTGGACGAAATCGCCAAGCACTCAGGCGTGGTGCCGTTTGCCATCTACGGCGGCTTTGACATGGACATCCAAAAGGCCAAGATCAACCACGGCGTCCACGTACTCGTGGCCACGCCCGGCCGCCTCATCGATTTTATATGGAACCACAGCCTCGACCTGACCCAAGTTAAAACCTTGGTCCTCGACGAGGCCGACGAGATGCTCAAGATGGGCTTTATCGAAGATGTGGACTTTATCATGGCCTGCATCATGCAGGAATACCAAACCTTGCTTTTTTCCGCGACTATGCCCTCGGAGGTAGAGCGACTAACCCAACAATACCTCAAATCGCCCGAGCGCGTTCATCTCAACCGCGACCAGCGGGCACCCCAGTCGCTCGTCCATCACTTCCTCCACGTCTCCCACCGCCGCAGTGACGCGCTCGTCAATTACATCGAGGGCCAAGAGATCCAGCAGGGCATCATCTTCTGCAACTCGCGCGACAAAGCATCCGACTTGTTCCGCGATCTACAAAGGCGAATCCGCTCGGTTGACATCATCCACGGCGGGCTGGACCAAGAGCGGCGCACCTCCATCTTCCGTCGTTTCCGCCAGAAGAAGATCCGCTTTATGGTCGCTACGGATGTGGCCGGGCGCGGCTTGGATTTTTCGCACGTCACCCACGTCATCAACTACGACTTTCCCTTTAACTCCGAAATCTACACCCACCGCACGGGCCGGGCCGGGCGTATGGGCCGGGCCGGCAAGGCCCTGACCTTGGTCGGCGACCGCGACCTCCGCGACCTCAAGCGCTTGCTCAACGCCAATCGCATCCACGCGCATTGGGAAGGCAATGCGCCCGACTTGGACGATGTTCGCGCTAAACGTAACGGCCAGAGACGCGGGCGCGGCCGGAGACGGCCCCGAGGTGGCAGACCCGCTGCCAAAGCCGATTAGGCACTTCCCGCAACACAACTCAGCTATCTGGCGGTCGTTTGCTCACGGTGCATCTGGTGAATTGGCTTTTTCCAATTCGGGCAGCAGCACGAACTTGACCCAACCAAAACCCGGATTGATTTCAAGCGCTTTTTCAAAGGCTACGCGCGCCAGCTCCAGCTCACCTCGATCCTGGTAAGCGATGCCGAGCCAAGCGTAAGTGCGGCTGTGTCCCCATATAGGTTGGATGGGGTCGGTCGGCTTTTCTTGGGCAAAGAGCTCGGCGGCGCGCTGGAACCCTTGCAGGCCCTCTTCTTTGCTTCCACCAAACATTTTGGGGGTATTAAAGTCGCTGATGGCCGCACTCAGCGCCACGCGCGGATTGTCGGGTGCGAGTCGCTTGGCTTTTTGGATGGCCTTTCCAATTTTGGGCCCCAAGAACATGCTTTTCATAGGACTCAGGCCGATTTGTCGTCCGTACGCGCTCGATAGCAGAGCATAGGCTTCGGCCGCTTGCGGGTCGAGCTCGGTAGCCTTTTTCAAATGCTCGACAGTGGCTTTGAGGTGCTCAGAAGCCGCGTCTTTATTTTTTTCGCCCTCGGCTAATAGGAGATCGACGATGCGGTAATCGGCCAAGGCGATGTAGTAGTGGCTCCATGCAGCCAGACCCGTGTCGGCTAGGGTGCGCTCGAACATCGCTCTGGCTGCATACATAGAGTCGAGGTCGCTCACATTTTCACCGGCTTGCAGCATCTGTTTTCCACTGACGAGAAGACTATCGGCTGATTGGGCGAAGGCGGGATATGCGATCGAGGACATGAAAACGAGTGAGAGCAGAAAGCGTTGCATAAATGGCCCCTTTGGTTAAGGTCAATAATTCAGAGAGACAGTGGTGCCAAAGTAAATGGATCGGCGAAAGAGGGAGGTGCGTAGCTGGCGCTGAGTATAGTCGATGCTGTAATCATAGTCGAGCACATTTGCGCGACTGAGCAGGTTGTTGACCGCCAAGTAGAAGACCGCTCGGTGCCCGGTGCCAAAAAACAGCACATAGCTCAACTGCCCATCTATCTGTTGAAAGGATGGCAGCCGTTCTGAGCCGATAGGTCCCTCTATGGGCAGGTAGTAGCTTTTGCCTGCAGTGGGAATGGCATCGACGACTGGAGTGATGGGCCGGCCGGTGGCGTATTTCAAGGTCAGGCCGCCGCTGAGGGTATGGACGATCTGCATTTTTGTGACCAAGGTCAGATTGTGCGTAATATCAAACGGCGAAGGGGCTTCTTCGCGGCGCGTCTCAAACCCCATGTGACGCACCTGCAATCGACGCGAGCGCAGCAGACTATAGGCCATCCACCCGCTCAAGCGCGTATCGAGAAAACCGCCGTATTTACAAAAGAGGTCAACACCAGAGGCTCGGCCTCTACCCGTATTTGCAAGATTCAGGTCGGGGTCATCTAGGACGAGGTTGCGGTAGGGTTTGTAGTAAGCCTCCAACCGTACTAGGAATGAGGCGCGTTCGTGGTGCAAGCCGCCTATCCAGTGTTGGGCGCGTTGAGGCCCCAGATTGGGGTTGCCGCTGGTGGGGTTGTATTCAAATGGGGCGGGGAATTGGTGATAGATGCCCCAAGCGAGTCGGGCGTTTGTATCTTCTGAGAACTGGTATTGTGCAGACAGACGCGGGTCTATGACAAAACCACCGCCCAAGCTGTGGTGATCGGCGCGCGTGCCGACATTGGCGACGATGCGGCGCACGGGCTTGAAATCGACCTCAAAGTAGGCACCCGAGCGCCGAGCGCTATAGGAAGTGTCGAGTTCAAAAACATCTGCCTCGGGGTCGAGAATATCGTCCTGAGGAACGCTGCCCGCGAATTGGTTGTCAGCGTACTCCATTTCGGTACCAAGGCGCAAGACCCCGAAAGCACCGAGGACGCTTTCCCAATCTGTGCGAATTTTGCCCGTCAAGTCGCGGGAAGTTAAGTCCAAGTTGCCCAATTGCTGCCGGGCCGAGTGCTGATTGAGCGAGGCACTGGTCTGGATGAACCAATCGGCCCATACATCCGTCCACTGGACATTGTGTAGGTAGTCATCGGCGTGGCCTCGGTACTGGCCGTCAAACGAAGGCTCGGCTACGCGTACGCCGATCCGGTCGTTCGCGTTAAAGCTGAAGAGTTTGAGGCGTCCAGTCGGCGAGTATTGATACACTAGGTTGAGATTGCCGTCGTGCCCGCGTGGGGTGGTAGTGAATTCGTCGCGGTGTCCATTGACGCGGAACAGGAGATCGGTAAAGCTGAGATTGCCCGTGAAGCGCAGGCCGAGCTTATCGTCAACAAGAGGCATGTCGAGGCCCACAGAGCCGGCACCGAGGCCCAAACTGAGCATATAGCTCCGTTGCGCGGGCATGTCTAGGCTCTCCATTGCCAGCACCGCGGAAAGCGCATTGCCGTAGCGGGCGGAGAATCCACCGGTGGAAAAGGCCGTACCTTGGACCATAAAGGCAGGAATCGTGCCGAATACCCCTCCAGTGGGTGATTCATATCTGTAGGGATGCACCACCGTGGCTTGGTCGAGCAAAATGACGGTCTCGCTTACATCGCCCCCCCGGACAAAAAGACCGGCACCGTCATCTACGGTGGCAACGCCGGGGAAGGTTTTGAATGTGCGAAAAATATCGGCGGAAGCCCCAGGCGTTGTTACCACATCTAAGGGGGTAAGGGTAACGGTCTCATCCTCCCCGGTGGTGTAGGTGCTAACTGTGACGACGGTTTCACCGAGTTCAATGAGGACGCGCCGCAGCACCAAGCGAACCGTTGTGGTATCGCCCGCGGTCAAGCTCAGAGTCTTGCGGGTGGGTTCAAAGCCGATGAAGGAGGCACTCAGGTCGCGTTGTCCTAAGTGCCGGGTGGAAAAGGCAAAGCGGCCATCGCGGCCTGTAATTGCGCCGTCGGTAGTGTCGATGATTTGTACGTTGACAAAGGCCATCGGTCGTTCTGTTTCATCGACGACCTGTCCTTGGACAAAGGCCTGGCTCTGGGCAAAGGTCTGGCCGGCGAGTAGGGAAACGCAGAACAGGACGATCGCGGTCTGTCGGGCGGCGCATCTTTTATTCATTTTGTACTAACACTCCAATCGCGGCAATAAGTGGTTTTTTACCCAGCCGTTGTTGGGGTTCACGGTCAGTGCTTTGACAAAAGCTTCCCTTGCCCCTTCGAGGTCGCCGGCCTCTTGACGCATGATACCCAATTGAGCACAGGCTTCGTCGTAACCCCAAGAGGGCTGAAAGGGATCGCGAATTTCCTCTTTGGCGAATAGCTCAAGGGCCTGCTCCAGCTTGGAAATGGCCCGCTTCTTGTCGCCGCCGAATACAGCAGGAGTGTAATAGTCGCTCATTCCATCTGTTAAGACGACACGAGGATTATTGCCATCGAGTCGCTTGGATTTTTCAAGAACTCTTTTAGTCTCAGGGCCAAGTACCATGCCCAAGTGAGGATTCAGGCCGAGCTTTTGACTATATGCCTTGGCCAAGAGGGCATGTGCGTCGCTGAAGTTATCTTCCAATTCAATGGCACTTTTGAGATGCTCTATGGTTCGGTTGATGCACTGGATTTGTTCGTCTGGCGCGGACGCAAAGAGCGTGGCAAGGCGGTATTCGCACAAAGCTAGGTAATACAGTGCAAACACCTCGTGATTACCATCTTGGCGAGCCCCTTCAAACAGTTTCTGCGCCTTATATAATTGATTGGGGTCGGAGGCATCAATCGCTTGCTGAAGAAGCTCTTTTCCTTTCACAAAAGGAGCCTCAGATTCGGTGCTCTGATCATTTTTTGCGTTTTTTTGAGTATAGCGCATATATCGGCTTCCTGTGGCGAATAGGTACACATCTTCAAGATCGGCGGTTTTTACGGAAAATTGATGTATTTTCAAACTGTTAAGACGGTCTATAATAGCGTTCCTAAACACTTCATCCTTGCCATATATGCACACACCTTGAGCATTGGCATCGATATGGGTTACTCCAAAACAGTCTGATAGGGTTTCGGGATCGACTTTGGTTTCTATCTCTACTTTGAGGTTTAGCTGAAACTTTTCGAGCAGTTGTGGCACTGAACCAGAGGCAATAATTTGACCCTTGTCAATCACGCAGATCACATCGCTGTACTGCTGGGCTTCCTGCATGTTGTGGGTGGTCATGACAATGGTGAGGCCTTGACGGCGGTACTGGTTCAGAACGTCCCAAAGTTGCCGACGTAAATGTGGATCGAGGTTGCTGGAAGGCTCGTCGAGGATGAGGATCTCAGGATTACCTATTAAGGCGATGGCAATGAGCAGCCTTCGCTTTTCTCCTCCCGACAAGTCTTTGTAGGCTGTTTTCTGCTGACGTTGCAAATCAAAAATGTCGATTAAATCATTAGGATCAGTAGGACTCCGATACATGCTTGCATAAAGGCGTAACGCCTCTTTAACCTGAATATCATTGTAGAGAGAATCTTCTTGAAATTGGATGCCGATTCGACTGCGTATGTCCTTGCGCCGTCTCAGATCGGGGATGCTTTCTCCCAATAAGTGAATGTCTCCAGAGTCGGGCTTTTTTAAACCTACAATGCAATCTATGATAGATGTTTTACCCGCTCCATTGGGTCCTACCAGACAAAAAACTTGTTGCGGATATACGGCAAAACTGGCATTTTGAACAGCGACGAGTTCGCCGTAGGTTCTGCACAAGGCATTTATCTGCAGAATGGGTGTTTGTTCTCGACAGCCACTGGCTGGAGATGAGGCACTCGAAGTTGAAGTCATGATTTCCATTCGATGCGGATTTTAAAAACCATAAGGTTGAAGACTTGATGGCACAATATGCATGGCAAAAGGCTATCAGAGGTGAGATACATAAGACTTAAAATTACACCAAGTAGGGTTTTAGAGATCACATTTGCCAAGCCATAGGCTATATGATTCATTCCGAATGCGAGGGACGAGATGATGATTGCGTATCGTACAGGCATATTTAAGACATCGGTTGCATAAGAAGCCAAGTAACCTCTCCACAGTACCTCCTCTAGAATGACTTCGCCAAATATGCAACTCAGTAACAGACCTATAGGTAATTTTTGTCCCTGTCTGACAACGCGCTTGGTCTCTCCAAACATCCAGTGTTTTACTATTGGCTTGTTTCCCATCCTCAGTTTTAACCAAGCTCGTGCTGCAATGATCTCTGTACAATAAAAGGCCATACCCCCACCTATACTAATAAAAATTGTAACTCCGAGCGATAAATACGTTGGGAAACCAAACCATATAGGCCATGTAAAGGCCGACGTAAAAATGTGGATTGCAAAATCGCACACGTTCAAAATTAAGATTAGAGCACCGATCAGAGATACCAAAGGTATGACAAAATCGCAACGATCCAAAGTTGCATCCATCGTTTTTTCGGATAGCACCCAGCTACCTATCAAGTATAAACCTGAATGTACTGCATAAAGGGCGCCAGGGTAAGCCAATATAAAAATAAAACAGAACATAGGTCGTGTCTGACGTTTAGGGAAAAGGAACAGGCCCTAGTTTGAGATCTTTGAATGTGAGCGGTTTATCTCTCAATCCCATTTTCATGGGCAGTTCATAAATTCGTGGATGTCCCAAATAGGGATACGCACTGATGTGGGGCTGTATCAATTCAGGAATGAATACTTTGATGGCCTTCACCTGCGACATCTGTTCGTGGGTACAGTCAATGACAATAGGGTCTATATCGTATTGCCGAAGAACATCCTTGAGGTATTCCAATTGCTCTTCTGAATGCCTGAATTTTATTTGAGGTAATTCCGATAGGCCCACAGTATCATTACTTTGAAAAAAATCCTTCAGTAGCCCAATGTTTTCAGCATATCCGTAGTACCCGATAGTTTCTAAAAATGTATGCATCTCTGCTAGCGGCTTGTCAGGAGAAGCATCAAATACCATTTCAACACCTCTCCGGAACTGTCGCTTAGGTGCCAACATAGCGCACTTCAATTGCACTTCAGACTGTCCATATTCCATCAGGGCTTGTATGAAGGCTTCCTCTCCATCCAATGATGATGCTGTGCCAGCCTGATAGGCGAACTTCTTATAATAGGGCACTAGTTGAATCGCTGATATGCAGGGCAACTCCAGAAAGCCAACGTCATGTAGCCAGAAACTCACATCACCGGAGAGAGACTTGATATGTTCCAACGCTCTGTTGGCTTTTTTGGAGTAAAGAGGTCTGTCAACCTCTACTCGGCGTAGCGGGATATTTGCATACCAAGACAGCATCAAGGCATCGCGCTCGACGATCTCTGTTACTCCAGCAATGATAGCCAAGGCTTCATCTATATGAGAGGCCATACCTGAAGAGGACGAATAGCCGATTCGGGCCTCCTCGATGGATGGGATATAAAAGAGGAGTGCGAGTTGTAAAGGAATCCAGACATCTTCTTGGCTAATGAGCCGCCGTCCCTTGACCCAGTTAAATTCAGTTTCGTGAGTAAAGGGTTGAAAGAAGAAATTGGGAGAGGCGTATTGCTCATCTGCAAACAGGGGAAGTTCCTCCGGCGCAATAGCATTTTGACCGGCTCCTTGCAGAGAACTATAGGATCCAGCACAGACCCCCAAGTCTTCTTTTAAGAAGGCGAATGCGCCAGACATCCTTTCAACGCTCTCTCCTAAATCGGACAGAAAGGAAGACGGGAGTTCAAAGCCTTTGCCCCCTGCAGTCACAGAAGAGTTCAATGCCAAGTTCAGGGAAGGGAGGCCGATGAGTTGACGCATGACTTGGTCGGTGTCCCAATGGTTGCTATTAACGACGACGGTTTGAGATACTCCAGCTCCTCCGTTGTAAATGGTCGAATGTCGGATCGGACCGTTGGGAGAATACCACGATAGCATTTCTCTAATTGCCTCACCTTCTTTCTCCCTCATCACATTGGGTAAAATTTCTTGATGAGGATTAATGTACGTGGAGCTTAATTGTAGAGAAGTCACGGTGGATATTTATACCTCCCACTTGAATATTCGGATAGAAATTAAATACGATAGAGTGGTTATGGCTGTAAGAAATAGCAATGAATTTACATGCTGAGATATCGGGTCTCCTAGCCAGACACCGGAAAAGGTCGCGACGACATGAGTTAAGGGAGAGGCCCAGCTTAAGGTCTGTAGCCAATTTGGGAACATTGGCGGAGGAAAGGCGGCCCCCGATATAAAAAACATGACGAGAAACAAAAACTGTCCTAGGACATGGATGCTTCTTGTAGATTTGGAAAACCCGCTTACCAAGAATCCTAAGGTAAAAAAGCAGGCAATGCAGACTATCCCTACAAACAGGACAATTGCCCAGTGTCCATGGAAACGGATGTCGAAGATACCCTCTGCGACCAAGAGCAAGAGCAAGGAAGAAACAATAAATATGACAACCTGCATCGCTGTGTGTACGCAAAGATAGAATCCAAGTGAGAGCGGACAGACTACATAGCGCTTGAGAATGCCAAGCAGACGGTATTCAGCTAAGAAATTCGTGAGATTCGTCAAGCCAGCTTGACCGACGTATGCAGCCATGAGTGCTGGGGCGTAAAAATCGATGTAGCGTACATCGGGACGGTCCCACATCGGAGCTTCTCCGAAAATAGAGCCGAACAGAAGAAAAACCAAAACGGGGAATACAAATGTAAAGAAGGCGGCAGTAGGCTGACGCACGAACAATTTGCATTCAACTATCCAGAGCGCGACAAAGCTATTAAGCCATATAGTTCTCTTTGAAAAGGCCATTTTATGCAACTCCTCGACTGCTTCTGCTTCTATCGGTGGCTTTTTGTAGAAGTGATTCTTTATCTATTTTATTTCCAACGGCAACTAATAGGGTTGTAAATTCCCGGCGTCCATCTAACCCCAAAAAAGAGTCTGTAAGTTCATCGTCGAAGCCAAATATCATACATGATCCTAACTCAAGTGCCGTGGCGACCAAATGCAGATTATGGCTTGCGACTCCTGTTTCAATATGGGCCAATCGGTACGATTTATAGGCACCGTATTTCCATGTAAGCCGCGATATGTCAGGAGCGATGAAAATGACTATACTTGCTCCTGCTAACCACTCGTGAGAGGGACAATAGCTGACCACGCGCCATCGAAAATTTCCCTTCTCAATTAGTTCCAGGCAGTTTTGCGTAGAATTGTAATAGTATAACCCTTGAGGAATATATTCAATTTCGTTGATCACGAGATAAAACTCGGTGCATTGCAGTCCGCCAGGAGTCGGAAAATTACGTAGTTTAACATCGCGACGGTTATACGCCAATATGGTCCCCCTCACACCACAAGCTTGATGCAACAGTATGCTCAATTTTTCGAGTGATAGAGCTGATCTCTTGAAGTCGCGGACCGATGTACGATTGTTGATTACTTCCGATATAGGTTCAGTAATGGCTGGAAGATCTGTTTTCAGTTGAATTTTCTCTTCCCCGGCTAGCTCTTTGTGTAAATCCGGCGCGATTTTTTCATTTATCTTTTGTAAGGATAGCCATTCATCTTCCGTTGGATAGTCTTTTAGTGCGTTTACTACGATAGCCAACTCGTCTATAGGTCCATTAACTGATCTATCCCGTTTGGTGCGCTTCAGGAGTTCACTTAAAGCTTGCTGCTCCTGAGGTTCTAACTCTTCCAGTTCTTGAAGTAGCATTGGTTCTAGAATAGCCATCGACTTTGAATTAGGCGAAGATTCCGGTATTTCTACTGCGGTGGGCTTTCTCTCTCTGATTGCCATTGTCTATCCATCCATGCTAATGGGTGAGAAGGTAAGGAGTGCGTAAACGGATCGTTCTACACCGTCGGCTTGCACAAATTCGTCTACTTTTGTGTCGAGAAAGTCCTGATGGACGGTGACTGAGTGTCCGTAGAATTCGTACTGATATTGCAAACATCCTAGCAGTCGCCCAATATCAAGCAAGGTATGGCGATAGCCCCGAGGGCCATAGATGAGCATGTATCGCCAAGGACAGGCGACGACGATTAACATGGTTGAACACTCTTCAATGCTTACAGACGGCGATCTCCAGAAAAGGCTAGGCAAAAGTGTGGCTTCATTTTTCACTTTACGCTCAATCCATAAATAGTCCAACTCTGGGACTATGCGGACGAGCATTCCATCGTGCAGCACGAGCAGGTCAGCGGCATAGAGCAAGTCGGTTAGAGAACCCGGTTTGGAAAAGAGGTTCAGCGGGCCTTGAAGCCACCTAGGGAGTTGGTCATAGGGGATTCTCAACCTAGAGCCGTCGGCAACTAGGGTTTCTTTATCAACGCGATAGGCGGTTTCAAAGAACCATCGGCGAACCTGTTCAAGCATTGAGGTATCAGAGGGAATCTGAAGGGTCGAGTGGGGACTCAGTTTTGAATTTTCGTGGTACAATTCGGCCACATGCGGTTCTGCTCTGACTTGTCGGTAAAGATAATCCGAAGCTGCCGAGTGGCTCAAGTCAATGCTGTGAGGAGAAGGTATAATCGGCGATTCTAGAAACACTTGGATATGTTGCAAGAGAGGATCTAGAGCAGTATGAGGAGACTCGACGGTCATTTTGCACTCCATTTAGTGATGTCATACTAGGGCTGTTTAGAGAAACATGTGTCTATACCCGTTGCGCATGTCAACAGATGCGGGAGACCTAGGTAGTTTCAGGACTTCTTCGTAATCGACATAGGGCTTCTCAAAATTAATGCGGAAGCATCGGCCTATCAGGGAAGATTTTCCAGATAAAAGGAAAGACGAGATGGTGCATGCCACAAAGCCAGCGGCTATGCTAGCATAAGGAGGAAACGCAAATTGATGGCTGTAAAGGCCATTCTTGCTCATCTCTTCTTTGTAGGTATAGTACTCGCTGTGCTGGATGGACAAGGTAGCTTCCGATTGAATTTCAAATTCATTATAGCAACACGTCTCTCCAGGTATATAAATAGGACCTATGCAAGCCTCACTTCCGTCTATAAATGCGGACATCCACCGCTTTTCGGCAGCAAGTGCTGTGATATCTACGGTATGAAAGAAATGGGAAGAGAATACTTCGGAGGTGGCGACGACGAAGTTTGAAGCACTAAACAGGTTTTCTAAGGCGTCCTGATTATGATAGGGCTCTTTGATCGCCTTGAGACGATCGTAACCAAGGTCTGACAGATGCGACTTCAAGCACCCGACATAAGGTCTCCCCTTCTCAATATAGATCGGGGGCAGGTTAAACTGAGCCTTATCAACTGCGACGTTTTCGACTCGTCGGTCGTCCAGAATTTGCATCTGGCCGACCCCAATTTTTGCGAGTTCTTCCGCCACGCGACTACCGAGATAACCACCACCTACGATGCCAATGCAGATATTGTCGAATACTTGGTTTCCGCCTACGACGGCATTCAAATAGCTTGCGATAGTACTTTCATTGGCCGGGGAGATGAATCTTTTTGAGGACAGAGTAGTGAGGAGTTCTTCTGCATCTTCAAGCTCTTCTTCCTCAATCACTTTTTGTTCTTGTAGATCTTGCAGAGAAGCTGGTGACACCAAACGACGGAGCACCCGCCCTAAGAGGTGAGTTCTACCCTCATCTCTGATCGTCTGGTTGAATTTGGATCTCATGCCATGTAGCACCAAGATCTCATCTTCACCACAAAAAATGAACTTGAGTGAGGGGTTGAGTACAAAGCTGCACTTCTTAATAATGAGTTCGTTTTGGGTCTTCATGGATATTTGCTCTTTTGGTTGTTATGGCTCGTCCGAAAATAGTTGATCGCGAACGACTGATCAACGTACACTGTAGGAGCCAAATTATTTATCTCAAGTGGACTAAGTACCTGCCCGCAGCAATAAATACCATCTACTACGGGCAGGTAATACTGAATACCGTTTAGGGCCAAGATAGCCTCAGCCGTAATAACAGGTCCCTAGGGCGACATTCAATAGCGGCTTCTATTTTTTTCTGACAGTGTTTAGGACTCAACAGAAAAATATGATAATGCAGCAGCAGCAACAGCCGCCGCCACCGCCGCCGCCGCCTTTCGCTGCCGGCGACATATAACCATCAAAAGGCTTCGATACGATTTCGAGCTTCATCTTGCTTTCCTCCTTGGCTCGATCAGCCATTTGTTTTGTGGCCGGTTGAAATGCGACACAGCAGAAATGGTAGCAACGGCCGGCCGCTCTGTTGCTTCCATGTTTTAAATTCTGCTGATGGTGAAGCACGGCTGAGGCGTCAGGGCAACTAAAAGCGAAAAACGTGCCAAGAAGTACGCCAGATAAACTAAGCCGCCGTTGATATTCGTTAAGTCCTTGTAATTAGGCGAATTAGCCAATCCAGATTTTTGTGACCGCAGCTTCCTCCCAACTAGTCGGTACGCCAAAACGTATCACCTCCGAAACACTACCGTTCCCAAAAGATACAGAAAAGTCGCTAAATCAACGCTGCTGCCCGCACCTACATTTGATTGACAACTGCATTTATGTTCACTATATTAAGCAAGTGGAGAATTTCTTAAAGTTAGCAGTCGCGCCAAGGAGAGCGACCCCCCTTCCTGCTCTCCTACGATGCTTCGGCTTTCTTTTCTCCTGCATTTCAAGTGCTCCCATTGTTCGCCAATCGCGTCCCTCCCCCACTGAGGCATCGCGGCTCGTTCTACATATAGACCTCTTATGGAAGCAATGGCCAAGACTGCAACCAACGGCCACGCCAACGGCAAGGCCACGTACGACGAAAGTAAGATCAAGACCCTCTCTTCACTCGAGCACATCCGTCTGCGGACCGGCATGTACATCGGCCGCCTCGGCTCGGGTACCGATCCCGACGACGGCATTTATATACTGCTCAAAGAAGTCGTTGACAACGCCGTCGATGAGTTCATCATGGGCTGTGGCAAGCAGATCGACGTCGAGATCGACGAGGAGCGGGTCAAGGTGCGCGACTACGGCCGCGGCATTCCCCTCGGCAAGGTAGTAGAGTGCGTCTCGGTCATCAACACCGGTGCCAAATACAACGACGATGTGTTCCAGTTCAGCGTGGGGCTCAACGGCGTCGGTACCAAGGCTGTCAACGCGCTTTCGGCCCACTTCGTCGTCCGCTCCTACCGAGACGGCCGGTGCGCCGAAGTGCTCTTTGAGCGTGGCGAGTTGAAAAAGCAAAAGAAGAGCCGAGTGCCCAATGCGCCCGACGGCACGTACGTCGAGTTTTTGCCCGATCCAGCTATCTTTGGCGACTGCGCCTTCAACCACGAGTTCGTCGAGCGCCGGATGTGGAACTACGCCTGCCTCAACCGGGGCCTGCGCCTGTACTTCAACCGCCAAAAATTCGAGTCCAAAAAGGGCCTGCTCGACCTCCTCAAAAGTGAGGCCGGCGACTCGGTTCTCTATCCGCCCGCTTACCACAAGGGCCAGTACCTCGAATTTGCCTTCACCCACGTCGATAGCTACGGCGAGTCCTACCGCTCCTTTGTCAACGGCCAGTACACGGCCGACGGCGGCACCCACCAGAGCGCGTTCCGCGAGGGCGTGCTCAAAGGCGTCAACGAATTTTACAAGAAGACCTTCAACGGCGTCGATGTCCGCGACGGGGCCTTTGGCGTGGTTGCCGTCAAGGTCAAGGAGCCGGTTTTCGAGTCGCAGACCAAAAACAAGCTAGGTAACACCGACGTCCGCAGTTGGATCGTCAACGAGACCCGCGAAGCCATCGTCGACTTCCTCCACAAAAATCGGGAAACCGCGCAAAAGCTCGAAGCGCGCATCGTCCACAACGAAAGGCTGCGTAAGGAGCTAAATGCGGTAAAAAAGGAAGCCAAGGCGGCGGCGCGCCGCATCGAGATCAAAATTCCCCAACTCAAGGACTGCAAGTACCACAAAGGCGACAAGAAGCGCGGCGAGGAATCGACGATCTTCATCGCCGAGGGGCAGTCGGCCGCTGGCTCCATAGTCTCCTCGCGCGACCCGGAGACCCAAGCCATTTTCACCCTCAAGGGCATGCCGCAAAACCTCTTTGGCAAAACCCGCGCCTCCATCTACAAAAACGAAGAACTCTATAATATGATGATGGCCCTCGGGATCGAAGAAGACATCGACAACCTACGCTACAACCAAGTCGTCATGGCTACCGACGCGGATGTTGACGGATTCCACATCCGCAATATCCTGATGACCTTCTTCCTCACCTATTTCGAAGAGCTAATCACCTCGGGCCACGTCTATATACTCGAGACGCCGCTCTTCCGGGTCCGCAACAAACAAGAGACCCATTACTGCTACGATGAGCGCGAGCGCCAACGCGCCGCAAAGAAGCTTAAGGGCACCGCGGAAATCACGCGCTTCAAGGGCCTTGGCGAGATTTCCCCCAAGGAATTTGGACAGTTTATCAACGGCGATATGCGGCTGGTCAAAGTCGGCGTCCGCTCGCTTGCCACTGTCCCCGAGACCCTCTCCTTCTACATGGGCAAGAACACCCCCGACCGCCGCGACTACATTATGGAGCATCTAGTCTAATGGCCTATATCGACAGTCTCTACGACAACTACTTCCTCGAATACGCCTCCTACTACATCAAAGACCGTGCGATTCCGCACATCGACGACGGGCTCAAACCCGTCCAGCGCCGCATCCTCCACGCGCTGCATAAGATCGACGACGGCAAATTCAACAAGGTCGCCAATGTAGTAGGCCAAACCATGCAGTACCACCCACACGGCGACCAGTCGATCTACGGCGCACTCGTGGTGCTAGCCAACAAGGAAATCTTCATCGAGAAACAGGGCAACTTCGGCAATATCTTCACTGGCGACGAGGCTGCCTCCGCCCGCTATATAGAGTGCCGACTCACGCCGCTGGCCAAACAGGTGCTCTTCAACAAGGAACTGACCAACTATGTCGACTCCTACGACGGTCGCAATCAGGAGCCGGTGGTTTTCCCCGCCAAGATCCCGGTGCTGTTGGCCCAAGGTGCCGAAGGCATCGCCGTCGGCATGGCTACCAAGATATTGCCGCACAATCTTATCGAACTATTAGAAGCCCAAATCGCCTACTTGCAAGACCGGCCCTTTCAGCTCCACCCTGACTTCCCCACCGGCGGCCTAGCCGATTTCTCCGCATATAACGACGGCAATGGCAAAATCTTAGTCCGCGCCCGGCTCGACACCTCCGACCCCAAGCGCATCGTCATCCGCGAGCTCGCCTTTGGCACCACCACCGAACAGCTTATCGCCTCAATCGAAGACGCCGCGCGCAAGAACAAGATCAAGATCGGCACCATCTCTGACTACACCGCCGAAAAAGTCGAGATCGAGATCAAGCTGCCGCGCGGCACCTACACCGAGGAGGTCGTGGATGCACTCTACGCCTTCACCGACTGCGAGCTGTCTATTTCGGCCAATCTAATGCTGATCAACGAGCATGATCGCCCCCAAGTCAGGAGTGCCACTGAAGTTCTGCAACACAACGTCGATCGCCTCGTCGATACCCTCAAGGCCGAGCTCCAGCTCGAAGCCGAGCAACTCAACGACAGGCTCCACGCCAAGATCATAGAACTGATCTTTATCGAAAACCGCATTTATAAAGCCATTGAGGAGCAGACCTCCACTGCCGAAGTCGACTTGGCAGTGCGCACTGGGCTTTGGCCTTTTGCCCCTCAGATCAAACGCGATATAACCGACGACGATATCGAGACCCTGCTCAAGATCCCGATCCGCCGCATCTCGCGCTACGACATCAATCGCGCCCAAAAAGAGATGAAGGAGATCCGCGCCCGATTGGGCCAGATCAAGAAGCATTTGGATAGTATTATCCCCTACACCATCGCCTTTATCCAGGGCCTCATCGACAAATACCGCGATCAGTTCCCGCGCCGCACCGAAATCGTGGAAATCAAAAGAGTCGATGTACGCTTGGCTGCCAACCGCAATCTCAAGCTCCGCTACGACAAAAAGACCGGCTATCTCGGCCACCAAATCAACGGCGCCTCCCTCTGCGACGTATCGCTCTACGACTCTGTGCTCGCCATCCGCAGGGACGGCACCTATTCGGTCATCCAAGTGCCGGACAAGCTCTTCGTCGGCAAAGGCTTGCTCCACTGCGACTTGATCGACAAAAACCTAATTTTCAGCATCGTTTATAAGGACAAGGCCGGTGCTTCCTACATCAAGCGCTGCACAATCGACAAATTCATCTTAGGCCGCAGCTACGATCTCGTGCCCGCTGAGTGCAAGCTGCTCAAGCTGACTACTGATTCCGACAAAAAGATCGCCCTCGCCTACAAGCCCAAGCCACGACTTCGCAAGCTCAACGAGGTCTTCCCCATCGGCCAATATCCAGTGCGCGGGCTCCGCGCCGGCGGCGTCCGCCTGAGTACCAAAGAACTGGAAGGCTGCAAGCTGCTGTAGATTGCGCTTAGCCTGTTGCACTGATTCAGATTTTCGCGCCGTAAGGAGATGACCAAAATGGCTCACCGGAGTGAGAACTGCAAGCCTTTAGATATATCAATAAGAACATTTGAAGATTTTCAAAAATTATCGTCAAAGTCTCTACAGTCGAATGTATGGTTTTTCACCTGACTACAGAAATTGATTTTGACGGTGAAATCCCTGTGGAAATTCTTAAGCGAGAGTTCTCCGGTTTCCTTGAAGAACTACCCGAAGAAAGTACAATTTATTTTTTAACAAGTCCTCGTATAGCTTGCTATATAAAGGATTTCAGAACTGCGTCAATCTCAAACTTTGGATCGCTGTCAAACGCAAGAAAAAGACACTGAGATTGGGTGCTTTACCAGATGACCATATCGCTCTTTTAGTTTTTACCCGTTACAAAGGTTCTTTAAAGCACAACAGGACTCAAATAGCATATACATACTGTCCTGCCTGCAAAAAAACAACAAAGGACTACCGGAGGCAAGAAGCATATTTATAGCCCCTATGGTACACTTATGTCTGATATTTAGCGCGACATTTCTTATGATAATGACGCAGAACTAATAGCCATTATAGAGAGACTAAAGGAACTCTTTGGGCTCGAACACTATCGTCAACTTATTTACTACGATGTCAGGAAACTTTTTAAGGCCTCCAGCAGGAGAAAATTTCGCTTTTCAAATGAAATAATCAAAGCTCCCGGCGAGAGTCGTTTACTCAACGGAGATTGTCTAGATGTTCTTAGAACTATTCCTGAAAATTCCGTGGATTTTATCTTTGCCGATCCTCCATATAATATAAAAAAGAAATATGACAACTGGAATGATGCCCAAGACATTAGTAATTACTTTTCATGGTGTGATCAATGGATAGCTGAATCAGCTAGAGTTTTGAAACCCGGTCGGACTTTTGCAATTATAAATATTCCCCTCTGGATCGTTAGGCATTTTTCTTTCGCGAGAAGTATTTTAGATTACCAAGATTGGATAGCTTGGGAGGGGTTGAGCTTACCTGTCAAAAAAATTATGCCGGCACATTACGGAATAACTTGCTTTAGCAAAGGTCGGCCAATTGAAATTGCCAATCACGAGAAAAAAGCCAGTTGGAAAACTCCCCAAGACTTCATGAGCCTCAAACCGTAGTATTGCGTTAGAACTTCTTGTATTAAGAAGAGAAATTTAAACAAAATTACAGACCGACAGCCGATTGGAAATTTATGGTGGAATATCCATAGACTAAAGCACAATTCAAAAAGAATCGATCATCCATGTCAACTACCTCCATCATTGATGAAGCGACTTATCCATACCTTTACTAAAGAAGGAGATATCGTTTTAGATCCTTTTAACGGCGCGGGTACAACGACCTTAACATCCGAGATGCTTGGAAGAAAATTCATTGGAATTGAACTGTCAGCTAAATATCATGCAATTGCCGAACGAAGACATTTGGACCTGAAAAAAGGGAGGGATCCATTTGCAAAAAATGCTACTACTCCAAAAGCTAAAAACAGTAGAGTTGTACGACTACAAAAACAGAAGTACGAAGTACCAAAGAAAACACTACAGATCGAAGTCAAAAAAATTGCTATCAAAACTGGGGCGCAGGCCCGATAGAGAAGATATTATTAGGTTTAGCAGATACCCAATCCGCTATTTTGACGAATACTTCATTGACTGGGGAGAGGTGTGTAGTGCCGTTGGTGATAAAGGAATGACTGAAAATCCCTCTCAATCTCTCCGCACTTCACCAGAAGACCAACAAATGAAACTCTCTTTTGGATAGAATTACATAGACGATTTCTCCCACTATTCGCCAGCGCACTGTTCTCCTGCCGCCAGAGCGCAAGCTCATCATAAAGGGGACAAATCCCATGTACTTAGGGACTCAGTACTTCGGTACCTCGAAGACCGAGATGGAATTCCTAGTCCGCCATGGTGTGACCCACTTCGACGCCACAGTCGAGGACATGGAGTTTGCAACCCTCGTCTGGCACCGCGAGGTGGCGGCCGCCTATGGAGTGGTCCACGTCACACCGCTGGATAACATCGGCCTAGCCTAGCCAAAGACCCCGAGCGCGACCGAGACCTCGATGCGCTGTGCCAATACATTGAAAACGCCGGTAAGGCAGGGCTGCGCGGCCTCAACTACAACTTCTGCATCCTGCGTGCCGACGGAGCCGGCGGGATAGTGCAGCGCACGGCAACCCGTATCCGGTGCCGTCGTCCGAGCTGAAATTCACCAGCGGCACCATGGTCGGGCACTAGCCGACTGTCCCATGGACTTGCCGGGCGCTGCTCGGGCACGCCCACGCGAAAGCCAAGGCCGCCTAAGGATCCGATTCAGCATAGATCGCCCCTCAATAAAGTAGTTTTATGCGCTATGCAGCAGTACGCATTACCCGCATTAAGTAGGGTCACTCCGCAGATGGGGTGCTACCAATCCGCGCAGTTTGCGGCGGACCGCCAGCGGGCGACGGTAAAAGCAACGAATCGCCCCCTTGCGGCGTCTATCTGATACCAAGCTCTGGCATAACGCGCCTTTTTATTGCTCTTCCGAATAGCTCGTCGCCGAATGGGAGCGGGCGGCTCGTGGAGACAGCAGCGTGGAAAATAGGCCAAAGTGCTTCTGTGTGTTATATTCCTAAATAATAACAATGGCGCAAGGCGATAACGGCCTCGCGCCTAGAAAAAATTGCGCGTGAATTGCTCCATAAAAAATACCTTGCGCCTCGTGGTCTTTGTTTTGGGTGCGCTGTGTCTGAATGGCTGTCTGGAGCTGGTGCGCAGGCCGCCAGCGGGCGAACCCATCGGCTATGAGTACGCCCCAGCCGCTGACACCACGGCCACGGCAGCCGTCCAACCCATGCCGGTGCTAGTCGTCGTAGATCGCCCCAAGCGCTCGCATCAACAGTTGCAAAACATCGAGCAGGTCAACAAATACGCGCTCTGGTGCATTGAGAACGCCATGTGGAACGAGGCCCAATCGCACATGGAACGCGCCCTAGCGCAAGACAGTTTGTCGGCCAGCCTAAACAACAACCTCGGGGTCATTTACGAGCGGCTCGGCATGGCCGACAAAGCCGCTGAATTCTACGGCCGGGCGCGGGCCCTGAACCCCACCCAAGAAGCCTATGCAGCCAATTTGCGCCACTTGCAACAATACCAGCAGGCCGACAGCGACTCCACAGGTTCACTTGATATATTCAAGTTGGACCATGGCCAGCCGCCGCGGACCGGACGCCCGGACAATTCACCCACATCCACGGGAGAGTGAACGTGCAGGCTATAACAAGATTCTGCAGCCTCGCCTGCGCCGCCCTGCTCGCTTTGGGCACCGCAGACCTCGGAGCCCAAGACATCCTCACCTTGCAGCTACAGCAGGGGTTTGGGAAAAATAAGGTCCGCTATCGAGACTTTGAGTGGGAGATCCTCGAAAGCGAGCACATAGAGCTGCACTTTGAGTCTGAATTCCAGAATCTGGCCGTGCAGGCGATCGAGTACCTCGAAGAAGGCTACGATCACATCAGCCAAATCTTGCACCACGACCTTTCGCACCGGCCGCCGGTCGTCATCTATCAGTCTCACTACCAGTTCCAGCAGACCAATATCTTCCCCGACTTTCTGCCGCCTGGAGTCGCCGGCTTTGCCGAGCCGCTGCGCTTCCGCATGGTCGTCCCCTTTGCGGGCGATCTCGACGAGTTCCGCAATGTCCTCGTCCACGAACTGACCCATATATTCCAGTACGACATCATTCACAAAGGCCCCATTCGCCGCATTACCAGCCCGATCGCCCAGCCGCCCACTTGGCTCATGGAAGGCATGGCCGAATACACCACACCGGGCCGCAACACCGTCGATGAAATGGTCCTCCGCGACGCCGTGCTCACCGATGGCCTCATTCCCCTCGAAACCATGAATCAGGTTTGGGGCCAAGGCAACGTATTCCTCGCGTACAAGCAGAGCCACGCGCTCATGGAATACATTGCCCAGCAGTACGGTCCCGAAAAAATCAGCCGTATCCTCCGCCTGTGGGACAGCCAGCACGACACCGACAAGCTCATGGACCGCCTGATCGGCATGGACTTGAAAACCCTCGACGAGCGCTGGTCGGCCCAGATGCGCAAAACCTACTGGCCTCTGTTGCAGACTCGCGACTACACCTCCGAATTCGCCGAGAAAATAGGCGACGATGAGGATACCCATAGCTTCTCCAGCGCCTGCTGGTCGCTCAGCGGCGACATGCTCGCCGTCCACTCCTCAGACGGGATCGAACAGCACGTGGACATCGTCCGCCTACGCGATGCCTCGCTCGTCGAGCGCGTCACCGAGAGTATGCGCGCCGCCGACTACGATCACCTTAGCATTGGCAGCGGCACCGTGGCTTGGGCACAGGACGGCCAGACCATCGCCTTTGTCGCCAAAGAAGGCCCCCGCGACCGCATCATGCTGTGGGACCTTTACGACAAGGAGCTAGTGCAGACCCTGACCATGCCCGATATAGATATTGTCGAGAGCCTAACTTGGGCACCCGACAGCCGCCAACTCGCCTTTATAGGCACTGGGCAAGGCCAGAGTGACCTCTACATCATTGACGTGCAGACCGGCGAGCGGCGTCAGCTCACGGGCACCCCAGAGCGCGAAGATTATCCGAACTGGTCGCCTGACAGCCAGCGCATCGCCTTTAGCACCAAGTACCGCAACCAGTTCGACATCAAGATTTACGATCTGACCGAAGATGTAGCACACGCGGCCATATCCAGCCCCACCGACGATCTGTGGCCTCAGTGGCTGCCCGAAGGCAATAAGCTGCTCTTCGTCTCCACCCGCGACAAGATCAACGATCTCTTCGTCTACCATCTCGACGAGGGCCGCGAATTCCGCCTGACCCGCAGCCTCAGCGGCATTGTGAACCCCGCCCTCTCGCCCGACGGGCGGCAAATTGTGTTCAACACCTACTTCAAGGGCCGCAGCTATCTCTACCGGATGGCCATGCCCGAATGGCCCGAGG
The DNA here is from genome assembly GCA_963422735.1 of Candidatus Latescibacterota bacterium. Taxonomy (GTDB): domain Bacteria; phylum Latescibacterota; class UBA2968; order UBA8231; family UBA8231. Next base: position 3,831,317 of record OY730476.1, on the reverse strand, counting down.
TCAAGCGCAAAGATGCACAGCTACTAGCGCGCGTGGCCGAAGCAACACCGCCAGCCGAAGCAGCACCCCCGGAGCACTCCATGGTACAGGGCGACGCCGCACGCTCCGACCAAGGCGGCACCCCAAACCTAGGGCAGGTCTCGGCCCTGAAGGATTGGAGGATCTCGGACGACGCCGTGCTCCTAGCCGGGGCCAGCGGTCCGTTGCCGCCCACCGAATCCCAAGAGCCGAAAGTCCCTGTTCAACTCGACGACGACGATGGCGAATTGGAACTGCGTCGTCGCCGCTACACCCCCAAACTCGAATTCGACGGCATCTCCGTGCAGATGAACTATTTCGATGGGTTCTTATCGTCGGTTGCCCAACTGAGCATGAGCGACCTTTTGGGCAATCACTCGCTGATCTTGGCCACGGATTACGTGGCCGCGCAGGACATCAGTAATGACTTCAACTTTGCCGCCAGCTACAACTACTACGGCAAGCGGCCCACATACCGCGTATCCATCTTCAATTGGAACCAGTACTTCATCAACGACCGCAACTTCCTCGTTCAAGGCCGCTCCCCGGCCCGGGGTATTAGCCGCCTCCAGCAGCGAGGTGCCTTGGCCAACGCCAGCTATCCGCTCGACCTCTATCGCCGCCTCGACCTGAGCTACACCTATGTCGGCGAGCAAGAAGAACAGGTCAGTCCCTTCTACGAATCAGATTCTACTGCTACCAGTACTCATCTGTTCAAGACCGCATACGTCCACGACTCCATTACCTACGGTCTTTTGGGTGCCACCGCTGGCAAGCGCTACTTCCTCTCGGTGGGGCGCACGCTCAACCTCGGGTCGGCCACGCGCTCTTTCTCGCACCTCGAATTGGACTATCGTCACTACTTGCGGCTGGGGCGTTGGTCGGTGCTGGGCCTGAGAGCCTATAGCGTGGGATCTTTGGGCCGCGACTCCCTCGAATACAACCTAGGGGGGCCGACTTGGTACCTGCCCTTCTACACGGGCCTCAACCTCAATACCGGCCCGCTGCGCGGCTATCCGTTCTCGGCCTTTACTGGCAGCCGGGTCCTGCTGACCAATGCCGAGTTGCGGGTCCCCTTTGTGCGCGGCATCCTCTTTGGCTGGCCCGGCACCTTCCTGATTCCGGCGGTTGACGGCAGCCTGTTTGTGGATGTGGGTATGGCTTGGGACAAGGGCGACGAAATCGACCTCTGGCCCTTCCACAACCCACACGCCGCATCCACGTCCTCCCCGCAGCAGGTACACGCCAGCGTTGGCTTTGGCCTCTTAGTGTACTTCTTACTGCCCATGAACTTTGAATTCGCCAAGCAGATGGACCTACAAGGCAACTTCTCGGACTTCAAGTTCCACTTCAGCTTTGGACGGAGCTTTTGATCCGCTTCGCTATCCTCGCACTGCTCATTGGCCTAGCCGGCTGCGGCGGCCGCAGCGCTTTCTCGCGCGTCGAATTCCGCGCCCCATCGCAACCTGATCCGGTCTTGCGCCCCTTTCTCGTGGAAGTCGAGCACATCGGCGTCGTTTGCGCGACTAACATCGAACCCTTCCGAGAACTGGACATCGAGAAGGTCATGGCGCGTCTGTCCAACGCCGTGGTGCGGAGCCTCGGCAACATGCCCAAGACCGAAGTGATGAACCAAGACGAAATCACCTACAAGCTCAAGGATATTCGCCTCGACTCGACGAGCGTCCACCAAGACTCGGTACAGGCCGTTCTCAGGGAAAAGATCAAGCTCGACGCCTTAGTCTTCGTCGAGTTGAGGCACTTACAGGCGCGGATGATGCCCATGTCGCCCAACCCCTACGGCATGTCGCCCAACCCCGGCATAGACCTGACGGTAGATCTCAAGATCAGCCTGATCAACCTCAACACCAACCAAGTCTGGCAGCAGGGGGGCACGCAGCGCAATTACCAGCCGGCGCAACTACAGATATTCGGCGGCAACAAACAAGGCGAGCGCCAACTGCTCATGGCCCTCGCCCGCCCGCTGCAACGCTTCCTCTTCCGCATCGCCCCGCCGCCCAAGCCACAGACGCGCCACTTCGATCTAAGCGGCGACTAATAAAAAAGCGGCGGGCCACGAAAGTCCCTTGTCAAAAAAATTGAAGTTGAGTGGTTTCCGTTTGACGTGCAAATTTGGAATTCAATTCCCAATCCACTTGCACTGAGATAAGGCGGGACTTAACTTCTCAGTATGGTTCTTCCGTACACCGAGCGCACACTGGTCGGCGTCCTAACCCGCGCCGCCGAGCAATTTCCGGCTGTAGTCCTGACCGGCCCACGCCAATCCGGCAAGACGACCCTTGTGCGCCAACTCTTTGGAGCGACGCATTCCTACTGTACGCTCGACGATATAACCGTCCGCGAGCAGGCGCGTAGCGATGCACAGCTTTTGCTTTCGCGCTTTCCCCCTCCGGTAATCCTCGACGAGATCCAGTACGCTCCAGAGTTGCTCCACCGCGTTAAGATCGACATTGACGAACACAGGGGGGACAAGGGACGCTACGTGGTCACAGGTTCGCAGGCGTTCCCTCTGATGCAGGACGTCTCCGAATCCCTCGCCGGTCGAGTTGCGGTACTCTCACTCCAGTCGATGTCCTTGGCGGAAATAAACGGGCGACCCGCGCCTCATGTTACGTGGCAGGAGGTGCTGGGCACCGGTGCGCGGGTCGAGAGCGGCCTAGCCGGCGACCAAGCCATAGAAGTTGCCAAACAGCTCCTCCACGGTGGCTTTCCCGAGCCCGCCCTCGACCCGCGCATTGACCCGACACTGTGGCTGAGCAGCTATATCCAGACTTACCTTGAACGCGATGTCCGCACCTTGCGAGCCATTGGCGAGCTGGGCGACTTCCAGCGCGTACTCTACGCGGTGGCCGCTCGTGCGGGGGCGTTGATCAACTTTTCTGACCTCGGGCGCGACCTCGGCGTGACCTCAAAGACGGTCAAGGCCTGGGTCTCGGTTCTGGAGGCGAGCGGACAGGTCTTGACCCTAAAGCCCTATCACGTAAATCTCGGCAAGAGACTGGTCAAGCGGCCCAAGCTATACTTTTTGGATACCGGGATACTCGGCTACCTTCTCGGACTCTCGCAACCCGATCAGGTGCTCCGGGGAATGGCTGCCGGTCCCATGATCGAGAGCGCCGTCTTGGGCGCACTGTATCGCCTGTTCGTACATCGGGGTGCGATTCCTCGGCTTTACTTCTGGCGCACGGCCGGCGGTCACGAGGTGGATTTCATTCTCGAAGACGGTCAGCAGCTCATCCCCATCGAAGCCAAACTTACGGCCACCCCCAAGCCGGAGCACGCCCAAGCAATCGAGCACTTCCAAAAACTTTTTAGCACCCGTGCGGCGCACGGTTTTATAGTGTGCCTTTGCCGCGAGCGCTTTCCCTTGACGTCGTCTGTAGATGCTGTGCCGCTTGGCGCTTTGTAGATGGCCTTCGCCCCGCTTCCTCTCCCGCATCGCCCCGCCGCTTAGGCACAAAAAAAGCGGAGGCCACGAAAGGCCCGCCGCTTTTTCTGCGTCTCTGACGAAAAATCAGCGCCTTCGCTTTCGCTTTTTGGGCATAGCCACTTTTTCAGTCGAAGTTTTCTTCGAGGCCGGTGCAGAAGGTGCCTTCGATGCTTTAGGTGTCGGCGAAGGCGTACCAGACGAAGGACTGACCGAGGAAGTCGCGCGTGGTGGCGGCGGAGAGTTGCGCACCCGAGGCTCTACCCGCCGCTGCCACACTTCTTCCTCGCGGCGCTGTACTTCGGCAGCCGTTGCCGGATCGACCGTCATCGGAGTCTTATTCAGCCGGCTCGCCGCACGCAAATTCTCGAGCTGGCGTGTGCTGACCAGTTGATAACCTGGCGACACGTAGTAACCGCGTGAACTCCGATAGTACGGATCGTAGCCATAACTATAGGGACCATAGCCTCCATAGTAGTAGGGGTGGCTATCGTAGTAGCCATAATAGTAGGGTACGTAGCGAGCCGTAGGATAGTAATAGCCACCATAGCGACCGTAACCGCCGTAGCCGTAACCGCTGTAACCGCCGCGCACACCCGGATAATGGTAGAGATCGTCCATGTAGTCGCGGTCATCAAACTGGCCAATCGTCGGAGCCTCGACATCGCGGGCCGGAGCCTCGTCGTGCAGGTCGGCGACCTCGTACGGGCTGCTGAGCGCCGTGTAGCAGCCACTGGCCATCAGCGCGGTTAGCGGCAGGGCCGAGCACAAAATCAAAGCCTTCGTTTTCATGGGCTTAATTACCTCCTTAAGGAGCGTTAAACTCATCTCTTGCTCTGAAATATACATAAACCAGCAACTGAAGCAAAAAATTACTCTAGAAGTTGTAGCCCACGCCAACAACTAGGCGATTGATCGCGTGGTCCTCGCTGAGCTCATTACCCCAGTATTCTTCCACTTGCTGTGAACGCCCCCGCACATAGGCCATATCTACCTGAACCGCTTCATCGAGCATTAATCCGGCACCCAGCGTAATAAAACGCCGGTCCTCAGCAAGGCGGATGGGCGGATCAGAGACGCTTGAATTTAGGTCGCGCGGACCGATAAAGGGGATCGGGTCTGTGTAGTACCCCGCCCGTAGATCCAACGACACTACTGGCACCCGGTACTCGACGCCGAGGTGATAGCGCAGCACATCTCTGTACTGGGTTTCAAAAGAGGTACTGGTGCGAAACTGGCTATCGTCTTCTGTCTTGTACTGGCTCTGCGACCACTCTGTAAAGTGCAGGCTGCCGGCCAACGTCAGCCCCGGTAGGGCCTCAGCCGATGCGCCTACGCCGAACTTAAAGGGTAGCGCAAGCTCATAAGTGTCGCGAAGGTCCTCATCGTTAACTCTCTCCTCTGTCCCGTCTTCGTACTCGACCAAGCTGTATTCCGTCTCCCCTGAGGGGCCGCGAAAGATGTAGCGAACTTTGTGCGCGGATCCAGTGGCGAAAGTCACGCCCAGCCGGTAGCGCAGATTGTCGTGCGGTGCCCGTATCATGGCACCGATAATGGCGTACAGGGTACTCTCGTACTCGTCTGCAAAGGTTTCGCGACTCTGGCCAAAAATGGGCCAAGTTTTGTCCTCCTGTTCAACAGATTTGTTCTCTGGATAGGTAAAAGTACTACTAAATTCGTTTGTAGCTTGGTCTTCGCCGCTGACCAAGCCCAGCGTCGCGCCCAGCGAAATGGCCGGCGACACGTCAACGGCGGCGGACACTCCCCACAATCCCAACTCGCCCTCGTGCTGGAAGAACTCGTCACTGACTTCTTGGTAACGTCGGCCTTCGTTCAGGCCCTCCACCTCGCCCTTTTGGTTCAAATTCCAGTCGAAATCCTTGATGCGGTTGAAGCCAGCCGCCAAGACCAAGCTGCCGCGATAGACCGGATAGGGATAGACAAAGCCCAGTGAGCCAAAGCGCGTATTGGTCAGCTCGCTTCTCCCCGCAGTGCCGTTGAAGATCGAATCGTTGGCGCGGCTATTGCGCAGGAAGGACACCTGCACCTCGCGCCGCTGCATTTGAGCCAAGCCCGCCGGGTTCCAATACATGGCCGTAAAATCGTCGGCCACCCCCACAAAAGCACCGCCCATGCCCATCGCCCGCACTCCGACCCCAGCGAAATTGCCGATAGCCCGCTCCTCTTGGGCCACCGCGCCACCGACCCAAACACAAAGCAAAGCAATAGTCAGTATCTTCATCGAAATTTCCTCCTGTAAGTGATCGATAACTCTCGAATGGATTGGGAGCCGAAGTGATCGCTCTCCAGCGCGTTTTTGAGATAGTACGCGACCCTTAACTGCGGCGATACGACCCAAGCCCCCCCGATGTTCAAATAGCCATCTTCCACGCCCTGATTCTGTAGGCCGTTGTTGCGGCCCAAGTCGTACTCCACGAATAGGGCCATAAACCTCAAACTCTTGTCGATACCCAACCACGCCGACCAGTCGCTGTCGCCGGCGTCCTCGCGCGACAGATTGGCACCCGCGTGGACGCCGAGTTCCCCTAGCATTGAAGTGTAATTCTTGCTCAGCACTAGGAAGATTCCCTTGGATTTGACCTGATAGTGCTGGATTCTATACGGCCCGACGCCCTGGGTATCGAATCCCAAGACCAGCGCCGGCCACGTGTAGCCCTCTTCGAGGATCCGGCAGCGGGCGGCCAATCCTACTCGCGGGTACCAAGTAACCGCACCCGTACCAACGAGCTGCTCGCCGCCAAAAGACACACCCACGCTCAGACGCTTGAGCACGCCAACGTGCAAACGGCCAACAGCCCCCCCGTCGGCAAACAGGCGAACATTCACCGCATAGTGCCCTTTGTTGACCAACCCGGCCGTCGGGCTATCGATCAAGCCCATCAACTCGGCCCGGTCGGCCGCTGCCGGACCAGCAGCAATGCAAAGACACAGTATCAGCCGCTGCAAAGTCCCCTCCCTTTGGCCAATTTCTCAGAACTCTATTTCGTCCACCCCATCCCCTTGCAAAGTAATTCGCCGCTCGCAAGCCCTCGGCTGAGCTCGGGCCGAAGCTTCGCCGTGCTCTAGCCACACATGGCAGCACCCATCGGGCAGCGAGCCGTCGGCGCGCTCGGCCCACTCGACTAAGCAAACGCCGCTGCCGTAAAAGTACTCTTCTGCCCCTAATCCCTCAAGCTCGTCAGCGCCCCCCAGCCTATAGAGATCAAAGTGATAGACGGGCAGATCGCGGCCCCGGCATTGCCCGGCGTATTCGTTGATCAAGACAAAGGTCGGGCTCGTAACGCAATCGGCCACTTGCAGAGCCTCGCACACGCCTTGGATCATGCAGGTCTTGCCGCTGCCCAACTCGCCGCGAAAGGCGACCACATCGCCCGGTGCCAAGCGCCGGCCCAGCGCAGTGCCCAGCGCGTGGGTCTGGGCCGCCGAATGCGTGGTGAAAACCTTTTTCATCTTGCCTCACTTAAAGTCCCTAATCAAAACCCGAAAGCACGCTTCCATCGAAACTCGGGCGTCTCACCCGACCCGACCCCGCGGGCACTTAGGGAAGCAGAACGCACCTTTTGTTAGGGACTCTTAGGCTCCATAATCGCCACCGGCAAAATCATTTCCTCCAGGGATATGCCGCCGTGCTGGAAGCTGCCCTTGTAGCGGCGCTGGTACTTGTTGAACTGGGTCGGATAGACGAAGTAAAAGTCCTCGCGGGCGATGACGAAGCTATGACCGAGGCCCGTCGAAGGCAGCCCGTAGGCCTCCGGATCGGCGATCAGCAGCGCGTCCTTTTCCTCGCAGCGGAGGTTCTGGCCATACTTGTAGCGCAGGCTCGAAGACGTGCTGCGGTCCCCGTACACCACCGAAGCGCGCGTACCGCGTATTGAGCCATGGTCAGTCGTCAGCACCACCACCGCGTCGGTGCGGGCAATGCCATTGAGGGTCTCAAAGAGCGACGCATTGCCAAACCACGTCTGCACCAAGGCGCGAAAGGCCGCCTCATTAGGTGCCATTTCCTTGAGCAGGTCCGACTGCGCTCGACTGTGTACCAGCATGTCGAGAAAATTGTACACCACAGACACGAGCGGCCACTTGCCCAGTGCTGGTACCCTGCGGGTCAAATTCCGGGCCTCGCTGGTATCTAGCACCTTGACGTAGTGCGAACCCGGTTTGAGCGCGACGCCCATGTCGCGGACTAGGTCGTCAATGAATTGGTGCTCGTGCCGGTTGAGGCTGTATTCGTTGTCTTGGGCCTCACGCCACATGGTGCGGTACTTGTCGGCGATCTCTTTGGGGAAAAGCCCACTGAAAATAGCGTTGCGCGCAAAGGGCGTGGCCGTAGGCAAAATCGAGTAGTGGTAGGAGCGCTTGATGTTGAAGTACTCGGCCAACTGAGGCTCCATCACCATCCAGTGATCTAAGCGCAGGCAATCGACCACGATAAAGAATACTTGCCGGCCCTGTTCGAGATAGGGCACCACAAATTCGGGCACCACATCCACCGACAGCGGCGGCGAATCGCCTTCGTCCGCTATCCAGCGCGTGTAATGCTCCTCGACAAAGCGCCCGAACTCGCGGTTGCACTCGCGCCGCTGATCTCCAATCATCTGGCCGAGACCCGCATCACCCAAGCGCGCCACTTCGATATCCCACTCGCAGAGCTGCCGATGTACGTCAACCCAAGTCTGCCAAGTCGCGCCCGCAATCTGCTTGCGAATCTGGCCAGCCCGAAAGACGTAGTGCTGCCCGGCCTGACTTTGGCGAATCTGCCGCGCGTCGAGGAGCTGTTTGCAAGCCATGAAGATCTGGCTGGGGTTGACCGGCTTCGTCAGGTAGTCGTCGATGCGGCGGCCAATGGCCTCGTCCATCAGGTGTTCTTCTTCGTTCTTAGTGATCATAATTACCGGCACGTTGGGATCGGCTATCTTGATCTGCTCCAAGGTCGAAAGCCCGTCCAGCCCCGGCATCATCTCGTCGAGCAGCACGATGTCAAAGGGTGCTTGGGCAATCAGGGCGATGGCGTCCTTGCCGTTGCTCACCGGCGTCACCGCGTAGCCCTTTTCGTCGAGAAAGCGTCGGTGAGCGCGCAATAGGTCAATCTCGTCGTCGGCCCAGAGTATCTTTCGCTTATCCCCTTCCATGCGTCGCCTTTATCTATAAAGTGCTTGCTGCGGCAAATCGAGCGTGATAGTCATGGCGTGGTCTCTTTTGTTTGGTGCTGCGGCCAGCACAAGGGCCTGTCGTAGCGGTTCGAGGTCAGGGCGAGCGGGTTAGGATCAGCGTACCCAGCACAGAAGGCTGGCTAACGGCATCCCAACCAACCAGCGGGTGAGCGTGTCGAGGAGGGCGTTGGTCTGGCGCACTTGCTCGGTTATCTGCTCGGCTATCCCTTCCAGCCGGTCGTGGTCTTGGGCTTGCGTAATCGGTTCGCTCATAGCGTTTTCTCCTTGTCCGCAGTGGCCCCGGCCAGCCAGGGCGCGGCTTGAAACAATAGACGATTCTAAACGCGCACCCGTTCCTTAACCCAAGGGCAAAACCACCTCAAAGGTCGTGCCCTCGCCCGGGGCACTCTGCGCCAAGCTGATCTTACCCTTGTGGTATTCTTCGACGATGCGCTTGACAAACACCAACCCCAGCCCCCAGCCGCGCTTTTTGGTGCTGAACCCCGGCTCGAAGATGCGCTTGACGTGCTCGGGTTCAATGCCGCGCCCGTCGTCCTGAAACGCGACCTGCACCGCCTGGCCTTCGGGCAAAAGCTCCATGCGGATGTGCAAGCTGCCCGTCTGGCCATCCATGGCGTCGATGGCGTTCTTGCACAGATTTTCAAAGGCCCAACTCATCAATTCGGCGTTGATCGGCACCGGAGGCAGGTCTCCTAGGCATTCCAGTTCAATTTTCTGCCGCCCTAACTGCGGGACGCGACGCCGGAAGTACTCAATCGTCTCCTCCAGCAGGGCGGCTACATCCTTTTTCTTTAGTTCGGGCACCGAGCCGATCTGGCTGAAGCGCGAGGCAATTTGGTCGAGGCGACGCATGTCCTGCTGTATCTCCCCGATCATCTGATCGACGCGCTCCCAGCGCTCGTCCCGGTCCGGCCTCGAGGCGGTGGCAACCTCGCCGCGCAGCAGTTCTAGCCACCCAGACAGCGAGGAGAGCGGGGTACCGAGTTGGTGAGCCGTCTCTTTGGCCATGCCCACCCAGAGTGAGCGCTGTTGGCTGCGCTTAATGTTGCGGTAGCCGATATAGCCGACGAGCAGAAAGAGGAACAACACACCGATCTGCACGAAAGGGGCGAGGGAGATGCGGCCGACCAAACTCGTGTCGCCATAGTGGATATAGTGCTCGGCCGGGATTTTGAACTCTAGGGGGGCGCACTGGCTGGTCAAGCTATCGACAAAGGCCTGGAGCTGATCTTGAACCGCTTGGGTGGGGTCGTCGCTAGCCGGCGGCAGCCCAGACCCCACCCAAGCCCTAAATTGGCTCTCGGCGTCTGTGATGATCGCGTTGGTTCCGTCCCAATGCAGATAGCTGAAGCTAGCGGCCGGTACGCTGAAGGGCAGCGATTTTCCGGCCTCCATCCCCTGCAACGCTCGTTGCACCTCGGCGCGAGCAGCCGCCGAAGTGTCGCTGCTCGCTGGTAGGCCAGTCCCCTGCCAAGCCGCGATGGCCCCTTGGGTATCCGCAATGACGACGCGGCCATCTTCGCAGTAGAGCCGCCCCAGGGTTTCTGGCGACCAATAAAAGGAAATAGGCGGATTCTGGATGTCCATTTCCTCGATCAGCCTGTGTAGCTGAGAGGTCGATACGGCGTGCGCGTCCGCCGCTTCGCTGCGCCAAAAAGCCCAGCTCTCCAAGAAGCTAGAAGCATCGATGTCCTCGGCTTGGACGATCTCGCCGCGGTGATTGGTGATGATGCGCGGGAAATCGACCTTGGTAATCACCTCGGTAAAGAGAGTGGAGATCTGGCCTTCCGATGCCTGCGGCGCGAACGAGATCAGATGTGCATAGAGATCGACCCGGCTCTTTTCGTGTTCGCGCAATTCGGAGGTGATCGACTCGTTGTAGAGCAGGAAGGCCAAAATAGCGGCAATGCTGCCGAGAAAGATGTACGCACGGAAAACCGGCGACGCGCCCAAGCTGGCTAGGGCACCGCGCCGCCAGCGCCGCCAGCCGCCTATAGGCGACGCGCCCTTTGCAGGCCGTTGCCCAGCACTCGCAGGCATCGCGACCTCCTCTATTGGAGCCGAGCGGCGGTGACGGCGGCGCTTGAGCACGGTACGGTCGCGTTGACTCATCGGCAATAAGAAAAAATCCATCGGCAACGTGCGGTGCAGATGGATTTTTTACGCAAAACGAGGTGGGAAAGCGCTATTTCTTTTGGGCTTGGGGGCTAGGCTTGGACGGGAAGGGCTTTGCAGCTTCTCCGCCTGAGGCATCCGTTGCCGGCGACTCGCTCTCTTTCTTGTGGTTTTCCATTGAACAAGAACCATGGAAGATCGCGCCCTCGGAGACCGTGAACGAGTCAGTGTACACATCGCCAGTAAAGCGCGATTGCGTATCCAACCGCACCTTATCAGCGCGCACAGTGCCACTCACGACGCCGTCGATGTACGCGTCTTTGCACTGCAAAGTAGCATCGGCCTCGCCCGACTGGCTGATCGTCAGCTCCCCAGTGCAGGCCAGTTCGCCCTTGAATACACCGTCTATTCTGACGCTGTTATCCACCGTCAGCTTGCCTTCAAAGCAGCTACCGCGACCAATAATTGTATTAAGCGATTGTCCGTTGCTGGCAGTGGAAGCACCCTTCTTTTTGTTGCTCAGCATCTTTATCCTAACTTGGTTGCGCGTTTTCACGGTTAGCCGTGATTTTTGGAATATACAATACAATCTAGCGTTGGGCGAATCAACAAGCGGCGCACCGCTTCAACTCGCCGCCCGCTTCTTGCAGGAGGCACTCAGGGCCTTGCGGATTTCCTCCTGCTCCCTCAGTTGCTCGCTCACCACCATGGCGACCTCGCTCGTCAGGCTCTCGACCGAGGTCGTGGTAATCACCGGAATGCCATGGGCAGCACTCGTTGCAATGAGATAGTCCTGAATTTTGAGAATATCCTCCAAGTGCTCCATATAGCGATGGGCCGAGCGCGACGGGGCCTCGCTGGCGCGCTGGGCAAAGCGATTCTCAAAGGCATCGCGGCCAGAAAGCCCCAAACAGACGGGCGTGATAAAGGCGTCGCCAGCGTATCCCTCTAAGTCCAGCATGTCGCTGATTAGGTGTACGCCGTCGATGATGACGCTGGTGTTTTCCTCGATGCAGCGGCTAATAATGGCCTTGACCCCAACACAGACGCTGCGCGCCTGCTCGCGAAATCCAGCGACGACCGCGTCGTGATGACCAGCCGCAGGAACGACCTTCCAAGCGGCGTACGAGGAGGCGTGCAGGGCCGGCATCAACTCCTGCGCAAGCGTCAGGCGCATGACTTGGCGCAAATCGTCGGTAGCTACCACCCGAGGAATATCGAGCAAATTGGCCAAGGCAATCGCCAACGTGGTCTTGCCGACCCCGCTGGCACCGCCGATGAGGATGATCAGGGGTTTATCTACATCGCCCCAAGCTCGCCACAAGCGGTAGCGGTCGGCAAAGGACTTGTCAAAGGACTTTTCGATCAGCTCGGCCGCCAGATCTTCCAGCTCCCAGTGCGCGATGTGCTGGCGGCGCTGGTCTATCAAGCGAGCTTCAATCGCCTGCACGATCTCGTAACTCTGGTCTGGGGGCAGCCCAGACGCCTGAATGGAATCCGACAGCAGCTCTTTGGAGAAAGGCCGCGACCCGCTCTTGCGCTCGACGACGATGGTGGTGGGCTGGCGCTCCCAGAAAATTAGGTCGCCGGCCTCGTACGTGCCGAATCCCTTGCGAATGGCACTATGTACGAGTTGCACCATGTCCTTTTTGCGCACGAACTCTACTTTTCCCAAAGACGTGCGCACCGCATTGGCCACAGCGCGGGCGTCTTCGTAGCTGAAGCCGCGCTCAATTAGGTAGTGTACCAGCATCCCGCGCATAAAGGGGATGCGCTTTTTGCCATCGACTATGGTTGCCACAATAGCGATCCCTTTTATTGCCTCGCAGCGCGGGAAGACTCCAACGCCGCAATCGTCCGTCCCAACCCCTCGACAAACCCAATCCTCGGCTCGTAGCCCAACTCGGCTTGAGCGCGCGATATATCGGCTGACGAGAAGCGGATATCGCCAGCCCGCAGCGGGGTAAATACCGGCGCTAACTCGGTCCCTAAAATTTGGTTGAACGCGGCGATCAGTTCCAGTAGCGACGCGCTGCGGCCGCAGCTAATATTGTATATCCGCCCGGCGATTCCCGGAAAAGTACAGGCCCTCATGACGTAATCGCGCGATTGGTGGCCGTCGCCAAAAAAGATCGGTGACTCGCCCGCCTGCATCCGAGCGACAAAAATCGAGATGACGCCCGAGTACGGAGAAGACGGCACCTGCCGAGGGCCAAAGACATTGAAGTCGCGCAAGCCAACCACCTCCAAACCGTAGAGCCGGCTGTACACGCGGGCGTAGTGCTCGCCCATGACTTTCGACTCGGGTTCGAGCGGCATGTCCTCGCGCTTGGGCATTTGCGGGTTATTGCCATACACTGCGGCCGAAGAGGGAAAACCACGCGGCGGACCCCGGCCTGCCGCGCCGCTTCCAAAAGCCGCAGTGCCCCCACGGCGTTGACTTCCTGCTCGACGAGGGGCTGATCAACCGAAGCTGGTACCGAGCCGATGGCTGCGTGGTGTAGGATGCAATCGACCTACTGCACCACTTCGGCGAGCAAGGCTGCGTCGCGGATATCGCCCTCGACAAACTCTATCTCGCCTAGGATTTTGGCCAAGTTTTCGCGCCGCCCCGTGCTCAAGTTGTCGAGTACCCTCACCGCGTACCCTTCTGCAGACAATTTCCTCGCATTAAAATTGGCCGCGCTAATATCAACAGCAGGGCAGCTACGCACAACGCCTTGAGCGGCGCAATCGACTTGTTGATTTTCGCCCACGCTTGTATATTTGCAAAACTCACACGAGGCGGTGTGGGGGGCCATGGCGGACGCTGTGGCCTTTTTTATTATACCATATACCATACACTATGATCCAACAACGCATCCCCGACCCCTGTGCCCTCGTCATCTTTGGTGCCTCGGGCGACTTGACCCGGTGCAAACTGGTGCCGGCCATCTGGCACTTGCAGCACCAGGGTCGCCTGCCTCAAGCCTTTCACCTAGTGGGCGTAGCCCGCCGCGCTTGGGACGATGACCGCTTCCGCCAAAAGATGCGGGAGTCCTTGGCCGAATTCGTCGGTGCACACGACGCCTTCCTCGCCAAGTTCCACTACGTGCGCGGCGACCTATGCCACGCTCAAAGCACGGCTCGAAACCCTCGATCGCGAATGCGGCACCGAGGGCAATCGCTGCTTTTACTGCTCGGTGCCGCCGCAGATATACCTCGATATCGTCGAGCAGGTAGGGCGCACCGGCCTCAGCTACCAACACCAAGACCGCCAAGGCTGGTGCAGCCCTTCGGCCACGACTACGACTCGACCCGCAAACTCAACCAAGCGCTCCATAGAGCAGATCTATCGCATCGACCACTACCTCGGCAAGGAGACCGTGCAAAACATCCTCGTCTTTCGCCTCGGCAATTCAATTTTTGAGCCGCTGTGGAACAGGCACTACATCGATCACGTGCAAATCACGGCTGCCGAGCGCGTCGGTGTGGAGCACCGCGCCGGCTACTACGACCAATCGGGTGCCTTGCGCGACATGACCCAAAACCACCTCTTGCAGGTTCTCTGCGTCATTGCTATGGAGCCGCCTTCCTCGTTTGACGCCGAGAGCGTACGCCTCGAAAAGCTCAAGGTACTCAAGGCAATCCGCTCCATCCGCATCGGCCAAGTTGACCGCTATGCAGTCCGCGGCCAGTACGGACCCAGCGAGAACGCGCCGGGCTACCTACAGGAAGAAGATGTGCCCCCAAACTCGCGCACCGAGACCTTTGCCGCCCTCGAATTCACCGTGGACAACTGGCGCTGGCAAGGGGTGCCGTTCTACGTGCGCACGGGCAAGCGCATGGCCAAGCGCACCAGCACGGTCACCCTGCAATTCCACCAGCCCCCACACCTCATTTTCGCCCAAGCCGACGTCTTATCCCTTAGCACCCTCACCATCCGCATCCAGCCCGAAGAGGGCATCTCGCTTTCCTTCAACGGCAAGATCCCTGGTCCCGATGTCCACTTGGGCACCGTCAACATGGATTTCAGCTACGCCGATTCGTTCGGCGGACGCACGCCCGAAGCCTACGAAACTCTGACTCTCGACTGCCTGCTCGGCGACGCGACGCTCTACTCAGACAGCGACTGGATCGATAAATCGTGGGCATTCCTAACGCCCATCCTCGACGCTTGGCAAGCACCTTCATCGGGCGAGGTGCCCTCCTGTCCGGTCGGTGCTGCCGGCCCGGAGGAAGCCAACGACCTACTCGGGGAGGCTTGGCCCCTGTGATCATCGCCGGTGATGTCGGCGGCACCAAAACGTACCTCGCCGCTTTCGACCCAACCGCCCAAGGCTTTGACCCCCTCGTCGAGCGGCGCTACCAAACTGCGTCCTACCCCAGTGCCGGTGCGCTGCTCAAGGCATTCGCCGACGAGACGCAGATAGCCCCCAGCCGCACGGTCTTAGGCGTACCCGGCCCCGTCCATCAGCTTCCCGTCCGCGCCGTCAATCTACCTTGGCTCATCGACCCCAGCGAAATTTCCGCGGTGCTCAACGGCAGCGAAGTTCTCCTGCTCAACGACCTACAAGCGACTTCCTACGGCACCCTGGTGTTGGAGTCGGACGACCTGTGTCTGCTCAACGAAGGTCAACGCGACCCAAAGGGCAACATCGCCGTCATTGCCGCCGGCACCGGACTGGGTGAGGGGGGCTTGTGCTGGGCTGAGGGCCGCTACGCAGCAATCGCCTCTGAGGGCGGCCACGCGACCTTTGGGCCAAGTTCCTCGCTCGAAGTCGAGCTTTGGCGTTTCCTCAACGAGCGCTACGGCCACGTTAGCTGGGAACGGGTGGTATCGGGCCAAGGCTTGGCCGCGATCTACGACTTTCTGTGCATGCGGCAGCCCGACCGCGCTGACGCTTCTTTGACCTTGGAGGCAGCACAGCCCGACCGCGCTGACGCCATCGCTCGCGCCGGCCTCGAAGGTCACTCCGCGCTAGCCGTAACGGCCCTCGACCTCTTCGCGCTCCTCTACGGCCGCGAAGCGGGGAACTTGGCGCTCAAGCTGATGTCTTCGGGGGGGGTTTTTGTCGGCGGCGGCATCGCGCCCAAGATCCTCGCCAAGCTGCGCGACGGCCGCTTTATGGAGGGTTTTATGGACAAAGGCCGCATGGGTGTGCCCCTCGCGGCCATGCCCGTCCACGTCGTGCTCAACGACAAGACTGCACTGCTAGGGGCCGCCTATTGGGGGGCGCAGTTTTAGCTGCCTAGCCGAGCAACTCCCTGAGCCGCCGACCAATCTGCTCCGGCTCGCCTTCCTTGAGACACATCGGCCCAAAAATCACCGCACCTTCGTACACATCTGTCGGGTTGGCGGCAATCGGCGGCTGACCTTCCTGTAGTGCCTTGACCAGTTCCAGCGCTGTCATGCCGGCGGCCTCCTCGTCGAGCACCAGCCGCACGGTCGGAATCTCGGCGCGCTTGCGGTCGGCTACCACCGCGATCTCGGCGTGTCGCAGCGCTCCACACGCGGCGACCAGTTCTTCCATCGGCGCATACCAGCGCCGCCGCCGCGCCACCGGGTCCTCGGCCACAAAAAGACGCAGCGCCTTCACCAACCCCGCGATCTCCTCCTTGCCGACCTTGCAGGGCCGCCCAATACCATGCTGCGGGGCCCCGGGTAGCTGCGACTTGTCGATCAAACTCGCCGGCGGATCCCACAGCTCGGGCATCACATCGAGGTCCTGATGTTGCAGCGCGGCCGCGGCGATTAAATCCCGCCGCCCGCACAAAATTCCCGAAGCCTGTGGCCCGCCTATGGCTTTGCCTCCGCTAAAGGCAACTAGATCGGCCCCGGCGGCAATGAAGCGCTGCAGGTTGCTCGCCGGCGGCAACTGCCCCGCCGCATCCACAATCACCGGCACACCGCCCTTGCGCGCCGCAGCCACCACCTCTTCCAGCAATGGCTGCGTGTGTGCGTACGCCACGTACGCGATCGCCGCCGTCTGCTCGGTAATCGCCGCCTCGATCTCCCACCCTTCCGCGTCGCGGACGCCCGCCCCGGAAAAGCGGTCGGCAATCCCCACCTCCACCAACTCGATCCCCACCGAGCGCACCGCGTGGTCGTAGAAGTTTCGGTGGCTGCGCGCCATGATCACTTCGTTCTTCATCCCGGATGTGTCCGGCAAGCGGTTCATCTTTCCTGGATCCAATCCAGTCACACAAGCGGCCGTTCCTAGCAACAAGCCCGCCGCCGCCCCGCTCGTCACGTACCCGGCCTCCGCGCCGGTGATCTCGGCGATAACCTCCCCGGCTCGTGCCTGCATCTGCGCTATATCCACGCAGCGTTCCGAAGCCTGCCGCATGGCCTCGGCGACCTCCGGGTGCATAATTGATCCACTCAATCGCGTCGCTGGCCCCACCGCGTTGATGATCGGCTCAACGCCTAGTTCTCGATATATATTCATTATAAATAACGGAATTTCCTAGTGTACGGTTGGGCATTCAGGTTTCATGTAGGCGGTTTCACTCGGCTGGCCCGTAGCCCTCGTCCGGACCAGCGCGGCCCCCCGCGTCGATGTTCCGGGACCCGTCGCCAAGGGGGCGGATGGTACGGACCACTAACCACTAACCACTAACCACTAACCACTAACCACTGATTAAACAGTCCTTATTCTAGGAAAGTCCGATAAATAGACCTAGAGTGGCCGTCCCTCGCCGTTGTAGAGTAAGCCGGGTGCTGGGAAGCGAGCGCAAAGTGCCCGCACCTTTGCCGCTACCTCGGAGTACTCCGCTTTTCGGTCGTCGAGTGCCAGTGCTTTATTGGCCCGGACTTGGGCCACCCGGTCCATCCACTCGGCCAACCGCTTCATTTCCTCGGCGCCAAAGCCCCGGCTAGTAATCGCAGGCGTCCCGATGCGAATGCCGCTGGGCTTGCGCGCCGGCCGCGGATCAAAGGGTACGCGATTGAAATTGCAGACGATGCCCGCCGCGTCCAGTGCCTTGGCCATCGCATAACCAGTAATGCCTTTATCGGTCATGTCCATGAGGATTAGGTGGGTGTCGGTGCCGCCCGAGCTGAGGGCAAAACCCCGCGCCGACAGAGCGGCAGCCAAGGCTTGGGCATTGGCGACGATTTGCTGGGCATACCGCTTAAACTCTCCGCTCATCGCCTCCTTGAGCGCCACGGCAATCGCCGCTGTGGTGCTGTTGTGCGGCCCACCCTGCAATCCCGGGAACACCGCCTTATCGAGGGCCTCAGCGTACTGCGCCCGGCATAAGATCATCCCACCGCGCGGCCCCCGTAGCGACTTGTGAGTAGTAGTAGTTACCACATCCACGTGTGGCACAGGGCTGGGATGCACCCCGGCGGCCACCAATCCGGCAATATGCGCGATGTCGGCGACCACGATGGAACCTACCGAATGCCCGATCTCGGCAAAGCGAGCAAAGTCAACGATGCGCGGATAGGCCGTGCCCCCGCAGAAGATCAGCTTAGGTCGGTGCTCTTTGGCCAGCTTTTCGACTTGGTCGAAGTCGATCTGGCCGGTGTCCCGGCACACTCCGTATTGCACGGATTTGTAGTGCATCCCCGAGATGCTGACCCGATCGCCGTGCGTCAGATGGCCTCCGTGCGCCAGCGCCAAGCCCATGACCGTATCGCTTGGTGCGCACAGGCCGACGTACACGGCCTGATTGGCCGGCGAGCCCGAATAGGGCTGCACATTGACGTGCTCGGCCCCAAAAACCTCCTTGGCGCGCTCGACGCAGAGCCGCTCAATCTTGTCGATTTCTCGCTGGCCCTCGTAATAGCGGGCACCTGCGTACCCTTCGGAGTACTTGTTGGTCAAGATCGAACCCGTCGCTTCGAGTACGGCCTGACTGGCATAATTTTCAGATGGGATCAGGCGAATTTTGTTGTGCTGACGCCTGTTTTCAGCGCGAATGATAGCCTCGACTTCCGGGTCCACTATCGCCAGCGTCCCCGCGATTTCGGGCTGCGCCGCCACTGCCTCCATTGGTTTTGTTCTCCCCAGCGCGTTTGTTTGTTAATTTTGGTGGTGAATAGTTCATAAAAACTACGTCGGAGCATTTCTATGAGCAAGTATCTGGGCATCGACTCTAGCACCCAATCCATCACCGGCCTGCTCATCGATGCGGAGCAGCGCGCCATTGTCGCCAAAGTGTCCATCAACTTCGACGAGCATTTCAAAGCCGCTTATGGAGTCGTCAACGGCGTCTTCGATCTCGGCGGGGGCGCAATCCACAGCGCACCCCTGATGTGGGCCGAAGCGCTGGACCTGCTCCTGCAAACATTCGCCGACCAAGGCCACGATCTCGGCGCAGTGCGGGCCGTCGGCGGCAGCGGGCAGCAGCACGGCACCGTCTATCTCAACGCCAGTGCTGGCCCGGCCTTAGCGCGTCTGTCGCCCGGCCAGCCGCTCAAAGATCAGCTCGCCGCCATCTTCGCCCGCCCAACCGCCCCCATCTGGATGGACACTTCCACGACCTCGCAATGCGCCGAGATCGAAGCGGGCGTCGGCGGCCGCGAAAGCCTGCTCGCGCTCACGGGCAACGCGGCCTTTGAGCGGTTCAGCGGTCCGCAGATCCGCAAGTTTTACCAGACCGAACCCGCTGCGTACGCGGACACTGCGTATATCGGCTTGGTCAGCTCCTATGTCGCTAGCCTGCTCGCTGGACAACTCGTCGGCGTTGACCCAGGCGACGGCAGCGGCACCAACATGATGGACATTGCCGCATACCAATGGAGCGCACGTGCGCTCGACGCTACGGCCGACGACCTAGCCGCCAAACTCCTGCCCATCGCCCCCTCCGGCCAGCCCGTCGGCCCCATCAGCCCTTATCACGTGGGTCGCTACGGCTTTGCAGAAAACTGCCTCGTGTTGCCTTTTTCGGGCGACAATCCGTGCAGCCTCATCGGCCTCGGTCTCGTCGCCCCGGGCCAAGTAGCCCTGAGCTTAGGTACGTCGGATACCTTGTTTGCCTGCATGGATCAGCCGCGCACCTCAAAAACCGGCGAAGGCGCAGTCTTTGCCTCGCCCGACGGCGAGCACTACATGGCCCTGACGTGCTATCTCAACGGCAGCTTGGCCCGCGAGGCTGTGCGAGACCAATACGGCATGAACTGGCAGCAGTTTACCCAAGCCTTGCACGCCACGCCGCCGGGCAACAACGGCGCACTCATGCTTCCTTACTTCGCGCCGGAAATCGTCCCCAAGGTACCACAGCCCAAGGTGGTCCGCGCCCAACTCAACCCGGCGGACGCGCCGGCCAATGTCCGCGCCGTCATCGAGGCCCAAGCCCTTTCCTCGCGCATCCACGCACGCTGGATGGGAGTAGAAATTTCCTCGCTCTACGTCACCGGCGGCGCTTCGGCCAACGCCGAAATTCTCCGCGTCTTCGCCAATGTCCACAACTGCCCGGTCCACCGCTTCGCGACCACTAATTCAGCGGCTCTAGGTGCTGCCTTGCGCGCCGCTCACGCCCATCAATCCGCAGCCGGCCACGCACTCTCGTGGGCGGAAGTTATCGAGCCATTCGCGCAGCCGGTCGCCGGATCGACCATCGAACCGGAGCCAAAGGCCGTAGCCGCGTACGATGGGATCATCGGCGAGTACGCTGCCTTAGAGCAAGCTCACACTTAGGGCACAGTACAAGACAAAAAATATCGAGTTATATGCTAGGCCCGTTGGCCTTTAAAATGAGCCGGAAACGCAATGTTGACCGAACGGGTTTGTTATTAACGCACATATTGAACAAGGTAACAACTCGGCTTGATATCTCGACATGGAAGAAGCCGCTTGACACAGGGCCTTTTCTTAACTATTCATGCTTTTCACCTTCGATGTCGAAAACCCTGTATAAGACGGGCATTCACAGGCTGTATGCTGTATGCTGTATATAGAACATAACTGCTTTATGAGCATTGGATTGGTTACGACAAAAAGGGGCCGGTTTGCGCCGGACAGATGGCTACCTGCTGGGTCGTGACGGCGCTTGTCGGGCTGATGGCTGTCGATTTATGGGCTGTGAATTCAGCCGTGCTAGCCAGAGTCGGGAGCGGGGTCATTCTGGTAGATGACTTGCTCCGCGCCGAGCGCAATATGCGCCGGTTTGCAGCGGGTAATGCCCGGGAAAGGCTACAGCCTTTTATCGATCGCAAGATTCTGGTCTTAGAGGCCAAGGCGAAGAGTTTGGATCAGCACCCCGACGTGGTCGCAAGCGTACAACAGGTGTGCAACCGGAGGCTGGTCGAGCGTCTGTACGGGGAAGTCACGGGAGATGTTTCTATATCGGAAGAGGAACTCCGGTTGCATTTCCATCAGAGCGGATTACACAAAAAGCGGGAAGTGCGGGCGAGTCATATTCAGGTAGGCAGTCTCGAAGAAGCCCGGGCCGTGCAAGAGCAGCTACGGCAAGGTGCCGATTTTGCGATACTAGCGCACGAGCAGTCCCTCGATCGCACATCGGCGGTCAAGGGTGGGGACACGGGTTTCTGGCAAGAGGAAGAAGCACAGCACAGCGGGTTCGTCACCGAGCTTTTTCGCCTGCAGATCGGCCAAGTGTCCGAACCGTACCACAACTCGCAGGGAACCTACCACCTGATCAAGGCCGCTGAAGAGCGCTACATCAGTTTTGAGCGCCAAAAGAAGATGCTGCGCCAAACGCTGGAAAAGCAGCAAAAAAAAGATCGCTGGTCCAAATATTTAGCCGACCAGAAAACGCACTTTGGTTTTTCAGTAGATGTACAGGCATTGGGCGTATTGCTGCAGCGGGGGCGATTGGCTGAAGGCGGTGTGCCCATGCTAGAGGCAGGAGACCACGCACGCATCCTGCTACGCTATAGTGGAGGGAGCATTGACCTGAACGCGTATATAGCTTTGGTAGAGGAGGCCGAACCCAAGCGTCGTCCCCATGCCATAGACAGCACCGCCGTGGTCGAATTTGCCCAAGACGAAGCACTGCACAAAATCCTGCTGCCTCTGCTGGCCCAACAACGGGGGTTGGATCGCGAGGAAGCCGTGATTCAGTTCGTCCGGGATAAGCGCGAAGAGGCCATGGTCGAGGTGCTGCGGCGAACGGAAGTAGAAGAGCGCTTCGTCACAGAGGAACAGCGGCGCACTCTATATCGGGACCTATCAGGGGAATTCACTCTGCCGGTGCGCACGTTTTTTGCCGGTGCATTAGTCGATTCGGAAACGGCTTCGTACGCCATCGCCCAACGCGTAGGCACCGGCGAGGATATGGCCGAGATCATGCGCGAGTATCCGGCATTCAAAGGACGCGTACGTCAGTTCGACATATTTAACTTCACGCTGGCTGACACAGCGACAGCCCAAGGTGCTATGGCCACCATGATCCAGGCTGTGCGGGGCGTACCGGCTGGCGGCATCAAGGGACCGCTCCCCATCCAGTTGAGCGGCAATATGAAGGGGTATCTCGTGCTCGAAGTGCTGGCAATGCGCCCGGAAAAGACCCTCTCTTTTTCTGCACCCAAGGTGCAGTCCAGAATATGGCGTCAATTGCGCTACTCCCATCGGTACGCGATTGAAGAAGATTTTAATAGTTATCTAGATGAGTTGAGGCATAAATATAGGATTGAGATAGTTATCGATGAACAGGCCCTTTCTAACCTAGAAAAATAGCGGCTCTGCGTTTCTACGCCTAGACGAGCCCAGAGTTCTCTACTCTAAATGCGGAAGGAGGTGAATGGATACAGCGTTCGCAACTGCAACTGTAGGAGCAGAAAGAGCAATATCTCTAATTCCATCAGATAAGGCAGATAAGGAGAAAAGTATGTGCAAAAACGCACTCATAGCAGCGATGTTGTCCGTGGTACTGGCGAGTTTCGCCTGGGGCCAGTCCAATGCCAACGGCATTGGCTACTTTGCCTTAGAGGTGCCTGCTGATGTCACCATCACCATTGATGGCGACGATAGCGACTGGGCGTGGTTCGACGCCAATTTCACCGTTGGTCCCGACGAGATGTACGAAATCCAGAAGGCCGAAGAGCTGGACAAGAGCGACCTCGACGTGGCCATTATGACGGCGTGGACAGGCACGGACCGAGACAACAAGCTCTACGGATTTGTACGCGCCACTGACGATACTCTAGTCGCCACCTCGGACGTCTTTGACGACGGCTGGCGCGACGATGATCTCGAGATCATCACCGACGCCAACGCCAGCGGCGGTCCGCACGACGGCGACGGCGAGTCGGGTACGCGTGCCGAGGGGCAGCAGTTTACCATGCACCTGCCTGTTCCCGGCGTGTATGAAACGCCCTATGGCGGCGACGGATCGTGGTGGTTGCGCTGGCAGGTGGTCGAGGAAATCCACTGGATGGACGAGTTCGCCGAGTCCAGAGTGACGACCAATCCTCCGGGAGCGACCACGGGTTCGACCAACGTCACGGTCAACTACGAGTACAGCCTTCCCCTCTGGGATTACGCGTCGTTGGACGGTGCGGATAACAGCATCCGCCACGAAAACGAGGCTGGGCAGATCATCCGCCTGACCTATCAGTTGAACGAGGCGGATAATCCCGAAGACCGCCGCACGCATCAGCTAGCAACGACCGGCGAGGACGGCGCTTCGGGCAACTGTGATGTCTGCTCGGAATATACGCTGCTTGGCGAGGACGAGTACGATCGCGCCGACAGCGGGGGCACCGCAGTGGAATCCGAGAGCTGGGCAAAAATCAAAGCGACCTTCAAAGACTAACCGAACGGTCCTTTGACCACAGCTTGGGCGGCGGCATCTGCCGCCGCCCAAGAACCGCCAGTGCAATGTACACTTCCCGAGGTTAACGCGATGATACGGTTCGGTGCGTGGCTTTGTTTCCTAGTGATGTTGGCAGGATGTGGACGTTATTTCGATGGGCCAATTCAACCAACTCCGCAGGGACAACAGGAGGCCGATATGGTGATTAAAGACGATGGCTTGATCACCTATTCGTTCGAGCGTCTGGAGATCGGTCTGCGCCCCATGACCGACGCCGAATTGAACCGCAAATTCCCACAGCACTCCACGCAGGGGCCCGTATCCACCAATCCCTATACTTTTGGCGACTGGAAGCGCATGGGCGAAGAGTGGACGCCGCCCAAACACAGCGTATGGCTGCTAAAAGTTAAAAACTACGCCTACCCCAAAGTCGGTGTCGATCCCCTCAAGATCGAGCTAGTTTCAAAGGATGGGTATCGCAAGTACGCGCCTTTAGAACTGTTGCAGATCCTAGAATACTACTATTCGTTTATTCAGGGATATGCCGGCAACGAATACCGGCGCTTTAACGAGCGCGAAGACGTGCTCGAGCGTACTATGTTTCAGGAGCAGATCGTCTTCAGCGGTCAGGAGGCAGAGGGCTTTGTCGTTTTTCCGAGCTTGGCACCCGACGTGACGGAGTTTTCTATCCACGTTAGGGACATTGCATTGCGATACAATTACCGCAACGAGCCCGTGGAGACCAAGGATCTGACCTTTCACTTTCAGCGCGAGGTGTTTAAGGGGTTTCAGCCACCGCCCGAACTGGTGAATAAGCAATGATGGCTTCCTTTAGGCGAACTGTTTTGGTCGGGCTGATCCTGTCGTTCTGGATTGGAACGGCGGAACTGCGAGCCGATGTCTGGGGAGTCGGCCTAGATGGGCAAGCCTGGGAAGAGCCAGCGCAGACTATGGCAGGGGTAGTCGTAGGCGAAGGACAGGCCTTGGGACCGGCCAGCTTTTCACTCGATCAAAATATAACTCAGTTTATAGTCTGGGGAGTCGGCGCACCCAGCAGCTTTATCGCCGAGGGCAACGGACAGGTGTGGAACAATTCGGCATTGGGCATTGAGGGGTCTGAAGTCCTAGTGGACGGGGATGGCACGACCAGCACGGAAAATCGCTTTAAGGAAGTGGGGGTCAATCAGCGCGGACGCATTTTTTTTCTGGATCTCGGAGCTTCGTTCCCAGTTAGCCAAGTTGTTTTTTACCCCCGTGAAGGAGAGGATGAGTTCGTCGCCGGCTACGAGATATCACGCAATGACGGGCGCACTTTCGACGCCAATGACTCGCCCGTTTACGAGGCCGTTCGCCAAGTGACTATCAACCGCGATCCAAGAGTGGATGTGCGCTTCCCGACTCAACTGGTGCGCTTTATTCAGCTCAGAGTGCTTTCATCGAACCCCTTTGAACTGGCGGAAATCGAGGTACACGGCGAAGGCTTTGTGCCGCGTGGGCTCTACGAAACACAGCTCATCCAGCTTGCACAGCCTGTCAACTACGGTGCATTGACTTTTCGCGTGCGCAAAGTTTCGCTGTCCAAGGAAGGCGAAAGCAGCGCGGGCACCGATGAGCAAGTGCGGGTGATCGTGCAGATACGCAACGGCGTTGACGAAACGCCTCTCGATTATTACCAGATAGCCGACGTAGAGACCCAGTCGGAAGCGTTGGTCAGCAAAGAAGATTACGACGAGCTGCCGTCAATCCTCAAGGGCAGCATTCGCCCGGATGCCACGCACTGGTCCTCCTGGACGGAGCCGCTCATCGCCGACTCCAGCGGTACGTACTCCATTCCGCTGGATCTGCCGGGGCCGCGCGATTTTTTCCAGGTGCGCCTGCGCTTTGAGGGCAATACCTCCGCCAGCATGCAGGTCAATAGCCTAGCCATCGTACATACGCCGCCACTGGCCGCGCTGGCATTGAGCGAAGTGGCTCTATTGGACGATCCCTTTCCGGCCGGTGGGCGTGCGTCCGTTCCGGCCGGTCGAGATACGGTTTTTACCTACGACATAAAGGCCGACTTGGGCGAGGGAACGGGCTTTGACGGCGTGCATATCTCGACGCTGATACAGCCCGAGTTTCTCAAACTAGAAATGGGGCACGAGTTGGAGGAGATACAGCCGGATAGCGTACGCGTGGACGATACGGGTTTGCGCGTTTATTTCCCGTCCCGGCGCATTAGTACAGGAGAAGACGGGCGTCTGCGGATTACGTTTCGCTCGCAGGCTCTGCTCTTTTCCACCCAGTTTATAGGACAGCTTCTGGATACGATGGGCAGCCTTCCCCAGCGCATTGCCGAGGGCGACGCAACGCGGGAAGTAGGCACGGATTCGCAGGAGGTAATTTTCCTCGCCAGCGGCGAAAGCGTACTACAGTCCTTTGCCGTTTCTCCGCCGGCTATAACGCCCAATGGCGATGGCATAAACGATTCGTCCGTCTTCTCTTTTGTGCTCATCCATTTAGTGCAGTCCGTCGCTGCGGAACTGCTCGTATACGATCTTTCGGGTCGCTTAATAAAAAACGTGCTTTCCGATGCGCTGACCGCCGGACGTTATACCCAGTGGCACTGGGACGGAACGAACAATGCCGGCGATCTGGTGCCACCAGGGACCTATATCGCAAGAGCCTCGATAGAAGCGGCGGCCGACGAAGTCAACCGCATGCGCCTGATCCACGTGGCCTATTAATGCCCATTTAAACGCGGAAAACTGAGCATGAAGCACAAAGTAGCACTAGCTCTTTTGCTTTTAGCCCCTTGTTTTGCAGAGGCACAGGTAGAGCGATTGGTGCTGGGCATAGGAGATAAAGGCTGGGAAGAACTAGCCGAGTTGATGGGCGGCATGTGGGTCGTGAACGGCAGTCTGCAGCCCTACGAATTGGACCCAGATGTCAATATCGCGCTGGGCGAGAAGAAGGGCAGCTCGCGCGCCGATGTCTTCGGCAATCCCTGGGGGGGAGAGCGGGGCGGGATGCAGGCCGCACGCCTCGTTCCCGGTCAGCCCGAGGTCCTGGGAGATAACGGCTTTATATATACAGTAGATGGCGACACGACCCGCTCAGTGGCCATTGTCTCCGGCTATTATTACTACAACCTAGGTTGGGAATTGCCCATCAACCGCCTCCGCTTTTTTTCTCCGGCAGAAGGACGCACACAGACCGACGACCGCAAGCGGATCACGCCGGGTTTGCCACTCAAAAACGCCTATCCCAAGCTGTATGAAGTTTGGGCCGCAATTGATGGAGAGCACTTCAAGCAAGGGCGTTTTGACCTTTTACTGGAGCAGAATCTCAACCAAACCACGCGCATCGCCAATGCTCGTTTTCCCACCCAGCCCCTACAGTTCATTTTCT
The DNA here is from genome assembly GCA_963422735.1 of Candidatus Latescibacterota bacterium. Classification (GTDB taxonomy): domain Bacteria; phylum Latescibacterota; class UBA2968; order UBA8231; family UBA8231. The sequence continues at coordinate 3,804,446 of OY730476.1, read as the reverse complement.
TAAACTTCCCGGAACTAGGCGTCATTGCCGAGGTGGAGTTTTATGGCGAGGGTTTTGTGCAAAAATCGCAATACATCTCCAAGGTGATCGACATCGGCAAGCCGGTCAACTTCGGGCGGATCATACCTTATTTCAACGGGTTTTCCAAAGAGAGCATAGACAGCGAACCCGAACTTTTGGCAGAAAATCCCATCTTCTTTTCGCTGGAAACCCAGACCGGCCGGGACGATACGCCACAGGTCTACAGCATCTATACCGAGCTGAGGACAGAGCGCGAAGTGAGTTTTGCCGAATGGAATAAAGCACCGCGCGACGATTATGTGCGCCCTGGAGCCCGAGGGCCGGAGCGGCCCGATGTGGACAACTGGAGCTTCTGGTCGGTGCCGCAAAAAGCGTCTGGAGGCGAGGGCATAGAGATCCTTTCGCCGGATAATCGGCAGTATATCAAAGTCAACTTCACGATGGAGAGCGATGATTTGTTCACCTATAGCCGCATGGATTCGCTGGTCGTAGAATACTCACCTCTGCTGGTCGATGCGGTCATCGGAGAGGTCGCATTACAGGGCGAACCACAGCCGCTCGGGCGCAAGACGGAAGTGCCCTTGGGCGAGGAGCGTATTTTCACTTTTGACGTGCGGGCCGAGTTTGAGTCGGCGACCAAGTCGGGTTTTGATGCTTTAAGGCTGCAAACCCCGACCCGAGTCCAGTTTATAGGATTGGAAATGGGCGACCCCTTGGTCGCTGTGGAGCCCGACAGCATCGCGGAAAAACAGGGTGAGTTAATCGTCTATTTTCCGTCCAACCGCATCGCGGCCGAAGACAATAGACCGCTGCGGCTGCTGTTCAAAACGGGCATCTTCAGTTTTAACGCTCTGTTTCAGGGCGAAGTGTTTGTCGTGGGGGGAGAAGGACAGCCCCAATCTATCGACCCCGGAGATGCCAACGCAGAGGTATCGACCAATTCCATCGAGGTGCTGGCACTGAGAGAGGAGTTAGATGTGCTGAGAGCATTAGACGTGGGATCGACCGTAGTGACGCCGAATGGCGATGGGCGCAACGACATGCTTGAACTGGCCTATTCACTACTGGGCGTACAGGCCAGCCAAGTGGTCTTTGAAATCTACGATTTGCGCGGACGCAAAGTGCGAACGCTATCGGCCGATTCCAGAAGCGAAGGGCGTTATGTCGAAGAATGGGATGGACGGGGAGAGGGGACGGGGCGCGTGGCTCCGGGCCTATACCTCGCCCGACTTTCTGTCGAGACAGACGCGGGTGCCTTCACGCGCACGCGCACCATTGCGGTGGCCTACTAAACGCGTTGCGTATGTGTTCTAAACGCTTCCAAGGATGTACCATGAGAAAATTCGCTGCGATTCGTATTTTGCTCGTCGCCACTCTGTGTGCAGCAGGTGCCCAGTCCGCCGAGCTGCGCCTGAGCAGCCCGGCGGACTGGCAGACGTGGACCATTCCCAAGGGCACGTTGGAAATTGCCGACGACGGCAGCATCAGCCTAGCGTGGATGCGCCGCGATATAAATGCCGTAGCCAATGCCGCAGAGTTTTCCCATAGCGAGGGCAAGAAACAGGTTTTTGGAGGCATCCACCAAGTCCATTCAAACCCCCAAGATGCGGCTAATATCATTGACCAAGACCCATCGACTTGGTGGCAGCCGTCCGCCGACGATCCGTTGGAAGATTGGTGGATCGAAATCGACCTCGGCCGGCCGGTATTGGCGCACAATTTGCGCCTTGTCTTTCCAGACACGCTCGACGCCAAGCCCTTTCGCAATTTCACGGCTTATATAAGCAACGGAGTAGATACGCGTTTTGGCGTAACCTACAACCCGGTCGCTGTCACCACGATTCCCAATGTAGAGCGCGTTTTTGAGGTCGATCTAAAACGAATTGAGTTCGGTCTGGCCAGCGGAGAACATCTCATAGAGCAGGACACGCTGGATTTTGCCCTCGTCCACCACGTGCGCCTAGTGCCCACAGAAAAGAACCCGGGAGCGGCACTGGCTGAGATCGAAGTGGATGCCCTGGGAGATAATCTCGCCATAGGTACGGTGGAACGGGGCGGAGCGGTGCGAGCGGGGCGGAGCGGAGATAAGATCGGTATGATCTTCGACGGGGATGTCAATACCAACTGGCGAGTTGCCGTCGGTGGCGACCAAGCCAAGGAGGGCAATCTCAGGACCTACGTCGAAGACGGCGATTGGTTCGAATGGGATCTGGGTGCCACGCTCTGGGTAGACCACCTTTCCCACCTAGACCTGACTGTCGAAGAGGGGTCTCGTGGCTCCTACTCCAACGGGGCCAAGCTATTTATCCTCACCACCTCGGACGGCACGCCGGCCAGCGGCCTGACCAGCGATCGCATCCGCAGCAATTTCGACTACCAAGAACTCAGCGACGTATTCAACGATATACTGCCCTTTCAACAGTCGTATCACTTTGCATTCCCGCCGCGAAAAATCCGCTATCTCTTCTACCACCGCAGCGGCATTCCGACGCGCCTGCAGATCCGCCAGTCGGTTTTTGAATACCTGCTCTACGGCGAGGGGCACGTGGCGGCGACGGAAATGGTGTCGGATTTCATTGACCTAGGATCCATGAAGAGCGTACGCAAGCTGTCGTGGGACGCCGATTTACCCGCCGGCACACATATCGAAATTCGCTCGCAGACGGGCAATACCTTTGAACGGCAAAAGAAGTATTACCACAAGAACGGCACGGAATTGGATTCGGCTCGTTTTGGTAAGCTGCCCAAGAGCGTACGCGGGCGCATCGACACCATCAAGCTCAAAGGGCCGGATTGGAGCGGCTGGAGTCACCCCTATGATTTTCCCGCAGAGGCATTCCTCTCGCCTACGCCCAGACAATTTCTGCAACTACAGGTTCGCCTAGCCAACAACGATCCGCAACTAACGCCGGTACTGCGCTCCCTGACTCTGGAATTCGACGATCCGCTCGTCAGTGGTGGCATTGCCGCACGCATATTGCCGCGCGAGGTCGTCCTAGATTCGCTGCAGCACTTTACGTATTTGCTGCAACCGGCCTTTGAGCGCAACGACCAAGGCTTTGACGAGGTCTTCATCCAAGTGCCGGGCGATGTGCAAGGAGTTGGCGTACGAGTCGGCGGACAGAGTGTGCAGCCGAAGGAAGTTAAACTAGCGGACGGGCTGCTAAGAATCGGACTACCGGAGCGGGTGCGGGAGGATTCGGTGGAAGTACAGTTTGCCGCGCAGATAACGACCAATGCCACCCTCTTTGAAGCCTGGGCAGGGGACAGACAGCGGAATGTGCGCCAAGGCGTCGAACCCTTAGAGCCGCGCGCTATGATCGTTTTTGTGCCCGACGTGGCTGGTGGGAGCTTGCTCCGCAATGTGCAGGTGACTCCGGTCGTTACGCCCAACGGCGATGGAGTAAATGACGAGGCGCAAATCAACTTTATCGTGGTCCAAATCGAGGGCGATCCCAACGTGGATATATACGACCTGACCGGATCTCGTCTGCGGACGCTCGACCGAGGCACCGCGGGTTTCGCGTGGGATGGCCGGGACGATGCGGGAGCGGTTTTGCCGCCGGGTGTATATATCTGCCGCATCCAGATGGAAGCCGACTCTGGAGATCAGTCGGTATATCGCACCATTAGCTTGGCCTATTAATAACTGATGTTACGCAGCTTTTATTCTGCCTGCGCTTCACCGTGCCGTAAGGCGTGATAAGCCGGCATCCAGCGTACCCCTCGGCGGTTCGGGCTTGGGTGCGTTCCGTCGAACCGCTGAGCGACGCGACGATGCGACGGAGTGCGCCCAAGCCTGTCCCCGGGCAGACGGGGGTCCGCATCGTGCGCGGGAAGGACGCACAAAGCGTCCTCGCCGACACGGAACTGTCTGCTGGATTTCCGCGTACGCGGGAAGGCCATAGAGAGGGCGGCAGGAAGCCGCTGACGATACGACGGCGTAACATCAGTTAATAATTAAACAGTACGTGTTGCGCAGCGGTAAAAAAGGGAGGGAACAAATGGGCCGGAAGTTTTTCGGTGCTCTGCTAACGGGTTGCCTTTTGGCAGGTGGAGTGTTAGCCGAAGGCCTGCAATCGGGCTTTCTCAACCCCTATGTCACCAGCGGGGTGCGGATATCGCCCCAGACCATCACGCCGACTATGCGGAAATGGTATCTGCCCCAGACGCTCTACGATATCTACGGGTGGAAGAACTGGGAGTACACCAACTACGCCAAGGATCGCTATGAGCGCTATACCGACATCGTGCTGCAGGGCCAACGTTTTTACGATATATACGGCAGTTACATCACGCGCGGCTGGAAGATCTACGAGTGGAAGCAGCAGCACCCCACGGAAACGGGCAGTGCGATCGACAAGTCCGTGGAGTTCAACAACTGGTTCAATAACCTAGTCATTTCAACGGCGTCGAAGGGCCAATACCACATGGCGTCGACCGTGGGCGAGCAGCTAAGGACCACGCTGACGCCGATGACCTTTTCCAAACCGCTGTTCAACGGCGTGCAGTGGGATTTCCTCTCCGATAAATACGCCCTGACGCTACTCGCCTCGCGCACGGACAACCCCGCTCTAGCGGCCACAGCGACCAACCGCGACCAAGGAGCTACGGTGCGGACGATCTTCACCAATCTGCTTGGCCTGCGCGGCACGGCCCAGATCGGCGATTTTATCAAGTTGGGCACCACCTACGTCAACGCCGGCCACTGGAATAGCTCGGAGAGCTTCGGTAACAATTCTCTCAAGGGCACGCTCGGCGGCAACCTGCAGGCGGGCAACGTGCAGCGCCTCCTAGTGCGTCTGTCCGACGATTCGCCCGAGGACAGCGAAGGGGGGGCATTGCTCTTTTTGCACCGCGTGTACATAAATGGCGTGGAACATCCCGAAATTTCCGACCGGGCACTGGTAGACGGCGGCATCCGGCGGCAGGGGCGCTGGGAGGCTAGCGGCGGCAACATCATCATCATTACCTATGACATCGAGCGCGACTTCACGCCCATTCCCGACGAAGACGAGATCATCGACTTCAAGGAGATTAAAAAGATCGAGATCGAGTTGGTCCTAGCCAACGACTACGCCGTTGAAGTCACTTCCAATATGCAGGTTAACAACACGGGCGAACCCGTATTTTTGCCCGTCACCCGCGCAAAGAAAAACATCAAAGACGGCTCCAATCAGCGCGTGGTGCGCTTTAGCTACGGCTTGCCGACGGCCAACGAAGTCGCCGGCCTCACCATGGAAATCGACGACATCTTCGGCGGGTTTAACTTGCGCGCCGAATACAATATCAACCGCAAATACCGCCGCTTTCCCAACCAGAATTTCACCTACAATCAAGCACTGGGGAAAGAGAGGGCGGAGGGCTACTACGCAACGGCGTCGCACAATATGTACCCGTGGTTTGCCTATGGCGAAATTTTTAGCATGGACCCGGGCTATCAGACATTTATGTTCGTGCCCGACAGCAACGGGCGCATTAACTACGAAAGTGCCGTAAACAACGTCTACGAATTCGTAGACGACAACGACGACCAAGACCGCTTTCCCGACTGGCGTAGGCGCACCTTCAGCAGTTCCTCGTCGGAGCGCCTGCTGATCCAGCGGGCTGACGTAGCCGTCTTTCCTGGTTACGACGAAAACAACGACCTAGTGTCGGACTTCAACCAGAACGACAACGGCATGCCAGACTATCTAGAGCCCTTTGTGCGCTACGATGTCGACCCGCTGGAGTTTCTCCACGGCACGGACATGAACAACAATACAGTAATTGACCGCTTTGAGAACGACGAGGAAGCGGACTACCCGTATCCTCGCGACCACCGCGGTTACAACTTCTACAGTGGTGCTGAACTCAAGCCGGGCAGCCGCATAATGGTCGGTCGCATGCGCGAGTGGCTGCTGAGCAGCAATCGCCGCAACAAGTCGCTCTACGGTCTGCTGACGCTGACTCATGAGGTGCCTCGCCACGGTTTGCAGGTGCAGCTCTACAACGGCCTTCGCAGCGTCCAAGACAATATCCCCGAAGACATCATTCTGTGGGTGCAGAGTCCGCGCACGCGGGGCGATATGCGCCCCTTTGTCGATCCCATGATCGCGCAAGATGCGCTGATCAACACCACATTTCTGAGTGCGCGTACGCGCAAATACGCCCCGCTCAATCTGGAGACCAAGCTGAAGTACGAAATCTATCACCAGCGCGGAGACCAGCAACCAGCAAACTGGCAGGACGAGAAGCTCTTCGCGCTGATCACCAAAGCGGACCTACCCATTCCAGTGGGTAAACACGTGCTATGGCCTAGGTGGAAACAGCTCTACAAACAACGCTCGCCCACGGATGAAAACGAATTGGAGAATAACGAGTTGTCGGAAATTTTCTTCTTCGTGTGGCAGCAGGAACTGATCAACACGATGCGCCTAGAGTCCGGCATCGAGTACGAGATTTTCAGGAACATAGTCGGGCGCACCGATCCGCTGCCCGCCGGATATGTGGACGATTTTGAACAGTTCGTGATTGCTGCGCAGCTATCCAATCGCTCGGACTATCTGGGCTATCGCTTGATGACCAACATCGGCGGGCGCTGGGAGCGGCGCGATTTCCGCGACGAAACGACGACGGATCTAGTGCTGTTTCTGAGCATGTTTGCCGGATTGCAATAACGCCTAGCAAACATGCCCTTGTGCAGTCTGATGCCTGCGCCAATTAATGGAATTACATCAACTGCATACTTCCCGCGATATATGCCCATCGTTGCGGTTCTCTTTAGCTGGGGTATGGCACTAATCGTGGGGTGCTCAAATGAAACTCTCGCTCCATCGACAGAAGCCACTGTGTCCAAGCCCAAATTGGCTATAAATGCACTGCCGAAATTCGTCGATGCCACTGCCGCTGCCGGCATCCACTTTGTGCATGTGAACGGCAGCAGCGGTCGTTTCTATTACGTAGAAACCTATGGCTCGGGAGCGGCTTTTATAGACTACGACAGCGACGGCGACGAAGACCTATACTTGGTCAATGGGGCCGTATTGCCGGGTTTTTTGGAGCGGCGCGTGCCGAAAAATGTCCTGTATCGAAACAGGGGCAATGGGAAATTCGAGGAGATAACAGAGGAAGCAGGTGTCGGCGATGAAGGGTATGGCATGGGTGTCTGCGCGGGAGATTACGACAACGACGGTCATGTGGATCTCTATGTCGCAAACTTCGGTGCCAATGTGCTGTATCGCAATGGCGGCGACGGTTCATTTGTCGACGCGACAGAAGCTGCCGGCATCGGCGACGAGCGCTTGAGCATGAGCGCGGCCTTTGCCGACATCGACAACGATGGCGATCTCGACCTCTACGTTTCCAACAATACCGATTTTACTTTCGAAAACCACAAAGAGTGCAGGCACGGTTTCATACGCGTCTACTGCGGTCCCGGTCAATACAAGGGGGCGTCGGGAATTATGTACCGCAACGAGGGGGATGAAACGTTTGCCGACGTGACGGAAGAAATGGGCGTTTACAACGACCGCTGTCGTCAACTCGGCGTGGTATTTGGCGATTACGACGAAGATGGCGATGCGGATCTGTTTGTCGCCAACGATATGACTCCGAACTTCCTCTTTCGCAACGAGGGGGGGACGCGGTTTTCCAATATTGGGCTGACTTCTGGCGTCGCCTTCAGCCCGGACGGCAAACCCGAGGCGGGCATGGGCACGGACTTTGGCGACTACGACAACGACGGACTCCTCGACCTCGTCGTCTGCAACTTCCAGTGGGAACACTGTCGCCTGTTAAAAAACGAGCGGGGCGGTGTATTTAAAGACCGGATACACGAGTCCAAACTGGACGAGCCGACCTTCTCGACATTGACCTTTGGCACGGACTTTCTCGACTACGACAACGACGGATACCTCGACCTGTTCCTAGTCAACGGACACGTCGAACCGAATATAGAAATTATCGACCGCGCCGGACCTTCCTACGCGCAGCGGGATCAGCTATTCCACAACAACGGCGATGGCACGTTCACCGACGTCAGCACCGACTCGCCCGGCTTGGCCACCGCCTCGGTCGGACGCGGATCAGCTACCGCCGACTACGACAACGACGGCGACCTCGACCTGTTCGTGACCAACAACAACCAGCGCGGACTGCTGCTGCGCAACGACGGCGGCAACCGACAGCACTGGCTATCAGTGCGCACCGTAGGCATCCACAGCAACCGCGACGGTATCGGTGCGCGAATCCAAGTGGTGGCTGGCGACCTACACCAAGTCGAAGAAGTGCGTTCGGGCAGTTCGTATCTGTCGCAGAATGCGCTGCGGATACACTTTGGCCTAGGCTCTCGCACGCGAGTGGACAGAGTGGAGATCCGCTGGCCGAGTGGGGTTGAGCAGGTGGTACAAGACGTAGCGGCCGATCAGTTCCTCACCATCCAAGAGCCAGAAAAACTATAGAACCAGCGCACCAGAATACGAAAAAGGAAAACGTGAAGTGGTCTAACGGTGTGCTATGGCTGGCTTGGATAACGGCTCTTGGCTGCGGTGACGCGATAGAAGAAGTGCCTGTAGAGGAAAAGGAAGACCCGCGCGCGATAGAACTGAGTTATTTGGATCGCATTCGTGCCGATTCCAGCGACGTAGCGGCGCACTACGAACTAGGGGCGTTCTATTTAAAAAACGCCGTGTATGGGGAAGCACTGCGATACTTCAGCGAGACCTTTCACATAGACTCGCTGCACGTAGGTGCGTTGCTGGGGGCCGGAGAGGTCATGACCCGGCAGGGCGAGTTAGAACGGGCGCTGGCCGTATATCGCAAGGCCATTGCCCTTGCGCCCGACAGCGCAGCAGCCTATCGCCATCTCGGCCAGCTCTATTTGCACACGGACGACGATGCTAGGGCGCGGGCGACATTTGCAAAGGAGTTGCAATTAGCTCCCGATCACGCTCCGGCCCACTACAACCTGGGCATGGCGCACGCCCGAGATCACGACTACGAGACCGCAGCCCAGCACATGCAGCAAGCGCTGGAAATAGACCCCGAGTACGCGCTGGTTTACTACAGCCTCGGAGAGATGTACTGCGCCAAGATGGGGCAATGCGAACGGGCCGTGGATATGGCGAGAAAAGCCGTCAAAATAGAGCCTCTGCGTGCGCGTTACCGCACGGCGTTAGGGCGCATCTACATGCGGCTGAATCACCACGTAGAAGCGGAGGCGGCCTTTCGCGCGGCCATTGAGCGCGATTCAGCTTCTGTAGAGGCACTCAATGGGCTGGGAATGGTGCTCGCCCGACAGGGCCAAGAGGCCGAGGCGGCCGCTGTACTCGAGAGAAGCATCGAACTTGACCCGGCTTACCTAGAAGCGCGCTTCACTCTGTCCAAAGTGTATATGAAGCAGGGAAAGGCCGAGGAAGGGCAGAAGCAGATCGAGATGTTCGAGCGCATTCATCCGCATTTTGATACCATTCGCGATCAGCGTTTGCGCTTGGAAGGCCATGCCGACGATGCCGTAGCCCGCTATAACTTGGGCGTGATCTACGCTAAGTTGGGTTTTGCTGAAGTGGCTGCTCAGGAGTACAAAGCCTCGCTAAAGATCAATCCCGCCCAGATACAGGCTTGGCAGAATTTAGGCACGGCCTATATGCGGCTACAGCGGGTTGACGATGCCATCAGGGCTTATCGCCAAGCCCTGACTTTAGACGAGGACTATGCGCTGGCGTGGTTTAATCTCGGCAACGCCTATTTGATGAAAGACTATCCGGTGCAGGCGCGCTCTGCCTATGAGCGCGCTTTGGCGATAAAGGAAAACTACATCGACGCGATAAACGGCCTCGGTAATGCCAAACTGCGCGAGGGCAATGCTCGGGAGGCTATCGACGATTTTAAGGCGGTTTTGCGGGCCGATTCTACCTATGTCGGTACCCATTATAGTTTGGCCGTGGCCTACCGAGAAATGGGAGACTCACTTGCGGCTCAGCAGCAGATATGCCTTTTCTTACGCAAGCAAAAAGAGCGTACCCGGTGAACTGGGCGCGTTGCGGCAGCCGCTTTTTTATGCTCGCTACACTTGTGTGGATGGGGTGTGGTGAACATAGAGAAACGGAACTCACATCGGTTCGCGCTGTGCCGGTTAGTACACTGCCCCAATACGTCGAGGCGACCACCGAAGCAAGAGCCAGTTGTGGGGCAGAATCCGTGCAATATCGACATGATTTTCCGCTCGATAAAGCAGTTTGGCAACTGGGGGCACTCGGGCGGCGGCGTGTCGGGCATCGAACTGGTGCTGTGGGATCGGATCGGCAAGGTCTATGGCGTGCTATGCTATCATTTTTTGGGCGGCAAATACCGCGACAGAGTGCGCCTGTATGCCGACACACCCGAGCCGGAAGAACCGATGCCGGAAGCTTATGCCGAGCGGGTGAAGGGGCGCATGGACTTAGGGCTGACCTATGGGACAACCCCAAACTCGACTTCTGGCAGCCCGACCGCCGCTAGGACAAGCAACTACAGGAAAGGCTGAACAATGGCGCGATTTGACGACATGAAGGGGATTTTTGGGCTCTTGCCGACGCCGTACAGGGACGACCTCGAGATCCATATCAACGACCTGAAGAAGGTGGCCAATTTCTGCTGCGAGAGCGGCCAGCACGGCATCGTCTGGCCGGTGATGGTCGGGGAGTTCTGGTTTTTGGGTGAGGAGGAGCGGATCCGGGGACTGGACGCGGTGCTGGAAGAGGTCAACAGCCGCCTGCCCGTGGTTTTCGGCTGTTCCGGGATCTCGGTGCCGCAGGTGCTGCTCTATGCGCGGGCGGCACAAAAAGCCGGGGCGGATTCGATTATCGCCATGACGCCAGCACGCACCGACGCGGCCACGGCAATGGACCTGTACCGGCGGTTGGCTGGGGTGTTCGATGGGCCGATCATGGTGCAGAACGCCGATATGTACGCGCCGTTGCGCGGCGAGCAGGTGGCGCAACTAGTCGACGAGATTCCGCAGATCGAATACGTCAAGGAGGAGCGGCAGCCCGGTCCTAAGCACATCGCCGAGGTGGCCGAGATGATCGGCGACCGGGTCAAGTGCATCTTCGGCGGGGCGGCGGGCAAGTTTTTGCCCGACGAGATGCGCCGCGGCGCCAATGGCAATATGCCAGCCTGCGAGCTGGCCGATGTGCTGGCCAAGATTACCGAGCTGTGGTGGGCCGGGCAGGAGGAGGATGCGCGCACGATGCACCGCCGCCTGTTGCCGCTGATCATTCTCGAAAACCACCCCTTTATGCGCTATATCCTCAAGCGCCGCGGAGTGTTCAGCACGCTGGTGGAACGGGCACCGGCAGGCAAGCTGGCGTTGGACGAAGGCGACAAGCGGGAGATCGCAACCCTGCTGGAGACCGTCGCGGGGGATATCGAGTCGTTTCCGATATTACCGGAGCACTAACGCGGCGTGCGGTTGGTCGAGATCTACTGCGTAAGACCTATAAAGTCCCTTTGAATACCTCGCGATCGGGGATGCGTTTACAACCTCCTTTAGGCGAACAGGGTGGTTTAGGCTAGGCAGCTTGGTCTTCTATTACCAAGTTCCGTCCAACAGCTCGGAGGAATCACCCCTATTCCAACTCCGGGTATTGCGCCGCGTAGATAGTCAACTTCGTCGCCGCCCCGATCTGTTCCAGTTTCGGCCGCCGCCCCGACAAACGCAGACTGTCGCGGACCAAATTCAAAAATCCCTCGCCCCTCGCTTCAGAAAGCTGGAGCCCCTAACTAGGCTTTTGTAGTAGCGCATGAAGCCGGTGAGCAACTGATCCCGGCGCACCGGCTGACACCTAGCGTACAAATTTTCGATGGTCAATGTGTTGTAGAGCGTCCCGGGATTTTGGAACTCGATACGGCTATATCGATGTACGCCCCGTAAATACACTGCTCGGGCTGCTCGGCAAAAAGCAGGATGCCCAAATGCGTCGGTGTGGCACCCCTGTCCGAGATCGCGGCGAGCTTGTAAGCCACGAGCGTGGAAGCCCAGCCTTCGGGTGGGAATCAGTCGGGAAAGTGCTGACGGAAGTCTGGCACATCTGACGAGTTCCCGTCCATTCATATAGTACTTCCGTCCGACACATCCCACGGATAAATGTAGATCGTCGCACGCTTCGTCGTGGTGCGGTTTCTTTGCGTCTCAATCCGCGTTTTTAAGCTGCTCCAAAATGTCCATCCCCACCCGCTGGCTCCACGCCCCCATCACCCGTCCAAACAGGGGGCCGGGCTTCCCGTCGCCAATCGGCGTATTGTTGATGCGCGTACACGGCGCTAGACAATAGGGCGTGCTGGTCAACCAAGCCTCGTCCGCATTGACCGCATCGTAGAGCTGCAATTCCTTCTCGACCCAACCCAATCCCAACTCGGGTGCCAATTCCCGCAGCGTCACCAAGCTCACCCCTTCCAGTACATTGCGGCTAGTGGGCGTAAAGATCGCGTCGTTTTCTACCACGACGAAGTTGGCCCCCGAACACTCAGTGAGGTTGCCGTCCAAATCGAGTAGCAGCGAGGTGGCTTGGGGATCGACTGCCTGCGATTGCCTATCGGCCAGCCAATAGTGCAAGCGCGAGCGGTTTTTGGTCTTGGGGTCAACGCATTGGGGCGGCACGTGGCGGATGGAGGGAGTAACCGCGTGGACGCCCTGCTCAAAATAGGATCGCCACACGGCAAAGGGCAGCGGGAAGGAGTGGATGCACAACGTGGGCGTCAGACGCGCCGGTTTCCCAGCGTTGCCAGCGTAGATATGGTTTTCCCCTGGCGTTACAAAGTGGACGACGCCCAAATCCTGCTCGGGACCGATCAGCTTGCTATTGGTCTGGATCAAGGTCCGCGTGCATTCGACCAACCCCTCGTGGTCCAAGGCCAACTCAATGCCGGCGTACTTACACGACCGCAAAAGCCGCCGCACGTGCTCCTCCAAGCGGAACGGCTCGTGCCTGAACGTGCGAGTCATTTCGGTCAGGGTGGCCCCCAGTACGATCCCCAAATCGTAGATATTGAGATGGGCTTGGGAAGCGGGGACGAAGCCATCGTTGAGATAGACGATCGGCTCATTCATAGTGCGTTACTCTCCTGTGAATCCAAGACGGCACAGGCGACGTAAAAATCGGCCGTCGAGGTGGAAAAGCCATGCACCTGCTCGACCTCGCGCACGGCCAGTTCCGTGGCCCACCGCGCCTTTAGTGTATCGGGGAATTCCACTCCTTCCGTGGCGTCCCGCACCAAAATGGTATTATAGCCCCGCCTACGCACGGCGCGGATGCCGTAGTCGCGGCCCAATATACACCAGTTGGTCGCAAAGCCGGCGAAAAGCAAGTGCAGAATGCCGCGTTCCTCGCACAAATCGTGCAGTTGCTGGCCCGTACCCACAACAAAGTCGCCCTCCTCCACGGCAACATGGGACGAAAGATCGAGTTGCCCGGTTAAGTTCTTCCAATAGGGGCCAATGCCCGGCTCTTGGTCTCTTGGCCCTCGGAAACAGGCATACGCTCCCTGCCGATTGCGGAACTCAGTCGGCGGCCAACTCGGGGCCAGCCCCGGCTCAGGCTCGGGCGTGTAGCCTTGGTACACCTCGTACTTATCCGGGAAATTGGCCAGTACTCCGGGACTGGGTGCCTGCACAATGGTTAGGCCGCATTCCCGCGCCCGCCCAATGAGCGGCGCAATCACTTCTTTGGTCACGGCCTCGGCGCGTTCGATCCAGCTATCGATGTGATGCACGTTCCACAGGTCGATCAGCACTAGCGCCGTCTGCTCGACCGGCAGGGCGAAGCCCAGTTCCCGCACGACGAAATTCTCCTCGCGGCAGGGCACTTCTGCGGGCGTACTATCTTGGAAGTATTGCACTTTCAGTTGTAGAGTCGCCATTGCCTCTCCTCTTCTCACAAGTCTGCTATCATGTTGTAATTGTTGGTGCTTCCGGCCTCAAACTCGCCCACGCGCCGAAAACCGAATTTGGTGTAGAAGTGGATGGCGTGGAGATTATCCGCCCGCACTCCACCCCACAGCAGCAGGCGCTGCCGCCCCAGCCGTGGCAACAGCCTCAGCAGATGCTGCATCATCAAACTGCCCAGTCCCTCGCTCTGGTACGCGTCGGCCACGGAAGGGGCCAGAGTACAATCGATCTCGTCGTGCAGGGCCAAGCCCAGTGCTTGGTAGCGCCGGCGATCTCCGGCCCGCACGCCCAGTTCGACGACGAAATACGCCACAATGCGCTCGACTCCCTCCTCCTCAATCCAAGCCAGCATACGCAAAGTCCGGGCGCTGTCCAACGCGGCGCAAAAACCATCGGCCGTCTCTTGGTCAAGAGGATGCGGCCCGTACACCCGGCGGGTGGCTTGCGACAAGCCGGTGAAATACGCGCCCAAGGCAGCGGCCTGATCGCCGCGCAAAGGGCAAAAATGAACCCGTTGGCCCGAAGCCAGCACCTCGCTGGACGAAACCAGCTCGGGGTGCGCATCTATGGAGCGGGGGTCGATCTGCACGAGGACGTCATCAGACCTGAAGGGGGTTGCCTTTCCCAAGCAATGCCTGATACGCCACGAGCGCACCAGCCACGTGAACATTCATTGACGGCCCCTTGCCGTACATGGGGATATAGACCGCGCCATCGCACCACGCCAAGGTCTGTCGATAGACGCCTTTGATCTCGTTGCCGAGCACTAAACACACTTTGTCCGGGAAATCGTATTCCAAATAGCACGCGGCCCCCTGCACCATTTCCAACGCCACCAAGTGATACCCCTCCTCCCGCAGCGCGTTGGCCGCTTCGTCAATGCGCCCGATCCGCCGCCAAGCTACTCGCCGCTCATGGCCCCGAGCCGTGCGCTCAATATCCTCGTGTGGCGGCGAGGGCGTCACACCCGTAAAAACCAATTCCCGCGCCCCGCACGCATCGGCAATGCGAAACATCGCGCCGACATTGAGCGGGTCTTCGATACTCTGCAACAGAAAGGATAGCTCCGCCTTGGGCGGATAGCTCTTCGCCGCATCCGCAAAGAGCCGCTTCACCTCAACTTTGCGCAAGGGGCGCATTGGCTTCAACCGGGCCGTATCAAAAGCGGATGGCCTTGTACTTTTTCACGTGCTCGGTAATGGCCGCCTCCACCGGCAACCGCTCCATGCTCGACGCGCCGTAGAAGCCATTGACGCCCGTCGTGTTTTGCAACACATACTCGGCGTCCTCCGGCTCTGAAATCGGCCCCCCGTGACACAGCACAATCACCTCCTCGGACTCCCCCCGCGCCGCGTCGCATATCGCCTGCACCACCCCCACCGACTCCTCCAAAGTCAGCGCGGTCGTCGCGCCAATCGCGCCCTTGGTGGTAAGCCCAGTATGCGCCACCACAATGTCGGCACCGGCCGCCGCCATCTGCTCGCCCTCTTCGGGATTAAACGCATACGGCGTCGTCAACAATCCCATCTCGTGCGCCGTGCGAATCATCTCCACCTCCACCCCATAGCCCATCCCAGTTTCCTCCAAGTTCTGCCGATACAACCCATCAATCAGCCCTACGGTCGGAAAATTCTGCACGCCGGAAAACCCGATTGCTGCAACTTCGCGCAAGAAAACATCCATCTGCCGGAACGGGTCCGTCCCGCACACGCCGGCCAGTACCGGCGTATCCTCCACCACCGTCAACACCTCTCCGGCCATATCCATCACAATCGCATTGGCGTCCCCATACGGCATGGTCCCAGCCAGCGACCCCCGGCCCGCCATGCGAAATCGCCCAGAATTGTAAATCACAATCAAGTCAACCCCGCCGACCTCCTCGAACTTCGCGCTGATCCCGGTGCCGGCTCCCGCGCCGATAATGGGAGCCTCATCGGCGATGTTCTGCCGCAACCGCGTGAGCACTTCTTCTCTTGTAAAAGCCATAATTAGTGGTTAGTGGTTAGTGGTTAGTGGTTAGTGGTTAGTGGTTAGTGGTTAGTGGTTGGTGGTTAGTGGTTAGTGGTTAGTGGTTAGTGGTTGGTGGTTAGTGGTTGGTCCGCTCCCTGATCAGGGGATGTGGGGGCTAGCCGCTAACTACTGCTTTTTCTATCCGCACCCCCGCCATCTTCCGTAGCTCGGCCTCTGGCCCAAATGGCGCATACACAGCGATTAGCTTCATAGGGCCATCCCCATTGTTGACCGTCGAGTGATACACGGCCGTTGGAATATGTACCAGCTCGCCCGGGCCAATCACCTTTTCCAGCATACCCGACTCCAGCTCCACCGTCTGGATCCCGGTGCCCTCTATCACGTAGAGGATCTCCTCGCTATAAGGATGGTTGTGGCGCACATGGCCCTTGCCTGGGGCCAGTTCCACCACGCCGCAGCTAAAGTGCTCGGCTGCGGTCACCAGTGGTTCGGAAAGCCAGTTTAAGCGGCCCCAGTCAAAGACTTGGGTCTCCACGTCGGCGCATTGGATAAATGTCTTTTTTTCGCTCATAACTCTCCTGCTTTCTCGGCAATTAGCTCCAGCAGCAGCGCAGTCGCTGCGGCTGCAAACTCTGGATCGTTGATGTTGTGATCGACTTCGCGGACGAGGATGCCCTCGTCCAAGTTAGCTTTGAGGGCGTCGCAAAAGGCGCGGTCGGCTTCGCGGTCGCAAAACATCTCGCCGTCGCCGTCGAGGATCGACACGCCTCTAAGCGGAATGAGCAAGGCGACCGGGCCTCGGGCGGCATTGAGCTTTTCGGCGAATATTCGGCCCATCTGCGCATTCTCCTCGACATTGGTGCGCATCAAGGTCACCTCCGGGTTCCACTCGTAAAAGAGCCGCGTGCCGTCCTTGTATTTTTTCGGCACGGTATCCATGCCGCCAAAATTGGCCATATCCACGCAGCCGGGGACCACTAGCTGGGGCAAACCCGCTCGGCCCGCCGCGCTCAAGCGGTCTGGACCTGCGCTGAAGACGCCGCCGCACACTTCGTCGGCCCACTCGGTGGTGGTGATGTCCAGCGCCGCATCCACTAAGCCCTCGTCGATGAGCGACTCCATGGTGCGGCCGCCAGTGCCGGTGGCGTGAAAGACCAAGACCTCGTACCCGCTCGCCGCCAGGGCCTCGCTGCACGCGTTTACGCATTCGGTGGTGTTGCCAAACATCGACGCCACGACGATCGGTTTGTCGTCGCCAGCCGGTGCCGGCTCGGCCTCGACCATGCCGCAGATCGCGCCAGCGGCCCGCGTGAAAATCACCCGCGAAATCCGATTGACTCCAGCCACATCCACAATCGACGGAATGAGCACGACGTCCTTGCTACCCACGTACGCGGCGGTGTCGCCGGCCGCCACGGTCGAAACGCACACTTTGGGCACGCCTACCGGCAGGGCGCGCATGGCCGCGGTCACCACGCTGCTGCCACCGGACCCGCCCATGCCGACGATGCCGTCAAACCGGCCCTCGGCGTACCATTGCTCCGCCACCTTGGCCGCGCCCGCACCCATAGTCTTCATGGCGACACCGCGGTCGCCGGCTGTGCGCAGCGCCGCCAGCGACGCGCCGCCGGCCACAGCCACCTCGCTGGCCTCCACATCCACAGCAAAGGCCTCGCACTCGCCTGTAACGCCCGTGTTCACCGCCAGCACTTCGTGGCCGCGTACCAAAATCTGCTCGCGCAAGAAGGCGTATTCCACCCCCTTCGTGTCAAACGCCCCAACCATCATAATTGTACCCATAACGCTCTCCTCAAGCTGGCCTCGTTAGGTGCTTTTCTTCCTTGTCATGGCGGAGCGCAGCATCTCATACTTAAGAGGCCCGTGCACAACATCAGCCTGTAATATGGCGGCTTCAGCCAAAGCGCCGCAACCGGAGCGCGTTCATCACCACCGACACCGACGAAAAGGCCATCGCTAGGCTCGCCAGCATCGGATTGAGCAGCGGGCCGCCGAACAGGTAGAGCACACCTGCGGCCACCGGAATGCCCGCGGCGTTGTAAAAAAACGCCCAGAACAAATTCTGCTTTATGGTCCGCACAACCGCTCGGCTCAGTTCGATGGCCCGCGCCACATCCGCCAACCGACTGTGCATGAGCACCACGGGAGCAGATGCGGCCGCCACATCCGTGCCGGTGGCAAAGGCCATGCCCACATCGGCGGCAGCCAGTGCCGGTGCGTCGTTGATCCCGTCGCCGACCATGGCCACGCAGCGGCCCTCGGCCTTCAATGCCTGCACAACCGCCGCCTTATCTGCGGGCAAGACATCGGCGCACACGGTCTCAATCCCCACGTGCCGCGCCACGGCTTCAGCGGCCGGACGGCTGTCGCCCGTGAGCATCACTACTTCCAAGCCATATTGGCGTAGCCGAGCCACATCGTCCTTGCTCTGCGGGCGGGGGCGGTCGGCCAAAGCCACGCGGCCGACCAATGCGCCCGCCGCCGCGACCCATACAACGGTGGCACCGGCCGTCGGGTCGCTGTCCTCGTCTATGCGGATTCCCACCGCCGCCATCATGGCGCGATTGCCCACCGCCACGGCCGCGCCTTCCACCGCGGCCTGCGCGCCTTTTCCCGGCGTCGCCACGACTCCGCTGGCCTCCGGCACAGCAAGGTCTTGCTCTGCGGCGGCGGTCACAATCGCTGCGGCCAGTGGATGCTCCGAGCCGCGCTCCACGGCCGCGGCCAAGCTCAGCACTTCGTCGGTACCGCATCCGTTTAACGGCTCCACCGCCACGACCTGCGGCCGCCCCTCGGTGATCGTGCCGGTTTTGTCCAGCACCACGGCATCCACTTTATGCGCTGTTTCCAGTACTTCTGGGCTTTTGAACAGGATGCCGAGGTGCGCTCCGCGGCCCGTGCCGACCATAATGGCGGTTGGCGTGGCCAATCCCAAGCTGCACGGGCAGGCGATGATCAACACGGCCACGAAAACCTGCAACGCAAAGCTCAGGCCCTCCCCGGCCCACAGCCAACCCACCGCAGCCACTGCGCCTAGGGCTAGTACGGCCGGCACGAAATACCCGGCGACGACATCGGCCAGGCGGGCAATCGGCGCTTTGCCCGCCTGCGCGGCCTCGACTAAGCGCACTATTTGCATCAACAGCGCATCCCCAGCCACGCACGTTGCGCGGACCATGAGCGCGCCCGCGCCGTTGAGGCTGCCGCCAGTGACGGCATCGCCCGGTGCCTTGGCCACGGGCAGCGACTCGCCGGTCAGCAGCGATTCATCCGCCGTAGAATTTCCTTCGACGACTTCGCCGTCGGCTGGAATGCGCTCGCCCGGGCGCACGCGCAAGCAGTCGCCCACTTCGATGGCGTCGGCCGCAATTTCCCGCTCTCCATCGTCAGTCACCAGCGCGGCCTTGTCGGGTCTAAGCCGCAGCAGGGCCCCTATGGCCTCCTCGGCCCGCAACCGCGAGCGAGCTTCGAGATAGCGGCCCATCAGCATCAGAGCGACGATAGTCGCAACCGACGGGAAATAGGAGTCAAACGCCGCGGCCGCACCCACGGCGACGGATACTAAGCCCCAAGCGCTGTAGAGCCAAGCCGCAGCCGTGCCAATGGCGATTAGCGAAAACATGTTGGGCCGGCCTCTCCACAGAGCCTGCCCGCCCTCGGCGTAGATCTGGCGGCCAATCCACAGCACCGGCAGCGAAAACATCAGGTGCAAAACACCCATCTGCAGCGGATGCTGGGCCAAGGACAGCGCCTCGGCAATGGGCGTACCCATCTGCTCGGCCATCTCCACCGCGAAGAGCGGCAGCCAAAACGCAGCGGCCCAGCGAAACGCTGCAGCTTGCTCGGTGAGAGCAGCCCGCTTGCGGTCCTGTCGCCTAGCGGCACCTTCGGCTTCGGGTGCTTGCAGCCGCGCTTGGAACCCCGCTTTTGCCACGGCCGCGGCAATGCTTTCCTCATCTACAGCTACAGGATCAAAGCGCACGGCCATCTGCTCGGTCGCCAAGTTGACGTCAGCCACTTCGACGCCGACCAATCTGGACACCTGCTGCTCGACCTGCCGCACACAGCCAGCGCAGTGCATACCCTCAATGGCAAAACGCTGCTCTCTACTATTTTCTGTCATGTTGCGAACTCACAATTCGACCGGCGAACCCACTCAACGCCAGCACGGGGTCGAAAACCACCGCGACAAACCATCCGATCTGCCTTAGTCGAGCGCACCAATCAGTTGCTTGATCCGCGCCCAAGTCGTCTCCTCAACAGCCGTCTCTTGCGGTGCGGGTGGCGGAGTACTCTCTGGATTGCCGGGATGAAACACTTCGCCTTCTGGATTGGCATCGCCCAACACCCAAGTGCCGTCGGGATCGCCTAGCTCCGCGCCATTGGCTACCCCGTCGCCATCGGAGTCCAACGCCGCCAACTCCGCTCCCCAACGCACGTCACCGGCTGCGCCGGCCGCACTGAGGAAGTTGGTTGCAATCTCCAAGCCAAACGGATTGAGCGGCGAACCGCCACCGGCCGTGTGGCAGGTGTTACAGCTAGCCGCGGGGCCGTTGGGAACCTGCTTTACGCGCTTGCTGCGCGCGGTGGCCTCGTCGGCGACCACACCGCCCAAAAAGAGTACGGCTACTAGCAAAATTCGCAAAGTCATACTAAAGTCTCCTTTCCTCGTCATGCGCCGCTATATCTCTCGTTCCTCAGAACATGACCATGCACAGCACTATAAGTCAACACAGACCCCTCGCCCTACACCACCAGATAGCGCATATTCTTGTAGTCCATTCCACAGGAGGCAACACTCATGTCCACAGCCCAACGTCTCGACCTAAGCGAAGTGCGGCCGCAGATCGATGTTGATCCGGCGACCTGCGTCTATCACCGGCTCGCACCGGCTAGCGAATTTGCCGCAGAAGAGGGCCGGCCCTTTACCATTGAGGGCATTCATCTCGCGGTCTTCCTTTACGAGGGATCCTTTCACGCTGTTGACAATCGCTGTCCGCACATGGGCTACCCCATGTCCAAAGGCAGCATCCGCGACGGAGTGCTGATCTGCCACTGGCACCACTGGGAATTTGACCTAAAGACCGGCGGCTGCCTACTAACTTCAGGCGACGACCTGAAAGCCTATCCCGTGGAGGTGCGCGACGACGGCTATGCGTGGGTGGGTATCCCGCCCGGCGAGAAGGAGGAGGCCCGTCTCCGGCTCGTGGCCCGTGGCAAGCGCGCACTCGAACAGGGGCTTAAGGATCGCAGTTCCTTCCTCATCGCCAAAGCAGTCGCCGCGCTCCGCCAGACGGGTGCCACTCCGCAGGAGATCATCCAACAGGGACTCTACTACGGTACACACAAAACCAGCGAAGGCTGGTCGTCGGGCGTTGCTATTCTGACCCTCGCGGCCAACATGTGGGATGACATTGCCGAGGCCGATCACAACCTCTTTCTCGTCCACGGTTTGACCCAGATTTCGCGGCGTACCTCAGGCTCATCGCGCCGCCGGCGCTTCCCCTTTCCCCGCACCCATGACGACCAAGTTTTGGCCACTCTCAAGCGCTGGTTTCGCACCTTTGTCGATCAGCGCCACCTCGGCGCGGCCGAGCGCATCTTGCTCACCCTGCACGACCGCGACTGCGGCAAGGAAACCCTCGCGGATTTTGTCTTTACAGCGGCCACGGACTTCTACTTCACCGGCGATGGGCACGCCCTCGACTTTGCCAATAAGATGTTTGAGGCGCTCGACTATGTGGAATGGGCCGGCGCACACGAGATCCTCCGCCCGATCGTTGTCGATTTGGTGAGCCGCACCCGCCACGAAGAAACCTCGCGCTGGGCCGACAGCCTGCCGGCCTTAGAAAGCATATTCTCGCGCCTAGACGAAATCTGGGAGGACAATCAGCGCAACGAAGCCACCCTCGACATCTCCGCCTTCACCCAAGTCATGCTCGGCGACGACTTTGAACCCATCCTCGCCCGCGTCGAATCAGCCCTGCGCACTGGTGTTCCACCGACCCAGCTCTGCCGCGCCATGACCTATGCCAGCGCGTTGCGCACCCTGCGCTTCCACCTCAAGAACGAGGGCGACTGGCACGACGTGGCCAACATTTATTCCTACGCCCACGCCCTGTACGCGGCCTTCCACTACGCCGCTAGCAAGGAGCTGTTGCGCGCCATTTTCCACGGCGCGGTCTTCCTCACCTACCTGCGCTGGCTCAACATGCCCTCCGCCCGCGTCCCGCAGCACGGGCAGAAGCTCGACGAGCACTTTGCCTCCAGCGAGGCCATGCTCAAGCGCCTCGGCGAATTAGCCGATTTCCAAAAGGTCTTCGAGGCCGAAGTCCTCGTCAGTCAGTACCTCGAAGAAGGACGCGACATTGCCAAGCTCCGCCAAGCCTTGGCCCACATCATGCTCCGCGAAGACGCCGAACTGCACATGTTCCAGGTGCTCGAAGCCGCGTTCCGGCACTACGACTTGAGCAGCGACCCAGAGGAAAAGCGCGTCCACCTTTTGGCGGCGACCCGCTACATCACCGCGCAAAAGGTGATGAAGAATATCCTCTGGGCCACGGAAAACGCCGAGCGGCTCCAGCGCGGCGAACTGCTCAGCGAGCGCGAAGACGACGACTGATTCTTGCTGAAGACAAATCAGCCATGACACAGCCCCAACTATCGCTATGACAGACGGAAACCCGCCAATTTACCCTACAAAGGATCTTCTCTCCCCCAAGTGGAAGCATTTCCAACTCTACGAGAATGTTCGCAATACCATCTCTTAGGAGGCTATATATGGCCGAGGTTCGTATATTCTTGAGTCTCGAGTTTGCACCTCGGTCTCAATTTCTACGCGCTAGCAAAGGAGAATGCCGGCTATCGTGTAAAGGATCATTCTATCGTGTAAAGGATCATTCTCTTAGGGAGGATCATCCAAATGAACAGTGGCTGGGCGAAGCAAAAAAGATCAGTCAATGTGATATCGTGATTATTCTCGTGGGCCAAGATACCCACAATGCGCCCGGCGTGAAAAAATAGGTAACAGTAGCAAACCAGCTAGGCAATCCCATATTCTAGATTAGATCCCAAGGACAAAATTGGGGCGAGGTATCTGGTGCCGAGTGGAAAAAGATAGACGAGAGAATACGTGAGCTATTAACGTCACAGCGGTCTTTGCCGCCAATATCATCTCTGCTATAAAATAAAAGTGCCCCGACAGCTTTTGTCGGAACACCTCTTTAGACGACAAACTGCACTTAAACAGTTCGCTTTGGCTCACTTACCCTTGCCTTTGGGAGGGGCATTCTCTCTCCCGCCACCAGAAAGGTTTCCGGTTTTGCTCGGCCAGCCGCCGCTGCCTTTGCTGCTACCGCCGCTATGGGCTTTAGCCATTGCTCATCACCTCCTTTCTCGTAGGAATTCATGGCCTCACGAAAACACTGCACTTCCCAAGATACTCTCGACAGTCCACTTACTCCGCTCAGCCATGTTACATATCTAACACCCCTACCAGCAAAAAGTGTCACCTCACCGGCGAGATAACTTATCTACTCCTCGACCGCGCAGTGGCCTACTTTCGCTCTGTAAGTTTACGCATGATCGCTTCGAGTGGTCCTAGCTTGTAACGAGCTAGCCATAGGTATGGGAACACAACACCTACTAAGGAGAATGCGGCGGCCGCAAACAACGCCCAGGGCAACGTCTGTGTAGAACCCATCCAACCCACGGCTTCTAGAACCGACATGCCAAGCACCACGTGCGCGACGTATAGAGTAAGGGAAAGTTGCCCCGTTCTCACGAATGGGTGAATCCAAGAGGCCCCTCTCACACCGTTCGCCAAGCACAACGGAAGCCGCGATAACGGCACTTGCGGTACCTAGAACGGCAGCGGTACCTAGAACGGCATCGGAGGCATCCGCTAGTGGAGAGCGGTTTTATTGACGAGGCGACGTTGCGTTTGGAGGAGTGAAAACTGCGTTCAGCACTCAGCGCCGCGAACTTCGCCGCCGAAGTGTTGCATGCGCTCCTCGGTATCGATCTGACCGGCGCTGGCGGGTCGGTAGTGCATTTGTAAAGCGCGGCGCATTTTTTGCGAGGGGTTGGTCGGGCTGCCGTGGTGGGTCATACCGTGCCAGAGCAGGCAACCGCCAGGGGCGAGGGGCACGACGACGTCGCGCTCGGTCTGGACATCGGTGTCGCAGATCTGCCAATCGCGACGCTTGAAGTGATTGACCGGACCCTCGCGGTGCGTACCGGGGAGGATGTGCAGGCAGCCGTTATTCGCGTCGGCGTGGTCTAAGGCGATCCAGACGCCGATAATGGTGGTGCCCAAGGGATAGTTGAAGTACGCGCAGTCCTGGTGCCAGGGTTTTTCCCGGCCCCCAGGCGGCTTGAGTAAGGCCATATCCTGGAACAAAACAGGCGTGTCGTCCATCAGGCGGGCAAGGACATCCAATAGGTCTGGGTCAGCGGCTAGAGGTTGGAAACGCACATCCCAATCGACGAACTTCATAAGCTTGCGCACCGCCCCACGCCGCGCTGTACCCGTCAGCTTTTGGCCCTGTGCGGAGGCTTCGAGTTGGACGCCGCGAAATTCGGGCTGTTTGCCGTCGATAAGGTCGTACACCGCGGCGGTAGCGGCGGCGACTTGGATGGGCGGAAACGCCTCTGCTATAGCTAGGTAGCCCTGCTGGTGGAAGAAGGCTAGCTGCTCGGGGTCGATGTCGGCGAAG
This sequence comes from Candidatus Latescibacterota bacterium, assembly GCA_963422735.1. GTDB lineage: Bacteria > Latescibacterota > UBA2968 > UBA8231 > UBA8231. The sequence goes on along the minus strand of OY730476.1, from coordinate 3,779,813 downwards.
CGAGCTACCTGCTGGGCCTCGGTATGGTAGCGGTAGAGGTCCGGGGCATAGTCGGCAAAGATGGGTCGGGCACTGGTCATGTCTGTTCAGCCTCGTCTCCCTCGTCCGCTGACTGGTCCCGGACCAAGATCGCCATGGGAATCAGGACGCAGTAACCGACGACTAGGAGTACGGGCGCGAGGGTGAGAGAGAAGAAGCCATCGGCCGGCGGGATGCGCAAAAACACATAGCCGAGCAAGATCACGGATAGACCGGCTACGGCCAAGGACCAGTTTTTGCGCGAAAAAGGCAGGTCTCCGCGTCGGGCCATGGCGTGAACTCCGCTTACCGCGACCGCTTTTCGCGGATGCGAGCGGCGCGACCTTTGCGACCGCGTAGGTAAAAGAGACGTGCCCGGCGCACCCGGCCCTCGCGCGTGCGCTCGATCTTGGCGATGCGCGGCGAGTGCATGGGAAAGATGCGCTCGATGGCGATGCCCTGAGATATCTTGCGCACGGTAAAGGTCTCTTGGATGCCGCTGCCTCTGCGCTGGATGACGGTCCCTTCAAAGACTTGGGTGCGCTCCTTGTCGCCCTCGATGACCCGCACGTGTATGCACACGGTGTCGCCAGCGCCGAATTCGGGGAGATCGGTTTTGAGTTGGTCCGAGGTTAGTTCGCGCAGGATGCTCGCGTCCATTGTATCACCTTGTATCACCTTGTTTGTTATGGGGCTTCTTCTAGCCCTTGCTCCTGCCAAGTGGCGATGAGCTGTTGTTCTTCTTCGTCGAGTTCGATCTGTTGCAGCAAGTCGGGCCGGCGCACAAACGTGCGCCGCAGGGCTTGGCGTCGCCGCCAGTGCTCTATGTGCTCGTGATCGCCCGAAAGCAGCGCATCGGGGACGCGCTGGCCGCGGAATTCAACTGGTCGCGTGTACCAAGGGCAATCGAGTACGACCTCTTGGAACGAGTCGTCCAAGGCCGAAGAAAAATTGCCCAAAACGTTGGGTATGAGCCGTACCACAGCGTCGATGAGGACGAGGGCGGCCGGCTCGCCGCCGGTGAGCACATAGTCGCCGATCGAGATTTCTTGGTCGATAAGCCCGGTGCGGATTCGCTCATCTACTCCTTTGTAATGCCCGCATAACAACACCAAGCGCTCCTCGAGCGCTAGCTCGACGGCTAGGGCTTGGTTGAGCGGCTGGCCGTCGGCTGTAAGGTAGATACAGCGGCCGGTCGATAAGCCCCGCTCCTGCCAGAGCTGGTACACGGGCTCTGGCTTGAGGACCATGCCGCCACCGCCGCCGTAAGGCGCGTCATCTACGGTGCGGTGTTTGTCAGTCGCACAATCGCGCGGGTCGTGGGTCTCGACGGTCAACAAGCCCCTAGCCATAGCGCGGGCCATCACGCTGGTCGCCAACGGCGAGGCAAAAAAATCCGGAAAAAGAGTTGCGATGTCTATTTTCATGGCTCGAATAGCTCTTCAACGCCCCGTATGACGACCCGACCCGGCGCGATGTCCACGACAAAGTCGCCGACGGCCGGCACGAGGGCTTCGCCTTTGGCCCCGCGAACCACGTAGGCATCTGTACTCGGCATGGAGACGACCTCGACAATCCGACCCAATGGCTGCCCCTCCGGGGTGACGACCGCGCAATCCACGATATCGTCGATGTAGTGCGTACCTTCCGGCAGGGGATCGCGCTGATCTGGAGCAATAGTGACATAGCCCCCGACTAGGGTTGAACGCGCCTGTTCGGGGGCATCGATGCCAGCGAATTTGAGCAACAAGCTCTTGGCATCAACGCGCCAGCGCTCGAGTTCGAGCGGCAGGTCGGGTCGGCCTACACCTTGGAGGACAACGGCCCGCAGGTCGTTGAAGCGCTTGACGCGGTGCGTCAGGGCCTCGGCCCGGACTTCGCCGCGCACTCCCCACGTGCGGGAGATATAGGCTACGGCGACGCGCCCGGCCATGAGGTTGTCCCTCTAGGCATCTTGCTCTTGCTCGGCCGGTTCAACAGGCGCAGCGGCCGCGTGCTTGCGCCGGCTCTTGGGCTTGTCGCGGGTGAGAGCGTCGTCGCGCACTTGGCCCTCCCTGCCCTTCCAGCGGGCCAATATCCCTTGGCTGTCGAAGAGATTGGCGACGGTTTCGCTCATCTGCGCACCTTTGTTGAGCCACTCTATGGCGCACTCCTCGTCAATTTTGACGCTCGCATGCATGGGGTCGTAGAGCCCCACCTCTGCGAGGGCGCGGCCGTTGCGGGCGACGCTGACGTGGGTGGCGACGATCCGGTAGTAAGGCTGTTTGCTTTTGCCTATTCTCTTAAGGCGAAGTTTGACCAATGCTATTCTCCTTGGCGAGGGATGCCTAGCCCACAAGGGGCATTCTTATTTTTGAGCGGCCGCCTTTGGCGCGGCCCATCTGCCTGATCATTTTTTGCATCATCTGAAATTGCTTGACTAGCTGGTTCACGTCTTGGACGGTCGTGCCGCTGCCGCGAGCAATCCGCTTGCGGCGGCTGCCGTTGAGAATCTTGGGTTGGACTCGCTCTTGGCGGGTCATGGAATTGATGATGGCCTCGACTTGGGTAAATGCGCTTTCGTCGAGCTGCATGTCCTTGGCAGCTTTGCCCCCTTTAGGAATCATGCCCATGAGTTGGTCGAGAGGCCCCATGCGGCGCACCGCTTGCAACTGCGAGAGAAAATCATCAAAGGTGAAAGAGGCCCGGCGGAGCTTTTCTTCTAGCTGTTTGGCCCTGTCGCGCTCCATGGCCTGCTCGGCCCTTTCCACAAGCGAGACAATGTCTCCCATCCCGAGGATGCGCGAGGCCATGCGGTCGGGGTGAAAAGATTCTAGGTCTTCGATTTTCTCTCCGGTGCCGACGAATTTGATCGGCCGGCCGGTGACGGCGCGGATCGACAGCGCGGCCCCGCCGCGGGCGTCGCTGTCGAGCTTGGTCAGGGCACAGCCGGTAAACGCGAGGCGCTGGTTAAAGCGGGCAGCAGTCTTTACGGCGTCTTGGCCCTGCATGCTGTCGGCGACAAAGAGGATCTCGTGCGGCTCGACCGCCTGCTGGATGCGGTCCAGCTCGTCCATCAACTCCTCGTCGATGCTCAGACGCCCCGCCGTGTCTATGAGCGCGACACTGCGGTGAGTTTGGCGGGCTTGGTCGATGCCTCGGCGGCAGATGGCAACCGGATCGACACCTGCGGGTTGGCTGAAAACGGTCACATCAATAGAGGCTCCCAGCGATTGGAGCTGGGCCACGGCGGCCGGGCGGTACACATCGGCGGCGATCAGCAGCGGGGGCCGGCCTCTTTCCTTGAACTGGCGGGCCAGCTTGGCAGCCATAGTCGTCTTGCCACAGCCCTGCAGGCCGACGAGCATGACGACGGTGGGGGGGTGCTCGGCGAGATTGGGCGGGCTGTTGTTGCCCCCCAGCAAGGCGACGAGTTCGCGGTGGACGATTTTGACTAGCTGCTGGCCCGGGGTCAGGCTTTTGAGTACGTCTTGGCCGAGGGCTTGCTCTTTGACCCGCTGAATAAAGTCCTTGGCGACCTTGAAGTTGACATCGGCTTCGAGCAGAGAGCGGCGGATCTGGCGCAAGGTATCGTCGATGTTGCGCTCGGTAATGCGCCCCTGCCCGCGGAGCGAGCGGAAGAGGTCATCAAAGCGTTCGCTGAGTCGGTCAAACATGGGCCGATGCGTCGAGTGGTGGAATGCGACAAAAGAATTAAAATATAGGTTAACATATAGATATGGCAACAGAAGTAGGTCAGCCGCGCAAGTCGGCGATGACGCGGGCTGGGTCTTGAGCACCGAAGACAGCTGAACCAGCCACTAAGCACCGGGCACCGGCTTGGCGGCAGGCGGCCGCGTTGCCGGGCTGGACCCCGCCATCGATGCCGACGGGTACGTCTAGCCCACGGCGCTCGATTTCCGCGCACAGGTCGCGGATTTTGTCGAGGGCTGTCGGCTGGAAGGTCTGGCCGCCAAATCCCGGCTCCACGGACATGACCAAGGCCGAATCGAGTGCGTCGAGATAGGGATAGAGAGTGGAGACGGGCGTACTGGGATTGACCGCGAGGCCGCACTGGAGACCGTGCCGGCAGATGGCGTCGAGCACGGCCGAAAGGTCGGACTCGATTTCCACGTGGACGACGAGTGAGTCCGCGCCCGCCTCTTTGAAAGGGCCGATAAAGGGCAAGGGATCTTGCAACATCAGATGCGTGTTGAGTTCGAGACGGGTCGTTTGACGCACGGCCGCGATGACCGGCAGCCCAAAGCTGAGGTTGGGGACGAAGTGCCCATCCATTACGTCGAGATGAAGAAAATCAGCCCCTCCGCGCTCGACGCGATCAATGTCCTCGGCCAGGCGGGCGAAGTCGGCGGCCAAGAGGGAGGGACCGATGCGCGTGGCGTTCATGGTTCCTCCCAGTCGTCGAAGGCATCCGGTGCCGGGGATGGTGCCGCGGTGCTGACGACGAGGTCGATCCGGCTGTGGCGCGGGATGCGCTGCTCCCTCGTAGGTGCTTGTGCTAGGACTGTGCCGACGGGTTTTTGCTCGTCAATGCGCTTGGCAATATGGCCGATGCGCATTTCGTATTTGCGCAAGGTATCGTCCACAACTTTGATGGACAGGCCGACTATATTCGGGACGCGCTTGAGGGCCGTGGGCGGGCCGTTGCTGACCTGTAGGTCAACCGCGCTGCCACGGGCGAGCCGAGCGTCCGGGGGGGGCGACTGCTCGACGACAGCGCCCTCGGGGAGGGCATCTGAGGAGCGGTAGAGGATTCGGCCGCTCTTTAGCTGGTTTTCCTCTAGTTGCAGACGCGCCTCGCGGAGGCTAACGCGGCGCACGTCGGGCACTTCGTAGTAGCGTGGCCCTTTACTCACGGTCACGACGATGCGCCGCCCCTTTTTAACCGATTGTCCAGCACTTGGATCTTGATCGACGACCGCCTCGGCTGGGATGGTCTCGTGATGCAGCGAATCGCCGATGGTCATCTCCAGATCCTCTTCTCCGAGGCGGGCAGATGCCTCCGGCGCGAAAAGGCCCTTGAGGTCGGGTACGCGGACGCTGGGGACATCGACTACGTAAGGCATGACGATCTCATCGAGCAAGACGAGGAGGAGGACACCGGAGAGGAGCGCGGATGCCGCGAGCAGGCCCAATTGGCGGAGGATGTTTTTCACGATGCGAAATGCTTTCTCCGCCGACCCGAAAGGGCGGTACCTTTGCGGATGCGCGCAGCAAAACTGCCGTCGCCAGCGTGTTGGCCCGGTATGGTCAGTACGTAGCGGCCGGCCCAAGGCTGGGCGGGAAAGTGGGCATCGGCGCGCTCCAGACGGGCAGTTGGGGTCTGCTTTAAGAAACGCTCGACAATAGCCTCGTTCTCCTCTTTCTCCAAGCTACAGGTGCTATATACCAAGACGCCGCCGGGACGCAGGTGCTCGTAAGCGCGTTGGATGAGTACTTGCTGCCGCGCGGTCAATGCCGCCAATTCGGCTGACTCGCGGCGCCAGCGGGCGTCTGGTCGCCGTCCGAGTACGCCGGTGGCACTGCAGGGCACATCGGCGAGAACTCGATCGAAGGCACCGCACCCGGGGGTCGTGCCGTCGCGGGCCACTGGGCGGATGGTGTACAGGCGCAGGCGTCGGGCGTTTTCGCGCACTCGATTTAGTCGCGGCAGCGAAATGTCGGCGGCTATGACCCAGCCGCGGTCGGCCATGGCGATGGCAGCTTGCACGGCCTTGCCACCGGGCGCACTGCACAGGTCGAGCAGGCGTTCGCCCGGCTGCGGGTCGAGCAGGGCCACAGCCAAGCCGGCGTTGGGGTCTTGGACTTGAAACTGCCCCTGCTGGTATGCGCGTGAGGCAAAGAGGTCCGCGCCGTTCGTCGCTCGGTAAAAGCCCGGCCTTGACTCAACCGGAACTAGGTCGAGTTCGGCGGCCAGCCCGCGGCTGGTGCGCAGCGGATTGAGGTAGATGTTGAGTGCGGCGGGCTGGTTGTTGGCCACGAGCAAATGCTCGGCGATTTCGCGGCCCCAGCGGCCGATCCAGCGCTGGACCAGCCACTCGGGGTGGGAGTGGTACACCGCTAGGTAACGAGCCGGGCTTTGCCGCTGATCGGGGTAGCGAACCCGTGCGCGTTGCCGCAGCAAGTTGCGGAGCACGGCATTGACCAATGAGGCGATACCTTGGTGCGTCAAGTGCTTGGCTAGCTCGACCGAGGTGTGGACGGCCGCAGACTGGGGAACTCGATCGAGCCAGAAGAGCTGATAGGTGCCGAGGCGCAGGATGTGGCGGGCCCAGGGCGAAAGTTGGGCGATCGGGCGAGTACAGCAGGTGGCGATGATCCAATCGAGCCGCTTCTGCCACCGCACCGCACCGAAAACTAGCTGGCGGGCGAAGCGCACGTCGCGGTTGGTCGGCAAGCTCGCGTCGAGGGCTTGTAACAATTCGTCGAAGGGCTGGGCCTGCTGCTCTAGGTCGCGGAGGAGACGCGTAGCCGCAAGGCGGGCTGGGTCGGGAGGGCGCACGGCTCAGCGCAAGAGGAGCATGGCGCGGTGCCGCTCGGCCGAATCTGTCCGCAAGCGATAGATGTAAAGGCCGCTGGCCGCCGGCGCACCGGTTGCCGACTGGCTATCCCAGTGGGCCACGTGCCGCCCCGGGGGTGTGCTCGCCGCAAAGGGCGTGGCTACCTTTTGACCCATTAGGTTGAAGATGTCGATTTGGGCAAAGCGAGGCTCGCCCTCGGGGATGGCAAAGGGGATAGCGGTGCCGGCGTTAAAGGGATTGGGGTAGTTCGGGGCGAGGAGCAGTTCGCGCGGCAGAGCGAAGCCGGATGGCTCGAGGATGGACGTGGCAAGGCCCCACTCTACTTGGGTTTCAGCGCACGATCCTTCGGCGCAGATCTCGAAAACGAGCGTGGTAGCCTGTTCGGAGTCGAGGAGCAGGTAGGTCTGGCCGCGCTCGTCGCTAGTGGTTGTTACCTGCTGGGTCGCGCCGGCCGGGATGAGAATGGCTTCGCCGTTGACTAACGCGTTCGCCGGGCCTGCTCCAGAGTTGGTAATGTCCCAGATAAAGGACGCGCCAGTGCGGAAGTGCCCTGCCTGCAAGAAGCGCGCCGACACGAGGATTTCGCCTTCACTGTCGTCGGCCAAGCCGCCGGTGCCGGCTGTAGAAAGGGAGTGGTTTTGCCCGACCGAGTGGAGGAAGATGCCGTCCGGCAAAGCCTGCCCCTCAGCGTCGCAGTAATTGCGCAAGAGGGCGACTTGGGGGCGGATGGAGTCGCGCCCATCAAAAGAAGGCCCGAGCGACACCACATCCAGGTAGATGTCTATGGGCGTGGTGGGGCGGATGGAGTCGGCCAAGGTGAACGCCATGTTCGCGAGATGGCCCTCGCCCGCTATCCCTGCACCGCCGAGAGTCGCTATACCCCATTGGGCGGTCTGACCTGTTATTTGCGGTGGCCCTGGGGCGACAAAGGAATTGGCCCTAGCCGTCTCGCCTAGCGCGCCCGAGATCGCGACAATGGCGTCGGCCGGCTCCCAGCTAAACTCGAATTTGACCTGGCGCACGCTGTGCATGTTGCGCGCCGAGACGCTAAACTCCACGGTGCTATTGGCTGCAAACCCGCAGAAGGGGCCTTCTTCGCCGATGAAGATTTCGGCGTCTGCGTTGGGACCAGCGGCCGCGAGACAGGGCAACGCGGCGACACATAGGAGGGCTATATATATATAGTAAAGCAACATGTAATTTCCCCGAGTGATTAAGTTCAAAAAGTACAGCGGATAAATGTACTCAACACTAGCGTCTAGGCAAGCGCTTGACCGGGTTTTGCCGCGTTTGATATTATTGTCTGAGCCACGTCATATAAACCCCCATATAGAGGTAGATTGTCTAAGATGATTATGCGCCGTTACCCCGTCTGGAATGTCAGCCGCGACGACCCGTACGATAGCTTAATTGATGCCCTGCTCGCCAGCCGCGGCCTGACCTGCGCCGAGTTGCAAGTCGGCCCTGAAGCCCTGCACCCGCCCGAGCAAATGCAGGACATGTCAACGGCGGTTGCGCGCCTAGAACGCGCCGTGCGCGTCCGCGAGAAGATCGTCGTGTACGGCGACTACGACGTGGACGGGGTTTGCAGCACCGCCGTGCTGATGGATTTTCTCGAGCGCGTGGGTGCCGACTGCGACTGCCTCTTGCCCGATCGCCACAAGGACGGATACGGCCTCAAGCCGCCCGGAGTCGAGCGCGCCCTAGCAAAGGGGGCACGCCTCATCGTCACGGTTGACAATGGCATTTCGGCCTACGATGCCCTAGAGTTGGCCGAAATGCGCGGCGTGGAGGTCGTCGTAGTTGATCACCACCACCAACTCGCCGAACTGCCGCGTGCCCTCGCCATCGTCAACCCCAATCGCCGCGATTGTGCGTATCCTTTTAAGGACTTGGCTGGCGTCGGCGTCACCTTCAAGCTAGTGCAGGCCCTCAGCGAAGCCTTTCTCGCCGGAGAAGAGCGCCGCCGCTATCTCAACGAATCGCTCGACCTCGTGGCCCTGGGGACGGTGGCCGATATAGTGCCCGTGCTGGGGGAAAATCGCCTGTTTATCCAGCGCGGCCTACAGATCCTCCAGCGTACCAAACGCCTTGGGCTGCGTGCGCTCAAGAGGGTGGCCAACATCCGAGACCAGCCCCTCGATGCGGCCAGCTTGGGTTTTCGCTTGGGGCCGCGGATCAATGTCGCCGGTCGCTTGAAGACACCCGATCTGGCGCTGCGACTTTTGCGCTCCGAAAACGAGGGAGAGGCTGCGCAGTTCGCCGATGAACTCAACCGGCTCAACGCCCAGCGGCAGGCTTGGCAGCGCGAGGGCATACGGGAGGTAGAGGAACAGGTCGGCCCGGAGGAGGACGTGGAGGACCACATCCTCGTGGTGCTGGGGGAGTGGAAGGCGGGGATTGTCGGCCTGTTGGCCAGCAAGTTGTGCGAAGAATACGCCCGCCCTGCCGTTGTGTGTACCCAAGACAGCGGCCACGGCCTCTGCGTAGGCTCGGCCCGCAGCATCCCGTGCTACGACATCAGCGCAGGAATCCACGCCTGCGAAGAGCACTTGGAGACGCATGGCGGCCATCCGGCGGCCGCGGGTTTTTCGCTCGCGGTTGACGCCTTTGAGTCCTTTCGCCTCGCGCTGATTGACCACGCCAACGCCCACATTAGCACCGAGGCACTGCAACCTGTCTTGGACATCGACCTGATGCTCAAGCCGGCCGATTTGACGCTAGACACGGTGGAGCAACTCGCCGCACTAGAGCCTTTTGGCAACGGACACCGGCGTCCGGTTTTTGCCCTAGAGGGCTGCCGGGTCGTTTCGGCACGGCAGATTGGCACCGACGGCCGCCACTTCAAGGCCGAATTGGAGGTAGCCGGTCGCCGTTGTGCTGCGCTGTGGTGGAACCAAAAAGGCCTCTCGGACAAGGTGCAGCCGGGCGACTGGCTGAGCGCGGCTTTCGAGCTGGAGGCAGACACCTATACAGGCAACGGCGCTGTGCAGATGGTCATCAAGGACCTGCACTTGCGGGAGTCGGCGGCCTAGGGTACAGAGGGGCGATTTTCTTCAGAATTGGAGCATGCGAACGTGATAAGTTCCCAATACACCAAGGAGTTGTGCATCCGGGATAGCGACGCCAAAATCGTCCTGTTGGTCGTCGATGGCTTGGGCGGATTGCCCCATCCTGCGACTGGCAAATCCGAGCTGGAGACGGCCCGATTGCCCAACTTAGACGCGCTGGCCAAGGGGGGCACCTGCGGCCTGATTTCGCCTTTAGGGGCTGGCTTTACCCCGGGCAGCGGCCCGGCCCATTTGGCCCTCTTTGGCTACGACCCTTGGCAGAGCCAAATCGGTCGCGGTGCTCTTTCGGCCCTCGGCTTGGGGCTGGACTTCGCCCGCGGCGACGTGGCGGCGCGCCTCAATTTTTGCACGGTGGATGCTATGGGCCGGGTGTGCGACCGCCGTGCCGGCCGCATCCCTACAGAAAAAGGCCGCCAGCTTTGCAAAGTGTTAAGAGCGGTCGCAGTGCCTGGGGTGGAGGTACAGGTAGCCGCCGAGATGGAGTACCGCGCCGGCGTGGTGTTTCGCGGCGCGGGCTTGGGCGACCAAGTCTCGGACTCGGATCCACAGGTGACGGGCGTGCCGCCCAAGCCCCTGTCGGCACTGGCGTCAGGTTCCGAGCGCACCGTTGCAGTGGCCAGCGCCTTTCTAGAGCAAGCCGCCGCTTTGCTCGCTGACGAGCATCCGGCCAATATGGTGTTGCTGCGAGGATTTGGTCGCTACCCAGAGATGGTGCCAATGGACGAGGCGTACGGGCTGAAAGCACTGGGCATTGCCGGGTATCCCATGTACCGCGGCGTAGCCGGAGCCGTGGGCATGGATGTCGAAGAGGTCGGCTGGGACCTCGAATCTGAGTTCGCCTTGTTAGAAAGCCGCTACGCGGACTACGACTTTTTCTACATCCACGTAAAGAAGACCGACAGCGCGGGTGAAGACGGCGATTTCGACTTGAAGGTGCGGCTGTTAGAGGAGGTAGATACCTACATTCCGCGATTGCTCGCGCTGCAGCCCGAAGTGCTCATCGTCACCGGCGATCACTCGACTCCTTCGATTATGTGCAGCCACAGTTGGCACCCAGTGCCCGCGGTCATAGCCAGCCGATGGGCCTTGGCCGACGCGGCGGATGAATTTTCCGAGCGAGGTTGCAGCGCCGGTAGCCTCGGAATCGCGCCGGCAACCAGCTTGATGGCCCTTGCGCTGGCCCACGCGCGTCGGCTCGACAAATTCGGCGCTTGAGATGATCACCCCCCTGCGCATTGCCCATCGTGGTGCATCCGGTCCGGGGCTAGCACCTGAGAATACGTTGGCCGCTTGCGAAAAGGCCCTCCAGATCGGCGTCGATATTCTCGAAATCGACATACACTCCACCCGCGACGGCCAGATCGTGGTGCTGCACGACGCGGCACTTGACCGGACGACCAATGGCACTGGGTTGGTCGCCGACCTCTTGGGCGAGGAAGTGCGCCAATTCGACGCTGGCTGTTGGTTTAGCGATGATTTCGCCGGCGAGTGCGTGCCCCTACTCGAAGACGTGCTCGACTTGGCGCGGAATCAAGCTCTCGTGCTGATAGAGATCAAGGCCGATGGCATTGCCGAGCGCGTCGTGCAGGTCATTGAGGCGGCGAATGCGGCTGAGCACGTCGTGGTGCAAGCGTTCAATCCGCAGACCGTCCGGCGGCTCAATTTGCTTGCGCCGACCCTGCCCACGGCGCTGCTGGTCGGCCAGTTGCCGACCACGCCCTCGCGGGTGCGCGCACGCCGCCTCGTAGGCCAAGTGCTGCAAGTGGGAGCCAACGCACTGGCGATGTGGTACGCGGCACTGACCCCGCCTTTTCTCGAAGAGATGCGCAAGCGGGGTATTGCGGTCTGGGCTTGGACCGTTGACGAGGATATTGCAATGCGCGACTTGGCGACGATGGGGGTGCAAGGGATCATCACCAATCAGCCAGACTTACTCAATCAAGTGCTCGACGAACTGGTCGCCGACGGGCAACTGCGGCCGCCCTTGGGCCAGCGCGTCAAGCGCAGCCGCTGGGGTCGCCGCCGCCAATTGCGCAAGCTCAAGGCCGCCAAGAAGGGTCGCTAAGAAGCCGGGGAGGAGGTCGCAGATGTTCTACACTTTGTTGGCCGTGTTGCTGCTGGTCGCCGTGGTGCTGAAGTACTGGTCGCCTTTTGGCCAGCGGTGCCCCCAGTGCCAAGCCCGCCGAGAGGATGCGGAATATCCCTTGTGTCCAAATTGCGGGTGGATCTACGAAGTGCCCGGAGAAGAGGACGAGGATTTTGCGCCCGACGACGACGAAAACGCGAAATTCTGAAGGAGCGAAGCCGCGCTGCCGCACCCTGATTTGCGCTTGACAATACCCTGTACTTCCCTTTAGATTGTCTCTGATTATAGGGAAGCACAGAACGTTCAAACTCAGGAAGGTGGACCATGAAAATGCGGGCAATATCGCTGTTTGTCGCCGCCGCGGTTTTGGCGGGCTGTGACGACCCCCCTACAGCAGAGCTAGACGCGGCCAAGCAAGCTCTCGACGCGGCCCGGGACATCGACGCCGAGCGCTTTGCCGCCAGCGAGTACTCAGCCGCGCAGCGCGCGTACAGCGAAGCCGAAGCAACGACCAGCACCGAAGCCGAGCGCTTTTTCCTCTTCAAGGACTTTGAGCAGGCACGATCGCAAATCGCCGATGCCAAGAGCAAAGCCATGCAGGCAGAGTCGGCTGCGCGCGCCGAAAAGAAACGCCAGAAGGAGTCGGCTGAAGCAGTGATTGCCGCCGCCCGCGATGCGGTCAGTGCCGCATATACCAGCCTAGAGGAAGCACCGTCTGGCAAGGGCACGGAAGTCGATATTGAGGAATTGCGCGCTGAGTTAAGCACGGCCGAAGCCGATTTAGACGCGGCCGAAGCCGCGCTAAACAGCGAGAATTTCTCCGAGGCCGAGTCCCTCGCCGAAAGCGCGGATCAGAAGTCTACCGAGATCGCCGACGGCGTGATGGTGGCCGTGGATAAATACCACGAACTAGTCGAGAAGATGCGTCCTTGGTACGAGCGCATCTGAGCATGCGCCATTGCAAGCCCCAACCACAGGCGGCCGGGAGTTGCTCCCGGCCGCTTTGTTTTTTTTGCTATTGCTGTGGGGGCCGCCCACCGCGTCTGCGTCCGCGCTCTCGTTAGAGCACCAGCAACTGGTGCAAGCCATTGAGCGCTACGACTTAGCTACTCCCTACATCGTCATTAACACCCAAGACAATCTAATCCTGCTCCGCGATAGGGAGCAGGTGTTGCGCCAAGCCGTTTGTGCAACGGGCAGCGGCCGCAAACTCGAAGGTGCCAAGCGGTGGCATCGCTGGGCCTTCAACACTCCCAAGGGCCGCTTCGCCATCCGCCGCAAAGTCGCTGACCCCCTGTGGATCCGGCCGACTTGGTTCTTCGTCGAAAACGACGAAGAGATTCCCATTTTCGCCGAGGACCCGAGGCGGTTCCAGCGCGGGGTCTTGGGCGCGTACGCATTGTACTTCCTCAAGGATTTTATGATCCACGGCACGCTCTTTGAAATCAACTTGGGCAAGAGCATCACCCACGGCTGCGTACGGGTGGGCAACGAGGATCTGGAGTACCTCTACGAGGCCGTCGAAATCGGCTGGCCGGTCTTTATCTACTGATGAAGCACCTAGCGTTGTTTTGGGCCTTTGCATGGGGCGCGAGCGCGGCGTCGGCTGAGGACTTGGCCTATGTCAACGCCGCGTTGCGGGCTTGGTTGCAGGCCATAGAAACGGACGTGCCGTACTTGCTGGTGGATCGCGGCGCGGGGGAACTGCAGCTGATGCATGGGAAGGCGCTCTTGCGGCGTGTGCCCTTCGCGGCCGACTCCCTTGGGGAGCGACCGCTGGTGCAATCCTCGCTTGAGGCCCGGTTGCGGCGCTATCGACCCAGCAACCCTTGGCGCGGCTTGGTGCCCAGCCCTTTCGACTGGGAACAGAATTTGGTCGCCGACGCCGCGGCCACCAGTGCCCTGTACTTCGCGAGCGGGTTGCTGATCTACGCCAGCCCGGCGTGGCACCGCTCAGGTGCTATGGACCTGCAGATTGGGGCCGCTGATTTACGCGCTCTGTACAATGCCTGCGGCCTAGGCATCCCGCTCGTCGTCCTGCCCACCAACTGGAGAGAGGGGCCGCAGCAGTGACCTTGCACTTTGGCGCGGCGGCCGCCGACATCACGCCGCCAGTCGGCATCCCAATGGGCGGGTACTGGGGGAGGCGGTCCGGGGCCACGTACATCCGCGACCGCCTCATGGCTAAGGCCCTCGTCTGCGGCCGCGGGTCGGCGCGCGTCGCCCTTGTCGCCGTCGATTTGGTGGGGTTAGACGCGGATGTTGTGAGGACAATACGGGAGCGGGTAGGGCGCGTCACTGGCATCGAAGGCGCGGCCATCATGGTCTGTGCCTCCCACACCCACTCCGGCCCGCTGATCTTCCCCTTCCGGGGCATGAACTGCATCGACAGCCTCTATTTGGAACAGGTCGTGGACGCCGTGGCCGAGGTGGTGACAGCTGCCGCCGCAGACAGCCGACCGGGCCGCTTGTACTATGCGCGTCCCCGGGTGCAGATAGGCCGCAACCGCCGGCCGCAGAGCGTCAAAGGCGAGGTCGTGCCCTACGCGCACGTGTTGCGCTTTGCCGCCGAGCGCGGGGCGGAGGCCACGCTCTTTAGCTACGCCTGCCATCCGGTGGTCTTGGGCCGCGATAACCACCAGATCAGTGGCGACTTTCCCGGGGAAGCGGCCCGCTGCATTGAGGCGGCGACCGGCGGGTTGGCTTTGTTTGTAAATGGGGCCTGCGGCGACGTCAATCCGCGGATCGCCAACGGCTCGTTTGCCGATGTGGAGCGCTTGGGGGAGGAGTTGGGGCAGGCCGTGCTAGAAGGACGGACTGCGGCCACGCTCTTAGACACCTCGGCACTGCGCTATGCACACGAGCCGTTGGACTTGCCGCTGCGGCCCCTGCCGCCGCGCTGGCGCGCTGAGGCCGAAAAACTCAAATGGCACCTGCGGGCGCACTTGGCGCGGGGCGGCGAGGCACCCAAGGCACAGCTCGAATGGGCTGTGGCCATGTGCAAATGGGTGCGGGCTGGCGTGGGGTGCGCTCGGGTGCAGCCCTTTGAGATGCAGGCGTTGGCCCTCGGCGAGCTGGTGCTCTTGGGCATGGAGGGCGAACTTTTCGCCCGCTACCAGCTCGACTTGGAGGCTGTGCATGGACCGACCGTCTTGTGCGGCTTTGCCAATGGCTGCATTGGCTACGTGCCCACGGCCGACGAATACGCACGCGGCGGCTACGAGATCGACCAAGCCTACAAGTTCTATCCGAGCGTACAGATGATCGCGCCGGCGAGCGAGTCGCTGATACGGCAGCGGGCCGCGGCACTGATAGCAAGGGTGCGCTAGCTTACGGCGTCTTTGACAGGGTTGTTTTGGGCGGCGATTTTACTTTGTAGTTCGTGGGGAGACAACCAAATCAAGGGGAGCTACTGCTATGACACTCGAAGAACTCTCCAAAGAAATGCGGGCCGGATTTACCCAAGTCAACGAGCGCCTTGATGGTCTCGGCTCGAAGGTGGACGAACTCGCCAAGCGTCAAGACAGTCTCGAGTCAAAGATGGACGAGCTATCTGAGACTATAGATGATCGTTTCTCTCACTTGTTGACGGCGCTGATTAAGGCGGGCCTTGCGGATCCGCTTATCCGGGACGGCGATTGGCGGGACGGCAGCGGGCCGCGGCGCTGATAGCAAGGATGCGCTAGCTTACAATAGGAGGAGTTATGCGCGATCTAGAGGTGCTCTACGATCAAGTTCCGGCGACGCGATGCGCTGGTACGGGCGATTGCTGTGCGCTCACAGACGAGGAGTTCGACAACTACTACGCTACCATGTTCCCACTCTACCGGGCCGAATACGTCCACATCGTCGCCTATGTGGAGCGGCACTTTTCCCCTCAGCGTCGCCAGGCGTTGCTGAGCTTTACTGAGGAGCGGCCGCGGCGCTGTCCCTTTCTCGGCGCGGACCATAGCTGTACCATCTATCCAGTGCGCCCGCTGATTTGCCGCACGTACGGGGCGATGAATCCGGTCTCGATCACCCGCCAAGCCCTCGCGCATCAGGGCGATTTGCCATCGGCGCCAATTCGCGCTTTTGTACGGCACGAGGCCGGCATGGTGTGTCCGAGGGTGGCGGTACTGGAGCCGGAAAAGGTCGCTCGGCACGCCCGCATGCTCATCGAGGGGACGTACGAGCGCGAATTGGCGCGGCTCAGCGCTGAGGTGGAGCTGGCGTGTGCGGCGCGCAAACGGTTATTCCAACGGCTCACCGGCCGGAGAGAGTGGCCGCTGCGCTGGTCTTGGGGAGGCTTTAATGCGCTGCGCTTTGCGCCGCTGACGTGGCTGCGCCAGCACTTTGCTGCGTATTGGAAAAAGGCCGAGCTAGCCGATGGCAAATGACGCAAAAGGAGATTGCACTATGCAACAATACCGAGTCGCCATTTTGGGCTGCCGTAGCCGAGGCACGGCTGCGGCCCGCGCGTATCATCAGCATCCCCGCACCAAGGTCGTGGCATTGTGCGACCTCGTGCCCGAGCGGCTGGCGGCCCTCGGCGACGAGCTAAGGGTTGCGGCCCGCTATGACGATCTCGACCGGATGATCGAGGCCGAGGCCCCGAACATCGTCGCCATTCCCACGGGCACCGAGTTCCACTATCCGCTCGCCATGCGAGTGCTGGAGCAAGGAGTCCACATCGACATTGAAAAACCGATCTGCACGACCTTGGCCGAGGCCGACGCGGTTTTGGCCAAAGCCGTGGAGAAAGGGGTGCAAGTAGCCGTGCATCACCAAGGGCGCAGTGGCGGCGCACTGCAAGCAGTCAAAGCAGCGATTGCCGAGGGCCGGATCGGCAACTTGCGTCATGTGCAGGGCAGCGGCAAGGGCTACTACGGAGGCTACGGCCTGATGAACATCGCCACGCATTCGCTCAACGCCATGCTCGGAGTGGCTGGGCCGGTGCGGAGCGTCCAAGCCG
Source organism: Candidatus Latescibacterota bacterium (assembly GCA_963422735.1). Classification (GTDB taxonomy): domain Bacteria; phylum Latescibacterota; class UBA2968; order UBA8231; family UBA8231. The sequence continues at coordinate 3,763,163 of OY730476.1, read as the reverse complement.
TGGCCCTGACCAATGGCTGCCCGATCACTCCCGAGGATGTCGTGCCGTCGCCGAGCGGCATGGGCTATATCGCCGGCGAGCACGTGACCGCGGCCCTTGCCTTTGCGAGCGGGATTTCGGCCACCCTCTTGCAGCACCGCTTCCCCAAGGTGGATTCAACGGCCTATATGATCGAGATCTGCGGCACCGAAGGCCGGCTCTACTGGAAGAGCGGTGCCCCGTGGTTTTTGTCCACGCCGCACTTTGCCCCCGGTCAAGCCGAGTGGCAGCCGCTCACCCCCTTAGTGCCCGAGCACTACGACCCGGCGGGCCCGGCTTCTGTGGAGGACTATCAGTTCGCCGACGAGTACGTGCAGGCGCTCGACGAAGGCCGTGCACACGAGTGCTCGGGCGAGGCTGGTCGCCACGTGCTGGAGATATTGATGGGGATTTTCGAGTCGGGAGCGCGCGGCCGGCGCGTGGATCTGCCGCAAGTAGAACGCGACCACCCGCTCTTGCGCTGGCGCGAGGATCACGGCATGGGCCTGCCCAGCCCCATGCCGCGCCCGTATGCGGAGTGGCTCGCCGCCGAAGACCGCCGCTTGGGCCAGAACGCGAGTTAGTTTCTGCAACAACATCCGCTCTAAAATGCTGCCATTGTGCGTTGGTCAAATCGCTCGGATATTGATACGGTGTGCTCATCGAATGCCCTTTGCCTAGGGTTTTTGGTCGAAATCTGAGGGGGTTCGGTGAATAGGTCGTCGGGGCCTTGGGCATTGAGGACTAGACGCCAAGGAAGCTTAATCTCGGTAGGAAGGTCTGCATTGGTTTCAGATCGGCTCTAATGCAGGTTCACCCTGAAAGCGACATATAAACTCGAGTTCGCCAAAACATATCGTTGCTGCTGGAATGCTCGTGGAACGGGGAGACGAGGTGTTACTGGTTAGAACAGAACGAAGGGGATGGGAGTTTCCAAGCGGCCAAATCGAGGAAGATGAGTCCGTCCTCGATGGGGTCATTCGCGAGGTCAAAGAAGAGGCCAACATCGTCGCTTCGGCGGATCAACTTGTCGGCGTATATAGCAACCTCAGTAATCATCGCGTGATATTCGATTTCCTTGGTTCTTGGTTGTCTGGGGACGCCCGGATAGGAGAAGAGACACTCGATGTTGCATGGGTCCAAAGACTGAGGCCGGTAAGATGATAGATCACCCTGTTTACAGCCGAAGGCTTCAGTAGCTTTTGTCATTTGATGAACGAGTTTTGTTTCAATCGTACACGACACTTCCTTTCACGGTACATGTTCAGAAGTTTGTATAGAGAGTGCTGAAGCTTATGAAAGCGGTGATATTCGATTTGTTTGAAACACTCGTGACACAGAAATATTCAAATCGCCCTACTGAACAGTCGTTTGTCGATAAACTGGGGTTGAATTTGGATGATGTGCGAGCGTGGTGGAGAGATTGCGCTAGAGAACGGATGACAGGTAAGTTTGATACCTATCAGGAAATGTTGTCGGAGCTGTGCGGCTCGTTGGGAGCCTCAGTTGAAAGTACGACAATCGAAGAAATCAGCCGCGATCGACTGAAGCGTAAGCGGGAATACTTGCTTGGCGTGGACGTTGCAATGCTGCAAGTACTTTCGCAGCTTCGTTCAAATGGATGGACGATCGGCATTGTTAGCAATGCTACTCCAGACGAGGTCGCTAGTTGGCCAGAGTGTCTGCTCCGCGATGTAGTAGATGATGCTGTTTTTTCATGTCGAATAGGCTGTATGAAGCCCGATCCTGAAATTTACAACCTGGCGTGCGAGCGTCTCGGCATTTCGCCAACTAAAACTGTGTTCGTTGGAGATGGAGGATTTGACGAACTCCAGAGTGCTGCAGCAGTGGGTATGCGGCCTGTACAGGCCCGGTGGTACTATTCGCGGGAGATCGAATGGAATGCCACACCAGAATTAAACTCCATCGACAAAATTGACGATCTGTTCCATCAACTTGAGCGCATGGTATCTTGAGTAGAATGAAGACAAGAATCGAGGAGACGATATGTACGAGCAATTAGAAATACACTACGAGGGACAGACGGAATTCATCGCCACGGATCAGCAGCGCAAGCCCTTGCGGCTGTTTGTCACTTGTCCGGCGGGCCTTGAAGCTGGTGCCGATGTGCGCGTTTCGATCAGCACGTTTCATTCCTACTCTCGCCAGTGGACGCTTGCAGACCCTTTTGTCGAAGGCGGCGAGGGTGTGGTGGTGATTGGGCATGGGTTGGCGCGCGACTGGACCGATATGACGCGGGGCGGCGACGGTCCGGCCGGCGGCGGATTGGTGGGGCGGCCGATCAACGAACTCTACTTGTGTACCATCCAAGTCACTAAGCCGCTAAGCGAGGGAGCGCGGCTGGTCTTTCCCTTTGGCGTGGTGCCGTCGCCACATGCGGACATAAGCGGTGCTCTGCAAGTGCGGGTGCGGCGACCCGAAGCTGAAGTTTTCGAAAAGGTGGGCGACCCGATTCCGCTGCACAATGCCCCCGGTCCCCTAACGCGGCTGGAAGGGCGTATTTCCGCGACAGCGGACGCGCAGGGAAAGCGTAGGGTTGTGATTTTCGCGACGGACGATCATCTCAATCCAATCCCCTCGTATCGGGGGGCGGTGACTTTGCAGGCCGACGACGCGGTCGCCGGGCTACCTGCCGAGGTCGCAATTGGTGCCGATGGGCGCGGCGTAGTCGAGGGCATTGAAGTACAGGCCGACGGTCCGGTCCGCATTGCAGTGCGCGATGTAGAACGCGGCTTAGAAGCTCAGAGTGGTCCGGCGCAGGCCATCGGCGAGCGCGGCCACTACTTTGGTGGCATCCACTTCCACACGAGGCTTTCGGTGGACGGCGACCGCGAACCGCGCGCGGCATACGCCTATGCCCGCGACTTTCTCAACCTCGACGTGGTCGCGATGACCGACCACGCGCCGATCGGCCCCGGATGGGCCGAATGCTTGGCGGTCAACGAAGAATTTTACGAGCCGGGTCGCTTTGTGACGATCCCCGCGTGGGAAAGCTCCAATGCCTATGGGCACGCCAACCTCTATCTGCGTACGCCGGAAGTCGATGGCGGCACTTGGCACTGGAAACCGGAGCTTTGCCCCTCGGAAGTGCCTTGGGATGAGGATGTGGTCATGGTGCCGCACCATCCCAACTGCGGACAGCCCATTGAATACGGCAAGCACCGCGAGGTCATGGGCAAGACGTTTTATTGGTCGCAATACCACTGGGAGTTCCCCAACAAGCGAGCTAGGTTAGTGGAAATCGTCCAGGGGCGGGGCAATTTTGAGGCCGACGCGCTCGACGAGTACTGGGGTATTCGCATAGGCGGGTTGGGTGCTGCGGTGCGGGATGCTTTTGCCCAAGGCTGGCGCTTGGGATTTGTCGCCGGGACCGACAACCACGAGGGGCATCCGACGCAAAACCCGGGAGGCTATGTGGGGATGACCTGTTTCCGGGCGACGGAATTGACCCGCGAGGCCGTGTGGCAGGCGATGGACGAGCGTTGGACCTACGCGACTTCGGGCGTGCCGATTGTCTGCGATTACGCGGTCAACTGCGTGCGCTCGGGAGCGGAGGGCGCGTTGGCCGAGGGCGAAAAGGTACATTTCTCCGCCAGTCTGCACGGAACCGCGCCGATTGAACGAGTGGAGATCATTGCAAACGGGCAGTGCATCTGGCAGGACGAGCCCAACGCTTGGGATGTGGAAATCGACGGGGCCGAATTGCCAGCACCAGCGGGCGCGTGGGCCTATTACTATCTACGGCTGCGGCAACAGGACGGGCATCGGGCGTGGCTGAGTCCGGTGTGGTTGGATCGGGTGTAAGCCACCCAAGCCTTCTCCCAACCGCTCTAATGCAAGCACTGCACTACAACAACGGCATTCGGATGCACCAAGACGGTGCTCGGCGAGACTTTCAGCCTGCTTACAACGGGCGACGAACCCGCCCCCGCGGAAGGACAGACGCTACCTCGTCGGACTACACAGTCCAACTCGACACCCTGCGTTCAGTGCTATCGGCAGGACATGCGACCGTGCTGTGTGCGGCTTAAACTGTTTCCTCTCGGGCGAGAGTGCCTTTTGCCTGAGCAGGCTGCTCGGTGAGCTCTGTTGGCGATACCGAAGGGTAACAAGAACGGTACCTCGGATATTAAACACTATCCAATTAATTCTTCCTATGCCTGGTCGTCGTCGGATTCCCTAGTGGAATCCTTTGGACAACGGCTAAAGTCACTCTCATATCCCAAGTCTCAAAGACTTGGGATCCACGACCTTAGATGAACGGAACGAGACGGGCCGATATAGCGCGTGGAGCGCAGGTAGCCATCGTGCAGAAGCGGGATCAGCGCACCGGTCGGCTAACCGAGGGCGTCGTGCAGGATATTCTGACCAAGTCGGCGACGCATCCACACGGGATTAAGGTGCGTTTGGAGACCGGCGAAGTCGGCAGAGTCAAGCAGGTGCGCGGTTAGAAGTAGTAAAACGAATAGACCAACGACGCCCCGCCCACGCCGACGCAAGCTCCCATGATAAATCCCAGAAAGAGCGGCCGCACTTTTCTGTATAAAATGACCCCCCCGTAGCTAATCAGAATCGACTTAACAAGCCAGGCGAGAAACATCCCAAACCAGTCGCCGCGCACGGTATTGGTCAGGGCCACAGCTAGCCCCACCGGGTGCAGGGGCCAGCCGGCTAGGCGGTGCTGAGCGAAGGAAAGCAGTCCGGCGAGCCCAGCACCGATGCCAGTGAACAGGGTTGTAAGGTGCTGGGGCGGGTGCGGGTTGTTGACCGTTTTGGCGACCCAGCCCCACTTGCTCAGCGGCGAGGTGATGTAGTACCAGCGGAAGCCGTGCATCATGCCGTGCTGATAGCCCAGCCATATATAGACCGCGACGGTGGTGATTGCGCTGACGACGAGGGCGGAGGCGAGGAAGAACAGCAGCTTGCGGGCACTGATCTTTTCCTTGACCTCCTCGCAGACCTTGAAGGCGTGGGCCATCGTGCCCATGAAGAAAAGTTGTACGTCCGCGGCCCAGACCATGTTAAGCCCCATAGCGGTAAGTCCCTTATCGCCGAAATAGGCCGTGCCGAAGATATTGGTAAAAAGTGGCGGGATGGAATGGGGGGCGCGCAGCCGCCCCAAGCCGGTTTGTACCAGCAAGCGCGCAGTGCCCAAGAATACCAATAGCGCGACCAGCAGAAAGGCCAAACTCCAGCCGAGGGAAAGGCCGGTGGCGTGGAGGAAGTACGCCATATAGCCTAGCCCGACGACCCCCATCAACGCCGAGGTGCGCGGCGAGGGCAGGTGCGAGTCCGGGCCTCTTGCGCCGCTGGCGATAGCGCGCCACTGGTCCTTGAGAAAGTCGCGCGACATCCACAGCGAAGAGACGATCAGGAAGATGAGCGCCCCCATCTGCTGATGCGACATCAGTACCGAGACCTGCTGGTGTGGCTGGGCAGGGAGGTTGACGGCAACCCCGAAAAAGCTCAACAGGCCGTGTTCGAGATAGACGAGGATGTGGAAGAGCCAGACGCTCAAGAGCACATTGAGGTTGAGCAGGTAGCCTAGGCCGACGATTAGGAAGTTGACGTTGATCCCATAGGAAATGCCGATGCGGCGCAAAAAGATGCGCGTGGAGGGGATGCCGAAGTTGTTAATGGTCTCAAAGTCGAACACCTGGTCGAGCATGTTGACGGTCGGGATGATCGAGGCGATGAAAAATCCGACCCATAAGAGCGGGTTCTTAAAGAGGCTTTTGGCCGGGTTTTCCACGCTTTCGACCATCGCCGTCGGCACTACGGCCAAAGGATATACCAAACGCTCGCCGCGGGCCCACTGGTGGTGAAGCAGGGCAATAAGTGAGAAGCTGACCAAGAAGAAGGCGACCATGAACAGGCCCCAGAAAATGCAAGGGCCGAGCCAAGCCTCCCAAGGCAGCGGCGCACCTTCTGGAGCACCCTCGAAGAGGTTGCGGATCATCTCCAAATCGCGCGGGGCGGCCCAGTCGGGGATGTGGTCCCAGAGCAGTTCGCGCCAGTTGTTTTCCGGGGTGGCGTAGTAGAAGACGCCGGCGAGCAGGGGGATAAAATAGCCGCCAAAGCCCATGGTCGGCATGATCGTGGCCACCATCAGCGCGGCGTAGATGAGGGCAAAAGTCGAAGTCGGCAGCCGCAGGAAAGGTCGCATAAGCGCGAGCAGCAAGGCGGTAAGCGCGACCCAGAACAGGGCGAAAATGACGCCGACGGTGTTGGAGTGGTCGGCATAGCCCGAGTAGTGGTCGAGCAATATGTAGCTGCGCACCCCGATGAAGTTGTGGCCGACGCACAGCATCATGGCCAGCGTCCACTCGAGGGCGGGGCGCATCATCACTTATTACCCTTGCGCCCGGCCTCCCAATCGTCGTCGAGCATTTTGAGCAGCGCGTCAATATCGCGGTTGCCGGCTTGGATCTCCTGCATAATGCGGGCCAAGGTGAGGACGAAGCCGGTGGGGGGATAGTCCTCAATCGAGATGAAGTAGCCGGGCGTCCAGCCCCAGTAGTCGAGGTTGGTGCGCATGCGCTCGAAGAGGCGTTGGGTCGGTCCATAGGTGCTTTTGGGACCATCGACGCCTTCGATTTGGGTGGCGTTGAGCAGCATGCCCTCGGCGTTGAGATACGCTTGATAGACCTCTGGGTGGTAGTAGGAGTTGAGCACGGCGAGGGCTTTGTCGTAGTAGGTGCCTTGGGCACTGGAGGTCATGGCCCACCCTCGCTGCTGGTTGGAGGTGTTGATGAAGAGGGGCTTGTGGCCGGTCATAGAGGGAATGGGCCAGTACTCAAACCTTTAGCGGCTCGACGTCGCCGCTCATCCAGCAGCCCATCATCCAAGTGGCGGCGTGCTCGTTGAAGAAGTCGCGCTGCTCTTCGTTGTACCCGTCGCTCAGCGAGCCCTTCTCGACGAAGTTATCCAGTAGCGCGATCATGTTTGCCATGATAGGGTGCATCAGCGGGTCAGTGGCAAAGGTGATTTCGCCGAGATCGCGACGCACAGTCCAAGAAGGCGCGGCGGCTTTGCGGGTCGGGTCGTAGAGGTTGGTCTGGATCGCGTAGGAGAGGGGCACCCCGGCCGACCACTCGCGGCCCCCATAGACGAGGGGCTTGTAACCAGCGGCTTTTAGCTTGTGCAAGGCATCGATAAAGGCATCCCAGGTCTGCGGCGGCTCGGTAATGCCGACCTCGGCCCAGATGCGCTTGTTGACGGCGATGCCGGTGATTTGGCGACCGACTTGGGCCGTGTAGTGCTGGCCGCTGTGCAACGGCGGCAAGTTTTGGCCCACGCGGTCGTAGAGGGTACGCGGAATGGGGAGCAGATGGCCGCCATTGGCTAGGAATTTGGTGTAGTCGAGGGTCATTACCACGTGGGGCAAGTCGCCGGTGGCAATGGCGCGGCGGTAGTATGCGCCGGCGTCTTCGTTGCCCAAGTCGATCAACTCCAGCGTCCAGCCGGGGTTCTGGCGCTCAAAGGTGGCTTTCCAGAGGTCCCAGTGGACCTCGAAGCCGGGTCGGCCGCCGATATTGCGGGTAACCCGCACGACGCGGGCGTCTTCCTCGCCGGCGCAGGCTCCAAAAGCGAGGAGGGCGGCAAGGGCAAAGGTTGCGAATTGGGCAAGGGGCATGGGGCTCAGCGAATGGAACCAGCGGTTAGGCCTTTGACGAAGCGGCGCTGCATGGCAAGATAGAGTACAGTGACGGGCAGCGACAAGACCACGACGCCGGCGAAGATGTAGTTCCAGTTCTTGACGTACTTGTCCGAGAGAAAGCGCCATAGCTGCACAAAGGCCAGCTCGCCCTTGTTGGTGCCCATGAGGATGAATGCGTGGGGAAAGTCGTTCCAGGTAAAAAGGCCCTAAAAGATAATGATCGTCACCGTGCAAGGGGTCAAAAGCGGGAAGATCACGCGCCAGAAGGTGCCCACGGGCGTACAGCCATCAATCAGGGCGGCTTCTTCGAGGTCGCGGGGGATAGAGCGCATGAAGCCGCTGTAGATGAACAGGCACAATGGCAGGCCGTAGGACACGTAGTGCAGCCAGAGGGCAAAGTACGTGTAGCCGATGCCGAGGTAGTTGAACTGGCGCAAAAGCGGCAGCATGAGAATCTGGAACGGCACGGTGATCCCGGCGAGGAAGAAGATGCGCCAGAAGCCGCCCGTGCGCATGCGGCGGCGCGTGAGGGAGTACGCGGCCATGGAGGAGACGACGGTGAGCGTGGCGATGACAGCGGCGCACATCAGCAGGCTGTTGAACATCGGCGCGGCGAGCTTGATGCCGGTGAAGATGTAGTGGTAGTTTTCGAGGGTCGGCGCCTCGGGGAGCGACACAGGAGAGCGGACGATTTCCGGCAGAGTCTTGAAGGAATTGAGCAGTACCAGCAAACAGGGCGACACGTAGAGCAGCCCTAAGAGCAGCATACCAATCTCGAAGAGAGGCCGGCGACGCTTCACAGGTCGGTCTCGCGGCGCTGGAAGAAGGCGACTTGCAGGGCGGCGACCAAGACCAAGAAGGCGAAGACGACAAAAGCAATGGCCGAAGCATAGCCTTGGCGGTCGTTTTCCGTGCCGAGCCAGTAGATGTAGTAGCCGGCAGTAAACGTGCGGTAGCCGGGGCCGCCTTGAGTGGTGACCAAGATCTGCGGGAAGAGGTTAATGCCGGTGATTAGGGCGATGACCGAGTTAGTCTTAATCATCGGCATGAGCACCGGGACTTGGACGCGGTAGAAGGTCACCAAAGGACCGGCCCCGTCGATCTGCGCCGCTTCGTATAGTTCCCCGGGGATGGTCTGTAGCCCGGCGAGGAAGATGGTGGTGTAGAAGCCGAGGCCGTGCCAGAGAACCAAGGCGAGGATGAAGTAGGGTACCAGCGCCGGGTCTCCCATCCAGTCTTGGGCTAGAGCGTCGAAACCAAAGGCGCGCAGGAGGGTGTTTATGGCACCCGTGCGATAGTTGGCCAGATATTGAAAGAGCAGGGCGCTGACGAGGATGCTGAGGATAAAAGGGTAGAAAAACAGTCCGCGCACTAGGCCGCGCATGACCTTCATGCGGTCTAGAAGCACGGCCAAAACCAGCGACATCGAGGTGTAGCCAACGACTATCATGGCCGTCTCAAAGAGCGTGAAGCGCAAAGCGACAAAGAAGCGATAGTACATCTACGTTACGCACGGATACTACCTAATTCTAATTTAGGTATGGCAGATGCTCCGACTCCGTTGGGATCCGCTCAGCATGACCGGGAAGCAGACTGCCAGCACTGGTCGTGCTGAGCAACGTAACGTCGAAGCATCGCTAGGCGGCATAGACAGGGCGAGGCTATAAGTTGAGTGGATATATGAGCAAAGTACTGACGTAGTACCGCCGGCACCAAGGCCTGTTGCTGCTGGTGGCACCGGGGCTGGCCTTTTTCCTCGTCTTCAATTACTTGCCGATGTTCGGGCTGGTGCTCGCCTTTAAGGAGTTCCGCCTGAGCGCCGGCATTTTAGGCAGCGAGTGGAGCGGGTTGGAGAATTTCTCCCGCCTCTTCGGCGGGGCCGACTTTTCCAATGCCCTGCGCAACACGGTTACCATAAGCGTCTTGCGCTTGCTGTTTGGCTTTTTCTCGCCGATCGCACTGGCGCTAATGCTCAATGAGATCCGCGTTTCTTGGTACAAGCGCACCGTGCAGACGGTGACCTATATTCCCTACTTCCTCTCGTGGGTCATCCTCGGCGGCATCTTCCTAATGATTTTCTCGCAGAGCGGACCGGCCAATCAGATCGCCCAGCTATTCGGCGTCTCGGCCATTGAGTTCCTCACCGACGATTTCTGGTTCATCGCGGTGGTCATCGCCACCGGGATATGGCAGGCGGCCGGCTACGGGGCGGTGATTTACTTGGCGGCACTGGCCGGGATTTCTCCCGACCTGTACGAGGCGGCCGTCGTCGATGGGGCCGGGCGCTGGAAGCAGACCTTGCACATTACCATCCCGGGGCTGGTGCCGACGATTATCACGCTTTTCATCCTCAATCTCGGCCACGTGCTCAACGCTGGCTTCGACCAGATTTACAACATGTACAATCCTATGGTGTACGACGCGGCCGACATTATCGACACCTACGTCCTGCGGCGGATTGTGCTGATGGACTTTGGGCTAGCCACCGGGGCCGGGCTTTTCAAGTCCGTGGTTGGCTTGTTGATGGTAGTGTTGGCCAACTCGCTAGCCCGGCGGCTCAGCGGGGGGGAGCAAGGGATATGGTAGGCCGCACGCGAGGCGAGAAAGTGTTTAACATCTTTAACCTGACGGTATTGGGCTTGGTCGGGCTGATGGCGCTCTATCCTTTTGTTTACACGATTTCGATGTCGTTGAGCAGCGCCGCCGAGGCCATGCGCGCAAGCCTGCATCTCTACCCACGGGACGTTTCGCTGACCTCGTACCGCATGGTACTGTCCAACCCCGAGATCGTCACTGGGTTCACCAACTCGATCCTGCGCACGGTCTTGGGCACGGCGCTAACCCTCTTTTTCACTTGTCTGACGGCCTATCCGCTGGCGCGGCGCGAAATGCCCCACCGCAGCCCGCTGCTGTTCTTGGTGCTTTTCACCATGCTCTTTAGCGGCGGCATTGTACCCAACTACTTACAGGTCAAAAACCTAGGCCTGATTGACTCAATATGGGCGCTGATGCTGCCGCAGATGCTGACGGCCTTCAACATCATTGTGGTCAAGAATTTCTTTCAAGCCATTCCCGAAAGTCTGGCCGAGTCTGCCAAGATCGACGGAGCCAGCGAGTTCAATATCCTCTTCAGGATATACGTGCCCCTCTCCAAGCCAGTGCTGGCGACGATTGGGCTGTGGACGGCGGTGGCGCACTGGAACCACTGGTTCGACGCCATGCTCTATATCGCGTCGGACGAGAATCAGGTCTTGCAGACCTTTTTACAGCGAATCGTCATCGAAAATAGCGTCGAGCTTATCGAGCAGGGGCTAGTGGATCCGAACATCACCGAGTTCACGCCCGAGACGATCAAGGCGGCGACTGTGGTCGTTACCATCCTACCGATGCTTTTGGTCTATCCATTCGTGCAGAAGTACTTCGTGCGCGGGATCATGCTGGGGAGCGTCAAGGAGTAGGGGCACCCCTTGTGGTCACCCGTCGTTTAGGCTGGTCTCACATCTGAAAGCCGCCGGCCACCAACAGCGATATGCCGGTGAGATAAGCAGCTTCGTCCGAAGCGAGAAAGGCCACAGTGCGGGCCACGTCCTCGGGCGTACCGACGCGGCCCAAGGGGGTTTGTGCCTCAAGATCTTGGACCAAGGCGGCCGTGGTGTCGGCGTCTGGCTCGGCGAGCTCGGCGAGGCCCGCGGCGATGTAGTGAGTGCGCTCGGTGAGAGTGTTGCCCGGGCAGACGGCGTTGACGTTGATCCGGTGGGGGGCGAGCTCGCCAGCGAGGGATTGGGTAAAGCCGATGATGGCGAATTTGGACGCGCAATACGCGGCGTAGCGCGGTATCCCTTGGCGACCGGCCGTAGAGGACATGTTGATAATCTTGCCGCCGTCGCCGCGGTCGATCAGGTGCCGGGCCACGGCGCGCGAGCAGAGGAAAGTGCCCTTGACGTTGACGCTTTGCACTTGGTCCCAAGTGGCTTCGCTCAGATCGACGACCGGGACGCGGTCTGGCCCGGGGCGCGAGCCGGCGTTGTTGACCAGCAGGTCGATGCGGCCAAAGCGGGCGAGTGCGTCTTGCACCATGCCCTCGACTTGGGCGGCGTCGGACACATCGGCCTCGACTGCGAGGGCCTGCCGCCCGGCAGCTTCGACTTCGGCGACGAGGGCGGGCAGACCGCCCCAGCCAGACGCGCTATAGGGCTGGGCGCACAAGTCGTTGACCACGAGGTCGCAGCCTTCGCGCACTAGGCGCTGGCAGATGGCGCGGCCAATGCCATGTTCGCCGCCCGCGCCGGTGACGAGGGCGACTTTGCCGTTGAGATTGTACATGAGTGTCTCCGCAGGATTAAAGGGTTGAGTGACAGCATATATACCAGATCGGCCTCTTAGAATATGTCGATTACTTTAACGCGCCGCAGCGGACGACGATCAGGAGACCGTGAAGCTGTTGCCGGTCATGCCGGTGAAGTAGTCGACGATAAGCCAGAACCCGGCCGAGCCGAAGCCGCCTAGGACCATGCCGAGGAAGAAGGGGCGTAGCTGGGTATAGACCCGTGCGCCGCCGTACTTGAGGATGGCTACCTTCAGCAGCCAGGCGATGAAGACCGAAAACCAGAGATGGTACATCGGTGCTGTCATGCCCAAGGTCATCCCGATGGGGTGAATTGGGAAGCCGGCGAAGCGATTCTTGACATAAGACATGATGCCCATCAGGCCCGCGCCTAGGACCGTGAAGGCCATGTGCCAGGACTGGGTCGGTTGGGGGTTGTTGAGGCTGTGGGCGATCCAGTTGCCGGTGAATGTGGGCAGGCCGCTGAACTGCCAGCCGACTAGGTTGATACCTCCGTACTGATAGGACAGTTCGACGATGGCCCAGGCAGAGCCGACTAGGGTGACGAGGATGGCTCCAACCACGGCCCAGAACAGTCGCCGTCCCTCCAGGGCCGTCTCTTGGGCCAGCTTCACGCCGGTTGCCGCCGAGGCCATCACAAAGGTGCGCACGTCCGCCGACCAAGCGAAATTCAGCCCTAGAATGGTCAAGCCTGGCGCTCCCACTAGGGAGCTGCCCAGCGCATTGACCGTGAAGACAGGGGCCGCTACCGTGGCCCGGTATGAGGCTAGGCCCGTCTGGGCGATGATTCGCGTCAGCCCGATGAAAATCACCATGGACGTGGCGAGAAAGACCGTTGCCGTGAGTAGGTTTAGCCCCGCAGCCAACAGCCAGCCTAATGCCAGCAGGCTGCCTAGCAGAGTGCCTAGGACAGCCGTCCGGTAGGAGAGTAATTCGCCGCGGTCATCGACATCTGGGGCGCCGCCGAAGGCTTTGTGCAGCACATCCCGCAAGTGACGTCGGCCGTGCCAGAAGCCGGCAAACACTAGGAAGAACAAAGCACCTTGAGCCAGATGGGCGACGCTAGGTGAGGCCGGGTCGGAGAAGGGCTGCACCGGACCAATGCTCCAGCCGAGTGTGCGCTCCAGTCCGGTCTGCAGTAGGGCGAGGAAGGCGAAAAACCAGACCCCGAACCCCACATCTAGGCTCAGCAGATAGGATAGACCGATGACCTCGAAGCGGGGCGAGCAGCGCAGGTGGATCGCGTTGTGCAGGATCGGGATGGAAGCGTCTAGGCTGATCGGTGGGATGAAGTTGTAATATTTGTGCAGTGCTTCCAGACCGTTGATCAGGAAGGGAATCAGGAAGCCAATCCACATCAGGTAGTTGCAGAAGAAGGGCGGCAGCCTCCTGTCCGGCTCCTCGGTACTCATCTCTAGGGGGAGCACAGCCATGGGAAAGAGTAGCTTATCGCGCTCGACCCACTGTTTGCGCAGGATGACCAGCAGGCAGAGCGTGATGAAATAGATGGTGACCGCGAAGAGACTCCAGATCAGCAGCGGCGGTCCCCAAGCACCCCAAGAGACCGACTCGCTGCGGGTGCCGCCCTCGAAGAGCTTCCACACCGCGTCTCGGCCATCGGGCACCAGCCACGGCGGGATATGTGGCTGGATTAGCTGAGCCCATTCGTTTTCGGGCGTGGCGTAGTAGAAGAAGCCGCCCAGTAAGGGAATCAGGTTGAGGGTGAATCCCCAGGAGGGGATGGCCGCAGCGACGATCATCATGATGTAGATGGTGACCAACTCGCCGCGCCGCAGGGCCGGCCGGCCGAGCAGGCGGATCAGCGGATTGAGCAGTAAAGTAAGCGGTAGGAAGAGAAAGATCGCCGCACCGGTCGAGAAGTCGGCACCCATGGGTGAGCCGCGCAGTACCAGCACGCCGAAGGGTTCGCCAGCGGCGATGATGAAGCTGCCGAGCAGCCCTAGGAGCACCGCTCGTCCGGATACGCCGTGAACGGCCTTTACAGGGGCTTGGGCCATCTACTCCTCGCTCTGTGAACCCGCTCAGCTAGCAGATTTTCCGGCCACAATACCCGGCCCGTAATCCGCCATCGCGGTCGTGATATACTCGTTGAGCAAGTGCTCCTCGTGTGCAAGGCCGAACATCCAGATTCGACGATACATCTCCTCGACGACAGGCTGGTATTCTGGATCAGGGACAAGGTTCTTCATCTGTCCGGGATCGCTTTCTAGGTCGTACAGCTCGTCGTAGTCAAATCCATTGTATGCAAATCGCCACTTGTCAGTGACGACGGAACGTTGGATGCCATAGGTCTCGTTGCCATTCGTCTGGAAGAACAGCGCATCGCGCCAGTCGGCCGGTGTTTCGCCCTTGAGCAACGGCACCAGGCTTGCACCGGCGAACTCTACCGAGCTCTTAGCTGAGCCCATCTCGAGCAACGTCGGCGCGAAGTCACAGAGAGACACGAACTCGTCGCGCACCACGCCTTGTTGCCCGCCCGGCATCTTCAGGATCGCCGGCACATGATAGCAACTCAAAAACGACGGCAGACCCTTACACCACAGGCCGTGGTCGCCCAAGTAGTCGCCGTGGTCGGAGAGGTAGAAAACGATCGCGTCCTCATACTCCCCGCGCTCTTTGAGCTTGTCGATCAGCCGCCCGAAGAGCCAGTCCTCATAGGTGCAGAACGCCAAGTAGTGCTTAATCGCGTCCTGATGTTCCTCGCGCGTCAACTGAGTAAAGCGGTCGCGGGTGCGGCGGTAGAGGGCCGGTTTGTCATCCAGCGGATCGTCGAAGGTGTCCGGCAGTGGGAATTCCACGCCTTCATACAGATCGAGAAACCGCCTAGGTGCGATATACGGATCGTGTGGACCAAGAGTCCCAACATACAGGCACCACGGCTCATTCTCGTCCAACGCATCCATTTTCGCCAGCGCGGCCTCGACCACTGTACGGTCGCCGAAGGGGTTGTCCTCTTCTCCGTCGCGGAAATACTGCGCCAAGAAGGGATGGCTGTTGTCGCCATAGTGGATATACGGGCGCATCCCCGCGCGCCTGATCTCGCCGGGCACCCGCTCGCTGCCACCGTCGCCCCCAGCATGTCGTTGCAAATTGCGCAGTTCGCGTTCACGGGCCGCAGCGTCCTGCTCGTCGCGGCTCAATCGTCTGCCGTGGTGTGCGCTTCCCGGCGCGACGTGCTCCCAACCATAGTCGTGCGGCTGTTGATAGTTGCTGACGTGCCACTTACCCGAAAAGAGCATGCGGTACCCCGCTTCCTGCATGTCCACACTCCAGGGGCGGACGTGGTCCTTCAAGCCGCGGGTGATGGCATTGGCGACGTTCACGTTGTGCCAGACGCCGTGCTGGGTCGGCATCAGGCCGGTCGCGAACGACGCACGTGCCGGGCAGCAGTGCGGCGCCGGGCAGAAGGCGCGACTGAAGGTGACGCTCTCCTTGCGGAACTCGTCAAGTACGGGTGTCTTTGCCTTGTACGCGTCGTTAGGTAGCACGGAACACGCCCGTTGCTGGTCGGTCATGAAGATCAGTATGTTCGGCTTGTTCATATCGGGTTCTTGAAGACCCCCGTGCGCAGCACACTGATCCCCGCGCGGGCCGGCACGCAAACCGGGTGCAGGCTGTACGCCTTATCGCAGCGGATGCCTTCGTCGGCGATGCGGTCGATATGGGGGGTACTCAGAAAATCGGCACCATAACACGAGAGGAAGTCGTGGCGCAGTTGATCGGGCATGATGAATGCGATGTTGGGTCTGGAACTCATTATTGCATTTCCTTTCTGTAGATGAACTTCACGCTAGCCTTTGACGCTTCCTAGCTGGATACCTGCCACTAGGTAGCGCTGCAGGATGACAAACAGGATCAGCATGGGCACCACAGACATGGTTACCGCCGCCATGATGAGGTTGGTCTCTTGGCCGTAGCCGGAGTCGAAGTAGAGCAGTCCGATCGGTAGCGTGTAGCGATGTACGCTCTTCATCATCACTAGGGGCCAGAAGAAGCTGTGGTAGTTGCCGATGAAGGTAAAGATGGTCAGCGCGATGAGGCCGGGCCTTGCGAGCGGCAGAATGACATCCCAGAATAGCTGCCAAGTGCTGGCACCGTCGATCTCCGCCGCTTCGTCGAGCGCGGGCGGAATGGTGAGCATGAACTGGCGCAGTAGAAAAGTGCCGAAGGCGCTGAACGAGGCCGGGAAGACCAAGCCGGCGTAGGTATCGACGAGGTCGAGTTCGATCATGATCTGGTAGTTCGGAATCATCATGACGAGTGCCGGCAACATCATCGTCGCCAGATAGAGCAGGAAGACGCGATCGCGCCCAGGCCAGCGCAGCCGTGAGAAGCTGAACGCGGCGAGGGCGCTGGTGAAGACCTGCAGAAATGTTGCCCACGAAGCGACGAAGATGCTGTTGCAGTACCAGCGCGCGAATTGGATGCCCTCGGTCGTGAACACCGTGCCGTAGTTCTCGAACATGAGCTCAGCCGGGAACCACGTCTCGATACCGATCTCCTCGATCTTCTTGAGGCTCGTCAGCACCATCCAGACGAAGGGCATGATCAGCGACAGGCTCAAGGCAGTCAGCGCGAGGTGTGCCACCCCCGTAGAGGCGACTTGGTTCCAGATGGCCTCGCGGCGCGAAAGCGAGCGATTGGTGCTGTCAGCAGTTGCCATCGCGTCAGTACTCGACTCGGCGACTACCAAAACGCCAGTTGAGCAGCGTAACGGTAAAGACGAGACCGAACAGTGCCCAGCTAATCGCCGCGGCGTAGCCAAGCCGACCCGTGGTGAACCCTTCGGTATAGACGTAATAGCTCAGCGTGGTCGTCGAGCCAGCCGGGCCGCCTTGCGTCATGGTTCGCGCCATCTCAAAGCCGCCCTGCAAGCCGGCAATCGTGCTCATGACGACAATGAAGAAAGTCACCGGTGCTAGCTGCGGCCAGGTGACATGCCAGAACCGTTGGAAGCCAGATGCACCGTCAACCTCTGCCGCTTCGTAGAGCTCCAACGGCACATTGCTCAACCCCGCCAGATAGAGCAGCATGTTGTTTGAACCCACAGCCGCCCACAGTGCCATGATCATGATCGCCGGCTTCGCCCACAGATAGCGCCCCAACCATTCCGGTGGCATCAAACCGTCGGATGCCAGTTGCGGCAGCATGAACACCACATTCCCCAGTCCGAGTAGCACAAACTGCCCCACCATGATTGCACAGGAAAAGGTCATCCACGTCGCGAACGATTCGATGGGCGAGCATGGGTAGCCACACCCTTGGCGCAGGCATTGCACCACGCCAACGGCAATTACAGCTACTGCAGCGAACGCCACAAAGCGAGCCGCCGGCGCGTACTCCGACCACTGCAACCCAAGCACAGCCGGCAGCAGCAGCACGACAATTGAGGGGACCGCTGCCCAAGAGCCCATCTCGCCGTCCTGCCAAGCGCGCGCGAGCTGCCGCACGCCGACGAGCACCAGCCCCACCATGGCGAGCGCCCCGAGCCATATACCGCTTTGAACCAACTCTGCCGGTATGCTGCGCACCCAGTGGCCCAAATCGACGAGCAGCGGTCGCAGTGCCGCATTGATCGGCCCCGTGCGCGGGTTGTAGAGCTCCTTCCAGAGGATGAACGTGGCCACGCCGGCCGTGAAGTGGGGCATGTAAAACAGCGTGCGATAGACGATGGAGCCGCCCATCGTGCCAACGAGGAGAATCCCTCCGGCCAGACCGCACAGTAGCACGGTCATCGCCGAGGCACCGGCACCGAATGCCACCAGCGCGAGGCTGCTGGCGACCAGCATCGCCAGCAGTAGCAGACGCACCCAGACTTGGCGATCTTCGCGGCCCATGTTGCGATTCAGCAGCAGTGCCGCGCCCAGACTGCCGGCGATGCCGAAGGGGATCGCCATCATCAGGAACAGCGCGTTGCCGAGGTACTGCCAGAAATCGCGTTCCATCGTCAGGCGCAGGAAGTTTTCGATTCCAGCAAAGCGCAGCGGCTCATCCTTGAACATGTTGTGGAGCCGCAGGTCCCAGTTGGTAAAGGCGAAGACCAAGCTGAATATCAGCGGCAGAAAGGTGAAGGTCAGGAAACCGAGGATATTGGGGGCCAAAAAGGCGAGCCCCACTGCTAGCCGTCGCCTGTCGCCACTCGTCATCGGGACGTCATCTCGCTCTCTTTGAGCCAGCCCTTGAACTCGTAGTAGTGCTCGTGGAAGGTGTTGGCGATCCACTCTCGCGGGACCCGCTGCCCCTTGCTTAGGCGGGCGTCGATCTGCTGCTGAGTACGCATCAACTCGGCGTGGCGTCGACGCAGGGTTGGGCTCTCGCGCAAGGTGCGTTCGATCTCGTCGTTGATACGGTCCTCAGCCTCTTGGGCCGCCTCTGCGGGCGTCGTCAGATCAGACATAACCCGCTCCAACATCTGCCGCTTGATCCGCACCACTGTCGCCTTGGGCACGAAGCGACTAATTGACGGGGCGATGGCCAGTGTCTGTGCCGCCTCCACGGGTGCCTCGTGCGCCCCCCACTCGTTCTCGTGCCCCACCGGGTGCCGATAGAGTTCCGTGCGCGTGTGCTCCGGTAACGGCGGCAAGGCGTCGGCGATGCGCACGATGTGTTCGTTGTACTCTTTCGCCGCCATGAAGGCGAGGAACAGCGTTGCCTCGCGCTTGTGCTTGCTACCGGAGTAAACCGCGACCACCCGCGTGTCAATGACGCAGTTGGGAAACTCTGCGTAGGGAAAGAAGCTGACTCCAACGCGAGGCGAGTTGTCGAACTCGCGCAAACGCACCAAACACCAGCGACCGATGGACACCATGCCAAAGGTGCCGTCGTTCAGCAGAGACATCGAGCCGCCGATGAACCCCCCAGCAGTCGCGAACGATTCCTTCTCTGAAGCGCTGGGGAACAGGTGGTCCTCATAGGTCCACTTGTAGAGGAGTTCCATGGCGCGCACGAACCCCTCCTCTCCGAGCGTCGAGCGCGTCATCGTCTCGTTGAAAACCGAGGTGCCGAAGGTGCGGTGCAATGTTCGCAGGAGGTACTCGTTCTTGAAATCGTCGACAAAGTAGGCCTCCCGTGGCTTCCCAGCCTCGTTGGCGCGCTCGACAAACTCGCGGCCCACCGCTTCAAAGGTCGATATGTCCCAGCGCCTAGGCGGTGGCTCCATGCCCAGTGCCGCGAAGATCTCCAAGTTTACCCAAAAGCTTGTGGCGGTGACGTTGGCGGGGAAACCATACTGGCGGCCGTCGACAGTCAGTAGCGGTTCGAGGGCTGGCCAGGTCTTGCTCACGTCAAAGCCGAGGCTGTCCGCCGCGTCGGTGACGTCCTCGATCAGGCCGAGCTGCTGGTACCAAGGCACCGTCACTTGCAGGATGTCTGACGCTACCCCAGACACTCCTTGGATGACGCTCTTATCTCCCGACTGTACGACATCGAGTCGCATCTCGAGGATTGGCTTGCCCTCTTCTGTCGTGTAGCCGTTATCGATGAGCCACTGGTGGAAGATCTCCACATCCTTGATGCGAAACGGATTGGTACCGGTGCCGAAGTAGATGATCGGCACTTCGCTCTGCGCTCCAGGCTCGGTGGCGATAATGCCTGCGGAGGCGATTATCAGTCCCACGGTGACTGTCATGAAGAGCCAGCGCATCCGATCGCGGTCCCCACGGCGAGCTTCATTCTCTTGTAGGTTACAATTAAAGGAAGAAGGTTTGCGCGGAAGGGGGACATCCGCGCCGCTTATGGGCCAACCTGTATGACAGGTTGGCGTGGGAGTAATTTATGCCGCTGGAGAAAACATTTCAAGCTTTTTTGGCGGTGAGTCAGCGGGGCGCAGGGCACGATTCGAAAGAGACCGGAAAGGCTGCTTATAAATAGCTATTTGAGACGCCTATTCTCTCCTGTAATTGGAAACCACAGGAGTTGAAGGGCACCCTGTCGCACCCCGACGGAGAGATCGGTCGGCGATTCCTCAGTCTTAATTGAGTAGGATCGGTGCAGGACCTTGGCCGGGGTCAGTGAGGCGGTGTCTCGAACGGCCACTTCACCATCCACCGACACTTCGATGACGGCGTTGGGCATCTCGAGAGCGGGCGAAAGGGCGATGTCCAGCGACCCATCGTCTAGGCTGCCGCGAATCGCGCCGATCTGCGATGCCGCACTCATCCCCTTCGTTCCCCAGTAGCTGTACATCCACTCCGTCCACGCGAGCGAGCCTCCGGGTGGGAGTGGCTGTGTCTCATCGGGAAAAAGCACCGACGTGCCACCCCACATCTCGACGTAGCCCTTGTTGGGCTGGCCAGATCCCATGGGAATCTCCGTCGGATGGAAGCCGTAGGTCCATACGTCGACTCCTGGGTTGAGGACGGGATCGAAGACTCGGACTACGCCCTCTCCAGCGTCGTGGGAGTAGGCACTGTAATAGCCGGCCGTCAATCCGTCGGCCATGATATCCCCAGCCTTCCATCCCCGGATGTAGCGCAACGGGCTCTCGCTCCATGCCTGTGGACTCGGTCCTAAGTTTTTCTGCCAGCGGTCGGCGATCAGGATGCTCGCTGTGGGAATGATGAACTCCGTGTTGTCGGTCAGCTCATTCTCACCTCCAGGGGCCCACATGGGATTGACCCAGTGGGCGAACTGAACGGTGTCAGCTCCTGGATTGTGAAGGTGGATCTGGGCCTCCAGGGCCGCTGAGCCTCGATGGACCGTCAGTCTGACTCTCTGGGTCAGACCCGTCAGCGGCTCAGTCGTTGCCATCGACATGGATACCCGGTCTGGGCTGTCCTCAAGGATCTTCCACGTCCAGGGTATCGCGAAGGTCGTGCCGTGTTCGTAGCCCGGAAGCGTATATTCGATCCCGCCGATCCAAAGCCAAAAGCCAGTGGGGTTGTTCGCACCTCCGGGGCGCACAATGTCGTTCTTCCACAGCACGTCGTGACCGGTTCGCTTGTCGATGAGAGAGTACACCCGTCCCATCTCCGGCAGCACCTCCACGCGCACATAGTCGGATTCTAGCACCACGCGTCTGTGCAGCTTGTCTACTATGCGCTTCCAATTGATGCGCCCGAAATCCAGATGGGGAAGTGGATCGCCGTCGTCGTAGTAGATCGCGGGTTCGTAGTCGACTTGGGGGATGTTGACGTGGTCGACGACAAGTGATGTGGCCGCGCCTAAGGAACTCGCCGACAGTGCCAAAATCAGGGGGGCTAGAAGCGGAAGGACTCGGCGTCGAGCCATCGTCATCCGTAGAGACGCGAGCTGGTGGCAGTGTATCCGATATGGGCATCCATATACCGCCGCGCTCCGGCTTGGTCGCCCTCCTTCACGCTGGACAGGATGGCCATGTGATACCCGCGAACCCGCTGGCGAGCTTTAGGGTGCTCCTTATAACCCCTGAGACATACTTCGTAGACGACTTCATCGAGGCTGACCAACAACGCCTGCAAGAGCGGGTTGCCCGTCGCCGTTGCGATGCCTGAATGGAAGGCCGCATCGGCTCTGGCACATTCCTCGTTGGTCGCACTCGATTCGGAGAGCACTTCTATAGTGGATTCGAGGGAGCGGACATCAGACTCGGTGGCCCGCAGGGCAGCGAGGGCACTGATCTCGGGCTCAACTAGGTTCCGTGCCTCAATCATGTGCTCCGACGAGATCGCGCCGTTCCGCAGCAGCATGGCCATCGGTTCGGATATGACCCGACTGGGTGTTAGCTTCTGTATATAGGTCCCCGAGCCCATCCTCGACGCCACTAGACCTCTAGCCACTAACAGACGCACCGCTTCTCGCACGACCGTGCGACTCACCCCGAGCATTTCGCCGATCTGCCGCTCGGAAGGGATCCTCGAACCAGGCGTCAGGCCCTGCTCCTCGATATACGCCTCGAGGTCGAGGCTCGCTTTCTCTGACAGCGTCCTATTCCGGTCGGCCTTGGGGTAGTCCGCGTTGTTATTGGGATTTTCGTTCATGAAGCATCCTATGGCACGATCTCGTTTCTAGTCAAGAAAAATCTCGTGGACAACACTATGGGATTTGCTCCTAGGGATCATTCGTCGCTGGCGGAGAGGGCGGAGACCCCTTGTTCCTGAATTTTGCGATGGCTTGGGCTGCCGCTGCCGAGTCGCTTGCCTGTCGGTACGCGAGCACGAGACCCCTCTGTGCCGATGGCAGATTGGGATTTTGGGCTAGTGCTTGTTCGTATCGCACGGCCGCTGTACGGGCATCGCCTTGTTGCAACTCGAGGTTTCCCAGCGCGATGAAAACATCCGCCGAATTCCCGGATAGAGCCAGAGCCCGTTCATACGCCTCGCGACTTAGGTCAATGTAGCCTCCGGTGGCGTAGGCCGTGCCTAGGTTGTACCACGCCAAGCCATAGTCCGGCTTGAGGTTCAGGGCTTGGCGGTACGCCGAGATCGCCTCGCCGGGGCGATCCAATCGGATGTGGGCATTGCCAAGGTTATGCCAGGCTCGGGCGTTCTCCGGCTGGAGGGACAAACCGTCGCGCAGGTGTCTTGCGTTTCCCTCGTCATGACCGAGGCGAGCATAGAGGCGGGCGAGGTCGAAGTGTGCGCTAGGATTGCGGCCTGGCTGGGCTAGTGCCCGCAGGCCCTCGATCCCAGCCACGTGTGGCTCGATACGCCGATGGGCGGCGTGCTGCTCCTCGGCGTCTTGGCTGCGACCTAGACGGCGGTACACGGAAGCCAACTGAAGACGAACATCGGGATGCACTGGATCGAGCTCGAGAGCCCTCTCAAGAGCGGTGGCCGCTTCGACGTACATTTCCAGCATGGCTCGGGACAGTCCCAGACCGACGTGCGCCTCCACCGAAAAGGGGTCGAGACTAACTGCTGTCGAGAATGCCTGCAGGGCCTCGTGGGCCCGTCCTGCCTGCAGGAGGGCGCGGCCTGCAGCGACCTCGTATCTGACACTGTCTGGTGCCAAGGCGATGGCTCGCTGGAGGAGATCCAAACTTTCCGCACAGCGACCTAGGCGCTCGCACTGGAGAGCACCCAATGCGAAACTCGCCTCGTGCGATGTGGGATCCAATTCCACCGCTCGCTTCAGCGCGGTCTGAGCGGCCGCTACATCGCCCCGAGCCGCCTGTACCGCACCCATCTGTTTGTGAAGCACCGGGCGGGCCGGATCCAGCGCGATCGCTTCGGCGAGAGCGAGCCGGGCACTCTCGATTTGTCCGACCCCGAGCCACGCCACCGATAGCCTCTCCAACGTCTCCGCATCGCGCTTAGCCGCGACAGCTCGCTTCGCCAAGGAGAGCGCCGTCGCGTGATCGCGGATTCGGGCCAGAACCTCGCTGAGACCCATCAGCGCCCCCACGTGCAGACTATCCGACCGAAGAACCATTTGGAACTGATCCATCGACTGATCCATCTGCCCCAAGTCGAGCAGCACGCGGGCAAGCGATACCCGGGTCTCGAGATCGCCGGGGCGTTCGCGCAGTCGTTTTTCATACGTTAGCTGCAACCTCCCCAACTCGTCCGCTGTGGGCGGCGCGTCTGCAGCAGGGCGTTGGCTTTCGCACCCGACGAGAGCCATAACCAGGGCAAGGAACCATGCACGTGCTCTCACAGTGGCGTCCATGGCTCGCCTTCTACGATTCGCACAAAGCGCCTTGCCGGCACAGGGCCCACGGTTTGCGATTCACCCGATGGCCAATGAATCAGGATGCGGTCCACCTCCGTCCTGCGACCGAGGCCGAAGTGCAGTCGCAGATCGTTGTGAGACAGGTAGCTGCTACCACCCCGGACCTCGGCCATCTGCTGCAGATCAGCGGAGAATACAATGACGCGCGTCCCGATTCCACTGCGATTGCTCCGCGTACCTTCTACCTCGACCGAAATCCAGCTAGCGCGATTCCCACCGTCGTTTCTGAGAAGGTGCGGGCGCTGGTTGTTGTTCGACACGAACAGATCGACATCGCCGTCGTTGTCGTAGTCGGCCGCCGCCGAGCCTCGTCCTACGCCCGCTGAGAACGCCGTCAGACCACTCGCTGCCGTCACGTCGGTGAATGTGCCGTCGCGATTGTTCAGGAAGAGCTGGTCGTGCTGCGCATAGCGGGGGCCGGCACTGTCGAGGATTTCGATGTTGGGCTCGACATGGCCGTTGGCGAGGAACAGATCGGGGTATCCGTCGTTGTCAACATCGATGAAATCGGTCCCGAAGGTGAGGGTTTGATAGGTCGGCCCTCCTAGTCCACTCTGCGCGGTGTGGTCTTCGAATCGACCCGCCCCAGTATTGTGCAGCAGTCGGCAGGGCTCCCACTGGAAGTTGCACACGCCTAAGTCGAGTCGGCCGTCGCGATCATAGTCGGACCAATCGGTGCCCATGCCCGCCTCCGGGGCTCCATCGGGGCTCGTCGCGACACCGGCAGAGACACCGACCTCGGTGAATTGGGACCCGTCGTTGCGGAATAGAAAATTGGGCTCGTGGTCATTGGCGACATAGAGATCGGAGTCGCCGTCATCATCGTAGTCGGCGAATCCCACGCCTAACTGACGACCTTCTTCGGTCCATACACCTATCGAGTCGGTGATATCCGTGAAACGGAGGTCCCCGTCGTTGCGGAACAGAGACCCGGAATCGCCGGGATAGGCACCAGGGCCACAGTATATCTGAATCGGTCCGCGGTAGCACTCCGGGAGATCGTCCCCGGCAATCCGCACATCGTTGGCGACATACAGATCCAAGTCACTGTCGAGATCGATGTCGGCGAAGGCCGTGCTCGTAGATACCCGCAGATCACCGGTCCCCGACCATTCGGTCACGTCCGCAAAGCGGCCGTTGCCCAAGTTTCGGTAGAGCCGGTTGGCACCCCAGTTCGAGACGTAGAGATCCGCGTGGCCATCGTTGTCGACGTCCCCAACGCCGACCCCCATGCCAAAGCTCGTGTCGGCGACCCCTGCTTCCGCTGCTCTATTGACGAAGGTTCCGTCGGTCTGATTCACCAACAGAGCATTGGCGGGCAGATGAGCGGTGGACACGCCGTGGATAGTAGCGCTATTCACGACATAGAGATCGGGAAAACCGTCGCCGTTGAAGTCGGCAAATGCTGCACCCGAGCCATGGGTTTCGGGATAGTAGTAGGACCCGGCAGCGCCATTGAAATGGCGGAATTCGATCCCGGAATCGGCCGCGACTTCGCTGAATCGAGGAAGGGCAAGAGCCGGCTCCTCATCGTCGCTACAGCCCGATAGAAGGGGTGCTGCCACCAAAGCAGTTCGCAGTACCCGGCGGATCCATCGACGATCTAGGGAGGTACTATTTGGCTCGTCTTTGCCTGCACAGTTTGATCGCTGCTGTGCATCATTGTGCATCATAATACATCATACGTTATCCACGATCCACGGAGAACCTCGTCAACTTCAAGTTACTCCCCCTTCAAAGATGTAGTCAAGCGCGTGTAGGGTAGTCATGGCAGTCAAATTGGTCGTGCCTGCCCTTCTAGCGACTTACCATGCAAAAAAAACTTGAACTTCTTGATATAGCGGAATAGATTAACCCGCTTATAACCTGTATGATAGGTTGATTCTATAAACGGCGCGGATGCCTATCCGTGCGCCAATTCTACCGTCTTCCTTCGGCCAAAGAATGAAGCGAAGACATGAACGAGAGGAGATCTCATGCACAAGAAAGCAGTTCTCGGCACAATAGTCCTCGGCACTGTGCTGCTGGCAGGTTTCGTGGCACCGGTAGCGGCATACGAAAACTGCAACGATATCGGCTATTTTGCCCTACAGGTGCCCAACCCAGAATCCATGAATCCCGACGGCGATAGCAGCGACTGGGGTTGGTTCGATCCGGACTTCATCATCGGTCCCGACCAACTGTGCGACGTGATCGGCGAGGGTGAGTTTCCAGCGCGTAGCGACCTCGACATCGCTCACCACGTCGGCTGGACACCGGAGCCGGACAATCGGCTCTACGTATTCACGCGCGTTGTCGATGACACGCTAAACGCCGACGTCACCGAGCCGAACGATGGTTGGCATGACGATGATCTCGAACTCATTCTGGATCCCGACCACGGTGTGTGGAACGAGGCAGCTGATGCCCTTCGCACCGGACACCAGCAGTGGACCTTTCACTACGCCCGTCCCGGCGGTTACCCCCTCGTGTCCTTCCTGCGCTGGAACCAGCCTGCGGAGATGCAGTGGGGCCCCGAGTCGGGCGCCGTTGAGGGGGCCGTTGTGGTCTCTCCAGCGGGTGCCGGTCACTTGGCCACTGACGTGACAGTGAACTACGAAGTTCGCATGGAGGCCTACGATCCGTACCAGCCGGATGGCCGCGACGCAAGCGTCCGCTGGTTCTTCGAAGCAGGCCAGACGATCGGTATGTCCCTGAGCCTCAACGAGGCGGACAGTGGAGGCCGGACTCACCAGATTACGACGCACATCGTAAACGGCGGTGCGCATAGCTCGGAATTCTCCTCCGAATTTACCTTGCTAGGCACCGGTGAGTTCGCCACAGCCGTCGAGGGGAGTAGCTGGGGTGCGGTGAAAGCCCTGATGCGGTAAGTAGAGAAACGCTCCACATCTCTTGTTCCATCTAAGGAGGGAGGATCGTCCTCCCTCCTTATTTTATCTAAACTGCGCGGAGAGACCGTGTTGAGAGTGCTTTGTACCTGCTTGCTGATCCTGATTGCGTCCGGCTGTGGGCGCTACTTCCCGGGGCCTCTCCAGCCCAAGCCTGGGTCCGAGCAGAGCGAACACATGGTAGTCCATGATGACGGATCGGTGGCCTACGTCTTCGAGAGACTCGATATCGCGCTGCGACCAATGACGGACGCGGAGCTCAACCGCAGTTTCGCCACGAGCTCGACCAACGGAGCACGGTCCACTAACCCCTTTACATTCGGTGATTGGACCCCCCCAGGAGAGTCATTTACGCCCCAGCGATTTACCGTATTCCTGCTTCGGGTCAAAAACTATGCGTATCCGAAGGTCAGGATCGATCCTTCTAGAGTCGAGTTGCGATCCGCCAGCGAGCGTTTCTACAAGCCCCTGACATTCCTCGAAATCAGTGAGTACTACCGAGCGTATGCGTTGGCTTGGGCCGGAAATTACTATGTGCGCATGCGTGAGCGTGAGGATCTGCTGCGTCTCCATATATATGCCGACAAGATGATTTTTAGCGGCCAAGAATACGAAGGCTTTCTCGTATTCCCGCCCATGCCCCCAGACGTAACCGAGTTGGCCATCCGCGTCAACGACGTTGCCGTTCGTTTCAACTACGCTGATGAGCCGGTGGAGGCCGTAGATCTGACCTACAGGTTCCAACGCGACGTCTTTAAGGGGTACCGGCCACCCGCTACCGTTTCGGCACACTGACGTGCCTCTGACAGCCAAACGCGCGGGTGTAGCCGTCCCGCTTGCCCTGACGTTCCTCCTGAGCATTGATGCGGGCGGTCAGATCGAGACTGTGCATATCGGACAGGGCGGCGACACTTGGCAAAGCATGGAGCTAGTGGCTGCGGGGGCGCAGGTCACGGCCGACTCGCTGCTACCGGCAGGCTTCAAGGCCGACGAGAACATTGTCGTCGCCGTTCGCTGGACGGATGTTGGAACGGGCCCAGACGAATTTATCCCCGAGGGTGTGGCGAGGGTGTGGGCGCGCGTTGCTGACGGCCAGCCGAATGACGTTCTCGTCGACGGCAACCCAAACACATCCACTGGGGAGCGATTTCAGATTCCTGGTCAGTCTCAGGATGGCCGGATATTCGTCTTCGATTTAGGGGCCTCGTTTCCCGTCGAACGGATCGTCTTCTTTCCCAACCCGGGAGACAGCACCGCCTTCCTGCGGGCCTACGAGGTCAAGATCAGCGACGGGCGCTCTTTTGGAACGGACGAGCGGCCGATCTACGAGATCCTAGCACGGGTCGAGATTTCCAATAAGGTTCGGACGGAGGCCGAGTTTCCACGGCAACTCGTCAGATATATCCGCTTGGAAACGCTGGAACCGAACCCCTTTGACATCGCTGAGATTGAGGTGTTCGGCCGGGGATTTGTACCCCGTGCTCAGTACGTCTCCAACTTCATTGACTTCGCCGGAGGTGGGGTGCGCAACTTTGGTCGCCTAACGATCCGCGCGACCCGCGTATCGACCGAGCCCGACGTGGCTTCGGACGATCCGGTGCAGGCGGTGTTCCAGGTGCGGGCGGGCAACGACACCTCGCCTGAGTCCTATTTCCAGATCGATCTCGAAACCGGCAGCGAGACGGAGATCTCAGAGGAGGCGTACCAGAACCTCATCGACCGCGAGCGCACGGCGAGATACGATGCAGCGAACTGGAGTGCGTGGTCGAATCCGGTGACAATCGATTCGACGGGATCCTACGAGATTAGCCTCGATTTTCTGCCGATGCCGAGGCCCTTCTTCCAGTTCAGATTTTTTTTCGAGGGTACTGCGACCGACGTGATTCGGATCGACGCTCTAGAGTTCACCCACTCGCCACCCCTCGCCCAAGGGACGCGAGCCGAGGTCATTCGCGTCGGCGATCCCTTCCCACAGACAGGCGTGGCCACCGTCGCTACAGGGGATCCGGCCACCTTCGAGTACGCCTTGGCTGCGGATCTGTCCGGCGACGATGGGTTCGATGGTTTGCGCATCGCAACGCCGGGTACTGCCCAGCTAGAATCGGTGTCGGTCGGCGAGGACCGAGAGCAAGTGGCCGTTGACAGCATCGCTTTCGATGATCGCGGCATATCTTTCTTCTTCCCAAGCCGCCGGATCACAGCCGAGAGCAACGCCACTCTCTTTGTGAGGTTTACAGCAACGCCCTTGCGGTACACGACTCTGTTCGAGGGTTGGCTCTTGGATTCAGCCGGCGCAGTTCCGCAGCGGGTTGCTCCCGGTGATGCCACCAACTTGCTCGGCACGAATTCCGTCGTCGTCTTCGGTTCTCTCGGGGATCCTCTCGGCCACTTCGATATAGGGGCCGGTGTTGTGACCCCGAATGGAGACGAGCGAAACGACGACCTAGTGGTGCAGTACGACCTTGTATTCCTCATCGAACCAGCGCAAGTAGGCGTCACGATGCACGATCTATCGGGTCGGCTCGTTCATACCCTCCTACAAGAGGAGCACGCGGCTGGCAGCTATCTAGCCACATGGACCGAGGCCCACAAACTGCCTCCGGGGCACTACATCGTTCGCCTGCGCGTCAAAACGCAGACCAAGACGTTTGAGCACCTCCGGATCGTGGTGGTGTCCTACTGAGAAAGTAGGCAAGAGGAGGATTTATGTGCATGCGAACGATGCTTACCACAACGATCCTGCTAGTCGCGACAGCGGTTGCGGTCTATGGTCAGCGCCGCGTCGTGCAGATCGGAGGGGCGGGGGGGGATTTCTCGTGGTCACAGGTGCGCCAGAAGGCCATCGCCCTCGATGACACGACCGCTCCGGGCGCATTGCAGCCCAGAGAGCTGCGGCCATGGGAGAACATCATGGTCGGACCTGGGGTCTTCGCCAATATATTCGGCCTATCTTGGGCGGAGGGACAGACAACAGGCAAGGCCTTCGGTTTCCAAGCTGGCGTTGACCCGCGTTTCTGGCACGGTGGTTACAGCCGCGAGGAAGCCGTGATCATCGACGGCGATCCCGAGACGGCGATCTCGCTGCGTCAGCTAGTCGGTGAGGGGCCCATAGAAACCTTCAACCAGATCCTGCGCCTGCAGGAAGAAGTTTGGACCTTTGATTTAGTCTTGGAGACGCCGATCAACCGGATCCTGTTTTTCCCTCGGCAATCGGGCGTCGATAAGCGAGGCATCCCCAACAAGCAGGGATCGCCTCGGGCATACCGCCTTTCGATACAGAATGAGGCGGAGGAATTCCTGCTCGAAGGCTCCGAGCCGATACCTAAGCGGGCACTCGCCACCGTCATCGGGGAAACCAAGTCCAACACTAAAAGCCAAGTCGATGTCAGCTTTCCGCTGCAGCCAGCCAGATTCATCCGACTCGATCTGAGTTTGGCGGAGCAGCTCTACAGCATGGCCGAGTTCCAAGTCTATGGCGAGGGCGTCCCCACGAACGTAAACTATGTTTCCACCGCCATCCCACTCGATGATCCCGTCAACTTAGGCGAGATCACTTATTCATTCCGCTCGCTTCGCCGAGACACGGAAGCGGACGCGCTCGTCGATGACCCCGAAGGCGTTGCCCGACTGCTCCTGGAGACGCGCTCCGGCACCGATGACACGCCGCTGGCCTACTACGCCGTAGATGACTTCGGGCGCGACAAAGAGGTGACAGAGTCGGAATGGCAGCGCGCCTCGCTGCCCCGACGGGAGAGTCTCTTCGTCCGCTATCCCAATCAGCGCAGCGTCGTCCTCGACGACGAGACCAACTGGTCACCGTGGTCTTCACCCTATCGCTCACCCGGTCAATTGAACCGATCCCCGGACGGGCGGCAGTATTTGCAATTCCGGGCGACGTTCCTGACGGACGATGTGCTGTCCATCGGTCGTCTCGATTCACTACAGTTTGAAGTTTCCCCACTGCTTGCTTCGTCGCTCGTTGGTGAGGTCTCCTTGGCGGATGCTGTCTCGGCGGGCCCGACGGCTGAGGCGCAGCCGGCGGAATTCCCCATCGGAGAGCGACGGCAGCTATACTTCGACATCGCGGCAAACTTCGCTAACGATTCACAGGGATTTGATGCCGTGCGACTGACGGTCCCCTTTGGCACTCGTTTCGAGGGGCTGAGGATGGGCGATGCGGATCTTGTTTCGGTGGCTCCCGATAGCGTGTGGCCCGGGGACGGGATCGCCACCGACGGTGAGCTTCTTATCTCCTTCGCCTCCAACCGAGTGGCACGCGGTAATGATATCCCCGTCCGCATCGATCTCGAGTCCTCCCTTTTCACCTCTTCCACGATCTTCTCTGGGGAGGTCATCGATTCTGCCAGCGACAACCTGCCCCAGTCGGTGAACGGAGGGAATGCTAGGGATGATGTCCCCACCAACAGTCTGCAGATCTTCTCTCGCGATGCGAGGACGACCGTTCTCGATGGGGTCCGCCTCATGCAGTCGGCTCTGACACCGAATGGGGACCGGGTGAACGACGAAATCCGCGTCGAGTTCAGTGTCCTCTTCGTCGACGAAGCAGATGTGATAGTAAAGGTCCACGATGTCGCCGGACGCTATATTGCGATCTTGGCCGCTGAGAATCGGGGCCGATCAGCCCAACAGGTATTTTGGGACGGTCTCGATGATGACCGCAATCTGGTTCCTCCAGGCCTGTATCTGCTTCAGATCGAAGTGAATACCCAAAGGGAGACCGCACGGCGACTGCTGACAGTGCCCGTCGTCTACTAAGGGGGGTATAATGACTATGGCAAAAACAAGCTTGTGCATCATCGCCATGACCGCATGGCTACTGTCCAGTCACGTCGCGGCCGATGAGCTTCACTTTGATCGTCGCAGCGATTGGCAGAAGTGGACCAGCCCGGTCGGGGCCATTCAGTTGCAGCAAGACGGGCAAGTTGAGCTGGGGTGGTACGGAACGGACACCGATCCGATGGATGACATGTCGCTGTTCTCACATCCCACCCGGAAAAGTGGAGAGGTCTTCGGTGGTCTGACGGCACAGTCGAACAACCGCGACGCTCGGTTTCTCGCCGATAACGACCACGACACGTGGTGGCAGCCCGATGCCGGTGCCGATCCCGACAATGCGTGGCTACACATCGACCTGGGTCGCCTCGTCCTGCTGAAGGAGATCCGCTTGGTCTTCCCGGACACCCTCGACGTACGCCCCTTCCGGGATTTCTCAGTTTTTGTCAGCGAAGGTTCCACGGTGTCTTCGTCCGCGGATGTCTGGCGATTCCAGCGCGTCTTCACAACCACCGAGCCCAACGAACTGGACGAGATCATCATCCCCTTGTCGATTGAAGATTTTAGTGATATTGCGACCGGCGAGAATCTGGTGAGGGGCAAATTGCTGGACTTCATGCCCGTGCACTATATCCGCTTCCTTCCCCACGAGGTCGGGGAAGGCGCGGCGCTGGCGGAGATCGAGGTTACCGCGATCGGCGATAACATCGCGTTGACGACCTTCGATCGAGGGGGGGCAATCCGATCGGGACTCAAAAAAGTGGAAGAAATCCGCGATGGTACTGTGGACAACGCATGGCCCGTGGTTTCGAATGCTCTCAATCGCTTCTGGCAGGACGGCGGGATGTGGTTCGAATGGGATCTGGGTGCCCTCTTCCACATTAGTCGGATCGTATTCTACCAGTGGCCTCCCAATCAGCTAGGTCGAACGACATTCGGAATCGGCGGTACCAACACCGGCTACAACTTGGAGATAACAGACGGGACGCCGATCGCGCGGGACGATCCATTCCGCAGCCCGTTCGACTACACGCGTATTTCGCGCGTCGACAACAGCCGGGCACCGAGACGCTATATCTTCGACCATCAGCTAGAAGATCGGGCCGGCCGCTATCTGTTCTGGAACCACATGGACATCGAGAACAGAAATGCTGCCTATATTATGCTGGAAGTATTCATCTATTCTGCTGGCTACCCGGCACAAGCAGCATTGACATCCGACTTCATCGACCTCGGGAGGGCCAAGAGCATCACGGGGATCTCGTGGGATGCCGACGCCCCCCCGGGGACTCGAATCACCGTGCAGACTCGAACGGGCAATGAGCTCGATGTGGAGCAGTTCTTCTTCAAGAAGAACGGGGAACCGATCACGGAGGCGCAGTACAACAAGCTGCCCAAAGTGGTCCGAGGTGAGATCGTCGAAGTCCCCAAGGAGGGTGCGGACTGGAGTGGTTGGAGTGAGCCGCACCTTTCGTCGGGTCAGCCCTTTCGGTCGCCCACCCCTAGACAGCTATTGCGAATGCGAGTGAGTCTGGAGACCGACGATCCTAAAATCACTCCGGTCCTCAACTCAGTGACTCTTCACTTCGACGAAGCACTGGTGCAAAAAGGCGTTGAGGCCGCGATTTATCCACGGGAGGCAATCGCTGGCCAGTGGCAGGACTTTCGCTACGTGCTGCAACCGACCTTTACGGCCAGAGACCAGGGCTTTGATCGCGTGATTCTGCCCGTGCCAGGGGAAGTGCAGAATGTGTCGCTGCACATCAATGGTGAAGAGCTCGAGAGCTTTGTCGAGTCCACCGTGGACACGCTCGTCGTCGCCATGCCTCGACGCGTACTACGGGACTCGGTGGAGGTGATGTTCACGGCGCGGCCGCTGAACAATCCCACCCGCTTCCTTGCATCCGTGGCGAACTCGGCACAACCGGATAATTTGCAAGAGGTGAGGCCGCCAGATATCGACGACGACGACGATGGCGAGTTTGATCGCACCGACCGAGAGGCCCTCTTCGTTTTCTTGCCGAATACAGCCTCAGGAGGTACTATCCGCAATCTCGTTGTATCGAGCCGCGTCATTACGCCGAATGGCGACGCTATCAACGACAATTTGCGCATTACCTTCGATCTGTTTCGCACCAAAGTCGCTGCTGAGCTACGGCTCTACAACTTGTCAGGGCACTTGCTCCGGGTCGTCGCCGGCCAGCTAGGAGAGACGCAGCGGCTAGTGTGGGATGGGATGGTAGATGATCAGCCTGCGCCACCCGGGATCTATGTCTGCCGCGTAGAGGTGCCGGCAGATGCAAGGCAGGAGGCCGAAACCCTGCTGGTGAGTGTAGCCTATTAGAAAGGTTGATCCAATGATGACACGTGGCGGTAAATTAACGCGGGAGAGCTGGACATGAAGCGCAACTGGGTCGGCTCCATGATAGCCGTCCTGCTGCTACAGGTGATGCCAAGCGGAGCAGTCGAAGTCGGTCTGTTCAATCCCTACATTACTGAAGGGGCCCGAATCAGTCCTGAAACACTGGTTCCAACTTTGCGGAAGTGGTATCTGCCCCAAGCGCTCTACTCACTATACGGATGGCAGGGGAGTCCTTACACCAACTATGCTCGAGACCAGTACCGGCGATATGTGAGAACCGAGCTCGAAGGCGACCGCTACTACGACCTCTACGGCAATTACTTCACCAAGGGCTGGAACATCTACAACTTCACGAATGAGTATCCGCGAGATTTCGGTAGCGGAATCTGGAAAGATCCCAACTTCAGCCAGTGGTTCAATCGTCTCATCGTGGTCTCCGGGGCCAAGGGGCAGTTCCACACCTCCCTGACCATCGGCGAGGGCATTCGCACCACGATGACGCCGCTCACCTTCTCCAAGCCCCTGTTCGACGGTCTGCAGTGGGACTTCCAGACCGATAAATACGGAGTAAGCGTCTTGGCGGCGCGGGCAGATTCGCCCGGGCGCGTGGCCGTCGCTGTTGACCAAGGCCCGGCGCGGCAAACGACCTTCACTCAGTTACTCGGCCTGAACGGAAGCGTCGCCGTTGGCGATTTCGCAACCTTGGGCGGGAGATATCTGACGACCTTTCACCAGAATTCGACGCTCTCTCTCGACGAAAATTCGCTGCGTGGCGTCCTCGGCGGTCGCCTGAATGCGGGAAATGTCC
The DNA here is from genome assembly GCA_963422735.1 of Candidatus Latescibacterota bacterium. Taxonomy (GTDB): domain Bacteria; phylum Latescibacterota; class UBA2968; order UBA8231; family UBA8231. The sequence goes on along the minus strand of OY730476.1, from coordinate 3,728,597 downwards.
AGCGGCTGATCGTGCGACTGTCAGACGACTCTCCGGAGGATGGCGTTGGCGGCGCACTGCTGCTCCGTGAGCAGCTCTTCATCGACGGCGTCGAGCATCCCGAGATCGACCCGATCATCGAAGGGGGTGTCGCGCGCGAGGGCCTGCTAGAGGCCAGTGGTTCCAATACGGTCACCCTGACGTATAACATTGAGACCGATTTCCGGCCGGGGCCCGATGAGGAGATCACTGATTTCCGGGAGATCGAGCGAATCGAGGTGGGACTGGTCGTGGCCAACGACTATCTCATAGAAGTCGCATCGAATTTGCAGACCAACGCGACGCTAGAGCCCGCCTTCCTACCCGTCGCCGAAGCAGAGGGCAACGTCACGGATGCCTCCAACCAGCGATTCATCCGCTTTCAGTACGGGATCCCTTCGAGCAACGAGCTGCGAGGGGTGAATCTGGTAATCAGCGATGTGGGGGGCTTTAACCTCCGATCTGAGTACGTGAGCAATCGGCGCAATCGACGGTTCCCCAATCAGACCATCCGCAGCAATCAGGCCCTCGCTCACGACGAGTCCGAGGCTTACTACGCTACGGCATCGCAGATTGCGTACCCCTTCTTCGGATACGGGGAGTTTTTCAGCATCGAGCCTAGGTACTCGACGTCTATGTTCATCCCCGACTCGCAAGGCTTCGTCGATTACGAGAACGAGGAGACCTATCTCTACGAACTCATCGACGATAACGACGATCAGGATCGCTTCCCGGACTGGATTCGCCGTAGCGCGAATCTGAGTGCCCTGTTTCCAAACCAGAATCAATTCCCCGACCGGGAGGTGTTTCCGGGCCTCGATGAGAACCAGGACTTCATCTCCGACTTCAATCAGAATCAGAACAACCAGCCCGATTACAGCGAGCCGTTCTTCCGCTACCACGTCGATCCACCCGAATACCTGTTCGGCACGGACATGAACAACAATACCATCATCGACCGCTTCGAGAACGACACGGAACCGGATTACCCGTACAAGCGGGACAGCAAGGGATACAACCTCTACGCCGGTGTCGAACTGATGCCGAACAGTCGCCTCATGGTGGGGCGCTCGCGGACGGAACAGCACTCCAGCGACCGCCGGGCGGCCTCCACATACGGTCTGCTGACGCTGAAGAAGGAATATCCGCAGCGCAATCTGTCGATCCAGCTGATGGAGTTCGCCCGCAAAGTCAAGGATGACATCCCCGACAATCTCATTCAGTGGGTACAGCCGGCCTTCTCTACCGGTACGCTGCAGGATTTTAGCGATCCGTTGATCGCGCAGGATACCTTCATCAACACCCTCTACCTTCAGGTAGATTGGAGTCCGTTCGTTGCGACGCAGACGAAGCTCAAGTACGACGCCTACAATCAGCAGGGGGATGCGGCGCAGGGAACGCGGGATGAGCGATTCTTGGGTCTAATCAACAAGGCGGACCGCCAATTCTGGGCAACACAGACTGTGCTTTTGTGGCCTCAGTGGAAGCAGCAGTTTTCTTCTCGCACGCCGACCAACCCACGTGAGCGCAGCACGCGCGACCTTGCAGAGCTCTTCTTCTTTCTCGTCAGCTACAGCATCTCCCCGAAGCTGACTCTCGGTCTTGGCACCGAATACGAACTTTTCAATAACCTGAAGAGCCGCCCTGAGGGCGGCGCCGTTGACTACCAAGACGACTTCAGTCGCTTAACTCTGGCATCGCAGTTTTCCAATCAGGCGGCGTATCTGGGCTACGAGCTGACCGCGAACATCGGCATACGGTGGACTCGACGCAGCGTTCGTGGAGAAGATGCCGACACGAACACGATGATCTTCGTGGACGTGTTTGCGGGTCTCGGAATCGGTCAATGATGAGAATCTTGTCGCGCACCGTTATCTTGCTGATAACGGGACTGCTGGCCTGCGAACAGACCGAACAATACGAGCCGAAGCCCATCGTCGCCATCATCGGCCGGGATACGATCGATGTCGAGGCATACAGCGAGATGGCGACGAAGCTTCTCGCTTCTTCCCATCGCGGCAAAGACCCCGCCCGTCTCGACACGAGACGTCAGCTACTGGATGCGATGATAGACAGACAACTTCTGGTGATGGATGGACAACGCAGGAAGCTGGACGCAGCGCCGAGAATCGCAGTTGCCATTGAGCAGCACCAGAGCAAGCTCCTCTGGCGCGCCTTGTTCAACGCGGTCGCTGTTGACGCGGGGCTCGATACGTCAGGCATCCAGACCTTCGCCATTGAAGAAGGGTTCACCGAAGAGGTGCTGCTCCAGCACGTGATGCTGGCGAATGAGGCCGATGCGTGGAGAGTCCTCGAGGCTCTCGATGCGGGAGAGCCGATGGATGTGCTTGCTGTCGAACGTTCGATCCACCACGAGACAGGGGGATTGGGGGGCTACTTTAGCTACATGTCTATATCTCAAGTGCTCCCGGAGGTCAGGGAGCAAGTGCTGTCTCTGGAGCCTGGTCAAACCTACCCGGAACCTCTGACCTCCCGCTACGGGGTTCACGTGTTTCGCCTTGTCGATCGCCGCCCCGCCGACATTGCGAGCCAGTGGGATGTTGTGATCGAGGAGTTCCGCGTACGCGAGAGGACTCGCGTCTTTGAGACCTTCGCCGACAGCTTGGTTGATGCAAATGGCCTAGTCTGTGAGCCACTGGCCGGCACCCGTCCAGCGTCGGACCCTCTCTGTACCTGGACGGGCGGTCAGCTACTGTCATCCGACGTCGACTTGGCCACCGCCGCGGCCGATCCTCAGAGCTGGTTGCGCACGAAGGCCCGGGATCGACTGGTCGTCGAGGAGGCCAAGCGTCGCGGCATGGCCCGTCAACCCGTGGTGCGCGATCAGGTCGATGCACTGAGGGAAGAAATGATGATCGACAGCCTCCGTCGGGTCGTCGTCGGACGTATTGAGATATCGGATGCCGAGAAACGGGCGTACTACGAGGAACACCCTGAGTTGTATGGTCCACGCCCGACGGTTCGCGTTGATGAGGTACTCATCGCTGACCTTACTCTGGCGCAACGACTCCGCGGCCAAGCAGAAGCGGGTGCCCCCATCGACTCCCTAGCACGGGTACACAGCATTCGCGAGGTGACGAAGAAAAGAGGCGGGTCGATGTGGCTCGTCACGAGAGACAATCCGCTCCTAGGGGCTCTCGCGCCTCTCGCTCTCGATGCGGAAGTGGGTGCGCTCCTAGGGCCCCTCGAAGTACCTGGCGGGTATTCCGTTCTGCGTATCGCCGAAAAAAGTCAGACCCCAACGCGACCTTATGAGGTGGTGAAACGGAATATTGAAGTGATCCTCCGTCTGCGTATCGAGCATCAGAGAATGGACTCGTTGCTCGTCCAACTCCGCGTGGACTTCGCCGACGAGATCGTGGTCCATGAAGACGCGCTAGGATCCGTACTGACCGATTGGGGGGATCGCGAAGAGGATGCCCGGAATTGAAGCGTACCTGGATCTGCGAGTGTCATGCCCGCTGTTCTCGTCTTCTTCCTACTGAGTGCTTGCGAGGGGCCTGCGCCCGAGAAACAGGCGGTTCGGCAGCAAGAAGCCGCTCGAGCCCTCCTCGACAGCGCGCTCGAGCACTCGGCTCGCGGTGAATCCGCCGAAGCGATCCTACTGCTGCGACGCGCGGTACAGCTATATTCACGGGATCCGGTCATCCACTACGATCTCGGCAACAATCTAGCGCGGCAGGGCCGTCTCGACCAAGCCGCTGCGTCGTACCAACAAGCGATATCCCTCAAGCCCGAGTACGCGGCAGCCTATTACAACCTCGCCTCTGTGCGCTCAGCGGCGGGACGGCACGAAGAGGCGGAAGAACTGATGGTGCGTGCGATCGAGGCCGATAGTGGATATCAGCCCGCTCACAAGGCTTTGGCACAACTGCGGGAACGGCGAGGCAACTACAGAGGGGCCATCGAAGCGCTGGAGATTGCAGTGGGGATCCGTCCCGACGACGTGGAGGCGCGCAACCTGCTGGGCTACCTGCTGGGAAAGCAGGGGCGACGGGACGCGGCCGAAGTGCTTCTGCGGAGAACGCTGCAGATTGACTCGACCCACGCAGACACTTGGGCACACCTAGGTGGGCTACAGCTTGCTGCCAAGGACTTCGCGAGTGCGCGCCGGCATCTCGAGACGGCCATTCAGCTCAACGCGTACCACGCGAAGGCGCACTTCGATCTGGCCAACTGTCTGATGCGGCTGGGGCAGAAGGAGAGTGGGCAAATGATGTTGGGTCGGTTCGAGATGCTCAGATCGATCGACACGGACATCGCCAAGTACCGCGAGGCGATCCGCCACGATCCCACCGATCCGACTCTCTATCAGGCACTGGCTCGCCTGTATTCGAGACGGGGTGAGACGGACAAAGCGATTCAGCTCTATCGACAGGCTATCTCACGAGATGCCGAATTTGCCGCCGCCCACAACAACTTGGGAAACCTCCTACTGCAGCAGAATCGACCCGAAGAGGCTGCCCGGGCCTATCGAGCAGCGTTGCGCACCAACTCCACCTACGCTTTCGCCCACAATGGGATCGGCACCGTCAGACTGCTCGCGGGGAATAGGACCGGGGCCATGGAGGCCTTCGAACGCGCAGTCGAATTAGACTCCTCAAACCAAACGTTCGCCGACAACCTCAGATCTGTCCAGATACTACTACAGCACGCGGAAGAATCGCATGATCGCTGAACGACCATCATTGCACTCCACGAATGCCGATAGGCCATTGACGATGCGACCTGTCCGACCTTCCCGGCGGCTAACGGTGTAAACAGAGGGACTCCCACATGAAATCGGACCTATCGCCTTGGTCGCAAGTAACGGGTGTGGGCCGCAGACCGCTGAATCTTCCGAAACCGGTTCCGCGCCGCCGGCCGAGGAAGAGATCCGGCTGGGGTTTCTGGTGAAAATGCCGGAGGAACTATGGTTCCAGAAGGAATGGAGATTCGCCCAGCAGTGCGCCGACAAGTACGGGTTTGAGCTGATAAAAATTGGCTTCCGGACGGGGGAAAACTCCTCGCGGCCAAGGGAGCACGGGGCTCAGCCGTGATGGCCAAAGCCGGCAGCCATAACATGAAAGTGTTCACTGTGGACGATCAGTTCGTCGGTGCGGACGGCGAGTTCATGGATGTCCCTTACATGAGCATTTCAGCCAAGGAAACCGGTCGCCAAGTGGGACGGGAACTCCACAAGGAGTTCACCAACTGCGGCTGGTCGTTGGAGGAAACGGGCACTCTCAAAATCACGTTCGACGAACTCGACACCCCTCGTGACCGCACCGATGGAACAATAGAAGCTCTGGTCGAGGCTGGCTTTCCACAGGAACGCATCTACACTGGGGGCGGAGAAGACTACCTACATCTCAGGAGCGTTTGATGCTGCCAACATCGTCCTGACCAAGTACCCGGAGATCAAACGCTGGTTGGTGTTCTCGATCAATGACGAAGGGGTCCTTGGCGCGGTGCGCACCCTGGAGGGTCGCGGGTTTGGCGCGGCGGAGACCATCGGTATCGGCGCGCTGGTACGGGGCTAACCGAGTTCGAGAAGGAGGAACCGACAGGGTATTTCGCGACCTGTATGATTAGCCCCCGCCGTCATGGGTACGAAACGACGGAACTGCTCCACAGGTGGGTCAAGGAGCCGCCGACACGCGCACGGCAGGCGTCATGGCCTACCGAGATGACTACAAAGAAGTCCAGACAAAGCTGGGTCTTGAGTAGGTCGCCGTGCCGGTCTTGGAACCCTCGTCTCTCCCAGCGGTTGGGTTCCACAGCGTCTCGAAGACATTCCGAGGAATCCGTGGTTCGCCCAGGTGAAGTCAGAGCCCTAATCGGCGAAAACGGGGCGGGGAAGTCCACGCTGCTGAAGGTCTTGAGCGGCGTCCACTCGCCAGATGCTGGAAGCGTGGTTCTGGATGGACGAGAACGAGTTTTTTGTTCGACCTTGGAGGCCTTGGACGCCGGCGTCGCCGTCATCTATCAGGAACTCCAGCTCACCCCCGAAATGTCCGTGGCCGAAAATCTCTACCTTGGCCATCTCCCCGCAAGACTGGGGGTCGTGGACCGCCTGCGTCTGCGCGAAGCCGCGCACCGCGCCCTAGAACGTTTGGGTGAGGCCATCAACCCCGCCGTCAAAGTCGGTCGCCTTCCCATCGCACAACGGCAGATGGTCGAGATCGCCAAAGCCCTGACTCGTGGCGCACGGGTGTTGGTCTTAGACGAACCCACTAGCAGCCTTTCTGCCCGAGAAGTGGAACGCCTCTTTGCGACCGTGGCGGAACTCAAGTGCAATGGCTGTGCCGTGCTCTACGTCAGCCACCGCATGGACGAACTGTTTCGCGTGTGAGACTCCGCGACAGTCCTCCGGGATGGTCGCCATGTTGAGACGTTTCCCTCTTTGGAAGGAGTCTCCCATGACCTACTGGTCAACCGCATGATCGGCCGCGACATCGAAGATGTCTTCGACTACCGCCCTAGCACACAGAAAGAGACCGCACTCGAAGTTGTCGGGGTGAAGGGTCCGGGGCTTTCGAGGCCGGCCTCTTTCACCGTCGCAAAAGGCGAGGTCGTCGGCCCATTTGGGTTGATCGGCGCGGGCCGCAGCGAGTTGCTGCGCTTGGTGTTTGGCGCGGAACCAATACAGGCCGGCGTGGTGAAAGTGTGCGATCGGCAAGTCTCGATCTCTTCTCCAAACGACTTGATTCGCTCCGGCGTGGCCTTTTGCCCAGAAGACCGCAAAAAGGACGGCCTCGTGCCCACGGCGTCCTTACTTGAGAACCTGAACCTGGTCGCTCGGCTAGGTTTTGTCGTCGACGATGCTTGGGAAAAACGCAACGCCCAAGACCAGATCGAACGGCTCGGGATCCGCACCCCGTCAATGGCACAGAAGATCGTCAACTTGTCCGGCGGAAATCAGCAAAAAACCATTCTCGCACGGTGGCTGTCCGAGGCCGTCACCGTGCTGCTTCTCGACGAACCTACTCGCGGCGTGGACGTTGGTGCCAAAAGCGAGATATATGCCATCACCCGCGATCTAGCTGACCGCGAGGTGGGGGTGGTGTTGGCATTCAGCGATCTCCCGGAAGCCCTCGGCGTGGCGGATCGCTTGCTGGTGATGCGCGAAAGTGCCATCGTAGCCTCCCTTGCCCGTGGCGAAGCCGATGAGGAAAAGGTACTGCGGTTGGCACTACCGGCGTCTCCTGCTTGAACCGGCTAACGGAGGAAAGAACCTCGCTAACAGCCTCCCACGGCACGGTGGTGCTTCTCTGGGGAAAAACCGGTATGCTGATGGTCTTCGCCGCACTGTTTGTAGTGGGTGAACGTGAAGGGCTTGGCGTTGGCGGTGTCGCAGATCGGCATGGTTGGATGCACGATGCTGTTCTGCTTGGCATCGGGAAATTTCGATTTGTCAGTCGGCTCGGTTGTGGCCTGCTCGGAAGTCGTGGCGGCAGTCGTGACTAACGCCGTGGGCAGCGTCCTGTTGGGCATGTTGGCAGGCGTATCAATCGGTGGCGTGGTCGGGCTCTGCAACGGCGTCGCGATCTCGCGATTTCGCATCAATGCGCTGATCGCGACGCTGGCGACGATGCAGATCGTACGCGGTTTGGGCTTCACCATCTCAGGCGGCCGGACCGTCGGCGTCACCGATCCCTTCCGGCTACCCCGGCGAGATTGACCGCTCGGCGGGTTCTGGGATATATTGCGGGCCATATCCTCGCTGGTGCATCCGGCGACCCACTTCCTTTTTTTGAGTCTCTCAGATCTGAACCTGTATCATCGTTAGATAACGACAAGGAGCGCGATATGGACAAGGTGCGAATTGGTATCATTGGCCTCGGCGGCATGGGTAGCAGCCACGCCACCTATATTTCCCAAGGCCAAATTGCCGGTGCGGAACTCGCGGCCGTAGCCGACATCGATCCGGCCCGGCTCGCGGGCGTACAAGACAAATACGGAGCGGGCGTACAAGCGTTCGCCGGAGCCGACGCCCTGTTTGCAGCCCAATGCGTGGATGCTGTGATCGTAGCCACCCCTCACTACTTCCACCCCCCGCTGGTAATTGCCGCGCTGGAAAACGGCCTACACGCGATGAGCGAGAAGCCGGCCGGAGTCTATACGCGCCAAGTCCGCGAGATGAACGAGGCCGCAGTCAAAAGCGACCGGGTTTTTGGCATGATGTTCAACCAGCGCGCGCGCGGCGAGCACCAGAAGCTGAAGTCGCTGGTCGAATCCGGCGAACTGGGGCCGATTCGGCGCACGATTTACATCATCAACAACTGGTTTCGCGCCCAGAGCTATTACGATTCGGGCGGCTGGCGGGCAACTTGGGCGGGCGAGGGCGGCGGCGTGTTGGCCAACCAGTGCCCGCACAACCTCGACCTGTGGCAGTGGATCTGCGGGATGCCGCAGCGGGTACGAGCCTTTTGTCGCTTTGGACAATACCACGACATTGAGGTCGAAGACGACGTAACGGCCTACGTCGAATACGAAAACGGAGCTACGGGCATTTTTATCACCTCTACGGGCGAAGCCCCGGGGACCAATCGGCTGGAGATTTCAACGGATCGCGGCAAGGTGGTGTTGGAGGACGGCAAAATCACCTTTTGGCGCACGACGGAGTCGGCGAGCCAATTCCTCGTGGAGTGGCCGCATGGGTTTGGCAGCCCGGAGGTCTGGAAGTGCGATATACCGGGTGGTGGCGGTGAGGAGCACAAGGGAATTACCCAAAACTGGGTGCAGGCTATCCGCATGGGGTCGCCGCTCTTGGCGGCGGGGACCGAGGGAATCAACGGTGTGGAGTTGGCTAATGCCATGCTGCTCTCAACGTGGACGGACGATTGGGTACCTATTCCGGTGGACGAGGACTTGTACTACGAAGAGCTACAAAAACGGGTGGCTACCTCCAAGGTGCAAGAGGGAGGCGGACAGGTGATGGACGTGCAGGGGACGTTTTAAGGCGAAAATTACCCGCCGCTGGAGCGAATTTCGGTCGGCGGCCAATGATAAGGAGGGAACCGTGAAACTTGCGTTGATGCTAGGAGATCTGTTGCCGCCAGCAGCAATGCGGCCCGAGGGGTTTGAGGCGGTGCAGCTATTTTTCGGCTGGGGAACGGACGGGGATGTGCAAGATCCGTCGGCGCAAGAGGTCGATAAAGTGCTACAAGCGGCTGATATCGCACTAGCAGCGATGACCTTGCACGTCGATCTGGTCGGGCCAAAGGGGGTGGTCCGGGACGATGTCGCAAGGCTAGTGCGCTGCGTGGAGAAGACCGCAGCGCTCGACGGGCGTTTCGGCGACAACGCACGGCCGGTGCTGGTGTGGCATCCATCGGGGTATCCAGAAGAGGGCGTTGACGACCGGGCGGTGTTTGAGGGGCTGTGCGAAGGGCTGGCGAAGGGCTGCTCGGCGGCGGAGCGGTTTGGCGTTGTCATCGCGGTGGAAATGACGCGAGCGGGGAGCATTGACGGAGCGGAGCGCTTTTTGCGGGTGCAGGACCGGGTGGGATCCGCGGCGCTCAAAGTCTGCATGGACGCGGCGAACTTCGCGCCCGACCGCACTCCGCTGGTGCGCGCGGTGCGAATGCTCGGCCCCGACATCGCAATCGCCCACGGCAAGGACGCACGCTTTGCCGAGAATGGCGAGGTCGCCGACTACGGACCGACGGGGTCGGGGTGCTTGGATTATCCGACCTATATCGGCGCGTTGCAGGAGTGGGCACAGGTGCCCTATTTCGTCTTTGAATACTACAAAAGCCGCGCTGGCATGTTGGAGGCACGCGACATTGTGCGGGCCTGTTTGTAAATCATGCGTCTCTCACGGGTTGCGCTGCTGTCTTGAGCGTTGGACTAATAAACCACTGGGGCTGTTATTACAGATGAGGACACCGTTGAGAGATGGAATTTGAATGGGATCCCGAAAAAGCCAAAGCAAACGAGCGAAGGGGCTACCGTCTTTGGGAATCCGCTGGCAATAACCTTCTCCAATCCCGATCATTCCATGGGTGAAGAACGTTATCTTACTTTTGGCTTGGGTAGTCCAACGGGCTGAAAAGACGAGAATCATTAGTGCGCGTCTAATGACGCGCCAAGAAAGGAAGCTCTATGAAGAGGGCTAATATAGACAAATTACGTCCAGAGTACCGCCGTGAATATCTCGATTCTGGAGTCCGAGGTAAGTATTTGGCAGCCTTTCGCTCAGAAACCAATCTGGTCTTACTCCACTCGGACGTTGCGAAGGCATTTCCCAACAAGAGCAACAACCGTCCCTTGGGCCGACGGGGCATTTTTCGCCGCGCCGACGCGATGGATTACTGGTCGGGTGAAACCGGCTGATTGCGATCTTTACGTGAGGGCAATATGAGCAACTTTTTGCGACTCAATCTGCGTACCCAGAGCCTTGCACAAGACGAGGGCGGACGCGCTATCTGGCAGGTGCAAACCAGCACCCAAGAATGGGCGGTGGACCAAACCGCGCTTTTGCTCTGCGACGTGTGGGACGGCCACTGGTGCCGCGGCGCGGCCGAGCGCCTCGACGCTATGGTCGAGCGCATGGACGCAGTGGTCCGGGCGGTGCGCGCGGCCGGTAGCCTGATCGTCCACGCGCCTTCGGACACCATGGATTTTTACGCAGATGCACCGGCGCGGCAACGCGTACTCGCAGCCCCCGAGGTTGCGCCTCCACCCGACGCCGAGCACCCGGACCCGCCGCTGCCGGTGGATGCATCAGATCAAGGGGCGGACACTGGTGAGACCGAAACCTACAAGGCGTGGAATCGGCAACATCCGGGGCTTGGGATCGACCAAGAGCGGGATATTATTTCGGATAAGGGGAAGGAGGTGTACAGCTACTTGCAGCACCAAGGGATTGCACATTTGCTGATTATGGGCCTCCATACCAATATGTGCGTTTTGCACCGGACCTTTGCCATCAAGCAGATGGTGCGCTGGGGAGTGGATGTGGCGCTGATCCGCGACTTGACTGATGCAATGTACAATCCAGCCATGCCGCCCTACGTCAGCCACGATGAGGGCACCGGCTTGGTAGTCGAGTTTATCGAAAAGTTCTGGTGTCCGAGCGTGGAGAGTAGAGATGTGCTCGGAAAGTAAAATCGCGCACCATTAACCAAGATCGCCTATGCACAGGCGACGCGGACTCAAAAGCAAACCTAAAGGAGATGCTTTTATGCGACTCATCAGTACGTTTTGCCTCATGCTGGCCTTTGTGCTGGCCGGAAGTGCCCATGCCCACATCGGCGAAAAGATCTATCTGATCTTCGAGATCCCGGATGCCGATTTGGAGGATCTCGACCTCTTCGACGCGGATATCTCCGACTGGGAGGACGTGCTCGGCGATGCCTCGCTTGGCCCTGCGGACTTTTTTGCCGATCCGACGGTCGGCGAGGGCGCCCAGTACAACCCGGCCGATATGGAGTACCGGCTCTGGATAGGCTGGAACGAGACCAACAATCGGCTCTATTTAGCCGCCGAGCGCATCGACGATGTCTATATCAACGAGTACAGCGGTGGTGCGCCCGCCACGGTGTGGCAGTACGACTCGGTCGAGTTCATGGTGGATGGCGACCACTCTGGTGGCCAGTACAATTTCAACAACGACGAGACCATGACCGCCGAGGAGAAGGCGCTCAACCAAAACCGCCAAGCCCAGAAGTGGAACGCAATTTTCGATGCGCCCGACAGGCGGTTTTTGGGCTATCCGGGCCGGGCCAGTTGGCTCAACTCCCCGCCCTTGAGCGATGGCGGCGGCGGGTCGGTCGGTGGCGGGCCGACTGTCTCGGTGCTGGAGATATACGTCACGCCCTATGACGATATCGTCTTCAGCGACCAAGCGGCCAGCGTGGCCACGGATTTGGAGGCCGGCAACATCATCGGTTTCCAGATCGCCATGCCCGACTTCGACACCGCTCCCCAAGATTACCGGGGCTACCACACCCTCTCCGGCCAAGCAGCGACCTTTCGCTTTGCCGAGCGCTTTGTCGATGGCCAGCTAGTCGGTGCCGGCGATGCCACTGCGGTGGCCGATCTGTCTTGGGCGAGGATCAAGGCGAGTTTTAGCGAGTAGGCTCTCTGCTTTTTACCCCATGCGAGAGAGGTGTCATCCCTCTCGCATGGGCGTACTTTTATCTCAGAAGCTGTTTTATTGACACCTGTATATCCAACAACCGCCGACTTCAGTCGGCGGATCGGAGAGAGGACTGAAAGTCCCTTCACCGGCTGAAGCCGGTTAGCATTCCACTTCAAACCCGTCGTCCGTTGGCGGCTCAAAATGATGCTTCAGATACAGCCGGTTCACCGGCGGTCACACAAAAATAGCCTAGCCGCTCCCCAAAAGGCCGAGACCCATACCGTTTCTTCACATGCGGACTTCGCGCAAAGACCTTGTGCGAAGTCCGCCCTTTGATCCGCCGCACGATCTCGGACGGACTCAATGTCGGCGGAGCCGATACCAGAAGATGCACATGCTCTTTACTGGCCACCCCCGCAGAATCTGAATCCCCCACTGGGCGCACCCGCAACGCCAAGGCCCCTTGCAGCCCATAGCCATACTGGGCACCCACACAAAGGGGTACTCGATCTTATTGCACTTTCGCATAACTGCTTGTACTCGAACAATTGGTTCGGGTAATGGCCCTTATCTGACGCTAAGTTTCAGGCGACGCGATAGTGCTCGACCACGTCCATATTGACCTTAACTCCCAACCCCGGCCCTGTAGGCACGGCAAAGTGCCCCTTCTCCAGCACCAGCCCCTCGGCCAACACATCGGCTTCCCGCGTAAAGGGCAACTCGTCGCAGGGCAGCAGGGCGTTGGGCAGCGTCGCCTGTAGATGCACCGAGTAGGCCGCCATCACCCCGGTACACAACCCGCCCATCTGGATCCAGCAGGGCACATCCGCAGCATCCGCCAGCGCCGCCGCCTGCCGCACCATCATCGCCGAGCCGCTCAAGTTCACGTAGTCGATGCACTCGGCCTTGAGCGCCGCTAGCACGCCGGACGGCGAACCCAAGTGCAGGGCGATGGGGATGTGAGTCTTCTCGCGCAGGATGCGGTACCATTCGAGGTTGTTTTTGAGGATGGGGTCTTCAAAGACCGATACCGTGCCAAAAGGCTCCAATTCGCTCGCCAAGCGCGCGCCAGTGGGCAGCAGGGCGAATTCAGTATTGGGATCGATGCCGACCGTGTAATCGCCTCCCGCCGCTTCTTTCATCAGCCGCACCGTCTTGACGATATTCCACGAGCGCGCCTTGAGCTTGTGGTTGCTAAAGCCCAGCTTGGCCCCTATTTCCGCTTCGGCTGCGGTCTCTTCTGGCGTCATGGGGCACGACCAGTACGACACCGGCACCTTGTCGCGCACCTGCGCCCCGAAGAAGCGATGCAGGGGGATGCCGTAGGCTTGGCCCGCAATGTCGAGCAGCGCGCAGGTGAAAGCATCTGGACGGTCGTACGGGTCCGAGGCCAGCGGATCCTGGCCCACAAGAGCGTCGGCTTGCTCCTGACCGACAGACTTTTTGTCGATAAACTCGCCCCAGCCCTCCAAGCCCTCGTCCGTCTGGACGCGGCAGAGGGTGATATCGTATATCTTGGGATAGTAGCGGGCGATCGCTGGGATCGGCGGGATTTCGACTTCGTATAGCTCTACTTGGGTGATCTTCACAGTGGCCTCCTCTGCCATAAGGTTTCCGTTGCGCACCATTTGTCGAAGGGCTACAATGATACCAAATTGGCAGGGGATCACAAAGAAGTCTCGCCCGCTTCACTCGCCCCTAGGCGAAACAATGCGAACCGCGAGGAGAACCTCATGGACGACAAGGAGATGACCAACGAGGAAAACTACCGCTTCGACGTGGCAGGGTATATGATCGTCCCCGGTGTCCTGACGGTAGCCGAACTGAAAGTCTGCAATCAGGCACTGGACCCGTTAGCTTCTGGCAACGGTCCACTGCGCTGGACAGCTCCTGTTTGCAATCCCCTGCACGCCCTGCGCGAGCATCCAGTGCTAATGCGGTATCTGGAGCAGATTTGCGGCGAGGGGTTCCGGCTCGACGAATCGCCGCGGCTCGTCGAGCCATGCACCGAGGCGACGGATCTGTCGGGGGGCGACGAGTGGGTGGATTGGTCGCGGGCGTATCGGCAGTACAATGGGAATCGCTTCTGCCAGGGAGTGCGGGCTTTCTGGGCACTGGCAGACGTGGGCGCAGAGGCTGGAGGTTTGGTTGTAGTACCGGCCAGCCACAACAGTACAGTACCGGCCCCGCAAGACCTAGTTGACGGAACAGATCTTATGGGACTAGTCGAGCAGCCGGTCTTGCAGGCGGGCGATCTCCTGCTCTGCGCCGAGTCGCTGATGCGGGGTGTGCGGCCTTGGCGGGGCGCGGGGCCGCAACGCCTGCTCGAATGCGGGTACATCAGCACTGGCGTGCGGCCGGGAGCGGCGTCCGAAATCCGCGGCGAGGACAGCGCACTGCCCGAGTGGGCCGACGATCTTACCGATATCCAACGCGCCGTCTTGCACAATCCCAATCGCCCGTACCCACCGCCGGTAGTGCATTCGGACGGTGAGAAGGTTTGGCTGGCAGAGGAGCCAAGAATTTTCCATCCCTCGATATACATCCGGGCCCCGGATTCCGGGATTGACGAGAAGGAATTTTTCCACTGGGACCTCTGCGGCCACCTCGTTTTGCGGGGGGTAATGGACGAGGAATGGCTGGCAGCGGCCAACGAAGCCATCGACCAAAACCCCGACCGAATCAGCCACGGTGGGTCGGCAGCCGGCGATTCAAAGCCGCTAGCCGGCACCGGGGTCGGGCGCTCGTCCATGGGCAACCCTTGGGCGTTGCCGGCACCATACGGCGAGCCGTTCCAGCGCATGATCGCCCATCCGGCGCTCGTCCAGCGCCTGAACTGGATCATGGGTAGCGGCTTCGAGTGCATGATGTGCAATGGCTTTCTGTCCGGGAAAGGGTCGTCCGGGCACTTTTTGCACTCCCTAGCTGCGCCGGCCAAGGTGACCAACCACTACCGACAGCAGAATGGCCGCGTGTACGCCGAATATCTCAACGTGGCTTGGCAATTGCGCGATGTGACGCGGGCCGACGGAGGCTTTGTCTGCGTACCCGGCTCGCACAAAACCGCCTATCCCATGCCCGATGGCATTCGCACCTGCGAGAACGAGATGGGGCTGGTCAAGCACGTGGCTATGAAGGCGGGCGACGTGCTGCTGTTCTTGGGGTCGGCGCAGGCGCACGGGGCCTACCCGTGGACGGGGGAACAGAATCGGCGGATGATCTTTTTTCAGTACCGGTCGCGTAGTGTGTACGCGCCTTGACAAATAATGGAGGATCTATGCAGCTCAAACTAGCGTGCGCTGACTTTACCTTTCCCATCCTGCCGCACGAGCAAGTGTTGGCACTCATATCCATGCTGGGGCTGAAGGGCGTGGATATTGGGCTTTTTGAGGACCGCTCGCATTTGCAGCCTTCCACTGAGTTCGAAAACGTCCAGCACTCCGGGCGCACCCTAGGGCAGAAGCTAGCGGACAACGGCTTAGTCGCCGCTGACCTGTTCCTGCAACTAGCCCTCGACTACGAATCCCACGCCGTCAACCACCCACAGCCCGAACGACGCCGTCGCGCACGCGATGCCTTCTTCAAGGTCCTCGACTACGCGGCCGAATGCAACGGCAAGCACGTCACCGGCCTGCCTGGAGCTTTCTTCGATCACGAGCCAATGCCCGATTCCACGGCCCGCGCCGCCGAGGAGCTGGCGTGGCGGGTGGAGCAGGCGCAGGCGTGCGACATCGTCTTCGCCATAGAGCCGCACATCGGCTCGCTCGCCAACACCCCCGAGCGCACCGCCGCACTGGTACAAGCCGTCCCAGGGCTAACCCTGACGCTCGACTACGGCCACTTCGTCCCCCGTGGATTCGCGGCCGCCGAGGTCGAGCCGCTGCTCCAGCACGCCACTCATTTCCACGTGCGCGGCGTCAACAGCCAGAGCGGCGCGACCTCTTTGGCGGACGACGAACTCGACTGGCCGCGCATTCTCAACATCATGGATCAAACAAGGTACAACGGCTGGCTTGAATTGGAATTCGGGGGCAACAACCTCACCGACACCGTCGAATTCCGCGACTACTTGCGCACACTAGCCAAATCGTAGGGGCGACTCTCGTAGTTGCCCTGCCTGCCGATCCGTCGCTTTTTCAACGGTAATCTGGTGCTTGGCGGGCAAGGCACTAACGGTGACAGAGGTTGAATGCAATAAAAGTCAGAGGTTTTCTAGGCTGAACTAGCCCAAAATCGAGGAACCATCTAGCGAGTCAGGCCGTCTTTCGATAAACCGGCTTTGACCCGACCACACCACAACTTTTCTCAATCCACGGAGCAAATCATGCTGACCAAATGCGTCCTCACACTCACCGCCTTGGCCTTTTTACTAGCCCCGGCCCCCACTCTCGCCGGTACCGTCCCGGTAGAAGGCGAAGGCGACCCAACTTTGTATGTAGTCAAAGTCCACGCCGATTGGTGTGGATCCTGCAAGGCCCTCGTGCCAATACTCAAAGAAGTTCAAGCTGGGGTGGCCGATCAGCCGGTTCTCTTCGTCGAATTGGACGTCACCGATTCAACGTTGACCACCCAAGCCCGCCTGCTTGCCGCGGCCCTCAACATAGAAGACCACTTCAAGGCCAACAACAAAACCGGCCTCGTCCTGCTCATCAATGCCCAAGACCACACTCTGCTGGAAACGGTGACCAAGCAAAACTCCGCCACTGAAATCGTCGGCAAAATCGGAACCCACCTCGCTGTCGCCGAACAAGCAACCGATTAGCTGCAATCGGGACGAGATCGCGGCGCAACCAAGAGCCGCTACCGGATCGCGATCCGGTAGCGGCTTTACTTTGGCGTTTGTGGAGAGGACGCAACGAAAGGCATAATGTCGCCGAACAGTATCTTCGTCGCGTTTTGTTGGGATTCCATTTTTCCTAATCGCGTAGCTCGTGCTCGGCCACCAAAGCGCGCAACCGCACTAAAAACGGGGCGATATCTCGCGGTTGGCCGGCCGCGTTGTGGAGGACGATATCCTCACCCGTTGCCGCGTGGAACACAGTGGCGGCCGGCGACAGGCTCACCTTTTTAACCTCGGCCCACGTCAGCGTCTGCCGGCCGCGCAACCCTTCCTCAACGGTAACCCCCTCCGTTCCTAGCCAGACCAAGCGCCGGTGGAGGCAGTGGACGAAGAAGGCCGCCGCGCAGAACGCCGCGATCCCGCCGCCGAGCACCGCCAGTCCATACGCGAAGCCGCCTCGCTGGAAGGCGATGGTGCTCAACAGCAACTGGCCAATGCCCAACAGAGCAAAAATTAGGCGCTGGCTGGCACCCGGGCTGGTGGATAAGTCGAACCGTTCAGCCATGTTCAGCGCGGTACTATCCAGTCCTCGTCTATTTCCATTCCAAAACCCGGCGCGTCCGAAGGGATCAAGCACCCCTCTTGAGGCACGGCTGTGCCCGGTATGACGGGTATTTCGTCCAAGGGAATGCCCGGGGCCGAGCCGAGCCAGTACTCGGCCAGCGGCGATTCGGGAAAGGCAAAGGCGAAGTGTTGTCCGTAGGCAGTGTTGGCACCGCCGTGGGGGATGGTGACAAGGCCGGCGGCTTCGGCGATGTAGTAGATCTTGACGGCTTCGGAGAGACCGCCACACCACTTGAGGTCGGGTTGCAGCACATCGACGCAGCGGTGTTCGACTAGCTGGCGGAAGGCCTGACGGCCGTGGTGGTCCTCGCCGGTGGCAATAGGCACGTAGGGAGCGGCCCGCTTGAGCGCGATGTGGCCTTCGAGATCCGTGGGAATCAGCGGCTCCTCAATCCAGCGCATCTGATAGGGCTTGAGCCGCTCGGCTACTTGGACGGCGTATTCGACGCTGTAGGACATGACCGCGTTGAGCATCAGCTCGCAGTCGGGGCCGATGGTCTCGCGCGCTTGGGCGATTTTGTCCTCGAGGCGGTTGAGCCCTTCCTGACCTTCTCGGTAGTGGACCGGATTGGTAACCTTGAAAGCGCGAAACCCCAGTTCGAGGCCCCAGTCGAGGTCGTCGCCGGTGGCGTAGAGTTCGAGATGGTCGCGGCAGGGGCCGCCGAGCAGGCGGTACACGGGCTGGCCCAGCAGCTTGCCCTTGAGGTCCCAGAGTGCCAGATCAATGCCGCTTTGGGCAACGGCCGCGCAACCAGCATGACCGAGACGCTGAGCGGCGCGCCACATCAGGTCGTTGAGAAATTCCGTGGCCAGACAATCGCGGCCCGTCAGCAGGGGCGCGAAGACCTGCTCGACGATGGAGGCTACCGGCTCACCAAAGGAGCAGCCGCCCAAACCCCAAGTGCCGTCTTCGGCCGTGACCTGGACCCAGACGGGACCGCCGCCCATGCCCGGCATCTGGCCGGGTAGGCGCGAGAATTCTGGGTACTTGTTGATCGGCAACGAGCGCGGCGCGCGCTGGTTCCAAGAGGGGCGGCGGGGCGCGGTTTTGGGCGGGTTGTGCGAAAGCTGGAGATCAACTACGCGGATGGATTGTATTTGCACGTCTAAAGCCTTCTCAAAATCTACATTGGGCGTTTTTCGCTACGTAGGGGCAACTTGCCGCAAGGGGGATACATTATATCGCCGGGCGTTGGTAGCAGCAAGGGCAGATTTATCTGGGGTTTGGCAGCGCGGTCTGGCCATTAAAAGGAGTATTGCAGTTCCATCGAATAGGCGTTGTCGGCGTAGCTCCGGGTGGGGTCGTTCGAGTCGTTAGTCGCAAACGCGTATTCCAGCCGCGCCGCAAGGTCGTCGCGGAGGTCCTGCTTAAAGCCGAAGCGCAACCGGGTGAGGTTGTCGCGCCGTTTGGTGCCGGCCCCGGGCACGATCCAATCCTCGTATAACTTGAAATGACGGCGCGCATAAAGGCTCGCGTTGGAACGCGGCGCGAATCGCCAGATGAACAAAGACCCTATACGGTGGTTGGCGAAGTTGAAATCGACATCGTCCGCGTCGCCGTTGTGATGGCCGAATCCACCCCCTTGCTCGGGCTCGCGAGAGAAGGGTTCGTGGCGCGGGAGTTCGCGGGTGGCTAGATCGATTTCGAACTGATATTTCAAATTCAGCAACACCTGCCCCAAGGCCATGCCCTCAAACCCGAGGCTGGCGGTCTGGCGGATCCCGCCCACGTACTCGTCGAGGTCGGATGTGATGAAACATGTGCAATCGCGCTGAGCCGACGTCTGACCCCGCCTTCGACCATGACACTGCTATATGTGCTGCCTTTGCTGTTGGGAAAGTATTTGTTCCGCAGCTCGGCCCCGAACCGGGACGACCACGACGAGTTCCATCGCATCTGGAGTTGACCACTGATATCTTGCTTGAAGTATTCGTTGATGCGGTCGTTGGGTTGGTGCCGCAGGCCGAGGTTGGCGACGGTCAGGAGCGTGGCATCGCGGGAAAGCCTGCGGCGCCAAAGACCTGACAGCAGGTGATCGTAGCGATTCTTCCGGGTCGCGTCGGCGAAGCGACGCGGGGCCATCTCATAGCGTACGGCGATGCGCGTACGAGGGTCAAGTATGGCCCTGACATCGACCCCTGCCCATATATACGCGGCAAAATCCCGTTGTTCGCCCTGTTCTGTCGGCACCTGAAAGACATTGTCTTCGCACTGGTAGCGGAGGTCAAAAAAGGGCTTGATCCGCAACGATGAATCGGCGCGAACTAGGCACGGGACGCTCAGTGCGAGCGACCATATGATAGCTGCAATTCTCAATGACACGTGGAACTATCGTCACTTTCCTTTGAGCATATTCTCGAGTTCTCGGGCGAGATGCGCCGCTTTCTCGCTGAGGATTTTGTCTTTGTCGTGCCAGCTCTCCCGTTTGGCGCGCCAAGTTTCCAGCCCCGATTCCGCATCCGCAATTTCGCCTTCCAACCTAGCGCTATCGAGGTTGCTGTCGAGATCGAATTCGTCTTCTTCCCCGCGGCGAATGTCGCGGAGCAACTCCAGCATGTTGCGCCGCAAAGCGATCGCTTTACTGGTTTCGCGGATTTGCCGGTCAAGCTCTCCGATTTTGGTCCGTATAATATC
Source organism: Candidatus Latescibacterota bacterium (assembly GCA_963422735.1). Classification (GTDB taxonomy): domain Bacteria; phylum Latescibacterota; class UBA2968; order UBA8231; family UBA8231. The sequence continues at coordinate 3,708,449 of OY730476.1, read as the reverse complement.
TTGCTGGTCCTGGAGCACGGCTAATTTCTGCTGGATCTCATCGGGGCCGTCGGTTTGCGCCGGAGCGACATCTAGCGACAACAGCAACTCGCTGGACTCTCTGGCCATTTGCTCCTGGTAGGTTTCTGCTTCTTCCTGAAACTTCAGCACCTCGGAAAAGATCCGGGTTTTGGCCTTGGCATCTTTGGCGACGCGGGCTTCCCCGGAAAGCCGCTCAATTTCGGCGTTCAGCATGTCCACGAGTACGCGTTGCTTGGCGATCGATGCCTCGGTGATGGAAAAACTCAACGATGTTCGGCTCTGCGGCATCAAAACGTCTTACTGGCGAGATTTCTTTTCCGGAATTTCCTAGTTTACGGTTGGAAATTCCGGTTTCATGTAGGCGGTTTCACTCGGCTGGCCCGTAGCCTTCGTCCGGACCAGCGCGGTCCCCCGCGTCGATGTTCCGGGGCCCGTCGCCGGGTACCCGTCGCCAAGAGGGCGGATGGGACGGACCACTGATCACTAACCACTGATCACTATAGCGGCGACGCGAAGTGCTAAGTTATCGCTCTTCTGACCGCCAAGCCGCAATGCGCGGCTTCCACTCCTCGACCGCGCAGTACAGCACCGGCACAATCGGCGCGGTCAGCACCACCGCCATCATGCCGCCGAGAGTGGGAATGGCCATCGGCAGCATGAGGTCTGCGCCGCGTCCACTCGCCGTCAGCACGGGGATCAGTGCCAAGATCGTGGTAGCCGCCGTCATCAGACAGGGGCGGATGCGCCGCACCCCAGCGGCGAGTACGGCGCGGCGCATCGCTTCGACGGTCGCTGGCTTTTGCTCGCAAAAGACTTGGCGCAGATAGGTCGCCACAATCACGCCGTTGTCCGAAGCAATGCCAAATAGCGCGAGAAACCCCACCCACACCGCCACACTCAAGTTCACAGGACGGATGTGGAAAAGCGTGCGCATTTCCATGCCTAAGACGGAGAAATCCAAAAACCATTCCTGCCCGTATAGCCAGAGCATGGCAAAGCCGCCAGCCCAAGCTACTGCAACCCCGGAAAAGACCATCAGGGCCGTGGCGGCGTTGCCAAACTGTAAATAGAGGAGGAGGAAGATCGTCGCCAGCGCGAGTGGCAGCAGCACGTTGAGCTTCTGCTGCGCTCTCAGTTGGTTTTCGTACCTACCGGCGAAGGTGTAGCTAACGCCGGTATCCAACGCGAGATCGCCGCTGGCCCTTTTGCTGGCCAAATGCGCTCGGCACGCTTGGACCACATCAACTTCCGCGTACCCCGGCTTCTTGTCGAAGAGCACGTAGCCTAGCAAAAACGTATCCTCGCTCTTGATGACTTGGGGGCCACGCACGTAGCGAAGCTCGGCCAGCTCGCCCAAGAGAATCTGCGCTCCGTCCGGTGCTGGCACCAGAATTCGCACCAGTTCCTCGACGCTGTCGCGCAATTCGCGCATGTAGCGCACCCGCACGGGATAGCGCTCCCGGCCTTCCACCGTGGTCGTGACCTGCTTGCCCCCGATGGCGATCTCAATTGCGTCCTGTACCTCTTGCAGGGCGATGCCGTGGCGGGCAATGGCCTCGCGGTCGATGTGGATCTCCAAGTAGGGCTTGCCGACGATGCGGTCGGCGTTGACGGTCGCCGACTCGACCGCGGGCACTTCCTTGAGCAAGCGCTCTATCTCCAAGCCGGCGCGCTCGATGGCCTCCAAATTAGGGCCTTTGATCTCAATGCCCATGGGGGCGCGCATCCCGCTTTGCAACATGACGAGCCGGGCGGCAATCGGCTGTAACTTGGGTGCCGAAGTAGAGCCGGGGATCTGGCCGGCCCGAGTGATCTCCGCCCATATATCGTCGGGGCCCTGTATTCCCGGCCAAGCGACGCGCCCCGGGTTGAGCGCGGTATCTAAGGGCGGACGCCACAAGCGAAAAGGCCGCCCCTGCACGTCGGGCACGAGGCGGCCGGCTGCGTCGCGGAGATAGTGGCCCAGCACCTTGTAGGGCACGCCATCGGGAGCGGACGAGGGCGTACCATCGGGGTTGCGGAAAAGGTCCGTGGTGCGCTCGTCAAAAGCGAACAATAGGCGGCGGCCAGCCTCGTCGGTGAGGTATTCCGCCCGATAGCTGATCACGGTCTCAATCATGGAAATCGGCGCGGGGTCCAGCGGAGTCTCCGCCCGTCCCAGCTTCCCCACTGCGGACTCCACTTCTGGTATCTGCGAAATGGCCGCGTTCTGTTTCTGCAGGACATCGAGCACCTCGCCGATGGAGGCATGGGGCATGGTCGTCGGCATCCACAGGAAGGAACCTTCGTCGAGAGGCGGCATAAACTCCTTGCCCAATCCGGGCAGGGCCTCGGCGAGGGCGGCAAAGGACGCGGTGTTGCGCAGGGCGGGCGGCACAAAGCCGAAGACGCGGGCAAAACCCAGCCACGCGGACGCGCCGGCCAGCGTCAGCAACAAGGGGAAAAGCAGAGCCAAGCCCTTGTGATCCAGACACCACCCGAGTACGCGGGGGAATACATGTTGCAAGACGCGAAAAAGCGCCAACAGGCCGCCGATCAATCCAGCGGCGAAGAGAAAATTGCGCCATCCGCCCTTTTCCGGGCCTAAGGGCAACCAGTGTTCCGCCAGCACGGCAACGACCCCGATGGCTACAACGGCCACCGCACCCCGCGCCACCCACAAGCGCACCCCCTCCGGTACGCGGGCGGCGAGCAGGTGATGCGTCCCAATGGCTATCAGCAGCAGGCCGATCCACCACGACAAAACGAGGGCCACTCCGAGGCCACAGGCCGCCCAAAGGCCGGGTCGCCGCAGTCGCGTTGCAAACATACAGTGTGCCAAGGCTGGCAAGGCTGTCAGCGACAGCCACACAGCGGCTAACAGCGCAAAGGTCTTAGTAAAGGCCAGCGGCGCGAAGAGCTTGCCCTCGGCCCCTTCCATGGCGAAAACGGGCAAAAAGCCCACTACCGTGGTGAGCACGGCCGTCAGCACGGCACCGCCGACTTCGCGCGTGGCGCAGAAAATCACTTCCAAGCGGTCGTCCTCTGCGTCTGCATCCTCTAAGTGCTTGAGAATGTTCTCGCTGATGACGATGCCCATATCGACCATGGTGCCGATGGCGATGGCAATGCCGGAGAGGGCGACTATGTTGGCGTCAATGCCAAAGACCTTCATGGCGGCGAAGCAGGCGAGCACGGCCAGCGGCAACAGCCCGGAGACCAGCGCGGCCCCGCGCAGGTTCATCACCAGCGCCAGCACCACGATCACCGTTACCAGTACCTCCTCGCTCAGAGCGCGCTCCAGCGTGCCCAGCGTCTCCTCGATCAGCCCGGAGCGGTCGTAAAAAGGGATCACCTGCACTTGGCTGACCCGCCCGTCGGGCAAGGTTTTCTTGGGCAGGCTCGGGGCGATTTCCGCGATCTTGGCTTTGACGCTTTCAATAGCTGCTAGGGGATTGGCACCGAAGCGCGCCACCACCACGCCGCCGACTACCTCCGCACCTTCCTTGTCCAACGCGCCGCGCCGCGCCGCCGGACCCAGCGCGACCTGCGCGACGTTTTTGACGTAAATCGGGACATTGTCCCGCGCCTTAATGACCGCGTTTTCAAGGTCGGCCAATCCTTTGACAAAGCCGATGCCGCGAATGATGTACTCGACTCGATTCAGCTCTACGGTGCGCGCACCCACGTCCCGGTTGGACATGCGGACCGCGTGGAAGACCTCGTCGAGCCGCACTCCATAGGCGCGCAACGCGTCTGGGTTGACGTCGATTTGGTATTCCTGCACGAAGCCGCCCACCGAGGCCACCTCGCTGACGCCGTGGGCAGCCAATAGGGCATAGCGCACCTGCCAGTCCTGAATGCGGCGCAACTCGTGCAGGTCCCAGCCGCCGGCGGGTGCGCCCTGTTCGTCGCGGCCTTCCAACGTGTACCAGAATACCTGCCCCAAGGCCGTTGCGTCCGGCCCCAAGGCCGGCTGTACGCCCTCGGGCAGGAGGCCGGTAGGCAGACTATTGAGCTTTTCGAGGATGCGGGAGCGCGACCAATAGAAATCGACTCCTTCGGCAAAAATCACATAGATGTTCGAAAAGCCGAACATCGAGAAACTGCGGATCGTCTCGACGCCCGGCACGCCCAAAAGCGCCGTGGTCAGCGGATAGGTCACCTGATCTTCCACATCTTGCGGCGAGCGACCCGGCCACTCGCTGAAGACGATCTGCTGGTTCTCGCCGATGTCTGGGATCGCATCTACGGGCACGGGGTCGCGCGGCAGCCAAGCCAACTCCCAAGCAAAGGGAGCGACCGCAAGGCCCCACACCACGAGGCCGGCCAACATGAGTGCAGCGACCAGCTTGCGCGTGAGAAAGAAGCGCACCACGCGGGCAAGTAGCGAGTTTTGCCCCTCCATCAGTGACCTCCGTGGCGGTGCTCAGACGCAGAGGATGCGGACGCACTACCCACACCATGCGCCGACGCACCGCCTGCTGGGTACATCGCGCTGGGCTGAGCGCGTATCTGGAGAGCACTGTCGATTTTAAACGCGCCATTGACCACTACTTCCTCCCCCTCGCGCAGTCCCTTGCGGACTAAGTAGTAATCCCCTGCCCGCGGCCCGAGCACGATCTCGCGGCCCTCGTACAGGCCCTCGCCGAGCGCGACGTACACCACGGCGCGTTTGCCCGTCAGTAGCGGTGCTGAAGCCAGCACCACTAGCGGCATCTCGCGCCCGGGCGCGTCGCCCGCGCCATAGCCCAACTCTTCAGCGCGCACTAGGGCCATGCCGCAAATGTCGCAGGTGCCGGGCGCGTCGCGGACGATCTCTGGATGCATCGGGCTGATCCACTTGCCGAGGAGCGCGGGGGATATGGCGCGCCCGTTGGCCCCTACCTCGGCTTGGGCCACGGCCCACACCAGCATCCCCGGCTTCAGCCGACCTTGCTCATTTGCCACGTTGACCCGCACGCGTACCGTGCGTGTGCGCTCATCGAGCAATGGATCGACGAAGGATATTTGGCCGCTGAACACCTCGCCCGGATAGGCCTCGGCCGAGAATTCGACGGCCTGACCGTAGTGGATCCAAGACAAGTCCGACTCGTAGGCTCGGAGATCTAGCCACAGCCGAGACAAGTCCGCGATGGTGTAAATCGGCGTCCCGGTCTGCACGTACGCGCCCTCGCTGAGGTGCTTTTCTATCACCACACCGCCAGTTGGCGCATAGATCGTCAGGTGGTCGGAGGCTTGGCGCTTGCGTTCGACGCGCTCGATTTGCTCCTCTTTTAGCCCGAGCAGGCGCAGCTTTTCGCGCGCGGCTGCGACCAGCGCCGTCTGCCCAACCGACGCGCCGCTGTCAACCAATCGCTCGCGGGCGCGCAGAGCTTGGATCAGTTCCTCTTGGGCGGTCAACAGCTCGGGGCTGTAGAGATAGGCTATGTGGTCGCCCTCTTCGACCCGCACGCCGGTATAGTCCACGTACAGCCGGTCAATCCGGCCCGCTACCCAAGCGGTGATGGAGCGGACTTGCGTCTCATCTACTGCGATCTTGCCAACCATCCGCGTCTCGACCGGTGCGAAGCGGCGCTCAACCGGCGCGGTCTGGATGCTGGCAAGCTCCTGCGCGGCCAGCGAGAGGCGCAACTGGCGCGGACCCAAGGAGTCGCCTACAACGGGTGCGGCCACCGGGATTAGATCCATCCCGCAGATTGGGCACTGGCCCGGACTAGGCTGGCGGATCTGCGGGTGCATCGAGCAGGTCCACGTTTCGGCCTGCTCGGCAACGGCAAAGGGTGCGCGACCGCTGTCCGAGCCGCCCAAACCCCAGCCCACGGCCAAGCCGACGATCCCCGCCACAATGCCGGTAGCTATGATTTGCTTTGTTGCTTTCATCGTTGGATTTCCTCGGTGGTTGCGGGTTCGCCGACCAGCTTTTCAATCTCGGCCCAATGCAGGGCTTGGTCGGTGCGTGCGCGTTCGTACGCTAGCTGGAACTCTAGCAGGGTGCGTTGGGCGTCGATGACCGCGAGAAAATCGCTGCGGTCGGCGGCAAAGGCGCGTTGAGTTACGTTGAGCATCTGTTCGGCCTTGGGCAGCAGGCCGTCTCGATAGAGGGCGCTGCGGCTTTGGGCATCGCGTCGTTTGTACAAGGCTAGCTCCAGCTTGGCAACGAGCCTATTCTCCTCGTCCGCAACGCCCTGCAAGGCGGCCTGATAGCTTAGCTTGGCCGTGCGTTTTCCGGCCTCGTAGGACGAGCGCCACAAGGGCAGGTTGAGCGTGGCCATGGCCATCAGCGGATTCTCGCCGCGGCCCCCACCAATGTGGATGTAATCGAGGCTCACGGTCAGGTCCGGGTAAAACCGCTTGCCGGCCAACTCGACGCCTAGGGACTGCGCCCGCGCTTGCGCTCGTCGCACGTGCAGCGTTGGATTCGCGGCCTGCAAGCGCGCCTTTAGCACTTCCTCGTCTAGGTCCGACGCGGCCATAGGCAGCGAATCGGGCACGGCTATCGGCGCGGTCGCCGTGCGGCCGAGGGCAGCATTTAATCGGGCCGTGGCTGGCCGCCGCTGCTGACGCAGGCTGCGTAGCTGGTCCTCTAAGCGGCCCAATTCCACCTGCGCCTTGAGTACGGCAGCGTACTCCCCGGTGCCGCCGCGATAGCGGGTGCGGCCTACTTCTTCTAGATGGCCCAACAGGCGCAAGTTGCTCTCGGTGACGGCGATGGCTCGCTGCAAAAAGTAGCAGTCGTAGTACGCGGCCTTGACCTCGAAGATCAGCGATCGCCGCACGGCCTCATAGTGCTGGCCCTCGACTTCGGCCTCTTGCTGGGCGATCTGTCCCTTGAGATCCAACTTGCCCTTCCAAGGGAAGGTTTGCGCCGCGCTAAAGCGCATTTCCTGCGGGCCGGTGCGCGTCTCCACCGGACGCGCGAAATAGCCGTAGGTCAGGCGGGGGTCGGCCCAAGCGCGTGCTGGGGCCACCTTTGCTAGGGCTGCTTGATAGCGCGCCAAAGCCTGCTTGAGCTTGGGGTTGTGCCGTTCGGCGTAGCGCGCGTACTCCGCGAGCTCGGCGCGAGGATCGAGTGCTGCTTCTTCCTGCGACCAGACCGGTCCTGCGAGCAGCCCAGCTAGCAGCAGAGCCTTTCCATTTTTGTACATGCAAATACTCCTCGCGGCGGCCCGAGATGCGCGTACAGGCCCTTGCAAGTTGGGTGTGAGACTTAGAAGCTGTCTGGAAATTCCGGGGGTGCCCTAAGCGCGGTCGATAGGGGTTTCAGACAGTTTCTTAGAACGAACTCGGTGCGGCGAGGATTAGATCAGGAAGGAACAGTAGAGTTGGAAGAGCGGGGGATGTGGTTGAGGGACGCGGTTGGGCAGCGACCGCAGCGCAGACGAACGAGACAGCGTAGGGACGGCCGCAGCCATGCCGACCACGGGCATTGGGATGGACGGCTGCTCGGCAGTGAGAACGAACTGAGGGGATGCACTGTTGGCTTTGGCGCGCAGACAGCAACAACTCGCTTGCAGGCCCTCGTCGCCGCAAGCATTGGCGACGTGGCAGGGCATAGGGGCGGCCTCTGCTACACATGGAGCACAGAGAACCTGCAAGCCGCTACAGGCGAGAGCCAGCAGCAGGACCAAAGACGTGGTTACGGGGCGAAGGCTTTTCATTATCAATGGGTCGCTTGGCCACGGGTCATACGCAGATAGACGACTGCCAAAACAAAAAAGGTTCAACGGAATCAGCGCAAGAGCAAAATCCGCTACTTGGACACCATCTTGCGCACGCCGCGTTCGTACACCACTTCGTACTCGCCCTCCGGCACTTCCATGGCTCGCACGGCCAATTCGCCCATTGTCACCAGCGGCTCAGACGCCAAAAGCAACTCGTCGAACGACTCCTCGGGCGTCTTGCCGGTGGTGTCTAAGACGATTGTGCGGTTCTGGTGGGTAAACAGCGACGCGGCGATCTCTTCCTCAAAGCGCACTTTGACCTCGGCAACATGTTCTTGGCGCACAACCGGATATTCGTGCGGGCTGTCCTGCATTCGCCGAGCGATCTCCTCGTCGGAGGCCGTCACGTGGAATAGCACCACATCGGGCAGATGGGCCTCGAGCACCAACGATTCGTAGAGCCGCTGGAAGCCGTAGTGGAAGTTCGGGTAGTAGAAGCTATCCGAGTCGTCGCCGTAAAAGCGAGTGTACACGGCCTCTTCTAGATGCCAGCCAACGATCAGCGGACAGGCGTACTTTTTGATAATGTCCACGTGGTAGTGGATCTGCATCCGCTGTCCGCGCTCCTTCATGTCGTTGGGCAGGCCGACCAAGATCTTGCGCGACTCCGGGCTGAGCGAAGCGTCGGGGAGAGTGAAGTGATCGTCGCCGTGGATGGGGACTCGGCGGTGCCGATAGTATTCCCCGAGCATGGTGGCCAGCGTACTTTTCCCCGCGTATTCAATGCCTGCGAAAATGCTGCGCATATCTGCTCTCCTTCGGGCTTTTCAAGACGGCGTTCTCGGATATATTGTCAGAAGCTGTCTGGAAATTCCTAGTGCGCCCCGAGCGAAGGCTGCCAAGGGTTTGCAGACAGCTTCTCAAAAGTAAGTCGCCGCACACCCTCCAGCAAACGCTCGCTTATGCCTGCTAGCTCCTCCAAAATTGGCGTCCTAGTCGCCCAGCTCGGCACACCGCAAGCACCCACCGCCCGCGCCCTGCGGCCCTATCTACGCCAATTTCTCGCCGATCCGCGCGTCATTGACCTCCACCCGCTCAGGTGGTATCCCATTCTCTATCTGTTTGTCCTCACCCGCCGACCGGCGCGCTCGGCCGCTCTGTACGCCAATATCTGGACCGACGAAGGCTCGCCCCTCATGGTCCATTCCCAAGCGCAGACCCGCGGTCTGCAAGAGCGGCTGGGCGCGGCGTATCGGGTCGTGCTCGGCATGCGCTACGGCGAGCCGAGCATCGCGCACGCCGTCCAGTCCCTAGAGCAGGAAGGCGTCGAGCGAATCCTCGTCTTTCCCATGTACCCGCAGTTTTCCTGTGCCACCACCGGCTCGATATACGACGCGGTCAACCGCGCTGCCCTGGGCCGGCGCTGTCCTTGGTTTTTCGACCGCAAACGCCAGATGCCCGCGCTGCGCTTCGCTCCGCCCTACGCAGATCACCCCGCGTACATCAACGCGCTCAAAGAGTCGGTCGCCGAAGCGGTCGCCCGCCTCAGTTGGACGCCCGACCGCTACCTAATCACCTTCCACGGCATTCCCCAGCGCTACGTCGATGAAGGCGACCCCTACCGCCGCCAGTGCGAGGAAACCGCGCGCCAGCTAGCCGCAGCGCTTAGCCTCGCAGAGGACGAGTGGGTCAGCGGCTTCCAATCGCGCTTCGGCAAAGAGCCTTGGCTAGAGCCTTATACCGAGGAGGTGCTAGCGCGCCTCGGGGGGCAGGGCGTGCAGCGCTTAGTCGCCATCTGCCCCGGCTTCACCGCCGACTGCCTTGAGACGCTCGACGAGATTGGCCGCGAAGGGGCCGAGCAATTCTCCTACGGAGGCGGTCAGCAGTTCCACTTAGTGCCCTGCCTCAACGACCACCCGGCTTGGCTCGACGCCATGGCAACCATCGCCCGCCAAGAATTGGCCGGTTGGCAGGCCTGATGGCAATGCGTCATTTGCTTGACACTGCTGTGGCTTTTTTGTCATACTTAGCGCAGATCTGCTATGGACAAGCTACCCCTCGCGCTCGAACGCAAACTCATCCGACTGGGCACTCGTCTCATCGACCAAAAGCGCGGCCGACGCCTCGTCGAGCCGACCAAGGACTGCGATGGCTTCTGGTTTGGCGGCGGCAATTCGGTCCGCGACCCCAGCGATGGCAGTCTCTGGCTTATCGGCCGCTACCGCGACGCCGGCGACAGCCGCACCGGACTGACCGCCGGCCCCCGTGGCCGTGCCCTGGCCATTTTTCGCTCGACGGACAATGGACGGAGCTTTGTCGAGATTCGCACTTGGGACAAATCTGACCTCTACTGCGGGTCGGCTGTGCTCAGCATCGAGGGCAGTGCTATGCGCCTGAACAAGCGTCGCGTTCAAGTGCTGGTCTCCACCGAGAAAGTTCGCCTCTACCCACGGCCCGTCGCTGCTTTTCAGAAGCCGGGCACCGGCGTCTGGAGCATCGACGCCTTCGCCGCTACCTCCATCGACCGGCTCGACCCACAGGAGTCGATTGCCCCGCTGCTGACGAGCGACGATCCAGCCTATCTGCACCTCAAAGACCCCAATCTCTCGGCCGGGATGGGCCGGCAGTCTCTGCTGTTCTATTGCGCCCATCCTTACACTTGGTCTGCGAGCACTTCGGGCCGCGGCGTGCTCGCGGCTCATTCGTGCGAGAGCCACGGCCACGACTTCTTTCCCCGAGGCCCGACCTGGGATGTGGCTGCCTTGCGCGTCACCTGCCGCCTACCTGTGCCCAAGGTGGGCGCGTTCGCTTGTTTGCCCTCGCTCTCGCTCTATTTCTACGACGGGGCCGAGTCCATGCACCCGCTCAAAGCGCATGCAAAAGGGGTCGTCCGGCCGCGCGGATACTCTTGCGAGGAATTGGGCGGCTTGGCCTATGGATTCAATCGCCAGTTTCCGCGCCTCCACCGCCTCAGCTACCTCCAGCCGCTCTTCGTCTCTCCGGAAGGCACGGGTTGCTCGCGCTACGTGTCCGTGCTGACAGAAGCGGACGGGGGACTTTTCGCCACTTGGCAGCACTCGACCCAAACCCGCTCGCAGCCGCTTTTCGGCCACCGGCTCACGCCAGCGCGGGTCGAGTCCCTGCTTTCCTGAATTTTTTAGAGGGTGTCCAATCGCGCCCGCAGCCAAGCGTCTAAGTCCTCTAAGCACGGCTGGGCAATCGCGTGGGGCATATCGTATTCTTTGTACAGCAAGTCCAACCCGAGGGGAGTCAGCAGATCTCTAGAGGCGCGGGCTTGGGCAATGGGGATGACCGGATCAAAGCGTCCGTGCGACATAAAGATCTGCAAGCCCCGCACCGACGCCGCATCCTCTGGCAGCATCTCCGGGCTGCACAGCCCGCTCAATGCAATGGCCCCGGCAAAGTCCCGAGGCCGCTTTAACGCGGCCGCCAAGGCCATGCTAGCCCCTTGGCTGAACCCCGCAATGAAGACGCGAGCGGGCCGGTACACTCGCCGCAACGCTTCCACCAAGGACAAGATTTGCACTAGCGACGCTTCGGCCTCGGCAAAATCAAAGCGCACCCCCTCTGCGCCGATCTCGATATTAAACCATGCAAAGCCGCCGAAGTCGAGCGCGTAGGGTGCGCGGGCACTGACGCAAAGGAGCCGCGCATCCAAATGCGGCGCCAAGCCCAGCAGATCCTCCTCATTGGAACCATAGCCGTGCAAAAGCAGAAGCAGCGGCGCACGCTCGGGGGGCGCGTCGGGCGACTTGTGAACGATGTGGTAGAGGGATGCTGAGGCCATGTCGCCGCTATTCTACCGAGACCTCGTACTGTCCGGCCCGCCGCAACACCATCACCACCCGCTCCTCTTGGCTGATTAGCTCCTGCACGTGGGAGTTGGGGTGGGCCTTCTCGTTGCGCCACACCGTCTCGCCGTTGATCTCGATTTGGGGGAAGCGCTTGTCGCAACGGGGTACGGAAAGGTGTGTTTCGCCGTCGTGCGGCACGGAAAGGCGTGCGGAAAAGCCGCCGCTATATGCCCCCCAAGCGACTTCGACATCGCCGTATGGCGTGGGCACGACGCCCTCGGCGCGTTCGAGCCCGGACAACTGCGGCCGAACCTCCAAGATCCCCTCGGCCTTAGGCACAACCCCTAGCACGTGCGCCGCCAGCAAGCGCTCCGGCCCGGGTTGCGCGGCCAATGACCCGGCCTTCTCACCCCACGTTCCTCCCGGGCGTGCCAGCAAGCGGCCCCATTTTCTCTGTACGTAAGCTAAAGCCGACTCGCCTGCGCCCGCTTGCCACAGCGCTCCGGCGACAAAAAACGCCTGCCACAAATCATCTTCTGACGCCAAACCGCCGGATAGGTGCTGCGCCACTCGCACCTGCTGCTTGGGATTGGCCAAAGCAAAATAGAGCACCAAGGCATTCGTCCAGCGGCTGCAATCGGCGGCCCCGGCGGCATCGGTAAAAAGCCCTTGCTCTTCGCTCCAAGCGGCTTGCAATGCCTTGCGCGCTCGGTGATGGGAGCGTTCACATTGGGCGGCTTGCTGGCGGTCGCCGGCGCGCCGGCACAAGGCCGCGACCGCTTGCCAAGCCCCGGCTCGCAGAGCGACAGCAGCGGTCGCCGGCGCGGCCTCAGCCTCGGCCGTTTGCAAGCTGCTCACTAGGCTGGCTAGCCGCTCGGCAGTCGGGCCGCCGCCGTGGCACTGCGCCAGCTCGACAAACAGCGCGTGGAAACAGGCCTGTTCCCCGCCGAGCGGTGCCTTGCTGCCAGCCAGCACAGCGCGCGCCGTATCCACGCTACCGGTCGCGTACAAATCGTTCATGGTCCAAACGTAGAGCTGATCCCAGTTGAGCCGTTCCTCGCCGAGGGCGTACACCTCTTGGCGGCTGGCGGCTAAGGTTTGCTCTCCGGTCCGCCATAACTGCTCCCAGTCTTCGCCCACGGTTGTAAAGCACCCTCGCACCGCGACGGCCACGCGCCGCTCCACCAGCGAGACACTGTCTATTTCCACTGCTTCTGGGCACGATCCGATCCGCACTACTAGATAGCGGCACGTCGCCAATTGCGGCGATGTCCACTCTTGCAATCCGTCGCGGCACACGTAGCGCAAGCGCGATTCCACCGCGCCCTCCGCCCGCGCAAAACCTAGATCGATCACCGCGCCAGCCCGGCCCCGCAGCCGCAGATGGGGGAATCCGCTGAGCAACCGCCCAAAGTCCAAAACTAAGTACGCGGCCCGGGCTGCGTCTGTTGCCTGCAACAAGGACTGGGTTTTGCCGGCTGTCAGGAGCGCTTCCCGTCGTACGCATTTGGCAGTCTGCATGGCCTCGGGGTAGGCGACCCATTCGAGCGCGACCTCGCCAGCAACCTCGCCAAAAGCTACCACCTCCCGCGCCCACACCATGCTTTCCTCCGCGGGCAACGGCGACCAATCCCTCGGCTCGGCCCCGGCCACCACAGCCGCTTCCCGCCATCCCGCAAACCGCCCCTTGGCCCACTCAGCCGGTGCCAGCACGGCTGCGTAGCCGACTGCGCCCAGCCAAGCATCGGCCGGCTGCACCTGCCAAGGCGCACCCGTGTATAGCACCTGCTCGGCCCCATCGCTGCGCTCAATTTTTCCCTCGGCGCAGAACCAGTCTGCTGCGCCGAGGCCCAAGGCAAGGACCAACAGCACATTTTCGCCCTCCCGCAGCGCACCATCCAACGCGAACTGCTCCCACATGGCCACTTCGGCCGCCGCTGGCCCCAATCCTCTGCCCACTCGCTCGCCGTTCAAGTACACCTCGTACGGCCCACTCGCAGCACAGCGCAGCAGCCCTTTGGCTGCTGCGCCGGTCAGGTAGAATTCGCAGCGGATGTACACGGCCAGCGCGGCCGGGTGCCATATAGCTTGCGAGCGCATACTCAATTTACAGGCATCCGCAACCCCACCAGTCGCGTCCCCCCCTGCCGACCGCCCTGCCAACGCACCCGCATCCTAAACGCGGCTCCTGGTTCAATTTCCGCCAGCTCATCCTCAAAATCACCTACCGTTTTCACTGGTTTGGAGTTGATCTCCTGAATGAGCATCCATCGGCGCAAACCCCGCCGCGACGCCTCGCTGCCGCGCTCCACTCGCGTGACCACAACTCCGTTTTCGTCTTCGTATCTCAGCCGCCGCGCTAGCGCATCGGTCAGTTCCTGTACCTTCAGGCCCAGCACCTCTTGTTCTGCCTCTGTGTCATCGCGGGAGTGACCGGCGGCCAGCGCTTCCGCAGTCCGCAGATCTAGCTCGACTTTAATGCGTTTCTCTTTGCTATCGCGCAACACCAACAACTCGATTTCGGTCCCCGGTGCCGTGCGTCCAATCCGGTCGCGAAGTTCGGTTGAGTTGCGCATGGGTTGGCCATCAATAGCAAGTACTATATCGTCAACTTTAACGCCCGCTTTGTCTGCTGCTCCTCCCGGCGTCACTTTATCGATCACCACGCCATGCTTGCGGTCCAGCCCCATTGCCTCGGCCACTAGCGGTTCCAAGTCGTCGATAATCACGCCGAGCAAGCCACGCCGCACCTTCCCGTGCTCAACCAACTGCGCGACCACATCCTTGACCAAGTTGATCGGAATGGCAAAGCCAAGACCCATATTGCCGCCGCTACGGCTGACGATGGCCGTGTTGAGCCCGATCAACTCGCCGCGCAGGTTGACTAGCGCACCGCCGCTGTTGCCAGGATTGATCGCCGCGTCGGTCTGAATAAAAGAGCCGTACTCGCCAAAGAAGCGTCCCCGTCCCAAGGCACTGATGATGCCAGTCGTTACGGAATGGGCAAATTTCATGGGGTTTCCTATGGCCAGCACCCATTCGCCCTCCCGGAGCTGGTCCGAATCGCCCATTGCGACCGCAGGCAAATCCTCGGCGGCGACCTTGAGCACGGCGATATCGCTCAGGGGATCGCGACCGACGACCTCGGCTTCAAAGAAGCGCGAATCCGTCATCTCGACGCGGATATTGTCGGCGTGGCGAATCACGTGGTTGTTGGTAAGGATGTACTGATCGCCGCTAAAGTTGATGATTACTCCCGAGCCTTGGCCATCGCGTTCGCGTGGCTGGTCGGGCAATTCGAAGAAGTCCCCCCAAGGGGTGCCGCGCAAGGGGGAGCCCCCCTCGACATTGACAGTGCCCTCCGTGGTGATTTTTACGACGCCGGGCTTGACCTGCGCGGCGAGTTCGGCGAAGCCGTCGCTCATCTGGCGCAGGAGCTGTATGCTCTCGCTGGCTCGGACGCTGCCGGCCGCGGAGAGACTTAAAACGATTAGGGAAAAGCACAACTTCCGCATGGATACTTCCTCTCTGAAAAAGGGTGTGAAAATACGGATACTTTCCAATGTTCACAAAAAAAGACGACAAGCGCTAAATTGCGGTTCCCGCTTCCGGCGGCTGGTGCCGCACGGCCAACTGGCCTTCGTCGAGTACCACCTCAACCCGCGACCCCTCGGGCACGTCGCCGGCCACCAGCAAGCGCGCGATCCGCGTTTCGATCTCGCGCTGCAAAAATCGCTTGAGCGGCCGGGCGCCATAGACCGGGTCGAAACCCGCGTGAGCAATGTGCCGCCGCGCCGGTGCAGCGACCGCTAGCTCAATGCGCTTTGCGGCCAGCCGCTGGCGCAACTCGGCACTCAGCAGCCCGACGATCGCCTCGATCTCCGCCAAGGTCAGCGGCTTGAAGAGCACCACATCGTCGATCCGGTTGAGAAACTCCGGACGAAAGTGCGCCCCCAGCTCGCGCATGACCTGCTCGCGTGCGGACTCGGCGATCTCCCCTTTCGGCGTCAGGCCCTCGACCAAGTGCGCCGACCCAATGTTGGAAGTCATAATCACCACCGCGTTCTTAAAATCCACCACTCGGCCCTGCGCGTCGGTGAGCCGCCCGTCGTCCAAAAGCTGCAACAGCGCGTTAAAAACGTCCGGGTGGGCTTTCTCGATCTCGTCGAAGAGCACCACCGCGTAGGGCTTGCGGCGCACGGCCTCGGTTAGCTGGCCGCCTTCCTCGTAGCCCACGTACCCGGGCGGAGCACCCAATAGCTTGGACACCGAGTGCTTTTCCATGTACTCGCTCATGTCCAAGCGCACCATGTTCTCCTCGGCGTCGAAGAGAGCTTGCGCGAGGGCCTTAGCCAGTTCGGTCTTGCCCACGCCCGTCGGCCCCAAGAAGACGAAGGAGCCGATGGGCTTTTGCTCGTCTTTGATGCCGGAGCGCGCCCGCATCACGGCATCGGCCACCAAGCTCACGGCCTCGTCCTGGCCCACGACCCGCTGGTGCAGGATCTGGTCGAGGCGCACCAGCTTCTCGCGCTCGCCCTCGGTCAGCCTTTGTAGTGGGATACCGGTCCAGCGCGAAACAATGGCGGCCACCTCCTCTTGGGTGACTTCCTCTCGCAGCAGCCTCGGGCCGTCGCGGACAGCCGCTTGCTGCGCCGCGGACAGCCGTCGCTCCAGATCCGGCAATTTTCCGTGTCTTAGCTCGGCGACTCGGTTCAAGTCGTATTGGCGCTCGGCTTCTTCGATTTGATGCCGCACCTGCTCAATTTCCTCGCGCAACGCTCGCTCGCTCAATAGGGACGCTCTTTCCTCTTCCCATTGGGCGCGCAGGGCACCGGCTTGGCCCTTGAGATCGGCCAATTCCTTGCACAGGCTTTCGAGGCGCTCCTCGCTGATTTTGTCCTGCTCCTTTTTCAGCGCGGCTTCCTCGATCTCTAGCTGCATGACCCGGCGCTCCACTTGGTCCAGTTCGGTTGGCACCGAGTCGATTTCCGTGCGGACGGTGGCGCACGCCTCGTCGATCAGGTCGATGGCCTTGTCTGGCAAGAAGCGGTCCGAGATGTAGCGGTTGGACAGCACGGCTGCATCTACCAAGGCATTGTCTTGGATGCGCACGCCGTGGTGGATCTCGAATCGCTCGCGCAAGCCCCGCAGGATCGAGATCGAATCCTCTACTGTGGGGGCGTCTATCAACACCGGCTGGAAGCGCCGTTCCAGCGCGGCGTCCTTTTCGATGTGCCGGCGGTGTTCGTCGAGCGTGGTCGCGCCGATGCAGTGCAACTCGCCGCGGGCGAGCATGGGCTTGAGCATATTGCCCGCGTCGGTCGATCCCTCGGTCTTGCCAGCGCCGACGATGGTGTGCAACTCGTCGATGAAGAGCAAGATGCGCCCGTCGCTGGCGCGGATTTCGTCGAGCACGGCCTTGAGCCGCTCCTCAAATTCGCCCCGGTACTTGGCCCCAGCCATCAGCGCACCCATGTCCAGCGCGAAGATCGTCTGATCCTGCATCCACTCGGGCACATCGCCGCGCACGATGCGCTGCGCCAAGCCCTCGACGATCGCGGTCTTGCCCACGCCTGGCTCGCCGATGAGCACCGGGTTGTTCTTGGTCTTGCGCGAGAGGATGCGGATGGTGCGGCGGATCTCTTCGTCGCGCCCAATCACCGGGTCGAGCCGGCCGGCGCACGCCTGCGCCACCAAGTCGAGTCCGTAGCGTTCGAGGGCCTCATAGGTAGATTCGGGCGTCGCGCTCTGCACGCGCTGGGTACCGCGCGCCTTGGCCAAAGCCTGCAAGAAGCGGTCTCGCGTGATGCCGGCCTCACTCAAGGCGCGGCCGGCGGCCGTGCCTTCGCCCTCCGATATAAACGACAAGGCGCAGTGCTCGGCCGAAACGTATTCGTCCTTTAGGCCAGCGGCTTCCTCCTCGGCTTGGCGCAAGAGGTCTTGCAGGCGGCGCGTCGCATATATTTCGACGCCTTTGCCCGAGACCCGGGGGCGGCGATCTAACGAGCGCACCAAAACCGGGTGCAACCGCTCGTCTGCTCGGTCGATGCGCCGCACAATGCGCGGCAGGACCCCTTCTTCCTGTTCGAGTAGCGCCAAGAGCAGATGCTCGCCATCCACTTCGCCGTGCAGGCGGCGCAGCGCTTGGTGCTGGGCTTCCTGCACGGCTTCCTGCAATTTGTGGGTGAATTTGCTGGTATTCATGTCGGCTCCCTTTCGAAAATCGGTTTTGCCTATCCGAATGATTGCAAATACCGTACCATCGCCGATATGCCTCTTTTTGACACATCTAACCCATCGAATGGGACATTGTGGCATTCAAGACATTGGAATGGGCAGAAAAGGCCGAGGAGGCCGTCAGACAAGGCTCAGGCGAAAGAACATCACGGAAATGGCGGTGCCCTTCGCTATGCCTGGGAAGAGGCCGCCGCGCATGGCGAGGCTGGTCTCCAAGAAGCGGATCTGCATAGACGACAGCACAAACGGGCCGAAGGCAAAGCCGATCGCCGAGCTGCTGCTCCGTCCGCCCAGCGACAGGCCAATGCGGGCAGGCAACCAGTCCGCCAGCCAGTACTCGACCCCGCCGGCCAGCCGCGGCCGAGTCCGCATCCCAAACTTAGAACTGAACGCCTGGTCCCAATTGCCAACCACCGTTAGCTGGGGCCTGGCCTGATAGGCCACCCCGAGCCGCAGCATGGCCGGCAGCGAGCGCGAGAAAGGCTTTTGGCCGATCTGTTTTGTGAAGTCTGGATCGCCATCGCCGTCTAAATCCGGGTTGTCGAATACTTCCTCAATGGACCGCGAGTCCGCGTCCAAGAAGCGGGAGATGCGCAATTCGTTAGTCGCGAGGAAAATGGAATCTTGGCGCACTCCCCTACTCCAAGAGAACGTGTCGAGCAGGTTGAGCACACTGAAGCTGAAGGTCGTCTTGCGGCTTTTGCTCCGGCCGGCGATGCCAACGTCGAGGCCAACGCCTAAGCCCATTTTGGCGTGCTGGGCAATCAGCCAAGCGTCCGCCTCCGCACCGCCGACGCGGGCCACGAGCCCGGTGCCGCCGGATTCGATAATCTCTCCGTAGCTGCCCATCGAGAGCTTGAGCGTACTGCCGACTGTGAGCTCGCTTAGATAGGGTGCGAGACGAACTGGCAGTGCGGGCTTCGCAGCTGCGACATTGAGCGTGCCCACGGCCCATCCCGATCCATTCCAGTCGCTGATGTCGTACCCTTCGCTCTTGCCGGCCGCCAAGCGGTCCTCTGCAAACTCGTTGCCGAAAAAGAAAAGCTCTAACACATCTTTGGGAATTTCGCTCTCGACCCCGCTGGTAAACCCCACGGCAATGGCCGAGCGCACTTCCCCGATGGCAAACGCCACGCCTCCGTTGAGCGGGAGGCCTGCGACGAGCGTCGGCTCGATATCCCCATTCATGCGCAGGCCCGCGTCTGGGATGTTGGCCAACAGTCTCTTTTTGGTCACCGGGCTGATGTAGTACGGGCTGTCGTTGGGAGATACTTTATCGTTGGCGGCCGTGAAGTTGGCGTTGTACGTGGCGACCGAAAAACTATTGTTTTCGGCAACTATGCAAAGGCCCGCGCCGAGCAAGTCCCAGGAAAACCTGCCACTGCCCGCAAGGGCTAAATTCGCCGGATTCCAGAAGACAGCTTCCGGCCCTCGGGCCAAGGCCGTATAGGCTTGGCCCAAAGCAACAGCCCGCGGACTGGCGTCGCCGGGAACGGCGGCCGCCTGCCCGTAGGCCCCGGCGAGCAGGGCCGCTAGAACGCTCAATCCCTTGCCTTGCACCAGCACCCTACTTGACCAAGTCCTCATTGAATTCCATGAAAATCACCGCCCCGGCCTCCACAGCGACGAAGTCGCTCCCCCGCATCGCTATCTCGCGCTGCGTCTTTTCCAACTCGACCAGCATGCCCGTATAGACGCCCTCCTCCTGCAGAAAGACCTGCACATTTTCGTCCGAAAGCGCGATCCGTTGGTGGCTGAATGCACTCGCCACGACCCGCCCTTCGGGGCCGACATCGCCGGCCTCCACCACAAAGAAACCCTGCTTGGGAATCCGCAGATAGCCGCTGGCCTCGTTGTCGGCGAACAGATCTTCGTTGCCGTACACATCCTCGACCCTCGGCGCGACCCACAGGCTGACGCGGATCGCGGTGGGCAGGTGATTTTCAATCGCGGTAACTACGACAGCGCTGTCGAGACTGGAGTGGATGCGGCGGCGGGCATCGTCGTCCTGTAGGCGGCGGAAGATCGGGTCAAACTCGATGCGGGTGTCCTCCGCTAGCTGAAAATGGCCCTGCGTTGCAAAGCGCACGTGGTCGATCTGCACCCAATGACTGGAGTCGATCACCTCCACAGCCTCGCCATCGCCGATGCGCACAGTCGGCGCGACCTCGACTTGGGTCGGCAGCAGGTTGAGAAACTCGGTCAGCTCTGCGGAGGCCAGCGACAAGGTGAGGGACACTGGGTGGTCTGGGTCGCCGCGCTGGAACGCTGCGGAAACCATCAGGGAACCCCGCTCGCCATGGCCGTTGAGGCCCTCGATTTGGAGGTCAATGCGGCTGCGGAAACCAACGCCCGACGTCAGGCCGACTTCTAGGGAGACCGAGCCGAAGGCAATCTGGTCTAAGCCTGCGGGAAAATCGACTGCGCGGGCGACCGGGGCGACCGGCAGGACGACCTCGTTGAGCACCCCCTCGACGCGGCCGAGGAGCAAATTCTCGGTCTCGGCCTCTAGCAGTAGCTCATCTGTGGTCGCGGCCTCCGCGAACTCGCCCTGCACTCGGTATGAGAACCGCAATTCAAGGGGGTGCTGTGGGGCAAATGTGCTGCCGGCCAAGTCAAAGGACACCGCCTTGCTCTCGCCGGGGGCGAGCGCGTCAATGAGGAAGGCATGTGGGGTACCGTCCGGCCTTTTTACATCGCCCAAGACTAGCTCGACCTGCAAGGGGATCGCAGTCTGGTTGCTCGCCTTGATCGTCAGGCCGCCCTCGGCGATGACTGCGTGCGCGATTTGGATGCGGTCATCGGCAAAGGCGAGGGCCTCGGTCTTGGCAATGGCACCATCAGCCGGCCCAATCGGCACCGCCAAGGCAGTGGATACGGGCGCGACGCGCAGGCGAGCGCCGATTTCCTCTCGGTGGTTGAAATCCGCTGTAAAATCTACCGCGAGCAAGCCCTCGTCGTCGATCTTCAGGAAGTCGGCGCGCTCATCGGCCAAGTCCTGAACCGTCGTCCGGTCGGCGGCGACCGGGATGCTGATCTGGAAATTGGTGCTGGGAATTTGGGGGGAGTTTACCTCGCAGCCCGTCAACGCTCCGGCCCCTAGGAGCGCACCTAGCCATCGGCACAGTACGGCAGTCATCTGCTAGCACACTCAAGGCCCTATTTGATCCCCACGGCCCGGCGCAGCTCCTCGGCCTTGTCGGTCCGTTCCCACACAAACTCCGGCTCCTCGCGTCCAAAGTGGCCGTAGTTGGTGGTTTTCCGGTAGATGGGCCGCCTCAGTTGTAGGGCCTCAATGATGCCCTTGGGGGTTAGGTCGAAGACCGTTTCCACGACCGCGGCGATCGCCTCGTCGGGCGCGACGCCCGTGCCAAAGGTTTTGATCCGCACGGATACGGGCGCGGCCACGCCAATGGCATAGGCCAGTTGCACTTGGCAGCGGGCGGCCAAGCGGGCGGCCACCACGTTCTTGGCCACGTAGCGCGCCATGTAGTGGGCACTGCGGTCCACCTTGCTGGGGTCCTTGCCGGAAAAGGCACCCCCGCCGTGCGGGCACGCGCCCCCGTAGGTATCGACGATGATCTTGCGGCCAGTCAATCCGCAGTCGCCGTGCGGCCCCCCAACGACGAAGCGGCCCGTGGGGTTGACGTGGTATTGGGTGCCTTCGTCGAGCAGGTGGGCGGGGATTACTTCTTTTACGACCTGTTCGATCATGTCTTTTTCGATCTGCTCGTGCCTGGCCTCCGGGGCGTGTTGGGTCGAGAGGACTACGGCCCCTACCCGCACGGGCTGGCCGTCGTCGTACTCGACAGTGACCTGAGACTTGGCATCCGGGCGCAGATAGGGAATTTTCTCGTCCTTGCGCAGCCGCGTCAGGTGCTGCATCAGCGCGTGTGCGAGGGTAATGGGCAGCGGCATGAGCTGGGGGGTTTCGCGGCAGGCATAGCCAAACATCATGCCTTGGTCACCAGCGCCCTCTTCCTTGTGCAGCCCCTCGCCCTCGTTGACGCCCCGGGCTATATCGAGCGACTGCTGGCCCAAGGCCACGAGGATAGCGCACGAGCGAAAGTCAAAGCCCTGCTCGGGATCGCAGTAGCCGATATCGGCGATGACCTGCCTGACGAGGGCCTCAAAGTCTAGGCGAGCCTCGCTTTTAACCTCGCCGGCGACGACGACTCGGCCAGTGGTAACGAGGGTCTCGCAGGCGACCCGTGCGCTGGGGTCTTCGGCGAGCATGGCGTCGAGTACGGCGTCGGAAATCTGGTCGGCGACTTTGTCGGGGTGCCCTTCGGACACAGATTCGGAAGTAAACATGTATTTGGACATAGTGTATTCTCAAGCTTCTTCAGTGATGCCTCTGACGCCAGAAGGGCATGTACTCGCCGACTGCATCCTCCAAGTGCTGGCGCACCTCAGCACCGGTGTCCATGGCCAAGCATTCGCTAGCGATCTGCTGCGCCTTTTCAGCGCGGATGGCGCGAATGACCTCCTTGACTTCCGGGATGAGCCCGGGACTTAGACTCAGACAATCCAGCCCGAGCCCGAGCAAGAGCGTCGTAGCCAAGGGGTCGCCGGCCATCTCCCCGCAGATGCTCACGGGCGTGTTGGTACGCCGACCGCTGTCGGCGACCATTTTGATCAAGCGCAAGACCGCCGGGTGAAACGGGTCGTAGAGCCAAGCCACTTTGCTCATGCCGCGATCCACGGCCAACGCGTACTGGGTCAGGTCGTTGGTGCCGAGGCTGAAAAAATCTACTTCGCGGGCAAAGTGATCGGCCATCAAGGCCACGGACGGCACTTCGACCATGATGCCCAGCTTGTAATGCTCGGCAAAGGGCCGCCCCGCCGCCCGCAACTCGTCTTTGGTTTCCTCCAGTAACACCCGGACGCGCCGCAGTTCGTTCAGGCTAGAGATCATCGGCAACAAGATCTGCGCCTCGCCGTGTGCTCCGGCCCTGAGCAGGGCGCGTAGTTGCGTCTTGAACAGGTCTGGGGTATCGAGGCAAATGCGGATGCCGCGCCACCCCAAGAAGGGGTTGGCCTCGGGAGGCACCTCCAAGATGTGGGACAGCTTGTCGCCTCCCAAGTCCATGGTGCGGATCACCACCGGATGCGGGACCAGCGATTCGACGAGGGTGGAATAGACCTTGAACTGCTCCTCCTCGGAGGGCAAGCGGTAGCTGAGATACAGGAACTCGGTGCGGTACATGCCCACGCCGCGAGCGCCGTGGTCGAGCGCCATCTGCACTTCGGTATGCACATCGACATTAGCCATCAATACGATTTCCTGCCCGTCTCGGGTAACGGCGGGCAAATTTCGACGCCGCTCTAGGTCGCGCTCGCGCCTGAGCTGACGACGACGACGCGCCCGATAGCACCGCTCGCCGCGGGCATCGGGCCGTAGGTGGACCTGGCCTTCGTTGCCATCGACGACCACCAAGTCGCCGTCTGCCACTTGCCGCGAACAGTCGCCGGTGCCGACGACTGTGGGTAGCTGCAACGAGCGGGCGATAATAGCCGCATGCGAAGTCGCGCCTCCAGCATCGAGCACCACGCCTTTGATCCGGCGGCGCTCTAGGCGCACCATCTCGGAGGGTAGCAAGTCGTGGGCTAGGACAATCGTGTTGGCGCGGAGCGAATCGAGCGCTTTGACCTCGCCCCCTGCTAATCGCATCAACACCTGATTTTCGATATCCGCTACGTCGCTTATTCGCGCCCGCAGGTATTCGTTTTCAATGTTGCCGAAGGCCTCTTTGACTTTCTCCAACTCCTCGGCGTACGCCCGCTCGGCCGAATAGTTCTTGCCGAGGATTAACGCCTCGGTACGCTCTTTTATAGATGGGTCCTCTAGCATGGCTAGCTGGGCGTCGAATATCTGCGCCAGTTCCTCTCCCTGCTCGCTGGCGACCCAGCGGCGAATGCGCCGAATCTCGTCACCGGCCTGGTGGAGTATGTTGCGAAAACGCTCGACCTCCGTCCTAACCAGATGCTGCGCCACGCGCCGGCGGGTGATGACCGGGGCCCGCTTGTGGTATGCGAAAGCCCGCCCAATGCCAATGCCGGGGAAAACGCAGATGCCATCGAAAACCCTATGTGCGCTGGTCGTGGTCAAGTTTGCCCCTCGAATGTACTCTCCAACAGTGAGACCATGGCCTCGATGGCCGCGTCCTCGTCCTCGCCCTCGGCCCGGACGGCGACTTGGGCACCTTGCTCGGCGGCCAGCATCATCACGCCCATGATGCTCTTGCCGTTGACCCCATCGACGTCGCCTTTGGACAGATAAATATCGGCCTTGAATTGTGCTGCTGTCTGTACCAAGAGCGCGGCCGGACGAGCGTGGATCCCCAGCGGATTGTTGATCGTGGCCTTTTTTTCAACCATGGCCCATTGCTACTCCTGTCTCTTTTGCGTGTACTGCTCGGCTCAGGGCACACAGGCACTGCTGATCGTCTTCGACGACGCTACCCGTGACGACGAAGCCCGCACCGGCCTCCACCTTGGCCCGCGCCACTCCCGGGTCGCGGATGCCGCCTCCGACGACGACTGGCACTGAGACACAATCGGCTACCGCGCTCACCATTTCGTCGGGCACAGAAGCGCATGCGCCGCTGCCAGTCTCTAGATAAATAAGCCGCATGCCCAAGTACTCGGCCGCCAAGGCGTGGGCCATGGCGATGTCGATCTTGTCGCGCGGAATGGGCCGAGTATCGCTCATAAATTCCACGGATGTCAGAGTCCCAGACTCGACCAGCATATACCCGGTGGGGATGGCCTCAATGCCGTACTCGCGGATCAAGGGGGCGGCCTTGACGTGTTCGCCGATCAAAAGCTCGGGATTGCGCCCGCTGACCAGCGACAGGAAGAGGATCGCATCGGCCGTAGGCACTACCTGGCTCGAGCTTCCGGGAAAGCTAATCACCGGTACATTGACCTTGGCCCGGACGCGTTGGAAACAGACCGTGTTGCGAGACGAGAACATCAGGCTCGTGCCGATGAGGATGGCATCGGCCCCGGCCGCAACGCAGAGTTGGGCGCGAGCCTCCAATTCGTCTGGAGCCAAGCGATCTGGATCCAGCAAGGGAAGGTAGCCAGCACCGCGGCGATGGCGGATGTCCAGTAGGTGTTGCAGCACACTGCTAGTCACAAATTCAGCTCGCCTATTGTAGCTGCTGCCCGACGATGTGCGCTACTTGCTCTAGCGCCTCGTCGAGTTTGCCTAAGTCCCGTCCGCCGGCCTGGGCCAAGTGCGCCTTGCCGCCACCCGAACCGCCGGATAGCTGCGCCACGCCGCGCACAATGTCGCCGGCCTTCAGCCCGCGGCCCTTAATCAAGTCATCGGTAACAACGGCGATAAAGGAAACCTTGCCGCCGATATCCGCCCCTAAGACGCCGACCCCCGAGCCCAAGCTCTCGCGCAGTCCGTCGGCCATGGCCCGCAGGCTGGGCACGTCCTCTGCTTGGGTGCGCCGCGCCACGACCGTGACCCCTTCCACTTCGCACGCTCCGCTCGACAGATCACTCGTCTCTAGCGCCGCCACTCGACGCCGCAATTCGCCAAGAGACCGCTCCAACTGGCGGTTGCGGCCCAAGAGCACTTCGATTTTGTCCGCTAACTCTTCGGGCGCGGCATTGAGCCGGGTGCCCAATGCCGTTAGCAGTTGCCGCCGCTGGTACGCGACGCGCTCAGCCCCCGCGCCGGTCAAAGCCTCGCTGCGCCGGACGCCAGCGGCAATGCCGCTTTCGGAGACCAAATCGAAAGCACCGATTTCGCCGGTCGAGCGCACGTGGGTGCCGCCGCATAGCTCTAGGCTGAAGTCGCCGATCCGCACCACGCGGACCTGGTCCTCGTATTTTTCGCCGAAGAGCGCCTGCGCCCCCATCGCCTTGGCTTTTTCCAATTCCTCTTCAAAGGTACTCACTTCTATATCGGCGCGAATCTGCTCGTTGACTCGCTCCTCGATTTCGCGCAACTGCTCAGGCTCAACCGAGGCAAAATGCGAAAAGTCAAAGCGCAAGCGGTCCGGTGCCACCAGCGAACCCATCTGTCCTACGTGGTCGCCAAGGGTCTGCCGCAGTGACTCATGCAGCAGATGGGTTGCGGTGTGATTGCGCGCGACGTCAATGCGGGCTTGGGGATCTACGCGGGCGACTACTGCACCGGCCAACGCTTCGGTTTCGCCTTCCGTCAACCGACCGATGTGGTAGATACCGCCGTGCTCCTTATTGATGCTCTCAACTTCGACGACAAAACCTTTGCCCTCGATTCGCCCTCGGTCGCCGACTTGGCCCCCCGCCTCGGCGTAGAAAGGGGTTTGGTCTAACACGAGTCGCACTAGGTCGTCTTTACCTTCGCCGATGCGCTCCACCTGCACCACCTGCGCCTCTACTTCCAATTCGTCGTATCCGACGAAGTTCGCCGACGCGGTTGGGCTTCTCGCCGTCGCCTCACCGGACAACAAAACAGGAGTTGAGGACCCCTGACGCGCCCGCTGCCGCTGAGCTTCAAGTGCGTGATCGTATTCCTCCCGCTCGTTTAGCGGGATGCCCTGCTCGCGGGCCATTAGCTCCGTCAGGTCGAGTGGAAAGCCGTAGGTATCGTAGAGTTGGAAGGCATCGCCGCCGGTAATCTGTCCCTTGGCAGCGAACCGCGCGAAGATATCCAAGCCGCGGTCGAGGGTCCTGCCAAAGCTCTCCTCCTCGGAACGGATCACCAAGTCGATATGGTCCTTTTTCGCGGCAACCTCCGGGAAGACATCGCCCATAGTTTCGCCCAACGTGCCAACTAACTGATGAATAAAGGGGTCGTGCTGATCGAGCTGGCGGGCGTAGCGTGCGGCACGGCGCAGGATGCGGCGCAGAACGTACCCACGGCCCTCGTTGGCGGGCATCGCTCCGTCGGCCATAGCGAAGCTGAGGGCGCGGACGTGGTCGGCGATGACCCGCATGGGGACGCGATGCTCGCCGCCGTATTCTTTGCCCGTCAGTTCAGCGATGCGGCCGATGAGCGGCTGAAAGACATCGATCTCGTAGTTGCTCTCAGCCCCCTGTAAGAGACTGCACATCCGCTCAAAACCCATGCCGGTATCCACGTGCTTTTCAGGCAGTGGTTGCAGGGCTCCCGTATTGTCGCGGTTATACTGGATGAAGACCAAGTTCCATATTTCAACCAAATCGCCCGTGTCGTCTATGAGCATACGGCTCTCCTGCGCCGCCAGATCGTCGCCTGAGTAGTAATGGATTTCAGAGCAGGGGCCGCAGGGGCCTTGAGCGCCCATTTCCCAGAAGTTTTCCTTAGCCGGTAAGCGAACGACGCGGCCCGGCAGCAGGTCGGTGCATTCATACCAGAAAGCCTCGGCCTCCAAGTCGGGTTCTACCGCGTCGTCGCCCGCAAAGGAGGTGGCCCAAAGCCGCTCCTTTTCTAGGCCAAAGTGCTCGGTAATTAACTCCCAGCCCCACTCAATGGCCTCTTTTTTGAAGTAGTCGCCAAAGGACCAGTTGCCCAGCATCTCAAAGAAGGTGTGGTGCCAAGGGCTGTAGCCGACTTCGTCGAGATCGTTGTGCTTGCCCGAGACCCGCAAGACCTTCTGCGTATCAACCGCCCGGGTGTAGTCTCGCCGGCCTAAGCCCAAGAAGACATCCTTGAACTGATTCATGCCAGCGTTGGTGAAATAGAGCGTGGGATCGTCCTGCAGTACGATCGACGCACTCGGTACGCGCACGTGGTTCTTACCTTCGAAAAAACGGAGGAACGTCTCCCTAATCTCCCTCGACTTCATCGGCTAACTCCTTCCATACCTGTTCGACCGCTGCTCTGGCCATTTCCTCATCGCAACTACGCCGGGCCAAAAAGCCTAGCATCCGACGCTTGGCCTTGTCGGGTGCCAAGCCCCGGTAGCGCCAAGCCTGCTTGCTCAGCAATTCGACCGCCCTTTCGCCCGAATCGAGCGCTGGGGCGTATTCGGCGAGGACCTCGTCAACTACGCCTGCGGCCACGCCTTTGTGCCTGAGATCTTGGGCTAGTTTACGCGCACCATTGGCCCGCTGCAACCGCGCCTCGACCCAGCACCGGGCGAACTCGCGGTCGTCGAGGAGCTTCTGGCGCTGTAAGTCGGAGATGACCTCGGCGACAACCTCGGCGGCAAAGTCCTTCTCCCGTAGCTTGTCGCGTACCTCTGCTACGGACCGCGCCCTATAGCCGAGATAGCGATAGGCGGCGTCCTTAGCCTTTTGCAGTTGGTCGTCCACTTATTCGCCCGCCTCGCCAACCTCATTTTGTCCTACCGCAGCTTCGAGGCCCAACTCGACGCGCAGCTTGTGCTCTATCTCCGAGGCTATTGTTGAATTCTCGCGCAGAAAAGTGCGGGCGTTGTCTCGGCCCTGACCCAATCGCTCGCCATTGTAGGAAAACCAAGCCCCGCTCTTGTCAACAAACCCCTTGGCAACCCCTATATCGATCAGATCGCCCTCCCAAGAGATGCCGATCTGGTCGCCGTGGAAAATCAGGTCGAATTCGGCTTCGCGAAAGGGGGGGGCCACTTTGTTTTTGACAACCTTGACCCGAGTGCGATTGCCAATATCGAGGTCTCCGTCTTTGACGCGGGCGATGCGGCGGATGTCGATGCGCACCGAGGAGTAGAAAGGCAGGGCGCGCCCGCCGGTGGTGGTCTCTGGGCTGCCGAACATCACGCCGATCTTCATCCGCAACTGGTTGAGAAAAATAAGACAGGTGTGCGAGCGATTGATCGAGCCAGCGAGCTTGCGCAGGGCTTGGGACATCAGCCGCGCATGCAAGCCCACGTGCGAATCGCCCATGTCGCCCTCCAACTCGGCCTGTGGCACCAGCGCGGCCACCGAATCGACTACGATGATATCGAAAGCACCGCTGCGCACCAAGGTATCGACGATTTCGAGGGCCTGCTCGCCCGAATCCGGCTGCGATATGATTAGATTTTCCACATCGACGCCGATGCGTCGGGCGAAGCTGACGTCAAGGGCGTGCTCGGCGTCGATAAAGGCCGCCGTGCCGTTCTGCCTTTGCGATTCGCGGATGGCGTGCAGCGAGAGCATGGTCTTGCCCGACCCCTCTGGACCCGATATTTCGACGATCCTCCCCTTGGGCAAGCCACCGATGCCCAGTGCTGCATCTACAGCCAGCGATCCAGTAGAGATCGCCTCCACCTCCTGCACCCTACCCGCGTCGCCAAGGCGCATAATCGACCCCTTGCCGTACTGCTTTTCAATCTGCGACATCGCCAGTTCCAGCGATCTGGCCTTGTTGCCGTCTCCCCTGTGTCCGTTCGCTTTCGCCATGGAAATCCCCTCAATTAAAGTGTAGTATCGGTCCTAGCCCACCCACTCAACCAAATAGAACGACGAGCGAATGACCACATTGCTATACAGGCCGGCGACCACGTCGTCGGCCACAATGCCCCACCCCCCAGGCAGGGCTTCTAACTGCCGTGCTGGGGGCGGCTTGACAATATCGAAGGCGCGGAAGGCGAGAAAGCCCGCGATGGCCGTCCCAGTGCCCGGAGGCAAAAATGCAACTGCAAAGAGAAAGCCCACCCCCTCGTCAACGACGACCTGCCTAGGATCCTTGCCCCATTCCGGGGCCGCCCGGTCTGCGCTGTACACCCCAATGGCCGAGGCGAGCAAAAGCACACCGAACCAATCCAGCATCCCCAAAGAGGGAAAAAACAGCCAGTACAACAAAGCGACGAATGCGGTACCAGCTGTACCGGATGCCCACGGGGCATAGCCTACAAAAAAAAGCGTGGCGATCAGTCGGTTCAGAAAAACGCGTTCCTCTACGCCGCGCTCAGGATTCCTTGTAGGAAGATCCCGCACGAAACAGGTAGTGAAAACCCGACAGCAGCGTCAGCAACAGCACCCCCGCCAGCAGTGCATTGGCCAAAAGCTGGATTAGCTGGTCGTCGAGAAAGAAGAGATGGCCTGCGGCAAAGCGCTCCATCGCCTCCTCAAGGCCAATGACGAAGAGTATGAAGATAACCGTGAAAAGCTGGACCGCGGTCTTCCACTTGGCCAAGCGCGAAGTGACTATGGGGCGGCCCCTGTACAGCCCGTAGAGGCGCAGGCCCGTGATCAGGACGTCGCGCCCGACAATGGGCAAGACCAGCCAAAAATTGACCATTTCGTCCAATGCTAGGGCAACAAGTGCCGACGTTACCAAGATCTTGTCGGCCAACGGGTCCAAGAAGCGTCCTAGCGGCGTTACTTGGTTGCCTGCGCGCGCTAGTTTACCATCGTAGAAATCGGTCAGCGAGGCCGCGCTGAAGACGACGAAGGCAAGGCTTTTCAAATACCAAGTATCGGTGAACAGCAGCAGCAAAAACAGCGGCGTCAAACCGATCCTGAGCGCGGTCAGTCCATTGGGCAAGTTAAAAATATCGCGCCGGTCCATGACTACCTTACAGCGAAGACCGGCCGGCAAAGGCGAGGGAGAGGGTGACGCTGTCGGCCAAGTCCAAATCCGCGCCCACCGGCAGACCGCGCGCCAGCCTCGACACCTTGGTCAGCGGCATGAGTTGCTGAGCGATGAAGTGAGCGGTGGCATCGCCCTCGGCGGTGGCATTGAGCGCGAGCATTACCTCCTGTACGCCCTGCTGGCGCACGCGCTCGACCAAGGTGTCGATGTGCAAATCCTCGGGCAGCACTCCGTCTTGAGGGGAAAGCACCCCACCGAGCACGTGATACGCTCCGGAGTAAAACTGACTCATCTCAAAGACCAGCACGTCGCTGGCTTCGGCTACCACGCAGATGAACTGCTGGTCGCGCCGGGTATCTCGGCAGACTTCGCATAGG
Organism: Candidatus Latescibacterota bacterium; assembly: GCA_963422735.1. Taxonomy (GTDB): domain Bacteria; phylum Latescibacterota; class UBA2968; order UBA8231; family UBA8231. Next base: position 3,677,911 of record OY730476.1, on the reverse strand, counting down.
GGTTCACCCTTTTGGGTGAAATTGTAGCAGGTGGCGCAGTGTTCGATCTGGTCTTTGGCGGCAATGAGTGCCTTGGCGAGCAACTCGGCTTCCTCGCGCGGCCTTTTGACCACATAGAGCGCCAAGCGCTGCGCTGTCTTGCGACCGATACCAGGCAGCTTGGCAAATGCGACGATTAAGTCTTCAAGGGCCAGAGGTTCCATGAGATCTCTCAGACTAACTCGCCGTCAAAAGTGTCGAGTACCGAGCGCAGGGTGGGGTCGGACTCGGGCTGGCTCGCCGCCCGCGGGGCCGGCCGATCGTCCTTCTTTTCTACGGCATCCAAGCGCAGCCGCCACCCGTATTTTGCCTCGGCTATCGCCTCTACGCTCTCTCGGTTGTTCTTCACTTGGTTCATGGCAAAGCGGTCGGCGGCACCAAAGCTCAGCCTGAGCACGTGACCTTCTAGACTGTCTAAAGCCGCTCCATTAAGAAAATAGGCCAGCGACGGCTTAGCGGCGCGCACGGCATGGACTAGCTCGGCCCAAGTGGTGCGCACCTGATCAAAGCTCAAGCCGGCAGTGGCATTGCCTGACTCAACCGGAGCGGCGACTTGCTGCTGGGGCGGGGGCACAGCCTGTTCGCTACGACCACTTGGGGGCGGAGGCGGAGGCACAGCCTGTTCATTGAGACCGCTTGGGGCGAGAGGCGCGGCCTGTTCACTGCGAGGCGGGGGCACAGTCGGGCGCGGCGCAGCACTTTCGAGCGACTGCAAGCGGCGCAGCAGCTCGCCCACATCAACAGACCGGCCCATCAGCGCCAGATGCACCAAGGCGATCTCCACGCGGAAACGCGGCTGTACCGAGCGCTTTATATCCGCTTCTAAATCCAAGAGCGACTGCATCATGCGGAGCAGGTCTTCGGCCGCCATGGCGGCCGCGAGCTCGCCACAGCGGCGGCGGGCGTCTTCGGCCATATCCAACTCGTCGACCCCGCCCTGTATCTTGACGAAGAGCAGGTGGCGCAAAAGTTCGACTAGGCCATAGACGAACTCCTCAATATCGGCCCCTTCGTCAACGGCTTGGGCGACGATATCCAGCACCCGTGCAGGTGCCGCTTCGCGTATGGCGTCGAGCAATTCAAAGTAGAGGCCGCGGTTGACGAGACCCAACACCTGTACCACGGCTTGCTGCGACACCTCCGCGCCCAATGAGACCACTTGATCGAGTAGGCTTTCGGCGTCGCGCAAGGCACCGTCCGCGCGGCTAGCCAACAGATGGAGCGCTCCCTCCTCAACCGCGATGCCTTCGGCTTGGGCAATGGTGCCGAGGTGAGCGGCGATCTGCCCGGTTGAGATGCGGCGAAAATTGAAGCGCTGACAGCGCGAGAGAATGGTGTCGGGGACCGACTGCACCTCCGTGGTAGCGAAGATGAAAACCACGTGCTCTGGCGGCTCCTCCAGCGTCTTCAACAGCGCATTGAACGCCGCGGTTGAGAGCATGTGGACTTCGTCGATGATGTAGATCTTATAGACACCTTCAGTCGCGGCGTAGCGCACCACTTCGCGCAACTCGCGGATGTCATCGACGCTGTTGTTGGAGGCCCCGTCGATCTCCAGCACGTTCATGCTGGTGGAGGCGGCGATGCTCTTGCAAGAATCGCACACCTCGCAGGGATTGCCGTCGCGGCGGTCAACGCAGTTGAGAACCTTGGCGAGGATCCGCGCAGTCGTGGTCTTGCCCACGCCGCGGGGGCCGCAAAACAGGTAGCACTGCGCGATGCGTCCGGAATGGACGGCATTCTTTAAGGTGGCAGTGATATGCTCCTGCCCGACGATTTCGTCGAATTGGCGAGGACGCCACTTGCGCGCTGTTACCTGATAGGCCATTTGAGTTGCTTGACACAGCCAAGATGAAGGGATAAATAAAAAATTAAAAGGCCGTGCACCCATCTTCGACCCCGCCCTCAGGTCTGCTCAGTGCCAGTTGGCTCCAACCGGACAGCTCTGCGGCACACCAAGAGACATTCCTACCGCTGCTACCTTCCGGTCCTGACGGGGTTCAGAAGCTCTTGATTGCGCAGAATCCGATCTTCAGCGCCACTTTGCTCTGGTCGAACAAGAGATGCGAAAACCTCTGGATGGGAATTCAATCCCGCTATAGCGGATTGCGGGTACAGGGCACCGCTATCTCCCCATCTAGCACGACCTAAAATTCTGCATTTTACCAGCGGGTATCCGAAAAATATGGTGGAGCAGATGGGGATCGAACCCACGACCTCCAGATTGCGAACCTGGCGCTCTCCCAGCTGAGCTACTGCCCCATCCGGATCAATTATGGCGGAGAGAGAGGGATTCGAACCCTCGGTAGGGGGTTACCCTACACACGATTTCCAGTCGTGCACCTTCGACCACTCGGCCATCTCTCCGCAAAAATCACATTGCCTTAGATGGCGGAGAGGGTGGGATTCGAACCCACGGTGACCGTACAGCCACACCGGTTTTCGAGACCGGCCCGTTCGACCACTCCGGCACCTCTCCCCAATTTACTTGGCCGCTCGCAGGGCCGCAAAAAACCCCTTGAGCAACTCGGCACATTCTCGCTCTAGCACCCCACCGCGGACCGTACAACGGTGATTGAGCCGAGGATCCTCCGCGACATTGCGCAGCGAGCCGCAAGCACCGGATTTGGGATCGGCGGCCCCGAAGACCAGCCTCGTCACCCGGGCCAAAACCGCAGCCCCAGCGCACATGGCACAAGGTTCCAAAGTGACGTAGAGCGTCGTCTCCAACAGGCGCCGCGTCCCCAGTGCCGCCGCGGCTTGGCGCAAGGCCAGCATCTCCGCGTGGGCCGTGGGATCCTGCGCCGCTTCAATGGCGTTGCCGGCCCGGCCCAAAACCCGCCCGGCCCCGACGACGACAGCCCCGACGGGCACCTCGCCGCGACGGCCGGCTCGCTTGGCCTCGTGCAGAGCCTCGAGCATCCAGCGACCATCTTCGGCAAATGAGCTAACTTCTTCCGTAGAATCCATTTGAGGCCGTTTTAAGGGGCCTCCAAAGCGGTGTAAATATAACGGCTGCCCAAAACAAGGGCAAGGCTTAGCCGCGCTTCAAAAGCGCTTGCGATAATGGTCGCGGGAAAATAGAGAAGAGGCCCGGCGCTGCCAGTAACTTTCCTCATCGGGAGTGATTTTGCGATCGAGCGGATCGCGCCCCAAAAGGCGCATGCTAAGGCCGATCAGCGTAAAAAGCGTGTAGAAAATAAGCCCTAAGAGCAGGTGGATATTGACAAAGGCCACAATCCTCGCCAGCCACATATAGGGAAAGTAGATCGGCGTCAGCGCAACGGGCAGCGCCAATCCGGCCCCGAGCAACACCAGCGAGGCCGCGTGTGCAAGCTGAGCGAAGCCTATAGCTTCCACGTACCACAGATAGCCGCCTAGCAATGCCAGCAACGCCGCCAGCACGAGTCCGAATCGGCGCAAATCGCCGCGATTGGGAACCGCAACCCCCCAGTAGCTCTTGGCCTCAGTCAAGCTCGAACTCCTCTTGCCAATCCAGTTCTTCCCGCCACTGCGGCTGGTCTTTCTTGTCTAAGATATAAGAGCCTATGACCAAGAAATCCATCTCGGTCCGCATGAAGCAGCGATAGGCATCTTCTGGGCTTTGGACGATGGGTTCACCGCGCACGTTGAAGGACGTGTTGACAACCACAGGATATCCGGTCAGGCTCTGAAAGGCGCGAATCACGTCGTAGTAGCGAGGGTGATCTTGCCGGCGCAGCGTCTGCACCCGCGCCGAGTAATCGACGTGGGTGACGGCCGGAATATCCGAGCGTGGCACGTTTAGCTTGTCGATGCCGAACAACCGCTTTTGGCCCTCGCTCATGGGGATCTGCCGTTCCGCCTTAATCGGAGCCACTTGCAACATGTAGGGCGAGTCGGCATCCAACTCAAAGAACTCGTGTACGCATTCGCGCAGGATTGTCGGAGCAAAGGGGCGGAAGCTCTCGCGAAACTTGATCTTGCGGTTCATCACCGACTGCATCTGGATTGAGCGCGGGTCGCCGAGAATTGACCGGGCACCGAGCGCACGTGGCCCAAATTCCATCCGCCCCTGGAAAAATCCGACGACCTTGCCCGCTGCCAAAAGCTCGGCCACGCGCACTGGCAACTCGTCCTCGGCAAGCTTTTGCGCCACCCCGGCCTGGTTCTCAATCCACTGATAGATTTCGTCGTCCCCGTACTCAGGTCCTAACAGCGACGCCCGCATCGCATCGTTTTCGCCATCTGCCACTCGCTCGTGGCCCAAGTGGTGATACCACAGCACCAGCGCGACGCCTAAGGCCCCACCGGCATCGCCGGCAGCCGGTTGAATCCAGATGTTTTCAAAGGGACTCTCGCGCAAGATGCGGCCGTTGCCAACGCAATTGAGTGCCACGCCACCGGCCATGCACAAGTTCTTGAGCTTAGTTTCTCGATGCACCGTACGGGCAATGCGTAACATGACTTCCTCGGTGACGACCTGACAGGAGCGTGCAATATCCATCTCTCGCTGAGTCAGCGGTGTCTCTGGCCGCCGCGGCGTCCCCCCGAAGAGCTTGTTCATGGCCCGGCTAGTCATCGTCAAGCCGGATAGGTAGTTGAAATAACGAGTGTTGAGCTTGAAAGAGCCGTCGTCCTTCAGGTCGATTATCTCATCGAGCATTAGATCGACGTATTTTGGACCGCCATAAGGGGCTAGCCCCATCAGCTTGTATTCGCCGGAGTTGACCTTGAAGCCCGCAAAATAAGTAAAGGCCGAATAGAACAGACCCAGCGAGTGGGGAAACTTGATGTCGGCCAGCGTGTGAATTTCGGCATCCCGGCCGTAGCCATAGCTGGTAGTGGTCCATTCGCCGACCCCGTCCAAGGTCACTATCGCCGCTTCTCGATACGGAGACGGATAGAAGGCCGACGCAGCGTGCGACTCGTGATGATCGCCGAACAGCACCGGTACATCGCAGCCTAGCTGCTCTTGGATTAACTGTGGGATCCAAAGTTTTTTTTCCAGCCATACCTTCATGCTCTTCCAGTAAAGGCGAAGACCCAACGGCGCAGTGCCGAGATGACTCTCTAGCAGGCGTTCAAAGGTCAGCAGGGGTTTGTCGTAAAACCCCACGCAGTGCAGATCTTTGGCCTCAATACCGCCTTCCCGCAGACAGTAGTCAACGGCGCGAACGGGAAACTCTGGATCGTGTTTAACGCGCGTGAATCGCTCCTCCTGAGCAGCGGCGACGATTTCTCCGTCGCACACCAAACAGGCTGCGCTATCGTGGTAGAACGCGGAAATGCCGAGGATGTAGGTGGCCATAAGGAGCTTGACAAAATGGGATATAGCAGCGATACTGAAAAGTTGTTCATAACCTATGGATTCTATTGAAAAATATCAAGTTAGGGTCATTTAATGGAACGGCTTTCACTCCTGTCTGATGACCAAGTTCGCGCCGTCCAACTCCAGTTTGGGACGCCCACTTTTGTCTATGATCAAAAGACGTTGGAATCCCAAGCCCAAAAGGCACTGGCCTTCCCCAATGCACACGGCCTGACGGTTCGCTACGCGATGAAAGCCTGTCCGGCCGCCGGTGTGATCCGCATTCTCAACCGCGCTGGCCTGCACATCGACGCTAGCAGTGGCTACGAAGCACTGCGGGCCATGTGCGCTGGCGTCCCCGCGGCCCAGATTCAGCTCACGGCCCAACAACTACCCGACAATTTAGAAGCCCTAGTGCGTCAAGGCGTCCTCTTCAACGCCTGTTCCCTGCATCAACTTGAAACCTACGGCCGGCTCTTTCTAGGCCATGAAGTCTCCGTGCGCATCAACCCAGGCTTAGGCTCAGGACACAGCAACCGCACCAATACGGGTGGCCCTTCGGCGAGCTTCGGTATCTGGCACGAACGCCTCTACCAAGTGCTGGCAACGGCCGCTGTCCATAGCCTGCACATCACCGGCTTGCACAGCCATATCGGCTCGGGCAGCGACCCGGAAGTCTGGCAGCACTGCGCCCGGCTAACGCTGGATGTGGCCGCTAAGCTGCCCGAGGTCCGGCGCGTGAGCATGGGCGGCGGTTTCAAGATTGGGCGCATGGCCGGCGAAGTATCGACCGACTTGCGCGAAGCTGGCCAACCTGTCGCCGACGAATTCGACCGCTTCGCCCACGAGCACGGCCGCAAACTGCATCTGGAAATCGAACCTGGGACCTTCTTGGTGGGCAACGCCGGTGCCATCGTCTGTAGCGTCGTCGATGTAGTCGATACCGGCCGGCAGGGCTATTCCTTTATCAAGGTCGATAGCGGCATGACCGAAGTGCTGCGCCCCAGCTTGTACGGGGCGCAACACCCCATCGTCGTGGTTCCGGCCACACCAGAGGAGCGCGGCCAAGGCGAGTACCTCATCGCCGGCCATTGCTGTGAAAGCGGAGATATCCTCACGCCAGCATCCGGCAACCCCGAAGAGCCGGCGCCTCGTTTGCTCACCGAGCCGCGCATCGGCGACGTGGTCTTTATCGGCGGCAGCGGGGCCTATTGCGCTGGCATGGCAGCCAAAAACTACAATTCCTTCCCGGAAGCATGCGAGGTGCTGCTCGGCGAAGATGGCGAGCTCCATCTGCTGCGACAGCGACAGACCCTCGACCAGATCGTAGCCAACGAGTCTCTACCCGCTTTCCTCGGCACCTGAGCCGCCGCGTAGCTTCGGGTCTAGCGCGTCGCGCAACCCATCGCCTAGCAGGTTGTACAGGGTCACGGTCGCAAAAATGGCCAAGCCCGGCACGACCACCAGCCACCACGCCGCCGCATTGCTACGCGCCCCAGCCAGCAGGGCACCCCACGTGATCACTTCTGCCGGCACCCCCACCCCTAAAAAGCTCAGTCCCGACTCGGAGAGAATGGCCCCTGCTACCCCGAAGGCCGCCGGGATCAGGATCGGGCCGACGGCGTTGGGCAGGATGTGGCGGAACATGATCCGCCTGTTTGAGTACCCGAGGCTGCGGGCGGCGACCACATAGTCGTAGCTGCGCACCTGCAAAAACTGCGAGCGCGTTAAGCGGGCGATACCGACCCAACTCGTAAGGCCAATAATGACCATGACGAAGAACAAACTCGGCGGGAAAAACGCCGCGACCGTCAGGATCAGGAAGAAGCTGGGGATTGCGGCCCACAGCTCGAAAAGGCGAGAGAGTGCCAAGTCGATCCAGCCTCCGAAGTAGCCGGCCAACGCCCCTAAGACCAAACCGATGGCCAGCGATATGCCCACGGCCACTAGGCCGATGGTCAAGGCGTAGCGCGTGCCGTGAATCAGCCCCGAGAGCACGTCGCGGCCCAAGCGGTCCGTGCCCAGCCAGTGCTCGGCTTGCGGGGGCTGGTACTTCTCCCGCAAGCGAATTTCGCCCGGGGCATACGGCACCGGCGGGAAGATAGCCTCCTCTAGCTCGAGCTTTTTGAAGTTGCGGCGGCGCTTCAATTCCGCCGGCCAATCTACTACCCCCAGATAGACTGCGTATTGGCGGAAGGCCGGAAAGTAGGTCTCGCCCTTGTACTTCATGTAGTACGGCTTGTCGCCGGCCAGCAAGTCGGCGACTAAAGCCACAATCCCCAGCAAGATGATGCCCAAGAGACTGAGCAGAGCGGGTCTGTTTTTTTTGAACTGCTTCCAGACGACCCGCCCGTAGGACTGCCCTTGTGCAACGGCCTCCGCGCTCATCTACACACTCGCGAAGTCGATGCGCGGGTCCACGACCTTGAGCAAAATATCCGCCACCAAAATCCCCACTAGCGACAGGGCCGAGCCAATGGTGAAGAGCGCCATGGCCATGGGATAGTCGCGCACGATGACCGACTGGAAAGCCAAAAAGCCCATGCCCGGAATGGTAAAAATCGTCTCGATAAACACCGAACCCGCGATCATCCCCGGCAAAAGCCCCGCCAGCAGCGTCACAATGGGAATCAGGGAGTTGCGCAGCACGTGGCGCAGCACCACGACTCGGTAGCGCAAGCCCTTGGCTTGGGCTGTGCGCACGTAGTCCTGCCGCAAATTCTCCAACATGCTGGTGCGCATATAGCGCGAGATGCCGGCGAAGCTGGCGTAGGTCGAAGCCAATACCGGCAAGACCATGTGGTGGGCGTGGTCGGTCAGCAGCCGCCAAAATCCCCAGTCTTCACCAGCGTCCAAGGATTGGATGCCGGAGGCTGGAAACCAGTGAAAGAACTCCTTGTTGCAGAAGAACAAGATCAACAGCATACCGGTCCAAAACGACGGCATCGACCACAGCATGAAGGTCCCGGTGGTAACCAAGCGGTCGGTAGCGGTATTTTGCTTGACCGCGATCACTATACCCAGCGGTACGCCGACTAGATAGGCAAAGACTAGGCTGATGAGGTTGATTTCCAGCGTGATGGGCAGCCGGTCGAGGATGTGGTCAATGACCGGTTCCTGATCTTTGAAGGAGCGCCCCAGATTCAGCGTCACCAAACGCCAGTTACCTACCTGCACCAACTCCAAGCCAGACCCGGCATAAGCGTAGTTTTTGGCTGGCGAAAAAAGGCGGCTTTGCCAGAAAGGCGACTCGACGAGCGCGTTGACGCGCTCGGGGCGCAGGCGGCGAAAGTGCTCCAAGAAGCGCTCCTTGCGCTCTGCGCCCTCAAGCGCGGCCAATTCGGCCCGCGCCGCGTCTGGCAATTCGTCGAGCACGGCGTCGGCCAACAAGGCCCCGCGCTCGAATGCGCCTAGGTCCTCCACGCGCAAGACCAAGTTGGAAAGCCAGTGCAAATACTGGATGTGTAGAGGTTGATCCAGCCCGAGTTGGCGGCGCAAATCCCGGCGAGTCTTCTCCATGTCCGTCTGGCGGTCGGTGGAGATCCCCTCGCCTTCGGCCTCCCCGCCCAAGAAGAGATCGACCGGATCACCGGGTGCCAAACGCATAATTAGGAAGGTCAGTAGGGTGATGCCGAGGAGGGTCGGGATGGCGAGCAGAATGCGCTGGATGGTGTACTGCAGCATAGTGGATTACAGCGCGGGTGCTCGCTTTACTCCTCTAGTTCCGCGGCCCGCGCAAACGCCGCCTTGCTCTCCTCCAACAACTCCTTATGGGCGTAAACCGTCCCCAAGTGCATCCACACTAATGCATTGTCTGGCATTTGTTCGGCGAGCTGTTCCAAGAGCGGCAACGCGCCGTCCATGTCATCTGTGGCCAAGTGGACCATGGCGAGGTTGTAGAGCATGTCTCCGTCATCGGGTTCGAGCTGTAGGGCCTGCTCATAGGTCCGCTGAGCCGCAGTGTATTTTTCTTGCTGCCAGTAGAGGTTGCCCAAGTTGAAGTAGGGCCTGAAATCATCGGGGTTCAGCTCAATGACTTTGCGATAATTGGCCTCGGCACTCTCGTAGTCCTCGGCTTGGGCTTGGGCAATGGCGAGATTGGTCAGGCCATTGAGGTTGGTGGGATTAATTTTGACCGCCTGCGACAAGGCGCGGATGGCTTCATCGAGGTGGCCATTTTCCAAGTAGAGCGACCCTAGGCCGAAAAAGGTGCGCTCATCTTCTGGATCCGCAGACGCAATTTTCTGGTAGGTGGCAATGGCCGCATCCGTGCTGTCGATCTGATAATAGACGTACGCGAGGTTGCGCCAAGCGTCGAGCGCACTCTCGTCGATGAGAGTAGCGTTGTGAAACGAGTGCCGCGCCATGACGTAATTTGGCACCTCGCCTTGGGCATGGGCGACGCCGGCATTGTACTCGCGCGTCCAAAAGCGGCGGCGAGTTTGTTCAACCTCGCTCTGAAACTTGGGGTTGCTCTCGGCGTGCGCCAAGTGAGCGGCCATTTCGCCATAGCGGCCCTCGGCCCCCAAGAGCTCGCCCATGAGCAAGTGGGCCTCGCAATTCTCTGGCTCGGTCTGTAAAACTAGGGCGAGTTGTTTTTTGGCTTTTTGGGGCTGCTCTTGCTTGATATAGAGCTTGGCCGCCGTCATGGTCGAACTCTGACATCCCCATCCGGCAATGGCGACGAGCACCGCCAGCCAACCTGCAAACCTCATAAAAAATATCCTTTGGAGACCGCCATCTTGCGTCGCCCATTTGAACGACGGAAAGAGAGGCGAAAAAAAGAACCGGGCCATGCGTGGTTAGTGGTTAGTGGTCTGTCCCTTCCCCGTCGCCCCGAGAGTAGCCGGACCACTAACCACTAAATTTCAGAAACCAAACTGGAAGGTAAAGGTATTGAGCGCGTCGAAATACTCGACCGTAGTGTACGCGTAATCAACGCGCAAATCCTTGAACGTCCCGGCATCTAGATTCAGACCGAAGCCGAAGCTGGTGCCGTAGATGTAGTCGTCGGTTGAGCTGGGCGCGTAGTCAAAGCCAACGCGTAGGGCGAAGAAATTGCTCAACAGATACTCGGCGCCCAATCGGTACTGGTCGTAGGCGAAATTGTTGTGCCGGAAGACCGAGGACAGATTGAGCTCGCCCGCATTAGAAGGCGCGTAGCGGTAGCCCAAGCCGATCTCAAAGGTCGAGGGCAGGGCCGCCGAAGCGGCTTGCACGTTGTAGTTGGAGTCTCCGCGGCGCAAGCCACTGATCTGGCCGCGGCGCAACAGGCCGGAGCCTTCAAACTGCATCTGCGTGCCGATGTGCTTGAGCACCACCCCTAGGTCCAAGCCGCTGATGCCGCCCAAATTGGCGTATTGCAGGCCGGCGCTTAACGAGGCGGCCGTGGCCTCAACCCGGACGATGCGGTTGACTATGTAGTGGCTGGTGAAACCAACGGCGATGCGGTCGGTTAGCTCCTTGGCATAGGTCAGGCCCAAAGTGAAAAAGGTCGGCGAAAAGGTTGCGCCCGTGCCGTCGGGATTGGCCTCGGTCGTCACTGGGATTTCGCCGAAGCTCAGCGCCTTGATGTCGAAGGCCAGCGAGCCGACCCGGTCAAAGTCGGCCCCGGTGGCGAGGTAGTTGATCCGCATGTCCGCCAGATAGGACATCGTCGAGAACATCGCGCTCGCGCTGGAATCGTCCTTGGGCAAACCCGCTGGATTCCAGTGCAGGGATTCTAGCCCAGAACTGGTGGCGATCGCAGCACCGCCTAAGGCCATGTCGCGGGCACCGACCGGAATCAGTAGTTCCGGGGCGGCGGCCGTACCGGCGCGGTCTTGGCCGTCGGCGTATGCTGCGCCGGCACCTAATGCCAGCAGAATCGCCGTGCTGCAAAGCTTGTGTCGAAGCATGGAATGGTCTCCTGTTTCTATGAGCGGGCGGCCTCACTCAGAAGTTTTCTAGGAACTGCTCCTCCTGGATGACGGCCAGCTTGAGGACGCGGCTCATGCCGGTCCCCGGCAGCTCGATATGGGCAATGTACATGCCGCTGGCCACCGGTAGCTCATTGTGGTTTTGCAGGTCCCAGCGCATGAACTGCGAGGGGTCGTCCTTCTCAATCGTGCGCACCAGCGTACCGCTCATGTCGAAGATGTGAACATTCGCCTTGGGCGGCAGGTGGCTGAAGGTCACGAAGTGGCTGTAACGGCTGGTCTCCGCTTCGTTGACGCCGAGGTAGGGATTGGGGAAGACGTTGATCTTCTCGATGTCCTCGGCTAGGTAAGCGTCGTTGCTTTCCGACCCCTGAACCGTAAATGAGAAGCGGTCGGCTGGGGTGTTGACGTGGTTGGCGACCAGCAGGAAGGAATCGCCATCCGATGGGAAGTCATCCTCACGTCGGCGCTCGGAGAAAATGATCCACATGAAGGGCAGGTGTTCTTCTCCTTCTGTCCCATCGTAGATCAAACCGTTCCGCAACAAGATGTCGCTGTTCTCGCCTTGGTTCGGCTCGGTGTAGTCGAGGTCAAAGATGAACAGCCACTCGCGCGGCCCTGAACTGGCGACATTGCTCGCCACGTTGTACCAAGGTGGACCATAGACGCCGTTGACTAGACCGCCGGGCTGGTTGTTTTCGAGGAAGGCCACTTCCAAGCGACGCGGCGGATCGCTCTCGATGTCCCAAGCTGAAAGCGCGATCGGATTGCGTTCCTGATAGACATAGACGCCCGGGCCTTCGGTATTGATAATGTACTTGCCGAAGTCCCAAGGATTCTGCGTCGTCGTCAGATCCTCGGGCGGCGGCGGCTCCCCTCCGGCACCGCGCAGGTAGCGATAGGCCCACGACACGTTCTCGTTGTTGAGGTCCACCGGTTTGTATTGGTCTTCTCCATCCTCCTCGATGACGTCGGTAAACCGCAACTCCACCGTGCGCAACCTGTCCGACGGCACCGTCGTCGGCGCGAACCACTGGTGGTTGGGATCGCCGGTCATCGCGCCTTGGAAGCCCTCGGCCCCCCAACCTTCCGAGCCGCCGGCCCAAGTGAACCAGCGAGTGTCGCTGGCATGATCGACGGCTTGGGCAAAGTCAGCGGCATTGATCTGGCCGTCGCCCGTCAAGTCGACCGCCTCGGGCGAAGCCTTCCAAGCCTCGAACGGCATCGCCGGACCAGCCCAACTCTTCATGCCAGCGGGTGGACCGGAGACGGCGACCTCAATGCCGGCGGAGCCGACGTAGAAGGCCGTGCCGGCCTGATCGGTCTGGTCGGCCAACAGAGTCTGACCGCTAGTCTTATCAACCAGATTCCAGACCGTATTGCCGTCGGCGTCGGTGGTGTATTCGACTGCGTAGTCGTGACCGGTGGTACTCGTCGGATCAACCACAGAGACTGAGACCGTTCCGTCGCTGGCGCCGGCGACATGCTGACCGCTAATCACATCGCCAGGCTTGCTCAGATAGCGGATGCCCGGCGGCGGCTCCTGCGGTACGCAAACTATGTTCTGCGACGCACTCTCCAGCGCAGTGATAGCGGCTTCTTCGGAGGTGGCGCGGTTGTAAGCCGTCACCGTGAAGTAGTACCGCTGGCCGTTGACCAGCGGACCACTGCGGATGTAGTCCCGGGTGATCTTGATATTGCGCTTGATTCCGAAGTCAGTGCCAATCTGCCGGGGCACATCGAGCACCACGCCCGATGCCTCGTCGAGGTCAATGCCCAAGATCGTGGTCACGCCATTTTCGATGTCAAAGGTCGCCACCTTGACCCCTTGAGAGAGCGTGGCTTCGGCCGAGGGCAACTGATAGAGGTTATAGCCTTCAAAGTCAAAGCCGGGCGAACCCTCGCCTTCGGTGGCCTGAATCGAATCGTCGTCCCAGCCCCAGTCCAAGAGGATTGTTTTGTCGAGCTCGACCAAGCGGACATTGGGCTGGGCCGGCGGCTTGGGCACCTGAAAGAAGCTGTTGTAAGCGTCCTGCACGAACTGGTCGGTGAACTTGAGTTTGGAGACGCTGCGCAAGCGGTCCGTACTGATCGCGCCCAAGAGCGCGACTACCACTTCCTGAGTATCGCCCAACGCCATTTCAAACGGGCCGGTCGCCATTACTATGCGCCGGTCGCCGGCCGGCAGCGGCACCCCGTCGTTCCAGCCGGTGGCCCGCGTTGGGTCGCCGTCGAGCGTGAACTTGGTGTCCTCGTTGGTCAGCGGATTGGTGTACGGTACCGGGTTATCAATGTCGGCCTGCGGCTGGAAGCCTTGCAACAAGTTGTACCACTGTAAGGTCCCGCTGTACTCCTCCAAGTCCGGGTCGGAGATCGACGAACCAGCCGCGAAGTACACGAAAGCGGTCATCGGCAAGTTCTTGTAGCCGGGCCTAAAGCCGTCGTTGAAGATCGCCACCGCGCTCTCGTCGAGCAGCGGGTTGCCCTCTTCATCCACGGCAATCGCCCCCTCTTCGTCGAGCTGGTACACCGGCACGATCGGGCCTTGCAAAAAGTCGTAGCCCGCCGCCGGTGGCGCCAAGCCTAACGGCGCATAGTGCGAATCTTCCTCGATCGAGTTGTACACGTAGCCCAAACTCAGGTCGATGTCGGCCCCGGCAAAGTCGTCGCCAAAGTCACCCAAATCGGGATCTGACCATTGGGCCAAGTACATGTCCTCAACGCGCGCCGTATCCGGCGTACTCTCGGTGCCCTTGTAAATAATCTTGTACTTCTTGAAAATCGCGTCGCCCAGCGCGTCGGTGCGGGCGTAGCCCCACAGCGTAACCTGCGTCTCCATGCCAATGGGCAGAGAGCCGTAGAGGCTGGCGACAGACCCTTGATCCAAGTCGTTGATTGCGAACCAGATCACTTGGTCGGCACTGGCCAGCCCCGGCTCGTCGATCGCGGGGTCGTACCGCCCGTCTCCGTCGTTGTCGTAAAAGGGTGCGCCCAACTCGGCTGGCCACTCCATCCAGTCGCGCTCGTATTGGGTGCGCACGGCCTCCTCATCGGCGACGGTGACTTCGCTCAGGCCCTTGTTGAGGACCTCGGAAGCGTCGAGCCGCAAATCAGCGGTCGCATAGTCGCGGCGAATTCGGTACAGACGCGCCGTATCGCTATCTTGAGCCACGCCCTTCGACTCAATGACGCCCGGGACCGTGCCAACGGCATAAGTCTGGCCGCCAACGCGCAGCACTTGGTCGTTGCCGTCGAGGACCCGCCCGCCCCAAATCAGGCCATCTTGGTAAATGACTTGATCGATCGAGCGCGGAAAAGTCACTCCTGAGTTGCCATTGATCGGGTTGTTAGCCGACTCGCCATCGCTCTGGATCCACATGGCCATGTTGCTGATGTTGAGCATCGTCCACTCAGTCGAGACGACGACGTCTTCGTCTTGGAGGATCTTGCCCGCACGGCCGTAGAGCGTCTCGCGTGCTTCCCCCGGGCCAGCTCCCAGCCCGATCACCGCTGCCATTGTAAAAATGAGTTTTCTCATGGTGTCCTCGCTTGTTAACCGGCTAGAAGTCGAATTGTAGCCCGAAACGTATCTGCCGCGGGATGTCGTAAATGTCGCCGCCTTCGGTGGACCAGTAGTGCTGGCGGTTGAGCAAGTTGATCGCCTCGTAGAGATGCTGGTACTGCAAGCCGCCGCTGGCCTCGACAATCTGCTGGCTCATATCCGGGTTCGTCAAAAAGCCGTCGTCCTTGTCGTTGCCGGTTCGGCCATACACGTTAATTACGTTCTGGCGGTTGAACAAGTTCTGCACGTACGTGTAAATCCGCGCATTGACCCCCATCAGCGAAAAGCCCTTGTCAACCCGCAGGTTGGTCTGGAAGGTCCACGGCGTCGAAGAGCGGTTGATGGACTCAACCGGCTTGCGCGAGCGTGGGTCGTCGCTGGCGAGGATGCCGCCTTCTTCCGGCCCCCGCTGGCCGATGGAACCCTCCACGAGTGTAAAGTTGTAGCCGCTGGTAAAGCGTGCCAGCAGGTTGGCCCCCAAGCTGCGGAGGAAGGAGTTCGCCTCGTTGTCGGCAAAACGGTAGTCCAAAAACAGGGAGCCGCGGTGCGTCTGGTTGAAGTCGAGCGGGGAGATGATCGTCGGCACGTCGGTGTCGTTCTCCACGCCCGACTGCGCCGATGTCAGGGTCGAACCGGTGCCGCGGGCGTCGGACAGGGTGTAGTTCAACTCGGCTTGCAAGCGGTTGATCCGCCGCACCTTGAACTGGAACTCAATGCCCTTGGTCGTGGCGAAATCGCCGTTCTGCAAGTAAGTGAACGAGCCGGCTTTCACCGCGTTGGCCGACACATCTTGGCGCCGGATCTGGAGCTGACCCTTGATGTCGCGATAAAAACTGGTCACGTCGAACGAGGCAAAATCGGCGAACTGACGCTCAAAGCCGATCTCGTACTGGGTCGTGCGCACCGGCTCGACGTCAAAGGCTGTGGGCGTAGGGATGAAGTTTTGCCCGCCCAATTCGAGTTCCAGCCGCGCCCCGCCAGTGTACATGTCGCGCATCCGCGGCATCTGCGAGAAGCGCCCGTACTGCACGTGGAAGACCGTCAGGTCCGACACCGGGAACGAGAACCCCAGCCGCGGGCTGATCTCCGTGTATGCCGGCGTCTTCTCCATGTAGGTGCCTTTCTCGTCGGCGATCACCACGGTCGCCGCCTTGTCGTCTAACACCGGAGCGGCCTGATCGACAAAGCGCCAGCTCGCCGCATCAAAGTAATCCAAGCGCAACCCGGCGTTGATGATCAGATCGTTGTATTCGATCTTGTCCTGGATGTAGGCTGAGCCGACTACGGGCTTGCGCGGGTCTTGCAGCGGGTCGTCGGACGAGTCAATGGAGCGACCGAATTCGTCGTAGCCATAGAAGTCGCCGGCACTGGTGGTGCGGAGGAATCTCTCGAGGTCTTCTAGGCTGCCTTCGCCATCAGGCAGGCCCTCGGCGAGCTCGATCAGCTCGTCGAGGATCTCGCCCTCGGCGAGCTCGTCGCGGTAGTACCGCTGGTACACTTCGTCTAGCTTGGGGTACCTCGCTTTGATCCCCAAGCGAATCGATCGGCTGAAAATGGAGTAGCGGCGCGACGTCCACATCTGATAATCAAAACCAGCCTTGAGTTGGTGGACCTCGGTCTGCTTGGTAATGCTGCCAGCCAAGCCCCAATAGCGGTCTTGTTCCTTGGTGTACCAAGCACCGGTGCTGTTCCCCGACGCAGAGTTGGTAGGCGAACCCGGGCGGTTGAACGGAAATCCGCTCAAGTCGTAAGGCTCGGGCAGCGAGCCGTTGGTCGTATAGGGGGTGTACTCCGGGCCGCCTTCCAAGGCGCGCTGCACGGCCACGCTGTCGTTGTAAACCCACCATCGATCTTTGAAAACCCCGTCGAAACTCTCGCGCCCCTGATTGTAGAGGCTGACGTTCATCTCGTAGAACATGCTCGGGTCGAGCAGGTGGATGGCCTTTAAGTTGACCAAACTCGAAGATTGCGTCCTCTCGTTGAGGCGCTTTTGGTTGAGGATGTTTTTGATGGGGTTGATGTTGAGTTCTCGGTCCCCGGTGGAGTGCAGGCCCGTGACCCGAAACTGGATGGGATTGTAGTTGAAGTGCAGGGTGCCGTTGAAGTCGAGAAACTGGCTGCCAGTGTGCGGGATATTGCCCGGTTTGACCTCCAGCCGCTCGACCGTGTCTGGGATGGGATTGCCTTCCTCGTCCTCGGCCCAATGTACGCGGCCCTGGCGGTTGCCCGTATCGACCAGATTCTCGAATTCGAACCCCGACCAGAAGGTCGGTCGGTAGTCCCGGCTCCACCGCTGACCGGCGAGAAAGGCACGGATATTTTGTTTGCCCGCAACCGGGCCGCCGGCCGTTATCACTTGGTTGGAATAGCCATAGGAGTACGTGCCGAAGCGCTCCTCAAAGTCGGAAGTGAAATTGTCCGACTCAGCAACGACCTTGAAATCCCAATCGCCGCCCCCGGTGCGCAGTTCCTGCAAGACGATGCCGGCGTTGGCCCCGCCGTACTCGGCGTTGAAGCCGCCGGCCTGTAGCTGAATTTCCTCTAGGGCTTCGTCGATCAGGCCCACAGCACTGCTGCCGGTGATTACGTTGCGGACGCTGGCCCCATCAACGTAATAGCCAATTTCGTCGCTGCGAGAGCCGCGGATGTGCAAAGCACCCTCGTCATCAACCACGCCGGCCTGCAGGGACAGAACTTGGCTGACGCCTCTGAACGGCAGTATCTCTATGTCCTCGGCCCCGACAATGCGCACCGCGTTGGTGGCGTTTTTGTCGATGATCGGCCGCTCGGCGCGGATTATCACCTCCTCGACCTGGATATCCGAAGAAGTCAGGTCGATGTCGAGATTCGTGGTCAGGTCGGCGGAGACCCGCACATCCTCGACAGTATAATCCGCGTAGCCGATATACGTGGCCTTGAGGGTATAGGTGCCCGCCGGCACGTTGAGAATAAAAAAGCGGCCCTTTTCGTCCGCCGTAGTCCCCAGTTTGGTATCCACCACCACGACATTGGCATGGGGCAACCCATTCCCGGTAGTGGCATCCTTGACGACACCGGCGATTTTGCCGCCTGTGCTGGCCTCGGCCGGAGCCAAGCTCAGCGCGAGCAAGAAGCCAAGTGCGGTCAGGGCGCGAAAAACGCCTGCAAACTTGGTCATATATCCCTCCTTATATATATAGGGTAGTTCTCAATACCGCTTCACATCAGGTGCAACCAATCTTCTAAGAGAAAGGTCACGCGCCCGATCAATAGCGAGATCCTCGCCATAATGGTATAACCAAATGAAGCCCCAAACGAGACCATCAAAAACCATATCCCCACCTTGGAGATGTGGCCCGCCGCGCCGGTGTGCTCGACAGAAAAGAAGAAATAAACCAATACCCCGACGACCCCTACCAAGACGATCAGCAAATTGAGCCCGTCCCAGCTCCAAGTCAGTGGTTGTAATGTAGGCTCAACTTGGGCCAAAATAAAGGAAGAAATATAGCGGGGAATCGTCAGGCCGGCCCCGAGCCCGACAAAAAATGCAAAAGCATAGCGGCTGAGCCAACCAAAGCGCAGCGAAAAGCGCGTCAACATCAAGAGCCCGAGCACCGTTGGGGCCAAAAGCCACCAATCGGGCGTCTCCCCTTCCCCTGGGTTGGTCCATTCGGCGATAATCTCGCCGTAGATCGTCGGGTACCAGTTCTGGCCGAATATGTAGGCTGCTGCCACGCCGACGAAGATGTGCTCGGCAAACTTGAAAAGCGGGTTGTCCTTGTAGAGGAAGCTATAGAGTGCCAAGGTCATCCCCGCCGCCGTGATGATGCCCAAGCCCGTCCAGTCCGCCGCCAAGGTACCGTTGACTACTAAGCCGATATTGACAGCGACAAACAGCAAGAGAAAGCCTAGAAAGACATAGGTATCGCGCACGGCTTAGACCCCCTGCTGCGATCGGTCCCGACGACTGGCGAAGTAAGCGATATTGCCAAAAATCACGAAAGCGACAATGATCAAGTGCGTCACCGACTGGGCGAACATGCCCTTGTTGGCCTTGTCCGGGCGGCCGATCAGAGTCTCGTATTCGGCGGCACCGGCCAAGCCCCCGAGCAGGCCGACGAGTTGGCCGGAATTAAAAAACGGGTAGAGGTCTGGGGCCATCACCGCCGTGCAGCCGGCGACAAAGGGGAAGCCGTACTTCTCCTGCCCGTAGGGTATCCACCAATACTCAATCGAATCCCCGGCCCCTAAGTCAAAGACGAGATCGAAGTCGCTCAGCGAGTGCAATCGCCGCGTCAGTTCCAACTCCCCGATCTCCGCACCCCAATTGTCCTCCGGGAACGCCCCGTGTACGTCGTGCCCCATGTTGAGGATGACGCTAGAGGTCCCGGGCTTATAGCCCATAAAGGCGTAATCCACCCCGTACCTCAAGTCGAATTCAGCCGCCATCTCGTCGAGCACCTCTTGGGCCAAGCCGGTCGCTTCCGGCCACAGGCAAATGGCAACCACCTTGAGGTCTCGGCGGAAGGCGTGGCGCAACACGGCCCGCGCCATGGGCTGCATCTCCGGGGCCGTGCTGGCACCGTACGAAAAGGAGACCAGCACCACTTGCCCGGCAGCGTGCTTTTCGAGCTGTTCGTACACGGCCTCCACTTCCCGGGTCGGCGTGATCGGCAGATGCTTCCCGGCCAATAGCGGCACGGCCACCCCGATAAAAACCAACGCGAAGATGATGCGGCGATCGATCTGCATCACTCGTCTCCCCCACCCAAGTAAGCGCGCTCAATGCCGAAGATGATCCGCAGCGAGGTCGCAATCGCCCCTAGCGAAACCCCGAGCAGGATGCCGCGCTTGGCCGCCAAATTGGGCACGTTCAACAGCCAATCGGTCGCCTGTGGAAAAAACTCCGACAGCTCCTGGCCGATGGGCACCCGGCCTAGCATGACGATCACGGCTGCAATTAGCAAAAGCGCGGCCTCGAACGTGCGGGCGCGAAAAGTGCGGTACGCGGCCGACGCAATGAAAAAAGCCAAGATCGAGAACATGGTCCCCGAACAGGGCAGGTGGACGTACTTGAAGAGCCAATTGTAGCCTCCGGCCTCGGCCTGAGCGGCAAAAGGGCCGTGCCCGTCATTGTACGCGACGAAGAACATCATCACCGCAAAGCTGGCGATGGCGACGAAGCTGTAGCCCCAACCAGCGACGTGCTGGCGGATGCGCTGCCAGTGCAAGTTGAGCAGGCTGTAGAGCCCGATCAGATAGGAAAACGCGAAGATAATGCGCACCCACTTCGCCATTTCTCGCTCGAAGCCCTGTGCATTGCCGTGCGGTATGTAGTAAATGGCAATGCCCAACAGGCCAAAGACTAAGGCGACGGCCAGTGGTAAGGTCCGGCTAAAAAACAACATGGCCCCTCCTCAATAAGGAGTAAAGAAGTGGGTTAGTTGGGGCAGATCCCAAACCGCCAAAAACGCGCCCAACACCAAGGCGGCCAAAATAAGGACCTTACCGGCGTCTTGGCCTTTGAGGGATCCCAGCATCCTCGGCTCACCTGATAGATAAGCACTGGCTGCGTAGAGTTCTTCACCGAGCAGGGTATAGTCGCAAGTAGTAATAAAGAATGGCAACTGGGTGAAGGCATCGGTGCCGGCGATCTGAATCGCCCCGGTCGTCGAACCCGTCTCGGCCAACAACAGCGACTCAGCGTAGAAGTACCCCATCATAATGTGAGCCGCCGGCCGGTCTCGTATCATAAGGCCCTCGACCGCTGCCGCATAGCTAAACTGCTCAGTACCGGCGATGAAGACGTGGTCGGGATTGAAGGCATCGGGCCGTCCCGCCTCTATATACGAGGCTTTCATCGTCTCCTGACTCACAGACATAACCACCGGATCTGGGGCCACCACTCGCAGCGCGGTGTCGTATTCGGCAGTACGCCGTGCGACCCGTCCCAAGATATTGACCGCTGCAATGGTTGATATCGAGTCCATGCCGCGCAGGCCGTGAATGAAAAGCACCGGCTTGCCCATCTCGGTCGCCCGCCCCAGTGCCTCGTCGAGTGCCTCTAGCCCGGCGATGCGGCGGATCTTGAGTTCGCGCCGCCGCGCAATGCCAATGTAGCCCATGATAAGCCCTGAGAACACGAGGCACAATACCAGATTGTTGGCCTTGGCGCGATTAAAAAAATTGCCTGCGGACTCGGCGTTGACGATCACTTTGCCGCGAATTGCACCCCCGGCCGACCGCACATCGACGTGAAAGTAATACGTCTTGCCGTCTTCTAGCGGCGTCTTCCCGCCCGCGCCGGCGAATTCCTCGACGTTGACATAGTGGTGATTCTCCAGATCGTCCCCGTGTCCAAAGAGCGCTGGCACCTCAGACATCAAATTCTCCGTTGCCGCTACCTCAGCCACGACGCGAAAAGGCCCGCTGGGCGAATCGGCGATGGCGACCTGATACATCGCATTTTCACCGACCTGACGATCTCGCGGCCAAGTCAGCGTAATGCTACCCCCGTCGTCGTTGGGCGTGTCGAAGGCTTGGACCTCGATCGGCGGCATAGGGTGTGCCAGCAACGCGCCGAGTGCCTGTTCCGCATTCTCCGCCGCGCTCGCCAACGGCCAAGCCAAGACTAATGCAGATACCCAGTTTTTTACTCTCATGCCTTTATTCCTCAATCAGCTCTACGTTCGCCCTCGGCACTACCGCCTGTTCCCCGCCTTCAAACTCCACTGCCAATACCCGCACCCATGCCCCGGACTCCACCTTGCACAACTCGGTCGGCAAGTCGCGGACGCGCCCAATCCGCCCAAAATAAGGCATCCGAATCACTCGTAACAAATCGCCCATCTGCAACCCGCCAGCACTCGGCCGCACTTTTTCTTCCTCTTTGTCAGCGGCTGTGGGGACGATAATCTCCGGCCGCAATACGCCAGCACGGATCTGGGTCGCGCCAGCCATGGACGCATCCATGCCGGCACAGGCTCGCAGAATATCAAAGGTCTTGCGGGCCATGGCGACGCGGCCGAAGCCTTCGGTCGCCACCACTGTCAGGCCGATTTGCTCGGTCCCGGTGATGGCCACGCCCAAATCGCGGCCGAGCAGGTCGCGCAAGTCGCGGTCGCGCAGGCCGCCGCCGATCAACCCCACAGCACCTGCCTGCCGGGCCTGTTCCACAGTCTCCGCGCTAATCAGACTGCCGACCACTACAATCTTGCCCGCAACTTCCGGGCCTAGCGGCCCGACAATGGCATCCGGGGCCGCAACCGCCAAGTGCAGCGCACCCCAGCACTCACCCCCCACGCCAAAAATGCCCTGAATATAAGCACCTCGTGCTGCGACGCGTATGCCCTCTTCGACAAAAATTTCCTCTACGACTCCATCGACGTACGCCAAGACTTCGACAGGCTTAGGAGCTTGCCTTAGTATCACCTGGCCCGTCACCGGCGAAATGCTCTCGACTGTGCCGCTGACCGGGGATTCAATGGTGGTCTTGAACCATCGAATAAACGGCTTGGTTTCGGCGAGTGGCTCGCCGGCTTCGACTCGGTCGCCCTCTTTTTTGAGCATGTAGCCGGATAGCTCTTGCGGCGAAATGCCCAAGCGGTTTACCAAGTTAAGAATCGCCACCTCGCCCAGCAGTTCGGTGCGGGCCACAACTTGGTTTCGTCGCACCACTTGACCGCGCTCGACGACAATTTCGCCTTTGAGGGGCAAACGCCGCTCTTTGTGGACGACTGCATATTGCGTCACGCGCAGTCCAGGAGTATAAGCGTGGGCCATGAGCTACTCGTATAAGTTTAACGCCTGCTGCCAGTCGCTTATCTGACGACGGCGGTCGCGGTCTGTCGCCATCTGGATGGGCCGCCCGCGGCCGTCCAGCACTAGCCCCACGACCCCGCCGAACACCCGCGCATTTAGGGCCTGCCCCGGGCCAGCACCCACATCCCAACGCCGCGCTGGCTGGAGTGAGATTTCGACCCCCTCGCCATCGGCCAAGGGCATCCACTGTAGCTGGCCGACCTGCAACTGGCCGGTTCGACGCTCGCTGGGCAGTTGCATTTCGTATTGGAGGCAGACCTCGCCGTCCTTACCTTCGCCGACGGGGGCCACACAAGTGCCCAAGTAGATCAGGCAATCGCGCTCGAAAACCTCGGTGGCGGCCCGCTCGTCAACAGTCGAGAGCACCCCTAAGTGGGGCATCATAAAGATGCTATCGACCGCCAAGCGGGTGAGGCCCTCGGGCTGGAAGGCATCTATGAGCATGGCGCAACTCTGCTCGCGGCGGGGCGCATGCGAGAGCACTCCGCCGCTGCCGACTAGCATGTCCAGCGTCATCATCTCGACTAAACTCTCGCCGGTGGCACTCTGCTCAAAGACATCGGCCAGCGTACGCTTGCTCTGGACCCCCTTCAATCCCACCGCCAACGCCCGATGTTGATCAAAGGCTAGGCGCAGGGCCTCGCGGGCAATGGCTTGCTCAACTTGCAATTCCTGCATTAGCTGCGGGATGGTCGTCGGGCGGATCATCTTGTTTTTGATCCGGTCTCGGAGGTCGACCTCCTCAATGTCGAAAGGAACCCAGCGCATGATGTGGTCGAGGCCGGCCTCGACCAACACGTTGGAGACGCTATAGGACATGCCGAGATTGGCACTGACCGTGCGGTTGAACACGCCGTCGAAGACGCTGAACACATCGGTTGTCGCCCCACCGATATCCACACCGACGACGTTGATCTCCTGCTGGCAGGCAATGGTCTGCATGATCTGGCCCACCGCCCCGGGCGTCGGCATAATCGGCGCGCCGGTCCAGCCCATCAGCTTGCGGTAGCCAGGTGCCTGCGCCATGACATGTTCGAGAAAGAGGTCGTGAATGACGTGCCGCGCCGGGTCCAGATTTTCCTCTTCGAGCACTGGGCGGATATTCTCGGTAACGGTCAGGGCCATCTTCCCCCCCAGTGCCTTTTCGACCTCCTCGTGCGCGTCCTCATTGCCTGCAAAAATAACCGGTAGCTTGAAACCCGCGCCAAAGCGGGGTTTGGGATCGGCGGCGCTGATGAATTCGGCCAGTTCGACCACGTGGCTGACGGTGCCGCCATCCGTACCGCCCGACAGCAGCACCATATCGGGACGCAATTGGCGGATGCGCTCTATTTTTTCGTGGGGCAAGCGCCCATCGTTGGCAGCGAGCGCGTCCATGACGATTGCCCCGGCACCCAAAGCACAGCGCTGTGCGCTCTCGCCGGTCATCGCCAGTACCACGCCGGCCACCACCATCTGCAACCCACCGCCGGCACTGCTCGTCGAGATGTAGATATCGACCCCAACATCGCCGTCTGCCGGAGTGATAATCCGCTCGCCATCGAGGATTTGCCGTCCAGAAAGCTCTTCGACCTCTTGAATGGCATTGAGCACTCCCCGGGTTACGTCTTCAAAGGGGGCCTCGACCGTGGTTGGGGCCTCTCCGCGAAAGGTCTGGCGATACCCTTCGTCCTTCTTTTCGATCAGGATCGCCTTGGTCGTCGTACTACCACAGTCCGTAGCGATAACTACGTTGAGGTTATCCATGCTTTTGGCCTTCGCGCTGGGCAATGGCCTTCGCGAGCAGGTCTATGCACTGGCGTCGCTCCAACATGCGCGTAAAGTGCTGGTACTCGTCACGCGAAAAGACCAACGTGGCAAACGGAGCCAAAAAGGTCAGGGCTTGGCTGCCCAAAAAGTTGAGGGGGCGGCAGGCCTCCAACGCCATGGACGCGGCCGCTCCCATGCGGCGACGTACTATAAACTCAGCCAGCCGCTCGGCGAGCGCACACTCGTCCTCAGACCAACTCGACTCTGGGTCTTCGAGGGCAAAAGCATGCCGCCACTGCGCTTTTAAGCTATTGATTCGGAACATGGCACCGGACGAAACGCACAACTTCTTCGCGGTTTTGGTCGAAGCGCACAAAAACGCCGCGAAAGGAATCCAGCCGACCCGGACGGACAGACGGATGTAAAAAAATGCCATCTCGGTACTCGTCTGCTCGATGGAATTCCGCCCAAGGACGGCGCTGTTTAAGGCCGAGGTGTTCGCTGCTGACCCCTTCGCTGTCGAGCGCGTAGCGCGTAGGAAAGAAATAGCGCGACAGCGAGACGGTCAATGCTCCGAGTGAAAACACTCCGTAAAACCAATGCTCAAAACCAAAAGCCGCTGCCGCTGAGGAAGCGACGATTAGTAAGACCAGCAGTATTGATTTGGCTAGCTTCTCCCGGCGCAGGGGGAGGCTCTCCCAGCGGAGGAGGTCTGCGGAGGACACAGAAAGCGCCTTAGTTAGTACATCTGCTCTTCCTGCGCGACCCACCAGTCTTGCAAGCGGACGCCGGGGGGATACCAAGTAACGCCACTGAAGCGCCGGCTATAGGCTTGGGGCGAGCGCGATTTCCACATGAAGGTATATGGCTGTTCCTCGTGCAGGATTTCCTGAAAGCGGCGGTAGAGTTCAATGCGCTTGTCCATGTCGAACTCGCGGCGGTAGTCTTCCAAAATTTGATCAACCTCGGCGTTTATGAAGCTCACCGAGTTGGAACCGTTCTCTACTGTCTGCGAGGAATGCCAGATTTGGTAGCCGTCGGGAGCAAAACGCAGGCTACCGGTCCAGCCCAGCACCATGGCGTCGAATTCCTTGCCTCGGACCTTTTGCAGAAAGATCGACCAGTCTAGCTCGCGCACTTGGCAGTCAATGCCGATATCCTGCAACTCGTATTGCAGAGTCAGGGCGATGTCTTTGCGGGTCTGGTTGCCCGAGTTGACCAAAATCTCAAAGCGAAATGGCACCAACTCCCCGTCAATGGTCTTGTCGAAAATGCCGTCCTCATCGGCGTCCGCCCAGCCAGCCTCCGCCAGCAGGTCGAGGGCGCGGTCGGGGTCGTAGGTGTACGGAGCGAGGTCGTGGTTGTACTCCGGGCGGAACTTGTGGATCGGCCCTTCTACTGTCTCGGCCAAGCCGAACATAATGTTCTCCACCATGCCCTCGCGGTCGGTCAGATAGGTCATGGCTTGGCGCACCCGCTTATCGCCAAAAATTGGATGACTGTTGTTCCATCCTATGTACATATAGCCACCGGCGTAGCTAACGCCCTTGAGGAAGCGGCGGTTAAAGTCTTCCGACCAGCTCTTTTCCTTGAACTCCAGAGGACGCAGGTTGTGGTAGTCGAGGTGGCCGTTGGTCAACTCGATGAACGCCGCGTCTGTATTGTTGATGATGTTAAAGACGATCTTATCGACAAAGCCGGGCGACAGCAGCCCTTCCACGTCCCAACCCCAGTAGTTTGCATCCCGCGTCAGCACGATCTTCTGCTGAGTGACCAAATCGCGCTCTGGATCTTCGATTATATACGGCCCCGAGCCTAGTACCTTGCGGTTGAAATTTTGGTTGAATTGTCCGGCAAAGCGCTCAACCCGTTCCTCGTGCGGCCCCGCCTCCCAAGAGCCGTCCACCAAGCTCTGGACCTCGACTGGGTCCATTAGCCCCTCCGGGTCGTAGAAATGCTTGGGCAGAATGTCGAGGCCGCCCAAGATCAGAGCGTTGCGGAAATAAGGCTCGCGGCAAAGGAAGCGGACTTTGTTAGTCCCCACGATCTGCACATCTTGGACGGTAGCATAGTAGTTGCGCAGATGCGGAGCTAGCACTTGGGGGTTGTGGATGACCTTCATGCTGAAGACGACGTCCGCGGCCGTCAGCGGCTTGCCGTCTGAGAAGTAAACCCCGTCGCGTAACTCAAACGTGTACGTGAGTTTGTCCGCGGCAACCTCTGGATAGCCGACGGCCACCCACCCCCGCAAGTTGTACGGCGGCTCATGGTCGGCGTCGAGCAGACTCTCAAAGATATGATCTAGCACCCGGCTAGCAGCGGCATCGTTGGAGGTGTACGGGTTGAGTTTTTCGGGGTCGGACAGCAGGTGGCGCACCATCCAGTCGCCGGGGGTCGGCTTTTCTGCTCCCTCGTAGCGCAGCGGCACCTTCTTGGTGCCATCGAGCACGACGATATCCTTGGTACTTATGAGAATTTTCTGTATCACCTCCCATGCCCCTTCCTCAGCTGCGGCATGGCCGACGACGCAGATGCCCAGCCAAGCAACCACTACGAACATTCTAACTTTCGGCATATTCTTTCCTTTGTATTAGCTATACCCAATCCATCACACAAAGGTCAGCCACCCGTGCCGATCCTCGACTTCGACGCGAACCACTGCGAAAAAGGCGTCTTGTATCTGCGCGGTGATCGGCCCGCACTTTCCACAGCCGACCTGCACTTGGTCTATGGCGCGGATCGGCGTGATTTCGGCGGCCGTGCCAGTGAAGAACACCTCGTCGGCGATGTAGAGGAACTCACGCGGAATACCGCGCTGCTCGACTCGCATCCCCAGATCGCGTATCAGAGTAATGGCGGTGTGGCGGGTAATGCCCGGCAGGATGGCAAAACACGACTCGGGCGTGTAAATCGAGCCGTTCTTGACGACAAAGATGTTCTCGCCGCTGCCCTCGCTCACCAATCCATCCGTTCCCAAGACAATGCCCTCGTCATAGCCGTTCGCATTGGCTTCGATTCTCACGAGCTGCGAGCTGAGGTAGTTGCCGCCGGCCTTGGCCAAGGCGGGGAACGTATTCGGGGCCATGCGATTCCACGACGAGGTGCAGACCGAAACGCCGTTTTTGAGCGCGGCCTCTCCGAGGTACTCTCCCCACTCCCAAACGGCGATCACTGCGTCAACCGGGCATCCCATCGGATCAACTCCCAAGTTCTCATAGCCGCGGAAGACGACCGGGCGGATATAGCAGGCCGCGAGTTGGTTGACGCGGATCGTCTCGAGGATGGCCTCTCTGATCTCCGCTCGCGTATAGGGAATTTCCATGCGGTAGATCTTGGCGGAATCAAATAGCCTGTTGACGTGCTCGTCGAGGCGGAATACGGCCGAGCCTTTCGCTGTCTTGTAACAGCGAACGCCTTCAAAGACGCTCGATCCGTAGTGTACTACGTGAGAGAGCACGTGGATCTTGGCGTCGTCCCAATCGACCAATTGGCCATTGAACCAGATTTTATCGCATTTGGGTAGGGGCATGCAGAAAATCTCCTTGGGCAAGTATGCGATTAATTAAGGTAACACCACTGCGAAACTGTTACCAGTGTTAAGCGATTACAGCGATCGCGTATAGGTTACAGTCAAGCTGTTAAAAGTACCGCTGCGCTGGTGATTGCGGCTGCCGCGCAAGATGAGCTTGTTGTCGCTGCCGACCGGCTTGTAGTTGAAGTTCGCCGACAGCGTCCGGTGTTTATTGGAGCGGTTGAGGGAGCGCGACTGTGGGAGCGTGGAATAATCGTAATCCCACTTGCGGGAGAGCTTGTAGGCGTAGCTTGCGCCGGCCGAGTAGCCAGAGCTGGGCGAGTAGGTCATGCCGAATTGGATGGAGTATCTGGCGTTTTCCTCTTCGACAATCTGGGCACCGTTTTCCAAGATCAAGGTGCCGTCATCGTCGGCCGAGTAGTTGTAGCGCGTGTTGAGCGAGAGGTCGTCGAAGACCTTGCGCCGCAGCGAGTGCCCCATGCTCCAGCCGCGGCGGATATTGCTTTTGCGCGACGACTCGCGGCGATTGACTTGGCGGTCGAAATCGTAAATGGTGCGCCTTGCCGAGACGCTGAATCTGTGCGAAAAGGACGCGCCCAAACGCTGGTAGTTAGTGCCGATATTGAGCGAAATGTCGCGGTTGCGCGAGTTGTCTCCGGCGCGGGTGGCGTGCATGTTCACGCGGTGCAAAAAGCTGTTTTTGAGATCGACGTTGAGCTTGGTGCCCGAGCGCAGGGTAGCGTCGTAGCTGAGGGTAACGCTGTTGTTGAAGGTGTCGCGATCCTGCTTGGGGTCCCCTGGATTCTCCGAGCGTTTGATCTCGCCAAAGGTCGCCAGCCGCAGCGAGTGTACATCGGATAAAGGCCAGTTGAGAGAGCCGTTGAGAAAGAGGTTGCGGTCGCCGAGGTCGGAGCTTGGATCGCGGCACGTTCCGTCCGCCGAGCGCGTGAAGTGGCTATCGCAAAGGCTGGTATCGGGTACCCACACCGCCAGCCTGCGCACATTGCTGCCTTTGAAGCGGACGCTAGTGTTGAGAACTAGCTTCTCGACCAACTTACCCGAAAGGGAGGCATCCCAGCTAAAGTTCTCGCCGAGGCGGTCGGTGCCGAAGAAGCGGTTGTCTAAGTCCTGGACCGCGTTGGCGGTGTTGGTGCGCTCGTTCTGACTGTAAGAAGCGCGGTTTTTTATTTTGAAGCGCCCCAAATCGAATTCTATGTTGGAGGAAACGCTAGTACCGCGCGTTTCCGATAGCTCGGCGCTGACCACCGTGTCGCGCAGCACGGCCTCGCCGGCTACGGCCGCGCTGATGGCGCGGCGCGTGAAGCCTTTCTGAGAGCGGTTCTCAGACATACTTAGACCGACGCGCACCTCGCCGGGGAAGGTATAGCTCACGTTGCCGCTCAGCCGCTCGCTGCGATCTTTGTTGTGCTCGAGCGTATCGTCTATTTTGCTTAGCGAAATCGAGTTGTTCAGCTTCTTGCCCGCAATCTCGACGTCGGGCGAGACCCTCAGCGAAGCATTGTAGCGGATCCCGGCCTCCTCGATAGTGCTATCGAGGTTAGCACGGGTAGCGCGGGTGGCAGAGATTAGGCTCGGGGTCAGGCTGGTGCTCAGGCTCTTGAATGGGCCGCTACTCAACGGCTTGGACCTAAATCCAAAGTTAAAGGAGCGCCTGTGTGTCTTCTGCTTCTGTAGCGTTCGGTTGCTGGTGTTCATGCTGGCACCGAGGCTGATGGTGGCCTTTGGGCCGAGAATGGGATAGTTGATCGAAGTTCGGCCAGAGGCATTGTCCTGCCAACTCTTGCCGCCGCTGCGATCGTCGAGGGTAAACCCCATATTCGCCGATGCGGTAATCGTCAGCTTGGAAGTCGAGTCCTCCACCGCCGAAAACAGCACGGGCGTCGAGTAGTTCCAGCTAGGCAACCGGTGCTTCCAAGAGGTTCGGGTACTGGATCGGCTGAAGTTGAGCGAGTACTGCGCATCGGCCGCCGCCCATGCGGCCAAGACGAGCCAACTCACGTGCCACAAGACCGGTTTCACGGCCTTTCCTTTCCCAAGCTCGAGCAGGTGTCGCTCAGCCGGATGAATTCCTCTATCGACAATTCCTCCGGGCGGCGCGTCAGTTCGATACCCGCCTGCTGGCCCAGATCTTCTAGCCAAGGCCGCCCGCCCTCGGGATTGAGGCCGAGGAGCGAATTGCGCAGCATCTTGCGCCGCTGGCCAAAGGCCCGGCGCACCAAGCGGTCGAAACAGCCCACGTCTTTTACTGAGTAGCGGGGCTTGGGGGCAAAGCGCAACTCGACTACGGACGAATCCACAGCCGGCACGGGCCGAAAGCTATCGCGCTCCACCTGCAAGCGCATCTCCACCTCAGCGCGCATGGCCACCAGCACCGACAGCAAGCTGTAATCCTTTGAACCGGGGCTCGCGACCAAGCGCTGAGCCACTTCGCGTTGGACCATGACGATGGCACGGCTGATACAATCGGCGTGTGCGAGAAGGTGAAAGATCAGCGGAGCGGTGATATTGTAGGGAAGATTGCCGACAATCAGCAGCCGGCACCCGGCCGCGTCCCGCAAGATCTCCCCGAGATCGACTTGCAGAATATCTCCTTCGATCAAGCGCAACCTACGCACATCTTGGCGCGTGCGGAGCAAGGCCACCAAGTCGCGATCGATTTCCACGGCCACTAGGCGATCCACAGAAGCGAGCAGCACCTCGGTCAACGCGCCCCGGCCCGGCCCGATCTCGACGACCACCTCGCCAGTAACCGGACGCACTAGCCCAGCAATGGCCTCTATGACACCCCGAGCGACGAGGAAGTGCTGGGCAAAGCGCGGCCGCAGTCGGTGGGCGTTTACCAACGCCGCGTCCTCGCCAAGCTGGGGTCGGGTGGGAGCACCAGCACTGGCCGCCCGCGGCGCAAGCCTCGCCACAGGTCGGTCAGCACCAACTGCGGATTGGCATTGTGCCCCAAGGCCTCGGCCGCCCGGTCAATTTCCAAGGCGACTCGGGCAGCGTCTATTTTCTTTAGCAGGTTTTCTAAATAAGGACGCCGATCTACCTGGACGACGGACGCGTCTCGGCCGTGCGCCAACAGGAAGAGGTCCCGTAGATACAGGCCGCAGACTTGCAAAAAACGCTCTAGCTGACCCCGGTCCCCCCCCAACTCCTCGAGGACGTTCCAATAGACCTCGTCTCGCTGCTCCGAGCCACCCGTAAGAAACGACTCGACCAACTGCCGCGTTCCGTCAAACGCCCCAGCAGCCACCTCTTTGGCCTGCTGCAACGAGCCAGCCCCCATGCGCACAGCAAGCTCTAAGCGCTCCCCGGCCACGCCGTCTAGTTCGAGCTGCGCCCGCAAGGTGGTGTCATCTAAGGGACTCAAAACCATGCGCTGGCAGCGCGAGAGCACGGTAGGCAGGAGACGCTCCGGTGCCGCCGAAACCAGCACGACGCCGGCCCGGCCCGGCGGCTCCTCCAAGAGCTTGAGCAGCGAATTGGCACCCGCCGGGTGCATCCGCTCGGCGGCGAAGATCAGGCCAACTTTGCGCCGGGATTCCGTCGGCGTAAACGCCAGTTCCCGTTGCAACTGGCGCAGGTGCTCAACCGCGATATTGGCATTGCTGGGCAGAGCCGCACTCGCGTCGCGGACGTACTCTACTACGGACTCGCGCAAGTCCGCAGGCGAAAACTTCTGCTTGCCTCGGCGAGGAGGTAGCGGCAATGCGGTGTGGAGGTCGGGATGCATGAGCGAAGCGACCTTGCGGCAACTCGGGCAGCGATTGCAGGCGGAGGAGCCACTACCAACGCACAGCAGGGCTTTCGCCCACGCGAGCGCAAAGCGCCGTTTGCCGGTTCCCTCGGCCCCGCAGATGAGAACCGCATGAGGGATGCGGCCCGATTCGAGCCAAGCTGCGGCCACGGCCCCAGCCCGATCTCGACGAGCCAGATCGCTAAACTCCCCGGAATGCGGGGTGCCGCCCGTGCGGTACAAGCCAATCCCTATTTCTGCAACAGGCTCTCTTGGTTGTCCAGAGCAAAAAAGTGGGCTTTGTCTATCTCGACGGCCAACCTTACCGTTTGGTCAACTTGCGGCATGTGTAGCGGATCGACGCGGGCGACGAAAGCGGTCTTGCCGGTGGTCAGGTTGAGGAAGACCTCGTTGCCCATGGGTTCGACCACTTCGACACTGGCCGCAATTTCGACGGTCTCGACATTGCGGCCAATGGTATCCGGGTCGTGGATGTCTTCCGGGCGGATGCCCAATGTCACCTCCTGCCCCAAGTAGCTGCCTAGCTGCTCGCCGTAGCCGACGGGCAGAGCCAGTTGCACATTGCCTTCGTCGAAGACTAGACCGCTGCCGTTGGAGGACAGCGTACCGCGAATGAAGTTCATGGAGGGGCTGCCGATAAAGCCGGCGACAAACTGGTTGACGGGTTTGTTGTAGAGATGGAGAGGCTTGTCGATCTGCTGGATTAGGCCATCGCGCATGACCACGATCCGGTCTCCCATAGTCATGGCCTCGACTTGGTCGTGCGTCACGTACACCATGGTAGCCCCTAGGCGGTTGTGCAACTTGCTGATCTCGGTGCGCATCTGCACCCTCAACTTGGCATCGAGGTTGGAGAGCGGTTCGTCAAAGAGGAATACCTTGGGCTTGCGGACGATGGCGCGCCCCACCGCCACGCGTTGGCGCTGACCGCCCGAAAGCGCTTTGGGTTTGCGCTCTAGTAAGTCTTGGATGCCGAGTATATCGGCCGCTTCTTGGACCCGCGCCTCAATCTCGTCTTTGGGATATTTTCGCAGCTTAAGCCCAAAGGCCATGTTTTGATAGACGCTCATGTGCGGGTAGAGCGCGTAATTCTGGAAGACCATGGCGATGTCGCGGTCCTTGGGGGGCACGTCGTTGACGATCGTCCCATCTATCGAAATCTCGCCTGCGGTGATTTCCTCAAGCCCGGCAATCATCCGCAGTGTCGTGGACTTGCCGCAGCCCGAAGGGCCGACGAGTACCACGAACTCCTTGTCCTTGATCTCGATATTGGCGTCGTCCACCGCCACCACTTCTTTGTCGTACACCTTGCGGATATTTTTCAGAATTACTTCGGCCATCGCGTCCCTCTTCTACTGTTATAGGCTTTGACGGTTATTTGTCGAGAAAGAGCGTAAGTATAATAAATAAATTACAAAATCTCTATGTTGCGCTCCATTAAAACGGCGGCGTCCGGGGGATCTCTGTAGTACGCCGCCCGCCGCCCTACGGTTCGGAATCCCGCCTTGCGATAGAGCACCCGCGCGGCCCGATTCGCCGAGCGCACTTCGAGCGCACAACGACTAGCTCCCTGCTCTGCGGCCAAGCGCAATATCCGCCCCAACAACTGCCCAGCCCCCCCTCGGTGCCGACATGCTGGATCCACCGCGAGATTAGCGAGGTGAAAATCGCGGCCGGCGAAATAACCCAGCGCGTAGCCGATCAGTTCGCCGCTGTGCAAAAGCCCCAAACACAGGGAATCTCTATCTGCAAATAAGTAGCAAAAATCGGCCTCGCTCCACGGATTGGCGAAAGAGCCTCGCTCAATCTCCATCAGGCGATGTAGGTGGATTGGCTCTAGCAGAACGAAGCGACCCTCGCCGCTCATGCCCGCGCTAGGGGACGAGCGTCGGGCGAGCGCAAGTACTCGGGTTCCACTGAATCCAAGTCCGCAGTCTGGCCCCTCTCTAGCTTGGACAGCGCCAGCCAGCCAATAGTCCCAGCGTCGGGACGGGCACAGGACAGGGGTGCAAATTGCGCGGCCGAGTTGCCCGCAAGCAGATCGCGATAGGCCGTGGCTCCGTCTCCGGTGTAAATCGTCGCCGCGCTAGCCCGCTCTCGGGCCAAATGCGCTGGCGCGATGGCCCGGGGCGATGCCAATTCGACCGGAACGCCCGTCGCCGTGTCGTAGAGAGCGGCATAGACCTCGCGCTTGCGCGCGTCGAGGACCGGGCAGACGGGCAGGCAAGCAAAGGGCAGACGGGCAGCCAGTGCTTCCAGCGTTGAGACGGTCACTAGATCCTTGGCCGCGGCCAAACACAAGCCCTTAGCTGCGCTTAGCCCGATCCGCAGGCCAGTAAACGACCCCGGCCCAATCGCGACGGCTACGGCCCGTACTTCCCCGACATCCATGTCTGCGGCCTCTAGTGCTGCCTCCACCTCGCTGAACAGCCGCTGTGAATGCTGCAATCCCACATCGAAATAGCGGCTGACGACGATCCTTTCTGCCGCGCAGAGCGCCACGCTACCGACCGGAGTAGCCGTATCCAACGCCAGAATCACGCTGCGGCCGTGCGCGCTCATAGAAGCTCCAATTGATTGCCCGGGCTTGGTGGTGGCTCGAGGCCGAGGCGATCCCAAGCTCGCGGCATGGCCACGCGGCCCTTGGGGGTGCGCTTGATAAACCCCTCCTTGATCAAGTACGGCTCGACCACTTCCTCGAGTGTCTCGGCCTCCTCGCCGATTATGGCCGCCAGATTGCTCACGCCGACCGGACCGCCGTTGAATTTTTCGATAATGGCCCGCAGCAACGCGATATCCATCTCGTCGAGCCCCATCTCGTCAACGCTGTGGATGATGAGTGCCTTTTGCACCACCTCGGCATTGATCTCGCCTTCGCCTTCCACTTGGGCAAAATCGCGCGCACGGCGCAACCAGCGCTTGGCAATCCGCGCCGTACCGCGGGATCGACGGGCAATTTCCATCGCGCCCGATTCTGAAACCAATAAATTCAGCAGACGAGCGTCGCGCTTGACGATCTCAGCGAGTTCGGCGACCGAGTAGTAGTCGAGGTGGGCATTAAGCCCAAAGCGAGAGCGCATCGGCGAAGTCAACAGGCCCTGGCGCGTCGTGGCCCCTACTAAAGTGAAAGGTTCCAGCGGGACGCTGACCGAGCGGGCCGCCGGGCCTTGGTCGATTATGATGTCAATTTTGAAGTCCTCCATCGCCGAGTACAGGTATTCCTCGACCACGCGGTTGACGCGGTGAATCTCGTCGACGAAGAGCACATCGCGTGGCTCCATGGTCGTGAGCATGCCAGCCAAGTCGCTCGGACGCTCAAGCAAAGGCCCTGAAGTAGGATAGATTTCAACGCCCAACTCTTTGGCGATCACATACGAAAGCGTCGTCTTGCCCAGACCGGGCGGACCGTACAGCAACACGTGATCCATGGCCTCGCCGCGCTGCCGAGCGGCTTCAATGGCAATGCCTAGCTGCTGCTTGGTCTTCTCTTGGCCCAGCATCTCGGCAAGGGACTGAGGACGCAGCGTATTGTCGAACTGAAGGTCGGCATCTCCGCTATTAGGATCTATTGGTCGATGGTCCATAGCCGAGCCTTCAGCGCTCCTTGAGGGCTAGTTTGATTAGCTGTTGTACACTCAGGTCGGTGCCGTGCTTTTCGATGGCCTTGCGCACCGCTTGGCGAGCGGCAGGTGCTGCGTATCCCAGCGTCATCAGTGCCTTTGCCGCCTCCTCGCTCGCGCCAGCATGGGCCGCCAAGGCCGCTTCGCCGGTCGCTGGGGCACTCAAGCGGACCTTATCCTTTAGATCGAGCACCAAGCGTTCCGCGGTCTTGCGACCAATGCCCTTGATCGCCGTCAGTTCGGCTACGCGCTCCTGCAAGATGGCCTCCTGCAAGTCGCTCAAGGTCGTGCCCGACAGCACGGTTAGCGCCGAATGAGGGCCAATGCCCGAAACGCCGATTAGCAACTCGAAGACCTCTCGCTCTTCCTCATCGGCAAAGCCGAAAAGCTCCATGCGGTCTTCGCGCACGTAAAGGTAGGTAGATAAATGAACCGCCTCAGCGGCTGGGGGTAGTTGGTCGAAAGTTATCAGGGATATGGCCAAGCCATACCCCACGCCCCCGACGTCGACGACGGCATGGGTAGGTGATTTGGACAGGAGTGTTCCGCGCAGGTGTGTGATCACGGATATACCTAACGCCGGACCATGCGATTGAGCAAGGCCTCTATCTCGGGCTTGCGCTGCCCTTGGCCTTCGCATACAACCCGGCCGGACTGCTGGGTGTGGCATAGCGCAATGGCCAAGGCGTCTGATGCATCAAGGGGCTTGGGCCGTCCCTTCAGACCCAAGTTGCTGGCCACCATGAACTGGACCTGTTGCTTGGTCGCTTGGCCATTCCCGGTCACCGACCTTTTAACCGTCGTCGGCGTATAGTGAGCAATGGGCAAGCCCGCTTTGCGCATGGCGATGATCAGGCCACCTCTCGCTTGGCCCAGCTTGGCCACCGCTGCGGCGTCCTTGCCATAGAACGTGGTTTCGATCGCGCCCTCGTCTGGGGCGTATTCGCCGATGAGCCGCGTCATCTCGTCGAACATGTAAACCAGCCGATCCTCAAACTCACCTTCCCTAGGGCGGATGCAGCCGCAGGCAACATAGCGGGCCTTGCGCTTGCTATATTCGACTAAGCCGTAGCCAGTGCTCGTGCTGCTAGGATCTACTCCAAGAACAAGCAAAGCGAAGACCCACTAGGCCTGAGCTATAAGTTTTTCGAACTCGTCTTCTCGGAGATCGAAATTGGAAAAGACCTTCTGTACATCGTCTAAATCCTCCAAGGCCTCGAGGAGGCGGATGATTTTCTCGGCATCTTCGCCTTGTACTTCGAGCACATTTTCGCGTTTGGGCATCCAAGCCAACGTCGCTTGGGCGAAGGCAATGCCGTTATCCTCCAGTGCCTTTTTAACTGGCTCCAAGTCGGTGCTTGGAGTCATCACTTCGTGGACTTGGTCGCCGTCCTGGATATCCTCGCCCCCCGCATCTACGACCGCCAGCAGGAGATCGTCTTCGGAAACATTGGCCTTGTCCACTTCGATAATGCCCTTGTGTTCAAACATCCAAGCTACCGCCCCACTCTCTGCGAGGTTGCCGTTGTACTTAGTGAATACGTGGCGGATTTCGGAAACCGTGCGGTTGCGGTTGTCCGACAGGGCTTCGACTATGATGGCCACCCCACCGAGTCCATAGCCTTCAAAGAGGCATTCCTCGTACACCGCCCCCGGCTCGTCGCCGGTGCCGCGGCGTATGGCACGCTCAATTGTTGCCGCGGGCATATTGGCCGCTCTGGCATTCTGGACTGCAGTGCGCAAACTCGGGTTGGTCTCCTCATCACCTCCGCTGCGGGCGGCCACTGAAAGCTCGCGGATCAACTTCGTAAATATCTTGCCGCGCTTGGCGTCGTTAGCACCTTTTTTGCGCTTGATCGTACTCCATTTGGAGTGGCCGGACATCGGCTTTATCTCCTTGCTAATTCCCGCACTCACTTCCTCTGTCAAAGCAGAAGCATTGCTCGGGGAAAATCGGCCGTTTTATATGACGATATTAAGATAAAAAAATCCACGCAATCCAAAAAGCAAAGGGCCGCCGACCACTTGGCCGACAGCCCTTCACAACGAGTGAAAGCAAGCTGCTTACGCCGCTTCTCTTCCCTTATTCTTCTGCGAATCATCGATGATTTTAGCCATGATATCCCCGGGTACGTCCTCGTAGCGGTCGAATCTCTGCGCGTGGAATCCCTTGCCCTGCGTCATTGAGCGCAGCAACGTCGCGTAACGGTCTATTTCGGCTAAGGGGGCCTCGGCGTGGATGACCTGGAAATGGCCGGCTGTGTCCATACCGCTGATCCGACCCCGCCGCGACGAGAGATCGCCCATTACGTCGCCCATAAACTCCTCGGGCACCGTAATCTCCAGATGGTAGATAGGTTCTAGCAGGATCGGTTTGGCTTTGAGGAAGGCATCCCTAAAAGCGTGAGAGCTGGCCAACTTAAAAGAAACCTCGTCTGAGTCCACCGGGTGGTGCTTACCGTCGTACACGGTAACAGCCACATCAATGACTTGGTAACCGGCCACTGGGCCTTGGCTCAGCGTCTCGACAATGCCCTTTTCCACCGCAGGGATGAAGTTGCTCGGGATATTGCCGCCGACGACCTTATTGAGAAACTCAAAACCTTCACCCCGCCCCTTGGGAGCAATGCGCAGAAACACTTCGCCAAACTGCCCCCGTCCGCCCGACTGTTTCTTGTGCCGGTACTGCGCATCGGCGTTGCCGCGGATCGTTTCTCGATAAGGAATCCGCGGCACCTCCATATCGATCTCCACGCTAAAGCGCTCTTTCAGGCGGCTAATGATAGTTTCCAGATGTAACTCGCCTTGGGCAAGGAGGATCGTTTGGCTGACCTCGCCATCGTATTTCATGATGAAGCTTGGATCTTCCTGGTGCAACTGGGAAAGCCCGGTGGCCATACGCTCCTCGCCGCCCTGCTCCTTGGCGTGAATAGCCACGCGAATTAGCGGCTCGGGGAATTCAATGCCCGGAAGTTGTAGCAACTCGCCCTTGGCGCAAAGCGTATCGGTCGTATGGGTGTCCTTGAGTTTGACTAAGGCGACGATATCGCCAGCCTCGGCACTTTCGACTTCGGTCCGCCTGTTGCCGTTGAGGTGATAGATCTGACCAATGCGCTCGGTCGTGCGATTGCTTGAGTTGGCCACTTCATCGCCGGGCTTGAGCGCTCCAGAGAAGAGGCGCAGCAGAGAAAGCTCACCTACGTGCTGCTCGGCCAAGGTCTTGAACACTAAAGCAGCCAAGGACTCAGTAGCGGTACCTGCAAGCTCAACTTCCTGTCCCTCACCATCCTCGAATCTGAGTCCTGCAGCCTCGACCGGCGACGGCCCGTATTGCACTAAGGCGTCGAGCAGCCGATCTATGCCGACATTGTTGTAGGCATCTCCGAAAAAGACCGGAAAAATTTCGAGCCGTAACATGGCCTGGCGCAAACCAGCAACTATATCCTCTGGGGTCAATTCGCCCTCGCTGAAATACTTCTCCATCAATTCTTCGTCGGTCTCGGCGATGGATTCCACTAGCTGCTCGCGCAACTCTTCAGCGCGGCTCTGGATCTCGTCAGGTATGTCTCCTTCAGCGGCCTTACCATCTTGGTACGCATAGGCTTTCATGGTAACCAAATCGACAATATGGTTGAATCCCTCACCGGGGTTTACCGCCATTTGCAAAGGCACGACTTGGCGCCCGAAACGCTCTTGAACCATTTCTAGGATCTGACCGGCGTCGGCATCGGCGCGATCCATCTTATTGATGAGTAACACCCGGGGCAAATTGTAATCAGCAGCAAAATTCCAAGTCCGCTCGGTGCCGATCTCCACTCCGGTAACCGAATCGACGACAGAGACTGCCGCGTCGGACACGCGCAGCGCCGCCTTGGCCTCGGAGATGAAGTCTGCATAGCCCGGCGTATCCATTAGGTTGAGGCGATGATCCCGCCACTGGCCATTTAGCAAAGAGACCTTGAGCGAAATCTGGCGCTCAATCTCGGCCGAATCGCAATCTGATGTCGTCGTCCCGTCATCAATGCGTCCCAAGCGGTTTACGACGCCCATGTTGAATAATATTGCCTCCGACAGTGCTGTTTTACCCGCGCCGCTATGGCCACACAGAGAAAAATTCCTCGTTCGTTCGCTCAATTTGACCCCTCCTGAATTAAGAGAAGTGCTTAATTAATTGGCCCACATTGGCGTTGTCAAGGTATTTCCATAAGACACAAAAAAGCCCACCCCTAAAGGGATGGGCTTCAAAAAAATCCGGCAGCGTCCTACTCTCCCACTAGGCGACCCCAGCAGTACCATCGGCGCAAGAGGGCTTAACGGCTCTGTTCGGAATGGGAAGAGGTGTTGCCCCTCCGCTATAACCACCGGAAAAATCAAATTCTCTTCAACAACCGAATACAGGCTCACACCAAAAGCGATGCAAAACTCCAGTATTGCTGCGACAATAAATTAGTCAAGCCGCACGGCCAATTAGTATTGTTCGGCTTCACGCATTGCTGCGCTTCCACCTGCAACCTATCAACCTCGTAGTCTACGAGGGGCCTTTAGGTAGGTTAACCCTACGGGATATCTAGTTTTGGAGTGGGCTTGACGCTTAGATGCTTTCAGCGTTTATCCCTTCCGAACGTAGCTACCCAGCGGTGCTCCTGGCGGAACAACTGGTAGACCAGAGGTCCGTCCAACCCGGTCCTCTCGTACTAGGGTCAGATCTCCTCAAATATCCTACACCCACGGCGGATAGGGACCGAACTGTCTCACGACGTTCTGAACCCAGCTCGCGTAGCGTTTTAATTGGCGAACAGCCAAACCCTTGGGACCTTCTCCAGCCCCAGGATACGCTGAGCCGACATCGAGGTGCCAAACTGCCCCGTCGCTATGGGCGCTTGGGGGCAATGAGCCTGTTATCCCCGGAGTACCTTTTATCCGTTGAGCTTCGGCGCTTCCACGCGCAACCGTCGGATCACTAAGCCCTGCTTTCGCACCTGCTCGACTTGTAGGTCTCGCAGTTAAGCTCCCTGTATGCCTTTACACTCTACGCGCGATTACCGACCGCGCTGAGGGAACCATTGGGCGCCTCCGTTACCTTTTAGGAGGCAACCGCCCCAGTTAAACTACCCACTTGGCACTGTCTCCGATCCTGATCAAAGGACCAAGGTTAGAACTTTAACAAGGCAAGGGTGGTATTTCAAGGTCGGCTCCACGAAAACTGGCGTTCCCGGTTCATAGCCTCCCACCTATCCTACACATACAGTGCCAAAATCCAATACCAAGCTGTAGTAAAGGTTCACGGGGTCTTTCTGTCCTGCCGCGGGTATCCGGCATCTTCACCGGAACTACAATTTCACCGAGTCCCTCGTTGAGACAGCGGCCAAGTCGTTACACGATTCGTGCAGGTCGGTTTTTAGCCGACGAGGAATTTCGCTACCTTAGGATCGTTATAGTTACGACCGCCGTTTACTGGAGCTTCGATTCAAAGCTTCGCTCTCGAAAGAGCTAACTAATCCTCTTAACTTACCAGCACCGGGCACGTGTCAGTCCCTATACATTGCCTTGCGGCTTAGCAGAGACCTGTGTTTTTGGTAAACAGTCGCCCAGCCCGTTTCTCTGCGGCCCCTTTGGACTCCACCCGCGAGGGGCTTCACCTACTGAGGGCATCCCATCTTCCGAAGTTACGGGATCATTTTGCCGAATTCCTTAACGAGGGTTCACTCGCGCACCTTTGGATACTCTCCTCATCTACCTGTGTTGGTTTGCGGTACGGGCACCTACAGAACTCACATAGAGGTTTTTCTAGGCAGCATGATTAGGGTCAGTTTATGCCGTTAGACGGCTCCCCATCGCCTCTCGGGGTTAGCGGCCATCCGGATTTACCTAGTTGGCCCCCCTACGAGCTTAGACCAGCATTTCCAATCGCTGGCTGACCTTTCACTTCTGCGTCACCCCATAGCTCGAACGCGCTATAAGTGGTACAGGAATATTTAGCCTGTTTCCCATCGCCTACGCCTTTCGGCCTCAGCTTAGGTCCCGACTAACCCCAGGAGGACGAGCCTAGCCCAGGAAACCTTAGATTTTCGGTGAGCGGGATTCTCACCCGCTTTATCGCTACTCATGCCGACATAATCACTTCCATCTCGTCCAGTGAACCTTGCGGTTCACCTTCGGCCTACTATGGAACGCTCCCCTACCAATCCGCACTTCGCGAACGAAGTGCGAAGTCCGCAGCTTCGGTGGTAAGCTTAGCCCCGGTACATTGTCGGCGCAAGATCACTTGACTAGTGAACTATTACGTACTCTTTAAATGATGGCTGTTTCTAAGCCAACATCCTAGCTGTCTCAGCAATCTCACATCCTTTTAATCACTTAGCTTACACTTAGGGACCTTAGCTGGCGATCTGGGTTGTTTCCCTCTCGCGTACGGAGTTTATCCCTCGTACGCTGACTCCCTTGAAACAAGTCAATGGCATTCGGAGTTTGGTTCGGTTTGGTAAGCGGGTAAGCCCCCTAGCCGATCCAGTGCTCTACCTCCACGACTCTTTTACAAGAGGCTAGCCCTAAAGCTATTTCGGGGAGAACCAGCTATCTCCAGGTTTGATTGGCCTTTCACCCCTACCCACAGCTCATCCGAGAACTTTTCAACGTTCGGCGGTTCGGACCTCCACGAGATTTTACTCCCGTTTCATCCTGGCCATGGGTAGATCACCTGGCTTCGGGTCTACTGCATGCAACTGAACGCCCTATTCAGACTCGCTTTCGCTACGGCTCCTTCACTGAGTGAATTAACCTCGCTGCATACAAGTAACTCGTCGGCTCATTATGCAAAAGGCACGCCGTCAGGGGACAAACCCCCTCCGACTGCTTGTAAGCGTACGGTTTCAGGTACTATTTCACTCTCCTTCTTGGAGTACTTTTCACCTTTCCCTCACCGGTACTAGTGCACTATCGGTCACGAGAGAGTATTTAGCCTTGGAGAGTGGTCTCTCCAGCTTCCCACAGGGTTTCCCGTGCCCCGTGGTACTCGGGAACGTCATAGGGAAGTCGACTACCATTTCGCCTACAGGACTATCACCTTCTGTGGTAGAACTTTCCAGAACACTTCGACTATGGTGTCGATTGGTAACTTCCCGTCAAGTCAGCACTCTTGACGAATGACGCCCCACAACCCCACCTGTACAACGCGTGCTGGCTTTAACATACAGGCCGTTTGGGCTGTTCCCCGTTCGTTCGCCACTACTAGGGGAATCGCGGTTGCTTTCTTTTCCTAGGGGTACTTAGATGGTTCAGTTCCCCCCGTTTGCTCCACTCGAACTATGTGTTCATCCGAGGGTAGTGCAGCATGACCTGCACTGGGTTGCCCCATTCGGAAATCCCCGGATCAAAAGTTATTTGCACCTCCCCGAGGCTTATCGCAGCTTATCACGTCCTTCATCGCCTTCTCGTGCCAAGGCATCCACCGTACGCCCTTTGTAGCTTGACCAAAAATCACTGTCACAACACTACTAGAGGTAATGCATCACGGTGTCTCGAGCAGTAAGCACATAACGTGCTTCCACTCGGTAAACCTTAGATTACTTAAATTGGTGTGAACCTGTATTCGATTGTCAAAGAGCAAAAAGCCTGAATGGTGGGGGTAGGTGGAATTGAACCACCGACCTCACGCTTATCAGGCGTGCGCTCTAACCACCTGAGCTATACCCCCGAAAATCGAATAACGCACATGAGGGCATGTCAAAGAGTAAAACATTGACCTAGGCGGATAATGTCGGGAGTCAAGCTCCCAATAATCCCCCTTAGAAAGGAGGTGATCCAGCCGCACCTTCCGGTACGGCTACCTTGTTACGACTTAGCTCGAATCGACAGCTCCACCTTCGGCACTTCCCTCCTTGCGGTTAGGATCGCGACTTCAGGTGTTTCCGTCTTTCCTAGCTTGACGGGCGGTGTGTACAAGACCCGGGAACGTATTCACCGCGGCATGCTGATCCGCGATTACTAGCAATTCCACCTTCATAGAGTCGAGTTGCAGACTCCAATCCGAACTGAGACTGGTTTTTTGGGATTGGCTCCACCTCGCGGTATCGCAACCCTTTGTACCAGCCATTGTAGCACGTTTGCAGCCCAGGACGTAAGAGCCATGATGACTTGACCTCATCCCCACCTTCCTCCTGCTTATCACAGGCTGTATCCTTAGAGTTCCCAGCATTACCTGATGGCAACTAAGGACAAGGGTTGCGCTCGTTGCGGGACTTAACCCAACATCTCACGACACGAGCTGACGACAGCCATGCAGCACCTGTCTCGAGGTTCCCAAAGGCACCCTCCTGTTTCCAAGAGATTCCTCGGATGTCAAGCCCTGGTAAGGTTCTTCGCGTTGCATCGAATTAAGCAACATGCTCCACTGCTTGTGCGGGTCCCCGTCAATTCCTTTGAGTTTCAGCCTTGCGGCCGTACTCCCCAGGCGGGGTACTTAATGCGTTAGCTACGGCACTGAAGGGGTCAATGTCCTCCAACACCTAGTACCCAT
Source organism: Candidatus Latescibacterota bacterium (assembly GCA_963422735.1). Taxonomy (GTDB): domain Bacteria; phylum Latescibacterota; class UBA2968; order UBA8231; family UBA8231. The sequence continues at coordinate 3,634,111 of OY730476.1, read as the reverse complement.
CGTTTACGGCTAAGACTACCAGGGTATCTAATCCTGTTCGCTCCCTTAGCTTTCGCACCTCAGCGTCAGTACCAGCCCAGGAATCCGCCTTCGCCACTGATGTTCTCCCAGATATCTACGCATTTCACCGCTACACCTGGGATTCCGATTCCCTCTGCTGGACTCAAGGTGTGCAGTTTCGACTGCAGTTCTCTGGTTGAGCCAGAGGATTTCACAACCGACTTGCATACCCGCCTACGTGCCCTTTACGCCCAGTAAATCCGAACAACGCTCGCTCCCTACGTATTACCGCGGCTGCTGGCACGTAGTTAGCCGGAGCTTCCTCTGAAGGTACCGTCAAGCAACGGACGGTATTAACGCCCGCGCCTTCTTCCCTTCTGACAGGAGTTTACACCCCGAGGGGCTTCATCCTCCACGTGGTGTCGCTGCATCCGCCTTTCGGCGATTGTGCAAATTTCTAGACTGCTGGCTCCCGTAGGAGACTGGCCCTTATCTCAGTGCCAGTGTGGCCGTTCACCCTCTCAGGCCGGCTACGCATCGTCGCCTTGGTAGGCCATTACCCTACCAACAAGCTAATACGACGCGGGCCCATCCCTAGGCGGTAGCTTATAAATAGAGGCCACCTTTAAAAACGAGTCATTAACTCGCCTTATCATTTCGGTATTAGCACCTCGTTGGAAGTGTTATCCCCAACCTAGGGGCAGATTGCCCACGTGTTACTCACCCGTTCGCCACTGTACTCGCCACCCGAAGGCGACTTTCTCGTTCGACTTGCATGACTAAGACACACCACAAGCGTTAGTTCTGAGCTAGGATCAAACTCTCCGTGAGAAAGATTTGATATACTACTTTTTGCAAATCCAAGCTCTTCGACGCTGGACCCTCATGTACGTTATTCGATTTTCAAAGATCAATATCGCTCAGGTATCGAGCGTAACATTGAAAAATAGTATCTAATTCTTCCTCTGTCAAGAGAGAAGACAAAATATCGACGCAAAAGATAGAACCGACACAACACTCCCATATCAACCCCAGCTAGCGGCACCCTTCAATTCGCCCTGCCTTTCTATGGCAATGCGCTCGAAGTAACCGCTGCGGCGATAGGCAACTAGGGGATCGGCTTCGGCCCCCAGTTCTTGGCGGACAAGAGCCAGCAAGGGGCGCACATCAGTGTCATAGGCATTGCGCAAGATTTCTTCGCATGCCACTACGTCGTCCTCCGCCTGGGCCTCAGCTAGTGCCGTACGGTCGACTAGCAATGCACGGGCATAGGCCGTCTGGATATTGAGTAGAGACTGGATCATCGCCTCGACTTTGGGCTTGATAATATGGCTTTGGTCGATCATGTAGGCGATATTAGCCGCTGCGGAACCGCGCTGCTCAGCGTTGAGGATCTCGTGGTAAATCAGGAAGACCTCGTAGAGGTTGACCGATCCGGTCGTCACATCGTCATCGGCGTATTTGCGGTTGTTGAAGTGAAAACCGCCCATCCGCCCCTCGTCGAGGAGTAAGGCCACTAGGTGCTCAATATTGGTGGAGAGGGGATGGTGCCCTAGATCGACCAGCACTTCGGCCTTCGGTCCGGCCTTAATGGCGAAATTTAGCGCCATACCCCAGTCGGCAATGTCAGTATGGTAAAACGCCGGCTCAAAGAATTTGTACTCAATGAGCATCCGCTTTCCTTCGGGCAGCACTTCGTGAGTCTCCCTCAGACATTCTTCAAATCGCCGCTTGCGCTCGATGATATCGTCTTGGCCCGGGTAGTTCGTACCGTCGGCAAACCAAAGGCTCAGGACTGTAGACCCTGTCTGCTGCATAATCTCCACGCACTCATGCATGTGATCAAGGGCCTTGCGACGCACGGCCGGATCCCGATGGCCGAAACTGCCCAATTTGTATTCAGGCTCTTGAAAGACATTGGGATTGATTGCCCCAATGTACACCCCCAACTCCGTCGCTTCTTGCCGCAGGGCGTCGTAGTCATCTACTTTATCCCAAGGGATGTGTAAAGCCACGCCGGGACAGACACCCGTCATCTTATGTACCTGGGCCGCGTCGGAAAGCCGCTCGTGGACGTCGCGAGCGGCACCGGGCTGTTTGAAAACGCCAAAGCGCGTCCCAGAATTGCCATAACCCCAAGAGGGTGTCTCGATCTCTTGGGCTTTGAGCTTGACTTTGACTTCTTCGACTTCGATCCCTTGGCCTGAGAGCATTTCGGCTAAAGCTGCAAATTGGGCCTTTATATTGTGATCTGAAATTCCCATTCTGCTTCTCCTTTAATTATCGGGCCAGTAGGTCAAATCCGGTACGTTGGGACGGTAGTTAAGCTCAGCCGCTACGACCTGCGCCCGCACCCACTCTTAGGTGTTCTGCAGAACTTGTAGCTGAAGTTCGAGGTTGTGCAACCCGACTTCGCCGGATACGAGCGGAGCTAGTTTGGGCTGTACGGCCGCCTCAGCAAACTGGGCGATAAGCAGCGACATAAAATCATCGCCGATTAGCTCTGATTCACCGGTGCTGAGCACCGAGCAATAGGTCCCGTCGGGCGCAGACCGCCCCGTGCAATCGACCAAAAAGCCATTAACGCCGAATCGCCGCAGGGGTTGACCCGCGTGCAGATCGCGGACGATGATTTCGCAATGACAACTTCCCGCCGAGTCGGCAAAATTGAAACAGGCTCGCGCTTCTCCGCTCCCTAGAACCACTTGTAGCGAATCAGGCTCAATGACCCCGTCTGGCATCCAAGCTAGGAGCATGCTTAAAGGATGGGGTGCCATATCGATCCACACCTCCGCGGCGCAGCGGCGACGCCCCCGGGCCAAGGTCTCCATTTCCGCGTAAAAGGATTCTATGATAGCAAGCGAACCACGGGCCTTTTCGTATAGCTGCCGGTAGTAAGGCAGCGCGGCAGCGTATTGGGTACAAACGCCCAAGTGCAGATTGGTTTGCCTCGCCAAATCAACCAAAGCCCGCGCCTGCATCTGCGTCTGCTGCTCCCCATTCGAATGCCAGACTAAGGGCTTCTCGCAGAGTACGTGACAGCCCCGTTCGAGAGCACATTTGACACAGTCGAAATGGGCCTCGTTCGGCAGACAGACATCGACCACATCGGGCACTTCTTCGGTCAGCAGCCGCTCCAAGTCCCAATATATCCGGCCCGCAAAGGGAAAAATATCGCGTAAAACGCGCTCTGTAGCAGCGGCACTTTCCCGACTGCGGCCCAAAAAGCCAACGACTTGCGCACCGACGCGGTGGAACCACTTGGCATGATGCTTGCCGATGCCGCTAGCACCGGCGATGGCGACGCGCAGGGCCCTTTCCATTTCTCCTCCAATACAAAAAGAGCCGACAGCCTATCTGTCGGCTCTCCCAAGCAAGGCCGGTGGCCTCTAGCTTTAGCTATTTACTTTTTCCGCGGTGACAGCTTAGCCTCCTGAGCGCGTTGCTTCAAGCGCTTTTTGCGCCGCTGTCGCCGACTCCTCAATTCCTTATCCCTCATTCTGCCTTTACTCGAACCCATCTGTGATCCTCCTAAGAATAAGAAGCGGTTGCCGGCAATATATCTGGCAGTACCACTGAGGTCAAGCGAGGATCATCCGCAAAAGGGCCATGCGCACGTAAAGCCCGTTGTGGGCTTGGCGAAAATAGGCCGCCCGCGGATCTGCGTCCACTTCCGGGTCAATCTCGTCAACGCGCGGCAGCGGGTGCATGACAACGGCGTGCTCCTGCATACAGTCTATCACCGAGTGATCGACAATGTACTTGCCCCGCGCCTGCTCATATTCTCCAGTGCGGTCGCCAAAACGCTCCTTTTGAATGCGCGTCTGATAGACGACATCGGCCTGCCTCGCCACCTCATGTAGGTCATCCACCTCCTCGAAAGAGACCTGGTGCCGCTGCAGGTACTCCTTTATGTCGTCTTTCATCCTCACTATCTCAGGCGCGACGAAGTACATCTTAACGCCCTCGTATTTGGCCAACAGATAGCACAGCGAACGTACCGTCCGTCCATTGGCCAAATCCCCCACCAAAGCAATTGTAATTTTTTTCAGGCGTCCAATCTCACGCTGGATGGTAAAAAGATCCAACAGGGCTTGAGTCGGGTGCTGCCCGGCCCCGTCGCCAGCATTGATCACCGGGATGCCAGCGATAGCAGCAGCTCGGTTGCTGGCTCCGCTTTCGTAGTGGCGCAATACGATCACGTCCGAGTATCCGGCGACGACGCGAATGGTATCCTCGAGGGTCTCCCCCTTGGCCGCCGAAGAGAAGTCCTGTGCGCTCTCGGTTGTAATGACTGCTCCACCCAACCGCGTCATCGCCGATTCAAAAGACAGTCGCGTACGCGTACTAGGCTCGTAGAACAGCGTCGCCATGACCCGACGATTGAGGATATTGGATCCGTAGTGCTGCACTACTTGCTCCATCTCTTGGGCCGTAGAGAAAATGGCGTCTATCAAGTCTATGTCGAATTGCTGCGCTTCGAGGACGTGATAAAGGCGATCCATCAGATGCTCCTCAACGGCCTTCCCGCTCCCCCAATACTGCCATAATCTCCGCCTCTGCCGCCACTTCCTCCCCCACTAGTGCTCGCCCCTGCAACTTACAGGACCCGCCCCGCTGCCTGAGCACCGTTAGCTCCAGCCGCAACTGGTCCCCTGGCACTACCGGGCGACGAAATTTGCAGCGATCAATCCCAGCGAAAAAAGGCACCTTGGATTCGGGATTTTCCATGCTGCGCAGCATCATCGCGCAACCCGCTTGCGCCAGTGCCTCGACGATCAGCACTCCGGGCATGACCGGATAACCGGGAAAATGCCCTTGGAAAAACGATTCGTTGGCCGTCACGTTCTTCAAGGCCACGACGCGTTCCCCAGGCACCAATTCGAGGATGCGGTCGATGAGCAGCAGCGGATAGCGGTGCGGCAGCAGCTCGAGAATCTCCGTTAAATTCACTCCTGTGCTTCCTTTTCCTTCTCCATCAGTTCCAGTAGCTGCTCGGTCAGATCGTACTGCTCTTTGGCAAAGACCAAACCGCTCGAAGGCGCGGCGGCGTCGAAAATGAAGTCGTAGCCCTCTTCCTCGGCCATGCCCTGAATGGCATCGTTGATCTTTTTGAAGATCGGCTCGGAAAGCTCGATATTCTTGCGCATCAGTTCGCCTTCAGGACCAAATTTCTCCTGGGTAAACTGCTGCAATCGCTGAACTTTCGCCTCGAATTCTGCCTGCATTTCCGCCTTGCGGGCCTCGCTCATCAGCAACTCCTGCCGCTGAAAGTCCTCCTGATACTTGAGCAACTCGGCCTCGCGGTCCTTGGCTTGGTTCTCATAGTCCTGACGTAGCTGGTCCAACGTGCGCTGCGCATCCCGGAATTCGGGCAGGCGCTCTTTGAGTACTTCCGAATCGATATAGCCTATTTTGAACTGAGCCGAGGCACTCGTGGCGCAACAAGCCACGACGAAGGCGAACAATAGGGCGCGTCTCATACGTACTCCTCTTTATGGACGAAAATCAATTGAATTGAAGTTGCGTTCATTTTTAATTCAACTGCGCTGCTCTCGCTGCAACGGCGGAACAAGAATTAGCTATTTGCGATTGCGCCGCTTCAAGGATAGCCCCCCGAAACCGCTTATAACAGCAATGTAAAACCCAGCATCGTACCACCAGCCTGTGTTTTGCGGTTCATAGAGGCGGATGGCCGAGTCAAACAGGCCCCAGATGAGCGATATAGGAGCAATCCAACCGTGCCAGATTCCCCAGAAAACCCCGGCGGGATTCGCTTCAGTGTGTTTCCCGTCGCCAGGGACACATCCGGCAAGAGAAATCAAAACGATTAAGAGAAGTACGCAGATCAACTGTTTGGCCATAGCAAATCCCTCGTCGACCCGTTCCTCTCTATAAATCGCTGTTTGCTCTCATCCCGAGTAAGTTATATAAGATACAACTTGGCAGAATTTTGTGAAACAGCGGACATAAGAAGGCCCAAGATGCCAGACGACACCTTGGGCTTCGTCTTTTGCCCCTGCGATCAGGTACTAGTAAAACTGCGGGCCGAACTGGAAGTGGGTCTTCCAGCCAGCCGGCGCACCATCGACCTTCTTGCGGTCAAAACCATAGCCGAAGTCGAAGCCGATCATCCCCAACATCGGCGTCTGGACGCGAAAACCAAAGCCCAGCGAGCGCCTGAGGTCCAAGGGATTGAGGTCGGGAACCGTCTTCCAAGCGTTGCCCGCGTCTGCGAAGAGGATGCCGTACACTTGCTGCTCGGCTATCGGGAAGCGGTACTCTAGGTTCAGCACCATCATCGAGCGGCCGCCGAGGGAAATCCCGTCGGCCCTCGGACCCAAGGAGTAATCCGGATAGCCCCGGACCTGTCCGTCCCAGTAATCAATACCCCCCGGAGTAAACAGGTCATAGTACGAAATGTGGTTGTCGTCCCAGTCGGAAAAACCATCTATAACCGCGACTTTGGTCTCCAAACTCCAGACGAACTTCCACCAACTCGGCCGATAGTAGTTGAAATTCACTTCGTGGTTGTGGAAGTCCACATCGCCAGCAACGATCGAGGTGGCGACCGATGGAGTGTAGCTAAAAACTGTACCCTTGGTCGGGAACTCGGCTCGGTCGCGCGTATCGCGCGTATAAATCAACTCAAAGCGGCTTGTAAGCCGATCTTCAAAGCGACGGCGATCGCTAGTAGATCTAGCGTTTTCTCCAAAGTCGGAATAGCCTTGGCTGTAAAGGCGATAGCCCAGCGAAAGGCTGGAGTTGGCCGGCTTCTTCAACCGCCGGCCCACTCGCACATTGATCGAATTGCGCTTGGATTTCCAGAGGATCGAATTGCGGCTGGCTTGCCGGTAGTCGTAGTACTGGATGTTTTGCGTATAAGCGCGCACCGACAAACTAGTCGGGGTATCGAAGAGCCAAGGCTCGGTAAAACCGACTAGGAACTGCTCGCGTCGGGTGCCGAACTCCCAGTTAAAGTCCAGGCTCTGGCCCATACCGCGGAAATTGGGAATCTGCAACCCGATCTGGCCCACCATCTTGTCGCGGTCCGAATACCCCGCCCCCATAGACGCTTGCCCGGTTGGCCTTTCATCGACGTTGAATACCATATCCACCAGCCGCTCGCCCTCGCCTGAACTATATTGGGGCTGGATTTGCACATCTTTGAAGAAGTTCAACAGAACTATGCGCCGCTGACTTTCCTGGACGAGATTCTGCTGATAAATATCGCCCGGACGCAATTCGATCTCGCGCCGGATCACCTTTTCCCGCGTCTTGGTATTGCCGGCGATCTCGACCTTGCGAATCGTCCACGGTTGCCCTTCAAATACCTGAAACGACACGTCAATCGAATCGTTGCGAATCGTCTCCTGCGGCACCACTCGCGTGTCCAAGTAGCCCTTCTCGTAATAGACAAAGCGCGCCAAATCGGCTAGCTCTGGCCCCGAACGCCTATATACCATCCCCTCCTGCAACTCCAGCTTCCCCACCAACTCGTCGGTACCGAAGATCGCGTTGCCCTCCCAAGCGACTTGGCCCAACCGGTACTGTAGCCCCTCGTCGATTTCCACATCGATGAACAAGTGCCGCCGCGTCGAGTCGTAATAGACGCTATCGCGCACTATGGCTGCCTGCTGAAAGCCCAAGCTGCGATAGTACGCCAGCAGCTTCTGCTTGTCCTCCTCGTACGTATCGCCGTTGAATTCGCCCTTGCGCCACCAGCGCTTCTCCTTGGTCTCCATCAACGACACCAACCGACGCGGCTCCGGGCCTTGACTATCCCATTTTTGCGGACGCCGCGGACTGCGCGCCGGTAGCTCTCGACTGTCGATCACCGTGCCGTCGGTGCGGTGCTGGACCAAGCGGATTTGCTTGATCTGCACCTTGGATCCCTCGTTGATGTCGTATTGGAGGAATACCTCGCCCTCTTCCACGCCGGCAAAGGTCTGGCCCTTGACCTCAGCGCGCAGATAGCCTTTCTCGCGATAGAGGTCGAGGATTTTCTGCTCGCCCCGCACCACATCCCTCGGCGCGATAACCTGACCGGTGATCAAACTCAGCGCTTCTTTGAAATCCTTTTCTTTGAGGTTTTTCTGCCCCTTGAACTGCAAACCCTCTAAGGCTGGGTATTCTTCAACCATGATGATCAGGTTGATTCCCTCGGGGACGGGATCGCCCCATATCTGGATATCCTCAAAGACGTTGAGCCCTTGGAGATCGCGCACCGCCTGCTGCACGTTCTCTTGCGACAACTCAACTCCAGGCTCCAAACCTACCGTAGTCAGTATCAGCGACTTGGCCACCTTGCGCAGCTCGCCCTGCACCTCAATCGAGACAACCTTCTGGGCCTCGACCGCGCTCCCCATCAACCCCACAGAGACGACTGCAAAAAGTATAGTGCGGAAATTTCTCATATCAGTTCGTGGTCGCACGCTTCTTCTTTACCTCTTCACCCACACCCCCTCGACGCTCATCGTCGAAAACTAGTCCCTCGCCTTTTTTGGTGACGCGGATGCGACTGCCCTCGCCAAAGCGGCCCTGGAGAATCTCCTCGGCCAGCGGATCTTCGAGCATCTTCTGGATGATCCGTTCCAAATAGCGAGCACCGTACGCCTGATCAAAACCCTTGTCAGCGAGCAATGTTTTGGCTCCAGGCGTAACTCGCACTTGGATGTCCTGCAGTACCAAACGCGCTTTGAATTCCTCCAAGCGAATATCTATGATGGCGGCGATGTGCTCTTTGTCGAGTGCGTGGAAAATGATGGCGTCGTCAACGCGATTGAGGAATTCGGGGTTGAAGGTCTTTTTCAAGGCGTCGTTGATCTTGTCCTCCATCAGCGCGTACATCGAGTCGGAATCGGACTTCTGAAAGCCCAATACACCCCCCGTGCCCACATCCCGACTACCCGCGTTAGAGGTCATAATCAGCACGGTGTTGCAGAAATCTACTTTGCGGCCCGTGCTATCGGTGAGTCGCCCCTCGTCGAGAATCTGCAACAGGATGTTGAAGACATCGGGATGGGCTTTCTCGACCTCGTCTAGCAAAACCACTGAATAGGGACGGCGGCGAACCCGTTCGGTTAGCTGCCCCCCCTCGTCAAACCCCACGTAGCCCGGAGGTGCGCCCATCAGGCGCGATACCGCGAATTTCTCCATGTACTCAGACATATCGACCGAAATCAACGCATCGGCGTCGTCGAAGAGGAATTCGGCTAGCCGCTTGGCCAACTCGGTCTTGCCCACGCCTGTCGGGCCGAGAAAGATAAAAGAGCCGATGGGCCGCTTGGGATCCTGTAGGCCCGCGCGACTGCGGCGGATGGCCCGCGCAACCGCGGTGACCGCCTGTTGCTGACCGACGATGCTCTTTGTGAGTGCATCTTCCATGGCCAGCAGGCGCTCGGTCTCGGTCTTGGCTAGCCGCGAGATCGGGATGCCGGTCATACTGGCGATGACCTCGGCGATGTCGTCTGTCGTCACCTCGACCACTTCGTCGCGGACCGCTTCCTCCCACGCTTGGCGTTTGTTTTGTAGCTGTTCATTCAAATGGATCGCCTTGTCGCGCAGCACGGCGGCGTCCTCGAAATCCTGGCGTTCGGACGCTTCGTTCTTTTTGCGGTTGATCTCCTGTATCTCGGCCTCAATTCGGCCGATCTCTTCCGGCGGGCTGAGCCGAGCTAGGTGTACGCGCGAGCCCGTCTCGTCAATCACATCAATGGCCTTGTCGGGCAAGTAGCGGTCGCTTATGTAGCGATCGGCTTGGCGCACCGCATAGGCAACGACATCGTCGGCAAACTCCACGTGATGGTGGCTCTCATAGCTGGAGCGTAGCCCCTTGACGATCTCAATGGTGTCCTCGACCGAGGGTGGATCGACCATGATGCTCTGAAAACGCCGCTCGAGGGCCCCGTCCTTTTCGATGTGCTTGCGGTACTCGTCGAGGGTAGTGGCCCCGATGCATTGCAATTCTCCGCGCGCCAACGCGGGCTTAAACATATTGGAAGCATCCAACGTGCCCTCGGCACTGCCGGCACCGACAATGGTGTGTAGCTCGTCGATGAAAATGATGACTTCGGAGTTTTGCTGGAGCTCGTTCATCACCGCCTTGATGCGCTCTTCAAACTGGCCCCGGTATTTGGTTCCGGCGACCACTCCGCCCATGTCGAGGGTGACCAAGCGCTTGTCGAGGAGGATCTGCGGTACGCGCTTTTCAATGATGCGCTGGGCCAGCCCTTCGACGATGGCTGTCTTGCCGACGCCTGGATCGCCGATGAGGATGGGATTGTTCTTCTTGCGGCGGCTGAGCACTTGTGTGACGCGCTCAATCTCCTTCTGGCGGCCGATCACCGGATCTAGCTTGCTCTCGCGCGCCAACTGAGTCAGGTCGCGGCCAAAGTGGTCGAGGAAAGGCGTCTTGCTCTTCTTGCCCTTTTCCTTGCGCCCAGTGGTCTTACCTTCGAGCACGGCCAAGGTCTCTTCCAGGGCCGTTTTGTAATCGACGCCAAAGGCGGCCAGAATCTGCGCGGCAACCCCATCCTTGTCCTTGAGCAGAGCTAAGAGCAGGTGTTCGACGTCGATGAACTGCGTCTTCATCTCCTTGGCCTCGTTGGCCGCCACTTCGAGAATTTGTTTGGCACGGGGAGTATAGGGCACCTCGCCGATGGCCATAGTGCCGCCCGAGGTCGTCACGTAGTCCTCCACCGACTGCTTAACCGTCTCCAAGCTCAACCCCAAGTTCGTCAGCACGGCCACGGCCTTGCCCTTGCCGTCCTTGATAATGCCCAACAGCAGATGTTCGGTGCCAATGTAGTTATGGCCTAAGCGCGCCGACTCTTCGCGTGCCAGCTTCATTACTTGTTTTACGTTTTCGGTGAACATGTTGTTCATCTAGTAATCCTCCACAATCCGTCTATGTAATGTAATGTAAGGAAGCTTGATTTTCGACACTTCGGAGAGCGTAAATTGAATATCGAGCAGTACAAATCTGCCGGATAACTCTCGGTTGTGAACCTACCAAAAGGGCAAATTGTTGTCAAGGTGAACCCCCCTGTTCGGCCCAGTACCGCCTCACCCGTTCGGCGCGGCGCACATCGCGGTCTGCCGGCGAGAGATCCGCTCCGGCTTCGGCCTGCAAATGCGATGGTTGAGTAACGATCATTAGCTGGTTGATAAAACCAAGGGGCAAGCCGTCGATCATCCCCAAACAACATCCTAAGCGCACTGCCGATAGTAAGTTCATAAACTCCTGACCGCTCAACACCCGCGCATGTTGCAAAATCCCATGTGCCCGCCAAACCTTGTCCTCTACTTGCGCTGGTGCGTCTGCCAGCAGGGCGGCCTGCGCCTCTTTTTCATAGCCCATAATCTGTTGGGTCACCTCGGAGAGCTTTTCGACGATCTCCCCTTCGGCCACGCCCATGGTGGCTTGGTTGGATATCTGAAACAGGTTGCCGACCGCATTGGTACCTTCTCCGTAGAAACCGCGCACCGCGAAAGCCATCTGGGTCAAACCGCGCATCACCCGCTCCATATCCTCGGTCAGGACTAAGGCCGGCAGATGGATGAGTACCGATATCCGCAAGCCCGTCCCCGTATTGGTCGGGCAGGCCGTCAAGAAGCCCCAGCGCTCCGATTGCGCCCAGTCCAATTCGCTCCTGAGCGCGTCGTCGAGCGCATCAACCCGCTGCCACGCCGCGTGCGTTTGCAAACCCGGGAGGATGGCCTGCAAGCGGAGGTGATCCTCCTCGTTAATCATTACCCTAAGCGATTCATCCGCATTGAAGAGCACGCCGCGTTGGCCCTTGCTTTTGGCAAGAGCCGGGCTAATCAGGTGGCGCTCCACCAGTAACTGGCGCTGATTGGCTTGTAGAGCGTTCATTTGGAAAAAGGCCGCATCGCGCATAGGGCGGCCCTTTTGGGCGGCCATCAAGACCTGTTCAATGATTTTTTCTTGATCTTCGAGCGTGGTCTTTGGCGCAAAGGGCCACGCTGCGAGATTGCGGGCTAAGCGGGCGCGACAGCTAACGACCATGCCATCGGTATCTCCTTCCCCGCTGAGCCAGCTAGCCGCATTGTAAACGAGGTCCTCGATATTCACGGCTATTTTCCTTCGAGGACGCGGATGCGGTCCCTGAGCTGAGCCGCCTCTTCAAAAGCCTCTGTCTCCACCGCTTGGGCCAGCTTTTCGCGCAATCGCTCCAATTCCTCGGCCACTGGGGCACTTTGTGTCGCTTCCATCGGCCCCTTGCCCCGGTGCCTGTTGTCGCCGTGGATGCGCTTGAGCAGATGCTCTAGCTGTGGGGCGAAGGCATCGTAACAGTGCGGGCAGCCGAGGCGACCAATCTTCTTGAATTCCTCGTAGCTCATCTCGCAAGTCGGACAGCGCACTCCCCCGTCGCCTTCGGCCCCGGCCAGCTTGGCCAGCTCTATCTTGATTTCCTTCACCAGCACGGGCGCATCTTTGGTCTGTATAGCCGGAGCTATCCGCACCTTGATGTTTTTTTCGCTAGCGCACTGGTGGCAGAGCAGGAGCGTCTGTTTTACGTCGTCAACGATATGGGTATAGGCTACTACGGCCTCGCGCTTAGCGCACACTCCGCATTTCATGTCGCACCGTCTTCCATATGCAGCACACCCGCTTCTATCCGCCCCTGGCGATCCATGCTCTGGGCCAATTTGCGGTCGTGGGTCATCACCACAAAAGCCTGCCCGCGCTCCCGGGCCAACCCGGCGAGCAGGTCGTGCAAAGACTCGCTTGTCGCCTCGTCGAGATTGCCCGACGGCTCGTCGGCCAGCACGACCAACGGCTGGGTGACCAGCGCTCGCACCATGGCTATCCGCTGGCACTCGCCGCCCGACAGCGCCCCAGGCCGGTGGTGCAAGCGGTCGGCTAGCCCGACGGAATCCATCAGCTCAAGGGCCTCCTTGCGGCGATCAACGCCAGCAACCCGCGCCGGCAACAAGACATTTTCCAGCGCGGTAAATTCCGGCAGCAGGTAGTGAAATTGGAATACGAACCCAATGTGCCGATTGCGAAAGCGCGATAACGCCTGATCGCCGAGATTGAGCACGTCGGTGCCAGCAATCCGCAATTGGCCAGCCGTCGGCAGGTCGAGCGTACCCAACAGGTGCAGCAAGGTGCTCTTGCCAACTCCAGACTCGCCCATGATCGCGACTAGCTCGCCTGCCCGCACCGCTAAGTCCACACCTTTGAGCACCTCCAAGCCTTCGCCGCCGGTGTTGAATACCTTGCACAAACCGCGCGCTTCGAGAATGATGTCGGCTTGTTTCACCATGCTACATTATATACCTAATGGCTTCTACGGGCATTAACCCAGCGGCCTTGCGCGCCGGATAAATCGACGTCGCCAAGCAAATAACCACGCTGATCGCCGCCACTAGTGCGAAGTCCACGACATCCATATTCACGGGCAACGAACTGATGAAATACATGTCCCCGGGAATGGAAATCAGGGCAAAGTGCTGTTGGGCCCAGCAGAGCGCAAAGCCGATCAAGCAACCCAAGAAGGTGCCGATGCCGCCAATGACCAAGCCCTGATAGATGAAAATGCGATAAATCTCACCCACGGTGCAACCGATCGTCCGCAAGATGCCAATCTCGGGCGTCTTGATCAGCACCGACATGACCAAGATCGACATGATGTTAAAGGCAGCGACCAGAACGATGAGGCTCAGCGCGAGGAAGATCGCCCATTTTTCTAACTCAATCCAGCGGAAAAACTCGGGAAAAAGCTGGGTCCAATCGCGCACCTGGTAGGGATAGCCCAACTCCTCGGCTAGGCGGTCGCGGATCTCAGGCGCTTGGTAGATGTCTTCGACGCGGATGTGGATATCGGTAATCGCATCGCCCAATTCGAGCATGTGCTGGGCGTCTCCTATATGAATAAAAGCATAGTTGTCGTCGTACTGGTACATGCCGCTTTCAAAGTGATCGGTCACGAAAAAGGACCAGGGGCGGGGAGAGAAGCCGTCCATCACGGCTGCTTCCACATCGAGGTTCTGCACCGTCATCAGCAACACCTCAGAACCCGGCCCCACGTGCAGGCGCCGCGCCAAGTACTCGCCAAGGACAATCCCCTTCTTATTTAGCTCTTCGAGCAAGCCGAGACGCATCTGCCCTTCTGGATCGGCGTAGCGCAGGTGTTCGGTCAGGTCGGAGACCGCCGGAAAGGTCGCCGGATCAATGCCCCACACGGGAATGCCATCAACCCGACCCAAGTCGAGCTGCGAGGCAATAATGACCTTGGAATCCACGACCCCGGCAGCACCCACGACCCCGGCAGCGCCTTTCACCTGCTGCAACAGCGCGTCCCAGCCCGCGATGGGGCCGCCGTCGAAGCGACGAATGTTGACATGGGCGTTCATGCCGATCAGCCGGTTCTTGACTTCGCCGGCAAAACCATTCGTCACCGAGAGGATAATCACCAAAGCCGCTACCCCCAAGATTACCCCACCAACGGCCATATAGGCGATAACTGAGAAGAAGCCCTCGCGCTGTTTGGAGCGCAGGTAGCGACCGGCGACAAACAAGGCGATGCTCACGTTTGGCCCTCGGTCAAATAGGCCCGGATGAATCGGTCAATGTCTCCGTCCATTACCGCTTGGACATTGGCCGTCTCGCAAGCGGTGCGGTGGTCTTTGACTATGGTGTATGGATGGAACACATAGGAGCGGATCTGCGACCCGAAGTCAATGCTCTTTTTGGTGCTCTCCACCGCAAGCTGCTTCTGCTTCTGTTCGTCCTTGAGGTACTGGTACAGACGCGCCTTCAGCACCTTAAACGCAGTAGCCTTGTTCTTGAACTGCGAGCGCTCGTTTTGGCACTGGACGACAATGCCGGTGGACAGATGCGTGACCCGCACGGCCGAGGCGGTCTTGTTCACGTGTTGGCCGCCCGCGCCTCCAGAGCGGTAGGTTTCGACCTTCACGTCCTCGTCGTTGAGGTCAACTTCGATATCGTCTTCGACTTCTGGATAGACAAAGACCGAAGCAAACGAAGTATGCCGACGGCGACTCGTATCAAAAGGCGAGAGCCGCACCAAGCGGTGGACGCCGGCCTCGGCCTTGAGGTAGCCGTACGCATAATCCCCCCTAACCTCAATGGTTGCGCCCTTGATGCCAGCTTCCTCGGACTGCTGCAGATCCACGACCGTGCATTCCATGCCGCGGCGCTCGGTCCAGCGCATGTACAGGCGCATCAGCATCGACGCCCATTCGGCTGCGTCCGTGCCCCCTGCCCCCGAGTGAATGACAAGAATCGCGTTCTTGGGGTCGTCCTCGTCGTTGAGCATCGTGCGAAATTCCAATTCGCCAATGCCCCGCATCGCGTGCTCGACCTCGGCTTCGACCTCGGTCAACGCCTCTGCATCGCCCTCTTCGGCCGCCATCTGCCGCAGTTGGTCCAAGTCCTCCAACTGCACGTCCAAGGTCTCCCAATCCGCGATGGTGTCCTTGAGGATGCGCGCCATCTTGCCGACGGATCCGGCCTGCCGCCGGTCGTTCCAAAAATCCGCGGCCGCCATGCGCTTCTCCAGTGCGGCCAGCTCTTCCTTCTTGCCGCTTATGTCAAAGATACCCTCTCAGCCGCTCTAGCTGCTGCCGCCCGCTTGCCAACTGTTCCTCAATCGTAGCCATTGTCGTCTTCCTCGGTTTCGTTGTAGCGATCAAAAAGGAGGCTTTCGTGCTTGCGGTCAGAGGCTATTTCAAAGAGTAGCTGCCCCTTGTAAGCCGCGCCCTTCGTCCCCTTGAGCTCGTCGCTGTGCGCAATAAAAAACGGAGATCGCGACAGCGGGTAATACCGCCGCCCGCGGTCGTCAACGAGTTGAAAACACCGTGGCACAATCGTCCAAGCGAGCTGCAAATTCACTTGCAAACGCACATCGATGAGCACGAACTTGTGGCCCTCGTCGGGCAGGCCGC
Source organism: Candidatus Latescibacterota bacterium (assembly GCA_963422735.1). Classification (GTDB taxonomy): domain Bacteria; phylum Latescibacterota; class UBA2968; order UBA8231; family UBA8231. The sequence continues at coordinate 3,618,172 of OY730476.1, read as the reverse complement.
GAAAAAAGTGCATGTAGCGCACCCCATCCGGGGGCACAGTCAGGGTAACTTGGTTGTTGATGTTGGCGAACAGGTTGGTCAGATTCTCCAGCTTGTCCGCCGATTCACCCGTCAGACTCACCCCAATGTAGATCGGCACGAAGAGGGTCACGCCGCCCAAGACGACGCGGTTGAGCCGCCGCAGGCGTTTGTTGAACTGCTTCTTGCGCTCGTTTGCTGGGATCATCATAGCGTTCTCTCAGAGCACCTAGCGCACAAGAGCAATTTTGCCCAAGTGGCTGCGGCTAGGCGACCGCAGTTGATAGAAGTATATCCCGTCGGCCACGGCCCGGCCCGGCGTCCAGCGCGGGGCGCGGTCCGGCCGGTCGTGGCTCCCCGGCCACAGGTCCCAACGCTCGGTGAACACCAACCGGCCAGCTACGTCAAAAACGCTCAACTCGACGAGGCCACGCTCGGCTAGTTGCACCGGAAAATGCACTACCCCGTCCCGCGCCGGATTGGGAAAGGGTGCCAACAGGCGGTCCGCCTGCGGCGGCACCTCGTCGAGGCCACTGGCCACCAGCGCGTTTATCTGCCCCCAGCCATACACCGTGTCGGGACCGGCCACGCCCAGGTCCAGTGCGGTCGAGCGCAAAGCCTCCAGCACTTGGTCCGGCTCCCATTCGGGATTTTTTTGCAACAACAGGGCGCAAACCCCGCTCACCAAGGGTGCCGCAAAGGAAGTGCCGCCTTTGCGCGCATAGCCGCCACGTCGTAGATCCGCGACTACTACGCCGCTGCCGGGCGCGACCACATCCGGCTTGATGCGACCATCGGCCGTCGGCCCCCGCGAGCTAAAGGAGGCAATCTGCGGCACACCCTCACTGCTGCCGGGCACATCTACCGCCCCCACCGCAATCACGCCATCGGCATCCGCTGGCATCGTTATGTAGTGCCAATCCCCGTTGGCCTCATTGCCCGCAGCCACCACCACGACGATGCCGCGCCGCACCGCCAGCGCCGCCGCCACGCTCGTCAGCGCGGTTTCCCCGTCCAGATCTGCCGGCGAATATCCGGTGCCGTCGTCCCACCGATTGTAGCCCAATGAGCTGTTGACCACCTGTGCTCCCAAGCTGTCTGCCCATTCCAAACCGGCGACCCAACGATCCTCCTCCGAGGGCAATTCGGGCAAGGTGTCGTCTAGTTCGGTCTTGGCCAAAATGTACTCGGCGTCGGGTGCCACGCCGATAAAGTGATCGGGGTGGTAGCCTGCCATTAGGGAAAGCACTTGCGCACCGTGCAAGTTTTGGCTGCCGCTCATTTCGTCGCCTGTGATGGGTTGATCGGCCTCGTCGCCGACGACCTCGTCGTCATTGACAAAATCGCGCTGGGCCACCACGCGGATTGCGCCAAAGGCCGCGTGCTCGGCGTAGTGAAAGCCGTTGTCGAGCAGGGCCACGCGCACCCCAACACCCGTAAGACCCTGGTCGTGTAGGGGGGGAACGGAGATTTGGGCTAACTGCTCAAAGGCGAGGCCATAATGGCTTTGCAGCAACTTGGGGCTGACAAGTGGCACCGGCGACGGTGGGCTGGGCCGCTGCAAGCGCTGCACGGGCCGGGTTGCGACGACAAAGTCAGCGGCCTGCACTCGGCGCTGCACCTCGGGCGAGACTCGAGCACTGACCGCGTTGAGCCAACGCGAGGAGAAGCGCACAGCCACCCCCATCTCCCGCAGGCGCTCGATATAGCGCTGACTGACAGGTAGGTCCAGCTCCGCGTCCGCATGACCGGCCCCCAAATCCACCCAAGCGATGCGCTGTCCGTCGGCATCTGTTTTGTCGCGCAACAGAATCCAGATATTCTGATCTGCCGCGACCACCAAGACCCCCGCGTGTATCAGCAGGGCCGTGCCCCACCACCGCGCCCCCTTATTCAACGGGGGGTTCCCTCGTATCTAGCACCTCCACCCCTTCGGGCACCTCAAAAGCAAAGACCTCGTCGGCTATCCTCTTGTTGGTGCGGTGATCCCTGAGCACGTACGCGGTGCGATTCCCATTGGCCTCGCGCCGCTCCACTTGCAGCAGAAACCACCCCCTAGGATCCACCCAGACCCGCATCTGTTCGACCACAGAGGCTTCGTTTTCTGGTGCCATGACCAGCAAATAGCAGGGCCGCCCTCCCAACGCGCTTTCCTCCACCGCAATGGGCACGTAGCGCTCGGTATAGTCGAAAAACACTTCCCAAGGGGTCTTTATTTCCGCTTTGTATGGGCTGATCACCACTTGGCCGTTATGCACGACGTACGACCAGACGGCCTCGCCATCGGCCACCACCACATCGCCGCCTTCCAGCTCAATGCGAAAGCGGTTCGGGCGGCGCAAATAGATCCGGCCCTCGCGACTGCGGTACTTGTCCAGCACCGCCCAGTAGAATTGCTTTTCAAAGCGGGCTGAAAACGTCTTGTAGCTAGAAAGACGCTTCTGCACCCTAGCGATGATTTCTTCGCCGCTCTGCCCGAGGGTCGCGCTCGCCGTCAAGCCCAAACAAAAAACGGCCCATAACCACAGTCTCATTCTTCCGCGTACTCCTCTTCCGCGCTTTCGACGAGAATCCGGCGCGACTTAGCCCCCTCGATCGGCCCGACGATACCGGCAGCTTCCAACTCGTCCATCAGACGCGCGGCGCGGGAATAACCCACTTTCAAGCGTCGCTGCAAAAAAGACGCGGAAGCCTGCTGGTGTTCTGAGATTAAGCGCACGGCCTCGTCAAAGAGATCGTCGCGCATATTGGGACCTGCGTTAATATCCACCTGCTCGGAAAACATTGCAACTTCCTCGGCCTCGTACTGACCCTCCTTCAATGCCTCGACCAAGCGCTCGGTTTCCTCTCCAGAAATAAAGGCCCCGTGGACGCGGATTGGCTCGCCTTGGCCGCTCGGCAGAAAGAGCATGTCGCCCATCCCCAAGAGCCGCTCGGCCCCGTTGAGATCGAGGATCGTGCGCGAGTCCGTCTTAGACGCGACTTGGAAGGCAATGCGCGAAGGGAAATTGGCCTTGATTACCCCAGTAATCACGTTCACCGAAGGCCGCTGGGTCGCCAAGATGATGTGAATGCCCACTGCGCGCGACTTCTGAGCTAAACCCATCAACGAGGTCTCTACATCGGCGGGGGCCGTCAGCATCAAATCGGCGAATTCGTCAATTACTATCACGATGTACGCCAGCGACTTCTCAGGCTCGACGCCGTCTTCCTCGGCCTCGGCTTGGACGCGCACCAGCTTGGCGTTGTAGTCGGACAGATTGCGCACCCCTAGCTTGGCTAGCTTCTGATAGCGATCTTCCATTTCAGCCACCGTCCACTTCAACGCCTCCGCGGCCTTCTTCGGCTCGGTGATAACCGGCACCAGCAAGTGCGGTATATCGTTGTACATCATCAATTCAACAACCTTGGGATCGACCATGATAAAGCGCACTTCTTCCGGCGTAGCCTTGAAGAGGATGCTGCAAATCAGGCTGTTCAGGCACACGCTCTTGCCGGCTCCGGTGGCACCGGCGACCAATAGATGGGGCATTTTGGCCAAATCCGCTGCACATGGTTCGCCCGAAATAGTCTTACCTAGCCCCATGACTAGCTTGGAATCCGACCGGCTGAACACCTCGTCTTCAAGAATCTCGCGCAAGTACACGGTCTCTCGCTCCTGATTGGCAATCTCCACCCCCACCACAGATTTCCCCGGCACCGGCGCTTGAATGCGAATGCCCTGCGCGCTCATCACGCGCGCGAGATCGTCCGAGAGCGCGGCGATGCGATTGACCTTGACCCCCGGGGCTGGCTCCACCTCGTATCGCGTCACCACCGGCCCGGGACTCACCTCCACGACTTTGCTGGCCACGTCGAAATCGTCCAAAGCACTCTCCAGCAGCTTGGCGTTTTCCAGCAAGGTCTCCCTAGAGACGCCGCTGTGGATGGCCGGCACTTCGTCTAGCAACGCGGCACTCGGGATCTCGTAGCGACCCCCTGCAGGCTTGCGGGCTGGCTCTGCCTGTTCTTTTTTGCGCACCGGCGCTGGCGCAGGCGAGTCTTCAACCACCGGTTCCTTCTTCTTTTTGCGCTCTCGCCGCTCAACGCGCGCTGGCCCCTGCACCCGAGGCTCCACTACGGCCGCATCTTCAATTATTGGCTTCCAAGGTGCTCCAGCCGCATCCTCAACCAGAGGCTCCGCGCCGATCTCAGGCCATGTTGCTTCCACATTCCCCTCCCGCTTGGCGGCTTTGCTCTTCGCGGCAAGACGGGGCGGCCGCAAACGCCCGAGCCAACGCCAAACCGCCGCCACAACAGATCCCAGCCGCGCCAACCGCCGCCAGGTCAGGTCAGGTGTCAAAATCACCGCAACCACAAAGAGCGCGCCCAACAGCACCGCCGACCCCATCCTCCCTAGGTACGGTATGAGGAGATCCAAACTGAGCTGGACCCCCAGCACACCGCCCAGCTCGTAGGCCGTGCGCGGCGAATAGTCGGGCAGACCCGTAGCGACGCTGATGAGGATGGCCATGAGCAAAAGCGCCATACTGCGGTACACAGCAAAGGCCAACGGCTGGCAACGCACCCTATTCCAACCCCAGAGCAACAAGAGCATGGGCCAGACGTACGCGGCCCATCCCATGCCCGCAAAGGCCCCATACGACACGTACGAGCCGATCCACCCACCCCAATTCAAACTCTCAGCCATCAACCGGCTCGAATTGGGGGGATCGAGCGGCGAATGGGACATCAAGCAGACGAGCAAAAACGCACCGAGGCCGAGGAAGAGCACTCCTAGCACTTGGGGCATCTTCTTGCCTTTTGGCATATAGTGCAAAAACTCGGACATAGAGCCGCAGACTCCGCTAGTACGTAGGCTGGGAAGCGATCAGATAGGAGAGAGAGTTACCAAAAAATAAACAAAGACGCGGCTTTTTGCATCTTGCGGCGCGTCAGATCATGCCGCTACGCTTGCGCCCAAGCCATTCGACAGCCAACAGAGCTATGGCTAAAAGCGCGGGCCACAACGGCCCCCACAGCGGGAGAACTTCGGCTTTCTCGACCCAGCGCCTGCGCGGCGCGAGCTGTTCCAGCATGTCCTCCCAATCCGCGAGCGGATAGGCGCGACCGCCACTAGCGCGCGCTAGCGCACCCAATAGCAACGGATCGGCGCGCAAATCCCCAAGCTCAATGCTGTACTCTTCGACGACAAATCGGCCCGTAGCCGCATCCACCGCGACTTGGTCAACTGCGGCCCGGACCTCGTATTCATACGTGCCAGGGGCCAGCCCACTAGCGACGCCTCGGTAGTGACCGGCTCTTTGTGATTGCAGGTCGAACGCTTCCTGCCCGGCCAGCGCGATCTGCACCGTCGCCCCTAACTGCGGTTTCAGCAGCTCGTCGAAGACCTGCACCGCGAAACCTACTCCTTCGCCCGCCCGGTACACGGGTCGCTCAGTTGAGGCGCGGATCCGCCCGCCCGGGGCGTCGAGCGCGAGCCACTTGGCGGCGTCGCGCCAGAATGTCCGAATGGTCTGTGGCCGACCATCGACGCCGCTGCTCATTAGGTCGAGCCGCCAAAAAGACGCGGATAGAGCCGCGATGACCTTGCCCTCGCCATATGCACCCACAGCTATAACCGGCTCGCCGCCTACGCTCTCAACTAATACGTTGGTACCTGGCCGCTGCTGCGCCGTGCGAAAGTAACCCGGCAGCGGCGGCAGCCCAAGCCACGGATCGTCCACGCCGGCGGGCTGACGCACGACCGGATGGCGACGGCCGGCGGCATTGATCCGCAACAAGACCTCGCCCGGCACAAAGGGCATTGGGCCGGCTACCTGAAGCGGCATGAGTGCGGCCAGCGGCGAGTCGGCCCGCCAAGCCCGCGCCATCTTGGGGCCACCGACAACGAGCAAACCGGCACCGGCGTATACATGCTGAACCAACGCGACGGCGGGCGGGCCGTTGAGCAGCCACGCGCCCGGATTCACGAGCACCACCACATCCCGGTCCTGCAAAACAGCCGGACTCCACGTGCCCCCATAGAACGCGTCCGGCTCCCGCTGAATCAGAGTCTCGACTACCCAACTCGAATCCGCGCTTAAACTGCGGCGCAAAAAGGCCAGATCCTCGCTAGGGCCTCCGGCCAGCAACAGCACCCGTGTGCGCCCTGCGAGAATGTGAGTAAATGCGAGGGCCTCATTGTCAGCTATCGCGAACTCCCCGGCCACAGGCTCGACGACCACGCGGAACATGCGCGGCCCGGCCTGCTGGGGCGTTACCGCAAACAAGACCCGCTGAACCTGTCCATCGCTGTCCAACATCAGAGATTGTCTCTGGAGCAACCGCTCGCCCTCGTAGAGCTGGACTTCCACTCGCTGCCCTTCGTACCCCCAGTTCCGCACCTCGGCGTCGATTTGCAGGCTCTGGCCGACGTATCCGGTCTCAGGCGTGCGCACATCCACGAGTTGGACATCGACGGGTACCTCCGCACCCCCTACGCCGAGCGCGTACACGGGCACACCCAGTTCCGCGCTCAGTTGCACCGGGTCGCGGCCCAAGTTGTGGCCCCCATCGGAAAATAGCACCACGCCTTGTACGCGCTCCCGCTCGGTGACCGCCTCCAAGCTGACGGCGAGAGCGCGGCCTATATCGGTTGCCTGACCGCGAGTGCTTGCAGCCGCGACCGTATCGAGAGCAAGTGGATGCGCGGACTCGGCAAATCCCCAAGCGCGGACTTCGGCCTGCTGCAAGCGCACCGACCAACCCTCGTCGCCCAACACGGCTGTGGCCTGTTGCAGGCGCGTGGAAGGCCCTTCGGCCACCCTCATGCTCGGGCTCGTATCAACCAACACCAGCACTAGCGGCCGGATGACCTGCTGGTTCCACCACGTCAAAACCGGCTCGCACAACACCATAACCAGCAAGGCCACGGCCGCTCCGCGCAAAACCACGAGCACTATGCGACGCTTGGCATCAACCTGCGGATACGTCCGTTGATATACCCAATAAACGAAGGCGATTAGGAAGGGCAGCAGGACGAGAAATACGCGGGGTCCCGCGAACTGGAGATGGCTCGACCACTCAGACACGCCAGCTCAGGCGGGGGGCGGCGTCCACATCGAGACCGTCGTGGACGCCACGGCTGAGGTAGAAGGCCCCGACGGCCCCCACCATGGCAGCATTATCCGTACACAAATCGTATGCCGGGCAATGGAACGACAGGCCGCAGCGCTCGACCTCGGCGCGTAGGCGCTGGCGCAGACGCTGGTTGGCGGCAACGCCGCCTGCGAGGCATACGGTCGCAACATCCGCTCGGTCCAAGGCCAACAGGGTCTTGGCAACTAAGGCATCTACCACGGCTTCTTGGAAGCTAGCGGCAATATGGGCAAGCTGCTGCGTACACGCTTGCGGGGAAAGCGAGCGTACGTAGTGCAACACCGCGGTTTTTAGGCCGCTGAAGCTGAAGTCCATCTCGCCCACAAGGGCGCGGGGGAAGTCAATGGCCTTGGGATCGCCGGCGGCGGCCAGCTCGGCGATGAGCCGGCCGCCAGCTACGACCCCCTCCCCGGGCAGGAGACCCAACAGCTTGGCGACTTTGTCAAATGCCTCGCCGGCCGCGTCGTCGCGCGTGCGGCCCAGCACCTCGTATGAGCCGAGTTCACGCACCAAGATCAACTCGGTGTGACCACCCGACACCAGCAGCGTTAGGAAAGGGACCTCGACCTGTGCGGCGACCAAGTTGGAAAACACGTGGGCTTCTAGGTGGTGGACGCCTATCAGCGGCTTGTTGCACGCCAACGCCAACCCCTTGGCTAGCGACAGCCCCACGATCAACGACCCGACCAAACCCGGTCCCCGCGTCGCCGCCACCCCATCCACTTCTTCCCAACCAATGCCCGCGGTCGCTAGGGCCTGCCGTACGACCGGCACCAACGTACGCATATGGGCACGCGAGGCCAGCTCGGGCACCACGCCCCCGTATGGCGCGTGATCTTGTTGCGAGAAGATGATATTGGAATGCACGGCGTACGACTCATCGACTACCGCCGCGGCCGTCTCATCGCAGGAGGTCTCCAGCCCCAGCACCAACATCCTAATAGTTCACCAAATCGACGTATGCCGGCGAGATCTGGCGCACCTCAAAAATCGGCGTCTCTGCGCTATACACCAGCAGAGCACTCCCCTGATATTCGGCGTAATCCACGTACAGCTCTATATCGCGGGCTGGGTCGAGTTGGGCGATCACGCCGACCCCGCCGCGCACCTTGACTTGGGCGGTGGCCGGCTCGGGCCGCAGGCGTGTCTCGCCGGCATGGCGCACGGCAATCGGCACCCCGATGAAATCGTCCTCAGCTAACATCTGCACGGCGGCTCGCACGCGCACGGCCTCGGGCACGAAAGCAAGTTGCGTGTGTTCGGGATGCTGCAAGGGCCACTCCACATCCAAGTCTTCCCTGACATCCTGCAAGACCAGCGAATCCGTCTCCACATAACGCAATGCTGCGACCTGCTGCTGAGGACCGATCACCCGGACGTGTGTGGGATCGGATTCCACCGGAGTCACTTGTACGTGGGCAGCGGCTACTTCTAACTTCGCTTGCACCCGTACCGGCACGTCCCGTTCCATCCTCGGCTCTAGTGCGATTTCAATTTCTTTTGGTTCGAGGATTTCCTTGACTTCGACGTCCAAGTCGGTCGCCCGTTTGGTGATTTGGGAAGGAGTCAGGCGGTGGATCCGATTCCTGCCTTCGGCCCGCAGCCTCAAAACAAAGGAGTCGTCGTCCAATTCAAGCAGCAGATCCTTGCCCAACCCGGTGGTCAAGACGCGCACCATAGGGGGCACTTCACTGGCCAGCACCATATCCCCTTCCGCGCCCTCGCCCGGTGGAGGCACTTCGACCCAGAGGCGCACTGTAATTTCTTTATCGTAGTACTTCTCTGTAACGGCGTGAAGCCACAGCGCAAAAGACAGGACCAGTGCGCCAGCCCTGATTCCCCAACTGCTTATACTGATGTTGGCCAACAATGGACCCCATAAGAAAAAGAGGCTCCGCAAAAGGGGCCTCTTCTCGTAATCTACTACTTTTACCACGTGCCAAAGTCGAAGACGGGACCGCTTACTTAAACGACTTCTTGAGCTCTTCGCCGATACTCAACTCGCCGTTGTCTATTCTTATATGGTATCCGCAACTTGGATTCGTGCAAGCCCATGCTTTGTAGTGAATGGCCGCACCCTCCCTTCCATAGTCGGAAAGCGGAATTAAAACACCTTCTTTGCACTTCAAACACGTAGGAAAATCAATCTTTTCCATCCGGCCCTCCCTTCCGGTTTTAGCGTACAGCCATCTCGGGGCCACGCTCTAATTCAATGTACTCGTGCCGCTCTACGATGTCAATTACAACAGGGGGATTACATTTGCCCAAGACGCGCGGCATATTCATATACGGCCTGCTCTTGGGCGAACGTCTCCACCGAGCCGGGTCGCAGGTTCCGCACTTGCTTCAGGGCGTCCGCCGCGCTGCTGCCCATCCTTACCAAATAACTCGCCAACATCGTACCCGTGCGTCCCAACCCCGCGCTGCAATGGACCATCACGGGCCGTCCTTGTTCAACCGACTCGTCGACGAATTGGACAAACGTCCGTATATCCCCGAGCGAAGGCGGCTGCATATCCTGTATGGGCAAGTGCAAATACGCTACATCTCGCGCCTCCACCTCGTCCGCCTGCAGGGGATTCGCGGTCAGCGACACAATCGCCTTTACGCCCTGCGCCGACAGCAAATCGAGATCGCCCTCCAGCCGCTCGATTCCTTCCCAACCGCCAATCTGCCCAGCACCCGCCAACCGACCCTCTAACAGCCAACCAAAATTGAACACCATACTAGCTGCCTTCGTAGGCTGCCTGCGGCCCTTCAACCCAGCTCTCACCCCCGACTCCCACTTCCTTCTTCCATATCGGCACGACCTGCTTAAGCCGATCAATGGCGCACTGACACGCGGCCAACGCCTCGGCCCGATGGGGGCTGGCGACGGCAATTAACACGCTGATCTCCCCGATTTCGAGCTTCCCCACGCGGTGAATCATCGCGACATCCACGACGCCCCACTGCGCCTTCAGCTCGTCGCCAATCTCCACCATCTTCTTCTCGGCCATAGCCGGATAGGCTTCGTACACCAAGTAGTCGGTTTGCTGGTCCCCAGAGTGATTGCGCACCACGCCGACAAACGTGGCCACCGCGCCATTTTCATCGCGCACTACGTCGGCGAACAAATCGCTAGGTTCAATTGGATCTTCGGTAATTTTGAACACGTCAGCCCCCACTTACAGGCGGAATAAGGGCCACCTCGTCGCCCGCTTTTAACACGGTATGGTTCCCCGCGTACTCGGAATTGACCGCAATCGACAACACCTGCTGCACAGCGGCCAGTTGCGGATACGCGGCCACGAGCTCGCGCTGCAAATCCGCGACCCGGTAGCCTTCCGCAATCTCCCAGTCGCAGCTCCTGTAGCCGACTGCATCGCGGCAGGAAGCAAAAAATAAAACCTTGATTTTCATATCCAAGCGCAATAACGCCGCGGCCTTGCGAAACGGGCCGCGGCGAAAAAAAAGGAAATGGGACCCTTTTGAGGCCCCATTTCGCTCAGTGATTGTTGCTGTTATCCCGCTGAGGAAACTACCTGAGTAATACCATCTTGCGCTTGGCTACGTAGTCACCGGCATGGAGCAAATAAAAATACATGCCGCTAGCGACGCCAACGCCGCTTTCGTTCCGGCCATCCCACACCGCTTGGTACTGACCTGCGGCCAAAGACTTGCCGTCAACCAGCTTGCGCACGACCTGACCCGTGATATTGTAAATCGTCAGGGAGACGATACCATCACTGCTCAGATCGTAACGGATCGTCGTCTCCGGATTGAACGGGTTGGGATAGTTCTGACTCAGCGAATTAGCCAAAGGCACGGCGGCTAGCTGCTTAGCAGCGGCCCAAGCCGCGCTGAAGTCAACCTCCAAGTCGAGGGTCTTGCCGGCAGCATTTTCAGTAGTTGTGCTTGCCTGAATGCTGAGGAAAGACACGACCTCGGCGTCAACCTCAATCGACGAATTGCCATCGACATCGGTCGTATTGCGCAAGAATACGCTACCGCCGGGGGGAATCGTGCCAATACCGAGCACAGATACCGACTGCGCGCTCCGGTTGTAGATGTCCCACGAGATGGGCTGGCTCTCGCCCGGATTGCCCCAGAGATTGGTAAAATTGACCGAGTATTCGATCTCGCCAGGACTATCGTCATTGACCACGCCCGTGTCAGCCCCAGAAACCAACGCGTTGCCAACCAATTGCGTGGTAGCGACCAGTACCGGATCCGGTCGATTGAGATACACGCTGAGACCCAACAACTCGGCATCCAAGGCATCGCGCATATCGGACGACGGGCCGAGGGACACGCTGTTGACCACAATCTCCGCCTCAGTCTCTTGGGTAAAGTTGTCCGACGTGACGAAGGTGAAGGTTCCCAGAACGCCATCGCCATCTACGGCTGCGTCGATAACGACTGCGCCGCCCCGCACCTGACTCTCAGAGACTTCCACAGCCGGCGCCGACAAGCTAAACGCATCGGAACCCGCAAACGTGGTGGCCGCTATATCGAAGGCCTCGGCGGGCGATACCGTCAAGGTGACTGCAATCTGCTCTACGCCGGCCAGCCCAGCCGCCGACAGCACAACGGGGATTTCAGCACCCGCACCCACGACTATCTCGTCAGCACTATTTAGGGAAACCTGCGAGACGAACATCAACTGATTGGCATCCGGTACCGCCCAAGTGACGTTGAAGTCAACCGCCAAATCGCTGGACTCACCGGCCGAATTACCAGCGGTCGTGCGCGCCCGAACTTCGAGCGAAGTCGCAGCCGCCTTTAGGTTGCCTTCGGAATCAAACTTAATCGCCGCATCGCCGGCCGCATCGGTCACATTCCGCAGGCATACATACACTCCGGAGGGAATCTCGCCGACACCGAGCAGATAGACTGACCTAGAACCGGTATTGGTAATGTCCCAAGCAATGGCTTGGCCTTTGGTGGGATTGCCCTTATGGTCGGCGAAATTGACCGAGATACCAAGCTCGCCGGGGCTGCCGTCAGCGACCGCACCTGTGCCAATCGCTGAATAGGCCGGATTAGCGGCGAGCGGCGAAGTGGCCGCCAGCATCGGCTCGAACACGGGCTGGTTGACGATCAAGAGAAGCCCTAACGCCCCGGCGTCAAAGACATCTCGATCTACAGAGGACGACCCAAGGGATGCGCTGTTTACCATAATCGCGGCAGCGGTATCTGTGCTAAAACTACTCGACGTAGTGAGAGTAAAAACACCTAAAGCACCATCGCCATCTACCGTCTCGCCGAGGGTGGCCACACCGCTTTTGATCTGTCCATCCCCTAACAATTCCACGCCAGGCGAAAAACCAAAAGCTGGGGTAAACGTCGTCGCCGCTATATCGAAGGCTTCAGCGGGCGATATCGTCAGGGTAATTTCAAACTGCTTTACCCCGACCATTCCAGCAGCCGACAGTGCTACTTGAACTTGTTCACCAGCACCGGCGGATGCATGTTCCCCACTGTCCAGCGAAATGACGACGTTCGCGTTATCCCCGGCGACAGCGGCGCCACAGAGTGCGAGCAACAGGGCGATGGCAAGAGGAAACATCTTGCACACGCTGTTCTGCATGGTTACTTCTCCTTCTATTTATGAACCTGCTTTTATATAGTGAAATGGGACCCCCAAGCTGAGATTTGAGGTCCCATTTCACTAACTCGCTGTGCAGTGGGTGCTACTTGAGCAGCAGCATCTTCTTGACTTCGCGGAACTCTCCTCCGCCCGCCTGCAGGTGGTAGAAATACAGCCCCGACGACAAGCTGTGTCCGCTGTCGTTAGTCGCGTCCCACTCCACGACGTAGCGACCCGCGCTCTGGTGCTCAGCAACCAGCGTCCGAACCGCCTGACCTACCACGTTATACACCGTCAGTTCCACGTCCGACGCCTGCGGCAACGCATACTTGATCGTCGTCGCCGGGTTGAACGGGTTCGGATAGTTGTTCGCCAACGCGAACAACTCAGGCCGCGTCTGCAACTGCACCGGTGCCGGCAACGCCAGACGGTTGAAGCCAAATTCGCTGTCATATGTCTGGGTGTCGGTGATCTCGATGACCGTATTCTCGATCTCCGTCTTCGCACGGAAGACCAAGCTCAGTTCCACCTCGCCTTCGGAGACGATGTCCCCGTGGGCGACCAGCGCCAAGAGGCCACCTTCGTCGGACAGCACCTGCGGTGCGGCCAACTCGCTCCCACCCAGCGGTTGCTCGGTAAGAGTCTGGACGAACTCTAGCTTGCTGGCGTCGTACTGCACCTGCAAACCGTAGCCCTTGACCGCGACGAAGTCCGCCACGCGCACATCGAGGACGAAGTCCTCACCCACGTTCGGCATGGCCGTTCGCGCATCCAGATACATCCGCGCATCGGCATTCAGACCGGCGATCAGGGGAATGCGCTTGCCGGCGCCAACCGTGCTGCGACCGAAGTGGTCGGCAAAGACGAAGAAGTCGTCGAAGTCGATCGTCGCGCTAGGCGCTAGGTCAAACGCGGGATCAAACCCGGCGTCTTCCGCCGTCAGACCGAAGTGGTCGGCGAAGAGGAAGAAGTCGTCGAAACCGATGCGATTGTCCGCGCCGAACAGACCAAAGATTGCGCGACCTTCGCTATCCAGTACGCCGTTGCGAACGGCCATCGCCGTCTGCTCTGCGTCAGAAGCGGTCTCGTTGTCCAAGTCGTAGGGTCGCACCTGATAGGTGTAGCGCACCCCGTTGAGCACCGTCTCATCGACAAAGGACGTAACGCCTGCGTCCACCTGCGCGAGCAGGGCGAACTCGTCTTCGCCCGCAGCGCGGCGATAGATACCGTAGCCATGCACACCAACAACTCGCTCAACCGCAGCCGGGCCGATGGCCCCGGCAACAACACCCTGCAAGAGCTGGTCAGACGGCGAGAGCATCCACGTCAGAAGGATGCGGCTACCCTGATCGTTGGGCGCGTCCAAGACGGTGAGAGACGGTACGGCTAACGGCGCGATGTTGTCGATAGCGCGAACCGGCTCTTCCGTCACCGTAAGTGCCGAACGCTCCAACTCCCCTGCTACCACATTCAGCTTAGGTGTCACCCCTTGAGCATACGCCAGGGCTTCCGGCAGCAGCGAGGCGAACACCGGTGCATCACCGACGTGAGCCGCCTCTTTGCTAGCCGCCAGCGTCTGAGCCATCACCGCATAAGGATGACTCAACGACTCCGACGAGACGAACACGGCCTTAGCCGCGCCGTGCGTGGTCTGACCTCCGCGCTCGGCCGCTATGCCCCAGTTGGTCGCCACATTGTCCAGCGTGGCAACGATAGCACGACCCATCTCCACCCCCGGCACGGCATCTACCATAGCCCAAGGAACCATTTCACTGTTCAGCACCGGCAACTCGCGGAAAATGCGATAGCCGTCCAGCGTATCGTGATCGTCCGACAGATCCCACGTCAGCAGCACAAAGCCGCCTTGATCGCCCGCGCCGTCGGCCCCTTTGTAGTCCACGGCCACCAGCGCATCGGGCGCATCCAACGAAGGCGCAACCACCACCACCGAGATCGGCAGCGATTTGGACGCACCGCTCCCATCCGCGACCGTGTACGTAACCACCACCACATCGCTGACTTGGGTGGGCGTACCCGACACCGTACGGGTGGACGGATCAAAAGACAACCCCGCCGGCAACCCCGACACGCTGTAGCTCAGAGGGGGAGTCCCGCCCGACACTTCCGGCAGCGTCAGGCTGACCGGCTCGCCAACGACGAAGGGGATCGCTTCGGCGTCATGCTCCGACGCCGGATTGGCCTTGCCAGCCCCGAGGTTGAGGAACGCACCGAACAAGCCGCTCAGATCACCAAACTCCAACTGCGCGTTAACTGTGATCGAGAAACTCAGCGGTACGCTAGACCCAGCACTGTCCGTCGCCGTGTAGGTAACCTCGGTCGTACCGGCTGCTTCGGGCGTACCCGAAATCGTCCGCGTGGCCGGGTCAAACAACAACCCCGCCGGCAACTCCGAGACGGTGTAGGCCACGTCGCCCGAACCACCCGACGCCTCCGGCAGCACCAACGACTTCATCGTCCAACTCGCCGTGATGCTAATATCGTCCACCATCGTCCCCTCGGCGAAAGCCAAGCTCGGCCCCGCCGGAGCCACGGCTACATCGTCGATCAGGACCACGCCCACGCCGTCCACTAAGCCTGCAATGGCCCCCCGAAGCTTGATCGCCTCGTTGTCCTCGTCCAGATCGTCTACTATCGGATCAATCAGAAAGGTAATCGAACCGGACACCGAACCCGCCGGAATCTCCAAGCGCGGATTGAACAACGCCGAGTAGTCCTCATCCCGCGTGGCTGCCGATGCAGGATCCACCGACACCGTGACAATCGCGTTGGCATCCAACACCTTGCCGTCTAACGTCGCCGTGATGGTCACCTCGGTCACACCCGCATCCTCGCTGACCGAGTGCGGACTCGCAGAAAGCGAAATCGACGTGCTGGCCGTCTCGTCATCGGCGATCTTGATCATCGTCGAAGCTGAGCCGCCCGAGCCTGACGCCTGCACGGTCAGGTACTTGTGGCCATCGGCTACCCCGTTGTCAAGCGGCATCAACACCAGCGTCGTTGAAGCCTCGGTCGCTCCCTCCGCGATGGCGACGCCACCGACCAACGACGCGGTGTAATCCACATCGCGCACGGCCATCGCGCCTTCGGTGCCAGCGACCACCGTGAAGAGGATCTCCTCGGCTTTTGGAGCCGGCGACCTCAACGTCGCCGTGAGAGTGATCGAGACCGTCTCCCCGTTTTCACGCACCGACGAACGCGTCGAGGCCACACTGGCCACCGCAACCGTCGGGGCCGGCATGGCCGCGATTTCGACGGTGTAGGTCAGTGCCGCGCTTTCTGCAGGCAACTGATCGCCCGTGTCCCCGTCAATGACCGTATAGATGATCGAACTCGTGCCAGCGACCAAGGGTGTGCCCGAAATCGTCCGCGTGGCCACGTCAAACGACAAGCCAGCGGGCAGGTTGGCGGAGACACTGTAGGTCAACTTACCATCGCCCGTAGCCGCCGGCAGTACCACATCCTCCAACGCCTTGCCAGCCGTGCCCTCAATAGCCGTGTCGGACGCGGCGATATCACCTCCGGTAAACTTAGGCGTGGAGTCCTCCGGATCGCCCGGAGCCGCCTTCGCGCCAGTATCTTTCAGCGTTATCTTGGCGCGATTATCCACCAGATCATCATCTTCTCCCATCTTACTACCGACGTTGAGCTTATCATCATCATCGTTTTTGATCTCGGTCACAGACTTCACATAGAAGGGCTCATCGTCGTCCTCATCCAACCCATCGTCCACTGGTGTGATGGAAATCGTCGTCGAGCCACTTACCTCGCCAGCCTTAATCGTCAAAGAACGAATAATTGCGGTGAAGTCCACATCGCGCGTCGCCTTAGCATCAGCAGAATCCAAGACCAAGGTCAGTTTCTTGTCCTCATCGAAGACCTTGCCGTCTAAGGTCGCGGTGATCGTAACATCCGTCTCACCCGCGTCCTCTTTTATATCAGCAGGACTCGCCGACAGCTTTATATTCAAGGACTGCGTATCATCGTCGGTGATCGTGACCTTGACATCTTGCGTCGATTGTTTTCCGACTTCGGCTCTCACTGTGATGACCTTTGGATCATTCGTACCACCGTTGTTGAAGGGAGTGAGAGTAAGCATCGCAGTCCCCTCGGTCGAGCCGGCTAGAATTGTGAGATCAGTGAATACCGCGGTGTAATTCACATCTCGCAGTGCGCCTCCTGTTTCTTCCTTAACAGAGAACTTAACGGCCTCGTCCTTTGTGAGCGCATTCTCCAATGTAATTTTCAGCGAGATTTCCGTCGTCCCAGCGTCCTCGCGTATTGAGTTAGGAGTTGCTACGAAGCCCTTGTTGTCGCCTTTAAGCGCAGCAATTTTCTTCTCCGATATCGAGAGAAGAGCGGGGATGACTGATATCCCCTGTTCCTCGGTCGAATCCGTTGCCGCTACCTCTTTACTCAGACCCTTGGCACCCTTCCTGGCATCCTTAGCCGAACCACCATCGGCATTGTACTTAAGATCTGTGGCCGTCGTTGTACCAGTATACCTAGTACCTATTCCGACCCAACGGGGACCCGTTTTGGGATCAATGGTAAACGTCGCCGTCCCCTTCACCTTCTTCCTTGGGATTGTTATACTGCCCAAGCTCGTTATAGTGTAATCCGTATCGCGAGTCGCCTCAATCGCATCATCTTTAGGCTTAGGAACATCAAGAGTAGAGCTAGTAGCAGTAAATTTATCCCCCGATACAACAAGCAAAGGAAAAGACAGGCTCTTGCTGTTTACCGTCTTACCATCCACGGTTGCTGTCACCGTAATCTCGGTCGGGCCACTCTCTTGGCTTATCTCGCCCGGGGAAACCGAAAGGTAAATCCGATCAGTGATCTGATCTTTGTCGATCAGCACAACAGTCGCTTTCTTGACATCGACAGCACCAGCCTCGCCGAAGATCTCGATGAGAAGATTGGGGGCATCGCTCCAGTAAGCATCATCGTCTGTTCCAGCATTCCCGACTGCACTCACCATATCCGTCTTGGCATCCCCATCATGATCTTCCTTAAGATCAATGGGGGTGAGAGTGATCGTCGCTGTCCCCGCATCCTTGTCTTTCGGAATAATGATAGTGGACAGCGATAGGCGAAAGCGCTCATTGAGCCCTTTTTGATCCGGGTCGAGATCCAAGATCACATACCTATCCGCACCCACCTTCTTCTTCGCATCATCGGCCCCATAATTGGTTGCGGTCACCGTGATCTCAGTTGCACCGGCGTCTTCGCGCACTGACTTCTTGTCAACCGTTAGTCTAACCTCGTCCGCCTGCGCCTCCCCAGCCCAACTCAGCATCAAACCAAAAGCCAGCAACCAAGGCACGTAAGCCAAGCGCCGGATTAACAACTTCGTGTGTATCATTACTCAGCCTCCCCAGGGAAAGCGTCCCTGATTAAGAAAGTGATATAAAAGGATGGATTTGCCTTAAACCCACTCAGACTTTGCGTTTTTGCGTTTTTCATACGCCCCCTTTCGCAGCTTTTTTGTCGATAACGCATAAAAAATTATCCTATACAATAGAGTTAATTATACCGACAAAAAATAGAAGTGTCAAGCACAAATTACCCTATTGGGAACCTATCTTCTGAACCTACTTCCTACCCTACGCCCAAAACCAATTCACCTCGGTTCGGTGAGAGGGCCAACATCGCCGCGCCGCTCAGCTCTGCGGATCGTACGATTCGGCAGACTCGGCCACCCGCTCGCCAGCGCCGACGCGACGCGCCCGCTCAAAAAGCGACTCCCGAATCCCCTCTATCAGCCCCGCCGTATGCGCCTGAGACTGCTCCAAACGACTCATCCGCGCCGAAAGCTCCCGCATCTCGGTGTGGATACCTTCTATCAGCCCCGCCGTATGTGCCTGAGACTGCTCCAAACGACTCATCCGACCCGAAAGCTCATCCATCTTCTCGTCCTGACGCGCCGAAAGCCCATCTATCTTCTCGTCCTGACGCACCGAAAGCCCATCTATCTTCTCGTCCTGACGCACCGAAAGCTCATCTATCTTCTCGTCCTGACGCACCGAAAGCTCATCTATCCTCTTATTCAGCCGATTTTCAAGTACCTGCATCTCGGCGCGGATATCCCGTATTTCGACGCGGATGCCCCGCGTCGTAGCCAGTATTAACCCCGCCAACGCGATGCCGACGCCTACTACAGTCCAAGCTATCGTGCCACTCTCCACGAAAACGCCTCCTCCAAGATTTCTTTGGACAAATATCACCCGTTCCCATCCATTTGTCAAACATCCCGCCGCCACGCCGCCACAACCACGCCCACCACCACCAACCCCACCAAAACCGCCCCCCGAGACCAAGCCAACACCCGCGAAAAATAGCGAAACTCCACCTCGTGTTCCCCCGCCGGCAAAGCAACCCCCTTCCATATATAATTCACCCGCAGCATCTCAGCCTCCTGCCCATCCACCCACACCGACCAATTCGATTGGTAATTTTCCGACACCACCAACAAGCGCGGCCCGGCACTGTGCGTCCGCAAGCGGATCAGCCCACCGGCCGGATCGTACGCCAGCCGCTCAACCCGGTCGCCCGTCCGGTCGCCTGCGCCATCGAGCCGCACTGCTGATGCACTTTCCAGCAACGCCACGCGCTGCGGATCCGTCCGTCCGCTCAGCAACCGTGCCAAAACCGCCTCGCCGCTGTCCAAAACCTCCGCTTCCGGCACCAAGTAAAACCACGGCCATGCCTGCGGATTTTCGTACAGGCGAAAGCGTGCCGCCTCCAAGCGCAGCGGATAGGCCTCCCAATTTAGCTCTATGGGCTTGGGCACAGCCAAGTACTTGCCGTTGAGCAAATTCAACAAAGATTGGAACCCAGCAGACGGTGCGCCCGCGTACAGAGACTGCTGCACCAGCGGCTCAAACTCCTTTAGCATCCGGTCGTACCGGCCTACCGTCAAATCGTGAAAGCCCGTGATGGACCAAACGCCATGTACGTGATAGCCCGGTTCCTCTAACACCCGGAAGCTGGGCAAGGGCAAGACGCGAAAGAGCGATTCATCGCGTTGCAAAAACTGTACCACGCGCAGATTCTCGCGGCGAATATCGGTATAGTGGCCCGGATCCCGATAGTGCAAATAGACCCGATCGACGCGCCACGTGTCGAACAGCGTCACCGCGCACAAGCCTCCCACCAACACCGTCGCCGAAAGCTGACCCCACAGCCGCAGATAGAGCAAGGCCACGCCCGCGCCTATGGCCAGCACCACGCACCAGCCGCCGCGTGCGATCCAATCGTAACTCGCGGCCAACACGGCCCGCTTTTGCGGCGCAATGTCTTCGTAAAACACATTTACCCATGCATCGGTCGCCCCTTTGGGAAAGAGAGCGATCAACAGGGCGAGCGCGGCGAGGACGCCGCCGACATAGACCAAGCGGCCCCGCAGCAAGGCGCGCTCGTCCGCGTCGGCGGCCAATACTCGCTGCAAGCCCAACCCCGCCAGCGCACACCCGGCAAAGGCAAACACAAACGAACCCATGCCAATGGCACGCTGCACATCCGCCCCAGGCAGCAAGTGAAACGCCAGCGAGTGGACGGGCGTGTGCTCGCCCAAGACGTAGGCCAACGCCAGCACAAACACGCCGACCAGCAGGGCCACTTGCGAACGCCGCCGACAATCCGGCACGATCAACAAGGCCAAGAGCACGGCCAGTGCGCCAAAGTACTCGGAGTTGATCTTAAACGCGTTGCGGCCCCAATAGTGCGAGCCACCCTCTACCAGCACGTTGTCGTACCCGCCGAACTCCGGCACCACCAGCGAAGCCACTTCCTCCGGGTGCAGCGACCAGCTCTGCGCATAGGCGAGCTGTTCCTCCGCGGTCTTACCCCCCACCTCGTCGCCCGTGGCCCGCTTGGACTCGGAGCGAGTGTAGAGCATCACTGGGAAAGCCCCCTCGGCCCCTAAGGCCAAGCCCAGCACTACCGCGCCGATAAAATGTACCAAGCGCCGGACCAAGGCCCGCTCGCGGCGCGTCTGGTACAGCTTAAATAGGAAATAGACGCCGAGGCCCAGCAGCGCGAAGTACGTCATCGGCGGGTGCGAGTAGATACACGCGCCAATCAGCGCACCCAGCACCGCCCAATAGATCAGCCGTCCATGCGCCAAGGCCCGTTCCAACGCCCAGATGATCCACGGAAAGAGGGCGATTACGCCCATCTTGGCGTAGTGACCGGCCAAGGGGAACGCCAAAAAGGTCGGCGCGGACATGAAGGCCACCCCGCCCCACAGCGCGGCGCGACCGCCCACATGGATTTGGCGTAAGTACGCGTACATGCCCAAGCCAGCGACGAACATCGTCAGGATATAGCGCCACCCGATATAGCGCTGAAAGGTCGTGAAAAAATACAGGACGTATGCCGGGAAGTACTGGGGGCGAATGCCCTCGGACTGGGGAAAGCCGCCCATCTTGGGATCCCACAGGGGCTGCGCCACGGTCTGCACCTTGTCCCAGAAGCTCAAGGCCGCGCCCTTGTGGTAGTCTGTGCCCACGTCCAAGCCATAGACGATCTTGTCGGAGAGGGGGAACTCGTAGAAGTACAGCAGGCTCAGGGCGAGGAAGAAGACCACTGGGAACAGGCGGTGATTCCACAGGGGGGAGCCGGCGGCCCTTGCCGGAGCTTGGGTTTTGGCGCGTTTATTTTTTTTGACCATGAAATCCTTCCGTAGAGCCACTGCAGCGGCGGCCTATTACTGTCCCCGTTTCGTTTTTTCAATAGTACGCAAATACACTTGTTCCAAATCCTCGGCCAATCGATCCCACCCAAATCGCCCGGCCCACGCCCGGCCCGCTGCCGCCAAGGCCCGCCGCCTTGGGTCGTCGGTGATCAGGGCGCGCATCCCGGCCGCCAAGGCACCCACATCACCGGGGGGCACCAACACCCCGGTCTCATCGTGGCGCACGGCATCGCGCAGGCCGTCAATGTTGGTACCCAACACGGCTTTGCCAGCAGCGGCGGCTTCTACGGCCACCATGCACCAACCTTCGTAGCGCGACGGAATGCAGACCATAAGGGCGCGGCGCAAGAGTTCGCCTTGTTGGTCCTCTTCCACGCGCCCTATGATCTCCACGCGGTCCTCCAATCCTGCCTGCCGTGCCAAGCTGCACACGTTAGCCAGTTGTTTAGGGGTGCCGCGCCCGGCCAACGTGAGGCGGATATCTGGGTGCTCGGGGGCCATCTCGGCAAACGCGGCGATTAATAGGTCAATCCCCTTGGTGTATATATCCATGCGACCAAAGTAGAGCACGTAAGGAGCTTCCTTGGGTTCGAGCGCGAAAAAGCGGCGATCGACACCGCTGTACACTATATCGACAGCCGCGCGGGGAGCGCGCCGCTTGATATGCGCTTGCACACTGGGGGCAATCGTCAAGATCCGGCCATAGGCGCGAAGGACGCGCTGCTCACACAGCCACGCTACGCCGCCCACAAGCGGATGTTTGGCGAGGGCGTGCGGCCCCGTGAAGTGATAAAACAGGAGCAAACCCTGCCGCCGCAGCGCGGCCGGGACGCGCAAAGGTGCGAAGGCCGAAAACTCGTTGATCCACAGGTCCCATTCTAGCCGCTGCAATTGGGCTACAGCCTCTCGGCAATAGCCCAAGCGGCTCAGGGCATAGCTGCGGGCCGAGCCAACGCGTAGCACGCGCAGGCCATGCCGTTCGGTCTCCGGCTCGGCCCCGGGGAACAGGCCACTGACGACGGTGATCTCGTGGCGGCTGGACAAGCGGCGGTAGAGTTCCATCGCCCGCACCGCGCCGCCGCCGCCTAACCACGGGTTGGCAATATCGTCGTACATCAAGTGGCAGATCTTCATGGGCGAGTGCCCACGACTCAGAGTACGCCCTTGGTGGAAGGAATGCCCTGGATCCGCTCGCTCCGCTGCGCGGCCATGAGCAGGGCGCGGGAAAACGCCTTGAACAGGGCTTCAATGCCGTGGTGGGCGTTGTGGCCGCGCACGAGGTCGAGGTGAAGATTCATCCGGCCTTGGTCGGCCACTGCGTAGAAAAACTCGCGCACTAAGGACACAGGCAGCGCACCGACCCGCTCCTCGCTGAAAGCGGCGGCAAAGACCAAATAGGCCCGGCCCGACAAATCCACCACCGCCCGCGCGAGTGCCTCGTCCATGGGCACGTAGCTGTGGCCGTAGCGCTGGATGCCGGCCTTGTCGCCCAAGGCTTGGACGATGGCTTGGCCGAGGCAGATGCCCACGTCTTCCACAGTGTGGTGGGCATCCACGTGCAGGTCGCCGCGGCATTGGACTTCTAGGTCGCACAGGCCATGCCGAGCCAAGGCGTGGAGCAGGTGGTCAAAGAATCCGAGGCCGGTGTCGGCGCGGCATCGACCGCTGCCGTCGAGGCATAGCTGCAACTCGATCTCGGTCTCGGTCGTCTGGCGCACGATCTGCGCCGTGCGGCGATCTGCGCTCATGGTGCGGCCTTCTGTTGGCGGATGCGGACGGCTTGCGCGTGGGCATCAAGACCCTCGGCTTGCGCTAGGCGGACGATGTGCTCGGCCGTGTGGGCCAAGCGCTCGGGGGTGTAGGCGATGATGCTCGTCGTTTTGACAAAATCGGCCCACCCCAGCGACGAGGCGTAGCGAGCCGCGCCTTGGGTCGGCAGCACGTGGTTGGTTCCGGCGAAGTAATCGCCGACCGGTTCACTGGAAGCTGCGCCGAGGAAGAGCGCACCGCAGTGGCGAATTGAATCCACCCAGCGCCATGGGTCAGCTACCTGCAATTCAGCGTGCTCCGGCGCTAGGCGGTTGAGCAGCTCAATCCCCACTTCTAGGCTAGGCACCACGACAATCGCGCCATATTCTTCTAAGGCACTATCTATAATTGAATAGCGCGGGAGCACCGCTCGTTGCGCTTTGAGTTCCTCCTGTACACGGCGCGCTAGGGCCGCGCAATCCGTGATACACACGGACGCCACACCCCAGCCGTGCTCGGCTTGAGAGAGCAAATCCGCGGCTACCAAGCGCGGATCGGCCCCGGCGTCGGCGAGCACCACAATTTCCGACGGGCCGGGCAACAGCGCGATGCCCACCGCGCCGAAGACCTGTCGCTGTGCAGCCACCGTATAGGGAGAACCCGGGCCGACGATCTTGTGGACCGGCGGGATGCTCTCCGTGCCATAGGCGAGGGCAGCCACGGCCTGTGCTCCGCCCACGGCGTACACTTCGTCAATGCCCAGCAGGCGTGCGGCAGCCGCAATCACTGGGGCCGGCCGACCGGCTGCTACCGGCGGCGTGACCACGCAGAGTTGGTCCACGCCAGCCACCTGCGCGGGCACGGCTGTCATTAGTAGGCTCGAGAACAGCGGCACCTCGCCGGCTGGTACGCATAGCCCCACCCGCTCGATGGGCGTGATTTTCTTGCCCAGCATCACTCCGTCGCCATCTTCGACAAACCAAGAGTTGTATTTTTGCCGCTCGTGAAAGGCGCGGATATTGGCTACAGCCGCCTCCATGGAAGCGCGCAGACTCGGGTCGAGCGCGGCCTCGGCCTCGGCGAGCACGGACGCTGGTACCCGCAACTGCCGAGGGCACACCTCCACGCCATCCAAGCACCGCGTCAGCGCACACAACGCGGCATCGCCTTCTTCCCGCACCTGCTGCAGAATGCCCCGCACCGCGTCCTCGACCTCGCGGTCGGACTCGGGGCAGCGAGCCAACAGAGCGGCGAGCGGAGCGGCGAGCGGCTCGGAGGGATAGGACGCAATGGGCACCATCAATACACGACCTTGTTGAGCGGGTATTCGATAATGCCTTCGGCCCCGAGCCGCTTGAGTTGGGGGATTAGCTCGCGCACCACGCGCTCGTCGGCGACGATTTCCAGCGCGATCCACTCGGCGTCCATCTGGCTGGAGACCGTGGGCGTGTGCAGGGCCGGCAGCCGGGCGATGACGCGGTCGAGCTGGGTGCGCGGCACGTTCATTTTGAGGCCGACCTTGTGCTCGGCTTCGAGCGCACCCTTGAGCAGCATCAACAAGTTCTCGACCTTCTCCCGCTTCGAGCCATCGGCCCACGCTGCCTTGTTGGCAATCAAGCGCGGGGTCGATTCGCAGACCGCATCGACGATGCGCAGCCGGTTGGCCTTGAGCGATGCACCCGTCTCGGTTGCTTCGACGATGGCATCCACCAGCCCGGGAATGCCGGCCTTGACCTCGGTCGTGCCCCACGAAAACTCCACCTCGGCCTCCACACCGCGCTCCTGCAAGAAGCGGCGCGTTACGCCGACCAATTCGGTGGCGATGCGGTGGCCCTGCAGGTCTTCGACGCATTGGATGGGAGAATCCTCGGGCACGGCAATAACCCAGCGCAAGGGCCGCGCCGTGCTTTTGCTGTAGGTCAGCTCGCCGACTTCGACTACATCGACCTCGCTTTCGAGGATCCAGTCTCGGCCCGTCAGGCCCACATCAACGACGCCGCGTGCCACGTACTGGGCGATTTCCTGCGCCCGGAACATCAGGCCCGAAAGCTGAGGGTCGTCGATGTCGGGCACGTACGAACGCAGTGCGAGCCGCACTCGATAGCCGGCGCGGACAAACAGGTCAAACGTGGACTCCTTCAAGCTCCCGGACGGAAAGCCGATCTTCAATTCCTTCATCTCACTCCTTACTCAGTTCATCGCCTCGGCTACTTGGGGGCTTAGGTTGTATAGAGCTTGCCGGGCTGCGATCTGGTCTTTTTCCGTGCCCTCCTTCATCAGCCGCTGCAAGTGCGGTACGGCGCGCGCATCGCCCACCTCGACGAGGGCATGCACGGCCTTGCTTCGGATGCTCTGTAGCTCGTCGGCGTCGAGGGCGACTAGCAGGGCCTCGTAGATGGCGTTGCGGGCGGGGAGGCTGAGCGGCGCACGGCCGATCTGGCCGAGGGCTTGCACGGCAACGTAGCGCACCTCGTCCGAGGGATCCAGCGACATGCGAATGACTTCTTCCACCGCGTCGCGGTACCCATAGGCGCGCAGGCTCTGCAAGGCGGCGATCCGCCACTTGGGCTTGGGGGCGCGCAAGGCGCGGAGCACCACGCGGAAGGCCGAGTCGCTCAAGGCCGGTTCGGCTTCGTACGAATGGCACGGGCCGAGCGCGCCGAGCACGTATTGGCGCACTTCTACCGTGGGGTCGCGCACGAATTTGAGCAGCGGGGCGAGCGCGTCAGGTGCGCCGATCTGGCCCAGCGCCCACGCGGCCGCAGCCGCCACCCGCGGCGACCGGTCTTTTAGGGCCGCGACCAGAGTCGGCACAGCGCGTTTGTCCTTAAAGCGGCCCAACAGGTGCATTACCTCAAACCGCGCACGGATGTAGCCAGAGTCGGCTTCCTCAATCAGGAGAGGGACGACCTCGCCAGCGTCGAAGCGGATGAGCTGATTGGCGGCTTTTATGCGCTCGGCTTTTTGCTGGCTTTTGAGCTGGTGAATGTACTCTTCCGGCGAGGGGCCTCCACACGCGATGCCCAAGCCCGCGCACAGCAGCAAGGCCCAAAGGGCAAGTCGCGTATTGCTGCCAAATTTTTTCTTCTTAAAGAAAGTGCCCGCCATACCGCGTCTCTATTCAATTCAATGATTTAGATATTATGGAAGCGTCTAAGGAGTTTGCGGAGGCTACTATCTATTCAATAATAAGGGTCGACCATAACGCCGTCCACTGCACCCATCCCCCATTTTTGACAATACTCATAGTGCCTTTTATACTTTTTCAACCCCTATTCCACAGGAGGTTCCCGTGAACTTGGAACTCGTTTACTGCTCTGCTTGAGGCTACGAAAACAGAGCCGCCAGTTTGGCGGAACAGCTACTAGTCGCCTACAAGAAAGATATCGCCGCCTTCTCGCTCGTGCCCTCAGACCGGGGGCGATTTGAACTCAGCCTCGATGGCGAGCTGATCTTTTCCAAGCTGCAAGAAGGTCGCTTTCCCGACCGCGGCGAAGTCGAAGCCCAGATTGACGCTCGCCGCTAAAAGCCCACCCATGTCTTTTACCCTTGTATAGGAGGCCCCGCTTTGAAGTACTGCTGCTTACTCAGCCTCGCCCTTTTGGGCGCACCTGCCCTTGCTCAGTCGCCCGAGGCCCTCGACTTCTACCGCGAGGGCTACGACTTGGTCAAGAAGGGCAGCTACCGCAACGCCGTCATCGAACTAGAAAAGGCTGTGGCGGCCGATGCCTCCTACGGAAACGCTCACTACCTCCTCGGCGCTTCCTACAAGGCCCTCAATGAGCACGACAAAGCCATCAAAAGCTTTATCGCGGCCCGTGCCCTCGGTACCAATCCGGAACAGGCCGCTAAAGCCCTAGGCCAGCTCTATCAAAAGGCCGCCCTCAACAGCTTTCGCCAAAAGAAATACAACGAGGTCATCGCCTATTTTACCGACGCGCAGGACCTCAATATGCTCAATGCCCAATCCCTCTACGTCATGGGCCTTTCCTACAACGGCCTGCGCGAGGAAGACAAGGCCAAAAAAGCCTTTGAACAGGCTACCGAGGCCGATCCCTCCTACTCAAAAGCCTACAAGGCACTCGGCGATCTCCAGCGAGTCAGCGGCGATTACGGCCAGGCCGTTAGCACCTATCAGCAAGCCATTGAGGTCGATTCCACGTACATGGAGGCGTACGGCGGTTTAGCGCGGGTGAAATTTGCCACTCAAGACCTAGAGGACATTGTGCCGACGCTACAAAAGGCTTTAGCGATCGACGCTGAGTACGTCGAAGGGCAGCGCTTACTCGGCACCGCCCTCAACCAGCTCGAGCGATACCACGAGGCCATTGTCCCGCTGAAAGAGGCGGTCGAGCTGGACGGCAACGACTGCGAGGCTCTCTACCGGCTGGGCGAGGCTCACTACGGCATGGGCAACTTCCGCCAAGCCAAGGACCACGGCCGGCGCGCCACGAGTTGCCAACCCGACTACCGGGCCGCCGAAGTGCTGCTGGGCGACGCGCATTTCCAGCTAGGCCAACGACAGGAGGCGCGGCGCTGGTACAACCTAGCGGTGAAAGACAGCCGCTTCAAGGACTACGCAGCGAGCAAACTCGCAGAAATTGACGAGCAGCCCCGATAGCCGTAATGGCGCTGCTTTTGGCCTCGAACAACGCCGGCAAGCTGCGCGAAGTCCGCGCTCTGTTTGCCGACGTCGAGGTCATCGCGCCGGCTGAACTCGACTTACAGCTCTGCGTCGAGGAAAGCGGCCAGACCTTTGCCGCCAACGCCCAACTCAAGGCTCGCGCCTATGCAGCGGCCAGCGGACAGATTGCCCTCGCCGACGACTCCGGGCTTGAGGTCGATACCCTCGGCGGCGCTCCCGGGATTTATTCGGCCCGCTACGGCGGCCCCGACCTCGACGACGCCGGCCGCTTTCGGCTCTTGCTCGCCGAGCTTGCGCCCTATCCTGAGCCAGCGCAACGCCAAGCCCGATTTCGCTGCGTCCTCTGCGCAGTAAGCCCCGACGGTCGCCAGTGCCAAGCCGAAGGCAGGTGTGAAGGGCTAATCGCCCCGGCTCCAGCCGGGACCAACGGCTTTGGCTACGATCCGGTCTTTTTTGTACCCGCCTATGCCAAAACCATGGCCCAGATCGACCCGCAAATAAAAAACCGGCTCAGCCACCGCGCCCAAGCGCTGGCTGCTATGCGCCCGCTCCTCGCCAGCACTTTTCCCGAACTTGCCCTCGCCCGTTGATGTTTGGTCCGTTTTCCCAATACGTCCGTCCCTATCGGGGCCGCATCCTGCTCGGTGCTCTCTGCATCGGGCTGGGGCAGGCGGCGATGGCACGCATCCCACTGCTGGTGGGTGATGCCGTCGATGCGGTCTCGGCACCGGATATCGCCCCCGGAGGAATAGAGACCTACGCCTTCTACATCCTCGCCTACGCCTTGGGGGTGGCTCTGTGCGGGTACGTCATGCGGGTGCTGTTGGGCCGCGCCGCCAACCGCATCGAATACGACATCCGCACCGCGTATTTTGCCCACCTGCTCAAGCTGCCGCTCTCGTACTACCAGCAGCGCCGCACCGGGGACCTCATGGCGCGGGCGACCAACGATCTCCACTCTGTGCATATTTTTTGGGTCTATGGCATCCGCGGCATTATCGATACCGCCTTGGGGCTGACCTTCATGCTCGCCTGTATGTGTCTGCTCGACTGGAAGCTGGCCCTGCTGGTGATGCTGCCCATGCCGCTTTTCAGTGTCGTGATGATCCGCATCGCCGCGGTCATCAACACCCGCTACAAGGCCATCCAAGAATACTTCGGTCAGATCAGCACCTTCATCCAAGAAAACCTCTCCGGCATCCGCGTGGTCAGGGCCTACACCCAAGAGCCAGCGCAAAACGCCGCGTTCGACCGGCTCAACCTAGCGTACCTCGAAAAAAACCGTGCTTATATCCTCACTCGCGCCAACTACCGGCCGCTCTCCTATGTCATCGCCTCGCTCTGCTTGGGGCTGAACTTGTGGCTAGGAGGGCGCGAGGTCATCGACGGCGAACTCAGCTTGGGAACGTTCGTCGCCTTCAACGCCTACCTGACCCAGCTCATCCGCCCGATCATGTACATCGGCTGGGTCATCGACCGCGCCCAGCGTGCCCTCGTGTCCATGCAGCGCATCAACGAAATCCTCGCCGTCGAGCCTGAAATCCAAGACCATGCCCTCCCCCCGGCTAATCCGCGCCCAATCGCCGGGCACATCGCCTTCCGCAAACTCAGTTTCTCCTACAGCGGGGAGCAAGTCCTACATCAGATTGATCTCGATATTCCCCTAGGTACGACCCTCGGGATTATCGGCCGGGTCGGCTCGGGCAAGACCACCTTAGCGCGCCTCGTGCCCCGCTTGATCCAAGCCGAGCCGGGGCAGCTGTTCATCGACGGGGTGCCGATCGAGGAATGGCCCCTAGCGACCTTGCGCGACGCCATCGGCTACGTCCCGCAAAATCCCTTTCTATTTTCCAATACCCTCAATGCCAACATCGCCTATGGCGCGGACTCAGCCGCAGAGGTCCAGATTCGCGCCGCAGCCGAAGATGCTCAGCTCAAAAAGGACATCGACCAGTTCGACGAGGGCTTCGACACCCTCATCGGCGAGCGCGGGGTTACTTTATCCGGCGGCCAAAAGCAGCGCGCGACCTTGGCCCGAGCGCTCATTCGCCGCCCGCAGATCCTCATCCTCGACGACGCGCTCTCCGCGGTGGACACCCACACTGAGGAAGCCATCCTCGACCACTTGCACACCCTCATGCAGGGCCGCACCACCCTCATCATCGCCCACCGCATCTCGACCCTGCGCCACGCTGACCACATCGCGGTGCTCGAAGACGGCCGCATCGCCGAGCAGGGCACCCACGACGAGTTGGTCAGCAGCGGAGGCTTCTACGCCGAGTTGTACCAGCACCAGCAGCTAAGCACCGAGTTGGAAACGCTGTGAACACCGAACTCAACAAAGAAGAAGAAATTCAAGAACGCGCCTTCAATTTGGGGCTGACGCTGCAACTGTTGGGGTATCTCAAACCCCACCGCGGGCGCGTGGTCATCGCCTTCAGCACCATTGCCCTCGCCGCAGGTACCGGCCAGATCGGCCCCTATCTGACACAGGTGGCTGTTGACGACTACATCGCCATCGGCGACTGGGCGGGTTTGCGGTGGATGATCGCGGCTTTCTTTTTTAGCGTCGCCGTGCAGTACGGCACCCAATACGCCCAGACCTTGGTCACCGGCATGATCGGCCAGCGCGTCATGTACGACATGCGCCGCGACCTCTTCGCCCACCTGCAAAAGCTGCCTCTGCGCTACTTCGACCGCACGCCGCTGGGCCGAATTATGACCCGCGCCACCAACGACATCGACGCCCTCAACGAGTTTTTCAGCGAGGGCATCGTCTCGGTCTTTATGGACCTTTTTACTCTGCTGGCCATCATCGGCTTCATGGCCTATATCGACTTTGAGCTCGCCCTAATCTGCTGCACAGTAGTCCCGGTCATCGCCGTCTCGACCTTCTACCTCCAAGGTCTGGCCATACGCGCCTATCGCGAGTTGCGCACACGCCTAGCGCGGCTCAATGCCTATTTGCAGGAGAACATCACCGGCGTGGAGGTGGTACAGCTCTTCAACCGCCAGCGACGCAATTTGCGCGACTTCGACGCCGAGCATCGGCCCTATCGCCGCGCCGAAGACCGCGAGATTCACTGCTATGCCCTCTTCTTCCCCTTCACCGAGTTCCTCGGCACGGTCGGCATGGCAATGGTGCTGTGGTACGGGGCCTCGGACGTAATCGCCGGTCGCGTCGAGCTGGGGGTGCTGGTGGCTTTTCTCCAGTACATCCGCCGCTTCTTCCGCCCGATCATGGACATCTCCGACCGCTATGCCCTGCTGCAGAGCGCCATGGCCGCGTCCGAGCGCATCTTTGAGCTGTTGGCCGTCCCCGGCGAACCCGCCGGCGGACCGCGGCGCAACCTGCCTGCGGCGGACCGCGGCGCAATTGAATTCCGCAACGTGTTCTTCAAGTACGACCCAGCGGCCGAGGACTGGATCCTCAAGGATGTCTCGTTTGAACTAAAGGCCGGGCAGAGCCTAGCGCTGGTCGGGGCCACCGGCTCGGGCAAGACCACCATCGTTAGCCTCCTCTGCCGCTTCTACGACATCCAGCACGGAGAAATCCTCATCGATGGCCGCGACGTGCGCCAGTGGCACGCGGCCGAGTTGCGCCGCCGCATCAGCATCGTCCAGCAGGAGGTCTTCTTGTTTTCGGGAGATATCAGCGGCAACATCCGCCTCGGCGAGGACGCCATTGAAGACTCCCAAGTCGAGCGCGCGGCCCGCTACGTCAACGCCGCGCCCTTTATCGAACGCCTCCCCCAAGGCTTTGCCCACGCCGTGGCCGAAGGCGGCTCGACCCTGTCGGCCGGCCAGCGCCAGTTATTGGCCTTTGCCCGGGCCTTAGCCTTTGACCCAGAGATTCTCGTCCTCGACGAGGCGACCTCCAGCATCGACACTGAAACCGAACAACTTATCCAAGACGCCATCGCCAAGCTGATGAGCGAACGCACCTCCATCGTCATCGCTCATCGCCTCTCGACCATCCGCAGTGCCGACCAAATCTTGGTGATGCACCGCGGCGAGGTGCGTGAGCGGGGCCGCCACGAGGATCTTTTGCTCCAAGACGGCATCTATGCGCGGCTCCACCGCCTCAACTACGGCCGGTCTTAGGCCTGAGCCTCCTCGTCCTGTGGGGCCTTCTCACGCCGCGCCGTCATCCCGTCTACGGCCTTCACTACCTGGTCGCGCGTTTCCTCGGCTTGGCGCGCGACCAGGCGCCGGGTGTCCTCGCCCTTGTGCGGGGCCAGTAAAACGCCTATGGCCGCACCGACCGCGACACCGGCCACAAAGCCAACCAAGAGGCACGTCGTGCCATTGGTTGAATGCTGCTTGGGATGAATTTTTTCGTAGAACATACAAAGCTCCTTTGGCTATGGTTTTCTTTATAATCTAAAGAAAACCAAGTGTATTGAATAAAACCAACGCAATCTTTATATTTTAAGGCTAAACCTTCCCCCTTCCCCCCCTCCCACAACGCAGAGAGGACTTCTATGGCCCAAGTCCTGAGCACCCCTTCGCACAGCCTCAAAGAGTTTCGCATTCTGCCTGGGTACACGCCAACCGATGGCAGCCCTCTCAACGCGTCGCTCAAAACCCGGCTCTGCCGCAAGAGAGACGGCTTTCTCTATCTGCACGTTCCCTTCCTCAGCGCCGCCATGCAGGCCGTAACTGGCGGCGAGATGGCCATTGCCTTGGCCCAGCTAGGCGGCATCGGCATCCTGCCCGTCAGCCAGCCCATTGACGAGCAGTGCGCCAAAATCAGCCAAGTCAAGCGCTTCAAGGCTGGTTTTCAGACCGATATTCTCACCTTGGCCCCCGACCAACCCATCTCCGAGGTCGTCGAGATCATCCACCGCACCGGCTATACGACTTTTCCGGTCACCACCAGCGGCCAGTTCCACGACCAGCTTCTCGGCATCCTCACCGACAAGGACTTCAACGAGCACCGAGACCTCGACTGCCAAGTTGCCTCCCGCATGAAGACCGACGTGCAGGCTGGCCGCGAAATAAGCGACCTCAAGGCCGCCAATGAGCTGATGATCCGCTACGGCCGCGGCTTCCTGCCCATACTCTCCAAGGGGGGCGTACTGCAAGCGGTGGTCTTCAAAAAGGACCTCGACAAGCACCTGCGGCACCCCAACGAATCAATCGACGAGAAGAAGCGCCTACTCGTCGGCGCGGCCGTCTCCACCCACCCGGAGGACCGCGAGCGGGCCGAAGCCCTCATTGTGCAAGAAGCGGACGTGCTCGTCATCGACGCCTCTGATGGCCACACTGAGCACCAGCGGCAGATGATCCAATTCATAAAGGAGCGCACCGACGCCCCGGTCATCAGCGGCAACGTCGTCACGGCCGAGGGATTTCGCTTCTTGGCCGAGGCCGGTGCCGACGCCGTCAAAGTCGGCATGGGAATCGGCTCGGGCTGCATTACTCAGGAAATCAAGGCCACCGGCCGCGGCCAAGGCACGGCCTTGATGGAAATCAGCGCGGCGCGCAACCAGTGGCAGCAGGATTGCAACGCCTACTTGCCCATCGTCGCCGACGGCGGGATTTCAGGTCCGGCCGAGATCGCCGTGGCCATGGCCTTGGGTGCCAATGCCGTGATGATGGGGCACTTCTTCGCCGGCTACACCGAGAGCCAAGGCAACCTCGTGCGCACGGCGGCCGGCGACATCGTCAAAGAGTACTGGATGGAAGGTTCGCTGCGCGCCCACAACATGCGGCGCTATGCACAGACGCAAGTGCACTTCTTCGAGGAGGGCATCGCCGGCTACGTGCCCCACATCGGCTCGATTCACGACAAATTGCCGATCCGCATCCAGATGCTGCGCGCCACCCTCGCCACGGCCGGTTGCCGCACCATCGACGAGTTGCAAGAAAAGGCCGTGCTCGAAATGCAGTCGCCCACCGCGCTGATGGACAGCCAAATCCACGATATCGTCCCCACCCATACCGACCAACAGATCCTCTAGGGCTATGCACGTACTAATTACCAACGCCGCCACCTCGCTCGGCCAAGCCCTAGCCGCTGGCCTCGGCGACGCACACCAACTGCGCCTGACCGATCCTGAGCTTGGGGTCGGGATCCAGAGCGATTTGGGGCACGGCCCCGAGACCGATGCACTCGTCACAGACATCAACGCCATCGTCCATCTCGCCTATGCGCCGCGTGCTGGCGACGGCGAGATCACTTGGCTAGACCGCAATACGCGCTGCACGTATAATCTTCTCTTGGCGGCTGCCGCCGCTGAAGTCGAACATACCATCCTCTTGAGCACCCTCGACCTTTTCGCCCCGTACGAAGCAGATCTCACCGTTGACGAGGCTTGGAAGCCGCTGCCCTCCTGCGCGTCGGCCGTTCTCGGTGCCCATCTAGCCGAGTTTACTGCCCGCGAATTTGCCCATAGCCATGCGATCCGCCTCACCATTGCCCGCCTTGGCCACCTCGTCCGCGCCGAAGAGGTTGCTGGACAGTCCTACGATCCAATGTGGCTCGACGAGCGCGACGCCGCCCAAGCCGTGGCCCAGATTGTGCAAAAGGGACCCGCCAGCCAGTACAGCACCATCCACATCCAATCCGCTGCGGCACGCGCCCGATTCTCTGTCGAGCACGCCAAGAGCCACCTAACATTCGCCCCCCAATACAACTTTGAGGCCAATCCATGAAAGTTCTGCTCCTAGGCGGCAACGGCTTTCTCGGTCCGCACGTGGTCAAACAACTCGAGGACACCTACGAGCTGCGCATCACTGACATCGTACCCATCGACAGTCCGCACGAGACCATGCAGGTGGACGTCTCCGACCTCGACCAAGTGCGCCGCGCCACCGAGGACACCGATGTAACCATCAACTGTTCGGTCCTGCGCCCTGACCGCAAGATCGCCTTCGATGTCAACGCCACCGGCACGTACAACGGCATTCTTGCCGCCGTCGAGAACGGGCACACCCGCTTCGTCAACACCGGTCCCCACTTCACCCAAGTCGGCCCCTCCTACGAGTACTACGACTTCGACATCAACGAGGAAGTTCCCCTGCATTCGGGTACCAACCTCTACGCCCACACCAAATCGCTCGGCCAAGAGATTTGCCGCGTATTCGCCGCCAACCACCCCATCCACGTACTCACCACCCTCTTTTCGAGCTTCCGCGAGGCCGAGCCGCCAGCGGAACAACTCGGCAGCGGCACCAATCCCTTTTCCGTCACCTTTCCCGACGCCGCCCGCGCCCTGCAAAAGTGCCTAGAGGTAGAATTGGCGTCCCTGCCTTCGCGCTGCGAGATCTTCCACATCACCACGGACACTCCTCACGGCCGCTACAGCAATGCCAAGGCCCGGCGCCTACTGGGCTGGGTGCCGCAAGATCTGCTCGAAGGCCACTGGCGTAAGCCGCACTAGTCTCATGCCCACGGCCTCCGCACAGATACGCCGAGTTATTGGCATCGGGGCAGGCACGCAACTGGGACCTTTTTGACTTTCTTTGCAATGGAGCCGTAGCCTGATGCAGCCATTTGCCAGCATCATCGGCGGCCCCAAAAAGGAAGGTGCGTTCGCAACCATTCTAGATCGTTACATTGAACGCCTGCGCACCTTTCACAACTACCGCCGGCACCTGCTATGCCCGATCTCAAAGCGGATATCGCCGTAGTCGGTGCCGGCATCGTCGGATTGGCCCACGCCTTTGCCGCCGCCAATCGCGGCCACCGCGTCGTCCTCTTCGAGCGCACTCCCCAAGCGCAAGGGGCATCTATCCGCAACTTCGGCATGATCTGGCCCATCGGCCAAGCCCCCGGTCCCATGCACCAACGCGCCCTCCGCACTCGCCAAATATGGCTCGACCTCGCCCCCAAAGCGGGCATCTGGAGCACCCAGACCGGCTCCTTGCACTTGGCTTATGCCGACGACGAGTGCGCTGTGCTGGCGGAGTTTGCCGACCGCGCCCCTGCCCTCGGCTACTCGGTCGAGCTGCTCAACCGGGACACCGTGCTCTCTCGCAGCCATGCCGTGCAGCCTGCTGGACTCAAAGGCGGCCTCTGGAGCACGACCGAACTCTGCGTCGATCCCCGCGAAGCCATTGCCGCGCTGCCGGGCTACCTAGCGCACGAGTGCGGCGTTGCCGTGCGCTTCTCCACCCCGGTCCACCACATTGAACTGCCTCTGATCTACACGCCAGCGGAAACCTGGACCGTTGACCGCGCCATTGTCTGTAGCGGCACCGACTTTGAATCGCTCTATCCCCAAGTATCTGCCAGCAGCGGACTCACCCGCTGCAAGTTGCAGATGATGCGCACCACGCCTCAGCCCGGTAACTGGTGCCTCGGGCCAATGCTCGCCGCTGGGCTTACGCTGCGCCATTACCCGGCCTTCAAGTGCTGCCAAGCACTGGCTGCATACACGCAGCGCATCGCCGCCGAGCACCCCGAATTCGACCGCTGGGGCATCCACGTCATGGCCTCGCAAAATGGCCTCGGCGAGATCACCATCGGCGACTCGCACGAGTACGACTGGGTCGTCAACCCTTTTGACAAACCCGAAATTGACCAGCTAATCCTCGACTATCTCCAGACCTTTCTCGCCGCTTCAGTGCTGCACATTGCCCAACGCTGGCACGGCATCTACGCCAAACACCCCGACCAAGCCGCTTTCATCGCCGAGCCTGCACGCGGCGTAACAATCGTCAACGGCCTCGGCGGCAACGGCATGACCACCGCTTTCGGACTGGCCGAGGAGGTCTTCGCCGAATGGAAGTGAGCCAATGAGCATCCGAGAGCGCGTCTATCACTTTATCGAGCCGGACTATGAGCCGGGACGCATCGTCGATGTGGCCATTATCGTCCTAATCTTGCTCAACATCGTTGCCCTGCTCCTCGAAACCGTCGAGCCTATCTACAATCTCAATCGCGCCGCCTTTGAACTTTTTGAGGATTGCTCGCTGACCGTGTTCGCTATTGAATACGTGGTACGCCTGTGGGCTATCACTGCCAACCCGAGATTTTCGCGGCCCGTAACCGGGCGCCTCCGCTTTGCCTTAACGCCCCTGGCCATCATCGATCTGCTGGCCATTATCCCTTTATTACTACCGCCCCCGACCGTGGATGCGCGCTTTATCCGCGTGATACGCGTCCTACGGATTTTCCGCGTCCTCAAGCTGGTGCGCTACTTCCGCGCTCTGCGCTTGCTCGGCCAAGTCATCTCCGATCGCAAAGAAGAGCTTGTTAGCATCTTCTTAGTGCTCCTGATCCTGTTGGCCCTCTCCTCGTCGCTGATGTACTTCATCGAGCACGAGGACCAGCCCGAAGTCTTTACCAGCATCCCGGCCACCATGTGGTGGAGCATCGTCACCTTGACGACGGTCGGCTACGGGGACACCTATCCGATCACGGCCCTCGGCCAGACCATCGCCGCCATCATCGCCATCTTAGGGATCGGAATGTTTGCGCTGCCAGCCGGCATTCTCGGTGCGGGATTTGTCGAGGCCCTAGCGGCTCACCGGTCAGAAGACCCGGAGCGCCGCTGCCCGCACTGTGGCGAACGACTCAACACATAAAAATGCGGCCGAGGCAAAAGCCCCGGCCGCTTCTCTTTAGCTGCTAAGCAGGCGTTACTTTACTTACTACGCTTTTCTCGATCCTGCTGGCTCTCTCAGAAGAACGCGATTTTGACCAGCAGTGCCAAAATGGCGGGACCGTACCCAAACTTGAGCAACGCCAAATCGCGCTCAATTTTGGCAAAGTGCTCGTTAATGCTCACTTTCAGATCGTTAAATTGCGCTTTCAACTCGGCCAAGTCCTCTTTGGTGGCCAGCCGCTCGGCGAGGGGAATCGCCCCCACAGCCGCCTTGGCCTTTTCTTTGGATGTTCCCGCTTCGCTCAGCGCATCATAGACTTGAGCAACAATCAAACTCGTCGTTTCCCTCCTCAATCAAGCGGCAATTCCACCCGCCGCCCTTCCGCCATGCTGATATGCACGGCCTCGGTAAACTCCATGTATTTGACGCCATCGGCAAAGCTAGTGTGGGTCACGGGCTGGCCATCGCGGATGGCGGCGATAAAGTCTTCTTCCACCTGCCAGCCATTGCGCGGATGCTCGGGGATGTCGAAGGGCTGGTACTCGTCGTCGCCCTCGCCGGCTATCCATATCCCACTCTCGTCCATCTTAAACGAGCCTTTGGTTCCGTAAAAGGCAAAGCCAAAGGAAGGGCCTAAGTGCGCGACGCTGCTCAGGTGATAGACCGCTGTCGCGCCGCTTTCCATCTCGGCGACTATGCCCAAGCTCTCCGGCACATCGGCCGGTGCTCTCTTCCCCGTTTCCTCGTCGAGCCGATCTGTCGTAAATGTCTTGCCGTAGGCTATCACGGCCTTCTCGTGCCCGGCATAGCGCCGCACGGTCTCGTTGCCAATGCCCATCACCATGATGTTGTTGCCCGACAAATCGCGGCGCTGTCGCCAGTGCAGCGGCGCGTCCGGGTCGTAGCTGCCGGAGAGGCCGGTGCAGTGAATTTCCAATAGGTCGCCGAAAAAACCGCTGTGCAGCTTGTCGAGCAGGAGCGGCTCAGCCGACAAATAGAAGGGCGCTGGCACGATCATCGCCACCTTATCCGTTTGCTGCGAGGCCGCGTACATCTGCCGCGCCTCGGCCAGGTTCATGCACATCCGCGCCTCGGTCAGCACGTGCTTGCCCGCTTCAAGCCCGGTTAGCGTCATCGGACAGTGCATATAGGGCCACGTGCCGATGCAGATTGCATCGACGT
Source organism: Candidatus Latescibacterota bacterium (assembly GCA_963422735.1). Taxonomy (GTDB): domain Bacteria; phylum Latescibacterota; class UBA2968; order UBA8231; family UBA8231. The sequence goes on along the minus strand of OY730476.1, from coordinate 3,579,589 downwards.
CGTCGCTTGCGATCAGCGCCCGCCAGTCCTCAAAGACCTGTGGGATTCCGTACTCGTCGGCGATCTTTTGGCCCGATTCGCGCGAGCGGTTGCAGACGGCGGTTATTTCGACTCCGTCAATGCCTTGAAAACCGGGGATGTGCTGTAGGCGGGTATTGGCCCCCGCGCCTATTAGTCCTATGCGAAGTGTCAAGCCGTTTTTCTCCTGTTGGTTTTAGTCGCGTGTACCAGCTATACAGCGGCGGGCGAAAGCTACTTGATTCCAATTAGAGTTTTATCACGGCGATGAGGATGCCGGTCAGTGCTACCATCGTGGTAATGAGCCAAGCAAAGCGGGAATCAATGCGCTTATTGGTCTCATCAATGCGGCTGTGTACCAAGCCGATTTGGTGGCGCATATCCTGCCGCACCTCTTGGACCTCCTAGCGCAGGTCTTGCCGCAGGTCTTGGATGTCTTGGCGCAGATAGGCCACTCCCCAATGGATGTCGTCGGGTTCGGAGGAATGAGCGGACTGGGTAGTGGCGTCCGTCATGACGTATCTCCTAAGCGTAATTTCTTTGAGACAATATAGCCGGAGACCGCAAAGGGCTCAAGCGGACCTCGGCCCATGTGCATCGGTGAAAAAATCCTCTGACGCGCCTCCACCCGGCCCTTATCAACCCCACTCATAGAGCGACTTCCGCGCTAGCCGGTACTCATCGGGGGGGCGGTCAATCGCCGTCGCCCCGCCCGAAGCCACCTCAATTAGGCGAGGGCACACCGGCTCGTAGGCTGCACGGGGTGCCACCGCGCCCTTGGCCACCAAGATCCGCTGCTGCTCGGGCTGGATCCCTGCACAAGTAATCTGGTGAATGCTGTTGGGACAGGCGCGCGCGCTGTTGAGCAAAAGCAGTCCTTTGTGCCCGGCCCGCTCGACCTGCACAACCGCGGTCGGCCCCTGATTAAAATAGCGGCCCCCACCGTGCCGGCGCTCGCGCTCTTCGTACGAACCGTCGTGCAGCGTCCGCACCCGGCCGGCAATTTCCAAGGTCGGCCCGTGCATGTCGTCGGTCTTGCCACCCACGCTGAGTTGGACCGGCCCGCCGACACCCGCGGCAAAGCACGCTTGCGCGCTTTTGGCATCCCAGATCGACACGACCCAGCCGTCCGCCTCCTGCGCGAGCAATTGCTCCAACACAAACGTCGAGTCCCCAGACGAGCCGCCGCCTATGTTATCGCCCATGTCGAGCAGGCAAACAGGAGTCTCCTCGCTCTCCAAAGCCAACTGCACGGCCTCGGCTGGAGCGGGCACGGTGGCCTTTAGCTGGTCGCGGCTGGCCCACATCTGCTCGCCCAACCGCTCGACCTCGCGCCGCGCCCTTTCTGCGTCTCCGTCGACAATCACCACGATCGACGGACCCATATAAGGGACATCCGCGTACTGGTAGCCCCCGGCGATACTACACCCGAGAATCTCCGCTTGAGACTCCAACTCAATCGCCGCCTGCATCAGCGGCTGCATGGGCGCGACGCTCGTGTTGTGGAAGTAGATGTTGAAAAGCACTTCCGGCTTAACTAAGGCCATCTTGGGCTGAACCTCGCCCCGAATCTGCCGCGTCAGAATGGACGCGGCCTGCAAGCCTCGTTCCCGCTGGTCAATGTGGGGATTGGTCTTGTAGATGATCAAGGAGTCGGCCGCGGCCACCAGATCCGGGGGCACGTTGGCGTGGTAGTCGTGAGTCACAGCTATGGGCAAGTCGCCCACCAGCGCACGCACCCGGCGCACGGTCTCTCCGTCGGCTTGGGGGAATCCCTCGGCGACCATGGCCCCGTGCAGTGCCAAGAGCACCCCGTCGAGCCGAGGGGCCGCCTCAAGTCCGCTGAGGATGCGCCCGACAAAGTGCTCGTATGTGGCCGCGGCCACCGGACCGCCCGGAGTCGCTGAAGCCGCTAGTAGCGGATGGAGTTCATAGCCGAACTGCTCGGCCCCGGAGATATAGCCAGCAATCTCGTGGAAGGTTCCCGCGTACTGGCCGATTAGGTCTGCGCCTTCGCAGACCCCGAAATCCTCTAATTGCGTCGGCTGCGAATAGAACGAATTCGACTCATGGGAAAAACCCGCTATTGCAATGCGCATTCGGTATCACCTTTCTAGCGAACAGATCGCTTTGGTCTCGCCTACTTCACCCTGCTCTTAGGCAGGACAAGGCGAGGCGGCTTCGCCTCGCTTGTCGTAGAATATAATGCTATCTTTCCCAAACGCTTATGAATCGTTGGCAAAAGATATTCACCTATAAAAAGACCAAGCGCCTGACGCAAATGGTCGCCTGCGGCGGCTGAGCCTCCAAGCTGCGCCCCGACCAGTTGCGGCGCGCCCTGGCAGGTCTGCCAGAAAGTAGTGATCCCAATCTCCTGGTCGGCTTCAACCTCGCCGACGACGCCGGCGTCTATCGCCTCAGCGAAAGCGAGGCCCTCGTGCAGACCGTCGATTTCTTCACCCCCATCATCGACGATCCCTACACCTTCGGGGCCATCGCCGCGGCCAACGCGCTCAGCGATGTCTATGCCATGGGCGGGCAACCCTTCACCGCGCTCAATATCGTCGGTTTCCCCGCCAACGAGCTCGAGCCGGAGGTACTCAACCAGATTCTCCTCGGCGGCCAGTCCAAGGCCGCCGAGGCCGGCTGCACTCTCGTCGGCGGTCACACCGTCCAAGACTCCGAACTAAAATACGGCCTCGCCGTCACCGGACGGGTGCATCCCGACTATATCTATACCAACGCCGGTGCACAGCCCGGCGACCGCCTCATCCTCAGCAAGAAACTGGGCACCGGACTAATCGCCAACGCCTTCAAGGCCGACCGCCTCTGCGAAGCCGACCTCACCGAGGCCGTGGAATCCATGCTCGCGCTCAACAAGGCCGCCGCCGAAACCCTGTCCACCTTTGCTGTCCACGCCGTCACCGATGTCACCGGCTTCGGCCTTTTGGGGCACGCTGCGGAAATGGCCGAGGGCAGCCAAGTGGGGATGACTTTTTACGCGGCCCAAGTCCCGGCCCTAGCGCACAGCTTGGCACTGGCCGCCAAGGGACTCGAAGGCGGCTCCCTCGACAACCAGCATTTCTTGGAATCCAAAGTCACCGTTGCCGCCAGCGTCGATCCAGCCCGCGCCAATCTCCTTTTCGACGCCCAGACCTCCGGCGGCCTCCTCATCGCCGTAGCCGCAGCCGAGGCCGAGGCCCTCCGCCACACCCTCCGCCAAAACGGCGTAGAGGCCGCCGCGCTCGTCGGCGAGGTAATCGGGGAAAACCCCGGCCACATCCTCGTCGAGCCGTGATCGCACCCGCGCCAAACCCTCGTCGCGGCCCAAATGGACAGAGCAAGGAGCTCGGCTTGGCCCCGAGGTGATGGCCGCGCTCTAAGAACGCTTCTCAAGGATTAAGGGAGGCGTGATCGAGGCCATGAAGCTCACGGCCAACGTAAAGACGTTCTCGCTTCCGTGGCAATCGCCAGCCAAGCTGCTTGAGGAATCGGTCAGATGGGCCAACCCGACGCGAAGTTGATCGCGGCAGATCGGGCAGAACGGAGGGCTTATCTCACGCTGGCAACAGGCTGCCGAACCCTCCGCCACCCGTCCTCTGTAGCAGCACTACTGCGGAGGGTGGATGCCCGGACCTGCGCCATTACCCGAGCCAAATTCCCCTTGCCTGGTAACGAGAGAACGCCGTTTATTATCCCTAATTCCGCAGGCTTGCAACGGTTTCAGAAGGTTGCGCCATACTCAGAACATTTTTTTACGGGAGGGACGAAATGACTTCCAACCAGTACTGGTGGCCGGATCAGTTGAACCTGAAGGTTCTCCGCCAGAATTCTCCCCTGTCCGATCCAATGGGCAAGGATTTCGACTACGCTGAGGCGGTTAAGACCCTTGACGTTGATGCGCTGAAGAAGGACATCGAAGAAGTGATGACGACCTCGCAAGACTGGTGGCCAGCCGACTACGGCCACTATGGGCCTCTCTTCATCCGCATGACATGGCACGCTGCAGGCACGTACCGCATCAGTGATGGTCGGGGTGGCGGAGGCTCCGGCTACCAACGCTTTGCGCCCCTCAATAGCTGGCCCGACAATGGGAATCTGGACAAGGCGCGCCGCTTGCTCTGGCCGATCAAGCAGAAGTACGGCCGGAAGCTCTCCTGGGCCGACATGATCATCTTCGCCGGCAACTGCGCTCTGGAGTCGATGGGTTTCAAGACCCTTGGTTTCGCCTTCGGACGCCCGGATGTCTGGGAGGCTGACGAGACTGACTGGGGGTCTGAGGGCACGTGGCTTGGAGACGAGCGCCACAGCGACGAGGGAGAACTCCAAGGACCCTTTGGCGCCGACCACATGGGCCTGATTTACGTGAACCCGGAGGGGCCGAACGGCAACCCGGACCCGCTCGCTGCGGCAAAATACATTCGCAATACGTTCAAACGCATGGCGATGAATGACGAGGAGACGGTTGCGCTTATTGCCGGCGGACACACGTTTGGCAAAGCACATGGTGCTGCCGCTGAGGATAATGTCGGTCCCGAACCGGAGGGGGCTAGCATAGAGGAGCAAGGCCTCGGCTGGAGGAACAGCTTCAGCAGCGGCAAAGGCAACGATACGGTCACTAGCGGCTTGGAAGGCGCTTGGACCACTAACCCAGTGAAGTGGGACAACAACTTCTTCGAGAACCTGCACAACTACGAGTGGGAGCTGACGAAGAGCCCAGCTAGTAAATCGCAGTATGCTCCCACGCATGCGTGCGCAGCGGCCAGCGTACCAGATGCGCACGATCCCTCGAAGAAGCACGCCCCCATGATGCTCACGACGGATCTCTCCCTGAGGATGGATCCGGTTTACGCGCCGATTGCGAAGCGCTTCCTTGAGAACCTTGGGGACTTTGAAGACGCCTTCGCCAAGGCGTGGTTCAAACTGATCCACCGAGACATGGGGCCCCGCAGCCGGTATATCGGGCCCCTAATTCCTACCGAGCCGCTGTTGTGGCAAGACCCTGTCCCCGACGTCGATCACGAGTTGGTCGGGGAGCAGGATATCGCCGACCTCAAAGCGAAGGTCCTCGCCTCGAGGTTGTCCGTTTCCCAACTGGTCTCGACCGCCTGGGCGTCGGCGGCATCGTTCCGTGGTACCGACAAACGCGGCGGAGCGAACGGGGCGCACATCCGCCTCGCACCGCAAAAGGACTGGGAAGTAAACAACCCAGCCGGGCTCAAAGAGGTGCTGCAGACGCTGGAGCAGATCCAGACGGAGTTCAACAACTCGCAGACCGGCGGGAAGAGGGTCTCCTTTGCTGACCTGATCGTTTTGGCCGGGTGTGCAGGCGTCGAGCAGGCTGCCAAGAACGCCGGTCATGACGTGCTGGTACCCTTTGCACCGGGGCGCACGGACGCGTCGCAGGAGTGGACCGACGAGGAGTCGTTTGCCGTGCTCGAACCCACCGCAGACGGATTCCGCAACTACCTCCAAGCAGGGCAGGAAGGCAAGCCGGAAGACCTGCTGGTGGAGCGGGCATACATGCTAACGCTCACCGCTCCCGAGATGACTGTACTCGTTGGCGGCATGCGCGTCTTGAATGCGAACACCGGGCAGTCTGAGCACGGAGTGTTCACCGATCGGCTAGGGACGTTGACCAATGACTTCTTCGTGAATCTGCTCGACATGAACACCGAGTGGAACGCGACCTCCACATCGCAGGACGTGTTCGAGGGACGCGATCGTCGGACCGGTGAGCTCAAGTGGACCGGCACCAAGGTGGACCTCGTCTTCGGTTCAAACTCCGAGCTCCGAGCCATCGCGGAAGTCTACGGATGCGACGACGCGCAGCAAGTTTTCGTGCGCGACTTCGCGGCCGCGTGGAACAAGGTGATGAATCTCGATCGCTTCGACCTAGCGTAATCTCAGCGAGTGCTCGTAACGGCGATCTCCTGAGCATCTGAGGAGTTGAGGTTTAGGCGCAGACTGTAAAATATTGCTCTGGAACGCGGTTGGGGACGTACTAGCGAGTCCATTGAGCATCCCCCTGCAGCGACCCCGCCGCACAGACCGGCTGCGTCAGCAGAAATGCGCCCCGGCCGTCACTTTGCGCTCCAGCACCCGGAGTTCGCTGTCCATGTCCGCTGTGTTGTGCCCGAACCGCGAAGCGGTTGCTCGTGATGCCTATTTGTGCGCAAGAGCAATCAGCCGCTTTGAGCTAGTCCCATACGCACTGCCTGCCAGATCCCCATATAGTTGCGTAGGACCGCATAAAACGACGCATGTCTTTCTGCACAAACTCAACGTTTAATTTCCGCTCGCTTGCTCGCGCCGTAGCTTTTCTGCTATTCAGTAGCGTGAAGAGTGGCACTAAAATGGTCGAATGCACTACCTGCGAACGGAAATTAACCTCGCGTTCCGCGTCTTGCCCAGAACGCGGGGTTCTTTGGCGGCCCCGAGGTCGCACTCTTCGAGTCCACTATGGCCCATCGCCCCCACATTCTCTTCCTCGCCCGCCGCTACCCGCCCACTATCGGCGGCATCCAGACCCACTGCCACGCGCTCTATACTCAGCTAGCCGACCAAGCCCAAGTCCACCTCGTCGCGCTAGGCCGCCAATCGCTTTTGCATCTAACTTGGTTCCTTCCCTATTGCTTTATGGTCGCATTTGGGGCCGTGCTCTTCCGCCGCGTCGATGCCGTATACTTCGCCGACGGGGTTGCCGCGGTGCTGGCTCCACTCTTGCGCCCTTTGGGTCCAGCGCGATTCGTCACCACCGTCTATGGTCTCGAAATGACCTACAAAAATTCCCTCGCGCGCACACTGATGCACTGGGGAGTCCGCGCCTGCGACAAGGTAGTTGTCATCAGCGAACACAGCCGTCGCATTACCGCTGCCAGCGGCGTACTCGAGGCCAAGTTGGAAATCGTCTATCTAGGGGTTGAGCCGCCGGAGTTGGCAGCCGACGAGTTGGCAGCGGTCCGAGTCCGCTTTGAGCAGGAACACGGGCTGTGCTTTGGCCAAGACCGCATCCTGCTGCTTTTCGGCCGCCAGGTCCCCCGCAAGGGCATGGTCGAATTTTTAGCAAAGGGCATGCCCCTGCTCGACGCGGATATTCGCCTCTTGATCTGCGGTGCTCCTAGCAGCGAAACCGCGCGCTTGGAGGCGTACCGCCGCAAACTGGGTCTGGAGAACCGCGTCGTCCTGCTCGGGCAAGTCCCCGACGATGTGCTGGCCATGCTGCGCACCAGTTGCGCTCTTTTTCTAATGCCCAACATCCACATACCCGGCGATGTCGAAGGTTTCGGCCAGACCCAACTCGAATGTATGTACGCCGGCACCCCGGCTGTGGCCTTTGCCGTCGATGCCCTGACCGAGAGTGTGCGCGAAGGCGGATTTCTCGTTGATCCAGAGGACTACCCGGCCTTCGTCGAGCAGATCCACCGCTTCCTCGCTCTCGGCCCGGCGGAGCGCGCCGATATCGGTCGCCAGTGCCGCGCTTACGTTCGACGCGAATACTCTCGGGAAAGAATCGCCGCCCAATACATGGACCTTTTTATCGGAAGGATCTAAGTGCCGTGCATTTTACCGAACTCGACACCCCCGCCCTGTGCGTCGATCTCGACGTACTAGAAAAAAACATCCGCGGCTTGCAAAGCGCCTGCGATCAACTCGAAATTGGCCTGCGCGTCCACACCAAGACCCACAAGACGCCGGCCATTGCGCACATGCAAATCGCCGCAGGGGCCATTGGCATCGTCAGCCAGAAGCTGGGCGAGGCCGAGGCCATGGCCGACGGAGGTATCCAAAACATCCTGATTCCCTACAACATCGTAGGCCGGCCCAAGCTGGTCCGCCTGACGCGCCTGATCCAAAGTGGCAAAAGCACCCTGACGCTCGCCGCCGACTCCGCGGCCACTGTTGACGGGCTGTCGCAGGCAGCCACGACCGCTGGTTGCCGCATCTACGTAATCGTCGAGATGGACACTGGCGGAGGCCGGGTCGGCACCCAATCGCCCGCCGACACCCTCGCGCTGGCCCAGCATATCGATCAGCTACCGGGACTGGACTTTACCGGCGTTATGACCTATCCCAGCAGCGAGCGCGTTCGCCCCTTCCTCGACGAAGTGCGCGAAGGGGCGCAAAAAAGCGGCCTACCGCTGCACATCATCAGCGGCGGCGGCACCGGCAGTGAAGCCATCTCCAAATCCCTCGGTTGCACCGAGACCCGCATCGGCTCGTATGCCTACGAGGGCATGACCCGCGTGGGCAAGTGCGAGGACCTCGACCCCACCCGCTGTCCGTTGCGCTTGGTCGTCACCGTGGTCAGTACCTCCCGCCCGGGACAGGCCATCGTCGATGCCGGCCAGAAGGCCTTCTCCAGCTACCCGCCGATCCCCTATGGCTACTGCATTGAGCAGCCTGAACTCTTTATAAAAGGTATGTCCGTCGAGCACGGCCATGTCGATATCACCGCCGCAAATCGTCCAATCGAGGTAGGCGATATCCTCTCTTTCATCCCCCTGCACGGCGGAATGACCACCAACCTCCACGATCGCCTCTTCGCCCTCCGCAACGGCGAAGTCGTAGAGGAATGGAAAGTCGCCGGCCGAGGCCGCGCCCGGTAGGGGCACCCCTTGTGGGTGCCCTACTCACCGATTTAGAAACTACCCAACAAAAATCGACATGTTCCTCTTTTTCACACCGGAAGGACGCCATGGAAATCCAAACCCAACCACAGATATTCGACGTCGATGAGCAAAACTTTGAAGAGCGGGTCCTCCAAGGCTCGCAGGAGCGCGTCATCGTCGTCGATTTTTGGGCCCCTTGGTGCGGCCCCTGTAAGACCTTAGGACCCATTCTCGAAGACATCGTCGCGGCACTTGGCCCCGGCGTGGCCCTAGCCAAGATCAACATCGATGAAAACCAGCAGCTAGCCATGGCCTTTCGGGTCCAAGGCATCCCCGCGGTAAAAATCATCAAAGACGGCCAGCTAGCCCAAGAATTCACCGGCGCTCTGCCCAAGGAACAGATCGAGGCGATCCTCCGGCCCCTAGTGCCCCAAGCCCCACTTCCAGCGGCCGAAGAAGCCGTCCATCGCGCCGACGACTTAGCGGCCATCGGTGACCTCAACGGGGCTGCCCGCCAGTACGAGAACGTGCTTGAGGAAAATCCTACCGATGGCCCCGCTCTCATCGGCCTAGCGAAGATTCACCTGAGGCAGAGCCGCTTCGAGACCGTGCAGGAACTGGTCAATCTCGTCGGGGAGGATACTCCCGAGTACCCGCAGGCCCAAGCGCTGCTCGCCCAGATCGAGTTTGCCAACCAGTGCCAGCAGGCTGGGGGCCGCGCTGCCTGCACCCAGCGGATGCTCAGTCGGCCAGACGACCAAGAGGCCCGCTACCTATTGGCCTGTTGCGCGGCCTTTGAGGGCGACTACGAAATCGCGTTGCAGGAGTGGCTGCACATCGTGGGAAAAAAACCGAACGGCGACCGAGCCAAGGATGCCATGGTCGCCATCTTTCATCTACTCGGCCGCGACAATCCGCTGGTAGCCGACTATCAGCGCAAGCTCTACCAAGCCCTGTACTGAGTGCCATGCAGATTACCCGCCTCGAACGCACCGTCTGTTGCGTGCCCTTTCTCCCAGGCATCCTACCCCCGCCCGAGTACGACGAGCCTGCGCCCGGCTATCCCGAGCCGCTCTCGACGCGGCGTCAAGATGTCCTCAGGATTCACACCAACCAAGGACTGACCGGCCTCGGCATGAGCGGACCGTACTACGGCGACCACGCAGAGCAACCACCCGACCTGATCGGCAAAGACCCCAGCACCTTTGAGCCACGCGCTTTGCGCGGCGGTAGCTGGAACATCGCCCTCCTCGACCTGATCGGCAAAATGGTCGGCTGGCCGCTGTGCCGCATTTTCGGCGGCAAGCTACAAGACAAGGTGCTGGTTGACTACTGGATCGGGCGGATGAACGCCACGGATACCGCCCGCGCGGGCCAACGCGCCGCCGAGCTGGGTTTCCACGGCATCAAGATGAAGTGCCGGTGGGAAGATGCCAATATGGAGGACCGGGTCCGCGCCAGTCTCGAAGTTGCGCCGGACCTGCGGGTGATCCTAGACCCCAACGAGCGCTTCTACAATCTTAAAAACGCGCTCGACCTAGCCCGCCGTCTCGATGGACTCGACGTGGTCTTCGAAGATCCCTTCCCCAAAACCGATCTCAACGAATATCGACGCTTTAAGGAAGAGACCAGCGTCTTCGTCGCCCCGCACTTCCAGAACCCCCGCCAGATCATCGACGCAGTGCATCTCGAAGCGGTTGACGCTTTCAACATTGCCCCCTCGGATTGGGATTTCCTCGACATGGCGCGCATCGCCGCAAGCGGGGACCTCCCCGTGTGGCAAGCCTCCAATGTCGATCTGGGGATTTTCGATGCCTTCCGCCTCCACGCTTCGGCCGCCGCACCCAACTGCACCTTTGGCTCCGACCTCTGCGGCAACTTCGTGCACGAGCACAGCCTGCTCAAAGAACCGCTAGTCAAAGACGGCTACGCAATCGTGCCCACCGGACCGGGTTTGGGCGTGGATTTGGACGAGGAGGCTGTCGCCCGCTACGCCATCTCCACCCAGCAGTGGCCCGGCTAGACCGGGACCAGCGCCTTTGCGCCAAAGATCATCGGATAGCCCTCGCCCGTGCTCACAGAACGCGCGGCCCCATCCATATAGGCGACGCTAAAGGCGCGGCGCGACTGACCCGTCGGGTTGATCCCCGAGCGGTGCAGCAGCAGGTTGTTGAGCAAAATCGCCTCGCCTGCCTCGGCTTCGAGGTCGATTTCCGCTCCTGGCGGCGCGCATTCGGCTAGCTGCTCTGCCGAAGGAAAGTGCCTTTCGGTGATTACCCCGCGCTTGTGGCTGCCGGGCACGATCTGCATACAGCCGTTTGCGATCGTCGCCGGGTCAAGCGCGGTCCAAACCGTGATAGTCGGGTTGTAATCCACGCCCCAACCCACGCCCACATCTTGGTGCCAAGGTAGTATTGTGCCCTTTTCCGCTGGCTTGTTCATAAACATCGCCCGGAAGATCGACACATCCTCGCCGATATAGCGCAGGGTAATCTGGCGGAAAAGCGGGTGCTGCATGTAGGCGAGATAGACGAGATCCTGCTCCAAGCCCATAATCTTGCGGTACTGGAGCGTGGTGCCCTTGTGGCCACGAGAGACGGTGGGCATCTCCGCATAGTCGGCGTCCTCGCCGTCGAGCTGAAAGTCCATCTCCGGGTAGGGGATCTCGCCGATCATGATCGCGTTGATGCGCTGCTGTAGTTCGGCCAATCCCGCGTCGTCGAGGACCTTCCCGAGCCGTGCGTAGCCGTGCTCCTCAAAGCAGGCGTGGTGTTCGTCGCTGTATTCCATTAGCTACTCCCTTCCGTTTTTCTAGAGATGGGCAATGTTCTCCCCTGTGTCAAATTTTCCTACATTTCTACCTGCTCGTCCGGCTTTTTCCAAGTCCGTCTATCCACAAAACGGCGGAATCCAATACTGCTGGCAACGCAAACTGCGCGACTTAGCCGCACCTGAGCAGAGCGTTTAAACGTCGAAGGAATTTCACATGCGAGACGGAAGCCAAACGCGGATTTGGTGCTCTTGGTTTTGTTGCGCTTTGCTCTTAGCGTGCGGTGGTGCCGACGACCAAGCGGAACAAGAGCCGAGTGTGCGGCAAGTCCCTCGTGACCGGACGCTGATCCTCGGACTGACCCAGATGCAGGACTACGACGCCTTCAACCCCTTTATACCCGGCGTCGTGTCTTCGACGGGATCCAATTTCCTCTTCGAGCCGCTCTATTATTACAATGCTTATAGCGAAGAAAATAATCTCATCCCTTGGATCGCGGAGAGCCACCAATACAACGAGGATTATACCGAAATCACCATCAAAATTCGCGATGGGGTCCAGTGGAGCGACGGCGTGCCGTGGACGGCGCACGACTTGGTCTTCACCATCAATATGCTCAAGGCCCATGCGCCGGAATTGCTTCTGTCCACCGATATGAAAACCTGGGTCGCCGAGGCTGCGGCCGTGGACGAGTTGACGGCTCGCATTACACTGAGGGCACCCAATCCAAGGTTTCTGTTTTCGTACTTCACCGATTGTTTCGTCAATGGGGTCCGCATCGTCCCCGAGCACATTTGGAAAGACCAAGACGCCAAGACCTTCAAAAACCTCGACCAAACAAAGGGCTGGCCGGTGGTCAGCGGGCCTTATCGCCTAGTGATTGCCGCTCCCGAACAGCGGGTTTGGGATCTGAGGCAGGACTGGTGGGCGGCTGGATTGGGGTTCCAGAGACTACCCAAGGTGGAGCGCATCATCTATCTGCCCTTTGGCAACGAAGCCAAGTGGTCCCAGCAACTCTTGGCCAACGAGATCGATTCGAGCGTGGACTTGCGCCCCGTCAATATCAAGACCGTTCTCGAGCAAAATCCCAATATCTCCACCTGGACAGGCAGAAAAGCACCCTACGGCTATCTGGATTGGTGGCCGCTGTCGCTGGGTTTCAACAATCTCGAAGAGCCCTTCAGCGACCCAGAGATTCGCTGGGCTATCAACTACGCGATCAATCGCGCCCAAGTGGTTGACGTAGGTTGGCAGGGAGCGGGCAAATTCACGCTACATCCCTATCCCGAATTTCCTCCGCTGATGCGCTATATCGACCATATCCAAGGTCTTTTCGCTCAATATCAGTTGAATACCTACGACCCGGCCCGCACGGCGAAGATCATGGAGCGCAAGGGATGGCACAAGGACGCGGACGGTTTTTGGGGAAAGGACGGGACGCGCCTCAAGATAGTGGTAGATGTCTTCCCCAACCTCTTCCAAGACTTCACGCCGGTGCTGATCGAACAATTGCGCCAAGCCGGTTTTGACGCCAGCTTCCGCGCCACCAACGACGCCTATACTCGTATGACCCAAGGCACGGCCCGGGCCTTTGTGATGGGACACGCGGCTTCGGTGCGGGATCCTTATTTTACCTTGCGCCTCTACCACAGTCGCTTCGTGCAGCCGACGGGGACGGCGGCCGAGTACTTCTGGCGTTGGCAACATGAAGAATTCGACGCGATCGTCGACCGCATGGCCGAGGTTTCGCCGGAAGACCCAGAACTGGTCGCGCTCTTCCGCCGGGCGATGGATATCTGGTTGCGCGAACTGCCTTCGATCCCGCTGATCCAGTGGTATCACCGGATTCCCCACAACGAAACCTATTGGAAAAACTGGCCCACGGCTGAAAACCCCTACGTCAACAGTGCCTACTGGCACCGCACTTGGCTGCTCGTCTTACTCAACTTAGAACCCGCACAATAAGACATGGATGTTCAAATGCCGCCTAGCTATGAAATAGCAATCAGAACCTTTAGGTTCAAATACATTTCTACTATTTTATAGAATTCACTACCACAAAAAGCGACAGTGTGCGTCGTCTGGCTTGCCACATCAACGCCATACCAACGAAAGGAATCACATGAAGAAATCCGATCCATTTGAAAAAGGCCTCGCAGCCGGTGAGGCCGCGGCTTCGGCCGCCGAAGGCGCATCACAAACATCGACGAACGGCGGTCGTATGTATGTGCGCACACAGGGTTTTGGGTCAACCGATGCCGAGTTGCGCTTTTTGCAGCGCTGTGGTGTGCGCCACAAGGCCGCCACCTTTCCCTTCCACCCCGACCGTGGCTGGGATCTCGACGAGTTGGTCCGAGAAAGAGAGCACCACGAAGCCTTCGGGCTGGCACTGGATATGAGTGCGCTACCCATATATGAGAAATTTCCCAACATCATCTATTTTGGCAAAAGCCCGGAGCGCGACCGAGAAATTGACCTCGTATGCGAAATGATCCGAACCGCTTCGCGCGCCGGCATCAATTCTCTGCGCTATAACACTTGCGTCCTGCCCATCGACCGCACCGAACGAGAAGAAGGTCGCGGCGGCTACTACCACACTGCGTTCCGCCTAGACAAGGTCCCGGCACAAGAACAGGCCAAGCTGACTGAGGCCGGGCGCGTCACGGCAGACATGCACTGGGAACGAATTGAGTATCTGCTCGAACGCATGATCCCAGTGGCAGAAGAATTCAAGGTTCGAATGGGCAATTCTCAGGAAGACCCTGCCACACCTCCCGGTTATAAGGGCGTTGACAAAGTTCTCAATGACTTTGAGGGCATGAAGCGTTTCATCGAGATTCAGCGCAGTCCGTATCACGGCTGGAACTTCTGCGTCGGCTCCATCGCTGAAGGGCTCGAAGTTCCGGCCAATGAAATCTACCCCATCATAGAATACTTTGGCAGCCGTAATACGATCTTCCTCGTTCACTATCGCAACCTCCTCGGAGGGCGTTACAGCTTCCGCGAGGCTCTGCCCGACGAAGGAGATATGGACTTCCACCGGGTATTAAAGGCCCTCAAGGACACAGGCTACTGTTACGGCATTGATCCTGATCACGTCCCGCGCACCGACGACGATCCGAAGGGCTACTATCAGTCCTATGCTTACTGCTTCGGCTACATCAATGCCATGATTCAGGCGATCTACGGTTAATCGATATGATATATAGTATGAACAGACCCAACATCGTCTTCATCCTCAGCGACGACCAAGGCCCTTGGGCCGCCGGCTGTTATGGCAACGCGGAAATCCGCACTCCGGCAATTGACCACATCGCCCAGACCGGCATGCGCTTTGACAATTTCTTTGTCGCGACGCCGGTCTGCTCGCCCAGCCGTGCGACCTTTTTGACCGGGCAGATCCCCTCGCAGCACGGGGTCCACGACTGGATCAGAGAGGGCAACATCGGCGCGTCCGCAGCCGCCTATATCGCAGGCGAGGTAGCCTATACCGACATCCTCGCTGCAAACGGCTGGGTCTGCGGACTAAGCGGCAAGTGGCATCTGGGACACAGCCAACTCGCGCAGCACGGCTTCGCGCATTGGTACGTGCATCAGCAGGGCGGCGGGCCATACAACGACGCGCCCATGATCCGCAACGGCGAGCTGATCACCGAGCCGGGCTACGTGACGACGGCGATCACCGACGACGCGCTGGCGTTTATCGATCGGCACACCGACGGCGACGCGCCCTTTTACCTAGGCGTACACTACACGGCGCCGCACAGTCCGTGGACTGGTCACCCGCAGGAGATCGTCGATTCCTATGATAATTGCGCGTTCGACTCCTGTCCGCAGGAGGCGATCCACCCCTGGGCGGTGGGCCACTCGCTGAGCGAGAACTGCTTGGGCAACCGCGAGATGCTCAAGGGCTATTTCGCGGCGGTGACGGCGATGGACCGCGACATCGGGCGTATCATCGACAAGCTGGAGGAAAAGGGGCTGCGCGAGGACACGCTAGTAATCTTCACCAGCGACAATGGCTTTAGCTGCGGCCACCATGGTTTCTGGGGCAAGGGCAATGGTACCTGTCCGCCGAACATGTACGAGAATTCGATCAAGGTTCCCTTCGTCGTCAGCCACCCCAGTTGCATACCTGCGGGGGGCGTACAGGAGGGCATGGTCAGCGCCTACGACTTTATGCCGACCTTGCTCGACTATCTAGAGCTGCCGCGGCCCGAGGGCCTCGGCTTGCCCGGACGGAGTGTGCTGCCACTGTTGTTGGGGGAGGACGAAACCGGTCGGCAGGAGGTAGTGATCTACGACGAGTACGGGGCGACGCGGATGATGCGCACCAAGGAGTGGAAATACGTCCATCGCTATCCAGATGGGCCGCACGAACTGTACGACCTAGCCAACGACCCGGACGAGCGCATCAATCTGGCGGACGATCCCAGCCAAGCCGGACGGATCGGCGACCTGAAGCAGCGGCTGGAGGCGTGGTACGAACGCTACGTGGTGCCCGAGCGAGATGGCCGCAACTTCGCGGTGACGGGCAAGGGCCAACTCAGGCCGGTAGGCGGCCATTGGAAAGACTCTGCGACCAGCAAAAGTCAACCGTTCGCGCAAGAATAGCCAGTGGCAATGGGTGAAGGGCGCGTAGTTGACATTGGCCAGTATGAGATCCCCGACTATCGCCAGATCGCCCGGATCCCGCGTTCACTCCGGCAACACACTCCGCGCCGGCACAAATCCCAACTCCGCTTCAATCCGCGCAATATCATACACCGGATCCCGCTCGTGCCCCGCCCGCTCATAATGCGCCATGTCGATCTCCTCCGCATCCGCCCCATACCAAATCCGCATCAACTCCGGCACCGTACAGGCCACACAGGCCTGCGTCCCCACCGCGTTCAAAATCCGCACCCCTGCCTTGTACGGGCGCTCCGCCGCCAGCCGGAAGCACCGCACCGCATCGCTCAAATACATACACGAAATCGCCCCCATCCCCCACTGCACCACCGGCCCCGGCTGCCGTGGCTCAGCCACCCTGTCTTCGGGCCAAATCGAAGCCAGCCTAATATTGATGATGTCTAGGTCCTCCCGCTGCCGCGCCAGATAGCGGGTCGTCTCCTCCATCATGTATTTGGAAAAACCGTAGCCGTCGCGGTCGAGACACGGATGCTCATCCGACATCGGCAGTTCGAGCGGCCGAAAATGCACCGACTGCATCCCGACCGCTGCGATCGACGAGGCCAATGCGAATTTTCCGCAACCTCGCTCGATCAGATAGCGCAACAAGCCGTAGGTTCCCATGACATTGACGCGCATGAGGTCCGCTTCGGCACCCGCGCCCGTCACCGCTCCCAGATGGACCAGCGCGTCGAAGTCCCACCCGTCCAATCGGTGCAAATCCTCTATCCGCGAAAAATCTCCAACCACCACCGCCACCCCTGAGACCTCCGTCGGCTGGCGCGACAGACAGACCACCTCGTGGTCCGCAGCCATATCTGCGGCCAACGCCCGGCCAATAAAACCGCTGGTTCCCGTAATCAATACGCGCATCTCAACCTCCCGGCGGGGCGATCCGCTCCCGCCCCAAGCCTTCAGGCCGCACAAAGTCCTTGTAGCGGACTAGTATTTCCGCTCCATTGATGCTGCGGGCAAAACCCGCCCGCGCCTCCAGTTTCTTCACCTCGATCTCGACTCGATTGGCCCCACGCCTTATTTCCTCCGGTGCCAAGCAAAAGCGGAACCAGTGCGCTGAAAAACCCAACGGGGCCTGTACCGCCATACTGCCGGCGAGCTGTAGGGGAATGGTCAACGCACGCTCGTCGTTGATTTCGGCTTCGGCGCGAGACAGGACCCGACCGTTAAAGCGCATTTCGATCTCGTCCTCAATGCAGAAAAAGGCAAAACGCAGCGTCAAAATGGCCGGACGCATCTCGCCGTCGCGGCGGGCACTCTCCACATCGTCGGCTACCCAGATGTCGAGCGCGACCGTCTCGCCCTCCAAGAGTTGTTCCGGCAATTGGCGCTCCGGCGTAGAAGTCGCCTCACCCAACACCCCCTCGCGAGGCTGTAGCAGGTAGCGCTTGTCGCGCCGGGCGTGTACCTGCGGATAGGCGGTTTCGCGCAGGATTTGGTACTCGCGCTCGGCAAAGGGCCAAGGCATATAGCCCAGATACATCCCGGCGTAGCCCTGCCAAGCGAGGATCTGGCTGAGGGCGCGGTACATCTCAATGCCCGGCAATCCCACCCGCTCGTCGTAGATCCGGCGCGGCGGCCGATAATACGCGGCGGCACCCGCATTCTCGGCCACCTCGGCCAGCCACGGTGCCTGAATGCCTAAGTCAACCAACGCATTCTCGTCCTGGCCGACGACCCAATCGAGGCTGCCAGCGCGCAGCCAAGCCGCCACGTCCAGCCCCACCGCGAGGTTGTCTTCTTCGTACAGATGCACTCGCGCCATCAGCGGAATTTTGCGGCTCTGCCGCACGCCGATTTCCTCAGCCAACGCCCGTACCTTGGCCACAAACTCGGTCATCAGCGGCGCGTTCTCTTGGATTTCATCCTGTTTGAAATAGAAGTTGTCAAAGCAAAAATCCAGTTCCAACCCATCGGCCCGGTAGCCTTCTAACACTTCGCCGATAATGGCCAGCTTGTCCTCCTGCACGGCCTCTTGCGCGTAATCGTAGCACCACTCCGCCCGGCCCGCGTCGCCAATGCACACCGCAGCTTTGCGCTGCTCCTTGAGCCGCCCCGAGCGATCGTGTCCCGGGCGGGAGGAGTCCTGTAGCTTTAGGCTGGGAAACACCTTCAGCCCCGTCTCCCGGCCGCGCTCAATGACGGCCTGTAGCTGGTCGGTGCCCAGTTCCTTGGCGACCTCGACCATCCGCATGATCCGCCAGTCAATGTAGTTTTCCCACACCTCCTTTTCCTGCCCCACCACGCGGCCGACCTCGCTCTGGTGAAAGAAGACATCGCTATAACCCAATCCCAAAACCAGCAAATCCACGCCCGTGCCCAACACCTCATCTACCGGCCAGTTCAGGAGGTGGAGGCTGGCCGGTGGTTCGAGTCGTTTGGCGTGAAAGTGGTGCGCGTCGTTGTAGTGAATCAAACGGGGTCGGTCCATGGCTAGGCTCCTATTTCGCGGCGCAGCGGCCTCATCGTGGTTTCGTACATTAGTCCTTTTTGTGCGACAACACCTGATCCATGTATTTTTCACGACCGAAAATCGGCTTTTTGTTGTACATCCGCGAGAGGCGGGGAATGATGCGCAGGCTGCGGTCGGCCAGCGGCAACGCGACGGGCGCACATCCCCGCCGGTGCGACTCGCGCACCGCGATGGCCATTTCGAGGACCTTGACGCCGTTCTCGCCGCTGCCCGGCGGATCCTCGCCCTGTTCCAAGGCATCGATAATCGCCTTGCAACTAGCCACGTTGCGGTCCCCGGGCCATCGCCAGCCCTTGGCGTCGTACCCGCGTTTCGCGCCGTAGATCGGCCCTTCCGGCAAGACGCCCTCGATTTTTTTCAACTTCTCCCAGCTCGCTCCGTCGCCTTCGACGTACCGGTACAAGCCGGCGAGATTGTCATCTGAGTAGAAGACCCCACCCTCGCAGACCACCTCGTAGCCGCGGCCCCGCGCATCCTTGTCCCGGCAGGTAAACGCCTCGATCCCATTGGTGAAGCGCACGTACCCAGCCCCGCCTTGGTCGTGTTCGCTCAGGGGATCGTCGCTGACCCAGCCCGATACCCACGCCACCTCGGCGCATCCAGCGAAGTGGCGCATCAGCGTAAAGCGCTGGCAGCCGCCACCTGACATCTCCGTGCCCGACCCGCCGAGCAATGTGATGCGCTTGACCGCCCCCAGTTCGCCCGCACCGATGAATTTTAGGGCCTTTTGGTAGGCCGGCAGGTTGACATCCAAGTCGCCCGCGCCAAAGGGGATGCGCCGGCGCTTGCACTCGGCGACCATGCGGTCGGCCTCTTCGAGTGAGGCCGCGATCGGCTTTTCGCAGAGAATGGCCTTGACCCCAGCTTGAGCGCAGGCGATGACGACCTCCGGGTTGACGCCAACCGGCAAAATCGGCGCGGCAATATCGAGTGCCTCTTTTTCTAGCATCTGGCGATAGTCGGCATAACCGGGCACACCCGTGCGTTTTTGAAACAGCGCCAAATTCTCCGGATCTCCATCGGCCACGGCCACCAACTTCGTGCGTTCGTCGAGCATATAGGCGCGTGCGTGCTGCGTACCTTTGCGCCCGGCCCCGATCAAGCCCACGCGATATTTAGCCATTGTCGGAATCCTCCTCGGGTATGGTCCATTTATTCGGCACTCACCGCGGAGTGTCCTTCACTTGAGATAGAGCACTCGGCGAGCCTGCTTCCCGCCCGGATAGTGCAGACACGCCAGCGGCCTATATGTGGTCAACCAGTAGCCGCACGGGCTGGCCTAAGACCGTGTAGATCACCAGCCGCTCCGGCCCGCCCGCACCCACAGCAGCCCTAGCGTCACCGCCACTGCCACCAAAAAGGGCACAGCCAAGTGATTGAGCCTGTCCCACCCCAGCATCCCCTCCAAAGGTGCCGCCCCGAAGCTGGTCAACACCATCAGGCCAAAGACCAGAAAGTCATTGCAGGATTGCACCCGCGCCTTTTCCTCGGGCCGGTGCGTCGTCGCCAAGAGCGAAGTTGCCCCTACGAAAAGAAAATTCCACCCCACGCCCAATAGAGCCAACCCGGTCGTGTAGTGATAGATCCCAATACCGCTCAAATTGACCGCGATGGAGCACCCGAGCAACGCGATGCCGGTGAACATGATCCGGTGCTCGCCCCAACGCGATATCAGGTGTCCGGTAAAAAAAGACGGCACGAACATGCCCAGCACATGCCACTGAATCACCCAAGCCGTATCGGCGAAGGAATGCAAATGCCGTTTCATCGCCAGCGGCGTGGCATTCATCAAAAGCGACATCAGCCCCCAAGCAGCCACCGCCCCGATCACCGCCAGCGCGAAATCCGACTGCCGGGCGATTTCCCTGAGCGAACGCCCGCCCGCCCGTTGCTCCTCGGCACTGGGCGCGGGAAAGGAGACAAAGCAGAGGACCAGCAAAACCAGCGCATGAACGGCGGCAATCCCCAGAAAAGAGCCAGCGAATAGATAGTCGGGAAACCACTCCCGCGACCACGCCGCCAGATTGGAGCCTGATATCGCGGCAATGACGCCCCCGGCCATCACCAGCGAAATGGCGCGACTGCGAAAATCCTCGGCGACCACCTCGCCAGCGGCAAAGCGATAATAGGTGGCAAAGCCGTTGACCGCACCAATGCCCAACCCGCCCAAACAAAGCAGCGCGAATTGGCCATGGTACACGGCTAGACACCCCACCGCGCCCCCGACGACGCCCAACGCGGCACCCAAGGCGAAACCCAGCTTGCGGCCTCGCCGCTGCATTAGCTGCGCCGCGGGCACCGTCATCAGCATTGTGGCCACCGGTGCCAGTGCCAGCGGCAGGGTCGTCAGCGCGGCATTCGGCGTCAACCGCTGGCCGACGAGTGCCATGCTCGAGAGCATGATGATACTGGCGGTGCGCGAGAGGGCCTCGCACAAAAAGAGCAGCGAAAGATTTTTCACGCTAGTCAGGCCAATCGGCCCCGTCGTTGATTACTTTTCCCGTTGCGTCCGCACCGCCGCGGCCAACTCCTCCAACACCTCCACCGTATCCTCCCACCCAATACAGGCATCGGTAATGCTCTGCCCATAAACCAACTCACTACCTGCCTGCTGTTTCTGATTGCCCTCGACTAAGTGGCTCTCCAGCATCACCCCGAAAACATCTTGCGTCCCCTCCGCCACCTGCGCGGCAACTCCGCGTGCAACAGCCGGCTGGCGTTTGTGATCCTTGGCGCTGTTGCCGTGACTGCAATCGATCATCACGCGGTGCGGCAAGTCCGCTTCCTTGAGTCGGGCCGCGGCCATGCCGACGCTGACGTGATCGCAATTGGGCCCGTCGTTGCCGCCGCGCAAAATCAGATGGCAGCTTGCATTGCCCGAAGTCCCGACAATCGCCGCAATGCCCTGCTTGGTCACCGAGAGAAAGTGATGCGGGTGCCGGGCGGCACCGATGGCGTCGAGGGCGGTCTGCACATGGCCTGCGGTCCCGTTCTTGAAGCCAACCGGCATCGACAGCCCGGAAGCCAATTCGCGGTGAACCTGACTTTCGGTAGTGCGGGCACCAATAGCACCCCAAGCAATCAGGTCGGCGATAAACTGCGGCGTGATGGTATCGAGGAATTCGGAACCGGCCGGCAAGCCCATATCCGCCAACTGCACCAGCAGGCCGCGCGCGGCGCGCAAGCCGCTGTTGATGGCAAAGCTGTCGTCCAAATGCGGGTCGTTGATCAACCCCTTCCAGCCGACGGTCGTGCGCGGCTTCTCGAAATACACGCGCATCACCACGTACAACTCGTCGCTTAGGGCCGCGGCCTTTTTCCGCAGCCGTTCCGCGTATTCAAGCGCGGCTTCGGGGTCGTGGATCGAACACGGCCCGACCACTACCACTAGCCTGTCGTCCTCTCCAGCCAGTATAGCGTCCAATGCGCGCCGGGCCGCAGCCACGGTGTGGGAGGCCGCTTCTGAAGTGGGCAACTCTTCCATCAAAATCGACGGTGGGATTAGCGGTTTGAGTTGGGCAATGCGCAGATCGTCAGTTGATTCGAACAAGCCTTTCTACTCCTTACTATTTATAAATTCTTATCGTCTAAATACTATTCACTCGCCACTTGCAACCCTAACCGCCCGGCACCCACCCCAAGGCCGCAAAGTTCTTGCCGGTGAGATGCCGCATAAAGCGCGCCCGCTCGCGAGCTTCCTGTAGCTCCCCGCGCAGATCCTCCAGCCGATGCGCCCGGCCTTGGCGCACGGTCAATACCGGCTCGATTTTGCGATCGCCCTGCGCGCACTGGCCGCGTACATCCTCGAACTCGAACGTTCCCTCCAGCACCTCAAATGCCGCCAGATCCGCCACCGTGCCCTCCCGCAGGGTACCCAACGCCGCGCCGCGGCCGATGGCATTGGCCGCCGCAGCCGTGCTCTGCTGCACGACGCGCTCGATTGGCACACCCAGATTGAGCAACTTTGACGCGGTCTCCGGCAGACTCTCGATCGGACTGTCCCAGCTATGGGCGTGCAAATCCGTGCTGATCACGTCGGCGACAAAGCCGTCGGCTAGGGCCTGTCGTGCGATTCCGTAGTCGAAACTGCCGCCGCCGTGCCCCACGTCGAAAAGCACGCCTCGCTTTCTCGCTTCCCACACCTGCGGCACTACCGTCCCCGAATCGTCAATCACGCAGTCTCCCGTGCCTTGATAGCAATGGGTCACCACATCACCGGGCCGCAGCAGGGCAAGCACCTCGGCAATCGGCACCCCCCGGGCAATGTGTACCATCACCGGCACCCCTGCCCACTCGGCTGCCTGCACTGCCAATTGCAAGGGTTTGGTCCCATTTTCCCCGACTTGGAAACCGCCCTGCCGGACCTTGACGCCAACGCAGTGCGCCCGCCAGTGATGGGCCACAAAAGCCGTGCGCTCTGGATCGCCGTACTGCAAATCGATCATCTCCCCCACCGGCCCACAGGTCAGGCCAATCGCCGAAATATGCACGTACCCCAAAACTTGGGTCCGCGCTGGTTCGACGACGTAATCGACAAATCCCTCGAAATTGGCCCACCCCGCACTTCCAGCATCGACGATCGTCGTCACGCCCGTGGCCAAGCACAGTGCGTCGCCGCGGATCCCCCAAGTCGTGCATCCGGCGTAGAGATGCGCGTGGATATCGATCCACCCCGGCGTCAGGATTTTGCCGGACAGGTCGATCGTCTCCGCCGCTGGGGCCGTTATTTCCTCGGCCACTTCGGCGATCTTCTCACCGACGATGCCTACATCGCGTATCCCATCCACGCTCTGCGCTGGGTCTATCACCCGCGCACCCTTTAACAACAGATCGTAGGACATTTCCCTTTACTCCGTGCTTCTATTAAAAGCCTCTGCGGCTTCTTGACACGCCTAAGCCCAACCCCGTATATAATTCGCTTTTTTCACCCTTACTCAGAGAGCCATCATGGGAAACACTCCACCTGCCGAAGGCCTCCGCGTCCCAGCCGCTGCCTTGCGCCAACTCACCGCCGATTTCTTCCACAAGGCCGGCACCAATCCGGCGGACGCCCAGATCCTCGCCGACCTCTTGACTGCCACCGACCTGCGCGGCGTCCACAGCCATGGGACTTGGCAACTCCCCGGGTACGTGCATCTGATGATCGAAGGCCGCGCCAATCCCCGCCCTAATATAAAGGTGACCAGTTCAACCACCACTGCCCGCGTCTATGACGGCGATGGCGGCATGGGGCACTTTCCCTGTCACCAAGCCATGACCTGGGTAGCCGAGACGGCCGCGGAGTACGGCACGGCCGCGGCGACCACCCGCAACCACTTCCACTTTGGCAGTGCCGGTAAGTACTCTCGGATGGCAGCCGCAGCCGGCTGCGTGGGGATTGCCATCTCCTCGCATCGCTACGACCTGCCGTCGGACTCGCTAGTCAAAGGCGTCAACGCCGCCTCGCCGATCAGCATCGCCTTTCCCAACGAAGAGCAACCGCCCCTCGTGCTCGACATGGGCGCGCACATGCTGCCTTGGGACGAAAACCTCTTTGCCCAGATCCCCTTTGCCTTCTTCAAGGAACTGGGTATCGGCGCGGTAAACCGGGCATTGGGCGGTGTGCTGGCCGGGATTTACTTGCCCCAATTTATCCCGCCGGTGTCGCCTTGGGAATCCAACCAAGGGGTTTTTCTAGCGGCCTTTGACGTACGCGCTTTTATGCCTTTAGAAGAATTCCAAGCGCAGATGGACGAGTTCGTCGCCGCCGCCCGCAACATGCGGCCCTTTCCCGGCCTCGACTGCGCTGAGCTGCCCGGCAATCTGGAGTGGCAACGGGAGCGCGAGTACGCCCGCGACGGCGTGCCCATCAGCCCCCAGCACCAGCAGAGCCTCCAAGACCTAGCCGACGAACTGGGGGTGCCCACTCCCTTCGCCGCCTACGAACATACCCGCTTTACTGTCCAATAGAAGAAGAGGAAGAGATGACTCAACTCCGCATCCTGTCCAGCGTCGAGATCGAGTTTCAAGGCCAAAGCAAAGCCCGCGAGCTTATTGAGCGCGCCGGCTTTGCCATCGAGGTCCGGCACCCCCAACCCGGCTGGCTCAACGAGGAAACGCGCGAAAAGCTGGTCGGCTTCGATGCCCTGCTGGCCGGCGGCGAAAACCTCAACGCCGACACCATCGACCAAGCAACACAGCTCAAGATCATCGCCCGCAACGGCGTTGGCTTCGACAAGGTTGACCTCGATTACTGCACCCAGCGCGGCATCGTCGTCACCAATACCCCCGGTGCCATGGCCGACGCGGTAGCCGACCTGACCTTTGCCTTGCTCCTCGGCCTAGTGCGCTCGCTCAGGTTAGGCGATCAGCGGGTCAAGGCGAAAGACACCTACGACGTTCCCGTCGGCGAGGACTTGTGCGCCATGACCTTGGGGCTAGTCGGCTGTGGCCGCATCGGCGCCGAAGTCGTGCGCCGCGCACGCGGCTTCAAGATGCGAGTCTTAGTCCACGATCCTTGGATCGACGACGCGCAAATCCGCGCACTCGGTGCCGAGCCTGCCGACCGCGCCAACCTGCTGTCCCAAGCCGACGCCGTTACCTTGCACCTGCCCCTGACCGAGGGAAACTACCACCTCGTCGATGCCGGGTTCCTCGGCCTTATGAAAGAGGAAGCCTACCTGATTAACACCGCCCGCGGCGGTTTGGTTGACGAAGCCGCCCTGATCGCCGCGCTCGACAGCGGGCACCTAGCCGGTGCCGGCCTCGACTGCCAAGCCACCGAGCCGCCGCAAGGCCAGTCCCTCGAACTGGTCCGCCGCGACAAGGTGTTGGCCCTGCCCCATACCGGTTCCAAGACCCTAAGCGCCCGCAAGCGCATGGCCTTCGTCGCCGCGCAGAGCATCGTCGCGCTATTGCAGGGGAAAGTCCCCGATCACGTGGTCAACAAAGAAGTGCTGGATAGGTTGGATTTGGCGGGATAGTGGACTGACGGCGCGGGCGAGGAAATCGTCGAAAGTACCAATTCGCATACCGGACAGTAATGCACCGGCACTTCAGCCCTCCTCCGACCCCAGATCCGACGGCATGAAAAACTCGTATTGCTCCGGCGTACCGTAGCCTTCCATCTCCGTTAGCTGCACCCCCGTGCTGTTGAGCGCCGCCTCGACGATCCGCTTGTTGAAGGCACTGACGTTTTCCTCGGCCAGATAATCGGCCACCGGCATCCACCGGCACTCGGCGATCTCGTCCTCTTGGATGCTAATCTCGGTGCTCAGTGGGCGCAGGCGGCAGACGAAGTAAATATCCGACTTGCCGAAGCGATAGCCGTGCCAGTGACGGAAGCACACCAGCGCGTCGAACTCGGTCTCTACTCCGGTCTCTTCGGCGACTTCGCGCATCACGGCTTCGGCCAAATGCTCGCCGGCGCGCAGTGCGCCGCCGGGCAACTTGTAGCGCGGTGGACCGGGCGCGTGCCGATGGTACTTTTCGCTGACCACCAACAGTTCCTGCGCCTCGTTGAGCACCACCCCGCCCGCGCCGATATAGTGCGAAGCATGGGCCGGCACGTAAGCACCTTCTTCCAGTTGCAAGGTCATCATTAGATAGCCGTCGCCGCTGTGGTGGAATGTAAACCCGGCTTCCACCGCTACAGGAATCAACGCCGCCTTGGCAATCGAGACCTCCAGCCAGACGACCCGGTAGCCTTCGTCCTTCCAAGCCGCCAGCGAAGCGCGCAGCCTCTCAACAAACACCACCGGCTCTGGGTCGAGAGCCTCTGGTTTGGGAATGATGCCGCCGAATGGATTGGTCGTTGCCGCAATAGGTTCCATGTATCCCGCCTCCCGCAATGGCCGCTAGTGATAGCAAACCCTACTTGACGTGTCAACCCGCCCAGCTTGGCCCACTGCCAGGCCGTACCCTATACTATCGACGCCAAAATGCGAGGACTATCCCATGCAACGCGCACTGCACAGAAAGCTCATCGGCCCCAAGGCCCATCGCCAACTCCTCGCCTTCCTCGGCGAGCACTTGCCCCGCTTCACACCCCCCACTTCGGCCGCGGCCTGGCGCAAGCAAGCCCTAGCCCTGCGCGTCCAAGTCCTCGACCTGTTCTTCCGCGGCCAGCCCGCCAGCCTCCTCGCGGAACAGCCGCAAGTCCACTGGGGCGACCGCATCGCGACGGGTACCGGCTACACCATCCGCAAGCTGGGTTACGAGGGCTATCCCGGCCTCTGGGTACCGGCCCTTCTATACGAGCCTGAGCAGCTTGGGGAAAAGGCCCCAGCCATTCTCAACCCCAACGGCCACCACGCCGGCGGCAAGGCCATGGACTACAAACAGGCCCGTTGCATCAACCTCGCCAAGCGCGGGATGCTGGCACTCAATACCGAGTTTCTTGGGATGGGCGAACTGCGCGCCGACATCGAACACAACCGCATCGGCCACCTCGACCTGTGCGGCATCGCTGGCATTGGCGTGTTCTATCTCTTGATGAAGCGCGGCCTCGACGTGCTGCTCTCCCATCCCAAGACCGACCCCGAACGCATTGGAATGACCGGCCTGTCGGGCGGCGGCTGGCAAACGGCCCTGCTGGCAGCCCTCGACGAGCGGGTCAAAGTCATTGTCCCAGTCGCTGGTCATTCGGCCGTCTGGCAGCGCCGGGGCTGCATCGAGGATATTGGCGACCAAGAGCAATGCCCGGCCGACCTCTGCACAGTCGCCGACTACGACGCACTCTCCGCGCTCTTTGCGCCGCGCCCAACCTTGCTAATCTACAACCGCCACGACGACTGCTGCTTCCAGACGAGGCGAACGCGCAAGTCCATCTACGAACCTATTCGACCCGTCTTTGCGCTCTTGGGTGCCCGCGACAACATCGCCCTCTACGACAATACCGATCCTGGCTCTCACAACTACGAGCGCGACAACCGCCGCCAGCTCTACAAATTTCTCAACCGACATTGGGGATTGGAAACATCAGACTACGACCTGTCCTATCGCGACGAATTGCAAACCGAAGAAGCCCTCGCCGTCGGCCTGCCCCCCGACAACGCCACTTTGCTCTCCATCGCGCAGGCAGCTCTTCGCAAGATCCGGGAGCACCCAAAAGAAACGCGCCCTCCGGCCGCCGCACGCCAAGCACTCGCCTCACTACTCAAGCTGCCGCAGTGGAAGAATAGATCCCTGCAAGAAGGCGGCACCGCACAAAAGCGCAAAACCGGTACTATCCAACACTACTTATTGCACCTCGACGATACCTGGACCCTGCCACTGACCGAATACACGCCGCCGCGCCCCCGAGGCATTGAACTGCTCATCGCCGATGGCGGGCGCGGTGCGCTTGCTGCCCCGCTAGCCGCCGCCCTCGCACAAGGCCGCCGGGTGATCGCCGCCGACATTTTCGCTACCGGCGAACTCCGCACCGACCCGCGCCACCAGATGCTAGTCGCCACTGCTGGCCAGCGCCCACTCGGCATCCAAGTCGGCCAAGTGCTCGCGCTACTGGCGACAGCAGGCCAAAAGAGCCGGGCGCTACACCTGACGGCCCACGGCCGCGTCTGCCCGGTCGTCGCGCTAATCGCTGCTGCGCTAAAACCCCAAGCCCTCGCCTCGCTGACGACCAACACTCTGCTTGACTCGCTAGGCCGCCTCATCGACTGGCCGTTGACCTACGATGCCGCCCCGTCCCTTTATTGCTTTGGCCTACTGGCCGAATTTGATATCCCCGACTTGATTGCGCTCTCAGCACCCGTGCCGCTCGTCGATCCCCATCGCGGACCGCTGCGCCATTTAGCTTGACGCAGATAGAGGACCTGATGCCATAAAATTGCGAAAATCAGTCTAAAAAAGGAGAACTTTATATGCTGAGACGAAATGGAGTGTTAGCTGTTAGCTTTTGTTTCTTGTATGCGTCCGCTGTGTTTTCAGAGGAAGGGAATGCTCCGTTTGGTTTAACGTGGGGAATGACGGAAGCACAAGTAGCTCAATTAGTGGAAGTAGAGATTAAAGAAGAGATTAAATCAGATCTTCCTTTGGGTGTTACGGGAATTCTTCAAGCTACGTCCTTACCGAAGAATTTGACCATAGCTGAGTTTTATCACTTAATATTTGTTACGGAAAAACATCTTCAGAAGATTAGTATGTCTTCTAAAGACATTGAAGATGATGTGTCCGGAAGAAAGGGGAAGGAACAGTATGAGAAGATTAAGACAAGTCTAAAAAAGAAGTATGGTTCTCCTATTGCCGAACACGAATCTTCGGGAAGGAAGTTGTGGGACGAATGGGATGAATTTTATCAGTGTTTGAAGTATGATGGTTGTGGGATTTGGGCATCTATTTTTGAAGATGAGAAGTCGGGAATGATGATAGGACTAGAACTTAAGGGGCTTAAGCGAGGTCGGGGATTTATACAATTGGGGTATGAAGGGCCCTCTTGGGAAGCCTTTCTAGATGCTAAAGAGAAAATTGAATCTGAGTTAGATGATGATGCTTTGTAGGTTGCTGGCTGATTTCCCGTTGGGAACTAACAGGCCGCTCCTCGCCCTTTCTACAGAGACTTGCTGCACTAGGTAAACAACGCCGCGACCGACACGGCCCACCCCGGTACCACCGTCCCTCCCTCCAGCACATCGCCTTCTCCCAAGGTGCGAATGGCACTGTCAACGCGATGCACCGCCACCGTGCGCTGCCGCGGCTCGACGACCACCACCATTTGCGTCCCAGCCGCCAGCCAAGCAGCCGCCTTTTCCGAGACCTCCCCGTAGCGATCCCCGGGCGAGACCACCTCCACCGCCAAATCGGGCGCTCCCGGCCAATAGCCGGCCACCGCGCCCACCGCATCCAGCCGCGCTTGGCACACAAAAGCCGCATCCGGTGCCCGCACCGTATCCGGGTTCGACGCCAGCCGGAAACCCGTTTCCGCCGCATACACTGATCCGAGTCGGTTGGCCAGCACGTGCTGTACTAGCGATGCCGTTACTAACGCGGCGATTCTTCCGTGTTCATTGCCCGCTGGCGTCATCTTACGCACCTCCCCACACACTAATTCGTAGCGAAACCCATCGTCCGGTAGTCGCTCCAAGTCCGCCGCCGTGGCAATATGTTCGACAATTGTCATGGGCTATCGTCCTCGCCCCTTCGGCTTCAGATGCGAAATATCATACGGGTAATATACCTGCCGCCTTTTACCGCCACAATCTCAAGTGGAGAGCATCGCCCTAGCACCTTATATTGAGCTTATATCTTATATATGGAAAGGATGGATATGTCCAAAAAACTGCCCCTCGCCATCGTCGGCTGCGGCGGCATGGGCCACCGCCATCTTTACGGCCTCGCCGAGTTGCAATGCGCCGGCCTGTCGCCCTTTGAGTTGGTAGGTGCCTGCGACCCCAATCTCGACAACGCCCACTCGCTCGCCGACCAAGCCGAGGAGCGGCTAGGGGCGCGACCTCAACCCGTCAAAGACCTCGCTGAACTAGCTTCGGTCGCCCCGGTCCAAGCCGTTGATATTACCACTCTGCCGGCCCATCACCACACAGTGGCCATCGAGGCCATGGAACGCGGCTGGCACGCGATGTGCGAAAAACCCATGGGGCTTACAGCCCGCGCCAGCAAGCAGATGATCGCCAAAACTCAAGAGACTGGGTGCGTCCTATCAGTGGCCGAAAACTACCGCCGCGACCCGGTAAACCGCCTCGCCAAAGCCCTGCTCTCAGCCGGCATCATTGGGCGTCCGCGCCTGATGCAGCAAATTACCATGGGCGGCGGCGACGGCATGCTCATTTCAGTGTGGCGGCACCAGAAAAACGCCAGCGGCGTCCTCCTCGACGTAGGCGTTCACTTTGCCGACATCATGGAGTATTTTCTCGGGGAGGCCGACACGGCCTACGCGCAAACGCGCCTGCATGAGCCGACCCGCAAAAACCCCGTAGCCGGTCGCGCAGCCGTCAGCAGCGGCTCCCCAGGGGGCGTCTATGAACGCTGGCAAAAAGACATGCCGGCCAAGTTTACAGCTACCGCCGACGACGCGGCCTACGCCACCATCCTCTTCAAAAGCGGCGCGGTCGCCCAGTACATCGAAGACCACGCGGCCCATGGCCAAAACCTGTGGCGGCGGTCCATCCACGGCAGCCTCGGCTCGCTCGAACTACCTAGCGACCGCTCGGGCAACCGCCTCGCGCTCCACCTTGACGACGCAGACCCCATAGACGACCAAGCCCTCCTCGACCTAGTGCCCGATCACCGCCTCGACGAGGCCACGGCCGCGCTCTTTGGCGGGGACCGGCTCTTCGAGTACCACTTGCCTTTTCCCGCGACCGACCGCAAGCTAATTGCCGTCGAATACCACGAGTTTGGCACCTGTATTCAACAGGGACGACAGCCCGAAGTCGATGCCCATCAAGGCGCTCGCGCCGTGGGTCTGTCTTACAGCCTAATGGAGTCCCAAGTCGCCGGCTGTGCGCTCTCGGTCGATGCCGTCTGCAACGACCAGATCAACGCGTACCAAGCCGAGATCAACGAGCATCTGGGGATCTAAAACGATGGCCGCCATCCTCTGCCCTCGCTGCCACAAAATCGTCAATGCCGACGCCGAAACCTGCCCCCATTGCGGCCAGCGCAAACCCGGGTTGTGGGGCGCGACGGCCACCATGCGCAAGCTCGGCCTACAGCTAAATTTCCCGCACTTAATCACCGTGTTCTGCGGCGTACTCTACCTGGTCGCGTTGGCCTTAGATCCATCGGCGATTTTTCAGACGCAGGGCCTGATGCAGATTCTCTCGCCGAGCATCCAAGCCAGCTTCAAACTCGGCGTCACCGGCACCGTGCCCGTCTTCTCCTATGAATTTTGGTGGACTCCGATCACCGCCATCTACTTGCACGGCAGCCTGCTGCACATCTTCTTCAACATGATGTGGGTGCGCCAGCTTGGTCCGGTTGTAGAAGATCTCTTCGGCCCCTTCCGCCTCTTTGCGATTTTCACGATCGCTGGCATCGCCGGCTTTGTAGCCTCGACGCTAGCAGGCCACGAACTCACGCTGGGGGCCTCCGGCTCGATCTTCGGCCTCCTAGCCGCGGCCATTGCCTACGGTCGGCGCGCTGGGGCACAGCTCTTTACCCGGCAATTTCTCCAGTGGGCGGTCTTGCTTTTCATCATGGGCTTTGTAATGCCTGGCGTTGATAACTGGGCGCACGGCGGCGGCTTCATCGGTGGCTACGCCGCGGCGTATGTTTTCAGCCGCAGCTCGGAGCGCGAGGGCTTGGGGGCTTATTTGGCCGGTGGTTTGTGCCTGCTGGCCACGGTCGGCGCGTTTGCCTTGCAGTTTATCGCCGTGTTTCTGTAGCCTGCTTCATGCCCGACGAACTCATCGCGCTTTTCGATGGTCAAGGCCGTCCCACAGGCACTAAGGAACGCACCGCCGCCTACCGCGATGGCAACTGCGTCGGATTGGCCTTCGTCTGGGCGGCTTGGCGCACATCCTCCGGCACCGCCCACACCCTGCTCCAGGCTCGCTCGCGCCCCGGCGACCCCTATCTCGGCAGCCTTGACGCACCGGCCGGCGGGCACATACGGGCCGGAGAAACGCCCATAGCAGCAGCGCGGCGCGAATTCGCCGAGGAAGTCGGCATCGCGCTGACACCCGTCGAGTTGGTCCTCCTCGGACAGCAACCGCTCCAGAACATAGGGCACTCCGCAATGCAGTTTTTCTACCTCTGTACGCGGCCTATCTCGCTGGGGGAAACCGTATTCAACGAAGAAGTGGGGGCCTTCGTCGAAGTCGCTCTCGACGACTTCGACGCCTTAGTCTGCAAACGGACCGAATCGATCGAGGGCCAAGCCCGCTACAAGGAGGCCCCAGACGAAACGAGGCCGCGGGAAATTACTCACGCCGCCTTCGCCGCCTACTCCGAGCCGATCATGGACGCCATCCGCCGCTCGGCCAGCGCGATCCGCGCCTATCTGGATACCGGGCAGACCGGGCAGGTCAACGAGGCTGTCTGGATTCCTGCGACTAGCTGATGGGGGTTAAAGGACGGGTCGATAGTGGATTCAAGGAGACGACATCGGCGGCCCGGCGAGGTGCGGAACGTCGATTATGATGGCCCGGTACGTGGATAGGATCGGGATCCCGAGGAAAATATATGCACTAGATAGTTTTCAGGGTTTCGAGCTTGATGAACTGAAGCAAGAATGTGCTCAGGGGCTTTCGGACGCCCCTCTTCATGCATTCGCTCCGATCCTCGTCACGCCCGAAACCATTTTTTTCTTCGTGGCCGACAAAGCACTGTACTCGCGCACACGGATCGAGATCATTGGCGGTCGGAATAGCAGCTTATGGGCTTTACACTGCCGAAGGCTATGAGTTATCTTATACCTATAGTCAGGGGGGGCTAAACCATGAATTTGAGTACCATCTTTTCGCTCTTTCTCAGCCAAGAAGCTTGCATTGCCCATCTTGAAGAGATTCGTTGGGGTGGCATTACTACTTGTCCGCATTGCGAAAGCGAGAAAGTAGAGCGAAAGATAGATGGCAACCGCGTGGGCCGTTGGAATTGCCGCGATTGTCGGTCAAGTTTTAATGTGCTATCTGGTACCGTCCTAAGCAAAACAAAGGCACCCCTTCAAGAATGGCTTATGGCTATCGGGTTGATGGTCAATGCCAAGAAAAGTCTCTCCAGCTACG
This sequence comes from Candidatus Latescibacterota bacterium, assembly GCA_963422735.1. GTDB lineage: Bacteria > Latescibacterota > UBA2968 > UBA8231 > UBA8231. Next base: position 3,546,367 of record OY730476.1, on the reverse strand, counting down.
AGCTTGCCCGCTTTCTTGATTTGCCCCACCAGATAGCCCTTTCCATGCAGCATCGCCTCCGTACCCCGCCCGGGGCTAGGTTGCTACACGGCATTCTCGAGGCCGATGAAGCCTCTGCCGGCGGCAAGCCAATAAAACGCCATAAGTTAAATAAAAATAATTACTTATACCCCCCCCCGAAAAATCCATGCGGTCGGAGCACACGTAAGACGCCGGTACTTTGGCGGTTGCTGGGTGCTGCTGGCCGTCGTGCTGGCGGCATGTTCGGCGTCAGCTAGTCGAATGTATGAACGGATGCAGGGCTTGGTAGATTTGGTTTAGGCGTGACATCCAGCCGGGGGGCCACCGGTTGGGACCACCCGCATGGACTGGTTCGTCCGCGACAAACTACTGTAACGTCAGTTAATCACATAGGAAAGAACTGAGCTTAGGAACTTGGAGCATGGCCAAAGAGAATCGAAAACCGACCATCCTGCTCATCGCCCCGCTGCACAGATCTGGACACTCCGATACCAACATCATCGGGGGCAACAAGGTGATGGCCAATGAACTCCTCCGGGAGCTAGGGCAGCGGGATTTCAACTTGGAGATCGTTGACACTTCGGGCCACGTGACGAACCTCTCCGCCTGGAAAATCCGGGCCATTCGCTTGACTAGGTTCCTACGGGTGGTCTGGAGGGCCGCTAAGAAGCTCCGCCACTCCCAAGTGGTCATGTTGGTAATCGCGCCCTATTCGGCGATAGGGCTGGCGTCGTTTTTCTGGGTCATCTGCAAAACGGTGCGCCGCCCCTTGGTGCTGCGGATTTCCGGGTCCGGCTTTGGGGCGACCTACCAAGGATATGGGGCTTTGGCGCACTGGGTGGCGGACCGGACCTACATGCGCTCCGCTTTGGTGTATGTGGAAACTCAGCAGTCGCACCGCAGCTTCGGCGACAGGACCAATTTTCGCTGGTTCCCCAATACGAGAGATATAGAAGGGCCTAGCTGCGTCAGGCGTGAGAAAGTCAATAGGCTTGTCTTTATCGCCCAACTGCACATGGACAAGGGGCTGGCAGAAGCATTGGAGGCGTGCCGTCATTTGCCTGACAATTGTCATCTCAATGTGTTTGGCCCTTGTACGTCCGACACGGACCTCTCCGGATTCGACGGCCACCCCCGGGCGACCTATGGCGGCGTGCTGGAGCCGACAGAAGTGCCACGGGTCCTCAGCGAACATGACCTGATGCTGTTTCCCAGCTATCGCGGACGGGAAGGCTATCCCGGTAGCATTCTGGAAGCCTTTCAGTGCGGTCTGCCCGTCGTCGCGGCCCGGTGGGGCGGCGTTCCCGAGCTGGTCGAACATGAGAAAAGCGGGCTGATTGTGGAACCCCGTTCCGCCGCTGAGCTCAAGTCTGCCATCGAGCGGCTGATGGCGGACCCCGAGCTGTACCGGCGGTTGTGCGAGGGCGCCAAACGGCGGGGGGATCGCTTCCGCAGCGCACACTGGTACGACAGCGTGGCCGAGGACCTGCGCGGCCTGTGAGTGAATACGGACTCCGCACCGAGCGACTAAATGATATTCCCTAACTATTTTACCAAGAAACGATCAAAGGACCACATCCGTGAGCACTATGAGATCGAAAAAGTGCTTGCCACCAAACTTAAGAACGCGAGCAAGCCGGAACGGCGGGTGCTCTATTCAGCCGTGTACGATGAGCTATTTGCCCGTGTTCCCGATCATCCCCAGGTCCTGGAGCGGGACAACCCGGACGTGGAGCGCCGGAACGTGCTTGGGCAAATGCGCTGGCTCGAACCCATGCTTGGGCCCGATATGACCTTCTTGGAAATCGGGGCGGGTGGAGGTGCCCTGAGCCGGCGCGTTGCGAACCGCGTCAGGCAGGTCTATGCCGTTGATGTGACCTTTGCTTTGAGATCACGCGCGGCCCCGGAGGGGAATCTGAAATTCGTGCTCTCGGATGGCGTCAGCATCCCGGTTCCGCCGAAGACCATCGACCTTGCCTTCAGCGATCAGCTTCTGGAGCATTTGCATCCCGACGACTCCGTAGAACACTTTCACAATGTTTACAAGGTGCTCAAGCCTGGCGGGCACTATTTCTGTAGTACGCCGAATCGGCTCCGCGGTCCCTGTGACGTTTCACGATACTTCGATACCATTGCGACCGGATTTCACTTGAAAGAGTACACCTACGGCGAGGTGGAGACCATGTTCCGCGACATCGGTTTCCGACGCCTCCGCGCCGTGGTCGGGATTCCCCGATGGCACTTTCGTTGCCGAGTAGGCCTGGTGCGGAGCGTGGAAAACGCTATCGGGACTTGCCCGGTCGCCTCGATCATTGGCTGGCGCGCCAGCGCCACTTGCTAATAGGTCCGATGCTTCTGAACATCAGACTGATTGCGGAGAAATAGGCTCGCCCATGCAAGCAAAGAAAGGCTTCTAACTACAAGATAGGGGATGGGAGGATTCGTCCTGACGCTGCACAATTTTGTTGAACATCTTCGCTGCCCCGTGAAGACGATCTCCGCCCCGGGTTCATCCGGATGACACCCGACCGACCGAAAGAGAAACGCTTCAGGATCCGGGGTGCCGGATCGTCGGGGCGGCACCCCGAGCCTCCCTGGCTCCGGTTAGCCCCATACGCTTTTTGGGGGCTAACCGCCATCGTTCTGGTCAATCTGCACTGGCTGCATCTATGGGGGATGCCGGCGATGCGGGAGGTCGGCTACGGCTTCATGCTCGTCTGTTGTCTGATCCTGCTGGGTCTGAGCGGCACCCGATGGCAGGAGATACTGGAAACGCCCGGCGTATTGATCTGCGCCGCGATAGCGGCCTATCTGGTCATCGGCACCGCTGCCTTATTCATCACGGACGCGCAATGGCGGCTGGCTACGGGCAAAGACATCCTGCGCCAAATCTTCTTCCTCCTCGTGCTGCTGGCGGCCCTGCTCGGCGGCCGCATGATTCTGGCGCGAACCGGAGCCGAGTCCTTGCTCAAGGGGGTGCTGGCGATCCTGCTCGCAAGCTGTCTCGTCGTGCTGGCCACGCCGCTGCTGCGTTATTGGGACATACTGCTGACCTTCAGACTGCCCTTTCGCTTGAGCGGCGCCTTCACCGACCCGAATGACGCGGGCTTCATAGGCTGCATGACAGTGGTGCTGGTGCTGGCACTGCTGGCGCACAGCAGGCAGGGCAGGTTCGGCTATTTTGGCTTGGCCGTGGGCTGTGTCGCGGCCATGGTGTCGTTTTCCAGAACCGCCCTCTTGGTGGTGTGCGGGATTCTGGTTTTCCTACCGCTGTGCAATGGCGGGCGCAAATGGAACCTCTTTTTCCTCGGTTCGGTTGCTATGGGCCTAGTCGGCTCTGCCTGGTACGCGACCGTAGCCAGTGGCTTGTGGCCGCTGCGCGATCTGACCCTGGGTCGCGACCTGAACCGCTTCGAGTTCTGCCTGCCGCTGCCGCAGACCAGCCCGGGTCTGCTGGCCGACTGTGAGATTCTGCTGGGGGCCAGAGACACCCTAGCCGGCGACGCGCCCCTCAACTGGAGCAGAGTCGTTCCCATCGACGTCTGGCAGGGTGTTCGCGTGGACGGTCCGCAGGGGCGGGTGACCGAGCTGAGCCTGCCGGGGATGGGCTTGAACGGCCGCATTCCCCCGCAGCTTGGCGACCTCGACCAACTCGCAACGCTGCGCCTGACCAACAATCACTTGACCGGAACTCTCCCGCCCGAGTTAGCCAACCTGAAAAACCTCAAAAACCTGTGGCTGGCGAACAATTACCTGACCGGAACTCTCCCGCCCGCGCTGGAAAAATTTGCCCCCTTAGTCGATGCCACCGTTGTTGCCAAGCAGCCCTATATTCCCCTGCGGGAACCGACTGAAGTCGATGTCGCCGCTGGTGCCGAGCGGCTCCGGATTCCCCTGCCCGCGTCTGCTAATATCGAAGTCGTCTCTGCCGAAAACCTGTTTTGCCAGGTAGGACAGGTCAATACGGGCTTGCTCGCCGATTGCAATGTGCTACTGGCGGCCAGAGACGCCTTGGCTGGCGACCAGCCCCTCAACTGGAGCGAGGATATCCCTATTGGCTTCTGGCAGGGCGTCATCGTGGGCAATGTACCCCCGGTCCGGGTGGTCGGTCTGGGCTTGCCGGGGATGGGCTTGAATGGCCGCATTCCCCCGCAGCTTGGCGACCTCGACCAACTCACCCTGCTGTTATTGGCCACCAATCGGCTGACCGGTCCGATTCCGCCCGAACTGGGCAAGCTGGCCAACTTGCAGGTGCTGTCGCTCGGTGCCAACGTCCTGAGCGGCACCATCCCGCCCGAACTGGACAAGCTGGAGAAGCTCACGGACTTGTGGTTGGCGGAAAACCGCCTGACCGGCTCCGTTCCGCCCAAGCTAGAAGCCTTCGGGGGGCAGGCCTTCGGCCTCATAACTGGAGATCCCCATCGCAGCTCGCTGACAGGGGTGGAGTTTGTCAAATCCGACTTCGCCCGCGGTACGTTCTGTCAGGTAGGGCAGGTCAATACGGGCTTGCTAGCCGATTGCAATGTGCTGCTGGCGGCCAGAGACGCCTTGGCTGGCGACCAGTCCCTCAACTGGAGCGAGGATATTCCCATTGGTTCTTGGCAAGGCGTCATCGTGGGCAGCCCATCAGAACGGGTGGTCGCGCTGAACCTGCCGGGGATGGACTTGAACGGCCGCATTCCCCCGCAGCTTGGCGACCTCGACCAGCTTGTCCTACTGCGCCTAGCTAACAATTGGCTGACCGGTCCGATTCCGCCCGAACTGGGCAAGCTGGCCAACTTGCAGGTACTGTCGCTCACTACCAACGCCCTGAGCGGCACCATCCCGCCCGAGCTGGGCAAGCTGGAGAAGCTCCAAGGATTGTGGCTGGCGGACAACGACCTGACTGGCCCCTCTCCGTTGGCGCTGTTCGGCATTGCCGGCCAAGACCTGACAAACGAAACGTTGTGTCTGGACTCGCATACGACCATTAGCTCGGGCCTGCTGGCCGACTGCGAGATTTTGCTAACGGCCAGAGACATCATAGCCGGCGACCAGCCCCTCAACTGGAGCGTGTACGTTCCCATCGGCTTCTGGCAGGGCGTCACTGTGGGCGGCACAGGGCAGGTGGTCAGGTTGGACTTGGCGGAGCAGGGACTAAACGGCCGCATTCCCCCGGAATTCGGCGGTTTGGATCAGCTCGTCACGCTGCGCCTGAGCCGAAACCAACTCACCGGCACCGTCCCGCCGGAGCTAGACAGACTGGTCAATCTGAACACGCTGGCACTTGAAAGCAACCTGCTGACCGACCCCTTTCCGCCCGAGCTGATACGCGAGGACCTCGCGCTGCGCCTCACCGGCAACAACTTCAGCCTCCAGACCGCCGTGCTGACATCTCGTCGCTTTTCCATTTGGAAGGAGTACCTCGAAGAGGGGCTAGAATCGCCTTTCGTCGGCAGCGGTCTGGCGACGGCTCAGAGCCTCGCCGGCAACCTGAAGAATGCGCAGGGATCCCCGGAGGGCATCCACAATCTGTACCTGATGCTGCTCGGCGAAGCCGGCATTGCGCCGTTGGTGCTCTACTGCCTGTTTCTTTTCTTTTTACTCCGACTGCGCTGGACCGCGCCGCGCTCCCTAGCGCGAGATGTCGCCGTCGGCTGGGCGGTGATCATGGCCTTGTTTGGCGTAAACTATCATGATCTGCTCACCTTCGGGGCGTTCATGTTTCTGGCCGGCCTGAGCTGTGCGCTGGGGTCTGAGGGTGCGGGTGGCGAACCTTCCGCGCAACGTCTGTCCCTAGCCCCGCGTAAACCTGGCCGATGAAACGAGCAACGAACCCGACCAGCCCCGTCATGCCCCCACTTGTCCTTTCGCAAGCGGGAACAGGTGCATAAGATAGGATAATACATGAGCACTTCGAATCGACAGACCTCGATATCTGGTGGCTCCTCCTCTCATCTCCCCAGCGTATCGGTCATCATTCCAGCCCGCAACTCGGAAGCGACTATCGCCTCCGCGCTCGATGGGCTGTTGTCCCAAGACTATGCCGGAGGGATAGAGATCATAGTCGCCGATGGCTCCGATACCCCCGCCATGTCCGATCTTATCCGCCGCTCTTACCCGCAAGTGAAGTTGATTCCCAACCCGGAAAAAACGCTCGGCTACGGATGCAACGCCGGGTTTCGGGTGGCGACCGGAGACATCGTGGTGCGATGTGACGCGCATACGGTGTTTCCGCCCGAGTACGTGGGCCGCGCTGTAGAAACGCTGGAGCGAACCGGGGCCGCGAATGTGGGCGGCCGTCAGCAAGCGGTGGGAATCACCTTTTTCGAGCGGACCGTGGCAATAGCCATGACCACGCCGCTGGGGGTGGGCAATTCTCGCCATCGTCTAGGGGGAGAGGAGGGACCCAGCGATACTGCATTCCTCGGTTCGTTCCGACGGGAGACGCTGGACGAGATAGGGGGCTATGACGTCACCCTGACCCGAAACCAGGACTACGAACTCAACTACCGACTGCGAAAGCGCGGGAAGACTATATGGTTCGACCCCGAACTGGTGGTGAATTACAGGCCCCGAGGCAGGCTCTGGGCGCTGGCGCGGCAGTACTTCGATTATGGTCGATGGAAGTCGGTGGTGCTTATGAAGCATCCGGGGTCGGTTCAACCCCGACAGCTTGCCGCTCCCGGTCTGGCGCTGGGTCTAACGGCCGGGGCGGTGCTGGCGGCGGTCGGCTTCCCGTGGCTGCTGGCCGCACTGCTGTCTGCTTACGTTCCGATGCTCGTGGTTGGGTCTGCGATCGTGGGATGTCGGCGGGGTGACTCGGCGGCCGCACTGCTTCCGCTAGTTCTGGCAGTCATGCATCTGTGCTGGGGGTTTGGCTTCTTCTGGCCGGGGCGTCTTACAAAGTAAGGATTTATATGCTTGCTCCCCCAACTGAACCCCCTTTCAAGCGCACCTTTGAATCGCAGCCAAGAGCGGCAGATGCGCTGAAAGTCCCGGACACCACCGGCGGGCAGGACGTGTCCGTGATGTTTGCCACCCTAGTCGGCACGGCCGCTCTGACTCTTCTGGTTCAGGGGATTCTCGCCTATATGCTCCTTCCTGAAGGGAGGGGTGCCTATGCGGTCTGCATCGCGTTTGGGACTTTGTTCGGGCTGCTGTTTACTCCCGGTGCGCTACAGGGCGCACAGTATTTCGTCGCGGCTAGGCAGATGAGCGTCTCGCAAGCGGTGTCCTCCGCCCTGATGATCGGTCTTGTCGGGGGCGGCTTGGCCGCGGCCTTGGCCATCCCGCTCATCCACAGCGAGATCGCTTTCTTCCAGCAGGCGGAGACTCCCTCCTTCTTGCTGTCCCTCCTGCTGATTCCCCTCACGGTCCTCTCCCTGGCACTCGATCACCAGTTGGTCGCGCTCCGGCGCTTCCGGTGCCTGTCTTTCTTGGCACTGCTCCGCCTCGCGGCGAATGTGCTAATGATTCTGGTTTTCGTCTGGCACTTAGGCTTGGGGGTCAATGGTGCCGTCATCGCCTTCGCCGCCGCGCGCGGCCTCATGTTCGCCGTCTGCCTGCTCTACCTGCGGCGGCACTGTGGGCTGACCTTGGAGTGGCCCAGCCGCCGGCATTTCACCTGTATTGTCGGCTACGGCCTGAAATATCATCCTGCCAGCGTCGGCAGCGCTGTCGAGTTCCAGAGCAGCGTGGTGGTTCTGGGACTGCTCGCGAGCACAGCCGAAATCGGGCTGTTCTCCGCAGTCAGCACGCTGATGCTAGGATTCAACCTAGTCTCCAATTCCATCGGCAGCGCCTTGTTCCCCCGAGTCGCCTACCTAGAGCGCACCGAGCTGGTAGCACTCTGCCTGCGCTTGGTCGGCGTAGCAACTGTCGTTCCCCTCCTCGCCTTTCTCGCGCTCAGCACACCGCTGGTCCGTCTGGCGCTTTCCGAAGCCTTCCTGCCGGCCGTCCCGTTGCTGTGGATCATCGCGCCCGGCATACTGGCATACGCCCTCTCCGGGATATTCATGACCCACTTCAAGGGCACCAACCTGCCCCATGTTTGTTCGTGTGCGGTTTTCCTAGGGCTTTGCGTCAATCTCTGCGCGCTTCTCGCGCTGTACCCAGGGCTCGGAGTCGAAGCGGCCGCCTGGGCCATGACCTTCGGCATGCTGTGCCGTTTCCTCCTTCTCGCGATCGCGTTCCACACAGGGACTCGAATGGCTTGGTCCTCGGTCTGGCTGCCGCGGCGCAACGACGCCAGCTTCCTGTGGGCCGCAGGCCGGTCCGCGCTGGGGCTCGGGGCCAAGAGATGACGGCGCAAAGCAACTGGGGAAAGCCGGAAGGAGGCCGTTCCTGCCCCTGCCGGCGGGCGATCGGGACCTCGTCCGGACCGCCTTTCCGCACGGCACGGTGTGGGGCATGCAAGGTGCGAATGCCACTCGTCCCGGCAGACCGCTACCGCGTTCCGCCGCTGGAGTGCTCGGGCCTCGACGAGGTGCCGACGCGGATCCGGCCGAAGAAGCACTGCGTCCCACAGGTAATCCCAGCACGACGGAATCATGGGAACCACGACTAAACACAGCTCTGGTCTGGCGGCCTCGCTTCGCCGGCCGGAGCAAGTCCTGCTCGCCGTCGTCTGGGCGGGCTTCGCTCTGATCCTCGTCACGCCCTTTATCGTCACGCCCGAAACCATTTTTCCCTTTGTGGTCGGCAAGGCCCTGTTCTCGCGCACGCTGATCGAGATCGTCGTCGGCTGCTGGGCCCTACTGGCCCTGTTCAATCCTGCGTATCGACCGCCGCGCTCCCGGCTGTTGATCCTGCTCGCCGTCGTGCTGGGCATCTCGGTGCTGGCGGCATGTTTCGGCGTCAGCATGCAGCGCAGCTTGTGGTCGAATTATGAACGGATGCAGGGCTTGGTGGATCAGGCGCACTGGTTCGCGCTTGCTGTCGTGCTGGTATCCGTGGTCCGCACGCCGAGCCAGTGGCGGTTGCTGCTAAACCTCAATCTCGGCGGCGGCCTGGCCATGGCCCTGCTAGTCATCGCGCTCAACCACGGTGTGCGTCTGCCGTTCTACTCGGATATTTTGGTGATCTACCCGGATATCCCGGCGACGCAGAGGCCGCCCCCCGGCTTCGATATGGATAGGCGGGCATTGGGTACCCTCGGCAATTCAACCTACCTCAGCGCGTACATGCTAGTACACCTCGTGGTCGCCGTCGGGTTCTTGGCGCGGTCGTTCGTTCCCGCGGCCCCGACCGCGCCGGCACCTTTGCCCGAAAAACGCGGCAAACGACGCCGACAACAAGTACCGCCAGCCGGAAAGAATTCTCCCGACATGCTTTGGGCCGCGAGGCTGTTCTGGGGGACCACGGCCCTGCTCAGCCTGTGGGTCCTCTTCCTGAGTGGCTCGTTAGGGGGACTCGCCGGTCTCGGCATGGCCTTGGCGTTTCTGGCAGCGGCGTACTCGTACCTAGCGCACTCGAGACCTGTGCAGCGCGTCGCTGATGGTGCGACAGGTTTCCTTAGCTGCGCGATCCTGCTGGCATTGATTCTGTCTCTGCCGTTTGGCGATCTGAGATCATCCTCGAATGTATTGCTAAAGCGCTTGGGGAAAATGGTCGCGTCCAGAGTAGGCTCATACGAAAATGCACCCAAGCGAACTGCCGCTGAGAGTGCTAGTGCCCGCATAGTGGCCTGGGAGTCGGGCCTCGCGGGCTTCGCCGACAGGCCTCTGCTCGGCTGGGGGCCGGAAAATTTCATTGTCGTCTTCGGCCGGTATATCAAGGGAGAGGTCGACATAGAGATTCACGACTATGCACACGCCAAGCTCGTCGAGGTACTTGCGACGACAGGAACGCTTGGTCTGCTCGGATATCTCGCCTTATGGGGATTCCTGTTCTACGCCGCGCTGCGCGCCGCCAAAGGAGCGGAATCCAAGGACCAGACCCTGATTTTATTTGTGGGCGCGGCACTGGCAGGATACTTCGTGCAAAAACAGGTCCTATTCGACACCACCACTGGCTCCTTGCAATACATTCTACTGCTCGCCTTCGTCGCCAACCTAGAAGCGCAGAATAGCCGCGAGAAGAGCTGGATTCGACTGTCGATTTCCTCTCGGATCGACCGGCTTGGCCGAAAGGTCGCCGTCGGGCACTGGGCCCGCGCTGTTCTCGCCTTAGCAGCAGTGGGGCTGGTTGGAGTAGGGCTGAACGCCAACCACTCGATTCACTCCACGGCCAGCGGCTTGAACGAAATTATGAGCGTGGAAGATCAGACCATCGATCAGGTCGTCGAACACTTCGAATGGCTCACAGCCGAGTTCGAGCCGCTGGCGAATCTCCCGCGCACCCTTCTCTTCGAGAATGTGGTGCTGCAATGGCAAAGGATCTATATGCACCGGAATGAGGCGAAGAAGCTGCTCGCCCTAGTGGATGCCCAAGCCGCCCAAGCCGTCCGGAGCGAACCCGAAAACTGGCTCATCCACGGAGCACTTGCCGAGCTGTACGAGACGGTGGCCGCCACCAACCCAGAATATCAGGAGTATTGGATGAGCCATCGCAAAAAATCTCGCGTCCTAATAGACTCCGCTGACTACACCGTGTACTGGTCTCAGAATAGCCTGTTGTATGTGAACAAGGGTACGAACGGCTGCGGAGAGGAACCGAAAGGCGAAGCCCCCGACGTTCAGTTCTTCGTGCATGTGTATCCCGCCAATGCCAATGTTCTCCAAGGCGACCGCTTCAAATACGGCTTCGACAGCTTCGACTTCTTATTTTGGAGGGATGGCTTTGAAATCAGCGGCCAGTGCCTGTACAGGGTCGAATTCCCGGCGTACGCTATTGACCATATTCGAACCGGCCAGTACGTGCCCGGTGCCGGCCGTCTCTCAGACAAAAGACTCAACTTCCGCAACTTCTTCCGCAGGTAGTATCCAGCGTTGCAGCACTTGTGAGGCACATAGGGCCTACCAAATCCGTTCGGCCGCGTCCTATTACACGATTTGGTGGCATCGGGCCGTGTGGATCGGCGCGGGGCTAGCGGCCGAAGATGTGCCATGTCGCGAAGAATTGGCCGATATCTGTCGCAAAAGACGCCACGAGATCCCGATTTCCGATTACCTAACGGATCATGCCTGCGCTTCACCGCGCCACAAGGCGTGACAAGCAAGCATCCAGAGTAGCCCACGGCGACTTAGGCTTCGATGAGTTCCGTCGAACTGCTGAGCAACTCGACGACTCGACTGAGTGTAAGCGAATGACGCACAAAGCGTCCTCGCCGACACGAAGCTGTCTGCTGGATTCCCACGTGCGCGGGAGCCGCAAACGACAACGACTGCCTAACATCAATTCCTAATCGCACGACTGGCTGATATAACGCTCCAGATGCGCCAGTGCCCGGCCGCTATCCATAGCCCTCCGCGCCTCGACCAACCCCTCTTCGGCACTCGCACTTAGGCCCAGATAGTAGTCGGTCAAGCCCGCGTTGAGTACTATGCGGTCGCGAACAGGCCCCTGCTCGCCCTTGAGTGCCGCCACGCCCAATGCGGCAAAAGCCCGCGCACTCACCTCCGCAGGACGCGGGCTTTGCTCGTAGCGAAAACCGTAGGCTCTTGGGTTCACGTCGCCGGCCACCGTCTCCAACCGGCCCCCAACGCGGCGGAATCCCTGCACGTAGTTGATGGCCTTGCGCCGAGCGTCCGAGGACTTGCCCAAGCGCAACCCGTAGTGGCTACTCCCTTCCTCACCCTTGATCGCCAGCCCCGCGTCTAAGCCACGCTCCTGCATCAACCCCAACAGCTTGTCTTCGTAGCCAAGGTGGTAAAAGCCCGCAATCATGCCGTTCCAAGTCGCGCCGGCAAACAACTGCTGTGCCTTCTCAGTAGTGGCCCAAGGCGGGCGTTTGGCAATGTGGGTGCGCAAATGACGCAACGCGTACGCGCGGGGGGCGTACGCGCGCTGACTCACGTATGCGAACCCAACGGCCGGGTCTTCGATGCAACGGGCCGCCGACGCCAGCGACAGATCGACCCGCGCACCCAAGGCCGCTAGTATCCCTTCCTCGGTGACTCCGCGCTTGGGCGGCATTTCGGCGACGCCGTGTAGCACGGTCGCCCGGCCCAAGGCCGCGCGCACGGCAGCGACGAAGAGCGTCGGGCGGAAGAAACGCGTCGCGCCGTCAAAGGGCTGGCCAAAATGCGTCAGTGCCTCCACTTGCAGAGCGAACACCTGCTCTGAGGGAAGCACAGCGTCGAGATGAGCGCGAATTTCTTCCGCATCTTCGATGTTCATCCGCTGGCCGATCAAGAACGCGGCCATCAGCGAGGGGCGCACCGCGCCCGCTAGCATGGCCCCGAGCGCATCGCGCACTTCCTCATAAAGCAAATGCTCGCCCTGCAAAACCGGGCGTAGAGCCGCAACCACCCGCGCTTCACCCGCACCGCGGCCGGCAAAATCAGGTTCCATCCCCAGCAAGAAGCGCAAATCCTCGGGCATCTGCGCCAGCGCGTCCCCATAGCGGTCAAACGCCTCGACCTCGGCTGCGCTCCAACCGGTCTGCGCACCGAAGGTGCGGCGGATGGACATCGCCGCGAAAAATGCGCCCATCTGGGCCGGGGAAACCTGCTCTGCACGGGGCAAGGCCCCCTTGAGCGAAGCGAAAACTAGCTCCAGAATGCGCCGAGGGTCTGGGTCGCCCTCTTTTTTGCCCAGCGGGCGGCTCTGGTGCGGCCCGGTACAGACGCGTGCTTGCGCGGCCAGCACTTCCTCGTTGGGGCCGGGATAGGGGTCGGCTTCTGACACGATCCTCATTAAAGCGACATCTAGGGTACGGAAGCAGGGCAACGCTTCTCTTTTGACACGGGAAATATACCTTATTACATTCGCTAAGGAAATGAGATTATGAGTAGTTCCCCTTGTGGAGAAACTTCCGATGACAGGTGCGATTTTATATTCTAAGTATTTATCCCCTATAGAGATAGAGCAAGGTGAGCTTGGCTATGTTTCTCGTTGTCCCACCTTTGACGTATGCAGTCAGGGAACGACAAAGGACGAAGCCCATCGCGTGATTTCTGAGGCCGTACAGCTATTTGTTTGTTGAGGATGCTTTCGATGGCGGAACCTTAAAAGAGCTTCTCAAAGAATGTGGGGTCAATGGAGAGTTCGAGGTTAATGGTATAGAGCTGCCCAAGCAAAACGCTCTTTTTATAGAAATCTACATCCCAAAAAGCTATAGCAATGAGACTTACGCCGTGCAGTTGGAGAACATTAATGTAGGTGTTTGAAGCTGATGGTTCTGTTCTTTCGCGTGTAAAAGGCGATCCTATTATTATGAGGAAGCCTAGTAGAAGATCAATAGTAATTCCCAAGAGAAAAGAAGTAGAGAGAGATATTATACAATTTAATCTAAAAACTGCTGGAATTAGTAAAGAGCGATATTTTCAGTTATTAAAATCAGTGGGATGAGCACTGGTTTACTCAACAAAATAGGACTACTCCTTGGTTCTTTTGCAGCGCAAGCTCACGTTGCTGCAAGAAAGAAACCGGAAAGACCGACGCGATTTTTCTCTAAAACGGTGATGAACTTGAATTTTCAAAACAGGCCACTACCCTTTTCCGCGAGAAATCCCAATGCGCTCCCCGTCTCGTCTGTTCCTTATCGCCTTCGCAATCGCGGCTTGTGATTCGCCCGACCCGGCCCCTACGGCGCTGACCCACTACGTCGCAGCCCAAGAAGCCTTGGCCGACGACGATCTAGACCGGGCGCACCAAGCACTGCAAGGCATGGTGCAAAATGCCAGCCCAACGCTCAAGCCGCTGGCGGAAAACGCCGCACGCGCCGCCGACCTTGCCTCGGTGCGCACGGCGTTTAAGCCGCTATCCGAGGAATTGATGCAGGGCCAGATACCCAAAGGCTACGTCGTGGCGTACTGCCCGATGGCCGACGGCGATAAGGGAGCGCACTGGGTCCAGAAGGACCAGTCCCAAATTGCCAATCCCTATTTCGGCGCTTCCATGCTCCGCTGCGGGGTATTCAAACAGTAGTTGTACCCGCAGATGATCCGCGTAGAATCCGTCACCCGCCGCTACGGTACTTTGACCGCGGTTGACGAGGTCAGCTTCGCCGTTGATCAAGGCGAGATCGTTGGCTTTGTTGGCCCGAATGGTGCCGGCAAGAGCACCATGCTCAAGATGCTCTCCACTTTTATCCACCCTACGGCCGGCACAATCGCCATCGACGGGATCGACGTGGTGGAGCACCCGCTGGCCGTGCGCCGCCGCATCGGCTATCTGTCGGGCGACACTCCGCTCTACCAAGAGATGCGCGTCGATAAGTTCCTCCGTTTCATCGCCCAAGCCCGCGGACTCGAAGGCGACGCCTTGCAGCGGAGCTTGGCGCGCGCAGTCGCGCTCTGCGGGCTCGAAGACGTGCTTACCCAGCGCGTCAAGGAGTGCTCCACCGGGTTCCGGCAGCGCATCGGCCTGGCTACCGCCATGGTACACGATCCGCCGGTCTTGCTCCTCGACGAGCCAACTCACGGCTTCGACCCCTTGCAGGTACTGGCTTTCCGCGACACCTTGCGTACGCTCAGCTCGGGCCGAGCGATCCTCTTTAGCACCCACATCATCGGCGACGTCGAAGCCATTGCCGACCGCGTGTTGATCATCCACCAAGGGCGCTTGCTCGGCGATGGCCGCGTCGAACAGTTGGCCGCAGACGCCGGCATCCCCGGGGCCGGTCTCGAAGCGGTCTTCGCCCACCTAGTCCGCACCACAACCCCTACCCATGTCTGACGCGCAACGCCTGTCTGCTGCCGAGTGCCTGCGCGGTACGCGCATTGTCTTCGACCGCGAGCTAGTGGCGTATTTCGACTCGCCCATTGCCTATGCGTACGCGGCGGTCTTTTTGGTGCTGTCTTGCACCACCTTTATGAATTCCTTTTTTCTCGACGGGGTTGTCGATATGGGGCCGTATTTCACCGCCCTGCCCTTTCTGCTGATCCCCTTCGTCCCAGCTATTACCATGCGGGCCTGGGCCGAGGAACGCGCCCAGCACACCTTCGAGTTGCTGATGACCCTGCCGCTGCACTCCTTGCAGGTCGTGCTGGGCAAGTATCTCGCGGCTCTCTGCTTCTACGCGATCGTCCTCGCCGGTAGCCTGCCCATCGTGCTGATGCTCCTCTTCCTCGGCGATCCCGATCTCGGGCGTATATGCGCGAGTTATCTCGGCGCACTGCTGTTGGGTGCTTTCTTCCTGTCTTTCGGTCTGTTTGCCTCCGGCCTGACCCGCGACCAAATCGTGGCCTTTGTGCTCGCCGCGCTCTTAGGCTTCTTCTTCGTACTCAGCGGGCACGAGAAAGTAGTCGAGGTCCTCGACGGATTAGCTCCGGCCTATCAGCCGGGCACGTGGCTGTACGAGACCATATCGGTCCTGCCCCACTACGAGGCTTTTGGCCGCGGCGTAATCGCCCTCGCCGACCTGCTGTACTTCGCGTTGATGAGCGGCTTTTTCGTTTCGATGAACTATATCAGCCTCCAGAGATCCAAGTATTGAAGCGGCATTTCTTGCTCCAAACTGCGCTGGCTTTCGCGCTGCTGTTGGGCATCGTCGCGTACGCCTGCCGCCTCCTGCACCTGACGGGGAGTTGGACCCTAGATCTAGCGGGGGACGACATCGCCACGCTCGCGCCGGCGACCGAGCACTACCTCCGCTCCTTAGACGCCCCGCTCTCCATCACCTACTTTGCCACCGCCCGCGAAAATATGCCGGCGCACCTCAAAGAACTCGAACCCCAAGTCCGCCAGCTTCTGTCGGCGCTGCGCGACCACGCGCCCGACCGCATCAACTATCGGGTTATCGATCCGGACCAGAGCGGGGGCGCGGGCATCGGCTATGCGGCTAGCAAAAGGGCCTCCTCCTTCAGCGTACGGCGGGTGTTGCACGACGAGCATTCCGAGCAGAAAATCTGGTCCTCGCTGGTAATTGCGCGTACCGACGCGCCCGAAGTGCTCGTCCAAAGCATAGAGCCAGAGCACCTGCTTTATCTAGAGGAGTACGTCATCGCCCAACTGCAGACCGGACGAGCACCGCCGCAATCGACCTTTGGCGTCTCGGCACCGCCGCCCTTTCAGCTTTTGGCGGCCTTTCTCAACGAGGCTGGGCCGGTCATCGAGCTAGACCTCAACAGCGACCCCACCATTCCCCCGAAAATTGACGTGCTGTTTTGGATCCAGCCTGAGGTCGCCACGCCCGAGCACGTGCGGCAGTTGCTTGCCTTTCTAGCATCCGGCCGCAGTGCCGTGCTCGCCGGCAGCACCTATCAGATCGGCTATTCCCCAGCAGAGGACGCGATTTCCTATTGGGTACATCACACGCCGCCTGCTTGGGGACAACTGCTCCAGCCCTTTGGCATCCGGCCGGTGCCGGACCTGCTCGTCGATAAAAACACCGGGCCGATCGCCCTCGACTCGGGCGAGGTCGTCGCGCCTTTTCACCTGCGGGTGCTACCTGCTTTTTACAATATGAAGAGTTTTGCGGCACCAGGCCGAGGTGGGCTTAATTTCGTCGCCGCCAGCGCGCTCGAAGTGAATCCGCAGATCGCAAAAGCCAAGGGCTTCCACGCGGAAATTGTCGGCACCACCACCGAAAGCCCCCGCGTCCTGCCCCTGCCGGCAGACTCCTTCACCGACGCCGATTTAACCGGTGGCTTGCCCGTGCCCAAACAGAATTTGCTGGTCCTGCTCAAGCCGGACGACCCTTGGCAAGGGCAACTATTCGTCTTGGCCAGCGCGTCGCCCTTTCAAGACGGCATCATCAACCAGCCCGGCTACGCCCACCGCGTCTTCCTACAAAACCTCACCCGCACCTACGGCGAACCGGAGCGCATATTGCGGGGACGCGTGGAAAAGGGCGGGCCGCAGCGGCTCGTTCCGCCCGGCGCACTCGCCCGTTTTTTCTGGCGGTTCTTTGCCATCTTTTTGGTTCCGCTGGCGTTTGTCAGCCTCGGTGTTAGGCACTATCTGCGCTACGGCCGCCCGAGCTGGCCGATCGGCCGTTGGGGCCGACAGCTCGGCCTCGCCGGCTTGGTGCTCCTCGTTGGCGCACTCGTCTGGCGCGGACGCGGCCCCTATCTCGACCTGACGGCAGACCAGCTCAACACACCCTCGCCGCTTTTGGGCCGCTTGTTGCAGGGCACGTCCCTATCCGCCGAGCTGATCGCCACGCACCGGGCTTCCATGCCCCGACAACTCAAAGACGCCGAAGACCGCATCCGCACCTTGCTCGCCGACTGCAACATTCCTCTGCGCGTGATCCGACCCGATGTGCTGACCCCCGACCAGCGGCAGGCGTTCGCCGCCGAGGGGCTGTTGCCCTTCCCAACTGAAAGGGTCCTCAACGACACCCTCGCCACCCAATACGTATGGAGCGGCCTGTACCTGCGGGGCAATGGGCACAGCATTGCCGTGCCGCGACTCGACCAGCGCACACTGCGCCATCTCGAATTCCTCTTGGCTGCAGCCGCCCACAGCCTGCAACAGGGGCGCAAAATGCGCGTGGCTGTCATCTCCGACTTGCCGCGCCTCTCGCCGGCCGAAGCCCTCGAAGACTACCAAAAGAAAGGCCTCATCGCTCCGGGCGGCACCGACGTGTACAGCGACTTGAAAGCCCTACTCGCCGACTATCTCTACGACGTCCACTACATCAACCCCCGCACGCCGAGCATGCCCTCAGACATAGATGTCTTGTTGTGGATGCAGCCGCGCCGCGACTCGGGTCCGATCCTGCTGTTGCTGAGCCAGTATCTCGCGCAGGGGGGCAAGGCCATTGTCGCCATGCAGCACTTCAACATCCAGCAACGCCAGTACCGCGGCGCGGGGTTTCAGACGGTGTACTGGCCCCAGCCCCAATTCCAAGACCTCGACCGCTACCTCCAGCTCTTTGGCGTCGAACAGCTCCGCGAAGTGCTCTTCGATCGCACCCAGTCCCACCTCGACCTAGAGACCCAAGTCAATCGCACCGCCGTGCGCGAGTACGACCCGCAAAAGGTCGCCTTGCCTTTCTTGATTCGCGCTGTCGGCCAGTACTACGACCGCACCTCTCCCATCACCCGACACCTCGGCGACCTGCTCTTTATCTGGGGGAACCGACTTGCCCTGCACCCAGCAGAGCTAAGCAGTGCGGGCATAACGGCCCAAACCCTAATCTCCACCTCGTCCCAAGCCTGGGCGTACCCATGGCAGGGTGGTTGGCTACCACCGGAGGTCTTCGCCCCGCAGACATACCTGTCCGGCCCCCAACCCCTAGTCGCGTTGCTTACCGGGCCTTTTCCCGAGGTCGCCTTTACTGAAGACGAGGATGGTCGCGCCGTGCTCCAGCGCGTGGGCGAGCACCCGCGGCAACCGGGTGCTCTACTCCTGATTGGCTCTTCGGAGATGTTCAAAAACGAGCACCTGTTGGTCCCGGGCTTTCATCACGATCAATTCTTGCTCAATGCTGTGGCGTACAACGCTTATGGCGCAGAGCTAAGCACCTTACAGGCGCGGCGGCCAACTCCGCGCGGCTTTCCCTTCCAGAGCACCGAGGCCAAGCGCCTGTGGCGAGTGTTGGTGGTGGGCGCGGGGCCGCTGCTGTTTTTGGGCTATGCCCTCTATCGCCGCACGAGGCGAGCGTGATCCGCTTGCTCTGCACACTGGGGGCCTTGCTGGTCCTGCTCGTCCTCGGGGAGAGTACGCTGCGCGAGCACCAGCGCACTGTGCGCCGCACCGCCGGGACTTTGCGCCTCTTGGCACCTGAGCCGGCTTCAGCCGTCGCTCAGATTGAAATCCGCGCCGCCGGACGGCGCTGGCACTATGTCCGGCGCGGGAACACTTGGTATTTCCCAGCGTATCACCGCGCTATTGTCCTCAATCGCCGCGTCGAGCACCTGCTCCAGAGTCTGCTCGCTACGCCGGCGACCTTCGTCTCGGCCGAGCTTGGGGACTTGGCCCGCTATGGCCTCGGCCCGGGTAGTGTCCGCATCCACCTGCTCGACCAACAGGGCCGTCCTTTGCTGGAAGTGCGCCAAGGGCGCGGTGCCCCCGGGGCACGCGCTGGGGAATCGTATGTCCAGCGCGTTGGTGCCGACAGCATCTTCCATCTCCACGCTCATCCTGCCCATGCCCTCGACACCGCGCCGCCGGTTCCTATGCTCGACCATCGAGTCCTGCCCCAAGCCTTACAGCGCAAGGGCCTCCGGCGAATCGCTTTCGCCAGCGACCCTTCCTACCCGGTGCAATCCCTCAGCCACCAGCTAAAAGCCATGACAACTCCGACCCCTATGATGCCGACCTACGAGTGGGTTGCCTTCTCTGCGGCTGGCGCGGAGATCTGCCTCTCCGCGAATGCAGAGGCCTACACCGACTTTCTCAAACGCTTGACGTGGTCGGCTTTGCACGATCCGGGCCAGACCGATGCCTTTGCTCAGGCCCGCTACCTTTATCTTGAAGACGAAGAGGGCACAATAGACACGCTCGCCATTGGCGCAGCCGACGACCAAGGCCGCTACCTCCGCCTCCACACCACCGGCCACGTCTTCTCCATAACGCCCGCAAAAGCCCGGCTCCTCTTCCCCACTCGATCCGCCCTCCTCGACACGCTCCCTCAACCCCCGCCTTACCACCAAGCCGAGCGTTAGACGGGCGCGAGAAAATAAAAAGGGGCGGAGTGCAAAACCCCGCCCCATCAGCGGTGCGACCTCACCGCTAAACAGCAAAATGGGCCTCAAATCGAGGCCCATTTTGCTAACGCGTTGTACATGGATGGATGCTTACTTGAGCAACAGCATCCTTTTGATATCGTGGAACTGTCCACCCACCTGCAGGTGGTAGAAATACAACCCCGACGACAAGCGATGTCCGCTATCGTTGGTCGCGTCCCACTCCACCGAGTAGCGACCGGCGCTCTGATGCTCGGACACTAACGTCCGAACCGCCTGACCGACCATGTTATACACCGTCAGTTCCACATCCGAAGACAAAGGCAGCGCATACCGGATCGTCGTCGTTGGGTTGAACGGGTTCGGATAATTATTCGCTAACTCAAAGGCGGCCGGCCGCGTCTGAATCACTGCCTTCGCCGCTGCTGATTCACTTATCGTGATTTCTACTTCGTCCCCTGTTAGCCCGTCAATCGTACCGATCAGCCTGATGACTTCGTCGCCTTCCTCCAAGTCATCGGCAACTGGATCGACGTAAAGTCTCATCGTCCCAGTTATCGAGCCGGCCGGAATCTCCAGGCTAGGAGTAAACAGCGTGACGTAGTCCAAATTGCGCGTTGCCGTGGACGCGTCGTCAATGGCCAAATGCACGGTCGCGTCTGATCCCAATGCCTCGTTCAACGTGGCGGTCACCCTAATAGCGGTCAAATCGTCCTGCTCGCTCAACGTGCTCGGACTCGCCGACAGCGTGATGGACTTACTAGACGCGGCGGCGGCGGCGATCTCAATGTCCTTCACTAATATCTCGCCCGTTGATACGAGCAAGGCCTGCACACCCAAAGCCTTCGGGCCCTCGTTATTATCGTTGGTGGGAGTGAGAGTCAGCGTTGTCGTCGTCTCAGTAGTACCAGCCGGAATGATGATGAGCGCCTCCAGTTCCGCAGTGTAGTCCACATCGCGCACCGCCGCAGGGCCGTTGCTTGGCTCCACAATAGAGAACAGCACGGCCTCGTTCGTCAGCGAGGCGGACGCCAAGGTAAACGTCAGCGAGATTGCCGTCGCCCCAGCATTTTCGAGCACCACCGCTGGCTCCGCCGTCAGCCCAGCAGCCATCACCCTAGATATCTCCCCGAAAGACAGTGCCGAGTTGACCGTGATGGTGAAAGCCAACTCCACGCTTTCTTTTTCTTCATCATTGTCGGTCGCCGTGTAGGTAACAACGACCGCACCGTCGGTCGCAGCCGTGGGCGTACCCGAAAGCGTCCGCGTGGACGGGTCAAAAACCAAACCCGCCGGCAGAGCCGAAACGCTATACGTCAAGGCGCAGTCAGCACCCGTAGGGGCCGGCAGCACCAAACTGGCAATCGCCACCCCAACTGTGTACGCCTGGTCAGCGATGGATGCACCCGAGGCAAAGGCCAGCATCGCACCGTCTTCAGCCGTTGCAGCCGTTGCAGCCGTTGCAGCAACGGTGAAGGTCAGCTCGGCCGCGTCGCCATCGCTGTCGGTCGCCGTGTAGGTAACAACGACTGCACCGTTGGTCGCAGCCGTGGGCGCACCCGAAAGCGTCCGCGTGGACGGGTCAAAAACCAA
Source organism: Candidatus Latescibacterota bacterium (assembly GCA_963422735.1). Classification (GTDB taxonomy): domain Bacteria; phylum Latescibacterota; class UBA2968; order UBA8231; family UBA8231. Next base: position 3,525,089 of record OY730476.1, on the reverse strand, counting down.
ACCCGCCGGCAGAGCCGAAACGCTATACGTCGGGGAACCGTCGCCACCCGTAGCGGCCGGCAGCACCAAACTGGCAATCGCCACCCCAACTGTGTACGCCTGGTCGGCGATGGAGGCACCCAAGGCAAAGGAAGGCGCACTGTCCTCGCCGCCGTCTGACGCACTGTCCTCGCCGTCTTTCAGCGTTATATCCACGGTGCCAACCGTCAACTGGAGAACGTCCCCTTCAGCACTTCTGGCGGAGATTTGCTTGTTTGGCACGGTCAGCCTGATCTTCTCGCCGGAATCCACTACATTGTCATCAACAGGAGTGATGGTAATCGTCGCCGTCCCCGACAATGCGCCAGCCGGAATCCGCAGCGAACGCAAGACGGCCCTGTAGTCTATATCGCGCGTCGCCTCAACAACATCAACGACCTTGCCCTTTGCGTCTGTATCCTTGGGATCGGGGTCAATGGTCAAGAGCACGACCAAGTCATCACCGAGGGCTCTCCCGTTCAACGTTCCGGTCACCACCACATCGGTACTACCCGACCCTTCGCTGATCGCGGTCGGAGCCACCTCCAGCGAGATCTTCGTGCTATTCGCGTCGTCGTCGGCAATGGCTATCGTTTTAACCACCGAGACGCTGCCGATCATGACCTGTATATATATCGACCCGCGCGTGACCGCCTCGGTGTCGTTCCTCGGGGTCAGGGTAAACTTCGTCGTCGCCTCGGTCGCACCGGCCGGAATGGTGACCGGCGGACCAAAGGCCAGCGTGTAATGTATATCGCGGGTCGGAGTGCCCGACACCGTGCCACCAGACGGCAAAGCCGCGCCGTCCGACAAAAGGACGAGCCGCATCACCTCGTCCTTTATCAAGGCACTCGTCAAGGTGACTTTTAGCTCGATTGTCGTCTCACCAGCGCTCTCGCGTATGCTCTCTTGACTAAGCGTAACGGTATCGGCTGTAGCAGCGGCCTCTTTTTTTATTTTTATGTCCACCGGACTGACCGTTAGCCCACCCACTGCAAGCTGGATCCCTTCGGTATCCGCATCCCTATCAGGCACCCCCAACCGGATCGTACCCGGCAAGCCGCGGCGGCTGGGAGTAACGGTAATCGTCGCGGTCCCCGACACTGCATTTCTCGGAATCGTGATCGTCGCCAGTGTTACCGTGTAGTCCAAGTCGCGCTGCGCCTCGCGATTGTCCGCCGTCGCACCGGCATCGTCGATCGGGCTATCCAAGTCGGGATGATCGCCAATCGTCAAGGCAAAACTCGTCGCGCTGTTTAGCGCCTTACCGTCCAAGGTAGCCGTCACGGCGATCTTGGTCGCACCATCGAACCTGTTCAGCTCGACAATATCCGCCGACAGCGAGATTTTTTTGCTAGCTTTGTCGTTGTCAATCAGCGTAATCGTCGTCGGCTTCACTGTTTTACTGCCAGCATTGCCGCTGATCTCAATAGAGAGATCCTCGTCGGCGGACTCATCGTCAATGGGGATGATAGTGAATGTCCCGGTTGCCTTTTTCTTGCCAGCCGGAATCACGAGATCGGTCAGCCTGATGTTGAAGCGACTATTAAGACCCTGACTGGATACACTCAAGAGCACATACGTATCCGCATCCACCGCGGTATCATCAGTAACTTCAACAGTTACAGTGATAGCGGTCGCACCGGCGTCTTCGCGCACACTATTAGGATTCACCGACAACTTCAAGTCTGTCTGTGCTTCAGCTTCCCCGCTCCATCCCAACACCAAACCGACGGCCAGCAGCCAAGGCCCCCAAGCCAAGCACCGCATGAACAACTTTGCATGTAGCATCACTCAACTCCTTACTTGTAGAAATAGCATCCCGATAATTACTCGCTATTTATAGAATAGATAAGAAATAGGGCCTCAAATATCAAACTGAGGCCCTATTTCACGAACGCGCTGTGCATGGATGGATGCTTACTTGAGCAGCAGCATCTTCTTGACGTCGTGAAACTGTCCGCCCACCTGCAGGTGGTAGAAATACAGCCCGGACGACAAGTGCTGTCCGCTGTCGTTGGTCGCGTCCCACGCGATTACATACCGACCGGCGCTCTGATGCTCGGATACCAACGTCCGAACTGCCTGACCCACCACGTTATACACCCGCAGTTCCACATCCGACGCCTGCGGCAACGCATACCGGATCGTCGTCGAGGGGTTGAACGGGTTCGGATAATTATCTGCTAAGGCGAAGGCGGTCGGCCGCGTCTGCAACGAAAGCGACGCCTGCGCGCCGTGGGCGTCCGTAACTGTGTAGGTATATACGGGTTGGCCCTCAGCCGTGGGTATGCCCGACACCGTCCGCGTGACCGGGTCAAACGACAGACCCGCCGGCAACCCCGGCGAGAGGCTATACGTCAGCGGGGCGGTGCCGCCGGTACCCACCGGCAGCACGAGACCCGCCACGCGCTGGCCAACGACGAAGCCGTCGATTGCAGCCAACATCGTGGGATCAGACGTTGGGTTGGCCTTGCCCATCCCGCTAAAAAAATCGAAAAAGTCTTTCAGATCAAACTCCAACGGCGTGTTGACCGTGATGGAGAAAGTTAACGCGGCGGCGTCTTTTTCGTAGTCGATCACCATGTAGATGATGTTGACCGCGCCGTCCGTCGCTTCCGAAGGGGTGCCCGAAATCGTCCGCGTGGCCGCGTCAAACGACAGGCCCTTCGGCAGGGCCGAGACGCTGTACGTCAGGTCGCCATCGCCGCCCGTAGCAGCCGGTAGCACGAGATCGGCTATCACCCATCCAGCGGTGTACACTTGGTCGTCAACTGGAGCGTCATCGGGGAAGGCAAGGGACGCCTCCTCCGCCTCCGGCTCCTCCGCCTCCGCTGCTCGGTCGCTCAGCGTGATCTCTACCGCGTCAACCTCCAGACCTGAATCACCGGTCAGCTTGATGGTCTCGTTGCCCTCCGCTATATCGTCGGGTGAGCAGATGATTGTAAAGGTCGTCGCGCCCGTTGTCTTTCCGGCCGGAATCACAAGCCGTGGATTGAAATCCTTGGAGGAGTAATCCACATCGCGCGTCGCTGTCGACGCATTATCAATAGATACAGTAACAATTGCTTCTTCTTGCAATGGCTTCCCGTTCAACGTAGCTGTCACCTTAACAGTGCTCGTATCGCCTTCCGCGATCACCGTAGGACTTACCGACAGCGCAATGGATGTACTAGACGTTTCGTCGTCGGCTATCTCGATGTTCGTCGATAGCGTCCCACCGGATGCGAACGCAGCCTGCACACCTAACATTCTCGGGCCATCCTTATCACCGTTGTTTTGGGGGCGGATGGTGAAGGTCGTCTTCCCTACGGTATCACCGACCGGGATGGAGACGACTTTCCCCAATGTCGCTTTGTAGTCCACATCGCGCACGGCCTTCGTGCCTTCGCTTGGATCGACAAGCGTAAACCTCACTATCTCGGCAATTTTCTTGGGAGCCGCCAAGGCCACAGTCAACGAGATTTGTATCTCCTCGGCGTCCTCGCGGATCGACGAAGGAACCGCCGTTAGCTGAGCGTCTGCAGTTGGGGAGGGCGGCGGCGTCTCATCAGCGTTGACTGTGATGGAGAAAGTTAATGCGGCGGCGTCTTTTTCGTCGTCGATCACCGTGTAGATGATGTTGACCGCGCCTTTCGTCGCTTCCGAAGGGGTGCCTGAAATCGTCCGCGTGGCCGCGTCAAACGATAGGCCCTTCGGCAGGGTCGAGACGCTGTACCTCAGGTCGCCATCGCCGCCCGTAGCTTCCGGCAGTACAAGAGCGGCAATCGCCGTTCCAACCGCGTACTTCTGGTTGGCGACTGCAGCGCTGTCGGCGAAGGCCGGGAGCTTCGGATCCTTCGGCTGTGGCCGTTGATCTTCGTCGTCGGTGTCTTTCAGCGTTATCGTCACGGGGGTGACCTCCAGATCTTCGAGGTCGTCATCATCTTTGCCTATGGGAGGTCTAGACTCCAGAGTCCGCAAGCCGATCTTCTCGTCGTCTTCCTCGTCGTCGTCGTCAATGGGGGTGATGGTGATCTTCGTCGTCCCCGACACCGAGCCGCCCTTAATCACCAAAGGGTGAAGGTCGGCAGTGTAATCTGCATCGCGCGTCGCCGCCTTATCCTTGTCATCCACCGTCCCATCGCGGTTAATATCGTCATTGATAACCAATAACACGACCACGTCGTTGTCGAACTCCTTCCCGTTCAAGGTGCCGGTCACCGTAACCTCGGTCGCCCCCGCTTCCTCGTTTATCTCGTCCGGACTCACCTCTAGCGTGATCGAATCGCTTGGTGTATCGTCGTCGGTAATCAAGATTCCTGCACTTAAGGGTTTGTTGCTTCCAACCCTCGCATTCACTGTGAAGGCCCGCGGAGAATCCTCCTTTTTGTTGGAGATGGGAGTGACGGTAATCGTCGTCGTCCCTTCTGTCTCGCCCCTCGGAATGATCAGCGGCTTCACGTCCGCACGATAATCTACATCGCGCTGTGCATTCACTGCGCCATAGAACGGGCAATCGGAATCCGAATCCTCACACAGGCCGTCGCTGTCGTCCTCAATAGTGAACTGCACCGTCTCGTCAGTCAACAAGGCGTTCTGCAAGGAAATTTTCAGCGTAATCTTCTTCTCCCCAGCATCCTCGCGTATCGAGAAAGGAGTCGGTGTCAGCCCGGTAATTTCTTTAGCGGGATCGCCAGTTATCTCGATTTTATTAGAATTAACCTTTATGGGGTTGTTTTCGTCATTAGTTAGCTTGGCGTCAGAAGGAGCTCCCACCCAGATAAGACCGGTTCCTGCGTTCTTAGGACGGATGGTTATCGTCGCTTTTCCCGACACCTTGCGGTCTGGAATGGTTATCTTGGCCATCGTATCCGAGTAGTCTATATCGCGCTTCGCCGTCCCAGTATCGCTACTTTCTCCAGGAGGAATAATCAATTGAAAACTCACGTCTTTTTTTAGCTTCTTTCCATTCAAGGTAGCCGTCACGACAATATCGGTCGCACCATCCCTCTTGCTTATATCGGTATCAGAGAACGAGAGATTGATCTCCGTACTTGGCTTGTCGGCGTCAACCAGAGTGATGGTTGTAGTAGCAACGATCTTCGACGAGCCGGCATCACCCTTAATCGTGATCTTAAGATCTTCGTCAGGGATTGAGTCATCATCCTCATTTGTGCGGATGGGGGTGAAGATCATGGCCGCCGTCTCCTCTTTCTTGCCCTTCAGAATTTTGAGCGAGGGCATCGTTATGCGGAAGCGACTATTAAAACCCTCACTGGATGCACCCAAGAGCACATCCGTATCCGCATCCACGGCAGTATCATCACCAACTCTGACTTTCACATTGACATTGGTCGGACCGGCGTCTTCGCGCACACTATTAGGATTCACCGACAGTATATAGTGAGGCTGCACCACTATCTGCTTAGCAAAATACGTGGAGATCTCAGTCCGAGAGTCACCGCGGACTTTCACCTCCATCCATACCCAATATTCGCCAGTATCACCATCCTCCTGACCCCTATAATGGATATCGGCGTGAGTAAAGGAGTGGGTGCGTATGTTAGGGTCGTCGGTGGCGTCCGCATACCTTCCATCAGAGCCGACTTGAGTAGCAGAGCCGACTTGACCAGTAAATTTAGTAAAAACCTTAGGAATGCTACCCGAGTATAAACGCACCTTGTAAGCGGTGGCAGGGTCCCCATTATCACTTTCATCGCCGAAATTCATCGACTTAGACGTACTCCACTCCACAATAATCGAACGGTTCTTCGAAGAGCCCACGGGCAGGTCATACTTCAAAACCAATTTGGGATCGGTAGCATGAGTATGATCTGCCGTACTGTTACGGTTATGGCCTTTTGCATCGTTCTTATCAGCCACAGCCTCCCCGCTCCACCCCAACACCAAACCAGCGGCCAGCAGCCAACGCCCCCAAGCCAAGCACCGCATGAACAGCTTTACATGTAGCATCACTCAACTCCTTGCCTTAGAATTTCACGAACGCGCTGTACGGTGGGTGCTACTTGAGCAGCAGCATCTTCTTGACTTCGCGGAACTCTCCGCCCGCCTGCAGGTGGTAGAAATACAGCCCCGACGACAAGCTATGTCCACTGTCGTTAGTCGCATCCCACTCGACTACATACCGACCGGCGCTCTGATGCTCAGACACCAACGTCCGAACCGCCTGACCTACCACGTTATACACCGTCAGTTCCACGTCCGACGCCTGCGGCAACGCATACTTGATCGTCGTCGAGGGGTTGAACGGATTCGGATAGTTGTTGGCCAACGCAAACGTCTCCGGACGCGTCTGCAAAGATACCGGCGCTGGCAGACCCAAACGATTGACCCCAAACGATCCGTCATACGTCTGGCTGTCGGTGACCTCGATCTGCGTGCTTTCGATCTCCGTCTGCGCCCGGAACACCAAGCGCAAGCCCAACTCCCCCTCGGAAACCGCCGAGCCATAGGCTGCCACGGCCAACGCCCCGCCTTCATCGGTCAACACCTGCGGAGAAGACAACGCACTGCCGCCTAGCGGCTGATCAGTCAATACCTCCACAAAGGACAGCTTCTCGGCGTCATACGACACCTCCAAGCCATAGCCCTTGACCGACGCGAAGTCCGCTACCCGTACGGAGAGGACAAACTTCTCGCCCACCGAAGGCAGCTCCGTCGGCGCATCCAAATACAACCGAGCGTCCCCATTTAGACCCGCCAACTGCGGAACCCGCTTGCCAGCAGAAGGAGTCCGGCGACCAAAGTGATCGGCAAACACGAAGAAATCGTCGAAGTCGATCACCGCATTCGGAGCCAGGTCATACGCAGGGTCAAACCCCGCGTCCGACGACGTCAAACCGAAGAAATCAGCTAAGATGAAGAAATCGTCGAAGCCAACTTGGTTGTCCGCGCCGAACAGACCCAACAGCGCGCGCCCTTCGCTATCCAACACCCGGTTGCGCACCGCCAGTGCCAGCGCGTCAGCAGAGCCCGTCTCGTTGTCCAAGTCAAAAGCACGCACCTGATAGGTGTAGCGCACCCCGTTGAGCGCCATCGCATCGACAAACGAACTTACCCCAGCATCGACCTGACCGATACGGACCCATTCGCCTTCACCCGCCACACGGCGATAGATGCCGTAGCCATGTACGCCGAACACCGGAGCAGAAGCCGCCGGACCCACCGCACCAGCAACAACGCCCTGCAACAACTGGTCCGATGGCGAAAGCGTCCACGTCAACTCAATGCGACTACCCTGATCGTTGGGCGCATCCAAGGCCTCCAGCGAAGACACGGCCAAAGGCGCGATATCGTCAATCCCACGCGCCGGCTCCGCCGTCACCGTAAGTGCCGAACGCTCCAACTCCCCTGCTACCACATTCAGCTTAGGTGTCACCCCTTGAGCATACGCCAGGGCTTCCGGCAGCAGCGAGGCGAACACCGGTGCATCACCGACGTGAGCCGCCTCTTTGCTAGCCGCCAGCGTCTGAGCCATCACCGCATAAGGATGACTCAACGACTCCGACGAGACGAACACGGCCTTAGCCGCGCCGTGCGTGGTCTGACCTCCGCGCTCGGCCGCTATGCCCCAGTTGGTCGCCACATTGTCCAGCGTGGCAACGATAGCACGACCCATCTCCACCCCCGGCACGGCATCTACCATAGCCCAAGGAACCATTTCACTGTTCAGCACCGGCAACTCGCGGAAAATGCGATAGCCGTCCAGCGTATCGTGATCGTCCGACAGATCCCACGTCAGCAGCACAAAGCCGCCTTGATCGCCCGCGCCGTCGGCCCCTTTGTAGTCCACGGCCACCAGCGCATCGGGCGCATCCAACGAAGGCGCAACCACCACCACCGAGATCGGCAGCGATTTGGACGCACCGCTCCCATCCGCGACCGTGTACGTAACCACCACCACATCGCTGACTTGGGTGGGCGTACCCGACACCGTACGGGTGGACGGATCAAAAGACAACCCCGCCGGCAACCCCGACACGCTGTAGCTCAGAGGGGGAGTCCCGCCCGACACTTCCGGCAGCGTCAGGCTGACCGGCTCGCCAACGACGAAGGGGATCGCAGCCTCGTGTTCATCAGCCAAGGCGGGATTAGCACCGAAAAAAAGACCACTTGCCCCAAAAAAAGTTAGCAAGACAACAGTCAAAAAGGATCGTCTCATTGTTTTCTCCTTGCAGATAATGTAATTTAGCGAACACTTGTTTAGAGCACCGGCGGTAAGTAGCTGGCTCTTCTCTGACTGCCTCGGCATGTTCTCTGTTGAATCTTATTTATTTAATTAATCAAGCAAGATTAAATATAATAATAACAAGTAATTTTTCGCAATCTGAGATTTTGAGATATAAAAGTAATTTTCGCAATCTGACAACCGCATGATCATCGATGTCCACAGCCATGCTTGGAAGTACCCCGAGCATTTCACCGACCAATTTCGCCAACAAGCGGCCCAAGTGGCCAAAGCCGACGAGTCCCTCTACCTAACCGCGAGCTATGCAGCCTATCGTGCGGGCGCACAAAACTGCGATAAAACCATCGTCTTTGGCGGCAAGGCTCGACGCTCTGGTTTGTGGGTTGATGACCGCTATGTCGCCGATTATGTCGCCGCTCACCCGGAAGCACTGATCGGCTTCCTCTCGCTCGACCCCACCCAAGACGGCTGGGAGCAAGAAATGGCCTACGGGCATCAAGACCTCGGCCTCAGGGGCATCAAGCTGCTCTCTATGTACGCCGGCTTCTACCCACACGACCAAAGCCTCGATCCGCTGTGGCACTACGCCGCTGAGCACGACCTGCCCGTGCTGCTGCACACCGGCACAACCTTCGTCGCCCAAGCCCCGCTCGACTGCACCTTGCCGCGCCATCTCGACCCGGTGGCCATCCGCTTCCCGGAGGTCAAAATCATCATGGCCCACCTAGCGCATCCCTACGAGGGCGAGTGCTTAGCAGTCATCCGCAAACACCCCAATGTGTACGCCGACGTCAGCGCCCTCCACTATCGGCCTTTCCAGCTCTACCACAGCCTGATGCTGGTGCAGGAATACGGAGTTTGGCACAAGCTCCTCTTTGGCAGCGACTATCCCTTTACGACGATTGACGCCTCCATTGAGGGTCTGTACGGATTGAACAAAATGCTTGATGGCACGGCCTTGCCGCGCTTAGACGAGCGCGAGATCCACGCCTTGATCCACCGCGACAGTCTTGGCACTTTAAGACTGTAACGCTTACGTCTGTTCCTCTCTTTCCCTGAATTGAGTGCATTACTCACCCCTTCCTACAGGAGTCGCACCATGAAACAGCTACTCGCCAGTGCATTGCCCATCTTCCTCATCGTCGGCTCCGCCTTCGCGGCTGACGACGAGGCAGATGTTCACGAGATGGAGGAGGTCATCGTCACTGGCTCCAAGCTGCCGCAGACGCCGGGGAATGTGACCCAGAAAATCTCCATCATCACCGCCGACGAAATAGGCTCGTTGGTCCTCGGCAACGGCAACTTGGCCGAGATGCTCTCGTACAGCCCGGGCAACTTCGCCAACGTGCTGTCCCGCAACGACGCTAACTGGGGATCCTCCGGTGGCTTAGCCCATACGTACAAAGGCTACATGCTCGACGGCCTGCCAATTGACGCCTTTGTCGATCTCCAAAGCCTCGATCCGTGGGCCTTCGAGCGGGTCGAAGACCAGCGCGGCTCCGCCTCGGTGCTCTATCCGACCTATCTGGCCATGGACTTTGCCGGCAATCAGTCGCCGCTAGCCGGCACGGCCAACTTCATCCTCAAGGAGCGCGTCAGGAGCACCCGCACCAGCGCCTCGGCGTACTACGGATCCTACAACACTATGGGCGGGCGCTTCTTTCACCAGCGGGCAGCCGGCAACCTGCATCTCTTCTTCGGGGGGCACCACGAGGACTCGGACTATACCTACTACGGCACCTTCGACAAGGACGGCAACAGAAACTCTTGGCTGAACATGCTCGAGGGTGATTCTCCAAACTACGAGAAGACCAAGATGTACATGCGGGGAACCTACTTCCTCAACGACCGCGGCCAGCGGGCTTCCCTGTACGCGCACCGCACCTGGCACATTGGCGACAGCGGCCGCCCGAACCGGGACTTCGGCCACGCCTACACCACGCTGAACGCCGGGTACACCCACCCAGTCTCGGACCGGATCATTGGCCGGGCCAAGGTCGGGTACCGCGACTACGTGCGCCGCTGGGAAGAGGACAACTTCGCGCGCGACGATGAGGGAATGGTCATTCCCGAAAGTCTTTCTCTGCGCTCGGAGGACGGGGTCAACCAAACGGTTGTGCCGGCCGATCTCTCCCTCTCCTTCGTCACCCGGGAGACGGACGTGCTCACCGTGGGTGCCGACTATCAGCTCGCCTCGTACGAGACCTCGTCCGAGGCCGACATTATGAAGACTGGCAACGATGCCACGGCCACGGCCTTTGGCCTCTACGCCCAAGAAGAGATGCATTTAAGTAGGGTTATCCTCCGCGCTGGAGCGCGCTACAACATCATATCGCACGACATTGACCTGTTGCAGGGTGCCCCCCCGGGAGACGACAGCAACTCTTGGAACAAGCCTCTCTGGAGCACCGGGCTACGCTATAACCACAGCGACGACCTCTCTATCTACACCAATGCGGGGAGCAGCTTTAAGGCTCCCTCCCTCAAGTCGGTGGGCGGTACTGTTCCTCTAGGCAGCAAAGAGAGCGGCCATCTCCCGAATCCAGACATCAAACCGGAATCGGGGATAAGCATCGACTTGGGGGCGAACTACCGGCCGACGGAGGGATTGCAGGTCGGCGTGCGCGGCTTCAACATCGAAATCGACGACCAGATCGTGCAGCGGGTGGTGCCAGTGGATCCGGATGATCCCGCGCAGTCGCAGGACATCAACGCCGGCACGACCACGACTAGAGGTGCGGAGTTGGAGGCTACCCACCGCCTCAGCGAGATGGTGGAGTGGTTCGTCAACTACACCTATACCAACGCCGAAGTGACGGAGAACCCGGATACGAGCAAGGTCGGCGCCAAGATCAACTTCGTGCCAGAGAGTGCGATTGGCGCCGGGGTTCATCTCGCTTTTCCGCAGGGTTTGCGGGCGACGGTCACCGTGCAGTCCTATAGCGGTATCTTCGGAGATATCAACAAGGATGCCAAAGCCCTTGACGGGTACATTCTGGTGAACGCACGCCTTGAGCAGCGCGTCCGTACCCAAGACGGGTACGACCTCCACCTCTATCTCGAACCATACAACATCACCAACCAAACCTTCGAGATGCCGTGGCAGTTTCAGGACCCCGGCTTCTCGGTCAACGGGGGCCTAATGGTCTCGTTTTAATAGGGGCAATTGTGGGTGCCCCGTTGGCGGGCCAGCATTTTGGGCGGCCACAAGGGGCGCCCCTACGTGGACATTTTGAACATCCATCATAGGGGAAATCTTTGTGGTTGCCCTTGTCTTTCAAATCATTCGAGATGACTGTATTCTTCTTCCTGCTTCTCTCCTTATTCCTCGCCGGTGATCCAGTAATCGCAGAGGGCGTGTCGGCCACTGATTTCCGCGGTCGCCGCATCGAGCTGGACAAGCCGGCCGAGCGCATCGTCTGCCTCCTCGAAAGCGCCCTCAGCGGCCTGTACATGCTCGGGGCCGAAGCGCGTCTCGTCGGCATCTCGACCAATATCTATCAGGAAAGCGTCTTCCCGTACTACGCGGCCATGGACGAGCGCATCCGCGAGCGCACCTTGCCGACGCCGGGGAACTGGGACTTCGTCAACATCGAGAGCATGGTAGCGTTGCAGCCGGACCTAGTCATCCTCTGGTCGGGTCAGGAGGAGTCCATCGCCGCTCTCGAAGAGAAGGGCATCCCGGTCTTTGGGGTCTTCATCGAGCACTTTGAGGACATTCACCGCGAGATCGCCGCCCTCGGCGAGCTGACCGGCACCCGGGAGCGGGCCGCCGAGCTCCTCGCCATTGCCCGGGAGGAGTTGGAGGCAGTGCAGCACAAGACCGCCCTCGGCGCAGGGGAAGCCAAGCCGCGCGTATATTTCATGTGGGATCAAGGGCCTCTGGAGACGGCTGGCCGCAACAGCACCGTGCAGGAACTGATTGATCTGGCCGGGGGAACCAACGTGGCGGCCGACAGCGCACTAGAGCACCTCATCGTCAATCTCGAAAATGTCCTCGTCTGGAACCCTGAGCTGATCGTCATGTGGTGCAACGACCGACTCAATGCCGAGGACCTAGGCGAGCTGTCTGGCTGGCGCTCGCTCTCGGCGGTGCGCAACGGGCGAGTACACGAGTTGTCCGACCCATTCTCGTGCGACTTCTGGACCCTCAAGTACATCTTCACCGTCGATCTGGTCGCCCGCTGGTGCCATCCAGACCGTTTTTCCGCCAAGGATCTAGAAGAGTTGCGAGCCGGCCTGCTGAACAAGCTGTACGGGGGGCGGCTCGGGGAACCGCCGCCCCTTTCTCTCGGAACGGGAGACGGCCCGTGAATAGCGCGTTCCGCCGCCGCCTCATCTATGCCCTGCCGCTGCCGATCCTGTTAGGCTCCCTGCTGCTCGGCCCCTCTGCCAGTGCCGAGGCGGGGAAAATTCTCGTCTGGCTCTATGGCTTGCTCTTTCGCGAGACGGCCGCTAGCACCGAAGAAGAGGCTCTGATCAGCACGATCGTGTGGGAGGTGCGGCTGCCGCGCATCCTCCTCACCTTTCTGGTGGGCGGCGCCTTGGCCGCGGCCGGCAACGCCCTACAGGCCCTGTTTCGCAATCCCCTCGTGGCCCCCTATATTCTCGGGCTTTCCTCCGGTGCTGCCTTTGGCGCAGCTATCGCGCTGGTCCTACCGTTCCTTCCGCTCCAGCCGACGGCCTTTGGCTTTGGCCTGCTCGCCGTGGGCTTGGCCTACTTCTTGGCCCGCACCCGCAAGACCGTGTCGGTGGTCTCCCTCATTCTCTCGGGAGTGATCGTCACCGGGATCTTCACCGCTCTGCTGACTATCGTCCAGTTTCTTACCGACCCGTACAAGCTGCAAACCATCGTCCACTGGACTATGGGCAACCTGCACAATTCGAGTTGGGCCAAGCTGCGCTCCGCAGCTCCGGGAGTGGGCATCGGCGTGGTCTGGCTCTTCCTCTTTCGCTGGCGCATGAACGTGCTAGCTCAGGGCGACGAAGAAGCTCGCGCAGTGGGCCTGAACCCGGAGCGGGAGCGGGTGCTGATTCTCATTCCGGCGACCTTGGCCGCCTCGGCGGCGATTGCCGTGGCCGGCGTCATTGGCATGATCGGACTCGCCGTGCCGCATATGGTGCGCATGATGCTAGGGCCGGACAACCGCCACACCCTGCCGGCCTCCTTTGCCTTTGGCGGGGCCTTTCTACTGCTGGTCGATACTTGCTCGCGCACGTTGGCCTCCTTTGAAATTCCGGTCGGAGTCTTCACCACCCTGCTCGGCGGACCGTTCTTCATCTTCCTCCTCAAAAAGGCGCGGATCGGATGGGAGACCTAGCGCCAGCCATCCAAGTCGAGAAGCTCTCCTTTGCCTACGAAGGGAGGCCGATTCTCAACGAGATCTCGCTGGAGATCCCGGCGGGGCAATTCACCGTCCTGCTCGGCAAGAACGGCAGCGGCAAATCAACGCTCATGCGCATTCTCGGCGGTTTCCTCGACTTCGAGCGCGGCAAAGTGCGTATCATGGGGGAGGAAGTCCGTTCCTTCTCGTCCCGGCGGCGGGCCCGCGTCCTCGGCTACCTGCCCCAGCATCACCGGCCAGTTTTCCCCTTTTCGGTGCAGGACGTGGTACTAACCGGCCGCGCCAGCTACGTCACCTATGTCCCCAAACAGGAGGACGTGGAGATCGGCATCGCCGCGCTGGAGCGGGTCGGCGTTATTCACCTGAAGGAGCGTCCCTATACCGAACTGTCGGGGGGGGAGCAACAGCTCGTCCGCATCGCTCGAGTTCTGGCCCAACAGCCCCGTCTCATCCTCCTCGACGAGCCGAGTTCGCACCTCGACTTTCTCAACCAAGCGCACCTGCTGCGCCTGATTCGCGAGTTGGTCGATGCCGATCTCACCGTCCTCGCCGTCCTGCACGACCCCAACAGCGCCTTCCTGTATGGGGATCACTTCGTCTTTCTCAAGGATGGTGTGGTAGAGCGGCTACCGGCGGCCGAGCGGCCGTGGGACCGAGATTTTCTGGAGCGGATCTACGACACTGAAATGGATTCAATCCCCTACGGCAATCGCGCCCTCGTGGTGCCGAAGGGGTGAACGACCGTCAGCCGCTGTGAAGAACTACATCGCGGTCGTCGCCGCGCAGAGGCAGCTCAACCCAAGCACCGCCGGCGCGATGGGAGGCGTGAAAGGCGATGATCGCCTCCAAGGTACGCATGGCTTCCTTCGCGTCGTAGGAAAAGGGATCCTCCCCGTCGAGCCAATTGACGATCTCGGCAACGGCCCGGTCCATGCCGCTGTCCGGAGAATCGTCGGGCAAAAACTCGCGGTCGTCGCCGCGCACGATCTCGATGTCGCGGTTGCGGCAGATGGCGTAGCCCTCGGTGCCGTGGAAGCGGTGGCGCGGTGGTGCAGTGCCGTAGTCGGCAGCATCAACCGTGCAGATCAAGTCGCCCCGCGGCGCACCATCGGCCGCGGGCAAGTCGCGTCCGAGGCGCAGCAGACCCCACCCACCGGGATCGGTGAAGGCTTCGCCTCGGCAATCGGGTTTCCCCGACAGATCGAGGGTGCCGGAGACAGCGGTCACTGGCAGGCCGGTGATCATCTGCACGGCGTCGATCATGTGCGTGCCGACGTTGCCTAGGCGACCAGAGGTCCACTGGAGCGAGGCCGAGGTCAAGGTACCGAGGGCACCGGCGGCGATGCGGTCGCGCAGCCCCCGATAGCCGGGGTGGAAGCGCAGGTTGTGGTTGATGACGAGCAGGGCACCGGCCTTGTTGCAGGCAGACAACATCCCCTCGGCCTCGGCGACCGTCGCCGCAACGGGCTTTTCGCAGTAGATGGCGCGGGCACCGGCTTCTACTGCCGCTTGGGCAATCTCGGCGTGGACGGGGGTGTACGTGGCGACCGAGACGATGTCGAGGGGCACGGTTGCGCCGAGCATCTCGCGCCAGTCGGCGAACGCGGGCACTCCATAGCGCACGTGGAAGCGCTCGCGCCGCCCGTTGTCGCGGCTGCTACCAGCGACTAGATCGACCCGGTCGTGGTTGTGCAGTGCGTCCACGTGCGTACCATCGAGATCCTCGACGCGCTGGCCAAGAGCATCGCCCGAGACCTGGTCCGCTCCCCCGATAAAACCCAATCCCACGATCGCCGCACGGTATCTCGTTTCTCCTGCCATGATATTCCTCCTGTCATCAGACCTTGAGACCGAGCAGGCGCGCACAGGTCCCACCCATGATTGCAGTCAGCTCCTCGGCAGAGAGGAACTCGCAGTAGTCCTCAATCCAGCGGCGCGACTGGCGATAGGTGCAGAAGCGGTTCTGGAAGGGCATGTCAGTACCCCACAGCAGCCGCTCGGCACCGATGCGCTCGACCATCTGCTCGAGCGTCTGCCACAGCTCGCGGTACGGGTAGTCGAACAAGTCTCCGAGGCGCACTGGGAAGCAGACCTCTAGGCTCAGGTTCGGATTGTCGAAGGGGGGCCATATCTCGTCGGGCAACTCGATCCGGCTCGGGGAACCGGAAGGCTCGTCGTCGAGGAAGAGACGCCACGGGAAACCGTGCGTGAGGCTGCACAGCGCGTCCGGGTAGCGCTCCATCCAGCGCACCAAGATGTCGAGTTCGGCCAAGTAGCCGCAACGCTGGCTCTCCACAGTCTGCAACACCGACGCTTCGCCCGGCCCGGTGCCGAGCGTAAAGAACACGGGCACGCCAAGCGCGGCCACCGCCTCCCAGAACGGACGCAGGTGCTCCCCATCCCACGGGTCGGAGCGGTAGTAGTAGGCGTGGGGCGGGTTGAACTTGATGGCGTGCAGGCCGTGCTTCTCGACGGCGGCGACAGTCTCGGCGATGACGGCATCGAGTTCGCCGGCCAAGCGCCACTCATCAACGGGAGCCATCGAATAGATGCGCTCCGGGTCAACAGCGACCGACTCCGCTTGGAAAGCGGGATCGCGGCCCAGCATGGCATCGACGTGCAACAAAACCTTATCAACGCCGGCGTAGTCCATCTCGGCGAGCAGGTTGTGAGGCGTGTACTCCAAGTGGGGCAAGTTAGGCGGGTAGAACTGCTTGGTGAGGTCCTCGCCGTCAATCGTCCACACCACCCGGCCCTTGTCGTGGTCAACGCGGAAGTTGACGTTGGGCAGATTGTCGAAGTCCATGGCCCCACCGGGTGCTGTCAGCACCGCGGAAGAGGCCGGTGCGCGGTCGCGGATGCGCCAAGCGGGCTGGTGGTGGGAGGCCTGACCGCCCTGGACCCAGCGCAGGTGGTCGGCGGCGGTGGGGTGACCGGCGGGGGAGTCGGCGGGGGGGAAGCAGTAGGCGTGGGAGTCGATGATCATGGGCAGTACCTTGACAGTAGCGGCCGGAGGTCAAGAAAGCTCCCGCGCAAACTCGTAGGTCCAATCGACGACCTGGAAACCGTGGTTGGTGTAGAACAGGAAGGCGCGGTCGTTGTCAAAAGCGGTGCTGATGGCACCGTGGCGATAGCCGCGCTCGCGCGCCAAGTACATGGCGTATGACAGCAGGAAGCGTCCGAGGCCGCGGCCTTGGTGCTTCTCGTTCACGCCGAGCCAGTCGCAGAATGCGAAATCGTGGGCCTCGTCGGCGGCGGAGGATTCGGCACCGCTGACCAGTACGCACGCGCCGATACCGTCGCCGTCCTGCACGGCCTGGAGCCGCAATCCCGGTCGGGGACCGGCCCCCGGACAATCCTCGACGCGAAGCTCGCAGTCGAGGCCGCTGGAATCGCCAACCAGCTTCGGATGCATGTCTAGCCAATCGAGAAATACCTCGCCGCCGGTCTTGGTGTAGCCGCGGAAGCGCAGCAGGGCCTGCACGTGATCGAGGTGATCGGACAGGTAGGCGTGGGGGAAGGCGTAAAACGGATAACGCCAAGGTTGCGGCATAACGACGCTGTGTCGCAGATCCCGTTCGCGCATCCAAGATTCGGCCGCTGCCAGCAGCGCATCGCCCACGGCGCGCTCGCCGCGGCGGTAGGCAAGGAAGCGAATCACGCCGATCTCGTTTTCCTGCCGCTTGTTCGTCGCTTGGCGGCCGACATGGACGAACCCGTAGCGACCTGAGCCTGCCACGAGGACAGCTTGCTCGAGAAGCCGCGCCCCCTCGCACTCTACCTCACCTGCCTGCAGTGTCCGGTGTAGAGAGGATGGCGTCACCGGCCAACAGTGGGGGACGCGACCGACGAGCAGTCCGTTGTAAAGGTCGAGGATGCCGGACAGGTCGTCCGGAAGGTAGGGTCGGACCGCGATTGTCATGGTCGGCGAGAAAGAAGGTCGAGTGCGGCATTGGCTCGCGTGAAGAGCACGAATATCAGCACGGTGCAGTCGCGTCTCCTAGGCGCAGCGAAATATTTGGGTTCTATAAGGCGGAAACCACGGCTTTTGGCAAGCATCGAACGCTTCTTCTGTGAAGGATACAAGAGAGTATCTCTCTTAGAGCGTGATGTCAATAAAAGGATCCCCTACGGCGACCGTGCCTTGGTGGTGCCGAAGGAGTGAGAAGCGGAGGCCCTAGCGCGCCAAATTCTGCACGAGTAGGCGCAGGATCGAGCGCAGCTTGACCCCTATCAGAAACGCCGTTTATTAATTGCCTGCAATCGTACTCAACCACAGTTCCAAATCCAAGACATTATCTGCGCCGAAATCACTCGCCGGATCATGGTAGAAAGTTAAAAATGAAAGCCATTGATCGATACCGTATATGGGTCGAGTGGAGCGAAGAAGATCCTTCGAGTCTAAGGGTCGTCCACTGCCAAAACCCCGAGTAAGACCTGTGCAGAGTGGAGTGTCATCGCAGCCGGCCTGACGCATGGCCGCTGCCATGGAGAAAAGCAATGCCCTGGAACGAGCGATGCCGCGAATACTACTAGTACTAACAGCACTGGCGATGGAGATCCCGGCTTGGGGGGATGAGATTGGCGAAGCAGGACGGCTGTCGGAGGTCGGCGTCGTCGGGACGGCGAGCGCTGACGACGGAGAAACGGACGCCCTCAGCGATATGCTGCGCTCTGAAGAGCTGAGCCTAGGTCTGATCGCGGGGGCGTTGGCGCTGGCTCTTTTTCTCGGCGCGGCGCACGGGCTAGAGCCGGGGCATGGCAAGACCATCGTCGCCGCTTATCTCGTCGGCGCACGTGGCACGGTGGGCAACGCCCTTTTTCTCGGCGGGATAGTCACCCTCACGCATACCTTCAGCGTCATTCTGTTGGGCTTGGTGGCACTCTTTGCCTCCCAGTACGTCCTTCCTGAACAAATTTTCCCCTATCTCGGCACGGCCTCCGGTCTCCTGATTATGGGCTTGGGCGTATGGCTCTTGACCAATCACCTCGGGGGACGAGGCCATGGCCATAGCCACCACGATCACTCTCATGGGGAACATACCCACGGACACGGCCACAGCCATGAGACTCCCAGCAAAGTGACCCTCGGCAATTTGCTAACGCTGGGGATTTCCGGCGGTATCGTGCCTTGTCCAGGGGCTTTGGTGATCCTGTTGTTGGCCGTGGCCGTGCATCGCATCGCCTTTGGTCTGCTACTTTTGGTGGTCTTCAGCGTCGGGCTGGCCGCAATCCTCATCGCCATCGGCGTGCTCATCGTCAAGGCGCGACCGCTCGTGGAGCGCTTCTCGGGCGACAGCCGCTGGATTCAGCGGCTGCCCATTGCGAGTGCAGTGGTCATCATCGTCGTCGGCTGTGCCATAACCCTCAGAACGCTGATGGACTCGGGGGTTATTCTCATCAATGTGTGAGCATTGAGAAGCAGCGAAGCCTTGGAAAAAGATGCCCCGCCACTACGTGGTAATGGTCATGTGCGGTGCTTGACTTGGCTATTGGAACTTATATCAATGGACCATTGAACCCTGTTCAACAGGAGCTATCTCCCCATGAAATTCCTCTACCTCCTGTCAGGCTTTGCCACGCTCTTTAACCTCGCTGGCAGCGCAACGCGCTGCCGCAATGCTCCGATGCCGAAGCTATGTACTCCGATTGGCTAGCCGTCTTTGGAGATATACAGGATGCTTTTCAAACGGTGGCGGATGGCCCGGCGAAAGAAGAAACCGTCTAAACCCTCCCGCCATCGGGGTCTAACCCCTCGTTTTGCTATTAGCAAGCCGATGTAGCCGCGCACTCGTGAGAAGCTTATCAGTGCTGAGGCGCGGTTTTTCCAAGGCCCGATCCCCGGTCCGCAAACCCTCCAAGAATACCAAAGCGCATTTTGGCGATGGGGGAAGCCCAATCGGCCCATCGCCAGCAGGAAAGGTACCACCCCAAAGGAAGTACTAGAGCTCGATTCGTCGGACTCGGCTTAGCCTTTCTATTTGTGCTAGTGATTTGCGGCGTCGGGGCATACGCGATAAAACTGGGCCACGCCAAGGAAGGCTGCGGAGTCATTGCCGCTGTGGTGGTTAGCTTGGCCGGTACTTTTATCTGGGGACGGACGAAAGTACAGCGGGAAAACGGCGAGTAACCTGTCCCTCCTGCACCGTCACGACGGCTCTTTGATATCTTCCAATGTATAAAGGCTTTCTTCTTCTATCCCGCACATAGCAGAAGCTAGCGACAATTCGGACCAGACGGCATTTTCTTCGCGGCTCTGCGACTTGATAAATTCAATAAAATCCAGTACTTCCAACCGTTTCGTCCCGGAAAGGGTGCAGATGATGAACAATTTGCTCCGTCGTCGTCATAGGAAGTGAGGGTTTTCGTGCAACCTGTCGCCGCTCAGGGCAGCAGCGTATTGCCCATCAAATAGCGGTCCACCTCGCGGGCGGCACCCCGGCCCTCGTTGATGGCCCATACGACCAAGCTCTGGCCGCGCCGCATGTCGCCAGCCGCGAAAACGCCCTCAACGCTGGTGGCGTATTCCTCGTGCACAGCACGGGCGTTGGAGCGCTCATCGCGCTCGACGCCTAGCTGTTTGAGCATCGCGTCCTCTGGCCCGCGGAACCCCATCGCCAACAGCACCAAGTCGGCCGGCCAGACCTTCTCGGTGCCATCGATCGGCACGGGCGTGAAGCGGCCGTTCTCATCTTGGTCCCACTCGATATTGACCGTGTGTAGCGCCTTGACGCGGCCCTCGTCGTCGGCGACGAACCGCTGGGTCATAATCAGATACGTGCGCGGGTCGTCGCCGAAGCGGGCTTTGGCCTCCTCCTGGCCGTAGTCGAGTTTGTACACATTGGGCCACTGTGGCCAAGGGTTGTTGGGCGCACGCTCGTCCGGTGGCCGAGGCATGATCTCGAATTGCGAGAGCGTCTTGCAGCCATGGCGCATCGACGTACCGACGCAGTCGGTGCCGGTGTCGCCGCCGCCGATGACGATCACGTGTTTGTCCTTGGCCGAGATGTAGCTGCCGTCCGCGTGATTGGAGTCGAGCAGGCTCTTGGTGTTGGTGTGCAAAAAGTCCATCGCAAAGTAGATGCCCTTTAAGTCCCGCCCCTCAATCGGCAGATCGTTGGGCTTGGTGGCCCCGCCGCAGAGCACTAGCGCGTCGTTTTCTTTCACTAGCGGCATCGCCGGGAGATCCACGCCGATTTCGGTGCGGGTGACGAACTTGACGCCCTCGGCCTCCATCAGATCGACCCGGCGCTGCACCACCTTTTTCTTGTCGAGCTTCATATTGGGTATCCCATACATAAGCAGGCCGCCGATGCGATCCGCCCGTTCGTACACGGTCACCCAGTGGCCGGCGCGATTGAGCTGGGCGGCACAGGCCAAGCCCGCAGGACCTGAGCCGACGATGGCGACCTTTTTGCCAGTGCGCTTGTCGGGCGGCTCGGGCACAACCCAGCCCATCTCAAAGCCTTTATCGACAATGGCGCACTCGACGCTCTTGATCGTCACCGGCGGGGCGTTGATCCCTACCACGCAGGCCCCCTCGCAGGGTGCCGGGCAGACCCGGCCGGTAAACTCCGGGAAGTTGTTGGTCTTGTGCAGCCGCTCCAGCGCTTCCTGCCACAACCCACGATAGACCAAGTCGTTCCATTCGGGGATTAGGTTGTTGATCGGGCAGCCAGAGCCTTTGTCGCCCTGGCTGACGACATCGCCCAAGTGGCAGAAGGGAATGCCGCAGTCCATGCAGCGCGCGCCCTGATCGCGCAGGCACTCGTCGGGAAAGTGCTCGTGGAACTCGTCCCAGTCCGCAACGCGCTCTAACGGGTCGCGGTCTTGCGGTAACTCGCGTACAAATTCGATGAATCCGGTGGGTTTACCCATTGTTTTTTTCCTGTTCAGTTCAGGACGCTTCGGCCATGGCCTCGCGGAAGGCGACTAGCGCGGCCTCGTCGCCGGTCAACCCGCGTTCCTCGACGCGCTTGAAGGCGTTGAGCATCTTGCGATAGTCGCGCGGCATGACCTTGACGAACCGGGGCAGCACCGCGTCCCATTGGTCCAAAACCCGCTGGCCGAGCGCGCTGTTGGTGTGCTGCACGTGGCGCTCGATCATGGACCGCAACTCGGCGATATCCTCGGCATCTTCTACCGGCCCCATATCGGCCATCTCGTCGTTGAAGCGGATTGCAAAGTCGCCCTCTTCGTCGAGCACGTAGGCAATGCCGCCCGACATCCCGGCACCGAAATTGCGGCCCGTGCAGCCCAGCACCACGACCCGCCCGCCGGTCATGTACTCGCAACCGTGATCGCCGACGCCCTCTACTACGGCGCAGACTCCGCTGTTGCGTACGCAGAAGCGCTCACCGGCAATGCCGTGGATATAGGCTTCGCCAGAGGTGGCACCATAGAAGGCGACGTTGCCGCAAATGATGTTCTCCCACGGCACGAAGGTAGAACCTTTGGGCGGATAGAGCACCAGCTTGGCACCCGAAAGCCCCTTGCCAAAGTAGTCGTTGGCGTCGCCTTCGACTTCCATGGTCAGGCCCTTAGGGGTGAAGGCGGCAAAGCTCTGGCCAGCGACGCCCTCGAACTTGAGGCGAATCGAGTCCTCGGGCAGCCCCTCGGGACCGTAGCGCCTAGTCACCTCGCTGCCAAGGATGGTGCCTACGACTCGGTTGGTATTCTCGATCGGCAACACCGCCTCGACCGGCTCGCCGCTTTCAAGCACCGGTTTGCACAGCTCTAACAAGGTGGTGTTGTCGAGGACATCGTCCAGCCCGTGATCCTGCGGAATCTGGCAGTAGCGCCCGACTTGGGGATCGACCTCGGGCTGGTGCAAAATCGACGTCAAGTCGATGCCGGCGGCCTTCCACAACGCGATAGCCTTCTTGGGCTCGAGCCGGTCGGTGCGGCCGATCATCTCATTGACGGTGCGGAAACCGAGCGCGGCCATGATCTCGCGCATGTCCTCGGCGACAAAGCGCAAGAAGTTGACCACATGATCGGGGCTGCCCATGAATTTGGCACGCAGCTCCGGGTTTTGGGTCGCCACGCCCACCGGACAGGTATCGAGGTGGCAGACCCGCATCATAATGCAGCCCATCGCAACTAGCGCCGTGGTGGCGAAGCCGAATTCCTCAGCACCTAGCAACGCGGCGATGACCACGTCGCGCCCGGTCTTGAGTTGGCCGTCGGTCTCGACGACGATGCGGCTGCGCAGGTCGTTGAGCACCAGTGTCTGATGCGTCTCGGCTAGGCCCAGCTCCCAAGGCAAGCCGGCGTGCTTGATCGAGGTCTGCGGCGAGGCTCCGGTGCCGCCGTCGTGGCCCGAAATCAGCACCACGTCTGCGTGGCCCTTGGCTACCCCAGCGGCGACGGTCCCGACCCCGAACTCGGAGACCAGCTTGACGTTGATCCGCGCATCGACGTTTGAATTTTTGAGATCGTGGATTAGCTGCGCCAAATCCTCAATCGAATAGATGTCGTGGTGCGGCGGCGGCGAGATCAGCTCCACGCCTGGGGTCGAGTGGCGCACCTTGGCGATCCAAGGATATACCTTGGGGCCGGGTAGCTCGCCGCCCTCGCCCGGCTTGGCACCTTGGGCCATCTTGATTTGCAGCTCTTTGGCTTGGGTCAGATAGTAGCTCGTCACGCCGAACCGCCCGGAGGCCACCTGCTTAATGGCACTGTTTTTGGAGTCGCCGTTGGGCTCGATCACATAGCGAGCCGGGTCTTCGCCGCCCTCGCCGGTATTGCTCTTGCCACCGAGGCGATTCATGGCAATGGCCAAGCCTTCGTGCGCCTCCTTGCTAATCGATCCGTAGGACATTGCCCCGCTCTTGAAGCGCCGGGTGATTGCCTCGACCGGTTCGACTTCCTCAATGGACACCGGCTCGGCCTCGCTTTTGAACTCCAACAGGCTTCTCAAGGTCGCCAAGCGCTCGGACTGGTCGTTGATTAGCTCGGCGTACTCCTTGTACATCGCGTAATCGTTGGTGCGCGACGCCCGCTGCAGCAGGTGAATCGTCTTGGGGTTGAAGAGGTGATGCTCGCCACCCTTGCGCCATTGATAGTGCCCGCCCACGTCAAGGGTGCGGCCGTTGGTAGGGATCTGGGGGAAGGCCGCCTCGTGGCGCGCTAAGGCTTCGCGGGCAATGTCCTCAATGCCCATGCCCTCGACTTGAGTCGTGGTCCAAGTGAAGTACTGATCGACTACATCTTGGTTGAGCCCCACAGTCTCGAAGATCTGCGCGCCCCGATACGACTTGATCGTCGAGATGCCCATCTTGGCCATCACCTTGACCGTGCCCTTGATCGCCGCGTAAATGTAGCGCTCCTCGGCCTCCGCGTACGCATAGCCTTCGAGCATGTTTTCGCGGATCATGTCGTTGAGGCTTTCAAAGGCCATGTAGGGATTGATCGCCTGAGCGCCGTAGCCCAAAAGCAGGCAGAAGTGATGTACCTCGCGCGGCTCGCCCGATTCGAGTGCCAAGCCGACGCGCGTGCGGGTCTCCAGCCGCACCAAGTGGCGATGCACCCCGGACACGGCCAACAGCGCAGGGATCGGCACGTTGTCGGCATCTATCTCCCGGTCCGAGAGGATAATCAGGTTGTGCCCTTGGGCGATGGCCGCCTCGACTTTGGCGCACAGCGCGTCCATGGCCTTGGCAAGGCCAGCCTCGCCGTCCTCGCGCTTGAACAGGATCGGAATCGTCTCCCCCTTGTGGCCAAAGCGATCGACCTGCCGGAGCTTTTCCAGCTCGTCGTTTTTGAGAATCGGCCGCTGCAAGGTGATCTGGCAGCAGCTTGCCGGCTCGGGCACCAGCAAATTGCGCTCGGGGCCGATTTTGGTCTCGGCTGAGGTAATCAATTCCTCGCGCAGCGGGTCGAGCGGGGGATTGGTAACCTGGGCGAAGTGCTGCTTGAAGTAGTTGTAGAGAAGCTGCGGCCGCTCCGAGAGCACCGCCAGCGCCGCGTCGTTGCCCATCGAGCCGACCGGGTCCTTGAGCACTTGGACCATCGGCTTGAGGAAGACGCGCAGGTCCTCAAACGTATAGCCGAAGGCCTGCTGCCAGTGAAGCACTTCCTCGTGGCTTGCTAGCAGAGGCGCCCCCTGGGCCTCGGGCAAGTCCTCGAGCGCAACTAGGTTGGCGTCGAGCCACGCTTGATAGGGATGCTCGGTGGCGATCTGGTGCTTGATCTCCTCGTCGCTGATGATCCGGCCCTCCTCGGTATCGATCAAGAGCATCCGGCCCGGTTGCAGCCGGCCTTTGAGGACGACGTCTTCCGGCGGAATACTCAGCACCCCCGTTTCCGAGGAGAGTACCAGAGTGTCGTCTTTCGCAATGTAGTAGCGCGAGGGCCTAAAGCCGTTGCGGTCTAGCATGCCGCCTACGACGACACCGTCGGTAAAGGCCACCGAGGCCGGCCCGTCCCACGGCTCCATCAGACAGCTATGGTACTCGTAAAAGGCCCGCTTCTTGGCACTCATGGTCTCGTGGTTTTCCCACGGCTCGGGAATCATCATCATCACCACGTGTGCCAACGAGCGCCCCCCCAAGGTCAGCAGCTCGAGCGCATTGTCGAACTTGGCTGAATCAGAACCGTCTTCGTGGATGATGGGGAAGAGCTTGTCGATATCATCGCCGAAGTACTCGGAGGCAAGCATCCCCTCGCGCGCGTGCATCCAGTTGCCGTTGCCGCGCACGGTGTTTATCTCGCCGTTGTGGATGATATAGCGATAGGGATGCGCCCGCTCCCAACTCGGGAAGGTGTTAGTGCTAAAGCGCGAATGCACCAACGCGATGGCCACTTCAAAGCGCTCGTCGCTCAAGTCGGGGAAATAGCCCACGACTTGGTCGGAGATTAGCATGCCCTTATAGACGATGGTCCGGCAAGAGAGGCTGGCCGGGTAAAAGAAGTCGCCATCGGGGACTTCGCCGCTGTAGCGAATCGCGTTTTCGGCGCGCTTACGGATGACGTAGAGCTTGCGCTCAAAGGCTAGCGCGTCGTCGCCTTGCACCTCGCCGCGGCCGATAAAGACTTGGCGCTGAAACGGCTCGCGCAGCTTGGCGGTACGGCCCAAGGCGGCGTTGTGAGTGGGCACATCCCGCCAGCTGAGGAGGTGCTGGCCCTCTTCTTCGACGATGCGGGTGAAATGCTCCTCGCAGATTTGGCGATGGGCGGGATCGGGCGGCAAAAACAACATGCCCACTCCGTACTCGCCTAATGAGGGCAACTCAAAATCGCAAACGGCTCTAAAGAACTTGTGGGGCAACTGCACCAACATGCCGGCACCGTCGCCCGTGTTGGCTTCGCAGCCGCAGGCACCGCGGTGCTTGAGATGTTCCAAGACCTCTAAGGCTTGAAGCACCAATTTGTGCGACTTGTGGCCCTTGATATTTACGACAAAACCGATCCCGCAGGCGTCGCTTTCGCGGGCTGGGTCGTAAAGACCCTGCTTTTCTGGGTATCCAGGAATACGGGTCATTTCAATTTTTCCTTGCTCGAGGTCTCGTCGAGGTAACAGCGGAGCATAAGAAGGTCGCGCCGACCAAAGGGACGACTTCGCGCTCAAAGGTTGCCATTGTTTACTGAAGAAACGCCGGGCGCACCGGTAGTAGAAATACGCGCCCAGGCTAATGGACAGGACCGCCGTCTCGGTCTGTTCTTCCAAATTGTATAAGAGGACTTAATATATGAATTACGGCTACGTTGTCAAACACCCTTACGCCAGTTTCCACAACTTTCTTGAAACATCTCTTGACAGTACTATCGTATATGGCCTAAATTGTGCTAATTTTCACTCCAAAAGGGACAATTCAGGCCATGAGACGTTTTGACGAACAAGAGCGGCAGATCGTCCGCACTCTCATCCGAAACCCCCGCTGCTCGGACAATCGCATCAGCACCTTGACCGGCGTACCGGTGCGCACCGTCAGCCGCAAGCGCGCCCGCCTCGAAGAGGAAGATATCCTCTTTTACTACGCGGCGGTCGATATGCAGGCCCAAGGCACGGGCCGCTTCTCGACCCAGCACATGCTAACCATCAAGTTCAAATTGGGCATCACCCGCAGCCAGATCGTGCAGGAAATCCGCTCTGAACCCAATGTCGCCAACGTCTTCAGCGAGCTAATTCGCGACAGCTATATCGCCGAAGTAGATGGGCACATCGCTTTGGTTATGATCGTCGAAGGCGAGTCCGACAGCGATGTGGCCGAAAGTGTCCAAGGCAAGATCATCCCTTCGCTGCAAAAAAACCACGGCGAGGACTCGATCCAACAGATGCAAACCATCCGCCTGTTGGACCCTATCAGGCGGATGCACAACTATTTGTCAATGGTAAATACGAAGGCGGGTTTCATCGTCGAATCTTGGCCCGACGATGCCATTTTTATCGATTGACTGCGGAGAAACAGCACCTATCCGCTCTCCTTTACCGCGGCCACTAAATCCAACACAGCCTCCCGGGCATTGCCGAAAAACATCAGCGCATTTTCCGCGGCAAACAGCGGATTGGGCAGCCCGGCAAACCCCGGACTCAGGCTCCGCTTAATTACTACCACCGTGCGTGCATTATCCACGTCGAGGATGGGCATCCCGGCAATCGGCCCAGAATCCGCATCGCGGGCGAGGGGATTGACCACATCATTGGCACCGATGATCAGCGCCACATCGGTCTGCTGGAAGGTCGGGTTGATCCGATCCATCTCCACCAGCTTGTCGTAGGGCACTTCGGCCTCGGCCAGTAGCACGTTCATGTGGCCCGGCATCCGACCCGCCACCGGGTGAATCGCATACGCCACCTCGACGCCGCGCTCTTCGAGCAAATTGGCCAAGTCCCGCACGGCGTGTTGTGCTTGGCCCACGGCCATGCCGTAGCCGGGGACCACCACCACGCGCCGGGCCGTGTCAAACAGCAGCGCGACTTCCTCGGCCGAGGTTGATTTGATCTTGCCGGCATAGACCTCGTCGTCGCTGGTGCCGCTTGCGACCTCGGCACCAACGCCGCCGAAGAGTACATTGCCCAGCGAGCGGTTCATGGCCCGGCACATGATTTGCGTCAAAATCAGCCCCGAGGCACCCACCAGCGATCCCGCGGTAATCAGCACGTTGTTGTCGAGCACAAAGCCGGTGGCGGCCGCGGCCAGACCCGAGCACGAATTGAGCAAGGCAATCACCACCGGCATATCGGCTCCGCCTATGGGCACCACGAGCAATACGCCCAACAGCGAGGCCGCGCAGACCATGGCCCAGAAGGCGTCCGGCTCGCCCAGCACCAGCCAAGCAGCCAAGCCCGCGCTTCCGAGGGCCAGCACTCCGTTGAAAAACTGCTGGCCGGGAAACCGGACCAAGCCTTTGAGCACTTCCATCAGCTTGAGGAAGGCCACGATACTACCCCAGAAGGTCACCGCGCCGATGATCCCAGAGGCGGCCGTGGCAGCCGTGAATTGGTAGGAAGGAGCCTGCGCCTCGATCAGCGCCGCGCCAGCCACCAGCGCGGAGGCACCGCCGCCCAAGCCGTTAAAAGCCGCTACCAACTCGGGCATGGAGGTTAGGGAAATTTTTACCGCGAGGACCATGCCAACTAGCGCGCCAACGACTACGCCGAGCAAAATGTATTCGCCGGAGAGAATTCGCTGATCCAAAAGGGTGGCGACGACGGCCAACAACATCCCCAAGGCCCCCAGCAAGTTGCCGCGGACGGCTGTGCGCGGGTGCGTCAGCCCCTTGAGGCCGAGGATGAAGAGAACCGAGGCGACCAGGTAGGCGAAGTTAATCAGGGTCGCGCTCATGCGCTAGTCCCGCCTCCTGAACATCCCCAACATGCGGTGCGTCACCATGAACCCACCTACCACGTTGATGGTGGCGAAGACGACGGCCGCCAACCCCAAATAGGTCGCCAAGGCCGAGTGCTCGGAACCAGCCGAGAGCAGCGCGCCGATCAGGGTGATGCCGGAGATGGCGTTGGAGCCGGACATCAGCGGCGTGTGCAGGGTCGGCGGGATCTTGGTGATGATTTCAAAGCCGACGAAGACGGCTAGGGCAAACACCGTCAGCGCGGTCACGAGGACGTCCATCTATGAGGTTCCTTTGCGAATGCGCGGATGGACGATCTCACCGTTGCGCAGCACCAAGGTCTCGCGCGTGATTTCGTCTTCCATGTCGAATTGCAACTCACCCTCGCCCGCTAAATGCCGGAAGAAGGTCGCGATATTGTGCGAGTACATTTGGCTGGCGTGGTGCGGCACGGTCGCCGGCAGATTGAGCGGCCCCATGATCTGCACTCCGCCCTCTACGACCGTCTCCCCGGAGCGCGTCAGCTCGCAGTTGCCACCGCGCTCAGCCGCCAAATCGACGATGACCGACCCCGGCCCCATGCTCTGCACGGCCGCGGCTGTAATCAACAGAGGTGCTGGCTGCCCCGGTATGGCGGCCGTGGTAATTACCACGTCGCTCTGGCCAGCGACTTTGGCCAATTCCTCGCGCTGGCGGTGGTAGAACACCTCGTCCTGCGCCCGGGCGTACCCGCCCGCGTCCTCGGAGTCGCCAGCGTCAATGTCCAGCTCCACGAACTCGGCCCCGAGGCTCTCGACCTGTTCTTTAACCGCTGGCCGCACATCGTACGCCCGGATGACCGCTCCTAGGCGACGGGCCGTGGCAATGGCCTGGAGACCGGCGACCCCTGCGCCGATAACTAGCACCCGGGCCGGGGTCAACGTGCCAGCGGCCGTCATCAACAGCGGAAACATGCGCGGCAGGGCCGCAGCGGCCAAGAGCACCGCTTTGTAGCCGGCAATCGTGGCCATAGACGAGAGCACATCCATGCTCTGGGCGCGGGTAATGCGCGGAATCAGTTCCATGGCGAACAGGGTCACTCCGGCATCGGCCAGCGCAGCTAGCTGCGGGCCAGCGGTCAGCGGATCCGAGGCCCCGATGAGGACTTGGCCGGAGCGGATCCGGGCCAAGTCGGCGCGGCCGGCTTCTGGGTTCGCGCCGAGCGTACGCACCTGTAGCACCACGTCGGCGCGGGCAAATACCTCGGCGCGGTTGGCGGCGATCTCGGCGTCGCGGTCGGCATAGGCCGCATCGGCATAGCCGGCTGCGTCACCCGCGCCCGGCTCTATTAGGATGTCCGCGTTGCAGGCCGACAACCCGGACACAGCCTCCGGGACCAAGGCGACCCGATGCTCACCAGCGAAGGTCTCTCGTGCGATACCAACGATCATTTATCAGTGGTGGGACACCAGCTTGTCGTGGTGTTTTTTAAGCTGACTCTCGATTTTGGACTCGGCTTCGGCGAGGGCTTTGTAGAGATTGTCTGCCGTCCCTGTAGCCGCAAACGTGCGGTGCGGCACCTTGACGATAATTTCTACTTTGTCGTTGTGCTTTTCCTTGTCGAGGATGACTTCGCAATCCACGATGCGGTCGAAGTAGTTTTCGAGCTTAATACAAGAATTAGTAATGTGTGCTTTGGTTTCTTCTGAAATCCTGCCGTGGCGCATACTGATTCTAGGCTGCATCCCCTAATCCTTTCTCAATTATTTAGACAAACTTTAATCGCCGACCCGCGCTTAGGGCCGCTCTGCGAGAGGCTGATAGGTGCGCTGAACCGAGCCGGTGTAAACCTGACGCGGGCGGCTGATTTTGGTGGCTTTGCTCTCCTCGTACCAATGCGCGATCCAGCCCGGCATGCGGCCGATGGCGAAGATCACGGTGAACATCTCCTTGGGAATGCCGAGGGCGCGGAGAATGACGCCACTGTAGAAATCCACGTTGGGATAAAGCTTGCGCTGGATGAAGTACTCGTCCCCCAGCGCTACGGCTTCCAGCTCTTTAGCTATGTCGAGCAGGGGGTCGTTGATGTGGCGCTTGGCCAAAACTTTCTCGCAGCCCCTTTTGATGATCTTGGCGCGCGGGTCAAAGTTCTTATACACCCGATGCCCAAACCCCATCAAGCGGATCCCGGCCTTCTTGTCCTTGATCTGAGCAACGTAGTCGCCGACCGAGATATTTTCGTCGCGGATTTTCTCTAGCATGTCCACCACCGCCACATTAGCCCCGCCGTGCAGCGGCCCCCACAGGGCGGAGACGCCCGCCGCCACCGAGGCGAAGAGATTGGCTTCGCTGCTGCCGACCATCCGCACCGTAGAGGTGCTGCAATTCTGCTCGTGGTCGGCGTGGAGGAGAAAGATCAAATCCAGCGCGTCAACCAGCACCGGGTCCGCCTCAAACTCGTTGTACGGCTGGCTGAACATCATGTGCAGGAAATTCTCTGCGTACCGTTTCTTGGGATGTGGGTACTCGATGTGGTGACCCTGCTGCTGGCGGTAGGAATAGGCGGCAATGGTGCGGACCTTGGACATGATGCGCGCGGCCGCTTCGATGAAGGTCTCCTCGTCCTGAATCTCCAACAGCTCGGGGTAGTAGCAACTCAAGGCGTTGAGTACCGAGGACAAGACGGCCATTGGCGGCGAGTTGGGCGGGAAGAGGCCGAAGTGTTGCTTTAGTCCCTCGCGCAGCATCTGGTGTTTGGTCAGCAGCGCACTGAACTCGTCTAGCCGCGCGGCGTTGGGCAATTCGCCCCAGATCAGCAAATAGGCGACCTCAATGAAGCGACTGTACTCGGCCAAGTCCTCGATCGCGTAGCCTCGGTAGCGCAGGATGCCCGCATCGCCGTCGATAAAGGTGATATCGCTCTGGCAAGAGCCCGTATTGCCGTAGCCAGGATCTAAGGCGATATACCCGATCTCGGCGCGCAATTTGGCAATATCGAGCGCCTTTTCGCTCTCGCTGCCGATGACGATGGGTAGTTCGACGATCTGGCCCTCGACCTGCAAGCGGGCAGTTTCCGCCATGTCTTGCTCTCCTTAATGTAAATCGGGATCCGAGTGCGCTGAGCCGTGCCCCAAGCGAGATGGAGGTGCTGTTTTAGTCAGATAGTAGGCCCTAAAATTTGCACTGTCAATTGTCGCCGATACTCGCTGACAGGTGCTTGATTCCCGTGAAAATTGAACGGCGACGAATAGCTGACTACTGGTGCGGAATCACCGGCAAAAGTACGTGAGACGGATGCATTCTGGAGTGTTGGACCGTCTGTTGCGCGCGGCGCATTTCGGTGTCCGTGCCGAGGTCATTGCCGGTGTTGTGGTTTCTGTCGAAGCGCGGGAAATTGGATGAGGACACTTCGACCCTGATCCGGTGCCCCTTCTTGAAGACATTGCCGGTGACGGCGAGATCAATCTCGTACTGGTACGTTCGATCGGGCTGGAGCAACTTAGGTGAGGAAAAGCCCTCGCGATAGCGGGCCCGGACGATGCCATCGCAGAGGTTCTTGGCGTACCCGCTGATTGATACGTCCACCAGCTTGGCGGTCCAGTCGGTATCCAGCCCGTCTGTAGCCGCGTATAGAACCACCTTGATCGGCCCGGTCACCTCAAGGTCGGCTTCCAAAGGCTCGCTGGTATAACAGAGCACGTCGGCTCTCATCTCCACATCGCGCTGATCGTACGGCCCCCAAGGCACAATGTGGGGCGAGCAACAGTTGTTTCCTCCCGCGGTCTGCACGGGAAAATCGGGATCGTACGCAAAGTGATCCGCAGGCTCGTCGCCCGGCTCAGCCGGCGACAGACCGCCGTCCCCCAACAGCGTGTTGGCATTACCCGAAGAGTGCAGATACCACTTTTGCCAGTCGGTCCTAGCCAGCGGCCATTCGCACTCGTCTCTCCATTCATTGACGCCCATTATGAAGAGCCGCAGCGGGGCCTCGCCGACGATGCCGTTGTCGATGCCCTTGAGCCAATAATCAAACCAACGCAACTCCAACGCCTCCAAATCGTACAACGAGTTCGCGCCGAAGTCGATGTCACCGGTCTTGGTAGAAACACTGAGCGCGTGAGGCCAAGGACCGACGATGAGCTGACTTTGCCTCGCTTCGGGCGTCCGCCCATGCAGCCTTAGACCATTGAAGTTGATAAAGGTATTGTGAGAGTAGAGGTCGTACCAGCCTCCCATTATCAGGGCGGGAGCCGCGATTTCGCCCCACTTGTTTTCGACGTTGACCGAGTCCCAGTAGGAATCGTATTCGGTGTGCGTCACCCAATCCTGCCAAAACTGTAGGGTTCTGCCTGCCTGTTGATCCATGTCGATGAGTGGGATAGCGCGAAAGGCCTCCGTCCAGTTGTGGTACTCGATGCTCTGAGCGGTCCGGCCATTGGTCCGCATCCCCCACGTGAGGGCGACGTTGAGTTGGAACGCCCCGCCGGGGTGTATTAGGCCCGAGTACAGATCGCAGCACATGACCCTTGGTGCCATGCACGTCAGGTGCTGGCTGCGGTGAGGCGCGCTCTGCCACTGCACCCACCCGAGGTAGGAGCCTCCGGCCATGCCGATTCTGCCGTCGCTCCACTCCTGCTGGCCAATCCATCCCTGCGTATCAAAACCGTCCGGGCCGTGGTCGAACAGCGCGTAGTGAACGCCGTCGGAGTCCCAGCGCCCCCGCACGTCTTGGATGACGCAGGCATAGCCGTTATTGGCGAGTCGCATGGCCTTCTCGATCATGGGCGGCGCGTTGTTGTCGTACGGCGTGCGCATCAACGCGGTCGGGAACCTACCCGATGCCCTCGGCAAATAGAGGTCGGAAGAAAGATCGACGCCGTCCCGCATAGGCGTTCGGATGTTCAATCTCATATCGACTTCGTAGTTTGGCTGCATAGCTGGCTCCGATGGATTGCAGAGTAGCCTCGCCCTACTGGTTGCGAAGTGCCTCGATTTTGGCGTCGCGCTCGGCAAAGAGCTCGTTGCGGACCTTGCTCATTTGCTCCTGCACTTGGCGACGCGCTTCGACTAGGGCCTGCGGGTCTGCGCCCGTGGCCTGTTCTAGCTGCCCTTTGAGCGCGATCTCTTGCTCGGCCCATTTGGCCTCGTACTGCTTGCGCACTTGGTCTATAGCCTCTTTCTGCTCGTCTGTCAGCTTGACCCCCTCTGCACCCCCAACCGCCGCGTTGGCCTTTTCCATGGCCAGCTCAAGTGCCGATTTCATGACAAACTCTCCTGTGTTGACATCGCCTGACAACGGACTTAACATCGCAAAAAAGATAGAGGTTGGCCGCAATCGGGACAAATTGCGTTATCTACCCTCTACTATCGGCAGGCAGCGACCTGCCGCTCCAACTCACCACGCCAAAAGGGACCCCATGTCCAAACAGTGGAAGGTCTATCTATCCGGCGAGATTCACAGCGACTGGCGAGAGCGCATCGTCCAAGCGGCCAGCGACCTGCCGGTCGAGTTCACCGCTCCGGTCGCCGACCACGCGGCTAGCGACAATTGCGGCGTCGATATTCTCGGGCCGGAGGAAAGCAGCTTTTGGAAGGATCGCAAAGGTGCTCAGCTCAACGCCATCCGTACCCGCTCCCTAATCCGCGACTCCCACTTGGTGGTGGTGCGCTTCGGCGACCAGTACCGCCAGTGGAACGCGGCCTTTGACGCGGGGTTTGCCGCCGCCTGCAACAAGCCGCTGATCGTCCTCCACCCGCCCGAGTTGCAACACGCCCTCAAGGAGGTGGATGCGGCCGCACTCGCCGTGGCGCATGCACCCGAGCAAGTCGCGGCCGTACTGCGCTATGTCATAGAAAAGTAAAACAACTCAGCGCAGCAAAATCATCTTGTGCTGCGCTCGGTAGGAATCGGCTTTGAGCGCGTAGAAGTAGAGGCCGCTCCGATAGCCGGCCGCGTCCCATTCCACCTCGTGTTGCCCCGGCGGCATCGGCCTTTCCACCAGCCGCTCGACCTCCTGCCCCAAGATGTTGTATACTGTCAGTTGCACCAAGCTGGAAGTGGGCAAATCGAAGCGGATTTTGGTCGTCGGATTGAACGGGTTGGGTGCGTTGGGGTGCAGGGCGTAGCGCTCGGGGTGCGGCTGCGCCTCCTTTTGCGCTTCGACGTGCTGGCCCGATCGCAGTTCTAGCGTCCCCTCGCCCGCTAGCTCCAGCACGAGCAGGTCGCCTTCTACGGCCGTGCCCAACCATGCGCCGCCGAGGAAGCGAGCTGCGGTCCACTCGTTTCCCGCGTGGGGCACTTTTAACTGGTAGCCCGTGCCGGGGCCGCGCACGAAACCCGTATAGTCGTCTCGCTCCATGCTCGCGTCTATCATTTCGCTGGCGCGGAAGACCGTCTCTCCATCGGCCAAAAGGTAGGTCGCGTCTTGGGCTACAAAGCGGGTGAGCTGACCATCGACATAGCGGACATAGCCGAAGCGGGCGTCGCTGACCAAGCGCGCGTCCGGTCCGGATACAGCGACCTCGGACGCATTGCCGTTGCGGAGCCAAGCCAAATCCCGCACCCCGGCCAACGCCATTACGGCCGCCTCGGCTCCTTGCGCGGATGCGGTCTCAAACGCCGGCTCGGCACTCCCAATCGCCCGCGGATACAGCACCGCCAAGTACCGCCCAGCAACGCCCTCTTGCTGTACCCGCAACACCGTGTGGGTCTGCTCTTGGCGATAGTCAAAGGAATGGATCGCATCGCTCTCAAGGGCGATCCGGCCGGGCTGGTCGGGCAAAAACGCCAGCAACTCGGCCTTTTCCCTCGTCCAACGCGCCAACGCCAAGTTGCCCGCACGGGAATATGCGCCCCCGCTGGTACCGCCGCCGTTGCCGTGCAGCCGCCACTCGTAGACGTGGTTGCGGCGACGGCCCGGGTCGTCGATCTCATCGGCCACGAGGAAGTACCTATGGTCGGCAAAAAACACCCGCCGCCTTAGCTCAACCCCTCGGTAGGCGGCGCGGACTTCCGCGTAGTCACCAGCAGCACTCGTGAAGAATGCCTTAATAAAAGCGTCGTTGCGGTCGCCGATACTCCCCACCAAGGGCAAGGTCCGGCGCGGCGGCCCCTTGCCATCGACTAGCACCACGTTGTGATTGCGGCCTTTGTTGACCTTGTCGTGGTTGTCAAAATTGATATAACCCGCATCTACGGCCAGCATCTCGCCGCCGGCGTAGAGCACAAAGCTGGTCCCGTCGGGGTGCTCGTGCGCAAACCCGTGCTCGCGTGCGATGCCGTTTTCGCCGCGCAAGAGCATGTAGGTGGCTGTGGCCGACCAGTCGCTGCGGAACACGGCGTCTCCAGCCCCTGGCATGAAAACCGACGGGCCGTGCGTCGGCTCTTGCGCGGGCACACTGTCATCGTACAGAGCGATGGCGTCCATCTCGGCAAACCGGCGCACGTACAGGCCGCGCTCGTTGTTTTCCCAGTCCCAGCGATGGACCCCGCCGTTGGCTTGCACGGCCGCTAGGTAATGCCCGTAGAAATCGTCTAAGTGGCCGTCGTCGATGTTGGGCCGCCGGCCATTGGGCAGCCGCAGGTTCAGGGACCATTCGTGCATCTTTTCTATCTTGGGGCCGACAAACAAGTCCAAGCCGGTGCGGTTCTTGAGCGCGAACAAGTAGGGCAAATAGACATCCGCGGCGTAGCGGCTGTAGAACGGCCCCTCCGCGTATCCCCCGTCCCTTCCTTCGATCTGGAAATCGAGGCTGCTGGTGACCATCTCAAAGGCGCGGTCAGCCCATTCCTGCGGCGCACCTGCGCCGCTGGTGTACTCGCTCAAGGCCATGGCCGCCAGCCCGAGGCCGCCGTACGCGCGGATGTGCCAGTTGTCGAGATGCGGGGTCTCGTGCAAACGGATTTTGACCGGGAACAGCCCCAATCCCACCTTGCCAATCACGATGCCCTTCCACAGGCGGTCGGCTTCCTCGCTGAGGATTGACCGCATCTCCTGCAGGGCCTCGGGGTCGTTGGCCGCAGCATAGGAGTGCAGGATGTCGTAGGCCACGGCGTACTGGGCCACGACCTCGCCCTCGTTGTGCGGCTCGCCCAAATCGCCTCCTCGCGGCGGGAACGCGACCCCCTGCATCACGTCCAACGCGCGCTCGGCAAACGCGGCATCGTCGGTCATCAGCCAAGCGAAAGCGAGGGACTTGGCGTAGCGTACCTCGGCGCGCTCATCGGCAAAGGTCGCCGGAGCACTTCGCGCCCGCTGCAACACGGTCTGCCACCACGTGGCATAGGGTTCGCGCTGGATGCGCTCTTTGAGTAGGGGAATGTCTTCGGCAGAAAAGAGCAGGCTTGGATGCTCTTCGGCGGGCAGCGTCTGCGCGGCAGCACCCACCGGAGCGAGGGCCAAGGCGGCGCAAAGGGCCAAGGCGATCATACGTCCTCTAAAAAACGCGGCGCAAATCAAAGCCCCACAGCAGACCCAAGGTGACGTAGCCTTTGCCGACTAGGACCTTGAAACCACCAACGGTCCGGCCCGGAGCATCGAAAAACAACCCTAAGGTTCCATACGTCGTCAGTGGGTCTAGGTGGCGGTAGCCCAACCCAGTGAACAGCTTGCCCGGTCGGCCGGCAATCCACACTTCGTCAAGGACAATATAGGCCAGATCCGCACTGAGCGAGCGGAGCCAATCCGTGCCGCCCGAGCAGCGGTAGTCCGCCACGCGGTATCTAGTCCGACTATCAAAGCAGTAGCTCTGGGTGGGATAGGGCCGGATGTAACGAGGGTCGTAATCGTCGCCTTCGTGAAAGCTCACATCGAGCACATTGGCCGAGCAGATGAGGCGCAAGCGGTTGAAGACAGCCCTAAACCCCAAGGGGACGCGCACGCCTGCGCCGCGATGATCCAAGTTGATGAAACCCACCCCTACCGCAGCATAGTAGCCATCGTGCTGCCGCTTGGGCACCTCTTCGGGCACGGCGTCTTGGATGCGCACAGCCTCGGCCCCGCTCGCCAACAGCAAGCCAATCCAGATGAGTTGCATGTATGCGCGCTGTATCACCCGCTTTTGTCCTCCACCTTATACAATCTACACGTCCCGGCAAAAATGCCAATGGCCCACGCGGCTACTTGTAGGTCAAGTCGAACACAGCATCCATCAGCCAGTGTTTGAAGCCTTCGTCGTCTGCGAATTTTTTGAACAACTGAGTATCGTCGTTGACCACGGAGTTCATCAAGCGCGACACTGCTTTGTCCAGCTCAATGCGCACGTTCTGCCGGTCGGAGTTTTCCCGCGCATCGGCCCCTACGCGCTCTGGAATATCCTCGGTAATGAGGCGATGCACCCGGTCGGCCTCCTCCCAAGGGATGTTCCCGAACCGCTCGTTGAACGCCTTGACGATGT
Source organism: Candidatus Latescibacterota bacterium (assembly GCA_963422735.1). Classification (GTDB taxonomy): domain Bacteria; phylum Latescibacterota; class UBA2968; order UBA8231; family UBA8231. The sequence continues at coordinate 3,487,367 of OY730476.1, read as the reverse complement.
TGGAAAGCCGCTCTAGCTCTGGATCGGACTTGCCACCGGCACCGGCTCGATCGAGCCGTCGTCGGGCAGTCGGATGCTCATCGTCAACTGCTTCTCCGCTCGGTAGCTATCCATGTCAATGGCCTCGAGAATGCCCCGCGACCTATCCTCCTCCCTCGGAGCATGCAGCTTCCGCGCACTCCTCCCACTCGGCATTGGCGTACGGCAGCACCATCGAGAGGAATCCGTAGGTGCGGATGAAGGCTTTGGCCCTGCCCTTAAAATCGACCTGATCGCTCTCGTCCAGTTCGGCCCGGTGCGAAACAGCATCTGGCCATCGCTAGAGCGGGTGATCGCCCCCATGCTCGATGAAAAAGCGTGGGTCGCACAGGTTGCTCTTCCAGATCTTGCCATGCGGAGGATTGGAGAGCATGAAGTCGAACTCGTGGGCTGGGAAGGCGTCGTTGGACAACGTCGAGTGCGCCGGGCCGCCGACGATGTTGTCGGCCGCGTCGCCTTCGCCCTTGAGCAGCAGGTCGGCCTTGCAGATGGCGTAGGTCTAGGCGTTGATCTCCTGACCGTAGAGATGCGTCGCGACCTGCTTGCCGCGCTCTCGGGCGATATCTTGCAGCGTCTCTTCGGCAACCGTCAACATGCCACCGGTGCCGCATGCGCCATCGTAGAGCAGGTAGGTGCTGGACTCGATTTGGTCGGCGACCGGTAGGAAAATGAGCTTGGCCATCAGCTTGACGGCATCGCACGGCGTCCAGTGCTTGCCCGCCTCCTCGTTGTTCTCCTCGTTGAAGCGCCTCACCAATTCCTCAAAGACCGTGCCCATGCCGTGGTTGTCGAGGCCGGGCAACCTCACCGAGCCATCAACATTTTTGACCGGGTGCGGGCTTAGGTTGATGTCGGGCGACGTCAGCTTCTAGATCGGCGTACCGAGCGCATCGGCGCTAGAGAGGCGCGGGATCTGGTTGTGGTACTCGAAGCATTCGAGGATGTCCTGCACGTTGGACGAGAGGCCGTCGAGGTATGCTTCGAAATCGGCGCAGATCTGTTGCTGGTTGGCGCGGGCTTTCCTTTCAAGTCCCGCAGGGTGAACGGGGAAGTGTTGTAGAAGGCCTGCCCGGCCGCGTGGCGCAGCGGCGGGACCTGCTCCACCACGTCCGCCTTGTCGAGCAGGTCCCGCCGCTCCAGAACCACCTTGCTGTCTTCGAGCACTGCATCTAGGCGGCGCAGCACAGTCATCGGCAGAATCACGTCGCGGTACTTGCCGCGCACGTATAGGTAGCGTAGCACGTCGTCGGCAATGCTCCAGATGCAGTTGGCGCTCCAGTTGAGTTCGCCGTGCTGCATGGTTTTCCTCCTCGATGTTTCTGCGTAATTCTAACAGATGCCCCACCCCCAACAAGCAAGCCGCCCTGCACCTTGCCCTCTCTAACGCGCCCCGTATTTTACCCCACATGATCCGCAAGGTACAGTCCATCGCCATCGCCTTGCTCTTGGCGACCCATGCCAGTTGTCTGGCCCCACCTAACGACGGCACTGAACCCGCCGCCCTCCAGCCGCAACAGCCCCCTGAAATCCCCACGTACTCCTACCGAGTCGCCCGCACCTTTCCGCACGATCCAGACGCCTATACCCAAGGGCTACTCTACGACGACGGCTTTCTCTACGAAAGCACCGGCCAGTACGGCCAGTCGTCCCTGCGCAAGGTCGAGCTCGAAACAGGGGCCGTCGTGCAACTCCACCAGCTAGAAGAGCACTTCTTCGCCGAGGGACTCGCCCTCTTCGGCAATCGCCTTCTCCAGCTAACTTGGCGGGCTAACAAGGGGTTTGCCTATCGTCTCGATTCTTTTGAGCATCTAGCGGAATTGGCCTATCCCACCGAGGGTTGGGGGCTGACGTACGATGGCGAACTACTCATTATGAGCGATGGCAGTGCGACCCTGTACTTCCGCGATCCGTTTACCTTTGCCGAAGTGAGCCGGGTCGCCGTTGTGGCCCAAGGCCGCCCCGTATCTCAGCTCAACGAACTGGAATGGGTCGCCGGCGAGGTCTTTGCCAATATCTGGCAGACCGACACCATTGCCCGCATTGACCCGGCGACCGGCCAAGTCGTGGGGTGGATAGACCTGACCGGACTGTTGAGTGACGCCGACCGCCGCGGCTCTAACGCCGAGGTGCTCAATGGCATTGCCTACGATTTCGAGGACGAGCGCCTCTTCGTCACCGGCAAGTGGTGGCCCAAGCTCTACCAGATTGAACTCATATCCCCTTCACCGAGAGGTACACCATGACCCAAGACCGCGTCCCCGTGTGCATCGCCGTGCTCACGGTCTCCGATACCCGCGACGAAGCGACCGACAAGTCCGGCAAGCTGCTGGTCGAGCGCCTCGAAGCGGCCGGCCACATTCTGCACGAAAAGCAAATCCTGCCCGACGACATCTATCAGCTCCGCGCTCAAGTCTCGCAGTGGATCGCCGAGCCTCGCGTCCAAGCCGTCATCAGCACCGGCGGCACCGGCCTCACCGGCCGCGACGGCACGCCCGAGGCCGTCAGCGTGCTCTTTGACAAGGAAATCGAGGGCTTTGGCGAGGTCTTCCGCGTACTTTCCTACGAGGAGATCGGCACCGCGACCTTGCAGTCGCGCTGCGTGGCCGGCGTCGCCAACAGCACCTACATCTTCTGCCTGCCTGGCTCCTCGGGGGCTTGCGCTACCGGCTGGGACAAGCTCATCGGGCCGCAGCTAGATTCCACCAACCAGCCCTGTAACCTCGTCGATCTAATGCCGAGGTTGTCTGAAAACAGTGGTTAGTGGTTAGTGGTTAGTGGTCAGTGGTTAGTGGTCAGTGGTTAGTGGTTAGTGGTTAGTTCCCACCACCATTCCCAAGGGAGGCAAGATCGGACTGGTCACTGATCACTGGTCGCCGGCCACTGGAAATGGCTTCTCAGGCCAAGCAGTTTTTGAGGAATTGTCCGGTGTACGACTCGCTCACTTCGGCGAGTTCCTCCGGGGTACCCTGGCCGACGATCTGGCCGCCGTTGTGGCCGCCCTCGGGACCTAAGTCGATGATGTAGTCCGCGGTCTTGATGACATCGAGGTGGTGCTCGATGACCAAGACCGTATGTCCAGCCTCGACTAGGCGGTTGAGGCTGTCGAGCAGGCGCTGAATATCGGCCAAGTGCAATCCGGTGGTAGGCTCGTCGAGCAGGTAGAGGTTGCTCTTCCCACGCTTGAGTTTGCCCAGTTCGTCGGCCAGCTTGACTCGCTGGGCCTCGCCTCCCGACAGCAGGGGAGCCGGATGGCCAATTTGCAAATAGGCCAGCCCCAAATCGTTGAGCACACCCAATTTGTGGGCGATAAGCCTCTGGTCGGCGAAAAAGTCAACCCCCTCCTCTATGGTCATCGCCAAGACTTCGGCGATGTTCTTGCCCCGAAAGGTAACATCGAGCGTGTCCTGATTGTAGCGCGCGCCCTTGCAGGTGGGGCAGGGCACCTCTACATCGGCCATCAGGTGCAGCTTGGTGGTGACCGTGCCCTCGCCGCCGCATTCCTCGCAGCGACCTCCCTTGACGTTGAAGCTAAAGCGCGAGGCCGTATAGCCGCGTTCCTCGGCCTCGGGCGTCTGGGCGAAGAGGCGGCGGATGTTGTCGTAGAAACCGATGTACGTGGCCGGGTTGGAGCGGGGCGAGCGGCCGATGGGAGATTGGTCGATGTTGATCACATCGCTTATGTGCTCAGCCCCGTCGAGGCGGTCGTGCGCACCCGACAGCACGCGGCTGTCGTGGAAGATGGAGTAGAGCTTCTTGTAGAGAATGTCGTGGACGAGGGTGCTCTTGCCCGAGCCAGAGGCCCCACTGACACAGACAAAGACCCCCAAGGGAATTTTGACGTCGAGGTCGCCAAGGTTGTTGGCGCGGGCACCGCGAACGCGCAGGTTGCAGCCGTTGAGCGGGCGGCGCTCGGCCGGCACGCTGATGCACTGGCGGCCCGTGAGAAACTGGCCGGTCAGGGAGTCAGGGTTTTTCAATATCTGGCGAATGGTGCCCTCGGCGGCGATGCGGCCGCCATGCACACCCGGCCCGGGGCCGAGTTCGATGATGTGATCGGCCGCCCGAATGGTCTCCTCGTCGTGCTCCACTACAATGACCGTGTTGCCGACATCGCGCAGGCGGCGGAGCGTCTCAATCATCTTGACGTTGTCTTTGGGATGGAGGCCAATGGAAGGCTCGTCGAGCACATAGAGCATGCCCATTAGGCCGGAGCCAATCTGCGTGGACAGGCGAATGCGCTGGGCCTCGCCGCCGGAGAGGGTCCCCGCCCTGCGCGTAAGGCTGAGATAGTCCAAGCCAATGCCCATGATGAGATCGAGCCGCAGCACGAGTTCGCGCACGATCTGCTCGCCGGCCTGCTTTCTTTGCACGGGCATGGAAACGTCGCTAAGAAAATCGCGCAGCTCTTGCAGGTGCATCTCGCACAGGTCGTGGATGGTGCGGCCGGCCACGGTGACGAGCATGCGCGTGGCTTTGAGACGAGTGCCGCCGCAGTCTGGGCAGTCGTACTCAACCATGACCTTGCGCAGGTAGTCCTCCATGCCCGAATGTGCTACTCCTTGGCGACGGTAGCGGCGATAGCGGCGATCGATTTGGTTGATGATCCCATCAAAAGAAACCTTGCGCCCTTTGTAGCGACGGCCCTCCGTCGCGCCCGGCGGCAGGACAATAGTGAAGCGCTTGCCTTTGGTGCCGTAGAAGAGCACATCAACGATGCGGTCGGACAGCTCGGCAAAGGGCGCGTCCAAGTCGAAGCCGTAGTGTTGGGCCAAGCTGTAGAAGATGCGGCCACCCCACCCATTGCGGTCGTAGTTGAACGCCTCGCGCACAAAGGCACCGTCGATAATACTCCGGCTCTTGTCGGGCACCAGCAGATCGGGATGGACCTGTAAATAGGTGCCCAAGCCCGAACAGGTGACGCAGGCCGAGAGCGGCTCGTTGAAGGTGAAGTAGCCTTGGGTTAGCTCGGCCATGCTGAGGCGGTGCTCGGGGCAGCCGAAGCCTTCGTAGAAGGCCGCGACCTCTTGGGCGGAAGCGATTTGGGGGTTCAGCAGGTGGAAGCTGAGAAAGTTCTCGCCCACGACTAGGCCGTGCTCAATAGAAGCGAGTAGTTGCTTTTGCAGGTCGCCGCCGATGACGAAGCGGTCGATGACCGCCTCGAGGTGGAAATCCTCGTTCTCGTCGATCTCGAGATCCTCGCTCAGATCGCATAGCTCGCCCTCGATGCGCACCCGCCGGTAGCCCTTGGTGCGAATGTCGTCAAAGAGGAACGCGTAGTCCTCGCCGTAGATCTTAAAAACCGGAGCGCGGATTTCCACCTCGGCCCCATCTGGCAGGGACAGCAAGTGCTCGGCCATCTGGTAGGGCGTGCGGTAGGCGATGGGACGGCGGCAATAGGGGCAGTGGGCCTGGCCTACCGTGGCGTAGAGCATGCGCAGATATTCGTACAAGTCGGTCATGGTGCCGACCGTCGAGCGCGGATTGTTGAAGACAGTCTTCTGCTCAATGGAAATGACCGGCGAAAGCCCGGTGACGAAATCGACATCCGGCTTCTTCATCTGCTCGACGAAGCGCTTGGCATAGGTGGACATGGACTCCATGAAGCGCCGCTGACCCTCGGCGTACACCGTGTCGAAGGCCAGCGAGGATTTGCCCGAGCCGCTGATGCCGGTGATGACGACCAGTTTATCACGCGGAATGCTGACGTCGATGTTCCGCAGGTTGTTCTCGCGTGCGCCCTTAATGGCGATCGCGTCTCGCATGGCCATAGTAACCTCTTTTTAGCGGTTAGTCCCCGCTCTGGTGGGGATGGGACGGATCACCAACCACTGGCCACTAACCACTGGCCACCAACCACTGGCCACCAACCACTACTTATTGCGTTAGTGCAGGCCCCAATCGGATCCGTCGCCGTCGTAGTAATAGGCTGCTTCCTGTAGCTCTATGCGGCTCTTTTCGGTGAGGCGCAGCGGCGCCGACATCTTTTGCAGCAAGCCCTTTTCAACCAGCCACTCGCAGGCAAAATCCGCGCCTTCCATCTTGAAGTGCTCTTCTATTTCCGACACCGTGCGCATGGCCTCGGCCTCCTCCAAATAGTCGAGCAGGGGCCGGAACATGTCCCAGAGATGCTCGTCGAGGTAGGCATCTACGCGCTGGAGGGCCGCCTCGAGGGTGCGGGCGTTTTTGGGAGCGGCGATCAGATCCGCGTAGATGGCGTTGAAGAACTCGGGATTAAAGGCGAGGGCTTGGTGAATGACCTCGCGGCCCGGGGCTTGGCCATTGAGGATGCACTCGACGCTGGCGAGCTGATCGGCCACGTTGAGGAGCCACAAGAAGCTATAGTCGTAGTCCTTCTTCACCTGGTACCATTTTTGGGCTTTGTTCAAGGTGGCCAACAGCGGGAGGGCGCGCCGCAGCAACTGGTAGTCGCGGTCGCGTGCGCCGATGCGCTCGGCGTCTTTGTACCACGCGGCAATGGATTCGTCCTTGGAGAACAAGAGAGTGCTGTGGGCGAAGGTGAAGTCGAGCCAACCGCCTTGGCGCGAGCCTTCTATGTTTAACTGGAAGCGCTTGCGCGGGATGAGGTTGGCGTGGATGATAACGCCTTCTTCGGTGAGGCAGTGGTCTTTGTAGCGCCTCACCTTGGGGTCGTCGGCCATGACGATCCACAAGTCGATGTCGGACTTCTCCCAAACCTGGTCGTACGAGTAGGAGCCATAGACGATGGCGGCCAAAACTGTGCGGTCTTGCTGGAGCTTTTGGGTCAAGGCGTCGAGCGCCCGGCGATAGCGCTCTTGGACGGCTTGCTGAGACCGAGACATGGCAGTTCCTGACGAGGAGATCTAACAGGCAAATGGCACAAAATATACTGAACATACGTATAGTTGTCAAGCTGCCGCACCGCCCAGCACACGCCCGTCCAGAAGGCGGTGCGGCACTGTCTTCAGGTCAGGCACATAGCTAGTGGAAAGCGATCGGTTTGCAGGACGCGCCGAGCGGATCGAGGTATGGGACGAGCATCTTATGCTTGAGTAGGTGACGGCGGACATGAGGATTTACTGGTGGTGTCCTCCGGGACGTCCGTTTGCCGCTATATTAAGGTCAGCGAGTAGCAGTGCTAGTTGACGAGTACGACAAGCCCATTCTCGACGCGCTGGAAGTGCCGGAGGTCGCCCGAGCCAACCGCGACTACTTGCGCGGATTGTACGCGACGATCAAGGACAGCGACGCGCACATCGCGTTCACTTTCCTCACCGGGGTGAGCAAGTTCTCCAAGGTCAGCCTGTTCTCCGGCCTCAACAATCTCATCGACATCACCTTGGAGCCGCACTACTCGGCGGTCTGCGGCTATACCGAGGCGGACTTGGACGCAGTGTTCGCCTCGGAGTTGCCCGGGTTGGACCGCAACGCCATCCGCGCTTGGTACAACGGCTATAACTGGCTGGGCGAAGAGGCGGTGTACAACCCGTTTGATGTCCTGCTGCTGTTTCGTCGCCGTGCCTTTGCCGCCTACTGGTTTGAGACGGGTACGCCGACGTTTCTGCTCGAGACGTTGCTGGCGCGGGGGATCAGTGCCCTCGCCTTGGACGACATGCCCAGCAGCGAGGAGTTGCTGTCGGCGTTTGACGTGGACCACATTGCAACCGAGGCACTGCTGTTCCAGACCGGCTACCTGACTATTCGCCGCACCGAGCCGCGCGGCGGGCGAATGTACTACCGACTGGGCTACCCCAACCGGGAGGTGCAGCAAAGCCTGAACGAGAGCCTGCTGAACCACCTGACGGGCAATCCCTCGCTTCAGGCCGAGTACAGCGCTCGGCTATACGACCTGCTGCTGGTCAACGACTTCGACAGCTTAGAGGTGCTGTTTGCGTCGTTCTTTGCCAGCATCCCCTATCAGTGGCACACCAACAACGAGATTGCCAACTACGAGGGCTACTACGCCAGCCTGTTCTACTCCTACTTCGCGTCGCTGGGGCTGTCGATCGCGGTCGAGGACAGTAGCCGGGAGGGTCGCCTCGACATGGCGGTCCTGTTCAATGAGAATGTGTACCTGTTTGAGTTCAAGGTGGTGGAACGGGTGTCGGCGGGGGCGGCGATCAGGCAGTTGAAGGAGAGGGACTACGCGGCCAAGTATCGCGGACGAGGCGAGCCGATTTACCTGATTGGAGTGGAATTCAGTCGGGAGACCCGCACCTTGGCGGCTTTCGATGTCGAGCGTATGTGAATGTCGCCGAACAATACCTCGGCTTCTGGCTCGCGGCGGTAGCACCTATTGCGCTGCCGCCGCTGAGCACTTATCGTAGCCAATCATGTCCAACACCCCCGCCATCCAGACCACGACCGTCGGTTCCTATCCCGTCCCGGAATGGCTCCAAGCCCTGCCCTCCGAGCAGAGCCTCGTCGATGCCACCCGCGTGGTGTTCGACACCCAGCGCCAAGCCGGCATCGACCTACCCACTGACGGCGAGCTATACCGCTTCGACATCAACCACCCGGACACCAATGGTATGATCGAGTACTTCGTCCGGCCCATGGGCGGCACTCGCGCAGAATTTGGCCGCCGTGAGGCCGAGGAGTTCGCCGCCAAACAAAGCATGGGCTTCCGGGCCAAGCCCGCGGCTGTAGTAGAAGCCGAACTCGGCGCGGGCAGCCTCGACCTGTTCGCCGACTGCGCCCGCGCCGCAGCCGTGGCCGGCGGCTCCTTCAAGTTCACCTTGACCAGCCCTTACATGCTGGCCCGCACCCTCCTCGATCACCATTACGGCGACTTTGCCGCGCTTTTGATGGCAGTAGCCCACGTCCTCGCCGACCAAATCCGCGGCCTGCCCTGCGCCTGCATCCAGATCGACGAGGCCAACATCCCTGGCAACCCAGCCGACGGCCCTCTTGCGGCCCGCGCCATCAACACTGTACTCGACTGCATCGACGCAGGCACCCAAAAAGCTGTCCACTTCTGCTTTGGCAACTACGGAGGCCAGACCATCCAACAGGGCGAGTGGCGCGCCCTGCTCGACTTTCTCAACGAACTGCGCGCCGATCACTTGGTGCTCGAGCTCGCCCACCGCCCGGCGAGCGACCTGAGCACCCTACGACACATCAACCCGCGCATCGGCATTGGCATCGGCGTGATCGATATCAAGGTCAACCACATCGAGACAGCCGAAGAAATCGCCCGCCGCATAGAAGCCGCCGCCGCCGCCGGACCCGACCGCATTCGCTTCATCCACCCAGACTGCGGCTTCTGGATGCTCAAACGTTCCATCGCCGACCGCAAGATCGCAGCACTGGGCAAGGGACGGGATTTGTACTTGGGGATTTAAGTAGAAGTTCACCGAGCCGGTTGTATTTGCGCCCGCCGTGATAGTCGTGCCGCCGGTGGCAAACGCCGCGAATTCGGCAAAGCCGACGATAAGCCTGTCTGCTGCGCCGCCTCTCGCCACGACGCCAACCCCCTAGGCCCAACTCAACGCGCCAGGATTTCCCAGTCCGTAGTCTGCAGAATGTCTCCCCGATTGGCTTCCCTCAGTCCCAGATCGTAGCTATCCATCGGATTGTAGTCGTCGCGCAGAATGATGGCCGGCACCCCTTCGTCGGAGGGAGACTGCCTAACGGTGGAGAGTCTTTTCTTGGCAAAAGGGTGGATCGCCTCGCCCAGCTTCAGAACGGAAACCTTGACGAAGGGGATGGGTAGGCTCGAAAGGCCGGCCAGAAAGATGATGACAATGAATTGAGTTCCTCCGCGACAGACGTCTGGTCCACGGCACAAAAGAACATCTTCTGAGATTTTCAGCCCGTCGGCAGGGCATTTAGCACGTGCTGGTAAATCACTATCTGGAGAGCGTATTTCTGGCGCAGCGTCTCCATGTACTGTTCAAATGCCATCTCGATTTCTCGGTAGCGTTCGGCTCTGATTTTGCGGCGCACCGTCTGCTGGACCTTGGACGCGGTGAAAGGAAGGATATGGGACGGTCGCATTTCCAGCAGCTTGAGAACGACAAAGCCTATCTGATTATTTGCAAAGCGGATCGCCACCGGGCCGCGGATCTCTCCTAGCACCATTCCGTCTGCCGCCTCGCTCATAGCATCCCGAGCGCTTGTCGCGTCACCGGGGGCGATGGTGAACACATCGTACTTGCGGAACTCTCCCAGAAACAGGGGGTAGTCGGCCATGATCTCGAAGAGATCTTCGCCGGCTTGTGAGGACAGGATTCCACCTTCGACGACGGCACGCGCGGCGACTCGAAACTCATCCTGGTGATCGTCGTAGTAGGAACGGAGCAAGGTCTCGCCGAGGAAGGGCTGCTCTACCTCGACGCGACGAAGGCGGTCCACCAGTAGTTCCTCGAGCTTCTGCGCTAGGCCCCGACGCATCTGCGGCTCCTCCAGCCAGCCCCGTTCCCTGGCGATCTTCGGGAGGATGTGGGTTATAAGTGCCTCGGTCCGCACGAAATGGGTGATGTCCGTGCTATCGACGGGCGAAGGGCGGCGGCGAGCGGGGACGGCCCGGAGCATCTCCACATATTCGGTCAGCTCGATCGCGCCTCCATCGAAGCGGTATAGAACCCTCCGCTCGTCCAGTAGCGCTACGGTGGGGATCAGGTCTTGGGCACGTCGTCCCTGTTGGATCAGAAAATCGAGAGTGCTCTGCTCGACCTCAAATCCAGATTGCTCTGCTTGTGTATCGAGGTAGATGCGCCAACGTGCCTCTTTTTTCTCTCGCTCGAGGGACCGCTGGATCCCTGCGGCCTATCGCTCGAATCCAACGAGTTGCTCCTCGGTGGCCTGGATCAGGTGATAGCCGCCCCGCGCATCTCGGTACGGTTCGGATATTTCCCCGATGTCGAGCGCGAAGAGGGTCTTGACGAATCCACTGCGCCGAGCATCCTGCTCTTGCCAGAATCCCATATCGCCGCCCTTGGCAGCCGAAGCCGAGTCGAGAGAGGACTGCCGGGCCAGTTCAGCAAAGTCCGCGCCGTTCCGCAACTGCTCCAGCATCCGCACAGCCTCTCCTTCGGTGGCCGCGGCGATGTGGCGGCCACGGACCTCCCTCTTGCGGTCCAAGCCAAGGGCGCGGTACTGCTCGCGGATTTCGGCTTCCGACACAGTAATCAACTGGGACACTTCCGCTAGATACAGGCGATCGACGAGACGCTGGTTCGTAGCGGCCGCGAGTTGTGCCAAAACTAGCGAGTCCGCGGCCAACCCCTGTGCTTCGGCTTCTAGGAAGAGGATTTTCCGATCAATCAGAGGGCGCAAAGCCTGCGCCGGGGATAACTGATCGCGACCCAATCGCTGGAGGCGTTTGAGGATCCGAGCTACGTCGTCCGTGGTAATCGCTTGGTCTGATACCCGGGCCACGACGGTCGCGTCGGGCACAAGAAAGTCGCGGGGCTCAGCCCAGCCCATCACAGCGGTCCAGCCGAATAGAAGGGAGTTGAGAAGCAAGCGGGATAGCATGTAATTCGCTCCAGTCGCGGCGCAAGCGGCGCAACAATGAGCGGGAACCGGCGGAATGCCCGCTCGAGATGGTCTGATGCCCTTAGAAAGGATATGACATTATAGTAACATCCACTTCTGTCGCAAGAGTCTGTGCTATTCTTGCTGTCAGTGGTTAGAGGCCATTGTACGGCCGGTTATCTTGCGACAATACATAGTATCTCATTTATCTATATCATCATTCTATATCATCATTGACATTCGTTGGATATCTTACTTATCTTGGCCCTTTTTTGCACGAAGATGTGCCTTAGCACCGAGAGACGGTGCTGGGATTAATTCGTCTAAGCTATGGGCGATGTATCTGAAACCCGCCCGTAGCGCAACGAAGGAGAAGAAGTATGTTGCTGAGGAAAGCTGTCCTCCTAGCTACAGTGTTGCTGCTGGGGACATCCGCAAGCTTTGCCGGTAATGCCAACGGTATCGGTTACTTCGCCTTGGAGATTCCGACCGGCGTCACTATGAATATTGATGGCAATGGTGATGACTGGGGTTGGTTCGACCAAACCTTCGCCTATGGTCCCGACGACATTATCGAGATCATCACCGGTGAGATTCCCTCCAAGGCTGACATCGATGTCATCATCATGACGGGCTGGACGGGTGCGGATCGCGACAACCGCCTTTATGGTTTCGCCCGCGTCACCGATGCTACAATATCTACGTCGGCGTCGATATCACGCCGGGCAGCCGCGTGATGATCGGTCGTTTCCGAGAGGACCTGTTGGGCAGTAACCGACGCAGCAAGGCGACCTATGGCATGCTGACCTGGGCAGCGGACTATCCGAATCACGGCTTGGATCTTCAGTCCTTCGACTTCCTGAGGAGCGTCCAAGACAACATCCCCGACGACGTGATCATCTGGGTTCAGCCCCCTCTGTCCGGCGGCGGGCTGGAGGATGTTCTCGACCCATTGATCGCTCAGGATGCCTTGATCAACACGGCTTATCTACAGGCCGACTACCTGCGTTGGGCTCCGCTGAACCTGCACGCGAAGCTGAAGCACGAGATCTACCATCAGCGTGGGGATCAGGAGGGCATTGATCGGGATCAGCATCTGCTCGGTCTGGTCGCAAAGGCCGACTACAATATCGACATAGGTCCATTATGGAAGATTCAGCCCAAGTGGAAACAGCTCTACATGAGCAAGACGCCTGCCCAGCGCGATCAGCTCAAAACGCAGGAACTGTCACAGAATCTTCTTCCTCGTGAGTCAGAACGAGCTTACGAATACGCTCTGGCTCGAATCTGGCCTCGAGTACGAGATCTTCCGCAATCTCAGGTCGCGACCGGACCCGATACCGGTGGGCTATTTCGACGACTTTAAGCAGTTTGTGCTAGCAGCGCAGTTTACGAACGCATCTGCCTATCTCGGGTATCAACTCACGGCGAATTTTGGCTGCCGCTGGGAAAGGCGCAATTTCCGCGACGAGTCGGAGTCGAATACGGTGATCTTTCTGAGGATGATTGCCGGCCTCCAAGAGTGAGAGTTGCACAGCCGCTGCGTTTGGTTGACTACCTGCTGCCCAATCTATTGGACTCCTAGCAAAATTCTGGGGCCGTTTGCACCTGCCAGCCAAAGTGATTGAACCCCGGCTAAGTCATCGACAGCCCGCCAGTTGGTTGTTCGGGTGGCTCCTGCTTGCCAGTCTGGCCGGAGGTGGATGCGGGGACGAGAACGCAGAACTGGAAGCGGGCGGGGGCGAGCTAATTGGGGTCCGGTACATGGACATATCCGCTGAGGCCGGAATCAATTTTTCCCACGTGAATGGGGCCAGCGGCCGCTACTATTATGTGGAGACGTACGGGTCGGGTGCTGCCTTCCTCGACTTTGATGCGGACGGCTACCAAGATCTCTACGTCGTCAACAGCGGCCCTCTACCGGGTTTTGCGGTCGAGGGCGAACCGCCGGCGAATGTCCTCTACCGCAACGACGGGACTGGATCGTTCCAAGATGTGACAGCCGCCGCTGGCGTGGGGGATCGCTCGTACGGGATGGGAACGTGCGCCGGGGACGTCGACAACGACGGCTACGTGGACCTGTATGTCACGAACTTCGGCGCCAACATCCTCTACCAGAACCACGGGAACGGCACGTTCACCGATGTCACCGACGACGCCGGTGTCGGCGACGAGCGCGTCGGTTCAAGCGCTGCTTTCGCCGATTGGGACCGGGACGGGGACCTCGATCTCTACGTGGCGAACTACGCCAAGTTCTCCGTGGACGCGGATCAGGCCTGTTTTCAGGGGGCGATCCGTGTCTATTGTGATCCGGAGCAATACGAGGGAGATTCGGGCGTGTTTTACCGGAACGACGGCACCGGGGGCTTTGCCGACGTTACGCGGGAAGTGGGTGGCTACACCGAGGCGGGCCGGCAGCTAGGAGTCGTCTTCAGCGACTACGATGACGACGGGGACGCAGACCTCTACGTTGCCAACGACGGTATGGCCAACTTCCTCTTCAACAACGACGGGAAGGGCTTCTTCAACGAGGTGGGCATGGTCTCGGGCGTGGCCCTGAACAATGGAGGACGTCCCGAGGCCGGCATGGGGACCGACTTCGGGGACTACGATGGCGACGGCGATTTCGATCTGGTTGTCTGCAACTTTCAGTGGGAGAACAACCGGCTCTACCGCAACGAAGGCAAGGGGGTCTTCTTTGATGCCACGGCCCTAACTCGGGTCGGCGCAGCGACGCTTCCCGTGCTGACCTTCGGGACGGATTTCTATGACTACGACAACGACGGCGACCTAGATCTTTTTATGGCCAACGGGCACGTGAACGACAAGGTCCAGTTCTTTGACCAGGCCGTCACCTTCGCGCAACGAGATCAGTTGTTCCGCAACGAAGGGGACGGCACCTTCACCGACGTGACACAGCGGTCGGGGCCCGGCCTGCAATGGCAGCTCGTCGGACGCGGTGCGGCTCTGAGCGACTACGATAACGACGGCGACACGGACATCTACGTATGCAACAACAATGGCCCTGGTGTCCTACTGCAGAATGACGGCGGCAACCGCGGCCACTGGATCGCGGTGAAAACGGTCGGTCAGGTGAGCAATCGCGACGGGATCGGTGCGCGGATCGCGGTGCGGGCCGGGGACCTAGTAATGACCAAGGAAGTGCGCAGCGGCAGCGGTTATCTATCCCAGAACGATCTCAGGGTTCACTTCGGCCTGGGCGGAAGGACAATGGTCAATGAAATCTGCATCCGCTGGCCCAGCGGGATCGCACAGAGGATTGGGCCTGTGAGTGCTGACCAGTTCCTCATCGCCACTGAGCCGGCGGGTCTAGAGCCTCATTCTGTCCACGCAGCCGGCCGAGAGCCTCCGTGTCATCCTTCCCACTAGTTGTTTGTTGCATCTTAGGGGTCATAGCCCTGCTGGCCGGGCTCGGATGCGAAACAACTCCGGCCGACCCGGCGGCCCTTCTAGCTGCCAGCCGGCACGCCGTTGAGAACGACCCGGACGATCTCGATGCTCGCTACGAGTTGGGGGTGGCAGTGCTGGGGGCCGGCTCCCATCGCGAAGCACTCGCTTGCTTCGATCGCGTTCTACGCGCGGATTCGAGTCACGCCGGATCGTGGTCCGGCACTGGTCAGGTCCTGTCCCTCCTTGGCCAGAAGGATAGGGCGGTGGCCGCCTTCCAGCGCGCCCTCTATCTCAATGCCGACGATGTGGCCGCTCACCGTGGACTGGGACTGATCGCTCTGCACCAACAGCGATACGCAGAAGCGCGCTGGTCGTATAGCCGTGCCGTCGAACTGGCACCTCAGCACGCACCGTCCCGCTACAATCTTGGAGTAGCCTACTCCAAGGAGAGCGCCTACGAAGAGGCCGTGCGTCAGATGCGCCAAGCGATCGAACTAGATGGGGAGTATGTCCTGCCCTACGTCGCCCTCGGCAGGATATACTGCGCCAAGATCGGAGACTGTGAGGAAGGTGTCCGACTTCTGCGGCAGGCGCTAGAAAGCTCACCCAACGAGCCCTTGCTGCACACAGAGCTTGGTAGTGCTGAGCTGCAACTCGGACGCGCCGACCAAGCGGTGGCGGCCTTCCAGCGGGCCCTGCGCCTAGATTCGGTCGCCGTCGAGGCCCACGTTGGCCTCGGGACAGCGCAGGCGCAACTCGGCCAGTGGGCGGCGTCCGAGGCGGCTCTGCAGCGCGCTGTCGAGTTGAACCCAGTCTTCCCGGAGGCTCACTACCAGCTCTCCCTGCTCTTTATGAGACAGGGCCGGACCACCGAGGCGAAACAGAAGATGGAGACTTTCGAGCGCATCAATATCTACTTCGATCGGATCCGTCACTACCGCTCCCTGTTGGCCGACGATGCGCGTAACGTCAATGCCTTGATCGGCTTGGGTACGATCATAGCGCGGCTCGGGATGCCGGCACGAGCGGCCGCGCAGTACGAAAAGGCACTGGCCGTTGCACCAAGCCACGCCGAGGCTTGGCACAACTTGGGCAGCGCCTACTTCCGTCTCGGCCGGCTGGAGGAGGCGATCCAAGCCTATCGACGGGCAGTGGATCTAGCGGATGGGTACGCCCAAGCTTGGACCAATCTGGGAACCGCGCAGCTAGTAGCGGGAGAGACGACGGCGGCACGCAGCTCGTTTCAGCGTGCCCTTGCCTTGGTACCCGATGCTGCCGATGCCCATAGCGGACTAGGAAGTGCTCACCTGCGCGAAGGGGATCCCCGTGCGGCGATCAGACGCTTCGAGGAGGCACTGCGGCTAGATTCCGCCCTGACCAGCGGGCACTACGGCTTGGCGATGGCGTATGGTGCGCTGGGCGATACGGTCCGGGCGGCGCAGCAGTTGCGGCTCTTCCAGCGATACGCAGAACTTGAGCCGGCAAGCGGACCTTAAACGCCTCGTTCCCGCCGCGGGCGAACCTTATGGCGTGCTCTTTTTGAGGGGGTCCGCGCTGGCTGCCGATTTCTCCACCGGGGCGGCTCTCTGCCTCTTTCTCCTGCTCACTTTGTTAGATCAACCCCGTCGCCAGGCTGTTGACCGGTTCCCAGTTGCGGAGTGGCGAACTGGCCACCGTGTACATCATGATGATCGTGGCCTCGGCCATTCCCTCTTGGGGACTCACCATGAACCTGATTCCTCTGCTGGGAGGTTTCTTCTACTACGCCACTCCTGAAAATGATTGGGCCTCGGCAAATGATTGGGCCTCGGCAATCGTGCCGCATCTGCCCGAGTGGCTGGTCCCCACAAATAGCGAGGCCCGGTGGAAGCTCTTCGAGGGAAGCGCACGCGGCGAGGGAGTGCCGTGGGAGGCGTGGGGTACACCGCTGCTGGCCTGGTCCTTGTTCAGTACCACTATCTACTTCGTCACCCTCTGCCTGTTGGTCATCTTGCGCAAACAGTGGGTTGAGCACGAGCGGCTGCTGTTCCCGTTGGCCATTCTCCCCCTAGAGATGAGCACCCGGCAGGAGGACAGGTGGCTGCCGGCCTTTCTGCACAATCCTTTGATGTGGATCGGTTTCCTGAGCCCCGCTACGATCAACAGCATCAATGCCCTGCATGCCTACTTCAATTTCATCCCCCGGATCAACCTAAATATTTCTCTGTTGATCCTGCGCGATTCCGTCAGTCTCAACTTCACGCCGCGGTTTGAGGTGATCGGTCTTTCCTATCTGCTCAGTATGGACGTCTCCTTCGGGGTGTGGTTCTTTGCCTTTCTGGCCCATCTGCAGACGGGCATCGAGCGAATGATGGGCTGGAGCATCGGACCTATTCAGCCTTTTTCCGATCCGGGAACTCCCAGCGTCGCGCATCTGGCCCTAGGGGCTCTATTTTTCCTCGTCGGCGCGAGTTTCTGGAATGGCCGATAGCATCTCAGGGACGTGTTGCGCAAGGCTTTCCGAGGCGACCAGCACGTCGATGACAGCACTGAACTGCTCTCCTATCGGACGGCGGTGTTCGGCACTTTCTTGGGAAGTCTGCTGGCGCTGGCCTGGCTCCTAGTCGCTGGTCTGAACCTGCCGCCCGCGTTGATTTTCCTGATTTCGGCCCTAGTGATTTTCGTCGGCTTGGCGCGCATCATTTCTCAGACCGGCCTAGCCTATGCTCGGGCTCCGGTGCCAGCCCCGGTTTTGACGGTCAATGCCCTCGGCTCCTCGGTGGTGGGACCGGGCGGTCTGGCTATTCTCGGTCTGAACTTCGCTTGGGCAACTGACGTCAGGACTTTTGTCATGGCTTCGGCCGCCACCGGTCTGAAAATAGCCGAGGTGGTGCGTCTGGAATACCGTCGTCTGTTCTGGGTGATCATGGCGGCCATCATCGCCAGCCTCATCGGTTCGATCTGGTCTGTCGTTACGCTAGCCTATACCTATGGAGGTATTAATCTGGATGGGTGGTTCTTCAATGGCCTGTCCCACTTTGCCGGCGACTGGATCACCCGGAATATCAACAATCCCCAACCGATACACGGCTGGCACTTGGGGTTTGCCGGAATCGGGGCGGTATTGATGGGCTGTATGACCTACATCAAAAGCCATTTCGTCGGTTTTCCCATCCATCCAGTGGGTATGACTCTTGGTCTAACAGCACCGATCTACCAAGTGTGGTTTTCCATTTTTATCGCCTGGCTCCTCAAGGTTTTCATTCTCAAATACGGCGGCGTTACGCTCTATCGGCATCTGCGCCCATTCTTTTTAGGTATGACGCTGGGAATGTTTACCTCGGCAGGGCTGTGGCTGATTATCGATTTCTGGAACGGCATGTCGGGGAATCGCCTTACCGTGGGATGAGGCTTGAAACGCGAGGTCAAGCGGGGTTCTTGATGCAAAAAATAGCCTTACTTTTTTGCGTGGCTTGGAGCCTGCCGGCTTGTGATTCAGGCTCTCAGACAGTGCAATTCGCGGATGTCACGGCACAATCCGGGATTTCCTTTACCCATACCAATGGTGCTGCCGGGGAGTATTTTCTGATAGAAACGACCGGAGCGGGCGGGGCTTTCTTCGACTATGACAACGATGGCGACTTGGATGTTTACTTGGTAGATGGATTCGATCTGCAAGGCATCCGATCGGTTCCTATCAACCTCGTGTACCAGCAGGGCGATCACTACTGGGTGAGGAACAGGGGATTCTTTCGGCAGCGTCATCACGTCGCAGGTTTCTATCAATAACAACTACCTGGGCTATGAGGTCATTATGAACATTGGCCACCAGTGGGAGAGAAGGAAGTTTGAAAACAGAGACTCTCCAGAGACCATCACAAGTGCTTTCATCGTGGTGTTCGCCGGGCTCGGTTCCAGTTAAGGGTTAGGCGCAAGAGATGAACGTGAACAGACGAAAATATGGCCTGTTGCTGCCGATAAGCTGCGCCTTATTGCTCTTTGCAGAATCAGCTTTCGGAGCTGCTAGATGGACGGTTGGAACCGCGGACCATCCATGGAGTGCTGCAGGTAGTTTTGAGGGGCTAGACGACACGGCGGAGGAGGGTTGGCTTCAACCTGTCTTCGCGTCGAACCAGAATTTGTCCCTCAGTTCTATGGACAGGGGTGGGTGGGTAGATTCCGATTTTCGCCTAGGGGTGGAGTTGTTGCCCAAAACCATCAATGGCGACCACAGTGCGGCTTTCCCGGATCTGTCCGACAGGAACGTAGAGAGCAGAGTAAACAAAGCGGATCTCCCTGTAACTCTGATCTTGGACCTACCTTTCGGCGTGGACAGTCTTAGCTTCTATCCCCGGGAAGGGTTAGAACAAGCCTTTATGAGAGGATACCAAGTCTGGGTCCACGATGGGGTTGGTCTCAGTGAACTCAAACTACCTCTAGGAGGGCACTGGTTCAGTGTCGTAAAAGACTGGACGCTGGTAGCGGAGAAGGCCCAGACGGACAACCCTTTCGCCCGTATAAAACTCCCCTTGCAGGTGGTGCGCTACGTGGCCATCTCAGACACCATCAGCTTGCCCGATCCCACCTTGTGGGAGATTTGACGAGCTCGAGGTCTGGGGCAATGGATACGCCCTTGTGGGGCACTACGAGTCAGACGTGATTGATCTGGGCGGCCGGGCCAGTCTCGGGAACCTGACGTGGTCGGTTCGGGCAGCTCTCTGCTGATCCGCACGCGCATCGGGCAGAGGGTGATATAGGGGCCGTGCCATTGACCGTCCTTGAAGACTACGGATAATTCTACTTGCCCGTTTGCATAGTACTTGGTATAGGCTCCGTGGAACTGCCCCGCTTGATAGGTTCCTTCCGAACGTTTGGTTCCATCCTCATAATAGTCTGTAAAGGGACCGTGGAGTTTACCTGCTCTATAGGTCTCTGCCGATTTTCTGGTCCCATCTTCGAAGTAGTAGGCAATTTCTCTATCTTCCTTGTCGTCCTTGTACATGCCCTGTTCTTGCGGATTGCCGCTCATATAATATGCAGTATAGGGCCCGTGTTTGATTAACTCGTTTGCCTCGTTTTTGTAGTACTATTGAGCTTTGACCCGTCCATCAGAATATGTTTCAGTTTGAACTTTTGGGCTACAGCCATACAGTGCGGTTGCCGCATCGATAACAATCGGCATCCATTTCACGATTGAAAGCCCCGCTGGATGTTAGACGCTCTTAAGGACTAGTGCGACGCATGATGCTGAGAATCTGGCCGGTCATGCCACTGGCTGGAGGCTGCGCGGCGAGGAAAAGCACCGAGGCGACGACCTGTTCTGGCTCCTTCCACGGGTCGCTTGCGGCGCGAAAGCTGCTAGCCTTTTGCCAAGAAGGTTTTGATAGCTCTGTCTTGACCGGACCGGGTATGAGAACGTTGGCGATGATGCCCTCGCTCCACACTTCTTCTGCGATGGCTTGGGTCAATCCGTGCAAGGCCGCTTTGGACGCGCAATAGACGCTGAGACCCGCGTGGCCGACCTGCCCCATGCCGGAGCCGACGTTGATGATGTTCCCGCTGCTCTGTCGCTGCATAATGGGCAATACCGCGCGGCAACAGCGGACGACGCCCATGACGTTAATTTGCCACGCCTGCTCCCATTGCTCATCCGTCGCGTCTAAAAACATCCCGCGTGGATTGATGCCGGCGTTGTTGACGAGAACATCGATCCGACCGAACCGCTCTACTGTTTTCTGCACGAGGCGTTCCACCTCTGCGCACACCCGCAAATCGGTCGGCACAGCGAGGGATTCGCCGCCCTGTGCGTCAATCGCCGCGGCGACTTCGTCGAGCTGAGCCGTGCTGCGCGCAGCAATAGCGACTTGCGCACCCTCGGCAGCGCAGCCCTTAGCGATAGCGCGGCCAATGCCGCGACCCCCGCCCGTGATGAGAGCGACTTTGTCTTTGAGTTGCATGGTTGAGTTATCCGCGCAAGTACCCGGCGACTTCTTTGGCGAAATACGTCAAGATCATGTCTGCGCCAGCCCGCTTGATCCCGGTCAACACTTCCATAACGGCCTGCTCGCGCTTGACCCATCCCCGCTCCGCAGCCGCCACAATCATCCCGAACTCGCCAGAGACATTGTACGCGGCAATCGGCACGTCAAAGGCTTGGCGAGCGGCGGCGATTACGTCGAGATAGGCCAGCGCCGGCTTGACCATCACCACATCGGCTCCTTCCTCAATGTCGAGCGCGATCTCCTTGAGCGCCTCGCGGCCATTAGCCGGATCCATCTGATAGCTCTTCTTATCGCCCTTCTTGGGTGCTGACTGGAGCGCGTCGCGGAACGGGCCGTAAAAGCACGAGGCATATTTAGCCGAATACGCCAAGATGCCGACGTTTTTATAACCGGCCGCGTCGAGTGCTCGGCGGATGCCTCCGACTCGGCCGTCCATCATGTCTGAGGGCGCGACCCAATCGACGCCGGCTTCGGCGTGCGAAAGGGCCATCTTGCACAACACCCCTATGGTCTCGTCGTTGACGACCTCGCCATCGACGACCAAGCCGTCGTGCCCGTGGTGGGTATAGGGGTCGAGGGCCACATCGGTCTGCACGCATAGTTCGGGCACCGCAGCCTTGAGGCTGCGGATCGCTCGTTGAACCAAGCCCTGCGGGTCGTAGGACTGGGTGGCCTTATCGTCCTTTTGGGTCGAGTAGCCGAAGAGGTTGACCGCCGGGATGCCCAAATCCCACAACTCGCGGCATTCATCAACCAGTTCGTCAACCGAGAAGCGATATTGGCCGGGCATGTCGTCGATGGGGAGGCGCGTTTTTTCGCCTTCGGTGACAAACAGCGGACAGATCAGATCATCGACTCGCAAGTGGGTCTCGCGCACCAAGCTGCGCACCGCTTCTGAGCGCCTGAGTCGTCGGGGCCTCTTGGTCAATTCCACGGCAGCCTCCTAGTCAAACCTTTCTTCGATCAGGCGAGGCAGATCGGGGTTATCACACAGACCATAATGTTAAAAAATCGCATAGTGGATGGAAAATCTATCGCCAATCAACCGCGCTCACATACAAAATTTCAAAGACTCGTCCTCTGTTTTTTCGCACCGAGCTCGCAGGCGTCGGCGATGGTCGTCGAGCTCATCTTTGAACCAAGCAACATCAAATAACACGTTATCAATATGTTGGTGTCATGTAGTTAAGGCACTCCCTCAAGCCGCGACGGGAGTGGGCAATTCCGGCACGTATTCGTATCCTGGCTCGGCCTTTTGCCGCTTGAGGATGGCGGCGATGCCCATCCACGCCTCGTATAGCCCCCGCGGACAGTGCGGCAGATCGCTTTTGATTACCGCGTGTAGCTTGCCGAGCCGGTAGCATGGGACCGCGGCGTACATGTGGTGTTCGATGTGGTAGTTCATGTGCCAGTAGAGGAAGCGGAAAAACGGATTCAAGATGACCGTGCGGGTGCAGAGCCGAAAGTCCGGCACGTCGTCCTGCAAGCCGATGTGCTGGGTATTGTTGCACAAAAACAGCAACCAGCCCCCGTAGAACGGGGCCAGCGTAATGAGCACTGGCACCAGCCACAGGCCGAAGTACAAGGACACCACCACGATTAGGGCGTGACCCACTAGCAAGAAGCGATCCCAGCGAATGAGCCGTCGCCGCTTGTCTGGTGCCGACTCGGGAAAGAGCACCAGCTCCCATTCGCCTTCTAATTTCCCGAATGCCCGCCGCACCGTCGTCTTGTAGCGGGCGTACAAGCCCCACGGATTTACAACGGCACTCTTGAGAAAATCCACGAATCGCAATTGGGCCGGCAAGACCACTTCGAGATCGTCGGGCGGGTGCAGGGTGTACTTGTGATGCTCGGTGTGACTAGTCCAGAAATGAATGTGGTTGTACGCGCCTAAAAAGCTGAATACGCGCAGAAAGAAGTAGTTGAGGGACTTGCTCTTAAAGACCGTGGAGTGACACAACTCGTGGAAGCCGTTCAGCAAAAAGGCGTAGAACGTCCCGTGAAAAAAGAGGATCAGTAGCAACCACGGCAGGGCCAAGTGCTCCGCCGCGTACCAAGCCCCCGCGGCCGTCGCTGCCAGCAGACCCAGATGTCCCAGCGTTTGCAGTAGCCCCCAAAAGTCACTGCGCTGGTTGAGCCCATTGAGCGTCTCGCGCGGCAAGGGGCACCGATACCAGTTTATTTTGCGCTGGTTTTTTGCCTTTTCCATGTCGTAGTCCTCCGCTAGAAGAAAGCCAGCCTTACTGTCGCAACTTGGTGCTGGCTAGGCAAGTTATATCCGTCATAAAAAGTCGAGTCCACGCTACAAGTGCCCCTTCCTTATATCCTCGACGATGTGGACTAGCACCCCAACCGCGGCGCGGATGAAGCGCTCTCCCTTTTCGGCAGACCCAAAGGTGGGGTCGCCGTAAGTTCCTTGGTCGGTCGATTCGTGGATCCATCGGTAGCGGGAGACTTGGGCGGCGCGCTCAGACTGCGGCGGATGGCCGTCTTTTTGCAAGCGGTCCGCTTTGACCCACTCGGGATGCAGGGCCATCATCACCGAGGTTTCCATCTCGCCCGCGTGCCCCCAGCCATGAGGCCCCGCCTCCCTAATTTGGCCCAGCTCATCATAGGCAAACCAGGATGTGCCATAGACTTTCGCGTCGGGGCGCTTCTCCATCAGACGCTGGAGGGCGACGTTCATATTGGGAACATTCC
This sequence comes from Candidatus Latescibacterota bacterium, assembly GCA_963422735.1. Taxonomy (GTDB): domain Bacteria; phylum Latescibacterota; class UBA2968; order UBA8231; family UBA8231. Next base: position 3,463,773 of record OY730476.1, on the reverse strand, counting down.
CGCCGTGGCCATTGACTATGGCGATCTTGTCGAAGTCGGCGTGGACCATGCTGCTTACGGTATCGACAATCATGTTGATGTGGGTCTCTGATTGGGCTGTTATCGTGCCCTTAAACCGCAGATGGTGCGGGGAATAGCCCAGCCACTGGGCCGGGAGACAGAGAACCTGATCGGGAATCTCCGCGTCGAGGCGATCGACGATAGCGGCGACCTCGGCGGTATCCGTTATAAACGGCAGATGCGGCCCGTGCTGCTCAAACGCTGCTATGGGATATATTACTACCGAGTCTCTGGACACTTGCTCCAAGTCGGGCCAGGTGAGTTCAGCTAGTTTCACGATGTCCTCCTTCCTTAGTCTCCCCAGCGATCTGGATTGATACCCGGCGCGTCGCGCTGCATGCCTTGGGGTTTGTGTACTTGTTTCCACTCCTTGCCGGTAGTGTTGCGGCTGTGGAGAAAAGGTTTGGCCGCTGCCGGCGCGTTCTCCACCCATTCCTCGTCCCATTCCTCCATCGGCTGAATCGGCCCTGCCCAAGCCGGTCGGTATCCAAACTGGATTAGCCCCCGAGGGGCCAAATCCTTGTTGGGATGGGTGCCGTGGAAGAGGAGGGCCGGTATCATGACGACCGAACCGGCCTTGGGACAGAGCGTGATTTCCTGCGGGTGCGAGACATAGCGCACGTACGGGTTGGCTTGGGCGTGAAACGAAAGATGAGAGCGCGGGATGAGCCGGAAGGGCGCACGATCGGGCGGTAGGTCGTCGAGGTAGTAGAGCACCCGCAAAAGGCGCGGTGAAGAGCCTTCGTAGCCAAAGATCGACGAGCCATAAGGCTGGCCGTCGGTGTGCATTGAAATGCCCGGCGAGCCAGAGAGGGTGCGGGTAAAAAGTCCGTGCGTGAATACGATATCGGGCCCCATTAGCGCTTTGAGGAATTCCGCGATCGGCGGATAGCCGATCAGCTCGGCCACCCTTCGGCTAGTACACTGGGGCTCGTGGTGGACCGTTTGGGCCTTGCTGTAGTCCTTGTGCGTCATCGGCAGGTCTTTTAGCTCGGCCTTCAGCGCCGCAATGTGCTCGGCGTCGAGCGCATCCGGCAGGAGCACATAGCCCTCCGCTTCGAGATGGCGGATCTGCTGGCTCAGGGAGAAAGTGGCAAAATCGGTCTCATCAACCTTCATAAAGCCGATTTCTTCTTTAGGATCAATTTTTATTGTGGTGGTCTCCATGCTGTCCTCCGTTTCTGGGCACTGGCTGTTATGATGATTGGCGGGCGACAACAAGGGTTGCCCCTACGTGCGGGATTCTCGCCACTTGGCGAGGGAGAAATCATCTGAATCGTACAGTGCAAAAATCTTTGCCTCTTTGGCCCGCACTTCTGCTGCCAATTCCAGCACCTCTTCTGCGTGCTCCAGCGGAATGCGCACGCATCCGTCGCCATCGCCAAAGATCAGGTCTCCCGGCCGAATCCGCACCGACCCTACGGAAACCGGCGTGTTAATCCGCGTCGCGTTAAATACTCCGTGTCCTGGCACCATCCCCCAGGCGAAGAGCGGCAGCCCGACTCGGCGGATCCCCTCCAAGTCGCGCACCGTTCCATCGACAAGGGCCCCCACCGCACCTAGCCGCTGGTGCAGCCGCGCCATACCGTCGCCAAAACTAGCCCCGCGTCCAGGGCGCGAGTCCACATCCTTGACCACCGCGAATACGGGTGCCTCCATAGCATCGATTGCTTCATAGTACCCTTCCCAAGGCACTGCCACGGAGTCTGGATCGTTGGTCGTTACTTCCGCGGTCACCGCATAGCCGATGACCGGCCCCAATTCCGGCAACAGATAGCGAATCCGGTGGCCGGTGTACTCTTCATTTGGTAGGCCGCACTTTAACACAATGGCGTTGAAAATCGTCGGCGAGTCGAATTCTTTAAAAGCGTCTAGCACTTCGGGTTTGACCATAAAAGACAGGCTCCTTTTTGCAATGGCGCGATTAGCCGCCGATCCCGAACAATGAGCAGGCGTTGCGCCCTAAAATGTCGTCTTTGTCCTCGGCGGGAATGTCCATATCCTCCACCAGCCAACTCAACACGTCGATCTCCACCCATGGATGATCGCTGGCAAAGAGCAGCCGGTCGCTGCCAGCAAACTCGTAGGCGAGCCTCAGCGCTGGCGGCCAAGGGGAGACTACGTCTAAATAAACTCGTTCATATTACTTGCCGACAGGCTGGCTGATCTGCGCTTGGCCCCGGCGCAAGGTGCCGGTCTGGTGATCGACGCGCTCCCACAGATATGGCTGCACGACTTTGAGTTGGGGATGGCGTTCGAGGACGCCACCCAAAATCAACTGCAAAGTGGCAAAACTCTGATGTACCATCAGACCTGCCATGGGGATCATGGAGTGGCACTTGATGGCCTCGGCCCAAGGTGGAACGCTCGGATGCAGGACGACCGGGACGCCCAGCTCGGCGATGCACCGATACAGCGGATCCAACGCCAAGTCATCGACTTCGACGCCCGCAATGCGCGAATAGAGCATCACCCCTCGGTGGCCGAGGGTGCCGACGGCGCGATCCAGCTCCACCAGCGCATCCTCGGTGTTCTGCCGAGGTAAGCAGGCCAAACCGACGAAGCGGTCTGGAGGCTGTGCCACGGCTTCGGCTAAATAAAGGGAATAGAGCGTATTCGCACGGCGGCTGTCAAACCCACTGCATGGGCGGTGGCGCGTTGCCTTCTGTCCAAGACTGGATTGACGCCCGCGCAAGACCTATACTTTCTCGCTGCCGTAACGACCACTCATCAAACTGGGAGGCTAATTCCATGATCGCATCATCCGCTTACATATCAAAGGTCCCTAACATATCCGACCCCGCCTTGGAACAGGAAGCGGCCTGGCTGCTAAATCGGACTGAGATCGAGGACGAAATAGTCTTCGATCCGTGGGATCCCCAAGGCACGACGGGAGCAGGCGAAAATATAGGACTAAATGATAAAGAGAAAACGCGGAAAGCGGACGCGGATGGCGGCGTTCGTGATTCTGTACCTGAAGAAGTGAGTTCGTCAGAATCTGATGAGCTACAAGATATACTCTCCAGCGAAGACAAAACCGGAACAGAAAGGGCGTCCACGGTAGATGATACCGTTGCGATGGGATATGAAGACAAGGAAGATAGGAACGCCCTTGAGAAGGCGACAGAGGACATGGTCTGCGCCGATGTTGAGCCAATGGAGTCGGCGGATGATGCTTTGTCATCAGACCAAGATCAAGATTGGCTTGACGACGATCTACCCTATGAGACAGAGGACGATGGATCTGAATACAGCGATTCTGGCGATTCGGTACACGAGGATTCAGAGATCTTCTTCGACGACACTCCCGAATTTGACGAGGACGCTCAACAAACGCCATGGGAGATTGAGCCTGAAGGAGGAAGGCAGTCGATCCGACGTGCCCGTGATAAGGCAGCGGACCTAGCGAGCTTACTCTATCTGACGAGCCACGGCGATCAGGAGAGCGCCCTGGCCTACTTGATAGACTTATTTGAGCATCCGGATTATTCTCATTCAAGTACCTTCCAAGCAATAAAAAGAATAGCGTCGAAGGGACTAGATTTTGAGACCCTGAAGGCGATGGTGGAGTTGCGAAGTATCTGGAGACAGCGAACGGACTGGTGGAAAGGACGTTATTCTTGGAGATACAGAGTCAGAAGGCTTTCCAACGGCGCGACGGCATTTACGTGGATTGCTGCACACCGTGTGTGCTTGGTACGAAAAGATCTCCCCCCGGAGATGATGATCGATGACGATTGGCTTGACGAATGGCTGAGGTTGCCACCTTGGTCCCCCCGTGACTACTACATGAGTTTCTCCTCCTATATCGAAGTGAAAATACAAAATCTAGATGCCGAAATTTTGGACTACGGCTTGAGTCAGCGGTGGCAATGTGAGAAAGATATCGATGTGCTTGAACGTACTACTGCGACTGCGGCCCACTCAGTTCCTGAGATAGACTTATGGCGAGGAAAACGGAAATGACAACAGAAGTTTTAATCCCGGTCAAAGGTTGTTGGGTCCAACGGCGCAGCAATAAGGGACTATTGGGGCAAGTAGTGGACCAAAAAACAAGCTCCCTGAAGATCAAAGTTACTTGGAGAACATCCAATCGCTCTTGGCAAGAATGGCTAGATATTGGCGACTTGGAGTCAGGTTTTCAAAGGGGCTGGGCCGTTCAGGATGTGCCGATTTCGGCGACACGCAAAACCCTAGGACAAGGAACTATCGTCGGCCAACAGAAGATAGGATCAAGCGATATGTGTCTCGTTCAACTCGATGACAACGGACGTGTGGTTTCGATACCCTATGAGAATCTACGTCGAATCAAGACAGTAAGAATGCGTTACGAGGGCACCGAAACGGGTACTGAAGATCACGCCGAAAGATTCCGTCTTCGTCTTTTGGCACATGCGCTCGAAAACTGGAACCACTTGACTGGTTCGCTAGATCGCTTGGATGTCGATCCGCTACCGCATCAGATTCAGCTCGTCCACCGGATTCTGAGTTCTGGAAACTACAACTGGTTAATTGCCGATGATGTCGGACTAGGCAAAACTATCGAGGTTGGATTACTTCTTGCAGCTCTCAAGCGCAAAGGGCAAGCACGTCGTGTGCTAGTAGTTTCGCCGGCTGGTCTAACTCGACAATGGCAAGACGAACTCAAGTACAAGTTTGACCAAGCGTTTATGATATACGGACGTGATTTCAATATTCACGATCATGAACACTGGAAACGCTACGACCATGTAATTGTCTCCATTGACCTCGCCAAACGGGAAAATCACATGGATATATTTCGGCAGGCCGGTGGATGGGACATCGTCGTATTCGACGAGGGTCACAAGCTCACCCGACATGCCAGTGGCGAACGAGCAGATCGCTATAAATTGGCAGAAATGCTGCGGCCGATGTCCGATGGTTTTTTTCTTTTAAGCGGTACCCCTCATCAAGGTTATGTGGATCGATTCATATCGATCTTGGAACTCGTACGGCCTGACCTGAGCCGGCAAATACACACACTTAGATTCAATCCAGAAATCGTGAGCAACCTGATCCTGAGAAATCGCAAAAGCGAGGTTACTGACGCCGATGGTCAGTTCATATTCAAAGGGCAAGACATACATCGGATTCCGGTGAAGCCATCAAGGGAAACGCTCAAATTCCAAAAATTTCTAGACGAGTATCTGCGACACGGTTATAGATCGTGTGAAAGGGGAGGAAGTACCGGACGTGCTATCGGCTTCGTTATGACGACATACCGAAAACTCGCCTCGTCTAGCATCGCAGCGATCGAACGCGCCCTCCGGCTGCGGTTAGAAAAATTATCTGGCGAATTGAATGAATACAAAGAGGATGGTATAGAGCAGGAATTGACGATAGACGACCTATCCGAGGGTGGGGACGATCAAGACGATCTTGTAACGAGCGTACCAAACACTGGGGCTAAGGAATTTTTCGCGCACGAACGGGAGATGATCGAAGGCTTGCTTGAGGCAGCAAAGGCCGTGCATGAGAACGACGAAAAACTACAAATGTTTCTCAGTGAAGTTGTCGCGCCGCTTGTTGAGAAAGGAGAAAAACTCTTGGTCTTTACAGAATATCGGGGAACGCAAACCTACCTCAAGGAAGCTCTTGAGGATCAGTTCCCCGAAGTAGGCGAAATCGAGCAGATAAATGGCTCAATGGGATTGGACGAGAAACTGAGGGCCATTAGCACGTTCAACGAGTCGGCGCAATTTATGGTTTCAACGGAAGCCGGTGGCGAGGGTATCAACCTACATGAATCGTGTCATGTGATGGTAAATTACGATTTACCATGGAATCCGTCCCGGCTGGTCCAGCGTATCGGCCGATTATACCGCTATGGTCAAAAGAAAAAAGTCGTCGTCTTCAACCTACACGCTCGAGACAGTTTCGATAACTCTGCGATTGATTTGATGCTTCAACGGATAACCAACATCGTGCAGGACATGGCACCCATAGGCGAGGAATATAGTGAAAGACTTGATGCCGAAATTTTGGGCGAAATTTTGGAAAATATGGACCTTGCCTCAATTCTGAGGTCGGCAACGGATATGAACATCAGGCGTACACGAGAAGAGATCAACAGAGCACTGGAACGAGCGCGAGAGGCTAAAAAATTGCAAGATGAGGTGTTTACTCACGTTGCGGGTTACGACCCGAACGCTCTAGGAGGTACTATTGGCTTTACGATGCAACACGTCGATCTGTTCATTCGCAATATGTTGCAGATCGCTGATATTGACCTGCAAACTACTCTATACGATGGCGACGTTTTGGAAATCCGTTTACCCAAAGACATACAAGGTGAGTTTCCTGAATTTGGTCAACGAACGGTGGTGAGAGTTACGACGAATCGGCGGCTTGCGCACCGGCTCCGAGGTGTCGTGTTACTCGATTTTGAAACGAAGTTTTTTCAGTATTTGATCAAGTTGGCGAAATCACAAGCATTTAAAGGTCTGTACGCCTCGGTCCTATCGCCTGTAGGAGAGATAGGAATAATTGCCGCATTTAAGTTGCGCTGGCAAAACGACCAAGGGAAGGCATTGACCGAGGAGTTCGTCCCGCTGTTTGCTACCGCTGGGGTGAAGGTTTCAGAGAACCCACCATTTCTTGCCGAGTGGCTAATGTCTCAAGTTACATCTGCGCCGGTGCCCAACTCTGACAGAGAAAGTCGCCATGAGGCTTACAATGGCTTGGTAGAGGTGGCCGACAGGATACTTGATTCCAAAAGTACGCGATTCAAACATCCAAACGGCTGGATAGATCTCGCAGCGGCGGATTGCAGCCTACAAGAAACAATACTTGATTAGATGACCTGAAATCGTGCATTGCATAGACCCAATTCAGTACTCAACCCTCTTAACCTGGAGAATTAAGATCATGTCCGCGCCCGACTACACTTCAAAGGTTCCCTACTACACCTTCCCCGACACGCTGGCCGAACAAGAGGAGGCGCTGGCCACCAACCCGCTGATGCAGCGCTTGCTCGCAGCGCGCCGCTCGTATGCCGGCGATCCACACCGCCCTATCTATCACTACATCAACCCGGAAGCCAATCTCAACGACCCCAACGGACTGTGCTTCTGGCAGGGCCGCTACCATCTCTTCTACCAAGCCTACCCACCGGAGGATACCCGCCAGCACTGGGGCCACGCCACAAGCGACGACCTCGTCCACTGGCGCGACCTGCCCTACTGCATCTATCCGAACCCAGAGCGCTGCTGTTTTTCAGGAGCTACGCTAGTCGAGGAAGAACGCGTCATTGCCATGTACCACGGCACCGAGGTCGGCAACATGGTCGCTACGTCTTCGGACCCGCTATTGCTCAACTGGGAAAAAATCGCCAACAAGGCCGTGATCCCCATCCAGCCCGGCCAGCCCTACCGCGTCTTTGACCCCTGCATCTGGAAGCAGGGCGACGCGTACTACTCGCTCTCGGCGGGCACCAAGCCCGAAGGTCCAGCCGGCAAGCCCGTGCGCGCCAATTTTCTCTTCAAGTCCAATGATCTCGAACACTGGGAGTATCTCCACCCCTTCGTGGAGGACGATGGGTTCACCCTAGTCGGCGACGACGGAGCCTGCCCCTATTTCTGGCCGATCGGCGACCGCCACATCCTCCTCTTCTTCAGCCATAGAAGCGGCGGTCAATACCTGCTCGGCGACTACGACACCGCACGCGACAAGTTCGTCGTGACCTACGGAGCCAAATTCAACCTCGGTGCGGCCGTGCCCTCGGGCGTCCACGCCCCTTCGGCCACTCCCGATGGCCAAGGCGGCGTCTTGACCATCTTCAACATGAACCCCGGCAAACCGACCAAGGGCTGGAACCAAATTATGACCTTGCCCCGTCGGCTGACTGTCGTCGGCGACGAGCTGGCCATGGAGCCGGCTGGCGACCTCGCGTCGCTTCGGCGGGACCACCAGCGCGTCGGCAAGACCACCCTCCCGGCCAACGAAGAGCTCGTCCTCGATGCGGTCCGCGGCAACGCCATGGAACTCGTCGCCGAAATCGATCCCAAAGACGCACCCATGGTCGAACTCAACGTCCTGCGCACTCCCGGCAGGGAGGAGTACACACGCATCGCCTTTTTCAAAAACCGGGGCTTCAGCAACCGCGTCTTTGGCAGCGACCTTCACCAGAGTCTGATCTCGCTCGACACCTCGTATTCTTCTGTCGCGCCCGATGTCCTCTCCCGCGCCCCGGAGACCGCCCCGGTCGTCCTCACTCCGGGCGAGACGCTCAAGCTGCGGATTTTCGTCGATAAGAGCGTCGTCGAAGTATTTGCCAACGACCAGCAATGCGTGGCGGCTCGGGTCTATCCCGACCGCGCCGACAGCGTCGGGGTCTCGCTGCGCGCACAGGGCCAGAGTGCCGAGTTGCTCTCGCTCGACGTCTATCAGATGCAGAGCATTTACGCGTAAAGGAGCACGCCATGAACGAAGAAGAAAAATTCGTCTTTGACTTGGAGGGCTATCTGGTCATCAAAGACGTCCTCAGCCCACAGGAATTGGACGAGCTCAACGCGCTGGTGGACCGGCGCCTTGCCGGCTGGGACAATCATCCCCGCAACGACCTGAACAAGGCCAGCAACTGGGGCCAAGCCACTAAAAACCTGATCGACCACCCCAAAATGCTGCCCTACTTAATCGAACTCATCGGCCCCAAAGTCCGAATCGATCACGACTACGCCATTATCATGAACCGAGGCGATACCCGGGGCGGTCTCCACGGCGGCCCCAGCCAAGATACCGACCACTGGTTCAGCTACCGCGACGGCCAGATGCGCAATGGCCTGAGCGTGGTGACCTTTTTTCTCGCCGATGCCAATGCGGGCGACGGCGGCTTTGCCTGCGTGCCGGGCAGCCACAAGACCAATTACTCTCGCAACCTGCCCCAAAATGTCAGGCTCTTTGAGCGCGATGTGCATTACGTCGTCCAACCCACAGCTAAGGCCGGGGATGCCTTGTTCTTTACCGAGGCCCTCATCCACGGCACCATGCCGTGGTGCGCCGAGCACCAGCGCCGCACGTTGCTCTATAAGTACAGCCCCGGCTACTCGACGTGGGCCAAGGAGTTTTACAACCTCGAAGAGTACGGCGAGCTGACCGAACGCCAAAAGCGCATTATGGCCACTCCCTCGATACACGAACACCCCGAGATCGTCTAACCCAAGGAGCACACCATGTCCGACCCCTATTTGCTACGCGGAAAGAAAGCCTTCGTCACCGGCGGCAAGCGCCGCATTGGCCGCGGCATTGCCCTCGCTTTAGCCGAAGCCGGCTGCGACGTGGGGATCAACGACTTGCACGACGACGAGGATGTCGGCAAAACCCTAGGCCTGATCCGCGCCATGGGCCGGGAGGCCGAATTCTTCGCTGGCGATATTTCCGCTAGCGACCAAGTCGAGGCGATGTTTGCGGCCTTTCTCGAACGGTTTGGCCGCATTGACATCTTGGCCAACAATCCCTACGGCGGCACGGGCGAGCACTTCCTCGAACTCAGCGAGGAAAACTGGGATCAAAACCTCGATGTGGGCCTCAAGGGTTTTTTCCTGTGCTCGCAGCAAGCTGCGTGCGCCATGGTGGCGCAGGGCGACGGGGGAGCCATCGTCAGCACCTCCTCGGTACACGGGCGTCGGGCGTGGAAGAACGACACGGCCTACGGGACCGCCAAAGCCGGCGTCTTGCGCCTGACCGAAAGCATGGCCGTTGACTTGGGCGAATACGGAATCCGCTGCAACGCCATCATGCCCGGCTACATGGACACCGATCACGTCTTCAACGAACTCGCTCCAGCACCCCTTGGGGAGCAGCACCATGAGATAGTCCCTCTACGTCGTCCGGGAACCCCCGAAGACATTGGCCGAGCGGTGGTCTTCCTCTGCTCGCCGGCTGCCGGCTGCATCACCGGAGCGTCCCTGCCGGTGGATGGGGGGCTTTTGGCCGCCTCGGCCGCCGAGTAGGGTACTCGACTAAGCTCGCCGGCCCGGACATGCCCAAATCGCCTTTTAGCATCAAGGGACTGCTAACCGGCATAGCCCTCTCCCTAGCGGTGGGGCTGCTCGCCCCGTATGGGGTCGTATTCAATTACTATTGGGTCGGCTTCAATCCCTCTTCGCCGGGTGCCCTCTTTCTCTTTTTTGTCCTGACTTTTGCCGTCAATGGGTTCGTGGCCCTTATCGGCCGCCATTTCGCCCTGTCCAAAGCCGATCTCGTCCTGATTTACTGCATGCTGCTGATGGCGGTCACTGTGCCGACTTGGGGCCTGATGTTCTTCCTCATTGGTACCATTGTCTATCCCTTCTATTACGCCACCCCAGAAAACAACTACGCCGAGCTGTTCTACGACTTTATCCCCTCGTGGATCGCGCCGCAGGACTTTGAGGCCATCAAGAATTACTACGAGGGTCTGCCGCAGGGCGAAGCCATCCCGTGGGGCGTCTGGGTGGAGCCGATGGCCTACTGGCTGGCCTTGATCGTGGCCATGAGCTTCATGCTGATCTGCCTGAGTGCCATCCTCCACCGCCAGTGGTCAATGCACGAGCGGCTGACCTATCCCATGGTCCAGCTACCGCAGAACATGATTGAGAAAGACGCCAATGTGTGCGTGGCTTCTTTTTTTAAGGATCAGCGAATGTGGCTGGGGTTTGCCGTGCCTTTTATCCTGCTCAGTCTCAACGCCCTCAACCACTACTTCCCACTCGTGCCCGAATACCGCCCCAGTGGCCGTTTTTCCCTCCTCAATCAGACCTTGCACCTGCCGATTGCGCTCAACCTAGCTTGGGTCGGCTTCTTCTACTTGGTCAATCTGGAGATCGCGTTTAGCATCTGGTTTTTTTATGTCTTCTCCAAGGTAGAGGAGGGGGTCTTCAAGACTTTGGGCATCGCCAGCACCGAGCGCCTGAGCGCGTACGAGTACTCGCAGCCAGCCGATCTGACCCATCAAGCCACCGGTGCGGTCATTGTATTGGTACTATGTGGACTGTGGACCGCCCGGCCCCATCTCAAAGAAGTCGTACGCAAACTCTGGAACCCGCACGGCGGCGTCGATGACAGCGAGGAGTTACTCAGCTATCGCACGGCCTTGGTCGGCTTTTTGGGCAGCTTACTCTTCGTCGCCGTTTGGCTCTGGCGTTCGGGGGTGCCCATTGGGATGCTCCCGCTCCTGCTCATCGTTAGTCTGCTCTTCTTCATCTTGGTCGCGCGCGTAGTGGCCACCGGCGGCGTAGCCACCGCCCGCAGCCCCATTGTCCCGGCGTACTTCATCATTTCGGGTTTGGGCACCTCAGTCCTCGGGGCCAAGGGCTTGGTCGCCCTCAACTTCACCTTTATTTGGCAGGGCGAATCGCGCACCTCGCCAATGGTCGCCTGCGCCAACGGCCTCAAACTTGCCGAGCTGATCCCCGGCCCCAAGACGCGGCTGTTTTGGGGCCTGATGCTGGCACTGGTGTGCAGCCTTTTGGCCGCGGCTTACATGACTTTGACGCTAGCCTATACCTATGGAGCGATTAATCTGTCGCTGATCGACTGGGCTGGTGCCCACGGCTGGCCCTACATCGGCCCGACCATCCTCAACATGCCCGAGGCCAACATGCGCGGCTGGCTCTTCAAGGGGATTGGCGCGGCTGTGGAGGGCTTTCTAATATGGGCGCAGCACCGGTGGTTTTGGTGGCCCTTGCACCCGGTTGGCTTTGCCATTGCCGTGGGCTGGCTGACGAGTCAAATCTGGTTCTCGGCCCTGATTGCTTGGCTCCTGAAGCTGGTCATCGTCCGCTTTGGCGGCGTGCGCCTGTTCCAGAACGCCAAGCCGTTCTTTCTGGGGTTGATTTTGGGCGAGGTTTCCGTCTCGGGGGTATGGGGCGCGATCTATGCGCTGACCGCGGAAAAAGGGCGCTGGCTGACGAACATGTAACTCCCGGCCTGTCGTGCTGGTATGAGATACTTCGCTTCACCGCGCCGTTAGGCGTGACCTCCGTTGCACTCCGCTCAGCATGACTAAAGTGGGCAGCTCTCGGTCTGTCATGCTGAGCCGCAACGGAGTGGAGGCGAAGCATCTCCTACTCATTAGGCTCAAGAAGCACCAACGCCTGGGCACGTCCCCGTTCTACAGGGCTATGGCCGCACCCAATGGTGCAACAGCGGTTTCGCATCTTCGGGCAACGCCCGATAGACCTCTATGGGCAATAGGGCGGAGTTCCTCGGCGAGACGCTGGCATTCGGGCGTACCCGGCTGCGGTGACTTCGATACTTTGCCGCACCCCATTGACTGCCGCTTCAGGGATGACGTTTTCGATGAGGCACCATCCGTGCAACTTGAGATAAAAAAGGGGGTCTTCAACGGTCATGGTTTGTGCATCCCAGTGTCAGTTGATGGTTGTGGGAATCAATAGCGGCCCAAAAAAGGCGATGGTCAGATGTCAGTCACGTCAGCGCGTGGGAAATGCGTGGTCGTCTTAGCGGCTTGGGAAGCGCGGCCCCGATGCACAAAACGTTGTTCAAGTGACAAGCACCAACGGCTGAGCGGCGCAGTGTAGAAAAACTCCCTTCTACATTTGTAAGATTCACGTTTTTCAATCCTTTAGGGCATTCCTAAAGGATTTTTGTGTGTGCGGTCGGATAGCTGGCACGAAATGCACAAAACGTGGTGCAAGGGAACAGAAGGTGGTTTGATAGGAGCAAAAGGTGGTTCATATACCGAGCAACGACGGCGGCTCAACGAAGCGTAGGAGAATTCCTCCTACCTTTTTAAATTCCTGTTTTTCAATTCTTTAGGGTACTTGGGAAGACTTTTTTGGTGCGTAGCCTACTCGTTGGCACGGAAGATGCTTATCTATCGTCGAAGTCGAAGCCGGTGCGGAAAAGGAGGCCGCACGACATAGGGGTATTGTCGTTGAGTACCCTTCCCATTCCGTCTCGGGTCGGCTCCTCGCCGCTGGAACGGATTTCTCATCGCTCACCAAGGAGACCTATCATGGAAGCGAAAAAGAGGACTTGCTTGATCTTAGCGGTGCTGCTCAGCCTGAGCGGAGTGCAGCCAGCCGCCGCCACCGACGACGAGGTGGCCGATTACCTGCCATTGGCCGTGGGCAACTCGTGGACCTACCGCCATTCTTACGATAACCAGGGTCCTTTTGGTTTTGAGGACAGACTTATCTCCCTATATCCCGTGTACTTTCTAGAGGCACCCCTCGATAAATCTTCCAATTTCCCCCTCTTCACCATAGAGGTATTGCGCACGGAGGTCATCGACGGCAAGACGTATTACGTGATCAGCGACATGCCGGCCAACTGGCCGCCGGCCCCGCCGCATTTCATCGCCGGCAAGAAGCTACGCTGGGAGGGGACGCACCTGATGGAGCGCACCGCCGATGGCGAGCAGTCTATGTTTCGCTTCGACGGGGCTGACGCCGCCGGCTACACCGTCTTGACCAGCGGACTTGATCACCTCGATTATCCAGACGGCTCCGACCTCAAAAGCCTCTTCACCTTGACCTACGGCGGAGACACCTTGGTTACGACGAGAGTGTTTTCCGACCCTGTGGGTTTTTATTCGTTCTACTTTCATACTGAGCCAGTAGGTCAGAACTGTGCGTTTGTCAAGAGCTACGGTTGCAACGGATGTGGTTGAGGGCTGAGCTGGGGGCATGAGAGAATATTCAAAAACCTCACATTCCTCCGCCGGGCGGTCTTAGGAGGACGCACGGTGGAGTATGAAGACCTGTTGACCCCCACGAGCACCTCGTCGTTGTCCTGGGGTCAGATCAAGGAGGAGGCTCAGTGATGCACTCTATATACGCATTCCTCGCTATCGTCCTGATACAGACGCTCGGTATGTCTGCGGTCGAGGCGCGCGGTTCGGCTCTTAGTTGGGTTTCGCCCTGTACGCTGGATGTGGTGCTGGTCACCTTCCAAGATGCGACCACGTCAGCGGACGGATACGACTATCACCTCCAGGACCGGCCTCACGGATCCAATGACGGCGGAGCGTATCCTGACCCTGATTCCAGTTATACGCTGCGCGATTTTGAGCGGCTGTTCAGCGGCGGCTATGACGGCCTGCCGGATTTTGTCGGCACCAAGGCCATACGCTGCCGGAGGTGTTCGGCAGTGTGCGGGCGTACTACGATTCGGTGTCCAACGGGGTGTTCCAACTGCATGTGCGCATGATCAATCCGGCCGATGATCAAGGCTATCCCCGCTGGGTGGAACTGCCGGAAACCAAGGCCCATTATGCCGAGATTAAGATAAATGATATGACTCAGCGGCCAGGTGGCTCAACCAGACTCATGGGGGACTGGTTCTGGGACGACGCGTATGCGGCGGCGCAGGCCGCGGTGGATGGGTGGTATCCGCACACGAATGAGTACGACCTCCCTAATAACTCTTATGACACCGCTCGCCGCTTGCGTCATAAGGTAGTTTACCTGTATTCAGGGGCCACCTATGACAACTACGGTCTGCTGCATCCGCAAGTGGATGCGACTACATCGTCCATTCCAAAGGCACGGTTTCCCGAAAGCGTCGGCTACCGCTACGTGATGGGTGAGCGCCAAGGCTGGGGCAACAACGACTATGACATCGACGAGTTCGCCGGGATCGGCACGCACGCCCATGAAATCGGCCATCTGCTAGGGCTTGAGCATGGTGAGGGGAGTTGGGTTGCAACAGATAATCGCTACGTGCCGGGCACGGCGGGCTATACCAATGCGAGGGGAGCCAACATGCTGGGGTGGACGTTGATGCAAGGTGGGGGCGAACAGGGGCCGAGATCGGAAGACGACGGCTACTATGTAGGCTACCGTTCCTGTCCCAATCCGATCAATCCCTTCTATCGGATGGACCTCGGCTGGCTCACGCCGACCGAGATCCTTGGCAGTCAGGATGACTACGCCATCGCGGCGGGGACGACGCATCGGATTGACCGCGGCGGGGTTTCCTATCTACTCAATCGCCGCACGACGCAGCCGTTTGGCGGACGCTACCTCGCGTTCTACGACTACGCCGCACCGGGCAACGAAGGGCAAGGCTTGATGATTTGGCGTCGAGAGTTTCGAGGGGAAGAGCGACCTATTCTGATCGTCGCCGACGAAAGGCGCTACCGAGACGCTCGGGACAAGCAGCAACGTCCGAGCACACAAGAATACCAAGACATGCTCTCCGATCCGTTTCCCGGGCGGGATAAGGTCACGGCGGTCAATGCCTTGACAGGCCAAGTCGGTTTGCGTCAAGCAACCAATCATAGCATTAAAAGCAATGGAACATCTCCCAGCCTCGGCAGAAACCGGGACCCGAACCGCTTGGACTTGGCACTTACCAACATAACCTACGATCGCGCCACCGACATGATGACAGTGGACATCGACATGGCCCCGCCTCAGCGGTCCTCAGTGGTGTCGTTTGGGTCGGCCTCGTATAAGGTGACCGAAGGGGGTGCTGGGGTCTTGATCACGGTGTCGCTGTCGCCGGTGCCGTCGCAGGCGGTGCATATTCCGGTGCAAGTGTCGGCGGATGCGGGCACCGAAGCGGGCGACTACGCGGTGGCGGGTCTGAAAGATGGGACGGTGTGGTTGTCGTTTGCGGCTGGCTCGTCGTCGCAGTCGTTTACGCTGACAGCCAACGAGGACGACGATAGCGCCGACGAGACCGTAACGCTGTCGTTTGGGACGCTGCTGCCTTCGGGGGTAACGGTCGGTAGGCCCTCGCAGGCGACGGTGACGTTGCGCGACGCCGATGAGGATCTCGTACCGGTGTTCACCTCGTCGCGCATGTCCAAGGACGCCATCATAGGCCAGTATTTCAGTTTCACCCGGCCGTCGGCCAAAGGTGGCAACGCGCCGTTGACGTACTCGGTCAGCGGCTCTTGCGCCGGCTTAACGGTTACAGCCTCGTCGGTCAGTGGACAGCCGAGGGCAGCCGGACAATGCGGGATTACGTGGACGGTACGGGATACCGACGGCGACGACGACACTTACGCACTGCAAATCTCCGTCGCTGCCGATACCACGCCTACGTTCGCTTCGTCGGGCACGTCCAGAGGAGCCATCGTCGGACAGTACTTCAGTTTTAGTCGGCCGTCGGCCAGCGGCGGAAACGGATCGTTGCGCTACTCCGTCAGCGGCTCCTGCGTCGGCTTAACGGTTACAGCCTCGTCGGTCAGTGGAACGCCGAGGGCAGCCGGACGATGTGGGATTCGCTGGACGGTGCGCGATGCCGATGGCGATACCGACACCTACGCACTCCAACTGAACGTCCATCGACCTAGCGCTTGAACCAAGCAGGCCGAGTCTTGGCCGCGGGTAGCCCGTGAAGAAGCTGGCGGCGCAGACGAACCGCGCCGCTAGCCAAGCATCCTTTTGCGGACAGGCCCCGAAGCCTTCGTCCACAAAAGGATGCGGCCCTGCTGGAGACAACAACGAGTATCCCCATGGACTTCCAGCCCCTCGCCGATGGAATGGATTTCCCCTCTTCCAAGAAGAAAGACCTATCACATGGGAACGAAGAAGATTTGTTTGATCTTGACGGCTCTGATGAGCTTGAACGAGGCGTTGCCAGCCGCCGCCACGAACAACCTGCCGCTAGTATATCCCATTGCAGTCGAAGCCGATGCGGAAAAAGAGGCCGCACTAGGTATATTAGTCGTTAATCACATTTTCTTTCTGCAAGCGTTCTTTCGACATTTTACGTAGTCAGGGTTCAATTCAATTCCGACACCGACTCGATTGAGTTGTTGACATACCCTGAGTGTCGTTCCACTACCTCAAGAATGGGTCTAGAACTAGCGATCCTTCATTGCTTGAAGTTAATATCATTAGCCCCATTAGCCCTTCCAGTTTTTGAGTTGGGTGATTCTGTCTATTCTCATTACAGTAGTGAACGTGAGAAAATTCCCAAACGTCGCCTAGATTTGCCCCTCGCATGTTGTTACATTCACGGTAATATTTTTGGGGTACGCGAATATCATCCAAATTAAAAATAAATTCTTTTTTTGTGAACATTAGAATATCGTCGTGGCGAGGATAGAAGCCTCTCTTTTTACCTGTCTCTTGCGTATAATGCCGCACAATCCAGCTATTGAAGAACATTCCGAACTATCTAGGACATCGTAAAGAGAGGAAATAAACCGGAATCCCACAAAGACATAAATCGTTCCATTGGCCTTTAGGAGCCTGATCCAATCTTTTGAGAGCGCAGGATTATAGTTTATATCCCTTGAAGACAGATATTTGAGGTCATAAGCATTATGCACAATAACCTCCATGATTCCATCCATTAATCCTGTAGTTTTATTACGCTTCGAATATACGCGATGTTTCAGGGAAAGTAGGAAGGGGTCAATCAGCGTCACAGCACCGGGCAATGCCGTCCCTAAACGCGACAAACGCCTCGGACTGAGCGAGAGACGCTTGCCACTCAGCCGTGGCCTTTATGCCGTCGGTCAGGAAGTAATGGGCGAACAATTGGCCGGGCCTATAGATATATTCTTCTTCGCTGAACTACTCACGCGACAAACCCGGCTCTCTCACTCCTCGACCTCAGCCCACGCCCCCTTAGCCATCAGCCCGCCATCGACGCAGACGTTCTCGCCAGTCATAAACGATGCCTTGTCACTGGCTAAGAACAACATGGCGTTGGCGATGTCTTCGGGCTGGCCATAGCGGCCGATCGGATGGATCTTGGCGTACCCCTTGAAGAATTGTTCGCGCTCATGGCCGAATGCCTCGATAACCTCATCGACTAGCGGCGTCTGGATGCCCCCTGGGTTGACCGCTAAGACCCGGATCCCGTACTGGGCGTAGTCGAGCGCGAGTTGCCGCGTCAAGGAGATAATCCCGCCCTTGCTGGCGGCATAGGCCGAAACCATCGAAGCCGACTGCAAGCCCTGGACGCTGGCCGTGTTGATGATGACCCCCTTGCGCTGTTCCATCATCTGCGGCAGGCAGTGCCTAGCCATCAGGAAGAAGCTCTTCAGGTTGACGTCAATGATCCGGTCCCACATCTCCACCGGCAGCTCGTGGGCCGGCAGATAGCTGGGCACGGGCTGGATGCCGACGTTGTTGCACAACACGTCGATGCGGCCCCAATCGTCGATGATCTGTCCCACAGTCTGGGCGCAAACCTCGTCGCTGGCCACGTTGGCCTCAAAAAAGCGGATCTGGCTCTCTTCCTCGGCCAAGGCTACGCCAGCCTCCGCGTCTATGTCCAACGCTGCAACCTGCGCTCCTTGGCCGGCGAACGCCCGCGAAATCCCCGCGCCAATGCCCTTGGCACCGCCGGTTACGATAACTACTTGGCCCGTAAAATCAGCCATGACAAGCTCCTTGTGTTTGTAATGTGACGGAATTTCCTAGTGTACGGTTGGGGATTCCGGTTTCATGTAGGTGGTATCACTCGGCTGGCCCGTAGCCCTCGTCCGGACCAGCGCGGTCCCCCGCGTCAATGTTCCGGGGCCCGTCGCCAAGGGGGCGGATGGAACGGACCACTAACCACTAACCACTAACCACTGATTAAACAGTCCTTATTTAGGAAAGTCCGTAATGTGATGCCTCATTCGCCGATCTAACATTCAGCGCGCTTCTTCAATTTACAACAAAATGCCTGCTGTCCCAGCACTTCGACCGGGCACACGCGCTCCATGTACAGCGCGGGCCATGCGCCGAATGCTTCGGCCAGCAGGGTGCGCTCGCTGGTCAGGCACACGGCCACTCCACCAGCTCTTAGCACCCTTGCCACCTCGCCGGCAAAGCCCTCGTAGAGCGCACGCAGCACTTGCGGCTCGCCGATCTTTTTGCCAAAGGGCAGATTGCACACCACCCGATCTACGCTGCCCTCGTCCAAAGGCAAATCCCGCGCATCCCATTCGCGGATGGCGATCGGCTTGTAACGCGGGCCGATATTCGTGCGGGCAGCAGCCACAGCGGCCGGGCGAATGTCGCAGCCTAGGAGCTGAGCGTAGCGACCGTACAGCCCCCGCTCAATGAGAATGGTCCCAGCCCCGCACATGGGGTCGAGAAAGACGTCGCCGTCTGCTGGCTCAGATAGCATCACTAAGGCCCGCGCCACCGTCGGCCGCAACGAAGCCTCCACTTGCGCCACCTTATAGGTGCGGTGGCGCATGGTCTCGTCGGAAAGCCGCACCCCGCAGAGCAACTGGCCCGCAGTCTCCAAACCCCACACCTCCAACAGCGCTTGCTCGGCCACGTGCTTCCAGCGCGGGAAACGCCAAGCGATGGCCCGCTGCAAAGCGCGGCGCATCTCTTGGCGCACATAGCGCTGCTGCCCGCCGCGACGCTGGGCCACGATCCGGTAGGTGATGCGCTTGATCCGCTTAGGGCGAGCGCGGCGATGCGCGCCCACGGCCTCTTCAAAAAGCGGCGACTCCGCGACGAGTGCGCCAGCCTCTGTCAAGCCCTCCCGCGCCGCAGCCACTGGGCCGCACGCCACCAACGCGAACACATCCTCGGTCGTCCCCAATCCGAGCAAGGCTTGCGGCGGAGCGTCCGTCGCAAAGAACACCACGCCGCGCTGCTGGCTCTGTCGCTCGGCCCCCAAACGCGCCGCGATTTCTCGTTGGGCGATCTCCTCTAGCCCGGGGGCGACGAACGCGTAGAACTGCACGGCCCTACTCATAAAGACCGCCTAGGTCGGCGGCGGCCAATTCGACCAAAAATCCGGCGAGTTGGGCTGCCACTTGCTCCAAGCAGCGGCGGCCCTTTTCCGGGGTGGCTTGGCGCGGGTCGCCGATGCCCGTGTCGTCGGTCGCCTGCGTCCAATCGCGCTGGGTCCAGACCCAGCCTTCCCGCAGTGCGGTGATCTTAAACTTGTGCTCGCGGCCGCAGCCAGCCTCCGACAGGGGCAAGACCCAATCCGGCCGCAAGTGCTGCATGAGGCTGGTTTCCATTTCGTTGGCGTGGTCGCCGCCAGCCGCGAAAAGCTCCTTATCGGCGATGCGGTACCAATCCATGCAGCAAATAAACATCGCGGAGCGTGGCAAAAGCTCCCGCACCATCTGCTTGAAGTCGTTGCCGCCGTGGCCGTTTACAATGAGCAGTTTGGGAATGCCCTGATGGGCGAGTACCTCGACCAAGTCTTGCAGGACGGCGAATTGGGTCGAGGGATTGAGATTGAGATCCAGCTTGATGTCGAGCTGGCCGGTGTTGACTCCAAAGGGCACTGTCGGCAAGACGATGACCTTGGCGTCTTGCTCCCAAGCGATGCGAGCCGCGGCCGCGACGATTTCATCGCACTGCACTATATCGGTCGAATAGGGCAGGTGGTAATTGTGGGCTTCAGTCGCCCCCCACGGGAGGACCGCCACCTCGTAAGGGGTTTGCGCCACGGTCTGCCAATTGGTCTCGGCGAGGATGTAGGGTCTGCCGGTCATGGAATTCCTTTAAATCAGTGAACAGTGAACAGTGTTTAGTGATCAGTCCCCCGTCCCCGCTCCCTTTGGGGCAAGGCCGGGCCGGGACTGGCCACTGATCACTGATCACTAACCACTATCTTTTGTAAGCATCGCTCGGTGCAGGGTCCGATACTCGGCTCCGGCCGGCTTGAGAATGCTTTCGATCAGCTCCACCACCTCCACCGGAACTTGCAACTGCGGCAGGTTGCCGCTCCACTTGCTCCTTGGAGGACGCACCCCCGTTCGCACCCGACCCAGCGTCACGTGCGAGCGGAAGGCCCGTTCTTCTGGCACCCAACCAGCCGCGCACACCACTTCTTCAACATCCCGTTGCAAAGCACCCAACCGCCCGTCTGCATCCGCCACTCTAGCCCAAATAACCTTTGGCTGGCGGCGATTGGGGAAGCAGCCGCTTTGCCCTACAGCCGCAACAAACCCCTCGTGCCGGGCGGCAACCACCGCCAGCCCCTGTCTCAGCGCGGCGATTTGTGCGTCCTCTGCCGCGCCGAGAAAGCGCAGCGTCAGATGGAGGTTTTCCGGCGGCACCCAACTCACACCCTGCGCCGGCCACAACAGGCGCATCGCGTCGCTCAGCTTTCCTAGCACCGGCGGCACCCGGATGGCGACGAAGGCTCGACTAACGGGCACCGCAAGCCCGCAAACAGGCGTTCAAATACCCTCGGCTCTCTGCCGCAATCGTCGCCACCTGCCCCAAGTCATACTCCTTGGCACCAATCACTTCCAAGTTGGCCGCCACATCCAGCCCAGATTCGTGCAGCACCTTGACGTACCCGAACAAATCGATGTTGCCCCGCCCACACGCCTGCAACTCCGGCGCGCCCGGCCCGCCTTCTGCCACAGCGCAATCCCGGATATGCACGTGCTTTACCCGCGAGATGACCGCCGACAGGGCCTCTACCGTATTCTCCCCCGCCCGATGGATGTGGCTCGGATCCATATCCACCCCAAACCCCGGCGAGTCGATCCGCTCCATCGCCCGCAACGTGGTCGGCGTATCGTATATGCACTGTCCCACGTGCGCCTTGGCACACAGCGTCACCCCGTGTTCGTGCGCCCTATCGGCCATTTTGGCCAACAGCGCGACCTGCCGGTCGAAATCGTCCTCTACATCGCTTTTGCCCCCCGGGCCGACGTTAACGACGGGAATACCGATCTCAGCACCGGCCGCAAAGGCGAGCATCAGGCGCTCTTCGTCAAGTGCGGCCTCTTCCATGGCCAGTAATTTTAGCTCGTATTTCTCCGCTAGCTCTTTGATTTGGTTGGCCTGCGCCTTCCAGTTGTCCAACTCCAAGTGTTCGCACATGCCCTTGATCGCCGCCAACTCGACGCTGTCGTAACCGGCGAGGTGAATATGGCGCATCGCCGTTTCTAGATCGAATCCTGCAAAAAGCACCGAATTGGCTCCTAATTGAATCATTATTAGCAACTCCTCTTGGGTGATAAGCAATTGATTTTACTGGATTACCGAGCGGTCATTATACACAGACGAAATGGGGGCGTCAAGCGACCGCGCGGGGAATGTTTGAAGATGTTTAGCGGTCCATTACCGCCTTGCGGGTGGAAATTCACAAGCGGCACCCTGATCCCTCAACGCATTGCTAAAACCCCTTCGCACCATTCCGCACTCCGCCGCTTGCCCGCTGCACATCCGTATAGTATATTTTTTGTTTTCGCTTCTCTCCCTTTGCGAAACACGAAGTCATGGAAACACAAGCTATCGTCGTCCGCGGTGCCCGCGTCCACAACCTCAAAAACGTCCACCTCACACTGCCCAAAAACAAACTGATCTGCTTCACTGGCGTCTCCGGCTCGGGCAAGTCCTCGCTGGCCTTCGATACCCTGTACGCCGAAGGGCAGCGCCGCTACGTCACTTCGCTGTCGGCGTATGCGCGCCAGTTTTTGGGCCAGATGGAAAAACCCGACGTCGATCAGATCACGGGCCTATCCCCCACCATATCCATCGCCCAGAAAACCGCCGGCCAAAGCCCCCGCTCCACCGTCGGCACCATCACAGAAATCTACGACTATTTGCGCGTGCTCTTCGCCCGTGTCGGCATCCCGCACTGCACCGAGTGCGGCGAGCCTATCGGCGCGCAGAGCCGCACGCAGATCGCCGCACGCATCCGCGCCCTGCCTGTCAACTCGCGCCTGCACATCCTCGCCCCAGTCGTCCAAGAGCGCAAAGGCGAATACCAAGAGCTTTTTGCCGACTTGCAAAAGGCCGGCTACATCCGCGTACGCGTTGATGGCCAAATTTTTACCCTCGACCACGCCCCCCAGCTCGATCGCTACAGCCGCCACAGCATCGAAGTCGTGGTCGATCGCTTAATTCTCCACGAGCGGGAAGACCGCCGTTTGGAAGAAGCCATTGACAATGCGCTGCGCCTCGGGCAGGGGACCTTCATCGTGGCCCGCGAAGGAGCCGACGACTTCCTGCTCAGCGATCGCTTCGACTGCACGGCCTGCGGCATCTCCTATCAGGAGCCAACGCCGCAGATGTTTTCCTTCAACAACCCCCAAGGCATGTGCCCAGACTGCCACGGCCTCGGCACGCAAGTGCTGATGAGCGAGCACCTGATGGTGCCCGACCCGTCCAAAACCCTGCGCACCGGAGCACTCGCGCCGCTCGGTGAGATGGGTAGCAACCGCTGGCGTCTGCATTTATACGAAGGCGCGGCCGAGCACCTCGGCTTTGATCTCGACACGCCGTGGGGAACGCTCGCAGCCGAGCAGAAGCGCGGCTTCCTCTACGGCCTCGGCGACGAAAAAATCACCTTCACATACACCAACCTCCGTAGCTCGAGTTGGTCGCACAACGACAAATACGAAGGCGTCATCCCGTTTCTCGAAGAAAAATTTCGCGGTGCCAAGGAGAAACAGCGCCGCGAATTAGAGCAATACATGGGTGTGCAGCACTGTGCGCGGTGCGACGGCGGCCGCCTGCGGCCAGAGTCCCTCGCCGTCAAAATCGACGGGCGCAACCTCCCGCAACTAACCGCCATTGCCATCGAAGAAGCGCGCAACTTCTTTCGCGCCGTTGCCTTTGAGGACGCCAACGCCCTCATCGCCGAAGAGGCGCTCAAAGAAATCCGCGGCCGCTTGCAGCTTATGTGCGACATGGGCTTGGGCTATCTAACCCTCGACCGCGGCGCGCATACCCTGTCCGGCGGCGAGGCCCAGCGCATCCGCCTCGCCTCCCAGATCGGCTCCGGTTTAGTCGGCGTACTATACATCCTCGACGAACCTTCCATTGGTCTGCACCACCGCGACAACCAGCGGCTGTTGGCCACCCTCAAACGCCTGCGCGATATCGGCAACACAGTCATCGTCGTCGAGCACGACGAAGAGACCATGCGCGAGGCCGATGTAGTCGTGGACTTTGGTCCCGGGGCGGGCGAGCGCGGCGGCGAGCTAGTCGCCTTTGGCTCGCCGAGTCACGTAGAACACAGCCCCCAATCCCTCACGGGCCGCTATCTCGCGGGCGAGGAAGCTATCCCGGTCCCCAGCCAGCGCCGTCGCGGCAACGGCAAGTGGCTGGTCGTCGAAGGGGCACGCCAGCACAACCTCAAAGACATCGAGGTGCGCATTCCCCTCGGGCTGTTCACCTGCGTCACCGGCGTCTCCGGCTCGGGCAAAAGCTCGCTGATCAACGACATCGTCTTCAAACAGCTCGACTGCGTCCTACACCGCGCCCTGCACGAGCCAGGCGCACACGCGGCTATCGAGGGCGTTGAACACCTCGACAAGGTCATCCGCATCGACCAGAAGCCCATCGGCCGCACACCCCGTTCCAACCCGGCCACGTACACCGACGCTTTCACGCCCGTTCGCCAGCTCTTTGCCAAGCTGCCCGAGGCCCGCCTGCGCGGCTACCAGCCGGGCCGCTTTTCCTTTAACGTCAAAGGTGGGCGCTGCGAAGCCTGCGCGGGCAACGGCGCGAACTTGGTGGAGATGGAATTCCTCGCCGATATCTGGGTCACCTGCGAAGTCTGTGCAGGCCGCCGCTTCAATCGCCAGACCCAGACCATCAAATACAAGGGCCATTCGATCGCCGACGTGCTGGAAATGGAGGTCGAAGAAGCACTCGACCTCTTTGAGCACGTGGCCCCCGTGCGCCGCGTACTCCAGACCCTGTACGACGTGGGCCTCGGCTACATCAAGCTCGGCCAGCCCGCTCCCACCCTATCCGGCGGCGAGGCCCAGCGCATCAAACTGGCCAAAGAACTCTGCCGCCGCAGCACGGGCCGCACCCTCTACATCCTCGACGAGCCGACCACCGGCCTGCACTTTGCCGACGTGGATAAGCTGCTGCGCATCCTCCACACCTTTGCCGATCAAGGCAACAGCGTCATCGTCGTCGAGCACAACACAGAGGTCATCAAGACTGCGGATTACATCCTCGACTTAGGCCCCGAAGGAGGCGAGGACGGCGGTTGGGTTATTGCGGCCGGGCCGCCGGAAGCCGTGGCCCAAAACGAGCATTCGCACACCGGCCGCGCGCTCAAAAAGGCACTCAAACCGCAGCGGGCCGCGCTGCCAGCGGCGACCAACGGCCACCGCGAGGGCAACGGCTGGATCCGGGAAATCGAGATCCTCGGCGCACGCCAGCACAATTTGCGCAACATCGACGTCAAAATCCCCCGAGACCAGCTAACGGTCATCTCCGGCGTCTCCGGCTCGGGCAAATCTTCGCTGGCTTTTGATACCTTGTACGCCGAGGGCCAGCGGCGCTACGTGGAGTCGCTGTCGGCGTATGCGCGACAGTTTCTCGAACAGATGCAAAAGCCCAAGGTCGAGCGCGTCTCCGGGCTGTCGCCAGCCATTGCCATCGAGCAGAAAGCTCCCAGCCGCAACCCCCGCTCCACGGTCGGCACGGTCACCGAAGTGTACGATTACATCCGCGCCCTGTACGCGGCCTTGGGGACCCAGCACTGCCCGCGCTGCCAAGTGCCGGCCGGTACGCAGACCGCGCAGGAAATGGTCGAGCGCATCCAGCAGATGCCCACCGGCCGCCGCATCCTCATCCTCGCCCCCATAGAGCCGCGCCACAACGAAGGCTACGAAACCCTGTTGGCACGCGCCCGCAGCGATGGCTTCCTCCGCGCCCGTATCGACGGCACGGTCCACGATTTGCGCGAGAAAATCCAGCTAGAGCGCCGCCATCGCCACCGCATCGAGCTCGTCGTTGATCGCCTCGCTGTCCGCGCCAACGGCCGAGGCCGCCTCACCGAATCCGTCGAGCGCGCCCTAGAGCTAGGGGGAGGAGAGCTGATCGTGGCCGCGCCCGACGACGAGACCGAGGAACGCTTCAGCCGCCGCTACTCCTGCCCGGGGTGCGGCCGGGCCTTCTCGCCCCTGTCGCCACAGTGCTTCTCCTTCAACCACCAACAAGGCATGTGCCAAGTCTGTGAGGGGTTGGGGCTGGGCCAAGGCATCGATCGCGAGCGGGTCGTAGTGCCGCATCTGAGTGTGCGCGAGGGGGCCATCCGCGCTTGGGGGCCGGTACAAGACCCGGAGTTTGCCCGCCTCCTCTCCACCGCGGGGAATGCCTTGGGCTTCAGCTTGGACACGCCATATGCCGCGCTCGCGCCCGAAGCCCGGCGCACCCTGCTCTACGGCGCACCCGAGCAGCAATTGACCGTGGACGACCTCGGCTTCCGCTACACCGGCGTCTTGCCAACCCTCGACGAATACGCGAGCACCAGCAAGCGACACCGGCATCTCTTGTGCCAAGTCCCGTGCTCGACATGCGAGGGCAGCCGCCTACATACCGACAGCCGCGCCGTGTACCTCCGCGACAAGAGCATCGTCCAAGTCGCCCGCCTGCCCATCGCCGAGAGCTTGTCTTTCTTCAGCGACCTGTACCTCCACGAGCGCGAGCGCGACATCGCTGGCGAGCTGTTGCAAGAAATCCGCACACGCCTCGGCTTTTTGGAACGCGTCGGCCTCGGTTATATCGACTTGGAGCGGCGCGCCGCGACCCTATCCGGCGGCGAGGCCCAACGCATCCGCCTCGCCTCCCAGATCGGCTCCGGCCTCACCGGCGTACTCTACCTGCTCGACGAGCCGACCATCGGCCTGCATCCACGCGACAACGCCCGGCTATTGGATGCCCTCAAGTCCCTGAAGGACTTGGGCAATACCGTCGTATTAGTCGAGCACGACCGCGATACCCTCGAAGGAGCCGATCACATCGTCGATCTCGGCCCGGGCGCGGGCAGCGAAGGAGGCGACCTCGTCGCGGCCGGGGTGCCAAGCCGGCTCGGCAACGACCGGCAGTCGCTCACCAGCGCGTACCTGCGCGGCGAATTGCACATCCCAGTCCCGGCCAGCCGCCGCAAGCGCCGCAACGGGCAGCTCGTAGTGCGCGGGGCGCGCCAGCACAACCTCAAAAACATCGACGTGCCGATCCCGCTCGGCCGCCTCGTGTGCGTCACCGGCGTCTCGGGGTCGGGCAAGTCCTCGCTCGTGGAAAGCGTGCTCTTCAACGCACTCGCCAACGAGCTGCACAAGGCCAGCCGCCCGGTTGGCGAGCATGACCAAATTGACGGGGTTGAGCACATCGACAAGGTCATCCACATCGACCAAGCCCCCATTGGCCACTCCCCGCGCTCCACACCGGCCACCGCAATGGGCGTCTTCGACCTGATGCGCCAGCTCTACGCGGACCTGCCGGACGCCAAGGTCGCCGGTTTTGCAGCCGGCCGCTTCAGTTTTAACAAGCCCGGAGGCCGCTGCGAGACCTGCGAGGGGCTGGGGCAACGCTGCATTGAGATGCACTTCTTGCCGGATGTCTGGGTCGAATGCGACCACTGCCGCGGCCAGCGTTACACGCCCGAAGTGTTGCGGGTGCAGTTCAAGGGACACTCGATTGCCGACGTGCTGCAAATGCGGGTGCGCGATGCGCTCGTCCTCTGCGAGAACATCCCCCGCATTCGCAAGCGTCTGCAAATAATGGAAGACGTCGGCTTGGGCTACATGTCCTTGGGACAATCCTCTACCACCCTGTCCGGCGGCGAGGCCCAGCGCCTCAAGCTGGCCGCCGAATTGTGCCGCCCCGACACCGGGCAGACCCTCTACATCCTCGACGAGCCAACCACCGGCCTGCACTTGGCCGACATTGAATGCCTGCTCACTGTGCTTCACCGCCTCGTTGATGCTGGCAACACTATGGTTGTCATCGAGCACAATATGGATGTCATCAAGACCGCGGATCACCTCATTGACCTAGGGCCAGAGGGGGGCGATCAAGGGGGGATGCTCGTGGCCGCAGGTCCGCCAGAAAAAGTAGCCCAAAGCCGGCAATCGCACACCGGACGTATTCTCGCCGAAGTGCTGCGGCGCGAGACAAAGGCGCAGCGAGCATGAGCGATCTGCGCCTGCCCCAACGCGCCTTTTTCGAGTTTTCCTTTCGCTGCCCGCTGCGGCAGAAGCCGCCCAAAATCGACGGCAACTTGCGCGATTGGGACGACGCAGCGCACGTGCCCGACCTGATGGCCGTCGATGGCCACCAGCCCTTTGCCTCGGTCTATATGTCCTACGACGACAGCGGCCTGTACTTTGCCTGCGAGGTCAAGAACAAGACCACCTACAAGCTCAATCCGCTCCAACCCGCGGCCGGCGACAGCCTCGAACTATTCATCGACACTCGCGACGTCAAGGAGCACCGCGCCAACCGCTTCTGCCACCGATTTTACGTCTTGCCCGGCGGCAGCGGCAAAGACGGCAAGCAACCCATCGCCCGCCAGACCTCCATTGAGGACGCCCGCGAACAGGCACCGCCCTGCCCGGAAGACGCGATTGAAACCGGCTTGCGCCGACTCAAGCGGAGCTATCAGCTAGAGATCAAACTGCCAGCCGCGGGCCTCAATGGTTTTGCGCCGAGAGAGTTTAGCCGGGTGGGGTTTGCGTACCTGTTGCACGACGCGCAGCACGGCACCCAGTCTTGGTCGTCGATCTCGGACATGGGCGTAGAACGCGATCCGAGCACTTGGGGCACGGCCGAGTTGGTGGGATAGGACAGTCGGCGGCCTTTTACCTATTATATTTCTTATATTTGAATAGATCGTCTATCCGCGCATTCACCTAAGATCATTTGCCAATGCCTAATTCCGCTGTAATCCACCGGGTTTTTGGAGTGGGAATTTTCGTGCTGACGTTGGGGATGTACGTGAAGACCCTCGCGCCGACCGTGTCGTTTTGGGACTGCGGCGAGTTCATCGCCACATCCTATATTCTCGGTGTGCCCCACCCTCCGGGCGCTCCTTTGTACGTGCTGTTGGGACGAGTCTTTACCTTGTTTCCCATCGGCGAAGTCGCCATCCGCGTCAACTTCATGTCCGCGCTGACGTCCGCGCTGGCGATTTGGTGTGTCTATCTATCGACCGTCGCATTGGGACGGCGGGCGTTGGGCGGCCAGCCCCTGCAACCGCTGGGCGACGCCCGCGACATCGGCGTCCTCGCCGGTGGGGCTGTGGCCGCGCTGACGTTGGCGTTCTCCTACACCCAGTGGTACAATGCCTCCGAAGCCGAGGTGTACGGCTACTCCATTTTGTTTACGTGCTTGGGGCTGTGGCTGATTTTCTACTGGGAAGGCAGCGGCGCTGGGGCGGCCAATGATCGCTGGCTGTTGGTGCTGGCCTATTTGTTCGGCCTCGGCGGCGGCCTGCACATGTTGTGCCTGTTGACGATTCCATCGCTCATGCTGCTGGCGTGGTTTGCCGACCGCCAGTTGCAACGGCTGATCGTGCTGCTGGTCGGCTGGGGCGCGGTCGGCGGACTGGTGGTGGTGGCATTGGGTCCGGGGGCGCAGTCGAATGGGGTGATGGTGTTGGGGCTGGCTGGGCTGCTGGCGTACCTGTACGGCCGCGACCGACGGCTCTTTGCCCTGCTGCTAGGCGTTCTCATACTGTTCGCGCTGGGCTATTCCACGTATGGCGCGTTGTACATTCGCTCCGGCTTGAATCCGGCCATCGACGAGAACGATCCAGAGACTTGGTCGGCGTTCCTCAAGTTCCTCAACCGCGAGCAATACGGCACCGAGAGCATGCTGACGACCATGCTGACGGCGCGGGCGAGCCGCACCTATCAGTTTTGGGATCAGCAGATGAAGTACTTCTTTCAGCAGTTTCCCTTTCCGCTTCTGGAGCGGGTCGAGGAGTTCCGCAAGGCCACCATAAACCTGCCGGATCGGGTATCCATTTCGCTGGTGCCGTACGGGCTGGGGCTGTGGGGGTTGTGGTGGCACGGGCGACAGGACTGGCGGCGGTTCGGGGGGGTGTTGCTACTGTTCTTGATTATGGGGTTTGGGCTGTCGTTCTACCTGAACATGCCAGACCCGCAGCCGCGCGAGCGGCACTACGTGTTCGGCGGGATGTACTTGGCGTTCGCGCTGTGGATCGGGCTGGGCTGGCTGGGCGTGGTGGAGGCGGTGCGCCAGCAGTGGGGGCGGCATCGGGCGGTGGTATTGGCGGTGGCGGCAGCTGGGTTGTTGCTGCCGGCCGGGGTGGCGGCGCGGCTCTATCACGTGGAAGACCGCACGGGCGACTTTATCGCCTATGATTACGCGCACAACATGCTGACTAGCTGCGAGGAAGGCTCCATCCTGTTCACCAATGGGGACAACGACACCTTTCCGCTGTGGTTTTTGCAGGAAGTAGAAGGGGTGCGGCGCGATGTGCGGGTGGTCAACTTGAGCCTGTTGAACACCAACTGGTACATCAAACAACTGCGCGACCGCGAACCGCGCATCGACATCCGCTACACCGACGACTTCATCGACTCGGTGCTCACCGACACGCAGATGGTCAATTTCTACAAACGGTACTGGCCTGAGCCCAAGGTGCCACCGGAACTCAAAAAATTGGGAATCAACGTAGAAGTGAGCACTCCCCCCGAGTACCCGGTCCTCCGCATCCAAGACGTCATGGTCATCAAAATTCTGGCTTGGAACGAGTGGAAAAAACCCATTCACTTTGCCATCACTGTTCCCACCAGCAATCTGCTCAACCTCGACCCCTATTTGACGATGGTCGGCATGAGCGTAAAAGTCTCGCCCGAACCTACAGACGGAGTAGATGACGAGGCCCTAGAGCGCAATCTCCTCGAAAAATACCGCTTCCGCGGCCTCAACGACCCGTCCTTGTACAAGGACGAAAACTCCGAGCGCCTCTTGGGCAACTACTGGGCCTGCGTCTTGCAGTTGGCCCGCAGCTACGAGGAGCAGGGGCGCAGAGCCGAGGTGCCGCAGCTCATGCAGTGGGCGCGGGACAATATCTACCTAAGTTGGGAAAACCACTATGCGGCAGCCGATTACTTCAGCGAACTCGGCCAGCACGACGTAGCGACCGAGCACATCTACGAGGCCGCGCGGTTCCTCATCGAGCGCGTGGGCATTGAGCCGGTCGCCACCTACGACAATAT
This sequence comes from Candidatus Latescibacterota bacterium, assembly GCA_963422735.1. Lineage (GTDB taxonomy): Bacteria > Latescibacterota > UBA2968 > UBA8231 > UBA8231. The sequence goes on along the minus strand of OY730476.1, from coordinate 3,432,860 downwards.
CATCGCCCTGATCGGGGTGCTGATCCAAGCTCCTTACTCGGCCTACGACCGCGCCGAGGGTCTCTATCACCAAGCTATCGCCCTCGCGCCGGCCCGCTGGGAGGGCTACTACGAATTGGCCGCCGCCCTACAGGCCAAGGGCGATCTTGCCGGAGCACTGGCCATCCTCCACCAGTACAAAGAGCAATACGGCGAGCGGCCGAAATTGGTCGAGGCCGAGCGCATCCTCCACCAGTCCGCCCCCCAATGATCGAGGCCGTCACCGTCGTCATCCCGCACTACCGCGCGGACGTGCTTTACGACTGCTTGGCCTCGGTCTATGCACACAGCGATCATCCCGTCTGTGTGCTCGTCGTTGACGACGGCGGCAACGCGCCCAGCTTGCAGCGGGCCAAAGCCGCCTTTCCCGAGCTAGAAGTTTTGCGCAACGAGCGCAATCTCGGATTTGCCGCAGCCTGCAACCGGGGTTTGGCAGCCGCTCACACCCGCTATGCCGTGCTGCTCAACGACGACACCCGCGTCGAGCCTAACTGGCTCGCCCCCCTCGTCGCCATGGCCGACAGCAACCCCCGGATCGCCGCCTGCCAGCCCAAGCTGCGCTCGGCCAGCGCGCCCGAGCACTTCGACTACGGAGGCGGGGCTGGCGGCTATATCGACGCCTTGGGATACGCCTTTTGTCGGGGGCGGATCTTCGACTGCTGCGAGCGCGACGAGGGCCAATACGATGCGTCCGTACCGCTCTTTTGGGCCTGCGGCGCAGCCCTCTTCCTCCGCGTCTCTGCGGTGCGCCAAGCTGGATTTTTCGACCCCGAGTACTTCATGCACTTTGAGGAAATCGACTTGTGTTGGCGTCTCCAACTCGCTGGTTACCAGATCCGCGCCGTGCCGCAATCCGTGGTTTTTCATTACTCGGGCTTTTCCCAGCCTCCAGCCACCTACCGCAAGACGTACTTCAACCATCGCAATAGCCTCATCACGCTGTGCAAAAACGCAGGGCTGAGCCGCCTGCTGTGGCTGCTGCCCTTGCGCCTGTGGTTGGAGGTGTTGGCCGTACTCTACTACATCCGCCGAGGCCGGTGGTCCAGCGCACCGGCCCCTTGTGCCGCCTTGCTTTGGTGCCTCGCGCATCCGCGCAATATCTATCGCCGCCGCCGCCAGAGCCGAGCCATCCGCTGCGCATCAGTCGCACGCGACGGCGTCTATTCGGGCAGCGTCCACTACCAGTACTTTGCTCGCCGCGTCCAGCGCGCCTCCGCTCTCGTGCCCGAGCCGGGTGCAGCCCAATGAGCCGCGTCGTCCTCGGGTGCGAACGCCTGCTCGCGGACGCTGACCTGATCCGCGGACGGCGCGTCGGCCTGATTACCAATCACTCAGGAGTCGATGCGCACCTGCAGTCCACAGCAGACCGGCTGCACCAATCCGATCTCTGTACGCTCATCGCCTTGTACGGGCCGGAGCACGGGATCCGCGGCGCAGCACAGGACGGCGAGCACATCGCCCATTCCACCGATGACCGCACCGGCGTACCAACCTACAGCCTCTACGGCCAAACGCGGGCACCGGACGCGGCCATGCTCGCGGGCGTCGAACTAATGCTCTTTGACATTCAAGACGTCGGTGCACGTTTTTATACCTATCTCTACACCATGAGCCTGAGCATGGCCGCCTGCGCCCAAGCGGGCATTCCCTTCCTCGTCCTCGACCGCCCCAACCCCATTGGCGGCCAAGCCATCGCCGGAAATTGTCTCGACCCGGCGTTTGCCTCTTTCGTCGGGCAGTACCCGATCCCAGTGCGCTACGGCCTGAGCATCGGCGAGCTCGCCCGAGTCTTCAACGAGGAATACGGAATCGGTGCGGAACTGCACGTCATCGCCATGGAGGGCTGGCGACGCTCCTTTTACTGGGAGGACACCGGCCTGCCGTGGGTGCTGCCATCGCCCAACATGCCTAGCCCGGAGACGGCGGTAATCTATCCGGGAACCTGTTTCTTCGAGGGGACGAACGTGTCTGAAGGACGGGGGACCGCCAAGCCTTTTGAGCAGTTTGGCGCACCATTTATCTATGGGGTGCGCCTAGCTGACGCGCTCAACAACCGAGCACTACCTGGGGTGGGCTTCCGCCCGGTGTTTTTCCAGCCGGCGGCCGGCAAGTACGCGGGCGAGATCTGCGAAGGCGTCCAAGTCCACGTCCTCGATCGCGTAACCTTCGAGCCTATCGGCGTTGGCTTCGAGGCACTCGCGGCCGTGCGTCGGCTCTACCCGAGCGAATTCGCCTGGCGCGTGCCCGCCGGCGGCATCCACAACTTCGACCGCCTCGCCGGCACCGACCAGATCCGCCGCGCACTCGACGCGGGTGCAACCGTTGCCGAGTTGCAGGCTGCTTGGACGGAGGCGTGCCAAGCCTTTGACGCTATTCGCCGCCGTTACTTGGCTTACTCTTGAGGGAAGTTGTTTTGCCACTCGACCTTTATTATAGTCCATAGCAGCACTCGCTATACCTGATACCTGTCATGCCCGCACCGCTCCAAACCGGCACCCTGTTAGTCGCTACTCCCGCGGTCGAAGCGCCTGCCTTCGACCGCACGGTCGTGCTCATTACCCACTATAGGGAAGAAGACATCACCATGGGTTTGGTGCTCAACCAGCCCCTCGGCGAGCGGGTGCGGCGTTATGCGACTGACTCCCTACAACACCTCGCGGGCGGCGAAGATGCGTGTGCGGAGTTGGGGCAGATATTCTATCAGGGCGGGCCAGTGCACCAGCGCTATCTTTTCTTTTTGCACCGGCTCGACGGCTTAGTCGAGGGGGGGACGAAAATTCTCGACGGCCTCTATTTAGGCGGCAACCTCGATATCAAGTCCGCCGACGCTGAAGTTTTCCGGGCCGACGCGCCGCGGCTGCGGTTCTACTTGGGCCATGCCGGCTGGGAGCCGGGTCAGCTCGAATCCGAGATTAGCGCTGGCACTTGGTTTTTGGCCCCGGGCGACTCCGAGCTAGCTCTCGCGCCCACGCCCGAAACCATCTGGCAATCAGTCCTCTATTCTATGGGGGGCAAATATCGCCCCATCTCCGTATTTCCCAAAGATCCATCCGTAAACTAATCAGCACACCATGCCCCGCTTGGCGCGGATGCCGTGCGCGGGCGGGTCGTCGCCGATCCAGCGCTCGTCTATTGACTCGTGTGAACGCTGGTAGCGCGTATCGGAGGAGAGGCGAATGCGGTCCGTCTGGTTGTCTGAGCTAGCGTGCAACAAATACATGCAGAAGATCAGTAAATCCCCCATCTGGTACTCGGTCGTCAGCCAGCGGCCCTGCAGTTCCTCGCGCACGGCAATCGCGTCGTGCGAGTAGGCTCCAGACGAATTCCAGCGAATTTGCTCGCGTTCTTTTTGTGTCAACTCGCGACCCTGCTCTTGAGCGGCCGCGACGATTTGGCCCGCTGCTGGGCCGTCATTTTCGCAAAACGCATCCACATCGGTCTGGCCGTAGCCTTGTTTCAGGGCTTTGTCCTTGTGCGACCCCTCCAACACCATCAGCCCCCCCATCTCGTAGGGCACGTCGCTGAAGGGCGTCCACGACGTATAAAGCTCCTTGGTCCCCCGGCCCATATAGACGATGTCGCAATGCGGGGTCGTCGCCGTGTGCGCACCCGGCTGCTTGGCGCGGAACCAAGTGTAGTCGTAATGCCGGACGGGACCTCCTAAGAAGAACTCGTAAAAGGCCATCATCGGGCCGTCGTAGAGTACCTGGTCCAGAGGTGGGTTGTTGCGCGCTAAAATTGGCATAAACGGGCCAGTGGCGGCCGGATTGATCGTCTTGCCCGTGGTCACTACGCCTTCCATGGGCGGACGGGCCGGGTCTAGCACCCCGGACTTGAAGAGGCGATCGCACAATTCTGCCCGCGCCGCCAACACTTCGCGTCGGTCCAAATACTTAGGCAAAAACAAATACCCGTCTTCTTCCATCCGCTCCCAGAGTGCGTCCCGATCGTCGATTATATCATCCGAGCGGTGGAGCTCGCCTACCTGATCCATGGCGATCGGCTTGCCGCTATACGTGAGTTGAGGCATGGTTGCCGCAGTCATAAGTCGTCCTTTCTGGGTCTAGAAGTACTCCGCTGGTCCTCGTGAGCAAATGGTGCAACGCTTTTCTCGCCTACTGTTAGATCGGTGATTGACCTAAAATGCCTAAACTATTACATTTGGAATCACCCCGTTTTCGTTTTGTAGTCCCCGCGTTTTGTAATCCCCGTCCGCTTTTTGATCGAGAGAGACAATGTACATTCGCTCGCTGTGTGTCGCCGTATGTCTGTCGTATGTACCGCTTCAAGCCGCTGTCTTCGACCCCGGCCCGAACCCGCCGTATGCCGCCGCCATCTTGCTCGAAGCCGAAAGCGGTGCCGTACTCTTCGCCCACAACCCAGATTTGCAGCGCTCGCCCGCCAGCACCCTCAAACTGATGCTCGAGCTGGTGGTCATGGACTTAGTCACAGCCGGTAAGGTCTCGCTGGACGACCCGATCCAAGCCTCCCGCCGCGCCGCCAAAACCGGCGGCTCTCAGGTCTATCTAGCTCAGGGCGAAGTCTTTACGCTGGAACAGCTCATGGAAGCTGTCGTCATCGTCTCGGCCAACGACGCCTGCGTCGCCATCGCCGAGCACATCGGCGGCTCGGCCGAGGGCTTCGTCGATCTGATGAACAGCCGAGCACAAAGCCTCGGCATGACCCACACGCACTACGTCAACGTGCATGGTCTCGACGATACCCCTCGCGACAACGGCAACATCACTACGGCCCGCGACCTCTCCAAAATTGCCCGTGCGCTCTTGGTGTACCCCGAAATTTTGGCTTGGTCCTCCATTCGCTCCAAGCCGTTCCGCAACGGCAAGTTTATACTCCGCGCCACCAACAAACTCCTAGGGAGGTTCCGGGGCATTGACGGGTTTAAAACCGGCTATACTCGACGCGCCGGGTACTGTCTGGTCGCCACGGCCGAGCGCCACGAGATGCGCCTGATCTCCGTGATCTTGGGTGCTCCATCCGCGCGCGTCCGCAGCCGGGAGACCCGCCGCCTGCTAAGCTGGGGCTTTAATAACTTCTCGCGCGTGCCCATCGTCGAAACCGGCGAACTGATGGGCAAGGTCGTGCTGGACTGGGGAGTCGAACCAGAGGTGCGCGTTTTGGCCCAAGACACCATAGTCGCTGTGCTCACCCCCAAACAGGAGAAACAGATCGTCCGCCACCTAGATCTGCCCGAGGAATTTCCAGCACCGGTTGCTGCCGGCGACGAACTGGGCAAGCTGCGGGTCTCGCTGGGCGATAGCCTACTGGCCGTGGTGCCCATCCACGCTGAAAAGAGCATCGGCCGCATGGGGTTTTGGGACAAGCTAATGATATACTTTTAAGCGGTGCGGCTATTTGTGGCACTGTCCGCCGCTTAAAAAGGTCAAAGGACCGATACAGGGTTTCCAACAATAGTAGGCGCGCTAGCTGGTGGGAAAAAGCCAGCGACCACTGCTCTTGTATTTGAGACTCTACCCCGCCGGCATTCCCTCGGCCCCTCCTATTACTAGCACTAAGTGCGAGTGGCCTTGGTTCATGAGCCGCTGAGGCCACTGCGCCAACTGCTCAGAGGTGAAAGGCTCTCCTTCCACGTACGACCGACGACATACGTCCCTTTCAACAGCCGACCCGGCAGGCCGACCCGCGCCTGCCTAAGCAGAGCGCGACCCACACCTGTCGCGAGAGTCGCTCGATATATTCCTGCCCGGCGGCTTCGAGTGCTGAGTTGCGATGTTTCTCGCAGGAGACGGCGCTGATCTGCATTGGCGCTAGTAGTGATCTGGAGCAATCGATAAAGCCCGGTTCTCCAACGGCAAGGCCACCCGTGCCCCGCCCTGCCGATGCGACTCGACAATCGCGAAAATTAGCTCTTGGCTGCGACAAGCGAGCGGCAGATTGCCTTGGGTATCGCCGTCCTCGTCGAGTGCCCGGACGATGTCCTCCATCCCGCGCAGCGTACCGCTCTCAACGAGAGCTTCGGACGCGGCCACCGGGCGCAATTCCCCATGCTCGTCTTTCTTGCGCAGGCTATAGCCCATCCCATTGCTCAGGGTGCGTAGCTGACCCTCGGTGCCGCTGATTTCAAATTCCCAGCCGGGCGCACCCACCAAGTAGGCGTGAACTCCGTTTTTGAACTTTACATATCCATTGTTGACCCTCGGATCTACGGTCAGCCGGTCGCCCTCCCAATCCGCGGCCTCTGCCTGCACCGTCCCTTGGGCGAATTCTGCCTCTGCGTCCAGCGCAAAAAAGAGCATCATGTCCGCCGCGTGCGTGTGCCCCCACTGCGCCGCGCTGATCCCGCAGTGGGCCACGACCGTCTGCATCTGACCGATGTCGCCGCGCTCGATCATGGTGCGCGCATGGCGGTAGAGTGCAGCATAACGCCGCTGCGTACCGTAGTTGAATTTGACGCCTCGCGGTGTGCAAACTTGCAGCATTGCGTCCATCTCGTGGACGGCGTTGCACAGTGCCTTCTCGCAATAGATGCCTTTGACGCCGGCTTCGGCGGCGAAAATCACCTGCTCGGCGTGAGTACCTGGCCGGGTGGCAATGCTGACCACGTCGAGATTTTCGCGCTCAATCATTTCCCTGTAATCGGCATAAGCTCGTTGGGCACCGTAGCGGGCGCGGATGCGTTCGGCCTTCACCTCAATCGGGTCGCAGACGGCGACCAGTTCCATGCGCTCGCAAGCGACTATTGCCGCCGCGTGCGAATACGGTAGATAGAGTTGGGCATCGGGGCGGCCTTTGACTTCGTCGTCAATAGTGGCACCCATGCGCCCGCAGCCGATGAGTCCAACTCGGTAGGTAGTAAGCATTTTGCTCTCCTCTTGGCGCGATCTTGACGCAGTTGGTATGCTGGAATATATTATTGGCCTGTCTGTAATTAGGCAACATAAGGGCGATTAGCTCAGCTGGCTAGAGCGCCTGCTTGACATGCAGGAGGTCACTAGTTCAAGTCTAGTATCGCCCACCATCTTCTAAGCCCCTGATTTTTCAGGGGCTTTCTTCTATCTCCTTGTTTTTCCTTGTGATTCACCTCACCGCACCCTATCTTCTCTCCAATCGGCAGTTGCGGCAATAAGGGCAGTCATAGTAGCGTTAAGGCAGCTACGCGAGCCTTTTTCTTGTGATAATCTTGTGGCAACTTTTTCGGAGGCAGAATGGCCTCGGTCAAAAAGACAGGTTCCTACTGGCGGGTCAGCTATTCGGTTGCCCTGCCGGACGAAAAAAAGTACCGCTCTCGCTACCTGAAAAGCCGCCAAGCCGCCGGCTTTCTCAAGCGCCAGTTGGAGCGGCTGGAAGAGGCCACGCGCACAGGGGTGGCCTCCGCTGACCAGATTACCGAATGGATTGGCCGGGGCTGGCTAAAAAGAGAAGAGGCGGCCTTAACCTTCATTGCTTGGCAGACGGCGGGCGGACCGGCGACGAGGCAGGCCGTAGATTTTACCACGCTTCGAGCCGCCTACGAAAACTACGCGCTGACTCACTCCAAAGCCGGCGATGCCACCCGCAAAAGCCATCGCAATCACATGGGGCTGGCCGACTGCGTCCTAGGCTGGCTGCAGGAAGCCCATCCGCGCTTAGATATGACCGAGGCGGATCTGGCTACTTGGCTGGAGGGGCAGGGCCAACGCTACTCGCCTTGGACGGTACATCACAAGCTGACGAAGCTGCGGCTGCTTTTGGACCAAGCGGTACGGTTAGGCATGCTGGGAGAAAACCCGGCTCGTCGGGTATCCGTGCCTACCCCGCGGCGGACCGTGCCGCGGCGCATCCTCAGCTTGGAGGAGGTCAACCATCTGCTCAAGGCCTCCTTGCACTACACCCGACCTCTGAGTGGGGCACTGCCGATGGTGGTGCGGTTGGGGTTGTATGCCGGCCTGAGAAACGAGGAGATGTGCTGGTGTCAGTGGCAGTGGTTGGACGTGGAGCGCCGGGTGCTCTCCGTGCAGGCGGCGGTATCGCCGACGGGGCAGCGGTGGACGCCTAAAGATGCCGAGTTGCGCGTACTCGACGTGAAAGCACCCTTCGTTGAATTTTGGCAACAGGAGCATCACCGGCAGAGCAAGGCGGGGCTTTTGGGGCCTTTTGTGCTGGTGGCGGGTAGTAGGCGACAACCCCAGTATCGAGGCCGTCCGCTGTCGTTTAGTAGCCTGCGTCGTCCGTTTGTGCATATGATCGAGCAAGAGGGCTTGGATGCGTCGATAACGATCTACTCGCTTCGGCACACGTATGCGACGATGCTGTTGCGGGCTGGGGTCGATCCGGCCACGGTCATGGCGCGGATGGGGCATTCGCGCCTAGATACTACGCTGCACTACCTCCATGCGCTCCAGCCTGAAGCCCATCCGACCGACGCGTTGGCCTACTGAGAGGAGGGGGGTGGGATGCGGCAACGGTATAGGAACCGGTCGAGGTCGCGGCGTCGAAAACGGTACTGACCATTAGGCAGTTGCAGGGCGGGCAATATCTTCTTTTGCGCCCAGTAGCGCACCGTGCGCGCCGGCGCAGCCAGATAGTCGGCCACTTCGGCGACCGACATCAGTTTTTCATTCGTTAGTTCGCTCATCGGCTTCTCCTTTAGATCAAGCACTGGGTCTGCTCGGCCTTCCTCGTTTCACGCTGGCGGCGCTGGCGTTTTTGCGGCGTCTCAATGTCGTAGCGGCGACACCGGCGGCTGAAGCTGCCCGGGGCAATGCCCAAGGCGGCGGCCTCGCGGTTGCTGCGATATATCCGTGCGGCGCGTTCGATGCGAGCTTTTTCGATAGGTGGCATTCGCTGCTCCTTAGTTATCGGTTAAAGACAAAGCAAGCTGGGGCTGATCGTGATAGGCTTGCGGGTCGTAGGGCGCGGGGTCTGGGTTGAGCAGTACGGCCGCCGAGCCGGCAAACGGCTCGCCATAATGATGACACGCTGGTAGCCGGGGTAGCAGCCCGTCGAGATGAGAAAACTTCCCACCGTACCATGAGAAGGCTTTCATGGGTTTCATCGGGCGAGGAACCGCGCCAGATGAGAGGCGATAACGACTAGGCTGAACAGCAGCCACACGATCGGCACGATCTCCCCTATTTTTTTCAATGGATGTCTCCTTTCTGGTCCTAGGGTCTGCCCTTAGGATCTCTGGGTCCCATTACTAGGGCCCCCTAGGGTCTGCCCCTAGGCTCTCTGGGTCCCCCTACTAGGGCCCTCCTCCCCTTCGGTTTAGATTCTGAGGGAGGCACACGGCGACTTAGCCCCCACTCATGGCGAGCGGCTAGGTCGTCCGTGCGCCCGATACCGTTTCCTTCTCCCCTTTCGGATGAGTTCGTCGGTCGGTTGCACCCGCCCAGGTACCGGACGGGATGTGCAGCCTACTTAGGACCTTGGTACCAGGCCCTGCGGCCCCCTTGCTGCCTTCGGCTAGGGTGGAGCTATGCCGCGCCCCGTGGTGGCTCCTGATGGAGCCCAAAAGCACGGATCGGCGCAGAGCACGTGGTCTCTGCGCGGTGCTTGGCTTCTGGTGCTCTCTGGTCGTGCGAACGCCCCGGCCCCACCGTCCTGATTAACCGTCGGCCGGGTCGATTTCTACAGAATCCTCATGCGTTGCTCCGCAGCCGCTGTTGATCGTACCATTTGCGCAGTCGGTAGCGCACGGCGCGCTCGACCCGGACATCGGCGGGTCGGGTGTCTGAGTGGAAGTGGGTAGTGGGCCACGCGTTGTACAGCGCTCGGAACTGGGCGAGGGCGAACTTGCGGGCGCGCTCGGGTTGGTCGGGTCGTCGAGCGGTGGCGATGCGACACAGCTGTTGCCAGACCCAATGTCGGTCTTGTTTCCAAGCCGCCTTGGACTGGACGCCCTCAACGGATTCCATGCGGCCGGCGGCCACCGCTACATCACAACCGCGCTGCGGGCGCACGGCTCCACAGGCGGGGCAGACCCCGTCTTTGCCGCGCAGGACCAAGCCACAGGCGGGGCAGACCGGCGAGGAAGGGGTGCGGGCTTGCCGTTGCCGGTCTTTGTCGGGCTTGGCCTGCTTCAGCGAACAGACGCCGTGTTGGAAGAAATCCTCCATGTCGTTGAGGAAGCCGAGGTAGTTGCCCGTGTGGTCGAGCCACAGGCCGAAGTCTTTGCCGGGCGCGGCGCGCATCAGCCGGCCCATCTGCTGGACATGGGCCGAAAAGGACTTGCGGTAGGGGCGGGCTGAGATACCACAGAGCACATCGGGCACGTCGAACCCTTTGGCGAGCGCTTCGCACGAGACCAGACCGGTAATCCGTCCCTGCCGAAAGGCTTCGATCCGGGCTTGTCGGCCGGCCGGGTCGCGGTCGCGGTAGCTGATGAGTTGGAAATCGTGGCCGGCCTGCCCGAAGGCGTCGCACAGCTGTTGACCATGAGCAACCGTGGCCGAGAAAACCAGCGTCTTGACCGGGCCGCCGAAGTGCTTTCGGGTCTTGTCTTGCCACTCGGAGACGATGTCGCCCACGAGGGTTCGACCGCGCTTTTCCACGTCCTTGTCGCGCCACTCGCCGCCGGGCTTGGTCTCGGCTCCGGTCATGTCAATAGGCACCGCGACATAGACCTTCAGCGGGGCCAGCCAGCCGTCGGCCAAAAGCTGCGCGGTGGTCCGGGCGTTGACCACCCCGGAATAGGTGTCGGCGAGTCCCTCGGCAAAAGGCGTCGCCGTCAGGCCGAGGGTGGGGCCGCCCCACGTGCGGAGGAATTGGAGGGTGGCCTGCCTAAGCGTATGGGCTTCGTCCACCACTATGAAGTCCCATTCGGTCGGAAAACCGCGCCGCTCCACCGTCTGCACCGAGCACACTTGCACCGGCAGGCCCTGGTAGCGGGTGTTGTGGCCCTGCACCACGCCGTGCTCAATGCCGTTGTCGCGGAAGCGTTGGGCGGTCTGCGAGACTAAGGCGAGGCGATCACACAGGAAGGCGACGCGCTTACCGCGGCGGGCGGCGGCTTCGACAAACCACATCGCCATCTCCGTCTTGCCGGAGCCGGTCGGCGAGCAAAGGATGAGGCGCCGGTGGCCGGCCTGCATCAGGCCACGCAGCGCCGCGATGGCCTCCTCTTGGTAGGAACGCAAAGGAGTCATCCGCGATCGGTATCCGCGCCGAGCGCCTTAAGCTGCTGTCGTAGGCGTTGCGCATAGCTTTTCCAATGGAAGCAATCCGCTTTGAGGGCGCGGATTTGCTCGCGTTGGCTGTTGAGCGTGGCCCACCGCGCCGCGTCGTGCGGGCGGTCTTGGTCTGCCCAGAACTGAAGTTGCTCCTCCAGCGCTTCCATGCGCTCGGCTTGAGCAGCCGCATCCCGTTGCGCTTCCCCCAAGGCCGCTTCGAGCCGTTCGACCTTCGTCGGCGGCGGGGGCTTTTTCGCCCGGCCCCCGGCTTGTGCCGCCGCCTTAGCCGACAGCTCGCCGGAACGCACCCGGTCGCCTAACCCCGCCCGCTCGGCGGTCTTGGCGTGGCGGATGGTGGATTCACCCACCCCCGCTTTAGCGGCCAGCTCGGCCGCCGAGCAAGCGGTACTAGTACCGCTTGCTCCAGCTTCGCAACGTCTATCGCCGCCGTGTGATTGCCACTGAAAAGCCGCCACGACCGCCGCCGCTCGCTGCGAGGCGGTCAGATGGCGGCGCACGGCGTTGCGGGCGATAACATAGCTGGCCGGGTCGCCCCGGCGTGCTTGGTTGTACTCCAGGATCATGGGGGCTCTCAGGGGCTGACCCGCTGCTTGGCAGGCGCGGTAGCGGTGCCAGCCGTCGAGGATTTGATCCTGATAGGTCAGGATCGGCTCGATCAGGCCGCGCTGGCGGATGTCCTCAACGAGGGCGGCAAATTCGTCGTCGGGCAGGTCGCCCCAAAGGGCGGATAGGGGATGGCGCGTCAGCATGGAGGATCCTCTTGGGGTTGGGCGTCGGACCCGAGCACGACGGACGAAAGCGCGCGACGGGCCGAGCAAGCGGTACTAGTACCGCTTGCTCGGCGACCCGTCCCGCCGCGCTGATAGCCCCCCCTCCGAGCCGACGCTCCGTTCATCTAGAGTAGAGACCCTCCGCGACGGCATGGTACGGGCCGCCCCCATCGCTAGGGAGGGCCGCCAATGCGTCCTGCTCCGTAGCCTCGGAGCCGGCCAGCCGAGCCTCCAACGCGAGGACGACCCGCGACATCGTCTCGGTATCATCCTGAGCGACCTCGGAGCTGTCGCCCAAGTCGAACGCTTTGAGGACGCTCTGATAAGCCTTTGGTCCTAGCGCCTTTTTCAACTCCCATTCCAACTCAAAACAACGTTTACGAAAACGCTCATAGGGACTGACCCAGCTATGGGTCTGAGTCGGCTTCTCCGCGGGGGCGGACTTCACCGGCTCGGCCGGCTTCTCCGCCGGAGCAGACTCCACCGGCTCGGCAGACTCCACCGGCTCGGCCGGCTCCTCCAGCCGCTGAGGCACCGGCTCGGGGCGGGGTGAGACCTCGGAAAGTTCCTCGGGGGTGTACACCGCGCCGCCGAATAGATCGGGGCAGAACCATCGGACTCCATTCGACATGGCCCTTGCGTACAGCATATTGCGCGGGAACGTGTCGAGGTTCTTCATGCCTGCCCGCTTCGCGTCCCGGAGCGTGAAGCGGCTTATCCCGAGCGACTCGTCGCCGGTGAAAAATTCAATGGCCACTTCCTCGTCGCTCAGGGTACGCACCCGGAACGTGTAGCGGCCACTCCGTTTGACCAGCGCGGCCATCAGGCTCGCGCCGAGGGTAATACGGCCCCCTATGAGGTGGATGCCCGTCATCGCCGCCACCGGCGGGATGCCCAACTCCTGACCCGCCAACACCTTGACGACGGCTTGAGCGGAACCTTGGGTGTCGGAAAAAAACCCCGACGCGGCAAAGGTTTGGCCGAGCTCCTTGAGCGAAAGGTCGGCCCCCAGGGGAGCAAGGGCCGACACCGGCTGAAGTTTATTCGTTGGGGTGCTCATGCGGCTCTCCCTTCGCTCTTTGCGCGGGGCCGAGCCCGCAGCCAGTGAATGAAGCCGGGTACCGCCAGCCGCAGGGGCTGGTCGGCCAGGGGCCGTACGCCACAGGCGACCAGCTCGCGGCCGTAGCGGATATGCCAGCACGTCCGCCGAGCCGGGCACGAGCAGGCCCAGTCGGCGGGGTCGTCGGCGGGGCGGGCCTCGACGCGGTAGCAGACCCCGCTCGCGGTGCGCGAGGCGACGTCCCACCGCAGCGTCAAGGCTGGAGCGTAGGCCGGCGCGACCTCGACGTAGGCGCAACCCATGCTATCCCGGCACAGATAGCGATCCCGGTGCAAATACATCGAGTCGTTGCACCACAGACAGGGCTTGTACCGCGGCAAGGAGCGGATACGTTCCTTGTTGCGGTTATTGGCCATGGGTTCGTATTGGGAAGCTAGGTCTTCCATCAGCTTCTACTCCGTGTAGGTTAGCAGGATGTCGCCGCGACGGATGGCCGCGACGATGTCTTCGGGGTCGAGGTTGCCTACCGTCAGCGAGGGCATACTATCCGATCTCGCCCAATCCGTCGGCACGATCGCTGCGATGCTGGTGCGACTATTCGTAGGCCCGGCGATGGAGCGGAAGGCGATAGCCCAGTGTGGTGGCTTAACCTCCACCTCCACCCGCACCTGTTTGTGTTGGTCGGCAGGCCCGAACAGGTTCATCTGATCATTCATGAGGCCTCCGCCTCCATCACCGCCCGGGCCCGCTGACCCAACAGCGCGGCATAGGCCGGGGGCACCGCCTCGCCGACCTGCCGGGCCGTCATCGGCGTCGTAATGCCCATCACCGCCCGCGCCTCCTTGATAGGCACATGACCCGGAAGCCCAGCGCGGCGACGCGGATAGTAATGGCTCGATGCCGACAGCGAGGTCGTCACCGTTACCGCGCGGCCTGCTTGCCACAGCCAGCGAGGGACGTTCACGCGCGGCGGCATGAGCCCGGGCCAGAACGACAACTCGAAGTGCCGCTGCCGCTGGATGCGCTCCAGTCCCACCATCGGCCCGGTCAACACCACGTCGGCGCGAATCGGCGCACGGGGCACATTCTCGATGATCGTGAACGGATGGCCAGCCAACAGGGCGCGGGTCTGGGGGATTAGATCGGGATGGCGTGCCGCCGCAGGGCCGCCTCGTTGTACCGTACCCGCGCTGAACCGCTGGCAAGGCGGCGACGCCCAAATCAAGTCGAAGTCGGCCAGCGAGACGGGCGGCGCGAGCGCGTCGGCACACACGAAGCGGCCCGGATAGACGGCGGCGTTTCGTCGATGGTGGTCAATGCCCACCACCTCCTCGAAGCCAGCCTGAAGAAGGCCGAGGGCCGCGCCACCGCCGCCGCAGAAGAGATCGAGCGCACGGCGGCTCATCACGCCTCCTTCTTCGACTCCGGCCGCGGCAAAGGACGAGGAATGTCCTCAGGCCAGTCGAGGCCGTCCGGCCAGTGGTCGGAAAGCCACTGGAAAACGCGTGCGGCACGACGTATCGTCAGATCGTGCCCGCGTACCAGCCTCACATAGAAATCGCCGCTACCCGAAGCAAGCCGCCCTATCGTATGTGGGCTACGGCGCATCTCTGTCGCCATGACTTCGAGTAGTTTGATGATATATTCGTGAGACATATAGCTAATTTATGCTATATTAATCACAAAATCAAGTAGTTTGTGAGATTATTTTCACATGACAGGCCTTTCTATGTGTGCTATATTTTGCCTCCATGGAGATCTATGATGATTTCGTTAAGGCAATTCGAGATCGGCTAGTCCAAGAAAATCTCTCAGCACGGGCTGCCGCAGCCCGTGCTGGTCTACCAACTCGCAGTGTCCAAGGAATTTTAGAGGGGCACATTCCGTCTATAGAGCGTGCCGCTGAAGTCGCATCTGCTCTCGGCTTGGAATTCTACGTCGGGCCACAACGCAGCACCGAACAAGCAATTCGAGCGGAGCCCAAACCGGCTGGTGACAGCGAAGAACCCCCGGCTTGGGCGATGGACTTATTGAAGCAGTTCAAGGAATTCCACGCCGCCTCAGTGCGTCAGGAGGAGAAAAAAAAGGACGAGGTTGAGGAGCTAAAGCAGATGATGCAGCAGTTGTTGGAAGCCAGAAGCGGTGATTCGGCCTCGTCTAACGGTGCGGCCGAAGACCCCCTGAGCACTGAGGACACCCCGACCATTGGCTGTGATGCGGCCCGTGTTGAAAAGGACTGAACCATGAGACGAAGGGGTAAGACAAGGATGATCGCATTTATTTTAGGGATGGTATTGTTGGCCGAGGCGACGATTTTATACGCACATAGTGGAGGGACCGATAAGTATGGGTGCCACGCTGGAAGTAAGCCCTATCATTGCCACGGTGGCGGTGGTGGTAGTGGCGGTGGCGATGGCAACTTGTTACTGGCTGCTGCTGTCACGTTGGTGCTAGTTGGTCTCCTTGTTCAACATAAGGTTCAAGCTAAAGATCAAGCTCGTGTCGAAACGTGGCGCGGACTAAGGGTCGCGCCCAACGCTGTGTCCTTTACGTACGACGCGACTCTCCCCTTCTTGCAATCGGCTAAGCCGCGCATTGCTGCTGAGCTTGGCAGCATCTACAGCCTCTATACCGGGCAGGTATTGGCGGACTTAAAGCAGACGCAGACTAGACGGCATCGAGCGGGCCATCCAAGAGCAAGGCCGCCGTGCAGACAGTCAGTTCCGCTGGCTTGTCGGTATCCTATTTGGCGTGGTGGGCTTGCTGGTGTCTATCCTGTTGAAGCTGAACTAATCCAGCCATGAACCAGTGTGAGGCAGGAGATTACGGATTGAAACCCAACATTGGAACAAAGTACATTTGATCCGTGAAGATCAGGCACAAAGGCCTGCGGAGCCTGCATGAGCGGGACGACCCGGCCCGGCTGCCGGCGGGCTTGGTGTCCCGGCTCCGACGCATTCTGTTTCGGCTACAAGAGGCAACCCATCCCGGCAGCGCGGACGCCCCCGGCTTCCGGCTGCATCCTTTGAAGGGGGGAAGGGTGGGTCAATGGAGCGTACGCGTATCCGGCAACTGGCGGGTGGTGTTCCGCTTTGAGGATGGTGAGGCGGTAGAGGTGGACCTGATCGACTACCACTAATTGGAGAGAAAGACGGATGAGCAACCATGATAGCCCCCGTACAGGCCCCATGCTGAACCCGCCGCATCTGGGCGAATTGATCCGGGAGAATATGGAAGAGGTGGGCTGGAATGTTACGGAGGCGGCGGTTCGCTTGAGCTGTGAACGCGAAATGCTTTCGTGCCTTGTCAACGGTCGGGCTAACCTCTCTGCGGACTTGGCGCTGGCTTTGGAGCACATCGGCTGGGGCACCGCCGAGCATTGGATGCGGATGCAGGCAAGCTATGATCTTGCACAGGCTCGCCGGGAGCAGACCACCAGGCAACGGCTGGCGGTGGAATCGGAAGTATGAGGTAGCCGATAATGTCGGAACCTATCACGCAAGCCCAAGACCACGACCGTCGCATCGGGCGATTGGAAGGCATCGCCGAGCAGCTAACTGAGCAAAACCGCCAGACCAACGCCCACTTAGACCGCATTGAACAAGGCATTGCCCAGGTGCGGCAGGATATGCGGCAAGACGTGGCGGCGGTCCACCGTCGCTTGGAGACGATTGAGAGCAACCACCGCCGCGACTTCCGTTGGCTCATCGGCCTTCAGCTTACAACATTGCTCGCGCTGGGTACGCTGATTTTATCCCGCTTGCCCGGCTAGGCCACGAGGAACGAAACGATTGGAACCATGAGCGAAGGTGACAACCCTCAGCCCCGTCCGGCGCCGGCGGCTGACGAGCTGCATTGGGGTATCTCGTACTTGCGCGAAGACATCCAAGACCTGCGCCAGCAGATGATTGAGACCAACCGGCGTATCGACGAGACCAGCCGCCTGTTGAGTCAGCAGATAGCCGAGACGAACAAGCGCATTGACGCCCATTTCATCTGGACGATAGGCACGCTGGTGGCTATTACCAGCATCCTCATTGCCGTTATCAAGCTGTAACGCCGACAACGAGTTTCGCCGCGCCCCGTCAGCCGTGACGACCGCATCGTCGGCCGGGTGGCGTGGTCGGGGCCGCTTGAACCTAAATCAAATCGTCCACCGTGAGGTTGAGTGCCGCCGCGATGCGCTTCATAGCTTTGATCGACCCGGGCTTTTTCTCGTGCTCTATATCGGATAGGTAAGACGCCGCGATGTGGGCGGCAGTGGCTAGTTGGCTGGCTTTCATGCCGCGATACTCACGCCATACCCGGACCGGATGTTCCCCATCGGCCATGCGCTTGGCCAGAGAGAGGGGCACGAGTTCCTGATCGGGGTCCTCGAGGATGTGTCGGATGATGGCGGCATCCAAAGCGTCTTCGTCAACGACAGTGCATAGTGCATCGTATTCGGCGCGAGGGACAATAGCGTATTCCTCACCGGCTAAGGTAATGATTTGAGGGGTGCGGGTCATCGGTAGGCTTCTCCACGTGGCAGAATGGTGGCGACCGTAATGGTTTTCGCTTCCGAATCCAGGACATACAGCACCCGCCAATCGCCGACTCGGAGTCGAAATCCCGCGCCTTGCTTCAGCGCGGAGACGTTGTTGTTCGCGGCGAAGGGGTCGGCGGATAGTTGCTCAATCTTGCTGATGATGGTTCTCTCCACGTTGTTTGGCATCGTGCGGAGCTGCCGCCTTGCTTCCTTAGCTACCGTTACCGTGAACATGTAATAAATATAACTATTAGATAATCAAGGGCCAAGCTATGTCTCTATTAGTGATGTTTCCATGTCGGCGTTTTTTGTATCGTTTGTGTTGTCTCCCCTCACTTGGGCGAGGGGAGCGGATTGAAACTATGAACGTATTATTTGCCATTTTTGTCGGGCTGTCATTGTCGGCTCGGGTCTTGGCCGAACCGCTGGTTGAAGGGTGGGTACGCCTTCCTTCGGGCGAGCCGGTGGTGGCCGCCCACGTGCGGCTGTTCGACCTATCCGATCTGCGCCGCTCCGTGGGGGCCACCACCGACGAGGCCGGCCATTTCGCGCTGTCGTTGCCGTCCTTGTCCGCAGGCTCTGCGCCGCCGGACGGCTTGGTGCTGGGGCCGAATTACCCGAACCCATTTAACCCTTCGACGAGGATTCCCTACCAACTGCCGGCGGCGGGCTACGTACGGCTAGAGGTGTTTAACCTGCTGGGGCAACAGGTGGCTTCGTTAGTGGATGCCCACCAGCCGGCCGGAGCGCACACCGCACGTTGGGACGGCACGGATGCGGCCGGTCGTGCGGTGGGTGCCGGGGTGTACCTCTATCGGCTCAGCAGCGGCGGGCTGGCCGCGAGTGGGCGGATGGTGCTGGTCGATGGGCAGGCCGGGATTCCGGCGGCTTTGGGGGCGGCGCCGCCACCGGCTCCGGTAGCGGTGGAGCGGACGTATGGCGTGGCCGTGGCCGGTGCGGGCTTGGTGCCGTATGTGGACGCGAGCTTTCGGTGGCGGACGGGGATGGCTCCGGTGGAGTGGGTCGTGGACGCGGCGGATCGGCTGCCACGCGGAAAGCGGCTCAGCAGCGGGCTGTTAGGCGATGTGGACGGCAACGGTCGGGTAGATATAGTTGATGCGCTGATGCTGGCGATATACAGCGTTAACCCGGCGGCGGCTGTTCCCGACCTCTGGTTCGGCGATGTGAACGGCGATGACGCGATTGATTTCACCGACGCCTATCTGATTGCCACCTATGTGGTTGATCCGTCCGATCCGTCCCTGCCGGCGGGGATCGGGCTGCCGCTGACAGGTCCCGCTGCCGCTGCCGATCGGGCGGTGTTGGTCGCGCTCTATTGGGCTACCGGCGGCCCTAACTGGAATAACGACACCAACTGGCTCAGCACAGAACCGCTTGAGCAATGGCATGGCGTTACTACGGATGACGAAGGGCGAGTCGATACCCTATCCCTCTTCGACAACGGGTTGACGGGTTCGATCCCGGCGGAGCTAGGCCAACTCCAAAACCTAGAATGGCTAGACCTTGAAGACAACGGGTTGACGGGTTCGATCCCGGCGGAGCTAGGCCAACTCCAAAACCTGCAACGGCTATCCCTTGGCGTCAACGGGTTGACGGGTTCGATCCCGGCGGAGCTAGGCCAACTCCAAAACCTAGAATGGCTATTCCTTAACAGCAACGAGTTGACGGGTTCGATCCCGGCGGAGCTAGGCCAACTCCAAAACCTAGAATGGCTATTCCTTAACAGCAACGAGTTGACGGGTTCGATCCCGGCGGAGCTAGGCCAACTCCAAAACCTAGAATGGCTATCCCTTAACAGCAACGAGTTGACGGGTTCGATCCCGGCGGAGCTAGGCCAACTCCAAAACCTGGGAGCGCTAGACCTTAACGGCAACGGGTTGACGGGTTCGATCCCGGCGGAGCTAGGCCAACTCCAAAACCTGGGAGCGCTAGACCTTAACGGCAACGGGTTGACGGGTTCGATCCCGGCGGAGCTAGGCCAACTCCCAAACCTGGGATGGCTATCCCTTAACGGCAACGAGTTGACGGGTTCGATCCCGGCGGAGCTAGGCCAACTCCAACACCTGCAACGGCTAGACCTTAACGGCAACGGGTTGACGGGTTCGATCCCGGCGGAGCTAGGCCAACTCCCAAACCTAGAATGGCTAGACCTTGAAGACAACGGGTTGACGGGTTCGATCCCGGCGGAGCTAGGCCAACTCCAACACCTGCAACGGCTAGACCTTAACGGCAACGGGTTGACGGGTTCGATCCCGGCGGAGCTAGGCCAACTCCCAAACCTAGAATGGCTAGACCTTGAAGACAACGGGTTGACGGGTTCGATCCCGGCGGAGCTAGGCCAACTCCAAAACCTAGAATGGCTATTCCTTAACAGCAACGAGTTGACGGGTTCGATCCCGGCGGAGCTAGGCCAACTCCCAAACCTGGGATGGCTATTCCTTAACGGCAACGAGTTGACGGGTTCGATCCCGGCGGAGCTAGGCCAACTCCCAAACCTAGAATGGCTAGACCTTAGCTACAACGGGTTGACGGGTTCGATCCCGGCGGAGCTAGGCCAACTCCAAAACCTAGAATGGCTATTCCTTAACAGCAACGAGTTGACGGGGTGCATCCCAGAAGCGTTGCAAGATATACCGTCGCACGACTTAAACGACCTAGGGCTATCTTGGTGTCCGTAAAGTGATGGAAGGACGCTGCGCTACGTTCTCTTTCTGCGGATGCGCTGCCAGAGCGCATAGAAGGCGGCGGGCAGCACGGCCATCAGCCCGCCGCCGAAGACCGTCACAAGGTGAACCAGCGCGTCAACGACCTCGACGAGGCCGCCCGCAGCGATATGAGCCAGCAAGAGACGGCTCCTTTAGGATGAGGGTTTCGGTCGCAGCGTATCTAATTGCGCTACGATCGGCTTGAGGATCTCGCACTGCGCCGACAGACGCTCCAAGCCGATAATCAGCCCAATCGGGCCGAGCTCTTTGCGCGTCGCCTCGCATTGGTGCTCAAGGTTGTGGTAGAGTCCGCTCAGGTGCTGGTGAAGCTGATCCAGCGCGTCGTCGTCGCCCTGCTGGCCGAGCAAGCCCTGGAGGCTTTCGAGGGCATCGGCCTCCTCTTGAGGGGTTGTGGCCGCGCCCAACGTTGCGGCGACGGCGACGATTTGCTCTTTGTCATTCGGGTTCATTGTACAATCTCCTCGACGGCCTCTCGCCATCCGTCCGGGGGGCTGTCGCCGGAGTCGGACCACTCAATGAGCCGACAGGCTTCGGCACAGACCAACAAGTGCTCGCCCAAGGCCCGGCGCAAGGGGTCGCCTTCTTCGGTCAACTGTTCACCGAGCCTGCGCACTGCCTGATACTGATACTCCCAACTTCCGCCACTCATTCGGCCGGCTCCTTCGCGGTGGCCAGTTCGTCCAGCGCGGTTTGCAAGGGGGTGGTCGTATCGAGGAGGGCTTGCCTTTCGAGCTGGCCGCGCTCGACCTCCTCCCGTGCGTTCTTCGCACAGCAGGTGAAACATTCGGCTTTCTGCGGGTTGGTGTCTTTGGCCGCGGCGGCCTCCTTAGTCCAAAAGTCCGCCTCCTCCTCTTTCTCTTGGATATAGTTCGTCCAAGTTTGGACTAACTCGTTTTGTTGAGTCAGTGCCCCTTGCAGTCGTTGCTGAATAGGTTGAGACATGGTCGTCTCCCTTCTGGGGGTAAACGTTGAGATAGTTGACTATACGGAACTGCTACTAATAGCGACTGAGTAATGTACGCCGTTAATGACAACGAACCCTGAATGGCCGTGCGAACCATGGCCATGGCTATAGTGAGCATACGGATGCGAATGCTGGACGCCGGGCGCTCCCCTATCGCCTTTGTCGCCCTTGTCGCCCTTGTCGCCCTTGTCGCCCTTGTCGCCCTTGTCACCTTTGAAGCCCCGGTAGCCGCGCAGTCCTTGATCGCCCTTGTCCCCTTTGTCTCCCTTGTCGCCCTTGAGGGTTGGATGGCTATGGCTCTTGGGTGCGTAGGCGGTGTGGCCGTGCTGAACAAACCACTGCTCAGAGCTATGGGCGTGGCTATGGCGGTGGCTCTTGGCGGCGTAGGTGGCGTCGTGCTTATGGGCCGCAAAGGTCGCCCAAGAAGTGAAGCCGCTGTGGTTGTGGCTTTTGAGCGCGTAGGCCGAGTGGTTGTGCTGAGCAAACCACTGCTCAGAGCTATGGGCGTGGCTATGGCGGTGGCTCTTGGCGGCGTAGGTGGCGTCGTGCTTATGGGCCGCAAAGGTCGCCCAAGAAGTGAAGCCGCTGTGGTTGTGGCTTTTGGATGCGTAGGCCGCATGGTTGTGGTCGGTAGCGGCGTTTATCTTGAGCGCGTAGCTGCCGTGGTTGTGCTTGAGTGCATAACACTGACCTCTAGGGGGTTAAAGTAGACCTCTTTAATGGTCTTTAACTCCATAGCACCATCGGTTTTTTTGATGAACCGACTGACGACCCGAAGGACGAAGTTATCTTTATCTTGAACGGACTTTCGGGGGCTTATGTGGATATCGCCGGCGCGGGGAGACCAATACTCATTTTTTAGGGGCCATATCGATGTAAACTTCCACTCACCATTACTATCGTCCCCATATCCCACAAACACTCTCGCACCGGAATCGTCCGATACCGGCTCATACCAGTCGGTGGTCGTCCCATCCGGATTCAGGTGGCCGTCCGAAGTTTCCTGTCGTTCATACTCCGTTCGCCGTCCATTGATCCAGACGTATAGGATGTCAGGCTCTGGCAGGCTGCCTTCGGTCAGCGCAATAGCCAGATGCAGCACCTTGCGCCGCTTCTTATCGTTTGGCCCCTTGAAGCGGTTGATGTGGGCATAGACGATGGCTCCGCCGACCAGCGCAGGGCCGATGGCCCATTGGGCGAAGGGCGGCTCGTCGGGATAGGTCTGCGCCTTGTCGGGCGACTGCTGGCCATCGTCTAAGGCTACGGTGGGTTTGGGATTGTTGAAGAAGGCATGCAGCAGGCTGATGCCGGCCACACCAGCGGCCGTCCACGGGGTGCTAAGGCCCAAAAGGGAGGCCTTAGTGAGCCATGCCTGGCCGGCTTGGAAGCCGGCCGCCGCCAGCTCGCCTCTTGTGATGCGTGAGGTCATTTCGCCCCTTCGCTCGTTAGTCTGGCCACGTCGTCGCGTCTAAGCGCTCAGCGGTCGCTTGCAAGAACTCAAACCCCTTGTCGCGCTCGGCATTCCATACGGCCGGGTTCGGGTCATCTTCGAGAAACCTCGCCGCAACATGCACCAGCTCCAACGTAAACAAGCCCGCCTGTAGGCTCCGCCGGCGGGTGCGGCCCCAGAAGCGCCAGTGTTCGGTTTGGAGCGTCCGATCGTCGGTCAGGCGCACCAAGCCGTCGAGGGCCTGCTCGGCGGTGCGGAGCACTTCATAGCCGGCGTCCGTCGGTTGCAAGCACAGGTGCACCGTCAGTGTCGGCATCGCATTGCTTCGCGTGGTTGCTAGGGGC
Organism: Candidatus Latescibacterota bacterium; assembly: GCA_963422735.1. Lineage (GTDB taxonomy): Bacteria > Latescibacterota > UBA2968 > UBA8231 > UBA8231. The sequence continues at coordinate 3,409,805 of OY730476.1, read as the reverse complement.
TCGACGTTGAGCACCTCCACAGCCGTATAGGGGCCTTCCCCCTCAGATAGCAACCCATCGGCCAAGTCGCTATCCTCGTCGCCAGACCAGTAGCGCAGCGGGTCGTCGGGCGCATCAATCTCCAGCAGAATATACTCTCTGGCCATAGCAATCACTCCGGGGGCTGGAGCACCTCCTCCCAAGTAAAGGTGAAGGGCCCCTCCAGTTCGTTGTAGTCATTTTGGCCCATCGTGTGCGAGGTTATGTGCGCCCGCAGCCGTGCCTCGGCGGACGCCGACGGCTTCAGCGACTGGGGTACGGCGTCCGCCGGAGGGATGGTGTCCGGTATCAGATAGGCGGCGGTCTCCTGTGTTTTCCACACCTGATATACGCGTCCGCCGATGGAGCAGAATTGGCCTACCAACGTACCGTTTAGGTCCCTCTTATTCTGGGGTGTCCACCGCAGCGTTTGGCTGGCGGCATCCAGCGCATAGGTCGCTGTGCCCCTGCTGCGCAGGGGGAGGGTCGGCAGAGGCAATTGCAGGTCAAAGGTATTCTGTTGGCCGACGAGCATGTTGAATAAGACCGGATTGAAGCGGTCGGTGGCCGCTTCTTGCTGGACGCTAAATCGGCGCAGCCAGACCTTGCCCGACCACACCGCGGCGTACGTGTACACGAAGGTGCGACCGGTCCACTTAGACCGATGCACGACCTGTTCGATGGGCGCCAGCACCGGCGGGGAAAAGGAGCGCAGGTACGTCGGCTCAGGAAAGAGGATGCCGGTATCGCCCATGATCAACCCTGCATACCCTGCCTCCAACGCCGCGTCGCCTGCGGATCGGTGCTCATTCGTTCGAGTTGGAGCTGCTCGGTGGCGGCGGCGATAGCCGGAATTGCTTGGTCGATCGCCCGGTGGACGGACGCGGCATCGCCGCCGCGTGCATCAATATGGACCGCGAGCGGCTCGGCTCCGGCTTCGACGACCGGCTTTGCCGCTACTCGGAGCTGCCCGGGGGACGAAGACTGGTGGTACAGCCATGGATTCGGCTTAGGCGAACCACTACGGGCCGCAAAGAGTTGGTTCAGGGTCGCATCGAGGAAGCGTTCGGTCGTTTTCTGATAGAGCCGCTCGATGAACGATAGGGCCGTCTGCTTCAGCGACTTGGCCCCCGTGACTAGATCGAACAAGCCACTTCGTGCGATATCAAAGTAATCGAGATGCAGATGATTTAGCTGCCATTGGGCCTGTTCGGCCCGCTGCAAAAAATCGAGTTGGACTTGGGCCGTCCGCTGTGCATGGCGCCCTTCCGCTCCAGCGGCAAAGTTGGCTATCTGTTCCTGCGTCAGCGCGAGCTGGTGTGCCGCTTGTATCTGTTCTAGGCTGCGCCGGTGCTCACGAGTGGAGGGCAACTGCTTCAAGGCGTCCTCGGCTTGGGCTATTTGCAAATCCAATTGTGCCAAGGCCGTCAGCCTGCGCTTGCGCACTGAGTCGGCGTTGTTAAACACCCGGAGCTGGTTTTCTAGTTGCGATAGCTGGCTCTCCGACGCTGCTTGGGCTATCTGATCGACCAACTTCAGATATTCGGGATCGTCCTGCAGCTCGCTGAGTCTCTTTTGCCTTGCTAGCTGTAGGGCGAGGTCCGCCTTTTGGTTTTTAATCAGGACCTCGACAAAAGACTTGTCCTGCAAGTACTCCGTCTCTTGTAGTACCTGATCGGTTGCCGCCTGCTTTTGCGCCAAGGCGAGTCGCCTTTTCAGATTCTTGAGCGTCGGGTCGTCGGCGAACTCGGCAAGTCGATCGGCTTCGACGATCTGTTTCTCTAGGTCTTTTATGATCTGGTCATTCCGCTCCTTTACCACTTCGGACAATTGCTCGAATTCGATGTCGCGGCTCGCTTGGCGCGTCGCCGCCTGCAAGGTCATTAGGCTGCGCTCTTGTTGGGACTTAAAAAACTTGAGAGCCTGCTCGTCGCCTTCAGCCGCTTTTTGTGCGGCCTCGGCGAATCGCTCCAACTGCTTGATCTCCGCGTAGAGGTCCCTCTGCTGGTCAATGAGGAACTGACGGAATGGATCGCGCTTCCGCGGCGGGTCGAGCGTGTAGTCGCGCGGTTCGGGTGCACCTTCCCACGGCGGAAGTTCTTTCTTCTTTGTTGGCTTCTTTGTTGGCTTCTTTTCTTCCTCGGCCGCCTCCCCGAACAGGTCGTTCCAAAAACCGGCGATTTTTCGCCTCAGATACTTCCGGGCGGCACCATCGAAGAAAAGTTCATCTGCCACCGCCGCTATACCTATCGTCCCCACCGCGACAATCGCCGCTTTTATCCCTACTAGCCCTCCTAGCAAGGCAAGGAGGGCCCCTCCTAGTGCTTTGATCACCGGGGTCAGCAAAGTAAAAGGCGCAACGATTCTTAGAAGAGGCGCAACGATCCTAGAAAGAGGGCCTAAGAGCTTTTTCCCAGCCGTGGCCAGCGGCCTGAAAAAGGAATGCACTAGCCGGGAGAACTGTTGAGCATGCTTCGGGAGCCTATCAGACAGCTTCTTTTCTGCCTCTCTTGTGCGCTGACCGGCACCCGATCGCACGAGCTTGCCTGCCGCCTCTCGGCCCGATCGCACGAGCTTGCCCGCCATTCGGCCGCTTACCGCAAGGGACAACAGGCCCACGACATCTTCGCCGGTCAATTGGCTTTGTCCCTTTTCATCTTTCTTCGTGCCGAGCGCATTCAAAAAATCCAACAGCTTCTCTGTGGTGTTCAGCGCGGCGTCGGCCAACGAAGCGAAGGCGTCTATCAGCTTCGGCGCGACGCGCTCGTAGGTGGAGATCATGCGCCGTATCCGGTCTTCGTTGTTGAGGACGAACCGTTTCAGAGCCCGATCTAAGCGCTCGGCAGAAACGGTCAACTCGCCAAACAGCGTGTCTAGGCGAGCGAGCTCTTCTTTGGAAAAATCCTCGCCTACGAGGCTGCGGCCCCGTTCTCGTACCGTCTGGCCGTCGTCTAGTTGAAGCGCGAGCGAGCGGCGCGCTTGGTCGGGCAAGCCCAGTTCGCCCAAGACAAACTGGGCCTTTGTTTCCGGCAGCTCTTGGAGCCTACGGATGGCGTCGTCGATAAAGGCGTCGAGGTTGTCTTGAGATGTACGAATGTCTTCTTCGGAGAACCCTAAGTCGAACAGGGCCTGTTCGCGCGTACTGACCCCTTTGCGGTCTAGCTCTTGTTGGGCCTCGCCGATGCTTTCGGTGAAGGTCTGAATGAAGTCGTGCGCATCCTCGGCCGCTATGCCCACGGTGGCGAAAGCGGCCACCATGTCTTGGATACCCTCCACCGTCATGGAGGTGGCCCGCGACAGCGTTAGTATGTCGTTGGCCGATTGCGTCGTTTTCTGGATTAACGCGGCAAAGCCGGCGGTGGCCGCGAACGTGACGGCGACCAAGGACGTCAGCCCTTGCTGGAGGGTCTCGCCCATCGTGCGCCCTTGCTGTTGGGTGCGGCGCATCTGTTTACGCAGCCGCTCCAACGCTTGCGTGTTCTGCCGGGCTGCTTGCAGAAACTGGGCGTTTTGGGCTTTGAAATCGGTTACGATGGACGGACGGGCCACCACGTCAGCCTTCCTGGGCCATGGCCGCCAAGCGGGCGTTGATCACCACATCGGTTTCCACCGCCGCTTCCGCCTCATACCATTCGAGTAGATCGCTCATGCTCGGCAGTCGGGCCTCTTTTTTAGAATTGGCCTGTATGTAATTGAGCGCGTGGAACGCCACCAACTCCGGCATCTTCTTGGCCATAGGAGGATAGGATATCAGATGCTCTACATAACAGGCGACCTCAACAGCCGACAACTCGTACAGGGCCGAGAGCGTTACCCCGTATTCGCGGCACGCCCAGAGGTAGGGTCGAGGAAGGCCTGATCGGTGATTTCTTGGTCGAGCAGCTTGCCTTGCATTTTAGCGGCCATCTCTTGGAGTTCCTCCTCGGACAGCTCGCTCGATTTGAGGCCACACAGCGCGTAGCATCGCTTCAGCAGCGGATGCACACTGTCGCTTAGGTTGACGCCCAGTGCCACGAGCATCTCAAACGTCTCGTCGGTATCCATCCCCTCGGTCAAGCAACAGCGGACCAGCTCAACGTGAATATCTTCGAGTTCTTCGAGCTCGACATCGCGGCCCCGCAAGAGCACCATGGCTTTTTGCGAATGGCTCGCCAAGCGTTTCAGCGTGGGGGCTATAGTGCCGAACTTGGGCACTTGCAACGGGATGGTACAGGGCGGGTCGTCCGACACAAAAGGTGCCACCGGACGCCCCAATAAATCTCTGGCCGGCATACGGACCTCCTTTTATCAAGCACTCACCATCGTCGGGGCACCCAGTGCCTTAATGGGCCGTAGCGTGATTTCAGCGATCAGCATTCCATCCGTTTCGGTCGGGCCGCTGATCGTCCGGCACCTCGCCTCGAAGGGGCCTATTCGGACGGCAGGCACCTCCACCGAAGAGACCGTCCTCGAGCCGGACGATGCTTCACCTAGATGTACGACAGGCTTCGCCTCTTTAACTCCGATAACCGGCAAATACTCAAAGCCGCTGTCCTTGACTACCTTGAGGACAGACCCATATGGCATCTGCTCGAGGGACGGGCCGCTATCTTTTAACGTGACTACTCCCGTCGAGGAAATGCTCAGACTCAGACTCTGCCCTGCCGTAAACAGCGTCTCCTTTTTTGTGGTGAGTTGGACTGTGCGGAGTGTGCGGTCTGCTCGTGCGGCATACAGGTCCTTCCAGATCGGCATATGCGCCAGCCACGGAGCCGTTAGTACCACATCCCCGATCTCTGGGTCGTCTAAATGTTCAATCTTCCCGTTCCAGTGACGAAAGGTTTGCACCCCCGCCTCGGATCCTGAATACTGGAAGCCACTGATGCCGCCCAGCTCCTTGAAGTCTGTTTTTGACCCATTGAGACCTATCTCCAGCCTAGCGTCGCGAAAGGTCAACCCGGCGACATTTTTAATAGCCATAGCATTTCTCCTAGTTATAGTCGATCGCGGCGCGGTCGACGTTTTGCGGCCTCACGAACCACTTTGCTAAGCCCTTGCGGGCCGTTTAAGTACGACGTATAGATCGGCACCGTACGCGGGGCGATCTGCTTGAGTGCCCGCTCGATAAACCTGCGCGGGACGACCCGACCTGTATGCCGCCCGCGCTTTGTGCGCCGCGGGGCCGTGCCCCGTTCCAACAAGTGGACATGCGGAGCCGCTTGTAGTTGAGCTAGCTGCACCTGGTTGGCTTCACCCCGTACCCCCCGGTAGCGCTTGGGCGTCTGTCGCGCCCTCCAGTTTTTGCGCAAGGTGCCCGACTTATCCCGATAGGCGGTAGAGCGCCGCAGCCGTTTGGCGATTTCGCGTTCGACGGCTACGGCCGGCCGCGCATAGGCCTTTTCCACCAGGTCCGCCGGCAGGCTCTCCATGATCTCTTGGGCTTGTAGGAGCCCCAACGACTCGATATCAGGCGTCAACGCACACCTCCCCACGGGCTTTGAATACGTAGTGGCGCTCCAGTATATGGACGTTTTTGATGGGCCCTTCGGGGTCCACATCGACTTCCTCGCGGACAAAGACCGATCGGACAAAGGCCGGGCTTGTAACCAGCGCCTGTTGCAAGAGGTCGTCCCTGGTCCGCATCTGCTTTTGGTCCTTGTCGTAAATTGTCACTGCAAACGTATGCTCCAGCGGAATAGTCCCGCTCCACATCTCATATTCGGACGTAGCCACATGCCAGAAGATGCCATACGGCAACGAAGTGGTTTCCGTGCCGCGCTCTACCACCAAATCGAATCCGTTGCCGTTGCCCAACCCCTCGGCGCAACAACGCAGTAGTTCATTGATGGCCTCCCGATTACTCACGGTTCAATCGTTTTTTTACCGCCTTCGGCGGAGTGCTCGAGCGTCGAATACACCGCATCAATCTGCCAGCGGCGATCGCGGTCTATCGCCGCGACGGAAACAATGTCATAGACCTGCCCCTCGTACACGAGATGCCAGTCGTTGCTGAGGGCCTCTAGGCCGTCGCGCCGTAGGACGAACCGACGGTCCCATTCGGCCCCGACGGCGTGGTTGCGGTAGAATTCGTGGCCGCCGCGATCGTACACCCGAGCGTAGGCCGTAGCCTCCGCTGGGGCTTGGGCCACCAGCCGCCCCGCCTTATCATAGGCGGGCGACACGGGTCGCCGCAGCACGATCGGGCGATTGCCTTCCACGGTCTGTCCTCCGCTTTTGCACGTCCCCTCAGGGGCGTGCGCCATTTTTCATCCACGGCCCGAGATGCCGCCGCCAAATGCGGTCGAGCTTGAACAACACGTCATCGGCCACATAGCTAAACCCGATCAGGCCGAACTGCCCGACGGGCAGCCCTTGGTACGAGACATCTAGCAACAGTTGATACCAGTCGGCGGGCGCAAACAGGGCAATGGCCCCAAGAAAACACACCGTGGCCAGAAAGCGCCATTTTTCCGGGCCGTACCACATCACCTCCAGTGGAGTAATCCGCCGATCTGTTTTCGCGTCTTGCGAGTAGGTCGCCGACAAGATCGACAGCACTTGGCCGGCGACGAAGAGGATACCAATGTGGAGCTGGTCCATCACGCCGCATAGTTCATGCAGGTTTGTATGCGGTTGAGCCAGCCGTTGAGGAATTTCAGGTTCCCCGGTCGCTTCACCGTGATCGCCGCAAAAAACTGCGCACGACTCAATAGGTATTTTGCGATAAAGGCGGCCGGAGCCATCTGATTGATCGCCGCGATCGTCTTCGGTCCCACCAGCCCGTCGTGCTCGGTGGGTTGATCGGGTAGGGCTACGCGCTGGGCGGTCCGTATCGCCTGCCGGGTGCCCGAATTGACGCCAAAATCGTAGATGCAAAAAGCGCATTCGGCCTCGACTTCGTCCAGCCGCATCTTTGTCCAGAATTGCTGTCGATAGAACGTCTGGACGAAGGCGACGATGTCCTCGTCGGGTGCCTTCGTCAACCGCTCGGTCTGCTGCCACAGCGGCAAGTCCGGCCAAGCGTTGCGGGCGATGCCGGCATACGTTTGGCCGCCGCTATCGCCTGCCACCTCGTGGAGGACATAGCCACCCTCTAACTGCATGGTGCGCTCGAAAGCCTTCTCAAAATTCATAAGAAATCTCCTAGGGTGCAGAGCACCCTCCCCTAGCCATACACCCGCCAGGGTTGAATGAGTGCGTAAAACGCCGCCGTGGGGCGTATCTCCCCGTAGCCGTCGTACAGTTGCCGCACACACAAGACGATGGCCTGTCGGAGGGCCATCGTCTGTTCGGTCATCTCCAAGCCGCGTGCGACCTCCAAGCGAAAAAGCGAGCCGGCTCGCACGGCCGGCCAGCCGGTGGCGGGCGGGTAGAGCCCGTGCGAGCCGCCCCGAAACCCGGCCAACACCAGCCGGCCTAAGTCCTGAACTCGAATGGAGCCGTCGGGGGCTTGGCGCAACGCACCCGATAGCGACCAGTATTGGAAACGCGAGACGCGCTTGAGGGCGCGTACGTCGAAGACGAGCGGGTGCTGCCCGGTGGCCGGTTGCACATAGAGTGTCTGGGTCGTCTCCACCAACGGTGCGTCGATCTCGCGGGCGACAAAGGACACCGCCGCGTCAATCTGGGCTGCTAAAAGCGCGTCGTGCTCTTGGAAGGCCGCCCGGCTTTCTGCAGTGGCCCCGCCTAGGCGCAGCTCCTGCTTGAGCCGATCAATGGAGACGAGGTCCGTGGCCATCTTCGCCATGCGATTCCTCTCTTACGACGGCCGGGTGATCTTGGCAAATGCTTGGGGCCTTTTGACCACCAACGCGAAGCGAATGCTGGCCTTGATACGGCGGATTTCCTTAACAAAATCGTCGTTGATGTAGCCCCACTCCGTTTCCAACTCCCGGCGCATCCTCATCTGTATCCACATCGGGCTGAAGTCGCCGACGAGGCCGCCCACTTTGTCCTCGTCGGTGGCATCGCTCAGATGATCCGACAGCACCACCGGCAGGCCCCACACCCGCTCGACGAAATCCGTCTGCGGCGAGCCGTAGTAGTAGCCACCCGCACTGGACTCCGACAGCACGATGTCGTCCCAGAGGTTGGGATTGAGGATGAAATGGGTCGCCATCGCCCGCCCGCCGACGCGAATTTTGGTCTTGGCCTTGCGGAGCGTGTTCAGCGGCTTATCTAATACTTTTGAGCTACTCTTGTGCGTCCATTTCTGTTCCTGGAGGCCAGTTACGTTCAGTATGCCCTTGACGTTGGGGGCCGTGCCGTTGCCATCCAACACCATCTTGTCCGCGGCTTGCCGCACCATGAAGGGCACCGTCTCGTTGAGGTACGACTCAACCTGGGGCTCGTCTTCGAGCTCTTCGCGCGTTACGGGGATGTGGGTGGCCAACTTGCGCACCGCGACCTCTTTTTCGGTCAGTGCTAGCGTCGACTCGGGCGCGGCGGCCCCTTCCGCTACCGCCGCGGCGCTGTTGGTATAGGTGGTCTCCTCCATGTATTTGATCAGCTCTTGGGTCGTTGAACTGCGCGGGAGGATGTCGATCACTTGGATGGGGTGCCGGCGCGAGGGCACATAGCCCCGATCGCGCACCGATGCGGGCGGCCAGCCCGCGTCGGTGGTAAACAGCGTGTTCAGGATCGCGTCGTCGTGTACCGACAGGGTATTGATCAGACTTCGCCGGTCAGCGGCGGCCGCGAACTCGGGCGAGCCCAGCCCAAGTCCTTGGTCGCGGAAATCGCGACGCACCAAGTCCGCAAGCGACGCCGGGCGTGCAAGGGGCACGGGTTGGACTTGTGGCGACCCGGGGTCGCCACCGCCGCGGTTGCTGGCGCGGATGTCGCGGGCTACTTGGTCCAGTTCGTTGCGCTCTTTCAGCGCGTCCTCCAGCCCGGAAAGTTCAGAGTGAAGATCAATCAGCTTGCCGCACTTGTCGTGCAACGTGCCGCCGCCGAGGCTGTCGATCTTCTCCAAGTCGAGGTTGGGGCCGGCCTGTGCAAAGGCTTTTTCTAAGTCGCGCTCGACTTCCGCCCGGCGGGCCTCAACCGCGTCGGCGGGCTTGCCGCGCCATTTATCGAAGGTGGCCTGTACTACGGTCGGGTTGACGGCGGTGACGGGGTTGATCTTTTGCTCGGACATCAGAGGGTCTCCGTTTGTAACTGAAGGCGAAACGACGCCATGACGCGACGCGCCAGGGCGCGAGCCTGCTGGTCTTTTTCTAGTTCTACTTCTTCCTCGATAGCCGCGGTGGCTAAGCCGGCCGCGATAGCCTCCTCGGGCGAGAACCACGTCTCAGACTTGAGCCAGCCGCTGACCTTCGGACGCGGCTGGTCCGTGCGCTGGGTCAGTACGTCGCGCAAGGATTGTTCGCTGGCGCGCAGGCCCTGGAGGGCCCTTGCTACGTCGGTTTCGATTTTGTCGGCGGAACCCAACAGGCCCAAGTACGACCAAGGCTCATGCACCATCAGCATCGTGCCGGTCGCCATCGTACGCTCGTCGGCGGCCAGAAACGGCAACACCGCGGCCGACGCTACCACGCCGCGCGCCTCGGCGGTCACCGTAACGTCGTCACGAGCGCGGCCGCGCAGATCGGTGTAGAGTGCCAGTCCGTCCGCTAGGAAGCCGCCGGGCGATTCGATCAGCAGATGGATGGACGTAGGGCCAGCCTCATCCAACTGACGTATCAACTTGCGCACATCAAAGCCCCACCAGTCGTCTAAGGGCCCTTGTACGCGGACCGTTAGCGCACCGTCGGTGCCGGTCTCGACCGTAGTCGCCGTGTCGACTGCGGCCGCATCCGGGTCTAGGCAGCGCAAACAGACGCCCGCTCGGTCTTGGACCGCCCGGTAGCGGGCGGCCCGAACCGTTAGCAGCGTTTGAACGTTCATACCCCTGAATTTCCCTTGTGTCTGAAAACTGTCAAGATGGCATTTTGTCCGCCGGACATCCTGTCCGCGCTTGGAATGCTCCGAGCAAACCCCGTAGGGCCACAGCCGCCACTCCGGGCACCGGTGTGCTCCCGTTTTGCCAGCGGCGTACCGTGCGTGGATGCACCGAGAGCGCATAGGCTAGCTCGATCACGGTCATCCGCAGCGCTTGGCGGGCGGCCCGAAACTCCGCCGGCGTCATAGGGCACTCAGGCGGCGTCATCGTCTGGGGCGCCGACCGTCTCTTGCGTTTGCGCGGGCGCACCTTTGGGCTGGAGCAGCCGGTCGCCGTCGGGCCGCGGCGGCAGGCGCAAGTGCCGGCGCCCTTCGTTGATGGTTATCACCCCGGCCTTGGCCACCGCTTGGTCCACGGCCGCCACGCGCTCGGACCAGCTCCCCGCACGGATGCGGTCCGACGGTATGCACACGACCAAGCCGCGCTCGGCGTCGTCCCTCGACAACAGCGTGGCGCTCAACTGGGCTTCGACGCGGCGGATGTGGGAAGTCAGCCGGCGCTCGAACTCGACCGAATCCGCCTCAATGGACGTGGAAAAGCGTACGCCCGCGTGATAGTGTCCCAGCCGGCGCGGCGGCACGTCATACACCCGGGCGATGTCTTCGACCGACCACTTGAGCAACTCAATCAATTGGAGGTCGGTCGCCGACAGACCTCCGGCTGTGGCCAAGTCGAAGCCCGGCGGCAGCACCGGCACTTGGCCGGCCTTACGCGCCCCCTCATACGTTTTCTTTAGACTCTCGCGGTAGGCATCTAATTGTTCCTTGTTCAACCGAACCAACGAGGGGTCGGCCTTGATCGCCGTCCGAATGTTGACCCCCTGCAAGAGTGCTTGCTGGTGGGTAGTAGCCTCCGCCATAGCCTCGAGGGTGCGCCGCGCCGCATACTGGATCGGACTGGGACTGGACAGGCCCTCAAAGCCCGGCCCGTGTAGCGCGATCACGTCGCTTGCCCACGCTCGGATGCCCGGCGGGGCCCCGCCCGCGTCGGCTACCCCCCATAGCTCCAAGTCGTAGGCCACCCGGCGGGTCGTAGCCCACTGGCTATGCACACAGGTTGCGGGGACCAGCTCTAGCGGCCGACCTGCTCCGTCGCGACGAATCCAAGCGTACGCATTGCCGTGGGTGAACAAACCGCGAAACAGCCACTCCCAAAACAGCCAAGGGTCTACCAAGCGCGATGGGTAGCGCAGCAAGACGGACACCGGGTGGGTCGGCTCGGGCGTCCAGTAATCGTCGAGCGGGTCGTCCTGGCGCACCACCGTGCGCGGCAACTGCGCCAAGCTGGAGGCCAACAGGCCGATGGCCGCATACGCCGCGGGTATCGCCGCCAAGGCCGTAGCCGTTGGAGCGGCCGAGTGGCGGTAGAAGCCAGGGTCGTCCGGGTCGGGTTGAGGGAGCCGTTGAAAGAGGCGTCGCACGAACTCGAAGGCCATCATACCCTCCAATCCCAGGCCGGGATCGTCCCGGCCTGAGTGTAGTAGTCCACTAAGGGGTTGCGCTCTTGGTGCTCGCCGGCGGCGGCAAACCCACAAGCCATCGTCAGGGCCACCAGCGCATCGATGCGGGTGGTTGATTTGCGCTTGGTCAGCCGGCGGTTGTCGCTGGCGTCGGCGATGATCACCGCGCCCAAGGCCGCCCAGCGCAGCGCCGGGTTGCGCTCGACGTGGATCGTCTCCGAAAGAACGGCGGCCTCCAGCGCATCAATGGACCGCGGCATCCACAGGGGGACGCGGCCATCGGCCCCCGACTTCGAGCCCGCGACAAAGCCTTGCGGATGGGGGGCCAACAACAGGCCGGGCAGCCCCGCGTCGCGCGTGGTGGGCAAGCCCGCCTCGTCCAAGGCCCCCTCTAGTAAATCTATCTTCCACGGGTCATAGGCCACCCCCCGCAGGTCATAGGTGCTGGCCGCCGCCGCTAGCCACTGCGCGACCGGACTGAAATGCATCACAGCACCGGGCACGGCCATCAAATGGCCGGCTTGCGCCCACGCTACATAGGGCGCACCATCACGGTCAGCCCGCTGCTCCAGCGTCTCTTGGGGCGTCCAGACCATAACCCGCCCCGCGTAGCGTGCCGTCTCGCCGTCCGATACATCCCATACTAAGGCACCGGCGGTCAGATCGGCTTTAAGTGCCAAGTCAATGGCTGCATAACAAGGCGCGGTCTCAATCGCCGCCGGTAGCTGGTCCACCTCGATGGCCAACCATTTCTCGCGGGAAAGCCACGGGCTTTCCGCATCGGTCCAGCGGCAAAAGTTAAGGCGCTCGACTAGGGCGGACTTGGAAGGCATCCCCTGCGCCTTAGCCTGCTGGTTGCGTAGGTACTCATACCCTGGGATATGGGGCAATGAAGGGTTGGCTTTCGGCCAGCAGGCCTCGGAAGCAAACGGGTCGTCGGCCTCGTCGAGTGCGCACACGTAGGAGAAATAGGCATCGTCTGCGACCGTGCCTTCGGCCACGCGCATCGCATAGGTGTGCTCTTGGCCACAGGGCGAATCGGCACCCGAGCCAGCATTGGTGATAATCAGCGTCAGCGGCTGGCGGCGGCTTTTGGTGCCCGCATCGAAAAACTCCAGCATGGCCGGCGTGTCGTGCTCGTGGTACTCGTCGCAGACAATCAGGTGGGGTAAGGGACCGGACTTGCCCTTGCCGTGCTGCTCGCTGGACATCCGACGAGCAAAGCTCATGCTGTCGAGGTGGGCGATGTTGTAGGGATTTTGGCCGCCGCTGATGCGCAAGCGCTGGGCTAAGGCGGGCGACTGCTCGACCATCGCGACGGCGGCGCGGAACGTAACCAGGGCTTGGTCGGCCGTGCGCGCAAGCACATACGCCTCAGCACGGGGCTCGCCATCGGCGCAGATCGAGTACAGGACCAAGCCCGCCGCCAGTGGACTCTTGCCGCTACCTTTGGCCACTTCGATGTACGCCCGGCGAAACCGCCGCCGGCCCTCCTGGTGCTGCCAGCCATATAGCGAGCCGACGATGAACTGTTGCCAGGGCAGCAGTTGGAAGGGCTGGCCTTCGTGCGCACCGGCGGAAAGGCGCAGCACGTCGCCGAAGAAGCCGAGCACCCGCACCGCCGCCGGCGCATCAAAGTGCAGATCGTCCCGCTCCAAGTCGCGCACATGACGTGCACAAGCCGCTCGCACCGCCGGGCCGGCCAGCGTCTGGCCGGCGACGACGGATTGGGCATACGTGGTGACAGGATCGCTCATAGCCGCTCGGCCTGTGCGCCGGGAAACAGGGCCCACGCAGCGCACCAGTCGACGCGGTCGTCGTTCTTAGGTCGGCCTATGGCTCGCCCATCGGTGGGCGAGCCATCCGATCTCAAAACCCTATTTCTCCACGCCGGTTCATAGGCAACCCCATATGGCGGGTCGGTCACCATCAGGTTCGGTACCGCCCCACCGAGCAACCGCCCTACATCCTCGGCATGGGTGCTGTCGCCGCACATCAGCCGGTGGGGGCCGAGCCGCCACAGATCACCCCGCTTCGGGATCGGCGCAGCGAGTGGTTCGGGCACCTCATCGGGATCGGTCGGGCTCGACGACCGCCCAAGCAGGCGGTCCAATTCCGTTGCATCGAATGCGCTACGCTCAGACAGCGCCGCGAGGTCGGCATTCAGCGCGGTGGCCAATGCCGATAATTCGGCCGACAACGCGTCTGTATCCCACCCGGCACACTCGCCAGTGCGGTTGTCCGCCAGCCGGTACGCCCGCGCCTGGTCTGGCGTGAGGCTCGCCATATGAACCGGTACAGACGCCAGACCAAGCTGTTGCGCCGCCGCAAGACGAGTGTGCCCGACGATGACCACAGCATCAGCATCGATCACGATAGGCTGACGGAACCCGTACTGGGCGATAGACGTGGCTACCGCGTCTATCGCCGATTGGGGGATGCGGCGCGGATTGCCAGGATAGGGCTTCAACGCGTCAGGGGCCAGGTATTGGATGTTCATTATGCGAAATACTGCTGCGCCGGATCAGCAGACGGGTCGGTACGCCCAAAGCCCTCCACCCGCGCCCGGCTGCTGGCCGTCGCCCCCATCTCCGCCATCATCCGCAGGCAGGCGTTGCGTGCTTGGTCAAGCATTCGTTGCAACGGCGTCAGCGTAGATCGATCAGCGTCCACGACCACCGCCTGTACCAGCTTCCTATCGGCCACCACCATCTGAATCCACGCCCGGCAGTAGGTTTCCACGAGCATCCGGTCCGCCTTCCTCAGCCACGGGCATTCTCGCGCCACCCGACGCCACATCGCCCGTTCGACCTGCGTCAACTCAGAAGGCGGCTTGCCCAGCGGGGCGGTGCTCGGATCGGGCGGCGGCAAGCGGCGCTTGCCCGGATTGCCCTCTACCACTTTGAGAGCCAGCGGCTTGGGCTTAGGGCCGCGCTTCATATCAGGTCGCCCGCCAGCGTCGCGCCCACGCGCCGGCGGTTCTCCTGGGCGGTTTTTGCCTCGTGACAGGCGCGACACAACGGCTGGAGGTTGGTCGGCTCGGCCGCCAGATCGGGCCGACGCGATACCGGCTCAATGTGATCCAGTTCGACCGCCGCCACCGTATAGCCCGCCCCTTGGCAGATCCGACACAAGGGCTCCTCTGACAACAGCCGACGGCGGAGACGGCCATACCAGCGAAGGGTTTGGACCTTGCTCATGATGACCTAGCAAAAATCGAGAAATTCGCGACAAAAAACGGAAGAAAGGGCGCAACGGTTTACCAGCAGCGCCCCTTTCTACTTTACCCCCCCCTTGACGACGTACAGGACAGGAGAAAGGCTGGCCGGGGAACCTCCTCGGCCCCCGGCCAGCGGCCAGACGGCAGACACCCGAGCGTAGCGACCGCGTACTCGATGGCCACCTCGCCTGCCGCGGCGGGCATAAAAAAACACAGACGAGTACTCAGGATGAGTACGCATCCGTGTTTTTTTGCTTTTTAGCCAAGTGCTGTACCGACAATATACGATGGAGAAATTGGGGGTCAAGCCCAATTCTAATCCGTCCTAGAATCCCTAGTTTTCCGCGCCGGATGTATCCCGTTTACCCACTAATCATAGGCCAGCGATATGAGTGCATCTTGGGATTTTCTTGTGTATAGGATCATAAGTATATGTAAAATAATATCGTATAGCCTGCTTGACATGCAGGAGGTCACTAGTTCAAGTCTAGTATCGCCCACCATCTTCTAAGCCCCTGAAAAATCAGGGGCTTTTTTATGTTCTTTTCGTCCCCACGTCCGAGTGCTTGGTTTCGTCCATCAGTGGGGATTCTGTTCGGCTTGGAGCTTGCTATTCAGGTTAGCGGCAAGGGCAGCGGTGGCGAAGCGGTGTTGCCTCCAGTGTTCGAGAGATGTGATCTTGAAGAGCGTATCAAAGTGCTTGTAGAAACGATCGCTGCCGGGCTGCCCATTGAGGGCACTGCACAGCGGGGCGAGGGCCTCGCTGCCAATCAGGCTGGAGGCGTCCTTGAAAACGATGAGGACGATGGAACCCTTGTCGCTCCGATTGACATCGAGCCCGATGTAATTGGTTTTACGGCCGTCTTAGTGGATGGCGTAGAAGATGCCGACGGGATAGACCACTGGAGTCAGGTTGGGAAGCTGATCGGTGAGCATGGCGCGAGCTGCTGCGAACAACCCAGTGACGCCATGATGATCGATGTTCTGGTCGAGCTGTTCCTTGTTTGTTACGCTCGTCCTCGGGGAGCATCTGAGGGGTTGCTTGACTTCGAGAGCGAGGGCACGAGGGGCATTAGCTGCAAGGCTGTCCAAGTTCAGGAATTTGATCATAATATCGTGTTCGACGAGAAATTCGACGATGCGTTGAGTGGTCAAGTCAGGGTCGTCACCGACGAGCACGATGCGCGGAGGAAGCATGCTGTTTACGTTGCGGCCTGAGAAGTGAGTGCGGTGCCACTTGACTTGGGGAGGTTGGTGATCGGTTCAATGTACTCAAAGTGCGGGTTGCCGGCGATGGCATTGGCAATATCGTCGAGTCCCGCGTTGTGGAACCAAGCAGCGTACTCGACGGCTGAGCGACTGCATTGCGGGCGAGGGCGTCGGCTTTGAGCTCGACGATCACGCGACGTCCATCTTTGTCGCTGCCGACTTTAGGCTGGCGCGCGATCAGAGTGAGGCCGGGCTCGATCTCTTCAGGATTGGCGGTAAGATAGTCCTCGATTTCGCGTTCGGTCGCGTAAGTCATTCGGGACTCCTATTTTTTTGCTTGAAATCACGGACGCTGGATTTCCTTGGGAGCCGAGATGGGGTATCGGGGCGCGTCTCGGTGCAAGCCTTCCAGCAAACCCTCAATGCGGGCCACGCGCTTACCGAGCACCGAAATTCTATTACCCAACGAGACATCAACGGCCCCAATGCGCTCGATGAGCCGCCGATCCAAGGCGGGAATATCCCCGCGAATTTTCCACAGAAACCCCAGAATAGCCACGCCGCCAATAGCAATCAGAGTACTCTCCACCTTAGACCTCCTTGCGAAATCATAACTCAATCAATGGACTAAATTTAGTCCCGCTTCTGATTTTCAGCCCTCTCTATCTCCTCAAACTCTGCTCTCTTCTCACGAGACGATCTTATAGCCCGTGCCCATTTTCCTTTGCTCTTTTCATCTTCACTCGTCTCACGTACTCCCAAACGCTCACTTTCGTGCTTCAATCGCTTTCTCGTCCCTTTCTTATAACTAAAGTTACGCATTAGTTTTCTATCTTGTAGTTTATCAAAGCCTGTTATCCAAGATATTGGAGCGAAATTAAGGATTGTCTGGAAAACTGCGTAACATCAGTTGTTCAGACGAGCGTCAAGTCGGCCCGATGGCCCTCTTCGAGAAAGGCGGTCAGCAAATCCACGGCCGCTTGTAAATCGCCTTTGTCAACTAGCTCGACCGAAGTGTGAATGTAGCGAGTCGGCACGGAAATCGTCGCTACCGGCACACCGGACCGAACCCTTTGCATGGCCCCAGCGTCCGTGCCGCCGAGGGGGAGGACTTCCAATTGGCATTTGATTTTTCTTTTCTTCGCCAGCCCTCTGAGTCGGGCCACCAAGCCCGGGTGCGAGATCGCCGACGAGTCCAGCAATTTAATCGCCGCGCCCTGCCCTAAGCGCGTCACCTGCTCGTGCTCGGGTATCCCCGGAATATCGGCCGCCAGCGTCACGTCTAGGGCCACCCCTAGATCTGGCTCAATCCCAAACGCACTTACCTGGGCACCCCGCAAGCCAATCTCCTCCTGTGCAGTGGCCACCGCATAGATCTCGCAGCCAAAGGTCTTGGCCTGCTGCATAGCGCGGATCATCACGTAGAGCGCAACCCGGTCATCCATCGCCTTGCAAGAAACCCCATCGCCGATTTCAGCAAAATCCCGCTGCAACGTCACCATTGCGCCAAGCTCGACCTCGCGCTTGACCTTGGCCGGCGACAGGTACAGATCGACGATAAAGTCGCTGATAGCCAGCTTGGCATCGCGGTCGGCCACCGTCTGGATGTGCGGCGGTTTGATACCTGGGTAGAGCAGACCCGGCAAGTCGCGCTTCTTGCCGCTGACGACGACCCTTTGGGCCACCATATTGCGCGGATCGTGCCCACCTAAAGGCACCAGCCGCAAAAGGCCCCGCTCGTCGATGTGCGAAACCGCGAAACCGATCTCGTCCATGTGCGCAGCGATCATTAGCTTCTTGGCCTTTTTGCTCTTGCTCGCCTTTTTCACGGCGATCAAGTTGCCCAAGGCATCCACTCGCATCTCATCGGTCAGGGGCGTCAGCTCCCGCCGCACAATCTCGCGCAGTCGATCCTCCCGGCCGGGCACCCCCGCACTTTCGCATAACTCTTTGAGTAGCTTCACTCGGCACTCCTTATCATTGGGGCTTGGCGAGCCTGAAGGACGCAAAAAATCGCTCGACATCCGAGGGGTCGTCAAACGCGTAAGGTGCTCCGACCGCCATCAAGCTGTAGAGCCGCTGGCCCACCTGTAGGCTCTGCAATCGCAAGAGGCTTTGGTCCGCAGCTTGTATCTGCGTCTGCCAAGCGGGATGCCCGTCCATCTCAACGGTGGCTTCCGACAGGATCGTCCCCTTCACCTTCCGCAATATGGCATCTCGGTGCGCGGCAATCGCACTGTCGGCTTGGACAGCCTCGGGCACATCCCCGTAGGCAACGGCGTATTGCACCTCGGTGCGCTCGAACATCAGGTATTGGAACTCTACCTCGCCAAAGGACAATGGCTCGCGCAGCTTGCGCAGATTGGGCCGGCCGGCCATCTGCACTGCGAAGGCCCCCGGCTCATAGCTCCGCTTCTCCCATTCCGGCGCGCCGCGCATCCAATCAACGACATGGTAGGCGACAATCGCCCCTAGGACGAGAAAGAAGAGCTTGACGGACAATAGGTCCGTTTTGGTTTTAGGCACACGGCCCATTAGCTCAAGCCAGCCCCAATTTCTCTTCAGCACTGTCTGCTGGGATATAGCCCAAGACCTCGCGCGGATGGTCGATATCGACCCAGCGCCAGCGGTTGTTAGACACTCCGTAAAAAATATCAAAGCGCAAGTCCGCGGGAGCCTCGATGGCGCGCTGCACGAGCTGGACCACGTCGCGCTGACTGCACCAGATAGCACCGCCCCGCTCATCGCGCGGGTGGTCTTCGGCATTGACCCAGCCGATGCGCAGACAGGGAACCGACATATTGTGTACGTCGGCGTAGTAGCGCGCTAGGGCTTCGCCCCAAATTTTAGTCGCCGGATAGAGACCAGTGGGTCGATGCGGCCACTCGTGGGTCACGACCTGGACCTGACCAGCATCGACCGCATCGAAGCGCCCTTCGGAGATTGCCTTGTACGGATCCTCCTGTTGGTAGCCCCAAGACACCATGATCGAGCTGGCGAAGACCACGCGCCTGACGCCAGCGCGGCGCGCGGCCTCCAGCACATTGCGCGGCCCGATGATATTGCTGCTGAGCAGGCTCTCCCAACTAGCATCTGGCCGCGGGTCGGCGGCTAGCTGCACGACCATGTCCATGCCCTCGACGGCCTTCGCTATCGCGTTGTAGTCGGTCAGGTCTGCGAGGATGAACTTCTCTTCGGAAATTCCCAACCCTGCGTCTTCGGGTGCCCGCTCCGAAAGCTGGGACCGCCGCGCTAGGCCATAAAGGTCATAGCGGTCAGGTTGGGTGCGCAGATGCCGATACACAGCCCCGGCGATCAATCCGCAAACGCCGGTAATTAAGACTTTCTTGGGGGCCATAGCTCCTCTTCTCCTCTATCTCATCCAATGGCGGCGATATGGCGCAGAGCGCGGTAGTGCTGGTTGCAATCCATGCCGTAGCCGACGACGAACGTGTCTTCAACTTCAAAACCACAGTAATCTATCTGCACTGGCAACTCCCTGCGGAGACTTTTGTCCAGCAGCGTACATGCTCTGAGCGAAAGGGGTTGCCGAGACTCTAGCATGGCCATCACAAACTCTAGGGATCGGCCCGTATCGACGATGCCATCGACCACTAGCACGTCCCGCCCGGCCACTGCAACGATGAGGTCTTTGGTCAGCTCAACCTGCCCGGTGTTCTCCGTGCCCTGATAGCTCGAAACACCGACGAAGTCGTAGTCCAACTGCGCCAACAGCCCCTCGGGCAAGTGGTCCAGCAGAGCCATCATAAACTGCACTGCTCCGTTGAGGAGGCCGATAAATAAGGGAGCTGACCCAGCGTAGTCGGCGGCTATCATTTGGGCCAACTCGCCGATGCGCTGCTCCACTTGCTGGCGCTTGATTAGCACTCTTAAGGCGGGGGTTTCTAACGGACTGCGGGGCATGCTTTTGATTATACGGCATGGGCTGTTTTTTGCAAACAAAAGGCACCGAAGCAAAAAACTCCGGTGCCCATGTTGGCCCGCCCTAAAGGCGAGCTGTGTCGCGGCTTGATCAGGCTGCTTGACGGGCGTTGTGCGGCATTTCCCGTTCCCGACTTAAGAGCACCTCGGCGGGGATACTGGCTTGCTCGGGTACCTTTAGGGTGGCAGCCGCAACCAAGGCACTCAGATCGTCGGCGCTGGATAGATCGAGCTCGCCGCGGTGGTAGGCGGCGTCAATGTGCTCGCACAGCAACTCCAAGTCGGCCCAAGAGCGAGCGCGGCCAATGCGCGCTTGCAAGGGGATGGCCGAGGGGTTTAGTCTGGCAGTCTGCATGATGTTACCTCCTTGGGGGACGCGCGGGTGCGAGGCGCTGCGGCCGCCTTGGCGTGGGGGCCCCAATAGCAGCCTTGGCACCTCGACCCGCGAGAGCGCAGAGGCTAGGCCAGTTCGGCCTCTGCTTTTTTGCGTTCAGTTTCAATCCGCTCCCCCTCAAAGCAAGGGGCGACTTCTGCGACCTTCATGTTGAGGGCTTGGCGGACCTCGGTCTCTAGGCGCGTGCGGACCTCGTGGTTGTCGCGGAGGAAGACGCGTGCGTTCTCGCGCCCCTGGCCCAGCCGCTCGCCACCGTAGGAAAACCAAGTGCCGCTTTTGGCGACGAAACCGCTGCCGACGCCCAAGTCGAGCAGATCGCCCTCGCGCGATATGCCTACATCGTCGCCGCGGAACATGATGTCGAACTCAGCCTCGCGGAAGGGAGGGGCGACCTTGTTCTTGACGACCTTGACGCGGGTGCGACGACCGATGATCTCGTCGCTGTCCTTGATCGTGCCAATGCCGCGGATGTCGAGGCGGACTGAGGAATAAAAGTTTAAGGCACGACCGCCGGTGGTGGTCTCGGGGCTGCCGAACATCACGCCGATTTTCATCCGCAACTGGTTGATAAAGATCACCGTGGTCCTTGACTTCTGAGATGACCCGGTGAGTTTGCGCAGGGCTTGGGACATCAGTCGCGCTTGCAACCCTACGTGGGAGTCGCCCATATCGCCTTCGAGTTCGGCTTTGGGCACTAGCGCTGCTACCGAATCGATCACGACGAGGTCGAGGGCACCACTGCGGACCAGGGTATCCGTGATCTCTAGGGCCTCTTCACCCGAGTCCGGCTGCGAGACGAGCAAATTGTCGATATCAACGCCCAGCCGACGGGCAAAATTCACGTCGAGCGCGTGTTCGGCGTCGATGAAAGCCGCCGTGCCGGTCTGTTGCGCCTGGGAGACGATGTGCAACGCCAGCATGGTCTTACCCGCGGCTTCAGGCCCGAAAAGCTCGACGACCCGACCTCTGGGCACCCCGCCGACCCCGAGGGCCGCGTCTAGCGAAATGGCACCAGTGGAAATGACGTCGACGTCCATTGCCACTGACTCGCCTAACCGCATGATGGCCCCTTTGCCAAACTGCCGTTCGATTTGGGCGAGTGCCAAGCCGATTGCCTTGTCCTTGTCCTCGCCGAAGGGCTTGCCGTTAGCACTGCCCCTGCCCCTGCCTTTGCCCGCTGCCATGATTTCCTCCTCGCGTATCCTATGCTATGAGATGTTTATTACACCGCCCACCTGAACAAAAAGATAGTGCATCAATGTTCAGGTGTCAAGTATTTTTTAATTGAAATGCATTAAGCTGCTCCACCCGTTTATTTGCAAATGCCATGCCAAGCCGCAAGGATACACACAATTTATTGTTTAATAATAGGTTATAAAACGATAAAAATGCTGCGGAAAGCAAAAATTGGGAACTGCGAGAAACAACTTTGTGAAGAAAAGGAGCTAGCTTGGGCCAAATGCGAGAGCTTCGGCCGCCTCCATCCCTCCCACTCCAACCACCTCCATCCCCTCCGGCCGCTTCCACCCCTGTAGGTTGCTCCGCGCCACCAAACACTGCTCAAACCCCAAACTCCGCGCCTCGACTACCCGCCGGTCAATCTGGTTCACCGGCCGGATCTCCCCCCCCAGCCCAATCTCGCCAATAGCCACGGTCTGCGCGTCAATAGGCTTGTTGCGGAAGCTCGATACAATCGCCAGCCCTACCCCCATATCCACCGCCGGCTCGTCGAGGCGAATACCCCCTACGACATTGACGAAAATGTCCTCGCTCGATAGGTCGTGGCCGCAGCGCTTTTCGAGCACCGCGATAATAATCGAGAGCCGCTTAGCGTCGATGCCGGTGGCGACCCGCTGCGGATAACCAAAACTAGAGCGCGAGACGAGGGCCTGAATTTCGATCAAGAGCGGCCGAGTGCCTTCTATGCTACAGACGATGGCCGAACCCGACACGCCCTCGGCGCGCTCGGCCAGCAGAATCTTGGAGGGGTTGGCGACCTCGATTAGCCCTTGGTCCCGCATCTCAAAAATTCCGATCTCATTGGTCGAACCAAAGCGATTTTTGGCGGCGCGCAGGATGCGGAAGTGGTGGTGCCGCTCGCCCTCTAAATAGAGCACGGTATCGACTAGGTGCTCCAGTACCCGCGGCCCGGCGACCGTGCCCTCTTTTGTCACGTGCCCCACCAAAAACGTGGGAATGCCGCTCTCTTTGGCCAAATAGACGAGCCGCGCAGCGCATTCGCGCACTTGGGTCACGCTGCCGGGCGCGCTTTCCAGCTCGGGCATGTAAATAGTCTGGATCGAGTCGATGATGATGGCCAGCGGGCCGGCGGATTGTAACTGATCGAGAATGGCCGTGAGGCTGGTCTCGGCCATCACGTGCAGGCTTTCGCACAACGCCCCTAAGCGCCCGGCGCGCAGGCGGATCTGCGCGGCCGACTCCTCGGCGGAAATGTACGCGATGCGAAAATCAGAAGCCGCTAGCTGTCCGGCCATCTGCAGCAGAAGCGTCGATTTGCCGATGCCGGGATCGCCGCCGACTAAGACGACCGAACCGGGCATGATGCCGCCGCCCAAGACTCTGTCGAACTCGGAGATGCCGATTTGCAGCCGCTCGTGGTCTTGGTCATCGACTTGGGTAATGGGCTGCAATTGGGAACGGGGCGACACCGTTAGATGTTCGCGTCGGCTGTCGGGTGCTTGGGACCGCTCTTCGACGCAGGTGTTCCACTCGCCGCAGGCCACACAGCGCCCAAACCAGCGCACGGCACTGTGGCCGCAGGACTGACAGACGTAAGCGGAACGGTTCTTTTTGGCCACGCCTCAACTCGCTTGAGCAGCCGCGCACACGACAACGACTCGGGGAATTTGATTTAAGTCCGGTCTTATCTGAACCTCAGTCAAGCGTTCAGACCGCGTAAGTAGGGCCTCCACTGCTGCGCTTTGCCCGTCTCCTACCTCTAGCAGCAGATGGCCTCCGGGGCGAATAAAGTCAGCGGCCTCCTGCGCGATGCGGCGATAGTATGCCAATCCGTCTTCGCCCCCATCTAGCGCGAGATGAGGTTCGTAGTCGCGTACTTCCGGTGCTAGTTGCGCCAAGTCGCTGCGGCGCACATACGGCGGGTTGGCCGCGACAAGGTCAAAAGGCTCGGTGCCGCAAAAGGGCGCGAAAAGATCGCCGCAGTGCCACTCGACGCGCTCTGCTAGCCCGCAGCGTTGGCCGTTGGCCTTCGCTACTTCTAAAGCAGCAGGCGATACGTCGGCTGCCACTACCTCGGCCGCTGCCATCTCTTGGGCCAGCGACAGGGCGACCGCGCCTGAACCGCAACACAGGTCGAGAACCCGGCCGCCTTCGGGCAAAAGCTCCAAGGCCACATCGACGAGTATCTCGGTCTCAGGGCGCGGAATCAACACCGCGGGCGTCACGGCCAGATCTAGATGGCGAAAGGCAGCCACGCCCGTGATGTACTGCACCGGTACGCGCCGCAACCGCTGACGCACGTATTCTCGGTAGCGATCCACTTCACTGCGGTGCAAAGGACGTTCAAATTGTAGGTAGAGATCGAGGCGTTTGATACCGAGTACGGCGGCGAGCAAGAGTTCTGCTTGGAGTCGGGCGTTTTCTAACCCCTTTGACGCGAAGAAATGGCTCGTGTTTTCGAGGATGTCGAGCAGCCGCCAAGAGCACCCGCTCATAGGTCCGCCGCTAGCGCGTCCTGTTGAGATAGGAGGACCAATTGCTCTACGAATTTTTCAAAATCGCCGTCGAGGATTTCCTCTAGGCGATAGAGGGACAAGCCAATGCGGTGATCGGTGACCCGGCTCTGTGGAAAGTTGTAGGTGCGAATTTTCGCGCTGCGGTCACCGGAGCCGATCTGACCAGCGCGGGCGGCGTCGCGCTCGGCCTTTTGTTCGGACTGCAATTTGTCGTAGAGCCGGGCGCGGAGGACCTTCAACGCCTTGTTCTTGTTTTTTAACTGCGACTTCTCGTCTTGACAGGAGACGATAATGCTCGTTGGGATATGGGTGATTTTCACGGCCGAATCCGTGGTGTTGACGCTCTGGCCGCCAGGCCCGCTAGAGCGGTACACTTCGATCTTCAAATCCTCGGGAGCGATCTCCACCTCCACCTCCTTGGCTTCGGGCAAGACCGCCACCGAAGCCGCCGATGTGTGAATCCGGCCCGAAGCCTCGGTTTTGGGAACCCGCTGTACGCGGTGTACCCCGCTCTCGAACTTGAGCTGACCGAAGGCGCCCGCGCCCGAGACCACGAACACTACCTCTTTAAAGCCGCCGGCTGGATTCTGGCTGGAGGAAAGTTCCTCGGTTTTCAAGCCCTTGCGCTCGGCGAAGCGGTGGTACATGCGGTATAGATCGCTGGCGAAAAGCCCGGCTTCGTCGCCGCCGGTGCCGGCGCGGATCTCGACGATGGCATTGCGGCCGTCGTTGGGGTCTTTGGGAATCAGCAGCACTTTGAGTGTTTCTTCTAGCTGCGCCACTTTTTCCCGCAATTGGTCGCGTTCGGCTGCGGCCAATTCGACTAGCTCTGCATCGCTGCCATCGGCGACGATCTCCTCGGCCTCTGCGATCTGTGCGAGTGCGGCGCGGTACTGACCCGCTAAATCCACCACTTCCTGCAAGTCACCCATCTCCCGCGCCAGCTTCTGGTACTGGATTGGGTTTTGGCTGGTGGCCGGAGCGGCCATGAGCGCACCTAGCTCCTCGTAGCGCTGCTCGTATTCGTTCAATTTATCTAACACGATGGGTTCGCCTCGACTTCTTCATTTAAGGCACGGCGCAGCGCGAACAGGGCAACCTCTAGCTGGTCATCGTCCGGCTCGCGGGTCGTAATGCGCTGCAACCACAGCCCCGGGGCACTCAGCAGCCGGACCAGCGGCGCATTGCGCTTCTTGCCCGAGAACTTGAGCAACTCAAAGCTCGTCCCCGCGACAAAAGGCAGCACCGCAAAATGGGTGGCAAAGCGCTCAAAAAGGCTCTGCGTATGCCCAAAAACGATCGGAAAAAGCGAATCTACGTAGGCGAAGATCAGGATCGCAAAGATCACTACGATCACCATGAAGCTGGTTCCGCAGCGCGGGTGCAGCCGGCTGAAGCCCCGCGCCGTTGCCACTGTCAGCTCGGCACCGGCCTCTAAGGTGAAGACGCTTTTGTGCTCGGCACCATGGTATTGAAAAACTCGCTGGATTTCGCGCCACTGGCTTATCGCCCAAAGGTAGAGAAGCAAAAGCGTCGCCCGCACGACACCGGCCACTAGGTTGAATTCGAGGGCGTTCTCCTGCAAGCCGAAGAGCTGGGCAGCTAGCAGCGGCAAGAAAAAGAATAGACCCACGCCCAGTCCCATGGAAAAGATCATCGTCGCCCACAAGGCCAACTGCTCCCGCCAACTCTCCTCCCGTTCCTCGATCTCCTCCTCTCCCTGCCTTGCGACATCGGCTGAGAAATTGAGGGCCTTCAGCCCGATGAGCATCATTTCAAAGAAAGAGAGGGCACCGCGCAATACGGGCAGGCCCAATAGGCGATAGCGCTGCGATAGGGGATCGTACGCTTCTTCGCGCACTACGATCTGGTGGTCAGCCGCCCGCACCGCGGTGACGATTTTGCCGGGCACGCGCATCATCACCCCTTCGATGACGGCTTGGCCGCCGACTGGTAGATCTTGCGTGAGTTGTTCTCTGTCCATGGATTCGCGTACACGAAAAAGGCGATACGACCGCCCTCAGGAGGGCGCCCTACCACCTCTTCGCACGGAGTGAATCGCTAGGCTTGTGCGCTTGTGCCGTAGCGGCGATTGAACTGATCGATGCGCCCGCCTCGATCCATGATCTGCTGGCGCTTGCCTGTGTAAAAAGGATGCGAGGCTGAGCTGATTTCGACCCGAATCACCGGATAGGAATTCCCATCTTCCCACTCCATCGTCTCTTCGGACTTCATCGTCGAACGCGACAGCACCTTATAGTCACAGCTAGTGTCGAGAAAGATAACCGTTTGGTAAGGGGGATGCATGTCTTTTTGCACCTTTGCACTCCTCTGTTTTCTTGGCGGTGAAACTCGGCGACTGAGTGAATAAAAATAGAGGCTTGAAGCTCAAAAAACAAGGCGACTAGTCGTTCATGGCCTTGAGGAATTCCTCGTTGGATTCCGTGCCCTGCATGCGCTCTTGGAGGAACTCCATGCCCTCAATGACTCCCATCTGATTGAGTATGCGGCGCAGTACCCACGAGCGGTTCAATTCAAACTCCGTGAGTAGTAGCTCTTCTTTTCGGGTGCTCGTCGCCGTCACGTCAACGGCCGGATAGACGCGGCGGTTGCTCAGCCGGCGGTCTAGCTGCACCTGCATATTGCCCGTGCCTTTGAACTCTTCAAAGATCACTTCGTCCATGCGACTCCCGGTCTCGACCAAGGCCGTGGCGATAATCGTCAGGCTGCCGCCCTCTTCGAGATTGCGAGCGGCGGCGAAAAAGCGGCGCGGCCACTGCAAAGCCGTCGAGTCAACGCCGCCGGAGAGGATCCGACCCGAGTGCGGCGTCACCGTATTGTAAGCTCGCGCCAAGCGCGTGATGCTGTCGAGCAAGACGACTACATCTCGTTTGTGCTCAACTAGACGCCGAGCCTTCTCGATCACCATATCCGCCACCTGCACGTGCCGCGTAGCCGACTCGTCAAAGGTCGAACTGACGACTTCGCCCTGGACCGAACGCAGCATATCAGTGACTTCCTCGGGGCGCTCGTCGATGAGCAAGACAATGAGAATCGCTTCGGGATGGTTGGTAGTAATGGCGTTGGCGACCTTTTGCAGGAGCATGGTTTTGCCAGTGAAGGGCGGCGCTACGATTAGGCCGCGCTGCCCCTTGCCGATAGGCGAGAGCAAGTCAAGAATCCGCGTCGTCATATCCTTGGGATTGTGCTCTAACTTGAAACGATCCGTGGGATGCAAGGCCGTCAGGTTCTCGAAGATTGTCTTGCTCTTGGTGACTTCTGGATCGTCGAAGTTGATTGCCTCGACTCGCAGCAGCGCAAAGTACTTCTCGTCGTTTTTCGGCGGGCGGATTTGACCGGAGATCGTGTCCCCCGTACGCAAGCTAAATCGCTTAATCTGCGAGTGGGAAACGTAAATGTCGTCGGGGCCAGGCAAGTAGTTATAGCTCGGCGAGCGGAGAAAGCCGAACCCCTCTTCCAGCACCTCCAAAGTGCCTTGGGCAAAAATCAGCCCACTGCGCTCGGTCTGGTGCTTGAGGATGGAGAAGATCAGCTCCTGCTTGCGCAAAGAGGTGCAATCTACAACTTCCAACTTCTTGGCCAGCTCTTGGAGATCCAAGATGTTCATGCGCTGGAGCTCGACGATATTCATCTTCTGCGTTCTATTGACAGGCGGCATATCTTCCTTGCGACCTTTCTTGCGGTTAAAGTGCAGGAACTCAAAGCGGATATTCAGGTGCAATACGGCACTAGAAGCACCTAGGGCTATTGCGAGGATTGGATTGTTAAAAGCGGTAGTACCGCTAAGACACTAAAACCTAGGGTATACCGTACCTTGGCAAAATTCTTTAATCGCTACAGGAGGTCTATCGCGAAGAATATCTAAAGGGAGAGTGGAATTTCAAGCGGAATAAACCGCTGAGGTATTTGCTTGGAAAAGGAAAGGGGCGAAAGAGATTAAAGAATACAGAGAGCATCTTTGTTTGTCAAGACGTGCTACTACAAAAAGATAGGACGCTCGCTCGTCGAATGGGCGTCCTATCTTCTGCAACTTCTCGTGCCCTTATTGATCGACACCGACGGCGATGGCCGTCCGGGCTATATCTTCATTGGAAGCAAAAGGTGCGACAACGCCAGTTTCGTTGTCTCCGTCAAAGGCTCTTACGTCATAGATATAGGAGGCCCCACCAACGACGTCATCGTCGACAAATTCGGAGATGCCCGGCCCCAGCGTGGCGATCAACTTTTCACTGCCCTGTTCCTGAGTTACGGCCTTGCCGAAATCATCGGCAAAACGAAGAAAATCATCGACATCAATTTGGCCATTGGGCACTATGTCGAAGAACAACTCAAAATCCGAATCGGCGTCAGAAGTACCGAAGCGATCGGCTAAAAAGAAGAAATCGTCGAAGTCAACTCTGTCCCCTTCGCGCGTAAACCAACCGAGCACTAGCTCGCCGCCATCGTCCACGGGCAGAAAGAGATCCGTACGGTACACGCGATAGCCGTGTACGTCGCCCGTGGGCACCACCTGATCACCAAAGGTCGAAAACGAACGAGCGTCATCTGTTGATAGAGTCCAAGAGAGCGACACGGATGGATCATCGCCGGCTGGGACGAGCGATTGCAGGTTGGTCGCAGGTGCAGGAGGAATATTATCGACGGAAGCCACGGGCCCGGCGGTAGTCAACTGAGCGGCCGCGGGAGCAGCGCAAAAAGCGGCTAGCGCGATGATGCGGATGTACTCTTTCATCGAACTGTACTCCTTGTGAAAAGATGGAATACCATAGCTAGGTTGAGATAAAAATACTGGGGCCGGCACCTAGTACAAATTGGCACCGAGGTTGTCGGCCCAAAGGAAAAAGTCCTCAAGATTGACCTCGCCGTTGCCGTCGATATCTGTGGCTGGATCGAATTCAGCTCGGCCAAAGTTGACTTGAAAAATTCCGTAGTCTAAAAGGTCCACATCACCATCGTAGTCAAAATCGCCGAGGAGCAACATGTTCTTGACTTCGGCAGACTCGATGGGAGCGCTCTCGTTGCCGCTAGCATCGACGACCGAGACCATATAGAAATACCGCCTGCTCCCCGCGCTCACGTTGATCGAGGCATCAACTAAAGACGTCGCGCCGGCACCGGCAGTGCCGACTATTGCCAAGCTGCCTTCAGGGTCATCGGCGGGACGGCGCCATATATTGTAACCAGCGACATCGTTGACGTTGGCAAAGGTGCCGCCCGTCGTAAAGTCGCTACTCGTCGGGGTCTGGCGCTCGACATCGTCGCCAGACAGGGGCCAAGAGACGGTGATGCTCCTTCCACCTTCGTTGAACTCAGCCTGTACTCCGCCGACAGGGCTGGGTGCAAGATCGTCTGTATCCACCACAGCTCCAGAGACCGCCAACTGCGCTGCAGCCGGACTCGCGCACAGAAAAACGCTGAGTCCCAACAAGGCCAAACTCGCCATAGCTCCCTTTATGCCTTTCGACATATCTAATATCCTCCTCTTAATGCTCAATGGGTCAAATTCTGAATTTGGCCCCAGCATAGGCCATGAATAAGCGTCTAACTTATCAATAATACCAACAGTTTGCTGTAAACTCAAGGAATTAACGCAAATAAT
The DNA here is from genome assembly GCA_963422735.1 of Candidatus Latescibacterota bacterium. Lineage (GTDB taxonomy): Bacteria > Latescibacterota > UBA2968 > UBA8231 > UBA8231. The sequence goes on along the minus strand of OY730476.1, from coordinate 3,380,305 downwards.
TAACACCGCTAGTTGACTTTCTTGACCCGGTTAATGGGCCGCCATATTTTGCTCAATGGCACTATTAATATAAATAAGAAGCCCACTGCTAGCAATGCCACTCGTCCCCGAAGACATCCTCCAACGTATCCGCGACGCCACCGACATCGTCGACTTGGTCTCCGAACACGTCCAGATCGTCAAGAAGGGCCGCAACTACTCCGGCCTCTGCCCTTTTCACGACGAAAAATCCCCCTCTTTCAGCGTCGATCCCGACCGCCAATTCTACCATTGCTTCGGCTGTGGCGTCGGCGGCGATGTTTTCAAGTTCATCCAAGAGATCGATCGAGTCACTTTTATCGAAGCGATCAAATTCCTCGCCGAGCGCACCGGCGTCGCCCTGCCCGAACGTTCGAGGCCATCGCGCGAGGAGGACGCGACCGCCGACGAGCTCTACCGGGCTAACGACCTAGCACGAAAGTACTTTCACCATCTGCTGCTTAACGACGATGTCGGCGCTAGTGCCCGCACGTATCTACAGACTCGCGGCCTTACAGGCGAAACCATCGAGCGTTTCGGCTTGGGCTACGCGCCGCCGGAGTGGGACGCCTTGCTCAAAGTAGCCGGTCGCCGAGGCTTGAATCCCCAGATATTGGAGCGGGCGGGGTTGGCTCTGCCGCGCTCCACAGGCAGCGACCACTACGACCGCTTCCGCGACCGGATCGCCTTTCCCATTGCCAATCTCTCCAATCGGACCATAGCCTTTGGTGCGCGTGCGCTCCAGCCCGACCAAGAGCCCAAGTACCTCAACTCGCCCGAAACGTCCATCTATCACAAGAGTCGAGTGCTCTACGGCCTGTCCAACACCCGCGACGCCATTCGCCGCCAAGATGCAGTACTAATCGTCGAAGGCTACATGGACCTCATCAGCCTAGCGCAGGCCGGCATCCAGCACGTGGCAGCCACCTCTGGTACGGCCCTGACCGAAGGTCACTGCCGCATGCTGGCTCGCTATGCCCACAAAGTCGTGCTGCTTTTCGACGGCGACGCGGCTGGCTCCACGGCTGCTATGCGAGCTCTCGAAGTACTCTTAGGTACTGGTCTAGACGCCCGCGTCGTCTCGCTGCCCTCCGAGCACGACCCCGATACCTTCGTCCAAGCGCACGGCCCAGACGCGCTGATAGAGCGGGCCGAAAACGCCCAGTCGGTCCTCGATTTCTACCTCGGACAACTCGCCCAGAGGCACGATCTATCCAGTGTCGAGGGCAAAGACCGCGCTGTCGAAACATTCAAACCGCTCATAGCCAAGCTGAACAAACCCCAAGATGCGGTCCGCCGCGACCTGCTGCTGAGAGAAGTCGCCCAGCGCCTCGCGGTTGACGAACAGGCCCTGCGCGACGGCGTTCAAGCATCCATGCGCCGCCCTCACCCATCGCGCAAGGCGGGTGCCGGTCCGTCTCCAACGGCCGTGCCCGACCCGCCGCGTCACGAACTCGAATTCATCGGCTTGTTGATCAAATTCCCGCAGTTTATACCCGGAACTGTCCGGGAATTCGTCCCCGACTCGCTAAGCGACGCCCGCGCTCAGGCCCTGTGTCGCACGCTCTTCGACCGCCATGCTCACAGCAAAGCCATCGACCTTGGAATGATCCTCAGTGAGCTAGAGGACGACGCACTTACACGCCTAGCCGCCCAATGCGCGGCCCAAGGTTTCGACGAGGAACAAGTCGAGCGGCAATGGCGCGACTATTTGCTTTACTTTCAGAAAAATGCACTGCAAAAGCGCATTGCCAACGCACGTCAAGCCCTCGCAGCGGCATCCGACGACGGCGAAATTGCACGCATTAGCACCGAGCTCGTCGCGCTCAATCAAGAGCGCCAAGCGGTCGCGGCCCAACAAAGCTCTTGACCTACTTAGGAAAAATCCTAGGTTTTTAGCTAACCTTAATGGGCCTATAGCTCAGTTGGTTAGAGCAGCGGACTCATAATCCGTCGGTCGTAGGTTCGAGTCCTACTGGGCCCACCATTACTTTTGCGACATGAGCGGTTACGAGGATTGGGGCAGCCAATTTTTGTAGCCGTTTTTTATTACTTATGCAGAGCATTATAGCCGTCCTGCTATGGGCCACAGCCGTCTTGGGGCAGGTGGACGCCAGCGTCGATCGCGGGGATTCGCGTTTTATGGCGACGGTGCTGGCGCGCCTCGCCCAGCGGGCCGATCCCATTGCCAACATCTACCTGAACCAAGCCCGCGTCGAGGGCTTTAGCTCCCTGCTAGGGCAACCGATGAGCGTGGGCAAGCGGCTGAACATGCGCCTGCGGATTGCCCAAGAGCGGGTGCGAGCCGGGGATTTGCGCACGGGCATTGAAGAGATGCAAAGCATTCTAGCGGCCGTAGAGGCGGGGCAGGTACCGGCGACCGAGGGCTTCGTCTATATGCTGCACGACCAGCTCGCCATCGCCTATCTGCGCCTCGGAGAGCAGGAGAATTGTCTGCGCAACCACACCGCGAATTCCTGCTTGCTGCCGATCCGCGGCGACGGCATCCACCGCTTGCAGGAAGGCTCCCGCCGCGCCATCGAGCACTATACCATAAACCTGAACAAGCGCCCAAGCGATCTGGGAACGCGCTGGCTGTTGAACTTGGCGTACATGACCTTGGGCGAATACCCGGAAGGGGTGCCAGACCTCTATCGCATTCCCCCGCGCGTATTCGACGGCGACGGCGGCATCCAACGCTTCCACGACGTAGCACCGACGGCTGGAGTCGCAGCCATGGGCCTAGCGGGCGGCAGCGCGGTCGAGGATTTCGACGGCGATGGTCTGCTAGATATTGCAGTCTCCTCGTGGGGACTGCGCGATCCCCTGCGCTATTTTCACAACGAGGGCGACGGCACTTTTATCGAGGCCACGACAGCGGCCGGACTAGCCGGGCAAATCGGGGGAATCAACCTCGAGCAGGCCGACTACGACAACGACGGCGATGTCGATCTGCTCGTTTTGCGCGGTGCTTGGATGGGGGAAGAGGGCCGCATGCCCAACTCCCTGTTGCGCAACAACGGCGACGGCACATTTGCAGACGTGACACGACGCGCCGGCTTGTTCACCTTGCACCCAACCCACTCAGCGGCCTTTGCCGACTACGACAACGACGGCTGGTTGGACCTGTTCGTCGGCAACGAATCCGGCAGGAGGCCCCACCCATGCCAGTTGTTTCGCAACCAAGGGGACGGCCGTTTTGTCGATGTGGCCCCCACAGTCGGCGTCGATCACGTGGGCTTTGTGAAAGGGGTTGCTTGGGGCGATATAGACAACGATGGTTTGATCGACCTATACGTATCCCAGTTCTATCGAGAAAACGTCCTCTACCGCAACCTCGGCGACACACCAGAGGGCTGGCGCTTTGCGGCGAGAGTCGTCGCGCCAGGGCCGACCGAGAGCTTTCCCACTTGGTTTTGGGACTACGACAACGACGGCTGGCTCGATTTGTTTGCCGGCGGCTACAACATGGACGACCTCGGCGACATGGCGCGCACGTACCTCGGCGAAGAATTTGCCGCCGACCACGCACACGTGTACCACAACGACGGAGATGGCACCTTCACCGAAGTCACCGAATCGCTGGGGGGCTTTAGGCAAGTCATCCTAGCCATGGGCGCTAACTACGGCGACTTGGACAACGATGGGTTCCCCGACTGCTACGTAGGTACCGGGATTCCCGATCTGCGCTCGCTCACGCCCAACCGCATGCTGCGCAACGACGGTGGTGCGCGGTTTTGGGACGTCACCACGGCCGGCGGCTTCGGCAACGTGCAGAAAGGACACGGCGTGTCCTTTGCCGACCTCGACAACGATGGAGACCAAGACATCTTCGAGGTCATGGGCGGTGCCTTTGAAGGCGACCTCTACCAGAACGTACTCTACGAAAATCCCGGGCACGGCAATCGCTGGCTGCGATTGTTTCCCCAAGGCTTGCAGTCGAATCGAGGTGCTATTGGCGGCCGCGTACGCGTACGCGTACGGGGACCGGACGGAAGCACCCGCGACATCCACCACCTCATCGGCTCAGGCGGCAGCTTTGGGGCTAATCCACTCGCGCCGCAACTCGGGCTGGGGGTCGCTGTGGCATTGGAGTTTGTGGAAATCACCTGGCCGGCAACCCATCAGACTCAGCGCTGGCAGGGACTGAAGCTCGACCGAGCGTACCGCCTGCGCGAGGGCCACCAGTCGGCAACTGAAGTAGCCCTGCCAAAATTTCGCTTTGCCGCTGGGCACAACGGACATTGACTCAGTACCCGTTGGAGGCTAACTTAGAAAATGCTTTGGGCGATTAGCTCAGTTGGTTAGAGCGCCGGTCTCACATACCGGAGGTCCGCAGTTCAAATCTGCGATTGCCCACCATCGGCGAGGGCCGTGCGAAGCGCATCTCAGCTTCCACGGCCTTTTTCTTTTAGACAACAAAAAGGCACCTACCTACAAGTAAGTGCCTTTTGTTCTGCAATCCTCGCTATGGATATAGATGCTCTTTTACTAAAGCCCAAGGCATCGGTAAAATGTTCGTTCCCATGACGCGGTCGGGTGCTTCGTCTCCGTCTTGGAGCAGGTACGCGGGAATGGAGCCCGGCGTGCCCAACTCGCTGGCACCCGCATCCCAGCCGCTTTGTTCAGTTGCCGTCGTCCAGCTTTCGGACTGGTCGCCGGGCTGGTCAAAGGCAATCCGCACCATGGCACTTTTGTTGGCCGCATCACCGGCGAAAGGGGCCCCGCGGCCATCGTCGGCCACGTCGATGAGTTGGCCCCCAGCTTGCGGGTCGCCATCGTAAAGCTGTAAGAGCAGCTTGGTGTTGGGCAGCGAAACGGCGGCGTCAACGAGCTGAGGTTGGACGGCGAGGAGGGAATTTTTGTGATCGGCGGCGTAGTTGGCGATGAGAAAGGTCTGTCCGGCGGGAATCGCAGCGGCGTCGAGGACGAACATCGCCTTGTCCTCGCTGCCGCTGCGATAGGTCAGGGTCCAGCCGGCTAGATCAACCGCTGCGTCGCTAGAGTTGTAGAGTTCGATCCACTCGTCGGCCGTAGATGCCGTACTGCCCGACCACATCAGCTCGGAGATGACGACCGGGCCGGGTTGGGCCGCAAGGGGTGCGACGAGAGCGAAAAAGATAAGGGCGATAAAAGGGCGCATGGCAGCCTCCAGGTTGGGGTGAGATGGCAATTGCCATGCGTTTAATGCAATATGCGTACCTTGGGGTTTTACTTTTTATAACATGTTAAAAAATATATACATATATAATTCACACTCCGCGTCTTCTCCGCGCTCAGCGCGTCGGTCCGGCAACAGTTCTGACACCTAGTCGATACAGTGTGTACGCCCCGCGAGTGTCGCGCACAGCTTCTGTTGCAGGCCGCCGAAACCTCCATTGCTCATAAAAACCACCAAATCGCCCGGGCGGGCTTCCGCGGCTAGAAAAGCGGCCATAGATTCGGCGACGGGCAGGTAGTGCGCCGCCTTGCCGGTGGCGCGGAGACGCTCCACCAAGCGCTCGGGCGAGAAAGGCTTGTCGTCCCGGGCGCGTTCGGGACGGGGGACCGCGGTTGCAACGAAAGCGTCGGCCAAGGCGAATGCCTCGACATAGCGGCCCTCAAAGATAGCACGGGCGTTGGTCGCGCTGGCCGGCTCGAAAACCGCGACGAGCCTGCGTCCGGGATGGGATCGACGCAGGCCTGCTAGGGTGTAGGCGACCGCAGTAGGATGGTGGGCGAAGTCGTCGATGAGGAGAATGTCGTCGATGAGGCCAATCTGCTCCTGCCGGCGCTTGACGCCGGCAAAGCTGGCCAGGGCCGCGCGCAGGTCGCCGGCAGTCAGGCCAGCGTGGAAACCAGCGGCCAAGCTGGCGAGCGCATTGCAGACGTTGTAATCGCCGCTCAGCGACAGGTCGAAAATCCCCACTTCTCGCCCCGCCCGGCACAAGGTGAAGCGCGTACCCTCGGCACTGGCTTGGAGGTTGGTGGCGCGCCAAAATGCTCCCTCTTCAAGGCCAAAGGTCTCCACCGGTGCCGGCGCGTCGGGAAGGAGTTCGGCGATATTGGGGTCGGTAGCGTTGGCTAGAATCAGGCCGTTTTGCGGCACCATGTTGACGAGTTGGCGGAAGGTTTTGACGATTTCGGCAAGGTCTTGGTAAATGTCGGCGTGGTCGTATTCGATGTTGTTGACGATTAGTACATCGGGCAAGTAGTAGAAAAACTTCGCCCACTTGGCAAAGAAGGCGCTGTCGTATTCGTCGCCTTCGACGATGAAGTACGCGCCTTGACCGAGCCGATAGGAACGGTCAAAGTTTTGCGGCACCCCGGCAACTAGAAAGGAAGGGTCTAGGTCGCAGGCGGTGAAGAGGTGGGCGATGAGCGCGGTAGTGGTGGTCTTGCCGTGGGTTCCGGTTACCACCACCGAGCACTTGCCGCGGATAAAGAAATCGCGCACCACTTCCGGTAGCGACAGGTACGGAATCCGGCGCGAGAGTACGGCCTCGGCCTCTGGGTTACCACGCGAGACCGCGTTGCCAATTACGACCAAATCCGGCACCGGCACTAGGTGGTCCGCCGAGAAGCCGGCCCGCAAGTCGATCCCCCAATCCGAGAGCATGGTGCTCATCGGAGGATAGACGCGGCTATCCGACCCGGTGACGCGATACCCCCGCTCGCGCAGCATGCCGGCCAAAGACCCCATGGCTGTGCCGCAAGCGGCAATCAAATGAATGTGGGAACCCAAGGGAAGCTGCATGTCCGTATATACCATTGGGAAGATGCAGGTGTCAAGGGAATCGGGCCGGTTTGTGCGCGACAATCGGCGATTGTTTTATTGTGGGGCACTTGCTTGCAAGAGAGGAAATAATGGGCCAAGAAAAAGAAGCGGAAGGGGAGATTTTTCTCTCCCTCGTCATTCCCGTTTTTAACGAAGAGGAAAGCCTGACCCATCTGTGGGTCCAGATCGATAGCGCCCTCGCGGATGCTGAATGGGCTTGGGAGGCCATTTTCGTGGACGACGGGAGCACGGATGCCTCGTTTGCAGTCTTGGGAGCGTTGGCTAAACAGCATCCACAGGTGTGCGCCTTGCGCTTCCGCCGCAACTACCGCAAGGCCGCAGCCCTCGCGGCCGGCTTCAAGCAGTCGCGCGGCCAAGTCATCGTCACCATGGATGCCGACCTGCAAGACGACCCCTGCGAAATCCCCCGGCTGCTGGCCGAGCTAAACCGCGATTACGACTTGGTTTCGGGCTGGAAGGCGAAGCGCCGCGACCCTTTGAGCAAGACCCTTCCCTCCCGCTTGTTCAACCGGACTACCTCGCTGGTCTCCGGGGTCCGCCTGCGCGATTTCAACTGCGGCCTCAAGGCGTATCGGCGCGAGGTGGCCGAAGATGCACTGCCTTACCTCTACGGGGAATTGTATCGGTTTTTGCCCGCCGTTGCCCACTGGATGGGCTATCGAGTCGGCGAGATCCCGGTGCAGCACCATCCCCGCCGCTTCGGCCATTCCAAATTCGGGGCCAAGCGGTTGCTAAACGGATTTTTAGACCTGCTGACCGTGACCTTTGTCGTGCGCTTTATGACCACGCCCATGCACATCTTCGGCAGCTTGGGGCTTGGCTCCACGCTTTGCGGATCGGTCATCTGCGCCTATGTGGCCTTGTTGCGCTACGAGCACGGCAACATTCAAAATCGCTATCCCCTGCTCATGCTGGGCATCCTGCTGATCATCGTCGGCATTCAGTGCTTCTCCATCGGCTTTTTAGGAGACATGATCGCCAGCATGCACCAGCGCGGCGGGCGCACCCCGCGCATTGCCGAGCGCTTAAATGGGTGATAGCTCTTTTAGGGCCGCCAGCAACGCAGCGATCTCTGCATCCGTGCCCACCGAGATGCGCAGGCAGTCGGCCAAGCGCGGCGGCGCGGCAAAATAGCGCACCAATATCCGGCGTTCCTTGAGCTGTGCGTAGAGTTCGGCAGCGGCGCAATTGGCCCAGCGTTCACCGAGCTTGGCAAGCACGAAATTCGCCTGTGAATCCCACACGTAAAAACCCAACGTCCGCAGCCCAGCACACAGGCGCGGGCGCGTCGCGCAGACGCGGGCGGCGTTTGCGCGCATTGCGTCGATATCTTCTAGAGCGGCCTCGGCGGCCACCAAACTCAGCCGATTGAGATTGTAGTGGTCCTTGACCTTCCACATCCCCTCGAGCAGCGCGGCCGGAGCAAAGGCAAAGCCAATGCGCATGCCGGCGAGGGAAAAGGACTTGGACATGGTGCGCACGACGATGGCGTTGGGGTGTTCCTCAATGAGCTGAATGCAGCCGCCCTGAGAAAAATCGACATACGCTTCATCCACGACCAAGACGCCGTCAACTCGCGCACAGAGCGCGGCGATCTCGTCGTAGGGCACGAGGGTACCCGAGGGAGCATTGGGATTGGCGAGAAAGGTGATGCGGGCACCGGGCACCGCTAGACCATCGGGCAGGGCGAAGTCTTCGCCGAACTCGACCGGGACTGCCTCAGCTCCCTGAATGTCGATCAGCGGCTTGTAGTAGCCGTACGTGGGATGAGGATAGGCGATCTTGTCGCCCTCGCCGGCGAAGCTGCGGATGACGACGTTGAGCAACTCGTCCGAGCCGTTGCCGGCCATAATCTGTTGGGGGGCAATGGCGAATACCTCGCCCAACTTGCGGCGCAGGGCCCAAGCGTCCGGGTCGGGATAGAGGCGCAGGTCAGCCGCGCAGGCATCGCGCAGCCGCGTTAGCACTAAGGGGGAGGGCGGATAGGGGTTTTCGTTGGTATTGAGCTTGATATAGCCCTTTTCGCGGGGCTGTTCCCCGGGGACGTACCCGCGCAGGCGGGCGATATTGGGGCGGAACAGGTCCGACATGATTAACTGTTTGCAGGCTCATCCACGCGCAGCACTTCCAAAACGCCCTCGATATGCTCGATTTGGTCTATGGTCTGGCGCAGTTGCTCGCTATCGGCGACGTCGATCCAGAAGTCCTGTTCGGCGATGTGGCCATCGGTGCGGGTAGTGGAGTCGCGGATGTTGGAGCCGGCGTCGCTGATCGATCGCGCGATGTCCGCGAGCAAGTACGTGCGGTCCCAACTGCGGGTGCGTAGCTGAACGGTAAAGGCCGGTTCGTCCTCCAGCTCCCACTCGACCGCGAGCAGGCGGTCTGGCTCTGCGGAAATCCAGCCGATGTTGGGGCAGTCGGTGCGGTGGACCGTGACGCCGCGGCCTCGAGTGACTAGGCCGACAATCTCGTCGCCCGGGATGGGACCACAGCACTTGCCGAAGCGGACCATCAGGTTTTGCAGGCCTTGGATGCGGATGTCCCTGCGGTCTTGGGGCCGGAGCGCGCACCGCTCGGGCTCGGTCGGGGCTATTTTGCCGATGACCTTGCCGATTGACAGGTCGCCGTTGCCTAGGGCCGCGTAGAGGTGCTCGGCGTCGCTGAACCCGAATTCCTCCGCCACTGTATCGAGATCGGGTGGGTCGTCGGCCCGATAGGGCTTCAACCCCCTGTCGAGTGCCTCCTTGCCGAGGCGCACGTTGTGGTCGTATTGCTCCTCCCGCAGCCAGCGACGGATGGCTTGGCGGGCCTTGGCAGTCTTGACTTGGTCCAGCCAAGCGAGTTTGGGCTTTTGCTGCGACACCGTGACGATCTCCACGGTTTCCCCGCTGCTCAAAGCCGCGCTCAGCGGCACAACTTGGTCGTTTACTTTGGCCGTCGCGCAGTGCAGCCCGATGTCGGTGTGGATGGCAAAGGCAAAGTCGATCGGCGTGGCTCCCTTGGGCAACTGGTGTAGGTCGCCTTTGGGGGTGAAAGCAAAAATCTCGTCCTGAGACGCCAGCTCGGTCTTCAGGTTTTCCATGAACTCGACCGGATCGGTGGCCTCTTGTTGCCAGTCGATGACCTGGTGCAACCAACTCATGTGTTGGTTTAAATCGCTAGGACCCGTGTCATTGGATTTGTAGCGCCAGTGGGCGGCGATGCCGATTTCGGCCGTGTGGTGCATCTGCGCGGTACGGATTTGCACTTCGACGTATTGGCCTTTAGGGCCGATCACCGAGGTGTGCAGCGACTGATACATGTTGCTCTTGGGAGTCGATATATAGTCTTTGATGCGCCCGGGGATGGGGGTGTAAATGTGGTGGACCCAGCCGAGAATTTGATAGCATTCGCGCACGGTGCCGGTGATGATGCGCACAGCTAGCAGGTCGTAAATTTCCTCAAAGGGTTTACCCCGCGCCTTCATTTTGTTGTAGATGCTGTAGAAGTTCTTGGCGCGGCTCGTAAACTCGGCTTTAATGCCATTGGTGTGCAGGCTCTCTTCAATCGGGACCTTAAATTCCTTTATATAGTCTTCGCGCTCTCGGCGCGTCATGGCCACGTTTTCGCGCAGCTCTTGGTACATTTCGGGTTCGAGGAACTTGAGGCTTTGGTCCTCCAGTTGCCAGCGGATCCGCGCCAATCCAAAGCGATGGGCCAACGGCGCGTACACTTCGAGCGTTTCGCTCGCGGTCCGCTCACGGGATTCGGGACTTAGGTATTGCAGCGTACGCATGTTGTGCAGGCGGTCGGCCAGCTTGATGAGCATGACGCGGATGTCCTTGACCATGGAGAGCAGCATCTTGCGGTAGGTCTCGGCTTGGCGCGCCTCGCGGCTTTCGTAGGTTATCTGATCAATTTTGGTAACCCCGGCGATCAGTTCCGCGATCTTGTCGCCAAATTGTTCGGCGACCTCTGCATACGTGGCCGGTGTATCTTCGATGACGTCGTGTAAAAGCCCGGCAGCAACCGTGGTGTGATCCAAGCCCAACTGGGCGAGGAGCCGGGCTACTTCGACGCAGTGGGCTAGGAACGGCTCGCCGGACTTGCGGATCTGGCCCCTGTGATGCTCCTTGGCAAAGTGGTAGGCGCGGTTGATCAGCGCGAAATCGGCTTGGTCGTTGCAGGAGGAGACCTCGATCAGCAGCATTGACAGCCGCAGTTCGTCGCCCCCCTGCTCAACGAGCTCGTCCAGGTAGGTATTCGGGAGGGCTGGAAGAGGCGTGGGAGTGGTTTTGACCATGAGATCCTTCGTTCTCTATTTGCCCGTCAATATAAACAAGTATATAGAAAAAAAATAAGTACATACAAGCAGAAGCTTCCTACTCTTTTGCACACGCGGTAGAAGATAAATTAAAAAAAGGACGCAGGATGTGGCGGCTAAATACCGAAAACGCACCGGCGTTGACGCGAGCAGATAAAATCCTCGCGCTCGTCGTGGGCTTGAGTGCGATCGGGCTGGTACTCTACGGTCGCTATACGGCCGAGGCCGGCGGTGTGCTCATCGTCGAGTTGGCAGGGGCCGCGCCCGCCACACATGCCCTTTCTAACTACGGGATCTTGCCGGTTGCAGGACCTCTAGGAGTGAGCGAGATCGAGATCGGCCCCAAGGGCGTACGTGTGACTTCTGCACCCTGCGTTCACAATATCTGCATGCGGCAGGGCTGGATGCGGCGAGCGGGCGACGTGACCGCGTGCGTGCCCAACGGCCTAGTGCTGAGAATCGCTGGTGCCACACCCATAGACGCGATGGTTCGCTGATGTTTGCGCGACCTAGAGACGTGGCCCGTTTGGGGCTTATGGCCAGTGCAGCAATCGTGCTCTTCGCCTTTGAATCGCTGGTGCCCAAACCCTTGCCCTGGATGAAGTTGGGGCTCGGAAATCTGCCGGTTTTGGTCGCGCTGGTGAGCTTTGGCGGCGGCCCGGCGTTGGCCGTTAGTGTCATCAAGATCGTAGCTGGTGGCTTGCTCAGCGGGGGATTTGCCGGTCCGGCCTTTGTCATCGGCGGCGGGGCTGGCTTGGCGAGCTGGCTGGTCATGGTTGCGGTGCGCCGCATGGGAACGCGGCTTTTCAGCGTCGTGGGCCTGAGCATCTGGGGCGCGTTGGCGCACCAACTCAGCCAGCTCGTTCTCGCCTCTGGCTATATCGGCCACAGCGGTCTGTTCGCGCTTTTGCCGCTGGCCTTGTTCAGCGCTTTGGTGAGCGGGGGGGCGATCGGCCTATTAGCTTGGTGGACCTTGGAGCAACTAGAGAAAATAGGCTGGTTGGACCAGGGCCATTAATATATAAATGTATAGACCTTTTCTTTAGATCGCCTCAATGGATTTCCCGAAAGAGCCTACCCTTCAGGCCCCAATACGAGCCGAGCCGGTCTTCAGCGCCAAAGCGCTGGTGGCAGGCACCCTAGGGTCGCTGTGCATCGCCGTGGGAGCACCTTACGGCAACATGGTCATCCGCGGCTCCTACATGTCGATTGATTTCAGCGCGGCGGGTGCCCTATTCTTCTTCTTCGTGCTAACGGGCTTGTTCAACGCCTTGTTGACCCGCCTCATTGTTCCTGTGGCCCTCGGGCGCTGCGAGCTAATCGTCGCGTACATTATGATGCTCACGGCCTCGGCCATCCCCACGATGGGCCTCAGCGAATACTGGCTGACGATCATCACCGGTGCCCAGTACTACGCCACCCCAGAAAACGAGTGGGCCTTGCACATCCTGCCGCACCTTCCCGACTGGATCGCGCCGCAGGATCCCGAGGCGATCAAGTGGTTTTACGAAGGGGCACCGCGCACCGCTGGGGTACCTTGGGCTGTCTGGGTCGGCCCGCTGTGCTATTGGGCTGTGCTAATCGTGGCTCTGTACTTGGTTATGATCTCGTCTATGGTCATTCTGCGCCGCCAGTGGGTGGAGCGGGAGCGGCTAGTTTACCCGCTGGTGCAAGTTCCCTTGGCCATGGTGGAGAGTGGGGGCCGTGGACAGGCTCTAGGTCCTTTCTTCAAAAACCCGATCATGTGGATCGGCTTTGCCCTGCCCGCCCTCGTCAGCAGCCTCAACGCCCTACACGCGTACTTCAACTTCATCCCCGCTATCCAGCTCGTCTCCTCCGTCCCGATTCTGCGCAACACCATCAGCCTGATATTCCGCCTGAGCTTTCCCATGGTGGGGTTCGCCTATCTAATCAACCTCGACATCGCCTTCAGCCTGTGGTTTTTCAACACCATCGCCAAGCTGATCCGAGGGGGGCTGGGGGTTTTAGGGGTTGGCAGCACCGAAAAGCTGGGCATTTACGGCGCTCCTAGCGAGCCAATTCTCGCCCACCAAGGGCAGGGGGCGATGATCGTTTTAGTGTTCTTCGGCCTATGGGTCGGCCGCGAACACCTGCGCGACGTGCTGCGCAAGGCCCTCACGGGTGACAACCGCATCGACGACAGTGGTGAGATGCTCTCCTATCGGGCGGCGGTCTTAACTTGGCTCGCCGGAGTCGCGGTGATGACCACCTGGTTGTGGCAGTCCGGTTTGCCGCTGTGGGCGGCCTTTTTGACCCTGATGCTGGCCATTCTTATCTTCGTCGGCTTGACACGAGTGGTAGCAGAGGGGGGCGTGGCAGCGGCGGTCGGGCCGATGATTTCTTCGTCGGCCTTGGTCTCAGCCGTAGGTTCTTCGGCGATCGGCCCGGCGGGCATGGTGGGCCTCGCCTACACCTATGTGTGGGCGGCGGACATCCGCACGTTTGTCATGGCTTCCTGCGCGCACGGTCTCAAATTGGGCGAGGAGTTAGGGCCGCGGCTGCGTCCGCTTTTTTGGTACATGCTGCTGGCGATTTTTGTCAGCATTGTCGGCTCGGTCGCAGCAATTTTGTACCTCGCCTACGAATACGGCGGCATCAATCTCAACGGGTGGTTTTTTGGTGGTGGAACTCGCGCCCCTTTTGATTATATTACCACCAAGTTAAGCGCACCCACCGAGCCGAACATCGATGGCTGGATTCACACTTTTGGCGGCGGGGGCATCATGGCCCTGCTTATGTGGGCGCGCCAGCGGCTCTTGTGGTGGCCTCTGCATCCCATCGGATACCCCATTGGTGCCGTATGGCTAATGGACCAGTTGTGGTTTAGCATTGCCCTCGCTTGGCTCTTAAAGTTAGTGGCGATGAAATACGGCGGGCCTAGCCTTTTTCGCCGGGCGCGTCCCTTCTTCTTAGGCCTAATCGTAGGCCAGTTTTTCATCGCGGGGCTCTGGTTGATTATCGACTTTTTTACGGGCATGACCGACAATGTGGTCTTCTGGATCTGAGAAAGGCACTTATAGCTATGCCTAAGTTCGCGGTGAGGTGGATGGCCCTCGGCTGGATTTTGGCCAGCGCGGCACTGGCCCGGGCCGAGGTCGATTTTGCCGAGTTGGTACGCACGGCCCCGGTCGAGCGCGTGCAGCAGACGATGGACATTTTTGCCGGCTTGGGGTCTAGAGTTGCCGGCTATCCAGGTGCCGATCAAGCGGCCCAGATCGTGCAGGAACGCTTCCGTGCAATCGGCCTTGACGACGTCGTTGTCCACGAATACGATGTCTCGATTCCAGTCGATAAGGGCGGATTCCTGCGGGTCATCCAAAGCGGCGAACAAGTGCCAATCCACGGCCTCTGGCCCAATCTAGTCAAAACCTCGACGCTGCCCGAAGGCGGGGTGACCGGACGCTTGATAGACGCCGGCAAGGGCGAGTACGCGGACATGGACGGCAAACAAGTCGAAGGGGCTGTGGCTCTGATGGACTTCAATTCGGGCGACGCTTGGCTCAATGCCGCCTATCTCGGGGCCCAGGCCATCGTCTTTATCGAGCCGGACTCCACCGTGTACTTGGAGGGCGAAAAGAAGTTCCTCACCATGCCGCTCGGCCTGCCGAGGTTCTGGATCAATCGCCAAGCCGGCCAGCACTTGCGCCGCCAGTTGGCCGCAGGAGGTGAGCAGACGCTCCACTTGGAGTACCGCATGGATTGGGAGCGACGTCCCGCTTGGAATATCCTCGGCACGATCCCTGGATACGATCCCTTGATGAAAGAGGACGTGATCGTGCTGGAGGCGTACTACGACGCCATGTCGGTCGTGCCGGCCCTCGCCCCGGGGGCCGAGCAGGCCTCCAGTATTACTGCGCTGTTGGAAATAGCGCGCTATTTTCGTGCGAACCCGCCGGCGCGCACGGTCGTCTTCCTCGCTACTTCGGCCCACCACTTGGGCTTGCGCGGGGTCGATGATTTCATCCAGCGCTATTTGCGTAAAGAGGATCCTTTTATCGAACACATGCTGGTGCGGCGGGTCGTCGATGCCGCACTCGCACGGAACATGATCGCCCAAGACGGCATCCACTACGCCATCGGCGAGGAGGAGTTTACCGGCAAAGAAGCCCTCGTGCGGAACGTTGCCGAAGGGCGCACCGACTTGGCCGCGCACATTGCCGACGCCGCACTCGCTGAAGGGCTGCTGGGCCAAGAGGAAGACACATCCAGCAGCTCATGGGGCTTGTGGAAAAAGACAATAGAGGGCATTAAGAGGCTGCTGAGCCGAGAAGAAGGCGCACTGCACCTCGCCGGCAAGCGATTCAAAAATCGCCACGAACTTGTTGATGAGTTGCGCTCGGACGACGACTTGCGCCTCGCGCTCTACAAACGCTGGGCCGACCCCAAAGTCGATTCGCTCGCAGTCAATCTCTTCATTAGCCTCGACCTTTCGTCGCAGACCGACGAACTTGGGGTCTGGAATAGCAATACCAGCTTTTACTACAAGCGCTACTTCGCGCCCTTTGGCAAGAACTTTATGGCTTATGCGCGCAAGATCAGCCGCGAGTTAGACTACCAGCGGCGCGACGTGCTGGTCAATGGCATCAGTCCCGAAGGCGGGATGAGCTGGCAGACCTTTGTACCGGGCGAAATATCGGTCAACAGCGAATTGGTGTTGGCAACCGGTACGCCAGCGTTGGCCTTTGTCACAGTCAACGACGCGCGCTTCCTCGTCGATACGCCCTTAGACCGGGCCGAGCGCGTCAACCACGCCAATCTCGCCAAACAGATCCGGGTGCTCTCCGGTATGTTCGAGATGGCCTTTGAAGACCCAGAGCTTTTCCCGGACTTCAAGATGCGCCTGCGCGACAATCTGCGCTCGCTTCGCGGCCGGACCATGGTCTTTCCGCGCCGCAGCATCATCCCCGACCTGCCGCGTGCAGACGCAGTGGCCGTCGTGCGCAACGGCAAGAAAAAGTCGTATAAAGGCGTGCGCGGTGAGTACTACGAGGTCGTCAATGATAAGGGGGCCTTTTACGTAAATCGGGTACGGGTCAACAACGTGCAGATCGAGGGCTACTACATGGACCCGATCACCGGCCGCATCACCTACGCCCCGGACCGCGGCGTACAAGGCGACGAGATCTACCCGATGAAGGTCTCCATGGACTGGCGCGACAAGCAGTGGATGGTCATCCTCTTCCCCTGCGTGCCCTACAATTTCTTCGACATCGTCGATCCGCGCTATCTCACCAAGCTGTCCAACGTACAGGTCTTCGACGAGACGAACAGCGCGCCCGTGGAGTACGGTTACACCATCGGCGAAGGCCCCTCGGCCCAAAACGAGCCGGTCGGAGTGCTCTTCGCACGGCCCGGCTCGCGCATAAAAATGGGTTTTGGCGCGGGCATACTCGGCTTTCGCTCGCTGCTGCTCAACGCCACCAGCGTCACCGACAAAGACAAGGCCGAAGGCGAGGGCTTTGAGATCCGCCCCGGCACCTCTTTTGCCCGCACGACCTTCCAAGCCGCCCAAGACATGTGGAATCTCGACGAGTCGCGGATGCGCGAACTGCGGAGCTTTGCCATTGAAAACCAGCGCCTCAACGACCTCCACTACCGGGCCGAGACCGAGCTAGACCAAGCCGCAGTGGCTGGCACCGAGCTGCGCTGGGGCGATTTCGTGCGCCACACGCGCGCAGCCTTCGGGCTAGAGTCGCGCGCCTATCCAGACGTCAAATCCACCCAAAACGACGTCGTTCAGGGCATTATCTTCTTTATGGCCCTCGTCCTTCCCTGCGCCTTTTTTACCGAGCGGCTTATTTTTACGGCCGCCACGATCCGCAATCAGATCATCGGCTTTGTCGGGGTTTTCCTGGCGATCTGGATCGTGTTGTGGATGGTACATCCGGCCTTTCAGCTATCCAATCCCTTCATCATCCTGCTTGCTTTCATCATCATCGCGCTGGCCGTTCTCGTGATGTCGATCATTTCCGGCCGCTTCAACGAGCAAATGAAGAAGCTGCGCACTGAGGTAGCCGTGATCCACGACACGGACGTCAGCCGCTCTTCGGCCTCGCTGACGGCCTTCCATCTCGGGATTTCCAACATGAAGCGGCGCAAGACGCGCACAGTCCTCACCTTCACCACGCTCTTGTTGCTGACCTTTACGGTCCTCTCCTTCACTTCCATCCGCACGGGCCTGCGGTTCAACCAAATCAGTCGCGACAACGAGGGCCTCTATGAAGGCATCCTAATCCGCAGCAAGGCGTGGAATCCGATGGAAGATTCCGTGCTCGAATACGCCCGCAGCAATTTCGGTGATCGGACCGCGGTCGCACCGCGTAGCTGGTACAGCAACAAGGCCAAGGCACACATCAAAATAAAACACGGCGACAAGGCCCATAACGCGCTCGGCGTCCTCGGATTGACCCCGGAGGAAACCGAGGTCACTGGGCTGGATCAAGCCCTAGTGGCCGGGCGGTGGTTTAAGCCGGGCGAGGACAAGGTCTGTATCCTGCCCATCGACATGGTCAAGGAGGCCCATCTCGACATCGACTTGGCCGAAGTCGGCCGAACGCAAGTCAGGGTCTTCGGCGACTTGTTTACAGTAGTAGGCGTCCTCGACTCCAAGCGGATGAAGGACCTCAAAGACCTCGACGACGAAATCCTGACGCCGGCCGACTTCGCCGTCACCGGCGGCCAAGCCGTGCAGGAAATAGCCGAGGAGGAGCAGCGCGAGAAGCAGGGCTTGGAGGATGCCCAGGTCGTCATCAAGCCCTTTGTCCATCTAGAGCCAGCCAACATCCTAATCGCGCCCTACCACACGCTGCGCAACGTCGGCAGCGGCAACCCCCTGCAATCCGTGGCCGTGCGCTTCCCCGAGGGCAGCGACGTGCGCACCGAGGTCGAGGAGTTCCTCTCGCGCCTCGCGGTGACGCTGTTCGCCGGGATCAAGGAGCCCGGCGACGAATACATCAAGGTGGCGATCTACTCATCGCTAGGGCTGACCTCCTTTTCCGGGATGAGCAACTTGTTCATCCCCATGCTGATCGCCTCGCTTATTGTGCTCAACACCATGATGGGCAGCGTGTACGAGCGCTTCCGCGAAATC
This sequence comes from Candidatus Latescibacterota bacterium, assembly GCA_963422735.1. GTDB lineage: Bacteria > Latescibacterota > UBA2968 > UBA8231 > UBA8231. The sequence goes on along the minus strand of OY730476.1, from coordinate 3,362,095 downwards.
GGCATCTACTCTTCGGTGGGCCTAGCCCCCGGCCATATCTCTTGGCTGTTTATCGCCGAGAGTTGCGTATATTCGGTGCTGGGCGTCGTCGCCGGTTATCTCAGCGGCCAAGTAATCGCCAAGGTGCTCATCGAGTCCGATCTTTTAGGCGGCTTTACGCTCAACTACTCCTCGGTAGCCGCAGTGCTCTCCTGTATGCTAGTGATGGCCGTGGTCATGCTCTCGACGATCTATCCGGCACGCAAGGCTTCGCAGATGGCCGTGCCGGACGTGACCCGCAAGTGGAAGCTGCCGCCGCCCGATGGCGACCAGTGGGATTTCGAGTTCCCCTTTACGGTCAGCGGCCACGAGGTCTTAGGCTTAAGCGTATTCCTCATCGGCTACTTCGACTCCTACAGCGAGGAATCCATCGGCACCTTCTACACCGACGGCGCCCAGCTAAGCCGCGAAGAAACGCCCAACGGCGAAGGGTACCTCATCGACATGAATATCTGGCTGGCTCCTTTCGACTTGGGCGTCAGCCAACACGTCACCGTGCGGGCCATGCCAGAGGCCGAGCACAACATTTACGCAGTCGGCCTGCAAATTAAGCGACTCAGCGGCGAGGACGCCTCGTGGCGGAGGGTCAACCAGCGCTTTATGAACGTCATCCGCAAACAGTTCCTCATCTGGCGCACGGTGGATGCCGAGGCCAAAGAAGGCTACCGCCAGCAGGGCGCGGAAATTCTGCAAGGGCTGCGCAGCGAAGTGTCGGCGTAAGGGAGGATAGCGAGTGTTCGGAAGCAAAAATAGAAACCCGAACCAAGAAATCGAAGAATATCGGGATCTAATGCAGGTCCCGGACCGCTTCGAGAACGGCTTTACGATCAAGGCCATCCTCGGCGTGTTCTTCGTCGCCTTTATCATGGTGCCGGGCAACATGTACTTGAGCCTGATGATCGGCGGCTCTTTGGGAGCGGCGGCCGAGTGGGTGACCATCATCCTCTTCGCCGAAATCACCAAGCGCTCCTTTTCCTCCCTCCGGCGTCAAGAAGTCTATGTGCTGTTCTACGTGGCCGCCTCGCTGATTGCCGCTGAGACCGGTGCCTTTGAAGGCTTGCTCTACAACCAGTACTTGGTGCAATCGCCGGCGGCCAAGCAGTTTGGCATCGCCAAGCTGATCCCCACTTGGGTGGCACCGCAGGCCGACTCCCAAGCCATCGTCGAGCGGACCTTCCTGCACGCGGATTGGGCGATGCCGATCGTACTCCTCGTCTTGGGGATGATCATCTGGCGCGTCAACTGGTTTACCATGTCGTACGCGCTCTTCCGGCTCAGCTCCGACTACGAGCGCCTGCCCTTTCCTTTCGCGCCCGTAAACGCCCAAGGTGCTACAGCACTGGCCGAGACGACTCAAGGACTTGAGACTTGGCGCTGGCGAGTATTCTCAGCGGGAGCGATGATCGGCTTGGTCTTTGGCACGATCTACGTGGCCCTGCCGGCGATTACCGGCGCACTCCTGACCGAGCCGATCCAACTCATACCCATTCCCTTTGTTGACTTCACGCAAGTCACCGGCAACTTCATCCCGGCGACTCCGCTGGGGTTTACCGCGCACTTGGGCCCGATCTTTACCGGGCTAGTGGTGCCATTCTGGGGCGTGGTCGGCACCTTTATCGGCGTGGTCGTCGCCTCGATTGCCAATCCACTGCTCTATACTTGGACGCCTTCGTGGCGAGAGGAGCCTTATCTTAACTTGTGGCGGCAAGGCATGGGCTCGATAGATACCTTCTTCGTCAACAACGTCGATTTTTGGATGAGCTTCGGCATCGGCACCACTATCGCCATCGCCGTCATCGGCATCTATCAGGTACTTCAGAGCGTGCACAGAGCTAGGGCCAACACTGAGGATGACGGCAGTCCCAAGCGCAGCTTTGCCACCCCTGAGGGTCGCGGCGATTTCCCCATCTGGCTGGCGCTAGCCCTGTATGCCTTGGCCACGGCCGGCCTAATCGGCATCGCCGCTTGGCTGCTGCCGGGCATTGCCCAATTTATATGGTTTTTCCTCTTTTTTGGTTTCGTATTCACGCCCTTTCAGTCCTTTGTCAATGCTCGCCTAGTCGGGATGGTGGGGCAGACGGTGGACATCCCCTTCGTGCGCGAGGCGACGATTATTCTCTCTGGGTATCGCGGCGTTGACATCTGGTTCATTCCGTTTCCCTTGGGCAATTACGGTGCCCAGACCATGAAGTTCCGCGAGATCGAATTGACCGGCACCCAGTTTACCAGCATCATCCGCGCCGAGGTTTTCATGGTGCCAATCGTGCTCTTTACCAGTTTTCTCTACGGCTCCTATATCTGGAAACTGGCACCAATCCCGTCGGCCTCCTACCCCTATGCCCAGCTATTCTGGCGGCTGCGGGCCTACCAGCAATGCCTCTTTATAACCGGCACCATGCGCAGCGAATTGGCCATAGACAGTGATCGGGCGGGATGGACCCCGGCTAACCTGATCGAGAACGAGTGGTGGTACTGGCGGGTGCGGCTGGTGGATCAGGAGTGGCTGGACTCCAACGGCAAGCGCGGTCAAATCGGCCCGTGGATGCCAACCCAAGTTTTCTACTCGTACTTTGAGCAAGGGGCACCCGACATCGTCGCCGAGCGCTACCTACGCGACGAACAGCTAGCCGAAGAGGACATTGTCGAGGGCCTGCCAGCGATTGCGCCGCTAGGGCCGGCCATGGACGCCGTCATCCGCGACCCCCGCCCAACCCTCGAAGTAAAGACCGGGCAAGCCGTTCCCGCGGGATGGTCCTTCTACTTTGAGGTCGATACCGATCCGCTCTTTACCAGCTCCTGGATCCAGCGTTCCACCGACGAGCCTTGGCTGTATAGAGCACTCAAGGGAGAGGTCATCGCCTTTGGGGCCGGCTTCGGGCTGGTGAGTTTCATTCTGCTCTCCATCCTCGGGCTGCCGATCCTGTTGATCTTTGGCTTCGTGCGCTCGCTGACGTCCCTACCGCACTTAGTCGTCACCGAGATTGTCGGCGCACTCTTGGCTCGCTACTACTTCTGGAACAAGTACGGGCGGCAGGAGTGGCGGCAGTTTGCTCCGATTCTGGCGGTGGGCTTCTCCTGCGGCATGGCCTTGATGGGGATGGCATCGGTGGGGGTCGCCCTAATCCAGAGATCGGTCTCCGTGCTGATCTTCTAGCATGAGCGATTGGGTGGATTTCGCTTGGCAAGGGCTGCGGCTGTCCGTGCCTGACGACTGGAATCTCGGCCGAGTTGACGGGGATTTTGAAAAGGGCTATGCCCGCCTCGACGACGCCGAAATTGTGCGCGCCGAGATCGAGTGGCGGCGTCTCAAAGGCCGCGGCGAGGCCCTGCGCCTGACCGAGTTGGTAGATCGCTACTTGGCTAACCTGCAAAAGAAGGCCCAAAAAGTCGATGCCCCTTTTGAGGTCCAGCGCCGCGCTCGATTCCTCAAGAACAAGAAGTTCCTCGAAGGCCGAGACTACGAGGTCTTCATCTGGGAGGCCGACTTCCGCGCGTACAACCTAGCGCTCGCCTTGGAGTCAGGGCGGGTTGTGCTCTTGAGAGTGCTGGCCAAGCTAGACGAGTTTTTGCCCGAGCAAGCCGAGGCCGTGTTCAGATCGCTCGTGGACCAAGAAGGCGAGTCCGCTCATCTGTGGAGCGTGTACGGCTTGCGGTTTTTTGCGCCCAGCGACCTCAAGCTACAAAGCCATTCCCTCAAGTCGGGCCATATCCAGCTAGAGTTTTCCCTCGGCAAACAAGTTCTAAGGGTGCATCGGTTGAGCATGGCCCGGATCATGCTCAAAGGCGCACATATCCAAGACTGGTATCCGGTTTTTTTTAAGAAACAATTGCGCGACTTGGTGGTGGACATTGCTCCAGAGGCCGTGCAGGAGCACGAGGGCATTCGCGTCGAGGGACGGCCGCGCAGTCGCTGGCGTCAATTGCTGCGTCCCCTGCCCTTTATGAACCCGAGGCCGCGCCTGTATCTGCGGGGGTGCGTCTGGCGCGATGCCAGCATTGACAAAATCGCAATCGTCGAGCACCTCTACCGCAAGAAAGATACAGAAGACGATCTAGTCACCAAGGTAGTAGATGGGCATTTTATCGAAAAACAAGGCACCCAAGCTGAGCCGGGCCGCTATGCTGGCGTCGCGGCCAACGCGCAATGAGTCCCTGCGCTGGGAGAACAACGACAACGACGAGGTCCAGGTTTTAATAAAGCGCCAAGAGACCTGGAGAGTGCGGCTGCTGTCCAAGTTTTTCTATATCCCCAAGCAGCGCAAAATCACCCTCGACGAGGTCGGCAGCGAGGTCTGGCGGATGTGCAACGGCCGCAACTCGGTCGGCAAGATGATCGAATTACTCAGCGAAAAGTACCAGCTCAACCGCAAGGAGGCCGAAGTTTCTCTGCTCCAATATTTGAAGACCCTCGGGCAGAAACGCTTTGTCGGCTTTGCGCTAGAGGGCGAAGAGAGGGCGCCCGACCGCGGCGCAGCCAGCGGCAAAAAGTGGCAAAAGAAATAGAGAGGGGCGAGCAATTAGCTCGTCCCTTTTTTCGTCTGCACCAAGCCGCACGCTTCCTCTCGCACTTGCTCAATCCCGCGCTGTTGGCACTCTTGGTCTTCGGCGTCCAAGCGCGCGTACTGGGCGACTGGCTCGCCGGCGCGGTGGCGATCGGCGCCTTCTCCTTGATACCTGGGTTGCTACTTTGGCACTTGGTGCGCTCGGGGTATCTCGACAAAGCCTATACAGACGACCGCAACAGGCGCGGTATCTTGCTCCTGCTGGGTGCTCTTTGTTACGCTTTGGGGGGAGCGGCTCTCTACGGGATCGGAGCCCCATCTTTGATGCTGGCCACGGCCGCGTCCTGTGTCGTCAATACGCTCTTGGTCTGGTGGATCAATCGCTCCTATAAGATCAGCATCCACGCGGCGGCTGTTGGGGGGGCAACCTGCGTATTGTTGATCAGCGTCGGCAGTGCGGCGTGGCCCTTCTTGCTAAGTTGGCCCGCCGTCGCCTGGGCGCGGCTTTACTTGCGGGCGCATACTCCGATGCAGCTTGGTGCGGGCGGCGCGCTGGGAGCGGGGAGTATGGCACTGCTGTACAGTGCTTTCACGTTGTGAGCGTGGCACATGAACCAATCGTATAAAGGCTTTATAGATCGCCTGACTTACCACAACCCGGAAAACGGCTATACCATTGCGCGCTTAGTCGTCGAGGGCCAGCGGGAGCGGATCGCAATCGTAGGGGCACTTGCCTCCATCCAAGAGGGCGAGAGCGTCGAAGTCGAAGGCGTGTGGACCAATCATCCCAAATACGGCAAACAACTCAAGGTGGAGCACTATAAGGCCGTTTATCCCTCGACGCTCGAAGGCATGCAAAAGTACCTCGGGTCCGGTTTGATCAAAGGCGTTGGGCCGAGGTCGGCCAAGCGCATAGTCGATCACTTTGGCGCGGAAACACTCGACATCATCGACGCGGATCCCCGCCGGCTAGAGGAAGTGCCCAAGCTGGGCAAGAAGAAAGTCGAGCTGATTGCCGCGGCTTGGGACGAGCAGCGGCAAATCAAGGACGTAATGGTCTTTTTGCAGTCGCACGGAATTACCACCGGCTATGCGGTAAAAATTTTCAAGACCTATGGTCAAGAGGCCATTCAAAAGGTGCGCAGCGATCCCTATCGCCTAGAGCGCGATGTGGATGGGATCGGCTTCCGCATAGCCGATCGCATTGCCCAGCGTTTGGGACTCAGCCGCGACGCACCCGAGCGCGTGCAGGCTGGCATCCGCTACCTGCTCTCCGAAGCGGCCGACGAAGGCCATGTGTACTTGCCGGCCGTCGAAATGATGGAGCGGGCCGTCGAAATTTTGGACATCAACGCCGAGCTGTTGCCACAAGCATTAGAGGCCCTGCGCGCCAACGACGGCGTGGTCACCGAAGACCTGCGCTACTATTTGCCGCCGCTCCACCGCGCCGAAGTGGGCGCAGCATCGTCGCTAAAGCGGCTTTTGCAAGCACCGACCGAAGAATTGGCCGTGCCCACAGAAGATGAAGACGGGCTGGAATTGGCCCCAGCGCAAAGACAGGCCGTGGAGTTGGTTGCCACGAGCAAGGTCCTAGTGCTGACCGGCGGGCCGGGCACCGGCAAAACGACGGTCACGCGGCGCATCTTGCGCGTCTTGGAGGAAGGTGGCCTCAAGGTCGCGCTGTGCTCGCCTACAGGCCGCGCCGCCAAGCGGCTAAGCGAGGCCAGTGGGCGAGAGGCCAAGACCATTCATCGGCTGCTCGGATTTCAGCCGGGCGAGCGGCAATTCAAAAAGGGCTATGACGACCGCCTCAAACTCGACGCGCTGATCGTCGATGAGGCTTCCATGATTGACGTGGTGCTGATGAACGCGCTCCTGCGCGCCCTGCCCGACCACGTTCGGTTGGTGCTAGTCGGCGACATTGACCAGTTGCCCTCGGTGGGGCCGGGCAACGTGCTCCGCGACATCATCGACTCCTCAGAAGTGCCGGTGGTGCGCCTGACGCAGATTTTTCGCCAAGCCAAAAAAAGCCACATCATCCGCAACGCGCACCGCATCAACAGCGGCGAAATGCCCATCGTCGAAAACCATGTGGCCGCGGATTTCTACTTCATTCGCGAGGGCGACCCAGAGCAGGTGGTCGAGCTAGTGGAGAAGTTGTGCGCCACGCGGCTGCCCAGCTATCGGGGGTGGGATCGGCGCGACGACATCCAAGTGCTTTCGCCCATGTACCGCGGCGAGACCGGCGCACTCAACCTCAACCAGCGGCTGCAACAGCACCTCAACCCGCACGGCGAGGCGCACCGCCATCGCGGGGCTGAGTTCCGGGTGGACGACAAGGTCATGCAGATCAAAAACAACTACGACAAGGGCGTTTTTAACGGCGACATCGGCACGGTCGAGCGGCTCGACGCGGAAAAGCAGGTGCTCTACGTGCGCTTTGACTACACCTTGGAATACGATCAAGTCGATCTCGACCAGCTAACCCTCGCCTACGCCATCAGCATCCACCGCTCTCAGGGGTCGGAATTTCCCGTGGTAGTGCTGCCGCTGACGACCCAGCACTACGTGATGCTCCAGCGCAACCTGCTCTACACGGCGATTACCCGCGCCAAGCAAATGATTGTCATCGTCGGCACCCCCAAGGCACTCAAGCTGGCCATTGCAAACGACAAGGTCGCCCAGCGTTACACTACGCTCAAAGAGCGGCTGTGCGGCAAAGTGGTGCTGGAAGCGGGGCAAGCCGTCCGGCTGGAATCAACACTGCCGAGCGATTGATTCGTGGTAGGCACTCAAGCGACCGAAACCTTGCCGTCCTCAACCGTTACCGCGCCGTCCTGCTCCAGCTTTCTCAGCGCGGATCCTACCTTCCGCTTCGCTTTAACTGTTACGCGGCGAAAGCCCATCAGCGACAGGGCCTCAGAAACGGCCTCTTCTTCCGATAGGCTAAAGGCTGCACGGATTGCCGCGATCAGGGCCGCGCGAATTTCCTCGTCGGGTACCAGTTCGATGTTCTTAACGGTGGGAGGCATGTCCGAGCGGTCGCGAATCCGTACAGGCTTGTCTCTATCGGCAAACAGGAAGTCGCCTTCTAAATAGAGGAACCCATTCCTTTGGCCGTATTCGGCGGCTCGTTTTATATGCCCTAGTATTCGCGAACCCACGCGGGCAAAGCCGGCCGATTCAGCGAGTCGCCGCGCCGCCTCTGTCAGGTGAACGGGGCCTTCAATGTCAATTACCTTGCGCATGGCCTGAGCGACGTTGCCTAATGGCAACTCGTGGATCTCAGCGAAATCAGCAATGCCCAAATCGCCCGTGGCCAACACATAGGCGTCAGCCCGCAAGTTGTTTTCCGTCGGCTCGTCGCGCTCGATGCGCTTGGGCTGCGCTGCGGCACGGGGTTGCTCGGCGTGGGTTTCTTCCGCCTCGTAAAAGCGCAGCACTTGGTCAATAGAATCCTTGAGACGCACGCTTTCTCTATGGGGATCCCGGAACCAGTCGGTACTCCAAATGCGATGGAAACGCCAGCCTAAGCCCTCTAGCACACTTTGGCGCAAACGGTCGCGGTCACGGGCCGTTGCTGAGCTGTGATAACTCGCGCCGTCGCACTCTACCGCCAAAATATAGCGGCCGGGCTTTTGGGGGTCGCGCACGGCAATGTCAATATAAAAACCTGCCGAACCCACTTGTGGCTCAATGTCATAGCCTAGCCGGAGAATGGCGTCGCGCACGGCCTCCTCAAACGGCGAATCCGCCTCCTTTCCGGTTTCGTGGCGATGCTCTAATTCACCGGTCTGCGCGTAGTGCAAGAAGCTTTTCAAGGCGCGAATCCCAAACGGCGAATTGCTCTCGGTTTTAATGTCGTCCGCCGTAAAATTGCTAAAGACCTCCATCGCCAAGTGCGCGCGCGTGATCAACACATTCAAGCGGCGCTCACCGCCGTCGCGATTCACCGGACCAAAACTCGTACTCATGTTGCCGGCGGTCGTACGGCCATAGCCAATGCTGATGAAAATCACATCGCGCTCATCCCCCTGCACGTTCTCCAAGTTTTTTACGAAAAAGCCTTCTAGCGCACCCGTAGTGAAAAATTCCTCACAACTCGGATCCAAGCGCCGCAACCGCTCGATTTCCAGCAAAATACAGTCGCGTTGAGCCGTCGAAAATGCAACCACTCCCAAAGTCGTATCCGGGTGCGCTTTGGCGTGGCGCATGACCGCCTCGGCTACAGCACGCGCCTCCACCGGATTAGTGCGCGAACTACCGCGCTCGTACACTGACTCGGGCAGATGGTTAAACGTCAAGCCCTTGGCGTAGGGATTCACCCCGGGGCTAGGGAAGATCATCAAGCGGCCATCGTAAAATTCCCGATTGGAAACGGCAATCAGGGAATCGTGTCGGCTTCGATAGTGCCAACGCAACATGGACTCCGGTGCCCCTTGCAACAAGAACATACTCAAAATACTCTCAATGTCGGCGGTCTGACTTTCTTCGTTGTCTAGCTCCAAGGCTTTAGTAAAGAAGTCCGTCGGCGGCATCTGGCGCGTGTCTCCGACCACCACAACCTGTTCGCCGCGCAGAATCGGGCCGATTGCATCCACCACTTTCACTTGACTAGCTTCGTCAAAGACCACCAAATCAAAGTCCAGCGCACCCTGCTCCAAGTAGGTCGCCACCGACATAGGGCTCATCATAAACACGGGCTTTATTTGCTGGATCGCGCGGCCGGCTTGGACGATTAGCCGACGAATCGGCATGTGGCGGCGCTTCTTGTTTATCTCGCGGCGAATAATCGCCATCTCACCAGCAGCGTTGGCCGCCGGCAAGCTGTGGTAGTGTTTCAAGACCAGCTCTTCTTGGGCGTGGTGCAACAGTTCCTCATCCAAGCGTCTAAATTCATTGATGGCACTTTCGTGGCTCATCCGGTTAAACCGCTTGAGCGTCTCGCTTTTGTCATACGCCTCATTCACTAAGCCCTCGTAATAGGCTTTCTTCAGGGATATCAGCAACAAAGCTGGTGGCCATGTCCAGTCGTAAGACAATCGGTCAATCTGTTCCAACCCGCTGGTGCGAAGTTTTTTTCTAAGGTGGTTGTAGTGCACCATCTGCTCTAAAGTGCCGATTTGGTCGCGCCAACGGTTGAGCTCGTCTTCCAGTGCGCCCAACGGTCGCTCTTCAATAGATCGCACTTCCGTCCCCAAACGCTGGCTCACCGCGTCAATTAGCTCTTGCAGTTCGCCAGCAGCGCGTTCGAGCGTCTCCAACTGCTCCTCGCAACCCCCGAGGTTCCCGCCGCTTTCCAAAAACTTTAGTAAGCCTTCCGGCACCGTGCCCTCACCCACTTCTTTGTGCAACCCGACTACATAGGCACTAAGCTCCTTCAATGAACTCCAATCGCTGTGCAGCCCTTTCCATTGTATCCCCAACAGGCTTGCGCCCAAGGACTCATGCTCGGCGTATGGTTTGCACAGAGCTTGATACTTGAGAATGTCGTCGATGAGTGCCACGCATACTTCCGCACTGGCTGGCAGTTCGTCTTTCATCAAACCTTGCAGCGTGCGTCGGGCTCGGTGAAAACTGGGAAAAATAAAACGCCACCAGTGCCGACCCGTAGTGGCCCACGCTTGGCGCACACTCAATAGGTTGGCCTGCCAAGCCTGCTCGATCAATTGCTCGCGCCGCTTGTCTTGCAACACCGTCATTTCTTCACCGGCTTGGATGAGAGCCTCGACTTGCTCGCTGCGGTGTTTCCAGTCCGCAGCGGTTAGCTGTACTCCCTCTAAAGCCGGTGCATTCAGTACGCGCTCGCCAGCGCGGCAAATGGCACTCATGGCGGCGAGATTTTCTGGGCCGTCTAGCCCTATCTTTTCGGACAGGGTGTCACCCAATTTCCGACAGTCGCCGAGCGAGGCGAGTGCTTTAGTCAAGCAAGTAACTACCTCGTTTTGCTCAATCGGTGAAATGTGCTCTAGCGTCGATTGGGCAAAGGGACTCCGGGCCGGAATACCCATCGCCTCTAAATGTTCAACTAGTTCGCGCACATTCGCGCAGGCGTTTGTAAAAGCATCCCCGTCCCAATGGCGGAACTCGGCAAAATCCAATCCCGGCAGTTCGCACTCACCAGATTCTTCTCTCAGCTTCAGGAGGTGCCCTTGGGCGTTTATATAGCTCGTTCCCGAAGTCAGAATGGGGCGATTCACCTCGCGGCAATACGCATCGAGTTGTTCGCGCAACTGGGCATGGCGACGCTTTTTAGCCGCGTGATTCTCCACGGCCGGCGGGCCGAGTTCCAACGTGCGCCTCAGCTCTCGCAGGACGGCACTCTTATTGCTCTTGTGGCTGTGAAGCTCCAGCACGGCATCGCCCAAGTGGCATTCGTCGAGGCGACGTTTTACCACCTCTAAGGCGGCCATTTTTTCGGCTACAAAGAGCACGGTTTTTTCGTCGGCAAGAGCCTCGGCAATGATATTGGTAATGGTCTGCGATTTGCCCGTGCCCGGAGGCCCTTGAATTACCAAGTTGGTGCCTTGCTTCACCGCCATGACTGCTTGCGTTTGGCTGGAGTCCGCATCCAACACAAAGTGGAGATCCGTGAGTTCGGGCAGTTCGGAGGACGTCTCTTCACACGGCGTTGAAAGCGATCCATCGCCGACGCCCCCAAATCCGCTGTCGATCAATTTTTGCAACACTTCGTGGTCGTAGGGCTTGTGGCCTTCGGGCCAATTATTCGGATCTAAATCCTGATACATCTGGAACTTGCCAAAAGAAAAAAACCCAAGCGCGATTTCATCTGCCTGCACCTGCCAGCGCGGCTGATGATCAACGCTATCGGCCACTTCTTTTAAGTACCCATCAAGGTCCAACTCTTCTCCGAACTCTGGCAGCGTTATCTCGAACTCGCTTTTTAGTTTAGTGGCGAGCGTCAGATTCGGGCCGAGATCAGCCTCGGTGTACGCCACCTTGTAGCGAGATCTCGCACTGCCGCGCTCCAAAGCGACCGGCACCAATACAAGCGGTGCTTTGCGGGGCGTGGAGGAGCTTTTGTCTTCATACCAAGTCAAGAAGCCCAAGGCCAAATACAAAAGATCAACGCCCTGCTCTTGATAGTAGCTTTCGGCCTCCGCGCTAATTTTTAACAGGCTTTTATCCAGCGCGTCCGCGGTGAGTTTGGTTTGCAGGCGGTTATCGGTATAGCGGTGGTCTGCGTACTGGTCTGCCAAAATTTTCGGCAGTGCTTGCGGATCGCTTTCGGCCTCCAGCGATGCGGGCACCGGGATAAATGCCATGGGCTTTTGCTCGGCGACCAATATCTGAAACACCTCTCTCGACTTCTCGTCGATCACTTCGAGCGTTTTCGCGCTGGGACGAAAGTTGAGCAGCGTATTGCCACGCAGGCCCATATCCAATAATTCCGACCGGCTGACTTCCAGTTTCTCTGCTAAAAATTGCATGTTAGTGGCAAGTGATGAGTGGTAAGTGGATTCGTCCGCACTGAGAGCGCAATTTCAGCCTCTTAAAAATGCGCTCGGGGATGCTCTTGAAGCGTCAAAAAAACGGTGTGTAGAACACGCTTTTCTTTGGCCGATAGGCGCGGACGATGTCGGCGGCCACCTTGTCCGGCGCAGCGCCTCCCAAAACCCGTCGAGCCCTACGTTAGCTGCCGAGCATCTCTACAAAACGTCGCGCAGCAGCCAGCGCACGGCATTTTGCTGCAATTTCTCGTAGGCCGGGTTCCATAGCGCAGGGATGGTGTGTCCCGGCGATAAATAGCACACTCGGCCCGCGCCGTACTCGTACGCCCAAGCCGTCTCGCAAGTGGTGCCCAAGTCTTGCCAAGTGTGCCCGTCGTCGTTGACGCTGACGGCCAAGACATGGGCTGGGTCCTTGTCGTAGTGCATAAAGTGCTGCTCGTCCTCAACGACAAAGTCCTCCACGCCACGCGTTATGGGGTGGTCTGTGCGCGTGATATGCACTCGGTAGGGACGCACCGGCGGGTGCCCTTGCGTAGCAGCACCGAGTACGTGGCGGAAGTCGCTGCTGCCCGGGGCGATGTACGTGGAATTGTGGTAGAAAAGAGCCGCCCCGCCCGCCTCCACAAAGCTCCGCACGGCGCGGCCCTGAGCTTCGGTAATCCACTGCACGGGACGGGATTCCGCGGCTTGGACGGGCGGCTCGCTGACGGGTGAAGCCTCTATACCGTAGCCATTGGGCCAGATCATGCCGTCGCGGAAGACGATTAATAGCCGATAGCTCGACAGATGTTGGGCGTTGAGCAGTGTAAGCTCGTCGGTAAAGTCAACGGACAATCCTATGCCTTGGACTAAGGTGCGGCCCAAAGCCGTGCGGATGTAATCAGACGTGTGATAGCGGTCGCCCACTAGGGCAAAAGCCGTGGCCATGAGTCGTCTCCTCAGCAAGTTTCGCGCCTGCAACTAGCGGCGTACTCGCCACCTTAGAATCGTTCTAACTCCGGGAACTTTTCCTCGCCTCTATGCACGTGCATGGCCCCGCCCTCAGCACACCGCCGCAAGGTGGGGAACACCTTGCCCGGATTCAATACCTGCTGCGGGTCAAACTCGGCCTTGACCCGCTCCTGGGCGTCCAAATCCGCGTCCTTGAACATGCACGGCATTAAATCCCGTTTCTCAATGCCAACCCCGTGCTCCCCACTCAACACGCCCCCCACCTCGACGCAGAGCTTCAAGATATCGGCCCCTAGCGACTCGGCTTTCTCCAGATCGCCCTCGACATTGCTGTCGTACAGCACGAGCGGATGCAGGTTGCCATCGCCCGCGTGGAAGACATTGGCCACCCGCAGGCCATACGAGACCGACAACTCGCCGATTCTCTGTAGCACCTGCGGCAGTGCGCCCCGAGGGATGGTCCCGTCCATGCAGTAGTAGTCGGGACTAATTCGGCCCATCGCCGGGAAGGCCGCTTTGCGGCCAGCCCACAACTTTTGCCGCTCGGCCTCGGTTGTAGCGCGGGAAAGCGCAGTCGCGCCGGTCTGCCGCAAGAGCGATTCCAGCGCTCGACTGTGGCACTCAACCTCGCTTTTCGGCCCGTCCAATTCGACCAGTAAGAGCGCCGCAACCCCGAGTGGATAGCCTGCGCCGACAAAACCCTCAACCGCTTCAACAGATAGCTGGTCCATGATTTCCATGCCGGCCGGCACCATACCCGCGGCGATGATCTCGGCCACGGCCTGCCCGGCCGCGGCGACCGAATCGTACACGGCCATCATAGCCTGCGCCACTTCCGGCTTGGGCAAGATCCGCAGCGTGGCTTCCGTGGTAATGGCCAACAGCCCTTCCGAACCCGTCAGCAGCCCGAGCAAATCGTAGCCCGCTTGGTCCATGCCCTTGCCGCCGACCCGCACGACCTCACCATCAGCCAACACCACCTCCAAGCCGAGGAGGTTGTTGGTCGTCGTGCCGTACTTGAGGCAGTGTACTCCACCTGAATTCTCGGCGATATTGCCGCCAATTGAGCAGGCGATCTGGCTTGAAGGATCGGGCGCGTAGTAGAAGCCGCTCCGCTCCACCGCTTCGGTCACACCTCGGTTGGTCACGCCCGGCTGCACGGTCACTGTGCGGTTTTGTAAGTCAATGTCGAGTACCGCTCGCATCCGCGCCGTGCTCAACACTACTCCGTCTTCCCTCGGCAGGGCACCCCCCGAAAGCCCGGTGCCGGCACCCCAAGGGACGATGGGAATGTCGAGTTGAGAGCACGACCGAAGTACGGCTGCGACCTGCTCGGTGCTATCCGGTAAGGCGACCAGCATAGGCCGCTGGCGATACGCCGACAGGCCGTCGCACTCATAGGCGACTACATCTTCGGGGCGGTGAATGATCTGATCGGCGTGCAAGTGTTCGCGCAGGCGGCCGATAAGGGATTCGCGCCGCTCGAAGCGGGTAGGATCAGGTGTGGGAAGTTGCATCAGTAGCCCAAGTCCTTGGCGTAAGCAAAAAGCGCGGGCGTACCACCGGTGTGGAGAAAAATAAGGCTCTGCTCGGGACGCCACCAACCAGCGCGCACATGCGCCAAAAGCCCGGCCATGGCTTTACTGGTATAGGAAGGATCGAGCAACAGTCCTTCCTGCTGCGCCACCAAGTGTAGTGCTTGGCAACTCTCGGCGGTTACGACGCCGTAGTCCGGACCGACAAACGCGGCGTAACTCTCGAAATCCTCCGCCTTCAGCGAGAGATCTAGCCCCAAGATTTCGGCGCATTCCCGCCCCAGCGAGAGATGCCCCTTTGCCGCCTGCTGGTCGTCGCGCGGTGAGGGGCTGATGCCAACCACCCTCATATCGATGCCCAGTGCCTTGAACGCCACCACCAACCCCACGTGGGTATGCGCCCCGGAGCACAGGTAGATCGCCGCTGGTTCAACGCCTTGTTCTTCGCATTGGGCCAATAGTTCTAACGCCCCATCGACGTACGCTACACTGCGGAAGATGCGCGCGTCCGAGCTGGTGTGGAAGGGGCGGCGGCCAGCCGCGGTCAGCGCGGCCATCTTCGCGGCCACGGCCTGTGCCTGCTCATCGGGTGCTGGCAGCTCCACCTCTGCACCAAAGAGGCGAGTCAACAGCAGGTTCCCCTGCGTCTGTGCGTGGGCGTCGTCGCGGCCGACGACCACCGCAGATAGCCCCAATTTTGCGGCCACTGCGGCCGTCTGCCGCGATTGATTCGACTGGGCGGCGGCCGAGTGTACCAGCACGTCGCAGCCCTGCTCTACGGCTTGGGCGATCTGGTATTCAAACTCGCGGATCTTGTTGCCGCCAAAAGCCAAGCCGGTCAAATCGTCGCGCTTGACCCAAATTTGCGGGCCGGCTAGGTGGGTGCTAAGGCGCTTTAGTTGTTCCAAGGGCGTGGGCAAGGACGCTAGCTGCAACCGCGGCAAAGCGGCCAACCGCCCCTTCAGTTCCTCTTGGCTAATAGTCATAGCCTTCCTCTTTTTTGGTTGCTTTGTCGTGCGCTCTCAATACAACCATTAAACAACCATCGGGCAACTCGCTTGAGTCGCACCGAGTTTGCCCTTTTGTTAAAAACTCTTAATTTTAGATAGTGACGCCCACATAGTCTCTCGCCCTCCTTGGAGCCTCACTCCTCCCCCAATACAAATCACGGTTTAAACAATAGGATAGGCTCGTTTTGGATCTAGTCGAACCGATACCCGAACGCCTATTGCCCCACATCCGCGGCGAATTGCAACCCGGCGAGCTGCTCATCGTCCTCCTAGCCGCCGACATTCGTCCCGACGGCCAGTACGGCGACTCTTGGTTTGCTCTCACCGATGAGCGGATGCTCGTCTTTCACCCCAATGGCGCAGATAAACCCGAGACCGTGCGTCTCGGCTTGGACGAAGTGCAAGGCATCCAGACCCGCAACTACGTGGGCAGCGGTGCACTCGTCGTCGAGTTAGAGGATGAAACTGTCGAACTGCTGCGCTTTTCGCAGAGTGCGTACTACAAATTCTCCGGAGTGCCCCAAGCCATCGAAGGTGCTGGCTTGGTCAAGGAAGAAGACGCAGAGGAGGACGCACCGCCACATGTCGATCCGGTCAAAGTAGTAGAGCACTGCCCCACCTGCGGCCGCGCGCTCCGCTCCGGCTCCAAAGTCTGCCCCAACTGCCTGCGCCAGACCGAGACCTTCTGGCGGTTGTTTTCCTATATCAAGCCCTATAAAAGCCGGGCACTGATCGGGTTCACGCTGACGATTGTGCTGACGGCCATCGGCCTGCTGCCACCCCAGCTCAACCGCATCCTCATCGACGATGTCATCATCCCGGTCCTCGGCGAATACGAGGCCGCGGGCATCGCCGAGGGCGAGGCAACTTCGGCCCCGACCGCGAGCGTCCAATTCCTGCTGTGGGTCGTGATCGGCCTGCTCGGTATCTACATCGGCCGCGGCATCATCAGCGGCGTACGGATGTACGCTCTAGGGTGGCTCGGCCAGCGCGTCGTGTACGATTTGCAGATGCAAATTTTCCAACACTTGCAAGCGCTGTCACTGACGTTCTACAACAAGCTCAGCACCGGTCGGATCATGACCCGAGTCACCAGCGACACCGAGCGCATGCGCAGCTTTATCACCTCGGGGTTCCAAGACATCGTCATCGACGGGCTGACCATCGTCGGCATCTGCACGATGCTATTTGTAATGAATTGGGAATTGGCGCTTTTGTCGCTAATCCCAATTCCCTTCATGATCATCGGCACCATTATCTACCGCAACCGCATCCACTGGGTTTTCCACCGAATATGGCGTCGCATCGCTACTCTCAACGCCATGCTCGCCGACACCATCCCCGGTGCTAAGGTCGTCAAAGCCTTTGCCCAAGAAGACCGCGAACTCGACCGCTTCAACGAGCGCAATATTGACCTGCGCGAATCGCGGATGACCGCCTTCAAGATGCGATCCTATTACATTCCGACGATCTCCTTTACCACCTCAGTCGGCTCAATTATCCTGTGGTGGTTCGGCGGCAACCGAGTGCTCGGCAACGCGCTGACCTTGGGCGAGTTGCAGGCTTTTATCTCGTACATGGTCATGTTCTACGCGCCGGTGCGCTCGCTGTGCAACCTCACCGAGCAGCTAGAGGCTGCGGCGACAACCGCCGAGCGCGTCTTTGAGATCATCGACACCGAGCCCGAAGTCCAAGATGACCCCGACGCCATGGATCCCGGCCTGCTTACAGGCGAAGTAGAGTTTCGCAACGTCAGCTTCACGTACGACGGCTCAGCTAGGATACTAGACCGCATCCACTTTAAGGCCCAACCCGGCGAGATGATCGGCATCGTTGGTCCCAGCGGTGCTGGCAAGTCAACCTTGGTCAACCTCATTTCGCGGTTCTACGATGCCACTGATGGCCAAGTCCGCATCGACGGGCACCCTATTACCCGGCTCAAACAGCAGGCACTGCGCGGCCAAATCGGCGTGGTCTTGCAAGAGCCTTTGCTTTTCCAAGGCTCCATCGCCAGCAATATCGCCTACGGCCACCCCAACGCGACGCGCCAAGAGGTCATCGAGGCGGCCCGCGCGGCCAACGCCCACAAGTTCATCATGAGTTTTCCCGATGGCTACGACACCCAAGTCGGAGAGCGCGGTGGTCGGCTCTCCGGCGGAGAGCGCCAGCGAATTTCTATTGCCCGCGCCCTAATCGGCAATCCGCGCATCCTGATCCTCGACGAGGCCACCGCCTCGGTTGATACCCAGACCGAATTCGAGATCCAGGAAGCGCTTGAGCGGCTAGTCGCCGGCCGCACGACTTTTGCCATCGCCCACCGGCTCTCAACGCTAAAAAACGCCGACCGACTGCTGGTGTTAGAACGAGGGCGCATCGCCGAGGTCGGCACCCACGAAGAGTTGCTCAATATGGAGGACGGCGTCTATCGCCGGCTGGTCAATATGCAAACCGAAATGGCGAAAGTACGGGCGCTATGAGCGAGACACACAGCTATTCCTACGAGGATTTTCTGCTCAACCCGCGAAAGATGCGCTTCAGCCGCTCCGAGCGAGGCAGCTTGATTCTCAGACTCGACGGTGAGGAATACACTGACCTCAAGATCCGCCGCGCCTTCCCGTTAGAAGAGTCCGACCGCTATGTCGGCGTCTTTGCCGCCGAAGACCAAGAACTCGGCATAATCGAAGACCCGCAGCAGCTCGACGACCAAAGCCGCCAAGCACTCCTAGACGAGCTCGGGAAGATTTACTTCCACCCGCAGGTCCTCGCTTTCAACAATCTCGACGAGGAATTCGGGGTGCTGCGCGGCCAGATCGAAACCACCAGCGGCCCTCGCCAGCTCGAAATCCGCAGCTATCGCACCAATGTGCGCATGCTCTCCGGCGGCCGGGCCATCATCGAGGATGTCGATGGCAACCGTTACCTCATCGCCAACTGGCGGGCGCTGCCGCAAAAAACGCGCGAGATTCTGGGGTTATAGGACGGGGGTGGGCTGCACTTAGCCGGCGAAATACGCCCGCATCTTCTCCAAACCAATCCGGGCGACATCCGCCGGATCCTGTTCCCATAGCCCCGGATTAAACAACTCCAACGACACAAACCCCTCGTATCCCTGCGCTCGTGCCAGCCGCTCGATCTCGCGCAGTGGCCCGACCCCGTCGCCCGGCATCACCCGGTCGGCGTCGCTTTGTTCGGCAAAGGGTTTGCCACCTGGGGCGTCGTTCCAGTGCCAGACCGCAACCTTGGCACCGGGCACCTTGGCAATGCTCGCAATGGATCCGCCGCCGCGTAGAATGTGGAACGTATCCATGATCAAACTTACATCTGGATGGTCGGCGTCCTCGGCAATCTGCCAAGCTTGGTCAATAGTGTACACGCTTTGTACAAAGCCTAGGTACTCCATAGCAGGCCGCACACCGATTTCTTTGCCGATCTCCAGCAATTCGCGGTAATCGGCACCGCCCCGGCTCAAGTCGCAGGTATCTAGCGACGGGCTGGCGACGATAAACTCGGCCCCCACCGCTACCGCCTGCGACATCCGCCGCCGAACCTCTTCCAACGCCTGCGCCCGCGCCGCGCCCTCAGACCCCAACCAGCCATGGACCGCAATGACGGTCGGCACCGCCAACCCGTAGTCGGCCAGTGCCTGCCGCACGTCCGCGCACGAGCCACCCTGCTGCTCGTGTGCAGTCAAGTCATCGCTCCACAGTTCGATACCCTCGTAGCCGGTCTGTCCGGCGATGCGGATTTTCTCCATCAGCGACGCCGGGCGGATCGTCGATGTGTTGAGAGCGTATTGCACCGTCATATTGCTTCCTTTCTTGTTCTTGTTAAGCCACACATAAAAAATCATTCCCCTCTATCAGCCCCCATCCATCCAACGCCTCCCGAATCAGCGCCCGCGCTCCCCGCGACGCCACAGCCGCCAATAGAATCGGCCGCTCGTGGCGCGTCCACCAAGCCAGCAAGTCCTCCGGCCCAATTACGGACTTGCGCCGCAAGGTGCCGCCGATTTTCTTGGGCGCGATATCGACAAACACATCGGGAGCGCGGCCTTCGCGTTCCAAGTGTTTGGCGAGCCGTCGGCCGGTCTTGCCCGCACCCCAGACTGCTAGCCCGTCTCGCTCTTGCAGCGGCCCGGCGCAAAGATAATGCGCTTTAGCGCGGAGGAAATTTTCCACTGAATAGCGGCCTTGCACGTGTGTGGCCCGCCGCGGATGCTCGCGCCAGTAGTGCAAGACCTCCGGCACCTTGGCAAAGCACCGGCCCGCCGCCCGATAGCGCAACCACAAATCGTAGTCCTCCGGCCATCCCCGATCTTGGTAGCCCCCCAAGTCCACCAAGTCCTCGCGGCGCATCATGGCCGACGGATTGGCGATGGGACTCTCGACGAAAAACTCTCGTTCAATCTCTGCGCTATCCACCAAGCCGTTCAACCAAGCCTCGTACACCAACATCCCCTCCCCGGTCTCCTCGCGCGGAAAAATCTCCACCAAGCAACTCACTACGCTCAAGCCAAGATCTCTTTCCAACCAAGCAAGTTGTTTTTCCAAGCGCTCGGGGTGCATCCGGTCGTCGGCGTCCATGCGTGCCACGTACGCGCTCTGACACAAGGCCAAGCCCCGGTTAGGGGCCTCGACAATGCCTTGGTGGTCGGTGAGCAAAACCCTAAAGCGAGGATCGCGGCGACTCCATTCTAATAGTATGTCCCCGCTCCCGTCCTCCGAGCCGTCGTCTATGGCCACGACCTCAAAATCTTCGCAGCTCTGCGCTTGGATGCTCTGCAAAGTTTCCGCCAGCGTGGTAGATGCATTGAACACAGGGAGTAGAACAGATACTCGGGGCGTTTTCATGGTCGCTAGCTAGTTGCGTTTTCGTAGTCGCTAAGTTAAGAGCTTGACATTTTTCCGCTCAATGCCCGATTTTTAATCTCTATGATACATCTCAAATCAGCCTTGGAAATCAACCGCATCCGCGCCAGTTGTCGCATTGCCGCCGAAGCTATGCTCCGCGTCGAAGAAGTCCTCGCGCCCGGGGTTACTACCCTCCACCTCGACCAAATAGCTGACCGCTACATCCGCAGCCAAGGGGCGGTTGCCAGTGCCTTAGGCTACCGCGGCTTTCCACGAAGCATCTGCATCTCGGTCAACGACGAAGTCGTCCACGGCATCCCCGGATCCCGCGTCCTGCAAGACGGGGACATCCTCGCCGTTGACATTGCCGTTAAAAAGGATGGCTTCCACGGCGACATGAACGTCACCTTGAAAGCCGGCTGCGTGACCCCCAAGGCCCAACGCCTGCTCAACGCCACGCGCCAGAGCTTAGAGGAGGGATTGGCCGCTTGCACGCCCGGGCGACGCCTCGGCGACATTGGCCACGCCATCCAAAGCTATGTCGAAGCGCACGGCTTTTCCATCGTGCGCACGTACTGCGGCCACGGCATTGGCCGCAACTTCCACGAGGAACCCCAGTTGCTCCACTACGGCAAGGCCGGCACGGGCCGTCGCCTGCAAAACGGCATGGTCTTCACCATTGAGCCGATGGTCAACGAGGGCGCACACGACACGTGCGTGCTCGACGACGACTGGACGGCCGTCACAGCCGACGGCAAGCTCTCGGCTCAATACGAGCACACCGTGGCCGTCACCAACGACGGGCCGGACGTGCTGTCGCGCTTTGACGATCTGCCGTACTGAGCTTGCTCAGCGGTGGTATTTCCTTATTTTTTAAGTTCATTTCACGAGGAGAACAGCATGGCACGACCCAAAAAAATCCAATCCAACAGCGACGACGACAACACTGAATTTTCGTTTGACCCCGGCACGCAGGTCGAGCTAGAGATGGAAGACACCTGCTGCGTCACTGGCGAGCCAGTCGAATCCAGCTTTTGTCGCTTCCCCGACTACAAAAATGGCAAGATGATGGTCATGTCCAAGAGCGCGATGCTCGAGCACCTGCGCGCCGGCGACTCCATTGCTAAGTTCAAAGAGGTGCTGGTCCAGCGCCACGGCAAGCAAGTATTAGAGGAGCACTACTCCAACCACTAGGGCAATGCGCAATCGCCTACATGCAAAGAAGGGATGGTCCCATGCGGACCATCCCTTCTTTCGCTCTTAGTGGTTGGTGGCCAGTGAGCAGTAGTTAGTCCCTGCACCGCAAGGGCCGAGGGGGTTGGGAGTGGCCACTAACCACTAACCACTAATCAAGAGCGGGCCAACAAGGCATCGATATCCTCGCCTAATACCCCGCGGGGATTGGGCCGGCCACTCCTGTCTTGCGGTACGCCTAAGTGCATCTTGTACACGCGGCCTTCGCGGTCAAAAATAAAGGTGAGCGGCACGGGCACAGTCGCCAAGTCTTTTTTGTAGAAGGCGCGGAGCAGCTCGTGTTGGCTGTCGTGAACCACCGGGTAGTTGATGGCCAAGCGCCCGACGAACTCGCCTATTAGGGGTAGGACGCGCTCGGTGGGGCCTTGATCTAAGGAAATGCCAATGATCGCCACCTGCTCGGGGTCGTACTCGTTGCTCATCTCGACCAAGGCTGGGATCTCGTAGCGGCACGGGCCGCACCAAGTCGCCCAGAAGTTGACCAAGACGACCTTGCCCTCGTAATCGCGCAAATCCACGCTTTGGCCCTGATAGTCGTTCCACTTAGCAGACTGCGGGGGGAAGAGCTTGTCCCCTTGAGGCTCGGGGGAGCCACAACCCAGCGCTAGAAGTACCAACCCGCTCACAAGCCCTTTGATCGCCATTGCGCACATAGTACGGTCCTGTATTTAACTGGAATGGTGGAAGCCCACGGGCACTTGCACCTTGGGCGTCAGCCGGGTGGATCGGGGACCGATCAGTTCCTCAATGCCGCGCAGCAAATCGTCACAGGGATCGACGCGAATCGTCTTCGAGCGGACCATCTTGTCCTGCTCGTCGCCGTTTTTGAGCTGGAGCCACAACTCGCAATCGCCCATGTGGCGCTCGCAGAGGTGGCGCAGCCGGCTGAGAAGGGGGTCGCCCACTTTCTGGTAGGACAATGACAAGATGACGGACTTGGTCAGTTCCGCCCGCGCCGATTTGAGGGGCAGGGCGCGGTCGGCCTGTAAACTCAGGCGTCCGTTGCGCTCGCAGACGCGGCCATCTACGAGGATGGTTTCGCCTTCCACGAGTAGGTGTTGGTGGTTGGCGAAGGCTTCGGAGAAAAACGCGATATCGCCCGTGCCCTTGAGGTCTTTGAGCGTGACAAAGGCAAAGGGATTGCCCCGGCGATCGAAGAGCTTGCGCACCTCCTCGACTAGGCCGCCGACTCGCAGTGGCGCACCGTTGCGCTGTCCCTCTATCTCGCTTAGGGGCCGAGCGAAGTTTTTTAGGTCGCGGGCGTAGGGCTTGAGCGGATGGCTGGAGATATAGAAGCCCAACAGGTCGCGTTCCTTGGCCAGTTTATCACGCTCGGACCACTCCTCGACCCCGGGCAGGTCCTGCACCACCAGCTCGGACGAGCCGCCGTCGAAGAGGCTGATCTGCCCCTTCTCGCGGTCTTCCTGGGCCTTGCCTGCGGCCTTTAACGCCAGATCTAGCGCCTCCATTTTCTGTGCGCGATGGCCTTCAAGGCCGTCCAATGCCCCAGCAGCAACCAGACTCTCGACCACGCGCCGGTTGACTGCGCGCAAATCGATGCGCTCGCAGAACTCAAACAGGGTGGTAAAAGGCCCGTCTGCAATCCGCGTCTCGACTATGCGCTGCGCTGCGCCCTCGCCGACGTTTTTGATCGCTGCTAGGCCGTAGCGAACGCCCCCATCAGTCGGCGTAAAGTTGAGCGAGCTCTGATTGGCATCGGGCGGCAGGACCGGGATTTCCATGCGGCGACACTCATCCAAAAGCACGGTGA
Organism: Candidatus Latescibacterota bacterium; assembly: GCA_963422735.1. Lineage (GTDB taxonomy): Bacteria > Latescibacterota > UBA2968 > UBA8231 > UBA8231. Next base: position 3,338,711 of record OY730476.1, on the reverse strand, counting down.
GCGTATCGGTGTTGTTGCGCGCCATGGTCAGCGAGGCCGCCATGTACTCCTTGGGGTAGTTGGCCTTGAGATAGGCGTTCTTGTAGGCGACTTCCGAATAAGGAGCCGAATGCGAGCGGTTGAAGCCGTAGCCCGAGAATACTTCGACCGCAGCAAAAACCTTATCCGCAGTCTTGCGATCTACCCCATTGGCCAAGCACCCGTCAATGAAGGCCTTTTTCATTTTGGCCATCTCTTCGGGCTTTTTCTTGCCGATGGCCTTAATCATTATATAAGCCTCACCCAGCGACAGACTGGCCAAGGCTTGGGCCACCTGCATGACCTGCTCTTGGTAAACCAGCACCCCGAAGGTATCGGAGAGAATCGGCTCTAGAGCGGGGTGGTCGTAAGCCGCGGGTTCCTCGCCGTGCTTGCGGGCGATATAGCGCGGGATCATCTCCATAGGGCCTGGCCGGTACAGGGCGTTCATGGCGATGATGTCCTCGATATTGTCGGGCTCGAGCTGACTCAAGTACTCGCGCATGCCGCCGCTTTCAAACTGGAACACGCCGATGGTCTCGCCGCGGCCGAACAGGTCGAAAGTGGCCTGGTCGTCCCAAGGGATTTTCTCTAGATCGAAGTCGGGGATGCGGAGGCGGATGAGGCGGACGGCCTCGTCCATGAGGGAGAGTTCCCTAAGCCCTAAAAAGTCCATTTTGAGCAGGCCCAGCGCGTCGCATGTCTCTCCATCGAACTGGGTGGAGATACGGCCGTCTTTGGGGGATTTGTACAGGGGGACGAAGTCGGTTAAGTCCGAGGGGGCTACAATGACCGCGGCCGCATGCACCGAGGCGTGGCGGGAGATCCCTTCGAGTCTGCGGGCGTGGGCGATGAGCTGGCCTTTTTCGTCGGAGGCTGCGGCCATCTGCTCGAGTTCGGGGACTGTGTCGATGGCTTTGTCGAGGGAGATCTTGAGTTCATTGGGTACCAGTTTGGCTATGCGATCTACTTCGCCGAAATCCATGCCCAAAACGCGGCCCACATCGCGGATGACGGCCTTGGCACCCATGGTGGCAAAAGTGATGACCTGGGAGACGTTCTGCTCGCCGTACTTGTCGATGACGTAGCGAATGATCTGGTCGCGGCCCGTGTCGGCAAAGTCGATATCGATATCGGGCATGGCGGCCCGCTCGGAGCTGAGAAAGCGCTCGAAGAGCAGATTGTACTTGATGGGATCGGTGTTGGTGATGCCCAAGGCATAGGCGACTAGGCAGCCGGCAGTCGAGCCTCGTCCTGGGCCCACGGAAATGCCGTTGTTGCGGGCAAAGTGGACGTAGTCCCACACGATGAGGAAGTAGCCGGCGTATCCCATCTGGACGATGACATTTAGTTCGTAGTCGAGGCGCTCTTGTAACTTATCGTCAATGTGGTCGTAGCGTCGTTTGAGGCCTTCGTTGGCCAAGTGGGTGAGATATTGGCCGTCGTCGTCAAAGCCCTTGGGCTTGGGAAAAGTGGGCAGCTTGAAGTCGCCGAATTCGAACCGCACGTCGCACTTTTCGGCAATCTCGAGGGTGTTCTCCAAGGCGTGGGGCATATCGCCGAACAGTTCGTACATCTCCTCGGGCGTTTTCATGTAGAGACCGTCGGGATAGCACATGCGATTGGTCTCGGCTATTTTCTTGCCAGTCTGGATGCAGATCAGGGCGTCATGGGCTGCGTGGTCTTCGGCGTGCAGGAAGTGAAAGTCGTTGGTGGCGACTAGGGGCAAGCCCAGCTTTTTTTCTAGCTTCAGGAGGCCGTCGTTGACCTTTGCTTCGATTTTTGGGAGGTCGTCTCTGACCTTTGCTTTGCTGTCGTTGGCGTGGCGCTGGATCTCCAGATAGTAGTTGTCGCCAAAGATGTCCATGTACTCGCGGGCGGCTCGTTCCGCCGCGGATACGCCCTCGCGCTGAATGAGATGGGCGACTTCGCCGCTGACGCAGGCCGACAGGCACAGCAGGCCGTCGGCGTGTTGGCGCAAAATCTCTTTGTCGATGCGGGGATTGTAGTAGTAGCCTTCTAAGTAGCCTTTGGAGACGAGCTTGGTCAGGTTGCGGTAGCCGGTATCGTTTTGGGCCAGCAGGACGAGGTGATTGGAAGCGTGGGTCAGGCCGCGGGCGGCTTGGCGCAAGTGGCGACTTTCGATCGCTACATAGACCTCGCAGCCGATGATGGGGTTAATGCCAGCCGCTTGGCAGGCCTGATAGTGCTGGATGGCACCAAAGAGGTTGCCGTGGTCGGTAATGGCCAAGGCTGGCATTTTGTGCTCGGCCGCCAACTCGGCCATCTCGCCGATCCGGCACCCTCCATCGAGCAGACTGTATTCGCTGTGACCGTGTAAATGGACAAAATCAGCCGAAGCCATCACCACCTCCGCTACTTGTATGCGCTAAAAAAACCTCTGAACACTTAGAGAGTACGGCCGAACAACAGGCCAAACTGCCTTGCCTTGGGGAAGGGCATCGCCTCTTGTGAAACATAGCCAATTCAAAAGGGGCTGTCAATGACCTACAGAAGGGGTTGCTATTTTCATAACATGTTATTATTTTTTCACTTAAACTCAATTAAACTCAATGAACTTGTCGCTGGAAACAGACCAGTCTATCTTTGATTTTTTTCGAGGAGATACCTCTGATGATCGACAAAGAACTGTTGGAGATTCTCGCCTGTCCCGAGACCAAAGAGCCGGTGGCACTCGCCGAGGAAGGACTCATCGCCGAGCTCAACAGCCGCATTGCACACGGGGAAGTCAAGAATCGGGCCGGCAAGACCGTAGAAGGCAAAATCGACGGCGGACTGGTGCGCGCAGATGGCGCGTACCTCTATCCGATACAGGACGAAATCCCCATCCTGCTCCTCGACGAGGCCGTTCCACTCTACTAGCGCCTGCGCCGAGTCTAAACAAAAAAAGGGACTGTGCGCTTGTACAGTCCCTTTGCCAACTTACATGTATGGTGCCGAAGCGGGGATTCGAACCCCGACGCCCGAAGGCACTGCCCCCTCAAGACAGCGTGTCTACCAATTTCACCACTTCGGCACAAAAACTAGTCTGAACTGCTACTGAGCCTCGGCCGGCGGCTCCTCGGCGGTTGAGGTTTCGGCCGACTCTTCCTTCTCGCCCAGCAGGTGCTCTGCTTCTGGGATGGCGGGCGCTACTGGCACCTGTCCCTCGGTCATCGTCCGTTGCGTTGCCGTCGTCGGGGTGGTCTCGGCCGTCTGAAAGGCAACCGACTGCACCAAGCAGCTAAGCATAAAGGCCGTAGCCAAAATGGTGGTGGCCTTGGTCAGAAACGTGGCTGCGGTGCGGCCCCCCAACACTGAGGAAGAGGCTAAGCCACCGCCGATCGATCCGGCCAAGCCGCCCCCCTTGCCCGCCTGCAAGAGCACGGTCACGACTAGGAGCAAGCAGACCAGCACGTGAAAAGTCGTAAATAGAATCTCAATCATAGTTTTGTGATGGCTCCCAATTCTGGAAATTACGGATTAGGAGTTACCGCCCCAATTCGCGATCCCTAATTGAGATAAATTTAAGGCTAAAGGGCGGCCTTCACAATAGCGGCAAACTGCCCGGCTTCCAGCGCGGCACCGCCGATCAAGCCCCCGTCAATGTTGTCTTGGGCAAAGAGTTCGGCTGCGTTTTCGGGCTTGACGCTGCCACCGTACTGGATGCGCACCTCGTCGGCGGCTGCTTTTCCCAAGTGCCCAGCAAGAAAGTGGCGGATCATCGCATGTACCTCTTCGGCTTGCACGGCCGTCGCCGTCACGCCAGTGCCAATCGCCCAAACCGGCTCGTACGCCCACAATACCGCGCTGGCTGTGCTCGCTTCAATCCCGGCTAGAGCACCGCCCACTTGGCCGAGGACGACTTCCTCAATTCGCTTAGCTTCGCGCTCTTGCAGCGTCTCGCCCACGCAGACGATCGGGCAAAGGCCGACTTGGAGGGCGCAGGCTAGCTTGCGGTTGATCAGCGAGTTGTCCTCGCCACAAAATTGTCTTCTCTCGGAGTGCCCTAGCAACACATAAGAGCAACCAACCGCCAAGAGCATGTCGGAGGATATTTCTCCGGTGAAAGCTCCCTGCCGCTCCCAGTGCATGTTCTGGGCCCCCAGCCCAATGGTGCTGTCGGCAAGAACCTCACGCACGGCTTGTAGGCCAGTGAAAGGCGGGCAGACGACGACTTCTACGTCGAGCCCCGCGACGAGCGGCTTGATCCCTTCGACCAGCTCGACAGCTTCAGCAGCGGTCTTGTGCATCTTCCAGTTGCCAGCGACAATGGGTCGGCTCATCTCAGATTTCCTCGTCGTCCAAGGCCGCCACCCCGGGCAAAACCCGCCCGCTCATGCACTCTAGCGAAGCCCCGCCCCCAGTGGAAATGTGGGTCATCGCTTGGGCCAATCCGGCCTGGGTTACAGCCGCGGCCGTGTCCCCACCGCCAATAATGCTCAAGGCACCCTCACGGGTGGCGGCAGCTAGGGCTTGGGCAACCTGTTGAGTACCTTTGGCAAAGGGTGCCATCTCACACACTCCGAGAGGGCCGTTCCACACTATGGTGCCTCCCCGGGCGATCTGGTCGGCGTAGTACTGCCGGCTCTGGGAGCCGATGTCCACGCCCTGCCAATCGCGGGGTATGGCCTCGCGGGCGACCACTTGCGCTTGGGCATCGGCGGCAAAGCGGTCGGCGACTACGCAATCAACAGGAAGCTGGAGAGCCAACCCCCCATTTTCGACTCGGGTCAATAACTCCCGGGCCGTATCTAGGCGGTCCTCTTCGAGCAACGAATCCCCGATCTCCAGCCCCATGGCCTTGAAAAAGGTATAGGCCATGCCGCCGCCGATGAGCAGGGCATCCACCCGGTCGAGCAAGTGCTCAATCAGCTCGATCTTGCCCGATATCTTGGCCCCGCCCAAAACGGCGATAAATGGCCGTTGCGGACGGCGCATGGCCTCGTCGAGATAGGAAATTTCCCGCTCCATCAACAGGCCGCTGGCCCCCGCGCCCATACAGCGCGGTACCCCCTCGGTCGAGGCGTGGGCCCGGTGCGCCGCTCCAAAGGCGTCGTTGACATACGCATCGCCCAGCTCGGCCAAGTGCTGCGCAAAAATCCGCTCGTTCTGCTCCTCTCCCGGGTGGAAGCGCACGTTCTCTAAGAGCAGGATCTGCCCCGGCTGCAAGGCAGCGGCTTGGGCCGCAACCTCGGCACCCACGCAGTCTGGAGCCAAGCCCACCGCACGTCCCAACAACAGGCTCAGGTGCTCGGCTACCGGGGCCAGCGACAGTGTGGGTACTCGCTGGCCCCGGGGGCGGCCCAAGTGCGACATCAGAATTACGGACGCACCCCGAGCCAATAAGTGCTCAACCGTTGGCAGTGCTGCGCGAATCCGCGTATCTTCGACGATCCGGCCAGCCTCGTCGAGCGGCACGTTGAAATCTACTCGCACGAGGATCCGCTTGCCAGCGACATCAAGCTCCCTGATAGTGCGCTTGGCCATAAAGTCAACCGAAGAATACCGTGGCTAGGTCGTATAGCTCTTGATCCACGACCTTGAGTTGATTGACCGCCTCGGCAAGCGGGATCGCCACGATTTCATTGCCTTGCAAACTCACCATCTTGCCGAAGTCGCCTGCATGCACCAAGTCGATGGCGGCAATGCCAAAGCGCGTGCCCAAGACGCGGTCGAAGGCCGTGGGCGTCCCCCCGCGCTGCAAATGCCCCAGCACAGTAACCCGCGTCTCGTAGCTCGTCGCCTCCTCAACCGAGTTGGCGACGAGTTGGCCAATGCCGCCTAGCTTGACGTGGCCGAACTCGTCGAGGCCTCCCTCGGAGACCGCGTATTCGTCCTCCCCGCCTTTCTCGGAAATCAGTTGCGCCCCCTCGGCTACTACCACGATCGAAAAGTCCTTGCCGCGCTCGTGTCGCTTGCGGATGGTGCTGACGATTTCCTCGATGGTGTATTTCTGCTCGGGAATGAGGATCATATCCGCGCCACCGGCCAAGCCAGCGTGGATAGCGATCCAACCGCTGTGCCGCCCCATGACCTCAATGATCATCACTCGGTTGTGGGATTCAGCCGTGGTGTGGATCCGGTCGATGGCTTCGGTGACGATATTGACCGCTGTATCAAAGCCAAAAGTGTAGTCCGTGCCGTTCAGGTCGTTGTCAATGGTCTTGGGCACACCCACGATCGGCACCCCCATGCTCGTTAGCTTGTTGGCCACCCCCAGCGTGTCCTCGCCGCCGACCGCCACGAGCGCATCCAACTTCATCCGCCGCATGTTATCGACGACGATGTCGCCGCCGTCTTCCTCTTTGAACGGGTTGGTCCGCGACGTGCCGAGGATGGTGCCGCCCTTGGGCAAAATGCCGGAAATTTCCTCCAGGCCCAAAGGCTCCCAGTCGCACTCCATCATTCCTTTCCAGCCCTTGAGAATGCCGCGGAAGCGGTATCGGTATGCAGTAATGCCCTTGCGCACAACAGCGCGAATGACGGCATTGAGGCCCGGACAGTCGCCTCCTCCGGTCAATATGCCGATCATCTTTTCGGCCATATTCGGACTCCTTGGCTCGCGGCCAACTCTGAAGTACAGCTTGGAGTATGGGGATTTCAAAAACGCCTAAATGTAGGAGCATATTAGAATTAGGTCAATAGATCGCCCGCGCCCGAGCGCGCCAAGACAACGGCCCACAAGCGGTCGCCCCCCACGGCTTGGGCACAGGCGGCCATGGTCTCTCCGGTCGTCCATACGTCATCTACTATTCCGATCCGGGCACTTGCGGGCGGCGCGGCCATGAGCGCAAAGGCACCGCGAAGATTGGCGCGGCGCTCCTCTGCCGACAAGAGGGCTTGCTGCCGAGTATTTCTCCGTCGGCGCACGACCCCGTGGCACACGGGTACGCCGAGCACGGCCCCCAACCCGATGGCGATTTCCGCGCTCTGATTGTACCCGCGCTCCCGCAGCCGAGCCGGGTGCAAGGGCACGGATAACAAGCAATCCACCGGGGCGAGTTGGTCGGCCAAGCACTGCCCCATGCGCTCGCCCAACGCCCTTCCTAGCCGCACTTGGTTGCGAAATTTAAGCGCGTAAATGGCCTGTTGCAGCACTCCGGTGAACGGCCCCAAGGCGACGACCTTTTCAAACGCACATCCTCCGTCCTCGGCCTGAGGACGCCGGCGGCGCGACACAATCTCCGCCCAGCACGACCCGCACAGCAACTCGGCCGCCTCGATGTCCGCTTCGCAAACCGCGCAGTGCGGCGGATAGGCAAAGTCCAACAGGGCACGGCCCCACATCTGTAGTGTTTCCATTTTGTCCGCTTTTCGTTACCTAAAGACCACGTCATGGGTGCGCTGTACTGCGTTGTGTACTACAAAGAAAAAAACGTGCCAAACCAACGCGCTGCCCGCTGTTTTGCGGACTTGCCATAGTTCGCCCCTTTTTCGTATTTCCGATGACCTTGTTACACAACTTACACCCCGAACAAAGGATCGGTTATGCCCCTCCTGTACGCGCTCTTCTTTCTAGTCTTGGCCGAGGCCCTTCCGGCCGAGTACAAACTGCTCCACGGCCCGGACCCCAAAGACTCCATGCAGGCCCACATCTACCAGTTGGACAACGGCCTGACGGTCTATCTGACCCAAAACAGGGAAGAGCCGCGCTTCCACGCCGAAATCGCCGTTCGCGCTGGTTCCAAACACGATCCCCAAGACGCCACCGGCATCGCCCATTATCTGGAGCACATGCTCTTCAAGGGCAGCGAGAAGATCGGCACTCTCAACTACGAAAAGGAGAAGGTCCACCTCGACCGCATCGAGGCGCTCTACGAGCAACACTTTGGCGAGACCGATCCGGAAAAAAGGGCCGCAATCTACGCACAGATCAATGCCGAAAACCAACTCGCCGCGGCCTACGCCATTCCCAATGAACTCGACCGCCTCTACACCGCGATGGGCGAGCGCGGCCTCAACGCCCACACCTGGGTCGAGGAAACCGTCTATAAGGTGGAACTGCCAGCCAATCGCCTAGCGCAATGGGCCAAGATCGAGGCCGAGCGCTTCCACGAGCCGGTCTTCCGCCTCTTCCAAACCGAGTTGGAAACCGTCTATGAGGAAAAAAACCGCTCCCTCGACAACAAGGGCCGCGTCATCCGCAAGGCCGTGCAGGAGCAATTCTACAAGGTCCATCCCTACCGCGTCACCACGCTGGGCACAGTGGAGCACCTGAAAAACCCCTCGCTAGAGCGCATGTATGAGTTCTATCACACCTATTACGTGCCCAACAACATGGCCATCTTCATCTCTGGCGATATCGACATCGACGAGACCATCCAGCTCATCGACCGCGAATTCTCTCTCTGGGAGCACAGAGTACTGCCCCAATTCCCCGAGCACAAGGAGCCTGTGATCAAAGAGGTGGAACGGGTCGAGGTCAACTATCCCGGCGAGGAATATGTGCTTTTGGCCTTTCGCACTGCGCGGCGCGCACACGAGGACGCCGAGGCCCTGCAGATCCTCGACATGATCCTCGACAACGCCACAGCTGGGCTAATCAACCTCAATCTCAACCAGCAGCAGAAGGTGCGCGAAGCCGGCTCTTATCCCTATCTACTCAACGACTACGGCACCCAGTACTTGTGGGGCATTCCCAAACAGGACCAGACCCTTGAGGAAGTCGAGGCCCTGCTCGTGGAGCAGATCGATCTGCTCAGGGCCGGGCAATTCGAGGATTGGATCATCCCGGCCATTGTCATCGACTTCAAGAAGAGCGTAAAGCAGGGGCTGGAAAACAACAGTTCTCGGGTCGGCTTCATGCGCGATGCGTATCTCGGGTTTGAGGAATGGAGCCACGCGGTGCGCGCCCTCGACCGAATGGCCGAGATCGAGAAGCAAGACATCATCGAAGTCGCCAACACCTATTTCAACGGAGCGTACGTCGCCGGCTACCGCCGCGATGGAGAGCAGGACATACCCGAGATCGCCAAGCCGCCCATCGAAAAAATCGACATCGACGCCTCGCGCCAATCGGCCTTTTTCACCGAGGTCATGGCCATGCCCTTTGCGGAGATCGAGCCGGCCTATCTCGTCCCTGAACGCGACTTTACTACCCGCGAGCGGGCGGATGGCAGCAAGCTCTACTACGCCCGCAACCCGCTCAACGACCTCTTCGACTTTTCTATCGCGATCGACATCGGTTCTCTAACCGAAAATCGCCTGCCCGTGGCCCGCGAACTGCTCGACAAATCGGGCACCCCGCGCTTTACCTCCGAAGAACTGAAAAAGGAGTGGTACAAGCTGGGCACCGACTTTAGGATGAGCGTCGGCGACCAAGAGACCACGATTTCCATCTCGGGTCTCGACGACAACTTTGCCGCGTCGCTCGCCTTGTTGTCCGAGTTAATGCACGATCCGACCACCGACGACGCCACGCTCGCCGAGCTTCAGGCCATTATCATCGCTCGGCGCGACGACGCCCTCAAAGATCACCGCACCATACACGAAGCCCTCTACCGCTACCACCGCTTAGGCGACATGGCCTACTACCGCCGAGTCCCCTCCAACGAGGAAGTTCGCGCTCTGGGCCGCGAGGAGTTGCTCGACTTGTTGAGCGGCTTGCTCGCCTATCGCCAGACCCTCAGCTACATCGGGTCGCAACCCATCGAGGACGTACAGGCCATCCTCGCCCAGCACTACCTGCTGCCCGAGTCTCCGGTCGAGCCGCCGCCCTATCAGGTCTTGGAGTTTACCCAGCCCGAAAAAACCCAGATCTACTTCTTCGACAAGGAGATGGCCCAAGCCCTAGTGAGGATCGAATACGTGGATGTGCCCTACCAAGCGGCACTCGAGCCAGCAGTTGAGCTATTCAACGACTACTTCTACGGAGGCATGGCCGGCATCGTATTCCAAGAGATCCGCGAAGCGCGCGCCCTCGCGTACTCGGTGGGTGCTCTCTACTTCAATGGATACGACAAATCCGACTACAACTACATGGTCGGCGGCATGGGCACGCAAGCCGACAAGACGCCCGAAGCGGTTGCGGCCTTCGTCGGCCTGCTCAACGACATTCCCGCCTCGCCCGAGCGCTTTGCCGCCGCCCAGCTTTCAGTTCTCAACAAGTACCGCACTGAACGGTTCGGGTTCCGCTCGGTGCTAGAGACCGTGCATGGCTGGGAGCGCAAGGGGCTAGCCGGCGACCCGCGCTCTTGGCGCTTTGAGCAGATCCAAGCCAGCGACCTCGACGAGGTGCTCGAATTCTACCGCCAGCACATCCAAGGCCGCCCCAAGCTGATTTCGATCACGGGCGACAAGAGCAAAATGGACTTAGAGGCCCTAGCAGCGCAGGGCGAGATCGTCGAGCTGGGCTTGGAGGACCTGTTTGCCTTCTGAGTCCTATTGACAGAGCCCCCCCCACCGCCTAGCTTGTAAAGCAAGTTTTTGGCGGCGTAGCTCAGTTGGTTAGAGCAGTGGAATCATAATCCATGGGTCGGGGGTTCGAGTCCCTTCGCCGCTACCAAACGGCCAGCCGCCAACTTTGGTGGTCTGTTATTTAACACAAGCCCCCGATGATCATCGGGGGCTTGTTGTATATATATGGCGTTTTTTTAAACGCTTGCGCTGCCCCTTGCATCCCCACGATTCTCCGTTTATCGAGGCGTCTAGTTTAATATACTTTTTACCTTTTGATAACCGGAAGTCGGCGTTTCTTAACCTGCTCCGGTAGATATCCCGCGAGCCGACCACACAAAGGGTGGGCTTGGCTTCATCTGGGTCGCGCAATAGTTCAATACCACCAGTTCCACGGGCCGACTCACGCTAAACACCCTGCTCTCCTTCGCTCAGTTCGAGCGGGATAGCATCTCCGGGCAGGACAAGGTGTCGGCGTCTCGGCGCAAGAACAGATGGGTCGGTAGTCGGCCTGTCCTAGGCTACGACCGATTAGCTGGCTAGTGGTCGCTCTCATCGCGATAGTAGCCGTGTTTAGTACAGTACAGAGAGCCGAAACTGCTTATACTATATGTGATTACAACAATCTTTGTGGACAATATCCTCCGGCACCTATTAAACTATGGCTCTGCATGTACATGAAGTACAATATACTCGGACAGAAGATTGGTTGCAGTTGTTACGAATACCCCTGTCGTTGAATGTAAAGTATATCGGTGTGAGGTGCTGTAACCCATACGCCAAAGCGTTCGGCACTACGTTGGTAGCTCTGCCGAGCACATCGCAATAGTACTCAAAGTACGGCATACGGCTCGGCCTATATTGTTGGATGATTTTCAACAATGGCTGTGCCGAACGCCCTATCCTGTTGCTCAAAGAAAATCTGCTGTGGGTATACTTAAGTACACGACAGACAGTGAAAGCGGTATGAGATGCTGTCTCGCCTGCTTCATCCTGCCTTTAGGCGGCAGGACTGTCGAGGTGCTGATATACCTTTTTGCCAGTATGGAAGGGAAGCATCAATATAACGAGCAATGGATGTTGAAGCGGAATGGGTACGAAACAAAACCCCGGCTCAGGTGTGCCAAGAAAAACTCAAGTCTATTGACCGCATGAGGAGGCTTGAGTCTGTGTCCAATAAACTCAGGTCTATACAGGGTCTTCCTGCACTGTGCCTATCTTGCGTTGTAATTCTCCAATTTCATGCCAGAGGCGAGGCCGCTACTCTTACTGTAACTGCATTGGATTCCCTGACACGAGAGCCGGTCAATGGGGTGTTCGTGAAGGTTGCAGGATCGCCACATACGTCAATAACAGACATTAAAGGAAATACTCATCTTGAATTAGCTCCAGGACACATATTGGTGCAGTACTCCCATATTGCCTATTCCAGTGGTGCTATCCAGACATACTTGGACTCGTCAGCTTCGACGCTCTTGATCTTGCTCCAAATTCATCCAGTTAAGATTTCCGAGGTGGTGATAAGCACTTCGGCAAGTACACCAGAGCAGGGAAAGACCGCCATCTCACCGATTGAATTGCGAAGATATCCTGCCCCGACTAATGACCCTTTACGATACCTGAAAGTATTGCCCGGAATTACCTCGGGCAACGACTTCAGCGGGTTATACAATGCTCAAGGTGGCAACTACGACCAGAACCTTTTGTACATCAACGGAGTTGACATGGAGCCACCTCTTCTGCTACGACGAGGTTTAGCTCAGACCCTTTCAGTGTTGAATCCTGCAATGATTGATAGCATGACGTTTCGGGCTATCTCATTTCCCGTGGCATTCGGAGATAAACTCAGCAGCGTACTCGATGCCAATTACAAGCTGAATGAGAAGGAAAATAGAGGGATATTGGACCTATCAGCAACAACTCAGAGTTTCACACTCCAAGGCCACCTCGCTCAATCTCTCGATTTCATTAGCGGCGTACGCTATGCCAATCTGGGCCGAGATTCTCGCGGTCTTCAAATTTTCGGCCAATTTGATCGGAAGTTTTGGGATTGGCAGACTCAGATAAGAGTAAAGTATCCCCAAGTCGGTCAACTAACACTCTATATGGCAACTCTCAGAAGCACCTTCGGCATGGGGCCAGAAGAAATCTCACTCCGCTACAACTGTTATGCTCTTCGTCACAAAAGAATATGCGATGCGTTCCATGGTTTCGCGAGCGGGCATGAGAACTTCACTTACGAGGACAATCTCCTAGGAATATCTATGGAGTGAACAGCAAAACATGGGAGAATCAGAGCATATACCAATATTAGAGATGGCCATGACTACCTTCCGCGAGCAAATGATCAGCGTCATACCTTATCCATGTATCTCGAAGATAGGATGTCCCTAGACTTTTTGAGGATACGTTTTCTAGAGTACTCTCGATTTCACATTCGCGTTTTGTATGGGACTGGCTTTCCACACACACCAAAGGTCGTAGCCATGTCGGAAGACGGCCGTCCACAATTAACTGATGGACCACGAAACAGTGTACGAGATAGACCGTATTTTAGATTTGATGTCGGGATGACTCAATCGACTAGTTTGTGGCGGAAGACGCTTCGCCTCCGCGAAGAAATAGCAAATGTGTTCGATCAGCATAACGTCTTAGGCTATTCTTACTTCCCATCATCAAGTGGAAAGCCCATCGAGCTCCGTAGGTCGCTAGGGCGTCGGGTTTACAACGTTTCGGTGTCCGTAGAATTTTAACTCGCTCCTAGTTGACCTCCATTGTTAGGGAAGTGGTGATCGAGTTGATTGAGCTGATACTTCTCGCGGCGGTTTTGGGATTCGGTATCTTTGCAAGTTATACCGACTTACGTTCGCGTGTAATTCCGAATTCTCTTATCTGGCTTCTCCTGACTGTGGGAGTCATTGGTCAACTCCTGTTCTGCCTAATGGGAAAGACCACGGTGGCTCATTTCCTTTTCGTCTTCTTTGGGGGCTTTCTGGTAGGTTATTCGCTGTACGTTTTGAAATTTTGGGCTCCCGGAGATGCCAAGCTCTTTTGGGCAATGTTAGTGGCTCTACCTCCAACGATTGTTGGGGAGACTTAGCAATTGAAGCCCCTTTACGTTTGATTTTGTCTGAAGTGTTCTTTTCACTCAAAGCACCTCTATGGTCATTTCAATGGCAGTAGGCAATTAATCCGCCGATGAGATGGACCATAAAATCGATCGGGCTACGATGCCTTGTGTGTTCAATCTGGGCGATATTTTTGAGTTGATCGATGATGGTTTCGATCCGGGTTCGTTGGAGCAGCAGGCGTTTGTCGGCCATCGGCAGGAGTTGATTTTTCATGTTGGCTCGGAGCTTGGTAATCAACTGGAGGTCGAAGAGTGCTTTCAGTTGTTTGCCCCGCTTGTTGGAAATATGCCCTCGGTCAGCCACCAGCTTGCCAAACAGGTCTCGCACTAAGCCGGGTACGGGGTTGCGATCATCGACGTTGCCTCGGGTTAGCGCCAAGTTGAGCAATTGCCTTCGATCATTGACGACCCGATGCAGCTTGAACCCGCTTCACCGCGTCTTTAGGCGCGACAAAACCAACCGGTCGAACGTTTGCCCATTGGGCCTGCCCGGCAAAGAGGCGGTGCTAATGCCTACGATGGGGATGACATACAGCCAACGGCGTCGAGTCGATAAACGAGATGCCCATGCAGTCCACGGCATGGACGGAGATAGGCGCAGGAATCAGCGTCGAAGGGATGAACTCGACAAAACACCCATAGCGGACTAATCTGGGAAAAGTGCCGCGTACGTGCGGACAGACATGAGGCTGGTAGAAGGCTTTGAAATTACAGTACTGGGACTAGTGAAACCAAATCAACACCGTCATCATCTCGCTTAAACACAGTTGACCGGCACGACGACAGCGACGGCACCCGGTCGTTACTTGGTGGCGTATCCACTGGGCCTCGAAGGCGTGGCAAAAGTCATCGACATGGCAAAACAATTCGACCAATTCATCGCGAGGGATCCTCGATGGCTGGGCTTATGGTGGGCATACCTACGTTTAGCCAAAAAAGGAGTCGCTCACCTATCCCGAACTCACGTTTTTTTTAAATCGTTATTCTCTCGTCTCGGACCTGACGGTGAGTGGTTATGAAAAAGGTTGCACACGGCCTACCATTAGCCAAGCAAAAGGCACTTGCGATTGCGTTCGCAAGTGCCTTTTGCTTGGCAGGTAATCCTATAAAACTTACTCGTGAGTGCGAATTCGGTTGATCGCCCGCGCCAGCGCCGCCTGGGCCCGCGCTACATCGACCCGCTCCTCCTGAGCCCGCGCCAACCGTTCCTCCGCCCGCCGCCGCGCCGCCTCAGCGCGCTCAACATCGATTTCCTCAATGCGCTCGGCCGTCTCGGCCAGCACCGCGACCTGCTCGCGCCCGACCTCGACAAAACCACCGCTGACCGACATTCGCACCTCACTGCCGCCCTCCTCGACAAAACGCAACTTCCCGACCTGCAACGCGGTCAAAAGCGGTATGTGTCCGGCTAGGACGCCGAAACTCCCCTCGCTACCGGGTGCTTGCAGGCTGGTAACCTGCCCCGAGTAGGCCACCCGCTCTGGAGTGACTACCTCTAAGGCGAAGGCGGACATGGACTAAAGGTCCTTGGCGGCTTGTAGGGCCTGTTCGATATTGCCGACGAGGAAGAAGGCGAGTTCGGGCACGTCGTCGTACTCGCCATCGACCAGTCCCTTGAAGCCGCGTATCGTGTCTTCGATTTTGACGTATTCGCCCGGCTTGCCGGTAAAGGCCTCGGCCACGTGGAAGGGCTGAGTGAGGAAGAACTGTATCTTGCGCGCTCTCGACACGATCAGCTTGTCCTCGTCTGACAGCTCGTCAATGCCGAGAATGGCAATGATCTCGCGCAGGTCGCGGTAGCGCTGCAAAACCTCTTGGACGCGCTGGGCGACCTGATAGTGCTCCTCGCCGACTACGCGCGGATCGAGGATGCGCGAACTCGACGCCAGAGGATCGACGGCCGGATAAAGGCCCTGGTCGGCCAAGGCGCGCTCGAGCACGATGCGGCCGTCTAGATGTGCGAATGCAGAGACCACGCCCGGGTCGGTGTAGTCATCGGCCGGCACGTAGATGGCTTGGACCGATGTGATCGAGCCGTTCTTGGTGGTGGTAATCCGCTCTTGCAGGGCCCCCATCTCGGTAGCCAGCGTCGGCTGGTAGCCCACCGCCGAGGGCATCCGACCCAGCAGCGCCGAAACCTCGGCCCCAGCGAGGATGAAGCGGAAGATATTATCGATGAAGAACAGGACATCTTGGCCGGCCTCGTCGCGGAAGTACTCGGCCATACTCAAACCGGCCAATGCGATGCGTTGGCGCGTCCCGGGCGGCTCGTTCATCTGGCCGAAGACCATGGCGGTCTTGTCAATGACGCCCGAGGCCTCCATTTCGTGCAGCATCTCGTTGCCCTCACGGGTGCGCTCCCCCACCCCGGCGAAAACCGTGTACCCGCCGTGTCCGGAGGCCACGTTGTGGATCAGCTCCCGCTGGGTGACCGTCTTGCCCACCCCGGCACCGCCGAACAGCCCTAGCTTGCCGCCGCGGACAAAGGGACAGATCAGATCGAGGACTTTCAAGCCGGTCTCCAGCATCTCGTCCGAGGTGACCTGGTCTTGGTGGGCAGGGGCGGCTCGGTGCAACGGCAGGCGCGGGACATTGTCGGCAATGGGCCCCTTGCCGTCGATCGGCTCGCCGATGACATTGAAGAGGCGGCCGAGCACTTCCTCGCCCACCGGAATCTGGATCGGGCCGCCGCTATTGACCACCCGCGCACCGCGCGTCAAGCCATCGGTAGAATCCATCGCTACGCAGCGCACCAGATGCTCGCCCAAGTGCTGCTGTACTTCGAGGACTAGGCGCTCGTCGCTTGGGCGGTCTTCCGCGACCACCTCCAAGGCGTTGTAGATAGGCGGCAGTTCCTGCCCGGCGAAGTCCACGTCAATGACGACGCCGATGATTTCTTTAACCGTTCCTTCTTTCATTTTTACCTCTTTACCTCGCGTAGTAAACAGCGCTATTGAGCCACAGCTTCGGCACCGCCGATGATGTCCATCAATTCGAGGGTTATCGAGGTCTGCCGCTCCTTGTTCATTTCGCGGGTTAGCTCCTCGATCAGGTCGCCAGCGTTCTTGGTGGCGTTGTCCATCGCCGTCATCTGGGCGGCGAAAAAACCCGCATTCGACTCCAGCAGAGCACACCAGACCTGGAAGTTGACCTGGCGCGGTACCAAAGCGCCTAACAGTACCTCGGGCGACGGCTCGAAGGCGTAGTTGGCACTTTCACCTGCTCCCTCCGCGGCCGCGATGGGCAGGAGCTGGCGGACGGTGGGCACTTGGGAGGCAACAGAGGCGAATTCGCTATAGCAGAGCAACACCCGGTCGGTCTGGCCGGCGGCAAAGCGGCGCGTCAGATCTTGGGCGATATCCGCGGCGCGGGCAAATTCGAGCCGACTAAACACATCGGCGTGATGGCGGGAGATTGAATAGCCGCGATAGCTGAAGAAGTCCCGGCCCTTGCGCCCGACGGTGATCAACTCAAGTTGGGCGCCCGCATACTCGCCCAACTCGGCCTGAACCCGGCGGCACAGATTGGCATTAAAGCCACCACAGAGACCGCGATCGGAGGTTATGACCACCAGCGCAACGCGCTGAGCCGGGCGCTCCGCAAAGAGCGGCTGCTCGTTGGCATCGACGCTTTGGTGCAGCGCCCTGAGCACCTGGTCCAGCCGCTGGGAATATGGCCGGGCAGCTATAATCGCCTCCTGAGCGCGGCGCATCTTGGCCGCCGCCACCATTTGCATGGCGTTGGTGACGCGCTGGATATTGGTAATGCTGGCGACGCGCGTCCTGAGCTCGCGAAGGGTAGCCACCGCTTAGTCCCCTATCCCGCAGAAGGACGGAAGCCGCCCTTGAACTCTTCGATAGCCGCGTCGAGCTTTTCCCTAACTTCGTCGCTCAAATTGCGACTCTCGTAGATTTCCCTCATGATCTCGGACTGGTGATCCCGCATGTGGGTCAGCAACTCGGCCTCAAAGCGGCCCATATCGGCCGTGGGTAGATCGAGCACATGGTCAATGATCGACAACGAGACCGTCAGCTCCGCGAGCGACTGCGGGCAGTACTGATCCTGCTTGAGGATTTCCATCAGCTTCTCGCCGCGATTGAGCAGATTGCGCGTGGCCTGGTCCAGATCCGAGGTGCCGAACTGGGCGAACGCCTTGACTTCGTTGTAGCGCGAAATATCGCCCTTGATAGTCCTAGCCACCGCTTTCATCGCCTTGGTCTGTGCATCGCTGCCCACGCGCGACACCGAGGCCCCCACGTCCATGGCCGGCCTGTTGCCCGAGTAGAATAGCTCGGGCTTGAGCAAGATTTGGCCATCGGTAATCGAGATGACGTTGGTGGGTATAAAAGTCGATACGTCGCCTTCGAGGGTTTCGATAATCGGCAGGGCTGTCAGCGATCCACCGCCCTTCTCATCGCTCATCTTGGCGGCGCGCTCCAATAGGCGCGAGTGCAAATAGAACACATCGCCCGGATAGGCTTCGCGGCCCGGGGGCCGGCGCAAGACCAGCGACATCTCGCGGTAGGCCCAAGCCTGTTTGGACAGATCGTCGTAGATGATCAGCGCGTGCTGACCGTTGTCGCGGAAGTACTCGCCCATCGAGGCACCAGCATAGGGCGACAAAAACTGCAAAGGCGCCGGCTCGGACGCCGTGGCCGAGACCACGATAGTGTATTCCATGGCACCATTGGCCTCTAGCTCGGCCACCACTTTGGCGACGGTAGAGGACTTTTGGCCAATGGCCACGTAGATGCACTTGACGTCTTGGTCCTTCTGGTTGATGATGGTATCAATGGCAATGGCCGTCTTGCCGGTTTGCCGATCGCCGATAATCAACTCGCGCTGACCGCGGCCGATGGGCACGGTGGAATCGATGATCTTGATGCCCGTCTGTAGCGCTTCGAAGACTGGCTGGCGGTCAATCACGCCCGGGGCCTTGCGCTCTACGGGGAAGGTCTGAGCAGCATGGATCTCGCCCTTGCCGTCGAGGGGCTGTCCCAGCGGGTTAACCACCCGACCCAGCAACCCCTCGCCCACCGGCACTTCGACGATGCGGCCGGTGCGCTTTACTTGGTCGCCTTCGTTGATCAGGGTGTCCTCGCCGAAGAGCACACAGCCGACGTTGTCTTCTTCGAGATTGAGGGCCATGCCCATAATGCCGTGGGGAAATTCCACCAATTCAGTGGCCCGCACGTTGCTCAGACCGTGAACGCGGGCCGTGCCATCGCCGACATAGAGCACCGTGCCCGTCTCGTATATGTCTATTTCTTTTTCAAAGCCCAATAGCTGTTGCTTGAGGATTTGGGAAATCTCATCGGGCTGAACTATCGTTTCGGTGGCCATAGATCCTCCTGCTGACTAACCGGCTAGACGCGCTTGCAGGCGCTCCAGATAGGTGTTCACACTGCCGTCAAATACTGTGTCGCCAACGCGGACGACTGCCCCGCCCCGCAAGCTGGCATCGACTTGGACATCCAAGCGCACTGTTCGGCCGCTGCGGTGCTCTAAGCGCGCTTGTAGGTGCTGGCACTGCTCCACACTCAGCGTCACGGCCGAGCGCACCTCAGCGCTGATTATACCCTCGCGCTCGGCGACCTGATCGAGAAAATTTACGAGTGCCGCGCCGACGATAGAGGCGCGACCCCTAACCGCCATGAGCCAAAGAAAGTTCAGGATCAGTACCTCAACTTTGCCGGTGAAGAGCTCCCGCAGGACATTCGCTTGAACTTGGCTGTCGGCTAGGGGGTTGGCCAAAAATTCGGCCAACTCGTCGGATTGGCGCACGGTCTCCAAAAGCCGCTCGACGTCTTGCTGCACCTCTGCGGTCGCGCCCATTTCATCGGCGGCCTCCAGTAGCGTAGCTGCGTAGCGTCGTACTACTTCGGGTGCGTTCATTGTCCTGCTTGCACGATAGCGTTCAATTGGACTCGGGAATTCTGGAGATCAAGTCGTCGACTAGGCCGCGGTTTTTCTCGTCGTCCAAATTGGCGTCAATCAGCGCACCAGCGGCTTGAATCGCGAGATTGGCCGTCTCGAGGCGCAGCTCCGCAATGGCGGCGCGCTTCTCGCTTTCGATACTGGTCCGCGCTTGGTCGAGCATCCGCTCCGCCTCTTCCCGCGCTTGGGAGACGATTCGCTGCCGCACGTGCGCCCCAGCCTCGCGGGCCTCGGCCACGATCTTCCGCGCCTCTTCATCGGCGACGGCGAGCTTCTGCTGGTGCTCGCGCAAGACCTTTTCGGCCTCTTGGTGCGCCTGCTCGGCCTTGGCGAGCGCATCGCTGATGCGTCGCTCGCGCTCGTCGAGGACAGCCAAAAGCTGAGGCCAAGCGAATTTTCTGAGGACGAGGAGCACCACCAAGAAGGTGATGATCGTCCATATTATGAGCCCCAAGTGGGGATCAAGTAACATAAGACTTGTACTACTTGGTCAGCACGATCAGCAGGCAAAACACCTCGCCGATCAGGGCCACGCCTTCGACCAGAGCGGCCGTCAGGATCATATTGGTGCGGATATCGCCTACGGCTTCGGGCTGGCGGGCGACGCCCTCCAGTGCTGAGCCGGCTAGAAGGCCGATGCCCAACCCTGCACCAACTGCACAAAGCCCCATGCCAATTCCGGCACCCATATACGCAAACTCCATAGCCAAATACTCCCTCTTGTGAACGGTGT
This sequence comes from Candidatus Latescibacterota bacterium, assembly GCA_963422735.1. GTDB lineage: Bacteria > Latescibacterota > UBA2968 > UBA8231 > UBA8231. Next base: position 3,318,495 of record OY730476.1, on the reverse strand, counting down.
GAACCCCTGCTAATGGTCTGGATGAGCGGCCATGCTGATAAAGACCGTCGATAGCAGGGTAAAAACAAAGGCCTGGACGAATCCCACAAAAATTTCGAGCATATAAATCGCCACTGCAAAGGGCACAGATCCAATGGCGATCCACTCACTTTGCAGAATGGAGATCAAACCCAAAAAGACCAAAATCGCCACGTGGCCACCGGTCATATTGGCGAAAAGACGCACGCAAAGGGCGAAGGGCTTGACCAACAAACCGATCAATTCTACGGGAATCAGAATGATGAGCAGCACCGGCGGCACCCCAGAAGGGATCAGGCTCTTGCAGTAGCCGAACAATCCGTTGTTGGCGATGCCGGCCCCTAGCATGACGAAAAAAGAGCATAGGGCTAGGCCTGCCGTGACGCTAATGTTACCAGTGGCTGTAGCACTGTAGGGAACTAACCCCAACAAGTTGCAAAATAGGATAAAAAAGAAAAGCGTCAGCAAAAAGGGCAGATACTTTTTGCCGTCCTCGCCCATGATGGGCAATACGACCTCATCGCGCAGGAAGACGACGATGGCCTCGAAGAAATTGGCCAGACCTGAAGGCACGGTGCGCGGCTTGCGGAAGGCTCTGAGCATGAGCACTATGAGCAGGATGCTCGCCACCCACATAATCACTACGTGCCGGGTGATGGAGAGGTCAATGCCGAAAAGCTCTAGCGAAGGAAGAGAAACTTTGCCTGCGAGCAGGTGATGCAGGTCGACAAAGGGCAATTCGAGATGAGGACTATCTACAATGTGCCCTATGATGTCTATTTGCGCATTTGCGGCATCTGCCGCCTGCGTATCGCCAGCCATTTACTGCCTTGTGAATATCTAAATAATAGGAAGGGATATGTCGCAGTAACCAACCGAATAAATTAATTAGGCCACAAATTTCTGTCAACACTTCACGGGCCTTTTAGTGCTTTGAGCGGCCTTGTAGCTTGAGTACGTAAAGGATTTCAAACGCGAGGAAAAGCAAGTACGTGGCCACTAGCGCGATGACGTAACTCGCGGCATGGACCTCGGCCCATTTGAGCGCCAGTGCCGAGAGGACCGCCACGGCGATAAATCGCGCGATCATCCCCCCAAAGAAGGCGATCATAAAGACCTGCATGCCTTTGCCCCAGCCCCAGCGAATCACCACTAACGCGAGCGCGCCGTTGACCCCAGCGACCACCAAGCCAGCGACGATGCTGTCCCACTTCACCGTCCGTCCTCCCGCTTGCGCCGCTCATCTAAGTCCATCAGCGTCCGATAGAGTTTGTAAAACCCAGCACCCGCGCCGAGCAGGGTACCCAACAAGAGAAAGAGCGGCGTAGTTGTAAACTTGTCGTCGAGCCACCAGCCGATAAATACAAAGAGCAGAATCGTCGCCGCGAATTGAATCCCCAGACTGACGTAAGGGCCGATATCCGCGTATGCCCCAGTCTTTTTTTTGGCGACCATATTCTCTACGAGCAAAGAAAAACGGCGGTGGCAACCCGCCGTTCGGGCTTAAACCTCAACTCGTCTTCGACTCAGCTTCTCCGCACGAACCGGGAGCCTGACCGCACTCGCACATAGGCTCGCCCAATGCATCGCGCATAGTGTTTAGCCCTCCGCACGAGCCTTGGATCCGACGATTGCTGAAAATCACGCCGACGGCCATGGCGGCCATGACCAGCCCAAAGGCGGCGAAAGCGGCGATAAGTGTGCTCATTGCTATCCTCGTTTCTCAAAACTCGTCGAAGCGGATCATTTCCTCTTCGATGCCTAGATCGTCAAGCATCCCGAGCGCGGATCGGAGCATCAGGGGCGGGCCGCACAGGTAATATTCGACGTCTTCAGGGGCAGGGTGATCCTTGAGATAATGGTCGTACACCACTTGGTGAATAAAGCCCACATAGCCATCCCAATTGTCCTCCGGCCGCGGCTCGGACATGGCGATGTGAAAAGTGAAGTTGGGAAACTCTTCTTCGATTTTACGGAAGTGGTCCTCGTAGAAGACCTCGTTGGGATTGCGCGCCCCGTACCAATAGGACACTTTGCGCCCCGCCTTGAGCGTGTGGAAAAGGTGGTATAGATGCGACCGCAAAGGTGCCATGCCAGCACCACCGCCGATATAGACCATCTCGCGGTCGGTGTCCTGGATGAAAAACTCGCCAAAGGGCCCCGAGACCGTCACCTTGTCGCCTGGCTTGCGGCTAAACACATAAGAAGAGGCGATGCCGGGCGGCACATCCTCCCAGCCACCCTTTTCACGGTCGGGAGGCGGGGTAGCGATGCGGATGTTGAGCATGATGATGTTGCCCTCGGCCGGGTGATTGGCCATTGAATAAGCGCGGAAGACAGGCTCGGTATTGACTGCTTTGAAATCCCAGACATTGAAGCGATCCCAATCGGGGCGAAAGCGCTCCTCAATCCCCTCAAAGTCCTTGAAGTCGCACTCATAGGGCGGTACTTCGATCTGGATATAGCCGCCGGGCTGGAAATCCAGCGTTTCGCCATCGGGAAGCTTGACGATAAATTCCTTTATAAAGGTCGCCACGTTGTCGTTGGAGACGACTTCGCACTCCCACTTCTTGATCGAGAACACTTCGGGCGGCACTTCGATCTTCATGTCTTGCTTGACGTTGACCTGGCAGGAGAGCCGCACGCCCTCGCGCGCCTCGCGCTTGGTAATGTGGCTGGTCTCGGTCTGCAAGATATCGCCACCGCCCTCGTAGATGTTGACCTTGCACTGAGCGCAGGTGCCACCGCCGCCGCAGGCCGAAGACACGAAGACCTTGTTGTCGGCCAGCACGTTGAGCAACTTGCCTCCGGCTGGAACGGAGAGGGCCTTGCTCTCGTCGTCGTTGATGAGGATCCGCACATTGCCGCTGGTCACCAGCCGGGAGCGCGCGACCAAGATTATGGCTACTAGGGCCAACACCACGCCGGTGAACATGCCGACGCCGGAAATAACTTCAGTCATAAGACGATCTTTTTTTTAGAGCTGAATGCCGGAAAAAGACATAAAGGCCAAAGACATCAGGCCCACCGTAATAAAGGTGATCCCGAGACCGCGTAGCCCTGGGGGCACGTCGCTGTACTTCATTTTCTCGCGGATGCCCGCCAGCGCGACGATGGCCAGTGCCCAGCCAAAGCCGGAGCCAAAGCCAAAGACCACACTCTCGCCGAAGTTGTAATCGCGCTCGACCATGAACAGCGAACCGCCCAGAATCGCGCAATTGACGGTAATCAAGGGCAGGAAGATGCCGAGGGCATTATACAGAGCCGGCACGAATTTGTCGAGAAACATCTCGAGGATCTGCACCATCGCGGCGATGATTCCGATGTAGCTAATCAGCCCCACAAAGGTCAGATCCACCCCACTCAAGCCCGCCCACGCCAGAGCGTCTTCCTTGAGCAGGTACTGGTAGATTAGGTTGTTGGCCGGGACTGTAACCGTCTGTACCACGATTACGGCGATCCCAAGCCCGAACGCCGTCTGCACCTCCTTGGAGACGGCCAGAAAAGTACACATCCCCAAAAAGAAGGCCAGCGCCATGTTCTCGACGAACACGGACTTCATAAATATGCTCAGATAGGCTTCGACCATGTTCGGTTACTCCTTCTCGACCTGCTCGCTCTTCCAACTCCTGAGCGCCCATATAAATAAGCCAATGATGAAAAACGCGCTCGGCGGCAGGAGCATCAGACCGTTGGGCGCGTACCAACCCCCCTCGGCAGCCAGTGCGAACATTTGTACCCCAAAGAGCGAACCCGACCCGAATAACTCGCGCAACACGCCGACGACCATCAGGATGACGCTGTAGCCCAAGGCGTTGCCCAAGCCATCGAGAAAGCTCAGCCCAGGGCCGTTCTGCAAGGCGAAAGCCTCGGCCCGCCCCATGATAATGCAATTGGTAATGATCAGCCCGACAAAGACCGAAAGCTGTTTGCTGATATCAAAGGCATAGGCGCGCAGGAACTGATCGACGATAATCACCAGCGAGGCGATGATCGTCATCTGCACGATAATGCGGATATTGGCCGGGATGTAGTTGCGGATCACGCTGACGGCCATGTTGGAACAACAGAGCACGAAAATGACCGCCAAGCACATGGTGACGGTGGTCTCCAACTTGGTCGTCACCGCCAGAGCCGAGCATATACCGAGGCTCAGCAAGGCAATGGGATTGGAGTCAAAGAGCGGCCTGAAGAGGACGTCTCTCGGTTTGTCAGCCATTTAACTAACTCCTCGTTCTTTGAGCTTGGCCAGATACGGCCCAAAGGCTTCCGCATCCAGCCAGTAGCGCAGCATGTCCCTGACGCCGCGCGAGGTAATGGTGGCACCCGACAACCCATCGACCTGATATTGGGCTTCAGGCCGTCCCGTGACGACCTTGCCCCTGATCACCTCGATGCGCACTGCGCCACTTTCGTCGAAGGCCTGTTTGCCGTCCCAGAGGGCCTTCCAGCTAGGGTTATCAACCTCGCCTCCCAAACCCGGAGTCTCGGCGTGCTCGTAGTACACCAGCCCGCGGATGGTATTGAGATCCTTGGCATCGAGGGCCACAAACCCATAGAGCGTTGACCACAGCCCCAAGCCGTGTACAGGCAAGATGACCTTTTTGATCTTGCCCTTCTGCGAGACCAAGTACACCGAGGCATGGAGCGCGCGGCGTTTGACGTTGGCGATATCATCACCGGCCGGTACCACCTTGCTCTGCGCTGGATCCTTGGCTGCCCGCCGTTGGTCGTACGTGATCGGGTCAACTCCATCAACGTACTCCCCGGTCGCCAAATCAACGACGCGGGGATTTATATTCTTGTATAACTCCTCGATGCGCTCGCCGCTTGCGGCCTCGCCGGACTTCAGCAGGCCGGCGGCCATTAGAATATTGCGCTTCTTGTCGAGCGCCTTGTTGACCGCTTGGGTCGGCCGTAGCGACACTGCCGCCGCCGATACCAGCACCGAGCAGATGAGGCAGACGCCGAGGGCCACTCCGAATGTTCTACCTATTGAATCGTTAACCACTTTGTCTATCTCTCCTAAGAGCTGACAGCGGTCCGGACCAACCTGCGCTTGATGTTGGCTTGCACTACCACGTGGTCGATCACGGGCGCGAAGACATTGCCAAAGAGAATAGCCAGCATCACACCCTCGGGAAAGGCTGGGTTGATCACGCGGATCAGCACGGTCATAAAACCTATGAGCGCCCCGTATACCCAACGGCCGGCCGGGGTCATGGACGCCGACACCGGGTCCGTCGCCATATAGACGCAGCCAAAGGCATATCCGCCCAACACCAAATGCCAGCGCGCGTCCATTTCGAACATCGGATTAGTATCGCTGCCAATCGCGTACAGTAACTCGGCGCAGACGACCATAGCCACAGTCATGCTGACGATGATTTGCCAAGAGCCGATCCGAGTCGCTATGAGGATGGCTGCGCCGATCAGACAGGCTAGGGTCGATGTTTCGCCCATGGACCCGGGGATCGTGCCCAAGAAGGCCTGCGTCCAAGTCACCGAGCTAGTAAAGGCCGCCATGCCGTCGGCCGCAGCAGCCCCTAGCGGGGTAGCATGCGTAAAGCCGTCGGCCGCAACCCAGACCGCGTCGCCGGTGATCTCGGCGGGATACGCAAAATAGAGGAAGGCCCGCCCGGTCAGCGCCGGATTGAGGAAATTCTTGCCGGTTCCGCCGAAGACCTCTTTGCCCAGCACTACGCCGAAACTAATGCCGATGGCTACCTGCCACAGTGGGATCGTGGGTGGCAGGGTCAAGGGAAAGAGCATGCCCGTGACCAAGAAGCCCTCGTTGATCTCGTGCTTGCGGACCATCGCGAAAAGCCCCTCCCACAGACCTCCCACCATATTGCACACCAAAAAGACTGGGAAGAAATAGAGGAAGCCGTGAAATACGTTGGCTAGCGCGTTATTGGGGTTGTAGCCGATGCCGAGGATATCGATGATTATCCCACGCCATTCGCCCGTTGTGGTGGCCTCCATCTGCTGCATGGCCAGATTGACCTGATAGCCGGTGTTCCACATGGCCATGAAGATACAGGGCACTAGCGCGACGACGACCGTGATCATGGTGCGCTTGAGGTCGATGCCGTCGCGCACGTGTGTCGGCCCCTCAGTGACGCGACCGGGCGTATATAAAAATGTATCGGCTGCCTCGTACAGGGCGTAGAGTTTTTCCAGCCGCCCTCCCTTGTGGAACAGAGGCTCGGCTTGGTCGAGCAGATCTCGCAAAACCTTCATTGAATGCGTCTATCCCTCTCTTTCAATTCTCGCCAAATTTCGCCGCAGTATGGGTCCGTATTCGTACTTGCCGGGGCACGCGAAAGTACACAGCCCCAAGTCCTCCTCGTCCAGTTCCAGACAGCCGAGGGCTTGGGCGCGGTCCGTATCCTCGACGATGAGGGCGCGGAGGAGAAGGGTCGCGAGGATGTCCAACGGCATCACCTGCTCGTACGACCCGATCGGCACCATGGCTCGGTCGCTGCCCTCGGTCGAAGTAGTAAAGTCGAAAAACCGGCTAGGCAGCAGCTTGGAGGCAAAGACATTCTTGATGGAAAACTTATCGACGCCCGGTTTCTGCCATCCAAGGAACTCGCGTTCGCGGCCCTCGGCCAGCACCGAGACCTGCGCGTGGTAGCGGCCGAGGAAATCCAAAGGGTCGGACGCGACCCGACCCGCCAGCACTGACCCAGCAATGACCCGATTCTCGCCCGGCTTGAGCTGGCCCGCCGTCAGCTCGCTCAGGCAGGCTCCTTGGCGGGTGCGCAACAGACGCGACTGCTCCACTTGGGGGCCGCCCAAGGCCACGACGCGCTCGGTCCACAACGAGCCGGTGGCAAAGAGCTTGCCGCAGGCCGCCACGTCTTGGTAGCCAATGTACCAGACAGTCTTGGCCACCCCGACCGGATCGAGAAAGTGGATGTGGGTGCCGGGCAACCCCGCGGGATGCGGGCCAGCAAATTCGACGACATGGGCACCATCGGCAGAGATGCTAGCACCGGGTGCCTTGCACACATAGACCGGCCCATCGGTGAGCTTGCTCAGTATGGTCAGGCCCCGAGCGAAGTCGTCTTTGTGCTCTCGAAGTACGACTTGGGGATCGGCCGCGAGGGGATTGGTGTCCATCGCGGTTACAAAAATCGAGTGCGGCGCGCTCTCGGGCACGGGCACTTTGCTGTAGGGCCGCGTACGCAGCGCGGCCCAGAGGCCGGATGCCACCAAGGTTTCGCGCACCTGTTGGCGGCTTAGCTGGTCGGGTGCCGTGCGCGTGTGCTGCTCAAAGCACTCTTCCTCGTCTCCGGCAACCTCGATGACGACCGAGAGCAAGGCGCGTTTGGCACCGCGGTGGACGCCGATCACTTTGCCGCTTGCCGGCGACGTATAGCGTACGCCCGGAGTCCTTTTGTCCGCGAAGAGCAACTGCCCCTTTTTGACCGAATCGCCCTCGTTTACGGCCATCGTCGGCCGCAAGCCGATGGAGTCCGGCCCCAAAACGGCTACCTTCCCAATGGCCGGGCCGTCTTCGATCACTTGCTCCGGCGCACCAGAAATGGGCAGATCTAACCCTTTTTTTATTGCAATTGCAGTTTTGCTACTGGCCATCATGCGCGCTGCGCGATCCCCTTTCAAAATTCAACGAAACGCCACTAAAACTGGCCAGTTTAAGCCAGCTAGCCTCACCTGTCAAGAAAAACAGGACACTGATTCGCCACCGAATAGTAGCCGAGGTTTTAGCGTCTCGCAATCGGCCAGACATCAAAGCGCGGGCGCACCGTCCAGCCCGTTTCCCTCCCGCAGACAGCCTAAAAATAAAAGCTAAGAAACACGATGGAGCAAGCCATTTGCGCGGCAGATGCGGACCGCCCGTTGCTCCCGTCGAACTTGCCAAGCCGGGCTAAACCTCGGATTTTAGATGGCCAGCCCAACAAACTGACCGAGGATTTATGAGCCTGAATGCACCCGCGACGTGCGAAAAAATCGTCGCTCTCTACAAAAGCCCCATACTCGATCTTGTGTACCGCGCCGCGACCGTCCATCGAGCACACCACGATCCGCGGCAGGTACAGGTCTGCACCCTGCTTTCGATCAAGACCGGCGGCTGTCCTGAAAATTGCAGCTATTGCTCGCAGTCGGCCCACTTTGATACGGGCCTCGAACGCCAAGACCTACTGTCGCTAGACGCCGTGCGCGAGGCCGCCGAGCGCGCTGCGGCCGCCGGTAGCACGCGCTTCTGCATGGGCGCGGCCTGGCGTCAGGTCCGCGATGGCGCAGAGTTCGACCGCGTGTTAGACATGGTGCGCACGGTCGCTGCCACCGGCATGGAAGTCTGTTGCACGTTGGGCATGCTCAACGCCGACCAAGCTCACCGGCTGCGGGAAGCCGGCCTCCACGCGTACAACCACAACTTGGACACCGGAGAAAACTACTACCCCGAAATCGTCTCCACCCGCACCTATCGCGACCGCCTCGAAACCCTGAGCCACGTCGGTCGCGCCGGGATATCAGTCTGCTGCGGCGGCATCTTGGGTATGGGCGAAAGCGAAGAAGACCGCATTGACCTGCTCGGTGCGCTCTTGCAGCTACCAACGCCACCTGAATCCATACCGGTCAACTCCTTGGTACCCATCGCCGGTACGCCGCTGGGCGACCGCGAAAAGACGACCGCCTGGGAACTCGTCCGCATGATCGCCTGCGCCCGCATCCTCTTTCCTACGGCCATGGTGCGCCTCTCGGCTGGCCGCGACCAGCTATCGACGGCCGAGCAAGCCCTGTGCTTTTTGGCTGGGGCCAATTCCATCTTCTCGGGCGACCGCCTGTTGACTACTCCCCACCCCGGCACCGACGCCGATCAAGCCCTCTTTGATCTGCTCGACCTAGAAGCGCGGCCGCCGCAAGGCGCTTCAGATCGCGTCGATCAGCTCGCAGAGGCAGTCGTAGATCGAGGCTAGCTGAGGCCGCTCAATGCAGTAGGGCGGTAGCACGTACACGCTATTGCCCAGCGGCCGCAGCAGGAACCCCCGCGCCAAAAATCGCTCCCTCAGCAGCGGCCCAACCCCTTCCTCGCCCTCGGCTATCACGTCCGCAGCCACAATCGTACCGCACACCCGCACTCGCTTGAGCCGCTGGTGGCCGCACAGGCGCACTGCTTCCTCGCACTGCCAATCCGCTAGGCGGCGGAAGTGCTCGCTAGCGAGCAGATCTAGCGAGGCCAGCGCAGCCGCGCAGCCCAAGGGATTGGCCGTATAGGAGTGCCCGTGATAGAAGGCCCTAGCGGGGTCGTCGTGATAGAAGGCCGAGAAAACCTGCTGGCTGCAAACGGTGGCCGCCATGGGCAAAAAGCCACCGGTCAGCCCCTTGGCCAAGCAGATGATATCGGGTTGGGTCGCGGCTTTCTCACAGGCGAAGAGCTCCCCGGTGCGCCCAAATCCGGTCAGCACCTCGTCGTAGATGGCCAACACGTCGCATTCGCGCAAAAGTGCCTGCACGGCCGCGAGAAAGTGCGGGCGGCACATCCGCATGCCCCCGGCACCCTGCACCAGCGGCTCAAGTATCATGGCCGCGTACTGGCTAGGATGGCGTGCCAACAGTTCCTTCAGCCGCGCGAGTGCCCGCGCTTCTTTGGCCTCTACCTCCTCATCGCCTTCCCAAGTAGCCGGAAAGGGCACGGCGTCCGTCGGAAAGAGCAAGTCGGCAAAAGGGCGCGTAAAAAGCGAGCGTTCCCCCACCGACATCGCCCCGAACGTATCGCCGTGATAGGCCCCCTCCAAGCGTAGAAAGCGCGTGCGACTGCGCTCGCCTTGGTTGCGCCAAAACTGATAGGCCAGCTTGAGCGCGACTTCCACGGCCGTCGAGCCATCGTCCGAGTAGAAGACCCACTTTAGCGGCGCGGGCAAGGCATCCACCAGCCGCCGGGCTAGCTCTTCGGCGGGGCGATGGGTAAATCCGGCCGCTATTACCTGTTCCAGCTTTTTGGCCTGTACGGCCACAGCCGCAGCGATCTCGGGCTGGCCGTGGCCGTGCAAGGTCACCCACCAGCTCGAAATACAGTCGAGGATCTGCCGCCCATCCTCCATCTCTAGCTCCGCCCCGCGGCCAGCGCGCACCTGCTGCACCGGCAGCGCCCCCTTCATCTGAGTAAAAGGCGACCACACGTGGGAAGCAGTGCGCTCAGCCATCGCAGCCAAAATAGCGAGCAAAGAGCACCCGGACCTTGGCGGGCGACAGCTCTACCCGGCGATCAATTGCGGCCAGCACCGGCACCTCTCCGTAGTGGGCGATAGCTCGGCAATTGGCTGGGTTTGGGGGGCCGTTGACCACCACGCCCAAGAGCGGACAACCGCGGCGGCGCAATTGGTCCAGCGTCAATAGGGTGTGATTGATGGTGCCCAATTCGCTGCGCGCTACCACTAGTACCGGCAGCCCCAGATCGACCATCAGATCGACCATTAGGTGCCGGTCGTCGAGCGGTACCATAACCCCGCCGGCCCCTTCGACGATCAAGTGCTTCCGCTTGGGCAGCGCAAAGCGGCTCATCTCGATCTGCACACCCTCGCGCCGGGCCGCCTCGTGCGGTGACAGGGGTGCGCGCAAGCGATAGGTCTCCGGCAGGACGCGCTCGGCCGACAGGCCAGCGACGCGACGCACCCAATCGGCGTCCGCATCGGCCCCGCTTTGCACGGGCTTCCAATAGGCGGCCTCCAGCCCCGCGGCCAGCAGGGCCGCGACATAGGACTTGCCAACGCCGGTATCCGTGCCGGTGACGAACAAGCGCGAGGGGAGTTCAGTCGCCACAGACCCCCGCTTTCTCGACAACTAGATAATGAAGAGCACATGTAATCTCCACGCCGTTGGGGCAGTCGCGGTCCCAGCCGCGCACAAGCCGGCGCAATTGCGCTGGGCCGAGGGCGCTCAGTCGCGCCGACGTGTGGGCACCCGTGCGCTTGAAGTGGCGCAAGAAGGCGCGCGCGGTTGGGAAGCGCAGCGCGAGCACCTGTTCCCATTGGCGCACCACGACCGGCTCGGCGGCGAATACGCGGGCGACGGACGCTAAGTCGGGCAAGGCGTTGGCGCTACAGGGGATGTCTTGGCGCGCACATTGGCGGTGCCATTCGGCGTATGAACCCGCTCCCGGATAGGAGCAGAGCAATTGCCCGCCGGGTTTGAGCGCGGCCAGTAGCTGCTGTAGGCCCGCACGCAAATCGGCGAACCAGTGAACCACAAAGCTGGCGCAGATCAAGGCGTAGCATCCCTCACTTCCTAGCTGCTCCCCGTCCAATACCCGGTAGCGGATGTCTGGATGGGCGACCTTGGCGGCCACTTTTTGCCGACAATGCGCGACCATCGCCGGCGCGAGGTCGGTCAACTCCAAGCGGCGCCTAGGGAAGAGCGTGGCCAAGGACGCGCTCAAAAAGCCTGTGCCACAACCGATTTCGAGCACTGGGCCTTCTACTATATTTCCAGCGCACTCGGCGGCGCATGTGGCCAAAGTGGCGGCCCCAACGCGCTGCTCATCGGCGTGGCGGTCGTACGTCGAGGTGCTGCGGGAGAAATTCTCGACGACGCGCGCTTTGAAACTTGCTTCCGTCATACAGGCCGCATCTCGCGCCAAGCCCGTTCAACTCGTTCCCAACACGCGCGGGCATGCGTCAGGGGCAGCGCGTGGCCGGCCTCCGCGACGATGGCAAGCGCGCTATTGGGCAGCAGCTCGCGCAGTTCCTCGGCCCGCTCCACGGGTGCCACGCGGTCGCGGCTGCCGTGCAAAATGAGCACCTGTGCTGCGACCGGTATGGCGGCTAGTTCCAGTACGCTCTTCTGCAATAGTTGCAAATCGCGGCGCAAGCTGCTGGCGTCAATGGCCCCGGGCCAGCGGCTGTCTTGCGGCGCACCACAACGGGCGTAAAAATCGGCCAACAAGGCCGCTGGCTCGCGCTCCAAGCGCACGAGCATCTGCTCTACCGTGCGGCGCGAACGCCGGGCTTGGCGGGTGCTCGGGGAGTGAAAGCGACGAAAGCCGCTGATGATCACGATCAACTCTGCCGCCGCACATAGCTGCGGTGCCAATAAGTGCAAGCCGAAGGAGTGCGCCAAGACGATGCGAGGCTGAGCCGCAACCGCCAAGGCTGGGCCAAAGTATCCTCTGTCTGGACAGTGCAGCGCAAAGTCGTCGGGCAAGGCGTCCTGCCAGCGGTCCCAGCACCAAGCACCAAAGCCCCACCCGTGTTGGGCGACCACATCAACGCCGACCATCGCGCCACCGCTGTAGCAGTTCCACCAGCATATCGAGGTCGCTCTGCTGATGCAGGGCACTGAGCGACAAGCGAATCCGTGCCCGGCCTGGCTCGACCGTAGGAGGGCGAATGGCCGCAGCTAGGACGCCGTTTTCTTTTAGATAGGCGTTCAGGGCCAGCGCTTCGCCCTCCGCATCCACCATCAGCGGCACGATCTGCACAGTCGCCACTCCTGTGTCCCAGCCTTGCGCCCTGAGCGCGCCGCGCAAATACTCGGCGTGGGCGAGCAATGTTCGGCGCTGTGCATCCATTTGCGGCACCAACTCTAGCGCCGCATCCACCGCGCCTAAGACGGCTGGCGGCAGCGCGGTCGTATAGATGAATCCCGGGCAGCAGTTAACCAAGTACTCCCACAGCTTCTCGCCGCAGGCCACGTACGCCCCAAAAGATCCGAGGGCCTTGCCGAACGTGCCCACGCATACGTCCACGGCCTTGCCACACGTCAGCCCCATCCCTTGCTCGCCCAAAACGCCCGTGGCGTGCGCTTCGTCGATGACCAACAGCGCGTCGAATTCCCTAGCCAACTCGACGAGCGCATCGATGTCGCTGACGTCGCCGTCCATGCTAAACACCGATTCGGTGACAATCACCCGGCGCGAGTGCGCCCCCTCCGCGCTTTCCGCCAGCAGGGCACGCAGGTGATCCAAGTCGCAGTGGCGGTAGCGCCGCATCCGACAGCGTCCCAAGACCGCCCCTTGAACCAAGCTGTTGTGGCAGAGCCGGTCGAGCAGGATGAGAGAGCGCCGGTCAACCAGCGTCGGCAGCAGTGAAACATTGGCCTGATATCCAGAATTGAGCACCAGCGCCCGCTCGGCCTGCTTGAGCTTAGCCAAGGTCTGCTCCACCTGTGCAAAGCCCGGCTGAGAGCCACAAACCAAGCGCGCAGCCGTGGCACCGGCCCCGTAGCACTCGACGAATTCAATGGCCCGCGCCTGCAATAGTGGGTGCGACGCTAAGCCGAGATAGTCGTTGGAGCTAAAATTGACCAACTCGCGGCCATGGGTGCGAACTCGCGCGCCGCCGCACGGCTCGTAGGTCCGCAACGACCGCATCTGCCCGGCCTGTTGCCGCCGCACTAATTCAGCGTGAATAAAATCGAATTTCGCCTGCATAAAGGTGAAGCTGTGCCAAATGATTCGCCTAGGCAAGGTAGGTCGCCTACAGGCTTGCCGCGCAAGGTGCGCCGCTCTATACTATCGCCTGCCATGGCGACGACTAATAAAATCACCGTTTCTTCGCTCCAGTCCAAAAAGGAGCGGGGCCAGAAGATCTGCATGTTGACGGCCTACGACTACCCCACGGCCGCGCTGCAAGACGAAGCTGGCCTCGACGTGATCTTGGTCGGCGACTCCGTGGGGACCAACGTCTTGGGCTATCGCGGCCCGCAGCAGGTGACCATGGACGACATCCTCCACCACCTGCGGGCAGTGCGCCGGGCAGTGCGCCGGGCCTTTCTCCTCGCCGACCTACCCTTTATGTCCTTTCAGCCATCGGTCGAGACCGCGGTCAAAAACGCCGGACGCTTGGTTCAGGAGGGCGGGGCCGAAGGCGTCAAATTAGAGGGGGGCCTGCCGGTCTTGCCCCAGCTCAAAGCCATCGTTGCCGCCGGCATTCCGGTCGTCGGCCACCTCGGGTTTACCCCCCAGTCCCAGGCCCGCGAATTCTACCTGTTCAGCGACCGGCGCGGCACTGTGCCCAAATTCCACGGCAAGGGGCCGAAGGGGGCCAAGGCCCTCGTCGAGAAAGCCCTGCGCTTGGAGGACGCCGGCGTGTTCGCCTTGGTCTTGGAAATGGTCACTGAAGAGGCCGCCCAAGCCGTTGCCGATCGGCTCAAAATTCCGGTCATCGGCATCGGCGCTGGCCGCTATTGCGACGGCCAAGTGCTGATCGTCCACGACCTTGTCGGCCTCAACGAAGAAGACCTAATCCTGACCAAGGCCTACGGCCAAACGCGCCAGGCTTGGATCGAAATGTTCAGAATGTACTGCCGAGAAGTCTCCGAAGGCCACTTCCCCACGGCCGAAAACACAGCGCACATGGCCCCGGAAAAACGCACTCAACTGGACCAACTGCTCAACGATAACGGGAAGGATCGCTGATCCTGCGAGAGGAAAATTTCCTATGCACCTACTCTACGTCGCCGCCCTGATTTTGTGGACGACCTCCCCCACCCTAGCCCAAGACTCCGAACAAAGCTGGATCCAAGAGCGCATCGCCGGTTTGGATTCCGCGTTTGGGTCCATCGTCGAAGTCTTGGCCCTCGTCCTGTTTGCCGACTTTGGCACTGGCGTCCCCGGCGTCCCCATCGTCGCCGTTCTGCTCACCGGCGGCATTTACTACAGCTTCTTCTTCGGCTGGATTAGCCTGCGTGGCCTCCGGCACTCCATCGACGTCATCCGCGGGTGCTACGACAACCCGGACGACCCCGGGGAGGTCTCCCATTTCCAAGCCCTCACCAGCGCCCTTTCGGCCACCGTCGGCTTGGGCAATATCGCCGGCGTGGCTATCGCCGTTAGTTTGGGCGGCCCGGGGGCGATATTCTGGATGGTCCTCATGGCCTTTTTCGGCATGGCCTCCAAGTTAGCGTCATGTACCCTCGCGGTCATGTACCGCAAAATTCACCCCGACGGCCGCGTCTCCGGCGGCCCAATGTACTACCTCGAACACGGCCTCAACGCCAAGGGACTGAAGGAGCTCGGCCGCACCTTAGCCGTCCTCTTTGCCGTGCTTACCGTCGGCGGCAGCCTAGGTGGCGGCAATATGTTTCAGGTCAACCAAACGTTGGAGATTCTGGGCACAGTCTCGCCCTTTTTCCAAGAGTACAACTGGCTGATGGGGATTCTCTTTGCCGCGTTGGTTGCCGTCGTCATCATCGGTGGCATTCGCCGCATTGGCCGGGTGACGTCGCGCATTGTCCCCTTCATGTGCTTGCTCTACGTCGCAACCTGCATCTTGATCATTCTCTCCCATATCACCGACGTACCAGCCATGATCTTCAACATTATCGTTCACGCATTTTCGCCCCAAGCCATGTACGGAGGTTTTTTAGGCGTCCTAGTCACGGGCGTCAGACGCGCCGCGTTCTCCAACGAAGCCGGTCTCGGCTCGGCGGCTTTTGCCCACGCTGCCGCCAAGACCAACGAGTCGGCCCGCGAGGGCATGGTGGCCATGATCGGCCCTTTAATAGATACCATTATTATATGCTTGATGACAGGTCTAGTCTGCATGATTACCGGCGTTTATGCCGATCCCCAATTCCAAGCCAGCGAAGGTTTTATCGTCGGCGTCAAAATGACGGCCGCCGCCTTTGAGTCCTTTATTCCCGGCTCGCGTTACGTCCTCGCCCTAGCGGTCATGCTTTTTGCCTATTCGACCATGATTTCTTGGTCGTATTACGGCGAGCGCGCTTGGGAGTACCTCTTTGGTGCCCGAACGATCATTGTCTTTCGCGTCATTTTTGTCGGCTTTGTCTTCGTCGGCTCGGTCACGGCCCTCAACAATGTACTCGATTTTTCCGACATGATGATTCTCGGCATGGCCTTTCCCAACATCATCGGCGGCGTCATTCTCAGCCCGCAGATCAAGGCGTGCCTGCAAGAGTACTGGGGCCGGCTACAAAACGGCCAGATGAAGCGTTACAAGTAGAGTCAGGGAGCGTCGCCACCTTCCAACCAATCGCGGTCTGCGGCCAAGTAAATTTCCTCGACCTCCAAGTCGGCAAAGGCCGCAGACCAGTGCTGCCAGCCCGCCCGTTCCTCCTGCTCCTGCATCCGCAGCCGAACTACGAAGGCAAAGCGATTGAGCGCAAACGTCAGCGTGGTGACCTCGCCTCCCTTTAGATCGACCTCCACCTGTTGGATCTGCCCTCCATAGCTCAGTTCGACCCAGTGCGCACCGGCGGGCAGATTGTGGAAAAGCAGCCCTTGATAACCGCGCTTGAGCAATTCGAGCGAGTAGCGGCCGTCCAAGCGCACCGTGAGATCCTCTGTGATCTCGCTGCCGATAGGGGCCAACACCAAGGCCAGCCAAGCGTCTAGCTCGTCGAACAACAATTCCTCGTCGGCCACCTGCGACTCTTGCAGATCGGCCACGGGCCTCTGGCCCGGCATCCAAGTCGGGGGCGGCAATTGAGGCGTTATGCTGTTTTTGCGCGTCAGCGCATACACCAAGATGTTGGTCCCCGCCATCAGCGCATAGGTCGTCGGCTGCGTGTTTTCTTCTTCAATGTTGAAGCTAGCTCGCCAGTTCTCCTGCAACATCAAGTCGCTCAGCACGGCCACCAACTCGCCGTCCATCTCGACTCCCCACAGCCCCAGTGGCGGTGGCAACCCCTCGCCCACAGCACTGGGCCTAGAGAAGGTGGCTGCTTGTGCTTCCTGCACGGCCAAAAGATCATCTCGATTGTGGGTTGGATAATACCAAGAGCGGTTGTCCCCCACGTCCGCGATGCGCGACTTGTCCTCTCCGGGGAAGCCGTCGCCGAACTCGTAAAAGGAGTGATATACCAAATGCGATGTCGGGAGGGGCAGCAATCGCGCCTCCGCGCCCAAGATCTCGCGCAGATGGTCGGTCATTTCGCGCAAATAGCGGTTGGTGCCCTCAATAAATAGGAACCCCCCCTCGCGCAGATAGCGGCCTAAAAGCACCTTCTCCTCCGAGCTGAACTTGGTCAGGACGTTCTCGTCGTAGGCAGACAAGGTGTCTTGGAAGAGGAAGTGGACGGGGTCTTTGAGCAGTTGCTCTGACAGGAAATACTCGTAGGTCTTGTCCCGCACCCGCGCCAGCAGGTGGGTATGGTCGCGCAAGTAGCGGCTCAGGGCGTCGAGTGCGCCGCGCCCCGAACTGGCCCCATAGACGCGCAACTGGGTGAAATTCACGTAGCCGGCCAAGTCGCGGCGAGTCGCCCGACTGCCGATGACGGCGGCGTGGTCCTTGTTGGCCCGGGCCATGTCTGCCAGCCGCAAGAGATCCATGGAGGCGATGCCCATGCTATCGGCCAAACCCAAAGACGAGGGCGAGATCATCTTTTCGCGCTCCAAGATCGGCGCATCTTCCTTCGCACCACCGACTATTTCGCGCAACGCCAAGGGAGCTATCGGGACCTCTATTTCGGGCGGAGTCGCCTCGCTTTCTATATTGGGGTCGCGGAGGTCCACAGACGGCTGGTCGGCCTGCAGATACTCCATCTCCACGTTCAACGCCTCTAGGTCTAAGCGGGGCAGGGGACTCAGGCGGCGAGGCTTGAACTGCGGCGGAATGCGGGCGAGACGCACGCGAAAGGTCTCCGTGTCTAGCCCGTCGCGCCACAAGTAATCCCCTAGGTAAAGCGTGGTGAGATGCAAAAGCAGCGACGCCAGCAAACAGACATAGGCAGTCTTGTGTCTATGCACCGGGGGCCTCTCTTTCTGCGCCGCCCATCAGCGCGAATGGCAACACCTAAATGATTGTAACAAAACGGTTTTTTGCCAAGAAAACACGTGCTTATTATTTTCTTGCGACCCATAAGACGGCCTACGCAAAGGAATCGTTTCAGCCATGAGCAACGCCCGAGAACTACAAGCCGAAGTGAGCGAGTGGCTCGAATCCCTCGATTACGTACTGGCTCATAGGACGCCCGCGCAGGTCCTCAATCTCCTGCAACAGCTCCAAACCCACGCCGCAGAAGCTGGCGTCGGCACCCCCTTCAGCGTCAATACGCCCTATATCAACACCATTGCCCGCGACCAGCAGCCCCCCTATCCGGGCAGCCGCGAGATCGAGCGGCGGATCAAAAGTATCGTGCGCTGGAACGCCATGGCCATGGTCGTGCGCGCCAATCGCGACAACGCCAATCTCGGAGGCCACATCTCGACCTACGCCTCTTCGGCTACCCTCTACGAGGTCGGCTACAATCACTTTTTCCGCGCCCCCAGCAACGGCCATCCCGGCGACCAGATATACTTTCAGGGGCACGCCGCCCCCGGCATATACGCCCGTGCCTTTCTCGAAGGGCGTCTCAGCGAGCACCAGTTGGAAAACTTCCGCCGCGAATTGCAACAAGGCGGTGGCCTCGCCTCTTATCCGCACCCCTGGCTGATGCCGGACTTTTGGCAGTTCCCAACCGTGTCCATGGGCTTGGGACCAATTCTTTCGATCTATCAGGCTCGCTTCAACTGCTACCTCGAAAACCGCGGTCTCAAGCCCGTTGACGACAGCAAGGTGTGGGCCTTTTTGGGCGACGGCGAATGCGACGAGCCCGAAAGCTTGGGCGCACTTACCCTCGCTGCGCGCGAACAGCTCAACAACCTCATCTGGGTTGTCAACTGCAACCTACAGCGCCTCGATGGCCCCGTGCGCGGCAATGGAAAGATAATACAGGAGCTCGAAGCGGTCTTCCGCGGCGCCGGCTGGAACGTCGTCAAGGTGATCTGGGGCGACGACTGGGATCCGCTCTTGGAACAGGACGCCGACGGCCGCTTGGCCCAGCGCATGAACGAGGTCGTCGATGGCCAGTACCAGAAATTCTCGGTCTCCGATGGCAGCTACATCCGCCACGACTTCTTCGGTGCCGATCCGAAACTAGCCGCGATGGTCGAGCACTATTCAGACGAGCAACTCCAGAAAATGCGGCGCGGCGGCCATGATCCCGAAAAGGTCTATGCCGCCTACCAGCAAGCCGTCGCCCACAAGAGTGCGCCCACCGTCATCCTCGCCAAGACCATCAAGGGCTATGGCATGGGCGAGGCCGGCGAGGGCAAGAATATCACCCATCAGCAAAAAAAGCTCAACGAAGACGAGATTCGCCTTTTCCGCACCCGCTTCGGGATTCCCATCTCAGACGACGAGATCGCAGAGACGCCCTTCTACCGGCCCCCGGACGACAGCCCGGAAATCCAGTACATTCGCCAGCGGCGGGAAAGCCTCGGCGGGTACATACCCCAGCGGCAGGTAATGGCCCCTCCACTGGCCATGCCGCCGGAGACGCTGTGGGAAGAATTCAAAAAAAGCTCGGGCAAGCGCGAGTTTGCCACGACGATGGCCTTTGTCGCGGTCATGCGCAAACTCATGCAAGACAAGCAACTCGGCAAGTTAGTCGTCCCTATCGTTCCCGACGAATCGCGCACCTTCGGCATGGAGCCGCTCTTCCGCCAGTTCGGGATCTATTCGAGCCAAGGCCAGCTATACGAGCCGGTTGACAAAGACGTCATCACCTACTACAAAGAGGCCAAAGACGGCCAGATACTCGAAGAGGGGATCACCGAAGCCGGCTCTATGTCCTCCTTTATCGCGGCCGGCTCGGCCTATGCCACCCACGGCATCAACACCATCCCCTTCTTCATCTATTACTCGATGTTCGGGATGCAGCGGATCGGCGATTTGGTCTGGCTAGCTGGCGACATGCGGGTCAAGGGCTTTATGGTCGGCGGCACGGCCGGGCGCACCACGCTCAACGGCGAGGGGCTGCAACACGAGGATGGGCACAGCCACCTCTTGGCTTACCCCTTGCCCAATCTCGAAGCCTACGATCCGGCCTTTGGCTACGAAATCGCCGTCATCATTCGCGAAGGCATCCGCCGCATGTACGTCGAGCAGGAGGACATTTTCTACTACCTAACGGTCGAAAACGACATCTATTCCATGCCGGAGATGCCCGATGGAGTCGAAGAAGGCATTCTCAAAGGCATGTACAAGTTCAAGCCCTCTGCCA
This sequence comes from Candidatus Latescibacterota bacterium, assembly GCA_963422735.1. GTDB lineage: Bacteria > Latescibacterota > UBA2968 > UBA8231 > UBA8231. The sequence goes on along the minus strand of OY730476.1, from coordinate 3,298,500 downwards.
ATCAGCGCGCCCCACTCAAGGCCCACCTCTTCGGCAGCGGCGCGATTATCAATAGTGTCCTCAAAGCGCAGAGCATCCTCGAGGAAAAATATCAAGTCAGTGCGGATGTCTGGAGCATCACCAGCTACAAGGCCCTGCACCGAGACGGGCTCGATGTCGAGCGTTGGAACCGCCTGCATCCCAGCGAAGAGCCTCGTTTCAGCTACATCGAACAATGCCTAGCCGAGGAGCGCGGCGTGCATGTCATGGCCTCGGATTACGTCAAGGCCCTCCCAGAATCCATCGCCCGCTGGTTTCCCAATCCCCCCGTCTCCCTCGGCACCGATGGCTTCGGCCGCAGCGAGAGCCGCGAGGCACTGCGCGACCACTTCGAGGTCGATTACCGCTTCATCGCACTGGGAGCCTTGAGCGCGCTAGCGCGCGAGGGGCAGATCGAAAACGACGCAGTCGTCCAAGCCATGCAAGACCTGAAGATCGATCCGGCGAAACCCAATCCCATTTACCTATGAGCTTAGACCACGCTATGCCCGTAAAATTTGCACTGCCCGACTTGGGAGAAAATATCGAAAGCGGCGATGTGATCCGCATTCTCGTCGATGTCGGCGACCGCCTCGCCGAAGACCAAACCGTCATCGAGCTTGAAACCGACAAGGCCGTCATTGAGGTGCCCTCCTCCATAGACGGCACCATTACCGAGATTCTCGTCCAACAGGGCGACACCATCGCCGTCGGGCAACCCATTCTCGAAGTCGAGGCGGCCATAGCCGAGGAAGTACCCCCAGCGTCTATACCGGCAGAGGAACCGGCCCCCACCCCGATCCTACTACAAGAGGCCGCCCCAGTTGCCGCAGAAACCCCTCCCGCACCTACACTTACATCTACAGACGACCCCGTTCCAGCCGCGCCCTCGACGCGCCGTCTAGCCCGCGAGATCGGCGTCGATATTGCGCAGGTCCAAGGTACTGGGCCGGGCGGCAGGATCTCAATCGAGGACGTCAAGGCTCACTCAAAAAAGCTGCACGCAACGCGGGCCACCGCCCCGGCCGCCGCCGCACCGCTACCCGACTTCAGCCAGTGGGGTTCTGTCGAGCGCCAGCCTATGACCAAGGTGCGCGAAATAACCGCCGAGCGTCTCGCACAGGCTTGGGCCACCATCCCGCAGGTCACCCAATTCGACAAGGCCGACATCACCAGTTTGGAAAAGTGGCGCGCAGCATACGGCAAAAAGGCCGAAGCAGCCGGCGGCAAGCTGACGCCGACCGCGATCCTCATCAAAGTGCTCGGCATCGCCCTCAAGGTTTTCCCGCAGTTCAGCGCCAGCATCGACATGGCCCAGAGGGAAGTCGTGTACAAACGCTACTTCCACATCGGCATTGCCGTCGATACCCCCCACGGTCTGCTCGTGCCGGTGGTGCGCGACGTGGACCAAAAGAATATCATCGAGCTGGCGGTCGAGTTGAGCGAGTTGGCGCAAAAGACGCGCGAGCGCAAGATCGGGCCTGCCGACATGCAGGGTGCGTCCATGACCATCAGCAATGTCGGCACCATGGGCGGCACCGCCTTTACGCCCATCGTCAACCCACCCGAAGTGGCAATCCTCGGAGTGGCGCGAGCGCAAGTCGAACCCGCTTATATCGACGGTCAGCTCCAGCCGCGCACCCTCCTGCCTCTGTCGCTGTCCTATGACCACCGCCTAATCGACGGGGCCGATGGCGCACGCTTCCTCCGCTGGATCTGTACAGCATTGGAAGACCCCTTTATCGCGCTCTTGGAAGGCTGAGGCGGCTATGGACAAGGCCCAACTAGCGGTCATCGGCGGCGGCCCGGGCGGCTACGTAGCCGCCTTTAAGGCCGCGGACTTGGGGTTGGATGTCGCATTGATCGATCCAGAAGCCCATCCAGGCGGCGTCTGTCTCTACCGAGGCTGCATCCCCTCTAAGGCTCTCCTGCACATTTCCAAGCTTCTCTACGAAGCAAGGGAAGCCGAGCACTGGGGTATCCAATTCGCTGCGCCCAAGATCGACCTCCACAAATTGCGGACCTGGAAGGACGGGGTCGTCGCCAAGATGACGCAGGGCTTGGGTCAACTCGTCAAGGCGCGCAAGCTGACCTACGTGCAGGGGCGCGCCCGCTTCCTCGACCCCCATACCCTGCAAATCGATAAAGCCGACGGCAGCCAAGGCGCGTTGCAGTTTGAACGCGCCATCCTCGCCACGGGGTCGCGCCCAGCAGTGCCTGCGCTTTTCGACCAGCTAAGCAATCGCATCATGGATTCGACCGCCGCTGTCGCACTTCGCGACATACCCGACTCCATGCTCGTCGTCGGCGGCGGCATCATCGGCATGGAGCTAGGGCAGGTGTACGCGGCACTGGGAACCCAAGTTTCGGTCGTCGAAATGCTCCCCGGGCTGATCCCTTTAGCTGACCGCGACTTGGTCAAGCCACTGCACGATAAGGCCGCAGAGCGATTCGACGACATCATGCTCAACACCCAAGTGACCGCGCTCGCAGAGAGCGGCGATGGCTTAGAGGTACACTTGCAAAAAAGCGACGGCCAGAGTTTTTCCAAGACCTATGCCAAAATCCTGCTTGCCGTTGGCCGGGTTCCCAATATCGAAGACTTGGGTTTGGAACGCACCGCCATCGGCCTCGACGAGCGCGGCTATGTCCAAGTTGATGACCAACTGCGCACGGCCGAGTCTTCGATTTTCGCCATTGGAGACCTCACAAGCGCGGCCCTTGCCCACACAGCCGCCCACCAAGGGAGCCTAGCTGCCGAGGTTGTGGCCGGCCACGACAAGCAAGTCTTCGCGCCCCACGCCATTCCCAATGTCGTCTATACTGATCCGGAAATCGCCTGGTGCGGCCTTACCGAGGAAGAAGCCGAAAAACAGAGCCGCTCGGTCGCGGTTGCACGCTTTCCTTGGTCGGCTTCTGGCCGCGCCGCGACCCAAGGCACAAGCGACGGCCTCACCAAGCTGCTCATCGACCCCCAGACCGACCGGATCCTAGGCGTGGGCATTGCCGGCAGCGGCGCGGGTGAGCTGATCGCCGAGGGCGTCTTAGCCGTGGAAATGGCCGCGCTCGCAGCGGATGTCCAACTTTCGATCCACCCCCATCCTACGCTCTCCGAAACCCTCATGGAAGCGGCCGAAAGCCACTACGGCCAGAGCGCACACCTCTACGCACCCAAACGCCGTTGAAGCGCGACATCCAGCGCCCTAAGATGCGCCTCTGCCCGCACTGCTAGCGGCCATTCGCTGGGCGTTTCGCTGATTAGCGCGTGTTCGGTGTGGTGCGCGTACAAGTAGGGCACCAACCCAGCCTCGCCCCACTCTGGATCGACGAGGAAGACGCCTTTAGCAATCACTTTGTCGTTTTCGCCGGCCTCTCCGTCAATGGGCATCACCGCGCGCACTTGCTCGACAATGGCCGGCCCGAGCCACTGCTCGTCGCGCTTGGCTTCATAGCAGTAAAACCCCGAAGCCTCCCAGTCCTCGTGAAAATCCAGCGCGCAATCAAAGCGCCGACCACTTAGAAAGGTCTTGACCTGCGCGACGAGCGGGACCGCATCGCCGCCAAACTCCCGATTGCAATCCAAGCCGGATTCGTTCTCGCGGGTATTGTGGACATAGCCGTGCGGATTGAGACAGGGTAAGACCAGGAACTGACAACGCTGGGCGAGGCGCGGACTCAACCCCTCCGCAAAGCGCAGCGCGGCTTCTGGGCCAGCCGGCTCGTCTCCGTGTAACCCGGCTGTCAGCAGGATTCGCGCCTCAGTACCAGTCCCTAATTCCAGAGCGTAAATTGGATACCCGCCGCACTCAGCTACTAGCTGTGTTGGTCCCACCGCCCGCAGTCGGTGCAGCAGACTCGCATAATCGCGCTCGTTCATTTTTATGGCCCTCCTTGGCCCTGTTTGCCGCGCCGTCGCACAGCGATTTTTCGCTTGTCCCCTTGCGCTAGGCTATTGTATTTTAAGGAGCAAGACGCGCCGCTGGCGCGTCCAAACGGAGACCCAATTTAAGCCTCCTCAATACCGATGACCAACAAAGCCAAATGGGCTTGGACAACGCTGGGCCTGAGCCTGCTAATTCTGCTGCCGTTGGCAGCCTGGTTCTACTTCTCAGCCCCCGCTAAGCCCCTCTCCGAGGCCCCCACACCAGAGCCGCCTAGCCCAATTGCCGTTCTGATCGCCGAGAACCGCTGCGACCTCGCCTATCCCCAACTCACTGCGCTAGACACGAGCCAACATCACGAGCCGGCTGCCCAATCGCACATCGAATTCCAGCAGGCGTTTTGCGAGCGCGAGCTCAAACAGCCAAGCCGCGCGTACAATCGTTTGCGCGACCTCGACCTGCCGACCTTGGATGATTACCGCCGCTTCTGGATGGCCCGCTCCCTAGAAGACATGGGCCAGATGCACGACGCCATCGCCGAGTACGAAAACTTTCTGGCTACCTCGGCCAACCCGATCCTCCGCAACCCGGCCAGTCTGCGCTTGGCCTCCCTCTACCGAACCGCCGGCCAACCCACCAAGGCCCTCGCCCTGTACGAGGAGCAACTCGCGCAGGACGCCGATCCAGCGCGGGTTCTCTACTTGCTCGCAGCCACCAGCCAAAAGCACGACTCAGCGCGGGCGCAAAAGTGGCGCTTAGAACTGCTGGAAAACCACCCCCTTTCCAAGCACGCCCGCAATAGCCTGTCGCACTTGCCTAAGAAGCTCGATGCCCGCACGGCTTACGCCAAGGCCTATACCTACCACAGCCACGGGCAATTCAACCAAGCCATCAAGAGCTTTCGGCACTTCATCCGCGCACAAAGCGGCGACCAGCGCGTCGCCAAAGCGCACTTCATGCTTGGCCGGGCCCACCTATCTGCGGGGCACTACACCAAGGCCGAACAGGTTTTTCGGACGGTTCACGAGCGCTATGGCAGCCCGGCTGCCCTTTATCACATCGCCGGTCTCTCAGTCCGCATAAACCGCGAAGACAAAGCCATTGCGGTTTATGCGAGGTTTGCCAAGCAGTACCCCCAGCACGACTTGGCCGACGATGCTCTGTGGCAGGCCGCCAAAGCCGCCGAGCGCAACAGCCAATTCGCCCGTGCCGAAACGCTCTATGGCCGCCTAGCCGAGCACTATCCGCAAACCGATTACGGCGACGAAGCGCGTTGGAGCGTCGGCTTCGCGCTCTATTGCCAAGAGCAATATTCCCAAGCTCTAGCCGCCTTTGAGCGCGCAAGTCAGCAGGTGCGCCAGCCCCACATTATTGACCAATCCCTGTACTGGGCTGGAAAGAGTGCGGCCCAACTGGGCCAAGAAGAGGCCGCCACCGCGTTCTATCGCCGCGCCGCCGCCGGATTTCCCCGTTCTTACTACTCGGCCCGCGCCGTCCAGTTGGGACACAGAGAGCAGGTTCAGCTCAAAGGGCGACCCGCAGACAACCGCCACCAAGAAGTCCCCGCGCTAGCGCAAAGGGCATACCTCGAACGCGCTAGCTTGCTAAACCAATTGGGGCTAAGGGATTGGTCGGCAGCCGAGATGGGGCAAGCCGTCCGCGACTACGAGGGCCACAAGGCTGCGCTAAAGGTCATCCGCAACTACTACGAGGTGCTCGGCTTTCGCGGCCAAGCCCTGCGGCTGTCGCTGCGCCTGTTCGACGGGAAAGATCCGGATGAACTATCGCGCATCTATCCGACTTACTATTGGGAAGAGATCGTGGCGGCCGCGACCGCGGCCCAAATTGACCCCTTTCTGGTCCTGTCGGTCATTCGCCAAGAGAGCACATTTAACGAAAGCGCGGTATCGCGGGCGGGCGCTAGGGGCCTGATGCAGATCATGCCCCACACCGGCCTCACCCTCGCGCGGACCTTGAAGATAAAACCCTTTGAGCTCCGCGCACTCTTCGATCCGGCCGTCTCCATCCGCTTGGGCAGTTACTTCCTCGGCGACCAAATGCGCCAATTCGCGACTGGGCCGGGCGCAGACTTGGGCTTTGAACTGGGCCTGGCCGCTTACAACGCCGGCCCGCACAACGCCCGCCGGTGGCTCAAGAGCTTTCCCTCCGAGGACCCGGATGCCTTCGTCGAGCGCATCCCCTACAAGGAAACCCGTCTCTACATCAAGCTAGTCCTCAAAAACTACTCCATTTACAAGGCCCTATCCGATGACGCCTGAACGCGAAGAGCAGCGAGAAAAAAGGCACAAGCTGATCGAAGACCTTTTTATTTTGCTCTGCATCGCCAGCCTCTGGCCCGTAGTACTAGGCTGGACTGAGCCGATCTATCAGTACTTGCTCTACTCGGCACTGGCGGGATTGATCTTCATTCTCGTGCGGCGCATCCGCCGCTTCCACGCCGCCCGCGACGCCCTGAGCGATGCCGAGGATGGTCCAAAGATAGACCCCGCTCCCAAGCGCGACGGTGCGGATCATTCGCAAAATTGAGTTCGCAGTCATCGCCTCCGTCCCAGCCGCTCCAACGCCAAGACCAACACAGCACCCACTGCAATCAGCCCCAAGCTCAGCCAGGCCTCGCCACTGAACTCCTGCGGCCACGCGCATTCGTAGCGCCCGTCCTCCAGCGCGTTGCGGAACGGCCACACCTTGCGCAGGGAACCCAACATCACTCCCACCAAAAAGGCCATGGTACTCGTGCGAAAGCGGGTCAGCAGGTGCTTGAGCAGCCGCGAGAAGCCCAGCAGACCGATAACCGCCCCAAGGCCGAAGAGGGCCAAGATCGCCCAGTCGAACTCGTGTACCGCGGTCAAGACCTGCTGGTATTTGCCCATGACCACTAGCAGAAATGAGCCGCTAATGCCCGGCAGAATCATCGCGCAGATGGCTACCATGCCGGCCAGCGCGAACTTGTAGCCCTCGCCCCCAGTCTCGACCGGCACCAACGTAGTGATGGCGTAGCCCGCCACTGCGCCGAGAGCCGTCAGCCCCCATTGCGCCATCCCCCATCCAGCGACCTGCCGAGCGACCACGAGCGCACTGGCCAAGATCAACCCGGTGAAGAAGCCCCACACAGGCTGGGGGTGCGTCGCGAGCAGCCAAGTTATGAACTTGGCCAGCGCGGCAATGGACACGCCTATACCGCACAGCAATGGCACTAGAAAAGGGGCATTAACTCGGTGCAACACCTCGATCAAGCGTCCCCGCACCAAGGCACCCACGAGCCGTTGATCGACTGCGGCAATAGTCCCGACCAGTTCATCGTAAATGCCCATGACCAAGGCGATCGTCCCCCCGGAAACCCCGGGAATCACATCGGCCGCGCCCATGCAAAGCCCGCGCAAAACCAATCCGGGCGCACGGCGGCGTCCTTCGGCTAGCAACTCACTTTCTTTCACCAAATAGCTCCATCTGCTGTGCGTGCTCGCGCATGAACTCCACGATCAGGCGATCGGCCCGCGGCAGGGCGAAGTCGCCCAAAGCCTCCGGCGCGATCCACCGCCAAGCAGCGCAACCCAGCGCCTGGGGGGGGCCGCGCACATAGCGGGCGGCAAACGCGTGTAAAGTGATGCTAAAATGCGAATAGGCGTGATCCACGCTCGTCAGACGCGCACCCACTTCGATTTCAATGCCCAATTCCTCGCGGATCTCGCGCACCAAGCATTCGGGCAAGGTCTCGCCGGGCTCCTGCTTGCCCCCGGGAAACTCCCACAGGCCACCGAGCATCCCCTCGGCCGGCCGCTGGGCGATTAGCAGTTCGTCGCCCTTGCGAATCAAGCCGGCCGCCACGTGATAATGCGGCTTCTGTTTCCTAGGGGCCTTGCGCGGCAAGGAGGCTGGGTCGTCCAACTCGGCCTTGGCCCGACACCAGCCGCCGACCGGACACGTCGGGCAGCAAGGACTTTGCGGCGTACAGACCCTCGCCCCCAACTCCATCATCGCCTGATTGAAGTCGCCGGCCTCGCCCCGGGCCAATAAGGCCTCCCCAGCGGCGATGAGTCGCGCCTTGACTTGGGCGCGGACCGGCACTTCCTCAATCCGCAACAAGCGGCAGAGCACACGAGTCACATTGCCGTCGAGTACTGGGTGGTCGCGGTCGAAGGCAATGCTGCTTAAGGCCGCGGCCGTGTACTGGCCAATCCCAGGCAGTTCAATCAGCGCTTGGTACGTATCTGGTATGCGGCCTTCTAACTCAAAGGCCACGCGCTTAGCCGCCTTGTGCAGGTTGCGCGCTCGCGCATAATAGCCCAAGCCCTCCCAGACTTTGAGCACTTGGTCCTCGGAAGCGGCGGCCAGCGATTGGAGCGTGGGAAATGCGCGGATAAAACGCTCGAAATAGGGGGCCATCTGATCCACCCGGGTCTGTTGCAACATGACCTCGGATATCCAGACGTGATAGGGATTGCCGCTGTCGCGCCAACTCGTCTGCCGTTTGTTTTGGCGATACCAAGCCAAGAGCCGAGCGCGGAAGGCGCTAAGCGCGTCCTGATCGTCGAGCAAGCTGCGGCTCAACCATCCCCCTCTTCCAGCCAGCCGATCTGCGGCATGGCTTTGAGATCCCCAGCAGGCTCGGCGGCCAAGAGGGCATCGACGACCGCACCCTCGGCAGCCGCAGCCCCAGCAGCAAAGAGCGGGTAGAGCCCTTCTTCGCCTACCATCCCCACAGATGTGGCCAGTTCTTGGACGAGGCTCGTGGTGGAAAAGGCGAGGACGAGGCCCTCGCGCGTATGCGGGTTCCACAAACCTGTCCGCGCCAGTCCCAGCGCGGCGCGACCAGCCAAACGCTCTAGTTGGCGCGGGATTAGGGGCGCATCCGTAGCCACGACCGCGGCAAAAGTCTGCGGTCCCCCTGCCCCCTCGCCTGCCGGCAGGACGCGACCGGCCAAACTCAGCTCGCGCCCCCCGTTAACCGCGGCCAGCACACCCAGCGCGTATTCGCCAGCGCGGCGCGAAGCCGTGCCGATGCCGCCCTTGTAGCCAAAGGCCTGCAACCCGCCGCCGACTCCGGCATTGCCCGTGGGCACCGCGCTACCGGCACTGGCCAACGCCTCGTCTGCGTGGGCGTGTGTCAGGACCTTGCGAATGAGCGCGGGGTCGTTGACAGCCGTGTCGTCAATCCCCACGACCACCGGTGGCCAGCCCGCCACGGTCGATAGCCCGGTGTCGCGGCCCAAGCTATGGCGAATTAAGGATTCGTACACCCGGCCGACGACCGGGGCTGGGGCAAGGACAATGGGCGAGGAAAAAGTGCCAAAGTCTTCGGCGACCCCAAGGCCACTCATGGCGTCGCCGCCGTCTATGGAGAAGTGACCGATAAACTGCTTGCGCTCGGCCACTGCGACCGGATATGGGACAATGGCGGTGAGGCCGGTGTGTAGGTCGGGCGTGCGAATATCCACGTGGCCCACGCTGACTCCGGCCACATCGACAATGGCGTTGTGCGGTCCCGCCGCCTCGCCCGATGGGAGCGAGCGATTCATTTGAGCCGGCCGTATGAGCGCATGATTTCGATCAAGCGGTCCAGCGGCAGGGCATAGATGATATTGCCGGCGCGACCGGTCATGGTGTAGGCCGTAGTCAGCGCGTTGAGAATGGCTTCCTCCGTAGCCTCAACTACGCCTTGGAACAGGCCCGAAATCCAACGGTCAGCGAGCATGGCGAGCGCGGCCGGCGGCTTGGAGGAGGCCGCGGAAAAAGCCAACACGAGGTCGCCGCTGCCGTGGGTGGAAATAGCACCCGTGCGCGCCATGCCCAAAGCCACCCGCTTGCACACGCGCTGTAGTTGGATTGGGATCAACGGCGCATCCGTAGCTACTGCCGCGAGCATGGACTTGCTCTTGCCGCCGCGCACAGGCATTAGATCGGCGATCTCCCGGCCCACAGGGACGCCGTCAACGCGCAGTTGGGGACGCCGGCCAAAATTCGCCTGCACCAGCACACCCACGGTGTAGAGCTGGTCGCCGCAGGGGATTTTGCGCGACGCCGTGCCAATGCCGGCCTTAAAGCTATAGGCCCGCATCCCGGTCCCGCCGCCGACACAGCCTTCGGTCACCGGCCCACCGCGTGCTGCGTCGAGGGCTGCTGCCGCGTGTGCAGGCTGCAGGTGTCGCCCGACTTCGTCGTGGAGAAACGCAGCCCACGTCTCGCCGACTATGGGCGCGGGCTGCAAATCGCTTTTGAACAGGTCGGGATCTCGCGCCAACATCCACTCCACTGCCCCATCGTACACTGCGCCGACGCTGGATGTGTTGGTAAAAAGGACTGGACCGGCCAACAGGCCCGTACGACGCATAGAGCCTACCCCCATCAGTTCGCCGTTGCCGTTGAGCGTGAAGTCCGCGGCAAACGCGGGCGGGCGCGGCACAATCGCCGTCACGCCGGTTCGAACCGGACCCCCATCCTGAATCAGGGTCAAATGGCCGACCCTCACGCCCTCGACATCGGTGATGGCGTTATGGAAGCCGGTCGCCAATTCGCCAATGACAATGCCCAACTCGCGCAGGCGCACTCGCTCCGACCGCACGGGCGCGGCGCGGCCCAATGCAGGCCACGCGGCTGCGCTTAAACCTAGGCCGAGAAAGGTCCGGCGGTCCATGTCAGAGTGCTTGAACAACCCGCTCCCCTAGCTCGCGGCAGCTCAACGCTCCTCCTAAATCGGGCGTCCCCGCGCCCTGCTCGCCGATTACTGAGCGCACCGCCTCTTCAATACGCTCAGCACCCGCGACAGCCACCAGATCGCCGTGTTGCTGGCCCAACCAGCGCAGCATCAAGGCCGCCGACAGGATCATCGCCACCGGATTGGCCTTCCCCTGCCCGGCGATGTCGGGCGCGGTGCCGTGCGAGGGCTGGAAAACAGCCGCATCTTCGCCGATGTCCCCCGAAGGGGCCAGCCCCAAACCGCCGACCAAACCGGCAGCCAAGTCCGAGATAATATCTCCGTACATATTCTCGGTGACTAGCACGTCGTATCCTGTCGGTTGCTGCACCAAGTACATGCTCAGGGCGTCGATGTACGCATAGTCGCGTTCGACATCTGGATAGTCGGCGGCTACTTCGTCGTACACGCGGCGGAAGAAGGCCATTGAGCGGAAGACGTTGGCCTTGTCAACGCACGTCACCTTCATCGGTGTCCGGCCGCGCTGCCGCGCCAGCTCAAAGGCATAGCGCACCACGCGCTCCGTGCCAGTGCGCGTAATGACCATAGAGTCAACGGCCACTTCTCCGCGCAACTGGATGCCGCCGTTCATGGAGGCAAAAAGCCCCTCGACGTTCTCGCGCAGGATGACGAGGTCAATATCTCCTGCCTCTAACCCCTTGAGTGGAGTATGCGCGGCGGCATAGAGGTAAATCGGCCGCACCCCCGCGTACAGGTCTAGCTTGATCCGCAAGTCAACTTGTGGCCGCATCTCCGTCCCATCCGGCCAGCGCACGTGCGGCAACCCCATCGCTCCCAACAACACCGCATCCGCCTGGCGACACCCTTCCACCGTCGCCTCCGGCAGCGGATCTCCTTGCTCCAGATAGCACCCCGCGCCACAGGGGTACTCGGCGAAGGCAAGGGAAGGAGTCCCCAACGCATTGAGTAATTGCAGGGCCTCGTCCATGACCTCCGGCCCAATGCCGTCTCCTTTGAGGATGGCGATGTCGTAGGTCATTTTTAGCTCCACAAGCGGTCGTGTGGCCGCTCGTCGTTCCACTGCTCAGTGGGGCCAAAAATCTCCGGCTGCTCTGGGTTGGCAAACGACCGCAGCACTTCTTCATTGAGGCCGCTAAAGCCCAGCCCCGGCCCCTCTGGCACCGCAATGTGCCCGTCCTCAATCAGGGGCACCGGCAAGCCCTCGACCAAGCTACTCCATTGTTCTAGCTGATCGACCGAGTGGTTTTCGAGCACCATGAAGTTTTCGGTCGCCGCAGCGCAATGCACCGAAGCGAGCGCCGCCACCGGCGACATGGCCATGTGCAGCGCCATGGCAATGCCGTGCTCCTGCGCTAGGTCGCCGATCTTTTTGGTCTCAAGGATCCCGCCGGAAGAGGCCAAATCCGGGTGGACGACGGCAAGGGCACGCCGTTCAAAAAGGGGCAGGAAGTTTTCCTTGAGATAGATGTCCTCGCCCGTGCATACGGGCGTATCTACTGCTTCGGCGAGCCGCTGCCACTGGTCGGCCAACTGCCAGGGGATCATGTCTTCATACCAAGCTAGGCTGAACGGATCGAGTGCCTTGCCCAAGCGGATGCAGGACTCGACGCCAATGTGGCCAAAGTGATCGACGGCCAAGGGAATTTCATAGCCGATCACCTCGCGCACCTGCGCCACGTATTCGCAGAGGATATCGATGCCCTTGTTGGTAATCTGGATACCCGTAAATGGGTGCATGATGCCGTGGCTTTCCAGCATCCCCGGCGGAGCGATCAGCGCGTCTTCAACTTCCCGCAGCAACCTAATGCCGACGTCCATTTTGAGGAATTTAAACCCCCGCTCCATCCGCTCCTTGAGCAATCGTCCCATCTCCCGGCCGTCGCGCCGCGTGGGGGTGTCGCAGTAGCAGAGGATTCGGTCGCGGAACTTACCCCCGGCCAATTGGTAGGCCGGCACATTGTAGGCTTTGCCGGCTAGGTCCATCAGCGCCATCTCGACGCCGCAGACACCGCCGGCTTGACGCGCATGGTGGCCGAATTGTTTGATCTTGCGGAAGAGCTTATCGACGTTGCAGGGGTTTTCGCCGAGTAAGCGGCTTTTGAGCATTAGCGCGTAGGTCGGGCTGCCGCCGTCGCGCACCTCGCCGTAACCGGAGATGCCTTGGTTGGTGTCGATGCGGATGATCGTCGCACGGAACGGCGCACCGCGCACATTAGCGACGCGCATATCCGTGACCTTCAGCTTTGAGGGTCGGGAGTGCGTGTTCGCGTTTTCTTCCATTCTTGTCTCCACTTTCGCTGGGTGTATTTTAGGGCTTCCAATGATATCCCGCCCACATTTTTTCGTCAACTTAGGAGATCGACATGAAGCTGAAAGACAGAGTGGCCCTCATCACCGGGGGCAGCAGCGGCATCGGCCGGGCCGCGGCCGTGGCCATGGCCAACGAAGGAGCCAAGATCGCGCTGACGGCCCGCCGTGCCGAGCGCTGCGAGGAAGCCGTAGCCGAAATCGAAGGGCTGGGCGGCCAAGCGTTGGCCTTGCCCGGCGATGTGGCTAACGCCGAGCACGTCGCCGAGCTGGTGGCCGCCGCGGTCGAGCGTTGGGGCCGCCTCGACATCGTCGTGCCCAACGCCGGCATCAACGGGGTCTTTGCCCCCATTGAGGACATCACCCCCGACGAGTGGGATCAGACGCACAACATCAACGTGCGCGGCACCTTCCTCACCGTTAAATACGCCATCCCCCACCTGCGCACAGCCGGCGGCGGCAGCATCGTCGTCGTCTCCTCGGTCAACGGCAACCGCATCTTCTCCAACTTCGGCTTCACCTCGTATTCCTGCTCCAAGGCCGCCCAAGTCACCTTCGCCAAAATGGCTGCAGTCGAACTAGCGCAGTGGGACATCCGCATCAATGTCGTCTGCCCTGGGGCCACCAAAACCAGCATCGGCGAGAACACCTTCCCCCGCGACATCGACAAGATCCGCATCCCCCGCGAGTTCCCCCAAGGCATGATCCCCCTACAACAACGCGCCGCCAGCGCAGAGGAGGTCGCCAACGCCATTGTCTTTTTGGCGTCGGACGAGGCCAGCTATATTACGGGAACCGAGATGTACGTAGATGGGGCGCTGTCGCTGTTTCAGGGGTAAGGGCGGAAACAAGCGGAATCGGAACACAATCTTGGAGGTGGACTAAATGAATAACATATATATCGGCATCTTGACGGCCCTACTCGTGGCATCGAGTGCCTGTCTGGCCGCAGCAAGAGTCGCGCCCCGTCCGGGCGAAAGCCAGTCTTCGCAACCTCCGCTTTGCAGTAGATCCACAATCCCTCCGCTGGAACAGGAGACAGCTCGCCCCGCGGCCAAGATGTATGCGGATTACTGCTCATCCTCCGACTTAGCCGCCCTTGGCGGGGATGATCTGATCAACTACCTACAAACCCACTCGCGGGATTGTCTTTCAGACGTTCTCTGGACCTTCGACGACAATATGCCCGCCATTTTTACCAACCAGAACATGCAGGCGGTGTTAGTGGTCGCGCAGGGCCGCCGTCAAAAAGCCGTCGGCCGGCCCTGCGCCCCATCCACGGGGATCAGCGCTCCATTGATCCAATTCGCACGCTCGGACACCAGAAACGCCACCACATCTGCCACCTCTTCTGGCGTCCCCAAGCGCCCGGCGGGCAACTCCCGCTCCACAAACTGTGCAAAACGCTCGGGCTGCTCCTCCTGAAAATGCGCCCACCCACCGCCGGAGAAAAATATTGACCCCGGCGCGACGGTGTTGACCCGCACCCCGCATTCGGCCAGTTCCAGTGCCAGCGCACCAGCGAGAAAAATCTCCGCGGCCTTTGCGCTTCCATACTGGGACTTGGGCCCGGGCTTCCACCCGGAGATCGACGAGACGATCACTACCGCGCCCCCGCCTCGCTGCTGCATGTAGGGCAGCACCGCCCGCGTCGTGCGCACGGCGTGGAACACGTTTAGGTCAAAGGTTGCTTCCCAGTCTTCATCATCGGTTTCGAGCAAGCTCTGTTCGCCGGTCGCCCCACCCACATTGTTGACCAAGATATCCACCCCTCCCCACTCGGCCGCGCAGTGCGCGACAACGGCCTCCACCTCCGACCGCGAGCGCACATCGGCGACCTCGGCGATGGCTTCGGCCCCAGTGGCCCGCACTTGTTGCAATGCGCGTTCGAGCGGCTCTTGGTCGCGGGCGCAAATCGCCACCTTGCATCCCTCATTGGCCAGTGCCAACGCAATCGCCCGGCCGATCCCCCGGCTCCCTCCAGTTATCAGAGCAATTTTGCCTTTCAGCCCTAGATCCATTTATGACCTCCTTTGTGCAAAACGGGAAAGACGCAGGAATTCGATGGGATGCTTGGTATCGCCTTCCAGCACCAATTCAGCTAGGATTTCGCCCACTATCGGCGCGAACTTGAAGCCGTGGCCGGAAAAACCCGCCCCCAGCACCACGGCTGGGCATTCGGGGTGGATGTCCAAGACGAAGTGCTTATCCGGCGTCAGCGAATACATGCAGGCGGCGTGTTTGCTCAGTTCTGGTTGCAGCGCGGGAAAAAATCGCGCGAGAAAATCGAGGACATAGGGCTGATCGCCGGCGGCCAGTGCGCGATTGAGTTGGAGCGGGTCGGCTACTGGATCGTGCGACAGATTGTGCTCGGCCAACTTTAGGCCCCACGGTGCTTCGGCGGGAAATCCATAGAAATAGTGTTCACCGTCGGCGATGAAGAAGCAGGGGAACGCGCCGCGCGCGTACTGCTCCACACCGCGCCCTTGGTACCACAACTGCACTTTGCGCACTACGCACGCTGCTACGCCCAGCCGGCATAGCTCCGGCACCGCCCAAGCCCCGGTCGCCAGCACCAACCGTTCGGCGAGCAGGTGCCTTCGCTCGGTTTCCACTACCACTCCTTCGCCCTCGCGTCGCCACGACCGCATGGCCTCCCCGTCGTAGAGTTTCGCGCCGTGCTTTTGGGCTAACGCGACATGCCGACGGACGCAGTCCTCGACATGGAGAAAACCGCCTAGGGGATCGTAAAAGCCACTCCACTCCGCGGGCAAGGCCAAGCTTGGATAGCGCGCGGCAATGGCTGCCGCATCGAGCGGTTCGTGCGGCAGGTCGTGCTCCTGATAACAAGCTGCCTGCCCCTGCATCGCCTCCGCGTTGGGATCGCCCGCCACGAGCAGCCCGACGCGGGCAAAGAGTTCCCCCGCTTCTTCGGCCTCTAGCTCCTCCCACAGCACGTAGGCCCGGTGCAACAAGGGAACGTAGTCGGGATGCTCCATATAGGCTTTGCGAATAATGCGGGTATCTCCGTGCGAAGATCCCCGGTCGTGAGCTATGCCAAAGCGCTCTACAGCGCAGACGCGCACACCGCGGCGGGCCAAGTGGTACAGCGCGGCACCGCCCATGCCACCGGCCCCTGCGACAATGACATCGTATCGTTCTGTGATCATTAGTTTGGTTATATGTGGTTAGTGGTTAGAAGCTATTTCATAAACCCTGAATACGTCGTTTATATCGGGATCGATCCCTGTGGTTGTCCTTTGCTGGGCTGAGACACAGGAGCCGTTCCCTGCGGGATTGCTAGCATTTGTGAGATAATTATTAATCACAACTAATCACTCTTTGCAAACTCCCCCATCGTCCACGACCCACAACTTGACGCTGCTAGTCTCAACCGCGATACTTTTGCGTTTCAATCAACTCCAACTCAAGGCTTTCCCGTGCGCATTGTCACTGGCACCTATCGCGGTCGGCAGATTTCCTCCGGGCGACATCTGCGCCAAATTCGCCTCACTTCAACGCGCCTAAAAGAAGCCGTATTCTCCATGCTCGGCCCCGATTTGAGGGGCTGCACCTTCCTCGACCTATGTGCTGGCTCGGGCCAGATGGGGCTCGAAGCACTAAGCCGGGGTGCGAGCGTCGAGCTCAACGAGCCAGATCACCGGCGGCGGCGTCAGATCCGCGCACTACTCTACCAATGGCGGGCCGGCGTCGCGGGCCTACACTCGGTCAAGGCCCAACACCTCATCCCTCAGTTGGCAACGGCCGGCCACCGCTTCGACATTGTGTACGCCGATCCTCCGTACCACGCCTGCTACTGCGGCACCCCGCTTCTGCTGGGCCTGATCGAAGCCCTTGGGGAATCCCCGCTCTTTAACGACGCGGGCCTGCTGTTCGTGCAGCACCAAATCGACTTGGACGTGCCCGAGCAGAGTGGCCACCTCGCGCTCAACCAACAACGGGCGTACGGCAATACCTCCCTTAGCATCTATCGCCGCGCCTGATCTTATGAAAATCACTCACGTCGAAGCCATACCCGTGCGCGTGCCAAGACCGCAGCCTTTCCAAAGCAGCCTCGGTACGCACCAAGCCTCTGAAAACGCCGTCGTCTTGATCCACACCGACGCCGGCCTCACCGGCCTCGGCGAAGCCTCTAGCATCTGGGACCGCCGCGGACGCGGGGAAAGTGAAGCCATCAATGGGCTGCTCGCCGATGTGCTCTGCGGCTTGGACCCGCGCCGCATCCGCGAGATCGCCGACCGCATGAATCAAGCCCTGCACCGCTTTTTCCCGGCCAAGGCCGGCATTGAAATGGCCCTCTACGACTTGGTCGGCAAAACCTGCGGCGCACCCGTTTACCAACTGCTGGGCGGCCTAGCCCGCGACCGCGTGTTGCTGAGTCATTCGCTGTCCATGGGCGACCCCGAGGCCATCGCCGCCCAAGCCCAGAGCCTAGTGGCACAAGGGTACAAGACGCTCAAGGTAAAGATCGGGCGGGACCTTCGCGCCGACCTAGCCGTGCTTGCGGCCGTGCGCAGCGCGATCGGCAGCGAAGTCGTCCTGCGCGTAGATGCCAACATGGGCTGGTCCTCGGCGAAGGAAGCCGTGCGCCACATCGAGGCGATCGCGGATTTTGACTTGGAGTTGGTTGAGCAGCCCTTAGCAGCCGACGACCTAGAGGGGCTGCGCTTTGTCCGCGAGCGCGTCTCGCTGCCCATCATGGCCGACGAGAGCGTTTGGACTCCAACCGATGCCCTCAACTGCGTCCGCCACCAAGCCGTCGATGTCTTCAACGTGTACGTGTCGGAAGCCGGCGGCTTGGGTGCGGCCGCGCACATCTTCGCCATTGCCGAAGCGGCGCGTCTGCCCTGTATCATCGGCAGTATGCCCGAGCTGGGGATCGGCACAGCAGCGCAAGCTCACCTCGCCTTTGCCATGCCCAACTTGGGCTACGCCAGCGACGTGAACGGCTGTGTCTATCACAGCGGCGACGTCATCCGCGAAAAGCTGCCCATCGCCGACGGGTACATCCTCCCGCCAGCCGGCCCGGGCCTCGGCGTCACCCTCGATGAGGACGCGCTCGCCGAGCATCGCATTGATTAGTAGATAGTGGATAGCCTCCACCACCGCCCCACCTTATATGTCGTCGAATGGAGCTTACCGATCAGTCCCCACCCCCAAGGCGGGGTGGAGGGCACTGATCACTGATCACTGACCACTGACCACTAACCACTCCCAATGCGCTTTCGGCCCTGTATCGATTTGCACGAGGGGCGGGTCAAACAGATCGTCGGCACCAGCCTACGCGACGGCATCGCCCCTCAAACCCACTTCATCGCCCCCCATCCTCCTGCTTACTTTGCAGCGCGCTATTGCTGCGACCGGCTCTTCGGCGGCCACGTCATCATGCTCGGCCCGGGCAATGAGGACGCGGCCGCACAGGCGTTAGCCTCCTTCCCCGGAGGCCTACAGGTCGGCGGCGGCATCCGCCCCGACAACGCAGCGGCTTGGCTCAGCCGCGGTGCCGCGCAGGTGATCGTCACTTCCTATATCTTTAGCGACGGCCAGATACACCACAGCCGGCTGGCGCAAATGGTGGCTGCGGTAGGGCACGAGCGGCTGGTCTTAGATCTCAGTTGCAACAAACGCGATGGGCGCTACGTGGTAATGACCGACCGCTGGCAAAAGGCCACGGACTTTGCGCTCAGCGCGGACAACTTGGCACTCCTCGCCGAGTCTTGCAGCGAATTCCTCATCCACGCCACTGGGGTCGAAGGCAAGCAGCAAGGGATCGATGCCGAACTCGTCGCGCTTCTGGGCGAGATCGCGCCGATCCCAACGACGTATGCTGGCGGCGTGTGCTGCGCGGCGGACATCGAGATTCTCGGCCGGCTCGGCCAAGGGAAATTGGATTTTACGGTGGGAGCGGCGCTGGATATTTTCGGGGGCACGGGGCTGCGCTACGAGGATATGTTAGGAATTGATGTTACGCATGGTCCGCGGTTAGGGAGTTAATGCGAAGGTGCCAAGATGCAAGGGAGCGGGGTGGTCGTGTCGAGTAGGGTATTTCTTTTGGGTTTATCCACCAAGGAACACGAAGGGTTTCCTGAGTATTCTTCGTGTTCCTTCAGGCCTTTGGTGGATCATCGCACAAGGCTCAAGGGCTGCGTAACGTCAGTAAGGTGCGCGGATCCCTAAGAAGCGGAATGAGGGTTTTGCGAAGCGGCGGCGTGGCCGAGTCGTACGCGCAAATTAAAAAAGGGCCGCCTGTTGGACACTATCGGAGAGAATGCTAAAACGGCGAAGCTCATTGCTGCTAGTGCCCAGATAGCTGAAACAGATTGATCGCCGTGAAGTTGATGATGGCCCAGATGGTGAAGAGCAGTGCCAGTTCGGTCTTCAGTGCCATGCGCTCGTCCGCGGGTGTGCGCATGGCCAAGTGCAGCACCCCGTAGGCCATGGGGATGAGCAACAGATTGTTGGCGTTGGCCCCTTTGAGCACAAAGTCGAGGGTGCGCGGGTCGAACAATATGAAGAGCAGCCACCCAAACGGGAAGCCGATCTGGAAAATGCGGATCCAGCGGCGGTAGCCCTCTTCTCCGGCAAACGCGCTCACCTTTAGTTGCCGCAGGAAGTCAGCGCCGATCCGCCCCGAAGAAGCGGCGAAAACCAGCAGTGTGGAAAAGAGCGTGCAAAATCCCCCAAACATAAAGAGATAGTACGCCCAGCCGCCGATGCTCTCGGTGAAAATTAGCGAGACTTGCTCGACGACCTTCATGCCTTCGGGCAAGACTTGTAGCTGATTGAGCACCGACGCGCCCAGCAGGTAATACGCGCAAGTGACCACCAGTGCGATGCCCGTACACACGCCCGCATCCGCAATCAAGACCCGCATCCAGCCCCGGTAGCGCGCCTGCCATTCGGGGCTATTGTCTTTTGGCCCGACGAAATCCGGGTAGCCTTTTTCCACGATCCAATAGGGATACATGAAAAGCTCGACTGCGGTCGCGCCGACCGATCCCATCACCGCCAAAGCCACAAACGCGCCTTCGGCCGGCATGGCAAAGCGGAAGCCCGAGGCGATTTGTGCGCTGCTGATTGCGTAGCTCGTGCCTTGCAGTGCGAGCACCGATCCGACGACGACCAAGCTAAAGGTCGCCACCAGCGCGGAGACCATTTTCTCCAAGTCGCCGTACAATCCTCGCCAGAGCAAGACCGACATGGCGAGGAAAATGACTACCGCCCATACCTGTTCGGACGCAAAGGGAAAAACCGCGACCATCAGCCCGGCCACCGACCCCAAGATGCCGATGACGGCCACCGTCACCGAGAAGTAGCCTACCACGCAGAGCCACGCGATCCACGAAGTGCCGCGCCAGCGCACGCCCGGCACTTGGTCGAGGATTTGCACGGTACTGCTCTTGCGCAACAGGCACTGCCGACCCAATTCGAGCTGAATCGCAAATTTGACCAAACAGGCCAAGATCACGCCCCAGAGAAAGACAAAGCCGACCTCAGCTCCCATCCGCGTCGTCACCAACAACTCGCCCGAGCCAACCACCGACCCAGAGACAATGACGCCGGGACCGATATTGCGTAAGAGGCCACCAAAATGAGCCGGGGCCTCGCGGATGCTGCTTTGCGCACTGTCCATACATGCACTCCATTTATCGTCTGGGGACGCGGGCGTCTCACTCGCAAAAGAGGCTTTAAGATAGGAACTCAGGCCGAAGATGCCAGCAGCACACGGGCTTTGCCGACTTTTTAGCATAGCCCGCTAGCGCAACGATAATCGCCCGAACATTCGAGAACGAAAAGCCCGCCAATCAGAAGATCGACGGGCCTTGCCAAGCAGAGGAAGCGTCCCTTCAAAAACCAGCCATAATTCCCCGCAGCCCCTCGGCATATTGCCCAAGCACCGCATCGGCCCGATCTCCGCTGCCGCGCTTATAGATCACTTCCACCGAGCAATACCCAGCAAACCCAGCCTCCGCGAGTAGGCGCAACGGCTCGGCGTGATCGAAGACGCCCGCGCCTAGCACATCGCTGACCTGCAACTTGCTATCGACAATCATCCCGTCGTGGGCATGGATGTGGCGCGTGTGCGCGCCCAACAGTTGGAAGCTCTCGGCTGGCTCTTCTAGCATCCGCTGCGTGTGCATAAAATCCCACAACACCTGCAAATTCGGGTGCCCAGCCCGCTCGACAACGGCGCGCACTGGCGCAGAACAGCACCAATCGTCGTGCGTTTCCAGCAGCAACGTTACTCCGCATTCAGCCGCCGTGGGCAACACCTGCACAAAGCCCTCCACCACATAATCAACGACCACAGCCCACTCGCGACTCCGGTCGCGCTGGCCGCCGAAAACCCGCACCAAGCCACAGCCTAAATCAGCCGCTAAGTCGATGTACTTTTTTACGTCCTCCACGTGCCCGGCCCGCTCCGCCGCGTCGGGCGCAGCCATCCGCGCCCCGGTTGCAATGCAGCAGATTTCCAGTCCCTCGTCTTCCATCCGCCGGCGAATGCCCGGCCGCTCTTTGGCCGCAAGCGCGGCCTCAATGCCACAGGCATGATCCCATTCGACCCGCGGCTCAAACCCCTGATAGCCGTGCCGCTTCATGCCAGCGACGACCTCGTCCAAGGTCCAGTCTGGACACGCGCTGCTCATAGTCGCCAATTTGATCATTGTCTCTCGTTCTCCCTCAGTGGCGTTAACTGTGATCAACTGATTTTACGCACGGGCCCCTAGGTATGAGATGCTTCAGCTCCACCTTAGCATGACAGGCAAAGACAGTGCTAGCCCTGTCATGCTGAGCTGGAGCGCAGCGGAGGGCGGTGGAAGCGAAGTATCTCTATGGCGACTAGTGCCTAGCGCACTGGCAGGACGATGCGTAACATCAGCGATTAACAGGATGGACAGGATAGACGGGATTGTATTGTTTTATCCCATCCCATGTCAAACACCCTCAATTGATGCCAGATCCCTCATGCAAATAGGCACTACCCTCACTCGCTTCATCATCGAAGAAGAGCGGCAGCACCCCGAGGCCACCGGCGAATTTACCGGCCTACTCACCGACCTAACCAGCGCGGCCAAAATCATCGCGCGCGACGTAAACAAGGCCGGCCTCGCCGAAGTAATGGGCCTGACCGGTCGCACCAACATTCACGGCGAAGAAGTGCAAAAGCTCGATGCGTTCGCCAACACTACCGTCATCCGCACCACCGACCACACCGGGCGACTGGCCGGCATGGCGTCCGAAGAGATGGACGATATTTACCCCATCCCGGAAAGACACCCGCGCGGCAACTACCTCCTCGTCTTTGATCCGGTTGACGGCTCGTCCAATATAGACGTGAACGTCTCCATTGGCACCATCTTCTCCATCTATCGCAAGAAAAGCACCCACAGCGTTACCCGCAGCGACTTCTTCCGCCGCGGCCACGAGCAAGTCTGCGCCGGCTACATCATCTACGGCTCCAGCACCATGCTAGTCTATACCACTAGCAGCGGTAGCCACGGCTTTACCCTCGACCCAGGCCTCGGCGAATTTCTGCTCTCCCACGAGTACATCCAGATCCCTAAGCGCGGCCAGTACTACAGCGCGAACGAGGGCAACTATCTCAAATGGGACGCGCCGGTGCGCCGCTACGTCGATCAGCTCAAAGAAGGTCCGCAATCCTACTCAGCGCGCTACATCGGCTCGCTCGTGGCCGACTTCCACCGCAACCTGCTCAAGGGCGGCATTTTCCTCTACCCCGGCGACAGCAAGTCGCCCAGTGGCAAGCCGCGCCTCTCGCCTTTGTCGTTGAACAAGCCGGGGGCGCGGCCTCCAATCAGAACCCAGCCCATCATGGACTTGCAGGCGACCGAGTTGCATCAGCGCACCCCTGTTCATCGGCAGTAGAGACGACGTAGCCACGCTGGATCAACTCGTGCGCGGCGAGCGGGCGTGAACAGGCGACGCCGGAGACTACTTGTGAAGGCGAAAGCCGAGAGCGTAAACATTGGTCGCCATAGGCGGCAACCAACAGATCAGTCGGTCTTCAATGCTAACTCTCGTTTTGAAGCTTGGTGCTGCTGCGCGGTTCGCAGTCAATTACCCCACCGCGGCAATCGAGCGCAACGGCACAGCAACGCAGTATCGCCTGTTTCAGCTTGGAACGGCCGCGCTGCACGCGGGATTTCATACCGGAAGTGGAAAGGCCGAGGCGAGCCGCCGCTTCTGTTTGGTTGAGACCTGCGATGTCTGTGAGCAGCAGCGCTTCCGCATAAGGTTGCGGCAGGTTGCGGATAACAGGCGTCAGACACGCGGCAATTTCGGCGGTGCTGCTCGCATCACCAGACGCACCGCCGTGCTGCTCGATTTCCGCGGCATATTGTGCCAACGCCCGTGCCTCCGCAGCACGGCGACGATGGTGATCCGCGATCGCGTTGGCAGCAACGCGGAACACCCAAGCGGCCGGCTCATCAGCAACGGCGAGCCGGTCCTGATGGCGGGCGAGCAGCAGCAGGATGTCGCCTACGACGTCTTCTACTGCGCCCGCTTCGACCCGGCGACCCACATAGGTGCGCAAGCTCGTCTGGAAATCCCGCCAATTGTCTTGGCCGAGGCGGGCTTGCGGGCCGATCTGCGTCTTAGTGATCATGCGCAGCAGCTATCTTTTTCACCAGAATCGCGGGGGGAGCAGACACGCTCCGCCGGCTTGTCATCGATGATGCGATACCACTCCCAACGCAAGCCTTGCGGATCGCTCGACCAGACTTTGTTCTGGGTCGCGTGGCAACAGGTTTCGTTCTGTTGCACTTCGGTCAAAATGCCCGCGTTCCGCAGTCGTTGCTCGGCGTCGCTCACCTCGGCTTCTGCAAGCGCTTCAACGCCTAGATGATTGAGGCGTTCTGCCGCTTCTGGATTCTCAAATAGCACCAACTTCAACGGCGGTTGATCGATGGCAAAGTTGGCATAACCGGGGTGCCGCTTGTGAGGCTTGGCGTTGAAAAGTTCACCGTAATAAGCGACGGCTTCATCCAAATCACTGACGTTCAGGGCCAATTGCAAACGCATAACTTGCTCCTTCCATTATCCTTTAACTGATAAGACGCAAGTGACCAGAAAAGGACGCAAAAAACTGCGGTAGATCACTCCCGCGGCAGGAACTTGCCAAATGGAACCATATCCGGTTACCTATTGTGAGAATATAAGCGACGCAAGCGACGGGAGATTTGAAAACTATGGTTCTGACGCGAAATTTCAAGGAAACGATCCAAGTGAGCATAGAGCGCGATCCGACCTTCCGCGAGGAACTGCTCAAGCTTTCGGGCAAGGCGGTATTGCGCGACTGCATCAACGCAACCATTGGTTTTCAGGCGTTAGGCGGGTTGACCGCGAAGTCGCCCAAGAGCTTAATGCGCATGTTCAGCCCAAACAGCAACCCCCAAGCCCGGAACCTGTTTGAGATCATCGGATGCCTTCAAAAGCGCGAAGGTTTACACTTCAAAGTCCAAGCCGTTCGCTAGCGGTGAGCAAACAAGAGGACTCGTTCGCGGAGGAAATGGAATCCACAGGTACACTATATCGGCCCGCTGGTGGCCCATTTCCACCGCAAACTGCGCCAAACTTATGAAAATCACAGCCATAAAGCTCTCGGTTTTCGAGCTTCCAGCTACCACCCCCCTCTTCGATCTAGAACAAGTCCCCTACGGCCATCGCACCCGCTGGCAGCCCTGCGGCCATCGCCGCGCCGAGGCTCCCATCCACGTGCTGCACGTGCTGACCGACGAAGGCTTGGAGGGTATCTGCACCGTCGGCGACGCCCGCTACCAGACCATGCGCCGCGAGGAACTAGAGACCCTGCGAATCATGGCAGTTGGCCAAGACCCGCTCTACCGCGAACAGCTCGACGACAAGCTGCGCTGGGCTACCCGCTCGCTGTTTTCGCGTCCGGGCTGGCACGGAGCTTTCGACAATTGCCTCTGGGACATTGCCGGGCAAGCCGCCGGTCTCCCAGTTTGCGCTCTAATCGGCCAAGCGCGTTCGCGCTGCCGGGCCTATTACAACTTCCCCTCCGGCAGCCTCGACACCGCCTTAGAAGGAGCAGACCAAGCACTCGCAGCGGGCTTTGTGGCACTCAAAGACCACTGGTCCGGCCCCCTCGACACCAATATCGCTTGGTCGCGTACCATCCGCGATCACGTCGGCCCGAACGTCGATCTATTGCACGACGCGGCCGGCAGCCCCTACACCCTGCGCGAAGCCCTGCGCGTTGGCCGCGCGCTGGAAGAACTCAACTACAGCTGGTTCGAGGAGGCGATTTCCGACCGCGATCTCCAGGGCTTGCAAACGCTGTGCGCCGAACTCGACATACCCGTTATGGCCCTTGAGACCCTAATGCACGACCACGAACTCTGCATTGCTTGGGTTAGCGCCGAGGCTACGGACCTCGTCCGCGCCAACGCCCGTCACGGCACCACGGCTACCCTCAAACTCGCTGCTATGGCCGCCGCCTATCGCACCACGATTGAACTCAATGGTCCAGGCGGGCTCTTTGGCTTAGTTCACGCCCATCTAGTCTGCGCCCTGCAAAACACCACGTACTACGAGTACTTTCCCGGTGGCAGCCGCGACGAAGTCGGCCGCGAGATCGGCCTGCTCAATCCCCCACTCCCTATCGATGGCCACATCGCACCGCCGACCGGCCCCGGCTGGGGAGCCGAGTGGGACCGAGCTTATTTCGCCAAAAAGCGCGTGGCCGAGTGGTAATCCGTCATTGGTTGAAGCCCGTGATCATGTTCGCTAAATTACGAGGCAGCCGTTCATCACTTAGGAATTAGTCTGCCATGCACCTCAACGCCACCCAAGTACAATCCTACCGCGACCAAGGCTATCTCACCGTGCCGAGGGTTTTCGCGCCCGACCAAGCCGAGGCCATGATTGACCACTACATGGAACTACGCGCCCAAGGCCCCCATCCGGGCGACAGCGGCGGTACTGACGACCGGCCCGACGACCCCAACCACACCTATCCGCGCATGATCAACATGCACAACTGGGACCCCGCCAGTGCCACTTGGGCTACCCGCCCCGATCTGCTCTCCGCGGTCGAACAGCTCATCTACGACGAGCCCGTCCTGCGCCAGACCATGCTCTACTTCAAGCCGCCCGGCGGCCGCGGTCAAGGTCTACACCAAGACGAACAGTACATCACCACCGAGCCACTGATCGGCCTGTGGATCGCCCTCGACCCGTCCGACGACGCCGTGGGCCAGATGGTCGTCGCCCCCGGCTCTCACGGCCAACTCCGGCCCGTTGAAAAGGCCGATGCGAATATCTCCTTCACCCGTGCTCAGAGCCAGCTACCTCCCGGAGCCGCAATCGTCGGCCTCGACATGGCCCCGGGCGACGGCCTCTTCTTCGACGGCAAGACCATCCACGGCTCCTACCCCAACCAGACCGCCGACCGCTGGCGGCGCAGTTTTATCTGCCACTATATCGGCAAACGCGCCGAGCACTTCGAGCCGCCCCAAGGCTTTCACGTGGCGCACGTATGAGTGGCCGATCCTACGGTATTGGGCCTGCGAGAGCGCGTACTAGAGGAAATAACCGAATCACCAAATTAACCAAAAACTGCCCTTGCCATGACTTTCGTCTTTTCCGACCGCCACATCGACGAGTACCGCACTCAGGGCTACACGGTCTTCCGCCAAATCCTCCCGCTTTCCTTAGTCGCCGATCTGCGCCGAGTCTGCGACGAGGCGCGGGACTTGGCTCGCCAACAGCGCGGCCCTCAAACCCAGCGCTTGCAGCCAATGGCCGACTTCCCGCTCAACCAGCAACCCTTCGCCGACTACGCCGCGCTCCCGGCGCTCAACGACGCATTGCACCGCCTGTTTTCGCCAGGTTTCCGCGTCGGCGGCTCGCAGGTCATGGGCGTACTCTTCGAGCCAGCCGAGTGGCCGTGGTGTACCCACTGGCACCGCGACTGGCGCGACAATATGCCCGGCTTGGAGCTGGCTCGCTGGGACGAGCACTTTGCCGACGACCGCTACTTCAACCAAGTCAACTGCGCCCTGTACGCCGACTCATGCACTTGGGTCGTCCCTGGCAGCCACCTGCGCCGCGACCTGCCGTGCGAAGTAGCGCGCTTCCCCAAGCGCCCCATTGCCAAGCCCGATCTCGAAGGACAATCCGCTACCGAACGCGAGTCTATCTGCCGCGAATACGCACAAAGTATGCCTAGTGCCCGGCAGATCTTCCTCAACGCCGGCGACTTTTGCCTCTACCGCAACACGCTATGGCACATCGGCAACTACGTGCCCTACGCCAAAAGGGCGACCCTGCACGACTCAGTAGATACCGACGAGTTTGCGGCGTGGCGCGACGAGACCCTGCGCGTGGTCCAAGAGCGGCGGGCGGCGGGACATGGGATGGAGAACCCCAATCATGGCTAAAAACAGCCGCCTCGTGTATTCCTCTGATACTGGCCGCGTACCGCAGCCGAAAAAGCAGGCCGCCGCACCCACCGGCGATGGCATTGCCCGCGTGCGCCGCGAGAAAAAGGGCCGCGCCGGCAAGACTGCGACCACGATCTCAGGCCTGCGGCTGTCCGCAGCCGAACTGAAGGCCCTCGCCTCCGAGCTCAAACGCAAATGCGGCAGCGGCGGGTCGGTCGTCGATCGCGTAATAGAAATTCAAGGGGACAAAGTGGATGTCGTGCTCGCCGAGCTAGCCAAGCGCGGCTATCAGGCCAAGCGCGCTGGCGGCTGATTACTCCATCTTGAACACAAACGGCAAGCTGACCCACACCGGGACGGCGCGGTCGTTTTGCACAGCCGGCACAAACTCCCAAGCCTTGGCGGCCTGCGCCACCTCGCGCTGGAAGACCTGCGGCCCCTCGATACGGTCGATGCGCTCGACCCGCCCCTCCCGACCCACCAGCACCCGCGCAAAGACCTTGCCCTCCACCAGTGCTCTCCGCGCACTGTCGGGATAGGCCGGCAGAATTTTCTTAAGCACCTTCGGCGGCAGCTCCACCATCCACAACTCCGCGGCCTCCACTTCCTTCTCCAAAGGGAACTCGGTTACCACCACGGGTGGCGGCAGTTTATATTCGCGCACGGGCGGCGCGTACGCCACCGGCTCAACACTTCGGACCGGTAGCGGCAAGGGCAGCCGCATCTCGGTTGCAGGAACGAGACCTATCTCAATGATAGCAGGCCACTGCACGGGCCTACTGCCATCGAACGCAATCTGCGGATTAATCGCCACCACCGCGGCCAACAACAGGACCACAAACCCCACCGCAGTCCACAGATCTCGCGCATAGGTTCTCTTGATATCTGCATCTTTGCTCTTTAGCCGGATCACGTTTGCCTCGGCATCAATTAGAGGGCGGAATTTGCTTGCCCTGCGGATCTTGCTCGTCGCTGATTTGTGCGCCCAACTCGGCTGCCAGCTCGCTGCCGATGAAGTGTTCAATCGCGTCGGCCGGGTCGTGTACGTGGTCTTCGGGCAGGCCCAGATGGTTCATATAGGTCTCCCAAAGCCGGTGATTGCGCAACAGGCGCAGCGCGGCTTGTTGGCCCTTTGCGGACAATTCGACCAAGCCATTCGCCTGTGCCAGCAGTTGCCGCCGCTGCAGATTGCCAAACGCCAGCCGTGCCAGCAGGCTCCAAACGGCCGCCGCCTCCACCAACTCGGCGGGCCGCAGCCCAGTGCGCCCGGCCTCCTCGCGCCGCACCAGCGCGAGCATCATGTGATCTTGCGCCACTTGCAGCGACAGCCGCGTGCGCTGATAGACCCGCGCCAGCACGCCCTGATTGGGCGAAAAAAGCAGGGAAAAGAGGAATATCCCACCGATGACGACCACCATGGCACCGGCGATGGAGCTATTCCAGAAGCTGGCCAAAAAATAACCTGCCACAGCCGAGGCCATCCCAAAAAGCACGGCTAAACCCAGTACCGCGATGAGCCGGTCGCTCCACAGATAGGCGGCGGCCCCGGGCACGATTAGCATGGCCACAACCAAGATCGCGCCTACGGACTCAAACGACGCCACCGTCGTCAGCGCCACCAAACCCATCAAGAGATAGTGCATCAGCGCGGCGTTGATCCCCACCGACATGGCCATGACCGGATCGAACGCGGAGATCTTGAATTCCTTGTACAAGAGCGCGATCACAGTCAGATTAATCACAAGTACCGCGCCCAATATCCACACCGGCCGCGGCCCCAGCGACTTGTCTTCCCACAGCAGCAGATCCCAAGGGGTATAGGCGATCTCGCCGTAGAGCACGCACTCTTGATCGAGATCTACTTGACCAGCATACGCGGTAATGATTACCACGCCCAGCGCGAAAAGCGCGGTAAACACAATGCCGATAGCCGCGTCTTCTTGCACGCGCCACCGCCGGTGAAACGACTCGACCAACAGCGCGGTCACCAAACCGAAGGCGGCCGCGCCAAAAAACATCGGCAGCACCGCACGGCTGCCCGACAGCAGGAAGGCCACGGCGATCCCAGGCAGCACGGCGTGGCTCAAAGCGTCGCCCAACAGCGACATCTTGCGCAGCACCAAGAAGGTGCCCAACAGACTACAGGACGCAGTGACCAACACGCCAGTAAGCACGATCCAGAAAGCACCTTCGATCATTCGCGCCCTCCCCGGCGGTAGTGGCTGCCGGTGCCGTGGATATTGACGATTCGGGCCGGGTCCAGCCCCTGCTCGCGCTTGAGGATGTCCTCTAGCTGGACGATGATTTCCGGCGTCAGCAAGTGCTCGACTTCGTCGGCGGGCCGATCCACGTGATCGGCGTCGAGTATGGCCCGATAATACAAATAGTGTTCCCACAGGCGGTGCGATTTAACCACGAAAATCCCTTCCTCCGAGCCTTGGGCCGTCAGGACGAAACGCCCGTCCTGACTGGAGACGAGTCCCTTCTCGGCGAGCCGCCGCCCGAGACGTTTCACCCGGTCCGGCGACAGGCCCATCTCAATGGCCAGATCCTCCACGGCCAAGGATCGGCTCGTTTCCAGCTTCTCTTGCAGTTCGACGCATGCGCGCAAAAAGTGCTGTCGGCTCTCGCGGCGGCTGTTGTGCCGCTGCCTGCGCCACCGCGCCAACACCCCCCGCCGGGGTGCGAAAAGAGCCGACGTCACAAAGCACAAAGTGGCGACGAGCACCATCACCGGGCCGGTGGGAATCCGCGGCACCAAGGAGCTGATGAAGGTGCCGACGACCCCAGCCAAGCCCCCGAAAGCAGCGGCGA
This sequence comes from Candidatus Latescibacterota bacterium, assembly GCA_963422735.1. Lineage (GTDB taxonomy): Bacteria > Latescibacterota > UBA2968 > UBA8231 > UBA8231. The sequence continues at coordinate 3,268,333 of OY730476.1, read as the reverse complement.
GCAGCACCATCTTGTGCAGTTGCTCGGTCCAAAAGCGAGCCGCTACAGCCGGCGTGATGAGCATGGCCGCAATCAGCACCACGCCCACGGCCTGCAAGCCGACGATCACCGTCAGCGCGATCAGCCCCATCAGCAAGGCGTCGACCCAGCGGGCCGAGTAGCCGAGGGTTTGCAAAAAGTCCGCGTCGAAAATCAGGGCCTTGAACTCCTTAAAAAACAAGGCCACCGCGAGGATGATGAGGCCCGTCAGCACGCTCATGACGCGCAGGTCGTCATTCACCAGCGAGGCCGCCTGCCCAAAGAGGAACTTGTCCAAGCCGCTCTGATTGCCCGTGCCGACCCGCTGGACGTGGGTCAACAGCACGATCCCCACGCCGAAAAATACCGACAGGACAATGCCGATGGCCGAATCCGCCTTGACGCGGGTACAGTTGATGATGAACTGCATCACCAACACGCCGAGCACCCCGGAGATCGCCGCGCCCGTCAGCAGCACCGGCAGGGCCTTGCTCCCAGTCCACAAATAAGCCAACGCCACCCCGGGCAGGGCCGCGTGCGCCAGCGCGTCGCCGACGAGGCTCCGCCGTCGCAACACGGCAAACGACCCTAGCAACCCGCCGGTCGCGCCAATCAGCAGGGAGCCGAAGAGCACAAAACGCACATTGGCGTCGGCCAAGCTCAAGAAGCGCAGGGCGTTTTCAGCTAGCATCGTCAGCCCTCGCGCCGCTGCTCGGCCATGGCTTGGGCGGCCTGCGAGAGCACGGTCAGCCGGCCCCCATAGGTCTTTTGCAGATTGTCATCGGTAAAGACCTCGCGGGTTGAGCCGGACGCCACGACCCGCATGTTGAGCATAATGACCCAATCGAAGTATTCGGTTACGGTCTGCAAGTCGTGATGCACGACCAAGATGGTTTTCCCCTGCTGGCGCAGGGCGACTAAGCTGGCGATGATCGCACGCTCGGTCGCCGCATCCACGCCGGCAAACGGCTCGTCCATGATGTAGATACGGGCCTCTTGGGCCAAGGCGCGGGCGAGAAAGACCCGCTGCTGCTGGCCGCCCGATAGCTGGCTGATCTGCCGCTCGGCAAAGGGGGCCATGCCCACCTCGTCGAGGGCCTCCCAAGCCAAACGGCGATCTTCCTTGCTCGGCCGCCGCATCCATCCCACGTGGCCGTAGCGGCCCATCAGCACCACGTCGAGCGCGCTGATGGGAAAGTCCCAATCCACGGACTCGCGCTGCGGCACATAGCCGATGATCTTGCGCATCTGGCTGTAGTCCTCGCCGTAGATCTTGACCCACCCCGACGCCTTGGGTACGAGGTCCATAATGGCTTTGATCATGGTGCTTTTGCCCGAGCCGTTGGGACCGATGACGCCCACGAGCTGTCCTTCGGGCACATCGAGATCTACGTCCCACAGCACCGGCTTCTTGTGATAGGCAATGGTCATGTCGTGGATCTGGATGGGGTGGGGAACGCTCATCGCAAGGCTCCCACAATGGTGTTGACGTTGCTTTCGACCATGCCCACATACGTGTCGGCACCGCTGCCGGCGGCCCCCATCGCATCCGAGTATAGGGTGCCGCCTATTTCCACTTGGAAGCCGCGGTCCAAGCACCCTTCGCGCACCGCCTCAATCGAGCGCACGGGTACGCTGCTTTCGACGAATATGGCCTTGACCTTGCGCTCCACGATCAGATCGACGAGCCGGGTGACGTCGTTGACCCCGTAATCGGCCACCGTGGAAATGCCTTGCAGGCCGACGACCTCCACTCCGTAAGCCCGGCCAAAATAGCCAAAGGCGTCGTGGGCCGTAATCAGCACGCGGCTGGCCTCCGGCAGCATCTCGACCTGCTCGACGACCCATTGGTGCAGCGCGTCGAGGCGCGCTCGGTAGCGGGCACCGTTCTGGCGATAGACCGACACCCCGTCCGGGTCTAGCGCACTCAGGCTGTTCACGACCGGCTCGATCATCCGCGCCCACAGCGATACGTCGAACCATATGTGGGGGTCGAAATTGCCCTCGAATTCCGGGGGACGCAGCAAGCGCTCTTCTGGGATTTGCTCGGCAACGGCCAACACTTGCTTGCTGCGGGCCATTTTGGCGAAGATATCCGCCATCTTGCCTTCGAGAAAAAGGCCGTTAAAGAGAATCAAATCCGCACCCGTCAGCTTGGCCAAATCGCCTTGCGATGCCTTGTAGTAATGAGGATCGACACCCGGGCCCATCATCCCGACAACCGCGATGCGGTCGCCGCCGATATTCCGGGCGAGGTCGGCCACCATCCCGGTGGTACACACCACCTCGATCCGCTCGTCTCCTCGTTCGGGAGCTTCGCAACCCAACGCGCACAACAAAATGAAAATCCAGAGCATGGTCCCTTGCTTATCCAATTTTGGTTGACATGCAAACCAAAATTTAGCTATAGCTAAAAAAATGTCAAGGTCATTGCTAAATCTGCTTTTGGCCCTATCTTAAAAACGAGGCAAGGCATGTTACCTTGGAGGTTAAGGGATTGCTTACTCAGGCTATTGAGGATTATCTCAAGACGATTTACAAATTGCAGCACAGCGACAAACAAGGCGGGCGCGTCACCACCTCGGTGATTGCCAGCCGCATGGAAGTGGCTGCGGCCTCGGCGACGAACATGATCAAGAAACTCGCCGAGATGAATCTGCTCATGTACAAGCCATACCAAGGGGTTGAGCTAACAGCCAGCGGCGAGAAGATCGCCTTAGAGACCATCCGCCATCACCGCTTGATCGAGCTGTATCTCAGCCAAGCGTTGGGCTATTCTTGGGACCAGATCGACGACGAGGCCGACCGTCTAGAGCACGCTATTTCCGAGGAATTCGAAGATCGCATCGACGAGGCTTTGGGCTATCCGACCATCGGTGCCCACGGCGAGCCGATCCCCACCAAGCAAGGCCAGATCGACCACCCAAAGTACCGCCGTCTTTCCGAGCTACAAGACGGCCAATCCGCGGTCATCCGCCGGGTCAGCGACCGCAACCCCCAGATGCTGCGCTATATGGAAAATTTGCAATTGCTCTTGGGCACCCGGGTCGAAGTCACCGCCAAGGCACCCTTTAACGGCCCGCTGCAATTGAAGATCGATGCCGCCAAGGAGGTGTCGCTGGGGTTGGAAGTAGCCGGTAGTATCTTCGTCGAGGACGACTAAGAGCCTTATTCATGGCCCTGGGTATGTCCATTGGAGGACGCGAGGCGATGGATCTTGCGCTCCGCCTCTAGCAGGGGGATCATCTGATCAAAGTACGAGCAGAGCGCGTGTAGGCGGCCATTTTCGGTCGTCATTTCCAGCAGTTGTTGCCTAATCCCTAGGTCGAGGCCCGTCACTTGGGCCATTTGAAAGGCGTTTTGCAGAGGCCCTATTTCGGCTCGTGCGCCGGTCACTTCCTCGAGTTGCCCCACTAAGTTCTTTAAGGCCGCAACGGCCTTAGCCAAGAGCACTGGATCCGTCGGCTCCTCGGCGTCATCTACGTACTCTACCCACGCTTCCAAGTAGGGTTTGTGCTCGGCAATGCGAGCGATGCGAAAGCGCCGCGCGCCGCGGACGATGATGTTGAGTCGGCCATCGTCGAACTCGTCGAGCACTTTGGCCAACAGCATCGCGCAGCCCACCTCGCCCTGCACCTCGCAGTCCTGTCCCAGAATCATGCCAATGGGTAGAGTCTCGCCGCGCTCGTCAGCCGTCCGCACATCGGCGAGCATCTGTTTGTAGCGCGGCTCAAATATGTGTAGAGGCACGACTTGGTTGGGGAAGACAACTATCGGCAGGGGAAAGAGTGGGATCGGATTGCGATCTAACATGGGCACATCGCGTTGGGTTGGCTGGTAAGAGCAAATAAAATCGCCGATACCGGCGCGGGCAAGCGGCTCGGCGGCGATGGAAGCCTTGCCTCGGGCCACGAGGGGGCTAGTCTTCGATCTGCAAAAACGCTGGTCGCGGCTGAAGTTGTTGGTGCTGTTGACACTATACTAGCTGCGCGACTCATTAAGGGGTGCCCCAAAACCGGGACTTGGCTATGGCGCGCCGTCGCAAAAGAAATATCCGCAGCGAGATCGAGCGAGCCCACAACCGCGCCAACCTCAAAAGCCACATCCGCGCCCTAGGCCTCCAATCCGAGGACGAGTACAGGGCTTGGTGCCGCAAGCGAGGTTTGGGCGACGGACTCCACAAGAGCAATCGCCAAATCCAAAAGGAGCGCGGCCTCGCCCGCCGCCAACAGGGCGAGGCCGCGCTCACCCGAACCCGCCAGCAAACCCGCAGCCCGGCCAATACCATCCGCCAGCTCTACGATCGCACCCTCCCCAAGGGGCGGCTCGGTGCCGACTACCTCTACAAGATTCGTGGCCTTTTTAACGCCTTTTCCTATGGCCCGGCGCGACGCGCCTTTCTCGAAATCCTGCTCCAAGCAGCGCGCCGCGCCGATCTGTTTCGCCTCGACCCCGTCATCCCCGCTTTCGGTGCCCACCCGCAAAACAACTTCCTCGACGGCTTGGCCGCCTTGGCTTGCCACTCAGAAGACTGGGTGCGCCCCGTGGCCGAGTGGGTGTCGCCAAGCCACAACCCTCGCAAGCAGTTTCACCACCTCGCCTGCCATCTGTTAGCTCGCTATGAAGTACCCGCTTTTATGGATGCGGCCTTTTTCACCGCAGCGCAGCCAGAGGCCGGCTTGCATCAGGCGTGGTTCAAACACATCGGCTCGGGACAGAATATCCGCACTGCCGACCTCCCCTTCGCCTTGAGCAAGAAGTCGGCCCACTGCTTCCTCGCGGCCCCCAACGACCTCTCCATCGCCCACGCCCTGCGCTGGGGCCAAGTCTTGGGGCAAGGAGGTAGCCCGGCGCTAGCGCGGGCGGCGATTGGCACTCGGCTGGGCCAGTCGTTTGAAAACGAGGACTTTTGGTCCACCGCGATCCTGTTTTTTGCCAACAACCCCATGCTCGACCCAGCTCACGTCGGCCCCATCGTCGATTTTATCCACAATCAGAAATACGTGCCGCAGCAAATCGTTGTGCCCGGCGGTCGCGTCGAGCAAAGGCCACCTGCTCAGCCGAACTTCTCGATGAAGAGCCGCAGCATCCCCAAACTGTTGCGCCAAGTTGACGAATGGCACGAAGTGCTGGCTCAGCAGGTGCTACTACCCGATACAGAGGCCGAACCAGACAGAGCCGGTGGCAAAAAGAGCCGCATCCGGCATATGTCTTGGGGAGCTTCGAGTATTGGCGAATTCGAGCAGAAACAGGAGGACAAGCAGCTCGGCGAGACCCTCACTTGGAGTATAAAAGAGCTGCTATCCAACCACGAACTGGGGGCCGAGGGCCGCGAAATGGGCCACTGCGTCTATACCTACGCCAAGAGCTGCCGCAACGGCAGTACCTCGATCTGGTCCCTCGGCGTAGAAGACGGCAAAGGCCACCGCCACCGCATCCTCACCATTGCCGTCGATCCGCGCACCCGCGCCATCACCCAAATCCGCGGCCGCTACAACGTCCTACCCAACGCCAAAAACAAAAAGAACCTAGAGCGCTCCTACCAGAAGCTGCTGCTCCGTTCGCAGAAAGTGCTCGGGCAGTGGATGAGCCGCGAGTTTATCAGCAAGCGCTACTGATTCCGTCTCGCAGTACGGCCAACGCCGACCGCCGCGTTTGCCCAGCGTCGAGCATACCGTTTGACGACGGCGTCCCCATCGGAGCGGTTGGTGACCAAAAACAGGGCCGTCCCCTTGGCCGGACGGTGACTGATAAGTATGAATGGGCACCGCATTCGCATGTTGGTATAAGGTCGCGTTTTTATTAGACACGCGTCGTATTTTTAGCCCGGCCTTTAGGATTCGGCGTGAGCAGGCGGTGTGGAACGAGTGCGTAGCGCGTAGGCGGATGAGTGCGCAGGAAGCAAAGCCAGCGGCCCTCGTCTGCCAAGCTGCAATAGGGCGATTGGATCCGACATCGAAGCCGCTCCAGCCCGACCCAAAGCGAGGGATTCAAGGGGTATGGATAGGCCCTTATAGATCGGGCCAAGCACAACAGAGTACGGGGGTCTTGCCGTATTGCTAGCGGGTTCTATTCAGCGTTAGCTAAATCGTCTTGTGAGTCTTAACTAATTGCTGCACGGTTAGTTGCGTTGCTACTTGGGGCGACCATGTGCCGTTGAAAAAGCGCTGGATCCGACGATACGTGCGGTCGATTTGAGTTGAGCTACCTACCACCGGTACCCACCGGCGAAAAGGCACCGAACGCGTTTGAAGGACAGCACATAGCACACGCGGGAGCAAATCTTCTTGATACCGAGACATAGATAAGAACCCTCGACGCACCGTGCGTTTTAAGCTATTGAATAGATGCACCGTGCAGCTCCAAATCGTTAGAGATAGTGGTCGTTTGCTCACACTAACTAGGGGCATGTAGTTAGGGCTGTGGCTTTTGAGCAGGTGCTGTATTGAGGAAGTGAAAAACAATGCAATTTTACAGGACATACACAAAACCACCACTTCTGTCCCAGCGGCGTCAGCACCAGTTCATCGACATTGACCCCGTGCGGCTGCGCCAGCACAAAGCACACGGCGTCGGCGACCTCGTCGCGGCTCAGGCGACAGCGCTGGCCGCCCCCGTACACCGGCACCGGAGCGGGGCTAGCCACTGCGCCTAGGGTGATTAGGCTAACGTGGACTCCCTGCGCTGCCGCCTCCCAGCGCAGACTCTCACACAGCCCGCGCACCGCGGACTCGACCGCCGCATAGAGCACCGGTGGCCGAGCGCGGATCAGCCCCTGCAAGCCGTTGATATGTAGTATCCGTCCGCCGCTTTGCATCAGCATCGGCAGGGCGGCGCGCGTGATCTGCAACGCGCCGCTTACATCCGTCTCGACAAAGGCGCGTAAGTCTTCGTAGCCGACCTCGGCAAGCGGCTCCTCCACCCAATTGCCGGCCGCATTGACCAGCGCGTCGAGACTACCAAATGCTTCCACCGCCGCCCCCACCGAGGTTTCGCAATCCTCAGCGATCCCCACATCGCCCGGGACCGCTATCGCGCGGCCCAACTCAGTGGCGAGAGCCTGCACCCGCTCCCCTCGTCGCGCCATCAGCGCAGCTTGGTGCCCGGCCGCCGCCAGCCGCCGAGCGATGGTCTCGCCAATGCCAGAACTGGCACCCGTGATAAGCGCGTTCACCGAGAATTATCTCCTGACGTTCAGATAAACCTAGACGTGATTTGCCCCACGAGCACCTCGCCCCGAGCGTAACGGTCGAGATTGTCGGCAGCCAAACGCGCCCGCTTGCTCGAGGTGCCGTCGGTCGAACCGGCGGTGTGAGGCATGGCAAACACATTGGGCAATTGGAAAACGGGGGCCGTAGCGTCGGGTGGCTCCTGCGAGAAGACATCGAGCCCAGCCCCGCCCAAGCGACCGTCCAAAAGTGCCCGGTAGAGGGCGTCCTCATCGACCAACTCACCGCGGGCCAAGTTGATTAGACAGGCAGATTTTTTCATTAGACCTATGCGTCGTGCGTCGATGGTATGCCGGGTTTTCGGCGTCAGGTGCAGGTGCAGCGACAGGTAGTCGCTCTCGGCCACCACGCGGTCTAAGTCGGACGGATCGCCGAGGAACTCGGGTTGGATCTCGACGAGGATTTCCTCCTCAATGGGGCGGATGTCGATGGCCAATATACGCAGGCCGAAGGGCTTGGCCCGGCGCGCCAAATCTTGGCCGCTCGCGCCAAAACCGATCAGGCCGAGCGTCAAGCCCTCCAGCGCGATACCCGTAGGCGCGTACAGCCTGCCAGCGTCGAAGTTCCGGCGCGCCTCTCCGTAGCGGTGGGCGTACATGAGGATGAACATCATCGCACTTTGAGCCAGAGCCGCGCTGCTAAGCTGCCCGGGGCAATGGGCGAGCAGCAGCCCGGCATTGAGGATCCCCTCGACATCGACATGGTCGAGGCCGGTGGTCTGGACCTGGAGGAATTTGACGCCAGCGTCGGCCGCCGCGGCCAGCAGGTCTGGGGTGATATTGCCTCCTAAATCGACGATGGCTTCAATGTCCGCTAGTTGAGGCGCGGCTGGCTGGGTGCGGTCGAAGAGGCGGAGATTGTGGCAGGCACTTACGGCCTCAATGACGTCAGCCGCCCAAGGCGTGGCGATCGCAGCGACCGGATGGGGCAAAAAGAGAACCTCAAGCCGACGCATGAGTCAGCATCCCAAGTCGGCGCGGACGCGCGCTATCTGTTGGCAGCCAGCGGTGAGAAACGGCTCGTCGCCGCCGGCGAGAATCAGCGAAAAGCCGTCGTCCATGGCGCGTTGGAGTGCTTGCGGATCGCTGGCCCGTCGATAGACTCCGATGCCTGCCGGTTTGCCAGCGCGGCGAGCGGCTGCGGCGAGATGGGCCTGGGCGGCTTGGAAGACGGATCCCTCGTAGTCGAAGGGCACCCCTAGCGAGATGGACAGATCGACCGGGCCAATGACGAACGTATCGACTCCCTCAACGGCGAGAATCTCGTCGATATTGGCGACCGCCTCGGCCGTTTCGATCAGCGCGATGAATATCGCCAAGTCGTTTATCTCCGCGAAGTACTCGTCGGTACGCAACCCGTACTGGGCCGCCCGATGCGGTCCGAAACCGCGAATGCCAGCCGGAGGATAGCGGCAGGCGCGAGCACCTTCTGCGGCTTGGGCGGCGGTGTTTACGAACGGGGCGAGGATGCCCAGCGCACCCATGTCGAGGTAGAGACGAATCTGCTCCTCGTCGATGCGCGGCAGACGGACGATGGGGGTGGCCGGGGTATTGCCGATGGCCTGCAATTGGGCCTGAATGCCAGTGGGGGTTTGCGGCGCGTGTTCCGAGTCGATGATGAGAAAGTCAAAGCCCGAGTGGCCGAACAGCTCGGCAATGGCCGGAGAGCCAAAGCGGAGCTGGGCGCCGAAAGCGGGTTTTCCCGCGGCGAATTGGTCTTTGATGCGGTTGTGCATGTCGCCTCCTAACAGACGCTACGCATCGTCCTGCCTATGCGTAGGCACTGTCCTTACCTGTCGTGCTGAGCGGAGCGGAGTCGCTTCACCTCGACTGTCCTGCCTAAAGGCAGGGTGAAGCAGGCGAGACAGCATCCCATGCCCAAGGGGTCTACTCCTAATTCCACGGCAGGGCGTACGACGGCTTATGGACGAAACGCTTCATCCCCAAGTCGAGCCGAATGGCCGCGCCGGCTTGGAGACAGACGGTGAAGTGGCGGCTCTGTACGGCGACCGTTTTGTCTTCTAGCTGCCCCTGAACGGTCTGCTGATAGTGGGCGGCATGCGTGTGTCCAGCACCGGCTTCTTCAGCCGAGATGAGCCGGCGCTGCTGGTAGGAAACGCGGGTGAAGCCATGCTCGCCAAAAGCACCGGCCTGTAGCAAGACCTCGCGCTCCTGCGTCGGGTGCAGGTTGACCAAGTGCAGGACGGCTCGCTCGTCTGCGAGCGATTCCACCAAGGCGGCCACGTCTGACGGCAAGCCTGGCCGGCGGCGTTGCGGGTCGAAGTAGCGCAGGCGGGCCATGAGCAGGCCGCCGTTGTACATGAAGAGCGGGGCACCCATCGTCAGTTGTACCAAGCCCTCGACGGTGATGGGGTTGCGCACTTGCAGATACCAGTCGCCGTATGTAGCAGGGTCTTGCTGGTCATCGCGCATAAAGGCCAAACGCTGATAGACCTGAGCGTGGTTGTGCCGCAGGATGTCCACCGGGTACTCTGGATATTCGCCTTCGAGATACGCGGTCCAAGCGGCCTCGTGGCCGCCGCCGTGCTTGGAAAAGTGCGAGCCTACCTGCCGCCAGCTATCGTGGTTGCGCTGCTGTTTGAGCCGCGCCATGTCCTCTTGCTGCATACTCATGCACCAGAGGTGGGTCGTGGGATGGGCCTGCATAGGGCTGTAGCCGTCCCAGCCTTTGTCGTGGTAGAAGTGCGGCGCGTACAGCGTTTGTCCCCTTATTTCCCCCTGCTGCATCAGCACGTCAATTTGCGAGCGCGGAAAGTTCATGTAGCGCGAGTCGCCGGAGAGCAAGGTCGCGTTTTCCGCAGCCGCAATGCAGGCGTCGCTCAGGTGGTGCCAGCCGTGCGGCCAAGTCCAGCCATAGTAGCCGCCGTACCACTTGCCGTCGATGTATTCGCCGATCTGCCCCGAAAGGCCAATGTTGTCGGGCAGGATGCCGTTGTTTTGCCGGGCGCGCTCGATCCAAGCATTGGTGTATTCCTCGACCCATGCTCGGTACTTGTCGTCGCCGCTGCACAGATAGGCGTTGGTCACCATACTGGTAGCCGCGAGGTTGCAGGCCACATCGCCGCGGCTCATGCGCTCGACGAGGGTTCGGCCCATCTTCTCTTCCATGCCCGGCTTTTGCAAATCCTCGACCTTCTCAATGCCGGGAATGTCGTGAAAGGGCAAGGGCCAAGGTTTCCACTGGGCGTAGCGATAGGTCGTGTAGTGCTTTGCAAAGTTGCGGTGTGCTGGTCCCATACTGCCGTTGTGGGCGCAGCGGATGAGCTTTTTCTCCGCGTCGTAATTGGGAGCCTCTGGGTCTTCGTTGAGATAGAAGCCCGCATAGCGCTTGGCGCGCTCGACGTTCTGTTCGTGCGTTGGATCGGCAAGGCATAGCAAATAGAAAAACAAGTACCCCTCGCCTTGGTGCATCCAGTCGTAGCCTTGCTCGTATTCTTTGACGACCATGGGATGGCCGTGGCCGGTGTCGTAGCGGGAAAACTGCCGGGTAATGCCCTCCCAAGTGCGGTGGGAATATTCGAGAATGTGATCGCCGCCGCCCATCAAGTAAAAGAGCGGCCAGTTGTGAAAGCTCTCGTACGCGTCGTCGAGGCCATCGATGCTGCTAAAGTCGTCTGTGGGCGGCCACAGCACCGAGCCGTCTGGGCGCACGTAGCGCTGCATGAGCGGATGGACAGAAGCGTCCATCAGGTCGATTAGGCTGCGCTCGAGAACGGCCCATTGGGGCGGCTCGACAAAAGGTATGTTCGCTTCGACTCTTACCACTTTTAGCCTCCTTAGAAGAGTCCTTAAAATTCCTCGTGCTAGCTTAGTGAGCACCCATAGGGCGCGGTGCGGGGACTGACCACTGGCCACTGACTCTTAAGTATTGCGAACGAGGGCCTCCACCTGCTCGCGGAAAACCTCGATTTGCGCCCCGTATTGGTGGCGCAATTGGATGATGAACTGTCCGAAGAGTCGCTCCTGCTTTTGGCGGCGGATCAGCGCCCGAGCACGGCGCTCGGCCTGCGCGAAGGGCTTGGGTGCGGCGTCGATCGTCGAATCGAGCAACCGGAAAATGGCGTAGTACGGGCCGCTGACTGGCTCGAGGCTTAGCACCTCGGCGGCAGCGACCTCCAAGGCGATAGGGCCGATGAGTGCGCCGATTTTTTGCCCTTGGGCCGCCTCAAAAAGCGGGACGAACTGTTGCTTCTCCCAAGGATGCAGGTGGAACTCGCCTTGGTTAGCTCTGCCGCGCCGGCGCAAGGTGTGCTCGGCGGCGAGCGCACCCAAGTCGCCGCCGCGCGCCACTTCCTCGCGCAGCGCCAGTGCCTCCTCCTCGGTGCGGAGCAAAATTTCCTGCACGGCGATCGATTCGAGGGGGCGGAAAAGGTCTGAGTGGCGGTCGTAGAACGCACGAGCTTCTTCGCGGCTGGCGAAGACACCATCGACCACGTCCCGGCGCATGGCCACTAGCAGGTTTGATAGCTGCCGCTTTTGGAACCAAGCGACCACTCCTTCTTCGCGGTCAACGCCCGCCGTATATGCACCGGCCAAAAGCAGGGCGCGCGGCTCGACGATGTCATGGACGAACCAGTCGAACTGCTCGGGCGCGTCCTTTGGAAAACCGACGCCTAGCTCGCGGGCGAAGTTGAGCAGATCGCCGGTGGTAAAGACGCCGCTCTCGTGCTCGTAGATAGGCTGCTCGCGCTCCTTTGCAGAAAACACTTTGGCGCCCTGCCCGATGCGCCCGCGTACGCGCTCCAAGACTTGGGCGTAAACCACAAAGTCGAGCTCCTGCCGCAAGCGGGCCGACAGGGCTTGCACGGCCGGCGGCACCTTCTCCGCGATCAGCTCGGCCTCGATTACCGATTGCACGACCGAGAGCGCGACCGGCACTTCGGCCGTCACCTCGTACACGCCGAATTGGTCGTTGAAGAGCACCGGCTCCGAGAACTGACCCAGTGCCAGCGGAAAGACCTCCTCCTGCAAGATGGGTGGATACAGCTCGTCCTTGAGCAGGTAGCGGCCCTCCTCTAGCTGGGTCGCCGCGAGCAAGCTGCGGCTGGCCCATGCGTCGAAATCGTCGCCGCCCTCCAAGGCCGCCTTGATTGCTTGAGCCTCTTGTATTGTGGCTACGACGATGCGCCGCACCTGCACGGCGCGATCGCGGCCCGTCTCTCGCTGGTGAGCCAGCATTTCCTCTTGCGTGTGGACGATCTTGTCATGCACCTCAAGCTGCAAAAAGCGGCGCAAGACGCGGTCGCTATACAATTTGTCCATCTTGCGGCGGAAGTCGGCGCGCTGGTCGAGGCCCCGCTTTTTGGCCTCTAGGACCATGAGCTCCTTGTCGATCATGGTCTGCAAGTAGTCGAAATAGGCGTCAGCACCCGTCTTTTTGCTCCGCAGATCGCGGTGTATCTTCTCTTCAAACTCCAGCAATTGGGGGGCGTCAATTTCCACCTCGCCGACTCGGGCCACCACCAAGTCCTCGGCTGGTGTGCCGCAGCTCCAGAAAACAAGAATCCACAGCCCATATACCGCGTGCTTCGATCTAATCACTAAGCCCTGCTTGTACTGTGACAAAAGTCAAACCGCTGGTTTCGGTGCGAGCCTTCTGCGCCGCGCGCTCTATCTGCCGCTTGTCGATGCGCAGTCCCACTTGGGACATGAGCTTATAGCCCAAATACGATGTCGTATTGGACAATTGCACGGCAAAGGACGTCTCGTCGTAGTCCCCGGTGGAATCGCCCGGGGGTACTGTGGTCTCGTCCACGACCATGTCGCGGAAGCGCAGGTACTCTGTGCCGAGTTGTACGACCGAGCGTTTCATAAAGGGCACCTTTACCAATACCGAGACCATCGCGCTCCAATCGCGGCGCTCGGCCGTCGGAGTGCCTAGCTGCCGCTCGATATTGAACGGGGTATCGTCCATAAACAACTCTTGCTTGAGGCGCGGTAGCGCGGTTATGCGGCCCAGATGCACTGGGTACTCGGCCTTGTTGATCAGCCCCAAGCGCCGCGCCTTGCGCTGCAAGCGGCGGCCATCGCGGTCAACGGCAGCTTCTCGCCGCTGCTGCATGAACTCAAACAGCAGCTTGTTTGCGCTCTGGAAGCCATCGCGGCGGCGGCGCTCAGCACCTATCCACAGCTTGTTGACCAAGGCGTCGCCCATGCCCAGCGGATCGCGGATGGCGATCATGCTGCCGGGGGAATTGCTCGGGCGACCGAGCACGGGGCGCAGTTGAATCCACTGCACCAAGTCTTCGGCGATCGCGTCGGCGACCCATTTGAACGCATTATACGCCGTCAGCATGCCCCATCCGGCAAAGCTCTGTTCGTACGCAAGCAGGGCATAGTACGTGCGATTGCGCTCCCCCGTCGTCGGCTTGCGCTCCCACACCTGTCCAGTCGTCAGCTTAAGCTCGGGCCGGAGATCCGCGCTTAGATAGGCGTTGTACCCGCGCCGGTCGCGCTTGTAGGGATAGTCGGGCTCTTCGTCGTTTTCAAAGCGATCGCCCCAGCCGTTGTTGTTCAGGTCGAGGGCGAAGAGATACTCGGGCCGATCGACATTGTAGCGGAGAAAAGGCTCTTCGTAGTCGGGCAAGAAATTGGGACGCTCGCGCAGATCGTTCTGATTGAAATCGGAAATGAAATCGTTGTTCTCGTCGAGGCCGGGGAAGACCGCGTCGTCGGCAAAACCCTCAAAGGTGCGTGCGCGGACGCCGCGCTGGTCGGCGGTGCGGCCGTCGTCAAAGCGGCGCTTTTGGTCGTTGATGCGGTCGTTGTCGTCGTTGTCATCGACAAAGTCGTACACGTGCCGAGCCCGCGCTTCGTCGTCGTTTGACCAATCCACCCGGCCGCTGCTATCGACAAAGCGCGGGCTTGTGTCGTATTCGGCGTCTAGGCCGAATGCCTCGCCAAAAAAGAAAAACGATGCCAAACGGCGCGAGACATTGAACGTCCAGCCGAGGGCCGCACGATCTCCGCCAATGCCCGAGGACGCCTTGTGCGTATCCCGCGTCCGCGTCGGGTACTGGGTGAACTGGTGGTTGAGGTTGAATTCGCCGTACACGCGGAAGCCGGCCCAATCGTCGGCCTGTAGCGTCAGCCCGGCCACCTGCGTCGCCGTCGGCAGTCCGTAGTCGAAGACGACCGTTCGCTGGTTGGAGTTGTCCCAGACGTTGCCCTCAGCCCGGGCGACCGTGCGAAACTGCGGCTGCTCGCCGCTGGCATTATTGTCGGTCTGGCGGTTGGACGCGACCTCTACCTTGTAGTCGTTGCCCAACACCAAGCGGAAGCGCACCCGGCTGATTTGGTTGACCAAATCCGCGCTCGGCACTACGGCCTCTAGATCCATGACCGCCGGATCGTCGTCGGAAAACGCGTATTCGAGCAAAATCTGGCTCGCCTCGCCCCGGCCCTCGGCCGTCAAAAAACCACCCCGCTCGATCCCACCAATGATGCGCGGCGCGAAGCCAATCTGGCTGCCAATCAGCAGGGTGTCGCGCTCGCCGATCCGCGTCTCAATCTCAATGTCGCTGCTAAAAAGCACGGCCCCGCCGCCCTCGTCTTCGGGCGAATCGTCGGTTAGCCGCACCACGATGCGGTCGATGCGTCCGTCTAGCTGGCCGCTCGTCAGCTTGCCCTTGAGCGGATGGCCCTCAAAGCGGTCAGAGGCCGTCCGACCGTTGTGTGCGTTGAGAAAGGTGCCGCCGATCCGCGTCGTAGCACCAAGGTCCCAGACTATGCGACCGCCGATGAGGTTGGTGAAATTGTCCTCGGTCACGGGAAAGGGGTCCGTGCGGAAGAGCGGCAGGTTGATCCGCGACATGAGCACGGTGGCCGTCAGGCGATCGGCCGCGTAGTTGAACATAACCCCATTGTACGCGGTCTTGCGAAAAGTCATGGGCGTCAGCATGGCGAAGATCTCGTCGCCGATGAGTACCGAGAGGTAGTGCTGGCCCTTGGTGTCGCCGGCAAGGACCAAGTTGTTGAACCACGAGCCGTATTGGCCGGCCTGCAAGATGCCCGAGCCGCCCGAGCCGATCGGCTGGACCTGACGCCAGTCGTAGATCAACCAGCCCTTGTTCAAGAAGCGCCCGTAGAGGTCGTAGAAGTACCCGCCCTCCAAGGCGGGATCGAGATAGCGCCGGTAGGGGTCCCGCGCGTAGTTGGTGTAGCTCCACTGCCGGCGGTACTCGCCGGCGACTTCCTGCGGCAGATACCACTTCTGCAACGAGGGATAGACGGCTTCCATGCGCAGCCCCGTGCCGGACGAATAGTAGATCGGCTGGCCCGCTTCGATGCGGCCCAAGCGGCTGCCGTAATCCTCGCGCTGGGCGTTGAGCGGCGCGGCCCAAAGCAGCGCGGCCCAGCAGAGAGCACCGACGCAGCGCAAGCTGGCGTTCATAATAGCTATCCCAGCCCCGCGTACACGGTTATGAAGCTGGTGCTAAAGGCGCTGATTTCATTCGTCCGCTCCAAGCCTTCGCTGCCGATAATCACCCGCTCCTCCCACAGGCGCGTGTAACTAAAGCCAAACTGCGTCGTGAGCCGGTAGCCCAAGTAGGAACCGGCACTGGACCATTGCAGGGCCAGCACCAAGTTGCGGAAGTCGCCCGTAGGCCCGGCCGGGCCGTTGGCGAGCTGCTCGTCCTCTTTGAGAATCAAGTCCCGGAACAGAGAAAATTCGACGCCTCCTTCCACCAGCGACTGGCTCAACAGCGGGTGGCTCAGCAGCACGATGCCTGTGCCGACCCACTCCTCGCGATCCTCGGCGCGCGCTTCGAGCGCGGTCTGGTTGAGATACTCGCTCTTGACCTTGGGCTGCAACCTAAAGCCAGCCAAGCCAAAGGTGTAATCCGCTTTGTTGATCAATCCAATCAAGTGGCTGCCTCGATTGAGAACTGGGCCTTTGACGCGGCTTTTGAACGCACGGCCCTGCTGCCAAAAACGCTCGTAATTGAACTTGTTGCTCGCGTTTAGGTTGTCGAGCGGCTGGTAATCGAGCTGTACATAGGTCGTGTTGATCCACGTGTCCCGCGCCGGCAGGATGTCGCGCACCAGCGCGAGCGAGTTGACTTCGAGGTGCGGCGTCATCTCGCGCCGGTCGTCGGCGATATCGTCTTCGACGCGCCGCAGCATCTCAAAGGCCCGCAACCGGCCCCAAGTGAAGTCGCGGTCGTAGGTCAGCAGGCCATACGCGGCCCGGTTGCGCCCGTCGGAAGCCATGCTCTTCTCGCTCAGCCTGCCCAACGTCAGCCGAGTGTGCGGGTCGAGGAAAATGCCGGCGTACAGGTTGTAGCCCCGGCGATCGATCTTGTAGGGGTAGTCAGGCAAGTCGTCGTTTTCAAAGCGGTCGATCCAACCGTTGTTGTTTAGGTCGATGCCAAACAAAAACTCTGGGCGATCGGCCGCATAGCGAAAGAAAGGTTCTTCGTAATCCGGGATGCGGTTGTTGAGGATACGATTGTCGTTTTGGTTGAAGTCGGAGACAAAGTCGTTGTTCTCGTCCCACCCCGGGAAGACGGCCACATCGCCACCGCCCTGCGAGAAGCGGAACCAATCGGCCGAGCGGTCTTGGTCGTCGTTGTCGTCAACCAACTCGTACAGGGAGGTGCGCGGATTGTCGTAGGTAATGCCCCCGTTGTCGTCCACGATAAACGAGCTCGTCGAGTAATCCGGGTCCATGCTGTATGCCTCGCCAAAAAAGTAAAACGGGGAGGCTACTTTTGCGGCGTTGACCATCCAAGCCTCGGCGTCGCGGGCGTACGTGGTTAGCGAGCGAGCGGCTGCTTGGCGCGCCGGGTTAGGGTACTGGCTGTATGAGCGGCTGACATCGAACTCCGCGTATAGGTCTAAGCCCTTGATATCCGTGGCGTTTAGGGTGAAGCCGTAGATCAAGCGGGACGACGGCAATCCGTAGTCGAAGACGACCCGCTGCTGGTTGGAATTGTCCTGCACATTGCCCTCGGCACTGAGGATGTCGAACAACGCCGGGGACTGATCCTCAATGTCCTGGCCCGTCAGCGGCAGGACCGGCAGGGCGCGGCTGCCCGTTTGCCGATCGGACCAAACCTGCACCTTGTAGTCATTAGCCAAGACTAAGTCGAACTGCACCGCGACGATCTCCGAGGGCCGTGGGCCGGTATAGGCGATATCCGCGAAGTCGTAGTTGATGACGATCTTCTCGTCGCCGTCGGCAGCTAAAGCCCCTTCCTTGGGCGCTCCGCCCGAGACCACGGGCCACCGCGCCGGATCGGCGACCACATCGCGGAGCCTAAATTGCTCGCGCTCCCCCGTATCTGGATCCTCGCTCGTCAAGACGAGGTCGTGCGAAAATAGGGTCGCCCCACCCCGACCGTCCTCGGGCGAGTCGTCGCTGAGGACCAAGGCAATGCCCGAGATCGGCAGGCTGCCCTGATTGGCAGCGAGGGTACCGACGAAGGGGTTGCGTTCAAAGGCATCGGCCACCGTGGTGGAGTTGCGCGCATTGACTAAATTGGCCCCCACAGCCACGAAATCGCCGAGTTGGACCACGGCGCGGCCAGCCATCAGGTTGGTGGCATTGGAGACGGAACTAGGGTCGTTGGGCGTACTGCCGATGACCGGACGGCTCACCCGCGAAAAGAGCAGGGTGCCCTCGTACTTGTCCGCGGCAAAGTCCATCTGCACGCCGCTGAAGGCAGGCTTAGAGAAGGTGAGCGGAGTCAGGGTCGTGCGGATTCGCTCGCCCACCGTGATCGCATAGTAGAACTGCCCCTGCGAGTCTGAGCTAATAGTGACCGCGTTGAACCAATTGTTAAAGCGCTGATCCTTGAAGATGGACGAACCAAATTGCACGGGCTGGTTCTGGCTCCAGTCGTAGATGAGCCAGCCGCGCGTCAAGTAGTTGCCGTACAGATCGTAGAACGGAGAGCCTTCAATCGTGGTGCTGACGTAGCGCTCGTACGCGTCGCGCGCGTAGTTGGTGTACTGCCACTGCTGCCAACCGTAGTCGGCAAACAGCTCCTGCGGCACGTACCAGCGCTTAACCGCTGGATCCAACGCGTCGAAGAGCACACCCGGCCCCCGAGGCTCATAGGTAATTTCCGCTCCCCAGCGCCGGCCTTGGGCATGGGCGCTCATCGCCGCGACGAGCAAGGCAGCGAGTATCCACCGTAGGTCTCTCATTAGCCCTCCCTAATCAGTACACTAGTTCGACAGCCCTAACCGCGCTTTCGCGGCCCGCATCGCTGGCCAGCGTTACGCGCACTAAGTAAATGCCCGGCGGTAGCGCGGCCCCGCTCTCATCCACACCACTCCAAGGCATGGCGTACGAGCCGCCGCCCTGGAGGCCGGAAAATAGCTGGCGCACCCAGCGTCCGGCCAAATCGACGATTTCCACATTGACCGGTGCCGGGCTGGCCAAACGGCTCAGATCGTAGTACACGTGCGTCGCGTCGTTGATTCCATCGCCGTTGGGGCTAAAGGGACGGGGTTCGGTGCGCACGTTGATCAGCAGGGCACTGCTGCTGGCTAGTGGCACATCCACCGAAAGGCCCCGGTTCGTCTCCAAGCCAACAGCCACAATATCGTCGTCGCTAGGAGCCAACGCGGCCACGTTGCCGGCAACGACCTCCTGCCCCACGTCCCCCTCGGCACTGTTGAAGGCAAAACCGGCGAACTTGGTGCCGTAGCGCAACACGCGGCTGCGAAAGCGGATTTTGAGCTGGGCCGTCCGCCCGGTCGCCAACTCGCTTTCGGCAATGATGGGAAAGCGCACGCGAAAGCGACGCGCATCGACCGACTCAATGGCAAAGCGTCCGGTCTCGTCGGTGGCCGGCAGCGCGGAAAGATCGGCCATTGAAAAATCCGCTGCCTCAACCTGCCCAGCGGCATCGATGACTTCGATGGACTCAATGGCCTGTACCCGCACCGGCGTGGCGATCTCAAAGCTGTCAAAGCCCGTATCTACACTTGGCCGAATGGAAGTCGGCATCACCGCATAGACGAAATCCACCGGCTTGCCCAAATCGACCTGACGAGGAAAGATCTCTCCGAGAATCTGTGCGGCCGGCGGCGGCGTAGCCACGGTAAAGGTCAGCGGGCCGATGCCTGTGGCCGCCTCCAAGTCCTCGCTGAAAAAGTCGATGCGGAACTGTATGTAACGCCTCGGCCCGGGCGAGACAATCGGCACGCCCAATTGGCTGTCCTCGATCTCTGCCTCGGTCAACAGGGTCCCTAACTCGTAGGGCGAGGACCACGGGCTCCAAGCGTCTAGATCGGCCACCACATTGCCCCGCTCGGCACCCAAGCCCTTGTAATCGTCCAGCGACAGCGAGATGGCATTGCGCTGACCCAGCGGCAGCGCGCCAAAGAGCGCACGCGCCCTCTCCAGATCGACCTGGTCGAGATTGACCTCGCCGCCCTCGGCCTCAACTGCGGCATTCTTCTTCCACGGCACCTCGACTTGGGTCCCCTCAAAGAAGAAGCGCCGGGTATAGACTAAAGGACTGTCGTCCAAGCCGGTGCGGGTTCGCGCACGCGCACTGGCGAAACCAGCCGGGCCGACGCTTTCCTCCACCCAGCGAATGGTCCCCCACAAGCCCAAATCTGGGCCGAGATCGAATATGTTGGATATGTATTCAGCCGTGGGCACGAAACCAGTGCCAAAGACGCGGAACTCGGCGATCTCAAAACCGCTGCTCGTGCGCGACTGCAAGCGGATGAAGCGCACAAATTGCGGGGGAATGCTCAGATCGACCAGCGCGTCTTGGTTGGCAGCGTCCAACCGAAACGAGCGCCATTCTGGGCCGCCCGCGCCTTGCGTCTCCTCGCTGCCGTCGTTGAAAAACAGCTCGTAGCCGCGAATGAATTCCTCTTGGAAAGGAGCCGCGGGAAAATCTGGGTGGCCATTGCGCGGGAAAAATTGGACGCGATTGACCCCAAAGCGAGCACCTAGGTCAAAGTCCATGGCCATGCCGCGGATGACGGCCACGTTCTTGCGCTCCAAGGCCGTTTTGCCGTCGCCGTCGATCATCGTCTCTAGCTGCGACTCAATGCCCGCTTCGAGGACCGTCGGCGAGGTGACCGAGCCGCCGCGCCCGAGTATTCCAAGGGCTAGATTGGTGCCCTCGACGACGTTCTGCGGAAAAATCCAACCCACCCGACCCTCGGGGTCAAAATCGATCACGCCGCCCGGGGTGTTGCCGCGCTCGACATCTCTGGCCCCAGTTGGGAAAATTGCCTGTATCTGGCCCCCACCCTCTTGCCAAGACGATCCGCTCGCGCCGCCTATGGAAATGCTCCGCGTCTCGGCTATGCTTTGCAGTGCCGCTAGCAACAGCAGCGCGATCGGCAACCAGTGCATCGCAACCTCCCTCAATACGCCACGTGAATGAGGTGTTGCCTCGCGGTGCGCTCCACTCGCGAGTCGTCGTTGGGCACCACTTCTACCGCTAGCAGATACAGTCCGGGGGCGACCAGTGCGCCGGATTGATCCTCGCACGACCAGCGCAGGGCGTACTCGCCGCTGACCAAGGGCCGCGTCTCTCGCCAGTGCCTCACCAGCCGGCCAGCTAGGTCGTAAATCCGCACGTGGAGCGGCTGGGTGCCGGTCAGCTTGGTAACCGCGAATGAGAACGCCAACTCGTCATTGATCCCATCCCCATTCGGCGTCGCGACCCCACTGCCAACGTTCAGGTCACCCAAGACGTGTCGGCCGCCTTCTGGGCCTACCAACAGCATCCCCTGCCCGGTCGCCAATTCCGTTGCATCCGCTGGATCAACCCGCTGCCAAGAGTTCTCCATGGCCGAATGACCCAACGACGCCTTGAACACGGCACCGGGCAAGTAGAGGGCGGTGGCGAATTGCACCTCAATCAGATCGGCTGAGGATGGGCCGACGACCTCGTTTAACCGCACCCACAAAGAGTCTGGGGCGGTCGCCACTACTTCTGCGGAGGCCGCTAGTTCCGCGCTCTCCCATTGGGCTTCGCGCCCCAGCCGCAGTCCGCGAAAATCCAAGGCCATGTTGTCCGGTACCCTTATCTGCACCTCGTCAAACCCCACGCTCTGGGGAGCGAAATTCGGTTTGATGAAAAGCGAAAGCTCCTGCTTTTTGCCCAACGCTCCCACGAGGCCGGGTTCGATCTCGCCCAAAAGCTGGCTGGCGAGCGGCTCGACGAAGCTGAGCCGAATGGAGCGCAGCACAGCCGCGCTGCGCGGGTCGTCCGAGAGCAAGCGGGCCCTGAGCAACAGAAATTGGCGCGGGCTTGGAGAAGTGATCGCCGCGCCCGAAGCCTCGTAGGGCAAGCTCCACGCGCTCCAGTCGGCCCCGGGGGCTTCCGTCGTGTCGATCCGCCCCTTGCTGAAAAAGCCCAAGCCTGCGTATGCCTCGGCCGAAACTTCGCCGCCGCCGCTGTTGAAGTAGCGATACTCTTCGACCAGCTCGTTGCCCGTGCGCGTCTGAACTTCGACAAAGGTCCCCAAGTCAGCGTCTCCATCCCATTCAATTGAGACCAAGTTTTTCGAGCCGCCCAAGCGGATGAGCGGCGAAACCAACTCGACCTCCGGCTGGAAACCCTCTCCGTAGAACTGCACCTCGCGCGGCTTGAACTGACCCCCTCCCCAGAACAAAATTCGCGCAAAGCGCGTAGGCGTCGGCGCGAACGTATCCACATCGTACACATCTCCGGTAAAGTGGCCAGAAGTGGCGCGATTGCGCCGCGAGGCCTGCGTCGTCCACACCAGCGAGCCGTCCGCAGCCAGCGAGCCGTCCGCAGTCTGCAAGTCGTAATTAGGGAAGCGGCTGCGCTGGCGGTCGTAGTAAATCTGGTGCCGGTCTATCCAGAAGGAAGAGCCTAAGTCGAAGAATAATTCCCGTATCTCGTCGGTGCTGGTAAAGGCCAAGGACGTCTCGAAGAGGCCGTCGAAGAAGGCCGTCGCGGGCGCGTTGTCCAAGAAGGTGAGCAGCGCGACGCCTTTGCGCTCCACCAATCCCAGCGAGATGTTTTCCCCGAGCGTCTGGACCTCCAGCTCGGCCAGCCGCGGGCGCTCGCGGCGGTAGCGGCGGATCTCACCGCGCAACGCGGGGTCAACCACCTCGTACGTGGCCTCGCTCACCTGTACTTGGCCTGCGCCGGCCTTTTTGTAAAAATCCACCGCGCCCCGATCCGCGGCCGCTAGCTGGTTGTATTGTTCAGCCGACACCTTGGCGGCGCGCGTGCTATCCGTGTCGGTGATCGTCACCCGCACGAAGCGGATGTAGTCGCTCACCATGCGCCCTTCTCTATCAAGGCGCGTGGGACCCAACTCGATTTCAAATTCTCGCTGATCCTTGTTCGACTTCAAGGTGCGGAAGACTTGGTTGAATCTGCGCTGACCTTTTGTAACCTCGCTTCCGTCCGAGGTCAAGACCACGAATTGCAGGAAGGGATCGCCTAGCTCCTCGCCGACGAATTTGAGCCGGATGTGGGTGGCCGCCACCAGCCGCCCCAGATCGACCTCGAACCACCATTGGCGCAGCGGGCTCGCCGGATCGGGTTCCCAATAGGTGCTCAAGTCCCCGTCGAAAAGGTGGGCCAGATCCGCGGCCCGAGTGCCCGCGTTGAGGGCGTCGAGCAGGGTCGCGTCCTCCGAGCCCTTGCCGCGCTTGATAAACGCCGCGATGTCTGCGGTTGCCAGTATGTTCTTGGACGCGAAGTGGGGACGCACGGCCCCGGTTTGGTCCATGTCGAGCGTACCGGCGGGAAAAATCCACTGCTGCCAATGCGTCTGCCGCTCGACGACGACCTTATTCCCGGAGATGGTATGGCCCTGTCCCCAAGCGGCGACAACGCCCAACAATACGCTCAGCAACAACGCAGCATTCAACATGACCCCTGCTCCTCAATAGGCGACGGCAATGGGCCGCATTTGCACTTGGCGTTCCCCACCACTCTCGACCTCAACTTGGCAGATGTAAAGACCGGGGGCGACCTGCTGGCCGGCTTCGTCCAGTCCGTCCCATTGGCGCGGATGCCGACCTGCGCCATCGGCGTCTGAGTACACGCGCCGCACCAAGCGGCCGCTCAAATCACGCACCAGCACCTCCACCTGCACCGACTCGGTCACTTTGAGCAGTTCGTAGGTGATCTCCACTTGGTCGTTGATCCGGTCGCCGTTAGGCGTAAATGCCGCGACGCTCAGCGACACTGTCCCTAAGACTTGATCGTCTAGGGTCATCGCCTGTACCAAAAGTTGGTTGCCGTCCACTAACTCGTTGGCCTCGCCAGCGGCCACGAGCTGCCCGATTTCCCCCGGCACTGTGCTGTCGATCACCCGGCCTTCAAAGCTCGCGCCAAAGCGAAAAATTTCGGCGCGCACATCCACTTCGAGCAGTTCGCCGCTGCGCGCGACATCCAGTCGCGGGAAACCCACGACTACGCCGGCATCCTCGGCCACTACGCTGAAATCCGCCACGGGTACGCCGCTGAGGCGCACCGCCTCCACACCGACGATCCGGCCGCCGACCAAGCGCAGGTCCAAACCGTCAAATCCTTGGTCGCCGGGTTCAATTGTCGGGCGCAATGCGTAGGTGAAAGTGCGTTCCTCAGCCACTGCGGCCCGCCAAGGATCAACCTCGCCGACTAAGCCGGTTACCAAGCGCGGGGAAACGGCGAATTCGAGATAGCCGAGCTGGCCGCCAGCTTGGCCGAAAGATTTGAATTCTACCCTGAACTGCACGTAGCGGTGGGAGCGCGTCGCCCGCAGGGCCACCCCCACGCTGTCGGCGAATTCGTACGGCGACGACCACAGCTCCCACTGGGCGGTGTCGTCGGTGATGGCCCCGCGCACGATCGGCCCCAAGCGGCCATAGCTTTTGCGGGTTAGCAGTTTGCCGTCCTCGCCAAAGGGTACCTGCTCGTCGCCGCGGAAAGTCTTGCGCCAGTATACGAGCGGCGTCTCGTCGCCACCGGCGCGAGAGCGGATCTCCACTTGCGCCCCTTCGTCCTGCTGCCCTGCCCAACGCACCCAGCCCAAATTGGAAAATTCGCCTAGGTCGAGGACATTGGACTGGTACGAGGCCGAGCCTTGGAAACCGCCGCCGTACACCTCCAGCTCAGCCAAGTCCCATATTTCATTTTGGGGCATCACGTGGATCATCAAATAGCGGATGGGCATTCCGTCTAGCTCAATGTCGAGCTGCGGATTTTTGTTTTCCCGGATTTCCGCGACCACCTTTAGCTCAATGCCCTTTTTCTGCTTGGGATCCCTCAGCGACCGGCTAAGCGCACTCGCTCCGACGAATTCAATTTCATCCACGCCGCCCCCGGCATCGGTCTGCGCGGCGACGATGACGTGGGCGACCGAGCGTTCACTGCTTGCCTGCGGGATAAAGCGAATCAAGTGCGTCGCAAAGTCGCCGCCGAGATCAAAGAAAAAAGCCGTGCCATGGAAGTTATGAGCGTGTTCTCTCGGACGGGTCTCCAAGAAAAACGTCGTCGGGTCCCCGTCGGTCACCATCCGCAGCTCGTCGCCGACATCTTCAAAGCCATTGTACGCGCCGTGCTGGAAATTGCCGCCGACCCCGTTCAGGGTCGTCGCCATATTATCGCTCTCGTTGTAGAAGAAGGGCCTAATCTGCTCACTGAGCGCGAGCCCAAAGCTCTCGCCGCCTAAATTCTTGTCCAAGTCGGCCCAGCTCAACTGGCGGAACTCGGCACCGGCCTCTACCTCAGCCGGAGGCGGGAGGTCCTCGCCGCCGATGCGATAGACGACCAAGGCCGCGCTTGGCTGGCCGCCGACTACTACCAACAGGGCCGCGATGAGCCGCGTCGTGCGCTGCAACTTTTTCACAATGGCACCTCCAAGAAGAAGGGGGGATGGAACTAGCCCATCCCCCCTTGTCCTTGCATCCTAGACACTGCCCACTTACTGGATGTAGGCAGACTTGATGCGACCCCAGCTATTCTCCTCGATCGCGCTCTCGATCGCGCTGAAATCGACGCGCGGATCAACGGGTGCTAGCAGGAAATCCGTGGCCGAAGCCGTGGTTTTCCACACATCGCTGGCGCCCGAAAGAGACCACTGGCCGGAGTGCTCGGTGTCCTGACCAACGCCGCCGTCGGCACCGGCTACATCGCTGTCGAAGACCGCCCAGCCCAAGCCGGTGATCTCGCCCTCGTTGTAGTCGTGGATGACGCTGCCGTCTGGGTCGTTAAAGAGAAAGTCGTCCCAAGCCTGGCGCCGCACCTCGATAAAGGCCGTGGCCTCGCCACCGCCGATTTGGCCGTCCAAGCGGAAGCCGTGGTCGGCGTAGGGCAGCTCGTCGTGCCACTGCGCTTGGGTCATCCAAAACCACGACCAGCTCTCTTGGCCGTCGGGACCGAGGTTCGGGAAGCGGGTGTGGTAGGACTGCGCCCAGCGGCCTTGGGCCAAGGTGCGCTCTTCCTCGTCCTCTATGTCAGCGCTGCCGAAGCGCATCTGCTCGCCGCCGTGGTCGCCATCGACGTGCATTTCCCAACTATCGTCGCCGCCAGCCACGCCGCCCATGGCGTCGCGATCGTAGAAGTCGTCAAAGCGCTCCATCATGAAGTAGAGGCTGTTGGTCGATTCGCTCCAGCCGACGATGGCGCGGAAGTTCAAGTCGCCGAAGTCGGCCGGCTTTTCGCCGTTGAACTCGATGTGATCGGCAAAGGCAATCGAGTAGTCTTCGGGCACGATCGACCATTCGGACAGATCGCCGTCCAGCGTTGGCTCAAGGCCCGCCGGCCACTGGAAGGCCGTACGCACAGCGCCTTCGGGCACATGCGCCGTAGCCGGAGCGACGACGCCCACGCACAAGGCCAGTGCGAGCAAAACAGTGATTTTTTTCAAAATCATCCTCCTTGGTTTTAGTTAAAACGCCCGCCACGGCGGGGCATATATCTAGTATAAAAATAAAAAACGCTTTCGTTGCACGGCCTGACGGCCGCAAGTGGGACGTTTCACTGCACTTACTTAGGCAACGACCTCCTTTCTCTGTGCGATTGTAAATCTATTGGGGGGGTTGCAAGTGTGCAATGCGGCTTTGAGCCGCCGCCAGCACCTTCTCGTCACCGCGCCAGTGCCGGACAAAGGCCCCGTAGGCGAGGCGTGCGGCCGAGGCCGCGCCCTGTTTTTCGTAGGCTTGGCCCAGCGCGTAGTGGGAGCGCGCATGAGTGGAATCGCGCCGCACGACTTCCTCGAACTGAGCGATGGCTTCCGCCAAGGACTCGCGCCGAGCCAAGGCCATGCCCAATCCGTAGTACGCGTCGCGCAGCTCGGCGTCGCAATCGAGGGCGGCCCGATAAGTGCTAATGGCTTTTTCCAAGTCGCCCCGCAAGGCATAGACATTGCCCAAAGCATTGTGCGCCTTGGCGTAGCAAGCGTCGATGTCCAAGGCGCGAGAAAACGCGGCTTCGGCTTCGGCCCAACGCTGCTTTTGGACATGGGCAAATCCCATGGTAAAATGCGCTTCAGGCGCACGCCGGCCCCGAGGCTCGTACGCAGCGATTTTGCCGGCCAAGTGCGCGGCGCGCTCGACATCGCCCTGCCGCAGGTGGAGCTGGACCACCGTAGCCAACGCGTCAACGTGTTCGGGTTCGCGGCTGAGTACGTCCTTGTACGTGCTCAGCGCGTCTGCGTAGCGCCCCAAGCGCGTCTGCGCTCGGCCCAGAGCCAACCGCGCCTCCACATTGCCGGGATCTCTCTCCAGCACCTTTTCCAAAGTCTCTTCCCGATCTGCCAAGTCGAATAACCCTTCTAGGCGCACGAGCATGGCTTCGGCTTCGTCGTAGCGGCCCTGAGCCGAATACAAATTCGCCAAGTCGTGGTACGCCGCGCCGTAGTTGGCGTCAAGCGCTACGGCCCGGTTGAGCGCCTGCGCTGCTTCGTCGTACCGCTTCTCGTTTAATAAGAGCCTTCCCATGTCCCGCCAGATTTCTTTTCGCTCTGGCGCCAACTCGACCGCTTCCACCAAAACTTCTTCCGCACGCTCAGTGCGGCCCTGTTGGCTGTAGAGCAAGGCTAGGGCCTGCCGCGCTTCCACATCTTTTGGGGCGATGTAAAGCGCCCTTAGCAGGGCCTCTTCGGCGCGCTCGTATCGCCCCTGCTCCTTGTGCAAGAAGGCCAACAGGCGATAGGAGCTAGGCGATTGGGGATCGAAGCGCAACGCGGCTTCTACCGCCTCTATAGCTTGCGAGTAGCGGCCTGCTTCGAGGTGGGCGATGGCCAAGTTGTGGTAGGAAGGAATATACGTCGAATCCAGTGCAATGGCCCGTGCAAAGAGCGCGGCCGCAGCCGTGCTCTTGCGCTGCAAATGCGCCAAGCCTAAGTAAAAATGAGCGTCGCGGGACAGCGAATCGAGGCGGACGGCCTCTTGGTACACGGCCGCGGCTTGGTCGTACTGGCCCTGATCCAAATAGGCCCTCCCCACCGCGAGCAGTGGATCGCCTGTTGGCGGTTCTTGCCGCACTTCGCCGCATCCCCCGATTGAAAGGAGGGCGAGTATGGCGATGCGATCCGCGGGCGAGCAGGGCATGTCGTTGATTGTTTCTGGTACCAGAACGGCGACTAAAAACGTTACAAGTGCTTGTTGTACAATGTGAGTTCGGGTTAAGCGGCCTCTACTTGGAGTGATCCGTCGATTTTTAGGGACGGTTTTTTAGGTTGGTGGCAGTAGGCAATTAATCCGCCGATGAGATGGACCATAAAATTGATCGGGCTGCGATGGTCGCGCCTGCTTCACCCTGCCTTTGGACAGGACGATCGAGGTGAAGCCTTGTGGGTACTTTTCAAAGAGACTCACTACTTATGAGCGTGGAGAACTGCGACTATCGCTCCCGCTTTCTACAGAGATATTCCATGGCGTCTTGCAATCAGCGGCCGAGGTTCATCTGGCGATTGTAGCGTCGGTGATAGGCGTCAACCCTGCTCAACGTCTCTTTGTAATAGGTTGGCACCGCGTGCATCCGTGCGATCTCCGAGGCCATCTCTTCTATGGTGCCGACCAGTCCCCGTATCCCAATCGAGTCGAAGGAATTGCACACATTCTTCAGGTCCCTATAGATTGTCTCTTCCACAGAGACCTCGCTACCTCTTCCATAAAAAACCTGCGGTAGCTACCGGGTGCGCCTCCGATATTGCCCTCCTCGTCGATTCGCAGTGAGTAAATATGCACATCCAAGTCGCCGCGCTCAAAGAAAAAAATGGACACATCCTCGGGCTTCAACCGTGTCGTGCCGTCGCGCACATCCATCCGCACCCGGTCGAGCAGGTGGTCGCTGTGGGTCTCGACTACTAATTGGCGCTCTGGCTTGGCGACTTGGCAGAAAAGGTTACCCAAGGCGGCTTGGGCACTGGGGTGCAGATGCACTTCGGGTTGCTGCAATAGAAACATGGACGGCGCATCTGGGCGCAGCAGTTCCGTTCTTTAGCACTTGGGCGTTCCCATCTATTTCGTCGGTTCTCGATCTCCTCAGGGGAGCGACCTCAAGCGTCGTGCTCAAGCTACCACGGCCCAAGCAGCGGGCGGCCACGCACCGATTCCTGCCCCATAGAATGTACAAAAGTCCGCAGGTTCACGCCCTACTGCTCCCACAATTCGCTCAGCGGCACGGCTAGTATGCGCTCGTCGGCCAACGGGAGTCGGGCACGACCGGCGTAGAGCAACACCCCAAACTCGAAATCCTCGCCGCAGCGATCGGCTAGCCGCATAAGCCCTTGCCCGTCTTTGGGAGTGAATGCACCGGCGGCCTTGACTTCAATACCCCAAGTCTTCCGGCCCCGAGTAAGGACTACATCGACCTCCACCTGATCCTTGTCGCGATAGTGCCAGAAACGCAAATCCGGCTCTGTCCACGTGGCTTGGGCCATGAGTTGCTGCACTGCGAACGATTCCAACAGATGTCCCATACGGTCCCGATGGTTGAGCCAATCGGTCGCAGTCAGGTCGGCGAGGGTCGTCGCCAGCCCACTATCGAGCAGATGGACCTTCGGTGTTTTGACGAGTCGTTTGGCCGGGTTGCGGTGCCACGCGGGCAGGCGTCGCACTAGAAAGAGCCGTTCGAGCACGGCGATGTAGTGATCTACTGTCGCCCGGTGCAGGCCGAGGCTGTTGGCCAGATTGCAGGTGTTCAATAGTTCGGCACTGCGCAGGGCCAACAGCTCCAGCAGACGCGCCAACTCATGGGCATCCCTTACCCGCGCCACGTCTTGCACATCCCGCTCGATAATGCTGAGTAGATACTGCCGGTGCCACTGCCGGGCTCGGCTAGGTGTGCGAGTCAGCGGCTCGGGATAGCCGCCGGCTACCAGTCGCTCCGGCAGCGATGGTCCGGCAGGCTCCGCCTCGGGCCGGATACCCGGTTTGAGCGTGCCGTTCAACAGGTCGCTGAGGAAGCACCCGGGCTGGCGCGCTTTTTCTGATTCGGTCAATGGGTGCAACTGCGCTATTTCCATCCGACCCGCCAGAGATTCGGTAACGGTCGGCACCAGCAATAGATTGGCCGATCCGGTCAGCAGGAAACGCCCGGGACGGCGGTCCTGATCCACGGCGCGTTTGATGGCCGAGAGCAGGGCTGGTACCCGTTGCACTTCGTCCAAGGTCACCGCCTCCGGTAGGCTGGCGACGAAACCGTCCGGGTCAGCCCCGGCGGTCTGGTAGTAGTTGTGCTCGTCTAAGCTGACGAACGCACGGTCAGGCGCGAGTTGCTGCACGAGCGTAGTTTTTCCGCTTTGCCGCGGCCCAAGCAGACAGACCACCGGCGTGTCGGCCAAAGCCTCTTGGAGGACGGGTGCCAGCGAGCGGGGAAACAGGGAACGGTCGGCGTCCATTTGTCGATTAGAGAAGCGTCCAATTGTCGGTTAAGAGAGCGTCCAATTGTCGAATGAAAATCTAGGGAAAGAGAACGCGGCGATCAAGATGAGCGGCTGAAGTCGGCTATATCGAACCGGGCTACGAGTGGGCGGCACCAAACTCGCACATTCGGCTATTTGGCCATCACTTGCGCTCGGATGAGCCGGAATAGTTCCGCTTGGTACTCAGCATCATGCAAGGCCGTGTGATTCGGCTGCCGCCGCGGTTGCAATGCGGCAGCCATTCGGCTCGATCGAGTATCGGCCCATCGACAAGCTTTTGCACCCATGTGATAGACTTTGATGTCTAGAGCAGAGAAGCCGAACGGATTCCCTCCAATACACTTTCTATATTACTTCTTGACGTTACGGGCCCTGATGCAGCGTCTGGTCGCCCGTCCGTCGTCATGTCCTCGAAGGCGTGACATGCAGACTCAGCGCGTCCGGTGAGTCGATGGGACCGGCCCGGTGTTGTCGAGGCCTGCTGGTCTTGCTTCCGCAAAGGGGAGCGCAGGCATGACCGAGGGGCCGCGGCGGACTTAAATGAGGCCGGGAGGGAGCTCAATCCGCTTGGACATGAACCGCAAGCGGTCTTAAGGTGCTTACCGTCAGTTACTTAGGAAAATCCCGAAGGCAGTACGATTTGAACGGGCCACCTCAAGCACAGGGCCGTCTCGTGCGGATCAATCAGGCCGGATAACGACCTATGAACCGACCGTCGCGTTTTGTGCACACCACCGCTCGCTTGGACCTCAATGCTCTGCTCAGCCCGCTGCGCAAGTTTTTCTGGCTGTCGCTGGGGATCGCCGTACTGCTGAACGCGATCTTGGTCGTGCTCAACCCCTTCCAGCAGCAGGCCGAAAAAGTGCCCCGGCCGCTAACCACCAAATTCGTCAAACGCCAACCGCGCCTGACCAAGGCACTGGAGCTGCGCAAGATCCCCCAACGCAAACGCCCGATGATCCGCCGCCAAGTGCGCGCTGCCGCTGCCCGCATGGATCAGGTGCAAGCTACCGCGGCGTTCTCCACGCGCACCATCATCGCTCGCTCGACCAGCATAGCGAATATGCTCTAAGTCGGACAGATCAACCCACAAACGCTCCAAGAGGCGCTGGAGCCGGTCATTGGGTTAATAGCGAACTTGGGGATCAGCCGCACGTCCGAGCATAAAATCGACATGGGCTTGGAGATACTAGATGTCTATGCTATGGACACCGGCCGCTATCGCGCCTTGGTGATACGGGATCCCAACGACAAGCAGGGGATCAAGGGCTTTGTCGAATTCGCCCGCGTGGTCTCGGCCACGTATATCGCCGAAACCCAGACCAATGTCGTCGATAGCGGGCTCAACAATCGGGAAATCGACATACTGCGCGATATGCTCAACGAGTGGAGACGAAATCCGGGTTGCCGTAATCGAGGCCCCAATCTGCAAAGCCCATGTCGGCCTGCTTCCACTTGATCGTGCCGTAGCCATCGTCGCGCAGAATGAGGACCACGAGGTTCACCCCAAGGCGCACCGCGGTCTCCAACTCTTGAGAATTCATCATAAAGCCGCCGTCGCCGCAGATGGCCATGACCTGTTTGTCCGGCTCCACCAGCCGCGCCGCCATGGCCGAGGGCAGCCCGGCTCTCATGGTCGCCGAGGCATTATCTAACAGCACAGTATTAGGCTCGTGGGCGCGATAGTTGAGGGCGAACCAGATCGTCGTCGGGCATGACGCGGCGCACGTCGGCGACGAGCCGTTGGGGCGCGATGGGGAAGCCTAAGTCGTCGTTGCCGACTGAGCGGATTTCGTCGATCCACTCTTTGACCTTGGCGAAACAGCTAAAGTCCTAGGTCTTTTGCAGGTTGATTCTCAGTAGCAATTGCCAGATGCTGTTGCCGATGACTTCCAGCTAGGGAAAATAGACTGGATCGACCGAGGCCGAAGAGAAGTTGACGTGAATCACCTGTAAGCCGTCCGGCTCCATAAAAAACGGCACGGACGAAGAGATCGGACGCTTTCATTAACTAAGGCTCCCTGTGCTAAACGCTTGGTAGGGCAGCACCGACCCGGCGTGAGCAATCTAGGATTTGTCGCCAAGTTTCTTCCTCGACGACCACGCCGGACTGTCGCCGCTGTCGCTCGCGCTTTTCCAACTCTCCCGGCAGCAAAACGGCGGCGACGCCCGCGGCCTTGGGCGAGGCCCGTAGATAGGCCGCGTACGCCCGCACTCGGGCCGCGTACTCGGCTAACGGCTGAAAGCACCCAATGTCGATGACCAGTAGGAAGCAGCCGTTGCCGATCCGCGCCTTCCGGCCCCGCGCACAACCCGCCCCACTCAGCGCCCCGCCCAACAGCTCCACCACCACCCCGAGTCCGTAGCCCTTGTGGCCCATGAGGCCGCCAAAGGGCAAGAGGCTGCCGCGCGGCTCGTCGTAAAAGTCCGCGGCATCGGTCGATGGTCGGCCAGCCGCGTCGATGATCCACCCCTCGGGAACCGACTCGCCGCGATTCCGCTTGACCCGCACCTTGCCCTCGGCCACCACGCTGGTCGTGATGTCCAGCACGAGTGCTCCGCCTTCTCCGTCGGGCCAGCCGGCCGCCAGCGGGTTGGTGCCCAAGCGCCCGGCTATGCCACCCCAAGGAGCCACGCTGGCACCGCCGCCGTGCGAGTTGGCGCACAACAGGCCGATCATATTCGCCTCGGCGACGCGCTCCACATAGCTGCCAAGGCGACCGATGTGGTTGGAGTTTTTGACGGTTATGGCCGCGACCCCGCAGTTGCCAGCGCACTCTAAGCCCGTCTCCACCGCTTGGTTCATCACCACTTGGCCAAATCCCCAGTGCCCGTCGAGCACGGCCGCGGCCGCGGTCTGGCGCACAACTTCGACTTCGGCGTGGGGAACGATCTCCCCCTTTTCGATGGTGGTTATGTATTGAGGAATGCGGATGACGCCGTGTGAGTCGTGCCCCACGGCATTGGCGTCGGCTAGCAGCTTGGCGACGACATCGGCTGCCGCGGGTGGTGCGCCGGCTGCCGCGAAAATGGCTGCGCCGACTTGGCGCAAGTGTTCGATGGACAATACGGGCATAATTTATCGGGGTATAGCTGCCGCCAGCACCGCCAGCAGGTCACGCGCCGGCCCCTCGGAGAGTTTGGCTTGCCGCCGCGCTTTGTCGACTAGGGTTTCGGAATGAGCGACCTTGCCCTCGGCGTAGATCTTTAGAGTCTCGCGGCAGAGCGATTGCACCAAGCGGGAGGCTTTGTCGCTGTCCACGCCGACCTTTGCGGCCGCTCTCGCAATCTGCTCCTGCAGCCGCCCCTGCTCTAGGTCGGCAAGCGTCTTGGCCAGCAGTTTTTGCAAGAAATGCCGCGCCTGCGCCCGCCAAGTCCCCGCATATTCAGCTAGGTCCATGACCAGTCCGTCAGTGCGGGCATTAATGCGGTCCGCGCTCAGGCGCGCCAGCGAGTGGGTCAGTCTATGATAGAGAGAATCGACTTGGCCTAGGGACACCCCCTCGTCGTCATTGAGCACCCGCACCCAATCCGGCGCCGGATGCCTCTTCGCCAACAACGACCTGTGCAGCCGCGACCTAAGCGCCGGCACCGACGCAGTTTTCACGGTCTCTTGTGACCTTCTCTCGGCCGTTACTGTGCCAGAATCTCCGCTGTCCGCTTCAGCTATGATTCTTTCCTGTTCGCCCAGGGCTTGCTCAACTACAACCGAACCCTGCCCGTCCTGTTCCTCCCGGGCCACTACTTTAGGCACGGTAATCTCCCGAGTCTTCTCCGCGATCTCCGCAATGACCTGCGCCTTGGGAGGCTGACGCAACCCGGGGGGCTGCCCCTTGAGCTGCACCTTGCCCTGCCACCAGATCCACTTGTTGCTCTGCCGCACCTTATTGCGCAGTGCCTCGGTGGGCTGGTCGGAATCTGGCAGCAGGAAGAGTGCGTCGAGCACTATGTCAGGCTGGGGATAGAGGCCCAACCAGCGCCAGGGAATGCCCACTTCAAAGGTGTAGAGTTGATCGCGCAGCGCCCCTCCGGCCTCTACGGGCACGCGCTCTGTAGGCTTCTCGCGCTGCATGCCCCCCCACAGATAGGGCGTACCGTCGGTCGGGCTCAGCCAAATGGTATGCCCCAAGGGCTGCTCTGGGCCGCGCAAAAAAATTTTCAGGTGATCGTAGTAAAACATCGCGTCCTTGCGCTCCCCGGATGGGCCGCGCCATTCGCTTTTGTCGGGAGGAATCTGTTGGGCATCTACAGTATCGTCAACTACTGCGGCCGCCACGTACACGTAGTCGGCGTCCCACATCAGGTAAAGGTCGGCCTCGTGGTCTGCTGAGCCGGTAAAGGCTCCGCGCACACCCACTCGCTTCCCCCCAGGGACTAGGCCGATGCGCTCGGGTGCCCCCCACTCGACCAATATGCCGTCGAGCGTTGGCTTGTAGCCCGCCGGCACCACGGCGACCGGATCTGCGCCGACAGCCTCCACCACCATCAGGCCCGCCCACGCGGCCCAGGCAGCACTCCTCATCGTCACTCGTCTTGGCGCAAGGAGGAGACAGCCCAAGCAGCGTACGGGTCGTCCATCGCCACGGCCCGCACTCCTCCGGGTACAAACGACAACAGTTCCTCGTAGCTAGTCTGCCGCTCGGGGTCGGGATAGGTCCAGTCGTGTAGGTAATACACCGCGTGTATCTTGGCTTGGAGGATTTCTTTGGCGCAGCCGAAACAAGGCCGCATCGTCGAATACAGCACCGCTCCTTCGGTGGCGATCCCAAAGCGGGCCGCCGACAAAAGCGCGTTTTGCTCGGCGTGGACGCAGATGCACAAATCGTAGTCCTTGCCCGAAGCGTATTGGTCGCGGCGGGCACAGCGGTCGCACCCGCCGTCGAGGCAGTTAACCATATTGTGAGGGGTACCGTTGTATCCGGTCGAAATGATCCGGTCGTTCTGCACCAAGATGGCCCCAATGCGGTTGCCCGTGCAGTTGGCGCGCGTCCGGACGGCCATGGCGATGCGCATGTAGTACTCGTCCCAATCGGGCCGCTCAAACATAGTGATTCCCTTCCTCGACATAGTTGCTCAGGCACCTGCTAGCTATTTCGTGCGGATCGTGCGGAATACGGGTTGGTCGGGGAATAGTACGCCCGCTCCTGCAAAGGGTCAATCGCGACCTAGTAGCTATGCCTCCGCCGTTTTTGGATCCCGCACGAACGCGACCAACACGAGCAAGGCGACGATGGTCAGTCCAAAGACGATGAGAAACGGAGTCGCCGGGCTCCAAGCGTAGAGGAATCCACCACAGAGCGCCGCCGCCATCAGTGGTAGGGTGGTCAAGAACCCGGTCCCAGGGCCACCCGTCCCTCCAGAGGCACTGCCGATCGACACGGATCCTCGGCCAATGGCGGCCATCACGCGGCCGCGGATTGCGCTGGGCACGGTGTCGGCTAGCAGGGCACCCATAGCGGGGCTGAAAAAGGCCGCCGCCACAGCGATGATACAGCGGATCGCCAGCGCGAGTCCAAAGGAGCCAGCCAACAGATACAGTGGAGTCGCGGCGGAGACCAGCAAAGCGGCGATGAGAAACCGCGTGCGTCCAAAGCGGTCGGTGAGGAACCCCGCGGGAACCGTAGTCAGGTTCCGCAAGCCAAACTCTACTAGCAAGATCAGCCCCCACTGCGAAGCCGTCAGCCCAATGTGGGTCTTCGCGTACACCACCCAGAAGGGGCTGGCCACACCGTTGGCGATAAAACACAAAGTGATCACCACTGACACGGCCCGCAGCGATCGCGGGAAACCCCGCAGCAGCGCCGGGATACCAGTGTAAGAACGGCGTAGCGTCTGTCCGAGGTTCGCGGCACTCACCGCTTCCGCTGGTGGCTCTCGGGTCTCGCGGATGAAGATCAGGTTGATCGTAGCTCCCGCGGCGTAAGCCGAGCCCATCACTACGTAGAGGATCCGCATCCCCGCGTCAACTCCCCAAGCGTCAATGGCTACGCCGGCGACAAACGGGGCGAACAGCGCCAAGCCCCCGGTCAGACCGGCCATCGTCGCCATCCCACGACCCCGGTTCCCAGAGGACAGGGAGTCGGCGATGAGCGCCGATGAGGCCGGGAAGTGGAACACGGCAAAGCCCCGCATCAGCATCGCCGCGGCCACCCATTCCCAACTCGGCGCTACGGCGTTCACCAGCACGGCTATTGCTGAGAAGTAGCCGGCCGCCGCGATCAACCAAGCCCTGTTCATGTGGTCGGCAAGATAGCCGGCGATCGGAAACGCGATCAGCCCGCCGAGAGGCCCTAGGGCGTAAACTATCCCGATCTGCTCCGGCTCGCCGCCGAGGGCCAAGATGTAGAGGGGGACGTACGGGAATACCATAGCCCGGGAGAACATGCCTAGACTTCCCGACATGGTGAGCACGAGGACATTGCCACGGAGAAATCCGAAGGACTCGGACAGAGGCCGCACTATCGCTTCCTCATCCCCTCACCACGCCTGATAAGCGGAGGGCTGCTGAGAGGAACAGAAAACAGCGACGCTGCGATTGGTCGGTGATGATCTTGTCCATCAATAAGCCACCGAGATCAGGCGATTCTCGCTGCGGGTAAGCGCGTCGCCTTCAGCCGTGACGCGGAGGATGTAGATCCCGGGCGCGACAGTGCGGCCTTGGCTGTCGCGTCCGTCCCATTGATAGGTCTGGCGACCGGCCGTGGTGGCCGCGTCGCTGATGAGGGCGACGCGGTGGCCAGTCAAATTATAGACGCCGATGATGACCGGTCGGGGATCGAGCACTTTGAACAGGTCGAGGTCAATTTGCAACTGGTCTGAGATCCCGTCGCCATTGGGAGTCAGGACCCGGTTCGATAGCGACAGGTCCGCAAAGAGTCGCCCGTCGGTGGGCAAGGAGACAAAGATCCGGTCGCTGGCAATGGCGGCCTCGGCGTCGCCGGGGTCAACCTGTTGACGCAACGTAGTTGACAGGGTGCTGTTGAAGAGAAAGGCTTCGAAGCGAGTCTGGTTGAGATAGAGGGTACTCTCAAAGTCGATTTCGATGAGGGCCGAGCGTCGCACCGGCTCCGCGAGGATGATCTTGAAGCCATTTTCGGTCTCCTCGACCATGGCGGCGACCGCCTCGCCGGCGAGGCGCAGCGCACGGAAGGTGGCCCCAGCGGTGGAGGCGAGTTGGATCTGATCAAAGCCACGGCTGGACGAGACTAGGTCGGAGCGAAGATAGTAGGTAAACTGGCTCATTTCGCCGGGGGAGACCTCAATGGGAAAGACTTCGGCGTGCGTCTCTTGGGCCAGCGGGTTATTGAATTCGAGGACGATAGCGTCTAAGGTCGCAGCGATGAAAGGATCTTCGGAGAGGAAGCGGATTTCCAACTGCACGTAGCGCCGAGGGCCGGGCGAGAGGAATATCTGGCCGGAGGTCGCGTAGGCCCGGCTCCAGTTGCTCCAGTCGGCCCCAGCAATGCGAACGGTGTCAATAGCCCCCCTGAAGCTGGGGATCAGCTTATTGTATTGCCTCTCGGTGACTTGCTTGCCGTTTTTGTTGTAGAAGGTGTACTGATTGTCGAGGAGGTTGCCGGTGCGACTGCGGATTTCGACGCGAGTCCCCGGTGGCGCGTCGATCTCCCAAGCTATTTCCGCAATATGCTGGACAAAACCAAGGTCGTAAATCGGTGAACGCGCCCTCACTGCGGCCGGGTAGCCCTCGCCAAAGACCTGCCACTCGGCCGTGGTGCCGATGCGGCCGTTAAAGGCTTCGAAGCCCTCGGACATCGGGAAGATCAGCCGCACGTGGCGCACCTTGCGCAACGGGAAGCGCTCCTGAAAATGGCGGATTTCCGTTAGATTGCGGCGGTCCGAGGGCAATTCGCCCAACAGCTCCCAACTCAGCGAGCCATCCGGTGCTCGGGAGCCGTCCGACGCGAAGAGTTGGTACCAGAGGTAGTTGAATTGACGCTTCCGACCACAATCGCCACAAGCCGCTTTAGGCGCGATGCCACTGGGATCACCGAGCATTCGCACCCTGTCCACCCAGTACAGCGCACCGAGGTCTATTTCGAACTGACCGATCTGCTGTTCGGGTTGCGTACCTGAGCCGCCGCGATGCACCGTGCCCCAATAGGTGGTAATATCGCCATCGACGAGAGTATTGCTGATCCCTTTCGACTCGATGAGGGTGCGGCCCAACTTAGAGGTGGCCTCAGAGATAATTTCGACGCTACCCCTCCGCCCCCATATCCCCAGCGAAAGGTTGTCGCCGATGCTTTCGACCACCACCTCGCTCAGGCGGACATTCTCAGTGGGCAGGTCGGCCTCGATGCGGATATTCTTGAGCGGATGAAGCTGGTAGTCAATCTCAATGATGTGTGCTTGGTTAAAGCTGTAACGCCAGCGCTTGTTGTAGCGCAGCGTACCGGGGAGAATGGAATTGGCATTGCTGAAGAAAGGCTCTCCGTCGGAGGTAAGGACTCTGAAAAACTCCAGCGGGGTGCTGCCGGCGGCGAAGTGGAGCTCGATTTTGTGCGCCGATACTACGCGCCCCAGATCGACTTCGATCCACCATTCCTCTACGCTGGTGCTCGGATCGGGAGCCCAGTAGGTCGCTGGGTCGCCATCGATGAGCTTGAGGGCGTTGCCGGGGTTGGATCCCACTTTGCGGATCCCGCCGCTGGCAAAGTCAAAGGCGTTGGCGATGGCGTTGATATTGCGGCGAACAAAGGAGGGTTTGAGCGTACCGCGTGCGACTTCGACGGCGTCGCCGGGCAGTTTCCATTGGTGCCAGTCGTTCGAGGTGGCGATGCGAAGTTGGTCGCCAGCGAGGGGCGCGGCGAGCAGTAGGGCACTCACGAGGAAGGCGTTGCGCATGGGATGTATCCGGTTGAGCCAAGCCAATAATACAATATAGAACGCGCAAAAGGAGCCTAAGAGGCTGTCTAAAAACCCCTGTCGGGTCGCCTCAAGAGTCGTCAAGCGGCCTTCGCGTGGAGCGTTTTTCATCTAGCGAGATGCTTTCGATCCTATATCTTTTCCTTAACGCAAGGGGCGGCACTAGGAATTTTCAGACAGCTTCTAAGCAAGTAATGGAGCGTTGACGCGGCAGCACAAGTCCCCCGCGCTAGGCCACCCCTATGGAAGCGTGGAGCTGCGCGAACTTCCACTCGCCCGCTTCCCGCTCCAATACGCCCGTCAAGCGCAGGGCCAGTTCCTCGTACTGACCTTGCCATTTGAGCCGCCACTGCTGCCGGGTGTAGAACCAAGCCACCGGACCGCGCTCCTGCACATCGAGGTGCTCTGTGTCGATGGTAAAATCCCGGGTACTGGCGACGTGGTGGTAGTAGTACTGAGCAGCGCGGCCCCCACCCTCGATGT
The DNA here is from genome assembly GCA_963422735.1 of Candidatus Latescibacterota bacterium. Taxonomy (GTDB): domain Bacteria; phylum Latescibacterota; class UBA2968; order UBA8231; family UBA8231. Next base: position 3,228,873 of record OY730476.1, on the reverse strand, counting down.
ATTCCCCGGGTTCCGTGCCAATCTTGACAAAGTGATCGGCTGGGGAAAGAAGGTCAATGAGCTGATCGGCATCGCCTGTTGTCAACGCGGCGAAATAAGCCTTGACCGTTTGGCGGGCGTTCACGGCACAGGCTCCTGTACCCGATCGTAGGAGATGGAGGCCACCGCGTCTATTTCAATGAGGTACTCGGCCCGCACCAGTCGGCTAACCTCGACGAGGGTACTGGCTGGATATGGCGGCGTGAAGTACTCGGCCCGCACTCGGTGGATCGGGTCGAGATGAGCCATATCCGCGACGAAAACCGTCACCCTGACAATATCGTCTAGACGGCCTCCCACACTGGCCAGAACTTGGCGCGTCTGCACCTCGATATCGCCGACGCCTACCGCATGGCCATCGGCGGCTTGGGCCACTTGGCCCGAGAGATGGAGGACGCGGCCCTCGGCTTGCCAAGCGGCGCTGGAGAAAATGCCGAAGGGTTGGGGGTTGAAGGCCTGGGGCACAATGGCAGTCTCCTCAGTGAACTTGAAGTGTCTCTCGACTGTGCAGAAGGTAGGTAACTTCTTGCAGTCCGCAGCCATCTGCAAGCTGGCGACGATCCGAGGGAGCCGTTTGACATCCAACGGCTCCCTTGTATAATTGAACCTCCCGCATCGCTTCCCTAGTGCCCGAAGCCATGACCCGCATCCTGCTTGCCCTCTTCATCGCCGTTCCCCTCCGCGCCGACATCTACAACCGCCTCGGCGAGCTGACCCACCACCTGCACTCGGGCGGACTGCCCCGCGACGGCATCCCGGCCCTGACCAACCCACAGAGCGTTGCGCCGGCAGACGCGCATTATCTCGCGGATACAGACCTAGTTCTCGGCGTGGTCGCAAACGGGGCCGCGCGGGCCTATCCGCATCGCCTTGGCTGGAAGCACGAAGTCATCAACGACCAACTCGGCGGCCAGTACATTAGCGTCACGTTCTGTCCGCTGACCAGCACCGGGCTAGTTTTTGACGCGACGGCCCCAGACTCAGCACAAATCGAATTCGGCGTCTCCGGCATGGTGCTCAACAGCAACTTGGTGCTGTACGACCGCCGCGACGAGAAAACCCTGTACCCGCAGATGATCTACGTTGGTATTAGTGGCGAATACAGAGGGCGCCTCCTCCAGCTCTTGCCCGTGGTTGAGACGACTTGGGGCCTGTGGCGCACGCTGCATCCGCACACCACGGTCGTCCAAGCGGCGACCGGCCTCGACCGCTACCCGGACTCTATTCGCGCACTCTATCCGCTCGATGCCTATGGTCACTACCCTTATGGCAACTATCGCAGCAACCACCGGATGATTATTTTTCCGCTGACCACCGCACGGCCCAGCGACCGCTTGTCGGCCAAGGAAATGGTCTTGGGGTTGCGAGCCGCCAGCGAGGGCAAGGCCTATCCTTTTACTAGGATGCCCAATAAGGCAGTCATCAACGATCGCGTTGGCGACCGCGCCGTACTCGTGCTCTACCACTTGGCGACTGTCACCGCCATTCCCTACAGCCGCGTCGTCGATGGCCAGCTTTTGACCTTCCGCATACTCGACCGCACCAGAGACCTGCCCTTGGCCTTTGCCGATGTGGAGACCGGCAGCGAGTGGAACATGCTCGGCGAGGCCCTTGCCGGGCCGCTCAAGGGAGCGCAGTTAGAGCAAATCCCAGCCTATAATTCGATGTGGTTTGGGTGGTCGGCCTACTGGCCGCAGACCCGATTGTGGAACGGCGAGGGCCTCTTGCCCCCGCCCTGACGAGGAGCTTGATCATGCACGAAGTCCCCAAAGGGAAGATTACTTGTATTGAAAAATGCGTTCTGCGCGGCAGCAGGCCGCGCTACATCGGCTTCAACGCCCGCATTCCCGCCCATGGCACACAGATCGCGGACCCGGTCGCCAGAGTACGCACGGACAGCGGGGCTTGGGGCTTGGGTTGGTCTCGCATTGGCGAGGCCGAGGCGCACGCGCTCCTCGGCAAGGAAATAAGCGATCTCTTCCAGCTTCCCGATGGCTGCTTGCCGGCGGGCCGCAACCTCGATTTACCGCTGTGGGATTTGGTGGCGCGGATGATGGATTTGCCGCTGTACCGCCTGCTCGGTGCCCGCGGCAAACGCCAGGTCGAAGTGTACGACGGCTCGGTCTATATCGACGATTTGGAAGCCACAGATGAGGAACAGGTCAAAGACATTTTCCGCGGCGAAGTCGCCACCGGCCACGAGCATGGCTATTTGCATTTCAAGATCAAGGTCGGCCGCGGCGCGCGCTGGATGCCCACGGCCGCGGGCCTTAAGCGCGACGAGTTGGTCATCCGCACGGTGCGCGAAGCCGCTGGCCCGCAGGCCAAGGTGCTCATCGACGCCAACATGGGCAACACGCTCAACACGGCCATAGCCCTGTTGGACGCCTGCACGGACGTGGGCATCTATTGGTTTGAGGAACCTTTTGCCGAAGACGCCCCGCTCAACCAAGCACTTAAGGAACACATCGTCGGAAATGAATGGGACACGCTCGTTGCCGACGGAGAATTTTCGCCCCCACCGTACTTTTTTGACTTGGTAGAAAAGGGATTTATCGACGTGGTACAGCACGATTTTCGCGCCATGGGACTGACGTGGTGGCGGAGCACATCGGCGCGTCTAGAGCAGTGGAACGCGCTCTGCGCTCCCCATTGCTGGGGGTCTTACGTCGAGCGCTTTCACCACGCCCATTTCGCCGCTTCCATCCCCAACTTCTGCCTGCTCGAAGCCGCGCCGGCTACCATGCCCGGACTGATCATCGATGGCTGGCGGCTCGCCGGCTCCATCCTGCACGTGCCCGACACGCCCGGCGCGGGTCTCGACATTGACCCGCGCATCTTCGCGCAGGGAATGGAAGATCGAGAGGGGTTTAGGGTGGTGATTTAAGGGTAAAAAACAAAGAATAGGGGGCGAAAATCGCAGTTATGCATATCTTTAATACAATCCCCTCAATCCCCTCAATCCCCTGCCGTTTTTTATTTTCAGCCCCAAAGACGCGTAAATGAGGAGGAGTGTGCGATGATAGACGATCTTCACACCAACCCGTTTGAGAAGATCGACACTAATAAGGTCGCGGAAGATCTGCATATAGTAGAAGATAGCCAAAGGAACGCGAGGCGGGGGCGGCCTGCATTAGATAGTGCGGAAGACGATCTCGACCCCACAGAACGCAAGGTTATCGGGATGATTGAAAGCGCTCAAGCACAGGCACAGAAGACGTGCGAGAACGAGCTAAGGGCATACAGGGAGCGTCTCGTCGCGCTAGATTTCCGGGAGCAACTAAGTTCCATTGAGATTGAAACGGCCAAGCAACGAGCGGAGTTCGATCAGAATGTCGATAAGGCCATAGTAGAGTTGAGTAGAGAGCAACAGTATCTGCGCAGAAAAAAAGAAGACTTGCAGCAGTTTAAGGAACAAAATGGCCTTAGTCGCGAGCCGCAGCCCCGTAGTTGGGACGATAAGATATTTAATATAGGCATCATCGCCGTGCTCTTTCTCATTGAGACATTTGGCAATGCCTCCTTTTTGGCAAAGGGCAACGAGTTTGGGCTGTTCGGCGCGTACACCGAGGCGGTTGTCATCTCGTTTGTCAATCTCGGTATTGCCTTTTTGCTCGGCATCCTCGTCACCAGTTTCAACCACATCCACTGGAGCAGAAAGGCCGTGGGCATCGCCGGCTCTGTGGTGTTTATGGCCTTTGCGCTGTTTTTCAACCTGATGGTGGCGCACTATCGGGAAACAACCGGTACGGTGCTCGAAGAAGGGGGGAAACTCGCAATTGCCGCTTTCGGCGAGAATCCATTGGGCCTAGGGGACTTCCAATCGTGGATCCTGTTCTTCATGGGATTCCTATTTGCGATTATTAGCTTTATCGATGGAATCCTGTGGGATGACCGCTATCCGGGTTACGCGAAGTGCGCACGCGTATTTGCGGAGGCCGACGAAGCATACAACGCGCTCTATCAGGCCTGTCTAAAGGGATTAAAGAAAACGTCCGATGAGGCGGTGCAAGCGTTGGAGGACATCAAGCAAAATATTTTGCTCGCGGGACGACAACACGATTCTATCATCGACGACCATCGACGCCTTATCAAATCGTTCGACGACCATCTAGGGCACTTGGAGCACGCGGGAAACCACTTGCTTAAGCTCTACCGGGATACCAACCGGGCGATGAGAGGCGGAGAAGCACCAGAGCGATTCAAGAAGCCTTGGCGAATAGTGAAAACGTCAATAGACACCAGCTTGCCGAAGGCCATGCTGACGCGCGAGGAAATTTTGAAGATCACCGGCGCGGCTGAGATAAAAATTGATAACGGTGCAAGGGAGCTACACAATCAGTACAATATGGGTAGCGAGGAATTGAGACCTTTGGCCCCGCATCGCCGGCAGCCGGATAGCCCGAGGGACGACCAGGACGAGAAGTAATGGGTAAAAGCAAGCTATCGAATAAAATGATAGCAGGCGGTGCGATGATCGCGGGGGTCGTCGTTATCTTGCTCGTTTTTGTGGTGCTAAAGCCGCCGTCGATCGAGCGCGACCCGAGGACCCTCTGCCGGTCGGAGGGGCCCTCGGCGATTACGGCAGTCCTGCTCGATCGCACAGATTCGTTCATGCCCACTACCAAGTCCGATCTGGAGACTCGTATCTGGAATCTGCTCGATGAGATTGAGGAAAATCACGAGATCAGTCTTTTTGCGGTGGACCCTACGCATGGCGGGAGCCTCGACCCGATTATCAAGGTCTGTAGCCCCGGCGACCCGGACAACGTCGATCACCTCACGCAATCCGAAGCGATCATTCGGCGCAACTGGCAGCAGAAATTTCGCACGCCTTTAGAAGAGGAGCTCGGAAAGCTGCTCACCAATAAAGAGGCGAAATCGTCGCCGATCATGGAATCGGTGCAGTCGGTTGCCATAACGCATTTCCAGAGTACCAAACGACGCAATGTTCCTCGGCGTCTCATCATCATTTCAGATCTCCTGCAGAACAGTGACGCGATCTCGTTCTACAAGAATCAGCCGAATTTCAAGCATTTCTACGGCAGCCCCCAAGCCCGAGGGCTAAACCCGGACCTGCGGAGCGTCGAGATTGAGCTATGGCTCATTCAGCGGAAGCAACGACAGCAGGGAGATGGCGAAGCCGTGTTGCAATTCTTCCGCTCTTGGCTCGCGGAACACGGAGGCCAAGTTCGCGCATCCGTTCGAACTTCGGGCATAAACAACTAACGCCAACCGTCCCGACAAAGTGAAATAAACCGGCTACCCTGCTGCACGCAGGACGGGTGCTGCCGCTCACTCAGCGGTGCAACCACCCCGGCAAGCGAATTTCGGCAGACTGATGCCAAGCCGTTAGGTAGAGCGAGGCCGTGAAGCGCACGGCGGTGCGGGCGCGCGCCTCGACAAAGGTGTGCATCTGGGCATCTTCTTCTTCGTCCCATTGATCTAGTAGCGCGTACACTTCTTCTACTAGCCTATTGCTCTGTTCGATTTGATCGACGATGCTCTCCATCAGCGAATCAAAGGATGCCACCTCTTGCCCGGCTGCCAAATTCTGCGGTATAAAGCCGAGCCGCTCCACCGATGAATCCACCTGTTCGTGAATACCTTTGCCTATAACCGTGCCGTCCTCCTGCTCCTTGCCGTCGAAGTACCGGGTCGCGTGTAGGGGCTGGCAAATGTCTTGGGCATAGTGGGCGAGAATGCCCGCATAGACGAGGCATTTCTGCTGAATCGCCTCGTTTTCCGGCCACTTGCGATGCTCGGCAAAGGCCACGGCTAGCCGCTCGGTCCACTCGGCGATGGCGTAGGGTGCCAGCCCGACCTTGGTCGGATTCAAGTCCAGCTCTTGGCACAAGGCGATAAAGTCAAAGCGCTTCGTCGGAATCGCTCGACCCCCAAGGAACTCTAGATCGAAATAGTGTTCTCCGTGCTCGGCGTGGCTCAGCGCGGGGGCGCGGCGATTCTTAAACAGATCTGGATCGAAGACCACGTGGCTGGCCATGTTGCCGCCTTGCCGAAAGAAAGCCGGCACGTCCTCCGGCAGGGCCAGCACCGCCCCTTCGGTCAGAATTCCGTGCCCATCCCCCCACCAAGCTTGGGCCGGAACGGCCACCAAGCCGGCGACGACTGCAATCCATATTGCGCGGATCGTTCTCATTGGTTTGCTATCCTTTCTTTGTGCAAATTACCCGAAGGTCCCTAAGCAGGCCGCCAACAACCCTCAACCGCGAGGATCCCCATGAAACTCTCGCTCTCGGTCCGCGTGGCCGAAAAATTCCACGCCAAGCGCGAAGCCAATATGACGCTCAAACAATTGGCCATCCTTGCCACCGAGCACGGCTACGACGCCCTCTGTATGCGCGCCTCGCAAGTGGGTGTCCACAGCCCGCCAGAGACGGTTGCCGTTGCTCGTGCCCTTCTCGGTCGCTACTCGCTGACCGTCTCCATGTTCACTGGCGACTTCCCCATCCCGGAAAACTCCGACCAAGGGCCGGGTGCCCTCCGCAATATAACGCCCTATCTCGATATAGCCGAACAGCTCGGCGCTCCGCTACTGCGCGTCTGCCTGAAACAGGACGAAGATATCCCTTGGGTCTGCCGTGCGGCCGACGAAGCCGCCGAGCGCGATATGCGCCTAGCACACCAGTGCCACACCCGCAGCCTCTTTGAGGAAATTGATCGCTCGCTGCAAGTCTTGGAGAGCATCGGCCGCCCCAATTTCGGCCTAATCTACGAACCGGCCAACCTAGAGCTATGCGGCCAGCCTTATGGGCTGAATGCCATCCGCCGCTTCGCGCCGCATATATTCAATGTGTATCTGCAAAATCACGTCTTGACCGCCGATGGTCCAGACGCGCTCGATACGTGGTGCCGTGGCGAGGTGCGGTTCCGCCAGATTCCCTTGTGGGGAAAAGGAGGCATTAGCTTTCCGCCACTGATTGACGCGCTGCGCGCGGTCGGCTACAAGGGCTATGTAACGGTTCATCAGGCTTCAGCCGAACTGGATACTCAAGCCGCTGTCCGCGAGAGTGCCCGCTATCTCAAGCGGCTGTTGGCGACCAATTGACGACGGCTAGGAGTACCTTGATATTTGAATGTTCGTTTGCAAACCCTCTCAAGTAGGAAAAAGGAGAACCATCATGGCTATCCAACTCGGCGACGAAGCCCCTGATTTCAGCGCGGAAACCACCGCAGGCCCCATCAACTTTCACGAATGGCTCGGCGGCTCTTGGGGGGTGCTCTTTTCCCACCCCGCCGACTTCACCCCGGTCTGCACCACGGAGTTAGGTACAGTGGCCAACATCGAAGAGGAATTCGAAAAGCGCGGCGTTAAGATCATCGCCTTGAGCGTCAACTCGGTTGACGACCACGAGGGCTGGATCGCCGACATCAACGAGACCCAAAACGCCAATGTCGGCTTCCCGATGATCGCCGATCCCGAGCGCAAGGTCGCCGAGCTCTACGGCATGATTCACCCCAATGCGCTCGACAACATGACCGTGCGCTCGGTTTTCGTCATTGGCCCGGACAAAAAGGTCAAGCTGACGCTGACCTACCCGGCCTCGACAGGCCGCAACTTCGACGAAATTTTGCGCGTGATTGATTCGCTGCAGCTAACGGCCAATTACTCGGTCGCCACCCCGGCCAACTGGCAAGACGGCGACGACTGCATCGTGGTCCCGGCCCTCTCGGACGCGGAAGCTACCGAGAAATTCCCTCAGGGCTTCACGGCGGTTAAACCCTACCTGCGCGTCACGCCGCAGCCCAACAGGTAAGCGATATGAATAAAAGTTGGGCTAGCAGGCTAGTTTGGACGGGTGCTTTGGCCGCGCTGACGTGGTGTGCGGCGGCCAACGCGGAATCCCTGACCGTGGTGTCTTGGGGCGGATCGTATGCACGCGCCTGCGTAAAAGGCTATCACGAGGCGTTTACGGCCGAGACGGGCATTGAAGTCCACTTGGAGGACTACAACGGCGGCCTCGCCCAATTGCGCACCCAAGTGGAGGCGGGGGCCGTGCATTGGGACGTGGTGGATATGGAGGTCGCCGATGCCATGACCGGCTGCGACGAGGGCCTCCTCGAAGTGCTAGACTTTGAGCTACCTCTCGGGGCGAATGGCGAATCGGCCGCGGACGACTTTTACCCGGAAACTATGGGCGAATGCGGCCTCGGCACGTTGTTCTACTCAACCATCTATGCGTACCGCACGGACCATTTTGAGGAGCGCAAACCAGAGACCATCGCCGACTTTTTCGACCTTGAGGCGTTCCCGGGCCGGCGCGGAATGCGGCGTACGCCGGCCGTAAACTTGGAGTTTGCCCTGATGGCCGATGGGGTGCCCCGGGACGAGGTGTACGCCACCCTCGACACGCCCGAAGGGGTCAGTCGCGCATTCCGCAAGCTCGACGCGATCAAGGATCAGGTGGTCTGGTGGGAGACCGGTGCGCAGCCGCCGCAGATGCTCGCGGATGGCGAAGTGGCGATGACCACGGCGTACAATGGGCGCATATTCAACGCGCAGGTCTTAGAGAAGCAGCCCTTTACTATCGTCTGGGACGGCCAAGTGATGGGCATAGGCCAGCTCGTCATCCCGGCGGGGGCACCGAATTTGGAGGCTGCGCACAAGTTCCTTGCCTTTGCGGCCCGGCCGGCGTCCATGGCCGGCGTGGGCCGCTACATTGCCTATGCGCCGGCGCGGCACTCGGGCATGGATCTCATTTCGGTCCACGCCGAGACCGGCGAGGAGATGGCCCCGCACATGCCTACGTATCCAGCCAACGCGGCGGGCGCGCTGCACAACGACTGGCGCTGGTGGAGCGACAACATGGACGAGATGAACGAGCGCTTCAGCGCTTGGCTGGTGCGCTAGCAGCGGGAAAAGCTGTCCGACAGCGGGCCGGGGCATTTGTATCTGCCTCGGCCCATTTTCTATAATTCGGCGAAAATCGCCTCTATATCAGCCGTTTTTTGCCACTTGGCGAATTCTTTTTCCATCTTAGGCGACCACTTGCGATCCACCTCTCCGGGCGTGTAGCGGCCGTCGGCAATGCTCTTTTTGCCCCAATAGTCGCGCAGGCGGGTGTTTTCGGATGACTCCACGACCTCGCGGGCGTATTGCGGCGGCACGAAAATCACGCCCGTGGGGGTCGCCAGCACGATATCGCCCGGCATACAGGTCGCCGCCCCCACCCGCACCGGGCCGTTGATCTCGGCCATAGTCACCTCGCCGATTGCCGAGGGATGCAGCCCTTTGCAGAGCACGTTGATGGGCAGCTTGCGCACGCGGTGATCGTCGCGGATGCCGCCATCGACGATCAGGCCCGTACCCCCTGTGTTGGCCGCGATCGCCGTGCCGAGATTGTCGCCGATAAAGGTCCCGCGCAGCACCTTGCCGAACAGATCGACAACCAATACGTCGTTGGCGACTAAGGCGTCTATGACCCAGCTATTCTGGCCGCCGATCCGACCGTGCCGCTCGCCTTCGGCCTGCACGACGCCGTCGAAGTCGGGCCGATGCGGGATATAGCGGGCCGTTATTGCGCGGCCGACTAGCACGCGGTTTGGATGCAGGTTGATCCAGTCGCCTTCGAACTGAAACGAATGCCCCTTGCCCATCAGTACGCCCCAAGCTTCCTCGATGGTCACCCGCTTCATCCGCTCGACGATATCGCCATCGACTTTAGGCCTCCCATCGCGAAAGCGCGGGCCTGTGTACGCGCTCGTTATGCTCTTTATTTTGCTCGGTACGTTGAGTTCAAACGCCATGGTTTCCCTCCAAAAAATAAAAAAATGGCCGCGCATCCTTTGCGGACCGCGACCAAGCTAATACATCTCGTCCGAGCGTCAACTCGGCGGAACGGAGGAACCGGGGCTAAAAGGGCAGATCGTCGCCGTTGGGGCCAGCCGCAGGAGCGGCGGCGAGTGCATGGCCGTTGCTCTCAGCGGCCTCGACAGCGCGCTCTGCGCCGAGCATTTTCATGGTGTTGGCAACGACTTCGGTGGTCTGGCGCTTCTGGCCCTGCTGATCTTCCCAAGAGCGCGTTTGTAGCTTGCCCTCGATGTAAATCTTGCTGCCCTTTTTTAGGTACTGACCAGCGATTTCGGCGAGGCGCTGCCACAAGACGATGCGGTGCCATTCGGTGCGCTCCTGGCGCTGCCCCTTCTTGTCGTTCCACGACTCACTGGTGGCCAAGCTGAAGTTGGCAACCTGAGCGCCGCTCGGAGTAAAGCGCGTCTCGGGATCAGACCCTAAGTTGCCGATGAGTAACACCTTGTTGAGACTCGACATATTACTGCTCCTTTCGGTTGTGCAGGCTGAGATGATCCTGCTTCCACTCGCTGCGCTGACGGCGCTTGCGCGCTTGGGGCGTCTCGATGCCATAGCGGCGACAGAGGCGGCTGAAACTGCCCGGGGCAATGCCCAAGGCCGAGCCGGCGTCGTGGTTGCTAGCATAGATCCGCGCGGCGCGTTCGATGCGATCTTTTGCGATAGGCGGCATAATCTTCTCCTTTTGGGCAAGGCTAGATGAGATAGCGGAAAACGGGAAAGCTCCAGACGACGAAGACCGCTCCTGTACACATTGGGCCTAGCCGGCTCACCTGGCGCTGGGCGCGTTTGTTTTTGCTCAACTCGCGCAATGCGTGAAACGCAAAAATCGGGTTCATTGTTCTGCTCTCCTATGGTCAGCGGCTATTAGTTGAGAAGCGGCATCACCGCGAATACGAAGAGGCTGACGAGGGCGTACATCAGGCCCTGGCTGATGATCTCGCGTCGCATGTGGTTTTGCTCCTTGCGATGAGGTCCTTGGCGTTCGGCTTTTCAACATAAAAAAGGCCCTTTTTTATTTCGATTACCTGCACAAAAAGATAGTAAACATTTGTGTATAAGTCAAGAAATTTACCCCCTTTTTTCGCCCCCCTTTACGGGGGGTTTTCCATCTGACCAAAAAACAATAACTTATTGATATAAAAAAACTTTTTCAGCTTAATAAATTTCCATTAAAATACAATGAAACAAAGAATATTCCGACCGGCGAACGCGGTAGTGCCACGCGGTGATTTGTTTGTTACATTATGGACACTAATGGCACAACGGCTGCGAGCCTACGAGAAAGGAGAAAAGCCATGAGTACGGTACTCGTCCACATTGGCGTCCGGGCCACGGATCTCGAAAAGACCATTCGCTTTTGGCGCGACGGCCTCGGCCTGCCCGTGGTTTCGACCCACGGGAGCTGCTACGACCTCAGCGACGGCCACCACAACTTCCGCGTCTTCCAGCACAATGGCCCGGCCCGCCCGGCCCACGTCAGCGGCATGATCGACTACCTTCACATCGGCGTACGGGTGCCCGACCTCGCGGAGGCTGGCCGCCGCCTGTTGGCCATGGGCTATGAAATTTTTTCCGATGGTTTGGGAGGCAAAGAGCCGGTTGATGTCCACAACATCTGCGAAGGGGCCTTCAAGGTCGAAGACCCAGACGGCATTACCGTGGACGTGACGGGCAGCGATGATCAATGGCCTGGTGCGGTTCTCAAATAGCCCGACTATATCCCAATCCCTATTCCGAATCGAGAGGGTCTAATGCCAGTCAAAAAGAACAACGTCATTATCTTTGGCATCGACAGCCTGCGCGCCGATCACATGAGCTGCTATGGCTACCACCGCCAGACCACGCCCCATATCGACCGATTTGCCGCAGATGCCGTGCTCTTTGAAAAGAATTACTCGGCCCACATTCCCACGACTTCGGCCTACGCCTCCATGCTCACCGGCCTCGATTGCTTCGGCACTAGCGTCGTGGCCCTGCGCCACCGCGGTGGCCTGCCCAAAAAGATCCGCAGCCTGCCTGAGATCCTCCGCCACAGCGGCTACAACACCTCGTGCGTCGGATTCACGGGCAACCCCAGTTCGCACGGTTTCAGCCGCTATTTGGACTACCCGAGTTGGGGATCCTTTGCCGAAGGCCGTAGCCCCAAGGCCGAAAACCTCAACCAAGTCGCCATCCCCGAGTTGGAACGACTCGCGCGCTCGAAGAAGCCCTTCTTCCTGTTCTTGCGCCACATGGATCCGCACGCTCCCTATCTGCCGCCGGCTCCCTTTGAGCGGATGTTTTACAGCGGCAACGAATTCGACCCAAAAAACAAGAGCATGGAGCCGGTGTTCAGCTTCAAGCCCTTCTGCGATTTCTTCGCTGATTGGATGCCGCCCGGGGTGCGCGACTGCCACTACGTGGATGCCCAGTACGATGGTGCCATCGCCTATATGGACGCCTGCATTCAGCGCATCCTCACCCGCGTCGAAGAGCTGGGCTTGAGCGACAATACCTTGATCGTCATCAACGGCGATCACGGCGAAACCCTATACGAACACGAGTGCTGGTACGACCACCACGGCCTCTACGAAAACACGCTGCATGTGCCGCTGATCATCCGCCTGCCCGGCAAGCTGCCCGCTGGCAAGCACATCGCGGGCACCGCGCTGCACCAAGACTTGGTGCCGACCGTGCTCAAGCTCCTCAACATCCGCACCGACATCGCATTCGACGGCCAGTCGCTGCTACCGCTTATTGCGGGCCAAAGGGCCTCCAACTACTCGGACTTTTACATCACGGAATGCACTTGGATGCGCAAGCACGGCTGGCGCACCCCGGAGTGGAAGCTGATCGTCGCGCTAGAGCCAGACTTCCACTTCAAGCCCGAAGTTGAGCTCTACAACTTGGTTGCCGATCCGCTGGAGTTGAAAAACTTGGCTAAAAAAGAACCGGGGATCGTTGCTGCCTTAAAGGAGCGGATGGAGGCATGGATCGCCAAGCGCGAGCGCGAGACGGGCGCGACCAACCCGATGTACACCAATTTGCAATGGCATGGCTCGAAAACGCACGAGGGGCCGTTCGAAACTTCGCAACAGGCGTACGACACGCTGCACATTGGTTCGGTGGGGGCGGCAGACAAATTGCAGGCAGGTAATAAGGAAAAGGCGGGCTAGCCTCCACCCTTAAGCTGAGCAAACGACCAATCCAGCCAGGGGACTAACACTTCGACGTCGCTGGTTTCCACCGTCGCTCCTCCCCAGATCCGCAGGCCGGGGGGCGCGGCGCGGTAGCCGTTGATGTCGTAGGCTACGCCCTCGTCCTCTAGCCTAGCGACGAGGGCTTTGATCTTTGCCCGCTGCGCGTCCTCGGTTAAACTGGTAAACCACGCATCGGCAATCCGCAGGCAAATCGACGTGCTAGAGCGAATCGTTCGGTGTGCGGGCAAAAACGCGATCCACTCGCTTGCGGCTTCCCACTGCTCTAGCACCGCGAGGTTGGACTGTGTGCGCCGCACTAGCTCGGGCAAGCCGCCGAGGCGCTCGGCCCAGCGCAGCCCGTCGAGCGCGTCTTCCACGCACAGCAGGGAGGGCGTGTTGATGGTGTCGCCCTTGAACAGTGCCCCGTTGAGCTGGCCGCCTTGGGTCATGCGGAAGAGTTTGGGCACGGGCCAAGGCGGCGTGAAACTTAGGAGCCGCTCAACCGCACGCGGGCTTAGGATGAGCATCCCGTGCGCGGCCTCGCCACCCATGGCCTTTTGCCAAGAGTACGTAACTACGTCGAGCTTTTCCCAGGGCAGGTCCACGGCGAAGACCGCGGATGTCGCGTCGCAGATGATCAGGCCCTCGCGGTCGGCGGCAATCCACTCGCCATCGGGCACCTTCACCCCGGAGGTCGTGCCGTTCCAAGCAAAGACCACATCGCGGTCGCAGTCAATCAAGGACAAGTCGGGTAGCTCCCCGAAATCAGCGTCGAAGACGCGCACATCCTCTAGCTGCAAGTGCTGGGTGATGTCCGTTGCCCACCCCTTGCTGAAGCTTTCCCAAGACAGCACATCGACGCCACGCGCCCCGAGCATGGACCACAGGCACATCTCCACGGCACCCGTATCCGAACCCGGCACCACCCCAATGCGATGGTCGGCCGGCACGCCCAACAGCGCGCGCGACCGCTCGATGACCTCCTGCAGCTTGGCCCGTCCGACTGCGGCGCGGTGTGAGCGCCCCACGGCCGCGTATTTTAGGGCCGCAAGATTCCATCCCGGCCGCTTGGCGCAAGGGCCAGAGGAAAAACAAGGATTTTGCGGTTTGACTGCTGGCTTGGTCATCTACTCGGTCCGCGCCAGCATCCCGCCATCTACGGTCAGTGAGGTTCCAGTGATAAAGGACGCCTCGTCCGAGGCCAAAAACAGCACTGCGTTGGCGATGTCTTTGCCCGTGCCCAAGCGCTGAGCCGGCACCATATTGGCATAGCGCTGCTGTTCCCGTTCGGGGACCCCCTTCCACAAGGGCGTCAGAATGGCCCCAGGCAGCACGGCGCAGACGCGGATGTCTGGCCCGTAGTCAATGGCTAGAGTCCGCGTCAGGCCCAAAACTCCGGCCTTGGCCGCGTCGTAGGCCGTGGCCGTGGCAAAGCTGACCAGCGAATGCACCGAGCCGGTGTTGATAATCACCCCGCCCCCGGTCTTACGCATGACCGGGATGCCGTATTTGGCGGCGCGGAAAATCGCCTTCAGGCCGATATTTAAGGTGCCGTCCCAATCCTTTTCGTCGAGCTCGGTCGCCGGGCCGTGGCGAAACCATATCGCGTTATTGTGGACGATGTCCACGCGGCCAAAGGCTGCTTCAGTGCGCTCAAACATCTCAACGACCTCGGCGGACGCGCCCACATCGGTGCGGACGAAAATGGCCTCGCCGCCGTCGGCCTTGATTTTATCGACGACTAGCTGGCCGCCGTCGGCGTTGACATCCGCTACGCAGACGGACGCACCTTCGCGCGCCAGAACTTGCGCGGTGGCTTCCCCAATCCCCGAAGCTGCGCCCGTTACAATGGCCGCCTTACCGGCGATCCGACCTTTACTGCTCATAGCTGGTCTCCTAGTTCAGAAGTTTGATATGCTGTCTGTAGTAATTGTACTGCTCAGCGAACGGAATGTGCGCGTCGGCGATCCGTGCCTTATCCCAAGTGCCATCGTCGTATCGCTTGTGAATCCACGTCGCTCTCAGGCGTGAAGTCGTCGCGCAGGGCCGAGCCGAATAGGGCCATGCGCCGGATGTGATTGCGCCGACAGAAGGCGGCGATCTCATCTTTGGGGATGTCAATTCTCGCACTCGTGGTATGTTCCTACAATTCTTAGTGTCGTCGTGTGAGTCCTTCTCATGCCTGTGGCCCCGCGAACATCCACCGCTTGAACACCGGCTCCAGTGCCTTCGCCTCGCGGATGAAGGAGTCGCCGTTGACATAGACCTCATCCGCGCCGGAGGAAGCCCTTCAGATCCTTGTGAATGAAGAAGTCCGACGTGTTACGCCGAGTATATTGACGTAAGTGGTGTTCGAGGAAGGAGACGGTCTGTCCGTTGTCGTTCTGGCGTTTTTCACCCATCAAAGCTGCTAGCGCGTCAGGGGCCTTATCCAACTGCTTGGGAATTTCCGCCACAGCTTCGATGATAATGACTTCCTGCTGATTCTTCTTACCATAGGCGATTCCCTCCTGTGCAGTCAGGGGCCGATACTTAAACGGAATATCGAGTCGCCTAGCCTCCTCGTCCCAAGTAGGTGCTCAGTGCATGGCAGAAAAAACCGCTTGTCGCCCTTAACGTTGTCCTGCTCGATATCGGCGGACTGAAGTTTGAAATTCGCCCGAAACGGCGTAAAATTCAGCATACTTTATATACAAATATCCAAATGATGTTCCAGATTACCTCATGGCCTCTCAGATGTGCAATTGCAAGTCAAACACGAGTTCCATATTGGCCCACCACTCCCCCTCTTTGGCCTCGGGCACCTGCTGTTGAAAAGTCCGCATCAGTTCGTCCCATTTCTTCGCTTCGGGATTCTGCTCGACGTAGCGCGGGAAGTCGCGGACTGGATCGAACTCGTCGGTCGCGGTCATATACATGAACATCCGCTGCCCCAAGAGAAAAATTTTCATGTCGGTGATGCCGACCTCGCCTAAGCCCTGAAGTGGCTCGGGCCAAGGATCGGCGTGGTATGCCTTGTACTGGGCGATCAGCTCGGGATCGTCTTTCAACTCAATGGTTAGGCCAAAGTGCTGCATTGCGTTCCTCCTTGGTTCTCAGCGCGATAAGCTGCGGCCAAAAGCGACACGGGGTGGACGACGTCCACGGCCGCTTGTGCGCGGCGAACGCCGTACTGAAGCTGGATGGCGCATCCCGTATTGCCCGTGGCCACGGCAGTCGCGTCGGTCGCGCACACATGCGCCATCTTGCGGTCGAGTAGCTGCATAGACAGCTCAGGCTGGGTGATGTTGTAGATGCCGGCGCTACCGCAGCACCAGTCGGCCTCTAACAGTGGCACGATCTCCAAATTGGGCACGGCTTGGAGCACCTCGCGCGGGGCTGTAGAAACCCGCTGCCCGTGCTTGAGGTGACACGACTCGTGGTATGCAACCTGTTGTGGGGGCATTGCGGCGCGGGGTCGGCGCAAGCCAATGTCGGCGAGCAACTCGTGTACGTCCTTTGCTTTTTCGCTCCACGCGGCAGCCCGCTCCGCGTAGGTAGCGTCGCCGGCCAGCAAGCGGTCGTAGTGCTTACAGTGCAAGCCGCAGCCACCGGCGTTGACGACGATTGCGTCCAAGTTTTCAGCGTCAAAGGCGTCGATGTTGAGCCGCGCCTGCTGTCGTGCCTGTTCAACCGCGCCGTTGTGCGCGTGTAGCGAGCCACAACACGCCTGTCCGTCTGGCAGCAGCACTTGGCAGCCGTTGTGCTGCAAGACGCATATCGTATCGGCGTTTACTTCGGAAAAGGATATGTCTTGGACGCAACCGGCCAACAGCGCGACCCGGTAGCGCGGTGCGGGCGGATTCGCCTGCTGCAAACCTCGGCGATACAACTGGTTGGTAAAGTGCGGGGAAATCTGCGGTGCCAGCGGTTCCAAGTCCCCTAAACCAAAGGGCAGCAACCTGAGGAGCCCGCTGCGGCGCGCCAGTGTTTGCAGGCCGCTGCGCTGGAATGCGCGCACCAAGCGTGCCACTGCCCTCAGGCGCGTCTGTTTGGCAAAAAGCCAGCCGAGAATCCAACGGCGCACAAAGTTCCGCACCGCGCCGTTGAGCAAGCCCTGCCTCTCCACTTCGGCGCGGGCATTTTCAAATAGCGCGGCGTAATCCACGCCGGCCGGACACGCGGTCTGGCAGGCGAGGCAGCCGAGACAGAAATACATTTCTTCGGCAAAGGTCGTACTCGCCTCTAGCTCGCCATCGGCGATGGCTCGCATCATGGCGATCCGCCCCCTCGGCGAAGAGCGTTCGCGCAGGGTTGCGTCGTACGTCGGACAGGTCGGCAGGCAGAGGCCGCAGTGCATGCACTGTTGGAGTGCGGAGTAATCCAGACCGCTAAGTAGGTTGAGGCCGTCGTCGTTCAATCGAACATGTTCCCCGGGTTTAGAATGCCCTTGGGGTCGAAGGCGGTCTTGACCCGCTTGAGAATTTCCAGCCCCACCGGCCCTATTTGCCCGGGCAAATAGGGCTTTTTAGCCAAGCCGACCCCGTGTTCGCCCGTGATGGTCCCGCCCAATTCCACCGCGTGGGCAAAAACCTCGGCCATGGCCTTTTCGACGCGGACCATTTCCTCAGTGTCGCGCTCGTCGCACAGGAAGGTGGGATGCAGGTTGCCGTCGCCGAAGTGGCCGAAAGTCCCCACCCGCACTTGGTGCCGCTGGCCGACTTCCTGCACGTAGGCGACCATCGCCTTTAGCTCGCTGCGCGGCACGGTGACATCCTCCAAAACGACCGTCGGCGCCCGCCGCGCCAGCGCACTAAAGGCCGTGCGCCGGGCCGCGGCGAGCTGTTGGGCCTCTGCTTCTGAGGCGGCCAGCCGCACCGAGCGGGCACCACCCTCGCGGGCAATGGCCTCGATCTGGGCGGCCTGCTCGGCGACCTGCTCCGGATGCCCATCTACTTCCATCAGCAGTACGGCCTCGCAATCCGTCGACAGACCAATGCCGGCGTGGGCCTCCACGCACTCGACGGTAGTGCGGTCGAGGAATTCGAGGGTACAGGGGATGATTTTGTGCGCGATAATCGCCGAGACCGTAGCTGCCGCCTGCGTCATCTCATCGTAGAGGCCGAGCAAGGTCTTCTTGCTCGCGGGTGCTGGAACCAGTTTTAGCGCGATCTTGGTAATGACCCCCAGCATCCCCTCGGAGCCGACGAAGAGATCCTTGAGCGCAAACCCCGCTACATCCTTGACGCATTTGTTGCCGGTCTCCAAGACCTGCCCGTCGGCTAGGACCACCTCCAACCCCATCACGTAGTCGCGCGTCACGCCGTATTTTAACCCGCGCAGCCCCCCAGAATTGTTAGCCACATTGCCCCCGATAGTCGAGATCTTGATCGAGCCAGGATCCGGGGGGTAAAACAGGCCGGCGGCTTGGGCTGCGTCGGCGATTTGCTGCGTGAGGACCCCCGGCTGGACGACCATGACTAGATTAGCCGCGTCTAGCTCTAGTATCTGGTTGAGCCGGACCAGACAAAGCACCACCGCGCCGGGTGCTGGCACCGACCCTCCCGCCAAGCCCGTTCCCGAACCCCGCGCCACCACGGGCACCCCTCGCTGGTTGCACCGGGCCAAGAGTTGGGCGACCTCATCCCGGCTTTCCGGCAGCACCACGCAGGCGGGTCGCTGATGCAGCAGGGCGGTCCCGTCGAATGCATAAACGCTGCAATCCTCAGCCGAGGTCAGCAGTTGGTCTGGGCGCAGGAAGGTGCCGAGGTCGCTTATCAGGGCGGCGTGATCCATCGCAGTGCGCCCCTCACGTGCCTATATGCCGGAGTCGCTGCAACTCGTCGGGTAGGTGCTCGGTACGGTTGATATATTTGACGACCGTGGTGCCGGGCGCGAGCGCGACGCGAGTGATGGCCGTGTTGTCGTGCTCGTAATAGGTGCCGTCGTCCAGTACCTGGTTACCTAAGGCCGACAGCAACAGGCTCATAAAGCCGCCGTGGGTCACGAGTCCGAGGCGCGTCTTTTCCCCCGCCCGCGCTAGCAAGTCTGTGGCTACATCCACAGCGCGACGCTGGGCCTGTTGATCCGTTTCCCTACCCACGTCCCACCATCCGTCTTCGCCGACTTCTGCTGACGCGACGCTGGTGGGAAAACGCGCGGCAATTTCCGCCCGCATCAGGCCGGGATAGCCAACGGCTCCCCGCTCCCCGCCGTGGTCGAGGTAAATGCCGCCCATCTCGTGAATAGCTACCCAGATCTCCGATCTCGATTCCATTGCCTGTCCGATTTCTTGCGCTGTGTGCAGGGCGCGGATCATGGGACTGCAATACAGCCGATCGAGAAAGGGCCGACCCTCTGCACGCTCGGCTGGGTTGAGGTGCAACCCCTCTACTATATACGCGGCCACCCGCTTGGCCTGTGCTCGGCCGTTCGCGGTCAATTCGGGGTCGGCGACGCGCTGGCTAACATCGGCTAGCGCGTTGTTGGTGGATTCGCCGTGGCGGATCAGAAACAGGTCCATGGCATTCTTGACAGTAATGTGGTTAGTGGTTAGTGACTACTCACTTTGCACCACTAAATGTTATGGATATTAAGGTAATACAGGGAGCCATTCAAAAACAGGACGCGGACGTCCTCGTGGTCAATCTCTTTGCCGGCGCACACCTTGGCGGGGCTACGGGCGCGGTTGACCAAGCCCTAGGCGGCCAAATCTCGGCGGCGATTGACCTAGGCGATTTCGAGGGCAAGGCCGGGCAGACCTTGCTGCTATACGCGCATGGCCAGATCTCAGCACCGCGCGTCCTCGTCGTCGGCTTGGGCGAGCAAGAAGGCTTTGACCTCGAAGGAGCTCGTCGCGCCGCTGGCACGGCCATTGGCACCCTCGGCCACTTGGGTGCCAAGAGCGCGGCCACCATCCTGCACGGCACGGGGGCGGGTAACCTACCCGTCGAGCCGGCCGCCCAAGCTGTGGCCGAGGCCTCGCTGTTGGCGGCCTATCGCTTTGACGAGTACCGCTCGCGCCCCCGCCCGCAGCCATTGGCCAAGCTGCACATCGTAGAATTCGACTCGACTAAGCTCAAAGAGGCACGGCGCGGAGTTCGGCGAGGACGCGCCCTCGCCGAGGCCACCTGCCTCGCCCGCGACTTGGTCAACCACCCCGGCAGCGAAGTTACACCGGCCTACTTAGCCCGCACGGCCCGCCGCCTGACCAAAACCCATGACCTGCGCTGCCGGGTCTTCGGAGTAAAGAGCTTGGCCCAGCTAGGCATGGACGCCCTGTTAGCCGTTGGCCAAGGAAGTGCCAATAAGCCGCGTTTCATCGTCCTTGAACACGGCCCCCGCGAAGGTGATCCGCTGGTGTTTGTCGGCAAGGGCATCACCTTCGATAGCGGCGGCCTCTCGCTTAAGACCGTCGAGGGCATCCGCACGATGAAGACCGACATGTCCGGTGCTGCTGCGGTTTTGGGCGCTATGCAGGCGGTGGCCGCGCTCGGCCTCAAGCGGCGGGTCGTCGGCCTGATCGCCGCTGCCGAGAACATGCCCTCCAGCACCGCCTTCCGCCCCGACGATGTGCTGCGTACCCTCGCGGGTAAGACCATTGAGATCATCAGTACGGACGCCGAAGGTCGCCTAGTCTTGGCCGATGCACTCGCCTACGCCACTCGCTACGAGCCGGCCGCGGTCGTCGATCTGGCCACCCTCACCGGCGCTTGCGTAACCGCGCTGGGACACCACGCTTCGGGTCTGTTTGCCAACGACGATGACTTGGCCAGCCGGCTGCTCGCCGCCGGAGAGCAGACTGGCGAGCGGCTCTGGCGTCTGCCGCTGTGGCCCGAGTATCGCGACCAGATCGACAGCGACATCGCCGACATGAAAAACTCAGGCGGTCGGCCAGCGGGTGCCAGTACGGCCGCGGCTCTTTTGGCCGAGTTCGCCTGCTACTCTTGGGCGCATCTCGACATCGCCGGCACCGCTTGGTGTGCAAAGGCCAAACCCTACGTGCCGCAGGGCGGCGTCGGCATTGGCGTGCGCTTGTTGACTCAACTTGCCCTCGATTGGAGCCCATCATCATGACGATTCGCACGATCCACCTAGGAGCCGGTGGCCGCGGCCGCTGGCCCTTGAACCGCTTCCGCGACCGCACCGACTTCGAAGCCGTCGCTTTAGTCGATGTTAGCGCGGAGAACCTCGCGGTGGCGCGGGAGACTACCGGCCTAGGCGAAGAGGCGTGTTTTTCTACGCTCGCCGACGCCCTGCAAGCCGTTGATGCCGACGCCGTGGTGGTCATTACGCCGCCCGACCTGCACGCCGGCCAGTGCTTGGAGGCGGTCCGCGCTGGCAAGCACTTGCTAGTCGAAAAGCCCTTCACCAAAGCTCTCGGCCAAGCGCGGCAAATCGTCGCCGAGGCAACCGAGCGCAACCTCAAGGTCGCCGTCACCCAAAACGCTCGCTACTCCCCGCCGGTCCTCACCATCCGCCGCCTGCTCCAAAGCGGCGAATTGGGCCAGCCTTCCTTTGGCCTGATGACCAAATACGGCTGGCGCCCGCGGGTTCACCATTCGGGCGCGGACCGACATGCCTACTTGTGGGAGCGCGGCATCCACGACTTCGACCAATTGCGGCACCTGCTCAGTGCCGAGCCGCGACGGCTGTTCTGCCACAGCTTCAATCCGCCTTGGAGCCCGTACCGTGGCGGCGCGGCCATCGACGGCTGGATCGAGTTCCACAATGGCACCACGTTCAACTTCCAGTGTACCTTCGCCACTCACAAAGGCGGCTCAAGCTGGCGGCTGGACTGCGAGAAGGGCACGGTCGAAGAAGTCTCCGGCGGCTTGGCGATCCGGCGGCCCGGAGCCGATGCAGACGAGATCATACCCATGGACGAAAATCCCCATCCCGAGCAAGTTCTCTTAGACGGCTTCCGCGACTACGTGCTCGACGGCGTGGAGCCGCCCTTCTCCGGCCTCCAAAACTTGGGCACTGTGGGTTTAATCAATGCCTTGGGCACTTCGTCAGAGCAAGGCCATGTAATCGACTTCGACGAGTACATGGCCGCCGAATAGAGGGTGGGACGCTGGATAAAGCAATGGACGAACAGACCGCCCATCGCCTACACCAAGACTCCTTGGTCATCGATGCTCACAACGACAGCATCGTCGCCTGGATCCGCCGGGGCATGTCCATAGACGGCACCCAGCGCGTTGACTTCCACCAGCGCGAGGGGGCGGTCGCTTATTTGCGCCAGTACCAGCCGCTGGGCGACGGCGTTCAACTCGACTTGCCCAAGGCGCACGAGGGCGGACTGGACGCGGCGTTTTTTGCCGTTGATTGCACTCGCCCTTGGGGCAATCACTTGCTCTACTGCATGGACGCCTTGGGCTATTTTTTGCAAGAAGTGGAACAGCACAGCGAGGGCATTGCCGTGGCGCGCTGCGCGGCTGACATTGAGCGCGCTCGCGCCGAGGGCCGACTAGCGGCCATAGTGGCGGTGGAAAACAGCGATGCGCTGGAGAGAAGCCCCCACGTCCTGCCGCTGCTGTACCGGCTGGGCGTCCGAGCCATGACCCTCACCCACAGCACCCGCTCTTGGGCTGGAGACGGCTGCGAGGTCACGGGAGGAGGAGGTCTGACCGGCTTTGGCCGCCAAGCACTAGCGCAAATGAACGAGCTGGGCGTGGTCGTCGATGTATCCCATCTCAACGAGCTGGGCTTTTGGGACGTGGCCCGAGCGGCCCAAGCTCCCTTTATGGCCACCCATAGCTGCTGCCGCGCCCTCTGCGACCACCCGCGCAACCTCCGCGACGATCAACTGCGCGCGCTCGCCGAAAAGGGCGGAGTCGTGAGCATCACCTTTGTCCCGGACTTTATCGACGCGCACAATCCCACCTTCGGCGGCCTGCTCGACCACATTGAACACGCAGTTTCCATCGCCGGTATCAACCACGTTGGCTTGGGGTCGGATTTTGACGGAGGCGGCTTGCTCTTGGAAGACGCGACCTGCCTCCCAGACATTGCGGTGGGGCTGGCCGCCCGCGGCTATGCCGAAGCCGATGTCCGCAAGATCCTCGGCGCGAACCAGCTCCGCCTCCTACAACAGGTCATCGGTTGAGGCCGTATAGCGCCCCGAATTTCTCCTGCAAATAGGCGATGAAGTAATCGGCATTCAGCTTCGCGCCCGTCACCTCCTCGACTAATTCGCTGGCCGTTGCCCGTGCGCCCCGGACGTGGATTTTTTCGTTGAGCCAAGTTTTAAGCGGTCCGAGCACGCCCTGCGCGATCTGTGCTTCGAGGTCGGGCAAGTCCTGGTGGGCTTGGTGAAAAAACTGGGCCGCGTACAGGTTGCCCAGCGCGTAGGTCGGGAAATAGCCCAGCAGGCCGCAGGACCAGTGCGTGTCTTGGAGCACACCACGGGCGTCGTCGGGGGGGCGGATGCCCAAGTATTGCTCCATCCGCTCGTTCCACGCCGCGGGTAACTCAGCCACCGCAACCCGCCCCTCAATTAGGTCGCACTCCAGTTCAAAACGCAGCAAGATGTGGAGGTTGTACGTCACCTCGTCGGCCTCGACCCGGATCAGCGAAGGCTCGACTTGATTGACCGCTGCGTAAAAGGCGTCTAGATCAACCGCGCTGAGCTGCTGGGGAAAAAGCGCTCGTAGCTTGGGCAGGTAATGCATCCAAAAGGCTTTGCTGCGGCCGACCATGTTCTCCCACAGCCGCGATTGCGACTCGTGTATCCCCAGCGAGACACTCTCGCCGGCCGGGGTGCCGCTGGCGTCGGCGGGCAAGCCCTGTTCGTACAGCCCGTGCCCGCCCTCGTGGATGGTGCCAAAGAGCGCGCCGGGCAGCCAGTCGGCACTGTAGCGCGTCGTCAGCCGCACATCGTTGCGGGATGTGCCCGAGCAAAACGGATGCACTGCCAAGTCGAGCCGCCCGGCCTGCATGTCGAAGCCCATGTCCGCTAACACCTGCCGTCCCAAAAGCTCCTGTTGCTCGATGGGGTATTCTTGGTCGAGTACACTCCGCGCCGGGTACTGTCCGGTGGCGGCGATCTGTTCGACTAGCGGCACGAGCTGCGCTTTGAGTTGGTCAAAAACTGGGGCGATCTCCTCGGCCCGTGCATAAGGCTCGTACTCGTCGAGTAGCGCGTTGTACATCGCGCCTTCGTACCCGATTCGCTCGGCCACCTCCTTTTTGAGCGCAACTATTTTCTCCAGCCAAGGCTGGAAGAGCGCGAAGTCCGATTTTTTTCGCGCCTCGACCCAAGCCTCGTGCCCCAAGGACTCGGTCTGGCTCAGCTCGACGACTAGCTCCTTGGGGAGCTTGAGCGACCGGCTCTGCTGGCGGTCAATTTCGCGGACATTGACGGCCGCGTCGCCTGTTAGCTCGGCGTCTTTGAGGTTTGCTACGAGCGCGACCAACTCTGGTGCGGTGAGCCGCTCGTGATACAGACCGGCCAAGGTCCCCAGCGATCTGGCCCGCATGGCTGCGCCCCGTGGCGGCATATAGGTCTCTTGGTCCCAGCTCATCAGCCCCTGCGCGTGGTTTATGTCGGCCAGTTCGTGGAGGCGTTCTACAAAGGTTTCACACATCCTGCTCATGGCGTTGCCTTTTATTAGTGGTTAGTGATCAGTGGTTAGTGATCAGTGGCTAGTGATCAGTGGCTAGTGATCAGTGGCTAGTGATCAGTTTCCCGCCGCCACTCCCAAAGAGGGTTCTGGTCGCGGATCACTAACCACTAAATTAACGGTTGCTCACATGCGAGTTTTTGCGTGTCTTCTGTCCATTCGCCTGTGACCCATCATCCGCGGAGGCCCCATGAAGATCACCCACGCTGAATCCATTGCCCTCAACATCCCCTTCTACGCCGAACACGTCACCCGCGCCATGCAACGTGCTTCTACCCACGACGAGCGCGTGTGGGTCGTGCGCTTAGAGACGGACAACGGCCTCGTGGGCTGGGCCGACAGCCACGGCCAGCCAGCCATCGATGGCCTCGTTGGGCAAAACCCAGCCAGCCTGATAAACCGCGATGATATTGGCTTTGGTCCTCAAGTTGCCTGCCTCGACCTAGTGGGTCAAGACAACGGCGTGCCCGTACACGCGCTGCTCGGCGTCAAGCTCCGCGACCGCTGCCCCATATCTTGGTGGGATATAGATATGCCGCCCCAAGACTGGGTCGCCGAGGCCGAGGAATCGCTAAAGCGCGGGTACACCACCTTTAAGATGAAAGCCCGCCCTTGGCGCGACATCATCGCCCAAACCGATGCGGTCGCCGAGGTCGTCCCGGCCGACTACAAATTCGACGTTGACTTCAACGGCTTCTTGCTCAACCAAGCCAAGGCCGAAATCATCCTGCAAAAACTCGACGAAAACCCCAATGTCGGTATGTACGAAAGCCCGTTTTACCTGCACTCGGACGTAGATGGGGCGCGAATTTTGCGCGAGCGGGTGCGCAAACCCATTGTCGAGCACTACCAAGACCAATATCTGCGCAACAACTGCTGCGATGGTTTCGTCATCGGCAGCGGCGCGACCGAGACCCGGCGGTCGGCAACCCTCGCGGCCGCCCACAACAAGCCCTTTTGGCTCCAGCTCGTCGGCGCTGGCCTCACCACCGCTTATGCGGCGCACCTCGGCGCGGTGCTCTCGCACGCCCAACTGCCCTATATCACCTGCCACGAGCTGTGGGAGGACGACCTGCTGCAAGAGCCTATTGAGGTCCGCGATGGCTATATGCCGGTTCCAGACGCGCCCGGCTTGGGCGTCTCCGTAGATGAAGAGGCGATTGCAACCTACCGAGTGGATCCTGAAGAGCCTACGCCCAAGCACCGCTACTTAGCCCAAAAGCGCATTCTCTGCGTGTACTGGCCGGGTGGCAGCAAAGCGCGGGAGTGGGAATTTACCGCTGAAGACCGCTATCAGCGGGCTTTCTACGCCGGCAACATCCCAGGCTTTGAGCAAGGTGTCGATTTGAAAGTGATTGAGGACGACAACAGCGCGGCCTTCCAAAAGCGGCACGAGGAGCTGGTGGCGCAAGGATGCTAGTCCGGCTGCCGGGCGATGGCCTCGTAGTCCGTCAATGCGTAGCCGATGCCCACGTAGTCGAGCAGGTTGAGCAGGGCCCGCAGCGCAACCCCGAACCCATCGACGCCGCTGAAGCCGCCAAACTGTCCGCCGCCCTTTAGGTGCGGCTCTAGGTCGAGGAATACGCCGGGGACCCCCTTTTGCTTCAGCTCGCGTTCTAGGGCCGGGATGCGGGTGCGGAAGTCGCGCAATATGGCCTCGTGCCCGGAATCGCCGCGGTCGGCGGGCACAAAATTTTTGAGCCGCTCCTCGTCCACGACGCCCTCCCATTGGAGGGCCGGGTCGATCTTGTAGTCCTTGATGTGCATCCAGCCAATCCCCTCGCGCATCGCACGATACTCGGCTAGGGTTTCGACCGAGGTGAAATTTTGGCTCGACAGGTTGCCGCCGTCGAAAATAAGGCACAAGTTGGGGTGGTCCACCATCTCGTAGAGCTTTTGCAGGAGCCGCCCGTTCTGACCGACGAGGTTGGCCTCGACCTCTAGGCCGAAAATGGCCCCGCCCCGGCTGCAGACCTCGGCGATTTTCGCCAGCCGCTCAGCCGCCGGTTCCACGTAACCGGCTGGGTCCTCGCCCTGGGGATGGTAAAAGGAGAACCCGCGGATCAGCCGCGTCTCGAACTCGCCGGCCAAATCCACAGCCCGCTGCACGTCCTGTCGCAAGTACTGGTCAAATGGGATATAGGTGTTGGCCGAGCCGTCTTCCACATCGCACAGCTTGACCTTGCCGATCGGCGAGCCGATTGAGGCCACCGCAATCCCAAATTCGCCGTGCAATTGGCGCAGCCGCACGACCTCGGGCCGCGTTAGGTGCATCGCGTTTTTTACGCCTTGTCCCACGTCCACAAAGCGCAAGCTGTAGTGCGACATGCCCAGCGTTGCGAGCATGGTTAGCTGGGCTTCGGCCTTTTTGTCAGCCGGCCCTTCGTCGGCGAAACCACTGATGATTACTTCGGGCGTATGGCTCATAACATGCTCCTGAAATGTTCTTGGTAGATGCCAAGCCTGAAGGCTTAGCTTGGGCTTTTGCTGATCCCGATCCACGGCAGAGTGTTAAAAGAGTGTTAAAAGATAGGATTTGCGCTCGGGCGAAGTAAGACCTCGCACTCCTATGCACTTCGCCCGAGGGCTAAAAGCCTAAAGGCTTCAAGCTAACCTTGACAAAACGCACCTTCTCCGCTGTCTTAGGGCGTCCTTTCAACCTAATCGAATTAAGAAACTAAGAATGAAACCTCTACATCGCCTCAATATTATCCCGTCCTTACCCGAGCAACTGACACCGCTATGGGAGTTGGGGCACAACCTTTGGTGGACTTGGAGCAAGGAAACCATCCGCACCATTTACCAGATTGACCCGGAAACTTGGCTCGCTAGCCAGCGCGATCCCCTGCGCTTTTGGGCTTCCCTGCGGCCGGACCAGCTCGATGCCCTAATCGCCGACGAGCAACTGCGGGGCCGCATCGAGCGCATCGTCGAGCAATTCGAGGGCTATTTGTCCCATCCGGCGTGGTTTGGCCAGACGCACGGCGAGAGCCAGCTACAGGTTGCGTACTTCTCGGCGGAGTTCGGTCTGACCGAGAGCCTGCGCATCTACTCCGGGGGCTTGGGCGTACTCGCCGGCGACCATCTCAAAGCCGCCAGCGATCTAGGCATTCCCCTCGTCGGAGTCGGCTTGCTCTACCGAGAGGGCTATTTCCACCAAGCCCTCAACGCCGATGGCTGGCAGACAGAGCACAACCCGGAAAGCGACTTCTACCAGATGCCCGTACAGCCGGTCCTCACCCGCGACAGAGAACACCTGACCATTGAGGTTCCCTTTGCCCACGGCTTGGTACAGGCGCGGATATGGCAGGTGCAAGTGGGTCGGGTGCGGCTCTATTTGCTCGATACCAGTCTCGACGAAAACGCCCCTGCGGACCGCGATATTACCGCCCGCCTCTACGCCGGCGACGCGGCCATGCGCATTCGGCAGGAGATCCTCCTCGGCATCGGCGGCCTGCGCGCCCTCCAAGCCGTGGGCATCGAACCCACTGTCTGCCACATGAACGAAGGGCACTCGGCCTTCTTGGCCCTAGAGCGGATTCGCCGGCTCATGGCCGAGCACGGCTATTCGTTTGCTATGGCCCGCGAGGCCAGCGTCGTGGGCCATGTATTTACTACACACACCCCGGTCGCGGCGGGCAACGACTGGTTCCCCGCGCACTTGGTCGAGGCGCACTTGGGTTATTTCCGCGAGTGGCTCGGCCTGTCGCACGAGGAATTTATCGGCTTGGGCCGGGTTGACCCCCGCGATCCCCACGCCGACTTCTGCATGACGGTCTTGGCACTCAGGCTCTCGGGCCGGGCCAATGGCGTCAGTCGCCTGCACGGCGCGGTTAGCCGCCGCATGTGGCGGGGCTTGTGGCCCGACTTTTCAGAGCGCGAAATCCCCATCGGCCACGTCACCAATGGCGTCCATCTCCACACGTGGATCTCGCTGGAAATGGCCGAGCTGTTCGACCGCCATCTCGGCGACACTTGGCA
Source organism: Candidatus Latescibacterota bacterium (assembly GCA_963422735.1). Taxonomy (GTDB): domain Bacteria; phylum Latescibacterota; class UBA2968; order UBA8231; family UBA8231. The sequence continues at coordinate 3,200,236 of OY730476.1, read as the reverse complement.
CTTTGTATCGGCCGACGAGCGCGATTGGGACCCGGTCTATCACATCCCCGACCGCGAGTTGTGGAACACGCACCAGCACCGACGCAAGCGGTTGATTGACGTAACCCGCCATCACCTGCGCCAGCAGATGCAGGGCCAAGGTGCGCCGCTGGCCAAAATTGAACAGGCTCTAGCGCGGCTCGACCCCGAGGTGCTAACCATTGGCTTTGCCCGCCGCTTTGCTACCTACAAGCGCGGCAACCTGATTTTCCGCAATATCGAGCGGCTCAAGGCCCTGTTCTCCGACTCGCAGCGGCCCTTGCAGATTCTCTTCGCCGGCAAGGCCCACCCCCACGACGATGCCGGCAAAGAGCTGATCCGCCAAATCGTCCACCTTGCACGGCAAGCACCCTTTAATGGCCGGATTTTCTTTTTGCAAGACTACGATATGAACCTCGCCCGCTACTTAGTGCAAGGGTGCGATGTCTGGCTCAACAATCCCCGCCGCCCCTTGGAGGCTTCGGGCACGTCTGGCATGAAGGCCGCGGTCAATGGCGTGCTCAATGTCAGCGTATTCGACGGCTGGTGGGACGAAGCCTGTGACAAGCACGCTGGTTGGACGATTGGCCGCGGCGAGGACTACGACGACGAACACTACCAAGACGAGGTCGAGTCCAACTCGCTCTACGACCTGCTAGAGACCGAAGTGATCCCGCTCTTCTACCAGCGCGATGCAGACGGACTGCCCGGCGATTGGATCGCCCGCATGAAGGAGACCATCGCCCAGCTTGCGCCGCAATACAACACGCACCGCATGGTCCGCGAGTACGTCGAGAGGTTCTACTTGCCCGGACAAGCCCGCTTTGAGGAATTGGCGACCGACCGCGAGCGGGTTCAGCGGCTGACGCATTGGAAGTCGCACGTGCGCTCCAAGTGGGCGCAGGTTCAGATCGGCGAGGTGGATGCCGAATTTCCGCGGCTGCTCAAGGTAGGGATGCAGGTGCCGTTGCGCACCGCGGTGGCCTTGGGCGAGCTAGCCCCAGAGGATGTTCGCGTCGAGCTCTACGCCGGCCGCCTCAACGCCCAGCACGAGTTCGCGCAAACCGAGGTGTACCCGCTGGAATTGGCCGGTCACAATGGCGACGGCACCCACCACTTCGTCGGCACTTTCACGTGCATCGCGGCTGGCTCACACGGCTACACTCTGCGCGTGGTACCCTCGCACCCAGACCTGCAAAATCCCTTGGAAATGGGGTTGGTCCACTGGGCCGAGGCTAGATGAGGTAGCAGCGGTCGAGGGGTAGGGGCATCAAAAAATGATCGGTAGCCATGCTCGGTCTCCTGCCTAGTGGCAAAGGTAGCCTTTAGCCCCTTTCGCAATAGGCCCGAAGAGGACTGCTGAGGACTGCTAAGGATTTGCTTTGTCGTCATATCGAAGTTCCCCTTTGCAACTCTACTCCAGCTCCACCTGCCGCCTGGCCGCCCACACCGTGTTGTAGAGCAACAGCGCAATCGTCATTGGCCCGACCCCATTGGGTACGGGGGTGATCGCGCTGGCCTTCGCGCGCACCTGTTTGTAGTCCACATCTCCGACGAGACGCCAGCCGCGTTCGCGCGAGGGATCGTCAACTTGGTTGATGCCCACGTCGATTACCACGGCACCTTCTTTGACCATATCCGCGGTGATGCCACGGGGGAACCCTGCCGCCACCACTAGGATGTCCGCTTGGCGCGTAAAGTGCCCGAGGTCGCGGGTGCCGGTGTGGCACACGGTCACCGTGGCATTGGCCCCGGCTGCCTTGTGCCCCAGCAAGATGGCTACGGGCCGCCCCACGAGAGTGCTCCGGCCGACCACGACCACGTGCTGGCCATCTACCTCGACCCCACTGCGGCTGAGGATCTGCAAGACCCCGTGCGGCGTACAGGGCCAAAAGCACTCCTCCTGCCGCACGAGGCGGCCCAAATTGACCGGGTGCAAACCATCAATGTCCTTGTCCGGATCAATGGCGTTGAGGACTTGTTGCTCGTCTTGGCTTGGCAGCGGTAGCTGCACTAAGATGCCGTGGATCGCGTCATCGGCGTTGAGCCGCTCGACGGTGGCTAGCACGTCCTCAGTGTTGGAATTGGCCGGCAGATCTATTTGCACGGAGTGAATGCCGAGGGCTTCGCAGGCTCGGCCCTTGGCGCGCACGTAGGACAGCGAGGCCGGGTCGTCCCCCACCAGCACGACCGCCAAGCCCGGCACTAGACCGTGCTCCCGCTTCAGGTGCGCGATGTCCGCCCGCAGCTCTTCTTGCACTTGGGCCGCAATTGCCCGGCCATCGAGTCGCTTGCCCATCACGCGCCTTTCGGTTGCAGGGCACTTTTCTTTACGACCCGTTGCAAGGGTTTGGGGACCTGTATTGCGCCGTCGGGTTGTTGATAGTTGTCCAAAATGGCGATCAGCAGCCGGCCCATCGCGCAACCCGTGTCGTTGACTAGATGGCAGAAACCCCGCCCGCTCGCGCCCTTGTAGCGGATGTTCAAGCGCCGGGCCTGATAGTCCGTGGCGTTGGTGTCGGTCATTACCTCCATGAACTCGCCCGTCCCGGACATCCACACTTCCATGTCCCGCTGCCGATGGCTGGCCAGATAGCCGGCGTCGCCGTGGCACTTATCGACGACCCGGTAGGGCAAGGCCAACTTTTGCAGGATCCATTCGTTGATTTGGCCGAATTCCTCGTACAGAGCCGCGGATTGATCGGGCAGGCACACGGCGTTCATTTCGATTTTGTCGAACTGGTGCATGCGCTTGATGCCCTTTACGTCTTGGCCCCAAGACCCGGCTTCCGAGCGAAAGCAGGCCGTATAGGCAAAGAGCTTGACGGGCAACTCGGCCGCGTTCAAGGTCTGGTCCATGAAGTAGCTGAAATTGGCCGGCTCAGAGGAGCCGACTAGGAAAAGCTCGGCCCCTTCTTCTACGTTATCGGTCTTAATGGCATAGACTTGGTTGCGTCCTTCCGGAAAGTGCGAAGTGCCATATAGCGAGCGCTCCCTCACCAGGAGAGGCGGCACGAACATCTCGTACCCACGCGCTAAAAGCTCGTCAATGAGTAGCTGGCTCAGGGCGTATTGCATCCGGGCGACATCGCCGCGCAAATAAGCAAAGCGCGAGCCGGAGACTTGGCCGCCCTGCAAGGTGTCGATACCGCCTAATTTGACGCCGAGTTCAGCGTGATGGAGGGGCGCAAAGGCGTCGTCTTGGGCATGCAGGGGCCGCTTGGGCATGTATTGGGCGCTGGTGTTTCCGCGGCCTAGCTTGTCGGCGGCTAGATAGCCCTGCCCTGGAATCCAAGCCTTCTCTTCGACGTTGTCTTCCTCGCCAGCACCGGCGGGCATGTCGGGATGCGGCCAATTGGGGAACCAATCCATGATTGCTTGCCATTCGGCGACGACGGTTTCCAACTCGTGCTCCAGCACTCGCCCGCGCTCGCGCAACTGACGCCCCTTTTGCCGCGCCGCGTCCGGGTCAGTGCGGCCGAGCCGCGCCAGTTGCTTTTTCTCGCTATTGAGCGCGTCGATGTCGCGTTGCAGCTTTTGCCGCGCTGCGTCGAGGGCCAACCAGCGATCTACATTGGCTTTGGCCGGGTCAACCTTTCGCACCCGTATCGCTTCGCGCATGACGTCGGGATGGGCGCGCACGGCCTTTGGGTCGATCATAGTGCTCGCTCTCAGTTTTGGGTTAAAAACTGACGTTACGCAGTCGTTATCGTCAGCAGCTTCCTGCCGCCCCCATTGTCATTCCCGCGCACGATGCGGACCCCGTCTGCACGGAGACAGGCTTCAGCACCCTCCGTCGAGTCGTCGCGTCGCTCAGCGGTCACCCAAGCCCGAACCGACGAGGGGTACGCTGGATGCCGGCTTATCTTGCTGCCGCAAGGTGAAGCGCAGGCAGGACAAAAGCTGCGTAACATCCGTTAAAAATTAAGAACGCCGCTAGCTTGAAGCGTGGCAATATCGCGGGGGTCAAGGACCTCGTATTAGCTTTTCGGAGCGACCTTTTGCAGCCACTCATCCCGTCCGCCGTATGCGGCGAACACGGCTTCGAGCAAAAGCCGCACGGCTTGGCCAAAGTAGCGGCCTCGACGCCAAGCCACGCCGATTTCGCGCTCAAAGGCCACGCCGCGCACATCCACGGTCTTGAGCGCACCGCTCGCCAGCGACTCGCGGATGGTCAGCCGCGGCAAAAACGAGATGCCCACTCCGGCCTCCACCAACTTGCGCATGGCCTCTGGGCTACGCAGCTCCATCACCGCGCCCGGCGCTAGGCCTGCTTCGGCGAGCTTCTCGTCAACTACCTTGCGCGAGACCGAGTCGGCGTGAAAGAGGATTAGGGGTTCCTCCACCACTTCGACGAGGGCGACAGCCCCGCACCGAGCAAAGCGATGCTCTGGCCCGACGACCAAGGGCATGTCATCGCAGTAGATCGGCACGGCGTCGATTTTGGGATGGGTGTAGGGTAAGTGGATCAGTGCGAATTCAGAGCGCTGCATCAGCAGGTCGTCGATGAGATAACGCGAGGGGGCGACTTGGGTCTTGAGCGCGACGCCCGGATAGCGGCGCATGTACTCTTTGAGAATTTCCGGCAGGAGATAGATGACGGCCGCGTCCACCGCCCCAAACTGAAAGCCTCCTCCCGGCTCTAGGTCGCTCCGCTGAAGCCGCTCACTTGCCTCCTCTAGCAAGTCCGCGACCTGGACGGCGTAGCTCAGCAGTAGGCGGCCCTCGGTCGTCAGGGCCACGTGCCGATTGTCGCGGTTGAAGAGCTGGACCCCCATGCTCTTCTCCAGCTCCAAGACCGCGCTGGAAATCGTCGGCTGAGTCACATTCATCTGGCGCGCCGCTTGGGTAAAGCCGCCCGTGCGCGCCACGGCGAGGAAGTAGCGCAGGTGTTGCAGGTTCATGGACGCAGTGTGCAGTGTTAGGCGGACTTTGCGGTTTTCACCGATCCGAAGGTCGAGTGGCGCAATACGGTCTGGGTAGCGTAGATGGAGCCGCCGACCTTGGCCCCGGGCATCGGCATACTCACAGGCACATCGGCGACGCGGATGTGCCGGCTCGGCTCGCCGCGCACGAAGGTCCGGCAATAGCCCTCCCAATCGGTCGCCGGCACCAAAGGCCAAGAGTCGCCGGCGCAATACTGCAAGAGCAGGAGTCGGCGCGGATGCGGCGAGGTGTTGGGCAGGGAGCCGTGCAGGGCGCGGACGTGGTGGATAGAGATGCCGCCGGCTTTTAGCTCGACCTTTTCGGCCGCAGAGTCGTCGAAATCCGTCGCGGTCACTGCGCCGGCGAAATGGCCCTCGAGGTGGTGGTTGTAGATCGGCCCCTTGTGCGACTTAGGGATGACGAGCAAGCAGCCGTTAGTCTCGTTCATATCGTCGATGCACACTCCCACGGCGAGCAGGTCGTCGTTGGTGTGCGGATAAAAAGCCCAATCCTGATGCCACTCCACCGGGCTGCCGAACTCGCCGGATTTCATGTTGAGCTTGTCGCCGTTGGTGCGGATTCGCTCGCCGATTAACTGGGTAACGATGTCCAGAATCCGCTCGTGGTGCAGGGTGCTGCGGTAGATTTCGTGCTGGGCGACCGGGCTTTTGAGCCGCCGCAGCTTGGGGTTGTCGGGCGCATGTCCCGGCTCCAAGTCGAATACGGTATCGCTTTCGCTCGCGGCCCGCGACTGCTCGATGAACTCGTCGGTGATCTGCCGCAGTGCCTCTACTTCTCCGGGGGCCAATACCCCCTCGACGCCGAGGTAGCCCTTCTCGTGGTAGCTGGTGGTCTGTTCTTGTGTCAACATGGCCTTTTCTCCGTCATTTTAGCCTGAGTATTTCGCGCTGTTGCTCGGGCAATGCCTCGTAGATTTCGTTGCTGAAGCGCAGGTTCTGCCCACCCCAGTCGGGCATATATCCTGTGCTGTAGCAATAATATAGGGTCCGGCGCGGGCGACCGGAAATATTGACCAGCGAGCCGTGGGTCAACGCCTCGGTAAAGATGATGGCGTCCCCGGCGGCTGCCGGCACTGCTTGCAGCGCCGGATTTTCGTCTGGGTGATGGCCCCAAGGCCTGGGAAAGTTGCTTTTGTGAGCACCGGGGATCACTGCGAAACAGCCGTCTTCCTCGGCGCAGTCGATCAGGGGAAAGACCGCCTTGGTCAGGGTTGAGACCATCTGCCCGTTGCGGCAGTGATACTGACACTTGGGAATGATGGGCGTACCGTGCATGTGCAGGCCAGTGTAACCGCCGCCCCAGCGATAGATCGCATAGGTGTGATTGAGTCGGTACGGCCCCCCGGTGACTGCGGCGACCACATCTAGGACCGCGGGAATATCGATCAACGTGCGGAAGACTTCGTCCCCTTCGAGAATGTTTGAAATATAGAGGTTCTGTTGCGTGCGCCGGTCGCCCAAACATAGCGGCGGTGGGTAATCGGCCTCCTCCATGGTCTCGAAGCGGTCCAGAACCTGATTGCAGGCGGCGACCACCGCTGCGGGCACGACGCCCTTGAGTGCGATGTAGCCTTGCAAGTCGAAGAGGTACTGCTGTTGAGCGTCCATGGTGCTTTTCCTTTGCTGGTGTTGCACATTCTAGCGATTAGTGCCTATCATCCCTTTATTTGAATGTGCGCTGACGGTTGGTACACAAAGCAAGAAATTCCCCCTTGCTAGACCATGGGCCGTGCCCAAATGGAGGGCCTGCACTTGTGACTGACGCCAATTACGACAATCCTTGGTGGCCGCTGATATACGACCAGTGGAACGAGCGGGGCGCAAGGCAGCAGACGCACGAACGCGAGTTCCAATTCTATAGTGTGCAGCTCTCCGGAGAGACGGGTCCGGTCCTCGAAGCGGCTTGCGGCACTGGTTCGATTCTGCTTCGCCTTTTGCGCCAAGGCGTTGACATCAGGGGTTTCGATTGCGCCCTAGGGATGCTGGCCGTTTTGCGCCGCAAGGCAGCGGCCTTGGGGTTGGGCGATATCGACCGCCGCGTCTGCTGTCAGGACATGGTTGACTTCTGCTACGACCAGTCCTTTGCGGCCATCCTAATTCCGGCCAGCTCGTTCATGCTCTTGCCCAAACAGGCAGCCCAAATCGCCTGTCTCGAACGCATCCGCGCCCATCTGGTGCCTGGCGGACGGCTACTGATGAACTTCTACATCCCGTCGCTTGCCGGCGACCTGCTTGCCCACGTTGGTCCGTCCTCGTCGCTGGAGGCATTCGGCGAATTCCCCCATCCCCAAACAGGCCGCCGGATTAGTGTCTGGTTCAAAAAGATCGTTGATCTGGGCGAGCAGACTGAGCACTACGAGTGGTTCTTTGCCTACGACGGAGAAACAGCGATAGTGCCCATGACGGCGCGGTGGATCTACAAAGAAGAATTTCAGCTATTGCTGCGCCTAGCAGGATTTAGCTGCTGGCAGCTTTTGGGCACCCACGACGGCCAGCCGTACGCAGGTTCAAAAGAGATCGAGACGACGTACTGGGTCGTCAATCGCTGAGCGGATCAAGGCGATAAACGCCTCTACTTCTCCGGGAGCCAATATCCCCTCGACGCCGAGATAGCCAGCTAGCGATTTCTCCGTCCTTTTAACCTGAATTTCGCGCTCGCGCAAGCGCAGGTGATACCCGCCCATTCTGCGATATACATAATAATATAGCGTCCATCGAGGGGTACCATAAGTATGGACCAGAGAGAATCTCGCTCACTGCTGGCCGCTGGAGCCGAACTCCAAGCCCCGACCATTTCTTGCATCCCAACCCGCAATTGCAGAAATTATGTCCACTTGTTGCAACGAGAATCGAGGGCTTATTTTGCCAAATGCGCCACACAGAACGCTCAGTCTTTTCGCCCTACTGTTTTTGACCTGGCTGTTTTTGTCGGGCATTTATACGGCCCTGCTCTTGGGCTTGGGCGTACTCTCGTGTCTTCTGGTCGTCGCGCTCTGCCGCCGCATGCAGATCGTCGATCCCGAAGGGCACCCCAGTCACCTGATCCTTGGCCTGCTGCGCTATATGCCTTGGTTCCTCTGGGCGATAACCAAAGCCAATATCGATGTCGCGCGGCGGATCGTGCATCCTCGGCTGCCGCTGGCACCCCGCGTGATCCAAGTCGCGGCGAGCCAAAAAACCCACTTGGGGCAAGTTATCTACGCCAACTCCATCACCCTAACGCCGGGCACGGTCGCCGTTGAGGCCGACGAAGGCACCATTGATGTCCACGCCCTGACCCGCGAAGCCGCCGAGGATGTGCGCTCTGGGGCCTTGGACGGCCGCGTAACCGATTTGGAGGGAGGGCGATAGTGTTTGCCGCGGCGATGATAGGAGTGCTGGCCACCATGTTGCTGGCCTTGATCCGTGCCCTAAAAGGCCCCACTGTGTACGACCGCGTGCTCGCCGTCAATATGTTCGGCACCAAGACCGTGCTGCTTTTGTCGGTCATCGGCTTTTTGACCGGTCGGCCCGACTTTCTCGACTTGGGGCTGGTCTATGCGATGATCAACTTCATCGGCACCATCGCCATCCTCAAATACGTCTCGACCGCTGGAGAGGAGGAGGCCCACGCCTGATGGAAGCACTGCTCTACTATGCTAGCTGGGCCTGTCTGTTGTTGGGGGCTGGCTTTTGCTTCGTTGGCGGCTTGGGCCTTCTGCGGCTGCCCGACTTCTACAGCCGCATGCACGGCGGCGGTGTCACCGATACGTTGGGCGCGGGTTTGGTCCTCTTGGGACTCATGTTCCAGAGCGGCCTGTCCCTAGCGACTGTCAAGCTGGTGATGATCGCGCTCTTCTTGCTGATGGCTAGCCCCGTTGCTACCCACGCCATCGCCCGCGCGGCGCGGCACAGTGGGCTTGTCCCCCAAGGCACTGAGGAGGAATAGTGACTATCGCGCTAGTTGACATCGCGCTGATGACATTCCTCGCCGTCATTGCCGTGGCCATTATCCAAGTGCGCGACCTTTTTGCCGCGGTGGTGCTCACTGGCATCTTCAGCTTGCTCTCGGCCTGTATCTTTGCCACCCTCGACGCGGTTGATGTGGCCTTCACTGAAGCGGCGGTGGGTGCTGGCCTAGCAACGGTGCTCTTTCTGGCTGCGCTCTCTTCGACCGGGCCGAGAGAAAAGACCCAATCCCAACACTCTTGGAGCGGCCTCTTCGTCTGCCTCCTGACCGGCGGTGCGCTGGTCTATGGCACACTCGACATGCCGCACTTGGGCGACCCGGCCGCTCCGATCCACCAACACGTGGCCCCCCGCTATATTGCCGAGTCTCCCACGGAAATCGGCATCCCCAACATGGTCACCTCAGTGCTGGCTAGCTACCGAGGCTACGACACCTTGGGCGAGGTAACGGTGATTTTCACCGCTGGGCTAGCAGTGCTCCTGCTGTTGCGCGGTAGCGGCACGGCATTGGACGCCGCCGCTGATCAAGCGATGCGACACGCGATGGTCCTCCGCGTCGTATCCAAGCCCTTCATCCCGCTGATCCTGCTCTTTGCCTTCTACGTGCAGTTCCACGGCGACTTCGGCCCCGGTGGGGGATTTCAGGCGGGTGTGATCTTCGCCGCGGCCTTTATTCTCTACGCCCTGATCTACGGAGTTGCGGAGGCGCGCCGGGTGGCCCCTTCTGGCCGCGTCCAAGTCTTTTTCGCCTTGGGACTCCTACTCTATATCGGCACTGGCTTGGCCTGTCTCTTGGCTGGGGGCAATTTCCTCGAGTACAAAGTGCTGGCCAGCGAGGCCACTCACGGCGAGCACTATGGCATTTTGCTGATTGAGCTAGGGGTTGGCATTACGGTCGCCGCCGTGCTAATCAATACCTTCTGCGACTTCGCCAGCCGGGGGCGGCCATGACGTTCCTCGGTCTGTACAACTACTGGATCGCCGTTTTCCTGATGATGGCCGGCTTCTACAACGTCATCGCCCGCGGCAACCTGATCAGGAAGCTGGTCGGCCTCAATATTTTCCAAACCTCGGTCTTTTTGCTCTACATTAGCATGGGTAAAGTCGATGGGGGGACCGCGCCCATCCTCGCCGAAGGCGTGACGACGTACTCCAACCCACTGCCCCACGTTCTCATCCTCACCGCCATTGTCGTCGGCATTGCTACCACCGCTGTGGGATTGGCGTTAGTGGTGCGCATCCGCGCGGCCTACGGGACCATTGAAGAGGACGAGATCCAACGCCAAGGCGAGGGGTCGTGATCGACGCCCATCTGCCTGCCCTGCAGATCATCTTGCCGCTGGTTGCTGCGCCTTTCTGCCTATTGCTGCGTCCGCAGCGCTTGCTGTGGCCGTTTGTCGTGGCCGTCGGCTGGGGCACACTGGCACTGGCCGTGATGCTATTGCAGCAAGTGCTCTCCTACGGCCCCATCTCCTATGCCCTAGGCGGCTGGAGCGCACCTTGGGGTATCGAGTACCGGGTAGATGTCCTCAATGCGTATCTAATTTTACTGGTGGCACTGATCGGTGCTGTGGTCCTGACCTACGCGCCGGCGAGTGCGGCGAGCGAAATAGAAGCAGAACGCCGCCCACATTTCTGCGCGATCTTCCTGCTTTGTCTCACTGGCTTGCTGGGCATTGCCATTACCGGCGACGCCTTTAATGTCTTCGTGTTTATGGAGATCTCGTCGCTTTCGGCGTATGGGCTGATTAGCCTCGGCCGGGATCGCCGCGCCCTCATGGCGACGTATAACTACCTGATCTTGGGCGCAATCGGCGCGACCTTTATCCTGATCGGCATCGGCCTGATGTACGCGATGACCGGTACGCTCAACATGGCCGATCTCGCCACTCGGATTGAAGCAGTCGCCCACACCCGCACCATCCAAGCGGCCTTTGCTTTTATAAGCGTTGGTTTCACCCTCAAGATGGCACTTTTTCCGCTGCATATATGGCTGCCCAATGCCTATACCTATGCCCCTTCGGCCGTCACCGCCTTTATCGCGGCGACCTCCACCAAGATCGCAGTATACGCCTTCTTGCGCTTTGTCTTCACGATCTTTGGCGCGGACTTTGCCTTTGGGACCATGCACCTCGATGTTCTGCTTTTGCCGCTAGTGCTGTTGGGCATTTTCATCGCCTCGGCCGTGGCCATCTACCAGACCGATCTCAAGCGGCTTTTGGCCTATTCGAGCGTGGCTCAGATCGGCTATGTGATGCTCGGTATTAGCTTAGGCTCGGCCACTGGGCTAACTGCCGGCATCGTCCATATCTTCAATCACGCGCTGATGAAGGCGGCACTCTTCTTGGCCGCCGGCTGCATCTTCCTCCGCGTCCGCTCTCTGCAATTGGCCGATCTCAGTGGGCTAGGCAAGCGCATGCCGCTGACCTCGTGCGCCTTTGTAATCGCCGGCTTAGGGCTGATCGGCGTACCGTTTACTGTAGGCTTTATCAGCAAGTGGTACCTGATTTTAGGCGCACTGGAGCGGGGCTGGTGGCCGGTGGCCGCGCTGGTGGTGGTCAGTTCGCTGCTGGCACTGGTCTATATCTGGCGCTTTGTCGAGACCGCCTATTTCCGCCCAGTGCCCGAAGATGCCGCGCCTATCGCCGAAGCCCCTCTCTCGATGCAGCTTCCCGTATGGCTGCTCATCGCGCTCACCGTCGGCTTAGGGGTGCAGACCTCGCTGACGGCTGGGGTCGCCCGCAAGGCGGCGCACTGGCTTTTGGGTCCTGCGCCATGAGTGGCCCCACCGCCATGGTCGCGGCCATGCTCCTGCCCTTGGGGGCCGCGCCATTGATCGCCCTTTTGGGCCGCCGCCCCAACCTGCGCGAGGCCGCGACCCTGCTCGCCGCTTTGGGCACCTTTGCTGCCGTCTGTACCTTGGTGCCCAAAGTCGTCGCAGGTGCCCGGCCGGCAGCGCATTTGGTGGAGGTCTTCCCGGGTCTGTCCCTAGCCTTTGAAGTTGAGCCGCTCGGTGCGCTCTTTGCGCTGGTGGCCGCTGGGCTGTGGATAGCGACCTCGTTCTACTCCATTGGCTACATGCGGGGCCACCACGAGGAGAACCAGACTCGGTTTTTCGTCTTCTTCGCCTTGGCGATCTCAGCGGCCTTAGGAGCAGCCTTCGCCGGCAATATGCTGACGCTGTTTTTCTGCTATGAGGCGCTGACGCTGTCAACCTATCCGCTGGTCACCCACCACCGTAGCTCGGGGGCCAAAGCGGGAGGCCGCATCTACTTGGGCATCCTGCTTGCAACCTCGATTGGTTTCCTGCTCACAGGCGTGATCGCTACTTATCACATCGCCGGCACCCTCTCCTTTGTCCCCGGAGGCATCCTAGCTGGCAAGGCCGCCAAATGGACCATCGGCGTCCTGCTCTTGCTCTATGTCTTCGGCATCGGTAAGGCCGCGCTCATGCCCTTCCACCGCTGGCTCCCCGCCGCTATGGTGGCCCCGGCCCCGGTCAGCGCCCTGCTGCACGCGGTAGCCGTGGTCAAGGCCGGCGTCTTCGCCGTATTAAAGGTTGCTATCTATATCTTTGGCATTGACCTACTCGCTGAAACGGGCTTGGGTACTTATCTGGCCTACGTAGCCTGCGTCACGATTCTCATTGGTTCGCTAGTGGCCATGACCAAAGACAACCTCAAGGCTCGCTTGGCGTATTCCACTGTCAGCCAGCTCGCATACATCGTCCTCGGCGCGGCCTTGGCCAACGGCTATGGCATCCTCGGCGGTAGTCTGCACATCGCCATGCACGCCTGCGGCAAGATCACCCTTTTCTTTTGCGCTGGGGCCATCGCGGTCGCCCTGCACAAGACCGAGATCAGCGACATGAAGGGCATCGGTCGGCAAATGCCGTGGACGATGGGGGCCTTTCTCGTTGGCTCGCTGAGCATTATTGGCTTGCCGCCACTGGGAGGAGCTTGGAGCAAGTGGTACCTCATCCTCGCCGGGCTGGACGCGGAGCAGTATGTGGCCGTCGGCGTACTCTTGGTAAGCTCGCTGCTCAACATTGCCTACCTGTTGCCGGTGGCTGTCAACGCCTTCTTCTATGCAGCACCCGCCGAGGAAAGCCGCGTACAGGAAGCTCCGCTGGCCTGCGTCCTGCCGCTTTTTTGCACGGCGCTGGGCGGGCTAGTGCTCTTCCTCTACCCCGATCCGCTCCTCGAGCTCTGTCGCCAGATCGGCGGATAAGGCCATGCCCCAAGAAAAAAAACATCTATTCGACCTGCCGCAGAACGTCCACCGCTTGATATGGATCTTCTTCGCTCTATGCGTCTTGCTCTTGGGCTTGGACTTGCTCTTCCACCGGCATTTGACCTTTGCCGAGGACGTCTTCCCGGTCGAGGGCTGGTTCGGCTTTTACGCGATATACGGATTTGTTGCTTGCGTGCTCTTGGTTTTGACGGCCACCCAGCTACGCAAGGTGCTGATGCGCCGCGAGGATTACTATGACTAGCCTACACCCGGCGGTCTTCCTACTGGTAGGTGGGCTGCTGTTGCCCGTCTTGCCGCTGGCCGTGCGGCGGGTGGCGTTGCTCCTTTTGCCGTTGGCCGGATTCTACAATCTCCTCGGCTATCAGATTGGCGACGACCAGGTCGGCTTTCTAGCCGGGTACGAACTGCACTGGGTGTGCGTTGACCAGCTCAGCCTGCTCTTTGGCTATCTCTTCCACTTGGCCGCCTTGCTCGCTGCGCTCTTCTCGCTGCACCTGCGCGACCGCCTGCAACAGGCCACTGGCTTCCTGTACGCAGGTGCGGCCGTGGGCGCAGTCTTTGCCGGCGATCTCATCGCGCTCTTCATCTTTTGGGAGCTGTTGGCGATTACCTCGGTCTTTCAGATATGGGCCAGCCAGAGCGAAAGAGCCATTGCCGCTGGCATACGCTACCTGCTGATCCACGTCAGCTCTGGTCTTTTGCTCTTGGTCGGCACGGCTTGGCACTACCAGCAGACCGGATCTTTAGCACTGGGGCATTTAGGCATCGATAGCTGGGCTACGCGGCTAATCTTCCTCGGCGTTGGCATTAAATGCGCCTTCCCTTTCTTGCACTCGTGGTTGGTGGATGCCTATCCAGAGTCCACGCCCACCGGCGCGGTTTTTTTGAGCTCCTTTACCACCAAGACCGCAGTCTATGTATTAGCGCGTAGTTTTGCCGGCACTGAATGCCTGCTCTACATCGGTGCGGCCATGGCGATGTTCCCCATCTTCTATGCGGTTATTGAAAACGACCTGCGCCGCGTGTTGGGCTACAGCATGATCAACCAGATTGGCTTTATGGTAGTAGGCGTCGGCTTGGGGCCGGGTATGGGCGTCAACGGCGCAGTTGCCCACGCCTTCAACGACGTGCTTTTCAAGGGCCTGCTCTTTATGTCGATGGGGGCCGTGCTCTACCGCACTGGCAGGATCAACGGCTCAGACCTCGGGGGTCTGTACAAATCTATGCCTTGGACTTGCGGCTTCTGCATAGTCGGGGCCTCGTCAATTTCGGCCTTCCCGCTCTTTAGCGGCTTTGTCAGCAAGTCAATGGTCATGCAGGCCGCGGCCAACGAGGGACACCTCGTCGTCTGGCTGCTGCTGCTGTTTGCCTCGGCCGGCGTCTTCCATCACGCCGGCATCAAAATTCCCTTTTTTGCCTTCTTCGCCCACGACGCGGGAATCCGCTGCCGCGAAGCACCGCGCAACATGCTCGTGGCGATGGGGATTGGGGCGGCACTGTGCATTGGCATCGGCTCGTTCCCGCACTATCTGTACAGGCTCCTGCCCTACCCAGTTGACTACGACCCGTACGGTGCGACCCACATCGTCTTACAGCTCCAGTTGCTGTTCTTTTCGGCACTGGCCTTTGTCGCGCTCAAGCTGACGGGCATCTACCCGCCGGAACTGCGCTCGGCCAATATCGACGTGGACTGGACCTACCGAAAGCTCCTGCCAAGCGCAGCTCGGTTGTGCGTACAGGTGGGTGCGCCATTGAGGGATAGACTGATTGCTTGGGGCAAGCGACAGGTCTTCTCTCTAGTGGAACAGGTGCGCCATTACCACGGCCCGACAGGGGTCTTCGCACGGGCGTGGCCTATCAGTAGCAGCGTGTTGTTGGTGACGATTTTCTTGGCAGTGTACTTATTTGTGTACTTGGGATGACCCTGCCTCTAAATCAGAGATTCAAGGCCGTGCGGATGGTCGCGGCAATGGCTGCGGGCGGAGGGCCAATGTCCACGCTTAGGGCGTCGCGCGGCTCTTCGAGGGTCGCAAACTGGCTGTCGAGTAGGCTGGCCGGCATGTAGCGGTGCTGCCGCGTCTCGAGCCGCTGGGCGATGAGTGCCTTCGAGCCTTTGAGATGGACGATCTGTACGCCGGGTCGCCCGCTGACCAAGATGTCGCGGTAGCGCTGTTTGAGCGCGGAGCAGCCGAGTATCGCCCCTTGCTCGGCACGGAGCCACTGGTCGATGGCCACAGAAAGGGTCTCCAGCCAAGGCCAGCGGTCCTCGTCGGTAAGCGGCGTGCCGCTGGCCATCTTGCGCACGTTGGCTTCCGGGTGGAAATCGTCCGCGTCGTAATAAGCCCATCCGAACTGCTGGGCGAGCTGCTCGCCCACCGTCGTCTTACCACTGCCCGTTACGCCCATTAGCACGATGACCATGCGCTTCATCTCCCGCGTTGTGCGCTGCGGGCCTGAACATATAGGAGCGCGTCTTTTGCAACAAGGTTTAGTTGTCCACTAATGCGGCGTGCGGATTGATGGGCAGTTCCAAGCCCACACAGGCCCCTCGAACGCAGTCTGCGACGAATAGTCGGCCGTGGTGGTCGCGGGCAATGCCCGCGCATACGCTCAACCCCAATCCGCTGTTATAGCTCGACGCCTTGGTCGTGAAGAACGGCTCAAAAATATCGGCCCGGATTTCCTCGGGAATGCCCGGCCCATTGTCCTCGATCTCCAGCACGATCCAACCCTGGCGGGTCGATACCCGCAGCGAGATCCGTCCCGCGCTTCGCGCCTGCTTTATGGCTTCGCGGCTGTTTTGGATGAGGTTGAGGACGACCTGTTGGATCTGGCCGGCATGAGCCTTGATATAGGGCAGGTTCGGGGCTATGTCCTCGGCGATTTCGATCTGGTCTTTCAGGAGCGTCCGGCGCACCAGCAGGGCTGTCTCCTGCACGAGGCGGGTGAAGCTGACCCATTCTTTCCGCTTCTTCTGCTGGCGCGCACACGCCACCAGCCGCTCGCTGGTGCTGCGCGCTTGGAGGCCGGCCTCGTACACGGCTTGTACGCCGTCGCCAACGGTGGGTGCTAAGTCGCTTTCGCGCAGCAGGCTGGCCTCGCCGATGATCACCTCTAAGTGTTTGTTGATTTCGCCCGCGAACTCGGCCGTCAATTGCCCCATCACCCGCAATTTCTGCGCTTGGCGTAGCTGCACTTCTTTGGCCTGCAACTGCGACAGGTCTTCTCGTCGGTAATACAGCCCACTGAGGACCTCGCCCAAGCCCTTGAACAAGCCGACATCCGCATCGCTACAGGCGATGGCTTTTTGGCGATAAACGGCTAGGACACCTTGATCAAAGGTCGTTTCGAGAATGGCTTTGATATTGCAACGCATCTGCTGGGCCAGCCAGTCGCGTTCTCCGTGGCGGCTCGGTGCTCGATAGCAGGTCGTGGCTGATTTCCACGCCGCCAGCACCCACTGCTGTCCTTCTGTTAGCGGGGACCAATGCCCGTCGGCTGTCAAGGGATGGACGCGCATCTTGCACTCGCCGTTGTTGGCTTGCACCCGGTACAACCGGCAACCGTCGTAAGCGATCCCAGCGTGGTTCAAGGTCTGGCGGATCTGCGATAGGACCATGAATTCGCCCTCCGGTTCTTTGTGCCGCCAAACCGCGAGCCGCAAGTCTCGCAACAGGTCCTCGTTAGCATTGCCTTCGCTGTGTTTGCCCATGATCAGTCCCTTTTCTCCTGTGTCAGATAGCACTACGCGGCCAATTCGCACTTTGAATCTCTGCGTACACATCCACTCTATTTTTGTCTAAATGTCTCTTGAGGCTATAGACAAAGCTGTCCAGTAAAATGGGTTTCTCGACTAAATCCTGTGCTCCACTCAGCACGACCTCTCTCGCCAGGCAGGGACTCGCCAAGTCGCACAGCACGACGATTTTTGTCTTCGCGCCCCGCGTTCGCAGTTTGCGGATGGTGCCGACTGAGAAGTTGGGCAGCGGGGCATCTATTATGGCTAGGTCGTACTCGTTTGACAGCAGGCTGGCGTACGCACAGAAGCAGTCGGTCGTCAGCTCAACCGACTGCCCGATTTGTCTTTTGCTCAAGATCCTATAGATGTAGCCACAAACGCGTGTGTCGGCATCGGCAATTAAAATTCCGGCCATGACCAGCACCGTTTTCCCAAGGTGTAGAGATGGTTGTGCCCCGCAGACTCATCGGCCGTCCACAGGGCTGAATGGGCAGGTTATGTTATCGGGTATGCGAATAGGCTATGTGCAAAACAGAGTAGGCGTTAGGGACGGCATTTCGATAGTAAACAAACGTTTTAAGCAAATTAAGCAAAGCCAGTGCCATAGGTTTAATTTCTCAAAAAAGTCAATGTTAAACAACGAGTTAGAAGCACACCGCTGCACCCCGTTTGCCTACATGGACGACAAAATCGTCGATGATCCTGCCAAAGACGACTTTTTTGTCGCAACAACTCGCTTGCACATTGGAGGCGCAAAATCGGCCCCTTCGATTCGTCCTTGCGGTGTTGACAAAGTGATGCGCTCTGTTTGTGTTTGATACGCTGCACCATCAAGTCCAAAGAAGCCCAAATGGGAGCAAACCGCACTCTGCGCCAAGAACGCGCCATCCTCGTCGGCGTCGCCCTGCCCAAGATGCCGGCTTGGGAGGCCGAGCACTCCCTCGACGAACTCGGCCGCTTAGTCGCCACCGCTGGCCTCGTCGAAGCCACGCGCCAGATCCAAGGACGCGACCGCATCGATCCAGCGCACTACATCGGCAAGGGCAAGGCCGCTGCCCTCAAGCAGCTCTCGGCCCAGTGCCAAGCCGACGTGATCGTCTTTGACAACGACCTCTCGCCGGCCCAGATGCGCAACTTGGAGCGCGTCACCAAACGCCGCATTCTCGACCGCAGCTCCGTGATCTTGGACATCTTCGCGCGCCACGCTCGCACCCACACGGCCCAGATCCAAGTTGAGCTGGCCCAGCTCAACTACCTCTTGCCGCGCCTGACTCGCTACTGGACCCACCTCTCGCGCCAAGCTGGCGGCGGAGCCATCCGCGGCATGGGGGCAGCCGGCGTCCGCGGCCCGGGCGAAACCCAGTTGGAAATCGACCGCCGCCTGATTCGCCGTCAGATCAACTCCTTAGAGGCCAAGCTCGACAAGATCGGCGTGCAGATGGCGACCAACCGCAAAAATCGCTCGGATGTTTTTAAGGTGGCCCTCATGGGTTATACCAACGCTGGCAAGTCCACCCTGATGAGGGTGCTGTCCGGCGCGGATGTCCTAGTCGAGGACCAGCTCTTTGCCACCTTGGATTCGACCACTCGCGCCGTTGACCTCGACCGCAATCACAAGATCTTGCTCACCGACACGGTCGGCTTCATCAACCGCCTGCCCCACCACCTGTTCGCCTCTTTCCGCGCCACGCTCGAAGAGGCTGTGGAGGCCGACTTGCTGCTCCACGTGATCGATTTGAGCTTTCCGTACTATAAATCGCAGATCGCCACGGTCGAACAAGTCCTCCACAGCCTCGGGCTTGCAGACAGCCCCACCCTTATGGTGTACAACAAGATCGACCAAGTAGCTCCCGGCGAAGAAGAGCGGATTGTGGCCGCGTACGCGGCCCGCGAAGACGCCATCGCCGTCTCGGCTCGCCAAGCCATCAACCTCGACGCGCTACGCGACAAAATCCGCACGTACAGCGTTGCTGGAGACGTCACCTTGGAGCTTCAGGTCCCCCAAGCCGAAGGCCGGCTTTTGGCCCGTTTACACCAGCAGGGTCAGGTCTTGGAGCAGACCTATGTCGCCAACGATGTCTGCCTGCGCGTGCGCCTCGAAAGAACTTGGGCCGAGCGCTGGCGGCTAGATCGCTTCGCCCCCATCTAGCCCGACAGGGTTGGTTGACAGCCCGATGGCTCAGACCTACTATCGACGATTGAAGGCGTTGCCCCGGCGGATAAAGCGTTGCATGCAAACTTGCACGGGCTGCACGAAGGGAGATCGCCATGAAAATCATCATCTTTGGCGCAACCGGGAAAACCGGCCAGCATATATGGCGGCAAGCACTGGAACAGGGCCACGAAGTGACGGCGTTCACGCGCTCGGCTAACAAGATTGACAGCCGTGAGGTGAAAGGTGCCCAAGGCGATATTATGGACGCAGCCGCGGTCGCTGCGGCGGTTGCCAACCATCAGGCGGCGATAGTGGCACTGGGCAGCAACGGGCTGCGCGACAAAACGACCCTCTCCGCCGGCACGAGAAACGTCGTGGACGGTATGATTTGCCACAATGTAGAGCGTCTCGTCGTCCTCTCTGCCGCTGGTGTGGGAGAAAGCTGGGGGCAAATCTCGTTGTTCGCCCGCGTTCTCTTCAGGACAATGCTGCACAACATCTACGCAGACCACACGGCGCAGGAGGCAATAGTGAAGGAAAGCAGGTTAGACTGGACTATCGTCCGCGCCGCCATCCTGAAAGACGCCCCGGCCTCCGGCCATTACACCGCCGGCAAAGACGAGAAAGTCCGCCACATTGCCCGCGCCGATGTCGCGGAGTTTCTGGTCAAGCAGGTGGACGACGCAGCATACCAGAAACGAGCCGTATCCATCACTTCGTAAGCAACGGTTTTTACCCGGCAAGAAGCCGGCGTCTGGGGGCGAGGTAGGACTCATGGCGCTTGCCTCAGGCGGTAGCTTGCCTTACAGCCCACTAACCAGATTTTGGAACGTATCTTGGAAGTATTCCGCAGTCCGAGCAGGTAAGATGGAACGGCAGTTTGCACTCGCCACGACCACGGTGGCGCGGCCCCGGCCCGGGGAATGCGCGGCCGCACGCCGTCTTGCCGCTGAAATGGGCTGCCCCTACTGGCCCCGGGCCGCCCTTGCCAAAACCTGCGCCGACCTCGACGGCCTGCTCGTAGTCGAGCGCGAAAACCTGGCTCTGTGGATCGCCGGGCGGCGCTTTTGCTACCATCCCAACATGGCTAAACTGCGGGTGCGCGCCCTGCGGCAACAGAGAAAAGACGCCTTGATAGACGCCCTGCAAATCGCGCCGGGGGCCAGCGTCCTCGACTGCACCTGCGGACTAGGAGCCGATGCAATCGTGGCCGCGTACGCAGCCGGCCCCGAGGGCCGCGTACGCGCCTTGGAGGCCGCGCCGCTGTTGGCACTCTTGGTCGAGCGCGGCATGGCCTCGTACCCGCTCGCCGATGACCCGGATCTCGGCTTGGCCATGCGACGCGTCCAAGTGCGTCGCGCCGACTTTGCGACGTACCTGCGTGAGGAAGCCGACGCAGCTTGGGACGTGGTTTACTTCGACCCTATGTTCGGCGAGAGCATTGCCCGTGCCCGGGGCTTGGACTTGGTCCGCTGCTTGGCCCAGGCGGGCGGTCCGTCACCCGCTGACTTGCGCGAGGCCCGCCGCGTCGCCCGCCGCCGAGTGGTGATGAAGGATCGCCGGCCCGGCCGCGCACTCGCCCGCCTTGGTTTCGCCAAAGTAGAGGAGCCCCGCCGCGTCTGCTACGGCGTGCTGCCCGCTTGGTAGAGACGTTTTATTCGCCAACCCTATTGAAGGAATGGATCGTGGAGCTATCCTGTTGTGCTTGGGCCTTAACCGGCTCGGAAGAAGACGCCCTCGCCGCGCTGGCCGCTATCGGCTTCCGCTCCATTGACGTGCAGGCGAAGACCTTTGTCGGCCCGGCGTCGCGAGCACGCATCGACGACCTCGGCCTGTCGGTCTCCTGCCTCGCGCTGTGTTTTAACATGGAAGACGACGCGGCCCTCGACGGCGCAACAGCCGCCGCTCAACAAGCCGCCCTCGACCACTGCCGGGAGGCCCTCGACCACGCCGCTGCTCTCGGTGCCGGCACCGCGTATGTAGTCCCGGGGATCAGCCCAGCCGCCCTGCCCCAGTTTGGTGAGTCCTTGGGGCAAGTGGCTGACTTCGCGGCCGAGCGCACGATCCGCGTTGGGGTTGAGCATTTCCCGGGTAAGGCGCTGCCGACGGCTGCCGGGACCTTGGAGTACTTGTCCCGCCTGAACCACCCCAACCTCTACTTGCTCCTCGACACCGGCCACCTACAGATGTCCAAGGAAATCCCGGCCGCTGTCATAGCCGCCGCCGGAGACCGGCTCGGGTACGTACACTTAGATGACAACGACGGGGAGGCCGACCTGCACTGGCCTCTGCTGGCGGGCGTGCTAACCGAGGAGGCACTAGCCGCGACGTTCGCCGCCCTCGCCCTGAGCCCGTACGCCGGCCCGGCGAGTATTGAGCTCAGCCCCCAACTCCCCGACCCCGTGGCCGCGCTGGCCCAAAGCCGCGCTGGCGCCCTGCAACAGGGCTAAAGAGAAAAGTAACCTATGCCTATTTATATCCTGCTTTTAGCCGGCCTACCCTTCATCGCTTGTAGTGGCGACGAGAGCGGATATGTTCTCAAAAAGGTGCCGCGCAACCGGACCTTGATCATAGACTGCGCCGAAGCCAATACCTGCTCTGGCCAGATCCAGGATTACAACTCCTTCAACCCCTTCATCCCAGGCAGCATTTCGCGGATAGGATATAACTTCCTCTACGAACCGCTTTATTTTTTTAACGCCTACGGGGAAAATTCCGAACTAATACCTTGGATCGCCGAAAGCCACCATTTCAACGAGGATTACACCGAACTTGTGGTAAAAATCCGTCCGGGCGTCGAGTGGAGCGACGGGCATCCTTGGTCGGCGCACGACTTTGCCTTTACCATCAACATGCTCGTAGAGCACGCCCCACAGCTCGTTTATTCGACGGATATGGCGACTTGGGTCAAAGAGGCGGTCGCCCTCGACAGTCTGACGGCGCGCGTCGCGCTCAAGGAACCCAACCCGCGTTTCCTCTTCAGTTATTTCGTCCACAGCGGCGACCAAGGCGTCCCCATCGTGCCCAAGCACATCTGGGAGGGCAAAGACCCGCTGACTTTTTCCAACTTCGACCTGCAAAAGGGCTGGCCGGTTCTGACCGGCCCCTATCGCATTGTGCGCTCGGAACCAGCCCAACGGATCTGGGATCTGCGCGAGGGCTGGTGGGCTGAGAAACTTGGCTTTCAGGAGTTACCCCAGGTCGAGCGGCTGATCTACCTAACCTATATGGAGGAGCACAAGCGCGTCCAAAACCTGATCGCCAACAACATTGACACCTGCTTGGAGCTGCGTCCGGCCAATATGATCTCCCTATTGGAGCGCAATCGCAACATCACTACTTGGACAGGCCGCGAGCCGCCGTACAGCTACATCACTTGGTGGCCCATATCGCTGGGGTTCAATGGGCTGGAGGCCCCTTGGTCCGACCCGGAGATGCGCCGTGCGGTCAACTACGCCATCGACCGCGAACAGCTCGTAGCTATAGGCTGGCAGAACTCGGGTGCATGGACCCTACTGCCCTTGCCCGACCTCCCGCAGATGCAGCGGTATTTTGCTCTCGCCGAGGACTTAGTCGCCAAGCACCAAGTGGGAGTCTTCGACTTGGAAAAGAGCGCGGAGATACTCGCCCGCAAAGGCTACGTACGCAACGGGGTCTTCTGGGAAAAGGACGGGCAGCCCCTGAGCATGGTCATCGACATCTTCTCCCACTTTCAAGACCTGACGCCGGTGCTCATCGCCCAGCTCAAAAAGGCCGGTATCGACGCCTCCTTCCGCATGACCTCGGACTTCTCCACGCGCCTGCGCCAGGGCACGGCCCGCGCGTACCTTATCGGCAACTTCAGCTCGATGCGCGACCCCTATTTTGTGCTGCGCCAGTATCACAGCCGCTTTGTCCAACCCACCGGCGAGCCGGCCGACATGCCTTGGCGCTGGCAAAATCCGGCCTACGACGCGCTGATTGACCAGATGGGCCAGACCCCGACCGACGCCCCGGAGATGGACGCACTCTACCGCAAGGCCATGGACCTCTGGCTTGCCGACTTGCCCTCCATCCCCATCGTCCAGTGGCCGCACCGCATCCCGCACAACGAGACCTATTGGACCAACTGGCCCAGCGCGGAAAACCCCTATATCAACAGCGCGTACTGGAGCCGCACTTGGCTCTTAGTGCTGCTGAATTTGCGGCCGCAGGTGTGAAGGAGCCGGCGCAATGGATCGCCAAGCTAGGAGTACCCTTACTGCGGCGTGGTTGGCGGCTTCAGCTATGCTGCTTTGCACATTGATCGCGCTCTATCTCGTGCCGGAAAAAACGCTTTTTTCCGCGAGCGAGGTTTTTAAGATGCCGCATCGCAGCGGGGAAACGTGCGCTTTGTGCGGCATGACGCGCGCATTCGCGGCCATTGCACGAGGCGACTTCGCCGCGGCCCTTATCTACAATCGAGGATCGGTCGCCTTTTATGGAGCTTTGCTCGCCAATCAGCTAGTGATAGCCTTTTGCTTGCTGCATCGAATGCACAAAAGGAGGTAACGTCCTGCAGGTGCTTAGTTTGCTTTGGGGAATTCTGGCTATTGTTGGAATGGTCGTGGGGTTCTTCCCGTGTCTCGGCTCGCTAAACTGGCTCAATATACCTTTTGCCGGCGTCGGCATCATCGTCAGCGGCATCGCACTGGGCACGGCGGGCAACAGCTCCAAAAGCAGCGGTATCGCTGGCTTAGTATGCTGCATTGTGGCACTGTTTTTTGGCATCATACGCCTCGCGCTAGGCGGGGGCGTTTTCTAACGTAGAATTAACCCGACGCACGGCGTGGCTCGGGTCCCGTGTACTTAGCGCGCGGCCGTATCAGGCGTCCGGTCTGATATTGCTCAATGGCGTGGGCGATCCAGCCGATGATTCGGCCGAGACAGAACAGCCACAGAGCCGCTCCTTTCTCCAATCCCAAGGCCCGGCGCAGGGCTACCAATCCCAGATCCATATTGTGGGAAAGACCCGTCCGCTTGCCGACCTCCTCGATCAATGCCCTCGCCATCGCCAATTCCACAGCATTGGGGACCGCCTCCTCCAGCAGTTCCATGAGGATAGCCGCACGAGGGTCAACGCCTCGATAGACCACGTGCCCAAAGCCTTCGATTACATCCCCTCTCTTGAGCCTGCTGGCAATGGTATCTCCCACGCCGTTTTCTGATTCAGCTTCGTCCCACAACGCCTCCAGCCGGCCGGTCGCTCCACCGTGACGGGGCCCTTGCAAGGCGCTGAGGCCGGCGGTTGCCACTGCATACAGACTGGCCCCGCTCGAAGCCACGGTGCGGCAAGTAAACGTCGAGACGTTGAGCTCGTGATCGGCACACAGAATCAAGGCCGCTTCGATCAACCGAGCGGTTTCCGGTCGTCCGGGTAGCCAAGCATTCTGCAGCGTCTGAGCGATGCCGCTGCCGGTTTCGTCTTGTGTAGCGGCAACCAGCGTCATAAGCCGGAGAATGCGAGCACCGCAGTGATGGATGTGCGGCGGCGCAGTGGCAAAGGCCGCGGGGTCTTGGGCTCCAATCACGGGAAGCAGCGCCTGCATCCGCTCGACTTTCGACAGCGGCGCAAGCCCCGCGATGAGAGCTGGGTTGATGCCGTCCAGCCGGGCCGCACCAGCGAATTCCTCGATTTGCAGCGAGCGATCTCCCGTCCACAGCAATGCGGCAACCTCCTCCACCGTGCTCTCACGCACCAATTCTCCGACGCTGATCCCTCGATAGTAGAGGTCGTCATCGTCGATCCGGCTCAGAGCGGACTCCAGTACCGGATCCCCTGCTTTCAGGGCCTGCTCGGCACCTACTTCGGGATGCGCTCGAAGCTCCTTGTGGCGGCGGAGACGTTCGATGTCTTCGCGGTAGTACTGGCGAGTGCGATGCCGCTGATCCCCGGTCTCGGAACGGATCAGGCCACGACTTACATAGGAATAGAGGGTCTGTGGCCGGATTCCCAGCTCGGCACAGGCCTCTTTGGCGGATAAATAGCGCGAAGGAGTCATCGTCATAGATTGATTTATGAATCAACATTGACAATGTAAATGATCGTGTTGTACTTATCAATCAACCAATCCAACGGAGCCTGGGACATGACCAATGAGATCAAAGAAGGGCTGGAGGGCATAGTCGCCGCCCGCACGCGGTTGAGTGGGATCGACGGAGAGAAAGGCAGACTGTGGCTGGCGGGATTCTCTCTCGAAGAACTTGCCCCCAACGCGCACTTCGAGGAAACGGCCTACCTGCTGTGGCAAGGCCAGCTTCCAAACTGCGATCAGCTTGAGACATTCCGCGCTCGACTGTCGAGTTGGTCTTTGCCCGGGTACACCCAATCCCTCATCGAGGCCGCCGTCAGAGCTGGGCAGATGCCAATAGACGTACTGCGGCTGGCCCTCGATTCGCTCCGCCTCGAGGACACTGAGTCGGATGTCGCGCTTGTGGGTGCTACCCCTGTCATCGTCGCTGCTACGTGGCGGCTGATGGCTCAAAAACCTGTGATTCGGCCGGCTCCGGGGCTTCGCCTTGCGGAGAGCCTCCTCTACATGCTTTCAGGCCGCCGGCCGACCGCGGCCATGACCCGCGCCTTAGACACCTACTTCAACGCGATGATCGATCACGGCATGAATGCGTCAACCTTCACGGCGCGCGTCATCACTTCGACGCGCTCGGATCGGAAGTCGGCCATCGTCGGTGCGCTCGGAGCCTTAAAAGGTCCGCTGCACGGCGGCGCACCGGAGCCGGCCTTGGCCATGCTACAGCAAATGGGCGTTCCCAACCGAGCCGAGCCTTTCATTAGAAACGTCCTCAAACGCGGTGAACGCCTGATGGGCTTTGGGCACCGCGAGTACAAGATGCGGGATCCGCGAGCGGCTATCCTCGCACGAGCCGCTGAGAAGCTATGCGAGGCCCAAGGGGACGCGAGCCTGCTCGACTTGGCCAGACTCGTAGAATCAGAGGCGGTGCGGCTATTGGAGGAATACAAGCCGGGTCGGCGCTTGTTCGCCAACGCCGAGTTCTATACGGCGGTTTTGCTCCACGAACTCGGCGTCCCGTCCGAGTTATTTAGCTGCACCTTCGCCATAACTCGCATGGCTGGCTGGATCGCGCACTGCCGGGAGCAGGAAGCAGTGGAGCGAATCTTTCGACCGCAGTCGGAGTACGTCGGGTGCGAAGGCAGAGAGTGGGTGCCCTTGGGAAACCGATGATACTGCCCGATTTCAAAACGCCCGGCTGAAGCGCAGAGACAAATTGAGGTTGCGCGTCTGGTTGGAGACAGGGCGGGCAATGTAGAGACGGGAATCATCCATCTGCAGCCCTAGGCCGCCGCTAGCTTGCAGATCGAAGTCGGCCTCGTCCGCCAGCCAAGCCGAACCAGCATCGGCGAAAAATCCCACATGTACCCGACCCCCTTGCAGCCAGTGCTCGGCGTTGAACAGCACCATTCTATCGCCGCTGAACTCCTTGAAACCATAGCCGCGCAAGGAAGAAAAACCGCCCAAGTCAAAGTGATATTGCCGCGGTACTGATCCAGTGGCCCGTCCCAGACGCAGGCGCAAATCGAGGCGGCTGCCTTGGCTCACGGGCTGGTAGTGCCGCACATCGAGGATATAGCGCGCAAAGTCTCGGTCCCCACCCCAAGCTCCTCCGGCCCGCTCGCCCAAGCCATTGACAAACCAGCCGCGCCGGGGGCTGTGGCGGCTGTCGCGGCTGTCCCAGCGCAGTTCGGCCCGCAGGCTTTTGTAGCGCTCCTCGTCAATAGCTGGATTGGGGCGGAAGCGGTCCGGGCCCAAGCGGCCCAACAAGGCCCACTGGACGCTGTTTTCTAGGGAAGAGAAATCGTCTTGGGTATAGCGGGCGGCCAATCGCAGGCCGGTGCCCAATCTCTGCATCGCATATACGCTGAAACCCGTGCGGCGATAGTAATCGCGGAAATCGCGCCGGAATAGCAGCGCATCCAGCGAATTTTCCTCAGCCGACAATAGCCAGTGATCCTCGGTATCGGTCAGATCGTGCAACTCGGCCCCCAAGCGCGAGTTCCGCCCCACCACCAGCCACTCGGCTCCCAACTGGTAATGCCACAAGTCGCTGCCCAAACCGCGACCCAACTCGCCGTATTGGACTAAGCGGGAAAGGTCGTTGAAAGGAATCCGGGGACGCCAGCCCAGATAGAGGCCGTCCACTTTGTTGTACTGGGCGACCAAGCCCTCTCGCTGCCGTTCGAGAAACTCCCTGTGGCCTCGGTCCCACTGGCCCTGCCAGCCAGCGAAACGGCTGGTCTCTAGGTCGCGGGGATATTGCAGAGCCTGGGCGAGCAAGCGCTCCAAGCGACCCTCGAAACGCACTAGGATTAGGTCCGCGCCGCTGAGGACGATGAGGTGCATTTGATCTACGGTCTGACCGCGGATTCGGTAGAGCAGCCAAGCCACTTCCCCATCTTGGCGTACTTTTAGGGCCACTTCCCAATTTTTGTGCGCCAGCAATTCTTGGATCCGGGACGGCATCCCCCAACCCTGCTGGAAAGGAGTGCGGTGGGCCGTGTACACGCCCACTTTGACCGCGTGGATTTCGCTCAGCATACCGCGCACTCTCCAGCTAGGAGGCACGAAAAAGGTGACCAAACGAGCAAAACCCACGCTCATAGGGCCAAAACTCATTTCAATTTGCCGCTCGTATTGGACCGCGGGTAGTTCCCGCTCTATTTCTCGGCGCAGTCGGCCCAAGTCCGCAGCGCGGAAACAACCGGTCAGACTCAGCGCAATGATCGCATACAAGGTCCATTTGGTCATAGCTAGTCTTTCTGCGGCACTTTAGGGGTAGCCGCCCCAAAGTCAATGCTGTCCAAAGGCGCTATGTCGAACTTGTGACCAATGCGCCCCACTTGGGCTAGGTCGAGGGGGCCGACGATATTGATGTAGACAAACTCGCCAGGACTGCCAACCAATACCAAAAGCCCGACGATGACCTCGTCCGCGGCGCGCACATAGAACTGCATCCGTTCGTCGGGTTCGCGCACCTGCACCACCCGCTCCCAGTCGGGCAAGGTGAGATCATTGAGCCATGCGGCGATGTGCTCGTACGACGCGTCCAAGTCTTTGTAAACTTGGACGCGGATGAGGTACAGGGCCTCCAGCATGTCGGCTAGTTCTTGGTCTTCAAAGCGGGTGGCCGCAGCCACCAAGTCGAGGAGCGGTTCTTTCAGGTAGATCTCGATGTTGGCTTCCGGCTCGGGGCCATCGAATAAGCCCAAGGAGGAAAATTCAATGTACCCGGGTTGCTCTTTTAGCGGTGGGGAGGCCGAGGCGCTAGTGGGGCCGATGACGGCGGCAAAGAGAAGCAGGGCTTGAAAAAAGAGCATGGCAAAACTCCTCACATGGTTTGGACGGGCAGGATAGTGTCTAGGTTGAGACGCAGTGGCTGGACTAGACGCGGCTGGATCACGTCGTCGCGTATCGCGATGCCCATGCGGCTGTTCAGGTCATTCAGATAGACCAGGGTCCACTCTACTTGGCGGCAAGCTTGAGCTATTTCCTTGGGGCTAAAGGCGGGCGGAACAGGCTCTGGGTCGAATAGGAGATGACCGGCGATCAAGGCCAGAACGGCTGCTGCTGCAAGGGGTGCATGCCACCTCTTGGTGGCGGTGCGCCGCGTCTGGTGGATGCGGTCTTGGAGAGCTTGAGAGACCGCGTCGGGACAGGTGATCGGAGGCAGGGTACGCAGGGCTTTGACCAGGCTGCGGGCGTCTTCCAACTCGGCGGCACAGGCCGCACAAGTCGCTGCATGGGTTTCGAGTCGGCCCTGTTCAACAGGCATCAACTCGCCATCGGTATAGGCTTCGATTCGCTCTTGGGTCCAGGAGCAAGAGGAGGTTGAAGGCATGGTCTATTCCTGCAAAAGGGCGCGGAGGCGTCTCCGGCCGCGATAGAGATATACTTTGACTGTATTGAGGGGCAACTCCAAGCGCTGGCTGATCTCTCGGTAGGAGAGGCCCTCGATTTCTCGCAAGATGACGATTTCCCGCAGGGGGTTTTCCAGCCGGGTAAGGGCCACCTCCAGCTGCCTACGCAGATCCACATCGCCCGCAGCCGGAGTGCGCTGTAGGACCGGCTCGGGGTCTTGGGCGCTGACCACCGAGCGATAGCGACGCCGCTGGCGCAGGGCATCCAAACAGGCATTGCACACCACCCGGGTCAACCAAGCCGCCACACCTTCGTCGTCAATGTGGAGGCCGTGGTGCCACAGGCGGAACAGAACCTCTTGGGTAATATCCTCGGCGTCCTCGCGGTTGCCTGTATAGTAGAAGGCGAATGTGTAGATGCGGTCCCGGTGCTCTTGGCAGAGCCGGCGGAAACGTTCCATAGCGGTTTTTCCATCGTCCTTCGCCTATACTAACGATGGCGGCGGGGAAAAGTTACAAGAGCCGTCCCTCTTTTTGGAGAATATCCCCGGCGATCGCGTAGGTAGTACCGTGCATGGCGATGACGACTAGTCCGATCCCGGCCGCGAGATGGCCGCCGACGTACAAGTTGGGTATGTCAATCGACTCGTAGTTGTGCGCGTGGGTCTGTACTTGATCGACTTGGAATCGGTAGTTGTCGCGCATGGGCGTCAGGGTCAGCGGCGCAAAGCCCTGCAAGATCGAATAGTCGGCCGTGCCGCCGATTTCCTTGATTACATGATCGACCTCCACCACTTGGCTTCCTTCGGGCCTTTTCAGCCCGACCCGTCCGCCCTCTGCAATCTGCGTCACATGGGTGTGGTACAAGGTTTTGAGCCGGGGCGAGCGGCTTTTGAGGATTTCGGCGATGCGATGGTAATAGGGTAGGCCGTGCCGGCTGTCGTCAATCAGCCGCCAATGAACCGCTGGCCCTTGGCGCATGGCGTAGTACACCTGCTTGTCGGCGTCGTGCAATTCGGTTGCTGCCCAATCGCCCGAGCGCCCGCCGCCGACGACGAGCACCCGCTCGCCGGGGAAGTCTGCGGGCTTGTCGTAGCGAGCGGTGACAAAAGTCCTGTCCTCGCCCTCCACCCCGAGGGAGCGCAACCGGCCGCGCTGGCCGGTTGCGAGGACCAAGTACTTACAGGTATAGTGTTGTTCAAGGCCTGTTTGCACGTGCCGACTAGTGAGCTGAAAGCCCCTTTCGTGTGGCTCAATTCGCTCGACCTCCTCCAAGGTGCGAATGCGCTCTGCCACCCCAAAGCGCTCGGGTACGCGGTGATAGTACTCGATCAGATCGGTCTTGAGGATCAGGGCATTGACGTCTAAGGCGCACCCGATTTCTGCGACGTGCTGCACCAGCGGATAAAAGGCAAACTCCATCCACTGACCCGGCGACAAGGTTAGCAGGTTTTGCGGTGCTCGGTTCCACAACCCGCCGACAGGCTCGCGGCTGATGAGCAGCGCGTCCAGCGGCTCGCCGCGCCGAAAGTCCATGGCGACTTGGTCCAGTTCCTCAAAGAGCTGGCGCGGGTGATGCAAGGTGCGGAACAGATCAACGGGCTTGATGCCGCTCTGCACGAGATGGCGCATATCCAGCCCCAACAGTGTGCGGTCGAACTGTTGCAAGTACCCGGCTAGGGGCGCGTAGCGCGCGGCGAACATGCGGCTGTTGCGGAAGAAAGGATGCCAGCCGCCCAAGACCACAGCCAACGGCAGGCCCGCCGGTCCTCCGCCGACGATGATAACAGTGTGGTGTTCTACGCTCATTGTTTTAATCGTTTCAATCCGCTCCCCTTACCGAAGCAAGGGGAGACTGATCTGCATGTGGCAGGAGCTGGACGTGTTAGTCGTTTCAATCCGCTCCCCTTACCGAAGCAAGGGGAGACTCACGAGGTCGGCTAGGTCGGGCCGGGCGCGGAGAGTTTCAATCCGCTCCCCTTACCGAAGCAAGGGGAGACGCGGGAGCACCTTCGAGAGATTGGTGTCAACACAGTTTCAATCCGCTCCCCTTACCGAAGCAAGGGGAGACCTCGAGCTTTGCGCGGAAAAAACACGCCCTCGGGTTGACCTTTTCCCCGACAAAACGTGGGGTGTTTTTCTTGGGCTTGGCTCCCAGTTCATCGGGGCGTTTCCAGCGAAAGCCTTGGGCGCGGTCGGTAGGCGAAAAGACATCGTAGAGCATCAAGCCCAAATCCTCCTCGGGTTGCCGCCAATGAGTGCCCAGCTCAGCGGCGCGCTGCTCCAGGGCGGTTTGGGGATCGTCCACCCACTCGAAATCCGCCGCGAATTCACGCATACCCAAGGCGGGCCGATGGAAGCACTTTCCCTGCTCGGCGCGGCGCTTGAATTCAGCGAAATACTTCACCGGTGTGTCGGTCGGGCGATCGGCCAATCTCGTGGTGCGCAACTCGGCACTGATGATGTATTCCACTTCTTGCAGTGCCAGCATGTTGCGCTGGGTGCCGTCGGGCGCGCCGCCCCCGGCCTCAATGGGCGAGACTTTCTCCGGCTGTGCCATCCATTGGCCGACATTGCGCAGGCTGATGACCGATTGCACTTCATTACGCCGAATCGAGGCCCAGCGCCCGCGCTGCACCACCCGGATGGCCGCAATGCGATAGGAGACCTGCGGTTCCCAGAAGACGGCTTCGAGAATGCCGCGGGCCGCAGAGGGCGTCATGATCGGATAGCTGACGCGCTCCACCTTCATTTCGGGGCGGGTAAAACAGGCCCAGTCGCCCCAGACTCTCAGGTGTATGTGGTTGTCTTTCATAGCAAGAAGTCCTCGGTTGGACGGTGGTCAATTATCACGCCGAGATGGTCGTGATAGGCCGCTTTATCCAGCACCCTCAGTTCCATGCCGGGCAGCAGCGGATGAAGCAGGCCCATGGCGTCTAATTGCTGAAAATCGCGTTGGTGCAAATTCACCATAAAGCGTTGGAAATCGCGCAAATCCTCGCGGGTAAAACGCGAGCTGCCTGTTTGGGCACACTCGCGGATGGAATCCACTGCTTCTAAGGCTTCCTGCATGGGTGCAATGACGGCCTGCGTGTCGTCGGAAATCACCTTGGCCTTGCGGGCTACTTCGCGGAAACGCAAACACTCCCGATCTTCCTGAATGGAGCCCTCCCGATGACGCGGATGATCCGTAGGTACGCATTGAAAAAGCTCGCCAAAATAACGACTGAACAGTTCCGGCTCGCCAGACAAGTCATCCGTGGGCAACTGATCCAGCAACCGCACGGCAATGTCCGTGGCCACGCGATACACGCCGCCGGGCAGCTTGGCATCTAGCGGTCGGAATACCACCACGCGCCCCTTGCCCGGCAAGCGTCCTTCCCGGTTGCAGCGGCCGGCCGCCTGTACGATCGAATCCAGCGGTCCCAAGGCGCGGTAAACCAGCGGGAAATCAATGTCCACGCCGGCTTCTATTACCTGTGTGGATACCAGCCGACAAGGTTGGTCGTCTTCCAAACGCCGTTTGGCCTCCGTCAGCACACGCATGCGATGTGCCGCGCACATGGCTGAGGAAAGATGCAGCACGCCTTCCAATCCCTGAGCGCGCAGCAACTCCCACCACTCGGCGGCCTGTTTGCGCGTGTTCACCACGCCCAAGGCTTGCGGCTCGCCCGCCCATTCCTCAGCCAATTCCGAGAAGTCGCTCTCTGTGGTTCGCACCTCGTAAACTACCCGGCCCAACTTCTGAAACAGCTCGCCAAGCTGTGATGCGATCTCCTTCACCTCATTCGCCTCAAAGCCATGCGGCAGCGATGTGCTGCGGAGAAAGGCCGGTTGGGTAGCTGTGGAGAAAACGAAACTCGTGCGATAGTGTTGCTGGAGATCGCGCAGGACATGCAGGAGCGGATTGAGCAGGTGGGAAGGTAGGGTCTGTACCTCGTCCAGCAACACCACGGAATTTGCGATGTTGTGTAGTTTCCGGCATCTGGATGTGCGGCTGGCAAAAAGGGATTCGATGAATTGCACCGAAGTGGTGACGATAATCGGCGCGTCCCAGTTTTCCGCCGCCAATTCCTCTGGCGCACGGCCTTGCTCTGCTTCGTCAATCTTGGCGTTTACCGCTGAATGGTGCTCAATCACGATGCCTTCGTTTTGCGGGTCGAGAACTTTGCGGTATTCGGCGGCGTTTTGCTCGATGATTGACAAGTAAGGTATCACCACAATCACGCGCCGCATCCCGTGTTGTCGCGCATGTTCCAGCGCAAAGGCCATGCCCGATAGAGTCTTGCCGCCGCCGGTAGGCACAGTCAAAGAAAAGAAGCCGGCCGGTTCCGTCGCCATCGCCAAGCAGTCTTCAAACACGCGGTGGCGCAACGTGTTGAGCTCGCCGGACGAATCGAACTTGCTCCGCTGTGCTTGCAATCGCTCCAGCAGCAACGGAGCGTCGAGTTTTCGGGGGTAGCGCACCCGACCCGTAACAAATTGTTCCGTATCCAGAAAATCCGCATCTACCAAGCAGGAAAACAACATCCGCACGTAGAATTCTCTGGCGGCAGGATCCTTGGCGCACTTGGCAAATTCTGGCTCGGCTAACTGATCGGGAATTTTCCCCAATTCCGCTTCAAACCGCGTTTGCAGTGCCGAGGACCGGTTCACAGCATCGTACTTTTCGCCGCAAACCAATGCCTGCAAATCGCTCAGGTTATGCAGCCCCGCATGGTGCCCGGCAATGGCAAATGCTGGACCGACCCATCCTCTCTTGAAAGCCAAGGCCGCACCATACACCGCATGATGCGTTTCAACCGACCCCGGGCGCTCGCCTGCCAGATATTCTTGGAATGGCTCCCGATACTTTCCCAGGTCGTGCAGCAGCCCGGCCCATCGGGCCGCTTCGGCGAGCTCAGCCGATCTGGCAAATCCTCGCGCCTTATCCGCCACGTTTTGCAGATGTTCGGACAGCCGTTGCCAATGCGATTTATTCGGATCGCGCTCCCCCGTAGCCGTTTCGGCGGTGTGGGCATAGTAGTTCACAATTAAATCCCTTTCTATACATGCGCTTGCCGTCGGCACCGCTTGCGTACAACGCATTCGCCGCCTCCAAGACGGTTCCGTAAATGTCCCGCTGTTCCTCCGCCTCAATCCGTCTTCTCGCAAAAGCGGGAATCGGCTCCGGTTCAAGTCGCATTCCCTTCGCTTTCATACACCGCCGCTGCCTCTCGCATCTCTGCCGCAATCTCCCGCCTCAACCCCTTCGGCACCAGCACCTCGCAATCCGGCCCCCATCCTCTAATCCAAGGCTTCATCTCCAAGGGGTGGTTGACCAAAAAAGTCAGCGTACAACGCCCATCTTCTCCTTCCTCCCGTTTCACTACCCCCGGCCAGTCCGACTCCCACACCCTATAGGCCACCCGTTCGGAAAACCGCAACTGCACCTCGACCACCGCGTCGCCGCCCATAATCCCCCAAGCGTGCTGCAAATAGTCGTAGGGATCGAAGTCCAGCGGCATCTCATAGGTCGAATCCAGCACCTCGACCCGCTCCAACCGCTCGACCTTGAAAATGCGGATCGCCGTACGAAAGTGATCAAAACCGAGCACGTAACAGGCATAGCCCGCAAAGGATGGCTCGATGAAAAAGGGATCGAACAGGCGCTCCGAGCGCTCCCCAGAAACCGGATCCCGATAGCTGAGCCGCACCCTCCGTCGGCTGGCCCAAGCCCGTGTCAACCCCTCCAAGACCTTCAGATACCCGGACGCAGGGCACCTTTTGGAAACCGCCTTTGCGGCGCGCCCGACATGTGCCCCAATGGCGTCGGGCAAGGCCGAAGATAGTTTGAGCAGCGACGAAACCACGTGTGGATTGTACTTGTCGCTATAGGCCGACAACATCCGTGCCGCCAAATAGAGCGCGAGGGCCTCGTCTAAGTTCAATTGAATCCGACGCAGATCGATCTGCCCGCCTTCTACCAACTTCCAAACCCGGCCGTCCCGGTACACCGGCAGCCGTCCCTTCGCCGACAGCTCCTGCACATAGCGCCGGGCCGTCCGCTGGTTCACCCGCAATAGGTCGGTTCCCATGCCTTCGGGGCGGCGAAGAAACAGCAATCTGACCTCTTCAAGCCGGTCGGTCTTGTGAATCGCATCCGTTATGGGCATAACTCAGCCTCTACGCGAGAAAGATATGCGCCAAGCGGACAAGGAATGTCCGTTGCGGGAAGAAAATCTATTTTTTTGTAGCCCCTTGACTGCCAAACGCGAGCAAACCATTTTGACACCAAAATACAATCTCAGGAAAGAATGTACTCATGCCAGCAATTACCATAAAGAATATCCCACCCAAGCTCTACGAAGAACTGAAAACAGCCGCGCAAACGCACCGCGCAGCCTCAACAGCGAAATCATCGCCTGCTTGGAACACGCCTTTCTCGGTCGGCGCATTGGGCCTGAAGAGCGCCTGACTCGTGCCCGGGCCCTACGGGTCCCCAAATAGGATCGAGCCCAATGCAGGCCGAGGAAATCGAACGGGCCATTGCCACAGGCAGACAGCGATCGTCGTAGATACGAACATCATCAGCCGCCTGTATTTGTCCACCAAGCAGACCGTCCTCGTCGAGCAGATGTTGCAAAAAAACAGCCGTTGGGCCGCACCGCTGTTGTGGAAAAGCGAATTCAGAAGCGTACTGGCTCTCTATTTAAGAAAGAAAGTCATCAGCTTGGAAAAGGCGCTAGCTATCCAACAAGAAGCCGGGGATTTCCTCCAAGAAAATGAATTCGAGGTGCCTTCTGCTTAGGTATTGAATTTGGTAGCGGCTTCTTCGCTGTCGGCCTACAACTGCGAGTTCGTGGCTTTGGCCCAAGCGTTGGATAGCCCTTTGGTGACTGCCGACAATCGCCGCGCCAATTCCTCCGTCTGTGACTTTGGCCCATCGCTCGCATCGCACCATTGCAAAAGGACAACAGATCATGGCCCCATACAAAGTAGCCGTCGTGGGCACTGGCATGGTCGCCAACGTCGGTCATATTCCTGCTTGGCGGGAGTTGGCCCCAGCCGTGGAAGTGGTCGGCCTGTTCAATCGCACCTTGGCCAAAGCCCAACAGACCGCCGCCCGCCACGGCATCCCCCACGCGTACGACAACTGTGGGCGCATGATGGACGAGCTGCGCCCGGATATCGTCTCCGTCTGCACCCCCAATGTCTCGCATCGCGCCTACACCGAAGCTGCCCTCCAAGCCGGTGCCCACGTGTTTTGCGAAAAACCCGTAGCTGCCAGCCACGCCGACGCAGTGGCCATGTACGCGGCGGCCAAGGCCGACGGACGCCATCTATTTGTCACCCAGACGAGCCGTTTCTCCGGCACCAATACCGCTGCCAAGCAACTGGCCGCTAGCGGACACTTGGGCGAGATGTACTATGCCGAAACCTCGGCCTTCCGCCGTCGCGGAGTGCCCACTTGGGGCCGCTTCCATATAAAAGAAGCCTCGGGCGGCGGCCCCCTCTACGACATTGGCGTCCACGCCCTCGACGCCCTGCTGTGGATCATGGGCAACCCCAAAGTAGTGGCCGCTTCGGGCGCGACTTATACCAAACTGGCCGACCAGCGCGAAGATGTGGTCACGTCGCTGGCCGACAGCGGTGCTCCAGAGGGCGTGTTCGCGCCCCGGGACTACGACATGAGCGAATACGATGTCGAGGATATGGCCGCTGGCTTTTTGCGTTTGGAAAACGACGCCACCATCAGCATTCGGGCCAGTTGGGCGGCCAATTTGCCCGATGGTACCGGCGGCACCCTCATCATGGGCACCAAGGGCGGCCTCACTTTCAATCCCCTCACTTTTATCGGCACCTTGGGCCGCTATCAGGCCGACACCCGGCTCAACGTGCCGCCCGACCTCTCGGTGCCCTTCTCAGGCCACTACAAAGCCGCGGCCCATTTTGTCGAGGTGCTTGAGGGACGGGCCGAGTTGCTGGTTAAAAAAGAGGAAGTGCTCAACGTCATGGCCGCCCTCGACGGTCTGTACCGCTCGGCTGCCGAGGGGCGGGAAGTTAGGATAGGCTGATGGCCCACCTAAGCGATGCGGCCCTACAGGATTTCATCATCCGGGGATACCTCGTGGTGCAACCGACCGCGGACCTGCACGGCGAACTGCATCGCCAAGTCGAATGCGTGCTCGCCACGGGCAATCCGGGCAACGACCTGATAGAGCGCATTCCCCTACTGCATCAGTTGTTTGCCGATCCGGCAATCGATGCGGCCTTGACCGGTATCCTAGGGTCTGGATACGCCCTCAACCGCCACTGCCACTGCCACGATCTCGCGCCGGGCAACCAAGCCCAAGCTTGGCACAAGGATTATCCCCTCGGCGGCAATATGCGCTACCACCGCCCGCGCTATGCCCTAATGCTGTACTATCCGCACGAGGTAACGCCGGATATGGGGCCTACGGCACTGGTGCCTAGGACTCAGTACTATATGGATGGACCCGGCGATGAGGTCGAAGGGCTGCCCCTGACCTGCGCGGCGGGCACTGCGGTCATCACCCACTACGAATTGTGGCACCGGGCCACGGCCAATCGCTCGACCCGGACGCGCTATATGCTGAAGTTCCTCTTCGCCCGCACCGAGGAGATCTCGCCAGAACGGCGCAGCCAGTGGCTACCGACAGGACGCCACGCGGCCCTGTACCGCACGCTGTGGCGCTGGTACGGGGGGCAGGCCCCTGCCTTGAGGCCGCACCGGTCGGTAGCCGCCTTGCAGGCGGCGTTGCAGGATATCGATGAACGGGTGCGGCTGGATGCCTATTACGACTTGGGGGCGCTAGGGGTGGAGGGGATGCCGGTATTGATGGCGGCACTAAAAGACGAGTCCGCCCGGCGTTGGCAAGTCAATCTCGCACGCGGCGATTTTACCAATCCCAGCCAGTTGGAAAGCCCCTACGGGCTGGCCGCGGCTGGCGCTGTGGCAGTGCCTGCGCTCATCGAGGCGTTGCAGGATCGGGATTGGTGGCTGCGAGCCGGGGCGGCCAGCGCCCTAGGCTGCATGGGTGCCGAGGCTCAGGGGGCGACCTCGGCCCTTGCCGCAGCATTGCAGGACGACAGCGAATGGGTCTGTCGCAATGCGGCCGACGCCTTGGGCAACATGGGTCAGGTGCCGGCGGCAGTACCGGCCTTGGCGCAGGCACTGGACGATAGCCGCGCGATGACGCCTTGGTCTCTGTCCGATGCGCCGCTGCGCGAAAACGCAGCCATGGCACTGGCCAAATGGCGCGCACCGGCCGCGGCGGTAGCCGCCTTGCAGCGGGCGCGTCAGCAGGGTAACGAATACGTGCGGTCCTGGGCCGCATGGGCGCTGGACCGCCGCTTTTAGGAGGAGAGAGTAATGGAAGCCGAAAAGCACTTGCTCAGCGACGCCGAGATGCAGCAATTCATCGCCCAAGGCTATGTTCAGGTGCAGGCGGATTTCCCGGGCGATTTTCACGCCGTAGTGTGCCGCCAAATCGACGCGGTGTTGGAAGCCGAAGGCAACCCCGGCAACAATATCGCGCCGCGCATCCCCGCCATCGCCGAGGTCTTTGCCCACCCTGCGGTGCGCGGTGCCCTGACCAGTATTCTGGGTGCGGGCTATCTGATGCACCCGCATCGCTACTGTCACCTCAATCCCCCCGGCAGCGACGGCCAAAGTTGGCACAAGGACGACTACATCTTCGACCAGAATATCCGCTATCACCGCTGCCGTTGGGTCATGGCCTTTTACTACCCCCAAGACGTCACTTCGGATATGGGCCCCACCGGCGTGATGCCGGGACAGCAGTGGTACAACAGCATCTCCAATGCCGATCCAGAGCGAGCCACCGAGACCGAATTGGGCTTGTGCGGCCCGGCCGGCACAGTGTCCATCGTCAACTTCGATAGCTGGCACCGGGCCACGGCCAATCGCTCGGACAAAAGGCGCTACATGCTCAAATACCAGTTCACCCGCATGACGGAACCAGAGGCACCGACGTGGAACAATAAAGTGGCCCACTGGCAGCCCCTCGACGGCGATCCACACCCAGCATTGTCGCGGCACGTGTGGGACTGGTTGTGTGGCCGGCCGGCAGCGAGCAGCGGCAGCGCACGCTGGGAGGATTTGGGTGCCGAATCGGAAACGGGCCGCCTGCAAGCGGCCTACAGCTTGGGAGGAGACCAAGTAGAAGGGCTGATCGAAGACATGCGGAGCCAAGCCCAAGCGCAAGCCGAGACCAATCTGGCCCATTCGCCGACCAATCCCCAAGGCGGCAATCCGGGCGAATTGGGACCGGTACACGCCTTGGCCACCTTGGGCACAGACGCTTTGGATGGGTTATTGGCCGCCGCCCAGCAGGACCCCTGGCCCGGCCGGGCGGCGGCAATGGGTGCCTTGGCGACTATGGGCAAGGAGGCGGCTGCGGCGGTGCCAGTATTGCAGGCGGCCTTGAGCGATGACGCTATGTGGGTGCGGCGCAATGCCGCCGAGGCCTTAGGGACGATTGGTCCGGCGGCGGTATCGACGGCTCCGGCACTCGCCCGCGCTTTGGACGACAAGGTGGAGTTGGTGCGGCGCAACGCTGTCTTTTCCCTGAGTAAGATGGCCCCCCCCGACGACGAGCTAGTACCGACGGTTGCTCGTGCTTTGGTCGATCCAAATCGCTATACGCGCTACTACGCCAGTACCGCTTTGCGCAAGATCGGGACCGCCCAAGCCTGCCGCGCCTTGGTCGAAGCCCTAAAGCCAGCCCGCTGGTGCGCCATTACTTCGTCGTCCACGCCTTATTGAGGAGCTATAATGAGCTCGGTTTTTTCCTTTAGCAAAGTAGCCCGGCTGCCCATGGCCGGGGACAATGTGGCCATTGCTACCCGGCGTCTAGAAGCGGGCACGGGCATCGACTACGAGGGACGGTCGTTCACTTTGTCCCACACGGTGATGGAAGGCCATCGCTTTGCCGTCGCGCCGATTGAACCCGGCCAGTTCCTGCTATCGTGGCAACTGCCCTTTGGCGTGGCCGAGCGCGCCCTAAAGCCGGGCGACTACGCCTGCAATCAGAGTATGCTCGACGCATTGGGCATCCGGCAATTGGACTTCGAGTTGCCCGAGCAGGCCAATTTCGTCGATCGCATTGAGCCGTATCAACTGAATCCGGCGAATTTTCAGCCCGGAATTGCACTCGATTCGCATGAGGAGCGGCGGACCTTTTTGGGCTATGGTCGCCCTGGAGGACGGGGCGTGGGCACGCGCAATTATATCGTCGTCTTGGGTACATCCTCGCGCACGGCCAGCTATGCCCGGCTATTGGCCGAGCGCTGGAGCGGCCGACCGGCCGGCGATGGCGTGGTGCCGATTGCCCACACCGAGGGCGGCGGTGGGTCCGCTCCCAACAACCGCGAGCTCCTATTGCGCACGCTGGCCGGCTTTGTCGTCCATCCCAACGTCGGTGCCATGGTGGCGGTGGACTATGGCAGCGAAGCCGTAACCAACAACATGCTGCGGGAGTACATGGTGGCGCACGGCTATGCCCTCGACCACATCCGGCACCGCTTTATGAGCTTGGACGGTTCCTTCGAGGCGCATTTGGAAGAAGGAGATCGGCAAGTGGCGGTTTGGGCCCGGGAAATGGCGGACGAGGTGCGGGGCGAGCACGATTTGGCCTATCTCAAGATCGCCTTGCAGTGCGGCGGCTCGGACGCCTTTTCGGGCATTTCGGGCAACCCGCTGGCCGCTTGGGTAGCGCGCGAGCTGATCCGCTACGGCGGTGCAGCCAACCTCGCCGAGACCGACGAGTTGATCGGTGCCGAACCGTATGTACTGCAAAACGTCAAAGATGTGGAGACCGCGCGCACCTTTTTGCACATGGTCGAGCGCTTCAAGGAGCGGGTATCGTGGCACGGTGCCTCAGCCGAGGGCAACCCCTCCGGGGGCAACAAATTTCGCGGTCTCTACAACATCGCGCTCAAGTCCATTGGCGCAGCGCGCAAACGCGATCCAGACGTGCGCTTGGACTACGCCATTGAGTACGGCGAGCCGCTCAAAGGGACTGGTTTCCACTTTATGGACAGTCCGGGCAACGACTTGGAAAGCATTGCCGGGCAGGTGGCCAGCGGCTGCAATGCCATTTTCTTTGTCACTGGTAACGGTTCCATTACCAATTTTCCCTTTGTACCCACGATCAAGATCGTCACCACCTCGGAGCGCTACCAGTTGCTGGCCGCGGACCTCGATGTCAACGCCGGGGCTTACTTGGATGGCACACCGATGGACGAGTTGGGCCAAGCGTTGTTCGAACGCACCTTACGGGTGGCTTCGGGCGAGCGCTCGCTGGGCGAGCGGGCTGGCCATGCTCAAGTGTCCATCTGGCGCAATTGGCAACAGACCGATACCAATCGACTGGAGGAACTGTTGGCCGCTCCCGTGCCCGAGGGCCGGCCCGTGCCGGTGCGGCCCGAGGTCGGGCCAGCGGTGTCGTTCCCCGTGCTGGATGGAGAGCGCGGGTCAGCTATCGATCAGGTGGGGCTGGTATTGCCCACCAGCCTGTGCGCCGGCCAGATCGCCCGCATGTGCGCCGAGCGGCTCAATGCCCGGCAAGTGGGCCGCGAGCAGGGCCTGTCGCGCTTTGTCGCCTTGGTCCACACCGAGGGCTGTGGGCTGTCGTCGAGCGGTGCCACCGAGCAAATGCACTTGCGCACCATGATGGGGTACGCAGCACATCCGCTGGCGCGGCGCGTTTTGCTGCTGGAGCACGGCTGCGAAAAGACGCACAACGACTACATGCGCAACGGCCTTGAGGAATGGGGTTTGGACCCGGCTATTTTCGGCTGGGCTTCGGTACAGTTGGACGGCGGCATTGTCAAGACCATGGACAAGGTCGAGGCGTGGTTCCGCCAAGCACTGGCAGAGACGGAGGCTCCCGTTACCATGGAATGCGGCTTGGGTGCCTTGCGCTTGGGGATGCAGGCGACTGGCGAGCTGGAGGAGGATGCGGCGCGGTCTTTTGCCCAGTTGACGCGCTGGGTAGTGACCGCGGGCGGCACCGTGATCGTGCCGCACAACGCGGCCCTGCTGCAGAAACCGGCGTATCTGGAATCTGCGCTAGTACAGCCCTCAGACGCCGTGACATTGCCCTACGGACAGACGGCAGTAGAGCCGGGTTTTTACATCATGGAGACGCCCACGGACCACTGGGTGGAGACGGCTACCGGACTGGGTGCCACGGGCGTGTACCTAATCCTGGCCCATACTGGCGAGCATCCTCTACAGGGGCACCCTCTCATGCCGGTGGTGCAGGTAAGCGCGAATCCGACGGTGGCAGCACTCTACGGCGATGATATTGATTGGGCGCTGACGGGTGTGGCCGACGATTGGGCCGAGCAATTGGCCGCTTTGTTGGCTCGGGTGGCACTGGGCGACCATATCTCCGGTGCCTTGCAGCAGCGCAACGTCGATTTTCAACTGACGCGCGGCTTGTTAGGGGTTTCGACCTGAGTGGCGCGAAGCCTAGATTCATCGACGAAATTTCCTAGTGTACGGTTGGGGATTCCGGTTTCATGTAGGCGGTATCACTCGGCATGCCCGTAGCCCTCGTCCGGGCCAGCGCGGTCCCCCGCGTTGATGTTCCGGGGCCCGTCGCCAAGGAGGCGGATGGAACTGACCACTGACCACTGACCACTGATTAAACAGTCCTTATCTAGGAAAGTCCGTTCATCGATACCAGCGGCTTCTCACCGAGGCACCTCCAAGCAGAGAGTAGCCCAGTTCTGGAAGAAGGCCCGCCCGTTGGCATGGAGGGCAGGCAAGTACTGGGCCGCGTCGGCTTTAATTTGCTCGCCATCTAGCCCCTCCTCGCGCACTTCGTCGGCAAAAACCCGGACCATATCGGCGATAATTTTTGTGGTAACTTCCAGATGGAAGAGGACGCCATACGCCGCCCGGCCATAAGAAAACGCTTGGTAGGCAGTGCGAGCAGAAGAGGCTAGTGCGATAGCGCCCTTGGGCAAATCGAAGATGTCGCCGTGCCAGTGGTAGCCCATAAAAGATGGTTCTATCCCGCCCATTAGCAGGTCTTCACTGGCAGCGGGCTTCAGCTCAATTGGATGCCAGCCAATTTCCCGCTGTGGGCCGCGGGCGACCCGAGCACCAAGAGCCGTGGCCAAAAGCTGGCTGCCCAAGCAGATGCCGAGCACGGGCTTGTCCTCTTTCAGGGCTTGGTCGATAAGGCGCATCGCCGCGTCCAGAAACGGGTAGCGGTCGTGTTCGTACACACCCATCGGACCGCCCAAGACCACTAGGCCGACGGCCCCGTCCATGTAGCGGGGGACCTCCTCGCCGACAAAGGTATGTACGTAGGCGGGCGCGAGACCGCAGCCTTGAAAAACCTGGCCGGCAATTCCCAAGTTCTCCGGCTGCGCGTTTTGCAGGACCCATATTTTGTTCATTGACGAGTTTCCTCTACAGTAAAATAGTTCATAGTCATTGCCGACTTTGCTAGCTATTTATGGCCAATCCTCTCCAACGACCTGTTTAAGCACGAATCGGACGAATTGATCGTCTATAGACCTACATGGCGCAACTCGCGGATAATTTTGGCGGCAGACTCGACTAGTCCTCGTCTTTTCGCACGTAACACAACCTAATGACCGAGCACATACCCCAGCGGCAGCGTCATCTATAACAGCTATCCAGCCAGATTTTTCCAGAGCCACAGAAAGCACCTCAGTCTCTCCTGCACCCAGACTCCAGCTTAGGACTTCTCCAGATGACCAACTTTGGCTAGGGTAATGATTGGCGAGGCATTGAGGACCCAACCATCACTCACGGTCCACTTCCTCTGCTATTTCGTCTATATTGTACGAACTCGAATCGGCCTAGTGCCGAGATTTCGGCCGCTCGGCTTTGGTAAACTGACCCCATCTCGTTCCATCGTGCCCACTTCCGATAGAGGCTGTGTTTAGGGCGTTTCGCTCTTTTCAGCCCGCACCGCCCCACAGCTCCAACAGTCCGTAAACGCCCCCGGGCACTCCTCGCCGCACGCGGCGCAAGTCCAAGGTGTCTCTTCTTTTACAGTCATTGCAAATAGGGTGTCAATGTGCAACTTTGCTGCTGTGACCTGTCTGTCGTCCAAGACCCACAACTCCGGCCAGCACTCAATCGGGGGCAATTCGCCCACTCCGCCGAGCAGGTGCTGACCGCGCAAAACGCATTCAATGCCCTGCGCGGCCAGCGCGTTTCTGAGGTGGCTGAGCATGGCTAAGTCCTGCGTGGTATAAACTCGCTCCATCGTCTTCTTTCCCCTTCGGCTTTACGCGTTAGTCGCAACTCGCTCCCGCAAGGCCGGCAGCAACCGCGCCACTTCATCCTCCAGCAACGCTAGGGCCTCCTCAGCGTCGGCAAACGCTTCCTCGCGTCCGATTTCCTCCAACCGATGCGAGGACTCAGCTACTGCATCAGCCCCGAAAACATGCGCCGATCCCTTGAGCGTATGTGCGGCCCGCCGCAATGCGGGGCCGTCTGCGCCGGCGATGTGCTCGCGGACCTGCTGCATCAGCTTGGGGCATTCGGCAAAAAACATCTCCACTAGGTCGCGCAGCAGGGCCTCGTCGCCGCCAACGCGCTCGAGCGCGGCTTCCCACTCGAAGGGCAAATCCACAGGTACTAATGCTAATCCCTCCACGGCCGCGTACAGCTCGTGCGGGCGCACGGGCTTGGCGACATAACCGTCCATGCCCGCCGCCAAGAAGCGGTCGCGGTCGCCTTTCATGGCGTGGGCGGTCATGGCGATGATTGGGATGTGCCCACCGGTCGGCGTCTCTGTTTGGCGAATGGCCGCCGTGGCTTCTAGGCCGTCCATCTTCGGCATTTGCACATCCATCAGCACCACGTCAAAGGACTGTGCGGCCACCTGCTCCACGGCTGC
The DNA here is from genome assembly GCA_963422735.1 of Candidatus Latescibacterota bacterium. GTDB lineage: Bacteria > Latescibacterota > UBA2968 > UBA8231 > UBA8231. Next base: position 3,155,346 of record OY730476.1, on the reverse strand, counting down.
GCGGCCATTGTTCACCACCACGACTGAGTGGCCGCGATCTTCTAAGAGTCGCACGGCTACTTGCTGGTTGATCACCCCATCCTCGGCCAAGAGGATGCGGAGGCTCTCGACCGCCCCCGGCTCGTCTCCGGGCACTTCACCGCGCCTTGAACCGTGCGTCTCCACCGGCGGGTCGGCTTTAAGGGCCGCGCCAATGGCCTCTAGCAGGTCGGACTGCTTGACCGGTTTGATCAGGCTGCGGGCAATGCCCAAGGAGCGCGACCGCGCGCTGTACTCGGCTCGGTCGGCCGAGGAAAGCAGTAGCACTGGCACTTGGGCAAACGCCGCGTTCTCGCGGATCCTCGCTACCGTTTCTAGGCCGTCCATATCCGGCATCATCAGATCCATCAGCACCACATCGAAAGACTGCGCCGCAGCCTCTAAGGCTGCTATTGCCGCCGAGCCGCTCTCCACGAGCTCGACTTCCATCGCCCAGCTTTTCAGGATCTCTTCGAGGATCCGCCGATTGGTTGCATGGTCGTCAACAACTAAGACTTTTATCCCCCGCAGCGAGACCAGATCGGTGCGCTTGGTCTCCGGGGTCCCCCGCCCTAAGCGGATCGTGCAGTAAAAGGTGCTGCCTTTGCCCTCCTCGCTCTCGACCCAGATGCGACCCCCCATCAGCTCGACTAGCTGCTGCGAAATGGCCAAGCCCAAGCCGGAGCCGCCAAAGCGGCGCGAGGTCGAGCTATCGACTTGGCTGAAAGAGTCGAAGATCCGTGCCTGTTTCTCCGGCGCGATACCGATCCCGGTGTCGCGCACCCACAAGCGCAAGCACACGGCGTCCGGCAATGCCTCTTCCACTGCTAGGCCAACTTCCACTTCGCCCTCTTCGGTAAACTTGACGGCATTGCCCACCAAGTTGATCACCACTTGGCGCAAGCGGCGCGGGTCGCCGACCAAGCGGTCGGGTACGTCCGCGGGGATGTGGCACACGAGCTCTATGTTTTTACTCGCCGCGTGCATAGCCAGTGTCTGCACGGTATTGCCCACCTCGTCGCGCAGGCCGAACTCGATCTTCTCCAGAGCTAAGCGTCCTGCTTCGACTTTGGAGAAATCGAGGATGTCGTTGAGTAGGGATAGCAAGGATTCAGCCGACTGCTGCACCAAGGTCAAGTAGTTGCGCTGCTGAGATTCGAGCCGGGTGCGCCCCAAGAGCTCGGTCATGCCGATGATGCCATTCATTGGGGTGCGGATTTCGTGGCTCATATTGGCCAAGAAGGCGCTCTTGGCGTGATTGGCCGCTTCGGCCTGCTCCTTAGCGCCGCGCAGGGCCTCTTGCGAATCTTCAAGTGCCAACAGGGCCTCGTGCTCGGACTGCGCTGTCGCCGCGGTTAGGCGGTATTGCTCTTGTAGCTGCTCTTCCGAGTGCCGCCTTTCCGCATCGACCCGCGAAAGCGACGCGGCGTTCCACCAAATGAGCAGGGCAAAGGCCAAGATGTTGAGCAGCGTAAAGAGAGAGAGACCAAACTCGTAGCCATAGAGAGCCTCACCCTGCATGCGCACCCAGTCGAGCACGAGGGGGATTGCAAAGGCGGCCGGCAAGAGGCGGCGAGCCACCGAGCCGCCCTCCGTAGTGCTGATTATGGTGGCGATCGGCTCGCGGTGCGGGCGGGCGCAAAGCAGACCAGAGCAGAGGATGAGGAATTCGGTCGCCGTGTCCGGGACGACCGGCACATACCCGGCTATCCCGTAGAGCAGAAGCACGTTGTGGAAGTAGCTACTCATCGACAAAAGCCCAATGGCCGTTGCCGCGAGTACGCAGATCTGCGGCAGATAGGCGCGGCCCCTCATCCGCACATCCATCAGCACCAAAGCCAAGCCTATCAGTAAAAAGGAAAAAGCCGCATTGGGCGACATCCGGTAGCCGCCCAGCTTAAAATAAAAAAGATACGTGTCGACACCCCGCTCCCAGTTGTACTGGTAGCCGACCAACTTGAGTACAGCGATCAGCACCACGGTCGCCCCCAGCACCACGCCCGCATACCGCCGCCAGCGGCTCAGCGGCTCGGCTCGCAGCAACAAAAGCGCCGCGCCAGCTAAGATAAACTCCATCGCCACGAGCGGATGCGTCGCCACCCAACTGACGTGCATGAAGCTTTTGAGATATTCGTCGTTGGCGTTCCAGCCCCACAGCACCAGCGCACCCCCTAGCACACTCGTGGAGGCTGCCAATCGCGCCAGCCAGCCGGTCCAGCGCAGAAAACGGGGATCGCCCCCCATCGCTAACCCACTACGGCCGCCCGGATAGACCGGGCCAAACTCTCGCCATCGATCTGCGTTTTGATTAGGTAATCGCGGGCGCCGGCCGCTACGGCCTCTTCGGCGAGCACTTCGTCATCGAGGCCGGTCAGGACCAGTACGGGGACATTAGGGACGGTTGCTTTGACGCGCTCGAACGTGGCCAACTCTTGGCTGTCGGGCAGCACTAGGTCGAGGAGGATTGCGTCGATGCCGCCGGCTTCTAACCGCGCCAAGCCAGCGGCTAAATGATCGACCGCTTCCACGGCAAATTCCGGTTTCAGCAAGCTCTGCAATAGGCGGGCGTGAATGGGATTGTCCTCGAAGAGCAGGACGGATATGGGGGAATCAGCCATAGTGCGTTATTCATCCATTCGGCGGGGGCCGTAATCCGGGTATATGAGATAGCTTCTAGTCGTAATTGCTCGGCACGTGGTCGCCCAAAAGTCGCCTCTGCCGTGGTGTGGCCCGCGCCAACAGGGCCGCGTCGAATTGGAGTTTGTTCAGATAGGGTGGATACTTCTGGGTGATAATGCGCTGGGCGTAGTGTACTTGGAGCAGGTAGCGCGTCTGCTCGCTCGTATTGGCCGTGCCCCGGTGCCAGACCTCGCAGCGGAACAGCACGCAGTCGCCGGCCTTACACATGATGCTCTGCTCCTCAACGTCCTTAAAGCTGGTCTCGCCCGCTCGGGGCCGCCGACCCGCGCGGTGGCTGCCCGGCACGAAGTGGGTCGGCCCCAGATCCTCGGTCAGATCGTCGAGATAGTAATGGGCCGTAGTGATAAAGATCGGAATCTCTACCTCTGGGTGGTCCATGACTGCTTCGGGCAGGGTCAGCGGCTGCCAGTCGGCGTGCAGGGTTTGGTCCGGGCGGCCCGGGCCGGTCATCCAGGCCGTCATGCCGATGCAGTGGCAGTCGTCGCCGTGTACCGCCTCAACTAGGTCGATGATTTCGGGCCGGTCCAAGTACTGGGCGAAGATCGGCGCGCGGTTGAAGGCGTTGTTGATGCTCTTGTTGAGAAAGCCGTGTACGGCCGGGTCGGTGTGGCGATCGTAGCTTTCCTCCAGCGCGGTCAGATCGTCCATGGCTTGGCGCAACTCGGCGATCTCTTGCTCGTTGAGCACCTTGGGAAAATAGGCGTACCCATCTTCCTTCATCGCCTGCACATAGCCCTCAAGATCGGGCCGCGCCACCAACGGCAACGCCGTTGTCATAGATCCTCTCCTCGGGACTAATAGTACGGGTTTTCTCCTGAGGCGTGATCCGTCGCGTCAACTACGGCTTCCACCTCGGGCACCGCTTCCTTGATCATGCGAATGATGCCTTGTTTGAGCGTCGCATCCGCTTGGCCACAGCCCTGACAGCCCCCGCCCATCTGCACGAAGACCGTGTTGCCCTTGATGTCCACTAAAGTCACCACGCCGCCGTGCGCGGCTACGCCCGGGTTGATTTGGGTTTCGATGACGCGATGCACGGCCTCGGCCACCGGGCCGCTCAGGTGCGCGGGCATCTTGCGCGGGTGCTCGATCTTGAAGCCCGAACCCATAAGCCCATCTACGTAATCCACCTTGGCTTCCGCCAACAAGTCGGCACTTTCGGGATCCATGTACACGTCAAAACCCGCGAAGTGGGAGACCTGATCGTCGCTGCCTACCTGCTGGTCGGATATGAATGCCAGCTTGTAGTCAACCTGCTTGGCAGGATCGAGACGGGCGCCGATGCGCAGGCCCTTGACCGGCTTTTCGCTCTCGGCGACTAGGTTGGCAATTTTCTTTTCTGCCGCTTCGGTAATGCTAATCATGGTCTGTCCTCCGTCGAGACGTACTGGACGTACTGCTTGATAATACCGAGACAGTGGGCCGCGGCGCAAGCGGCCCATTCCTAGAACCGAGGGTCAATCGGCTCACTTTCCAACGCCAAGACCCCAAAGACGCATTCGTGTACCCGGTACAAGGGCTGCCCGGCGACAAACCGCTCCAGGCCCTCCACCCCCAGCGCGAATTCCCGCAATGCCAACGCCTGCTTGCCCTTGAGGTTGCGGCGGCGCAAAAGATCTATGCGCTCCGTGTACTCAGGCCCGTAGATCAGCCGCAGGTACGCACGGCCCCGGCACTTGAGCGCCGGCTGGACGAGACCGCGTCCGTCTGTGCAGACGAAGTCCAAGGGCTTGGCGACGAAACCCTCGCTGCCGCTTGCGGTCAGTTCTTCCCACCACTGGACCGCTGCGCTGCTGCTGTGCATATCGTCCAAAACCACCCGCCGGCGATCTATCGCGCACAGCAACTCCGGCTCGGCCGCGCAGAGCTTGTCCAAGGTTTCTAGATGCCATGCATGGGTCTGGTTGACGCGAACCTGCCCCTCCGTGGCCAAGAGGTGAAAAGGCGCCACTTTGAGATCCTTAAGCGAATGCACTGGCCAGCAATAGGGGCGATAGGCTGCTGCATAGTGTGCCACGGACTCGGCCCGGTCGCGGCAACGGCTCAACAGCTCGCCTACGGCCACGCCCCGCGCCACTGCCTGCCCCAGCGCGTCCACGGCCGCTGCCATCGACACTCGTGCCGCCGCGCCCACCGCTGCGTACTGGTCTTCAAGTAGCTGCTGCGCCTTGGCCGACCAAGGCATGATCTCGGCGTCGAGTATCGCCCAGTCCGTTGCCAGCGCACGCCACAGCTCGCTGTGCTCAAAGGCCCGGCGCAAGCAGTCCAAGAGCTTCGCTTCCAAGCCTACATCCGTAAAGAAGCGGCGGCCCGTGCGCGTGTAGCAGATGCCCGCGCTGCCGTCCTCAACCCCAAAGCGACGCTGTGCTGTCGCCGGGTCGCGGCAGACGATCAGCACGGCCCGCGAACCCATCTGCTTCTCCTCGCAGATGAGCTCGCGTACGCCACAGCGGCGATAGGACGCCAGGACCTCGTCCGGGTGTTCGAGCAAGTCGGGGCGGGTGCTGGTTTGGGGCGGGGCCATCGTCGGCGGCAGATAGACCAACCATCGGTGATCAACGGCAAAGCGGCTCATCACCTCCAGCGCCGCAGCCGCCCGCTCCGAATGAACGGTAACTCGGCCCATCAACCGCGTCTCGACGCGCCGGCCCCCGGCCACATCCGCTAGATCGAGCACATCGCCGTGCGTCTGTTGCACTGCCAAGGGGCGGACCGGGTCGGCGTACTGCGCCTTGGCCGGGACGGATACGAGCTCCAGCTCGGGATAGCGCAGCACCGTCAGCGCGCCGCCAAAGACGCAGCCCGTGTCGATGTTGATCGCGTTGTTGAGCCATTCGGGCTGGGCCACTGGCGTGTGTCCATAGACCACGCGGGCGCGACCCCGATACTCGGCCGCCCAATTGCGGCGCACTGGCAAGCCAAATTCGTCCTCCTCGCCCGTGGCGTCCCCGTACAGGGCAAATGCACGCACGGCCCCGGAGGCGCGGCCAGCCATCTCCTCCTTCATGCCAGCGTGCGCTACAACCAGCGCCCCCCCGTCGAGGACGTAGTGGCTGACTAGGCCGCCGAGAAAGGTCGCGACTTTTTTCTTAAACTCCGTCGTCTCGTCGGCGAGTTGGGCGAGCGTCTCCGCCAAGCCGTGCGTGCGTTGGACCTTTCTGCCCTGCAAGGCCCGGATCAAGCGCGCGTCGTGATTGCCCGGTACGCACAGCGCCGCGCCTGACTCCACCATGCGCATGACCAGTGCGAGGACACCGGGGGCATCGGGGCCGCGGTCCACCAAATCGCCGACGAAAATGGCCTTGCGCCCCGGCGGTGGCTCCACCTTTTCCCCTGAGATGCGATACCCTAGCTGGCCGAGCAGAGCTTCGAGTTCGACGCAACACCCGTGTACATCGCCGATGATGTCAAACGGACCGCGCTCCTCGCGGCGGTCGGGCCACAGCTTTTCCCGCACCACTTCGACCCGCGCCACGTCTGCGGGCGAGCGCAGCGCAAAGGAGCGGCGAAAGCCCTCGCGCTTGAGCCCCTTGAGGCCGCGGCGTAGCTGACGGTGTTGCCGGGGGATTACGTGGGGGGGCAAGTCGCGGTCTGTACGCCCGGCCGCGCGCTCCTTGCAGAGCGATTGGGGCAGGTCGAAGATGATGGCCACCGGCTGGGCGTGATAGCGCTTGGCCAGTTCCACCAGCGGCTTCCGCGCCTCGGGCTGGACGTTGGTCGCATCGACCACGGTCAACAGGCCCCGCGCCAAGCGGCGAGCGGCGACAAAGTGCAGGGCGGCAAATGCATCGTCTGTGGCCTCTAGACTATTTTCATCGTCTGCGACCAGTCCGCGAAAAAAGTCCGCGGAAAGCACTTCGGTCGGGAGGAAGTGCTCGCGGGCAAAGGTCGATTTGCCCGCGCTAGAGACGCCGATTAGCACCACCAACGAGAGGTCGGGTATCGAGAGGCGAATTTTCTCGTCAGCCACCTATGCCCTCTGCAGAGAAAATCGCCATTTGTGTCGGCGCACCTAGCGAAGGGGCCTCCGGGCCGATGGGTGCGACGCGCACGGCATATCCATAGTGCTTCCCCACCTGCTCGGCCCACGCCCCGAATTCCGCCCGCCGCCACTCAAAGCGGTGGTCGGGATGGCGGAAGGCACCGGCCGGCAGCGCGTCCCAATGGGCGTTGTATTCAGCGTTGGGGGTGGTTATTACCACCGTAGCGGGGCGGGCGAACTCGAACACGGCGCGCTCGCAGGCCCGTCGCTGCGGCGGATCCAAATGCTCGACGACCTCCACCAACGCCGCGGCGTCGTACCCGCCCAACCGAGCGTCGCGATAGGCCAGCGAGCCTTGAAACACCGCGACCTGTTCGCCGCGTGGCAGCCTCGCTAGCCGCCGGCGAGCGCGCGACAGGGCTTGGGGCGACACATCCATCCCCGCCACTTCGGCAAACTGCACCTCCGCGGCCAAGAGCGCGAGCAGCCGTCCTTCCCCACAGCCAAGGTCCAGCACTCGTCGGGCACCGCTCGCCTTGAGCACCTCGAACACGGCGGCCAAGCGCTGCTGGTTCAAGCTCAGCTCCGCTTCGAGTGCCTCTTCGCCCGCGTGACTTTCGGCCTCCCCTGCTTCCTCTACCAAAAGCCGCGACAGCGCGGCCTGCTTCAGACCTCGCTGGTGCTTTAGGTAGCGCTCGACGACTAGGTCGCGCAGCGGGTGGCCTGCCAGCCACTCCTCGCCTCGCCTCATCAGCTTGTCGATCTCTTCCTCGCCCACGTAGTAGTGCTTCTCGTCGTCAAGCACCGGTATCAGTACGTACAGATGCGCCAGCACTTCTTTTAATGGCCGCCCGCACTGTAACTCGACCTCATAATAGGGGCTGTTCCCCCACTCTGGAAAACGCTCGTCGAGCAAGAAGCCTCTAGCCTCCACCGCATAGCCCAACGGCTCAAAGAGGCCGCGCAACAAGTCCTCACCCCCCCGGCAGGGCAGCGCACTGACGCCCACTCGCAGTGGCAGGGCCTTTTCTACTAGCTCGGCCCGTTCTCGGCACTGTCCGTTCAAGGCCGAGGTAAACACTCGGGCAATGGCTACGCTGGTAAAAGAAGAGACCGCGTAGGGACGGTCGTTGACATAAGAAGCCAGCGCGAAGTTAGGGGACGCCGAACTCCGCTTGAGCGTGGTTGGATCTACGTCGAGGAACAACGCGGCTGTGCATCGCTCAGACGAGGCTTCCGGGTAGAAGACATGAGCCGTCCCGAAGGGCAACTCGAAGGCTTGGGCGCGGCCCGGATGCTTGTGCAGGAGATAGCCCAAGTCCGTGGCGGGTTGATGGACCGTACTTATGGTCAGGAGCACAACATCCGCCCGCTCGCGGCCGAGTGTATGGTCTTGGGTGTTTTAATGGACATTTTCAGGTAGAGGATTTACCTTCTAGGCTACCAACTCCCCTCACCTAACAAAGGTAGGTAAAAATGTCCCAGCCCGTAAGGAGGTCCCCCATGATCCAGCTACCTAAGTCTATCCTCGCCATCATCGCCGCCGTATTCCTCGTATTCCTCATCAGCCCGCGCTTCTACCAAAGCGTCCCGGCCGGCCACATCGCCGTCGCCACCCTCTTTGGCGAAGTCCAGACCAAGCACTTCGGCGAGGGCTTGCACATCCCCGTCAACCCGCTCTACCAATGGCACTTCTACGACGTGCGCCAGAAGTCCCACTCCGAAACCTCCAACGTCCCCAGCCAAGACCAGCTACAGACCAAGATTGACGTCAGTGTCCAGTACCGCCTCGTCGCCGACCAAACGCCGAGCATCCTAAAAGAGACCGGCAATATTGGCGACGTGCTCGCCGTACACATCGTCCCCAAGCTGAGGTCGCAGATCCGCGAACAGGGCAAGAGCATCAAACGCGCCGAGGATTTCTTTTTGGAGGAGACCCAGGCGATGTTGCAGATCGCCCTGCTCGAAGGCCTGAAAGATTATCTGGGCACCAAAGGGGTCGCGGTCGAAGCCGTGTTGATTCGCGATATCTCGCTGCCGCCCTTTATCACCAAGGCCATTGAGGCCAAAAAAGAGCGCGAGCAGGAAGTTGAAAAGCAAAAGGCCGAGCTAGAGCGCTTCACCACCGAGCAGAAACAGAAAGTCGCCGCCGCCGAGGCCGAAAAGGACGCCGCCTCGGCCGAGGCCGAAAAGCGCCGCCTGCTCGCCGACGCCCGGGCCTACGAGATCACCAAGATCAACGAAGCCATCGGCAAAAATCCCAACTACGTCAAGCTCCAAGCGCTCGAAGCCCTGCAAGCCATCTCCAAGGATCCGGCCGCCAAGGTCTATTTCATCGACGGCGACAGCCCGGCACCACTGCCGCTGATGCACCTAGGCGACGCCAAGTAGGGGCACCCCTTGTGGGTGCCCAAAAGTGGTCAGTGCCCAGTGGCTTGCCCCATCCCCTTCCCACCAAGAAGGAGGGGGGAGGACTGGCCGCTGACCACTAACCACTGAAAGGACTCTATGCCCGCCAAATATCGCGTAGGCGTCATTGCCGCCGGCCGCATTGCCCGCGAGCACGGCCGCGGTTGGGCCGAGTGTAAACACGCTGAAATCGTCGCCTGTGCCGACTCCCACTCCGAAGCCTTAGCCAGCTACGCCGCGGATTTCACCGTCGAAAAACAGTACCTCGACTACCGAGAGATGCTCGATGTGGAAAATCTCGACATCGTCAGCGTTTGCTCTTGGGACCCCCAGCACGCGGAAATGTCCATCGCCGCCTGCTCGCGCCGGCCCAAAGCCGTACTCTGCGAAAAGCCTATGGCCGTCTCTTTGGGCGAGGCCGAGGCCATGGTCATCGCCGCAGAGCGCAATAACGTCAAGCTAGCCATCGGCCACCAGCGCCGCTTTTATTCTTCTTGGCGCGAGGCTCGGCAGATGATCGCTGACGGAGCCATCGGCAAGCCGCAGCGGCTGTGGTCCGCGGTCAAGGCCGGAATGATGAACACCGGTACCCACTGCATCGACTTCCAGCTCTACGCCCTCGGCGACCCGCAGGCCGAATGGGTCATGGGCTCGGTCGAGCGCCACACGGATCACTTCGTCTTCGGCCACCGGGTCGAAGACCGCTGCGTGGGGATCATCGGCTATCCCGACGGGGTCGAGGGCGTGATCGAAAACGAGATGAACGATATTTATCAGGTGGGTGCTACCATCTATGGCGAAGACGGCATGATAGTCGTCAGCGACAATAGCCTGCGCTATATGACGGCCAGTTCCAATGGCTGGCAGGAGCTCGCGCCCACCGACAAGGCCGGCGGCTACGGCAACGCCTTCGTCGATCAGGCCTACGGGATCTGCCGCTGGATCGAGGGGGACTTTGAGGACTACTATGGCAAGGCCGAGCACGGCAAGGCTGCCACCGAGATTATGATGGGCGTCTATGAGTCGGCTAGGCTGCACGAGCGCGTGGCTCTGCCGCTGCAAACCCGCGACAACCCGCTCGACGTCGCCGTCGAGGAGGGCCGTATGCCCGTCACCCGGCCCGGCCATTGGGACGAGCGCTCCTTTCTGGTCCGCGGCGAGGGCATGAGCTGGATCAGGGACAAGTAATCGTGCAGATCGGCCTCCTAGTTACCAATCGTCAAGAGCTTGAAGAGTCCGTTGATTGGGACTTCGACTATCTCGAAGGCTTCCCCGGTCTGTTCGGTGCCGACGCAGACGACCCCCAGACCGAGCGCGAGTGCCTAGCGCTTTTGGAAAAACACCCGCTACAGATGAAGACGATGTGCGGCTTTATTCCCGACCCGCAGGGGCGTGGGCTGATGATCGTCGGCCCCGACGTGAGCTTGGAACGGCTGCGTACTTTTGTGACTAGGGTCTTCGACCTGATGCAGCGGGCCGGGGTTGAGGTCATCGGCTATGGGAGCGGTGGTTCGCGCTGGGTGACCGACGGTTTCGACCACAACAAAGCCCGCCAACAGGTCGCCGACTTCTTGCACCTGTGCGCCGATCTCGGCGAGCCACGGGGCGTCAAGGTCGCGCTTGAGCCCTATAACCGAGATGACGCCAACCTGCTCAATACAGTCTCTGAAGCGACTGCGTTCATAAAGGACGTCAACCGCTCTCATGCCAAGCTGATGGCCGACTTCTTCCACATGAAGCTCAACGGCGAGTCCTTCGACGCACTCAAAGAAGCCGGGCCGCATCTGATTCACGCCCACATTGCCGAGCCGGGGCGCGGCCAACCGCAAACCACGCCGACCGATCACGCACTCTTTCTGCACACGTTGCACACTGCCGGCTACGATGGGAGAGTAACGCTGAGTGGTGCGCTGCCGGCTTATGCCGACGACGGCGAGACCGCTGTCGCCCTCAAGAAAGCCATCGCGTGAAGGTTCCCTCGTTTGCCTACAGCCGCATGATCGACCTTTCGCGGACCATCACGCCGTCGGAAGGTCGCCTCATCCACTACCGCACGGCGCGCGTTCCCGTCGATGATCCGCCGACCGATCGCTGGTATATCACTACCAGCATCGAAATGGGCGGGCACGCCGGCACCCATGTCGAGGGGCCTTTGCACGCCGTGCAAGACGGCCCTGCCATCGCCGATCTCGATGTCGAGTGCTTTTTCGGCGAGGCCATCGTCTTCGACTTTAGTGATGCTCCGCTAGGTGAGCCGCTTTCGCCAGCGCAACTCCAACGGGCCGCCGATCCGGGTGGAGGCGCCCGTCCGGGCGACATCGCACTCTTTCGCTTTGATTGGGATCAACGAGCTACCGCTGGTTCTTATCCGCCTTACCCTTCGACCGCAGCTTTGCAGTGGCTCGTCGAGGTAGGCGTCAAATTGGTCGGTATCGACACTCCCGGCCTAGATATTCCGGGCGACTGCAGCCTGCCCAACCACCGCCTACTCTTCGCATGCGGCATTCCCCTGATCGAGAGCTTGGACCGCTTAGGCGACCTGCGACAACCCCGCGTTTACCTTTTCGCCCAGCCGCTGCCGGCGGCCGAAACCGACGCCATTCCGCTGCGCGTACTCGCTTTTGAAGGGGAAGGGTAGGTGCGGTCCGCGCATCGCAGGGTTATTGCCCATTTACGACTCCCAGGGGACGGGCACATTGATCTCTGTGGCAATGTGCTGCAACACGTCGAGATGTTCTTCAGTCAGTGGAATACCTCTTTGCGTATGTACTTGTTCGCGTTGCCATTCCAAGCTGCCGGGGACTTCGGCATTTGCCAAACCCGGCATGGGGTTCAGCGACCGGCTCTCGCGTAAAATGCGAGAAATCTCTGCCTTATAAGCCTCCAAATCGCCCAATCGCGCCGCATCAATCGCCACAATCGTAAATCCCCGCGTGGCACTTGAGAATTTTGGGTTGCGCGATTCAGGGGTCGCTGTGCCCGCTAAAATGCCCGCCAAGAACCACGACGTAAATCGCATTCCCAAACTTTTAAAAATAAAGTCTGGAAATGTCTGCAATGCTTCGGCGAGCTTGCTGCGATCTTTCAACATGTTCGCATTCATATCCAGCACAAAAGGCGGGTTTTCTGCCGTTGGAATGCCAAAACACATCGGGGGTGCATGTATTGCATCCCACACCGTTGCATCGGGACGCGTTGGTTTTTCCCAAGCGATACCTCCTGCCACGGAAAAGGTCGCCAAATCGCGTGTTAGTGCCAGCCGCGCATAAATCCCCACGCTGCCCACATGCCCGTGATTGCGCGTACACGCAACGGCAATGCCATTTGCTTTTGCCCTTTCAATGACCGCCTCTGTTGCTCGCGTTGCCACCAGATAACCCGCACCGCCGTCGCCGTCAAAAATCGCCATTGAAGGGGCATCCATGATTTGGGCGACTTCGGGATGTGGGTTAATACGCCCTTCTCGAAACTCAGCCACATACCGTTGCAACTGGCGAGTGCCGTGGGAGACCACACCGCGCAAATCCACATCCACCAAATAGCGCGCAATCAGCGCAGCATCGCCATCGGGCAAATGGACTTTGCTCAATACTTCAGTGGCAAAATCGCGCAACCGATCCGGCATTACGCGCCTAGCGTCTTTGGGAATACAAACGGGCATGAAAGTTTCCCATCTAAGAAGCTTTCTGCTTCACCGCGCCTGTCCTGCCCGCGAGGGGTTTGCAGACAGCTTCTAAAGCCGTGAGAGCGAAAGTTTCAACCTCTCAGAAGTCATTCCGCACTTTCTCCGGCATCCCCGATCTGAGGGAGGCCCAACACGCAAGCCCTGTGGCGACAACCCTGGCCCCCTCGCGGACGCCAACCCAGGGCTTTGTGCCGTTCAGGACGCAATCGGCCATGTGCCGCAGCATGACGATCATCTCTCCGGCGTGTCCCCGCATGGATGAAAACTCGGCTGTGACCTTGCGTACGGGCAGGTCGCCGGTTGGATCGAGGCTCTTTACGCCGTTGAGGATTGTGCCACGGGTCCCATAGATGCTCAGGCTATTCATCGGGACGTCGTGCGGGTGTATGATGCCGAGTAAGCTTGCAATGCGTCCGATTTTCCCAGATGTGAACTTCGCGTTGATGACGAAGTTGTCCTCTTGGGGATAGCCCGGTGAGACGCCGCTGCGTAGCCCGTAACAGTGGACTTCGTCGATGTCGCCCATGAACCAGCGCAGAAGATCAATCGGGTGGCAGGCACCGCCCAGAATCAGGTCTTGCGGCATCTCGACTCGCCAAGGGGAGTAGTCATAGACCGGGCGAAGATCGTGAACATAGTGGGCTTCGGCCATGAATATCTCGCCGATCTCTCCAGCGTCGCAGGCGCACTTTGCTTCGATAAAGTCATACCGGCCGCGCAGACTCTGCGTGACGAGCAGCACCTTGCCGGATCTGTCAACAGCTTCCACAACCTGCTCCACTTCTTCCATTGTGTACACCATCGACTTGGTGACCATCACGTGTTTGCCTGCGGCGAGCGCGGTCAATATCTGCTGGGCATGGAGCGGTCCGGGCGTGTAGATGCCGATGATATCGAGGTCGCTGTGCGCGACCAGCTCGTCGAAATCAGATGTCAAGGCGTCGATTCCGCATTCGCGGCCGAGTGCTTCGAGCTTGTCCTGCTGCGTATCGCACAAAGCGGTGACGCGGATCGGCAGGGTGCTGTTTTCTGGCTGGTTGGCACCAAGTAGCGTGCTGCCGTGGCCAAGCCCGGCGACGCCGATGCTGAGTTGGCTCATTTTCGTCTCTCCCGGTTGATGTTGCTGGTCGCGCAAGCGCGGGTTGTCGGCGGAACTAAGGTTAGATCACGTGCCCGTCCAACTGGCGATGAAGTCCGCCGCCCCATAATCTGCGGGCATCTCGTTGAAGTAGTGCTTCATCGGGGTGGCCTGGAAGCCCGGCACAAAGTGTTCCTCGTCCGCTTGGAGCAAGGCCTCGAGCGGACTGAAGCGATTCCAAAGTAAGTACGCCTCATCCGGGGTAAATCGATCGGCGAACTTCGGCCCCCAGTTGAGCGTGATAGGGTGCTTCCCAAGAACGCGATGTTGGAGATCTTCGGCGATTCCACGCAGTGGAGGATCCTTTTGTAGTCGAATCCCAAGTGCTGCTTTGCAGAGAAAGACCGTTGACAGAATTCTGCCTTTCTCGACTCGCTCCGGATGGAGGCCGTCTAGGGTGCTCAGATACTCGGCTCCATCTCCCGCGAGAACGGCCCGCAGAGCCAATTCCGTATGCTGCTCCATCTTCTCACTGCGGTCGTTCCAGCGCGCGAACGCTGCCTGGGCGTCTGTGGAGATATGGTCGGTAAACGAGAGTTCATCGATTGAAGTATAGGTCGAGAAACCACCGTGAACGGTTCGCCGCATTTTGGGGTTGTAGTTGCTGCCCCAGTGGAGGATTGGGAGGATATAGACGACGCCGTCACCGGCTTCAAGGTGGGTCTGCACACCATTGGGCAACGGGCAGCGAGGATCTGCCAACATCACTTCGTTCTCTTCGGGCGTGTTCGGCCGCAGATGGCTGCCCGGTATCACCCAAAGGACGCTATCGTCGTATAGCGGGATGTTCCATTGGACGTAACGCGGGCCTCCTTCGAGGATGTCGTCGATATAGCCTTGGAGCGGCGCCGTGTCAATCGGATGGAGATCGCGGTGCCACTTTGCCGGGCCATGATCCCTGACGGGGTTGCACATCATCATCATTTCTGTGACGGCCCCGTCCGCTATATTGAGGAGTTCTGTGCTGACCCCATGGATGTTCTCTTCAAGCCATACCTCAACCGCCGGTGCGGTCTCCGGGTCGATCTGATTGACGAGCGGCGGTCTTGAGAGTTGCAGACGAGGCTGCGGCGCGGTCTCCCATACGCCTTCCGGTGGATCATTTTCCGCACGCTCGGCCTTCCAATTCTCGCGCTGGCGGTTGACGAGCGTCTCGTACGCCTGTCGGACGCGTTCGAGCTTGTCGCGCTGCACAGCTTCCTTGACGATGAGGTAGCCGGTTTCCAGAAATTCGTCGCGGTTGAGTTTCATGGCGGACTCCAATCAGGGTAAAGGAGCGTTTCTTGACTTTCGAGAGGTCTTTGTTGAACTTCCGATCATCCCCAGTAGAGCAGTCTATCAAAGAGGAACGGGACGTCTGAGCCATCACTTCTTACTGAACGAAGAAAACATCTATCGTTTGTCTTTAGGTGAGCAATTGCTGCTTATTGGGCGAGTGAGCCACCGGATACGAACTGATACTTCTGGTAAAACTGATAAAGATGCTCAATTTAAGTAAAATGCCACTGGTCCTGAAATCCCAAAGGAACTTCAGGAAATTGAGCATGAGTTCTCGGCCACAGAGCAAGATGGTCTCTGGACGATTAACGGCGATTGAGCGTGGTGAAATATACTTTGTGAATCTCAACCCAGTGAAAGGGCTCAAGCCCCTACAAACATTCGGCTGAGGCCAGCAGAAGCAGGCTTAGATTTGGAGACCGTTTTCCTCGGATTTCAGATTCGATCATTGGATTCAAAACGCTTTCCAGACAGTGCAACGGGCCGAGTTTCAGGAGCAACTTTGAAAAAGGTGGAAGCTATAGTTCGGTATTGTCTCGGTCTGTAGATGAGTCCAGTCTTTTCTCCAAACTCCCGAGCAAAAGTGGTCTTACCCGAACCCAGATGGCCATAGAGCAAATGGACCGTCGCCTTCGTCAATGCGCCGAGGGCACAGGAAGCCAACCCATGCCCCAACTAACCCCATCCCAACTCGACCACTACCGAGAGCACGGCTTCGTCTGCGTCGAAGACCTCCTCGATCCCACCACCGATATCGATCCCGTCTTGGCCGAATACGACGCAGTTCTCGACAACCTCGCCAACGAGCTTCTCGCCGCAGGTCAGATCGCCTCCACGTACACCGACCTCGGCTTTGACGAGCGCCTCTGCCAAATCTACAACGAAACTGGCCACGTTCACGCCCAGCATTTCGACATCTCGCTGCCCCAAGGCGGCATCAGCACGGAATCACCCATTGCGGTTGGCCCCGCCACCTTTGCGATGCTGCGCAACGAAAAGCTCCTCGACATCATCGAGAACCTCATCGGCCCGGAAATCTACTCTAACCCCGTCCAGCACATCCGCATCAAACCACCCGAGCAGTACTTGCCCGGCATCCCCAAGGACCACCGCGGTCGCATCGCTGGCTTCGCCGTCGGTGCCACGCCTTGGCACCAAGATAATGGCGTGGTTCTGCCCGAGGCCGACGAGGCCGACATGCTCACCGTGTGGGTGCCGCTGACCAATGCCTTTTGCGAGCACGGCTGTATCGAAGTCGTCGCCGGCAGCCACCGCGACGGGCTATTGCACCACTGCCTGTTCAAGGGCGTCGGCCACTTTATCCGAGACCAAGATCTAGCGCTCGACCGCGTCGTCACCGCCGAAATGAAGCGCGGCGATGTGCTCTTCATGCACCGGCGGACTTGCCATTCGTCGCTACCCAACGTCAGCGAGCAGGTGCGGATCAGCTTCGACCTCCGCTACAACCCCACTGGCCAGCCCACTGGCCGGCCGCTTTTCCCCGGCTTTGTCGCCCGCAGCCGCAAAGATCCCCAAAGCGAACTGCGCGACCCAGAGGCTTGGACGCAATCGTGGTACGATGCACGAGAGAGACTGGCCGGCGAAAACTTGCCCTCCTTCAATCGCTGGCCGTTCGAAGACCCCACCTGCGCCTGAATGCTATGGTCGAGTTGGAATTGAGCGCGGCCGAACATAGTGCGCGCAAACTAAAACCGGGGCACCTGCAACAGGCCGTCGTCGCCCTACACGACGATGGCTTCGTCGTCCTCCACCGCGCCATTGATCCCACACATATCGAAATGTTGCGCGGGTGCATGCTCGCCGATGTCGAAAAGATCCTCGCCCTCGCCGACATCCCTTATCAGTTCAACAACGGTCACCTGCAACAGGACCCGCCGCCCTGCCCGCCTTACCTTTTCCGCGACGTGTTGGTCAACGACCTCGTCGTCGAAATAACTCAGGCAGTACTCGGCGAGGGCGTCAAAAACGCCTTCTACAGCGGCAACACCTGCCTGCCCAACACCACCCAGCAACCCCTCCACGTTGACGCGGGCCAACTCTGGCCCAACCTCAAGGTGGCGACGCCGGCCTACGGCATTGTCGTCAATGTGCCCGTCGTCGATGCCACACCCGAAAACGGCAGCACCGAACTGTGGCCCGGCACCCACCTAGACACCACCCGAGCCCTCAACGACGGCGACATCAAGCTGCTACCCGCAATCGAAGAACGCCTCCGCGACGAGTGCAAACCCCTACAGCCGAGTGTGCCCGCCGGCAGCGTACTGGTCCGCGACATGCGCCTCTGGCATCGCGGCATGCCCAACCACACCAACCAGCCCCGCCCGATGATCGCCATGATCCACTGGGTGCGCTGGTGGCATACAGGGAAGCCTCTGTTGTTTCCCAAGGGGACGGAAGAACTGTTTGCAGATAGTGCGTTGGAGACGGTAGCGGAATTTGTCGATGGGCCGATTGACTATATCGGCCGGAATCGGAAATACGATTATTCCGGGTAGCTCAAACGCTCACGGCACTAGCCGCCGACACTCTAAGTAGTAGCGCTTCTCTGCGGCCTCGCCTAGCGAGAACGTCTTGCGCGGCGTGGCCCCGTCGATGACGATAGTCTTGAACAAGTCGCGCTTGTCCATCGCCGGCAGGAAGAAGCCGATGCTGTCCGACATCGAGGCCAGCTTCTCTAACACGGCCTCGCCGTGGATATAGTCGAGGCGGGCGAGGGGATGCGCGTCGAGGTAGTGGTCCAAAAAGGCCTGCAACGACGCTACTTCGAGCTGGAAGCTAGGCTTGGCGATGCTCAACAGGCCGCGCTCTGTTCCGCTTGCATAGGGAATGTGGTACCCGGGACCGACGGCCGTTTCGCGACAGGCCGCCTCCCACCCGTCTCGCTCGGCAAAGGTCCGACGGCTAAATCCCCACTCTGTGTAGTGTGCCTCCATCGCCCGCAAGAGATCGGCCACATCTACTCCAAAAACCACCCGATGGATGGGCGCAAACTCCAACCCCTCGTCGTGGACATTGACTAGTTCGGCCAAGGCATAGCGCGCCGGGTGCTTCATTATCTGGCGCTCGTCCTCTGCCTCCGCCTTGAGCCGCTCCCAGACGGCGCACGCTGTGGCAAAGGAGTGGTTGCCGTCTCCCAGCGCGTAGATCAGCGGCGGTTCGCCACACGCGAGGCGGGCGATATGCCCGGTGATTTCGTCGATCAGCGTCCCATCGTCAATATGCCAGCCTCTAAGTCTGCCGCCGCCTAGCATCAGCTCGAAGTCGTAGGCTTGCTTCAGGTTTTTTTCGCCAAGTGGCTCAATCACTGTCTGCTGCGGATCGTCGATCAGCACCATGATGTGCGGCGTTTCCAGCGACGCCTTCTCCCGCACTTGGATCCTCGGGGGTAGCCGACTCTGATCCGTGCCCTCGGTCGTGCGGATCAGCTTCTGCGCTCCGTCTCGGTAGTCGTACTGCTCCAAGTCCAAGGCGACGACCAGTCCCTTGCGCGGCACAGCGCGCCCCACTTCGCGCTCCACCAGCATAAAACCGGGCCACTGCTCCACCAGTACGCCGCTTTTTAGATACTCCTGCATCCGCTGGTTAATGCGGGCGACGGCCTGTTCGCGGCAAACCGACTCGAGGTTTGCTTCGGGGAAAACCAGATGTAGTGTCGAAGGGTCGGCTCCGACGATTCGCCGCACTTCCTCCCAGTATTCGGGCTGCGAGGTGTATTGGTCACAGGCAATGACTGACCAAGTTTCGAGGGGAATGTCTGCTCTCGGTAGGAGCAAGGTCGGCACATGCAGGGCGATTTCGGGATAGTGTAACTGCATCACCGAAACGGTCTGACCCAGGCTGAAAAAATCGGGAATATCTCCTCCGGCGACTCCAGTTCGGGGTGCCAGCGCTTCTCGTGCTCAAACATGATCCAGCCGTCGTAACCATGCCCCTTGAGCAGGGCTATTGCTCCCTCTAAGGGCAATTGGCCCGCACCCGGCGGCACGTAGCGCCAACCGTCCCTCATCGCCTGAGTGTGCCGGGGGTCATAGACGGCGTCTTTGACGTGGGTATAACCTATGCGCGGCCCTACCGCCTGATAGGTCTGCTCCGGCGACTCCTTCCCCACTCTCGCCGTATGGCCCATATCCCAGAGTACGCCGAAGGCCTCGTTCGGAATGCGGTCGAGCAGCAGCTTGCACTCCACCGCCTTGATCCACTCATCGTGGGTCTCAAAAAGCCACTTGAGTTGGCAGGCTCCATCCAATTCGAGAATCTGTTCCATCGTCTCCCGCCCGATGTCGGCCAGCTCCTCCTTGGAATAGGTCTTGGAGTCGCCGCCGCCAAAGACCCGGATCGCTCCGCAGCCCAACGCATTGGCCACCGGGATCGAGCGCCGCGCTTCCTCTACGTTCTCCTTTAGCTTCTCCGGCACACAGACCCGGATGCTGGAACTGATCCCCGACACCTCCATGCCGGCATCTGCTAGCTGCCGTCGGGTATGGGCGACCCCGCTGGTGAAGGCGGGCAATTGGGTAACGTCCATCGTCTCCTGCAAACCGCGAAAATCGACGCCATCGTAGCCGTATTCGCTGCCCCGGCGGCAAATGGTATTCAAGTCCCAATCTGGACAGCCCAACGTCGTAAAGCTGATTTTCATGGCATCTCCTCGTATCCGTTTTCGTTCATAGCATCCCTAAAAAAGTCAAACATGTGCTGCTCTCGGTCCGTTTTCCACCGCCCAATCGACTCCCGCCGCACCACGATCCGGCCCAACTCAAACCCCAAAAACACCTCCAGTTCCCGCAACACCTCCTCCTGCTTCAGTACAAAATCCTCGAACCGCATCAACATCCATTTCTTTGGTTTGGGCGTGGCCTTCATCAGTTCGTATTGGTATTTCCACGAAATGGCCCGCCTCCGTCGGATGCCGTCTGTGCGCTCGCACTCGATGCCGAAGTCCGCTAGGTCATCGGTCTTGTGGCAGCCGATGATGCTGTCGCGCGGATCGCGGATCCAGTGAACGTAATGGATATCGGGAAACATCCGCACAATCCACGGGTAAATCAACGTCGTCTCGGGCAGCTTCCAACCCTTGTGCTCCGAGCGATCGGCCGCAATGTCTTGCAGGTATTCGCCAATCAGGTCCTCGAATTCCGGGTCGATTTTCTCGCTGTGCAGGGCATCGAAATCCCACTCCAAGCCCCCCTTCCACTTGACGTATTTAGCCATGACCTTGCAGGCTGCATAGAGCGTGTGTGGCGGCACCTTGTCGCCCGAGCGGTTGAGCGTGTGGCCCATAAAAACACCGCTAGCATAGAGGGTGTGCGCCATGGCGCGTGTGCCCGAGTGGCCGCGGCCAATGACGGTGATAAGCGACATACATATTCCTTGGCAAAGAGAAACCCACCAACGCGACTAATAACTGATGTTACGCAGCACTAGGGTCTCGGAGCCGGATCGGGCGCGGACCTAGGGTTGGAATGCGGGACGAAATAGCGCAACATCCGCTAGTTCCGCTAATAATAAAAACTAACCTGTAACAGCCCGCTCTTGGCCGCGCCCCCGTACTCGCTCTGCAACGCACTTCCCCTTGGCTCCTTCCCATAAGGCCAGTACGCGTTGACCGCCAACGTCAGCGCATCTGAGAAAGCCCACGTCGCCAACCCTGTTAGCACCCCTGAGCCATCCACCGGCGAGAACAGCCAGCCCATCGTCAGCGGCAAGGCACCGGTGATCCCCTGCGATAGCTGCAAGGCCCCGGCGTGTCGTCCCAAAATCTGAGCGTCGCCTCCAAGCAGACGGGAGCGGTACGTCTCGTCTAAGAGGCGCACGCCCAGGTTTGCAATGTGCCCGACCCCAAAGCCCGAGAAGTGATACTCGCCTATGAGCAACAGGCCGCCCTGGGCATCCCACGCGTACGAGCCGCCCAAAAGGGCCTTGAGCGCAAATTCGCCCGCTGCCGGGGTCTTGAACAACGCCAATTCGCCGTGCATTTCAGCACCTTTAACCCGTGTGGACACCGCTGTCCCAGCAAAGAGATCGCGGCGGCGGCGGCCGAACAGCAACGCTCCGTCGAGTGCGTTAACGTGGCCGTAGAGCCGGCCGACAAAGGCCGATTCGTCAAGCGACGAGCCAAAGGCAGCCACCGCGTCCAGCGAAAAATAATCCGCAATTGGCGTGGAAAGGCGCAGCGCATCAACGCCGCGCCGCCATTCGCGATCGCTCTCTAAGGGATTAAACGGCGCGAAGATGTCCACTGCGCCAAAGAGTACACCGCGCCCCCACCCAATGGCCTGGCGGCCAATCTGCAACTCGCTCGGCCCCAAGTGCCAAGCAACGAGCACACGGTCCAGTTCGTGCCGATAGGCAAAGGTCGCGCCCCTCGTCGCCAACGCCTCGTCGAGCTGCTTGATCCGATACGGCGCGTGCCCTTCCGGCACCAATATACCCGCGTACCGGCTGTCTCCAGCGGACCGCACCCGCGCCCGTTGCTCGTACGCCAAGCGCACGTGCAGATCCCCGGCTGTTTGGCCCCTTAGCGTCAGCCGCCCCCGGCCCAGCGCAGCCGCGCTCCATCCGGGGGCATGCGACAAGAGCGAGGTCCACTTCAGCGCGGTATCCAGTGCCCAGTACCGATCCCCGTCCGCACTCGACCACAAGCTGACGCCAACTGCGGGTTGCGCCGCCAAGAGGACCGCCAAGGCCACCCGCATGGCCCGCTAGCGCGTTGCTGCCTTGCGCTCGTCGCTCAGGACCTGGCCGTCGTGCAAGGTCACCACCCGCGAGGCATAGGAGACCACCAAAGGATCGTGCGTCGAAAAAACAAATGCCATGCCCCTCTCGTCCCTGAGCCGTCGCATCATCTGCAAAAGGGCCTGCGCGTTGTCGCTGTCGAGGTTGGCCGTAGGCTCGTCGGCCAGCACCAAGGCCGGACGCGAGGCCACGGCCCGTGCTACGGCCACTCTCTGCTGCTGGCCGCCCGACATCTGGCTGGGCCGCCGGTGGGCGAGCGCGGCCAGCCCCAACTCGGCCAAGGTCGCCTCGGCCAGCGCTCTCCGCTTCTTCTTCTCCATGCCCTGTAGTTCCAGCACGAACTCCACGTTCTCCTGCGCCGTCAACACGGGCACCAAGTTGTAGGCTTGGAACACAAACCCCAAAGACCGGAGCCTGATCGCGGCCCGCTCGCCTCGGCTCAGGGTGGCCAAGTCGCGGCCAAAGAGCGCGATCCGCCCGCCAGTGGGCACGTCGAGTGCGCCAATTAGATTGAGCAGGGTCGTCTTACCGCTGCCGCTCGGGCCGACTATTGCCATGAACCCCCCGCTACCTATTTCGAGATCCACCCCGCGCAGGGCTTCTACTGCAATGGCCTCGGCCTGAAACACCTTTTTCACGCCTTGGGCGGCTACCAGCACGTCGGCCATTTCACCCTCCCCGCAGGCTTAATGTCGCCGCCGGATCCTGGCGCGTGGCCGACCACGCCGGATACAGGGCGGCCAAAAGCGTTGCCGAAAGCCCCACGCACAAGGCGTAGGGCACCATCCATAGCCCCATATCCGCGTAGATTATCGGGTCGAAAAAGACCCCTGTAATCGCCATGCTGTCGCCCATCATCCCGGAAAAATCGACCCCAGCCGTCGCCGTGTGCCATACCAGCGGCGACACCAGCAACAGCCCCGAGCATGCCCCGAGCACCCCCATCAGCACGGCCTCGAAAAGCACCAAACCCACGAGCTTGGTGCCCGGCAGGCCCAGCGCCATAAGCACGGCAAACTCGCGCCTCCTTTCCAACATGGCCGTTAGCTGTGCGCTCGTCACTCCCAAGATCACCACCGCGACCACGATCGCAATAAGCATATTGGAAAAAGCTGCGTCGGCAGCCGCGTCGCCGCCCATTGCCGGCAGGACGTCGCGCCAACTCAGCACTTCGTCGCCCTGCACCCGTTGCGCCAACTCGGCCGACAGTGCAGCTATCCGTTGCGGGTCGGCGAACGCTACGGACACCTCTGCCGCGCCCTCTAAGCCCGTCATCCGCTCGACATCGGCAAGGGTCGCGTGGCAGATGGCCGCGTCCATCGTCCGGCTGCCCGTGGATACGATCCCGACGATCCGCAACATCGCGTATTCTAGTTCCCCGTCAGCGCGCGCCAAAGTCAACAACAAATCATCTCCCAATTCAACATCCAATTGCTCGACCAGTGCTCGGCCCAAGACCACCGCGCCCTCGTCGCCCGGTTGCAAGTAACGGCCCTCGGCCATGGTGCGTACCAGCCTGTTGAGCTGCGGCTCAGCAACAGGATCCACCCCCAGAATTTGGACCCCGGCCACGCGCGTACCAAAGGCCAACAGTCCCTGTACTCGCACATGCGCGGCGGCTATGGCCACGCCTTCGAGCCTGCGCGCCGCCGCAAGCGCGGCCTCCGGGTCCTGCAGGCGCAACTCGTCGCGCCGGCTCTGCCCCCAACCCTCGGGGGCGATCCGCAGGTGACCATATCCGCTTTCGGAAATGGCGCGCTCCCGCAGGGTTTGGCCGCCGCGCATAAAGGCCGTGGCAAAGACCGCAATCGCGCACCCTAGACCCACACCCATGATGGACAGGGCGGTCCGTCGCCGACTGCGTCCCAGCGAGCGCAAGGCGTATTGGGCCGCTATATGCCCGCTCATGCTCGCATAGCCTCCATTGGCTCCAATCGCGCAATGTGCATCATCGGCCAGATGCAGGAGGCCAAGGCCGTCACCAGCACCGCCGACACGCCGGCCAACACATCGCGCCCGCGCACTTGGGGGTAGACCCGCGAGGCCACCTGCACACCTTGGAACCCCATTTCAAACGGCTCCTCGCCGCCCAACTCGGCAAGGTCAAACCCCGACTCGGCCGTCAACCCCGCAAAACCCGCGCCCAGTGCCGTACCCAGCGCCAGGCCCAAAACGCCCAAAAGCACGGCCTCGGTCGCTACCATCCTCACCAGTCGGCCCGCGCTCGCGCCCAGCGCCAACAGCATCCCCAGCTCTCGGCGGCGCTCAAATGTGGACATTAGCATGGTATTGACAGTACCGGCGATCGAGGCCAAGCAGACTATCCCCAAAACCACTAGCAAGTACATGTCCATCATGTTGATGATCCCGGCTAGCTGTGGCACGACCTCCTGCCAAGGCTTGATCTCCGTCCCCTGAAGTGCGGGCTGTGTCCCGATCTCGGCTGTGGTCTGGTCCACTTGCTCGGCCTCGTGCAAGCGGACGACGATCTCGTGCGCTTCGTCCCCCAGCCGCAAGAGCGTACGGGCGTCTTGCAGGCCGGCGACAATGCCGGTGCTGTTGACCAAATCGACCGGCGATTCGACAACCGCCGCCACCTCGTACAACGCGCTGGCAATAGAGCCATCCACGTCTTGGCCCACTACAGCCAGATCTGCGCCGGCCTCAATGCCGTGCTGACGCGCCAAGCCCTTGCCCACCAGCACCCGGCCGTTCCCCAATAGGCCGCCGAGATCCGGTCTGCCCAACAGCCCGCGCGCGTCGGCATCGAGCACCGAGTCCACCCCGACGATCATGCCCACAAAGCCTTCCTCTGCCAGCGCAACCAGCACGGGCGCGTACACCCTCGGCACGGCCCGCGCAACTTGCGGCATCTCGCCCATGGCATCGAGCATACTCCCCACATCCTTTAGCGTCTGATCTACAGCCCGATCCTCGCGCCAGCCCGGAGCTATGATCTGCACATGGCCCACCAATGGGCCGGTGACCGAATCAAAATAGTGGTCGGCATAGCCTCGCATGATCCCGGCCGTGGCTAGGAATGCAAACTGCCCCAGCCCAATCGCCGCAACGGCCAAGGCCGAGCGCTTGCGGTTGCGGCCCAAGCCGCGCCAAGCCATGTGCAGTGTGCTGTTTTCAGCCATCTAACGCCTGCGTTCCAGTGCTGCCAAGCTAAAAAGCCGCTCGTCCAGCTCGATATCGAACTCTACGTGCAAATAGGTCAGCACGGTGCGCCGGCCCGCATCGCGCTCGGGCGAGACCGCAATGCGGGTGGGTATCAGCCGGCTCCCTATCTTTTTGATCTCTTCCAGCCGCATGGTGCGCGAGAGCCGCCCCTTGCGGTCAAAATAGCGCACGAGTATGGGGACCTCCTCTTCCCGCAAAAATACCACCTCCACCCGCTCCCATAAACCCGGCACCTCGGGCTTGGCCTGTAGATCTACCTGCCAGCCCAACGGCTCCTCGCTCGGGCCGCTCCCGACCACTGAGTAATCGCGGGCGTAAGACGAATCGCGCACCAAGTCGTCGTTGGTCAGGTCGCTGCCCATCCACGCGCCCAGCATCAGCGCCGGAGATACGCGGATCGTACGCGAGATTTTGGGCAGAAAGTTCCAGAGATTGCGACCGATTCGCAGTGTGGCGGTGCCCGCATCGCGGACGGGCGCGTCAACCACGATCAGGGCTTTGTCTTCGCCTTGGCTCCAAGTGCGCATCTGCATCTTCCGCGTCTTGTTCGGGCGCACGATTTCAACCTCAATTCGCGCCGCCGTGCCCGTGGACTTGTACATCCGATCGAAACGCTCCAGTAGAGCTTGCGCGGCAGGCGCAGTGTCCTGCGCCGCACTTAGGGACGCGCAAAGCACCTGCAACGCAAGCAAAAAACCGAGCCGACTTATATTCATTAGTTATCCTTCCAACGCCTGCGTTTGGCAGCGGCGATGCGCTCTTCTTAAACTGCAAATATAACTATTCCGCCGAAACAGGACCGCCGAGCGGATCATTTGCGCCCGACCGCAGCGCGAGCCATTATTAACTTGCTTAACCCAAGGAAATCCCATGATCATCCAACCCAAAATCCGCGGTTTTATATGCACTACGGCCCATCCCGACGGCTGCGCCCGCGCAGTCCAAGACCAGATCGACTGGGTCAAACGCCAACCCCCCTTCCACGGCCCCAAGAAAGTCCTCGTCGTCGGGGCCTCGACCGGCTATGGGCTGGCGTCGCGCATCGCCACCTGCTTTGGCTCGGGTGCGGCCACGCTCGGAGTCTTCTTCGAGCGGCCAGCAGCCGCACGTCGCACGGCAACGGCCGGGTGGTATAATAGCATGGCCTTTCACGAGGCGGCACACAACGCCGGACACTACGCTCGCAGCATCAACGGCGATGCCTTCTCCGACGAGATCAAGGCCGAGACAACCGCCGCCATCCGCGAGGATCTGCAAGAAGTCGATTTGGTCATTTACAGCTTAGCCTCGCCCCGGCGGACTCATCCGCGCACCGGCGAAAATTTTAGCTCCGTCCTCAAACCCATCGGCGGTTCCTATACCAGCAAGACCGTCCACATCCAGACCGGCGAAGTTTCCGACATCGCCATCGACCCGGCGAGCGAGGAAGAAATCGCCCACACCATCGCGGTCATGGGCGGAGAAGACTGGCAGATGTGGATCAATGCCCTCGACGAAGCGGGTGTGCTCGCCGACGGCGTTCGCACGGTCGCTTATACCTATATCGGCCCTGAAATTACCCACTCAGTCTATCGCGATGGGACCATCGGCCAAGCGAAGGATCATCTAGAAAGGACGGCCAAGGCACTCGACGAATATCTGCAAGCCAGAAGCGGGAGTGCCCACATCTCCGCTAACAAGGCCATGGTGACCCAATCGAGCGCCGCCATCCCGGTCGTGCCGCTCTATATCTCGCTGCTATATAAGGTAATGAAAGAAAAAGGCTGCCACGAAAGCTGCATCGAGCAGATGCACCGACTCTTCGCCGACAGCCTCTATGCAGATGTCTCCACTGACGCCGAGGGGCGCATCCGCATCGACGACCGCGAAATGCGCGCGGATGTGCAGCGAGAAGTCGCTGCGCTGTGGGAGCAAGTCAACACCGACAACCTCGAAACCCTGTCCGATATCGAGAGCTATCGCGCGGAATTTCTGGGGCTTTTCGGCTTTGGCTTTGCGGGCATCGACTACACAGCAGAGGTCGATCCCGAGCGGGGGCTGTCGTGAGGATCCGCCGGATGACACGCAATCGCGGGATCGAATTGCCACACCGGTCGCAACCGCCCCAGCGCGTCTTATTGAGCTGACGCTTTTAGCGTACGCCAAGGGCTTTAATACCCCAAGACAATGAAGCTTTATTGGCTCTTACTGGCGGTCCTAGTCTGGCTGGCGAATCCCCTGTGGGCGCAAGTCGATATCGAAAGCCTGCGCCGGGACGATCAAGCGGGCTTCTTCGGTTCCGTGGCGATTGACCTGACGTTGCGGGCCGGCAATGTCGAGTTATTCGAATGCGGTCCCGAGCTTTCCCTCAATTACGGCCGCGGCGAGGACACGTTCATTTTTATCGGCTCAGGCGATGCCGGCTGGGAGGGCAAGGAGCGCTTTTCCAATGAAGCGCTGGCGCATCTGCGCTATGTCCGAGCCTTGGGCTCGCGGTTGCATGGAGAAGCCTTCGGACAAGTTGATTACGACCAATCCCGGCGCTTGGAGTTTCGCGGCCTTGTCGGCGGCGGCATCCGCTGGGCTCTCATCTCCCCTGGCGAGTCGTCTTTTTGGCTAGGCTCGTCGTTGATGTTCGAGCACGAACAAAATGAGCTCACAGCGGCAGACAGCCACGCGGCTCGGACCTTTCTCGTCCGCTGGAGCAACTACTTGTCGGCGGATATCAAGCTCGGTGAAACAGCCCAGCTAGCGGGAACGGCCTACGCGCAGCCCGCGGTGCGGCAATTCGACGACTATCGCGTTTTGTGGGACGTGGTCTTGAAAGTGTCGATCACCGAAACGCTATCCTCGACTACGTCCGCGATCTTCCGGCGCGATAGCGATCCGCTCAGTGGAGTGGATGGAAGCGATTTTCGCCTATCAACGGGTCTGGCACTCGATTGGGATTGAGGCAAACAGTGGGCCGTGAAAAAATGAAATAGGCACCAACCAATACCGTCAGACTTGGGATTGTTCACCTTAGCGCGACCATCCGTCTAAACCAACAGGAGTTTTTCATGGCCCATACCGCACCGCCATCATCGCCCGGGTGCATACCCGCGGCTGGCTCGGCGTCGCCGAACAGCCAACTCAAATCGCCGCTTTGGCCGATACCAACCCCGAGGCCCGCGTCGAATTCGGCGATTTTTTGGCGTAGGAGAGGAGCACCCATGTTGTGGCACGACAAAGGGACAAGTTGAGAACTGACGCAACGCTTCACACCTAATTGGGAGGACGGACATGCTCGTCGGATATGTCAGCAATGAACGCTATGTCGCCTTGGCCGATATGCTGTTCGAGTTTCGCCGCGCCGGCCAAGTTGCAACGACGCGCTCAACCATTTCGGGCGCAGTGTACGCGGATATCGAACCTGGGGAGTACGAGGTCGTCCTCGGTGGGCCGGGCCACGGTTCAAAGATCGTGCGCATGGAGGTGCGGCAAGACCGGCCATACCAATTTCGCCTATTGTCGGACGGGTTGCTGGGCTATATGTGGCCCAAATGCGTACGCGGCGGGGAACGGGCCGAATTCCGAGTGCATGGAGTGGTCGAGTACGAACTGGAACTGTGGCGCTACGGCACCGAAAAGGAGTTTATCCGCCGCATCGGCACTTTTGACGAGCACGGGCCGCGGGCCAATATGCAGATCACGCCCGACGGCGATTACACCCAGACTGGCGTACAGTGGAATAAGTACGGGTACCACCGCAACGCGCTGAGCCAATTCGTCGAGGCTCCCCAGCGCTCGGGGCTGTACTACATGCACGCCCGCGACAAGGAAGGGCACTTCTTTTCCTTTCCCTGGATCGTGGCACCGACCCAACCAACGGCACCGGTGGCGGTGCTGGCCGCGGATATCAACTGGAACGCGTACAATAGCTTTGGCGGCCGCAGCAACTACATCCACGCCGATTGCTTTCCTCCAACGCCGACAATCAACGCACGCCTCGAACTAAAGCGTTACACCGAAAAAGAGCACCGCACGTACAATGCGGCGACGTACGCGCCACTGTCACTGGAACGGCCCGATCCGTACAACCACATCGACGAGAACGAGGGTCTGGCCGATCCTATTGCCGGCCGCCAGGGCTGCCACATGGCCGCGGCCGAATGGCGTTTGTTCGGCTGGATGGAGCACCAGGGCATTGATTACGACTTGTACGGGGAGACGCAATTCCACTTTGACCAAGTGCCGCTCGACCAGTACAAAGTGCTGGTGATTAGCACCCACCCCGAGTACTGGTCCAAGGAGATGTACTTCCGGCTCAAGCATTGGGTCTTTGAGCGTGGCGGGCGCTTGCTGTACTTAGGCGGGAACGGACTCAACTGCGAAGTCGAATTCCTCGACGACCACCGCATCGTGTACCACAATACCAACTGGAGCCATTCCGAACCCCAAATCGCCGCGGACGAGCGGGTGTACGAGAGCCGCTTTGACCGGCGGGTGGAATCAGAGGCCAATTTATTGGGCGTGGTCTTTTCCTTCAGCGGCATAATGACTGCCGCACCTTATCGGGTGTTAGATGATGCCCACTGGTGTTTTGCGGGAACGGGCCTGAAAAATGGCGATGTATTCGGCGAAAAAAGCCTGCATCAGCGCGTGCCAGGCGGGGCCTCGGGCCACGAAACCGACAAAATATCGCCGCAGTCGCCGGCCAATACGCGGCTGTTGGCCAAGGGGCTCAACCCGGACGAAGGCGGTGCCGAGATCGTCGAGCACACGACCGCCAGCGGTGGTGCCGTCTTTTCAGTGGGCTCCATCTGCTGGCCGGCTTCCATTTTGGTGGATGAGGCGGTGTCCAAGATCACGGCAAATGCCATCCGCCGGTATCTGGCCGATTAGGGGAGAATCGTTCGAGTCAGCCGGCGTTGGCAACCCTTCCTCTGCTCAATAGGTCGCCCGACCGCCGCTCACGTCAAAGCACTGGCCCGTGGTAAAGGTTGACTCGTCCGATACCAAAAATAAAATGGTCGCCGCCACTTCTTCGGGGCGGCCCAAGCGGCCCAAAGGGATTTTGGCGGTCAAAAAATTGACGCGGTCCTGCTCCATGCCCTGCAACAGCGGCGAGTCAATCAGGGCCGGAGCCACGCAATTGACGCGGATGCCGCAGTCCAGAACTTCTTTGGCCAGAGTCTTGGTAAAGCAGATGACGCCAGCCTTGGATACGGAGTAAGGTGCCATATTGGCGTTGCCCTCTTTGCCGGAGATAGAGGCCAGCGAGCAGATGACCCCACTCTGTTGCGGCAGCATGTAGCGCAGGGCCGCCCGCGAGCACAGAAAGGTTCCCTTGAGATTGATGTCGAGGACGCGGTCCCAGTCGTCTTCGTCCAGATCTTTGACCGGCGTATCAGTGCCGACAATACCGGCGTTGTTCACCAAGATGTCGAGGGCGCCCAACTGGTCGGCAACTTGGGCAAAGGCCCGGTCAACGGAAGCGGCCCGGCCCACATCGACGGCAAGGCCGATGGTCGAACTGCCTATTGCAGCAGCAGCCCGTTGCGCGCCGTCAGCGTCGATATCGAGAATGGCCACCCGGGCACCCTCGGCGGCGAGGCGCTGGGCAATGGCGCGGCCTATGCCGCGAGCGGCACCGGTCACAATGGCGTTTTTTCCCTTGAGGATTTGCGGGTCCATCTGCTTCTATAGACTCCTCAGCTAGCGATGCACTTTCGGGCGACATTGAAAAACCAAGGCTTTTTCATCTGATTCACACTCGGTCTGCAGAAAAAGAAGCAGCTATCGCGGCGGAGCTGTTGCAGATTGACTTGCATGGTTTTTGGTCCTTGGAATTGCAGCTTCATGACTATACGGAAGAAATGCTATGCCCTATAATCAGCTTTCCAACGACAGTAGAGCAAATGTGTCGGCGATGGTCTTGCTATTGCTGATGCTGGCGGGTGGGGCGCACGGGCAAACGGGCGAGTGGCTGCAATTGCGCGGCGACCGCCAGATGAGCGGCCGGGCCTCGGGGGTCGGCCAAATCCACGACCCGCCGCAAGAGCGCTGGCGCTACGACATTGCCGCCTGGGAGGGCTATGTGGAAGTGGAGCAACACGCGGGTGACGCCTCGGTGGCCTTACCCTTTGCCGTCCCGGTAGATCTTGGGTACATCGGCACCTACGGGCGGGATTGGGGGATTGGGCCGCAGATTTTTGACCTCGGCGGCGTCGAGGTAGCTATGCCGCTAGACAATGTCTTCAAAGTGGCCCAGATCCTGCCCGGGGAAGCGGGCTTACAGCACTTTGAGATGGGAAATTCTTTCAGCGACGGCGGGGCCGAGCCCAAGCAAGGCCAACTGCTCGCGTACGACAACGGCGAACCTCGGGTAGTGTGGGAGACCGAGTTCTTTACCAATACTTGGGATCCCAATGTCCTCGTGGTTGACGTCGATGTAGATGGTCAGCCCGATATCGTCGTGGCCACCCACTACCGCATCCTCGTCTTCGACGGGGCCACCGGGGAAACCAAGATGCAGTTGCAGTACCACGGGTATCGCAACTACGGCTGGTTCGGAGCCGCCAATATCGACGACGATCCGTACCCCGAATTCGGCGTAATGGCCGATTTCAGTATGCACGCCGAGGTCATTGACAACGACGGCACGGAATTGACGCTGCGCTGGCTGCGCGATATTCAGCCCGATCCAGCGCAATCGACCAAGGTGGTGCGGCCCCAACCGCAGGCCTTGGTCGATGCGGACGACGATGGCCGCTTCGAGTTGGTGTACAGCATTTACAACGACCAAGGCGATGGCCAGTGGCACATAGTCGGCGTCGATGCGCTCAGCGGCGAGACCAGCTTTGATTTTCCACAGCACCATTTGCACGGTATGGCCGACGTGGACGGCGACGGACGCTTGGAGTTGTTCGTCTCGGCCACGACGGGCGAAGCCCTGCCGACCTATGCGCCGCTAGCGGTCTGGTCCTTGGAGGCGGGGACGGCGAGCGTACGCTGGAGCCACGAGCGGGGGCGCTTCAGTACGGTATTGCTGAATCAGTTGCCCTTGACGGTGAGCACCGGGGCCGCCGATGGTTTGCGCACGGTGTCAACCGGCGATGTGGATGGAGATGGACGACGCGATTTCTTTGCGCTCGCGCCGGACAGGGGCGGTGAAGTGCTGGTCGCTTTGGGCAGCGACAGCGCGGGACGCATCGGACCGCGGTGGTCGGTGAGCGGGCCAGCCGGGATGGTCTTAGAGACGGCCGCGGCGGCGAACGATGGGGCATCCTTGCTGTATCTGAGGGGGAGTGGGCTCCCTAGTCAGGCGCTGGTGCTGGAGCGGGCCTCGGGGGAGCTGCACCAGTGGAGTCGCCAAGCATTTACCCCGGCCGGTACGCCGGTAGTAGCCGATTTGGAGGGGGATGGCCGAGTGGAAGTGATCGTCCAGACAGCGACCCGGGAAGTGCTGTGCCTGCAAGCTCCAGGAGAGGGCGGGGGCGACCCTCGGCCACAATGGCAGGTGCCCGGCTACGGCCAGACCAATAACGCGCCCTTCCACTGGGGAGTGATCGCCGCGGACGTGGACGGCGATGGCCGCCGGGAAGTGCTGGCGGCGCGCGAGGCAGCCAGCGGCAACGCCAGCTTGGTGGCACTTGCGGCCGATGGGTCCATCCGCTGGCAGACCGAGTTCGTTGGCTTTGACGGTAGTATGCCTATATGGAACTTCAGCGGCCTGTCCTACTGGAGTGCTGGGTATTTCCGCAGCAACGAGTACATGGATGTATTTGCCAGTCTGCGGCGCGGCAAGTTGGGCAGCGAAGTGGGCTTTTTGCTCGATGGGCGCAGCGGCGAAATCGTCTGGAAATCCAATGGTTTCACCCTGCCCGAGGACGGCAGCGGCCGCAGTCTGGGGGGCCATCCCAGCGCTGCGGGGGATACAGACGGCGACGGCCTGGAGGAGATCGTGGTGATGTGGCCCGACCGGCTGCACATTATCGACGGAGTCACGGGCACGGCGCAGGTGGTCCGTCAGGCCTATGGATATACCAACGGACTCAATCCACTGTTTGAGAGCGATTCCTTTGTCGGCTATGCATTCCCGGCGGTTGTCAATTTATTCGGCGACAGCCGGCCGGAACTCCTCTGGGGGCACTGCAGCTATTTGAACGCCGTTCTGGACGGCGATGGACAGCGAATATGGCAGACCCCGTACCGCAACAACACGGAAGTGCAGTCGCTGATGGGAGTGGGCGACAGCAATGGCGATGGGACCGTAGAATTACTGGCTTCGACTGCGGACGGGGTGCGCCTGTTCCAAGCGGCGGATGGCGCGGTTTTGCTGGAGTTCGACGATGGGGTTCGGGCTCATACGGATGTGGTCTCTGGCGATGTGGACGACGATGGGCGCGACGAGTTTCTGTTTGGCAGTGGCACCAAGTTGATCTGCGTGGAACAGGAGGAAGGCACCCTGCGCCGGGCCTGGACCCTAGAAGTGGAGGGTCGCAGCAGCGATGTCGCCTTAGCCGATGTGGATAGGGACGGCTTTTTGGATGTGGTGGTGACGACCACGGATGGCTATGTAAAGGCATACTTCACCGCGACTTTAGGCGCGACTATGGGAGAGGGCACAGCCACTGCCGTACAGGCTGTGGAGGGCCCGCCGCAAAAAACGGATCTACATCCGCCTTATCCCAACCCATTCAACAGTCAGGTGCATATCGATTTCAGCGTGGGACGGGCCGGAAAGGTGCGGCTGGAGGTTTTCGGCCCGACTGGACAGCGAGTAAAAACGCTGGTAGAGGCGTGGTGGAAACCTGGTACTTACCGGGTGAACTGGGACGCGGGCGAGCTCGCCAGTGGGGTGTACGTTGTGCGCTTGCAAACGGGCGATGATGTGCAGGAACGCAAGGTGTCGTTGGTCAAATGAGCCAGAGTATGAAGCGGAGTCACCGAAGGCCCGCGATTACTTCAAGCAGCCCTGTACGGCGGCCCGATAGCTTTCTAAGCCCGGCGTCTTTAGGCCCTCCACCTTGGCCAAGTCGTCCCACTTGCGCAACTGCACGGCATTTTCCCAATGGGGATTCTGTTCAAAGGCCGCCTTTTCTGCGACCGACATGAAGCCGCCCTGCAACTCAAAACTCCGCTTGGACGCCCGAGATAAGGTCTGGTAATAGGGCCGGTCCACGGTGCAGATATAGCGCTTGGCCGGCACGTGCAGCCCGACCGGCTCGGTCACTGCGTCAATAAAAAAGGGCTCCAGATATTCGGCTCCCACTTCTTCGTGCAGTAAGTCCTCGGTGAGGGAATCGGCCTCTTCGTTGTGCTCATCGACTAGGAAATGACCCAGATCGTGCAGCAGGGCCGCTGCCACTTGCACCGAATCTGCCCCGGCCCGTTGGGCTTGGTAGGCGCACTGCAGGGCGTGTTCGAGTTGAGTCACGACTTCGTCGTAAAAGGACTGGCCCCGCCGCTCCATGTACGCGAATAAGGCATCGACTTTCCGGGT
Organism: Candidatus Latescibacterota bacterium; assembly: GCA_963422735.1. Classification (GTDB taxonomy): domain Bacteria; phylum Latescibacterota; class UBA2968; order UBA8231; family UBA8231. The sequence goes on along the minus strand of OY730476.1, from coordinate 3,120,728 downwards.
CGGCGTGCCTTGGGCCAATTCTCTGGCTAGGGAGGAATCTACGAGTGTATTCATAGGTTTACGGTCTTTCCTTGAAAATGGTAGATTTTGCTAATCAAGCGGAAAAGCCAATCCTTAACATCGTTCCCAAAACTATCTTTATTTTCTTCGCTTAAGAAAACCGACATCAAGCGGCGCATTGCCAACTGGAGGAAACGTATGACCCGGTATCTTATGAGCCTATCCCTAACCGTCGTGCTGATGGACGCCGCCAGCCCCCAAAACCCACCCGCCGATGGCCCCTTCGCCTTCGCTCTGATCGGGGATATGCCATACTCTCCGACCGACAGCGTCCGCTTTGGTCGGCTCGTCGAGGAAATTAATCGGGCCGAGGGCTTGGAATGGGTCGTCCACGTAGGCGATGTCAAAGGCGGCAGCAGCCCCTGTAGCGATGGCCTGCTACAGAGCCGTTTCGAGCGGTTTCAGCAATTTGAACGCCCTTTCGTTTTGGCCCTAGGCGACAACGATTGGACCGATTGCCACCGGAGCGGATACCAGCCACTGGACCGGTTGGCGCGCGTACGGGCACTCTTTTTTTTGCGCCCGGGTTGGACTCTGGGCCAGCACCCCATGCGCGTCGGCACCCAAGGAGGAACCTTCCCCGAGCACGTGCGCTGGACTCACAGGCGGACGAGCTTTGCGGTGCTGCACATCGTCGGCAGTCGCAACGCCACCGCTGCGTTTGAAGGCCGCACCCAAGTCAACGACGAGGAAGTCAAAAGCCGCACCAACGCCGCCATTGCCTGGATGCGCGAAACATTCGCCCAAGCCGCGGAACAGGATCATCGCGCCGTTTTCCTCATCATCCACGCCAATCCGCGCTTTGAGGAACGGGAAAACGAGCCGGCCGGGCCGTACGCGGCTTTTTTGCAAGCCCTGGAGCAGGAAGTCGTCCGCTTTGGCCGGCCGGTGGCCTTAGCCCACGGTGACTCCCACTATTTCCGCGTGGACAAGCCGCTGCGCCGGACGGCCACGGGCCGGCGTCTGGTGCGCTTCACGCGCATCGAACCCTTCGGCACACCCGATATCCACTATCTGCGGGTGATCGTCGATCCAGACGACGCCCATATCTTCCAAGTTCATGCCGAAATCGTCGCGGCCAATCTCGACTGAACCAAGCCAAACAAAAAGAAAGCGGTCGCTGTCCCAAGTGGCTAAGTACACGAGCACCGGGGCCGCGTTTTCTGCTAGCCCTTGCGCTAAGGTCGATATAGGTCACGACGATGAGCGAGACGAGAGACAGTAATGCGCTGATTGGCGTCGTCAGTTTCGTAAAGAATGCGACAGTCTCTCACTCGAATACGCCACGAATTTGGGCGGCCAACTAGCTTCTCTACTCCCAAAGGACGCGGTTCTGACTCCAAGTGGAGAAGGTGCTGGTTTATGCGTCGACGAATGGGACCTTGCAGGCGACGGCGGTCTCGTTCTGCCGCTGAACGCAAATAGACAGCCTGCGCCACTGCTAAGGTGATTCTCCGGTCTCACGAAAAACATCTCGCAAAGGCTGCGTTCGCCATTTTCCTCATTCGCTTCTTCCATTAACAGAGCATCAACAGCATCCTGTAGATGAATAGGAAGCGTCTCCCAATCGGTTTCCCGAGCGATCTTTTGCAGTAAAGTCTTGAAGTCGTCGTATCCAAGTATCACCTCAATGACCTCGCCCGAGTCATCACATACCCATCTGGGGGAACGAGGTTTTTCGAGAATGCTCGCCATAGTATCCTCAATCTGGAGCGAGAAGTGATCAGTCAACTGGAGTGGGATCTCTAGTGCCCTCCGAGTAGCCAACCTAAGCAAACGTAGGCCCTCTATTTTGAAATACCCCACGAACCCTGTCACTTTTTAGGTAGTGGTACAGTTTGAACATTTCAGCTCCCTGATAAAGAGGCAAAACGTCCAAAAAAATTCAAAGTGACCCACTACCAGTTTTTAAGCAATGCCGATGATCGCTGAGGGTGTGGCGTAACCACCGGGGATGTGAGCGGCGCGCCACTCCGACGCATCGCGTCGCGGTAGCCACAGGGCCGGCTCGCCCTTGCAACTCAAGCGGTACAACAGCCGGGCATCGTCGAGCGAGTTGATCTTCGACTTGATCGGCGGCGAATTGTGCAGGGTCATGTAGTTGTCCCACAGCGTCACATCGCCCGGTGCATGCGGGTGGTCGTAGCGGAACTGCGGCTGCAGTACATGCGCTTCGAGCCGGTCGAGGAACGTACGCGATGCTTCTGCGGACATCCCTTCCACCTCGACTGCTGGCCGCACCCGTGGCCGCGACGCCCAGATTGGACTGTGCAACGACTTAATTCCGGAACGCGGGTTGGTGCATACCAGCGGAGCGAGCCAGCCTTCGTCTCCCTCGTTCAACCGCCGCCGTAGCTGGATTTGCTCCAGAGCCGTCTGCTCTGCCGGCGGCAGTGTCGCGAAGGCCGCCGCAGTGTCGGCAAAGGCCGTCTCGCCGTTCAACGGCATACACTTGCGTAGCCTCATAAGTTCGCGGTCCGAGCCTTCGTAGTACGGATGGGCCTTGTCGCCATCGGGTGCCTGCACCCAATTCCCGCCCGGGGCATTGCGCGACTCCGGCGACTTGTGGACCAGGAACATCGAGACGTAGATCGGCAAAGGCTCGTACTCAATGTCCGTGTGCCACGAGCCGCCCTGCGTCACCTCGACAGGTGCGGCACTGCGTTCCCCCCGAAAGTTGGCCACTACCAGCACCGCAGGCGACTCGTGCGGCAGACACTCTAGTTGGCCGGGGAACGCGGCATTGACCGCGGCGGCCGCGCGGCACTCGAAGGGAATTAGCTCAAAGGGGCCGTCGCTGTCGCCGTCTTGCTGGGCTGGTTTACCCCCGCGCATGAAGTTGTTGGGGTGCGGCACTGGCGCACCCCAGTGGTTGGCGAAGCGCTCGAAGTGGGCTAGAGAAAAGGCTGCCAAGTCTTGCCCGGCAATGCTGACGATGCGAAACTGGCTCAAGGCGTCCAGCAGAAAGGCAACCTGCTCGGGATTCAGCGGGCGGCACAGATCTATACCGGTCAAGCGCCGCCCGGCACCGCTAGCGGCCAGCGGACCCTCGCTGCGGGCGTCCGTGCCGAACAACTCGCGTAGCCTTTCATCTAACGGTTTTGTCTTTTGGCCCATGATGCTCCATCCTCTGATAAGCGGTTACTGCCCATAGCGATCCGCGTGGCTCGTCTATGCACTTTTATTTTTGCGCCTTGAACTTGTCAAGCACACTTCACCCGGCGAATCCTCAAAGGAGCGGTGCCTATTCTGTATCCGCTTGCTCTACGGCGGCTTCATGGTGCTCTCTGAGCAGTTCGTCGAGGGCCTTAGAGGTATTCAAATAATTGGACCACTCATAAGGCGCGAGGTCAAAGCGCCGATCTCCCACCAGTGGGTCAGCACCCCGCACCAAGAGCAAGCGGGCCATCTCTAGCTGGTCGGCCATGACGGTTTTGTGCAGGGGAGCACTGCCGCGGTCATAACGGCTGAACCCGCCGGCAATTCCATTGACATCCGCACCGTGATCTAGCAAAAACTCCGCCGCTTCCAACGCGCCGTTATAGGCCGCAAGATTGAGCGCCTCCACCACAATCTGCTCGGCGGTGAGCACGGTGTCTGGGTCGGGATGGTACAGATGACCGGTTCCCTCTTTTAGCTTGCCCTCTGAGTCGAAGTATTCCGCCATCAGATCGACGCGATTGATCCCAGCGGCAAAGCGCAAATCCACGGCCGCCCCCTCGGCGACCAACATGTGCGCTAGATCTAGGTCCCTCTCCCTAAGCGCGTCCCATAAAATTTGGCCCCGGTTGCGATTCACATCCACGCCGTTGGCCATTAGGTGTTGGATCATTTCGGGCTTGCTCTCGGCCCATTCGAGCTGATCGCTTGCTATGAACAGATCCAGCACGGTAATCGAGTCGTACGTGGCGGCGTTGGGATCGGCACCTGCTGAGATCAGGGCAGTGGCTAGTTCGACCGCGTTTCGGGTAGCGGCGCTCGTTGTGGCTCGCCGGCTAGGTGGTGCAAGAGCGTGGCCCCGCGAAAGTACGGGTACTCGTAGTACTCGTCGAAATAGCCGCGCGCGGTCGCTAGCTCGGGGTACTCAGCGAGCAGATTCTGCAGCGTCTCGCTGTCGCCAGCGTCCATGGCTTTTACGGCCTCGTAAAAGGCTTTGTGATCGGCGTCGCCGCGATCTCGACCTTGGGGCGGCAGTTGCTCGCCTTTGTGCGGAATGGCCAGTGCCACCAGCTCGGGCGGGCGCCCTGACCTACCTTGATAGTTGCCCAGGGGCACGACCACGTACTGGCGGCCGGCGGCCGTATAGCTCATCGGCGCGCCATAGGCGTTGCTGGGCAATTCGACGCGGCCGATCTCCTCGCCCGACGCCAAATCGTACGCCCGCAGGTACGCATCGCGGTCAACGAAGTAATCCCTGCCAGCGTCGGCTAGGCCGTGCGGGTCCTCGGAAGTGGCCAACAGGAGATTCGGCGTGGCCAAGACGAAGGTGCGGTTGTCCCAGCCCATATCTGACAGGTCAAGGCCCTTGAGCGCCGGGTGATCAACCGGCCCTTTGCCCACCGCGGTCCGCCACAGGTGTTCGCCGCTATTCAGGTTAATCGCCGTGATACTGCCGTACGGGGGCTTGACCAGCGGCAGGCCCCGAGGGCCGAGGACATGCGGGTTGTAGCTAGCCGAAAACGCCGAGTAGGCCTCCGGGTCGCGCACCGGCCGCAGCTCCACGGTGGTAATGGCCATGTGCGACGGCACGTAGAGTACGCCCGTGCGCGGATCCGCCGCGCCCCCGGCCCAATCAGCACCGCCCCATTGGCCGGGAACCGACAAAACGCCTCTCTCAGTCGGTGGCGTGTAGAGCGGGCCGTAGTCGTATTCGGCGAGAATGGCCTTGGCTTCCTCGTGCAGCTCGGGCGTAAAGTCAATCAGGTCGTCCTCGCTGATGCCTTGGCGCTCAAAGGCCGCTGGCTTGGTCGGGAACGGCTGGGTTGGCGAGGTCTTTTCGCCTGGCACTTGCGATCGCGGAACTGGCTTTTCGACAATCGGCCAGATCGGCTCGCCGGTTGTGCGGTCAAAGACAAAACAAAAGGCCTGTTTGGTTAGCTGAGCGACGATCTTGCGCTGTTGGCCATCGACGACCACATCCAACAGCAGAGGCACGGCCGGGGGATCGTAGTCCCACAGGCCGTGATGGACGAGTTGGTAGTGCCAAACCCGTTCGCCGGTCTCGGCCTTTAGACAGACGACCGATTCGCTGAAGAGGTTGTCGCCGGGGCGCTCGCCGCCGTAGTAGTCGTGGCTGGCCGTGCTCACCGGCAGGTAGAGATAGCCCAATTCCTCGTCGGCCGTCATCGTAGCCCACACATTGGCCGCGCCGTAGGTTTTCCACGCAGCGTACCCCCACGTCTCGTTGCCGTACTCGCCCTCCTGCGGGATCGTGTGGAATTCCCACACCTTCTCGCCGCTGCGCACGTCGAAGGCCTGCACATCGCCCGGGGGTATGTACTCGGCTGGTGGCCGACCACGCACGTCCACGATCGCCGAGCCGACGGCGACCACGTCGCGGCAGACTACGGGCGGAGCCGTGATTCCATAGCCCCTGCGCTCCCTTTCGCTCAGCGGCCGGCGCAGCGAGGCTCCCAAATCGACGCGGCCACCCTCGCCAAAATTCGGGTCGGGCAGGCCGGTCTTGGCGTCTATGGAGTACAAAAAGGAGGTCGATGTCGCCAAAAACACCCGCTCAACCTCGCCATCGGTCCAATAGCTCACCCCGCGTGAATTGCCCAAGAAAAAGGAACCGGCCTGCCAAGACTCCGGGTCGAACGCCCACAGCTCCTCGCCGCTTTGGCCGTCAATGGCCGAGAGAACGTTGTATGGCGAGCCATAGTAAAGCACACCATTGACGGCCAACGGCGTACCACGGTTGTTGTCGAAACGGAGGCGGGAACCACCGCGCCTCCGACCACCCTGGCCCCGATCCCGGCCTCGGCTAGCTCTAGCCGTCTCGTATATCTGCTGGTCGCGGGGCCGGTAGCGCCAAATCACGCGCAATTGATCGAAGTTGTCGCGATTGATCTGGTCCGCTGGGGTGTAGCGGGTGCCGCCCTGATCGGCCCCGTAGTACGGCCAATTGACCTCGTCGGCAAACGCTGCCGTCGCAAGCGACAACGACGACAAGACCGACAAGGCCCGACAGATGCGTTTATTCATTGGATTTTTCCTTTCCCTTATTTGATACCGCTTTGAGGACCTCGCGCATGGCCTCGTTGCTGTAGTAGCCCGCCCAGTCGTAGGGCGTCTCGCCCCAGCGGGCGTCGCCAATAGTCGCGGCTGCGCCCTTTTCTAGCAAATAGCGAGTCAATTCGACGTCTTCGGTATCGGTCAGCAGAAGCGTCGGGTCAGCAGCGGAAAGGTGCGAGAGGGCCAGCCCAGTTCCTCTTTGATTTCGAGATCGCGCAGCAGGGGATGGTCGTAGGGCGGCTTGAGCAGCGGCAGGTTATCCGCGGCGGTGAAGTTGTGGTTGGCCTTACTAGGGCATGGTCTTGGACGGCACGTAGCTGACCAATCCGGGCCACCCAAGAGGCCTGGTACGAAAACCGCTCTTTTCCGCAGGCGGCGCGTACAAGGAACCGTAGCTGTGCCCTTCAATCGCCTCCATCGCCATTTGCCGCAGCTCGGGCGTGAAGTCGATCAAGTCTTCTACTCTCAAGCCTTGGCGGTCATAGGGGCGGGGCCAGACGGGGATCGGCTGGGTCTCGGTGTCCGCTTCGCCGACGATGGCCGAGGCGGGCACCGGCATCTCGACGACCGGCCACACAGGTGCGGCCGTGCCCCGGTCGAAGACAAAGCAGAAGGCCTGTTTGGTTAGTTGGACTACGGCTTTGATCGGCTTGCCGTCAACCTTTATATCGACGAGAGTCGGCGCAGCGGGCGGATCGTAGTCCCAAACTCCGCGATAGGCAATCTGGAAGTGCCAGACCCGAACACCGGTGCGGGCATCGAGACAGACGACACTGTCGCCGAAGAGGTTATCGCCGGGGCACTCGCCGCCGTAAGAGTCATTGCTCGGGGTGCTAGCCGGCAGATAGACATAGCCCAACGCTGGGTCGAGGCTCATAATCGACCACACATTGGTGCCCCAAAGTCCTTCCACGAGCCTTCGCCCCAAGTCTCATTGCCGAAGTCGCCCTCTCGATGAACAGTCTCGAAGATCCACTTTTGCTCGCCAGTATGCACATTAAAGGCGCACATCGCCCGGCGGCATGGGTCGGGGCACGGGCCGGCCGCAAATGCCGGGAACGTCCAAGCTGCCATAAATCATCGGTGGCGAGACCGAAGCATACGCGCCGCGTTGCACCTCCCGGCGCATGCCTTGGGTCAGATCAACGCGCCCGCTGTCGCCGAATGTTGGGTCGGGCCGGCCGGTTTCGGCGTCGAGCGAGTAGAGATAGCAATAGGCCACGCCCCAGTGGGTGCTGGAGAACTAGCTATCGAGGTGCCAAGATTCAGGATCGAATTTCCACAACTCCTCGCCAGTAGCCGCGTCGAGTGCAGAGACGATCCCAAAGGGCGAACTGACGTAGAGTACGCCATTGATAGCTACCGGCGTACTGCGATAGTAGTTTCTACCGACATCGTGCTGTGCGAGAATTTCCGCCTCGGGGGGCCGCCAGCGCCAGATGATGTGCAGGTCGGCGAAGTTGTCGCCGACCTGAGCGAGCGGCGCGAACTAGGTGCTGCCCGCGTTGCCGCCGTAATAGCACCAGCCCGTCGGCTGCGATGGGGCAGCAGAATGCAAAATAAACTAACGACGAAACTGGTCTGTCTCACGCGCTCCTCTCTTTATAATCAAGATCTTAAATTGGCGTTAAACAGTGTCAACGGGGTCGTTAGGGACCTCTGCAAACTTAGCGGTACTGGTCCAAATTCCCCTTGTACTCCAAGCCCAGCACTTCCCGGCCCCGCGCCGTATTGCAGGTGGCGTCGGCTTCGGGCATACCGACCACGTGCAATACGTCAAACTCCACTTCGTCCCTTTCTAAGGCCAGTCGGCAGGCTTCGGCCAAATCGTGGCGGCAGACCAAGCCGTTGCGGATGTTCTGCAGTGGTTCTCGGTATTTGCCGATCCCCAAGCGCGAATCCACGATATAGTCGGGCCGCAAGACCACGATGGGCAGCCCAAAGGCTTCGTGGAACTGGCGGCACATTTCCTCCTGTAGCCGCTTACATACCGCATATAGGCTGCCATCGGGACGCCGCACCTCCGAGGAAAAGAAAATGCCCTCGGGATGCACGGTCTGGCACGAGCCGATGTGTACTGCCTTGCGGACGCCCTGCTCTTGGGCCACTTGCAGGACGTTCCACAAACCCTTGAGGTTGATTAGGAAGGGCTTGTCGTCGTTGGGATCGCCGGCGAAGTAAACCGCCGTGTGAATGACGCAATCTACGCCGCTGATGGCTCGCTCCACCGCGTGGTAATCAACTATATCACCGTGGATCACTTCGCCGTCGTTCCAGTCGCCATCTAGGTCGCGCAAATCCTCCCAAGCTTGGGAGCCGTAGTCAAAGGCGCGGATGTCGTGTTTGCCAGCCAAGTTTTGCAAGACGGCGCGGCCCAACCAACCGGCGGCACCGAAGACCACTGTTTTCATGGGGGTTCCTTTCTCAAAATTGCCGGTACTAAAAATCATCGCGACAGCAAAACCTGTCGCTCACTATGTCGCGCCTCTTCGCCCTGCCTTTAGGCAGGACAAGGCGCGGTGAATCACCGCTGTTCATAGCGGTCGGCTCGGCGGCGACCCAACAGCCCCGGACACAGGCGAAGGTAGGCCCATGAGATCGGCCTGCACCAACAGGCGAGCTACGGTCTGCGCTTCTTGGAACGGGGTGCCGTGGGCCTCAAAAATGTTGGCGACTAACCGCTCCAACACGTTGGCTTGGAATCGTCTCGTCATAGGTCTGCCCAGATCTCACTCTACGACAAAGGTCGCATGGGTCTCTTGGCTCTCCCGGTATCCAATGCGGATCGCCTTGGCCCGCAAGGAGGTCGTCCCAACTTCCATGGGCAACGGCTCGGTGTAGAGGTGCCAGTGCGGCTGGTCGTCCATGGCATACGCCATAGAAGCACCCTGCGTGGCACAGTGGAGTTGCACTAGTAGCGGCCCCCGAAATGTACCGCCTTTCAGCGCTGGCTCAATCCCAAGGCTATCGGCGCAAATGGGCACACACACCGGCGGGGCGGTCTGCGGCTGTTGGCCATTGGGATACCACTGCCGCACCATGTCGCTTTCCGCCATTCGGCCCATGTCGCCTACTTCTCGCAGCCATTCGTCCAAGGCTCCGCGCAGGCGATCCCGCTCTGGCTGGTACTGGGGACTGGCCGCCAAGTTGTTGATCTCGTGCGGATCGGCTTCGGTGTCGTATAGCTCTTCGACCGGCCTCGGGTACTGGAACATGACCGCCTGCGTCTCGTCCAGTTCGTCGGCCAAGTGCAAGCGCCACATTTCCTGCACAATGGGGTGCCGATTGCGATAGGGGATCCACGCCAAGTAGGGAAGATCTGGCCGATAGTTGCGGATGTACTTAAAGCGGCGGTCGCGCACGGCCCGCACCATGTCGTACGCCTCGTCATGCCGGTCGCGGCTCGCGTATATGTACTCCCTCGGCGGTTGAGCTTGGCGGCCCAAAAACGCACGGCCTTGCATGTGGGCGGGCACTTCAATCCCCGCGAGCGAGAGTACCGTAGGACCTAGATCGACGGTGCTTACCAAGTCCTCGCATACTCGCCCCGCTTCCACGTCTGGGCCGCAGACGATCAGGGGCACGTGAATGCCCGCGTCGTACGGCCAGCGCTTGCCGCGCGGCAGCGGGCCGTGATCGCTCCAGTGAAAGACGTACGTATTCTTGGACAAACCGTCTTCGTCGAGTTGTTGCAGGAGCTGGGCAAGCTCTTGATCGCTATGCGAAATATGCGTGTACATCCGCACCATGGCTTGGCGTACTAAGGGGGTATCGGGGAAATAGGGCGGTAGAGGGATGGCATCCGGGTCGAACTCCGGCTCAGGGCACTTCTCGGGCCGCTTCACCGCGCCTTGTCCTGCCTGAAGGCAGGGTGAAGCTGGCGTGAACATGCCGCTTTCGTGGGTGCGCGTGGGGTTGAAGACTGCGAAAAACGGCTGGTCCGGGTCGGGACGGTCGCGCCAGTGGGCGTGCGGGCCGAGCGCGTCCCAAGCGGTCTGAGGGGGTTCAAACTGGTAGTCGGTCTTAGCGTTGTTAGTGCAGTAATACCCTGCCGCCCGCAGGTATTCTGTGAAGCACTTTACGTAGTGTGGCACAACGGCTGAATACGGCGTGGGCATCTCTGGAGTGGCACGGTTGGCGTGAGTCGTGCGCATATGGTGAGTGCCGATGGAGATCGAGTACATGCCGGTGATGATGGCCGACCGGGCCGGGGCGCAGACGCCGGCCGTGGAGAAGCAGCGCGTCCAGCGGCACCCTTGCGCGGCGAGGCGATCCAACGTGGGCGTACGCGCCACCGAATCGCCGTAGCACCCGTACCGGGGATTGGTATCCTCAAATGAAATCCACAGAAAATTCGGTTTGTCTCGACTTAACGTCGAGGTGAAGCGCTCCGTAGCCATAGACCTAGCCTTTATTTTTTAACAAAGTGATGGTTCGCGCCTCCCACGCTCACCGCGCCGAAAATTGCAGCGGGACGCGGCGAACTGTCAAGCGCGAGGGTCACTAGCATCTCGGTCGCTTGCTCGTTGGCACGGGGTTGTTTGCGGCATACTCGTTACGCATAATATGCCCTGCCAATTCTCAAAAACAGACAACGCCGAGAAGAAGCTACCATGAATCAGAATGCCTATCGCCGCAGTGCTGTCCGTCGCCAGAATTGGCGACACATAGAAGCATTGCTGGAGGAGGCCGATGTGCGCATCGGCGGAGATCGGCCCTATGATATAGAAGTCCACGACGACCGCTTTTTCGCGCATGTGCTGGGCCACGGATCGCTGGGCGCGGGCGAGTCGTACATGGATGGGTGGTGGGACTGCCCGCAGCTAGACGAACTTTGTGCGCGGATCTTGCGCACCCGGCTGGGTCTGAAGTTGCGCGGGCGGCACCTGCTTCTGCCCTATCTGAGGGCACGGCTGCTCAACCTGCAAACGCCCGCCCGCTCCTTCCAAGTCGGCCAGCGCCACTACGATATAGGGAACGACCTGTACCGAGCTATGCTCGACCAGCGCATGATCTATAGCTGCGGATACTGGCGGAATGCAGCCAATTTAGACGAGGCGCAAGAAGCCAAGCTCGACTTGTGCTGCCGCAAGCTGGGGCTGGAGCCGGGGATGAGCCTACTCGACATCGGCTGCGGCTGGGGAGGCACCCTGCGGTTTGCGGTCCAGCACTACGGAGTCAACGGAGTGGGCGTGACCGTCTCCAAGGAGCAGGCAAAACTGGCTGAGGAGATGTGCCGCGGGCTGCCAGTGGAGATTCGCTTGCAGGACTACCGATCCTTAGACGAGCGCTTTGACCGCGTCCTGTCGATCGGCATGTTCGAGCACGTGGGCGTCAAGAACTACTCAACCTTCATGCAAACGGTCAAACGCTGCCTAGCCCCAGACGGGCGTTTTTTATTGCACACCATCGGTCGCAACAGCTCGGCGGCTAACAGCGATCCTTGGATTGAGCGCTACATCTTCCCCAACTCCATGCTGCCTTCAGCCAAGCAGATTACCACGGCCGCCGGGGGGCACTTCGTCTTAGAGGACTGGCACACCTTCGGCCCGCATTACGACCGGACGCTGATGGCTTGGTATGCCAACTTCAACGCGGCTTGGAGCGAACTCAAGGCCCATTACGACGAGCGCTTCTACCGGATGTGGACGTTCTACTTACTGGCCTCCGCTGGCTCCTTCCGCGCCCGGGCGAACCAGCTTTGGCAAGTGCTCTTCTCGTCCAGCGGGATTGAAGGATCCTACGAAGTGCCGCGATAAAAAATGCCTACAGAGACAAAACATTCAGGAGGTCGATCTTGTCCGAGATGCAACAGCTATCCATGGAAGTGCTAACCGCAGGACTATACGACATTCGCCAGTCGCCCAAAGCCATCGGCGTATTGGAGTTGATCGTGCGGCGGCCGCAGACGGAGACGCGGGAAGTCCTAGACGTGGGGGAACTCGATCTAGTGGAGGGGCTGGTGGGCGACAATTGGAAACGGCGCGGCAGCTCGAGAACCGCAGATGGGTCGGCGCACCCAGACATGCAACTTACGGTGACAAACACCCGTTTGATGGCCCTAGTGGCCCAAGAGAAGCAGCATTGGCCCCTAGCAGGGGATCAGCTATACATCGACTTCGACCTAAGCGTGGACAACGTGCCCCCCGGAACTCGGCTGTCCCTAGGCTCGGCTGTGATCCAAATCACGGAGCCACCCCACACTGGTTGCAAAAAATTTGCCGCCCGCTTTGGGCTAGACGCCCTGAAATTTATCAATTCTCCGGTTGGCAAACAGCTTCAGCTACGCGGCGTCAACGCCAAGGTGATTCGCCCGGGCACGATACGGGTTGGAGACGCCGTGAAAAAGATGTGAGCGTCAATCCCTAAGGGTAGCTCGGTCTAAAAAAGAGGACCCGATCATGCTACGGACAAAGTTGATCGCTTGGGTGCTCTTCGCCCTGTCGGCTGTTCCGGCTCGGTGGCACGCCAGTGGAACGAGGTCCTCTTAGCGTCCATCCACGACGACTTCGCTCGCGCCCGCAACCTCACCAGCATAGCCCTATACGACGCTTGGGCGGTGTACAGCGACGGACCCGAGCAGACTTACTTGCTGGACAAAACAGTAGGCAGCTTCACCTGCTCTTTTTCCGGCGTACCCCGCCCCGACGACGTGGAGGCTGCCCAACGCGAAGCCATGAGCTATGCGGCCTCTCGCCTCCTGAGATTCCGCTTTCGCCTTTCGCCGGGCTGGATACTGTCATTCTCCCAAATCAACCGGCTCATAAGCGAGTTGGGGTATAGTGCGACCTTTCACTCCACAGACTACACCGACGGCAACCCCGTGCGCGGCCTTGGGCAACTACATCGCCCAAGGCCTGATAGATTTTGGGATGCAGGCCGGAGCCAACGAGCGCAGTATCTACTACGGCAACTACGGCAACCGCTTCTACATGCCCTTCAATTCTCCCTTAGATCCGATAGCGTGTACACTATCGCCGGCCAGCAGGTCGCCATCTTAGTCCGAGGCATCCGGGCCGCAGGACGCTATCGGCTAACTTGGGACGGCCGCAACGACGCGGGGGGCATACTAGCCAGCGGCATGTATCTGTACCGCCTGCGGATCGGGACGCCGGTGGAGACGCGGAAAATGCGAAAAATGTTGTTGTTGCGTTGATAGTTGATAAAAGAGCGCGACAAACCAGACGTGGAGGGGCGGGTTGAGGTTGGACCCTCGTTTCGCTCTTACAAAACAATAATCGCGGGCAGCACCGCTATTCTAAAACCCGCCACCACGCGGACCGTCTCCACCCCCGCGCGGCCCACCGCGCTGGCGCTGCTCCTGCTGCAGGTGCGCTTTTAGGGCTTCGATCTGCTCGTCGTCTAACGCTGTGGCGAGCGCGGCCATAATCTTATCGCGCATCTTGGTCTGCTGCTCGCGCATTTTCTGGCGCATAGCCCGAAAATCGACCTCGCCGCTGAACATTTCCGCCATCATCTGCCGTTGCTCAACGTATAGCGGCTTAAGCGCCTCCCGCAGCGCGGGTAGCTGTTTGTCGGTTACTTTGAACTTCTCGTCAAAGGCCAATAGGCCAAAAATCTGCTCCGGGCCGCTCATGCCACCACGCCTGCCCCCTGGCTGGGCTTCGAGCACCGCGGTGCTCAATAGACAAATAGCGACAATCCACAAAGCCACCTTGCGAATGCACATCTCACGGTTCTCCTGTAAAAGTTTTAAGGGACTCTACGACAAATTAGACATCCCATCGCCGCGATTTATTCCCGCGCTTTTGCGGCTACTACTAAGGGGAGGGGAAATTGCTAGACTTTGAGACTAGATTTACAATAATCTATTCCCATGCGGTCCGAAGGCTGGGCAATCCGAACGTTTTTCGATTGAAGAGGAGACACCATGGCAGAAAGTCTGACCCTTCAAATCGAGGAAATTCGCGACAGTTTGACGCGGGGAGACTTTGCCAACGAAGCTCAAATCTCTCGCAGCGTGGTAATGCGTCTCCTGAATACACTGGGTTGGAACGTCTGGGACCCTAAAGTGGTGATTCCCGAGTTTCCCATCAAGAGACGCAAAGTCGATTACGCACTCTGTCATCCGCCCGACAAGCCGTCCGTCTTGGTTGAGGTCAAAGATGTCGGCAAGGCAAACGCAAAAGGCGAAGAGCAACTCTTTGATTACTGCTTTCGGCAGGGAGTTCCGCTCGCTGTGCTGACTGATGGGCGTTCTTGGGGGTTCTTCTTTCCAGCAGGACAGGGTAGCTACCAAGAGCGGCGCTTTGCCGCGGTGGACTTGGTTGATGGCGACACGGCTGAAAGTGCCGAGAGAATAAGCCGCTATCTCGCCTTTGAGGCCGTGCGGTCCGGGGAGGCGCACCGACGCGCCCATGACGACTACTACGCTTTTCGACAGCAGAGCGAAGCGGCTGCGAACTTCGAGGCGGTGTGGGCCGAATTTCTCCGCGAGCCGCCCGAGGTCCTCAAGGACTGGTTCTGCAGGGAAGTGGAACGGATCAGCGGTGTGCGACCGGAGCTTCGCCGCGTGGAGGAGTTTATTTGGAGTCAAGATTTCAAGGCGGAGGCTGTCCATATCCAAACCCCCACCGCGTCCCCGCCAAGGCATTCTCAGAAGATGAGGGCGGCCTCTGAGGTTCCTGCCGAACCAACACTGGAGCGTTCCCAAGCAATTTCCGAACCCCCCAAGGGACGACTGGGGAAAGAGTATTCGTTTATCTTCCGCGGGCAAACGGAACAGTTCAGCAATGGCAAGGAATTGTTGGTGGGCGTCTTCGAGCGGCTTTTACAAACGGATGCCCGGTTCTACGAGGAGCTGGAACCACGTTTGAAGGGGCATTCGAGGCAGTACCTTGCACGCGACAGGGATTCGCTCTACCCCAACGCTCCCAAGCTAGCCGAGACACAGGCCGCTTCCCTATCCGGCGGGTGGTGGCTAGGGACAAACAGCTCTACGTCACAGAAAAGGGAGCAAATTAAGATGGCTTGCCGAGTCGCCGGGATTGAGTTCGGCAAGGACCTGATCGTTAAACTCGGCGAATAGGCAGACAGCGGCCTCGTTTTGGTTGGCTTCAGATGGGCCTTGTCGCAGTAAGAATTAAAACTGAAGATGCGGCAAAAGTAGCTATTCCGGATAAGATGGATTAGGCTCTATCGCACCCCTAATTGCCTGTTGAACGCCTCCGATAAACACCCGGAAGCTATGAGACTTGTTCGAGCCCAGCGACATCATCGAACCGATAGACCTTGATCCCGACACCTTCTGATAGGCGTTACGGGTGATCTTCCTCAATTCGATAGCCGGATAGTGGATTCTATCGGGAACCCTGTGTTTGCTCGCGTTCCCGTAACGGCGAACCAGCCCCTAAGTGCCGAGGCCACTCTCAAACGCGGCCAGATCCCCAGAATACCAACTCTCTAGCTCGCGACACACTATTCTGGCAACGGTTTCGGGTTTCCCAGCGTCAGCGTCTCGGCATTTTTTTGCAAGCTCCGACTTGACGGCCAAACAGTCAGCGGCGTCTTGATCGCACATGGCGAGACGAGGTGTGTTGCACATCTCCACGTCTTTGAAGACGCGAAAATTTTTATCCGAATCTGCTCGGCTTGCATGAGCTGTTACCGCAGGATTTCTGGTTCCGTTGGCTCAGTACGTCCACTGCCGTGGCAGCGGCCGCTCGCGCTCTAGCAGCCGCTCCAGCAACCGCTTGCGGACCGCTTGCAACCGAGTGGCGTACACGCTCTCGCCCGCCATGTCCCGGTAGGCCATCGGGTCGCGCTCCAAGTCGAAGAGTGCCTCCGCTCCTCCTGCATCCACCACGTAGCGCAAACCCTCCACGCGCAGCGTTTTCCAGCGTCGCCCGGGCTGGGTCATTTCCGCAATGGCGCAGCCGGGGGCGTCGCCTTCCTCGCCGCGCAAGTCGGCCAGCAGGGAGCTGCCTTGCAATGCAGTCGGCTGCTGAATTGCGGCGGCTTGCAGCAGCGTCGGCACCACGTCTAATGCCTCGACGATGCGGGAGCAATGCCCACCAGCATTTACTCCGGCGGGCCAGCGCATCAGCAGGGGGACGCGCGTGACCGCGTCGTGACCGGGGTAGCCCTTGCCGTAGCGCAGATGTTCGCCGAGCCACTCGCCGTGGTCGGACGTGAAAACGACGATGGTATTGTCCGCAATGCCGAGGGCGTCGAGCCGGTCGAGAATGCGGCCGACGTGGTGATCGACCTCGGATACCATGGCGTAATAGCCGTGGCGCGCGGAGCGCAGTTCATCGTCGGAAAAGTGCTGCGGGCCTCGGCGGGCGTCGAGGGTCTGCGGGAAGGACGGCAACGTCAGAGTAGCTGGATCGTAGAGATCGAGGAACTCCTGTGGAGCCACCCAAGGATCGTGCGGCGAATAGAAACCGGAGATGCAGAGGAAAGGGCCGTCCCTGTGGCGCGTCAAAAAATCCATGGTCTGGTCGGCGACAAACGCCGTATGGGTCAGATCGCTGCGACAGCGGCTGGCCAAGGCGCGCTTGACAAAGCGCTTTTCTGGATGCGCGATCCCGTCGCGGACGTTCATAATCCGCTTCCATTCGATCGAACTGGGTGCCTCGCCAAGACTGACGTGGTCGAGTTGATCAGCCGCCTGCGCCGCCACCCAAGCGCGATAGGCGTCGTGGTAGGAACCCGGCTCGTCCGAGATTTCCAAGTGGTCGAACCCGTAGTTGGGATGGGGCTGGCGGTGATCGCGGTTGGCGTGCGGCAGAAAGTGGAGCTTGCCAATCTGGCCGCTGTAATAGCCGTAGTTGCGCAGCAGGCGCGGCAAGGTCAACACATCCTCGGGCACGGGCACTCCCATGTGCGAAAGCCCTAGCGTGGATGGATACTGCCCGGTGAGAAAGCTCACGCGGCTGGGCATGCAGACCGGATTCTGCACAAAGCAGTGGTCGAAATTTACTCCGGCAGCAGCGAGCCGGTCCAAGTGCGGCGTGCAGATCTCGGAGTTACCGTTGGCACCGAGGGCGTCCCATCGCTGCTGGTCAGTGTAGAGTACGAGGATATTCGGTCGCTGCATGGTTGGTATGGGATCCTTGAAAATATAGTGCGGATGAAACCAGACCGCCGGCTACGACTCGGTCTGAGTCGGCGTCTGCTTGGCACGAGCAGATTTTCGCCGGCCCCGAGACAAAAGGCGCTGCGGAAAGTCCGGGCCGATGAGCGGACTCAGCGGAAACCAAAGCAGTGCATGGACGATCTTAACTATTTTGCATAAGACATTTTTCATGGCTTTCCTGCCTCGGCGAAGAGTTGTTCGGTTACCGCTGCCATCAGCTCTGGGCCGTCGCTCTGGCGGAATAGGAACCGCACCTTGCCCTGCTGATCGATCAGGTAGGTATAGGTTGAGTGATCGACTAAGTAGGCGGCCTGCTCCTCTCCGAGGGAATAATGAGCACCATACTGACGCACCACTTGGTCAATCTCCTCCTTGTTGCCGTGCAGGCCAATGGCATCAATGGCGAAGTAATCGAGGTATTCTGCCAGCTTCTCCTGAGTATCGCGCTTGGGGTCAACAGTGACGAAGAGGGTCTTCAACTCTTGCTGGCGCTCGTCTAAGAGCTGATAGACGCGGCCCATCTTCGACAGGGTCACCGGGCAGATGTCGGGACAATAGGTGTACCCGAAGAAGAGCATGGCGGCCTGGCCGCGCAAATTTTGCAACTCAAAGCGCACACCATGCTGATCCACAAGCGCGAAATCGCCGCCAATGCCACCGAAATCCTGCAAGGGGGGGACCTCCACGGGGGCAGGGGGTTCGGCGACCGGGCCCTTTTGGGCCTCTGGCTGAGCACCGCAAGCTGCGAGCAGCGCAAAAACCGCGCAAAAGACCAGCGCGTCAATCGTTTTCATAAAGACCTTTCTTCCGCACCGGCACCTGTATTCTCCTTTCCGTTCCATCGCCAAAGCGCAGCACCAGCGCAACCTCTCCGCCGTCCCGCAGCGGCCGGCGCAGTTCCATTAGCATCAGATGGGCACCGCCCGGCCTCAGCGCAACCTCTTCGCCTGCTGGGACCTCTAGCTTTGCGACTTGGCGCATCGTCATCCGGTCGTCTTTGTATTCCATTATGTGTATCTCGGTTTGTTCGGCAGCCTCGGTTGCAACAGCGACCAATTCGACGGGGCCGCCGCCCCGATTTTCAATGACTAAGTAACCCGCGGCCGGGCTGCGAGGGGGCGGTTCCCGGATCCAAGCGTCGCGCACCACGATGGGGTCGCCGGTATGCTCTCGCCCGCATCCGACGACGACGAGCAACAGCGCAGAGACGATTTTCACCAGAGCATCCCTTTTCACGCCGGGGGTGGGATCAAATACTCGCCCTCACGGATCCCATAACTATCGCCAAGTTCAGGATACGCGATCCCCGCTCGGCCATTCCAATCCCAGACCACTTCACCGTCCTTGACCGTCAGCTCGCAAAACAGCCGCTTGTGACCGTCCAACCGTCCGCCGAAAGAATCGGCGTACCCAAAATTCCCCTCCATCTGCTTCAAGGCCGCCACATCGGCCACGGCACCCACCGACAGGTGCCCCAGCTCGGGGTGGCCAATCTCCCGCGCCGGGTTGATCGTTGAGGCGCGGATGACCTCGCCGAGCGGCATGCCCATCACCAGAAATTTCGACATGGTCGTCGCCATGTCGAGCATACCCATATTCATGCAGAGGACGTGCAGGTCGGTCGAGATTGAGTCTGGATAGAATCCCTGGACGATGGCTGGGACCGCGTTGCGAAAACAGAAACTGCCGGCACCGTGCCCCACGTCCAAGACGACGCCCCTTGCCCGCGCCTCGTGCAGGTAGGACAGCACCTTGCCCTCTGCGTCAAACCACGGCGTCGGTCCGCGAAAGATGTGAGTGCTTATGTCGCCCGGACGCAGTTTTTCGCCCAAGAGTTGGTAGTAGGGCCGCTCCTTTCTGAAGTAGCCAAAGTCGATCATCACCCGCGTCGCGGCCTGCTCGGCTGCCGCGAGCGTGCGATCAACCGAAATCCATTCAGGGCCTATGTAGTGCGCCGTTTTTATGCCTACTACTACATCCTCGTTTTCCCGCGCCACGCCCGCCGTCTTGTCGGGATCCATGTCGTACGGATTCTGCTCGTGGTCTATAGAGGTCATCCCAGTCCCGGCGATATTAACCAGCGCGAAGAGGCGCGTTTGGCAGCGGTCGATTACCCGATGGCGAAAGTCCGCAAAGTTGCGCCAGCCCGCGCTCCCGGTATCCACCAGCGTCGTCACCCCGGTGCGGAAACTAAAGCCGTCGGGCAGGATGCTGTTGTCGCCGGCCCAAGTATCGCGGTGGCCAGCCGTGGCATAGGCGTGGATGTGGATGTCCACTAGCCCCGGCGTCACGTAGAGTCCGCTCACGTCGATGACCTGCCCCTCGGTCGGCAACTCCGCATCTACGGCCGCGATCGCCTTCCCCTTGATGCCGATGTCCTTGGGCGCGTCAATGCCATTTTGGGGGTCTATCAGGTGCCCGCCTTTGAGTACGAGATCAAACTGCATGGTGAAACTTCTCCGAGAATTTGCTGTACGCTAAAAAATTAAAGAACAGCACCGCCGTCTGCTACGCACCCAAACTTCAGGCCGGTGCCTCGACGTGCGAGGGCAGATTGCGCGTAAAGTGCGCAAACAGCGCTTTGAGCGCACCGTCGCTGCGCACCGCCAGACTGGTCACGATCACGGTTGCCCACACGCTGCGCCGCGAAATTTTGACCTGCTGCCCACTGGTAAAATCCGCGTGGGCGTGGATGCGGCGCAACGTCAGTACAGCCATGCTCAAGGCCCAAAGGCAGAACCGGCGAATGCCGGCTTCGCGCCCGGGGATGAGCAGCGTGAAGGCCAGCGCATTGCCGAGGTGCATCCGGGCCAAGCCGATCAGTTCATTCAGCGCCGTGCGGAACGCGGGATTCGTCTGGCCGGCCTCAAGGGAGCGCAGATCAAACCCGGATTGCTGGAACACGTCTCGCGGCAGCCAACACGCGCCGCGTGCCCGGTCATCCCAGATGTCCTTGAGGATGTTGGTCATCTGCAAGCCCTGGCCGAACGACACCGAAATCTGCAACAACCTCTTGCGATGGCGGTCGATTTCTGCCGAATAGTCGCAGAACAACTCGGTGAGCATCTCGCCAACGACGCCGGCGACATAGTAGCAATAACGGTCGAGATGGGGGAGATCGTCTAGGCCTTTGAGGCCCGGGCTTTGCTGAAACTCGGCCATGCCATGCGACATAATCCGCACACAGCGCACGAGTGCAGCGCGCTGCCGGTCGGAAAACCCTTGGGTGAGCCGGAGCACCCGCGGGGTATTGGCCACAAGCTGGCGTTCGGCGAGCAGCATACTGTCGGACAGGCGCGGTGCGAGCTGCTCGGCGAAAGGGGCGGGCGGCTCCTCTCCCGCAACGACCCGGATAAATCGCTCGGAAAATTCGCGTTTCCCGTCGGCCGAAAGGGTCGGCTCATCCTCGATAGTGTCTGCGATGCGGCACAGCAAGTACGCGTTGCCTACGACATCGCGCAGGCCCGACGGAAGCTGCGGAATGGTGAGCGCGAAAGTGCGCGAGACATCTTGCAGGACCGTGCGCTGCCATGCGAGATCAGCGGCATGTTTGTCAGTCGTCATGGGTAGTTAACCCTAAAGGGTCGGTGAAGCTCGAAGCATTTTCGTATTTTGTATAATATACCTTAATTGCCCTAATTGCCCTGTCATTCTGAGCGAAGCGGAGGTCGCGCCAGCTTCACCCGGCCTTGTTTACGCCTAAGGACAAGGCGCGGTGAAGCGAAGAATCTGCTGCATCCATCAACGTACAGGTTAAAAGATACTTCGTCAGCATGACAACATAAATATACATTATAATAAAACTAGATAGCTACTTATAACGAAATCGGCCCTCTACATTGCAGCCTCCGCGCCCGTTGCAGAGAACGCATCTTCTACTGAAGTGATTATGGAAATAGACCTTGATCACCAACTCAAAGGCGTCAACTACATCGAATCGCCCAACCAAGGCGGCCCATTTGCCCCAGGCGCACCCGACGCGATCATCATTCACTTTACGGCCACAGCCAGCGCCGAGGCGGCCATCCACACCCTCTGCGACGACAAGCGAGAAAACAAGGTTTCGGCCCATCTAGTGGTTGCCCGCAACGGCGCGGTGACGCAGTTGTTGCCCTTCGATATCATCGGCTGGCATGCTGGCGTGAGCCAGTGGGGGACGCGTTCCGGGTTCAACAAGTATGCGATCGGCATCGAGATCGATAACGCCGGTCAGCTTTGCGAGCGGAATGGCCGCTACGAATCGTGGTTTGGGCAGATGTACCCGCCCGAGGAAGTGGTGTGCGGCGTACATCGCAACCAGTCAGAGGACTCCTACTGGCACCGCTACACAAGCGAACAGCTAGCAGTCGTCGAGGCGATTTGCTCCGCGCTGATCCAACGCTACGGCATCCAATACATTCTCGGCCACGAGGAAATCGCCCCCTCGCGCAAGGTCGATCCCGGCCCAGCTTTCCCCCTTGATTCCATGCGCACCCGGCTCTGCGGCCGCCCCCTCGCCTAGAATCGGGCATCTTCGGCAATGGAGGCGCGCCGGTAGCTGATTTTCCCTGTTAATCCTTTCGGTTATATTCGCCCTTGGCACGCCTGCTTCACCCCCCTCTAACCCGGAGAAGCGAAACCCTTGGCAGTGCTCGCCATTGATGTCCGCGAACTGAGCAAAACCTATGCGGTCCCCGTGCGCGAAGGCGGCTTGGCCGCGGCATTCAAGAGCCTAGTGCAGCGCCAGACGCGCCAGGTCGAGGCCGTCAAAGGGATCAGCTTTGAGGTCGCTCCCGGTGAAATCGTCGGCTTTTTAGGGCCTAATGGCGCGGGCAAGACCACCAGCCTCAAGATGCTTTCGGGCCTCCTGTATCCTTCCGGCGGGCACGGCCGAGTCCTCGGTTTTGAGCCGTTCAAACGGCAGCGCGATTTCCTCCGCCAGATCACTTTGGTGATGGGCAATCGCAACCAGCTACTCTGGGACATCCCCGTAATCGACTCCTTTGAACGCAACCGAGCCATCTACCGCCTAGAGCGGGGCGCGTACCTGCAAACGGTCGACGAATTGACCGCGCTTCTCGACTTGGGTGCGCTTCTCGACAAGCCCGTGCGCAACCTCTCTTTGGGTGAGCGCATGAAGTGCGAAGTTGCCGCCGCACTTTTGCACAAGCCACAAGTCCTCTTCCTCGATGAGCCGACCATCGGCCTCGACGTGACCATGCAGCGTCGGATCCGCGCCTTTTTAACCGAATACAATCAGCGCTACGGTGCCACCGTGCTCCTTACCAGCCACTACATGGCCGACGTCGAGGCGCTGTGCAAACGAGTGGTGGTAATCCACCGCGGACTGCTGCTCTTCGACGGCCAGCTCACCGAGCTTGTGCAGCGCTTCTCACCGCACAAGACGATCATTGTCGAACTGGAAAACGGGCACGGAGACCTCGGCAACTATGGAGAGATCGTCGCCAGTAGCGAGGGGCGCGTATCGCTGCGGGTGCCCAAGGCGGAGACAGCGCAGGCGACCGGACGGCTCCTCAGCGAGCAACCCGTTCTCGATCTGACGGTGGAGGATCCGCCGATTGAGGACGTGATCGAAGAGGTCTTTGAGCAGGCATGAGGGGTCTAGCGGGCATCTACACCGCGCTCTTCCGCACCGACCTAGCCGTGCAGTTCCAGTACCGGGCGGCGATGGCAATCTGGCTGATCGGTCGCATCGTCGAGGCACTGGTCTTCCTTTCGGTGTGGACGGCGGTGGCCCGCTCGCAGGGCGGGCAGGTGGGGGGCTTTTCCAGCGGGGACTTCGCCGCCTACTACATCGCCATGATGCTGATGAGCCACCTGACCTTTACTTGGTTTATGTACGAATTTGAATATCGGGTGCGGTCGGGGGGCTTCTCGCCGCTCCTGCTCCAGCCGCTGCACCCGATCCACCGCGACATTGCCACGAATATCTCCTACAAGTTTCTGACCCTAACGGTGATGCTGCCGACGATGGGGTTAATGATCTGGCTCTTCGATCCCGTCTTCGACCCGCCGACTTGGGCAATTTGGGCTTGGATACCTGTCATCCTGCTGGCGTTCATAATGCGCTTTTTCGCCGAGTGGGCACTGGCTTTAGTGGCCCTGTGGACCACGCGCACGGCCGCGGCCAACCAGGTCTACTTCGCGGCCTTGCTTTTCTTTTCCGGCCAGATGGCACCGCTGTCTCTTTTGCCCGAGTGGCTCCAGACGCTGGCCGCGCTTTTGCCCTTCCGCTGGATGCTAGCTTTTCCTACCGAACTTCTGCTCGGCCGACTCACACCCACCGAGGTGCTCTGGGGCGTGGCCGCGCAGGTGGTGTGGCTGGGGCTGAGCTGGAGGATTCTGGCCGCAGTTTGGTCGCAGGGCGTACGCAGATACTCGGCGGTTGGCTCGTGAACTATTTGCGACTGCTGTGGATCTTCCTGCGCATCGGCGCGATGAACGAACTGGCGTACCAAGCCAATTTCTGGGTGCAGCTAGTGCAGAGCTTGCTCAATCTGGGGGTCGCACTGGCGGGTTTGGCGGTGATTTTTTCGCACACCGAGGAACTGGGCGGCTGGCAGCCAGCCGAACTGGTAGCCCTCTTGGGGGTCTTCTTCCTGATGAGCGGCCTGATTGGTGCGCTAATCCAGCCATCGATGCAGCGCTTTATGGACGATGTGCGCCTAGGTACGCTGGACTTTACTCTCACCAAGCCGGAGGATGCACAAGTGCTAGTGAGTATCGGCGAGGTGCGGATCTGGAAGTTCTTGGACGTAGTGCAGGGGGTGGCACTGATTGCCGTTGCCCTAGTTGAGATCGGGATGCGGACGAGCCTTGCACACGCGGCGGGATTTGCCCTGACGCTTGCGGCTGGTGCGGCAATCGTCTACAGTTTTTGGCTGGTGCTAGCAACAACTACGTTCTGGTTTATCAAAGCGGAGAATATTCTAGTCATCTTTCAGGCCGTTTACAGCGCGGGCAAGTATCCGGTGGCAATCTACCCGCGTTGGCTCAAAATGGCGATGACCTTTCTGGTACCAGTGGCCTTTGCGGTGACCGTGCCGTCGGAGGCACTGGTGGGGCGGTTGTCGCCGGAGGTGTTGGGGGGAGCGTTGGCGATGGCAGGGGGAATGCTGGTGGGGGCGCGGGCGTTTTGGTTGTGGGGGGTGCAGCACTATTCAGGAGCATCGGCCTAGTGGTGGTCCATTTTGCCATTTTGATAGAAAGGAGCAACGGAAATGAACGACGGGCAAAGCGGAATGCACGTCGGGGTGCAGGGGATTGGGACCTCAAAGGTGGAGCTGGAGTTTCTGGTGCGGCACGGGGTGACTCACATGGATGCCTCGGTTGAGAACAACGAGGTCGAGACCTTGGTGCGGCATAAAGAGGAAGCCGCTGAGTATGGAGTGAGCTTGGAGTCGATCCACATCGGCGTACCGCCAAGCATCACGCTGGCACAGGACCCGCAGCGAGACCGGGACCTCGACGAGGTCTGCCGCTGGATCGAAAACGCGGGGAAAGCCGGGCTGCGGGCGTTGCTTTACAACTTCTGCATCCTGCCGCATCAGCGCACCGAGCCTACGCTTGGGCGCGGGGGCGTGATGTACAGCTCATTTGACCTCTCGAAATTCGACAACGAAACGCTGAGCGAAGCGGGCGTGGTCAGCCGCGAAGAGGCGTTTGAGCGGGCCGCCTACTGGCTCGAGCGCGTGATTCCGGTCGCCGAGGAAAACAAGGTGCAGATGGCCTGCCATCTCAACGACCCACCAGCTCCCGTCCTGCGTGGCGTCGAGCGCTGGAACTGGCCGGTGATGGAGGGGCTCAAGCGCTTTTCCGAGCTGGTCGATAGCCCGTATCACGGCTTTAATTTTTGCTGCGGCGTGGCGTCTGAGGGCTTGGAAAATCCGGCCGCAGAACTCTGCCATATCGTGCGCTACTTCGGCGAGCGGGGAAAGCTCTTCAACATCCACTACCGCAACATCAAGGGTGGGCTGCACAATTTCCAAGAGGTCTGGCCCGACGAAGGCGACGTGGACATGCACGAAGTGGCGCGCACCCTGAGAGACGTAGGCTATGAATACATGCTGATGCCCGACCACGCGCCGTCCCACCCCGACGACAAGGCACCCGAAGGCGTTTCGGGCCGGGTGCGCCAAGCTTGGGCCTTTCAGTTCGGGTATATCATCGCCATGATCCAAGCCGTGAACAAAGAAGCGCAAACTGCCTAGGGCCTGAAACGGAAAACTGCGGCATGTCGATCCATTGGCTAAGGGCGGTGCAATTGCTGGTCCTGCTCAACTCGTTTGGCGGGGCTCAGCCTATAGAAGAGGATGCGTTGAGGAAGGACTTGGAGGAGTTGGAGCGCGTCGTCTATCTAGTGGGTTTAGCCAGTGGAGCGGCACTGCTGGTCTCGCTGGGGCTGCTCGTCGCGCGTTGGCGGGGGGGGACGGTGCAGGCACGGCGTTTTGTATTGCGCGGCGACGAGCACCAACTACTGGCTCAATTGGTGCAAGGCCCCAATGGCGGCGAGCTGGAGCTGAGGGATGCCGACGGTGGAATTACCGCCGTGATGAGCAATGGGCTTAAGTTGCGCGACCGAGAAGGACAAGTGCGGGCCGACTTGCGGCTGGGGAGCGATAAGGCTCCGCTGCTGGAACTCTACGACGAGCGGGGCGAAGTGCGGGCGGGCCTTTCGCTGAGCGAGGACGGGGCCGGCAGTTTGGCCTTTTACGACGAGACCGGGCGGCCTCGCGCTGGCTTGGGCAGCGGCCACGCCGGCGCAATGCGGCTGAGTTTCTTCGATGCCCAAGGACGGATGCGGCTGCAGAGCGGCCTCGAAGACGAAGAAGTGCCTTCGCTCAAGCTCTGCGATGCCCAAGGCGAGGTGCGTGCCACACTGAGCGTGCGGGCCGATGGCATGACCTTGCTTGAAATGCACGATCAAGACAGCCACACGCGCACCATCGTCGGGGTACTGGAAGAGGGAATCGCTTGGCTTGGGGTCCTCGACGAGGAACAGCGTTTCCGCGCAGGGTTAGGCTTACCGACCGGCGGGAACCCTCGGCTGGACTTTTACGACGAAAAGGGGGAGACGCGGGCTTCTTTGCACATCGATGGCCAAGGCCGCCCCAAACTCGACTTGGATTAACTTGGAGGAGGACAGCGTGGATATAGCGGGGAAAAGCCTGATCGCTCTCAGGGACCACTATCGGCATTACCTCTTCGAAGAGTATCTGCCCTTTTGGGACAAGTACGGCATAGATCACGAGTTGGGCGGGTTTATCTGCGCCCTAGATCACGACGGCACTCGCGTAGAAGACAGCAAAAACATCTGGTATCAGGGTCGCGGCCTGTGGACATACTCCTATCTGTACCAGCACTTTGGCGGGGAGGAACACTTACAGGTGGCGCGCAAGGTACGCGACTTTCTCCTCGCTCATGGCCGAGACCAAGCAGGCGATTGGGTAACGGCGTTGGATCGGAAGGGGCGGGTCGTCTCGCCGGCTACGAAGCGAGGCTACGAGGGCCTTTTCGTCGCCGAGGGACTACAGGCCTACGCCCGGGCAACCGGCGACGCAGAGGCCCTCGAAACCGCCATCGCTAGCCTCTGGCGGTCGGTTTCTTTTTTTGACGATCCCGAGCGCTTCGCAGAGGAAAGGTATATCCCACATAACTATTCTGGGATGCGGATACTAGGCAACCAGATGGTGCTAGTCTTGGTATTGACACAACTACTTGAACAGGTTGACGACCCCAAGTTGGAAGCACTCTCCGACCGAGTCGTCGATGCGATTGTCCATCGCTTCTGGCATCCCGAGTACCGCCTGATGAACGAGGCATTGGACTATGATTACAGACGGCCCGACGACCCCAACGAGGACTTTATCTACTTAGGCCACGCAATCGAGACGCTGTGGATGCTGCTGCCCGAAGCAATGCGCCGCAGAGATCGCGCGCTCTTTGATCTGGCCGCCACGCGCTTCCGCCGCCATCTCGAAGTGGCTTGGGACGACGTCTATGGCGGGCTTTTCCGTGCGATGCACGTACACGGAACCTATACCTTCGACAAGGTGCTCTGGTTGCAGGAAGAGGCGTTGATAGGCTGTCTGATTCTGTTGGAACACGCTGGGTTGGAGTGGGCAGCGGAGTGGTTTGGACGAATTTTCGATTGTGTAGAAGAGCGGTTTTCGCTCAAGCAGTATGGATACCCGTTGTATTTGTATGGCGGAGACCGGAAGGTGAATTATACCGACCACGTATCCCGAAAAGAGCACTATCACCATCCGCGGTGCGTGATGCGGAACTTATCGGCGTTGGAGAGGATGATCGCGCGGGATGGGGAGGTGTCGGATTTCTGGAGCGCGGGGGCTGGCTAGAGAAGCGTTCACAGCTCGTCGTAACGCGGCATCCGGTCGAGGAAGCCGCGATCAGCGACATAGCAATAGTGGACCAAGCCATTGGTGACCAAAAGACAGCGGGCCTGAACCACGCGATTGTAAGCGGCAACTTGGTCGAAGGTCTGATGGCTGATAGGAACGTCCGGCTCTTTGCACTCGGCCATTAGCACGGCACAACCCGCGCGGTCGTGGACGATGACATCGGCGCGAAACCGCTTGCCGTGGAGGTCAATGCTTTTCTCAATGGCCGTCAACCCACGCGGGTAGCCCAAGTCTGATATTAGGTATTGCACCAAGTGCTGCCGCACCCATTCCTCGGGCGTCAATCGCACGTACTTGCGGCGCAAAGGGTCGAGTATCTCGCGCTTGCCTTCGATTTGGCGGATGTCAAAAGCCGCGGCCGGGAGGTTGAGGTGCTGCACGACTACTTGAGCAACAGCATCTTGTGGACTAATGAGGCGCTGCCCTTCTGTAGGCGCGCTAGATAGACGCCCGTAGCCACAGGTTTTCCGCTGGCGTCCGTCCCATCCCATTCAACTTGGTAAACGCCCGGTCCTGCATGGCCGTCGGTAATCGCCTTCACCTTCTGGCCCTGTACGTCGAAAATTTCCAAGCGCACCCGGCCCGGCTCTTCGATGCGATAGCGGATGGTTGTGGAGCTATTGAACGGATTGGGATAGTTCGGCTCTAGGGCAAATTCTCGCGGCGCATCTCGTTGGTCTCCTTCCTCCCGCACAGCCGTAATACCTTCAGAGGACTGGGCAGCGACCAAGTAAATATCGTCGAGATAGAAAGTTCCGCGCAGGGAGCCGATGAAGCGCATCGATTCGATGGGGCCATCGAAAGCCAGCTTGTCCAATCCGATCTCAATCACCTGCCATTGGTCCAGCCCCCAGTCCAATTGATCCGTCATATCCAGCCGATTATCGGTATCGCCGTTGACAACCCAAGCCAAGGAGGGCCGGAGGCTGCCAACGGCTGCGCCGGGATGCAGGGCCAAGCGCAACGCGACGTAGCCGACGTTGGCGACCGGCTCGCGGGGTAGAAACTCGATGGAAAAACCCCGGGCTTCTACTCGCATCGCCTGCTGGCCGGCGAAGACGGTATCGGTATGGGTCGGGTCGAGTTGTGCGCTGTAGAGTGCGCCTTGATCCCAAGTGAACTCGTCGGCAAAGAGGATTTGATCCTCTCCGGGCAGCACGACGATAGAATGCACCAGTTTGGTCTCCTCGTCGCCTTGGGCGAGATGCACCACCAGTTTTTTGTGGCCATTGTGCTCGCCGGCTGAGAGGTCAGCTTCGAGGCGATAGGTCTGGTCGTCTATTCGTTGCAAAGGCAAGGCCTCGAGACCACCCAGCGCAGCCAGATTGGCCGTCAGTCGGGCTAGCTCCGCGTCTGCTACCTGCCGCCGGAGGCGAATCGTCGAACGCAGCACCAGCGCAGCACCGACGAGCAAAGTATCGGGCGGGGGATTTTCCCACGTGCCTTGGAGGGGGCTAGCTTCAATGCGGAAGACCGCTTGGGTGAGATCATCGCTGGTCATGTAGAGGCGACCGGCCTCGTCGGTAATCAGCCCGACAGGCTTACCCCACACGGCCTTTTCGTTGGGATTGAGACGGAAGCCGGTGAGAAAGTCGGCGATGCGGGCGCTGGACCCATCCGGCTCGGCAAAGAGTGCCATGACCTTGTAGCCCGGATCGTTGCCCAAGACGCCCGCACGGAAGGCGACAAACGCGGCGTGTTTGTACTGGGAAGGGAACTGGTCGTGCTCGTAAAAATGCAGCGCCATGGGTGCCAAATGGGCGGGGACGAGAGCCGCCGGACGCTCCATGCTGGCAACCAACAGCGAATCAGCATCGGTCAGCGGGAAGAGCGCCCGTCGATACGCTCCAATGGAGAAATCAGTCCAGACCTGATAGGCATAAGCCAAGGGCCAGCCATAGAAGCCGCCATCGCGGATGGGAGTGATCCACTCCGGCGGCAGGTCTCGGCCCTCGCGGTCGTGCCCGTTGCCAGCACCCCACAGCTCGCCGGTGACCGGGTGCAAGTCGAGGCCGATGGCATTGCGCAGCCCGGAGGCAAAAATCCGCCGACCTGTGCCATCGGTGTTCATCTGTATGACCGTGGACCGTTCCAGATCGTCTTCGCGGCACAAATCGCAACTTGAACCAATGTGGAAGTAGAGCTTGCCATTGGACTCGTCGAAAACCAGCGTATGGGTTACGTGCTCAGAGGCACGACCCATAAAGCCAGGCACCTCGGCGAAGACGGTGCGTTGCTCATAGAAGCCATCCGCATCGCGGTCTTCAAGGCGATAAATCGCATCGTCGTCTGCGACGAAAAGTGCTCCCTCGTAGAAGGCGACGCTGTGGGGCCAGTGAAAGTCATCAGCAGCCTTGTACGCGGTATCAGCGCGACCGTCTCCATCTTTGTCGGGCAAGGCTAACACCGTGCTTTGGCGACCGGAGGCCGGGCTCCATTGATTCCTTCCGCGAGTCTTCATGTTCGCCACGTGCAGGACGCCTTGGTCGTCCCAAGTCATAAAGCGGGCTTTATCTACTTGGTCGGAGAAGAGTTTGACCTTAAAGCCGGGCGGGAGGTTGAGGGTGCGGTCGGGGAGGCCCTCAATAGGCGTTGGTTCGAGGTGGAGGTCGATCTTGGGCGTTAAGTGAATCTGGCCGGGCGGGTAATGGCCGTCTGCGTGGAGCGCGGAACTCGCGAGAAGCATACAGAAAAGGTAGGCAAGCATG
This sequence comes from Candidatus Latescibacterota bacterium, assembly GCA_963422735.1. GTDB lineage: Bacteria > Latescibacterota > UBA2968 > UBA8231 > UBA8231. The sequence continues at coordinate 3,090,204 of OY730476.1, read as the reverse complement.
GAAATCCCCTTATAAGGTATTGCAACCTAATTGTCTTTGAGGTTGTCTGCAAAAATGGGCGATTTCTTCATAATGATCACATAAAAAGGAGCGCAGTTATGCGGCTGTTTTTGTTTACTTGGCTTTGGTGTCGGGGACCTTCGCTTGCGAAGGCTTAGCTGGCCCGCAGGGCCTCCGGGTTCATCCGCTTTAGCCGAAGTGATTTTCATTGAGCGGCGGCTTTACGATAATAACTTACGATAATAACATAGTCACCATAAGAGACGATCGAATAAGTCCGGAGACCTTTTTGGGTCTCTACTTCAAATACCCCTCGGACAATAATGATTTACCGGCCAGCCGCGTATCTCTTGTCATATGATGTTTAGGCGGGTTGGATGGGAAACCCCGGCAGAATGCGGCGTGCTTGCTCGAGCATGCGGTGTTACTCAAAGAATACGGGCTTTTGCGCGTGGTTGGTTAGAGCTATAAAATCGAGTGTGTTGTACACCCCTTCCAAACGCTCGGCGACCAAGGCGTGATCTTCGCAGTGGTTGTGCATATCGCCGCGGAGCCACCTTAGAGGTCCGCATGTTGTTTCATTGGTCATGGTGCAAAATGGATGGTTCCGTGTACTTTCTATGTCGCCTGCCGGCTTGAGCTTAAGATACGAGCCGTATAGATTAAGTGAAAACTTGGACTGCGTAAAAGAGTCGCTGGCAAACTCGGCGACTGGACCGAGGAGCGAAACAGTGCATAGATGGTCCATTCTCATCGCGCTCGCGCTGACTACGGCACCGGCGGCCGCCCAGATTTCGCAGTGGAAACTAGGCGGCCAAGGCTTAGCTTGGAGCCTGAATGACAGTAGCGAAGTCTTTATCGACTTCGAGACCTTTCCCGGCTCAATAGCACCGACCTATTTCGACGGCGACGAAAACATCCTTTCCAAACTCCCTTCTTGGTCGCCCTTCAAGTTTCCCACCGATTTGGGTTACGAAGACGGCCTCATTCCGCGGGTCTGGCGTGCGGCCAACGGCTTCTATTGGTTCACGGCCGGAACCCTGACGACCGAGTGGGTCGATGGCGACAGCTCTTCTTATAGCCCGCCGGTGGCACGCGGCATCAACTCGGAGTGGTACACTTTCGACGTGGGGGTACCCGTGCCAGCCGACGTGGTTGGATTCTACACGCCGCCGCACGGGTTCCGCGCCGACGGAACGCTGCTGCGCGACGATATCTTCAAGGCATTTGAAGTCTCGATCACCGAAGAGTTCGACCCGGTCCTCAACCTAGAGAACAACGATAACGACTATCACCGCTTAGAGAAGCTAGTCGCCGATGTGCCGCTCAATTTCGACGCCAATGTCCAACTCGACTTTCCTAAGCAGTACGTGCGTTTCATACGCCTGCAACGCAAGCCATCCATCGACGACAAAGCCTTTGCCTCAGGCCAAGCCAATGTCCAGCAGGGAACCATCGGCGAGTTCGAACTCAAGGGCGAAGGGGTGCCCAAGCGGGTATTTTATCTTTCTAAGATCATCTCCCTAGACCGCACGGTGAACTTCGGGCGTCTATTCTGGGACGCCACTCCCATGCGAATGGTCGATGGCGTCCCTACTCCCGTTGACGACGCCCAAGCCCAACTTGCGATCTCCGTGCGCTCTGGCCGCGACGACGACCCCAACATCTATCACGAGTTTACCGACACCGGTGCCGAGCGGACGGTCTCTCGCGAGCGTTTCGAGAAAGAACTCAAGCAACCAGACCAGACTACCGGCGGCCAGATCCAAGAGGGCAAGCCCGGCCTCAGAGCCTCAATCGTTTACGACCAAGACAGCTGGACCTTCTGGTCTTTTCCCATCGCTAAGTCTGGGCAGCCCGCCCCGCTAGAGCGCGGCAACCATATCCAAGTAAGACTCACCTTCGAGAGCAGTTCCTTCTTCGACTTCGTGCGGCTCGACTCGCTGTGGGTTGAGATTGCACCTCCGTTGGCCTCGCAAGTCATAGGCGAGGTCGCCCGCTTTGACGAGCCAACGCCCGACGGCGGCCTAACCGAGGTGTACTTAGGCGAGATGACGGACTTTACCTACGATGTGCGTACCCAGTTCGACGCGGCGAGCCAGCCGGGCTTCGATACGATCCGGATCCGCACGGGCAGCCGCCCCCGGTTCAAACGGCTAGAGATGGGCCAGCCACTCCAAGTACTAGAACCGACCGAGGTGATAGAAGGAAACAACGAACTGGTAGTGCATCTGCCGCAGGCCGTCACGCATAGCCGCAACGATCTGGTGCGGCTGGTCTTCGGCACAGAGGTTTTCATCTTTGCCAACACGTTCGCTGGCGAGGTTTTTGACACGAGCGGAGAGAGCCTTCCGCAGCAGATTGAAGCCGGCAACGCCACCGACGAGGTCAACACCAACAGCCTGCGGGTTTTAGGTGACGCACAAGAGGCCGGGGCACCCATCGAAAATCTAGCTTTTTCGAGCAAGGTATTGACCCCCAACGGAGACGGTGCCAACGATGTGCTAGCCATCAGCTACACCTTGTTCCGCTTGCCCGCCCCGGTGCCCGTGGCCTTCAACATCTACGACTTACGCGGTGTCCGGGTCGGCGGTCGCGAAATCGGAATGCAGGGGGCCGGGCCTCAAACCGTGCAATGGGACGGCCGTGGCCCGGGCGGCGAGCTGTTGGAACCGGGGTTGTATCTAGTGGAAATAGCCATCAAGTCGGAATTCAAAACTTTCCGCCACCAGCAGCCGTTGGGCTTGGCCTACTAAGCTTAGCCGCGCTCGATGCCTGCTAGAGATATAAGCCGCCTGTGCGAAGACATCGTATTTGAAGAGACCCTCAGGGGGCGCACTTTTACCTTTTGCTCCACTTGGGGCCTTTTCAACCCCAAACGCATTGACCCAGGTACGCGGCTGCTCATCGATCATATCAAAGCCGGGCCTGCCGACCGCTGCCTCGACTTAGGATGCGGATATGGTCCAATCGGCTTGATGTTGGGCCACCTCTGCTCCGAGGGCGAAGTCCATCTAATCGACAAGGACTTCGTCGCCATCGCCTACGCGGCGCAAAACGCCGAACGCAACGGGCTAACCAATTGTCGCACCTACTTGAGTAATGCCTTCAGCCACGTGCCCGCACACATGCGCTTTGACACCATCGCCTCCAATTTGCCCGCGAAAATAGGCAACGAACTCCTGACGCTCATCATGCACGACGCCTGCGCCCGCCTCAAACCGGGCGGGCACCTGTGGGTCGTCACCATTGCCGGACTAAAGGAGTACATCAAGCGCAATTTCAAGGAAGTCTTCGGCAACTACAAAAAGATCAAACAGCGGGGGACGTACCTATTATCTCTGGCGGTTAAAGAGTAGGGGTTCACTGTGGCAGGACTCCCGACGATAGGCCGCTTAGAGAAAACTAGAGTAGCTCCTCGTTTACCTGCACGCCAAACCCCGGGCCTTCGGGCAGTACCAAGTGCCCTTCCTGCGGTTGCGGTTCACCCAGCCATAGCTTGTCGCGCACCTCACCGCGCATATCCATTACCATTTCAGCCAAATTGTCGCCATAGCCAGCCGCCAAAAAATGCAAACCCCAAATCTCGCCGCCGCGATGAGGAACCAAGGGGACGCCGTGGGTTTGAGCGAGCTTGGCAATGCGAAGCGTCGCCGTCAAACCGCCACACCAAGTGACGTCCGGTTGCCACAAGTCCAATGCCCGCGCACTGGCGATATGACCGAAATCCCGCACGGTAAATTCGTGTTCGCCGCCAGCTAACAAAATGGGTTGAATCTGCGGACGCAACGCCGCCAAGCTGTCCAAGTCGTCGGGCAGCAGCACGTCTTCAAACCAGTATATGTTGAATGGCGCGAGTTGCTGCGCTACGGCCAAGGCGAAGTCGGGCGACCACGACATATAGGCATCTATCATCAAGAGCGCATCTTCGCCCAAGGTTTGACGCGCCTGCTGGGCCCACTCAAGTATGTGCGCCGCGTCTGCGGCTTGGTTTCCTCCCAGCGTCTGCGAAGACTTGTGGGCATTAAAGCCCAAGTCGCGATACCAAGCGCAATCTGGGCCTGTGGCATAGGCCCGCACCGCGTCCCGCCGCCGACCACCCAGCAAGTCGCAGACGGACTTTCCTTCTGCCCGGCCCAAGACATCCCACAGCGCCAAGTCCACGCCGCTGATGGCCATGACGGCGATTCCGCTGCGGCCATAGGGCAAGCTTGCCTTGTATTGGTCGTCCCAGAGACGGGCGACATCTTCAGTGCTGTTGATGCTGCGCCCCACCAGCAACTCGCGCAGGTGGCGGTTAATCACCTCTACGGCACCAATCCCGCCACCACCTGCTCCCCAGCCGCTGACGCCGACGTCCGTATCTATGCGTACGACCATCTGCCAGAAGTGCCGGCGCCAAGCAGCAGGCGCGACGCGATAGCGGGGATAAATCGACTGCACTTCGGTTATTTTCATGCGTAAACCCTTGTGTACATTTTGTTTTTATCGCCTTCCATTTTGGTAATCAGCCGCTTCGTGCCATATTATTTATTTATCAAACACCCTGTATTTTATATCCCCATTATAGGAGCAGCCCATGTCTTTAGGACGCAACCTAAAAGAGCTGCGACAGAAACAATCGCTCAACCAGAAAGACCTCTCAGACCGCTCCGGGGTCTCTCAAGCCACTATCTCCCGTATTGAAACCGGCCGAGTGCGCCGGCTAGGCTCGCCGGCTCTAAAAGATTTAGCTGACGCCCTCGGCGTCTCGACAGACTCCCTAATGGACGACAATAGGAGCTCAGCTCAAGTCCACAAAGACCGTTTGCATCAAATCGCCGAGACCCTCAACGCCTTTGTCATCCACGAAAACGGACACTTGCTCTTCATCAGCCAAACCTTGGCCGACCTATTGGGTTATCGCGGGGAAGAATTGCTAGCCAAAGACGGCATTGAACTAATGTTCGCTCCCCAGTCCCATCCCACAACTCGGCACATGATTGCCAGTGGCTCGTCCAATGCCTATGAAGTGCTCATGGTACGCAGTGACGGCAGCTTTCTTCCCGTCGAGATCACCAACGTCAACATAAGCGAAAAAGCGCACTTGGCCATTGCGCGCGATATTACCGCTCACTGTTGTCGGCAAGGGGCCTTCCACGTCTTGCAGGCTGGTTGCGAAACCGAAAAGGTGCGCGATCTAGGCAAGGTCGTGCGCATTCTCGGCGACGAGCTAGAGGCTATGGGAGTCCAATTCGAGGCGGTTGGCCTACAGGTCATCGACGAACAAAGAAACCTCTTGGCTTGCTATCGCGCTTATTCCGAGGCGCGTGGTTACCGCTCCTCACAGAACGTGGTAAATCTCCAAGAATCGCTCGGTCGCTTTGCCTCCCTGCGGAGGTTGGTCAGCTACTGGCACCGCCGCAAGGTATGGGAGCGCGAGGCCGACGAGGCTTTTATACAGATGACCCAAGAAACTTTCTCGGACTCGATATATCGCCCCGGACTGCTGATCGACATGCCCTTTGCACAAGGGATGCTAGGCCTAGGATTGCCCATGGGCGGGCCTAGGCGCACCGAGCAGCTAGCGACCATATTGGGCGAGTTCGCCCGCTCTATCTCTCTGGTTGTCAAGCGGCTGTTTGAGCTTCAATCGCTGCGCGAAAAGCTGGACTCTACTCATCAGCCGCTACTGTCCCAACAGCAGAACTAAAAGCACTTACTTTAGGCGGCGTAAACGCGGCGGCTAGGGGTTCGCAGACAGCTTCTAAGGCTAGGAGCGTGCTTCATCAGGAAGGATTTTCCGCTGGCCGGAGCGGCGCGGCGGGGCCTCTTTGATGTGGGGGCGTGCCTCTCCGGCTTCTTCCATACGTCTCAAGAGCCGTTCCTTCATTACTCGAGCCACTTCTCGATGCGACTCGAGGCCGACTAGGTTGTTCAGTTCGTAGGGGTCAACCTGTAGATCATAGAGATACTGCTCCTCGTAATGATCGGCTCCTGCCACATCTCTTCCTTGCCCACCTAGAGCGTCCACCCCGTACTTCCACCGACGAGTGCGAACGGCTCGCCCCACTTGGGCTTCGCTAATCTGCACGAAGACCTCTGCGGGCCAATCGGCTACTCCACCGCGCAAAAGCGGCATGAGCGAGCGGCCCTGCATCTGATGGGGGATTTTCAAGCCGGCCGCATCCAAAAGTGTTGGCGGCAGGTCAATTAGGCTAACCAACTCTTGCAATTGGCCGCCGCGAAAACCGGGTCCAGTCAAAACAGTCGGTACGCGGATTGAGCTTTCGTGACAAGAGCGTTTGTACTCGTTGTTGCGCGTCTTGAAATGACAACCATGATCCGAAGTAAAGAGCACGATGGTGTCGTCGGCTAGCTCCAGACTTTTGAGCGCGTCGTGTAGGCGGCCATAGGCTTCATCGAGCCGCCTGACCATCCCGTAATAGCCGCCTAAGTGCTGGTGAGTCGAGCCGGCCAATGCCGCTAGGTCGGGCGGGATCCAGCCTCCGGTATAGGTTTCTCGGTAGCCATCGGGAGGCGGATAGTCATCCAAGTGGTTCTGGTGGTGGGGTTCAATATAGGAGATAAAAAGAAAAAAGGGACGATCTTGACGCACATCTACGTAGCGAATTGCGGCATCTGTGACCGCATCCACTCGATAACCGGGTAGGCGGACCGGTTGATTATCATTGTCGTAGAGAACCGTACTATAGGCGTCGGAAGTAAATTCGAGAACGTTCGACGCCAACCAGTACTGATAGCCAAAGCGGTCCGAGGCTGGCACTGGACCGGTGGTCCCTTGCTCGTATAGATGCCACTTGCCTATATATCCGGTGTCGTAGCCAGCCGCGGCAAAGTAATGGGCGAGGGTCTGGCTGTCCGCGGGCAAGGGAACGCTGTTGCGGTAGCAGCCTGTGGTCGTGGCGTAAAGACCCGTTTGCAGACAAGAGCGCGCCGGGCCGCAGACGGGTTGGCACGTAAAGGAATACGCCGCGTGGGTGTACTCGCGAGCCAAGCGATCGAGATGAGGTGTAAGGCTCATCGGATTGCCGTGTAGCCCCGTTGTGTCCCAGCGCTGTTGATCCGTAAAAAATACTATGACGTTTGGTTTTTTATTTTCTCCAGCCATTTTACCTGTGCGCTCCTTTTTCGCCTACGGCTCAAGCGTCTGATTCGCTGTGCGCTGCAATTCTTCTACCACCTGTTCGACATCCTCGCCTTCAATCGCCTCTATCATGGCCTCTTGAATCAACCGCCGCACCTGTTGATAGCCTGCCATCGTCGGCTCTGATTTTCCGTATTCCAACATGCCAAACGCCACTCTATAGTGCGGGTTTTCCTCGAAGTAGCTTTCCAGCTCCCGCGCCGTACTCTTGCGCACCGGAAAGTAATTGCTTGCCCTCACCCACCGCGCTTGTTGCTCCGGCGCAGTAAACCATTTGAGGAAAAGCCACGCCGCTAGCTGTTTTTCGGGAGTACCTACGCAGATCGACACGCTGGCCCCGTACACGTCAACAACCGGCCTCGAGCCAGTCTGCGGCGGATGGGTTACTCCCCACTCGAAGGCCAGCCCAGAGTCCTCAATGCCACTCTTGTAAAAGGGCAGCCCGGAGGAAGAATCCTGAGAGAAGAGGATCTGACCGGTGACGAACTCGTTTAGATCGACGTCCCGTTCGCCCGCGATGTCTATTGCGCCGTCCCGTGCCAGCTCCTGTATCAGCTCCAGTACTGCTTTAACTTCTGGCGAGTCCAAGGCATAAGCGGTGCCGGTCGCATCTACTAGGTCGCCGCCGCGACTGAAGACCATCGCGGCGAATCGGCTGGCGTCAACATCGAGCAAAAAACCCAAACTGCGCACTGGGTCTTCGTTTTTACTAAAGGGTTGCTCTTTGGCTAGGCGGCACATCGCGGCAAAATCGTCCCACGTCGCCGGTGGCCCGTCGTAGCCCAGCTCGCGCAACCAATCAACATTGTAGTAGAGCAGTTCCATCGAGCGATTCGGCGGGAAGCCAACCTGCACTCCGCCGAGATTGTCCTCCTCCAGAAACGCTTGGACGTAGTCGCTGCGCTCTTTTGGCGACAATCCCCATTTGGGCGAATCCATATAGGGTGTTATATCCACTATGCCGTCGGCTTGGTAGTAGGCTCGGGCTTGGTTTTGGTAGGCTACGACCAGGTTGGCGAGCGAACCGCTCTGGATACCCACGTTCATCTTGTTGTAGATGTCCCCATAGCGACCCATGTACTCGCCGCGAACCTCAATCCCATCGCGGTTAGTCTGGTTAAAGTCGGCAATCAGCTCTTGCAGGGCATCTTCGCGCTGGCCGGTGTGTTGGTACCAAAAGACGATTTTCTGTCCTTGTGGATCGAGGGATTCGAGACTGGTCTGCTGCTCGTAAACGGCCTCTTGTTGGCCGCCACAGGCCCATAAAAAGGCGCACCCAACCAACGTCATCGCACTTTTCGGTTTCATCGCGTTATCCTTTGAGCCCAGATATGGAGATGCCTTCCGTGAATTCTCGCTGAATAAGAAAATACGCCAAAATTACGGGAGCGGTCGCAATGACAGCCCCGGCCATTTGCAGGTGGACCTCGGTCCCGGCCTCACTGGCAAACTGCTGCAAACCCACTGCTATCGGACGCCAATCCGGCGTATTGGTCACCAGTAAGGGCCACGCCAAGGCGTTCCAAGAACCAATAAACGTAAGCATACCTACCGTCAAGAGTGGTGCCCGGCACAGGGGTACCACGATCTGAAACAGAAAGCGCACATGGCCGGCTCCCTCAATCCGGGCCGCATCCCACAGCTCGTTGGGCAGACCACGCATAAACTGACGCAAGAGAAAAATGCTAAAAGCACTAGCCATAAAGGGAATGGTCAGGGCAGGCCAGCTATTGAGCCAAGCAAACGGCGCATTGCGGTGCAGCCAAGTCACGACGAGAAAATTCGGCACGATGGTCACGGCCTCGGGGATCATCAGCGTAGCCAAGACGCCAGTAAACACCACATCCCGTCCGCGGAACTGCATGCGCGCCAGCGGATACGCCGCCATCAGCGAGAAAAGCAGGGTCCCGCTGACCTGTAGGCCCGCGATGATCAGCGAATTCTCAAAGTAGAGACCGAAATCCGCATCTTGCCACGCTTCGATATAATTGTCCCATTGCACGCGCTCGGGCAGCAAGACCCGCCGCAGCGATTCGCCGCGGCTCATAAAAGAGACCAAAAGCATCCACGCGAACGGAAAGCACGCAGCCAGCCCCCCCAAGCTCAGGCCGCAATAAATGCTGCCCCTAGTCGCCATAAAATACCCGCCTGCCGAGCACCCGGTTTTGCAGCAACGTCAGTGCCAAAATCGCGACGAAGAGCACAAAGGCCATCGCCGAAGCATAGCCGGCGTTGTGGTATTCAAAAACTTGGTCGAAAATGGCAATACTGAGCACATTGACCGAGTCGCGGGCACCCGGCGTCCGCAGGATATAAACGTGGTTAAAGGCTTTGAAGGTCCCTATGACAGCCACCATCGACAAAAAGAACAGGGTCGGTGAGACCAAGGGCAGGGTAATGTGGCGGAAGACTTGCCACTCACCCGCGCCGTCCATCTCAGCGGCCTCGTAGTATTGCTTGGGGATAGCACTGAGGCCAGCCAGTAAAATCGCTGTGTCGTAGCCGACATAGACCCAGATATTGTAGAGGATGATCGAGGTCAGAGCTAGGCTCGGGAAGAAGCTGTCCACCCACGCGGGGTAAGAAGCAAGACCGGCTCCTTGTAGTAACAGAGCTACGACGGACTTGCTCTCATAGAGCCAGCGCTGATTTTCCAGTCCCCAAAAGCTCCAGAAGCGGTTGGCCAGCGAGGACGGGTGGGGGCTAAAGATGGTGCGGAAAACCACGGCTGAGGCGATGATCGGCGTGACATACGGCAAAAAGAATAGTGTGCGAAACGCGCCTCTAGCCCGTGCGATCTTGAAGAGCAAATACGCCAGTCCGGTAGCCAAGCTCAGTTGGCACGGGATTGTCCCGACCGCGTAGAAAAACGTGACCTTGAAGCCGTTGTACAGCGCTGGGTCGCCCGTCTCGACTAAGCCACCCAACCCCTGAGCCAACCCCAACCAAAGCCCCGATAGTGCGACTGCGCCCCAAGCGATGTAGATATAAAAGGGGCGCAGACCGAGATCGGATAACGTGGAGCGCAGGCGATAGGCCGCCCAGACGAGGCCGATCCCGGCGACGAAGGGCAGCAGATACTGCGATTCTCCCACAGCGCGGACATAGTGGTCGAACCCAACCACCGCTTCCTTCTTGATCCGCCACTTGTGCAAGCTGACATACAAGGCATAGCCAATAGGGAAGAGTCCAAACGCGCCCAGTACGATAAGTGCTGGCGCAAGGAGGCCCCAAGCAAGCTGTTGTTCTCTGATGCGGGTACTCATCGGCGTAAGGTAACGCTAAGACGAGAGGCTAAATGCGGGGAGAATGCGGCCTCGTCCCGATTCCCGGCAGGATAGGCCAAAAGAAGAAGGCTCCTGAAGCGTTCTTTCAGGAGCCGGTATTGGCTGCCCTCCTAGGGCTCGAACCTAGAACCTCCTGATCCAGAGTCAGGCGCACTTCCAATTGTGCTAGAGGGCAACTAACGGAAATAATGGCGGAGAGGGAGGGATTCGAACCCTCGGTACGGGTTGCCCCGCACAACAGCTTAGCAGGCTGCCACCTTCGGCCACTCGGTCACCTCTCCGCGACCATTGCAAAATAAACTTTTGACGTAATCCCAACGCTAAGAAGGATGGGACTGTGGCGGCATCAAATGGTAAACTGGCGGAGGGTGAGGGACTCGAACCCTCAAGGGCGTGAGCCCGGCGGTTTTCAAGACCGCTGCCTTACCAATTAGGTCTAACCCTCCTCTTCTCGGTAAGGAGAAAAATATACATGAGGCCCCATCTTAGGTCAACCCGATGCCTTCTCATCCGCCTCGCCGTTTTCCCAACCACTCTCTTCCTCGCTGCCGGGCAGCGGGGCCATGTCGATAACTCGGTCGCCCTCGTCCAGATTGATTACCCGGACTCCTTGGGTATTGCGCCCAATGGTGGATAGCCCTCGTACAGGGATGCGGATCATAATACCGTTCTGGGTTACCACCATGACCTCCTCTTCGTCTCGGATCCCCCTACAGGCCACTACGGGGCCGTTGCGTGGGGTAGTCTTGATATCGATGACGCCTTGGCCGGTGCGGTGCTTGCAGGGGTACTCGGTCTGGCTAGTGCGCTTGCCATAGCCGTTTTCGCAGATGGTTAGCAAGGTGCTGCTTTCGCGCACCACGACCATGTCCACAACCTCGTCCACTTGGCGTAAGCTAATGCCCTTAACGCCCGTAGAAACCCGGCCCATAGAGCGGACTTCGCCTTCGCTAAAGCGCATGGCTTGGCCGTTGCGCGTCAATAGGACAATATCCTGCCGTCCGTCGGTGATGGCCGCCCCAATCAGGTCGTCGGCGTCTTGGATCTTCAGAGCGATGATCCCGTCACGGCGGATGTTCTGATAGGCCGAGAGCCTAGTTTTCTTGACAATGCCGTTGCGCGTCGCCGTGAACAAATACTGATCGTCGGCGAACTCTCGGACGGGTACGATGGCGCATATTTGGTCGTCTCGGTCCAGTGGCAACAGGTTGACTATTGACCGCCCCTGAGCCGTGCGGTCGCCTTCGGGTATGCGAAAGACCTTGAGCCAATAACATTTGCCCTTGGCAGTCAAAAACATGATATAAGAATGAGTCGAAGCCACGAAGAGATGTTCGACAAAGTCCTCTTCCTTGGTCTTCATACCCGTCACCCCGCGCCCGCCGCGATTCTGTACTCGATAGGCTCTAGGAGGTAAGCGCTTGATATAGCCACTGCGCGAGATGGTGACGACCATGTCCTCTTCGGCAATCAAGTCCTCAATGTCGAATTCCTCGGCTGCATAGACGAGCTCAGTGCGGCGCTCGTCGCCGAAGCGATCGGCCAGATCATCAATCTCGTCCTTGATGATCTGCATCTGCCGCTCTTGGCTGGCGAGGATGCCCCTCTGGTCCTCAATCGTCGTTACCAGTTCCTTGTACTCGGCCTCAATTTTGTCGCGCTCCAAGCCCGTCAGGCGCTGCAACGGCATGCTTAGGATGGCTTGAACCTGCCGATCGCTCAACTCGATAGTACTATCTGCTGTCGCAGGGCGGATGACAGCCAGCCGCTCTTGGGCATCTGCCGGACTCGACGAGCGGCGGATGGTTTCGATCACTAAGTCAATGTGGTCTAAGGCGATGCGCAGGCCTTCTAGGGTATGCGCCCGACCTTCGGCTTTCTCCAAGTCGAATTGGGTGCGGCGCACGATCACGTCATGGCGGTGATCAATATAGTGCTGCAGCATCTGCTTAAGGTTGAGCGTCTCAGGACGGCCATCGACAATGGCCAACATCATTACCCCATAGGTAGTCTGCAACATGCTATGGCTATAGAGCTGGTTGAGCACGACTTCGGCTTGGGTCTCCCTTTTGCACTCAAATACGATGCGCAGCCCCGTGCGGCCCGATTCGTCGCGGATATTGGCAAGTCCGTCGATGGCTTTGTCTCGCACCAGATCGGCGATTTTCTCTAATAGGCTAGCCTTGTTTACTAAGAAGGGGATTTCGGTGACGACGATGTTTTCGCGGCCATTCTTGAGGGTTTCAATATCCGCCCGAGCTCTGATATAGATCAGACCCCTCCCAGTTGCGTAGGCCTGCTGTACCCCGCTCATGCCGTAGATGATTCCGCCGGTGGGAAAATCTGGAGCTTTGACATGCTCAAGCAACTCGGCAATGGAAATCTCGGGATGATCGATCAGCGTCTTGAGGCCACTGGCGACCTCCCGCAGGTTGTGCGGCGGGATCTTAGTGGCCATGCCGACGGCAATGCCCATTGAGCCGTTACATATTAGGTTGGGAAACCTAGATGGCAAAACCAAGGGCTCTTGCTGGGTCTCGTCGTAGTTGCTGGCGAATTCGACGGTGTTCTTGTCGAGATCCGCTAGAAGATCCATCGCCGGCCAGCTCAGTCTCGCCTCCGTGTAGCGCATGGCCGCCGGAGGGTAGCCATCAATTGAACCGAAGTTGCCTTGGCCTTGGACCAGCGGATACCGCAAGCGAAATCTCTGCGCCATATGCACTAGCGTCGGATAGACAATGCCTTCGCCGTGTGGGTGGTAGTTGCCAGAGGTATCACCGGCGATTTTTGCACATTTGCGGTAGCCGCGATTGGGGAAAAGGCTCAAGTCGTTCATCGCTACCAAGATGCGGCGCTGGGATGGCTTGAGACCATCGCGGACATCGGGTAGGGCACGCGACAGTATGAAGCTCATTGAATAGTCGAGGAAGGAGGTTTTGAGCTCCTCCTCAATTTTGACCCGAATGACCCGGCTTTCTTGCTGTTCGAGCATTGATTAAATCCTCAGCTTTGCTGTCTAATAGAAGATGTTAGAAGATGTCCAGATTCTTTGCATCTAGCGCGTACTTCTCGATAAATTCGCGGCGCGGCTCCACCTGTTCGCCCATGAGTAGGGTAAAAAGGTGATCTGCCTCAACGGCATAGTCGATGGCTACCTGCAACAGAGTGCGCCGTTCGGGATCCATCGCTGTCTCCCATAGCTGCTCAGGGTTCATTTCGCCCAACCCTTTGTAGCGCTGGATAACTATGCCTCGACCGTCGCCATTGCCGCCGAGTGCTGCGATGTGTCGCTCGCGCTCGGCCTGGTCGAAGGCGTACAGCTCCTGCTTGCCCTTCTTCACTTGAAAAAGGGGAGGCTGGGCCAGATAGAGCTTGCCTTTCTCAATCAGGTCGCGCATGTAGCGAAAGAAGAAGGTCATGATTAGCGTGCGGATGTGGCTGCCATCGACATCGGCATCGGCCATGATAATAACCTTGCCGTAGCGCAGCTTCTCAAAGTTGTAGTCCTCACCAAGACTAGTGCCTAGCGCCGTTATAAGCGGCAGCAACTTGTCGTTTCCCAAGACGCGGTCAATTCGCGCTTTTTCCACATTGAGCGGTTTGCCGAACATCGGCAGCACGGCTTGGAAGCTCTGGTCTCGTGCCATCGCCGCCGAACCACCAGCCGAGTCGCCCTCGACCAAGAAAATTTCGGTCTGCTCCGGGTCGCGGAGTGAGCAATCGGCCAGCTTGCCAGGCAACGCTCCTCCGTCGAGTACCCCCTTGCGCCGAGTCAGTTCGCGTGCCTTGCGTGCCGCCTCGCGAGCGCGACCAGCCTCCACGATCTTGTCGACGATCCGTCTAGCGATGTCCGGGTTCTCTTCGAGGTATGTACTCAGTGCCTCGGAGGCAAACGAATCGACGATGCCTTTGACTTCGCTGTTGCCCAGCTTGCCCTTGGTCTGTCCCTCGAACTGCGGCTCGGGTACTTTGACGCTGATAACAGCGGCAATGCCCTCTCGAGTATCCTCGCCCGAGATGTTGAACTTGACATTCCTGAGTAGATTATTGCGGGTCGCGTAGTTGTTGATCGTCCGAGTCAGCGCCGAGCGGAAGCCTACGAGATGGGTTCCTCCTTCGTCGGTCTTGATGTTATTCGCATAGGTAAAAAGAGTTTCTTGGTAGCTATCGTTGTATTGCAGGGCCACCTCTAGGACGACTCCGTCGCGCTCGCCCTGAAGGTAGATCGGATCTGGGTGCAACACTCTTCGGCCCTCGTTGAGGAAGCGCACAAACTCCTGTATACCGCCCTCGTATAGATAGCGGTCGATCTCTCCGCTACGCTCGTCCCGTATATTGATTTCCACACCCTTGGTTAGAAAGGCCAGTTCGCGTAGTCGTATGGCGATAAGCTCAAAGCTGAATTCCACGGTTTCGAATATCTCGGCATCCGGCTTGAATTCTATGATCGTGCCGTTCTGATCTGAGTCACCGATGACCTCCAAACCCGTCTCGGGTACGCCACGCGAGTACCGCTGCAAGTGAACTTTGCCCTTTTGCCAAACTTCGACCGTACACCACTCGGACAAAGCGTTGACGACCGAAGCACCCACGCCATGTAGCCCGCCAGAAACCTGATAGGCTTTCTTGTCGAACTTGCCGCCAGCGTGGAGCATAGTCATTACCACCTCAACTCCCGATTTATTTTCCGCAACGTGAAAGTCGGTCGGGATGCCTCGCCCGTTATCTTGGATTCGGGCAGTACCTTGTGTGGTGATTGTTACATCGATGCGCGAGCAACGCCCAGCCATAGCCTCGTCAATGCTGTTGTTGACGATCTCTTTTACCAGTTCGTGTAGTCCGTTTTCGCTCGTATCGCCAATGTACATAGCTGGGCGCTTACGCACCCCTTCAAGTCCCTTGAGAACCTGTATAGCATCGGCTGTATATTCCTC
Source organism: Candidatus Latescibacterota bacterium (assembly GCA_963422735.1). Taxonomy (GTDB): domain Bacteria; phylum Latescibacterota; class UBA2968; order UBA8231; family UBA8231. The sequence goes on along the minus strand of OY730476.1, from coordinate 3,074,836 downwards.
CTCCTGCGCCGCTTCCGCTTCTTTCCTAGGAAAATTTTTGGCCGGTTCCGTCATCTACTCCTCCTTTTGTTCTCCACACTTTCAGACTGGTTTAGTAATTTTAGCCCCTTGACGACCTTCTTACCCAGCAACGCGTTGATCCGTGTCGCGATGTCCCGCTGCATAAAGTTTAGTTGAGTTCGCCATACGGCAGATGGCACAGCCACTTCCAAATATCCTTTGGACAAGCGCAGTGGGCTGGTGTACTGAGCCAAGGTGGGACCTACTGCTTCTTCCCACGCCATCCGCGCCCGGCATTCCACCAGCTTCTGCTCGATCTCTAGATCCTTGACTGCGGCATCGAGCAACCTGTGCAAAACGGTGGGGGGACTAACTCCGCGGTCCTTATTTCTGGAGATCGATCGACTCAAAACGGGCTGCCTGTCTTGTATTAGGCTCTTGGGGAGTCGTCGCTATGACCTGTTCAAATTCACCAACTATGTCCAATAGCTCTCCTATCCGGCCAGAGTCCAACTCTGAAAAGGAATCATCTAAGAGCAATACGGGCTGCCGACCCGTTTGCTCCTCCATGTAACGGGCCTCGGCCAGCTTCCACGATATGAGTACGGTTCTTAGCTGGCCTTCGGAGGCATAGAGGTCGGCCTGTACTTTGTTCAACGTGAATTTCAAATCGTCGCGGTGTGGCCCACAGAGCGTATGTCCTATTTGAGCCTCCTGTTCCCTGCGGCGACTAAGCGCGTCGCGTAATTCGGCTCTAAGGGCCTCCAGATCTTGCTCCTTGGCACCTTGATAGACAACGGCAGCCTCTTCTTCGCTGGCCAAGGCGAAGCGACCGTAATAGCGGAGAAAAGGTGCTCTCAACTTATTCAGCGCCTCCAAGCGATGCAGTCGGAGTTGGGACCCCAAATCCACTAGCTGGGCATTCCATGGTTCCATTACCTGACTGTCGACAAGCCCGTGTCTCGACTTTTTTGCGGTGCGCAACAAGTGGTTTCTCTGGGCTAACACACGGTAATAGCGCTGCATATATCGCAAGTACACTGCACTAGACTGTGCAATAAGTATGTCGAGGAGCCGCCTTCGCTGGGCCGGGAAGCGCAGTACCAGCGATACATCTTCAGGAGAGAAGTGAACTGTGCGGAAGGTGCCCAACAACTCCGATACTCGGGGCAAGGGACTGGCATCAGAAAATGCCTTCTTGCCTTCTTTCTTGCTGTAAAAGACGCGTAATTGCTGGTCGTGGCGACCATCAGTGCACAAAGCTCGGATATCAAAGAAGTCCTCGCCGTGCGGCACGACGTGTTGATCCTTGGCCCCGCGTACTGACTTACCGATAGATAGGTAGGAAATCGCTTCTAGGATATTGCTTTTACCGCGGCTGTTCGGACCAAAAATCAGCACGTAATCTGCTGCAAAGCTCAAGCGAATCGCGGCAAAATTGCGGAAGGGTCTAAGCGTTAATTCACGGATCCGCACTAGGCCTGCTTACCTCATCCTGTCGGCCGCAAGGGCATTAGCAAGCAGAAGTAGTCCTCACCTTCTTTTTGTTCCATCGGCCTCAATAGGGCTGCTGTGACGTGGTCATTGAGCTCGAAACAGACCTCGGGCGCGTCCATTTTTCGCAGGATCTCCATCAGATACTGGGCGTTGTAGCCAACATCTATCTCTTCAGAGGCGTACTGGGCCGGTACGATCTCCCTCGCTTCGCCACCGATTTCGGGGCTAGCTGCCGATAGCTCTACTTGGCCAGTGTTTAGCTTAAAACGCACTTGACGCGTATAAGAACTGGAAAGGATGGATACCCGGCGTACGGCCGGGAGAAGATATTCACTAGCTATTCTTAGTTCTTTTTGGTTGTTTTGCGGAATCACTTGGGCATAGTCGACATAAGGCCCCTCGATCAGACGCGACAGCAAATGCGTATGCCCTATATCAAACAGTATCTGCGTCTCGCCTAGCGTGACATTGACTGGGCCTTTATGGCTACCCAGTAATTTGACGATCTGAATCAACGCTTGGGGGGGGACAATGATCGCGGGCTCTTGGTCTCCCTGTACCTGATCCTGCAAATCTATGGCTTTTCTGTAACAGGCTAAGCGCGACCCATCGGTAGCCACCATCTCCATTCCTTGGGCATCGATGCGCCATAGTACCCCGTTAAACACTGGGCGAGTATCATCCCCGGAGACGGCAAAGGCCGTCTTGTTGATCATGTCAACCAGAACATGGGTCTCGGCTTCGTCCTCCCCCAGACTCAGGCTTACGCCGTCAAGTACTGTCGGCATACTGGGAAACTCTTCAGCCTCTATACCCGCCAGGCTATACGTTCCCTCGCTGCTTTCGGCGTCCCCGAGTCGCCCTGAGAGCTTGAGTCGCTCGTCCTGCACCTCAATACTCAGTTCCGCCTCAGGCCATTCTCGGGCGATTTCTGCCAGCTTGCGAGCCGCAATAGTCGTCCTCCCCTTCTTTTTTACTATAGCGGGAACTTGAGTCCGGATGGATAAATCTAAATCCGTCGCGGATAGAGATAGGGTTTTCTCATCGGCTTCAAGCAGGATATTAGCCAACACCGGTAGGGAGGGCTTTGAAGACACGGCTTCTAATACAGTATCAATGCCCTGCCATAACTCATTGCGATTCACTCTTAATTTCATATAGCGTCTCAGATTATCCTTCTGATACTGATAATATCGTTCTTTGTTCTTTAAAAAATAAACGTAGCTTTTAAACCTACCTATGTCAAGTTCTATATTATATAGTGTCTCATTTTTTAACACAAGGGAACACATGAGTAGGTGTGTGTAAATAAACAAAAAGGTGTGTATATGAGAGAAAGAAACCCACACCGGTCTTTTTAATAAGACTACACTTCTTTGTGTCTTTTTATCTTTAGGAGTTCTAGTTGTACTGTGGATGTGTGGATAATTGTCTTAAGGATTTATCCCTAAACAACAAAACATCTTGTTAATAAGGTGTTTATAAATAAGGGAGGCAACTTGTCGGCAAGAGATTGTCTGTGGATTGTTGAGTGGAAAACTCGAATTTTTCACAGATAAAAGGTTGAAAATGACTATTTTCTTTTTTACACAGATTTATCCACATTGAATCAATACTTAGGCGGGGATAGGTGTTAATAGTTTTCCACTGCCAAATAGGCTCTATGGTACTGAAAAATACAGACTAAAAGGCCTAAGAGTTGTCTGAACATTCCGGGTGCGCCCCGAGCACCTATACGCCGACTTTAGGCGGTGCGCTCTGTTCGCACCCGGCCGGCAAAGCCGCCGCTATTGCTATTATAATGGAAATAGGGGTGGTTACGGCCACCGCGGACTTCACCGCGCCGGTCCTGCTAAAGCAGGGTGAAGCAGGCGAGACGGGCCGAGAGGGGTTTATCACGCCTAAAGGCGCGGCAAGAGATGGGGGTTGGACTTAGGGCTTAGCGGTTTTGCTGACGGATGGTATTGGACAAATTCTCGGCTAGTCTGGCGAAGGCGGGATCGTTTTTACACTTCTTCTCAACAGTGCGTACAGCGTGGATGATTGAGCTGTGATCGCGGTTGCCGAAGTGCAAGCCGATGGTAGTGAAATGACTGCCGAGCAGACGCTTGACTATGAACATAGCAAGGTGCCGTGCCGCTACAACGTATTGAGTTCGTCCTTTTCCGGTGAGTTGCTCTCGAGTCAGATTGAAGTGGTCGGCGACATGCTGTTGGATCGCCTCAATGCTCAGTTCCACTAGGCTGGGTCCCCGTTCCTGTATAATATGCTTGGCCGCCTCTATATCGAGTTCCTTCTTATGGATTGAGCAGTAGGCCATCAAGCTAATCAAAGTACCTTCGAGTTCGCGGACATTCGATCGGATATGATTACCCAATAGAGCCGCCACATCATCGGGAATCCGTATGCCGTTGCGCTCGGCCTTCTTGTGGAGGATGGCAATCCGGGTCTCGAGCTCGGGCGAATCTATTGCGGTGGCCAGACCCCATATGAAGCGGGATTTCAGCCTTTCTTCTAACCCATCAAGATGGCCGGGAGGACTGTCGCAGGTCATAACAATTTGCTTCTCGGACTGATGCAAGGCATTAAAGGTGTGAAAGAATTCATTTTGGGTCTGTTCGCCGCGGAGCAGAAACTGAATGTCATCGACAAGGAGGATGTCCACACTGCGATAAAAGTTCTGGAATTCACTGGCTTTATTGCGGTCTTGGAGCGATTGGACGAAATCGCTCATAAACTTTTCTGAGGGGACGTAAACGACCTTCTCGGCGAGGTTGAGGTTATAGGCGTGATGCCCAATCGCTTGCAGCAGATGCGTTTTACCTAGCCCTACGCCTCCATAGATCACGAGGGGATTAAATTCCGTCATACCTGGGGCATTGGCTACGGCCAATGCCGTTGCATGGGCAAATCGATTGCTATCACCGATGATGAATTCTTCAAAGGTATAGCGCTTGTTTAGCGATTGGGCGGGACCTGCTTCTATTTTTTTTTGTTTGTCTTCTGTGTTTTCTCCTTCATTTGCAGGTAAATCTTGCTCAATGGGGAGTGCTTGATTGAGAATTGGTTGGGGTGCTTGTGCAACAATAAAGGATATCCTTGGAGTCATCCCTGTCTCTTCCCTTACTACTGCTCGGATCATCTGCAAGTAGTGCTCCTCTACCCAAGCGGCAGAAAATGCACTGGGAACTTGGATGACCAACGAGTCTTCGTCGAAGTGGTTTACTAAAGTGGGAAGAAACCAATTAGCAAAACTCTGGGGACGAACCTGACGTTCGATATTGAGCAGACATTGGGCCCAGAGTTCTTGGGGGTCTTGTATTTTCAGCACCATTTTTTCAACCTATAAAGAAGGCGTATGGCAGTCAAGAGTCTCACTCGGGGTTGCCGTTGAAGTTCGTTAGCGTTCAAAGAGTTTAAGGTATTGACACCAATTAGAATAGCCACTAAATTGAACTATTTCTGCGTATGCTGCACAGAAAATAACGCGATAACGCGAGCGAGGTGAGAATTTTATTTTGAAACGCACTTTTCAGCCTAGTAACAGGCGTCGCCGTAACAAGCATGGTTTTCGGAAGCGCATGAGCACTCCGGCCGGTCGCAATATCATCAATCGTCGCCGGAGGAAAGGCCGCAAGCATCTAGCAGTCTAGCGTTTAGTGGCTGCTTGGGTTAGAGGCCGCTGCTTTTGGATCCGCTGCGGTCAGGAAGATTGCGGTCGAATCTTTGTCGTCCGCCGCAAACTGGGCAATGCTGTAAAGCGCAATCGGCTCAAGCGGCGCCTGCGCAGCATTTGCAGAAGTCGCCCGAACTTTCCTGGTAGTTTAGTCGTCTTCTGCCAACCGTCAGCCGTTGAAGCTCCCTTTGCTGACTTGGAAAGGGAACTGGACTCTTTGGTAGCAAGACTCCCTATTTTTCTTGTCCCACAATGAAGCAAATCGTCCTTCTCGTCGTCCGCGCCTACCGTCTTCTCCTGTCTCCATACTTTCCTCCATCCTGTCGTTATCGACCTACTTGTTCCCAATATGCCGAAGAAGCACTAGATAAGTACGGACTGTTCAAAGGCGGGATGCTTACGCTAAAGCGGATTGGTCGATGCCATCCTTGGGGAGGGCATGGATACGATCCTTTGCGCTAAGTAATATGTTAATAACACGTTGTTTATAAAAGGGTAAGTAGAACCTATGGAAGATAAGCGGACCCTGTTGGCCTTTCTCTTCATCGGCTTGATTTTCCTCTTGCTTCCCTACTATAATGAATGGCTGGGGCTGAATCCTAAGCCCCAGCCTCCGTCTCAGGAATCCGTGCCGCAAAAGCCGGTGCCTAAAACAGAACCTGTTGCTGACGAGCAATCTGAGGTAGAGCGCATACGAGATCCCGAGCCTGCGGAATATCTCCATTCGGAAGGACTATCACCCGTCAAATCTCAGGGTATTGAAAGAATAGAATCGGCCGAAAGCCCCTCCTTTATCCCAGAAGAGATTGTAGTACAAACTCCGCTTCAGAGTTTTGTTATCTCTACAAAGGGCGGCACTATTATATCGTGTAAACTCTTAAAATACAGATATGTAGATGGAAGTATCATCGAACTGCTGCCTCCAGCCGGCAGCGGCTTGGGAATTCACCTGCAAAGAGCAAACCACAGGGAGGATATCTCCTCGGCGGAGTTTGTTGCTAACCAGTCGAGTCTGCAAGTAGGACCCGGTGAAGAGCGCACCTTAACTATGGTTGCCCGACTCGGCGGCAAGAGACTTGAAAAGGTATTGACCTTTAATGGGGACCGCTATGGATTCGATCTCCAGATGCGCCACGAAGGGTTTGACGACGATACCGAAGCCATACTCACTTGGGAAAACGGCATAGCGTTTACTGAGCGTGAGCTGGAAATTGACCTACCCGAAATGCGGGCTTTCGCCTATATCAACGAAGAACGGATCGAACTCAAGGTAGATGATGGGGAAACGGACGAGTTGGAGGACAAGGGATTACTAAAATGGGCGGGTATTCGCAACAAGTACTTCTTGATTTCCTGCGTCCCGGCCGATAGAGAGCAGCGTTCTCGCGTCGTTCTGCAGGGCAATAACCAATTGGCGAGGGCCGAACCCGACTATTCTTTTCAGATAGGTCGGCGACTTGAACAATCTGGTTCTTGGAATAACACCATTTATCTAGGCCCACTCAACTACGACGAGCTCATCGGCTATGATGCTGAACTAGAGCAGGCCATTGATTTCGGATGGCCGATCGTAAGTCAAATAAGCCGCTTTCTGCTCATTCTGTTCATAGCGACGTATCAATATATCCCCAACTATGGTTGGATCATCGTCCTTTTCGCCGTTGTCATTAAGATTATAGTCTACCCGCTTACGCACAAAACCTATGAGTCCGCGGCGAAAATGCAGGAGATCCAGCCCAAGATTGCGGCACTGCGCGATAAATACAAGAACGACAACCAACGCCTGAGCCGCGAAACCATGAAGCTTTATAAAGAAGAAGGCGTCAATCCTCTCGGGGGGTGTTTACCTCTTTTGTTGCAGATGCCCATTTTCATTTCGCTCTACAACCTTTTTGGCAAAACAATCGAGTTGCGCCAAGCACCCTTTACTCTTTGGATACAGGATCTCTCCCTTCCTGACGAGTTGATAATTGGCAGTTTCGGTCTTCATGTCCTGCCATTATTGATGGCTGTCTCCATGCTTATCCAACAAAAGATGACTATGAAGGATCCCAAACAGGCCGTTCTAGTTTACATGATGCCGGCAGTGATGATTTTTGTCTTTTGGAGCATGTCATCGGGATTAGTGCTCTACTGGACTACCTTCAATGTCTTGACCATTGGCCAACAGCTATTGGTCAATCATTTTAAGAAAGAAGCAGTTCCTTCCAGCGCTTGAATTTCAGCCGGATCTCGATTCCTTGATACATACCGGTACTGTTGTCGCGATCTCAACGCCACGGGGGGAGGGGGGAATTGGGATAGTGCGTTTGAGTGGGCCTGAAGCCCTATCTATTAGCCAGCAGATTTTTCGGTCCCGTCCACCACTAGGTAAGCGAGTCCGATACGTCGAATATGGGCGTATATGGGCTGGCGGTCGGGAAATCGACACCGGAGTCGCTTGGGTCTTTGTAGCTCCTCACTCTTATACCGGTGAAGATACTGTCGAGATTAGCTGCCACGGAAGTGCAGTCGTATTAGAGTCTGTCGTTGAGGAAGCGATTAGCTTAGGTGCTGCCGCCGCCGCCCCAGGTGAGTTTACCCGTCGAGCGTTTCTCAATGGCCATTTGGATTTATTAGAAGCTGAAGCTGTAATTGACCTCATCCAGGCCAGCTCTAAAGCTCATCTCGATAGTGCCTATGGCTTGGCCAGTGGCCGTCTATCTAAGATGATAAAAGAGCTTAAGAGGCAGTTGGTTAAGATACTATCACTGCTCGAGGTCGGGCTCGATTTTTCCGACGAAGACATCAATGATATAGGGCGTCAAGAAATACAGATCGCGCTGCGCGAGGTAGTTGCGTCCTCTTTGCGGCTTGCTGAAACATTCGAGGGAACAAGGCGCCGTCAAGAAGGATATTTAGTAGTGCTTATCGGGCATCCCAACGTAGGTAAGTCCACGTTGCTCAACGTTTTGCTCGGCGAAGATCGGGCCATAGTCACTCCCTTACCAGGAACGACGCGAGATTTAGTAGAAGGTCGGACTACATGGGCAGGAGAGACGATACGGCTGGTCGATACGGCTGGGATTAGGCAAAGCCATAACCTGATCGAAAAAGAGGGAATTGAACGAGCCTCGCAAGCGGTTGAGGAAGCTGACGTGGTTTTAGTGGTATTTGACAGTTCGACTGAGTCGTGTGAGGACGATATGGCTGTGTTGGACCTGCTCCCGTCTGATAAGAAATCCATTGCTGTCTTCAACAAGATTGATTTGCCGGGTACTAGTACTAGACCTAAGATCAAATCACGGACCTCAATATCCGTTGAAATATCAGCACTTAGGGGGTTCGATATTGAAGAGTTGAAGAAGGAAGTGACAGCCCTATTGCCCCAGAGAGGGGAAATAGATGGAATCGGGATTACCCGTCAACGCCACCAAGATTGCCTCTTGCGGGTAGCTAAATCCAGTTCTGTAGCAGAGGAACTTCTGATATCCAGCCAGCCCGATGAGTGCGTCGTGGCCGAGCTTCAAGATGCCTTGAATGCTCTAGCGGAGATGCTGGGAGAGACAGTAGAAGATGAGGTTCTCGATACCATCTTTTCCCAATTTTGCATCGGCAAGTAATAGTAATGTTTCACATGGAACACTTGAGCTGGCTCGATATGGATTGGAAGATTTCGTGACCATGTTGATAAGTTGATAAGATATTCAATGTTTCACGTGGAACGTGTTTTGATATGGTAATTCAACTGTCCTCTAAGATTCGTAAGGATTTTGATCAGTTAAAGAGAAAAGGAATTCTCTCTTGTTTTTTTGATTTTGAGGATGTCTGGCCTAAGTTGGAAATATATCTATATCTCTTGAGTCGGTGGTCGAGAAGAGTCAACCTTGTCTCTCCGCAAGATTGGTCCGTCCTAGCAACGAAGCACTTGAGACAGGCGTTGACTATAGTCCCGGTTGTGGCAAGCATTCCTCGTCGGCTGGTTATGGATCTGGGATCAGGAGCTGGATTTCCGGCTATTCCATTGAAGATCGCTCTTCCCGACTCATACTTTATGCTTGTCGAGAGCAGGAGGAAGCGGGCGCACTTTCTCAGGGAGGTTGTGCGATCTGTGGGGCTTGACCGCATAGAGGTTGTAAACGACCGAATAGAGAATTTGAATCCTGTGGGAGCGGATTTGGTCACTGCGCGGGCGGTGGCTTCCCCGGATAAACTGCTTGATTTAGTACAAGGACATTTATCTCCTCATGGTTGGATTCTTTCAACGCTTGAAAAAGATGCTGATCATTCAGAATTGTTGGCATGGAGGACGGATCGAGTCGGGAGTACATTGGGGCTATTCTACGCCACTAATTGCTAACATTGATAGCTCAGCAGGTCTCGTAGGTCCAAAGTGGCTGGACATTCCGAGAGTAGTTTTACCCACACTTATCCACAGTCACAATTAGGCCCTTTTTTAGGTTTATATGTCTAATTTTAACCAATAGATAGGTTGCGATTCACGGAGATATTGCGTAGAGTCGATAAGGTATATGTGGAAAACTTGTCCGCAAGATGTGGAAAACTATAAGGTAAAATCCTTTGGAAGAAAACAAAAAAGCAAGTATATTTTTATCTTAGCTCCCGAGGACATGGATTCTCAATGGCCTCCCAAGCCCCGACAAAATAGGTTCTTTTTTGATAGATAAATATCTGAAAAAGTGGTGTTTGGTCGTCCTTAGACCGTTGACTCGTTTGTTTATTCGCTTGGGCTTCAGACCTGATTGGCTGACGCTGATGGGATTATTTATGAACGTGGGGGCAACTGCGGCTTTTGCCAAGGGTTATTTACAATGGGGAGCTTTCATCATGATGGTTGCGGGTCTTTGCGATATTCTGGATGGACAAGTTGCAAGAGAAGGCCATAAGGAGACCAAGTTCGGAGCCTTATTGGATTCGACTACAGATCGATACTCTGAGATATTTATTTACTTTGGAATAGGTGCGTATTTGATTGGCCGCGATGAGTGGGTTCCCTCGGGGATCCTCTTTTTTGCAATTACTGGTTCGCTGATGGTTAGTTATGTAAGGGCGCGAGCAGAGGGGTTGGGCGAGGATTGTAAGGTGGGCTTCATGCAGCGTCCTGAACGTCTAATCGCCTTGGCCTTAGGGAGCCTGATGGGCCATCAGGGTTTGGTTTTTGTGCTGGTTTTACTAGCCGTTACGACCAACTATACGGTTGTTGAGCGCCTCGCTCATATTCGCAATAGGCTGAAATCTGGTCCCAACTCGCCCGCCTCAGTTCAGCAGTCCTGATAAGGGGCTGATCGGGCTTTCTTGCGTTTCTCCTGCCATCGTGTCCCGGGGTCATTTCATCGTTTTTGAAGGAGTCGATGGCAGTGGAACTACAACCCAATCCCACATGCTCGCGTCGTATTTAAGGGAAGCAGGTCTTCCGGTTACACTAACCAGAGAACCGGGAGGGACGCCGATCGCAGAGAGAATTCGCCAGCTTGTTCTCGATCCGAGCCTAGAGGGTATATCCCCTACGGCGGAACTCTTCCTCTGCGCAGCTAGTCGTTCACAGCACGTGGAAGAAGTAATATTACCGTCGCTTAATCGAGGGGATGTGGTTATTTGTGATCGCTACATTGCATCATCACTAGCCTACCAGGGGTATGGGCGAGGTTTGGACTCGGCAGCAATTAAACAAGTTAATCGGCTGGCAGTAGGGGAGTATTTGCCGGACGCGACAATATACTTGGTCTTGCCCGTAGAAGTGGCTTGGGCACGCCTAAGGCGACGGGACATCGCGGATCGGTTAGAGCAAACAGGGATAGCACTACAAAAGAAGGTCGCCCGAGGTTACCAAGAGATATCCGAAAAAGATCCAGCAGGTTTGGTTTTTGACGCACAGCTCGAGATGGATCGACTAGCTAAAAGGATTCAGGGTGTGCTGCGCCAGCAGTGGTCGTGGTTTCCAGAGGAGAAAAGGTAATTATGCGACACATTTTAGTGGGATTGATTTGTTTGTTTTCCAGTAGGGGCTCAATCCATGCTGCGACTACGGAAGATCCATATGCTGAGGTAAATGCCAGTTGGGAACGTTTTGGGGCAGTGTATTCGCGTATTCTGGAAAACTACTACTCCAGTCTGGACCAAGAGGAAATTATGAGCGCAGCCATCAAGGGCATGCTCGGCCAGCTCGATCCATACAGCGAGTACTTCGACGAGGAAGGTTTGCGCCAGTTACGCCAAGACACGACGGGCAAGTTCGCGGGGTTGGGGATTACGGTTGCCATAAAAGATCGTTTTCCTGTGGTAATTTCTCCTATTGAGGATGCTCCTGCCTTTCGGGCGGGGCTAAGACCGGGCGACTTGATCGTCGCCGTTGAGGGCAAAAGTACCTTGGATATGCAGCTTGAGTCTGTGGTCAATGCACTACGCGGGAACCCTAGCACAAAGGTCGCAATATCGGTCGCCACCCACTTGGGAGCAACGCCGCGCGAAGTTGAAATTCAAAGGGAAATTATCAGGATCAAGAGCGTTGTGCTGGTAGAGGAGCTCAAAGGCAAAATAGGTTATATAAGTATGCGCCGGACGCGTTTTTCCGAGCATACCTCCAGTGAAGTAGAAGAGGCAATAAAAAGCCTCCCTCGGGTTGAAGGGCTAATTTTAGACCTGAGAGGAAATCCAGGGGGCTTGTTTAGGCAAGCCGCCCAAGTTGCGGATTTGTTTTTACCCCAAGGGGTGCCGATCGTTTCTATTAAGGAACGCGAGGGGCGGAGAGAAGAAGTCGAGTATTCCCACCGCCACTCTATTGCGCGAGATATACCCTTGGTCGTTCTGATTGACGAGGGTAGTGCCAGTGCGTCCGAAATCGTTGCCGGAGCCATCCAAGACAATGATCGAGGAGTGATTGTCGGAGCGGCATCATTTGGCAAAGGTTCGGTACAGACCATATTCGACCTGCGCGAAGAAGCGCCTAGTGCTTTGAAGCTGACGACGGCACTCTACTACGCGCCAAGTGGGCGTAGTATCCACCGCGAACAGGATATATCTAGGCCGGTACATCGCGTTCTGTTCGGCGATAGGGAACTGCCTCATCAGCTAGTGATGGATCTCGTTTTGCGTTCAGAGAATAGGGCTAAGGCCCTTTCTGCACTCCAATCTCATTTTGATATGGATTCTGAGTCCGCAGAGAGCGTTCTCTTGATCCGTTTGGGCGATTTAGTGGGTAAATCCAAGATAGAAGCGGCTGGATTACCGGATAGTATTTCAAGCCGAACCTATTATACCCAGCGAGGTCGCAAGGTCTTCGGCGGCGGTATTAAGCCAGATATTAGTATTAAGCCGGAACCATTTCCTCCCTACGTACAAGAGTTAGAGCGTCGCCGGCTCTTCTTTGACTTTGTCATAGATTATGTGTCAACCGACTCGTCTTGGGATGAAGAACATCCAGGCTTGACCGTCAGCGATGAGATGGTTAGGAGCTTTATGGAGTTCGTCCGCACGAAGGACAGAAGTCTGAATCAACGCCGAGAAGGGTTGAGTCAAATAGAAGAACTTGAGGACTTGGCTGAGGAAATGGCTTGGGGTAAGGCGGCACAGGAGTCGATCCACCAGCTAAAAGCAGCGGTGAGGCAGGAGTGGGACCAGCGGTATAGCCGCAAGTTAGAGCCTTATATAAAGAGTGCTTTACGTCGAGAATTGGTCTTGCGTTTCAGAGGAAGAAAAGCCCAACTCCTCGAAGAATTGCAGGAGGATGCACAGCTAGCGAAGGCGATAGAAGTGCTCGGAGACCAAAACCAGTATTTGGGGGTATTGGACGTAGAAAAAGCTAAATGAACGGCGATAAGCGGGGCTTTGAAATCGTCTATACTATGTCTATACTAATACTATGTTTATAAAAGAGTAAGTAGAACCTATGGAAGATAAGCGGACCCTGTCGGCCTTTCTCTTCATCGGCTTGATTTTTCTCTTGCTTCCCTACTATCTACTATGATGACTACTAAGTGTGAGGGCAGATCGTGCGAACAGAAATTTTTATTAACCAAGGCATTCACGAATCCCGTATTGCCATCTTGGAAGAGGGGCGTCTAGCTGAAGTCTGGATCGAAAGACCCGAAAATGAGCGGACGGTAGGGGACATATACAAAGGGATTGTAGCGGCTGTTTTGCCTAGCCTACAGGCTGCCTTTGTCGAGATAGGCCATGACCGAACTGCGTTCCTCCAAGTGCGCGATATGGTGGAAGCAGATAGAGGAGAGACCGATGGGACGCGTAACGGGAGCCGCTCTCGTCATCGCGGTTATCCTTATATTCGAAACCTAATCAAGAAGGACGAAGAGGTGCTGGTGCAGATCACCAAAGAGCCCATAGGCACTAAAGGTGCCCGTGTGACAACTCAGCTATCGCTTCCGGGTCGCTTTATGGTGCTGGTTCCAGGAGGCAACTGGATTGGTGTCTCGCGCAAGATCACTAGTCGGAATGAACGCAAAAGATTGAGAGATCTAGTATTCAATATCAAACCCTATGGCTATTCAGTAATCGTGCGGACCGAAGGACAGAATCAGAGTGATCGCGAGTTCAAACGCGATATGAAGCAGCTAGTGAAAAACCACGAGCGTCTGATCAAGACCAGCAGGAAGGCCGGAGTACCTGCTTTAGTGTACAAGGAAATGGGCATGACCTCCAGCGTAATACGCGACCTGTTCACTGACAATGTGGAACGGCTAGTCGTCGATAGCAAAGAGTTGTATAAGGAGATCACGGCTTATTTGCGACAAGTTTCACCTGAGTTGCGCCAAAGGGTTGAGCTTTACCGAGATCGTCGGCCCATTTTCGATGCCTTCAACATTGAGGAAGATATCGAGAAGGCGACCAACCGCACAGTGTGGTTGCGGCGGGGCGGAGCTTTGGTCATCGACTACGCCGAGGCGGGGACCTTTATCGATGTGAATTCAGCCCGTTACCTTGGCTCGGACGACCAAGAGGAAAACAACCTTAATACCAATATGAAGGCAGCCCGTGAGATTGCCCGCCAGCTCAAGCTCCGCGACATTGGCGGCATTATCGTCATCGACTTTATCGATATGAATGAGGAACGCAACCGCAAAAAGGTCATTGGCTGCTTAGTCGAGGAGTTCAAAAGAGATCGGGCGAAAGTCTCTATCAGCCCACACATTAGCGAGTTTGGCTTGGTCGAAATGACTCGCCAGCGCGTCCGTCCAAACCTTTTGCACACTCATAGTGAACCTTGTCCCATTTGCAGTGGCACGGGCCGGATTATGGGGCCAGACACAACCCTGACTTGGATTGAGCGCTGGCTTCAGCGTTCCTATGCTGCTACCCGCGAAAGGCGCTATGTGTTAAAGGTCCATCCCGATGTGGCCACCTATATGCTAGAAAACCGCGAGGAACGGCTCAAGTCGTTGCGCAAGGCAACCAAAGCTCGTCTCCAAATAGAGACCGATATCACATTGGGGCCCCAAGAGTATCGTTTCTTCTCGACTAAGCGCAGCCTAGATGTGACGGCCGAGTTTCGGGTTTGACAGAAAGAGTTCCGGCCTATATTTTTGACCGTTTCACTGTTAATTGCAGAGTAGCTTTAGGTTAGGAGCGCAATTCATGTATGTAGTTGTCAATATTGCCGGCCATCAGGTCAAAGTCGACAGAGGCCAGTGTCTGCGCGTACCTCGGCTTCAGGTCGAAGAAGGTAGCATACAGGAATTTACCGACGTACTGCTAGTTTCCGACGATGGCGAGATCAAGGTTGGCAGCCCCACGGTCGAGGGTGCCAGTGTTTCGGCGGCGATCGTCGGCCATGGCCGCGGCGACAAGATAGTCGTTTTCAAGAAGAAGCGGCGCAAGAAGTACCGGCGGCGCAACGGCCACCGTCAGGACTACACCGAAATTCAGGTCGAAGACATCGTTCTCCCAAACTGAGTGCGAAAGGACTAGGGATTATGGCTCATAAAAAGGGCGTCGGCAGTTCTAAAAACGGGCGCGATAGCAATGCCCAGCGTCTGGGCGTTAAGTGCTTTGGCGGAGAGAAGGTCAGTGCAGGCACGATTATCGTGCGGCAACGCGGTACGCGCATTCATCCGGGCGTCAATGTCAAGAAGGGTGGGGATGATACGCTCTTCGCTACAATTGACGGGCAGGTGCGATTTGAGGCTTTTGGCAAGAAAGGCAAGCGGGTGAGCATCTACGCAGCCTGAGAAGGTACGTTAATAAATCACAACGCGAAAATCATAGATATTGAGGCAGGCCCAACCATTCTGGTGGGCCTGTTTTTTAACTTTGTGTCTAGGTGATTGGAGACTCCGGCAGACCTCGTGGAGCTTGCAGTCATCAGGCACATATTATCCGCTTAGAATTTTCACTTCTCCAGCATCAGGTGCGATTTAGGCTCCCAGTCCAAGACCGCTCGTGCTTTGGACATGTTCATCTCGCGGTGATCGGCGTCGCCCGATATGAAGAAGACGTCGCAGCGGCCATGGCCTGTGCATACATAGTCTAAAGCGGCTAGATAGGCCATAGCTAAATCTTCCTCGTCGATTAAATAAAGGCTACTAGGGGGATAGTGTGGTGGGTTTTTGGCTCGTTCTAGTAATTGCTCCCGGGCGCACGGGCCGGTAATGCGCAGGACCGCCAAGTTCACATCAAATTGGCGGGCGAAGTAGCGGCAAATGCCTTCGGCTAGCCCCTTAGTTAAGCCGTACACATTGGGGCCATCGAGCGGTACCTCCTCCTCGGACGGGTAATAGGAGCGGGCGCGGTAGTGGGCGCTCATGGTCGAGGTGTGGAGGCCTCTTTTGATACCGAGCCTCCAAGCCGTGTACAGGAGCAGGTGTAGTCCCAGACAGTTGATCGTGTAATTATTGACGATCTGGGCCTCGTTTTGGTCGCTGTCGAGGCCGCCTTGGGATGAAGGCATCCACTCCGTCTAGGGCACAGGCGAGGGCCTCCGGGTCGGCGATAGAGCCTGCGATGTATTCTATCTCATGCCGCGGCTTGGCTAGGTCCAACACGCGCAGATCGTGATGGCGTTTAAGGTAGGGAGTAGTGCAGGTGCCGATGTGGCCGGCCCTGCCGACTAACAAGATTTTCACGATCCACCTCCTCGGGGTCTTTGGAGCTGGCTGAATAGTACGGGACTTTTCCAACGATCGGCAGTCCTCTTGACACGTGCGCTCGCCGTCCCCTAGGGTGCCTTGCTGGTAGAGAGGGATTTTTGTACTCTTTTACCTTCCACCGAATAGAAGATAATGCCCATGAAAATTCACGAATATCAAGCCAAAAAAATTTTGCGCCAGTACCAAGTGGCCGTACCGAGCGGCTCCGTGACCACGACAGCGAACCAAGCTGAACGCGTGGCCGCCGAATTGGGGGGAAGGGTCGTAATTAAGGCCCAAATCCACGCTGGAGGTCGAGGCAAGGGCGGAGGCGTCAAACTGGCCGCTAACCCCGAAGAGGCTCGCCGAACGGCCAGCGAAATTCTCGGCATGCAGCTTGTTACCCACCAGACTGGCCCTGAAGGCCAAAAGGTCAAGCAAATCCTAGTGGAGAGCGCCTCGGATATAGAACGCGAGTTTTATCTGGGCATCACTCTCGACCGGGCCCAGAGCAAGCCAGTAGTCATGGCCAGCCAAGAGGGCGGAGTTGAGATTGAGGCGGTCGCCGCTGCGACCCCAGAGAAAATTCTTAGGGAAACGGTTGATCCAGGAGTGGGGCTACAGGCGTTCCAAGCGACGCGCTTGGCATTTGGGCTTGGTTTTGAGGGTAAGCAGGTTCGCCAAGCCGTCGATTTTATCCTTCGTCTCTACAAAGCCTATGTCGATGCCGACTGCTCGCTGGTCGAGATCAATCCCTTGGTGGCGACCGCTGGTGGACAGCTCTTGGCTCTGGATGCCAAAATAGACATAGACGACAACGCACTCTTCCGCCACCCCGACTTAGCGGAAATGCACGATCTGGATGAAGAGGAGGAGCTGGAGGTCGAAGCAGCCAAATACGGCCTAAACTACATCAAGCTCGACGGCAATATCGGTTGTATGGTCAACGGTGCCGGACTGGCGATGGCCACTATGGACATCATCAAGCTCTCCGGTGCTGAGCCAGCCAATTTTCTGGACGTAGGCGGGGGGGCCAGTGCTGAGACCGTGGAAAATGGCTTCCGAATTTTGCTTTCCGACCCAAATGTAAAGGCCATACTCATCAATGTCTTCGGAGGTATTGTGCGCTGCGATCGCGTGGCCGCAGGCGTGATTGAGGCGCGCAAAAATATCGAAGTCAATGTGCCGATCGTCGTGAGACTGGCTGGGACCAACGCGGATATGGCCGCCGAGATGCTGGAAAGTTCCGACATGGACTTTGCCGTTGGGCACAGGCTGAAAGACGCGGCGGAGATGGTCAAGGCGACTATTCGATAAGAGGAATACAGGGATGAGCGTTTTAATTGACGAAAACACCAAGGTCTTTGTACAGGCAATTACTGGGTCCGAGGGATCTTTTCACACTCGACAAATGCTGGAGTACGGCACGAAAGTGGTCGGAGGAGCAACGCCTGGCAAAGGTGGCCAAGAATTTGAAGGCATTCCGGTGTTTAATACGGTCGCCGAAGGCGTCAAGGCCTCCGGTGCCAATGCTTCGATCATCTTTGTGCCAGCCCCCTTTGCCGCCGACGCGATCATGGAAGCGGCCGATGCCGGTCTCGAGCTAGTCATCTGTATCAGCGAAAATATTCCCGTAAGCGACATGGTTAAAGCCTACCATTATGTACAGGCGCGCTCTACTCGGCTGATCGGGCCTAATTGCCCCGGTGTCATCTCGCCAGGGAAGTGCAAGATCGGCATTATGCCCGACTTTATTCACCACCCAGGTCGCGTGGGTATTATCTCTCGCAGTGGAACGTTGACCTATGAAGCTGTGGGTCAGCTTACTGAACGGGGCCTAGGCCAGTCCACAGCCATCGGCATTGGCGGAGACCCAATCATCGGTACGCGTTTTGTGGACGCGCTGGCACTCTTCAGAGATGATCCCGAGACCGATGCGGTGGTGATAATCGGCGAAATCGGCGGCACGGCTGAAGAAGAAGCGGCTGCCTATATTAAAGAATGCTACGATAAGCCTGCCATTGGATTTATTGCGGGACGCACGGCACCTCCGGGGCGGCGGATGGGACATGCAGGAGCTATTGTTTCAGGTGGTAAGGGGACGGCCGAGGACAAGATGGCGGCGATGCAGAAAGCAGGGATTCACATCTGTGAGAGTCCTGCAGAAATTGGGGAAACGGTAGAGAAGGTGCTGAGCTGATTGGGCACGTTTTTCCACGTAAAATGCCACTAACCATTCAACTATAATCAGGCGGATAGAATTCCCTCCTAGTCAGCAGCGGCATACAGGCGGATAGAATTCCCTCCTAGTCAGCAGCGGCATAATGGCGGATTGGCGGCTAAGAAGCAGGAGGCCAGCAAGCAGGACTAGGCCGGCGAGCAAGGCCAAGGGCATGGGGAGATGTTGGGAGGGGCCTATGCCATCTATGCCTAAGTGCGTGTGCAAGTTGACCCCAGTTATTGAAGCCAAGTTGTTGATCGCGTGTGCAAGCATGGCGGGATATATGCTGTGAGTCCAGTAGACTAAAGTGCCGAGGAAGAGTCCAAAAAGGAAGAGGGGGATCAGTTGCCAAGGGTTGAAGTGCGAAATGGCGAAGAGTAGGGCCGAGCCACCTAGTGCCCAGCGCGGCCCATAATGGGCGTAAAGACTAGTGAATACAAGTCCGCGGAAGAGAGGCTCTTCGCAAAATACAGGTGCTAGCACTAGCGTTACCAGTCCCTTCGGTACCTCCGTAAGTCCGCGGAGAATCTGAACCTCCAGCAGGTTCTTATGAAAGGGCAGCGGCATAGATAGACCTATCTGGTCGAGAAGACAGGCCAGATACAAGTCGAATTCGGCGACTAAGAGGCTACAGCAGATAGTCATAGGGATTGTCAGCAACAGAGTCGTAACTGGCGTGGCGTTTAACAGAAGCAGGTCTTCGGCGATTAGGTGATGACGGCGGATATAAAGGGCTACAAACCACAGAATGGTACATTCGGCGGCAATAATACCAGCATGTAAGGATAAGAGGTGGTCAACGATGGGCCAAACCACGAAGTGGGCTAGCAGGAGAGCAGGTAGGGTTACACGGAGAATCTGGGAGAATCTGGGATAGTGATCATACATAAGGCGTGGGATTTCTCCGGCATTTGTATGTAATTTAAGTGGTTATTCTGTGGTTATTCTTTTAGAGAGGCTACTGGGTAGTCAAGACGCCTTTGAATGAGCAATGGCCTTTAGATAACCTCGAGTGCGGCTAGACCAGAACAAATAACTAAAGACTAGACCCGGAACATGGGTTTTCACAAGCCAGCGGGCCAACCAGTAGATTGGATAGTGAATCGGCGACAACAGAGCTAGCTGGAGCGCGAGCCGCCGAGGAGAAAATGTACCGGCCCTGATAAAATCTAGTCGGAGTACGGCGTCAAGTTCGGGATGCCTGTTTAAAAGGATGGGGATTGACTTGCTACCATAGGTTTGCATCAGACGACAAAGCGGCTCCAATGAACGCAAGTGATAGTGATAGGACAGGGCTTCAGGGGCGTAGTAAAGCGGAATACCCGCCAAATGGAGGCGGTACCCCAATTCTAGGTCCTCACCGCCATAAGCAGTGAGAGCCTCGTCGAAAAAACCCACGCGGAGCAGGGACGATCGGCGAACCGAGGAGTTGCCGGTGACGAAGCACTTGAAAGGTATGGACTTATCCGCGTTGATCCTGTGGACTCCTCTCCCTTCGAGATAGCGGGTCAAGGATGTGGTGGGAATTTCACTGGCAAAGCGAATGTTGCCGATAAAAATGGCTTCCGCGTGGTTTTGATGCTGTTGGGCATGGGCGCGGAGAAAGTTCGTGCCGACGGTCATGTCGCTGTCGAGAAAGACGACGAGATCGCCGCTGGCGACCCGAAGTGCTGCATTGCGCGCCCGAGCGCGTCCCTGATTCCGTTCGTTGCGAAGCAGCCGCAACTGTAAAGGCGCAACCGCCGCATGCAATCGTTCGGCGTCCAAGTGGGGGGAGGCGTCGTCCACCACGATGATTTGGATCGCCTCATGGGGATAATCTTGCTGCGATAAGCTCTTAAGTGCTGCTTCGAGGCGCTCAGGCTCGTCATAGGTAGGCATTACGACGCTGAGCGTCAGCGTGGCACTCATGCTAGGGTTGCGTAAAGCTGGGTGAGTTGGGCGGCTTCCCGTTCCCAGTTATAGTGTTGTGCCGCTTGCAGACTTGCCTTGGCACAGGCCTCTCGCAGCTCTGCATTGTCCAAAAAAGCGGTGATCTGCTCTCGAATGGCAGCTATATCGGTTGGATCGACCGTAGCTCCGGCACGCGTTTCGCGGACGATGCGTTGCATTTCAGGAAAGTTGCTGGCTAGGACCGGTAGCCCAGCCATCATATACTCAAAGAGCTTGTTGGGCAGAGAGTAATAGAAGCTCTTACCCGTGCCTTTGATCAGACACAACCCTAAGTCGGCCGAGCAAGTATAATTGTGAAGCTGGTGAAAGGGCATCCGGGGAATAAAATAGACCCGATCGTCTAGCCCGGCAGCGCGGACTTGGTTCTGCAGGGCCTGTTCGCTAGGTCCATCCCCAATCAGAACTAGGGCGGCGGCAAACCCAGCAGCGGCCTCAATTTGCTCGCGCAAGCCATTTTCGGTGAGGAATCCTCCTTGGTAGAGCACAATAGGGCAATCATCGGGCAGGGCCAGCGTTTCGCGTATCAGGTTGCTTTGGACCTTATGGCGGAATAGCGGCAAATTGCGCAGAACAACAACCTCGTCGAGACGGTAACGCTCCTTAAGTGATTGGGCGATAGACCCGCTGACGGTTATGACGCGATCTACCCGTCTTATCAGCCGCCGTTCCAGCAAACTCCAGCAGGACCGCATCAGTGGCCGGTTGACCAGTGAGGATTGTTCGGTCCAAAATTCGTGCGAGTCGTAGACGATGGGCAGACCTAGTCGCTGTGCAGCTCGCACTGCTGGCCAGAGCGAGTCTAGATCGTGGGCGTGATAGGCATCCGGATGGGTATCGACTAGCAGTGGATAGGCTTGTTGCCAAAATAAAGGATAGAGGCGGCGCAGTGAGCGGCTTCGATCTAGCGGAATTGGATAGATTTCAAAATCGTCCCATCCCTTGAGAGGTGCTAGATTGAACGAGGCGGCGACAATGACGACTTGGTGACCAGCACGACGCAGCGAAGTGGCCTCTCGGTAGATGCGATAGTCGAAATTCAGGTCGGTGAAGGCGACCATACAAATACGCATGGTGTGTAGGTGTGTAAAGGAATCGGTGTAAAGAATAAAATAAAAAAGCAGCCCATCTAAAAATGGGCTGCTTATTAAAGAGTGTGGCGGCCAGATGGTGTGATCTTGAAACGCAAGTGAGATCCTCAAACGAGGCGGTGTGGGGAGGTAGTTTTGAAGATCCCAACGACCCGAAAAGGGAAATCCGAGCTTCGCGGATCAGGACTTTGGCCACGCTAGCGGACCGCCACACTCTATTTAGAAATAAACATACACACGCTAGATTGTGTTGTCAAGTAGAAAAACATGTGCGTAGAAAACCAAAGCGGAGCCTTGCACACTTACTGGTGTGTGCATATTTTAACGGAGAAGATGACGGAGAAGATGGTTGAAAATACTTCAGAGGAACCGCGAATGCAGTTTGCAGAAATGATCAAGGAGGCCCGGCTACAAGCCCACCTGAGTCAGCAAGGATTGGCCGAGCAACTCGTGACAGCGCGAAGGCCTAAGGGCGTATGGGCAACCTATATAGGACAAATTGAGAGGGCGGAGAAGGTTCCTTCCGACGAAGTATGTATCAAGTTGGCCGAGGTATTGGAACTCGACTCTAACAGAGTGTTGATTGCTGCTTATGAGGCTAAGGCGGGTTCGGAGGAAGGACGCGCTCTCTATGGCAAGATGATGCGCTCGCTGTTGGACCCAGTGATTAATAAGCTCCTGTCTAGCGAAGATCCTTTGGATCCGGCCCTCTTGGGAGTGCTCTCTAATCCAGAAATCTTGGCTCTGCTCGGGGATCAACCGTGGTTAGAGGCAGTTGCCCAAGCGCGCAAGAAACAGAAGGAACGCGATGTGCTGCGCCTCCTCGCTCTAGTAGAGGCGATGGACGACAAACAGTGGGATATGATAATGGGCATAATCGGGACTTGGAACTTAGAGCCTCCCAGTTGGGAGGGAAGAGGCTAGAAATCGGGTAATTTATACTCGCCGCGCTCAATGGCTTGCTCTAACTCTTGGTGGAAGGTGCTGTCTAGGTGAGAAGTGATTCTCCAACCACTCGAATCGCGAAGAAAATAAAAAAATGGCGAAGCGCGCTCATCGCTTAGCGTAGAAGAATCGAAGAGTAAGTAACCTATGCGCTCGTTGATGATGCGCTCTTCGGCGATTTCTCGCCGCAGGTGAGCCTTTATCTCGGCTGGCGTCTTTTGCCGCCATCGTTCGACAAAGCTCTGACGATCTTCTCCCTCCATTTGCGAAGAATTGAAACATTCCCAAAGCAGGTCAAAGTCGCTGTTTTCTAGCGCGTACTTATAGGTCTGGAAGGTCTGGGCCGGATGGGCGAAGCGTTGATCTGCTTCTTCGCTATGGCAGCCGTGAAGAATGAAAAGGGCGAGGCAAAGGAAGGGTTGTAGGGCCATAGTGTGCAGCGCACGGCTCAGTATCTTAAGCAACTTCATCTGCGTCCACCCAGATTAGACTTCAGTGCTTGGCTTTATTAACGAGCAATTCGATGGCGTCGCGTAGCCGGGCAGCTTCTTCGTATTCTTCGCAGATAACGGCCTGCTGTAGCTGGTGCTGAAGCAGGCCGAGTTCGTCTTTCTCTTCTTTGGAGGGCAGTTGAGCTTCGGCCTCTTCGGCGTTCCGCTTCGGTGGACGGATGTTGGCCGTATTGAGCGGTTTAGAAATCTGCGCCTCAAACTCGTAGAAGCGATTCAGTATGTGTTCAACGTCCAAGTCGGTCTCCAAAGGCTCCAAGCCCACCTCGTCAAGCAACGTTTGAGAAACGTAGATAGGCGAATCAGTGCGCAAGGCCAAAGCGATTGCGTCGCTGGGACGTGCGTCAATGTCTTTTATTGTGTGATTCTTCTCAATGACGACCCTCGCGTAGTAAATTGAGCGGCGCACGTTGTGAATGACAACTTGGCGCATACGTATCGCAAGGTTGTTGACCATAGAAGAGAGCAAGTCGTAGGAAATCGGGCGTATAGGCCCATCGTTTTCTAGCCGCATCTGAATGGCGGCTGCTTCAAATTCTCCAATCGGAATGGGCAGGAGCCGTGGGAGTTTCCCATTCTTCTCGCTCAACCATACTAAGGGCCTGTCCTCGCGCAAATAGGGGCTAACCTTGACTACGGTCATCTCGACTAAAGAGGAAGTTCCCTTAATCATCCCTGTTTGAGACGACTAATCTCGTCGCGAAGCCGCGCCGCCTCCTCGTAGATTTCTTCGGCAATGGCTTGATTCATGCGTCTTTTGAGTTGTTCTAGCTGATTGACGGCTGGTGCGGCGATGGTAGGATGCTCTTCTTGCGGTGCGGTCACGGATTTGGCGATGGCCTCAACGTCAGCCGTAATCCATTCATCATCGTCAGAGCGAACACAGCCCGCTTCTTTGAGAATCTCGATGGCGGCGTAGATTGGCGCACGAAAGCGCAAGGCTAGGGCAATTGCATCGCTGGGACGTGCGTCGAGTGTATGAGTCTTACCCTCGTCGTCGACGAGGTGAATCTCAGCGTAGTACGTTCTTTCGCGTAAATTAAAGTCAGTGATTTCGACCCGGACTATCTGAGCGTCGACGTTGGCGAGAATCTGATGGGCCAAGTCATAGCTGATGGGGCGCACGGGTTGCCGCTTGCTGTGGGCCATAGAAATGGCTGCAGCCTCGAAGCGGCCGATAACAATGTGAAGATAATAGTTGCCTTCGACTTCTTTGAGTACTACTTCAGGGTATAAAGATTGAGATTTGCTGCTTAAGACCTTCTCGACTTCCATCAGAACCATAGCGGTATACTGCGGTTTAGTGGGCTATTGCCGATTGACGTGTGAAATATAATACGACTTCAAAGCAGGTGTCAACTAACTCATGCCTCTTAGCCCTTTGGCAAATTGCCCTTTTTGTTCTTCAGCTTCAGCTCAAGCTCTGCGAGTTGGCGACCTAGTTCCCCGGTGCGCCGGTTTAGGCGCGCCAAATAGGCAAAAAGCACGATCCACACGGCCGCAAAGGCGGCAAACAAGTAGTGGAGATTGTCCATAATCTCTTACGTTTCGTCAATTAGTTTTTGCCGCAGGAGTGCCACAGCTTTTTCAATGCGGGCTAGTTCCATGCGTTGCGCTAGGAGGCGAAAGAGCAGCAGGAAGAAAGCCACGTAGCAGATCCACTTGGTATATTGCATCGTCGGCTCAAGTTCTACGTTGCGCGGCGGGTGTAGCTGTTGGCCGGCGGCCCACAGATCGACAGCATAATATACCAACGGCACGTTGGCGAAGGCGAGAATGCCCAGTACAGCACTGATGCGCTGTACTGGGGTAGAGTGAGACTCGTATCCCCGCACCATTAGGTAGGCTACATAGATGGTGAAAGTAATCAGCATTGAGGTTAGGCGCGGCTCCCATCGCCAGTAAACCCCCCAGATGGGTTTGGCCCACAAGGGTCCGGTGATCAGTACGATCAACGAAAAGATCACGCCCAGTTCGGCGGAGCATAGTGCTAGGCGATCCCACTTGTCCTCACGGGTGCGCAGATACTGTACACTGCCGACGAATACGAGAAAAAAGGCCAGAAATGAAGAAAACGCCGCCGGCACGTGAAAATAGAAGATTCGCTGGACAACTCCCATTTCTTTTTCAGTAGGTACCCACAGAAAAATCGCGCCCAAGGCGACGAGCATGAGCAAAAAAACCAAACAGGAGAATGGGACCGAACGCATCATTCCTCGATTGCGTATTCAAAGAGCATTAGCGAGAGCACCGTAAAAACGACCGTGTACACTCCCAACATTTGCAGGTGTGGGAAGAGTTTTTCGCAACAGTCATTGGCCAGCACTAGCTCCGTCGCCTCCACGCAGGAAATCAACGCCGGTAAGATCATGGGCAAGAGCAGGAGAGGCAGCAGCAGTTCGCGTAAGCGCATGTTGTTCGACAGTGCCACAAAGAGCGTGCCCACCGATGCCATACAAGCCGATCCTAGGACGAAGACGGCCAGCAGGGGGAGCAAGAAGAAGCTCGGGGACAGATTAAAGAAGAGGGCGAAAAAAGGCAAACTTAGAAGTTCTATCGCTAAAAGAAAAACAAAATTGCCCAGCATTTTACCTAGGTAGATAGAACCGCGGTCTCCTGGTGCTAACAGTAGCGCGTCGAGCGCGTCGTTTTCACGTTCGTCAGCAAAAGAGCGACCCAGACTCAACAGGCTGGCGAAGACATAGGACGACCAGAGCGTACCAGGCCCGATCTCGCGCAGAGCGGCCCCGCCTAAATCGAAAGAGAAGTTGAATACCAACAACATTAATAGTATAAAGAAGACCATCGGGCTGAGACGTGCCTTAGTGCGCCACTCGGCCTTCAGGTCTTTGCGCAGTATCGCCAGTGCACGTTCTAAAAAGCTCATGGGTCGGCGTCGAGATAGGGCGCACAGAGCCTGTGCAGGTGGTCTGGATCATCCGTCAGGGCTTGGTCCAAGCACCATTGTCCGCGTTCGATCACCAGCAGGCGATCCACTAGGCCATCGGCCTCATCGAGGCGATGCACCACTAGGATACAGGTGTGCCTCTCTTGCCGAAAGCGGCGCACGAGGCGGTGCAATGCAGCGCTGGCACTGGAGTCGAGGCCAGTAAACGGCTCGTCAAGCAAGAGAATAGAGGGACAATGCAGGATAGCACGAGCAATAGCCAGACGCTGCTTCATACCGCGAGAGAACGAACCCACGCGCTGGTCGAGCCACTCGTTCAGACCAACAGCCCCTAAGGCCGCAGCGAGTCTTCTGTCTGGGTTATCCAAACCATAGAGCTGGGCGAAGAAGCGCAAGTTCTCTCTCGCCGTCAGTTCGTTGTAGAGCAAGGTCTGATGCGAGAGGAGGCCGATCTCGGCCCGTACATCGGGGGTGCGTTGGGGATCGCGACCGTTGAGCCTCACCCTTCCCTCCGAAGGTCGGCAGAGGCCGGCCATCAATCGCAGCAGGGTACTCTTGCCTGCGCCGTTGGCACCAACGAGCAGCACCGCTTGGCCTCGCGGGATGACCAGATCGGTGGGATGTAGGGCTGTGTGGGTGCCGAAGCGCTTGGCAGCACCCTCTAGGACGATTGCTTCGTCTCCATCCATCACACTTCAAGAACTTGAGTCAGGGCAACAGCTTCGCGCATCAGATGCGCCCGCTGGTCAACGTAATGCGGATATTCGGGCCGACTGGCAAAAGCGTCGTCGAGCTGAGCGAGTTCCTCAATGATATGATGCCGCTTTTCCAGTGCGCGGGCGCGATCGGTACTTGAGTGTTGGCGGCTCAATGCCAGCGCGACGCCACCGGTGAGAAATGCGCCTGCCAGCGCAGCCCATTTGAGCGACCAACGCAGTGAGGGGGCAAAAGGTAAGGGGACCGCCACCTGCTGGCTTGGCTGTAGATTTTCTATAGCAACTTTCCGGTATTGGCGGCCGTGCTGATCGCTAATGCCTAAGTCGATAAAGGGTGGTTTGATCTCAATGTAAGGGGGATCAAGAAAAATCTCCAAGCGGTCGGTAGGATAGACTGCCTGATGCACATAGGGACTGGCGAATTTGCGTACGTCGAGATTAAAAGAAAAACTCTGCTGCGAGCGGCCTGGAGGCAGAGGCTGGTTGTCGAAGAATCGGCCTTCTCCAGCTTGGTGGAGCAGACCCGAGTGGCTTTGGAGGTTGAAGAGGCCCGCTGGTAAGGCAAGCTCAGTCACCCGACGCTCACGCCCGTCGCCGCTGCCTGAGTACGTGCGCTCTAAGGTGTTGTGAATTTGCAGAAGCTGGACACACTCAATCGCGTCCTCGCGCAAAGAAAAAAAGAGATGATGAGTGCTGATGCGGATTCCGGAGGAATCATCAGTTTTTTCGTAAACCTCGAGGATGATCTGTTGCTGTGCGCCGACCTCAAGGGTCGAAGAGAAGTAGGGGATGCCGTCGTAGAAGGCGGCTAGCCCAAAGTGGACTCCGCCCTGTAGGAAAGGGCCGGCAAAGGAGAAGCGTCCATCGTCGTCTGTATCCTTGCGCAGCATCTCGAGGATCTGTCCGTCTTGGCGGACGTAGAAGGCCACGGGAATTCCCGGGATTCGCGCTTGGGTGAAGGGGTTGATTACATAACCGTTGACCGCCGCGCCCCACAGATCGGAAGCGGATGTGCAAAGGACGATTGCAGCGCAAAACGAGCGCAGGACCATGGCTTAGCTGGATTCCACTAGAGAGGCCCCACATTGTGGACAGAACAGATCGCCCTCTCGTCGCAGGGTCCCGCAGCCGCGGCAACGAGGAACAGCGGTCTTTTGGCGCAGGGCTGCGATCTCTTCCTCTATGCGTCGTTCGAGTTGATAGCTGCTCACGCCGTTGAGCCGATCTAACTCTCCCATAATCGCCAACGTCTCGGCTTCCAGCTCGGCGAAGAGGTGCTGAAAGTCTTCTGCGGACACTTTACCGAGCCCGCGGTCAAGTTCCAGCTCGACGATCTGGCCCAAAAGCTGCTCCTTGCGCTCAAAAAGCTGTCGCATCGGTCCACTCGCCGCGCCCGCCCTCTCGCTCGTCGTTAGGAGGGGGCGTCCCAGATAGAGCAATAGCCCCAGTAGCAGAGCGACCGAACACAATATGGGTAAGAGGTCTGTCGCGTTCATTGATATATAAGGCCCTCATAGACTCGCGTCCGTGAGGCCGAACTAGCCATCGTCGTAGTGATCCAACTCTCGTCTCAGGCGATCCGCGTCTTGGCTGCGGTCGGCTGGAAGGGGCTTGGGTTGTAGAGGTGTTTGGCCTTGGTTCTTCCAGCGAACTAGCAGTGTGCGTACTAAGGCAATACCAAATAAAAGAGCCAAAAAGGGCGCGACCCAAGCTAGCAAGTTAAAACCCTCGTGCGGCGGGGTGGCTAAGACCATCAGGCCAAAACGCGCTACATAGCCATCGACGATCTGCTGCCGAGTCTGGCCTTGGTCTAGGGCTAAACCAATCGCCTCGCGTTCGGGTACGGCGAAGTCGGTACAAAGACAGGTGGCTAGGGATTCCCGAGGACAATTACCGCAGAGACAGACCAATTCCTCAGCCACGGCCTTGATTTCCGCCGTTGTTGCTGCCCCTACCGGCGAGAAGCCCAGAGCCAGCGCGGCGAGTACAGGTACGTAAGTACGAGGCCTCCGTACTATGGCCGAGTCCATTGCAGTCTCGCGATCGATCCGAGCTAGCCGCTGGTCTCGCGGCGTGGGCCACATCGCCCACAGTGCGCCGAGCACTAGGACGACAGCACCGAGCCACACAAAGTTGATTAGCGGGTTGATATAGACTTGGAATTTGGCGCTCTGGTCTTCGGCAGATCCCACCAGAATTACATAGAAATCCTCGCGCCATGTCGAGTAAATGGAGACCTCAGTGGTACCTTGGTCAAAAGCCGGGTAGTAGCGTCGCTCTGGCAGCAGCGTGCCGAGGAATTGATCGCCGCGGTGTAGGGCTAGGGCCGCAGCGGTAGTGCTGTGATTGGCGTTCTCGGCGAAGGCCAGCGACGCGAAGGTAATCCGGTATTCGCCGACTTGACGCCAAGCCCCTTGATCGAGGACGACTTCGGTTTCTTGGGTAAAAGCTTTGCCGGTGAAGCCAGCAAAGAGCAATACCAGTCCGAGGTGGGTCAAATACCCGCCGTAACGCCGCCGACTCTTGGCGCAGAGGCGATACAATGCCACCGGATAAGGCTCGCCCATACTGTGCATCCGCGCCCGCGCTCCGGCGTGGAACTCGGAAGTGAGCGCGACGAGGACGAAGACGCACAACCCGAATGACAGCACGACATAGGGGTCGCGCACGCCGAGAGCAAAAAAGACCCCGCAAGAAAGAGCACCCGCCGCCACCGGGCGGGTGAAATTTTTGCGCAGACTCTCGCGGGAAGTGCGGTGCCAAGCAAAGAGCGGACCAGCACCTGTCAACAACAGGAGCACTAGGCCGATGGGAATCGTGACTTGGTTGAAAAAGGGAGGGCCAACTGTGATTTGCTCGTCGGTCAAGGCTTCGGAGACCAGTGGGAAGACAGTGCCCCAGAACACGGCGAAGAGCATTCCCAAGAGAATCCAGTTGTTGAGCAAGAAAGCCGTCTCGCGCGAGGCAAAAGATTCCAAGCGGTTCTCGGTCTTGAGCAGGGGTAGCCGCAGCCACAAAAGCCCAAAAGAAAAAATCAACGTCAGGACTAGGAACGTGCCGAAAAAAGGGCCGATATTGGATTGGGCAAAGGCGTGAACCGAAGAAATGATGCCGCTGCGGGTCATAAAGGTGCCGAACAGGCACAGCGCGTACGTGAGAATCGCCAGCGCCACATTCCATACCTTGAGCATGCCCTTGCGCTCTTGAATCATAATCGAGTGCAGAAAAGCGGTCGCGATCAGCCAAGGCATCAGCGAGGAATTCTCCACAGGATCCCATCCCCAATATCCACCCCACCCTAGTTCGACATAGGCCCATTTGCCGCCTAGCAGGAGACCAAAGCCGAGAAAGGTCCAAGGAATGAGCATCCAGCGGCGCGAAGCGCGGAGCCAAGTAGCGTCCAACTTGCCGGTCAAGAGCGCGGCTATGGCAAAGGCAAAGGGTATGACCATGCCCACCATCCCCAAGTAAAGCATCGGCGGGTGAATGGCCATGACTGGGTGTTGTAGAATCGGATTGAGCCCGCGGCCGTCCTCTGGCGTGAAAGGCAGGCGCTGGAACGGGTCGGCGGCAAAGAGATGCAAGATACAAAAGAAGAAGCTGGTAAGGGATAAGGTCGCCACCGCGTAGGGCATCAATTCGCGATAGCGCTGGCGGTAGAGTGCTGCCAATCCCGCTGAGTAGATGGATAGGATCCAGCCCCAAAACAACAGCGATCCGTTCTGCCCGCCCCACAGCGCCGTTATTAAGTAAAACAAATGCATGGCGCGGTTGCTGTTTTCGGCTACATACTCGACTTGGAAGTCGTGGGAGATAAGAGCATGCCATAGCGTGAGAACCGCCAACGTCAGCAGGGCACAAGTCGCCAAGACCGCATTTTCGCCCGAGCGCACCAGACCCAAATGGCCTCGCCTCGCCCCGAGTGCCGATGCCAAGACTCCATAGCCGGACGCTATGAGTGCTAGACACAAGGCAGAATAGCCGATATTAACCATAAAATGTCGGGAAAAGCCAAAAAGGTGCTGCGGGCTAGCCGTTCGGGCTATTCATCGCTTGCACGTGGCCTTCATAGCTTTGTCCCTCGTATTTGGAGGGGCATTTGGCAAAGACGATATCAGCGGCAAAGATTTGGTCGGCTCGATGGTACTCGCCTTCGAGAACTACTAGTGCATCGTCTTTGAAGGTGTCGGGCAGCACGGCGTGTCCGATGTAGCGCACCCGCAGAGTGTGTTGCCCGTCGGTAATCGAGAATTCGGGACGCGAGCGATATTGGTCCCACTCAATCGAACCGGGCACGACCGTGCCCCCGCCTAGCTGGATACGCTGGCCCTTATAAATAATTCCGTCCATCAGAGTTTGCAACGTCATGTGGGTCGCTGTGGACTGTTGGACGCCAGCAACAAAAAGATAGATCAAGCCAGCGGCAATGACTAGGGAGCCGAGGGTGAATTTGTGCCGTCTCATACAAATAAATCTGCTCAATTTCTCATTCTTGTGCAAACGAACACCAGTTGGGGTAAAGAGTCGCGCTCACACTTCGAGCACCTTGGGCAGGCAGGATAGGGTCTCGTAGCCACCTTCGCAAACGATGACCGTATCTTCGATCCGCACGCCCCCTAATCCTCGGTAGTAGAGTCCTGGTTCCATCGTCACGACATGGCCTAGCTCAAGCACGTCGCCGTGCGGGCCAATCCTCGGCTTCTCGTGGATCTCCAGACCTAGCCCGTGCCCAGTGCTGTGGAAGTAGCCCTGCATATAGCCGTCTTTCTCCCCCGTCTCGTAGCCAGCATCGCTAAAGAACCGTTGGATTGATTCGTGAATAAGGTGGCCTTCGGCACCCGGACGGATGTGGTCTAAGCCTAATTGTTGAGCCTCCAGCACGGTTTCGTATAGGTGCTGCATCGGCTTGGATGCCTCTCCCTTGCAGACGGTCCGCGTCAGATCTCCATAGTATCCGCTCGCCTCGTCGCGCGGAAAAATGTCGATGATGATGGTCTCACTGGTGCGCAAAGGCCCAAAGCCCGCTTGGTGTGGATCGCAGCCTTGGTCGCCGCCGGCGATGATGGTATGTTCGCCAATGCTGTCGCATTCCATTAGCGTCTGATGCACCATGCGCCGCAATCGCTCTGAGGTGAGTACGTCGCCGTTGAGGAAGAGCACACCGTCGCGCACATCGGCTGTGCGCAGTCTCTCAATCGCTGTTTCCATTCCCGCCTCGGCGGCTCTCATCGCCCGGCGCATACTCGCGATCTCTTCGGCGTCCTTGATTTTGCGCTGGGGAAAGAGCGGCTCGGCCGCAATGGCGAGTTCGATGCTCTCCCCCCGCAGAAAATCGGCCGTACCAAGGGGAAAATCAGCGGGCACTTGCAGCTTCTCCAAGCCGAGGTCGCGCAAAAGTTCCAACAAGACGGCGTTGCTGTTGGGCGACTCTTGGCCTCTGTCCTTGGTTCGCTTCTCGTACTGGGCATAAGGCAAGACCCGGTTGACGCAGGCTTGGTCGCGCGCACGGTCGATCTCAAGGTTATGCGCGAGTATGATTTTTTCGCTGGGGGTCCACAGAAAGACAAAGGGGTCGGGAGCGCGAAAGCGGGTGGCGTAGAACAGATTGGCGTAGCGTTCGCTGCTGCCGATCATCAGCAGGGCATCGGTGCCTTTTAGGTCAGGCGTCATGGTTTCTACTCCGGAATCCTCAGCGCCCGGACATCGATTCCGGTATCGGGCCGCCAAAACCAGAAAAACGCAGACTGCCCTTCTTCCAGCTCGGAGACAAAGCGCACAAATTGCTCCAATGAGGTTACGCGCTCTTGATCCACCTCGGTAATCACGTCGCGCACTTGGATGCCTTTGTCCGCTGCCAGCCCCTCCGGATCTACTTCAACTACCACCACCGGATCTTCGCCTTGTTCAAAGCCCAGTTCAGCGGCCAGTTCGCCGACAAAGCCCAGTTCGGCGGCCAATTCGGCGGGCAAGGATTCGACTGAGATCCCTAGCCGTGCTAGCCGCTGATGGCCCACGGAGAGAAGCCGGTCGTCTTCGCGCTCGCCGAGTACCACGGCGACTTGGCGGAGCTGGTTCTGGCGCATAATTTGCAGGTTGATCGTCTCGCCTGGGTCGCGGCCGTAGATCAGCGTCTGCAGGTGGTTGAAGTGGTTCACCGCGATACCGTCGAGCGACAGTATGACGTCCCCGCCGAGCAGGCCACCGAGTTCGGCAGGGCTGTTGGACTGCACTTGTCTGAGGTAAACGCCCCGCGGCCGTTCCATGTCGAGGCCGTGCTTGCGGATTAGCTCTTGGGTCATCTCAGCTTCCATGGTCACGCCCAAATGGCCGCGTACGATCCGTCCGTGGACTAGTAGATCATCTACTACTTCGCGTGCCAAGTTGATCGGCACGGCCAGCCCATAGCCTATGTAGTAACCGGTTCGCGTTGAAATGGCCGTGTTGATCCCTACGACTCTGCCCTGTAGGTCGAGTAGCGGACCGCCTGAGTTGCCGGGGTTAATCACGGCATTGGTCTGGATGAAACTCTCGATGGCGTAGCGGTTTTCTTCGTCGTGGTTGAAAATGCCTGCTTGGCGCCCTAGGGCACTGACGATGCCGTGCGTCAGCGTTGACCCCATGCCCAAGGGATGGCCAATAGCCAGCACCCAGTCGCCGATTTGCAACAGGTCTGAGTCGGCCAACTGCACAGTAGGCAGCCCCTGCGCCTCAACCTTGAGCAGGGCGATGTCAATCAGCGAATCGAAGCCGATGACCTCGGCCTGATAGGTGCGGCGGTCAGAGAGGGTGACTTGGATGGAGTCGGCACCGGCGATGACGTGGTAATTGCTTAGAATGTAGCCGTCGTCGCTGACGATGGTACCTGAACCTATGCCGCGAAAGTCTTCGTCGGGAATTTCCGGGTGAAAGGGGGGCAATACGCCCTTTCGCCAAGGTCGGGTCGCCGCCGCGATTAAAACCACGGCCGGGCGCACTTGTTCATAGGCTTGGCGGAAAGCCCTGCTGAGATCCTCTAGGGGCTGGGTGCTCTCCACCGGCAATTGCGCCTTGGCTGGGCGCTCGCCCACGAGCAACGCGGCGATAAAGGCGATGTCCACCCACGGGCGACAAGTGCTGAACAGGGCGGAGGAGTTTCGCGAGTCTCGCCTCCTCATCCGAGGTCGTATTCCTTCAACTTCCGGTAGAGAGTACGAGCACTGATGCCGAGGATTGCCGCCGCCTTCCGGCGATTGCCGCCGACGCGGTCAAGTGCTTGTTCGATGGCTTCCCTCTCCCTGTCTTTGAGTGTGGGCAAAGGCTCAATAGCTGCATTTTCGGGGATGTGTATTGCCGCGGGCCTCTGGGGATATGCGGGATTGTATGGGGCATCCTCAACCGGGTAGATCGGTTGACTTGACTCCTCTGGCGCGACCGGCTGAACGACCGCTGGTGCTACTGGAGGCGTAGAGGACGACATCATGGGGGCATTGCGCTCGACCGTGGCTCTTAGCTCGGCGACCTCGCGCTTGAGGTCTAAGAGAGCAAAGTAGATCAACTCACGCTCGGATTGGTCCGGCGTCTTGTTGGTTGGCACTGGCAAATGGCGCGTAGGCTGGATCCCGAGGTGGGGCAATAAGTCTTCGGGTTCGACGAGGGCACGCGGGGCGAGGAAGACCGAGTGCTCGATTAGGTTGCGCAACTCGCGCACATTGCCAGGCCAGGCATAGCTTTGCAAAAGGTCAATTGCCGCAGCCGAGAACCCCTCTAGGCGGCTCTTGTTATCTTGGGTCAACTCGCTGGTGAAGTGCTCGATCAAGAGGGGAATGTCCTCGGCCCGGCGGCGCAGCGGAGGAATGTCGAACTCGACGACCTTGAGCCGATGGTATAAGTCGAGGCGGAAATCGCGCTGGTCAACCGCCTTTTGTATATCGCGGTTGGTCGCGGCAATGACGCGAATGTCCACCGAGATAGACGCGCTACCGCCGATGCGGACAACCTCACGCTGCTCGAGGACTCGCAAGAGACGCACCTGCGCCGCCAGCGACATCTCGCCGATTTCGTCTAGAAAGATCGTTCCGCCGTCCGCTTGTTCAAAGATGCCTCGGTACTGGACGCGGGCGTCGGTGAAGGCCCCTTTCTCGTGTCCGAAGAGTTCGTTCTCCAACAGATTCTCCGGAATGGCACCGCAGTTGAGCGGGCGGAAAGGATGTTTGCGCCGGCTGCTGTAGCGATGTATAGCTTTGGCGACTAGGTCCTTGCCCGCGCCGCTTTCGCCCGTCAGTAGGATAGAGGAGACCGGCGTCAGTGCCACGATTAAGATGCGTTCGCGCAATTGGCGCATTAAGGAAGACTGACCCACCAGCTCGGCCCCGTGCAAAAAGTCCCCTCGCTCTAGTAACTGGTCCAAATGTTGGCGCAGGACTTCGGCCTCAAAGGGCACGGCGACTTGGTCTTTGAGAGGCGAGTCCCACAAAAGTCGGTCCCAGTGCTCATCGGCTTTGCCCAAGGCTAGTACGGGCACATCGCGGTGCTGGTCGAGTGCGGCGACGCCCGCTGCTAGGACGGCGGGCGGGAGTTCCATATCAAAGGCGATCAGATCCACCCCGCGCCGCAGCCGCGGCTCAAGCCCATCGCCGTTAGCCGCGTTGAGTACGCGCAGCCGCACGTCATGGACCGCGGACTTGAACTCCGCTTCTAGCTCTGCCCGCTGGGTCAGGAGCAGAATGTGACGTTGAGTCGGAGCCATGGTACTCTCTGCTGGCGTCTCCTCAGTTGAGGGTTTCCAGCTTGGGGCGCAGGGTATCGATCCGCTCGCGGGCTAGTGCCCCCTGTGGACTCTGGCCCCCTTCGCGACGTGCGATGCGCTCGTAGATGGTCATGGCCGTGGCATGTTCGCCCAGCGATTCGTGGCAGCGGGCGCGCTGGAAGTCCGCCGAGGTGATCCACATGCTGAGTCCTTCGGCACCGTGGTAGCTGACTTTGTAATAGGCTTGGATAGCTTTGCGGTATTCGCCCATGTTCTGATAGGATTCGCCGATGTAAAACCGGGCTTCGGAAGCACTATTGCCATCGAGTAGCTGTTGGGAGAGCAGGTCGTTTAGCTGTTCAACGGCTTGGGCGTATTGTCCCTTATTCTTGAGGATGATACCCAGTTCGAGTTGGACATCGATGGCTTTGGGGTGCTCGGGGTACTGGCTCAGTAGCTGATTGGCCACTTGGTGAGCGGCCTCGTACTCGTGGGCGCTCTGGTAGCTCTTGAGGAGGTTCCACATCGCATCTTGGGCCTGTTCGCTACTGACTTCTGGCGCGTCCAAGGCGTGTTTGTAGGCCCCTGCCGCTTGCAGGAAGTTGTGCAGCGAAAAGTGATAGCCGCCTAGGCGCAAGTAGGCATCGGCTACATGGGGACTTGTCGGATATTCCCGTACAAAGCGCGATATGGCCTCCAACGCGTGCGCCGCCCCTTCCTCGCTGGGCGTCACCTTGTTTCGCTTCCACAGGGTCACTGCCATCCAATAGGCCCCGTCGTCGGCCCACGTACCTCCTTGCTTTTCCACTTCTTGAAACAGCTCGTGTCCCTTCTTATAGTTGCCAGCCTGCAAATAGCATTTCCCTTCTTCAACCCGGAAGTGTTGACGCCACTCCGTCTCCTCCTTGAAGTGCTTGGCAAAGCGCTTGGCTGCTTTGCGCCCCTCCTCTATGCGCTTGAGTCGGAACAGGGCGAGGACGGCTTGTCCGTGGATCAGGGTATCCTCGCTCTGCTTCAGCAAGGGCTGATAAAGCTGGTAGGCTTTCTTGTATTGCTGTCGGACAAAGGCGATATGGCCGGCCCGCGCCGAGGCTTCGGCTGCCAACCCTCCGGATGCAAACTCTCGGCCTACCTTTTGGAAGAGCCGAAATGCCTCGTCTTCTTGCCCTAGCCCCAGTTGCAGTACCGCTTGGGCGAAGTAAATGCTGTCTAGCCCAGCCGGATTTGGCTCTTCGGCGAGTATTTGCCTATAGGTTTCCATGGCCTCGCCATAGCGGCTGAGGTGATGATAAGCGCGGCCCATTCGTCGGAGGATCGGCCCTCTGTCGTCGGTGATTGTCGAGCTGGAGACCAGTGGTTGGTACAACTCGATGGCGGCGGCGTATTGGCCGAGCTGAAAATAGGTGTCGCCTAGCAGTTTCTGTGCAGCGCGGCGTTGGGGAAAAGCCGGGTAGCCCCAGCGCAACTCTTGCAGTCGGGCGATGGCTTCTTGGGGCCGCTCTTGCGCCAAGCGGATATGGCCTAGCTCGAAGAGCACCGGTGCCGTCAGCGGACTGTCGGGATAGTCTTGCAAAACGCGATCGAGCAAGTCGGCCGCCGCTTTGTGTTGGCTTTTTTGCACTAGGCAAAGACCCTTGCCGTACAGAGCGTGGGGCACGAGTGGACTGTCGGAAGAGAGCCGGCGGAGCTGGTCGTAGGCCGCAATGGCCCCGTCGAGCCAAGTGCTATCGGTCGCCCCGAGCTGGCGTCGGGCATCGCCTAGCTGCAAAAGGGCTTGGTCTAGGTCGGCTCCTTGGCCCTCGGAAAACTCGGCGACGAAAGCGGCAATCCCCTTTTCGAGAGTGAATAACCGCAACGAATCGGGGCTGTCCTCGGCTTCGAGTTTAATGAGGCGCAGTCGTGCGCGTCGGGCCCAGGGGCTATCGGCGGGGGATTGCTCAGCGAGAATAGTGCTGTCGGTGGAGGATTGCTCGGCAAGAATGCGGTATTCCCGTAAGGCTAGAATCCGCAGCGAGTCCGCGCTGACAGGCTGCGCCTCTAGCTGGTGTTGGCGGGCGAGCCGGAGCAAACTTTCTGCCAGAAAGTACTGTGCCTCGTTGCTATTGTGGTCGTCTGGATAGGCCGCGGCGTAGTATTTGAAAGATTGGGCGGCAGCTACAAAATCGTGGTGCGAGAACAGCACCCGGGCGACATATAGCTGCACTAGCTGGCGCGACTTGCCGCTTAACTCGTCGATCCAGGCTTTTTGTAAGGCCCGGTTGAGGCCGGCCGGGTCCAAGACGGTGAATTCGCGCAGATATTCGATTCGCTCGCGCACCTCCTCGCTCTGGCGGTCGGCGGGGAAGAGTTCGAGAAAGGCCACGTATTCGCGCAGTGCTGTACGCGGCTGTCTACTTTGCTCAAAGGTTTGGGCGAGGGCGAATTGCGCTTTGGTTGCTACCTCGTCTTGGCCCGACGCTAGCCGGCGATAGAGAGCGATGGCTTCTTCGTAGTAGCCGGTTGAGGCATAGAGTTCGGCGAGCTCGAAACGCACGGCGTCGGCGTCGGTGGCCGCATCGGCTTTCTGTAGATAGCGGCGATACCAGGTTATTGCACGGCTGTGGTCGCCGCGCTGCTTGTAGAGAACGCCCAGTTCCCTTAGAGCACTGGTGGCTTCGGGGCTGCCGATCTGGATCAATCCTTGAAACAAACCTACCGAGAGGGCGAATTGTCCGGCTTGGCCTAAGGCGATGGCCCGGCCTAGCCGTGCCTTGAGGTAAGCGGGGTGGTCGGGTTGGAGCACGGCGCTTACCTCGTTGTAATGGGCGATGGCTTCGCGCGTCTGCCGACTCTGCCGCCGGGCATCGGCTAGCCCTAGGAGCGCGTGTTCTTTGAGGGAGCGGTCGTCAATTTTGTTAAAGGCCCGCTGATAGGCGTCCCCGGCTTGGCGAAAGAGGCGCGATCTATAGAGATAGTCTGCGCGATCTAGATAAGCACTATCGGTCTGCGCCGCCGCGGGAAAGTGCCGCTCCAGCGATTTGAATCGCTTCTCAGCGGTTTCCCTATTGCCCATAAAGAACGCGATGCGCCCTCCGAGGAGCATGGCGCTAGGGGCCTCAGGCGGCGGCGGTGTAGTGGAAGCGATTTTCCCAAGGAGCTGTTGGGCTTCTTCGGCCCGACCAGCGGCAAAGCGCAGCTGGGCTAGCCGATAGCGCGCCAAATGCACTTGGGCAGAAGTCGCGTAGTCGGTTAGCAGACGTCCATAAGCAGCTTCGGCTTGCCGCAAATTTTCGGCGCGGGTATAATTAACCGCTGCGTCAATTAGGGTACTGGCGGCGAATTTGCTGGCACTGAAACGACGCTGCACCTCTTCGTATGACCGGGCAGCCAGCAAGTACTCACCTTGTTCGGCCAAACAGGCCGCTCTCTCTCTCTGTGCGTCGGCAGTGCTCAAGTGATCGGGATGTTCGAGATGAAACGTCTCGTAGGCCGGCACCGCTAGGTCGCAACGGCCGCTCTGGCGGTACGCACGCGCTAGCATCAGGCGGGCCTCGGCCAGTTGCGGATAATCGGGATAGTTGTGAATAAACTCGGCGAATAGCGCGGCGGCCGTGGCATAATCGCCGGCGTCCCGGAAGAGGTTGCTGGCCAGTTTGAAGTCATCCTCTGCGCTCGTTTGCGCCCAGCTCTGGGTGCTTAGGCAGAGGAGAAGCATTAATGTCAACTTTGGGAACATAACCATTCTCAAGAGGATGCCAATCTGACAGTTGATTAATATATAAAATATTGTATAGTAAAATGCAGTCAAGGTATGCAGCAATGGAGGGTCTGCTGGTCGAAAAAGCATATGCAAAAATAAACTTGGGGCTTAAGGCTCTCGGTCGTCGCCCTGATGGCTACCACGAGATCCTCAGCGTGGCCCAATGCGTAGATTTAGCGGACGTCTTATACTTTGAGTCGGCTTCCTCCGACCAGTTGACCTGTAGCCTCGATAGCCTATCGACGGAGCCGGACAATTTGGTCTGCCGCGCAGTTAATGCCTTTCGCGCTCAGCTTGACCGCCCGGCTCAGTCGTTCCACATCCACCTAAAAAAGAACATACCCATAGGCGCGGGCCTAGGCGGGGGTAGTGCCGATGCGGCAGCGGCCCTGCGAGCACTCAATCGCTTCTACAACCAGCCATTCTCGAACGCAGACCTCCGCCAGATTGCCGCCACTCTTGGCTCGGATATTCCCTTTCTAGTGAAAGGCGGCACCGCTATACTGAGAGGCCGGGGCGAGATACTTGAAGATCTGAGCTGGGAGGGCGCGGTCTTTTACGTACTAGCGTACCCCGAGATTGAGATCGGCACGGCGTGGGCTTATGACCAACTTGGCCCCATCTTGACAGAAAATACTCCCTATTTTAACTTTATTGCTTCCCTGAGCGGCGGGTGCGTTGACCACGACAGGTTATTTGAAGTGCTGGAGAACGACTTCACGCCCGAGGTAGATCGCACCTATCCCATCGTCGCAGAACTTCGTTCTCAACTGGACCGAGTTGGTGCTCGCGCCACGTCAATGTCGGGCAGCGGCTCCACTGTTTACGGTATCTTCGACGACCGGCCGACCGCCTCTCAGGCGCAGAGCGCACTGCAAAGGCAAGGTTGCCGGTCTTTTTTATGTCAGCCGGTCTAACTCAGGGTGGTGTGAGGCATAGAGATAGGTAGCCCGGTCGTTCAATTGGTAGGACAACGGATTTTGGTTCCGTTTATCGAGGTTCGAGTCCTCGCCGGGCTGCCATTATGCTATTGATATTTGATTGAGTCTTTTGAGGAGATGTTCCGATGCCGCAAGTTCCACTACAGATCCAAGCGCGCGAGCAGGTCGCGCTCAAAGTCCAG
This sequence comes from Candidatus Latescibacterota bacterium, assembly GCA_963422735.1. Taxonomy (GTDB): domain Bacteria; phylum Latescibacterota; class UBA2968; order UBA8231; family UBA8231. Next base: position 3,034,658 of record OY730476.1, on the reverse strand, counting down.
TCTCGCCAAGAGCAGGGCAAGGGCCCGGTGGGCCAGATGCGTCGCCTACGAGGCCAGTTGCCCGGAGTGATCTACGGCCACAATCAGCCCTCAGAGTCCTTCAAGACGGATGCCCATGTCTTGGAGCGCATCCTGAGCAAGGGCGGACAAAACGCGATTATATTGGTTGAGCACGAAGATCCCAATAAAGTCCCTGAGCAGGCCCTGGTCCGCGACATCCAATACCACAAGGTCCGCGGCGATGTGCTGCACTTAGACCTCTTGCGCATTGATCCGGGCGAGACGTTGCGCGCCAATGTACCGCTCCTGGCTGAAGGGGTACCCGAAGGGGTCCGCAACGAGGGCGGGGCCTTGCAGCAGACGCTGACCTCAATCGAAATGGAATGCGTCGTCTCGGAAATGCCTTCCGCGATGGTGATCGACATCTCTTCGCTGGTCATCGGCGATAGCTTGCACGTGAGCGATCTCGTCGAACAAGAGCCGCGCATTACCACCGACCCGGCTCGCACGATTGTCAATATCTTGGCTCCGCGCTTGATTGCTGCTGAGGAAGAAGCCGAGGATGCCGAAGTTCCCGAAGGTGAAGGAGAGGCAGTCGAAGGCGGCGAAGGCGGCGAGGGTGGCGAAGAATAGGTTTGCAAATAGCCTTGGGTTTGGGTAATCCCAGTGTGCGCTACGCCTCGACACGGCATAACATAGGCGTTATGGTGGTAGACCACCTAGCGGCCCACTGTGGTGTTGACTGGCAGCATCAAGCGGATGTACAGGGCCAAGTTGGCCGAGTAGTGCTGGGCGGTCGGGAAGTACTCTTGGCCAAGCCCCAGACCTATATGAACCACAGCGGCCGGACCGCCGCGGCCCTTTGCGCCCAATGGGAAGTGCTTCCCGAGGACGTACTGGTCATCTTCGACGACTTCCTCCTTGACTTCGGACGCCTGCGCTTTCGCCGTGGAGGGAGTGATGGCGGGCACAACGGTTTGGCTTCGGTACTCGAAGCGCTCAACACGGAGGCTGTACCGCGCCTGCGCCTAGGAATTGGTACCCCACCCGCAGGCGCTGACATCATTAACTACGTACTAGATCCGTTTTCCCCAGAAGACGATGTAGAAAACTTGATTGAGCGAGGGAATGCGGCGCTCGAAGTGTACTACGCCGAAGGCATTGAGGCGGCCATGAACAGGTTCAACGGTTAAAAGTAAAGTAGCCGAGGGAGGGTTAGGCGTACATGGAAATCTTGAAAAGTTGGATAACAGCAGCACCATTTGTGGGCTTGGGCGGCATGGTCTGTTCGCTCTTGTTGTACTTATATATCAAAAAGTCGCCGACCGGCAGCCAAAAAATGGTAGAGATCTCCGAGGCCATCCACGAAGGGGCTATGGCCTTTCTCAAACGCGAATACATCCTTCTCGCCGGTTTTATATTTATCGTCTTCGTCTTGCTTTTCGCGTTTGTTAGTGCCAACACGGCGTACGCGTTTCTGTCGGGTGCCGTTTGTTCGATCTTGGCCGGCTATACTGGCATGAAGGCCGCCTGTCACGCCAACGTGCGCACTGCCCAAGCCGCCAATCAGCACGGCCAGGGGCCAGCGTTGAATGTCGCCTTTTCGGGAGGTGCAGTGATGGGGCTCGCGGTCGCCGGCTTGGGGCTTTTCGGTGTCGGGACGCTGGCGAGTGCCTTTGACATCTGGAGCAATTTGAGCGAGGCCGCTACCATTAACGGCTTTGCCATGGGTGCCTCTTCGATCGCTCTCTTCGCGCGTGTTGGCGGCGGCATTTTCACGAAGTCCGCCGATGTTGGTGCCGACTTGGTGGGCAAGGTGGAGGCCGGTATTCCGGAAGATGATCCGCGCAACCCGGCCGTCATCGCTGACAATGTCGGCGACAATGTCGGCGATGTGGCTGGTATGGGGGCCGACATTTTTGAATCGTATGTCGGCTCGGTCATTGCCACCATTGCCATTGCCGCGACAGCGTCCGCTTCCACGATCGGCGTCTTAGCCCCCGGAGTCTCCGACCCAAACCAAGCTAGGCTCGCGTCTATGAGCTTTCCGCTGATCGTCATCACGGTTGGCATGGTTGCCTCGCTCTTGGGCGTGTTGATGGTGCGGGTCTTGCAGAATGCCGACCCGGGTGCTGCACTGCGGTATTCGACGTGGGTCTCTGCTGCGCTGATGCTTTTGGGGGCTTGGTGGGCCGCCGGGACGATCGGCTTGTCCAATCAGCCAGTGTGGGCTCTGTGCGCGGGCTGTTTGGCCGGAGTTGTCATCGGCCTTCTCACGGAGTACTACACAGGTGGCAAACCCATCCGCACCATCGCCGAAGCGTCCAAGACCGGCTCGGCGACCAATATCATCTCAGGTCTGGCCGTGGGCATGGAAAGCGTCGCTCTGCCGACCTTGGGGATCGTCGTCGCCATTGGCTTGGCCTTCCACTTTGCCGGGCTTTTTGGGATAGGCATCGCCGCCGTGGGCATGCTGGCCACAGTGGGAATAACCATGTCGGTTGACGCCTATGGTCCCATAGCCGACAACGCCGGCGGCATTACCGAAATGGCGGGCTTGGGCGAAGACACTCGCAAGATCACCGATGGTCTCGATTCACTCGGCAACACTACCGCCGCCATGGGCAAGGGTTTTGCCATTGGTTCGGCGGCGTTGACGGCATTGGCGCTTTTCTCTGCGTATTCTTCGGCCATTGAAGCCGAAACGGGTGAGCCGGTAGTAATTGACGTGACTACGCCGATCGTAGTCGGTGGGCTTTTCATTGGTGGGCTCATTCCTTATTTAGCTGCTGCCATCACCATGACTTCGGTCGGCAAGGCCGCCTTCAAGATGGTCGAAGAGGTCCGGCGTCAATTCCGCGGGATTGAGGGGCTAATGGAGGGCAAGGCCAAGCCGGATACCCGGCGCTGCGTGGAGATCAGCACGACGGCGGCGTTGCGCGAGATGATTTTACCGGGCCTCTTAGCGGTGTTGGCTCCGGTCGCTGTTGGTTTTGGTCTTGGCCCCATCGCCTTAGGCGGAATGCTCGCCGGGGCGATGGTCAGTGGCGTACTGCTGGCGCTAATGATGGCCAATAGCGGCGGCGCTTGGGACAACGCCAAAAAGTGGATCGAAGAGGGCCACTTAGGGGGCAAGGGCTCTGACCCTCACAAAGCCGCTGTTGTCGGCGATACGGTCGGCGATCCGTTCAAGGACACGTCGGGGCCGTCTCTGAACATACTCATCAAGCTGATGTCGGTGATATCTCTTGTCCTGGCACCGCTTTTTGTCGTCTGAGGGATGTGCCTCAGACTAGAACCAAGAAAGCGCAATACAATGAGAAACTACGAACTCGTATGTATCTTGGATCCCCAAGTCGGCGAGGGCCAATATGAGCAAGTCGTCGAAAAATACGAGGCACATCTCGATGAAAATAGCGGGCAAGTCGTCCGGATTGACAACTGGGGCCTGCGGCGTCTGGCCTATACCTCGGCTAGCCTAAAGAATCGGCACCAAGGCTATTACGTGCTCTACCAGTTTTCCGCCGAGCCGACGGCGATCGAAGGGCTGGAGCAGACGCTCAAACTCGACGAAACGGTGCTGCGCTATCTCGTCACCGCTGTTGAAGGCGAGTTTATCCACGTGCCCCAACTAGCCCCCGACAACTTCCTTGAAGAAGCCTTTGCCCGACCCGCCCGCGGCCCAAGAGACCGAGGCGGCCCGCACCGCAACTATCGTGGCCCGAGGGACCGCGACGAGGCCCACGGTGTTTCCTCTAAAAACGAGGCACCTAATGAGGAAGTAGAGGATTCACAAGGAGAAGCTGTCGTCCAAGAGTCCAACGACTCTTAGAGCCGGCGTGCGCCGATGCTGATTCTGCTGGGCATAGCGCTGGCGGCCACTTCGCTCTTGGCCAGTCTGCGCTACGGCTCGCGTGGTGCCTTACCCTTGATCGGCCTGCTGTGCTTGGGCACCGCCTTACTGCTAGGGGCCACGTTGGGGCTAGTGCCCATCATGGGGTTGCTCGCCGTTTTGCAAATAGAGCGTCGGCAGACCTATGGTCGCATCATGGCCATAGCTTGTACGCCGCCGGCGGGCTTGTGTTTTTGGCAGCTAATTGATGTGCGCGATGGCGTACATCGCCAAGAGCAGGCCGCCGCCATTCTAGAGCAGTTCCAAGCCTTGGGGATAGCTGTTGAGGAAGGCAGCCAGACGCTAAGCGCGATGATCAACGCGGTCTTGCGGGTGCAGCCGGCTATCGAGATGGCGACCCTGCTTTTGACTTTTGTCTTAGCGTATCGGTTGAGCCAAGGCTTGGCTTTGCGGCTGGGGTTGTCGCTGCCTGCTCCTCTGCCGCTGCCTTTGTGGCGGCCTTGGGAAGAACTGATCTGGATATTGATCGCGGCCTTGGGCCTAAGTCTTTTGGGCGATGGGCTGTTGGCCGATTTGGGCCTCAACCTGATCGTGTTGATGGGGATTATCTACGGGGTCCAAGGATTGGCGGTGCTGCGCTTTTTCGCCCAGCGCCAAAGAGTGCCGCTTTTGGTCGAGCTATTGTTTTACGTAGGGCTTTTTTTCGTCGCAGGGTTAGCGTTTCTGCTTTTGGCTGGATTGGGGATTTTGGATACTTGGTTCGATTGGCGTCGGCTGCGCCCAACCCCCACAGAGGAGGAAACGTAGAGGCCCAACCAACATCGCCATTTTCTATAGCAGTGGAGGTCAAATCGTGAAAGTAATTCTGTTAAAGGATATTGAGGCCTTAGGCTTGGCCGGTGAGGTCGTGCAGGTAAAGAACGGGTATGGTCGCAACTTCCTGATTCCGCGCAGCGAGGCATTGGTCGCCACGGCCGCCAACATGGCCCAGTTCGAGTCTAGGCGCAAACAGCAAGAGACCCTGGCCGAGCGCGATCGGCGCGCCGCTGAGGCCCTCGCCAAGAAGCTGGAAACGGAGTCTATCACCGCGCAGGTCAAAGTCGGCGAGGAGGATCGTCTCTTTGGTTCGGTAACCACCCAGAATATCGCCGAATTGCTCGATGAAAAGGGCTACGAGATCGATCGCCGCGTCATCCATCTTGAAGATCCCATACGCGAATTGGGTGTTTACAACGTCGAAGTGCGCCTCCACCCGGAGGTAGCAGCAGCGGTCAAGCTCTGGGTCGTCAAGGAATAGCCGACCCTAGGTGCCCTCCCTCCTCAACGGAGGTAATTCATGCCAAGCCGGGTCTTGTTCCTTTGCTGGATGTGTGCGGCGGCCACCGGCTGCGGCCCGGAACTTTCGGAAGGCCCCTTCACGCGCGTCGGGCAGGAAGTATGGCGCACCGTAAACAGAGGCCACCGGGGTGCTGATGGCGTCTTGGTGCAGGCTGCCTTGCACACCTTCGCCTATGAGATCGCCCGCGCCTATGCGCGTGCTGAGCGCGAAGGCTTGGGGCAGGAGCAGCTCGAATACCGCATCAAGCAGTTGCTCTACTCCTACGTCGATGGCACCTACCCGGCTGAAGACGGCACGGACATCAACAGCCTCTACTTTCAGTATCTTATCTACGTAAATCCGTCCTTCGATGTGCTCAATCCCCTGCAAAAACGCGCCTTCAACATCTGGAGGGCCGAATACATACGCCGGGTTGTCGATGCCATCTACGACCCCAAGTTTCCCATCCTCCGCAACCAGTACGACGACCGTTGGGGCTTGACTCTCTACAGTCGTCTGGTCTTTACCGTTTACCTGTCGAGCGGAGAGTCTCAGCTCAAGCCATATATTGCCGATATCGGTGCGCGCACTTTCTTGGTCGATCAGCGAGGTGCGCGCTTCCAGCCCAGCGGGACGTTTGATTCCTATCCTTACGAGAGTGACCGGCCCGAAGGAGAGGTGCTCGACGGCAAGACCTACTACCGAGTCTTCTTTCCCAATTGCAAGAGCGACGACAAGGCGCCGATTGTTCGGCGCGACGACGACTATCTCGAGTTGCAGATCGAGAACTTGGGCGATGTTCCATTGCGGATCCTGCGCTGGGAACTGCCTCTCGCGTATCCAGAAATGCCCTCGCGGCGCTTGCCGACGGAGGCCGAGGTGGCCGAGCGCAAGGCGGCAGAGCGGGTCGAGCGCGAGGCGCGGGCAGAAGCAGCGCGAACAAAGTAGTACCGTAGATCTCGTTGGTGCTATTGGGAAGTCGTTCTATATTTCTGCGTACTCAGATAAAGACTTTGCGGGAGCGGATGCGTGCCTGGTGGCTGTCGCGGACTTCAAATCCGTTGCGGCGTAGCGAGAGTTGCGCTGGGTGGGTTCGATTCCCACACGTTCCCGCCACTCGCCCTTATTGCGAAAGGGCTTGGGGGTCGTCCAGCCCGAGGGTCCGCGCAGCCTCGACAATACGGCTCCAGGTCGTGTCGTCGATGGGAATTCCCTCTTCTTGGCGCTGGCGTCCCGTGCGATATTCGGGATCGCCGGGCAGCAGTATCTCGCCGATGTGCTGATCGACGCGGCTGGTGGATACATGATGGATTAGGCTTTCAAGCTCGTCGAAGTAGTAGTCCATTTCGACGAAATGCCCGATGTCGTAAACCGTCAAGTGCAGCCCGTTGCTCTGCATGACGGTCTCGCCGTTGGCACAGCCTTGACCGCTAAGGGTCCCGCCTAGGATCTCTACTATCATACTCAGGCAGTACCCTTTGTAGGCCACCGGGCCGCCGAAAGGCAGGATTGCGCCGGGCGGATCGCCGATAAATGCCTGCGGATCGGTAGAGGGGTTGCCATCGTGGTCGATGATCCGGCCCTCGGGTAGCTGTTCTCCGCGGTTATGGGCGACGCGGACCTTGCCCTCGGCGCAGACCGAGGTGGTCATATCCACCAAGAGCGGGTCGGCGTTGCGCCGAGGTGCGGCGCAGGATATGGGGTTGGTGCTGAGCTTGCCGTCGATCCCACCGTAGGGAGCGATCTGTCGCCCGAGGTGGCCGGCGTTGCAAAAGGCTAGACCAATCATGCCTTGGCGGGCGACTTGGAGCGGATAGGCCCCCACCCTGCCAACGTGCCCGCAGTTGCGCAGGGTGGCAGTAGCGACCCCGTACTGAGATGCCTTATCAATGGCTAACTGGGTGGCGAAAGTCCCGCCGATCTGGCCCATGGTTCCGCCGCCATCGACGACCACAGTGCAGGGTCTTTCGCTGACAATAGAAGGCTGACCTTTGGGATCAAAGATGCCGTCTTGGATCTGTTGGATGTATTCGTAGAGGCGCAGGCTGCCGTGCGAATCGTGCCCGTAGAGAGATGACTCGACTAAGTGGTCGGTCACGGCGCAGGCGCTTGCGGGAGGGCAGCCGGCTGTCTCGAAAAGCAGGTAGCCGATCTGGCGCAGGTCGTCGGGTTTGATGTGTGGCATTAGTTGGTTGCTTCCTTGAGGACGCGCTCGATTTCCCGTTCCCAAGTCCCAGCGACTCGTACGCCGTATTCGGCTTCGCCACCAGTGGCTTCCGGTCCCACCAAGATGGGCTGGCCGCGTCTTTCGGCGATGAGGTTGGTGCGCTCAACGCAGGTGGTGTGCAGGAAGTGGAAGGCAAGTCCGGCGCGCTCGCAATTGGTGGTGTTTGCCTTGGTAGAGTGGGCGGTGCCGTAGCAGAAGAAGGCGACGCCGCCGGCTTTTAGCTCAATGGGCACGGCGCACTCCTCAGGTACTTGGCAGTGGATGTGATGGTCGGAGTAGGGGTCGCGGTCGTGCGGGTACTCCTCCTTGAAGGAGTCATGCACGACGTGGATGGTGCCATTCCCGATGGTTGCGTCGTGAACGGCAACCCACATGGCAGTACCTTTTAAAGGGTCGTCTATTTTGAAATAGGCGTTATCTTGGTGCCAGTCCGTGCCGATGCCGTGCCCAGCCGGCTTGAGAAACATCTGATCTAGATGCAAGATGAAGGGAGTGCCGATGAGTTGTGAGACGGCGACGGTAACTTTTTCGTCAAAGGGCACGGCGCGGATGAGATCGCTTTTGTCGTACAGGGGAATTAGTTGCAGGTTGACCTTAGTGGTGGAGGGGGTCTTACCGTCGCCCTCAGTGGCGACATTGCGGACCAAGCCCTCGCGTTTGAAGCGCTCGACTTCGGCTTGCATGGCTCGGACTTCGCGGGGACCAAAGAAATCTGGAACCACAGTGTAGCCGTGGTTTTTGAAATGGGTTACTTGGGCGTGGGAGAGAGACACAGGTGGTTCCTTGTCTTGTGCAGGGTGGCGGGACTATGTTGAGCGCTGAGATGCTCGCGCCAACTCGCATAAGAGCGCGGCTGAAGTGCGGATGCCGCAGTGAAAGTCGCACGTGGAAAAGCGCTCGTTGGGGCCGTGCCAGTTGTCGGTAATTTGCCCTAGACCAATGAGCAGGATCGGTGCCCTAGTTGCGGCGGCAATATCGACGACGATGGGAATGGAGCCGCCCTCGCGAGTAAATACCGGCTCGACTCCGAATCCCTTGCGCATGGCCTCAAGTGCCGGCTCGACTAGGGGATGGTCTAGGTCCAAGTAGTAAGCCGGTGAGTAATGCTGGTTTTTGAACTCGACGCGGGTGCCTGCGGGCAGACGGGCGCGGATGTGTCCTTCGAGAGTGGCTTGGATGTGCTCGGGGTTTTGGTCGGGCACTAATCGGCAAGAGACAGCAGCGCGAGCGGTGGCCGGGATGACGGTGCGCGGGCTGCCGCCGCTGAGGAGGTTGATGTCGAGCGTGGGACGGGTCCAGCGCCTTTCGAGGACGGAGTACTCTTGCTCTCCCGCCAGCGAGGTCACGCCCAAGGTGCGGCAATAAGCACCCTCGTCAACCACGAGAGCGGCGTAGAGGCTTTTTTCGCGGGCCGAGAGCGGCTGCACTCCCTCGTAGAAACCGGGCACAGCAATGCGCCCTTCGGCGCCAATGAGGCCGGCCAAGGCGTTGACGAGAAGTTGGTTGGGATTGTGGACAATGCCGCCAAAAAGGCCGGAGTGTACATCCTGCACCGGTCCAAAAACCTCGATTTCGGTATAGACAATGCCGCGCAGACCCACAGTCAGGGAGGGCTGGTCCGGCCCGTACATGCTGGTGTCGGAAATCACCGTACAGAGCACCGGGGCAAATTCGTCAAGCCCGCCCTCGGCCACAAACTGGCTCAGCGCAGAGCTGCCGCATTCCTCCTCGCCTTCGATCAGGAAGACCAAATCGAACGGAAGCTGGCATCCACTAGCGAAGACGGCCTCGCTTGCCTTCAGATGCGCGAAGCAGGGTCCCTTATTGTCGCTGGCTCCCCGGGCGATGAGGAAGCCGTCCCGCTCCTCGGCGGCAAAGGGGTCCACCTTCCAAGCCGAGCGCGGATTGTCCACCCCTTGCACGTCGTAATGGCCATAGACCAAGACGGTGGGTCGATCTGGCGAGAACGCGGGGCTACGGGCGAGGACTAGGGGGTTCGTAGCGCCCCTGACTTGGATCTTCTCGACCCCAAACCCCATTTGGTTAAATTGGCCGACGAGGAAGTCGGCCGCCCGGGCGAGGCCATCGCCTGTGGCAGCATCGGCACCAGCACTGACGCTGGGAATGCGGACAAAGGCTTTCAGTTGTTCGACATAGGTTCGCTGCTGCTCGTCGATGCACAGCAGCACCTTTTCCAAGGTTATGCCTTCCTCTCGCATCGCTTCTCTGTTCTCTAATCGTCCTCCCCGCCCTCCAGCCTAGCCCACAACGGCTTGGTCCGTCGCGCATCTCGGTCAACGGCAGTGCTCTTGCTGGGGTTGGGTTTATTCATTAGCTTTTTGCAACGCAAAAGTTGAGAATCAAGTCTGATTTGCCCGCCTTGTACGCTTCCCACAATTGTGCAATATAAGTTTTTACAGCGGGCTGTAAAGTTCCGTTCATCCGCCTGGTACTATATCCCTTTGGATAGTCGTATAGTCCGCAGAGATGCGCGGTTGGCTTTTCTCAGACCCCTATACCTACTACCGTTTACAGGAAGGAAAGCACTGGGAAATGGGAGAATTACCTATTGCTATTAATGGCTTTGGTCGAATCGGTCGCTTGGTGTTCAGGGCTGCCGTTGAGCAAGGTGGAATCGAGATCAAAGCCATCAACGATCTAACCGACGCCAAGACGCTTGCTCACCTACTCAAATACGACTCCACCCACGGCCGTTTTGCCGGCGAGGTAGAGGTTGTTGGTGACGATTTGGTAGTCGACGGCAAGGCGATCCGAATCTTGGCCGAGCGCGATCCCACCAACCTGCCTTGGGGCGATTTAGGGGTCGAAGTGGTGCTGGAGGCGACGGGTTTTTTCACCGAGGCCAGCAAGGCCCGTGCCCATATCGACGCCGGGGCCAAAAAGGTCGTTGTTTCCGCTCCGGCCAAGGGCGCGGACATAACCGTGGTAATGGGCGTCAACGAGGGTGCCATCCAAGCGGACCACGAAATCATTTCCAATGCTTCTTGTACGACCAACTGTTTAGCCCCAATGGTCAAAGTCCTCCACGAAAAATTCGGCCTCGTCAAAGGCATGATGAATACGATTCACTCGTACACCGGCGACCAACGCCTGCTCGACGCTCCGCACAGTGATATGCGGCGGGCGCGCTCGGCGGCGGCATCGATGGTGCCCACGACTACGGGGGCCGCTGCAGCAGTAGGTAAGGTGCTACCCGCGCTCGACGGCAAGCTCGACGGCTTGGCCATCCGCGTGCCAACGCCCGACGGTTCCTTGACCGACTTTACCGCCGAACTCAAAAGCGAAGCGGATGCAGAAGAAATCAACGAGGCGTTCAAAACCGCCGCGGCCGGTGCGCTGGTCGGCATCCTCGAATACTCCGAGGATCCCTTGGTCTTGGCCGACATCATAGGTAACCCTCACTCGTGTATTTTCGATGCGCTGTCGACGAATGTTCTCGAAGGAAATATGGTCAAGGTCCTCGGATGGTACGACAACGAATGGGGCTATTCCAACCGCTGTGTGGATTTGCTACGCAAGCTCGGCCAATGACTCAATACGAGGCTCTGCGACTTTGGCGGAGGCAGAAAGGCGAAATGTATGTTTGAGGAAGTCTGGAGAGCCTACGAAGAAAACGAACTAAGCCACAGTGCTGCGCATCACCTGATGGCGATCCACGAGCTGCGCGAGGCGCACGGGTACGCGCGCGTCTCGGATATCGCCAAGCACCTGAGCATCACCAAAGGCAGCGTCTCGACGACAATGAAGCACCTCAAGGAGCGCGGCTATGTGCAAGAGGACCTCAATCGCTTCCTTGAACTTACCGAACAGGGCTTGAGAGTGGTGCAGGAGGTCGAGGAAACGCGCTTGGTCGTGCAGCGGTTTCTCAGAGACGGCCTCGGTATGGACGAGGACGACGCAATGATTGACGCTTGCAAGGTCGAACACCTAATCAGCACGGAAGCGCGGATGCGGCTGGTCCGTTTTTTGCGCGTGTTGTTTTCGGAAAAACCGGCGGCCAACGGGTTTCTCCAGATGTTCCGCGAAGGTGCCATAGATTCCCGCAATGGCGACGCGGAAGCGTGAAATCTCTGCGAGCTCTGCCCCATAGTTGCTCTAGCAGAGAGTGAGCAAGAGCCAGATCGCATAGCTGCACGGATCGGGTCGGACATCGTCCGGCCCTTTTTTGTGAGACGATCATGCTGGGTTTACTACAGAGTCAATTTCTCCCCATCGGTCTAGTGACCGCGGCCGTGGTAGGCGTCTTCTTTCCGACGCCGGGCAAGTACATGGCTGGGTTGCCCACTCAGTACGTCGCGGTCAGTATTATCTTTTTTCTTTCGGGACTGATGCTGAAAACCGACGAAGCCCACGCTGCCCTCGTCGCGTGGAAGGCGACGTCTTGGGGGTGTGTTTCGATTCTCTTCGCTACGCCCTTTCTGGGCGCAGCAATCGCATTTCAGATCCCAATGAATCCCGCCTTCCAATTCGGTCTGGCACTATTCTGCTGCATGCCAACTACCCTGACCTCGGGCGTGGCGTTGACGGCGCAGGCCCGAGGCAACGTAGCCTTGGCCTTGCTTTTGACGGTGCTGACCAATATTGCCGGCATCTTCACGGTACCCTTCGTGTTAGCGCATCTTCTGAGTTCCTTAGGCCAGGTCGAGCTTTCGGCCAGCGATCTGTTCGCCAAACTCTGTCTTTCGATCTTGCTGCCCTTGGGCGTCGGCAAGTACCTGCGGCGCTTCGCCGTTGATTGGATCAACGCCCAGCGCTCGCGGTTGAGTTTGGCCAGCAACGCGGTGCTGATCTCAATTCCGTGGATGAAATTCAGCGAGTCTTCTGGACGGCTAGTCGAGGTAGAGCCGGTGAGCTTGTTGATTCTGGTGTTGTCTGGACTGGCAATCCACGCGCTCTATCTGCTGCTCAACGGTGGTGCTTGTGTGCTTTTGCAACTTGAGGCGGCGGCGCGCAAGGCCATTGTGCTGATGGCGAGCCAGAAGACCTTGCCGGTGGCGATGACGGTGCTGGCATTTTTGCCGGACTCAGCGGTGTCGCCCGAGCAGAAGGGGTTGATAGCAATACCTTGTATTGTGTTTCACTTAGGGCAGATTTTTGCGGATGCAGTTATCGCTACGCGGTGGGGGAATCTTTCGCTTGAAGATCGTGCATTCTAGCGCTAGCGGTCGACTTGAATGGCAAGCAGGTTAGGTATCTTTTAACAGAGCGGAAGATCATGCGATACTTGGTTGCGGCGGCACTAATTGCCGTTTCCCTCGTCGCTTGTGGCGACTCTGATCCTATCGCTGGAGACAACAATGGCGACCAGCGGACCGAGGATGGTGACCGTGCATAGCTAGCGGAGATGCGACAGGAAATCGACGCGCTTGTCGGCGACCGCGCGGGCGCGTCAGTTGAGGATTGTCGCTACTCAGGCTTGGGTTCCAAGCCCTGCGGCGGTCCTTGGGAATTCGTAATTTACTCCGCGTATAAAACGCCTTTGAAGCCGAGACGAACGAGTGCTATGGGTATGCTTCGGACTGCTCAGTGCCCAACGCAGGGATAGGCGATGTGTCGCCGAATGACGCCTTGCCTCAAGGTTTAGTTTTTTGCTTGAAAACGCCCAGTCCGACGCAGTGCCTCGACGCCGGATTCGGCGAGCGAGACGGGGAAGTGAACGGGGCGATTGCCCTCTAGCTGCGACTGATAGATGGCCATGACCATTTCCAACGAGCGGCGACCCACAGTGCCGTCGCTGCGCAAGGTGCCGCGGCTTTCAAGGGCGCCAATCAGCTCGGACAGTGCTACGACGTACGTAGAGACCGGAGCCGGCCGCTCGACTTCGATTTCTTCGAGGCTGCTCCACTCAAAGCCGCTGTCAGGCTCGGACAGCGAGACCTTAGACTGAAAAAGGCGGATTTGCTCGAGGTCCATGCGGATCAGGCCGGTCGTGCCGCGCAGCTCGAAGGCGTTATCGTTGTACTGCGTCAGCTCGGCACCGCAGATCAGCCCAGTGGCCCTCCCTTTGAATTTGAGCATAGCCGCCGAAAAATCCTCGACAGCCCAAGGGCGCATGCGCTGTTCAGCCATGCCGCACAGCCAATCCACTTCGCCGGCGTAGAGATCCATCAGGTCGAAATAGTGGGTGAAATCGTGCAGTAAGGGACCTTCGTTCTCGCTGCGCCACCAAGGTGCTGGCTTGCCCCCGTCCATGTAGCAGTAGATGTGGTTTAGCTCGCCGATAGCTCCCTCGTCGAGGAGCGTTTTGGCGAGAACCCACTCGGAGTGCCAGCGGCGGTTGTGATTGATCTGCAAAAGCACGTCCCCCGCTTGGCAGGCCGCTATCATCTGGTCGCATTCCCCCAGCGAGAGAGCCATCGGCTTTTCGCAGATGATAGCTCGCGTCGAGGAGGCACGGGCGCAGCTAGTGACCATTTCGGTGTGGAGCTCGGGGTGGGTGGCGACGATGCAGATGTCGGGTTGGACCTCGGCGAGCATTTGCCGATAGTCGTGGTAGAGTGCCTCCACGCCTAAGCGCTCGCCGAAGGCATCGAGCTTTTCGCGCCCCCGGTTGACACCGGCGACCAACTCGCAGGAGGGATGTTGAACAACGGCGGCGGCGTGGTTGTCGGGCAGGTCGGAAAAACTGAACTGATAGCCGACGCGCCCCGTGCCTATGATAGCAACGCGATACGTGGACATGAGACCTCCAGCCTTAGAAATCGTCTGAAAAGAGACCGAGTTGAGGAACAAGCGCACCTTCAAGGGCGAGTAGTGCTCTTTTGATCGGCAGCCCTCCGGCGTAGCCGACTAGTGCGCCGTTGCTGCCAATGACGCGGTGACAAGGCACGACAATCGGCAGGGGATTCCTGCCGTTGGCCAAGCCAATGGCGCGGACCGAGCTTGGGTTGCCTATGCGGCGGGCTAGCTCCAAGTAGGAAATCGTCTCGCCGTAGGAAATCTCCAAGAGTGCGGCCCAGACTTTGCGCTGAAACGCCGTTCCTTGGGGATGGAGCGGCAGATCGAAGTCTCGCAGGTGCCCGGCGAAGTAAGAATCAAGCTGTTCGACGACCGGATAGGGCAAGGTAGCCACGGCCTGCCAATCCGGCGGCGGGGTAAAGTCGCGGCCCTTGAACTGGATGTGCCGCAAGCCGGTGCGGTCGCCGGCTATGAACAGCTCGCCGATGAAACTGGACGCGGTGGTGTAGAGCAAGTGTTCAGTGGACATAGGGATCCTAAGGGCTGCCACAAGGGACGGCCCCTACGGCGATGCGGTAGGGGCAACTCTCGTGGTTGCCCTGTCGAGACAGGATGGAATTCGTCTATTGATCTATTTGCTGACTTGTCTGACTGCATAACGTCAGTTGATTAGGCGAAACGGTCGGCTGATGCAAGCCATCCAAAGGCCAACTAAGGCCAACGCTTCTCATCTTACTGCGGTGTCCCCAGCGTGCGAAAATCCGTCCCCGTCGGCTCCTGAAAAACCCGCAAATCAAAGGCGGGCACAATGGCGAAGAGGTGGTCGAAAATGTCGGCCTGAATCGCCTCGTAGTTAGCCCAGACCTTATCCTTGCAGAAGACATAGATTTCAATGGGTAGCCCCTTGGAGGTCGGAGCTAGCTGACGCACCAAAAAGGTCATCTCTTGGTTGATCTGCGGATGGTTTTGCAGATAGGCCCATACGTATGCGCGGAAGGTGCCGATATTGGTCATGCGCCGGCCATTTACCAGATGCGAAAGGTCCACTTGGTTGAGCTTGTTGTATGCGGCTAGCTCTTTCTTCTTCCGCTCAATATGGGCGGTGATGTACTGGATTTTGGCGAAGCGGGTGATCATTTCCTCGTCGCAAAACTCGATGGTGCTGACATCGAGGTAGATCGCCCGCTTGATCCGCCGCCCACCCGAGTTTTGCATTCCGCGCCAGTTTTTGAACGACTCACTGATCAGCGCATAGGTGGGGATGGTCGTGATGGTCTTGTCCCAGTTCTGGACCTTGACCGTCGTCAGCGTTATGTCGAGCACGTCGCCGTCGGCCCCGTATTGGGGCATTTCAATCCAGTCGCCGTAGGCGACCATGCGGTTTACCGAGATCTGGATGCCGGCGACCAACCCGAGGATCGAGTCGCGGAAGATCAAGAGTAGGACCGCGGTCGTCGCCGTCAGGCCGCCGAGCAAGTAAAGCGGCGATTGGCCGCTTAAGATTGAGACGACGATGACGCCGCCGAGCAAGTAGAGGAGAATCTTGAGAAACTGCACCAGCCCCTTAATGGAGACTTCGTGCGAGGCCCTAGTGCTGTGATAGATGCGGACGCCCGCGCTTATCAACGCCTCAATAGCTAGTAAGCCGGAGAGCACCAGATAAATATGCGCCGCGGTCTGGATGATACTGACTGAAACGGGGTGGCCTTCTAAAGCCAGTGGCCCTAGGTGGTAGAAGATGAGGCCGGGGACTAGATGGGCCAGCCGGTGTAGGACCCGGCACTCGATTAGGGCGTCGTCCCAAGGGATATCGGTGCGACGAATGATGGCGTCGAGGCCGCGGAGTAGAGGCCCTCTCGCTAGACGATGGGCGAGCAAGGCGACGAAGGCCACCAAGACCAAGCCGACCAGTGCAGCGAGGTCTTCGCCGAAGTCCTTGCCGAGGCCCCACTCGATAAATTGGCGACGCAGTACGTTGATCATCTGTTGTTTGCGGGAAAGAGGAGGGTGCGGATCGGATTAGGGCTGGCGCGACAAAATCAGCGTACCCAGCGCGATGAGGCTGGCAAGCGGGATGCCGATAAGCCAGCGGGTTAAGCGTTCAATGCAGGCATTAGTGGCATCCATGCGGGCATTGGTGGCGTTGATGGCTCGCTCGATACGGTCCAAGCGACGGTCTAACTGCTCGGCGATTCCTTCTAGCCGTCCAATGCGGCGGTCGTGGGCTTGGGCCTGCGTTACGGGTTCGGTCATGGGGTCTCCCTTGGCGATGCCGGGGCCAGCGGTCGCGCGGTCTCGGTGTTCACGCTCGGCGCGTGTTGCGGTGGCCCCGGTGAAAATTGCAGGAGTTGATGCAGCACTATATCCTAGCCAGCTTGTCCCGCGCCGAATTGTTTGGCGGAATGCATCTGCACAGTTACTCTGGAACGGCTAGGGCTGAAGGAAAGTCGGCGAACAGGATTGATTGCTCTTGTTCACCGCCATAGGAGTAGAAGCTCAGGCGACCTTCTTCGTCAACGAGCCAAAATTCTTGGGCACCCCGCGCCAAGTACAGATCCTTCTTGGCCAGCATCTCGCCGATGGAGTTAGAGGGCGAGCGGATTTCGACGCATAGTTCCGGTGCTTGGAGATAGGGCGTGTCCATCCCGTGGCGGGCGAAGAAGGCGTCCGAACCCCAAGCCGCATCAGCGACTTTGACGCCTTGGCTGGTCTGGATCGAGCACTCGGTCAGGACGCGTCCTACTGTTTTTTGCTGCATCAATTTGAAGGCGATGAGGACTTGGATATGGCCGTGTTTATTTGAGGCCGGCGTCATGGTGATTTGCCCCCATTCGTTTAGTTCGATCTTGAAGGGTAGGTCCTGCAGGGCCTTGTTTTGGCACATTTCAATCCAGTTCATGGATGTGGTTCTCCTCCGGTCAGGTTGATCATAGAGGGAAGATAGCCTACTGCCGAAGCAAACTCAACTTTCTGTTTTGAGCGTTTTGTTTTGAGATAAACCCTAGTCAGTCCACTCCGCGCTTGCTTACGTCAACACGCCTAAAGGCGCGGTGAAGTAGGCGAGATAGCTGGCGTGACAAGGCAGGGTGAAGCAAGCGTGTTTCAGCGGTGAAATGGTACGAAATGGAGCTTGTCTCCCAGAGCCGGGCGGCCGAAATAGCGGGATTATCCCGCCGTGAATTCATCGACGCTAATCCCTTGGAACTGACTGTGAAAATGATTCAGATGTTAAAACGGGTGCTACGTCAAGGGACTTGCTCGATGACTCGACCTGTTGCCCAGTCTGTTGTACGCGTTGATGCAGACCCGTTCGGTCAGTATGAAGCAGGTGGCCATCGCCGTTTGAGGGTCGGCTACCATCACCAGCCAGTATCGCCGCTTGCAGCGATTTCTCGGCGGCACGTGGTCGCCGCAGATAAGCACCCAACTGATGGTGCGACACGTGGTCAAGCCGAGCAAGCAGGTCTTGTTGACCTTGGATCGGACCCACTGGCCATACGGCCCAACCCGTCGCAATCTGTTGTGCTTAGGTGTGGTGCATCCGCGCGTCTCGATCCCGATTGAATCAATGTCCTTGGGTCGGACGGACGACGCCTCGATGAACGACCCAATCCACCTATTGGATCGATCGTTAGGCTATCTGCCAGCGCCGCGCTGCTGCTTGTTGGCCGACCGAGAATGTATTGGCGGCGATTGGCTTCGCCATATGTTGCAGTGCCAAGAGGATTTCGTCATCTGCTTGCGGGCGAACCACACGATGGAAACCGCCGATGGACGCTACCGACCCTTGGAGCATACTACCCGCCGCCAACCCAAAAACACCACCCGCGCCTATGAAAACGTCGGCTTATATGAGGCGATAATCAGTAGCGGTTCATATTATATGCCATCGTCCGCCCAAGGGAGCGCGCCTGTTTTTGGCCACCAATCGAAGAGATTTCGACGCCGTGGTTGCTTTGTATCAACCGCGCTGGGCGGCTGAGACGGCGTTCGGCTCTCTCAAGTCCAAAGGCTTTGGTCTAGAAACGACTCTCCTGCGGGCACCCGAACGAATCCTCCGACTCGTGGGGGTACTCGCCTTGACCCTCCTGCGGAGTCTGCTCGTCGGTGAGCACCGACGCCGACCAGAAAACATGGAGCCTTGGCCCAAAGCCTCTTTCGACGAAGGCTTGATGCGATACAACACCTCATCGACAATAGAAAAAAACAAACCCAACTACTACACAGTACCCGATTATCGCTGTCGTGTAGTTAGGTTATATACTAAAAAATGGACCGAGAATTAATTACTCAGAAATTTGCGACCCTTAGGATATGGAGAAGGACGGGGGAAAGAGCACCGCACAAACCCCTACTGGTTCTATATGCAATTGGAAAATTGCTGCGCGGCGAAAGCCGGTTCATTCCATACTGCGAGGTAGATGAGGAACTTGGGAGGTTGCTACAGGAGTTTGGACCTAGACGATCAAAGCAGGGGTCCCAGTATCCATTTTGGCGATTGCGTAATGATAGTGTTTGGGAAGTAACCGATGCCGACCAAATTGTGCCAGACGCTTCTGGAAATGCCAGAAAAAGCGATCTTCTTGCTCGTAGTGTTTCTGGTGGTTTCCACGAAGCTATTGCCACACAGTTTCAGAATGATTCCAAACTAACTTTTGAAATCATTCACAACTTATTAGACGCTCACTTTCCTCCTTCAATTCACGGAGACATCTTACAGGCTGTTAACATTGAACCTACTCTACGGGTTTTTGAGACGAGAAGGCGCGATTCCCATTTTAGAGAAAATGTCCTCAGAGCTTATGAATACAGATGTGCCATCTGTGGCTTTGATGTGAAATTGGGGCATTCTCCCATTGGGTTAGAAGCATCTCATATAAAATGGCATGCAGCAGGTGGACCTAATCGGGTGGTGAATGGACTGACTCTGTGTGTGCTGCACCATAAACTATTTGACCGCGGAGCTTTTACTCTGTCTAAGCAGTGGGAGATACTAGTATCAGAAGATGCACATGGATTAGTTGGATTTAGAGAATGGCTAATGCGGTTTCACGGCAAAAAAATCAACTTTCCACAAAGGCGATCCTATTATCCGAAGGTGGATTTCATAGGCTGGCACGTTAGAGAGGTATTTCAAGGGACGTATCGCGAATTGTGAGCCGGTAGAGATTGGACTGAGCTTTTGGAGCGCATGCATGAGCCACGGTTCGTGACTTCCCCTACCTCGTACTCGCCGTCTTCCGCAACCGGCACACGAAAAACCCCTCCATCCCCCCCAGCGGCAAAATTCGCTTGGCCCGCTGCACCTGCGCGTCAAACGCCTTGTCTCGCCACTGGCTCAAGCCCGGTGCCACATTGTCAAAAGGCAGCGCGATGTCCTCTACGGTTAGGGCACCGGTAAACTGCCGCAGCACCCGGTTGATGACGGCCTCGTTTTCTTCGGGCGCAAAGGTGCAGGTCGAATAGACTAGCACTCCGCCCGGCTTGAGGCATTGCACGGCCGAGTAGCAGAGCCGCCGCTGTTTGCGGCTCATTTCGGCGATCTTCTTCTCGCTCCAATAGGCATAAGTTTTGGGCGTATCGGCGTGGAACCGCCCTTCGGACGAGCACGGCGCGTCGAGGAGTACGCGGTCGAATCGCTCCAGATGCCGACGCCAGATGCGGGTTCCGTCGGCGAGATGGACTTGCACGTTCTCGGCTCCGTGCCGCGCCAGATTGTCCCGCAGGCGAAAGAAGCGACCGCGCACGGACTCCACAGCCCAGATGCGCCCTTGATTGCCCATCAGTTCGGCGAGCTGCAAAGTCTTGCTGCCCGGAGCGGCCCCAAGGTCGAGAATGCACTCCTCGCTTTGCGGCGCCAAAAGAATCGGCGGCACCATGCTAGAGGGGTTTTGGATGTAGAGCCGGCCTTCGCGGTAGGCTGCACACTCGGTGAGGGCGCGGCGTTGGGCAGCCGGAACGACAAAGGCGTCGCCCTTCCAGCCCAGCGGCGTCAGGGCGAAGCCCGCAGCCGTTAGCTCGGCAACGAGCGCGTCAGGCGTACCCTTGAGCGAGTTGGCGCGGAAGGCCGTAGGCTGCTCGGCGGCTAGGCTCTGCCAGCAGGCGGCAAAGTGCTCGGCCGGGAGCATGTCCTCCAAGCGGGCGCGAAAGGTTTCCGGTAGGGCCACGGCAGCTAGGCCTTCGATAGCATCTCGTCTCCGGTTGGCACGGGGAGGTCAATCCAGTAGCCGCTTGAGTCGGTGCCACGGCAGATATAGCCGTTGGCGCGCTTCTCTTCACGGGTGCGCACCTCGGGCGGCATGTAGCGCAGCGTCAGGCCGCAGCGGCGGCGCGTGGAGCGGTTGGGGGCCGAGCCGTGCAAGAGCAGGTCGGTGTGCAAGGACATCTGACCGGCTCGCATGATAAAGGCCACCGGCTCGCTGCCCCACTGGAGCGGCGAGCGCACACTCTGCCCCAACACATTTTGTTCTTCGGCGGTGCTGTGCTCAAAGGGAATCTGCCCGTGCAAATGCGAGCCGGGGACGACGGTCATCGGCCCGTTTTCCTCATCCACATCGTCGATGGCCAGCCAAGCGGTCACCACCTTGCTCGGGGTCAGCGGCCAGTACGAGGCGTCTTGGTGCCAGACGACCTGTTTTTGGTCGCCCGGCTCCTTGCAAAAGTAGTGAGTCATAACGCTGACGAGGTTGGGGCCGAGGAGGTCTTCGACGCAATCGAGAATGCGCGGCTCGTGCAACAAGTCGTAGATGCCTCGGCAGTGGCGATGCCAGCCGTTGATTGAATAGCTGTTGTGCCCGCTGGCTTGGGCTTGGGCCATGAGTGCGTCGAAATAGCGGCGATTGGCCGTGGCTTCTTCCGGCGTGAACACGTCCAAGGGGCAGATGTACCCCTGTTCGTTGAACTGGCGAATCTGGGCGCGGGTGAGCTTTTGGGGATTGTCGTTGGTCGCGCTGAAAAATTTAAGCACGCGTTCCATGTCGGGGAGGGCGTCGGTGATGGGCATGGCGTTCTCCTGTTGCGTTTGATGGCGAGGCGATGGGATCTCTATTTTACGAACTGATGTTACGCACAGGCATTGGGTATGAGATGCTGTGTCGCCTAAAGGCGAGGTGAAGCGTTTCGCTCGGCACGACAGGTGTTGGTGCGCTCTTGGTCATGCTGAGCGGAGCACAGCGGAGTCGAAGCATCTCATACCGGAGAAGTCGGTCCGTAACGTCAGTTACAACGCGCAACTTTACGCAAACACAGACGGAGCACAAAATGACTCAGTACAAAGCCGGTGTGATCGGCTGCGGCGCTCGCGGTCGAAGCCACGCCGAGGGCTACCAAGCCTCCGCCCAAGTCGCAATCGCGGCCTGTGCCGACCCGGTGGCAGCGGCCCGCACATCCTTTGCCGAGGACTTTGCCGTGGCGTCCCCGTACGAAGATTATCGCGCCATGCTAGAGCGCGAAGCCCTCGATGTAGTGAGCGTCTGCACGTGGACCGTCCAGCACCGAGAAATGGTCGAAGCCGCGGCCACAGCCGGCGTCAAAGCCATCCATTGCGAAAAGCCCATGGCCAGCACGTGGGGCGACGCCAAGGTGCTCGCCCGAGCCTGCGCCGACCGCGGCGTGCTCCTCACCTTCTGCCACCAACGCCGCTTTGGTGCTCCGTTTGTCAAGGCCAAACAATTGCTCGACGCAGGGGCCATAGGTGCGCTCCAGCGGCTCGAAGGGGCGTGTTCCAACCTGTTTGATTGGGGCACTCATTGGTTTGACATGTTTTTCTTTTACAACGACGAAGTACCCGCCGAATGGGTCATGGGCCAGATTGCCGTCGAATCCGAGCACGCGGTCTTTGGCGTGCCCTTAGAAACTAGCGGCCTATCGTGGATCCGCTGGCAAAACGGCGTCGAGGGTCTGCTCGGCACGGGTGCCGCGCACGTACAAGGCCCGCGCAATCGCCTCATCGGCAGCGAAGGCATCATCGAAGTTGGCGGCGCAGAGCGCGCACCGCTGCGGCTGTTGCGTGCGGGTGAGGCGTGGCAGGACTTCGCGGATGAAGAGCTCGCCGATGTCGTCCCGCCAGGCGGCGACACCGTGCTGTCGGTGCTCGATCTGATTGCCTGTCTCGCCAGCGGTGCGGAGCCGCGCTTGTCGGCGCGCAAGGCTCTGCAAGCGACCGAACTAATTTTCGCTACCTATGAGTCGAGCCGCCGCCGCGGCCGGGTGTTGCTCCCCCTCGACGCGGAGGACTCGGCCCTAATTACCATGCTCGCAGAAGGGCAGATCGGGCCGAGTTAGTCGGTCCCGTGCCGGATGGCTGAGGCCGCAAAGCGAATCTGAAAGCGATAGACGCGCTTCTGCCGGCAGACAATTTCGTGTGTGTGGGAGTCAATGCGGTGAGGAACCTCTATGGATTCGACATCGACGAGGGCCTGATAGCCGCGCTCGGAAAAGATGTCGATCAACATGGCCAAGGCCAAAGGATTGTCAAAGAGCGCGTCCTCGGAGTTGACGAGCGTCATGCCGGTAATGGCATAGCGGGTGACAATGGGCATGAACTTGGAGTGAACTTTGTCGATGACCCGCTGGAACAGTTCGGGATGATCCTCGTTGTAGATCTCCAGCCTTTTGACTAGCTCTTGGCGGGCGTAGAGCACGAGGCGGCTGGCCGGCGTGATGGTGCGGACGCGGTCGAAGGTTTTGTGCGAAAGCTCCAGCGAACTCTGGTAGGAAAACTCCTCCTCGATCTCCTGTTGCACCTTGGCGAGCGACTGGCTGGCGTCGATGAAGCGAAAGTGAAAAATAGCGCGCAGCGAGCGCAGTGCTTCAAAGGTCGTTTCCTTGAAAACTTGGTAGCGCTTGCGTGCGGCCGCTGGATCGAGGTCGGTGGCGCGGATCTCGGCGAGCTGGCCGACACCTGACTCCGTGGCCTTGCGATTGCGCTCCTGAGCCTCCCGACCGCGGTGGAGTTGGCGCTCGACGCTGACCTCTTCATCGACGAAGAGCAACACAGTGCGAAAGAGGGGGCGCGGGAAGTTGTGATTGCGGAATTCCTCGCGCAATTCGGTCATCTTGTCGTAGAATAGTTTGAGGCACTCGACCTGCACTTGAGTGCGCGGGAAGCCATCGACGATCACGCCGCGCTCGTATATTGGGTCGAGCAGCTTGTGCAAGAGTAGGTAAGTGACCTCCTCGTCGCCGACTAAGCCACCGGCGTTCTTGATCTGTTGGGCGCGAGGGCTGTCGAGCAAGTCGCTGATCACTATGGCCGCGGCCGTAATACCCCGCGCTTCGAGAATGAAGGGGGTATTGGTGCCCTTGCCGGCCCCGGGTGCGCCGCCGAGCCAGATAATTTCTCCGGGGAAGCAGAGCTTGGCGCGACCGAACTCTTGCTCTATGTCGCTCCAGACGCGGTCGAAGATCAGGCTGGCGTCCTTGATCTCTAGGTCGATGTGTTTTTTGGGTTTGGATTTGCTCACCATGCGCTTTTGTGGCCGGCTGAGGCCCCCTGTGTGACTACAGGTTGCGGAACGGCTCGCGGTTGACTAGCTCTTCTACAACCTGCCCGCCGATCAAGTGCTCTTGGATGATGCGCTCCAGCTTTTCGACGGTCGCGGAGTGGTACCAGACGCCTTCGGGATATACCACCACCGTCGGCCCGGATTCGCAGACGCGTAGGCAGTCGGCCTTGGTGCGGTGAATGCCGCCCTTGCCCGGATGGCCGTAGCCCAATTCGGACAACCGCTTTTTCAGGTACTCCCAGCACTCGGCCCCGGTGCCGTCGCTGTGGCACTTGGGCTTGGTGGGGGTAGCGCAGAGAAAGATGTGGCGCTCCACAGGAGTGTAGGTCGAATCCGTGGTGTACTCGCTCATGTCAGGCCTGCCAGTGCTGGTCGAGGGGGCGATGGGCGAAGGGGCGCTGATGCTGGCCATCGTACATATCGACGATGTGGCCGTCCCCTTGGAGAATGTACTTGTAGATGACGAGGCCCTCTAGGCCTACTGGGCCGCGGCTGTGAAGGCGATTGGTGCTGATGCCGACCTCGGCCCCTAGCCCGTATTTGAAGCCATCGGCAAAGCGCGTCGAAGCATTGTGAATCACCGAGGCCGAATCCACCTCGCGCAAAAAGGTGCGTGCGGCCGCCGGGTCTTCGGCCACGATCGCGTCTGTGTGATGGCTGCCGTACGCGTTGATGTGTTCGATGGCCTCGGCCGTGCTATCGACGACTTTTACCGCCAGCATCAAGTCTAAGTATTCGGTGGACCAGTCGGCTTCGGCGGCTGGTTTGACTTGCCCGTTGGCGTTGGCAAGGGCAATGGTGCGCTCGTCGCCGCGTAGTTCCACATCCCTTGCAAGCAGCGCCGGCACAGCCCGCTGCAAAAAGGCCGCGGCTACGCGGCTGTGTACGAGCAGAGTCTCGGCCGCGTTGCACACGGCCACGTACTGGGTCTTGGCATCGACGGCGATCTGCACGGCCTTGTCTAGGTCTGCGCTGGCATCGACGTACACGTGGCAGATCCCGTCGGCGTGGCCCATGACCGGGATCTTGGTGTTGTGCATGATGTATTGCACAAACTCGTTACTGCCACGCGGGATGATTAGGTCGATCAGGTCCTCCTCGCCAAGGAGCGCACGGACTTCCTCGCGGCCCGGCAAGAGTGCCATCCACCCCTCCGGCAAGATGCCATGCGTGGCTTGGCACATTACCTCGGCGAGAGTCTGATTGGTTGCGGTGGCCTCGCGCCCTCCCTTGAGCAGGGCGGCATTGCCAGACTTGAGGCACAGGGAGGCGATCTGCACCAAGGCGTCGGGCCGGGATTCAAAGATTACGCCGATCACGCCGATGGGCACGGTCACTCGATAGAGGTGGAGCCGGTCGTCTAGCTCGGTCGCGCTCTGGGTTTGGCCGAGGGGATCGGGCTGGGCGCAAACGCCGCGCACCATCTCCACCGTGCTGGCGAATTTGCGCCCGCTCAGGTCGAGCCGCTTGAGCAAGGGCGGGGTCAGCCCATCTTGCTCACCGGCTTTTAGATCCTCGGCGTTGGCGGCCAAGATGCGCTCTCGATTTGCTTCGAGAGCCGCAGCAATGGTTTCGAGGGCTTGGTTGCGCACCTCTTCGGAAGCCGCAGCGAGGACGCGCGACGCTGCGCGTGCGGCTAGGGCTTGTTGGCGCACTTGATCCGACATGTCTAATTCTCCTCGGCGCCGTGCGCAGTGGCCGCGCCCATGATGGACTGCAAGCTCTGGCTCAGCCGCTGTGGATCTTCGACCGTGCCCTCGCCCAGCAATACGAAATCAACCAGAAAATGTGCCCAGCTCTCCAGTTGTTCGGAGTCGCGGTCGCGCTTGAGCACGGCGGCCATGTTGCGGATGATCGGGTGTTGGCGATTGATTTCTAGCGTACGCAACGATCCCTTGAACTCGCGGTCGGTCATTTTCATCAGCCGCTCCATGTTGCGGCTTAGGCCATCTTGGCTGGCGACCAGCAGACAAGGGCTGTCGGTCAGCCGCTTGGACTCGACTACGTCCTCGACCCGGCCGGCGAGCTTGTTCTTGAGAAAGGAGATCAGCTCGATGGTCTCGGCCTTCTGATCGTTGACCCCTTCTAACTCGACTGCGTCCTCTTCCAAGTTCAACTCGGCCGCATCCGCGCCTTGGAACTCTTTGTCGGCGAACTTTTGTAGCCCTTGGACGACCCATTCATCGACTGGCTCGTCGAGGTAGAGCACCTCTATGCCGCGCTTGCGGAAGGCCTCCAATAGAGGGCTTTGGGCGATGGCCTCTTTGCTCTCGCCGGCGAGGTAGTAGATCTTATCCTGCTCGCTCTGCATCCGATCGACGTAATTCTGCAGCGAGATGTAGGGCGCGTCGTCGTCGGCCAGCGAGGAGCGGTAGCGCAGGAGCTTGGCAAGTTGGGCTTGGTGCGCAGCATCGGTGGCCACGCCCTCTTTGAGTATGGTGCCGAAGGCATGCCAAAAGGCCATGTACTGCGCCTCGTCCTTTTTAGCCATGCCCTCTAACATGCCGATGATGCGCCGGACTAAGGTGGCGCGTATTTTGGCGATGATGGGATTTTGCTGGAGGGTTTCGCGCGAGACGTTGAGAGGCAGGTCGTCGCAGTCAACCACTCCACGCACAAAGCGCAGCCACAGCGGCAGAAGCTCCTTGCAGTCGTCTTGGATAAAGACCCGTGCGACGTGCAGGTTGAGCGAGATCGTCGGCTCCGCGTGCAGCCATTGGGCCGGTGTGCGCTTGGGGATGTAGAGCACGGCGTAGAATTGGATCGGCACATCCACGACGATGTGCTCGTACGCGAGCGGCTCGTCGGGGTCGCCAGTCAGGTGCGTGTAAAATTCGTTGTACTGCTCGGGGGTAATTTCGTTGCGCGGCCTAGTCCACAAGGCGGCCGTGTCGTTGACCTGTTTGCCGGCGACCTTGATGGGGTACGCGACAAAATCCGAGTGCTTGCGGATGATGGCCTCTAGCCGATGGGCGTCGAGAAATTCCTCGCAGTCCGAGCGGATGTAGAGCTTGATCTCGGTACCGCGGTCGGCCTTGTCGGCGTGAGATAGGGTGTAGGCTCCGTCGCCGGTGGATTCCCACAGCACTCCGTCGGCATCCGGGTCGGCCGAGCGCGTAGTGAGCACCACCCGGTCGGCTACCATGAATACCGAGTAGAAGCCCACCCCGAACTGGCCGATCAGTTTGAGCTTCTCTTGCTCATCGCCGGCATCGGCCAGCTTGGAGGCAAATTCGGCCGAGCCAGAGCGGGCGATGGTGCCGATATTCTCACTGACCTCGTCGCGGGCCATGCCGATTCCCCGGTCGCGGATTGTCAGGGTCTTGTTGCTGCTCGACACCTCGATTTCGATGTCCAATTCGGCGTCCGGGTCGAGGATATTGCGGTCAGTCAACGAGCGGTGATAGATTTTGTCCAGCGCATCTGAGGCGTTAGAAATCAGCTCGCGCAAGAAAATTTCTTTTTGGGTGTACAGCGAGTGGACCAGCAGGTGGAGTAGCTGTTGGACCTCGGTTTGAAAGGCCCGTTTTTCGACGTGTGGATTTTCGGTTTTGACGTCTTCGGACATCGCGTTGCGGCTCCTTTGGCGATTGCGTTGACAAAGCCAAAAATGTAAGGAAGATCACCCGTAAAGCAAATTCGGCTTGCGCCCTTGTAGCGAGGGCCGGACGAGCTATTTTCTGAGCTACGTGCAAACCTACGACCTAATCATCGTCGGCGGCGGTCCGGCTGGTGCCGCGGCCGCGCTGTATGCACAGCACCACGGGCTGGCGACCCTACTGCTAGACAAGCAGTGCTTCCCCCGCGACAAAATTTGCGGCGACGCCCTCTCCGGCAAGACGGTGGCCATCCTCCACGAGCTGGGGCTCTTTGAGGAGGTGTGCAATCTGCCTGGGGCAGCCATTGCCCGCATTGTATTCAGCAGCCCGGACGCGGCGGTCGCGTCCATCGACCTGAGCCGCTACGACTTGCACAACGTCCTGACCGGCCGGGTGCTGCCGATGGAGGGTTTTGTCATCCGCCGCGAGGTCTTCGACGACTTTCTCTTTGCCAAGGCGCGCACCGCGGCTGCCCACACCCTAGAGGGTTTTGCCGTGCGCGAGCTCCTCAGAGAGGGCGAGCAGGTCTGCGGGGTGCGGGGGCGCACAGGCGACGGTACGCGCTTGGAATTTCGCGCACCCTTGGTGTTGGGGTGCGATGGCTTCAACTCGATCGTCGCTCGCAAGAGCGGGTTGTATCGCCATGAGAGCCGCGCTTGGATGGTGGCCTTGCGGCAATACTTCGAGGGCGTGGCGGGCCTGAGCGATCAGATCGAATTGCACTTTATAGACGAGGTGCGGCCCGGATATTTTTGGATCTTCCCCCTAGAGGGCCGCCGCGCCAATGTGGGCATCGGCATGGATCACCGAGACATCAAGGCGTGCGGCATTGACCTCAAGGACGCGCTCGCAGCCGCCGTGGCGAGCGCGTCCTTTGGTACGCGCTTCCGCAACGCCCGCCCACTCGAAGACCCGGTCGGCTGGAACCTGCCGGTTGGCTCGCGGCGGCGGCCGGCGCACGGCAACGGCTTTCTGCTCTTGGGCGACGCGGCCGGCCTGATTGACCCGTTCACGGGCGAGGGCATTGGCAATGCTCTGTACTCGGCTCGCTTTGCTGTGGAGACCGCAGTCCAAGCCTGTGAGGCCGGGGATTATTCGGCTGGCTTTTTGAGCTGCTATGAGGACCGACTGTGGGATGCGCTGGGCAGCGAGCTGAAGATGAGCACCAAGCTGCATAATTTGGGCCGCTGGCCCTACTTGATGAACTTGGTCATTCGCAAGGCTGCCAAAAATGCCGAGGTCAGCGACATGATCTGCGGCATGATGGCCAACGCCGTGCCGCGCAAGATGTTGGCGAATCCGCTGTTTTACTTCCGGCTGCTGTGGAAGTAAAGCGGTCTCAGATTGTCGTCGCCGAAAAACCCCCGTCAACGGAAGAAGGCGGGCAAGGTCCTTGCGAGTATTCATACGGATTATTTCAGGAGCAGTCGGTGTGCGAGCGATCTGTCCGTTGCTGGGCGCAAGGGCGACTTTCCAGCGCACTCGGTCGGCTTGATACGGAAGTTGATTCGATCCATTCGGCAGCCGAATTAGGGCAATATGGCTTCTATTTTTACTTGGCCCTCGTCCCAAATCACCGTGCCCGCACCCATTTCAGCTAGCTCGACTACATCGCCGGGCACCTCCAACCTTAACGAGGTCATCCCAATTCCGCTATAAGCGGCAACATACCTTTTGCCTCTCGGGCAAGCGCAGAGCCATATCGGGCCCTTGTCGCAGGTGAGAGTAGCACCGCCGATGGAGACCTGTCCGGAAGCACTCTGTCGGGCGTAAGGCGACTCATGCATGGGCCAGCTTAGGGAGCCATCCTGGGTCCAACGCCGCTTTAGCGACCACTCATACAAATCGACTTCGATGCCGAGTATGCGGTCGTCGCGCGCGTACTCCACGCGGAGTGTGCGCTCGCCACCCGTGGTATAGGTGGCAGGCGGGGCCGCCTCGTCGACGAGCGTACCAGTCGCGACCTGAGCGGCAAAATTGGCACCGCTGGCATAGTCGGTACGCTCGGCCAGTTCGGCGTAGAAACCGCAGCGGGGCTGGCCCTGGTAAAAGGAACTGGGTTTGGCCATTTCCCAAAAAGTCTTGGCCGGTCCTGTATAGTTGTACATCTCCAAAGCTAGCTGGCCATCCAGTTCGCCTAGGCGTATGGGGGCACCGCCGCCCAGATTGGTCAGCTCGAGCGGCCGGACGGCCGTCCACAGAGCGCCGCTGCCGACAACGACCACCTTGCCCCGGGGCACTGCCGCCGGCAGAGAATCTACTTTATGCTGGCCGATCCAGATCTCGTCAACCTGCTCGATCTCGGTCCACACTAGCACGGCTTTGGCGCTAGTACGCCGCGTCCAAGCGTCCAAGCTGCGCGGGGCGTAGAGGCCGATGGCGCGACCCCGCTCATGTGCGCCGTAGAAGTGGCCCTCTTCGGGAACGACCTGTCCGGGCTCGCGCGACGGCGTCGTCTGGAAGCTGAGCCACTGGTCGTCGAGTATATAACGCGAAAAGAGTACGCCGCAGTGTGCGCCATGCAGGAGCCGGTACTGCGCGTAAAATACGCTGGACTGTAGGGCGATAAAGATGACTTCTTGGGTCTTCAGTTCGCAGGAGGCCACGCCCAGACAGAAAGAGGGACTGTGATAGGTGCTCAGTGCCACAGGCTCTTCGCCGTGGGCCGTTTCGTCTATTTGCTGCGGCACGTCGGGGCGCTGCAGCAGGTCGCCGATCCAGGCGGGTAGCTGCCCGCCATCCAACCACGCGTACACGTCATCGGCGTTAAAGGCGTCGGCGTTAAAGACGGCATGGCTATAGGCGCGGCTGAAGGGGCCGGCCCAGCAACCCATGCCGGGGTGTACGTGTAACGCGGCGGAAAGGCCGAGGCGAGCGAGCATGGTGCGGGCGCGGATGCAGGTATGTTCGTCCTCTGTCAGTTCGGCCAAGCGGCCCAGTACGCGCACGGCGACAGAGGCGTAGTTGGGGCTATTGTACTCGGCGGGCAGACCGTAGGTGTCCACGTGCGCCATCCAGCGCACCAGTTTTTCCCGGCCGCGCCGGCCGATGCTATCATCGCCCAACAACTGGCCGCCGAGGCAGGAGTTGGCAATGTCCTTGAGGACGATGTTGGTATAGGCCGGGGCTACATCGATGCGCACGATTTCCTCCAGGCCCAGCGCGACGGCGCAGCGCATAGCCGCGACTAAGTCCGAGGGCAGGGCGTCTGATGTTTTGCACAGCACGGGAATGCAATAAAAGAGCACGAACTGCACGGCATTGAGATCTTCGACGACTTCGTCTTCCAGCTCCCAGCGAAAATTGCCGCGGTGCGGTTCTGTGTCCCGCACTTCCTGGCAGGCGAGCACGGCGCGAAAGATGGCGGTGGCTTCGGCGAGGTCGGCGGGTGCGCCGCTGGCCATCAGCTCAGAGGCCAGTTGAACCGAGGGTATGGTGGCGTGAAAGATGCGCCCGCGCACCTGATGGGCGACCATGTGTGCTTGGGCGTCGTAATTTTCGGGCAGGGTCGGCGGTGATGGCAAGATCGATTCCTCGGTGAATAGGTAGCCGTTGATGACGTTGCGAAGATTGACATGCCGGTAGATGGATCGGGACGGTGCCGGACGGAACACCTATCGCTTTCGCGTTGGCACCATGCCGAGGATTTGTCCCACAACTTAAATGACCTATATAAACCATAACACAAGATTCGCGATGGTACCTAATAGGCTAGACATCTACGTCATGCCGGCGGAGGCGAAGAGTTTCAAACATATAACTTGTGAAAGAGTTTCGGATTTTATTTCGTCGCTCAGGGAGCAGCCCCCTCTCGACAGTAGGTTTCGCCATCGCATCAATAGGAGGAAAATGAAGTGAGTATCAAAAAAAGTGATTTACTGATCGGGGGCCAAATATGTCCCCCAACATCTGGACGCTACTATTCCCTGTATAGCCCCGTAGACGGCACATTAGTCGCCGAAGTCGCCGATGCCAGTTGGGCCGATGTGGATCGGGCCGCTGCTGCTGCGCACGAAGCATTTTATGCAGAGTGGAAGTTCTGCGGCGTTGAGCACAAGCGCACTTTATTCGCCAAACTGAAAGAGGTGCTCTATGCCATGGCCGACGAACTGGCGGCAGCCAAGGTCCAGCCCCAGGGGGCGACGGGCATCCCGCCGCTGATAGAGCGCGTCATCGACTACTACGTGGGTAAACTAGACGACGGGGAGGGTGCGCTTATTGAGCACGGCGACCAGCGCACTAATTATGTATATAGGGAACCGCTGGGTGCCGTTGCTATCTTTGCCCCCTTCAACGGGCCGCTGCTGGGTGCTCTTTTATCGGCCGTGCCGGCACTGGTAGCCGGCAATACGGTCGTGCTTAAAGCGCCCGACCAAGAAGCACCACAGGCACTCAAGACTATGCAGGCATTCCACGAAGCCGGTTTCCCTGCCGGGGTGGTCAACGCGCTCAGCGGCAAGGGGCCTGAGGTGGGGCAGGCTCTCGTCGCGCACCCAGCTACACGTCTGATCAGTTTTACCGGCAGCACGGCGACGGGGAAAAAGATCATGGCCGCTGCCGCCGAAGATCTCAAGCGAGTGCAGCTAAATCTGGGCAGCAAAACGGCGCAGATCGTCTTGCCCGAAGCCGACCTAGAAGCAGCGGCGACGGCGACCGTGGAATCGGCTTTCCCCGGGCAGGCGTGCTCGGCAATAAGTCGGGTTTTGCTGCACGAATCGCTGCGCGACGAATTTATCGATTTACTAAAAGAAAAGGCGCAGACCGCAGGGCCCAGCATGTTGATCGACAGGGCCGCGGTAGAGCGCGTGGAGCGCTACGTCGAGATGGGAAAAGCACAGGGGTCTCTACTATTTGGCGGCACACATCCGCCGGGAGACGAGTACGCGAAGGGTTGCTATTTTGAGCCCACGGCTTTTGCCTTTGCAGATCAGTCCGGTCCGGTTTGCCGCGACGAAATTTTCGGACCGGTTGTATCCGTGCTGACGTTTGATAGCGACGACGAGGCGCTGGCGTTGGCCAACGATACGGACTACGGACTGCTCGTTTCGCTCTGGACTCTAAAACCTGAGCAACAACGCTATTTTGTGCGGCGATTGGAAGTGGGGGTTGTGACCATTAATAGTGCTAGTATGCTGAGCCATCGCACACCTTGGGGTGGTTTTAAGCAGAGCGGCATTGGCCGGCGCTACGGCGGGATGGGTCTGGAGCCTTTTTTTGAATACAAAACGGTGTGGATCTCTTGAAAGGGGCGAGTTAAAAAAGCAAACGCGTTGCGGTATTAAGGGGCTACACAAGGTAGATTGAGCCTTCTTCTAACAACTCCATTCCCGGCTGCGGGCCTGCGTATCTCAACAAGAAAAAAGTCGAACGGCTCAAAACTCTGAAGCACCTGCCGAATTTCGATGACAGAGCTTAAATCATCGTCGCCAAAAATTCCTCGTCAACGCGGATGTCCGTGCCGGTTACAAAGCCGCTGGCCGCGTCCGACGCGAGGAACACCGCCGCACCGACTAGCTCCTCGGGGCGGCCAAAGCGGTTCGTGGGGGTGTGGGAGAGGATTTGTTTGCCGCGCTCAGTGGGCGTGCCGTCGTCTTCAAAGAGCAAGCGGCGGTGTTCCTCGGCGGGGAAAAGCCCGGGGTGATGGAGTTGACCCGCACTTCTTTGTCGGCCCACTCCCGTGCGTTCACTACGGCCGCTTTGGCCGCCGAATACGCCACCACCCGCGAAACCGGCAAGTGAGCGGCGACTGGGCCTTTTTCGACCCCCGTCTCGCGCTGGAGCGGGAAGGATTCTTCGACCGCGAATCAGACCCCGTCGATGCAGCCGACTTCGACTTCACCATGTACACCGCTTGGAGTCCGCCCCCCGACAACAGCTGGTACGGCTTCGCCCGGATCCGCGACGATACCCTCAAGATCGAAAACGAAGATCCGCTCAAGTGGTGGCGGGACGATACGCTGTCGATTACTGTGGACTCTGACCACTCCGGCGGCAGTATCTACGGGCACACCCGCGAGGAACTGGTCAACGGCCAACGCTACTACGCCCGGGTGCGGCCGTTGAAGCACCCGCGCCTGCCCCACGGCCAAGCCGGCTTTCTCGACCAGCACCAGTTCGCGGCAAAATTACAAGGGAGCGGTCACTGGGCGAGGGCGAAATCCACCTCGGTCACGCGGTTGAGTGCCTCAAGGCGGCCGTCTACGACGGGGCTTGGACGGCTGAATACGAGGGGCCGGAGACCGAGGGGTAGGTGGGATACGAAAAGTGCTATCAGTGGTTGGTGGAGAACATCTGAGCTACCTAGTCCTCTCAATTTACGGAGCGATTGGTTGGCACTGGTCCTGCGGTTCGCTTCCGGCGAGCGGCGGTGCCTAGGGGTGGGTCAGAGCTTGATGACGGCGATTAGGATGCCGGTGATGGCGACCAAGGTGGTCATCGTCCATCTGAAATGGGTATCCATGCGCTTATTGGTCTCGTCAATGCGGTGGTGAACGGCTTGAATTTGTTCCCCCAATGAGCGGTTGGTCTCGTCAATGCGGTGGTGAACGGCTTGAATTTGTTCCCCCAATGAGCGGTTGGTCTCGTCAATGCGGTGGTGAACGGCTTGAATTTGTTCCCCCAATGAGCGGTTGGTCTCGTCAATGCGGTGGTGAACGGCTCCTATCTGGTTGCGTAGGTCTTGTATGTCTTCGCGCAGATAGCTGATGCCCCAATACAGATCTTCGGGGGCGGGACGAGGTTGAGGGTTGGAACTCTCGGTCATGATGGACTCCTCGAGGGCGGCAAGAATATGGAGTAATATGGTTGCTAAAGGGTAGGAAAGCAACCTACATGCCAGTGCCGATCTCTGAGTAAGGGCGGCGATTTGCTGGCTCCATCTGTATGCGCCCGCACACGCGGATGGGTTTGTTTCGATACACCGAACTACCGCTGGTTCGACCTCTTCATTTGGCGAATCTGCTCGACTTTCTTGTCGAGCCGCTTGGGGGAAATCGGGTGGGCGGTGCCCAGCTCTTGGGCGAAGACCGAGACGCGATATTCCTCCAGCATCCAGCGCAACTCCTTGATTTGGGCCTCTCGCTCGGGCGAATTGGTCTCCCCGGCGAGCTTTTCCAACTGACTTTGGTACACCTCGATCAGCTCGGCCTTCTGCGCGTCCTTGCGCGGGTCGGTTGCAGCGCGTTCGGTGCGCACCTC
Organism: Candidatus Latescibacterota bacterium; assembly: GCA_963422735.1. Lineage (GTDB taxonomy): Bacteria > Latescibacterota > UBA2968 > UBA8231 > UBA8231. Next base: position 3,000,259 of record OY730476.1, on the reverse strand, counting down.
AACGGCTTTTAGGTAGCGGAGCAGATGGCTGAGACGGTGGAAGGGGACGCAGACTAGGAAGTTATCTGGCAGCAGCCGCTCCAAGTCCGCGTCCATCCCGCGATAGGACCGGCCTGAGAGGAGAATTTCGCGGCGAGCTTCGAGCAAGCTGTCGATTAGGGAGATAAAGCGCGAGGCCAAGCCGCGCAGCCGCTGCTTAGCCTGTATCAGCACGGCGTCGAAATCCCGTTGGCGCAGGGGCAGGATTTGCTCGCGGTGGAAGAGATAGCGCTCGAGATGTTCAAATGCCTGGGTGCACAGTTCGAGGGAACTGCCTTGGTAGCGCGTCTTGAACTGCGCCAGCTCCTGGAGCTCGCGGCGGAGCCAAGCTAGCTCGTCGCGCAACGCCAAGGCACAAAGGCCGAAAAAACCCTCCCGCGAGCGGATTTCGGCTTCGGCGCGACTTTTGTAGAGACGCAGCAACACGCCGCCTTCGTCGCGGCGGAGGCCGGGCCAGCCATAAAGCGGCATCCCGCCCGCTTGGGTCACCTCTATTCGCTCGGGCAGGTCGCCGAAATCCCACCTAGTTATCCCTTCTCGTTCCCACTGTTGGGCCGCCTTTTTCCAAGCGTCGAGTTCAACCGGAGTATCGTGCTGTTCGAGGCGTTGGGTCAGTTGCTGCAAATCGCGGCCGGCCGCGACGGATTGATCGTCAGTGCCTTGGATATCGACGCGCATTTTGAGGTGGTCGGGCAAGTCATCCGCGTTCCAGTCCGACGCCTGGATTTGGATCCGGTAGTGCTGGCGGATGTGATCTTGCAGCGACTCCAAAAAGGTGGGATGCGTCGGCTTGAGCGCGGCCGCAATGCTCTTGGCCTTTGCGGGAATCGGCACTAGTTGCTTGCGGATGGACTTGGGCAACGAGCGCAGCAGGACGGTGATTTTTTCTTCGAGCAGACCCGGCACCAGCCATTCAAGTATTTCTGGATCGACGGCGTGGGCCAGTTTGTAGGGCACCTTGACGGTGATCCCGTCCTCGTCTTGCCCCGGGCGATAGGCGTAGCTGATGGCTAGTTTTTTGCCGTCGAGGTCGAGGGCGTCTGGGAAGGCCTGCTGGTTGAAATCGGCGTGGGTGGTGCTGAGCAAGTCTTCCTCCTGCATCAGCAGGAAGTCGTCGGCTTTGTCTTTGAGGAATCGGTTGAGGTCGTGCAGAGAGGAAACATCGTCGAGGTACTGGGAGTAAAAGCGGGCGGCGGCCTCTTCGACATGGACATCGGCCAAACCGCGGGCGCGGGTCTGCCAAGTTTCGATCTTCTGACACAGGCGCATGTTGTGCGCGAGAAATTTATGCGGAGTATGCACCGTCCCAGGTACCAACGCCTCGCGGATGAATATCTCGGTGGCCTCGCGGGCGTTGATGCGGCTATACGGGATGCGGCGACTGAGTACTTCGAGGCCGTAGAGGGTCTGTTTTTCGCGCACCAACACCCGCCCCGAGCGCGCGTTGAAGTAGGGTTGGTCGTAGGAAGCGCGACATAGGTGGCTGCCTAGCTCAGCGAGCCATTCAGGCTGGATGCGAGCGACGGTGCGGGCGAATAGGCGCGAGGTCTCGACGATCTCGGCCGCGACCAGCCAACCGGGTGGCCCGCCGCCTTCGGCTGACTTCTTGCCCTTGTTGGAGCGGAAGAGTCCCGAGCCGGGAAAAATCATCACCTCGCGGCTGCGCGCTGCCTGATAGACATTGCCTTCTTCTTGGCGCGCCACACTCGAAAGCAAGCCAGTGAGTACCGCGCGATGGATCGCGTCATACCCGGCGGGTTCTCGGTTGAAGCGAAAGCCTTTTATTTCGCCCAGTGTCTCGCGGAGCTGCGCGTGGATATCGCGCCATTCGCGCATCCGCATGTAGGAGAGGTAGTGCGCCTTGCAGAATTTGCGCAATTGGTTCTGCGAGGCGCTTTCCATTTTGTCATGGTAGGCGTTCCAGATGTTGAGATAAGCTAGGAAATCGGAATTTTTGTCGTGGAGCTGTCGGTGCATTTGGTCGGCCGCATCCTGCTCTTCCATGGGCCGCTCGCGCGGATCTTGAATGCTGATGGCCGCGGCGATGACGAGCACCTCGGACAGAGATTGCTCCTCGCGGGCTTGGAGCAGCATCCGCGAGACCGTGGGGTCAATGGGCAGGCGCGCCATAGCGAGGCCAATGGGAGTGAGTGCGCGGTTTTCGTCGAGGGCGTTGAGCTGGCGCAGGAGTTGGAAACCGCCGGCGATAGCGGCTTTTGCAGGGGGGTCAATAAAGGGGAACGCCTCAATGTCTCCTAGCTTGAGATTGATCATCCGCAGGATCACTTCGGCGAGATTGGCGCGCTGGATTTCGGGCTGGGTGTATTCGGGCCGCGCGAGAAAATCCTGCTCCGAGTAGAGGCGAATGCAGACGCCGTCCGCGACCCGTCCACAGCGCCCCTCCCGTTGGCGGGCGCTGCTCTGCGAGATCGGTTCAATCGGCAGGTGCTGGGTGTGGGTGCGCGGGTTGTAGCGCGACAGACGCGCCAAGCCCGTATCTACGACGTAGCGGATGCGGGGGATGGTCAGCGAAGTCTCGGCGATATTAGTGGCCAACACTACGCGGCGGCGGTCCCCTGGGGCGAATACGCGCTGTTGCTCCCCGGCGGTTAGGCGGCCAAAGAGCGGCAAGATCTCGACCCCGTGCAACTTGCGCCCTTCGAGCCGCTCTCGGGTTTCGCGGATATCGCGCTCAGACGGCAGAAAGACCAAGAGGTCGCCCTGCCGCGACGTGTGCAAAATTTCATCCACCGCGCTGGCGGCCGCATCCAAATACGTGTAGTCGCCGCGATCTTGCAGGAGCTTGTCAAGCGGCCAATAGCGAACCTCGACCGGGAACATCCGGCCCGAGACCTCGATGACGGGAGCGTCGTCAAAAGCCTTAGAGAAGGTTTCGGTGTCGATGGTGGCCGAAGTAATGACGATCTTGAGATCGGGCCGCTTGCGGCGGAGAAGCCGCAGGTAGCCGAGCAGGAAGTCGATGTTAAGGCTGCGCTCGTGGGCCTCATCCACGATAATGGTGTCGTATTCGAGCAGGTCGGGATCGGTTTGGGTCTCGGCCAGCAGCATGCCGTCGGTCATGACCTTGATGCAGGTCTCGGGCGCGGTCTGGTCGCGAAAGCGAATTTTGCAGCCGATATCGCGGCCGTAGGTCACCTTGAGTTCTTCGGCGACGCGCTGAGCGATGGAGAGAGCGGCGACGCGGCGCGGCTGCGTGACGGCAATGCGGGCGTCTGCACCCCGGCCGGCTTCTAGGCAGATTTTGGGCAATTGAGTACTCTTGCCCGAGCCGGTCTCGCCAGCGACGACGACGACGGGGTGCACCTTGATCGCCGCGAGGATTTCGTCCCTGCGATCGCTAATGGGCAGGGCGGGTGGGTAGGTGGGGATTGGTCGATTGGTGCGGAATTTTTCGCGGCGATGGGCCGAGCGGCGGGCTTGGCCTAAGAGGCGATCAACTTCTCCCGGATCGAGGCGACCCCGACGCCTCAGGCGGCGTTCGATGCACACCCGATCCTGGAGCATACACTGCGGCAGGAGGGTTTTAAGCGCGGCGATGGGGTGGAGTCTACTAGGCGATTGATTCAAAATTTACAAGGAGTTACGGCGTTTGTGTCGGCACGGGGAATGTACGATAGGGGCCGCATGGTGGCAAACGCGATCAAAGTATTACTTTGATCGCGTTTCGCAAAAGGAGTAAAAGGATGTCTCGAATAACGAGCAAAGCACAGGTGACCATTCCCAAGAATATCCGCCAAGTGTTGGGGGTCAAACCGGGCGACCGAGTAGCGTTTGAACTGCTGCCCGACCGGAGGGTGGTCGTAAAGCCGGTATTGGCTACAACCTTCTTTGAACGCTACGTCGGCTATCTAACCACTAAAGATGGCGCGGACCCGGACCGCATCGTCGCCCAGCTCAGGGACGACGAATGAGCACCGCCGTTGATACTAATATCTTTTTGGACTTGTTGATTCCCAGTGCGCGTTTTGTGGATTCGTCTAAGGCGAAACTGGAAAAGGCCCACGGCGAAGGTGAGCTGATTGTATGCGAGGTCGTTTGGGCAGAGTTGGCCTCGCAGTTTGTGGAACAACCAGCGATAGAGGCTTTTTTGCGCGATACTGGGATTAGGCGAGTGCCGGCGACTGAGGATGCCCTATTTGCAGCCGGTTTAGCTTGGAGGACCTATCGAGAGCGGAGAAGGAAATGGATGGTGCTGTGCGGCGTGTAATAGCGTACAGAGCGAAGTGCAATGCGCCCAGTGTGATGTGCGATTGCGCGGTCGGCAGCACATCGTCAGCGATTTTCTCATCGGTGCCCACGCCTTGCACCAAGCCGACCGACTATTGAGCCGGGATCGCGGATTTTACGCGACCTACTTTGGGGAATTGGTGCTGATGGCCTAAGAAGCGCGGCCTACTCAGGCGTCGGTGCGCCAGAGGCGCGGTACCGGGCTGGTGGCTTGGCGCTCGGGCAGGTGCCAGTATTCGGCTTCTGGTGGGATCTCTTGTAGGTGCGGGCAGGTCATGCCGTGACGGTCCCAGACCACTTCGCCCGCGCGCAGGGTCAGCGCGCATTCAAGGCGATGCCGGGCTTCGATGCAGGCCCAGCCGCAGTCGCGAAAGTAGAAGTTGCCTTCAAGGACGCCCAGCACGGCGATGTCGGCCTCAGAGCCGGGTGTCAAAGTCCCCAACTCGGGCCGGCGGATGGCGCAAGCAGGCGTGACGGTAGATCGGTAGATCACTTCCTGTAAGGGCATGTCCATGGCCAAGCACTTGGACATCGTGTCGAGCATCGAGTGAACGTGGCCGTTGATATTGCCCATATGTAGGTCAGTGCTGATCGAGTCGGGTGGGAAACGGTCGGCGATGGCCGGCATGGCGGCGCGGTACCAGAAGCTGGCCGCCCCGTGGCCGAGATCGAAGTGAACGCCCTTCTTGCGTGCCTCGCGCATATAGTCGTACACCGCGCCGTTTTCATCGACGACGGGGAACTGACGGGCAAAGATGTGAGTGTGGATATCGCCTGGGCGCAGGTGCTTGAGGAGGAGATCGGGGTAGGAGCGCTCGGGCGGGCGCGGCCAAAAGTCAACCATCACCGGCATTTTGCAACGCTCGCCGGCCTCGACGGCAGCGTCAACCGAGGCCCAAGGCGGATGCTCGTCGTCAAAGGGCTTGGTGGTCCAATAGTGGGCGGTCTTGATGCCGACGCATACATCGTCGTGGGCCGCGGCCATCTCGGCCGCCCGATGAGGAGCGAGGTTGGCAACGACCTGTTCGGGAGGGCCCATACCTGGGGCGGCGATGTTGACATAGGCGAACATGCGGATCTTGGAGTGGTCAATCACCGTCTCGCGGAAGTGCTCGAACTCCTCGGCACCGGCGGTACCAGTATCGACGCAGGTGGTTACACCCTCTTTGAGGAAGTGGGCGTCGGCGTTGAGGCTGCCCACCAACCCGCCAGATTTGCGGGCGCGGGTATGGTACGTATGGACGTGAATATCGAGCAAGCCCGGCACGACGACTAGGTTGCCGACATCAATTACGCGGTGGGCATCGATGGTGGGGATATACTCTTCGACGCGAGCGATGCGGCCGTCGAGTACGCCGACGTCTGCGACGCCGTCAATGTCGTTGGCAGGGTCGATTACGTGGCCACCTTTGAGCAGCACTTCGAGCTTGCGGGGCATGGCTTTTCCATTCCGTAGATGCAAAAATCACAAAGTAGGTTGGGCCGTAAGGACGGTCAAATGGGGTTGTTGACAATGGTTAGATACTTAGATTACAATATATAACTTCATAGAACAGATAATGCGACTCCTTATCTACATACTTCTAATTTTGTCGGCTGGCAGTGCCCACGCTCAGACCGTCTATCGCGTCCACCTCAAGCTAGAGGGCATGATTGACCCGGGCGTGGCGGCCTTGGTCGAGCGCGTGATAGACGAGGCCGACGAGGTCGAGGCCGACGCAATCGTCTTTGAAATCGACACCTTTGGCGGGCGAGTCGATGCGGCCACTGTGATCCGCGATGCCATCCTCGACGCCGAAACCCTGACCATCGCCTTTATCAATAAGCGAGCGATTTCGGCCGGTGCACTCATCTCGCTGGCTTGCAATAAGATCGTCATGACGCAAGCCGCGACCATGGGCGCGACTACCCCGGTCGATGCCACGGGTACCAAGGCCAGCAACAAAGTGACCTCCTATATGCGCGCCGAGATGCGCGCTACGGCTGAGCGCACCGGCCGCGACGTCAAAATTGCCGAGGCCATGGTGGACGAGCGGGTCGACGTACCGGGTCTGAGCGTCGAAGCGGGCCGGCCGGCCACCTTGACTACGGAGCAGGCGCTCAACTACCAGATGGCCGACGAGACGGCCGAGACGCTGATCGAGTTGTTGCGCATCTACGATCTAGGAGAGGCCGAAATCGTGGAAGTCGAGCTCAACTGGACCGAGCACGTCTTGCGCTTGTTGACCCACCCGGTCGTCACTTCGATTTTGCTAGCGGTGGCTATGTTCGGCTTAATCGCCGAGGTGCGTACGCCCGGTTGGGGCTTGGGGGGTACGCTCGCATTGGTGGCTCTGGGGCTTTTCTTCGGCAGCCACTTGATCGTCCACTTGGCAAAGTGGCAGGAGCTCGCGCTCTTTGCTGTGGGCGCAACGCTTTTAGTCGTTGAGCTAGTGGCCATTCCGGGCTTTGGCATTGTGGGCGTGTTGGGTATCGGGGCGATGATTGCGAGCGTGGTGATTACCCAATTGGGCGATTTTCAATTGTGGAGTTTCGACGAAATCGCCTCGGTGATAGGGCGTCTCGCAGGCTCGATGATCAGCGCGTTTATACTCTCGCTCATCGTTTTGCGCTCCCTGCCCAAGTTCGCCGCCTTCAACCGCCTAGTACTCCACAGCGAAATCAAGGCCGCCGACGGGTACACTTCCTCCTCGTGCAAAACCGACGAGAAACTGTTGGGCAAGGAGGGGGTCACGGTCAGCTACCTGCGGCCCTCAGGTATAGCCCTGTTTGAAGGCAGGCGGCTCACCGTGATCGCCGAAGGCGAATTCATCGAGGCGCAGCGGCCCATTAAAGTCGTCGAAGCCCGAGGTAGTCGCGTGGTGGTAAAGGTGCTATGAACTTTCTGGGGGGAGAGGTGTTGGAATGGATTTATTCGCTGGCCCTGCTGGTACTCGGCTTTGCGCTGGTGCTCTTAGAAATTTTCGTGATTCCAGGTCTCAATATCTTCGGCGTCGTTGGTTTTCTGACCACCGTCGCCGGCATTGGCTATGCCTATGTAAATATGGGTGGCTTGGCGGCTGGAGTCGTGGCTGGCTTGGGGCTTGTGGGTACCGCCGTCCTAGTGAGACTGATACTCAAGGTCCGCGCTTGGAACCGCTTGGTGCTCAACGAGGGCATGACGCGCAAGGCCGGCTACGACTCGGTCGAGTCCAGCCGCGAGAATTTGCTCGGGCAGACGGGCGAGGTGCTGACGACGCTGAGGCCGGCGGGGCGGGCGCAGTTCGGCGAGCGCGTAGTCGACGTAGTCAGCGAGGGTGGCTATCTTGAGCGCGGACAGCAGGTCGAGGTATTAAAAGTAGCCGGCAACAGAGTGGTCGTTCAACCAGTCGGTGCCGAGCGTTAGTTTCCTTTACTTCAAGGAGCTTATCATGGACGTTTCAGTCCTTTTTTTAGTCTTGGTGTTCTTCCTCATCATCATCTTTATGGCCCTTTTCACTTACTTCATCCCGGTAGGTCTGTGGATCACGGCTTATTTCGCCGGGGTCAGGGTGGCGATCTTCAAGGACTTGGTGGGTATGCGGCTGCGCAAGGTACCGCCCCGCCAGATCGTCAGCCCCAAGATCAGCGCGACCAAAGCCGGTCTCGACGTGAGCTTGGATCGCATGGAAGCCCACTTTCTGGCCGGCGGCAATGTCAACCTGGTGATCTTGGCGCTGATCTCGGCCGACAAGGCCAATATTGATCTGAGCTTCGAGCGGGCTACGGCGATCGACTTGGCCGGTCGCGATGTGCTCGAAGCGGTCAAGCTGAGCGTCAATCCCAAAGTGATCAACACGCCATTGGTCGCGGCGGTCGCCAAAGACGGCATCCAGGTCAAGGCCCTGTGCCGGGTGACGGTGCGCGCCAATATCGACCGGCTGGTTGGCGGTGCTGGCGAGGAGACGATCATCGCGCGCGTCGGCGAGGGCATCGTTACCACTATCGGCTCGTCGGCGACGCACAAAGAGGTGCTGGAGAATCCCGATCTCATTTCGAGGACGGTGCTGGAAAAGGGGCTGGATTCGGGTACGGCTTTTGAAATCCTCTCCATCGATATCGCCGACGTCGATGTGGGCGAGAATATCGGTGCTAAACTACAGACCGATCAGGCGGATGCCGATCTCAAAATCGCCCAAGCCAAGGCCGAGGAACGTCGAGCCATGGCCCAGGCGCGCGAGCAGGAGATGACGGCCCAAGTAGTGGAGATGGAGTCGCGAGTCAAGGAAGCAGAGGCCGAAGTACCGCGCGCAATGGCCGAGGCTTTCCGCGAGGGCAATTTGGGCATTATGGACTACTATCGCATGCGCAATATCCAAGCCGACACGGATATGCGCGACTCGATTTCCGAAAGCGGCGAGGAACGCGATAATTAGCTCATGGAACTCCTAATTTTTATCCTCGCGATACTGTTCAGCGTGTTTTCGGCGCTGATGGAGCGTCGCAGGCGCCGCAAACAGCTTGAAGAAGCACAACAACAGCATGCCGATGTCAATCCGGCCACGCTTGTTGTCGCCGAGGAGGAGAAGGAAGAAGAACCGACTTTTGGGTGGCCTTTTGACGGCGATCCCTTTGAGGAGCCGGTTCTCGCTGAGGTCGATCCGGCCGCGGCTGAACAGGAGGAACTAGAAGCCGAGCGAGAGGCTCCAGCGGCTGAGCGGCAGGACATGGAGCGGCTGACGGAGACTAAGCCCCAGGATTCAGGCGAGGAGCAGCGGCCTCGTCGCAAACGGAGCCGCTGGGTTCTCAACCCTCAGACGGCACGCGACGCGATCGTCTATATGGAAATCCTCGGCAAGCCGAAGAGCGAACGAGAGGAGTGGTAAATGGTATAGCCGGAGTGGCGGAATTGGTAGACGCGCTGGATTCAAAATCCTGTATCCGCAAGGGTGTGTGGGTTCGAGTCCCACCTCCGGCACCATTTTGTTTACCATTGTAAGCTAGCGATGCGCAGCCGCTCGCATCGCTAGCTTCATCAGTTCCCTTTGTACCTCCTATGGGCCGTGTACTTTTGCCTTCCTTTTTTCCCCGTCCTTCGAAAGCTCAATTAACTTTCTCCCCATCTGGCGCACGCACCCAAGCCCCGAAAGGAGATAAACTGCCATGACATCTCCGAAAGTAAGGCACCTCCTCGACATCGCTTCGGTACTCGTTCTGCTGATTGTAGTTCCGGCTTACCTTCTCTGCCGCCTGGGACTCGTTCTGCTGATTGCAGTTCCGACGGCGTACATCTTCTGTCGCCTACAGAAGGCGACATCGGATTGGAAGAGCAGAATCGCCTGCCGAGGGTCATAGAACGGAGTGATTTTGATACGGAATGTGGATGTGCATCTGTATAGCAATAATGGTAGAGAGGAACTTATGGAGGAGATTAAGAATCGTTTTGAAAAAATTTATAAATCAATCTCTAAGATTGAATCTCGTATCAGTGAAGATGACATCCTACTTTATACGTTGAGAGTGCATTTTAATTCACTTTGGGAACCAGAAACCAATGCCCTGGATACAATAAACAAAAAATTATCTGAAGAAAAGCGATTGGTCTTCATTAAAAATTTTACAAGATCCCTTGAGATGAGTTTTGATCATTTATCTTATTTCTTTTGTAAAGATGAGAAAGAAAACTTTGCAATACATTCTTTAATAACACTCGGAAGTATCGCCACTGCGCTTCCGTTTGTCATAAAGGCGTATAGGTATGGTCTGCTAATTGATGAGGTAGGAAAGTTATGTTCATCGCTGGAAGACCTAGTGCTCCGTCATCGCCTAATTGGAACTCGCGCTGATATAAGATCAAGAATCAATGATGTGTTTCAGGACTTCAGCCCAAACAATAAAGATATTTGTCCTATAGTAACTCGGATAGAACAGCTCAAGACAATATCGGTATCGGATTGGTGGTGGGCTTATTGGAATGATGAAAAGCTAGAAGAATCGCTCCAAGGAGGAATACATCACGCGACTGCAAAACATCTGCTATGGAAATATGAAAATCATCTTGAAAGTCAAGGCGAAGCAGGCTATTCCCCTTCTCGCTTTGACAGCATAAGAAATCCCGAACTGGAACACATTGCCCCAACCACAGAACCCGAGAGAACACCACATGGTTATGACGAGTACGATGAAGAGTTTAAGAATCAACACCTTAATTGTCTTGGTAATTATCTACTGCTGTCAAAATCTCACAATTGTGCAGTTGGAAATATTCCGTTCGTCGAAAAACTTAGAACATATGTTCATAATGAACAGCAAAGGGAGATTAAAACTTTCGCTCCTGATGAGGTGTGGACCAAGGAAATAATACAAAAAAGAAAAGAAAAAATTATCAACTTTATTATGAAAAGCTGCTAAATGATTCTACATTCCTCTGGATGTAATTCCAAGTCAAATTTCGCGGCTATCGCACTAGCCGCTCGTCAAGCAGGTACGGTTCAACTGCCGCAATTTCCACACCTTTCATCTCTAAATGCGCTGGATTGATCAGCACATTGTAGTCGCCCTTAACTACTGCTGAGGGTACGCGCAGCAACAAGGACCTCTTCTCCTCAATCCAACGGGTGCCGATCTCCTCTAGCTCGACAGGGGCCGGATGTTGCCGCCAGTTGTTTGGCAACATCTCCTCAGTAATAGTCTCTGCTGACACATAATCGGGCACTGCAATAGTCGCGGTACTCAGATTTTTCGGTACCCGCGCCAACGGCACATGTACTAGGTATTCCACCATGGCCAATGCCCGACTAGGCGAGGTGTAAAGCAAACCCACCCCGACGCGATTCCACCGACCGCCGTTGGCGCGGGCACCGGCCCCCGATAAATCGTTTATGTAGCGGGTCTTGGCGATTCGGAAAAGCCGCATCAGGCAAATACCCCGTGCTCTATCCGACCCAGCTCATCCAAGATGATATCTGCGCCGAAACGCGAGTTGAGCAATTCAAGCGGCACTTTGTTGCCCAATGCCGCGCAGGGTTGTTTGAGCCAATCCAGGAAATAATCGCGGTCCTCAAAGACAGCTACCCCTCTGGCAGCAACGCTGGCGATCTGGAGAACCTGCTCAGAGACGGCCCGACTGAATGGTCTGGCGTCGCCGTGTCGCTGCACCGTACGTTCGCTAATGGGCAGCAGGCGAATGAGTTGTCCCGGCGATATAGCGAGGTATTCCGCTAGTTTTATCAACTCCGACCGCGCAATGCCTCGATTGCTCATTTCAATTAGGTCGAAGCCATTGTGCAGCCTATGGCGCACCCCGAGAATCTGCGCCGTTTCCCCTAAAGGAGTCGTCATAGCAGTGGTCATGGCATGGCCCGCTTTCTTTGTGTGGCGACGTTTGTCTTATAAAATACGACAAAATACGCCCACATTGTCAAACTTGCCATCGGCGCGAATGCGTATCTACTTATAGAAGCCCTTTGCGAGAGGACGAGACCGTGAAAACGCTAACAGGCCAAACGCGCACTGCGCCGCCGCTATGGGCGGTCTTGGAACGGCGACTGATCGACGCTATCGACGAGGCAGCACCGATTAGTACACCCGCCCCGGCGGCAGCCTGATATGGACGGAAGAATACCCTGGAGACGGGGTCTGGGCCGACGACCTGTACGAGTCATTCTTCAACTGGCCTCACTACTATGCCCTAGGCGGCAGCGAGTACACGGGCGTTAAGGCCCTAGAGGAGTCTCGGCAACTAGAGCAAGACTACGGCCGCGTCACCCGAGAGTTTATCAACGACGATGACTGGTTCTACAACGTCGAAAACTACATCTACTTCTATCACTTGGGGACGGCCGACCCGGCCAACGCCGAGACGCGCCGCCGGGCGCAGCGCTTTGCCGGATTTTACTTGAACGACGACCCAGCGGTGCTCAACTACGACCCCGAGCACCACATCGTGCGCTCGCCCTGTAGCGGCAGCAAGGGGCGGCTCTTCCAAATGCGGCCCGGCGAAATTCACTACGATCTCGCCCACGGCCACACCACGCTGGGGCCGGGCTTTGATTTGCCCGCTAACTGGTGGGAGTATCCCGAGACCAAACGCCGCGTTGAGGAGCGATTCGACCAAGTGTTCATGCAAGGCGACGTGACCGTCAACGTAGGCGTCGCGGTCTTGGTGGCAACGGCATTTCTCCACACCGGCGAGGCGCGGTATCGGGAGGGGATTGAGGAATACGTGGGGGCTTGGATAGAGCGCACCGAGGCCAACGGCGGCATCGTCCCGGACAACATCGGTCCCACGAGATGCGCCAAGGGCAGTGGTGGGGCGGGCTGTACGGATGGACCGGGCGCTTTGGACACGGCATGATGGCCCACGCGCTGACCGCGGCCGTGGAAGCTGCGCTGTTGGTCACAGGCGAGGCCAAGTATTTGGACTTGCTCCGCATGCACATGGATAAGCTAGTCGAGCATGGCCGTGAGGAGGGGGGGCGGCTGCTCGTGCCCTACAAGTGCACGGATGAGGGTTGGACCGACTTCAACCCCATTGATCCCAATGCGCCGATCCACTTGTGGACCGCTTCCATGGAGGAGCAGGACTGGCAACGGCTGGAGACCTTGCGCCGAGGTGCCGAAAGCGAGTGGAGGCAGGTGGGGCAGCGCGGACCGCGCTCGCTCGACGACCGGGCCTGGACCCGCTTTCTCGCCGGCGACTCCCCGGATTATCCCAAGCGCATCTTGCAGGCTAACTACCGAGAGGTCTGCGACCGCATCGCCAAGGTTATAGACGACGAACAGGATCTGACCCAACTCGATGTCCACTGGTGGCAGCAGGTCAATCCGGTGGTCACCGAAGCCCTAGTGCAGCTAACGACCGGTGCGCCGCAGACCATCTACTGGGGCGGGCTGGCGCAAGGGCGGGTGCGCTATTTCGACGGTGAACAGCAGCGGCCCGGACGCAGCAGCCTTGGTGACCGGCCTCAGCGGCGAAGGTGCGAAGCTGACGTTGGTCAACTTGAGCACGAGCCGCACTCGGCAGGTGATCGTCGGCGCCGGCAGCTTTGGGGAACACTGCTTTGGCCAAGTGCGAGCCGGCGACGAGGCCCTCAACGTGGATAGCACCTATTTCCAAAGTCGAATTGGCGCCGGCCAGCCAAATCGACTTGTCGCTCGCCATGCGGCGTTACAGCCAGCAGCCCAGCTTCCGCCTGCCTTGGCACGGCGAGCGGATTCCATATGGCTAGGCCACAAACAAAATTAGGAGACAAGGCGATGGACCAAGCCGACCGCGATTTCTTTGCCGCAAACTGCTACCTCAACTTAGGGCAGGTACTCGCCGACGACGAGGTGCAGTACTTTCGCGACATGTTCGATGGGGATATGGAAAAGTACCCCTATTTCTGGCACCGCTACGGCTACCAGCAGCACGCCAACTACGAGGCGTTGATCACCTCGCCGCAGTTCGACGAGTTGATTCGCCACCCCAAGATATACCCGACGATCGAGGCGCTGATGGGCGGGCCGCTCTGCTTTGGCGAGATCGGGCTGCGGCTGATGCGGGCCTACGACGGCCCGTTGCACCAGGGTTGGCACCGCGACAGGCCGCATTGGGACGAGCATCCGCTGAGGATGGACTACATCCAGCTCATGGTCTATCTGGCCGATGTCAACGAAGGAACGCATTGTTTTTCCCTTTCACCGGAATCGGTAAGCCAGTCAGTGCTAGAAAATAAGGAGGAACAACTCAAGAGGGGCGGCGAGTATCACTTGCACGGTCCGGCGGGCACCTGTGCATTATTTAACGTGGCGGTGCTGCACACGGCGACGACGCGGCCCACGCAGGCCGAGCGCCGGACCGCGCAGATTTATTACGGGCATCGCAGCCGGGCACCGCTGGCGAACGACTCGACTATTCCGGCGGCGTTTTGGCGGGACAGCGACGATGCAGAGACGCGGGCTTTTTACGGGGTTTTGAACGAGCGCACCAAGGTGTATTTGGCAGCATTCCCCGGAGCTTGACCCATTCCCTTCCTTTAGGGCGGGGAGATGTCGAGATCAGGTTATTTTTGCACACGCCCCTGTTGAACATCGCACCCACTGATCTGGTGGACATTGCAGTCGTAGGTTTGCTGCTTTGGGGTCTAGTGGCTTGGACCCGCCGGGTGCATACGCGGATGGCCCTGCTTGGCTTGGCTTTTTTGGGCGTCTTCTACCTAGTGGCGCAGCAATTCGAGTTGCAGCTAACGGCTTGGATTTTCCAGGGCTTTGTTGCGGTGTTAGCGTTCGTGGTGGTGATAGTTTTCCAAGATGATTTGCGCCGGCTCTTTGAGCAGATCGCCGCGCTCGGTCTGCGCCGCAAGGCTCCGTGGCCGAAACCCTCCAGCCTGGAGACGCTGAGCAGTGCGTTGTGTCAGTTGGCTGCGAAGAGACGCGGGGCCTTGGTGGTTCTGCCGGGGCGCGAGCCGATAGAGCGGCATTTGCAGGGGGGCGTCTTTTTGGACGCGGAGATCAGCGAAGAACTCCTCGACAGCCTTTTCGACCCCGGTTCGGCTGGGCACGACGGGGCACTGGTGATGCACAATAATAAGATTGCCTACTTTGGGGTGCATTTGCCGCTTTCCGAGAATAGGGAAGGGATGAGGGGGGGCAGTACGCGACACGCTGCCGCGTTGGGCCTAGCCGAACGCAGCGATGCCCTGTGTCTGGTAGTCTCAGAGGAGCGCGGCACCATCGGGATTGCAGTGCGGGGACAGCTCGATGTTCTGGACAAGCCCGAGCCGGGCGATTTGCTGGGCCGGATCCAAGATCACTTGCAGCGCGCTGGGGCACCGGTGAGTGTGCGCCGGGTCAAGTGGCGTTGGTTGGGGCAGCGTTTGCTAGAGGGTCTTTTGTCCTTTGCCTTGGCCTTGGGTGCGTGGCTGGTCTTGGTGCCGGGCGCAACGGTCGAGGAAGCGGTGCTCCAGGTGCCCGTAGCCGTGGAGAACATGCCCGAAGGATATGCGCTAACGGACGTCAAACCTCCAGAGGTGGAGATCGCGGTGGCTGGCCCGCGGCGGGCCCTGTTGTTGGCGAGCCATGCGGATTTCCAGGTCGTCATTGACGCCAATCTCGTCAAGTTGGGGCGGAGGACCTTCGAGGTATCCGCCCAGTCCGTGCGCCATGCGACCGGGTTGGCGGTCAAAAGCATCATCAAGCCAGAGAAGGTGAAACTAACCGTGGATAAAGCGCGAGGAGATGCGCGATAGCGGCGAAGAACACTTGCAGCTAATGCGCCAACTGGGCGTCGAGTACGTGGTCAGTGCGGTGGGGCCGGGGCTTCACCGCGCCTTTAGGGGCGACAATCCGGTGCCCTAGAGGTGGCCGACCTCGTGCAGAAAAAAGAGTACTACTTGGGTCGGCCGCCGATTAATAAACGACGGACTTTCCTAGAATAAGGACTGTTTAATCAGTGGTCAGTGGTCAGTGGTCAGTGGTCAGTGGTCAGTGGTCAGTGGTCAGTGGTCAGTGGTCAGTGGTCAGTGGTTAGGGGTTAGGGGGGGTTAGGGGTTAGTCCCGTCCGCCCCCTTGGAGGCGGGTACCCGGCGACTGGCCACGGAACATCGACGCGGGGGACCGCGTTAGCCCGGACGAGGTCTACGGGCAGGCCGAGTGAAACCGCATAAATGAAATCTGAATTCCCAACCGTACACTAGGAAATTCCGATAAACGATGTGCAGGTAACCCGCGTTTTTACTCCGAACGGCGACGGGATCAACGACCTGCTCCAAGGCAGTTTCGTGCTTTTGCGGGTATTGGCAGAGCAGCAGCTGAGACATCGCCTTCTACGATTTGGCGGGGGCGTTGCGAGGGCGCGCTGGAAGCGACTTAGGGCAGGCCGGTCAGTGGAATTTCTCTTGGGATGGCCGCGACGGATCTACCTGTGCCGGGTCAAGATCGTGGCGGGCCGGAGTGCCGAAGAGGAGATCTTTCCGGTCCACGTGGCTTAAGACGGCGCTGTCAAACGCACCTGTGCGGCGACGTTGCGCTGCCTAAAAGTTCGGTTGGATTTTTAGCTGGGTGGCCTGATGCAGAAAGGTATAAGCCAAGTAAATTTCTCCGCGACTTCCGCTCAACCTACCCATCTTTCCGCACCCACTTTCCGCTCCTCCCGCCCCGCTTCTCTATTAGCCGCAACTCGGAAATCACCATCTCTCGATCAACGCCCTTGCACATGTCGTAAATGGTCAGAAGGGCCGTGCTCGCTGCCACCAGCGCCTCCATCTCCACGCCAGTGCGATCGTCAATCCCAGCCTCCGCCTCGACTTCGACTCGATCCTCGCCGATGTGCAAATCCACGCTGACCGCAGTGAGGTTGAGCGGATGGCACAAAGGGATTAGCTCTCCCGTGCGCTTGGCGGCCATGATCCCGGCCAGTCGCGCCGCTTCTAGGACATTGCCCTTGGCGACTTTATTCTCAGCGATTAGCTGCGCCGTCGCGCGGTCCATGCGGATCTCGCCACGCACCCGCGCCAGCCGCGCCGTCGGCTCCTTGCCGCCTATATCGACCATCTTGAGGTGGCCCCTCTCGTCGAGGTGAGTCAGCTCGTCGGCCACTACATGTTCTCGATAATTGCTGTGCCGAACTCCGAGCATTTGACCTCGGTCGGCTCGTCCATTAGCCGCGCAAAATCGTAGGTGACGACCCGGATCGCAATCGTCTGCTCTAGCCCCTTGAGGATCAGGTCGGCCGCCTCGTTCCAGCCCAAGTGGCGGAGCATCATGTCTCCCGACAGGATCACCGAACCGGGGTTGACCTTGTCTTGGCCGGCGTATTTGGGAGCGGTGCCGTGGGTGGCCTCAAAAATGGCATGGCCAGTGGTGTAGTTGATATTGCCGCCTGGAGCGATGCCGATGCCGCCGACGCAAGCGGCCAGCGCGTCGCTGATGTAATCGCCGTTGAGATTCATCGTGGCGATGACCGAGTACTCGGCCGGGCGCGTGAGGATCTGCTGCAAAAAGGCGTCGGCGATCGCGTCCTTGACGGTGATCTGGATATCGTCAACGACGATGCTAGTCCAAGGGCCACCGTCGATTTCTTCACCGCCATAAGCCTTTTGCGCCACCTCGTAGCCCCAGTCGCGGAAAGCTCCTTCGGTGAATTTCATGATGTTGCCTTTGTGTACCAAGGTCACGCTATCGCGGCCTTGGGCCGCGGCGTAGTCGATGGCAGCGCGGACCAGCCGCTCAGTGCCCTCTTGTGAGATCGGCTTGACGCCCAAGCCAGCGGTATCCGGAAAACGGATTTTGCCGTAGCGGTCGGCAAAGTGCTCTGCAAGCAGAGCCTTAAAGTGCTCGTTGTCGTCCGTGCCTTGCTCGAATTCGATCCCGGCGTAGATATCCTCGGTGTTCTCGCGGAAGATGACCATATCCACCAGCTCGGGTTGCCGCACCGGCGAGGGTACACCGCTAAAGTAGCGCACGGGGCGCAGACACACATAGAGGTCGAGTATCTGGCGCAAAGCCACGTTGAGGCTGCGGATCCCGCCGCCGACCGGCGTCGTCAACGGCCCCTTGATGCCGACCAGATAGGAACTGAAGGTTTCCACCGTGGCGTCGGGCAGCCAGCTAGCAGTCTGCTCGAAGGCCTTCTCGCCGGCCAAAACCTCCATCCAAGCGATCTTACGCTGACCGCCATAAGCCTTCTCGACGGCTGCGTCGAAAACGCGCACGGCCGCCGCCCAGATATCCGGCCCAGTGCCGTCGCCTTCGATAAAGGGGATGATGGGCTGGTCGGGAACGCAGAGCGCACCATTCACTAAGGCGATTTTCTCGCCGTTTGCGGGGACCTTGGGCTGCCAATCGGCCATAGGATAAAACTCCTCGTGTCTTCTGTTTGTTTTCAGAAGCGGTCTGCTTCACCGCGCCTTTAGGCGTGACAAATTCCGGGTGCGCCCCGAGCGCGAGCACCTATACGCCGACTTGAGGCGGTGCCAACGGGGGAAGCAAGCGCGACAGGCCGTAGGAATAATCGGCCCAGTTCGACCGCTGTGGCTGCGCTCGGGGCCTGCCTGTTGCGGCTTTTGAATCTAAGGATTTCGCTCGAGGCGGCCAATGCAAGCCGCCAAGGCACTGCGCTCGACCTCAACTAACTCGCAGGCGAATACATCGGCATAGGCGCGTAGGAGTTCAGACTCGACTTCGCTCCGATCCAACGCGCGCCCCAAGAGCGCGGTCATCGTAGTCATCTCCTCGCTACCCAAGCCACAGGGCTTGATCGCCGCAAAATAGCGCAAGTCAGTAGCCACATTTAGGGCCAGACCGTGCGCCGTGATCCAGTGTCGCACGTTGACGCCTATTGACGCCACCTTGGACGAGCCGACCCAAGCGCCCGTCAAGCCGCGCCGAGCCTCTCCCTCCAAGCCATAGGCGCCCAACGTGCGGATCAGCACGGCCTCCAAATCGCGCAAGTACTGATGTACATCCCGACCGCGCTGGCGCAGATCGACAATCGGATAGGCCACGATCTGGCCCGGCCCGTGAAACGTCACGCTGCCCCCGCGATCGATTGCGACCACATCTAGCTCTTTGGTTAGGAGATGCTCGGGCAGCGTCGCCCGTCCGCCGGTATAGGTCGGCGGGTGTTCAACCAACATTAGCGTGTCCGGAATTCGCTCGGCTCGCCGCAATTGGCGCAGCGACTCTTGCCAGGCCCAAGCCCGAGCGAAATCAATCCGCCCAGTTCGGCAAACCCGCGTTTCATTCATGGGTGGCGCAATAGGGTCGGGATAGCTCTGATCCACATAGGGTACGGACCTATTCAAGGACCTCATAGTCATCACAGATCCAGAAAATCCCGACTTGAGGCATTGAGAACGCGGAGAGCATCGCCATTACCGTTACACCCCTTAAGTGCCTGCTGTCGGCCAACATCTCGCTCGATATCCAAGCTGTATAGCTTTGTATTACGTCCTCGTTCGACGACTGTCGGTGTATCGTGATTTTACCCCACCTTCCTTCCGCGAGAGATCCCAAAAAGGCCGACGCCATTGATGAATTTGAGGGTAGCTTCAACGAAGTCATAACATTGACCTCTATGAAGAGTTTGAAGCTAGGCCGCGACAGGTCTATTGCCAGATGCTGCATTACTGTAGTACGGTTTCTGCCGGAGGAGCCGCGTTTATGATCGTGCCTGGCTCGCACAAGTTGTCTCGCGAAGCCAGCGATAAAGCAGAGCGAAAAAGAGGACGGGCCCCTATCCAGAATCACACCGCCTTAGTACCCGAAGCAAATGACGACGACGGCCGCGAAATTTGCGCCAACGATGGCGATCTGATCGTCTTCAATCCCCTGTGTTATCACGCCAGTTCTCCCAACCGAACGGATCGGCCCCGCCGTATATTTCACCTCATTTTATCACCCCTCAGCGGCTCGCCTAATAGAACTAGTGCGCCGAACAAGTACCGCGACAGCTTTCCCGACTCATTGCGCCAAGGCTTGCCATCCGAGCTTCAGAGCTTGCTCGATTAGTATTCAATACACCATACACCATCTGCACTACTCCTGCTGTACTCCTTTGGATGTGGACAACAAGAAGCTAGAGACTATGAGCGCATGGAGCCGACAAGTTGTGAACTTGGTTGAGGGCTGGCTGGCCTCCAGGCAACCGGCAGCCGTAGGGCCTCGTTACCGGATTGAGCGGACCGGACCGGTAGGCTTGGCCTTAGACATCGTCGTCCCAGACGCCCCAGAGCTAGTAGTCGCGTCGCCTTCGGTGAACCCGCCCAACCCGGCCCTAGGTCAATCCTTCACCTTGTCGGTCGCGAACCACAACCGGGGTAACGCACCGGCACCACCGACGACGGTGCGCTACTATCTCTCTACCGACTCGACGACCATCAACGACGACACCGAGGTGGGCACGGTGGGCGGATTGGCCCCCAAGCACTACTTTCAAATTGATCCGGCTGACAGCACCGTCGAGTTCGGGGACCTACTACTACGGTGCCTGTGTACAGCCCGTCAGCGGCGAAGGCGATATCCAGAGCAATTGCTCTTTAGCTAGCGAGGTAGTCGTAGTTCCTCAATGACCATGGCGACACCCGTTTCGGCTACCGGGCATCTATCGGACGACGATACGGATTACTTCCGCTCTCAATAGGCCACCCCCACCCTGCCAAACCTCACCCGTGCGTTCTGACAAACGCACGTTTCATTCATGCGCGAGCCAAGCAGAGGTTGTTCTTGCACAAAAACGGTACAATTTCTATATTCAACAATTCAGTTTCGTTTTTTGGCACTCTATTTTTTTGAGTGCCAAACTTTTGTGAAAATAAACTTTTTTATCCATTCACCCCCAACATCAGGAGGTATATATTATGGCTGCCAAGCAGCTAGAATTTGATATGGCGGCGCGCGACGCGCTCCAACGAGGCGTCGATCAGTTGGCCGATGCCGTCAAGGTAACACTGGGGCCGAGGGGCCGAAATGTCTTGCTGGACAAGAAGTTTGGGTCGCCGACCGTCACTAAAGACGGCGTCACCGTAGCTAAGGAAATCGAGCTCAAAGACGCCTATGAAAACATGGGCGCGCAGATGGTCAAGGAAGTCGCTTCCAAGACCAGCGATGTTGCCGGCGACGGCACCACTACCGCCACGGTCTTTGCCCAGATCATCTTCCGCGAGGGCCTCAAAAACGTAACCGCCGGTGCCAACCCCATGGACATCAAGCGCGGCATCGACAAAGCCGTCGCAATCGTCGTGGACGAGATTCGCAAGTCCAGCGAGGAAGTCAAGTCGCGCGAGGAAATCGCCCAAGTCGGCACCATCTCGGCCAACAACGACTCGGCCATCGGCGAGCTGATCGCCGACGCCATGGAAAAGGTCGGCAAGGACGGCGTCATCACTGTAGAAGAGGCCAAAGGTACCGACACCAATCTCGATGTGGTCGAGGGCATGCAGTTCGACCGCGGGTACCTTTCTCCCTACTTCGTCACCGACCAAGAGGGGATGACCGCCGAGCTCGAAGACAGCTATATCCTAATTCATGACAAGAAAGTCTCCTCAATGCGCGATTTGGTCCCGGTCCTCGAAAAGACCGCCCAGCTCAGCAAGCCCTTGCTGATTATCGCCGAGGATGTCGAGGGCGAAGCCCTAGCGACGCTGGTCGTCAACAAAATTCGCGGCACCATCAAGGTTGCCGCCGTCAAGGCCCCAGGCTTCGGTGACCGCCGCACGGCCATGCTCGAAGACATTGCCGTCCTCACCGGCGGCCGGGTCATCTCCGAAGAAGCAGGACTTAAGCTCGAAGGCGTCACCCTCGACGACTTGGGCCAAGCCAAGCGCGTCGTCCTCGACAAGGACAACACTACGATTGTCGAAGGCGCGGGTCAGGCTGCGGACATCCAAGGCCGCGTCGCCCAAATCCGCCGCCAGATCGAGGAAACGACCTCGGACTACGACAGCGAGAAGTTGCAGGAGCGGCTGGCCAAACTCGCTGGCGGCGTCGCCGTGATCAATGTCGGCGCTCCGACCGAGACCGAAATGAAGGAAAAGAAAGCCCGCGTCGAAGACGCGCTGCACGCAACCCGTGCCGCCGTCGAAGAAGGCGTTGTCGCTGGTGGGGGCGTTGTCTTTCTGCGGGCCCAAGCAGCACTTGACCAAATCGAAGCCGAAGGCGACGAGGCCGTGGGCGTCAACATCATTCTCCGCGCCCTCGAAGAGCCACTGCGGATGATCGCCTCCAATGCCGGTGCCGAAGGAGCCATCATCGTCCGCAAGGTCGCCGATGGCGAGGCGGCTTTTGGCTTCAACGCCCGCACCGAGGAATACGAAGATCTGCGCGAAGCAGGCGTCGTTGATCCGGCCAAGGTCTCGCGCACTGCGCTTGAGAACGGCACCAGCATCGCTTCGCTCTTGCTGACGACCGAAGCACTGATTGCCGAGCTGCCCGAAAAGTCCGCTCCGGCCCCGGCCGGCCCTCCTGGCGGCGACATGTACGGCGGCGGGATGGGCATGTAGCCCTTCTGTCGCAAATAGAAAAGGCTCGCTGCTTCTTTGGCAGCGAGCCTTTTTTCGTTCTTCCTTTTTCACATCCACAGCCTGTAGAGCAAGGGGTCGCGGAACTGCCCATCCTCTTGAACGGCGTAGTGCAATCCCGGCCTCCGAGCGACACGTCCCTCGTCCAAGAGCGCGATGGACTGCCCCTTGAGCACGTAGTCCCCCACATCAACGAGCAGGCGAGCGTTATACCCGTATTGGGTCAGCAGACCATTGCCGTGGTCGAGAATTACTACGTAACCGAGATTCTCGTCGTAGCTCGCTTGTCTCACTTGGCCCGCGGCACTGGCCCTTACCAAACTGCCCGCGGCGGCAGCAATAACAACCGAGGGGTACTCCTCGCTAAAGGGCCTAAGCACTGGCCCGCGCAACGGCCACAAGGTGGGGACGGTCTCCACGTGCCCCCAACGCAGCCGCTGCATGGACGAGATATAAGGGGAATCTTCGCTTCGCTTCGCCTCCTTGTCTAATGCCTCGGGCTTGCCTAAGATGGCGCGCAATCGGTCGTTGCCGCGCTTGAGCCGGACCAGCATTTCTTCGAGCCGATCTATCTGGGCTACTTGCTCCTCGAGCAGGGCGTTGTCCTGCTCGAGCCGTGCTGCCTTCTGCGCTAGCCCACGCCTGTCGAGATAGGAGCTAAGCCCCACGGACAGGAATACGGGCAAGGCGACGCAGCACAACCCCAGCAACCAAACGAGTGCGCCGGAGATCTTAAACTCAAAGGTTTTGCGACCCTTTTCCGGAACGACGATTAAGGTAATGTTGTTGCGCTTGAGCATCTCGTGCCGGTCCGTTTTCGCTTGTAGGATGAGTCAACCCTAGATTCAATATATTTTGTATCTGAGGCTTAAGCCGCGCTTTTCCCTTAAAAAAACAACATATCGCCCGTGTCGCCATTCCGCCTCTTGCCCTTAGCATTGTGCCTGCTCGTGCCATTCAGCAGCTCCACTCGTGCCGAGCGTCTAGTTATGACTTCGGCGGACATATGGGAAAACTGGGTGTATCCCCCCGGCGTCCTGCGCCTAGACGAAGCAGGCTCGTTGCGGCCGGTGCAGATCGGCAAAGACATTGACCCGCTCTCTGAGGCTACTGTCCGCGGGGCCGGAGCAGCACAATCTACTGCTGCCCGCGCATTTGACGGCGACCCCGCCTCTAGCTGGAGTCCACCGTCAGGAACGGCTCTAAAGGATTGGTGGCTCGAGATCGACTTGGGTCAGGTGTTCCCCATCCAACAGATTCGCCTGCGCTTTGCCGACAGCGCGCCGCCCCTGCCCTTTTTTAATCTCTCGCTCTCCAAGGGCGAGCGCTTTATCAACAGCGCCAACGTCGTCGTCGAAGGCACCCTAGTCTACAGCCACAGCAGGCGCTTTGCCTTCAACGAGATGCTCGACGTGACGATCGACCTCGACGACGAGCTCGTTCAAGTTCTCCGCATCGAGGCCACCCGCGAAATGACCGGTGCTCCTGCACTCGCCGAAATCCAAATCAGGGCCTTCGGCGACAATATCGCCTTTGATCTGATTGCCAAAGGCGGCACCATCGATGTCGAGGCCGCCATCGTCGCTGTGGCCGGCATTCCTTCCGTTATGTTCGACGGCGATCTCTCGACCATGTGGCGCGTCAACCCCCTCGCCAAAGGCTCCAGCGGCGGCAGCGAGACCTTCGGCGACTACCGCATCGATCTAGGGGCGACTTATTGGATCGACTCGGTTTGGCTCTTGGGCGAGCCGCTGGGCATTCCGCCGCGGCTGCGGCAGTCCTACGCCAATTTCCTCTCCTATCAGATGCAGTACTCCGATGGTTCGCTGGCGCCCGACGGCTCGCTGGCCTATCGGGCGTTGGCCTCCATTCCCCTCAACCCCCGCAATCTCTTCGATGTGCGCAATTTTCGCCACGATGTCCCCCTAGTCGCCGCCCGCTACCTGCGTTTGATCTACCCCACTAGCCGAGGCGGCTACATCATCGGCGGCGGCCTGTCGGGCAGCGATCTCGACAACACCGGTCGCTTGGACGGGCTGGGCCTAGTCAGCGAGTTCCAAGTTTACGGCGAGGGGTACCCAGCCCACGCCGTCCTGCGCTCGCCCGTTATCGACCTTGGCACCAATTGGAACATCACGGCGATTGAGTGGGAAATTGACGCGCCGCTCGGGGCCCAGTTCGCCTTGCGCAGCCGCACCGGCGACCATGTAGTTGAGGAAATGCACTACTTCGACAAAAACGGCAAAGAGATTACCAAAAGACGCTACGAAAAGCTGATCGCCTCGTTCCGCGGCCCCATTGAAACCACGCTCCAACCCGGCGATGGCTGGAGCGTGTGGAGCGAAGAATACATCCATACGGGCACCCGCTTCCGCTCTCCTTCGCCCCGGCGCTACGTCCAACTCGAAGCCGAGCTGCGCACCGACAACCCGCAGGCTGGCATTGCTCTCGACGCGCTGACCTTGATCTACTCCCGTCCTTTGGCGCGCACCGCCGTCGGCGAAGTCCACCCAGCGCGCGTTGAGCCGGGCGAGCAAACCAACTTCACGTACTTCCTCCGCCCAGAATTCGCCCGCGACAGTCAGGGCTTTGAGGCCATCGCCCTCGAAGCCTCAGTGCCCCTCGCGTTTCGCGCCCTGCGAATCGACGGTGCGGCAATCAATGCTGAGGTGGAAAAGACGAATGCGGGCCTCCGCTTGCACTTGCCCGAGCGAATCGTAGCCGCCGAGCGCGTCGAGCTGGGTTTCGCTGCCACTGTATTCCAAAACAATACCCGCTTCCGCGCCTTTCTAGAGCGCAAAAGCGGGCTTGACACCCTGCGTCAGCAGGTCGATCGAGGCGATGCAGTTCCTGATTTAGAGGGAACAGGCGATGCGGTCTCGCTGCCCGTGGACGGGAGCTTACTCACGCGCCTAGACATGGGCGCGGGGATTTTTACTCCCAACGGCGACGGCGTCAACGACGCACTCACCATTTCTTTCGACGTGCTCAAGGTCATAGACGCCCGCCCTATTGAAGCCCGCGTCTATGACCTGCGCGGCCGGCTAGTCCGTACGCTGCGAGACGCCGCAGGCGTGGCTGGCCATTACCAGCTAACTTGGGACGGCCGCCGCGACTCCGGCGCGATGGCTCGGCCCGGCCTCTACCTCTTTCGCTTGCAGATCGCTGGCGACTCCGCCACTCACACCTTGGTCCGCAGCATCGGCCTGAGCTACTAAATGCCTAGCTGGCGCATCAGCACTCCTTGCTCGCTGTCGTGTGGCTCAGGCCGCATATAGACCTTGCGCACGTAGTCGAGCCCCCCGGACAGATGCTCAAATTGCTCCTCTAGGGCACTGAAGATCCGCGCTTGCGACGCGCAGCCGAGCTGCGCCAGTTCGGCTGCCGCTCCATAAGCCCTTCTTCCCTGCTCCAAGTAGTAGCTGCCAAGCCCATTCTGCTCAACCCACGTGCGGAAAAGCCCGCTGGTAAAAAGCGCGTAGTCGCCTACGTGCCGACGGATATCCATCTCGCGGTCTAAAGACCAGCGCCACTCTGGCTGACGCTGACGCCCGAGTTCCACCAGCATTTCGGCGATGGTTTCAAGCGATTGGCCGCGCATATTGCGGATGCGGTAGAGCTGATCGGTCCGAGCAAAGCTCACTAGCAGATTGACGACGTATTCGACTACTTCGCGGTCGGCAATGCCCAACGAAGTAAACCCGGGGAAGACTAGGTGCTGAAAGAAAGACCGCAGTCCGGACGGGGAGATCGGCTTTGTGACGCGACGCGGCATGTCGAATTAAAAAACACCCAAGTCAGAAGTTACCTGAATCGCCGTCAGGTTCACCTGTCCCCAAGAGGGTGGCCAGCAGCAGTTGCAAACCGTCGAAAACCCGGCCTTGCTGAGTTGCTGAGTTCACTTAACCGCGCCGGTCAGCCGCTGACCGCCAAGGACGACGATCTGACGACGAATCTTGAGCGAATGGTCGCCGTCACCCAGTTTATTCAGGTGGGCATAGCCCTGATGAAGGTCAAATTTATCGGCGCTGTAATCCGTCAGAGTATTCTTTTCCTCGCCCCACAAGCGCACATCTTGGAGCTGGATCATCAGATCGACATCGCTATCGAGCGAGGCCACTAGCTGAGTCGGCACCCGCATGGAAGTGAAGGAGTCGTAGTCGCTCCCGAACGGATCGCGTAACTGGTAGCGCGGCCGAATCTGGCCGCCCCAGACGATCTCCTTTTGCGCGTAACTAGTGCTGGATGCAACTACGCTAAAAAGAAATGCGGAATAGATTGCAAGACGCACGGCGTTCTTCCAACGTAAAGATGGCATAGGTATGGATTAAGTTAAACCGTGAATCCTGATCAAGCTACTTGCTTTTTATGGGCGGTTTCGCCTAGAGGTTCCAGTTTTTCATCCGGTTCTGCGACCGATTCGACCAAAGTTGGGCCGTCGAGGAAGTGCAATAGGTGGCCGCGCAAATCGTAGGAGTGCTCGTGCTCACACACCGTGCGCCGATCCCTCGGGCGCGGAAATTCTACTGGCAGAATGTCACCGACCTTGGCCTGTGGGCCGCTGGTCATCATCACTATGCGGTTGGAGAGGAAGAGTGCCTCATCCACATTGTGGGTCACCATGAATGTGGTAATCCGGTCTCGCCGCCAGACCTCCAACAGCACGTCTTGCAGCTCGGTGCGAGTCAGCGACCCATTATCGAGCGATCCTTTTTCATTGCTGTGTTTGACTCTCCCGCTGCGTTTCTAGCAGCAGAATTAGAACGAGGCCGTAGTGCAGCTAAATTACTCGAAGAAGGAAGATCTCCCCGTAGTCACATAAGAATAGATGCCCAGATTGATGCCATCGCCATTGTCCAAAAGGCAGAAGTGATAATATCTCACGATCCACAGATGCGTACGGTCGCACAAAACCGCATTTCAGCCATTGAATTACCGGATATTCCCGAACAGTTAAGTTTGCAATCTCCTCAGTAGCATTCTCTTCAGTTAATCCCACTGCCGTCGAACCGCTCAATACGTCCATTATTGAATTCTCTCGCCTTAACGCGCTTCAGCCGCCGTCAGCGTCATCTGCCCAACCTCGTCAACGCACACTTGGTACTGAGGATGGAGGACGGTGGTTGAATCAATCTCCTCGACGATGGCCGGCCCTTGCACCACCGCGCCAGCCCCCAAAGCATAGCGGTCGTACACCGGACAATCGACGAATCCTTTGCTCTCGGCAAAATACACTGGACGGTGTCCTTTGGCCGTCGCTGCTCCGGCGGCCTTCGCCAGCGGTGCCAACGCGGGTTTGGCGATCTGGCCGATGGCCGAGAGTCGCACACTGACCAGCTCAACGTCCTCGCCCGGCGCGCTAAAGCCATAGGCGCGATCGTGCGTACGGTGGAACTGTTTCGATAGCTGCTCTAGCTGCGCTAAGCCCATGGCTTTGGTTGCCAACGGCAGCGTCAGCTCGTGGCTCTGCCCAACGTAGCGCAGATCCACTTGGCGTCTGAAGCCCATCGCCGCTTCCGCCATCCCCTCGCGCCCAAGCATTTCCCGCCCCTGCGCCTCTAATTCGCGGAAGGTCTGCTCCAAGGCTTGGGGTGCTACTTGGTCCAGTCGCTGGATGAGCGTGGCCGCGTAATCGTGTTTTAAGTCCGTCACCAACAGTCCCAGTGCCGAGGCCGTGCCTGGGCTTTGGGGAATGATTGCCACGGGAATCTCGGTCAGGGAGGCGAGGCGGTTGGCGTGGGCCGGACCCGCGCCGCCAAAGGCTACCAGCGCGAAGTCACGGGGGTCGTAGCCGCGCTGCACGGAGACCAGTCGCAGCGCGTTGACCATGGCGGTGTTGGCGATCTCGACGATGCCGTGGGCAGCCTCGACCAAGTCCATGCCTAGCGACCGGGCGCAGTGCTGTTCGATGGAGTGTTGCGCCGCCGCCGGGTCGAGGGCGATTTCGCCGCCGAGGAAATAGCTTGGGTTGAGCCGTCCCAATACGAGATTGGCATCGGTGACCGTGGGTTGGGTCCCCCCTTGGCCATAGCAGGCCGGCCCGGGATCGGCCCCGGCGCTTTGGGGCCCGACCCGCAGGATGCAGCCGGGATCCACCCAAGCGATGGACCCGCCACCCGCGCCGATTTCCACGAGGTCGATCACCGGTGTGCGAATCGGATAGCCAGTACCGCGGGTCGCTCCGACGCCCGATTGCGCCGTCGTCCCGACCTCGTAGCCCTTGGTCACGCTGGGCGTACCGCCTTGGATCAGACCAGCTTTGGCGGTCGTCCCGCCCATATCGAAGGAAATCACTTGCTCATAACCCCGCGCCTGCCCCAGATGCGCCGCCGCGATCACCCCGGCGGCCGGCCCCGATTCGACCATGTACACCGGTTTTTGCCGCGCCGCTGCAAAGGTGTACACCCCGCCGCTGCTCTGCATTACGAGCAGTTCGGCGGCGATACCCGCCTGTGCCAACCGATCTTCGATCCGCTGCAAATAGCGCGCGACCACCGGGCGGATGCAGCTATTGATCACGGTTGTGCTGGCCCGCAAGTACTCGCGGAGCTCAGGCGCAACCTCCGCCGAGAGCGAGACGACAGCCTCGGGAAAGACCTCGGCGAGAATCTCCCCGGCCCGCCGCTCGTGAGCCGGATTGGCGTAGGCGTGCAGAAAGCAGACGGCGATGGATTCCACGCCCTCGTCGCGCAGTTTGCTGGCTACTCGGCGCAGGGCGTCTTCGTCGAGCGGTATAAGCTCTGCGCCGCCAGCATCGAGGCGCTCGGGTACGCCAAAACAGCGGTGGCGCGGCACCAGCGGACGAGGCTTTTCAAACTGCAAGTCGTATAGGGCGGGGCGGATCTGGCGGGCGATCTCCAGCATGTCGCGGAAACCCTCGGTGGTGATAAAGCCCGTCGGCGCGACCTTGCCTTCGATGATAGCGTTAGTGGCGACCGTAGTGCTGTGGACGATGTAGGCCACATCTTGGGCGGCGACTTGCTGCTTGGCGAGTAGCCGCTGCACGGCTTCCATAAATCCGCCGGATGGGTCTTGAGGGGTCGAGGAGACCTTGCCGGTATAGATTTGCCCGGTCGCTTCGTCAATGAGCGCAATGTCGGTAAAGGTGCCGCCGATATCGACACCGAGTCTATAGGCCATTGTCTATCATCTCCCGCCGCCGTGCCTTGGTCGCCGCCGGATCGACCTGCCCGGTGGTGCTGTCGATGACCACCCCATACGCGGCCCGCGCCCGCTCCGCGCTCACCTTGCCCTCGCGCACATCTTCGGCCACCGCTTGGGGATCGCGCTGATGGGATGGCCCGTGGCCGCCGCCGCCGCAAGTGCGATAGCTAAAGACCGTATTGGCCGCCAGCGCGATCGTTGTCTTAGAGCCCAATTCGACGTGCTGGCCCTCGGGGTCGAGGATGTACCGAGCCTTGCCCCCGGCTTGCCCCCCGGCCAGCCCTTCCGGCCCCCAGCGGTCCCGATCCGACAGAACGGTAAAGGACACTTCGTGATCGACAAATCGGTAGTCGCGCCGCAGCCCCAAGCCCCCGCGATACTGCCCAGCTCCCTCCGAGTCCTCTATCAGCTCGTAGCGATCAATCCGCAACGGGTAGTTTATTTCTATCTCCTCAATCGGCGCGTTCTCGGTGTTTTGACCGTGGCACTGCACAGCGTCCGGCCCGTCCTTGGTACTGCGCCCCCCATAGCCGCCGGCCATCGTCTCGTAGTAGGAATAAAGCTGCCCAGTGCGCGGGTCGGTGCCGCCGAACCCTACTTGGCACATCGTCCCCTTGGTCGCGGCCGGTATCTTGTCGGGCAGTGCCGGATGCAGTGCCCTGAGCAGGACATCGGTCAGCCGCACCTGGGTCTCCCAGCCCCCAACCACCGGCGAAGGTGCCGTGCAGTTGACGACCGTTCCCTCGGGAGCCACGAGCCGCACCTGCTTGTAAAATCCAGCGTTGACCGGCACGTCTTGATCCATCAGACACTTGAGCACGTAGGCGCAGGCCGCAAAGGTCTGGGAGTAGGTGGAATTGACCGGTGCCCGGCGCTGCGGATCGCACCCGGTTAGGTCGAAGAGTACGCCCGTTTCGTCAATGACGATGCGGACCTCGAGCCGCACCGGCTCGTCGGTAAAGCCGTCGTTATCGACGACGCCTGTGGCGGTGAACTCTCCCTTGGGCAACTTGGCCAGCTCGGATAGCGTCCGCTCCCTAGTGTAGTCGATGAGCCGATCCATGTAGAAAGACACCTGTGCCAACCCCACCTGCTCGACGAGGGCGTTGAGCCGGCGAATCCCCGAATTATTGGCCGCCACTTGGGCGCGAAAGTCGCCTCGAGTCTCGCGCTTGGAGCGGATCTGGGCAATGACCAACTCAAAGACATCGGCCGCGATTTCTCCAGCGCACACCAGCTTTACCGGGGGAATGATGATGCCCTCCTGATACACCTGCTGAAAGGCGCCAATGCTAGCGGGCGCACCACCTCCGACATCGACGTGGTGGGCCAGATTGGCTACATAGCCAAAGAGTTCCTCGCCGCAATAGACGGGCGAAATCAGCGTGATGTCGTTGAGATGGACTCCGCCGCGATAGGGGTCATTGACGAGGATCGCGTCTCCGGCCTGCAAGTTCTCAGGCCCGTATTCGGCGACCGCACGAGGCGTGAGGATCGTCAGCGAGCCGAGGTGTACTGGCTGGGTAAAGGCCTGAGCAACGGGTCGCAACTGGCGGTCGAAAAAGGCGCAGGAGAAATCGGCGCGGGTTTTGATGTTGGTCGAATAGGCACTGCGCCGGAGGGCAACGGCCATCTCCTCGGTAGCTTCGAGTAAGGCGTTGCGGATAACCTCGAATTGGATAGGGTCAATTAGGTCGGGCATGGCTTCTCGCGGTTGGAATGGGTCGGGTAATATGCGATAGACGCCGCTCGGAGCCAGCGGCGGGCGCGTCTGTCTAGACTGCGTTTCGCGCCAGATAAATACTGGTTTTTCCCTCGTGCGACGAATAGCAGCAAGCCCTCGTGTTCGACCATGCCGGGGTAGCTACAGTCGCCGCTGGGTAGCCATAGCACCGGCTCATAACGGGTCGGCGTGGACCATGGCCGCGCCGCTGTCGGGATGCCGCCCGCGAGCACTATCCGACTAGCGGATAAAATTAGGTCCTCCTATCTGCTCGCCGATCTGGGTCCACTGCCAGTCTGTGTACGGAGATTGGCTGGTCCCGATCGGTGATCCACCGCCAGTCGAGACCCTCGGTGCTGGAGTAGAGGAACCCCCGGCGCGGATGGGAGCCCTCGCCCAGTCCGATACGCTGTAGGCGGTTCCCTCGTGCCAAGTGACGCGCCACAGAGTGGTCTTCGGCCAGCACTTTCTGCGGCTTAGTCCAAGTATAGCGTATAGCCGTATAGCCGCCGTTTGAAAAGGCAATGCGCGACGCACGGGTGCGGTACTGGGTGCCTGCGTACAGGCTGCCGCCGGCCATCAGTATCAGGCGTCCGTCGCTGGCGACCGACAGCTTGGGATCGCGCAGGTCCACCTCCTGTTCCGCTAGCACTGCCGCCGACTCCCAAGCGCGGCCATCGTCTGAGCAAATGACTCGCACCGTCCCGATGCTCGCTCCGTGATTTTGGGCCTCGCGGAAGGTACACCACCACAGATCGGCGAAGCGCACCAGATTGGTAAAGGCATTGTGGGAGCCGCGGTCCCAGATCTTCTCGACCGAGAGAATCGCGGGGTTGTAGGGTGATTGGGCTTATTCATTTTGTCTCCTCGTTATCTGTCGCGAAAGCTGTTTCACATCCTATGTTACGTCAAGTGTTACCCTACCGTCGATGTGGCGGCTCGTTGACAACGGTGCCGGTTTGATTATGTGCACTGTACGCAAGTTGTACTGGCTCCAAACGAAGATTGGGATCATGCTTGAGCAACCCACGTTTTTCGTTGACTCTGGCCTCCCGTCGGCTCTTGGCGATAGTTTGCGGCGATTCAATCCGTGGTGGGAAGAAGCCACCGGCGAGACGGCATTTGGTGGCGCAGATGCGCCGACGTTTGGATGCCAATATCGCGCCGATTGTTGTCGTCCGAGGACCGCGCCAAATCGGCAAGACCACGGCGCAGTTTCAAATCATTCAAGACTTGCTCGAAGAGGGCGTGGATCCGAGACGGACTCTTCGCGTCCAGTTCGACGATCTTAGGACCTTGACCAAGTTGCAGGAACCGATCTTGCGCATTTCGGATTGGTTTGAACGGCGCATTACCCCAAAGCGGTTCAATGCGTTAGCTCAAGCTGGCGCAACGGCCTACTTGTTTTTTGACGAGATTCAAAACCTCGATGGTTGGGATGTGCAACTCAAGTCGTTGGTTGATAACGCTTCCGTCAAAGTGGTCGTCACCGGCAGCTCGGCACTGCGCATCGAATTGGGACGCGACAGTCTCGCCGGTCGAATCAATACGATCGAAGCAGGGGTCCTTTCGCTCACTGAAATTGGTGCGCTACGCGGCTTTGCGACGCCAGCACCTTTTCTCAGAGATAATGGTCTGGCGAATCTGTTGGACAAGGACTTTTGGCATGGCTTGCGCGAACACGGGATTGAACATGGAGAATTTCGCGCAGAGGCATTCGTTCATTTTTCGGAGCGCGGTGGCTATCCCATCGTCCATCGCGAGAAAGAGGCGGAATTCTCTCAATTGGCCGATCATCTCAACGAGACGGTCATCAAAAGGGTCATTCAGCACGATTTGAGAATCGGCGAGCGGGGGCGGAAGCGAGATAAAAATCTCTTGGAAGAATTGTTCCGGCTGGTTTGCCGCTATGCCGGTCAGACCCCGAGGATAGCCAATTTGGCGGAAGAAGCACGATTCTCACTGGGGGCGAACATTGGCTCCCAGCGCGTTACTCACTATCTGAAGTTCCTTGGGGATACGCTCTTATTGCGCCTTATTCCACCGCTGGAAATTCGCCTCAAGCGAAGACGAGGCAGTCCGAAACTTTGCCTAGTGGACCACGGGCTCAGAGCCAGTTGGCTGCAAGAACATATTCCCCTTGTACCAGACGACCTAAAGCAGCACCCCGAACTCACGACGTTGGCTGGTCATTTGGCGGAGAGTATTTTCGGGTCGGTTGCGTCAACAATTCACGGCTTGGACATTGCTCACTTCCCCGAAAGAGGTACGGACCAGGAAGTTGACTTTGTGTTGACGGTCGGCAGCGTGCGTATCCCGGTAGAAATCAAATACCAGAGACGCATAGATCCATTCCGAGATACGTTGGGTTTGCGCTCGTTTTTGGAAAAGTCCGTAAATAATGCGCCGTTCGGAATTCTCGTGACGCAAGATAATTCTGGCACGGTGGACGATCCGCGGATCGTCAGTTTGCCATTATCAACGTTCATGATGCTTCGCTGATTGGTGGCGGGGATGAGGACAGCCGAAGTGATCGTCGTTCTGGGATTGCCCGGCCATTTGCACTGCCAGCCGGATTCGCGCCCCATCTCAATTCGCCGGTGACCACATTGCGACAAAAAAGGACCGAACCATGAACTCAACAGGTGCCCTTCCCATCCTTATCGGCGAGCAGTAGATAATGCCAAAGGTCGAGGACCACACGCCGGGGAAGTAATCGGACGAACGCCGCAGGCGGTGCAGCGCAAGAACGTGCTATTACAGTACTCTCTTGAACTATGTTAACTTCCGAAAGTACGTAGCTGATTCCTCGTAACCCAGCGACTGATAGAACTTCGCAGCGCGACGCGTCGCAAGTGCTATAAGTTTCGCACCACGATTGATCGTCCAGTTTTCGAAAGCGGTGGTCAAAGCGCGGCCTACCCCGCGTCGTCGCCAATCTTGATGTACCGCTACTTCTTCAATCCAAGCAACTCGACCATTTACGAAAAACGTGCAATGGTCTAATCCCAGAAGATACCCAATGATCTCCGCATCGGACTCTGCTACCCCAAGCCAGATCGAATCCTCATGCTGAATCCGATCAAAGACGACATCGAACTCTTGTCTCTCCACCTCGAATGAGGAGGCGAAGTCCTTGGCAAGACGAAATACCGAGTTGCGATCCGAATTTTCAGCTAGCCGAACAGATGGATTTGAAGTCATAATTTCTCATGCATTGCATATAACGCTCCACCGATTGCCGGAGGCCAAACCGCCAACAGGGCGGCGTGCGGCAAACGTGCGTTGTTACAGGATTTGGCTCCGTCAGTTCTTCATCGACGCGAAATACTCCTCGAAGCCTAACTTTTGCCAGAAGTGTTTCCCTCTTGGGTTAGTAGCTAACACGTCCAACGAAACATCTCTCCCGAGAAATCGCTTGTTCGACAAGAGTTGGTAAGCCGCGCTGCCTACGCCTTGTCCACGATGGGTCCAATCAATTAAGAACTGACGGAGGTAAACGACTTCTTGGTCTGGATAGTAATAACCGCCCTGAACTCTGTAGACCGCGTAGCCTAAGTATGACCCCGTTGGGATATATGAACAGGACTACCTCCCATTCGTCGCTATCCAACCAAGCCTTAAGCCATTGCTGCTACTCAACCAGCGAAAAGGGATTCCTGCTTCCTTGGTCCTCGAAGAGCCGTTGGTTCATTGCGGCGACCGTTGATTGCTGACCGAAGCGCGACTTTCTGCCGTGGCCGGGTGGACGACCCGTCATCCATAGCCAGAAGCTCGTCAATCTGGTCGGTATTCAGACGTTCGTTAAGTTCCCAGAGTGCGATTCGGTTGCTTTCCCATGTGAGTAGCCTCGCGGCTTCCTTAAAAGACAACCAGCTCACCTTGTCATGTTCATGGGACAAATCAAGTTCTTGACCACTTACATCAACAGCAAATGAGTATTCAGGTACGACCAAGATGTCCTTGGGCCAGTGTTCTGTTGGTGAGAATGCCGTCTTTGGGACGGATGCACGAGAATCCAGCCAAAAGAAACGTGTCCCATCTGGAATGCCTGCTTCCTCTTCCGCCTCACGCCGTGCGGTTTGCTCTGTCGTCTCGTCGCCTTCAGCACCACCTGCAATGAACTGCCATATAGAGTCATCCGCCCGATGAAAGACGGCAAACTGGTATCCGACATTCTCACTCTCCCTGAACGGTATCACGATCACTTGTAGAGGTTGCCTTGCCATGCTAACGATTGAGTTGCTCAGATTCGTCTATCACAGAAGAAATATAGCCCGGCCACGGTTTTCGTGTAACGTTCCCATCGTGCGCGAACTGTCGAAGGCAGTTGAGCGGAGGCGCGAATGCGCCGAGCCGCTCACGGTCGTGTTACACGCTGACGACACGCTCCTTTCACGGCAAAATTCTTCAAGGAGCTGAAATACAATGCACACCATAAACAGTGATTTTATATTTTTTTGAATTTTATCTTCTGCGATCTTCATTTCACAGAATCTCCATACTGTGAAGTCAATCACCAATCAGCGGGCATCCCACTCTCGTGCGTTTTTTACTAGCCAACCGATATCTATCGGCATACGAAGGCTCCTATTCTCCCATGCAATAATTCCATTCCGAACTGTAGGAATCATCAATCATTGTGAGTAGCATCATACTGTTAGGGACAATCCATTTCCTCTAGTACCCGAACCACGCTTTTATACGCTGGTAGCCACTAATGGAGTGAGATCAAGTCATTCATCCTGACTCAACTTGACCAATTTTCGCTATGATCGAGCGCAAATCCGGATCTGAAAACTGATCTGACTTCAACACTTTGCCGTCCTTTCTGAATATCGGCTTACCCTGCTCGTCTAGCTTGCTCATGTTGCTTCGGTGGACTTCATTAAAAAGTTCTCCAGCAATGTCCTGCAGACCATGAGTAATGAACGTACCCAGCAGTACGTAAAGCATGTCTGTAAGGGCGTCTGCGATCTCGACTATGTCTTGGTTATTTACGGCCGCTCGATACTCTGCTAGCTCCTCCAAAAAAATCTTGATACGCCCTTCGCTTATCTCCGCCGGCACCTTTGCCGTAGGAATGCGCTCTATATAGCCTTGGAATACCTCATGAAAACATCTCACGCTATCTAGCTGATCTTTCATTTGACATCTCCTAAAAGCTCTGCCTAATACCTTCACAGATAGTTTATGAGCCTACGAACTTAACTGTGTGCGTATAGCTTTTGTACCCGAACAATTGGTTCGGGCAATCGCCCTTATCTGACCCGGAGGTACGTATCTGTGTGAACAGTCACAATCAATACCTAGAGATTGGATCATTTTACATAACCCATTGTAATAGATAGAAATAGAACGGTTCTTCTGAGTTCTAACACGCCTAGTATGCATTTTTCTGGCAAGGGTCACAGTGCCCTATGTCGCCTTTCCCCCATGCTGCCGCCAAGTCTCATAGGGGTTCCCCCGGTTCGCCAAAGGTAAGGACACCCGCGTACCCAACCGCTGCGACTCGTGTACCGCCATGATCATTTCCAGCGCCGCTCGCCCGTCATCGCCGCTGGAACAGGCCCGCACTGGGCGGTCCTCCTCAATGGCTTGGATCAACTCCCGCACAATAATCAAATTGCTCTGGTGCGTACGCTCGCCCGCCGAGTACTGTTCCCACTCGTCCAACAGCACCCGTTCCCAAGAGCCGTTTTCCTCGCCGGGGATCCACAAACCTTGGCGATAGATGTACATCTCGCCGTTGGGCGAATTGCGCAGGGCGATAATGCCTTCACTGCCGTGCGCCTCAAAACCGAACCAGCGGCTGTTGATCCCTGTGGCTGGATAGCCCGGTTGCGATTCAAAATGCGCCGTCACCCCATTCTCAAAAGCGTAGTACGCCGCCACCCCGTTGCCGGCGATCAAGCCGATGCGCTCGTCCCCTTCCCGCACATCTTCTAAAGTCACCTCGCGCCCATCCTGCGTAACGTGTCCGTGGGCCCAAGCCACCTCGGCCCCGGCGAAGTAGCGCATACTGTCCATCATGTGAGTGCCCAAGACCATCAAATCCTGAGATCCGGCCCGGTGGTCGGACTTGCCGTGGCTGCGCAGCACTTGTAGCTGGCCGATAGCCCCCTCATCAACCAGCTTTTTGCCGTACTGCTCGTAGGGATTGGCGCGCCGGTGTGCCACCGCGGTCTTGACGCCGCGCTCCTGACAGGTCGCCAAGAGGGCGTCGGCTTCGCGCAGAGAGGCTGCCAGCGGCTTCTCGATAAACACGCCTCGTACCCCGGCCTCGGCGCAGGCGATGACCATCTCGGCGTGGCAGTCGGGCATCCGCGGACAGACGCTAACCAGATCCAAATCTTCCTCGGCGAGCATCTGGCGGTAATCGGCATAGAGCCGCTGGGCACCCGTGCGTTCGCCAGCCGCGGCCCGGCCCTCGGGATCGGGGTCGGCCACAGCGACCAAATCCACTTGCTCCAAGCCTCGGTAAACGGTTTCTAGGCCGTGGCCGTAGTCGCCTGCACCCGTGCGCCCGATAACTCCGGCCTTATAGTGCTTGCTCACAATTCACACTCCTCGTCGCTTCGTTTCATTGAGCTACCAAGAATACAGCTAACACACCCGCGCCCACGCCTAAAACGGCCGCTCGACTGATGGGCTCTTTCCACAACAGCGGTGCCGTCACATTGTCCAAAATGACGGTGCCGCAGCCCACCAGTGGGAAAAATACCGTGCCCGGCACGTGCTTGAGAGAGATCAAGACGGCCATTAAGGCGAGCAGATTGTACACCCCGATGCCGGCCCCCACCGCCAAATCGAATCGCCGAATGCGCTGACGCGCCTCCCATAACAACGCGGTGGCACCAAGGGTCCCGGCGGTAAAGCCGATGACCATGAGCACTTGTAAATACGCATCGTCCAAGCCGGCGTAATGCACCCAGCGCAGACAAGAGGTACTCATCCCTTGGATACTGAAAACCAATATCAACAGCCCGGTGGCGATCCAGCGCGAAACATCGGTCTGGTGGCCAGTGTGCCGCGACATCAACAAAACGGCCGCCAATGCCAATGCCAAGCCCACTAGTTGGAGGCCGCCCAGCGGCTCGTCCCACAGCAGTACGCCCAGACCCACCGGCACGACGATGGCCAAGCGGAAAGCGGTCAACACCGAAGCCACGCGAAAGGTCCGCAATAAGCGCGTCATCAACAGCATGGAGCTAATGAAGACAGTGCCGGTGATCGCGCCTACCTTCACCGCGGCGGCCGGTATTTGCAATTGTCCTGTGAATCCCAGATAGAGCAGCAGAATGGAAGCTAGGACCCAATAATTGGTTGATACCACGGTTGGGGCGTAGCAACGCTGTTGCGTGGCCCATTTGAACAACTGCCCAAAGCCGAATTCCATCAGCAACGGCAGCAATAACCAGAGGGGCAGTGTCCCTTCCATACTCATCCGCCGGTCCCCAAAAAAAGTAGCATTCGCTCTACACCGGCTCCAAATTCCACGACCACCCTTTCACTGTCAAGCGACCTTCTTGCTACGAATGTCCATTGCCGCCCCGACAAAAGTCTATTCTATTATTATAACCGATGACAAGGAGCGAGCTT
This sequence comes from Candidatus Latescibacterota bacterium, assembly GCA_963422735.1. Classification (GTDB taxonomy): domain Bacteria; phylum Latescibacterota; class UBA2968; order UBA8231; family UBA8231. Next base: position 2,961,526 of record OY730476.1, on the reverse strand, counting down.
ATGCAATTAGAACTACTGCTTCAGCACCTAAAAATAAACGGCTGGTGCGTGCTCGAAGGCATCATTCCAGCCGACCAGATTGAGCATGTGCGCGGCAGCGTCGAGGCCACGGTCGCGGCGCACCGCAATCCCGTAGCTCCACCCGGCATCGGCCATCTACCGGGCATGATCAATTTCGACCAGTCTTTTGCGCCTTTTCTTGCTGATGAAAATCTCCTCGCCTTGGTCAGCGCGATGCTAGGGCCGCATCCGCGCATCTCCTTCACTACCGGCACGATCAACCACCCAGGCAACGAGCGCGGCGGCTGGCACGCCGACTGGCCCTTTAACCAGAGCAACGCCGGCTACATCCCCGCGCCGTATCCCGATGTGACGGTCCACTTGACCACCTTGTGGATGCTGGCACCTTTCACCGAGGAAAACGGCGGTACCCTCCTCGTCCCCGGTAGCCACCGATCCCCGAACAATCCCACCGGCGACAATGGCGTCGATCCGCTGGCCCCTTATCCCACGGAAGTAAACGCCTGCAGTCCAGCCGGCAGCGTGCTGGTACTCGACAGCCGCCTGTGGCACGCGACAGCACCCAACCGCTCGCCCCAACCCCGCACCTGTATAGTCGTGCGCTACGCCCCTTGGTGGCTCAATGTCGAAGTCCTGCGTCCCGGCTCCGACGAGCGCCGCCGCCTGTCCGAAGAAACCGGCATTAAGGAAAACGCCGTGCCGCCGCTACCGGTCGGTGTTTTCGCCGAGTTGCCCGCCCCTGTTCAGCCCTTGCTCCGCCATTGGGTCGCCCGGGCCGAATAGGGTACCCCCGGGATTTCCGCACCGATTTCGTTTTCTATCGCGTCCGTAGGGGCGTCCCTTGTGGACGCCCTTTCTTTTTTTATCCCAACTGTCCGCATTCGCACCGCGCAGGTACAGGGGGGAGCGGTGGGAGAGACGATTACTGCTTCGGGCACGGTGGCACCCCAGTTCGAGCAGATCATCTTTAGCCCCATTAATACGCGGCTGGTACGCATCCTGCAAAAGCTAAGAGCCATGTTGCAGCAGGGGCAGCCTATCGTCGAACTGGACTTGAACGCAGCGCGGCTGGCCTGCCGGATACGGCCGGTCGAGGTGCTTCACCACAAATGAGTCGGAATGTGGCTGTCTGAAGTCCGAACCAAACCCAAACGCACCCCACACATCCCAGAGGAGGATGCCATGAAATCGATCAAATCTGCAATCACTATAATCGCTCTCGTCGCCACCGCGTTCAGTTATGGACTGGCTGGCGCAGAGAGTATCACAGAGACCATGGAATCCGTGCGCGAGGATTCCGTAGAGGATCTCTTCCAGCCTATGCTGATACGGTTTCCGATCGGTGCGGAGTTGACGGAAGGACTGCCCGATATCCAATCGGTTGCCGGGCTGGAAATTCATGAACCCCTTGCCCGCCCGTCTGTCGTTCGATGATTCGTCGGCTGAGCCGATTGTTGTACTGGAGTTGGATAATGACGAACAGGTTTTCAGCACCAAGGAAAACCAGCGCGGCCTCGGCCTGACATTGGTCCAGGAGATTTTGAGCCGGCACGATTTTGCCTTTTCCCTCGAAAGCCCTCCAGACGACCCGACCCGTTTTACCATCCGCTTTTGAAACCCCTTAGTTTTCGTAGGTGTTTCGCCCCTCGCGCCTCTGTCGCAGATCGACGGCGACAACTCGATGCCTACCAAGCCAAGTTAATAGGTAGCACCTGAGTGCTGCAGTTGATCTGCTCGGGCACGAGCTAGGCGGGCATGTTCCGTTCGCCCCATTCTCTCGTAGAGGATACCCAAATTGCGATGGGCTGTGATCGATTGGGAATCGTATTTGATGACCTGGAGTAGGGACCTTTCCGCGGCCTCGTAGGATCCCTGTTGCATATAGAGTACGCCCAAGTTCCGATGAGCAGGGACAAAGTTGGGCTCGATCCGGACGGCTTGTTTGAGGGCGTAGATTTGTTCATCTGCCAGATTTAGATTGGAAAAGACGTGGGAGAGACTGTAATAGGTCTGGGCACTCTCTCTGTTATGCAGTGCCCGTTCAAAGGCTTGGCGGGATTGTTGAAAGTCTTTTTGGAACAAGAAGACATAACCCAGATTGTGATACGCCGGGTGGGCATTGGCTGGTCGGGGATCGTGTTTTAGGCTTTGCTCTAAGGCGTACCGCGCTTGCTCCAAACGTCGTTGACTAAGGTAGAGTTTGCCCAAATTAAGCCAGGGTTTGGCGTGATCTGGGACTAGCTCTACTGCTCGCAGGAAGGCCTCTTCGGCTTCGTCAAATTTGCCTAGATACTGGTAGGCCACGCCCAAGCTGTTGTAGAGGTCGGAGTCGTTGGGAAATTGCTCTAGGCCCTGCGTATAGGTCTGTACGGCTTGGTCGTATTGTTTGTTGTGTAATTGAGTATGGCCCAGCAGCCAAGGAGAGCGCAAATGGTCCACCTGCCGGGACTCGACCCCAGTATGCACTAGGGCGAAGGCAGCTACCAGCAGCAGCAGAAAAGCGCCAAGGCGTGGAGCGGCTCGGGCGTTCAGCAGTTCTTTCAGGTGCCAAATTCCAGCAGCGGCAAAGATTAGTAAAAAGGGCAGGGCGGGCAAACGGTAGCGAGCGCACACAGAGAATAAGAGCCCGGTGGATAGGTAGGCTAGAACGAAGAGGAGCGGCAGGATATAGGCGGAGGTCCATCGCCAATGCCACAATATGCCTACTAAGGCAAAAGGCACTACTAGGCCAAAGTTGAGCAAAAAAAGCCGATAAAGCGGAAAGTGGGTCTCGTAGTAGCGCAGGTCCGCACTTACTGGGATTTCAAAAGCATTCCAGAAAAGCCGAAATTTGCGATAGAGCAGATGGAGATAGGCCAGAGGATCGCGGTAAATAAATCGCAGGCCTTCAGTGGTGTAAAAGGCTCCTTTTGCCGCTGGAGTGTCAAATCCTCGTTGGAGAGGCATGAGTTCGAGACGTTGAAAATGAGATCCTTGGCGTGCGTAAGGGGTGCCGTCGGCTTCGGGATTGGTGCCTAAATAGAAGCTGAAGCCGCCTTGGAAGGGTATGGGTGTGCTTTGGACCAGATAGTTGCGCAAAAAAAAAGGGCAAAGAATGAGGAAGAAGGTCAGGGAAAAAGCTAGGACCAAGGTACCCCGGTGCTTGGGAAGGCCACTGGCGCTTTGGTATACCCACCCCAAGAGCAAGGGCAGTAGCAGCAGGGTGTTGTTGCGTCCCATGACCAGCAGGCCCAGCAGAATTCCGGCACCGACTGCGCTGCCGTAGGTCAGATTGGGCGCATAGTGCAGAAGGAGGACCGCCAAGCCCAATTCGACGAGAATGACCAATGTAGTGGCCAGGAGTTGGCCGTTGTAAAAGACGAAGGGCCAGTACCCGGCCGCCAGCAAACCGGCGACCAAAGGGATGGGATGGGGAAAAAGGTAGCTGGCTACGCGGTGGAGCAGGACGCAGATAAGCGCGCCTATCACGGCTTGGAACAGGAGAATGCCCAAATGGTCGAAGCCGATTCCTTTGAGCAGGGCGAGTAGGTAGGGGTAGAGGGGACCATGTACGTACGTGTCCACTGCCGGGTCGAAGAGCCAGTTTCCCTGCAGGATTTGGGTGGCCAAGTGATCGTATTCGAAGGCGTCTATGACAAGAGTGTGGAAATAGGGGGCGTCGCGTATGGCAGTTAGGTAGGATAGACGCAATCCCAGGAGACTTTGCAACGGCTAAACCGAAACCCTTAGCGGTCGAAACCGGCCTTGATATGCCCCCAACTGGTCTGTTCGACAGCAGTAGCGGCAGACAGGTCTTCTATCAGCGGGAATACGGGTGGCCATCAGGTAGGGAACTCCGAGCCATATGCACATTGAATCCGCGATGTCTATTCACCGCTGCTGCACCTTTTGGAGTGTCCTACTCCTGTATGCTTGCAGCACTGATACCCATACTCCTCCCGAAAAGGTACGCCCACCAGCGCAGGATCCAGAAGGTGTACGATTGGTGAACCGAGGGGCTTTCTTTATAAAAAAGGGCCAGCCGCGCAAAGCTCTGACCGTTCTGCACCAAGCTGTAAAACGGGTCCCCAAACTCCCCTCAGTCCACTTTAACTGGGGGCTAGCCCACGTTCACCTAGGTGAGTACGGGCTGGCTATTCCCCCCCTCCAATGGGCTGTGGAACTCGATTCGCTCAATGGCTCTTTTCGCTTTGTCTTGGGGGATGCTCTTAGTGCCGACCACCGCTACCCCGAGGCGATACTCCATTATAAGCGCGCAATTGAGCTGGAACCAGAAAAGGCGTTCTATCGCTATCAACTCGGTAAATCTCTGAGAGCTACGGCAGATTTCGACGGGGCCATTGCCGCCTTTGAAGCAGCCCTGGACTTGGAGCCTGATTTCGTAGATGCTCTCTACCACCGCAGCGAATTGCTCGGGCGCAGTGATAGACCCGCCGAAGCCGAGGCTGGATACAAAAAACTGTTGGTGCTGGCACCTCAGCATGTAGCCGCCCTCGTCGCCTTGGCCACCTTGCAAACCCAAGCGGGGAGACATCGAGAAGCCGTGTCTGCCCTAGAACAAGCCATCGCTCGGGAGCCGCGTCACGCCCAAGCCCACTATTTGCATCACCAAGTCCTCAACCGGATGGAAAGAGCCGACGAAGCGGCCAAAGCGCTACGAATTTACCAGCGTCTGAGCATGGCCAAGCGCCACTATGACCAGGGACAAATTGACCTGCTCAAAGGTAAACTAGAGCAGGCAATTACCTCTTTCTCCCAAGCTATAGAAATCGATTCTTCTTTTGTTGACGCGTACCTCAGCTTGTGTATTGTTCATTTACAAGTAAATGACCCGCAAAGTGCTCGTCTCCTCTTGGAACGGATCCTCGGCTTAGAGCCCGAACATGTGGAAGCTCATTCGCTATTGGGGGAAACCCGTCTCCTCGAGAGGGATTTTGCTGCGGCCCAGGAATCTTTTGAAGAGGCTATTGCTCTCGACTCTACTTCGGTGCATGCCGTCTTTGGCCTAGGCCGCTCCTTGTTATTGAGCAAAAACTACCAGAAAGCCGATGTCGCGCTGCGCCGGACCCTAGAGTGGGCCCACACACATCTTCCCATCTATGTTGATGCCCACTATGCTCTGGCCCTAACCCAAGTGCAACTCAAAAATTACGGGGAGGCCAAAACTTTATTCAAGAAGGTCCTAGAACTGGAACCCGACTATCCCCAAGCCGAGACCAAACTGGCTTGGTTGGAAGCATCTTTCTGACAAAGATAGACTCCGCATCACTTGCTACACTATGTCAAATCGACTTATTGATCGCATTGGCGTCCTCGTTTTTTTTTCATTTTTAAGCTGTTCCGAGTCCAAAGTGTCCAAGCCAGAGAGCGACCAGCTCTACGAGGAAGGGCTGCGCTACTTCTACTCTGACCGCCTTGACCGAGCCGGCGAACGTTTCCAGAAAGTATTGGAACTGGCACCCGACAGCACCATGGCGCTAGTTCGTTTGAGCGAAATCAGCCTCAAGCAGGGGCGCAAGAATCGGGCTCAGAACATCCTGTGGGAGCTGTGTAGCCCAAGTGAAAGCCGCGATCTGAGCCAAGCCGATCCCATCCGTCTGACCCTTCTACAGCTTCCGTCCGATTTACGTTGGCGGCCCGAGGCGCGAATCCTCCAAGCTCGGCTCATGGCCTTTGATGGCAGGGCTTTGGAAGCCCGAGCCGTGGCCGCCCAGGTTTTGAGCGAGCACCCTCAGTCCCTGGATGCCCGTCTGCTCTTGGCTGAATTAGCTTTGAAAGCGGCTTCTACTATGGATTTGGGCAAGGCCTGCGATCTGAGTCGCCAGATCCTGCTCCAAGTGCCTACTCATCGAGACGCGGGCTTGATGTTGCTCGAATCTCAACTACGACTAGGCGAATTTAATGAGGCTGTCGAAGTAGCTGGCTCTCTGCTCAAAGTCTACTCCGATGACGGTTATGTTGCATTGCTGGCAGGCACAGCCGCGTTTTGGGACGACCATAGGGACGTTATCCCGTTGCTACGGCAGGCAGTAGACCAAAATCTGGACCACTATCCCGAACGTCTCAAAAGTCTGTGGCTGCTCAGAGTGGCCTGGGAGCGGCAGGGCGGTTATCCGGTGGACTTGCCCGAGCGCTACCGCTTCAATCCCTTTGTTCAGATGTCGGCCAACCCAGCATTGGTCTTCGTCGATATTGGGTTCCAAGCCGGCGTCGATAAACGCGACCGGGGTCGGGGTAGCGCTTGGCTCGACTTCGACGGCGATGGCGATCTAGATCTTTTTAGTGTCGGTATCCAGAGTATCCACGCCCTCTACCGCAACGAAGGGCAGGGTCGGTTTGAGGATGTGGCCCCTCTTTGGGGTTTGGACGATTCGCGAGGTGGTTGGGGGGGGACGACCGCCGATTTTGATAACGATGGGGACGCCGATCTTTTTGTGACCCGAGACGCTTGGGAAGGCGCAGCAATCAATTCCCTCTATCGCAATGAGGACGACCGCTTTGTAGATGTGGCTCAAAGAGCGGGCATAGACGAGGCCCAGGCCAGCTTTACTGCCGCTTGGGGCGATGTAGATCTAGACGGGTATTTGGACCTCTATGTAGCCAATGGGGTCATTGGAGATGGTGGACGTAATAATTTGTGGTACAACCAGCAAGATGGGACGTTTGAAGATATTGGCCAATCATCGGGAACAGCGGATTCGAGCAAGACCATCGGCACGGCCTTTGGCGATTACGATGGAGATGGATATTTGGATCTCTATGCCGTAAATATTGGTACGCCCAATCGGCTCTACCACAATGGGACAGATGGCTCTTTTGTGGACAGAGCAGATCCGGCTGGGGTAATTTTCCCCATAGAAGGCGGCTACGTAACCTTTTTTTTTGATTTTAATAACGACGGCGAACTCGACCTTTTCGTCTCGACTATGAGTGCTTTCGAGGATGTGCTCAATAGCTGGGTAGAAGGCCGCGCAATCGAGCCTAACCGACCCTTTCTATACCTTAATAACGGCGACGGGACGTTCACGGATATCACGGTCCCGGCGGGTTTGGGCCGCTCGTTCGGCTCGATGGGTATTGGCCTAGGCGACGTAGACAACAACGGTTTTCCGGACATCTACTTGGCTAACGGTGGGCCCGAGATGTACCGGCTCGAGCCAAATGCCCTCTTTCTCAATCAGGGTGACGGTCGTTTTGTCGAAGTGACGTCCGCCGCTAGGGTCGGCAATTTGGGCAAGGGGCACGGTGCCACCTTTGCCGATTTTGACGCCGATGGCGATCTGGACCTATACGCAGGCTTGGGCGGGCACTACGATGCCGACGTCTGGCCCAATAGTCTCTACCGCAACGACGGACCTATCGGCAATTATCTGGGGCTGAAATTGGTGGGTACAGCTAGTAATCGCGACGCCATTGGGGCGCGGGCCGTAGTTTATTGCGGTGCTCGACAAGTCCATGGCCAAGTGGCCAGCGGCTACGGTTTTGGTTCGAGCAACGCGCTGGCTCTGCACTTGGGATTGGGTCAGGCTAACCAAGTGGAGCGATTAGAGGTTCGCTGGCCTAGCGGCAAAGGCCAAATTTGGGAAGGAGTGCCTGCCAACCGCCTCTTGCGCATTGTCGAAGGCGAGGCCAACTACGCCATAGTCGGGGAGTAGCCTCAATGAAGGGGCCGCATCGGGGACGATAAGTAGGGCACCCCGCTCATTTGGTCCGGGTCTATTGGTAGTGTATTCAAATTCAATCGCTCCCCTTGATACCCCCAAGAGTTATAAGTCGTTGAAGAAATTCCCGATCCAATCAGGACGATCGGTTCGGTGCTAGTCGGCACCAGTGCAAGCGACCGGTGCTGTCGTTTTGGTCGTCGACCACAGCGGACTTTTTGAACATGGGTGAAGCGAAAGAACAACCACAACTGCCGGATGACGAGGAGTACCGGAAGCTATCCGGATTAGATATCTATCTGACACCAGTGTTCGCAATCACAACGCTTTCGACGCCTTCCTCGGGGGGGGCTTCGCATGAGTGGCAACAAGATGTACTTTGGCGATTGCCTTACCATCATTCGAGATCGGAATGTCAAGCCCATAAGTTGTTATTCCGGTTTATGTCCTATTTAATCGTATTGGTAGGGGCGTGTTGGCCATAAAAGCTTGGAGCAGCCGTTGTTTACGCAGTACCGATCGGGTGTGATGGCGTGTGGTGTCGGTCAAGGCGTCCACATCATAGGGGGTGAAGTTGGCTAACGGGTGTCCACCCTAACGCATGCAGCAACCGACTGATGGGATCGACATGATAGCCCACCTCAAACAGCGTCTGTATCAAGGCCGTCACGCGCCGACCGGTCCACCAGTCCGTGGGAAATCCGTAGGCTTGGGGCCCCGCACACAGGGCTTGTTCCAAGCGCGGCTTCTGCTGGGGACTCAACTTGGCCGGAGCCCCTGGAGCCTGCCGCGCTTGGATACCCGCCTCGCCGTGGGCTCTATCGCTGGGCGTGTTTCAGTTGCTGTCGTGCTTGGTGTATGCTCTGCGTGAGTGGGTCCAGTCCTCGGCGACAGAGGCTTATGGCTGGTCGTCGATGTTTTTTGCGTTGGAAGGGATTGCTGTGATGGAGGTGCTCGCCGACCCGCGGTGGCCGCATCAGGTGCAAGCGTTGGGGGTGGTCAGATGGAGTCCTTTGGCCTTGAAAACCCCAACCGCCGTTTCAACGACCTGCGCTGGCCATACAGATTGAGTCCCTGCTTGCGGTTGGTTGGGTTGGTGATTAGCAGGAGGGCCTCGCCCTCGGCTGGGCTAGGACAGACCCGAGGCTGCGCGGGGTGAAGGCTCGGCCATCGGCGAGGGCAAGGGTGGTGTGGCCTCGTAGGCCAGTTACAAAGTCCATGGGTTGCTCCAGCAGAAAGGCCCCCCCGTCTCGGCCGATGAATGCTTGATTGGCTACTAAGCCGCATGCGCCGGGATCGAGAGAGGCCAACGCCTTGATCGGGAGGGGTCTGTCCCGCCTAAAGGCGAGGTGAAGCGTTCCTCGGTGTTGGAATGGTCTCGCTTTGGCAACGATGAATATTCCAAGGGCATCGCCACGCCTGGGTCGATCCGGCCTAAACACAACCGATTCAGATCGGTTCGGCCCCGCTTCCAATGCCAACGATCGAGGACCAACAGCGGTGGTGGCCCCGATCCCCTCGCAGGGTAAACACGGCCGGCGAGACCGCGCTGCTGAAAAAACGCGGTAGGCGTCGATCCGGCCTATCCATTTGGGCTACGCCCGACAGGCTACAGGCTAGTTTTTCATACGGACTCAACGAATTTGGAAAAACGCACACACCAAGCGACTGATCCGATCGATAGGGTGGTGCGTGAGGGCTTTTTGTAGCATATGTATAAACATGGTGCAGTTCCTGTATGTAGGGTTTGGGCGATTACGAATAAACCTAACTCGCGGCTGCACTGCCTCTTAGATCAATGTCGTGTACTTAGGGCTGCTGGTTCTCCTCGAACTCGAACCTGTGCAATAGATCGCAAACTTCTCATGCCCACTACCCAAGATCAGCGCACCCGTCCCCTCGTCAGTGAATTCCCCGGCGCGGTCCACGCTTGGCCCAGCTATCTCGACGTCATGCGCGAGATAGGTCTCGGCTGGAGCCGCATCCAGCCTGCTGCCGAGGCTCCACCCGACCTGAGCAACGCCCTGTACCACGGCGACCTCGCCGCAAAATTCGCCCAACTCACCGCCGCCGATATCACCCTCCTCCCCATTCTCGATTACAGTGCCGAATGGGCAGCCGTCTCCCCACCCCACATCAACCGCCAAGCCAGAGGCTTCTGGTACCTCAGCCACCCCTACCCCCGGGGTCTCCGCTATCTCACCTGTACCTTCCCCGACTTGAACATCGATGCTATCGCCTATGTCGAACGCGTCTCCGTTCGCGGTCACAGCATCGCCCACCAAGCCGTGCCCAACCCTAATGGCCTTGGCGTCGTAGTACATCTCGACCCCACTGATACGACCGAGCACATCCGCGCCCTTGCCGAAGTCCGTCCCCTTACTAAAAAGCTGTCTGCTTTACCGCGCCCTTAGGCGTGACAAACCCCTGTCGAGCCGCCCCAAGCTCGTCAAGCAGCCTTCGTATTGAGCGTTTTTCATAGGGCGAGCCGCTCTTGACCCTAGGCCTTTTTTTGCACACAAGGGGCAGCCGCCGGAATTTCAGATAGCTTCTAAGAACTTCTACCTCGTCCTCACCCTCCTGAACTATGGAGAAGCTATAGTGATAATAGTCCTTTTGTACGGCATCCTCTTGGGATGCGCGGAGAATCATTCTGTAGCAGCGCGGATCGCCGATCGCGCCGTCACGCCCGAGCAGGTAGAGCGGGTCTGGGACAAGCTACCGCAGGAACAAAAAAAATCAAAGCAAGATGTCCTAGAGACGCTTATCAATCGCGAATTGCTGTTTTTGGAAGCTAAGGACAGGGAACTGGAAAAAAGCGCACGGGTCTTGGCCGGCTTGGAGCATGTGCGCCGACAACGAGCCGTAGAACGCCTTATCGAAAAAGAGGTTACAAGTAGTATAACAGTCTCTGACGAAGAGATCAGAAACTATTACGAGGACAGCGACTTGGGCACTAAGCGCGAGGTGCGGGGGCGGCATATCATGGTGAAAACAGCGGCAGAAGCGCAAACACTCTACCAAGCACTTCTAGACGGTGGAGATTTCGCCGAGCTAGCCCGTCGCTTTTCCATGGACCGACAGACTGCTGATAAAGGAGGGGACCTCGGCTACTGGGACGAGTCATTGATGGTCGGCCCCGTCAGCAAGGTGCTCTTCTCCATGCAGCCGGGCGAGCTGTCTGCACCCTTCCAAGGCAGAGAGGGCTACTTCCACATCGTGCGCGTGGAGGACGAGCGTCTGCTGCCCTATGAGTCCGTAAAAAAGAGGATCAAAGACCGGCTCTACGCAGATCGCCTTGCCGTGCGAACGGTGGAGTTTCGCACTAACATCAGAAAGCAGTTCAATTTACAGCTAGTTGAAGAAACCTCGTTACAGCTAGTAAAGCTAGGGAAAACGGCCTCTCACGGTCTGCCCGAGTTTGGCGGGGATGAGCAATCAGCCGAGCAGCTAATGCTCTACGAAGGGGGACAGGTCAGGCTTGAGCAGTACCTGAAGTGGCTCGTAACAACCTCACCCCAGCGGCGTCCCGTAACCGTAGATACCGCGAGTATCGCTCGTTATGCTAGACGCACAGCAGTCGATTCAGTGCTTCTGCCGCTAGCCGCTCAGCAGGCCGGGCTGGCCGACGACGACGAGATAAAGCACTATCTGGAAAACCGCCGAGTGGTGCTAATGATCGAAGAGTTGCGCCGCCTAGAGGCAGAAGCGCCGATTGTCAACGAGGCTGCTATGCGGGCTTATTACGAGGAGCATCTAGCTTGGTTTACCGATCCCGATCTGCTCATCTATGAAGCCATACTGCTCCACCACGAATCAGATGCACTCGACGTCGCCGAAAAAGTGAGCCAAGGGGCCGACATGTGGACCTTAGCTCAGGCTTATCCACGCTTTCACGACGCTTGGTTCCACTATAACATTTATCACATCCACCGAGAGGAAGACACACAACACGCCCACTCCCCGCACACCATATCGGAAGTGCTGGCGGCCGTCCGCAAAACGCCGGTAGGAAAGGTCGGCGGACCTTTCCTAGTACATTTCCAGCCGCGAGAAAAAATCTGGCCGGGATACATCGTGTTTCGCACGTTGGAGCAACGCCCTTCCCGACTGCTACCTTTTGCCCATCTTGAGGTTCAGCAGGCCGTGGAAAAAATGGTGCGATCGGCGAATGGCCAGCGTATTGAGGAGCGTTTTGAGGCTTTTCTGAGCCAACTGCGGGGAAAGTACGCAGAGCATATTGAAATATACCCTGAGAATCTCGCATCCGAACCTGCCTTATAAATTCGTTTCCACGAAAGGTGTTCCATGAAGATCACCAAAGTCGAAATACGCACCGTAGCCCCGCCGGTTGACCGCTTCACTTGGTCGGACGATCTGCCAGATCAGTACTCGACCAATACGGTCGTCAGAATCTATACAGACGAAGGCGTCGAGGGCGTAGCTGGCGTCTGGAACGCGACCTCGTATGACTTTGAGCGCTACACCGCCGAATCCATACGCCACCTAGCCCCCATCCTGCTAGGCAAGGACCCGCTCTTGCGGGAGCATATATGGGACGAGATCAGGCCGCGCGTCTTTCCGCTGCCACCTCAGTCGTTGGCTGCCATCGACATTGCCCTGTGGGATTTGGCCGGCAAGATGGCGGGGATGCCGCTCTACCGGCTATTGGGCGGAGCGCGAGACAAGATCCCCGCCTATGCCAGCACCCCGCTCTTTGAGGATGTCGAATCCTATCTGAAGAATGCCGAGGAGTTCATCGCCCAAGGCTTCAAAGCCATCAAGTTCCACACTTGGTGCATTCCCGAACTAGACCTCGAACTCGCCCGTGCCGTCCGAAAGCAGTACCCCGGTAACGACGTCGCCTTCATGCTCGACGCCGAGAACAACTACGACCGCGACGGTGCCCTGCGCGTCGCCCAAGCGCTCGAAGCGATGGGCTTTACGTGGTTTGAGGCTCCGCTACATGACTCGGATCTCGACGGCTACCGAGAGCTGACGAGTCGGGTAACCATTCCCATTCTTCCATCCGGCAACTGGTTCCAAGACCTCCATACCTTTGCCGAAGCCCTTCATTCAAACGCATGGGGACGCGCCCGAACCGATGTGGCCATGATGGGTGGGATCACGCAGACCAACAAAGCGATCGCCCTCACCGAAGCGGCCGGCATGAAATGCGAGATCATGTCGTGGGGATACAGCCTAGTGTCGGCAGCCAACCTGCACCTGATGCTGGCCCACGACAACTGCTCTTATTTTGAGCAGTCCGTTCCCTGCGAACCCTATGAATACGGAATGCAGGATGTCATCCGCACCCAACCCGATGGCTATGCTTATGCTCCCGCTGGGCCGGGCCTCGGCCTCGCCGTGGACTGGGAGGCCATGGCCGCGGCCACGATCCATTCGATTGCCGTCGACTAGGCAGCTATTCGCCGATCATGGAGGCGGTGAGACGCTCCAAGAGCGCATCGTCGGCCGGCAGCAGGCCAGAGGCTGGCAGCCGCCGCAATAGGTCGGCCCAGCGGTCGTGCTGCGCCTGTGCCCGTCGTAGGTAGGGCACGGCCTCCTCTTCACGGCCCTCGGAGGCCAAGGTCACACCCACCCAGAAGGGAGCCTCTCCGCCCGTTGCCTCATCAGGCACCAACTCCGTCGCTGCACGGTAGGCATCCATAGCCGCCTCCATGTCGCCTGCGGCAACCCATTCGTCTCCCTCATTCAGCTTGTGATAGGCCCGCGCCAGACGCACCAAGCGGCGCAGTTCCGCCACCGGCTCGGGGTGGTCTTCCACGCGCAGATCGAACAAGCGATCTACCCACGGCCTGCCCGTATCTTCGGCGGAAACCACGAGGATAGCCGCCGACTGTCGGCCGCGCAGGTCTCCCCCCTCGGCCTCAGCAGCCTCCAAGGCCACAAGCAGACGCTCGGCCAAATCGCCTTCGGCATTCTCGTAGGCGTGCGCCATAGCTGGCCACACGCTGTCTTGATCCATCAGGTTCGCTTGGACGCTGTACTGGGCACCGGTCTGGTGGCCAGCGGCGACTATGGCGCGCTCGCCCGTGTGGACAGCCACGTTCCCAGCGGCATCAACCATGGCCACTTGCCGCACCTCGGCGTCGGCATCCCCTGCGAGCAGGGCAGTGAGTGCTGCCGGAGCTGTCTTGCCCATGGCCATCAGCTCTAGGCCGAGGGGACCGTAGGCCGGGTCAACGAGGGATTGAGTGGCCACCGCGCCGACACCGGGACGGGCCCAAGGAACGATAGGGCCAACGGAAAACCAGTGGGACTGGACGGCAACGCCGAGCTGTCCGCTGAGGGAGTCGTGGGCGACAATGGAATAAGTGGCTACAGGGCGCCGCCAGTCGGGTGCTTCAGCGGCGACTAGCTGGGCCGTACCGAGGATTAGGATAAGTAGGCGCATGGTGTGTGTGCCTCCCAAGTGTCGATGGATGGAGATGGAGATCAGGTGGCCTATCAGCCTTTCTCGTCCTTTGCCAACGGCCCGGTCGGTGCTTCCTTACTGTAGAGCGACGAGCCCCGCTCGTACGACACGGTCACCTCGCCATTGGCCACGTCTAGGCGCGGCACGTTATTGTTGAACACATCGCGGTCCGGGCCGCGCATTACGGCCAACTGGACGTCGCTCATGCCCTCGACTAATTCGCCCCAGCGATTTTCCGGGTGGACCATCTCGCCGCCGCTGCGGTTGAAGTTGCGCGACGAATACTTGATCAGGATACCCCGCCGCGAAATCTTGCTCTTCCAGGCCAACGCCCCGTGGGTCGTGCCTCCATCGCCGAAGAACAGCACGTCGCCGGCCTTCATCTCGACGTGTTTGACCAACCCCATATCGCGGTCGGAGGTCCGCACGCCGGGGGGCATTTTGTAGTAGGCCTTGTGACTGCCCGGTACGCAGGCAAAACCCCCGTCGCCCGCCCGCACATCCCTGAGCTGCCAGGTCACGGTGATTGCCTCGCAATAGCTGCGGCCGTTGTGGTACACATAGCCGCGGCTAGGGTTGAGCGGCTCGTTGGCATCGTGCAGCGCGTGGCCACTGGTCCCCTTGACCGAGACAAAACCCGTCGCCCCGCCCATCCGCCCGCCGCTGCCGCCCATCCAATTCAGCCGGTGTTCGACCGCTGGATGCGCGACCATGCGTCGGAACGATTCGCAATACGGATGGGGCAGTTCCAGCAGTCCGTGTAATAAGGGCCGCCCAGTTCCAGTCAAGCTTTTGGACCCTCGCGCCAGCTCTTCGCCGACTTCGATCTGGTCCTCAAAGCGGTCCACCGCCTCGTTGGCCGCGGCCAACCACTCCTCGTCCATTATCCCGCGCAAGACCAGATAGCCGTTGAGGTCCCAGAAGTAAAACTCCCGGTAGTCGATGCCGCTATCGGGATCCACCTGCAAAAGCGATGGGTGAAAGACCCCGGACTCCGTCCGCGTCGCCTTGCCATCGGTCGCAATCATCGGCGGCGGCGACGTGGCTTGATAGCCCGGCTTGTAGAGCGAGGCCCGCTGCTCGGCGCTCAATTCGGCGTGCCATTCCGGGCGTGGCTCCACTTCGGTCTTCGGCCCAGTCCCCGCGCTACGCATCACGCCGCGCCCCACAAATTCGCAACTCAACAGCCGCTGACGTCCTTTCCCCTTCCACGGTCTCATCCCCTGCACAGTCGCCAGCCCCACGATCAGCAAATCCCCCGCTTTGAGCGTCGGCTGCAAGGTAAGCCCCATATCGTCGGTCCCTGTCGCCACCTCCTCCGGCGTTGCCACATTGCCCTTGTGGCTGCACGGTACCAGCACAAAGCCACCGTCTCCCTCCTCGACATCCTCCAGTGCCCACAGTACCCGCACCCCCTCGCTGAAGCGCCGCCCGTTCTGGAAGTAGTACGCAATGGCCGGGTCCCGAGGCTCGTTGCCGCCGACCAGTGGCGCGGTCGTGTCGCTGGTCTCCTCACACCAGACTTCCGGTGCGCGGTCGAGGATAAACCCCTGGCCGACAAGCTGGTTGAGATACCACACCAATGCCGGATGCACCAACAGGTCGCGGAATGGCTCCCGCGCCTGCCCCGGCCAACCCAGCATCCCCTCTGTCGCCCCAATGGCGTCGATCTCCCTATTGAGCCGCTCGACCTCCGGCCGAGTCAACGTCCCCGGCACATGTAAATATCCGGCCACGTCGAAACAGTAATTCTCTTCATTGGTCATTGTTTCGCGGTCCATTTGGACACCTCCTTTGTCCAGTTCGGTGTTTAGGCAGCCACAGGATCGCCGACTTCAACTGCAAGGCGTAAGCCCAACTCGCGAAGAACGGCAGTCAGACTTAAGAGTTGAGGATTGCCCTGGCCGGACAGCATTCGATACATCGACTCCCGGTTAAGCTGAGCACCCTCTGCGAGCCGCTTCATGCCGTGGGCTTCGGCTACATCGCGCAGCGCAAGGAGGAACGTATCAGGGGAGCCATCCTCAAGGGCAGCAGTCAGATACGCAGCCGCTTCGCTGGGGTTTATGAGATCCTCAAGTAGCCCTTCTTTGTACGGGCGAGATGCTTTGCTCATAATGATCTTCTTCTGTAGTCGCGCCAGTAAACGGCCTTTCTCTGTCTGATATACCTCGAGCTCGTGTGATACCGCCTCTGACATGGGAAAAGTGTAGCCGAAAAGCTACAATGCTGCAAGGATAGCTGATGGCGATCATGGACGCCGCCCCACCGACGCGATATATTGCCCTGTCCATTGATAGGAGAACACGCCATGGCTCTGACCCCTTGGATCCGCATCGGCCAGCCTTTAGAGGCGGTCATGTCTGACTACGAGCGCATCTTCGACTCCTGGGAACAAGGCGGCATCCGCGGACTTGTCTTCGGCCGCCTGCTGTTTGCCGATGAGCAGGGCCAGTGTACCATCCCCGCGTTCAAGAGCGATCTAGCGCCCTACCAAAAGCGCGGCCTCAAAGCCAAACTGCGCGACGTGCCCCTGCAACCCGACAAGGAAAAGCACCTGCACGCTATGCTGGCCGACGCCAAAAAACGAGGTTGGACCCTGATGATCTTCGCGCCCGCCTCCGGCACCATTGCCGCCGAGGGCCTGCCGCTAGCGGAGGACCCCTACGGTACTCAGCTACACGCTGCGGCTTGGGAGGACATCTTCGCGGCTTTCCCGGAAACCGACGGCGGCATTGTTGATGGCTGGACTGAGTCGGCCTACGAGCTATCATACCACCACGGCAACGCAGTCTTCCGCCCGCTCAGTGAAGGCCAGCGCCAAGAAACAACGGCTAGGGGCTACAACGCCGCACGCTTGGATCGGGGTCGCCAGCATTTGCACCAGCGCTTCCAGAGCTTCACGCCCGCCGAAGTGGACTACTATGGTGCCTACGGCGTACTCTCGGAGATGAACCTCTTCGACATCAATGAGGACGCGCTCTACTGGTTGCGCTGGCGCCGCGAAGACGGCATCCGCCAAGGCCGCGCCTTCCGCCAAGCCCTCGACGAGTTGCCGCGCCAACTGCTCTTGGGCAACGGCCCGCGCTCGGCTGTGTTTTCCGGCATGACCGCGCTCGATTTCCACGCCTGGGGCCAGATCGTGGATTTGCTGCTGGTCAAGCACTACTTCTGGCACCGAGGCTTTGACGGGATGTACGGCACAATCGCCCGCTGGGTGCAGCAGATTCAGGAGTGGAATCCGGCGTTGAGCGAAGCGCAGTGTTGGACGGTCGTCCGCGCTTGGCTCGGCACTCGCCTGCCCGAGGTAGAGTGCTTGGCCGATATGGAGTTGGGGTTTCCGCAGGCGTTTTTCGACGAGGTAGTACAGGAAGAGACGCGCCGCGCCATCGCCGCGGTCGGCGACCCGCAAAAGATCTTGCCTTGGGTCGATACCGGGCGCATGCCCCACGGCGGCGACCCCATGACCGCCGGCGATCTCTACCACATCCTCCAAGCTTCGGAAGCAGCCGGGCTGCAGCACTTCCTCTTCCACAACCACGCCCACCTGACCGCCGCCGAATGGGCGGTTATATCGCGGATGTGCGGCACGGCGTGGGACGAAGATCCAGACGGCTACTGGCCCCCAGCAACGCCCAAACCCTCGACGTTCTAATCGACCCGCACGCTAGCCCCAAAGCTTCCCACGAACACGCTACACTGGACATCCGCGAATGCGCGTCGCATGAGGAGCATCACAGCTAGACCGAGCCGTACTCGATCTGTCGCCAGAACATCGATAACGGGGCTTTATTTTTATACCATTTCTATAAATAGGACTTACGCAAGTTCCATGCGAACAGCAGGGGATTTCAATTGTTGTCTTAAATAGTCCGACAACAACCCGTGCTTGACCTGATAAACCACTTGCTCAAGTCGAATCCAAACGAGCAGCGCACACCTGATGTGGTTGCACACAATGTGTACCAATCGACATTGATACCTTTCAAGATCAGTCAATTGCTTTGCTTCCCGGTGAAATGGCTCAATCTTCCAACGCCAGTGACACACCTGTTGTGCCACGGAGGTGTCGCCTTGAGCCCCGTCGTTGGTTACGACATACTCCGTGCGTCTGTTAGAAGATGCCACTCGAAATAATTTCACCTCGTGATCTTTGGGAAACCCTTGGATTTTAATGCGTTTGCCTGCTTTGCGTTCGGTTTGCGTCCAAGCTAAGCTATCCACACGCTCGTAGGGGGTTGTGCCTAAAGAATCGTCCACGCGCCGATTTGGTTTTAAGGGGCAGTAGTAATTTTTTGTAGTTTCTCAATATGTAGCATGACCGTTTTAGTGGCATACCAAGTATCCACCAACACGGCATTGAACGGGAGGTGTTTATGGTAGCCCAAGAGGGATAACATATCCTTGACGTGATCCAACTTGGTCTTGCAATCTCCTTCAGGGTCATAAACCCGATAGTCAATCAGCCAGAACCGGTCTTTGACCGGATGGATATAAGCACAGGTGACCTCCCCAAGGCCGTTGATGACCCCTTAGCATTTCTGCTATATTGACGGCGCACTAGGTAGTGTCTGAAAAGTAAGATTTGAAGAGTTGTCTGATGCAGGCCCGCTTGACAATGGCGAGAAAATGAGACGCCTTTTTCTCAACCCTAGTCCCAATTCGTCGGTAGTGTTTGAGAAAGCCAAAGAGATGCTCGACGATGTTGCATTTGGCGTATAGGATTTTATCACATTTTGGTCTGGGTTCTCTCGTGCTCTGATGCGAGATACCTCATACGATGTATAGGCTACCAGATGCTGGGGTCGGTTTCTTGGACGCCCCCGTTTGGTGGGTTTGTGCATGGTTGAAAGTAGCCTTTCAGCCTGTGTAGGCTCTTACAGGTTGCTAGGTAGAAGGGCTACAGCTAAAGGATGGCCCACCGCATTACAAATCAGGTCTTGTCGGTCTCGTGGCCGGAGGCACCGCCGGGTATCCGCTCGTTCAGGTTGGCCTCGGCCTCGTTGTACTGGTGAAAGCGGCTCTCGTAGCTCTCGGCCCGCTGGCCGCGCCCGTCGCCGTTTTTGACCTTCCCCGTCTGCTCGTCGATCATTTCCACCTCGCAGTTGAGGCCGTTGCCTCCCAAGTACATGAGTTGCCGCCGCGCTCGCGCACCCATGCCTTGACCTCGTAGTACATTTTGCGCGACCGGTACTCGGGATGGGTAGCGGTGACGAGGATTCTGTACTGGTTGAGGGCGAGCTGGCCAAAGTGCAATTGGGTTTCGGCGTACAGGTCGTAGGCGAAGCCTTCGCGCTCTAGCCAGCCGAGGAATCGCCACTCGGCTGGGGCCACGTGACAGGCAGCGCGTCCCGCGATGGGGTCGGTGATCTCGATGTCCTCGAGAATGCAGTTGATCGGCTCGGGCCGATCGAAGGAGAGCGGAGCATAGTCCTCGGCGTCGTAGTGATGTGTTCGGGGTCGGTATAGCGCTTCAGTGCTAGGCGGGCATTGATCGTCGGCGTGGGCGGAAAGCAGTCGGGGTGGATGTAGTTGGAGTGCCCGCCAACGTTTGGCGGGCTTTCGCCGGGCCGGAATTGTTGTACGCGTTCCAGTTGATGTTAGCGGCGAGGCCCGCGATGTCGGTGCTGGGGGTGGCTGGAGCGACGATATAGGGGAAGGAGAAGAACGCGCCGGACTCGTCTTTGGCGTGGAAGTAGTCTTTTTCCCAGCCGTAGTGCCACAAATCGAGTCGGTAGGCTTCGAGCGAGTGGACGCGAAACTCGGATTGCTCGCCCGCTTGGACCCACTTGGGCTAGGCGTAGCCGAGCAACTGATGAGCGAGCAAGCGAAAGTGGTGCGGCTGGTCGGGGTGGATATTGACCTGCCCGCGCTTGGGGCCGAAACCGTCTTTTTGCAAGGTCTCTGCGTAGGGGCCGGGAGGAATGTCGGCGAAGACCTCGCCGATGGCCCACGAGCGGGTTTCGACGTGTAGGTCTTCGTTGGCCAGTTCGAACTGTACGCCGTGCAGGGCGATGTAGCGTTCGTCGCTGACGTAGCCGATTAGCATGAGTTAGCTCCTTGGTGAGGGGTGAGAGGGATCTACGGGACGGACCTTGGGATAGGGAACTGACCCCTGACCCCTGACCACTAATCACGGCAATTAGCATAAGGCAAGGGGTCGTCGGCACCGGCCCGGCGAAAGCCGGCCCGGCGCCTGCGGCAGCTTGTGCAGCGGCCGCAGGCGAGGTCTTCGCGCTGATAGCAGGACCAAGTCAGATGTAGGGGGGCGGTTAGTGCTAGGCCGCAGCGGACGATGGCGGCTTTGTCCCAGTCTATGAGCGGGGTCTGGATACGCACTTGGGTTTGCGGGCCAGTACCAGCGGCGACCATGCGCTCATAAGCGGCGAAAAATTCCCGCTGACAGTCCGGATATTGGCTCTCTGCTTCGTGGGCGCCGATGTAGATGTCGGCTGCGCCGATGACCTCGGCCCAAGCCACGGCCACGCCGAGCAAGTTGGCGTTGCGGAAGGGGACATAGGTGGTGGGCAGGCCGGCTGCGGCCTCGTCCTCAGGTATGGGCTGGGTCGCATCAACCAAGCTGGAGCCGCCGATCTGGCGCATGTAATCGACATCTACCACGAGGCGGGTCTCCACCTGAAAGTGATCCGCGAGAGCGGAGAAGGCCGCGAATTCGCGGCCTTCGGTGCGCTGGCGATAGCGCAAGTGGAGAAAGGCTAGGGGGTCGCGGCGGGCGGCAATGGCGGCGGTGACGCAGGAGTCG
Source organism: Candidatus Latescibacterota bacterium (assembly GCA_963422735.1). Classification (GTDB taxonomy): domain Bacteria; phylum Latescibacterota; class UBA2968; order UBA8231; family UBA8231. The sequence goes on along the minus strand of OY730476.1, from coordinate 2,940,642 downwards.
AGCCCACCGCTGACGAGGACGATTCCGAGGCTCAAAGCAAGAGGATGACTTCGTTTTGGATGGGGGTCGTAACTTCCGGTCCAGTCTCTGGATCCACGTACACATTGACTTCGAGCCGTACGCCGAACTCCGGCAGATACGCGCCCGGCTCCACGGAAAAGCCCGTGCCCGGCAGGATCGACCGCGCATCGTGGGTCTCTAGGTCGTCGAGGTTCACGCCTAGCCCGTGGATGCTCGGTCCCGGGCCGAGGCTGTGCCCGGTGCGGTGGACGAACTGCTCGCCCAAGCCGCGTCTTGTCATGGCTTGGCGCGCCACTCGGTCGAGCTGCCAGCCCTGTAGCATGTCGCCAGCGCGCCACGCGGCGTCGAGATGCGCTAGCACTTGATCGCGTGCTTCGCGCACCGCGGCAAAGACCTCGGCGTGAACCGCTGGCACGCGTGGACCGGCAAAGGCGACCCAAGTTATGTCGCCAAACACGTGCTGATCGCCGGGATGACGCGCCCACAGGTCAATGAGGATCCAAGCACCCGGCTCAACGGAAGCGGCAGTGTCCGCGCACGGCTCGTAGTGCGGATTGCCGCTGTTGCGATTGACGCCGACGATCGGCGGATGCCCGATGTCGAGGCCACGCCGCTCCAGTTCGGCGACGATGAACGCTTGGACGTCGAATTCGGTGAGGCCAGTGCGGAGCCGGCGGCGTATATACTCAAAGGCTGCGTCCTTGACTGCGGCTACTTGGCGGCAGGCGTCGCGGTGCGAGGCAAGCGCGTCCGCGCTCCAAGTGGCCAAGGCGACTTGGCACAGATTGGCCGAAGACACCACCTCGGGGCCGAGAGATCGCACCAGATCTAAGGTGCCGCCATCGACCCAAGACACCGTGGGCAGTGCGCCCCCGGGCCAGTACTCCATAGCCACCCGCGGCAGCCCCTCCACTGCATCGCTCAACAGGGCATGTAGCTGTTCCCAGCTAGCGTAATGAGCGATCTCCACGCCCAGCCCAGCGAGGGCCTTCGGCTCGACCGCCGAGCCGAGCAGGCGCGGTGCGCCCGCAGCCGGTACTACGAGAAAGACGCGCCGGGTCGTCTGCCGTCGCTGGCCCAAAAGCTGCCACAAGACCGGATTGCCGCCGCGAAAATCGCACACCAACCAAGCGCCGATCCCCTCCTGCTGCATATAGGCTTGTATTTTTTGTATGTCCAATGAAAGTCTCCTCAATCGCTCAACCCTGCGCGGCAAACAACTGCTGCAAGTATGCACCCGTGTGGGAGCCGGCCGCGCCGGCCACTTCCTCGGGGCGGCCGCAAGCCGCGATCGCCCCACCGGCTTGTCCGCCTTCTGGCCCCAAGTCGATAACCCAGTCGGCGGCCGCTATGAATTCGATGTGGTGTTCAACCACCACTACGGTATTGCCTTCGTCAACTAAGCGCTGCAAGAGCGCGAGCAGCAAGCGCACATCCTCCAAGTGCAGGCCCGCGGTCGGTTCGTCGAGTATGTAGAGCGCGTGATCTTGGCGCGAGCGGCCCAGTTCGGCCGCCAGCTTAACCCGCTGTGCCTCTCCGCCGGAAAAACTGGTCGCCGGCTGGCCGAGGTGCAAATACCCCAAGCCCACTTCCGCGAGGGTCTCTAGCCGCTGCGCGACTTGGGGCACGGCCGCAAAAAGCGCACTCGCCGCGGCCACGCTCATCTCCAGCACTCCGGCGATGTGGTGCTGGCGGAAACACACGTCCAAGACCTCGGCCCGGTAGCGCCGGCCGCTGCAAGAGGGGCAGACGACTTCGAGATCGTCGAAGGTGCTCCGGCGCATGCTGTGCGTCCCCCGGCCCTTGCACAGGTCGCAGGCTCCCTCTGGAGCGTTGAAGCTAAAGTGCGCCGGCCGGTAGCCCCGTAGGCGGGCTTCGGACAGGTCGGCGAACAGGCGGCGAATCGGTGCTAGCAACCCGGTGTAGGTCGCTGCATTTGAGCGCGCGGTGCGGCCGATGGGCCGCTGATCAACCGCGACGACGCGCGCCACCTGTTCGATTCCAGCGCAAGAACTATAGGGCAGGGGTCGCCGCTGGGCGCTGTGCAGTTTGGCCGCCAAGAGCGGATGCAGGGTGTGGCTGACCAGCGAGCTTTTGCCCGACCCGGAAACCCCGGTCACGCAAGTCAAGGTCCCCAACGGCCATTTCACTTCGAGTTGGCGCAAGTTGTGGCCGCGGGCACCGGATAATACCAACCACCCCTGTGGCTGGCGCGCTCGGGTGCGCGGCAATTGCAGTGCCCCGCGCAGATAGCGTCCGGTCAAAGACCCGGCCGCTGCCACCTCGCTCGGCGTGCCCTCGGCCGCGATTTGCCCGCCGGCGATCCCCGCGCCCGGCCCCATATCGACCAGCCAGTCGGCCCCGCGCAAAAGGGCCGCGTCGTGTTCTATTAGGAACACGGAGTTCCCAGCGTCGCGCAGTCCCCTGAGCGCGTCCAAGAGCTGGGCAGCGTCGCGCGCGTGCAAACCGGTGCTGGGTTCGTCGAGCACATAGAGCATCTGCGTGGTGCCCGACGACAGGGCGGACCCGAGGCGGAGCCGTTGAAACTCCCCACTCGACAGGGTGTCGGCGCGGCGGTTCAGTTGCAGGTACTCCAGCCCCAGTTCTTGCAACAGGGTCAGCCTGCGGCTAATCTGGGCGCGGATGGCCTCACCTACAGGGGCTATAGCCGCGGGGAAATCGAGACTCCCGAGCCACTCGGCCGCCGCGACGACCGCGCACTCGCCGACCGCGGCAATCGACGCCCCGCCCAATTCTACCGCGAGGGATTCGGGCCGCAAGCGCGCCCCACTGCAGCTAGGGCATGGCGCGTCGTCGAGGCGTTCCTCCAGCCAAGCCAATTCCTCTCCTTCGGCTTTGGCGCCGACGCGCTCCAGCCAGTGCGCCATCCCGAGAAACCGGCCCCGCCGGCCCTCGCCGCGCCACAGCCGTTCGGCCGCTTGGCCCGGCCAGTCTCCCACGGGTTGTTCAGGATAGACTTGGTGCCGCCGACAGAAGGCTTGCAAGCGGTCGCGCAAATCGCCGTGCCCAAAGTCGTGCCACAGGGGACCGAGTGCCCCTTCGAGCGTAGCCCGTCCACTAGAGAAGACCTGCTCGCTGCTCAAGCCGCGCTGCACTCCGAGGCCCCGGCACGCCGCGCAGGCTCCGGCCGCGCTATTAAAGGAAAACAGCGCGGATTCTAGGGCCGGGAAGGGCGCGCCACAGGCCGCGCACGCTGGTCGCACTGCAAAAACTAGATCGCTGCCTGCGTCTGGGGTGGAAAGCACCACTTGGCCGTCGCCCGCCTCCAAGGCCGCTTGCAGCGACCCTTGCAAGCGGCGCGTGATGCCCTTTTTGACGACGAGGCGATCGACGACCACGGACAAGTGCTGAGCGCGGGCGACGCGCTCGGGCGCGATTTCCTCCAGTAGCAGGTCTTGTCCGTCGAGGCGCACATGGCGGTAACCGGCGCGATCAATCGCGGCGAGTATCTGCTCGGGCGTCTCGTCCTCCCGCCGCCGGCGCGGTGCGAGAACCATCAGGCGGGTTCCGGCCGGCATGCTCGCAGCCGCTTCGTTTGCCTCTTCAAAGCGATGCGTCTGCACCCGCCCGCCGCAGTGAAGGCAACTGGGCCGACCGACGCGGGCAAAGAGCAGGCGTAACAGATCGTACAAGCCGGACAGAGTCGCCACCGTGGCCCGCGGACTCTGGTGGCCGACTCCCCCGGCTAGTGCGAGTGCGGGGGCCAAGCCGTCAATGCGGCTGGCTTTGGGTACGCGCAATGTGCGCCAGCCGCCGCCCTGGTCCAGCGCCGCGAGAAAGCGCCGGCGCGCCTCGGCGTAAATCGTGTCTAATACGAGGGAAGTTTTGCCCGACCCGGACGGACCGCTGACGGCCACAAGGGATTCGTGGGGCAGGTCTAAGGAGACGGCGCGCAGGTTATGTTCGCAGGCTTCCCGGACGACTAAAGTCGGCTGCATTGCGCCCGCCTATTCGAACATTTCAAAGAAGACATGGGTGCATAAAACACAGTGTTTGGGTGTTGTACAGTCCAAGAAGCAGACGGGCTAGAGCGTTGACGATAAATCGCTTAGTCTGTATATTAACTTAACTATTTTTAACAAGTTATAAAAATGACGGACCTGCACTGTCACCGCGAATTCCGCCTCTTCCGCCACTGAGATTTCCCACTGGCATGCAAATTTGCGCCCCCTTGTGGCTAGGGGTTTGGGGCCTCGCCATCTGCTTGCCCACCCCCCCGGCCCGCGCCCAAATGCCCGACAAACGCTGGACGCTACCTGAGCTTATCGACCGCGCCTTGGAGCGCGATGGCGATGTTGCGAGCGGCCGTTGGAAGGTCGAGTCGGCCGCGGCCCGTCGCCGCCAAGCTGCGGCCGCCAAGATCCTTCCCCGCCTGCGCATCGACAGCGAAAGCGGCATAGTCCCAGACGCTATGGGCAGTGTGTTCAGCCCGCCCGCCGATACCACGGGCATCCCATCCTTGGGGCCTTTTGTGCGCGCCGAGCTGCAATTTGTGCAGCCGCTCTATCCCTTTAGCCTCGGCCGCCATTTAGACGAAGCCGCCACTTGGGGGGTCAATGTGGAGCAGTCCGACCTGTTGCAGACCCAGTTGGACGTGTCCTTTGCCGTCAAGGAACTGTACTACGGACTGCTGTTGGCACAAGATCTAAACGCCTTGGTGCTGCGCGTGAGCGATGAGCTAGCCAGCAGGGCCGAGGAACTAGACGACGATCCCGCGCTCTCGCCGTCCGACCACTACAGGCTGCGGCTGGCCCAGCTCGACTTGGCCAAGCAGCAGCGCGAGGTCGGCGACCAATTGGCCTTGGCGCGGGCTGCGCTGGCTTGGCGCACGGGCCTGCCTAGCGATGGGCCGCTCCTGCTCCGGGCCGAGCGACTCGCGCCGGTGGCGGCCTCGATCCCGCCCTTAGACGCGCTAGTCGCACAGGCCGTCGGCCGGCGACCGGAATGGCGCAAGCTGCAAGCGGGCCTCGCCGCCAAACAGGCCCTCGCGCAAGCTGCCCGCGCCGCGTACCAGCCCCAAGTGTTCATCGGCGGTGGCTTGCGCTACGCCGTGGCCCCTGGGCGCACCGACCAGCGGAACCCATTTGTCAAAGATGAGTTCAATTTTTTTAACGGCGGCGTCTTCATCGGAGTGCAGCAATCCTTGGAATGGCACTTGTTGGCAGCGGATGTAGATAGGGCCCGCGCTGAATACCGCGCACTCGAAGCGCGCGTACCGGGTGTGCAGGAGGGGCTCCGCTTAGATGTCCACCGCGCCTATTTGGACTATCGCCGCGCCGACCGCGATTTGCAAGACGCGCGCAAGAGCCGGCAATTGGCCCGGCAGTGGCTGCGGGAAGCCCGAGACGATTTTGAGTTCGACCCGCAGACCATCGGCGAATTGATCGCCGCCTTTGAGGCTTGGGCCCGCCGCGAACAAGGCTACGGCGAAACCCTTTACGACTTTAACATCAGCGTCGCCCGCCTCGAAAAAGCCACGGGCGGTCTCGAACTAATCCCACGCGATGAAACGTTTCCTTAGCGCGGCTCTGCTACTGGCCTTGGTCGGCCCGGGCGACAGCGGAGCCGACGCGGCTTGGGCGACGGGGGCCGTGGCGCGGCTGAACGCGCTGCTAGAGGCCCCTAACCGCGAGAGCGCCGGCGCGGCTGAACGCTTAGTGAGCGAGCACTTGGCCTTGGAGGAATTTGCCGCGACGACCTTTGGCGACTATCCCGAAAAGTCGCTGAACTCATACCGGAGCCTGCTATCCATCCCGCGTTTTACACACCTCGTCGAGCACTATCGCAGCCGACTGGCTAGGGCCTACCAGCATCGCCTCAGTGCCGACTTGGCCGCCCAGCTTACTTCCCCGGACTTGCGCGGCTTGCGCTTGGATAGCCTCGAAGTGAATGGTCGGCGGGGCCGTGCGCAGCTTCGCGCGTTATTTGCCACTCGCTCGCTCGGCGTGGAGGCCGACTTGATTCTTGCAGCCGGAACTTGGAAAATCGCCGAGTTGAAGATCGGCGGCCAGCCCGTCTCCAGCTACTATCGACGTCGCTACCAGTCGCTGATCGACAGCCGCCATTCGCCGCCGGTGATGGAGGCCCACCTCGCCGAGCGCGAGTTCGTCGTCCTCGAGGACTTCGCCGCCACTTGGGACGGGTCGCAGCCCATGGACTGGGGACCTTGGAAAAAAAAAGACCGCCGCAAACCCGTGCTCTACCGCGTAGAGGGCCGCCCTCGGCGCTACATGGCGGCGCGCGATTCGAGCCATTCGGTTATCGTGGGAAAATTCGTCCACTGGAATCCCCGCCAGTACCCGATTATGACTTGGTGCTGGCGGGCCGCGGCTTTGCCGCTGGGCGGCAACGAGTTCCTCGACGACGCCAACGACAGCGCGGCCGGCGTGTACGTCATCTTCTCCAAGAATTGGCTGGGGGTCCCCAAACAGCTCAAATACGTGTGGAGCACAACCTTGCCCGAAGGCACGGTGGGGCGGCGCGACAAGATCTTCCGGCCTTGGTTCTTCGTCGTCGAAAGCGGCTCGACCAACTTGGGCAAATGGACCTTTGAGGTCGTTGACTTGGAGAAGCACCACCGCGAAAAACTCGGCGGTCAGCCGGCCGAGCGCACCATCGGCTTGGGGCTGCTCACAGACGCCAACTCGACCGGTTCGTACGCCGAAGCGTACTACGCAGACCTACGAGTCTGGACGCGCCAAGCCTTTGACGATGGGCGCGTCATCAACCACTGCGGTGGACTTCCCGTCTCCAACGGCGCGTACGCAGAGGAGAAGGCACAATGAAAATGGTATGGTGCGCCGCGTGGGCTGCTCTCTGCGCCGCGACGGCTGCCAGCGCGGCTGCAGAGGACGATCCCATCGCCTTCCTCAAGGACCACGACGCCGAGGTGCAGGCCATCCTCGCCGAAGCGCCAGCCGACTCGCTGCTTGCGGCCGTGCGGGAAGAGATCAAGAAGCACATCAACGCGGCCTTCGACTTCCGGGAATTGAGCCGACTCGCCTTGGGTGATCACTGGGAAGAGCGCTCCCCGGCCGAGCGCGATCACTTCGCCGAGACCTTCAGCAGCATCATTCGCGAGCAGAATTTCTCCAGCTTCTCTCGCTACTATCGCGAGGGCGAGATCCGCTACGAGTCGGCCGAGGTGCAAGGAGACGCAGCCATCGTCCAAGCGCTGGCACCCGTGCGGGATGAGCAAATAGAGATCGAATACAAGCTCCATCGGGTGGAGGGTTTGTGGCGGATATACGACTTGGTCATCGACGGCGTCAGCACCGCTGAGGGCAACAGGCGGCGCTATGCCCGCTACATCGAGAAAAATGGCTACGGGAAGCTCATCGCCCAGCTCGACAAGCAATTGGCCCGCCTGCGCGAAGCGATTCTCTCGCCGCCTTCAGGCGGTGCAACCCGGGATTAACCCTCCGCCATGCCCATAAGCCACCAGCGCTTGGTCCGCTACATCTACCACCACTACATCGGCATAATCGCGCTGGCCACGATCCTGTCGGTATTTGCCGGGTTTTTCGCCGCCAAGCTGGCCGAAAACATCAAGACCGATTTCGCCGACCTCCTGTCCGACGAATACGTCAGCGTCAGGGAACTCAATCGCATCAAGTCCCGCATCGGCGGCATCGGCCCGCTGATGGTCGTCATTACCAGCGACGATTTGGACGCGGCCGTTTCCTTCATGCTGGTCTTGGCCGATTCGCTCGAACACAGCCCGCTTATTAGCTCGGTGAGCCGCCTCGACAGCAAAAAGGATCTCCTCGATAAAAATCAGCTTCTCTACATGGACTTAGGGGACTTGCGGGAAATCAACCGCCGCCTCGACGAGCACATAGAGCTACAGAAGCTCAAGCAGTCGCCGCTCTTCTTCGCCTTTGACGACGAGGAAGAGCAGGTTCTTGACTTTTCGGATATCGAGGCCAAGTACCAGCAGGACGGTGCGGTGGTCGCAGAGCAATACCGCCAGTACGTCATTACGCGAGAGGGCAACGGCGTCATCCTCCGGCTCTATCCGGCCGGGCTTACCACGGATGTCGCCTTCTCACAGGCCTTGATCGACCATCTCGACCAGACCATTGCCGCCATTGCCCCGGAGCGCTTCCACCCCAGCATCGAATGCGTGTACAAGGGCAGTTTCCACAACAGCGCCAATCAATTCACGATCATTGTGCAAGACCTCAAGTCAACGGCCTTGTACAGCACCGTCGGCGTACTCCTGCTCATCACACTATTCTTCCGCCAAGTGATTGGCTCGCTCTTTATCACCTTGCCGCTGCTGATGAGCCTGACTTGGACTTTTGGCGTCACCTACTTGGCCATCGGCAGTCTCAACATGATCACCGTAGGGCTTTTCGCCATTCTCTTTGGGCTGGGCATCGACTTTGGCATTCACATCTTCGCCCGCTACCGCGAGGCCCGACGCCGAGGCATGGACATCGAACAGGCCCTGACCGTGACCGTCCGGCACACGGGCAAGGCCCTTACGACGACGGCGTTTACTACCTCGGTTGCCTTCTATTCGCTGCTGTTGACGGATTTTAAGGGCTTCTCGGAGTTCGGCTTTATCGTGGGCACCGGCATCCTCTTTTCGCTGGTGGCCATGGTCGCTATATGCCCGGCCTTCATCGTCCTCGCCGAGCGCCTGCGGTTGGTCATCCCGATCCGCAAGAGAAGCGTCCTCTGGCGCACAGGTCGCTACCCAATGCCTTGGGCTACCTTGCTGATAGGCGCTATGGTCACCGGGTACTCGCTGTACCACCTCGGCGATTTGGAATTTGAATACGACTTCAGCAAGCTCAAGCCCGCGCCGCCGCCCAACATGAACAAGGGCAGCTTGCCCCAGAGCCTGAAGGAAGGTCGCTCGCCGGCCATCGTCCTGACCGAAAGCTACGACGAGGCCATGGAGGTGGTTCGCACGGTCGAGCGCATCAAGGCCGCCCGCGGCGACTCCTCTACAGTCCTCAGCGTCAAGAGCGTGTACTCCGCGCTCCCGCAAGCCCAAGACGCCAAGCTGGCGCTTATCGCCGATATCCGCGACTTGCTCGACCGGGAAGAGGGCCTGTTCAGCGAGAGCGAGCGGGCTAAACTGGACTCGCTGCGCCCGTACCTCGACGTGGAGAAGCTAACGCTCTACGACCTGCCCGCAGACTTGACCAACGAGTTCAAGGACAAGGAAGGCAACATCCTCAACTTCGTGGCGATCAACGCCGCGGTCGAGCTCAAGGATGGAAAAGACGCCATCCGCTTTGCCGAGGAAATCAGCCACATTGAAACGCCGACGGGCAAGACCTACATAGCCTCTAGCTCGCACATCATCGTCGCCGAGATGCTCAAGGTCATGCTCGAAGACAGCTCTCTCGCCGTGATCCTCACGCTCGCGGTCGTCGCGGTGATGCTGCTCATTGACCTGCGGAGCTTCGTCGATACTCTGCTGGTGCTCACGCCGCTTTTGAACGCGTTGGTGTGGGTCGTGGGCTCCATGTATGCGTTTGACATCAAGCTCAATCTCTACAACATGGTCGCCTTTCCGACGATCATCGGCATGGGCGTTGACAATAGCGTCCACATCTTCCACCGCTACCAAGAAGTCGGTCGCGGCTCGTTGCGATTGGTGTTGCGCACGACCGGGGTCGCGCTGTTGGCTACGTCGCTGACGACAATGGTCGGCTTCTCGGGGTTGGTGCCGGCCATCCATCCGGCGCTCACGTCGATAGGCGTGCTCTCGCTGGTGGGCTTAGGGTTCTGTTTCATCACGTCCGTCACCCTGCTGCCGGCCCTGCTGCAAATCCGCGAGCGCCGCACGGCCTGAGAAGCTGTTTGGGCGCGTTGGTCGTCTTGATCTAGGGATTCTCGGTTCAACAAAACGTTAGGCGGCTATCTCCGACGTGTAGAGGAGGACCGATTGACCTTCATCCTCTGGCGGTCTCTGAGGCCGATTAACGAGTCTGATTTGCCATCCTTCGGATACATCCACGTGGCCTTGCAGGCAATGAAGACGAAGCCATGCGCATCGGCATTGTAGGAGCGGGCATTTTCGGCTTGGCCGCGGCCTTGGAACTCAACCGGCGGGGCCACCAAGTCACCCTCTTTGAACGCGGCCCCATCCCCTGTCCGGATGCCTCCTCGACCGATGTGTCCAAAGTCATCCGCCGCACCAGCTACCCCGAGGAGACCTACCACGAACTGGTCGAGCGGGCCGCGCACTAGTGGTGCCGGTGGCACGACCGGCTCAGCCGGGCCATCTATTACCAGACCGGCAAGCTCAATATCTGGGGCGATTTGCCCACTGACAGCCCGGATCGCCGCGGCCTATAGACGCTGGGCCAGCGGAGGAAGGCGGTCAAAGTGCTGAGCCCGGCTCAGGTCCGCCAATGCTTTCCCCAATTTGCCGTGCAGGACGACGACACGCTCTTTTACGATCCTTGGTCCGGCTATTTGCGCAGCGGTCAGGCCGTGGCCGATCTGGCCCGGGACCAAGGAGTTGATATCCGCTCCCACACCCCTGTGCAGGCCATGGCCGAGACCGACCGGGGTATCCGCCTAGCCACAGGGCCAGAGCGCCCTCTATTCGACCGCGTCGTGGTTGCCGCCGGTGCTTGGGTGGTGGCCTTTTTCCCACTCTAAAGGACCACCTGTGCATAATGCGCCAGCAAATGGCCTTCTTGGCCCCGGCCGAGCCCGAAACGTTCGCCCAGAAGGTGTTTCCCGTGTGGACAGTGCTGAGTCCCGAGGAGGCTTGGTACGGCTTCCCGCTGCTGCGCGAAGGGTACGTCAAAATCGCCGAGGACAGCAAAGTAGAGTGCACCGAGCCCGAGGCCGAGCGCCAACCCAGCCCCAGCTTCCTCGACCAAGCCCGCACCTTTGTCGCCCAGCACCTGCCCGTTTTGGAAGGGCCCGACTGGTGGGGGGCCGCGCCTGCCTGTACACCAATACGCCCGACGACCACTTCGTCATCGACTGGGCCCCGATGGCGCGGGGGATTCTCATCGCCGGCTGTGGCAGCGGCCACGGATTTAAATTCGGCGGCTCCATTGGACCGGTTATAGCCGACTCCCTGGAGGACCGCAAAAACCCACCGGGCGATTTGTTCCGTCTTGGCCAGTGCTTTGCCGGCCCGGCGGGTGGCACCTCATATCCCTCTGGAAATTGAGCGTGGATTCCCTATAACTCGACCCGACTCAAGACTGGGTCAGCCTTTTCTCAATGGGGGTTTTAGCTATTATTATTGAAATGGAGGTTGAGGCAAAAAAATGGAGCGAGAGACGGGACTCGAACCCGCGACAACCACGTTGGCAACGTGGAGCTCTACCAACTGAGCTACTCTCGCTCAAAAATTGATCGCTATGGAAGGAGAAAAAATATAACCATGCCCCGTACAAGCGTCAAGGTGCGTCAAGTGCTGTTGTTTCTCTCCGTGACCCTCTTGGGAATGGCCTGTCAGCAGGGGCTGCCCGAGGGATCGCCGGCTCGGCCTCCCAAGGCGCGCTGGCACAACAATCAGGGCGTGGTTTATATGGATCAACACAACTACACGCGTGGCCGAGAGGAATTTGCCCTCGCCCTCGCCTTGGCCCCGGATTACGCTAATGCACGGGCCAATCTAGGCATTGCGTACTATGCCCTCGGCAAGTACGACAGCGCCGCCACGGCCCTGCAAACCGCCCTTGCCATCGACCCCGATCTTCTCCACGCCAACTACGCGCTGGGCCTGATCTACAATGCCCAAGGCCGGGAGCACGACAAAGCACTCGCCGCCTTGCAAAAAGTGGCAGCCGCCGACCGCGACGACCCCCATGTGCGCTACTACATGGGGCAAACGCGGACTAAGCTAAACGAGGGCGAGGCCGCTATCGCCGACTTTGAGGAGGCCATCCGCCTCGATCCCTACAACGTGTCGGCGTACTATGGGCTGGCCAATCTCTACCGGCGGCTCGGGCGCGAGGAGGAGTGGAAAAGCACCTTGGAGCACTTCAACAAGCTCAGCCAAGCCGGCCACCAAGGCGTTTCTTCGTCCTATCAGGGGCAGGGCAAGTACGCCGAGGCCGTCGCCGACGCCGGTGGCGGCGATCCGAGTCAGGACGACGTGGCTGGGCCTTTTGCATTCGCTGCGGATGGCCCGGCGACCGGCCCGGTGCGCTTTGCCGCCTTGGGCGACTTTGACGCGGATGGCCGGCCGGATGTCTTGGCCGGGGCCGAGGGCTTGCACCTGTATGCTGGCAGCACAGCGGAAGTGCTCACTGCTCCGACGGTACCCGACGGCTTTGGGGCGATTGGCGCGATCTCCGGCGACCTCGATAACGACGGGGCCGCCGACTTGGTCCTCAGTGGAGCGGGCGGAACTCTGCTCTACCGAGCGGCTAATGGAGAATGGGCCGCCGGAGAGGATCTGTCCGTGGCCTCGACCGGTATCGCGCTGGGCGATGCCGACCACGACGGCGACCTCGATCTGCTAGTGCTCGGCCCGAGCGTCTCGCTGCTAGCCAACGACGGGGAGGCCCGTTTCGCCGCCACGGGCCAACCAGCCGGTCCGGTCGCGGCCGATCTCGCTGCATTTTCCGACCTCGACAACGACCGCGACGTAGATATGGTCCTCCTATCGGCCGAGGGCCTGCAAGTCCATACCAACAATCGCGACGGCACGTTCTCGGAAATCGCCGCCGCTTTGGGTTTGGGCGCAGTGCAGGGCGCGGGCTTGGCCGTCGAGGACTTCAACCAAGATGGCTATATGGACTTGGCTATCGCGGCCAGCGGCACTATAGAGACGCATGTCAACCGAGCCGGCCGCGCCTTCGTCCGGGCCGAGACACCGGTTGCCTCCGGTGGGCGGGCACTGCTTCCCGCCGATCTCGACAACGACGGCGACCTCGACCTACTCGCCTGTGGGGACGAGCACCTGCAACCGCTCGCGTACGGCAGCGGCCAGTTCCAGCCGCAACCTTTGCTCGACGAGCCGGGTGGGGTTGCGCTCATGGCCGATTTCAACGGCGACGGCCGCGTGGATATTTGGACAGGTGGCCGGGTCCTGCACAACCAAAGCGAGGGGGGGCACTATATTGAGATCGCCGCCCAAGGGCTTAACAGCAACCGCGACGGCGTCGGGGCCAAGGTGGAGGTGAAAACCACCCACCGTCTCCAGAAGCGCGAGATCCGCAGCGAGGGATACGCGGGTGTGCTCCACTTTGGCTTGGCGCAGAGCGACTCGGTCGAATTCATTCGCATCCTTTGGCCCGGGGGCGTGCGTCAGACCGAGTTGGCCACCGGGGCCGGACAGAGGCTGGAGCTGACAGAACTCGACCGCAAGGGCACCTCGTGCCCCATCCTCTACGCTTGGGACGGCGAGCGCTATCGCTTTGTCACCGACATTCTCGGGGGGGCCATTATTGGCTATTTGACCGCCCCGGGCCAGTATTATCAGCCCGACACCGACGAGTACGTCCGCTTGGGGCCGCTGGCTCCCAAAGATGGCCGCTATGTCTTGCAGCTAGCCAATCAGCTAGAAGAAGTCATTTACGTCGATGCCCTCGAACTGATCGCCGTCGATCATCCGCCCGAGTTCGACGTATATCCCAACGAGCGTCTGCTCTCTGCGCCGCCCTATCCAGAATTCAAGCTATATCCCCTTCGGGGGCTGCGCCCGCCTGTGGCCGCCCGCGACCACCGGGGCGCGGATGTGTTGGCCGTCCTGCAAGAGATCGACGACGAGTGGTACGACGGGTTTGACCGGCTCGATATTCACGGCTATGCCGAAGACCATGCGCTAGAGCTGAGCTTGGGCGACCTGTCCGAATTTGCCCATCCGGTCTTGCTCGGCTATGGCTGGGTCGATTACGCGCATTCGACCTCGAATTGGAGCGCCGCACAGCGCGGCTTGTCGCTGTATCCGCCGCGTCTGTCGGTGGCCGACGGCAAAGGGGGGTGGGTCGAAGTCAGCGCGGATATGGGTTGCCCGGCGGGCCTGCCCAAACACGCGCTATTCGATCTCAAGGGCCTTTTTCCCTCCGACGATTACCAGCTGCGGATCGAAACCAACACTGCGCTCTACTGGGACCAATTTCTGGTGGGCGACGCTGCGGATATTCCCCTCGCGGTCCACCGCCGGCAACCGGCGCGGAGCGACCTCCACTGGCGAGGCTACCCGGCCCACACGGCTGTCAAGGGCACCTTTGCCTTTCGCTACCACTACGACCAATTGGAGTTAGAAGCGCCTTGGGGTACCCACAGCGGGGCTTTCACCCGCTTCGGCCCGGTGGAAGAACTGGTCGAGGGCATTGATGACCGCTTTGTCATCATGTTCCACGGCGACGAGCTGACCGTAGAATTCGCCGCCTTGCCGCCGCCCGCGGCTGGTCTCGTGCGCTCGTTCCTGCTGTACGCCGATGGCTTTGGCAAAGATATGGACCTGCACTCGGCGCACTCGCTAACGGTCGGACCGCTCCCCTTTCACGGCATGTCCGGCTACCCGTACCCAGTGCGCGAGCACTACCCGCAAACCAGCGCGCACCTAGAGTATTTGCAGGAATACAACACGCGCGCGGTCAAGGGCTACTATGAATAAAGAGCTTCTGGGCAGGATAGTAGAAAGAGCGAAACGTGCGGTTAGCCTCTTACTGCTCAATATGAATAAAGAGCTTCTGGGCAGGGTAATAGAAGGGGCAAAACGCGCGGTTAGTCTTTCACTGCTCAAGAGGCTGCTGCTCTATACTGCTTGCTTCTTCGCCTTGTACGCCGTTGTCGGCTTGAGTGGCTATCTGATTTTCAACGACAACTTGCCCGACATTGACGCTTGGAGCTTTCGGCCCAAACGGGTCACCAACGTGTATTCGGCCGATGGTCGCCACTTGCAGGACTTCCTCGAAGAAAATCGCGAAATCGTCACCTATGAAGAAATCCCCGCATCCATGCAGGCCGCCCTCCTCGCGGCTGAGGACCGGCGCTTCTCCTCGCATTGGGGCATCGACATCTACCGCATCCCCGGATCGCTGCTGGCCAATCTCAAGGACCGGCGTCTCGTCGGTCAAGGGGCCAGTACGCTCACCCAGCAGCTCGCCCGCAATAGCTTCACTGAGATCGGCAAGCAGCGCAGCAGCGCTTCCTTTGCGGATGTGGCGGCCACATACGCGCGCAAGATCCGCGAACAGATCACCGCTGTCTTAATTGAGCGCCTGTACACTAAGCCCGAGATCATGACTATGTACCTCAACACGGTCTATTTCGGTCACGGTGCCTACGGGATTAAGTCAGCGGCGCGCCTGTACTTTGACAGCGAAGTCGATCAACTCGCGCTCGAAGAGAATGCCTTGCTCGTCGGGCTGCTCCCGAGACCGAATAGTTATAGCCCTCTGCGCCACCCCGAACGCGCCCGCAAGCAACGCAATCTGGTGCTGTACAGCATGGCCGACAACGGCGCGATTACGCCAGCTAAGCGCGATTCCCTCCGCAACGAACCCATAGCCGCCCGCAGGGGTAGTCGCGAGGAGACGTATGGCATAGCCCCGTACTTTGTCGAGTACGTCCGCCAGCAGATGCAGCGCGAGTTTGGCATGGCAATCTATCGCGAGGGCTTTGTGGTCCACACTACGCTCGACTCGCGCTTGCAGCAGATCGCCGAAAAGCACTTTGCTGTTGAAATAAGCAAGGTGCAGAAAAAAGTGGATCAGTACCTAGCGGACACAGGCGCGTCCCGGAGTGTGCGCGACTCGGCCGTAGTCCAAGCCGCCTTCGTGGCCATAGATCCAGCCACCGGCCACATCTTGGCCATGATTGGGGGCCGCGACTTCAGCCGCAGCAAATTCAACCGCGCCACCCAAGCTAAGCGGCAGCCTGGGTCCGCGTTCAAGCCCTTTGTGTACACGGCCGCCATCGACAACAACCGCTTTGCAGTGGACGTACTCGACGACAATGCCTTTACGCTCTGGGACCACAGACGCGAAAAGTTTTGGGGCCCCGAGAACTACGACAAGAAATTCAAGGGGCCGATGACGCTGCGCGACGGACTGAAACAGTCGCGCAACCTCATCTCCATCAAGCTGGCCGACGAACTCGGCCCACCCCTGATTCGGAGCTATGCCCGCAACATGGGCATATCCACGCCCATCCAAGCCATCCCCTCCATCGGCGTTGGCACCAGCGAGGTGCTACTCCTCGACTTGGTGGCTGCGTACGCGGTATTTCCCAATAAGGGTATCTACGTCGAGCCTATGGCCATCAGCCGCTTGGAGAGCAAGGATGGAAACGTCTTTTTTACGCGAGAAAGCGGTCGTAAGCAGGAGGTGCTGCGGCCGGCCGTGGCCGTGATAGTCGCGGATATGCTGCGCTCGGCCGTCGACGAAGTCGGCGGCACCGGACGCCGCATCCGCACACGCTACGACTTCCGGCCCCAAGCTGCCGGCAAAACCGGCACGACTAACGACTACACAGATGCGTGGTTCATCGGCTTTACACCCCATCTCGTAGCGGGGGTCTGGGTCGGGATAGACGACCCCAGCCTGCGTCTGTGGCCGAAGCAGGCTGGCTCTACGGCGGCCCTGCCTTTGTGGGCGGAGTTTATGAAGGAGGCGTATGCGAGCGTGGAACCCTATCGCAGCCTGAGAAACCGCGGGTTTGAGTACCCAGAGGACCTCGTAGTGCGCCGCGCGGTCTGCAACGACACCTACAAGATCGCCACCCGCTTTTGTCCCGAAAAGCGAGAGGATATTTTTATCGCTGGCGAGGTCCTGCCGAGCACATGCCCTCAGCACGGACGGGCCCAAGAGCAGGACCCGGGGCACATCCAGAGGTTTTGAAGATCACAAAACGAAGAAGATGTAGAACAGCCCGCCGAGAATGCCGGCCGATAGGCCGCGCACGATGGCCTTGTTTTCTGGTTTGAGTACCATTTGTTCGACCATGTCGCCCCCGCCTAAGACCTCGTGCAACCCCTTGGGCACCATGTCCGAGCTATAGGCTTGGACGCGGCGGTCCCAGCGCACGATGCGGTCGGCAGTTGTTTCGACTCTGAGAAAGAGATCGCCATACGCCTCGCGCCGCTGTTGGTTGCCCCAGGAGAGTAGCCGCCGGGGTGTCGGCGAGTACATCACTCGTGCCCTGACTAGCCGATAGTAGAACACGTCGGCTGGCGCGTCTCCCGGCTGGCGCACGAGCACCTGATAGCCCCGCCTCTGCAATGTCTCGATCAGGGCGTCCTCGACGACCCAATTGGCCTCGTTCTTGTGGTCCTCGGCCCGTAGGAAAAGCCGCGTGCCCGGAGATAGGGGCAGGGCATCCATTTGGTGGTCTAGGGCTAGGACAAAGGCTTGGTTGATCAACTGCAAGTCCGTGGGCGTTTGCTTTGCGCCGCCTTGGGCTTGGGCCGTTGCTTTCCACACCACGCGGACCGTGTTCGCTCCGCGCAGGGGGATGAAGTGCTCCCGCCCCAAGGGCTTACAGGCACTCTGCCAAGTAAAAGGCCCTGGACGCTGAGGCACCGCTTCGAGCGTCACCCGGATCGCCGCACCCGCACCTAAGCTATCCAAGCCGCTCACCAGTAAGCTGGGCGCGGCGTCCTCGTCGCTCTGCATGAGCGCTGCGCCCAGCGGCCCTTCTACCAAGGAGACATCCGAGAACGCCGGCGCAACTTGCAGGCGCAGGGCCGCAAGACCAATGGGGTCGGCGCTCTCGTTGCGCCATATACAGGTGATTGGCCCGCGCTTGCCCACCTCCATAAATCCAGGCTCCGCCGCCATAATAAATCCAGGTTCCAACGCCATTACGGGCAGCGGATCTACCTGCAAGTGCTGGGTCGCCAAGTCCACTGGGCTCTGGCCGGAGACCCGAGCAGTGACCGCCAACGGCAGGGGGCCGAGGTGGGTTGGTGCCACGCGCACCGCCCAAGAGAGCGTGTCGGACTGTCCGGCGGCCAAGCTGCCCTCCCAGTGCTGCGGGGCGTCGCCTTTCGGCCAGCTCAGTTCCGGCGGCCAGTTCCAGCTCAGCTCTTCTAAGGGTGCCCCCGATGCACCGTCAAAGCGCACAATCGTTCGCAAGTCAAAGCGCTCGCCCTGATAGACCCGCTGCGGCTCAATTGACCAAGAAACGGCGGGCGGCGGGCGCACTACTAGGTCGAATTCGATCTGGTGGGCCGGAGTGCCCTGTGGGTCGAGCGAGGAGTAGATCGCCGCGAACCAGCCGATTTTTTTCACCTCAGCGGCGACTAGGTCAATGTAGAGGGTGTCGATGCGTTCCCCGGCCACCGGCCGCGCCGCATAGTCTATGCCGACGGACGCCTCCGCTAGCTGCGCCTTGCCTAGTGCCGAGCGCACGTTCTGCAACCGTGCGTTCCCAAGGCACCTTAGCTCCGCGCTGACTATGGCTTCGCCATCGCCGGGAAAGTAGTGCAAGTAGAGGATGGACTGCTGATACAACGCAGGCCCGGCAATCGTCGGCTGGTCTAGGCGTACACTGAGCGTCGAGCGGGCACCCGCTGGCACCACGGCCGCCCACAGCGCGACGACCACCCCTAACCCACGCCAATAACTGCCATAGCTGCCCGCGCCCTCTCCGCCCTGAAGGCCGCGCCTTCCTACTGTCCCTCGGGTTGCCATTCGGTTCGTCCTTCGTCGCTGTTACTGGGTGCTTGACCCCTTGGCGAAAAAAAGCCTAACTTACTTTTTAACTGTAACTTACGTCTAATCCAAGCCTAACGTACGACGAGGGTGCTGTCAAGGCTGAAGCCCCTGTTCGCATCCGTAGAAAGGCTTGACTGAACCAGCGCGCTCCGATAGGTTGTAAACTAGCTTGACCGCTGTGCCTTGGCTCACACAAGGAGACGCAGAACATGCCCTACCCCATCACGCAAGCCCAAGAGCACGACCGGCGCATTGGCCGCTTGGAGGGTATCGTCGAGCAGTTAGACCGCCGACTGGACGGCATTGAGAAGCGGATAGATAGCGTTGAGCGAGCGATTGGCGAGCTACGCCAAGACATGCAACGAGAGTTCGTCGCCGCCAACCGACGCATCGACACGTTGACCCGTTGGGTTGTTGGCATCCAACTAACAACTCTTCTTGCGCTCGAAACGCTGATTTTGACTCGCTTGCCCGGCTGAATCCAACCGCCCTAGCAGGTCATTCTGTTGTGCTTTGTCACCTTGTTCGCCGTCGTGCAGTTTAGCAGACGTACGGATTGGAACGCGGCGTGGCAGCAAAAGCCGCGCCCCCCTTCATGCTAGACTGGCTATTCCCCGCGCTCGGTGCGCTTGGCCTCGGCGCGCTGTGTGCCCCTATGGCCCTTGCCTTGCGCTGCCGGCGCGAGGGTCTCCCGGAGTCTTGGGAATGGGGTGTGCGGCTGTCCTTTTTTTGGGGAGGACTAGGGCTTGGTCTGCGATGGGGCCCCAAGGGCCTTTGTATCGCGCCCGTGCTCTTGGGCCAATTCCTGCCGTACCTCTCGCTGCCGCTGCGGACCCAAGTGAAGCGCAGGCAAAGAGCGCGGCGACGAGCCAAGCAAGAGGCCGCGCCCAAAGCCAGCGAGCGAAACCTGCGCTCGCTCGTGCGCCTGCTGATTAGGCCCAGCCTGAGGCTATTGGCGAGCCTGCCGCGCACCGTTCGGCTCAAAAGGCTGCGGATCCAGGGCTGCTTAGGCTTTGCCAACCCGGCCCAAACCGGGCGAATCTACGGCTATTTACAGGCGGTTGCAGCGCACGAGGGAAAGGTACAAATAAACGTCAGCCCGGATTTCGTGCGCGCGGGGGCCTTTGGCCGCTTGGACTTGAGCGCTCATTTGCACTTGGGCTTGTTAATTTTGCTCTTGGGGCGCTTTGGCTCTCAGGTGGCATACCGCTTGTTGGCCGCGCGCTTCCGCACTCCGATTTAAGCCGAGGAGCTTTTCATGGCATCGTCTGTAGAATCCCTAGTGGAGCGCGTCCTAGGCGAGTTGCACCGCATCGTGCAAACCGAAACCGTCATCGGGCAGCCGTTTCAGTCCGGCGACTTGACCATTATTCCGGTATCGAAAATATCGTTTGGCTTTGGTGCCGGCGGAGGGCTGGAGGGCAAGGGGCAGAGCGGGACGGGCGGCGGCGCGAACATTGAACCCATCGCCTTCCTCATCGTCGATGCCGACGGCAAGGTGCAGGTGGCGTCCATCGGCGATCAGGAGGCCGGTTGGAGTCAGATCATCGGGCTAGTGCCCGAGGCCATCGGCAAAATAAAGAAGTTCGTCCGCAAGAGTAAAGATAAAGACGCCAAGGCCGAGTGCGACTGAGCCGCCTCAGTGGTGGTCTTGGCTGATGGGGAACACTTTGAAGCGCCCGTCTAGCAATAGATGAGTGTACCAACCGACGATGCCGGCAATAAAGAAAATCCAGTGCCCTTCCAGCAGGACGCGTACGTTGTCCCAAGTAAATTCCCCCAGAAAAGCCTGCCGCGCCCGCCAGTATTCGTAGGTCGTGCCCAGCACCCCTACGGTGATGAACGGGCTGATCTTCCAGTGCGTCCAGCCGCGGTGGTGATCCAAAAGCGGTAGGACGCACAAGAGGCCCACGATAGTCGCCAACTCGTAGTGTTCGGTCCAGCCCAGATAGAGCAAGGCGCAGAAGACGCCGCGGAAAAACCACCGCTGCGCTACCGAAGCCGTGTCTAAGTCGGGAAAGAGAGAAAAGAACAGCGCGGTACCACCAACGGCGGCTTGGGTCGTCAGGTCGTCGGGTGCGACATGGCCTGAGTAAACCGCGCCGGCCGCCATGCCGCTGCCCGCGATGACCCCTCCCAAGACATGACCTTTGAAGTTCACGATCTCAAGCTCATTTTGTTTGGCGGTGGTAAAGCTGGCCGCAGGCCGCGTCAATGTCTCGCCCGCGGCTTTGGCGCACAGTAAATTCGACGCCGCAGCCTCTGAGCACTTGGTAAAACTGCTCTAGGCACCGACGGGCTGGCCGGCGGAAGCGGGGATCTGCATCCGTTTCGTTGTAGGGTATGAGGTTGATCTTGCAGGAAATGTCGCGGGTCAGTTCGGCCAACCGCCGCGCGTCAGCGTCCGCATCGGTCAACCCGGCCATGAGCACGTATTCAAAGGTGACGCCATAGCCGCGACAGGCGAAAAATTCGCGCGCGACCGCCAAGAGGTCGGCGATCTTGTACTTGCGGTTGATCGGCATAAGCTGCTCACGCATCTCGTCGGTCGTGGCGTTGAGCGAAATGGCCAGCCCCACGTTGAGATCTTCGGCCATGAGCCGGCGGATGCCCGGGATGTAACCCGCGGTGGACACGGTGATTTTCCGTCCCCCCAACCCAATGCCCTCTTTTAGGCGCATCAGCTTTAGGGCATGCACGACCGCCGAGTAGTTGAGCAGTGGCTCGCCCATTCCCATCATCACCACATTGGTCACCTTCTCGCCTCGTCCGCGGGCGAAGTGGCTCACCTGCAAGAGCTGATCGACGATCTGTCCGGCTTCGAGGTTGGCTACTAGTCCCATCCGCCCGGTGGCGCAAAATTTGCAGTCGAGCGGGCAGCCTACTTGCGACGACAGGCAGGCCGTGCGCCGGGTGCCATCCGCGATCAGCACAGCCTCGATCCGCTGCCCGGTGGGCAGCTCAAAGAGGAATTTGGCGACCTCGCCCGTGGCCGACTCTTGGCACCTGACGAGGCTCAGGCAAGTAATGTGCGTCCGCTCGGCCAGCTTTTCCCGCAAAGTTTTGGAGATATTGGTCATCTCGCACACGTCGCGCACGCCCTTGACGTAGAGCCAATCGAGGATCTGACGAGTGCGGTACGCTGGTTCGTCGAGTTCGCCAACGAGCCGATTGAGCTCGTCGGGCAGCATGGCTTTCAGGTCGTAGAGCCGACTATCCATCTTAAAAGTCCTTGACACTTAAATGGCGTAACATTATATATGGTAAGGTTTTGTCGATATTGGTCAACAGTCCCCTCCTCCAACTGTTGTCAAGCTCTTTGCTTTTTCTCCCTTTTCCTTTCCATACATCAATTGAATATGCGATTCGGATTTGCCATCTGGTTCTGGGGCATCCTTTTGAGTACCCTCGCGTTTATGGCGCTGCGCTTGGGGATGTCCTCTCAGCACTCGGCGGCCGCTGTCGCCCAACTCGGGGAAGTAGCCCTTGCTCCGGCCGCGTCGGCCGCAGTTGTGGAGTCGCCCTTTGTCGGCCCCCGGCTTGCGCCCCGGCCCGACAATCCCACGCGGACAATTGCCGCCGCTCTGAGTCGCGGGGATTCCATTGATCGTTCGCTCAAGTACCATCGCGTCCCGAACCACCAACTGGAGCTACTGTACCAAGCCTTGTACGCGGTTTTTGACCCCGCGCAAGCCAAGCCGGGCGACTACTACGAGGTCGTAATCGACACCAGTGGCGTCATTCACCGCTTCCGCTACACGCCCCGCCGCACCCCGGATCGTCCGATCGAGGTAAAGCTGCGCGATGGCCAGTTCGTTGGCCGTCAGTTGCAGTTGCCGCTGGAGCGACGGGTCGAGCGGCTCGAAGTGTACATCAAGGACAATCTCTCCAACGCCATCAGCGCAGCCGGGGAGGGCAGTGCGCTCAGCGACTTGCTCGTCGATGACATATTTGGCGCAGTCATCGATTTTCAGCGCGACCCGCGCCGCGGCGATCGTCTGGGAACCGTCTTTGAAAAGCTCTACATGGACGGGCGCTTCGTCCGCTACGGCCACGTCCTTTTGGCGCAGTACGAAGGTGAACGAGTGACCGAGTTGGCGGTCCGCTATGCTTCCGCCGAGAGGGAGGACGCCTATTACAACGCCAGTGGTCGCTCCCTCGGCCGAATGTTCGTACTCAAGCCCCTCAGGGTCAATCGCATCACCTCGCGCTTCAACCGCCAACGCTTCCATCCCATCCACAAAAAGCAACGCCCCCATCTGGGCACGGACTACGGTGCGCCGACCGGCACCCCAGTGTGGACTACGGCCCGAGGGCAGGTCGCGTACGCCGGCTGGAAAGGCAGCTACGGCAAGTTAGTCGAAATCGTTCATTCCAATGGCTACCGCACCCGCTACGCACACCTGAGCAAGATATTGGTTCGCAAGGGTCAGCTCGTACAGCAAAAAGAGATCATCGGCAAAGTGGGTACCACTGGCCTTGCGACCGGCCCCCACCTGCACTACGAAATCATCAAGGACGATCAACACATCAATCCCGAACACATCAACACAGGCAATGTCGTCCCAACCCTAGCCGACGACCTGTTGCCTGACTTCGTCCACAGGCGCGACGCGCTCTTGCACATCCTCGCGCTTGACCCGCGCACTTGGCGTCTCGCCTCCGACCCCTTGACATCCGCACTGCCCTAGTTTGTATTGGCCGTTGTCATGGGATCAAAATCGCTACAAGAAATCGAAAATCTGGCCGAGCGCGACGGTCGCTATAAGAGCGATGCGTATCTCTTTGTGTACGATGCGCTAGAATACACGGTGCAAAAGCTCGGCAAGGACGCCTTGACCGAAGAGAAGCGGCACATTTCCGGCCGGGATCTGCTCTTTGGCATCAGCGAGTACAGCGCCGATCAATTTGGGCCGCTCACCTGTTCGGTCTTTGCCCACTGGGGCATTGAGCAAACGCGCGATTTCGGCGAGATTGTCTTCAACTTGGTCGGCGCGAATTTGCTGCGCAAAACAGACGAGGACCGGATTGAAGATTTCGTCGATGTGTACGACTTTGCCGAAGAATTCGACTGGAAGAAGCGCAAGGCCGACCTCAAGCACCTGCCCTGAGCGCGGGACGCGAAGATGAAAATCGCCTATTTCGACTGCTTCTCGGGGATCAGCGGCGACATGATCTTGGGTGCCCTGCTCGACGCTGGTCTCGCGCTAGAGGACCTCAACCGAGAAATCGCCAAGCTGGGCGTACAGGACGTCGCTATTGAGCGCGAATCCACCGCCCGGCACGCCATTGCCGCCACCCGCGCCAAGGTCTGCGTGGCTGGTGCGCCTTTGGCCGACGCCGAGCACCATCTCGACCTGTCTGGCGAGTACACGCACGTCCACGCCCACCTCAAGGATATAACCAGCCGCATTGCCGATAGCTGCTTAGATGGCGTCGTCAAGGAACGCTCCATCCGCGTATTTGATCGCCTGTGTGCAGCCGAAGCCGAGGTACACAACGCCGCGCCCGCCGAAGTCGCCCTGCACGAAGTGGGTGCCCTCGACGCCCTGATAGACGTAGTAGGGGCTGTGGCCGGCCTCCAGCTTTTGGAGGTGGACGAGGTCTGCGCTTCGCCTCTGCGCTTTGGCACGGGTTTTGTGCGCTGTGCGCACGGGCGTTACCCGGTGCCGGTGCCTGGGGTCTTGGCCCTCTGCCGCGACGTGCCGACCGAACAGACCGATATCCGCGCCGAACTCGTTACCCCGACCGGGGCGGCGATTATCACCTCCTTGGCTCGTTCCTTTGGGCCGCAGCCGCCCTTCTGCCAGCAGGCCGTCGGCTATGGCGCGGGCCGCCGCGACTTAGACGCTATCCCCAATCTATTGCGTCTGCGCTTGGGCGAGTGTGCGCCGACCAGCGAGCGCGTCTTGCTGATCGAAGCCAATATCGACGACATGAATCCAGAAGTGTACGGCTACCTATTCGACCAGCTGCTAGAGCAGGGCGCCTGCGACGTGTACGCCACGCCGGTCCTCATGAAGAAGGGCCGCCCAGGCAACGTCCTCAGCGTCCTCGCTCCAGCGGGCCGCTTGGACGAGCTAGCCGCGATCGTCCTGCGAGAGACGACTACCATTGGCCTTCGCTACTACGGAGTGGAACGCCGCATCTTGGAACGCCAGACCCGCGCCGTTGCCACGTCGTACGGGGAGGTTGGCGTCAAGTTTAGCTGTATAGACGGACGCCGCCGCGCCGCCCCTGAATACGAGGACTGCGCTCGGCTAGCCCAAGAGCACCAAGTGCCCTTGCTCTCCGTATATGAGGCCGCTCGCGCGGCCGCCACCAAGGAGTAATCCCATCATGTTGCGGTTGATCGTATGCGCGTTATGGCTGGCTCCGCTGTCGAGCCAAGCCGCGGAATGGCCAGCTTATAGCGGCGACCTAGACGAATTCGACAATATCCAGCACCTGCCCGCAGGTGAAGGCCCAGCCCGCCTCGTGCTCGGCGACAACGACGGCCGGATCCACGTCTATGAAGCGCGCGACCGCACCTATACTGAGGTGTGGGATAGCGACTATCTCGAAGGGGCCGTGGCCGGCGTGTTCGTCCTCGACATCAACGATGACCAACTCGACGAGATCGTCGCCTATACCAACCATGGCCGTGTGTATTACTTCGACTCTCAGGACTATGCGCTCCTGTGGAGCAACTCGCCCAATGAATACACCCGCATTACCAGCCTGACCATCTGCGACATTGACAACGACCCCCAGCCCGAGCTCGTGTTCTGTGCCGATGGCCGCTTAATCGTGTACGACGGTCGCGACCAGTACGAGCAGTGGCGCAGCGACCAGACCGACCTAACGGCCCATCAGATCCTCATCGGCGACGTAGATGGGGACGACGAAGACGAGATCGTGCTCAACGACGGCTACGTGTTCGACGCCCGCTTCTTCGACTTGGAGTGGCAGTCGCCCGAGCCGTTTGGCGAGCGCATGGGTCTGCTCGATCTCGACGAGGATTTGATTCCCGAGGTCATCGGCGAGTTTCAGGGCCGCTATCTGCGCATTTTTGACATTGACCTCCGGCGAGAAAAATCGCTCGGCCGTTAGCGGCCTGGCCTTGACACCCCGGCAGCGACCGGCGTATATACTCCCTCGCATACAAACACCAACAAGGAGCAACTGCAATGCGACCCGTCACCCTCTTTACTGGCCAGTGGGCCGACCTGCCCATCGAGACCCTCTGCCAACAGGCCGTTGAATTCGGCTACGAGGGCCTGGAACTGGCCTGCTGGGGAGACCACTTTGAGGTTGACCAAGCCACAGATGCCTATTGCCAGGCCAAGCGCGAACTGCTCGCAAAATACGATCTCTCGCTGTTTTCCATTTCCAATCACCTCGTCGGCCAAGCAGTGTGCGACGCTATCGACAGCCGTCATCAGGCCATCTTGCCGCCGCGCATCTTCGGCGACGGCAGCCCAGAAGGCGTGCGCCAGCGCGCGGCCGCAAAGATGATCGCCACGGGTCAAGCGGCCGCCCGGCTCGGGGTTGACGTGGTCAACGGCTTTACCGGCTCCTCGATCTGGTCATTGCTTTATTCATTTCCGCCGGTATCCCCCGACATGATCGAGGCGGGCTACGCGGATTTTGCTGCGCGTTGGAAACCCATACTCGACCAATACCAAGCGCTCGGCGTCAAGTTCGCACTAGAGGTACACCCTACTGAAATCGCCTTTGATATCGCCTCGGCTGAGTGCGCCATCCAAGCACTCGACGGCCACCCGGCCTTTGGCTTCAATTACGACCCCAGCCACCTCGGCTACCAAGGCGTGGACTACGTCGAGTTTATCTACCGATTCAGCGACCGCATCTTCCACGTCCACATGAAGGATGTAGGCTGGTCTGCGACGCCGACCGACGCCGGTGTCTTCGGCGGGCACACCGAGTTTGGCGACCGCCGGCGCTACTGGGACTTCCGCTCGTTGGGCCGTGGCAATATCGACTTCGAGGAAATCATTCGCGCCCTCAACCGCATCAATTACCAAGGGCCGCTGTCGGTCGAATGGGAAGACAGCGGCATGGATCGCGTCCATGGCGCGACCGAAGCGGCCGCCTTCGTCAAGCAGGTCGATTTCCCTCCCTCGGACATTGCCTTTGACGCGGCGTTTGAGGACTAGGTTGCAGCGTTTTGTCGCCCTCCTGCTCGTCGCCCTGCTCGTCTGCTGCGGCCGAGAGGAACGCACACAGCAGACGCTGGTCTTTGGCCGCGGCTCGGATTCAATCGGGTTGGATCCGGGGATTGAAAACGACGGCGAATCGTTCAAGGTCTGCGACAACATCTACGAGACGTTGGTGACCTACGACAGCGCGAGCACGGCCGTCGTGCCGCAGCTAGCGCATTCTTGGGACATCGCGGACGATCAACTCACGTGGACCTTTCACTTGCGTACCGGGGTCCGCTTCCACGACGGCACCCCTTTTAATGCCGAGGCCATGCTGTTTTCGCTCGGGCGGCAGTTGTACAAAGACCATCCCTTCCACAAAGTCGCTGGCGCGTACAAGTACTGGCAGGCCATGGGCATGGACGACATCGTCGCCGCGCTAGAGGCCCCAGACGACTCGACCTTTGTCATCCGTCTCAAAGAGCCTCATGCCCCCTTCTTGGCGAATTTGGCGATGAACTTCTGTGCGGCCATCAGCCCCACTGCGGTGGCCCGCTACGGCCG
Source organism: Candidatus Latescibacterota bacterium (assembly GCA_963422735.1). Taxonomy (GTDB): domain Bacteria; phylum Latescibacterota; class UBA2968; order UBA8231; family UBA8231. The sequence goes on along the minus strand of OY730476.1, from coordinate 2,913,287 downwards.
CGATTACTTCAAAAATCCGGTCGGCACCGGCCCCTTTCGCTTTGTCGAATGGCGCAAGGACGAGCGCATCGTCTTGGAGCGCAACCGCGATTACTGGGGGCCAAAGCCCCAGATCAACCGCCTAATTTTCAAGCCCATTCAGGAAGCCTCGGTGCGCTTCTTGGAGCTTTCACAGGGCACGATCCACGGCTTCGACAACCTCAGCCCTGAGTACATTGAGCCGATCCGCGCCGACCCTAACCTCCACCTCTTGACGCAGGCGGGCCTGAACATCGGCTACTTGGCCATGCATACGGACAAGAAGCCCTTCGACGATGTGCGGGTGCGCCGAGCCGTAAACCACGCTGTGGATAAGCAGGCCCTCGTGGATAATTTCTACAAGGGATTGGCCATGCCGGCCAGAAACCCCATCCCGCCGACCCTGTGGAGCTACAACGACACCATTGCGGGCTATGGCTATGATCCGGCGCAAGCGCGGGCCTTGCTGGCGGAAGCCGGCTATGCCGACGGCTTTGAGACCGAACTGTGGGCCATGCCAGTGCCACGGCCCTATATGCCGCAGCCCGGCAAGATCGCCGAGGCGATTCAGGCCGACCTTGAAAAGGTGGGCATCCGCGCCCGCATTGTGTCTTGGGAATGGGGGACGTACTTGGACAAGGTGTTCGACGGCCAGCACCAGATGGCCTTGTTGGGCTGGACCGGCGACAACGGCGACCCGGACAACTTCCTCTACGTACTCCTCGACTCAACCGCGGCAGTCAAGCCCGCCCAGAATATCTCCTTCTACCGCAGTGCCGAGCTGCACGACGCCCTCGTCGCGGCCCGTCGCTCCACCGACCGCGGCGAGCGTACGCGGCTCTACGCCCGAGCGCAGGAAATCGTCCACCGCGACGCGCCTTGGGTCCCCCTAGTACACGCGACGCAGACGGTGGCTTTCCAGCGCCGCGTCACTGGCTTCAAGCTGCATCCAACCGGCAGCAAGTGGTTCCACAGCACCGCGCTGGCCCCTTGAGCCATGTACCGCTTCGTCCTCAGGCGGCTCATTGCGCTCTTGCCGACGCTGGCGGGTATTTCGCTTTTGGTTTTTTTGATGCTCTACTTGGTGCCAGGAGATCCGGCCCAAGTCATGCTCGGGGAGCGCGCCAATGCCGAGAGCTTGGCCGAGTTGCGGGCGACCATGGGCCTCGACCAGCCTTTTCACGTGCAGTTCTACCGCTTCTTCACCGGCCTGTTGCGCGGCGATCTCGGCCGCTCGATTCGCACCCACGAGAAAATCACCACCGAACTCGTCCAGCGCTTCCCGGCCACCTGCGAGCTAACCGTGGCCAGTATGCTGCTGGCCATGACAGTCGGCATCTCGGCCGGACTGTGGGCCGCGGTGCGGCGGGGCAAGATCGCCGATCTCCTCAGCATGATCTTGGCCACGGCCGGCATTTCCATTCCCGTATTTTGGTTGGCCCTGATGCTGGTGTTGCTGTTGGCCTTTTACGTGCCGCTCTTTCCAGTGTCCGGCCGCTTGAGCACACATATCTACTTTGAGCCGATCACCTATTTCTACGCAATCGACGCCCTCGCGCAGGGCGATTTCGCGGCCTGCGGCGACGTGCTGTGGCATCTTTTTTTGCCAGCCCTGACCTTGGGGACCATTCCCATGGCCGTCATTGCGCGCATGACCCGCGCTAGCTTGCTCGACGTCCTCGGCGAGGATTACATCCGCACGGCTTGGGCCAAGGGTCTGCGGCAGCGGGTGGTGATTGTGCGCCACGCCCTAAAAAACGCCTTTATACCCACGCTCACGGTCATTGCCCTCGAATTCGGCTACCTGCTCGGGGGCGCGGTTATCACCGAGACCATCTTCGCTTGGCCCGGGGTCGGTCGCTGGCTCTTTTTGGCGGTGCAGGCACGCGACTTCCGCGCCGTGCAGGGCGGGGTTTTGCTGCTGGCCACGGTTTTTGTGCTGGCCAACCTCATCGCCGACATGCTCTACGCTTGGCTGGATCCGCGGATACGCTATGACGAGGAATAAAGGGTATGGCTTTGAAATTGCCGTATAAAACAGACGCGCCGAATGGAAAGGCGAGGGTTTAGCTATGAATGTAATGCGGCTGTTGTGTCTAGGGTTCGAGCTCGTGACTTCTACCGCTTTAGAGGCCGATGAAACCACCCGCCGAATCAGGAAGGCCGTGACGCCAGAAGCCTCGACAATTATAGTTGTGGCTGAAGGGGACTTTGAGCCGAGAAGCTGGTGCTGGCCTCCGCGCTGGGTAGATGCAGTTGGCCGTTTATGGTGGTGTTCTTGTTCCCCATATCCAGCGCTTCGATAGGAGCATTCCAGTACCACGGACCGCCGCCGATCCGCAAGTCATTGTACAGTACCAGCCCGCTATAATTTGGCGATCAAGCGCACCGAGAATTTCTTTTCGCGCCCGAACAAATTTTTGTGAAATATTATGAACCCGCCATCGTTTCCCGTCTCCCCACCCAAGGCCGCATACGGAAACAGTCCGCCGGAACGGCGAGCTCTCGTAGACGTCGGCGGTGTCCGTCCACGCCGCTGCGATGGGGCCAGCTTGCGAAACGGCCGGTACAGCCAGCACCGCCGACACCAGCACAAGGGTGGGTGATCGAAGAATTTCAACATTTCGCATGCCAGTCTAACCTCGATTCGTCATTAAATCGTTCGGCCGCTGAGCTTCCAGCGTCGCATCGGATCGGAGATGCGACGCTGGAAACTTTTTCTTATTTACCATCTCGCGCTCCTAACCTCCCGTTGAAAAAGTCGATCTGGGCTGCCTAGGGGGCTCGTCAGGCAGAACGGTATGGAACAACCGTGCAACCCAATCGACAGTCACCCACCTCTCGTGGATCGCCAGCGACTGGTAAAACTCGCCGGGGGAGCAAGCCCGCGTTCTGGAACGGGGTGCCAAGGAGACAAAACCGTTGGTCTCGGTGGAGACTAGTTGACCAGCACTCTCCACCGGCTTTTGCAGCCCTGCAGCGTTTTGGAGACCGGGCCGTAGATGTGTTCGTGGCCCGCGGGGAAAACGACCGGGCCTATACGGATGTTGACAGGCGGTAAGATGCTGTCGGGGAATTGGATTTGTCAGAGCAAGGTTGATTTTATCTACGACGAGAAATAAGGGTTACGTAACACCAAGTGACAAAAAAAGTGGAGGCAACGGGTAAGGCCGTTACCTCCACTTTGCATGTTTAACAGTGCCTAGGTCGCTGGCACTGAATCGCCTCAGCTATCAGACCCCTTCGGAGGTGATGGTGATGCGGACGATGTCGACCACGGCCGGATAGGTGAACCCGTCATCGACTAAACGCACCACGCCTCCTTCATCCGCGCCCGTGTTGGCACCGGCCTGCCGCGGTGCTTGGTTTTCGCCTACGCCCGGCTCCTCGTTGGCTTCTGTACCGGCGTCCCACAGGCGGACCAGAGCGGTGACGTCGCCGCTTATCGGCTGTTCGTCGATGAACAGGGCAATGCCAGTGTCGCCCGGTGCCAAAAACAGGTCGTTGGATTGCACGTACATGGTGGCGAATGACAGCCGGTCGCCCGGACGGGCAACGAAGCTGAACTCATAGACGCTGCCCGGCGTCAGCAGTCCGGGATCATCGGCTCCCGCCGGCGTGGTGAACACTCCGCTGTTTGTGTATAGGCTTGCGGCTAGCTGGGCGGGATTGCCGTCCTCGGCGAGGGCTTCGAGTCCGGCGCCGCGATCAGGCCGGCCGTCGGTGAACAGGGGCGTACCACCGCGCTGGGCGACCCACGCGCCTGGCGCGAGGACGGTGCCGATGTTTTCGAGCCGCACTGTGAAGTGCGCTGGTATACGCGCTTCAGGCAAGCCGGCAGCTAGCTCAGAGATGGTCCGCGCGGAAGAGATGGTCGTCTCAGAGCTATCGTCGCCGCCGGTATTAGCATCGCCTTCACCTTCACCTTCACCTTCACCTTCACCTTCACCTTCGTCGTCCACACCGCCGTCCGTATCGCCGTTCGTGTCGCCTTCGTCGTCCACGTCGCCATCGCCAGCGAGTGCCTCAGCCGCTGCGATGATAGCACTGATGTCGTAAGGCACTCCAACGGTAATGGTGCCGATCATAGAGGGCTCGTCTCCAGACGAATCGACCAGAAGGTCTAGCGATACCGTAGCATTGAACGCACCGGAAGCAGTTATATCGCCAGTCACGGGAATGCTGGGTAACTGATCTTCGCCCACGTTCAAGGTGCCGTTGAGCACCAGCGTCCCGTCGGGCGAATAATCCGTTAGCACCCATTCGTTGCCCGCGATGGCCAACGTGCCACCATTCGCTCCGTCAATCGTCGTCTCATCCGAGATCAGTGCGATCAACAGAGCGTCCCGAAAGTAGCCTATCAGCGCACTGGTCAGGGATAGCACATCGGGCGTTATCACAACCTCGGGCCCGGTTAGGCCGCCGTCTGTGTCGCCGTCTGTGTCGCCGTCTGTGTCGCCGTCCGTATCGCCGTCTGTGTCGCCGTCCGTATCGCCGTCTGTGTCGCCGTCTGTGTCGCCGTCTGTGTCGCCGTCTGTGTCGCCGTCTGTGTCGCCGTCTGTGTCGCCGTCTGTGTCGCCGTCCGTATCGCCGTCTGTGTCGCCGTCTGTGTCGCCGTCTGTGTCGCCGTCTGTGTCGCCGTCCACGTCACTGATGCTCACGCCGCCTTCGGAGGCGATGGTGATGCGGACGATGTCGGCCACGGCCGGATAGGTGAACCCGTCATCGACTAAGCGCACCACGCCTCCTTCGTCTGCGCCCGTGTTGGCACCGGCCTGCCGCGGTGCTTGGTTTTCGCCTACGCCCGGCTCTTCGTTGACTTCTGTACCGGCGTCCCACAGGCGGACCAGAGCGGTGACGTCGTCGCTGATTGGCTGTCCGTTGATGAACAGGGCAATGCCAGTGTCGCCCGGTGCCAAAAACAGGTCGTTGGATTGCACGTACATGGTGGCGAATGACAGCCGGTCGCCTGGACGGGCAATGAAGCTGAATTCATAGACGCTGCCCGGCGTCAGCAGTCCGGGATCATCGGCTCCCGCCGGCGTGGTGAACATCCCGCTATTTCTGGGGAGGCTCGCCGCTAGCTCCGCTGGATTGCCGTCCTCGGCGAGGGCTTCGAGTCCGGCGCCGCGATCGGGCCAGCCGTCTCTGAAGATGGGCGTACCGCCGCGCTGGACGCCCCACGCGCCTGGCGCGAGGACGGTGCCGATGTTTTCGAGCCGCACTGTGAAGTGCGCTGGCTCGCGCGGCTCAGGTAAGCCGGCGACCGGACCGGAAGAGACGGTCGACTTGCCTGCTCTATACTCAATAGATGTATCTGTGGTAGATGACAGGGGATCTCGGTCTGCACAGGCGGCGAACACGACGGCCGCAACACAGGCGATGTAAAGCAGTTTCATGGAAAATTCTCCTCAAGAAGGGTTTATGGACTCTCATCCACAAGATAACATAGCGTTGACATAATTTCAAGAAGCGATGCACAACTAAATCTGCGTCCACGCACCGCTGTTTTTGGACGATTCTACTGCGTCCGCGACGAATTTCATCCCCGCTACGCCCTCTTTCACGCCCGGATGCGGAAAGGCCACGGCGAGTGCAGATGATCCATGCGGGTTGCGACATAGAGAATATCGTGCGCCGCTCGCTCGAGCACTTTGGTCACCGGCCATCTTCGGGCGGATCCTCCATGAGTTGGGCCTCAAGTACTTGTTGGAGATCCCCTTCCGAGGCATTTTCCTCGGGCAAGCCATCGATTCTCGCCACCAAAAGCTCCACCGCCTTGCGTCCCAGATCGCCCATGAGTTCGGGTGACATCTGGAGGCTATTGCGCGATTTGCCCGCATGCTTTCCTGTGTTTTTTGTCATGCTTTTTCTTTTGGATTCCTATTTGAATGAGATTGCCTTACTGAACGGATTGGAAGAGCAAAAAAAGCGACTCTATACCCTCCTACACGAGTCCGTGACGTTCCAGAAACTCCAGCATAGAGACGACGCGCACCTCTGGTTTTTCGATTTGGAGAAAATGGGTTGTATCGGGCACAAAGTCGTATTCAAGACCGGTGAGAGTGGTGAGATCCATACCCGGCAGGAATGAGAAATTCAGCGTCGGATCTGCTCCTATTACCTTCACGGGGCAGGCAAAGGACTCTGCCGAGGCTTCAAAAGTGTACGCTAGGAGATACTCGAATATGTTGGCCTCGTACTCGCTTGGGCAGTAAAGGATGTAGCCCTTGCTGTCGGCGGCGGACCGCAGCAACGTCCGTGCGTAGAGGTCTGCAACGCCGGGCAGCAGCAGGGCGAACGTAGGCCAGTTGCGGACAGTCTTGGCAAGCTCTTCCCACGTCTCGAATCGGTCCCGGCGCCGACGGGCACTTTCGCCAAACATATTCCCGAGGGCTTCGAGTTCCGCAATATTGCCGCTGGTAGGATAAATAGGTGGGTCGAAGAGGATCAGGGCTGCAAATCCTCGCCCCGGAGGATCGTGGTTGACCGCCGTCACTACGGACAGGGAATGGAATACACCAATTTTGGGCTTCTCTCCGAAGTGCTGGTCAGTGCCTCGAATGAGGCACTCGTTGTCCTCGACAAAGGACGCGATGTTATGGGTGCGAATATCGGCCACTGGATTCCAACCGTGGCTGCGGAAGTCGTAGAGGACGACGTCGAAACGGCCTGTAACCAGGGACCAGAAGGGATATACAGATCGCTCGCCAGTCCGTTGCCGTGGCTTAGGACGATCCTCGGGCCTTGCGGGTTGCCCTGCCGCCGAAAGATGATGCGGGTGCCGTCGGCTGTGCGGATCTCGGCTGTGGCGAGCGGTGCGGGAACTTCCCAGCGATATGCCATTGAATATATCTCCTATATCGCGGTATATGGGGATATAAAATTCGAGCAGATTAGTTTTTAGAGGCCCTAACCAAACGCCCGGCGTCGGCCTAAGCGCACGAGCAAGGCCATGGGCAAGGCACCCAGCGGAGGCCTATGTAAGCAATAGGCCGACCGAGGGCAACGCCGGCCACTCTCGGCGTTGCCGTGCGACGCCAGCAGAGGGTTTGGTTAGGACTTCCTTATTAAGTCGCATGTTAGACTGGCGTCCACGCTCCTTCGTTTTTCGAAGATCCTACTGCGGCCGCGACGAATTTCATACCCGCTACGCCCTCTTCCACGCCCGGATGCGGAAAGGCCACGGGTACGTTCTGTTCGCCACGGCGCGTGCGAATGAGCCGCTCGATGGTGGTGTGGAGATTGGCGAGGGCCGGGAAGAAGTCTTCGTGGTGTCCCGAGGGCACCCGCAAATACGAGGCGACCGACGCGGGCAGGTCGAATTCAGCACCAGTCCAGTAGGTAATGTCGCGGCCATCGCCATGGCGCACCAGCAGGCATTCGGCCCGCTCCTGATGCCATTCAATAGAGCCTTTGGTGCCGAAGATGCGGAAGCCGTTGTCGTTGCGGTAGCCAACCGCGATCTGCGTGGCCGTGATCAGGGCGGTGCCGCCGTTTTCTAGTTCGCCGATCGCGTTGAAGTCGTCGTCGAGTACGCGGCCTTCGACAAAGGTGTTGAGCCGCGCCGAGACCCGCTCAACGGCTAGCCCAGTAACCCAAGTCGCCGCGATAAAGGCGTGCGTACCAATGTCGCCGCCGCAATTGGAAATTCCCGTGCGCTCGGGATCGGTACGCCAAGACGCCTGCTGCTGGCCGGTCTGTTCCAGTGCCGTGGCCAGCCAGCCCTGATTGTACCAGGAAACCACCTTGCGGACTTGGCCGATCTCGCCGTTTCGGATCATTTCCTTGGCTAGCATCATCATGGGATGGCCCGTATAGGTATGGGCCAGCACAAAGGGCACCTGCTCGCGCACGACGATCTGTGCCAAGTCTTCGGCTTCGGCCACTGTCATGGTGATCGGCTTTTCGCAGAGTACGGGAATGCCCGCCTGCAAAAAGGCTTTGGCCGGCTCGTAGTGGGCGAAGTTGGGGGTGACGATGGTGACGTAATCGAGGGCTTGCTCGCCGTTTTGCACGGCCTCTAGCAGGGCTTGGTAGGTGGGATAACCCTGGATGCCGTAGTCGTCGGCAGCGCTCATCGCCGCCTCTGGGCTGGAGCGCAGCGCACCCGCGACCAATGCGCGGCTGGCGTCGAGCGCGATGGCACGGTTGTGGACCATGCCGAAAAAAGAATCGGGGCCGCCGCCGCCGATCATGCCTACTTTGAGTTTGCTCATGGAATTTTCTCCCCAAATGTATTATTGAACTGATGTTGGGCAGTCGTTATCGTCAGCGGCTTCCTGCCGCCCTCCCTTGCCCTTCCCGCGCACACGGGCTTCACCGCGCCACCCGTTTTCACGGGCGCAGGCTTTTAGGCGTGCCATCCAGCCCCGCGCACGATGCGGACCCCCATCTGCACGGGGACAGGCATCGGTGCCCTTCGTCGAGTCATCGAGTCGCTCAGCGGTTCGACGGAACGCACCCAAGCCCGAACACGCTGGATGCCGGCTTGTCTTGCTGCCGCAAGGCGAAGCGCAGACAGGACAAAAGCTGCGTAACATCAGCTACAGTACGTATTGGGTCCTATGACTGTCAACGATGCAGCCCCTCACGGCACTCTCATCACGCCCGCAGGTAGCCCCTGTTGCAGTTGGCTGGCGTCTAGTCCGCTGTTGAAGGCATAGCGTTTGTAATCCAACACCAGCGCTACATCGGCTTGGCGGATCTCCACTCGGCGCGGCAGGTAAAAAGCGTCTTCCCGGTGGTATTCTCCTAGCTCGCGGAGCAGGACATCGCCCTCGGGCAGCGGGATGCTTTCGCGCAAAACCAAGCCGCGGCGCAGGTCCAGCCACGCCCGCCGCCCGCCTGTGAGCGCGACTATTGCGTGGTCGGCGCGCGGATACTCGACCGGCTCGACGATGGAACCCGGCTCGACGAAGCCGAGCAAGGCGTAGCGCAAGTCGCACGCCCCGAGGTCCAACCCGGTCAGCGTGGTCAGCAACCGGCCGCGCATTGGTCCTTTTAAGGGCGGATTCATGCCCCGTCCGTACACGGTCAGGCTGTCGCCTTCGAGCAGGGCCGTAAAAATGTGCGTGAAAAAGGGGCCGCGCACTTCGACGCGGAAAATATCTGGATTGATTAGCTGCACAAGGGCCGTGCCCTGATCGCGCACCGCACCGCGCCGCAACTCAATGGCAGCTTCCGCCGTCAAATCCTCGAACTGGGCGAGGGACGCCGAGGCTGCGAGCAAGGCGGCCGGCCCTTGGGCCGCATCCCAGCCTTCCCGCACCACCATCGGCGGCGTGCAAGCTAGCACTAGGGCGCAGAGCGCGAACCACTTCGACCACGTGGACATCATGGCAGCAGCTTGCGCCGGATCTCTTCGTTGTCAGGCGCGAGTTCCAGCACCTTGTGCCAATGCGCACGCGCTTCGGCCATTTTTCCGAGGGCGCTGGCAATGTCGCCAGCGTGCTCGAAGATCACGGCCTGCTCCTCGGGATCGCCCTCGTCCATCTGGTCCAAGGCTTGTTGCAGGTAGTGCTCGGCCTGCGCTAGCTCGCCGAGGCGGAAATAGGCCCAGCCGATGCTATCGAGGAACGCGCTGTTATCCGGCTCGAGCGCGATCGCCTTTTCCAAGAGCGCAACCGCTTCTGTTAGCCGCACGCCCTTGTCTGCGTACATATAGCCGAGATAGTTGAGGGCGTAGGCATCGTTTGGTTCGATTTCCAACAGGCGTTGAAAGGTCTCTACTGAACGGTCGAAGTACTCGTCGTGGCTAAGTTTGCGCGAGGCCTGCTCATAGCAGGAACCGAGGTAAAAGAGCGCGTGGCCCTTGTCCTTGGAAAGCGCAACGGCCTGCTCCAGCTTTTCAAGCGCCGCTTCCCAGCGCTCTAGCTCCTCTAGGGCGATGCCCCAGTGCAAAAAGGCCGGGCTGTACGCGGAGTCGAGCGAGGTCGCTGTTTCGTATTGGGCCAGCGCGTCTTCCCACTGCCCCTGCCGCCCCAAGCTGATGCCCCACCGCACGTGCAGCGTGGCGTGGCCCGGGGATACTGCGAGTGCTTGACTATAGACGCCAATCGCCTCTGCCCAAGCGTCTTGTTGCTCTAGCGCGAGTCCCCAGTACAAATACAGATCGACCGCGTCGGGCAGGTGCTCAAGGCCGCGCTGGTACACGGCGATGGCCTCGTCGTAGCGACCAGTGCTCTCTAGAGCCGTCCCCCAGTACAGGTAAATCTCGCTGCTGTCGGGCATGGCCTCTGCCGCTTGGCCGAGGACGGCGGTAGCATCGTCGTAATCCTCCAAGTAGATGTAGTAGCGCGCTAGGTCGATCCACTGATCGACCATTTGGGGCTGCATCTCGACGATGCGCTTAAAGACCAACGTCGCTTGATCGTACTCTCCAGCCTCGGACAGGGCCACTCCCAAATGGTAGAGCACCTGGGCACCCTCTTCGGCGAGGATTTCCTCTAGGTCGTGCTCGGTGACCATTAGCCGCGCCAAGTGGTAGGGAACGCTGCTGTCGGGCAGATGGCCCGCGGCCTCTCGGTAGATGGCGATAGCCTCGTGGCGGTGCCCCTGCGCCAACCTGAGCTCGGCTAGCCCTAGCCAAGCGTCCTCGATCGTGGGGTCGGCCGCAAGGACCCGGCGGTAGATGTGCTCGGCCTCTTCTTGCAGGCCGATGCGAGAAAAAATGCTGGCTATGTCCACCTCGACCGCCGCTGGCACTTGCTCTTGGGCGAACACCTCCTTGAAGAGCGGGGCGATTCGCTCGGGTTGGCCCGTTTCAAAGTAGAGATAGGCCAAGTGGCGGTAGAGCGGCCAATTGGCCGGCTCGTAGCGCAGCAGTTCTTTGATGTGGTCGATAGCGCTCTCGCGGTCTCCTTCGCGCTCTAGGAGCCGAATCAGCAGGCGGCGCAACCTCACTTGGCTACCGTCCAATGCCAAGCCCTTGTGCGCGAAGTGGGCAGCCATCTGGGCGTCGTCGATGCGCTGGTAATTGTAAGCGAGGCGAGCGTAGATGGTGGGCGAAGTCGGGTCGAGGTCGGCCGCGTTGCGCAGGGCGACTATCGCGCCGAGGTAGTTGTGCTGAGCTTCAAAGACCTTGGCCTTGACGAAGTATTGCATGGCTTGGTTGGGGTTCGTCGGCTTTGCGGGCGCGTTGTTCATCCGCAGACCCGTGCAGCCGCCCGCTGCCAGCGCGAGGGAGCAGAGCAGGGAGAGGAGGTGCGAGACGTTGTTCATAATCTGGTATTAGCGGTGTCTAGGAAGCCGCGCATTATGCCATCGCCTCGACGAGAGCGTCGCAGAATTTCGCAAAGCTCTGGGAGCGGCTGCCGGCGGGGTTGATGTGAGCGGCAATGGTACGCGCCGCTTCTGCTTTGCGTAGCCCATTTTTGTAGTAGCCGCCTTTCTGCAAGATGCGTTCAAACGCCTCCCAAGTGCCGCCTTTTATCGCATCGGGGTTGCGATATTTTGCTTGACTTGGAACGGTTGGCGACACCTTCGGATAGGCGCATCTCACCGCCTCCCAATCGCCGAAGTACCACGCTTCAATTTCTTCAATTGCGATGCGGTTTACCACTTGCCAGCGGTGCCTACCGGATCCTGAACGAGTGCTCAACCCCGCTGTGGTCGCTGCCTCTTTGAGTTGTTGCTTGAGTTGGTGGCAATCGTCGTCGTCGCAATCAATCACCACGACGATACGCCCATAGTTCGACGGCCAATGGGCGTAGCCCTTTAGGCGAGCCTGTAATTTATCCAACATGTCTGGTTTGCCCTGAAACGCATGGACGCGAAAGGTGCAGTCGGAAAACAGGCGCGGGAGTAATACATGCAGGAATGCCTCCATAGAAGGTTCTTCGACCAGAAATTCGAGATGGGGATGCGTCATCATTTATCCTGTCTGAGTGGGTGGTCCGGTAGTCCCGCCTTGGTTGACTAGTGGATCGCCCACGTTGAAGTAACCCTCCATCCACAGGTGGCCGAGCAGTGCTCCTTGATCGATGAACGCCCGCACTTCCTCTATATCCGCGACGCATTGCGTTTGCGTGTAGCCCTCGTCGTCGCGCCAGAGGACGCGCACCTCTTTGGGTCGCAAAGCGTTGAGGAAGAAAGGGGAATGCGTGGTGACCAATAGCTGGGTGCGCTCGCCGGCTGCGCGGCACTCCTCGGCCAGTTCCAGAAGCAGCCGGGGATGGAGGAAATTCTCCGGCTCCTCGATGCCGATAAAAGGCGGTGGGGCAGGGTCGTGGAGCAGCACGAGGTAGGCCAGCATTTTGAGCGTACCGTCGGAGGCGAAGCGCGCCAGCACCGGATGGCTGAACGGAGCGTCCTTGATTTGCAACAGCAGGCGGCCGTCGGGCATGGTATCGGCCAATACCTTTTCAATGCGCGGTACGCGCTGGCGCAGCACCTCAAAGATGCGCTCGAGTCGCTCTGGGTGCTGCTCGGCCAAGTACTGAATGACGTTGGCGAGGTTGTCGCCCATTTTGCTCAACTGCTCTTGCGGCCCAGCTTCGGGCTGGCTGCGTGCGCTGTCTGCCGAGAGATACGAGACATGCCAGCCCGTGATGAACTGGCGCAGTGCTGCCACGCGTGGGTGATCGGCGAACTGTCCTAGGGCATTGACTGCCAGCAGGTCGGGTGCGTTGAGAGGGATTTCTATCCGTCTATCCTGTTCGTCTGGCTGATCGCCGCTGACCGCCCGGCCTTGGCCGCGCTCGTATTGGAGGAATCGAAACGGTTTTCCGCGCTGGCCCCGCCGCCATTGAAGCCACTCTTCGGCGACCACCGGGGCGCGGTTGCGCTCGTCGACGGCCAAGTGGTAGGTGATGAGCGGCTGTCCCGGCTGCTCTCGGTACTTGATCTCGATTACTACCGGTCCATCCTTGCCTCGGGACGTAAGCTCTTTGCTCCGCCCGCGCTTATCCCAGGCGCGGCGCAGTCCCAACTCGAAGCATTCCGCCAGAAAAGCGAACACGTCGAATACGGTGGACTTGCCGCTGCCGTTGGGGCCGAGCAACACCGTTAGCGGCGTCAGGTTTTTGAGCTCGACATGCCGCAGGGCACGGAAGTTCTGCACCTTCAGATATTCAATGCGTGCCGGGGCAGTAGGTTGTGCCGGAATTGGGTTCATCTGCGGTCTCCATTGGTGGAGAGTCTAAATTTTTGGATCCAAGGCGTCTCTAAGCCCGTCGCCAAAGAGGTTGAGCGCGAGGACGACTGCAAAGATGGCCAGCCCGGGAAAAGCCATAACCCAAGGTGCTTGTAAGAGCAGTTCGCGCCCCCCGGACAGCATGGCCCCCCACTCGGGGGTCGGCGGCTGGGCCCCCAATCCCAAAAAGCTCAACCCGGCCGCGTCGAGGATGGCCGTGCCCAAGCTGAGCGTGGCTTGCACGATGAGCGGGACTGTGCAGTTGGGTAAGATGCTGTAAAACAGCAGCCGCGATTCGCTCGCCCCCAGCGCACGTGCGGCCTCGACGTACGTGGCCTCGCGCACGGTCAACACCGAGGAGCGCATGAGGCGGGCAAATTGCGGCACCAACACGATGCTGACGGCGAGAATGGCATTGTCGATGCCCGGCCCAATGACGGCGACGATGGCAATGGCCAAAAGGATGCTGGGGAAGGCCAGCATCAAGTCCATCAGCCGCATGATGAGCATGTCGGCGACCCCGCCGCGATACCCCGCCACGAGGCCGAGCAAGGTGCCGGAGGAAGCGGCCAGCGCGATGGCGACCAGCCCGATCCGCAATGAGATGCGGGCGCCGTACACGATGCGGCTGAAGATGTCGCGGCCAAAGTCGTCCGTTCCCAGCCAATGGCTCGCCGACGGCGGCTGCAAGCGCGCATAGAGGTTTTGCGCCAGTGGATCGTATGGTGCCAACAGCGGTGCTAACAGCGCGGCTAGAACCGCGCCCGCCAAAACCGCGCCGCCGATCAGCGCAAGGCGCTGTTTGCCGAGCCGCCGCAGTTCACGGTGTGAAATTATCTCAAGCATGGCCTCTATTTCGGCTCTAGAACCAGCACGCCCAGCGGCGGCAGGTGCAACCGCGCCGAATGCGGCTGGCCGTGGCAGGCGACTTCCTCGGTTTGCACCCAGCCGCCGTGGCCTATGCCGCTGCCACCGTAGATTTCGGCGTCGCTGTTGAGCACCTCGCGGTACGGCCCGGCGGCTGGTAGCCCGAGCTGGTAGTCCACTCGGGGGACTGGGGTAAAATTGCAGACGAAGACTAAGGGTTTTTCGCCCTCGGCGCGGCGCGCAAAAGCCGCGATGCTCTGCCTAGAGTCCGAGCAATCGATCCATTCAAAACCATCGGGATACGCATCGGTGCGGTGTAGGGCCGCGCAGCGGCGATAGAGCCGGTTCAGATCGCCGAGCCAGCGATAGACGCCGCGGTGGCTCTCGTCGTCGAGCAGGTGCCAGTGCAACTCGCCTTGGTGATCCCACTCTTCCCACTGCGCCAGTTCGGCTCCCATAAAGAGTAGCTTCTTGCCTGGATGCCCGTACATCAAGCCGTAGAGCAAGCGCAAGTTGGCCAGTTGCTGCCAAGCGTCCCCGGGCATCTTGCTCAAGAGCGAGCACTTGCCGTGTACTACCTCGTCGTGCGACAGCGGCAACACGAAGTTTTCGCAATAGGCGTAGAGCATGCCAAAGGTCAGGTCGGCTTGGTGATGGCGGCGGTGGATCGGATCGCGCTGCATGTAGCGCAGCACGTCGTTCATCCAGCCCATGTTCCACTTGAAGCCAAAGCCGAGGCCGCCGGCGTCGGCCGGCCGGGAAACCTCCGGCCAAGCAGTCGATTCCTCGGCGATCATCAAAGTGCCGGGGCAGTGCTCGCCGATGGCCGTGTTGAGCTGTTTGAGGAAGTCGATGGCTTCGAGGTTTTCGCGCCCGCCATAGGCGTTGGGCACCCATTCCCCTTCTAAGCGCGAGTAATCGAGATAGAGCATGGAGGCCACTGCATCGACCCGCAGGCCGTCAATGTGAAAGCGCTCGAGCCAAAAAAGGGCGTTGGAAATGAGAAAGGAGCGGACTTCGGCGCGGCCGTAGTTGAATATGCAGGTCTGCCAATCGGGATGCCGTCCTTGGCGCGGGTCGCGGTGCTCGTAGAGGCTGGTGCCGTCAAACTGGGCCAAGCCGTGGGCGTCATCGGGGAAATGCCCGGGCACCCAGTCGAGAATCACGCCAATGGCGTGGCGGTGGCAATAGTCGATGAAATAAGCAAAGTCCTCAGGGGCACCAAAGCGTGCGCTCGGGGCGAAATACCCAGTTCCTTGATACCCCCACGATCCGTCGAAGGGATGCTCGGCTATCGGCATCAACTCGATGTGGGAAAAGCCCAGTTCGGCCACGTGAGCGACCAATTGGTGAGCCAGTGTGCGATAGTCGAGATAGGCATCGCCATCGCGCCGCCAGGAGCCGAGATGCACCTCGTAGATGGCGAGGGGAGCTTCCGGCCAATTGCTCGCTCGTCGCTCGGCCATCCAAGCGTCGTCGCCCCAAGCGAACGCATCGCCCCGGCAGACTGTGGAAGCGGTGCGGGGCGGCAACTCGGCCGCAAAGGCAAAGGGGTCGCTCTTGAGCAGCACGTCGCTGGCGCGGCTGAGGATTTCGTACTTATAGAGCGCACCCGCACCCACCTCGGGGATGAACAATTCCCAGACTCCGGCCGCGCCCAACGGGCGCATACAGTGCCGCCGACCATCCCAGCCGTTGAAATCGCCGACCACGCTGACCCTGCGGGCACTCGGTGCCCACACCGCGAAGTACGTGCCCGCCGTCCCGTCGATGCAGCGCGGATGAGCCCCTAGCACCTCATAGGCGTGGTAATGCGTTCCTTCGTTGAAGAGGTATTGGTCTTGGGGCGCAAACTGCGGCCAGAATGAGTACGGGTCGCGGCAGTCGCGAACCACGCCCTGTGCGTCTGTCACCTCTAGATGGTAAGCAAAGGGCGTGCTGCGACAGGCGATTCGCGCCTCGAACAGCCCCTCGGCATGGATCTTGGCCGCCGGAAAGCTGGCACCTTGCCCCCCCCGTTCCACGACCCGCACGTGCGCCGCATCGGGCAAGAACGTGCGCACGATCCATCCGTCGTCTAAAGGGTGCATGCCCAAGACCGCGAACACATTGGCGCACTCGCCGCGTACAAGGGCCTCTATTGTTTGCGGCTCAAGCGTTGCCTGCATAGTCGCACTCACCTCCTCGCCCAGTACCCGGATCAGCGCGGGCCGAAAATTTCGTTCAGGTCAGCGGTGAAGCCGGCGAGCGCGGGCGAGGTCATCGTCTGCCCCTCGCCGTACAGGGCCACCACCTCGAAGGCACCCGCATCCAGCCGCAGCACTGTCACCGTCCGGGCATCTGGATCGACCAGCCAATATTCCTTCACGCCGTGCTTGGCGTATAGGGCGCGTTTGAGCTTCCGGTCTCGCCCAGCGGTGGACGGGGACAGGATCTCGACGGCCAAGTCCGGTGCGCCGAGGACATTATCGCCGCCGAGCAACAGGTGCGCTCGCTCGTGGGAGACGAACAGCAGGTCTGGCTGTACCACGTCCGTATTTGACAGCACCACGTCGCAGGGCGCGTGGAAGACCTCGCCCAAGTTTTTCTCCTGTGTGAAGGTATGGAGCAGTGCTCCTAGCCGTGTGTCAATTCGCTGGTGCCCTAAGTTGGGCGCGGGGGCCACAATCAGCTTTCCGTCCAACAACTCATAGCGCTGGTCTTCTGGGGTGTGCCGGTAGTCTTCATAGGTGAACTTGACGGCCGGCGTGGGGTTGAGCATGGCAACCCTCCTCTCATGTTGCTTGAGGCGCGGTGTGCGAACTTCCTATCAACGAAAAATAAAGGAAAATAAACCCCATCAACAGGGCGCGGGGAAGTAGGCAGGGTGCTTCACCGCGCCTTTAGGCGAGATAGATAGCTGGTGTGAACAAGGCGCAGGGAAGCGAAGCATCTCTAGGGCGACCAGCGCCTCGCGCACAGGCAGGACGATGCGTAACGTTCATCATATTATTTATCATATTATCTTTTTAAGAGAAAAATCACTCGACCTACTTCGGCTCTTGGACAAAAAAATCGCCACTTCCGGCTGGGGGCTGTACCCGCTCGTCGCCGCCTCGGTTCAGCGTGCGCACTACCTAAGCGACCTCGGCCGCGCCGCCGCGACTCCGATTTTGCCCCAAGGCAGTTGCCGCTCCTACGGCGATGCCTGTCTGTACGAGCGCGTCGTCTCCACCCTGCCCCTCAAGCACCTGCTCGACTTCGATCCGCAGCGCGGGCTTTTGCACGCTCAAGCCGGCATTACCTTCGCGGACATCATCCGCTTTGCCCTGCCGCGCGGCTTTTTCCCGCCCGTTACGCCGGGGACCAAGTTCCCCACGCTCGGTGGCTGCATTGCCGCGGATGTCCACGGCAAAAACCACCACGCCGAGGGTTCCATCGCCGCTTTTGTCGAATCGCTGGACATGGTGTTGGCCGATGGCTCGCTCGTGCGCTGCTCGCGCAACCAGTGCGCCGACCTGTTTTGGGCCACGCTCGGCGGCATGGGCTTGACGGGCTTTATCTATGCGGCGACGCTGCGGCTAAAAAAGGTGCCGTCGGCGTACATCCGGCAGCGCGCCATCAAGACGGCAAATTGGGCCGAGATGTGCCGCGTTTGCACGGAGACCCAGCATCAGTACACCTATTCGGTTGCGTGGATTGACAGCCTGCAAAAGGGCCGGCAGCTAGGACGCGGCCGCGTCTTGCTGGGGGAACACGCCAGTGTGCGCGATCTCAAGGGCAAGCCGCCCTTTTCCATCCACGGCGATGGCCGCTGGGCCGTGCCGTTCTTCTTGTCCGGTGGCGTACTCAATGCCAAGTTGCTGAAGGCGTTTAACGCCCTCTATTACCATCGCCAAGTGCGCCGTGCGACCGACGCGCTCGTCCACTACGACCCGTACTTCTATCCGCTCGACGCCATCCGCGGCTGGAACCGCCTGTACGGTCGCCGAGGTTTTTTGCAATACCAGATCGCCGTGCCCTATGCCGATGGTCCAGAGGTGATCGCCGACCTGCTCGGGCGCATCGTCCGCCAAGGCGTGGCTTCGCCCTTGGCTGTGCTCAAGACCTTTGGGCCGCCGAGCGAGGGCTTGCTTTCTTTTCCCATAGCTGGTTATACCCTCGCGCTGGACATTCCCTTGCGCGAAGCCGGGACGATCCCCTTCTTGCGCGCACTAAACAAAATCATCGTCGAGGCCAAAGGCCGCGTCTATCTGGCCAAGGATGCCATTTTGGAAAGGGAGGATTTCGCCGCTATGTATCCGCAACTGGAACAATTCAAAGCGGTCAAGCGCAAATACGACCCCGAGCACCGCTTCCGCTCTTGTCTATCCGACCGCTTGGGGATCACATGAGGGCCTTGGTTTTGGGGGCGAAGTCGGCGATCGCCCAAGCCATCGTCGAGTGCCTCGACAGCTATGACTTCGCGCTGGCGGCCCGCGGGTGTAGTGAGCTGGAGCCTTTTGCCGCGAACTTGCGGCTCAAACGCTCGTGCCAGGTGGAACTGATCGAGTTCGACGCCTTGGACTTTGCGGCTTTGGCGCGCTTGCCGCAACAGGTTCACGAGCGCGTCGGCCCCTTCGATTTGGTCGTTCTCGCCTTCGGCTATCTCGGAGACGCGCACACCGCGCAGCGCGACACCGACGAGATGGCCCACATCCTCAACGCCAACTTCACCGGCGCGGCCATCGCTCTCGCGCATTTGACCAACTATTTAGAAGAAAAGGGCACGCCGGCTGGTATTATTGCCATCTCGTCCGTGGCCGGCGATCGGGGCCGCCAGGGCAACTACACCTATGGGGCGGCCAAGGGGGGGCTGTCGATTTTCTTGCAAGGGCTGCGCAACCGGTTAGCCGCGACATCCGTACACGTTTTGACCGTCAAGCCCGGGTTCGTCGATACGCCGATGACCGAGGGGCTAGATGGGCTTTTTTGGGTCGCGTCGCCGGAGAGAGTGGCCGCCGACATCGTGCGCGCCTATCGCCAAAAAAAAGACGTGCTCTACACTCCGTTTTTTTGGCGCTGGATCATGCTCGCGGTCAAGAGCATCCCCGAGCGCATTTTTAAGAGGCTGAAATTGTGATAGCTCACCTTGGTTTATTCAGAGCCACGCGGTCTCAAATGAGGCCGGGAGGGAAACCCATCCGCTTGGACATAGAACCGCAAGCGGTCTTAAGGTGCGTACCGTCAGTTGTATAAATTGGATAGCAACGCTACCATAGGTTTAAAAAATAGATTGGCTCCATGGAATATCGCCTGAAACAGGGTGAGAGCGTGCCCGAAGGGGTGCGGCGGATGGCCGCTGCACAGCTCGATAAGGCCCTTGTGCATCTCGGATGCCAGGACGGGGAACGAGACAAGCACATTCACGAGGCCCGCAAGGCCACCAAGTGCCTGCGGGCCTTGGTGCGCTTGGTCCGTTGCGAACTGGGAGACGAGGTGTACGCCTTGGAAAACCAGTGCTATCGGGATGCCGGCCAGCGGCTTTCGGGGCTGCGCGACTCCACGGTCTTGGTCGAGACTTTGGACAGCTTGGTGGAATCTCTGGGCAAAGACGTGCCGAAAAGCCGGTTCGTCCGAGTGCGGGTGTGGCTGGTGGAACGCCGCGACCGGGCATATAGCCAAGCGGCCAGCAGTGATCGGGCCGTTCAGGAGGTGATCGCCGACCTCGCGCAGGCCCGCGAGCGCTTGGAAAATTGGCATCTGCAGCACTTAGGCTGGGGAGGGATCCGGGTGGGATTGCAGCGGATATACGCGCGGGGCCGGCGCAACTTTGCTGCAGCCTACGAACGGCCCGGCGACGAGGCATTCCACGACTGGCGCAAACAGGCGAAGTACCTGTGGTATCACACTCAGATACTGGAGAATATCTGGCCGTCGATCATGAAGGCCCGAGCCACGGAACTAGACCAACTAGGGGAACTACTAGGCCAGGATCACGACCTAGCGGTATTGAGTGCCACGGTTTTGGCCGAGTTCCCTAGGGCCGGAGCCACGGCTACGTTGCGTGCCTTGGAAAGGCGAACTGACGAGGTGCGCGCTCGAATGCAGGCCCGGGCACGTCTGCTGGCAGAGCGCATCTACTTGGAACGGCCGCGGGAGTTCACTCGACGTCTGCGGGGCTACTGGCGGGTGTGGCAGGTGGAACAGTCCGCCGGGCACGAGTTGAAATTTGGCGCACCTGACTCGTTAGACATAGAAGAATAGACACTACTAGCCATTCGGCGAAAAGGAGGCATAACCATGATCCATACGACTATGTGGACCTATCCTTGGGATGTGATCGACGAGGGGGTGGACCGCGTCATCGGCTTCCTCAAGGAAGAGGTAGGGCTGGATGCGATCAGCCTATCCACGGTCTATCACACCTACGATGCACTGCGCACCCACATGCCCGGCAAAAAGCTCTTTTCCGGGTACGAGGACGCCATCTACTTCCAGCCCCAGAGCGGGCTGTACCAAGGCAGCAAAATCAAGCCGCACGTGCATCCTATGGCCCGGGACCAAGATCCGGTGCGGATCATCGCCGAGGCTTGCCGTGCGCGCGGTCTGGAACTGATTTCGTGGACCGTGCCTCTCCACAATCACTACATGGCCAAGCAGCATCCCGATTGCGCCCTGCTTGGCGTGTTTGGGGATCGCTATCCGGGTTGCCTGTGTCCGGCCAATCCCGAGGTGCGGGAGTACGTACGCGGCTTGAGTTTGGACTTGGCGACCAACTACGATGTGCAGATGATCGAGTACGAATCCCTCCACTATATGGGCTTTGGCATGTTCCGCAACCACGCCAAAGTGGGGGTCGAGCTCGGAGCAGTAGGCTCGCTGTTGATGTCGCTGTGCTTTTGCGCTGATTGTGCGCAACGGGCCGCGGACAGGGGCATGGATGTAGGCGAGCTGAAGGGGAAGGTGGAAAAATGGCTCTTGGGCATCTTCGAGGATGGTCCGCTGGAGCGCAGCGTGGAAGAATTTGTCGCCGACCAGCCCTTGGTACACGAGTACGTAAAAATGCGGGCGGATACGGTGACGTCGTTGGCCGCGGAGGTAAAAGAGGCCGTAAAAATGCCCGTCTCTTTCTTGTACATGGGCAATTATTACAACAATGGCATTGAGCGCAAAGCCATCGAAAAGATCGTTGACCGGGTCAATATCCTGTGCTACAGCAACTCGCCGGAGGAGGCCAGCCAGAAAGCGGAGGAGACCCTAGCCGGCATGGAGGATCCGTCCATGTTGATCTGTGGCCTGAACGGCCACAAACCCATAGATAGCGCCGAACAGATGCGAGCGGTCATCACCGCGGTTTGCGAAACAGGGGCGCGTCGATTCTCGTATTACAATTACGGTATGATTTCTCGGCGCAATCTCAGGTGGATTGCCGCGGCTATTGCCGCGGTGCGCGCCCTCGACGCTGGCGCGAGAGGGACAGGGTGAGGTAGCAGATCCGCTCTACAAGCTGGCTCGCTTCCGCGTGGCGAGAATTTGCAAAATAGAAATTCATTTCTATTTTGCCAGATATGATCTCTAGATTGCTTAAAAGGCAAATCGACGCTCAACTCTCGCACTATCCGGCCGTGGCCCTGAGCGGGGCGCGCCAGACGGATAAGACGACCCTAGCTAAAGCATTCGAGGGCCATTATTTTGATCTAGAAAATCCCCAAGACCGGCTGCGTCTCGAAGTCACTTGGGAAGAATTGATGGGAACGCAGCAGTTGGTTACCCTCGATGAAATCCAAGCCAAGCCCGAACTCTTTCCGCGCTTGTGTGCGGCCATCGACGAGGACAGCAAGTGCTATGGTTCTCGGCTCGGTTGCTCCCGCCCTGATGCGCCTAGCCCTGTGCGAACTCACCGGTTTCCTGGCGCTGGAACGGCTCGCTGAAGAGTGGGATAGCCTCTGGCAAAGGGGAGGTTATTCCGACGGCGGCATCCTCGACGCCAGCCGCTTCTCCGATTGGCAGCAAAACTACCTCGCGCTCATGGCCCAGCGCGACCTACCTTCTTGGGGCCTGCCCGCCCAGCCAGTGCTCATTCAGCGGCTCTTCCGCATGTTGGCCGCGCTGCACGGCCAGATGTGGAACGCTTCCCAACTTGGCAAGAGCTTGGGGTTGAGTTATCACACCGTCAATACATATACCGACTTCATAGAGCAGGCCTTCCTGATCCGTCGGCTGCCGGCCTATACTGCGAATCTACACAAACGCTTCGTCAAGCGTCCCAAGCTCTACTGGCGCGATACGGTGCTCTTGCATTCTTTGCTGGGTCTCGAACGCGAAAGCCACGTATTTGACCAGCCGTGGGTCGGAACGAGTTGGAAAGGATGGGTGATCGAGCAGCTATTAGGCCACCTGCAAAGTGCTGGCCGCGCTTGCGAGGCGTTCTATCTGCGGACCAGCGACCAGCGGGAGATTGACTTGCTGCTGAAGTATCGCGGCCACGTATGGGCCTTTGAGATCAAGTTGAGCAGTGCCCCTGACGCGGCTGATCTGCGGCGTTTGCAGGACCATGCCGCTCTCGTCGGCGCTCAGCCGAACGACCGCGCCGGTTTGCGGGAAAGAGGTCGCCCTCGCTCAATCTGGCCGTTGGCTTATGGGCTGAACCCCTGCTCGGTTCCGCTTGGTGTCCGGTGCGGCCCATAGTGCCGAATCCCACCTTTGAGCATGCACTCTGCGCTTGGTGGAACTCTACCCCCGGCATTCTCACTTGAATACAAGTCAGTTCGGAACTTTCCGCCGCCCAGCTTCACTCCGGCAGTGAAAGCGCCAAAAGCTGCGGCACCCAGTCGTCGCTATTGATTGGAAAGACGATATACTGACGCCCGTCGGCCATATAGCTTATGGGGCTTCCGTTGGGGTGGCCGGGGAATTCCATCTCGGCCAGCACTGCGCCTGTATTTAGGTCGAAGGCGCGTAGATAGGGCCCATTTTCGACAAAGGCGTCGCTGCTGACATCTCCCCACCAGGCGGGGTTGTGCGAGACCACCACCAGCACGGTCTCAGTAGCGAGCACAAAGTTGTAGTGGAACCAGCCCATAGCGGGCAGGTCGAGGTCGCGCAGGGCCTTGTGATTGACCGGGCCTTTGCCCACCGGACGCATCCAAACGTGCTCGCCGGTGTCTAAGTCGATGGCGGTAATCCGGCCGTAGGGGGGCTTGGTCAGCGGTAGGCCATCGACGTATTCGGAGTCGTCCTTGAAAAAGGCGTAGTCCGAAAAGGCGCGCAGGCCCTCCACCTTTTCTAGCCGCACGATGTCGGGACGGGTGCGCGAAGGCACGTAGAGCACGTTTTCTTTTGGCACCAGCGCCGCGCCGCTCCAATCCGAACCGCCCAAGCCCCCGGGCAATACCAGCGTACCCTTTTCGCTGGGCGGGGTGAACAGCGGGCCGTGCTCGTATTTTTGCAGGATCGCCAGTGCCTTTTTCCGCAACTCGGGCGTAAAGTCGATCAGGTCGTCCTCCTGCAGACCCTGGCGGTCGTAGGGCGCGGGCTTGTTGGGGAAGGGCTGGGTCGGCCAGCTTTGCTCGCCCGGAGTTTTCGACTTGGGCACCTTGTGCTCTTTGATCGGCCAGACCGGTTCGCCCGTCGTGCGGTCGAATACATAGCAAAAGGCCTGTTTGCTCACTATGGCTAGCCCCTTGATCGCTTTGCCTTTTACTTCTATATCGGCTAGGACCGGCGGTGCCGGCGGGTCGTAGTTCCACAGGCCGTGATGGATGAGCTGGTAGTGCCAGACGCGCTCGCCGGTTGCCGCCTTTAGGCAGACTAAGGTCTGGCTGAAAAGGTTAGCACCCGGGCGCTCGCCGCCGTAGTGGTTGTGGGTGGTGCTGCTGACGGGGAGATACACGTAGCCTAGCTCGTGGTCGGCGCTCATGGCGGCCCATACATTGGCTTGGCCATAGGTCTGGTAGGCGTCGTTTTCCCAAGTGTCGTTGCCGTACTCGCCCTCTTGCGGCACGGTCTGGAAGACCCACACCTGCTCGCCGGTGTGGGCGTCGAAGCCGCGCACATCGCCGGGGGTGGAGTATTTGGCCGGAGGCCGGTCGTGCCAGTCGGTGATGCCGGAACCCACCACCACCACGTCGCGGCAGACGATCGGCGGCGACGTGATGCAGTAGCGGCTGCGGTCGATGCGGCGACGTAGTCCCTTGCCTAGATCGACGAAGCCGCCCTTGCCGAACGCGAGGTCGGGTTGGCCGGTCTCGACGTCGATTGAATAGAGGCGATCGGAAGCCGTGCCGTAGAAGATGCGCTTCTTGTCGCCGCTTTGCCAGTAGGCGATGCCGCGCGAAAAGCCCCAGAAATCGCCCCGATCCTCCCAAGCCCGGGGGTCGAAGGTCCACAGCTCTTGGCCGTTTGTCGGATCGACGGCGCAGAGGACGTTGAAGGGCGACCCGTAGTACAGCACGCCATCGATGACCAGCGGAGTGCCCTTGTTCGACCGGGTCCAGATGTCCTCGGCCGCGGCGATTGCGCTGTCGGGGGGTGCGTAGCGCCAAACCTCCTGTAACCGGGCGAAGTTGGTGCCGTCAATCTGCGACAGGGGCGCGTATTTGCTGCTCTTGGCGTCGGCCGCGTAATAGGGCCATTCCTCGGCTCGGGCCGCGCCGGCGGCTAGGATCAGTAACGCGCTGACTAACAATCGCGTCTGATGCATGGGACGGGTCTTTCTCGCTGTAATGGTCATTCGGCCAAGCCTTGGTAGAGCGCGCTGATTTCCGCGGTTGTCAGTACGCGCCCGTAGAGCCGTGCATCGTCTAAGGCCCCGGTGAAGAAGAAGTCCGTCTCGTCGAGGTTTTTCGCGCCGATGTAAATGGGCTGGTCGGGCGAGGTTTCGACCGCGCTTTGCTTCTGCTCCTGCAACGCGCCATCGACGAAGAGCCGGTGATAATCTCCGTCGAAGACGGCCGCGAAATGGTACCAGTGCCCCTTGCGCAAAAGGAGCTTGGAATGCAGGTCATCCTCGTCGTCGCGCATCCGGTGCCAAGTGACTCGCCGTCCCAAGGTACTGAGCTGGAAGACGCGCACTCCGCCGCCGTTGTCCTGCGCCCAGATGCAGTTGTTCCACCAATAAGGGCGCGTTTCGATCTCGTCGTATTTGGCCCAGATTGAGACGCTGAAGGGGCCATCTAGCAAAAAGCCTTCTATATCGACGACAGCCTCGCCATCGAAATAACCGGCACTGTCTTTGGTGCCAGCGCGGTCCTCGGTGAGCACTACTTTAACGTTTTTGAGCGGGTGCTGATGCGGGCTGGTGTCGCGGATCTCGCCATCGAATAGGACTTCGATGAGCAAGTCCTCGCGGCCGGGCGGGTTTGGCTCGGGCAGCCCTGCGCCGGGGTCGGCTGCCTCGTCGCCCCAGCGCACCTCCACGTCGTACCAATCGGCTCCGCTATCTTGGTCGGCTAAGACGATGCTGAGGGTGTCGCCGGGTGCTTGGGGTTTCCTTTCCAACTGCGCGACGTCGCGCGCCTCGTGCTTGACTAGGCGGTACTGAGTGCCGGAAGGCCATGCAACCCGGTCGGCAAAATACACCTTGCGGGTCCTGTCGCCCTGCCAGACGGGTTGCCAACGCACTCCATTGACCTCGACGGGCGAAAAGCCATCGCCGTCCTCGTGCCGCCCGGGCAGGGCACCGTAGCGGTGCTCGACCCACAGGCCCTCGCCATCTGCGAACACCTCGTCGCCCCCATCGACGAAGATGCGGACGCGGAGCCGCTCGCCGCGTGGCTCGACTGCGACTGTCTTGTATTCTTCGGCGGGTACTTGGTGGAGGACGCCGGCGATCTTCCAGTTGCCATCCCCCCGGTCGAGCAAATAGGCACTGTATTGCTCCTTGCCCGCAGGACCGGACGCGCCTACCAAGTGCTCCTGCGTTATAGCCATGGCCCGATCGCCCCACAGGAGGATGTCGAAAAACTCGGCCTTCTTGATGTACTGGTGGATTTCCTCGTCGTAGTCCCAACCGTCGCCGCCAGTCCACTCGCCGACAATCCCGTCGAGGAACTCCTCGCGGGACTGCACCTTGCGCAAAATCCAAGTCTGTGGCTCCCGGCGGTCGCGCATGTCGAGTTCGACGACGCTCTCGCCAATTAGGTCTTCAGCGGCGACGAAGTCCTGTTGGTTCCACGCCTCGTAGAAGCGCTGTACTACAACCTGTATCTGCTGGACATCAGGGCGTTCGTCGCCAAAGGTCAGGGTAGGGTACAACAGGCACAGAGCCAGTAAAAAATATGCTACTGAGTTCATATTCCCCCTCGAAGGCTTCGCG
Organism: Candidatus Latescibacterota bacterium; assembly: GCA_963422735.1. Lineage (GTDB taxonomy): Bacteria > Latescibacterota > UBA2968 > UBA8231 > UBA8231. The sequence continues at coordinate 2,886,990 of OY730476.1, read as the reverse complement.
GCTTCGCGCTACAGAATCAAAGCACGAGGGGCCATTGAACAGTGTCAATCTCGTAGTCGCTTGGGTGCGGGATCGTCGACCCGGTGGCGCACCGCCCGCCCGCAGGCCCACGTCTGTAGAGTCATATAACGGCTACCCTTGCTGCGCGACGTTGCACCCGCAGACGATTGTGTGATGCTCGACCCGGATGTAAAACTACATTTTCCCGATTCTGAATCAGTCAACAAAGCACTTCGATCATTAATTGAGGGGGCATAATTCAAATGGCGGCGCAAAATATCCCATCCCGTCCTGTCTTATCCTTCGTAGCACTCGCCAACTAAAAAGCTGCCGAGCTATTCTCGACGGAGCTTCGCAGCAAACGGTACGAGCCGGTGATCTGGTCAAACCAAAAGAAACGACGACCTTTTGAGTGGTCGGCCCGGCGAAATTGTCGTGGTTGAAGGTCCAATAGTGCGAATAGGGCATGGTCGCCATCGGGCCCATGTCTTCGCGCACGGCCTGCGGATAGTACACATTTCGATTTGCACGGCTTGGTGCTGCTGCTGTTTGCGGCCATTGAACGGGCTGTCGTCGTCCTTGTGCCAGTGCTGATCGCGGCCGCCGCATTATGGGTGAACGGCACAATGGCCCAGTTCTCGCCGACCAGTTGGTTGCAGGCTGCGACGACGCGAAGGGCATGTCTGGAAGAAGTTCGGGCGCAACGCGCTGATAGATCCGCTCGTGGACCTCGAGCGGAATGCCGAGGTTTTCCGGGGCTAGGACGACTAGTCCTCGGCTGGCAAAGTCTCGCACTAGCTGTTCCGGCGTGCCGTAGGCCAGTGGGGCCGGGGCAGAAGAAAGCTCTTTCGCGCTCATGTCGATTTATTCACCTTCCTTTTTAGTTCCATCCAATCTAACCACGGGTTCCTTCCCATTTAATAGACTAGCCCAATACAGGAGTGCATTATGTCGCAAAAGAAAACGCTCAGACAACGCATGCAAGATGGCGAAGTGCTGGTTGCCCTGCGCGGCTCGCTGACCACGACCAAGGAGCAGTTGGCCGATATATGGTCAACCGATCAGTACGACTATATCTGGATCGACAGCCAGCACACCCCCTTCAGCGAAGAGCAATTGGTCAACTACTGCAGGGCGGCCGAAGAGCTGGATATCGATGTGCAATTGCGCATCTCCCACACCCGACATGCCTATATGGTCGGGCGCTATCTCGACTTGGGTCCCAGCGCGGTCTTGATCCCCGAGGTCATGGAGCCGGAGACCGTGGACGACGCCATTGCCTACGCCTATTACGGTCCCATCGGGCGGCGCAGTTGGGGGGGCGCAAATCGCCGCGGCCTGCGCGGCGCGACCCAAGGGATCGACCGACGCGCTTATGCGGCGTGGTGGAATGACTACGCGATTTTGGCGATCCAAATAGAATCCGTCGAAGCGGTGACCAATATTCGCAAATTGGCCAAGCCGGGAGTGAGCGTGGTCACTTTTGGTCCCAACGACCTTTCCTTTAGCTTGGAAGATCACCCGGACTATCCGCTATGCACCGTTGATGACTGTATGCGCAATGTCGCCGCCCAATTGGCTGGTACCGGCATTCGTCTGGCCATGGGGACGAGTACTACGCCTGCAGAACGCGACAAGTATCTGGAGATGGGGGTTACGCTATTCCAGTCGGATGCGCCGAGCTAGCACTACCGCGACGGCCTTATATTCGTTCATAACTAGACCGACCATTGGGAGGATACGCTATGTACATCGGATCGCAATTCGGGGAACAGACCGACGAAGAAATGCAAGTCTTGTCGCAACTCGGCATCAAAAACGTCGATCAGACTCCTTCTGCGCCGTGGCGGGAATGGAGCACGGATATGCTACTGCAGATGAAGGAGCGGTGGGGCAAACACGGCATCAGCATGGAGATGATCCACATCCCCTTGGGGTCGCGCAGCGCCTACGACAACGAGGCCGGGGCGATCTTTCTCAAACCGAGCGACGAGCGCGACCGCCAGATCGACTGGATGAAAGAGACGGTGCGGATGGCGGGCGAGGCTGGCATCCGCGGCCTCAACTACAATATCACCATCTTGGGCCACCTGCGGACGCCCGCGAAGACGGGGCGCGGAGGTGCCACGGTATCGACCTTTGAGTTTGACAAATTGGATCAGTCGCTAGGCGAGTTCAAAGACGGGCCGGCCGATGAAGACGAAATGTGGGCGCGCATTGACCACTGGCTACAAGAGATCATGCCCGTGGCCGAAGAATACAAAGTCCAGATGGCCTGCCATCCGTCCGACCCGGGCATTGGCGTGGGCCGTACGTACCGGGGCGTGGCGCGTCCCTTGGGAATGGTCGAGGGCTTCAAAAAGCTCATCGCGCTCTACTACAGTCCGTACAACGGTCTGAATTTCTGCCAAGGCTGCATGTCCGAGGCGCTGGTCAATCCGGCGGAGGAGATCTTCGATGTCATTCGCTACTTCGGCGAGCGCAAGAAGATTTTCAACGTCCACTTCCGCAATATCAAAGGGGGCTTGGGTAACTTCGTCGAGGTCTTTCCCGACGAAGGCGATATCAATATGATCCGGGCACTGAAGGTGTACAAGGAGGTTGGCTACGAGTACATGATCATGCCGGATCACGTCCCCGGGATCGGCGGCCCTGAGCCGGGCAAGGTCGGCTTTGCCTATGCCTTCGGCTATATCCATGCGGCCTTGCAGGCGGTGGAGGAGTTGTAAGGGAATCAGCCCACCAGCATGAGTCGGAACGCAATTTTCTGGGGATGAGGCAGCCCACTAATCCAATGCCTCCTTTTCGGGGTAACTGCACTGCACAATATTCGGTCTTCTAATGCCGCGGAAGTGCTGGCAAATGACCTTATTTGTGCTTATGCATTGGTGCTCGTCCGTGCCGTCGGCTTCGTTCCACGGACACCTGTCCTCGGCCCGGGAAAGGTGGGAATCGGGTAAAAAATTGATGTCGATGTGACCATTCGTCAGCTCTCGGTATTGAGTCGGAGGTGCCGATTTGCCCTGAGGGCCGTAGAACGCCCTAGATGCCGGATCCGGATGGTCACGCCACAGCCGGGCGGGGATCACCATGTCGAGGCTTCCTAGATTTTTGTCCCGATGGCAATAGTATATTTGCACTGTCTTGCGTTCGCAATCAGTGGTTCGCACGGTGGCCGTATGTAGCACCGAGGCGTTAAAAAGGATAACCGTTCCGGCCGGACCGTGGAGGTACTCGATGCCGCCCTTTTCCAGTTGCGCGTCTCTCTCCAAAATAGGGTCATTGACCGATTCGGGTGAAATGGTAAAACAATGGGTCTCTTCGTTCACGTCGGTCAAGTAAACCATCGCTTGGATATAGTTTATGCGCAGCGGATGCTCTTCCAGATGACGGACGTCCCGGTACCATTGCTGAGCGATCTTCACGGCACCGGGGTGCATGTCCATGTGACGGGCGCTGACTTCGAGCAGGCAGAGCGGTCCTCCCATCAACTCGCGCACAATGGGCAGGAGCTTGGGGTGCCGGACGATCTCATCCACTTCGAACCAGCTTTGCAGACAATCTGTGTTGCCGGTCTGGTGCGTGTCGTGTCCGAGATAGCGCCACAGATAGGCGTGTTCACTCCGGTTGCGGTCGAAAAATTGGAGACATCGGGTTACTTCCTCATCGTTTAGGACATTGCCGAGGACCAGATATCCGTTGTTTCTGAAAAACTCGCAATTTGCTCTCTCCATGGGTGTTACCCCTTTCCATAGAGATGGATTCCAGCGATTCTTTTTTCGGATGAAAACGTATCCGTAATTCCGAGCAATAACCAGTCAGAATAGGGATTTAGCCAACTTCTACAAGACGGCTTCTGGAGGGAACCCCATGGATAAAGTTTCCCCTACAGGCAAACCCTTGGCTGGCACGGCCTTCCTCGAAATGGAAGGGGATCTCGCCGACCAGATGGTAGGGGGCATAAACCGCTTTCTCCAGCGCTAACTGAAGACCTCTATCGACCGCCGGGTGCGGCACTGGAAACGGGATTTTTCCTCTCATTCAAACTACGTCCAATCCATCGAAAAAAATCGCCAGTGCTTCTCGAAGATCATTGGTCTTACAGATCAACGCCCGGTGGTCCAGCTCCAGATTACGACGGATGTGTCCGGGAGAAACGCTCCGCAAGCTCAACTAGCCCAAGGGCGCGGGCACCAGATTTTTGCGGTGCGCTGGACAGTAATCAAAGGCGTCGAGGCAGAGGGTCTGCTGCTCCAGCCGGATAGGGATCCCCGGGCAGATGTGGTGTCCGCTGATTTTCTGGCCCAGCGTCTCAAGGAGGAAATCCAAGAGACCCAAGATCCGCAACGCCTAGCGCAGCAATACACCAAGCGCGAGGAAAGCGGACACCATAGAGCTAGGTTGAAACTCAATATGTACACCCAAAACCTTTACCCTCGGATTTACGAGGCGGTCCAGTCTCTGGAAGTGGGTGAAGTGGGTGGGCCAATCAAGGTAAAGGTAGAGGAAGGATATTCAGTATTCAGGGTCGAGGAGCGAAAGCGCGAAACATACCCTACGATGACAATTCCCAGCGGCGGGCCCGGAGGCTAGAAATGGCTATGTGAACTATGTCCGTGGTCTGCGGCAGAAGTACCCCGTCGCCATCTTTGAAGAAAATTTGGTGCGGATGCATCAGCTACGGAAGGGTGATGTCGTTTCACAGAAAGCCAGTAGGGGTTATTGAGGTTCTCGCACTACAAGGACTTGGTTCGCCGGTACGTCGCGCAGCGTCTGCACAACACCGCTGGGCCACCTAAGGTGGAACGGCCCAAGCCGAAATGCACTTTTAAATCGCGGTGGGAAAGATAGCTTCCCCCGCTCAGCACTTGGGCAAACTGTCGCCGGCCGCACTAATGGCGATGCGGGCTCCAATCCCCGCCCGGGTTCTTCTCCCGATAGCTGCTATTGGCTTGGGGCAAATCGGCTTGTGGATAGGTGTGGCCATTGGCCACGAAGAAATCTCGATCGCCGTAGTTGTCGTAATCGAAGAAGGCCGTGCCCCAAGCGACTTGGCGGCTGCCAGTGCCAGCGACTCTAGACAGGTAGGAGACATCGGTGAGGAAAAGGCCACCGCTGCTCCTGTAGAGCACATTGTGCTCATCGGCAAAATTGGTGGCCAATATATCGATTAGCCCGTCGTTTTCGTAATCGCTCAGGGCCAATCCCATGCATTCCTGCTTGACGCCTTCGCCGCTATAGGCCACCCCGGCCAGTAGTGCCACCTCTTTAAAAGTGCCATCGGTCTGGTTGTGGTAGAGCTGGTCGGGCATGGAGTCATTGGCCACAAAAAGATCCGGCCAGCCGTCGTCGTCCAAATCGGCGAAGCTGGCCGCCATACTGTAATAAAGCTCGTTGATGCCGGTGCTTTTGCTGGCATCGGCAAAAGTGCCGTCGCCCTCATTGCGGTAGAGAATATCAGCCGCCGGTGGCAGCCCCCGAGGTCCACAGTAGACAGGGATATTTTTCCACTGACAGGGTATCGTCGATTGGTAGTCCAAGGTGAAAAATTGGCCACGTAGAGATCTACGTGGCCGTCCCGGTCGTAATCTCCAAATGTACAGCCTGTGCCCCAACGCCGGTCTCCCACTCCGGCCGCCGAAGTCGCGTCCTCGAAGGGGCCATTGGCTCGATTGCGGTAGAGCCTGTTGCGACCAAAATTAGTGCCGTAAAGGTCTAAGTGACCATCGTTGTCGTAATCAGCCACCGCGCAGCCCATGGACTAGCTGGTATCCCCCACCCCGACATGGGTCGCAACATCTTCAAAGAAGCCCCCCTCGTTGCGGTACAGGTAATTGGCTGGATGCTGGCCGGGAGGGAAGCCGGCAAAGCGCGAGCCGTTGGTGACGTAAATATCCACATCGCCGTCGCCATCGGCATCGAAAAACGCCGCTCCGCCCATCATGCCCTCGACAATATATTGCTGGGCGTCACCCGACGCGTTCGACGCAGCGATGCCGTTGGTTGCTGCCCGGTCGATGAATTTCACTGGCAGGGGTTGTGACCTAGCGGGAAAGACGGACCAACCAGAGACTAAAGTGGCCAAAATCGCCGCGATGAGAGCCTTAGACATCACGGCGATTTTCTTGTTGTTGAAACGACTAAGATGCATTGGATTAGCACCGTTCTTTTATTATCATAGGCCACTGCTATCGCGGCTATTCGATAAAATCATAGACGCTGTGCAGAAAAATATTCAACGGAATTTCCTAGTGTACGGTTGGGGATTCAGGTTTCATTTAGGCGGTTTGACTCGGCATGCCCTTAGCCCTCGTCCGGACCAGCGCGGTCCCCCGCGTCGATGTTCCGGGCCCCGTCGCCAAGGGGGCGGATGGGACTAACCACTAACCACTAACCACTAACCACTAACCACTAACCACTAACCACTAACCACTAACCACTAACCACTAACCACTAACCACTAACCGATGGCTATCCCGTTTGTCTGCTTGCTCATAGTTCGCTTTTTGATCGCGGCCTCCACACCTGTGCTGACGGCCTGTGCAAAGAGTGGGGAATTGGAGGAAGTTGGGGCCGATCCGTTTTTCGAGCGAGGCCTCCAGCACTTTCTAGCGGGTAATCACCAGATCGCCATCGCGGCTTTCCAAAAGGCACTCGAACAGGGCGGCGAAGAGCGCGAGACCTACCGCTATCTAGCCCGTTCCCATCTGGCTGTAGGCCAATTCACCGACGCCCAACAGGCGGTGGAGCGGGCAATGGCTCTCGGCCCTGAAGAGGCCGAACTTTATGATATACTTGGCGTTATACACACGGCCAGAGCCTTTGCCCAGGTGCAGTACAGCGACACGGATGCCGCCCTAGTCGCTTTCCAAAGAGCCCTCGTCTTGGATCCACAGCGGGCGACTACCCACTACAATTTGGGCCTCATTTACAGCTATCGGGACAGCGCAGACTTGGCGGAGCAGATGTATCTGGTAGCCCTAGACGCCGATTCCACCCTAGCTCCAGCCTATAAAAAGCTAGGTTTGCTCTACCGCAAACAGGGAGCTACAAAACAAGCCCTGACCTACCTCCGGCAAGCGATCAGGCATGATCCGGAGGATGCCGAGGGACTCTTCCATCTGGGTCTGCTACACAGTGCCCAGGGCCATTATCAGGAAGCCCTAGAAGCGCTGAAAAAGGCCGTCTCGCTCAACCCCTATTCGCCGCAAGTGCATACCAACTTGGGCGGTATCTACCTGCGCCTGGGGCACTGGGAAGAGGGCCGGCGGCATCTAGAACGATCGGAATTTTTGCGCCAGTTTGATCGCGGCCTCTACTCCGAACTGTCGATGCCCACTACCGGTCATGTACCGATAGGCCCGGCGACAGCGCGCTACAATATGGCCCTCAACCACGCCCTGAGGGGCGACTACGAACAGGCCGAGCTCGAGTACCGCAATGTAATTGAACTCAATCCTGAGCATAAAAATGCCCACATCAGTCTGGGCATATTGCTCACCTCGAAAGCTGCCTATGATGAGGCGATCCACTGCTTCCAAAAAGGCATTGCTCTGGACGAAGAAGATGCGATAAGCCACATGCGCCTAGGGGGGGTATACCTCAAAAAAGGCGACTACGTCCAGGCCCGCCAAGCCATCGAGCAAGCCACCCGCCTCGATCCGAACTTGCCCGAAGCCGCCTTCAGTCTGGGCTTGGTGGAAGCACGCACCGGGAACCTCGCGGCAGCTATAAGCCAATTTTCCAAAGCTACCTCGTTGCGCCCCAACTATGCAGAAGCCTATCTCAACTTGGGCGTTGCCTACATGAAAGAAAGGCATGTCGCCAAAGCTCTGCACGCCTATGCTCGGTCAGCGGAATTGGATTCTGAAAATCCCCGGATCCACCGCTATCTGGGCGATGCCTACGCCAAATTGGGACAGGTCGAAAAGAGCCACTTCCACCTGGAGCAGGCTCGCCGTTTGAGTCAACTCGCTGAGGAAAACGATAAAAAAAGCCTTGCGAAGCCGTTTTAAACTCCTTGGTGGGCGCGTTCTGCAGTCATTTTTCGGTCGGCCTATCGCAGAGGATGGGTCGCTTGCAGCAAACGCGCAAATGGCCGGTGGGTCTGACCTGGTGAAGACCGGCAAAACTGCGTTGCTCCGGGCAACGTCCTGACGATGGTCTATGGTGCGCTCGTGGTCGAACCTCGGGACGTGCTGGTCTCCGATTTTCCGCGTCCGCTCGCCGATTGCCACGAGGACGCTTCACCGGCCCTTTTAAGGCGGACACTGCGGCTCCAGCACAACGGCAACATCCTGCGCCTAAAGGATGGGTGCCTGTTGGCGACGATGTACGGAAAATTCGACGGGGAAGAAGGCTATAACACGTTCGCAGTAATCAGCGACGACGGTGGCTTTTCGTGGACGTACCGCAGCATTGTCGCCGGCCCGGATGCAGCACCCGGCGCACCCGAAGGCCCCAACGAATCCAACACCCTGCGGCTGGACAACGGCGACTTGCTGTGCGTCTATCGCGTCGGCGGTGGCTGGGATTTCCACAAGAGCATTAGCAAGGATGAAGGCCAGATGTGGTCGCAGCCGATGTGCATGGAAGGGATGGCCTCGGTACATCTGCGCCGATGGGCAGGGCAAAGAATGGGAGCGGGTAAATCTGGGGGTGCATCACAACCGACTGGTCGAGCCGAATGCGGGCTTTTCAGACGCCTTCTGCAACGCACAGGCCGGGGAGGACCCCGCCATGAATACGTCTTACACCGCGCTGATGCCTTGGGGAGCCGATGGGTTGATCGTGGCTTACGACCGCCTCTCTAACGGCTGGGCCGGTGCTCCGGGACCGAACGGGGCGTCGATCGGGTATTCAGCTTATCAGTTTATCAGTAACGATTTCCATCTAAAAGAAAGGACCGGCCATGCCCCGGCAAAAACCCAATATCATCTACATCCTCGCCGACGACATGGGATACGGCGATATGGGATGCAACAACCCCGGCTGCAGAATCCCCACGCCTCACCTCGACCGCTTCGCCGCCCAAGGGATGCGCTTTACCGACGCCCACGCCTCCTCCAGCGTCTGCTCGCCCAGCCGCTACGCCCTGCTCACCGGCCGCTATTGTTGGCGTACTCCGCTCAAAAGCAGCGTCCTGTGGCCTTGGGATCCGCCCTTGATAGAAGCCGACCGCCCCACTGTGGCCAAGCTGTTGCGCCAGCAGGGCTACCGCACCGCCTGCATCGGCAAGTGGCACCTCGGCTGGGAATGGACGACCAAAGACGGCAAACCGGCCTGCGGAGACGCTCCCATCGGCCGTCTCGACCGAGACCAGCGCCAAGCTCTAGAGCGCAATATCGACTACAGCCAACCCATAGGCGGCGGTCCCCTAGCCTGCGGCTTCGATTACTACTTTGGCGTCGATGTGCCCAATTTCCCGCCCTACACTTGGTTTGAGCAGGACCGGCTGGCCGCGGCCCCGACCGAGCAAAAGCCCGAGGGGATGTTCGGCTTTCCCGGGGCCGTGAAACCGGGCTGGAAATTGGAAGACATGGTCCCCGAATTCGTCCGCCGCGCCCGCGCCTACATCGCCGAAGCTGGCTCCGATCCCTTCTTCCTCTATTTACCGCTGACCTCTCCGCACACGCCGATTGTTCCCAACCAAGACTTCATCGGCCGCAGTAAAGCGGGTCTGTACGGCGATTTTGTCTGCGAAGTTGATTGGGTAGTCGGGGAAATCATGGCCGCGCTCGACGAGCAGGGCCTAACCGACGACGCGCTGCTCATCTTCACCAGTGACAACGGCCCCGAGTGCAGCCCGGCCGCGGCTGGTGGCTGCTACGAGCACGTGCGCCAATTCGGCCACTACAGCATGGCCCATTTGCGCGGCGTCAAGCGCGACACCTGGGAGGGTGGTCACCGCGTACCCTTTGTCGCTCGCTGGCCCGGCGTCACTCCGGCCGGATCGGTTTGCGACCAGCTCGCTCTGTTGGGCGATTTTATGGCTACCTGCGCCCAGTTGACCGGGACCCGGTTACCTCCGGGAGCGGCCGAGGACAGCATTAGCATATTGCCCCTGTTGCAGGGAGAAATTGACGCGCCGGTGCGCCGCTCGGCTGTACATCACAGTTGTTCGGGTCGCTTTGCCCTGCGCCAAGACGAATGGGTCTTTATCGACGCCCCCTCCGGCGACGACAACCGCGAGCCGGACTGGTTCAAGGCGGAGCGGGGCTACCGCGACCACAATTTTCCCGGGGAATTGTTCAACCTCAAAGACGACATCGCCGAGCGGCAGAATCTGTACGACCAACACCCGGATATCGTGCGCAGTCTGTCGCGCCGCTTGGAAGAAATCAAAGCCCAAGGCGAAGCACTGGCCGGTCCTTACGACGGGGTGCTGGAGGAATCGGAGTAGAGACTCCAACTTTCTTTATAAAATAGGATTCCAGATTTTATATTGTAAAGAATGTATATCCAACGTCAGTTCAGCCCCCAGATCAAAAAGTTGGCCCAACTCTATCCAATCCTCTCGGTCTCTGGCCCGCGTCAGTCGGGCAAGACTACGCTCGTGCGCGAGGTCTTCCCCGATTAATCTCGAACGGCTCGACGACCGCTTAGCTGCCGAAGAAGATCCGCGGTGCTTCCTAGCGAAGTACGAGGATCAGGGGCTGATCATCGACGAGGCGCAGAAGGTTCCGGCATTATTTTCCTATTTGCAGGTCCTAGTGGACGAGCGCGGCACCATGGGCCAATTCGTCCTCATCGGCTCGCAGAATTTTCTGTTGCTAGAGCAAGTCAGCCAATCGCTGGCCGGGCGCGTCGCCCTGCACACGCTGCCCTTTTCCCAACAGGAGCTTGCAGCTAGCACTCATTTAAGCTTGGACGAAAGCCTGTTCAAAGGCGGCTATCCCGCCCTCTACGATCTCGGCGTCGCCCCGCCCTTCTACTATCCGGCCTATATCCAGACCTATGTCGAACGCGACGTGAGGAGCCTGCGCAATATCGGCGATCTGAGCACCTTCCAGTGTTTTTTCGGGTCTGTGCCGGACGCGTCGGACAATCGCTCGACTTGAGCGGCCTCGGCAACGACTTGGGGATCAACTACAAGACGGTATGCGCTTGGATTGCGGTATTGGAAGCGAGTTATATCGCCTTCCTCCTCTATCCGTATCACGAGAATTTTTCCAAGCGGCCCATCAAGTCGCCCAAGCTCTATTTCTACGACACGGGCCTGCTTTGCTCGCTTTTGGGACTGGAGTCAGTCGCCCAACTCGCCACCCACTATTTACGCGGGGCGATTTTTGAGAATTGGGTCATCGCCGAGATAATCAAGCAGCACGTCAACGCGAACCGTCGTCCAGACCTCTACTTCTGGCGAGACAACATCGGCAATGAGTTGGACCTGCTCTGCGAACGGGGTGGCCGGCGGCAGGTGTAGGGAATCTCGTTAGAACCAAATGCCTCTCGCATTTCCAAATCACTCAATACAAATGTTAAACTTGATGCACTCTGGTAGCGAAAGTTCGCCATCATATCTCTGCGCCCTGAATCATCTTGGTCAATATTCACTGTTAAAAATTCAACATTTTGCTCGTGAAATTGCTCCTTGAGTTTTTACAGATAGGGCAACTCTTCAATGCACGGTTGTCCAACTCCGCCCGGATCGCCGTCAATTCCTCGTCGGTGAGCGACTGGCCGTCCAGCAGTTGGCTGACGAGCACTTCGGCCGAGCTGAAAAAGAACGAGTCGATGATTTCGCTCAGCGAGCGCCGCCCCATATCCTCACGCGTGACCACCGGGCGGTAGAGATCGTACCGGCCTGCTCGCTCCGAGACCACAAAGCCCTTCTCGCGCAGGATGTGCATCATGGTCAGCACGGTGCTACCGGCCAAAGGCACGGATAGATCGAATTGACTGTTATTCTGCGATGAAGTTAGTTACTGATGTTACGCAGCCTTATGTAGCGTCTGCGGCTTGCGGCTCCGCCCGTCGTCATTCCCGCGCTTCACCCGGCCTTTAGGCAGGACATTCAGCCTAGCGCCCTAGCCTCAAACGGGCATTGTCTCTCCACTTCGTGAAGAGGTTAAGCTTGATGCCTGCTTGGCGTGAACACCAGGGTCGCACATCCACCAAGCGGGCGTAAGAGTCTTAAGGCAGAGGTTGCGTAACATCAGTTAGTTACAATGACTCAGAGCGACCGAAAAATTGAGGAGCGCCATCATGCCCGACTACACCTCCTATAAAGCCGCTTATGACCGCGACGGCTTCGTTCTCTTGTGCAACTTCCTGCCTCCCGACGAACTCGAAGACCTAACGGCCCAGGTCGCCCGCTATATCCGCGAAGTGGTGCCGACCCTACCCGATCAGGCCGCCTTCTACCAAGACAAAGACCGGCCCGAAACCCTGAAACAGCTACAGCGCATGGGCGACTACGACGCCTTCTTCTCCGGGTACCGCGACCAACCTCGCTGGAAGGCCCTAGCCCAGACCCTCATCGGCGAAGCCGCACGGGCGAGCCAGCCCGAGTGGTTCAACAAACCGCCGCAGACCGAGCATCCCACGCCGCCGCATCAGGACAATTTCTACTTCAACCTCACGCCGCCCAACGTCGCCTCCATTTGGCTGGCCCTCGACCCGGTTGGCGAAGAAAACGGCTGCCTGCGCTACAGCCCCGGCTCGCACCGCAAGGGCATCCGGCCGCATAGCCGAACCGCGGTCTTGGGTTTTTCGCAGGGCATTGCCGACTACTGCCCCCAAGACCAAGCCAACGAAGTCGCGGTGCATTTGCAGCCCGGCGACGCGGTAGTCCACCACGGCGAAGTCATCCACCGAGCCGACCCCAATCGCTCGTCGAAGCACCACCGCCGGGCTTTTGCCATGGTATTCGAAGGCGTCGGTTGCAAAGTGGATGAGGAAGGCCGACGGAGATACCAAGAGTCTCTGCAAAGCCAGCACCAAAGCATGGGGCTGGAGGCCTCTTAGACACGAGCCGAGCCTCGGCACACCTCGGAAGAATTGCGTCTCCGAGTCGAGGTTGGAAATTGCCTAAGACAGCAATACATTTTTAGGTTGTCTTAGGAGTAAAGCGAGCGGCAAATTGCCGGACCACCAGCAAAGAAAGGAGCCTACATAATGCGCGTGCTAATCACCGGCGGCGCAGGTTTCTTGGGGTCGCACCTTAGCGACTTATTGCTGGAAAAAGGCTGCGAAATCATCTGCATGGACAACTTCCTCACGGGCCGGCCCGAGAACATCACCCATCTGCTCAGCCATCCGCGATTCCAGTTTATTCAATACGATGTCACCAACTACATCCACATAGATGGTTCGCTCGACTTCATTCTACACCTCGCCAGCCCGGCTAGCCCAGCCGACTTCGAGAGGCTGGGCATAAACATCCTCAAGGTTGGCGCGTTGGGTACGCACAAAACCTTGGGATTGGCCGTGGCCAAGCAGGCCAAGTTCCTTCTGGCCTCCACTTCGGAAGTCTATGGCGACCCCTTGGTGCATCCCCAGTCCGAGGAATACCTCGGCAACGTCAACCCCATTGGCATCCGCGGCGTGTACGATGAGGCCAAGCGCTTTGCCGAAGCCATGACCATGGCGTACCACCGCCTGCACGGCACGGACGTGCGCATTGCACGCATATTCAATACGTATGGCGAGCGCATGCGCCAAGACGACGGCCGTGCCGTGCCCAGCTTCATCGTCCAAGCCCTCAAGGGTCGCGATCTGGCTGTCTATGGCGACGGCCAGCAAACGCGCAGCATCTGTCACTACAGCGACTTAATCACTGGTCTCTATAAGCTCATGCTGTCCGATGTGAAGACCCCGGTCAACCTCGGCAATCCCGGTGAAATCACCATGCTGGACTTGGCCCGCAAGATCATCGCCATGACCGGGGCCAAGAGCCGCGTCGCCTTTTGCGATCTGCCGCAGGGCGACCCCCGGGTCCGCCTGCCCGACATTGCCAAGGCCCGTTCCCTACTCGGCTGGACGCCCCGCGTGGGGCCGGACGAAGGGCTGGGCCGGACGATTGCATGGTTCAAACGAGAATTGGAGAAATAGCTATGTGCGCCTTTGCACTGCGAGAAAACGCCCTCGGCGTTGAAATCCACGCGGCCGATCGGCTGCTCGCCCTGTACCGCGCCACCGAGGAGCTGCCCCGCAGCGAATCCCCCAAGCCCTGCTTCGCACCCCTGTACACGCTTTCCGGCCAGCTCGTGACCGAGTATCGCCCGCCCGACCACGCTTGGCACACCGGGCTGTACTTTGGCTGGGTCCACGTCAACGACGCGAACTTGTGGGGCGGGCCTTGGTATTTGCCAAAAAAAAAGAAATACGAATACATCGCCGGCAGCCACGGCGTGCAGCAGCACGATCGCTTCACGGCCTTGGAAGCGGCCTCTGTGACCGAGTCGCTTTTTTGGCTCGATGGCCGCGATCAGCGCATGGCACTGGAGTCGCGCTCTTTCGGCTTTCACAGCACCGCGGGCGGCTACTGTTTGCGGATATCCACGCGCATTGAGCCAGCCGGCGACCGGCTGGTGATGGGGGCCTCTCGGGCGGCGCGCTACTCGGGCTTGGAACTGCGCATGGGGCCTCCTTTTGCCGAGGCAGCCCACTATTGTAGCGAGGGACGCCGCGGCCACGCAGACATCATGGGTCAGCGCGCCCGTTGGGTCGGGGTGCGCGGGAAAAGCGGCGGCTTTGTCGCGCTCATGGATCACCCGGCCAACCCGCGCCACCCAGTCACTTGGTTTACCCGCGCAAACTTGCTAGGCGCGGGCCTGCTGATGGAAGGCGACTTAGAGCTAGCCACCGGCGAGTGCTTGGAACTGCACTACGCCTTCTTCGTCCTAGACCAAGATCCCGGCTCTGCACAAATAGAAGCTCTGTACGCGGACTTTGCTGCTTCCCCTGGAGAATTGCCATGAGGCCGTTGTGTCTCCCCGTGCTGTTTCTGCTCGCCTGTACTTCCGCTCCCAAAACCGAACATCCAGCCCTCGATTTGGCCCAGCCAAACCAATGGATAGCTGGGGCCTCAGAGGATACAGTCGCCGATCACTGGTGGCGCGATATAGGGGCCGCACCTCTCGACAGTCTCGTGTCATTGGCCTTGGAGCACAACTACGACCTCAAGGCCGCCGGTGCGCGTCTCGCCCAGGCCCAAGCTCAAGCTCGGGGGGCTGGTGCACCGCTTTGGCCCCAGCTCGGCGTCAATGCCAATGGCTCGCGGCGCAAACAGAATTTCGTCGGCCTGCCCATCCCTGGGCGCGACCCAGACCAAGTCTTGAGTTCCAAGAGCACGTCTTTTGGCGTCGATCTGACTGCGAGTTGGGAAGCCGATCTCTGGGGTCGTCTGCGTGCTGGTGCCCAAGCCGCGCTCGCCGACGCCGCAGCCGCAGCCGCTGACTTTCGTGCGGCGCACCTCTCGCTGGCAGCGCAGACGGCGCGAGCCTATTTCGCTGCGGTCGAAGCGGATCATCAAGTTGAGCTAGCGCACGCGACCGTTGAAAACTACCGGCTCTCCACCGAGCAGATAGAGGATCGCTATCGCCGCGGCTTGCGCTCGTCGCTCGATGTGCGCTTGGGCCGGTCGAGCTTGGCTGCGGCCGAAGCGACCCTCGCCCAACGTCGCCAGCAAAGGAATGCCGCCCTGCGTCAGCTCGAATTGCTCTTGGGCCGCTACCCCAGCGCCCGGATTGAGGTCGGAGACGAGCTGCCCGCCGTCGGTGGCTCGATTCCAGCCGGCCTGCCCGCCCAGCTCGTGGGCCGACGCCCCGACCTCGTGGCCGCTGAGCGCCGCCTCGCCGCGGCCGACCGCCGGCTGGCCCAGGCCCGACGCTCCCTGTTGCCCCGCATCAGCCTCACGGCCTCTACGGGCCGCTCGTCGAGCGCGTTGAGCGACTTGCTCGATGGCAATTTTTCGGTCTGGAACCTCGTGGGCAATATCGCCCAGCCCCTGTTGCAAGGCGGGCGCTTGCGCGCCGGCGCTGATCAGGCCGCTTCCGCTGCCGAGCAAGCGCTCTTTGCCTACGCACAGAGCGCACTTAGGGCATACGGCGAGGTGGAGGCGGCGCTGAATGCCGAAGGCTTGCTCGCCGACCAAGAACGAGCACTAGCCACGGCCGCCGAAGAAGCCGTGGCTGCGCGCGCCTTGGCCGAAGATCGCTACACCAGAGGGCTTTCCGATCTCATCGCCCTGCTAGAGTCTCAGCGCCGGGCCTTTGATGCTGAAAGCCGCCTGCTCGCCGTCCGCCGCCAGCGGCTCGATACACGCATTGATTTGCACCTCGCCCTTGGCGGAGGCTTTACCGCAGCCTCTCAGTACGCGGAGATTCAGCAATGATGCGCGTCTTCAAAATAGTCTTGCCCGTCCTCATCCTCGCCTTCGGCTTTGGGGCCTTTCAACTGCTGGCCTCAATGCGCGAGCCGCCCCAGCGCGTCTCCCGCTCCTATGCCGGCCCGCTCGTCGAAGTCATCGCCGCTCCGCTCCAGCAGGTCCAAGTCGTAGTCGAGGGGCAGGGCACGGTGCGCCCCGACGCCCAGATTGACCTAGTGCCGCAGGTCTCGGGTATTGTGGTGTGGAAGGACGCCAACTTCAAACCCGGCGGGACCTTCGCCAAGGGCACGCTGCTCTTTCGGATTGATCCTCGCGACTACGAGCTCGCCGTCCAACAGGCTGCCGCCCAAGTGGCGCAGGTGCGTTACCAACTCGACTTGGCCCGCGAGGAAGCCGCCATCGCCGAAAAGGAGTGGGAGCGGCTCCACGCCGAAGACCAAGCCCCCACCGACTTGGTGCTGCGCAAACCTCAGCTACGCGCCGCTGAGGCCGGCCTCCAAGGGGCCGAAGCGCGGCTCGCCGAAGCGCGGCTGCGCCTCGATCGCACCCAAGTGTACGCCCCATTTGCCGGCCGGGTGCGCACCGCCCGCGTCGATGTGGGCCAGCATCTCAACGTCGGCCAAGCCATCGCCCAGATATACAGCATCGAAAAAGCCGAGATCGTCGTCCCCGTCCCCGACGAAGACCTCGGGTGGTTCACCTTGCCGCTACCCATCGACATCGCAGCGGCTAGCACACCTAACATCGGGTCCGTCTCCGGTCTCAACGCCGAGGGCAATCCCCACGCCTTTGTCTTTAGCCGAGAAGGGGCCAGCACCGTGGTCAGCGGGGCCTTTGCTGGCCGCCGGTACCAGTGGGGCGGTCGCGTAGTTCGCACCGAGAGCGAACTCGACCCGCAAAGCCGCATGGTCCGCTTAGTAGTAGAGGTCGAAGCGCCCTACGGCCACATTGCCGACGGCATCCCGCCGCTAACGGTGGGGATGTTCGTCGATGTGGCCATTGCCGGCCGCACCGTCGATGGCGTCCGCGTCCTGCCCCGCGTCGCTTTGCGTCAAGGCGATCGCGTGTGGACAGTAGGCCGCGACGGCGTCCTCAATATCCGCCAAGTGCAAGTGGTGCGCGCACTCAAGGATGAAGTACTCGCTTATATCGACATAGCCCCCGAAGAGCGGATCATCGTCTCTCAGCTCAGCGGCGTTACCGACGGTATGCAGGTGCGCTTCGCGGACGGGTTAGGAGGTCAACCGTGAAAGCACCCGTATCTTGGATGGCGAAAAACCACGTCGCCGCCAATCTGCTGATGGGTTTCATCATGTTGAGCGGCCTGTTTTCCATGATGCAGACCAAGAAAGAAACCTTCCCCGAGATGTCGCTCGACCAGGTGCAAATCCAAGTGCCCTATCTGGGTGCGACCCCGGCCGAGGTCGAAGACGCCGTCTGCAAGCGCATCGAGGAGCGGGTCCGCGGCCTAGAGGGGGTGCGTCGCGTGCGCTCCACAGCCTCTGAGGGCATGGGCTCAGTCAGTATTGAGCTAGAGCGCGGTGCCGATATGGACAGACTCCTCGACGACATCAAAAACGAAATTGACCGCATCGACACCTTCCCCACCGAGATCGAAGAGCCGGTCATCAAGGAACTGACTCGCCGCAATCAAGCCATCGACGTGGTTCTCTATGGCGATGTCGAGGAGAAGGCCCTCAAAGTTGCCGCCGAGTTGGTGCGCGACGACCTGCGCAGCAGCGGCGTCATTTCGCAGGTCGAGCTCAAGGGCGTGCGCGTCGATGAGATTGCCATCGAAGTCTCCGAAGAGGCACTGCGCCGTTACGCTTTAACCTTCGCGCAGGTCGCCGATGCCGTCCGCCGCACGAGTATTGACCTACCCGCCGGCAGCGTCGAGAGCGAGGACGGAGCGATATTGCTCCGCACGCAGGGGCTGATGCGCTCGGGACGCGAATACGAAGAGGTCGTCGTCCTCACCCGCTCCGACGGCACCGCCCTCAAGCTCAAAGACGTGGGCACGGTCGTCGATGGTTTTGAGGATACCGATCTCATCTCGCGCTTCAACGGCCAGCCGGCGGCCGTGGTTCAGGTCTTTCGCATTGGCGACCAGAACGCCCTCGACATCTCCGATTATGTCCGCCAGTACATTGAGGACAAACGCCCGACCCTGCCGGCGGGGATCCACATTGGCTACGCTCGCGACGATGCGCGCATCCTGCGCGGTCGCATAGATTTGCTGGTCCGCAACGCCCGCCTTGGTTTGGTGCTGGTCTTCATCTGTCTGAGCCTCTTCCTCGACTTGCGCCTGGCCTTCTGGGTGATGATGGGCATCCCCATAAGTTTTTTGGGGGCCTTCGTGCTGATGGAGCCTTTCGACGCCTCAATCAACATGCTTTCGCTGTTCGCCTTTATCGTGGCCTTGGGCATCGTCGTGGACGACGCGATCATCGTCGGTGAGAACATTTTTGCCCACCGCGTGAAGGGAAAATCCTTCGGCCGCGCCGCCATTGATGGTGCGCTCGAAGTGGGCACGCCGGTCATGTTTTCGATTATGACTTCGATTGCTGCCTTTATGCCGCTGTTTTTCGTCGAGGGGATGATGGGCAAGTTCATGTCGGTTATCCCCGTGATCGTCATCTCAGTGCTCCTGCTGTCGCTGATCGAGAGCCTGTTCATCCTGCCAGCGCACCTATCCTCTGAGGGGCACGGGCCACTCAACCGCCTCTTTTGCAGGGTTTTCATACGCCCGCTCGATTGGCACGCCCGGCTCGTCGTCCTCTTTGACCGCGGCCTCAAGTACGTTATCCGCAACGCCTATCAACCCGCGCTGCGCTTGGCGCTAGCCCATCCGATCTCCAGTGCCGCCCTAGCCTTAGCGCTGATGCTGTGCACCGCCGGGCTGGTCGCCGGCGGTCATCTCAAGTTTGTGTTCATGCCCGATATCGGATCCGACTGGGTGACGATATCGATCAACATGCCCCAAGGCACCACGGCGACCCAAACCGCCAAGGTCGTGCGACACATCGAAGAAAAGGCCATCGTCCTGCGCGATCAGCTCGACGCCGAGCGCGAGGACGGGGATTCAATCTACCGCAATGTTTTTACCTACATCGGCGACCAACCCACGGCTCGGCGTTCCTCCTTTTCGGGTGTTCCTGGGGCTCGGGGCCAAGGGCACCTCGCCGAAGTTACCATCGAGCTGCAACCTTCCGAGGAGCGCGATCTCGACAGCGCTGAGATCGAGTCGCGGCTGCGCCAACTGGTCGGCGAGGTGCCCGGCCCTGAATCCATCGTTTTTTCCTCATCGCTGTTCTCCGTCGGCAATCCCATTGAGGTCGAGCTAGCCTCGGCCAACTTCGACCAACTTTTGTTGGCCGTCGATCGCGTCAAAGGTAAAATCGCCGAGTACTCAGGCGTCGGCGATATCCAAGACAGCTTCGAGGAGGGCAAGCTGGAGATGAAACTCCAGCTCGAGCCCCAAGCCCGCACCCTCGGCCTCACGCTCGCCGATCTAGCCCGCCAAGTGCGCCAAGGCTTTTACGGCGACCAAGCCCTGCGCTTCCAACGCGGCTCGGACGACGTGCGGGTGATGGTGCGCTACCCCAAAGACGAGCGCCGGAACTTAGGCGATGTACGCTCGATGCGCGTCCGCACGCCTTCGGGTGCCGAGGTGCCCTTTGCAGAAGTTGCCACCGTCACCCTCGGCCACGCCTATGCCTCCATCCAGCGCACCGATGGCCAGCGCGTCGTGCGGGTGAGTGCCTCCGTCGATGACCAAGTCGCCAATGCCGACGAAATCAACCGCGATCTCGAAGCGTTTTTTCTGCCCGCGTTGGTCCAGGACTATCCCGATCTGCGCTACCGCTTCGGCGGCGAGCAGAAGGAGCAGCAGGACTCGCTACAGAGCCTGTTCTTCAACTTCATCATCGCTCTTTTCGCCATCTACGTGTTGCTGGCCGTGCCATTCAGATCGTACACTCAGCCCCTCGTCGTTATGAGCGCGATTCCCTTCGGCATCATTGGCGCGGTTTGGGGGCATCTGCTCATGGGCTTGGACTTGGCACTTTTGAGCCTCTTTGGGATCGTCGCGCTCTCGGGCGTGGTGGTCAACGATTCGCTGGTGCTGCTGACCTTCTACAACCAGAGGCTGCGCGAGGGCACGCCGCACGAGGAAGCCCTAATCTCAGCCGGGACCGCACGCTTCCGCCCCATCCTGCTCACCTCCCTGACGACCTTTTTTGGGCTACTGCCGATGATCCTCGAAAAAAGCCTCCAGGCGCAGTTCCTAATCCCAATGGCCGTCAGCTTGGGCTTTGGCATCCTCTTTGCCACCTTCATCATTTTGCTGGGCGTCCCGGTGGGAATGCGCCTGCTATTGGGAGTACAGGGGATTTGGGGGCGGTTGAGCGGGGATGGAACCGTCGAGGTTGCGCCGGTTACCGGGTCTTGAAGGTTGTGACGCGACTGAAGTGGAGTGGTTTTTTGCCGCTGTGCTTGGTGGCCTGCACACCTGCTGACGGTCCTCCCTTCAGCGACAGAGCCGGCGATTGGGGCTTGAAGCGGTCCCACGTCGGTGGCGGTGCGGAAAAGCGCTATATCGTCGAAGCCAAAGGGGGTGGGGCCGCGCTCCTCGATGCGGACTCGGACGGCGATTTGGACATCTACTGGGTCAATGGGGAGGGCGGTGGCAATGCCCTATACCGCAACGACCGCGCCCGGGGCTTTGTCGATATAGCGGCCGCGGCCGGTGCCTCGGGTCACGGCTGGGGCATGGGCGCGCTGAGCGCGGACTACGATGCCGACGGCGATGCCGACCTGTACATCACCTGCCTGCAAGAAAACATCCTCTATCGCAACGACGGGTTAGAGCAATTCGCCGATGCTACGATCCGCGCTGGGTTGGTGCTGCCGGTGTGGAGTACGGGCGCGGCCATGGGCGACGCAGACTTGGACGGCGACTTGGATTTGTACGTGGCCAATTACGCGGATTTTGATTCGGCCGCGGTGCAGCCTTTGGGGACGCAGTGGAAGGGCCGGGACGTATTCATCGGCCCCCTGGGCTTGCCCGCGTTGCCAGATGTGTTTTACCGCAACGATGGCGCTGTCACTTTTGCCGATTTGACGGCGACCAGCGGCCTCAGCCAGCACGACCCGGGCTATGGGTTTGCCGTGCTCTTCATCGACAGCGACGACGACGGGGATTTGGATCTGTATGTGGCCAACGACTCGACGCCCAATTTCCTCTATCGCAACGCAGGAGACGGCACCTTTACCGAAGTGGGGCTACAGGCCAATGCCGCGCTGGGGGAAACGGGTTTGGCGCAGGCCGGCATGGGCGCGGCTTGGGGCGATTACGACAACGACGGCGACGGCGATTTGCTGGTCACCAACTTTGAGGACGACTACAACACGCTCTATCGCAACACCGGCGACGGCACCTTTGCGGACGTGAGCTTTGCCGCGGGCTTGGGCCGCATCAGCCTTCCCTACGTGGGGTTTGGCGCGGTCTTTTTTGATTACGACAACGACGCCGACCAAGACTTATTCGTGGCCAACGGGCACGTATATCCGCAGATCGAACGCCCCGGCAGCGGCGCGACTTACGCGCAAGCGAATCACTTGTTCGCCAATGACGCCGGCCATTTCCGCCTCGTCGAGCTGGGCGAAGGTCCAGCGGTTAGCCGCGGCGCGGTGGTCGGGGACTTTGACGACGATGGCCGCGTAGATCTGTTCGTCACCAACCTCAACGGCCGGCCCTCCCTGCTGCACAACCAGACGGCCGCTGATCACCACTGGTTCGGAGTGCGCCTGTTGGGCGCGGGAAAAAACCGCGAGGCCATCGGCGCAAAGGTCGTATTGTGGAGCGGCGGTCAAAGGCAGCGGCGGGACGTGCTCTGCGGCGAGAGCTTCTTGGGCAGCAGCGACCGGCGCGTGCATTTTGGCTTGGGTGCGGCGGGCCGGGCGGATTCGCTGCACATCTATTGGCCAAGTGGAGTGCTACAGAAGGTGACGGACTTGCCGATTGACACGTATATGAGCGTTGTGGAAGGGGGCTAGGGTTGGGTCAAAGTGAGTTATGCAAACGGAATAGTAAGCTAATCTGGTATATCTGGAGTAGAAATTCGCAGAGGAGGCGGTCCCAATTGGCCATTCAACCGCAAAAGGTCCCTGTCAAAAGTATGCAATACGTCAATGCCTTCAGTGATCAAGGCTGTTGCCACATGGATAGAGTCCTTGGGATTGAGGTGAGGATAGCGCCATAGTAAGATCGCGAGTGAGCAGAGGCTATATTCCCGCCCCATAGCTGGAGAGCCAATTATGCAGAGCCACCCGTATCCAGAATACGACGGAGTAAGAAGCATTGTCTTGGGAATAATCGTCAGCATTCTGACGTGTGGGATTTACTATTTCTATTGGCAATACAAACAGATGGAAACGCTCAATGCGTGGCTCGATCGCGAGGAGTACAACTTCTGGCTTTGGCTTGTACTCTTTATTTTAACGTGCAGCATATTTGAGATTTACTACGAGTACAAGATGGCGAAGGGCATCAACGAAATTCAGGAGAGCAATGATCTGCGCACAAACAAAGACCTAGCGTTGATCTGCGTCCTAGTTTCTATTTTTTCCTTCGGCTTGGCCGCTACTGCCATCCAGCAGTGGGAAATCAACAAGTTCTACGGTGAAAGCGCCGACAGTTAGTCCAGTCCACCTCGCGCGAATTTTCCTCGTTGGACTGGTGCTCGTCGCTGCATTCCTGGCGCGGTCTAGCCCCGTGCCCGGCGAGGCTTGGCCGACCCTGTGTCTCTTCCGTTTCCTCACCCAGCTACCCTGCCCCGGCTGCGGCATGACGCGCGCCTGCATAGCCTTCGCACAAGGCAATCTCGCCGGGGCTTGGCACTACCATCCCTTTGCGTTTTTCCTCGTCCCATTGGCCCTTGGTCTGGCATGCTTTCCGCGTCGGTTCGGCCGCGCTTGGCTCGCGCTGCCTCCGTATCTCCGCAAGGGTCTCTCCGGAAGCGTACTCGCCCTCGTGCTGGCGTTATGGGGGTATCGCTTGCTGCATTTCGGAGGCTGTTGACGGCGGCACCATCAGACATGTTGAGAAGACAGCGGAGGCGATGGTGCTACTCAAACATGCGACGCTAAAGGATCGTCGTGCATTCGCTGTTTATGTCTTGCTTCGGCTCAGACCGGGGCGCTAGTGGCTCAGCGCCCACACCGCGATATTGGCACCCATCTTGAGGGCGTCGAGCCGCTTGCTCTCCGGGTCGCTGTGGACGCTGGGGTCTTCCCAGCCGTCGCCTAAGTCCGCCTCATACGTGTACAGCACGGCTAGGCGCTCGCCCGTGAAAAGCGCGAGGGCTTGCGGTCTTTTGCCGTCGTGCTCGTGGACTTTGGGTAGGCCCTCCGGCAGCTCAAAGTGGCAGTGAAACAGGGGATGCTCAGGCGGTAGCTCCACCCACTCGGCATTGGAAAAAACTTGGCGCATGGCGCGGCGGAAGCTCTCGTCCATGCCGTAGTTGTCGTCGGCGTGGAGAAATCCGCCGCTTTCTAAGTAGTGCCGAAGCCGCGCCGCTTCCTCAGCGGAAAAAGCCACATTGCCGTGCCCAGTCATGTAGATGTACGGATAGGAAAACAACTCCTCATCCATGATTTGCACGCGCGCCTCGGATTCGGCCGCGTCGATTTGGGTGTGCGCCCTCAAGAAGCGGAGCAGATTGGGCAGAGAAGAGGGGTCGCTATACCAGTCGCCGCCGCCGCCGTATTGCAGCCGCGCAATGGTAAATAGGGGCTGGGCCGGGCTATGTACAGCGAGGAGCGCGATGGCGAGCGCGGTGTAGAGGCCGCGCATGTCAGCGGTTGTTGATCACGGCAAATTTGCCGCGCACTGCGTCGCCGGTTTCTGCCTGCGCGACAAAGTAGTAAATACCCGACCCCACGAGAAAGCCCGCCGCGCTCTGGCCGTTCCAAGTGACCGCTCCTTGACCGGCCGCGCTGTCGAGTTGGCGGACGAGTTCGCCCGCCGCGGTGAAAACGCGCACACCGGCCCCCAGCGGCAGGTCGGCAAAGGTCAGAGCTGTGCCGCGCCCGCCGATGTGGAAGGGGTTGGGATACGCGTACGCCTGAGGACCAGCGACTATCCCCGAGCCGCCGAGTTGCAGGCGGCTCATCCCGCCGAGCGTGCCAATCCACAGCGCGCCGTTGTCTTGGTCGAAGTAAAGCGAGTTGACGCGGTTGTTGACGAGGCGGTCGCTGGTGTCGAGTGCGAACTCGACTCGGCCCTCGGTGTCGATGCGGGCCAAGCCGCCTTCGGTGCCGACCCAAATGCGCCCCCAGTCGTCTTCGGCCAGCGACGTGGTCGCACTGGACGGCAGCCCATTGCCGGTGTTGTACACCTTCCAGCTTGTGACATCAAAACGTGCGTTGGTGCGCGAATACTCGCCGCGCACTGCATTGAGGCCGTTGTTCGTGGCGACCCACACCTGCCCCGAGCGATCGATGTGGATATCGATGACGGCGTTGCTGGTCAGGTCTGGATACGCGGCTGTGTCGAAGACTAGGCCGATCTCGTCTCCAATATCAAAAGGGGTGCCGCCATCATCTAATAGGAAAAAGCCGTCGAGTGCCGTCCCGATCCACTTCAGGCCGTCGGGACCGATGGCGATTTTGGTCATGTCCCGGCCCGGGGACATGCCGAAATCCAACTGGTTGTTGAGTGCGGCCTGTTGGGGTGGCCATCCATCCATGACGACTAGCCCATTGCGGACGTTGGCGATCCACATCGAGCCGTTGGCATCGCGGTCAATGTCGCTGATGGCGACAAAAGTATCGCCGTCGATGCCTTCGAGGGCCGAGTTATTGGCGTTGAGATTCCGCCACCGGCCATTGGCGTCGCGCACGTCAATGCCCCGACCCCAATTGCCGACCCACAGCAGGCCCTCGGCGTCGGTCTCTACGGTCGACACGATCTCGGACGATAGATTGCTCCTCATGGTGTGGGTGGTCCATCCCTCGCCGTCGAACTCGTACAGGCCGAAAGCGGGCAGATTGTCCTTGGGCACGGAGGCGACCCACAGATGACTATCGGCGGTCTGGGTCATGTCGAAGAAGAAGTTGCCTATAGGCTCGCGGGGCGGCGGCGGCGGGTCGGTACCGAGGACGCGCAGGCCGTTCGCGCTGGCCACCCACAGGGGGCCGTTGGTATCGGACAGGTCGGCGGTGCTGCTGATGTTCGGCGCGTTGAGCGGCTGCCAACGGTTGGTGCCCTCGCGCTGGAATAAGAGGCCGTCGGCCGTCGCGCTGACGATGCGCTCCTCGAAGAGGCCGAGGGCAACGCTGCTAGTAGTAGAGTAATCAAGCTCGGGGTGGTCAAGCGCGGGATGTACTCGCCAGAGGCCGTCCGTGGCCGAAACGAAGAGCGTGTCTTGATAGACCAGCATGTCGCGGACCTCGCCCCTTATTGGCTCGGCTTCCCAACTGCTGGGGTCTTGGAGATTGGGTTGGTGCAAATCCGCCCATATTAGGCCATTGACGGTCCCGGCCCACAGACGACCGGCAAACACTTCAATGCTGGTCACCTCGGTGTCTTTGGGCAGCTCCCCTAAGCGGCGATAGGTTTCCTTGACCTCCTCTTTGCTGATGACAAACGCGCTGACGCCGCGCTCGCTGCCGACGTAGAGGATGTCCCCATGAGGCTCAAGGGCATTGATGCGCAGGTCGAGGAAGTCGAGGAAGGGCGGGTCGAAGTGGTTCTTCTCGGGCCGATAGCGGCTCAAGCCCTCGGAGTCCGTACCAAACCACAGGTGGCCGTTGTCATCTACAGATAGGCTCAAGATGAGGTTGCCCGGTAGGCCATCGCGGCGGGTGAAGCGCGTATAGGCTTGGATCTGCTGGTCGTAGCGCAGGACGCCGCCGCTGGTGCCGGCCCAGACCTCGTCTTGGTGGACGAGGACCCGGTTGATTTGGCGCATACTGGTATAGGCTTCCCATTGGGTGCCGGATAGCTGGGCGCGGACGGGCAGAGCCAAGAACAACAGTGGAGCAAGGCGGATCAAGAGCATGGAAACGGCCTACATCATCGTTAGGGGGTCGATGTTAATGGAAAAGTGGAGGGCGTGGTTTTTGGCGACCTCGCGCATGGCCGGCAGCGCGCTGAGGGCCGTTGTGCGCAAGTGGTGTGCCGAAGGGCCGCGGAAGAGGGCTTGCCAGCGGTAGTGACCGCGCAGCCGCGCCAGCGGGGCCGGTGCCGGCCCGAGCACGAGCGCGTCTGCGTCGAGACCCTGCCGCAGGGCGGCCACGCCCTGTTGCGCCCCGGTTTCAACGGCTTGCTCGCAGGGGCCACGCCAGCGGAAGACGACTAGGCGGCCAAAAGGGGGGAACCCGGCCTGCTGACGTTGGGCTAGCTCGCCGCGAGCAAAGTCCGCGTAGTTTTGGTTTGCAGCCGCACACAGAGCTGCGTCTTCGGGCAGAAACGTCTGGATGACGACCTCGCCGGCTATGTGACCACGACCCGAACGGCCGGCGACTTGGGTCAGGAGTTGGAAGCTCCGCTCGGACGCGCGAAAGTCGGGCAGGTGCATGCCGGTGTCGGCGGAAATTACGCCGACTAGCGTGACCTCGGGCAGGTCGAGGCCCTTGGCGACCATTTGGGTGCCGAGCAGCACGTCGGCCTCGCCGCGGCGGAAGCGCTCGACGAGCACGTCGTGCGCGCCTTTCCAAGCGGTGGTGTCCACGTCCATGCGGATGACGCGGATGCCGGGGAATTGGGCCAAGAGGGCGCTTTCTACCCGTTGAGTGCCCACCCCTTCGAAGCGCAGCTCTGGACTGCCGCAGGATGGGCAGACCCGCGGCGGTGGGGCCGCGAAGTCGCAGTAGTGACAGCGGATCTCGGAGGCAGTGGATCGCCGGTGATATGTCAGCGAGACTCGGCAACTGGAGCACTGGATTGGCTCGCCACAGGCGGTGCAGCTAATGAAGGGCGCGAAGCCGCGGCGGTTTTGCAATAGGATGATTTTCTCGCCGCGGTCAAGGCGATCTTGCATCTTGCGTCGCAAGTCGTGCGAGAAGATGGTGCGCTGCTGCTTTTGGAAAGGCTCCTTTTTCATATCGACGACCGTCACGTGCGGTAAGGGGCGGTCGTCGATGCGGCGGGGCAAGGTGTGGAGGTGGTACTTGCCCGTGACGGCATTCCAGTGCGACTCTAGGCTGGGCGTAGCCGAGCCGAGGACGACGACGGCGTTGCCGTGCCGCCCGCGGACTAAGGCGAGGTCGCGGGCGTTGTAGGTGAGGGGGTGGCTGCTGTCTAGGTCTTCTTGCTTGTACGAGGTGTCGTGTTCCTCGTCCACGACAATCAGCCCCAAATCACCTACTGGTGCGAGGATGGCCGAGCGAGCGCCGATGAGCACGCGCTGCTCGCGCCGGCGCAAGCGACGCCAAGTGTCGTAGCGCTCTCCGACCGAGAGCTGGCTGTGGAGGACGGCGACTGCTTCGCCGAAGTGCTCCTTGAAGCGCCGCACCATCTGCCAAGCAAGGGCGATTTCTGGAACCAAGATGATCGCACCGCGTCCCGCGTCCAACGCCTGCGCCGCGAGTTGGACGTACACGAGGGTCTTGCCCGCGCCGGTGACGCCGTGCAGCAGGGCCGGATAGAATTCCCGGGCATCAAGCGCGGCCGACAGGGCGTTGAGGGCCTGTTGCTGGTCGGCCGTAGGGACGAGGTCCGGAGGGGCACTGCTGGCGATGTGGGCGAGGGGATCGCGGATGACTTCCTCGGCAGTTGACTCAATCAAGCCACGGCCTTCGAGGGCCTTGAGTACGGCCGAGGAAAAGCCGGCTGCGCTCAGTTCACTGCGCACAGCCGTGGGGTGGTTGAGCAGGTAGCGCAGACAGGCTGCTTGGCGCGGCGCACGCTTTTCGATGTCGGTGATGGCTGTATGCGCGGCCGTTTCATCGCTCAAAAGAAAGCGGCGTTGGCTCAGGGCACGGGGTCGCCGGTCTTCGAGCACGGGTGCGATTTCAATGCGCCCGCTGCGGCGCAGGGTGCGCACTCCCTTTTCCAAGCCCCGGCTACCGAGGCGACGCTTGAGGGTGCTGACCTTGAGGGAGCCGCTGCGCTGCAGCTCACCAAGGATCTGCGCCTCCATGCCCGTGTGGTGGCCAGTGGGCGCTTCGCGCAAATGCACGAGGCGGTTGGAACTGAGTTTGACGCCTATAGGTAGGGCGGCCATCAGCGCACTGCCGAGGGGGGCCATGTAGTAGGAAGCCATCCAGCGGCAGAGCGCAACGATCTCGGGACTGAGGAGCGAGGTGTCGAGAATTTGTTCGATAGGGCGGATCTTGCTTGGGGAGAGATCGCCGATTGTAGCCGGCCCCAAGACGATGCCGGTGAGTCGGCGCTGGACCACCGGCACCAACACCAAGGCCCCTGGCTGAACTTCAGCGGCGAGTTCAGCAGGTACTCCATAGGTCAACTCGCGCGCTACGGGTGGCGGCAGGGAGACCTCTACGTAGCCTTGGATCATGGTTGAGCGTCAGGGGCCTCTTCTGTGAAGGGCTGTAAATTCGTTCCTAGGATCTTAATGCCGTCGGCCGCGGCACGGAAGCGCAGCACTTGGTTGGGGTCGCCAAGCTGGCCGTCGCCGAGTAGTTGGCCGTCCAACCAATAGCGCAGACCGTGGGGACGAGTCGAGAGCACGACGAAGTGATCGCGGGCCTCAAAGCGGTGGCGCTGGCCGGGTGGAACGAGGCCCTCAAAATTATCTGCTGCGTCATCCCAGCTAACCTGCACCCAAGTAGAGTCGCGGGCTTCTAATTCGAGGACGACAGAAGCGAGTTCGGTGGTTTGAGTTGCGGCCGCGGTCGCTGAGGTGTCTGCGGTGGAGGGTGCGTCAGAAGCCTCCAGCTCAGTTGACGATTGGACGAGAAGGGTGTCGTTGAGGGTGGCTATCGGCTGGAATTCGGTTGGAGTGATATCCGTTTGTGTTGGAGCGGCGGATTGGGTCGGGGCCGTTAGTGGTGCGGGCATCTTATCGCCAAAGGAGTAATACGCCACAACGAGCAGGCAGCAGACAGCTATTACCAAGCCGATGGCGATCAGCGGCGTCCGCAAGCGGCGCTTGGGCTTGGGCTGCGATAGTAAGACTGCAGGGCGTTGGCGAGGCTGGAAGGCCCGGCCGTGCTGTTGGTCGAAGCGGGTCAGGAGCGGCTCGGGGTCGAGGTGGAGGAATTCGGCATATGCTTTCAGGGCTAAGCGGACGAATACCGGCTCAACCACATTGAACTGGCCGGCTTCCATACCCTGTAAGGTGACCGAACTAATGCCGCTCTGTCGCTGGACTTCTTCTAGGTCGAGGCCGTGTGCTTGGCGTGCGGCAGACAATTCTTCTGCGATAGTTTGTTGTTTTTTTTCGCTCATTTCGTCGCCTGATCGTTTAGGTCGCACCCCACCGCGCTCAAAAGGACGCAAAGACGAGCTAAGGGTAAACCAACTACATTATAGTAACAACCTGCGATGCGTTCAATAAAGCGCGCCCCTAGCCCCTGTATGCCATAGCCACCGGCTTTGTCGAGGGGTTCGCCGCTAGCGACGTAAGCAGCGATGTCGGCGGCGGTCAAGGGCCGCATTTCCACTTGGGTGCAAACAGCTTCCTTCAGGAGTTGCTCACCACTTTGGATGGCCAACCCGGTATAGACCTGATGGACTTTGCCCGAGAGGCGACCGAGCATGGAGGCCGCATCGGCTGCGTCGGCGGGCTTGCCCAATATCGCGCCGTTGCTACAGACGATGGTGTCCGCCGCGATGATGATGGCATCCGCGGCGACTGAACCGGCCACAGCGCGGGCTTTGGCCATGGCCGATTCGAGTGCGTAGTCGGCCGGGATGAACGTTGCGGGCACAGGCTCTGGCACTGGACTGGGGACGACTGTAAAGGGCAGGGCGAGTTGGCGCAACAAAGCGGCGCGCCGGGGCGAGGCCGAGCCGAGGATGAGGGGCTTCACGCTGGCGACTCCACCATCAAGGTGACTGGGCCGTCGTTGTGAATCTCAACCTGCATGTAAGCGCCGAAGACGCCGCGTTGGGGCGACAAGCCTTGTTCGGCGAGGAGGTCGAGAAAGTGCTCGTAGAGGGACTGGGCAACCGGGGGTGGGGCGGCTTGGACGAAGCTCGGGCGGCGGCCCTTGCGGCAGTCGCCGTACAGGGTAAACTGCGAAATGGCGAGTACGCCGCCGCCAATGTCGAGGACCGAGCGATTCATCTTGCCTTGGTCGTCGGCAAAGATGCGCAGGTGAGCGCACTTTTCAGCGCAGAAGCGCAGGGCTTGGTCGCCGTCGTTAGGGCCGAAGCCGACGAGTAGGAGCAAGCCTTGGCCGATTTGGCCGTGGAGCTCGCCATCTACATGGACGCTAGCTTGGCTGACGCGCTGGACGAGGACTTTCACGGGAGGGAGTGCAAGATCAGCGGGGACGCCGTCGGCATCTGGAAAAATTTGCCAAGGAAATCGACCATAAAAATTAAATGTATCTCCCGCCGTACTACTGTCAACCGCTCCTAGAAGCGGGTCACTGGGGCACTTGGGGAGGTAGGAGGGATGGCTCAGAACTGCGTTCCCGACTGGCTCGCAGCCCGCATTGACGCTGACGCCTTCAGCCGCGGCGTCGCAAAACCCAGCGAAAATTTTCTCTTGACAAACCTTTTGGCGTTTCCTTGTGCTTGTAGCCCTGAAGCGGAACAGGTTGTTCCGCCCGTCGGAGGACGAACTGGAAGATGATAAATCACCCCACATTTGAGATGACGTTGCTGCAAGCAAAGCCTGCCGCAATGACCTCATCCTATTTCCAGTGCCAAGGTTTCGCCTTAAATAGATGCCATAGATCGTTAAAAAACAAAAATTTACCACCATTCCCCCTCCCTCCCCCCCTCAATTTTTCAGCCACTAGGCTACAATCTCTTAAGTTCCATCAAGGGCCGGACGATTGCTTTACTGACGTCCGGTGCTCCATTCGGTGCCGGGTTAGCAGCAGTCTATACGGCTCTATTGCCGCAGCACCGTATGCCTTGGGAGTCTCTGCGTGTGCGCCGATATGCGCGGTTGCTCGCAGGCACCAACGGTGTGAACCTTCCTCATACAAAAGGAACCTTGGGCGGCTCGTGCTCTGGGCCTTGTTTTCAGCGCGTGGAGTTAGAAGATGCCGGCTCTAACCGCTGAATCCCAAGTGCTGGTGCAAAACGACCGTCCCTCATTGCAGGATCGCCGCCGCACTGTCCTGAGTATAGGGGAAGAATTCCACGGACCAGGCTTCCGTTTCGTGCGCTCCTTTCTCTTGGTGATTCTGATGTTGGTGGGGTGCTTGCTGGTGCTCGCCGGCATGTTGAGCTGGCATTTCAGCATGGATATGACCGTGGAGGGCAAGGGCGTCATCGAGCCGCGGCATCGGCATCGGGTCAAGGCCGAGATCGCGGGGATCATCCAGCAGATACACGTCCGACAGGGGCAGCCGGTAGAAAAGGGGCAGCCGTTGGTCACGCTCGACGATACTGACTGGCGGATCCAACTACAAAAAACAGAAAAGGACCTCGAAGTAAACCAGAGCCAGCAGCGAGCCATTCAGCAGCAGATGGAGCAAGAGCGCAACATTAGGCACGCCGAGGTCGCCCATGCCCAGCGGCAAGTAGAGCGAATGCGCATCCAACAGGAGCAGGTCGTGGCCGAACAAAGCATCTACTCGGCCGGTGTGTTGCCCGTCCGTGTGGTACGCCAGCCATTGGAGCAACTACTGCCGGTGCGGCTGAGCAACGCCCTGTTGCAGCAGGCAGAAGCCGATCTGGAACGAATCCAGCAGCGGCTTCAGGCCGTGGAAGGACGAGCAGCCGAACTCCACACCTTGGAAAAACAGCGCGAGAAGATAGAGCAGGAACGCCGGCGGTTGGAAAACCGACTGGCCAAGCACACGATCCGGGCACCGGCGGCGGGCACGGTGCTGGCGGGTCAGTTGGAGCAGCGGGTGGGGGATCGTCTCCAAGAGGGAGAAGCGATTCTCGAATTAGCTCAGACCGATGGGTGGCTAGCGCGGATTATGGTTAAGGAAACCGACCTGCCCAAGATAGAGATCGGGCAGCCGGCGCGTCTGTATGTGAATGCGTTTCCGCATACGGAATACAAGGTGTTTGAGGGGACGGTGGAAGCGGTATCGGCTGTGCCGGTGGTGGGAAACGCTGCGGAGGGCACCGTCTATCCAATAAAAGTGTCGATTCGCGATCCGCAGGTGTGGGATGGGAAGCAGGTGTATGCGCTGGCGTATGGGATGAATGCCGAGGTTAAGGTGGTGGTAGAGAGGGGAAGGATCGTGGAGCTGTTGTGGAAGAAGCTGTTGCAGTCTGTGGAGCCGGTGGCGAGACACGATTTCCATCGGCAGGAGTCAGCGGAGATGACGAGTACCTTAGGGGAATGGCACTGATACGGGCTCATCGAGGGTTGATGATGAAATCTGTAGCCGTGAGTGGCCTTTTAGCACTGATTGCCTTGATACCACCCTACGTCACGAAAATTCTTATCGACAATGTTTACCCATCCAAGAGTGTTAGCCTGCTGGAATTCGTCCTCGTTTTCAATGCCGGCGTAGCAGTAATGACGGGATTGGTCAGCCATTTGCGCGGCTATTTTGACCACAATCTCAGTATGCGTGTAGGTATCGGAGTTGGTTATGGCCTATATCAACATCTGAGTGGCTTGAGCTTTAGCTACTTTGATGAGAAAAAGGTAGGCGAACTTACAGCGCGATCCAGAGATGGAGGGGTCGGGCCGAAAAGCAACAGATGAATGAAATTATACAGATCATACGGCTTTTGCGACCGTACTGGCGCTATATCGCTCAGTCTCTACTAGTCGGTGTCTTGGTCTTGTTGTTGCAGATACCAGGACCGTATTTCACAAAAATACTCATTGACGATGTGTATCCTCATAAAGATTGGAATTTACTAGCGTTTGCTCTGCTGCTTGGGGCCGCTGTTTCCACAGGATTGGGAGGCGTGAGTTTCCTTAGTAGCTATTTTGGCCAATGCGTGGGTGTACGTCTTGGTTTCGATTTCCAATCTCTTTTCTATCGACATGTACGGTCGCTCGATTTTAGTTTTTTCGATCAGAAAGAGACCGGGGAAATCCTCTCGCGTTTCAGGGATATGAGGAGTTCTATTAGCAGCGTAATCCGCATCATAAACACCTTCATTATGAACTCCCTTCAGCTACTGATCTTCCCGCCGATTCTATTCTACATCAACTGGAAGTTAGCACTTATCAGTATAGCTGTTTTGCCTTTCGATACATTGCTTGTGGTTATTACCCGCAAGTATATGCGCCGTTTCTCCGAGAAAATCGCGGAGCGTTCCGCTGAGCTATCGGCGAAGAACTATGAGTCGCTCAACGGTATTCGGACCGTGCAGGCGCTAGGATTGGAAGCGAGGTTTTACGAGAAACTGGAGGGCCTCTTCACTGTCCTCGCCAACCTTCGCGTCCGGTCGGCTCTATTTTCGGGTGGATCGGGGTTTGTTGGAGGGCTCATTAATACGAGCGGGACCTTGGCCTATAGCTGGTACGGTTGGGCACAGATTCTTTCGGGGAATTTGTCCTTGGGTAGTTTTATGGCCTTCACGGCGTACGTGGGTTTTCTCTATGGGCCGATCAAGAATTTAATCGAGCTCATTCGCAGTATTGAACTGACTCTGGTGCATATCAACCGCTTTTTTGAAATCTACCACATACGTCCGGCCATCCAAGATGATCCCAAAGCACCGCCACTCACGATTACGGCGGGTCAAGTTGAATTCAATGAACTGAGTTTATCCTACGATGGCCAGCACCCGGTCTTGCGGCGGATCAATTTGGTTATCGAAGCGGGTACGACGACAGCCTTAGTAGGCAGAAGCGGGTCAGGAAAATCGACGTTGGCCAAGTTGGTCCCCCGATTTTATGACCCGACAGAAGGCAGTGTCGCCATTGACGGGCAGGACATCCGGGCGTTTCGCTTGCCGTCGCTGCGGCGGCAGATCGGCTTTGCCTTACAGGGAAGTACTCTGTTTCAGGGCAGCATTAAAGAGAACTTGGCGTTTAATCAGGATATTCCTCTTAGGACGATAGAGGACGCTGCCCGTGCTGCTTATATCCATGACTTTATAACTACTCTGCCCCAGGGATACGATACCCTAGTTGGAGAACAGGGCGTCAAGTTTTCCGAGGGACAAAGGCAGCGCATTGCGCTGGCACGCGTTCTGTTGATGGATACGCCCATTCTGATTTTGGACGAACCGACTTCGGCCTTGGATGCGGAGTCGGAATACCACATTCACGAGGCACTCAAGACGGTGCAGGAAGGGCGCACCACGATCATCGTTGCCCATCGTCTGTCAACCATTCGAGCGGCCGATCAGATCGTCGTATTGGAAAGCGGAAGCGTAGCCGAACAAGGGACCCACGATTGGCTGCTGAACACCGGCGGAGCTTATGCCGCGTTGTTTGACAAAATGGCGCGGATATGAAGGGTTTTCGCAAGGCGTTCATCAGGAGGATGCTTGCGAGGCATAATCCGATGCACACGTACACAGCGGGGTACACAGCTATGCAGCCCCATAGGAGAAAGGAGTGAGTCGTACAATGCATAGCACCGTATCTTCACAAGTTTAATAAAAACCACCCATTAAAACGGAGGAAACACATGCAGATTCTCTGCAAACCCCCTCGGAGGGTTTACGATACTAAAGCCATAGAGGCTTGTCACAACGAAAAGGACGGACTCGACTTGCACGACGTGAAACACGGATGTACGGTTGCGGCAATTGGTGCTGCGGCTACCGCAGCCACTGCAAATCCAGTCGTTGGTGCTGGTGTTGCCCTAGTCGTATGGGCCTCCGAAGCAGAGGAACAGATTACCCACGCGTTAGAGGAAGCGGGGAATGCCATAGCGGATGCCGCAGAAGATGTTTGGGATTGGGCTACGGAGAACAGCGGTTCGAGTTCGGCAGGGTCTATACCTCCGAGTGGCAGTAATAATGGTGGGTATTATGGGGGCACCTGTAATGACCCATATGCAGACGACCACAACAACGCTCAGGCTGGAAGTTATTAGGGGTCGGGACTAACGTTAGGGCTGAGGCCTCAAGGCCTCAGCCCTATACATCTGGGAAGAATTTTTGAAGTTTGGCAACACCAACACTTGTTCCGCTTTGGGTAATTCTATGACCATAACCCGTATCGTCGTGATCGGATGTCTAACCGGCCTACTGGTCAGACACACAACTGGTATGGCTGCAGTACTGTTTGAGTCTATCGTACATCAGATGGGTGTAGATACGAACTACTCAACAGATAGATTTGATCTATATCGAGAATATCAGATTACTATAAGCACTCTATTGGGAGCCTTGTTCTATTTGGTAATTCTGCCCTACATATTCACTCACAATTTTAAGGGTGCGTCTTTGTATATAGTTGTATTTTGTATTCTAATTATTGCAATAAATATAGCCCAATTTGATTTTGATTCTGGTATGAGAGCTTCAAGGTCTGTGGGAATGGGGATAGGTGCTATTGTTGTGATTAGGATTGCTATCAAGAAACACAGCAGTATTGAGCCTATCGCCGTTTACTATCAGTGGCGGTATGTAAATCGTCCTAGAGATCGGCTCTATGTATTCTGGTCTTTAATGCTCAGTCCAGTATGGATTAGCTATCTATATTTGTTGCACCCTAGTAGGATAGAACGAACCTTCGTACTTGATTATCCTGCGACGCTTATAGTTTTACACGTTCTATCTTTAATCATCTTACTTCCTTTTGTCGAAGAGCTCATTTTTCGCCGGCTTTTCTTTTCTGCTCTACGTCAGCAGACTAGCTTGCTCAAGGCTACATTGATCTCTTCGTTGATTTTCGCCTTGGTTCACCTAGATCCGGCAAGACTAGTGCCTGCCTTTATAGTAGGTGTAGCCTTGGCTCTTATTTACGAACGGACGCGATCTCTGATCGTATGCACCGCCGTTCATGGATGCACAAACGCCCTCATTTACCTCGCAACTGACATCCTCGCTGGAGGTCTAGGCCCCTGAACTCAGCCTTCTTCCATAAAACGAGCCTTCGCTATTTTGGCCATGCCATACCTTCCACATCCAATGCCCGGAGCATCTATTATGCCCATAACCCCCGAAGAGATCGGTCGGCGATTGCGCTTTGTACGCAAACGCCGGCAGATCAGCCAAGAGACCGCCTATGCGAAGCTCGGTCGCGACCAATCCACGATCAGCCGCATTGAATCAGGTGAGCGGCCCGTCTTCACGCCAGAGCTGATCCGTCTTGCCGATCTGTATGGCCAGCCGGTCGAATGGTTCATCGATCCGAACATTTCGCTCGAACAGGAAGCCTTGGGAGGCGCACCTTTATTGCAAGCGCAAACAGGGCGCAAAGGCAAGGATTGAGCATCTGTCAGGATCATAAGGATCCTTATAAATAGGGGATCCTGTCAGTACTTAGAGTGTGTTGTGCATACCATGAGATCAGTCTATAGAACCGTGCTCAACACTTGGGACACCATGCGAAAGCAAGAATGGGAGTGTCCATGGAACCTCATCTTGGTCGTCCTACAGTTCGCCACTTTATTCTTTTTTGTTGCACTCAGGAACACTTATGTCGATAACTGGGCTGAGGAATCCTTGCTGTTGCGGGATATGAAAGTCGTCACGATCTACCTTTTTGGTTCCCATGCGGCCGCTATGGTTTTGATGCTTACCTGTTATCATCTCATGGTAGGAACCGTGCCTAAGCAAATCAAGCTATCTCTATATGGTATGGGTACGGGGGTCTGGCTGGCTGTTCTCCTAGTCGTGTTGATTACGGTTCCAGCGAATCTATCTAGATCGGCCGGTTATATCCCTCCGGTGATGCACCTAATCGATTTATCAATTATAAGAGTATTACAGGGTGTCATCGTCATTCCCTTAGTAGAGGAATGGCTATTTAGAGGTCTTCTGTATCCCTATCTCAAAAGGCATTTGCCTTTTGTATGGGCTGTTGTGGCAAATGTCGTACTGTTTGCATTATGTCACTACAACATGGAAGGGAAGATTTTAGCACTCTTACCCCATTTAGGACTGGGTCTCGTGCTTGTTATGTACTATGAACGATCTCGTTCAATTGGATCCTGTGTTGTGCTACACGGCGTTGCCAATATAGTAGCAGAAGTGGTCTTCTCATCTAGCGTTTATAGGTTGAATCCTGTGTTGTGAAAAACTGGATCGTCTCTACTGTGGTGATCAATGCCATAACTATTCTTTCACTGTTGTACATAATAGTAAGGTATGATCTATCGGATGGAGATACCTACTTGCAACACGGAGACCGACTTATGGCGAATCGTGAATACCGGATGGCCCTTCGCGCTTATGAACAAGTGCTTGCT
The DNA here is from genome assembly GCA_963422735.1 of Candidatus Latescibacterota bacterium. GTDB lineage: Bacteria > Latescibacterota > UBA2968 > UBA8231 > UBA8231. The sequence continues at coordinate 2,849,216 of OY730476.1, read as the reverse complement.
TTAGAAGGTGATTCGTTGCGCACTTGGAAAGCACTTGCAAAGGGTTACCTATCGCTGGAGGATCCCCGCCGTGCGCTCGACGCGCTGAATACGGCTCTGCGATATGACGAAAACGATCCTTGGCTGTGGAAGAGCAAGGGCGATGCCTGTCTGGCCATGAAGGATTCAGTTCAAGCACTAGCATTTTATTCTGCGGCGTTCCGCTTAGACCCCAAAAACGTGGGATTATGCCAGCGAACGGGCGATCTTCTACGCGATCTACGACATGTAGAGGAAGCCGTACAGGTTTACAAAACCTGCTTGGTCGCCGATTCCACGGACGCCCATTTGGCGCATTTCTGGGGACGTATTGGTTCGCTCCACATGCAAGAAAAGGATTATGAGGCTGCTGAAGCGGCCCTTGCGGCCGCGTTGCAGCACGACCCGGATCACCTCGCGTCGTGGATCAAGCGCAGCATGCTCTTTATCGGTACAGGCCGACTAGACGAAGGAATTGACGCGCTGAATCGGGCGGTATCCCTCGACGACGAAACCGGTGTTGCGTGGTATTATAGAGCCCGCATTCGCGCTGGCGCGGTGAAACGGCGTTGGCCAGAGCGGACTTAGCGACGGCGATTGGCATGGATTCAACGATTGCCATACGCGCCCGCCAAAAGCCAGAATTAACCTTCTACTTTAACCGAGAGTAGTAGTAACCCTGAATGTGGCCTGCGTCACGCATACCAAAAAGATGCTCTTGACGAATCAATCTGATCATCCCGTCCGCGTCGCGATCATCGACTCGGGTATTGACTCGACACACGAAAAGATCGGCGCGGTTCACGAGGTGTGCCTCGATTCGGTGCCTCGGCAAGCGGCGGTTGGTGCGGGTCACGGCACGGCTTGCGCGGGCATTATTCTCCAGATCGCGCCGACCGCAACTTTGTACGATGTTCGCCTCTTCGATGAATCCCTAACGGCCGACCCTCCCTTTCTCCTCGCGGCGATCCGCTGGGCGATTGAGCAGCGGATGGATGTGGTCAACCTCAGCTTGGGCACGACGGATGTTGCTTTCCGCGACGGGCTCGCCGATGTCTGTCGCCAAGCTCGCGAAGCCGGCGTCATTCTGGTAGCGGCCGAACACAACGACGGGCGCGAAAGTTATCCGGCGGTCTTGCCGGACGTCATCGGCGTTGCGGGAGGCAAGGTGCGGGGCCGCTATGGGTATTACTACCGTCCGGGGCACGAGATCGAATGCGTCGCCCGTGGCGATGCCCAACGGGTTTGCTGGAGTGATCCGCCGTATCTGATGATGTCGGGCACTAGCTTCGCCGCGCCGCACGTCACTGGCGTGGTCGCCATGATTCGCCAAGCGCATCCGGGTGCGCCGCTGGAACAGGTGCGCGATTTGTTGCAGGCCAACGCACTAGAAGGGACGCCGGAACTAATCCAGCGTGAGCGCCCGCGTCCGACGACTGTGTCTCTTCCTTGCGCTCCATCCTCGGACTTCACTTGGATTCAGAAGGCGGCACTCTACCCGTTCAACAAGGAAATGCATGCGCTGGTCCGGGCGCGAGATTTGCTCGCCTTTGAGATTGCGGGTATTGCCGATCCGGTGGGCAAGGGGCTGGTAGGCCAAGATGCGGGCACGGTACTTGGCCTACCCGCCATCGGGGTACGCATTCGGCCTCGGCTCGCTTCGGTCCTTGAGGAAGCGGATACGCTCATCCTTGGCTATGTCGATCAGTTAGGGCGGATTGGCAAGCAAGACGTGCTGCGTACATCCATTGAGACCGCCTTGGAGCACAACTGCCATGTTTTCAGTTTCCTCGCCGTGCCCCAAGACGAGTATGGCGACCTATACGATCTTGCCCGGAAGAAGGGGCTACATCTGACGTATCCCTCGGTCGCGTCCGACGACGTGCAGCAAGCCCTCCAAGCCGAGCCGGCCTATGGTCCGGTTGATGTGCCAGTGTTGGGCGTGTTTGGCACGAGTGCCCAACAGGGCAAGTTCACCTTGCAACTGATCCTGCGCCGCCACCTTTTGCACCTCGGTTACAGAGTCGGTCAGATCGGCACCGAGCACCATGCGGCACTGTTTGGCATGGACGGGGCCTTCCCTATGGGATACGCCCCTAATGTGTCGCTGCCGTTGCAATACTACGTCCCCTATCTGGATTACAAACTGCGGCAACTCAGCCAGCAGAAGCAGCCCGATCTCATCGTGGTCGGCTCGCAGTCGGGCACTATTCCCTACGATGTGCATGAACACCGCACCCATTCTTTGACCTCGACGGCCTTTCTGCTGGGCACCAAGCCGGATGCGTGTATCCTCGTAGTCAACAGCATTGACGCCGACGAGTATATCCAAGACACCATCAACAGCCTGCGCGCCCTTGCCAAAGCACCGACCCTGCTTTTGGCGATGAGCGACCAAAAAAAGTACATCCGCGCTGCTTACGGCCGCACTTTCGTCAAGGCGGATTCGATGACCGCGGAAGAAATCGCCCGTATCCTAAATCGGCTTGAAGATCGTTTTAGCTTGCCGGCGGTGTCGATTTTGTCAGAGGAAGGCCAACAGCGGATGGTGGATACGGTGGTCAACCATTTTGCCGAGGAGTCTGCATCGTGTCCGAGCAATTAAAAGCGCAGATCAAGGGCCTGATCGTCGCTGCCCTTGGATTGGACGTGGACCCGGCGGAGATCCCCGACGACGAGGCCCTGTTTGGGGGTATGGAGCTCGATTCGATGGCCACCTTAGAGATCGTCGCCGCCATTGAGGAGGCCTTCGGCATCGCGGTCAAAGACGACGAACTGACCGTCGAACTGTTTGGCTCGGTGAATGCGCTGGCTGAATACGTCGTCGGCAAGCGGATGGCGGATTGACTCCTTGCAGCACACCCTGCCCCTGCATCCGCCGCCGATCCGTTCCTATCTATTCCATGCGTACCCGCTGTCCATCCTCGCCCAAGCGGATACCTACCTGCCGTGGCTATACAGCACCCACATTCAACTGTTCAATTTCCCCGGCGAAGAGCTGAAGTTCTACACCCATCCCTTCTGCACCCGCCATGAGGTGCGCCATCTCTACTTTTCCACCTGTCCCTTTCTCGACGTCCAGACCGTTGACCGCCACCTGCTAGGGCTGGCTACCGCGGATATTATCTCATGGATCGTCTCGTGTATTGACCGCGGCTATTACGTCCAGACCGATGTCGATTTCTTCTATCTGCCCAACCGACCGCACTATCAGCGGCATCACTTCATCCACGAAGTGCTCGTGTCCGGCTACGATACCGAGGAACGGACCTTGCTGCTGTCCGGCTTCGACCAACAGGGTGGATACGCGATCTCTCGCGTACCGTTTGTCGTCATGGAACGGGCGTGTTCGTTCACCCGCGAAGGCCACATGCAGCAGGTATCGCAAGCCGGCCGGCCCCTGCCGGCATGGTTTCTTTCGTCGATGGAAGATCGCCCGCGAGTATTTCTCTACAAGTATTTGCCCGACCAATGGTATACCTTCGACCCGTGTGCAGTGGCCGAACAGTTGGCCGACTATCTGTTCGCCGCCGACACGGCGCAGCGTTACCGGCTGTTGGCTGCGCCGCGAGAGGGTGGCTTTTGGGGCAGGGACGTCTATGTGTTCCTCCGGCGCGAACTGGAAGACCCGGCCGCCTATCGCGACATCTCATGGCGCATCCTGTGGGAGCACAAAACGGGTATGCAGGCGCGGTTGCAGTACATGGAAGCGCGGGGCTATCTCGATCCGGCGGCGCAGCTTGGGCTGCGCTTTGGTGCCATCGAGCGCAAGACGCGCAGTTTGCGCTTAGTGCTGTTGCGCTGGAAAACGCATCAACGGCCTGACACGCTCACGCGGGCGAGCGAGATGCTCGACGCACTGGCCGCCGAGGAGCAGCCTCTGCTAGAACACGTCTTGGAGATTCTGAACCGATGAACGCGGTGTGGCTGGCGCGCCACGGCAAAAACCGCGCCAATCAGACCGGCGAGTTTTCCCATCGCCTTGTGGACTATCCCCTCACGCCATTGGGCTGGCGACAGGCTCGCTGCACGGCCGCCTATCGCGCACTGCTTCCCATCGCAGCTGTCTATGCAGCGGGTGCGGCAGATGGCCGCTTGCATTGCCGAGCCACACCAACTCCCGGTTCAGATCGTCGAAGCCTTCCGCGAAGTCAATGTCGGCCGCCTCGAACGAGAGCCGCCCACCCAATCCGCTTGAGTCGTTGGCTCACTCAGCCCCCAGGGCGCGATGTGGGGGCTAACCACTGCTTCTTAGAATCTTCGCTGGCCGCGCTCGAGTTTGAGTTGCGGAATGTCTTTCAACTGCACCTTAAAAAAGAACGCCCGGTTTTTGTAGAAGGTACTTGGTTGCATGTTGAAAGTTGCGGTCCAGTCGTGGAATTCCTTTTGCAGGGACAACAGTTCGTAAGTGATGCGCTTGATGGCCAACAGCCGCGTCCTCGGGGCACGTAGATTGTAGTTGAGCGAATAATTGCAATGCCAGCGCGACCCCAAGTTAAAGCCGGCCGCAGCCCGTACCCAAGAGCGAATGGTGCTAGTAGTCGTGGCGCGGCGGTGCGAGAAGTAGTGGCTGAGCTGGAAGCGGCTGCCGCGACGGCGGTTGTCGATGTCGTGCATGAGGCCGCTTTCAAAGCCGAAGGATTCTCGGCTGTAGGGACTGGCGGTGCCGAAGCTGCTTTGTCCGTAGCGACTGGAGGCGTCAAAATCACCCTGTCCGTAGCGGCTGGAGGCGGCGTCCGAGCGCGCCTTCCCCGACCGCCGCGACCAGCTAGCTGAGGTCCGCACTTCAAGCTGCCTGCGGCGCGGTGCCAATAGATGCAGTTGATTCTGCTCGTCGTAGAACCTGTGGCGCAAAGTCAGTCGCGAATTCAGGTAGCGACCTGCCTCGACGCTTAGGGTCGTTTGCAGGTCGTCTAGCCGCTTTTCCTTTTGCTCAAATTTATAGGCCGTAGAGAAATTGAGCTGGACTAGTCGCACTTTCTGCTCTTCTTCTTCGCGCAGGATTTTGGCCCAGAAGGTGTTGTCGAGGCGCAAGTTCAATGTCCGCCGGTGTTGGAGCCGGCTGCCGTCGCCGCCAAAGCCCAAGACGCCGCCGGTGTCGGCGCGGGAGGCTTGATAGTTGAACGAGATGCTGGGTTTGAGCACGTGGCGCAGGGCTTGAAGCGGGCCGATGGACGGGTTGAAAAGCCCGTAGAAGGTCTGGCTCAGGGCCGCGCGGGTCGAGAAGCGGTCGCTGCGCCGACTGCGGGTTGCGCTCTCGCGCAGATCTTGGTCGCGCCAGTCTTGGTTGAGTGCCGGGCTAAAATTGAACCAAGAGAAGGGACGGTACTGCGCGCTGACGCGCCAGCTTACTTGAGCGCTGGTTTGGCTGGTCGTGTCCGTGCGAGTACCGCGCCGAGTGTTGCGCAGGCTGGCGTTGCCGTCGTAGTACATGCGACTGTACCAGGGGAGGTTTTGGCGGCTTTGACGGCTTTGGCCCGCTCGGCCCCAAATCGGCTTGCGGCTTTTGCGCAGACTGAGTTCGGGCAGAATGGTGGAGAACGTCTCGGTGTCGAGATTTTTGGTTTGGCTTGCTTTCAGGCCGAAGCTGTTGCCCGAGCCGCGCCACCGCCGAGAGTAGCTGAGGTTGGAGCGCAGGGTGCGGTTGAGGCGGTCTTGGAGACTCGCGCTATTGTCTTGGGCAAAGCTGTTGTTGCTCTGGAAGGTGCCGTTGGCCCGCAAGCTCGCGTCGCGGCCTAGCTCTTGGCTGTGCCTGAGTTCCAGCCGCCAGTTGTGCGCGGCCGTGCGGCCCTCTTGGCGGTTTTCGAACTGGGTGCTGACGTGCCCTCTAAATCGGTAGCGTGCGGCGTAGTTGAGGCGGGCGCGCCCTAGCCAGCCCGAGCGCTGCCGCAGGTCGGCTGCTAGGGATAGGTCCCAATAGTCGTTGGGCGCGAGATAGTAGCCCAAGTTGCGCAGTTCCCACTCGCTTTGAAGCGCCCCAAATCTAAGGGCGCGTTGCCCAAAACTCGGCGTCAAAAGCCCGGTCTGGCGGTCTTCACGCAGCGAGAATACGTAGAAGGGAATCCACAACAGCCGCCGCTCTTTGATGCGGAAATACACAGGGCGCGCCACGGCCATGTCGCCGGCTAAGACCTTGATCCGCGGGCTGTAGAAGTCAAAGTGCGGGGGGTCGGCGTCGCATGTGGTGTACGAGCCTTGGTGTACTCGGAACTCGGTGCCGCTGAGGGTCTGTATCAAGCGTCCGGCGTAAAATCCCTTATCGCGGTGGATCTTGCCTTTGAGGATGGTTCCTTGCTCGGTGGATAGGTCGTAGAGGATGCGCTCGCCGCGCAGGGTTTGGTCGCCTTTGCGTAGTACCGGGCGGCCGACGACACGCCCACTCGAATCGAGGGTCGCCCGCGCTTCGACTTGGTCAAGGGCGCGGCGGAAGACGATTTCGGCGGCCTCTAGCTGAGCGCCCTTGTGCGAGACGCGGGCCTGTCCCTGCAACAGGAGCGAGTCGCCGATCTCGTAGTAGTGCATATAGGTGGCTTGGTATGCAAAACCTTGGCCTTTGGCTTGGGTCAGCAGGGAGCGGGCCTGTTGCAGTTGGATCTCGGACGCCTCGCTGCCTCGCGGATGGGCGAGAGCTAGGCAGAGGACCAGCAGGCCGATCATGACTGGCGCTGGCGCAGTACTTCGTACAGGGCGATGCCGGCGGCCACAGAGGCGTTGAGCGAGCCGATGGCTTCGCGCTGCATGGGGATGTGCAAGAGTGCGTCGCAGCGCTTCTGCACCATGCGCCGCAGCCCCTTGCCCTCGCTGCCAATGACTAGGGCGCAGGATTGGGCAAAGTCCGCGGCCGTCAAGGGCTGTTCGCCTCGGGCGTCGAGTCCGGCGATGAAAAGCCCACAGGCCGCGGCTTTTTGTAGGGCCTTTTGCAGGTTGTCAACTCGGCAGACGGACAGGTGCTGGGCCGCACCGGCTGCGGCCTTGAGCGCGGCTGGAGAGAGGCCGGCAGCTTCGCGGGCTGGTACGACTACGCCCTGAGCACCGAGCGCATGGGCGCTGCGGATGATGGCGCCGAGGTTGTGGGGATCCTGTACTTGGTCGAGAAAGAGGAGCAGGGCCGAGGTCGGCAGGTGGGCAAGCACGTGGTCAAAGTCTGCGTACGGCGCGGCCGCCGCGTAAGCGACGACGCTTTGGTGGCGGGGGCCGGCGAGGCGGTCGAGCTGTGCCTTGTCGCGCAGATCATAGGGAATGTGGGCCTGCCGCGCACGGGCGAAAATTTCGTCGATGACGGGGCCGTGTGCGCCCTTGGCGACGAGCAGGCGGCGCAAGGGGTGCTCGGCGCGCAGGGCTTCGAGCACGGGGTGGCGACCCCAAATCAGGTCGTCGGGTGTCTGTTTATCGGACATGAAGGCACTGGAAGCAGGTCGATCTGCGTTGGCAAAGCGTGGGTACAATCAGATCTCTGAGATCGGCTATCGGCTAATTGTAAATATCGAGGCGGCTGATTGTACGTTTAGTATGCGTCCAATTGAAAAATTTTCCTAAAGAAGCCTCGCTATACGCCTAATGCGGCGCAGAATTTCGTCGTCTGGCAGAAACACCAGAGGGCATTGTGCAAGCCGCAGCGCGTCGTACAGTTTGCGCGGGGATGCGACTCATCTGTTACCCATACTCGATTCCGTTTCGTTCGGAGATCGTCGCCGGTGAGCAGATGTCTTGCGCGAGCGCGAGCGCGAAGCAGTCATTGAGCGTAAGGCGTTTGTGCTGGTTGAAATGCGCCGCTGCTCGGGTTGCGGCTGCCCCCGGCAGTTCGCGTACCTCCAGCCCGCTGTCGCGAGCATTTTCTTGTCGCTCCCGGAAAGCCGCAGCCGTACGTGTCGGGCATCACGAAGGTGTAGGGAAGCGCGAGGACAGCGTTCAGAATGGATCATGCATGAAGTGCTGCTGAAGCCTATGTAACCAATGATGGTTCCGATAACGCCAAGAGACATAAGGAATATAGCTGTGGCGGTGATCCACCAGTTAATGGACTTCGCCCGGTAATCCAGAAGCTCCCGTTGGCGTTCGTTGAAGCGGTGCTGAATTTCGATCTCGTCTGGGGCAGGTACCGCCGGCTTGGCAGTCGGTTCGCTGGGTGTCGATTGCTCACTGGGCGTTGGGCTAGCATTGTCTGTCGCCGTCTCGTCCGCCGGTGCGCTTTTAGCTTTTGATGGCGGGTTCACTCTGCGTGAGAATCACTTCTTGACAAACCAGATCATCGCGTTCTCTCTTCCAGCTAGCTGGGCCAAGGCAGCCGTCTTCATCACTCTCCACGCTCCATCTTCTCTTTCCATTCGTTCAGCTTGAGCAACGCCTGAAGCGGCGTAATCTGGCTGAGGTCCATGCTCCGCAACTCCGCCACCCACGGCGCGTCCGCAGGCGCGGGGAAGAGATCGAGCTGAGGTCGAGGAACCGGCGAGGGCGCGTCCGGGCGGTGGATGTCCGTGGTGTCGATCTGGTCCTTTTCGAGGCGGGCGAGAATCTCTTGGGCGCGCACGACAACTTGGGTCGGCATCCCGGCCATCTGCGCGACGTTGATACCATAGCTTTGGTCGGCAGACCCCGGGGCTAGGCGGTGGAGGAACACTACGCGGTCGCCCTCTTCGCGCACCTGAACGTTGAAGTTGACGACCCGCTCTAGGTGGCTTTCGAGTTCGGTCATCTCGTGGTAGTGCGTGGCAAAGAGGGTGCGCGGGTGGACCTCGCGGTGCTGGTGCAAGTATTCGACAATGGCCCAGGCAATGCTCAGGCCGTCGAAGGTGCTAGTGCCGCGGCCAAGCTCGTCTATGAGGAGCAAGCTGCGGCTGGTGGCGTTGTTGAGGATATTGGCTGCCTCGTGCATCTCTACCATGAAGGTGCTCTCGCCACCGGCGAGGTTGTCGGACGCGCCCACGCGGGTGAAGATGCGATCGACGACGCCGATGGTGGCTTGGCGCACGGGGACGAAGCTGCCCATCTGCGCCATCAGCGCGATGAGACCCACTTGGCGGATGATGGTGCTCTTGCCGGCCATATTCGGGCCGGTGATGAGCATGATCTGCGCCCCGTTGGCGTCGAGGCGCACATCGTTGGGCACGAAGCTGCCCGTGCGGATCTGGCGCGCGACGACCGGATGGCGGCCGTCGCGGATTTCGATTAGCTGGCCGTCATCAACTTGGGGTCGGGTGTACGATTCACTCTCGGCGACTTCGGCGAGGGAATACAGCACGTCGATGCGTGCGATGGCGCGGGCGATCTGTTGGACTTGGGGTGTCCAGCCGGCGGCGCGGGCGCGCAGAGCTAAGAACAATTCGTTCTCCAGCTCTTTGAGGCGGTCCTCGGCCCCCAGAACCTTTTCCTCGTACTCCTTTAGCTCGGGCGTGATGAAGCGCTCGGCGTTGGTCAAGGTCTGTTTGCGATGGTACTCGGCGGGGGTTTTGTCGAGGTTGGCCTTGCTGATTTCAATGTAGTAACCAAAGACTTGGTTGTAGCCGATCTTGAGCGAGGCAATGCCGGTGCGCTCGCGCTCGGTGGCCTGCAAGCGAGCGATGTAGTCCTTGCCGCCGCGGGCGATCTGCCGCAGATCATCAACATCCGGGTGGTAGCTGTCGCGGATTAGGCCGCCGTCGGTCAGAGTCGCTGGGGGCGCGTCGACTAGGGCACCGAGGATTTCGGAGACCAACGCTCTGACGTCGGGTAGCCCCTTGGAGCATAATTCTTGCAGAAGTGCGCTCTGTGCCGAGGATAGCGCGGTGCCAATGGCAGGCGCGACGTTGAGCGAGCGGGCGAGGGCCACCATGTCGCGTGCGTTGGCCCGCAGACAGCAGATCCGCGCGATCAGCCGCTCTAGGTCGCCGACTTGTTCTAGGCATTGGCCGAGGGTACGGCGGATTTCTCGTTGGTGTAGGAGATCGTCAACGGCTTCTAAGCGGGCGATGATTAAGGGCGGGGCCTTGAGTGGCTGGGCCACCCATTGGCGCAACAGACGCGCACCCATGGGAGTGCGGGTGCGGTCGAGGATTTCGAGTAAGGTGTTGGCGCGGCTCCCGTCTTGGCGATTGGCGAGGAGTTCTAGGTTGCGCTGGGCCGTGGCGTCAATGAGGGCAAAGTGCTCGCGGTGCTTGCGCTGGAGGCGGTTGATATGCTCGACCGCACCGCGTTGGTTGTCGCGCAAATAGGCCACTGTCGCCCCGCCGGCGCGGATGGCAGCCTCCATGTCCTCGCAACCAAAGCCTTTCAACGTCTGGACTCGGAGCTGGCTGGTGAGGGTTTCGTACGCAGTATCGGCGGCGAAGTGCCAGTCCGCGAGGCGGCTGAGCGCCACGTGCGGCAGGGCGTCTTGCAGGGTGGCGACCCACTGTTCGTCGGCACCTTCGGCGATGAGCAGCTCGGCCGGTCCTAGGCTCTCCAACTCATCGGCGAGGTCGCCGCTGGGGATCTCGTCGAGCGCGAAGTCCCCGGTTGACAAATCGACGCTGGCGAGGCCGACGTGGTCGGAGTGAGCGCAGAGGCCGACGAGAAAGTTGTTGCGCTGTTGGTCGAGCATGGTGTCGGAGAGTGCCGTACCCGGGGAGACGACCTCGACTACGTCGCGCTTGACCACGCCCTTGGCCTTTTTGGGATCTTCGACCTGCTCGCAGATGGCGACCTTGCGCCCGAGCTGGATGAGTTTGGCCAGATAGCCTTCCATGGCGTGATGGGGTACGCCGGCAAGGGGCAGGTCGCCGGATTTGCCGGCCGGGCGCGAGGTCAGGGTGAGGCCCAGCAAGCGGGCAGCCTCTTTGGCGTCGTCGCAGAACATCTCGTAGAAGTCGCCCATGCGGAAGAAGAGAATCGCGTCGGGGTGCTGACGCTTAAAGTGCATATACTGCTCCATCGCCGGAGTGAGTTTGGTTCTCGATGGCATGGTGTGGGCGGGTTCGTGGGTTGGGGTTGGCAAAAATAAAAACGCGGCGGAACGATCTTTCGTCCCACCGCGCTTGGTTGTTGCTGCGGGGCTTACGACGCGTCTTGCTCGTCGTGGGCGTCTCCCCAGCTCTCCATTTCGTCGTCCTTGTCGGCGGCGACCTCGGCGGCGACCTCGACAGCGACCTCTTGAACGGGATGCTCGGCTAAGTAGGCTTCGTACTCGGCTTGGTCTTTGTCCTTGAAGTACTCGCGTACGCTGAGCACGATCTTTTTCTGGTTCTTGTCGAACTCGATGACCTCTAGTGGAAGCTCCCGCCCTTCGGCAAAGCTCTGGCGCGGGCTCTGCAACCCGTCGATGGCCAAATGCGACAGCGGCACGAACCCATCGACTTCATCGACGAGCAAGACGACGACGCCGCGCTCGAGGATCCGCGAGATCGTGCCCCGGCTCTCGACACCCACCGCGAACTGCTCGGCGAAGCGAGGCCAGGGGTTTTCAAAGGCATCCTTGTGGCTGAGCGAGATGCGGCGGCGCTTGATGTCGATTTCGGAGACGACCACGGGAATCACGTCGCCCTTTTTGAACATTTCGCTGGCTTGGCGAATGCGCTTGGTCCAAGACATATCCGAAATGTGGACTAGCCCGTCGATGTTTTCCTCGATTTCGACGAAGGCCCCGAAGTTGGTCAGGCTGCACACTGTGCCTTCGATCTTGGTGCCGGGGGGATACTTGGCGTCGAGGGTATCCCACGGATCGTCCTCGGTTTGCTTCATGCCGAGTGAGATCTTCTGGTTTTCGCTGTCGATCTTGAGCACCTTCACCTCGACGATGTCGCCGATGTTGACCAGCTTGGAAGGATGGCGCACGTGCTGGGTCCAAGACATCTCGGAGATGTGGACTAGGCCCTCGATGCCCTCCTCCAGCTCGACGAAGGCGCCGTAGTCGGTGATGGAGACCACCTTGCCGCGAACTTGGCTCTCAATCGGGTACTTCTTCTCAATGTTCTCCCACGGATGGGGGGTTAGCTGCTTCAGTCCCAAGGAGATGCGCTCGCGCTTGCGATCGTAGCTGAGCACCTTCACCTTGATGCGGTCTCCGATGGAGACCAACTCCGAGGGGTGGTTGACGCGCCCCCAAGACATGTCGGTGATGTGAAGGAGGCCATCGACACCGCCCAAGTCGATGAAGGCGCCGAAGTCGGTGATGTTCTTGACGACGCCCTCGCGGGTCTGGCCTTCCTCCAACACCTTGACGAGATCCTCGCGCATCCTCGCGCGCTCTTCCTCTAACACGGCGCGGCGCGAGACGACGATGTTGCGCCGCGCTTTGTTGAGCTTGATGATCTTGAAGGGGAACTGGTGGCCGATGAACTGGTCGAAGTTCTTGACTTGGCGGATGTCGATCTGCGAGCCGGGCAGAAAGGCCTCGACGCCGAAGAGATTGACGACGATGCCGCCCTTGATGCGCCGCATCAGCCGGCCTTCGACGGTGTTGCCCGTGTCGTGGGCATCCTTGATCAAATCCCAGACCCGCATGAAGTCGGCCTTCTGCTTGGAGAGCACGACTTGGCCCTCTTGGTCTTCTACGTTCTCCAAGAAGACCTCGATTTTTTGGCCTTTTTCAATGGACTCGGGGTCGGAAAACTCCTTGACCGACACCGCACCTTCGGACTTGAAGCCGATATCTACCATCACCTCACTGGGGCCGATTGAGACGACCGTGCCTTTGACGATCTGGCCCTCTTTGATGCCGGAGATGCTCTCCTCGTAGAGGGCCATGAATTCGTCGAATTGGGCTTGGTCGTACTCGGGCTTTTCCAGCTCCTCGACGCTGACGTTGCCGTACACAGGAGCTTCTTGTTGCTCTTCTGTTACTGTGGTTTCCTCAGTCATGTTGCACAGAGCCTCAAAAAGGTTAAAACGAAGCACACACTTCGCGTGGTGTGATACCGGCGCGGCCTTTCCGCGCCAGCGTTAGATATTACTTAGACTCCGCGTTGGCGGGCCAATGCGACGACGCAATCGACTTGGTCTTCCAAAGTCATGCGCGTCGTGTCGATCTCGACGATCTCGGCCGTTGCGCTCATACCTCCGTAGTCGCGCACGGCGTCCTCCCGATCTCGAGTTTGGATATCGGACCGGACTTGCTCCAATGTGATGCATACTCCTTTGGCGGTCAATTCCCGATGCCGCCGCCGGGTACGCTCATCGAGGTCGGCCACCAAGGCGATTTTTAGCTCGGCGTCGGGAAAGACTACCGCGGCTATGTCGCGTCCTTCGGCAACTACGCCGCCCCACTGGCCCAACCGCTGCTGTTGGGCGACCAAGCAGTGGCGCACCAAAGGCAGGTCTGCGTACGCACCCACTCGGCGGGTGACCTCGGGCCGGCGAATGGCTTCGCTTATGTCCTGTCCGTCGAGCAGGACGTGCCCCCGGCCAGAGTCCAAATCTATGGTCGAGGTCGCCAATAGGTCCTCCAGCGCGGCCGCGGCCGCAGGTTTCACCCCACGACGGATTGCTGCTAAGGTTACGGCTCGGTACATGGCCCCGGTGTCGAGGTGGCGATAGCCCAGCCGCTGGGCCACTCTCCGCGCCGTGGTTGTTTTGCCGGTACCGATGGTGCCATCAATGGCGATGACTAGCCCGCGTCGCTTCACAAGCCGACCTCGGCTTTGAGGCGACGGGCCTCTCCGGGGCTGAGGCGGCGGTGCTGGCCGGCGGCGAGCGGGCCGAGAGTCAGCCCGGCAAATTCGACCCGCGTCAATTGCCGAACCGGGTAGCCGACGGCGCGGAGCATGCGGCGGACTTGGCGCTTGCGCCCCTCGTGAATGCAAAGGGTCAGCCGCGCCTGCTTGGTCCAACCGCTACTCCAGCGATCCTCGACTTGTACCTGAGCCGGTGCTGTGGGTCCGTCGCCGAGTGCGATGCCTTCGCGCAGCCGGCCGAGCTGGTCCTCGTGCGGGTCGCCGCTGACGATGGCCTCGTAGCGTTTGGCGACGAGAAAGCGCGGGTGCAGCAGCCGATGGCCGAGGGCACCGTCGTCGGTCAGCAGCAAAAGCCCGGTTGTATCGAGGTCGAGACGACCCACGGGCACGGTGCCTGGGTGGAGGTCGGGCAAGAGGTCAAAGACCGTGGGCCGGTCGCGTGGGTCGCTGCGGGTGACTAGATATCCGACCGGTTTGTGCAAAAGCACATATTCATACTGGCCGGGCAGGGCGAGGATCCGGCCGCGGCACTCGACTCGGTCGGCACTCACGGCGATTACTCGGCCTGGCTCGGCGACGACCTCGCCGTTGACGCGCACCGCGCCGCTTTGTATCAGTGCATCGCTGTGGCGGCGCGAGGCCACGCCGCAGCGGGCCAAGAAGCGATTGAGGCGCATTTGCGGCTCAGGAACGTTCACCTTCGTCCCCTTCCTCCGCCTGCTTTTGCAACTCGTCCAGCTCGGAGGCGAGCTGGCGGGCTGCGGTCGGCTGCTGGCCTTCGGCGAGTAGCTCTTCTAATTCCTTGGGCTTGGGCAACTCGCCCAAGCCCCTCAGACCAAAATGGACCAAAAATTCTCGGGTCGTGCCAAAGAGCATGGGCTTGCCAATGCCCTCGGAGCGGCCGGCGAGGCGGACCATGTTGAGTTCCATCAGCGTTTGCAACACGCTGGCCGAGCTAACGCCGCGAATGTTGTCGATCTCGACGCGGGTTACTGGCTGCTTGAAGGCGACGATGGCGAGGACTTCGAGGCCCGCCGACGAGAGGCGCACTTGGCGCGAGGTCTTGTGATACTTGCGCAGCCAAGGTCCGCATTCTTGGCGCGAGGCGAGCTGATAGCCGCCCGCTAGTTCGACGACTTCGATCCCGTGCCCGGCCGCTTCGTACTGGGCGTTGAGCGCGTCGATGGCCTCGCGGATATCGCGGCCGTTGTACCCGGCGAGCAGGTGGACGAGGCGGCCCGGGGTCACCGGCTCGGTCGCCGTCAGCAGAAGGGCCTCAATGATCGCCCGAGCCTTCGCAGGATCGACGTCACGCGAGGCCGCTGTGGGTTCATGGGTCACGGGTCTGAATAGCCTCCGCTGCGGTCGGTTGGAGTGGTGATTGTTCGATCCAGATCTCGTCGAAAGGCCGCGCCTGTTGCACGCGGACGCGCTGCGATTTGAGCAGTTCTAGGACCCCGACAAAGGTGGCGATTAGGGCTTGGCGGTCGCGGCCTTGGAGCAAGTCCATGAAGCTGATGCGCGAGCAGCGCACGAGCACCGCCAACAGATAGTCTATGCACTCGGCGACCGAGACCTCTTCTTCGACGATTTGGTGTACTAGGTTTTTGGGCACAGTGTCGAGCACGTGCTTGTACACGACCAATAGGTCGAAGAGCGATACGGGCCGTAACTGGGCCGACTCTTTAACGCTGTCGCCAGGCCCTTGGCGGCGCAGGTACACGTCGCGCCGCTCGTCTTTGCGCACGCCCAACCAGTCGGCGATGTCCTTAAACTGCTGGTACTCTAGCAGGCGGCGGACCAACTCTGCCTTTGGGTCTTCTTCGCCGTCGTCGTCGAGACCGAGTTCCTCGCGGGGCAGCATCATCTGCGACTTGATCCGCAGCAGGGTGGCCGCCATGAGGATGAAGTCGCTGGCCTGCTCGATGTCGAGCTGGTGAATGTGTTGCAAAAAGCCCAAGTACTGGGTGGTGATGTGGGCGATGGGAATGTCGTAGATGTCCAACTCGTCTTTGCGTATCAGATAGAGCAACAGGTCCATCGGACCTTCAAAGACGTCGAGCTTGACTTCGTAGAGAGCCGATTCTTCTTGTTCGATCGCGTCGCGTTCCATGAGAGCGCCTGCCTTAGTCAATAAAAAGATATGGTTTCCAGCGCTGATCGTCGATGCCGACGAAGTTGCGGATGAAGCTCACGTTGTTGGGGCGCTTGGGGTTAGTGCGCAGCACGAGGCCGACTTGCTCGGGCCGGTGTTCGCCCTTCTTGTTGTTGCACAGGGAGCAGGCGCAGACGAGGTTTTCCCAAGTCCCTTGACCTCCTTTGGTGCGCGGCACGATGTGATCGACCGTCAGCTTGCCGTCTTTGCTGCCGCAGTACTGGCACTGATGGTTATCGCGCTTGAGGATATTGCGCTTGGAAAGCACGACCCGTCGGCGCGGGGCGCGGATGTAGCGCCCGAGGCGGACGACGCTGGGCACCGGATAGTCTTGGGAGATCGAGTGGATTACCTCGCCCATCTTTTCGACGGCTTCGGCCTTGCCGCGCAAGATCAGCAGCAAGGCCCGGCGTACGCTGCAGACGCTCAGGGGCTCGTAGTTTTGATTGAGGACTAGTACGGTTCTTTCCAGCAAGGGTCCATCCACGGTGTAGAGCTAGTTGAATTTAAGCTTTTAAGCCGTTTCTAGCATGTTCCAACCCTCGGATTGGATTTTATATAGCTTCACCCTCCCACGACACAATTTGCATTCCTTAGAAGCTGTCTGCCTCACCGCTCCTTTAGGCGCGACAAACCCCTCGTGGCCTGTCGCGCCTGCTTCACCCTGCCTTTAGGCAGGACAGGCGCGGCGAAGTGCGCGGCGCACCCGGAATTTTCAGACGGCTTCTTATAAAAAGCGTACTTGTGATGAACAAGTGCAAGGTTAGTGGTTGGCGAGCAGGTCGGCGTAATCTTGGGCACTGAGTAAGTACTCCAAGTCCGCAGAGTCGTCGATGCGGATCTTGAGCAGCCAACCGCCGCCATAAGGGTCTTCGTTGATCTGTTCGGCCCCTTCTGCGAGACTGTCGTTGACTTCTAGCATCTCGCCGGAAGTCGGGGCGATGAGGTCGGCGACGGTCTTAACCGCCTCGAGCGTGCCGAAGGTTTCGCCCCTTTCGAGGTGTTCGCCCACCTCGGGCAACTCGGCGAATACTATGTCTCCCAACTCGGTTTGTGCAAAATCCGTAACGCCGATGGTGGCGATGCCGCTTTCTAGTAGAAGCCATTCGTGGCTTTCCGAGTAGAGCAAGTGTTCGGGGATCTGGGTCTGGCTCATAAACGCCTCTCGTGCTTGTTTAAGACGGCCGCTCCGCGTTGGCTACGTAGTTGGTGTCGAACTGCCCGGCGATAAAGTCGGGTTCGGTGAGTAGGGTTTGGTGAAAGGGCAGAGTGGTGGCTACGCCTTCTATGGTGCATTCGCTTAAGACTCGACGCATCCGCGCTATGGCACCTTGGCGGTCGGGGCCGTAGGCGATGACCTTGGCCAGCAGGGAGTCGTAGTACGGAGGAATCTCGTAGCCTTGATAGATGTGGCTGTCGATGCGGACGCCGGGTCCGCCCGGCAGGTGGAGGGCCTCGATGATGCCCGAAGAGGGGATGAAGTTTCGCGCGGGATCCTCGGCGTTGATCCGGCATTCAATGGCATGCCCTTTGAGCTGGATGTCCTCTTGGCCAAAGCTCAGGGATTCGCCAGCCGCGATGCGGATCTGTTCCCCGACTAAGTCGATGCCGGTGACCATCTCGGTGACCGGGTGTTCGACTTGGATGCGGGTATTCATCTCCATGAAGTAGAAGTTGTGGTCTGAACCGACGAGGAACTCAATGGTGCCCGCGCTGTAGTAGCCGACGGCCGCTGCGGCGGCGAGGGCGGACTCGCCGAGCCGTTGGCGCAAGTCGGCGTCGACTACTGGCGAGGGGCTTTCTTCCAAGAGCTTCTGGTGCCGACGCTGGATGGAACATTCGCGCTCGCCGAGATGGACGAGGTGCCCGTGCTGGTCGCCGAGAACTTGGATTTCGATGTGGCGCGACTCTTCGATGGAGCGTTCCATGTACACTGCGTCGCTGGTAAAGGCAGTGCGTGCTTCGCGGCGCGCCATCTGATAGGCTTCTTCTAATTCATCCATGCTGCGGACGACCCGCATACCGCGCCCGCCGCCGCCAGCAGCGGCCTTGAGACGCAGCGGGAAGCCGATCTTTTCCGCCCATTGACGGGTGTCGTCCAGCGATTGAAGTGCGCCCTCGCTGCCCGGCACTATGGGCACGCCGGCCTCCTGCATAGTGTGGCGGGCGACGGCCTTGTCACCCATCTTGCGGATGGACGCGGTCGGCGGGCCGATAAACTGGATCCCGCAATCGGCGCAGATCTCGGAGAAATCGGCGTTTTCGGCCAAGGGGCCATAGCCGGGGTGGATCGCGTCGGCGTTAGTCAGTTCGGCGGCGCTGATGATATTGACAATGTTGCGGTAGCTGTCCTTGCCGGCAGCCGGCCCGATGCAGACGTCCTCGTCGGCAAAGGACACGTGCAGGGAGTGGGTGTCGGCAAGGGAGTGGACGGCTACCGTCGCGATGCCCATCTCTTGGCAGGCGCGGATGACGCGCAACGCGATTTCGCCGCGATCGGCGATGAGGACTTTCTCGAACACAGCCGTCTTAGCTGGGGCGAATTTTGAACAGGGCTTGATTGTACTCAACGGGCTGGGCGTCGCCGACGAGGATCTCGACTACTTCGCCTTGGATATCCGCTGGAATCTCGTTCATGATCTTCATGGCTTCGATGATGCAGAGGGTCTGGCCGCTTTCGACGCGCTGCCCCTCGCGCACAAAGAGGTCGGCCTCGGGCGAGGCAGCCCGGTAAAACGTGCCGACCATGGGCGAGAGCACCTCGTGCAGACCGTCGTCGGTTTTTTCGGTAGGCGCTGGCTCAGTGGGTTCAGTGGGCGTGGGCGCGATGGGCGCTAGCGCGGCGGGTGCCACTGGTGAGGGCGCACGGTTGCGGGCCAGGCGGATGCGCGTACCGTGCCAGAAGCTGTGTTGGATCTCTAACTCTTCTATGTCGCTATCGTGGAAAAGCTCTAGCAGTTTGCGCAGCTTGCCTTCGTTCACAGGAGGTGTCGTCCTTTCTCAAACGCGCTCTACGTATTCGCCAGTGCGGGTATCGACCTTGAGCCGATCGCCTCTATTGATAAAGAGTGGCACTTGTACCACGTAGCCGGTCTCTAAGGTGGCTGGCTTGACCGCGCCGGTGGCGGTGTCGCCCTTGACGCCCGGTTCGGTGTGGGAGACGGCAAGGGAGACGAAGTTGGGTAGGTCAACGGCGACGACCTCCTCGCCTGCTATGAGGAGGAAAGCGTTCTCGCCTTCTTTGAGGAGGTTACTTGCCGCGCCGACGATCTCTGCGGACACCGGGATATGATCGTAGGTGTCCAAGTCCATGAAGTAGTACAGTCCTTGGTCGGAATATAGATATTGCATCTGGTGCCTTTCGAGCCGGACTGCTTCGACCTTGTCGCCCGAGCGGAAGGTGCGGTCGAGCACGGCACCTGTCTTGGTATTTTTGAGCTTGGTGCGCACGAAGGCACTGCCCTTGCCCGGTTTGACGTGCTGAAACTCGACGATGGAGAAGATCGCACCGTCGAGAGACATAGTAAAACCGTTTCTAAAATCCGTGGTGTCTGCCATATCGCTCCCGTTAGTGTGCGTTGCTGTCTTTTTGTAGCGAAGTTAGCTTGCTGCGGATGATGATGTTGGTCGGCTCCTGTTCGAGGAGCTCGCGATACGTTTCTATCGCCTTCTGGGTCAAGCCCTGAGTGGTGTAGATCTCGGCCAGCGTCATGGTGGCGATGCGCTTGCGTTTCGGTGCGCTCGGCTCGCTGTTGGCCGGGGTGGGCGGCTCCTCAGGTGCGGGCACCGGTTCGGCGGCTTTCTCTTCTTCGATCTCCTGCAAGAGGCGGAGCAATTCGCTGTCGTTGGTGTCGCCGTACAGGTCCTCGTGGTCTTCTGGCGACCGAGGCGGCAGGGCTTGGGGCTGAGGAGTTTCGGCTTCGAGGGCTTCCGGGAGCGTGCTGGCGACAAACTCTTCGGCTTCGGGCGCGGGCGCGTCTTGGCGGGTTCGGCTGCTGAAGCGGTCGATTCGCTCTGCTAGAGAGGCATCGAAAGGATCGAGGTATGCGGCTTGGCGTAGGCTTTTCAAGGCCAGCGGCGCGACGCCGAGTTGCTCAAAGAGGTGGGCGAGGCGCTTGTACCCGCCGGGGTTTTCCGGGTCGAGTCGCAGGGCTTGCCCCATGGCCTCGCGCGCTTCTTCCAAGGCCCCCCGTTTCTCATAGCACTTGCTGAGGACGATAAAGCCAGTGGCGTAATCGGGAAAATTCGCACAGCCCTTTTGGCAAAGCTCGAGGGCTCGCTCGATGCGCCCGCGCTTGAGATAGAGATCGGCGAGGCGAGCAAAGCGCGGGGAATCCGGATCGCGTCGGAATGCTTTTTCCAGTTTGGCTATGGAGTCGGCCATGGCGATGGGAATGGGAGGTGCTAAGGCGGCTGAAACGAGAGGCTATTTTATGCTTTGAACTGCGAAATGTCAAGGATGAGGCAGGGCGATGGGAAGGCGCGAATCCGCAACCAAAGGGGATGCGGAAACGGCATCCGCACCCCCTCGGCAAAGATGGTGCGCCCGCAGGGGCTCGAACCCTGGACCCGCTGATTAAGAGTCAGCTGCTCTGCCAACTGAGCTACGGGCGCGTAGAAAATATCTACACGAGTGGGCTGGCCGTCAATGCCGCGCTAATTCTGGGAAGATCTCGTCGTGGACTTCGGCGCATTGGCGCAGATGAACCATGCGCTCTGGGCTGGCGGTATCGAGCATGGTGGGATAGAACATGCCGCCGCCGGTGACGACTTGGTAGCCGCCGGGAGAGTGCTGGCGGAGATAGTCTTTGAGGGTGGCTTGGTCTGCATAGTTGGTGCAGGGACGGGTGAGGTTCATGGTAAACATGCGCCGCCGCTGGTCGCCGCCGAAGGAGGCGTGATAGAGGTCGTGGTTGAAGATGACGAGGTCGCCGGGGGTTGTCTCGAGCGCGAGGTTGCCGGGGACATCGCGCGGCTCGACGCCGAACAGCTCCATAGACTTGTTGAGGTCAAGGCCCTCGGCGCGGACGAAGTGGTTGGGGTGGTGGCTGCCGGGCAGTATGCACAGGCAGCCCGTGTCGCGGGTCAGGTCGTCTAAGTAGAAGGCGATTTTGACCGAGAAAAGCTGGCCCCAATTGCCATCGGGGTGCCAGCCGGTATCGCCGCTGTAGTAGTTGCCGTCGCCGCTGGCGTAGTTGAAGTTCGCGCCGAGGACGCCGTTGCAGATCCCGACGATGCGCTCGTCGTCTATGAGGGTGCAAAGCCGCTCGCGGTGCTCGATGGGGCCGCCGAACATGGTGCGCTTGGTGCCGTCGTGTTGAGCACCGTTGCCGTAGGCTTGGATGGAGATCTCAAACTCCTCGGTGATCCAGGCGATCTCGTCGGGGGCAAAAAGCCGCGGGAAGTAGAGGTAGCCGAAAGTCTCGAAGAAGCGAATCTGCGCGGGCGAAAGTTCCATGAGGGGTCGTCTCCGGGTTAGATGCGCCACGGGAAATACCGCTTCTGCCGAAGGTCAGCCAAGGGGTTCGGTGGAAGCGATCTCCATAGTGCGTAGGTACTCGCAGAGGGCGCGACCGTCTAAAGGCAGGTCGAGCACATCGGAAAAGGGCCACATGTCCCCGGTGAGGAAGTCGATAGCCGTCTGCCGCTCTTGATTGCAATCCGCGGTCTGCACGTCTTTGACGGCTTGGATGATGACCGCGGCAGCGAGCCGCCGGTGTCCGTCAAACCGGGCGCGATAGGTCGTCTTTTTTCTCTTCATCTGCTTCCCGCTTTAGCTAGCTAGTGTATGACGCCCGAAGTGTCACTGCGTTTCACAGGTATAGCCCAATCACGCAGCCGGTCGCCATGGTCGCGAGCGTACCGCCCACCAGCGAGCGCAGCCCCAAGCGCGCCAAGTCGCCGCGCCGCTCGGGCGCGATGCCGCCGATGCCGCCGATCATAATAGCTACGGAGCCAAAATTGGCAAAGCCGCATAGGGCGTACGTGGCGATGATGAACGAGCGCGTGCTCAAGGCGGCGTTGCCTTCCATCTGCTGGGCGAGTGCTAGGTACGCGACGAATTCGTTGAGAATGGTTTTCAGGCCCATGAGCTCGCCGACGAGCCGCGCTTCCTCCCAAGGGATACCCATCAACCACGTCAGGGGGTGGAAGAGGACGCCGGCTATGGTTTGCAAGCTCCAGCTACTTGGCGTGCCGTTGAACAGGGCGTCGAGATAGCTCAGGCCATAGTTGACCAAGGCGACTAGTCCGAGAAAGGCGATGAGCATGGCGAGGACGTTGAGCACCAAGTGCATGCCCTCGGCCGCGCCGCGGGCGGCCGCGTCGAGGCCATTGAGGGTGTCCCTAGGGGGCAGTTCCGCCTTCTCTTGTGCCGTTTCCGCCCGTGCCGTTTCTGGGATCATGAGCTTGGATACGGCGATGGCAGCCGGTGCGCTGATCAGCGAAGCGACGAAGAGGTGCCCGGCAATATCCGGGTGGATCGCTCCGAGCATGGTCGCGTAGATGGTCATCACGGTGCCGGCGATGGTGGCCATGCCGCCGATCATCAGGCACAGCAGCTCGCTTTCGGTGAGGCGGGCCACGTAGGGGCGGATCAGGAGCGGGGCTTCGGTCATGCCGAGAAAGAGATTGGCGGTCATTCCGACGCTCTCGGCGGAGCTGACGCCCATTGACTTCTGCATGAACCGGCTGAGCCGGGCGATGACCCAAGGGAGGAGCCGGTAGTGGTAGAGCACACGCGAAAGCGAGGCCACAAAGATGAGAATTGCCGCGATTTCGAGGGCGACTACTGGCCCGTGCTCGCGGACGAACGACTCTGCGCTCATGCCGCTAAACAGCAGCGACTCATTGGCGGTGAGTGCGGTTCTTTTGAGTAGGGTCGTCAAGTCGCTGGCGAGACCAAACACCAGCGAGCGGATGGCTGGTTGCAGCAGGATGGCGGCCAGCAGGAGCTGGAGCACCGTGGCCATACCGATGGTTTTCCAGGGAATGGAGCGGGTGCGGCGGCCGCTGAGATAGGCTATAACAAGGAGAACGCAGTAGCCTAAGGCACTGTGGACGATTAACATAACATCCCAAAAGATAAAGGGAAAAACCGAGAAAAGTCAACCTTGATGCACACAACCCTCGTGCCTTTAGCTGAGGGCGTTGAGGGCGCGTTGGACGACCGCGTGCAGGGGGCCGTCTGTCGGGATGCGGACGGCACCGGCCCAGACGGGAAGACTGCCGAGGGCTCGCGCGAGATTGGCAAAATAGGGAGCGTCGGTGCGGGAGCCGCGGCTGGCCATGCGGGCGCGCCAAATGTCTAGGGGCGGTGGATCGAGGTGGAGGACGCGGAGGGCGGCTGGGGCTATGTTTGCAGCTAGACCCTCCCAGAGGGCATCCGCGCCTAGCTCGGGGCCAAAGCCGCCGACGAGAAGAAGTTGGCGGGTGCCGACGAGGTTAGCGCAAGCTGCGGAGAGGGTGCTGGCATATTCGAGGGGACGGAGCTTTTGCCAGTAGTGCTGAGTGCCGTAGGCCGTGGAGGGCGCGTCGCCCCGCAGTGCGCCCGCTTCGAGGATAAAACCAGCGGCCGTTTGGTCTTTGTCGAGGAGAAAGGTGTTTGGGCAGAGCGCGAGGAGGGCTTGGGCGATGGCGGTTTTGCCGACCCCGGGCGGCCCGCCCAAGACCACGAGGCGGGAAGACGGGCTGCCGGGGCGAGCGGCTTGCAGGAGAGCTGCTATGGTAGGGCCGGGGTCGGGTGCGGACTCTGCGTAGCCGCCGCCCAAGTGGGCCACGTTGGTCACGGCGAGGGCGCACCGCGGTCTTGGGGCTCCCAGCCGACGAGTTCTTTGGCGTTGGCGAGGTCCCACTTTTTGTCCGCGCCCTGTGAAACTCCGTAGAAGATGCCGAATTGGGGCCGGGGGGCCTCGATGCAGCAGGCGGTTAGCTCGGAGACATCGCGGGCACTGAGCCAGCGGTTTTCGCCGGGAGGATAGGTGCTGTTGACTTCCTCGGTGTCGGGATAGTTGGCGATGCGGAGGCAGTAGGTGGAGATGCCGTACTCGTCGTAGTAAAAGCGGCCGAGTGCTTCGCCGAAGGCCTTACTGACGCCGTACATGCTGTCGGGGCGGATCGGCATATCGGGGGTGGTGTAGATGCCTTCTTTCTCGTAGAAGCCCGTTACGTGATTGGTGCTGGCAAAGACGACGACCGGGACCTTGTTGATGCGGGCGGCCTCAAAGATGTTGTAGGTGCCTTGGATATTGGTCTCCATGATCATCTGGTTGTAGCGCGTACGCGGATAACCCCGCTGGACGATGGCGATGCCGAGGTGGACGATAGTGTCTATACCTTCGCATGCCTCGACCATGTTCTCGAAGTTGGCGAGATCGGAGACCACGATCTCGTCGTTTGGTTCGACCGGGGGGATATTGCGGTGGAAGAGCAGGCGAAAGTCGTAGCGGTCTTTGAGGTGACGGCGCAGGCCGGACCCGACCTTGCCGGCGGCGCCGGTGATGAAAAGTTTTTTCTTCATGTCCCTTCCCTGTGTTTTGCGGCGTCTGCGGGGTCGCGGTCTATACTATTTGCTTGGGCTACGAGGCGCAAGTCATTTGGGCCGGGTGGGAGATGCGGTGATACCAGATACTAGGTCGCGGGCTAGTCGGTGTCCCTCCCAAGGTCTGCTGGGTCTCGAAGCGTTCAGACGGGAACTGAGGGCCTCGGTGCTCCGGCGAATACGTAACTCAGAGTGGCGCAGAGCATCGGTCTCTCATTCCCGCTGGTTGGGTGTCGAGCGCGGGGCTGTCAGCGACGCGAGGCTGCCCAAGTTTCTCAGCGAGGGAAAAAGGCCGGTCCAAGCGGCGACGACGAGCAACGTGCCAATGCCACCGCTGACGACGGAGAAGACTGGGTTGAAGAGCTGGGCCACCAGCCCGGATTCAAAGCCGCCGATCTCGTTGGAAGCACCGACGAAGATGGCGGAGACGGCTTGGACCCGGCCCCGCATCTGGTTGGGAGTGCCCATCTGCGAGATGACGCGGCGGATGACCATGCTGACGTTGTCAAAGGCACCGATCAACGCCAGCATCAGCAGCGAGAACCAGAAGTTTTGCGAGAGGCCAAAGAGAATGGTCGCCGCGCCAAAGCCGGCCACGCACCAGAGCAAGGTCTTGCCGGTGCGGCGAGTCGGTGGCAAATGGGCGATGGCCAAGGCGGTGATGCTGGCGCCGATGGCGGGGGCTGCACGCAGCCAGCCGAGCGCGGCTTCGGGTGCGAGGCCGACGGGGCCGAGGTCGATGATCTCGCGGGCGAAGATGGGCAAGAGGTACACTGCGCCGCCTAGGAGTACGGCGAAGAGATCGAGCGAGATTGCGCCGAGTAGGAGCGGCTGCTCGCGGACGAAGCGCAACCCAACGGCGATCTGGGCGAACATATTGCCCCCTTGGATGCGCGGGGCGGGAGGCAAGACCATGGTGCTGAGGAAGAGGATGAAGGCCGCAGAGGAGACGGCACTGAGGAGGTAGGCGGCTTGGAGATTGAAGGCGATGACAAAACCGCCGATGGCCGGCCCGGCGATGCCGGTGATCTGCTGCAGGCTGGTTGACCACTTGGCGGCGTTTTCAAAGAGCGCGTCCGGGACCAACAGGGGCGCAATGGCCCGTTGTGCGGGCCAGCCTAGGCGGAGGAAGGACGAATCCAAAAAGAGCAACAAGTACATCGAGTGGATCGGCATCTGGTACCAGCTAAAGACGGCCAAGCCCAGCGAAGCGAGCGTCGCGCCAGCCAAGCTGAGCATCATCAGCTTGCGGCGATCAAAGACGTCGGCTAGATACCCGGCGGGCAGGGTCAACAGCAGCATGGGGATGGCTTGGACGAGGCCGACCATGCCGAGGGAGAGTGCTTGGCCGGTGCGGTCGTACACCTCCCAACCGATGGCCAAGCCCTGGGCGGCCGTACCCATCCGCACCAGCGCGGAGGCGATGAGATAACGTCGGAAGAGCGGGACGCGCAGGCTGGAGTAGGGGTCGTGTCTTTTGTGCAAATCAGTAGAGGTGTACTATTGAGGTGTACTATTATAGATAGGCGGCGAGAGGTGCGATCTTGCTTAAACCCCTCGCGGCCTGTCGCGCCTGCTTCACCCGGCCTTTAGGCAAGACAGGCGCTCGGGGCGCACCCGGAATTTCCAGACCGCTTCTAAATTACTGGTGGCTCTGGCTAGCGCCAGTGGCACACCGTCGAGGAAGGAAAGCAAACGCTATGTTGGCAATAGACGGGGGGGCCAAGGTCCGCGAGACGCCATTTCCCCAGCGGCACCTCTTTGGGGCTGAGGAGCGCCAAGCCGCGCTGCGGCTGTTCTCCGCGGCAATGGAGAGCGGCGATGCAATCGGCTACAGCGGCCCAGAGGAATTGGCCTATGAGCGGGAGTTTGCCGCCTTTATAGGGGGCGGCTACGCCGATTTGGTCAATTCGGGTACCACAGCGCTCTACGCGGCATTGGGGGCCCTAAAGCTAGAAGCGGCTGGCGAGGTAGTGATCCCGCCGATTACGGATCCGGGTGGAGCGATGCCCGCGGCTCTGTTGTGCCAAGTGCCGGTGGTCGCCGATGCCGCGCCGGGATCGTTCAACGCGGGTGCGGAGCAGATTGAGGCGGTGCTAACGCCCCACACCCGCGCCATTGTCGTGGCCCATATTGCCGGCGAACCAGCGGATATGACGCCAATTTTGGCACTAGCCGAGGAGCGCGGCATCCCGGTCATCGAGGATTGCGCCCAGGCCCACGGGACGCGCTACAAGGGACAGCTAGCGGGATCGTTGGGCACGGTGGCGGCCTTTTCGACCATGAGCGGCAAGCACCACGCGACAGGCCCGCAGGGCGGAGTGGTTTTTACCCGCGACGAAGAACTCTGCTGGGAGGCCAAGCGCTTTGCCGACCGGGGCAAGCCTTTTAATACAGATGCAACCTCCAACCTGCGCGCCGGGCTCAACCTCAACGGCAACGACCTGTCGGCCGCCATTGGGCGGGTGCAGCTAAGAAAGCTCGATGCGATGATCGCCAAGCGGCGTCGGGTAGCGGCGCAGATTGCCGAGGCTATTGCCGAGCGCGAGGCGGTGCGATTGGGATGGCAGGTGGCTGAGTCGGAGGGGGTGTACTGGTTTATGCGCTTCCACGTAGAGGCAGCCAAGCTCCGGGTCGATAAAGACGGCTTTGCCCGGGCCGTGGCTGCCGAGGGCATTCCGGTGACAGCCTCGTATCGCTATATCACCTCCGAGATGATCTGGTTTAGGGAGCGGCAGGTCTTTCCTAACAGCGACTACCCGTGGGGATTGCCGGCGTATGGGGGAGACCGCAATGCACAGTTTGCCTGTCCCAACGCCGTCGCCTCGGTTGAGAGCCACTTCATCATGTCGATCCACGAGAATTTTTCCGCGCGGGAAGTGGCGGATATTGCCGAGGCGTTTGCGAAGGTGGAGCAGGCGTATTTGCGATAGTATAGATTGCCTTAACTGAAGGGAGAACCAACATTCCGATGAAATATCTGACTGTAGCTATACTTCCTCCGGCCTCTTCTTGGCATGCGGCGACTCCCCCACAGCACCCGGGGACGATCTCGTCGGCACTTGGGTTCTAGTCTCAGCGACGGATTCGGAAGACGGCGAACTGGTCTGGGTCTTACGTGCAGACGGCACCTTCAGGCTGTCGATTGAAGTGGAAGGAATTGAGATCGCGTCTCGGGATCATGGGAGATCGTCGGCGACAGACTCGTAACGGTTTTTGACCCGATCGGGGGTGAAGTTCGGACTATCTCTGAGGAATATACCCTGAGAGGAAACCGTCTGACGCTGGTCGACGACGAGGATGGCTCCGTGGAGATTTGGGAGCGTCGTGAGTAAGGGCCAGCGGACAATTAACATTCCATACGATGCAAGGAGGAGTAGATCGACAATGGACAAAGCGGGGAATATGAGAAAGAGCAAAGTCTTGGACAAAGTACGCACAGGGCGGTGTGCCCGCATTTGTGCCCTAGGGCATTATCTGCCGTTCTTCGTGCGCTATGCCGCCCACAACGGCTATGACGGCATCTGGCTCGATTTGGAGCACCGGGCGATGGATCAGCGCGAGGTCCAGGGCCTCTTGGCCTTATGTCGCGCCTGCGATATCGATTGCATGTTGCGGGCCCCGACGCTTGAGCGCACCCGTCTCTACCGCTATCTCGAGGACGGGGCGACCGGTCTGATGATGCCGCTGGTTTCCACTGCGGCCTTGGCGCGCCAAATCGTCGCGGCGGTGAAGTACCCACCCTTGGGCAATCGCGGTTTGGACGGGGCGGGTTTGGACGGCGATTTCGGTCTCGACGTATGGCATGAGGGCAGTACCTATATCGACGACGCCAATCGCGAGACCTTCGTCGTCTTGCAGATCGAAACCCCGCAAGCACTGGCCAATGTCGACGAGATCGCGGTGGTCGAGGGGGTGGATGGGCTCTTCGTCGGCCCGGCGGACTTGGGGCTGCGGCTCGGTTTGGCCGAGGGGGATGTCGATCTCGATCAGGCCGTCGCCAAAGTCGCGGGGGCGGCGAAAAAACACGGCAAAGCCTGGGGGATACCCGCCGGTACGCCCGAGTTGCTGGCCAAATACCGCGCACAAGGGGCGCAGATGCTGGCTTATGGCGGCGATTTTGCCTTGGCGCAGATTTTGGCCGCTTGCCGCCGGGATTTTGACCAAGCTCTCGGTGAATAAGATGACAATGAGATTGCCCTCCGGACGCATTTGGCCGCATCCAGTATGCGATGCGCTGGGGTTAAACCTGACCCATCCCCGTTTCGCGATCGACGATATTGATCTGGGCAAAAAAGACGCGAGCAGTTGCCGCGGGGACTTTCCCAAGTTTGCCGAATGGGGGGTGGGGGTGGTGATGTGCAAGGGGGGAGCGGCCTACTACGACGACAACTACAAACCACTGTGGCGCCAAGAGTCGGAATGGCGTCCGGGCCGCGGCGGCGAGGATATGTTCCTGAGTCTGGCGATCAAGAATCCGACCCAATTGGTGCTGGGGGTGCTCGACCGTTTTTTGCTAAACGTCGAAGCCCATCCCGAGCAGGTGATGCTAGTGCGGACCGCCCGGGACTTGGATGCTGCGCAGGCGGCGGGCAAGGTCGCGGTATTGATGGGGGCCAATCGCAGCGACTGGTTTGGCGACAGCCCTGGCATCCTGCGGATGTTCGCCCGCCTCGGGCTGCGGATGATCACCCTGGGCCAAGCGACCCGCGAGTTGGGTTGGGACGCCTCCAATGAGACCCGTTCGGGCGGGCGGATGACCGAGTTGGGGGTGCGGATGATTGCGGAGATGAACGCGACCGGAATCCTTATTGACCTAGCCCATAGCAATGACCCCTGCGCCCTCGATATCATCGAAGTATCGACAAAGCCGGTGGCCGACTCGCACTCGAATCCGCGGGCATTGGTCGGCGATCTCAGGGCGGCACCCGACGAGGTTATGCGGGCGTTGGCCGAGCGCGGAGGCATGTTGGGGATCCCGCCGCCGATCACCCGGCCGCCGGGGGACGCGCCCTATCGGGCGGTCGCGCCAGAACAGTTGGAGGAGACCTTGGTGCAGGTGCGCTACGCCGTTGATGTGATGGGGGTGGATGGCGTAGGGATCGGCACCCACTTCAACAGTGCGGTGTTGCCTTGGGTGGTAGAGGGCTTGCTGGATGCGGGATTCACCGAGGAGGATACGAGCAAGATCTGCGGCGGGAATTACCTGCGGGTCTTGCGCGAGGTGCTGCCCGCTTGACTGGGCGGCGTAGTATTTGCGCCGTATGGGCTGACGGATGGACCTTGTGTGTGTCAACATTCCATAAGGTGTAAAGAGAAGCAGGAAGACTATGGACGAAGCGGAAAAGTATCTCTTTGAAGTACACGGCTATCTGGTGATCGAGGGTGCACTTTCGCCGGAGGAAGTGGCGGTGGCCAATGCGGCGATTGACCACCACGCCCATCAAATCGGCATTCGTGCCAATGACTTGGCCCACGAGTCGGAGACGCTCAAGGGCACACAGGGACGCGGCGATTTGGGCGGGATGCTGACGTGGGACAAACCGCATTGCGATCCGTTCCGGGCGATGATCGCCCATGCGAGGTTCAAGCCTTATCTGGAAGAATTGCTAGGACCGGGTTTTCGCCTAGAGGGCTTGGGGATCATCGCGATGGATGAAGGGGCCGAAGGCTTCTGGTTCCACGAGGGAGGCGAGCCGCTCGACCGCTCGCGGGGTTTCCTCTACCGCAATGGCCGGATGTTTTGCGGGATGACCAATATCGCCGTGCAGTTGGCGGATGTAGGGCCGGAGGATGGGGGTTTTGCCTGTCTGCCCGGCAGCCATAAGGCCAACTATCCCTGCCCGGACGAGATTCGGCTTTACGAGGCGCACCAAGATCGCATCGTGCAGATCCCGGCCAAAGCTGGCGATGCGATACTTTTTGTCGAGACGCTGATGCACGGGGCCCTGCCGTGGACGGCCAAACACCAGCGGCGCTCAGTGATCTTGCGCTATAACCACGGTGTCCAGGCCGAATCGCTGATGGGGGATTATACCCCGCCGGATTTCTACGCCGAGTTGACAAAGGCGCAGCAGGCGGTGATTACGCCGCCGAAATACCAGGGGGAAGATAAGGGGTCTCGGCTTTACAAACCGAGATAGGGAAGTCAAGTTGCAAACCCGTGAACTTAGGAGATTGGACGATGAAATGCTGGATTTTCGTTTTCAATCCGCTCGAACGCTACATGGCCAACTACAAGCATATCTTCGACGCTTGGGAAGATGGCGGAGTGCGCGGCATTGTGGTAGGGCGCATGTTTTTTACAGAGGACGACGGCGGCCAAATCCCCGCGTTTCCCCAAGATCCCAAAGCCTACGCCGACTTGGGGCTGAAAATGCCCGAGGAAGGACGCCGCAATCTGGAAAAGGAGCGGGGACTAAGCGCTATGCTGGAGGACGCCGCCGGGCGCGGCTGGCATATCATGGTATTCGACAGCGGCACCACCGCCCACGTGCAGAGCTTGATAAATTGCTATCCACAGGTCGATGGGGTGATCATCGACGGGCCCGGCGAAAACCACTACGAACTGGCTTGGCACCACGGCGGCGAACTCTTTGATTTGCGCGACGGCGAGCGCCTCGAGTTCGCCAACTTGGGCTTTGCCATCGACCGGCTGGAGCGCGGCATTGCCCATATGCGTCAGCGTTTCCACAACCTCACCCCGGACCTCGTGCGCTATTGGGCCCCGGGCGGCACTTTGGCCGGCCTGAATCTCTTTGATATCAACGAAGACGCCCTCTACTGGCTGCGGGCCCGGCGGGAAAGATCGCGGCGTTCTTGGGAGCGGGCCCGCGCCGACTTGGACGGCGTGAACCGCTACGTCGAACTGGGCGGCATTCCGCGCATCACCACTTTCTCTTCTCTGACCGGCCAAGATTACCAGCAGATGCCGCCGTACTTTGACTATATCTTTCCCAAGCACTACTACTGGCATCGCGGCTTCGACGGCCTGTACGGCACTATTGCTCGCTGGGTGCAAAAGTTCGCCGAGTGGAACCCTTCCCTGACTGAGGCCGACTGCTTCCTGCTGGTCGAATCGCTGTTCGGCCTGCGCCTGCCCAATGTCGAGTCGCTGCTGGACATGGAGATGGGTTTTTCCGATGAGTTCTTCGCCGAAGTCGTGTACAGCGAAACGCGGCGCGCACTAGAGGCCATCAAAGACGTGGATAAAACCATCTTCTGGGTGTCCACCGGCCGCTCTCCGCACGCCGGCGACGCCATGCCAGCCCGCGACTTGGCCGGTATTCTCAAAGCCTCGGAGGCCGCCGGTGCCCAGCGCTTTCTCTTCCACCCTGACCCGGACCCCAGTCCGTCCGAGTGGAGCGTGATCAGCGGCCTGTGCGGCGCGCAATGGCGTCAATCACGGGACGGGTACTGGCCGCCCAATGCGGCCAAACCAGACGAATACCTGCGCGGTCAATAGGCTCTAAATGTAAGTAGATCAAACGATTAAGGAGGTATCAATGCCCGTTATAGGGAGTTAAGAGACTAGGCGAATTCGTACCCATGAGCCTGCAAAAAGTGGTTTGCTGTCACGAGCCAACGTACCTGCCGTGGATCGGCTTCTGGCAAAAAGTCTTTCAGTCGGATGTGTTGGTGCTTTTGGACGACATACAGTACAGCAAGAACAGCTACACCAACCGCGTGCGTATCCGGGGGACGCATGGCGAACCGCAATGGCTGACCGTGCCGGTACGCACCCGCGGACGCAGGCTCCAAGCGATCCGCGATGTGGAGATCGTGCGGGATGGATGGGACAACAAGCACCGGCGCACCCTGCAAGTCTGCTATGGCAAAGCACCCTTCTACCGCCCGTTGGCCTACGGCCTCCTCAAGAGATCCCGGCTGGCCGACCTGAACACGGGGCTGATTATCCACATGGCTGAGGGCATGGGCCTGAAATTGGAGATCGTGCGTTCCTCGAACTTAGGCGAACCGCTCCGCGACAGCCCCAATGAGCGACTGGTGGATGCCGTACAGGCCGTAGGCGGATCGACCTACCTGAGCGGGTCGGGAGCCAAAGACTACCTCAACCCATTCGTGTTTCAGCAAGCGGGCCTAGACCTGAGGTGCTCCCGGTTCACCTCATGGCCTTACGACCAGCAGCAGCGGGAGTGGCTCCCTGGACTCGGCATACTGGACGCCCTATACAACATCGGGATGGCTAGCACGGTGCAGATGCTCAAGCGGTCCTCCTCGTCAACGCCCTGGGGACAAGAGTGGACCTCAAGAATCGAATCACGGGCCTGACGACCGTGCCGGCCAAGAGCTTGGCACCCCACCCGGACAACATACGCCTCCATCCCGGCCGACAGGTCGAGCAGGTGCGCCAACTAATAGAGCAGATAGGCTGGGCCCAAGCGATCTTGGTCTATCCGCACGGCGACGGCTGGCGCATCCTCGACGGCCACCTGCGGGCCAACCTCGACCCCGAGGCCGACGTGCCCGTGCTGACGACTGACCTGAACGAGGCGGAGGCCGACCTGCTGCTGGCCACGCTGGACGCTACCCGTGACACAGCTCGCTTCTCCAAGGACAAGCTTCAGCGCATAGTTGAACGCATTGGCCGAAGCATTCAAAGCAATCCGATCTTGGAAGATATCCAAGAGCATATCAAGCAGCATGCACCCCCAACGGCGAGCGAGGATGGCGGACTCCACAGCAAGACCGATGCAGAAAGAGATCTGGAGCTGAAGACCGGGGAGCACTACGACTTTCTGGTCATTCAGTCGGCCAACCGGCGCGAGTACCGCGCCCTGTGCGAGGCGGTGGGTCTGAGTGTACCGACCTATCGCCCCAACACGCCCGTCATGCGGGCGATCCACGGAAAAGAGCTGCTGAACCTGCTATGCTGACGCCGGACCCGACGCTGGACTATCGCCTCATCATACCGTCGCGCAAGCGATCAGAGAACGTGCCATCCGTACGCGAGCTGCTGCCCACGGCCACTTGGTATGTGGATGAGCGCGAGCGCGACGACTATGCGTCCGCGGTGCCAGACGACCTACTGGCCACCCATGTCCCCGTCCATGGATACGCCGGCGTGATGAATAAGATGAAAGAGGATTTTAGCGAGGACGCGCTGGCCTTTGTCGATGACGACCTGCAGGGGATCGAGATCATGGCCGACGGCAACAATTGCCTGAGTGCCAGCCCCACAGAGACCCTGAACTACATCGAGAACATGGTGCGGGTCTTGCAAGACCTCGACCTGACGTGGGGGGGCTGCGGCGACATGCCCACCGCATGGATCTTCGGCTCGACAGACAATATCGTAAAACCCTTCAAGGCGGTGGGTACCATGGGCGGTGGGCTCCGAATAATACGGGGCAACGCCAAGGTCTTAC
The DNA here is from genome assembly GCA_963422735.1 of Candidatus Latescibacterota bacterium. Classification (GTDB taxonomy): domain Bacteria; phylum Latescibacterota; class UBA2968; order UBA8231; family UBA8231. Next base: position 2,815,493 of record OY730476.1, on the reverse strand, counting down.
AGCACTACCCGGACGGAGGCCGCGAGGACGTAGATCATTTCTTGGAGATACTGCGCGAGGATCGGGCTATGCTGTACGACCAGCGCGTCCTGTTCACGTGTGCATTGGACTCAGGGAATAAGGGCGGCAACACCGGGCTGGTGTCGGGGGACGAGTACCATCAGGGCGAAGAACGGCTCAAGGTCAAATGGGGCCGGGCCGTGTCCTTCAAGCGGTCCGCTGCGGCTCATGCCATTGGACTGACGGGTCGCTCCTGCAACATAGCAGTGAACCGGATCAACCCACGACTGCAATGAAAGCAGCGGAGCGACAAGCCTACGTCAAGGATTGTATCATACGAGGCTACTCCATGAGACAGATCGCCGAGGCGATGAAGCGGCAGGGCATCCGCACGTCCGTCAAGGTGCTGAAAGTCGACGCCGAGGTCGTCGCCGAGGAACTGATCGCCGAGGCAGGTATGCGGTTCGACGAACAGAAAGTGCAACGGGCCATCGACCTAGCCCGCATCAACGAGGCCCTGACTAGTATACAGCCCAAGGTGGCCCAAGGCGACATCGAGGCCGTGAACGCCCTAGAGAAGTTGCTGGCCCGGCGCGAGCGACTGCTGGCCCATTACAAGAGGACATACTAGCACAGGACACATGAGGACAATCATCACCGGCGGTGCCGGGTTCTTAGGGTCGCACCTATGCGACGCCCTTTTAGCTGAGAGGCATGAAGTGATAGCCCTCGACAGCCTCCTGACATCCACTGGCGACAACCTGTCCCACTTGCTGTGGGACAACCCGTCGTTCCGGTTCTTGCAGACCAACGTGTCGAAGGGAGAACACCTGCTGGCGAGACTAATGAAAGAGGTTGGGTCTGGCTCTATCGACTATGTGCTTCATCTGGCCAGTCCTTCCACGCCGACGCTCGTAGAGTCGATGGCGATGGAGATACTGGAAGCTGGAGCCCAAGGCACCAAAGCGGCCCTCGAACTAGCCCGGTACGAGGGGGCTACCTTCCTGATGGCCTCTACCAGCGAGGTGTACGGCGACCCGCTGGTTCATCCTCAGCCAGAGACCTACACTGGCAACATCGATCATACCAGCGTCCGGGGCGTCTATGCCGAGGCCAAGCGATATGCCGAGGCACTGACGATGACCTACCATCGCAAGCATGGGCTGGACACCCGCATCGTCCGCATCTTCAACGCCTACGGGCCTCGCATGAAGTCGGACGACGGCCGCATGATGCCCACCTTCGTTGAGCAGGCCCTGCACGGTTGGCCCCTGACCGTGCAGGGCAACGGCCGGCAGACGCGCAGCCCGTGCTATGTATCCGACATAGTGGCCGGCATACTCGCCCTACTGCGCTCGCCCATAGTAAAGCCCATCAACATCGGCAACGATGCAGAACATACGATCCTCGATGTGGCCGAGTCCGTCCTACGTATCACCCAGTCCAAGAGCAGGATCGAACATGAACCTAACCCACACGAGGATGCTCCCAAGCGACGCTGCCCCGACCTGACCTGTGCCCGGACGCTCTTGGGCTACGAGCCCAAGGTGTCGCTAGAGGGAGGGATCGCCGAGACCGTCCGCTTCGCCAAGCGGCGCATCCTGCGGAGCGCGTAGCAGCCCCAGTGGAGACAGTCATCCTGTCCAGCATCTAGCCGCGTCTCACGGGGACAGGAAACGCGCCAGATGATGGGCGATGACGACTAGGCTGTACAGCAGAAAGAGAATCGACAACACCTCTTTGAATTTCTTCATGCTCTCTCCCTAGGGGGGAACAGGGACTGTTGCCTTTCTAAGGAGAGTAGATGCTCGACCCCGGCCTTGAGATGGTTGCGAGAAAATTGAGATTGGTTGTGTCGCCCCTTGCTTCGGCCAGGGGAGCCTATTGAAACCCACCTCGTCCGCCGACAGTTCCAGTGAACCCCGCAGTGCGTCATCGCACCTTTCACCGCCCGCGCCTCCTTGATAGGCACCTTACCCGGAAGCCCAGCGCGGCGACGCGGATAGTAATACCATCGGCCCGGTCAACACCACGTCGGCACGAATCGGCGCACGGGGCACATTCTCGATGATCGTGAACGGATGGGGAGCCAACAGGGCGCGGGTCTGGGGGATTAGATCGGGATGGCGTGCCGCCGCCGCAGGGCCGCCTCGTTGTAACGTAGCCGAGCGGCGACGCCCAAACCAAGTCGAAGTCGGCCAGCGAGACGGGCCGGATGGAGCGAGTCGGCACACACGAAATCGCCCGGATAGACGGCGGCGTTTCGCCGTGTCCGTGCCCGCAAGCAGCGTGTAGCCCAAGGCGCGGAACCAGTTCAGGGCCGCTTCCTCCACAACGGATTCTGAAATTGATGGCATAGCTAGTTGTCCTCGCGCAGCGGAGGGAGTTCTTCCAACCGGGTCAGCCATTCTCTGAAATGACGGCACTCGGCACGAATGCGTTCGAGGCCGATTTGGGCCGATACGGCGGCGCCGTGCAATACTTTTTGGTATGAAGCGCCCAACACTTGCCTTAAGCGAGCCGAAGGGTGCGTATCCTGACCGTCGTTGATGTGTTCCGGGCTTGGGGCCGTTTGTTGGACGTTCCGCAATACGCCCAAGAAGGACTGCCAGTCCGGTTCTACTTCCGCGAATTGTGCGACGTCGGAAAAGAGAAGGGATTCGAACTCGTGGGGCTGAATGTGGGGCAGAAATCGGTCTGGTCGGCATTTGGCGCTCTGCACCACGATTTCATGCAAGTCCTGCTCGATGGATGCCGCGCGTTCGATGGGGTCGGCCTTTCCGTCGGAGCTGCCTTGTCCAGGAAAACCGCTAGGCAAGCCGTACAGATCGAACAGCGTGGTGACATAGACATCCCGGCGTTCTCGCAACGTAGTACACAGATAGCGCACGACCCTGTCGCGGCTGAGCGCACCGCCGCGATGCCCCGGGGAGGTCGTCATCAATCGCGGCTGGAGAAACACACTCCGGTGCGCAAGCTCTGCGCCTAGCACCTCACGCACAAAGGTCTCCTCGGCCCGGCCTTCGCAGACGACGATTACCTCAACCATCGCGCCTTGGCCTCCCGCCGAGGATATTCATCTTCCACAGATCGCCCAGCGCGTAGTCCTTCAGCCATTCGCCCAAGCGTTCCGAATCCAGCCGTTCGAACACGGACGTGCCGTTTTCGCGATCGACCACCACCACATCCTCCGGTGCCAACTCGTGGACCAGTTCCACCGATTGCGTGGCGACGATGAGCTGCTTCGTTTCGCTGGCCTGCCGCAGCAGGGCGCCGAGCACAGCCAGCGCGTAAGGATGCAGCCCGAGCTCGGGTTCGTCGATGAGGATGGTATCCGGTTGCAGATGGGCCGGTTGCAGAAGCAGCGTCATCAGGCAGATGAAGCGCAGGGTGCCGTCGGAGAGCTGGCGCGGGCCGCGCACAGTATCCGGGTCGTTCGTTTCCGACCACTCGAGTTCAATACGCTCCCCCGGTTCCTTGCGGTAGACAACGTCTCCAAAGAAAGGCGCGACCAAGCGCACAGTGCGAACAATGCGTTGATAGTGCGCCGCATGCCGTTCCCGCAGACGACGCAGGAACGGTGCCAGATTCCCCGCGTCCGGCTTCAAGCGAAGGTTGTCCCGCACTGCCGATGCCTGCCGCGCGGGCGCTGATGCGCTGGTATCGTGAAGGTGATAGATGCGCCAGCCTTGAATGGCTGGCAGGACATACGAGGCGAAGGTGTCGTCGTCGACCCTGTCCGGCAGAAGCGCTTCCCGATGGCCGCTCCCCAGCGCGTGTTCTACCTTTGGACGTAAATCATCGAAAAAAACCGTCTCCTCCCGATCGAAGATCAGGCCGTTGCCTGCCGGCACGAGGGAGAAGCCGTAGCCGTTTCTCCCGAAGACGAATTCCGCATCCAGACTGGCCGTTTGCCTGCGTCCGCCGAACAGCAGCGCGTCCGGGCCGTCCTGCTCGACGACGAATCGTTGCAGGCGCTGTTCGGTCAACTCGGCCAGCATGCGGAACAGACCGATGAAGTTGCTCTTGCCAGCCCCGTTGGCGCCGAGCAGCACATTCAATGGCCGCAACTCGAAATCTTCGAGCGTGCGGATGGACTTGAAGCCGCGGACGGTCAGGTATTTTAGCTGGGACATGGGTCGAGTCCGATAGTTTTCGGAGCAAAACACATCTTACGGAGAGACTCCTTTTGGCTATATGATACCATGCACATTATGATGCATCTTTTATCATACCTCCAGTTGCTCAAACAAGAGGTCAAGGGCTTTCAAGCCGAGAGCATGGATGGTCGTCTCGTTCTCGGCTGCGAGCACCTTTAGCCGCTTCGCCAGCTCCGGTTCGACGTATAGGACCACGGCCTTCTTACCGCGCCGGGACGGGGCGACCCTTGACGTCGTCTTCGGCTCGCTCGTGGCCCGCTGCATGGCGTCCGCAAGCGTCGTCTGCTTCTTCATAGTCTCCAGTCTTTCGTGAAAATCCATTGGTACAGGGCTTCAACCTCGGCAGCCGCCACGGAGCGGGGTTCGGTCTCTTGGGCTGTCCTCCCAGATGTGAACGCCCTAACATGCGCCACCCGCGTCCCGATCGTCACTGGAGTCGCTATCGCCCCGAAGCCTTGAACGGCTTCCACTGCTTGCGCCGCCAAATCCCCGCGGGGAGGAACCGCGTTCAGTACCACGGCCACCGCCGTCTCCGCCAGCTGGGCCACGGCTAGGCTGGCTGGGATGGCTGCCAAGTCCACCGCCGACGGCCGGCACGGCACCAGTACCAAATCCGAACACCGGGCTGCTTCTACCGCACCGCCCGCTTCCCGAGGGGCCATGTCGATCACCGCTAGCGACGCCCCCGCGGTACGGGCTGCATTGAGCGACCGTGCTAGCCTAGGCGGGTGAGCCGCTACTACTACCGGTGTAAGGTCGCCCCGAAGATCGCTCCACACCCCCGCCGACCCTTGCGGGTCTAGATCGATCACCACCGAAGAACCGCCCGCCAGCTCGTGCGCAACCGCGAGGGCCACCGCCAGCGTCGTCTTGCCGCTACCGCCTTTCTGAGAAACAAGTGCTATCGTGTGCATCATGCTTAATAATGTAACAATGATAGCACCCTCTTGGCAAGGGCAAGCCTGAAACTAGGCATCGGCTGCTCGGATGAATGCCCAAGGCCGCGGCGGCATCGCGGTTGCTGGCGTACCTCCGGGCGACGCGTTCAAGGCGATCCCTATGATGCACTCAACATGCACCGGATGGGCTCCAACGGCTCGGCCAACGGGAGGACATAGCTGCACGTGCCCATCGTTTGCGCAAAAGCCCGGGCGGCCCCGGGCCGCATGTATGGCCGGTGGGCCTGGGAGCGATAGCAAGCCAGCGCCTCCTCCTTCAAGGACATGTACTTCTCGGTGAAAGAGGAGAAGAAGGTGAGGCCAACCTGCCGGTTGTTCCACGGCAGGTAGTACCCAAATATCGAGCAGGGTATGCCCGTGCAGGCCCGGACGGTCTCCTCATAGACGACCAAGTGATCCTGATTGATGTCGGTGGACGAGGGACACAAAACCATCTCTGGCTCCATGTCGCGCACCATCTTGTATAGGTGCTCCAGAATATCCTGCCGGTGTGCTGGGAAGTCGCGCACCGGGAAGCGGTGCGTCAGCAAGCGATCCTGCGGGATGCCCAGCACCTGAGCGGCCTCCTGCCGCTCCGCCTGAAAATGACAGTCATCGAAGCCCTGACCGACGACTGTCAACGTGTTGTCCGCCAAGGCCAACGACCACACATCCCACTCCCGCTCGATCAAGTTGAGGACGGTGGCGCAGCATCCGAGCTCCATGTCGTCGGGGTGCGCCCCAACGACCAAGCAAGTTTTCATGGATCTGACTCCTTCTGGGGTGGAAAAAGGGATGGAGGATTGGCGGCCTCCGTGTCGGCCTGTCGGGCCTCGTCGCGCCACGGGTCGGGGGACACTGGCCAACCGCTTGTCTGGCCTGATCCATTTGCCGCCGTTGGTTTCCATACCTACAACCTACGAAGCACCTCCGTATCATCCAGTATAAAATGATAGAATTTTATCACCGAGACAAAAAGATTGGCGGTCCTCAGCTAAGCTGCTGACGACTTGGGACACCTTGCCAAAAAAGACAGTTTTCCTGATTATTCCTAGTACTCCCCAATCACAGGCGACACGATGGAACTTGACCTCGAACTGCTAGGCCTAGAGGAACTGATCGGTCTGCTGAACGAGCTGGACACCCCGCGCTTTGCGGATCACGCATACGGCCAAGCGGGTGTGCGGGTGGCTCGTGCTGCCGCTAAGGAAGCGCGGCACGGCGCACCCGTGCGCACCGGCCTGCTTCGTCGGCGGCTGCGTGGCAAGGCAGACAAGACGGGCCGGAGCCAGCGGGTGCAGGTGGCTGGCGAGCGACGCATCGGCCTGCTGGTCGGTGCCCCGCACACGCACCTTCAGACGCTGGGCACGGTGCCGCGGCGGCGCAAGAAAAGCGGAGGCCGCACTGGGCGCATCCGCGCCAATCGCTTTGTCGAGAAGGCTTTGCAATCGAATGTGACGGTCGAAGCCATCGAAGACGCCCTATGTCGTAGCATGGCCAAGGCGATAGACGACCTCGGTCGCACGAACTCGGCTGCCACGCGCAGCCTTATCGGATAGAGAAAAAACAATGGCCAAGAAACTGTCCCCAGCCACCATCCCGACCGCGCACATGGACTTCAAAGTAGGGGGGGTACGTGTGCCCGGCCTACGGTCTCTGACGTCGTCCGGCGGCGAGCGCAACGTCAGCAATATCCGCGACTTCGACGGGGTGCAGGTCATAACAACGTCCGGCGACATTCCCAGCTATAGTGCGGATTTCAACCCGTCCTTCGCGCTGGATGTGTGGAGCGAGATGTATGATAGCTGGATCGACGGCAAGTTAAAAAGCATCAAGATCGTTACGAAGGCCGTCGAGCTCTTCTCGGCACTAAGCACCCAAGGGGCAACGATCGCCATCTCGAGCAGTGGGGAGTGTACCTTCGCGGACTCATCAGGCCCCAATGGCGACCACGGAGAAGCATTCGTCGGAGCCGTCATCAAGGCGAAGTCTAAGTACCACCCTATCATCGAGGTGGACGGGAAGACGATAAAGGTCGAGAAACCAGCAAGCGACGTCAGCGCCACAAGCAACTACAAGGTCCTGGTGCCGTCCATGACGTGGTCCTTCAATGCGGTCATCACGGGGCCTATCGTGCCGTCGTTCAGCGAAGACAGTACTTCCATCACGATCGGCATCCAACCCATAACGCACGTCGCACTGCCCGTCATTGGCGGATAAGGAGTCCCATGAAAGAAACACCTACTCAAGAATTGATCGCCCTGATCGAGTCGCAGCCGCCGCCCTACGAGACCGCCGAGGGCGTACCCATCCCCTTGCGCTACCCGTCCAAGTCCGAAGCGGACCGCATCCTGAGCCAGTGGGAAGCACTGGACAGCGAAGCACCAGAGGCTGGTGCCCGAACAAACGGCATCATCGTCGAGACCGTTCGGGTCGCGGCGGCGGTCGAGCTGAGCGACGAGCAGGCGTGGGCCTTGATACAGCGCACGGGTGGGGCGGACGGCCCGCTGGTTAAAAAGTGCAGCGAGGTCTGCTTCGGCCCCAAGCGGAGTAACCAGAAGGAGGACGACGAGAACGACGACCCTACCTAGTCGCTCGCGCCCTCGGTCTCACGCTAGCCCAAGTCAACGCGCTCCCCAACGTTGAGTACCAGGGCTGGCTGCGTCATCTGGCTCGCTACCCATCCTTCCCACTGGTAGCGGCTGCTTTCCTTAAGACATCAGAACCCGAAGACGACGAGGAAAACGACCCAGAGAAGCGCATAGAAGGGCTGCGTAACCTAGCGGCCCTCTACGGGTCGTATCGAAAGGAACAAGGCTAAGCGTGGCTGTCCCAGAAGTGGTTGCCAACATAAAGGCTCGCTACGCCCAGTTCGTACAGGGGTCGCGCCGCACCGCCGCAGAGCTGGAGAAACAGCGACGACAACTGCGCCGCAACCAGCGGGCCATACAGCAGTACAACGACCGGGTGCGGCAGGGCATCCAGTCGCTGAAGCAGTGGAGCTCGGTGGCGGCTGGTGCCGCGGTCTTCTCGCTGGGGGCCGCCGCCCGCGAAGCGGCCATGCTCGGGGAGGAGCTACAGCTTCTCAGTGTGCGAGGCCGCATCTCCCTCAATGATGTGCAGGCCTACGCCAAAGTCTTCGCTGCCGACCTCGATAACGTATCCGAAGCCATCCTGACGTTTGTGGAGTCCGTAGGAGAGGCATGGGTCGAGCCGGACGCCGAGCGCGGCCAGTTCTTCCGCGAGATCGGGCTACAACTCGAAGACGCCCAAGGCAAGATACGGCCCACCACAGACCTGCTTGACGAGATGCTGCAACGGCTGGCCGCCATGGAGGATGTGGGTCGCCGCGAGGCCATCGCTCGCCCCATCTTCGGCGAGGAAGACGCCAAAGCTCTTCTGGCTGCGGCCACGCGACCAGATTTCGAGCAACGACTGGCTGCTTTTAGGGCGGACGAGCGGAAGGCGAAAGCCGAGCAGATAGAGGGCTTGGCACGCGTCCGAGGCGAATATCACGCCACCGCCATGGAGTTCAAAACGTCCATGCTCCGCGTCTTTGGCGACCTAGAAGATCCCATATCGAACATGCTGACGAAGCTGCGCGAGGCGGCCCCTATACTGGAGGCAGGCTTTAAGGGGGCCCTCGACCGAGTGGTCGAGATCATTGGCAAGCTGGGGCAACTGACGCCCGCAGGACTTGGAGGTACGCCAAGAGAGGCTGAGGAACGAGGCCGTCAAGTGGTAGACTTTGTAACCGACATACTGTTAGCCGTCATACTGTTAGCCGTGGCTAGCTACCACGGTATTGGAAGGGTCATTCGTGTTGGCAAATGGGCCTACAATGCATACAAAGCGTCAAAAGTATCTAGTAAAAGCGGGAACATAGGAGAATTAGGAAAATTTGGTCGTAAGGCGTTACAGGGTGCTGGCGGTTTCGCCGGAGCGGCTTGGCTTAAAGACCTCCTTATGAGCGAGGACGAGCCGACAGGACAACCGCACGGGCCGACAGGACAACCGCCTTTGTTCCCCAAGCCAGAATACACAATGCGGGCCAACAACACCCAAGAGCAATTAGAAGAATGGATAAAAACCCAAGGGATAAATGCAGCAGACCTTAAAGGTGGCGAGAAAGCACAAGTATCTCCGAGTAGAGCACTGAATTTTCAGAGAGCGGTCGTAATAAGCCCTGAGCTTGCGCGGGAACTGAACGAGAGGGTCGCCCAACCAGGCCCAGTTCCCGCTACTGAACTACTCAGCAATATTCGCTTCGCGAGTCCACCGATCAGGCTATCAGCGATCTGGGACTGTACAAGCCGCCGGGGGTACCCTCGAAGACAGACTACGCACTACAGGCCGAGAGCCTACGACAGGTCATACAACAGCGCTTAGACGACCAGAAAAGGGTCAGCGACGAACTGAGAGGAAAGCTAGTCGAATCCAAGGTGGATACAACCGCTTTTGAACAGGCTGTAGCTGAAGAGCAAGGTCAGTTACAAGCCTTGCTAGGTCGCCTTTCTCCGTTGAGGGACTATCTCAAAAATTTGAGAGGGGACTATAAGGAAACCGCGCCAAGCGCAGAGCAGAAGAAGCAACTGCACAAGCTGATACAAGACGCCGCGGCGGTGCTGGAATTTGATACGGAAGAGTGGACGAATAGGACTAAAGTAGCGAAAGAATCTGCGATGTCCGCTGCCGATCTGCTCAGCGATATTAGCCGTCAGCAGGATGTCGATCGGGCTACCAACAGGCTGGGACTGGCCGACCTGTCGGGGGTGTCTCCCTTGACAAACTTCGCAGTGCAGATCGGACAACTACAAGATATCCTACAACAGCAAGCCGAAACCATACAAGCGAACAAGGACGAACTGATAGAAACGCTATCCGCCGCAGGGGTGACGGACACAACAGCTTTTGAAGGGGCAACTGAAGATGAAAATCAGGTGCAAGCCTTGCTAGATCGTCTACGTCATGTTCAGGACGATATCGCAAATCTGCGAAATGAACAGGCTCAAACAGGCGAAATACAAGGGCTATCCCCAGAGCTGAAGCAGCAACGGGACAAACTGATACAAGACGCCGTGGAATTATTAGATAGAGATGATTGGTTGGACGCAATGCCAGTCGAAGCCGTACCGCTCGAAGTGCCCGTAACAGCGCAACTACGGCTCCAAGCTTCCGAGGTTAACGAGCAGATCAACGATCTGCAAGCCGAACTGCATGAAATAATGGGTCAGGCAAAAGGACGAGACCTCTCCCAACCAGAACAAGATCAGACGAACATAATACAGGCCCGACTAGCAGAGCTGCGCGGAGTGGCCGACGGCATACGTCTGACCGACGAGCGGACGCAGGAATGGCGCGACACGCTCAAGGGCACCGCCGACATCTTGGCCGACACTCTACTGAAGGCCACCCAAGGCTTCAGTAGCCTGTCCGAGGTCGTCCAGGACTTGGCCAGAAGCCTATCTCAGCTAGCGATGCGCCGCGTGACTGACAACCTATTGGGTCAAGTATATGACTTCATCGACACTGGGAAGCTAGACTTCGGGGGAGGAGTGCAGGAAGCAGCCGAGGGCCTCAACTTATCAGCACCAATATATCATTCGTCATCGTCCCAACGCGAATACGCATAACCATGGCAAAGCTAACCACTATCACACTGAGCGCGACGCCAGACCGTTACAACCTGCGACTAGCCACACCGGGCCAGTCGGCCTACGTAAGCCCCGTGACAGGACAGCGATACACCTACGAGCGCGGCAACCAGTACTACCGGTTTGAAGGCGGGATACGTATTCCGATACAGAAAAACGGAGACAGAGCGAGGGCCATCGCCGCTTGGCTTCATGCGTTGCAAGGTCAGAGCAACCATGCCGACATCAACCTGCCACTCCCAACCTTCGAGCCCGATAGCCCATCATGGAGCGGGACGTACACCAGCAAAGCAACTACGACAGACGGAATGCTCACGCTGTCCGGCGTTCTAAAAAAACACAACGCCAAAGCGGGGCACTATGCCAACATAGCAAACCGGCTGGTGTCCGTGGTCAAAGTGGTCGAGGGCAACTCATCCGACCAGATCACCATCGTGCCCAATCTAAGACTGGGTGCGGAAGATGCGCTGTCCCCAGCGACCAAGATACGTGCCCGAGTAATCCGTCCCATCGAAAATGTCTATCTGCCAGACTACATGGGTCCTTGGACGCTGGTGATCGAAGAAGTGGTTTGATGTGTGATAAAACTTTATCGTCGAACAAATCTTAGATGCAGGCATACACCATTGAGCTAGGCAGCGCATCCCGCTCTATCGTATCCGGTCAGGCCGGCGTCTGGCGAGCGTGGACCGGCGAGCACGACCTGATCTACGGTGGCTTCACCTACACAGCCAAGAAGCTCATAATGATCGGCAAGATGCGACTGAACTCGGGTCTTCGCATCCCGACGGCCATCCCATTCGAGATAGCTGTGCCCCGATCGCAAAATCCGGGTGCTGCCATAGGGCGCATACAGATGCTGGAAGACACTGGGAACGGCTGGAACCGACGATGGTTATACGCCGGCATGGTCTCGCGCCTCGTGCAGCAGAATGGGGTTACGGTTGGCGAGCTCAAGCATTTGATCTGGTGGCTCCATGAAAACACGTCGGCAGAACGCTGGGACCACCAGGCTCAGCTCAAGCGACACCATGAGGACATGGGCTGGCAGTATGCGGCGCAACTAGCAACAGGTGGATATAAAGGTATGGGAATATATTATCCCCCTAAATAGAGCATGGTACCCTTAGACAACATCACCGGAGACGAAGCTCGCGGGCTGGGCCTGCAGGGGGGCCTGTTAGGTGCGGCCTACGCGGCTGGGGCGGTAACGCCGGCTGGAGCCCTCATGACCTTCGGTTTGGGTGTCCTCAGCGCACTCTCTACGCCGCCGAAGAGGGCTACTACGCAAGGGCGGCCCGTCCCGGTTCAGGCCGAGATGGCCGCCTCAGTTGAAAGGCAATGGGTGATAGGTAAGGGGGTGAGAGTGGGCGGCCAGATCGTCTACGCTTTTCAAGCTACGAGGCGGAAGAATCGCGTCGACTTGGCCATCGTCTTGAGTGAGGAATCGCTCAAGACACCAGACCCCAAAGGCAACACCTACATATGGGTCGATGGCGAACGCGTCAAGCTCGAATACCAATCAAAAGGCTGGTGGGAACCGGTAAGCAACAAAGACGGCAACTCGCCGTGGGCTGGAGGTATTCGCGCCTACCTAAACTTTAAAGCCGACGGTGCCGAGGGCTACGACCTCCAGCAACTAACGCGCCATGTGCCCATGTCCGAGTCCGATCGTACTAAAAGAGGGCGAGGGCAAGGCATTTTCCAGATGACCGAGCTGGAAGAAGGCGAACAAGAGTGGACCAAGAGCCACCAACTCAAAGGCGTCTCTTGGGCACACATCGCCATCGATATATCCGCAAGTGGTTTGGGGAGGGATAATTCAATCAATTACGAACAACCCAAAAAACTTAGAAAGCGGACATCATACGAAAACTTCAACGAATCGAACACGTACAACACGGTTCACAAGCCGTATCCGACCAGCGTACCGTCTTTGTCTTTTGAGGTGGACGGCATTGCCGTAAATGGAATACCGGGCAGTACGAACTCGGCGGACATCGCCGTATGGCTGCTGACCGAGCGACTGGGTTTTCCGGCTAACGCCATTGACGAGACAGACTTGGCCAGTGCGCGGACTGCGTGCGCCGCAACAAAAGAAATCTCTATCGGCGACAGGACGCCGAGAACGATTACCCTACCTAGTCGCTCGCGCCCTCGGTCTCACCGTAGCCGAAGTCAAACCCAAACCATAACGATCCAGCCGTATGCTTGGAGCGGCGTCGTGCGGAGCAGCGACGACCCCTTGCACCTGCTCCGGTCCATCGAATATCTCTGGCATGGCTATATCGCGCTGTCAGGCGACAAGGTCTACCTGCGCCCCGGCTCGACCTTACTGGACCGCCCAGCGGTGTCCTACGGCTACGACGATGGCTTGCACATCGAAGAGGTCGAGACCGTGCCAGCCGGCAAGCGGTTCAACACGGTGCGCCTATCGCTGGAGGCCTGCGCTCAAGCCGAGGACAACAAGGCCGAGCTGCCGGTGGTCGTCAACAACGAGCTCAAATTTATAGACGGTATCGAGCGCATCGAGCAGTTGCGTCCCAGCACCCTGATGACAGACTACTACCAAGCACAGCACTGGACGCATGTCGAGGCTAAGGCACTGGCCCAGCGCCTGACCTGCAAGGTCCTGCTGCCATACACCCCTGCTACTGCCGCGCTGGTGCCCGGGCATCCAGTAAAGCTGACTGCTTCGGACATGGGGTGGACGGACAAGACCTTCATCCTAGAGGGCATCGAGCACACCAAGGGGCCTATCCGTCTGTACCTGCGCGAGGCACTGGCGGCCTCGGACCATGATGTAGCCGAGGCAAGCGCATTCACGGAGTACGGCCAAAAGCCCGTGAAGACCGAATCGGCTGCCGTCGCCATAGACGCCGAGGACATAACGGTCAAGCGCGAAGACCAACTTCTCAACGGCGAGCCGTTCTCAATACTCCATGTCTCCTGGGAGACGGTGGTCGGCACCACGCTACAGCTACGCTGGACCACCGTCTCGGGCACGTACCCATCAACGCAACACGATTTGGGAACAACAGGAGAAGGTCGGCTGGCTGTCGAGCCGCTGGTGGACGTGTACTGGCAAGCTCGATTAGCAGATAAAGAAAGGGGGGTCTCGCCGTGGACCGACGAGGCGACGGCTGCCGTCTCCACCAAAGATACTGCTGCGCCTGCTGCGCCCGCGGGGGTGTCCGTCTCCGAGTTGGCCGGCGGATACCGGCTGACGTGGACAGACCCAACAGAGGACGACTACGACCATACCCTAATCACAGACGCTGTGGATGGATCGACTGCGACCCCCTACAAGACATCGGCCAATGAGATCGTCATACTGCCAGCCGACGGCATAAGCGAGACGCCGGCTATGCGCACCTATGCGATCAAGCATGTCGACACGACCGGCAATGAGTCGAAAGCAGCGACCGGGACGATCTACCCGTTACCCACCACCGTCGTCCAATACGCCTACCAGATCGGCACGGACACTCTACCGACTGTTCCAGAGGCCGTGCAGTCCATGCCGCACCTCGACCCTAACTACACGCCGACGGGGTGGGCGCGGAGCTTGCCCGCGCCCACCAGGGACCACCCCATAATCTGGCGCATTGAGCGCAAACTGACAGGCACTAGTCCACAGACCTACACCCTGTGGACCGCCTCGACGCCCGTACAAGTGGAGCGGGATGGCCTAACTCTCGTCGCCGGCGATCCGTCCTCTTTGCCCGCCCCCGCCGACCCGCAGTCCTCCGAGATCGTCCTGACCGCGACGCACAACACCATCAGTGTGGCTATCACCGGGCTGATGGGGGGCCATTACGCCGAAGTCGAGTGGGGCTACCCCGAGAGCGGGAACTACACGCGGCACGGCATCGCCTCGGGCATATACAGCACCTACGTGATCAGGGGATTGGATGGAGGGAAGACGTACCCGATCAAGGTGCGCTACCGCAACTTTTTCGGCACGGCCAGCGGCGACCTAGTGCTGAGCAAGGCGACGGAGCCTACGCCGGCCCCGGCCGCGCCCGGCCTGCCTACGGCGACGGAGTTTCCCGCCCTCGACGCCGCCGACTGCACCGACACGACGATCGCGGTGCGGTTCACCCTGCCGTCCACGTACGGTCTGACCGCTCAGGTCGAGTGGGGTACCGCCGCCAGCGGGGGTGGCTTCGACCGGCGGGTTGGTATCGCCGCGGGGCTGGGCGATGGCCCCTACATCATCCGAGGGCTGGAGCCGAACACGGCGTACGTCGTCCAGTTGCGCTACCGGGTACAGGGCAGTCCGCTCTCAGACGCTCGCTCGCGCTCGGCGAAGACCAAGCCGACCCCGGCTACTATCCGATTCGACGTATCTACCGAGCATCTCCCACGCTTGGTGGTCGGTCAGCCCATCGACACGTCCAACCCCTTGCAACTGCCGACGGTCGCCGCCTTAGACGACGTCAAGGCGTATTCGATCCTGTATGGGAGCCTGCCTGCAGGTCTGACCTTGAGTAAGACCACCGCGGGGTGCATCACGGGGACGCCGACGCGTGTGGGCGACTACTCTCTGGTGTGGCAGGCCATCGACGGGGCACAATCGGCTGAGATGGACCGGACGCTGACGGTTCATCCTGCGCCGGTGGTCCAGCGTCCGCAGCGGGCCTACTGGACAGGCCCGTCCGACCCCTATCCGACGATAGCAGACCAGACCGATGGGGAGAAAACCAACGAGCACTTCCGGCCGACCCTCGACGGTCGCCCGGCCCATGTGCAGCCGCCGGCTGCCACCGCGCAGCAGCCGGCCGTCTGGCTGCTGCTGCGCACGTGGTCGCCCGACGCCGCGCTGGCAACCAACTGGTATCCTGCACAGATCGTCGATCGATACCAAGCTCCGGTGCCTGCGCCGCCAGCACCCGAAGGCGTCCGCGTACCCCGAAATGAGCGCACCCCCACCTCGGCGACGATCCACTGGACGTCCAGCGGCGACTTTTTTACCGAACTGGAGTGGGAGTATCTCGAAGGTGCCCAGTGGCACCCGGCGGGCAACGCGGTATCCTACGGGCAGGAATATATCATCTCGAACCTGCAGCCGGGGGTCGAATATCGCGTTACCGTCCGCCATCGCAATCCCGCTGGCGTCGCCGGGGACTACTACCTAAGAGACACGGACCGGTACATCCGCTTCACGCCGTCGCCGGCCCCTGCCACGCCGCCGCCTTTGGTCTTCGGCACTCGACATATTCCCTCGCTGACACAAGGCGAAACGGTCGATACCACGACTCCGTTTCAGCTCCCGTTGGTTAAGGGCGACCAAGACGATATTACCTATGGCATCCTCTACGGGAGCCTGCCGGCGGGCTTGGCCCTAAGCGAAACGACGACAGGGCGCATCACGGGGACGCCGATCAAGGAAGGGTTGTTTAGAATCACGTGGCGAGCCAGTAAGGGCGATCAGTCCATCGAGGAGGATTTTGCCATCTATGTGGCATCGCCGCCGCCGGCTAAGGCTACCGCGCCCGGCCTGCCTACGGCGACGGAGTTTCCCGCCATCGACGCCGCCGACTGCACCGACACGACGATCGCGGTGCGGTTCACCCTGCCGTCCACGTACGGTCTGACCGCTCAGGTCGAGTGGGGTACCGCCGCCAGTGGGGGTGGCTTCGACCGGCGGGTCGGCATCGCCGCGGGGCTGGGCGACGGCCCCTACATCATCCGAGGGTTGGAGCCGAACACGGCGTACGTGGTTCAGTTGCGCTACCGAGTACAGAGCAGTCCACTCTCGGACGCTCGCTCGCGTAGCGCAACGACTCAGGCGGCCCCGGTGTCGCCGGTGCCCGATGCGCCCGCGGCGGTCAGGGTGGTGGCGGCTGGCGATACGAGCCTGCGCGTGATCTTTGACCCATCGAGCATCTATCGCACTCGCATACAGTGGGGCTTGGCCACCTCGCCTTTTGTGCCTATGTCGGAAGCGTTCCTGCCAAAAGATACTCATGGTACATATATCATCTGGGGGTTGCAGCCCGAAACGGAGTACCAAGTGCGCGTCGCCTACGTTAATGACGACGATGTGGCCGGGCCCTACTACGGAAAGGCTTGACCGATCGCGGCTCCTAAGGCTACAACCCAAGCGAGGCCCTCGCCCTTTCCCGCCGGCGGCACGGCCGGCCAAGTGCTCAAGAAGACGGATACCGGGCAGGCATGGGACCACCTGAACGTCCGCCAAGTGCCCCCCGGTGGCACGGTCGGGCAGGTGCTCAAGAAGACGGATACCGGGCAGGCATGGGACCACCTGAACGTCCGCCAAGTGCCCCCCGGTGGCACGGTCGGGCAGGTGCTCAAGAAGACGGATACCGGGCAGGCATGGGACCACCTGAACGTCCGCCAAGTGCCCCCCGGTGGCACGGTCGGGCAGGTGCTCAAGAAGACGGATACGGGCTATGGATGGGATAACCCCAACTACGCGCCGCTCATTCAAGGCGGCTACGCGCCCAAAAGCCACGACCACGCCGCCTACGCCGCCAAGAGCCACAACCACAGCGGCTTCACATCTTGGGCGACCTTTGCGGCCCATAAGCACGACGCGGCCTACGCATCCAAAAGCCACGGCCACAACTACGCGCCGCTCATTCAAGGCGGCTACGCGCCCAAAAGCCACGACCACGCCGCCTACGCCGCCAAGAGCCACAACCACAGCGGCTTCACATCTTGGGCGACCTTTGCGGCCCATAAGCACGACGCGGCCTACGCATCCAAAAGCCACGGCCACAACTACGCGCCGCTCATTCAAGGCGGCTACGCGCCCAAAAGTCACAACCACGCCGCCTACGCCGCCAAGAGCCACAACCACAGCGGCTTCACATCTTGGGCGACCTTTGCGGCCCATAAGCACGACGCGGCCTACGCATCCAAAAGCCACGGCCACAACTACGCGCCGCTCATTCAAGGCGGCTACGCGCCCAAAAGTCACAACCACGCCGCCTACGCACTCAAAAGCCATAGCCATCCAACCCTCAAGGGCGATAAAGGCGACAAAGGCGATAAAGGCGATAGGGGACTGCGCGGGCTACAAGGTTTCAAGGGCGGCAAGGGCGACAAAGGCGACAAAGGCGACAAAGGCGATAAAGGCGATAGGGGAGCACCCGGCCCCCAGCATTCGCATCCGTATTCTCCCAAGAGCCACGGCCATGGTTCGCACGGCCATTCAGGGTTCGTCGTCATCAACGGCGTACATTACTCAGTCGCTATTAGTAGCAGTTCCGTATAGTCAACTATCTCAACGTTTACCCCCAGAAGGGAGACGATCATGTCTCAATCTATTCAGCAACGACTGCAAGGGGCACTGACTCAACAAAACGAGTTAGTCCAAACTTGGACGAACTATATCCAAGAGAAAGAGGAGGAGGCTGATTTTTGGACTAAGAAGGCCGCCGCGGCCAAAGACACCAACCCGCAGAAAGCCGAATGTTTCACCTGCTGTGCGAAGAACGCACGGGAGGAGGTCGAGCGCGGCCAGCTCGAAAGGCAAGCCCTCCTCGATACGACCACTCCCTTGCAGACCGCACTGGACGAACTTGCCACCGCGGAGGAGCCGGCCGAATGAGTGGCGGAAGTTGGGAGTATCAATATCAGGCGGTGCGCAGGCTCGGTGAACAGTTGACCGAAGAAGGCGACCCCTTGCGCCGGGCCTTGGGCGAGCACTTGTTGGTCTGTGCCGAAGCCTGTCGGCTCATTGAGTGGTCCGACTCCGGCGACAGCCCCCCGGACGGATGGCGAGAGGCCGTCGAGGAGATTGTACAATGAACCCGAATGACAAAGAGCAAATCGTCGGTGCCGCCGCAACGTTGGGCGCGGCCACAACCCCTCAAGAGGAGGCCGATGCCCTCGAAAGCCTCCAGGGCTTGCTCGGCCAGCAGGGCGACGACGACGCGCTGGCTCAGCTTCACCAGCACCTGAGCGGACTCTACAACAACCTTGAGCACCAATGCGAGGCGACGCGCAAAGAGCTCGGCCCGATTGGGCTGATTATCGGCTTGGAGCGTCTGTCGGCGCAGTGCGAGATCCTCGAGTCGATCGTAGCGCAATTAGATACGCTGCGACCGAAACCCTCATCCTAAAGGAACGCGGGCATGCACGAAGGGGCACTTGTCGTCCCTAAGTACAGGCCGCCTCTTACCCTTCCCTTTATTTTTCTTCTGGCAATGATTATAATTGCCAATTGACAACCCTAATTCCTTTGGTTCTAGTGTGGAGGTAATCCATGTTTTACCGATGCATCATCTGCGCCATCCTAGTCGCTGTACTAGGCCTAGGTGCTTGCTCTAAGGATCAGGCCCTTATCGCCCCCGAAGAAGTTACTACCGAATCAGGCCCTGCCATACGACTGTCTTTTGTAGCCAAAGGCGTAGCTAATGGGACACGCTGCATGTATGACCGCCCCGGCCTACTCTACTGGTCGCGCCTAGGGTTGACGGCGACTGTGCTGTCAAAAGGGGAGTGGGTCTATCACACGTACCCTTGGGATTACATCGGCATTGAGCCCGAGGATGGCGAAGTATCCTACGGGATTAATAATGGCCGCCTAACCTTCCCCGGCGATAAGCTGGCTATATGGGATATAGGGGAGAGAAAGTGACCAGCTAATGCTAGGCGCACTTCGCGCCTGAGCAGACACCGGGGATGCGCTACTCGCTGGTGGCCTGGTTCAATGGGGCGCACTGGAGCCTAGCAGATGGAGGATCGGAAACACCAACGTGAAGAAGGAGAGACAGCCTGTGCCCGAAAGGAGTAGGGGAAGGGGAATCGTCTTAGGCTGTTGAAAAGGGCGAGAGCGGACGTCTTCCTTAGTACTAGGTATGTATGGATATAAGATCGGACTAAACTAGCGAGAAAAGGCCGTTTGCGGCCTCTTACGACGATTGGGTCTTTTTTGAACTGAAAAGGAAGGACGAATAGATCGACTAAAAATAACACCTATTAGTGTGTGTATGTCGTCCGTAGCCATCGACGCACCCTAAAAATACACTTGACACAAAGACTGCATCACCCTACCTTGACAAGTATTCAAAAAGGGGTAGCCTGTATGAGTAAGAAAAGGTGTAGTTGTGGCAACGAAGTCAAGAGACCGGATCGTATCCGATGCGAGATGTGCTTGGCTAAGCGGCGAGAATGGTATCGGAAGCGCGTCGCGTCGGGCAAATGCTTCGAATGCGGCAAGGATTGTAGAGGTGGCAAGGGTAGAGGCGGTCGATGCGAGGCGTGCTTGGCTAATCATAGGAAACGGCGTAGGGTGCGCCTGTCTAGCGGTCGGTGCGGTCGGTGCAACCGCCCGAGGCTGGAGGGCTCCACGCTGTGTGCCGCGTGCTCGAAGCTAACTAAGAGGGATCATGGTCAGCGATACAATCTTCGCGCTGCGACGGGTAAGTGCATTCGCTGTGCTCGTCCGGCTAGGCCCAACCGGCGGCTGTGCGAGGACTGTGGACGCAAGGCCAGCGAGTGGCAAAAGAGCCGATACCACTTAAAAAAGAAAAGGACCTAACTCCGAAAGAGGGGAGTACGATGACAAAGCCAAAAGGGGAACGCCGCAACATCCGTTGCAAAGTCGATCAGTTTGAACGCATCCGCAGCTTGGACCCTGCGACGCCTAAGTCGTCATCGAAGGGATTGGTCATCCTGCTGGAATCATTCAATAAGCTGGAGAGGCGACTCCGAAGCAATAGACGCTGCTTGGGTCTCTCCCTTTTCGTGTCGCTTGGCATTAACATTGTACTTCTCTACCCTATATTCGTATCTAGATTTTTATCCAACTGAGACATAACGATCCCGAGGCGGGCCGGCCTTGAGCCAGTCCGCACTCATCGGATCAAAGAAAGCCCCCGGACGGAACCATCTCCATATCCGGGGGCTTTCGCCCATAACTAGCCCCCTTACAGGAACTCGACAACGATTGTGCCGCGGTCGGCAATCGCTTGAGCGACCTCTTGGGGCATGCCGCAAATGATACTCGTTCTTCATGCCCTCCTTCCTGTGGTTGGGTGGATTGCCTTTCCGGTTCGAGCGCAGAACTGCATTCCGTGCAGTGGGCAGGTGATCACGCCGTCCACCGGCTCGATGCCGGACAGGTCTGCGCCTCGGTGTGGGCAAACGGTGCGACGCAGGTTAAGCGTCGCACCGCGGTGGGTGACTGCCAGCTTTGACCGCAGCGAGGCGTGAGCTTCGCAGCGCTCGAAGGGCCTCTTGTAGGTCATACGGCTCACGCGGAGCCAAGTCTCCCGCGGGAGCGACCGCAGATAGTCGGAGACGGTGCGCTCATACTCCGCCGAATGCCACTTGGGATTGACGCCGACGATGTAGCCCGTCTCGTCGTTGACGGTGCGACGGCCGAGAGGAACAACGAGGCCTACCATGATCGGAAAGTTGTATAAGTAATGGGGAGATGGGGGGTTCGTCTCGCTAAGGCACTGGCGGTAGATGGGGGTCGGCAGAAACCGCTGATCGATGTGCCAATGCCAATGAGCAAAATTCAACTCCTCGTCCATGTGCAGCGGGCCGAGCACCGGCAGCCAGCGCGGGACGGTGGCCCGCCAGATGGCCCGTACCTGCGGGACGTCGTAGTGCGAACCGATCTTCATGTCTCATCCCTCTCTAGTAGTAGGTCGCTCTCGCGGACGATGGCCGCTAGCCGCTCGTGGATGTCGGCGATCTCGCTGGCCTCAGCCCACGGGTTGCAGTCGTCCAACAAGAAGCAACGAGCCGAGGCCCGCTCCTGCTCGTTGCTCAGGTCAAAGACCGCACGGATGATCACCGCGCAAGCGAGGCGGCGAAAGCCTCCCCACTGGGACTTGTCGTAGCGGCCAGGCTTGGATCGCCCCACCCGGATGTCTTTCTTGCCCCTAGGGATTTCGTTCACGACTTTCTACTCCTTGTGATGATGGTGGGGGATGCCCGCCGAGTCCAAAAGGGCCCGGAGATGGCGAACTTCTTGTATTAGTGCGTCGCGGGGCCACTCCTCCAGTGGGACCTCCAACGGCCTATCTGCCTCGGCCAGCTCCACGTCTCCGACTACCAACTCCCCGTACCCCGACGGCCTATCCTCCTCGGCCTTGCGCCACAAGCACAAGCCCGTCGCCGAGAGGGTGTCCGTGGTGGACTGGCCTCTGGCAGGCAGCCAGCGGTCCATCGGGATATGGGGCTGGTAGATCTTCATCCACGCATCGAGCAGCTTGTCGGCGCGGGCTTGCTCCCGCTGGCGGATGCGTTCACGCAGCTCGTGGTACAGCTTGTAGAGCGGCGTCGAGTCGCTGTCGAGGGCGGCGATGAGGTCTGCCTCATCGCTTCGCATGATGCTCAAGGCGTACTCGACATACATCCTGTTGACCTCGCTCGCTCGCGCCAAAGAGACGACCTGTGCGCTGCGCACGGAGCGCACGATGCGAGCGACAGCGACCGCCTTCTCTTTGGCTGTCAGCGACCGCCGGGGACCGCAGTTGGACATGATCACATACACGCTCGGGTCCATGCCCGGCGCAATGTCAGCCAAGGAGACCCATCGCACGGGCGTCTGTGTCGCCAAGCAAGCGGCCAACCGTGAGCGACCATCGACGATGCGAATCTGAGCGTCCAAGACAATGGGCTGGGCTAGGCCATCGGCCTCGATCGAGTCCGTCAGATCCATGCCAACCGGCAGGCAGGCAAGGGCCGGATGCACCTCCAGCGAGCCAAAGGCGGCCTCGTCGTCCGTGTAGTCCATCGGCATCTCCTCGTGGTCCTCAGACAGCAGCCGCTCGCGGTCGGCTATAGCCCGAAGCAGGTCGTCCTCGTCGGACAGCCCGATGGCCTCGACCACCACGTCCGACCGGACGGCCTCGTCGTCATCCAGCCGGGCGATCAAGCCCATTGACCGCAGCTTGGACCGCCACTGGCTGGGCATCTGCTTGTACTGGTGCTCGTAGGAGCGCGACCAGCGGAAGCCGCGATCTCCCACGATCTCCTTTATGCGCTCGGCGAGTGTCATATCACCCTACCTGTCACTTTGCCAAAAGTGCCCATCGTTGTTCATGGGCGAGTGCGCTAGGGACAGTTCCAAAGCTTGGCGAGCCACCCAAGCCCACGCTTCGGCATTGCCGGTGGGTAAATAGGAAGCGCATCGGGCCACTTCGCCGACTAGGTTTGACCAAGCGGCCATGCTGAACTCGGGCCACGTTGGGTACTTGCAAAAGGCGGCATCAATCGCCTTAGCGGCATCGGTTCCCAGATTGCCATCCAAGGCGGTCAACCTCAAAATCTCGGCTGCGGCTTGTGGGCTCATCCTAATAGCCCTCCCCAGTGGCGATCAGGTCGAGCAGGCTGCTGGCCCGATGGACCGTGATGTACTCGCCGGCCATCAGGTCGGCGATCAGGTGGCCGAAGTAGCAGATGCTACCCATAGCCAAGGCGTCCTCTAGGGCCGCCTTGGCCACGCAGTCCGGCATCGTCTGCAAGTAGCCGACCAAAAAGTCTCGGGTGCGATCTTTCATCTTTTACCCCCTTGTGGTGGTTAACATACCCGCAACGTACGAAGCATCATCCGTATGTCAAGTGTAAAAATGGTAAAATTATTTGTTAAGAAAGAACCTCACCACCAATTCCCCGTCACCGCATCGCTCTTTCTTAGCGTTGCGCTGCCACTTATCAATCGGAATTCCTGGCGTCGAGAGTCCCCAGATCGTGTCCATGTGGAACCCCCCCAAGCCGCTCAGGGTAGTGCAGTGCCAAGCGACAACTGGCTGCGGAACTCCACGACGGATATGGTCTTTCATGTTCAACAGCAGCACACCACCGGGCCGCAGTACCCGCCGGACCTCCCGCCAGACCTCAGTATGGAGTTTCCGGTAGGGCACTCCAAAGTGCATAGAGGATCCATTGTTAGGGTGCATCTTGCGGCCCAGCAAGAACTGATATTTTCGGGCAACAAAATTGGCATTCTTGGGAGACGGCGGATTGGAGTCGGCCATACGGTTGCCGTAGGCTGGGCTGGTCGCCACGGCGTCAAACGTGTCGTCCGCAAAAGGCAGGCAGGTGGAGTCACCCTGCACGGTGTGCCCGGGGGAGGCCATCGCCCATTCGCGCTCTATCTCGACGGCTACCGTGCGGTACTCGCCGAGCTTGCGTAGATGGTGGATGCCGCCCACGCCACCAAAAGGGTCTAGCACCAGCGCAGGGGCCGGGATCAGGCGAGCAAACGCATCGACAATCACACCGGCCGAGTACTTGGCTGGGTGGGGCCTACCGCGCTCAAACAGCGTCAGTTGCTCCATGCCTCAGACGCTCCTCATTGTCTGGAGTGATTGATATTCATGACATCAATCCTCTCTCTTTCATGCTGAGGAAGTCGTCGCTGCCAATGATGAGGTGGTCGAGCACGTCAATGCCCATGATTTCGCCGGCCTGCACCAAGCGCCGCGTCAGGTTGATGTCGTCCTGACTCGGCGACACGTCGCCGGACGGATGGTTGTGTGCCAAGATCACGCTAGCCGCGCTCCGAACAACGCCCTCGCGGAAGACCTCCCGCGGGTGGACGATGGCCGCCGACAGGCTGCCGATGGAGACGACCTCCTTGTGAATGACTTGGTTGCGGGCATTCAGGTACAAGCAGACGAAGTGCTCGCGCTGATGGTCCGCTATGCCCTGAAGCTGCGCTACCCCATCGCTAGGGGAAGTGATGGCGGGCTTGATACCCAAGCCCTTGCCCAGGCCGCGCCGCGCCAACTCAAACGCGGCCACTAGCACCTGGGCCTTGGACTTGGGAACGCCCAACTTCATAATCTTACTCAAGTCCATGTCGACAAGCGACTCTTTCGAGTGCTTGTCGAGAATGTATTCGGCCTTGCTCGAATCCCTTACGCAGATGGCCAAGATCTCGATGTCGCGCAAGGCTTGGGGGCCGAGGCGATACAGGCGATCATCCGGCTTCTCCCCGTGAAAAGTAATACCGCTCATGCTCTCGTCCTTCCTTGTGGTGGTGGTTATCATACCCTCAACGTACGAAATACCAATACAAGGTCAAGTGTAAAATGATATAATTTTATCATTATAAACTACACCCTATAGTGCATATCCTACTTCTCCCAATGGAGAATTACACCTCTTTGTGTAGGTCTTTTTGGCTGCTTCTTTGTGTGCCTCTGGGAGACACTGAGACAGCCTGTGCCCGAAAGGCGTAGGGGAAGGGGAATCGTCTGAGGCTGTGGAAAAGGGCGAGAGCGGGCCTAGATATTGAAATCGTCTTCCTTAGTACTAGGTATGTATGGATATAAGATCGGACTAAACTAGCCAGAAAAGGCCGTTTGCGGCCTCTTACGACGATTGGGTCTTTTTTGAACTGAAAAGGAAGGACGACTAAATCGACTAAAAATAACACCCATTAGTGTGTGTATATTGACGGTACAAGCGAAGCGGCCTACCTTACATCCATGCAGCACAGCACCCGACCCATTCCTTTCGCCCCTCCATCCTTCGGCCCCGAGGAAAAGCAAGAGTTGATCGACGTGCTGGAGTCGGGCTGGATCACCAGAGGTCCGAAGACGGAGCAGTTCGAGCAGGCGTTTGCAGCCTACTGTCAAGCCGACTACATCGTCGGCGTCAGCTCAGGGACAGCCGCCCTGCACCTGTCCCTGCTGGCCTCGGGGGTCGGCCCCGGCGACGAGGTGATCGTGCCGGTCCTGACCTTTGCCGCCACGGCTCACGCCGTGCGCTATGTCGGAGCCACGCCCGTCTTCGTCGACTGCAACTTCCACACCTTGAACATCAGCGCAAGGCATATTGAGCAGCAGATCAGCTACCGAACCAAGGCGATCATCGTCATGCATTACGGGGGCCAAGTGTGCAGCATGGACGCCATCCTCAAGATGGCCGACAAACACCAGCTAGCGGTCATTGAGGACGCCGCCCATGCGGTCGGGGCCGAGTATGAAGGGAGGAGGGTAGGAGGCCTAGGCAGCGACTTCACATGCTTCAGCTTCTATGCCACCAAGTCCATGACGACGGGGGACGGCGGCATGATAGCATCAGGGGACAAGGAGAAAATTGATCGGGTGCGCAGGCTGTCTATGCACGGCAGGACATGGTCCCGCGAGCATAACTGGGATTACGACGTGGAGGAACTGGGCTACAAGTACAACATGACAGACCTGCAGGCCGCGCTGGGTATTCACCAACTCCGTCGGCTGGACGCCTCCATCGAGCACAGGACGCACATAGCCCAGTGCTACAACAGTGCGTTCAGGGACATCCACGACCTGTACATACCGGAAATGGTAGACCACAGACGCCATGCGTGGCATCTCTATCCGCTCAGGATCAACCCTCGCTCGGACGTCACCCGCGCTGATGTGCTGAATAGACTGAAAACCCTTCATATCGGGGCTGGCGTCTTGTGGAAGCCGCTAAACATGCAACCCTACTACCGCCGCCTATTGGGTCCTGCTGCCTTCGATTTTCACAATGCACGAAAAGTCTACCGCATGCTGGTCAACCTGCCCATTCACCCGGGTATGAGCGATGATGATGTGTCCCGCGTGGTGGATGCCATCACCGGACTATACCGATGAGCTGGCACTCCCTATAAGGGATATTATCGGGAGTTAAGAGACTAGGCGAATTCGTACCCATGAGCCTGCAAAAAGTGGTTTGCTGTCACGAGCCAACGTACCTGCCGTGGATCGGCTTCTGGCAAAAAGTCTTTCAGTCGGATGTGTTGGTGCTTTTGGACGACATACAGTACAGCAAGAACAACTACACCAACCGCGTACTTATCCGGGGGACGCATGGCGAACCGCAATGGCTGACCGTGCCGGTACGCACCCGCGGACGCAGGCTCCAAGCGATCCGCGATGTGGAGATCGTGCGGGATGGATGGGACAACAAGCACCGGCGCACCCTGCAAGCCTGCTATGGCAAAGCACCCTTCTACCGCCCGTTGGCCTACGGCCTCCTCAAGAGATCCCGGCTGGCCGACCTGAACACGGGACTGATTATCCACATGGCTGAGTGCATGGGCCTGAGCTTGGAGATCGTGCGTTCCTCGAACTTAGGCGAACCGCTCCGCGACAGCCCCAACGAGCGACTGGTGGATGCCGTACAAGCCGTAGGCGGATCGACCTACCTGAGCGGGTCGGGAGCCAAAGACTACCTCAACCCATTCGTGTTTCAGCAAGCGGGCCTAGACCTGAGGTGCTCCCGGTTCACCTCATGGCCTTACGACCAGCAGCAGTGGGAGTGGCTCCCTGGACTCGGCATACTGGACGCCCTATACAACATCGGGATGGCTAGCACGGTGCAGATGCTCAAGCTGTCCTCCTCGTCAACGCCCTGGGGACAAGAGTGGACCTCAAGAATCGAATCACGGGCCTGACGACCGTGCCGGCCAAGAGCTTGGCACCCCACCCGGACAACATACGCCTCCATCCACCCCATCAGGTCGAGCAGGTGCGCGGCCTGATGGACGAGGTGGGCTGGGTCAAGCCGATCTTGGTCTATCCGCACGGCGACGGCTGGCGCATCCTCGACGGCCACCTGCGGGCCAACCTCGACCCCGAGGCCGACGTGCCCGTGCTGACGACCGACCTGAACGAGGCGGAGGCCGACCTGCTGCTGGCCACGCTGGACGCCAGCGGCCTCCATGTGGACGTCGACTTGGACGCCTGGCAGCGGCTGTTGCCGAGGGTGGACGGACCCAACGCCTCCCTGCGTCGGCTCATAGCAGACATTGGACGCAAGGCCGAGCCTCCGCCCGTGCCAACCAAGCCCATCTCAGAGTCAGCCAAGGAACGCAACCAGCGCGACACCATTGCGGACTACGAGGGCATCTACGACGATGTGGTGATCGTCTTCGTTTCCGACGTGAGCACCACGACGAAGCTATCCGAGATACTGAACATCGACCGAAAGGGAAATAAAAGGTGGAGATTCATCGAAGCCCAGACGATTTTACAGCAGATTGGCCCAATCGAATCACGGGCCTGATGACCGTGCCGGCCAAGAGCTTGGCACCCCACCCGGACAACATACGCCTCCATCCCGGCCGACAGGTCGAGCAGGTGCGCCAACTAATAGAGCAGATAGGCTGGGCCCAAGCGATCTTGGTCTATCCGCACGGCGACGGCTGGCGCATCCTCGACGGCCACCTGCGGGCCAACCTCGACCCCGAGGCCGACGTGCCCGTGCTGACGACCGACCTGAACGAGGCGGAGGCCGACCTGCTGCTGGCCACGCTGGACGCTACCCGTGACACAGCTCGCTTCTCCAAGGACAAGCTTCAGCGCATAGTTGAACGCATTGGCCGAAGCATTCAAAGCAATCCGATCTTGGAAGATATCCAAGAGCATATCAAGCAGCATGCACCCCCAACGGCGAGCGAGGATGGCGGACTCCACAGCAAGACCGATGCAGAAAGAGATCTGGAGCTGAAGACCGGGGAGCACTACGACTTTCTGGTCATTCAGTCGGCCAACCGGCGCGAGTACCGCGCCCTGTGCGAGGCGGTGGGTCTGAGTGTACCGACCTATCGCCCCAACACGCCCGTCATGCGGGCGATCCACGGAAAAGAGCTGCTGAACCTGCTATGCTGACGCCGGACCCGACGCTGGACTATCGCCTCATCATACCGTCGCGCAAGCGATCAGAGAACGTGCCATCCGTACGCGAGCTGCTGCCCACGGCCACTTGGTATGTGGATGAGCGCGAGCGCGACGACTATGCGTCCGCGGTGCCAGACGACCTACTGGCCACCCATGTACCCGTCCATGGATACGCCGGCGTGATGAATAAGATGAAAGAGGATTTTAGCGAGGACGCGCTGGCCTTTGTCGATGACGACCTGCAGGGGGTCGAGATCATGGCCGACGGCAACAATTGCCTGAGTGCCAGCCCCACAGAGACCCTGAACTACATCGAGAACATGGTGCGGGTCCTGCAAGACCTCGACCTGACGTGGGGGGGCTGCGGCGACATGCCCACCGCATGGATCTTCGGCTCGACAGACAATATCGTAAAACCCTTCAAGGCGGTGGGTACCATGGGCGGTGGGCTCCGAATAATACGGGGCAACGCCAAGGTCTTACAGCACTACCCGGACGGAGGCCGCGAGGACGTAGATCATTTCTTGGAGATACTGCGCGAGGATCGGGCTATGCTGTACGACCAGCGCGTCCTGTTCACGTGTGCATTGGACTCAGGGAATAAGGGCGGCAACACCGGGCTGGTGT
Source organism: Candidatus Latescibacterota bacterium (assembly GCA_963422735.1). Lineage (GTDB taxonomy): Bacteria > Latescibacterota > UBA2968 > UBA8231 > UBA8231. The sequence goes on along the minus strand of OY730476.1, from coordinate 2,786,520 downwards.
CGGGGGACGAGTACCATCAGGGCGAAGAACGGCTCAAGGTCAAATGGGGCCGGGCCGTGTCCTTCAAGCGGTCCGCTGCGGCTCATGCCATTGGACTGACGGGTCGCTCCTGCAACATAGCAGTGAACCGGATCAACCCACGACTGCAATGAAAGCAGCGGAGCGACAAGCCTACGTCAAGGATTGTATCATACGAGGCTACTCCATGAGACAGATCGCCGAGGCGATGAAGCGGCAGGGCATCCGCACGTCCGTCAAGGTGCTGAAAGTCGACGCCGAGGTCGTCGCCGAGGAACTGATCGCCGAGGCAGGTATGCGGTTCGACGAACAGAAAGTGCAACGGGCCATCGACCTAGCCCGCATCAACGAGGCCCTGACTAGTATACAGCCCAAGGTGGCCCAAGGCGACATCGAGGCCGTGAACGCCCTAGAGAAGTTGCTGGCCCGGCGCGAGCGACTGCTGGCCCATTACAAGAGGACATACTAGCACAGGACACATGAGGACAATCATCACCGGCGGTGCCGGGTTCTTAGGGTCGCACCTATGCGACGCCCTTTTAGCTGAGAGGCATGAGGTGATAGCCCTCGACAGCCTCCTGACATCCACTGGCGACAACCTGTCCCATTTGCTGTGGGACAACCCGTCGTTCCGGTTCTTGCAGACCAACGTGTCGAAGGGAGAACACCTGCTGGCGAGACTAATGAAAGAGGTTGGGTCTGGCTCTATCGACTATGTGCTTCATCTGGCCAGCCCTTCCACGCCGACGCTCGTAGAGTCGATGGCGATGGAGATACTGGAAGCTGGAGCCCAAGGTACCAAAGCGGCCCTCGAACTAGCCCGGTACGAGGGGGCTACCTTCCTGATGGCCTCTACCAGCGAGGTGTACGGCGACCCGCTGGTTCATCCTCAGCCAGAGACCTACACTGGCAACATCGATCATACCAGCGTCCGGGGCGTCTATGCCGAGGCCAAGCGATATGCCGAAGCACTGACGATGACCTACCATCGCAAGCATGGGCTGGACACCCGCATCGTCCGCATCTTCAACGCCTACGGGCCTCGCATGAAGTCGGACGACGGCCGCATGATGCCCACCTTCGTTGAGCAGGCCCTGCACGGTTGGCCCCTGACCGTGCAGGGAGACGGTCGGCAGACGCGCAGCCCGTGCTATGTATCCGACATAGTGGCCGGTATACTCGCCCTACTGCGCTCGCCCATAGTAAAGCCCATCAACATCGGCAACGATGCAGAACATACGATCCTCGATGTGGCCGAGTCCGTCCTACGTATCACCCAGTCCAAGAGCAGGATCGAACATGAACCTAACCCACACGAGGATGCTCCCAAGCGACGCTGCCCCGACCTGACCTGTGCCCGGACGCTCTTGGGCTACGAGCCCAAGGTGTCGCTAGAGGGAGGGATCGCCGAGACCGTCCGCTTCGCCAAGCGGCTCATCCTGCGGAGCGCGTAGCAGCCCCAGTGGAGACAGTCATCCTGTCCATCATCTAGCAGCGTCTCACGGGGACAGGAAACGCGCCAGATGATGGGCGATGACGACTAGGCTGTACAGCAGAAAGAGAATCGACAACACCTCTTTGAATTTCTTCATGCTCTCCTCCTAGGGGGGAACAGGGACTGTTGCCTTTCTAAGGAGAGTAGATGCTCGACCCCGGCCTTGAGATGGTTGCGAGAAAATTGAGAGAACCCGGTCCCATCGACGGAATCACATCCACAGCGATAAGCCCATGTCAGTCGCCGATGGCTGTTAACGCGTCCCATGTGTACGATCTTGTCGCGCCTTTTGGCTTCTTGGATGAGATCGTACACCGCTTGGGATCACTTCCATTGCGTACTCCCCCCAATAAAGAGGGCGACGATTAAATTCCAGGGGATGGTGGCATCGCTTTCGCTGTGGTCTTGTGCTACGTAGGCCAGTGGGTGCTGACTCAGTTGAGGATACCAGTAGTCGAACCGCGCCTGTGTGCCGGCAGATGAGCCGACCACATCGGGCACGGCCAACCACAAAAGCCGGCCTTCGGGAATCGACCGGACAAAATGCCTAAACCGCCGCGGACACCATGCCGAATAGGCCGAGTTATCGGCGGCGATGGGCAAAGACGAAGCCAACAACCGGCTCCAACAAAGTTTTGTGCGCGGCGTGTTCAGCCATCCCAGTCGAGACGCATAGTCGGAATGGCGAGCCAACGCCATGATGGGGGCATACGCCCCATTGCACAGAATCCTCATGCGTTGCTTCGCAGCCGCTGTTGATCGTACCATTTGCGCAGTCGGTGGTGCTCGTGCGCCTCGACGCGGTAGCAGACCCCGCTCGCGGTGCGCGAGGCGACGTCCCACCGCAGCGTCAAGGCTGAGGCGTAGGCCGGCGCGGCCTCGACGTAGGCGCAACCCATGCTATCCCGGCACAGGGAATGACCCCGGTGCAAATACATCGGGTCGTTGCACCACAGACAGGGCTTGTACCGCGGCAAGGAGCGGATACGTTCGTAGTTGCGATTATTGGCCATGGGTTCGTAGTTGCGATTACTGGCCATGGGTTCGTATATTGACATTTGAACCTTCTTCAGATTCAGGAAGGGGTACCGTTTGGCAAGCTGCGTCCCACAGGAGAAAACGCTCAATGAATGTCGGCCTGCTCATACTCCACTCGTTTGTTCGGGGGCTTGCTAGCCTCATGGACGTGCGTCCCCCTGCTTCGCTTGATACGCCGTCTTGGTCCTCTTCCTCTGATGCCGAGGCTCTAGCCAGCGATTGGCGTATGGTCTTAGGGGATATGTCGCGGGCCTTTGAGGGGGAAATCCAACGGTTCGATAAACAGAGCCTAGAGTACGCCAAGCGCATTGTGATGGATGATCCTGCGCTGGACGTGACTCAAGCAGACCTTGAAGACGTCAATGAGCAAGGATCGACAACGTCGTAAGAAAAGGAGAAATAGAAATGCTAGCGGGAAACGCACCCGGTCGATAGCCCGTCCGCAGCATACGTCCCCACCTCCTGCAGAGCCGTCCGCTGAACTCTTTCCCGAATTGCAGATGCTGCATTTGGAAGAGTACAGCGGACCACTGCCTCCCCCCAAACTGCTTAAAGCCTTCGATCAAGTGGTCCCTGGGTTCGCCGAATCGTTCAAAACGTCGTTTGAAGTGCAAGGAGCGCACCGGCGACAAATGGACCAAGAGCATACCAAAATGCTCCGGCGAGGGCAGTGGATGCATCTCTTCCAGGGAATCTATAATCGCGGTATCGCCTTCGCGGCGGTGATCGGCATTTTGCTGTTCGCTAAATACTTGGTTGACCACAATCATGGAGCGGCTGCAGCTACCATGGTTGGTGCTGTAATTGCCAGCATTACAGCGGCTTTCATATCGGGCAAGGGGAAATAGACCGTCCAGGGTCTGGAGGAGATGCTTCATGGGATCCGTGAGAGCCATCATGCCGCCTCCGCCGCCTTTATCGCCTTCTGACAGAGCGAGTTCCAGTGAACCCCGCAGTGCGTCATCGCACCTTCGCCTCCATAATCGCCCGTGCCCGTTGACCCAACAGCGCGGCATAGGGCGGGGGCACCGCCTCGCCGACCTGCCGGGCCGTCATCGGCGTCGTAATGCCCATCACCGCCCGCGCCTCCTTGATAGGCACATGACCCGGAAGCCCAGCGCGGCGACGCGGATAGTAATGGCTCGATGCCGACAGCGAGGTCGTCACCGTTACCGCGCGGCCTGCTTGCCACATCCAGCGAGGGACGCTCACGCGCGGCGGCATGAGCCCGGGCCAGAACGACAACTCGAAGTGCCGCTGCCGCTGAATGCGTTCCAGCCCCACCATCGGCCCGGTCAACACCACGTCGGCGCGAATCGGCGCACGGGGCACATTCTCGATGATCGTGAACGGATGGCCAGCCAACAGGGCGCGGGTCTGGGGGATTAGATCGGGATGGCGTGCCGCCGCCGTAGGGCCGCCTCGTTGTAACGTACCCGCGCTGAACCGCTGGCAGGGCGGCGACGCCCAAATCAAGTCGAAGTCGGCCAGCGAGACGGGCGGATGGAGCGCGTCGGCACACACGAAGCGGCCCGGATAGACGGCGGCGTTTCGTCGATGGTGGTCAATGCCCACCACCTCCTCGAAGCCAGCCTGAAGAAGGCCGAGGGCCGCGCCACCGCCGCCACAGAATAGGTCAAGAGCCTTGAGTGCCACCCTCTCCCGTACTTTCCTGCCGGGCTACCCACTCTTTGATGGCCGCCAGCCCGCTGGAACGCTCAACGGAGGACAGATAGAACAAGGTGTTTGGGTTTTCGGTAAACAGAAATAGCGTGAAGTTCATGCTCTCGTTGGGCAGTGACTTTTTAAGCAAACGGCCCAACCGCCTGAGCGTGGCCTTGTGCTCGGGATGGTCCACTTCGTACATCACGACTTTCTCCTCTCGAAGTGATTCTAGCCTTGTTCAGCTAGAAAGCGGATGAGTGGCTCGTTTTCATGGGGTCCTCATTCCCTCATCCAGCGATGAGCCATACGCCCCGGCGCACAAAAGCGACCGAGTTTTTTCCTATCTCCATAGAACGTTCACTCTCCACAAAAGCAGGCCATCGGCTCATCGTCGGGCAAGTCAAATAGGTGGGTTTGGTAGCCCTGCGTTAAGGCGATATCGCGCAAGATGGCGTAGGTATGGCGCTTGGAGAAGGTGGCGTTGCGGGTGTCGCGGAGGCGACAGTTGGCCTTCTTGAGGATTTTCTGTTCTTGGTTAGACCACCAATCGACGCGCTCGGGCGACGCGCGGATGATGTTGAGCAGCTTGTTGCGCCCCTTCATGAAGCACAAATCGCAGTTTCCTTTGTCGTCGTGCAGTTGCAAGTCGAACGCACTGGATCGCCAGAAGTGGCTGACCTGCTGCTTAGTTACTTTGGCATGGTATAGCAAATACTCGACCTTGCAAGACTCCAGAAGGGACTGCCGGATGCGTCGAGGCTCGTCGTAGCGTATCCCCAAGTAGTTGGTCACATTCTGCCACCCCATAGTGCGCTGCGCAAACCAGTCGGTCGCCTTCACTTTCAGGTACGATGTACAGAAGCGTTGGGTGACGTTGGGCAGCATCGCCTTGGCTTCGATTAGCTGATCGAAGGGCTCGCCGTGGCGGCTGGCTGTGTGGTAATCAACCTCGACGTGAATGTGTTTGGGGTCATAGCGCCCCCCGGCTGCCGCGGCGCGATAGCGGTATTCAAGCCAATGGATGTCCACGCTCCACCGTGCCTGACACTCGCGCACAAAGCTCAAGGTCTCCTCGTTCTCCTTGCCTGTGTTGCAAAAGACCACCACCACTTGGTCGGGTAGCTGGCCGCCGTAGTACTCGAGGATGTGGTAGAGCATGTAGGCCGAAGTGCGGCCCCCGGAGAAATTGATAATAGCAGGGAGGTTATCGAGGCGATACGGCTCCACGGAGAGACTCCTTTTGGCTATATGATACCATGCACATTATGATGCATCTTTTATCATACCTCCAGTTGCTCAAACAAGAGGTCAAGGGCTTTCAAGCCGAGAGCATGGATGGTCGTCTCGTTCTCGGCTGCGAGCACCTTTAGCCGCTTCGCCAGCTCCGGTTCGACGTATAGGACCACGGCCTTCTTACCGCGCCGGGACGGGGCGACCCTTGACGTCGTCTTCGGCTCGCTCGTGGCCCGCTGCATGGCGTCCGCAAGCGTCGTCTGCTTCTTCATAGTCTCCAGTCTTTCGTGAAAATCCATTGGTACAGGGCTTCAACCTCGGCAGCCGCCACGGAGCGGGGTTCGGTCTCTTGGGCCGTCCTCCCAGATGTGAACGCCCTAACATGCGCCACCCGCGTCCCGATCGTCACTGGAGTCGCTATCGCCCCGAAGCCTTGAACGGCTTCCACTGCTTGCGCCGCCAAATCCCCGCGGGGAGGAACCGCGTTCAGTACCACGGCCACCGCCGTCTCCGCCAGCTGGGCCACGGCTAGGCTGGCTGGGATGGCTGCCAAGTCCACCGCCGACGGCCGGCACGGCACCAGTACCAAATCCGAACACCGGGCCGCTTCTACCGCACCGCCCGCTTCCCGAGGGGCCATGTCGATTACCGCTAGCGACGCCCCCGCGGTACGGGCTGCATTGAGCGACCGTGCTAGTCTAGGCGGGTGAGCCGCTACTACTACCGGTGTAAGGTCGCCCCGAAGATCGCTCCACACCCCCGCCGACCCTTGCGGGTCTAGATCGATCACCACCGAAGAACCGCCCGCCAGCTCGTGCGCAACCGCGAGGGCCACCGCCAGCGTCGTCTTGCCGCTACCGCCTTTCTGAGAAACAAGTGCTATCGTGTGCATCATGCTTAATAATGTAACAATGATAGCACCCTCTTGGCAAGGGCAAGCCTGAAACTAGGCATCGGCTGCTCGGATGAATGCCCAAGATGCGGCGGCATCGCGGTTGCTGGCGTACCTCCGGGCGACGCGTTCAAGGCGATCCCTATGATGCACACAACATGCACCGGATGGGCTCCAACGGCTCGGCCAGCGGGAGGACATAGCTGCACGTGCCCATCGCTTGCGCAAAAGCCCGGGCGGCCCCGGGCCGCATGTATGGCCGGTGGGCCTGGGAGCGATAGCAAGCCAGCGCCTCCTCCTTCAAGGACATGTACTTCTCGGTGAAAGAGGAGAAGAAGGTGAGGCCAACCTGCCGGTTGTTCCACGGCAGGTAGTACCCAAATATCGAGCAGGGTATGCCCGTGCAGGCCCGGACGGTCTCCTCATAGACGACCAAGTGATCCTGATTGATGTCGGTGGACGAGGGACACAAAACCATCTCTGGCTCCATGTCGCGCACCATCTTGTATAGGTGCTCCAGAATATCCTGCCGGTGTGCTGGGAAGTCGCGCACCGGGAAGCGGTGCGTCAGCAAGCGATCCTGCGGGATGCCCAGCACCTGAGCGGCCTCCTGCCGCTCCGCCTGAAAATGACAGTCATCGAAGCCCTGACCGACGACTGTCAACGTGTTGTCCGCCAAGGCCAACGACCACACATCCCACTCCCGCTCGATCAGGCTGAGGACGGTGGCGCAGCATCCGAGCTCCATGTCGTCGGGGTGCGCCCCAACGACCAAGCAAGTTTTCATTGGTCTGACTCCTTCTGGGGTGGAAAAAGGGATGGAGGGTTGGCGGCCTCCGTGTCGGCCTGTCGGGCCTCGTCGCGCCACGGGTCGGGGGACACCTCCGTACCGTCGACGTCGAAGAGCTTGGCCGCCTCCTCGTAGAAGTGGTCTAGCCCTCGCCCCATCTCCTTGCCCCGCCGGGTGTGCATGTCGTAGGCGTAGTCCGGTATCTCCGGTATACGTGCGCCCTGAGCGTTCCTTTCATACCAGATCATCGCCCAGTGGTCGGCCACCCGGCTCTTCTTGGCGTGGCATAGGACGCGGATGGCGTTGGCTACGGCCAGTGCCGCCTCGCCTTTCTTCTTCTTGCGAACCCATTCGGTAGCTTGGGCTACCGACGCAGCCACAAACGGGACGACATGCGGGCTGGCCACCGCGTCAATGTCTTCGTGGCTGATGACTAACAGCCTCCCCAGCATCCACTGAGGAAGGTTCCCTGATGAGTTTAGCATCTCGCAGGCAACCAGATAGGCTTGCGTCTCCTCGCTGCGCCGAATGTGCTTCTGCAACGCAGAGACGCAGTCATATGGCGAGAGGCCATTCAGTGTGTTGGGAACTCCACCCATTCTTAATCTCCTCGGTTTAAGATCATAAATATAACATACTAATGGAGAATACCCTGTGTCAAGTGTAAAAATACAAAAAGGGGGGGTAGGACATCGAAACGAACATATTAGGGAAATCGTGAGGGAATAAAAGATTTTTTGCGGGATGATATTTTCCCTACATTGCTGTAATGCAATTATCCCATCGACGATATCGGAGATTTCGGCGTCGGGTCCTCGCCGAGCAGCCCTTGTGCTGCCAGTGCGAGGCCGAAGGTCGAACCGTGCCGGCGACTGAACTAGACCATATCGTCCCTCGCTACAAGGGCGGCGAGATCATGGCGCGGGACAACGTGCAGCCGCTCTGCTCCGAGCACCACGAGGCCAAGACAGCACTCGACTTGGGCACCATACGCAAGCACTCCATGCCGTGTGTTCACGGTGTCCCAAGGGCTGTTCCGTGCAACCAATGCCAACCGTAGCCAAGCCCGACAGCATCCGCGCCCAAGTGCTCATCATGGCCGCACAGGGCAAGCGAACCGACGCCATCGCCAAGGCGGCCGGCGTTGCGCCGGTGACAGTCCGCAAGTGGATCGAGGCTGCCCGGGCGGCGGCACCGCCGCCCAAAGACGACGACGACATCCTCGAAGCGTTCCTGTCGGACGCCCGCAGCGCCATGCGCGTGGTGACCCAGAGGGTTGAGAGTGGAGAAGAGGATCCCATGCTGGTCGCCAAGATGGTGGCGATGATGACGCCGGCCTTGAAGCATGCGTCTGACCGCCGCGACCGTATGGTGGGCGTCGCCCAAGAGATTGAGCGGATGGCCGCCGACCACATCACACCCAAAGACCCGGCATACGACGACATCCATACAGACCCCGAGCTGCCGGACGACGTGGGGGCCTGAATACGCTCATGTAGTATGGCCGACGCCGTAACTCAGTATGCTCAGTCCGTGGTGCGCGGCGACCGACCCGCTGGCAACTCGCTGGTCGCCTCCTGCCAGCGCCATCTCGACGACCTCGACAGACAGAGCGCTACCTTCGTCTTCGACCGCAAGGCGGCGGCGGCGGCCGGGCGATTCTTCGAGTCCAACCTGCGCTTCGTCAAGGGCGTATCCGCGGGACAGCCCTTCCGCTTGCTACCTTGGCAGCAGTTCTTCGTGGGCTGCCTATACGGGTGGCGCACCTGCCAATCTCATCCAGCGGACGGACACCCTATCTGGGTGCGCCGGTTCCGGCGGGCCTACCTGAGGACAGGGAAGGGGAGCGGTAAGTCGCCGCTGGTCGCCGGGCTCGCCATAGCCCATCTACATATCGACCGCGAGCACCTAGCCGAGGTCTATGTTGCCGCCCGCACCTTCGCGCAGACAGCCCCCCTATTCGTTCAAGCGGCCGAGATGATCAATCATACCCACCTGAATGAGCACTTCACCATCCTCGGCGGCTCTACGCCCAACAGGATCATACACAACCAGAGCCGAGGGCAGTTCATGCGGGTGTCCAGCGACAGCATGGGCGAGGGGGTGTCAGGCCCTAATGCGTCCATGACGATCATAGACGAGTACCACGAGGCGGCCAGCGACGCCATGCTCGAGTTTCTGTCTATGGGAGCCAAGGACCGCCTGCAACCCCTGACTATCATCCTGACCAACGCCGGCTCGTCCCGCCAGTCCTGCTGCTACATCGAAGATCAGATCGCCAAGCAGATAGCCACCGGCGTGATTGAGCGAGACGACTACTTTGCCTTCATCGCCGACACGGACGACGACAGCGACCCTTTCGCCGACGAGTCGTGCTGGGAGCAAGCCAACCCGTCCATGCCTTGGACGCCGACGCTTGAGTACCTGCGGAGCGAGGTGTCCGCCGCCGAGGGCAACCCGTCCAAGCGGGCACTGGTCGATCGACTCAACTTTGGTCGGTGGACCGAGGCCCTCAACCCGTGGCTGGACGTCGACCGGTTCAACGCCTGCGTCGTGCCGTACGACGCATGGGACCCACCGCCCGGCCCGCGCTACCTAGCCCTCGACCTGAGTCGGAAGGCTGACCTGACCGCCGGGGCGGACGTGACACTAGCGGGTCATGGAGACGACAAAATATACTGGCTGGACGTGAAGTGCTGGATGCCCAAGGACGGCGTGACGCAGCGGGCTATGCAGGACAACGTGCCGTACCTGAAATGGATTGAGGATGGATATATAGAGGCCACGCCCGGGCCGGTGATCGACTTCGCATATGTCGTGGAGTGGCTGCGCGGCCTGATGGCCACCGGCTACGTGCAAGCCTGCGCGTACGACCATTGGCGAATCGACGAGCTCCAGCGCATCCTTGACGAACACGGCATACTATGGACTAATCAGACAGAGCGGCGCAAGGATGGGGTGCTCTACATGCTGCGCCATGCACAAGGCTTCACGGGCGCACCGGCCAACGCGCCGCCAGCCAGCAACAAGGTCGAGCGACCCAAGCCGCGTCTATGGATGCCTCGCTCCATCGACCAGTTCGAGATCGCCGTGCTGTCGGGCCGCCTGCGGGTGCGCGAGAACCCGGTCCTGCGGTGGGCCTGCTTCGGATGCGAGATCATGGCGGACGCGCAGAACAACCGAGCACTCAAGAAATCGACGAGCGAGAGCAAGATCGACCCGCTGGTAGCGTCGGTCATGGCCACCGGGGCCGCCGAGGAGCTAAGCAGACAGGAAGCAAACAGCCTGAGCGACCTCTACCGGCAGATGCGAGAGCGGGGCATCAATTTGGTGGATAGAGTATAAAAAGGGTTGTCATGCTGGCTTAGCTTGCCAATATGGCGGGGATATTAGGCGCGAGAAGGACAACAAACGACTCTAACAGCACTACGATCAGCAGAATGCCGCCGCCAACCTTATAGATGAATCGCTTCATCTCATCTATTTGCTCAGGCAAGTCCTTCAGGCGACCCAAGACGATGGAGGCCTCATTCTGGCTACGCTCCAACACCTTGACATCTTCTTTCAACTCTTCAATGTCTCCGGCCTGTGTCTCTAGCCGCTCCATGATACGACCTTGGCTGACCAAAATATCATTGATCGGCTTACTTTCCATTACATCCTCCAAGAGTTTATGGTGAGGGGGAGGATTAATAGAGCTAACGACAAAACGGTGGGGCTGTCAATAATTGATAGCCCCACCGTTAAGGCCTCTTTAAGGGCGGACTCGATTGGTTTGAAATCTATTCCCAATAACTGTGAATTCTGATCGTATCCTCATCGAGCCAGACACACCTCGGGCACGGGCACGTCCCTCCATCCCAATCATCCCGAATGGGCAAAATCATTGCCCCATTCGATGCTGACTTCTCGCTCCACCGAATCCACCCCCCTTTCGCAAATTTACGCAGGCGGCGGGCTACTCGTCTGGAAATAGCGCTATGGTAGGATCCGTCCCCGTGTGTATATCGGGTTAGGTGAATACTCGTCTCCTCCCCTTTATCGTTCTGAAGAAAAAACCTCATATTTGCATCCTTCTTGGGTTAGATTTTAATGCACCACAACCCCTGTGGTGATGTCACGAGACACCACCACAGGGGTTGCCCGTCCTTTCGTCCTTGCGCCGGGCGATGATTCGCTTGGCCTCGTCTCGATAAGGGGCTAAGTCGAGACCCAGCTTGTGCTCGATGCGCGCCAGGATCTCCGAGGGGTCGCCCTTCTTGTGGTACTCGATGCGCGCCAGGATCTCCGAGGGGTCGCCCTTCTTGTGGTACTCCACCACGCGCTGGGCGAACTCGTCGATGCTGCGATCCTGCCGCGAGGAATTGCAGCGGAGGCAGCAAGCGATCAAGTTGTCGGCTCCGTTGCTGCCCCCCTTAGAGTGGGGGGTTATGTGGTCCAAGCTCAGCCGCTCGCCATCCTCGATAGCCCACCCACACCAAACGCAGGCAAGGCCGTCTCGCAAGTAGATGGCCAACCGCTTGTCTGGCCTGATCCATTTGCCGCCGCTGGTTTCCATACCTACAACCTACGAAGCACCTCCGTATCATCCAGTATAAAATGATAGAATTTTATCACCGAGACAGAAAGATTGGCGGTCCTCAGCTAAGCTGCTGACGACTTGGGACACCTTGCCAAAGAAGACAGTTTTCCTGATTATTTCTAGTACTCCCCAATCACAGGCGACACGATGGAACTTGACCTTGAACTGCTAGGCCTAGAGGAACTGATCGGTCTGCTGAACGAGCTGGACACCCCGCGCTTTGCGGATCACGCATACGGCCAAGCGGGTGTCCGGGTGGCTCGTGCTGCCGCTAAGGAAGCGCGGCGCGGCGCACCCGTGCGCACCGGCCTGCTTCGTCGGCGGCTGCGTGGCAAGGCAGACAAGACGGGCCGGAGCCAGCGGGTGCAGGTGGCTGGCGAGCGACGCATCGGCCTGCTGGTCGGTGCCCCGCACACGCACCTTCAGACGCTGGGCACGGTGCCGCGGCGGCGCAAGAAAAGCGGAGGCCGCACTGGGCGCATCCGCGCCAATCGCTTTGTCGAGAAGGCTTTGCAATCGAATGTGACGGTCGAAGCCATCGAAGACGCCCTACGTCGTAGCATGGCCAAGGCGATAGACGACCTCGGTCGCACGAACTCGGCTGCCACGCGCAGCCTTATCGGATAGAGAAAAAACAATGGCCAAGAAACTGTCCCCAGCCACCATCCCGACCGCGCACATGGACTTCAAAGTAGGGGGGGTGCGTGTGCCCGGCCTACGGTCTCTGACGTCGTCCGGCGGCGAGCGCAACGTCAGCAATATCCGCGACTTCGACGGGGTGCAGGTCATAACAACGTCCGGCGACATTCCCAGCTATAGTGCGGATTTCAACCCATCCTTCGCGCTAGACGTGTGGAGCAGCATGTACGATAGCTGGGTCTGCGGCGAATTAAAAAACATCGAGATCGCCACGAAGAAGATGGAGCTGTTCCCAGGGGATAGCTCCAAAACTATCGCCATCGCCAGAAGCAATGGGGCTTGTACCTTCGCGGGCGGAGGCCCCGATGGCGACAAAGGCGAAGCATTCGTCGGAGCCGTCATCAAGGTGGGGTCTAAGTACCACCCTATCATCGAGGTGAACGGGACGACGATAAAGGTCGAGAAACCGGATTCAGATGTCTCAGCCACGGCGTCCTACAAGGTCCTGGTGCCGTCCATGACGTGGTCCTTCAATGCGGTCATCACGGGGCCTATCGTGCCGTCGTTCAGCGAAGACAGTACTTCCATCACGATCGGCATCCAACCCATAGTACAAGTCGCACTGCCCGTCATTGGCGGATAAGGAGTCCCATGAAAGAAACACCTACTCAAGAATTGATCGCCCTGATCGAGTCGCAGCCGTCGCCCTACGAGACCGCCGAGGGCGTACCCATCCCCTTGCGCTACCCGTCCAAGTCCGAAGCGGACCGCATCTTGAGCCAGTGGGAAGCACTGGACAGCGAAGCACCAGAGGCCGGTGCCCGAACAAACGGCATCATCGTCGAGACCGTTCGGGTCGCGGCGGCGGTCGAGCTGAGCGACGAGCAGGCGTGGGCCTTGATACAGCGCACGGGTGGGGCGGACGGCCCGCTGGTTAAAAAGTGCAGCGAGGTCTGCTTCGGCCCCAAGCGGAGTAACCAGAAGGAGGACGACGAGAACGACGACCCTACCTAGTCGCTCGCGCCCTCGGTCTCACGCTAGCCCAAGTCAACGCGCTCCCCAACGTTGAGTACCAGGGCTGGCTGCGTCATCTGGCTCGCTACCCATCCTTCCCACTGGTAGCGGCTGCTTTCCTTAAGACATCAGAACCCGAAGACGACGAGGAAAACGACCCAGAGAAGCGCATAGAAGGGCTGCGTAACCTAGCGGCCCTCTACGGGTCGTATCGAAAGGAACAAGGCTAAGCGTGGCTGTCCCAGAAGTGGTTGCCAACATAAAGGCTCGCTACGCCCAGTTCGTACAGGGGTCGCGCCGCACCGCCGCAGAGCTGGAGAAACAGCGACGACAACTGCGCCGCAACCAGCGGGCCATACAGCAGTACAACGACCGGGTGCGGCAGGGCATCCAGTCGCTGAAGCAGTGGAGCTCGGTGGCGGCTGGTGCCGCGGTCTTCTCGCTGGGGGCCGCCGCCCGCGAAGCGGCCATGCTCGGGGAGGAGCTACAGCTTCTCAGTGTGCGAGGCCGCATCTCCCTCAATGATGTGCAGGCCTACGCCAAAGTCTTCGCTGCCGACCTCGATAACGTATCCGAAGCCATCCTGACGTTCGTGGAGTCCGTAGGAGAGGCATGGGTCGAGCCGGACGCCGAGCGCGGCCAGTTCTTCCGCGAGATCGGGCTACAACTCGAAGACGCCCAAGGCAAGATACGGCCCACCACAGACCTGCTTGACGAGATGCTGCAACGGCTGGCCGCCATGGAGGATGTGGGTCGCCGCGAGGCCATCGCTCGCCCCATCTTCGGCGAGGAAGACGCCAAAGCTCTTCTGGCTGCGGCCACGCGACCAGATTTCGAGCAACGACTGGCTGCTTTTAGGGCGGACGAGCGGAAGGCAAAAGCCGAGCAGATAGAGGGCTTGGCACGCGTCCGAGGCGAATACCACGTCACCGCCATGGAGTTCAAAACGTCCATGCTCCGCGTCTTTGGCGACCTAGAAGATCCCATATCGAACATGCTGACGAAGCTGCGCGAGGCGGCCCCTATACTGGAGGCAGGCTTTAAGGGGGCCCTCGACCGAGTGGTCGAGATCATTGGCAAGCTGGGGCAACTGACGCCCGCAGGACTTGGAGGTACGCCAAGAGAGGCTGAGGAACGAGGCCGTCAAGTGGTAGACTTTGCAGTCGACATGCTGTTAGTCCTGACTAGCTTCTCCGCTCTTGGAAGGGGCTACAGTGCTGCCAAATGGGCCCACAGTGCATACAAAGGGTTAAAATTAGCTGGTAAAAGCGGGAACATAGGAAAATTAGGAAAATCTGGTGGGAAGGCGTTACAGGTTGCTGGCAGTGTCGCCGGGGCGGCTTGGCTTAAAGACCTCCTTATGAGCGAGGACGAGCCGACAGGACAACCGCACGGGCCGACAGGACAACCGCCTTTGTTCCCCAAGCCAGAATACACAATGCGGGCCAACAACACCCAGGAGCAATTAGAAGAATGGATAAAAACCCAAGGGATAAATGCAGTAGACCTTAAAGGTGGCGAGAAAGCACAAGTATCTCCGAGTAGAGCACTGAATTTTCAGAGAGAGGTCGAAATAAGCCCTGAGCTTGCGCAGAAACTGAACGAACTGAACGAGAGGGTCGCCCAACCAGGCCCAGTTCCCGCTACTGAACTACTCAGCAATATTCGCTTTCGCGAGTCCACCGATCAGGCTATCAGCGATCTGGGACTGTACAAGCCGCCGGGGGTACCCTCGAAGACAGACTACGCACTACAGGCCGAGAGCCTACGACAGGTCATACAACAGCGCTTAGACGACCAGAAAAGGGTCAGCGACGAACTGAGAGGAAAGCTAGTCGAATCCAAGGTGGATACAACCGCTTTTGAACAGGCTGTAACTGAAGAGCAAGGTCAGCTACAAGCCTTGCTGGGTCGCCTTTCTCCGTTGAGGGGCTATCTCGAAAATTTGAGAGGGGACTATAAGGAAACCGCGCCAAGCGCAGAGCAGAAGAAGCAACTGCACAAGCTGATACAAGACGCCGCGGCGGTGCTGGAATTTGATACGGAAGAGTGGACGAATAGGACTAAAGTAGCGAAAGAATCTGCGATGTCCGCTGCCGATCTGCTCAGCGATATTAGCCGTCAGCAGGATGTCGATCGGGCTACCAACAGGCTGGGACTGGCCGACCTGTCGGGGGTGTCCCCCTTGACAAACTTCGCAGTGCAGATCGGACAACTACAAGATATCCTACAACAGCAAGCCGAAACCATACAAGCGAACAAGGACGAACTGATAGAAACGCTATCCGCCGCAGGGGTGACGGATACAACAGCTTTTGAAGGGGCAACTGAAGATGAAAATCAGGTGCAAGCCTTGCTAGATCGTCTACGTCATTTTCAGGACGATATCGCAAATCTGCGGAATGAACAGGCTCAAACAGGCGAAATACAAGGGCTATCCCCAGAACTGAAGAAGCAACGGGACAAGCTGATACAAGACGCCGCGGAATTATTAGATAGAGATGATCGGTTGGACGCAATGCCAGTCGAAGCCGTACCGCTCGAAGTGCCCGTAACAGCGCAACTACGGCTCCAAGCTTCCGAGGTTAACGAGCAGATCAACGATCTGCAAGCTGAACTGCATGAAATAATGGGTCAGGCAAAAGGACGAGACCTCTCCCAACCAGAACAAGATCAGACGAACATAATACAGGCCCGACTAGCAGAGCTGCGCGGAGTGGCCGACGGCATACGTCTGACCGACGAGCGGACGCAGGAATGGCGCGACACGCTCAAGGACACCGCCGACATCTTGGCCGACACTCTACTGAAGGCCACCCAAGGCTTCAAGAGCCTGTCAGAGGTCGTCGAGGACTTGGCCAGAAGCCTATCTCAGCTAGCGATGCGCCGCGTGACTGACAACCTGTTGGGTCAAGTATATGACTTCATCGACACTGGGAAGCTAGACTTCGGGGAGGAGTGCAGGAAGCAGCCGAGGGCCTCAACTTATCAGCACCAATATATCATTCGTCATCGTCCCAACGCGAATACGCATAACCATGGCAAAGCTAACCACTATCACACTGAGCGCGACGCCAGACCGTTACAACCTGCGACTAGCCACACCGGGCCAGTCGGCCTACGTAAGCCCCGTGACAGGACAGCGATACACCTACGAGCGCGGCAACCAGTACTACCGGTTTGAAGGCGGGATACGTATTCCGATACAGAAAAACGGAGACAGAGCGAGGGCCATCGCCGCTTGGCTTCATGCGCTGCAAGGTCAGAGCAACCATGCCGACATCAACCTGCCACTCCCAACCTTCGAGCCCGATAGCCCATCATGGAGCGGGACGTACACCAGCAAAGCAACTACGACAGACGGAATGCTCACGCTGTCCGGCGTTCTAAAAAAACACAACGCCAAAGCGGGGCACTATGCCAACATAGCGAACCGACTGGTGTCCGTGGTCAAAGTGGTCGAGGGCAACTCATCCGACCAGATCACCATCGTGCCCAATCTAAGACTGGATGCGGAAGATGCGCTGTCCCCAGCGACCAAGATTAGTGCCCGAGTAATCCGTCCCATCGAAAATGTCTATCTGCCAGACTACATGGGTCCTTGGACGCTGGTGATCGAAGAAGTGGTTTGATGTGTGATAAAACTTTATCGTCGAACAAATCTTAGATGCAGGCATACACCATTGAGCTAGGCAGCGCATCCCGCTCTATCGTATCCGGTCAGGCCGGCGTCTGGCGAGCGTGGACCGGCGAGCACGACCTGATCTACGGTGGCTTCACCTACACAGCCAAGAAGCTCATAATGATCGGCAAGATGCGACTGAACTCGGGTCTTCGCATCCCGACGGCCATCCCATTCGAGATAGCTGTGCCCCGATCGCAAAATCCGGGTGCTGCCATAGGGCGCATACAGATGCTGGAAGACACTGGGAACGGCTGGAACCGACGATGGTTATACGCCGGCATGGTCTCGCGCCTCGTGCAGCAGAATGGGGTTACGGTTGGCGAGCTCAAGCATTTGATCTGGTGGCTCCATGAAAACACGTCGGCAGAACGCTGGGACCACCAGGCTCAGCTCAAGCGACACCATGAGGACATGGGCTGGCAGTATGCGGCGCAACTAGCAACAGGTGGATATAAAGGTATGGGAATATATTATCCCCCTAAATAGAGCATGGTACCCTTAGACAACATCACCGGAGACGAAGCTCGCGGGCTGGGCCTGCAGGGGGGCCTGTTAGGTGCGGCCTACGCGGCTGGGGCGGTAACGCCGGCTGGAGCCCTCATGACCTTCGGTTTGGGTGTCCTCAGCGCACTCTCTACGCCGCCGAAGAGGGCTACTACGCAAGGGCGGCCCGTCCCGGTTCAGGCCGAGATGGCCGCCTCAGTTGAAAGGCAATGGGTGATAGGTAAGGGGGTGAGAGTGGGCGGCCAGATCGTCTACGCTTTTCAAGCTACGAGGCGGAAGTATCGCGTCGACTTGGCCATCGTCTTGAGTGAGGAATCGCTCAAGACACCAGACCCCAAAGGCAACACCTACATATGGGTCGATGGCGAACGCGTCAAGCTCGAATACCAATCAAAAGGCTGGTGGGAACCGGTAAGCAACAAAGACGGCAACTCGCCGTGGGCTGGAGGTATTCGCGCCTACCTAAACTTTAAAGCCGACGGCGCCGAGGGCTACGACCTTCAGCAACTGACGCGCCATGTGCCCATGTCCGAGTCCGATCGCACTCGAAGAGGGCACATTTTCCAGATGACCGAGCTGGAAGAAGGCGAACAAGAGTGGACCAAGAGCCACCAACTCAAAGGCGTCTCTTGGGTACACATCGCCATCAATATATCCCAAAATGGTTTGGGGGGGGATAATTCAATCAATTACGAACAACCCCAAACATTTCCCCAAGCCCAAGACCACGACCGTCGCTTCGGGCGATTGGAAGGCATCGCCGAGCAGCTAACTGAGCAAAACCGCCAGACCAATAGAAAGCGGAAATACGAAAGATGCTTTTCACTTTTTGTAGAGGAACCCAAAATGACCCGCGCATCCATTGCAGCTAAGACCCGCAAAACCCCACCCCATTGGGCCGTGCGCCAACGCGACTTGATCGCTCTGATGGACCGCGCCGCCCACCCCTTTGTCGAGCACAGTACCCGTCCGGACGGCACCCTGATCCAGCGCACGGAGTGGACCAGTATGGACGGCACGGACAATGGCTACGAGGCTTTCCTATCGTTCCCCCTGTTTTACCTGCTAGGCGGCGGCGAGCACATCTACCAGATCGCCTGCAAAGAGTGGGACGCCATCACTTGGCAGTACGCCAACTACGGCACGGTTGAGCGCGAGTTTGTCACCGGCTTTGATTGGTTCCACCACTCCGAGAGCTATACCTACATCTACTATCTGGCCTTGGCCGATCCCGAGCACCACATCAACTGCACCCGCGCCCTGCGCTACGCCGCCATGTACACCGGGGCCGATCCGCTGGCGCCCAATTGGGACGCCCAGCGCAAGATGATCCGCTCGCCGCTCAACGGCAGCAAGGGCCCGCGCTTTGTCACCACCCAAGTCGATTGGGATTACCACCGGCCCATCCTAGCCCACTACCTAGCGCCTTTTGAGGATATTTTAGGTGCCTACAGCTCCGACCCGCTCTTCAAGGTTGATTGGACGGACGACGAAGTATTCGCTCGGGTCCTCGACTCGATCAACCAGCGCATGACCCGCGGCGATGTACCCCTCAACCTGAGTGCCACCAGCCTGATCACCAACGCCTATCTCTACACCGGCGACGATCAATACAAAGCCTGGGTGCTCGATTATTTGCGGGCGTGGGAGGAGCGATGCGCGGCCAACGGCGGCATTATGCCCGACAATGTTGGGCCAAGGGGAACCATTGGCGAACTGATGGATGGCAAGTGGTGGGGTGGGTACTACGGCTGGCGCTGGCCGCACGGAGCGCGCAATATCGTCGAGCCGGCCCTAGTGGCCGGCAGTTGCGCCCTGCTCATGACCGGCGATGATTCCCATTTGGACTTGGCCCGCTCGCAGCTCGACATGCTCTGGGAACAGCGGTGCGAGGAGGACGGCCTCGTCAAGGTACCGGCCCGCCACGGCGACCAAGGCTGGTTTGATTTTCGGCCGGCCGATCCCTATTTGTACATTCATTTATACTACTTGAGCCAAAGCGATCGAGATTTGGCCCGCCTCGACGAAGTTTTCCCCGACCGCGCCGCTTTTGCCGGTCTGCCTCTCGATTGGGGCGCTGCCAAAGCCGGCATCTGTCCCCCGACGGCTTGGTTCGCCTTTATCGAAGGCAAAAACCCAAGCTATGTCGATCAGGTGATCGACTCGACCTACTCCAGCATCTGCCACAGCCTAAATCGCCTAGAGAACGACGACAGCGATCCCGAGACGCGTGAGTGCTACCACTTTCAGAAGCTCAATCCCGTGCTGCCCGAAGCCCTGATCCAGATGGCCTTGGGCACGCCAGCGGCGATCTACAACGGCGGGATGCTCCAGGCCCATGTGCGCTATTTCGACCCGCAACGCCGTCGGCCCGGTCTGCCCAAGTACGTCGCGGCCCTAGCGGATCGGGTCAGCTCCGACGGAGTTAGCCTGACGCTAGTGAACACGGACCCAGTAGAAGGCCGCCCCGTCCTCTTGCAGGCCGGCTCCTTCGGCGAGCACCAATTCACTTGCGCCCAACTCGAAAACAACGAAGGCCAAGATCAGGCCATTGAGGTAGAGGACCCGTATCTCCAGGTGCATTTGGGACCGGCGGCTCAGGCTCGCTTGCATCTTGGGCTGAAACGCTTTGTCCGCTCGCCTTCCTACAGTTCCCCTCTTTTTGGGTGAGTACTTCAGAATAGCGGTACCACCGTTCACGTGCAGAGCCGATGTCGGCGCTCAGGCGGTACGCGGAGTCGCGCTAGGCAAAGACGAGCGGCTGATAAAAGTCTGGCTGGTGAAAGCTGGGCTTGGGCGTATCCACCGGTGCCCATGTGCCCCAGTGGGGGTGGGAAGTGCGGTCGCCGCACTTGTAGAAGTTGCCTTTCCACTGAGTGCCGGGTGCTGGCGTCTGGGCACCGAAGTACTGGGCGAAGAGGGCGAAGGGGACGCGGTACTCGAGCGTCCAAGTCGTGGGGGTGGTGCGCTCTGGCTCGACGATCCGGGGAAGCGTTGTGGCAATGCGGATGGTGGTACCGTCGGCGTCGCTGACGTTTTCGGTCGCTCGGCCTTGGGTGCGCTCTGCGGCTGAAGGGCAGCGGTGCAGGAGCATGGTGCCGCCGCAGTTGACCTCGAAATTGAAGTAGGCTTGTGAATCGAGCAGGGGCGCGACGAAAAACTCGACGCAGGAATCGGCGCAGACCGAATCTTGGAAGCACTCGGCCACGGCGCGGACGTAGCGATCCTCGACGCGGAAGATAATGGATAGTGCCCGCTTGTCGTAGAGTACGCGCGCCTGAGTACGGGGACGATGGCTGGAATCCTCCCAGGAAAAGTGGGTAATCTCTAGGGTCTCGGCTGCCTGCCATTGGGAACGCTCCCAATCGGCGTCGGGAAGGTCGAGGTCGTCGGTGCGATGGATGGTGTAGTGCATGGCGCAAGACATAATAAGCAACGGCGCAGCCGCGTGAAAGCGGCCCCCTGGCGTTTGACGGGGAGTATGGTCTCCAGTATTTTCCCAACAACTTGTGGAGCGACCGGCAATTGGCTGCTGGTCGCCTTTTTGCGAAAGGGATACACGTTGCGCCGAGCGATTTTTTTTGCCATTGCCGCGCTGTTCCTCGCCGGAGCGGCCCAAGCCCAGACACAAACCATCGTCACGGATCACTTCCGGGTCCATTTCACGCTTGGGGCCGAGGGCACCGCGCGCCGAGTGGCCGAAACCTGCGAGGAGGTCTTCCCTACCTTGGCGGCGGCCTATGACTACTACGATGATTTTCGCACCATCCACGTCATCGTCCTCGACAACTCCGACATCCTAGGCAACGGCTGGGCCAACTACTACAGCAATACCATGGCCATTTGGGCTACTAGCCTCGACTTTGAGCTGCGCGGTAGTCACGATTGGATCAAAAACGTGGTCTCGCACGAGTTGACGCACATCATTACGCTCAACAAGGCGCGCAAGAAATGGCCCTTCCAGTTCGCGCTACTCTCGGTCTCGCGCTTTGACTCTAATCCGGACATTGCGTTTCAGTTCCCGCTGTACCATCTCAACACCCCGCGTGGTTGGACTGAGGGCATCGCCCAGTACGGGGCGCACAAATTTGGCTACGACTCCTGGGATTCGCACCGCGACATGTTGCTGCGGATGGCAGTGCTGGAAGACGATCTGCTCTCGTGGGGGGAGATGGGAACGGTCTGGGACCGCACGGGCAAGTTCTACGGCGAATTCGTGTACAATCAGGGCTACGCAATGATGGTGTATATCCATCAGCAGTACGGTGCTGAGAAGGTAGATGAGCTGACGCATCAGGTCGGCTCGATGAGCTTCGACCCGGCCATTCGCCGGGTGTTGGGCATTTCCTCCGACCAGTTTTACGCGGATTGGGTCGCCTTCTTGGCCGAGAACTACGGCCGCCTCGAATCCGAGATCCGCGGGCAGGGCTTCTTTGAAGGTGTGCCGTTGGACGAGGTCAACGAGGGCGTGCTCGAATATCATCCTGCGCTGTCGCCGGACGGCAAAAAACTGGCGTACCTCACCAGTGAGAAGCAGGACTTTGCGATCACGGCCCTCAAGATCTACGATTTCGAGACGCAAAAAAAGACCAAGCTCAAAGGCTGGATAGATACGCGGATTGGCTGGTCGCCCGACGGGAAGGAGATCGTCTTTACCCGCAATAAGGGCGGCTTTAACGATCTCTACATCTACAATTTGGCCGCGGACAAGGAGCGCCGCATCAGCGCCAGGCTGCGCGCCAAAGACCCCTCGTTCTCCCCCGATGGCCAGCGCATCGCCTTCGTACACAATGAGGACGGGACCAACAACCTCGGCCTCATAGATCGCGACGGCACGGACTTGGTCTATCTGACGAACAACAACAACGCCACCCAATACAGTGCGCCGCGCTTCTCGCCCGATGGCGAGTGGCTGCTCTTCAGCGTGTTCCGCGGCGAGGACCGCGATATTGCGATGATTCGCGCCGATAGCCCACCGCGGCCAAAGACCTTCGAGAAGGCCAAAAAGAAGAGCGACGACGAGGAAGACGACGAGGAAACCATCGATGTCTTTCCCGATACCGTTGCCTTCGCCCATCCTGATTCGTCGGGGTTCCGCGCGGTCGTTGCCTCGCCGGCCGACGAGCGCGATCCGTGCTGGCTGCCCGATGGTTCGGGTTTTGTGTTTTCGTCGGACCAGAGCGGCATTTTCAACATCTACCGCTACCGCTTGGAAAACGACGAAGTCGAGCAGCTAACCAACGTCATCGGCGGGGCCTTTGTACCGACCGTAGCCGCCGACGAGAGCGTGGTGTACAGTGCCTACCACTCCAACGACTATAGTCTCTATCGCTTCGAGATGGGCCAATTCGAGCGCGATGCACACTTCGAGCCGGTGGCTATGCGCGACTATCGCTCCATCTTCGACGGCCCCAAGCTCGCCGATCAGTTCGAGGTCGCGTCATACAGGGGGCGCAATGTCTTGCGCTACATCCCGATTCTACAGGTCGGTCCCACGTTTGTCGGCAACACTTTTGGCCTCAATCAAGCCAGCGGCGGCTTGCAGTTTACCACCGGGGACATGTTTGGCGGCCAAGAGCTGACGGCTTGGGGCATCGTCGGCAAGAACATGCGCGACGCCACCGATCTCAATACGGATGCCGGCTTTTACTACGAGCGCCGACTCCGGCCACAGGTGGGCAACAACCGGACCTTCAATCCCTCATTTTTTGTAGCGGGCCGGCGGCGTGAGATCGACAACCTGATCAAGGACAGCCAGATCGCGATCGATACGCTCGATGTGGGTAATATCTATCCGGTCCCGGTCGATTCGGTCACCAGCTTGCTCATCCCGGCCGTCCAGCAACATGTCTATCAGGCCACTAGTCGCCAAGATCTGTTCAAGACTGCCTTGGGGCAACTCGCCGTGGGCGTCGATGTGCCACTGACTCGGCGCTCCGAGTTGAACGCCCTCTACATATGGCGCAACTACACTGAGGGTTGGACCTTGCGCCGCTTCCGCAGCCAGAGCCAGATCTATTTGGGGCAGCAGAAATATTTGGCCCCAGACTCTACCATGTATGACGTGTCGGCTATCTTAGACCCGGCACTTTTGGGCCAAGACACCCTGTTGGTTGACAGCGAGGATCCGCTGAAATTCTACGGAGACCTCAGCTTTTTTCGCACGCACCTTTTGAGCGCGTCTTGGCGCTACCAGAAGATCAACCCCACGGCCGACCGCTTGATCAGTCCATCGGGCCGCGCTTTGGCCTTGGTCTATCGCTATCTGATGCCGACTGTGGCCGATTCACTGGCCGAGCAAACCCCTACCGATGGAGTTCCCCGCGACCAGTTCGTTGACGTCGAGCGCCGCCTGCGAGTCAATGAATACGTAGCTGCATACAACGAGCGGATCGGGTTGCCGTTCGACAATTCGCTCAACATCGATCTAATTGGCGCGTACAAAAACATCCGGCTCAAGCCTCGCTATATCGAGGGAGGCGGTTTATTTGAAGGCCGCTTCTACTGGCCTCTGCGCTACTATATCGGCGGGCGCAACTTTCTCAGCGGCTACCCCTATTTCACCGACTCTGGCACCAAGCTGCTCTACGCTCGCATCGGCTACGGGTTTCCGATTTTCAAGCGCATTAGCAGCCGCTTTATCAACTTCAACTTTTCCAAACTCTACGCCGAGCTATTCGCCGAAGCCGGAGTGGTGGGCAACTTCTCGCGCTTTGAGGACATTGACTTCTGGAAAGGGAAGCGATGGCGGTCTCGGCCCAACACCGACAAATTCCTGACCGACGTGGGCGGCGAGTTGCGGCTACAGCTTTTTACCTTCTACCGCATCCCCATGTTCGCCTATTTCCAAGTGGCGCATCCACTCAATCGCAAGCGGGTTTCCAGAGACGAGGACGATCCCCTAATCGACAAGTGGCGCTACTACTTTGGGTTCGGGCTGTGAAACGCAGAAAGCGTCAGGTGGGCAAAGTTGATCTGCACAAGCTAGCCTTGCGGCTCAAGGTAGTGGAAATGATCGGCCTATACGCTCACCGCCGCCGCCTCGACGAAGCCCATTTGCGCTGGTATCGCTTGATCCAGCCCAACTGATCTAATTTAAGTTCGATCTCGTTGCGAGAGCCTGAGTGCTAGCTGCGCGTAGCTCGAGCTGGAGACGACGACCAAGGCCGCTGCTGCTAGGCCTAACCCCGTGCGCAAGCTGGCCGGGGCCTCAAGGACGTAACTGAGGGCCGTAAGTGCCATGCAGAGGGTCGTGTATTTGCCCCAGCAATTGGCGGCAATGACTAGCCCCCGTGAACGCAAGAGCAGCCCCCCCACCAGTACGATTCCCAAGTCGCGGACAAAGAGCATCCCCAAGAGCCACAGCGGCAAATCGCCCCAGAGGACTAGCCCGCCGAGCAGGCAGGCGAGGAAAATTTTATCGGCCAGCGGGTCGAGTATCTTGCCGAGGCGGGAGACTTGGTTGTAGCGCCGTGCCACCCAGCCATCGCCGATATCCGTGGCACCGGCAATGAGCAGCAGGAGCACGGCTTGGAGTTGGGCTGGCGGCTCTTGGGCAATGAAGTGGAGCAGGAAGGGGATGAGTAGAACCCGCAGGATGCTGAGGAAATTGGCCAACATTGCCGGGCTATTGCAGCATTTCGCGGGCGTGTTGGCGCGCTGTATCCGAAATGGTCTCGCCGGCCAACAGATAGGCAATTTCTTCGGCGCGGGCCGTTGCGTCGAGTAGCACGACCTCGGTGGTGGCCCGCTGCTCTTGCTGCTTGCGCACCGAAAAGTGCTGGTCGGCGAGGCTGGCAATCTGCGGCAGGTGGGTGATGACGATGGTTTGGTGAGCTGCGGCGAGGGCCTGTAGTTTGCGGCCGACGGCCGCGGCGATGCGCCCTGAGATGCCAGCGTCGATTTCGTCGAAGACCAAGGTCGAAACGAGGTCGCGCCCGGCGACAACTTCCTTGAGGGCCAGCATCACGCGCGAAATTTCTCCGCCCGAGGCAATGCGCACTAGGGGTCGCGGTGGTTCGCCGGCATTGGCGGAAATGTGGAAGGCGACGTGTTCCATGCCGTGCTCGCCAGCCGCATAGCGACACCCGTCGCGCTCAACCGTCCCCTCCGAATCTTCGGTGGTTGCCAACTCGATGTGGAACTGGGCCTTGGCCATGCCCAACTCCCCAAGGGCGGCGACTAGCGATTGAGACAAGGTGGCGCTGGCCTGCTGGCGAGCTGCAGAAAGAGCTAAGCAATAGGTGGCAAACTCGGCGAGTGCTTGGTCGCGGTGTTTAACCGCTTGGGCCAGCTCGTCGCGGAGGCGGTCAGCGCGGTCTTCTCGCGCCGAAAGCTCGCGGGCGCAGTCTAAGACGGCATCGAGAGTGCCGCCGTATTTCTTTTTTAGGGCGCGCAGGCCGTCGAGGCGCTCGCGCAGTTCATCGGCCCGCCCGGGACGCACCTCGATTCTGTGGACGTAGTCGCGGAGTTGGCCGGCTAGGTCTTCGACCTCGTAGATCAATTCCTCTAAGGCCGCAGCTTGGGAACCAAGTGCAGGGTCGATTTCGCGGAGTCGGTCGAGTTGACGACGAACTTGGCCGAGTGCTTCGCAAACCGCGCCTTCGCGCTGATAGAGTAGGTCGTAGATCTGGAGGCCGCCCTCGGATAGGGTCTCGGCGTTTTCGAGGATTTGCAATTCGCGCTCTAACTCGGGTTCTTCGCCCGGTCGGGGTGCGAGGCGGCGGATCTCTTCTAACTGGAAGGCGCGCAGCGAGTCTTCGGCTGCGAGCGCGTCGCACTCTGCGCGCAGTCGGTCTAGACGGGCTGCATTATCGCGGTAAGTGCGCCACTGCTGTCCCATGAGGCGGCGCTGGTCGTCGAGGCCGGCAAACGCGTCGAGAAAGCGAGCGTGGAGCTTGGGGTCCAGCAGCGATTGGTGTTCGTGTTGGCCGTGCAGGTCAACCAAGATCGCGCCGATTTGCTTTAGTTGCTTGATTGGCTGACCTTGGCCGTTGACAAAGGCTCGCGAGCGGCCTTGGTCGCGGATCTCGCGCCGGAGGATGAGTTGGCTGTCCCCTAAGGAAACGCCTAGATCGGCCAAGCGCGCGACTTGGTCTTCGTCTTCGAGTTCAAAAAAGCCCTCTACCGCGCACGAGCTAGCTCCTTTGCGCACTAACTCGGCGTTGACGGAGCCGCCGAGGATGGAGTTGAGGGCACCGATGAGGATGGACTTGCCGGCCCCAGTCTCGCCGGTGACGACGTTGAGGCCGGGACCGAATTCGATCACCGCTTCTTCGATGAGGGCAAAGTCCTTGATGTAGAGGCGAGTCAACATCGGGCCGATGCCAAGGATGGCTATTGGTCGTCTTCGTCGTCCAGAAAGGAGAGGCGGAACTGGCCCTCGGCATCGGCGGTGAGGACTTGGACGCGCTCGCGGGTTTGGTCGAGCCACTGGCCGCAGGCGCGCGAGGCGGCGACGCCTTTTTCAAATACTTTGAGGGCCTCTTCGAGCTTGAGGTCGCCTCCTTCGAGGCGCTGGACGCTCTCTTCGAGCACGGCTAGGGATTCTTCAAAAGATTCACTCATCGAGTTTCTCCTCCACACAGCAGATGGCGCCTCCGCGGCGAAAGCGCAGTTGCAGTTTATCGCCCGGCTGCAGATCCTTGCCGTCGCGGACGAGGCGTTTGTTGGCGATGTGTTCCACTAGAGCAAAACCGCGCGCTAAGCTCGTAAGCGGGCTGAGATCGTCGAGGCGGGTGGCGGAGTTGGCTAGAGTCTCGACCCGAGTGCGCAAAAACCAATCAAAAGCGGTAGAGAGGGCTTGGCACCGCTCGTCGAGGTAGAGGCTTTGCTGTTGCAGGCGGTCGTCGAGGCGTGCGCGTAGGCGGCTCGGATCGCAGTGGCGCAGCCGCTCCTCTAAGGAGCTGAGATAGTGCTCTATTTCCGCTAGCAAACGGCCTTGTTGCTCGGCGACCCGCTCGCGCAGAGCACTGCGTTCACGGGCGACCATTTCGGCCGCGGCCGAGGGAGTCGGGGCGCGACAGTCGGCCACGTAGTCAGCGATGGTGTAATCGATCTCGTGGCCAACGGCGGAGATGACGGGCTGCGGCGACTGGTAGATGGCCCGAGCGACGGCTTCGTCGTTGAAGGGCCAGAGGTCTTCTGGAGCACCGCCACCGCGGCCGACGATCAACACGTCGATGTCGTCTAGCTGATTTAAGCTGGCGACGGCTTCGGCGATCTCAGTGGCGGCACCCTCGCCTTGGACCCGAGCGGGGCAGAGGACGATCTCGATATCCGGGGCGCGGCGGTCGAGGACTTGGATGATGTCGCGGATGGCCGCGCCGGTCGGCGAGGTCACCACGCCGATTTTGCGGGGATATGGGGGCAGCGGTCGCTTGCGGTGTTCGGCGAAAAGCCCTTCCGCCTCTAGGCGGTTTTTAAGCTGCTCGAAGGCGATGGCCAGCTCGCCGACGCCAGCGGGTTTGACCTGCTCGGCGTAGAGCTGGTACTTCCCCCCGCGCTCGAAGACGGAGATATATCCGTACACCAGTACCTGCATGCCCTGTTGGGGGATGAAGGAGAGCGAGCCGGCCTTCCACTTGAACATCACGGTGCTTAGCTGGCTCGCGTTATCTTTGAGCGTAAAATAGCGGTGGCCAGAGCTGTGGTGGTTGTACTGAGAAATCTCGCCCTCGACCCAGCACTTGATCAGGTTCTCCTCGAGCAGGCTCTTGACTTGGCTGGTGATTTCGGAGACCGAGTAGGGCCGGTGGGCTGCATCTTCGGTATCGGTCCAGAAGATCGGCTCGCGAAAGGACATAGGTACTCCGGTTGGGAAGCGAGGAATCAATCGGGAATTAGGAATTAGTGTATCGTCGCGCCTAATCCCTAATTCACCAGAATAGGCCGCTGAAGACGCGAGGTCAAGGCTCCGCTAGCTGCAACCGCTCGATTCGGGTGGCCCGGCCACTTGCTTCGTTGGCTTCGACGAGTACGCCGCAGAGGACCGCCTTGCCGTTGGCGGGCTTGAAGCGGGTGGGCACTTGGGTTAGGAAGCGTTGGATGGCCATTTCGGGACGCACGCCAATCACGGATTCGTGGGTGCCGGTCATGCCGGCGTCGGTTAGGTACGCCGTGCCTTTGGGCAGGATGCG
The DNA here is from genome assembly GCA_963422735.1 of Candidatus Latescibacterota bacterium. Lineage (GTDB taxonomy): Bacteria > Latescibacterota > UBA2968 > UBA8231 > UBA8231. The sequence goes on along the minus strand of OY730476.1, from coordinate 2,757,827 downwards.
CTCATCGGCGGTTTGAACGTGGGTGTGTGTGCCGATGACAGCGGTGGCTAGTCCGTCGAGATGGAAGCCCATGGCCATTTTCTCGGCCGTGGCTTCGGCGTGGAAATCCACAAAAATAAGAGGTGTCTCCGCGCGCAGGCGCTCGACCTCGGCGCGGCCTGTGCGGAAGGGACAGTCGATGGTGGGCATACCGGTGCGCCCCTGGAGGCAGAGCACGGCTACCGGGGAACCCCCGCGTGCGGCGACGATGGTTGCACCGGTGCCGGGAGCTTCTTTTGGGTAGTTGAAGGGGCGCAGGACGCGGTCTGATTGGTCTAGGTACGGGATGAACTCGCGACGATCCCAGATGTGATTGCCACTGGTGATGATGTTGGCGCCGTAGCTGTGCAGCTTGTGCGCGATGCGGTCGGTGAGGCCAAACCCTCCGGCTGCATTTTCGCCGTTGGCGATCACCAGAGAGACTTCGCGTTTTTGCACCAATTCGGGGATCAGGGCCGCGGCGACCCGGCGACCCGGTTGGGCAAAGATATCGGCGACGAAGAGAATGTTCACCGTGCGTAGGACTCGGCGCGCATCTCGCGAATGATGCAGACGCGCAACTGTCCGGGGTATTCGAGCTGTTGCTCGATTTTGTTGGTGATTTCGTCGGCGAGTTGTTCGGCATACGTGTCGTCCACCACCTCGCTATCGACTAAGACCCGAATTTCCTTGCCATTTTGCAGGGCAAAAGCTTGCTTCACGCCCACGTAGTCGGCCGCTAGTTCCTCTATATAGTGCAAGCGGCGGATGTACTCCTCGACTTTTTCCTTGCGGGCACCTGGGCGGTGGGTGGAGATTTCGTTGGCGGCTTCGACTAGTACGGCGAGGGCTGAGCGCGAGGGCGTGTGCTTGCTGTGGGTTTCGATGATCTGCACGACTTCAGGGCTTTCGCCGCACTTGCGAGCCAGTACGGCGCTGCTTTGCGCTGGGTCGTTGCCCAATTCAAAGTCCTGTGCCTTGCCTATGTCGTGCAAGAGACCGGCGCGGCGGGCCAGCGTCACATCGAGGTCGAGCATCTCGGCCATCATGCCGGCCAAAAACCCGACTTCCTTGCTGTGGACCAACAAGTTTTGACCGTAGCTGGTGCGGAAGCGGAGTTTGCCCAGAATTTCCAATAGCGGCTCGGCCAAGTCGTGAATGTCGAGGTCGAAAGCGACTTTGGAGCCGGACTCGCGGATCATCTCTTCGACGGCGCTGCGAGCCTTGTCGTACACTTCCTCGATGCGCCCGGGGTGGATGCGCCCGTCGCGGATGAGCGTTTCGAGGGTATGTCTGGCCACCTCGCGGCGCAGTGGATCATAGCCCGAGAGCATGACCATGCCAGGAGTATCATCGACGATGACTTCGACGCCGGTGATCATTTCAAAAGAGCGGATGTTGCGCCCGTCGCGACCGATGATGCGCCCCTTCATGTCATCGAAGGGGATGGGCAACACCGAAAGAGTGCTCTCGACGGTCAGTTCCCCGGCGAAGCGCTGGATGGCGCGAGTGATAATTTCCTTGGCCTCTAGGTTGGCTGTGGCAATCGCGGTGTCCTTGATCTCGCGGACCTTGCGGGCGGCGACTCGGCGTGCGCCTCCCTCCAGCTGATCAACGAGTATACGCCGGGCCTCTTGCTGGCTGATGCCAGCCAGCTCTTCCAGCAGCCTACTCTGCTCGCGGACGAGGTCCTGTGCTTGCGTCTCTGCTGCAGTTATGGCTGCTTCGCGGCGATCGAGGTCCTGCTCGTTCTTGAGCTGTTCGCGCTCCTTACTCGTGAGCAGGTCTATCTTGCGCTCTAGTTGCTGTTCGCGCTCTAGCAGCTTGGCCGCGAGGTCGCGCATCGTGCGCTTTTGTGTCTCTTGCTCTTTTTCTAGTGGGGCGCGCTCACTGTGCCATTTGCCTCTCGCTTCGAGCAAGGCATTTTTTTTTAGGACCTCGGCTTCTTGGTGGGCGCGGGCGACGATCTGATCGGCGGTGGCTTGGGTGCTGCGCAGCCTGCTGTTGTGCAGCCGCTCGCTCCCTAGCCAGCCGAGGAGACAGCCGCCGGCGAAAAAGGCGAAGGCAGAACAGATTAGGACGATATAGTCAAACCCATCAAGCACGGGTATCTCTTTCTCATTGGTCTCGACGCCTTCAGGCATCGGGCCAGAGCACAGGGCGAACCCGGCTCAGAATACTGCTTTAGCTATCGGAACGGGGAACTTCTACTTCGGCGAAAAGGTGCCCAAGCGAGGTGGCGAGCTGAGAAGTCCGCAGGGCGATATCGGCTTCGGCGGAAGCGTAGTCCTCTCGCAGGGATAGAAGTTCCTCCACCAAGCTCAGACTAGCCAAGATAGCCACTTGGAGTGGGGAGCCGCCTTTGATCTCGCGCTTGATCTCGAGCATGCGTTCGTCCACCATCTCGGCGAGCTTTTGCACGTGTTCGGCAGAATGATCTTGGTCAACTCCTAGGGTATAGTGCTTGTCGAATATTTTGACCACTACTTGGGACGACATATATACCCCTTTCTCAGATATCTTTATTCTGTTCGACCGCTATGTGGGCCGCTTCGACCTGCTCGAGCTATTCGTTTTCACTGCTGACGGCGTTGTCCAAGCGGGTGAGGAGCTGTTCGATGCGTCCCTTCACCGCTTCTTTGTCCCTTTTGAACTGTTCGTTTTCACTGCTGGCGACGCTAATTTTTTCTTGGAGGCTCTCGATGTCTGCCTGCAGGGTGTCATTTCTTTCTTGGAGGCTCTCGATCTGCCCATTTAGCTCGTCGTTTTCCTTGCGGAGCGTTTCGAGTACTCCCGTCAGGCGGTTGATGTGGTGCTCAAGGCGTTCAAAATTTTCGTTTACATCCATTGGGCGGCTGTACTCCTGATTTTGAGGTTGGGATTAGCGCAAACGAGCGCCGAATCGCGTTTTGAGACCCTTGAGCATCGAGGAGATCGCCGCGTCGGCCTGAGCGTCCTGCAACGTCTGCTCGCGGTCGCGCAGACGGATGGCGAAAGCCATGCTCTTGTGGCCTTCTTCTATTTGATCCCCTTGATAGAGGTCAAAAACCTCGATGGATTCGACGAGGCGGGGCGCGCTATCTCTCATGGTGGCGATGAGTTCGGCAGTTGTAGTGTCTGCGCGGACGACTACGGCCAAGTCGCGCTCAATCGGCGGAAATTTAGGAAGCGCAGAAAACGAGCGCTCCCGACCGTGCCAATGGCGCACTAGCGCGGTAAACGATATTTCAAAAATATGTACTTGACGCTCTAAATCAAATGCCGCGCATAAGCCGGCCGAAACTTGGCCCAACCAGCCGAGGGGCTGTCCGCCGAGGGAGACGCAGGCCGCGTGTCCCGAGTGGCATTCGGAGCGGTCGGCGGGGGTAAAGCACAGATCCCCCTCGCCTACTAGCGCTTCGAGCAAGCCCTTGAGGTCGAAGAAGTCGGCTTCGCGGGCGTCGGCCTGATAGGGAGAGGCTGAGACGCGGCCCGACCACAAGGCTGCGAGGTGCCAATTTTCCTCGGGTCTTGCGCCCTTTTCCGCACCGGCGACAAAACATTTGCCTAGCTCAAAAATGGCCACCCCCGCGGCCCGCTGGTTGAAGTTGCGGCACGCGACATCCAAGAGGCTCGGTACCAAGGTGGTGCGCAAGGCGTCTTGGGTTTCGGTCGGCGGATTGGCCAAGCGGGCGGCTTGGTCTGCGGCACCGGCCAACTCGAGCCAGCGAGATTCGACGATCGTATTGCTAACGACTTCGTCCAAACCCAAGCCCAAGAGCCGTTGCCGAGCGACCTGCCTAAAGGCGAGCTCGGGGTCGCGCCGAGTGATCCAAGGCCCAGATGCCTCTTGGCGGCCCTCGATGAGGTCGAAGCCGTAGATGCGGCCGACCTCCTCAATGAGGTCGGCCGGGCGAGCTAGATCGGGGCGGAAGCTCGGGGCCGTTACCAGGAGGGGACGGTCCGATTCGACCCGGCAGCCGAGACGCTCGAGAGTCTGGACGATAGCAGCGGAGTCTAACTCCGTAGCCAAGAGCTGGTTGGTGAGATCGACGCAGAGCGGGATTTGGCGGCGTTGGCCGGGGCGGGGGTACACGTCTAAAGGATCTGGGGCGACCGCGCCGCCGGCCAGTTCGGCGATTAGGCGAGCGGCGCGGTCAATCGCCTGCACCGGGGCGTCCCAATCGGCACCGCGCTCAAAGCGCGTGGCCGCCTCGGTGAAAAGCCCTAGGCGAGACCGGGTCAGTCGCACCCGCGACGGTGCGAAATACGCGCTTTCGAGCAGAATGTCAGTAGTGGCCGCCGATATTTGGGAATGGGCCCCACCTATGACCCCGGCTAGTGCTTGGGGCCGCGTCCCATCGGCGATGACCAGCATCTCTTCGTCGAGTTGACACTGAGTGCCGTCGAGAGTTTCCAAGGTTTCGCCGGAGCGCGCCCGGCGGACGATGATGCGCCGCTGGTCCAGTGCGTGTAGGTCGAAAGCGTGCAGAGGATGTCCCAATTCCAGCAGTACGTAGTTAGTGATATCGACGATGTTGTTGATCGGGCGCTGACCCACGGCTTGGAGTCGGCGCTGGAGCCACTGGGGCGAGGGGCCAACCTCGATGCCGCGCACGACGCGGCCGACGTAGCGCGGGCAATCGTCCGGTGCCTCGATGTCGATCCGCACGTCTTCCGCGGTGGCCGGTCCGCTTTCGGGCACCTGTACGTTGGGAAAACGGAGGGGGTTGCCGGTGAGCGCATGGACCTCGCGGGCAATGCCCAAGAGGCTCAGGCAGTCCGGGCGGTTGGGCGTAACCTCGAGGTCGATGACCACGTCGCCGCGCCTAGTGGCTGCGGCAAAGGGGGTGCCGACCTCGAGGTTCTCGTTGAGCACCACAATGCCGTGGTGGTTATCGCCTAGCCCGAGCTCGTCTTCGGCACAGAGCATGCCCTCGGATGCGACGCCGCGGATTTTGGCTTTTTTGATCAGCATGCCTCCGGGTAGCTCGGTGCCGGGTAGGGCGACGGCGACGGTTTGCCCGGTCGCGACATTGGGTGCTCCGCAGACGATGGTGTTGACCCCGGTCCCCACATCGACTTGGCAGACAGTCAAGCGATCGGCGTTTTCGTGTGGGCGACAGGAGTTGACGCGGCCGATGACGACGCCCTCGTAGCGCGCACCGAGATCCTCGACGCCCTCGAATGCCAAGCCTGCCATAGTCAGGTGCTCGGCTAGCTCGGGCCAATCCCAGGCGAAGTCCACGTATTCCTTGAGCCAGTTGTACGTGATTTTCATAAGGCGTTACTGAGACCTCAGAACTGTCGGATGAACCGCAAGTCGTTGTCGAGGAAGCGCCGCACGTCGTCGATGCCGTGCCGAATCATGGCGATCCGCTCCAATCCCATGCCGAAGGCGAAGCCAGTGTATTCCTCTGGGTCGTAGCCCACCGCGGCAAAGACAGCCGGATTGACCATGCCAGCCCCGGCGATTTCGATCCAACCCGTTCCCTTGCAGATGGAGCAGTTCGCGCGTTGCCCTTTGCAGATGCAGGTGAAATCGTATTCCACGCTTGGCTCAGTAAAGGGAAAGAAGTGAGGCCGAAAGCGCACTCGGGTCTCCTCGCCCATAAGCTGGCGTCCCATGGCCTCAATAGTGCCCTTCAAATCGGCGAAAGAGACCCTGTGGTTGACGTATAGGCCCTCGATCTGGTGGAAGGCGAAGTGATGGGTTGCATCGACTGTCTCCTTGCGGTAGCAGCGTCCCAACGAGATGATCCGCACCGGAGGCGGCGTTTGCTCCATGACGCGAATCTGCACCGTGGAGGTGTGGGTGCGCATGAGTCCACCGCTCTCTAGATAGAAGGTGTCGTGCAGGTCGCGCGCGGGGTGGTCGGCCGGGGTGTTGAGGGCATCGAAGTTGTGGTACTCGTCCTCGGCTTCTGGTCCGTCGGCCACGTCAAAACCCATGCCTTGGAAGATGCCGATCAATTCGTCGGTTAGCTGGGACAAGGGGTGGGCACAGCCTAGGAGGGGCCGTCGGCCCGGGAGCGTTACGTCGAGGGTAGAAGCCGCTTCGGCCCTCTGCCGGAGGGCCAGGGCCTTGTCGTCTAGAGCCTGTTGAATGGCCTTTTGAGCGCGACCGGTGGCCTCCCCTAGTGCTGGTCGTTGGGCGGCGGGCAGATGGCCGATCTGTCGTGCGATCCGGCGCAACCGGCTCTTGCGCCCGAGGTGATGAACTCGCAGTGCCTCCAGTGCCTTATCGCCTTGGGCGGCCTCGATTTCCTCTACGGCCACCGACGCTAATTGTCGCACTTCTTCTAGCATATAGACCTATATAAAACAAAAAGGGCCCAGCGCGTATCGCCGGCCCCTTTTTTGCCAGGTGGGTGTAAATTTAGACGTGGGGTCGGGCTTGTTCGACTACCGCGGTAAAGGCGGCCGGATCGCGCACGGCTAGATCGGCCAAGACTTTGCGGTTGATTGCAACGCCGGCTTGGTCCAGCCCGTGGACGAGTTGGCTATAAGACATGCCGTTGCGGCGGGCGGCGGCATTGATGCGGACAATCCAGAGGCGGCGGAAATCCCGCTTGCGCTGGCGGCGGTCGCGGTAGGCATAGGCTTGAGCGCGATCGACGGCTTCTCTAGCGGTGCGGAAGAGGCGGCTACGTGCGCCCCAATAACCTTTGGATTGCTTGAGTACCTTCTTCTTTCGCTTTTTGGTGGCTACGGCGTGATTTACCCGTGGCATGGATTATTCTCCGTTAAACTCGCTTACTTGAGGTTCAGGGCACGGCGAACATTGGATAGGTCTGCGGACGAGACTGGGTTGTTTTTGCGGAGAGCCCGTTTGCGCTTGGTCGAGCGACCGCCCAAAAGATGAGTGGCATAGGCATTGCGTCGTTTCAGGCGGCCCGATCCGCGCTGCTTAAAGCGCTTGGCCGAGGATTTGTGCGTCTTGATTTTGGGCATGGTGGTCTTTCTGTCTTGATTTTGGGTAAGAGAGCAAAAAATAGGCCATGAGATAGGGACTGTCAAGGAAGGGCCGTCCGCTCTGCGGGCGGTGAAATTTTGTCGGGAAAGCTCGCGATCCCATCTGGAACTAGGACGCGTCAGCGGCTGAACTGTAGGCGATTAGGCGGCTGCGTGCGATCTACATTTTTCGATCCGCTCCCGCACTTGGGGACGGATAAAGACCGCATCGAGAGGTAGCCGCGAAAGGGCACGGCATAACAAATGTACGCGGGTGCTAGTATCGAGCTCGTGGTTGACAATCAAGCAGGACCTACCGCCGTAGCGGCAAAGCCCACCTCGGCCTTCGAAATCGTCGTAGCGCACCTCGATATCTAGCCCCTCGGCGAGGGTTTCAAGTTCCTGTAGGAGAATGGAGTCATCCATAGCAAAATAATAGGACCGCAGGCCGCAGCTAAGCAAGGAAATTGTTGGGAGCCGAATGGCGGATTGTTATTATAATGACGCCACCCCAGAGCGCGTTTATCGTCTATAGCGAAGGGAAGTCCGCCTGTGCCCGTTGTAAAATCCCAAGTACAAGTATTGGTGACAAACGACGACGGTGCTGATTCGCCCATTTTGGTGCCTTTGCTACGGAAGTTATCCGAGTTGGCCGAACTGTGCGTGGTTGTGCCGGCGGCGGAATGCAGTTGGACCAGCAAGAGTATGAGCCGCTTTGAGCCGCTGGTGCTGGCCGAGATCGAATGCGGCGAATTTCCCGTCCAGACGCTGACCGGCAAGCCAGCCGACTGCGCCAATATCGGCATTCACAACCTCTGTTCCGCAAAGCCGGCCCTAGTCGTTTCCGGCATCAATATGGGCACCAACTCCGGCCTCGCTTTCGCGCTGAGTTCCGGCACCATAGGGGCGGCGGTCGAGGGCTTTCTCGCCGGGGTGCCGTCCGCGGCTTTTTCGCTGGAACTGCCCGGACCGGCCTTTGCCCTTTGGCGGCGGTCGCGGCGACTGGATCCCGCGCTCGATGCGCTGGTCGTGGCAGCGGCGGCTGTCACTGCCGACATCGCCGCCGAGATCTTGCGCGGGGGGTTGCCCGCTGGTGCCGACATGATTGCGGTGAACATGCCCGCCAGTACTAGGCGCGAATCCCCGAGATGCCTGACGGGCTTGGCGAAGACGAGCTATGGTCCGCTATTTGCCCGGCACGCGGCCGAGCCGCACTTTGAATACCATAGCTGCCGGTCGCAGTTGGTCGGCGATGGAGTTAACAGCGATGTGGAGGCCCTGGCGCACGGCGCGATCGCGATTACGCCGCTCCGCTATTCGCTCAGTGCCCCAATAAGCTCGGTTGATCGCCAGCGCTTTGAGCGCGGCGTTTTCACGCCTGAAGGCTCAGTGAAGCGAGGTGGTCGTGGTTAAGCGGCTTCTCACAAACGGCGGTTGTATCGGCGTCCTATTGTTCGCAGAGGGCGCGTGGGGCGGGGAAGAGGTTCGCGTCGATTCCACCCACAGCCAGCCTTCGTCCCCGTTGCTGGCTAAAGTCTCGCGGTCGGCGACCGAGCAGACCGTGGAAGCCGTGCGCTGGATGGCAAAGCGACGCCAGTTTACCTTGCGGGGCATTCCCTACGGCGTAACCGGCCTTCCTTTCGCCTTTCTCAGCCCCAACACGGGCTGGAATTGGGGAGCACGTGTACATTGGGCCGACTATCGGCATCAGCCCTATCTCTACAAGCTGACCCTGCACGTACAGCAGTCCTCTGAGGGAAAATTAAAAAACCGTGTGCGATTGAAGGTCCCCCGGATTTCGGGGACGGGTTTCGGCTTGGAGCTAGAGTTAGTCCGCGAGCGCAATCTGCGTACGCGCTACTATGGGTTGGGCAACGACAGCGCATTCAATCGAGACTTCATCAAGCCTAATAGCGCTGATTTCAAAGACGAGAACTACTACTACTACATTCTAGAAAGAAACCCGCGGATATTGGTGAGCCTTTTTCGCCAGTTGTACGGTCCGGTATCCATGTCGGTCGGTTTTGGGCTGGAGCGCGTCGATGTGGACCAGCGGGGGACACAGGCATTTTATTTAGAGCGGGGCACCCCAGACGGAGTGATAGACGGGTTTGCGGGGTTTATCAGTGCGTCTCTCCAGTGGGATACCCGCGACGACGAAGTGGTGCCGCGGCGCGGCTTCTTTCAGGAATGGTCATACGAGTCGGCGCGGAACTCGCTGCTGGCGCTGTTCTTCGAGCCTATTGATTTTAGCCGCGTGACCCTGACCAACGCCTACTACATCCCGCTCTCGCCTCGGGTAAATTTCTCCTATCGTCTCGTGCTAGAGGTACTCAGTGGCGAAGTCCCCCTCTACGCCTATGGCGAGATTGGGGGCAGTCGCCGGGTCAAGGGGTTGGGCGGCAGCGATTCGCTGCGGGGTTTCGACACCCAGCGGTTTACAGACGATGTGCGCTTTTTCTCCAATGTCGAATTGCGTTACCAACTGTACGATATCTGGTTTTACGGGCAGTACATAGAGTGGCAGGGGATGGTCTTCTTCGATTCGGGCCGGGTATGGCCCGATTTGGATCAGATCGGGTGGTCGGGTATGCACGTCAGCGGCGGCGCGGGGGTGCGAATGGTCTGGGATGCGGATCTCGTGATCCGCATGGGTACGGGCGTCGCCGACGAGCAAATGGATATCTGGCTAAGCCTAGGACAGAACTTCTAGGCGTGGCTGGCAGTCTTCGGTACCAAAAGTGCGATCAAGCACGCTAGTTCCGCCGCCATGCGATCGCGCGGGACGATGCGGTCGATGAAGCCGTGTTCGAGGACGGTCTCGGCTTTCTGAAAGCCCGCGGGAAAAGGGGCCTCCGTGCCGAGGAATTGCTGGATGACGGCTGGCCCGGCAAACCCAATGCGCGCTCCTGGTTCGGCCAGGGAGATGTCGCCGAGCATGGCGAAGCTGGCGGTAACCCCTCCGTAGGTCGGGTCGGTGAGAATGGCGATGTAGAGCAAGCCGTTTTGGGAAAGCTGGTTGAGCTTGGCACTGATTCGGGCCATCTGCATCAGAGAATAGGCACTCTCCTGCATTCTGGCCCCAGCCGACTGGCAGATGACGATTAGGGTGCGGTGCTCGGCAATGGCGCGGTCGATGAGGCGGCAGATCTTTTCGCCGGTCGCGCCGCCCAAAGTGCCCATGAGGTAGCGTGTGTCCATAACTGCGAGGGCAATGGGTTGCCCGTCGATCTGGCCGACGCCGATGCACACTGATTCCTTAGTGCCGCTTTCGCGCCGCCCCTTCTTGATTTTGTCCTTATAGCCTTTGAACTTGAGTGGGTCAACGGGCATCACGTCCGGGTCAATTTCGGCAAAGGTGCCGTCATCAACGAGGATGTCAATGTATTGCTGCGGGCCGATGGGATAGTGGAAGGAGCACTCCGGGCAAATCCAGTGTCTGCGTCGCAGGGCCACCTCGTAGTTGGAGCGGCTACACTTTTTGCACTTGATCCAAATACCTTGGGGAATTTCGCGCTTTATTAGGGACTTGATCCCCGTTTTCATTTTTTCAAACCAGTTCAAGGCTTCTACTCTCAGGTTAGCCCCCACCGCTCGAGTCCGGCGAAGTAAAGATGGCGGTAGCTCGGATAAACGCGCTCGTCGCCATATTGCCATATTTAATGAAAAAGTGCATTAAAAATAAATACTTGTCAATCTGCAGACGCGAGGCGAGCCGAAAGAATGTAACACAGTTACTATTTTAAAAATCTAAGTGGCCTTTGAAGTTGCATCCCAAACAGTAAATCCATATTTTGACGGCTCTACGAAGGCTGCTTTAAGCAATGATAATGAACCGCGAATTGTCGTGGCTCGGAGACCGTAGCCATATCGAGGATTGCTCACCGTGAAATGTAATCTGATGCATATCCTTTTCAATGATCTGCGCCTTAATTTTGTTTTCAACCACAGGGGCAATAAATTTGAACTGGAACCCCTCAAATAGCACGAGAGAGGCAAGATGAAACGGCACATCGCGCTCGGATTCATAGTACTGGCTATCGGCTGGATGGGGTGTGGCGGGCCGGGACAAAGCGGCTCCACGTTTACCCAGCAGGGTACTGAGGCCAAAGCGCAGGAGGTTGCAATAGCCGATTCAATCCGCAAGTACAAATACTTAGCCAAGACGGCCCGCCAAGGCAAAGAGTACGACAGGGCCATAGGCTATTACACGACTCTTCTGCAATATAGTCCCCAAGACTTGCAGGCCGCCTACTTCTTGGGGAAGGTGTATTACGAAAAAAAGGATTTCGCCGGCGCACGCATAGCACTGCGCCAGGCGGTCAGCATCGATTCGCTGCACCTGAATTCCAACCTGCTTCTCTATTCGATATATCAAGCAGACTCTTCCGATTCGGCTGCTTGGAGCTTAGAACGCGCACTGCTCAAAAAGCCGAACGCGGCCGAGCACCGTCGCAAGCTAGCTGACCTCTATCGCCGCGAAGGCCACAACGAGCGAGCTGTCGCCCACTACGAACAGTTGGCTGCGGACGGGAGCGAGGATGCCGAGCTATTTGAAATACTTGCGGTGTTGCACCAAGAGCTGGGGCAGATGGAGCAGGCTCTTGCGTGGCGCCACCGCCAAGTTGAGGGTGGGGCGGGCGGTGCTGACCAACTAGAGAGCATCGTCGAGCTGCAGTTAGAGATCGGCGATGTCAAAGGGGCCTACGGCTCGCTGTTGGAACTAGCGAGGGTGGATTCGCAGAACGCCTATTCCTATTACAACCGCATCGCATCAATCGCCTCTGAAGAGGGCGACGACCCCATGCACTTCAAGGGCCTCAAGGGCATGGTCGAGGCCGATCCCAAGGATTTGCAGAGCATAGCTGAACTAGTGGAATGGCACCAAGGACGCGGCGAGTTCGCCTCGGCAAAAACGTGGTTGGACCGGGGGCTGCAGGGAAATTCCGATGATGCACACCTACTGCTGCTCAAGGGCGACAATCTGGTGAGGGAAGGTGACGAGGAAGGGGCCATCGTCGCCTTTGAGAAAGCCAAAGCCGATCCAGCTTGGGAGAAGGTGGCCCAGCAGCGCATCTGGCAGCTCCGGCCGCCCGAGACCGAGGAAGAAAAGCTCAAGCGGCAGTTCTTCGGTGGAGAAGAGGCACAAGAGGAGCAAAACTAAGCACCGCTCCGGTCTGTTGGGCCGGGACTAACATTAATAATCGCGAGGAGAAAAAATGATAGAGCTTTTTCAAGACGGTGGGTGGGCGATGTATCCTCTACTCATTCTGCTCATCATCGGCGTTGCCGTAGCTATTGAGCGCCTGTACAATCTGTCGCGGTCGTCGGTTGACGCTGCGAATTTCTTCACGAGCCTCGAAGATGCACTCAAAAGCGGGGGGGCCGACGCCGCGGCTGAGCTTTGCTCGAATACGCGCGGTCCGGTTGCCTCAGTCATCCACGCTGGGCTTCTGCGCTTGGAGCGCGGCATCGACCACGTCGAGAAAGCCATTGACAATTCCGGCGCAGTAGAAATGGCCTTTCTCGAGCGCGGCATGGTCTGGCTCTCGACAGTGGCTAACTTGGCACCGATGATAGGTTTTTTGGGCACGGTCAGCGGTATGATCAACGCCTTTCAGACGATCAAGGAAGCCGGCGATGTCGAGCCTTCCATGGTCGCGGGTGGTATTTCCGAGGCCCTAATCACCACGGCTGCGGGTCTGATCGTGGGCATCCTGATCCAGTTTTGCTATAACTTCTGCGCCAATCGCATTGACAGGATCATCGCCGACATGACCGAACAGACGGCCAACTTCATCGACCTATTGGCCGAGCGCCAGCACCAAGGAGCCTAGACGTGATCGGGAGGCGCCAGAGTCGGGTTTCCCCGGAAATCCCCACGGCTTCGATGGCGGATATCGCCTTTTTGCTAATCGTGTTCTTCCTCGTCACGACCACCATGAACCAAGACAAGGGCCTCTCGTTGCATTTGCCGCCGGTGGGCGAGACCAAGGAAGTACGAGAAAAGAATATTCTCAACGTGTGGATTAACGCCCGCGATCAGGTCGCCTTTTTTGAGAATGACCAGCTAACGCCAGTGCCGTTTGCCGAGTTCAAGGGACGAATTGAAGGGCGTCTGCGGGAAAACGAGAATCTGATCGTCTCGCTCAAGACCGAGCGCGGGGCCACCTATCGGACCTTCGTTGATGTACTAGACGAGCTCAAACTGGCCGGGGCCACCAAAATCTCGATTGCCAACCCGGAAGAATAGCCGATGAAATTCGCACGCAAAGCCAAAGTAGTTGGCGTTATTCCCACGGCCTCTATGGCCGATATATCCTTTTTGCTTCTCGTGTTTTTTATGGTCTCGACGGTTTTTGTGCGCTATAGGGGCGTACCGGTGGAGCTGCCAGAGGCCGAAAAAATTGAGAAACTCGAAAGTCGCCGCAACGTATTGCAGGTTTGGGTCAATAGCGAGGGAGTCGTCAATATCGAAGACCGGAACATACCGCTTTCCGAAGTGGGCAAGCTGGTGCATAAGTACCTGACGGCCAATCCTCGGTTGATCATCTCGTTGCGGGGCGATAAGGATTCCGAATTCGGGGTGATTTCCGATGTCATGGAGGAGTTGCGCAAGGTTGAGGCTCTGCGGGTCAACTTCTCCACCAAACGGGAGCAGGACTGATGATTCGCGGCAAGCAGCCTGAAGCCAACCTGCGATTGACGTACCGGAAGACGTTATGGGCCTGCACGGGGCTTTCTACCCTCTTGCACGTGGCCCTCTTTGTCCTCTTCCCCACCTTCGAGCCCGAAGCCTACGCCAAATCCGAAGAGCCGATTATCATTCAACTCGAAGAAATCCCCGAGACTAAACAGGAACGCCGGCCTCCACCGCCAGCCCGGCCGGTAGTGCCCGTGCCTACCGACAACCCGGATGTCCCGGATGACGTGACCATTGAGGACACCGATCTCGACCTCGGTCTCGACGATTTGGCACCGCCACCGCCGTTGGAGGAAGAGGTGGTTGAGAAAGTCGAGCTGGAAGAGGAAGAAGAGATCGTCGAGTTGTGGCGGGTCGAGAAGCAGCCCGTGATCATCAAAAAAGTAAAGCCGAAGTATCCGGCTACCGCCCAGAAGGCCAACATCACCGGCAAGGTGTTTGTCACGGCGCTAGTCGGCAAAGGCGGCAAGGTTGAGCAGATTGGCAAGATTACTGGCCCCAAGGTTTTCCACGAGGTCGCCAAAGCCGCAGCTCTTCAGTCGGAATTTACGCCGGCGATGCAAAACGACAGGCCGGTCAAGGTCTGGGTTAGCCTGCCCTTCACCTTCAGGCTCAACTAACGGTTGCCCTATCTTCCTAGCACAAAGTCTGAACAAACTAGTGGGAGGAAGTCTATGAGGTGTCCTTATTGTAATTGTGAAGAAGATCGGGTGGTGGATTCGCGGTCGTGCCGCGAAGGTATGGCGATCCGTCGTCGTCGCGAGTGCATAAGCTGTGCCAAGCGCTTCACAACCTATGAATACATCGAAAACGTGCCTCTCTCCGTTATCAAAGCTGATGGCCGACGGGAGCCTTTCGATCGCAGCAAACTGCTCGACAAGATTCAGATAGCCTGTTACAAGACGACCATATCGGCCGAGGCGATTGAGCAACTCGTCGATCAGGTCGAGGCCGAAGTGGGTAGCCTCAACGTGAAGGAAATTCCCTCCAAACAGATCGGCCAGCGCGTCATGGAGCATTTGCGCCAGCTCAACGACGTCGCGTATGTGCGTTTTGCTTCGGTCTATCGCCAGTTCAAAGACAAGAGCGATTTCATGCGTGAATTGGAGCAACTAGCCAATAAATAACTAAGAGGTTGATGCGCTTTTTAGCGCATCGCAACCGGATTAAAAAGAAACTGCTCTGGACCAGATAATTTACCTTGACAAATACGCACGTCGTTTCTACCTTTAGCCGCGACACAACATCTTGTGTCCGACGAGTGTGCAGCCCTGAGATAGTGTATTTCAAGGCTGCACTTTTTGTTCTCTTCCCTAACTCTAACAGTAATTAACCCGATTTTCTATTTTTGGCGATGTTTTACCACGTCGCCCATGGATTTTTTTGCTTCAAAGGGAGGGCATGAATGGAACCCGAACGCGTAGTCGCACACCGCTTTGAAGATATGCTGGCGCAGCTTGAAGACCACGGTCTCAAGCGCAACGGCCACGACGCTCTCTTGGCTCGCGCTGCCGATGCTAAGACCTATTACGGGGACAACGACCTCGCCATCGACGTTTTGCACAACAAGTACTTGGCACCCGGCGAGATCGGGCCGCTACACATCTGGGACCGCATCGCCCGAGCCATGGCCTCAGTAGAGAAGGAGCCCCAGTACTGGTACGACCGCTTCTTCTCGCTGTTGATGGACTTCAAGTTCATCCCCGGCGGGCGCGTTATGCACGGGGCCGGCCGCGACGAAGCTAGGCGCAAGCCGACGCTGTCCAACTGCTATGTCATTCCCATCGAAGAGGATAGCCTAGAGGGTATCTATCGCTGTCTGAGTGAGTCGGCGATGGTGTACCGCACGGGCGGCGGCGTCGGCACGGATTTGTCGATTCTCAGGCCACACGGGGCCACGGTCAACGCCACGGTGGATGCCTCGCCGGGTTGCACCGCCTTTATGAACCTGCTCTCCGAGAGCACCAATGCCGTCTCCCAAGCCGGCCGCCGCGGTGCCCTGATGCTGACCTTGCGGGTTGATCATCCCGATATTGAAGACTTCATCACCATCAAGAACGACGCCAACCGGGCCAAAGTGCAGTACGCCAACATCAGCGTGCTGATTACCCACGAGTTCATGCAGGCTGTGTTGGCCGACTCGGACTTTGACCTGCGCTGGGATGGCAAGGTATTCCGCACGGTCAAGGCGCGCCAATTGTGGGACAAGATCATCGCCAATGCCCATGCTAGCGCCGAGCCGGGGATTATTTTTTGGGATACGATGCGCGAGTATCACAATGTCGAATACGCCAATCCGCTCACTAGCACCAACCCCTGCGGCGAGCAGCCGCTGGCGTCGTACACGGCCTGCAACCTAGGCAATCTCAATTTGGTGAACTTCGTCCGTGCCGACGGCGAGCTCGACTACGAGGAGTTGGGGCAGGCCGCTCGCGTGGCGACCCGCTTTTTGGACAACGTCATTGATTACAACGTGGATAACCATGCCTTGCCCAAAATTCGGGAAGCCGTAGCCTCTGATCGCCGGGTGGGTTTGGGCGTCACCGGCATGGCCGACGCGTTGGTCCTGATGCAGAGCAAATACGATTCGGACGAGGCCTTGGCACGAATCGACCGCATTATGGCCACCATCTGCCACAACGCCTATGAAATGTCCGTCGAATTGGCCCGTGAAAAGGGGGCCTTTCCGCTTTTCGACTGGGCGGGCCTCAAGCAGAGCAAATTCATCCAGAACCTGCCCCAAGGGCTGCAAGATAAAATCGCCGAGCACGGCCTGCGCAATTGCACCTTGATTACGATGCCGCCGGTGGGCACGGGTTCCATTGTGGCGCAGACGAGTTCGGGGATTGAGCCGATCTTCTGCACTAGCTACACCCGCCGGGTAAAGCAGGACGACGGCGAGAGTTTCCGCGAATACAAGGTCTATCATCCGCTCATCCAGCGCGCCTTCGGCGGAGACGAGGACCTGCCCGATTACGTCGTGACGGCCCACGAAATTGACCCCTACTTCCGAGTCAAGATGCAGGGCGTGATCCAGAAATACACCGATAGCAGCATTTCTTCGACGATCAATCTGCCCAAAGACATCGCTATAGAGACGGTCGCCGACATCTACATCACCGCGTACAAGGAGGGTCTCAAGGGCGTTACGGTGTACCGCGAGGGCAGCCGCGAGGGCATCCTGCAGACCGAAGGCCAAGCCGACAATAAGGAAGCTCCGGATTCCTTGGGGCCGGATGGCTTTCGGCACCGCCGCCGCCGCCCGGCCGTCACCACGGGCATTACCGAGCGGATCAACACCGGCGAGGGCAAGATCTATGTAACCATCAACGAAGACGAATACGGGGTCTGCGAGGTCTTTAGCACTATCGGCAAGGCGGGCGGCAATGCGGCTGCCCAGTCCGAGGCCATCAGTCGGCTAATTTCGCTCGCGTTGCGCTCGGGCGTTGACCCGCAGGAAGTCATTAGCCAGTTGAAGGGCATTTCGGGACCGAGTCCGGTGTGGGAAGACGGCGAGCTCGTGCTATCGACGCCGGACGCCATTGGCAAGGCGATGGAGCGCTATTTGCAGCGGAAGGCAGGCAAGCAGCTTGATGCTGTCGCCTCCGAGGACGCGCCGCCCAGTTTTGTCGAGAGCAGCGAGCCGAAGACGCTGACGACTTGTCCAGAGTGTGGGTCGACGGTATCGTATGAGAGTAGCTGTCTGCTGTGCAAGCACTGCGGGTGGTCCAAGTGTTGAACTAAAGCCGGACAGTGCTTTTTGCTTGAGGCGAGGATGTCGTCGGGAGGCCGGCGGCGTCCTCGTTTTTTTATCTCAACTCCAGCACCAATCCGTCGTAGGCGAGTTGCACGCCTGGGGGGAGTTCGGCATTGGTCTGATGGTGGTCGAGGTCGTGGGCTATATGCGTGAAGTACGTGCGAGTAGGCTGGAGTTCGGCGACAATGGCCAACGCCTGCTCGACGTTGAAATGGGTGGGATGTTCTTTGTGGCGCAGTGCGTCGAGGACCAAAACCTCTAGGCCGCGCAGCCGCGCCATTGCCGTCTCTGGGATGTAGTTCGTGTCCGTAGCGTAGGCGAAGTTGCCGATGCGGAAGGCTAGGACCGGGGCGCGGCCGTGATAGATGGTGAGTGGCTCGATGGCGATCCCACAGGCTGTGAACGGCCCGGCAATCGGACGCAGGGCGATCTGCGGCGTCGCGCTGGGGGCGTCTTTGTCAAAGGCGTAGTCGAAGACTCGCTCGATGCGTACAATGGTGTGCGGGTCCGCATAGCAGGGCAGCGGCTGGTCGCGGTCGAAGCAATAGGAGCGCACGTCGTCGAGGCCGTGCAGATGATCTGCGTGCCCGTGGGTCAACAGTACGCAATCGACGCGGTCGATCTGGTAGCGCAGGGCTTGAGTTCTGAGATCTGGGCCGGCATCTACGAGGATTGATCGACCTTGATGTGCTAGGTGTAAGGCGCAACGCAAGCGCTTGTTTTTCGGGTCGTCCGAGGCGCAAACCGGGCAGTAGCAGCCGATGCGCGGCACCCCGATAGAAGTGCCGGTGCCGAGGAAAGTGACCTTCATGCCGGCACAGCGGGCAGAGTCAGAATCCGCGGCCCCTCCTCAGTAATGGCCACAGTGTGCTCGGCGTGGGCGGCGAGCGAGCGGTCGGAGGTAAGGGTGGTCCAATCGTCGAGATGGTCGATTTGGGGGTCGCCTAGGCAGAGGATTGGCTCGATACAGAATACGTGCCCGGGCTTGAGCAGAGGACCTTTGCCGGGCGGGCCATAGTTTTCGATATAGGGCGACTCGTGCAGCTCGCGGCCAATGCCGTGGCCCCCGTACTCGCGCACTACGGCCAGCCCTTGACTTTCGGCGTGGCACTGGATGGCGTGCGAGATGTCGGAAAGTCGTCCGCCGGATCGCGCTCGGTCAATGCCCTGTGCGAGGCAGGCGCGGGTGCCATCAATGAGGTGTTGCGCTTGGGTGCTGATCGCGCCAACTGCGACGGTAAAGGCCCCGTCGCCATAGTAGCCGTCGAGGCGGGCACCCACGTCAATGCTGACGATGTCGCCCTCTTGCAGTGGGGTTTCGTCGGGGAACCCGTGTACGATTGCGGCATTTACTGAAGTGCAGATCGAGTAGGGGAAGCCGTGGTATCCCTTGAAGGCGGGCACAGCCTCTAAGGAGCGGATGTCGGCCTCGGCGACTTGGTCCAACTCGAGGGTGCTGACGCCAGGCGCGATGAGTGCTTCGAGCTTTTGCTGGACGGCGAAGACGATCTCGCAGCTAGCGGCAATGTGCTCTATCTCGCTTGATTTCTTGCGATGGATCAAGGTAGCAAACCCCAGAGAATGTAGCGCGTAATACCGGATGCGTTACAAAAAGGCGGCAGCTTTGGTTTGTCAAGAGTGCGTCTTGCGATTGTCTTAGGGCGTCTATATATTCAGAAAATTGTGTAACTTACGGCTTAAGTGCTATCAACCGAGGGAGCAGATGGGCAAGTCATTGGTGGTTGTCGAGTCGCCAGCTAAGGCCAAGACAATCAACAAAATTTTGGGCAAAAATTTTGTTGTCAAACCCTGTATGGGGCATGTGCGGGACCTGCCGCCGAAAGAGTTGGGCATCGACATTGAAGACGGCTTCAAGCCGCGCTACGTAACGATTCGGGGCAAGGGCAAGATCCTCAGCGGCCTCCGCAAAGCAGCCCAAGCCGCCGATACCACCTACTTGGCCACCGACCCCGATCGCGAGGGAGAGGCCATTGCTTGGCACGTAGCCCAAGCCATCTCCCGCAAGGACGACAACGTCAAGCGAATTCTCTTCAACGAGATCACGCCCAAGGCGGTGCGCGAGTCGCTAGAGCACTCGGGCGTGCTGGACCTTCACAAGATCGATGCCCAGCAGGCGCGGCGCGTACTCGACCGCTTAGTCGGCTACGAGATCAGCCCGCTTTTGTGGAAGGTCATACATTCTGGGCTCTCAGCCGGTCGAGTGCAATCCGTAGCCGTGCGGTTAATCTGCGAGCGCGACCGCGAGATCAAGGCGTTTGATTCTCAGGAGTACTGGTCAATTGAAGCCCTTTTGGGCCGCGAAAGCCGAGGTTCGTTCTGGGCGCGCCTTTTGACCAAAGACAGCGAGAAGCTCGATATCGTCAATCAGGAGCAGGCCGATCGCATCGCCGCCGAGCTGGCCACACATGATATAGCGGTCAAAGAGGTCAAGCAGCGCGACCAAGTGCGCCGCCCGGCCCCGCCCTTCACGACCAGCACCTTGCAGCAAGAATGCGCTCGGCGGATGCGCTTTTCGGTCAAGCGCACCATGGCTGTAGCTCAGCAGCTATACGAAGGAATCGAGGTCCAGGGCGAAACCCGTGGTCTAATTACTTATATGCGCACGGATTCGGTGCGCGTTGCAGCCGACGCCATCGCCGAGGTGCGCGAGCAGATCGACGCCCTCTATGGCCGCGAGTACGTGCCCGAGGCACCCAATCACTACCGGACTAGGAACAGCTCCCAAGACGCCCACGAGGCTATACGCCCCACCTCTGTAGCCCTGCATCCAGACGAGATCGAGCACTTGCTCACGCCGGCTCAGGCGCGGGTGTACTCCCTGATCTGGAAGCGATTCGTGGCCTCGCAGATGAAGCCGCAGGTGCTCAGCATCACGACGGCCAATGTCGAGGCCGGCCCCTATTTGATCCGAGCCACAGGTAGCGTCGTCAAGTTTCCGGGCTTTACTCTGCTCTACAGCGAGAGCAAGGAAGAAGAGGACAAGGCGGAGGCCATGTCTGATGGGACCGCCCAGGGGAAAAAAGAGGACGAGGCACGGGCCATGCCCGCCGGCATTGCCGAGGGCGAGGTGCTGAAGTTAGAGCAGATCGCCCCTGAGCAGCACTTTACTAAGCCGCCGCCGCGCTTTACCGAGGCATCTCTCGTCAAGCAACTAGAGTCCGAGGGCATTGGCCGTCCTTCGACCTACGCGCAAATCATCACTACCATCCTCGACCGCAAGTACGTCGAAAAGGTCGACAACCGCTACTTCGTGGCCACCGATCGCGGCCAGACCGTCAACAAACTACTCGTCGATACCTTTCCCCATCTTTTCAACGTGGCTTTCACAGCCCAGATGGAGGACAAGCTCGATCAGGTCGAAGACGGGGGTACCAACTGGGTGGCGATCGTGCAGCAGTTCTACGACTCGTGGAAGGGTGACTTAGACGCGGCCAACAACCGCCGCAAAGAGCTAAAGCTCGCGCTGCAAGAGGCGTCGGACGAGGACTGCGAGGACTGCGGGGCCGACATGGTCGTCAAGTGGGGCCGCAACGGCCGCTTCCTCGCTTGCTCCGGTTATCCCAAGTGCAAAAACACCAAGCCCCTCGAAGAGCAAAGCGAGGTGGAGACCGACGAGGTCTGCGATCAGTGCAGTGCGCCCATGATCGTCAAGACGGGCCGCTATGGCCGCTTTTTGGCTTGTAGCAGCTATCCAACTTGTAAAAACGTCAAGCCTTATGTCCTTGGGATCCAGTGCCCAGAGGAAGGCTGCGAGGGTCAGATCGTGGAGAAGCGGTCGCGCAAGGGCAAGGTCTTCTTTGGTTGCAGCACTTATCCCCAGTGCAAGTTCGCTAGCTGGGACCGCCCCATAGACCGCAAGTGCATGCATTGCGACGCAGCCTTGCTCTACGAAAAGGGTAGCCGCTCGGGGCCCCCTGTCATGTACTGTCGGGTCTGCGGCACCGAGTACGAAAGTGAAGAGGGCGAAAAAGACAAAAGCGCCCAAGCTGCCTGAGTATTCCTTCTTTCCTCCTTGGCTCGCTACGCCATGGCCGATGCACCGCAGAGTGCTCTGCACGCCGGATCTAGCCTCGAAGAGGGCATTGCCCGCTTCTTGGAATACCTGCACAAAGAGCGCAACTGCTCCGAGTACACCCTCAGTTCATATCGCTGCGACTTGCAGCAATTCGCCCGCTTTCTCTATCCGAGAGTCGATAATTTGCAACTGCCGCTGCGGGTGGTGCAGCGCGAGCAGGTGCAGTCCTTTGTTGTCGATCTGGAGGAAAAGGGCCTCAAGGCCAGTACCGTCGCCCGCAAGTTGGCGGCCCTGCGCTCTCTCTTCCGCTATCTCTGTCGCGAGGGTGCGCTCGTCGCCAACCCGGCTGGTGCGGTGGCATCGCCCTTGGTCGAGCGTGCATTGCCGCGGCATTTGCCCGTAGAGCAGGTCGCCGAGGCCATGGAAGTCCCTTCGACCGAGTGGTTCAGTGGTGTGCGGGACCGGGCCATTCTAGAGGTGTTCTACGGAGGGGGCATTCGCCTCGGCGAGCTGGTGGGGCTCAACCTCTCGTCGCTGGATCTGGCCGAAGGCACCCTCAAGGTGATGGGCAAGGGCCGCAAGGAGCGCATCGCCCCCATTGGTGCAAAGGCGCAAGAGGCACTCAAAGCGTACCTGCAACGCCGCGCCGAGGTCCTGCTCGAATTTGATATGTCCCAAGTAGAAGCCGGTGCCATCTTTCTCAATGGGCGTGGTAAGCGCTTGAGCCGCCGCACCGTGCAGCGCATTGTCGAGCGCCATCTGCGCACAGTCTCAGAAGACGATTCGCTCAGCCCGCATCGCCTGCGCCATTCCTTTGCCGCCCACCTCCTCGACGCTGGTGCCGACCTAGGGGCCGTCAAGGAACTCCTCGGGCACGCGACTTTGGCCGCGACTCAGACCTATACCGAAGTGAGCTTAGAGCACCTGCAAGCCATCTACGCCGAGGCCCATCCGCACGGTGCGGATTAGCGTCTTGGTTTCGCTGTTGCTGGGCTGCGCCCAAGTCGGGCCGCCCACCGGAGGGCCGGTGGACAAGGAGCCTCCCCGTATTCTGTCTCACTACCCGGAGAGCGACGCCTTGGAAGTGGCGCGGGATACCGAAGTGGAGATCGTCTTCAGCGAACCCATGAGCCGCGAGCAGACCGAAGCCGCTATTTTCACGTCGCCGACCGGGCCGCTGCAACTTTCGTGGCGCGGCCCGCGGCTGCGCATTACCATGCCCTTGGCCGAAGAGCGGACCTATGTGCTGACGGTGGGGACCGGGGCGCGGGATTTGCGGGGCAATGTCTTGGCGAATTCTTTTACTTTGGCTTTTGCCACCGGCTCGCAGATCGACCAGGGTTTGGTGCGGGGCCGAGTGTACCAAGAACATCAACCCGTAGCCGGTGCCCATGTTTGGGCTTATGACTTAGGAACCTTTAGCGGGGAGGTAGGATTCGACGAACCGTCCTATCAAACTCAGAGCGGTGCCGACGGAGGCTACGAGTTTGCCCGCCTCGCTCCAAGCCACTATCGGGTGTTGGCCTTTAGGGACAAAAACCGCAACGCCCTGCCAGATGCCGACGAGTGGCTGGCCCTGCCGGCGTCTCCTGTGGAAGTGGGGGAGGAAGAGGTGCTGGCTGGCAATTTGGCTCTCGTGCGTCGGCAGATGCCCGCGCCCGTGCTCAAGCGGGTCCAAGCCATACACTCCGAGCGGCTGATGTTGCTGTTTGCCGCGCCCGTGGATCCACAAAATTTAGATCTGGAAGTCCCCGGGCTGGCGGTGGAGTTGCTGTACGCGGCTCCTGATGCGAAGGAGAAAATTTACGTCGAAACGGCAGCACAAGAGCCGGGTCGAGGCTATACCGTACAGCTTGCGATCTCCGGAACGCCCGTGCAGTGGGACGCGCCCGTTCGCGGTAGTACGCGACTCGACCGCAAGCCGCCCTCTTTCGTCGCGCTGGCTAGGAATCGACTGGCCCCGAGCGACGCTCTGGACTTGCTTTTTTCTGAAGCTATAGAGCCGGCCGCGTTGGAAGGGTTTTGGATGGAGAGCGATTCGACGCAATCATTAGCCGGGGATTGGCTGTGGCCAGCGCCCAACTGCGCCCGCTTTGCGCCCGCCGAACCACTGGTACCAGGTGCGTATCGGCTCGAGGGGCCAGCCGCTCGGCTCGCGGACCGGGCCGGCAATGGTCTCGCCGACAGCTTGCTCGCGCTCTCGTTTACAGTCGGCGCGGAGACCGCGGCAATTCGGGGGCAGGTGCAGGCCGGGGAAATGGGTCGCGTCCGAGTCGCGGCCATCAACGAGGATGGGCGGACGTACACCGAGTGGGCCGACGAAGAGGGGCAGTTTGCACTGGCCGGCCTGCTGGCCGGCACCTATTCGCTGTGGGCGTTTGTAGATCGCGACGGCGACGGAGAGTACGGCAGCGGCTCGCTCAACCCCTTTCGCTATTCTGAACCTTATGGACGCTATAGCGAGCCGATTGACTTAGACGCGGGCCAGATCGTCGAGGAGGTAGTTATCCCATGTCGCTGAGACTAATCGAGTCGGCGCTTTTGGTCTTGGTGCTCATAGGGCTAGGGGTTGTGCATTTTTCTCACTTGACCCCTGATGAGCTGCGCTTGATCCAAGTGGAGGCTCGGTTAGAGCAACTCTACTTGGTCGAAAAGGCCTATTTTGCCAAGCACGGTCGCTACTTTGATCCGAATGACGAGAAGGTGCGGCGCGCTTGGTGGCGAGTAGAGGGCTACGCTTGGGAGTTCTGGCCCGTCACCGAGGGATTCTGGTTAGTGGTGCGGGCCGACTTGGATGGAGACGGACAGATTGGGGCTTGGACCATAGATGCTGCCCATTCGCAAGTGGAGATCTTGAACCAAGACTGAGAACAGTAGTATCCATCGACCGCTTCACCGTGCCCAACAGGCACGACACGGTCGGTGCAATAGGCCCGTCAGACGGCGATTTCCATAGAGATAGAGGGATGGGGATGGTAGTTGAGCAGTTTGAAGTCGTCGTAGCAGAAGTCGGAAATCGACTGGCCGCGATTTTTAATGGTCATCACCGGCTGTGACCGGGGGGTGCGGGTGAGTTGTTGTCGCAGCGCGGCGACATGGTTCTGATAGATGTGGACATCGCCGCCGGTCCAGACGAATTCCCCGGGCTGCAAGCCGCATACTTGGGCCATCATCATGGTCAGCAAGCTATAACTGGCGATATTGAATGGCACGCCAAGCCCCACGTCGCAAGAGCGTTGATAGAGCTGGCAGGAAAGCCGACCGCGAGCGACGAAAAACTGGAACAGGCAGTGACAGGGCATGAGGGCCATTTGCTCCAACTCGCTGACGTTCCACGCGCTAACGAGGATGCGGCGCGAATCGGAGTCGGTCTTAATGAGATCAATGGCGCGTTGAACTTGGTCGATGGGGCCGTCCGGAGTTTTCCAGTTGCGCCACTGCTTGCCGTAGATGGGGCCGAGGTCACCGTTTTCGTCGGCCCATTCGTCCCAGATACTGACGTTTTCTTTTTCCAAATAGGCGGTGTTGGTGTCGCCTTTGAGGAACCACAAGAGTTCGTGGATGATGGAGCGCAGATGCAGCTTCTTGGTGGTCAGGCAGGGGAACCCGGCCGCGAGATCAAAGCGCATCTGATAGCCGAAGATGGCGAGGGTGCCAACGCCCGTGCGATCGGCTTTGGCCGCGCCGTGGTTGAGGCAATGGCTTACTAGGTCGAGGTATTGTCGCATTGTGAAAGCTCTCTTTTAGTTTATAGGCTTTGTGCATCATGTCAAAGGCGTTTGTGCGGTCGGTTTTGACCGTGCCGTGGACGAGGTGTAACCTATTTTTGGCTCGGGAACACATAGCGCAAGCGAGCGGCAGGCAGGTTGACAGGAGCCTGCCCGCCCCGTACTTTCAAACCCCTGTTTTGAGGCGACGTGGCCAAGTGGTAAGGCAGGGGCCTGCAAAGCCCTTATCCCCGGTTCGAGTCCGGGCGTCGCCTCCATTTTTTTGTCTGTGCGCCGGGGTGGCGGAATTGGTAGACGCGGTGGACTTAAAATCCACTGTCCGCTTAGGACGTGCCGGTTCGAGTCCGGCCCTCGGCACCATGGCTCCCTCACCTTGGCCGCTACTATCCGCTTCATGCGAGCCTTCTACCTACACGGCGCTCGCGATCTGCGAGCCGCGGAAATTGACCGACCGCAGATCGCCTCGGACGAGGTCTTGGTGCAAATCCGCGCCACTGGCATCTGCGGTTCGGACCTCCATTACTACGTACACGGCAGAAACGGCGACTTCGTCCCGGAGTGCCCTTTCGTTCTCGGGCACGAATCGGCCGGGGAAGTCGTCGATGCGGGCGCGTTCGCAGATGTGCTGCCAGCGGGTAGCCGAGTGGCCATTGACCCTTCCCACCCCTGCCGCACTTGCACCCACTGCCGCCAAGGCCGCTACAACCTCTGCCCGCAGATGCGCTACTTTGGTTCCGCTGCCTGTAGCCCGCCCCAAGACGGCTCGTTTCGCGAATACGTGCAAGTCCATGCTCACAACTGCCATCCGCTTCCCGCTGCGATGGACTATCGCCAAGCGGCCCTACTCGAGCCGCTATCCATCGCCGTCCACGGCGTCGGCCAAGCGGGGGGCATCGCTGGCAGGCGCGTACTGGTGACGGGTGCTGGTCCCATCGGCCAGCTCGTCGGCTTGGTCGCCCGGTGCTACGGAGCGGCCCATCTCGCCGTCAGCGATATTCGCCAAAGTGCGCTCGATTTGGCGGCTTTGATGTGGGCCGATCAGCCCGTGTGCGCCGACGACCCAGCGGTCATAGCGCGGGTAGCGGGGGCAGGCTTCGATGTGGTCGTGGAAGCCTCCGGTGCCCCGGCTGCCCTGCAAGCCGCGTACGCGCACTGCAAGGCCGGTGGTACCATCGTGCAGTTAGGCGTCCAGGGCGGCCCGATTGAACTGCCGGTCAACTTGGTCATGCAAAAGGAATTGACCGTCCGCGGTTCCTTCCGCTTTGCCCACGTATTTTCCCAAGCTCTCGATCTGTTGGCGAGGCAGCAGCTAGACGTGGTCCCCCTCGTCTCGCAGTGCGTCGCCTTTCCCGACTTGGTCGCCGGTTTTGACGCAGCACTCCAGCCCCAAACCGTCAAAGTAGTCGTTGACTACTAGACGCGCCGCCGCTTGTTGACCGCGCTGAATGAGAGCGCTTCCTTATCTTGCCGACGCCATCGGGAGCCTATATGCACGAAGCTGTAAAAGACTGGTTGGCACAGTGCCGAGACAAGCTCCACACCGAGGCGATTACCGCCGCGGATCTCGACCGCCTTAGTGCCTTGCTCGCCGAGCCTCGCCAGCAGGTACTCTACCTCTACGCCAAATCAACCAATATGCGCTCGCCGCTAGCTAGCTGGGCCTTGTACGACGCCACCCAGCCGCAAGCGCCGGCCCTGCCCAGCGCCGAACCTCTCTATGAATCGGTGCTTGCGGCCGTGGCCGATGGCTGGCGCGTGGTGCAGTTTCCCATCGCCAAGCTCTACACATACGAGGGCCAGGACAACGACTATCTCGGCTATGAGTTCGTGCTCGAAAAATTCGTTTAGGAGGAACTATGTCCCCAATTAGACCGACGCTTGACGACGACGGCGTCATGGACTTTGTCTCCTCTGGCTTGGTCGTCCTCGAAAGCGTCATTGACGAGAGCTTCAATCGCTGCTGCGACGACCTTGCCCCCGGCAACTGCGACGCCTTCATCGCCGCGGACGATTTCACCCACCAAGTGCTCCTGCATCCCCAAGTCGCCGGGGTCGCTCGCTCGCTTTTGGGCGAGGATTTCTTGGTGCCCCGAGGCGGCCACCACCACTTTTTCAAGGAGCCGCACCTCGGCCAGACTTGGCATTCGGACGGGCTTTCGGGTAGTAGCTACGACGTCGTCGAACTCCAGTGCTACTACTATCCCCACAGCGTCGCGCTCGCCGACGGGCCGACTATGGTTCTACCCGGCTCGCATTGCCGCGCCGTCGATCGCGAGGCCATCGCCCACTACGGCGATATCTGCGGCCAAGTCTCGCTGACAGTGCCGGCCGGCACCGTGGTGCTGACCCGCTATGGCATCTGGCACAAGGCCGGCCCTAAGACCAACGACCGCGCCCGCAGCATGATCAAGTTCTCCTACCACCGCACGGCCGCACCACAGCGGGACTGGCTCTGTGATACGGAGATTCCCGCCTACCGCGATCGCCCGCGTCTGCCCTACGCAACCGAAGTCGAATCCTACCGCGACCGGGTGCGGCGCATCCGCACTTGGAACTGGCTCTGCGGCGTTGACCAAGAGATTGTCCTGCGCTGGGAAACGTCGCGGCCGGTCTCAGAACTTATAAAGGAAGGCACTCCATGACCGCCAACAGACCCTACGCGCTGCACGCTGTTCCCGGCTTGTACGCCAGCGAGCCGGGGATCCAACTCGCCGTCCAGACCTCGCACAAGGCCAGCGACGAGGACCTGCAATTCTTCCAACAACTCGGCGTCGAGTGGGTCATGCTCGGGATTGATGACCCGGTATTGCACAGCGTCGAATACTACAAGCAGTTCGCGGCGCACTTTGCCCAATACGGCCTGCAGATCTACCGCATCGCCAATCACGCGGTCCACAACGTCCCGGAGATTACGCTCAACCTGCCCGGCCGTGACGAGAAAGTCGCAGAGCTAATCCAGTTCATCCACGACCTCGGTGCCGCTGGTATCCGCTACCACACGTATGCCCACATGGGTAACGGCATCTGGAGCACTGGCCGGACCACCCGCCGCGGCGGCATGAGTGCGCGAACCCTCGACGTCAAAAACGCCAAAGGTCGCTGGGGCCGCGAGATTTTTGCAGGCGACTTGACCCACGGCCGCGCCTACACAGAAGACGAGCTGTGGGAGAACTACGAGTACATGATCCGCAAGGTGGCTCTGGTCGCCGAGGAAGCCGGGGTCTATATCGGCATCCATCCCGACGACCCGCCGGTCTATGCCCTAGGCGGGATTCCGCGCTGCATATTCGGCAACTTCGCTGGGTACAAGCGGGCCATGGACATCGCCGACAGTCCCAATATCGGCGTCTGTCTGTGCGTCGGCTGCTGGCTGGAGGGGGGCAAGCAGGGCATGGGAGCGTCGGTCGAAGAGGCGATACACTACTTTGGTACGCGCAAAAAGCTCTTCAAAATTCACTTCCGCAACGTCTCTAACCCTATGCCCGACCCGTGGACCGAAACCTTGATGGACGACGGCTATCAGGACATGCACCGCGTGATGCAGGCTCTGCGCGCCGTCGAGTTCGACGGAGCCATCATCCCCGACCACATTCCCGAGATGATCGGGGGCAGCCGCGCCGGCGTCGCGTACTCAATCGCCTATATGCGGGCACTAGTCCAAGCAGTCAACAATGAAAGCGGCGGTCCGGCCTAGCCGCGGGGCGCGTTGACTTTGATCGCAATAGCCCCTAATGTTTTTAAACGCTTTTTAACTGTTCGTGGCGATGTGCCCATAGCTCAGTTGGATAGAGCATCTGCCTTCTAAGCAGACGGTCGTAGGTTCGAGTCCTACTGGGCACGCAGACATATGGTGGATGTAGCTCAGTTGGTTAGAGCGCCAGGTTGTGGCCCTGGAGGGCGCGGGTTCAATTCCCGTCATCCACCCCATCTGATTGTGGTTAGTGGTTAGTCCACCCCACCCATCCTCACCGGGGCGGTGTGAGGGCTGATCAGTGATCACTGATCACTAACCACTGATCACTTCGTCTTTGCCCATGCAGTCGCCCGACGCACAGCCGGCCTTGGCCGGTCCCGCCAAGATCATTACGTGCGACCAGTTGCTTGCCGTCCGCAGCCAATTGAAAAAAGCGCGGCAAACCTTCGTCTTCACCAATGGATGCTTTGACCTACTGCACCGCGGCCACATCGAGTACCTGCGCGCGGCGCGCGCTTTGGGCGATTGCCTCGCAGTGGGGTTAAACGATGACGACGGGGTCCGCGCCCTCAAGGGACGGGGCCGGCCCTTCTGCCCGCAAGGCGACCGCGCCGCCGTGCTCGCGGCCTTAGAATGCGTTTCGCATGTGTGCATTTTCTCTGGTGAAAGCGTCGAGAATCTCGTGGCCGCACTCGCGCCCGATGTCTTGGTCAAGGGTGGCGATTACGCCCCAGCCGCCATCGTCGGCCGCGAACACGTCGAAGTGTGCGGCGGCCAAGTTCGCGCCTTGCCGCTGTGGCCGGGCATTTCCACCACCCAATTAGTCGAGCGCATCAAGGCACTGCCCTGCGCGTGACGCCCCTTGTGCATATTTGGTTTGGGAGGGGGATTGTGCTATATTCGTCGAAGATGGTTCATTTGTGCTTCCGATTAAAAATGTGATGAAAAGCGCGAAAAGCGCGTTGGCGTTGGCCTTGGGTCTTGGGTCTTGCGCTGCGCCACCGCAAGTCGAACAACCCCTCGTCCAGTGGGAAGAAGCCCAGCAAGAGGAAGTCGAAGCTCTCCAGGCCCTCGAACGCGCTGTTGCGGCCGCGTACGAGCGCGAGCAGGCCACGGCCGAGCGCATGCGCCAGCTAGAGGAATCTAACGCCCAGTTGCGGCAGGCACTCAGGGTTCTCCAAAGCCAGAGCCGCGTCCTAAGTGCGCGGCTGGATTCTTTGCCTCGCCGTGCGATGCCGCGCGCCGCCGCCAACACCAGCCGCCGCGATACACGGGCCGATACGAGGGCTGATGTCGGCAAAAGCGATGCGTTCAACATGTACCAAGGTGCGCTCTACTACTATCGCCACGAACAATACGACCGCGCCTTGGTGGAGTTTGACCGCTTGCTGCAGGAAGCACCCATGAGCGAATGGTCCGACAACGCCCAGTACTGGAAGGGCGAGTGCTATTACGGGCTGCACAAATACCAGCAGGCGCTCATCGAATTCACCAAGGTGTTTGCCTTCAGCAACACGGGTAAGGCCGACGACGCCCAGCTAAAAATCGCCCGCTGCCACCTCGCCCTGGGCGAGCGCGACCGGGTGCTTGATGCCTTGCGCAAGCTGCTCAACGAATATCCAGACAGCGAATACGTGCCCACTGTTCGCGAACAGATAAAGCAACTAGGCGATTAATGCGAACGATCTTGCTCCGAGTCTATTATCGCCTTTTGGCCGCGCTGATGGTCTGTGCCACCGCGTCGGTTGCTGCTCCTTTTCCCACTAATATGGACCTGTTGGTCGAGACCGTGGCGAGTGCGGTCGATGAGAGTTTGGCGCGCATTGAGATGCCAGCCAACGCTGCGATGGCCCCCTTTTTGGTCGTGGCGCAGAGCAAGCACGACGCCAATTGGATGGTCGAGCACCTGCTGACCAACCGGCTGCTGACGCGCGGCTTTAGAGTGACCTTGGATTCGACCGCGGCCCAACCAACGAGTATGCGCCTGTCCTATCGGGTGCTCGACCTCGGCGTCTTAGGGCACTCGGGACTGCGCGGCAGCGAGGTCAGCCGCCAGGGCCGGGTAACGCTCGCCCTGCGCTTGAGCGACGAGCGCGACGACGTGGTTCATTGGCAGGACGAAATCACCCGCATGCAGCGCGATCGGATCCCCAAAAAGCAGCTAGAAATACTCCAGCACGACCAGTTCAAATTCGCCAAGACCGAATTAGAGGAACAAACGTGGAGCAAGTTCGTCGAACCTGTGATTGTATCCACCGTGCTCGGTGGGCTTATCTATTTGTTCTTTTCTAATCGCTAGCTATGAAACACCTCGCTTTCCCGCTTGCCCTGTGCGTTGTCGCCTGCGCCAGCACGCCGCCCGAGAAACTCCAAGGCGCAGATTACTACTTTGAAGAAGGCCAAAAGGCCATGGGGAAAAACCGCTGTCTAGAGGCCTCCGAGCACTTCAAGCGCTTAGTCAGCAATTTTCCCGGCTCGCGCCGGGTTGCCGAGGCGCAATTCCTTCTCGCCGAAGCGTACTTTTGCAATCGCGATTGGGTCAACGCAGCCTTTGAGTATCAGCGCATCGTCGATATTTATCCGTCTAGCGAGTGGGCGGTTGAGGCGGAGTTCAAGACAGGCGAGTCGTACTTCAAGCAATTGCGCCGCCCGGAGCTCGACCAGAAGGAAACCTTTGAGGCCCTGACGGCCTTCCGCAACTTCATCGAGGACCATCCTGACTCGCCCATGGCCGAACAGGCCCGCCAGCGCATTGTCGAGTGCCGGACCCGCTTGGCCAAGAAGCAGTACCTAAGTGCCCGTCTATACCACAAGCAGGGCTATCTCGACTCGGCCAAAATGGCTTACGAGGAAGTTCTGCGCGAGTACCCGGATGTTGGCGAGTGGTATTACACCACTCTCTTCCGCATGGGCGAAATCGCCCGCGCCCAAGACGATGTGGATTTAGCGGTGCGCTACTGGAAGGAAGTGCTGCAAGACAGCGGGGACCCGGTGCTGGTGGAGAGCGTGCAAAAGCACCTTTCTGGGCTGAGCCAATCGCCGGGTTGAAGATGCGGCGCATCGGCGTCATCGGTGGCACCTTTGACCCCATCCATCACGGCCACCTGCTTTTGGCCCGCTTCGCCTTAGAGAAAATTCCCCTCGACGAAGTACTCTTCATTCCGGCGGCCGATCCGCCGCTCAAACAGGGCGCGTATGCACCGGCCGAGGAGCGCTGGGCCATGGTCGAACTGGCCGTGGCTGGCTGCGCCGACTTTGCGGCCTCGCGCTTAGAGCTAGACCGCCCGGGCAAGTCCTATACCGTAGAAACTCTGCGCCTGCTGCACCAGCTTCATCCCCATGTCGCGCTGTTCTTCATCATCGGTGCGGACAACACCGCCCAACTCGACGCTTGGTACGACCTCAAAGGCATTTTTGCCCAGTGTACGGTGGTGGCGGGGGCGCGCCGAGGCGAGGTGACGGGCGGCGACCCGAAGCTTTTGGCGCACCTGCGCTTCATAGATACCCCGCTCATTGAGCTATCATCGACCGAGATTCGGACGCGTCGGGCCGCTGGCCTGTCCATCCGCTACATGGTGCCCGAAGCGGTCGAGGCTCACATACTTGCGAAAGGACTGTACGCCGCCCCGTGTTCATGACCCATCTAGAGTGCGCCCGCACGGGTGCGCGCTACGACGCCGACGCGCTGCACAACCTCTCGGAGGCGGGGGCACCCCTCCTCGCCTGCTACGACCTCGACCGAGCTCGCCACGCGCTGGCCCGCGCCGCGATTAGCACCCGCCCGCCGACGATGTGGCGCTACCGGGAAGTCATGCCCATCCGCACACCCGCGGAAATCGTCTCCCTCGGGGAGGGCTTCACCCCGTTGCAGCACCCGGAGCGCTTGGGCCGCTGGACCGGCTTTGCTCAGCTCTACATCAAGGACGAATCGCCCAATCCCACTGGCTCCTTCAAGGCACGCGGCCTCTCGGCCGCCGTCAGTTGCGCCCGCGCACGAGGCGCGAAAAAACTAGCTATCCCTACGGCGGGCAATGCCGGTGGTGCGCTGGCGGCCTACGCGGCCGCCTGTGGCCTGCCGGCGATTGTCTTTATGCCCCGCGATACGCCGCTGGCCTTTGTCGCCGAGTGTCGGTCCTGCGGTGCCGAAGTCGAGCTGGTCGACGGGCTAATCAGCGATTGCGGCCGCATCGTCGGCGAGCGTAAAGAAGCCGAGGGGTGGTTTGAGGTATCGACCCTGAAAGAGCCTTACCGGATCGAGGGCAAGAAGACTTTGGGCTATGAGCTGGCCGAGCAGATGGATTGGTCCCTGCCCGACGTGGTGATTTATCCCACCGGCGGGGGCACGGGGCTGATCGGGATGTGGAAGGCATTCGCCGAGCTGGAGCAACTCGGCTGGATTGGCCGACACAGGCCGCGGATGATCTCGGTGCAGGCCGAAGGCTGTGCGCCGATTGTCCGGGCTTTTGCCCGCGGCCACGAATCTGCTCAAGCGTGGGAAGACGCCCACACCGTGGCCTCGGGCCTACGCGTCCCTAGTG
This sequence comes from Candidatus Latescibacterota bacterium, assembly GCA_963422735.1. Classification (GTDB taxonomy): domain Bacteria; phylum Latescibacterota; class UBA2968; order UBA8231; family UBA8231. The sequence goes on along the minus strand of OY730476.1, from coordinate 2,724,420 downwards.
CGGTCGGCGACTTTCTAATGTTGCAGGTGTTGCGGGAAAGCGGTGGCACAGCTCTTGCCGTCAGCGACGAAGAATTGCTCGCGCATTCGCACAGCATGGCGGCGTACGCGGGCATTTTCCCCGCGCCCGAAGGCGGGGCAACGCTCGCGGCCCTAATCAAGCTCAAAGAGCAGGGACTAGTGGCCTCGGACGAGCGCGTGGTGCTCTTCAATACGGGGTCAGGCTACAAGTACTTGGAAGCTCTGTCCGAAGGGCGGTAGTGCATCAGTCTGAATCATTTTCCCTACTTGAAGCTTGGCCCAAAGGGATATTAACTGATGCGCTACGCGAGGGGCTCGTGCCTTGACGAGCGTGGGGGCTGCGTCTATTTTATAACACTGCATTTTGCTGTGCACCCATAGCTCAATTGGATAGAGCACCTGACTACGGATCAGAAGGTTCGGGGTTCGAGTCCCTGTGGGTGCGCCATTAAAAACAACGGGTTACGTCAAAAGGCGTAGCCCGTTTTGCTTTGGTGGGAAAGAGGCTACGTTTATGGCGAACGGCTTTCCTAGAATAAGGACTGTTTAATCCGTGGTCCGTGGTCCGTCCCATCCGCCCCCTTGGCGGCGGGTACCCGGCGACGGGCCCCGGAACATCGACGCGGGGGACCGCGCTAGCCCGGACGAGGGCTACGAGCCAGCCGAGTGAAACCGCCTAAATGAAACCTGAATCCCCAACCGTAAACTAGGAAATTCCGTTGGCAAATATACCTGTCGGATTAATTGGCTGCGGTGGCCGTGGTCGAGGCCACGTACGCGCCCTGCACTCGCTGGCGGAGGTCGAGTTGGTCGCCATCTGCGATCCCGTTGCGGCAAACCGCGAACAGGTGGGCGACGAGTGGGGCATAGAGCGTCGCTACGCGGACGCAGAGGCCATGCTCAATGCCGAGGAATTGACCGCCGCGATCGTCGCGACCCCGGCCCATCTCAACGCCGAGGCGGCCCTGCCGTGTTTGGAGCGAGGCATCGACACCCTGCTGGAAAAACCTCCGGGTATGAGCTTGGACCAGACCCGCGCTCTCAAAGAGGCCGCCGAGGCCAGCGGTGCCCGTGGCATGGTCGGCTGGAATCGCCGCTTCGATCCGCTAGTCCTACAAGTGTGCAAGGAGATCGCGGCCCGCGGCCCGATCTACCAGCTAGTCGGCCAGTTCCACAAGAGCATGAGCCGTTTTATCGCCGCCGGTCGCTTCCCCGAAATCGTCATGGACAACATGCTGCTCGAAAGCCCGATCCACGCGATCGATCTGGTGCGCCACTTGGGTGGATCCCCGGTCGCCGAAGTCGAAAGCTTTGTCCGGCGCGCATCCGCCTACAAGGATGTACACGCCGCGTTGGTCGTCTTTGAGAACGACTGCGTCGCCCAGATCTGCGCCAACTACACCACCGACGCCCGCTTAGAGCGCTACGAGATCCACGGCCGCGACATCTCGGCCTATTTAGAGGGAATTTCCACCTGCGAGTTGGTCTGCGACGGAGAGCGCAAGCACTTGCAAAAGGCCGGCCCAGATAGCACCCTAACACAAGCTGCCCACTTCTTTGACTGCATCAAGGCCGGCCGCCCCATAGGCCCACCGGCTGCGGACTTGGACGAGGCCATAGCTACCATGGAGCTCGCCACGGCTATTTTGGCCGGCCTGCGAGACGGTGCTTGATCGCCCCCCAAGACACCTCTGCCACGGCTGTGGCCAACCGCACGGCCTCAACGGTGAAACTGCAGGCGATGTCGTAGAAGAGTTGGTCGCCCTCGACGCGCACATTAGTCCACACCGCCGGCAACCCGACGATCCCGGCAGCGTCGGCCTTCGTCGGCCAGTGGACTAGGCCAGATCCCGCCTGTGCCCAGACCCCGCTCTGCCCGACGACGCCCAACTCCAGCTCATAGGTCCCATCCGCCCGGAAGACCACGTCCCCGACCAGCGTCCCATCGGCAAAATTGACGATGCCCCAACTCCCCAACAGCTCGTTGCCTAGTTCCTGCGCTCGCGCCAAGGCGATTGCGGGTTCGGCTCCCCAATGCAGGATGTCGGCCGCTAGCTGGAAGGGCACGGCCTCGCTTTGCTCGGCAAGCACCCCACCGACATCTGCGGTGTAATGCAGGGTCAAAACGTCGCCACTGGCCTCGTACCGGCCTTGGTCTTCCGCGACCGGCCGCTCTGGATCGTCCCGAAGTGCGACGCGGCGAAAGCGCCCATCGCCATTGAACTCGATATAGAAATGCTCTACGAAGGTGCCAAACTCGCTCCGGCAGCCCTCCCAAGCACCTACCAGACTCGCCTGTACTTCAGCGCTGCCATTTGCCAATAGCAGAGCAACCGAGAAGGTGCTTGCGAGTACCATACTCATCAGATAATCTCCACGCCCCAAAAGCCCAACATGGGCAAAAATCGCTCCATATCCGCTGGCACGGTCGCCGGGGCCTTGCCGTAGCCACCGTGGACTCTAGCCGGCCCTTGCAAGGGCCGCTCCAAGACTAGTTCGACGCGGTGGTCCTGTGGATAGACCACCTCTACAACCGGCACCTCGCCGGCCTCATCCTCAACCCGGAAGCTGTTGGCCCCTGTGTCGATGGTGTCCATCCGGCTCTCGACGGCAGCAAATTCCAGCTCAACGCGGTCCTGCCGCTGCCGGGCCGCTGCCAAATCCGGTGCCTTCCAAGCTACCGCTTGGCCATAGACAAGCCCCAAAGCTGCCTGCGCCAATCGCTCGCCCAAGAGCATGTTGCCGGCGGGACTGGTGTGGATCAGATCCGCAAGCGGCAAGTCGAGTGCCGGCACCACGCCTACGCCCGGCGTTTGCCCCGCTGCCTGCCGCTGCGCCTCGCGCACCTGGCTCCAGCGCCGGTCGGCATCCGGGTCGGCGGGTTGGTACACGCGATTTAGCTGCACGGTGAGCACCGGCAACTCCGCGTCTGCAAGGGCCTCCCGCCAAGCGGCGACCGCTTGCTGGAACCGCTGTGTATAACTGGTCGCATCCGCGTCCGTACCCGCATCGCTTTCCCCTTGGTACCACACAATCCCCCGGACCTTTCCCCCTACCTTGCTCACGCACTGCACCATATTGTCAAACAGGTCCGCCGCCCTAAGTTCACCGGGATTCCACCGACTGAGCGGAGAGCCTCCCAACGCCGTCTGCACCAAACCCACCGGGTGCGCGAGCGTCTTCTTGAGCGTACGCCCAAATTGCAGGTAGGGCGAGTGCCCCGGATTGGCGGCCTCTTGGTTCACCGCGTGTTGGGTATCCGTCGATTCATTCATCGGATGCGTCGCCAGTGCCCAGTGCTCGCTATTTCTGAACAGATGCACCCCCAACTCCACTGGATCCTCGTAAGGCCCGCGCCCGTATCCCGCCGAATTGCTCTGCCCGGCAATCACCCACAAATCGCCTACCCCCAAAAAGTGCCGCATATCCCCTCGCGGCGACCACTCCCCGGCCAGATTATCCGCCGTCCGCAACCGCGTCTCCAACCGGTAAAGCCCTCCCGCGGGGATGTGTTCCAAAACAGCTTTCCAAGTGCCATCTTCCTCTGTCTGCACAGCCTGCCAGTCCAAACCGGCCGCAACAGCCACCCCCGTATCCTCCCACACCAAGCGTACCTCCACTTGTCCGGGGGTCTCGAACTTCCACCTGCCCCCCAACTCAATCCTCCCCTCTCCACGCCCGTCCTGCTGCACGATCTGCCAGTCCTCCGGCCCCTGTTCAATAATCGCACCGATTTGCTCTGCCATTAGATCTCTTTCTGGTAGGTTGTGTTTATTCGTCAGTACCTAATCTGTCAAACGCCCCTCTTTCCATGCAAGTTTTCCTCAATTCCTCTGGCCCCTTGTTGGTTGCCGACGACTGACGCCATGTCCTAATTATTGGTCTAAAAGGAGATTTTCGATGTCGCTCGAAGGCAAGGTAGCTCTCATCACAGGTGGTGCGCGCGGCTTGGGCCGCGCTTACGTCCTCCATCTCGCCCGCTTGGGCGCGGACATTGTCATCGCCGACATAGATCTGCAGGCCGCCCGCGAATACGGCGAAGAACTCACGGCCGAGACCGTGGAAGCCGAAGTCGTCAATCTCGGTCGCCGCGCCGTGGGCATTGCCGTGGATGTCGCCGATCGCCAAGCGGTGGACGCTTTGGTCGCCAAGGCTCTCGACGCCTTTGGCCGCATCGACATACTCGTCAACAACGCCGGCGGCAACTTGCGCTCGCACGAAGAGCAAGCCGCCTCCTTGGCTGGGGAGGCCCACTACCGCTACATAATGGACATCAACCTCACCGCCACCATTCACTGCTGCCAAGCGGTCAGCACGGCGATGAAGGAGGTCCAGTCCGGCAAAATCATCAACGTGGCCTCGCAAGCGGGCTTGTGGAGCGGGCGCGACGGCGGCGGTATGCCCTACAAGGTGGCCAAGGCCGGCATCGTCCACTACACGCGGGTGCTCGCCGCCGAGCTAGGCCCTTGTGGCATCCACGTCAACTGCATCGCCCCGGGTCTAATTTTGTCTTCCCGCGCCGTGGCCCAAGGCCGCAACAGCGAGGAATCGCGCCATCGCCTAGAGCCGGAGATTCCCCTCCGCCGCTTGGGGACGCCCGAAGACTGCGCTCGGGTGGTGGAATTTTTGGCGTCCGACCTTTCGGATTACGTCACTGGTCAGTGCATTCCCGTGTGCGGGGGGTTCGTGGCGTTTTGAGGGAAATCTTATATATCCCAAGACAGGCTCCTTGGCTAGAAGGGGCGACCCTTGTGGTCGCCCGCTGTCTAGACCCGCGTAGGGACCCGTCCCTACGCGGGTCGGTGGCATATATGATATGGCTTTTAAACAAAGGGTAACCACAAGAAGGCAACCACGAGGATTGCCCCTACTCGGGTCGCCTGATGCGCGCTACGAGCCTCATCAGGGAGAGCCGATCAAAATCGCGCGGGTCGTCGGTGCGAATTAAAAAATCTCCCTCCACGCGTTGCTCTTCCCCGGCACTGAGAACTACCGGTTGCCCAAGCGGTATAAACGCGTCGATTAGAAATTCCTCTTGGTCGAAAAATCGCAAGTCGTAGCGCACCCACACGGTTGTTTCCCCGACATTGCGAAACACGGCCGCAAACACCCCCTCGAATTCTACTGTTTCCCCGAATCCTCGCTGCGGCAAAAACGGCCACCAAGTCAAGCTGTCGATCAATACGCTGCCCTCTAGTCCCTCGTCCTCCACAAACGCCACTTCGCTGTGCAGCACATCCACCTCGCCGCTCGGCCCGTCCTCCGAGGCAAAGCATCCGCCCAGCAACAGCACCAGTGCGATCCCAATGCTCATGGCTTAGCCCCAACTCTTTAGTTTGCGTTTGTATTTCTTCGTGGTGTTCTTTGATAATGCTATGAAAAAAAACAAGTTAATCCAGTGCCTAGCGCCAGTCATGATCGCCATAGCTGCCCGCGCCGACGATCCTACACCCCGCTACCAACTGCCCCCCACCGAAGTCACGGCGACGCGTGCCCCCCGCGAGGGATTTGACCTGCCGCTCGCCACGGCCGTGGTCGCGGATGTTGGGCGTGCGCGGCCCGGGCTCTCACTCGCCGAGTCGCTGCGGCCGGTGCCCGGGCTGTTTGTCGCCAACCGCCACAATTTTTCCCAAGGCGATCGGCTCAGCGTGCGCGGCCTAGGAGCGCGCGCAGCTTTTGGCGTCCGCGGGGTCAAGGTCTTGCTCGACGGCATCCCCCTGACCATGCCCGACGGGCAGAGCCAGCTCAACAACCTCGACTTGGGGTCAACGGGCCGCATCGAGATCCTGCGAGGCCCCAGCTCTTCGCTGTACGGCAATGCGGGCGGCGGCGTACTCGCGGCCCACACCCAAGCTCCGGCAGAGGCTACTTGGCGCGTGGAGCCGCGCTTGATCGCCGGCAGCAATGGCCTGTTCCGCGCACAGACGAGCCTTTCAGGCCAAGCCGCTAACACCCACGTGTTCGCCAGCTTGTACGACCTGCGCAGCGAAGGCTACCGCGACCACGCCGATGCCCGCGCCCGCGGCCTCAACGCGCACGTTGGCCACGCCCTCACCCCCCATACTGAGTTGACGCTCCTGCTGCATTTATACGATGCCCCTTATTTGTTCAATCCGAGTTCGCTCGACGCGCCCGCCGCCCGCACCCGCCCGCGCAGTGTGCGCGGATTCGTGGTGGGGCAGGGGGCAGCCAAACAGGTTCGCCAAGGCCAAGCCGGCATTCGTCTCGAATATCGTCCGCCACACGCGCCGCACCACCGCACGTCGAGCCTCGTGCTGTACGGCGTTGGCCGTGCGCTCAAAAACCCCATCCCAGGCCGCATTGTCGAGCTCGACCGCCGCGCTGGCGGCCTGCGCACCGAGCACCAACTTTCTTGGGCCGGTACTCGCCTTGTGACCGGCCTCGATGTGGACTTCCAGCGCGACGACCGCCGCGAGTTCGCCAACGAGGGCCTGCCCGAAGGCGACCGCGTGGCCGACGAGCGCGTCTTCTCGCTCGTGCAATACGGCGATAGCCAAGTAGATCAAGAGGAACAGGTGCGGAGCTTCGGCCCTTTTGTCTCCTTGGAGCAAGACTTGGGGGCCGCGCTGACGGCGACCGTCGGCGGTCGCTACGATCGCTATCGCTTTGTCGTGGCCGACCACGCACGCGACATGGGCCAGTTCAGTCCGATGGCGGGCGTGGTGTACCGCCTCGACCCCTTCTTCCGCTGGTACGCCCATGTTGCCACGGCCTTCCAGACCCCCACCACCTCTGAGTTGGGCAACCGGCCCGGCGGCGAGGGCGGCTTCAACCCGGCTCTAGGCCCTGAGCGCGTCCTCGGGCTGGAGACGGGATTGCGCCGCCATGTGCGCCGGGCGCGCTTGAATCTGGCAGTGGCCCTGTACCAACTCCAGATCGCCGATGCGCTCATTCCCTTTCAGGTCGAGAGTCCAGACAGCGAGGAGATTTACTTCCGCAACGCCGGCCAAGCGCGCAACCGCGGGATGGAACTCTCGCTCACAGCGGTGCCGCTCCCCGGGCTACGGGCCGCCCTCGCGTACACCTTTGGCGACTATGTTTTCGAGGACTACGAGGTCGAGGACGGAGACGCCGGTGAACTTGCTCAGCTTGCTGGCAACGAGGTGCCGGGTGTGCCGCGCCACCGGCTCTTCGCCGCGCTGAGCTACGAGAGTCCACAGGGTTTGTTTACCGAGGTCGAATTAGAGCGGGTCGGTCGCTACTGGGCCAACGATTCCAACGGCCCTCCGCCCCAAAGCGACGCTTCGCTCGACGAGTTTTTCAACCGCGCGTACCTGCGGGTGGATCTGCGCTTGGGGATCGACTATCGCGCAACAAGGGCCTTCGTCTCGGTCGAGAACCTGTTTGGTGCCCAGTACAATGGCTCGGTGGTTCCCAACGCCTTTGGAGGCCGCTTCTTTGAACCTGCTCCGGGCCGCACTTGGCGCTTGGGAATTGGGGGATGGGTAGGCGATTAGAGGACATTGATAAAATCAAAATTATATACTGACGGTACGCACCTTAAGACCGCTTGCGGCTCATGTCCAAGCGGATGGGCCTCCCTCCCGGCCTCATTTGAGTCCGCCGCGGCTCCCCTTGCAGAAGCAAGACCAGCAGGCTTCGAGAACCCGGACTGGTCCCATCGATCCGCCGGACGCGCTGAGTCTGCATGTCACGCCTCCGAGGACATGACGACGGACGGGCGGCCAGACGCTACATCAGGTCCCGTATTTAGAAACAGAAATCCCGGCAGGTCCCAAGAGGCCCGCAGACCGGGCAGGTGCTTCACTACTTTGGAGTCGCCGCCGACGTTGATCCCGGCAATCAGGGAAAAATCCCGAATGGGGCCGACGCGCAATTCCTTGTTGGTCAGCCTGCCGAAACTCAGGGTTGGATACCTCTCGGCATAGAAATCTCGGTCGTTGAAGCCGCCGCGGGAGTCGTCATTGAGGTAGTCGATAAAGAAGGAGCCATCCTCCATTTCCATCCTGCAGCCTGTTGCACAGTAAATACAAAGGTCTGTTGTGCGGCTGCCGAGAATGGACTCTTGTGTTTGCCGTACTGAAGGTGAAACTCGGTTTGAGAAAACGCTGCGCTCTGGGTGGCCAGCAGCGCGACCAATAAAATACCGGCGTATGCTGTTTTTATTGCTAGCCTCATTTCTTTTTCGGTTTTCTCGTTGCAACAAAGTAGAGTGGTAGAGGAATGATCATTACCTAAATGGACTTATTGAGGATCTGCAAGTTGGGCTAATGCCTTTTGGGCGGCTTGAGTTAGGCGGGGATCGCCCCGCCACTGCGCGAGAAAATGCTTGTAGGCGCGAATGGCTTGGCGGGGCTGGGACGCCTCTTGATAGAACACGCCAAGCGCATAATGCGCTCTGGCGTAGGTAGAATCCGCACGCAGGGCGGCTTGGTACTGGCGTACGGCCTTAGCACGGGCCTTCTGTTGGGCGTAGAGGCGGCCCAAATTGTAGTGAGCCTCGGCAAAGTTGGGTGCTACCTCAAGCGCCTTTTGGTAGGCTGTTGCCGCCTGTTGGAGATCGTTCTTTTCTAGGTGGAGATTACCCAGATTATTATAGGCTTGCGCATGGGCCGGCTCTAGAGCCAACGTGCGTTCTAAGGCGGCCTCGGCCTCCTCGATACGCCCCTGTGCGTGGTAGAGATGACCGAGCGCAAAGTAAATTTTATAGAGGGCAGAGTCCGGGGGGCTGTGCGCTAGGGCCTCTTGGCATACCCGCAGTGCGCTAGCGAGTTTGCCGCGCTGGGCATAGAGGCCGCTTAGTTGGAGACGCGCCTCCAAATGGGTGGGCACAAAGGAGAGCAGCAAACGGTACTGGGCTTCGGCCTTTTCCCACTGTCGGAGCGCGAGATAAGCGCGAGCCAGACGCAAGCGGGCTTTGGCGTTGGCAGGGGCGGCGTCGAGAGTCTGCTGTAGCTGGTTGATGTGGTTGTGGAGGCGCACGAGGCGTTCAAAGCGGTTTTGTAGGCGCTCGGCCTCGGTCGCTTGACCAAGAGCGAGTAAGACATTGGCTAAATTATATAGGGCTTCCGGGTGCAAGGGATTGATTGCGAGAACTTGGCGCAGCATCTTGGCTGCTTCTTCGGGACGCTTCAACTCGCTATAGAGCAGACCCAATTGGCGCCAAGATTCGCCGTGCTGCGGATCCATTGCCACGGCTTCTTTTAAGATGGCTTCGGCCTTTTGGTACTGGGTTTGGCGGATGTAGAGGCCCCCCAGTTCGCTACGAGCTTCCATCAAGTTGGAATCCACTTCAATGGCTTGCAGCAGGGATTTTTCGGCCTTGTCATAGAAGCCTTGGTTGGCATATAGTCGCGACAAGAGCTGCAGGGCCGCCGTCTGAGTCGAATCTAGTGCGATGGATTTTTCGGCCAAGGTCACTGCTTCGGGGATGCGCTGCTGGGTGGTATAGAGGGCCCCCAACTTATAACGAGCTTCGGCGTTGTCCCCGTCCAATTCTATGGCACTTTCGTACTCGTGGACCGCCTCGTCCAATTTTTCAACGCGGGTATAGACATCTCCCAAGCGGATGTGGAGGTCGGCACTGGGCGCGATGCGGAGGGCCTCGCCGTAGGCGGCTACCGCGGCTTCAACGCGCAAATCTTCGGCGTAAAGATGGCCTAAGGCCGCGTGGATTTCTCGGGAAAATGGGTCGAGGTCAACGGCCCGCAACAGGGCGGCTACCGCTTGGTCGAATTCTCGCAGATCGCGCAGGGCGCGGGCGAGATTGATGTAGAACGCAATGTGCTCTGGGGCTTGGCGCACGGCCGCTTGATACGCGGCTGCCGCTTTTTCCAAGGCTCCTTTCTGGTAGTGAATATTGCCCAGATTATTGCTCGTCGCAGCCAAGGTGGAGTCGAGGCCAAGGGCTTTTTGAAAGTGGGCGGCGGCCTCGTCCAAGGCACCGCGCCGCTGGGCCAAAAGCCCCAAGCCATCGTGGGCGCGGGCGTAGTTTGGATCGAGGTCGAGTGCTTTGGCGTAGTTGCGCTGGGCTTCGTCGTAGCGGCCGGCTTGCGTATAGGCCACGGCCAAGTTGTAGTAAGCGGGCGGTGCGGTGGGGTTTTGGCGGGTGAGGCGGAGGTGTTTTTCTAAGGCTTCGTCGGGGTCTTGGGCGCAGGCCGCGCCCAGAATTAGAAGGGCAAATAGGCCGTACCGTGGTCGTAGTACGGGGGAGTTGGTGATCATCTGCAACTCCTAGGGTTTAGGTTGAACTATGTGCAGGATCTGATCGGCCGCCACCTCTTCCATTTTTTGCAGCCTGCCGTCGGGCCAGCGGATTTCTACTGTGGCCTGGGTGGCCCTTCCTAGGCCAAAGTGGAGACGGGGGTCGCTACTCGAAAGATAACTACCGCCCGATAGGTGCTCCTTGACTTGGCGCTGCCCATCGGCCGTCACGGCGACGCGGACGTGCTGCGAGGTGTCCCCTAACTGAACCGCCAGCCAGTGCTGCCGGTTGCCCCCGTCGTTGCGCAGGAGGTTGGGGGTGGCGGCAACATTGGTCACTAGCAGGTCTAGATCGCCATCGTTGTCGTAGTCGGCCGTGGCCGAACCGCGGCTTACCGCCGCTACTGCGAGCGCGGGGCCGAGCCTAGCAGAGACATCGACAAAGCGGGTCCCCCGCTGGTTGCAGAGCACCTGATTGGGCTGCGGATAGGCATGGTCGGGATGTACTTGGGTGATTTTGTCCATGACGTGGCCGTTGGCGACAAAGAGGTCTAGGTCGCCGTCGTTGTCGTAGTCGAGGAAATTGGTTCCAAAACCCAGCGGTTTGTAACTGCATTCGGCTAGGCCAGCGCGAAGAGTGATGTCGTAGAATTGCCCCTGCCCATCGTTGCCGTACAAGGTATTGGTCTCTTGGGCGAAGTTGGTCACAAAAATATCTTGGAACCCGTCGTTGTCCCAATCCCCGAACTCCACCCCCATGCCGGCTTCGGCCAAGCCATCCTCGTTGTAGCGCCCTCCGGCGTAGAGGCCGACCTCGGCAAAGCGGTTCCCTTGGTTTTGGTAGAGGAAGTTCATCGTGCCGTCGTTGGCCACGTAAATGTCGGTGTCGCCGTCGAGGTCGTAGTCCGAGAAGGCCACGCCCAAGCCGCGTCCCTTGTGGATGATTCCCGCCTCCAACGCCACATCGAGGAATTGGCCGTCTTCGTTGCGGTAGAGTACATCGCCTACCGGCTCGTAGAATTTTGGCTCGCAATAGGAGCGAATACCGTCCTCGGCGCAGACGATGTTTTTTTGTGGGTCAAAGTCCACGTAATTGGTCGCGTAGAGATCCAAATCGCCGTCGAGGTCGTAGTCTAGAAAGCCGCAACTAGTGCCCCACCGGGCATCGGCCCCGCCCACGGCTGCGGTCGCGTCGGCAAAGTGCCCATCGCCCTCATTGCGCAACAGGAGGTTGGGGCCAACGTTGGTCACGTAGAGATCCACATCCCCATCGGCGTCGTAGTCGGCGGCGGCCCCGCCCATGCCGTAGCCAGTGTGCCCGGCCTCTGAGGCAGCCGTCACATCGGTGAAACCGCCAGCACCGGTGTTGTGGTACAGGCGATTGGCGGGGATTGGCTCGGGGCGTTCGTCGCTTAAGGGGGCGCCGTTGACCAGATAGAGATCGAGCCAGCCATCGCCGTCCACGTCGAGGAAGGCCGCCCCGGCACCAAAAGTTTCGACGTAGTAGTATTCGCCCGAAAAGCCGTTGTAGTGCTCAAAATCAAGGCCGGCCGCTTGGGTTATATCGACCAATTGAATGGGGTCGCAGCTAGGGTCGGAGGTGTCTGGAGGGGAAACCGGGCGGGCTGCGGCCTTGGGTTTTAGGTCTATGAGAGGAGCGGTCATATCTGCTAAGTTGGGGGCGACACTAAAATGGGCATTAGGACGGAAAGGCCGGGCAAAGGTCGCGCCAGCAAAGATGGCCTCCTGTTTGAAGCGGCTGTCAATAAAGAAAGCCGAGTCGTGAAAGTGGGAATCGACAAAGCGGGCCGGGCCGACAAAGACGATTCGGCGGAAGGAAGCCGTAGCGGAGAAATTGGCTCGCTCGAAATGGGCTGCGCCGCGGAAGTAGGCTGCCGTGAACGTGGTGGCTCCCGCAAAGCGGCTTTGCTCGAACAGGGCATCCTCGCCAAAGCGAACGCCAGCAAATGAGACGGTCGATTGCCACACCGCTTCTTTGAAGGAGGCCAGCGCTGCAAAGGAAGCATCCTGAAAATGGGTGGAGCGGGCAAATGCAGTCTGGTCGAAATAGGTCGCGTCCTCAAATTGAGTGCGCTCAAAGGTGGTTTCTCCGCTAAAGTTGGTCTGCTGAAAAAAGGCCGTGCCGAAAAACTGGGTGGCCGAAAAATCTACTTTGTCGGCAAGCAAAGTCCGTTTGCAGTTGGCCTTGCCCACTATGCGGCAGTCGCGGCAGGAAAATCCACTTTCGAAGCGAGTTTCGAGCAGGGAGATCCCCTGTTGGAAGTGGGTGCGAACAAAGCGCATCGGTTGTAGAAAAACGGCGCGTTCTAAGACTACGGGACTAGCAAAGCGCACATCCTCAAAAGCGAGTGCCGCGCGCAAGGTGTCGCCGGTCAATTCAAGTGGTCCCTGCACCACAATGCGGTTGTATTCGAGTGCGGTGTCGGCAGCGGCTTGCTGGATTGCTGCGACGAGATCGCGAGCGAGGATGAGTTGGTAGGCTTTGCCTTCTATGGTCACTTCGTATTGGGCTGTCGAGGGCAGGGGAACTATCAGGAATAGCAAGAGAAGACGATGGACAGATGAGTAGAAGACCATGGTTTGCGAAAGCTCAGAATTTTGGCTTTTTGAGAGAGTCCATAATATCCAACACAAGGGCGGGGCGGCAAGACGCATTCTCTTGACATAAGGGGTACATGCTACTTGTTTAACGCCCATCTTAACACAAAATCACTCTCATAAACGCCAATACGTCGAAAAGTGCAGACCATGCCGAACTGTCATGCGGCTTTTCTCTTTGCGCTGTGTATTCTTGCGTTCACTCCCTTAAAAACTGCCCACGCTGAATCCGGCGATCTGCGGCTTGGGAAAATTCTCAAGCCCTTTCCCGAGCCGGCCGAAATCGTCGAACCGCCGTGGTTGGTGCGCCGCCAACAAGCCCAATTGGAGGCGGCCCAAGCCTATGAAGTCTTTTGTGATTTCTCCTTTACTGACCAACTCGAAGCTAGTGGCATTGCGTTTCGCAATCGGGTGGTGGAGGATTCAGGCAAGCATCATATCCCGGTCCACTACGACCATGGCAATGGACTAGCGGTGGGGGACGTAGATGGCGATGGACTCTACGACCTCTACTTTACGACCCAAGTAGGAAGCAATCAGCTATGGCGCAATCTCGGCGGAGCGCGCTTTGAGAATTACACTACGCCGAGTCTGGAGTTGGCCGATAGGATCGGGGTGAGCGCGTCGTTTGGCGACATTGACAACGACGGCGATGTCGATCTGTATGCCACGGCGGTGCGGTTGGGCAACCGGCTATTGGTCAACGACGGAGCCGGCCGCTTTGAGGATGTAACCGAGCCTTCGGGCACGGGCTGGCAGGCGCACTCGTCTTCTGGTGAGTTCTTCGATTACGACAACGATGGATTGCTGGATCTGTTTTTGACCAATGTGGGGGTCTATACCCAAGATGAAAAGAGGACGGCGGCGGTCGATCCGACGCGGCTGGAAGTGGGAGCGGCATATCAATACTACCGGGGTTTCAAGGACGCCTTCTCCGGGCATTTGAAGCCCGAGCGCGCCGAGCAGAGCGCGATGTTTAAGAATCTGGGTCAGCGGGTTTTCGCCGAGGTCTCGCACGAAGTGGGGTTGTCGGATTCGAGCTGGTCGGGGGACGCCAGTCCGGTGGATTTCAACGGGGATGGCTGGCAGGACCTCTATGTGCTCAATATGCAGGGGCACGACTCCTACTACGAGAATGTGGCAGGGCGGCGTTTTGTCAAAAAGAGCCGCGAGGTGTTCCCCAAAACACCGTGGGGTGCGATGGGGATCAAGGCGCTCGACTACGACAACGATGGCCGGATGGATCTCTTCATCTCCGATATGCACTCCGATATGAGTCAGCCAGTGGGTCCTTGGGACGAAAAACTCAAGGCGTATATGCAGTATCCAGAAGATTTTTTACAGAGCGAGGGGCTGAGCATCTTCGGCAATGCCTTTTACCACCACATAGACGAGGGGCAGTTCGAAGAAACCTCCGACCTAATCGGTGCTGAAAACTACTGGCCGTGGGGGTTGAGCAGCGGCGATCTCAACGCCGATGGCTGGCAAGATATGTTCGTGGCTTCGAGCATGAATTATCCCTTTCGCTACGGGATCAACACCGTCTTGCTCAACGACCAAGGACGCGGCTTCCTCGACAGCGAGTTTGTGTTGGGGGTGGAGCCGCGACGCGACGGTCGGACCGCGCAGCCGTGGTTCGCCCTCGACTGCGACGAGACGGATAGGGAGCACAAAAACTGCGAGGGCCAAGAGGGGGGCTTGCTGGTATACGGCGCTTTGGGGACGCGCTCGTCGGTGCTGTTCGACGTGGAGGGCGATGGCGATATCGACATTGTGACCAATGAGTTCAATGGGGTGCCGCAGGTCTTACTCAGCGACCTGAGTCAACGGCGGGCGGGGTTGCGCTATGTGGAAGTGGTACTGATGGGGAAATCGTCGAATCGGGATGGGTTGGGCGCAGTAGTCGCGTTGGAAGCCGGCAATCAGGTATATACCCAAGTGCAGGATGGTCAGTCGGGGTATCTGTCGCAGAGTGCTTGTGGACTCTACTTTGGCTTGGGGGAGGCGGCGGTGGTGGATCGCCTAACGGTGCGCTGGCCTTCGGGTCAGGTGCAGATATTGGACGGCCCCATCCAAACTAATCAGCGACTCACCGTAGAGGAACCTTAGATTAGTGGTCAGTATCCAGTCCCAACTCATCCCTTCGGAGTGGTGGAGGGGGACTGACCACTGGCCACTAACCACTAACCACTGATCACTAACCACTAAAAAAAGCATTCAGTGTGGAAGAACGCGGTCGGGACTTGGATCAGTCTGAGCAGAAGGTGCTCTTGGTCCTGTTCTTTTTTTCGGGGGTCAGCAGTTTAGTCTATCAGGTCGTGTGGGCGCGGATGCTGACCGTGGTCTTCGGCACCACCCTACTGGCTACTAGCACCGTGCTCAGTGCCTTCATGGCTGGCCTAGCCTTGGGCAGCTATGTTTTGGGGCGGCACATCGACCGCTGCAAGCACCCGCTGCGGATTTTTGCCGCGCTAGAAGCCGGCGTCGGTCTTTTTGCCCTTTTCTTTCCCAGTATTAGTGCGAATTTGGGCAATGCCTACGGGGCTTTAGTGGGGTTACAGGGGAATTTTTACTTCTTTTCCCTAACCCGCTTCGGCCTTTGCTTTGTCTTGCTCCTTATCCCCACGGCTCTGATGGGGGGGACCCTACCGGTCATAGCCAAATTTGCGGTGCGGCGGTTGGGCAGATTAGGCGGTCGGGTCGGACAACTCTATGCGGTCAACACGCTGGGTGCGGTCGTCGGGGTGTTGGCAGCGACCTTCGGACTGATGGAAGGGCTGGGTTTGCAGGGGACGACGCAAGCCATCGCCGCAGTGAATTTCTTGGTGGCGGGCGCGGCTTGGCTTTGGGGGGGCCAACGAGCCGTCACCATCGGCGAAGAAGCAATAAAAAAGACCTCGCACTCCGACCGCATCCTGTGGGGCGTGCTGGCTGGCTTTGCACTCTCCGGTTTTGTCGCCCTAGGCTACGAAGTGGCGTGGATGCGGCTCTTGATGGTGAGTTTTTCCTTCAATTCACACTACGAGTTCAGCATTGTCTTGGTGGCCTTTTTGAGTGGACTGGCCTTAGGGGGATGGCTGGGCAGTCGGCTACTCACGCGGCGGGCAGATTTGCTCTCGATCTTTGTCTGGGTCCAGTTTTTGATCGGCGCGTGCGGAGCCCTGTCCGTGTTGGCCTTTGCCCACTTATCCGCTCTTGTGGAGCCGATCCAGCGGGCGGATTCGTGGTGGGTGTCGAGGGCAGGCGTGTTTTTTACGGCCGTCGCCATCATGTTGCTGCCGACTTTGGCGATGGGAGTTATCTTTCCGCTGATCAGTCAAATCTACACGCGACAACTGGCGCGTCTGGGGCGCGGCATAGGGGATATAGGCGCAGCCAACAGCTTGGGTGCGGTTGGGGGGGCTTTTGTGACGGGGTTTGTGCTAATTCCGCTGCTGGGGACCGAGTGGAGCGTCAAGGTGCTGGCGGCGTTGAATGGCTTGGTTGGCCTAACCATCGCCTTGATTAGCCAGAAACGCAAGCGACTAGTCTGGAGCGGGGCGGCGGGTTTGGCACTGCTGCTAGCCTTGGTACCCTCGGATGTGCTGCGGCGCATTGCCGAGCCGGCGGCCGTAAACCGAGAACTGGTATTTTACGGAGAGGGAGCTGAAGGCGTCATTACCGTCGAACAACAAACCGATGGTTTCCGCAAAATGGCGCTCAATGGAGGCGGGCAGGTGCCTACCGACTATAGCTCGCTGCAAATTTTCCGTCTGTTGGGCCATTTACCCCTGCTCTTGCATCCCGATCCGCAAGAGGTGTTGGTCGTCTCCTTGGGCGGCGGGATCGCCTTGGGGGCCGCGGCCCAGTACGGGCCGCGACGCATCACGTGTGTCGAGTTGGTGCCGGAGGTGATAGACGCGGCCCGGTTGCACTTTGGCGAATTTAATCACCACGTGCTTGAGAATCCGACTGCGTGGAATATCGAATTAATCATCGACGACGGCCGCAATTTTCTCCTCTCCAGCCGCGACACCTACCAAATCATCACCGGGGACGCCACCCATCCGACGAGTGCCGATAGCTGGGTGCTCTATACAAAGGAATTTTACGAGTTGTGCCGAGCACACCTGACTGCTGACGGGATCATGGCCCAGTGGCTACCCTTTCACGGCCTGCCTCCAGACGACTACAAGACCATCGTGCGGACCTTTCAGCACGTCTTTCCCCACGCCACCTTGTGGCGCTCGAATAACTACTCGATCATGGTAGGGGCCATGCAGCCACAGGCGATTGCTTGGGAGAAGCTCAAAGAGAAAATGGCACCGCCGCGAGTGCATCGCAGCTTAGAGAACATTGATATGGGGAATGTATTTGCGCTCTTGAACAGTCTAGTGATGGGCGAGGTTGCCCTGCGACGCTATGTGGGGGAAGGTCCGCTCAACACCGACGACCATCCCTACATCAGCTTTGTCGGCCCGAAGGGATACAGCAGCGGCTCGTGGGAGGTGTTGGAGAATTTGGCACCGCACCGCACCTCGGCTCTGTCGCTACTGACGGCACCTTCTACTGCAGTACGAAAAAAAATAGAGGTCTATTTCAGGGCTGGAGAGTACGCGTTAGAGGGGGATATCATGCGGCTGCAGAGCCGAGATCGGGCCGCGGCAAGGGCTTATCAGCGCGCCCTACAGGCGAATCCCGCGGATAGATCGTCGGCCTATTTTCTCGAACTACTAGCCGAGCAATTCAGCCGACGATCGCCCCACGACAGATAGGGGTCTATGACCGCCAGCGACAAAGGATGGATGCCGTATCGGGCCTTGCTCGTCGGCGCTTTGATGGCCGCGGTGATCAACACGGTTTTTCCCTATGGCCTCTTGGTGATGGGGACTCTCGATTGGACCGGAGATTTCATCGCCCTGAGCGCGATTTTTCTCCTCTTTCTCCTGCTGTTGGTCAACATTCCACTCAAATGGATCGGGCGCAAATGGAGCTTATCGGCCCGTGAATTGGTGGTGATCTACGCCATGATGGTCGCGGCCTCGGCTATTCCCTCCACCGGAGTCACGGCTCAATTGGTCCCCTTTTTGGCCGGGGTTTATTACTATGCCACGCCGGAAAACAACTGGGCCGAACTGCTCCACCCCTATATCCAGCCGTGGCTGGCACCTCAAGACCCGATGGCGGTCAAGTACTTCTACGAAGGGTTGCCCAAAGAGGTAGCCATCCCTTGGGGAGCATGGTTGGTGCCCCTGTTGGCGTGGGCTTCTTTTTTGGGCGCACTCTATTTGATGATGATCGCCCTGTCGGCTCTGCTCCACGAACAATGGGCCCGCAACGAGCGCTTGATCTTTCCTCTCGTCCAGTTGCCGCTGTACATGATCCACGAGGACGACAGGCCCTCGGCGATCAATCCCTTTCTGAAGGAACCGCTGATGTGGTTGGGGTTTGCCGTTCCCTTCGTCCTATTGGGAATCAATGCCCTGCACAAGTACTATCCCTTTGTGCCCCCCATCCAGTTATCAACCCAATTGGCCGTCTTCCACGACATGCGGGGCGTCTTGTTCAACTTGTGGTTTATCGTCCTTGGCCTGACGTACTTCCTGAGTTTAGAGGTCTCCTTTAGTCTGTGGTTTTTCTACTTGCTCAATTTCTTCCAGTTGGGCCTTTTCAACACCCTCGGGTTCAGCATTGCAGAAATCCGGCTGATGCACACCGAAGGATCAATCGCCACTGCCCAGCAGGCCATGGGGGCATTGATTGCCCTCGTGGCGGCCAGCTTGTGGACCGCCCGCCGACATCTAAAAGAGGTTGTCTTTGGGGCATGGCAAAAGAAGGACGCCGGGCAGATGCTCTCCTACCGCAAGGCAGTGTGGCTCCTGATCGGGGCCTTCCTCTATGCGGTTATATGGTTGAAAAGCGCGGGATTGCCCGTGGGGGCGGCGCTTTTGTTGCTCGTTATCGCCTTTGTGGTATTCGTCGGTTTGACGCGGATTGTCGCCGAAGGAGGCATGGGGTATGGCCGGGCGCAGATGACGCCAACAGCCTTTGCGATCAATGCGCTGGGCACGGCACCCATTGGGCCGCGAGGTTTGATGGTGCTCGGGTTTGCCAATGGCTGGGCCGGGGACATCCGCACGACCGTTATGGCAGCGGCTTCCAACAGCACCCGGCTGGCCGACGTTGTCAGGACGCGCCGGCCGCCGCTCTTTTGGGCCTTGCTCATCGCCATCGCCGTGAGTTTGGTCGCCTCGGCTTGGACGGTACTTTCCATTGCCTATACCTACGGCGGCGTCAATCTACACTACTGGTTTTACAGCATTATGGGCCGCTGGACATTTAACGATATGGCGGCAAATCAGCTCAATCCGGTGGCCGAGTGGAATTTCTGGGGCCCAAGGGGCGCGTTTACCGGCTTGGGAGCCGGGCTGATGTTTTTGTTGTTGTACCTGCGCCACCGCTTCTTGTGGTGGCCCATCCACCCGATCGGCCTACCGGTGGGGGGGACCTATGTGATGTTTTTTGCTTGGTCGAGTATGGCGCTGGGTTGGCTGGCGAAATGGATCGTACTGAAGTACGGCGGCGTCAAACTCTTTCGCCGACTGCGGCCCTTTTTTCTTGGCATGGTGTTGGGTCAAGCTAGCAGTGCGGGTTTGTGGATGGCGGTAGATCTGATTGCAGGGTGGAACGCAGTAGTGACGCGGTGGTAGGCTTTTAAGGTTCGCGCACGGTTAGTACCTGATTGGCCGCCACATCGCGCAGAATCTGGACCGTGCCACTGGGCCAGTAGAGGACGACGCTTTCAACCATGGAGGCGGTACCCAAACCAAAGTGTACCTTGAGATCGCTGTGGGAGAGGAAGCCAGTGCCACTGCGCACCTCGGCGGTCTGGCGCTTGCCTTGGGCACTTATCTCGATTCGGGTGCCGATTCCGTCTCGGTTGCTGCGGGTGCCTACGGTGGCGATCTGCAAGTAATTGCCTTCGTTGCCGCCATCGTTGCGTAGGAGGTTGGGAGTGCTGTTGAGATTTAAGACAAAGAGGTCGATATCGCCGTCGCGGTCGTAGTCGGCAAAGCTCGCACCTCGGCTCACCTCGACTATGGTAAAGCCCGAGCCGGCGCGTGCAGAAACCTCGGCAAAGGTGCCGTCGCCTAAGTTTTGGTAGAGAAAATTAGGCTCGGCATAGCTGCTATTGGTATGGGGCAAGTCAGCTTGGGGATAGGTGTGGCCATTGGCCGCGAAAAGGTCTTGGTCGCCATCGTTGTCAAAGTCGAAAAACCCTGCGCCCCACCCCACCTCGGGAATGCCTCGCGCCGCAATGTGAGATACGAAGGATACGTCGAGGAAAAATCCACCGCGCTGATTTTTGTAGAGAGTATTGTACTCGCCTTCAAAGTTGGTGACAAAGATATCGAAGTAGCCATCGTTGTCGTAATCGCCGACCGCCGCACCCATACATCCTTGTTCGGTGCCGTCGCCGCTATAAGCCACGCCCGCGCTGAGGCCCTCATCGACAAAGGTGCCATCGCCTTGGTTTTGGTACAAATTGTTCGGTGCCGAGTCGTTGGCAACGAAAATATCGGGCCAGCCATCGCGGTCGAAATCGCCGAAGACGACTCCGTACCCATAGTACTTTGCGCCGACAATGCCGGCTTCCTCGCTGCGGTCGGCCAAGGTGCCGTCGCCGCTGTTGTGGTAGAATACATCGGCGGCGGGAAGCAAGCCGCGCGGACCGCAAAAAATATCGACGGTCTTCCACACGCAGGGGACAGTAGAAGTATAGTCCCGCGAAAAGTCGATATAATTGGCCACGTATAGATCGACGTAGCCGTCTAGATCAGCATCGCCGAAAGCGCAGCCGACGCCCCATCTTTGGTCCCCGACGCCAGCTTTTTCAGTAACATCTTCAAACGTGCCATCGCCCTGATTCTGGTAGAAGGTATTGCGGCCGAAGTTGGTCACATACAGGTCCAGATCGCCATCATTGTCGTAGTCCGCAGCGGCACAACCCATGGACCAACTCGTATCGCCCACCCCAGCGGCGGTAGTGATGTCGAAAAAGCGATCCTCGTGGTTGCGGTAGAGGTGGTTAGTCGGCTCTTGGCCTAGAGGAAATCCTTCAAAGCGGGAGCCGTTGGCGACGTATAGATCAACATCGCCATCGCTGTCGTAGTCGAAAAAGGCCGTGCCTCCCACAGCGGTTTCAACGATGTATTCTTGGGTGCTGCCCGAGACATTCCGTGCAGTGATGCCGAGTGCGGCGGCTTGATCGGTGAACTGAGTAGGCAGTGGTTGGGCTAATAGAAGAGCCGTACACAGGAGGATGAGGACCCCGCTTACTAGCGCGTGCATCGCTTTTGCTGCGAGATCAAAGACGAAGGTCGTGCGACCATCATAGCTAGGGAGCGAGAATTTTTTGAGAAAAAAACTGGAGATCGAAGTAGTTCAAGTACCCATCGTCCACTTCCACGGTGGGTTGTAGAGGGCCGCCGCGGTCTTGGGTGAGAAAAATATAGGATTTGTACCCCCGGTCTGAAAGGCGTTGCACTAGGTGCTCGTAGTGTCTGGGGGTGGCGACGTAGAAGAAGGGCCGTTGGTAAAATTCGCCGCAGAGGGCGTGGGGAACCCAGCGCTGGTTGGTGATGACGACCTCTTCGCTGCGCTGGCGCATCTCGCTATTGAGGCGATAGGAGAAGGATTTCTTCTCCGCGAGAATCGAAATTCCATACACTTGAGCGGCAAAGCTCAGCGCTATAACGGCACCCACAGCGAGGACGCCTACGCTGAAGTAGGACCGTTGGCGGTCTAGCCAGTCAGTCAAGTTTCCGGCCGCTAAGACCGCGAAGAGCGGGTAGAGGATTAGAAAGTAGCGGTTGCCCCAGTGGATGCCCATGGAACCCACCTTGGGTGCGGTCAAGGCGTAGAGGGCGGCAAAGCTCAGGGCGACCAGCCAAATCCAGCGTCTTATAGGCGCGTCGGCATCGGCCGAACGCAAGAAGGCTAGGGCTACAAAGGGTGCCGAGGCAAAGAGAGCATTGGACGATTTGAGCATGTAGTTGATGGGGCTCGCGGAAAAGAAATAGCCCCCGAGGGATAAACCGGCGTTCATCAGGGCCACAGCACTGTACGCGGGCACGGCCCTTTGCAAAGCTGGGGACGCGAAGCGCGGGCTGAGGACAAAGGCGAGGACGAACGGAAGGGTGAGGACGAGGGATAGGGCGGGGATCGGGTTGGAAGCTATGAAGAGATTGTAGAATACCCGCGGCCGCGCCTCGAGATGGTGGACCCAGTCGGCGGCAGTGGATAGATGCGTATTCAAATGGTACCCGAAGGGATGGCCGATGGTCAGCCATTGGAAGAGCCAGAGCGGCAGGAGGGAAACCAAGAGGATTAGGGCTGACGAGACGAGAATTTTTAATCTGCCTGCGCTGACATACAAGGCGGTGCATAGGGCCAGCACTAGGCACAGCAAATAGAACTCGTCTCTGAAATAGACCGATAGTCCGGCGGCGGCCATGCCCAAGAATAGGTGCTTGGGGGCGGAGTCTGCGAGAAACTGCAACAGATAGCGCACACTCCAAATTCCCAAGCAAATCGCCGGGGTGTGTTCCCAGAAGACGAGACTGTAGAAGAATACCGGCGTACAGAGTCCGGCCGTGAGGACGGCGGTATGCCCGACCACAATTCGCTGGGAGATCAAACGCGCCACTTGGGCCAAGCCAGCCAGCATGATCAGCGAGGAGAGGGCCGGCAACAGATAAAGACCCCAATGGCCTAAATAGACAAAGAAAAGGGCGGAGATAAGGGCAAAGACCGGTGAGAAGACTGAATAGAGTTTGCCGGACTCGACGCGCGTGAAATAGTAAGGCAGGGGATTGTAAATGAAGTCAGGGTCGACGATCTGCCCCGGCCAAGGGATGGAAAAGTCTGTGTAGCGGCTGTTGGCTACGGCTTGGACTTGGAGGAATTTGTTGGCGTTATCGGTAATCCAAAAGCCGCGTTTTTCGAGGACGCAGAGAGCGGCTAAGTAGCAGGCTGAGATAGCGAGTAGAGAGCACAGGACCGATCTGCCGGGATGGAATCGGCGGAAGAGGACGACCATGTATGGAGTGCAGCGGGATTTAGAGATGTTTTACGGCGAACCGGCCGACAAATTGTCGAAGACGATGAACTGATGCTCGGCCAATCCGAGGCGTTCGGCTAGTTCATAACCAGTACTCATAGGCAACAAGGGGTTCAATTCGACAATCATCAAGTCCCGCTCTCCGGTGCCGACCTGACCCAACTTGGCCAGCCCATCTAAGTTGCTCAGGAGGGCATTGCCGCCAATGTAGAGACTTTTACCCACCTGCCTGAGATCGTCCAGTCCATTCAGGTTTTGCAGGGCTTGGTTGCTGTTTATGCTCAAAGTGCCTCCGACCTCTGCCAGAGCGTCCAATCCCTCCAAATTCTTGAGTACGGGATGTCCATCAATGGTCAACCCGCCCCTAATAGTCGCAATCCCATTCAAACCCCGTAGGTCTTTGAGCGCACCATTGAATATGAGCAGCAAATCCTCTTCCACCACTGAGAGGCTGCCCAACCCTTTTAGATCGCGCAGGGCCTTATTATCCCTGATTTTGATGCTACCTCCCACGTGGGTCATCCCGCTCAGACCATCTATGTGCATCAGCTCGGTCGTGGCATCGACAAAGAGGTGGCCACCGACGCGCCTGAGCGCTTTAAGCCCATCCAAGTCCCGCAGCGAAAAATTGCAACTAATCTCAAAATTTTCCCCCACGCGCTCTAGCCGTTCTAGCCCTTCGAGTTCAATCAATCCATTGGCGAGAATATGGAAATTCCCCTCTACATAGCCGAGATTGTGCAGCCCCTTCAGGTCCGTCAATGCTCCATTATTCCGAATAACTAAATCTCCCTCTACTCCGGCCAGATTGTGCAGCGGCTCCATACTACTCAAATACGCATTCTCAAATAAAAAATCCCCCTGCACCACAAAGGCTCCCTTCTGTGCCCCTGCCCAAGCATCTAACTCTTCCTGAGACCCAATAGTTATCGCCCCAATCCCACCAACAGCTAGCGGCTCTTCAGCCTCCCCCTGACAGCCGACCCAAAGGACGATACCCAAGACAGATACTGCAAAACCCAATCTCCAACTAGCCATACTCATCCCCCCTTCACGGCTTCCTCCTCTTCCTGCACTTTTATCAAGTTATCCTCGAAAATCTCGACCGAGTACTTCTTGTGCAATCCGCGCATATACTGCACGTACGCCTTTTGCGAACGTGCAATTTTTACATAAGCTCGTGCCCGCCGCTGCGAAAAAATGTGGTAGGGCTTCTTGGGGGGGGGCTGTTTCTCCTCCACCTTGAAAACCGAATACCCCCCTCTCACCTTTACCGGTCCCCCCACATCCCCCACCTGCAGATTTTTGGCTACTTTGTAGATATCTTGGTACAGCCCTACCGGACTCAAGACCAACCGCCCCTCGTGGTGCGCCCGCTCTTTGCGAATCGTATAGTCCCTAGCCAATTGCACCGCGTCGGCACCCCCCACCAACTCCTCTTTTAGACTGTGGGCCTGCTCCTTAAAGGCCACCAGAATCTCGGTCGCGACAATGTTCTCAAAGCCTTGAAACTTCTCGGGATTTTGATCGTAAAAGGCGCGCGCCTCTGCATCGGTGATCGGCGGCAGCCGCTCCTCAACCTCTCGCTTTCTCAACGCGCTCACCAGCATATCGCTGCGCTTATTAGCCACCGCCGCGAGGATCACCTGATGTTTGTCCAGTCCCTTGCCGCGGGCCTCTTCCAGAAATATCCGATTGGGGATGGCCGCATCCTGTAGATAATCGACGATCCAGTCTCGCTCGTAATCGCGAGAATAACCCTCTTCTTTCTCCGGTGCGCTCAGGACGAGATCGTCAATGGTGAGCACTCCGCCTTTGTAGTGGCACAATACCTCTTCGCCCTCCTCGGGCAACGCTACCCGTTCTTCAGGCGACAGCGCTAGACGCATCAGTACATGGTCTATCTTGTCGTAGTGAATCTGCGGCGCGTACTGACCGCTGAGCGAATCGCGCAGAACTAGGGCACGCTGTAGGCGCTTTTGGGCGAAGACCTCTTCCCTGACGAACTGGGCCACCTCCCGAAAGGCGATCGGAGCGTCGTCTAAAACCTTGACGATCACATAGCGCTGCGGGTCGCCGCCCCACGGCAGTGGCTCGGAGATCTCGCCGACCTGCATGGAAAAGATACTCCGGAGCGGTGGAGCCGTATCGTCAATCGCATAGTACTTTTCCACATCCCCGCCTTGATCCCGCGTCGCCTCGTAGAGCGAGTGCTCTCTGGCCAGTTGGCGGAAATCAGCACCAGCCTCCAGTTCGTCGAGCAGTTCAAGGGCCTCGTCCCGGGTCGCTACCAAAATACCCGCATAGCGCAACGCTCGATCCCGGTGCGAATCCCGGTAGTGCTGCATCAACTCCTCTTTGGCAATGGAAACCTGCTGATCAATCTCGCTACTTTTGTAGAGCCTTACGGTCTGGTCTTGGGCGAACTGCTCAACCTTGCGCTTAAACTCCAATTCGTCGCCAATGCCAGCTCGTTCCGCTTCGGCGAGCAATAGTTTTTTGTCGATCAGTCCGTTGAGCAGAATCCGGTTGGCTTCGATACCGGTCTTACCCATCTGATAGGCTTTGGGAATGTTCGCGGCAAAGGCTCTGAACTCGCTGACGGCGATGGGGTGGTCTTCTATCTGGGCAAGCACTACATCGTCTTGGGCTGCACAGGGGAACGAGAGCCCTAGGATACAAACGCCCAGATAAGAGCGCAGTATTCCATTTTTCATAAAGCTAAAACCATAGTTTGGAGGGTTAATAAATCAGCCGGACGATCGCAACTTCGACATCCTTGGCCTTGTCCGAGTCCACTTCGAGACGCAAGAGATAGAGTCCGGGGGGTAGCAGGTTGCCCACATCGTCCACGCCTTCCCATGTGGCCGAGAAACGGCCACTAGCTGCTGTACTATGGGCCACCTCGCATCGCTTCACCCCCGCCAGATCGTAGAGATCAATCGTCACGGGCACAGCACCGCTGAGGTTCACCAGATCGTATTCAATCTGTAGCACATCGTTGACGCCATCCTCGTTGGGGGTAAAAAGCCGCGGCGAAAGCCACAATGCCTTGACCGCCGGGTTGGCCACCGTACCTAACCCCACGCTCAGGGTATTGCTCTCGGCCAGATCATCGGCGTTCCCCTCAGTGATGCGCTGGCGCACTTCGTGGGGGCGCTGGCTGTCGAAGACCCGGCCCGAAAACACCGTGCCCACCTGAAATACCTCGGCCTGAAATTCGACCTCGACCAACTCGCCCGTGCGGTTGAGATCAATCCGCGGCAATTGTACCACAAAGCTCTTCGCGTCCTTTTCCGCGATGGTAAAATTCTGTTCTTCGCCGCCGATGTACACTGCGTCAATGCTCGTGACTTCTATGGGGGTGTCGATCTCAATGCTGTCGAAACCGAGATCATTCTGCTCTAAGTTCGGCAGGATTTTGTAGATGAATTGGACGATCTCACCCACCTCGACTTGGTGCGGCACGATCTCGGCCAGCACTTGGCTAGCCACCGGCGGTTGGGAGACGCTAAACTGCAAGTGCTCCATGCGTCCGGCCGCAAAGGCTCGCTCCGAGAAGAAGTCCGCCTTGAACTGCAAGTAGCGCCGAGGCCGCAAACCCACTAACTCGGAATGCCCCCTATCGAAGTCGAGCGGCGGCGTCCAGAACTCCCAACTTTCGTTGTCCGGACTGATCCCGGCTTTCTCGCCTTCCTCCAGTCTTTTATAGCGGTCTAGGGTGAGCGGTTCGCCAGTGGTTGCAAAGCGGGAGCGCTCATCGCCTCTGAACGTGAAGCGCCAGTAGAAATTGGGATCCGTGTCGTCGCCGCTGCGCATACTCAGATTGACCGTTGCTCCCTGATCTCGGCTGCCCGACCAAGTCAACTCGCCTAGACTAGAAGTCATACCCAAATCAATGACATTGGATACATAGCTGGCCTGCGAAGCAAAGCCATCCCCGAAGACCTCAAATTCGGCGATTTCCCAATTGCCGACTGGTGCCTTAAAAAGAATCTCGGCGATGGGTCGGTCTGGCATTTCTAAATCGAGGAAGGGTTCCAAATTATTTGCGACTTTGAACGCGATATCATAATCGAGAAAAGCCCCGCGCCAATGGTATTGCCCTTCTCGGGTTCCCTTTTTGCGCGAATCGCCATCGTTAGTGCCTATCTCGAACACCTCAATGAAGCGCTGGTAGGCAAAGCGCTCCGTAGTAGAAATTTTGATGCGTCGTATGGGAAACAGTCCGTTCAACTCAAACCAGATGCCCTTCTTGCACGGCGGGCAGTCGGCCGCCTGGCTACGACCGCTTCCCAAGTAAGCAGTGGTCAGATCGCCGTCCATCAAGTTGTCCAAGAGGGCTTCCGATTGCCAACCGTAGGAATTATTCGAGCGTATGCCGCCGCCTCGCTCCCGAATCAGAGGCGTCAGATTGACGGAGGGATCTAGGCGTTGAGGCTCGATAGAATGGGTCGCGACCTCCAAGAGGTCTATCCTACCGAGCCGTTTTTCGTCCACATCCGCCCAAGATAACTGGACAAATTCAAAGTTCCCTCCCACTTCCGGCGGCGGCAACTCCTCGCCGCCAATGCGATACACGGTGAGCGCCTCGACCTCAGCTAGCCCATAACAGAAGCTTCCTACTAGAGCAGCCGACAAAAGTCGCAGCAAATTCCCTCTCATTATCTACCTCCTACACCGGTAGATGATTCAAATAGAAAATAAAAGAAGGGGAGGAATAGAATTCCCCCCCTTCTTTCTGAAACGCTTATGAAGGCGCAAGAACCGCTTATTTGCCGAACGAAGCCTTGATCTGGCCCCAAGTGTTGTCTTCAACGGCTGTAGGCGCGACACCTTCAAAGGCGGACTCGTCAACGCCCAGCAGCACCCAGTCAGCCAAGAAATCGGCGTCGCCGAAGGATTCGACGTTGGGACTGATGGCCCAGCGCGAATGGCAGTTACAATCGTCGGATAACTCGGCATCGGTATCGAAGACATGCCCTGCAAGGCCGATGATCTCGTCCTGCTGGAAGTCGTGGAGGACGCTTCCTTGGGGGTCTTCCCAGTTGAAGTCGTCCCAATAGACGCTCCACCATTCAGCCCGTTGGCGCATCTCCTCAAAGGAATTGGGAGCTGTGCCGCTAAACCAATACGCATGGTCGGAGTACGGCGGCGTGTCGTACCAGTCGGCTTGGGTCATCCAAAACCAGTTCCACTGTCCTTCACGGGCTTGGCCATTGTCGAACCAATAGTGGTTGACTTGGGCATGGCGACCGCGCTGGCGTGCGATCTCTTCCTCGGTCTGGCCTTCCAGATCCCAGAAGGAGCCGCCCGAGTGATCGGCGTCCACAGTCGTTTCGACTGACTCGTTGCCCAACTGGTACTTGTCATCAAAGCGCTCGTAGGCCCAGTAGATGCGGTTGGTTTCCTCGTTCCAAGTGGGGATCCAGCGGAAGGAAATCGAGGAGACGTCTAGATCGCCGGTGTAGATCCACGGCCGGGCCGTACTCTGTACGACGCTCTGCTCGGTGATCCAAAATTCCTCGGGAATGATATCCCATTCGCTCAGATCGGCATCTAAGACCGGAAGATGAGTCTCGGGCCATTGCCACACCGCACCGATAAAATCGGGCGGATCGTGGGCTTGGACCTCAGTGCTCAGGCCGAGTAAAAACACAGGAATAAATAAAGCAGATAAAACTTTCTTCACAGCGAACCCTCCTTTTTAGAGGTGTGGGGTTTTGAAGGTTAGGTACGGTAATGCGACGGTCGAAATTAGCAAAGGCGTTTCTAACGCTCTGTTATAACAAAAACAACTTATACGGTCAAGTAAAAATCACTTTAAGCCGGCGATGATCGACAGAAAGCTCAAGCCCGAGGTCTCGATCTCTCGGCTCCGGTCAATTACTTCCAACGAGCGGCGATCGAGGCGGATGCCCACCTGAGTGGTTAGCTCATAGCCTAGATATTGGCTGATATTGGTAAGTTGCAACGCCAAAACCGAACCGCGAAAATCCCCGGTGAAAAGCCCCGCCGCCAGTTCGTCCTCTCCTCCTTCAAGGTCGAAGAAAGAGCGCTGCTCCAAGCCGAACTCGAACTCGGTAGTCTTGAGCACTGGAACGCTACCGACAAAGAAAAAGAGGCCGTCCCAAGAGCGGCGCTTGTCGAATGCTCGGCTAAAGGGCACCTCGCGCAGGAATTCGCTCTTGAGTTTGGGCCTGAAACTCAGCGACCGCCAGTAAAAGACATATTCTATCTTATTGATCAGCCCGACAAAGCCCGAGGTCTGTCGTCCGTTGCGCCCCTCAGGGCCTAGAGGATCAAAGGCCACCGCCTCATCCGGTGTATCGCGCAAAAATTCGACCTCATTGTCGCGCTGCCGCCAAGTCTCCCATTTGAAGCGATGTAGGGTCCGCCACAAACGCGGGCTGGCGTACTCCCAGTCGGCGTAAAAAGTGTTGATCCAAGTGTCCTCCGCGGCCAAGGGGTCTAATACCGGAACATTGCTGCCGGCCGACTCGGCCGCTGCGCCGAATGTGCTCTTAGGGATGAGCCATTGGACCAAGTGGTCGGCGATCTCGTCCTCGGCCTTCTTAATCATGTCGAAAACCCGCAGACGGCCCCACCTCGGCCCACTCTGTTTCAAGGTGAACATTCCATAGCTAGTCAGGTTGCGGCGGCCGCTCGCCAAGCGGATTTGCCGCAACTGACCCACCCGTAGCTGGATACCCGGTGCCACTTCGATCCCGCCGAAGAGATTGTAGCCCCAGTGGTCTCGCTTGTAGGGATAATCCGGCTCTTGATCGTTCTCAAAGCGTTCCACCCATCCATTGTTGTTGAGATCAATGCCGAAGAGAAATTCTGGGCGATCCGCGGCATAGCGCAAAAAAGGCTCGTCGTAGTCGGGAAAAAAATTTACCCGATCGACGGTGCTATTCTGGTTGAAATCCGATATAAAGTCGCGATTCTCGTCATAACCGGGAAAAACCGCCGGATCGGCCACGCCGCGAACCTCAATCTCGCTGCGGCGCTCGGTGGGGACAAAGCTGCCCTCGCCCACTCGCAGCCAGTCGGGCTGCCGGTCGTTGTCGTCGTTGTCATCTACAAACTCGTAGTGCAGGTTGACGGCCTCGGGGGCGTAGTCCGACACCCCGTCTCGATTTACCGTCAGGACGCTGGTGCGGTACCCGTCTTCCATGCCGAACCCTTCGCCATAAAGCTTCCAAGGGCCCTCCCGGAAGGCCAGATTGACCAACCAGCCTACTTCATGGCGGTCCCCCGCGATGCCGTTGATCGCACGGTGGGAATCGCGGCCTATGCTGGGGTATTTTCGGTACTGGGTATTGAGGTTTATCTCCCCGTAAAAATCGAAGCCGTGAAAATCCCGGACCTCGGCCGTCAAGCCGACGATCTGGTTGGCCGTAGGCAGTCCATAGTCGAAGACGACCTCGCGCTGGTTCAACTGGTTCTTGATATTGCCATCGGCCCGCGCCGCGGGTAAAAATTGAGGCACACCAAATTCGTCCGTCTGTCTATTGGAACTGACCTCAACTCGATAGTCGTTAGCTAGCACGAGGCGGAAGCGCACGTCTCGAATGGAGCTAATCGCGGCTTCGGCTTCAGATAGGGTGAGATCTAGGTGTTGCTGGAAGAGCGCCCGCAAGGTTCCCTCTTCCCCGGTTGTCTCCCGGGGGGTTAAGGGATATTGCAAAATGATCTGGTCCGCACCATTGGCCGTTAGAAACCCTCGGTCTCGTCTCCCCCCTTCAATAGCCGGTCTAAAGCCGATACTGCTGCTGAGGATGACGGTATCCCGCTCCACGTGGACCATCTGGTCCCGAACCATCTCCTGACGGCTTAGGGTGGTGCGGATCTCGATCTCCTCGCCAACCAAGACAGCACCACCCTCGCCGTCTTCTGGCGAGTCGTCCGAGAGCCTCACCAAGAGCAGGTCAACCCGCTGGGCCAGTTGCCCTGCCGTCAGGGCGCCCTTGAACACATTCCCTTGGAAGCTCTCGTTGCTGCCGGTGTTGTTGTGGCTGTTGACGAAGTTCATCCCCAACGTAAAAGAATCGGTCAAATCGGCTTCTACCCGGCCCGCTGTGAGGTTGGTCGCGTACTGGAAGCGTGCAGTGCCCCCAGAAAGGAGCGGGAACGAAATCCGCGAGAAAAGCCCGGTGGCGCGAAAGCGGTCTGCGGCAAAGTCGGCTATTACCCCGTTGAACCCCGCCTTGCGGAAGGTCATCGGCGTTAGAGTAGTCCATATCTCGTCTCCGACCATAATCGAATAGCGATACTGGCCCTTGGTGTCCCCGGATATAACCAAGCGGCTAAACCAGTTGTTGTACTGGGCACCTTTTCTGACGGAGGAACTCTCGGCGATTAGTGGTTTTGTCTGGCGCCAGTCGTACACCAGCCAACCTCGCGTAATGAGGCGACCGAAGGGATCGTAGAAGAGATCCCCCTCGGACGAGGGGTCGATATAGCGCTTGTGGGCTTGGCGGGCGTAGTTGGTGTACTCCCACTGATCGCGGCCGAATTCGCCAAAGAGCGGAGCCGGCATGTACCAGCGCTGCACGGTCGGGTCCAGTGCCTCTATATAAGTAGAAACGCCGGGCACGTAGTAAATGACGCGATCTCCCACCCGATCCCCCAGACGGCCCCCATAGTCGATTTGAGCAGCGGCTACCCCCCACAGACTCAGCCCGGCCAGAGCAGCCAATGTGATGTAACGCGCCCTCATCCCCATTACAATCCGGCGTAGATGGTGATAAAGCTAGTGGTCTCGGTCCGACCTTTGATGCGCTTGTCGAAGACCCGGGGTTCAACCTCCCGCACCGCCTCGGTGAAAGTGTGGCCGATGCGTAGGCCGAGTTGCGTCGTTAGCTTGTAACCCAAATAGTTCGAGTTGTTGGTTAGCTGCACCGCAAAAACAGTAGAGCGCAAATCCCCGGTCTCTTCGGCGATCCCCTGCTCGACCATATCCTCCTCCTGCTGCACCAGCTCGTTGAACTGAGCCAACTCCACCCCGAAGTCAACTACGCTGCTGTTGAGTAGGGGCACTTGGGCCAAAAGCGAGACAATCCCAGTCCATTGTTTTAGGTCTTCTTCGGCCAGCACAAAGGCGTCTTGGCGGAAGTACTCACTTTTGAGCCTCGGCTGTAGAATAAAATGGCCTAGGTGCAGCTTGTACTCGAATTTGTTGATCACGCCCAAGAGGAAGGGCGAACTAGCGAGTATCCGGCCGTCGATGTCGCGGGATTCGTCTTGAACCTGGTTGTAACGCTCGTATTTGAGTTTGTTGACGATCTCGAAATTGGAAATGCCGGTGTAGTCCACCCCCAACCACGCGGTATTGATATAGGTATCGGGAAAGACCAGCATATCCGATACCAGCGGCGGCGTGGGCGCGTCAAGGAAGGGCAGCGGTGCCCGCCGGGGGTCGGGGACGGTGTCCGCGACCCGCTTGAGCATATCGAAGACCCGCACCCGCCCCAAATCGGGGTAGTCCTTGTCGAGGGTGAACATGGCATACGCAGTTCGGTTGTCCCGATCGTCCGATAGCATGCGCTCGTCGAGCTGCCCTACCAGCAAGCGCGCCTCTGGGAAGAGATGAACGCCAAAAAAGACATTGTACCCGCGCCGGTCGGGCTTGTAGGGATAGTCAGCCAACTCGTCGTCCTCAAAACGGTCGATCCAGCCGTTGTTGTTGAGGTCAATGCCAAAGAGGAGTTCGGGCCGATCGACGTGATAGCGCAAAAACGGCTCTTCATAGTCGGGAATGGAATTGGGCACCGAGCGGTTGTCGTTCTGGTTGAAGTCCGAAATGAAGTCGAGGTTTTCGTCCCAGCCGGGAAACACCTCCCGGTCGTTCGACTGCGAGCCTACCCGGGCCCAGTCGGGCTGGCGGTCTTGGTCGTCGTTGTCGGCGACAAATTCGTACACTGAGCGTATGGGATCGTCGTAGAAAACATCCCCTTGGGGCAAGGAGACAAAAGCCGAGGTCGAATAGTCGGCATCCACCGAGTAAGCTTCACCATAAGCAAAAAACGGGTAGGCCTCTTTGGACAGGTTGAAGATGGTCGCCTGACCGCTCTCCGTAGAGACCTCGTGCCCTTCGTTGGCGTTGAAAAGGGCGGCATTAGGGTACTGGAAATAGCGCAGGTTGTTGTTCCATTCGCCGTAGAAATCAAAGCCCCACACGTTCTTGCCCTCAATGGTGAATCCGGCCACCATATTGGCCGAGGGCAAGCCGTAGTTGAAAAGAATTCGCTGGGCGTTGGATATATCCTTTATATTGCCGGCAGCCCGCCTTATGTCGATGAGTACCGGCTCGGCTTCTTCAATGACTTGGTTGGTCAGCGGTGGCGGCGGCACCGGGCGCGTGCCAGTCTGCAGATTGGACCACATTTCGACCTTGAAGTCGTTGGCCAGCACATAGTCGAATTCCACCTCGACTATGGAGGTTAAGTCCGGCCCGACATACGCTGGGTCCGTAAAGTCGTAATTGAGGATGATTCGCTCAGTGCCGTCGGCGGCCAAAAAGCCAGTGCGCGGAAAGCCGCCAAATACGGTCGGCCACTCCGCTCCCTCGCGCACTACCTTGTCCAACGTTGAGAGCGTTTCTAAACCCGTCTCGAAATCGCGGCTCTTGATGCGTATATCGTGGCTGAAAAGAGCCGCGCCGCCCTCCTCGTCCTCGGGGCTGTCATCGCTGAGGACGATAGCTATGGCAGTAACCGGCGTACTGGTCTGGCCCGAGGTGAGATTCCCCGCTAGCAGATTGCCTTCGAACATGTCCAAGGCGGTATTGGCGTTGTGGGCGTTGACCACGGTCCCGCCCACAGTAACAAAATCACCCACCTGAGCGAGGGCCCGGCCACCGAACAGGGAGGTCGAATTGGATTGCCGTCTAGGATTGATGGTCACGCCCACGGCCGGATCATTGATCCGCGAGGCCAGCACGGTGGCGGCGTATTTGTCCGAGGCGAAGTCGATCTGGACTCCGTTGAAATTCGGCTTGGAAAAGGTCATCGGCGTGAGGGTGGTGCGGATCGCGTTGCCCACGGTAATGGCGTAGGAGTACTGGCCCTTGGAGTCGCCGCTTACGGTCACCGAGCTGAAGAACTGCTCGAATTGGCGGCCCTTGAAGATGCC
This sequence comes from Candidatus Latescibacterota bacterium, assembly GCA_963422735.1. Classification (GTDB taxonomy): domain Bacteria; phylum Latescibacterota; class UBA2968; order UBA8231; family UBA8231. Next base: position 2,690,355 of record OY730476.1, on the reverse strand, counting down.
GCTGCCCAGCTCTTGGGGCTGGTCTTGGCGCCAGTCGTACACCAGCCAGCCGCGGTTGATGTAGTTGCCGAAAAAGTCGTAGAAGTAGTCGCCTTCTAGGTTGGTGTTGATATAGCGCTGGTACTGGTCGCGGGCGTAGTTGGAGTACTCCCATTGGCGCCACCTGAACTCGTAGTAGAGTTCTTGGGGAACATACCACTTCTGTACGGCGGGATCGAGGGATCCAAAGAGTACGCCTGGGCCCCGGGGCTCAAAACTAACTTTGCCGCCGCGCTGGATCCCTAGGCGGGTGCCGTAGTTTTGGGCGTGGAGCACGGCTTGGAACGCGACCAACAGTACCAGCCCAATAGTTAAATTTGCTCCGCGGACATTCAATGCCGCACCCTCCCAATTCTGCATGGTAAAATTCATCGCGAGGGAACTCCCCCGCCCAATATCAATACGCTACCCCGACAACCCCTAACCGCTTCTCCTCTCCGGTCCCCGCATCCAAAGCAACAAAAAAGACATAGTGGCCCGGCGGTACCGCGTTGTCCCCATCGTCGCGTCCGTCCCAAAAGCGGATAAATCGACCACTCAAGTCCAAGCCTTCGTAGAGGTTGCGGATCAGCCGGCCACTCAAATCGTAGATCCTGAGCTGCACCCGGGTCGGGTGGGCTATGTTGGTGATATCGTAGGTAATGGCCGCCCGCTCGTTGACCCCATCGCCATTGGGGGTAAAAACGCTGGGGACGGCCGCCACATTCACTAGCAGTTCGTCGGTTATTGGCACGTTGACAAAGAGGTTTTCTGGATCGAGGGTGCCCACGGCTTTGCGGTCGGGATCATCTACGCCTTCCCGGCTCAAATCCGCGGCATTACCGGCCAACACCACTTGGCCCAGCACCTCATTGTCGGCGTTGAGTGCCCGGCCGGCAAAGCGAGTCCCTAGGCGCAGGACCGTATTTTCAAACTCTAAGGTCAAAAGCACCCCATCCCCTTCAATTCGCGGCAAGGCCATGACAAAGCCGTCGTCGCGCACGGCCACCACGCTAAAGCCATTCTGCTCGACCGGGAGCACTGCAAGGGACGAGCCGGAAAAATCCGCAGTTTCTGCCGTGCCGTCGGGCCGGCGTATTTCCACTAGGCCAATCGACTCGGTGCGCAGCGGTGTGCTGATTTCAAAGCGGTCAAAACCCGCATTCTGGGGAGTGGATTTGACCAGTATGCCATACGTGAAGCGGGTGGCTTGGCCTAGAACGGCGGTGCGGGGCAGGATCTCGGCGATGAGGGAGTCGGCGAAGATGGGCCGGAAAACATCCCAAGCCACCCCGCCGATGCCAGTAGCCGCATCGACATCGGCGTTGAAGAATTCGATCATAACTTGAAAATAGCGCCGCGGGCTAGGCGATGCGATCAGCGTCCCCGATCCTTGCACCTGAAGTTGATCTGGGGCGACAATACCCTCGGGCGAGTAGGGGGGGGACCAAGGGCTCCAATTAGTGAGGTCTTCGCGAATCACCGATTTTTGGTCGCTCCCCAATTTGTTGTAGTCCGCCTCGTGGAGGGTGATCTGAGACCGCTGTGCAAAAGGCAACTGGCCAAAGGTCAAAAGCGCCTCGCGTCCGTCCATCTCTTCGTTGTCGAGGACATTGGCGATCAGGCTTTTGAGTTCGCTGTCTTCTACACCTTCGGCCCTCTTCCAAGGCGCGTCGATGGGGATGTCAAAAACGGTATCGCCCCGCTGCTCAACTCGGCCGGAGGATTGCTTGCCAATCCGGGTAAACTCGACCGGCTGGGGATCGTCCCCAGTGCGGGTACGGACCTGCACCCTAGAGCGGGTTGGATCGCCCACCTGCTCTTCAACCCAGCGCAAACGGCCCAAAAGCGCTTGGTCGCCAAAGTCGAATACGTTGGAAATGTACACGGCCTGCGGCACAAAGCCCTCGCTAAATACTTGGAACTCGGAGATCTCAAAGTCCGCGGCCGTCAGGGATTTGAGCCGCAAAAATCGCACGAAGCGGGTGGGGATTCGCACATCCACCACCGCTTCTTGGTTCTGCCCCTCAAAGGCGACAGTTTCCCAGATCAGACTGCCCTCGCGGCGCGATTCGGGTTGGCCGTCATTGACGAAAATTTCGTAGCCCTTCAAAAAGTCGTCTTGGGACTGGAAATCCGGGGCCGGAAAGGCCGGATCGGCATTGCGCGGAAAAAACTTGAACCGATTGACGCCAAAGATGGCCCCCAAGTCGAATTCGATGAGTAGGCCAAAGGCCCCGGTTCCCCCCGTGCCCGAAGATTTCACCGCTAAGGCGGTATTTCCGTCGTCGTCGAACATTTGGGGAAAGTCGGCTTCGAGAAAGCGGAAGGAGGGGATGGGCGTGATGACGCTGCCCCCGCGCTCCTTAGAGTTGACGCCGATCAATATGTTGTCCGTCGTATCGGCCTGCTGCGGAAAAATCCAATGTGCGCGCTCAAAGGGAGCAAAGTCTATGACGCCGCCGGGTGCATTGGACTGATCGACGGTCACCGGGTCGAGGATTACTAAGGCCGGAATCTCCCCGCCGCCACTCTCCCAAGATACCCCACCCTCGCCCCCCAGTTGGACGACCTCCATTTGGGCACCAACCGGTGTATGATAACTCAATCCTCCGAGAACTGAGAACAGGAAAAGTGCCCTAAGCGCGATCTGTCGTCGCCTGTGTTCCTTTCGACCTGCCTCGGATTGTAGCATGATTGGCATATCTTCTGACTCGATTTCTCTGGGCCAAGGCAAGTAACTGTATGAAATACGAAAAGACACAGCAACCAAAATCCGGCAACGTATAGCGGCTAGGGTTGGTTGGCTTCAATCCGGATCTCGCCCGTAAACCCACCGGCGATCAAACGCTCCGCTAGGGCTTTAGCTTTGGCACTCGGCAGGTTCCTATTGGCTCTAATGCCCAGCCGACCACCTATTTTTTCTAGCGTTGCCAAGCTCGATAAACCCTGCAATTTTTCGTTAAATTGGACAAATAAATGGCCTCCAATAGTCCTGAGTTCGCCCAACCCAACCGCGTCGGCCAAGGCACCGTTCCGCTCCAAGAGCAGATTCCCGCGCACCACTCACTCAGCGTCTTTAGTGCGTTGTTATTGCGGATGATCAGATCGCCTCCTAGGTGGGTTAGGGCATCCAATCCCTCGACGCTGCCCAACGCCTCGTTGCCTGCGAGCAGTAGCCCATCCCCCGCGATTTTGAGGCGGCGCAAGCCCTGCAAATTGACCAGCGACCCATTGCCGACTATGGCCAGTTTACCCCCGACGCTTTCCACCTCGTGCAGTCCCTCCAACGCTTGCAACGCCCGATTGCGCTCTATGGCCCGCCCGCCCTTCAGGCATTTGATGCCCTCCAAGCCTAGCAGACTTTTTAGCGCTCCATTGCCGACGACGAGTACCTGCCCCTCTATCGCCTCCAATCGCTCTAGCCCGTCAATACGGACGAGTTGGCAAAGCGGCCCCGGCCATAGTTCCAGTAGAGCGTGTTGGTTGCGAGAAGATCGGTGTACCCGTCGTTGTCAAAATCGCCGAAGTCAACGCCCATACCGGCTTCGGCGTGCCCATCTTCATTGTATTGCACCCCGGCGCACAGTCCGCTCTCGACAAAGCGCACCCCTCGGTTTTCGTAGAGAAAATTCGGCGTACCATCGTTGGCCACGTAAGTATCCGTATCGCCGTCCAAGTCGCTGTCTGCAAAGGCCACGCCCAACCCCCGTTCCATCGCATGGATTCCCATTCTCTTGGTCACATCGACAAAGCGCACCCCATCATTGCGGTAGAACACATCCCCAATGGGCGCGTAGGTGCAGCGAATCGCCCCCTGCTTGCACTGGATATTGCTCTTCAAGCTGAAATGCACATAATTGACTACAAAAAGGTCCAAATCCCCATCGTTGTCGAAGTCCAAAAATCCGGTGCTGGTGCCCCAGTGCCCGTCGCCCACACCGGCGGCTTGGGTGACGTCCGCAAAGTGCCCGCCGCCGCCATTGCTCAACAGCACATTGGGGCCGAAGTTGATCGCGTAGAAGCCTTGATCCCCATCGTTGTCGTAGTCGCCTGCCGCACATCCCATGCCGTAGCCTCGGTCGCCAGCCCCGGACTCGACACTGAGATCGGCGAAAGTCTCATCGCCAGCGTTGCGATAGAAGCAGCTGATGGGCGGGGTCGGGGGAAGGGGGTCCGAAAGATGGGCACCATTGATTAGGTAGAGATACTGCCAGCCATCTCCAGCGGCGTCAAAGAACGCCGCGCCAAAGGGTAGTATTCGCCTTGGGCGCTGTTGTAGCACTGGAAGTCAATCCCGGTCTCTTGGGCGACTTCCCGATATCGCACCTGTGCCTCGGCAGCGACGACAGAAGCAAGCGCACAAGATGGACAATCCTGCGTATCTTCTCATATACTAACTGCTCGGTTAATTTGACCGGCAATCTAACAGCATCAACAAACCAGGACACTCGTGCATTTGTACTTAAAAAACGGGCGGGAAATGGCCCGCTTTCACCTGTCCTGCAAAAAGGTCTCGCCTTGGCTGGGGGCCGCCTTTTGTCTCCTCATCTGCGCCTGTAGCCCCAAGGAGCGCGACCCCTTGATCCGCGCCGGGATGTACGCCTTGGCGCAGGAGCGCTACAGCGAAGCCATCGTCGCCTTTCACAAGGCGCTAGCCGACCGAGCCGACGATTACGAGGTCCACCACTACCTCGCTCGCTCCTACCTAGCACTGGGCAAATTCCCCCAAGCCCTGCGTGCGATCGAACACGCGATTGAACTAGCCCCGCAAAAAAACCAGACGCGCGCCGAGTTGTACGAAATTCTCGGCATCATCCACACGGCCCGACACACTTCCAGAGCGTATAGCCAAAACCAGTACCGCGATGTCGAAGCAGCGCGGGCCGCCTTTGAGCAATCGACCGCGCTCGACCCCCACCGCTCAACGGCGTACTACAACTTGGGCTTACTGCACGGCTATCGCAAAGAAGCAGAAAAGGCCCAAGCAGCGTACACTGCGGCCTTAGAGGCGGATTCCACCTTGGCACCGGCCTACAAGAAATTGGGCAAAATCTACCGGGAAAAAGGGTTTCCGCCCGAGGCGGCTGGGGCCTTTAAAAAAGCGGTGCGCTTTGACCCGCAGGACGCCGAAGCGCACTTTCTCTTGGGACTGGCCCATCGCGATATGGGCGATAATGAGGCGGCTTTGCAGGTGCTACTCAAGGCCACCAAACTCAACCCCGACTCGCCCAAGCTCCGCCTCAACCTCGGCAATATCTATCTCCGCCTGGGCCGCCGCAAAGAGGGCAAGCGAGAAATGGCGCGTTCCGAAAGCCTGCGCCAGCAGCACCGGGGTTTGCACTCCGAAATCTCCCCGCCGACGCACAAGTCGCTCTCCATCGGCTCGGCGCGGGATCACTACAACATGGGTTTGAAGCACCAGATGGTCGGCGAAACGGACCAAGCTTTGTTAGAGTTTCGTCGCGCAGTCGAAATCAAACCCGATCACAAAGACGCCCATATCGGCCTCGGCCTTCTCCTCGCCGAGCAAGGCCGGCACAAACGGGCGGCCCGGTATTTCCAGCGGGCCATCGAGCTAGATCCAGAAAATCCCGTTCTGTACGTACTTCTGGGCAATGCTCACTATCAGTCGGGATTACTCGAAAGGGCGGCCCAAACCTTTGCCAAGGCAGGCCAACTCGACACCTCCCTCGTCGAGCCTCCCTACTCACTCGGTTTGATCGCCGCCCAGAAGCACCAGTTCAAAGAAGCCGCACGATTTTTTACCCAAGCCACAGCCCTCGCCCCCCAATACGCCAAAGCCCACTTCAACCTAGGGGTAGCCCATGCCCAGCTCGGAGACTTTGCTGCGGCTCGGACCGCCTACCAACGCTTTGTCGAGTTGGAGCCCGAAGATGGGCGCGGACACCTCTACTTGGGCGATGCTTGCGAAGCGCTCGGTCTGCTCGAAGAGAGCCAAAAGCATCGAGCGCGTAGTCAGCAGCTTTTTGCACGAGACGAGCGCTAATAGGCTACTGCTAGGGTGCGGACCAATTCCTCCTCGCGCAGCTCAGCTCCCGACGTATTGGCATCCAGCCGCAAATGCATCACGTACACACCCGGCGGCACGAGCGTTCCCTTTTCGTTCCTTCCGTTCCACCTCATTTCGTAAATCCCCGAGGCAAAATCCCGCTGCTCGGCTAGCTGGCGCACCAAGCGTCCCCTCAAATCGTAGATAGTCGCCTCCACCCGCTGACTGCCCTCCACTAACACCACTGAAAAGCGCAACGCCACCTCGTCGTTGACCCCATCCCCATTCGGCGTCAATATCGCTGGCTCGACCACCAAATCCGCAAAAATCGAGCGCCGCTGCGGCTGCCCCACCACCAATAGCCGATTGCTGCCGACAGTCTCCACCGCTTCCCCTCGATCGACGCGCTGCCAGATCCCCTCCCCATCTTCTCCTTGACGCAGTTGTACTTTTAGAGGCCCACCGCGGGAAAACAGACGCCCCGCAAAGTCTATCCGCAACACCGTCACTTCGCTCCCCGGCTCCATCGAGGCAAAGGACAAATGCACCTGGTCCGCCGCCGCGGCCAGCACCTCCGCCGCCAATGGTGAGAAATCCTCCCCGTCCGCGCTCCCCAACAATCCGTCATACGTTAGCTCCATGCCCGCCGGTGCCTCCAACAACAACTCGTTGAACCCCCCATCCCCTGCGCCAAACTCGGGTCGCACATACACTGAAAAAGGTGCCTCGGCCCCCAGCCGATCCACCTGACTGGGCACGACCTCCCCCAAGAGCCGCCGCGCCACCGGCTCGGCGAAGTGCAGCCGCAGCCCGGACAGACTCGCCGCCACATCCGGTGCTGCCGAGCGCAACGTAGCCCGCACCTTGAGAAACTCCCGCGGCGATGGCGAAGTGATGGGGCTGCCGCCCGGCTCGTCGTAGGGTACACTCCACGGTTCCCAGTCTGCGCCGGCGACTTCCTCGGACACAATCTCGCCGCGAAAAATGCTCAATAGTTTGTTGTAGGCCGTTTCGGAGATCTCGGTTCCATCCTTTTTGAAGTAGTGCAAGATCTCGCCCAAGGTGTCGCCGGTGCGGGTCTGAAGCTGTACCTCGGTGCCGGGAGGCGTGTGAGCGTCCCACTCGAGGGAGACCAAGTTGCGGCTGCCCCCCAACCGGATCAGGTCCGATTCGAGCTGCACCTCTGGCAAAAACCCCTCGCCAAAAAGTTGTATCTCGCTCAACCGGCTAGCGCTTCGGTTGGGAAGGCGCACATGTTCTACTTCAAACACCAGGCGAAAAAAGCGCCCCTTTATCGGGTCGAAGTCATTGCCATCGACGCTGATGGCCCCGGCGACGCTCCGCTTTACTTGCTCGCGCCGCACGGCAGTTTTCCACTCGAGGCCCCCATCTACTTCCCGCGAACCGTCCGAAAATTCCAACCGATAGTTCCCAAGGGCATACTCCGTGAAACTCATCCTGTGGCTGTGGATCCAGAAGAATGAACCCAAGTCAATGAACAACTCGTCCTCTAACCGATTCTCGATGTTGAAGAGGGACAGTCCCTCTACGCTGGTCACATCGCCGTCGATCATCAGTTGGGGATTGATGCTGCCAGGCACCGTGGTAGAAATGGAGCCATTGCGCCGCAAGACCCCACCGGCCAAGTCGTCGCCTTGGGTCCAGACTTCGAGTTCGGCCAACCGGGGCCGCTCGCGCCGAAAGTAGCGTATCGCCCCTCGCCGCTGAGGATCGAGGGCCTCGTACACTTCCTGTTTGACCACGATCTCCCGCCCGTCGGCTTGGCGCTTGCTATATTCGACGATTCCTTGGTCCTCGGCGGGTAGCTGGCCGTATTCCCCTAAGGAGACTTCTCGCCCGCGGCCAAAATCGCTGGCCTGCACGACCACCTGGACAAAGCGCCCCACAGCCCGGCGCTGGTCGAGCCCCACCGGGTCGAGTTCGACTTCAAAGGTTCGCTGGCTTTTGTTGGGCTTTAGCGTCTGGAGCACCGGAAAGAACTCAAGGCTCGACCCGCCGATTGCCTGTACTGGCTTCTGTCCGTCCGACACCAGTACATCAAATAAAAGAAAGGGATCGCCCATTCCCTCTTCGACGAATTTTAGCGCGATTTTGTCAATGAAGACAACGCGGCCCAAATCCACGGTAAACCACCACTGAGACGACAGATATACATTCTCATCGACCGGATCGGGTTCCCAGTACGTGGTCAAATCGCCGTCTAGGGCGGCGACGACCCCTTCGCGGTTGGAGCCACCCTGAATGGCGTCGAGGAGGGAGATGTCTTCAGGCTCTTTCTTGGAGAGGTAATCTGGAGGATTATAGCGCAGAAAATCGACGATATCCAGCGCGGAGTTGGTGTTTTTGCGAACGCGCTTGGGCCGCACTTCTCCGAGTGGGGAAATCTGGATGGTACCGGGTGCAAATTCCCAGTGTCCCCAGTGGTCGGGTCCGACGACGACTTGGTTCGCACTGCGGTCGATCCGATGGCCTGCTTGAGCCAGCAAATCCTCGGCCCCATTCGACCAAAGCACTGCACTGACCACCGCAAAGCGCGAGAAGAGTTTCGTGCGGATATTCATCGGTGGCACCTTTCAAAACCGTGGAAAATCCGAGTTCTAAGGGTCCATATTGGGGAAATCTAACGCCCCTTTGGTCGAGGAACAACATTTGAGTATCCTATGGCAAATCAGTGGTTAGTGGCCAGTGGCCAGTGGCCAGCCCCCACGCCGCCCTAGGGGAAGGAGGACTAACCACTAACCACTAACCACTAAGAAAGGGACGCGATGGAACTGAATTGGCGGGAAATCGACCGCTGGGTTTTTGGCGAGGCTTGGACCGGCTCGCAGATCGGCGAACACGTGGAGGTGTTGTGCGAGCAGATCGGGCCGCGCTGGGCTTCTTCGGAAGGGGAGCGCCAAGCGGTAGAGTACCTACGGGAGCAGTTTGCACAGGCGGGACTGACCGATGCGGCGCTGGAGGAGTTTGCGTTGGATGCTTGGACGTACAAACGGGCAGAGGCAACGGTGGGGGATCTGGAGATTGACCTCTTGCCCTATAATCGCTGTCCGCCGTGCGACCTCGAAGCCCCGATCATCAATGCCGGATATGGTACGGAGCACGAAATCGACAGGGTGCGCGGCCAACTCAAAGGGAGCATCGCGGTGATGCACCTAGCGCTGGAGCCTTTTACCGCGCCCTCTCCGCCCAATGTACGGCTCGAAACGCTATTCGACGCTGGCGCGGTGGCAGTGGTGGCGATTGATCCAAAGGACGGGCGGCGGGTGGAGTACCACAACGGAGGCGATTGGCGCGAGCCGGAGACCGCCGAGTTGCCCATTCCAGCGGTGACGACCTCGCGGGAACACGGGGCACTGTTGCAGAAGTGGGCCAGTGAGGGCCAGCGGCTCAAGCTGGCGGTTGAGAGCCGGTTTTACCAGGCATCGGCGCACAATGTGGTCGCCTCGATTCCCGGGGCGCGGTGGCCTAGGGAGCGGCTGATGTTGGGCGGGCACCACGACACGGTTTACGGCGCACCGGGGGGCAACGACAATGCCTCGGGGACCATTGCGGTGCTGGAGACGGCGCGGGTATTGGCTGGGCTAAAATCGGCGCTAGGAGTCGAGCCGGGGATGAGCCTGTGCTTTGCAACGTACAGCGCCGAAGAGCAGATGTTCCAAGGGTCAATCGAATACGTGCGGCAACATTGCGTCGCAAAACCGAGGATAGCGATCAATCTCGACGAGCTATCGACCGGGCCGATCAAGGGGGTGGTGCTGGCGTTTGGGCATTTGCGTGGCTTGGTGCAAACGCAACTCGATGCGATGGGCGGCGGGCTAAAGTGCCACGTGATGTCCCAACTCGACGCGACTTCAGACCATTTTCCCTTTTTGCGCACGGGCATTGACGCGGCGCATCTATGGCGCTGGCGCTTTAGCGGCCGGCATGCCGATTCCAACTACCACCACGAACCAGCCGACACCGCCGACAAGCTCAACGTGCGGGAGTTAAAAGAATACGTCGGGCAGCTAGCGCGGCTGTTGTTGCGGCTGTCGCACGTGGCACCCGAGGAGTGGCCGGAGAATCCGGTTACTAAGGAAGCGGTAGAAGAACGGCTGGCGGCGGAGCGCGGAACGGTGGTGCGGGTTTTTTAGGCTACGGAAAATCAAGACCAGACGTAGATCTCGTCGTCGTCCGGGGACATAGCAAAGAAGATAGCCAGCACCGCCCGGGGCTGGTCGCCGACTATGGCGGGCACCTCGTGGATATTTTCGCTAAAGAAAAAGTAGAGGTCGCCGGGTTCGAGCTGGACTTGGACGCGCTCGATGCTCTCGCGGGCGACATAGGCAGCAAATCGCTCGCGTCCTAGATGCTCGGTGAGCGCAGGGCGAAAGGGACAGTTGTACAGGTACGGCTCACCGGTGCCGCCTTCTTTGGTGCTATTCTGGAAGCAGAAAACCCCGGCAAACTGGTATTTGAAACGCGAAATCTGGTACTCGAAAGCTTGCGTTCTCTTGGCGACGGAGTCGTAGTGCGGGCCGTGGCCGGTATCCCGGTGATAGAAGCGGAAGATGGCCGGACCGTAGAGGCGACCGTCCGGCTCTCGCGCGGTCTTGACCGCTTTGCCGGGCGCGAGCTGGGCAAGGGCGTCGTACATAGTGCGGACCGGATCATCATAGCCGTCGAAGAGGGTCTCGAACAACGCCAGCGTCGCCGCGGAGTGGGCGTGGAACTTGTCGCGGTCGCGGTGGTGGTGGCCAAAACTAGTGCCAATATCAACGCGACGCGCTTGACCGTCGCCGACCTCGTGGGGGTCGTAGAGCAGGCTGCGCTCGTAGAAGCGCCGCATCAGTGCCCGGCAATGGGCGGGGTTGTAGTGCTGGCGCAGCACAAAGGCCGGCACCTCGCCGCGCGCTAGGGCGATCAGCGGCTCGGGGTACTGGGTGAGGATTTGGTCAATCGGAGCTTCGACTGGGATCCAAGGTGTAGAAGTCATAGCGGCAAATTTAAGAGCCTCGTCGGGCCGCGTCCATGCAGGCTATGAGCCGCCATCTACTCATCTTCCGCGTCGGGTCTCAATATCAAAAGCCGCCGCGAACAGTTCTCGCGTATAAGCGGCCTGCGGCGCAGAGAAAATCCGCTGCGCCGGCCCCTGCTCAACCACTCGGCTGTCCTTCATCACAATCAGTTCCTCGCCAAGGCGCGGACCACCTTCAAGTCGCGACTGATGAACAGATACGCCAAGCCGTGGCGGTGCTGGAGTTGGAGTAAAAGCTCGACGATCTGCGCCTGCCCTGTTTTGTTCAAAGCGCCGGTTGGCGCGTCGAGGGCCACGAAGCACGGCTTGAGGACCATGGCGCGGGCAATGGCAATGCGCTGGTGCTTACCGCCGGAAAACTCGTGCGGGTAGCGATCCATAGTTTCGGGGTCCAAGCCAACCTCGGCCATGGCGTCGGCCACGAGAGACTGAGTATCGGCGGCTCAAAGTGATGATTTACCTGACGCCTACCACCAAAGAGCAGGGCGCGCTGCGGGTAATCCCCGGTTCGCATCGCATGCCCTTCCACGAGTGGTTGTGGCCCTTACAAGCCCATCATTTCAAGGACGGCACGATCGGCGACAGCTTCGGGGCGAGGGGCGAGGACATCTCTTCCTGCGCGGTGGAAACAATGCCCGGCGACGTGGTCTTTTTCCACCACAGCCTCTTTCACGCGGCCTACGGCAAGTTTCCCGAGCGACGCTACATTGCCTTCAAGTCCGTCACTCGGCCCGACACCGAGGCCAAGCTGCGGTCCATGCAGTGCTACGCAGCCTACGCTTTCGAGTCAATCCAGCGCTCTTAGCAAGGCCCCAGCTACGGTCCATTGCAGAGGATGATCGCATTAGGCCGACAGGCGAAGGCTTTAACAGGTCGATAGAGGCATCTTAGAAGCTGTCTGCAAACCCCTCTTGGCCTGTCGCGCCTGCTTCAGGCAGGACAGGCGCGGTGAATTTAAGTCTGTCCAATGCCAACGCAAACCAATGTGGCTCAGTTAATTCAATAGTTCGGACAGTTCTTGGAGCTATGACGCTCAAGGGTTTATCCACCAAGGACGCGAACTTGGGACCGTTTTTGTGCCTTGTGTGGCCAATCATAAAAAAATGTCCGAACTATTGCTAATTAGGAGAGTGGAGAATGCGCCCGCTAACAAAGTGGAGCAAGAAAAAGGACATGAACTCGAGTCAGCCAGAGCTTGACTTTGGCATGAGCGGGGGCAGGACACCATCTGGTCGGAAAAGTCCAGATGGAAACGCCACGACAAACCTAGTATTCTCCGCTTACGTCAAAAACAACGCGGATGTGTTCCCGGCTGTTTTAAGGCTGCACATCGAGGAGGGGCCAAAATTGCCGATGTGACATTTGGCAAGGGCATCTTCTGGCGCAACATCGATACTTCAAAGTACGACTTGCATCCGTCAGATATCGCGGATGGCACAGACTGTCGCAATCTCTCGTATGAAAGTGAGTCATTCGATGCGCTCGTCCTCGACCCGCCCTACATGGAAGGATTCTTCCGCAGTAGAAACGCGATCAAAGCAGGCGCGGGGACACACAATGCCTTTCGAGACCACTATTCCAACGGGCATGAGGCACCAAGGCGCGGCGGCGGGAAGTGGTACGCTGCGGTTGTAGAACTCTATGAGGATAGCGGTCGCGAGGCCCACCGAGTGCTGCGCGACCGAGGCGTATTGATCGCAAAGTGTCAAGATGAGGTCAGCGCGAACCGCCAGAACTTGACCCACGTTGAGATCGTCAAAGCCTACGCCGAGCTTGGATTCTTCTGCAAAGATTTATTCGTTGTCGTTCGCCCGAACAAACCTGGAATGAGCCGCGTTCTCAAACAGGTCCACGCTAGAAAAATCATTCCTACTTTCTCGTATTTGTAAAAGTTCCCAAGGGAAAAACCGCGCATCAGATGCGCTTCTGAATAATCTCATTCATAAGCGTGAAAGGCTCATCGCCGAATGGCGGTCTCGGAGGCCAAGGGTCGCCAAAAGATGCGGGCACTGATATGGAGTGTGCTTCCGGTAACTAGACGTAGGAAGGTCCGAGTTCTTGGCGAAGACAAACCGCCACTTCTCTTCAAACGCAAATACGTTGACGGCGAGAATATACAGACACGTTGTTGTTGAGAGGCTGTTATCTGGAAGCACTATCTCCCGGCGATCACTCGCATCGACTTGAGTCTTTCCCTTCTATCCTTCTTCGGTCTTCTCGATCATCGCGCTCTGTAGCGATTTCGATTCAAAGATGAACTCTTGGCCCTTGTACCGGATGACTCGGTCGCCTTTCTTCTTCCTATCGTGGTCATCGTGCTTGGTAATCTCTGAAACGTTGTCGCCCGACAGCCAGAGTTTTTCGAGCTTGAGTTCTGCCAAGTCCCCAAAATCATGCCTCGGAGGCTAGAATTTTCCTCTACTAGCTCCGTAAGCTCTTCTGGGGTCATATCCCATCTGTCGAGAATCGTTTCGGGCATATTATCGCCCCTCAAGTCTGCTATGCAGTAGCTGATTTATGCTTCGGCTTACGGGGAATTCGCGGGCAGAGGAAGTCCAAAATTACATTTCCCTATACCGCAGGCAATTGCGACACGACTTGGTTAGCGAGCAGGTCCATTGAGCGCTCCCATAGCGGCCGGTCGTCCCAGTCGTGGGCGATCATCAGCAGCGTGTCGAAGCCCCCGGTCGTCTCCCACAAACCCGCTAGCTGATCTACGCACGACTTGACACTGCCTATTATGCACAGATTCCTGATCAGATACTCGGGCGTGACCTCCTCGTCGGGAACCTCCGGGTCGTGCTTCGTAATGTAGAGCATTTTGGCACTGCTGAGTACGGCGATTAGGTATTCAAAGGCGCGGTTGAAAGCACTTTTCTCGTCGAGGGCGTAGTCCCAAGCGCGGGCTTCGTCATCGGCGACGAGGATACTGCGCGAGATGCGCCAGCGAGTGCGCTCGGGCGCGGGCAGACCGGCATCGGTGGCCCCGGCGCTGTAGGTCTGCCAGTGCTGGGTCAAGGTCGAAGGAGCGACGAGGTTGGTGCTGATGGGCAGATAGCCCCGCTGGCCCGCCATAGTCGCGGCCATGGAGTCGCCTCTGATTACGCTCATGCCAATGGGCGGGTGCGGCTGCTGGTAGGGCTTGAGCAGTTGGCCGATGCCGAGTTCGGGTTGCGGCTCCTCAATTTTGATGCGGTAGAAATCGCCCGCAAAGTCAAAAGGGGCCTCCGCCTGCCAGAGCTTGAGGACCATGTCGATGCTCTCGACGGTCATCAGCCCTTGCGTCTTGGGATCGGGCAGGTCGAAAAGGCCCCAGTCGGTGGCGACGCCACCTTGGCCAAAACCGCAGTTGAAGCGGCCTTCGGACAGGTGGTCGAGGAAGGCCAGCCGCACCGCGACATTGACCGGGTGGTGCTGTGGCATGATGGAGACGCCGGTGCCCAAGCGGATGTTTTGCGTCAGGGGCAGGACGTGGGCGATGAAGAGGTCGTTGGACGGAATCGGCTCCCAGGCGACGGTGTGGTGCTGGCCGACCCAAGCCTCGGTGAAGCCGAGCTGATCGGCGCGGACGACGAACTCGACATCTTCGGCAAAGCATTCGGTGCGGTCTTTTTCCGGGGGATGCAAGGGCATCATAAAGGTGCCGAGTTTCATGGCAATCCTCCTCATAGGGGAATGTTGTGCGCGGCGTTTTTTCTGCCTCAGTATCCCAACTCCCGTTCCATTTCTCCAACCACATCCGCGATTACCTGTGCCACTTCCTCGACCTGTTCTTCGCTAATGGTAAAGGGCGGACTGATGGCAATGTGGTCGCCGCTGACGCCGTCAATTAACCCGGGCGACCCGGGCATAATGAGCACACCTTTGGCAAAGGCGCGATTGACGACCGCGGCAGACACGCCCTGAGCGGGGTCAAAGGGCGTGTGGGGCGCCTTGTCCTTTGCGAACTCTACGCCAGTGAGCAGGCCCTTGCCGCGCACCGCGCCGACTATGGGCGAGTCCATTAAGGGCTGCATCTTCTCCAGCATCAGGTCGCCCATCTGCGCGCAGCGAGCGACTAGTTCGTGGGCTTGGATGTAATCCTGCACGGCGAGAGCAATCGCGCAAGAGAGCGGATTGCCGCCGTAAGTATGCCCGTGGACATAGTGGTTTTGCCGTTTGTAGATCCCGTCGTAGATCTCGTCGCGGACCAGGGTGGCGGCAATGGGCGTGTACCCGCTGCTGAGGCCCTTGCCGGTGGCCATGATATCTGGAATGGCGTCCCAGTGCTCAATGCCAAAGTTGAGACCCGTGCGTCCGTAGCCGGTGACGACTTCGTCGATAATCATCAGGATGTTGTAGCGGTCGCAGATTGCGCGGACGGTGGGGAAGTAGGAGGGCGGCGGCATCAGGCCGCAGCAAGAAGTACCCGAGATCGGCTCGGCGATGAAGGCGGCGATGTACTCGCTGCCCTCCTGTTTGATGACCCGCTCCAACTCTTCGGCACAGGCCAGCGTACAGGCGGGCCGGTCCTGGCAGTACGGGCAGTGCTCCGGGTGGGGAAAGGTGATGTGCGGGAAGTCGAGCAAGTAGGGCACGTAGTCTTCGCGCCAAGTGGAGCGTCCCGACATCGAAAGCGCGCCGATGGTGTTGCCGTGCCAGCTCTGCCAGCGGGTGATGACTTTGTACTTCTTCGGGTTGCCGGTCTCGACGTGGTACTTGCGGGCGATCTTGAGCGCGGACTCGGTGGCTTCGGAGCCGCCGGAGACGAAGAAGACGCGGTTGAGATCGCCGGGGGCCATGGCAGCGACTTTGGCGGCGAGGTCGATTTGCGGTTGGGTGAGGAAGCGAGCGTAAGTAAAGCAGACCTTGTTCGCCTGCTCCTGCATGACCGCAGCTATCTCCGGGACGCCGTGGCCGATGGAGATCACGTGGACGCCAGCGCAGGCATCGAGATAGGCGCGACCGTCTTCGGCGTAGAGGTAGCAGTCTTTGCCGTGGGAAATCTGCGGCCAATCATCGGTAATGACGCGGTGGAAAATGCTGTCGGTGGTCATGGATCCGTCCTTTGAATGTAGTAATGGCAAGGCCCTGAAGATACAAAGTCCCAAAAGGCAGGCATAGGGCGCGGCCGATCTTGGCAGCTCGTCGGGTCGTAGCAAGGGTGCAACTCGCGCAATATCTCGATATGTTTCTCTACAAGCCATCTCATAAGCCCTGAATACGTCGATCGCATTTATGGGACAACCCCTTGTGGGCGTCCTTCGTTTGGACAGGCACAATTCAGTACGAGATGCTTTGCTTCGTGCAGTATGACAGGGGTTGGCCCTTCGCTACTCGGTCATGCTGAGCGCAGCGAAGATCACGCCACGGTGAAGTAGGCAGGACAAGGCGCGGTGAAGCGAAGCATCTCTCTAAGGCGGCCAGTGCCAAGCCGCTGCGTAGCGTCAGTGAGATAACAAACAGGTGGGATTGCAAAAAAAATGTAGGCGAGTGCTGGCGGCGTGGCTGCTATCGGCAGGGATAGCACAGGCGGCGACCCTGAGCGGCTTTGTCACCGATGCCGACAACGGCGAAGTCCTGAGCCGCGCCGCTGTCGCGGTGGAAGGGCTTCAGCTCGGGGCGGTCAGCAACAACAGCGGCTACTACGCAATCAAGCAAGTGCCGGCGGGTACGCACGTGGTGAGCGCGTCGCACATAGGCTACCAGACCCGGTGGGACACGCTGCACTTTGGCGCGGACGAGGCCGTGCGACTCAACTTGGCGCTGATGCCCAAGCCGGTGGACATGGGCGAGGAGGTCTCGGTGGAGGCCGAGCGCATCAGTCTCCGCGTCAAGCCGGTGCAGCAGTTGCCCGCCCTCGGCGAGGCCGATCTCTTGCGCAGCTTGCAGCTGTTGCCGGGCATCCAAGCGGTTTCGGATGTCAGCAGCGGCTTGTACGTGCGTGGTGGCGGCCCGGACCAGACGGCCATCCTCCTCGACGACATTTCGCTGTACAATCCTTCCCACCTCTTCGGCATCTTCTCGGCCTTTAACCCGGACGCAATTAAGGAGGCCAATCTGTACAAGGGAGCCTATCCGGCTGCGTACGGCCGCACGCTCGGGGCGGTGCTCGACGTGAGCAACCGCGAGGGCAACCGCAAGCGCACTAGCGGGCGCGGCGGCGTGAGTCTAATTTCAGGCCGCTTGCTCACCGAGGGACCCGTCGGCCAAGGCTCGTGGATGCTAGCTGGTCGCCGCACGTACCTCGAACCCGTGCTCAGCGCCATCCGCTCTAGCGGGGTGGACATCCCCTTGAACTATTACTTCTACGACCTCAACGGCAAAGTCAACCAGCGGCGGGGCGACAACACCTACGCTGCGAGCGCGTACTGGGGACAAGACGACCTGCGGATTGACCTAGAAGACGATGAAGAGTCCTTCGTCGATCTGCGCTGGGGCAATCGCGCGCTGACTGCGCGTTGGACGCACGTGTTCTCGCCTGCCTTGTTCGGCCACCTCATGGCCGCCGGCTCGTCATACGAAAGCATCATCGCGTTCCGCTTTCTCGACGCGCCCATCCGCATCGCCAACCGCATCCGCGACCTGTCGTTCAAAGGCGACTTGGATTACTTCGCCAATCGCTATCACACGCTTTCCTTGGGCTTTTGGGCCACCCTATTTGAGTTTCACTTTGCCCGGTCTTTCAACAAGCGGAATCAGCTCGACTTGCGGCAAGAGCCGGTGCTGTTGGAAGGTTACGTGCAGGACGAGTGGCGGCTCGGGCCAACCACGCGGGTGCAGCTAGGCGGGCGGGGGACGTACTTCAGCGAAGGCAACCGCTGGCATTTCGCACCGCGACTGTCCCTGAGCCGGGCGTTGAGCGACAAAATCCGGGTCAAAGCCGCCGGCGGGATGTACCGCCAACACCTACAACTGATCGCCACTGAAGCCTTCAGCGGCGGCGATTTCTGGGCTCCGCTCGACAGCACCGTCGAGCCGGGGCACTCCTATCAGGCCGTCTCCGGTGTCGAGTGGACCCCTTCGCAGCGCTACCAGCTTTCTGTGGAGGCCTATTACACAGACCTTGCCAACCTAGTGACAGTGGATACCCAAGTGGCTGATGACAACGAGGATACGCACTCGGACGCGATGTTCAAAAGCGGCGGCACGGGCTGGGCGAGCGGGCTGGAGGTGTTTTGGCAGCGGCGCACCGGCGCACTCACCGGGTGGATCGGCTACGCGCTGAGTTGGACGCGGCGGACGTTCCCCGAACTCAACGCCGGCCGGCCCTTTCCATCCAAGCACGACCGCCGCCACGACCTGTCTTTTGTCGCCTCCTACAAGGTGGGCGCATGGCGGCTCGGCGCGAGCTTGGTGTACGCCACCGGGCAAGCATTTACGCCGGTTTCCGCGTCACCTGCCCAGCGCAACAGTGCCCGCCTGCTGCCCTATCATCGCCTCGATGTCAGCACCAGTCGGTCGTTCGAGTTGTGGGGAGCCGACAGCGAGTTCTACGTGCAGATATTCAATGTGTACAGCCGCCGCAACGAGTGGTTTTTGCAGCTTGATTTGGTCAATCGCGAAATCGACCCGCGCAAGATCAGACAATTGCCCATAATTCCCAGCTTGGGCTTCAATTTCTCTTTTTAGCAGCGAGAATGGTCTTGGTGGTGATTCAAGACCAAGGAAGTAGGCAAGCGCGACGCGTTGGAATTCATCCTACTGCCCGATCTCTATTTACAAATCTATGGCAGTAATTGTCTGTTATCGCACGCCGACAGTGGTGCAGCAGGCTGTGCAAACCGGACAACATTGGCCGAATCGCCCGTCTCCCCACAGACGAACGGTTGAAACTACGGATAGATGCATCCGAAAGGTGGGCCCCCTTTGCGTCTCACCGGATACGTGCCAGCCCGTAACCCAGCCGCACTAAAAGTCCCTGCGATAATATCGAGGATTAACTGATTGTCAAAATTTTGTTGAAAAAATTATAGAAATATGTTGACAAATAATCGACATATCATTACAATAATTAGACAATCATTTTACAATGGATGCCTAAAGCGGCTCCTTACACCTTCATATTAGGAGGAAATCGTATGAATATCACCCGTGTTGCCACGATCATGGCACTGGCACTTTCGTCTTGGGCAGGCCCAGCGCAAGCTCAGGACGACGAGGACATCGTCGGTGTTGCCATCGGGGCTGGCATTTTTAACACGCTGGTCGCCGCGGTTCAAGCCGCGGAACTAATCGACGTGCTCAAGGGCGAAGGCCCCTTCACCGTCTTCGCCCCCACTGACGAGGCCTTCGCCGCTTTGCCAGAGGGCACCCTTGAGTCGCTGCTGTTGCCCGAGAATAAGGAACTGCTGACCTCCATCCTGCTTTATCACGTCGTCTCTGGTTCGGTGTTGGCCGCCGACGTAGTAGAGCTGGATTCGGTCACCACCCTCAATGGTGCCTCGAGCAATATCAGCGTCAGCGACAGCGGCGTGATGATCAACAATGCCAATGTCGTCCAAGCTGACGTGGCCGCCAGTAATGGCGTAATCCACATCATTGATGCGGTGCTCCTGCCTCCGCCTGCTTCGCCTGCCACCGCTGTCGAGAGCAGTAGTTGGGGGACCGTCAAGCAGCTTCGCTAAGCCAGTGAACTCCGATTAAGAAGGCCGCAGCGAACCTTCTTTTTTGTTTGCTGCGGCTTTTTTGCTTTGCAACGAAGACGTGGGAGTTTGTGGAAATAGGCAAAATCGCTTATCTGTTGTACTGCACTTGCGTTCTCCTCGAATGGGGTCAATGATGTTTTGATCATAGAGGCGACACCCAATTCCCAGCAAGTCGAACAGAAGGGAAGATAGCGCAATTTATGCAGCCAGAGGATCTGCATTCAACACGTATGGAATGGACGCCGGGACACCCTATCAAAGTAGCGGTACGGCGGACCGGGCTTTCGGCTCATGTCATTCGCGTCTGGGAAAAACGCTATCGAGCCGTGGTGCCCGCTCGGACGGCGACCAACAGACGGCTTTATTCGGACGAGGACATTATACGCCTGCAGTGGTTGCAGCAGGCGGTGCAGACCGGACAAAGCATTAGCCGAATCGCCCGTCTCTCAACTGCCGAACTGGTGAAACTAGTCCGTGCCGAGCGAGCGGTTGCGCCGTTGGCTCAGAGGGCAACCAACGGCGAGGGTGAGGGAAAAGGCAGCGGCGACCCCGGCGAGTTTTTCGAACGGGCCTTAGTCGCAGTACAAGGGCTGGACGCGGTCTTGCTCAAAGAGCAGTTGGTTCGCGCCTCCATAGCGTTGAGCCAACAGCATCTCCTCGAAGGAGTGGTTCAGCCTCTTATGGAGCGCATCGGCCAGATGTGGCAGGAGGGTACCTTGCGAGTAGCCGACGAGCATATGGCTTCGGCCGTAGTGCGCAGCTTTATCGGCAATATATGGGCCAGTTTCCAAGTATCGGAGGCCGCTCCCCACGTTGTCGCGACTACGCCTGCGGGGCAGTTGCACGAGATGGGGGCGTTGCTCGCTTCGGTCGTGGCTACGTCAGAAGGCTGGAATTCGACTTTTCTGGGACCCAACCTATCGGCCGAGGAAATCGCCGGGGCTGCTGCACAAAAAGATGCTAAGGCCGTCCTCCTAAGCATAGTCTATCCGGGCGACGATCCCCATTTAGGCGGCGAGTTGATCAAATTGCGCCGTCTGCTGGGCGACGAGATTGTCTTGTTGGTCGGCGGCCGGGCCGCCCAGCATTACCGGCGTTTTCTCAATCGGGCCGGGGCCGTCCCCCTCGCCAATCTGAGCGATTTGCGCGACTCCTTGAGTCTTTTGCGCGAAGAGCCCATGCTGGACCAAGGTTAAAGTGTCTTCACAATAGCTCAGACAATAGCATTGGCATATAGAGGCCAGATGGGACATATATGGGACATATAGAGACCGAGGTCAAAGGTTGGCGGTTGGCTTTTCTTCGCTGGTTTAAGGGCGATGAAGCTGCTGCTGCCGCGGTCGCCGAAGACGAGCGGCAGGTTGATTGGTTGCGCATGCTGCCTTTTGCGGCGTTGCACTTGAGTTGCCTAGGGGTTTTGTGGGTCGGCTGGAGCCCCTTAGCCGTAGGCGTGGCCTTCGTAGCTTACTGGACGCGGATGTTTGCCATAACGGGCTTTTACCACCGCTATTTTTCACACCGCACGTTCAAAGCCTCGCGGACCGTTCAGTTCCTCTTTGCCGTACTGGGCAATACAGCGGTGCAGCGCGGACCGTTGTGGTGGGCCGGACACCACCGCCACCACCATCGCCACTCCGATGTTGCCAGCGATGTGCATTCGCCCAAAGAGCACGGCTTTTGGTGGAGCCACGTACTGTGGATCACCTCGCGGTCGAATTTCCCCACCCGCCTGTACAATGTGCGCGACTTGGCCCGTTTTCCCGAACTGCGCTTTCTCGACCGCTTCGATATCATCGTGCCCACTTTGCTAGCGGCGACGATGTACGCCTTGGGGGAGTATTGCGGCAGCCGCTTCCCCGGGTTAGAAACCAGCGGCTGGCAGATGCTCGTCTGGGGCTTCTCCATTTCCACCATCGTTTTGTTCCACGGCACGTGTACCATCAATTCTCTCTCCCATCTTTTTGGCCGCCGCCGCTTTGCCACCGGAGACCATAGCCGCAATAATATCTGGTTGTCCCTCATCACTATGGGCGAGGGCTGGCACAACAACCACCATTATTATCCAGGGTCGGCGCGTCAGGGTTTTTACTGGTGGGAGTTCGATCCGACCTACTACCTGCTCAGAGTGCTGTCTTGGATCGGTATAATACGCGATCTCAGGCCGGTGCCCGAGCGGGTTTACGACCGAGCTGTTAGCGGGCGATGAAGCCGGCGCAGGGTCGGCGCATCGCCGTGGTGGGAGGCGGTATTTCCGGCCTAGTAGCGGCCTATCTGCTGCACCCAGATCACCACATCACGCTGTTTGAAGCCAACGATTATATCGGCGGCCATACCCATACCTTGGAAGTCGAACAGGAAGGGCGATCCTATGCGGTGGATACGGGCTTTATCGTCTTCAACGAACCCAACTACCCGCAGTTCAATCGCCTATTGCAGCGTTTGGGGGTGGCTTCCCAGCCGACCCAAATGAGTTTCAGCGTCAAGTGCAGCCGCACTGGTCTCGAATACGCTAGTACGCCGCTGAGCAGTCTGTTAGCCCAGCGGCGCAATGCGCTGCGGCCGTCGTTCTACCGCATGTTGGCCGACATCCTGCGTTTCAACCGCACAGCATCGGAATTATTGCGCGATCCCAATGATCTGACAACCCTCGGAGACTATCTGGCCGACAACGGCTATTCCAAGGCTTTTATCCAATACCACATCATCCCATTGGGATCGGCGCTGTGGTCGGCCTTGCCCGACCGCATGTACGAGTTTCCAGTGCGCTACTTTGTCCAGTTTTTCGCCAACCACGCCTTTTTGCAAGTGCGCGGGCGGACGCCTTGGCGCGCGATCAAAGGAGGCTCGCAGCGCTACGTCGAGGCACTGACCCGCTCCTTTAGAGAACGCATCCGAGTCAATTGCCCTGTGGCTTCTGTGCGGCGTTTGCACCAAGGGCTAGAAGTATGTACCCGAGCCGGAGAATCCGAGCGTTTCGACGAGGTCATCTTGGCCGTACATAGCGATCAAGCGCTGCGGCTATTGGCCGAGCCTACCCCGGCCGAGTGCCAAGTTTTGGGGGCCATGCCATATCAGGCCAACGATGTCGCACTGCACACCGACGCGTCCGTGTTGCCCAAGCGCCGGCGCGCTTGGGCTAGCTGGAATTACTACATTCCACCCAACACAGGAGGCCCCGCGACCGTCACTTACAATATGAATAGCCTCCAAAATTTGGCGAGTCGCTGGCCCTTCTGCGTCAGCCTCAACCGCACTGCAGAGATTGATCCAGAGCGGATCATCGCCCGCATGACCTATCACCACCCGGTCTATTCGCCGACCTCGGTGGCCGCGCAAAAGCAGCGGCAGCGGATTGACGGGGTTGATCGCATCCACTACTGCGGGGCCTATTGGGGATTTGGTTTTCACGAGGACGGGGTCGTCAGCGCCTTGGAAGTAACGCGGCGCTTTGGCAAAGCGTTGTGAGCCGCTATAGCTGCATATACGAAGGGCGGGTGCGGCATCGCCGCTTTGCGCCGGTGGTCCACATCTTTGAGTACCGGCTCTTTATGATGTACCTCGATTTAGCCGAATTGCCCGGCGTGTTCGACGGGCGCTGGCTCTGGTCGTCAGAGCGGCCCAATGTGGCCTATTTCCGGCGCGCCGACCATTTGGGCGATCCACAGCACCCTCTAGAGGACTGCGTACGGCAATTGGTCAAAGACGAGAACGGACGCTATCCCAACGGGCCGATCCGCCTGCTAACTCACCTGCGCTATGGCGGGTACGGCTTCAATCCGGTCAGCTTTTACTATTGCTTTGACCGAGCCGATAGGTGCGTTGAGACAGTGGTGGGAGAAGTAAATAATACCCCTTGGGGCGAACAGCACTGCTACATCTTGCACCAAGGTCTCGACCGCGGCGGCGGAGCGCACAAGTGCTACCAGTTCTCCAAGGCTTTCCACGTTTCGCCCTTCATGGCCATGCAGCAGGACTACACTTGGCGCTTTACGACGCCGCGGCGCACGCTGGTGGTACATATGGACAATTGGCAGGATGGCCGCCATTTATTCGATGCGACTCTAGTGCTGCGGCGGCGGGAAATAAGCGCGGCGGTGCTAGCGCGGGTACTGGTGCAGTATCCGCTGATAACGACAAAAGTCATTGGCGCTATTCACTGGCAGGCTCTAAAACTGGGGATCAAGCGCTGTCCGTTCTACCCTCATCCCAAGTCGTTGGCAAAGGAAAAAGACGATGTCGCAAGTGGTTGTCTCCCCCTTAGCTAAAAAAGGTCCCATCGGCCTAGGCGGCTGGCCAGATCGCTGGGCTCGGCGATTGGTGTTGGGGCACTTGCAGCACTTGCAGCGCGGTGCGATTTGCCTAGTCGAGGGCGAACAGTGCCGCACCTTCGGGCGGGGAGAAGACGGTCCCGAAGTGGTTTTGCAGGTCCACCATCCGCATTTCTTTCGCGCCTTGGCCCTAGGGGGGACTGTCGGCGTGGCAGAAGCCTACATGCAGGGGTGGTGGAGTTGCGACGACCTGCCGGCTATGTGCCGCTTGGCAGTGGCCAATATGGAATGGATGCAGCAGCGCGAACAGAGTTGGGCCCGGTTGGCCGCGCCGGCCCGCATGTTGGGACATGCCCTCAACCGCAATACGCTCCGGGGTAGCCGGCGCAACATCGCCGCTCATTACGATTTGAGCAACGACTTTTTCCGCCTCTTCCTCGACGACAACATGATGTATTCCAGTGCCGTATTTCCGCGCTCGGACAGTTCGCTGGAAGAGGCCTCCCGCTACAAGGTGGACCGCATCTGCAAAAAGCTCGCTCTAGTGCCCGAGGATCACCTGTTGGAGATCGGCACGGGATGGGGTGGTTTCGCCCTACACGCAGCCTGCGAGTACGGCTGCCGGGTGACCACGGCAACCATTTCGCAGCAGCAGTACGAGTTGGCTGGCCAACGAGTGCGCGCCGCCGGCTTGGACGGGCGGGTGGAGGTCGTGTTAGCGGACTATCGCGATTTACAGGGACAGTACGACAAGCTGGTCTCCATAGAAATGATCGAAGCCGTGGGACACCACTATTTCGACACCTATTTCGGCTGTTGCTCCCGCCTGCTCAAGCCCGAGGGACTGATGCTATTACAGGCCATTGTCATCGGCGATTGGGCCTACGAGCGGGCGCGCCGCTCGGTTGATTTCATCAAGGCGTATATTTTTCCGGGCAGTTGCATCCCGTCGTTGGCGGCCATCAGTCACTCGTTGGCGGCGGCCACGGATATGCGCTTGGTGCATCTGGAGGATATTGGTCCGCACTACGCTCGGACCTTGCGGGCTTGGCGGGCGCGTCTTGGGGCTGCGGAAGAACAGGTGCGCCAACTAGGGTTGACCGAGGAATTCATTCGCATGTGGGATTTTTATTTTTCTTACTGCATCGGCGGCTTTGAAGAACGCTACATATCCGATGTGCAAATGCTCTTGGCTCGGCCGGCCAACCGGCGCTCGGCGCAGTTGCCCGAGATTCTCCACGGCCAAGTTTAGGGCCCCGTGTTAAACGTATTGGCCTATAGTCTGCCGGTGGCCATGGCGACCATGGCCGCGTTGTATTGGCTGCAGCAGCGCCGGGGCGACGCCGGCGTCGTTGATGTGGGCTGGGCCGCCGGCATTGGGCTGGTGGCCGTGGCCGCTGCCTACAGCGGTGCCGGCTGGGAGCAGCGGCGGTTTTTGCTTGGTATGATGGGCGTGGTGTGGTCCTTTCGCCTTACCGCTTACTTGGTGATTGATCGGCTAGTAAGGGCCGCGGAAGAAGACGGCCGCTACCGGATGCTACGGGCCCAATGGGGTACCAAGGCCCAGCGGCGCTTTTTCTATTTATTCCAAGCGCAAGCCTTACTTGTGGTTTTATTTGGTTTGCCTTTTGTCGCCGTGGCAGCCAAAGCAGATGTGGGATGGACCGCTTGGGATGTGGTCGGCCTGCTGGTGTGGTCAATGGCCGTGACGGGCGAGTGGGTGGCTGACCGCCAATTGGCCGCCTTCCGCGGCCAAGCCACCAATCAAGGACGCACCTGCGACCGCGGCCTGTGGGGCTATTCGCGCCATCCCAACTACTTTTTTGAATGGATCCACTGGTGGGCTTATGTGTTCATGGCGGTCGGGTCTGCGATTGGGTGGTTGGCTTGGATCGGGCCGGTGCTGATGTTGTTTCTGCTATACCGAGTGACCGGCATTCCCTACACGGAAAAGCGGGCACTGGTCAGCCGAGGCGAGAACTACCGCCGCTACCAGCGCACCACCAGTCCCTTTATGCCGTGGTTCCCCCGCAGAGAAAGATCTTGAACGCAATCGAGTGGGCCGAGCGGGGCCTGTTGCCTGATGTTCTCATCCGCTGGGGCATCCGCCGCCTCAATCGCGGGCGCTTGCGGCAAGAACGAGGCTCCGACTGCGAAGCCGAGCAGGCGGCCAAATGCCGCTTCATCGCCTCCATGGATCGGGCACCCATCGCCCTGCATACGCAGAGTGCCAACGAGCAGCACTACGAGCTACCACCCGAGTTTTTCCAACTGATCTTGGGCCGCCACCTCAAGTACAGTAGCTGTTACTTCCCTGCAAAGACGGCCAGTCTGGACCAAGCCGAAGCCGCCATGCTGGAACTGACCTGTCAACGCGCCGGTCTGCAAGACGGTCAAGAAGTGCTGGAATTGGGCTGCGGCTGGGGCTCGCTGACCTTGTGGATGGCGCAGCATTATCCCGGCAGCCGCATTGCCGCCGTGTCCAATTCAACGTTGCAGTGCGACTTTATCAAAGGGCGCTGCAAAGCCTTGGGGCTAGACAACGTCGAGGTGATCACCGCGGATATGAATCGGTTCTCGGCACCGAGACGCTACGATCGGGTGGTATCGGTGGAGATGTTCGAGCACATGCGCAATTACCGAGAGTTAATGCGGCGCATCGCCGACTGGCTCAAACCGGCTGGCTCGCTATTCATCCACATTTTCGTCCATCGACTCTACGCGTACTCCTTTGCAGCCGAGGGCGAGAAAAACTGGATGGGGCACTACTTTTTCACCGGCGGCATTATGCCTTCCGACGATCTGCTGCACTACTTTCAGGATGATCTAGTCTTAGAGGCCCAGTGGCGCATTGATGGCCGGCATTACGCCCGCACGGCCGAGCATTGGCTGGCCAATCTCGACGTCCAGCACTCAGAGGCCCTCGCCATTTTGGAACGCCAGTACGGAGCAGCTGCAAAGCGGTGTTGGTTGCAGCGCTGGCGTATGTTCTTTATGGCTTGCGCCGAATTGTGGGGCTACAATGGCGGGCAGGAGTGGTGGGTGTCGCACTATCGTTTTAAACGGAGGAGTAGCGGCAGGGCGAGTTTAGGGGGTTAAAAGGAAGAGGTGAGTATCGCATTAGCGTTATAAAAGGAAAGAAAATGGAAATTATTAGGTATTGGCTGGTGGCTCTATTGATGGCCATACCCTTGGCGGCCCAGACCCCGGGGGCTACCCTGAGCGGCTTTATTACCGACGGCGACAACGGCGAATCTCTGCCTTTGGCCTCCATTGTCCTAACGCAGGAGTTGGGCGCGATGAGCAATAGCAGCGGCTACTACGCCGTCAAAGAAGTACCAGCAGGGACCTACGAGGTGGTGATTTCGCATGTGGGCTACAAAAGTTGGCGCGACACCCTAGCGTTTAGCGGTAGAAACGTGCGCTTGGATGTGGCCTTGCAAGTCGAGTCGGTGAGCTTAGAGGAGATAGTAATCCAAGCCGAGCGCCGCGAAGAGCTGGAGCAGGCCACCCAGAGCAGTTTTATCGCCCTGCAAGTCGAGCCGTTGCAGCAAATGCCGGCCATTGGCGAGGCCGATCTGCTCCGCAGCTTACAACTGCTGCCGGGCATCCAGTCGGCTTCGGATATTAGCAGCGGCCTGTACGTGCGCGGTGGTGGCCCCGACCAAACGGCCATCCTCCTCGACCACATCCCCCTGTACAATCCCTCTCACCTCTTCGGGTTCTTCTCGACCTTCAACGCCGACGCCATCAAGGATGTCCAGCTATACAAAGGGGCCTACCCGGCTGCGTACGGCCGTACGCTTGGGGCGGTACTCGACGTGAGCAACCGCGAGGGCAACCGACAGCGCTTCAGCAGCCGAGGAGGCGTCAGCCTGATCGCGAGCCGCTTGCTGGCCGAAGGGCCGGTAGGGCAAGGCTCGTGGATGATGGCCGGCCGTCGCACGTACCTCGAACCCGTGTTCAGCGCCATCCGCTCTCGCGGGGTGGACATCCCGTTAAACTATTACTTCTACGATTTCAACGGCAAAGTCAACCAGCGGTGGGGCGACGACACCTTTGCGGTGAGCACGTACTGGGGCCAAGACGATCTGCGGGTGGACATAGAAGAGGAGAATGAGTCTTTCGCCGATCTGCGCTGGGGCAACCGCGCCCTGACAG
Organism: Candidatus Latescibacterota bacterium; assembly: GCA_963422735.1. GTDB lineage: Bacteria > Latescibacterota > UBA2968 > UBA8231 > UBA8231. The sequence goes on along the minus strand of OY730476.1, from coordinate 2,662,230 downwards.
CGCGCTGGACGCGGGTGTTCTCGCCGACCCTGTTTGGTCACTTCATGGCCGCCGGCTCGTCGTACGAAAACGCCCTCTTGTTTAGTTTCTTCGATACGCCTTTCAGCTTTTCCAACAGCATCCGCGATTGGTCGCTCAAGGGCGATGTGGATTACTTTGCCAACCGCGACCACACCCTCACTCTCGGCTTCCTAACCACCCTATTCGAGTTCGACTATTCCGAGTCCTTCAACCAACAGGAGCAGTCCAACTTGCACCAGAAGTCGGTGCTGGCCTCGGCCTACGTGCAGGACGAGTGGCAAGCCGGGCCGACCACGCGGCTGCGACTTGGGGGACGGAGCACCTATTTCAGCGTCGGGGATCGCTTGCACTTCACGCCGAGGCTGTCCCTGAGCCACGCCCTCAGCGAAAAAATCCGCGTCAAGACCGCCGCGGGGATGTACCGCCAGTACCTGCAATTGATCACCACCGAAGCCTTTAGCGGCGGCGATTTCTGGGTGCCGCTGGACAGCAGCGTCGAGCCGGGCCGCTCGTACCAAGGGGTGGTGGGTACCGAGTGGACCCCGTCGCGGCGCTACCAACTTTCAGTGGAGGCGTATTACACCGACTTGGCCAATCTGGTGGTGCTGGATACCGCGGTGGCGGTAGATAGCGACGACACGCGCTCGGATGACATATTAAAAAGCGGGGGCAGCGGCTGGGCCAGCGGGGTCGAGGTCTTTTTGCAGCGGCGCACCGGGGCACTCACCGGCTGGGTGGGCTATACGCTGGGCTGGACGCGGCGCACCTTCCCCGAACTGAACGGCGGACGCGCCTTTCCCCCCAAGTACGACCGCCGCCACGACCTGTCTTTCGTGGTTTCGTACAACTTGGGAAAATGGCGCCTTGGCTCGAATCTCGTGTACGCCACCGGGCAGGCTTTTACCCCAGCCTCGGCCCGCTATTCGCTGCGCGAGCCGACCACCGGGATGGTTCAAGACTACGTGCTGCCGGCCCGGCGCAACAGCGCCCGCCTGTTGCCCTACCACCGCCTTGATGCCAGTGCCCGCCGCGAGTTTGGGCTGTGGGGCCTCGACGTCGAGTTCTACTTGCAAATTTTCAACCTCTACAGCCGCCGCAACGAGTGGTTTGTGCAGTACAATCTCAACAATCCCGAGACCAGACCGACGGTGATCAAGCAATTGCCCATCATACCCACGCTGGGCTTCAATTTTTCGTTTTAAGGAGAAAGTCGTGCGCTACATTTTTATGGTCCTGTGCCTGACGGCCTGCGCTGCCGAGCGCCAGCCAGGCGATCTCTTCGGCTCAGTAGAAGAAGACAGCGAGTTGGTGGTGGATGGGTTGCTACTGGTCGATCAGACTCTACCCGAATTGTTCGTGTGGCGCACCCTGCCTCCCGGCCAAGCCTACCACCGGGAAGCAGCGGTAGTAAACGACGCCCGAGTGCGTATCGTCCAAGGGGACCAAGTCTTTGAGTACGCACCCGACCCGGCTATACCCGGCCGCTATCTGCCACCGCCAGAGGCACCCCAGGTGGAGTCCCTGACCGAGTACCGGCTGGAAGTGGACATCGAGGGAAAGAGGGTGCGGGCGAGCACCACCACGCCAGAGCGAGTGCAGGTGCGGGAGGCGATGCTGGTTGACGAAGATACTCAAGAGATCGTGCAGACCCTCAAGTCCTTTGCCGAGGTTGGGGACGAGGTTTACACGGCACCGGAGAATCAGATTACTCATCTGGAGGGTCTGATCGAGCTCCATTTGGGAAAGGCAGGGGAGGCATACCAAGCAGCACTCTTCGCTTTGGAAGAAAACGCGCAGTTGCTCGACGAAGATTTAGAGGATTTTTTCGACGAGGACTTGGATGGACTGCGGGCCAACCAATCGCCGCCCTTCGTCGCTAGTGATGGAATCTTGCGCTGGCCGTGGTTCGCGGTGGTTTTTACCGGGCGTTCTCTGATGAAGGTGTACGCGCTCGACCACAACTGGTTTGAGTACGCCCGCTCCAGCCCCGACCTGCAGGAACAGGGGGGCTTTGGAGGGCTGGTCGGAGAAAATTTCGAGCGGCCGTTCTTTCAGGTAGAAGGGGGCATCGGGCTGTTTGGTTCAGCGTCGGTGGATTCGGTAGGATTTGTCGTCCTGCCACGACCATGACGGCTCATAGCGTTACAGAGGCGACGAGCACGAGCGGTTATTGATTAGCTATAGCCCGATATATACTCTGGTATATATCATGCCGCAGGAGGTCCCAGCGAAGCTGTTCAACAACGGCCGCAGCCAAGCAATGAGGCTGTCGAAGGAGTTTCGTTTCACCGGAGACGATGTTTATATCAAGAAATACCAAGGCGTTGTCATCTTCCTAAGTCCCTGCTTGCGGTTGGTTGGGTTGGTGCTTAGCAGGCGGGCTTCGCCCTCGGCGGGGCGAGGACAGACCCGAGCCCGCGTCCAGCCGTCCTAAAGGACCGTCTTAGGATAGAAGCGGATAGGGTCTCGGAGCCTGCGCGGGGTGAAAGCGACCATCGGGTCTCGCAGGCCAATCACACAGTCGAGGGGTTGCTCCAGCAGAAAGGCCCCCCGTCTCGGCTGATGAATGCGCCATCGGCGACTAAGCAGCATACGCCGGGATCGAGATAGGCCAACGCCTTGGTCCGAAGCGGTCTATCTCGCCTAAAACGGCCAATCTTCCTGAACTTCCCGATCTCGAAGCTGCCAGCCCCGTAGGAGAAGTACCTGACGCCATCGACATGGATAGCTACCGGGTGGAGAAGCAGGCGATGCTGAACATCATGCTGCCCGATGAGACCCCCGGTGCCGACCAGCGGCGGGGGGCACGTGCCGGAACCAGAGCTGGACCGGCTCTCGAGCATCCTCAGGGCGTTCAACGATCTGTTCGGAGACATCGACTAGGAGGATACCGACCGCACCAAGACCATCCCGTCCCGGGTGGCCGCGGACGCTGCCTTCAAGAATGCGCGGCAAAACTCGGACGCCGCCAACTCCCGCATCGAGTACTACAAGGTGCTGCTGCGGGTCATGACGAACATCGTGAAGGACGACACCGAGATCTTCAAGCAGTTCATGGACAACGAGGGTTTCAAGTGCTGGATGACCGACAGGGTGTTCGAGTTGGCCTGCGAGCAGGCGAGTGCGCCTTGAGCGGCACCGCGGTTTTTTTCGTTGGCTCCATCGCGTATCCCGCCTCGATTCTCGTGGACGAGATCGTCTCGTGCATTACCGCGAACGTCATTGGGTGCTTTGTCGCGGCATAGCCAAAGCACCCGTTTGGCCTTATCTTTACATGCATGAGGCTGTTAGGAGACGAAATTTTTATGGCTACCGAGCCGAGCAAAAACCTAGTGGTTTTTGCCAATCCTCATCCGGACCGCGACTACACAATCGAGCTAGCGTGTCCGGAGTTCACTTCGATATGTCCCGTAACCGGGCAACCTGATTTCGGCACCATCCACATCCGCTACGTGCCCGACCAGCAGTGCATTGAGCTCAAATCGCTCAAGCTCTATCTGTGGTCCTTTCGCCAAGAAGGTGCTTACTACGAAGCGGTCACCAACACCATTCTCGACGATTTGGTGGCTGCCTGCGCGCCGCGGCGCATGACTGTGGTGGGAGAATTCAATGTACGCGGTGGCATCTCCGCCGTTTTGACGGCCGAATTTGCCCCGCAGCCCTAACGCCCAGAGGCATATCAATCTATCGAATGGAGATTACAATGGAAGAAGGACGCCAAGACGCCGCTGAGACGGCAGTGGAAGAAGGACGGGAGGAAAACGGCGGCCGGCAGGACCGGGCTTGGTTTCCCTACATCACCAAGGTTCAGTTCGAGCGGTTTCTCTCGCGGCTGGAGAGCAAGATCCCCGACCAAGTCGACCGTGACTACGTGCGGCCTATTATTCGCACCCCGTCGATGATTCACCGCTTTTTGCGCGGCATCGAATCCATGAATCTGACCGACCGCAACCAAAAGCCCACGGACTTGCTCTTGCGGATAGTCTCAAAGGAGACGCGTAAATTCGCGATCGCCGAAGTGGTCCGCGACCTCTACAAAGAGCTGCTGTTAGAGTGGGAGCAGAGCAACGGCGACATGAGCGACGACGCGATTGTCGATTACTTCCGCACCCGCACTGGCATGGGGCGCGATTCGGCCAATAAGATGAAGATGTTTTTCAAACACCTCATTGCCGAAGCCAACTTTGGCGACCCCTCCGAGCCGCAAAAGGAAGCGGCGACTGCTGAACCCGCCCTCAAAGATGAACGCCCCGCATCCCCCGAACCCGCGCCCCAAGAGGCTCGCAGCGTCCGAGAACCTGAGCCTGCCCCCAAGGAGCGTTCCGGGCGCGACGGGCGCGCCAAGCGCGTTAGCTCCGAACGCCAAGTGCGACAGGAGGGACAAGAACGCCCCCTGACCGAGACGCAGCGAGCCTATCTAGAGACTCTCCAGTCCATGGTCCAGATCAAAATTGACGGCGACTGGGACGAAGACATGATCCGCCTCGCCTTCGACCGCTTAGAGCGGCTCTTCGACCGCTTGCGGCGCACCTGATCCAAAACAGAACGTTTGCGCCTATGAGGCCGTGGAAATTGGCCCTCGTAGGCGCAAACGGTTTTGGCCAATCCCAACGCAGCCCCTGGATTCTTCCTCGTCATACCGGACCAGCACCGATCCATTGCTGATCTATTATCTCCACATTGGTGCAAGGGAGCGGCAAGTACGCTTCTTTTTGGTCAACTTGGGAGGCATCTATGAAAAACTACCGCATTGCGATTATTGGCCTCGGCGGCATGGGCAGGCACCATGCCGAGGCCGTGCAGTTAGAGGCAAACTGCGAACTGGTCGCCGGGGCAGAAATCGACCCGCAGAGGGCGGCAGCATGGAGCGCGCGCTTTGGCGTCAAAGCCATCTATGACGACTACGAGAAGATGCTCAATGAACGACAACCCGACATTGTTATCGTCCCAACGCAAGCTCCGATGCACCACCGGCCAACGATTGCGGCGGCCAAGCGAGGCATCCACGTCTTTTGTGAAAAGCCGATTGCCCTGAATCTCATCGAAGCCGACGAGATGGTTGCAACCTGCGACCAGCACCGCGTCAAGTTTGCCATTAACCATATCAAACGCGCTAGCCCGTACAATCGCCATGCTCTCTCGCTGATTGGCCAAGGCGCAATCGGCCAAGTGGTGCTGCTGCAGGCAACGGACAAAGGGGGCCGGAAGGTAGGCAACTCGCTGATGGAGATGGGGACCCATCTCTGCGATTGGGTGCGTCTCTTCGGCGGCGATATTGAGTGGACGCACGCGCACCTCGTGCAGATGGATGGACGCGAGTCAACCGTTGACGACATCAAACATACCCAAGAGGTGCACCCGCACGACCGGGATGCGGGGATTGTGCTCGGCGAGCGTGGACACGCCTCGTTTCGCTTTGCCAACGGCATCCATGCGGATGTGCAGTTCCTCGCCCAGCCGCAGACCAACGACAACGGCTACGGCATTGACATTATCGGCACCGAAGGGCGCATCGCCGTGCGGGAGAGCGTTGGCACGACGATGTTCATCCACAAGGGACAACACAAGACGCCGGCAGAGGCGTGGGAACCGGTGCATCTGCCAGCCGAAGACCTCGACGAGCGAGGCAATCCACGCGATAGGGGATCCATACGGTTGTTCTTGCAACGCCTCATGCTGCGCGACCTCATCGCAGCCATTGAGGAAGACCGGGATCCGTTTGCCAGCGGCAGGGACGGTCGGGATTGTCTTGAAATGATTCAGGCGACGTGGGAATCTCATCGGCGCAGGGCGCGGGTGTACATGCCGCTAACGCCACGCGAACACCCGCTTGAGAGGTGGCGAAAAGAAGTGCGCGCCGGCGCTGTCAATTGAGGGCGTTCCGCTTGCCGGTGCCATGCTGAGCGCAGCTCAGTCGCAGCCTCTCAGGGCACCCCCCTATTCCTCAAAGCGCGCCATCGCCGCGAACTTGTCTAGCCGCTGGGCCACTAGCGCCTCTGGATTGAGTCGCTGGAGTTCGGCTAGGGCATCTTGCACATAGCGTTTGAGGACCTTGGCCGCATCCTCCCAATTGTGGTGCGCACCGCCCAACGGCTCGGGCACGATGCGGTCGATGATCCCCTGCTGCTTCAGGTCTTTAGCCGTGAGCTTGAGGGCTTCGGCCGCTTCCTCTTTGCGCTCGCGCACCTTGAACAAGATCGTCGAGCAGCTCTCCGGCACAATCACCGAATAACAGGCGTGCTCCAGCATCAGGATCCGGTCGCCGACCGTAATGCCAATGGCACCGCCGCTAAAGGCCTGGCCGATGATGGCCACGACGATAGGCACTGGCAGATGCGACATTTCGTAGAGGTTGCGGGCGATGGCCTCGGCTTGGCCCCGCTCCTCGGCCTCGATCCCAGGATAGGCACCCGAGGTATCGACCAAGGTCAAGATCGGCAATTTGAACTTGGCCGCCATTTGCATAAGGCGTCGCGCCTTGCGATACCCTTCTGGATGCGGCATGCCGAAGTTGCGCTTTTGCCGCTCTTCGAGGTTGCGTCCACTCTGGATGCCGATGACCATGATCGACTCGTCGTCCAGCCGCGCCGGGCCGCCGATGATGGAGGCGTCGTCGGCAAAGAGGCGGTCGCCGTGTAGCTCGGTGAAGTCGGAGAGCATCCGCTCGACGTAATCGAGCGCGTACGGGCGGTTTGGGTGCCGCGCGATTTGCACCCGCTGCCAAGGGCTGAGATTGGCGTAGATCTCTCGGCGCTTCTTCGCGGCCTGCGCCTCGAGCTTCCGAACGCCCTCATCCAAATTCAAGCCATTGGCTTCGGCTTGGCTTTTTAGACCGTCGATTTTCTTTTGTAACTCGACGAGATCGCGTTCAAAATCGAGGTAAAATCCATTGTTGTTCACGGGACAAGACCTCCTAAGTTGCAATTGCGAATTCCCAATTCATGCCAGCGCACTCAACGCCACCTCAACTCGGTCCAGTGCTTTTTCAATTAGATCTAGCGATGTGGCGTAGGAGAGTCGAATGTGCTCGTAGGTGCCAAACCCAGCGCCGGGCACGCAGGCCACCTTGGCCTCTTTGAGTAAATACTCGCACAACGCCACTGAGTCGCGGACTTGGCTGCCGTAATACGCGGTGACATCGGGATAGGCGTAAAAGGCCCCCGATGGCAACGCGCATTCCACTCCCTCTATGGCGTTGAGACGCTCGACCATGTGGCGCCGCCGCGCATCAAAGGCCTGGCGCATTTCCTCGACCGACTCCTGCGGGCCATCGAGTGCCTCGACAGCCGCTTTCTGCGCCATCGACGAGGGGTGCGACACTTCTTGGCTTTGCACCTTGTTCATTCCGGCGATGATCTCCTCGCTGGCACCGGTGTAGCCGATGCGCCAGCCGGTCATCGAATAGGCCTTGGACACCCCGTTGACCACAATGCTGAATTCCTTGGCCTCGGGACCGCAGGCAGCAATCGAGCGGTGCTCGGCTCCGTCGTAGATAAGCTTCTCGTAAATCTCGTCGCTGAGCACATAGACCCCGTGCTCAACGGCCACCGCCGCCAAGCTCTCCAATTCCTCGCGGGTGTACACCGCGCCGCTGGGGTTGGACGGCGAGCACAAAAAGAGCATCCGGGTGCGGGGCGTAATGGCGGCGCGGAACTCATCCGCGGTGAGCTTGAGGCCGTTGGCAACTTGGGTCTCGACAATCACCGGCTCGCCACCCACCAGCCGCGGCTGCTCCCGATAGGTCACCCAATAGGGCGTGGGGATAATGACCTCGTCGCCGGGGTTGACCAGTGCTGCCACCGCCAAAAAGAGCGAGTGCTTGGCACCGTTGTTGACGATCACTTCGTCGGTTGTATAAACCAAGCCGTTGTCGCGCTCGAATTTGCGGCAGATCGCCTCCTTGAGTTCAATGATCCCCGACCCTGGGGTGGTGTACTTGGTAAAACCCTCGGCAATGGCGCGGATGCCGGCGTCTTTGACGTTTTGCGGCGTATCGAAATCCGGCTCGCCCGCCGACAGGGAAATCACGTCGATACCGGCGCGCTGCATGGCCGCGGCTTGGGCCGAAATCTGCATAGTGACCGACGGCTGGACGCGCTGTACATTGTGTGAAAGTGGCATATAGCAAGTGGTTAGGGGCTAGGGGTTAGGGGCTGTCCCACTTCTGGGTGGGGAACTGGTTACTGATCACTAACGACTCTCAGGTAGTGTATTCGGCGTTCAGGCGCACGTACTCATACGTCAGATCGCAGGTGAAAATTTCAGCCGCCGCCTCGCCCAGTGCCAAGTCGATATCAATGGCCATTTCTTCCGTCTGCATGGCCGCGCTTAGTTTATCTTCGTCGAAATCGAGACCGGCACCGTTGCCGTAGATGTCGGTTCCGCACAGCGACACGCGTGCGGTCTCGGGGTTGAACTCGATCCCGGCGTACCCCATCGCGCATAGAATTCGTCCCCAGTTGGGGTCGTTGCCAAACGCGGCGGTCTTCACAAGGCTTGAGTTGGCCACCGCGATGCCGACCTGTCGCGCTTCGGCTTCGGTGGCGGCACCGCGCACCGCTATGGTGATCAGCTTGGACGATCCCTCGGCATCGCGTGCGATCGCCAATGCCATCTGTCGGCATGCGTATTCAATGCCCTCGTAGAGACGCGCGCAATCGCGCTCGCCCAGCTCTGAGCCGTCGCCATTGGCCATCAGGATCACCGTGTCGCTCGTGCTCATGTCGCCATCGACGGTGATGCAGTTAAACGTGCGCTGTATGGCCTGAGACAGTAGTTCCTGTAGTTGTCCGCTGGGCACGGCCGCGTCCGTGGTCACCACCGACAGCATCGTTGCCATGTTGGGGGCGATCATCGCGGCTCCTTTGGCCATCGCTCCGACCACGGCGCGTCCCGATTCCAGCTCGACCTCGACGGCGCAGCTCTTCGGCACAGTGTCCGTGGTCATGATCGCCTCAGCGGCAGCAGCACCGCCCTCCTTGGACAACGCCGCGACGATTCGCGGGATACCCGCTTCGATTTTGTCAATCGGCAGCGGCACGCCGATCAAGCCAGTGGAGCAGACCAGCACTTCTTTCGCTTGCAGACCCAACTCAGTTGCCGTCAGGGAACACATCCGCTTGGCGTGTTCCAAGCCGACATCGCCGTTGCAGACATTGGCGTTGCCGCTGTTGAGGATGACGGCCCGCGCCTTGCCATCGACGAGGTGATCGCGGTCGATGGCAATTGGCGCACCCTGCACCTTGTTGGTGGTGTACACCGCGGCCGCATTCGCCGGGCGCGTCGAATACACCAGTGCCAAATCCTTAGCACCCGACTCCTTGACACCGGTCTGGATGCCAGCCGCCCGGTACCCGCTCGGCGCGGTGACCCCTCCACCTTCGATAATTCTCATAGCGCCCAGTCCGTTCCCGTCGCGCCGACATGCAGCTCGATTGGTTGAAACCCCTTCGCCAAACCAACGTTGCCGTAGTCTAGCATATTCATCGCCATCGCTCCTTTTTGTGATCGCGCTGGCACACGAGTAGAGGCATCGAACGCGGTAACACCTACTAGCTGGCTAGCCCGGTAGCGCAACACGGTCATGGTCGTATCCGTAGCCTGCTGCGGACGCGAAAAGCTGATATAGAGCACATCGGCCTCTTGGTCGTAATCCACCCAAAAACGCGAGGCTGGAAAATCGAGTAGGAAAGGTATGGCCTGAGAGAGCGAGAGCGCATGATCAGGTGTTAGAGTTTTTTCCATATCGCCTTCCCTCTGTCAATTTTACGTGTAAAGTACGCAGTAATAACGAAACCATCTTCCATGGACCTCTGCCGATACACGACCATCAAATATCGCTGGCGTCCGTGGCGGCGCGCCGCAATCGGTGAGCCTTGATAACCACGAAGGATGATATCGGGATTCTCAATAAGGTCGAATCCTGCCATGTCATCATGGTTTTCGACAATGTGAAACCAACGCTCATGGACTCCTTCAACAGATATAGCAGTATCCATCGGCACTTATCGTCGGCCTCAACCAGCCCCCGCCAGCGCGTCCTTCATCAATTTGTAGTGCAAACTATCGGCCAGCGCGATCCAACTCGCCTCAATAACATTCTCCGAAACCCCCACCGTACCCCACACATCCTTGCCGTCCGAGGACTCGATCAACACCCGCACCTTGGCCGCGGTCCCGTCACTGCTCGACAACACCCGCACCTTGTAGTCCTCCAAGCGCACTTGTCTGAGCGCGGGGAACTCCTGCTCCAGCGCCTTGCGCAGCGCTTGGTCGAGTGCGTTGACCGGGCCATCGCCGCCAGCGACCGTATGGTACTCGGCATCGCCGATAGCGACCTTGACAATGGCCTCGGCTTCTTCGGCGTGCGCCCCGGTCTTGCGGTTGATCGTGCGGAAGTTGAGCAGCGTGAATAAGTCCTCATACGTGCCTTGGACCCGGCGTGCTAGCAACTCAAACGACCCCTCCGCCGCCTCGAACTGATAGCCCTCATGCTCCAACTGCTTGACCCGCTCCAAGACCTGCCCCACCAGCGGATCTTTCTTCTTTATGTCGGGTAAAAATCGCCGCAACTTGCTGACAATCGTCGCTCCGCCCGCTTGGTCCGAGACCAAGAACCGCCGCTCGTTGCCTGTGGCCATGGGATCGATATGTTCGTAGCAACGCGGGTTCTTGATCATAGCATCGATGTGTACGCCCCCTTTGTGGGCAAACGCACTCTCGCCGACATACGGCTGGCGGTGGTCGTGATAGACGTTGGCGATCTCGCTCAGGAAGCGGGAGAAGTCCATTAGCTCCGCGAGGTTGTCGCGGCCTACCGTCTCGAAACCCATTTTCAACTCGAGATTGGGCAAAATTGAGCACAAGTTGGCGTTGCCGCAGCGCTCGCCATAGCCGTTGAAGGTACCTTGCACTTGCACCGCGCCCCGCTCCACAGCCACGAGAGTGTTGGCCACGCCCACGCCGGCATCGTTGTGCGTGTGGATGCCAAAGGGAAGCGCAATCCGCTCGGCGACCTGTTCGACGATCTGGCCCATCTCGCTGGTCAGGGTGCCGCCATTGGTGTCGCAGAGTACCAAAATCCGCGCCCCACCGCGCTCGGCGGCCAATAGGGTCTCGACCGCGTAGCCGGCATCGGCCTTATAGCCGTCGAAGAAATGCTCGGCATCGTAAATCACCTCGCGGCCATGACCGGCGAGATAGGCGACCGAGTCCTCAATCAGCCGCAGATTTTCTTCTAGCGTCGTCTTGAGCACCTCGACGACGTGCAGGGGCCAACTTTTGCCAAATATGCAAACGCTGTCGGTCTCGGCCCTCAGAAGCGTGTTCAGGGTCGCGTCTTCCTTCGGGGATACGCCGGCCCGCCGAGTGCTACCAAAGGCGGTCACTTGTGCCTTCAGACCCAGCTTCTTCACTTCCTGAAAAAAGGCCAGATCCTTGGGATTGGTGGGGTTCGGCCATCCCCCTTCGATGTAATCGACTCCGAGCGCGTCCAGCCGCCGGGCGATCAGCAGCTTGTCCTCCAGCGAGTAGGAAATGCCCTCGGCTTGGGCGCCATCGCGCAGAGTAGAATCATACACTTCAATGCAGTCGGTCATGTCTTTTCTTCGCATTCCCTCGTGCCCTTCGTGGATGAGAGTGGAACCCCGGTCATGTCTCCAAAACCATCTCAAGCGTCGGCTACGGCTTGCGCCACCAAATCGCCGACTTCCGCGGTGGAATACCCCATTCTCCCCGCTCCCATATCGTCGAGCTTACCCAGCGTCGAGACGATAGCACCCTCCAAAATGTTGGCACCCTCGCGCTCGCCAAGCGTGTCGAGCATGAGCTGGCAAGCGCCGATGGCAGCCAGCGGATTGATACTATTCTGGCCGGTGTACTTGGGGGCAGAGCCGCCGATTGGCTCAAACATCGATACCCCTTCGGGGTTGATATTGCCGCCAGCGGCAATGCCCATTCCGCCCTGGATCATCGCGCCCAAGTCCGTGATGATGTCCCCAAACATGTTGTCGGTGACCACCACGTCGAACCACTCGGGGTTTTTGACCATCCACATACAGATGGCATCAACGTGGGCGTAGTCGCGCTTGATGGAAGGATAGTCGGCCGCGCCGATTTCGTGGAATGCCCGCTCCCACAGGTCGAAGGCATACGTGAGCACGTTGGTTTTGCCGCACAGCGTCAAGGTGTTGTCCTTGTTGCGTCGCTGGGTGTACTCATAGGCATAGCGCAGGCAGCGCTCGACGCCTTTGCGGGTGTTGATCGACTCCTGCACTGCGATCTCGTCGGGCGTACCCTTTTTGAGGAAGCCACCAGAACCGGCGTACAGCCCCTCGGTATTTTCGCGCACCACCACAAAGTCGATATCCTTTGGCCCCTTGTCCTTGATTGGCGTCGGCACATTGGGATAGAGCTTGACCGGGCGGAGATTGATGTACTGATCCAACTCAAAGCGCAGCCTCAGTAGAATGCCCTTTTCGAGGATACCCGGCTTCACGTCGGGGTGGCCAATGGCCCCTAGGTAAATGGCATCGAACTGCCTAAAGTCGTCGGCCGCCGAGTCGGGCAAGATCTCGCCGGTGCGCAAGTAGCGGTCACCGCCAAAGTCGAATTCCACGGTCTCGTATTTGAATCCCCATTTGGCGGCCACTGCGTCGAGTGCTTTCAGCCCCTCGACCACCACTTCAGGCCCTGTTCCGTCTCCGGGTATTACGGCGATTTTGTGCAATTATTTATCTCCCATGTTAAGGATAACCAACCCATGTGGATGAGTGATCATCGGGCTGCATTTTTGCTCCTCGGTTCGATCGGTTCGAGGCGACAAGTATAGCCATCGAGTTGTTCCGCTACATAAATTTTGATTTCGGACATTTTAACCTCCTTCCAAAACATTATTCGGCGAAGGCGCGTGTATAGGGCAAGCGGGCGGCGGTCTGGCCGATCTGGTCGCTGGCGGCCAAAAGCTGGCCCAGCGAGTCCCAACTCCCCTTGAGAAACTGCTCGCGCGGACCAGTGGCAATTTCGGCTGCGACTTCGCCGCCAGCCCAGCACACCTGCCGCGCTTCGAGGTCAACAGTCACCTCCTGCGCTGGATCGCTCTCGACCGCGTCCATCAACGCCTGCATGTCCCCAGCCGCCACCCGCACACAGGGCAGTCCCATGGCGATGCAGTTGCCAAAGAAAATCTCGGCAAAAGACTCGGCGACAAAACCTTTAATCCCCCAGCGCATCAGGGCCTGCGGCGCGTGTTCGCGCGAGGAGCCACAGCCAAAATTTGCATTGGCCAACAAGATCGACGCCCCTTGGAAGCGCACTTGATCAAAAGGATGGTCGCCGGCCGTGCGATCGTCGGCAAAGGCATAGGCACCCAAATTCTCAAAAGTCACCGTCCGCAAAAAGCGGGCCGGGATGATGCGGTCGGTGTCTATATCAGCCCCACGCACTACCACGCCGCGGCCGGTTATAATTTTAATAGCGTTTTCCATTGGATCTCCTTAAAGCGTTTCAGTAGGGGAGAAGACACATCAAAACACCGATTTTACCATCAAGGTGGCTCAATCCTCAATCAGGCGGAAGGGTCGCGGTGCGTGTACGGGGGACAGAGACACCATCCTCTCGGTAGCATTCTTTCATTAACTCCCATGCTGCTTTTAATTCAATCAGCGCCTCGTCGGGTGTCTGTCCGAAAGCCGAGACATTGGGAAGTTCGACGAAATGTGCAAGATAATCGCCGTCTTCATCGAGGAACATCTCGACTGTGAATACATCGAAATCGTCGTGAGTACTATTTTTTATTTTCTGTCTCCTGATTATATTGCCTAAGAAATAAGCACGGTGGCTTCCTCGCTGGCGGCGTTGCGTCCATCCGCATTGACGCATGAGCCCTTCAAACTCTCTGAATTACAATCCATTGGGATTTCGCCGAGCTTTATCAAGCAAGACCTCTCTTCGATTCATACTGTAATTCTATGACGGCAGGGCAGGGCTAGCTCCGATTCGGTTCTCGATCAGGCGGAGGGATCTCGGTGCGTGTATGCCTCCCCCCTCCCCACCGATAATAGTCTTGAATAATCTGTCAGCTTTTCTTTATGCTCGGATTGCTGATTCGTTCATCAAATTTGTCTCCTTTTACGTCACGCGGCATACAACAATTGCTTCGTCTGCTCAATGTCGCGAGCGATATAGCGGTTCTTCACGGCTCCTGAAACGACCAGATCCTAGTATGGCTCTGAGGTCTTCCAACAGGCCGAAGTAGGCATCGACTCGCGCATACGGTTCCATCGGGCCAAGTTCAACCAATAGATCCACGTCGCTCTGATCGGGATGGAAGTCATCGCGCAGGGCCGATCCAAAGATATCCAACCGAGTGTTTGCAGGCTTGCGTGATGGCGTCGAGCTTGCTTTTGAGCATCCCTGTCATCGCTACCTTCATTACACGCGGTCAGTTTTGACAATCCCCAAACGGCCCCACCAATTCCCGCACGTCCGCCACCTCGCCAGCCACCGCTGCTGCCGCGACCATTGCCGGACTCATCAACAGGGTGCGGCCGGTGGGACTGCCCTGCCGGCCCTTGAAATTGCGGTTGGACGACGAGGCACACAGTTCGCGGCCCTGCAGTTTGTCGGGGTTCATCGCTAGGCACATGGAACAACCGGCCCCCCGCCACTGGAACCCGGCCTCGGCGAAGATCTCGTGCAGGCCCTCGGCTTCAGCCGCGGCCCGCACCTGCTGCGATCCAGGTACCACAAGAGCGCGGACGCCAGGGGCCACCTTACGCCCGCGAGCAACCCGGGCGGCCTCGCGCAGATCCGAGAGCCGGCCGTTGGTGCAGGAGCCGATAAACGCCACATCTACTTTGGTACCGGCGATCTTCTGCCCCGACTCAAAGTCCATGTACTCGAAGGCCTCCTGTACGGTGGGGCGGTCGGCGTCGGCAAAAGCGCCTAGATCGGGCAGGGCTTGGTCTATGCCGACTGATTGGCCCGGCGTGATGCCCCACGTCACGGTCGGGCCGATCTCGCGGCCGTCAATTTGGACTAGGTCGTCGTACTCGGCGTCTGCGTCCGAAGCCATGGACTTCCACCAATCGACCGCGTGCTCAAAGTTGGCCGGCGCGTGAGGCCGGCCGTTGAGATAGTCGTACGTCGTCTGATCGGGATTGACGTAGCCGACCCGGGCACCGCCCTCAATCGACATGTTGCACACCGTCATCCGCTCTTCGATGGACATGGCCTCGATGACTGGGCCGCCGTACTCATAGCCGTAGCCAACGCCCCCATGGACCCCGAGCTGCCCGATGATGTGCAAGATGACGTCCTTGGCGTACACCCCCTCGCTCAGCGCACCGCTAATTTCGATCCGCCGCACCTTGATCGGATCCATGGCCAAGCACTGGGTGGCGAGCACATCGCGCACTTGACTGGTGCCAATGCCAAAGGCCACCGCGCCAAAGGCCCCGTGCGTGGAAGTGTGGCTATCGCCGCAGGCAATGGTCATGCCAGGCTGGGTCAACCCCAGTTCCGGGCCGATGACGTGGACCACCCCCTGGCGCTGATCGTCGATGTTGAACAGCGGAATCTCAAACTCGGCGGTATTCTGCTCAATCGCATCCATCATCTCTTCGGCCAAGTCGTCGATAAACGGCCGCTGCACCAAGTCCGTGGGCACGATGTGATCCACAGTGGCAAAGGTGCGCCCCGGGAAGCGGACGGTGAGGCCGCGCTCCCGCAGCATCTCAAAGGCCTGGGGGCTGGTCACCTCGTGGACCAGATGCAAGCCAACGAACAACTGCGTCTGCCCAGAGGGCAATTCGCGCACGGTGTGCGCGTCCCAAACCTTGTGCAACAGGGTTTTGCCCATCTCCAATCTCCTCTATACTGTCTGGAGTGATTCTTTGGTGCTCTTGGCGACCAAGCGGTTCAGCGCATCCACGTAAGCCCTCGCACTGGCCTCAATGACGTCGGTTGAAACCCCTCGTCCCCGCGCCTTTTCTCCGTTTTTCGACAGATGCACCGTTACCTCGCCCAGCGCTTGACTGCCGGAGGTAATGGCGCGGATGACGTAGTCGTCGAGTCGGGCCTCAGTGCCGCAGGCCATGCCAATGGCCGCATAGGCCGCATCCACCGGACCGTCGCCCCAAGACGACTGCTGGACGGTCTCGTCGCCGATGCGCATGCGCACCGTGGCCGAGGGCACCGTACCGGTGCCACTGACCGAATGCAAGTACTGGAGTTCGTAGTAGGTGGTCGTTTCGTCCGAGTCGCCGACGATCTCAATCAGGTCCTCGTCGAAGACCTCCTTCTTCTTGTCGGCCAACTCGACGAAATCCTCGTACACCTTGTCCAGTTCTTCTTTGTTCAGCTCGTAGCCCAAAACCTCCAGCCGATGGCGCAGAGCAGCGCGTCCCGAGCGCGCCGTCAGCACGATCTCGGTATCGTCCAGCCCGACGTCTTTCGGCTCCATGATCTCAAAAGTGTCGCGCTGCTTGAGCACTCCATCTTGGTGGATGCCCGAGCTGTGGGCAAAGGCATTGGCACCGACGATCGCCTTGTTGGGCTGGACCGCGATCCCCATCAAGCGGCTGACCAACCGGCTGGTGGGAACGATTTCCTCGGTGACCACTTGGGTGTCAAATTTGAAATAGTCCTGGCGCGTCTTCAGCGCCAGAACGATCTCCTCCAGCGAGGCATTGCCGGCCCGCTCGCCCAAGCCGTTGATCGTGCATTCGGCTTGGCGTGCGCCGTTTTTGATGGCGGAGAGCGTGTTGATTACCGACATGCCCAGATCGTCGTGGCAGTGGACGCTGATGATCGCCGCGTCGCTGTTGGGCACCTCGGCGAGGATCTGGGCGATCAGCACCCCAAACTCTTCGGGCACGGCATAACCCACCGTGTCGGGAATGTTGATCGTCGTCGCCCCGGCCGCGATGGTCGCCGCGATGATTTCGTTGAGGTAGCTAGGATCAGTACGCGTGGCGTCCAAGGGGGAAAACTCGACATCGTCACAGTACGACTTGGCCTGCTTCACCGACTCTACCGCCATTTTCAGCACCTCTTCCCGGTCCTTGCGCAGTTGGCCCGCAAGCTGAATATCCGATGTGCCAATAAAGGTGTGGATCCGCGGCCGGCTTGCGCCCTGAAGGGCCGCACCCGCTCGCTCAACGTCCTTGGGCACGGCGCGCGCCAGCCCACAGATTACCGGCCCTTCGACCTCCTGCCCAATGCGGCGCACGGCCTCGAAGTCCTCGTTGGAGGACACCGGAAAGCCGGCCTCAATAATATCGACTTTCAGCCGCGCCAACTGGTGGGCAATTTCCAGCTTTTCTTTAGCCGTCAGCGAGGCCCCGGGCGTCTGCTCGGCGTCCCGCAGCGTGGTGTCGAAAATATATACGCGATTTGCATTCGCCATGATGTGTTCTTTCCTAGGCGGGCCAGATGCGGTGGTACGCGTGGTAGCCGATCCCCTCCAGCCGTTTAGAGATCACCTACCGATATAAGGTCGGGATCGGAACTCAACTCGCTAAGTAGGGGTTCCATCGCGCTTACCTCCTTTCGGGCTTTCAGGTGGTCCTATTTGTCGTCCAGCCAACTCATCATTGCACGCAGTCGGGTGCCGACGGTTTCGATCAGGTGTTCGGAATCGCGGCGCTTGATCGCATTGTACACCGGGCGGCCCACTTGGTTTTCGGCCAGCCATTCCCGCGCAAAGTGACCATTCTGCACATCGGCGAGAATTTGCTTCATTGCTGCTCGCGTCTGCTCGGTGATCACCCGTTGTCCGCGCGTCAAGTCGCCAAATTCTGCGGTATCCGAAATCGACGAGCGCATGTTGGCGATGCCGCCCTCGTAGATCAGATCGACGATCAGCTTGACCTCGTGCAAACACTCGAAATAAGCGACCTCGGGCTGGTATCCGGCCTCGACGAGCGTGTCGAACCCAGCGCGGATCAGCTCGGTCAAACCGCCGCACAGCACCACCTGCTCGCCGAACAAGTCGGTCTCGGTCTCCTCGCGGAAGGTCGTTTCAATAACCCCGGCCCGGCCGCAGCCAATCCCCTTGGCATAGGCCAAGCCAACCTCGTGCGCTCGGCCGGTGGCGTCTTGGTAAACGGCCAACAAGCCCGGCACGCCACCCCCCTGCTGGTACACGCGGCGCACCAAGTGCCCCGGCCCTTTGGGCGCGACCATGAACACATCGACATCGGCCGGCGGCACGACCTGCCCAAAGTGGATGTTAAACCCGTGGGCAAAGGCGAGGGCATTGCCCGCTTCGAGATGGGGACGAATATCGGCTTCGTACACGGCTTTCTGGACCTCGTCGTTGATCAAGATCACCACGATATCGCCCCGCTTGCTGGCCTCGGCCACGTTGGCCACCTCCAGCCCGGCGGCCTCGGCCTCAGCGCACCGCTGGCTACCCGCGCGTAGGCCCACCACCACCTTGACGCCGCTCTCCGCAAGGTTGAGCGAATGCGCGTGACCTTGGCTGCCGTAGCCTATGACGGCTACGGTTTTGTCCGAGAGCAGATCGAGGTTGGCGTCGTTGTCGTAGTACATCTGCATGAAAATTCTCCTTCACTGAGGGCGTTGAGATTGTTTTATAGACATAGTTAGCTGACAGCCTGCGCGTTGCAGCGGCTTCGTCCGTTAATCGTGCTGTCGAAAATGGAACGAGGAGCGAAGCCTACTTGACCAGACGGCCAATAATAAGTAGGTCAAGGAGGAGAAGTCGGAGGCGCACCCACACTGGCGTCGGGCGGAAAATACGCGGGAGTTGGAACGGCGCACTCATTGGCATTAAATCTAAGTAATCCAAGCAGTTAGCTTTCAATTCATAAAAATTTCAATATAGGGCGCACCAAGGGGAATGTCAAGCGATGTGGCGGAATCGCCCCTCCTGCCCCAATTTACCTTGCGTATTGAACACCAACTGCGAAATTCCCTGTGGCCGATACCTTTGAAATCCGCCTCGTCGCCGACGATACCGCTTGGGACGCCTTCGTCCGCCAAGCCATCGGCGGCACTGTATTTTCCACCAGCGAGTGGCTTTGCTGTGCAGCCACGGCCGCTGGCGGCCAAATTCACCGCCTCGGCTGCTACCGCAATGGCCATCTCGTCGCTGGCATCAGCGGCCTAGCTCGCCGACGCATGGGCCTCTACCGCCTCGAAACTCCCGAGCTGACGCCTTACACCGGCCTGCTGCTCGCCCCGGTAGCCGGCAAGGGACCAGCCAAAGGCGAAGCGGCTCAACACCGCGCTTGTGCGCACCTGCTCGACCATCTCGCCAAGCACTACGACCGCGTCTTCCTATCCCACGCGCCGGCCATCGCCGATGTGCGCCCCTTCACCTGGCAGGGCTGCGACGCGCACCTGCGCTATACCTATAGGCTGCCTCTCGGCGATAGCAACGCACTATGGGAGCGAGCCGAGCGCCGCACGCGCACTGCCATTCGCAAGGCTGAAAAACTCGGCTACCAACTGCGGCCCACTAGCGATGTCGCACTATTTCGGCGGCAGTACGAGGCCATCTACGCCAACCAAGCTGGCGGCCCCCCGGTCGCCACGGCCACAGCCGAGCGCTTTGTCGCCGCGGCCCTAGAGGCTGGTCTGGCCCAGGCGTACGCAATCGCCTCCCCGGACGGGCCGGCCGCGGTCGTCGCCTTTGTCGAGGGCTTCGACACCACCTATGCTTGGGCCGCAGGAGCCGACCCTGCTTACAACCACACGGGCGCGATCTCGCTGTTGTACTGGCAGTACTGGGACGCGGTCGATCACAAATGCTTTGACTTCGTCGGTGCCAATATACCGAGCATCGCCTTCTTCAAACGCGGCTTTGGCTGCGATTTAGTGCCGTACTACGCGGTTGTCGGCTACAAGAGCCGCTGGATTAAGTGCGCTTTTGGCCTCCGCCAAGCCCTGCGCGGCTGACGGGCGTCAATAGTGCAATTGGGTCACCGACTTGGATATTAAGGCAATGGCCACGGCCGACATGCCCACCAAGCCCATCCCGCAAGCGTATCCAGCCAACAACACCGGCGCGTACTGCCGCCACTGCTGAGTCCCAAAGCGCGGCTCCAGCCAATAGCGCGCCAGCAGGGCACCGGCCATCTCGGGGATCAGCAAGTGCGGCAGACCCGAAAGGCCGCGCACAAACCCGTACACCAGCGAAATCGGCAACCCCAACCACGACATAAATCCAAAAGTACCCCCGGCCAGCACAAAGCTGCCCAAGATCCACCACCCCTTAATAGCTTGGTCGAACAAGGTCTCCCCGCCCAAAGTCGCCGAGTACCACAAGCACTGGCGCAACGCAATGAGGTGCCAATACGTCTGGGCGTATTGGAAGGTCGGCGAGGGAATCGGCTCCATCTGCCAGACTAGCGACCAAAACACAAAGCCGCAGACCAAGCTCAGCGGCAACAGCAACAGCTCGGCCTTGATAATCGACGAGAAGCGCGTGCCGGTCAGCTCCACTTCGCGGAAGAGCTGAGCGCGCCGGCCGTGGTCGGCGTATGGAATGGGCGCGAACCATATATCTATGCCTTTGTAGCCGCTCAAGATAAAAGCGCCTTCGCGCAGTAGCGGGAAACTGACCAACTGCCCCGTCAACCCGGCCATGCGCGCATTGACGTACGAAATCACCGGCGTCAGCACGAAGCCGAAGATCAGCAAAAAGATCAGCGGAAATTCGTCGTCGTCTAGGAGCAACACGCAGAGCCAGATCATGGCCAACGTCGATAGTGCATATCCGACAATCGCTATCCACAACGGGAAGTCGCCCCGCCCGGCCGGCGTATCCTGTAACGGGCGGTGCCTGCCCTGACGGCGCGAGGCCCGCACCGACAGCACGGCGTGCAACAAGCCAATCGCGCCCACGGCCGCCCCCGCGCCAATGTACACGCTCATCCACACGTCGATGTCGTTGGCGAAATTCGTCAGAATCGCGTCCATGCCCGGCCGCCAGTGCGTCAGCGCGCCGACTTGATAGAGAACCGGGCTGCCCAAGGCGTGGACCATGGCCGCGGCAAATGTACCGACGACTATCCAAAACGGCAGCACCATCCCCAACAGCACCAAGCCTAGGTCCGTACCAATGCCCAAGGGTGCGGCCGGTAAAAACTCTTCTGTAGTCCGAGTGAGATCAATCCAAGGAATAGGCAACAGGACGATGGGATCGCTGGCGATCAATCCAGTCAGCGCGGGCAAGCCCACGTACACCGCGCCGAACAGTAAACCAATCCCCATGCCCACCGAGAAAACCCGCCACCGCCAGCTATCCTGCCCCTCGTCGCTCTCGGCAAGGGCCGTCGCCCCCTGCGCGGCTACTGGTGCCAACGGGAAGGGCAAGCGCTCTACATCGGACGTGACCCGAAAGAGGATGTAGCCGAGCGTGAACCACTCAACCCGCGACAAAACCTGCGAGGCGACTAGCACGGCTACCGGCGGAATCCACGCCCGGTGCAAAAAGCTGCGCCCGACCAGCGCATCTGAACCGACAGGCGGCGCGATCCATTCCGGGATGTGCTCAGCAATGCCAAACCCAGCCGCAGCCTGCGACTGCGCGAGGTACTGGTTCCACACGAGTTGTCCAAACGGTCCCCCGGCCAGCATGGTGCCGCCGATGACGCCAGCCAAGCCACCGGCAATGTAGTAGATCAGGTAAATCTCTTGGCGCGTCAGCGAGGAAAAGGAACGCCGCGCCAGTTCGGAAAACAGGATGATGGTCACCCACTCGGCGGCCGCGCCGAACGATGCGCCGGCAATCAGGCCCATGTAAATGGCACCGGGCATCATGATAAAGCCGACGAAAAACGCCCCGGCCACAGTGCGCACAGTAAAGCCCTCGCGAAAGCGCGTCGGGGCCTGCATCAGGTCGCGGTAGCTAGTCAACTCGTCGGTCATTACGGCCGGTATCCTCCCCCCATCTCGCCCCGCCACAGTGCGACCGCGGCCCACAACAACCGCATCGCGACCTCTCCACAAATCATTCCCAAGAAAAACGGCATGACCCGCCGATAAGTTTGTGCACCGCCGTAGCGCACCGCCAGCCACTTGCACAGCCAGCCGCACAACACCGACCCCCACACCAGCCCGCCAAAACCCGTGCCAAACACAAAGCCCATGGGATGTAAGGGCCAGCGGAGAACGTGCTGGCGCATCAACGCTAAGAAATAGGTAAAACCCGCCCCGGCCGCGTGAAATCCTAGGCGCACCCAGTCCGTGTCCCCATCCACTGTGCCGGCGTCTTTGAACAAGTAGTTGTAGTAGCGGCCAATGCGTGCTTCATCCCGTGCGCCACCCTGTTCCTGCAAGGCAAAAAGCCCGTGTTCGTAGATCGTTTCGAGTGAAAATACATAGCCAGCCCCCAGCCCAACGACGAGCCCCAAAACCATTCCCCAAATCAAGCGACGCGGCGACACCCCGTGCATCTCTGCCAACTTCAGCCCCTCAAATTGCAAGGCGGGCCAGAGCCCAATCATCGTAAAGCCAAATACCGCCAAAAAGCCAAAGCCCATGTAGGTCGCATCGGTAAAACGCCCGGCCCCGGTCCCCAATGCCACGAAGGACAGGTAGCCCACGATCTGCGGCATTCCCACAATAGGCAGGCCCCCGTCGACCCGCAGCCGTGCAAACGTCAACGCCAACAGCAACACCAGCAACAACGCCGCGATGCCCATAAGCGGCGGTATTCCCAAAGCCGTAGTCCACACCCACAGCATCAGCAGCCCGGCCACAAGCCCCCATGTCGTCCAGCTGCGCCAAGAGACTGCCGCCGCCAAGGCCCGCCGTGCTGACCACAGGCTGAACAGCCCCAAAAACAGCAAGCCGCCGCGCGCTTGGGTCATAAAAAAAGGAAAGTGACTAGGCCAGTCTAGCCACGGCGATCCGTGCCCGGGGATGAAGTCGCCTCGATATTCGAGTCGCCCGAGAAAATGCGCCACTAGCAATTGTACACGGGTGAACAGATAGAAAAACCACGTGCTGAACGACACCTCGACGGGTGCGAGAAAGGCCGTGCCCACCAACAGGGGAACAAACTTGAAGTAGAACGGCGACTCAAAGGGAGCCATGGCTTTCCACGGGTCATCGAGGAGGAAATCGACCATGTTCAAGCTCGTGGCGATCTCGGGCACAGACGGCGCGTAATGGTTCCACCCATTGATTCCCAACAGTGCGCCCGGCACCAATGCGCCCCACCAAAACAGCCGTTGGCCAAACAGGTCTCCGGCAATGAGAGCGCGAGGTACTTCAAGCAGCGGGAATCCCAACCGCTCGGTCTCCAGCCAGCGTTGCCGCAAAAGCCACACCAAACAAAAGCAGGTCAGAAAAAACGCGCCGAAAAATGCGGTCCACATGGCCAGCGGCCACAGCCACGCCCCCCAAGGCACGGCCGCGCCTCCTTCAAACGCCCCGATGGCCGGGGCCTCATTCGGACCGCCCGGGACCAGCCAGTCCGGGACGACCTGCAGAAAGCGGTAATAGGGGCCAGTCGGCTGGGCAAAGCCCCCGTAGAAACCCGTCACTAAGCCCGGCAAAAAGCGGTGCATCAGGCCGGAAGCAGTCGCCGACACCCCGATTGCCAGCGCGGCGTAGAGTACCGCGCGATCCCCTGGGCCGAGCAAGCGACGCATTAAGGTAGCCGCCGCCAAAGCCCCTAATGGCACGGCGAGAAAGACTTGAGCCCCAGGCATACTCCCGGCCCCGGCCAAATGCGGTCCGTTGTACAGCAACTCGACGCGCTGGAGCAACCACCCACTTGCGACCGTGATGCCGACTATGAGCAATGCCAAGCGCAGCGCGGCCATGTTCAGCCTCGCTCCCACTGTGGCAACTGCTCAGCGTAGTAGCGGCGGCTATCCGCTGCCAAGGTGCGCCAGATCAAAAACTGCTTGCGCACATCGTCCAAAAAGGTGCGCACCACTCGCTGCCACGTCGCCAGATCCCCAGCCACCAAAGCCAGGTCAACGTGAATATCGCAATAGTGCGGGTCCACCCCCGGCCCTATCTCCATCACGGTCTTTTGCACCACGCCTTGGTCAAACGGTGCCAACCACACCTGCGCCGCCACGCGCACCTTCTTCCCTATCTGCTCCACCTGCAAGGCTTCGACGTAAAATCCCGCGCCGATAGACTGCTCCTGATTTGCTGCCCACGATTCTGCCTGGAACGCCGCCATGCCGAGTGCTTCGCGCCGCGCTAGCGAGAAGGGCAGTTGCACATGCAAATGCTCGCCCTCGACGACCGGCAGCTTCCACCGCCGTTCAATCCCCGGCGTACAGATCCGCCCGGCCATGTGCGCCGGATAGAGCGCCGACGCCACCACCAACAGCGCGATCGCGCCAACGGTGAGCACCGCCCCCAGCGACGAGTAATTCAGTTCCAGCCCGGGCAAAAGTCCCCCTTGGTTCAAAAGCTGCGCCGCGCCTTGTCCGAGCAAATATCCAGCGACCGTGCCGACCACTCCCAACGCCACTGCCTCCGCCATGAACAGCCCACTGACGTGCCCGGGAGCTAAGCCGACCGCGTTAAAGGTACCAATTTCCCGCGTCCGCTCGTACACGGCCCCGAGCATGGTGTTGAACACGATCAACGCGGCGATCAGCAGTGGCACGATCAACGACCCCCATCCCGACACCGACGCCACCCCAACCGAATTGACGAGCAAACGCTGCCCCCCGAGGCCGGCGAACAGGTTCAAATCCAACGTCTGCGCCAGATCTGCCAGCGCACCGCGAGTTGTGACGCCCTCCGTCGTCCCATCCAATCGGATCCCCACCGATGCCAGCCGCACTCCTTCCCACCGCATCAGCGCGGCAAACGGCAAAACCGGCGTCGCCGACGCGGGCAAATGGGCAAACGGCCGCAACTTCCCCCCCTGCCCACGTCCCACTTCCGCTTCCGAAGGCTGTTGCGCCTCTGGATCCAATGGAGTCAGCGGCTCGCCATTCAGATCGAGCCGGTCCAGCGCGTCATCTGCTAGCAACCCAACAACCCGAAATACTTCCCCAAAGACTCGCACCCGCTCCTGCCCCAATTTCTCGGTGCTTACCCCCAAAGAATCCGCCAATCCTACCGGCAACAGACAGGCGTCCTCTTCCCCGGGCCGCAGCCACCGCCCGGCTACCACCTCCGGCCCGACCAAATCCTCCTCTTGCGCCACTAACCCGACAAACCCCCAGACCCCAACCGCTCGCTCCTCTACGTCATCCCTCTCGACTCGGTAGGACGACGCCAGCGATCCCACCGACAGCCATGCGCGCGGCGCGACCTGCTCATCGCCAAACCAATCGCGCAACAGGTCGTAGCCTTCCATCTCCATGGCCTGCCAGCCCGGCATCCGCACCAACGCGCCCTCGTATGCCGCGTCCGAGCCAATCGCAATCCAATTCGTGTGCAGCGCAGCGCGGATCGACGTGAAGGACAGCACGGCAAAGGTCAACAGCACCAGCGTCGCGCAGGTCAGTCCCGTGCGCCACGGCCGCCGCCGCAAATGCGCCAATCCCACGGCGACCGAAGTCAGCACCGCACCCGACCGCTGCACCGCGATTTGCTCACGCCTAGGGCCCAACGCCTGCAACTCTCGATTCAATCGCGACATTCCTAAGGCCGTTACTAAAATTCCCAAGGCTAGGATGACGAAGCCGAGCAGAATAATCGCCGGCGAGATCGACAACTCAAAGGCCGGATGCACATAGCGCAGGGCGACAAAGCCAACGAGAAAGAGCGCGAAATACCCCAATACCTGCCGCCGCAAGTCGGCAAAGCCAAATGCCAAACGCTCGGCAAAGTGGGCAAAGGGAATCAGCACGGCCAACAAAAAGAGTGCGCCCTGCACCACCCCAGCTTGCGTCCGCTCGACATCCCGATAAGCCGCCGCGGCCAGCGCCCAAGCACGCCGCGCCCGATCGACAAAGTCTCGGTGCCGATGCTCAGCGCGCGCCGTTTCTGCTTCTGCCAGCAATTCGGCCGATCGCTCGTGAAACGCCGCCAGCCGCCCATTGCGGACGCTGTGTCGCTCCAGCCGGTCAATCCGCTCGCCATTGAGCATGTGCATATCGGCAGCCACCCGATACACCGTTTCCACGACGCGCCCCTTCCCATCAACGGCATAACCCACCCCGCTCGGAACATCCCCCGTCCCATTGAGCAACAGCAGACGTCGCCCCAACCCATAGCGGCCTGTCGCCATCACGACCTTGAACCGCTTAGCAGGAGGCGTAAAAAGCACGCCGACCGGCTCCGTCCACGACCCCACCCGATTTTCGTAGCTGAACAACTCCATTTCTGGAGCCGTCAGCGGCAGACAAGCTCCGTACGCTACCGGCTCGGCTTCCAGTGCCGCGTCAATCGCTTGGACGCGCTCCAAGGTCAACAAATTGCGCGGATCAAAAATTCCAAATAGCGTCGTCCCCCGCAGTGGTGCGGTGACGATCTGCACCTCTTCCTCGGCACTATCCATCCGCACCGTCAGCGCACGGCCGGGCAACTTGCGCTCCCCATTGATCCCCCAGTCCGGCGCATCCGTCACCGCTCCGGTCTCCGCATCGAGCCGATACGCCTCCAACCGCACCGGCTTCGTGTAAATGATGCCAGACTCGACCCCGGGAATGGCAAATCGTCCCGAATCATCCGTCGCCGCCCAAAAATCCGGCCGCACCCCAGCCAACGTCGGCTGGCGCAGCCGCACCCGCACCAACGCCCCGGCCGTAGGCTGATCCGGCAGATAGCTGCGCGGCCCGTAGTGGACCACCTCCCCGCGAATGGTACCAAACGCATCGTTGCCCCAAGCCCACGGTTCCAACTCCGGGTCGTCAATAAGCGCGGGCAGCACGGCCCGCAGCAACGCGACTTGATCGGCCAACCAGTCAAAGCGCACCGCCGCAGGGTCATCGTCGGGCGCGTCAAAGCGCGCGCGGCTGTCGTTGACCGTGCAAAAGGCCAACGCCGGACATCCTGCGAGGGCTGCTACCGCCGCGTCCAACGGCACCGTCAGCCCCATTCCCCCCAAGCCTTGGCGGGCAAAGTCCTGCTTCAGGCCATTGACCAGCACCTGCTTGCCCCCCAACGCGGAATCCTCGTACGCCGTTACCAGCTTTAGCAACCGATTAGTGATGGGCGGCGCGAGCAATGAGACGCGATACGGAGCTCGCGGCTTGAACGCCCCGAGCAGCGGGCTGTGCGACGACAGATCCAAGCCCACCAAAAAGCGCGTCTCCAGCGCACTGAGCCGCTGCAAAAGCGCGGACCTGTCCACTTCGCCCTCCCGCAGCCGCGCGGCCGCCAGCAACAACGGTGCAAAATGGCGCATACCCGCCATGTTCTGGAAGTGCCCGGCCGTCCACAGCAACGCGACCGTGCGCTTGGGCGGCCACTTGGCA
The DNA here is from genome assembly GCA_963422735.1 of Candidatus Latescibacterota bacterium. GTDB lineage: Bacteria > Latescibacterota > UBA2968 > UBA8231 > UBA8231. The sequence continues at coordinate 2,634,832 of OY730476.1, read as the reverse complement.
AACCCCCGGGCCAATTCCAAGAGCGCGGCCGCACTTGCCGCTTGCTCAGCTCCCGGCGCTAACGCGGGCACCGGCGACACAGCGTCGTAATGCGCGGCGAGGAAGACGATCTCCTCCCTCAATGTCGCATCTCGCCCAGGGACCACGGCGATCAGATTCTGGGCGGTCACCTCCCGCCACGCCATCGCCCCCCGCAAGCGCACCTGCGCCCGCGACCTTTCCAGCATCCGCAAGCGTTCCGCCACGTCTTTGCGCGCATAAAGCCGCGGCAAATCTGCCGGCACGTCGAGGAATTTCTGCTCGGCTTCCTTGCGATGGGCACCTGTCGATTCCAAAAACACCACGGCCGCCGCCCCCAAGTGAAACGCGTCCACCCAAGCCGAGCCCGAGGCATAATCGAGCAGGACGATCCGCCCGGCCACCGGTTGCCCTTCGAGTAGCCGTCCGTCCCCACCGTACACCAATTCGGCCTCAATCCCACCAAGGGGCAGAGTCGGCGTCCGCACCAAATTGGGCCAGACGCCGAACAATCGGAGGGATTCCTCGCCGCATTCGAGCCAGAACCCTTCGTCGATCGGTACCAACACCGGGAACTCATGCCGGTAGAATTCTGCTATCCCCAAGCTCTCTAGCTCGGCGACCAGCCACTCGCGGGCTACCGCAGCCCCCGGATAGCCCGTCATCCGCGAGGCAGGTGCGGACAACGCCTCTACCGTGCGCCGCAGACTCGCCTCCGCATCGGACCCGGCGGCAACCGCTGGGCTTGTGAGTAGCAAGGCTTCCAAGAAAAGGCAAGCCCCCGGGCACAACACCCGGAGGCTTACTCTGAGGCTTCCATCGGGCATCTTCTAGGATACATCCACTCTTGGTTGACGCTCGGAGGCGAAATTTGGGATATTTGTGTGCTCCCCGGCGTACTCAATCGCCATGGGCTAAGGCAACTTCTCGTGCTTCAACCCGCTATGCGGCATAGGCAGAGCTAGGCCTACCTATATCTTCCAAGTCAAGGTACGGGAGGTAGGCTTTCAGAAGCTCTGCGGGCGACCGGCTGCCAAAAGTCCTACGACGGTTCCAACCGTCACTCGTAGCTCGAAAATACATGCCTTGCCGCCCATGGCAGCTTTTTCATTTTCTAGTTTCCTCCATCAGGTCCACTAATAAATCCAAGGTGCTCCGATCACCGCAGCAGAGTGAGCTTGCGCGTCAGAACACCCTCGGCGGTCACCAGTCGATACAGATAGATGCCGCTGGCTAGAGGGCGGCCCTCGCTGTCCCGACCGTCCCAGTGGAGGCGGTAGCGGCCTGCTTGCTGCGGACCTTGACGCAAAATCGCTACCCGCTGCCCGGTCAACGCGAACACCTCTAAGTGCGCCGAATCTGGTTCCAAGAGGAAGTACGAAATGACGGTCTGGCTGTTGAACGGATTGGGCGCGTTCTGATGCAATTGCGGACCACCGGACAACTCTTGGGCCGTCGTCAACAGTTTGGCACTCGCTGGTTCGACCTCAAAGCGGACGATTTCAGTAAAGTCGGCCAGAAACTTGTTCTGCGCCTTGTCCCACACCGTCATTTCAGCAAGTCCCCATACACCAGGGACGCTGCCGACTGGCAAAATAATGGTTTGCTCGTAGGTCTGATAGACCGTCGGATCCCCTGAGAAATAGACCTTGTAAAAGTCGGGGCTGTGGTGTCTAAAAAAATGCTCTACGCCTTGGGGGTCGCGTAAAAGCATGTCCGTCGCTCTGTATCCACTGATATTATCCTTGGCCCTAAAGGTAATATCAATCTTTGTTTCGCCGTTTGGTGCTTCTATATTGGTCGGTTCTGCCTGAATTGTAATTTGATTTAAATCTAATACAGGCGGGGTAGTATCTGGATTTGTTGTCTGGATATTAATAGAGGCAGGCAATTCATCAATTACTATGTCTTCGTCTCTTAAACCATGCCTTGGGTCCGTGAAATATACACCCCGAGTGTTTAAGGCAATATCCTCCATTAAAATGAAGTTGAGCTTCCAGATACCGCTTGGGAAGTAATCGGGAATTACGAGTTCAACACTCGCTTCGCTGGTTTCTGGATCGTACTCTCCCCAGTTTTCCGAACGACGAGAGTAGGTTTCAGAACTCGCGTCGTTCAGCATTGCTAAGACACCCTCGATACCCGTCTCTTCAAAAAGTTGCCAACGGGCGGTCAGAATTTGGTAAGTCCTTCCGGCTTCCGTTCCTTCCAACAAAGAGAGTTTCATTGAATCTTTGACATAAACCGGTGCTTCGTCATCTGCGAGCGGATTATCAACATAGAGTTTCCACCCGAAATCGACTTGGGATTCGTGCCGCTCATTGCCTAGGGCATCTCGGAGCGTAATCTGATCGGGTCGCCAATAGCCCTTCGCCGCATGTTTGGAGAGAGCCTTATGCCCGCGCAAAATATATCCCGCATTGACGCGTCTTCCATTAGAGTCAATTGGGTCAAGCCAGACATCAAAGAAAGAGCCTTTTTCACTGAAGACTCGGAGAGGGAATGCTTGGGCCGTGTCGAAATCGTTTTCCCTGTGAAGTTCAAGCTCTATCGTTATCTCCTTATCCTCCTCGGGCTGGCCATCGACCTGTATGTCAACTCGTATAATTCGTCCCGGATACACGATATCGGGATAGAGGTTGTATACCTCAAACGTCAAGTCCGAACGGATCTGCGATATATAGCGCGTACCGTGCATGACCCGGTTTTGTATAAACTCATATTTTGCCGGTGCCCGCGAGCGCAACTTATCAGGGTTTACAACGTAGAAACTGATACTCTCTGCCATATCTTCATTCGGGTTGTGCTGATGGGCATACGCAGAGACAAACTCAGTCTGCTTGGTCGTTGCCCAGTCATCCGCGTCGCCTGAGACCGCATAACCAGCTTCAGAATCTTGATTTGTCCCCTCTGAAGTTCTATACCATCCGCCGAGTTCGATCCAGTCCTGTTTGAGTTGTTCGTCAAACAGGTGCTCCCATAAGAAGTGAGCCTTTTCATGTAGAATCAAGCGGTAGATGAAGGCTGGACCAGCCTCCTTGAAAGCAGACTCCATAAATTCTATGTAGCCCTCCTTGGTCCACGCAACGGCACCTGCGACTGGATAAAGGGGATGAGGTGTGCCATCCAAGCGACGAACCAAGTAGTTCAGCCCCGGCGTATGGTGCATGCCCTGCGGGAACTCCTCCAGCATGGAGGCAAGGGCCATGAGCTCTTCGTTTTTGAAGGGCATAAACCGACCTTCACCTTCGCCGGTTGTGTACTTTGTGAGTTCACGATAGTCAGGAACGTTTAGACTGACTGCGTAGCACTCTTGTAATATGCGCTCAAGCGCACGTCGATCGGCACCGCCATCGGTTACAAATCTAACTACGGCACGATGGAGCCTTTTGGAGAAAAACCTGCCTCGCACACCATCAATTTCGGCTAAAAGTGGCTCCGCGTATGTAAACGCTTCCCGAGCAACAGTGACTATCTGCTCCCCGTCTCGCAATTCCACCACAATGTCATTTTCTAGGTGGCGGTCGGTTAATTTCCACACAGAGAGTGGCACTGTGGGCTCCTTATCGTAAGGATCGTTTGTTTCTTGCGGTACGGATTCAAAAGTTTGGAATAAGCTATAAGCCTGTCTTGCGCTCCATTCAGCACCAAGATGCACAGAATACTTCTCCATCAAATGCAAAGAGGCACTATGCGGCGCAACCTCCACCACTTCACCTAACAGTATCACTTGTACGGGCTGAATGAGACTTGCACTTTCAGTACCCTCTAGCGTCTCGTCTATCTCCCAATGGTAGGTATAAGCTTCGCCTTGAGAAACAATCCCTAAAAAAAGGATGGCGGTAATTAGGGTAAAACGGATAGTCTGCATCACTTCCGAAATCTCCTTACTGTCTTTAAGAAACTGTCTAAAAACCCTCGATACTATACTATACACCAGCAAAAACACATTAAGTCCCAAACGCCCTCACCCCCAGAGCTTGGGCACCTGCTCCCGCAGCGTGACAAATGAGAAATAGCCAAAGAAGGCGCAGGCCCAGAGCAAGGCCACAAAACGCGTCGGATGCATGGCCAGTGCCCCTTTGAGCACGCGGTTGTTCTGCCACAAGAGCAATACCGAGTACAGCAGCATAACCCCTGCGTTGAGCGAGGCGCTCAAGACCAGCAATTGCACCGGCTTGTTGTAGTCCGATAGCATGATCAGTACGCCGAAGAGAATCTGCGCCCACAGCAGGAGGAAGTAGAGCCGGTTCCGCGTCCATTGGGCGTGGGCGCGCAGCCAGTTGGTCTTGATGATGTCGGTGGAGATGCGAGCGCAGGCGTCCAACAGCCCCAGCTCGGTCGTCAGCAAAATGGCGATGCCCATCCAGTTGAAAAGGTGCTTGAAAAAGCTGCCGTGCTCCTGCGCCATAAAGTCGCCCTCGGTGCCGATAAACCCCAAGCCCTGTTCTAGCCCAGGTGCTTGTCTCGTAGTGGCGTAGGCGATAAGCGACAAAAGCATCAGCGACAGGGCTGAAAGCCCGTAGAAGGTGATCAAGTGTTCGCGGTTGGCCGCCTGCCACCAGCCACGCCAGCGCCGCATGTTTTCCGGCGTCTGCTCAAAGTGGTAGCCGATATCGCCCACGGCCTCTTCCCGCCCGGTCAGCGGGCTAGTCAGCCGCCCCACGTACGCGCCCATGGCATAGCCTTTGTCGCGGACGAAATCGCTCTGCGCCAAATTCATCGTCCCGCCGGCGCCAGCAAAAGCCAAGGCCCCCAAAAAGAGCGGCAACTCCATTTCCTCTGGAATATAGCCGATATTGACGATGCCCTTGCACAGGTCCCACACATGGCTAGGCTCTACTACCAAAAAGAAAATGACCAACAGCAGGGCCAGCACCGCTGCTATCAGTACCGTTTGGATTCGCTCCACCGTACGGTACACCACCGGCCCCAAACTCAGCACCAAACCGACCAACAACAGGCTCGCGATCGAATAGCCGACCCGCGTATTCTCGTCGCCGCCAAACTCCCACGTCAGAATGGTCGCCGCCCCGGACGCCCAGCCCGGCCACATCCACGGGACCACATTGCACAAGAGAAAAACCCCGGCCCAACCCGACCATAGGCGACAAAAACCAGTCACCGCAGTCTCGCCGGTAGCCAAGGTCCAGCGCTCGACCTCCATATTGATGAAATACTGGGTCAGCACCCCCACCATGCAGGCCCAGAACACCGCAAAGCCGAACTTGTACGTTATGTAGGGCCAGAGCACGAACTCCCCGCTGCCCAGCGAAAGCCCCAGGAGCAGGATGCTCGGCCCGACCAGCTTGCGCCAGTGGGGTGGCTCGGGTAGGTTGCGGTACTGCCCCGCCGGCAGCCGATCACAGGGGATCACCTCATGCGGCACGGGCTTAGTTGTCATATAGTCCCTTCCTTCAAGTAATCAGCGGCGGATGCGGGCGCGATAAAAAAAGCCCCCAAGACCCAGAGGCCCCGGAGGCTTTTGTCCTAGCGAACCGCAATGCAGCCTCAGAAGCGGAACAGTAAGGAAAACTGATGCACGCTGTCGAGGATACCAAACGAGGTGAAGGCGTAATCGACCGTGGCCGCGTAATCGGCCATGCCCAATTCGAGGCCCAGCCCAGCCGTCAGGCCCTCCTCGCTGCGGCCGGCCGCAACGACCGTACCGCTAACCTCATCGACTTTGTCGTCCTCGATGCCTTGGTAGTTGAGCTTGTAGCCGGAGCGGAGCCGGAGCATGTCGAAAAGCTCCACCTCGGCCGCCGCGTAGACTAGCTGCTCGGCATCTTGCGGCTTGGTGGCATCGGCGAGCAGGGTCACTTTCATGCCGCTGCTTGGGTCGTCGAGGATGGCGGCGGCCGCGCCGATGCTGAATATCAGCGGCAGTGGCGCACCGATGTCGTAGAACGTCAGATCGCTGCCCAGATTGTTGATCCGAGCGCCGATAGTGTACGTGGAATTGACGCGGTAGAGCGCGCCGAAATCAGCCGCGTACGCGGTGGCACTGACGCCATCGATGGTCTGACTCACGATCTTGCCAGTCACCCCTAAGTTGAGTCTGTCGGTAATGTTGCGCGCCCACGTCGCACCCACGGCCAGATCTCGGTAGTTGTACGTGCCCGAGGTCTCGGCATCGTTGGGTGCGAACGTTCCCGCATCGAGTACGAACTGCGGCACCACGTCGCGGTCGGCGGCAATGTCGCTCAACCCGAGCGTCACCACGCCAATGCCCAAGGTGCCCATGTCGCCCATATCGCGCGCGAATCCGATGGCGTCGTGCGACAAATCCGCGATCCACGAGTTGTGCGACAGCAGCACTTGGCTTTCGCCGCCGCTCAGGGCCGCACCGGCCGGGTTCCAGAACATCTGGTGGACGTCGCCAGCTACGGTCGTATAGGCCGAGCCGAGCGCGACCGGCCTAGCCCCCACGCCAATCTTGAGAAACGCGGCACCGGTCAGGCCAGACTTGCGCACATCGGCGACCCCAGGTTGCGCCAGCAAGAGGGCCAACCCTAGCACTGCAATGAGTTTCAACGCTTTCATTTTCAAGTCTCCCCTGTTCGGTTCAGCGCAGAATGGCGAAGTGCCCGGTCTGCGTCCCGCCCGGGTACTCGGCCACGTAGATGTATAGCCCGCTGGCTACCTCGATGCCGTCCTTGGAAAACATGTCCCAAAACAGCGTACCGTCGAACGGGTTGGTACTGTCGAAGTGGAGCACGTCGATGACCTGCCCGGCCACGTCGAAGATAGTAATTTTGGTGCCGGTCGGCAGGTTGATAAAGAGCATCTTGTCTCGGTGCCCGTATCGTGTAGCGCGCCTTTCTTATAGGGATTGGGCACCACGCGGACGGCGAGCGCACCGCTTGTGAGGTCGTCGGCCGCAGCCAGCGGTGCCTTGAGTATGAACGGCGCGCCAATGGCCTTTTGTCCCTCCAAGCTGGCTGGGAAAAATGAACTAGCGGTCGCGTAGTGGTACGTATTTTTCCACAGCCCATCGCGGCCATTGAAATTGTGCCGATGCGTCTCCAGCGAGCTGAAGGGCTGGCCGTTGATCTCGCCGGACTCGTCGTCGTATGCGGCGACATAGTAGTAATAGGTAAACCCAAAGGTCACCAAGTCGCTGTTATCGGCAAACTTGTATTTGAACACGTCGCTGTCCGGGCCGTCGTTGAGGTAGTTGCCCAACTCGCTGAGGGGCACGTGGGCAATCAGCCGATAAGGCCCCCACGCCGCTGGCTCTTGAGGCCTATAGGCTCCAGAGCTGATGTTGGGGTTGTTGTCGGCACCAAAGGCGGCCAGTTGCGCGTCCGTGGGATCGACCTCGGTCTGGTGGTGGTAGCGGTCGATGATGCGCAGGCCGACATCGAGCGAATTGACTCGTGGGAACAGCGTCGAGCGATAGACCTTGTAACCTGCAAAGTCAGATGCTGCTTCGGCGCGGTCGTCCCACTTGATATCTACTTTGACATCCGTGTTGGGTGCTACTTCGATGTGAGGCGTCGGCGGCGGCGAGGAGACCTCGAAATTGTTTTCATAGACCCACTGCGCCGTGCTGCGCGCAGCGCGTGCCCCCTGCAAGCGAAATCCGGCGTACTCGACCAGTACCAGCGTGATGGTCTCGCCCACCTCCAGTGAGAACGGGCCGATGCCCACCTGCAACATGCCGTCGAAGTTGTGGTCGATCGCGTAGCCCTGCGTCCAAGCCCACTCGGGCTGGTCGTCTAGTGGGCGGCTGGGATCGACCTCCCAGTTTTGGATGAAGGTGTTGTTGTACTTCATGTCGCCTAACGGCTGGCTGCGCTCGCCTTCGGGGCGCACGGCATTGACGAACGAGAGCGGGTCGCCGGGGACGATGTCCGAGTGGTTTGGGTCGAACCAGTTGGGGTCGGGTACCAAGCTGCTCTCGTTCTGGATAGCTGCCCCCTTGTCCCAAGCGCGGCTGCCGATCTGTTCGCCGTCGAAAAACGCGGCCATCGCATAGATGTGATTCTCGCGTGGATTGCGGTAGCCGCCGTCGTCTTTGAGCACCGAGGTGAACCAGCCACGCTCGGCATCCACGCCGACCGGATGGCTGTCGTAGATCGTCCGCTTGTCGTCCTGAGCCGCCGTGCTGCCGCTTTCTGGCAACGCACCCTGTTTGGCGGCGATCCACTGCATTCCATTGTAGATATCGTAGTAGTACCTGCGCCGATTCATGGTGTTGCCCAACAGGCGCGCACCGTCGGCGGCCCAACCGGTCGAAGTGCCGAAGACCGGGTGCGGGTCCCCGAGATCACTCGGCCGAGGCCCGGTGAATACCACCGGCACATCCCAAGGCGCACCGCTGGCGTCGGGCGTGGCGTCGTAACCCGAGGTCGGGCCAGTGAACCACCCCGAAGCACCACGACGGCCATTGTTGCGATTGCTCATCGAGTTGATCGGCTCGTTTTGCAGGTGCAGCGTCAGCGCGTGGATGCGGTTGTCGGTCTTTTCAGCCGTGCCGTCGCCATCGGCGTCGAGTACGCCGGTGTTGGTCAACTCCAGCTCGACGACGATGAAGTCGTTGAGGTTGGCGTGATTGGCGGCAAACTGCCGCATCCGCCAGCGCACATCAACGCCTAAATTCGTCGGCATCGCGCCCTCGTAGCGCATCTCGTTGCGGTCGTCATCAACCCAGTAGGCTCCCGGGCTGGTAAAGTTGCGCGCTGCATCGCCGGCACCGGCCAAGCCGCTGGTGTAGAAGCCGTGCAAGTACTGCTTGGCGCGAGGCGCGTTGCTGTCCGTGGTAATATTGATCTCGTCGGGGCTGTATTCCGTCATCTGCAGATCTTGGCCCCAAGGCAGGTGCAGATTCTCGCCGCCCGGATAGGTTTGGGACGGCGTGGTCCACTGGCGGTCCCAGTTGCCGACGCGAAAGAGGGTAAAACGCGCGGTCGGATCGTCATCGACCTCGCGGTACCAAGAGCCGGCGTTGCTGGGAAAAAAGGAATCCCACAGATCGCCGGCGGTGAATACGCCTCCCTCTTGAGCGGCGGTCGCCCCAGCAGCGGCGATTACCAACGCGGTCGCCAGCCGGGACGCAATCTTTATGCGTTTAACCATCTTAGTATTCCTCCTAGAAATCCACGGTGACGCCGAAATTGGCCATGCGCGGGATGTCGTAAATCGCCTGACTCTGGCCGGTGAAGGCCCGGTTGAGGTCGCCAGTCGGGTCTCCATCTTCCTCCCACTTGGTGGTGGAGAGGATGTTGCGATTGTCCCACGTAAGGATATTCTCGCGGTCGAAAACATTGCGCACCTCAAAGAAGGCTCCTAGCGCCAAGCCGCCCAACTCAAGGCCGCGGTGGAGCCGCAGATCCGTGCGCGTATTCCACGAGGCCTGTCGGGTCTCGCGCTCGCGCGGATCGTCAGTGGTGGCCGTTACATTGTAGTTGAAGCCGCTTTCCGCCGTCGAGATCAAGGTCAAACCAACCTGCGCTGGCAGCTCGGCCAGCAGGGTAACGGCGATGCGGTGGGCCCGGTCGTAGCCGGTGACCAGCGGATTGCCACCGCCGTTGACATTGGCCTCATAGGTGTTGAACCGCTCCTTGTTGGCCAGTGCCGTCTCTAAGGCTTGGACATCGGTTGGGGCGTTGACCGAAAACGAATTTTTGTCCGGGAAAGGCGTCGAGTTATTGCCACTGCGCGATGCCTTGATATAGCTATACGCGTAGTTGACGCGACCATTGATCTTGCTCCGCGATCTGCGCTCCACCCCGAACTCAATGCCGCGGCTGTCGGCGTACCCACCGCTCGTGTTGAGACTGTAGTTGGCAAAGCCAGCGTCGGCCGGGCTGATGGTAAAGCCGAGCCGCCCGTAGTTTTCGATGTCGCGGTAGTAGGCCGTAACGTCGAGCAAGTACTCGGGCGCGAAGCTGTACTGCAGGCCCATCTCGTACGCGGTGGCCGTCGTCGGATCCGCCTCGACATCCGGCAGGTTCGGCCACGCCGGGTTGGTGAGGCTGCCGTAGTCCTCATAGAGGAACGAAAACGACGGCGTCGAGTAGAACTTGCCCCACGAGTAGTGCATGGCGGCCTGCTCGCTGATCGGGTGCGAGACCCCCAGCCGTGGCTGCAAGTACCAGCGCGTTTCGACCGCCTCACCGCGAATCGGGCGGCGGTAGGTGTGGGTCTGGCCGCCTTCATAGGTGTATTCGGCCTCTTCGGACGGGCGGAAAAAGTCGGCGAGTTGCTCGGCGTCTGCGTTGAAGCTGTCGAGCCGCAAGCCAGCGTTGAGGATGATGCCCTCGTACTCAATCTTGTCCTGCACGTAAAAGGCGAGCTCGCTCGGGTTGCGCTCGTATTCGGCAATCTCGTACGGCAGATTGGAATAGCCCACCGTAATCTGCGTCCGCTGCATGAGGTGCGAGACCGTGTGGCTGCGGAACAGCAGGCCGGCCTTGAGTTGGTGGTGGTAGTTGTACTGATGGGTGAGGTCGGCCTTGAGCTGCATCACGTCGCGGTTGAGCTCCTCAAAGTAGAAGCCCGCCTGCGCCAAGCGGTACTGATTGTCGCCAAAGGGCAGGTCGAAGTTGCGCGAATTGCCGGGGTTGGTGGTAAAAAAGGTAAAGTTGCCGTCGGCGTCGGCCCCAGAGCCGTCAACGCCTAGGTACTTTTCCGACTCTTCGGCGCTGTCGATGAAGATGAAGTCGCCATTCTCGCTGGCCTCGACGATGCCGTCGGCGTTGTCGTCGGAGTAGCCGAACTTGCTCATGCGCGAAACCTGCGAGAGCTTGATCTCGTAGAAGGTGTTGTTAGAAAGCGAGTGGCTCATCCCCGCATAGTACATCGTCCCCAGCTTCTTGTTGCCCAAGGCCCCGGCGGGAAAGTAGGCGTAGCGGCCGCTGAAGTTGCGGTTGACCCAACCTCCCAACTCGCCACCGTCGTCGATCATCGCATTGCCGGTCAGCTTGATATTCTGGCTGAGCCGATGCGTCAGCTTGAGCGAGTAGCGCTGCGAGCGGTTGAGCGCGTTGGGGAATACCCCCTCGTCGTTGAGATAGCGCGTGGTCAAGTAGAAATTCGTGCGCGGCAACGGCAGCTTGCCCCCCAGCGAAAATTCCATCTCCGCGGAGGGATTGTCGCCGTAGGTAACTTGCTCGGGGTCGAAAATGTAGTAATTGTCGGCCTTGGCCTTGTCGGCCTCGTCCTCAGAGGCTAGCAACTTGTCGCGCTCTTTCGTATAGCGGTTGAAATAGGTCGTCTTATCAACGATACCGTCGTCGCCCGGCTTGGGGTTGACCAGACTCGCATAGACATCCGGGCCGGCGTTTTTGTACCCGCTGACGCCGCGACGGATAAACAGCCTCCCCTCTAACTCGTCGCTGCCTTCGCGGGTGACGACGTTGATGATGCCGGCGCTAGCCGCGTCGTACTCGGCGTTGAAGGTGCCGGCGATAATGTCCAGCGACTGCACGTTGCTGGAGTTGACGCCGACCGCAGTGAACTCGCCATCCGAGGTGCGATTGACGTCTACATAGGGGTTCCAAGTGACTAAGCCTTCGCCGGCGCGGAAATATGTATCCGACACATCGATCCCATCGACGAGCACTTTGGCCTCGGCCTTGCGCCCGCCGCGGATATAGCCGCGGAACACGCTCGGCGTCGTGTTAATCAAGTCCTGCAAGTCGGCCACCGGCATGGTGTTGTTCAGTTCGGCGCGGCCTATTGTCGCCCGGCTGGTCGTCAGCGAGCGCTCAACCAGCGGTGCCTCGGCAACCACTGTTATCGCCTCGCCTTCAATCGCCTCGGTCTTCAGCTCGAAATCGACCGTCGTCGTCAGGTCCAAGCGGACCTCGATTTGGGTCTGGCGCACCGTTTGGTGCCCTACGTAACTCGATTCGACCGCATAGGTGCCGGGCGGGATGTTGAGTAAAAAGTAGCGACCCTTGTCGTCGGCTGTAGTGCCGACTCGCTCGCCGGTCACTTCGGCGAACACATTGGCCCCGGGCAATGCCTGCCCGGAATCGTCTCGTACCACGCCGGCAATCTTGCCGTTGCCAGCGAACGCCGGCAGCGCGAGCAGAGTGCAAAACAACGCCACGCCCAGTGCCGCCGGCCACTTCTTCCTCTCAATGTGCATGAGTGCCCTCCGTGAATGAAGTAGGAATAGCTTGAAAAGAATCAAAATTGTAAGGAATGGGAGGAGAAGCGTCAACCCGAGCGGAGAATGGCAGGGACGACGCGCCGGTCGGCCAATCCCCTGTGGTTGTCCGGCCGGCATCCCCTAGACCCTAGATCCACGGGCGTCCCAACCGTCGAGGTTCTTATCAGGATCGTTGACGCAACGCAAATTCTCGACATCATTCCCGCGTTCTCGACATCATTCCCGCGTTATTTAACGCTATGACTATTCTGCAAGATCGCATCACGATAGATTCCGACCAGTGCGGGGGACGGCCCTGTATTCGAAGGATGCGAATTCGCGTCACCGATGTGCTGGACTTGCTCGCCCATGGCCCAAGTAGCGAACATATCTTGGACGAGCATCCCGACCTTGAACTGGAAGACATTCGCGCCTGTCTGCGGTTTGCCAGTCAACGGCTCAACCATCCGGTTCTTGCTGCGTGATACTTTGGCTGGACGTTCATATCTCCCCCAAACTCTCCCCTCGGATTCAAGATACGTTTGGCATTGAGGTACTCCATCTGCGCGATATGGAGCTTGGGAAGGCGAAGGAGCCTAATATTTTTTATTGAGCGCGAGAGGCGAACGCAATTGTTTCGGTCCGCCTCCAAAAGTGATATGGCTTACCTGCGGCAATAGTTCAAATGCACACTTGAAAATGCTTCTTTCAACGACCCTTTCAGCCGCATTAAAGATGGTACAACAAGGGGGGGAGCCCGTTGAAATCAGCGAGGTAGCGCACTAGTTGATAGTCATTATGTTGATTGACATGTCATTTTGACGAGGAAGACGACCTAAGCCCTCCAAGCAACCAACGGGTGCTCTCGCCGCTCCATCGGGAATTCCACCCGTTCCCCGGTAATCTCCGACTCGTAGGCTCCCAAGATCATCTCCAAAGCCGCCACTGCGTCGCGTGCGCTCGACAGCGGCTCGCGGTCGGCTTCGGCCGCGTCGATCAAATCGGCGACCGCCAAGTCGTTGCCCGTGCTCAGGGATTCGTCCGCCACCTCGTCTAAGGGGATCCACTGCTGGCTCGCATCGGCGGGATCAAATACCGGATGCGGATAGAGCATGGCCGGGCCACTGCCGCCGCCGCGCAACGCGATCACCCCTTCGCTGCCCTCGATCTCCATGCCCATCCGCTGGCCCCCGCCCTCGGCGTATTTCCGCGAATCAAAAAAGCCCGCCACCCCGCTTTTGAAGGCGAAATAGCTGTTGATGCAATCGCCAGCGACGGGTCCCACCGGCTCGGTCGCCTCGCGCACATCTTCGACTTTTAGCGCGCGGCCTTGGTGCGTGATGTGCGCTGTCATCCACGCCACATCGCCGACAAACAGGCGCATTATATTGAACAAGTGCGTTCCCAGCACAATCATGTCCTCGCCGCCGCCGCGCCGGTCCTGTTTGCCGTGGGCGCGAATGGCCTGCACCTCGCCGATCCGCCCCTGCGCCAACACCTCCTCTACGTGCCGTATTCGCGGCAGGTACGCCCCCTGATGCGCCACGGCTACCTTTCGACCGGTTGCCTCGGCCTTAGCCACAATCTGGTCACCTTCAGCCAAGTTCCAAGTCATGGGCTTTTCGCAGTACACGTGCGCCCCCACCTCCAAACAGGCCTGCACCATCTCCAAGTGGCAATCGGTCCAGCGCGGCCCAACCGTCACCACCTCTGGCTGCTCGGTCTCTAGCATCTCGCGCCAGTCGACGTAGGCGCGGGGGGCGGCCAATTCCTCCTGCTTGGCCTGCTTCTCTTGCGCGTCCTCATCGGCGACGGCTACCACCTCGATGCGCGGGTGGTTCTTCAAGCCCAAGTGCAGCCCATGTCCCCAATTGCCCCACCCGGTCCGGCCTATGGCCGCTGCTCGGTACATCTTGTCGCTCATGTCGAGCCTCCTTTGAGTTGGGTTTATCCAAGGATATGATATAGAAACTATCGTCGGGATGCGTCAATCACGGGGTGCGTGATGTGCGGCGGACTCTTGCGCAGGTTATGTTCTAGTCATAAATCCTGTATTGAGGAGAACGCAATATGGCCCTTTTAACCGACGAAGAATTATTGGAGACGCTCGAAAGGCAGTTGCCGGCACTGCTCAAGCGCCACCCAGAGCTGGAGCAGCGCGCCTATACGGCGTTCATCGAAGCGTTTGCCACCAAAAAGGAAGTGGCCGCAGTGCTCGCTGAGTTGCATGCCTTCCGCGGCGAGTTTGGTCAGTTCCGCTCGGAGGTCAACGAGCGCTTTGAAAAAATTGACGAGCGCTTTGAAAAAATTGACGAGCGCTTTGAACAGATAAGCCAGCAGATAGCCTATACAGACGCTAAGGTCGATTTGACTGTCGGGGGGTTCCAGCGGCGGGCGGGAAGGAAGCTCGAAAACATGGTCGCCGAGGTGTTGCGCTTTGGCCTGAAGCGGCAAGATGTGTCCGCAGACAACGTGCGGCTGCGACAGAAGCTAGCGGATGTGGAGGGAGTAGTGGGCCCGGCGGGACGAACCTACGAAGTCGATATTCTGATCGACGACAGCTCGCTGTTGGTCTTTGAGGTCAAGTCGGCCGCCTGTAAGGTCGAAGAGGTGGATCGGTTTGCCGACAAGGTGGAGTTGATGCGGCGGCAGCATCCCGACAAAGCGGTCGAGGGGGCCCTCATCAGCTTGGAACCTGCCGATACCGTGAAAGCGCGATGTGATGAATGGGGCATCCAAATCGTCTGAGCCGCGATCGCTTCACCGCACCCCCACGTACACCACATTCCCCACCTCCCCGAGGCAAAAGTCGATCACCATCCACGCGGCCGCGCCTAGGAGCTGTCCGGCGATCAACCCGGCGAAGAGCGGCTTGTACGTGCGGTAGCCGCGCGTACCGGCGAATTTGAATATCACGGCCTTGCACAGCCAGCCCAAAAATACCGAAAACCACGCCACGCCCATGACCCAACTGTCGCTCACCGGCAGGCCGATGTAGTGCAGCGGCCACCACGGGAAGTGGTGCTGCATGTAAATCAGCGCGCCCATCAAGGCCGCACCCACGCCCGTAAACAGCAACCGCGGGCGGATGTGATCCCAGCCGACGGGATTGTGGATCTTGTCCTCCAAGAAGCGATAGGCCAGCGTCGGCACCCCGAACTGGCGGAGGTTGATCCCGCCGTGCGTGTAGTTCAAATAGAGGGTGATCCAGAAGGCACCCATCATGCCGACGACGACCGCGATAACCAGCCCCCAGAACAGGCGGCGGTGATGCGCTCCGTGCCCGTGCGCCAGCTTGAGCGCGTTGGCAGTTGAAGCCATGACCGTAGTGCGCATCTCAGCGGCCCACGAATAGCTCAGGCTAATTGACGCCAGCCCCTTCCAGCCGATGGCGTCCGTACCCAAGGTATAGACCGCAAAGGGCTGCGGCAGCATGGTCGAAGAAGTAAAGCCCACGCCGCCTTGGGCAATGACCCGCGCAATGGCCAAGAAAATGGCAAACGCCCCGCAGAAAAACACCACGGCCGCCACCGGCGGCACCCCGCTCAGCAGTAGCCAGCCGAGGAAGTAGGCCGCGCAGGCGATCCACAGCCACACGGCCGCCCGGTAGGAGAGAATCTCATCGCCATCGTCGGCTTGCACCCCGCGCCTAAAGGCCGCGCTGAACACTTGGCGCAAGTGGCGCCGCGCCGTCCACAGGATCGCCCCCACCAGCACCAGCATCGCCCCCATCCCCTGATGCGACAGGGCTATCGAAGAACCCGTCAACGCCTCGTTGTGCCCTTTGATCTGAAAGCCAATGACGTTGAAAACCCCAGTCTGGCAGCGGCTCAACAAGTGGAAAAACCACACCGAGAAGGCCACGTTGAGATTGAGGAAATACGCCACTCCAATGATGGCGAAATTGACGAAGATGTGCAGCCGCACGCTGTCGCGGAACAGCATCAGCGGGTCGAACACCAGCCGCACCTCGGGCACGTAAAAGAAGTAGTGGTTTAGCCCGTCCAGCAGTTGGATGGCAAAGGGCAACGAAAACCCGACCCACATCAACGGGTTGCGAAACAACTGCGGGAAAATGCCCTCGTCGTTGCCGCGTAGCATCTCCAAGGGCACCTGCGCCAGCGGGAAGACCAACCGCTCCTGTTCGACCCAAGGCCGCCTGAAGACGACCATGGTAGCTATCATCAGCAAGTAGATCGCCAGCATCGCGCTGCCCCAAGCCACCAGCGGCACCAGCCAAGCACCCCACGGAATGCTCATCCCCTCGGGGATCCCTTCGTAAAAGAAGCGCGCTACTTCGGCTTCGTGCGGCGCCAGCCAAGAGGGAATCAGCGGTTGAATCAGCTCGGCCCAGCGGTTTTCTGGCGTGGCGTAGTAAAAAGGGCGGGTTAGGATGTGGCACAGGTTGGTCACCAGTCCCCAAGTGGGAATCGCCGACGCCACGACCATCATCGCGTACACGACCACTAGCTCGTTCGTGCGCAATGCCCAAGCCCTAAACGCGACCTTTAACAGGGGATTGATTAAGCCCACCAGCAGCAGGAAGACCATCATCGCGCCGGCCGCGAGGTAATCCGAAGTCAGGCCGGCGTTTTGCAGGACGAGTACTGAGTAGGGACAGGCCAGATTCAGGAAGAGAGCTGCTCCCGCGCCCAGTACTAGGGCGCGCCGCGTCACTTCCAAGCCAGTTCGCTCCTTGTGCATAGCCGGAAAATAGCCGCTGGCCCCGGTGGAGACAACCGCAGTGCGGTCCATTGCCGCGTCTCAGTTCTGCCTGTACTTTTTAGAGCCGCACGATCTGACCCCTCAACCCCGGTAGCCATTAAATGCCTAGAGTATATGTACCTATGTGCGTGGATTTGCTCCACCAAGGGCATCTAAACATCATCCGCGTCGCGCGAGAATTGGGAGAAATTACCATTGGCCTGATGACCGACGAGGCCATGGTCAGCTACAAGCGCCTGCCCTATCTGAACTACGAGCAGCGCAAGGCTATCGTCGAAAGCATCAAGGGGGTAAGCGAGGTAATCCCCCAGACGACGCTCGACTACGTGTCCAACGTGCGCCGCCTGCGGCCGCGCTACTTCGTCCACGGCGACGACTGGCGCACCGGCGTTCAGCGGGAGGCGCGGCAGCGCGTCATCGAAGCGCTCAAAGAGTGGGGCGGAGAAGTGGTCGAGCCGGCGTACACTCCGGGCATTTCCTCAACGCGGCTGAATGCGGCCCTCCGCGAAGTGGGCTTTACGCCCGATGTCCGCCGCCAGCGGTTGCGCCGGTTGCTGGCCGCCAAGCCGCTGGTGACCGCGCTCGAAGCGCACAGTGGCCTCACTGGGCGGATCGTCGAGAACGCGCAAGTGGAAGCGGACGGCCAAACGCGGGAATTCGACGCCATATGGGTCGGCAGCCTCACCGACTCCACGGCCAAGGGCAAGCCCGACATCGAATACATCGATCTCACCTCGCGCATGGCCACGGTGCAGGAAATTTTGGACGTCACCAACAAGCCGCTCATCCTCGATGGCGATTCCGGCGGCTTGGTCGAGCATTTTGTCTTAGCGGTGCGCACGCTGGAGCGGATCGGCGTTTCGGCCATTGTCGTAGAAGACAGAATGAATCCCAAGGGGAATTCTCTATCCGGCGCGGTGGCCGCACAGCACCAAGAGGATGCCGATGCCTTTGCCTACAAAATCGAGCGCGGCAAAAAGGCCCAAATAGCCGACGATTTTATGATCGTGGCGCGCATTGAGTCCTTTCTCGCCGGCAAATACGTGCGCGATGCCATCGAGCGCGCACACGCGTACATCGGCAGCGGGGCCGACGGCCTCCTGATCCACAGTCGAGAAAAGACCCCGTGCGAAATCCTCTCCTTCTGCGACGAATACGCCAAGTTGCCCTCCCGCGTCCCCTTGGTCGTGATGCCTTCGACCTTCAGTCAGGTGACCGAACAACAGCTCATCGATGCCGGTGTGCAGGTGGTCCTCTACGCCAACCACTTGCTGCGCAGTGCCTATCCGGCCATGCTCAAAACCGCGGAGTCCATTCTTCTGCACCAACGGGCCTATGAAGCGGAAGAGCTATGCATGTCCATTGAGCAGGTCCTGCGCCTGATTCCCTTCCGCGAGTAGCCATGCTCGACTGGACCGTCTTTTACCACTATTTCAATGGAAAGCCAGCCGACTGCCGTTGCGCCCGCGGTTGTCCAAGGGCAATAAGGTCGCAGAACAACATTACTTATCTCGCTAAGCGCATCCGAAAAATTGGACTATATAGGAGCACCCGTGCGTAAACTCCCGTACACGGCTGCGGACTTCAAGGCCAGCAAACCCGCGGTCATGGGGCCAGTCGAAGTCCTGTTCAACCGCCGTCTCTCCACCCTGCTCACCCGCTTGTTGGTCCGCACCCCACTCACCCCCAACCACGTGACGGTCCTTTCCTTTCTCGTCCTCCTACCCGGTGCGTATTTACTCTCCACGGGCGAGCGCATCGCCCTCATCGGGGCTGGCCTACTCATCCAACTGTCCTTTACGCTCGATTGCTGCGACGGCGAACTCGCTCGTTTGCGCGGCCTTAGCTCACCGTTTGGCGCTTGGTTCGACGGCCTGCTCGACCGCATCGCCGAGTTGGTGCTATGCCTCGCGTTGGGACGGGCATTAGAGCACCAAAACGACTATCCTCACGCCTATCTCTACTCGTTTGTCGTCTTCGCGTCGCTAGCCATGACCCACATCGCCACCCTGATGAACGCCACGGCCTTTGGCAAGGGCCAACTAGCGGAATCCGCGGGCCGTGGCCTGATGGGTCGCTTGGCGGGCTTTGTGGGCGTTCCGCCGCTGAAACTGCGCAACTATCTGCGTAGTGGAATCGACGTCTATCTGATGGTTTTCGCGTTGGGCGCGGTGTTTGACCACCTCATGGGGGTCGTCTATTATTTTGCCGTCGTGCAGAACCTCTATTGGCTGGCCATCGTCTCGATGGTGATCCGGCAAAAAAAGTAACTGGAGGGGTCTTATGGATCCCAGCCCATCCGCTGAGATGCTCGCCGTCCTTGGTTCCATTAAAGAGATCTCTTCCACGTGCTGTCCAAGTCGGTGCTGTCTGTCGGGTGGCTCGTGGCGCGGGTGCTCCGCGCGACCGCATGCCGAGTGATCGAGCGTTTTTCCAAGCGGATTGCTGCGACAACGACCAAGGCCGCTTGGCAACAGGTCTTAGCCGACAAGGGATTCGGGCGCATCGTCTCGAGCAGTATCTACTGGCTCGTCTTGTCGGTCGCGGTCATGGTGACGAGCGAGGTCGTCGGCCTCCCGGTTTTGACCACCTATCTGGCCGCACTAGCGCACTACCTGCCCAAGGTCATCGTGGCGGTCGCGGTCTCATTCGCCGACGTCGTCGGAGGTCGCCTCGTCAGCGAGGCGGCAACGAGCACGGCCCGCATCAGGGGCGGCAATTGGCCCGCCTCGTCCGGGGCCTCATCGTCGGCGCGGCCATTCTCGTGGCAACCAAGCAACTCGGAGTGGATGTATCGCTGCTGACGGACATCTTCTTGATCGTGCTCGCCGCGATCCTCGCCGGCGCGGCTTTTGCGTTTGGGCTGGATGTCCGCAGCACCACCGCCAACATCCTCGCCATGCACTATGTCAACAAGTCCTACGACGTGGGTCAGCGCATTCGAGCAGGAGCCGGTTTGCCAAGTGCTAGCGCGGCTCCAGCGCAATCCCGATCACGCTCTCTACTATCTCTACGTGGTAGCTGACGATCAACGGCTTGTCGGCGTCGTCAGCATGCGGGAGCTAACGGGTGTGCAGACCCTCGCCGTGACCATGCGGGGACTCGTGCGGCTCGTACGCGGCTCGCGTCCTTGTCAAGGAACTGGTAATCGGCGTTTTCAACGGGCTGGCCATTCCGGTCGTGCTGTCCAAACTGGGCTAGGCGTCCTCGATCATTCTCACGACCGTGACCGATATAGTGGGCTTCCTTTCGTTTTTGGGCTTGGCGACGCTGCTGGCCGACATGCTCCCGACCAGCTAGGACGCCAGCACCTACAACGGACATTGCGGCTCTTTATATTTAGAAGGAACGCGACATAATTTGACCCAGAAACAAGGAGATACCTAAGTGGACGCCATCGCAGCCATCGGCGGCAGCCGGCCCCTCGCAGCCGAGGAGTTCGCTCGCCGCGCTTACAATTATGCCCTCAACCCCGCGCGCAACCCGCTCAAGGAAATCCTCGACTCGTACGCGTCCGTGGCCAAAACCCCGCCCCTATTGGGCGGCTTCAACGACGTGCCATGGCACAAGCTGCGCGACGCCGAGGTACATTCTTGGGCCAAGGCGGGATGGTCGTGGATGGTCAATGACGCCGAGCACAGCCAGTGGGAAGGCTGGTATGGCCGCGAGCAAAACGCCGTCCTCTCGCGCCATGGCATCCTGCCGGTTCAGCGTTTAGCCCGCGAGGCCCGCTCCGAACACGGCGACGTCTTCCAGCTCGGGGCGCGGGCGACGATGCGTCCCTATGGCACCACTTACGAGGAGGCCGAGCGCTATTACCGCGCCATCAACTTCCCCGTCCCCGGCCAAGCCACCCCGGACGACCGCGGTGGGTATCCAGTCCGCGACGGTGAGCGGACCATGATGTTCACTCCCGACGAATTGCGCGGTACCGAGACCGAGACCCAAGGCTGGATCCAGTTCGAGACCAAGGAATACATCATCGACATCGAGACCCGGGACCGCGTCCTCGACCTGATGGCTGCCCAAGGGCGCAACAAGGCCTGTGGCTTTGTCGGCCCCTTCGACGCCATCCTGCGCGAGGGCGACCTCCCCGAAGTCAACGACGCGGTCAACGCCCTTTTCCGCGCCGCGGCCGAGCGCGGCGTCCACACCGGCCGCGTCGTTGGGCACGGTGCGATGGAGGACCCCCAAGACATCGAAGACGGCATGGTCGAGGCCATCGACAACGGCGCGCGCCTGATCTGCGTGCATCCCCTCACCAGCGACATGGTCTTTCGCGGTGCCTACGCCATGGCCGAGCCTTTCTTCCGCGCCTGCAAGCGCTGCGGCTTCTGACACCCCCTCACAATATTTAGGAGATCTCATGCACCTGCTTTGCGTACTGATCGGCATGGTCGCGCTAGTGGACACGGCCGTCCATGCCCAACATCCCCTCAGCTACGACCCCTACTACGTCCTGCCGGGCGGCACAGGCTACACTAGCGTCGATGTTGGAGTGTACACGACCGCCTCCCCATCCACGATCAAGGATCTCAAGGACGCAAGCGATATCGTGGCCATGGCCAAATTCAATCCCCGCGCTCGCTTTGAAGCGGGTGCGCATCTCACCTTTGGCTTTTTCAAGGACGGAAGTTCCAACTTTTCGTCGATCGTGGTCGGCGGCAAGTACCAGCTCGGCTCCAACCGCGCGGCGACCGCCAGCATCGCCCTGCCAGCTGGCGACATTCCCAACCCGGGACTGGCCGTTGGTTTCATGCAGACCACGCGAATCGGTTCCGCCTTCCGCCTCAATACCCGGCTGCAGGTTGCCGCGCTCAAAGGCTACACCGACGAGGGCCTCGTCGTCGATTTCTTGCTCGAGCCAGCCCAAGTATTCAGCGAAAAACTAAGCGCGTACCTCGACTTGCTCCTCGCGTCCAACACCTCCGACCTAGAGGAGAACCTCAGCGTCCGCTTAGAGCCGAATCTCGACATCGGCCTCGGCGATGGCACGGTGCTAAACGCAGGAGTCAGCGTGGATTTAGGCGGCGACGAACAGGAGGACATGGGGTTGTTTATAGTGCTATTGCGCGACATGTAGGGGTTTCACGGGCTGCACCATCGCCATTTTTCTCGTGTCCGACGACGGCATTCGCCCCATTCCCAATTTCGCCTTGCTCTATCGCTGGAAACGCTGGAAACGCCCCTGACAATCACCAGCTAAAGATGCGGTTGTCGGTCATA
The DNA here is from genome assembly GCA_963422735.1 of Candidatus Latescibacterota bacterium. Lineage (GTDB taxonomy): Bacteria > Latescibacterota > UBA2968 > UBA8231 > UBA8231. Next base: position 2,612,757 of record OY730476.1, on the reverse strand, counting down.
CCGGTACAGGCGTCGATGACCAGCCAGACTCCGGCGCTGGCAAACTGGCCGAGGATCGCCCCCAGGAAGAAAGGGCGGGCGGCGCGGAAGCCGCGTGGCCCCCAGTACTTGAGGGCGATGGCCTTGCAAAGCCACGCCAAAAAGATCGAAAACCAAGAGTGGCTCATCAGCCACAGGCCGGCGATGGGGAAGCCAATGGGGTGCAGGGGCCACCACGTCAAGTAATGCCGGGCCAGCATCAGGCCGCCCATGATCGCAGCGCCGATCCCCGTGGAAAACCAGCCTTCCCAGCTAGGCCCGGTGGGGTTGAGCAAGAGGCGGGCGACAAAGCTCTCGAAAGGGGCGCGGGCACCGCCGCCAAAAAACCAACGGTTGAGGTTGATGCCGCCGTAGCGGTATGACAAATCGAGGATCGCCCACAGCGAGCTAACCATGCTGACCAGCACCGCGAGCATCAGCACCCAGAAGAAGGGGCGGTGGCGTCCCTGCTGGCCGTCGAGCAATTTGAGAGCGTGGGCGGCCGAAGCCATTACCACGACGCGCAGTTCAGTGGCCTAAGTAAAGGAGAAGCCGAGAGCGGTAATGCCGGTTTCGCCGACTGCGGCCGTGCCTACCCCCGCGGCGACGAAGCTCTGCGGCATCATCGGAGTGCGTGCTTCGGGCACTCCACTTTCGGCGACGATGCGGGTCAGAGCCACGAAAATGGCAAAGGCACTGAGCAGGAAGAGTGCCCCAAGGGTAGAAAAATCTTGGGGCATATACGAGCCGCGCAGGACTAGGGGCCCCTGCGGCGAGAATCGCGGCGAAGAGCGCACCCAAGAAGAAGGCCCTGAAGGTGTATCCACTAAACCTTTCGCGCTCGCCGAAGCACTTTGCTATGTTTGCAAATAGTAGGGTCTTCAATAGTAGTAATCCAGAATAGATGGAGCCGGTGCGATGAGCGGCACCCTAGGAATCCTCACTGAGCCTGACGTCCAAGTGCCCATGCGCGACGGCGTACGCATGGAGGCGCACGTGTTTCGCCCCGACGCCGACGGCCGGTTCCCCGGAATCCTGCTGCGCACCCCGTACGACCGCCCAAAGTCTGGATTCGAGCGGTACGTGCGCGCTGGGTACGCCGTGGCCACTATGGACTCGCGCGGTCGCTACGGCTCCGAGGGCGACTGGGTGCCGTTCACCGTGGAGCACACGGGCGACGCTGAGGATGGTTACGACTCCGTGGAGTGGCTGGCGGCGCAGTCTTGGTGCGACGGCAGGGTCGGCACCCTTGGGGCCTCGTACAACGCTTGGATGCAGTGGCAGCTAGCCAAGCTGCGCCCCCCGCATCTGGTAGCCATGTGTGCGTACACCATCCCGTTGGAGTTGACCGAGGTTGACTGGCCGGGTGGGTTTCGGCCGGGGCGGCGCATCAAGTGGTGGCTCACCTCTATGGCACCGGATCTGCGACGCCGACACGGACTGCCGCCACCGCACGCGCCGGAGCAAGCGCGGCAGGAGTGGGACGAGGTCGCCGGCGAGGGGCACTGGATCGGCTACCTGCCGTGGCTCGACTTCCCCCGGCACCTGCCGCCGAGGCTAGCGGAGTACGCGAAAGACTGGCTTGAACACCCGAACCGGCGGGCTTGGAAATTCGACGAGGTGCATAAGGAAGTAGCAGTGCCGAATCTCGACTTTAGCGGCTGGTACGACCACTGCAACGGCTCGATGCGGCATCTTCAGCTAATGCAGTGCCACGGTCGCACCGAGCGAGCGCGGGCGCAGACGAAGCTGATCGCCGGCCCGTGGAATCACCCGAGCCTCGGCAGCCGCATAGTGGCCGGATTCGACTTCGGGCCACAGGCCGAGCTCGACCTGCCGGACCTGATCATCCGCTGGTTCAACCACTGGCTCAAAGGAATCGACAACGGCGTCAACCGCGAGCCAGCGGTGCGCTACTTCGCAATGGGAGGGCGGCAGGGGCGATGGCGCTCGGCCGACACTTGGCCGCCAGCGGGCACGACGCCCTGTGAGTACCTGTTGAGCAGCAATGGAGACGCCAAGTTCGGCGGTTCCGGTCGGCTATCGACCGCTGGCGGGCGGGATGGCAGCGAGGCCGACCGCTTCGACTACGATCCCCGCAATCCCGTGCCGACGCTGTGGACGCGGGAGTGGTTCACCGGGCCGGCGGACCGCCGCCGACTCGAAGGGCGCACCGACATCCTCTGCTATCGCTCGGAGCCGCTGAGCGCAGCCGTGGAGATCGCCGGTTATCCAGAAGCCGTGCTCTTCGTCAGCTCGTCGGCACCGGACACGGACTTTTTCGCGCGGCTGGTGGACGAGCACCCGACCGCGGCTGGCGCAGGCGGTGAGATGGCGAGCAGACCAGCGCCGGAGATGTGCTATGGCATGGTGCGCGTCCGCCACCGCAACTCCCTCGACGTCGAAGAGCGGCTGACGCCAGGGGACGTGGTGGATCTCCGCATCCGCATGGGGCCGACGGCCTGCCGCTTTGAGCCGGGCCACCGCATCCGTCTAGAGGTCACATCGAGCGACTTTCCCAACCACGACCGCAATCACAACACGGGCAAAAACGACCTAGCCGACACCGAGCTAGTCGTGGCAACCAACGCCGTGCATCACTCGGCAGTGCATCCTTCGCGGCTCGTACTGCCCGTGTCCGAGGGGTAAACCACCAATCCCAGCCTCGGCACCGACCTCCAATATGGACGAATGCGGCGTCGATAAAGCCGTCGTGCTGCCGGTGGTGGCGGAGTACTCGCCGGGCAACAATCAGGAGTGTGCCCAAATTCTATATTTTCCTCGTTTTAGTTGAAGAAGCCATAAACAAGGGAGGTTGGACATGAGGTACTGGTCCCCCAATGCGGCCAAATCAGACGAATATCTGCGCGGTCAATAGAACCCAAAGGGCCTTGAGGGGCTAGGGCCTATGTGCTGCCATGCCGGGCAGAGGAGGATTTTCTTAGATCTGCGTGAGAAAGCTCCCCATGTGTCCGGTTATATAATCCAGCACTAACCATCCGCCCGCCGTTACGATCTCGCCCAAGATCAGGCCGAGAAAAAATGGTCGCAAATTTCGGTATAGCTTGGGACCGCCATAGCGCAGAATCAACAGTTTGAGGAGCCAAGCAAGAAAGGCGCTACCAAAGATATGTCCCGTCTTCCAGTTGGCACTGATGGTATAGCCGAGGGGATTGAGCGGCCACCAGACGAACTGGTGCCGCGCCCACATCAGCAGAGCCATCACTCCCCCACCAATGCCCATAAACAGCCAAGCGTCCAGTCTTGGGCCGGGCAGCTCTGTGGCGATTCGCGGAGCCATATCCCGAGGACCGAAAGTGGGGGCCTGCCCCACAAAAAAGAGCGGATTGAGATTGATGCCCCCATATTTATAGGCCAACACTAAGGTCATATACGACGAACCGACCAGACTGACTACAATGGCAATGACCACGGCCCACAATAGCCGGCGCTTGGAACCGATTATAATCTCACCCATCTTCAGCCCGTTGGCTACAGACGCCATGACAAAAGAGCGTACTTCGGAATGCCACCCGTAGGAAAAGCCCAAGGCCACCAGACCCGAAGCACCCAAGGCCGAGGCACCGGCCCCCGAAATGACAAAGCTCGAAGTCATGATGGGGGGCCGCATGGCCGGGATGCCCCCTTCGGCCACTACCCGAGTTAGCCCTATAAACAGCATCATGGCACCAAAGAGGAATAACAGTGCCGTGGGAAAAGTTAGTCCCATCATGCATAGGCCAACCACCACTAGGGCAAGTGCCGCTACCAGTCCGAAAAGGGCCTGTCGGTAGGATAGAATTTCGCCACTGTCGTCGACTTCTTCGTCGCCATGGAAGGCTTTGCGGTATACATCTTGTAGATGGCCGCGTCCCACCCACAACCCCACCAGCACAAAGACTATCATAGAGCCCATACCCTGGTGGGCCAAGAAAGGTTCGATAGAGTAGAAATCGATCCGCTGTGTGCTCTGCAGGCCGACGATATTGAAGATGCCCCGCTGGACAGTGGTGAGGATGTAGAATATCCAGATTGAAGCCGTGATATCGAGGTTGACGAAGTAGAAAAAACCTGTCCAAGGCGGACTAAACCAGAAATTCAGGCCGACCGTATCGCGGAACAAGGGCAATACGAAGGTTTTAGTGATCTGCGGAAAGGTCGGAAAGTAGGAGTGCAGGCCATTGACACTGAGCAGAATGGATGATACAGCAAAACCGACCCACATGGCTTTGTTAGTGAAAAACGACCGACCGACCATTCTCTCTTTTTCTCGACCGATCATCTCCATGGGCACTTGGACCAGTGGATAGACCAGCTTTTCTCGGTCCATCCACTGGCGACGTAGAATGACCATGGTACAGATCATGGCGAAGCTGAGTACCAGAAAAAACCCGTACCAGAAACTCAGAGGTACGACCCAGATGCCCCAAGGGATAGCCTCGCCTTCGGGCAGACCTTCAAAGAAAAAACGCGCCGCGTTCTCGCCTCGGGGAATCATCCAGCTGGGGATGTACTGGTTGTAGAGAAAATCCCAGTTGTTCTCGGGTGTGGCATAGTAGGTGGAGCCCAGCAAGCAGGGTATGATGAACTGGGTGAAACCCATGCCGGGAACACAGCAAGCCACCACTAGCATGATATAAATGGTTACCAACTCGGCTTGGTTCAAGGCCAAGGGCCGGTGGAGACAGGCAACCAAGGCACTGGTAAGTACGACAAAAAAGAAAAAGAATAAGGCCGCTGGAGTGCTGAAATTCAGGGTTAAATACGAACCTCGGATGAGGGTCGTAGCATAGGCGTCGAGTAGATTTAGCAGAAAAGCCAGTACCGCTCCCAGTAAGATGGCCCGAGTCGAGATACCTTTAAAGTCTCCGTAGGTCGGCTGGTGTTTTTTTCTCCACATGCGGGATTGGAGCGGAAATCTCTTCTTCAATATTCATCTCTATGGATTGTCATATAGTCGTATTTTAACTAATGGATAAGTCGTTTGAGCAATAAAGAGAGGCTGTTTATTTTCTCATCACTAGGCGTGCTCCAATAGCACAGTAGCGGAGCGAAGGATCAAAGCTGAAGCGTTTGGCCGACCGTACGTTGCGGGCGTGATTGACAAAACCACCTCCGCGCATAACGCGGGTAGAGCCCGAAGCAACTCCTGTAGGATCCACCTGTTTGGTGCTTGAATAGACGTTGTAGTACCAGTCTTGCACCCACTCCCATACATTGCCATGCATGTCGTACAGACCCCACGAATTCGGCTGCTTTGAACCCACCGGCTGGGCAAATTTCCCCTCTGCTTCACCCACGTTTCCTATGTACCACGCATAGTCGCCCAACTGGCTTTCGTCATCCCCGAAGGAACGGCTCGTCGCGGTCCCTGCCCGGCAGGCGTATTCCCACTCGGCTTCGGTGGGCAGGCGATACAAATCCCCATCGGCGGCTTCGTTCAAGCGACGGAGGAATTCCTGCATATCGATCCACGAGATATAGACTGCCGGGCGATTCGGCTTGGCCTGTACGTACTTGCGCCGGGTCCACGGCGCTGTCCCCATCACCGCAACCCACTGGGCTTGGGTAATCTCAAATATACCCAAGTAGAATCCCTTGCTTATCGAAACCTCGTGCTGTGGGCCTTCGTCTTCGCCCCGTGTAGGGGCTGAGGTTGGCGACCCCATCAGAAAAGTACCTGGTTCGATCCACACAAATTCCATCGCGACTCCATCGCGAAGCTCCACAACAATGTTCTCGGATCGCCCCGCAGCCGCGCACGTGATGCCCATCATTAGGACGGCAAAAATCTGCCTCATTCCGCACCTCTGGATCCATGAATGGCGAGAGTATATGACTTTTTAATAAAAAAGTCGCAAAACTACCATCCACATCCTACGGTCCCCTGTCCTTGCCGCAGCAAAGGCTAAGACCTATAATTCCCTATCCATACTACCATTATCTGCTTAATTCACCTCTACAGCGATGAGTGTATGGACTTTTTTTATTACCGCCAAGCCCTTGCCTTTGCCCTAGTGCTGGCCGTGCTGCTGCCGGAATCTGTTCTACCCCAATTCACCGACCAAACGGAGGAGGCGCACATCACCTTCCAATACGTGGCCGGCGGACATAATAAAAAGCACATTGTCGAAACCTCCGGCGGAGGGGCTGCTTTTTTTGACTACGATAACGATGGCGACCTCGACCTATACGCGGTCAACGGCGCTACTATCAATACCTACCGGCAAAAATCCGGACCAGGCAATGTCCTCTACCGCAACCGAGGCAACGGCACTTTTGCTGATGTGGCCTTACCAGCCAGCGTCGGGGACCGCAGTTGGGGCATGGGATGCACCGTGGGCGACATTGACGGTGATGGGTACCGCGATCTTTACGTGACCAATTACGGTTCCAATATCCTCTACCGCAACCGAGGCAACGGTACCTTTGTGGACATTTCCACTGGGGTAGCAGGGAACGATTATAGCTCCAGCGCCGCTTTTTTTGATTACGATGGCGATGGTGATCTCGACCTATACGTCGCCAATTACCTAGTCTACGATTTTGACTCTCCTCCGGATAAGGCCTGCACCTACGAGGGAATCGATATCTTCTGCGGTCCCCAAGGCCTACTTGGAGCCGCCGACCTGTTCTACCGCAACAACGGAGACAATACCTTCACCGACGTCACCCGTCCCTCGGGTATCTCCTGGGCCAACCGCTACTACGGGTTGGGTGTACTGCCCGAAGACTTCGACAACGATGGCGACACCGATCTCTTCGTGGCCAACGACGCAACTCCCAATGTACTCTTCGACAACAACCGCGATGGCACCTTTAGCGAAATTGGCCTCAAGGCCGGCATCGCATATAACGAATACGGTGAAGAAGAGGCGGGTATGGGGGTCAGCGGCGGAGACTATGACGCCGACGGGGACCTCGACCTCTATATAACCCATTTCTTTCGCGAGAGTAATACCTTCTACCGCAACGACGGGGAGGGCCATTTCAAAGATATAACGGCCTATATCGGTCTAGAAGAACCTACACTTGGTATGCTGGGGTGGGGCACCCAATTCTTCGATTATGACAGGGACGGCGACTTGGATCTATTCGTCGCTAACGGTCATGTCTATCCGCAGGTAGCTAGCACTATTGCGAGCACTTCCTACCCCCAGCGCAATCAGCTAATCCGCAACGAAGGTTGCGACCGTTTAATCGATATAGGAGCTACAGCTGGCCCGGGAATGGACCTTAAAAGAGTCAGCCGCGGTGCCAGTTTTGGCGACTACGACAACGACGGCGATATAGACATTTTTGTCGTCAATTTGGATGAGGCAGCCACCCTGCTGCGCAACGATTTCACTCCCACCAACAACTGGCTCGTAGTCCAACTCTTGGGCCGTGGCCCCAATCGCGATGCCGTGGGTGCCAAGGTCCGTTTGCTGGCCGGCGGCCGATCCCAGTGGCGCACGGCCAACGGTGCTTCCAGCTATCTCTCCTACAACGATATGCGTGTGTTCTTCGGCTTGGGTGGGGCGGAAGGGGCAGATGAAGTGGAGATCACTTGGCCCGACGGCTCCCGTCAAACAGTACCATCGGCACCGGCCAATAAGCTGCTGGTGGTCCGCCAAAACGGCCCCTACGCCTTTATGGAGATGGGAGCCAACCTCTACGCAGAGTAGGACTATGGGCCCCTACCCCTTCCCGAAAGCGGCTTTGAGGTTATCCTCCCGAACAACCACTTTCGCTGCGTATTTGTTCCACACTTCTTCGATAAACTGATTAAAGGCCTTTTTGTTTTTTTTTCTTTTAAGTTGGGACCGGACTCTCCACTCAGCCTCCTCAAAAGTCTCCCGCTTGCGCTCCCTAGAAAGCACCTTAAATATGGAATAACCCTCATTGACCTTGGCCGGACCGGTGAGCGCTCCTATCTCGGCTTTTTCGGCAACTTCTACAAAACCGCCGAAAAAGTCCTTTTCGAAAAGGTGGAAGTGGAATCGGCCCTCTTCATCCCGATCCTCTAGCGACCGAATAGAATACTTCTTGGCCAAATCGCCTAATGGGGCCCCTTTTTGGATCTGCTCCATCAACCTCAGTGCCTCGGCCTTCGTCTCTACCAGAATCTCCTGTACTTCGATTTGCTCGGGGTGCAGATACCTTTCCGCATGCGCCTCGTAAAATTGGCGTAACTCGTTCTCAGCGATGGTCACTTTAGCTCTTAGGACTCGCGCCCTGAGGGCCTGTAGCAAAAATTGCTTTGCCTGATTTTCCGACCACTCGATCATCTCTGCTTCCTCGTCTATACCAGCACGCAGGGCCGCTTCCAAGAGCATCGCATTGGGCACGACATGGTGCTCGGCAAAAGCGATCACTTGGCTGGAGTCGCTGAGTTGGGCCAAGGCATTGCCTTTTAGGACGCGGCCAGCTTCTGCCAAGTCTTGAGCGGTTATTTCTCCGCCGTCGTACCGATAGAGAACTACATTGCGTTCAGTCTCCGTGGCAAAAGATGTACCGCCACGTAACTTTTCGACAATGAGAGCGAGACCTTCCCGATCCAATTCGAGGTGGTATTTTTCCTTGAGTTCAGCAACTAAAATCGATCGCGCTCGCTGATTTTTCTCCTTTTTTAGTCCCATTTGGATCGCCAGCCTTCTCTGAGGACTGAGTTCGATGGTAGAATCGGCTATGATCGTGAAAATCGAATAGTGCCCACCAATTTTTATGGGCTCGGAGACTTCGCCCAAGGCAAGGGAAAATAGCTTGTCCTGAAGGGGCGTGATCATGTGTTCTCGGGTGGTATAACGGCCCAAGTCCCCGCCTTGGGCCGAGGTTTTTTCGTTTATGGACCATTTTTTGGCAACTTGCCCAAAAGGAACCCCATTTTTGAGTTCCCTAAGGGCAGCCAAGGCATTTTCTCGGCTGGAAACCATTATATCGGCTAATCTGACCGCTCTAGTGAACCCCATGCGTTCAGCGTATCCCCGCACTTCGCTTTCCTCTACTTCCTCTTCCACTTCCAGTGCCCTATCTTGGAAAATGCTGACCAACTTTTCCAGCCGGCCCCTTTCTAGCCGGGCGCGAAGTTCAGGGCTTTCGTCGAGGTCGGCCGCCTTCGCCTCCATGATCAGCAGTTCGATATTGATCATGGTGTTCAAATGATTCCTCGCTTCTTCTATCCCAGTGCGCTCCGCCTTGGCGTATTCGGGGAGGCCATCCATAAATTTTCGCAACTGGTCAACCGTTATCTCCTCATCACCTATCTGAGCGACGACCCGGTCTCCCATTTCCACTGTGCAACCCATGAGCACGGTTAAAATCGCGAGTAATAAAAGCACAAATACAGTTATCTCTCTTGGCATTCAGCTCAGATCTCCTCTGCATTCCTACGCACTGGTAGATTAGTCCAAACCGGCAAATACCGTAGCAAAAGCCATTCTGCCCGTTTCGGTTTCGTTGTCTATGGCTCTTCTGGTCAGCCTGAGTCCCATCAGGGTTGTCAAACTGTAGCCCAAGTAGTTTGAATTATTGGAGAACTGGGCCGCACCCACAATTTCACTGAAGTCGTCCAGCAGTCCTTCTTTGACCGCCTTATCTGCATCCCTGAGCTGCTGGAAAACGGTATACTCCACGCCTGCCTGCATAGTGGAGTTATTAAACAATGGCCACCGAGCTAGTAAAGAGAAAATCAGGGTGTCCTCCTTGCGTTTGGGATCTGATTTAAGCGCTGGAGACTCTATCCTCAGTTCGTTTTTAATTTTTGGCTGGATATCGAGATTAACGAATTTGAGAACATAGTCCACTTTATTGATTAGGCCCACAAAAACGAAGTCCCGTCGCAAGTCGGGTTGTTTCTCCCTTTGATGCCAGCGGTCGTATTTTAGCTTGTTGACGAGGTTTAGATTCTTCAGCTTGGTATAGTTGAAGCTTATATAGGACGAATTTATCCACGTATTCCGGGCCGCCAGAGGATCAATGGTAGGGACGTTGCGCCTCTCGAATTCGTCCCACTGGCGAAGGTCATTCTCTATATTGTCCTTAGCCAGCCTAAAATTCTCAAAAATCCTCACCCGGCCTAGGCCGGGGTAGTCCTTTTCCAGCGTAAAAAGCAAATAATGGGTAGTGTTTTCTCCATCGCCGGCAATGAGGCTTTCGTCGGTGCGGCCGACGGTCAACCTCACCTCTGGAGTAATATTGACGCCCGCATAAAGATTATACCCGCTTAAATCCCTACCATAGGGAAAATCTGCTTCATCGTCGTTTTCGAACCGGTCTATCCATATATTGTTGTTCATATCTATGCCGAATAGATATTCGGGTCGGTCCGTAGAATAGCGCAGAAAGGGCTCGTCGTAGTCGGGCACTAAGTTGGGCAGATCTTCGCTATCATTTTGATTGAAATCGGAGATAAAATCGACGTTCTCATCTAAGCCGGGAAATACGTTCAGGTCTATGCTTTCGTTTATCCTCTGCCAATCGGGGAAACGATCCTGATCGTCGTTGTCGTCGACGAGTTCGTAGTAGAATCTCGTCCGATCCTCGTAATCTATGTTGATCTCGCCCCGGGCCAAGATAGCGCTTGTATTATAATTGTGGTCCATACTGTAAGCCTCGCCAAAAAAGAACCACGGCTGAGCGGTTTTCGACAGATTCACCATCCAGCCATCACCTTGGTCAAAAGCCGATAGGTGTTTTGTATGCTGCCTATTGGGGTATTTTCGGTAACTCCTACTGCGGTCGAATTCGCCGTAGAAATCAAGCCCCCCAAGATTGTTCGCCTCCAGAGTGAAACCGAAAATTTCGGTGGCGGTCGGCAAACCGTACGGGATCTTGAGGACTCTGAGATTGGAGCCATCTTTGACATTTTCTTGGGATCTGGCCGCCAGCAGAAACACGTTGCTGTTTTGCCGGTTAGTCTGGCGGTTCGAAGACACTTCGATTCTGTAGTCGTTGGCAACCACCAGTTCAAAAGTCACTCTTCTTATCTCCGAGGGGTCGGGGCCAATGTAGGTTCCCTCGGAAAAATCGTATACTAATTCGATCTGCTCAGAGCCGCTGGCTTCCCAGAAACCCAAGCGCTGAAAGCCGCCCTGGGGCGAGGGTTTGAGACCGGCTTCGCTGGCCCGGATAACCTCTCGCCTAAACGCCCTTTCTCCCTCTTCATCAATGATTTCGACTTCGGCTTCTATGATCATATCCCAAGCGAAGAGGGTAGCACCGCCTTCGTTATCTTCGGGCGAATCGTCGGTCAGACGGACGAAAAGCTGGGTGATATTTTCAGCGTTTTGACTAGAAGTGATCGAACCACTTCTAGGGGTTCCTTCAAAGGCGTCCAAGAGTTGGAAGGAATTGTGGGCACTTACATAGTTGGCCCCGATGCTGATGAAATCGCCCACTTGGGCAATGGCCCGCCCACCCATCAGCGTTGTCAGGCTGGTTGTTTGGTTGACCGCAGGGTTGCGAGTACCGGCTCCGCCGGGAGAAGAGATCCGAGAAAGGATCGTCGTGACCTGGTATTTATCGGCTTGGTAGTCCACCTGGATTCCGTCCAAGGCTGGCTTTGAGAAGGTCATTGGGGTAAGGGTCGAGCGGATCTCATTGCCTATGGTTATGGCCAAGTTATGTTGCCCCTTCTGATCAGAAGCAATGACCAAATTGCTGAAAAAGTTTTGGAATCTCTCGGTCTTGAATAAATTGCTGCCCCCTTGCTGGGGCTGCGTCTGGGACCAGTCGTAGACCAACCACCCCCTAGTGATGTAAGAACCGTAAATATCGTAGAAGTAATCTCCGGCTAAATTGATATCCACATAGCGATTGTAGTGGTCCCTTGCGTAGTTGGTGTATTCCCACTGTTTCCAACGGTATTCTAGGAAAAGTTCTTGGGGTGCGTACCACTTTTTGACCGCCGGGTCCAAGGCCCCAAACAGCACGCCGGACCCGGTTGGTTCAAAAGTGAGTTCGGCCCCCCGGCGCACACCTTTTATACGCGCCGGATCGACATCTTGGGCTTGCGCGTCGGTGTCGAAAGCTAACGTGGACGAGAATAAGGAGCAAACTATGGTAGCTAGACTAATACCGCGCATTAGAGTGCTGCAAATATGGCAGATCAGCATGAGAGTTTCGCCCTAGCTTTCAGGTAAAATGGGAATGATCAATAGACTATTGGGACAATTTTTGTTTTACTCTCAGCTCCTGAATCTGCATCAATTTCCACTCGCACCAAATAGGTTCCGGGTAGCACCTTGGCCCCGCTCTCGTCCGTTCCATCCCAAGCCCTTTGGTATCTCCTACTGGGATCCAACCCTGAATAGATCGCCTTTACACGTCTTCCAGAAAGATCGTATATCTCCAACGAAACCAAAGCACCACCCGTCAGGTTGACTATGTCGTAGGTCACTAGGACTTCATCATTTAGGCCATCGCCGTTGGGAGTAAAAGGGACGGGAGCCACTTCCATGAAATGAATGAGGTCTTTGCCCACCGAGATCTCGACCGAAAGGTCGTCCCCTTGCGCCTCAAAATCAGAGGCTGCGTCTCCCTCAGTGACTACCTGGGGCAGATTGTCCGGTTTTTGGCTATCAAAGACTCTGCCGGCAAAAAAGGTATTGTACTGCAATGCCACGTTCTCAAAGGCGACCCGCAAAGTGCGGTTCCCCACAATCCGGGGGAAGCTAATTTGGACCCCATCGTCTGTATCCGCCTTTTCCCATTCGACATCGGTTCCATCTATTTGCACGGATCGCACTACATCTACCGGTGCCATAGTCTTTAGGTTGAGACGGTTAAAGCCTCGGCTGTTGACGGTTCTCACGGCATAAGTAAAGGAGGTATTCTGCCCGATCAGAGCACTTTGGGGCCATATCTCACCCACCAGCGAGTCGGCTAGGGCTGGGGACACCTCAAAGGCGAGGGAATCAACTGTCGCCGCCGCTAGGATATCGCTGGTCTTAAGAAGTAAACGGAACTGAAAAAAACGACGCGGGGCTGGTGATTCAATAGCCGTGTGGACTCCAGCAGGATAGGGAGAGGACCAAGCGCTCCAAGACAGCGAATCGCTGGGATCCGGTGTCTTGCCACTCCGGGTCGATAAGATGGCATCCGTTTTTGTTGGTTCGCCGATGCTTCCCCTAGCCCATGTTATGTCGCCAAAGATAGCGGGCTGTCCTCGATCGAACACTCTTGAGGTATACGATGCCTTAGAGGCGAAACCCGCGCCAAAGACTTGAAACTCGTCAATCTCCCACTCCCCTCGCACTAGTTGCTTCACCTCTATGAAACGAACAAACTGCAGGGGCAGGTCTAGGTCAACGGTTGGCTCGAGGTTGCGTTCCTCGGTCTTAAAAACCTTGAAATCCGGCGTTCCGGCTAGGGTTTTCTGCTCCTCGCTGCCGTCGTTCAGCAACAATTCATAGCCTTTCAGGAGAAACTCTTCAAACCCCTTCCGAGGGAAAAATTTGATCCGATTGACCCCCAAGCGCTCGCCCAAATCTATCCTAAATATAACGCCTGTAGGGGAACCGCCCTTCACTTCAAATGCCTTGGTCGTATCGCCACTGACCATATGTGCCAATCGTTCCTTCAAAAGACTCTGGGATATTTCGAGCACTATTCTCGCGTTAGGCGACGTTACGGCCCCTCCTCTTTCAAATATTTTCAGGGCGATATTGTCTTCGGGACCTGTCTGAGCAGGCTGAATTTGGCCGGGGTTGGTGTCAAAATCGATAACCGATGTCTCGGAATAATGGCCATCCCAGGCTAGAGTACCTGGACGGCCTCCAAGGACGATCGTCTCTCCATAGACTTGGATCGGTGCAAGTCCCTGCAATAGACAAGAAAACGCTAATAGCGCTGTCCTGACCAACGGTGGTTCGTTCAACCTGTTCCTCTCGGATCGTAGAAGATCAATAGGAGACATGCACTAAGCGGTAGTCCGAGGTATTTCTACTCGATTTTGAATCGACCGTAATGTCGGTCCTCAGCACATATATGCCAGGGGGCACCAAAGCCCCGGATTCATTGACTCCGGTCCAGGCCACGGAATGCCGTCCCGTGGTTATGTACTCATCGCGCAGTTGGTGAACGAGACGCCCACCTAGATCGTATATTTTCACCTGTAACGGCGTTGATGACTTCACTCGCATGAGTGAAAAACTCACAGCCATATCGTCGTTGATGCCGTCGCCGTTAGGGGTGAAGATTTCATTTTTTACTTCGATATCCCCCAGTACCGCACCTCTTTCAAGGGCCAAAATCACGGTTTTTTCGCTATCCGTGATCTCGTTTGCATCGCCCGGGTCCACTCTTTGCCACGAATTGGGAATGGAAGAATAGCCGATAGAGCCATTGAAGAATGTGGTAAAATCGAATATGGTCGCTTCAAACTGAAGCTCAATCAACGCGGCCTCGTCGGTCCCTTTGATAGGAGTGGGCAGACGCACCCAAAGGGAATCGGAATCATCAGACATGACCTCAAAGCCCTCGCTTTGAGCGGTATAGGTTTGAGTTGGCTGCCCTGTGAGGCTCAGATGGGCTTGCTTGAATTTCATTTTGACGCTGGAGGGAGCTTCAATAAGAATCTCGTCAAAGCCCTCGTTGGCCGGCTCGAAGGTCGTGCGGACGAAATAGGAAAATAGTTGCTCAGCACCAATTACCTCGAGTTGGGCGGGCAGCACCTCGCCAACAACTGTTTTGGCGACTGGCGTTACAAAGTTGAGTTTCACCCAACGCAGTGTAGCTGCCACGAGGGGATTTTCCGTGAGAAAGGTCGCTCGGATGGCGACGAATTTACGCGGACTGGGCGAGGTGATTTTGTCTCCCGAATCGAAATAGCGTTGGCTCCAACTGCTCCAATCGCTGCCTGGGTTGGTCTGGGTAGCGACGGGTCCAACAGAAGCATCCCCGAAGAATTTTTTATCCGTAGCGTGAGCTTCCGCTGCCTCTTCTTCGGTGCCCGGATACAACTCACCGTTCTTTTTATAGTAAAGCGTAGTCGTTTTGACCGTATTGCCGGTCCGGGTCTGAAGAATAATATCCGTACCCGGCGGTATATCCGCATCCCACTCTATAGACGCCAAATTTTGGGGAGTGGCCCCCAATTCTATGAACGCCGAAGGCCCGTCAAAGACCGATTCGATCCGGGACTCAGGCATGTACCCCTCACCGAAAAACTGAACCTCTGACAAGCCGTGGCGTCCGGCCCTTACATGGAGCTTATAGGTAAAAGAAAAATGCTCGACTTTGGTGAGTGGGAACTTAAAATCGTGATACGACTCGCTCCCATTGATATTGTCGAGCGATCCCACGGTTTCCCACGCCAAGCTCCCGCCAGCATTGGTGGAGCCATCTGATACTTCAATGCGGTAGGCGCGAAAAGGCCCAGGGGGGCTACTGCTGGCTTGGAGTACGCGGATATTGTCTAAGAAGAAGGCCCCTCCCAGGTCCACCACTAAGGCACGCTCGACATCCGGTGGCTGCGAAGGAAGCAGCCTATCGGGATTGTACCCACCTTGAGCGGGCCAATACAACGCCTTTGCTACGCTGTATATTACCCCGTCCACCACCACACCCTCAGCCCCGTTGTTTTCCCAACTCGTCACCTTGCCACCT
Organism: Candidatus Latescibacterota bacterium; assembly: GCA_963422735.1. GTDB lineage: Bacteria > Latescibacterota > UBA2968 > UBA8231 > UBA8231. Next base: position 2,597,151 of record OY730476.1, on the reverse strand, counting down.
CGTTCCAGTACGCCGATGCCGATATTGTCGCCGATTGACCAGACTTCCACTTCCGCCAAGCGGGGTAACTCGCGGCGATAATAGACGACAGGGCCTTGACTATTATTGCTGGCCAAGGCCTCCCAATCCTCGCGTCCCTCCAACAATCTCAGCCTTCCCGAGGCTTCTCGGCGTAAGTATTCTATATCGCCCTGTTGGTCGAGGTCGAGGCCTTCGTAATCGGACTGAGAAACTTGTCTTGCCTTGCCAAAATCGCTGTCCGTGACGCCGACAGAGACGAACCGGATCACATCGCCGGTAAAATCCCCGCGCACCTGTGGCCATTTGGTGGGCAACTGGCTGGTCAAATCAACTTCAAAGACCCGTTCGTTCTTGATGGGCTTGTCCGTTGAGAAGCGTTTCCTGTACACCAGCGGGCCGATGATGGTCTCCCCTTGGGAGGTGAGGATCTTAAACTGGAGAAAGGGGTCTCCCAAATCCTCCCCGACAAACTTGAGGACGATCTTATTGGCCGATACGGCCCGCCCTAAATCGATTTGCACCCACCAATCCCTAAGAGGGGCGGAAGTGTCCGGCTCCCAGTAGGTGTCCATCCTACCGTCCATGAGGTTTTCTGCGCTTAAGCGGTTGGAGCCGGCATCCCATATCCCGCCGCCGAACTCGGCGGCATTCAAGACTGCGTTAATGCCGGGGACTATCACTTCGTTGCCCTCTACTTCGAGCTTGGTGCTCTTGCGTATAAAGGCGGGTTTTGCGCCTTCCTCGGTGATCTGGATGGTCTTTGCCACCGACTGCCAACGAGCCCAGTGATCCCTAGACTCGATGATAGCAGCGCCGTCTTGGATAGAAAAGCCCTCTTGCCCCCAAGCCACTTCCCCTAGGATCATTCTACCTAAGAGACAGACCAAGCTAGTGCTCGCCAGCTTGAATGTTCTCTGCCATGCCATGGCATTGGTCTCCCACGTATTTACTCATCTGGGGGCGATTGAAAATCAATAGGCCACGGCTATAACGCCGCTCTTGATGCCCTCTTCTGCTTGGATGGCTACCGCTATTCGATACAAGTAGAGTCCCGGGGGTACCAGCCGGTTGGAACGGTCTGTTCCATCCCAAGGGTGGGAATACTCTCCGATAGGAATGTCCCCGGCGTATATTTGCTTAACTAGCTGGCCGGACAGGTCGAAGATTTCCACGGAGACCGGAACTTGAGATGTCACCCGCAAGAGCTTATAGGAAATATGCGCCACGTCATTGATGGCATCGCCGTTGGGCGTAAAGGGATTGGGCCCAATCTGCGGTGCAAATACCAGTGAACTGATCAGCGATGTTTTAACTGAAATTCCGTCGCTCTCAATCTCGTCGGCGGCGTTGCCCGGATTGATGCGTTGGCGTACCTCGTTTGGCTCGGCGCTATTGAACACCTTACCAGTAAACAGCGTACCCACTTCCCGCAGCACCGGTGCGTTGAACACCACCTCGATCAGGGATCCACTGTCGGTAGGCTCTAGCTGACGCGGAAAGTTGATCTCAAAGCCTAGGCCATCCGCGGTTTTCGCCCAGACAAAATCGTCGTAGTTGATGCCGTCTATGCGCAGCGAATCAACTGAAATCACCCCCGAGGGCGTGGAAATCTCCACGCTGTCAAAGCCCATATCGCCGGCCCGGATGGTAGGCCGGATGAAATAGGTGAAATGCGTCGCCTGCCCCACTTGGGTATCTACCGGGAAAATTTCTCCCACCAAGCTGCGCACAGCCGGCGGCACAGAGGCCTTGAACTCGACATAATCGATCTTACCTCCATCCTCGACAGTAGACAAGAAGTCCACTTTGAGTTGGAAAAATTGGCGAGGACTAGGAGAAACGATACTGGTCCCCAAGTTTTCAAACAGATAAGGACTGGACCAGAAACTCCAGTTTTCCGTATCGGGGCTTACTCTATCCCGGGGTTCTACTGGTTTGAGAACGTCGAGCAACTTGCGGTACTGGTTCTTGTATTCGCTCAGGGTCAAGTCGCTACCGCCATCGAGAAATTGCACACTGTCTTGCTGCTCGGGTCGCAGTTGCCAAAAAATATCGGGATGTGGGTCTGCTCCCGTCCGGGTGCGGATATCGATCCGGGCGTCCGCATCTTGCCGGCCCGACCAGCGAATCTCGCCCCAACTGGCCAGCTCGCCCAATTCGACTATCTCGGACTCATACGAGGCTCGGGCTAAGAAACCACCGCCGTAGAGTTCAAAATCGGCGAGCCCTATTTCCTTGGGTGTTTCGCGAAAAATCAGCAATTGGACCGTTTGAGTCGATATCGGCGGGTCTAAAATCACGCTGACTTCAGGTTCGGTGTTTTCCTTTACTTCGGCTATGGTCGGGAAATTGGACATTCTGTTGCCAATATTGACCAGCCTACTATCGAGGGTGCCAATGGAGAACTGCTCCACAAAGTGCTCTGGCTTTTCCGCCAGAGGGCGAAATCTCACTTCCCGGATGAGAAATCGCCCGCCTAAATCAAAAGTCAATTGTTCACTGAGGGTCCGCGCCGTACCCACATGAAAACTCTCTGGAGCTACGGCTGGCCACGTAAGGGCTGTGGTCGGATCGCCATCGACGAGTACCTCTCCAATCAGTTGATTTTGATTGGCGAAAAGCCGCACCCTTACCCAGCCACCTCGGCTCAAGAGGGTTGCGGCGATGTCCTCGTCCTCATCAAAGTAGTTAGGTTGCAGTGAACCCGCCTGCAAAGAGTCCAGCTCGAGGGCATCCTGCAGTTGGGAGACCGACCAGTCAATTTCCTTGAAGTCGATGCCGAGGCCTTCAAGGCTGTCCTTTTCTGCTGTTGAAAAGGGGGTGCCAATTCTATAAATAACCACGCCGGAGACATTTTGAGGCCAGAGGCCGACACCTAGCAAAGCGAGTAAAAGTAACCCTAGTGACTTAGGTGGGACCATGCCCAATCCTTTGGCAAGATTATTAAAAAAGGGGGCGAAGATGACCTCGCCCCCAAACTGCTCATTTTCTTTTACTTGTTCTCCTTAGCGGGAAAAACTTGCCTTGATGTCCCCCCAGCTATCCGACTCGACGGCAGTGCCCACGTCTTCGCCCGCTACCCAGATGCTCTCATCAAAGGGGAGCAGGACATAGTCAACCATAGCGGTAGCTTTGAAGTAGAGTTCCGTATCGCCGCTGTTGGTCCAGTAGCCGCTGTACGTACCTTCGGCACCGTCGTCATCGTCCTGAACGGCAAAACCGATACCCATGATTTCGCCTGCCGCCATAGTGTGGACGATCACATCCTCGTCCTCTATGCCCGTAGAGCTGGTAGGCAAATCGTCGAAGGGAGTGAACCACATCTCCATGAACAGGGTTCCGGCACCGCCGTTGATATCGCCCTCAAAACTCCATTTAGCACCGGAATAAGGCTCGACTCCAGCCCACGGAGCTCCCCCCCAGAGCCACATTTGATTCTCTTTGTCTAGCTGATAGCGGTAGTTCTGGGATAGGGCCCCTTCCCACCTTTCCGGATCCAAATCCGCCGAAGCCACATTTTGGAAAATGGCGTCACCGCTGTGGTCGAAGTCTAAGGTCACCTCGACCGTATCGAAATTATTTTCGATGGTCCCGTAAAAGAGGTCGTCGAACCTTTCCTCCATGAAATACAAAATGTTGGTCACTGGACTCCAGCCAAAAATGATGCGCTCGGCCAGATTGGAAGGGTCGGGATCCCCTTGAGTGCCAGTGACGGTCTCGATTAGATCCTCATGGGTCACCCAGAAGACTGAGGGCACGTTGTCCCATTCGCTTATGTCTCCGTCCATCTGGACATCTCTTACGCCATCGACGCCAATAGGCACCTGAACAGCGGCCCAATTTCTGTCTGCCCGCAGGTGAGCCGAGCTGGACGCGACCGTGAAAAGGACAAAACTCAATGCCAAGAAGCTATAACTCATTGCTCTGTTCATCACCCAAGATCCTTTCTTAGTGAGAAAACTGCTTTTTGAGCGGTTGGCGGTTGGTTGCTTAAAGGGATTTTTTATCTCCTCCTCTCAAATAATTTCAGTGGCACGGTAAGCGAAGCTACAAAATAAAATAGCGAATACACAATTTTTGCGAGAAAATCACAGTTATGATAAAAAGAAAATACCAAAATATCAAGCTAATTGCTGACGCTTATTGGGCGTCTTAGGCGATTGTAAACTATTGATGAACACTTGGTGAACACCCGGATTCATGGTTACATCCTGGGATTTCTACACCAGTAAGACGGCGAAATCATCACTATCTATAATATTATCAGTAAGTTGTGTAAAATCATGCAGACTCTTGATCTCCCCGCACTGAGCTTCTCAGCGAGGGAAACGGAATCCGTAACAATCAATCGCCGAACGCTCCCTTCTTACTTGGACGCGGTGCCACAATGCCCTCGCCCTCTTGAAGCACCACGAGTCTATTGGCAGAGAGATTTTCAAACCGTTCTTCTAGGCCACTTGGCCAGCGCACTACCAACAAGTCGATAGCCTCTCTCTGCCCCAAGCCGAAATGGGCCCTCAAGTCGTTGTGCGAAAGATAACTAGCACCGCTCCGGATTTCGGCGCTTTGCGTGAGCTCCCCACAGCGGACCTCAATCTTGGCCCCTATACCATCTCTGTTGCTTTCAGTCCCTATAGTTCTGACCACCAACCAGTTGTTTGTATTGCCGCTGTCGTTGCGCAGCAAAGTGGGGCGATCGTTTAGATTCAGGACAAATATGTCCAGATCCCCATCTTCGTCGTAATCCCCAAAGGAAGCCCCTCTGCTCACTTTTTTAATCCTCAAGCCCTCCCCCGATAGCTGCGATACTTCGGCGAAGGTGCCGTCGCCCAAGTTTTCGAAGAGTTGATTGGTCTGGGCATAGCTAGTGCCTAGATTAGCCCTGTCCAATTGTGGAAAGAGATGGCCATTGGCGACGAAGAGATCTTTATCGCCGTCGTTGTCATAGTCGAAAAACTCGGTGCCCCAAGCCAAAAACTGAAAACTCTCCTTGCCCACGCCGGCGTCAAAGCTGAGGTCGGAAAAGAATGCGCCGCGGTCGTTGTGGTAAAGCGTATTGGTCTGCTCCCAGAAGTTGGTGACTAGTATGTCTTGGTACAGGTCATTGTCGTAATCCCCATAGGCAATGCCCATACAGCCTTGAGCCTCGCCGCTTTCGCCATAGGCAGCACCGATCATCCAGCCAATGTCGGCAAAAGTGCCATCGCCTTGGTTCTGATAAAGGAAATTAGGCCCAGTGTCGTTGGCCACATAGATGTCCACATCGCCGTCCCGGTCGTAATCGCCGCCGATCACGCCCATACCGTAGAGCTTCTCTTGGTCCACCACCCGCGTCTCCATGGTCACATCCGCAAAAGTCCCGTCGCCTTGGTTGCGATACAGGATATCCCCACCCCCCTTCATCCCGCGGGGTCCGAAATGAACCCTTAAGCCTTTCCACATATAGGACTTGTTGGGCGTAGTCGCTAGGAAGTGCTTGAAATCGACGTAGTTGGCTACGTACAGATCTATATATCCGTCGCCGTCGTAATCGAGGAAGGCGCATCCCGTGCTGAACCGCTCATCTCCTACTTGGGCGTACTCGGTTACATCGACAAAAGTCCCGTCGCCTTGGTTATCGTACAATACGTTTCTGCCGTAGTTGGTTATATAAATGTCCAAGTCGCCATCGTTGTCGTAATCGCCGACGGTGCATCCCATACCCCAGCCTGCGTCGCCCAAGTTCGTTTCGTCGGTAGCATCGACGAATTTACCGTGCTCGTTTCTATAAAAGGTATTGCGCGGATGCTCTGAGTCTGGAAAGCCAACCACTTTCGACCCGTTCAAGATGTACAAATCCAAATCACCGTCTTGGTCGTAGTCGAAAAAAGCCGATCCTCCCATCATGCTGTCGACCAAGTACGTCTGCTCGCTATCCCCGGAGACGTTCTGCGCCACAACCCCTACTTCCTCTGCTACATCCACGAACTGGACTCGCCTCTCTACTTCCCGTCCTTCGACGGCTAAGAGCCGTGAGGAAACGAGGATAAAAAAAGAAATGCATATAAACCAGCGGCCTCTATGGGTTGTGCGCCTGCTTTCATTGGGCAAAGCTCTGGATAATCTCCTGTTGCTCTTCCGCTTCCCGATAGCGCCCTGCTTTGATATAGACATCTTTGAGCAATCGGCGGTACTCGAGATTATGCGGGTCGAGACCAATGGCCAGCTTGTACTCATTGATCGCCTTTATATATCTGCCCTGTTGGGTATAGTGAGCGGCCAATTCGCCGTGGTATCTTGGGTTGTCAGGCACTAAGACGACCCGTTGTTCCATATCTGCTATATTGCCTTCGCGCAGTTTTTTGAAGCTCTCCATCTCCTTTGCACCTTCCTCGCCTCTGCCCTGTTTCAGATAGGCGTTGGCCAGACCGAAATGTGCTTCGGCATTGTAGTAGTCGAGTTCGATGGCTTTTTTAAATTTGCCTATCGCCTCTTCCCCTCTGCCAATCTTAGCATATACGGCCCCCAAGGCGTAGTGGAAAACCGACCGGCCGGGCTCGAGCCGGATGGCATACTGGTATTCCTCAATAGCTTCTTGGTATTTTTTGTCTCTCGAGTAGATCATGCCGAGCCGATAACGGGTGTAGGCCATATCGGGATTGACTGCGAGGGCCTTGACGAACTGCTCCGCTGCTTTGTCGTACTGTCGCTGGCGTTCATAGGCCATACCCAGATTGTGCTGGAACCAACCGTTTTCAGGGGCCAATTCCACGGCCTTGCGATGCTCTTCAACGGCGGCTGCCAGCTTGTCTTGGTCCGCCATGACAGCCCCCAGTAGAGCCAAGGACTGGTCGGTATAGACCAAGCCCAGTTTATCGTGCACATCGGCCCAGCTCGGCTCGAGTTGCAATGTTCTGTGGAATGCTTCTGCGGCTTCTGAAAGCTGGCCTATTGCCATGTAGGCGTTCCCCAAGACAAAGTGGATAGATGGTTCGTTGGCGACCAGCTTGGCCGCCTGCCGCAATTCCTCTATGGCTTGAGAATAGTCCCCTTCTTCTAGATATATCGTCCCGAGCCGGTAGCGAGGGGGAGCGTAGTCGGGATTGATTTCGATAGCGGCTTTGAAGTGCTCTGCTGCTTTAGCCCGCTCTTGGGTCTGTACGTAGATGACACCCAGTCCGTGGTGAGCGGGAAAGTACTTGGGAGCAGCCTCAATGGCCTTGTGGTAAGAATCGAAAGCCTTGCCGTACTCTTGGCGAATAAAAAAAATTTTACCCAACTTGTAGTGTGCTGGTGCGTAGCCCGGATCAATCTGGAGTACCTTGGCAAATTCCTCTTCCGCCTCGCCCAATCGGCTTTGCAGGGCGTATATGAAACCGAGGCCGTCGTGCGGATAGATATTATTGGCATCTAGTTCTATCGCTTTCCGGTACTCCCTCTCCGCGCTTTCATAGTCGCCCTTTTGGGCATGGCGCATACCGTGCCTATAATGCTCTTGGCTCCTTGAGGGAGCACTCGCCTCGCCATCCTGTCCATGTACGGCTCCAATGTGGTACAGGGTCCATATCAATAAAATTGCATAGCCGATTCGGCAAATGGTACTCGATTCCTTCCATGGACTCGGAAAATACATGGAAAAATTATCCTCTCTCAAAGAGTGCCGTACGTCTTGCCGAACGGGCGGGGGGACTAGTGGGTATGTGCCATTCCGTCCGGCCCATTGCCCGGGGCCATGGCGAAAGATTTGAGCTGCCAGCGAGTCGGACGCGAATCACCTTCGCGGATGTACATGCTTTGGTCCATTTCGATATCGTTGAAAAGCTGCACTTCCCCGCTGGTGGGCCAGACGATTTCAATAGCCCGGATAGACTCAGCCTGTCCCAAGCCTATTTCGCATTGCAGGCTGGAGGCACCAAAACTACCCCCGCTGGTGACCGTGGAATAAATGTCGCGGCTGCCATGTGCGGTATTCACGCTCACCTTTACGCGCACTCCAATGGCGGCCCGATTGGTACGCCTGCCTTCGAGCCGGAGCTTGATCCAATGATTGCCGTGGCCTGGATTGGCAAAAAGGACGTTCTGATAGGCATCGCCGGTAAAAGCCCCGCCAATGACCGAAAAAACATCTTGGTCGCCATCGTGGTCAATATCTCCAAAAGCCACACCGTGGCCCTTTTGCAAATGCCCAAAGCCACCCGAGGTGGTGACATCTTGGAAGAAATTGCCGTCGGCATTGCGAAACATGCGATTGGGGACTAGCGTAGCCATATACGGGTCGCCGGTGCCGATATAACAATCTTGGTACCCGTCGTTGTCTAGGTCGCCGAAATTGCTGCCCATGGCTAGGAGAGGCTCGTCGAGCCCTACCTTGCGTGTGACATCGGTAAAAGTACCGTCGCCGTTGTTGTGGTATAGACGAGGCTCTTCGGCGCGGTGTGGCAAGCCCAAATAAGCGGCCGCCACGTCCGCTACCTCACCCTTGAAACCGGCGACGAATAGATCCTGCCACCCATCGTTGTCGTAGTCCCAGAACCAAGTCGGAAAACTATAGGGCGGTCCGGCTACGCCTGCCGTGGCCGTCACATCGGCGAAACGCCCACTCCCCTGATTGCGAAAAAGGAGATTAGACTCTTCGGGTTCCAGACGCGAGATGTACAGATCCAGTTGTCCATCGTTGTTGTAGTCGCCCCAGACTACTCCTTTGGTCCATCCGACCACATCGAGTCCCACTGCCTCAGCCACATTGACGAATTGTACCGCCGAGACTCCACGCCCAGAGTCTTGGCCCTCGTTGCGAAACAACTCGCACGGATGAATGGCCTGCCCCTGCGATTCGTTGCCGACAAACAGGTCGATCCAACCGTCGTTGTCAAAATCGCCCCAGGCCGCTGTCTGTGTTGGGTGAAAAGTGAGCAAGCCGGCTGCCTCGGTCGCATCGACAAAGTGTCCATTTCCCCGATTGGCCAATAGCGAGTTGGGGTAGTGTCCTTCGTCGAGCCAAGCACCGCGCAGCACCAGCACATCCGCATAGCCGTTGTTATCGTAGTCAGCCTGACAGATATTCAAACCACCCACAATACCCTCCAAGCCTGCCGCTTGTGTGAGATCGGCGAAGGTCCCGTCTCCTTGGTTGCGGAAGTAGCGGAGTGGGTCGCGCAGTCCCCAAGATGAAGCCACGATATCGAGATAGCCATCGCCGTCAAAGTCTTCCATAATGGCTCCCCCCGAAAGTCCCACCACATCCAGCCCCAACTGGGGAGCGACATCGCGAAAAACCCCAATATCGTAGTCAGAGGTGAATACTTCGGGTGGAATCAGCAAATTCTGCGGCACCTCTTCTGGGTACTGACCCAGCGTCATATAGGCGATATTGAGTAGCCAACGAGCCGACAAGTCGCCTATATTTCTGCTCAGAACCCCCAAAAATTCCTCAATGGCGGTGGTCGATCCGCGCTTGATTTGATGCACTCCGGTGCCGCGGATCGGCATTAGACAAGAGTCGATATTGTGTTGCACGATACAATTTTCTTGCTCGCCCAAACGGAGATAGGCCAAGCCCACTAGCAGTTGGAGGGAATGCCGAAGCCGAGGATGATGGACCACAGTCTGTAGTTGCCGGTACTCTTGCACTGCTCGATCGGATTGGCCGGCTTGCAGCAGTTCGTTGGCAAGAGAAAAGCGGGCCTGCAGGATTTGCTCTCGCCCCCGAGGATTGACGCCCGCCCCGGATTGGCGCAGACGGTCCAACCGCGTGCGGAAATATGCGACTCGGTCCAAATTAACATACGGATGCGTGGCGGGATCGACATTAACTGCTATGTCTTCTAGGAGTTCGGCCATGCGCTGGGTGCTGGCTGCCTGCTCTCGCCCAGCACAGGCTACTAAGACAAAAAACCATCCGGCAAAAATTTGAACCCTGTATAGAGCGATCTGCCTTATTATTGTCATTAATTGCCCACTACCGCGCCGTTTATGCCTATACCTGCAACCTATAAATAGCTCGGCCGAACGCGTCATCGTCATCAGCTTGGCACGAAGTGGGTTTTCACCAGAACAGTACGCCTATCCCGTTGCCGGTAGTACCTGTAAACCCGTCGACGATGAGCCAGAACCCAGCGTTGGAAAACTGTCCCAAAATTAGGCCCATAAAGAAAGGTCGCACCATGCGGTGTAGCCGCGATCCCCCGTACTTGAGTACGGTCATTTTGAACAACCAAGCTAGAAATATGCTGAACCAGAGCCGCCCGACGATAAAGGATACCGTACAAATAGCAAAACCCAACGGATGGAAGGGCCACCACAAAAAGTGGTGCCGTAACCAGAGTAACCCACTCATTAGAGCCGCGCCAATGGCTTTGAACAACCAGCCGTCCACCTGTATAGACGGGGCATTCTGAAATTTGTGGGCGATATAATTAAAGGGGACCTGAGGACCAGCACCGAAAAACCAGCCATGCAGATTGATCCCCCCATAGGTGTAGGCCAAGTAGAGAATGGTCGTGATCGACCCGACCGCGGTCACTAAAATGGTCAGAGCTAGAGCCCAGAACAAGGGGCGGAGATTGGCGATCCCCTCGACTATCTTCAAGCCGTTGGCGCACGAGGCCATGACAAAGGTGCGTACATCGCCGTGCCATATATATGTATAGGCAAGGGCCACCAAGCCTTCGGCCCCCACTATGGATGTGCCCAGTCCCGAAACCGCAAAGGTCGAGGCGATCATAGGGCTACGGGCGGCGGCAACACCGCCCTCGACCACTATGCGGGACAAACCGAAGAATATGAGCAGGGCGACGGCCAGAAACACCAAGAGCGGCAACAGAGGGATACCCGATGACCAGAGCCACAACACCATGACCGCAATCCCACCGAACAACCCTAGCACGGCGGCCCGATAGGACATGATCTCACTGACATTCTCGTTCCCTTCATGCCCTTTCCAAGCTCGGTGCCCAACAGCGGCAAAATGGGACCGGGCCTGCCACAGTCCCACGACTACATAGACTAACAGCGCTCCAATTCCCTGATGGGCCAATAGTGGCGATTCCGGGGTGCCGTACACACTGACGACCTCGGTGCTATGAAGCCCTACTACACTGAAAGCCCCTTTTTCGAGCATGGCCAGGAGGGTAAAAACCCATAGACCTAAAGCGATGTCTAGGTTGACAAAAAAGAAAATGCCCACGGCGCTAAAGCTCAACATAATGGGCAGGTTCACCGTATTGCGCAGGAGGTCCAAGGAGGTCGACATGGCTACTGCCGGCACGGACGGATAGTAATGGTGTAGCCCTTTCAAACTGCCCACGACTAGGGCCAAGCCAAAACCGAGCCACATCAACCCGCTCCGAAAAAAAGGAGGGACAGATCCCTCGTCCTGTTGGATCATGGCCGCCGGTACTTGGACGAGGGGATAGACCAGTCTTTCGTACTCCATCCACTGGCGTCGGATGAGCACTGCGGCACACATCATGGTCAGATAGAGCGCCGCAATGAAAAGACCCCAAGCGCACAGCGGTACTATCCACGCTTCCCAAGGAATGACCATGCCTTGGGGAAGCCCTTCGTAGAAGAATTTGGTCGCCAGTGGATCCTCGACCACCATCCACGGCTTTACATGAGGCTGGATATAAGCCTGCCAATCATTTTCGGGCGTGGCATAGTACTCCAGAGCAGTCATGCCCGGTAATAGGTATTCCATCAATCCCATAGTCGGGATGGCACAGGCGGTCGCCATCATGGCGTAAATCACCGCCAGTTCGCCCCGCCGGAAGACCATGGCTGGGGCGCAACGATGGAGAACCACGTTGATACAGATAAGCAGGAAAAGCAGAAACAGAGCCGCGGCCGTACCAAAATCGAGGGCCATCAGCGAGCCCTGTAGGTACATATTGGCGTACGGTGTGGCGACGCTGATCAGCAGACACAAAAGCAGGCCCACCAAGAATACCCGCGGGGTGAAAGGCGATTTACTCAGTGCCAAGTACAGAGCCTCCGTCGCTATAGGGCCGCCAGCTTCCTACAAAGCGCCGCCCCTCTACATTCGACCAAGGGGAGGGCATCTGCCCATAAAAGACGGCTGCCGTACAATCCATTTTCCTAGTGCGCGACAACCGAGCGCCTTGTAGTCTATTTGAACAACCCGTCGGGGTGCGGTTCGGGATTGAGCAGTGGAGCCGTCCAAGCCTCACCTGGGCACCGCTGCACTCCACACCGGAGAGGTACAGGCTGTGAATGCCGTGTTTAAGAAGCCTGTAACCGCCGCACCCGCGCCGGGGTGTGATCCTCGGCGATCTCCGAGGAGAGAATGCCTAACGAGCGGTCCGCTAGCGGCAGGTCCACGCGGACAAAACCGCCGCGGTGCGATTGGCGCAGGGCAATGGCCACTTCGAGGGCGGCCCGGCCATCGTCGCCCGAGCAGCGCGGTGCCGATCCCGTCTCAATGGCTTGGATCAGATCCTCTACAATGGTCAGGCCCATGCCTTGTATGTGCGTCGGATAGGGAAAGGGCCTGTACGCGGGTACGCCTCGTCCCCGGTTGCCACCTAAAGCCGTGCGGATGTACTCCATTTGGGTACAATTGGCCACAGAGCGGATGCGGCCCTCGGTGCCAATGACGTCGATTTCCCAAGACGCAACCCCAGTGGGAGTGGCGCGGATAAAGGCGCGCACACCATTGTCAAAACAGAGATAGCCGTTGCCCTGCGGGTCGGTTTCGCCCTCGGCTGCGGCGTCCGATTCCATTTCGCCAAAAACCCACTCGACCTGCCCCCCGGCCATGTAGCGCACAATATCGATGAGGTGGCTGCCGTTGTGCGACAGGCCACATTGGGCGTAGCCGGTTACCTGGAGGATTTGCCCTAGCGCGCCTTTGTCAATGAGGTCGCGGGCCTGACTGAAGAACGGGTTCCAGCGGCGGGCGCAGTTGATGGCCAAGGCCGTGCCGTGTTGGCGGCAGGAGGAGACTATGGCATCGGCTTCAGCCAAGGTCAGGGCGATGGGCTTTTCGGCCCATAAGGCCTTGACGCCGGCGCGAGCGCAGTCCTGGACGATCTGCGAGCGAATGCGGGCGGTAGTGCAGACGCTAACCAAGTCGAGGTCTTCCCGCTCCAACATCTGGCGATAGTCGCTGTAGAGATGGTCTTTTTCCAAACCCCAGCGGTCGCCGAAAATGGCGCGTTGTTCGTCGTGCGGATCGGCTCCAGCCACCAGTTCCGCATGGGGTGAAGCGCGGTACGAGGGGGCGTGGCAATAGGGCAGAAAAATGGCCCCTCCTTCGCTCATTTCATCGTCGAACGTGCTGCCCATGCGGCCCAAGCCGATAACGGCGGCGCGATACGTAGTCATGGTCTCCTCCGGCGTTTTGATAAGGGTGAGACGCGGTGGTTGTACTTAGCTCATAGATAGGGGTAGGTCGCTTCTGGATCGTAGTCTGGCAGGAGTGCGTCATGGGGTTGGCCGGGAATTAAGCGCGGGCCATCCGCAAAACCTTCTGGACGGTCTTTGAGGTATTCGCTGAGGCGATTTCTCCAGGGCTGCATCTTAGTTTCGGCGTCCGGATCACGAGACAGGTCGCGCATTTCTTGGGGGTCTTCGTCCAAGTCGAAAAGATGTTCTTGGCCCGTTTGCGAATACCAGATGTACTTGCAGCGTCCATCAGTGACATAGTGATTGCCGTGGTCGCGGGCGTAACAGCCAGCGTGTTCTCCGTGGAGAAATTCCCTGACGCCGACGGTGTCGCCTTGCAGGACGGGCAGGAGGCTTTTGCCCGTGCAGGTATCGGGGATGCCGATGTCGGCCGCATCGAGAATGGTGGGCATGATGTCCTGGATGCCGACGGGACTTTTGCAAATGACTTCTTCGGGATAGTCCCAATTTTTAGGGGCGCGCATAAAAAATGGGACTCGGGCCGAAGCTTCATAAGGCCACGTTTTGCGAAAGAGGTTGTGGTCGCCCAGCATTTCGCCGTGATCGGAGGTGAAGATGACTAAGCAGTTGTTGAGCCCCCCGGTAAACTGGATGAGGCGGCCGATCTGATCATCTATAAAGTTGATCATGCCGTAATAAGCGGCGCGACAACAGCGCATGTCGCGTTCGTTGAGACGAATTTGCCACGCATTGGGATTGAGACCTTTTTCGGGACCGTCGAATGCGGGTGCCCAGTCGCCGACGAGTGGATCGGGCAGACTGCGATGCATATAGCGGTTGTAATAAGAGGCTGGTGGCGTGAGCGGGGGATGAGGATCTATAAAGGAAAGATTGAGAAAAAACGGCGCTGAAGGATCGCGTTTGCGCAGAAAGTCCATGGCCCGGTCAACGCACCAGAAGGTATGCATCTGTTCTTCGGGCAAATGGTGCGGGCGACCAATCCAGCCGTTGGCGGAAATGCCGTGGGCCATGCCGGGATCTACTTCATTGCGGCGGTGATATTGCCGCAGCCATTCGACATAGTCGTTGTCGTCGCCCCGGGTGGCATCGGCTAGTTGCATGTGGTCAAAGCCGTAGCGCTTGCGATGGGGGGTTAAGTGGAGTTTGCCGATCATCTCCGTCTGATAACCTGCCTTGGACAACTCGCCGGCCAAGGTGTGCGGCGGCTGCCACGGAGCGCTTCTGAAGCCAACGGCCCCATTGGCGGCGGGTGCGGTGCCGGTCATCAGACAGCGGCGAGCGGGAATGCAACTGGGGCATTCGGAGTAGCCGCGGTGAAAGTGCGTTCCGGTGCGGGCAAGCCAGTCGAGGTTGGGCGTTTGCAAACACCGGGGACTGTGGGGATCAAGACCCATGCAGTCGCCGCGTTGCTGGTCAGTCATAATGAGCAGGATATTGGGGCGAGCGTCTAACATATCATTCTCCGCTTGAGGGGTCTGTCACTCGGATAATGCAGCGTCACTGACTGGACGTGGTCGTATCCGCCCGGTGCCCGGATCGGCTGCCGCCGGCTTTCGACATCCACGCTTGTGCCCTGACAGGTGAAACGGTACGCGCCCACTTCGGACAACACAAACCACGATGTGCCAGCACGGCATAGGGCAGGACCGCTTGTCCGGCCAGCGGGGTTGCAAGAACGCAGGCGCGGGCGACCCACATCACCCGCACGAGCACCTCTGGCAATCGCTCGTGCCCCAGCGGTCCCACATCCCACCCAGCGAGCCGACGGAACAGTTCCTGCGACCACGTTGCCGTCGAGCGAGAGGCCGGGTTGAGACACAGCCGGTGCTTGCCCCACGCCGCTGGGGTCCGCTCCCGACTGCGACGACGAGCGGTGCGGCCAGCATCCCGGGCACTTGGTCGGTGAAGCCGCGATAGTCCATGTCGGCGAGGTGAAACGTCTGTAGCCCGTGTACGTTGCGCTGCGGCATTGAGATCAGGAATTCCCACCAGCCTTCGGGCAGCCGCAGTTCCGTCTTCGAACTCGCGCGATCGATGAGGCACGCACACGCGCTCCCAGCCGTCCATCGGTGGGTCAACTCCAGCAGGCGGACATCGCCGCCCTCGGTCGCGTCCCTGCACGTCTTGGCCTTGGTAATCGAAGCGTCCATAGCTTACCCCTCGTGTCGAGCCATTGCCCCGGCAGGCTCCAGCCGGATGAAGGTCTTCAACAGCTCCCACTGCCAAGAGTGCGGGAAGCCGTAGGGATCTTGCTGGCTCGGCCAGCCGGTCCAGCGGGTGGTGTTGCAAGGATAGCGGATGATGAGCTGTGCAAGGAAGATGTCGGGCAACTCCCCCACCCAGATTTCCATGGCCTCGACGAATAGTTCCAACAGTTCCTCGTCGCCGACCTGTAGGGGAGCGATGCGCTCGACAATGCGGTCGAACTCCTCGTTGCGCCAGCGCGAAATGGTGGACCACAGCGGCGCCGGCTGCCCAGTGGGCCGGAAGTACTGCGAGGTGTAGTAGGACAGCATCAGATAGGGATCCATGCCGCGCACCCCACTGGGGCCCTTGCAGCCGAGAGAAACCTTCTGCTCCCCGGTCTGCACGAGAGAGGTCAGGCCGGGCGAGGTGTCAAAGTTCGCATCGAAACCAGCGTCGCGCAGTTGTTGGGTCAGCGGCGGACCGTAGGCCCGCAGCCACTGCGGCACGTACAGGGCGATCTCGAGACGCTCGCCCTCCGGGCTGATCCACAGGCCCTCGTCGTCCTTGCGATAGCCTTTCCCTCCCATGATCCGATCGACCTCTTGCAGGTGCGGCTGAGTATCGTACCCGTGCCGCGCGAGGATTTCCTGTAGGGCCTCGTCAAAAGGCGCGAACCATTCGTAGGGCGCGAAGGGATGCAGCGCGACCACGCCCGCCCCCGATTCGGCTAGCTGGACGAGTTTCTCCCGGTCAATGGCCATGCTAATAGCCCGGCGAATCTGCGGATCGTCAAAGGGCGGCTCCGAGCAGTTCATATTGAGGTCGATGGGACACCAGTCGAGGTAGCCGTAGGGCGGCTGCCGATCAGAGAAGGTCACGACCCGCGCATTGCGTTCCAACACGCTTTCGAGGGTGAGCACCTGCATGATGGGTGCCATGTCGAGCTGGTCGGTCAGCAGCAGTTGCGCGGCCTGGCTCTCCTCCTGCTGCGGCACGTAGATGATTCGCTGAATCTTCGGCAGGCGCTTGAACCCCGTCTTGGCCGCCCACCAGTCTTGGCGCAGATCGTAGATTTTCTGATGCGGCGAAGCGTACACGAGGCGATAGGGCCCCGTGCCCAAGGGCAAGCCGCCGTCAATGTCGTGAAAGGTGAACTCTAGGGGGTCCTGGTCTTCCCAGATGTGTTCGGGCAAGACAAAGATGCCGTGGTTGCTACTCAGCGTGGTCGCCCAAAACGCCGGCCCCGCCTTTTTAAGCACTAGCCGCACGGTGTGGTCATCGACGACCTCGGTGGAGTCGAAAAACTCGGGCAGGTCGGCCAGATGCACCATGGACTCAGCGCGATCGCGCAGCATGCCGAAGGTGAAGGCCACGTCGTGCGCGGTGAAGGGGGTGCCGTCGGCCCATTCGATGCCCTCGCGAATTTTCACGGTGAGCACGGTAAAGCTGTCGTCGTATTCCCAACTCTCGGCCAGCCAGTTCTCGTGTTCCCCAGTGAGCACGTTGTACATGATCAGTGGCTCAAACACCGCTGGCAACGTGCCCATGTGGTATCCCTGATCGGAGCCGGGGATATAAGGGTTCTGATTGTCGAAAAGGGAATACTGGTTCGGACCGCCATTCATCAAGATCAAGGTGCGGTCCCGAGGAACATCGTCCAGCACCACGCCCGGTCCGCAGCCAGCTAGTGCCGCGTACGCCGCGACCAATAGGGGCAACCCTAACAGACGATGTAGGGACGGAATCAGCATTAAACTCTACTGGAGGAATTGTCTTCGCGTGACCGCTGCATCTGGTTTGCGAGCGCCTCGATATCTGGCACAGTAAGCCATTGCTGCCGATCAACCGAGTAATTGCCCTTGCCCGCTTCGTACTGATGGAGAAAACGAATCGTTCCAACGGGACCGAGTTTATTCAAAAGTTCCTCAATACCAAACTCATGAATTTGATTCGCTGTCATCTTTAGAGCGTTCATCTTCTGTCATCTCCTGTAACCACGTCAGCGGGTTTTCGACGCGGATGCTACGTTGCGAACTGATGCTTTTCGCCCTTTTGAGCATCCGGTCATCCGTTGTTAGAAGGAAATTCGCATTGCCGCTTTTGGCGCTGGCAAGATGCAGCGCATTGAACGGCTTAAATCCCAATGATTCAACATGTTTGCCTCTCGCAGTCCCCGTTACATCAACGGCAACGGTCTGATGAGCATACGTTATGAAAGAATTTTATTCGCAAGCGTTGTCTCAAGTCAAGGTTTTGATTGGCTTCAAACATAGAAACTTCGCTGGCCAACCCAGCGGTATAATCAGCATAATAGCTTAGGTTTCAAGGCGAATTCGATCTTGCGTCTGATCGTCAAAAGGACGGCTCAAACAACAGTTATAACAGATGTTACGCAGCTTTTCCCCCTAACTTCCCATCCCTGCATCCTCTCCGCTATACTCCAACACCTCATATCCTTCTCGTCCCCTCTGAACCGCTGCCTTGGCACAATTCTTGCCCGTTGCGGATACCACCCCACCCGCAACCCAAGGCATGGCTCATGGCCGAATTCGATACTATCGCCAAGCATCTCATCCACACCTACCCGGCTGACTTTGCCCGCTTCGCCCTCCAGCAAGACGACCTTGAGGTCCTCGGCGTCAACCTACTGTCGAAACACACCGCACCGACAGCCTCATCTACGTGCAAATCGGCGGCGACGAAGCGTTGGTCCATCACGAATTTCAAACCACCGACAGCAAACCACCCATGCCGCAGCGCATAGCCGGCTATATCGGGCGCGGCATTGAGCAGCACGGGCTGCCGATCTATTCCCACGTCATCTATCTGCGTCCCGACGCCGGCCAGCGTGATCCGGGGCACTATCTCCAAGAGCGACACGGCTACCGCGTGTTGGTGCAATACAAGGTGATTCGGCTGATTGAGCTAGACGGCCAACGCATGCTCGACGAGGGGCATTCAGGCTTGATCCCCTTTGCGCCGTTGATGCAGCGACCGGCAGGTATGAATGCCGAGGCGTGGTTGCGCCAGTGTATCCACCGGGCGCAAGGGGTGCCGATGGCCGAGGCCCTCAAGGCGAATTACTTAGCCGACCTTGCTATTTTGAGCGGTTTGGTGTATCGATTAGAAACGATTATGACCATCATCTCGGAGGCGACCATGTACGAATCGTCGGTAGTGCAGTATTTCACGGAAAAGGCCCTTGAGCAAGGCATTGAGCGAGGAGGCCGAGAACGCGCCATTGAAGATCTGCTCGACGTGCTGGAGATTCGCTTTGGGCTGGCCGCGTCGGATCCGTTGGCCGCCCGCCTTGGGGCCATCGACGATGTGCAGCGCCTCAAGCAGTTGTTTCGGGCGGCCATACAAGTGCCCAGCCTCGAAGCCTTCAGGCACCTGTTAGACGAAGCCGAGTAGCGGCACTGAGCAACGTCAGTTAGAAGCTGAAATTGGTTTGGTACAGATGCTTCCAGCCCACCTCCCTCCGCTCGTTGAGCCTGTCGAGCAGTCCGTCGCCTGCATTACGTCAGGTCTGGGAGCTCACCGCGGGCCAATTGGTCGTAGGCGCAGAGGACGTAGCGTTGGGTGCGGTATTCGCCGAACTCCTTCATCTCGTTGCGTTTGAGGGCTGGGAAGGACTCGCTCGGCTCGGGCGCGTCTAAAATCCATTCGAGGTCGTCGCGGTCTAGCTGGTATAGGTGCGCGAAGATGGCGTCCAGCTCGCACTTGAGGCGGTGGCGGCGGTCGTCGTCGTAGGAAAAGGGCGGGCCGTCGTAGCCTAAGTCGCGGGCGAAACCTTCGAGGTCGGCGGCGGTGTACGTAAGCTCTAAGACGCGAGGGACGATGAGTTCGACGTATCTGAGGCCGGAGAAAGCCTCTTCGAGATAGGCTTCGGGTGGCAGGACGGGGAGCTGCTTGACGATGAAGAAACTGAGGTCTGTACCGCCAACCGCAGACCGAGCCGCGAAGTCCAGCACAAGTGAATTGAGGGTCGAGACAAACAGTGCCGCAGCCTCAGCATCTTCGATACAGAGAAGTGGTGCCCGATCGCTCATGCCTGACCTTGGGACGAACGAAGCGATGCCGGTCCGCTCATTCGTGGCATTGGTGGTTTTTCGAAAAGGAATGATCCAACGTCCAGCGTGATGACGGCTCCTTTGTGACCAAGGCCCGTGTCTGGAATAAGAGACGCTATCACTGTTCTCTGGTTGGTTGCTGTTGTGATCAGTCGCAAAGCCAACTCCCATTCTTGAGTCGGATGACTGTTCCCTTGCCCAGTCCGTTTCGCGGCACGACTGCACTGATCGTCGTGCGGACGTCCGTAGCTCTTGTGATTGCTCGTAGTGCGACGTAATAGGACTTGTCCTGTCCTGTCCTGTCCTGTCCTGTCCTGTCCTGTCCTGTCCTGTCCTGTCCTGTCCTGTCCTGTCCTGTCCTGTCCTGTCCTGTCCTGTCCTGTCCTGTCCTGTCCTGTCCTGTCCTGTCCTGTCCTGTCCTGTCGGTCGTCAAAAATTCGGTCGTTCCGGTTTTGTCAAGTCTTTTTTGCACTTCTTCTTCTGGCACCCAATATCGAGGAAGGACAACGGCCTGAGCGCCCGCTTTTTCCGCCGCCGTCATGGGGCGGGCCTTGCCGCCTTTGCGGTCTTTTTCCGAAACCCCGTCAAAGGTGGCGAAGCGATGGTCGTATTGGTGGAACAGCTTGGCTTCGTACAGGGGGAGGTAGCGGCCGCTCGTTGCGTCGCCTATGCCGGCGACGGACTGCTCGTGCTCCTTGCTCGTCGAAGGGTGCATGAACGCGTTGCCCACAAGATGCCAGCCCGCTTCTTCCAACTGCTCGCGGGTGCGGAAGAGGCCGGAGTCATTGGACATGTCGAACATGCGCTGGAACTTCACGCCCCAAGGGTTCACTTCCTCCTCGCCGCCTTTCGCCTCCTTCCACAGGACGCCGGCCCGGCGGTACATCTTGCGGGCGATTTCCATGTCGCGCCGGGTGCGGAAGATGGGGCAGGTGCGGGTGTTGGGATTGAACAGGGCGAAATCTTCCGCTGATAACGCAAACCGACGCTCGGGATCGCGCAGTTGCTCGGCTTGGTGCAGGAAGAAGGCGAACTCGGCCTGTGGACAGGGATGCTCGGTGCCGGTCAGCGTGAGCAGGCAGAATTTGATCCGGCTGTCTATGCTTGGGAAAACTTTCTCCCGGTTCTCAAAGTCGTAGAGGCTGACGAGTCTTTTGTTGGTGACAATTTCGTCGAAAAACGCTTTGGTCGAATGGTCGGTGGCAATGCCAGAAGGTACGATCAGGCCCGCTCTCCCTCGCGAACCGATCAACTCGAAGAACAACTCGGCAAATACCGCATACGTGTTGACATCGCCAATGCCGGCAAGCGGGAATCTATCCCCGGTGCGGACAAACTGAGAAGTGGCCTCGGCTCGCCGTTGTGCGGTTTGGAACTCGGCAAAAAGGGCCTTTTCAGCAGGCAGGGCGTCTTCGAGGGCTAGTTGCTTGATAAGCCGGTCGCGGGCGGCCTTGTTCGGAGCATGGGCGATGTCCGGCGACCGCGACGCAAAAAACTCCTGCTCCTGCAACTTGATGCGTTCCCACGGCGGATTTCCCAACACCACGTCAAACCCCCCATCCTGCACGATCTCGGCAAAGGCCAGATGCCAATGAAAGAAGCGATGCTCCCGGGCTAGCTTGCCAACCGCATCACAGACGCCGGGCCGCATGACCAAGCCGGCGTCGAGGCGGTTGAAATCCTCGGTGATCGGCACCGCGTCCGTGCTGCCCCGCGTCTTTTGGGCAAAATACGCCCCGACAAACAAATTCGCCCGCAGTTCCTCTTGGGTGCGATCTTCCTGTACGCGCATGGCTGCATACGCGGCGCGCTTTTTCTCTACATCCTCAATCGTTTCCTCGGGCATGTCGTCGAGGTCTAAGGTAGCCACCGCCACTTCGAGCAGGCTGTCTTTATTGAACAGATCGCCCTGCACCGCGTCGCCCGCTTGGCGGTTGCGCTTTTTGAGCTCGGTGCAGACGGCCTTATCATCGCCGGTCAAGGGCTTGTACGCTGCGGCCGGAATGCCGTTTGCCATAATCTCCGGGTCGAGAACGCCGACGAGGCTGTCGCCGTGCAAGATGTGCGCATCGAGAAAGGTCAGCGGCTTGCCCGGCTGCACGGTTTCGATCCACAGGGCGGTCTTGCACAGCTCAACCGCCAGCGAGTTCCGATCCACCCCGTAGATGCAGTTTTGCACCACGTCCCGCAGCGCATGCTGGTGTGCAGTCTCGCCGGATCTGCTCATACCAGCCTCGATACGGGCAATCTCGGCAGCCATGCGCCGTGCCGCCGCTAGGAGGAAATGCCCGGAGCCGCATGCCGGATCGATGACCTTTAAGGCGAGAATGGCGGCCCGCGGATCTTCGGGACGGTCAGCGACCGCTTGGGCGAGCACGGGATCGAGCGTTGATTTGATTAGCTCGCTCACGAGCGTAGCGGGCGTGTAGTACGAGCCCGTGAGCTTTCTCGCCGAGCCTCCGGCCTGCTCTCCGTTTCCATCGCCAACAAAGCCAAAAGCCCAAGGCGCAGCGTTCACATCTACCACCGGCTGGAGCTCCAAGAGGCTTTCGTACACCGAACCGAGCTCTTCGGTGCCCATGTCCCGGTAGTTGACGCGGGCAAGGGCGGAGTCGGTGCGGAAGAAAGCGAGATTCCTCACCGCTTCCAAAAGCCGCTCATTGGCCAGGGCGGCCCCGTCCAAATCCGGGCACTGATCCGAGCGGAACAAGCCGCCTAAAGCCGGCAGCCCCAGAGCAGACACCCCTTGGGCGAGCGCACCGAAGGTAATCCGCAGGCCCTCATAGAGATCGTGGTGGTGGTCGTAATGGCGTCGGCGCAGGGCGCGGTCGCGCAACCGAGAAAGAGAATACCCCTCGGCGAACAGGGTGCGCTGTTGGTTGGTGGCCCCCGGTATATGCAGGAGATCGCGCTCTTCGGCCGTAAAGAGAAAGAGCAGGCGGTAAATGAACCGGAGAAGCTGCTGGAAATAGCCCTCGGGCGAGAGCTTGCCCGCGTCGAGGTTGGTCCGCAGCGCATCGTTGCCCGGATGCTGTAGGAAGCCGTTGCCGATCTGCCGTAGGGCTTGGGTGACGCCGTCGCGGAGATTGTCTAAGGCGCGTTCACCGGTCTGATGAGCTTGGGTGCGCCAGCTTTCGATGATGCAACTAGACGGCTTGCCATTGGTTGGCTGCAAACGGCTGGCGTGGACGGTGAGCCAGAAAGCCGCAAAATCCGCATAGAGTGCCTCTGCGAACATGAGGTCCAAGTCGGCCTCAATGCAGGCGGGCCGAGTCAGGCTGGCGTTGTCGCGGAGGAGACGCAGTTTCGAGCCGTTGGCAATGATCCCCCAGGCCGAGCTTCCGTTCCACCCAAGCTGCAACCGGATGTCTTGAAAGTTCATCGTAGGTTGGGCTCGCCGGTACGCCTGTCTCGATGGCGTGTCTCAGGCTGGATGGATCGCTAGGCGTTTCGTCGTTGGTAACGGGCTCCAAGGTTTCGGTGATGATGTTGTCCGCGCTGACAGCGACCCCGAACAGCCGACTGGCGATGTTCGCAACAGCCGCATTCTGCTCCTCGGCCTTACCCTCTGAAGCCATGGTGGCAGAGGTGCCGATACAGAGGAGATTCTCGTTGAACCGCTCCCGCACGCGCCGGACCAGCATGGCCACGTCAGCCCCTTGACGCCCCCGGTACGTGTGCAATTCGTCCAAGACCAGAAACCGTAGCCCGGCGGCGTGTTGCCGCACTGCTTTATCGGTCTCTATGAACCTCGTCATGATTAACTCGAGCATGACGTAGTTCGTCAGGAGGATGTCGGGAGGATTCTTCGCAATGTGCTCCCGCTCCTCGTTAGTTTCTTGGCCGGTATAACGGGCAAAGGTCACCGGTTGGCTACCCTCGCCATAGCCGCGCTTGAGAAATTTCTCCAACTCCTCGCACTGGCTGTTGCACAGGGCATTCATCGGATAGACAACCATGGCACAGATGCCCTTGCAGGGGTCGCCGGACTTCTTCCGCCGCAATACGTCATTGACAATGGGGATGAAGTAACTGAGCGATTTGCCGGATCCTGTACCCGTTGTCAGGACATAGCTCTCGCCTCGTCGGGCGATAGCTATGGCTTCGGCTTGGTGTTTGTGCAACACGAGCGGTTGGCCGAGGGGGTCGGTTGGGCTCTTGATGCGAAAGATCTTCGCGCACTCCGCCTCGAGGGCGCCCTTTGCTACAAACTCGTCAATAGACCCATCCGGCACGAAATTTGGGTTCAACTGGATGAGGGGAGCGGGCCAGAAACGGCCACTGGCGTAAGCCTCATCAACAGCTTTGTGAATGTCTGCCGCCTCTGCCGCCCGGATCTGGGTGAAACTTCGAGAGAAGCGTTCGTATTCTGAAATAAGCTCCTTGCGGAACGCGAAGACGTCCATCAGACTCCTTCCTGTCGCTCGGACTTATTGAGCACTCCAGCTAGGGCAATCAACGGGATCATCTCGTCGTCTCGTCGAGATTGCCGAGCCGCGCACGCGACTGCGTTGTCGAGCCGGTCTTTGGCGATGCGGATGCGGCGAATCGCGATGTCGTCGCGGGTGGCTTGCAGTTCAGGGCACCACATCCCTTACCCACCTCCGTAGGACAGGCCGGCGACCTGCTCTTCCGACAGCACCGCCCCGTCCTCGTAGAGATAGCAGGCAGCAGCGCGACCAGCATCGGTCTGCACCAGCGGCGGACGCTGCTGGCGACAGCGGGGCATGACGTGGGGGCAGCGCTCGGCAAAGGCGCAGCCGCCGCTGGTGCTCGGGGCCAGTGCTCCCTCTTCCACCGTCGGCGACCTCACTGCGCCGCTAGGCGTGCCATCAATAGAGCCTGCTCCCCAGCGGCGTTTTGCGTCCGGCAGCGGGATAGAATTCACAAGTAGCTGCGTGTAGGGGTGTTGCGGCACTTTGATGACCTGCTCCACGTCGCCCACCTCGACCACCGCACCCTGGTACATGACGAGAATGGTGTGGCTCAGCTGATACGCGGTAGTCAGGTCGTGCGTGATGTATACAAGACTGATGCCGCGCTCTCGGTGGATGCGGGACAGCGTCTCCAAGATGGTAGCGCGCAACGAGGCGTCCACCATCGACACGGGCTCGTCGGCCACGATCACGCGCGGGTCGAGCAACAGCGCTCGCGCCACCATGATGCGCTGGCGCTGACCGCCGCTTAGCTGATGGGGATAGCGCCCGAGGGTCTCCTCCGGCCGCAAGCCGACCGCTTGCAACCCCTCCTCGATCCGCTGCCGCCGCTCGTGGCGCGACAATTCCGGGAAGAACTTGGCAACCGGCACCGTTAGGGGGTGGTCCACCCGATAGAACGGATTGAACACCTCAAAGGGATCCTGAAACACGGCCTGCACCTGCCGGCGGAATATCTGGCGCACCTTGGCGTCGAGATGGCGCAATTCCGTGCCTTGGTAGCGCACCAATCCGCCGGTCGGAGGTAGGATACCCAGCAGCAGGCGCGCCAAGGTGGTTTTGCCGCTGCCGCTTTCGCCAGCAATGGCTACGACCACAGGCTCATCCTCCGGGATTACCAGCGAGGCGTCGGCGACTGCGACGATCTGCTGCCGGTCGAACACGCCGCCGCCAAAGGCTCGGCTGGCACCCCGCGCTTCGATCAGCGGCGTGCTCACGAGACCTCGGTGTGCAGGTGACAGGCCGCTCGGTGCTCAGCAGCCACCACTTCTAGCGCTGGTACGCGCTTTGAGCAGCGGTCCATCACCTGCGGACAGCGCGGGTGGAAGGGGCATCCCGGCGGCGGCTCCAGCAGCGAGGGCGGCAATCCGGGGATACCGCGAAACACGCCCTTGCGCTCCAGAGACGGCAGGCTTTCTACCAGCATGCGCGTGTACGGATGCAGCGGCTCTTCGAGCAGGCTTTGCACCGGCCCGAGCTCGGCCAGCCGACCGGCGTACATTACGCCGATGCGGTCCACGCATTGGGCCATCAGGCCCATATCGTGGCCCACCAAAATCACCGCGGCGTCGAGTTCCTGCTGCACGCGGAACAAGGTGTCCATCACCCGCTTTTGCACGACTACATCCAAGGCGCTGGTTGGCTCGTCGGCGATAATCACTTGGGGACGCAAGGCCACGGCAATGGCCATGCCCACGCGCTGTTTCATGCCGCCGCTGAGTTCGTGGGGGTACCTGCGCGCCGTCGCCGGGTCCAGCTCGACCAGCGCCAGCAGGCTTTTTACCCGTTCCTGTAAAGCCTTGCGGTCCGGCCGCTCCTCGTGTGCCTCAATCGTGTCGGCGATCTGAGCACCCACTCGCATCACCGGGTTGAGCGAACTCATCACGCCCTGGGGGATCAGGGAGATGCGCGAAAAGCGCACACCCCGCATCTCCTCCTCGGACAACGATAGCAGCTCTAGTTCGTCGAGCTCGACCCGGCCCGCTTCGATCCGGCCGGGCGGCCGGATCAGTCGCATCAGGGCCGTGGCCGTCGTCGATTTGCCCGAGCCCGACTCGCCCACCAAGCCCAGCCGCTCGCCCGACCGCAACTCAAAGCCGACGCCCTCTACAGCGCACACCGGGCCCCTTTGAGTATGGTAGTGGACGCGCAGATCCTGCACCCGCAGTACGACGCGGCTTTTGCTCTCGGCGTTCACGACGAGACCCGCCATATGCGTGGATTGGCGATGCGGTCCAATCCCATGGAGACGAGGAACAAGCCGAGGAAGATCAGTACGATCATCACTATCGGCGGTGCCCACCACCACCACATTCCCCGCAGCAGTGAGGTATAGTACAAAGCCCAGTAGATAGTCATCCCGAGGGTAGGCTCGTTCTGGGGGCCCAAGCCCAGCGCTTCCAGTCCGATTGAGGCTAGCACCGCGGCCCCCACGGCGCTGACAAAGCTGGCCGCTAGATAGGGCAGCAGGTTCGGTAGCAGCTCTCGGGCGATGATCTCCAAGTCCCTCATGCCGGAGAGCCGGGCCACCTGCACGTAGGCGCGCTCGCGCATCGACAGCACCTGCGAGCGGATCGTGCGCGTCGGCAGCATCCACGCCAGCGAGGCCACCACGAGGGCCATCATATCAACAGTGACGGCTGTGCGCAACGAGGTGGCCAGCACCACGAGGAACAGCAGGCCGGGCACGGTCAGCAGCACGTCGGCGGCACCCCGGATCAGGGCGTCCACTAAGCCGCCGAAGTACCCGGCGAGAAAGCCGAGGAGAATGCCGATGCCTAGACCGACGGCACCGGCGAGAAAGCCAACCCTGAGTGTGAGCGGTGTGCCTGCCACCATTACCGCGAGCAGGTCCCGCCCGGCCGCGTCCGTGCCGAGGAGATGCTCCAACGACGGCGACAAATTGGGTTCTGCCGAGCCGACGCGGGCCAGATCCGTATCGACGAACAGGGTCCCCACGGGACCAAAGGCGATCACCACGAAGACGACGATTAAGCCGGCTGCAAGCTGGGGATGGCGGCGAGCTGCCGCGGAAATCGGCGAGAGCATCATCGGCGAGAGGCCATGCGCGGAGCACCGTAGGGGCAATCCCTTGTGGTTGCCCAACTCGTCATCGACGGTAAACAATGCGCGGATCGAGGAGCGGGTAAACCAAGTCGAGGATCAGGGTCACCACGGCGATAGCGAGGATGACCATGAGCACAACGCCGTAGATGACGAAGTAGTCGAAGGTCTGCACGGCGCGGTACAGCACCGTGCCCACGCCCGGATATGCGAACACCACCTCCACCAGCACGGCCCCGGACACGACGTAGCCCATGGCCAGCGCCAAGGCCGTGGTCTGCGGCAACAAAGCGTTGCGCAGGGCGTAGCGGAAGAATATGTCGCGGCTCTTTAAGCCTCGGGCCTCGGCGTAGTTGACGTAGTCCTCGCCCTGGACAGTGACCATCATGCCGCGCATCGACAAAGCCCAAAACCCCACCGACGACAGCACGATCGACAGGGCAGGGACGATAGAGTGATAGATCACGTCGATGGCAAAGGCAAAGGTCGGCCCAGGTAGCGTTCCCAAGGTAAAGCCGCCGCCGAGAGGGAAAGCGTGCAGGGTGAAACCCAGCAAGAATACGAGAACCAAGCCGAGCAGATAGTAGGGAATCGCCGACAGCGCCAAGAAGGGCGCGGCAAAGTAGTGCAGGGCACCGGGTGATCGCGGCCAAGCCAGCAGTGCGCCGAGCACCGTGCCGAGGGCAAAGGCGATCAGCGTCGCCGTCGTCAGCAGGCCGAGCGTCCACGGCAGGGCGCGCATGATAATGTCGGAAGCGCGGCTCGGAAAATTGGCGATGGAAACCCCAAAGTCGAGGCGCGCCACATCTCCAAGGTAGCGGAGATATTGCTTCCACAGGGGCTGATCGAGACCGAAGCGAGCCTCGTACGTGGCCACCACGGCCTCCATGTCGGTCTTGCCCGCACCGCCGAAGGAAACCGCCTGCAACAGGCGCTCGCGGATGGGGTTTACCGGGGCCAGCCGGGGCATCAAGAAGTTGATGGTGGCCCCGGCCCACACGACCAGTAGGAACACTCCGAGGCGACGGAAGACGTAGTTGAGCGACAAATCAGCTCTATTCCGCGTCGAAGAAGCCGAGGTCCTCGCGCGCTGCGCCGCGAGCCACCTCCTCGTCGAGTGCGACCCCGAGACCGGGGGCCTGCGGCAAGGGGATCCGCCCGTTGACGATCAGGTCGCGTTCCACAGTGAGGCTGCTCCATAGCTCGTTGTCGAGGTGGTGAAACTCCAACACTTGAAAGTTGGGAGAAGCGGCGCATACGTGGCACATGGCTACGGTGCCGATCGGACTGCAGATGTTGTGCGGTGAAATTGGGATGTAATAGATGTCGGCCAGATCGGCGATGCGCCGTCCTTCGGACAGGCCGCCGGCCTTGGCCAAATCGGGCGAGATGATATCCGTCGCCTGCGTCTCGACCAGCTCGCGGAATCCGTGTCGCGTGTACAGGTTTTCGCCTGTGCAGATCGGGGTGCGCGTCGCGGTCTTCACTTCTTTGAGTGCGGCGACATTTTCGGCCGGAACCGGATCTTCCAACCACATCAAATCTAGTGCTTCCAAGGCGTAGGCAACCTTGAGAATGTCGTGGGGAGCGTAGGCCCAGTGGGCGTCGATGAGCAAATCCGTGTTGGGATGCAGTGCTTCGCGGAGCGCCGTGACCACTTCGATGTGGAAGGCAATGTCGCTGTTGCTCATGGTGCGGTTGTAGCGGTCGCGCCGGTTGGGACGCGGATCAATGTCGAACTTGATGGCGTCAAAGCCGCGGGCTTCCACTTCCTTGGCCTTGGCTGCCCAAGATTCGGGATTGTCGTCTTCGTCGCCGGCGTGGCAGTCGTTGTACATGCGAATTGAGTCGCGGTACGCGCCGCCCAGCAATTGCCAGATCGGCACGCCAATCGCCTGCCCGGTGATATCCCACAGCGCCATCTCAATGCCGCTAATCGCGCTCATCACCGCACCTTGGTAGTACCCCGACGCCGACATCGAGCTTTTCATGTCGCGGAAGAGTTTGTCAACGTTGCGCGGATCTTGGCCGATGAGGGCGCGTTGGGTGAGGCGTTCATCAACGGCGATGTGGTGGACGCCGGCCCCGTGATAGGCCTCGCCAATGCCGGTGATCCCCTCGTCGGTGCATACCTTCACCAGCACCCAAGGCATGGGTTGCAGTAGCACGGCACTCACATCGACAATTTTCATCGCTACCCTCCACGTCTTTCGGTATCAAATCCCATTCCCAACCAGCGAGAGACATTCTATGCAGCCATTGAATGAAGACAGGCTCTTTCATTATATTTAACATGCATCCAAAACGCCGCCAATGTATCGCCTCCCCCACCCTCCGTCAAGCTCTGTGGGAGCGGCGACATCCAATGAATCCGCTATGCTGTGACGTTTTAACGCTATGAGGTTATTACTTTTCTCGTGCCTAATGCGACCAAACGAATCACCATCAACTTTGATCCTGCGATTCAGCGGGCCCTTCAGCTACAGGCTGCCGCAGCGAACCGGTCAATTTCCGCCTTGGTCAATGATGCGGTGAGACGCACCCTAACCGAGAATGTCGAGGATTTGAGTGCCTTCGACGAGCGGGACGCCGAACCCAATTTGCCGTTTGAGGATGTCGTCAAATATCTCAAGCGCAGTGGCAAGCTATAAAATTCAGCTCAAGCCCTCTGCCGTAGAAGAAACAACGACAGCGCATCATTGCTCGAATTCGCGCTCTAAAGGACGATCTTCATCCACGAGGCGTTGAAAAACTCTCTGGCTTGGACCGCTGTCGAGTGCTACAATGCCCTGATAGTCTATGTCGTGAAGATCGGTCATCTTATAGATAGCGAGTGCCGATCTCTTTTCTTACTTGCGTCTTTAACTCACCCTTCGTCAAGCACTCCGGGAGAACCGACATGATCCCCCTCAACCAACAGCAACTCAACTTTTTCGACACCTTTGGCTACCTCGCGCTGCCGGGGTTGATGGCCGACTGCATCGACGAAATCATCGACGCCTTTGAACAGGTCTGGGCCGAGCGCGGCGGCGGCCACGACGGGCAACCGCACGACGGCGAACGGCGTTCCTGCATCGTGCCCTTCATCGATCAACACGAGCGATTGTGCGCGCTGCTCGACGATCCGCGCATCGAGGGGTTGCTGGCCAGTCTGCTCGGCGACGACTTCAACTACAGCAGTTCCGACGGCAACTACTACGCCGGCGACACGCAGTGGCACTCCGATGGCTACCAGAAGGAAGTGCGCCACGTCAAGATCGCCTTCTACCTCGACCCCCTGACGCGCGACACTGGCTGCCTGCGCGTAATCCCGGGCAGCCACCGGCGCGGCGATCAGTATGCCGAGACGCTCGAAGCAAACGCGCGCCAATCGCAGGAACAGTGGGGCATCTCCGGCGACCAAGTCCCAGCCGTCGCGCTGGAGATCGCCCGAGGAGACGTCGTCGTTTTCCAGCACAACCTCAAACACGCGGCCTTCGGGGGCGGTGGTCGTCGCCGCATGTTCACCATCAACTGCATGGTGCGCGTGCCCGACGATCAGATCGACCTTGTCAAACAAGACATCGCAGGGCTTGCCCGCTTCTGGGCGAAGCGCGCGTACGGCGAGAAGATGCTCGCCACGGCGAGTGCCCGTCGCATGGTACATCTCGAACAGCGGATGGCCAACGACGATCACCTTAAAGAACTAGCGACTCAGGCACGGGCAGAGATGGCCGAGCCTGCGCGGGGATAGAAGAATCATGAGCGACCACTACGAATTCAAGATGGGGATCTATCTCGGAGAGCTGCAGCAGCCATTCGGGCAATCGCTGGCGACAGCGCGCGATCTCGGTGCGCGCTACGTTTGGTGCGGCACCCACTCCGACAATCGCAGCTTCTACGAGCTTTCCGACGCCGAGATAGACCAAGCCGCCGCGCAAGTCGCCGCGCACGGTCTCGAATTTTTCCTGCTCGACGGTGCCGGGTTGTTCAAGACAGTGCATCTCGCCGAGCTTGAGCCGGGCAAGATGCTCAAACACGCCCAGTTCAAGGAGCATTTCACCAACCTAGAACGGTCAATGGAGGTTTCGGCCCGCTTGGGAATCGGAGCGGTCGGCTGCAGCAGCTTCGCTTGGCCAGCCGAGTACACTGGCGGGAAGCCGACTTGGCCGATGCGCTGGGCAACGCGTGGCGGCATCATCTCCGATGGCGACATGGAAAAGCTAGTCGAAGCGTTCTCGATGTTCGCCGACCTCGCCGAGAAATACGACATCGACATCGCCTTCCTGATGATGCAGTGGAACTACGGCAACACCAGCCGCAACTTTCGCCGCATCGTCGAAGCAGTAGGCTCACGGCGGTTCAAGGTGCTGTGGTGTCCGGCGGACAACTACAATTGCGGCGAAGTCGATAATGCCACCGCCGGATTCGAAAACCTGCGCCCTTACCTGCACGGCGTCCACGCCAAGGATCTGCGCACCATAAACGGTTCGAAGCTCGAATTCGATTACACGCCAATCGGCGAGGGAGACGTGGACTACCCGACGATCCTGCGCAACCTGCGCGACAACCGCTGCGACGCCGTCCTGTCGATTGCTACCCACTTTCTACCGGCAAGCGGGTCGCGGCTCGAAGCCATGCAGACGAACTACGCCAACATCCGCAGACTAATCGGCGAGTTGTCGTAGCCTCTCCGTCTGGGTACGCGGAGAGATCGGGCGCACCATTATGTCAGGCAACCCAACAGGGGGGGGTCCGCATGACTGATTCGGCGCAAGGCGACAGCGTCGTCATTCTGTTCCGGGGTGGACGCTTGCCTAAGTGGCATCGACTCGACGAGGCTCAGCGGCTCGATTACGAGCACCAGCACGTTGATCTGATGCTGTCCGTCTCCGAGCGCCATGGCCTGATCGGCCTACACGGGTACCGCCTGCTGGCACCTCGCGACAGTTGGGAGCGGTTCTGGACCATCGAATTCCCGGACCTAGCCGGTGCCGAGGCTTGGATGTCGGCTGAGGTGGAGCCTCCGTATGGACGCTACGGCTTCTACGACTACTCTCTCGCCAGACGCTGGCAACCGGAGAGCCTAGCTTGGCTGCCCCGCAAGCCCGAACCTCCCGTGGCCCCCGACACTGACCCGCACGTGATCCCACTCCTGACCGCCGATTCCTCCTCGATCGTCGTGCTCGCCTTCGGCGGCTGGCGTCGTGGCTCCGACCAAGTTGCCCCCCGGACGCGCGGCGACGAGGAGCGCCAAAAGCGACTACAAGAGGTGGCCCGAGGCCACGGCCTCATCCACGGGGAGGTCTTCCGACTGCTCGGAACCAACACCGAAGGCGAGTTCCTCTGGATCTTGGAGTTCCCCCGGCTGGCCGGTGCCGAGGCCTGGATCGAAGCCGAGACAGCACCACCCACCGGCCCCTATCAGAAACGCAACTACCACCTCGCCAGACGCTGGGCACCCGAATATTTCGCCACTTGGCCGCCGAGGACGGGCGACTGAGGAGCCGGCGGACGAGCAACTGTACGCCACGCGGGCACCTTCGCGTCGTTCTCATACATAAGAACATTACGATACATGCCTAATAAGGTGAATCTCTTGGCAGAATGGATCAGCGAATTGGCTGCTCAGCGGTTTTCCAAGGGCACCTACTCTCTACCCTCGGATCCGACGTACTCCGACTGCGGCCGAAAAATTCGCTCCACTGTTTCCTGCTCCCGGCAGTGCGCGACCCAGCCCCACCGCTTCGGCGAGAGCACCGCAACCAGTTAGGTGGTGCTTACAAGCCGCGCACTCACAAGCCGGTTTAGGCTCACCCCTTGCTCTGCTGCTTGTATGGCAAGGGCGCGGTGCGATTCTGGCGGCACACGCACCATGAACTTCCCACTGTAGCTGCGGTCCGCTATTGGTTCCGGCACGGCTTCTCCGGTGGTGTGCATGTCTGCCAGACACCCGCGCACAAGGCGCTGGATGCCGGACAACGTCTCAGCAGGCGTAGGGGCCAGCCAGCTCAGCGATGGGAATTCAGCGCATAGACCCACCTGTTCGTTGTCTTCGGCCGACCACGTGATGCGGTACGTGTAATGGTCGCTCATCGCATGCCCTCCAATTTCTCGATTGCCTTGATGACTTGGCGGACTTGGTATGGCTTTGCCATGCCCTTGGCGTTTTGGTTGAGCAGCCGCGAGCCATCGGTCGCGACAATCCTACCGCCGGCGTCGAGACAAACGCAGTGCATAATGGGCCGCTTGGGATCGTCGCTCCTGAAGCGAGCTACGTGACGCAATCCGGCCAGATCGTCCGGGCCAAGTTCGAATGTCTGGGAAGTGATGGATTCTGCCATCGCCACGATCTCCTTTTGCAGGCGTTTCCGGGCCTTTTGCAGACGGCTCTTTACCACTCCGGTTTGGAGGTGCAGCAAGTTTGCTGTCTGCTGATAGGAATAGCCCTTGAGGTAGTGGTGGACGATCACGTCTCGGTGGGGGTCGCTCAATTGTCCGATCGCCTTCCGCACCAGTGCCTTAACCTCCTGCTTCTCCTGCTCGGGCGGGGCCGCGATGTTGAGCTGATCCAGAAAATTGAGCTGCGTGAGACGGCGGCGCTGCCACATGCGCGCTTTGTTGTCCGCGATCGAGCACAGCCAAGCACCGAATCGCTCGGGAGAGTGCAATTCCGCTAGCTGCTGGTACGCGGCAATGAACGCCTCCTGTAGGATGTCCTCTGCCGCCTCTTGCGAGCCCAGCCTGCGAGTGAGCCGCACCAGCAGCCACGGTGTGTGTTCCTCAACTAGCAGCCCAAACGCCGCGGAGTCGCCAGCGGTAGCTCTCTGCACGCAGTTTTTTCCATTCCGTTCCATGATCACCCTTATAGTAGTTGCTTTTAGGCGACAAAGGTATCCGAAAAAAGGAGCCGTCAGGACAAATCTTGGCTAGTTGTTTTTTGCAAGCATTCATCTTGGCAAAATTTTCACGACATGTACACTAAATAGGTACAGACCATAGGAGAATCAAATGACTACCATTACGACCTACTCCCAAGCCAGAGCCGAGCTCGCATCGCTCTGCGACAAAGTCGCCTCCACCCGCGAGCCCGTGATTATACGGCGGCGCAATGCCGAAGACGTCGCGCTGATTTCAGCCGACGAATTAGCCAGCCTTCTCGAGACGGCTCATCTCCTCAGATCGCCCAAAAACGTCCAACGCCTTCTCGTGGCGATCAACCGCGCACAGAGCCGGACGTTGTCTCCTTCTTCCATAGAAGAGCTTCGCCGGGAACTCGGTCTTGTCGAAAAAGAAAAGTAAACGAAAGGATGTTCCTCCCGCTCGCGAATGGATAGGGGTATTCCATCCTGAATTCGTTGAAGATCTGCGTTACTGGGTACACACTAACCGCAAAATAGCTCTGCGCGCCTTTGATCTGATACAGGCCGTGCTCCGCGACCCATTTTCAGGTATCGGCAAACCGGAACCCCTCAAATACCTCCCGTTCGGGACGTGGTCGCGGCGCCTTACGGAAGAACATCGTATGGTAAGCGAAGGACGTATAGGTTTCTTGCAGGCACGCTACTATTATTGACGAACCGCACCCTGTGGGCGAGCACTTAATTTCGTCATTTCGTCGCCTGAGCGGATGGCTAACGCGAATCTGACGGGCTATAAATTAGGAGGATGCGATTTGGATTCCTTATTCCCGCACAAATTTCGGCCGGCCGCAGCCGTCGTTGACCACGTAGCTGCGCGCTGGTATCGCCGCTTGGTCGGGAATGACTAAGTCGAGCGGCGAATCATTTTCAATGACGGTGCCGGCCCCCACGCGCACCCCAGCCCCCAATTTAATCGCTCCAGGCCGCACGGCCTTTGCTCTGAGCGTACCAATAGATACCGACACGCCGATCCGACAATCCGGGCCAATCGCGACGATGCCGTTGATTTCGGAATTGGCCCCAATCGCCGTGCGGTCGCCCACCTGCACGGGGCCAAAAAGCCCGGCATCCGTGCCGATAAACACGTAGTCGCCAATGATGGGATGGCGCTGCTGCACCTTGCCGCTGAGGCCGCCCAAAGTACACGGGTACATGTGACACCCGCTGCCGATGATACCCGTCTGTCCGGTGGTTATGCCGCGATGGGGATGGTCGAGGAAGTTGGCATCGCCAATCTGCGTTTCGGGATGGATATCCGCCTGATAATAGCGCCCCCCTAACTCGGCAATGGCCCGTGGCAGCAAGGGCACCGGTCGCCGCGTTAGCCCGGATTCACCCTTCACCGAGCCGGAGCGCGTTAGGGCATGGGCAATGTCGTGGTAGAACAGCACTCGCCACCCCGGATAAGTGCTCATCACAAGCTGCATCTGATAGTCGAAAATGAAGTCGCACTCCAGTGCGGCGAGGAAGCGACGATAGTGGTCGAAGTCGCGGCGGTGAATGGTCTCGTCCAAGGCGGCCCGAAAGTCTATCTTGAGTAGCCGCTCCTGAGTCAACCCACAGTTGTCGAGCAAATAGGCATCCCAAACGGCTGGATCCCTAAGCGCAGCAAAGCGATTCCAGCGGGCGCGGACATTGTAGGCGGGCAATTCCCACAGCAAGCAGAAGGTGCTCATTAGAGCCTTCTCTTTAGTGTCTTCGCTCTCGCCGGCCGCCGAGAGCGATTGTGCAATCATCGCGTAGAGCTGGTCGGCGATCTCGCCGATAGCCTCGTCGAGCGACGGCTTTTGGTGCCCCGGCCCCAAGGCATTGTGCGATCCAGGGGCGACGCATTCGAGCAAGTTGCCCAAAACCGTTTCCAGCAGATCGCGATCGACAAACCCGCGCCCAGAGCGCTGCGAAAGAATATCCCGGTCAACCGCATCAATGCGGAGTGCTCCGACCTCCTCTGAGGTGTAGATCGGCACCAGCCGCTCTAGCAGCCGCTCTAGCAGTGCCCACTTGCGGCGTTGATACGAAGCGTCGAAAAGCGTGGAATTGTTCATCGTTTGCTCCCCATTCTTTCTTCTCATAATTTTAACGAAATTTACGGAACGCACATCGGGTTGCAACCCGGCTTACCCCGCAGGGAGAAACCATGCACCCATTTGAATCGCTGGTAGTAAATGGAGACGCGGTTGGCATCCACTGGTTTGGCCAGAGCACGTTTGGCCTCAAGGACGCGCAGGGAACCATCGTCCAAGTCGATCCCTACTACCCCCACGAGCGACCGGCCGAGCGCTTCATCCACGCCCGCCCCCCACTCCACGAGGCGTCGCTGCACACGGATTTTGTGCTCCTGACCCACGACCACGGCGACCACACTTGCACAGAGTCCATTGCGCGCATTGTCGCTGCCTATCCAGGCGTGCAGATCGTCGGTCCGGCAGAGAGCATCCAGCGCGTCCGCAGCGCGGGTATCGCTGCCCAAATGGCGACCATCACCGCCGGTGCTAGTGCCAAACTGGGCACCATGACGGCCTACGCGGTGTATGCCAAACCCCCGGAGGGCCTGCCCAGCGACGACATCGCTCCGCCCGATGTGACCCACTTGGGCTACTTGGTGGAGGCTGGCGGCGTACGCGTGTACATTTCCGGCGACCCGGTCAACACGTTTGCCGAACACGAAGAATTACTCGCGCCCATCCGCGACCTCGGTCCCGACATCGGGCTGTTGACCAATCACCCCAGCGAAGGGGAATTCCCCTTCTTTGCTGGCTCGGCCAAGATGGCATCGGCACTCGGCCTCAAGGTCGCCGTGCCGGCTCATTACGCCTGCTTTGTCACCCGCGACTACGATCCGCAAGAGTGGGCGGCTGCGCTCGCCGGGATCGAGCCGCTGATCATCCCGTACAACCAATCCACAGTCTATTCGGTCCGCTAGGGCACCGGGGTGGGCGTATTGATTTTCTCTCCCCCATTCATTTCTTTTAATTATGCACGAGCAATGCGTCGGAGATTTCTGGCGTTCACTTCAAACGAAGGAGTACGAACATGCGGCGATTCACAATCGCAGGCATTTTCAGCCTCGCCCTTGTAGGTGTGGCAAATGCCCAGTTTTTCGATCCGCCCGCCCTCGAGGATCGCAATGGCAGTCAGGGATTTTGGTTTTACATGCTCGAAGTCCCCGACCCCGGTGCCATCACCATTGACGGACATAGCGACGACTGGGCTTGGTTCGACCCTGAGTACACCTTGACTATGGATGAGTGGCGCGATGAAGGCGACCGCCCGGCCCCAGACCGCGACGACCTGTTCATTACCACCTTCATGGGCTGGAAGGGCGGCGACGACAACCGCTGGTACTGCTTCTTGGAAGCGGTTGACGACGTGCTGGCACACGCCGGCACGAATATCGCCCGCTGGGACGGCGACATGCTGCAGGTCGGCCTCGATCCGCAGGATCACGGGCGCGAGCGCAGCCCGGCTTCGGGCTACACCATGGAGTGGCTGATGGCGCCGGGCGATCTCAGCCCGCCGACCAATGTCGCTTTCCGCTACACTGAGCAAGAGGCATGGGCCGAGTACGGCGAATCGCCGTGGATCGAAATGGCCGTGCGCGTCGATCCGCCCGAAGCCTGGGCTGCTGACCTGTGGGCCGAGGGCGGCACCACGTACTACGAGTGGAGCGTCAAGGTACTTGCCTTCCAAGAGGACGCTGGCCCGTCGGCGAGTGAAGTGTGGCAGCTAGACGCAGTGTCCGGCCAAGACGGCGCGGGCCTGCCTTTCGCCATGTGGTACGAAGACGGCGAAGGACCGGATTCGAGCTTCGCTCCCGACGAAGACGGCACCCCGGGCGGCCGCAACGACTGGACTACCCGCGGACCCGAAGCCTCGGCTCGGCAGTACTACTCCATTGCCAAGTTGCTGCAAGTTGGCGAGTACTCCGGCCCCACAGCAGTCGAGTCATCGACTTGGGGTAAGATCAAGGACTCGTTTTAAACAACAAGTATCGCAGTACTTAAGAATCCGTCGGGCCAATTAGACCCTTAATTGGCCTGACTTCTTTTTTAAAAGCTGTCTGGAAATTCCTTGTTCGAGGCGTTTCCAAACAGCTTCTAAGGGGGTTGCACCGTGTACAAACGGCTCTGGGCTTGGTCCTTACTACTGGCCCTGCTGGTGGGGGCTTGCGGCCGCTACTTTCACACGCCGCTCCAACCCGCCAGCCGCCAAGCCGAGGGCATGACCGTCAACGACGACGGCTCCATCACCTATGCCCTCGACCGCCTGTCGATTGAGCTCAAGCCCATGACGGACGAGGAATTAAACCGCCTCGCCCCCGGGCCAGACCTGTCCGACAACCCTTACACCTTTGGCGAGTGGACTGCCGCGGGCGACGAGTGGACGCCGCCGCGGTTTACCGTCTTTAGGCTCAAGGTCAACAACTATCAATATCCCAAGATCAAGATCGACCCGCTTAACGCGCACATTGCCGCGGCCAACACCCGGCAGTACGCGGCGCTGAGCTACGCTCAATTATATCAGTATTTTCGGTCGTATTGGCTGGGCCGCACGGGGCAAGGGCGCAAGACCTTTCAAGCCCGCACGGACGCGCTCAAGAGGACGCTGTACAGCGGGGCCTTGGTCTTCAGCGGCAGCGAAGAGCAGGGGTATTTAGTCTTCCCCGTCCTCGACGACGATGTCCGGGCGATCCAAGTACACATCGAGAACATCGTCTTGCGCTTCGACTATGCAGACGCCCCCGTAGAGGCGATTGACCTGAGCTTCTCCTTTCAGCGCGACACCTTGCAAGGGTATGACCCCTCGGCCGCGGTCCGGCTCAACTGATGACCGCCCCCGCGTCCAGATCCCTCGTCGGCACCTTCCTAGCGGTGCTTGGGGGACTAGCGCCAAGCGATGCCCAAGTCGAGGTGTGGCACATCGGCAAGGGGGGGCTTTCGTGGGTCTCGCAGGCCGAGACGCAGATCGGCGCGCTAGACGTCGATGGTGCTCTGCAGCCCTTGCAGCTACAGGCCGGGGAAAACCTCATCGAACTGCTTCGCGCTTCGGGCCAACGCTTTCTCAACGGCCAACCCCGCGACTTCACCCTCGGCGGCCAGCCGCGAGCATGGTCCAACGACGGCTTCTTCAATCAAGTCGCCGGCCCTCTCGACCTAATCGACGGCGATCCGACGACCTCCTCGTCAGGTGTGTTCAAGACCGCACAGAGCCAAGCCGGGGCGACGTTCTTCTGGGATCTAGGTGCGCCCTTCCCGGTCAACCGCATTCGTTTCTTTCCCGCTCCCGACGATGACGCCTTTGTCAAAGCCTTTGAACTGCGAGTCAATGACGGAGAAAACTTCAACGACATCAACCGGCCGCAATACGCGCTCTTGCGGCGGGTTGATGTCAACCGCGAATCCACAGTAGAT
Source organism: Candidatus Latescibacterota bacterium (assembly GCA_963422735.1). Classification (GTDB taxonomy): domain Bacteria; phylum Latescibacterota; class UBA2968; order UBA8231; family UBA8231. The sequence goes on along the minus strand of OY730476.1, from coordinate 2,557,693 downwards.
ATCGAATTTGCCCCCTTGCAGGGCCGCTTCCTACAGCTGCGCGTGCTGTCGAAGACGGTGTTCAATATCGCGGAGTTTGAAATCTACGGGCAGGGCTTTGTGCCGGTCGCCAGCTACGAGTCGGCTTTGCATTCCTTTGGTGGCCCAGTCAACTACGGCCGCTTGCGCGTACACGCCACGCGATTCGGAACGACCGGGGCCGCGACCGCGGCCATCCAGATGCGGACCGGAGCCGACGACAGCCCGCTGGCGTACTTTCGCCGCGATCGCGACACCGGTCGCCAGCAGGAGGTGACCGCAGCCGAATACAACACCAGTCTGCCGCGGCGCGCCTTGTTTCGCCAAGACGCAGTCACGGGCGAACTATTAGAGGAGCTGGACCGGGCCGACTATCTCAATCTGCCGGTCGAAGAGCAAGGACCGGTGCGTGATTTCGTCAAGGGCGATATCCGCGACGATGTTGACAACTGGAGCGCGTGGTCGCCGAGTACGCACATCGCGGGCATGGGTACGATCGAGGTGCCCATCGGGTTACCCAGCCCGAGAGAGTTCATGCAGTTCCGCATTCTCTTCGATGGCGACGCCGAAAATGCCGTGCGCATCGACACTTTTCAGGTGGAATTTTCTCCTAGGCTGGTCGGCGAGGCCGTTGGCGAGGTGGCCCTCGCCGCCGATCCCTTTCCCGCCAGCGGCCTGCTCGAAGTCGAAGGGGGCATCGACACGACCTTTACCTATGACATCCGCACCGAGTTCGCAGCCGATGTGGCCGGGTATCGCGGCGTCCGCATTGAGACGTCTCCACCGCCGGTATTCGAGAGCCTGCAAATGGGCGACCCCCTCGCGGCCGTAGAAGACTTTGAATGGACGGCGACCGAGAGCGGCTTCGACATTTTCTTTGCGCCCGTCACCGCCGACAACAACCAACCCCTGCGGATATCCTTCCGCCTGCGGCTGCTGGGACACAATACCCCGATCAACGCCTATCTCCTCGGCGCGGGGAGCGTCCCGCCGCATCCCATCTCCCCGGGCAACGCCAGCGAACTAGCGGGCACGAACGCAACCAACGCCTTTGCGACTCAGGCACAGCCCGAGCTGCAATTAGCGCTTTCAACGGCTATGATCTCGCCCAATGGCGACGGCCGCAACGATGCCGTTGCCATTGACCTCGTGTTGTCCCAGTTCACCGCGGATACAGCAGTGGCGGTCGAGGTCTTTGACCTCAGCGGACGCCGGGTGCGGCAGCTAGTCTCCCAGCCGCGGCCCGCCGGCTTTTACTCCGAAATCTGGGACGGCCGCAACGAACAGGGCAGCTTGGTGCCCCCGGGCCTGTACCTCTGCCGCGTCGGCGTGGAGGCCGACTTCGACATGTTTGCCGCAGTAGAGCCTGTAGGGGTGGCCTATTGACCGCTCCGAGCAACATGCGGTGGCTGGTGTTGCTCCTCGCCATCAGCGGCCGGGTGGCGGCGCAGACGCCCTCGGCTTGGGTCGTAGGGGGCACAAGCGGCGAGCCTTGGGCCGAGGCCGTAGCGCACTGGATCGCCCTCGACGACTCCGCGCGCGCTGGGGCGATCCAGCCGCGGGCAATTCCCCTAGGCCACACGGTTACTCGCCAACTCGTGCGCACTGGCATTGCCACGACTCAGCGCAACCTCTTTGGCTATCGCTGGAGCTTGCACAAGGGGCCGCGTCAGATCGAGGCCGACACCTTAGAGGTTGGGTGGCACCCGCGTCTGTGGCTGGGGGGCGGAACCAACGCCCTCGCCCCAGAGGTCATGCGCGGGCTAGTCGATGGCGACGGACTAACCGCGGGCTATACTCACAGGGCGCGGGCCGATGGCCGTCCCAACAGCGCGCAATTCATCACACTCGACCTCGGCGTGCCAGTGCCCGTTGACAGCATCGTGTTCTTTCCGCCACAGACTGGGCTGACCAGCGACAACCAAAGGCAGCGCGAACTATTCGCCCGCGCCTATGAAGTCAGCCGGACGAACGTGCCGGTTGAATGGCTGATCTTTGAGGACGAAACCGTTTCAACTGGGTCGGCGGGGTACCACCCCCTCGACGAGATTATCGCCAGCACCTTTGCCAACAACACGAGTGTCGTCTCCCTCGCACCAGGGTTGCGCTTTACTCGCTTTCTCCGCTTCAAGTTCGGGGAGGTCTCCACCACGACCTTGCTGGCCGAAATCGAGGTCTTTGGCCGCGGCTACCCCCAAGAGGCCCGCTACATCTCCGCGCCCCATTCTTTCGGCCAAGCCGTGAGCTTGGGACGGGTCGCGTGGAAATTCACCCGCTATCGCCAATTGCCTTCCGGCGCGATCACCGCCGACCCCACCGCGCCGGTGCAGCTATACTTGCAGACCCGCGCTGGCTTCGACGCCGACCCCAAGACGTACTTCATCTTCGACGACCTCGGCCGGCTGGTGGAAGTAGATGAGAAGACCTATTTCGACTCGCCGCGGGTGGTAGAACGGTTTTCCGAGGGGATCGCCGGCTTCCGGGCCAAGCGCGACGACGATGTAGAAAACTGGAATAACTGGTCGGTCAATTACCAAGCATCGGGCGACGAGATCCGCTCCTCAGACGGAGCCGAGTTCCTCCAATTTCGCTTTACTATCACCACCGAAGACCCGATGGCCTTTGGCGTACTCGACAGCTTGGCCTTTGAGGTCTCGCCGCTGTTGGCCGACCGCGCACTGGCGGAAATTGCCCTCGACGGGCGCACCGATGCGGACGGTGCCGTCGAGGTGCCCCTCGGGGTCATCCAGCGCTTTGCCTATCACATTCGCACAGAGGCCGGCGCAACCGACCACGCGGGATTCGACGGCATCGAGTTGGAGGTTCCTCCGGCCACCCGCTTCCTCGACCTGACCATTGACGACCAGCCGGCAGCCGAGGATGTGAATTTTTCCATCGCCGCTAGCGACGGACGTTTGCGCTTCACCTTTCCCACAGCGTTCCAGGAAGACAAGGCGTTTCGCGTGCGCTTTCAAGGCGCGGTTTTCCAGCCATCGGTCTTTTTAGCCAGCCGTCTTTTTAACACCCTGGCTGTTAGTTTGCCGCAGTCCATTGAGGCCGGAGACGCCCACGCCGATGTGTCCAGCAACAGCATCCAAGTCGTCTCCAGCGACACAGGCCTAGGCATTCTCGGGGCGGTTGGACTGTCTTCACCCGTGATCACGCCCAACGGCGATGGGGTCAACGAGCAGGTCGCCATTGGATTCGATTTGTTCGGCGTCGATGGGGGCGCGTTGCGGGTGGAGGTGTACGACCTGAGCGGTCGTCGCTGCGCCGCAATTTTGGATGCGCGGGCCGCAGCCGGGCCGTATGCGCTGCGGTGGGATGCGCGGGCCGAGCGGGGGAAACTCGTGCCCCCGGGGCTGTACCTAGTCGGCGTCGAGGTCGAGGTTGATCGCGGCACATTTGCCCGCATGGAAACGGTCGGGGTCGCGTACTGACGGAGGCACTATGAAAACGCTATCGTTAGCCATTTTTCCCCTCCTGCTCGCGGCTGCAGCAAGCAGCCAGAACCTGCGCTTTGCCGGATCCGACTTTGCTTCTTGGGCCCATCCGCAGGGGCTAGTCGAGGTCTTGCCTCAGTCCATTAAAGTGAAGCGCTTTGGGCAGCGGTTCAACGCGGTGGCCAACGCCCGCGAGTTTTCCTCCAAGGCCATCGGCGACTACGGGCAGCGTTTTGTGCGCACGCCGTCCAACCAGCAGCAGGCCGACCTAGCCGGCGACCAAGACCCCAATACTTGGTGGCAGCCCGACCCGGACACCCCGGTACAGTCGTGGTGGCTGGAACTAGACTTGGGGCGCACCGTCGTGGCCGACAAGGTGCGCGTCCTCTTTCCCGACCGCGAAGGGGCCAAGCCCTTTAACTTTTTCTCGGTGTACGTCAGCCCGGGCATTCCGGTCTTCGGCGGCCGGGCCAAGCGCATCGTCTATCGCCGCTTGGGCAGGCCGGTCAACAACAACACCGAGTCCCTGGTCGAGTTTGACCTCACCACGACTGGCCTCTCCCCGGCCACGGGCGAGTACCTGAGCGCGAGCGAGGTCCTCGACTTCGACATCGTGCGCTTCGTGCGCTTTGAAGCAGCCGGCGCAACGCCCGAAGCCGCGCTCGCCGAAATAGAGGTGGACGGCATTGGCTTCAACCTCTCCTCCATGGTGCAGACCGAGGATCGTGCCGAGCACTGGGGAGGACGGACATGGACGTCCAAGCACCGCGACTGCGAGGGCTGTGGCAAGGGCAGCGGAGCTGAGGCCCTCATCGACCAAAATGTGGGATTTCGCGGGTGGAACATCGAGGCGTCGGACAAGGGCAACTGGCGCGATTCGGGCGTCTGGTCCGTCGTCGATTTCGGCAATGTCTTTCGCGTCGATCGACTCATCTGGATGCCGATTGTGTCGGGCCGCGGCCCGTTCCTCTACGGATTCCAGCGCGACAAGCAGGGCAGTTGGCCCAGCTTCGATTTCTTCGTCTCCGACGGTACCCCGAGCAATAGCTCCGATCCGGTCGTCGAAGGTACTTTCCACTACGAGTTGCTGTCGTCCGTGGATAACTCCGGCCGCTATTTGTTCGATTTCCAGTTCGAGCCACGCGCACTGCGGCTGCTGTTGTGGCGCGTAACGCGGCCGCAGCAGTTCCACCGCGCCGTCCAACTCTTCGTCTTCCACAGCGAGGGCTATCCCGTGCAAGTCGAGCTGGAGTCCGAAGACATTTTCCTCGGCGGCGCCCGCAGCATGCGCTTCGTCGAATGGGACGCCGACCTGCCGCCCGGAACCCGCATCGAAGTGGAAACCCAGACCGGCAATGGCTTCCAGACCATCAAGCGCTACTTCCTCGCCAACGGCAAAGAAGTGACCAAACAAGCCTACGAGTCTGCCAAGTCCCGCAACCGCGGCGACATCGTCGAGGAACAGGTGCGCGACGACACTTGGAGCGCGTATAGCCAACCCCACCGGTTTTCAGGGCAGGCATTCCTTTCGCCATCGCCGCGGCAGTGGCTGCGAGCGCGGGTGCGGCTCATCAGCGACGATCCAGCGGTCTTCCCCACCCTGCGATCGCTCACGTTTGTGGCCAATGCGCCGGTCATCACGGCTGGACTGACGGGCCGCATCTTCCCCCGCGAAGCCGCTATGGACACATTGCAGACGTTTCGCTACACCCTCGCCCCGGTGGCCTTCAATAGCCGAGACGCCGGGTTCGACCGCGCGCTCATCCTACTCCCGCCCGGCGGCGACCAAGACGTCGCATTCATCAGGGCATCCGTGGGGGAAGCCGAGGTGGCGGCTACTGGCCTGTTGCGGGGAGATTCGCTCTTAGTGGAACTGCCGCCGCCGCTCGTCCGGCGGGATTCGGTCGCCATCGCCTTTTCCGCGCGCCTGTCCCACAGCCCCACGGTCTTCAACGCGTTTGTCTTCAACTCGGCCGCAGGCGATAACCTCCAAGGCGTCGTCCCCGCTGAGTTCGGTGCCGATTTGGTCTTCGTGCCCGAGGTGGTCTCCAGCGGCTCGTTGATCCGCAATGTCGAGCACACCCGCTCGATAACCCCCAACGGCGATGGTGCAAACGACCAATGCGAACTGAATTTCACCGTCGTCAAGACCGAGCAGGTACCGCAAGTACAGGTCTTTACCCTAGATGGCCGGCCTGTGGTCGAACTCGCAAACTACGGCTTGCCGGGGCGGCGCGTCCGCTACGTCTGGGACGGACGGAGTGCCGGCCGCACGGTGCCGCCCGGCGTCTATGTCCTGCGAATTGCAATAGAAGCAGACGCCCGCGCCGACCGCGCCTACAGGCTTGTGCATGTTGCTTATTAACAGATGTTACGCAGTTTGCCACACCATGCGTGGTTTCGCCCCGCCTCCTCCTACTGGATGTCACGCCTGTGCGGCAATGACGAGCTTTGGGCCTGCACCTTGGTTCGGCCCTCAACGGGGGCAGGGGTCCTTTCTGCGGAAGCAGGAAGCCAGCGGGCCCCACCGGTTGGGCACCGCCTGCATGGACGGGTTCGTCGGCGACAAACCACTGCGTAACGTCAGGTATTAAGAGGGAGCACTCCGTGAGACGTCGAATTTTCGCACTGCTAATGTGTCTATTCGCTTGGGCGCCGCCGCAAGAGGTGGGTGCCCAACGCGCCACTGGGTACGACAACCCCTATTACGCCACCGGTACTGAAGTCTCTCCAGCGACCCTCGTGCCCTCGGTGCGCAAGTGGTACCTGCCGCAGCGGCTGTACTCGCTATACGACTGGCGGCAAGAGCAATACTCCAACTACGCCCGCGACCACTACGAGCGCTACACTGAGGTCTTTTTGGAAGGCTCGCCGTTCTACGACGTGTACGGCGATTACATCACGCAGGGTTGGCTAGTGTACGACTGGACCGAAGACTACCCGGAAGACAACGGCAGCATCATCACCAAAAATCCGCGTTTTAGCTCGTGGTTTAACAACTTGCTCGTATCGTCGAGCCATTCCGGGCAGTTCCACTCGGCCCTGATGGTGGGCGACGGCATCCGCACGACCCTGACCCCCCTGACATTTTCCAAGCCGCGATTCGACGGCATTCAGTGGGATCTTATGACCGACAAGTATGCCCTGACCATGCTGTCGTCGCGGATCAGCAACACCGGAGAAATTTCCTCCAGTGAAATCGGAGGTGGCGTCCAGGCCAATACCTTCACCGCCCTGATGGCGGCCAAGGGGCGGGTGCAGATCGGGGATTTTGCCGCCCTCGGCGCGACCTTTGTCAATGCGGCGCATCGCAATTCCAACCTGCCTTTTGGCGACAACTCGCTCAGCGGCCTGCTCAGCGGCCCGATGAACACGGACTTTGTGCGCTCCATTGTCGTGCGCATTTCCGACGATTCGCCCGAAGACGGCGAGGGCGGCGCACTGTTGTCGCGCTGGCGCATCTTCATCAACGGCGTCGAGCACACCAAAGACATCGTTGCTGTGGTCGAGGGCGGCATTCGCCGCGGCGGCGCGATTGTGGCCAGCGGCACGGATGTCATCACGCTGACGTACAACATTGAAGACTTCTCCCCGAGTACGGAGGACGCCATCGACGATTTCCGCGAGATTGAGCGCATTGAGATCGGCCTCGTGCTGGCCAACGACTACAAGGTGGAAGTGACCTCCAACAAGCAGACAAACATCCTCGGCACGCCCGTATTCCTGCCGGTGTTGCGCGCAGCCGGCAACGTCAAGGACGGCTCGAATCAGGCATTTCATCGGTTTAGCTACGGCCTGCCGACCGGGACCCGCATGTTGGGATTTGACCTCGCCATTGCCGACCTACAAGGCTTTGACTTCAGGGGCGAGTTCGTCCGCAACTTTCAGAACCGCCGCTTTCCCAACGAGAACATGGCCAAGGACCAGACGCTAGCGACCAATGAGGCCCAAGCCCTATACGCGACCGCGCAAAAACGCAACTATCCCTATACGTTTTTCGCCGAGGTTTTCAGCATCGACGCGGATTACTCTACCCGTGCCTTCATCCCCAACGCCGAGGGGCAGGTATTTTACGATAACGAGCAGCGACACCTGTACGAATTCGTCGATGACAACGACGATCAGGATGAGTTGCCGGACTGGACGCGGCGCACATTCGGCCGCCGCGTCAACACTCGGCAGGGGCAGCAGTTGCTGACCGACGCCGCGGTCTTCCCGGGCATTGACGAGGACAACGACGACATTTCGGATTTCAACCGGAACTTCAACACTCAGCCCGACTACGAGGAGCCGTTTTTGCGCTTTGATGTGGATCCGCCGGAGTTTTTGTTCGGCATGGACATGAACAGCAACGGCGTCATCGACCGCTTTGAGGACGATGGGGAAGCCGATTATCCCTACAAGCTGGGCCGCCAAGGATTCAACACCTACGCAGCCATCGAGCTCTTACCCCGCACAACCGTCATGGTCGGCTATCTCGATCAGCGCCTGCTAGAGACGGCCCGGGAAAACCAAGCCGCTTACCTGCTGCTGACCGCGAAAAAGGAGTTTCCCGAAAAGGATTTCAGCGCGTGGCTGATTGCCAATCCGCGCAAGGTCCGAGACGACATTCCCGACGACGTGCTGTTGTGGCGCGACCTGCCCGGCACACGCGGCCGCTCGGTCTTTACTCGCGACCTCCTACCAGCGTGCGACGCCTTTGTCAACACCACGTACCTCGAAGTACATTACGACCGCTACCTGCCATTGACGGCCAAGGTCAAACACGAATTCTATCAGCAATTGGGGAATCAGAGGGACGAGTTGCGCGACCAGAGCTTCTTAGGCATCGTGGTCAAAGGCGAGTACTCCACCCACATCCGTGGCTGGACCGTGGTACCCAAGTGGAAACAGCTTTACAACAACCGGGTGCCGGCGCAGCGCAGCGCACTCAAAACCCGCGAGCTAACGGAAATTTTCTCGCTGCAAACCGTGCGCCGCATCAACAGAAACATGCGCTTCATCGCCGGGGCCGAGTGCGAGCTGTTCAACAATCTCCGTCCCACGCCAGACCCCCTGCCCTCGGGCTACCTCCTAGACGGCACGACGTGGGTGCTCGCCGGCCAAGTTGCCAACGACTCAGCGTACTTGGGCTACGCCCTGACGACGAATGTCGGTGCGCGCTGGATTCGCAACAACCTCGACGGATCACCGGCTTCGTCCGAGCTGCTCTCCTTCATCACGGTGTACGCGGGATTGGGCACGGACCGCTAAACGCCAGCCACGCCGCAAACGAGAGTTGCCCCTACGATGGATGCTCAAAAGGGTACGCCCACACTCTTCTATTGAAATGCTTTCTCCAACGCATCTGAAAACACGTGGATCTGACTTGCATGCGCCTCGCGCAACTCGGCTAATAGCGCATCCATGGCTTGGGTTGCGGCCCGTTTTCGCAGGGCCGTGCGAATGCTCTCGCGCAGAAAAGCAAAATCCGCTACTCGGCCATCGGCGAGGGTAAACTGGTCGAGGTGCTGGTTGTAGAAGGCCCTCACGGCCGCGTCGCCGATTTCCCCGACCCGTTCGGCTTCGGCTTGGTAGAGCCGCTTGACTAGCAGGGCATCTCGTTCCCTTTCGACGCTGGCGCGGATATCCGCATCGTCGTCAATCCCCAGTTTGCGGGCTTCCGTCTCCATGATCTGCTTGCCGGCGAGGTTATCCACGGCCTTGTACAGGCGCACACTATCGAGTTCGACCGGATGCGGCGCACGGCCCTGCTCGACTAAGGCGAGGTATTCCCGCGCCATGAGCTGGCCGCCGCGCCACGTGAGCAGCGGCGCGTCCCCTCCATCCCACTGCGTTGATTGCCGCGGAGTGGCAAGCAACTCGGCAAAAACCTCCGCATCCAGCGCGAGTTGATACCGCTGGCGCAGAGTGCCGACGTAGCGTTCCATATCGTCGGCCCGGTTTTGTACGCGGGCCTTTTTCTCCACCCACTCGCGGACCGCGGCAAAATCGACGGGGCGTCGGCTCTCAAGCCGGAAGATGTGGTAGCCACTCGCGGTCTGCACGGGGTCGGGATACACGCTGCCGATAGGCATGGTGCCAAGGGCCCCCTTTAGCTCCTCGTACACCTCGCCGACCTTAAACCAGCCGACCCAACCGCCGGGGCCAAAGCGCTGCTGGATGTGCTGGAGAGAATAGGGCCGCACCAGCGACTCAAAAGGCGTCCCTTCTTCAAGCAACCCGAGGACGTAGTGGGCCTCTTCTTCGGTGGCGCAGACGATGTGCTGGCTGAGGACTTCCACGTCGTACTGCTGTTGGGCAAAGAACGCCCGCAGCTCGGCGTCCGAAAACGAATACGACGCCTGCACAGCCTCCAGCTCGTAGAGTTTGTTCATCAGCGCCTTGCGCTCGCTCTTGGCCACGGCCCGGGCGATGGTCGAATCGCGGTCGTACCTGCGCCGGAGCCCCTCGGCAATGAGCAATTCCCGTGCGATGACGCCGTCAAGCAGTTCCTGCTTGCCTTGGCTGTTCAGCTCCTCGACGTGGCTGTAGCCGGTCTCCCGCAGCTTTTGCGCCATCGCCTCGAACCGCCGCACCGAAATGGCCTTGTCTCCTACGCGCAGGACCGTATCTTCCGCGCATAGAGCCGCGCTGCACAATAAAAGGAGCGCGAAAGGGCTAACTACATGACACCAATAATCGGGTAGTCGACTTGGGTACGCTCTCACGTTAAGCGGCATATACTTCCAACACTAGTCGTTTGCCCAACGCTTCTAGCGCGGTCTCGACCTGATCGATGTGTGAGCTATGGTCCAGATCGAGGAGTCGTCGTACCGTTGTTGCAACTGCGCCAAGCCGCTCCGCTAATTCGCCAATGTCGATGTCCTGCTCGCGCATTGCCTCGTAGAGCGCGAGCTTGGCAGCGATGAGTGCCGGCAACTCAACAACGGGTCCGTTACCTGCCGACGGTTTCGGAATGCGCCGCCCGTCGTTCACGTACCCTCCAAGTGCCGCGATAAGGCAGTCCGCTGCTTCCGACAGCACCTCGCGTTGCGTATCGCCCTCGGTCAAGGCTTCTGGAATGTCGGGAAACGACACAAGCACGGTATCGGGCATCATCTGTAGGTTCACCGGATAGGCCAATCGTCTCAATTGCGCCATAAGACACCTTCATCGTCCACGGTTTTCAGTACCTAGATGTCCTCTGCGGACAATCCGAGTTGTCGGAGCATGGTAGCGACTAAGCTCCGACTGATCTCTTTCTTTCGATCTTTCACCGTCGTGAACCGCTTGCCGTAATAGAGGCGACCATGGCTACCTTTGCCCTGTCGCGAGTAAAAAAAATCTCCACGCCCAAACGCTCGCACACGACGGATGAATTCCGCACCTGTCGTTTGGGACTATCCCACTTCTCAGATAGTGTGACATCGACACCAATATCTGCAAGGACAAAATCGCGTTGCACTCATTGTTTTCGCCTCTTATAAGCGATCATTAAACGAATCAATCGCGGTACACATTATCGCCCAATAGCGCTCTATCGTCAAAACGCTCCAACCTCCTCAACGATCCTCCCGAATCACAATGCGCTGATCGGCCTCCACGCCCACCAGCGTCTGCACCGCTCCGCTGGGTTAATGGGCTTGCAGCGTATCGACCCTGTGGTCGCCCAAGCCGTGCGTCAGGCGCACGTCGCTGGACCCCATGAGCCTCCCGCGTCTGCACCAAGTCGCCGGCCACGGCGCGGACGCGTACCCAAGCCATCCCGGTTGCTCGCGGTTCCAACGGCCTCAATCGTCAGACAGTGGTTGGCATTGCCGCCCCGTATTGCGCAGCGGGGGCCGAGTCCGAGACGAATATATCCACGTCGCTGTCGAAAAAGGCCGCACCCGAGCCGACCGCTTCCACCATGTACTTGTGGCCACTGGTCCCGTTGACATAGCGAAAATCTAGGCCCGCTTCCTCGGTGATCTCCACAAATTGCGGGGCTGGCTCGGCCGCCGCGAGCGCGACGAATACAACGATAGCCCACAGCGACGAGGTGCGCGGCATCATGGGCCAAGCTGCGCGGCGAGTTGCTCGGCGGCCGCGAGGTTGCGACGGAGCTTGGGGTGGTCGGGCTGGTGGCGCAAGCCGCGGTGGAAGGAGGCAATGGCGCGCTCGTACTGCTTGCGCAACATCTGGACATTGCCCAATCCCAAGTGCGCGAGGGCGTACGTGGAATCGGCCTGCAATGCTTGGCGAAACTTCTGCTCGGCCGCGGCCATTTCCCCCCGGCGGAAGTGGATGTTGCCGAGATTGTGGTGGGCAGGCGCAAAAGCAGGGTCGCGGTCGAGTGCTTGGAGATAGCGGATGCGCGCTTCTTGGTATTGGCCGCGCTGCCCGTACACAACGGCCAAGTCGTGGTAGGTACCAGCGTCGTCTGGGTGCGTCGCCAAGGTGTTTTTCAGCATGGCGATTCGGCCCTCCTCTTCGTCGAGCCGCTTGTAGAGCGTAAGCTGGCGTCGCCCCACTTCCTTCTGCCCGGAGCGCAGCAAGGCGTTGCCGAGGTTGAAGCGGGCTTGGGCAAACAGCGAGTCTAGCTGCACGGCGCGGCGAAACTCGGCCGCGGCTGCCTCATAGTCGCGCCGAAGATAGTAGCTGCGCCCCAAGCTATTGCGAAATTGGGCTGAGGTCGTGTCCGCGGCTACGGCGCGGCTAAAGGCTTGCTCAGCGGCCGCGTAGTCGTTTTGCTTGAGATAGGCTTCGCCGAGGTTGAACCACGCCTCCCCGTAGCTGGGCACGGCGGCAATGGCGCGCTGATAGGCGGCAATCGCGGCTGGGTAGCGTCCCTCGCGGGCGTGCAGCAAGCCCAGCACCATCTGCGCACGGGCGTGATCGGGCTGCTCCCGCACCGTCTGTTCGAGCAGAGCCAAGGCCTCGTCGTAGCGGTCGAGGCGCGTAAACAGGATTGCCAACTCGGTCCGCGTCTTGGCGTGGCGTGGCTCTAGGGAAATGGCCTGCTCGTACGCGTGGACGGCGGCGGACAGGGTTTCGTTTTTCGCGTGAGCCTCGGCCAACTTGCGGTAGAGCACCGGCGATTTTGCATTCTGCTCAACGGCGCACTGGTAGTGGACAGCGGCTTCTCCGTAGTGGCCGGTGTGCATTGAGCGGTCGCCGTGTACTTCGTGCGCCGGGTCGGGTGCTCGTCCGCAGCCGACAACCGCCAGCAGGAGCAGAGAGGATCTGTACCAAGACATAATAGAAAGTATAGACTGAGCTAGTACTACCGACAAACTCATAGGACAAATCCATGGAACGAAGAGCATTTTTCAAGGAGATCGCCGTAGCCGCGGCCGCAGCCCCATTCCTTCCCGACGTGGCCGCAGGGCTTGCCGAGCGGCTCGGCACCCTCGGTCGAGACGTGGCGGCCGCTAGCAGCGAGCGAGCGCTGTGGCAGCGGGTGCGCCGAGAGTTTCGCCTGCACCCGGGGCTAGTGCATCTCAACTGCGGCAGTATTGGTGCGACGCCCCGCGTGGTGACCGACGCCCTGACCGCGTACCTTGCCGAGCTGGAAGGCAATCCGCTGGCCAACACTTGGGGCGGCCTCGGCAACGAGATGGAAAAGGTGCGGGCCAAGGGGGCCGAGTTCATTGGGGCCGAGCTAGACGAGGTCGCGCTGACGCGCAATACGACCGAAGGCATGAACCACGTAGCCAGCGGCCTCGACCTCCAGCCGGGCGACGAGGTGCTGACGACGAATCACGAACACGGCGGCGGCATGGTTTGCTGGCAGCACTTGGCGCGCACTCGCGGTGTGGTGGTTCGCTGCATCAAAATGCCCAATCCTGTGCGCGATGCCGCAGAGATTCTGCAACTAGCGGAAGATCACCTGACGCCGCGCACCCGCGTGTGCAGCTTCAGCCACATCGACACCATCACCGGGCTGCAAATGCCGCTGGCGGCCATCGCTGCCCTCACCCGACCCCGCGACATCCTGCTAGTCTGCGACGGAGCGCAGGCCCCAGGCATGATCGCCGTCGACGTCAAAGCACTCGGCGTGGACACCTATGCCTCCAGCAGCCACAAGTGGATGCTCGCTCCCAAGGGCACAGGACTGCTCTACATCCGCAGGGAAGTGCAAGATCGCGTCCGACCCGTGTTCACGTATTCCGGCTATAGGGCCTATTCCGCCTCGTCCGGCACCCGCAATGTGCCGCAGATCGTCGCGCACGGAGTGGCGATGGAATTTCACAACGCCATCGGCCGCCCGCGCGTCGAAGTGCGCTGCCGCCAACTCTGCGGCTACGCGCGCCAGCACCTAGCGGAAATCCCCCAACTCGCGCCGATCACTCCGTCCCAACGCGAGCTCTCCTCGGGCATCGTCAGCTTCTTACTCACCAGCGGCAGCCACAGCGAAGTCGTCGCCGCATTGCAAAAGCGCAATATCTTCCTCAAACCAGCGCAGGGCACGTACGCCTATGTGGAGGATACTGGCGTACCGAAGGAAAACTACAACGCCATACGCATCTCCACGCACATCTTTAACGACGAGACCGACATCGACCGCGCCGTCGAGGCGTTGCAGACAGCCCTGAGACACCCGTGATCCTATAGCAATCCTAAGTTATTCACTGACGTTACGCAGTTCGCCGCACCATGCGTGGTTCCGCGTTTCCCCTGTAGGGGCAATGCCCTGGGGACGGGACTAGGCCGTTCATCACCACCGTGAACGAAACTGCGGCCCCATCCGCATAAATAGACAGATGTGAACTGATGGAAAATCTCCGCCAAGGAGATGCGCAGGCGTTTGACGAACTCTACACGCGCCATCGCCAGCCCCTTTTCAATTTTATCTTTCGGCTCTTGCAGGACGCGGCCTTGGCAGAAGATGTGTTTCAGGAGACCTACATGCGCGTATTGGAAAACGCCGACCGCTTCAAACCTCGGGGCAAATTTTCGACTTGGCTTTATACCGTGGCCCACAACCTGCGTATGGACGAGCTGCGCCGCCAAAGCATGAGCATTCCAGCCGAGAAAGTGGCCGAGCTGCCATCGGCTCGCGACCCCCACAACTATTAAAGACGCCCTGCATAGATGGCTGCCTAAGCTGACCATCCTGAGCGTACTGGTTCTCCTTTCCTCCTTCGCATTTCTCGAGTTCTATGTGGTCCCAAGGAGAACTGAGGCAGTAGAAGACCGCGACGAATGGCACCACCACTTGCGGGAAGACGAGCGGACAAGGGCGAGCGAAGCCAAAGCTGCCTTAGAGCGGATCGTGGGCCTCATAGACACACTCGACGGCAACCAGAAAACCCAACACCCTAATCGAAGTGGTGGCCCAAGAGGAAACCATCGGCGAGGTATGGGTGACCAATGCTCAAGGCTTCATTGTATATTACGGCCGATATACTCCCCCAATATGCAATGTCGCAGATTTTCCTCTCGGTACTCTGACTAAACTATTGGAGACCGTGCCCGAAGGGCTGCTTCAGCCCATACAGCGGACCGCCATCCTATTGCCGGCGGTAATTGGTGGTTATAGAGGAGGATACACATCCCGTAGGCCCGTAGAAATGACCCGCGTCAAAGATGGCTTAATCGCCGTGGCGGTCTCGATGGAGGCTTCGCAAACGCTATACAAGTCTGGGGAGCATCCTATAGATAGACTCGAAAGGATCAGACTGGTGCGAAATATAACCGTCGCCGTGGTTATGATCGGCAGCTTGATCCTCTTCTGGCTTTCCATCCCTGCGTGGATGGTCCTAGACACTCAAAAGAACCGGGAAAGAGCCGCGGCTTGGGGCTTATTCGGTCTCTTGGGCAATATGATAGCCTTGGTCGTCTATTTGCTAGTGCGCGAAAATGAGCAGCCGTCTGGAATTCCTTCCTAGCGAGCCAACGCGGCGGCCAGCGGGAATTTGTCGCGCCTAAAGGCAGACGGGGGGCGCGGTGAAGCAGACGGCTGCTAAGCCTCAGCGTCGATTGCCTCCCTCGGGTCCGATCTCGCCCGCGCCCACCCCAATGCCCGTGAGCACTTCGCTGTAGCCGGGATAGGTCACGGCATATTGGAAGCCCTCGTTGGTGCCAGCCGCGCCAAAGCGGCCCTGCTTGTCGAGCGCGACGAAGTTAAGGTGCAATTCCTCGGCTGGACGCGGGTCGAGCGCGACGATGCGGCCGATGGTCTCGACGCAGGCTTCCTCCGGGTGAAGCCCCTGACGCATGTATTCGACGACGAGGAAGGTGGCGCAGTAGCGCATGACATTCTCGCCCAGACCAGTAGCTCCGGCCGCGCCCACGCCCCCATCGACGTACAGGCCGCTACCAATGATCGGCGAGTCGCCGACGCGGCCCGGCAGCTTGTACCCCCAGCCGCTAGTCGAGCACCCACCGGCGAGTCGTCCCTCGGCATCGAGGCCGAGTAGGGCGATGGTATCGTGATTGTCGGCCGCGCCCTGCTTTTCCCGCCATTCCTCCCACGCCTTGCGCCTTTCTTCCGTCAGCAACTCGACGCTTGCAAAACCCTGCTCTAGCGCGAACTGCCGCGCGCCTTCGCCGACGAGCATGACGTGCTTGGTCTCGTCCATCACCCGGCGCGCCACCGAGATCGGGTGCAGGATCCCCTCAATGGCGGCGACGCTACCAGCACATTGCCCCTCGCCGTCCATGATGCAGGCGTCGAGCTGCACCACGCCTTGGGCGTTGGGGATCCCCCCTAATCCTACGGATGCGTTGGCGGCGTCGGCCTCGGCGACGTGGATGCCGCGCTCGACGGCGTCGAGGATGGAGCCGCCCTGTTCGGCGATCCGCAGCGATTGTTCGTTGGCGGCTTTGCCAAAGGGCCAAGTAGAAATAAAGAGGGGGCGAGCAGTGCTCATGGGGATGTCCTTTTCCGCGCGCGCCGTCCCGGCGAGGGCTAGGCCGCTGGCGGCTAGCGCGGTCTCGCGCATGAAGCGACGGCGGCTCAGCGGCATGGTCTAATCTTCGTCGGCACGGTCATGGTGTTCATCGTCATCCGTGTCTTTATAAGCAATGGCGGCAATCTCGACGCGAAAATCGAAGACGATCTGCGCCCCACCGGTGCAGGCCCGCGCCGGAAATTGCTCCTTAAAGTGCGAGGCGTATGCCTTGTTCATCTCGTGGTAATCTTCAATGTCCGAGAGCCAGACGGTGACATTGACGAGGTCGTCGTACGCATATCCGTGCTCTTCAAGTATCTGCCCGATGTTTTCCATGATCTGATGAGTCTCGGCCGCGACCGACTCCTTGACGTCAGCACCGTCGGCCGTGCGGGCGATCTGACCGCTGATGAAGAGAAAGTCGCCGGCTTGGCGGGCCGGGCTGAAGGGCAGGGTCTTGAGCGGCACGGCCTCTTGGGCAAAGGCTGGTGAGACGGCGAGCGCGAATGCGAGTGCGGCGCGGATACAGCTTTTCATAATTGGTATCTCCTCGTTCGAGTTGGAGCCTGTTAATACGCTCAATCGGCCCTAAGAAGACAACCGGTGCTGGTCGCCGACGCGGCCGGGCTAGGATTTTTGATATGTCGTTCGATATAACAAGCAAATCATCGATCAATTTAAGCACTCGGACAAGCCGGAAATTCTAATTGTCGTGGACAAACTCATCACCGGGTTTGACGCGCCGTGCAATACCGTGCTCTACCTGTAACGCAAGTTGTGCGAACACACGCTCCTCCAGGCGATTGCCTGTATGAAGGCAAGGAGTTCGACTATGCCAATGTGCTGGGTGAACTAGACAAGGCACTGCACATATATAACGCGCTTTCGGATTTTGACGGAGACGACCTTGCGGATTTTCTGACCTCCATACATGAAGAAGTGCCAAAGCTGCCACAGCGCTACTCAGACCTTTGGGGCATCTTCAAGGCAATCAAAAACTCCCGCGATCGCGATGAAGAACGCTGCGAAGTGCTGCTGACTGACGACGCAGTGCGGAGTGAGTTTTACTAACGCCTCACGCAATACGGCAAGACCCTTGCCATGGCCCTCTTAGCTGAGCAGTTCATTATGCAGGCCGACGAGGAGCAACTGAAACGCTACAAAAGCGATCTCAAGTGCTTTCAGAAACTGAGACGGGCGGTCAAGCCGCGCTACGCCGAAGCCATTGATTACCGCGACTATGAACCTCGGATTAAAAAATTGTTGGACACGCATATTCAGGCCAATGAGGTTACTCGGTTAAACGACCCCGTGAATATGTTTGATGATAAGACCTTCTCTATGGTCAAAATGGTCGAAGAGGAGCGAGGCATCTATCGAACCAAGACTACGGCGGCAAGGGCCGATATCATCGCCCATGAGGCCAAGCGCACAATTACTGAAAGCATGGACAAAGACCCGGCTTTTTACGAGAAGTTCTCAACGCTCATTCAAGACGCAATGGACGGTTTCAGGAATCAGCGGATATCATACCTTGACTATTCGCAAAAGGTGAGTGCTCTCCGCGATAAGGTCGCAAACACACAACGCGACGATGTCCCCTACTCTATCCGCGATAGCGAAGAAGCCAGCGCGTATTTTGGGGCAGTCAAGCTCTGTTTGACAGAAATTGACATGGGTGAAAGCCGGGTTGACGACATTGCCGCAGAAACAGCACTTGCCATCAAAAACGCACTAAAAAAATTGGAAGGTGAGCTTTTGGAACGATAGCGACGCGCAGAATGCCGCAAAAAACGAGCTGGATGATTTCTTTTGCGATGTGGTAAAAACATTGATTTATCGTCTGAACAGATGGACGAAATCATCCCCTTTCACTTGAGTTACTCAAAAAGAAAGACTGTTGAGATCGTAGTTCATCCCGACTGTTCGGTAGTTGTAAAAGCCCCACTAGGAACAGATGAAACTCTTGTTGAGGGTTTCGTTTACAAGCGCATACGCTGGATAAGACGCCAGATTCGCTATTTCGCACAGTTTGCACCGCGCACCCCCAAGCGGAGATTGGTCGGTGGCGAAAGCCATCTTTATCTCGGCAAACAGTATCGGCTGAAGACAAGGCCGTCTGAAACAGACGCAGTTTTGTTAAAGCGCGGCTTCTTCCACATACAAGCGGTTGACGATAAGCCGGAGCATATAGCGATGCTGCTTGAAGCATGGTACCGGAGCAAGGCAGATGTTTATTTTGCTCAAATATTTGAAGAATGCTGGCATCTCTTTAAAAAAAGGGATGGACAAGCCTTTGCTTAAAATCCGCAAGATGAAAACGCTCTGGGGCAGTTTCAGCAGTAAAGGCGGTATAACATTGAATCGGGAGCTTATAAAAGCACCCAGAGAATGTATTGAATACGTCGTTATCCACGAGCTATGCCATCTGCTCCATCCCAATCACGTGCCGGGGTTTTATAGCTTACTTAGCAGTTTATCCCCGACTGGATAAAACGAGAACATAGATTGGAAACGGTGTTATCTTAGCTCAATACCCCTTGCGCTTGTCGATCGCGCACAGCAACGCCTCTCCCGCCAAGTAGCTCCGCAAATTCTCGCAAAACAACGCGTGGAGCCGCATCGGCGCAAACGCCTTCTATCCTATACATCGCGCTTAGTTAGTATAGATCCTGACCTGCGGACGGAGGTCGGTTGTTGGCACCTCGCCCATTGCGTTTATTAGCACCGCTTTTATCGGGTGCGCCTCGAGCGCACAGCATCGCTGCCATCAGCCTACAAGGACGATGATCGCGACGAGGACAACAGCGAATGACCATTAGCCATCGGGAATTTATCCACAGTGCGGCCCTTGCCACGCTCAGCGACGCCGAGGTATGGCCATAAGGAGGCAACAGATGTTGAGAAGACTCAAAAGAATGCCGGTGCTCGCAGTCATCGCCTTATTATTAACTGCCTTTTCTCCCATTGTCCTGTTGGCCCATCCGGGAGATCTCGGCATACACGTCATCCAAGCCTACCAGCTCGGCGATGCAGCACCACCCACCATTGACGGTCGCCTCGACGAGGCGGCTTGGCAACGGGCGCAAGCGGCAAAAGGCATGCGCCAACTAGCACCCCAGCGCGGCGCACCCGCCACCGACGACACCCAATTCCATATCGTTTATGACCGCCACAACCTCTATGTGGGGTTTAGCTGCTACGACGCCGAACCGACAAAAATCGTCAACCGTCTTGACCGCCGTGGCCAGATTTTCCCGTCGGACTGGATCTCCTTCTACATTGACCCGCACCACGACCATCGCACCGGGTACACTTTTGCGACCACTCCGGGCGGCATCCAAGCTGATGGCTACCGCTACGACGACAGCAGCTCGGACCGCAATTGGCGCGGCATATGGTGGGTTGAGACGCAAATCGACTCCGCCGGTTGGACCGCCGAATTCAAAATCCCCTTTGCCAACTTCCGCTTTCCCAAGGGCCAAGACCAGATCTGGGGCTTCGACATTGAGCGCGTAAACAAACGCAAGAACGAATGGACGGTGTGGAAACAAATGACCCAGGCGGGCGTTTTCACGCGGATGTCGGATCTGGGCCATGCCGTCGGCTTCGCCGATATCGAATCGGGCAAGCTCTTCGAGGTCACGCCCTATGCTGTGGGGGGCGCGTCCCAGACCTCGGGGCAGGACACCGGGGGCCAAGGTGCCATCGGCCTCGACCTGCAATACAACCTGACCGCAGCGCTGAAGGCCAACCTGACGGTCAATCCCGATTTCGCTCAGGTCGAAGCTGACCAAGTCGAGATCAACTTAACTCGCTTTCCAACCCGCTTTCCCGAGAAGCGCCCATTTTTCGTCGAGGGCAACAGTTTTTTTTCAACGCCTTTTGATCTCTTCTTCAGCCGGCGCATCGGCAGCCGGGGCGATATCGTCTGGGGGAGCAAAATGACCGGTAAGGTCGGCGACTACTCGCTCGGTTTCTTAGGCAGCCAGACCGGCGGCATCGGCCTGCTGGAACTAGGCGACGGGCCCGCCTTGAGCGAGGAGGTGCTTTTCTCAGCACTGCGCGTCAAAAAAGACATCTTACGCCAGTCGAATATCGGCGTCATGTACGCCGGCAAAGACCTCGACGGCACCCACAGCCGGGTCGGCGGCGTCGATGCCAATATCACCTTCGCCAAGACCTATAAAGCCCAGGGCCAGTACGCGATGAGCTTCCGCAACGGGCCGGACCAAGACCATTCGGCCCTCACTCTCGAACTCAGCCAGCGCAATTTCCTCTGGGAAGCTTCACTAGTTCTAGAACAAGTCGCCCCCCGATTCGACACCAACGAGACCGGTTTCCTGCGCAAAGAGCCTTTTCGCGGCTGGCAGCAGCTAGTGCTGGCTGGGAGCTATGGGCCGCGCTGGAAGGGGCACCGGGCATTCGTCGAAGGGGACCTTGGCATATCAAAGGGGCTTTACGCCGCCGCCTATTTCGCCAACTGGCATCACGACAACCCTATACGTGCCCTTGCGCCCGAGTTCGCGGAGGATTTAGTCGGCTGGCAGAGCGAACTGAAAGCGGGGATGGAACTGACCGAAACGCTCGTCAGCTATTTCGATGTCCACTACGGGCGCAGCCACAATATCGAACTGACCGATATTTTCGACGCCAACGAATTCGGGTTTTTCATCGCCACCAACTCCTCGCGCCCAGCGTCAGTTGAGGTCTCTGGCCTCATCGGCGACTTCTTTAACTTTTCGCGACAGGCCGTCGGTCAACAGCGCCAGCTCGCGCTCCTTGGCATTCTGCGTCCCTTCACCAACTTAGCCATCGACATCGGCGGCACCTTGGCCCAGACCCGCGACCGGGGCGGCGAGGCAGACGGCCGCTTCACCGTCGGCTCGCTGCGCACGACCTATCTGTTTACCCGCGACACCTTCCTGCGCATCTTCGCCCAGACCGAACGGCGACAGCTCTTAAGTCCGCAGCAACAAACCAACAACCATCACCTGATCAGCGCCCTGTTCGGCTGGGAGTACAGCCCCAAAAGCCATTTCTTCCTAGCGTACAACCAGACGCAGAGCAACACGCGGCCCGACAATCGGGTGCTGCTACTCAAGTTGTCCTATTTGTCGAACCTCTAATCCCTGCTTGGCCGCAGGCATCTATCCCGTTCTGATCTCGTCTAGCGCCGCGACCATGCGGTCGATTTCGCCAAAGTTGTTGTAGATATGGGTGGAAACCCGCTGGGTATAACCCGGCTCGGCTTGGCCCCAAACCGGGGTCGTGATCCGGTATTTATCATAGAGGATCGGTCCGGGATTGTCGGAGCCAAAGCCTTTGAGCCGAAACGTGGAAATCGAATTGGAGAGATCCGGGTGTGGCGAGGAAAGCGGTTCGACCCAGCCCGTTTCGGCCATGCGCTGGCGCAAATAGCCAGCTAACTGCCGCCCGCGGTCGGCGATTCGCTCCTTACCGATCTCGTTTTGCAGGGCCACCGCCTCGGCTACTGCTCCGAAACAGGACAACTCGCGCGTACCGATAGCCGTTAGCTGCCACATAAAAGGCTGCCCCTTGATACAAAGCACTCCCGCATCATTGGGCTTGGGCCCGTCGTTGTCGTAGCCATGACTAACGGCGATGTGGTGAAGCTTATCCTGTACTTGCGACTGGGCGTACAAAAATCCCGTGCCCTTGGGCGCGCAGAGCCATTTGTGACAATTACCGCCGTAGAAATCACAGCCGTAGTAGGTCAGGTCCAAAGGGATCTGCCCAGGGGCATGCGCCCCGTCAACGGCGATCATCGCGCCGTGGGCGTGTGCCAACTCGGCCAACTCTTTGATCGGGGTGATGAGCCCAGAAGGCGACGTTACATGGCTGACCAATAACAGCCGCGTCCGCGCGGTCAGCGCCCGGTGGAAAGAGTCCACGATTTGCTTGGGCTCCTCGGGCGGAATAGAGATCGGCGCTCGGCGCACCGCAACGCCATAACGGCGCTCGGCGTGGTGCAGGCAGTTGTCGATGGCACCATATTCTTGGTCGGAAGCCAAAATCTCGTCGCCGGGCTGCCAATCGAGGCCGTGGACGACTTGGTTGATGGCGATGGTGACATTGGTCGTGAAAGCCAAGTCAACGTGTGCAGCGTTGAGAAAGGCACCTAGATCGCGCCGCGCTTGGTTCATGCGGTCAACCTGCTGGGCGCGGTTGTGCGTCGGATTGCTCTCCAACTCTTTCAACCCCTTGACTAAGGCGTCGAAAACCGAACGATGCAACACCCCCCAAGAACCGGTATTGAGATAGGACTCGTCGGGTGCCTGCATAAAATCAGCGGCAATATCTCTCCAGTAGGCCTCTGCTTTATTGATAGCCGGCCAAGTTTTTTTTGAATCGGACAAGAGTTGATCCTGAGTTAGACGTCCATGGCGAATTCTTGCATCGCGGCTGCATCCTATTATATTCACCGCGATCACGCACGGTAACCGTTGCGCCGGCCCAATAAAGCCACACTGTGTGCGGGCGGTCAAGCTTCGCGCTTCGCGTGCAGGGGCCGCTTGGGATCCATTTCTACAGCCAACCGCTACTACACATGCTGCCAGCTTTAGCCACCAGTACTACGCCCTTGCTCCAAGTCGCGGACCCGCTATTGGCCACCATCGGTCTGACCAAGCACTTCGCCATCCGCAAAAGCCGCTGGGGCCGGCCCACCGGTCAAGTGCGGGCCGTCAACGACGTGTCGCTGGCCGTCCACAAGGGCGAAACCCTCGGCGTAGTCGGCGAGAGCGGGTGTGGTAAAACCACCCTCGGGCGTCTGATCCTGCGCTTGATCGAACCCACCGCTGGCCAAGTGCATTTCGCCGGTGTCGACATCAGCCGTCTGTCCGGTGGGCCCATGCGCGCTATCCGCCGCCAAATGCAGGTAGTCTTCCAAGATCCCTACAGTTCGCTAAACCCGCGGCTGACAGTACACAAGATCATTGCCCAAGGAATCACCACCCATCATCTCGCACGCGGCAAAGAGGTCGGTGCCCGAGTCGCGCAACTGCTGGAAATGGTCGGCTTGCCCGCTGTGGCTGCTCATCGATACCCGCACGAATTCTCCGGCGGCCAGCGCCAGCGAATCGGCATCGCCCGCGCCCTAGCTGTCGAGCCGCGTTTTATCGTCGCCGACGAACCAGTTTCTGCTCTCGATGTTTCGGTCCAAGCCCAGATCGTCAACCTGCTACAGGACATCCAAGCCGACATGGGGTTGACCTATATGTTTATCGCCCACGATCTCAGCGTCGTGCGCCACATCTCCGACCGGGTCGCCGTAATGTATCTGGGCAAGATCGTCGAATTGGCCCCCAAAGCTGCGCTCTATGACACCCCTTTGCACCCCTATACCCAAGCCTTGCTCTCGGCGGCACCCGTCCCCAACCCCCAAAAGCGCCGGACGAGAATCCTCCTCGACGGTGACGCGCCCAACCCGACTGCGATCCCCACTGGCTGTCCGTTCCACCCCCGCTGCGCCGAGCGCCAAGCACAATGCGAAACGACCATCCCACAACTAACCACTATCGGTGCCGGACGCCAAGTCGCCTGTCTGCTGCGCCAGCCTAGTACTCCAGTGCAGGCAGCCGATTTATTAGACAGATGAAAAACAACATTACAACTTCCGTCCCGCTGTTGATCGCTATTTTCGCGCTTTTCATCCGCCCCGGCAGTGCCCAAGAAAAGACCATCCTTAGTCTGGACTTGCCGCCCGACGCGCTACCCTATGACCAGCAGGTGTACCGCATCCCCTGCAACAATACCGCCAACTCGATCACTTTCGACTTTTCGGTCAGCGTCTATCAGCCCTATTGCGGGTCCAATCTCTTCAACGATCCGTTGGTCACCTTCGACAAGGCGCAAAATCCCCAACCTGGTGCCGCTGAAAGTTGGTCGGTCGCCGACGACGGAGTGACTTGGACCTTTGTTTTGCGCGAGGGTCTGATGTGGAGCGATGGCACCCCTGTCACCGCCCACGACTACGTCGCAACCTTCCGCTTCAGTGCCAGTCCCGATCACGCTTGGGATTTCGCCTGGTACTACACTTTCATCGATAAGGGTGGGATCGAGAACTGGGACGAGGTCATTGCCGGAAAACTACCTATCGAAGCATTGGGGGTCCGCGCCGTGGACGACCGCACCCTCGAGATTGTGACCAAGGGCGTGTTTCCGCCACTGCCCAAAATCATGAAATACGCCTTCGCGCTGCAGAAGAAGGCACTGGAGACGCACGGCCCCTACTACAACAACGACCCGACCACCTCAGTCTCGTCCGGCCCCTTTATGCTGGAGTCTTTCGACCACGGTTTCAAAGTAGTTTTCAAGGCCAACCCGCACTACGCGGGCTACCGACCGCCGAGGTTGGCGCGGATCGAGGGGATATACCTGTCGCCAGCGACCTATTTTATCGCCTATCTCAACAACGAAATTGACACCTTAAACTTCAACGACTTGTCGCCAGCCGATTTCGCCACCATCCAGCGCGACCCCGAGCTGCAAGCCAACTACTTGCGCCCCGGTCTGATCGGCACCGACTATGTCTTCTTCGACGCGCACAACCCACCCTTCAACGACATCAATGTGCGCAAGGCCTTCGCCCACGCCATCGACCGCGAGGCCATCGTCAAGGGCGTCTACGGCGAGATCAAGGCCATGCCCGCCCATTCCATGCTCATGCCTGGCTTTCCCGCCGCCGATGTACAGGGTCAACTTGCCCACTATCAGCGCTTCGACTGTGGCCTAGCTAAGGAACACCTAGCCCAAGCCGGCTACTCTGACGGTGTTAGCTTTCCGCCGCAGGTGATGTGGTTGCGCAACGAAAATCCCGGCATTGCCTCAGTCTATCAAGCTGCCGCTGCCTCGATCTCCCAGTGTTTGGGCGTCTCGATCCAAGTCTCGAACAAAGACAACAAAGTCTTTATGAACGCCCTACACGAGCGACCCACTGGCATTGCGCTGGGTGCCGTCGCCTATAGCATCGACTTTGCCGACCCCATCAACTTGCTCGGCATCTGGGTCAGCAGCGGTCGCCACTCCTGGCGCAACCAACGCTTCGACGCCATCCTAGACGAGGCCAGCAACTTAATGGGCGACCCCCAGCGCCGCGACCAGCTTTTCCGCGATGCCGAGCGGCTTCTCGTCGACGATGTCGGCGGAGCCTTTATCGCCCACCGCTGGGCCGGCGACCTGTTTCGGCCCACGGTTCGTGGTGCCAGCATCCGCGAGCCGGGGCCAGAAGGGACCTACGGCAACCACTCCGGCAACGACTGGATGTGGGGCGATATATACATCGGCATGGCGCAATAATGACCGGCGATCACTGCCAAAGAGCGCACCCGGGGCCATAGGCGATGCTTTTCTATCTGGCCCGCCGCTTGATCGCCCTGGCCTTTGTGCTACTCGCAGTGTCGATGATCGTTTTCGCACTGATGCACTCGGTGCCAGGCGGCCCCTTCGACACCCAACAGGCCAAACTGCCCAAAGCCGCACGCGAGAATATTGAGCGCAAATACGGCCTCGACAAACCCGTCTGGCAGCAATACCTCAACTACATGAGCCACGCGGTTCGCTTCGACTTCGGCATCCCCTACCAGCAGCCGCAGACCACAGTCGCCGCACTGATTGGCAAGACCTGGATCGTCACTGTGCAAGTCGGCGTGATGACGATCCTCGTGGCCTTTAGCTGTGGGATAGCCGCCGGCATGTTAGCTGCCTATCGCCAGAACAGTTGGATTGACAATATCGTGACCTTTGGCGCGATGCTCGGCGTCACCGTGCCCAATTTCGTGGTGGCGATGTGGTTTATCCTGTTTTTCGGGGTTGCACGGCAGTGGCTGCCCACCGGCGGCTGGAGCAATTCCGGATCCTGCCTCTGCGGCGATATCCTGTGCTCGGATTGGATTCTGCCGGTCTTAGCCTACGCGCTGGCACCGATGGCGATCATTGCTCGCTACACCCGCGCCAGCATCGTCGATGTCATCGGCGAGGACTATGTGCGCACCGCCCGAGCCAAGGGCCTGAGCGAAGCAAAGGTCATGCGGCACCACGTGCTGCGCAATGCACAGATCCCGATGGTCACTGCGCTGGGCACCGAAATACCCAACCTCATCACCGGCAGCATCTTTATCGAGACCATCTTCCGCATCAATGGCCTCGGTAAGTTCTTCGTCACCAGCACCCTCAACCGCGACTACCCGATGATCATGGCGACTTTCCTGCTGGTGGCCCTATTGTGGGGTATCACCTATATGCTGACCGATATCGCCTATACTCTCATCGACCCGCGCGTCAAACTCGGCGGCAGAAAAGAAGCCTGATGACCGAGTCCCTCGACGACGGAATCGACGGTGCCCACCGCTCCTTTTGGGCCGACGCCCGACGGCGTTTTGTGCGCAACCGCCTCGCCGTCATTGGCCTGGCCATTGTCGGCGTGATTTCCTTTTTGGCAATCTTCGCCGATCTTCTCGCGCCCTTCCCCTACGACCACGCTTATTTCGACAAGGTTTTGCTCGCGCCTTTGCAACACCCGGATCACCTGCTGGGCACCGACGAGGTTGGACGCGACTATCTCAGCCGCCTAATCTACGGTGCCCGCACCTCGCTAACCGTCAGTCTGCTGGTCCAGGCCCTCGCCGTGTTAATCGGGGTGCCGGTCGGTGCCCTCGCTGGCTATTTCGGCGGGCGACTCGATTTTGTCGTCACCCGCATCATTGACGTGATGACCGCCTTTCCCAGCTTGCTCTTTGCCATCCTCATCATCTCGGTCCTCGAAGGCGGCTTGGCGACTATTGTCGTCGCCTTGGGCATCACTGGCTGGATCGGCATCGCCCGGCTGACGCGGGCACAATTTTTGACCCTGCGCGAGCAAGAATACGCCCTAGCGGCAAGGGCACTGGGTGTGCCGACGCGCAAAATTATCTTCCGCGACCTACTTATCAACGCGCTGACCCCAATCCTAGTCGCTGTCAGCTTTGGTATCCCAGGCACCATCTTCGCCGAAGCGGGTTTGAGCTTTATCGGTTTGGGGATTAACGATCCGATGGCCAGTTGGGGCAAGATGGTCGGCGTCTCCAACGCCTATGTCCGCATCTACTGGCATCTAGCGCTATTCCCGACTGTCGCCATCGCCCTGACTATGCTGGGCTTTTCGTTTCTAGGCGACGGTTTACGCGATGCACTGGACCCCAAATACGAGCGTCCATAGAGGTGAGTGAGTAGGGATTTCTTCAAGACTAGCCCGGCCCTTGCTATCACCCGACAACAGCCAGTAGGTCCACGCTGCCAGCGCAACATTGGCTGACCAATCTCCGCTCGCCATCGACGACCGACCGCAACGCCTTCAATCGCTCACCCCAATTTGTCAACTTCGAAAGCGGCTGTTACAACGCTGGCGTTGACGAGGTCTGCACCCAAGCCCAACAGATCGCGGACATAGCCCCTTTACCAATCGTGGACCACGTGCATCTGCCCTCGGAACCAGATCATATCGACAACTCCAGAAAACACCACGCCAATGACATAGCCGATCCCCAAACCAAAGAAAAAGGGCTTGCCCGTACGGTAGGCGCGAATTCCCCCGTAGCGCAATAGGACCAGTTTGGCCAGCCACACTAGGAACAGGCTAAACCAATAGATCGAAGTGCCCGCCGTCGCCTGATAGGCCAAACCGATCGGATGCAGAGAAAACCAATAGAATCGCCCCCGCAAAAACGCCAGTCCAGCCGCTTCGAAAAATCCTAGCAGATAGATGCCCCACTTGCCCGGATCAGCGACCCGGGGATTGAGCTGGATATGTGCGATTTGATCGTATAGCCCGATAATGACCATCAGGTGGTTGGTCGCTCCAACGTCATAGGCCATAGAGATCGTAGCCCACGCCGCCACCAGGAAGCCGACCGGAAAGGCCACCGCCACCACCGCCACCACTCGTTTGGGTTGTCTGCGCAAAGGAAATATCCGCAGCAGATGCGGTAAGGCCGGCCATACCGGCAGGCGGATATTGCCGAAAAACATGTTGCTGGAAAATATCTTGAACGACACCAAGTTTTGCTGTGATAAATTGGCTGAGCCGATCAATTCGGTGACAAACATCTCCCCTTTGGCATTGGCCCAACTCGGGGTCAGGTAGGGAAACCCGGTGGCGGCGACCAACTTAATGGTTACGAAGTACGTCATTACCATCAGCAGGAAGGCCCCGATCGACAAAGGCAGGCTCACCCCCAGACTAACCCCCCAACCGACCACGTAAGCCGCCGATGCGATCAGGGTTGCCAAGGCCAAGCGATAGGAGCGGACATCGCGGTCGTCTCCTTGGCCGGTGAGGGCTTGCTGCCACACCGAGCGCAGATGGCTGCGGGCCAACCACACCGACCACACGGCAATGAACACCAAGGCGCCAAAACTCTCCATCTGCAGAATGCCGCCACCGCTTATTTCCTGGCCCGATAACCCCACGCGGACTCCCACCTGCTGCATCAGGCCCAGCTTCAGCGCGGCCAACAGCGCAAAGAACACTAAGCTGCCGAGGATATTCAAAGGGCACATATAGGTCAGGGCCAATACCGGAGCCATCAAGCGGATGGTCAGCCCGGGGAAGGGCCGGGGCAATACGAGCCTGTAGTGCTCTGTCCATAGCTCGACAAGCGGCAGCCCGGGCGTGAAATAGCTGATGACATTGTAGAGCGTCGGCAGGAAAACCACACTGAAGCCCAGCCAAAAAAGCTTCTTGTGGAAGAAGTCCGGCATCCGCCCTCGTCCGTCAAAGCCCTCGGTCAGCTCCAGCGGCATCCGCGCCAAAGGAAAGCTCAGCTTCTCCGCCTCGACCCATTGCCGCTGGAAAATCACCACCAGTGCAAACCCAAACGCCACCATGGCGACGGAAACTCCAAACCACTGGCTCAGCGGTGCGTACCAGCCATCCCAAGGCACCGGCGTCCCCGTGACCTGCCCCAACCAGAAGGCCTCTACTACCCGCGGCGCAGTATCGGGAAAGACGTGCCAAGGCATGAAGGGCCAGACTATCTCCGCCCATTGATTCTCGGGCGTGGCCATATAGGCAGGCGCCGCCATCAGCGCGACCCAATACTCCATCCACCCCCATTGTGGGATCGCGCCGACAATCCACACCATCGCGAAAATGGTCAACAACTCGCCTTGGCTCAGCACCAACCGGGGCGAAATCCGCGCCAGTATCGCATTGAGGAACAGCCAGAGGACGAAGGGTATAAACGCCATCATCGGGAACTGCGACTGCACATAGCCCTCAGATCCCGCCCCCATCCCCGCATAGAGGATGAGGTAGGTGAACATCACGGCAATCGTTAGTCCACCCAGAGCCACCCCGCGCCAAGTAATCGCTAGGGGTGTTTGGCTACCGATGTGTTCGGGTTCGTTCACGCCCGCGCCAGAACACCGCGCAGGTGGCTACTGATCCCGACAAACGTCTTGTGGTTGAGAGGAAATTCCAAGAACACGTGCATCAGGCTCAAGCAGAAGAGGGCGCTGATCCCCCAGCGGTAATCGACGGCATAGATCCCCACCGAGAGAAGGTATAAGAGCGCGATAGCAATACAGCGCCGCCGCGATATTTCGTGCCAGCGGATCACCTTGGTCTTGGTAAACCAGTTGAGGTAATGGTAGGTATAGGCAAAGGCGATAAAACGCATCACGTCCACCACTGAATTCCATGCTGTACTCAGGCCGAATACTCGGATAAACTGCTCTGGGATCACCACCAAGCGCCCCATACTCGTGCGGATGTATTCGGTCGCCCCATAGCCCCAATTGGGGATGTCAAAGACGAAGAACACGGCCCCGCACAAAACAAAGACGCCCAACGACAGCCAACCCGACAGATTGGGGCTTCTAAGTGTGCCGTGCAAGATAAAGGCACCGGTAAAGACATACACGTGGATCAGCGTTGGCACGAAGAAGGAAAACAACAGCGCGATGTCGGGGATCCGGCAAATATAACCCGCGCACAAGGCCGCCAAGGCACCTAGCAACAGTTTGTGGAAAGCGCGTTGAAAATGGGCCATCCCCGCAGCGGCGAGTAGCGCAACAAAAGCGAATATCCCATCCCAAGCCACACCCACCGGCAGCCACTGACCAAAGACGAACCGCGCAGCAATCGGCAAAGTCAACAGCAGCAGGAGCAGGAAATCGCACTTACCGGTGGTAAAATACTGGCGGTCGTGGAGCCAAGAGATCTGGGTTAGATAATGGGCCGGCCCGAGTATCGCATAGGCAAAGAGGAACAACTCAAATGGCAGCGCGACCGCGATGCCCGCCGCCGCCAGCATCAATCCCGTGTTGAGGTAGTTGACCTGATTCAGTGTCACGCGGCCGGCCTTCGGGCAATTGCTGAACTCCGGCGACCTAGCGGTCGGTGCCCAGCCCTGCGAAAACGGTGATAAAGGAAAATAAATCGGACGCCGGCGGCGTGGCGAACAGATCTTGGCGCACCCAGCGCACGCCGACATTGGTAGTCAACGCGTACCCTAAATAGCTAGAGCTATTGGCGATCTGCCCGGCCAAAATCAGGGTCTTGCCGTCCTCCAAATAACCTGGCAGTAGTGGGACTATCCGCTCGCGCAAGTTGTAGAATAACTCGTATTCGGCCCCGACGGTGACGCCGATGTTATCGTTGATATCGCGCGTGGCTTGGATGGAGAATATCTCGGTCAACTCCTGAGTCTCTAAGACGCCTTGATCGGCCGGAGTGCGGCTGCTGTAGAGCTGTTTCCAGCGCGGCAGGAAGTCCCACTCCCTGAATGAGAGAGGGTATTCGCCCTTGTTGACCACGCCAAGAAAGCTCTGGTCCCGGCGCCCTGTTTGGGGTGTGCCTAATAGATTGTACAGTTCGTGCTTGACCTTGGTGGTAAAAGGGAAGAAACGGTCGTACTGCACTTCGAAGAACATCGCGTTGACGAATACGTCCCGGGCCACCAACTGGTCGCGGGTCAAGACCGCGCTGCCTCGAGTGCCAGGCGTATCGACCCACAGGAAAACGTCGTCGGGGATATCGTCTTTGACCTTGCGCGGATTGACGACTAAGCGCATTCGGAGATTCTTCTCAGGCATCTCCTTTTTCGTCGTCAGCAGCAGGTAGGTCGACCTGTTCTTACGAGCCGTGTTCAACAACCGCTCGTCGAGACGACCGACCATTAGGTTGGTCCCCTGCGTCACTTCCAGCCCGACATAGACGTTGAAGCCACGGTGCCCCAGCTTATAGGGGTAGTCGGCTTGGGTGTCGTCCTCGAAGCGGTCGATGACCGTGTTGTTGTTCATGTCCATCCCGAACAGGAACTCGGGGGGCTCGATCTCGAAGCGCAGGAACGGCTCAGCGTAGTCCGGCTCGCGGTTGAAGTTGCGGTTGAAATCGGAGATGTCATCGTTGTCCTCGTCAATGCCTGGGAAGACCGCGTTATCGGTCAATAGCCCCCGGCCCTGACGGGTGTTGACGCGGGAACCGAAATAGCGCCGACTCCAGTCGGGGAGTTCGTCTTGGTCGTCGTTGTCATCGACAAACTCGAAGACATTGCGCTCCTCGCTGTCGTAGTGGACATCGCCCTCGGCGTTGGGTATGAAGGCGCGGGTCGAATAGTCGGAGTCAATGCTGAAGGTCTCGACAAAGACCGTCCAAGGGTAGGAGCGCTGCTGGGCCGTCAAATAGAAGGCATTGGCCTCCTTTTTGGCCAGCGCTTGGCGTCGGGTAAAATTCTCGTTGGGATAGCGGCGGTACTGCGAATTCTGCACGAACTCGCCGCGCAACTCAAAACCGGCTACATCGCTGATCGCTAGGTCGAAACCCAACATGCGGTTGGCCGTCGGCAGGCCATAGCGGAAGCGGTGGAAGGCCTGATTGGACCCGTCCTTGACATTGCCCGGAGCGCGCAGCATCGGCAAAAATACCGGCGTACCAAGCTGGTTGGTCTGCTTGTTAGAGGTGATCTCCACCTTGTAGTCGTTGGCCAACACTAGGCCGATCTCGACGAACTTGATCTGGCGGAAATCGTCGATTTCGTCCTCCTCGCTCGACGAGAAATCCTCGATATTGAAGGTCAGGGTAATAACGTCCGGGCCGCTGGCCTCAATCACGCCGCGACGGCGCAGGCCGCCTTCGACCGTAGGCTCAATGTCGTCGGTGTGCTCGACGCCATTGACGAAGATGCGCCAGCGCGACAATAGCGCCCCCCCCTCGCCATCCTCCGGGGAGTCATCGGAGATCCGCACGATGATCGAGCGCACAAAATCGGCGTTCATCGGCCCGCTCAACAAGCCCTGTAGCGAGTTGTCGCCGAAGGGCACATCGGAATTGCGGTGGGCGGCGTTGACAAAGGTCAAACCCAACTTGGCAAAATCCCCAACACCGACCTGACCCCGGGCGGCCCAGAGGTTGGTAAATGTCGTGAACTGCACCCCGGCCGCGCCTTCCTCCTCGGCGACCCGGCCGGTGTTGTTGACGCGTGAGGACAGCAGGGTGATCGCGTATTTGTCGGTCATCAGATCCCACTGCACCCCATCGAAACGCGGTTTGGAAAATGTCAGCGGCGTCAGGGTCGTGCGGATCCCATCGCCGACCATCAGGGAGGAGTGGAATTGCCCGGAATGGCTCGAAGCGATCAGTATGTTGTTGAACCAAGAGGTAAAACGCGGGTCTTTGCTAATGTTGCTGCCGTTTTGGGTAGGGTAGTCCTCGGTCCAATTGTACACCTGCCAGCCCTGGGTGATGTAATTGCCGTACACATCGTAGAAGGGCGAGCCTTCGAGAAAGATGTCGTTATAGCGCTCGTAAAGGTTGCGCGCGTAGTTGGAATACTGCTCCTGCCGCCAGTCGTAGAGCGAGTAGAGGCGCTGCGGCAAATACCATTTGCGCACAGTTGGCACAAGGGTCGAAGGCGCGATCTCTGCCCCAGACGTGTAATAAGGGTTTTCAAAGCCGGTCTCGCGTTGGGCACTGGACTTTGGCGGCAGCGATAGCGCTACGCTCAGGCAAGCCAGCAATAGCAGAGTTCTATGTTTCACCGTCACCCCTCCCATAGGTTTGTGAAGGCAAAGCTTTGCATCAGTATGCTACGTGTAAGAGCTTCTGGACCACTTCTTCCCCGGCGTCGGCGGGCACGGAAATATGCACCAGATAGACCCCCGGGGGTACCGTCCCAGAGGCTGTGGTGCCATCCCAAGCGTATTGCGCTTGGTTGCCCGCGGGATTGTGGTTGGCCAACTCGGCGACTTGGACCCCATTGAGGGCAAAGATCCGCACTCGTGG
This sequence comes from Candidatus Latescibacterota bacterium, assembly GCA_963422735.1. Lineage (GTDB taxonomy): Bacteria > Latescibacterota > UBA2968 > UBA8231 > UBA8231. The sequence continues at coordinate 2,524,088 of OY730476.1, read as the reverse complement.
TTGCTTCTCGGTCTTTACCACGATAAAACTTAGCTGATAAAGGTCGTTGGTTCCGTCTTGGTTCGGCGTGAATATATCGGTGTGACCGAGCTTGCGGACCAGCTCCCCATCGGCCACCGCGTCTGGCACGAAAACCCAGTCGGCCCCGAAAACCACCGGCAGTACGCCTTGGGTGTTGTCGGTCTGCGCGGAATTGAAGGCGAACGCTTCGAAAACCGTCGGGCTTGCGAATACGCGTGTTGTAAAGGCAATCTCCACCGAATCGCGCCGGACTACGGGCGGGGGCAACTGCACTAGCAGTGAATCCCCTTGCAGCGCGCTGGTCGCCTCGACCTCGACCCCGCCGACCGTCGCCTGCACCAAATTGGCCCCAACACCACCTATAGGCAGAGTGATCAACACCCGGTCGAAACCCACGTCGCTGCGGTTGAAGGCCGCCGGCTTGATCGTATAGCGGAATTCCGTCAGCGAATCCAATGCGGCCTCCCTCGGCAAGACGCTGCCACTCAGCCCGGAAGAAATCACCGGATCGCTGGCCACAAAAGTCAGCGAACGCAGTTTGGGGAAGACCTCGGGATCATCGCTGATTAACGCCACGCGAGCCTGCAACCATTGCCGGGGCGTCGGCGACTGGAAGGCCTGCCCCGAGAAGCGGTGCGGGTTGCTCCAAGTATTCCAAGAGGCGTCTCGGATGCTCTCATCGACTATATCGCCGCGCTGGCGCCTCTTGGCCGCCTCGTAGCCCTCCTTGGTGACTTCCTTGCCATTGGTCAAGTAGTAGCGCTTGATATTCTGGAAGCCGTTGCCCGTCTGAGTCTGCACCTCGACCCGGGTGCCAGGCGGTAGATCGGCATCCCACTCGACCCGGCGGATACTTCGCGCACCGCCCATCGGCAGATCGACCGACTCAATGGAGATGCGAGCGGGATAGCCCTCGCTGTGGAAGATCCACCACTGCAACGCCCGGCAATTACCGGACCCGCTAGGCACGCGCCAGTTGATCAACCGCACTGCTCGCGGCGGGAACTGAAAATCGTAGATGCCCTTGTTGCCGGTGTCCGCGGCGAGCAGTCCGTATTCAAAAGGGCCTTCCACTTCCGGGATCGCGGTCTTGCTGGGCGTTCCGTCCGAAGTGAATAACTCTTGGTTAGACCAACCACAGCCGCCGGAAAAATGGGCGTACGGATAGGGGCCAACGCCGCTGACATAGGGCAACCAAACTACTCGGTCAACGCGGAAGACGTTTTCAAAATCGACCACACCCCAGTAACCCGAATCGCGCCAATCGCCGCTTTTGATAACCGCCTCGATATTCCACATGCGAAAGCCTAAGTCCTCGTCGATTAGCGCCTCGGCACCGCTGCCGCGCCCGCAGGCACGGTCCGCGCATTCGCGTGCATCCGAAGTCCAAGTCCGCCCACCCCACCCTTCGTCGCCGCGCTCAATCCGGCGTTCGATCGAGACCTTAGAGGCGATGTTGAACCCTACGCCGTCAACCTCAATCTCGGCTAGTGCCGCGTCGGGCGTGCGGCCGGCGGCCTCGAAGCGCACAAAGCGCACCGGCGAGAATTTCTGCGACGCGTCCTTATCCATTTCGAGTTGGAATTCGACTACGCGCTCGGTGTTGTTGTTGATCGGACGGCCGACCTGATTGAAGACGATCCGGTTGCCCCCGCCGAAAGCCACTCGCACCCCCGGACTGGTGAATATCGAGAAAAACGTAAACGGTCGTGCGTTGGTGGTATCGGGGAAGACCACGCGGATATTCTCGGCGATTACCGCCCGACCCAGATCGAGCTCCACCCAGAAGTTCTCCGTCGGGTCGGTGGCAACGGGCTTCCACCAAGTATTGGGATCTTGGTCGGCGATCAAGTGGGCGTCAGCTTGGTTCGAGGGGGTGCGCACCGGTCGGATGCTGCCGTAGAGATCGCCGATGATAACCGATGAGAACTCGTTGGCATTGGCCACCGCATTGAAGGTCTTGCCGAAGCGCTTGACCCCGATGCCGTCTTCCCGGACGTTGACCAAGCCTCGGGGATGATCCCAAGCGTCGAAATCCAATCCGCTGAAAACCAGATCCTGCGCAGCCAGCTCTGCTCCTGATAACGCGGCAGCTACCGCCACAGCCAGTATTTGGTTCAATGGGCGTCTCATCTTTTTCTCGCTAGGCCGTTAATAGATCACTGCGACGGGTTTGAACAGCGTTTGGATGCCCCGATCCACATCTACCTCAACCGCAATCAGGTAGATCCCCGGCGCGACTAATCCGTCCCCTCCGTCCTGCCCTGACCAACTGGGTCCGTAGGGTCCGGCAATGGCCTGTTGGTCTAGCACCGAGGAGACCCGATGCCCGGCTAGGTCGTAGATCTCGACTCGGACTCCAGCACCGCCGACGCCGAACAGGTTGAAGGAAACCATGGTCTCCTCATTGACCCCATCTCCGTTGGGAGTGATGACCGGGGACGAAAGCCATAGATCTCCGATAACACGCGTTTTGACCTCGGTCGCCACCACCTGAATGCCGTTGCTGCCGCCCTCCGTGCGAGCGTTGCCCGACTCAATCGACTGTGGCAAGCTTGCGACTGCGGCGCCCCTGTTGAATATCCGTCCTTCCATAAAAACGGAGGCTTGGTAGATCGCGCTGCGGAAGCGGAGCCGCAAAACCGCGTCCTCGGCGATTGGTTCGGTGAAGAGAATCCGCAGGCGACCGGCAGCGGTTTGTTGGGAGAAATCCGTTCCCTCCAGCAACTCGGCCCCATCCCGCTCCAAGCCGACGAAACGTGCCCCCGCAGGCACATCGAGCTCGACGCCGTCAAAACCGGGGCGGGCACCCGTGCCGAATACAGTGCGAATATCATAGACGAAAAGCGTATCTATCCCCAATGGCACTTCCACCACGCCTTGCTGGTCCTCGGCCAACCCTGCTAGCGACACTTCCCCCAGTACGCTATCGGCCAGCACCGGCGAAAACTCGAAGGCCACCGAATCGAGGACGCCGAAGGCGAGCGGGTCGGCGGTCTTGATCTCGAAGCGGAACTGGAAAAATTCCCTGCCGTCGGAAGAGCGGATCTCGTCGCCCGACATCTGGTAGGGCACCGACCAATTATTCCAATGGGTAATATCGTCGGAACGCGAAGCCCGATAACCGGCAAGCCCGCCCGAATTGACCGACGATATCTCGAACTGGCTGCGCGGCGGTGGCCCATCGAAATAGCTCTCCCGATCTACCAAAACTTGGCGACCGAGCTCATCAAAGATGAAGTAATCGATCGGGTCGGCGTCGATCCCCGCCCGGGTGCGGAGCAGCAACTCGACCGGGGCCGCCGGATCAACCGAGACCTCGCCCGAAGATGCTTGGCGGTATTTGGTGAAGTTCCAAGTGATCCGACCAAGGCTGACCTGCCCGGCGAAAGAATGGACTTTTGAGATATAGCGACCTTCGGCGGGGAAACCTCGTCCGAAGGCCTCGACTTCCGCGAGCATCCCGGTAGAGGTCACGCCGCCGAACTTGAAGCGCAAAAAGCGGGTGAAGCGCAGCCCGGCTTTCAACGAGACGACGCTGGTATTGTTGGTGAAGGTGCTACCCAAGGTCTCTTCTAGGGGATGGTAGCCATTTGTCCCGGTCGAGACATCTTCATCTTCAAAAATCAGCCAGTCCACCGGCGTATTGGCGCGGCTGACCTCATAGGCGACCGGAAACAGTGCCCGCTGCCGCCGACCGTCTTCGAATAGACCGCTCTGCGGCGGGTAAAAGGAGATGCTGTCAATCGGCACCGGTACGCCGAGGTCGAGCGTGAAAAACTTGTCAACCGTCGGCAAACCATCGGTGCGTTCGGCGTGCAGGAAAGCCGGGCTCAGCCCGTCCCCATCGACTAATCCGCGCGAGATCGCTACCGTGCCCGCCTCGCGCCCGCCGGCGTCCCACAGCCGCGGATTCCAGCCTAGCCGCAAGGTGTCGCCCTCGAGAGTGATCGGGCCTTTGGAGAAATTCCAAGTGTAGCCGAAGATATTGCGCTGGCTCGAAATCCCGGTGGTCCGCACCAATTCGCGCATAACGCTGTGGCCACGCGGAATTTCCTGCGGCTGGATCGACCCGACGCGGCTAGTGTCGTCGAGGGCAATCCAGCGCTCGCGCGCCTGGGCCCAAGGCTCTCCGTTGGCTCCGCCGACAACCCAAGCCGCATCCATTGCCTGCCCCCAAGCCGCACCCTGCAACCACAGCAGCACCACACATGCTCTGGTATTTGAACGGATCAATACGCCACCCCTATTAACTTGGCGGTTTCAAGGGCTTCTGCATCGGCCTTGACGGAAAACCGAATGATATAGATCCCCGGCGGCACCATTGCGCCGCTCTCTCCCTTGCCGTCCCACGCCTCGCGGTGCGCCCCTGCGGATAGCATGCCGGAGACGAGCCGGCGTACCTCGACGCCGGACAGGTTAAAAACGCCGATATCGACCTCGAGATCCCCGGCGAATTGGGCCAAGACGAAGTCGATGTCGACCGCGTCATTGACCGCGTCGCCATTGGGCGTGACAATCGGTGTCAAAAGCTGGATTTCGATTTTTGGACGGGAATCGAGCGTGAAGATATTGATCGTCCCGGTGCCTACATCGCTACTGGCATCGCCGACCGAAATAGGATGAGGCGGCACCTCGCCCGCGCCTAGCAGCCAAGCGTTGACTGGCGTATTGTGCTCGAGTAGCCGCAATTTGAAGGTAACTCGCAACGGCTGATTGTTGGCCTCTTGCACGGGATCGAAAAATACCTCAAAGCCATCGGCAGTCTCCGCAACCACGACATCGCCAACAGCAACGAGCGGATCGCCCACCTGCAGCCCGGAAAAAACCGGCGGAGGGAAAGCCGCCAGCTTGATGCCGCGAAAACCCGCCAACCCCTCCGCGTCGAAATCGGCGCGGATGTCGTAGACAAAAGATGTATCCACTCCGCCCGCAACAGCGATAATCCTGCCCTGCGGACTTAGATCATTTGCCAGTGCCACCTCGCCTACCGCGTTGCTGACGAGCGCAGGCGAATGCTCCAAACTCAGGGTGTCGATGCGGATCGTGGTCTCGGCGTCACCCTGAAAAAAGAAGCGGAACTGAAAAAACTCGCGCGGGCTGGGTAGATTGACCGGCAGGATTAGGGTGCCCGTCGCGTCGATTGTCAAAGGTGTCGACCACGGGCTCCAGTTGCCCCCGTCGTCGCGGATATCGCCCTTGACGAAGTCGCGCACCGGCCCTTGCTCTTCCGCCGGCAGTTCTAGATAGTCAACCCGCTCTAGTTCCTCGAGTACATCGCCGGTGCTGGGATCCTGGCGGAACAAGGCACGCCGTGGCAGATCGGCGTTGTACTCGGCGAACGAGACCTCCGCAACAGAGCCGGTGTCGCGGTCGCGGCGAAAGTAGGACAGCGGTGTGTCGTCGGCACCGCTGCGCATCTGCAGGATGGCGGCTGGCCGCCGATCCTCGCCTCCAGCGCCACGTATCAGCTTGGTGGAGTGAATCCGCAGTTGCCCGAAATTGACTGCTTCGCCAAAAGAGTGCAGGTCGGAGACATAACTCGACACTGGCACGAAACCCTCGCCGAAAATTTCAAATTCGGCCAAGTTGAAAGCCGACTTGGACAAAACCTTGAGCTGCAGAAAACGACCCTGTAGGGGCAGAAATTCCAAATCGACGACTTGGTTGCGGTTGCCCTCCACTCTCCGCAGCAACTGATAGGTGGGTCGGTTGATCTCGTTGAAGTCGGCTCCGTCGTTGACCAGCAACTCAAAAGCCTTGATAAAGGAGTCGGGATCGTTGGGGTCGGGGTAGAAGCGCACTCGATTGATCGGGAAAGGGGAACCCAGATCCCAAGAGAAGGTCGCTCCCGCCTGATTGCGGACGCTCTTGAAGCTGCCCTCGGAGGAGCTGCTTGGGTCGCCGTCAACCAAGCGCAGGGGACCGTTGATCTGGTTGAATAGGCCGTCATTGGACCACGCCCGCGGCTGACCCACTGCCGTGAAATCAGGGGGCTGTCCCTTTAACCAAGTCAGGCCGGAATCGCGCAGTAGCTGGATCAAATTTTGGCCGCTGGCCAGTTCGAGCGATTGCAGCGAGCCATCGCTTTCCACTGCCCCGGTCTGCACGGAGGCTTGATCGGTCCACGACAGACCTCCGCGACCGACCTGATAGACCTCTACCTGGCCATGGGCCGCAGTGATCCATAGACATAGGGCCGCGGCTCTGATCCAGATAGTGATCATTTTTAACTATAGATGTAGAGGACGAATGTACACGCCGTTATTCTCGCTCTGCGGCCGCGCTCGCCTGCTGCGCATCCGAAAGATGATATCCCCGCAGCACCTCGCGTTCGAACGAGAAGCTGAGATTGATCGTTTCAACCGCTTCGCCAGCGTAGTTGAAGCGGACGGCAATATCTTCGAGATCAAGGCGGATGTTCGTCACGTCGTTGTCGAGCAGGGGGAAAACCAGATAACCCTCTTGTTCGCTTCCGCTAAAGACGGTGGTCGCTTCGGTGTACATGGATTGTCGGAGGATACTGGTGCGGCTTTTGAAGGCGACTCGACCCTGGCCGGTACGCCCCTGCCAGAAGGCACGGAAATAAGTATAAAGCTGGGCGTAGGAAAGCGATCGGTAGATTCTGTTGTTAGTCGAGGCAATCGTCGCCTTTTGCGGGTCAATTACGACTTTGGGGAACTGGTAATTTCTCACTTTGAGCTGGATCACGGTAAAGCGCGGCCGGGTCCAATCCTCGCCAGGTATCTGCCAGTCGCCGAAGGTGTAGGGGTTGGTCGAAGCCGCACCGCCAGTAGAGGCGGCGGGAAATTGCCGGTTGAGTTCAGCGTCGATCATCGGCTTGAGATTGATGGCCAGACGACTGAGGGTATACGTGACCGAGCCATCGTCGTTGACCACCATCCCTTCCGCCTGTTGGGCCATCGGCCGCAGGTCTTGTGGGAAATAGCGGCCACAGCCCCCTATGGTGAGCAAGATGCCAATCAACCACAATCCGCGCATGTGCTAGATCCTTATCATGGGCGACACTCAAGCAATTCGGGGCAATGGCAAACGCCCATTGCCCCGAATTACCTCTCTGCTAACCGACTAGGTAAGGCCTACTTATAGGCGTGCTTGATCTGACCCCAGGTCGAATTCTCCACCGCAGTCCCAACATCGCCACGGCCATCAACATACTCGCCGGTCCGCAGCAGCAAGGCGTGCGAGTAGTACTGGCGGGCCGAAGCCTCGGGGCCGCGCGAGGTGAGGTCGTTGTCGGGCGCACTGGAATCGCCGTCCTCGATCCAAAAGGAGAACGGCAGGCCAAAACCATCTTCACCGGCGACGCTGTCGAGCTGATGGACTTGGCTGACGGAAGGGCCGCCATCCTCGTGGAACCAGAGGACTACGTAGTTGAACTCATAGACTGTAGTACCGCCAGTAGGCCAGATATCAGCTGCCCAAGCTTCAGGCGGGTCAACGGTCACCGAATAGTCCATGTATTCTGGATCGCCGTATTGTATCCAAGCCTCCTGATCCAGCCAGCGGTAGCGGATATTGGCGGGCGGGCTCAGATCGCCAGGCGCACCGAGCCACTCCATGTTGTAACCGGAGGGCAATTCGCGGCCGTGATCTTGAGGATCGAGAGCAAACTCGATCATCTCGCCTTCCCAGCGCTCGATGTTGGTACCGTGATGATGCAACGTGTCATCGACGATCTCCAAGAACACAAACCAGCGGTTGATATCGCCTCCCTTCCACCCCATAAACAGAGTGAGGCTAAGGTCGTCGCGGGTCGGCGATGGGCGATCGGCTTCATCGCGGAACTCCTCGGTGACAATAGTGTATTCGGGATCCCACCAGTCCCAATCATCGGCCTTGCCGTCCATCACCATATTGGCATCGTCGGGCACTTCGAGCATGTACCACTGGAAGCCCATACTACCATTGCGGTTCTCCAGTGCGGGAGGGTCATTAAACTGGGCATTCGCCAGCCCAACAAAAGCTAAGCTGAACACACCCATCAGGATAAGTTTACGCATCTGCAATCCCCTTTCTTTGGAGGTTATTACGATATTACGTTACGCATTATACGTATAAAATATTGACTTAAACATTCTACCTACACGATTGGCATAGGTAAAAACGGCTATTACCCTGCAGCTTGTGTGGCGTAATATAATACACGCCAACAAAGAATCCAATTAGAAATTCACAGAAGCGTTAGATATACCTCCGTCTTACTCTAGCAATGACTCTGGCTTCGCAGGGGCAACGGGCCGCACGAGTTGGGCGCGGTCGAAACCTATGAGATAAATCTCTATTTCCCCTTTGCGTTCCTCCCGTAGCCGGGCGATCAGATCATCCATCGCTTTATTTTCTTTATGAGTGAGCAGCGCCCCGCGAATGCTATCTCGAACCAGATCAAAGTCCGCAACCTCCCCGTCCTGACGAGTAAACATATCGGTGTTTTCGTCGTAGAACGTGCGTACTTCCCCTTCCGGCACGTCCTGCTCCAGCGCGACCGCCTTGCCCTCGACGCGATAGAGCCACTGAATCAGCAATTCGTCGCGGCGAGTCTTGGTCTTGATCCTGATCTCTGGATCATCATCGAGCTTTAGCTTGCGGGCCTCTGCCAACATGATCTCCCGTCCCGCCAGCCCGTCGGCGGCCTTGTGCAACCCGGCACTGTCGAGGGACGCCGGATGTTTGACCCGGCCCAAGCGGTGATACTCCAGATATTCGCCGAGCGTCAGCTCGCCGCCCTGCCAGTTAAGCAACACCTGATCCTCCCCCGACCACGCCTTGACCCCGGGGGCTAGCGCCTGCAATTGCTGCATCGTCTCTGGGTTCAGAGTCAGCGCATAGCGCCGGCGCAATTCGCCGACATAGGCCTCCATATCCCGCCCCCGCTTCACCTCGCGCAATCGGCGTTCCAACCAGTCCCGGGTCGCGGCAAAATCCGTCTTGCGCCGATTTTCGAGCTTGAAGACATGGAAACCCGAACTGGTCGCGACCGGTTGCGGATAGACCTCGCCTGGCTTCATGCTCTTGATTGGTTCGATCAACGGGGGCAGCAAGCCGCCGGTTTTAACCCAACCGACCCGACCGGCTGGCGCAAAACGTTTCTGAATGTGCGGCACCGAATAGAGCGGAAAAAGCTCGGCAAATGTCTCGCCCTTGCCGAGTCGATCCAGCACTTCCCACGCCTCTTCCTCGGTGGCGCAGACGATGTGCTGGCTATAGACCTCCGCGTCGAACTGCCGCTCGACGAAAAACGCCCGTAACTCTTCTTCGGTTGACAAATAATCGCCCGTCAGTGCCGCGACCTCGTAGAGCTTGCTCCGCAACGCCTGCTCTTCGACGCGCCGCACCTCCTCGGCGATCACCGTATCGCGGTCTAGCCCGCGCCGCATCCCTTCTTGCGCGAGCAACTCGTGGGCGATGATGCCGTCGAGAAAAACCTTTTTGGCCTGGGGGTCTTCAATGTCGATATGGCGAAAACCCGTTTTCATCATTTTCTGGGCGCGCTGTTGGAACTCGGCAACCGAGATTTTCTCGTCGCTCACGCGTACGACGTATTCGGTTTGGGCAGCAGCCATGCTGCAGCAGGCCAATAACGCGCAAGCAATGCCGGTGATGGATTTGTTGGCAAGGTCAGTGAAACGCAATTAGATGCTCTCCTTTTTGTCGCTTCTCCGCAGCGGGCGAGATTTTGCAGCGAACTGCAGTGAAAGCTACTGCGGAGCCATCATCTGTCAATTACTCGTCCGTTTATTGCGTCGCGCCCGGCGACAGATCAAAACGCCGCAAAGCTACTGACTCTACACCACCCAAAGCCGAGTCGGGAACCTGCTCGGCAGCCGACACCACTACCGTCCACGCGCTCAGGTAAAATCACCGTGCGCTCATCGGTCGGCCGCCTCTACCACGGAGATTTCCCGGTCGGCTGCCAATTCCACTAGCGTCTGCACCGCGCCGCTGGGCCAAAAGATCTGCAGCGTATCGATTGTCGCATACTGGCCCAATCCTAGGGTCAATCGCACATCGTTGCTGCCCATATAGCCATAACTAGCGCGGACCTCCCGCACTTGGACCAGATCGCCAGCTACTGCCCGCACCTTAGCACCGATGCCCTCCCGGTTGCTCTGGCGGCCCTCGGTACGGACCCTGAGCCAGTGATTGGCATTGCCGCCATCATTGCGCAGCAGGGTGCAATGGGGTGTGTCAGAGTCGGAAATAAAAAAGTCAACATCGCCATCGTTATCGTAATCGCCGAAGATCGCTCCGTGACTTACCCTTTCGACGCGCATCCCCGGTCCGCTCTGGTCGCTGACCTCGATAAAGGAGCCGTCGCCGCTGTTGCGAAACAACTGGTTTTGCTGTGGATAGGTGGTGGAAGGGTCGTATTCGGCGACGTTCTCGTCGAGATGGCCGTTAGCAACGAAGACATCTAGGAAACCGTCGTTATCGCAATCGACGAAGGCAGCGGTCATACCAAGATACGGCACACTCGCCACGCCTAGTCCTACGGCGAACGTCAAGTCGGTGAAGAAGCCGTCGCCGTCGTTGTGGTAGAGGGTATTGGCCAGCCACTGGTAGGTAGCGACGATAATGTCGAGCCGCCCGTCGTTGTCGTAGTCGCCCAGATCGGCCCCCATCGCCGACTCGGCTAATCCTTCTTCGTTGTAGGCAACCCCCGCCACTGCACCGTTTTCTGAGAAGGTACCGTCGCCGTTATTGACAAAAAGGAAATTGGGCTTCTTGTCGTTGGCGACGAAGAGATCGGAGTCGCCATCGCCATCTAGATCGCCGAAGACCGCCGCCAACTGGCGACCGGAATCGTTGTGCAGACCGGCTGCTGCCGTCACTTCGGCAAACGATCTCCCCCCGTCGTTGCGGTAGAGGACGCCTGTTTGCCCCGGATAGGTCGTTGGCCCGCAATACGACCGCACCTTGCCCGCAAAACACTCCACATTCTGCGCTGGGTCAAAGTCCATATAGTTGGCAACGTAGAGGTCGAGGTCGCCATCGCTATCGTAGTCGACAAAAGCCGCGTGAGTGCCCCAACCCGGGTCTGCCGCACCGAGTTCGGACGCGATATCGGCAAAGACCGCGCACCCGTCGTTTTCGTAGAGTCGATTGGGGCCATAATTAGTGACATAGAGGTCGGAGTCGCCATCGCCATCAATATCGCCGACGGCTGCCCCCATGCCAAAGGCCTCGTCCCCCGTCCCCGATACTAAGGTGGCATTGACGAACGTGCCATCAGCCCGATTGCGATAATAGGCATTGGAGCCGGTTGGTCCCTCATAGCCGGGCAGAGCCGCGCCATTGACGATATATAAGTCGAGGAAACCGTCGCCATCGCCGTCGAAGAAAGCCGCCCCAGATCCCACCGCCTCCGGCATGTATTTGGCCCCACTGGCACCATTGATATAGCGGAAGTCGATGCCTGCCTCCATAGTGACCTCGACGAAACGAGGTGCGGCAGCACCCACCGCCCCACCACCGAGTGCCAACAGCCAAGCGATGCCCGCGAGCACCCACCACCGAGTGTGCGACCTCACGGAGACTCCTGTTGTCGAGCGGTGGCGAGGATCCGCCGAGCCAACGCAGCGTTGCGCTTGAGTCGCAGATCGTCCGGGGCAAACCGCAAACCTTGGAGATAGCTTGTCAGTGCCAGAGGCACTTGCTGGAGCCGCATCTGCACATTGCCCAGCGCCAAATAGGACAACACATAGGTGGAATCCGCCTGCAGGCCCCGGCGGAATAGGTCGAGTGCCGCTTCGAACCGCCCCTGCCGCAACTGGATATTGCCTAGATTGTGGTACGAGGGCGCAAACGAGGTGTCCCGGGAGATCGCCTGCATGTAGTGAATCTGGGCTTGGTCGTACTGGCCGCGACGCGAGTAGAGCATGCCTAGATCGTGATAGACTGTCGCTTGGTCGGGCGTTGTCAGCAATGTGTTCTTTAGCGAGGCGATACCCCGCTCTTGTTCTTCGAGACGCCGGTAAATGTCCAACTGACGCTGGCCCTCTTCGCGCCGACCTATGCGCAGCAGAGCATTTCCCAAGTTAAAGCGGGCCGGTGCATAGAGCGAATCTAGCCGTACCGCTCGCCTTAGTTCTCCGACAGCGGCGGTATAATTGCGGCGGCGGTAATAGCTGGTGGCTAGCCCGTTGCGGTATTTGGCCACCGTTGAGTCGGCGGCGAGGGCACGGCGATACGCCTGCTCGGCAGCGGCGTAGCCGTTCAGCTTGCGCTGGACTTCGCCAAGATGGTACCAAGCCTCGCCGTAGTCGCCTTTGGCGGCGAGGGCACGGCGGTAGGCGACTTGCGCTGAGTCGTAGTTCCCCTTGCTGAAGTGGAGCTGTCCCAGCGATAGATGCGCCCACGCGTAATCGGGACTGAGTTCAACTGCTTTTTCGAGTGCTATCATCGCCTCGTCGCGACGGTCGAGACGGGTCAGCAGAATCGCCAACTCGGTGCGTGCCTTGGCGTAATCGGTCCGCAGGGCGATCGCCTCTTGATAGGCGGCGACTGCCTGGGACAATTGTTGGTCCTCGGCGTAGGCAGCGGCCAATTTGCGGCGGCGGTCCGCCGACTCGGGCTGACACCGCACAGCCTGTTCGAAGGCCTGCACCGCCAAGCGATAGCGTCCCTCCGCCAGATAGCGGTCCCCCAGCGCCTCGTTGGTGTCGGCGGCATCGACCACAGCGAGCGTGGCCCACAGCATCACGGCCCATGCACCGCAGCACCTCAAGCAGGGCATGTCACTCCAAGCAGACATGACACAATATTCGCCAAGACCTGTCTCTTTCACAACCTTGCCGCTATCGCCGTTTGCGGCGCATTATAGCCTCAATACCCCTTGCTCTTGTCGACCACGCTCAGCAACGTCTCCCCCGCCAGATAGCGCTGCAAATTCTCGCAAAACAACGTCGCGCACCGAATGTCGCGGTTGGGCGATCCCCCGGCCGTATGCGGCGTGATCAGCACATTGTCCATCCGCCACAGGGGGTGATCCTCGGGCAGGGGCTCCTGCGGCACTACGTCCAACCCCGCCCCGCCGATCTGCCCTTCGACAAGTGCTGCTAGCAATGCCTGCTCATTGACGATCCTCCCTCGCGTGACATTGATCAGCAGCGCATGGCTCCGCATCCGCGCAAACGCCTCTCGGCCGAACAGCCCTGCGCTCTTCGCGGTCAGCGGCGCGCAAATCACCACCACATCGGATTGGTCCAACAGCGCGTAGAACTGATCCATCCCCCAGCAGGCTTCCACTGTTTCCGGCACGGCGACCTCCTCTGGATCCACCGCTATAATTCGCATTCCGAACGCGCTCGCACGCTGGGCTAGCGCCGTCCCGGTCCCCCCCAACCCCACAATGCCCATCGTCTGGTCAATCAGTTCCCACGACGCGGCGCGGATTGACCAGCGCGGATCCCAGCCCGGATTGCGCACGGCTGTGTGGAGCCCCCGCGTCAACCCGAGCAACAACGCCATCGCATGTTCGGCCATATGCACCCCCACCCACCCCTTGGCACTGCATAACACTACATCGCTCGCGACCAGTTCGGAGTGCAGCAACCCATCTACCCCCGCCCCCCAACTCTGCATCCACTTGAGCTTTTTCCGCCGCGCGAACATCTCCCGGCTGACATGCCCGCAGACGACCTCGATCTCCGGCATGATTTCCAAGGCCGCCGCATCCGAGTCCACGCGCACTACTTCCACTTCCTCGGACACCTGCCGAATCTGCTCTATCAACTCCTCTGCTAAATCCATCCTCATCAAGACTTTCATCTCTCTCCTTCGCAATCTGTTCTTGCGCTTGTCCGTCCACAGCGGTAGGCCCTATTATTTGTCTTTTCCAACTCTGCCAACCACGGAAGCAGGTCATGCAAAGTCACATCGTCAAGACCCACCCAGACGGTACTGTCCTCCCGCGCAAAGAGCAATTGGCTTGGAAGCTAGCCCAACTCGCCGCCCACAACCAAGCGTTCGACGCGGATGTCGCCGAGATGATTGGCAATCGCGTCATCGACAACGCCGCGGTCGCACTAGCCGCAATCAACCGCTCGCCGGTGCGCAACGCCCGCCTCCTCGCCTTGGGCTATTCCCATCCCCGCAACAGCGGTGCCCGCCTCTTCGGCGTAGCCAACGACCGCAGCTTCCACTGCGAGTGGGCTGCCCTCGCCAATGGCGTGGCCGTGCGCGAACTCGACATGCATGACACCTATCTCGCGGCCGATTACTCGCACCCCGGCGACACCATCCCCGGCCTGCTCGCCGCCGCCCAGCAAACAGGTGCCGACGGCCGCGCGCTGACCTTGGGGATACTCACGGCCTATGAGGTGCAAATGGCGCTAGTCACTGGCATCTGCCTGCACGAGCACAAAATCGACCATGTCGCCCACCTCGCCCCGGCTGTAGCGGCCGGGCTGGGAACTATGCTCCAGATGCCGGCTGAGCAAATCTACCAAGCCATCAATCAGAGCCTGCACTTGGCCTGCGCTACCCGCCAGTCGCGCAAAGGGGACATCACCTCGTGGAAAGCCTACGCCCCAGCCCAAGCCAACAAGATCGCCATTGAAGCTGTGGGCCGGGCGCGCCTCGGCGAACGGGCACCGTCGCCCATCTACGAGGGCCGCGACGCAGTCATCGCTTGGATGCTGTCCGGGCCAGACGCCGAATACTCAGTCCCCCTGCCCGGTCCCGGCGAACGGATGCGCGCCATCCTCCGCTCCTACACCAAGGAGCACTCCGCCGAATACCAAGCCCAAGCCCTGATCGACCTCGGCTTCCGGCTACACGATCGCCATATAGATCTAGACCAAGTAGAAGACATCGTAATCCGCACCAGCCACCACACGCACTACGTGATCGGCACGGGGGCCAACGACCCACAGAAAATGGACCCAGACGCCTCGCGCGAGACCCTCGACCACAGCGCCATGTACATCCTCGCTGTCGCCTCGGAGGACGGCGCTTGGCACCACGTGCGTTCCTATACCTCGGAGCGCGCCCACCGCCCTTCGACCATCGCGCTGTGGCACAAAATCCGCACCGAAGAAGTCGCCGAGTGGACCCAAGCCTATCACCATCCAGATCCCGTCCACAAGAAGTTCGGCGCCCAAGTCGCGGTCCGCCTCGGCGACGGCACCCAGATCACCGAACGCCTCGACAACCCCAATGCCCACTACCTCGGCGACCGGCCCTTTGCGCGGCCAGACTACATCGACAAGCTAGCTGTATTGACCGAGAGACTCGTAGAGCCGGCCGAAATCGAGCGTTTTCTGGGATTGGTGGAGTGCTTGCCGGACCTGACGCCCGAGGAAGTCGGCCAGCTCAATCTCGTGGCAGCCGAGGGCATGTTGGAAGACGCCAGCAGCCCCCGCGTGGGCATCTTGTAGCCCATCAAGCTCGGATCAGGTCTTCGCCTTCTGTGTGCGCCACCAGCGCCGTGACCACTAGATCGCTGGTCACGTTGACGGCCGTGCGGCACATATCGAGCAGGCGATCAACAGTTAGAACGATGGCGATGGCTTCCACCGGCAAGCCGACCGCGGGCAAGATCAGCGCAATCGCGACCAAGCTGGCAGCGGGGATGCCCGCCACGCCGATCGACGTGAGCAAGGCGAGCAATACGACGATTAGCTGCTCCGCGATGCCAAAATCCACGCCAGACGCGAACGCGTACACCTGGGCAATGAAGACCACCACGATGCACTCGTAGAGTGCCGTCCCGTCCATGTTCACCGTCGCACCCAACGGCAGGACAAAGCTAGTCACGCGGTTGGAGATGCCAGCCTGTTCGGCGCTTTTGATGGTCACTGGCAAGGTTGCCGAAGACGAAGCGGTCGAAAACGCGGTCAATTGCGCGGGTGCGATCTTGGCGTAGTAGGCGTATGGGCTGATGCCGGCAACCAAGCGCAGCAGCAGCGGCAACCAGACGGCAAAATGCACCGCCAGTGCCAGCAATACGGTCAGGAAGAACAGGCCCAACGCTTCAAGCGCAGCAAAGCCGGAGACGAGCAATGTCTTGCCCACCAGCGCAAACGCGCCGATGGGAGCAAATCGCATGATCCACATTGTGATCAAGATCATGAGGCCGTGCATACCGACCCAGAACTGCTGTAGGGTGTCGCCCGCCGGCCCGTTCAGCCGCGACATGAAATACCCGAACACGACTCCGACGAATACCAGTGCCAGCAGTTGAACCTCTAGTGCCGCTGCGAAAATGTTGGACGGTATCGTGCGCTTGAGTACCTCAACCAGATCGCGTATGCCGCGCCCCTCTACCTTGTCCATGACTTGCGACGGGTCTGGCAGCGCGATGCCCAGCGCCCGCGCCGATTCAGTCTCGCCGGGTGCTATGAGATTGACAAAAACGAGACCAGTAAAAACCGACAGCAACCCGGTAGCCACGTAAAAAGCCACCGTCTTCCCGCCGATGCGTCCAAAGGCGTTCTGGCTCGCCATGTTGCGGACGCCCACAATGATCGAAGACAAGATGAGCGGCACCACGATCATCTTCAGCGCGTTGAGGAACAAGCCGCCGAAAAAATCGAAAATTTCCACAAGCGACGCGCCAAACAGCATCGTATGCTCGTCGGCCAGCCAGCCTACTAATGCAGCAAGGGCGAGAGCAAGGGCGATCTGCCAGTGCAACGGAATGCCGATGAATCTCAAAAGTGCGCTACGCTGGTTCATCATCGATTCTCCTTTGTCTTTGTTAATATCTGTCAGAAGCTATCTGCCTCACCGCGCCTTTAAGCGCGACAAGTTCCGGGTGCGCTCCGAGCGCATATACGCCGACTTTAGGCGGTGCAAGCGCACTTCACCGCGTAGCGTCCCGCCGCCAACCGGCCCTGTACCAAACCGCAGATATTCTGTCCAGCGTCATTCGGGCCTTCGCTGCCCACTTCGTAGGCGATAGTCGTGTTGGAGTTGAAGGGGTTAGGATAATTCTGCGCTAGCGCGTACCCGTCGGGCGCACTGCCACTTTCTTTTTCCACCGCGGTGGCCGAACTGCCGGGCAGGGTAATCTCCCATAAGCCGCGACCACCACTCCACTCGATCACGTAGATTCTATTGCCGATGATCTCGGCGTCAATAGGATCGCCGTTGGCGGCAAAGGCCATGCCAAAGGCATTGCGGAACTCGTCGGCGCACAAGTAGCCCGAAGCCTGCAGCGTCTCCTCAGCGATCGGAATCAGAATGTCTTGACCATCCGCCGGCATTCGCAAAATGGCCGACGACTCTGGCAAAAGCCCCATCCTCGGACCGCTCGCCGTGGTCCGTGCGGGATCCCGAATTGATGTACACAAAGTAATCGTCCGAGCTAAGGACAATGGCCGGATGGAGATGTTCTTGCAGGCCGTACGGGGCTTGAGCCAAGACGGCCGGGGGGGCATCAGGTCTAGTAAAACAATGGACAGTGGACAGTACATACGCGCCGGGCAGCATGCCCGGCCGGCTTAGGAGACTGCGAAAGGACCAAGAGGATTCAAATCGCTTACGCCAGTCTCTCACTCCAACACCGACCCCTCTTCTTCCACCCGCCCGTACATGCGCTCGAATTCCTCAGACCCATCGTCGCTCCACACCTCAAACGACAAGCCCCGGATGGTTCCCTCGGCAAAGCCGGTCAACGCATCTATGGGTGGAATGCTGGCCGTGTAGAGTACATGCCCGTCCGGCAGGCGCAGCTTGCCCAAGTGCCGGGGGATTTCCGCTGGGCCGCGCTGCGCCAAGCGCGCAATGACCGCTTCGTCCACCTCCACGCCGAGGCCCGGCCCCTCGGGCACGGGCGAACAACCTTCGACGATTTCAATGCGCTGACAGGCCGCGTCCTCCTGGTACTGGTCGTCGAGATTGATCGAGTGGGCCGCCGTAGGCAGCACGGCCGACAAGTGTAGAGCCAACGCCTTGGCCAAGGTGCCTCCGGTTAGCTGCACCACCACTTGCACATTGGCTTTGCCATAGGCCAAGCCGCGCACCAACGCGTCGCCAAACCCGCCGCAGTACTCGGCCACGATATACGCATCGGCCATCCCCTGCACGACCTCCTGCAACCCGCCTAGCGGCGGCACGTGCATGACCAGCGGCACGCTGCATTGGGCGCGGAGCCGCCGCCAGCCTTCTACATCGCTCAGTACCAAGGGATCCTCGATATAGCCCACTACGGGCGATTTTTCGAGTTGTTTGACGATAGGTAACACAGTGGCCAAGGTGCGGTTGGAATTGAAGTCGTACTGCATCTTGAAGCCTGCTGGTGCCACATCCTCTACCGCGCGGTTTTGCTCGAACACGTCGTAGTGCTGGCAAGTGTGCATCTTGAACAGCCGGTAGCCTTGGTCGGCGGCGCGGCGGATCTCGCGGCTTAGCTCCTCGGGATCCGCGGGCCGAGTCCAAGCCGCCACGGGTACGCGGTCGCGCACTTTGGGGCCCATTAGCTTATAGGCCGGCACTTCGAGGTACTGGCCCATCACGTCGTACAAGGCCCCGGCCAAACCGAGATGGACATCGCTGCCCAAAAAGTCGAAGGGACTGCGCCCGATAAGGCCCTCCACGCTCTGCGCAGGCGGCGGCGAGCAGCGGTACTCGCCCCAGCCCACCAAGCCGTTGTCGGTTTGCACCTTGAAGAAGGTGCGCTGGTCAATGGAGCGAAAGCGCACGGCGTGCTCGGCATTGCGAGCGGCAAGCGGCACGTGCGCTGGAATGATGTCAACATCGGTGATTTTCACGGTTGTTATCCTCGGCGCGTGCGGAATTGCGTTTGTCGCAAAATTGACGATCCATCGCCTCCGGTCTTAACTTACCCCATCCCCCCCAATCGCCAAAGACGCTCTAACTCATGCCTTCCTACATATCTGCTTACGACACCGAAGCTGTGTACGCTTGGTGGGACGCGCCGACCGGGCCGGGCTATCAAGGACGGATTAGCTACGAGGGAGAGCGGCTGGCCGAGTGCATCGCCGGCGTCCGAGCCGTGGCCCAAGTGCATCTAGAGCGGCAAGTGCCCGCCTCCTTTTTCATCGTCGCCGAGTTGTTACAACGCGCCGCGCCCGAATTCTGCGCCATCCTTGACGAGCCCCTTTTCGACATCCAATGCCACTCGTTCACCCACAAAGACCTAATCGGTTTAGCCGGTGACCACGCCGCCTTGCAGCGCGAGTTAGTCGATTCCAAAAAACTGATCGAAGACACCTTTTCTCGCCCGGTGATTGGCTTGACCGCGCCCGGTGGCTACACCCGAGGCTTCATTGGCCAAGAGCACATCCTCCACGTGATGTGGGAGGCCGGCTACCGCTATATGCGCACGGTGGGGGCCGGGCCGGATGGAACCATGCCCGCGCCGCTCAACCGGCCCTTCTGGTACGCCCGCGAGGGCTTCCCCGGCCTCCTCGAAATGCCCTCGCACGCCTGGCACGACAACATCCTCACCGGGCAGCCGGGCAAGGTGTTGTGGCCGCCAAAATTCCCTTGGCCCTATCCAGCGCAAATGCCCGTGGACGCCCAAGGCGTGTACGAAGCCTATGCCCCGGGCATCGACTATGTGCAAAAAGCAACTCTGCCCTACTACTTGCCCATCTTCCACCCTTGGTCCGTCTATCGCATCGACCGCCGTGCGCGCCAACTCGACCTCCTCTTGGGCCGCGCACAAGCGGAAAACTTCCCCCGCGTCTCTTGCACCCAACAGTACGAACACGCCCTAGCGCATAAATCCCAAATCCCCGACGCCTCGCCAGACGATCTGTAAAAAGCATCCTCCTATGCCCATCCATCTCGCCGCCGCCTCGTAGTCGCCGCAGGACTAGGCGTGGCAAGTGTGCCGTATCTTGGTATGACCGCTGTCTTCGTCGATTGCGATAACGACAGTTTCCTAGATGTCTTCGTTGCTTAATTTTGACGTGACCTTTGCGATTAATGTGCAGCATCGCCGCGACCTGGATCGGCCCGATCTCGTGGAGCATCTGTTCGAGTTTGCCGACGCGCTCGGGTCGCAGATCGACAGCATTTGGTGAAACTGGGAGTGCCCTATCCGAGCCAGCACTTGCCGCGGTACGACCACCCGATCTATCAAAAGTGGGCTGACGAAGGGACGGACATCGTCGTCCAAGTCGTCGCGGCCACTCATCGCCGCGGGCTAGGGTGCTAGCGCACAGGGGCGGGTATCCGATGCGCCGCAGCTCGTCGTCGAAAAGCTGGAAATAGCTGTGGTGTGCGAGACTGCGGACTAGGCCTTTTGCAGGGAGTGCCAGCGGTCGTATCGGCGGCCAGCTTCCAGCGAAAACTTGCCCGCGCGAAGGGCGATGCCGTTGTTAGCTCGTCATGGATCGCATTCTACTGGTAGGCTGCGGCGGCTTTCTCGGGGCCGTGCTGCGCTACTTGGTTTCATTGGGTACCCAGCGCCTGTTGGGTACCCCGCTCTACGCCACCCTCGTGGTCAACGTGGTCGGCTGCCTAGTCATTGGCTTTTTGGGGGGCTTGGCCGAAGAACGTCAATACCTAGGCCCCCAGCTTCGTCTATTCCTCTTCGTCGGCCTCCTCAGCGGCTTCACCACTTTTTCATCCGTGGCCTACGAAACCGCTCACATACTGCGCACGGGCCAGGTACCGGCCGCCTTACTCCACATTGGGCTGCAACTGCTGCTGGGGATTCCCGCTGTATTCGTCGGGTATTGGGCGGCCCGCTAGCCGGCTAGCCCGCGCAAGTGCGCCAAGCTCGCGGGCGCGGCTTCGCGCAAGCTGGCCTGGCGATAGACCTTAACCGAGGCAAAACCCGCGTAGCCGATGGCGTCCAAGGCCGCGATCACGGCCTTGAAGTCGATGTGACCGCTGCCTAGTACGCCGCCGTTGCTCTCGCACAAGTGGACGTGCCGCAGCGCACTACCGCAGTCGAAAATGGGCTGGGTCAACGACCGTTCTTCAATGTTCATGTGGATCGTATCGACCATTGGCCTAAAAGTCGGCATACCAATGCGCTCAATCAGGGCGCGTACCTCGCCCACGGAATTGTTAAACCCCACTTGCAGGTGATTGATCGGCTCGACGACCAAGCCCACGCCAGCGTCCTGGGCGGCCAAGCCCACTTCGCGCAGGCCTGCCGCAATGCGCTCGTTGGCCATCTTGGCGTCGGGCTCGTCCTCGCGCAAGCCCTGCAAAAGTCCCACGACGAGGATGGCGTTGAAACGCCGGGCAATCGACAAATACTCCCGCAGCCTAGCGACAGCACCGGCGCGACGATGCGAGTCGGCTACGCTCAAGCACAGCCCCTCGGCATAGGCGGCTCCGGTCAAAAGTGACGGCACCACCAAGCCGCACGCCTCCACCGAGTGCTCGATCGCGTCTAATTGACCGAGCACCGTGGGCGTCAGGTTCAACTCGACGCCTTCGTACCCGCAGGCCCGGATGAAGCCCAACCCAGCGGCGAAATCGTCCCCGAGATCCGCAAAGTCGATTACCATATAGCTGTAGCGCATCGTTGTCTCCAAGTGAGTGGAAAAGTGGCGGTCGGTCGTCGCTGTGTCTAAGTTACTCCATTCCATTTAGCCTCAACAGCGGAGCGCGTGTGCGATACCGACGATTCGGCAAAACGAACTGGCAAGTCAGCGAAATCGCCATGGGCGGGTCTTGGTTCTACGGACGCCCGGAATACGGCCTCCTGCCAGTGGCGCACGGGGTCGCCATGGTCGAGCGCGCCCTTCAGCTCGGCATCAATTATTTTGACACCGCCCCGCTCTACGGCCAAGGCCGCAGCGAAAAGGTCTTCGGCCACGCTCTCAAAGGCGTTGACGCGCCCTATTATCTGGCGACCAAGGTAGGCTATTATCCCGCGCCCTTCGGCTACACTCGCGACGCAGTGTGGCGGGGATTTGAGGCTAGTCTCCTGCGCTTGCAGCGCGACTCAGTGGACCTTCTGCAACTCCACGAGGCCGAGCAGGCAGGCTGGGAAGGGATATTCGGCCGGGGGCGCGCCCTAGAGACCATGCTCGAAATTCGCGAGCAAGGACTCGCACAACACATTGGGCTCACTGGCTCGGACCTCGTGCTAATGCGCGATGCCCTCGCCGAGTCCGACGCCTTTGTCTCGGTGATCACCTTTCTCAAATACGACCTGCTGGTGCAGACGGCTAAGGAGACCCTCCTGCCCACCGCGGCTGCCCGCGACATCGCCATCATCCTCGCCTCGCCGCTGCACGCCGGCCTGCTCGGCTCCAAGCGCGACGCTTGGAAGGAGGCCGGCCGCTTTGCCGAGCTGTATCCCAAACTCGAAAAAATCGAAGCCCTGCTCGCCGACGAACCCGGCGACATGCCCGACCACGGGCTGCGCTACTTGCTGTCGGACCCCCAAGTCTCGGTGCTACTCACCGGTGCTGCAACAATAGGCGAACTCGAAGTCTCCGCTGCCGTTTCCGACGGCCGCTACTTGTCTCCCGATCTCATCGCCCGCATCGAAGCCACCCCTTGAGAAGGAATTGCAATTCAGTGATACCCAAGCCTGAGGATTGGGATTGTCCCATCAGCGGCACGGCCGTTTGGTAATGCGCTTGAAGAACGACTGATAGCTGCGGTCGAGGCGTCCAAGTCTTTCCACCACGCGTCTTCTTCAGCTTGGTAGGTGCGTTGCGGCCCGATAGTAGCCGAGGTGCTTGCCATATCGCAAGTAGTAGCGACGCGAAAGTTCGACAAAGTGGTTCCAGATGTTCGCGTAGTCGCCAATCAATGCTGACGACGACTGAGGCACATCTTAGAAGCGGTCTGAAAATTCCCGTTAGGTCGCCTGAAGAGTCGTCCAGCGGCCTTCGCATCGAGCGTTTTTCATGGAGCGAGACACTTTCCTTAGCACAACGGGCGGCACGAGGAATTTTAAGACCGCTTCTTAAACTGAAAGAGGCGCATAGACGCTTCAATGCCTGCCCCTGCGTAGGCGAGGGGTGCATGTGCGGCAATTGCCACCGCACACGCGAAAGTCGATGTCGAAAAGTTGGGAATTGCCATCTCAAGCGACGTTCATACAGATACCGTTCTTGCCACACCGCGTCCAGTAAAAAAGTCCCCAATGTTCGGTAAAACATCACCACATCGGAATGCGCGCCGATGGGCTGGACCGTTCGGTCCACCACTTCGTTTTAGCCCAGCCGTCACCTAACCTGAGAGGGGCCTATCGGTGCGCTACCTTTTTCCTCCCAAGCTTAAAGGCTTGGGTTTCCAAAAGGAGCCGTTTTGATGAAACCTGTCCGCGTCGGCTGCATCGGCCTCGGCTGGATCACCCAAAGGGCACACCTACCCGCGTTAGCTGCCCTCGCCGAGGAAGGCCAAGTCGTCTTCGAGGCATTTTGCGACAAAAGCGAGGAAACCCTCCGCGAACAAGCTGCCCTCTATAAGCCTCGTTCGACCTATACCGATCACCACCAAATGTTCGCAAAGCAGGAACTTGACGCGGTTTACTTGTGCATTCCACCGACTGCACACACCGACGAGGTGCTCATCTCCGCTGACCAAGGCGTCGCCCTCTTCGTCGAAAAGCCACAGACCCTCGACCTAGCGCAAGTCGTCGAATTCAACGCCTCGGTTGAAAAAGCTGGCATCGTATCCCAAGTCGGTTTCGTCTATCGCTACGAGCCTGCTTCCGCGCCGACCTTAGAGCTATTGCAGAAGCGCACTCCGCGCCACGCCCAGATCCAAAACTTCTACAGCGGTCAGCCCATCCGCTACTGGACCAGCCGCTACGAACTCTGCGGTGGCTCCTTCGTCGAAAACACCATCCACAGCGTCGATCTGTTGCGCTACTTTCTCGGCGACATTGAGGCGGTCTCGGCCTTCTACGTCGAATCCCTGCCCGCCGAGCGCATTGAGCCGATGAATCTGCCCCACGTGTACAACGTCAACTACCGCTTCAAGGGGCGCTTGACCGCCAACGCCAGCGTCTCGCGGGTAATGAGCAACGTCGATTGCGCTAGGCGCGAAATCCTCGTCGTCAGCGACGACTCGATCATCGAGTGGAATCCGCAACAAATACGGGAAAACGGCGAGGTGGTGTGGAAGGCCCAAGAAAAGCCGCAATCCCGCGGTGCTTTCTTCTCCCAAGCCCGCGCCTTTATCGCCGCCGTCCAAGCCGGCGATCCCTCCATGCCGCGCAGCCCCTACGTCCCTTCCCTCAACAGCCTAGCCGCCGTCTTGGGGGCCAATGCCTCGGCCGAAAGCGGCGGCGAATTGGTCCTCCTCAGCGACCTAATCGGCGCAAACTCCCGGAGTTAGTTCACCATGCAACCCCAACCCACGCCCTTTCTCGACTGGTACGGCATCTGGGCCTCCCACCGCAAGCTCGAAGACGATGGCACCGTCTGGTCGCAGGACCCGCCCCAAGGCATTGAACTCGCGCCCGAACTGGCGCACAAATCCGCGGTATTCTTCCACAAGGAGCGTCCTTGGGAGCAAGGAGCCAACCTCCACATCAACGCCATGCTCCATGAAAAAGGGTGCTATCGCCTCTGGTACGGCGTGCAACGCTTGGACGACATCGCGCGCACATATATCTGCTACGCCGAAAGCGACGACGGCTTTACCTGACAGCGGCCGGATCTGGGATTGTGCGAGTACGAAGGCTCTACCTGCAACAACATCATTAGCGCGGGCCGCGACCATCCCCTCGGTTGGGTGTTCATCGACCCCAGTGCCCCGGCGGCCGAGCGCTATAAGGCCGTCGGCCCGGGGGCGCGCTACTTCCGCGACGGCCAGCCCGACCCGGAAATAGACTCCGTGCGCTTCAAGGCCCTGCTCGTGGCCCGCGACTTGGGCGATGTGTCGGCCGGGGAAAAGGCCCGAGGGATTGAGATTCGGCAGCAGCTCCTCGGCGCGACCTCTTCCGACGGCATCCACTGGCAGAACCTCAGCGCGCCCGTCTTTGACGCCGGCGCGACCCAGCTAGACACCCACAACCTCTGCGTTTACGATCCCCACCAAGGGCAATACGTGGCGTACTTGCGCGGCCATATCGACCGCCGACGCTTGGTGCGCCGCGTCTCGGGCGCTCAGTTTGAATCCTTGGCCGATCCGCACCCCTGCCTCCTGCCCGACCCGTTAGACGCGCTTGACGACGACATCTACAACCCCTGCTACACGCCGTACCCCGGTACGCAGCCGCGCTACTTGATGTTTCCATCGGTGTACCATCGGATCGCCTCTACGGTCGATGTCCAGCTCGCGGTTAGCCGCGATAACCACCAATGGATTCGGCCCTTCCGCCAGCCTCTCATCGACCGCGCCTATGAGGGGGGAACGTACGGCCAGCTCTACGCCAGCCCGAATCTCATCGCCGCCAACGGCACTTGGAGGCTGCCTTTTAGGGGTTATCATCGCCGCCACGATTTCCTCCACCGCGGTGCTACCTACCCCGAGGACGGGGAATTTCGCTGGGCCTGTTGGGAACCGGATCGGCTCGCGGGAATAGAAGCCAAAGGCGAGGGCCGAGTCACGCTCATCGAGCGGCCCTGCTGCGGCCGTGAGTTGCTGCTCAACTTTCGCACGGCCCCTGACGGCTGGGTCAAGGCCGAAATCGTCCAGACCATTCACACGCCTCCCCAGCCCGTAGAAGCCCACCCCGGCTTCTCGCTCGCCGAGGCCGATCCTCTCACGGGTGATTCCATCTCCGAGGCCGCGCACTGGCGGGGCCAAGCCGGCCTAGCGGCCCTCGCGGGCGAAAACGTCGGCCTCCGCTTTCACCTGTACAAAGCCAAGCTGTTCTCGGTGTCTATTTGAGGCGGCCAGCGAAAACCTCGGCGAACCGCTCCTCGGCGATGCCGCCCAAGCGCTGGGCCATGCGCTCAAATGCGGCGCGGCGATAGTCCCATTGGCCCCACCGCGCCACCTGCTCCAGCCAGTCGCACAGGTGGATCGTTACTAGATCGTTGAGGTCCGGCTCGGTCATCTCGATGGAATCGCCGGTCAAGCGGTCTTGGAGCACGTAGGGAGCACTATGCTGCTCCACCGCGGCATCGAAGGTGTCGCGCACCATGGCGCAATTGACGTACGCCAAGTATTCGGCCCGCTCGCCGATGAGTGCCTGCACTTGATCGCGGTGCTCAACAGGCAGGGCAAAATCTTGGAAAAGCTCGGTGCCGTATATGGAGTGAAAGAGCGCGGCGTGGCACATCACATCGTCGCCTCCCCACTTCTTCATGTCTCCGTACACGCCGATGCAGTGGGCCAAGTAGGTCTTGTTGGTATGCCCTACTTCGGCAGCACCAATTTCCCTGAAAAAGTTCGTGAGTTCCTTGAAGCTAGCAGCCATAACGTCCTCCTGTGTGTTGAGTTCGCTTGCGTTGATAATTGCGATGGGCGAAAGGAAAGCTGGGGCCGGTTTAGGGCCGACGCGCTGATCCGCCCCGACGGTCTGTGCGTTGGTGTGCGCTAGGGGCTCGGACGTATTCTATCGCAGGGCGGATCAGCGAGGAATGACGGGAAGGCTGCACTCGGCGAAGCCGCGGTCGAAAGTGAAGATGTGCGCGTTGAGTATCCGGGAGACTAGCTCCACCGTCCAATCCACGAAACTCAGACCGGCACCTTGGCTTGCCGTCAATTGGCTCAACGCCTGCTTGTGGATGGCACTCTCAACCCAGAAGATTCTTACCGTTCCATCGACTCCCTTCGCGAATTCCGCAAGAATACCTAAGCCGAGGTGTCGGTGAACCAAGGCTATGGTTTCCACCAAGACGTAGGCCGTAATCCAGATCTCCTGTTCCCGGTCGATTAGCTGCTCCTAGGTGCCAGCCGCCCTACTGTGAAAGGCGTCTTTGGCCGAAACGAGGGCGTAGAAGGCGGACGTGTCTATGATAATCTTTTCAGGAAGAGGCATGAGGATCCTGTTCGGCCAAGTATTCGTCGTGGCGGAGGGCGACGTCGGATTGGGTGTCGCCGACAAAGGAGGGCAACTTGCGTCGCTGCCGGACTTTGCGAGGCGAGACGGTGATGGATAAGAGACGCATTTCCCGGTCGAGGCCGAGGGAAACTCAAATTGGCTTGAGCGTCCATGTCGATGAGGAAGACGTTTTGCGAGTGGCGATAGGCCAAGAACTCCCCAGCATCATAGTCAAGGTACTCTTGCCAACGCCGCCCTTCAGGCTAATTATGCTTGCGACTAAAGCGGACATTTATAGCCTCCTTTAAGCCAAAATTTGACTAGCGGGATTCGTCCTCAATCGGCAGGTCGGCAATCGGCAGGTGGAGCAGCGCAGCCGCCACGCCGAGGACAATCGCCAGCCACCAGACGGGATCGTACGACCCAGTCGCGTCGTAGAGCAGGCCCGCTAGCCAGACGCCCAAGAAACTGCCGGCCTGATGACTGAAAAAGACAATGCCGTACAGCGTTGACAAGTAGCGCACCCCGAATATCTGCGCCACGGTTCCGCTGGTCAACGGCACGGTGGCCAGCCACAAGAAGCCGATTAGGCCGCCGAAGAGCAAAGCGGAAACACTGGTCAGGGGGACGAAAAGAAACAAGCCGATGACCACGGCGCGGCTGAGGTAGAGCGCACTCAACAGATATTTTTTGCGGTAGCGGTCGCCCAGCCAGCCGAACAAAGACGAGCCGAAGATGTTGCATAGGCCAATCAGCGACAAGGCCGTGGCTCCGGTCATGCGCGACAGGCCGTTGTCGGTGAGGAACGAAGGCAGGTGCGTGGCGATAAAGGCGACGTGGAAGCCGCAGACGAAGAAACCCGCGTTGAGCAGCCAGTAGCCCGAATGGCCCCGCGCTCTGACCAGCACTTGCAGCAGCGTACCCTCCCTGTGTGGCCGGGCCGCGTGCGTACTGGGGCGGCGCGGAAAGCCAAAGGCCAACAGCACAATCCAGCCGATTAGGGCCGCGCTGATCACAAAGGACGCTTGCCAACCCGCGTGGACAATCACCCACTGCACCCCGGGTACTAAGGCGAAGGTCCCAAACGATCCGGCCGCAGTGACGATGCCAAACGCCGTGCTGCGGTTCGCGGGATGGACGACGCGGGCGACGGCTCCCAGCACGATCACATACGTCGTGCTGCCAAGCCCCAACCCGATGACGAGGCCCAGCGTTAGATACAAGCCGAGCGGGCCGCTGCTAGCCGGCACCAGCAGGCACCCGGCCGCGTAGAGCAGCGCACCCCCTAGCACGACCCACCGCGCGCCATAGCGGTCGGCGATTATCCCGAACAAGGGCAGACCAAAGACCACGTTTTGCAGTGCTATGGCCAAGCTGAATACTTCGCGCCCCAAGCTCAAGCTGTCGCTAATCGGCTGTAGAAAGAGGCCAAACGACTGGCGGATCCCCATGCTGGCGAGGACCGTCAACGCACTGAAGAGCACGATGATCGTCGCCTGGCGTCGCGGAGTGGTCATGGATGGGATAGCCGTTCGTTGAGGTTGAATCTATTTTAATACGCTTCTGTTACGAGTGTGAACATTCTGTTTCTGTCGGGAACTCCTATCCATAGTTTAGAGAACTGAAATAGACAACCGAAGAATCGCTAAAAACGCCTTCTGAGAGAAATCAACAGGACCTCGACCGCACAAGAAGTCTTCACCGAAACCGTTCGCGCCCTATCACCGAGCGAGCAGTTTCGTCTCGCAGCACTCATTTTACAGGAGTTGGCACAGGCCGAAGTTGTTGTTGTGGACCGAAGTGACACTTGGAGCGAACAAGATCAAAGCGACTTAACCTCCGCCTCCTTACAGTATGCGGCACAACTCTACCCGGAGGAGGAGGAGGACCTTGTTTAATCCGGGCGACCTAGTGGTGCTTGACTTCCCTGGTGTAACGGGCATCAAACGCCGGCCGACAGTAGTCATCTCCTCTCCGGTTTATCATGCCTCGCGGCCTGATTACGAGCCAAACCGCTACGGACTACGTATTGCAGGATTGGTCGCAGGCTGGTTTGCGGGTCCCCTCAGTTTTTCGCAGTTTTTTCGCTACTCTGCCGCCTGCTAGCTACCCTGGTTTGTTGGTCATCTGTCGGACCGCGATTGGCAGGGGGTATGTGCATGTGTAAGGATGGCTCTGGCTCCATTGGCTTCCTCGGAGCCATCGGCGACCCCACCGCAGTAATCCGCTATCTTATTCGCACAAAATCACAAAGGAGCAAACCTCAATGACCGCACAAGAACGACCCGTCGTTTTTGTCTCGCTCACCGGCGACGAAGCCATCAAACTCTACGACCTCGACCCCCAATCGGGCGAACTAAAGCTGCGCGCCACCAGCCCAGCACATGGCCCTTCGGGTGCGCTCTTTTTGCATCCGTCGCGCCCCGTGCTCTACGATGCCCACGTCGGGTCCACGACCCTCGCTAGCTTCCACCTCGACACCGCATCGGGCGAGTTGACCCTGCTCAACAAGGTGGATACCGGCCTTGACACCCCGGCCCACCTCATTACCGACCGCACTGGCCGCTTTCTCCTCACCGCTTATTACACCGGCGGCGGCGTCACCGTGCATCGCTTGGGCGACGACGGAGCCATCGGCGACCTCGTCCAGCGCATCGACACTGGCCCCAAGGCCCACGCCGTTTTGCTGACCGAGGGCGAGCGCTTTGTCTTTGTGCCCCACGTCTGTCCCAACAACAAGACCAGCCAGTTCCGCTTCGACGCCAGCACCGGCCAACTCTCGCCCAACGACCCGGCCGTGCTGGCTCCGCCGGCGGGCGAGCCTGGCCCCCGACATATATGCTTCCGCCCGCTCGGCGATGTCGCGTACATCGTCAACGAACAGGGCAACACAGTAACCGCCCACCGCTTCGACCCCGAGCGCGGCACCCTCTCCATCTTCCAAGACATTTCGACCCTGCCCGCGGACTACGCCGACGGCGGGAACACCGCCCACGTCGAAGTCCACCCCAATGGCCGGTGGTGCTACGCATCCAATCGCGGCCACGACAGCATCGTCGGCTATCACATCGACGCCGCAGGTGCGCTCAGCCCATTTGGGCACTACCCGGTGCCGGCCAGCCCGCGCTCGTTTAACATCGACCCGACCGGCACGTACCTGTACTGCGCCGGAGAAGCCGCCGACCGCATGACTTGTTATCAAGTCGATGCAACCAGCGGCGCACTACAGCCCATCGCGGATTGCGAAGTGGGCAAGCAGCCGTTTTGGGTCATGGTAACGACCCTTTAGTCCAACCCAAGTGCCTCGTCAATGTCTTGCTGATAGGCCCGCACGGTGCCGCTCAGAATCTCCTCCATAGACAGCGAACGCCCGGCGAGTGCCGACTCATAGGCTCCCACAATCGCCGCGACGGCCTGCATCCCGCCTAGGCCATCCACTTCGGGTTGGCCGCCGGTGAGTATGGCTTGGCCAAAGTCGTGGTACTCGATGGCTAAGTGCCGGGAGTCGATTTCGTAGAAGGATGCTGCGGAGTGATCGTATTCTACGCCGCCGACACCGAAGAGGCGTTCGGTGATCTCGTCGAGGTGAAAATCCGGCAGAAGCGAGAGGATTTCGCGGCCTTTTAGCTCCTTGCCTTCCAAGCGCAGCACCACGGGCCGACCATTGCGGTCGCCGGGAGAATAGAGTGCGCCCCAGCGGCCGTGGACGCTGCGCTCCCTTCCCCGACCGCCGCGACCCGCCACCAGCACGAGCTGCGCCAACGCACCGGACCGCATCCTGTACAGTGCGACGACTGAATCCTCGCCCGTGGCCTCTACGGTATCGGGATAGGTCTTGGCCCGCTCGCGGTAGGATTCGAGGGGGTGATCGTCGTAGCCTTCTGGCCTGCGCCGCACCGGCTCGACGATGAAGCCACCGCCGAAGACATGCGCGTAGTCCCCCATGTAGTATTGGATGATATCGCCGTAGTGAACGCCCATGTCCAAGCCAATGGCCCCCTTTTCCTTTAGATGGCGCCAAGGCGTGATGGTTATGCTGTCGCTGCCGCCGGCCGATGCCTGTATCATCAAAAAGGGATCTCCGAGCAGGCCGGACTCGACGATGGCCCGCGCCAAGCGGTTGGGCGGGTCGCGGCGGTAGTTTTCGGCGGTGGCCAGCACGGCACCGCCGGTGCGGGCTGCGTCGATCATGGCTTGGCAGGCGCGCATGGTAATGCCGAGGGGCTTTTCCACCAGCGCGTGCTTGCCGGCCAAGAGGGCCGGCACGGCCACCCGGTGGTGCGTTGAGCCGTCGGTAACCACATCGATGGCCAGGATATCATCGCGCTTGAGCATCGAGTCCATATCCGTAAAGATCAGCGGCTCGCGCCCGAACAGCCGCTGCACTTCGCGGGCGGCGAACTCGGCACTCTCCCGGCGCACATCGCAGACGGCCATCAATTCGACGTTGCCGACGCCGCTATCTTCCAACACCTTGTAGGCCATGATGTGGCGATGGCCCATGCCGCCGCAGCCGACGACGCAAAGCGGTACTTTTTCCATAATAGGGCCTCCTATTGTGTATGCGGAAGGTCGTACACGGCTACAGGCACTGTCAAGAGGAAGGCAAAACGCGAGAGGAAAAGCGTTCTCCACCAGCGATAAAGGGATGTACGCCCAAGGTGCTGATCGTCGGGCTACTCGGTGCCCTTTGCATCGGCCTCGGCTCAACCTACAACGACATGATCGTCAAAGGCTCTGGGCTGGTGGTATGGAACCTGACCCCCGCGGCGATATTTTTCTTTTTTGTGCTAGTCGCTCTCTTAAACCCACTCTTAAAGCTGCTGCATCCGCGCCTGCCCTTGCAGCGCGGCGAACTGGCTTGATCCTGCTGGCCAATACCCTGTCGAGCCGCGGCCTGCCCGCGCAACTCCTGCCAGTAATCACTGGGGCCTATTATTACGCCACGCCGGAAAACGGCTGGGCCGAGATCGTCCAGCCCTATATGCCCGATTGGCCGGTGCCCCAAAGCCGATCTGGGGCTTTTACGAGGGCGGCCCCACTGGGGCCGTGCCGTGGGCGATCTGGGCAGCACCACTGCTCTACTGGGCCATCTTTGGCTTGGCCTTCGGTCTCTGCCTAATGGTGATCGTGCGCCGACAATGGGTAGAACACGAGCGTCTGGCCTATCCCATGATCCAACTCCCGTTGGCCATGATCGCCGACCACGGCCGCCAGCGGCTCGAGTACCGGTTCCTGTGATGGCCCTTCCACTCTCTCGGATTCCCGATTAGCTGCGTCTTCGGCAAGATGTGGTTTAGCTGTGTTTGTCGCTTGGCTCATCAAGAGCACGGTGCTCAAATATGGCGGACTGACGCTGTTGAACCGCCTCAAACCCTTCTTTCTGGGGCTGGTTCTGGGCGAGGCCGTAGTGGCCGGGACGCGGGTGTTCATCGACTATGTAACCGGTATGCAAAACAATTATCTGGGCGGGATTGTGTTCCACTGAGGTGCGCTTGAAAGGTGTCGTTGAAACGGCTATCTTACCCGTCCCCAACAAAGGCCCAACCCCATGATGACGCCCAACCAACGCTACTTCTTCGATTTGACCGGCTACCTTCACTTGCGCGACGTACTCAGCCCAGAGGAGCTTGCGCCGGCCCAAGCGGCAGCCGATCGCTACATCAACATGCCGCCCGAAGAGTGGCCGCCCGAATTCGGCGCGGACCTCGCACGCCGCGACCTGACGGGCTATCAGCACGGCTTTGCCTTTGACAAAAGCCTCGAAGTGCTCACCCGGCATCCTTCGACTTGGCCGATCCTCATGGAACTCACCGATCGCCGGCCGCGCTTCAACGGCGGCACCTTGGGCTACAACCGCCACGGCCATCGCTTCCACCGCCTGCACGCCGGGTGGCAGCCGTCCAAACGGCCCGATGTGCGGCGCTATTACATCGAAGACGGCAAGGTCCGCTGCACGGACTTCATTTTCTTTTTTTACTTGAGCGATGTATTGCCCGGCGACGGCGGCCTCATCGTCGTGCCCGGCTCGCACAAGGGCCACTTCGACCGACCCCAAGGGATGTTTTACCCCGGTGCCGAAGGAGACGAGGACTATGTCGCCGACACCGTGCCCCCGGGCGTACACAATGTCTGCCCTCGCGCCGGCGACGTGGTCATCATGCCCGAGCATCTCATGCACGGCGCGCTCACTTGGCAGCCCCGCGACCGCGACCGTCGCTTCCTCATCCTGCGCTACAATGTCCAGCACATGCTCACCGGCCAGCGCCGCCCCTTTCCAAACGCCATTCGCCAGCGGCTCGACCCCGAGACGATTGACCTACTCGAATTGGCCCCGTACTACGAATACAAAGACATCGTCAAGACGCGCGAAAACATCTCCTAGCCCCGCGCTGAGTCCCAAGAGGTTGACAGTGCCCTTCTTTTGCTTGAACATTTGTATAGGTAAGTTCAACCGAAGGGACAGCCATGTGGAATAGGAGATTCACTGTGGACGTAGGGCGAGGGTGGGCGGATCTGCTCACACCGATCAACTACTATCGCATCCACTGCAAGGCGTTTCGCCTAGATGTGGTCGTGCAGACCGGGTCCGAGATCTTGCCAGGGGTCGTCATCTACCCTCAGATCATGGCCGTCTGCGGCCTCACCGTAAATACCCGGCGCAACCGCGACATCTATCGCGGCCCACCGAGCCTCGTAGCAGAGATTTTCCCACACGCCGAGCAGTCCTCCGACCTAATGGAAAAGTCGCAAGAACTGTTGGCGGAAGCCGGCGTCATCGAGTACATCGCCTCCGGCGGCAGCGCGGGAAACACGACTTGGTTCCGGTTGGCCGATGGCCGCTATCAGGAGGTCGCGCCAAGCGCAGATGGCTTCATTCGCAGCGCGGGCCTCCCAGGCTTCTGGATGGACGTAGAGGCGCAAAGAAGGGGCGACTACCAGCGGGTATTCCATGGTATCCACAAGGGCATTGCGACCGACCTCGACGAGAAGTATCAGGCGCTAGCATGACGACTTTCAACTTCCGCGCCCGCGTCCCGGTCTTCGACGCCAACATCGGCGTCGGCCACTGCCACGACCGGCCCTCGCCGTTTGCCAATGTGGCTGAACTGCGGGCGGAAATGCAGCGCCACGGCGTGGTGCGCGGCTTAATTTATCACCTCCAAGGCGAAGCCATCAGCGCGATTGAGGCCAACGAGGCCCTGCGTGCTTGGCAAGGCGACGGGCTCGTCCCTCAATGGGTCGCCGGGCCGAGCGCGGATTCTTTGGCGCAACTGAGTGCGCTCCACGCCGCGGGCGAGGTCCGCAGCGTCCGCCTGCACAACACCGAGGCGTGCCGCGTTCCCTTTGCCGACTGGATCTACGGCGAGTTGCTCGCTTGGCTGGCGGCCGAGCGCATCCCTCTGTGGCTCTCGCTAGCCGACACTCCAGTCGCCGAGGTTATGGAGACCTTGCGCCGCTTCCCGGATTTGCAGGTAGTACTCCTCGGCGCTCACTACGTGCATTCCCTCGCCTTGCGCCCCCTGCTCAGGGCACTGCCCCAAGCGGCAATGGAGCTAAGCCGCTTTGAGAATCTGGGCGGTATCGAGGCTCTGATCGGCGAATTTGGCGTGGAGCGCTTCCTCTACGGCTCTTATTATCCGCGCTATGCCATGGGACCGATGCTCTTTTACCTGCACCACCTAGCTATTGACGACGCCGCGCTCGCGGCTTTGACTGCGGGCAATATAGAGCGCATTCTCGGAAGGGCTGCGTGATCATCGACTTTCACGGCCACGTAGGCCGCTGGGATGCTCTCGACATGGTCGATGACCCGGTCGAGATGCTGCGCGCCATGGATGCGGTGGGGATCGGCAAAAGCTGCGTCTTTAACATCTTCCATCCCGATGGCAAACCCGGCAACGACCAGACGGCGGCTTTTGTCGCCCGCCACCCCGATCGCTTCATTGGCTTCGCTTACGTGGCCCCCACCTTTCCCGACACCGTGCGGCCCGAGTTGGAAAGAGCCATAGACGAGCTCGGGTTCCGGGCGATTAAAATCTACTCGCCCTATACGCCCTTTCCGCTCGACGACCCAGCTTGGGATCCAATCTACGGCTTTGCCGATGAGCGCGGCCTCGCGGTCTTGGCCCACACGGGCGGCGAGGCCACGGCCGCTCCCGCCCAGCTAGGCCGTGCGGCCGGGCGCTTCCCCAACGCCCGCTTCGTCGCCGGCCACTCTGGCAACATCGAGCCGTATCGCAGCCAAGCCATTGCCGCGGCCGGGTGCTTGCCCAACTACTTCCTCGAAACCTGTTCGACCTTCCGCACTCCGGGCGTCGTCGAAGAGCTCGTGGCCAAGGCCGGGGCCAACCGCGTCCTCTTCGGCTCGGATACGCCTCTGATGGACCCCCGCCCGCAGCTCGGCAAGATCATCACCGCAGCCATTGACGACGACGCCAAGCGCCTCATTCTCGGGGAGAACGCTCGGGGCCTGCTCGGGCTATAAGACGTAAAAAAGCCCGCCTGCCACCGGGGCAAGCGGGCTTTGGAAGAGGTGCGGAACCGGGTGTTATTGCTGGTATTGAGACTTAATCCGTCCCCAGCGCATGCGCCCGAACCGAGCCGTCCTCGTGGATGCGCGCCAGATGGGGGGAATGGACCACTGCTGCCAGTGGCTGGCCCGCTCGACTACGACTTCGTCGCCGGCGATCTGATAACCCGACTGGGCCTCGGCCAATGCCCAACCCAGCGTCAGGCCGACGCGGAATACCTGATAGCCGCCAGCCAGCGCGACCGGCTCAGCTACCTGCCCGACGGGCAAACCTGCAAAGACGGCGGGCGGAATGGAGAAACGCCGTGCGGCTTGTGTGCGCCCGATCCAGCCGACCACGCCGTCTCCTTGCGAGGCGAAGAGGTCGTTGGTGGCAAAGCGCGCGGCTACTTTCTCAAAGGGCTGGCTCTCGCGCAGGTCGCGCCCGACCGCCTCCAACTCCTCGCGGGTGCGCACCAAGATGCGACTGAAGAGCCGCTCGCGATCAAACCCCATCTCCGCGAATGCGCGCTCGACATCTTCGGCAGTGACCTCCACCTGCGGCACAATGCCTTGGGCGCGGTAGCGCTCCACGAGGCGCTGCCGCACCATTTCGCCGAGCTGGTGTGCAACCGCCAAGCTGGTGTCGATCCCGAGCGCACGCGCCTCGGCGAACATCAGCTCCTCGTCGATCATCGACTGCAAGTGCTCCCGGTCGGCTGCACGTCCCCCCTTGGGGCTGTGCAACCCCGGCGGCAGGCGCTCAACAAAGGCCGCGAACTCCGCCTGCTCAATTTTCACCTCGCCGACCCGAGCGACGATGACCCCGTCCTCGCTGCACCCCGCCAACAACAGGGCCAGTGCCCCCAAAACCTACTCGATAAATAGCGCATCAACTTCCATCACTAAGTCTGCATTCGTGCGTTCAACAGCGTCTGCTGCAGCCTCTATAGCTTTGGCGCGATCGCCCGTGGTGCCGCGCGGGCGCACGACCAGCCGACCGTCTAGCAGTGCCACCTGTTCGGTCCCTGCATAGTCGGGCGAGATCTCAAAGAGAAAGGCCGCATAGACTTTGGCGATAATCTGGCCGGCGTCGAGAAATTCAAAAAGCGGGATACCGAAGATTTTCCCCTTGGCCGCTGGGGCCGCCGGAGGTAAGGGCAGACTCGTAGTGCCGAATTCGAGCCCCCGGGCGACTGGCTTTCCCTCGGCTGAGTTGCGCCAGATATTGAGCCAGGGATACTCGGCCGTTTTCCAGACATAGCCGATGAGCAGGCCCTTGCTCGCTGTGCTGGCCGCGACCCAGCCGTCGTCGCCGTCGAAGCTGTAGCCCGCGTTGGTCGGGTCGTCGTCGCCGCCCAAGTAGCGCATATCAACCTCGGCCCCGCTCGCCAATTTGTGCGCCTCGGGCCAAAACACCGCCGGCTCTTCGGGGTTGGGCATGGGGCTATAGACCATGTAGCCCTTGCGGGCGTTGGCGTCAACTACCGTAGTCTCGTCGAGAAAGGGCGGGCCAATAGTAGGGTGCTGTACCACATTATACATGCGTCCAAGCGCACCGGTGTTTTCGACCTCTTCGCGCACGGTGAGCAAGGCGCGGTCCTTGGCCAGCCGCAGCCAACGCCTCACCGCAAAGCCGGCCAGCGGCAAATAGCGGCCATCTCGGCCTCGATAAAGCCGTCCTTCTCCTCGGGACCGCGCACGACCCGCCACCGCACGGGCATGCCGCTTTCGGCCTCGGCCTCCGAGACCGACGCCCAGCGGTCTAAGCAGAGGAAATGCCCCATTGCACTCGGCCCTGCTGCGAATTCTTCCCGCCCCCATGAAAGCGGATTGATGCCTTGGTCCTGCAAGTGGAAATCCGCAATCGAGCCGCCCAGCAAATCGACGACGACTTGGGCCGCCTCGCCGTTGAGCACCAAGGCTGGCCGGCCTTTGACCTCGGTTTCCGCTGGGGCTACATTCGCGCCGTGTAGTGCTGCCATAAGCAAAAAGAGCCTTATCATCGCCATATAGGTCGTTCCTCTATTATTCGGATGTTGCGCACCTTTTGCAAGCGCACACATCAGCGAGACAAGTATGAGAAAATTCCTCCAAAAAACAAAACTCGCCGCCTTGGGCTTACTCGGCGGCTTGGCGCTCGCCGCCTGTGGCTCCGACGAGGGGGCCATAAAACACGTCCCCCGCAACCGCACCCTCATCCTCGGCCTGCCGCAGATGCGGGACTACGATTCGTTTAATCCCTTTATCGTCGGCACCCAATCTCCGGGCTTCGACTATCTGTTTGAGCCGCTCTACTTCTACAACGCGTACGTAAAAAAAGACCACGTCATACCCTGGATTGCCGAAAGCCACGAATACAACGCAGACTACACGGAAGTGACGATCCACATCCGCAAAGGGGTGACGTGGAGCGACGGGCGGCCTTGGACCGCCCACGACCTCAAGTTTACAGTTGACATGCTCAAGGCCCACGCCCCGGAGCTGGCCTTTTCCACCGACATGGACACTTGGGTTGCCGAGGTCGAAGTCCCGGATTCGCTGACGGCGCGGTTCGTGCTCAAAGCGCCCAACCCCCGCTTTGTGTTTTCTTATTTTACCTACAACTTCGGCAACGGCATCCACATCGTGCCCAAGCACATCTGGGGAGGCGAGGATCCGACCTCGTTCAAAAACCTCGACTTGGGCCGCGGCCTGCCGGTCGTTAGCGGCCCCTACCGCCTCGCCCTCTCCGAACCTCAGCAGCGGCTTTGGGATCTGCGCACAGACTGGTGGGCCGCCCAAATCGGCTTTCAGCCCCTGCCCCGGGTCGAGCGCATCATCTACCTGCCCCAAGGCGACGAGAACAAGTGGGTCCAACTCATCCTCGCCAACCAGATGGATCAATGCATTGACTTGCGGCCCTCCAACATCAAGACCCTCCTCGACCAAAACCCCAACGTCACCACGTGGTCGGGCCGCCAACTGCCCTACGGCTATCGGGACTGGTGGCCGCCGGTCCTCGGCTTTAACAATCTAGAGCCACCTTTCGACGACCCGGACATTCGCTGGGCTGTAAACTACGCCATTGACCGAGAACAACTCGTGGCCATCGGCTGGCAGGGGGCTGGCGAGTACACCCTGTTGCCGTTCCCCCACTTCCCACCGCTGATGCACTATATCGACCAAGTTCAGGACTTGCTAGAAAAACATCCCGTAGAAAAACACGACCTGGCTCAGACCGCAGCCATCATGGAGCGCAAGGGATGGAGCACCGATGCGGAAGGTATGTGGCAGCGGGACGGCGAGCGCCTGAGAATTCCCGTCGTCGTCTTTCCCTCTCTCTTCCAAGACTTCACGCCCGTACTGGTCGAGCAGTTGCGCCGCGCGGGTTTCGACGCCTCCTTCCGCATGTTTTCCGACGCCTATACCCGCATGACTCAGGGCACGGCCCGCGTCTTTATCATGGGCAACGGCGGCTCAGTACGCGATCCGTACTTCACCCTCCGGCTCTACCACAGCCGCTACGTCCAGCCTACCGGCACGGCCGCCCAGTACTTCTGGCGCTGGCGCAACGCAGACTTCGACCGCTTGGTCGATCAGATGGGCCAGACCGCGCCCGACGATCCGGCGCTCGTGCCGCTGTTTCGCCAAGCTCTCGATATATGGCTGGCCGAATTGCCGGCCATTCCCCTGCTCCAGTGGTTCCACCGCATCCCCCACAACCAGACCTATTGGAAGAACTGGCCCTCGGCCGAAAACCCCTACATGAACAGCGCCTATTGGGTGCGCTCGTTCCTGATCGTGCTGTTGGGATTGGAGCCGGCCCAGCCCTGAGATGGGTACTGCCAAAAGATCTGCTGCTCCGCTATTGCAACACCACCGAATCAAGCTGTGATTTCCTAACCTCCCAATCGGGCATACAGCGGTTGAGCAGGCGGAAGAACGCCGGGCTGTGATCGTGGACGCGCAGATGGCAGAGTTCGTGCATGATGACGTATTCGATGCAGTGCAGAGGCGTCTTAATGAGTTCGGTACTGAGGGTGATGGTTCCTCGATCGACTCCCCTTTCGCCGCGCGAGTAACTGGGCGAGTGGCAACATGCGGCCTATATCGGCATTCTGGAGCCCGCCGATATAGCGGTCCCGGTCGTCGCTCTTGATCGCGATAGGCAGCAGGTTGTTCCTAAGCAAAGCGTAGTTTGCGAGCAACCGTGCGGTGCGCCCATTCCCGTCGTCGAATGGATGGATGCGGAGAAAACTCCAGTGCGACTCAGCTTAGGAACATAGGAACAACGGCAGAGGATAGGCACTTCGCTCCAAGTCGCGACGGAAATCACGGGTCCATTCCTGCATCAAAATGGGCGTTTCCTCGGGTTCGGCGAATCGCTGGAGTTCCCCGGTCACCGTCCGTGCGTGACTCGGCTGTGTCTTGTACTGGCCCGGAACAATGCGCTTCTGCGTCGGTTGGCCATCCGGCCCGCGTATTTCAAGAAGGGCTCCTTGAGGAGAATTTTGTTTAGTTGTCTTATATCGCCCTCCCCAATAATCTGTTTCTCGCCTGCAAGGGATCGCATATAGTCGATCGCAACATCGCGTACCTTCATCTCATCGTAATCCCGCATCGGATGCCCGCCAGCCGTGCGACCGTGGATGAGCAGCAATTCGGTCTCGCGGTAGGTCAGCGTGTTGCCCTCAATGTGGTTGCTGTTATAGTTCCATTCGAGTCTGGTTCGCTCTCTGACTCCGGCGTCGGCTTCGAGCGCAGAAAGCGCATTCATATTAAGCATGTTCTTCATATTTCCCAGATAGAGATGGACTAAGGGCAATGCGGTCGGCGTCTGCAATGGCTTGTGCTGCGGTTTGAGATAGCCGATCTCGATCTAGCGTCCAGCATGAAGCGATCCACCAAGAGCACGAAGAAACACTAAGAATACTCAAGAAAACCTTGGTGGCCCTTCGCGTTCCTTCGTGGATAAACCCCTAATGCGAGGGCTGAAGTCGAGGACGATCGCGACAGTGCTTCCCATTCGTCGGTTGTCGGCGTATTGATGTCTGCGCGATAGATGGCTTTGTCCTGAATCGCTCCGAACATTTTTGCCCAATCGGCTGAATGCGTAAAGCGGGGCGATTGTGATTTGTGACGATCCATTCTTCGCCGGTTTCTTCAATCTCGCGAAAGATGCGAAGTATATTGGCTTTTAATTTACTCTTTGAAATGGAAGGCATTCTTCCTCCTTACTTTTTAGCGCAACAACACCATCCGTCGCACCAACTCCCCACCCGGCGTCGCCAAGCACGCGATATAGACCCCGCTCGCCAGATCGGCTCCGTCAAACCGCACTGCGTGGCCTCCGGCGTCCAGCATCTCGTTGACTACGACATCCACCCGCTGCCCTAAGAGATCGAAAACCTCCAACCGCACCGCCATGCGCCTAGGGAGCACAAAGTGGATCTGGACCGTCGGGTTAAAGGGATTGGGATAGGGAGGATACAGAACGGCCGGGCCGGGCAACGCCCCTTCTTGACGCGACTCGGCCGCCACTGCGGTGGCCGGGGGACGGGAGATCCCCGGACCTTGGAAATCAATCCAATTGATATTGAACAAGCCGTCGTCACCCGGATTGCGCTGGAAGATGAAAAACAACTCGTGGGTGCCGCCCGGGTCCGCAATAGGTGCCGCCAAGTCGGTATAGACCTGCCAAGCACCTGTACTGCCCACGCGCACCGTGCTGATCAAAGGCCCCGCCAGCGAATCAACGCGCACTTCGATGCGCCCCCCTAGCCCGGTCGAGGCCACCCGATAGTTGAGCGACTCGATGCCTTCCAGATTCATTGGCGCAAAGGAAATCCAGTCGCCGTGGGCGATAAAGCCGATATTCTGCCCGCCACCGGCCTCGTCTCCGGTCGTTTCTAATCGTATTCCGCTCTGGCGCGTATAGTGCTCGGCCTGCTTGCGCTTGGGTTGCAGGATATGGCCCGCCCTAGCGGTCAACGGAGCGACCAACTTCGTGCCTCGATCTGTATAGCGCGCCTCGATGGTATAAAACAAATCGTCGCCATCGCTGCCGTGCCCGGCCTCGGTCTGGAAATTACCGCTGCAAGCGCCGTGCTCCTCAAGGGGATGGCTGTGTTCATCGTGGCCGATAAACGCTTGTAATACCACCCGAGCACAATTGGCAGTCCCGTCCTCTTGGTCAAAGACTTGAATTTCAAAATCGACGACTTCTCCCCAGCTAAAGAAACCGCCATCCGGGGGCCGCACGATCTCCACCTCGGGGACGGTATTGCCGACCGAGATAGGCACTTGCGCCACGCCTTGGTTGCCCTCGGCGTCGGAGACCGTTAGCCGGGCAGTATAGTCGCCGCTTACCTCGTAGGTGAAGACTACTTCGGCTTCCGTCGCGTCAATCTCGCCGTCGCCGGTAAAATCCCAAGCAAAGTCTAGCACGGACCCCGGATCGGGATCAAAGGAACTGCGGGCCGAGAAATGCACTGCTAGCGGCGCGGCACCGTTGGTGGGTGCGGCTTCAATGTGGGGCACCGGTGCCTGCGAACCCCGCACATAGTCAATCCGCACCAGGCGGGCGTCGTCGTTGTCGCCCCAGAAGCCGCTGCCCCATTCCAACACGTACAGCGAGCCATCCGGGCCGAACTGCATGGAGATGGGACGGATGAATTCCATACTGTCCAAAAAGGGATTGATCTTGAGGATGTTCCCGTCCTCGTCCAGCTTGACCTCTTTAATCCAATTGCTGGCCCACTCGTACATAAAGAGTGTGCCGTCGTAGTACGCCGGCACACTCTTGCTGCCCGCCGCGGCATCGTAGTAATACACCGGGCCGGCCAGTGCCGTGCGGCCGCCAGCGGCGGTGATTGCGGGGAACGAGGACGAGGTGCCATAGGGATACCAGACCCACGCTGCCTGCGCCGAAGGCAGTGCTTGCAGGCCCGTGTTGTTAGGCGACAGGTTCCTCGGTGCCCCGCAATCAAAGGGCATACCGGAACGTCCGGTGGCAAAGTCGTAGGCCACATAGGGCTGGTTGTCGCCAATGCAGTAGGGCCAGCCGAAATTACCCGCCGCCCGCGCCTGATTCCACTCGTCTAAGCCGACTGGCCCCCGCTGCGGGTCGGCTTGGCGGGCGTCGGGGCCGACATCGCCCCAGTAGAGCCAGCCGCTCTCGCGGTCAACCGACAGCCGGAAGGGGTTGCGTACGCCCATAACGTAAATCTCGGGGCGGCCTTCTTCGGCCTCGGCGAACAAATTGCTTGGGGGAATGCTGTAGCTGCCGTCGGACTGGGGTTTGATGCGCAGGATCTTGCCGCGCAGATCGGCACTGTTGGCCGATGTGCGCTGGGCATCCCAATCGCGCCGGTCTGGACGCTCGTCCTGCGGGCTGAACCCGTCCGAAGCAAAGGGGTTGGTATTATCGCCGACGCCGATATAAAGGCTACCGTCCGGGCCAAATGCCAGTGCCCCACCCGAGTGACAGCACTCGCGCCGCTGGGTGGGAATTCCCAGCAACACAACTTCGGAATCCGGGACCAGTTCATCGCCATCTAACTCAAAACGGGATACATGCTGCTTGGCTACTTCGCCATGCGGCGAGTAAAACAGGTAGAGCCAATTATTGCGGACAAAATTTGGATCTAGAGCAATGCCCAGCAGGCCGTCCTCAAAGTCGGTCGATACCGCTAGCTGTCCGACCAGCCGGGTCAATCCTAGGTCGGGCCGATATACATTCAGCTCTCCCTTGCGCTCAATGAAGAACACGCGCCCGTCGTCAGCCACGGCCAAGTCGATGGGATTTTCGGCCTCGCCGTCGAGGACGACTTTCTCAAAGTTGGCATCCAGCGTGGCTCCGCAGTCGGCCGCGGTCGCTCCTGAGGCGTACTCGATGCCGCCGAGGATATGCTGCATAAACAGGGACTCGCCGTAGCTTTCTCGGGTGTGACCGCCGCCGGTGTACCAAGAGCGGCCGCCGTCGTAGTCGTGGCACCAAGCGATGGGGTGGTCAAAG
Organism: Candidatus Latescibacterota bacterium; assembly: GCA_963422735.1. GTDB lineage: Bacteria > Latescibacterota > UBA2968 > UBA8231 > UBA8231. The sequence goes on along the minus strand of OY730476.1, from coordinate 2,480,702 downwards.
CCGTGGCGACCGCCGTCGTAGCTGCCTTCGTCCAAGGTGGCTAAGATGTGGACCCGCCCGCGGGGATTGCGGCGGTAATTGTACCACTCGTCGCGCCGCTGCCAGCGGGCAGACAAATGGTCCGTGGCCGGATGAACTCGGTCGGCCACTTGAATCTGAGCCTGTTGAATGGCCGGATGGCTGTCGAAATAGGCCCCCACTAAGTCGCCATACCAAGCCCAGTCGTACTCGGTATCGGCTGCGGAGTGGATGCCCACAAAGCCGCCGCCGCCGCGAATGTAGCGTTCAAAAGATCGTTCTTGGTCAATGGCCAGTACATCGCCGGTAGTGTTGAGGAAGATTACCGCCCGGTACGGTGCCAAGCCCTCATCGGTGAAACGCCCCGCGTCCTCAGTCGCCTCGACGGAAAAACCGTTTTCCCGCCCCAAGGTCTGGATAGCGGCGATGCCGTCGGCAATGGAATCGTGGCGGAAACCGGCGGTTTTGGTGAAGACCAAGACGGTTACATGCTGGTCGTCAAAGGATTCCGCGAGGGCCTTGGGAGACCCGCTAAGAGCGACGAGCAACAGCGCAACAGGCCAAAGGGTGGAACGCGCTATGCTATAAGCACTTGTTCGGCGACTTGCTAAACCAGTATTAGCACAACAGTGTTTCCGACTTGGGTGCATTGTCTCGCCGATGGCCCGGTCAAAGCTTCTCGTACCCATCTTCCGCATTACATCCTTTCTTTTCAAAACATCCGAATCCTATTCCCGGTCATGCCCGTAAACCCATCAACGACCATCCAGAATCCCCCGGCGACGAACTGCCCCAGCACCATGCCGAGGAAAAACCACCGCGTCGCCTTGTATCCATTCGGCCCGGTGTACTTCAACACGAGTGCCTTGACCAGCCACGCGAGGAAGATGCTGAACCAGACGCTGTTGAGGATCCAAGTGCCGCTGGCCAGATAGCCCAGCGGATGGAAGGGCCACCACAAAAGGTGGTGCCGCGCCCAGATCAACAGCGCCATAATCGCCGCGCCGACTCCGTTCCACAGCCAGCCATCCCAATTGGGGCCGGTCGGATTGACGCGAAGTTGCGGGCGACGCGAAACGGCTCCTTGGCAAACCAAGCCCACGAGCCGTGGTAGTTGTTCGCGCCGTAGTGGTAGCTCAGCACGAGGATCGTGCCAACCCCACCCACGAGGCCAATGGCCATGGCCAGCCCGATCATCGCGAGGATGCGGCGCTTGTAGCGGCTTAGGCCGTGCAACATGCGAATGCCGTTGGCGCAGGGGGCCATCATAAAGACCAGCAGATCGCCGGCCCAAGCGAGGGTCATACCCGTGGCCAGCACCCCGGCTACTCCAAGAGACGAGGAGCCAACGCTGGAAATGAGAAAGCCGCAGCCCGACATGCCCTGTACGGCCGCGGCTAAACCGGCTTCGACGATCATCCGCGTCAGGGCCAAAAAGATGACAAACGCCCCGAATAGATAGACGAAGACTGCCCACGGTGGCAGGCCAGAGCGCCACAGCCACAGCGACATGACCGCGAGGCCCAGTGCGACGCCGAGGATGGCCGTGCGGTACGACAGCAACTCCTCGCCCGAGGGAGGCCGCCGCCTCTTTGAGCTGCCGATGCTCAGCCGATACCACTTCGGGATGGGCTACGCGCAGCACCTTGCCGGTCGCCCGCGCTAAGTCTGCCAAGGCTTCTCCTTCGTCGAGGCGCGCGCCAAGGGGTATTCCAAGAATGCGTGTTTGCCCGCTTTCAGGGCGGCTGCGGCAATGGGGGCGTGGCTGTCATTGTTGGTGCAGATCGCCACGGCGTCTATATCGGCTCGCTCGATCAGGGCCTGCCAATGGCCCAGCAACTCTGCCTCGTGCCGCTGGGCCAACTCGGCCCCGGTGCGCTCGTTGCGAGCGGCTAGGGCCGTTAGCTTACAGCCTTCCATGGCCGCAAACGCGGCAGCCTGGCTTTGGGCCATGCCGCCCGACCCGACTAAACCCAAGCGAATAGCTTCCATTTGCCAAATTCCCTTGCCAAATTTTCGGATTCTAATTGCCGTTTAAGTATGACCGTTCATGGATGCACAAACCCCCTCATTTACCTCGCAACTGACATCCTCGCTGGAGGTCTGGAACCTGAATCCAGCTTCCCTATAAAACTAGTCTTCGCTATAAGAGATCGGCCGGCGAATCGGGGGAGCGACCCGTCTTTACGCTAGCGTTGCCCCGTCTTGCTGCCTTGCCAGAGGGCAGAACATGCTTTTGACCAATCGACCGACAACGGATTACCCCGTGAAGGTCGCTGTTATCGGCTCAGGGATTGATCCGACATATAAAAGAATCGGTGCCGTTCACGAGGTGCCCTTGGATGCAGAGCCTCCGCGATGCGCTCCAAGCGCGAGCGCATATACGCCGCCTGTAGGGATAGTGCAGATGAAGGGTATCGTAGCCGCCCGTCAGCCCCCCAGCTTTTGCAACAGCCCCCAACCGCTGACGACGGCCGAGGTAATCAGTACCACGGTCGAGAGCACTGCGCCGCCGAGGACCCATGCGCGAGTGCGGTAGGAGGCGGGCAGCTTGAAGTTGAGATAGATGGCTGCCCCCATCATTATGGCAATGGCCAGATTGGCGATGAGGAAGCCGGCAATCTGGGTCAGGATATCGAAAGGGACGTTGTTCCAGACGATGAGCATAGTGGTGGCGAAGATGTAGAGGCAGATGACGCGCTTGATCGCCTGGTATTCCCAAGTGCGGTCGGGCCAGCGGGCGGCGAGAAACTCTTGGGCCACGCGGGCGTAGATTTCGGGCAGGGCTTGCAGGGTGCCCCACAGCGCGGCGAGGATGCAGACGTAGTAAATCCACACCAAGGTCGGGTGAATCTGACGCCAGACGTGGGCTTGGTGCGTCAGCAGGTTCCAGCCCTCGAAGCGGGTTTCGAGTGGGAAGAGCACGGCTGCCCCGGAAATCATAAAGGCCCCGGTGACGATGAAGAGGACCAGCGCTCCCAGTGCCACGTCCCAGCGCAGCGGCGATACCCGTTGCCGCAGATGGCGGATTTGCTTGGGGTCGTCGGGTAGGTAGTCGATGGCATCGCTGCGGGCGGCGCGATCTCGGATAGCCTCGATGTCTTGGTGGCCAGTCAGCCCCCACTTGTGCAGGCCGACCCAGTTGGCGTAGGCGATGTAGCCAATGACCGAGCCGCCGACGTAGCCAAAGGTGGTGCCCAACGTCAGCAGCGGATGCGCGACTGTGTCGGCGGGTGCCCAGTCTGGGAAGGGCGGTAGGTCGCCAAAGCGGAAGGTCCCCACAAGTGCCGCTATAAAGTCTGGACGCACGATGAGGGTCCCGGCGAGGGTCCCCATGACTAGGATCGCGCAGATGATGAGCTGTTGTTTTTCGAGGCGTTCAAAAGACAGGCGGATGCCAAAGGACAGCGCCAAGGCAATAAAGGCCGAGGTTATGGCGTTTTCCCAGAAGACTTCTTCCTCGCTGGCGGGCAGCAGGTCGCGCAGCAAGAAGTGAAAAAGGTCGCCGCAGGGCTTGGAGATGGGCACCCAAGCTAGAGGCGCGCCGATCATCTCAAAGAGCAGGATGGTCAATAGCAGCCATCCGCGCGGCCCGGGCAGGCGCACGAGGCGGTGACCGATCAACTCGCCGCTGACGGCTGTGTAGCGGCCGATCAGATAGGTGAAGAAGACGCCCTTGACCAAGCAGCTGAGCAAGACCATCCACAACAAGCCATAGCCGGCCCAAGCACCGGCCCGCACCACTACGATGGTCTCGCCGGCACCGATAGCGACCGAGGCGACGATGGCCGCTGGGCCGAAGACGGCGAGCATACCTAAAATTTTCCTCAGCGACCAAGGCTGGGCGAACACGCCTTCGGGCGGCGGGATTTCTACTTTGTTCATGCGAAGAGATGCGCTTTGAAGCGGGGAATAGAGCTCTGAGGGAAGGTGCTGATACGTAAATTCATGGTGGGCAATATACAGCGGCCGGATAGACGTCTCAATAGACCGTTTTTAAGCGGTGGGTGAGCTGTGCCATGCGCCGCTCATCGTTATTTGCAAAGGCTACACCAACTCTCCGCAGTCATGCCACTGTCAACGATACTGTGGCGGATCGCCGAGGTCGGGTATGGGGAGGAGGGTACCTCCTTGGAGTGCGGACTCGTGGGCGACGAGGCCGGGAAGCATGTAGCGCGCCGCGTCCCAGGCGTTGTTAGGCGGAAGCTGGCCGCTGGCGCAGGCTGTGACGAAGTCGTGGACGAGGAACTGATGCGCGCCCGCGTGGCCATTGGGCAGGCCAGCGAACTCGTGCGGCAGGCACTCGACCGGGTGAACGGCCGATGCGCCGAGGTGGGTGCCGTCGGTCGCGGTGACTTTATCCATTGGATCGTTGGATGTCACGCCTAAAGGCGTGGTGAAGCGGCGCGGCTGGCCGGTGCAAGCTAGGAGCAGGTCTAGGTTTTCTTGTTGGGTGTGGTCTTTGGTTAGCCAACGGGCACCACTGGCGGATTGCTCGAAGCAGCCTTCGCTACCTTGGAGAATCATCTGCACGCAGCCGGGGTGGCCGATGCGGCGGAACTCGTTGATGCGGCAGATGCTGCCATCGGACATCTTGTACAGGGCGCTCTGGTTGCTGAAGGGGTTTTGCCAGCCGTTATGCGGGTAGATGCCGTCGGCGTGCTCGTCGCGGAAGCCCTGGCAAGACACATGCGTCATGTGGGCACCCGTAACGGAGATGATCTGACTCGTCGAATGGGTCGGGTAATACATCGGCGGGATACCGGCGGTCTCTCGCCAATTTTCTCCGCCACGCCAGCGAGCCACGTCGTAGAGGCCGTGATCCCAGTCGTGGTAGTACTCGGCTTGGCCATAGACAATCTGGCCAAAAGCGCCGCGGGCGTACTGCTGGCGGCAATAGAGTACGCCGGGATAGTAATAGCTGGTCTCGCCGAGCATGTACACTTTGCTGCTGCGCACAACGGCCGCGATCAGGTTTTCTATTTCCGCGCAGCTCATGCCGGGGGGCACGGCTGAGTACACGTGTTTGTCAGCCTCTAGGGCTTGGACGGCTTGGGGGCCGTGGAGCCAGTTTTGGGTGAAGAGGCAAACGGCGTCTATGGACGATTCGCAGAGCGCGTCGAGCGAGGGGCTTAGATCGGTTATCCCGTGTTTGGCGGCATTGCGCTGCAACTTCTCGCCATCCAAATCACAGAGGACGACTTGGCCGACGAGGGGATGTGCTTTGAAGAGGGGAATAAAGCTCTGGGCAAAAGCGCCCGTGCCGACGATACCGATACGTAAACTCATGGGGAGGCAAGGTACGGCGGGCGGATAGGGGGTGCAATAGAACCTGTAACTGACTTCTGTAAGTATGAGATGTTGTTCGCGCCAGCTTCACCTTGCCTTTAGCAGGACAAGGCGCGGTAAAGTGCTGCGCTCAGCATGACTGAAATGGGCAGCAAGGTGCCTACGGCTGATTGCGGGTTATTGGGGTATGCCGTGCGAGAACTGGAAAGCGAATATCTTGCCGCGCTGCCACGAAAACTGCAACCGCACGCGCTCGCCCTGATGCGCCGCTCGCCGCGCATCACAAAGCGGATGCAATCGCCGGTCAAGGGTTCACATTCGGCTAAGCTGAACCCCGGCAATGGCTCGCCCGCCACGTCGAGCAAGAGGTCGTCGTGCTCGAACAAAACGCCGCGCCGCCCGAAACCGCGCTCGCCCAATATATTGTAGCTGGATCGTGTTTTATAATGAACGCTTAGCGGCCGCATTGGTCGTCCCAGAACGTCTCGACATTGCCGCCTGCGCCGCTAGTGCATCGCGTCAGGCGAAGCGAACACGTAGGCTCCTCGGTTAGCCAGCCAGCCCACGAGCCCATCAAGGGACTCACCCCCGCGTCTATTCTCCCCTAGGCGATGTTGAAGCGGTGCGGACGGAAGGGCTCGTACGCCTTTGAATTGTCGAAAACGGGGTGGTTAGGTCGTCCAGTGCGCACCATTCAAGGGTCCAGTCGCATTGGGGCGCTGTAGCTCGTCGAACAACCAGAGTCCGACGGTCTCTGGGAATAAGAGTCGCTATTCTTGGTGCTCATCGACGGCGCGCACTTCGTCAGACCAATCCCGCCAAATGTCGCCGTTGGTGTTGTCCACTACCAGCGGATCGGGGAGGGATGCCGGCGTTTTGAGGAATCCGTAGATGGTCGCTTGGCGGATGACGTCGGTAGATAGATTTTGCCCGGCGATATGCAAAATTTTGGTGTGCCACAAAACCACCGTGCCGGCGGGGCCGTAGCAATCGACGGGCTGGGTATCGACCTTGATGCGTTGAATGACGGGATCGTTGTAGCCACCGGCCTTGCGTTCCGCCCAGTGTTTGTCGGTGTGTTTTTCGCCTGCGAGGAAGGCCTGCCACTGCTCGCGCCAAATCCGGCCGTGGCTGCCCGGCCACACCGTAAAGCCGCCGGAGTTGGGCGGCAGGTCGTCTATGTAGGCAGACATTTGTAGCCGCCAGCGGCCGTAGCAGGCACCGTCGGAGTGGGCACCTCGGTATTCGGGACCAGGAGAAGGGCTATTGGGCAGAGTGCAATACAAGCCGCGCGTCCCTTGTCCGTTGAGCCACACCGGGCCGGTCTTGGGCAGGCGCAGTGCTTCCTCAGTGGTGAAGGATCCTTTCTCGGGCCACCTCTCGATCTCTCTGCCCAGGTGGGTAGCCAGCCCTCCCACCGCGTCGTCGCACATGAAGCACGGGCCCGTTGTGATGCCGGAGTCATCCTCTCCAGCGGGCCAGACCACCGTGCCCTCGCCAAGCAATTGCTCGGCGACTTGCCACAAGGCCCGAGGGGCCAAGTCGAGCATGAATCGCTCGGTGCCGTTGCGAACATAGAAGCGGTGGCCGTTGCCGGCGAAATAGGGGTCGCCGCCGATCTCGGGCCGCTGCGCGTTTAGCACGGTGCTTTCTTCCTCGGTGATCGACCCCCAAGAGGAGGGCTCGTCCCGCTTTATGCGAGGCAGGTAGGTTGCAATCGCAGCCCACATTTCGTCCCTGGCCCGGTGGCAGAGTTCGGGGTCGAGTACGGCGGGGAGCACTAAGAATCCGTCGCGCTTGAACTGGGCGATCTGGCTCGCGGTTAGGAGCGGGACTTGCTTCGCGTTTGGGGTGATTGGCGTTGGTTGCATTTTCCTTTTCCTATTAGACCGGCGGTTAGGGATGGTAAGATATTGATCATAGCCGAAAAGCCGGTTTCGCTTCTTGCCCGTCAATTCGCGCACCACTCTGATCCGTTCGAGTATCTGGATTCCGGCGGTAACCGCGGGGAACGAAAGTTCCGTGCGCTTGGCAAGTTCTTGGAGCGACGCAATCGGGTGCTCCTGCAAAGCCTGGTGGACGCGCAGCGCCGACCCTGCCGCACGACCTGTCTGTTGTATCTTTACTTGGTCTTTCTGAAACAGAGAAAGCAACCGCTGTGCGGTCGAGACGGCTCCCTCCGCGGTTTGCGTCACGCCGTCGAGAAAGAACGCGAGCCACGCTTCCCAGGCACCGTTTTTCCGTACATCATTGAGGAGGTCGTACTAGCTCTCTCGGTGCTGTTTGAAGTAGAGGCTTAAATATAGCAGCGGCTCGCGCAGCACACCGTCGTGACATAACAGGAATGCGATCAGCAGGCGGCCGACTCGTCCGTTGCCGTCGAGGAAGGGATGGATGGTCTCGAATTGGACGTGGGCGAGTCCCGCCCGCAGGAGCGCGGGCAATCTGCAATCCTCTATATGGAGGAATCGCTCTAAGTCCGACATGCACTCCGCAACGGCGTGTGCCGGCGCGGGCACAAAGCGCGCCGTTGCGGGCCGACTGCCGCCAATCCAGTTTTGTGAGTGCCGGAATTCACCTGGGGTTTTGTCGCTGCCGCGGCCCCGTGCGAGCAACTCGGCATGGGTCTCGCGGATGAGGCGATTGCAGAGCGGGAATCCCTCGCGTATCCGGCGCAATCCATATTCTAGTGCCGCCACATAATTCGAGACCTCGACAACATCGTCGAGGGGGATACCTGGCATCTCCTCTAGTTCAAACAACAGAAGATCCGACAGTGAGGACTGGGTACCTTCGATCTGGGAGGACAGCACGGCCTCCTTGCGAACATAGGTATAAAGGAAAAGGTGAGCGTCGGGCAGCAACGCGGAGAGGCTGTCCAACCGGCCCAGCGCTAGCAATGCTTTCTCCAACGATCCTTGCAGAGCTACCCGATCCAGCGCAGGCGTGGGCGGAAGCGGCGCAGGCACGAAAGCCCGCACCGTCTCATCGCCAACGGTCGTACTTTCGTACCGGCCGGTTTCACCGCGTTTCATGGAGCGATCCCCTCGTTAAGTGCTTATCAAATAAACCTTAATAACTCTCGTTGTTATTAAGGTTTATGTATAAAACATTAATTGTGTCGTCGGATGCAAGGGACGAGCGTCAGCAATGTGTACCCACTGTGCAGGCTATCTATGTTCCTTCAGCCAATTCTCAAACGCCACCAGCATCGGTGAGCAGGTCGATGACGGCCGCGAGTCTATTCCTGTCTTTCACCTTTGAGCGCAATGCGGTCGCCAACGGCGTTGCACCTTTGTCGTCTTTGGCGTTGACTTCGGCCCCGCGGTCGAGCAGCAAGGCAACGATTGGGTCGAACCCTGCTTTGGCGGCGCAGTGCAAGGCCGTCTGGCCCTTGTGATTCCTGACATTGACGTTAGCACCGCAGTCGAGCAGCTCGCGCACGCGTTGGGCATTGCCGCCCCGATCACCGCGTGCCTGAAAGACAAGGGGCGGCCAGCCGCCCTCGGCATGGTCCACATCCACTGAGACGCCGCGAGCGGTCAACAATTCGATGATCTCGGCATTGACGATGCCGGAGCGAGGGGCCTCGGCGTGGGTCGGATCGGCCCCGGCGTCGAGCAGAGCCTTGAGGATATCGGCGCGATCCCGCCACACGGCAAAGCGAATCAGCCAGCCGCTGTATGGCCGCGGATCGGCATCCCGCGCCAACAGCATCGAGAGGACGTTGAGGTGCCCGGCACTGACGGCGTAGTGCAAAACCGTCATGCCCCGACTGGAATCGTGCTGCGCTTTCTCGGCCGTTGCCAGTTCCGGTTCTCGGTCGAGGTAGTCGGCGACCGCATCGCCATCACCGAGAAAGGCGGCGGTGTATATATCGCTTGATGCACCGCGTGTTAGCAGCCGGTCAGCGACCGCATCATGGCGCTTGTAACGGGCGGCACAGTAGGGAGAGATTTCGACTAGCAGCGGCGTGAAGTGACAGCCGCAGGCGTGGATGTCAGCGCCTTGATCGAGCAGGTAATCGACCATGGCGAGCCGCCCCCGGTACGCGGCTTCCCACAACATGGTGCGGCCATGCGAACCAACGCGGCTGATCCACGCTGGCTTCTGCGCCAATACGGCTTGGACCGTTTGGAGGTCGCCGCGCCCGGCGGCAGCGACCGCGATCTTGAGAAAATCACTGTTTTTTCCCGGTAGAATCGACATGGTGTCCCGATCTTACGGACTATAGTAGTTCCAAGTCATCTTGCTGCGGCGGTAGTGGTCTTGCGACCACAGTCTCGGACGATCAGAATCCCGATTCTCGGACTCATTGAAGTAGATGTGGAGTTGGTTGCCGTGCAAGACGATTAGCTCTTCGCGCCAATCGCCAGCCACATCCCCGACATAGAGCCGGTCGGCCTTTTCCTCGAAGCGGTGGAGAAATCGCCCGCTAATTGGATCGAAGATGCCAATATCCCCGGCGGTATGGCGTTCTTTGGCTGCGGCCAGTTGTTTGCGGTCACCGATCCAATCAATTTTGTGGATGACCTCGACCCCTCTTTTGGTCCAGCCCTCGGGTGCTACATCGTCCATCTGGTAATCGGCGATCTTTGCTCCCCGTGCGTCAAAAACAAAAGGCTTCTGATGCTCGTTATAGCGGCTCCGACACCATATCTCTAGGCCCGGCTGTTCGAGGTCGAACTCGCCGATTACCGCATTCTGAGGTTCTTGATGGCGAAAGTGCGTTTCCCAGAAGATCTGTTCGTGGTTATAGAGGAAAATGCGATTGCCGCCCCCTTCTTCCAAAGCGACGATTTCCAAGCCCGGGACCTTGGGTAGCACGTCGCAGATGAAGATCGAGTCAATGTGACCTTTTAAGGGAATTCGCAGTAAAATTTTGCCATCGGCAGAGACGACCGTGCCGCCGATTACCTCGTCTTGCCCATCTCTATTCAGATCCGCCAGCCGTGCGCCGTTGTGGGCGCAGGAGACGAAGTCGTCGCGTTCCCACAGGGGGGCAAAATGTCCGCGACGGAGATCGGCCAGCCGATAGGCCGCTAGAAAGCGCCCCATGCGGTAGCCTTCGGCATTGGTGGCTTGGAGGAGTATATCTCGATCCCCCGCGCCTTGGAAATTAGCTACGACCAAATGCTCCCATCGTTGGACCCCTTTGGGAATGGGAGGCTGTGCTGCCCACTGCTCAAGCCCTGTCGCACCATCAATTACGTGGAGTGTGCCATCCTTGGTAAGGAACAGCACTTCGACCCGTTCATCCCCATCGGTGTCTGTAACCTGAATACCTGGACCGTGATGGCCGGGTAGGCCGATGCTTTCTGCGGAGCCGCCTATCAAGAGGTCGGTTTCGATTGCCCAGAGTTTGCGGCCATCGTGGATATGAGCCGTAAGGTAATTTGGAACGGTGACCAAGTAATCCATGCGTCCATCGCCATTCAGATCGGCGACAATGAGGCCGCCGGCAGAGTTCGTAGGGCCGGGAATGTCCAATTGGATGACGAATGGATTTACGTGGTACTCAGGCCAGTGCGAACGCATGCTCCCAGCAGTAGAATGACTGGCTAGCATCAACAGCGTCAGAAGGAGTTGCATGTTCAGACCTCGTTTAAGCGGGCGCAGGCCAAGGCGACCATGGCAGCGGGTGCTCGCCAAAATTCAGACCAACTCTCGCCTCTATCCTCACTGCGATAGAGCTGATTCTCCACCGCGACCCAAGCAATCCCCTCGGCGTCAAAGGCGATGTGAAAGGTGTCGATATTGCCCCTGACCTCGGGGAAGCCGGCAAGTGCCCGGGTCCAAGAGTGCCCCGCGTCACTTGAATAATAGAGCTTGCCCTGCACATCCCCGCGACCACTAGGCCCTTTGCTGACGCTGGCCAGCAGGCAGTCGGGATCGCGCGGGTGGACCGCTAAGGCGCGGCCATAGCGGTTTTCCAATCCCTCCATCCGATGCTGCCAAGAACGGCCGTAGTCGTCGCTGGCAAAAACCGCGTCCGCAGTATTGGCGTACAAGCGTCCTACGCGGCTAGGGGCGGTGGCTACCTGATGCACATCGGCGTGCAAGTCCGGAGTCACCGGCTCCCAGGTAGCGCCGCGGTCGGGGGAGCGCATGATGCTGCCGACGTGGATATCGGCAAAAACCCAGTCACCACTGCGCGCCAAACTGCGCACAGCCGGTGGCCCGCCCCAAGGCGTGTACCAGCTTTGGCGACATTCCAAAGCGTCAAAAGATTCTACCCGGCTCGCCGGCTCGCCATCGCCGTCGAGACGGTACACGCGGGGCGGCTCGGTGCCCAGCAGCACTTGCAGCGGCTCCTCGGACAACAAGGCGATGCACTCCACTGAATCGCCGATGCTATTAGCTTGCGGTTGGGCTTGGCCGTCGATCAAGACAACTACTTGACCATTGGCCAAACCAATTGCGGAACAATGGACGCCCTCGTCTAGGCAGCGGATGCCGTCGATGGCCAAGCATTGCGTGGGCGTTTCCCCCTCCAGAGTGAAGACCTGATTGCTGGTGGCTATGAGCATGATCGTCCTCCTGATGTTGGCTGTTAGGCCATATGAAACTAGAACTGATTGCAAAATTCTCCTCTAGCTGTTCAATCAGCAGCGTATCGTAACGTTTCAGCAGCAAGTCAAACGCGAGATTGAGCAGCCCCTTGCCGCGATTGCACACTTCGACTACGGCGGTGGTCCCCCCTGTCGCAGCACTTGTTCGGCCGGTCCAACTCGGCTTAGGCTTGTTGAGGGGTAGGCAATTGCTCAGAAATCCACAAGTGCTCAATCGAATAGGCTAGGGACAAAGTAGCACGGCCGATCAGGGGCACCATCATCGGCCGCTTTTAATTATTTCCCACATATCTATGCCCCTTGTTTCCTAAACGCTGACCAAAGCGCTGGTCCACTTCGATTACACCGGTCTTTTCGGACGATTTGGGCCTTAATAAATGCGGGCCGATGATTTGACGCACCTTCTTAGCGCTTGAAGTCGTACTCCATCAGTTCGGCAGTGCCCTGCCATACGATACCACTATGCCCCAGCCGACGTACTTCGTCGGCGATGCGGTCAATTGCCTCTGGTGGCCAACCCTCTCCGTGGATAATCGGATAGGAGGGCATGTCCGCCGGTAGGTACAGTTTCGCCTTCGCTAAATCCCGCAAAACCAAGTCGGCCGTGGGTATCCGATAGGCTAGCGTCGCCGGCTCGTCAGCACCGTATGCGGCTATGGTCTCCGGCAACCCCATGCCGTCGTACCCCGTAAATCGATAGATAAGCTGCAGAGCATCCTCTTCCTGCAGGTTGGGAATCTCCTCCTGCAAAAAGCGGGCCCACTCGATGAACGTGTTGCAGACAAAGGCGGAAATGTGGGACACCAGCGGGCTAGCAAAATCGGCCATCTCACCCCAGCGCCGGTAATCGTGGCCCGCCGTCAGTGCCATGGAGGCCGGGTAGGTGTCGGTGCCAAAGACCTTGCTAGGAGCCGCTGCATGCACCGCCGCCCGAAAGCGAGCCAGATTGCGAGCGATCAGGTCGCAGCGGAAGCGGACCCAGTCGAGTACCCCCGACCTCAGACCGAGCGCGTGGACCACATCAAAGAAACCAACCCCGAGACGGATTACTTCGCCGAGGCGAGCACCGTCGAGTCGGCGCAGTCCCTCCCGGGCACGCTTCAAGTCCTCCACCATCGTTCCCATGTCGTAGCCAAGCTCTTGGGCGGCGGCTGTGCAAGAAGAACAGGTGCAGCCAAAAAGTCCTAGGGGAAAACTGCCCATCGGATAGCGGAAGTGGGTGATGTCGAGCGCGTCGAGATCGTACTGGGTCGCCCAGTACACGCACACGGCTTCAATCCAGTCTTGCACGTCCTCCCGCGATGGACAGAACATGAGACGGCGGATCGTCCAAGCTCCTCCGCACGTCCACACATTCAGGTCTGCCTCCTTTAGCTGTCCCACAGCCCTTCTGAACGCTTTGTCGTCGCCTTGGGATCCAACGCCGGGACCGCACAGGGCCTGGGCCTGCTGGTATTCCCGTGGGTCTATGGGCCGACCATCGAAATGCCGTATAACGAGCTTGCTCAGTTCCACTTCTGTCGGCGTACGTCTCCCATAGGGACTGAGGGCGAGCACCTCCTCCGATAGCTGGCCTGTAAAGGAGAGAACCACCGTATTCAGACCGATCTCATCGCGCAGCCGCTCGACATAATCGGGGTATTTGAGCACCACATCCGTAGTCAGATAAATTCCCGTGAGCCAATTATTGGTCATTTGTTTCCTTTCTATCAAATCTACATCCGTCGTCGAACTCGAAATGCGACTCACATTCCTTTGCGTTATTGAATTTATCCTAACTGCCAAAAAGAGTATCAGAAGCTATATGATAACCCTGAATACGTCGCTTATGTAGGGATCGGCCTCTTCGGTCTCTGTGGTCGTCCTTTGTTGGGCTAGGCGTAGGAGCCTATCCCTACGGGGTTGCTAGCATTTATGAGATAACTTCTCAATTACAAAATTGATTTTCACAGGTTACAGCATTACACCATAAGCCGGAATAGAGCCGGGTCTTCTATCTGCCAACAATCCTGGACTCAAATTACAAATATCATATTGTCGGTCATGCCGGTGAGCCCATCAATCACTGTCCACATACCTGCCGAGACGAATTGTCCTAGTACCATTCCTAAAAAGAAGGGGCGCAGGGCCCTAAACATCTTGGGGCCACCATAGCGCAACGCGATGACCTTGATCAACCAAGCCAGAAAGATGCTGAACCAAGTCCAGTCCATCACCCGGCTACCGGCAACAGTCAATCCCAGCGGATGGAGAGGCCACCCCAGAAACTTGTGCCGCAATAGCGTCAGTAGGCCCATGAGCGAGGCGCCAATGCCCATATTCATCCACATCCCCCAAGTCACGTCAATCGGTCGACTGACTACCGTCGATACTAGGTCGAAGGGTAGCAAATTTGCTCCCAAGCAGAACCACGAGTGGATGTTCACGCCCCCGACCCCATACACTAGCCTGAGCATCAGCCCGAACGACACGATCAGCGATACGACCAGTGCCGCGATAATACAGCCAAACACCGGTCGCTTTCGTCCCTCGAAACGCTCGTCGTCCAGCAGCTTTAGCCCGTTGGCAATCGACGCCATCAAAAAGGTCCGAATATCCGAAGACCACCCGTAGGTATAACCCAGCGCCGTCACTCCCTGAGTGCCCAAGGCCGGAGTGCCTACGGCATAGAGCATAAAATTGGGCGCGATCAGGGGTGCCCGGCACGCTGCCATACCGCCCTCGACCACGATGCGAGTAATGGCGATAAAGATCACAAAGGCGATAAACAAGAACAGCCCCCCCGCCCAAAGAGGTAAGCCGGCGGCCCTGAGCCAGACGAGCATGACGACCACCGACACCAGGGTGCCGATCACCGCGCTCCGATAGGAGAGAATCTCGCCGGAATCATCCACATCAGGAGCCGGGGTAAACGCCTTTCTAAACACATCTTTTAAGTGGCCCCTAGCGACCCATCCTCCATAGATCACCAGTATCAACATCGCCCCGACCGCGGTCGAGGAGAATATCCCCGAACTGCCGCCATAGTGATTGACCCGCAATTGTAGGTACACCCCTAGGGTATCGAATACTCCGTCTAGGCATTTGACCACAACATCGAGAAACCAGAGCCCGAAGGCCACATCCTGATTGATCAAATAGGCAAATCCCATCACGGGGAAACTGATCATAAAGCGCAACTGGATCGATTCCCGCAGCAACGAGATAGTGACGCCGGGATAGAGGGGATTGAGTGAGGGCAAGTAATCGTAGTACGCATTGAGACCAATGGAAGAAGTGATGAAGGAAGCAAAGGCGAAACCTAGCCACATCAGGGGATTTTTGAAGAACCCTGCCAATAGACCGCCCCTGCTATTCTCACCGATCATGTCCAAGGGGACCCTGACGATGGGATATATCAGCCTTTCGTGCTCTATCCACTGCTTTCTCAGAATGACCATCAGCGCGATCATCACAAAGTAGAAGGCGGCGAAGAAGACGCTCCAGTAGGCCAGTGGCTTCAACCACACAGCCCACGGAATCGACTCACCTTGCGGCAGGCCCTCAAAGAAGTACTTGCACGCCAGTGGATCCTCGATGATCATCCATCCTCTGACATAGGGGGCCACCAGACTCGCCCAGTCGTTCTCGGGCGTAGCAAAGTAGGGCAGCGTCGCCATTAGAGGAATCTGGTAGTGGGCCAGCCCCATTCCCGTGATCGCGCACGAAGTCATCATCATCACATAGATAAGGATCAATTCCGTCGGCGTGAATGCCACTCTGGGGCCCATGAGCTTCAACAGCACATTGACGCCGGCCACCAAAAAAAAGAAAATGAATAGAGCCCCGCCGGTGCTGAAATCATCGGACATGCGCGAACTTCTGAGGAAGATTTCCCCGTACTGCGTTCCCCCGCCTACCAGTGCCGAGCACACCAGACCGGTGAAAAAAGCTCTCGCCGTTACCCCAGAGGAGTTTCCCACTCTCGTTTCTCTTCGCTTCTGTTCTTTCATCTTCCTCTGGCTCCCTCTATTAACAGATTTCCCCACAGCAATTTTGTCCTGCGTCGTACAATTGCGATTTCTACTTTTTGCTTAGTATAACTTGGTCCCCAGCTGCGTTCCTGAGCATCACAGTGACGGCTTCCGCTTCTCCGAGTAGCCGGATCTCCTCCGAAACCCGCGCTACCTTTCCCGGCAGCAAGCTCTTGGTGAAAAGGGACTCACCGCTAGTCGCATCCTGCGCGATGAGTTCGGTTTCTGCCGATACCCCAATATCCATTTTCAAGACGGCCTTTCCACCATTGCCGCTATCAAAGGTCAGGCTCGGCTCATCCAATAGCAGATAATCTCCTGTGAGTCTGTACAAAGAGATGATATGTTCCTTGGTGACACCGTGAAACATCGCCATATCCACGGTGTATTCGCATACCTCGCCCCGGTCGAGGTCGACAGAGTAACCCTCCCGCTCCCAGCGGTCGGCGTGATTGGAAATGTGACGAGTCAGCGAGGGCTCTAAGTAGTATGTGTCAGCACCCCGCGTATACCCTATGTAGGAGGGGATTTCCCTATCCCCGACAGACACCGGAGAGCTGGCCATAGCCATCACTTGCCGGCTCTCTTCGTCCCCAATGACACCCCACAGCGCCGGTACAAACAACTGGAGACCGCCCGAGCCTCCCCTGCGGAAATCCACTGCTTCGGGTATCGGCCACGAGTGCCACGACTGGTCCGGGATTTGGTATTGGGGGATGAGTCCGCTCCATACCACCCAGCATTGACTGCCGGGGGCGTAAAAATAATCGCTGTCGTCGCACTCGCCTCCGACGCAGGGACTGCCGTGGATACAGTGTTGAAAGCGGGCGCGCCGTGCGCCGACATTTTCTATTTTGTAATCCATCTTCAGCCGCGTGGATCCCTCGTAAGCGGTCGTGGTCTTTTCGAATCTCAGTTTGCACAATTTGCCGGTGACTGGGTCAGAGTAGAGAAAAGTCACCTCACCTACCAAGACTGCACGGCGCTCGTAGATCCGGGCTGTCATCTCCCACGGTTGTGTCCATAGGTAACCCATGTAGGGCGATCCCCCGGTCCACGGCACACATTCGGCGACACCGCCGTGCGGATAGTGTTTTCCGTGGTTTTTGTCGAGGGGTTCAAGCTGTCTTAGCTGTTCCACGCCCGCGATTTTGTCGAAATAACTCAGAGGCGACCGGCCTCGGGTATGGGCTATCTCACTCTTAATGTATTTATTCTCGAACACATATATCGGCTGCCCATCGCGTTCGCTGGTATAGAGAGATACTTGGCCCATTCCGGGGAGGGCCCACAAGAGAGGCAAGGATAAAGCCCATGATCTCATCGGAAAACTCCTTTCGCGAATATTATAATAGTCGAGCCTCTGACATCAGGGCGCACGGCTGCTGTCGTTCCATTCACCTGCTCCGACCCAGCCCCTGCCCTCCTCGATCACGACGCGCTGATTGACGGCTAACTGACTCATGCGATCCACCGTGCCGCTGGGCCAACGAACGACGAGTTGCTCTATACTCTCACTCTTCCCCAACCCAAAAGAAGCGTGCAGGTCATTTTGGCTGTACAGTCCAGAGCCGCTCTTGATCTCCCTGATCTGGAGCAAACCGCCCGCGTTGAGTTCGATCCTCGCCCCCACACCATCCCGGTTACTTTCTACACCGACCACTCTGACTTGGAACCAGTTGCACTCGTTGCCCCCATCGTTCCTCAACAGGTCAGCGCGGCCGACCGAATTGACCACGAAGATATCTACATCGCCGTCGTTGTCGTAATCCCCGAACGCCGCGCCCCGGCTCACCTTGAAGATGGACAGCCCCTTCCCCGAGGTGTCGGAGACCTCCGCGAAGTGTCTTTGTCCCTCGTTCCTGAACAACTGGTTGCGCTGGGGATACGAGGTAGAGGCGTCGAAAAGAATCACGTTGTCCAGAGTATGGCCGTTGGCGACGAAGATATCCAACAAACCATCGTTGTCATAGTCGAAGAAGGCGGTGCTCCAACCGACATAGGGGAGCGAATAGCGCCCGATACTTGAAGGCGTTGATTCGTACGCGAACAGACCATCGCCTTCGTTCCGATAGAGACTGGTAGGCTCGCGCTGAAAATTTGGGACAACGAGATCCAAGAAGCCATCGTTGTCATAGTCCCCGAAGTCGGCCCCCATGCTGGCTTCCATCCGCCCATCACCGCTGTAGCCGACCCCTGCGATAAGAGCTACATCCGCAAAAGTTCCATCGCCGTTGTTCTGGTAGAGGAAATTGGCTACTTGGTCATTGGCCACGAAGAGATCGATGTCACCGTCGTTGTCGTAATCGCCGCACACCAAGCCCATCCCTTTTCCATCTGGATTGAATACCCCGGCTTGGACCGTGACGTCCACAAAGGTTCCATCCCCCTCGTTGTGATACAGTGCATCGGGAGAGCCCTTAAAATTATCGGGACTGGGATAGGCCCTGATATCTGGCGCTACTTCTTCGCCCGCAAGGGAGCCAACGGCATATGGAGTCAGATCCTTTCTAGGGGCGTCGAGGGTATATTCGACATAGTTGGCCACATACAAATCGAGGAATCCGTCGTGGTCATAGTCAAAAAAGGCACAGCCGGTCCCCCACAATTCGTTCCCCAATCTCGCTTGGTTGGTGACATCCGCAAAGGTTCCATCCCCCTCGTTGCGATACAGCGCGTTCAGACCGTAATTGGTGAGGTAGATATCCACATCGCCGTCGTTGTCATAATCGGCGGCGGTCACCCCCATGCCGTATCCCCCGTCTCTCACCCCGGCCTTGCCCCCAACTTCGGCGAAGGTTCCATTGCCTTTGTTGCGATAGAGCGCATTGCGCTCTTCAGGGTCGGCACCAAGAGTCAGATCGTGACCATTGACTGCGTATAAATCGAGGAATCCATCGCTGTCATAATCCAGAAACGCGCACCCCGGTCCCATAGTCTCGATAAAGTACTTTTGCCCTGTGCCGCCGTGGGTATAGTGAAAATTGATACCCGCCTCTGCGCTCACCTCCACAAAATGCACCTGCCCACCTGCGGCATGGGTGGCCAGACCCCAGAGCATGAGACAGATTGACCACATTGAGTATAAAAAAAGACGGCCCATGTAGCCTCTCGGCATTGAGATAGTGCCTCACGGCAGGAGTTTGTGCCCTAGTAGCACTAGGGGGGGCCAGAATATCCTTTACCTGAATATTCTCCTGCCCTTGGAGCACCAGAATCCGGGAGAAATGCTGAGCCAGTACTTCGGCAATTTGTACGACTCCGATCCGCTTCTCCTCCCGCCGGGAATACACCACAAATTTGTGTCCCACCTCGATCTTGTCCGCCAGCCCCAAATTGACGAAGCCCTCCTTTCCCTCCAGGCTGAGGATCTTCGGTTCCGGCTGTTGCAGGGCGTGAGGTGGGGAGGTTTTAGCCTCAATTTCTTCAGTTAGTTGCTGGAGTGCATCTAGAGTAACTTTGCCTATGATTGTCCGCCAAAAGCGCTCCACGCCAAAGGGAATCTCGTTGAGTTTGAGAAGGGCGGCCTCTTTGCGGGTAGGTTTTCCCAAAAGGGTCAAGCCCAGATCCCGATCCGTCATTTCGGCCTTCCCCGTCGCCGCTCCAACTTGACGACCAGAGAGCGGCTGCAGCAATTGGATCTCGACTTCGACCAGAGCCGTATAGGAGGTGTACCCCCCCAGGAAGGGGTTACCTGCATTGAACCGTTTGATGGAGAAGTTGCGGATATCGCCGTTCACAACCAGATCAGCACCGGCGGCAGTTCCTATCCTGAGCACTTGGGCCTCACTCAGGGCGGCACCGTCCTCGCCTTTTGTCTGTAAAGAATCGAGCATTGGCAAAACGACTATATTCCGACCCTGCTGGAGCAATTCGCCTAGGACCCGGGGAATACCCCGGCTGATATCCCAGCTACCGCGAAAATAGCTATGGTCCTCGAAGGGCACGATCAGAATCACCGCTTCGGACTGAAACGCCGCAGAACGAAGCGGATACAGGAGTAGTAAGAGCCCAAACAGGTCGACTCTACAGAGACGAGGCCAGCCCAAAAGAGCTATTGTTCTTAGCATGGGAAGAGCTATCACCAGAGCGGAGATGATGGTTCAAAGCCACTATTGACGGTCAAAGCTCACCGCCTCATGGTCTTTCTTCACCTCCCACTTCTCTACCCTGCGGTTGAAGTCGAAACGGATATCAACCGTTTCCAGCGGCGTGCCGAACTCGTCGAATTTGAGCGCGAATTCTTTCAGTACCAACCGCACTTTCTCCACCGCTGGATCGAGCGAATCAAAGGCGATCAGACCGCTGTAGCTCTCTCCCTTGAATATCGGCTGATCCTCCGCATAGTTCAGACTGCGGACATGCCCCATTCTGACTCCAAAGCGGTAGAATTCATTGCCGCTCTGCCCGCGCAAGCCTCTGTAATACCGCTCGAAGCTATTGTAAGGCGACGTCGATGGCATCCCGTAGGAATGGAGTGTCTGGCCCTGATCCGTCAAAAGAATGGCTTTGAGGGGATAGAGTTGAACTTTGGCAAAAGTCTGGTTGAAAACACTCACCTTGAAGACAGTGAAGCGGTTGGGGGTATAACCTATATCCCGATCAATGTAGTCGCCGTAGGTATAGGGATTAGTCGAATACTCTCCTCTATTCGAATCTTCGGAGAGCAAGACATTCAGCTCTGCATCCGTCATAAATTTGGCGTTGACCCGCAATCCATCCGACATATACACAGAGCCATCGTTCTCCACTCTATACGGAGCTTCATTGCCGCTCTTTTCCACGGGCACCAGGTACGAGCTGTAATGGATCTTCGGCGGAAAAATAATGCACCCCACCGCGATTTGGGCTGTACAAGCTACCAGTATCCGCCTTGTCGCCTTGCCGATGATTTTCATATTCATTCCCTTTTTGCTATGACTTATTTTCCCCTCAACCTGCGCGAGCCCAGCCAATCTACTCATCTCGAGCATCACAGCTTAGAGTTCACGATCCAGTCCCGATGCCCCTTGGCAAATCGATAGGCATCCTCGCTGGCTTTATCGTCCTCGAATAGAGCGATCACTTTATCGTAGGTTTGCACAGCTTTCTTCCACTGGCGCAAAAACTCATAACATGTACCCAAATTGCTTAGTGCGCCGATTTCCACCTCGGTGCCGGGATATTTCTCCGTGAGAGCTATGAACAGCGGCACCACCTCGTCGAATTTCTGTCGCGTTTTCTCTCTCTCGCCCTCTTTGTCCAAGACCATAGCCTCGCCAAATATAGCCATAGTCCGTTCGTATTCCTCATAGGCTATGAGTTCCCACACGTTTTCTAGGACCTTGGGAATTTCTCTGGTGATATCGGCCTCAGGATAGTCGTCCAGTACATGTTGGTACTCGACCTGTGCCCTTTCGTAGTCTTCCTTGTTGAAGTAATAATCGCCCAGTGTAAAGCGGGCATCTACTGCAAATTCGCTGTTGGGAAAGGTTGCGAGCAGACGTTCAAAAGTCTGAATGAATTTTTTCTCGTCCTTCAGTTCGTAGAACGCCCAAGCCGTGTTATAGAGTGCATCATCTCTAAACGGCGACTCTAGATGATCCTCTAATAGACGCTGGTACAGCGTGATCGCCTCATCAAATTTTCCCAAATTGAATACACTCTCAGATGCACGCATCAGTGCCTCTGCTGCCATATCGGCTTGCGGATATTTTTCCACCAGCTTCTTGAAGACCTCTGCAGACCGATCGAATTCCCTCAGGCTGAAATACGCGTACCCAAGATAGTAGTACGCGTACCCAATGTTAGTTGAGTCGGGGAAACGCGTTACAAAAGCGCTTAATACTTCCGCCGATTCGTCGAACTGTTCGCTCTGAAAGTAAAGCGTTCCCAGAGCATAGGCCATATCGACAGAATAGTAAGAGTTCGGGTAGCGCTTGAGTCCTTCGCTATACGTCGATATCGCTCCTTCGTATTGCCCCTTGTGCTGCTGGCTTTCACCAATGAGGTAATAGACTTGCTCCTCCAACCAGTAATCTCTATCTCCTTTGCTATCCTCTAGGTCCATCGCCAGAATTTCCCGTCCCGTGGCGATGGCTGTATCATACTGCTCCAACTCGAGATAGAGTGTCAGCATAAGTACCATGTACTCTGCCTGTTCAATTGGATCTTCGGCCGCAGTGGCCAATCGCCTATAGCTCTCGAGTGCCTCTTCCTGTCTGTTTAAGCGGAGATAAGCGATCCCCAACATCTTCTGGGCCGGACTTTTGATCTTCTCGTCGGCAGAGTTCTCCAGCACTCTCAGGTCTTCCTCTGCTTCTGCGTATCGCTCCAGACGCGAGTAGCTCGTTCCCCTGTCGTACTGTGCGATCTCCTTCAACTTGGGGTTGCCCGTAATATTAATGGCCTGCGTAAATTGGTTCACCGCACGCTCGTACTCCTCTTTTCCCACCCACGCCTTGCCCATCAGGTAGTGGTATTGAGCCCGCTCCTCCTCACTGCTAACTCTAGCCATGCCTCGCTCGAGAATCTCCAGAGCTCGGTCGAATTGCTCTATACTCAGGTATATGCGCCCTGCTTCGACGCATGCCAATGAGGACTGCGGTGCCGTCTCTCGCACCTGCAAAAAGACCTCTGTCGCCCTTTCGACCTCTCCTTTTTTAGTAAGAGCCAATCCCAGTTCAAAATGGGCGATATCCAACTGAGTGGAGTCATCCGTTACCGCGATAATCTCATCGTAGAAGGCCACCGCCTTGTCGTATAGCTCCTCGTTGTAGAACATCCGCGCCAGTTGGAATTGTGAGCTCCTCGCATAAGTGCCATCGCGATTGTCCGCGATGAGCTTCCGGTAGATCTCTTCCGCCTCGCGCTGCGCCGCTTGCTCGCCAATCCTCTGTTTGGATAGAGCGACATTGAATCTGGTCGTGGTGACAAAATTCGGATCGGGATACTGCTCCAAGACCGTGTCGTAGGCCTGCACGGCTGCCGCGTATGCCTCGTGGGCCCCTACGACCTCTCCCTGCTGTACCAATTTTTCGGCCTTAGAGTAATAGGCTCGACCAATTTCGAACCAAGAATTCCCTAAGGAGTAGCCGGCTCGGGAGGCGATCTCGCCGTAGGCTTTCACATATACATTGTATTCGCGAATCGCATCTTCAAAATGGTCTTCTCCCCATTCTTCGCTCGCTTCGGTGTAGCGCTGAGCTAGCTGGAACTGCATTCGCGCCTTAAATGTGTTGTTGGGTATTTGGACGATGGCCTCGCGGTACGTATCCACACATAGGGCGAAAAGCCGGTTTTCAAAGTACATATCCGCCAGACTCTGATAAGCCTTCTCAACTAGTCTCCGCTCTTGGGCAAACACCGTGATGACAGAGCGATAGGATAGCTCTGCCTTTTCAAAATCCTCTAACTGGCTGTAGCAGTCCCCGATTCGGATCTGGGCCTTTGCAGTCAATTCATACTCGGTTTCGTCCACCAACCCGGCCACTTTCTCGAACTGCATTTTCTGAATCTCTTGTTCGCTCAACGCACCGATGTTTAACTGGTCCACCAATTGTTGATAGTAGGGGATCGCCTTGCGGTACTGTCCTTGGTCATAATAGCATTCACCGATCTGGAAAAAGGCCCGGCTGACCTGAAAACCGGATTTGAAGCGCTCCGTCAGTTCGGTAAAGGTTTCGATGCTATTGGCGTATTCCTTTAGTTCGTAGTAGGACCATCCTATATTGTAAAGTGCCTCCACTACATATGCGTTGTCGGGATATTTCTCAATAAATTTCTGTCCCTCGCGGATGACCTCTCGATAGTGCCGCGCGATGTACCAACAGGCCGTAATCCTGTTCTGCGCTAGCACCCGTAAATTCTCGGACCTAGCATTTTGTTCCACTCCAAAAAAATAGCTCACCGCAGTTTCCAAGTATTCCTCCGCCCGCCCTTTCCGCTTCTCCTGTCCCTCTTTGTTCGACTCGTCCTTCGA
The DNA here is from genome assembly GCA_963422735.1 of Candidatus Latescibacterota bacterium. Lineage (GTDB taxonomy): Bacteria > Latescibacterota > UBA2968 > UBA8231 > UBA8231. The sequence goes on along the minus strand of OY730476.1, from coordinate 2,456,850 downwards.
GGCACGAAATTCTTCCTCGAACATCTTAAAATACGCATTGCCCATCTGGTAAATCGCCGCGTCTTTCACCGCAGTTTCCACTTTTCCAACGACGACGATGATGTCGCTGTCATCCAGCAACATACTGCGAACACTGCTGATATCCTCGAACTTCTCGATGGCCTGATCGTAGGCCCCCTCGGAATAGAAACTCTGACCCGCTTGGAAGGTGGAGAGCATGTACTCTCTGGTGGGCACATCTTTCGCTAGGAGGGCAATGCCCAAGGTCATACCCACAACCGTCAATCCCAGCAAATTCATCAGTCCTCTCCTCTTTTCAAACCCTTTGAAGAACTCAAAGGCTCTGCAGTGCTTCTTTGAGTCCCCGCCGAGCTTCCTCAAAGCCCGGTCGCAGTGTCAGAGCCTTCCTGTACGCGGCGATCGCCTTCTCGTACTGACCGTATTTTTCGTGTATGCGTCCCAATTTCCAGTGCGCCGCCGCATCGCCGGGCATGTAGAGCAGAATTTTGTCGATGTGCTCTTTCTCTTTGTTGTACTGGCTCATATTCTTGAACAAGTCCATCTCGCGTTGGGATTCTGCTCTCATTCCCAATTTCATATAAGCCCTGCCCAAATTGTAGCGGGCATCGGCGTATTGGGGATCTAGGGAGATCGCCTTCTCGTAATAGATCACAGCTTCTCTGTAGCGATTTTCCCTAGCCAAAAGCAACCCGATGCGGTAATGGGACTGTCGGTGGGATGGGGCGAGGGCGAGAACCTTCTCGTACTGCGCCATCGCCTGCTCCTCCTGTTGCATGCCCTCGTAGATCAGGCCGAGGCGATAGTAAACATCGGGATTATCGCGCTTGCCCTGGAGTGCCTTCCTGTAATAGTTGAGCGCCACTTCATACTGGCCTTCTTCAGCATAGACGAGTCCGAGATTGTAGTAGGCTCTGCTCTGATGAGGATTCAACTGGAGCGAAATCTCGTACTCCTCTATAGCCTCCCTCGGCTTGCCCAAGGCGATGTAGGTGAGTGCTAGGTTGTTGTGAGCTTGGAACAGGTCCTGTCTGAGTTGGACGGCCTTCCTATACTCCTCCACCGCCTTGCTGTACTGGCCGATCTGCACATAGAAGGCACCCAGATTGTAGTGCGTCACGGCGGAGTTCGGGTCCAAAGCAAGAGCCTGTCTGTATATGGCTTCTGCCTTCTCCGTCCTATCGCTCTCCGAGTAGATGATCCCCAGATTGTTGTAGGTATCCACCAAGGTCCGATCTAGGGAAAGAGCCTGCAGGAGGTAATACTCTGCCCGGGCCAAATCTCCCGTGGCTCTGTAGGCCATGCCCATACCGTTGTAGGCATAGACAAAATCTGGATCGCGGTCGATCGCCTTTTCATAATAGCCAATTGCACGGCCCACCTGACCGACGTTCAAGTGGGCGTTTCCCTGCTCGAATAACGCCTTGGCTGCGGACTGAGCTCTCGAAGGTACAGAGGCGAAAAAGTACAAAGAGATCACTCCTATGAGGCCAGCACATACCATTCCGATACCGCCCCATTTGATCCGGGCTGTGCTCTTTCCCGACACCGGATATTCTCTCTTTCGTCTATCTCTGCTCTGGCGCAAATAGCCTCTCCGCCGTAAGGGATTCGGCCATTTCCTTATTTACTAGATAGATCAAGTCGTTCTCGCCCTTCTTGACGTAGACCATATCTCCCTCGTCCTCACCGAGAGAAAGATCGCCGACAGTCTCCTCCCCGGCCCAGAGCCTGATTCTCATGCGCGGTGGATTGAGGCCGTAGTCACGGTGGAGATCTTGAGCCAGTGTCGGGAATTTTCCGACTTTGAGCTTCTCCATGTTGAACAGGACTGCTTCTAACTCCATCGTATTGATCGGCCGGTCCTGGGGAACTGCCAGCCAAACGGCACTGTCTCGTACGCAAAGTATGGAGCTATCCCTATAGGCGAACTCGACGCGGTTGACCTCTTCCCGGATAAAATCGAACAATTTCCTAGATTTCAACTCGAAACTCGCCCGATGTAGCTGATTTACAAAGGACGAATCGAGGGTGAACACAGGACCTCTTGACATATCTCTGGCGTAGTGGCTCCCCCCCTTCTCAGATCCAACCCACAAAGTATGGACCTCATCCTCCCCCACCGAAACTTCGACGCGTAGCGCAGGCGGGTCCAAGCCGTATGGCCCCAAGCTATTGGGTGCATCGTCGACAAAGTCTTCGACGGGTGAGGCCAAGCCCTGTAGAATGGATTCTATAGCTTCTCCATATCCTCTCGCCTCTGTCGGGAACTTCATCCGCCACTCCTCACCGCTCTTTGTTACTTCGACGGTGTCCTCCTGACTTTCAATTCTCAATTTCGTCGCCAGTGCCCTCTTGAATTTGAGCGTAGTCTTATTCCTCAGTTCGCTCCATTGCTTGTCTACCCCAGTGCGACGGTACAATTCGACCATACCGATGCGGTCCTCAGAATCCTTCTTGACATAGACATACCGTCCAGATGGATTCTCATTTCCAAACAGGACCGTGTCCAGAAGGCGTCCCCCGACGTGAAGACTCACTTTCACACTCGGAAAGTCTAGACCGTACTTTTTGAGCGCCTCTTCCGGCGATTCATCGCCCAAGACGAGAAATCGCGTCAGTCGTGCCCGCTCGAGATTGGCTAGGACAGCTTGTATGGCCCCCCGATGTGCATCAACCGTTACAGGCTCGATGATCTGCCAATCTTCCCCGACCTTTCGGCACACTACTCTACCGCTCGCATTCTCTATGCTAAGTTCGCCCACTTCATCCTTGTTAAAAGTCAGTAATTCCCTAGAGTAGTAATCTTCTTCCTCTTTTTCGCCTTCCTTTCTATCGACATAGAACACTACGAGAAGAAAGACACCAAAAAGTAGGCTTATCAGAATGACTGTTTTCAGCTTCATTACCACCCTTGCGTTACGAGTTTATCTTTGTCGTGTTGTCGCTATTTACGCTGCCTCTAGGGTATCCGAACTACTGATTGGAGCAGGGGAATCTGTGAGAACACTAGTGGCTGATTTGAGGTGTTCTTATTATAATAATGCAACAACTTGGCTCAGCAAACTATTTTCATCAATAATTCAGGTTTAATTGGGGTGTCCTAAAGTCGCCTAGATGGCCAAAGTCGAGTCAGAGGATTTATCTTCACTCAGGGCTGAAGTGCAAGGGTAAGGTATTTTGGCCCGAAACCGTTACCGGCTACGAGCGCGAGGACGAAATACACCTCAAAGTGTACGAGTATGATCCGGGTTGGAATCAAGACGATGATGTCGGCGAGTGGAAATTCGTCTACATGTATCCAACGGGTAACGTGGCCTTAGATGAAGACCACTATGCCGTGCATGGTTCGCCCCAACACGCCGAAGTCAATTTGCATACCAATCGTCCGGGGTGGCTCCTCCCGTAAAGGAGAAAGGGATACGCCATGCTGCTAATTTTCGCGTTGGCTATCTTAGCCAGCCAAGCCCACGCGGATAACCAGCCGTCAGTGGAAGTGTCCTTTGCCAACTACGGATGGGAGTTGGTAGAGTACCAGGGTGAGCAGCCACGCATCTGGGATTATCACGCAGTCGGGCTGGCTTCCTTCCAATGGCGGTTGTCCCATCAATGGCAGGGCCGCCGCGACACGCTCGCGGCGGCCTTCTTCTATAAGCGCATTCGCTTTCACGAAGAAGGGAGTAGGTTTTTCGGTCATATGTCCTCTCTTCCCAATAACCTCACCTTGCTCCCAGGGCACTTTGAATTGCGTTGGATGCACCAGTGGGGCCGATCCTTTCAGACCTCTCTGCGGTTGATGCCAACCATTGCCGCCGAGGAGCGATCCGACCAGAATCGTTATACTGCCTGGGGTGAGCTTTTGGTTAAGCACAAAGGACTTGGCTAGCAGTAGGACGCTTGGAAGTCTCAGGGCCGTTGCGTTGGTGGCCGCTTTTTTTTCTGCGCCAGCAATGGCACGGTATCTGAGATAGGGCGAACCATAAAGCGCCGATTTGAAGTAGAGCCATATCGGGACATCGACGAAGGGTGGTACATTCGCACCAACCTGAAAGGGGAATAAACTCCTGTGCAGACTGCGTGGCATAAAAAGCCCCCCTTGGCCAAGAATCGTGCCAAGGGAGGCTTTTTTATTAGAGTACCCCATTACCGGATTTTGAGCACCTAGGCTAGAAAGATGAAATTGACGGGGAGTACACCATCCGCCTCCTAGATCGCAGCGTACCGCAGGGCACCTTTGTCTCGTCGGTGATCGACTTGGCTACAGGAGGAGACCCAAAAAGAATCGAGAGATTGCTCGACGTAGAAGAGTGCCGAGCAGGACGGGAGGTGGACATGCCCGAGGGAAGCTAGGTAGAAATAGAGGTACGTCTGGGCGATAATCTAGTGCCTACAGCCGCCTCATGGTCCCCTTTCGAGCCCGTAGCAAAATTCTCCAAGACATGGTATTCTCCTGCCGGACGCTACCTGCAGTTCAAAATTGTCATGCACACCCACAATCCGCTGGTGACGCCGGTGTTCAAAGGCATTTCCGTGGAAGCGAAGTATCGCGAGCACAAGCGCCGCTCCAATAGATTTTATCACCTTCTCCAGTTTCGCAATGGCCGCGTCATCCGCCCATCCTTACCCTGCATCCACGAAGATTTCGCCCGCTTGAGCGAACTGCGCCCGGCGGTAGTAGTGAATCAGCCCTTCAGCCGCTCAAAGAGTGCTTCGACTTCTCGCTCTTTCTCCGCTGAGCGCTTGCTCACGAATCCTTCCGCAAAGTAGATCAGGAAGCTGACGACCAACTCAGCACCCATATTGATGGTAAAATTATCGGGATAGATCGAATTGAAGAGAACGTAGGTCAGCAAACCGCCGATTAGGGAGAGAATGGCACCCCGAGCTGTGGTTCGTTTCCAGATTAGACCGAACATCAGTGGGATGGCCACTGGGGGTAGAACGGCGCTGAACATTTTGATGGTCTTTTCAAAGACCTTGCCTATCCCCTCGCTTTCGGCGATCCAGATAGCCGTAATCAGCACCGCCATCCCAAAGGCAACCGTGGCGATCATCCCGGTCCTGAAGAGTGTTTGGCTGCTCGCTTGGCGATTGAAGTTGCGCTGGTAGATATCTTTGGTGAAGACCGCGGCGAGTGAATTGATATCGCTGTCGATCATGGACATAGTCGCCGCGAACATCGAGCAAATGAGTAACCCAATCAGCCCTGGAGCCAGATCAGTCAGCACCTGACGAGCCAAGAGGACATAGGTCTGGTCCGGGTCGAATCCTTCGTGCGGCAACAATGAACTGGGGTCGAAATACTCCGGCATCATCAGCGGTGCTGCCCAAGCCGGCACGAAAATTACAATCGGATAAAGAAGGTACAAAAAACCAGAAAGCAGGGCCGCCTTCTGTGTATCCTTCGATTGCCCCACTGAGATGAAGCGCTGTGCGAGTCCCCAAGTACCGCCACTATAGCTGAGTATAGTGACGATCAACAAAACCAGCCAGAAATCAAACCCAATACCCGCTTCTGCATTGAATGGCATCGTACGATCCGCCGGCAATCGAGCCCACATCGAATCCCACCCACCGACGTGTCCGAGCACTACGACCATGATGAGGACGCTGAGAACGAATTGAATGAAAAACTGAATCACATCGGTCAGTACCGTAGCCCACAAACCGCCGACTAGGACATACACAATGGTGGCTAGACCGCCCACGGCGATAATGTGCAGCAAATCCCAATCGGTACAAACTTGGACCACGATCGAGATGGCGTAGAGCTTAATCCCAAGATCGGCAAATTTAACTCCAATCCCTGCTAGCGCTACTAGTAGCCGCACAGAGTTGCTATAGCGTGTTTCCAAGTATTCTACCGGGGTTAAAACTTTGAGGCGGGACCATCTCGGTGCCCAAGCTAGGGCGGCGATCATCATGGCGATAAAACACGAGAGCGAAAATAGAGTCCACATGCTGAACCCGGCACTGCTGGCACGGCCAGCAAAGCCGACAAAGAGTACAGCGCTATAGCCTGAGACATGGTGCGATATCGCAGCCATCCACCAAGGCAAGAGATGGCCAGCAGCAAAGTACTCGTCGACATTGGTTGCCTTCTTCCGCGCCACCAGACCCATCCAAGTCATCACAACGACATAGATGGCAATGACAGCGCAATCGGTAGCAGTCAGCACAATACTCCTTCAATCGAGAATCCGGCTTTAAGAAGAAATTTACTCGGTAAGTTCAGTGTAGAAATCAATCTGCTGCTGCGCGATAGAGCCCTCTTGGGTGAGGGCGAAAACCACCAGATTAACCCCCATCCTCAGCTGAGGCTCGTTCTCGAATTCATCCTGCCAGATGCTTCCATAGCCCATATCTGAGTAAACCGCCACCAAGCGCCCATTCAAAAAAACTCCTTCAAGGAATTGTGCCTGATCGGGCTGATAGTAAACATCTGTCTGCTCGGCCGAGTTGTAGTAGAAAATGTCGGGATTACCCCTGACACTCAGGTATTCTCCCCCAACCGGAGGACCATCTAGGTCGAAATAACTGTGGTAAATCGGATGACTGTTAGAAATGCGCTGCAGCTTGCCATCTTTGCCCAAAGCCAAGCTGAACATTTTTCTCAACGAAGCTTCCGCTGGCCCAAAGTTGAGATCCGGCCGGTCATTGTCGGCAAAAACAAATCCTCCGGTTCGCATGTACCATCCCAGATTTTCGATTTCTTTAGCCGTCAGTTCAAAACCATCCTTGTCCGTGATATATACAAAAGGCGTCTTGAACAGTTCGGGAGAGTCCAAGAACATGTGGTCCACCACCTTGGCTTGGATACCGGTATAAGAGTTGATGCCATCTGCAAGCCTAGAAACCGAGCGGGGAGCGTCGGGTTGGAGATCGTTGGCCCAAGCTAACGCCAAGTAGACGAAGCCCTTGATATTTCTCCTGTCATTCGGATCTTGGATTACCATGCCTCGATACTTACCCGTATCGAGCGCGTTCAGATCCAGAAACTCCTCCTGCATACTGATCCGCTTCTCCGGATCTTTCGAACTTCTGATCTGCATAGAAGGCATCTGAGGCGTGATAGTGCCGGTCCCTACGCTTGTCCCCGCATCGATTCCACGATCGAAGACAGCTACATTGCCCAATACATCTATCCGCCGCACCGGACGCGGGGGCGTACGGGTCAGTTTTGGCTTCGAGGCAGCTAGCTTTCGGGTCATCACTCTCTTTTGGACCAAGGCCTTCCTCATACGGAAGGGCTTCTTGGCCATTGGCTTGCGAATTATGAACTCTGTTGCGAGGGGCTTGGGCACGGGCTTTTCGTCTTTTAGTCCCACTAGGTAGGCGAAGGTAGAGGCCATTATGAGTAATGCTAGAGCGTACGCAGAGTAGGATATTCTACGGTTATCTCGATAGAGCCTCTTTAGAGCTATCGCGTCCGATGGAGCCCTAAAACGATCTGGAGTAGATTTTCGCACCCGTATCCGATCCGAGGTAAATTTCTACACCACCAGTACCTTCTTGGTCTAGGTAGGCGTAGGTTAGCCGTTAAAGCCTATATATTCATTTCCGTCATCGCGCTATTACTGAGAAGCGTTCTTAAAACGATGGTTCCGGTCTCTCACTCGGCTCAAAGTATCTAGGACCGAGGGCGTCTCGCTCTATGAAAAACGCTTGACGCCAAGGCCACTCGACAGCCCCGCAAAGTAGCTCGAAGGGGGTTTTAAGAACGCTTCTGAGAAATAAACACGGTGTCCACATTCGACTTCTGCCCGGCGAAGTTGGTTTTATCCACAGCCTGGACCTGGAAGGTATAGAAAGAATCAATCGAGGTAAATTCAACCGTATAGGACTGCCTGTCTCCAGGAGTAGTGTATTGACGCTCCACCCCTGATGTGCCTTCAGTTACCGTGACTATATAATAAAAGACGGCCGCAGTATCGCTCATGTTCCATCCCAGAATCACATCGTCCCCTTCAAAGGATGCTTCCAAGTCTTGGGGGATCCCAATCTGACTCTCGTGAAACTTGGACGGCAAGTTATGATCTTTGCTGCAGTGCAGGATGCCGAAAATCAGCAGCACATAAAAAAGTAGCCACAAAGCTCTACCCATTAACGAACTCCCTCTAAAAGGTTGAGAAACTTCCCGTCATCACCAACTTGGGCGGCACATCCCCCATTCCCGGCATGGCTCTCAAGTTCCATCGGGTCACAGTAGATACTTTGGGAGAACCAGATAAGAGGATATCGGTCAGGCTGTAAATGTACACCCCCATAGCTGCCACACCAAAAACCCTGCGCATCACATGCAGATCGTCCAACTCATCATTGGCTTTATACAACTCGTCCCACTTTTGCTGGGCAAGATCGTAGCGGCTGTTCCCAGTCGCCATTACTTCATATTCGTCTTTCAGTCGGTGGAATTTGTCGCGGCGGGTATTATAGTTCTCGTTTGCTATTAGCGTCACGGCCAGAGAGCCAATCTCGCCGACCAGCATGAACGTTCCCTTTATCTTTTGGCCGGTAGAGAGTTGACCCAGCCCTGGGAAGAGAGCTGACAGGACGACCGCCTTCTTTTTAGTGACGATCTGCCTAGTTGCAAAGACATCGTCTTCGCTTTGCGCCCAGGAGAGAGGTACCAAGCTGAGAAGCGCTAGTAACAAAATAAAATGCTTCATCGCAATTACCTTTTGTTGGATTCGCTTGAGGGTGCGCCCGCTCTTCAATACCGCGGTGCCCCTGCTACGATCTGTATAAAGACAGCTAGGACATCGGTATTGTCGGCACTGCGGAAGGAATCATCGTAAGTTCGGCGATCGAAAGTCACACCAGCATTGGCCACAATCTCATAGCCGAAATAGTCGGAACTATTGGTCATCATGAGTACGTACACGTTCTGCTCGAAACTGTTCCAATTGTTGCCATGGTCCTTGACGCCATAGTTCCAGAAAGGAAAACCTTGGGCACCGAGGCGAAAGGTAGTTCGGGGCGTCACATAGTAATTGGCTTTGAGCAACGGAATGACCGTGGTCTCATTGGCCAGAGGTATGTCGATGATGTCTTGGGTTCGCTTGAGGAAAAGCAGTTTCAGCGCCGGGATGATCTCCAATTTACTCCGGTGCCTCCGCCACGTATAGTCGACGCGGTGAACCGAACTCATAGAGCGAATCACATTCTTGCGCTGATGGGTCCCATCGTCCAAAAGGCCCCGCTGCTGCCAGTTGAATTCGTAGCGGAAGTTATGATACATTCTCAGGTCTTTGAGTGGACTCAAAAGTGTCTCCAAGTAGAATCTATTGGCCCAGCTATTCTTGTAGTTCAGATTGTCCTCTATTAATATCAGGTCGAACTGTTGTTGGTAGCCGAATCCGGCCAAATGTGTCTTGCCGAAGGGACTCCTACCGAAGTCCGAAGAGATCAAGACGCGATCTGGAACAGTGTCCCAAACCCGCTTCAGCGTATTCTCCACCACCAGCCTACCCAGTCCCGGTTGCTTTGCCTTCCAGTTGAGACGGCCATAATTCATCAAATTTTTACCCGCCCTATCCTGCTGGTGGGCATCGAGGTGCCCCAGAAAGAAGCTCAGATCCCGCCGCAGCCAGTACTTCCCGAACAGATGGTAACCTTCCAGATCCTCGGGATAGGGGTAATCGGGTTCGGGATCGTCCTCTCGGCCATCCGGTCTGTTGTTGTTGTTCAGATCCAAATCATAGATATAGTCGTCCGATTCCACATCGTACATCAGGAAGGGTTCCAGATAATCCGGCCGCCTATTCCCATTTTTATTTGTGTCCGGTCGCCCATCTCCATCCTCATCCTTGCCGGGGAAAATACCATCCGCATCTACTCCCTCGTTGACAAAGCCGGCGATGTACTGCTGGAACCACGAGTCGGGAAAGCGGTCGTTGTCGTCATTGTCGTCCACCATCATCAAGCGCATGGTACTGTTGAAATGGGGTACAGCCGGCGTCCCCAACACTACGAATTCCGTGCTATAATTCGGTCCCATATGGAAGAATTCGCCTCCCCAGTCGAAGCGCTCGTGCTCTTTACGCACCACCAGATAATACGCTTCACCTTTCTGGTCGAAGCGCTTGCCGAAGCGCATGGCCGTGCTGGGATCGGGGCCGACTACACCATCGGGGTACTGGAAGTAGTGCAGGCTCCTCGCGTACTCCCCGTCAATTTTTAGCCCGAAGATATTGGTGCTGAAATTGGCTCCCAATATCTCCATCCCGGTCTGTGTGCCGATGTCGAATGAAATACGCTTCGCGTTCGACCGGTCTTGGACATTCCCCGGAGCGCGTTCCACTACGCGAAAGAGCGTCGGCTGGCCATAGCGCTGTGTGTAGGGGCTTTCAATCGGCGCGTACGGATCATCGAGGTCCACCCTTCTATTCCTCGCCACAGTTCCCACCTCAATCTTGTAATCGTTGGCGACTACGGCTTCGAAGGAAACGGATTGAACATAGCCCTCTCCTGCCAAGTTGAAGTAATAGACCACGAAATCGTCGCCAGAGACCTCTATAGGACCTGTTTCGTTGGTGCGCCACCGGAAAGACTGTTCTAGAGGTCTATAGATGTTGTTGAGGGCGTTGTTGCGAATCAGGATGGCACGCACCTCGCCTTCAGTAAATCGCTCTCCCAATATCGCATTGGCGTTGTCGCGGTAGTAGCCTCTGCTCGTTGATGCTTCCGGCTGCCGATTCACCGCTAGGTGCCATGGCTCTTCAATGGGAAATTCTACGCCTCTCCATACGTACGTCGTAAACTGACGTTCAGGATCTATCGGATCATTCAACCTTAGATCTTTGAAGAAGAGGTAGTCCATGTAGAGCGGAGCTTCATTGATGCGGTACTGCATATAGGTGGGCTCTGTCGGGACCGAGGAAGTAAAGGCCGCTGACAGCTCGGCATAGGTGTTGCGCACTAATCCCTGTGCGCCGAATCGGCCCACCGAGGACTCGGTGACGCCGTCAATGTGTTCGACAATATCCGGGACGATGTCCTTGCGGAGAATTCCGTTGACCAAGATGTTCAACTCGACGATGTAGGGACCACCCCGGTCGTCCTTGGGTGAATCATCCGAAAATTTTATAGCGATAATTTCTGGGTATGGCTGGTTGTGGCGCAGCACCCCTTTGCGGGAGAAGGTGTGGCCGAACGCATCGCTGAAGCTCTCGTGCTGGTTGACATAAGTCAGACCCAGATTCAGCAGGCCGACCCGCCGCTCAAAGTGAAAGGCCCCCATTCGCACAGTGTTCCAGTTCATGAAGAGCGCCGAGAGATCGTCGTGTTTTGTACCCACGTCAATTCTGAAGCCGCGAAAGGCGTTGACTTTCAGAGTCAGCGGCGTGAAGCGCCCCCGTAACTCCTGAGCAATGGTCAGGCCCGCCCACCACCTGTTGGTCTGCTCCGAGACGGTCAGCACATCCTCGAAATAGCGCCGATAGGTAGACTGTTCGCGCCCGGGATAGTTGTAGAGATCGCCTGTCACCCTCAGTATCGACGATCCCCGTCTTTGGGGCCCCAGACCTGTGGTCTCCACCCAGTCATAGCCGGGGATCCCATAGACTAAGCGATTCCCTAGCGGCCCGTAGAAATACTGCTTGGGATCGCGGTAGGGAGAAAGGATGGTCGAATAGTTTTTATACCTCTTTTCTTTGTGGGCATAATTCTCGTAGAGTTCCCAATCTCTCCTCAGAAACATCCGGTCGGGCTGGATTCGCGGCACTTCCGGAATATCGATTCCTGTGCGTGGTCCCCAACTCTCCGAAAACTCGTCCTCCTCGGCACCGATGGACGAACTCGCAGAGACGAGGACAGCGAGCGAGACCCAGCTTTCGAGAAGCGGCGCTTGTCCGCTAAAGGGCAGGCAACGAGAAATCCCGCAAGGCTTGGAAAATCTTTTGTGCAAATCGTTTAACACGGCCTCTTCCTATATGACCGGACGGAGTCCGACCAAAGCCTGAAAAAAGAATATGGACGTATCCACATTATTCAGGGCCTGTCTGGAGGAATTGAATTCCCTCTTCTGTATCTGATAGCCCATGTTGAAGTTCACCCTGTACCCCTGATAAGTAAAAGTATTGGCGAGTATGAAAACATAGTCCTCACCCGCAAAGTCCCTATTCGAATTGACCAAGTCGAGGGAACGGCTCTGCAGAAAGGGAAAGCCTTGGGCTCCTATACGAATGCTCGTCAAGGAGGTCATATCCCAGTCTAGGCGCAGAATGGGATAGAAGAATATTTCGTGAAGTACCGGAACCTGCCACCGATTATTGGTCAACTTCTGTCCCATTACCTTCACTTGAGGGGTGATTCTCACATCCCGAAACATACCCGACAGGTCCAAGGGATACTCTCCCTTGACGACAGAAGTTAGCCTGACGATGCGGTTGGACTTGCGTCCTTCTTGGGCAAATTGATGATTGAAGTCGTGCTTGAAATCGAGGTGGATATTGAGGGGTTTGGTACCGTCAAAATCCAAGGCGGCATAGGAGGTGTTGACGAAACTATCCTTCATGCGTAGAGGGTCTTCTATCAGATCAATGGTCAACCCCGCACCAGTCAGCCGACCACTAATATCTTCCTGCAGTTCAAAGGTGGCATTGCGGGGAAACTGAAAGACGTTATCCCGGATGTCGTCCTCTACTCTCTTGGCGAAGTCAAGCAGGGTAAGGCGACCCCAAAAGGGAAGATAGCGGGTGTGTTCCACCTTGGTGTAAAAGACTCTGTTCTTGCCCCCGGCTGCGATCTGCTTCGTGTTATAGTGCCCCACCTTGAGCGTCGTTCCTTTCCAAGGGCGGAAAGACGCAAATAGGTGAAACCCTTCCAGATCCTTATTGTAAGGGTAGTCCACATTGGGATTGTTCTCCCGGATGTCGATAACTCCGTTGTTGTTCAAATCATCGCCGTAATCGTACTCTTCGGGATTGACGTCGAAGAGCAGAAAGGGTTCTAGATAGTCGGGGATACCATTGTTGTTTATATTGGTCTCTGGCCGGCCATCCTGATCGATATCTAGCCCCGGGAAAATCCCATCCAGATCCCTCCGGCTCCTGATATAATGCTCATCTGGAAAGCGATCCTTGTCGTCGTTGTCCTCCACTGAATCGAAGGTCAGGGTTCCATTGAGCGAACTCTGGTTGAACCCATCAATGCCTTTCAATCCGCCGTCAATCTCGCTGTCTAAGGGTGCAAAGGGCAAGGTGACAAAGCTCTGATAGCTAGGGTCCTGGACCTGCAGGGAAGTGCCGTATTCCGGGTCTATACGGAATAATTCCCCCCCGAATTTCACACCGTCTCGATCCACGACGGCATTGATGAAGTACGCTGCGCCTCGGCGATCGCTCCGCTTCCCTTTGGGTGTCGGAAACTGACGAAAATCGTAGCTGAGATCGTACTCCGCCTTCACAAAGAGATCCTCCACCTCAAAATCCGCGTGCATTCCGCCCAGCATTCTCCCAGTCTGTCGGCCGTGCCGGAACTCCACTACCCTCAGATTGGAGAGATCCTGTACCTTGCCTAGAGCATGGGCGACGTCGTAGAAGTAAAGGGCCCTGTTCCGGTCCCGCGGACTTCGATCCCTCCTCGCCCTAGTGGGGTCGTTGGCGTAGACCTCGGACAGGCTGATCCGATAGTCGTTGCCCACCTTGACCTTGAACCGCACATCGTCGATATCCTCCTCGCTCAACGGCACCCAGTAAAGAAGGAACTCTTTGCCGTGTGCTTCCAGATAGCCCTTTTCTCTTGGGAAGTCCTCTGGCAGCAAGCCGTTGACGAATTCTACATAGGGCGGTATTTCCCGTCCCAATTCCCTAAGAAATTCCTTGTCGCCGTTTGGAAAGGCCGGATCAATGTCCTCAAGGTGATGCCGAGTCACGACGATGCGCTGGGTGTCGTCAATTCCCGCCGCTGAAACAGCATCGGGATACACCTTCAATTCCGGTCGTAGTTGGCCGTTGATATAGACCTCGAAGTCGTATACTCGGGGCCCTCCGCGATCGTCTATCGACCCATCCGCAAACTTCACCACCAGATAATCAACCGGCTGGATATTCCCCGGCATCGCTCCCCTGAAATCCCACTCACCCCATTCCATCAGACTGTTGACGCGATACTGATTGACCCACATTAGTCCCAGCTTCAACGCTCCAATCTCGGTTTCTAAGTGCGATCCCAACAGATAGGTGGCAAATAAGGGTGGCCGAGTGCCGAGCGCACCAAAGTTGTGTTGCTTGTTATCGGCGTTCGCGTTCACATCAAAAATGGGATAGTCCAGACGCGAGGAGATCAGGGTAAAATCGGATTGGGGCAGGTTCATGTCCCAGCGAATTCCGTTCATGGCCGCCAAGTCTAGGGTCAGCGAGGTAAATTTGGTGCGGATATTGTCGCCGATGATCAGAGAAGTGTTAATTTTTCCGTAGGAATCAGAGGAGACTGAAAGCCGACTGAGGTACTCTTTGAAATAGCGGCTCTTGTCGATGACACTTCCCGGCTCAGGGTCAAGGGTGCGCGACTCGCGCAACCGAAACACTTCGATGCCCTCGACGACAAAATTGCCCAACTCGTCGAAGACGAGATCTTCGGGACGGACCAGATAAGAGCGAGGCCAATGTTTGTAGGGTTCCCGGGAATGGGTGATATACCCCTCACCCGGCCGGTAAAGAAAAAGCCCCGATCCCCGTACATGGGCGCTACTCTCCCTAACCCACATCAGCACCAAAGCACCTAAAAAGAAAAAATAAGAGGCCCTCGTCTTGCTCATAGCAACTCTATCCGATGCGCAAGCGGATGAAATAGCGGACGGCACCGACATCCACGCGGTGTGAAGAGGAAGGATAGCGGTCAAAATTCTTCTGGTACCCAATGTTGGTACTCACATCAACTCCCCGGTAATTGCCGAGATTCTCCAGAACCAAGATGTAGTACCAAGAATCTCGGTCCAAAAAAGGCCGCACCAAGTCTCGGTGCTTCTCCCGCAGTGGCCATCCGAGGATCCCCCCTCGCAGCACTGTGTGCGGTGCCAAATGGTAATCTCCCCTTATGATCGGCGTCAGTGTATACGCGTGTCTCTGT
Organism: Candidatus Latescibacterota bacterium; assembly: GCA_963422735.1. Classification (GTDB taxonomy): domain Bacteria; phylum Latescibacterota; class UBA2968; order UBA8231; family UBA8231. The sequence continues at coordinate 2,441,760 of OY730476.1, read as the reverse complement.
AAACTAAATAGTTCGGCCTTGGTCCGGTTGAAGACTGCCTTAAACATCGGCCCGAAGCCGAAGCTATCGCCTATATACCAAGTGTAATCGACCCTAGCGACATACCCTATAGTCGTTATGCGGCTATCCGGCTGAGAGAAATCCCCATCGGTCAATTCTCGCTGGTCGTTGATTTCCACGATAATATCATTGTAGATGTTTAAGTGCGGCAGCATGTCTGTGTTGACATGAGTCCCCACCACGAAGGTATTCTGCAGACTGTTCCGCAGCAGCAGCCGATCCGGCAATACTTGGTACCTGCCGCTGCCGACGAATTGGTACAGATCATTGCTAATATCGTCCCGTACTCTCTTGCCGTAGTAGCCGATCTGCAGCTGGCCGAGCCCCGGCCAGCGCCTCGGATAATTAGTCTTCACATAGGTGGTCAAATTCCGGCCACCGCTGGCCGGCTGGCGCATATCGTAGCGGCCGGCTCGCATCCATGCATGCTGCTGGGAAGTAAAGGGACGCCAGGTGATGAAGAAATGACCGCCGCGACTATCGTGATCGTAGGGATAATCCGACCGATTGTCGTTCTCCCACCCATCCACTAGGCCGTTATTATTGAAATCATCGCCGAACACAAAGGGCTGGTCGTAATAGGTTAGGACCTTGTCCGCTCCGTTGTACCAAGTGTTGTCCCGAACTCCATCGTTATCCACGTCTAGGCCGGGAAAAACCCCGAATCCCAGACCTGCTCCCGGGGCCGGCGTCATGTTAAGCGAGGCAAAATCGCGCTCCTGCTCCCAGCGGTCGGGCCATTCATCCCGATCGTCGTTGTCGTCCACCAAGTCAAAGGGGGCGATGACATTTTGCCGGGGGTTCTGCATTAGGGCTTGAAAAGAAGTGGCAAAGCCCGAAGGCAAACTCACATACTCGAACCCCATGTCCCAACGGCCCATGTCCCGAAACACATTGAGGAAATAGGCGTCCTCATTCGTGGAAAGACGCTTGCCTTCTCCCGACGGGAACTGGAAATAGGAGGTATTCCGGACGAATTCACCCCAAGCGCGGAGGCCCAAGACTTTGGCCTCGAAGTTCATTCCGTAGAGAATCATCCCCGTCGGGAATCCATAGCGGAACGTGATCCACCCCATATTGCCCCGGTCCTTGGCATTGTTCTCGGCCCGCTTTGCGGTGTGCCAATCCCTCCATTGGACATCGGTGCCGATCCAGTCTAGGGCACTGGCCACATCCACTACATAGTCCCCTGCAGCTAGCGCCCTGAAATGCACCTTCTCGGAACCCGGAGGAATCTCAAAGCGGTAGACCAGAATGTCCGTCCCATCTACTTGTAAAAAAGGAACGCCATCGTGGCTTACGGGATCTCCTTCCTTAAAGAACAGCCCGCCGCTGGTAAAATTGCTGAGCTGACCGCTGCGCGTGTACCCCTCCCTGACTATTTCCTCCATCTGATAATTCTGGATTAGCCACGAAGGTCTGTCCGCCCGATTGAGCGCGATCTCACTGGTTCCCCGCCCGATAGTCCTGTTGGCAGCACCTATGAGTTCGGGCACCGAGTGGATCATTCGAATCATCGGCTCGATATCGTCCCGCCTCTCGCCGCCAACGTACATCTCCATGCGATAGACGCGTGGCCCTTCTCCATCCCAATGGGAATCATCGCTAACTAAGACGAATACTGACTTTCCCTCGTCGAGAGCGGAAAAGGGAACGACTCCCTTGAGCGATCCCTCCTTCCTGCTCGCGATACTGTCGAAGTTGTGAACATTGACATAGGTGGAACCCAGTTTGAGCACACTCCCCAGAGTCGTCTCCCAATGGCCGCCTATCAGGTAGGTTCCGAACGAAGGTCTGCCGAACACGCCTTTTGGATTTACCTGAACGCCGCTCTGGGACAACCCCGTCGCCAAGAGTACCGGATCCGAGATCCGCGAGGCAATAATGCTGAAACTGGTCTTGCGCGTAGAGGCATCGAAGCGAAGGCCGTTGAGACGGCTCAAATTCAGAGTCAAAGGTGAAAAGCGGGTGGGGATGGCATCGCCTACCATGATAGCAGCCGACCATCCCCGGTAAGAATCCATGCCGAGCATCAAGTTGCGGAAAATCCGTGGGTAGATCGGACTCTTGAAGATAGCGCTGCCCCGCTCTGGTCCCTCGGTACGGCTCTCCTCGAGCGTGAACACTGGAACCCCGTCAATTAAGTAGACCCCAAAGGGGTCGTAGACCCGCCGTTCAATGTCCTGCTCATCAAAGTCTCGGTAGCCGTACTGTCCGAGATTCTCGTAATGCTCTTTTTGCCACAGAGGGTAGTAGTCGCGGGAGATTAGCTGAGCCTCGGCCCTACAGAAGTATAGGAGAAACGCGGCGAATATAGCGAGTGATAATTCTCCTCTAATCCTCTCTATCACTACGCTTCTCCGCATTGCCTTGGGCTTGTGGTTTGACACAATCAGTGCCAGACCATCTCCCTGTTTCTTGCACCGGTCGAGCTAGTAGACGAGATGGACGACCCCAGCGGCCGTTTCATCCCCGCTATCCAGATTCGCTTTAACCATAAAAAAATAAATTCCGGGGGGCACCAATTCGCCGGACTCATCCATGCCATCCCAGAAGCCCGGAACAAAGCGCGCTTCTTCTTTATTCAAGAGAGGATGAACATAGCGGCCGCCAATTAGCCGTTCCGTGTAGAGCCGGCTTACTCTGCGCCCGGACAGGTCGAATATCTCCACATCCACGCGGCGCGGTGTGGCCACTTTGGTCAGTGTGAACTCGATCACGGTGAAGTCGTTTACGCCATCTCCGTTGGGTGTGAAGACGCGAGGGTGGGCTCTGACATTGAGCAGATCCTTCGTCACCACATCAGTTACTACGACCTTCCAAGAAGCGCCGTCCACCGAATTCTCGCGGATGTTCTGTGGATTTTCAGAACTAGGACTGAACAGGGCGGCGCGAAATTCATGCGTGTCGGTGTAGAGAGCAGAGTGGATTAGAATTTGGAAAGGGATATCCGTTCCGTCCATCGAACTCAGCGGCGGTTCGAAGAGAATGTCTAGGTCGTTGACGCTCCGAGGCGTAATCCGCAACACGCGTCCTCCCGCGTCAATACCCCCGCTACCGGTGGGAAACTGCAGCACAGGGATATCCTGGCCGAGCAGTTGAATCGAATCCACTCTAGTGGGAAAGCTGGGCAGGCGGATCCGAATTTTCTCCACAACGTCACCCTCGGCCAACTCTAAGATAGCCCGATAGACGAAGGGAATCTCCACTCCCATCGGGGCCTCGTTGGGGACCACTGAACCACGTGCATCCCTGGCGGCGATTCCCTTCGTGCTGAAGTCGATCTCAAGACTGTCCAAAGCCGGAGTAACTTCCAAGTCTTCGGTGCGGAGATTGACCCGGTAGCGCAGATAGCGCCGCGGTTCGGGAGAGGGAACGAAGATGTCTGAGCCCTCGAATTCCCGACTCCAGGCACTCCAGCTAGCATCGGTCGTATCCGGCGAATCTCCCGTGCTGAACTGCAAGCTCAACTCCGTCGCTGCAGGCACATGCGCCGACCAGCGTACGCGCCCGAAATTCTTCACCGCAGCATCGCCAAAGTCTAGCGGCGGCGAGATATAGCCTCCTTCAGAGACAAAATCAACGCCGTATATCTGAATCTCCGTCACCTTAGCCGGATCTTGGCCTACCTCTGCTTGGGTCACTTGGATCCGGACGTAGCGTGCCAACACTGGATCAAAGAGCACCTCTGTGAAGATAAAGTCCTCTATGTCGTTGATTCCACCCATCTCAATCCAGCGAGACTGGTCCTCGCTGATCTGCACAGAATACCCCAACAGCGAGTTGCCAGCATACGTCTCGTTGCCAGCGGGAGGCTTAGTTATAACCCGAACCCGGTTGATCCGCGTCAGGTCCGGCAGCGTGATATCGACCAAGCGATTCAGCGCACTCAGTCCCTGGGGCAAAGACCATACCGGAGTGCCGATCCGGCCATCCGTCACCCCCACTTCAGTAGCATTTAGTCCCAAGGCTATATTCTGGCCACGCTGGTCGGCGAGGACGATGTGGCCCGTGCTCGAACTGCCCAGATTCACCGCATTCGGATAGCCGACGATCACCTCGGCGAGCGGATGAAATATGCCTCCTTGCACTCGCCCTCTGCTGATCGTTCCAGCCTGCACCCTCTTCCACGAATTTTGCACATTCTCGGTTGTCCAGTCGGTACCGACTTGCGCGGCGTCCGACCAGAACCAGAGAGATGTTTCGTCCGTGAAATTACTCACTGCGATCTGAGGACCAGCCTGAAGGCTGAGAATCAGGCCGGCGCCGGCTACAGCCTCGAAGTGGTTCACCGCCACCGCTATATCGTTGGCCCCTGTCCGCAGGTCCACAGAGACTTCTTCGGCAGTCCTCCAGTCGCTGTCGGATTCCACTTCGCTACCATTAAAATAAAGGGTATAATCCCCGATAGCTGTAATCCTCACGATCCCCGAGTGAGCCTGTTGAGCCTGGAAGGTATGACGGTAGTAAGTTGTCTGTTCCCAGTGGCCTATGCGGAGAGTTTGGCCACAGAGTCGGCTGCTACCAAAGCCGAGCAGGAGGAGCGTCAGGGACAGCAAAATCCTTCGTCTTCCCAAGAGAAAGCCTTCTTCCTGTAAGGGGGTGACTTAGCTGTGCCTAGACAGTTGAGATGGGGTGTGAAAGAGGACAAGGTGAGTGAATAGTCCAAACAACAGCCAATCTCCCACCTTGTCCATCTGTAGCAATATGACCTGGAATATTACTTGAGCAAAGTCAGCTTCTTAGCCTCAAAGAAGCTACCGGCCTGCAGGGTGTAGAGATACACGCCACTGGCCATGCTCGCGCCAGAATCATCCGTCCCATCCCATGCGCTCTGATACGCGCCGGCCTCGACCCAACCTCGATGCAGAGTCTTCACCTGCTGACCCGACAAATTGTATATCTGCAGCATCGCGTTCTCATCCCGGGGGATGCTGAAGCGGATAGTGGTCTGCGGGTTGGCCGGATTGGGAAAGGCGTTATCGAGCGCATATTTACCGGGCAGACCCGCCCCCTCTACCGCTTCTACGACCGTGGCATCGGTATCGGGATTGATGAGCGCGGTCTTGGTGTCAAAGGGAAAGTGGATCGCCTGACGAGACGGAAATCCCGTGAAGTCGGGCACATCCCAGGGGTCTGTCCCACCGCCGCGCCGCGAGCCGATATCCCAGTAAATCCCGTCGTACGGACCGTCCTCTTCAATCGACTCTACCCATTGCGGCCAGTGGGCCGGAGCGTGGGTGGCCACCATGTGGAGGATACCCGTACCATCCGGTCCTAAGATATCCACGGTGCTGGAGGTACTGCCTAAAAGCGGGATAAAGGCAAAGCCCCAGCCGTCCTTGCTGCCCGAACCAGATGTGTTCCACGGCGTGATGGAGAAGGCACCATAGTCGAATTCTCCGGTGTCCGCGTTCCGCCGATCCGCAAAGCCATCGCCGTTGTCGTTGAGCCACTTCAACTCACCGTCAAGGGTGATCTTGACATGCTGGGAGCCAGCATAGCCCACGATGTAGATACCGGTATCGTCCACCCAGATATCGTGGGGGCTGAAGGCCTGATTGCCCTCGCCCACATCCACTACCAGCCAGTCGGACAGGTCGAGCACGTCAATGACCTCGCCGGTAGCCGCATCCTGAATCCCGACATTGGCGTGGGCGGGCGCGTCTCTACCCCGGTCGTAGATGGGGTAGTAGAGCCGTCCTTTCCATACATCTATGCCAGTCGATCCCACAGCTAGATTCCCATCGCTGAAGGGCTCGAACTTCATGCGGCCGTCCCCCTCAGTGCCGAAGTTCCGGTCCAAGGTGACTTGACCGTTCGCCGGATCGACGTTGAACTTGATGGAGCCATAGACCGTTCCGTCCCAGCTATCGCCGTAGAAGTCGCCGGGCAGACTACCATACTGTTTGCCGTTGCCGCCACCCTGCCACTCCGCCGGCATAACGTCGTCCTCGTGGAAAACAGTCATGAGTTCGTTCTCGACGTCAATGGCCTGCCACGCGCCTGGCGTCTCCAGCCAGTTAGTGCCGACGCGAGTGAGGAACAAATGGCGCGGCCCATCCGCCGTCAGCCGCTGTGTGCTACCACCGGTCACAATGAAGAGATCGCCGTTCTGATCACGGGCCAAGCACGACTCAGCCGTGTGTCGCTCATTGGCATAGCCCACCATGTTGATAGGTGCTTGGTCGTCAAGGCCGACGATAAAGAACCGATAGCTGGCATTGGGATCGGCCTGATTGCCGTTCATATCGTTTCCATCCCACCGGATTGAATGCGAACCCGGCTCAAAGCGAGAGCCCGGGGAAACCCACAGAGCGTAGTTCACTTCCTGATAAGTATGCCAGTTGAAATCGCCCTCCACCGTCAGACCCGGGAGATCGGCATCCCCCAAGTTCGTGTAAACAGCCAGATAGACGGTGGCGGGAGATCCCGACATAGTAAAGGGAATATCCACAGGGAAGCTGTTGCTGTTCATGTCCTCGACTTCGATCGTTAGCACCGTAGGCATCCGGCTCTCGGTTATTTCATTCGCCTCGCCGCCTATGGCACCCTGGGCGAATGCCGAGTGGGTAGGCAGCAAGGCGAAAGCTACTGCGAGGCAAATATTGGCTAAAAACGTCTTCATAATGCACTCTCCAAGCTGGTATAACTGATGAAAGCGGAGTACTTCTGCGAAACTTCGTTTTTCCCAATTTTGCTATTGCCACCTCCCTTCTCCAAATGGGAATATGGGCGAAACTCATTACTCTATGTTGTATGTAAGCCTTTGTACCGGCCAATTTTAGGTTTCTACCAGTATATAAAAAGACTTCGAGCAAATGCAAATTTTATCTTGACTTAAGCAGATTTGTCTAAGAAGCGTTCTTAAAATCCCCTTCGAGCTGCTTTGCGAGGCTGTTTAGTGGCCTTGGCGTCAAGCGTTTTTCATAGAGCGAGATGCCCTGGGTCCCAGATACTTGGAGCCGAGTGAGAGACCGAAACCTTGGTTTTAAGAACGCTTCTTAGAGCCGTCTAGGTCGGCTCGTCGGATCTGTATCCCACCATCATCCGTCCAGTAGATTTTGCCCTTCTCAACTGCCGGTTGACCGTGGCTGTTATGAACTCCCAAGCCCAATCCTACCGTTGCGCACAGGTCGACTGCCGGAAGTTGTTGTGCAACGTCTCCACTTTTGGGATTCATCATCGGATAACTCCATACCTTACTCTGTCATCCGTTTTAGGGCGGCCCTTGAGGCCGCATTCGTTTTCAGTTCGACGCACAAAGGGCACTGGCCGCGTTCTGATTGACCGGAATTTAGGTGCTGCGAGATCGCTGTTGTCTTATTTAACGACGACCATCTTGCACACCTCGACGACCGGCCCGGCCTGCAAGCGGTACAGATATACGCCGCTGGGACGTGCTCGCCGCGATGGTCGCGGCCATCCCAATGGGCGGTGCTGGTGCTCGTCAGTACTGGCCCGCCGCTTGATAGCCCAAGTCGATTTCTCGGACCAGCACCCCCGGACATCGTAGAGGCATGGTGATCATCGACGAGGAAATGCCGCAGGCTGCGCCGCGCACTTTGCCGATGGACAAAGGCGATGTGTTGCTGATGGACAAGCAGACGCCGCACCGCTCGACGCCCACCGTGCGCTGGAGTATGGACTTGCGCTATCAGAAGACGGGGACGCCGACCGGTCGCCCCTTCCATCCCGACTTCGTGGCCCGCAACCGGTCCAACCCCGCGTCTGAGCTAAGAAACTACGACGAATGGTGTCGGCGGTGGGTAGTCTCGCTAGCTGCAGTGCAAGGGCAGGGGATTAAGGCACACCGGTGGGCGGTCGTCGAGTAGCGACGATGCGGCGGAAGGTGAGGTTGAGGCGCAAGGCGCACGGGCGTCGGGTCTTGGGGACTTGATGTTGCCAGTAGGTTTGGGTCGGGCCGCGCATGATGAGGAGCGCACCGTGCCCGAGTGGGATTTCGACCAGTGAGCGGTCGCGGTGCTTGTGCCGCAGGATGAAGCGCCGCGTCTCGCCCAAACTCAGCGAGGCGATCGTCGGGTTGGCTCCTAGCTCTGGCTCGTCGTCGCTGTGCCAGCCCATGCTGTCGCGGCCGTCGCGGTACTGATTGAGCAAGACGCTGTTGAAGGGACAGTCGGCGGCCGCTTCGATCCGCGTCTTGAGGTCTAGCAGCGGTGCGGTCCACGGGCGCGGCTCCAGCGCTAGCCCCGAATAGGCGTAGTGGGCCTCGGCGGACCCGTGCCACGCCGAAAGACGCGGTGCGGGAAGCTGGCGGCCAAAGACGACGACGTGGTGCTGTTGCCACTTAATACCGTCCAACAGTTGCCGCATGAATAGGTCGGCCTCGGCAGGAGCCAAAAAGTCGGGGGCGCAGCGCAGGTCGCCGTCCGGGAGGGAAATGGCCCTCATTCCACTGCGAAGCTGAGGTCGTCTAGTGCCCGGCACAGCGCGGCGCGAGTTGCATCGTCGAACGGGATGCGAGGCGGGCGGGTAGGGCCTACGGGCAGCCCGCGCATGGTCAAAATCTCCTTGACGGCCCCTAATAGGTCAAAGTGGGACAAGGTGGAGATGACCTCGTTGGCTCGCGCTTGCAGGGCCATGGCTGGCCGTATATCGCTCGCTTCAAAGTGTTGCCTCATTTCCACGAACAGTTTGGGCATGATGTTGTAGGTCGAGCCAATGGCCGCGTCGCTGCCGGCGACCATGCCGCCGAGGCAGATTTCGTCGGGGCCGGAGATTAGGTTGAGGCGGTCGCCGCCTAGCTGTACGAGGCGTTGGAAGAGGTAGAAGTTGCTATCGGTGAACTTGAGGCCGCTGAAGTTGGGCACGGCTTCCATGGCCTCGAGGAACTGTTCGGCTGTAACGTCCTTGGCGGCGGTGTGGGAGAGCCAGTACACGTAGAAGGGCAGATCGGTAGCCGCACCCATAGATGCGTAGTGGGCGACCGCGGCTTGGAGGTCATTGGGCTTTTCCACCGGCGCAATCGAGGCCACTGCGTCCGCACCAACGGCCGCGGCGTGTTGGGCCAATTCGACCGCATTGACCGTGGATGTCGCGCCGACTTGAAAGATCAGCGGCACGGCACCGGCGACCGCGGCGATGGTCGCTTCGGCCATAGCTTTGCGCTCTGGTACGCTCATGGCGATCCCTTCGCCCGTGCCACCGCAGACGAAGAAGCCGTTCGAGCCAGCCTCGATCAGGTGCCTGACGAGCGGCTCGACGCACGCGGGGGCCAATGCGCTGCCGTCGTCGGTGAACGGAGTGACGAGCGCGGGCCAGATCCCACGCGCTAGTTTGTCGGTCATAGAAATCCTCCACAATTCCTAACTCATAATTAAACCACTTGGCCGCCGCGGATGGTAGCCACAGGCTCCCAACAGCCACCGGGCCGCTCCTCGCCGTTGACGTCGCGCAAGGGCAGGGCCTCCTCGTTCCAGCGCAGCACCGCCAAGTCGGCGCAGGCACTCGGGGCCAAGGTGCCGACCTCGCCCTTTAGGCCTAGTACCTCGGCGGGGCGGGCGGTGGCGCGGGCGAATACATCGGCTTCGGCCATGCCGGCAGCGATGAGTTTGGACATCGTGCGGGGGAGATCGTGCTGAGGGCGGCTGTCAACATGGCGGTTGTACTGGTCGGTCGAAATCGTATCGACGAGAAACCCTTGGGCAATGGTGGCCTCGGCAATGGGAAAGCTGAAGGAGTTCATGCCGTGTCCCAAGTCGAAGAGGACACCGCGCTGGCAGGCCTGCCATACATCGTCGGCAATGCGGTCTCCGTCCATCAGGTTTTCGGGCAGAGCATTGAGGGAGTAAGTCACCACATCGCCGGGGCGCAACAGGGCGAGTTGTTCGCGGCGGGGCCAGTCGGGTTTGAGGCGAGTGCCTACCAGCAGCGGTTTGCTGCTCAATTCCGCAGCCTCTAGTCCGGCGGCCATAATGGGGCGTGGGTCGAGATCGGCGCAGGCTCCACCGGTGACGGCAATACCCCAAATGCTGCGGTCGTCCGTGGCGATGACGTCGGCGCAGGCTTGGGCATCGGCGTCGGCCAAGTCGTTGAAGCAGCACACCGGATGCGTCTCGCCGTGTTTGCACAGATTGATGGCCAAGAGCACGCGGGTGCGCGATGCCTCGATCACGGTGCGGCGGTAATCGTCTATGTTCAAGGCCCCGGCATCGCCTTGGGACATGACAGTGGTGACGCCGCGCGGCAAAAAGTGAATGTCCGGGTCTATGCCAAAGCGCGATTGGCCGCGGGCCGGATGGGTGTGCAGATCGACTAGGCCGGGGAGGAGGAGCCCGTCGGGAAAGTCGAGCACGGTGTAGGCTGGTCCCTCGACGCCGGGACCGGAGGCGACAATGCGGTCGCCGCGAATGGCCACTGCGCCGGGGCCATCTAGGCCGCTATCCTCGCAAAAAAGGCGCGGGGCGCGAACCAACAGGTCGTAGGCTTGTTCGGTCATTTTGTTAGTAGGCTATGGCGATGATGCGGAGCGCGGTATCATTGCCTGCATCGGCACCCAGTTTGACGCGCAGGACGTACAGGCCGGGGGTGGCGCGCGCTCCGTCGGCGTCGCGGCCGTCCCAAGTGAAGAGGCGTTGCGAGCCCTCGGTGCTTGGGGTGAGGAGTGCTGCTTGGCGCCCGGCCAAGTCAAAGACTTCTACCCTCGGCTCCGTGCCCTCGACTTTGAAGGCGACGAATCGCACCTCCAGCCGGTCGTTGATGCCGTCGCCGTTGGGGGTTACAGTCGGAGAGGCTAGTTGCAGGTCGTTGATGAGTTGGCTGCTACTGGTTAGTTCGGGCAGCATGACGATATTGGAGCGGCGCTCGGCTGCCTCGACCGACTGCCACAGGCTTGGCGATTGGCTCAATCCTAAGTCGAGGGCAAAGACGGTGGCATTTTGCAGCAGGCGGGTGGTGAAGATCACTTGCAGCGAGTCGCCGGAGATCACCTGCGGCAACGCGATGAAAAGCGAGTCGGCCTGCATGTCCAAGGCGGCCGGAACGACACTTTCTGCGCCTACCATCACCGAGACGCTCTGTAGGTCAACAGGTTCGGGTACTGTAAAGCGCAGGCGGTCGAAGCCGCTGTCGAGTTCATCGGCCTCGGGCCAGAGAGTGTAGGTAAAACGCGTGTCTTGGTTGGGAAGGGCCTCGCGGGGGGTAACACGGCCGCGCGCGCCTTGAACTAAGGCGTTTTCGAATTCGACTGAGACCGAGTTGATGGTCGGGGCGATAGATGGATCTTCGGTGGAGAGGATCATCTCCAGCAATATGAAGCGGCGGGGGCTGGCCGATTTGAAGGTCTCACCGGAAAACTGGTACACATTGCTCCAAGCGTCCCAATCCTCGCCGACGACCAGCGCAGTGTCGATAGCGCCGCGCAGCACTTTGGGGGAACTCTTCCATTTTTCTTCGGTGATTTCTTCGCCGAGCTTATTGCGAAACGTATAGGCCGGTGCCAGCGCGTTGCCCGAGCGCGAGCGCAGTTGCATTCTGGTCCCCGGAGGCAGCTCGGCATCCCAGTGCAGAGCCTTGATGACTTTGGGCCGCCCATCGCCGACTTCCTCGCCGAGGTTGATAAAGGCCGACTGCAACTCGACTTGGGCCGGATAACCCGGAGAGAACAGTTGCATCTCGCCCCATTTGACAATGCCCCATCCCCTGCAGCTAACTCCGTGCCAGAACAGGTAGCGGGCCTTGCGCGGCTCGAACAGGTAGCGCATGTAAAGCAAGTTGTCGGCGTTGGGGGCTAGGTGAGTGAAGACTGCTGCGTAGTCGACGTTTTCGGGCACTTCGACGATGGGGGCAGTGCCCGTGGCCGGAGTGCCGTCGGAAAAAAGGAGGGTGTGCCCCGGCCCAGTGCCAGAGATGGTGAAACCCAATGTGCCTTCGTCTGGCTGCATGGAGTAGATGAACATCTCGTCGATAAAGAATGTCGCGCCTAGGTCCGCGCGGAACCACGTGCCGCCTTCGGCCCATTCCGACAGCGCGCCGCGGCAATCGGTAACGGTATTGTTGGTATTGAGGTTGGCGTCGAATAGGTTGAAGGTAGAGCCGGTGCCATCGCCTTCGACAAAATTGCCGCGCTGGCTGGTGCCGATGGCAATGTTGTCGCCAATGCCGAAGACCTCGACCTCGGCGAGGGCGGCGTTTTCATTTTGCTCTTCGGAAACGATCTGGATGTACTGGATCAACCGGTAGTGATTGCGCTCTTCAGGCGTTAAATCCAAGTCAGGGTCAATTACGAGTGCGCTGTCGCGACCGGCGTAGCGGAGCGGGATGGCGATTTCGGATTCGGCGTTGGGGCGCGTGGTGCGGAAAACTTGGCGGTAGAGGAAGAGATCTTCAGTGGCCGAGATGCGTACGCCAGAGGTGGTGAAGACGCGAAATTGGCGGAATGGGCGCACACCCTCTTGGTCGGGGAATTTCAGGCGAATCTCGCGGGCGAGGGCCGCGCGGCCTAAGTCGATGGTGATAAACCAGTCCTCGCGGGCGTCGTCCGGACTAGGTTGCCAATAGGTCGTTGGATCGCCGTCGATGGCCAGCGGAGCGTCGTCCGGGTTGGAGCCGGCTTGCCAGAGACCACCGGCGACGGCGTCGCCTCTGGTACGGGTCTCGTGGGTGAAGCGGTGTGCATCCTCGACGAGGTTGATGTCCTTGCGGAATTTGACGAGCGTGAGCTGGCCCTGCTCTCCGATTTGGATCAAGCCTAAGGGCTGTTGCCACTGGGCCCATTCCTCGGCACCGTCGAAGGAGAGCATATCCGCTGCGAGCGGGGCGGCCAGTGCGAGACAGGCGATGATTGCGCGTCTCATTGGATCCTCACTTAGTACGCGATGCCCAAAGGACGGAGCTGGGGATCAGTGGCAAATTCCGAGCGCAGGTCTAAGGCCGTCAGGTAGAGGCCGGGCGGCAGCCGCCGACCCGTTTCATCGCGGCCGTCCCAGCGCAGGCTCTGCGGCCCAGCGTTCTGCAAGCCGGCCTCGACGAGGGCCACGCGCCGGCCATTGAGGCTATAGACGACGAGGACGACGGGCACGGCTTCGGGCAAGCGAAATAGCGAATAGGCCACGTGCAGTTCGTCGTTGATGCCGTCGCCGTTGGGCGAAAAGACCCGAGAGGAAAAGGTTAGGTTCTGGATGAAGGCGGTTTTTTGCTCGGTGGTGCCGAGTACGCGCAGGCTGTTGGTCGAGATGGCTTCGCCGATATCGGCACCGACTACAGGTTGAGGAAGAACGTCTCGTTCGCTGTCTAGGACCTCGCTCTGGAAGGTGGTAGCGAATTCAAATATCTCCGTCCCAAAGACGATGCGGATCGGCGGGTTGTTGGCGCGAGTGATGCGATCGGGCAGGTGGATGAGCAGGCCCTCGGGCTCTTGGATGACCGCGGCGGGCGCAGTTTCCGTGCGGGCCTCGCCTAGTTGCAGGCTTTTGAGTTCGGTTTGATGCCCGGTGCGAATGCGCAACAGGTCGAAGCCGGGTGCATCAACCGCCTCAAAGTCGGCTTGGAGGTCATAGACGAATTCTATTGCTTCGCCGAGGGGGACCTGGGTAATCCCGCCGACGGGCTGCAGGTCGTATCGGGGGGCCACCTCGCCGCGCACGTTGGCGGCCAACAGCGGGGCGGTCTCGATCCACAACGAGTCGAGGCGCACGAAGTCGTCGAAGGAATCGCTCTCCATGGTGACGCGGAACTGCAAATAGGTGCCGTTGCGCAGGTTGATCGGTTGGCCCGATTCAACGAAGGGTGCCGACCAGAAAGTCCAATGGTCTGAATCGTAGCCGATGGACGCGCGAACTCCCGGCTTGGGCTGGCGTTCGCTCAGGTCGGACGCGGCGGTGATGCGCACGAAACGAGTGCGCAGTGCGTTTTCGTAGTGATCGCGCGAGACCACGCGTTCGAGCCCGGTGTCCATGTACTCGTGATAGACCGCCGGGTCGTCGTCTAGGCCGGTGCGCACCTCGACCTTGACTTGGGCCGTCGCGTCGGGAGTTTCCACCGGGATCCCATCAACCATGCGGAACTTCGTGGCCTGCCAGAATAGCCGTCCAAAGTTCACGGGTTCGCCGAGGTGGATTACCTTGGTCTTGTAGATGGCCCGCTGTGGCACCCCTTGGGCAAAGAGCTGGAATTCGCTGATAGAGCCGATCAGGGCGATGGCTACGTTGCCGCTCTTGGCTTGGGCGTCCTCGTCTAGTAGCGAGAGCGTCCGGCGGTAGCGGAAGAAGCGCAGGTACTGACGGGCGAAGTCGATGCGCACACTGGGTTCGAAATTGGAGTTGATGTCGGCGATGACAGTGGAGAGCGGGTTGACATTGCCTTCGAGGACTGGGGGTTCGGGCGCGACCGAGGCGGTCACCTGAAAGGCGGGAACGAAGTCCGTTGCCAGCGGGGTTCCGTCGGAGCGAAAGCCCTCGCTAGGCGGGATAAAGCCGAAGGCCACCGCCGGCACCAAAACGGCCAAATCCATGGTGAAGGTTTCCTTTTCAATGCGGTCGGCTTTGGGCGGATTATAGGTGATAGAGTTGCCATCAATGAGCCAAGAGCCGTTTTCCGACGGGTCGGGCACGCCGTGGTTCCACTTCCACATCCGGGGAGTTTCGCCGTCTAGGTAATCTAAGACGCGGTCGCTGGGGTCGCGCCAGAAGGTCCAATTGTCGATGTGGGAAAAAACCGTCTCATCCAGCGTGAAGTGCGTCGGCTGGATGGCACCGGGGGTAGTTGCAAAATCGACGAAGAGGCGGGTCGTGTCGTTTTCGCTCCAAGACAGGCCACTACCGCCTAGCTGCCAGTGGGCGATCTGGGCGGTGGCACTTTGCGCTAAAATTAGGATGAATAGGATGATTATGGCACGGCGCATGACGGCTTTCCTTCCACGGGCATGGGCTAATATAACGCGCCGTAAGCAATTATCCTATCAGAGCAATATCAGTACTCCACGGCAATGATGCACAGTGCCGTATCGTCGCCAGCGTCAGCCCCTAGGTCAACCGAGGTTGCCTTGGGTGGTGCATCCGAAGGTCTCGCGGTTGCCGTCCATGATTCGCCCGGCCGCGGCCGCGTTGCTGCCGGCTTCCCAGCTCCCGCCCGGCACGTTTGCGCTGTGCGAGCGGGTAAGGTGGGCTGTGAGCGTCTCGTAGTGTTCGCATGAGACCTCCGCGGCCGATGTTGATGTATCCGTGGTAGGTCGCCGGGCTGTCATCGTGGCCGACGCGGACTTTGGCCTGGAGCGAGACTGGGGCGTCGGGATCTGCGACGACCGTACCATTGACTAAGCGCAGCGGTGTGCCCGCCCAGTGCAGGCGGCCAAAATTCGCGACTTGGCTGAGATAAACGATGCGCTGTGGTATGCCTTGGCCGAAGATCTCAAATCCTCCGATTGAGCCTTTGAGCGCGATGGCTTGGTTGCCTTGGCCACCACAGTCGGCGCAGATGTTGAGTGCTTCCTCGTCGGCCAGCAACGTTTGCCGGTGCCAGCGAAAAAAGCGCATGTATTGGCGCGGGAAGTCGATGCGGACGACGGGATCGAAGTTGGCACTCACGTTGGCGATGACTTGCTCGAACAAGTCGTTGCCGCCCCAGTTGACCGCAGGTTCTGAGTCCGAGCCGATGGAGACATCGAAGGCCGGCGTGGTGTCGAACGGCCGCGAGGCGTACCGTCGGAGCGAAAGCCCTGCGAGGGCGTGAAGAAGCCGACACCGGGGGTCGGCACGGCGGTGTCAATCGAAGAGAAGGTACTGGCTACCGATTGGCTGGTGGGGACGTTGTAGATTGCGGTGGGAAAACTGGAGCGCATTGCACAGATCACCGCTTCCGCGCCAGCGTCAACCCGTCGCCAATCGACAGCAGAGATGCGGTCACCCGCTCGTCGGTGCGGATTTTGGCGTTGAGTGCTCGGATTGCCACGGTGCTCTCGGCCTGCTCGTTGGCATCGGCGGGCCGCCCGCCCCACAGCACGTTGTCGATTAGGATCAAGCCGCCCGGGCGCAAGAGCCGCAGGCAGCGCTCGTAATAGGCGTCGTAATTTTCTTTGTCCGCATCTATAAAGGCCATGTCGAAGCGACCGGCTTCCCCGGTCGCGAGCATTCCGTCGAGGGTTGCTATGGCTGGTCCCAACCGCAATTCGATCTTGTCGGCCACGCCGGCTTCTTGCCAATAACGCCGGGCAATGCGGGTAAACTCGTCGCTGACGTCGCAGGCGATTAGATGCCCGTCCGCTGGCAAAGCCAGCGCCAGCACGGTGCTGCTGTAGCCAGTAAAGGTCCCCACCTCGACGATCCGCTTGGCGTCGATCAGTTCGACGAGCAGCCCCATGAACTGCCCCTGATCGGGCGAGATCTGCATCCCGCCCATGGGCATGGCCCTAGTCTCCTGCCGCAACCGCTTGAGTTCGTCTCGGTCGCGCAGCGAGTTGGCGAGGATGTAATCGTAAATATGCGCTTCGATAAAACCGTTGCGAGAACTCATGGGCCGACCTTTTGCAAAAGAGGATGTAGAAATTTGCGCCAAAGTAAGCGGATGCCGTGTGCAGCACAACTTGCCGGCTGTTCGCTGGAGGGGAGAAGCCACATGACGCGTTCGTCAGCCATCCCCCACGGCCAACAACCTAAATCCGCCCGCCGCCAATTCCACGGCCACGGTTTGATCCTCGATCACCAAGGCCGCGCCGGTCGCTGCATCGCGGGCCGCATCCTTCTTCACGCCTAGTACCACTCGCCGCCGTTTCCAAGTCCACCGATTGGCTATCAACACGTGCGTCTGCTGCTGGCGGTTGCCAAAAAAACCGAATTCCAAGTCCGCATCCGCCATGGCGATTAGTTCGTTTGCAGCGAGGGGATGCGCACTGGTCGCCCCGTGAAAGTACAGGCCCGCGAGCACCGGACTCAGTGCGCGTAGCTGCGCGTTGATCTTTTGCACGGCCGCATAGCTCGCCGTAGGATCCCCATCCCTATCCACCAACCCCTCGTACTCTTGCACTTGGACTAGCTCGCCTCGGGCATTATGCACCTTTTCGATGCCCGAACTGTAGAGAAAATAAACGATGCCAGACGCCCCCCGCGTCAGTGCCAACCCCACCTGTACGGAAATCTCCGCGGGCGCGGGCTTGCGGTAGTACGGCTTCTCGCCTCTCGTCTCGCCGTGTACTTGCACGATGGCGTGCCAGCGCCCCCAGTGCCCGCGCAGGTGCGCGGCGACTTGGTCGTATCCGGCGAGCAATGCGCTGAGCCGGTGCTGTAAGCCCGCGCCCGCGCTCGGCGCATTATTTCTAAATACGTAGTGCTCGTGTTGGAAGATATTGGGTGGCCCGCTCCTTTGGAAAAACGCGTCGGTAAAGGCTCGGCTGTCCTCGTAGTGGTCGAGCCGCCCCACGGTAAGGACCGGCCGCAGAGAGTCCACGCGCCCGAGTGCTGACACGACCTCGGCGAGCGCGTCGTAGTACTTCTGCTGATAATCCTCGTGCCCCACCAGATAACCCTGCAACCCGGCCGCGTCCTCCCACTGCGCGGCCAGTGCTTGCACTCGTAGCGATAGCGAGTCGGCAAAACCCGCGCCCACCGGGGAGCGCGTGGCCCAGTGTTGCAGCTTGTCATAGGGCGTCAAGCCGCGCGGCTCGTAAAAGACCGGCATCTGTACGCCGCGTGCATTGCAAAAGGCCATGGCCCACTCTTCGGCCGTTTTTCCCTCCACCTCGGCCCGCTGCAACCACTCTATTTGATTCAGGCCCAGTTCGACGAGCTGCTGCCGATCCTCGGTGCTGAACCGATAGGTGTCCAGCCCGGCCGGCAGCCACGCGCCCACGACGAGTGGACCTATGGGGATGGGAACGGTGGGACGCTGTTGTGGCTCGCACCCGGCCCCGGCTAGCAGCACAGCCGCGAGATAGAGGCCGTAGAACCTCACGATTGGAGTTTGAGATTTTCCGCGTGACGCCTGCGGTCGCGTTGGGTCTTCTTGGCCAACGCGCGCTGGAAGGATTCCTCCAAGTCAACCCCAGTCTGATTGGCGAGGCATATGAGGACGAAGAGTACGTCGGCCATCTCCATGCCGAGGTCGGCTTTTTCGCCCTCCTTAAAGCTCTGCTCCCCAAAGGTGCGGGCCATGATCCGCGCCAATTCGCCAACTTCCTCCATCAGCACGGCCGTATTGGTCAGCTCGGAGAAGTAGCGCACGCCGACGTCGGCGATCCACTCGTCCACCGCTCGCTGGCAGGCGCGGAGGGTGTGCTCAGGCGCGGGCTGACTCATAGGGAACGGGTGCCAGACCGTCCTGCTGGCGTTGGGCATTGACATCGTCCAAGCGCCAAGGCACGGCCGATCCGTCGGTGCGAAAGCGCTTGTAGTAGTTGCCTTGGTTGAGGCGGGCGATGGGCATCAGCGGCGCGGCAGGCCGCAGCTTTGCTAGAGCCGCGCCATTGAGCGCCGTGCCGCTCGCGAGATCGACGACCTCGATTTCCCTCGGGTCAATAGTCCCTAGGCCGCGGGCGTAGGCGAATTGTAGATAGGGGGTGGCCTGCGGATCGAGGCCCATTAGGTAGGTAGCTACTGCATCTACGTGTACCTCGTTGACGCCGGCCAAAGCCCAGCCGAGGGGGTAATTGGCTCCTTCGTTGAACGCCGTGCCGTCGCGGCCGACGAGGCCATCTACCACTGAAAGCCGCGGAATTTCCAAGCCGCGCAGCGCGACCAATAGATCGCAGAGCTTGTGATAGAAGCGGTCTTCGAAGAGGCTGAGACCGCTCTCGGTCAGCCGCCACAACTCCTCGGCGCAGGGCTCGTCCACGACTTGGATCGCGCACAGGTGCCGCTCGGGCTTGGCGATGATGCCCATCAGGTTTTTAATCGACAAGGTCGTACAGCCCAAGTTGTGGCACTTGGCGAGGGGGACGTTAAAAAAGAAGGCGCAATCGGTCACTTCGCGGTACAGGGGATACTGCTCGTACACCACGCCGCCGGAGACCTCGACGACGCGGGCATCCTCGTCGGTGTTCATTTCTGCGAGCCGCACACCCCGCGCCTCGACCATGGCGCGATAGCCGCATAGTTCCCAAGTGTGCCCAGCCGTAGGGTTTTCCCCGGACTGGCCGTCGGCAACCACCATGCGCTCGGCGGATACGCCGCAGTCGCGCAGGGCGTCGAGTAGGCCACCGACAAACCCGGGGTGGGTGATGATGCGCTTTTCCGGTGGATAGAGCACGGTGGCATTGGGCTTGAGCAAGACGGTACCTGCAGCAGGTAGCGGCACCTGTAGGGCGGCGAAGGTGCGATAGGCCAGCTCTCGGTAGGTCGCAAAAGGAGCCTCGGCGCGGTCGATGGGCGAGCGCGCTAGATATACTGCGTCGGGGTGTACAAGCATGGTGCCTCCCTGTAGTAGTAATCGGCAAGCAAAAGCGGCCGAGAGCCACAAGCTCCCGACCGCTTACTAGCGTTGGGGCGCAACGCGCCTCAGTGCCTTTCGATGTCGGCGCCCAAAGCCCGCAGGCGGCGCTCAATGTGGGCATGCCCTCGGTCGAGCTGGTAGAGGTTGCCGATCTCGGTGTAGCCCTCGGCCGCTAGGCCGGCGAGCACACAGGCGGCTCCGGCGCGAATGTCCATGGCCTTGACCTTGTTCCCTTTGAGCTGAGCCGGCCCGTGCACCAACACCAAGCGGTCCTTTTCCGGCGCAATGCGAGCACCGAAGGAACGCAAGTTCTTGACGTGGCCGAGGCGATCTTCGAATACGGTCTCGCGGATGTAGCTATCGCCTTTGGCCATGCACGCCAAGGCTGTCATCCCAGGCTGCAGATCTGTTGGGAAGCCGGGGTAAAAGGTGGTTACCACGTTGATCGGCGACAAGGTTTCCGGCCCGCGCACCCGCATCCAAGCCTCTTCTTCTGTCATCTCGACACCCATCTGCTGTAGCTTGGCCTCAAAGACGTATAGGTGATCGCGCACCACGCCTTTGAGGGCGATGTCGCCGCCGGTAATCGCGCCCGCCATCATTAGGAGGCCGGCGTCGAGGCGGTCGTACATGATCGCGTGCTCGGCACCTACCAACTCATCGACTCCCTTAATATGCACCCGCCGCGTACCAGCCCCTTCGACTTGGGCACCCATCTTTTGCAGGAGCACCGCGAAATCGACGATCTCCGGGTCGGAGGCTGCGTTCTCGATCACGGACTCGCCCTCTGCTAGGCAGGCCGCCATAACGAGATTTTCCACCCCGGTATGGCTAGGCAAATCGCAGTACATAAAGGCCCCGGAGAGCCGCTTGGCCACCACGTCGATGCCGCCGCCGTCCACACCTTGGATCTCGGCCCCGAGCCGGGCAAAGCCGCGATAGTGATAGTCGGTCGGCCGCGAGCCAATCGTGCAGCCGCCAACCTCTTGGATCCAAGCGCGGCCAAAGCGGGCCAACAGCGGTCCGACGAAAAGCAGAGAGGCGCGAAAGCGCTTGGTCAAATCCTCGGGCAGCCGAGTCTCTTTGACATCGCGGGTGTCTAGGACGGCCACTTCCTCTGTTGCATCGTAATCGACGCGTGCGCCGAGCCGACGCAATACTTCTAGGGCGACCAATACGTCTTTGACCGGGGGTACCCGGTGCAAAACGGTTTGCCCTTCGGTGGCCAACAGTGAAGCGGCCAACATGGGCAAAGCGGCGTTTTTGGACCCTTGGACCTCGACCTCTCCTTGCAAGGGGCGTCCGCCACGTACAAAAAGGACTTCTGTAGAACTCATTGCCAATCCTTATAGTTAAGTGAGGAGAGCAACCATACAAGGGGGAGGGGAATGGCTCAAATGTAACACATAGGTACTCGGTTCGTCAATCACCTAACGCCCTGCTTGACAGAGAGGGGCGCGGCTCTATATTCCACCTAGTACAAAATCGTCTCTATATACGCCAGAAAGGAATACCAATCATGGCTGAAGCCCCCCGCATCGTCGCCTATTTGAAGCCGGTTTGCGGCTGGAGCAATAGTGTGCGCACGACCTTCGCCAGATACGGCTTGGCATACGAAGATAAAGACATTATCAACAATCCGGCTATTTACGCTGAGATGGTACAGAAAAGCGGCCAGCCCCTCTCGCCCTGCGTCGAGATCAACGGCCAGATGTTGGCCGACGTAGATGGCGACGAGGTCGAGGCTTGGATGCTCGAAAACGGAGTCGTCGAGTCGGTCTCGGCCTAACTGCACAGCCGGCTCAACACGCGCCGCATGCCCTCGCACAGATTGGGTTGCTCGTGGTTGAGCGGCCCGCTCGCCGCTCGGCGAATCAGAGTCAACGCGCCCCATAGCTGGCCATCGCTGGTCTTGAGAGGCAACACGTAGCTAAAGCCGAGGGACCCGCATTCCGCCCCCTCTAGCAGGAAGCGCATCACTCCTGCTGGCAGGGGGCTTTCTTCGTCGGTACTGGCCTGCCCCACCAGCAACAACGCGGAGTTCTCGACCCCGTCCTGAGCGGCGAAGGAGCACCCGCCGTCTTGTTCGAGCACCCGCTGCAGGACCTCAGCTCCTGCGCCGGCCGTGTGGACTACCCTTTGGCCGACGCGCTCATATACTATGGTGTCTGCCGCCTCGATGCCCAGCAGCAAATCCATGCTTTGGGCTACGGCTTCGTCTGGAGACATAGTCTCAAGCGATGCGACGATGTGTGGAGGAATTGCCGCGGGTTCGGGCATGTTGAACGGGATGATCGAGACGGGCATGGCGCATCCTTGACAAGGGAAATGAGGGGTTTTAATTTTATCTTTCTTCTGGTGGCTCTTTAGCTCAGTTGGTAGAGCAGGAGACTGAAAATCTCTGTGTCCGCGGTTCGATTCCGCGAGGAGCCACCACTTTAATTTTTAATATAAACAGCCACTTAGCTTGCACAAGCTGAGGGGCTGGCTGCATTTATGCGGGTTTATCGCGCATCACCCTCTTCTGTCATGCGCTTGACCTGTCCCCAACTTGCCGACTGCACTGCCGTGGCGGGGAGTTCGCTCGCCGCGCAGCGAAATCCGACGATGATGTAGGTAGCCGAAGGCGGCAGCCCACTGCGGTCGGTGGTGCGCAGGCGATACGGATCGCTGCTCAGCGACCCGCCCCGAAGCACCCGGCTGATTCCTGCGTCCGGCCCCTGCGGATCGCGTTCGGTGCTTTGCGCGTAGTAATCCTCGCCGTACCAATCCACCACCCACTCCCAGACATTGCCCCCCATATCGTAGGCCCCATAGGGAGAAATCCCACGCTGATAAGAGCCGACCGGAGCCGAGGCGAAAAAGCCATCGCTGTCGTCGCCGCGACAGCAGCCCTCGCGGCCGTAGTTGGCCCGGCTGCGGTCAATGGAATCGCCCCAAGGATAGATGCGGCCGTCGGTGCCGCGGGCGGCCTTCTCCCACATAGCCTCGGTTGGCAACTGCATGCCGGCCCAAGCGCAATACGCACGGGCACCGTACCACGAGACCTCGGCGACTGGCCGCTGCTCGGTGCCGGGAACGGCTGTGTATCCCGCGTCACCGTAGCGGATCTGCGCGTCGGCATCGCGCACATCGAGCAGCAGGTGCTCTCCCTCATCCACGTTGCGGTCTGTGTCGTTCAAAAAGGCGGCGTACTGACCATTGTTCACTTCAAAACGGTCGATGTAGAAGTCGTCGAGATAGACCTGATGGACGGGCTGCTCGTCCGCCCGTCCATCAGCCGATCCCATCGCAAAATAACCGGCGGAGACGCGGGCCAACTCGTGCATGGTGCTGGCTGGCGTCTGCACTTGGACTATCTCTTGGGCCAGGACATCTGGTGCCCATATCAAGACGCACCAGAATGTGCTGTTGCGCATCATGTCGCCTCCGCTACATGGCCTTTTTCGACGCGAGCCGTTGGTTTACTTTCCTAATACATAACTGCCATCTCCCATTCCAGCAAAAAAGAAATTGGTCTCCACTCATCGCGAGGCGCTTGCGCTTTTCAACCGCGACGTGCGCCTAGTGCTCTTTAGCCAAGCTCTGATCGGCTTCACGATCTTCGGCGGCGTCTATACCGTTCTGCTCAATCTCTATCTCCTGCGCTTGGGCTACGGCCCCCAATTGATCGGCCAAGTCAACGCCGTTGGTGCGCTGTCGTTTGCCCTCTTGAGCATGCCCGCGGGCTTGTTGGCCAACCGCTGGGGGGCGCGCCAGAGCATGATCGCTGGCATGGTGATCGCCGCCCTCGGTTTCGGCTTGTTGCCCCTCGGCGAGTTCGCTCCTACCTCCGCGCAGCTAGCTTGGATCATGGGGGCGTATGCCCTCGGCGTCCTCGGCAATACGCTCTTCCTCGTCTGCTCGATCCCCTTCCTGACCCTGATCTGCCCGCCGCGACTGCGCAACCACGTATTCTCGACCCAAGTAGCCCTGTGGCCGCTGGCGGGTTTTGCCGGCAGCTTATGCGGTGGCCTGCTGCCCGGCCTTTTCTCCGCGCTCCTCGGCCTGCCCGAAGACCACCCAGCCCCCTACCGATATCCGCTGCTGATGGCTGCCGGTGTGCTATTCGTCAGTGCCGGGGCTATCGCAGCAACCCGTTCCCCCGCGCATAAACCCCCCGCGAGGGAACGCGGCCAGGCGGCACCCTTTCCTCTGGCCATCGTCCTCGCCTTGAGCCTAGTCACCTTCCTGCAGATGGCCGCAGAAAACAGCCTCCGCATCTTCTTCAATGTGTACATGGACGACGGCCTCGGGGCCTCTACGGCGCTGATCGGCAGCCTGACTGCCGGGGGTCAGCTCTTGGCCGCCTGTACCGCACTGGCCGCCCCGGCGCTCAGCCGGCGTTTCGGTCGGGTGCCGGTGATTACTGCGGGCGCTGGGGCGATGGTGCTGTGCCTTATACCTCTGGCCTTGGTCGCCCATTGGGCGGTGGCCGGAGCCGCCTGCATGGCCTTGGTCGCTCTCAGCTCGATCCGCCGCTCGGTCTATATCGTCTTTCAGCAGGAGCTGGTCCCCGAGCATTGGCGAGTGACTATGAGTTCGGCCCTGGCCATGGCCTACGGCATCAGCAGTGCCGGCGTTTCGCTCGGCGGTGGCTGGCTAATCGATGCGCTAGGGTATCGGGCGTTGTTTTTGAGCAGTGCCGTGATTACGGCCGCGGGCGTACTCTGCTTTCAGGGGTACTTCCGCATCCCGCGCGGCGAGTACGCCAAACGCCTGACAGACTAAGCGCATTCAACGCACAGTGCGTCGCACTGTCGTCTCAGTTGTGCGAGTTGATCTGAGAACTTGGGATCGCCTGCGAGATTGCAAGACTCGTGGGGGTCTTTGAGAAAGTCGTATAGCTCCTCATAGAAGGGCTGTTGCTCGTAGTAGCGAATGTATTTCCAGCGTTGGGTGCGCACTCCTTCGCTCTTGGGGATGTCGGCGCGGTCGAACCGATGCTCGCAGAAGAACGCCTTGCGCCATTCGACTTTTTTGCCGCGCAACAAGGGGACGAGGGATTCCCCCTGCATTCTATCCGCAGCGTCCAAACCGGCTAATTCGAGAATGGTTGGTGCCACATCGATGTTGAGTGCCATTTCTTCGCGAATGACCCCTCGATTACCTTCGTCAACTCGCGGATCAAATACGATCAGGGGAATGCGGATCGACTGTTCGTTCAACTGCCAGCAGTCGCTTAGCCCGCGATCGCCGTAGTACATCCCGTGGTCCGATGCAAAGATCACGACCGTATTGGCGGCTAACGATAGCTGATCCAACGCCGCGAGAATCTTGCCGATGTTGCGATCGACGCCGCTCACCATCCGGTACAGGCCGCGCATGTTCCGCTGGTAGTCCGCAGGCGTCGCATAGCGGTCCTGCCACCGTCCGCGACTTTCCGTCTCGCGCAGAAATTTCGGCAGCCGCCAGAAGAAGTCGGGATGGGCGTTGATCGGCTCCGGCATTTTCACATCCGCGTAGAGCGGCTCTTCAGCCGCCGGCCAGATGTAGTGGCGTGGGTCGTGGTCTTGAGCGTGCGGTGCGTTGAAGCTGACGGAGAGACAAAACGGCCGGCTGGGATGATCCCTTCGATGGGTGCGTAAGAAGTCGATCGTCTTGTCCCCGGTAATGTCGGTCAGGTGGCGTACGCGGCCGTTCGGCTGTCTGATTTCATACCCGTCTGCGGTCCAATGTTCGTAGTTGTCGAACGCGTCAAACATCTTTCCTATCGCGTCCTCGTCTTCGAGAGAAGGGTCAATTCCTTTTGCGGCAATGCCGAACTTGCCGATCAGCCCCGTGTGGTACCCCGCCCTTTTGAGGGCCGCCGGATAGGAGCTGTCGGTGAATGCGCGTTGGAGGGGTGGTGTGAGGAAGGTGAATTGGTGGCGGCTTTCATAGACGCCGGTGAGATAGCTCGCCCGACTAGCGGCGCAGATTGGACTGGTGCAGAATGCGTTTGCTAAGCGGACGCCGCTTGCGGCAAGCCGATCGATGTTCGGGGTTTGGATGATCGGATTGCCGGCGCAGCCGAGCAGGTCGTTGCGCTGGTTGTCGGTCAAGAGGAAGAGGATGTTTGGGACAGGGGCCATGATGTTTGCTCTGTGGGGAATTAAGGGCTTCCCACTCGCATACGCGACAGACAGACACAGGTTCGCTCCTATGAAGGCCCGGATGCGAGTGGGACGCTATGACCCACCAAGCGCGACTATGTGAACTGTCGCTAAAATAAAGACCGCCTAATCGCTTAGGCGGTCGCGCAAACAACTTTTGCGGCATAGAATATTCCGCTGGCAGTCGATGCTCACAGCACTTTGACCGGCGTCAGCCAATTTCCGCGCGCAGCCGAAGCCGCTGCAATCGCATCTGCCGACCCCAATACTGCAACCCGGCCCGCTGCGCCGACTTGGTCCAGCACAGCGGCAAAATCCGCAAAGTGCTCGGCCTTGGTGGCCAAGACTTGGTCGCGCATTTGCTGGCGATAGCCGTCGTCAATGCCGGCCAGATAGCGCATCAGCGAGGCGTAGCCCTTGGCGTCGGGGAGCTGGTAGGCGTCGAAGTCGCCGATGGTGCCAATAATGGCCTTGGTCAGCTCGTCGCTGCTGATCGGATGGTCGCGCAAGAAGGATCCGCTCTGATCGTATACTTCCAGCGTCTCCAGCAAGTTGGGATCGCGGTAAGACGCGTACGCGAACACGCCGGTAAACGGGTCGAAGGAGCAAAAAGCCCCGTAGGCCCCCCCTTGGACTCGCACCCGATCCCAGAGCCAAGTCGTGGCCAAGTAGCGAGTGATGACGGCCGCCGACCCGTCCAATTCGTAGCCGAGCGCGAAGATGTTGGCCGCCTTGCCCACGTAGTTGACTTGGGCGGGGACGGTCAGGCCCTCGTCGCCAGCCATTAGATGCGGAGTCCAAGTCGCGGGCGAGTGCGCTTCTTGGGGCAACTCGCGCAACAGTGCTTCTAGGCTTTGGTCACACGTAGCGCGGTCGCTGCCGGCCACGGTCGCGTTGCACAGCATACCCGACCGGTTGACTAACAAGGCGCGGATCTGCTCTAGCCGCGCCTGCACTGCTGGCCAGTCGCGATGGATGTCGTCAATGAGCTGCCGCAAGAAGAACAGATAGCTCAAACCGCGCATCTGCTCTGCGAGCCAGCCGGTCTCGTCAAATTGCGCTCGCAGCCGCGTGGACACTACCCGGTGCCCGCCCGGCACCAGCCCGGCCTCTGCGCTAGCTCGCTCTTCTAAGGCCATCTGCAAGAAGCGCTCGCGATCGTCGAGACGGCCCTCTAGCAGTACGTCGCGCACAATCGCCGTCAGGTCGGCGACCCGTTCGACTATGGCCTTGCCGCGCAAAAAGAGGTACGCAGCGGCCGGGCCGCCGCCGAGGCGCGCCCCTATCAGCGAATGGGTGCTCAGGCCGCCGGTCTGGCTGCCGATCCGCTGTTGCAGATCGACGAAGCTCATGCGCTTGGTGCCCATCTCCAGCAGGGTGCGCCCAAAGAGCGGGGTATAGGGCAAAAGCTCTTGGGGCAACACTCGCAGATTGCAGCCTATGTCGAGATAGGCAATGCCATTGGTGAAGAGGTCGTGGTGGAGCACCGGCACCCCGGCGATTTGGTCCTCTTGCCGAGGCACGGTCTTGATCGCTGCGTCGAGGTCGCTCAATTGCAGACGGGGTAATTTGGCCAGATCCTCGGGCGCGTCGGGTTGCTCTTGTAGGTGCTTGAGCTTTTGCGTCGCCGCAACCAGCTCCTCTAAATCCGCGTGGCTCATGTGCGCTTGGGCCTCTGCTAGGCGTGAGGTCTCTTCCTCCTCCAGCCGCGTCCCCAGTTCAGCATCGGGCTGGAGGACCACGGTCGTGCGGTGCGCGTTGTCTAGGAGGTGGCGTTGAATTAGCCCCTCTAGGTAGCGGTTGTCCGCTGCCAGCTTGGCCTTGAGCGCGGCGAATGAGTCGGCAAAGCGCAAGGACGCGAAGGGGTCGCGGTCGTAGAGCCAGTCGGTCAACAGCCGCAGCATCAGCCCCAAACCGCGCGGATAGGACCCGGTGTTGTTTTCCCGGAGCCGGAACTCCGCGGTGTGCAGTGCGGCCGCAACCATCCCTTGGTCGATCCCACCGTGCGCCAAGTCGCCGAGGTGCTGCAAGATCAGGGCCTCGACCGCATCGGCATTGCCCTGCTGCACACCCTTCAGGCCCACGCTGAAGAACATTTGCGCCAACTCGGTCTCTAACCCACTGCCGGTCAAATCCTCACCTAGCCCGGAGTCGATCAGGGCCTTGCGCAGCGGGGATCCCGGGGTGCCGAGCAGCGCGTGTTCGAGCACCTGCAAGGCACGGCGCTCGTCGGCGTCAATCGCGTCTTGCAACAGCCAAGTGAGCGCGACAAAGCACTTTGGTTCTTCGACCGCGTCTGGATCGACCGCATAGGGAAATTGCTGCCGCTTGGGCGCGGCAAAGCGCGGCTGGGGCCCGATGGTAGAGTCAACCGGATGCGCCTCGTAGTCGCTTAGATAGTCGTGCAAAAGCGCGAGGCGGTGCTGGGGATCATCGTCGCCGTAGAAGTAGATGCGGGCATTGGACGGGTGGTAAAAGTCGTCGTGGAAGCGCTTGAACTGGTCAAAGCTGAGGGCTGGGATGTGACGCGGATCGCCGCCGGAATCCACGCCATAGGCGGTGTCGGGGAAGATGGATTGCTGGGTGCGCTCGGCTAGGATCCGCTCGGGATCGGAATACGCGCCCTTCATTTCGTTGAAGACCACGCCTTTGTAGCGCAGCGGGTCGCTGGGATCTTCTAGCTCGTAGTGCCAGCCTTCCTGTTGCAGGACTTCCCGCGTGAGTCGCGGGTGAAATACAGCGTCGAGATACACGTCGATCAGGTTGTAGAAATCCTGCAAGTTGGTGCTGGCGACCGGGTAGCAAGTTTTGTCTGGATAGGTGAAGGCGTTGAGGAAGGTGTTGAGCGAGCCTTTGATCAGCTCGACAAACGGCTCCTTGACCGGGTACTTGCGCGAGCCGCAAAGCACCGAGTGTTCGAGGATGTGGGCAATGCCGGTCGAATCGGCCGGCGGGGTGCGGAAATTGATCCCAAAGACCTTGTTCTCGTCTTGGTTGATCAGCGAGACGATCTCGCAGCCGGCGCGGTGCCGGTAGAGCAAGGCTCGGGTATTGAGCTCGGAAATTTCTTCGTCGCGCAGCAGTTCAAAATCGCGGCGATCCATTGCATCTCCTTTGTGGTTTGGTACGGAAAACTAGCGGGCAAACATATTCGCGGCGCGGATTCTCAGCAAGAAAAAATAGTGATCAGTGATCAGTGATCAGTGATCAGTCCCAACTCATTCCATCTATAAAGGAAGGGTCGGGTGGGAAACTAACCACTGGCCACTCGAATCACGGCAAGGCGATTTTGCCGAGAACGACCGGGCGCTGTGCGCGGGTGACGGTCGGGATATTGCCGGTGCGGCCCATCAGCGTCTCGTTGGCGAGGACCGCAAAGGCGAGGGCTTCGCGCGCGTCGGGATCGACGCCCAGTTCGGCCAGCGACCGCACCGCTAGGCCCGGCAGCGCGTGGCGCAATCCCGCCATAATGCGCGGATTGTGGACGCCTCCGCCGCCTACCCAGAGCTTGGCGAACTCCCTGGGGCAGAAGCGGCGAATGCCCTCGGCGATGGATTGCACGGTAAAGGCGGTCAGCGTGGCGATCAGGTCGTTATCGCTCCACGTGCCGCGCCGGAGAATGTCCGCGAGGAAAGGCTCGCCAAATTCCTCGCGCCCGGTGGACTTGGGCGGCTCGCGCTGCAAGAAGCTGGTGCGCATCAGCTCGGCCAACAGGGTTTCATCGACGCGCCCGCGCGCCGCCCGCATGCCCCCGCGGTCAAAGTGCTCGCGGCCGCTGGTGCCGTGCGCCACAGCCGCGTCGATGAGCATGTTGCCAGGCCCTAGGTCAAAGGCCCGTACTGCGCTGGCATCGGCGTTGGGCGGCAAGGCCGTGATGTTGGCTATCCCGCCGATATTGAGCAGCAGACGCCCCTCGTGCCGATGGACAAAGAGCAGGTGATCCGCTAGGGGCACCAGCGGTGCGCCCTCGCCGCCGACGGCCATGTCGGCCGCGCGAAAGTCCGCAATGGTCACCGCGCCCGTGCACGCGGCAATGACGGCTGGTTCGCCAATCTGCAAGGTGGCCCCGCTACCCGGCAGATGGCGCACGGTCTGCCCGTGCGAGCCGATCAGGTCGATGGACTCGGGACCGAGCTTGGCTTGCTCGATCGCGGCTAGGGCCGCTGTTGCAAAAGCCTCGCCGAGGGCAAAGTTGACTCGGCACAACGCGTCGAGCGAAGCATCCTCGGCAAAGAGGGCGAACACCTCGCGTCGCAAGGCAGTGGGCAGCGGCGTAGTGTTAAAGGACAAAATTTCGTAGCGCGTAGATTCACCGCTGCCCCACAGATCGACCAGCACGGCATCGATCCCGTCGGCCGAGGTCCCGGACATCAGGCCCACGACGCGCCGCCGCTGTTTGGCGGCCAGCTCCGCCAGCCTCAACTGTGCAGGCATTGCTAATTAGGAGCGGTCGCGGGCCGAGTGCAGGTAGTAATCGGCGACCTGCCCGTGGCCGTTGATAACGTGTGCGCCCGGATAGCGAATCGTCGTCGGACACACGTGCCCAGGCACGGCGAGGAGATAGGTGCCGACTTCGGGTTGGGGTTCGGGCCAAGAGAAGACGCCGTGTTCCTCGTTTTGCCTGAGCAACTCGGCCTCTGCGTTCTGCAAGAGCTTGGCCCGGCTCGGCATAGGGCCATCGTCGCTAATGGCCTTGGTGCCCAAGTCCGTGGTGATCGTATGCTGCTCGGGATAGCGATCGACCACTTGCGTCAGGACGAGGGCCGCCCATTTGAAAGGTAGCTCGGCCATTATGCGGCCGTACCCAGCATCCCAGTACACGCAGGTGCCCGGGGAGCCGTGCATCCCCTCGGCGCGGGCGTAGTATGGAAAGGAAAAGGAGCCGCCTCCGACGACCCGGGGTACGGCCAAACCCTCGCCTTCGAGGGCCGCTTTTAGGCGTTGGGCATCGCGGATGTGCCGCTCGGCCGCTGCTTGGCGCGCCTTAGGCTCGGAGATGTGCTCGTGCCCGTCGTACAAGTGCAGTCCGCCTAGGGACAGGTGGGGGTGTTGCGCGACTTGGCGATAGAGATCGGCGGCTGTGCCCAAAGGGACGCCGGTGCGGAACATGCCTACGTTGAGGTCGATCATCACCCGCAGGATCTGCTGCAGCTCTTGGGCTATTGCGCCCAAGAGCTGCACGTGTGCAGGTGCGCTGGCAATCGCGCTGACGGTCGCCTCTGTTTGAGCCAACGAGGCGAATCGCAGGACCTTGCTTTTTTGCACCAGCGGGTAGGACAAAATGGCTTCCTGCGCGCCGGCGTCGAGGGCCATTTCTAGTTCCTTGAGCGTGGCACATTTGAACCCGGCGACGCCGGATGCGAGCTGTTTGCGCGCTATGTCTATGGACTTGTGGGTCTTGACGTGAACGAACAGATGCTCGCTGCCTCCGACTAGTTCGCCGACTGTTTTTATGTTGTGCTCGAGTTGGTCGGCAAAGACCAGCATGGCTGGTGTTTCGATGCCGTCCGGCTCGGCGACTTTGTATTCTCCTACTTCGATCACAGCTTTGCTTTCCGTTGGAGATGGAGCGCGGAAAATAGCACAAGCCCCGACTGCGGACAAATTGGCCGCCGCGCTATAGTTCATTATTTTGTCGGCGCAATACATGCGAATGGCAAATTGCGCCCAATCCCACTCTCAAGGAGACCTCTAATGCTCAAACTAGGCTGCATGTCCCTCAGTTATAAAGACGAATTTGCCGCGAATAAGCTCGACTTGGAGCAGTTTATTGAACGCGCCTACCAGCTCGGCCTCGACGGCCTCGACATCCACACGCGTGCCTTTGCCTCGCTTGACCCGGCGTATCTGCGCAGCATCCGCATGCAGGCCTTTAGACGCGGGATCGCGCTCTCCTATATTGGCGTCAGCTCCAACTTCGGCAAGCCTCAAGACGAGCTCGCCGCCGAAGTCGCCACAGCCAAGGAGTGGATCGATGTGGCCGCGTTCATGGGCATTCCGCTGGTGCGGGTCTTTGCCGCGTGGATTCCCGAAGGCGACCGCGAAGAGGATGTGTGGGCGCGGATGATGCCCTGCTTGGAGGAAGTGGCGGCTCACGGCGAGGAAAAGGGCGTGGTCGTCGGCTTGCACAACCACAACCACGGCTGCGTCACGCGCACGGGCAAAGATGTGCGCCGCATTATCGAGGGCGTTGATAACCCCTATTTCTCGCACATCCTCGACACAGGTCAATACGTCGGCTCGCCCGGGGCTTCGGGCCAACGCGGACACGAGGATCCCGCCCTCAACTTTTACGGTAGTATCGAGGAAACCGCTCCGTTGGCCGTCCACGTTCGCTGCAAGATCTACCGCATCCAAAGCGGCGTTGAAGAGTGGCTCAACTATCCGCGCATCTTCGAGATTTTGAAAGGGGTCAGCTACAATGGCTGGCTATCGGTTGTGTACGAAGGGCAGGACGTGGAAGCAGAAGAGACCGCCGTGCCCAAGGCCGTGCGCTACTTGCGCGGCTTAATGGCCGAATACGACTCGGCCTGAGCAGCAAGGCCCGCGCAAAATGGTCGCTGCGCTTGGCACACCCCGCACTTTCGTAAAATTCTCCCTGACCGGCCTCAGCGGGGTGGTCGTCAATCTCGGTTCGTATCTACGACGAGTTAGGGCAGCAGGTGCGGGAGCTAGCCGCAAAGGCCCAGCGGCCAGCTCCCGCACCAATATGTCTGGGACGGTCGCGACGCCGGCCGGTTTGGTTTCAGGCGTCGGGTCTGTATCTGCTGGTGCTGTCGGTCGATGGGGCGGTCGAAAGCCACAAGCTGACCCTGATGCACTGACAGGTCGTCGCCAATCTCAGGGAATACCCAACTCTCGCCGGTACACCGCGTCTGCGTTCGCCTGCAATTTCCAGTAAGGCACCCGCATAGTCCGCATCAATGTGCCGCGCCCTCCATCGTCGTCGTCCCAGCGCAGAATCCGATGCGGATAGGCTTTTTCCGTCCAAAAGGTCCGCTGCCGCTGGCCAATGTGCAGCTCCCACCGTACGCTGGCCAGCGCGCCGGCTGCCGTCTCAATCTGCTCCTCGGCGACCTTGTGGATCCGCCCGGACACGACCGCATGGGGCTGATGCGCCTGCCGAAGCTGCCAAAAGCTCGGCAGCACCTCCACCTCCCGCACCTCACTCAAGTCCATAAACGGCCCTTGCAACTCTCGGATGCGGATCAGCAGATGATCCTCGCTCGCGAAGTGCTCGGGGTGCTTTAGCCGATAGGTGCCCCGGCCTTCACTGGCAAAATAGCTGCTGATGTGCCCGTTGATCTGCCCGTCGCTGAACAGGGCCTCGTCAAAGACCTGCCCGCACCACTCCTGCGCACTGAATGAAATGCGCCGTAACTCAAAGGGATGCCGCTCGCCCGCCACTTGGCTGAAAACCGAGGTCATTACCGAATAGTCGTATATCCCAGTCGTAAACTTGAGGATGTGGTTGAGCTTGAGCGCGTAGAATTGGTTGGCCTCCAGCGTCGGAGAATCGACCTTGATAAAGGTCTGTGGGTGCAGGCTCTCGGTCACGAAAATCATCACCCCGTACCCCTGCCGCAGCTCGCCGTAGCGTGGCTGAATCACTTCATAGCTAGAGATCTCGGCCTTCCCGTCGGCCCAATGCGCGTAAAAATCCACCGCACCTGTTTGAGCCGCGCCGAGCAACATCGCCCCTATAATCCATTTTGTCATGGCTGCCCCTCTTCCTGCAAAAACCGCATTTCGTAGATCGGAACTTAAGACTGATGTTACGCAGTTTGCCGTCCAAGGCGTAGCTTCGCCCTGCCTCCCCCGCTGGAGGGGACCGCCTACATGGACTGGTTCGTCCGCGACAAAGCACTGCGTAACGTCAGCTAAGATGAATAACGTCTCATCGCTTGTCGAATAACTGGCGTTGTGTATCGTCGGGGCCTATGCGTTAGGCACTGGTCGGTCGATAAATGCTGTTCACTCCTAAAGGCGAGGTGAAGCTCGCCTGCTTCACCCTGCCTTTAGGCAGGACAGTCGAGGTGAAGCGACTCGGCTGCGCTCAGCGTGACACTAGGAAGGAACACACTAGCACCTGTCATGCTGAGCGAAGTCGAAGTATCTCTTCCTAAGAGGCGCGGGCGCAACATCAGTTGTTTTAGCCCGTCAACATTTTTTATAGTCTTAAAAAATACATTGACGTACCGCTCTCTGATTGACTATATTTACAGAAGTTTGGCATACAGAACATCTTATTGGTGGCTTAAACACTTATTTCTGCAGCCAATCTGATTTCCGCCCAATCTAGCCGGAGCTATCGCATGGAATTTCGCAAAACGCCCTGCACATCAGCCTCCCCGCTCGACTTGTCACAGTTGCCTCAGTACGGCGAAGCCGTCGTCGCCGAAGTCTCGGCCCCTGTGCGCTTAGCCGCCCGCCTGCGCGAATTGGGCTTTTTGCCCGGAGAACATTTGCGCGTGCTGCGCTCCGGGACTGCGCTCATCGTCCAGATAGGACAGACTCGCCTCGCGCTCCGGCGTAGGGATGCTGCCGCCATCCGCCTAGTCCCCTAGTTTTTCCTGTTCAGCAGGCCCTCTGTGCGGACCCTCGCACTTATCGGCAACCCCAACACGGGCAAGACCACGCTTTTCAACGCCCTGACCGGCCTTTCGCAGCGCGCCGGTAACTATCCGGGCGTCACCGTGGAACACAAAGCGGGGACCCTGACGCTGGATGGGGAAGACTCGCTAGACCTGATTGACCTGCCCGGTGCCTATAGCCTTGCCGCGCACTCTCCCGACGAGATGCTGGCCATTGACGTGCTCTTGGGCCAACAGCAAGACGCGCCGCCCATAGATGGCATCTTGGCGGTCGTCGATGCCAGCAACCTGCGGCGCAACCTCTACTTAGTTTCCCAGCTCGCAGAAATAGATGTGCCCTTGGTTGTCGTCCTCAATATGGGGGATATAGCAGTCCGGCGGGGCATTCGCATTGACTCTAGTGCCTTGTCTGAGGCGCTCGGCGTACCGGTGGTGCCGATCTGCGCCCATCGCCGGCAGGGGTTGGATGACCTGCGGCGTACTTTAGCGGCTTTGAACGCGGGTCCGTCACCCACGCGACCGCAGCGGGTGGAACTGCCCGATCAGCTTCAGCGCGCCACAGCCGAGTTGCAAGCCGCAGTCTCCGAGCCGCTCTCCTCAGTAGAGGCCCTGCGTGCCCTAGTTGATGAAGACGGCTATGCCGAGCGCCGCCTGTTGGAGTTCGCTGGTGATGGCACCGCTGACCACTTGGACCGCCTGCGTACGGCTGGCGCGGATTCCCTTTCCGAGTTAGAAAGCAACGCTCGCTATGCTTGGATCGACGGCCTGCTCTCGCGTGCTATTTCCCAGCCCGACCGCTTAGAGGGTCGCCGCTCGGATCGGGCCGACCGCATTCTCGCGCACCGCCTCTTCGGCACGGCGATTTTTGTGCTGATCAACGTCTTGGTCTTCGAAGCCATTTACACTTGGTCCGGGCCACTGATGGATGGAGTTGACGTGCTCTTTGCCGCCTGCGGCGCCCGCGCCGTGGCGCTTATCCCTCCCGGCCCCCTGCAAAGCCTTGTCGTCGATGGCCTCATCGCCGGCGTTGGCGGCGTGCTCATCTTTCTGCCTCAGATCGCCATCTTATTCTTTTTTATCGCCCTACTCGAAGACAGCGGCTACATGGCTCGGGCCGCGCTGTTGATGGATCGGCTGCTCACCCGCGTGGGGCTTTCCGGCACGGCCTTCATTCCCCTGCTGTCCAGCTTTGCCTGCGCCGTCCCGGGCATTATGGCCACTCGCACCATTGAAGACCGGCGCGACCGCTTTGCCACCATCTTGGTCGCACCGCTGATGAGCTGTTCGGCGCGCCTACCGGTGTACGTGCTCTTCATCGGGGCTTTTGTCCCAGACCGCTCGCTGTGGGGGGGGATCATCGGCTTGCAGGCTCTGACCCTGTTTGCCTTCTACTGCCTCGGTGCGCTCGTCGCCATCCCGATGGCTTGGTTGCTCAAGCGGACCTTGCTCGAGGGAGATCCCCCGCCCTTTCTGCTGGAACTGCCTTCCTACAAGACGCCCAACCTGCACACGGTGCTGCTGCGCGTGTACCACAGCAGCCGGGCCTTTGTCGTCCGCGCCGGCAGTCTCATCTTGGCGACGACTATTGCGATGTGGGCGCTGGCGTACTTCCCGCGCTCGGCAGACGTGATCGAGCGCCACCAAGTTGAGCGCCAAGCGGTCGCGCCCCAAGCCCTCGACGCCTTGGAAAAGCACCAAGCGGCCGAGCTGGTAGAAAACAGCTATCTCGGCCAAGCCGGGCACTGGGTCGCGCCGGCCGTGCGTCCTTTGGGATGGGACTGGCGCATCGGCATGGCGGTCATCGCCTCTTTTCCGGCCCGCGAAGTCATCATCTCGGCCTTGGGCACTATCTATAGCCTCGGCGCGGGTGAGGACGAAGAATCCGAGAGCCTGCACACGACCTTGGCCGCCGCTACTTGGCCGGATGGCCGCCCGATTTACACCCTGCCGGTGGCGCTGTCAATCATGGTTTTCTTCGCCCTCTGCGCCCAGTGCCTCTCGACCCTAGTCGTCATACAAAAAGAGACCGGCTCCTATCGCTGGTCCCTGTTTAGCTTTGGCTATATGACGACCCTCGCTTATGTCGGCGCACTGGCGACGTACCAAGTCGGCACGGCCTTGGGCTTTTGAAATGGACTGGCAAACGCCGGTGGCTGTCGCCGTTGCCGCGCTCGCCGCAGCGTACGTGCTGTGGCGTTTGACGCGGCCTTTTTTCCGCGCCAAATCCCACCGCGACGAACCTTTGCAGATAGGGCACTCAGACGACTAGCTACGGTGATATAGCCACCCTACGTTATTCATAACATTGCTCTTTCATTCTGAGCGGAGTTGAAGAATCTGCTGCCGGCAAGGCCGTGTAGGTATAAGATGCTTGGGCAGCCTGTCGGCTTCCTCAGCATGACAGGCATCGGCGTCCATCGGCGGATAATGATGGCGGATGGCTATATGTCCGCCAGCGACTGTGTGGGATTATCCCGCTCGCCGCAAAAATCGCTTGCCCGCGAGCTGATCTACCAGCCCTTCGAGTTCCAACCTCAGCAGCACGTCGAGCAGGGTCGCAGGCGGCAGGGCGCTGTCTTGGGCGAGTTCGTCGATGTGCCGGGGTTGGCGCGAGAGCAGGGCATAGACGCTTTCTTCTTCCGGGGGAAGAACAGGCGCGGGCGCGCTTTGCGGGCGCGGTGCCGCCCACATGGCCAATTCCTCTAGCACATCCTCCACGCCCTCGACCAGCTTCGCCCCGTCTTTGATTAGCCGGTGACAGCCCGCGTTGCGGCCCGAGCGCACGTCCCCGGGCACGGCGAATACCTCGCGGTTTTGATCCAGTGCGTGTTGGACCGTAATCAGTGCGCCGCTTTTTTGCGGGGCCTCGACGATGATCACCCCCAAGCTTAGCCCGCTGATGATGCGGTTGCGGCGGGGGAAGGCTCCCCGCTCCGGCTGTGCCCCCCAAGCAAACTCGGAGATGATGGCACCGTGCTCGCGGATTTGGCGATAGAGCTGGGTGTGGGCGCGAGGATAGGGCACATCGGCCCCGCAGCCCAATACGGCGATGGTGCGCCCGCCAGCCGCGAGCGCAGCCGCGTGGGCGGCCGCATCGATGCCGAAAGCCAAGCCGCTGACGATGCAGATGCCTTGAGCCACTAGACCGCGAGCCAGCTCGCCGGCGATCAGTTTGCCGCTATCCGATGCTTTGCGCGAGCCGACGATGGCCACGGTAGGAGGGGTCAAGTCGTCTGGGCCCAGCGCAAACAGCACGGGGGGCGGCGCGGCGATTTGGCCCAGTAGTTGGGGATAATCCGCGTCCGGCGGGGCTAGGCAGCGGCCGCCGGACGCGCAGAGTCTTTGCCATTGATCGGCGGCCCAAGCGAAGTCGGCCTGCGTAGGACGCCGCTCGGATGCATTGGCCCCTACGGCAGCAGTCCAATCGGCGGCGGCGAGGGCCTCTTGCGCCGAGCCAAAGTGGGAGAGCAAGCGCCGCACGCGCCCGAGCCGCTCGGCTTGGCTCAGCGCGAGGAGGGCCTGCACTTCGCGTTGGGACTCAGGCATTTTGGAATTTTTCCCGCAGGCGTCGCTCGATACAAGGCGGCACGAACTGGTTTAACTGCCCGCCCATTTGCGCCACTTGGCGCACGACCGACGAACTGAGATACATGTACTCTGCCTTGGTCATTAGAAAGACCGTGTCGAACTCTGGCCACAGCGAGCGGTTGGTCAAGGCCATGGCAAACTCGTTCTCGAAGTCGGTCACCGCCCGCAGGCCCCGCACGGCCGTGTGTATGTTGTGCTGTCGCGCATAGTCAACGGTCAGGCCGTCGTGGAAATCGACCTTGGCTTGAGCCCAGTGGCTAATGGCCTCGGAGATCATCGCCCGGCTCTCCTCCAGCGAAAAGAGCGGCTCTTTGTTGGGATTGATCGCCACCAGCAGGGTGACTTGGGAGAAGATGTCCAAGGCCCGCTCTAGGATGTTCAGGTGGCCAAAGGTGATCGGGTCGAAGCTGCCGGGATAGATGGCCGCGTCTGCGTTGTTCATTAGGGTACTTCTACTAAGATGTCCACGGCCGCGTAGAGCCGCGCTTGGACCCAGCCGCGTTCGTCGCTTTTGATGGGCATGAGCAAAACCTCGCCGAGGGTCGCGACCGCCTCGTACTGTTGAAACTGGTGCAAGAAGGTGCCGATCTGCTGAAGGGACCCAATGCCCCGCAATTTTTGCCGCTGGTGGGTGCGCGCCGGCGACAAGGACCTATGGATAGGCTTGTGGATTGACAGGCTGTCTAGGCCACTCGCGTCGGCCCAGTGGGCCACCTTGCGGAGGAATTGCTCCGCTTGGCCAGACGAGAGGGCGGCCAGTGGAGAGTTGTCTCGCTCGGCAAGGCGGCCTTGGAATGCAAAGCGCAGAGTGCGCTCCTCCCGCCAAGTCGAAAACGAAACCCGCGATGGCAACGCCTGCAAGCGAAGCCTGAACTCGCGCAGTACTTTGTGCGAGGGGCTGGTTCCCTCCAGCCAGTACTCCCCGGTCGAATTGCAGTTCAGCGAAGCCACGCGAGTCCCAGCGGGAACCTGTTTGTCAATCCGCATGACTTGATGACAGGCCGTGCTGCGCTGGGGCGAGGGGGGTTGGTGCGTCGTCGGGGCTTCTCGTTGGACGACGGGATCTGGTGCGATCTCTTGCACAGGACTCGGCGTGGCCTCTTGTTGCGCCACCCCGGGACTTGGGGTGGTCTCTTGCCGTGCCACGGGTTTAGAGGTGATCTCTTGCTGCGCCACAGGGCTAGGCATGGTCTCTTGCTGTGCCGCGGGCTTTTGATCGATCTCTTGTAAAAGGCTAGGCGTAGTCTCTTGCTGCATCCCAGAACTTGGGATGGCCTCTTGCAGTACCACCACTGGCTTGGGCTCGATTTCTTGCGGCACTACAGTGCTTGGGATAGCCTCTTGCTGTGCCACGGAACTATGGGGAACCTCTTCTTGTTGCACCAAGGGGCTAGGGTCGGTCTCTTGCCGCTCCACAGGCTTGGGAGCAATCTCTTGTTCTACGGAACTTGGGGTAGCTTCTTGCTGCGCCATGGAACTGAGGGCGAAATCCGCGTTGAAAAGCGACCCCGCCAGTGCGGGGAAAAGCTGGTAAATCCCGTATAGTCCCCCACAGACGACTAGGGCCGCAAGAAAGGCTCTTGACCAAGGCGACCGCCGCCGCCCGAGAAGCTCGACGCGGATCATCGCACCAACTCCCGCTGAGCTAGCCCGACGGCAATGGCATACTCGGATCGCTGCGCGGGCATGGCGTCGCCGAGCAGCTTGGGA
The DNA here is from genome assembly GCA_963422735.1 of Candidatus Latescibacterota bacterium. Classification (GTDB taxonomy): domain Bacteria; phylum Latescibacterota; class UBA2968; order UBA8231; family UBA8231. The sequence continues at coordinate 2,402,297 of OY730476.1, read as the reverse complement.
CTGACCGCGGCGAGTGGATCGAGGATTGAATGCGGCACCCCCAAATGCGCGGCCAAGCCCTCGCTCCAATACGGGACACCGGCACCCCAAAGGTGCTGGAGGCTGCTGCTGCCCTCGCTCAGCAGCTTGTGCGCCGCGCCTTCTAAGGCTTCGGGCGCGTCGTCCTCTTCCTCCCAGACACAACTGGCCAGCGCAGCTAGTTCGCCTTCCTCTATTAGCAGGAGCCAAGCCTCGCCCATATCCGCGTAGATCAGGAGCGACAACTTATCTTTGGCGAGCAGGTTAGCGCATTCGCTGGCGTTGTACAGGGCAAAAGGCACCAAATCCACATTGAGCCGACCGACCGCCGTCTCCTTGCCTAGGGTGCGGTAGTATTCGAGGACGCGGTGGCGAGCCGCGACCACAAAGCCCCACTGCGAGGTCAGCGCAAAATCGCAGCTAAACGCCCGAGCTTCCCCGGCCAAGATCTGCTCGGATTCCCACAGGAGTTGTTCGCGGTTTTCGCGCACAGTCCCCGCTACGAGGGGCCGACGCTGAATGAGGCCCAAGCGCCGGTCTAGCGAAAAACAGGCGTTGCTGTAGTCAACGTCGTACGTCGCCGCGAGCGCGGCTAGCTTGGCGGCTAGCTCTTGCCGCTGCTGATCGTCGCTCAGGGCTACCGGGTCGAAGGGCCGTTCCAATTCGTCGGTCGCCAAAATCAGCGGTCGGATGCCAGTGCGTCCAGCGTCTAGGGCAGCGACGCGCACGGTCTTGCCACTGATGTGGATCCCGGTGGCCTTTGTTCTGCCAAATCCAAACAATCCCAACCCCTTCTCCTGCGAAGTGTGCCTCTACTCCACTATGAGCAAAGGACGGAGCTTTTCTAGCGTCTTCGCGCCGATGCCATGGACTTCGATTAGTTGCTCTAGCCGCTCGAAAGGACCGTGCGCGCGGCGAAAGGCGACGATCCGCTCGGCGATCTTGGGGCCGATTGCCGGCAGCGCGACTAGCTCGGCGACCGTAGCCGAATTGAGCGGGAGCGGCCCCTGTTCAGCTTTTACCACTGCGAGCGGTAGCGGCGGAGCGACCGCGCGCGGCACGACGCTAAATTCCTCTGAATGCGATGGGCGATACCAGTCGCTTACGGCGACGAGCATCCCTATGAGCAGGGTCGCCGCTAGACCAATGAGAGCGCGTTGCTCGCGTTGATTGAACAAAATATCTCCCACAGCCGCGCCGAGCAATATGCTCAGCGGAGGAAAAACGTGCCCGAAAGCCGCACCTCGCGGATCTTCCGCGTCTTGTCTCGCAGGTGGTCCTTGTTGTTCTCGATGCGAATCCGCCCCTCGCCGCGGAAGTTCGCGCTGAAGTTATAGGTCATGGTCAACTGCGTGCGCCAAATGTTCTCTTTGTCGTTGGGGACGCGCTCTTCGTCGCCCGTGGCGATAGAGCGCGTTTCTCCTTCAAATTTCTGTTCCAAATTGAGAGTGACATCGCTTTTGAGCCGGCCTATCAGGGGCAGCCGCCGCGGCTTGAGGCTATGGGTGATCTTGAACGTGGTGGTCACGCGCGATCTGTCGCGGGTGCCGCGCAGGGGCTGCGTGCCGTCGCCCGCTGCGGTTGGTTCAAAATCTCGGCTCTCCGAGTTGGAAATCACGCGCTCGATGGTCGTCGTTGGTCCCCAGCGCCAACGGCCGTTCCACGACGCCCTAAACTCGGTCTTGGTCTCCTCGGAGAGCAGGTAGCCGGGCGTGAGGCTACCCTCGCCCTCGCTGGCCTCCGAGGTCTCAAAACTTGCGTTTACCTGCGCGCTATTGATCACTCTCTTTATTAAGGGAATCCGGTCGGCGCGTCCCCAGCTAAGGCTCACGCGCGGGTAAGTCCGCTCGTTGCGCAGTCGCAGTCGTTGCTGCGAAGCACCGCTGCGCTTTGTGGTCTGCTCCTTGGAGTTAACCTTGACGCTAATGCCAAAGGGCAACCGCATCCCCGAGCCGGTCTCAAACGAGGCCGTGTGCGTCCAACTGTCTTGGTGGGTCAGCCCTTGGGTCACTTGCCGCACCCGCAGGGTGTCTTCGAGGCCGAGTTGATAGGAGAGCGAAGGCCGATGCAGCAAGTTGAAGTGATCCGAATTGGTGTTGCGTCGCCAACTGGCGTTGACCGGCTCGACGAGGCGGCCGGTCCACCCGGCGAGGCGGCGGAGGATATTGGGGCCTTGCGGCGGCTCGGCTTGGCTTTTCTTTTTCTCGGCTTGGTTTCCCTCCGAGGTTGGCGCCTCCTCGTCTATGTCTTGGTTGCGGTCTCGATTTAGGTCGTCGCGCCGCTGCGCTTTGCGGCTTTGCCTCGGGGACTTGCCCAAGTTCTTGAGCAGGGTTGGGATTTTGAGATTGAGGCGTGCGGAGAGGTCGTTTTGGTTGCGGATTTCGAGGGTCTTGAACGGCAGGCCGCTGATCGAATCGATCGGGGCTACTCCGCGCTGCTGCGCCGGGTCGTTCTGTTCCTCGTAATTGGCTTTGAAGGTGTAGTTTTGGTCCAGCCACGAGACTAAGCGCAGCGAAAAGCCGAGGTCGGCCGTTTGTCTGCGCCCGACCTCGCGCCCAAAGCTCCGCTTGTCGAGGACGAATTTTTTCCGCAAGTCTCGGTCGATTTTGAGGTTGTAGTTGGCCGATAGACCGGAGAGCGGATTGAGCTTAGAGGCATAGGTTTCGACGAGCGTAAAGTCCTCCTGCTCGGTCGGCTCGTCGTCGCCGCGGCGCAAAAGCCGCGAAGTCCGCCGGCTGCCGTTGACCGCGTAGGTCAGGCTCGTAGGCAGCGGACGGAACTTCATCCGCGTCCAGCCTTTGGGCATGAACGTCGGTAGCCAGCCCATGATCCGCAGTGCCGGTTTGGGCAGGGGCATGCTGTAGTTGAAGCTCATCGTCTGTGCCTCGCGCTCGTTGATCGGGCGCACCGGATCCGAGCTATGTTCGCGCGAATGCGAGAGCCTCAGGTTCATCTGGTCGAGGGTCCAACGCAAGAGGAAGTTTTTGCCCTGCCGTCGGCTGATGGACACGTCGTAGAATTCCTTGGAGCGAACCGCCTGTTGCTCTAGCTTCTCTTCGTCGGTTAGCTCCACATCCGACCCGGGACCGAAGCGCGGTAGGCTGGTCGTGCGGCTGAGGTTCACCTTGAGCGGGATCAAAAATCCCCAGCTACTCGGCAGGAGCTTTTGCGCGTTGGTGGAGACCGATAGCGCGGCTTCGCGGTCCGTGCTGTTGCCTCCTTGGCCGGTAAAGCTGCGAAAATTTTCCTGCCGCCAGAGCACGTTGCCGCCGAGGTTGGCAAAGTCGGCCAGCTTGGTGTTGAGATGGGCGTACGCGGCTAGCCCGGGATCGTTGCGCGCCTCGTCGAGGCGGAGCTCGTCGAGGAAGACGCGGCCACTGTACGCACGAATTGCGGCCCGGTTGCGCAGGCCGATGCTCAGTTGTTTGATCGACTGCATCGACGGGTTGCCGCGCACCCGGTAAATGGCTTCCTCGCCGCTGCGCAGGCCCGACCGCGCAAAGACCTGATCTAGGGAAAAGTGCTCTACTTGGGGGTCGTAGCCGGCCGAGTGGAGCACCTCTAATTCGCGTTGGGCGATCTCGGTCTTGCCGTCTAGCGGTGCCCCGCGCGGATCGATTACCCGATAGGTGTAGTAGAACTCGCCGGTGGTGGTATCGGCTCGCCCGGATTGCAGCAGGGCCTTGAGCTGGGAGATGACTGGCAGATCTACATCTATTTGATTGCCCTTCCAGCCCTTACGCCCTCCTGACCAACCCGGGAAGATAGGGCTGATGGCTTCGTAGTAGTTGGTCGAATCCACACCAAAGCGCACGAAGAGCACCAAGTCGCTCGAATCGCCGTGTGCGTATTCAATGGTCTCAGTCGAATCTCCATAGACATACATGCGCAGCCGCTCGTAGCTGGTGTAATTGGCCGAGCGGGTCAGGATTCTAGTCGCCGACATCTGGTGCCCAGGCTCTAGGTTTTCGTAGGCGAGCACGAGGGACTGCTCGCGTTCGCGGGTGCGCGACTGCACGTTGCGGCGGATCTTTACGCCGGGTGGCGGCCGATAGCTCTGGCTCTTGTCTGTGCCGATGACCGTGACATCGAGGGCTTCGCGGTCGCTGATCGGGAAGCGTTCGTCGAGCCGCACTACGTCGTCTTCTTGCCACTTGTTGCCCACGATCTCCACGAGCGCAATCTCGGCCCGCACGGGGTCCTCTACACCCGGCCGCGGCCCGCTCGAAAGCATCAGGCGCGCGTATTCGATGCGGGTGGAGTCGGGCAAGCCCACGCGCTCGACGTGGGGGCCAAACAGAGGCACCCGAAGCTGGCGCCAGCCCTCGTTTTGGGTGCCGGCGACCTCGTAGTGGCTCGAGGATAGGTCGATCTCGTAGTGGTAGTAATTGTTGCGCCGGTCGAGCACGCCGTTGTCGTTGAGATCTTCCGTGTCCGGGCGGTCGCCGCTATCGAGGTCTTTTTTGTTGTTCTCGGTTCCGTTGATATGGCTGTAATCGTTCTTGTTGCGCTGGAAGTCGTATTTCCAGTTGTCCCCTTCGGGATCATCGGGCGAGCGGTTGGGGCGCAGGGGATCGGCGTCTGGGTAGAGCGCGGCGAATGCCTGCTTCCGCTCGGCTAGGGAGCGGGTGGTGTCGAACTGGGCGTCTTGCAGCCGCAAGTAGAAGTTCAACTCGGCCTCGTCGTTGCGGCCGTCGATGCCCACATCTTCCTTCCGCTCTACCAACCCATCGCCCGCGGCTTGCCCAGGGAAAGGTATGTCTTCGGTATCGAGGCGGCCGTTGGCGATGTAGTCCTCGTCGATCTGGTCGCCCAAGTTCAGGTGCAAGGTGCCCTCCCGTCCCCGGACCCATATCTCTAGGAACTTGGACTCGGAGAAGTCGTTGACGGCTGAGAAGGCGAGGGTGATTCCTCCCCAGGACTCGGCGGCTTCGAGGAGTGGCGTCAGCTCTAGCGACAGGATGTCGGTGCGCCGGTTTTGGGCTTCGATTTGCTCTTCTTGGTTGGGCCAAATGTCGGTGCGCAGTACCCCGTCGTAGGGATTGTACCAGATGAAGCGCGTGCGGTTCTCTGCGCCGAAGCGTACGCTGGCTGGTGCGCTGGCCGGTGCCCAGCGCGTGCGGTTGACGACCAGTGAGGAGGGCCGCTCGCTGTCTTCAAAGTCGTCGATGTAGCCGCGTCCCTTGGTGTTGAGATTGGGGCGGCTTTGCGCGACTTCGGCGTCTAAGGTCACTTCTGAGGGAACTGCCGTCTTGACCAACGGCAGCATATCGACGACGCGGGTAAGGGCTGGCACCTCGCGCCGAGCGCGCAAATCGAAATTCCATATCACCGTGCGCTTCGGCTCGTTGCCCACCCGCACCCGCCGGTCGCTCGAACGCTCGTTGTTGTAGATCATGGTGCTACCCACTCGCCCGTCGCCCCCCCAAAATTCGTACTCGGTGCGCAGGCCCAACAGGGTCTTCTGCTGGCTGCCGATGTTGAAGACGTCCTCGGACTCAAAGGAGATTTCCAAGTCGGCACCAGGGTCGGCCACTTCCTGAGCGACTGCGCCGACAAACGTCACGCTGCCCGTGAAATCGACTCGGTACTCGGTGTCTCGCGCCAGTGGGCGACCGTTTAGCTGGACCTCCACGGTCTCGGGCCGGACATTGCCGAAGATGCCGCCCAGCCGAATGCGCTGATCCGAGGAGGCAGCGCGAACGAGGATTTTGTAGCGGCTGGCCTCGATCTGGGCGCGCTGCTGCTGCTCGTCGTAGATGGCGGGGACGGGTTCGTCGAGCAGGTCGCGATATTTGTTGGAGCGTGGATCAAAGGGCCGCTGGTCGGGGAAAATCAAGTGCCCGCGGATGTCGTCTAGCCCTATGTAGTCGGCATCGACGACGCGGTCGGGTGCGCTGCCGGGGTCTTTGCCGCGCTCGTCCAAGCCCAAAATCTGCAAGTAGGATTGGCCCTCTTGCGAAAGTTGGTCCTCTTGGCCGGGCACTTCCTTGGCGATATCGACTTGCAAAGTCTTGGGATCGAAGCGGCGACCGGTGGAATACCCGGAGGCAATGCGGTACACGTTTTTCCACTCTAGGTTCCAAGTGGGAAAACCCGGACGGGCGTTGCGGGCCTTGATCAGCTTCAGGTGCAGGGAGTCGGATTCTGCACTGGCGTTGAGCCGAGCCGTCTCGTGTTGGAGGGTACCGTCGAAGTCCGGCGCGCGAGTTTTGAAATGCGCGGCCATGGCATACGGGTCGGATACGGATCTGTTGAGGATGATATAACCCGCCTCGGCTACGACTGCATAGTCGTCGTCCGGGTCGAGCCGGTGCCAGGTCCCCTCCTCGAAACAGCCGCTATTGCGCAGGCGATTGCCCGCCGCGTCAAAACACTCGATAGTGGCGAGGGAGTCGGACGGATCGACCCAAGCCGTGCCGGGCTTGGCGAACAACTCGGCGTCATTCCGCGTATTGAAGTCATTGATATAGATTTCGAGACGGCTGATATCGACGAAGTTTTCCGAGCCAAACTGCGCTCCGTCCAACAGCCCGCGGAAGTCGAGGAGGTGGGCGCGGTAGAATTCGTGCAAGAAGAAATACGTGTTGCGGATGTATTGGTAGTCTTTGAGTTGGAGCGTGTCAATGGCCGCTCCGCCTTTGAAGGTCTGGCGGTTGGACTTGCTCTTTTCGTGGCTGGCTACGGTCGTAAAGGCCAGCGGACCGATGTGTCCCTTAGCGCGGATGCCGAAGAGACCCTTGTTCTTCTGCCGGAAGCCGACGAAGCGCGTATTGGGTAGCTCTAGGGTGGTGTTGCCGGCCTGCACCTCTTGGAATATGGAGTCTTCTTCGCCGTCGTAGTCGAGCTTGATCTGGTTGGATAGCTGATCGCCCAAATTGGAGCCAAGGGCCGAGCCGAAGTCTTGGGTGTCTTGGTCGATGCGTACGCTGATCAATTCGCCGACTTTGCCTTCCACCGTGAAATCGGACTCCTGTTCGATGCCCAGCGCGGGGAACTTCGAGCTCCGTCCAAACGAGGTCTGCACCTCGCCGTCGGTCCACTCGCTCTTGCCAGAAATGATGATGGTGCGCGAGCCGTTGAGCACGAGGCTGGGACCTTCGTCGCCGATAAAGCGCTGCAGGGGCTTGGGCGCGGAAAAAGGCACAGTCCACTCGAAGCGGCTGCCCTTGCGCCGGCGCTGCTCTGAGGCCGTGCTGCGAAAGTCGCGGCGGATTTGCTGGTGCCAAAGCTGTCGGTGCTTGGCTTGATATTCCATGCGGAGATAGTCGTCTAAAGCCACGGCGACCGTCGGTCTCTCGGTGAACCCACTGACGCGGCGACTGTAGTGGGCCATTCCCACGGAGTCCACTGTGGCTTGGTACGAGATCAGCGCGCGGCTGGGGGCGGGCAAGAGCGGTTGGTCAGCCCCAAAGGCGGCTTGGCGAGGGACCGCAAAGCGTTGGGAAAGCGGGCCGTATAGTGGCTCAAAGTGCAGGCCAGGCTCGGCGTGTGCCACCGCCGCGAGCGAGCAAATACACAGCCACGAGGAAAACGCTTGGACGGAAAAGCGGAGAAACACCTCTAAATTCACACCTATCGACGTTTGTCGTTTGACATGCTCCCAAGCCCTAAAGAGAGGGAGTTCTGGGCGTCAAACAGCGAGCCAGTGCCGAATGCTCTCGGCGTGCTGCTCGGCGGTCTCAATGAGCAGTCTTTCAATTGAGGTTTAGCGAAAATGATCCAGAAGCCTTCACTTGTGATTCGGCCATAGGCCGAGTGGCTTCTGTATTAACTAAACGCGATAGGCTGTCTCCGAACCCAAAAACAGGGGGACGCTGCCCAGACGGGGCGGACAACACCTGAAAACATAGCACGTGGCTGCGATTATTTCAAGGAAACCCTTGCAAAAACCGTTCCCATTGCACGGCGCGGAGAGCGTTTTTTTGGCCGATGGCCTAAGTCGTTATATTTGAGAGAACTATGCCCGTGGCCATCCGGGTGCTCGCCGCTTGCGACGAGGTGTCCTGAGTGCCACGCACCACAGCCCCGTATCCCTTGCTACCCATGACGACCCTGTCCTGCTACGTGCTTAAAGAACATGGCTGGCCCTTTGCGCTCGGCTTTGCGCTGATCCTTTTCATCCTGCTAATCGACGTCGTATTGCAGACGATGGACCAAGTGCTGAGCAAGGGGCTGACCCTGCTGGCCGCCCTCCAGCTTTTGCTCTTCAACTTGGCTTGGATTGTAGCTCTGGCCGTGCCCATGGCCGTGCTCATCGCCGTGCTCATGGCCTTTGCCCGCCTCGCCGCCGACGGGGAAATTATCGCGGCCAAAGCCTGCGGAGTGAGCTTTTGGCTACTCCTGCGGCCGGTGCTTATAGCCGCTTTTCTGCTCACCCTGCTGATGGTCCTTTTTAACGACCAGATCCTCCCGGACTGGAACCACCAAGCTCGCGTCCTGTCGTCGAGCTTGCAACGGACGAAGGCGGCCTTAGTGCTGCGGAAAAAGGAAGGGGTCTTCATACCCAACTTGGGCGATTATCACCTGCTCATCCGCCAGATTGACCCGGCGACTAACGAGTTGGCTGGCATCGCGCTCTACGACGCCTCGCGCCCCGGGCCGCCGGTGATTCTCCACGCCCCCAGGGGCCGCCTCGCGCTACTGGGAGATGGGGCTTACATCCGCTTGGAGTTGGAGGAAAGCCATGTCCAGCGCGTCGAATCCGGCCTAGAGGAGCGCTTTTTCTACGGCACTTTTGCCCGTCAAGTGCTGCACATCAAGGACGAGCGCCGCCGCTACGAGCACCGCCCCTCGTCCTACCGCAGCGACCGCGAGCTAAACATTGCGTCCATGCGCCGCTCGGTGCTAGAGCACCGCCGAGAGCAAGAGCGCGCCTACGGCCACCTCGATTCGATTGCCACGCGCTACCTCAAACTTCACCAAAGCCAGTTCGCCGACTCCACGGCCGGCGAGCTAGAGCGAGAAGGGCAACAGGCGGCCGAGGCCCTGCGCCGACAGTGGCGGCACATAGACCGCCGCACGGGGCGGATCAACGAATACTTGGTCGAGATTCACAAGAAGCTATCCATCCCGGCCGCCTGCTTGGTCTTCGCGTTGGTCGGTGCCCCATTGGGCGGGCTAATTCGCCGGCGCGGTGCAGCCGTCTCCGTCGGCGTCAGCCTGTTCTTCTTTTGGATATACTGGATGTTCCTCATCGGCGGCGAGGAATTGGCCGACCGCGGCTATATCCCGCCGCCTTTAGCGATGTGGGCCCCCAATCTGGTTTTCGCCCTCGCCGGATGGGGGCTGTTGCGGGTAGTCGCGTACGACCGCGCTGGACGCCGAGGGACGAAAAAGACCTGAGATGCACACCCTCGATCTCTATCTGACGCGTCGCTTCCTGCTATGTCTGGGGATCGCCGTGGTCAGCCTGTTGCTCATTGCGGTGATCATCGACCTCACCGAAAACATCGACACTTTTATCGACTTTGAGGCTCGCCCCAAGCAGATATTGCTCTACTACGTCTATCGGGTGCCGTACTGGCTCATCCTGACCTTGCCCATCGCCGCGCTCCTCGGCGCGCTCTTTGCCCTGACCAGCTTGGCGCGCCAAAACGAGATCACCGCCATGAAGGCCACCGGCGTTGGCCTATATCGCCTGCTAGTCCCGGTCTTGGCGTGTGCTCTAGCCGTTGCGGTCGCGGCTTTTTTCTTTACTGACTGGGTAGTCCCGGCCGCCACCTATCGGTACAATCAAATTAGCGACGAGATTAAGTCCTATCACCGCAGCGACGGCTCCCGCCGCCAAGTCCTGCTCCAAGACGCGGGCAACCAGTTCGTGTACGCCCGCAGCTACGACGCGGGGCGGCAACGCGCCGATGAAGTGTCTTGGGAGCGGCTGCACGGCTATGTCCCATTGGAGCGCGCGGTGGCCCGGCGCATGGAATGGCGGGAGGGCACTTGGGTACTCAGCGAAGGCCGCCGCTTTCGCTTTGCCGCGGGCGAAGCCGTGGCGACTTCTTCCTTCGATACCTTATCCCTGCCGAGCTTGTCGTTGCTCCCCAGCGACTTTGCCCGCCAGCAGAAGGACCCCGAGGAAATGAACTACGCTGAGCTGGCCGACTACATCGCTCGCGCCACGCTCAACGGGGAGGACGCTACGCGCCACCGAGTCGATTTGCACCTGAAAATATCCTTTCCCCTGACCAGCTTCATCATCATCGCCCTCGGCGCGACTCTCGGTGCCAACGCCCGCCGCGCTGGCTTGGCCAATAGCTTCGGCTTGGGGGTTCTGTTATGCTTTGCTTATTACAGTTGCGTCAAGGCCGGCCAAGCCCTCGGTTGGAATCAGGTACTCGCGCCTTGGCTGGGCGCATGGATAGCCAACCTGCTGTTTGCCGCCTTGGCCTTGGTGTTGCTGTGGCGCGCACACAAATAATAAGGCCGTTCGCCCGTCGACGAACGGCCCTTGGGGAGACTCGTATTGGAACAAATGCTCAGCGGATGCCTTGTTCTAGATGGCAGATCTTGAGCTTTAGCGAGGCCGAGCGGGATTTCCAATTTTCTAGCAGGGCTGCCGCCTGCTTCCCTGCTTGGCCGTCGAGTCTCCTACTCAACCCGACTAATAGCTGGGCCAGACGGGCGACCTCGTCCTCGGAGGCACCGGAGGTGAGTCGCTCGAAGTGGCCGATTAAATCGGCGTCCAACGATGTGTCGGCTCGCTGGGCGATCCCGTGCAGGAAGCGGGCGTGGTTCCGGGCGAAGGCTGCATCCTCGCTTATCTTGCTCAGCAGGTGGCGTAGCAGCTTGGCCGATGGAGCCTCTTGGAGGACCTCAGTGGCTATTCGCGCCGCCTGCTGCCAGATGCGGACTTGTGCGGTCGAAACCATGGTTTGTGGCAGCCCGGCCTCGACGAAAAGCGCGAAGAGCGGTAACTGCGGCGAGTGTGCCAAGAACGCGCGCAAAAGGCTCTCGTTGGGGTCGCACTTGAGGAGGCAATCGACTGCATAGGGCACCATAGAGGGATGGGTGCGGCGAATTTTGTCGAGGAGTACGGCCGCGATGTCGGCTGGGAGGCCCGCCGCTAGCGCCGAGGTGATCGGCGTGAGGGTCTGGCGGCTGATCGGCACGCCCAGCGCAGCCTCGCGGGAGACCGCACGCTCTTTGCTCGTTAGGAATTGGGCGACCTCGTCGCACTGGCGCAACGCTTGCACCAAGGCCGCGGCTGGGCGGGGGTCGTGCTCCTTGCGCGCCAACCGCACGATCCGGTGCAGCATGCGGAGCGAAGCCAGCCAAGAGCGGTGATGGCTTAAGAGGTCGATGGCCGCTAGTCGTCGGCTGTCGTCCGAGTCCTCGGCGATGGTCAAGAGTTGCTCCAAATCGTCCGCGCTGGGCACTAGCCGATGCAATTGGGCCTGTTCGCCTTGGAGCAATTGGTCTAGCGATGTTTCGGCGACCGTCACAGCTTCTTCGCGCAAGCCGCGGATGTCCAACACCATAGGTTTTTGACCTCTTAGCTGTGCCAAAGCGAACGGCTGGCACAACTAGCTAAACATTAGCAAAAATAGAAACTACTCTATGGAAAAAACGAAAAAACAAGCAAGGGGAAGGTGCTAAAATTTTTGCGGGGTTCTTAAACGTAAAACCCACCTCGCGATAAAGCAAGCGAAAATGTTGCCCTCTCTTTGAGCCTATGAGGACGCGCTGGCGATCTCTAGGCTGAAGGGGTCGGATTCGTCCGTCAAGCGCACACTTAAGACCCAATCGCCGTCAATTGCGACCTCGATTTTGCGCCGCACCCGAATCCCGTCCGCCGTGCGCGGCACGAGTACCAAGTCGAATTCCACTTCTAGACCGGCTGGCAGTACCCCGCCCGAAACCTCCGCGCGCTGGCCAGCCGGCACGCGGGTGCGCACAATCCGCGGCGCGTCCGCATCGGTTTCGTTGAGGTACGCCATCTCGAGATCGTAGGCTGTGTAGTTGGCGACCGAAACGGTCCCGGCCCGGCCGGCGGGTTCGGGAGGCACAGGTGCCGGTGTAGGCGGTGCAGTGGGTCCTTTGCCACCGCAGCCGCTGAGCAGCCAAGCGGCTAGCAACAGCGCAGCTCTTATTGTGCCGCGACCTGGGTCAATGCTTGGGCGATCCATTCTATCTCGTCGTCGTGCACGGTGCGCATGTCGAGCAGGAGCCGCTCGCGAGCAATGCGACCGACTATGCCCTGCCTCCTGAGTTGGTGCCCTAACTGCTCGACCCGGGCCGCGCTAGGCTGGAGGGCAACGGCCCGGCTGGGGATTTCGGCTAGGGGCAGGGACCCGCTGCCGGCTTGGGCCAGCGATTCGATCACTTCAAGACAGAGGGCGCGGCAGACCGCCTCGGGCAAAAGGGACAACAGCTTCTGGGCGCGCGCCTCCAGCGTCTCAACGGTCGCCTGCAGCATCGCCAGTGCCGGCAGGGCCTGCGTTAGCTTGTCTGGCGGCAGGCGATAAAGCGACAACACCGCTTCGAGCGCGGCGTAGATCAGTTTGTCGCAGCGCAGGGCGCGCATCAGCGGATTTTGGCGCACTTGCTCCACATAGGGACGCTGGCCAGCGATGAGGCCGGCTTGCGGCCCGCCGAGCATCTTGTCGCCGCTAAAGCTAACCACCGCCGCCCCGGCCTTGAGACTAGAGGCGACTATCGGCTCGGGCGGCAGCCCCCACTGTTTCAGATCAACCAAGGCACCGCTTCCTAAGTCGTGAACCAACGGCACCTCTGCGCGCTGGCTCAGGGCGGCCAGGTCCTTTAAGCCCACCTCGGCTGTAAAACCCTGTACCCTGTAATTGCTTGGATGTACCACTAAAATGGCACCAGTCGCCGGGCCGACGGCGCGCTCGTAGTCGCGCAAGTGAGTGCGGTTCGTCGTGCCGACCTCGCGCAGCTTGGCCCCGCTGGCCGCGATGATGTCGGGCAGGCGGAATGAGCCGCCGATTTCGACCTGTTGCCCCCGCGAGACCACCACTTCCCGCCCCCGCGCCAAGGTGTCGAGCAGCAAGAGCACGGCCGCGGCGTTGTTGTTGACCACGGCGGCTGCTTCCGCGGCGGTCATCGAGCATATAAGGGCCTCTATATGTGCGACGCGCTCGCCGCGTTTGCCTGACTCCAACTCGAATTCGAGGTTGCAATAGCCGGTCGCCACCCGCGCGATGGCCGCTTGGGCCGCTTGGGGTAAAGGCGCACGGCCCAAGCCGGTGTGTAGCACCACGCCGGTAGCGTTGACGACGCGGTGCAGCCGGGGCACGGCCTCCCGCTTGATGCAGCAGCGCACGGCCCGCTCGACCCGCAAGTCTAGGGCCTCCCGCTCCTCGTCCACAGTGCCCGCCCGCATTTGGCGACGCACGTCCGCAATGCAGCGGCGCACCTGCTCGACGACATAGGCGCGGTCGTACTCTCGCAAGAGGTCGGCGACCTGCTTGAGCATCTGATCTACCGAGGGCAGCCTCGCTTCGTGCATGGGGGCGAAGTATAGGTTGCCCCTCTGTCGCCAGCAAGTAGTCTTTGCGCTATGCCCTTAATAGCCTTATACTTACAACACCCCTTCTCCTGTTGTCCAATTCCAAATATTATTCTATGTCGCGCCCGGTCTATATCCTGGTGGCGCTGCTCTTGTGTGCTTTTGCAATTGACGCCGCCGAGCGCAAGAGTCCAATCGTCCATGTGGTCAAACGAGGGGAGACTCTCTCTGGGATTGCTGCGCGTTACCGAGTCTCGCAGAGGCAAATCAAGCGCTGGAACAAGCTCCGCAGCAGTAGGATATACGCTGGCCAAAGCCTCAAAGTTGGGCTTCCAGCGCGAAGCGGCGATTGGTATCGCGTCCGGCGCGGTGACACCCTCTCTAAGATCGCTCGGCAGTTCGCTGTCTCGGTCTATAAGCTCAAGGCGATCAACCACCTCGATGGGGACGTCATCCACGTCGGACAGAAGCTCCGCTTGCAATCGACCGCGCCCGCTCGGAGCACCTTGGCCGACGACCACGACGAAGAGCCGCGCGAATACACGGTTCGCCGGGGCGACACGCTCTCGAAAATCGCCCTGCGATTTGACGTGGCCTTGAGTTTTCTGCGCCAGCTCAACCAGCTCAAAAGCGACCTCATTCGGCCCGGGCAAAAACTCCGCCTGCGCTCTTCGCGGTTAGAGGAAGCCGTCCACGTGGTGCATGAGGGCGAAACACTGACAGAGATCGCCAAGCACTACCGAGTCTCGGTCGGCCAGTTGCGCCGCCTCAACGCCCTTGTTGGCGACCGGATTCTCATCGGCCAAAAGCTCCGCCTCAAAGACGCGGAGAGCACGGTACACATCGTGGAGCGCGGGGACGCGCTGTGGGAAATTGCCCGCGCGTACGGCATCAGCGTCTATCGCCTCAAGATGCTCAACGGCCTCAGGTCAAACCGCATCTATCCAGGCCAAGAACTCAAGCTCTATCCAGACCAGAAACTCGAACCGAGTGCCGCTCCCACGAGCGGTCCGCGGCTGGCTACGTACGTGGTGCAGCGGGGCGATTACCTGGCGCAGATCGCCCGGCTGCACCAGATGAGCGTGGCTGAAATCACCCGCATCAACAAATTGAAGAGAAACGCCTTCATCCACCCGGGCGACCGGCTCAAGGTGCGCCCAATGCGCTGGGTGGAACTGTCTGAGATTAATTGGGACGACCTGCAGATCCACCGCGCAGACGCGCCGAAAATCGCATTCGGCAACGGCCCTTATTACTTCTCCCGGCCCCGCAATGCTCGCCAGCCGAGCAAGACCTACTACGAGGGCCACCCAAGCTCGCCGCGCCAGACCTATCGCCAAGCAATACGCCTGTGGCGGGAATTCGAGAGCAAGGTCGGGCGCATGGGGCGCTTGAGCTCTCGATTGGAAGGCTGGCACATCGTCCTCGATCCGGGGCACGGTGGTCTGGACCCGGGGGCGGTGGTTTCCACCCGCGACGGCAACGGCAAAAGGCTCTATGTCGTCGAGGACGAGTACGTCTTCGACATCGCGCTGAGAGTCTATGTTTTGGTGCGCTTGCACGGGGCCCACGCCACCATGACCCTCCTCAGCCCCAATCACCTAATCCGCCAAAACGAGCCGCCGACCCAAACTTTTGTCAACGAAAAGAACGAAGTGTACAACTTGGCTGCTTACAATCAGACCAACAAGCTCAGCGCTTGGCCGCGCGGCAACAATCTTTCGACTCGCGTGCGCATTGCCCGCCAGGCCTTTGCCAACGCGCCTCGGGGCCGGCGCATCTTTCTCTCTTTTCACGCTGATATTGAACCTAAGGCCCCAGAAGCACCGCTGGTTTTATACTACAAAAGCAGCAGGAGTGGGCGCGTAGATCGCGTCTCGCGCCAATTCGCCCACTCCCTACTCCCGGCATTAGGGGCTGGTGCCCGCATCCGCGGGCAGGGGCTAGGGGTCTTGCGCAACAACCCCGCTGACGTCAAGGTCCTCATCGAACTGCGCAACATGGCGTATCGAGACCACGTCTGGGCCTTGCGCTTTGAGGATCTGCGCCACCGCGATGCCGAAAAGGTGGTACACGGCCTCCTCGACCACGCAGCCCGCGCCACGCTCCGCGCTGGCTACTAAACGCAAAAAAGCTCCGAGAGTGTTCGTCCCGGAGCTTTTTTTGTTGGTTTGTGCTGTGCTGTACTAAAAAGGTCGTTCCTCAATCAGCCGTTTAGCGGCCTTGCGCACAATTTCGGGTTCGAGGCCGGCCAACTCGCACCAAGGATCGATCCTAGAGCTTTCGACAAAGGCCATCTCCGGGGTACCATCGGGCGTTTCCACGACCTCATCCATCTTGGATATTTCGCGTAAAGTACTGAGAATCATAGCATTAGCAAGGCGTCGATAAGCCATCGCAATGCGTTCCACTTGGGCGATATCCTGATCTGTTCTCATAGCACTTCCTGCGGGGTTAAGGGTCTCTGAGATGCGGTAAATAAAAGGTTTAGGATGCTTTACTTCGTCTAAAGGGTTCCCGTCCTTTCTAATGACAAAAAAGTAGTGTTTGCCATCTAGCTATCTATATGGTAAGAAATTTTCGCGCAAAATTTTCAGAAAAATAACGTGCTCGAAAAAAAAATAACCGCAGCACCTAGTAGCGCGGCGGCTATACTATTCGCAACTCTTTTTTTTCTATATGGTTAGAGATTCTTCCCGCCGCACGGAGCGCCCCTCGGTAGCTGCCCGGTAGAGCCGGTAAATCCACTCGATGGTCTCCAAAGCCTCCCGCCCGAGCGAATGAGGAGTGCCCGCGCCGGCTAGACCGCGCAAAAAATCGGCCCATTCCAGCTCCCACGAGCGATCCTCGCCCGGATAGTCAAAGTGCTCGCTGTCCGGCGCGCCGCCTTGGGGATTGCGCCGCCCTACTACGGCGCGTTCCGGCCCGTAGGCCCCCCCCAAGCCCTCGGCACAGACATAGCCATCGCGTCCGAAAACCTCGAAGCTGAAGAGGTTTTCCCACTGCGTCCAGCTCGCATGCAGCAAGGCGATCTGCCCGGCAGCGGTGCGAAAGAGTCCGTAGGCGTTGTCCTCCACCGGCACGTCCCAGAAGTGGGTTTCGGCATAGCCTGTGACTTCGGCAAAGTCCCCCAAGAGCCACTTGGCCAAGTCGATTAGATGTGCCCCTTGGTCCAACAGCTCGCCTCCGCCCGCCTTCTCGGGATTTGTTCGCCATTCGCAGTCGTAGCCGGGCCGCCCGCCGTGGCCATAGCGCGCCCGGATGCTCAGCATCGGGCCGATTGCGCCCGCCGTGCAAACCTCGTGCAGCTTTTGGATGGCGGGGTGATAGCGGTGGTTGTATCCGACCTTGAGCACACGCCCGCTCCGCTCGGCCGCAGCGACGGCCTGTCGGGCTTCATAGGGGTTGCGCCCCAGCGGCTTTTCGCACAAGACGTGTTTGCCGGCCAAGAGAGCGGCGGTGCTGATGGGGGCCAATGCGTCGTGCGTCGTCGCGACCACCGCGATATCGAGATCGGCCGCGACTAGTTCCTCCTGCGAAGCTGCCACCGCGGCCCCGCATTCGGCAGCTAGGTCGGCCGCAGCGGCCGCGCGCTCGTCGTAGATCATGGCCACTGCGGACGCAGGATGGGCATGGGCCGTGGCCGCTCGCCGCCGCCCCATGCGCCCCGCTCCGACGATCCCTACCTTGTACAACTCAGCCCTCCTGCGGTGGTACGCGCCGCACCGCAAAGGTCTCCGTGGCCATAATCGCCTCGACATCAAGGGCTTCCCACGGGTCCCAAACCGCTGACAACAGCCGCCCCGTCAGCCCGTCTGAGCGCGCCGAGGCCAGATAGACGGCTAGCGCAGCCGGCCGCTCGCCCGTAGCGTCGCCCTCGCGCAGCAGGCGCTGATCCTGCTCCCGTTCCTCTCCGCTCACGGCCGCGCCGGCCGCTAGCCGTTGATCGAGCATCCGCGTGTTGACCGCTCCGGGGGCCATGGCGTTGACGTCAATGCCGTGCTCGGCCACTTCTCCGGCCAAGTTTTCGCTAAAGCGCACGACTCCGGCTTTGGAGGCGCTATACGCGCTAAAGAAGGGCCTCGGCCCCACTGCACCGCCGCCCGAGAGGTTGATGATCTTGCCGTAGTGCTGGGCGATCATGGCCGGCAAGACCTTGCGGGTGCAATAAAAACAGCCGCCGAGGTTGACCTGCACCACCTGTATCCAAGCCTCTGGATCGACCTCTTCCGCCCGCCCTATGGGCCCCTGAATCCCCGCGTTGTTGACCAGTACATCGACCCCACCCCAAGCTGCGAGTACGCGCTCAATGGCCGCATCTACTTCCCCGCGCCGCCCCACATCCGCCCGCAATTTCAACGCCGCTTGGCCTTGATCTGCCAAAAGCGCGGCCGTCTCGTCCAGTTCCGATCCGGTGCGGGCCAAAATCGCCACGTGCGCCCCTTCCCGCGCCAAGGCCAAGGCAATGGCCCGGCCAATGCCGCGTCCCCCGCCCGTCACTAGGCAACGCCTGCCAATCAGCTCCATATCGCGCTCCTTCGTCGCTTGAGCAAATATGCGGTGCGGGTTTGGTCTTGCCAAAGGCCAAGCGGCGTTGACCTAGCATATCATTTATCCTAAATTGGTGTGCATAATATTTTAGAGAGCCTATTCGATGTCCCTCCCGAGTACCGCATCCGACCTCAAAGCACTCTGCCTCCACATCAACGCCCATTGTCCCGCTGGCGGTCTTTTTGAAGGCGACCGCACCCATCTACACCCGGACAGTAATCTGCCTTGGCGCATTGCCCCGGAGCCTTTCTGGCTCTCGCCGGCGCAACACCGCTACCTAGACCAGCTTGGCGGCGTCCTACATCAGTTTTACAGGGCCTCTAACCAGCTTTACCACCAGAGCGTCAAGGGTGTCGAGCCGCCTTGGATTCACGAGTACTTGGATTTGGGCAAACCGAGTGCCGTGCGCGAAATGGGCCTCTGGAATCGCATCAAGTCCCAGTTGCCCTTGGTCATTCGCCCGGATCTCCTGCTCACCGAGGACGGCTTCAAGCTAGTCGAGCTAGACGCCATTCCCGGCGGCATGGGATTCACCGCCCAAGTCTCGGAGGTCTATGCTGACCTTGGCTACGACATTATCGGCGGTGCCCGCGGCCTGATCGACCCATTCTACGAAGCCATTGCCGCGGCCGCCGAGGTGGCCGAGCCGCATTTTGCCCTCTTCGTCTCGGACGAGTCCGAGGCCTATCGCCGCGAAATGGAATGGCTGGTCGAGCGCTTGCAGGCGAGCGGCAAACCGGCCCGCAGTGCCCACCCGCGCGAGGCCCGCTTTGACGAAAAGGGACTCTTCCTCCAAGGCGCTGACGAGCCGGCCCCTTGGCGCATCGACGCGGCCTACCGCTTCTTCGAACTATTCGACCTCAAAAACATCCCCAAGTCCGAGCTTTTTGCCTATTTCACCAAGAAAAACGCCCTGTGCCTGACCCCGCCGCCGAAGGCATATCTCGAAGAAAAGCTCTGGCTGGCATTCTACCACCACCCCGCGCTCAAATCCTATTGGCATCGCGCCTTGGGCAAGGAGCCTTTTGCCGCCTTGGGCAGCCTGATCCCGCGCTCTTGGATTGTCGATGCGCGGCCGCTGCCGCCCCACGCCATCATTCCCGGCCTCGACATTGGCGGCCAACCCGTCAGCGACTGGCAGCAGTTGAAACAGCTAACCAAGAAGCAGCGCGAGCTCGTGCTCAAGCCCTCGGGCTTTTCCAACATAGCGTATGAGAGCAAGGGCGTGTCCATCGGCCACGACCTGCCCGAAGCCGAATGGTCCAAGCGCGTACAGGAGGCCCTCGACCGCTTTGAGCACCAGCCCTATATCTTGCAGGAGTTCCACAAGGCCGCCCGTCGCACCGTGCGCTACTACGACTTCTACCGCGACGAGATCGTGCCCATGCGGGGCCGAGTGATGCTGCGTCCTTATTACTATGTCATCGGCGATGCGCCGCGCCTGTGCGGCATCCAAGCGCTAGTTTTCCCGGCCGACAAGAAAATTCTGCACGGCATGGTTGACGCTGCGATCATGCCCTGCGCCGCGTCCGCGGAAAAATCTTCCTTCTGATCGCCGTGCTTTCCCTAGACGAAAAACTAGCGCACCTCGAAGAAATTCTGCGCCCCATGGGGCAGGTGCTGGTCGGCTATTCGGGGGGGGTCGATAGCGCCACGCTGGCGGTGGCAGCCCAGCGGGTCTTGGGCGAGGGGGCCATCTGCATCACCGCGGACTCTGAGAGCTATGCCACCGGCGAATTGGAGAAGGCCGCCGAGATCACCCGCGAGTTCGGCATCCGCCACGAGGTGGTCAAGACCCGCGAGCTGGACAACCCCGACTACGCCAAAAACGCGCCCAACCGCTGCTACTACTGCAAGCAGGAGCTCTTCGTCCAGATGGAGCAGCTAGCGAGTACCCTCAATATCGATTACATCCTCTACGGCCAAAACGCCGACGACATCGGCGATTTCCGTCCCGGGGCCGCGGCCGCCCGCGAGCGCGGGGTACACGCGCCCTTAGCCGAAGCGGGCCTGACCAAGGACGACGTGCGCGCCCTAGCGAAGCGCTGGGGGCTGGCGGTGTGGGACCGCCCGGCCATGGCCTGCCTCTCGTCGCGCTTCCCTTACGGCACGCCGGTCACTGCCGAGGGCCTGCGCCAAATAGACCGCGCCGAGCACTATCTGCACGAGGTCTGTGGCTTTGATCAGGTTCGCGCCCGCCACCACGAGACGCTGTCGCGCATCGAGTTGCCCGCAGAGGACTTGACGCGACTGCTGGGCGACCCGGATGCGCGCCGGTCTTTGGTGGAGCACTTTCGGGAAATTGGCTATTTGCAAACTACTGCCGATCTGTGCGGCTTCCGGTCCGGCAGCATGAACGAGGCTCTGCTCACCATCGCCGACTCCGGTGCCGACGAGCCGCTCTTTGCGCGGGTCAATCCGCTGCTCGCAGCGCATTCGCTCCTGCCAGCCGCGTACGAGCAGCGCGACCAGATGCTCGTCCTGCGCTTGCCCGCAAAAGCCATCGCCCGCCTAGCTGCGTCCCATCTGCGCTCGGCCTTAGTGGCCGCACTTGCAGACTTAGGCCTGCGCTATATCGCCCTAGAATTGGATCCCTTAGACGCATGAAACGCGAAATCGCGCTGTTCGGAGCGCAGTGTCTCCGCCAGACGTGTGGTCCGGTCGCAGTGGTGGATGACGCCATCCGCGCACTCGTCGCCGACCTCTTCGACTCCATGCACGCCGCGGCCGGAGTCGGGCTTGCCGCCCCGCAGATTGGCGTCCTCAAGCGGGTCTGCGTCGTCGATGTGACCGCCCATCAGCCCAACTGCCAGCCCATGGCCTTAATCAACCCCAAGATCATAGGCGAGGAGGGCGAGCAAGTCGGCGAGGAGGGTTGTCTGAGCTTTCCCGATCTGTACGGTGACGTCAAGCGCTATGCTTGGGTCGAAGTAGAGGCCATTGGCCTCGATGGTCAGCCCTTCAAAACCGCGGGCGAAGGCTTTTACGCCCGCGCCCTCCAACACGAAATCGACCACCTCGATGGCAAGCTCTTCATCGACTACCTCAGTCCTCTCAAGCGCCAGCTCATGCACAGCGCGCTCAGGCGGTTAAAAAAAGAGAGTACCGCGCAGGCTAACGCCTTGGCCATTGACAGTACTTAGTCCGGCTTTTATCTTATTCGAACAAATGGGGGCGTAGTTCAGCTGGTTAGAACGTCGGCCTGTCACGCCGAAGGTCGCGAGTTCGAGTCTCGTCGTCCCCGCCATTTGTCAAGCTCCTTTAGCGCGCTTTGCGCGGTTGAGGAGCTTTTCTTTTATAAAAAATTCCTATTCCTCACATGCGAGAAAGGTACGAGATGCAAGAGCGCATCCGCGAAATTCTAAGCTGGTATGGCAGCGATAACCCCGGCACCTTGACCAACTTGGCGCGCCTGCTCAACCACGGCGCGCTCGGCGGCACGGGCAAGTTAGTCATCCTACCCGTAGATCAGGGCGTCGAGCACGGCCCTGGGCGCAGCTTCGCCCCCAACCCGCCCGCGTACGATCCGCGCTATCACTTTGAACTGGCCATCGCCGCCGGCCTCAGTGCATACGCCGCTCCGCTCGGATTCCTCGAAGCGGGCGTGCGCGACTACGCGGGCGATCTACCGCTGATCCTCAAGCTCAACAACCGAGAAAATCTCCACTCCGACGCAGACCCCACCCAGTCGCTTACCGGCTCCATCGCCGCCGCCCTGCGCTTGGGTTGCGTTGGCATCGGCTACACGGTCTATCCGGGTTCGGCCCTGCGGCAGGAGATGTACGAAAAGCTGCAAGCCTTGGCCGAAGAGGCCAAGCGGCACGGTTTGCTCGTGGTGGTCTGGTCCTATCCGCGCGGCACAGGCTTGAGCAAGGACGGGGAGACCGGGCTCGACGTCACCGCGTACGCCGCCCAAATCGCCGCTCAGCTAGGGGCCCATATCATCAAGGTCAAACCGCCTACGGCCCACATTGAGCAAGACGAGGCCCGCAAGGCGTATGCGGATGTGCCGGCCAGCACCTTGGCCGAGCGCGTGAGCCACGTGGTGCAATCGGCGTTCAACGGGCGGCGCGTGGTGATCTTTTCTGGCGGCCCGGCCAGGGGCGAAGAGGAAATCATCGAGGAAATCACCGGCATCCGCGATGGCGGCGGCTTTGGCTCCATCATCGGTCGCAACGCCTTCCAGAGATCGCGCGGACAGGCTCTAGATCTGTTGCAGCGCATTGTGGCGATCTACGCCAACAAGTAATAGCGGCACCCTTAAATGCACATCACCGACGACCAACTCGCTGCGTACAAAGAACAGGGCTTCCTGATCGTCGAGAACTTCCTTACTAAAGACGAGCAGCAAGCCGCGCTCGATGGCTTTTTCATTTCCTTCGCCCCGCCCTACGACCAATACCTAGCCAACGGCCATCGCAACGACACCCCTCAGCACAGGCTCTTCCCTTGGGACCACTCCGGTCTCAATCACGTCACCGTCCATCCCGATCTGATTGACGCGGCCGAGCGCGTTTTAGGCACTCGCGAGATTCGTCTCTGCGAGGGCCATCTAGGGATGAAATACGCCGGCGAGGAATACGGGACCAATTTTCACATCGACTACGGCAACAACACACTGGGGCCGATCATCGAGCCAGACGACTTTATGAACTTGGTCTGTTTCTACTGCTTCGACGATGTCGAGAAAGGCATGGCCCCGATCCGCATGGTGCCTAATGGCCGCCCCGACGCAGAAGCCATGCCGATGATCGTCCCCGGCGGCTCGGTGTGCCTCTACAGCGTCTTCACCCGCCACGCGGCCTCGGATTTCACTGCGCCAGCCGGGCACCGTCCGGTCATGTGGGTGGGCTTCACCCGCAAGGACCGCCCTTGGGATGGCGGTCGCACTTTCACGTACAAAAGCGGTGCTCAAGGCACCGCTATGCACCGCTTCATGGCTGAAGCCACGCCGCGCCAGCGCGAACTGCTAGGCTTCCCGCCGCCGGGCGACCCGTTGTGGACGGAAGAATTTATCGCGGGGATGGCGACGCGGTATCCGGGCTTTGACCCTGCCCCCTATCGCACGGCGGGGAATGACGATGCGGAAACGCTTAATCCCCGCTACGTGAATCGTCGCGTCGCTACGGACTCAAAGTAGAAGAAATAGAACAGGCGGTGGCGGAGACGTACCGACTTTTTCACGGATTGAACGACTTCCTCGAAAGCAATGGTTTTCGTCCATTGGAGGAGTTGCTGCTGGGCAATTCGCTGTCCGGCATGATTTCCGAGTTTCTCGTAAAGAATATCGCCCGCGCTGCTGGATCACTGGAGACGAATGCGAAGGCGGGAGGACATCCCGACCTGCTGCCGCAAGGCCATTACGCATCAAATCTAGTGTTGAAGGACGACGAGGGTATCGAAATTAAGTCGTCCATTCAGAGCGGCGGCTGGCAGGGGCACAATCCGGAAGACTGCTGGCTAATGGTATTTCGCTATGCGATTGGCGAGCAGGAAAAAGGGGCTTCTGCGCCGCTGACATTTCTCGAAATCCTCTGCGCCAAGCTCGACGAAGCGGATTGGTCATTCTCAAGCCGCACGGGTGATTCGCGCAGGACGCCCACGGCATCAATAACCAAGACAGGTGTCGAGAAGCTGAGGAACAATTTCCTCTACCGGTTGCCCGACGTCGGCGTCGGTCGTCATCGCGCCATCCTAGCCGAGCCATAAGCGTCTTCAGCCGAATAGGCTTGGCTGCTCCCCGGAGCTCGGTGCCGGCTTGCTCTCTCCGTTGACCTCCAGCGTGGCTAATTGCGGAATTGCGGCTTTCGCGACCTCGAAAAACGCGGGATCGCTTTCAATGCCAATACTCTCATAACCCACTGCAGATGCGGCAGCGACAGTCGAACCCCTATCCATGAACGGGTCGAGCACGATCCCCTCTCCCAGCGGCAGAGCCGCAGGCACGATCTGACGCATAAAGCTCTGCGGTTTGAGAGAGGGATGCGGCGCGATGGTGCGTTCCGCCGGCCGGGTGGGCGCACTGCGGATGACATCGCCGAAAGGGCGCTCGGCACTGATCCGCCTCAGTCCACCCGTCTTCCATACGCGCAGGTTGTCCTGTACGCGGCCCTCGCACGGCTTGCGAAATAGGCCCCAAGGCTCCCAGCCGGAGCGGGGCATGACGGTGACGTCTGCGAATTCGTCGTGTGCATTTTTGGGGCGGTCGCCGCCCCGCAACGTCTGTACCAAGCGTATGATCTCGCCGCGCTTCTCAAAGCCACTTTCGACGAGGGCCGCATAGACCAAGTGCGACAGCAAGGGGTTGGCGGCAATGAAGATGTGTCCCCCGGCACGAGCACTCGCAATGCCCGCTCACTCCATTGCCCAAAGAATGCGGTAAGCTACTGTTTGTCGCCGTTGATGAGGACGGTAAACCGGGGTAGGGGCTGGCGGATGGCCCCGTCCAAAGCTGGCGGGATGCGCCAGACACCGCCCCGTCCGCGCCGGAGTTTGTCCTTTTCTTTGTCGGTGTACTCCTTCAGACCGTAGGGCGGGTCGGTGACGATGGCGTGGACGCTGTTGGAGGGGCGGTGCTCCATCCACGCGAAGCAATCCTCTTGGACGAGCTGATATGAGGCTTCGCTAGGCTGGTAGAGGGCTTGGGACTCGGCAACAGTGGGGGGCGCATTTTGCGAGTGAGCGGTACGCCCAAAGGTGCCGCGCAGCATCGCCGACGCCTCGGTCGGATGCTGCGATAGAATTTCTCGAAGGTCGGAGGGCAGGTAATCGGCCAAGATGAGAAGCGGATCAGGATCGGTCTCGCAGATTTGGGCTAGCTGTCGGACTGTCGCTTCGGCGGGTCGCGCCTTGCCGCTCTCGATGCGCGAAATGTACCCTTTCGAGACTCTAAGGCGGTTCGCCACATCGGCTTGGGTCAATCCGCTTTCGAGGCGAGTTTGCCGCAGGTGATCCCCAAACTGGACCATGCAGACGTTCTCTTCCGCGATCTTTGCGTAATCGCTTAATCGCAATCTAGTTTGGTTTACTTATTCGGTCAACCATATTCACTGCACTACACGCCCTGCAGTTCCAGCTCGTCTTTGTGATGGCAGGCGGCCAGATGCGACTCGCTCTCTAGGGCGGGCATCTGCTGGTTGCACAGGTCGCTTTTGTAGCGGCAGCGCGGCGCGAAAGCGCACCCTTGGTCGCCGGCAGGCGTCGGTTCCCCCGCCTCGCTGGCGTCTTCGTCGGCCTCCATCCACGAGGCATGGGGGTCGGGCGCGGGCGCGGCCTCTAGCAACATGGCCGTATAGGGGTGCTGCGGTTGGGTAAAGAGGGCTTCGGTGGTGGCCTGTTCCACGATCCGACCTTGGTACATGACGGCCACTTCATCGCAGAGATAGCGCACCACGCTCAGGTCGTGGGCGATAAAGAGCAAGGTGAGGTTGAGGTCGGCCTGCAATTGGCGCAGCAAGTTGAGGATCTGGGCTTGTACGCTGACATCGAGTGCGGAGACCGGCTCGTCGGCGACGATGAGCGACGGACTTAAGGCCAAGGCGCGGGCGATGCCGATGCGCTGCCGCTGGCCGCCCGAGAAGGCGTGCGGATAGCGGCGCGCATATCTGGGGTCGAGCCCCACTCGCTCCATCAGCTCGCCCACGCGCTCGTGGCTGTCGCGTGCGGACCAGCCATAAGCCCGGAGCGGCTCGGCGATGAGGTCGCGCACTGGCATCCGCGGATTTAGGGACGAGTACGGGTCTTGGAAAATCATCTGCATCTGTCGGCGGGCTTGGACGACTTGGCGGCGGCCGAGTTGGGCCATATCTACGACCTGCCCGCTCTGTTGCCGAAAGAGGATCTCCCCGGCGGTCGGTTCTAGGGCGCGGAGAATCATCCGCCCGGCGGTGGTTTTGCCGCACCCACTCTCCCCAACCAGCCCCAAAATTTTGCCTTGGGCGAGCGCAAAGCTCACGCCGTCCACGGCCTTTATCCAACCCGTCTGTCGCTGTAGAAGGCCCCGGTGTACGGGAAAGTGCTTTTTTAACCCCCGCACTTGCAGGAGAGCATCTTCGGCCCCTTTGGTCATCGGGCTAGTCCCCTTCTTGGGTGTGGATGAAACAACGGGCGCGGTGGTGCGGCCCCACTTCCGCCGACGCGGGCATTTGCTGCTGGCAGATGGGGCCGACCTTTTGCGCGCAGCGGGTGTGGAAGGGACACCCCTCGGGCAGGGCGTACGCGCTGGGGACGCTGCCCTCAATCGGCTCGATGCGCCGGCGTTTGCCCGTCAGACTAGGGATGGATTGCAATAGGGCCGCCGTATAAGGATGCGCCGGGCGGTCGAAAATTGCGGCTACCGGACCCTCTTCGACGATTCGCCCCATGTACATCACATAGACGTATTCGACCGTGTGCGCGATCACACCCAGATCGTGAGTAATCAGCATGAGCGCCAGTCCCAGTTCGCGCCGGAGCCGTTGGATCAGCTTGAGCACTCGCGCCTGCACGGTCACGTCGAGTGCCGTGGTTGGCTCGTCGGCGATCAAAAGCCGCGGATTGCTCGCCAGCGCCATGGCAATCATCGCCCGCTGGCGCATGCCGCCCGAAAGCTGGAAGGGATAGTCTGCAGCGCGGTCCTGCGGATCGGGGATGCCGACTAAGTGCAACAGTTCCACGACCCGCTGCTGCGTTGCTTTTGAGGATAGCGAATCGTGGAGTTGGATCATCTCGGCGATTTGGTTGCCAATGGTGTGAACCGGCGAGAAGGCGGTCATGGGCTCTTGGAAGATCATGGAAATGTCGCCACCCCTGATCTGATGCATCTCGTCGCTGTGCGCGGCGAGCGCGGCGAGGTCGATCTCGCGCTCGTCCAGCTTGCGGCGGTAGCGGATGTGGCCGCTGGTAATCTCGGCTGCCGCTGGCAAAATCTGCAGTAGGGCGTTAGAAGTCATGGTCTTGCCGCAGCCGCTTTCGCCGACTATGCCCACGGCTTGGCCGGTGTTGATGCGGAAGCTGACGCCGTTGAGCGGCCGCACCACGCCCTCGTCGCGGTCAATGCGTACGCTCAGGTTGTGGACATCGAGTAGGAGAGAGGTCATAAAGCGTCTGGGGGTGAAGGGGCTAAGCGGTCTCGAATTCCAAGGTGGAGAGATTCAGATTGGACGAGCGTTTCGACAGATAGAGCATTTCCACTCCCACTACGTTCGTTCGATTCGTTGTAATCGAGCACTACTCCCGGCGAGACCTCTGCGGACTCGACGATGACCGAATCATCGAGGCGCAGGTAGAGCGCGTCGGCATTTTTATCGACATGTAGTTTCATAATTTGCCTTTCATGTTTCGGTCAAAAAATACGCTTACCACCCGCCAAGGTGCAACGCGGATGTTGACAGCGACGCGCAGTATTAGGTTATCTCGTTCTGGGATAGAATAAAAAAATCTCTACCTCGGGGTAGTTTGGGTCGGGCAACGCCGGTTCGGCTACCACCAGTCCGATCCACTCCATGGGGAGGTTCGGCCATCGCATGAACCGCGTACTTGGTACATTCCAGCTTTCCCGATTCGGATGGCATGTCACTATTTATTACTACTCAGATTTTTCAGGATCACAGAGATACGACCGATCAATAAACTCTTGGCATTGCGAAGCATTTTTATCAGCTTCCGCCAAGAACACAATAGCCGATGCCGTCATGTGCAACATGTACGCGACAAGGTAATTTGGCACGGATTTCGGAGATGTACCTTGACCGTGACCGCTCAATTTGTTGCGTCTGGTTGGGACGCTACTCTCCAAAAGACTTCTCAGTGCCGAATAGTGCGATTGCTAAAACGATGGAGTCAGTCCGCTATCAAAACAGGCCTAGATCAAGGGCTTTGCCGTCGCATCATTACTGTAACTCCAGCCTCTCTTATCACAAATCGATTTCATTACGCTCTCGAACGTTTTAAGCACTCGCTGAGAGCTTCTTTAGCGTTCTCCTTTCAATAGTGTTCGTGAGCGTTTAAGAATTCCTATTGCACTCCAGCATAGTGCTGTTGGTCGAGCAATCTGAGCGCAGGCTTAACAATTTCATCGTGAGCGAACTCAGAGTCGATGCGGATAATCTGCCTGTTTGTGAATTGATAGCCGACGCCATGCTCCTTATTATTTAATTCTTCTATTACGTCATCACAGTTGCTTGAATAGTGGTCTATAACCTGAAATGACAACTCTACTGCATCAAGAGCGTTTTCAACATCGTCTGCTTGAAGGAAAAAATGGAAAAATTCTTTTTCATAATCTCTACTATAGCTATCAGTCTCAGACAAAGCAAAAACACCATATTCACGACATAGAGTCTTGACTATGAATTCATAATGTTCATCATAGCCAGCATAGCGAGTGCGAAGAGTATCCTGCCAGATGTGAACAATCTGTACTCTGAGAGGATTGGGCAGGTCGTCATAAACGTAGACGTCAGGCATCTCCCCTCGAAGTCTCCTCTGGCGTTTCGAGAATATGTCAAATATCGGCAAGATTGATTCTTCCTAAATGCTATAATGTTAAGGTGGGAACTGCGCCAAGCACTGAATTCACTTCCTCGTGACCAAAGGTGTAAAGTCCTCAACCTGGACCGGCACAACGCCGAGTTCCACTAGATGCACGTTATCTGGGGAGTCTATGGCAAATACCGACTTTCCAGCGGCGAGTGCTTCCTTGCACAATGCCTCGGTTTTGTCGCCCTTTTCGGCACGGGCAATGAGGAGGCGGTCGGCGAGCGCGGCGACATAGGGATTGCGCTTGACCGCAAGATCGGCTGTGGGCCGGCGAATGCCGTCGTCGAAAAAGGACAGAATCACAAGTGCCGTTCAGCCAGCGGTCCCTTCCAGCTTTTCGGAATTCGCATCCGGCCAAGCCCCGCGCCGGACAGACCACCATGGGTACCGAGCCGCGCAACAGCAGGTCCAGGCACTCCTTTTCCATCGGTGCCTGGAAATCGCCGACAATCGTCACGTCAGTTTCGCGCAGCATCCGCGCAAGATCGTAGGTCTTGAGGATTGCGTCGCCCGGACAATACACAGAACAGAAGAAGCCAATCAGGGTGATGTCAAGTATGAGAAGGTCGCCGTTGCGCACTTCCAGCGTCAGCACAACGTCGAAGACCCGGAGCATCCACAACAGCGACGACGTGGACGACAATTTGCAGTGGACACACGAGCGGCAGCAAAAGCGGCCCACCAACTGGGAGGATTGGTATGAGCGAAGTAATGACAGAGCAGTGGGTGCGAGTCGCCCGAGTCGAGGACTTTCCCAGCAACTCTGGGGCTTGCGTCAAGCGGGGAAACGAGCAGGCCGCAGTCTCGCACCGCGACTGGTACGCCTGCCAGAACATGTGCCCCCACAAGCGCGACATGGTCCTCGCCCGCGGCTTACATCGGCGATCAAGAAGGTACGCCCAAAGTCGCCTGCCCCCAACACAAGAAGACGTTCTCGCTGAGCGACGGGCACAACCTCGGGGGCGAGGAGTACAGCATCAAGATATATCCAGTAAAAGTAGAACAGGGCTTCGTCTATATCGGGGCGAGGGAGGCCTTCGCTTAGCGCAGCAGCCGCTCGCTAAACAGCGTACGCGCTAGAGCGCGCACGTCCCGCTCACCTGCCGAATGGGCCTGTCCCACCGACACCAGTACCACCTCAACCTGCCCAAGCCCCACCCGATAGACGATGCGGAACCAGCCACCCGGCGGACGCAGGCAGCGATAGTCCTTTAACTCGCCGACCAAGGGCCAGCCCTGTTCCTCGGGGTCAATTGCCAGCCCTGTGATGTATTGGTCCACTTGCTCGGCGATCCGCTGGTTGAGCACGCCTTGCAGCGACTCTAAGGTGCGCTGAGCCAAGACGACGCGCAACGTCATTGCGCCTCCCAAACGGTGCGCTCGCCCGCCTCAAGCTGGCGGATGCCTTCGCGCAGCGCGGCGCACTGGGCCTCGTCGCCGAGCACCTCTAAAGTTTCGACAATTCCTTGGTAAAGCGACCACGGCATCAGCGCGAGCACCGGCTGGCCGCGGCGCGTTATGGCGAGAGTACTCGCTTCGGGTTCGGCGGCGAAGCGATCGGGCAATTGATTCAGGATTTTGCGGGTTTCGGCAATGGGCATGAATTGGAGCATATTTCCTTTCTTGTACCGAATATGGTACTAAATTAAGTACTCTAAGCGATGATCTGGACGAACCATAGTTGTAGGATTTCTCCGTGAATTCGCAAGAGAGTGGAAAATGATAATGAGTAAGTTATTGATAATACTCTGCATCTGAGAGGCTTGAAAAAGGCATTCAATTGTATGTACATCTAAAAGTGCGAAAAAGTGTACTTTATTGCAAAGCCAAATTTTCAATCAGACGCGACTAGATGCCGACTGCGATCTGCTGCGATGCGAATCGCTTTTTCCGACGCAATTCGTACTTATAAGCGGTCTGAACATTCCGGGGACGCCCCGAGCGCGAGCACCTATACGCCGACTTGAGGCGGCGGCAAACGGGGCGCACCCGGCTGGAGAAGAGGGGGGGCTTCGCCCAACGCTGGCCGCCGTACGCTTCACCGCGCCTGTTCTGTCTAAAGGCAGGATGAAGCAGGCGCGACAGCATCTCATACCTAGACGGCCTGTGAGCGCGTTTACTTACCGTTGGCATTCCCTATTTCCCGCGTTTATATTTCCGCGCATGTCTGACGGCGAATTCATCCGGCCCTTTCCCGCGCTCACCCCTGCCCAGCGCTATCACCTCGAAGTCTACGGCTATGTAGTGATTGAAAACGCGCTTGATCAAGACCTGACGGGTCGCTTGCTAGAGGCCATGCTCCGGCTCAAACGCGATCTTCTGTCCGCCGCGGACCCAGCTAAGGCCCGCGTCCGCAACTGCCGTCTCTCCGCCTATCGGCCTCACTACCTGCACTTTGCCCACATCCTCGAAGCCGACTCCGCGATCTTCGAATACCTGACTCATCCGCGCTTAATCGGCATGGCCGAGGAACTGGTCGGCGGCAGTGTGCGCCTCGAAGAATCCGAGGCCGTCATCAACGAGCGAGACCCAGAGATTGACCTCGCGGCGGCACCGCGCTACGGCTTCCACACCGGCACCACCCCAGACGTGGGCACGTACGTCGAAAATGGCCTTTACCACTGCACTTTTGTCAAAACCCTGACCAACCTCACGGAGCTAGATCCGGACGATGGCGGCACCGTGGTCATCGCCGGCAGCCACAAGGTCAAAAGCGACCGCGAGGCCATCATCGCTGCGGCGTACGAGGATCCCGCGCTGATCCACCAAGTGATCGCGCCTGCTGGATCAACCCTGCTCTTTGGCGAGGCCCTGATCCACGCCACCGGCCAGACCCGCTCCGACCGCGAGCGCGTCATCGTCATCGGCGGCTATACCCCGCCGATGTTCCAAGCCTGGAACGGCCAAGAGCCGAGCGCTGAATTCATCGCCCAAACGCCCGAACCCCTCAAGCCGCTCATTTCCGGCAGCGACAAGTGGCACTGGCAACAGCGCCGGCGCCGCCTCGGTATGCCGGTCGCCCCATGAGCCTTTGCTGGCCGTGATCCAGCTCGCGCACCCATACCTATTATTCCTCGGCGACGCCTCCGACCAGCTAGCCGCCAAAACGGCCGTCGGCATTGCCCACTGGCGGCCCGAAAGGTGCATTGGTCAGCTTCGTCTTCCCGACTGCGGCACCGACCTCGGGCTACCTGACCAGACCCTCGCCCAAGCCCGCGCCGCCGGTGCCCGCACCCTCATCATCGGCGTCGTCAATCGCGGCGGCACCATCTCCGACCTTTGGCGCGAGATCCTCTTGCAGGCCATCGACCTCGGCTACGACCTTGCTAGTGGCCTGCACACGCGCCTTAGCACCATCCCCGTCTTGGCCGACCGCGCCCGCGAAAAGGGCACCCACCTCGTAGATGTGCGCTTTTCCAACCGCGGTTTTCCCATCGCAACCGGCGTCAAACGCCCGGGCAAACGCCTGCTCACCGTCGGCACCGACTGCTCGGTCGGCAAGATGTTCACCGCGCTGGCCATTGAGCGCGAGATGCAGGCGCGAGGCATGGCCTGCACCTTCCGCGCCACTGGCCAAACCGGCATCTTCATCGCCGGGACAGGCGTTGCCGTTGACGCCGTGGTTTCCGACTTTCTCGCTGGGGCCGTCGAGGTCCTGACCCCGACCAACCACCCCGAGCACTGGGACCTAATCGAAGGCCAAGGTTCGCTGTTCCACGCCTCCTATGCCGGTGTGTCGCTGGGCCTCATGCACGGTGCTCAGCCCGACGCGCTCGTCCTCTGCCACGATCCCAACCGCCCCCACATGCGCGGCCTACCCGAATACCGGCTGCCCGATCTGCTCGACTGCATTCGCCTCAACGAGCAGTGTGGCCGGCTGACCAACCCGGCCTGCCGCACCGTTGGCATTGCGGTCAACACCTCGCACCTGCTGGAAAACCGCGCCTCCAAACTGCTCAGAGCCATAGAACGTCGAGCCGGCCTGCCCGCAGTCGATCCTCTGCGCCAAGGGGCCGCGCGCTTGGTCGATGCCCTGTGATCCGATTCTCCATTCGCGGTGAGAGCTTTCCCCTCGCCCAGACCTTCACCATCTCGCGCGGTGCCAAAACCACCGCCGTCGTCGTCGTCGTCGAGCTGAGCCGCGACGGCTGTATTGGCCGCGGCGAATGTGTCCCTTATCCCCGCTACAACGAAAGCGTGGCCGGGACCATAGATGCGTTAGAATCACTGCGCCCACAGGTAGAAGCCGACCTCGACCGAGCTGCATTGCAACGCGCTCTGCCGCCCGGTGCCGCCCGCAATGCCTTGGACTGCGCCCTCTGGGATCTGGAAGCCAAACTCAGCGGTCGCTCGGCCTATGAGCTGGCCGGCCTAGGGGCACCGCGACCAGTGGTGACGGCCTACACCCTCTCGCTCGACGACCCAGAGGCCATGGGCCGGGCCGCTGCCCTGCACGCCGACCGCCCTCTGCTCAAGATCAAACTCGCCGGGCGCGACGACCTCGACCGCATCGCCGCGATCCGCGCCAACGCCCCAGACTCAACTTTGATCGTCGATGCTAACGAAAGCTGGTCTCCCGCCCAAGTCGAGCCGCTTTCGGCCGCACTGGCTCGCTTGGGTGTCGCACTCATTGAACAGCCTTTACCCGCCGCCCAAGACGCCCTGCTCGCCGGGCTTGAACACTCGGTCCCCTTTTGCGCCGACGAATCTTGCCACACCACCGCCGATCTCGCTGAACTGGCCTCCCGCTATGAATGCGTCAACCTCAAGCTCGACAAGACTGGCGGTTTCAGCGAGGCCCTGCGCTTGGCAGCCAAGACGCGTGCGCATGGATTGGACCTGATGGTCGGCTGCATGGTCGCCACCTCGCTGGCCATGGCACCGGCTGTCCTGCTAGCGCAACAGGCCCGCTTCGTCGATCTCGATGGCCCCCTGCTTTTGCAAAAAGATCGGGAACACGGGCTGCGCTACGAAGGCAGCCTCCTCCATCCGCCCCAACCTCAACTCTGGGGATAGGCGACTCACGTGTCCGCAAACCTTGCTGGACGCAGGTAGCAATTGAGTATATTCTTCTCAAACGAACCGCAGATTTTAATCTGATGAGCAACGCACTTCTATTGTTTGCACAAGAGATGGATGAGGCCGCGCTGCAACGCGCCGTACCGTCGCCCATCCGGCCAAAGCAGATCGAGCCGTTGGCATGGCATGGCGACGCGCTTTCGGTCAGCTTGCCATCCGCAGTGCTAGAAGACGCGCTAGAAATCCTGCCATGTCTCTCGGTCGTCCACGACGGCGCGTGGGGCTATCAGTTCGCAGTGGAATGCGAAACCCAAGCTGGACATAGCAGCCGGGCCGCCCTCGATCCGGTCGGCTCGTTTGTCGGGGCCGAAGCGGGCGCGGCAAACGAAGCGGTCGAAGCGGACATTGACCTCCTACGCATTCGCACCCCGTTGCAAACGGCCACCCTACACCTGCACATCCAAGGTATCGCCCCCAAGGCTCCGGCCTTGCTCTCAGTCTCGGTGCGCCGCAAGGGAGCAGTGCCTGCTCCGACCTGCGCCAGCCGAGATACGGACCTTGCTGTGCCGCCGCAAAGCCAGATGGCTCTGCGGCCCGAGTTGGCTTCCCACGTCTGCTCGCCGACCAGCGTTGCCATGCTCCTCGCGTACTACGGCCATAGTGCGGACACCTACGACGTGATTGCAGAGGCGCGCCACCAGCCCAGCGGGCTATACGGCGTGTGGCCGGCCAATATCCACGCCGCCGCCCGCCGGGGCCTTTTGGGCTATCTATTGCACTTTCCCTCTTGGGAGGCAGCGCACACGCTGCTCGACGCGGGTTTTCCCGTTATTGCCTCCGTCCGCTACGAGGTGGGCGAGTTGAGCCAAGCGGCCATTGAGCGGACGTCTGGGCATCTGCTGGTCGTACGGGGTTGCACAGGGGATACAGTGCTGGTCAATGATCCGGCCGCGGCCACCGAGGTCGCACGGGCGTACGACCTCGAGGAATTCTGCAAAATCTGGTTGGAACGCAGCGCAGTGGGCTACGTGCTCTTTCCACCGTTGTAATTTACTATGGACAAAGCGAACCTCACTTCCATTGTTTTCGGCGAGATCCTCTACGACTGCTTCCCCGACCGCACCTGCTTGGGGGGTGCCTCCCTGAACTTCGCCTCGAACCTGCGCCAACTCGGCTTTTCCGTGGCCATGGTCAGTGCCGTGGGCTGCGACGAGTTAGGGCAGCAAGCGCGGGGCTTTCTTCAGCGCGCCGACATCGATCAGCAATGGGTCATCGACCGGTCGGAGCCTACGGGCACGGTCGATGTATTGCTGGACGACGGGCAACCCTCCTACACCATCCGCGCCGGTGTAGCTTGGGACTATATCGAAAGCAAGCCGGCGTTGGACCGGCCCCCCGACTTGATTTACTATGGCACAGCCGCGCAGCGCAGCCCAGCCAATCGTCCGGGGTTGGAGCACTTGCTGGCAGCCAACCCCCGGCATCGATTTTTCGACGTCAATTTGCGCGAGGACTGCTATACGCCGCAGACCGTGCGCTTTGGCCTCGAAGCGGCGACCATTGTCAAGCTCAACGACGAGGAATGGGAGGCCGTGCGAGACATCGCCGAGATCGCCGCACCCGCCGACTTGCTCGCCCGCTATGCGCTGGATTGCCTGGCGATTACCTTTGGCGGCGACGGCGCTCAACTCCACATTCCGGGGGCCTCGTTCGCCGCACGGCCTGCACCCGCGCCCGTCGTCGATGCGGTCGGAGCTGGCGACGCCTTTAGCGGGGTCCTGGCTGCCAGCACCCTGCTCGAAACTGACCCGCAACAGGCCGTAGAATTAGCTTGCGCCGCCGGTGCCAGCGCAGTGCAACACCGAGGGCCCCATTGCCCGCTGCCCGCTGCCGTGAAGGCGGCGTTTGCTTAACCCTTATCAGCGAAAGGCTTTCGCCATGCAGACCCCCATTCCCCTGTGCGACCCCCACTTCCATCTCTGGGACCTAGCCGAGCGGCCCAACCCCAACCTCGGTGAAGTCATGCCGGCGTACCGGGCCGCCGATTACGCCCAAGACATGAGCGAGCTGCCCCCTGCATTGCGGCGAGTCAGCGGCGTCCACGTCGAAACCGTCGTCGGCCAAGTCGCTGGCGGCATCCCCGTCGATACTGTAGAAGAAACCCGCTGGGTGCGCGACCAACTCGAACCAACCGCGGCCGAACAGCCCTTTGGCATCGTCGCGTACGTACATCTGGAGCGCGGCATCGCCGCGGCCGAGCGCACCATTGAACAACACCTAGAGGCCGCTGGGGGCCGTCTGCGCGGCGTACGCATGATTCTCAATCACCATCCCGACAATCCCGATCTAACTTGGCCGCAAGTGGAGGACGGCATTTTGCAGAGCGACCGCTTCCGCGCTGGTTTAGCCCTCCTAGAGCGCCACAACCTCGCCTTCGATCTGTCCTGTAATCCCCACCAAGTGGCCGACGCGGTCGCGGTTTTCCGCGACTTCCCCGGCCTCCGCGTCGTCGCCAACCACCTCGGCTTCCTCCACGACGGCGAGGACCAAGCACACGAGGACCTCTGGCGCGAAGCTATGGCCGCGCTGGCCGCATTGCCCAATGTCTATATGAAGCTATCTATGGCGTGGTTTGCACGGGACGCCTTCCACGAGGATGCGGTCAAAGAGGCCAAAGTCGCCGCGGTCGTCCACGAACTGATCGAGTGCTTTGGCTGTAGCCGCTGCATGTTCGCCAGCAACTATCCCGTCGATAAACTGCGGGGCATTGGCATCGGTTATCTCTACGCCAAGTTCCTCGAATGGAGTACCGGCTTTTCGGATGATGAACGCCGGGCACTCTTCCACGACGCGGCCCTTAGCACCTATGGGCCGCTTTAGGCGCAGCCAGACGAATTGGCGGATACGCATCCGGCCCGGCCGCCCAACGGGTGTCCGTAGGGTACATGGGTTCCAACGCATGGGTTTTTCGATCCCCAAAGCACCCACGAGGGGCATCCCTACCCCATCTCCGTAGAAATGGATGCCAACTACTCTGTCCGCCCGCGCCGTCGCTGAAGCGATATGCACAATCGGTATAGCTGAAGTATTTGCTGCGAATATGACATGCTCAGGGCAGACGGCGTCGAGATGCTCATAGACATCTTTTTTCTGTCCCATTTCTCAGTCGCGTTCTCAACTATGAAATCGACTCCGCGAAACTGTTCATAATCGGTCGTGAAGTTCACCAGTCCGAGCATCTCCTCTGTGCCCTTTACAGCACCCAAATTCCCCCTGTTGAACAACTGCGCCATGCGGGCATGTCCCGCCATCCTTTCTCTCGCCTGTTCGAGGATCTCAACGACAACGTCCCACTGCACAGTGCCGCCCCAATAACGCTCCTCGCCCGACTGCTCGTAGAGCCGCAGCAGAAAAATGCCTTCCCCTGCGGCTCCGATTAGAAATTCCGCGTGGGGCCGGGTCCCAACTCCAATAGCCTATCCCCCTGCACCTTCGCGCTGCCTCGTTGCCGACAAGTTCGGCCACGCACGGTTCCCCTGCACACGCCGACTACAGTATGCTCATTCGGGAATCTAGCGGGCTAGAACGGGTTTACGTCCTGGATAGCTGGGGGAACGCTGTTTTTCGGGAAAGAGATGGCGAATCCGTTTCCAATTGTTCATCACTGAGATCGGCAGCGAGGGAACACAACCAACACTACTCCTACTTTAAGTGCGGCGACCGGCAGGGCGTACAGAACGCGGCCCGATGGCAGCATTGCACACCCTGCCGTCTATTCCTCAAAAAACCGGAATGAACTTGTGGCACACCGGCGAGGGCACTTCCACCTTGTAGCCAGTAGGCGTGAGCCGGCCGGTGTCTTGGTCGATGTTGAAGGTGAAGATGTCGTTGGTACTGTGGTTGCCAACGATTAGGTAGGTGCCCGTGGGGTCGAGGCCGAAGTTGCGCGGGTTGGCACCGCCAGTCGGCACGATCTCGACGAGTGCGAGTTGGCCGTTGTCTTGGTCAATCGCATAGACGGCAATCGAGTCGTGGCCTCGGTTGGACCCGTAGAGGAAGCGGCCATTGGGGTGGACGTGGATGTCGGCGGTGTGGCTGACCTCTGTATAGCCTTCGGGCAGCGTCGAGATGGTCTGAATGGTGGCGAGGGTGCCGGCGTCGGCGTCGTAGTCGAAAGCCGTGATGGTGTTGCTCAGCTCGTTGATGACGTAGGCGCGTTGGCCGTCGGGGTGGAAGGCGAGGTGGCGCGGGCCGCTACCGGGGGCGATTTCCGCGGGCGTTTGTGTGCAGAGCTTCCCCTCGTCGTGGTCGATGGCGTAGATGAGCACCTTGTCAATGCCCAAGTCTGGGGCAAAGGCGTGTTTGTTGTTGGGGGACACCATAATCGAGTGGGCGTGTGGTCTCTCCTGGCGGCCTCGGTTGACCGAAGAACCCTCGTGTTGGACGAAATCCGTGGCCGCGCCGAGCGAGCCATCTTCGCGGATCGGTAGGATTGCGACGCTGCCGCCACCGTAGTTGGCGACCAGCGCGTACTCGCCAGCGCGGTCAATGCTGATGTGGCAAGGGCCGGAGCCAACGGTTGATTCGGTGTTGATGTGGGTGAGGGCCCCGCTTTGCTGGTCAAGGGCAAAGGCCGCAACCGCGCCGCCGGGACGGTCGCCCACCGCGCCCACCTCGCCAATGGCGTAGAGAAAGCGGCGATTGGGAGCAATGCCGAGGAAGGAAGGGTTGTCGATGCCGCCAATGCTGCTTTGATGCGCGAGCGCACCGGTGGCCATGTCGAGGCGATAGACGTGGATGCCGTCCTCGTCGCCGCTGGAATAAGTGCCGATATAGACGAGATAATCGCTCATGGTGGAACTCCTTTGGGTTGTGAGAGCAATGGACGGGAGGAAGAGAAGAATGAGTAGATTCCATCCCATAAAACATCTCACCGGCCGCCTAGAAGGCATCAGGGAGACTCCTGGACCCGGGCGTACTCCGGCAGAGCTTTAACAACGAGTAGGGCGATGGCATCGCAAGCGTCCGGGTGTGCGACCACGGAGTCAGCAGAACTGGGCATGGAAATTTCCATGCCCTCGATATGAAGTGATAGGGCCTCTCGGGCCTCCTCCAAGGTGCCGCCAGCGGCGACGCGGGAAACTCACGCCGTAGTCGCTGTTCGGCTCCTTGTGAATTAAGCCGATGTACGTTCGCTTCATGGGACTCCTTCTTAGAAGCGGTCTGCTTCACCGCGCCTTTAGGCGTGACAAATTCCGGGTGCGCCCCGAGGCGAGTGCCTATACGCCGACTTGAGGCGGTGCAAACGGGGCGGACTAGGCGGGCGAAGCCGCGTGTGCGGGCTACTGCCCAACCGGCCCGTCCGCAGCGCAGGCACCGAGCAGTTGCGGCAAGGCAGAGATGTCGTCAATGACCGCAATGTTGGCGAACTCGTCGAATTGGGTTCTGCTAGTAGTGCCAGATAGCGATGCAATAAAAGGCACCTTGGCCCGCTCGGCCGTCAATGCATCGACCACACTATCGCCAACGTACAGTGCGTCGCCGGCATCCACCTGCATTCTGGATAGGGCAGTTATCAGGCCGCCGGGATGTGGTTTGTGCTCGGCGACATCCTCTCCACCAATGATGACGCCAAAGCGATTGGACAGCCCTTGCCGCGCCAAGATCTCCTCGATTCGATAGCGGAACTTCGTCGATACAATGCCCAATGCAAAACCCATTGCGAGCAAGCGCTGAGTCGTCTCTGGGACGCTGTCAAACAAAAGTGTGCACTCTGCCATAACCCGATCGGCTCTTTCGACAAAGGCACTGGTGAACAACCGGACATTTCGCTCGTCTGTTCGTCCAGTCAAATTCAGCAAAGTATCCGCTAGCGACAAGCCAATGGTTCGCCTAATGAGCTGGTTGTCGGCCCGGGGCAGGTTCAAGCGCTCCAGCGCGAAATTGACGCACTCAATAACGCCCTTTGTTGAGTCCGCTAGTGTAAGGTCAAAATCAAAAAGGATCGCTTGAACCATGGGTTTTGGCGCGGAACAAGGCAGCGCGGCTAATAGACGACGGAAATGAGTCCTGTGTGCGTCCCCGGCCCGGACTCGGCCCCCAAATCGAGGCGGTAGAGATACATGCCTGGCGCGACTAAGGCCCCCGACTCGTCGCGAGCCGTCCAAGTGAAGCGGTGGCCTGTTGCGGTCGGCGTGGCCTCGACCTCGGCGACTTGGCGGCCCGCTAGGTCGTAGAGCGAGAGCATGGGGGTTGTCGCGTCTAACTTAAAGACCACAAAGCGCATGTCGAGCGCGTCATTGATCCCGTCGCCGTTGGGCGTGATCGCGGGCGAGGCCAGTCCCAGTGCGTCGATGAGTTGGCCGTGCTCGGCTAGTTTGGGAAGCATGACGACTTGGGCGCGGCGCTCGGCGGGCTCGACCGACTGCCAGAGGCCGGGCCGCTCGCTCAGCCCGAGATCGAGGGAAAAAACCGCGGCGTTGTGCAAAACCCGCGTAGTGAAACCCACCCGAATCGAGTCTTCGGTCGCGATGTGCGGCAGGGCGACCAACAGCGAATCGCCCCGCTGCTCGACGCGGACGGGCTCGACCGGCGCAGAGCCGATGTGTAGCTCGAGTCCCTCAGCGTCAATCCGACCCGGCACGATAAAGCGCAACAAGTCGAAACCCGAGTCCTCGGCCTCCATCTGCGGCCAAAGCGTATAGGTGAAACGGGTGTCCTCGTTGGGGATGGCTTGGCGCGGGTCAATGCGGCCCACCGCGCCCTGCAACAGCGCGTCCTCAAACTCGACCGAGAGCGAATGGACCACCGGCGCCACGCTTGGGTCATCAGTGGAGAGGATCATCTCCAGTAGGATAAAGCGACGTGGACTTTCCGACTGGAATGCCTCGCTCGAGGACTGATAGACATTGCTCCATTCTCCCCAATCTTCGCCTACCACGAGTGTCGTATCGACCGGGCCGCGCAGCACCTTGGGCGAACTCTTCCACTTCTCCTCGGTGACCTGTTCGCCGATCTTGTTGTAAAAGGTATAGACCGGCTCTAGCGAATTGCCCGAGCGCGAGCGCAACTGCAGGCGGGTGCCCGCGGCCAACTCGGCGTCCCAAGAGAGGTTTTTGATGACTTTTGGACGGCCATCGCCCACGAGCTGGCCCAAGTCCACAAAATCTGACTGCAAGACAACCTCTGCGGGATAGCCTGGGGAGAAGAGCATGAACTCGGCCCATTTGACGATGCCCCAGCCCGTGTCCCTGATGCCGTGCCAGAAGAAGTAGCGCATCTTGCGCGGCTTGAACATATAGCGGATGTAGAGCAGGCGGTCGGCGTTGGGGTTGATGTGGGTCAGAAGCTCTGTGTAGTCAAACGCATCGGGCACGGGCAAGTTAGAGCTGAAGCTGCGGGTGCCGTCCGAATAGAGCACTGTATGGCCCGGGCCGGTGCCATTGATCGAGAAGCCCACCAAGCCCTCGTCTGGCCTAAACGAATAGAGAAAGAGCTCATCGACGAAGAACACCGCCCCCAAATCCACGCCAAACCACACCCCGCCCTCCTTCCAGCCGAGGCTGCCATACGAAGAGCCGATTAGGTTGTTGGTGTTCATGTCGGCGTCGAAGAGATTTTGCGGATCGACCGAATTGACCCCGTTGACAAAGCGACCCCGCTGCATGGTGCCAATGCTGATGTTGTCGCCGATGCCGCGGACCTCGATTTCGGCCAAGGCCGCGCCCGGGG
The DNA here is from genome assembly GCA_963422735.1 of Candidatus Latescibacterota bacterium. Taxonomy (GTDB): domain Bacteria; phylum Latescibacterota; class UBA2968; order UBA8231; family UBA8231. The sequence continues at coordinate 2,360,989 of OY730476.1, read as the reverse complement.
TCTTCTCTTCGGCCTCAATGCGAATGCGCTGGATCACTCGATAGTTGTTTTTGGCCACCGGATCGACGTCCAAGCCCTCGTCGAGCTGAAATACACTGTCGCGGGCAGTGAACCCTAAGGGGATAGCGATTTCGCTGGCTGCATTGGGCTGGGTTGTGCGGAAGAGCGGGTCCAGCAGCACCATGTCGTCTTGGACCGAGATGCGGGTTCCCGTGCTGCCGTACACGGTAAATTGACGAAAGGGACGCGCCCCCTCCTCGTCGGGAAAAACGAGGCGTATCTCCCGGGCCAGCACGGCGCGGCCCAAGTCTATTTCAATGGCCCAGTCCTCAACGGCGTCCGCCGGGTCTGGACGCCAGAAGGTCTGGAGATCCCCGTCGATGATGTAGTCTGCATCGGCAGGATTGGAGGTCGCCTCCCAGATGCCACCCGTAACTCGACCGCGGCTCTTGCTTTCGTAGGAGAAGCGATGGGCATCAGCGACCGCGTTGATGTTCTTGCGGAACTTGACGAGTTGTAGTTGGCCATTCTCGCCCACCTCGATCAGGCCGAAGGGTACCTGCCAAGTCGCCCAAGCATCTCGGCCTTGGAAGGTCAAGGTTTCGCTGCTGGCAGTAATGGCGACAAACGCGACGAAGACGAGCGGTAAAAGAACTCGCATCGTTCCCTTCCCTTAGTAAGCTATGCCCAAGGGGCGGAGTACGGCGGCAGTGCCGCGCTCGGATTGTAGGGCTACGGAGACTAGGTACACGCCCGGAGGCAGGACGCGGCCCTCTGCATCGCGTCCGTCCCAAAGCGCCGTTTGCGGGCCGGCCGTTTGCCAGCCTTGAGACAGGGTCGCCACGCGGCGTCCGTCGAGCGCATAGACCGCCAATTCGACGGGCACTTCTTCCGGCAGGCCATAGAGGGCATAGGCCGTGCGGAGCTCGTCGTGAACGCCGTCGCCATTGGGCGTCAACACCGGTGTTGAAAAGCGCAAGTTTTGCAACAGAGCAGGTTGCTGATCCGAAGAGCTGAGGACGCGCAGGCTATTGGTAGAGAGCAATTCGCTGGCGTCGCCAGAGACGATGGGTTGGGGCAGGGTCGCGGCCTCTGAATCGGTGATTGTGCCCAAGAACGTGGTGGCTAGCTCAAAGACTTCCGCTGCAAAGACGATGCGCAACGGCGCGTTGTTGGCGCGAGTGACGCGCTCAGGCAGAATCAACGTTAGCCCGTCGTCCTCTTCGCAGACGGCGGCTGGATCGGTCGCTTGGCCGCCGACGAGCAACTCTTTGAACTCGGGCTGGGCACCCGTGTGGATATGCACTTGGTCGAAGCCGCGCTGATTCCCCCCTGAGAAGGAGGCCGACAGGTCGTACGCAAACTCGACCATTTCGCCCAGGGACACCTCGCCGAATCCGTGCGCGGGCCGCGGGTTGGCGAGCGGGGCCACTTCGCCGAGGACGCGCGCTGCCAACAGCGGTGCCCGCTCAACCCACAGTGAGTCCAAGCGCACAAAATCCTCAAAGCGGGTGCTGTGAAAAGTGATGAACACTTGGATGAAGGAGCCACTGTCGAGGTTGAGCGGCAGGCCCGACTGGGCCGTGGGCGTCGACCAGAAGGTCCAGTTATCGCTGTCGTAGGTAACTCCGGCTCGCATTCCAGGCCGGGGACTGCGCTGGACGAAATCACAGGAAGCGCACGTGCGTGCGAACCCAGTGCGGAGATCATTCTCGTAGCGGGCACGGGAGACGACCTTCTCTTTGCCGGTGACCGTGTATTCGCGATAAATGTTCGGGTCGTCGTCTCGTCCCGTGCGAACCTCGACCTCGACGAAAGCCCGTGCATCGGGTGTTTCGACGGCCTCGCCATCGACAAAGCGCATCGGCGTGGCGGTAAAGAATAGCCGACCAAAGTTTTGCTCAGCTCCGAGGTCGATGATTTTGGAGCGGTACGTGGCTCGCTTGGGAAAGCCCGCGCCATAGACCTCAAATTCGCTAATGGTGCCCAAGAGCGAGCGGGCTTGATTGCCTTGGCCACCGGCCGTGCCGCTAACGCGGGTCAAGGCCGTCTCGTCAATGATGGAGAATTTGCGCGCCCAGCGGAAGAAGCGCACGTATTGCTGGTCGAAACCAATGCGCACGTCAGGCGCAAAATTTTGCGTCGGCTCGGCGACGATCCTGGCGAGGGGCTGCGGCCCTTTGATGGCGAAAATCTCGCTGTTTTCCTCTTGGATCGAAACTTGGAAGGCCGGCGTCGAGTCTGTGCGCAGCGGCGTACCGTCGGAGCGGAAGCCGCCCGAAGGAGTGTGGAAGCCGAAGATGTGCGCCGGCATAGGCACGGCCAAGTCGATGGTGAAAAACTGCTTGTCGACGCCCTCGGCTTTGGAGGAGTTGTACGTGGTGCTGTCGGCATCGATGAGCGCGACGCCGTTTTCGGTTGGATCGCCGTTGCCCTCGTTCCACTTCCAGATGCGGGGTCGCTCGCCGTCGATATAGCCCAGTTCTTTGGGCTGGCGGAAGGCCGTCCAGTTGTCGAGCAGGGAGATGATGTTGGCGCCCGGCTCGACGCGCACCGGCTGGATGGCACCCGAGACGCGCTCAAAGTCGATCATAATGCTGACCGTGTCTTGGCCGGCCCAAGGCTGGCTGCCGCCGAGTTGCCAGGTCGTCACCTCGGCTTTTAGGGCGGCCGGTGCCAGAAGCCCGATACCAACGGTGAGCGCGAAGCTGCGGGTGCTCAGCATGTCCTGTCTCCTAGCGGAAATGAACGTCGGCCGCGTGGGGGACACCGGGGCCGTGCTGCATCCGCATTAGCTGGCGCTGACGCTGGCTCAAGCCATCGTACCATTCCGGCGGGAAGCCGTCGTGCGGGTCGAGCTGGAAGACCAACATGTGCTTTCTATAGTGTCCGAAGAGGGCGTGGCGGTTGCGGTCACTGGTGTTGGCACCGCCGCCGTGCCAGCACTGGCCGTTGAAGACAATCACCGAGCCGGCCGGGGCTGTGGGCTGCACCTCGTGCTGTACCGCAAATCCCTCCGGGGGAGCGGCGAGGCCGCGCTTGTGCGAGCCAGGCACCACGCGAGTGCCGCCGATCGCGGGGCTGAAGTCGTCGAGCATCCACACGGTATTCATCATCACCGGCGTGTTCATATTGAGCATGTAGGCCGGGATGTCGCTGTGCAGGTCTTGGTAGCCGTCGCCGGGGCGTACAATGCGCGAGTTGAGGCTACCCAAAATCAGCGAGGGCTCGAGAAAGTGTTCGAGGATGGGCAAGACGCGAGGGTGGTCAATACACTGGTGGAAGATGCGATCCATGACCGGGAGGTTGGCCACATGGCGGGCCGGGCCGCGGTGAGTGTGTTCAGTGCCGTGCTCTTGTTCGCAGCGGATTAGGGCTTGGCGCATAGCGGTGGCGGTATCGGTGTCGAGGACGCTTTCGAGCAGGGTGAAGCCGTAGAGTTCGATTTCTTGGATGGCTTGTTCGAGTTCGTTCATAGGGGCCTCCTTTACAAAGGATATTTAAGATAAGCCCGCAAAGTTTGCTTCTGCAAACGACCGCTGCTAACTGGCAAGGCGCAAGTGTCCAATAAGAAGCGGAGATTACACTGAACAGAGCGCCTCTGCGATCATGCGCAGCGAAAGGAGCGTGATCACTATGCGGAAGATCTTGCGGAAGAGGCTTTCGGAAACCTGGTCGCGCAAGCGCGTCCCGCACCACGAGCCAAGCGTCGCCGTGCCAAGCATCCCGGCGATGAGCGGCAAGTAGGGCGCGAAGGCGAAGCCGACAAAGCCGAAGGCCAAAATTTTGCACAAATGGGTGACGGCCATGACCGTACCGTGGGTGATGACCAAGCGGTCCTTGGGCAAACCCGCGCTGGCTAAGAAGGCACCGGTCAGGGGCCCAGCGACGCCGACGAAGAGGGCGAGGAAGGTCTGAAGGGCACCGAAGATGGCAAAGTGGCCGGGGAGGCGAAAAGCGCGTTTGGGCACGGGAACCCAAGTGACGAGGAGGATGAAGACACCTAGGTACAGGGGGAGGTTGTCAAAGCTAAAGACACCGACGATCTGCGCTCCCACGACGGTTCCGAGGACTGCACCGCCCGAGAAGGGCCAAAAGATGCGCCATTCGATGTGGCGCAGGCCAAAGAATACGCGGCTGGCGTTGGAGGCTAGCTGCACAGCACCGTGGACGGGAATGATGGCAGCGGCGGGCAGAAAGCCCGGCATAACCGAGATCAGCGCAATACCGCCGCCCACGCCGATGATGGCGGTAAAGGTCGAGGTCAGGAAGGAGACGCCGATCAGGAAAAAGGGATCCATTCAGTCGGCGAGCACTTCTTGAGCATAGGCGAACAGGGCGGGGTTGCCGCCGGTGTGCAGGAAGATCGCCTCGCCGTCAAGCCTGCCGTCGCGTGCGTGGGCAAAAAGGCCGGCGAGGGCCTTGCTGGTGTACACAGGATCGAGGAGAATGCCCTCTTTGCGCGCCAAGGTGTGCAGGGCATCCAAGCCGGCGGGAGTGGGGATGCCGTACCCCTCGCCGACGAAGGAATCGTCGTTGTCAAAGTCGGCAATGCTCATGGCAAAGTCGAGGCCGAGGCGGCGGGCGGCTTGGTTGGCGATAGTGGCCATGTCCGCGTGGCGGTTCTCGACTTTGGCGATTGGGCAGAAGCCGCGCACTTGAATTGGCGACTCGATATAGGCTAGGCCCAATGCCACGCCAGCCTGGGTGGTGTCGAGGGCACTGAGATAAAGGTAGGACGGATTGATGCCTTGCTCTTGGCATTGGTGGGCAATCTCCACACCCACTTCGGCATAGGCGATGGCGTCGAGGTCGATAGTATCTTCTCGGCGCGGCCAGTACGCGTTTTTCCCCTGTGCGGAAAGCTCCTCGACCTTGGCTTGGAGAGCGCCTTGTTGGCCGCGCGGATCGCCTTCCGCTAGGACGGTGATCTGTGCGCCAAGCAGGTGCTGTAGCAGGTTGTTGCCTTGCGATTGGGTTTGGTCAATTGCGCGCACCGGCCGGAGAATCAGGTGGAGTTCCAAGTCCAGCTTGGCGCAGGCCGCGGCGAGTTGGCGACAGTAGTTGGACTGCACGGCCGCGCCCGAGACGATGGTGTCGGCGCCTTTGGCCAAGGCGTCGGCCAAGGCAAACTCGAACATCCGCGTCTTGTTGCCGCCAAAGGCCAAACCGGTCAGGTCGTCGCGCTTGATGTAGAGTGCAGGGCTGTCGAGGTGGGCGGTTAGGCGCGGCAGCGGCTCTAGCGGGGTGGGGCGGATTGAGGCTAGCTGGACGCGGGGTAGCTTGGCGCAGGCTGCGGTGAGGGCGTTTGCTTTGGCGGCGTTCATGTTGCGCATTCCTTTGGCCAACCTTGGGGCGGCAGTTGGGAGAGGCGGTTTTGGCGGTGACACTCTTCGATGACGGCAATCTGGACGCGCACCTGTTGCAGCGTGATCTCGGGTTGGGCTTCTTCCCACAACACGGCGAATACGCCGTCGTAATAGGCGTTGGACATATAGGCAAATGCGTTTTGCTCGGCCTTGTCCGGAGTCCAAGACCGCTCGATCATTGCTAGATCTTCGCGGCAATAGCTCGGGCCGGGCAATGGGCTACGGGTGAGCGTTTGCTTGGGTGCTGTTTGCGGATCGTAGTAGTGCCAAGTCAGGCCCGCAGGGCCGCCGGAGAGGCCGCCGCGCTCGCCGTGGACGGTGTACATGGGCTGCGGGATGGTGGTGCAGGAGGAGATTTCGACGTCGATAACGGGTTTGCCTTTGGTGCGCAGCAGAATTTTGACGTAGTCCTCGGCGTCGCCAAAGGTGTTAGCGCGATCCATGGCGCAGAGGATGTGATCCGGCTTTTTGAAGTCGAGCAGGCGCATGGCTTGGTCGATGGGGTGCGGGCCGGTGTTGAGCAGGTTGCCGCCCCGGTATTCCTGCAAGGTCTGCCAGTCCCATCGGCGGGCAAAGCCGCTGAAGGAGATCGAGATTTGGACGATGCGGCCGAGGACGCCCGACTCAATGACTTGGATCATCTTTTGGAATTGGGGCGCGTTGCGCGACTGCTGGAAGGGTAGAAGTAGGCGGCCGGCCTTGCGGCTGGCGGCGATCATGTTGTCGAGTTCGGCCACGCTCGAGGCGAGGGGTTTTTCGCAGATGGTGTGGTGGCCGGTGCTGAGCGAATCGATGGTGGCTTGAGGATGGAGATGACTAGGTAGAGCGTTGACGACCAAGTCGATGTCGCCGCGTGTGAGGAGGTCGTGGTAGTCGGCGTAGGTGTCGCAGCCCATTTCGCTTTGGGCGCGCTGGCGACGGTCGTCTAAGAGGTCAGCGATGGCGACTATTTGGTATTTGTGCGGGACGGTTTTGAAGTAGCGGCAGTGGATGTCGAGGCCGGAGCGGCCTTGGCCGAGAACGGCGACGCGGATGGGTTCTTTTTGTGTAGGCAATCTAGGTGGCTCCGTGTAGGGATAGACGTTTATGTTGGGGGTTGAAAGGGAGGGCGTCAAGGGTTTGTGAAGGGGGATTGAGATGCGTAGTTTACGTGGCGCAGAGGAGGATAGCGAGAGAAAAGCATGAAGCACATCCGTCTCAATGAGTTGGACCAAGAGGGTGGCCCGGTCTTTTCGGGGTTGCAGCGACAGACGCCGTGGTTCGCATTCGACTATTGGGCATTGGCACCTAGGGAAACGCGCTCGGTGGAAAGTATAGGAATAGCTTGTGAACAGGGTTATATTTTTGCGGGCGGACCGGTGGAGTTGACCGTACGGCAGCAGCGAGTAGAAAGCGGAGCAGAGCTTGGGTTTATCGTCGAACCTACCGGGTGCGATCACGCACTGAAAAACTTGACCAACACGTTTGTGCATGTGCTGCGCGTACGCGTTGCGAGGGCCGTGGATGCAGAGACGCAACAACGCCTAGCCGACTGGTTTGAGGGCGTCAAAATGGACGAGACGCCAGATCTGCAGCCCAAGGCTGGTACCTTTGACGAGCAAGCACTAAAATGGCGCAATGCAATCCACGGCGGCTGTGGACAGATTGCCACCCGGCACGTGCTCTCGCTCGATGATTTCTACAGCGACTGGACCTTTCTCGACCACGCGATCCTCGACGCAGGGGGATCGGTAGGGTATCACTATCACGACTTTCTCGAAGAGAGCTTTGTGGTGCTGACAGGACAAGGGCTGATGACGATTGCCGACGAGACCTTTGCGGTGAGGCCGGGATCGGTTACTTGGCAGGGTATTGGGCAGGGGCACGGCATCTACAATCCCGGGCCGGAAAAGCTGGAGTTTGTGCGCATCGCCGTGAAGCAAGCATACAAAGAGTACACTACCATCGACTTGCACGACGATTTGTCGGTGCGCCGGCCGACTTGAGAAAGGAAATCATGGACCAAACCAATACAGCACAGCGCATGGCTGAGGCCGCCAGCAATTTCCTCGCATCCTTAGATGCGGCCAGGCGGCAGAAGGTGGTGATCGATTTTGCCGCCAGCACGGAGCGCAAAAATTGGCACTACGTGCCGAGGGAGCGAGCCGGATTGCCGCTAAAGGAAATGGACGGGCTACAGCGGGAGCTAGCGCACGCGCTGGTAGCAACCGGAGTCAGCGCGTCGGGGTACGAAAAAGTCTCGACGATCATTTCGCTGGAGCCAATACTGGCCGAGTTGGAGGGGGCGGGGCGGCGCTTCCGACGCGACCCCGAGCTGTACTACGTGAGCATTTTCGGCGAGCCTAGCGGAGGCACGCCCTGGGGCTGGCGCTTTGAGGGCCACCACGTCTCGCTCAATCACACGGTAATAGAAGGTCGGATACTGGGATCGACGCCGTTGTTTTTTGGCTCAAACCCCGCCGAGGTGCGCCACGGCGAGCAAGCTGGGCTGCGGGCTTTGCGGGAGGAGGAAGATCTGGGGCGGCAGCTTTTGCACGAGTTGGACGGCGAGCAGAAAGCAATGGCTGTCGTCCGTGCGGAGGCCCCAAGAGACATCCTCACGACCAACGTGCCCCACGTGCGCGGCGAGGTCGCTCCGGAGGGCTTGGGCAGCGCGGATATGAGCGGCGCGCAGCGCCAGATTCTAGACGCCTTGATCGAAGTGTACGTCCGGCGCCTGCCCGAGATAGTGGCCGAGGCCGAATGGGCGCGGCTCGGAGCAGCAGATTTACAGGCAGCGCACTTTGCTTGGGCCGGCGCGGAGGAACGAGGGGGACCGCACTACTACCGGGTGCAGGGGCCGAGTTTTCTAGCCGAGTACGACAACACCCAAAACGACGCCAACCACATCCACGCGGTCTGGCGCGACTTGAACAACGACTTTGGCGAGGATATGCTCAGGCGACACTATCGGCAGAGCCATAGATAGTTTACGAATTGCGAATTGAGCAATGGACCAATTCCTAAGTGATGTTACGCAGCCTTACGCAGCGCCTGCCGCTTGCTGCCCTGTCCGTCGTCCTTCCCGCGCACACTTTCACGGGCGCAGGCTTTTAGGCGTGGCATCCAGCCCCGCACTGGCCTCAAACGGGCATTGTCTCTGAGGGTACGCTGGATGCCTGCTTGTCCTGCCTAAAGGCAGGGTGAAGCGCAGGCATGACATTAGGGCTGCATATCCAGTACGAGTCGGCCCCTGCGAAGGCAGAGGTTGCGTAAGGTCAATTCTTAATTCTTTTGGAGATTTCTTTGACCGCTACGGCTATCTTAGGTTTACGCGCCGCGTTCTACGAACAATTGCACTGTCGCTACCAGCGCCGCGAGTTTGATAACTGGCAGGTCTGGGGCGGTAACCTGACCATTGAAATCGACGGTCGGGTTTGCGAGCCGCTCCTCGCTAGGGCCTATATCGAACCCGGCAAAACAGCGGCCCACGCCCGGGTGCGGTGCGAGCTTTTCGTCGCTGCCATAGACCCACACCAAGTCCAGCCGGGAGATGTGGATGCGCGGCTATGGACCGATGCCAGCGGGACCAACGCGTATGTGGAGATGCGGCTGCTTGTCGGCGAGGAAGGCACTCCCGTCCTCGCCGGCAACAACCTTGTCTTTGAGTCAACCGCTTTCGCGCTTGGGCGCACCGGGGCCTTCAACTACGCGGTGGAGTTTTCCGCCGATAGCTACGCCGAGGCTGGGCGCAAGGAGTGGGTCAGCCTCAACGATCTGGCCGAAAACCGCGACGGGGTCGTCGTCGTCAGCCCGGAGTGGGTGTGCAAGGGACCGACGATTGTCGAGGTGTGCGTACGCAAGGTCGGTGCCGAGGTCGAGGGGGGCCGCTTCCGCTCGGGCCGGCTCGCCGAACTGACGCGGCGTCTAGACGCCATTCCGGCCGATGTGATTTACTTGCTGCCCTTTTTTCGCCCGGGTTTTGCAGACCTACACACCGGCGCGGATGTACGCAAAGGTGCCCTCGGCAGCGTCTATGCGGTACAGGACTTTTTCCAAGTTGACGCTGAGCTAGTTTCGCCAACCGAGGAAGTGGACTGGGGAGCGCTCGTGGTGGAGGGTCTCGAGCGCTCAAGTGAGATGGAAGGTCTCGCCAAGCTGTCGGCTGCTCAAGCGGAAAAGGCACTCGGCTGCGAAACCTTCGTCCAGCTCGTCGGTCGCGCCGAATTGCGCGCCCTTACTCGGCGGGCGCACGCCCTCGGCAAAAAGGTCATATTCGACTTGGTGCTGATGCAGAGCAGCCGCGACTGCCCGCTGATCGCCGAGCATCCCGAGTGGTATTTGCGCGACGAACGCGGGGTGCCGCAAATTCACCAGATCGCTTGGCTAGTTTATTCGGACGTGGCACTCTTCGACTTGGTTTACAATCAGCCCTTGCAGGAGTACCTGCTGGAGATTGCCCTGTATTGGATCGAGCAGTGCGGATTCGACGGGGTGCGGATCGACGCCAGTCAGACCATTGACCGACCCTTCCTCAAAAAGCTCAAGAACCGCATTCAAGCGGCCGCGCCCGAGGCGCTGGTGCTGGGCGAGACGCTGTGCCCGCTGACGGAGGCAGTGGACGTCCCGGCAGATGCGATTTACGCGCTCTTAGTTGACTTTCACCGCGATGTCGAGTACGCCCAACCCCTCATTGATTTTCTAGAGGAGATGAATCGCACCTTCGCGGCGGGCACTGTGGCAATGGCCTATTTTGAAAACCACGACAGCCCGCGCGCCACTCAGGTGTGGCACGAGCGGTTCCGGGAACTTTTGCGCTGCGACGAGCAGGCGCGGAGCTACTGGCAGAGCCTCACCTGTTCCATCCAGCGAGGAGACCGTGCGCTGCTGATGGCATTGCTCAAAAATCTGCAGGCTGCCCTGATCGATTGCTCGGCCGGCTCGGCTTCTGGGTGCAATCTGACGCGGGGTTTGGAGCTGGGCAGCGAGTGGGGCGAGGAAACGCGCACCGACTTTGAGAACGAAACCCTCCTGCACTTCGACCAAGCCGAGCGCGAGCCGCACGCCAGCCTAGTGAGAGCCTACGGGCGTCTCTTCGCGCTGCAAAAGGAATGGCCGGAATTTTGCGACGGGGAGGTTTATTTTTACCGCAACGAATTCGCGGGCGGCGATCCGGACGACCGCATTCTGGCGTACGTGCGCTATACCGAGCGGAATGCGCTATTGGTGGCGCACAACTTCGATCCGCGCACCGTGCGGAAGGCGTTCTACCGCTTCGAGTACCTGCCGCAGCCGCCCACATCGCGCCAAAAGTGCTTCGACACGTACGAGGCCCTTGCGATTGAGGCTATACCCGCTAGCGACGAGATCTCGGAGATCCGCCTCATGCCGCTACAGACGCAGGTGTGGCGACTTTATTGGACCTAAACGAGAGGAGTAGGAACATGAGCAAAATCGGCGCGATTCACTACAACTGGCCCGGCTGCGATCTCGAAGGCTTCGCCCGGCGGGCAAGCGAAATCGGCTATCGGTACTGCGAGTTGCAGATCGGCGATATTTGGGATGGCGAGTCCAAAAACGGTGAGCAGACGGCCGAAGCCACGCGCGAGTTATTGGCCAAATACGGGATGCAAGCCTCGGCCGTAGCGGCTGGCAACGACTTTTTGCAAGCCGACCGCCGCGACTTGGACGCGCAAATCGAGCGCTACCGCTACGTCTGCCAGATCATTCCCATAACCGGCACGGACATCGTGCGCTCGGATGGGGGCTGGAACCGCAACGGCACGGTGCCGGAAGGCCAATGGGACGGGATGCTGCTCGAAGCCTTCAAGTGCTGCGCCGACTTTCTCGAGGAATGCGACGTGCGGATCGCCCTCGACAACCACGGGGTTTCCACCAACGACGGCGACTGGCAGTTAAGCCTGATCGAGCGGGTTGGCTCGGACCGGCTCGGCGTCAATTTGGATACCATGAACTACCGCTGGTTCGGGCACGAGTTGGACCAAATTGACCGCTTCTATAAAATACTGGCACCGCACGTTTTCCATACCCATATAAAGGACGGAACCGGCTCGCGGCAAAACTACAAGGGGGCGGCACTGGGCGAGGGCGAAATCCACCTCGCCCACGCGGTCGAGTGCCTCAAGGCGGCTGGCTACGACGGGGCTTGGACGGCTGAATACGAGGGGCCGGAGACCGAGGGGCAGGTGGGATACGAAAAGTGCTATCAGTGGCTGGTGGAGAACATCTGAATCCCGTTCTACACGCGATTTTTACTGTCCAAGATTTCGGCTAACTCGCATGCGGTATTTGCGGCGTCGCGGGCCACGCAGTGCGGGTTGTCGTCAATTAGCACGGTTGAACGTTTCTCCAAATTAACAGAACGCGGCCCGATGGCGACACTGCGCACCCTGCCGGCTGTCTCCTGTTGTGTGCAGCCCGACGCATTGTGGTAGCAGAGGTTCCGCGTAATCCACCTCTCGTTTGAGACTACGACCCCGTACCTTGATACGACCTGATCCCTAGCTTCCAAAACTGGTAGGTCGCCGCAAACAGCAGGGCCGCCACCAGCGGCGAGAACATGCCCCAATGGCCATCGGCCTCGCTCTTGCCCAACGAATACAGGGTCGGATAATAAGCGACATAAGACAGCTATTCAATCAGACAGCGAATCTTCCCCCACATAGGGCTGGTCGCCCACTTTTTCTTGGAGGCGGCGCAATTCTCCGCGCAATTGGCGTACCATTTCGGCGTAGGCCGGGTCGTGGTACACATTGACCAGTTCGCACGGGTCTTTCTCCAAATCGAACAATTCCCACTCCGGCTCTTTGCTCTCGTCTAGGGCACCGGGCTGGCCTAAGGCGTCGGCATAGTAGTAGATGAGCTTGTAGCGCAGGGTGCGGACTCCGTAGTGTGCGTACACGTGGTGGTGTGCTAAGTGCATCCAGTAGCGGTAGTACATCGCGGTCTGCCAGTCGTCCGGGGTTCGTTCTTCCAGCACGGGACGCATGGAGCGGCCCTGGAATGAGTCGGGAATGGCGACGCCGGCGTAGTCGAGGAAGGTGGGGGCAAAGTCAACGTTGAGGATCATGTCGGTGCTGACACTACCGGCGGCAATGGCGCGGGGATAGCGGATGAGGAAGGGCATGCGCAGCGATTCCTCGTACATGAAGCGCTTGTCGTACCAGCCGTGGTCGCCGAGGAAAAAGCCTTGGTCCGAGGTATAGACGACGATGGTGTCGTCGGCAATGCCCTCGGCCTCGAGATAGTCGAGTACGCGGCCGACGTTGTCATCGACTGCGGCGACGCAGCGCAGATAATCCTTTATGTAGCACTGGTACTTCCACCTCTTTTCTTCTTCCGGGGTCAGCCCTGCGGGTACGGGCCGCTTGAGATCGGTGGCGTTGAGGTCGCGGTCAATCCGCATTTTGGCGACCCCGGCTGCCGCTGCCCGATTCTGATAGTCATCGTCAAAGGTCTCTGGCTCGAGGATATCCTCGTCTTCGTACAGATGGGCGTGTTTTTCGTCCGGCTCCCAAGGACGGTGCGGGGCCTTGTGGTGGTACATCAGGCAGAAGGGCCGGTCCTTGTCGCGCGCCCTGAGCCAATCGAGCGACAGGTCGGTGATAATATCGGTGGTGTAGCCTTGGTATTGGGCCTTGTCGCCGTTGCACACCATTTCCGGGTTGAAATAGGGGCCTTGGCCCTGGAGGATATTGTAGTAGTCGAAGCCGGTGGGCCAGTGGGCCGGCCCTTGGCCTAGGTGCCATTTGCCGACGATAGCTGTCTGGTAGCCGACGCCCTGCAAGAGCTTGGCGAAGTTGAGTTGGCGGTTGTCGTGGCGCGAGTCCAAGGTGGTCATGCCGTTGACGTGATTGTACGTGCCGGTGAGGATGGTGGCGCGGGAGGGGCCGCAAATGGAATTGGTGCAAAAGCAGTTGTCAAAGCGCATGCCGCCTTGGGCAATGCGGTCGAGGTTGGGCGTTCTATTGATGCGGCTGCCATAGCAACTCATGGCATGGGCTGCGTGGTCATCGGTCATAGTGAAGAGGATATTGGGACGAGGCATGAACGGTCTCCGGTATATATGCGAAAGGGTTAGTACATGACAGCAACGGGGCGCATAGCCACGCCCTGCCCTGCTGCGGCGTCGAGATCAATGTGGCACAAATACAGTCCCGGCGGCACCAGCGCTCCTTGGGCATTGCGCCCAGACCATCTGTAGGAAACAAAGTCTCCGCCCACTCCGGCCAACTCGGCCACCACGCGGCCTGCCAAGTCGAATACCCGCACCCGTGGCGTTGCGGTCTCCACCTTGAAGACCACGAAGTGGATATGCACTTGGTCGTTGATGCCGTCGCCGTTGGGCGTAACGGTGGCTGGGGCGACTTGCAGATCACCGATGAGCTGATCGCTGCCAGCTAGAGCCGGCAGGAGCACCACGTTGGCGCGCCGAAAAGCGGCCTCCACCGACTGCCAAAGGCCCGGCCGCTCTCCATCGCCGAGCTCCGCGCTGAAGACCGTGGCATTGCGCCATAGGCGCGCCGCGAAGTGGACTTCCAGCGAGTCGCCGCCGACGCGCTGGCCCAAGGTCACGAAAAGGGAGTCGCCCCGCAACGCGACCTCTTCCGGGGCGATGGTCTCGCCAGCGAGGGTCACCTCTACCGCTCCAGCCTCCAGCCAGCCGCTAGGAACGATGAGCCGTAGCCGGTCGAAGCCGCTGTCGTCCTCGGCAGCCGTAGGCCACAGCGTATAGGTAAAGCGCGTGTCGGCGTTGGGTTGGGCCTCGCGCGGCCATATCTGCCCCTTGGCCTCGGTCACCAAAGCGTCCTCAAACTCGATCGATAGCGAGCGCAACACGGGCGCAACCCGCGGATCCTCGGTCGAAAGCAGGGCCTCTAGCTGAACGAAGCGGCGCGGGCTATCTGACTGGAAGGCTTCGCCCGAGATTTGATAGACATTGCTCCACTCGCCCCAATCTTCGCCGACGACCAGTGCGGTATCCACCCGGCCGCGCAGCACCTTGGGCGAGCTGAGCCACTTCTCTTCGGTGACCACTTCGCCGATCTTGTTGTGAAACGTGTACTCCTCGCTGAGCGCAACACCTGAGCGGGAACGCAACTGCATCCGCGTTCCCACTGGCAAATCTGCATCCCACGACAGGTGCTTGATGGCTTTGGGGCGGCCGTCGCCGACTATTTGGCCCAAGTCGATAAAGCCCGAGCGCAGCACTACTTGGGCAGGGTAGCCGGGCGAAAACAGCATTAGTTCCGCCGCGCGCGCGTGCCACTCCAACGAAGTCGGTAAGCCCCGCAGGAAGCCGTGCCAGAACAGGTAGCGCACTTTGCGCGGCTCGAACAAGTAGCGATAGTGCCGCTCGGGACCGGCGGCGGGGTCTTGCTCGTTGCCGTGGCCCACCAGTCGATCGTAGTCCACCTCGCCCGAGGTCGTGCGCCGTCCGTCCGAAACCAAGAAGGCGAATCCCGTGCCCCCGTTGCGCACCGAAGAGCCGGAAGCCCCCTCGCCTTGGTTGTTGAAGTAGAGGAAGATCTCGTCAATCCAGAACTGGGCCCCTAGATCCAGCTCCCACCACAGCCCTTCGTTGCGCCAGCCAGAGGTGGCTCGATAGGTAGTGAACTTGTTGGCATAGGTATTCATGTCGCCGTCAACTAAGCCCACCACATCGCGGACGACTAGGCCTGTTGCGAAGGTTCCGCCGCGTTCTATGACGCCGAGGCTGAGGTTGTCGCCGACGGCGCTCACCTCGACCTCGGCGAGGGCCGCGTCTGCGCTCTGTGCATCGACGCCGATGCGAATGTACTGGATGACCCGGAAACGCGCCGCGTCCGCAAGCACCACATCCAGGCCGGGATCTAGGACCCGCGTGGTGTCGTTGCGCCCGCTCAGCCCGATGCGGATCTCGGTCTCTTCGTTGGGCAAGGTCGTCTGATACACCGACTCGAAGCGGAAGAGATCCTTGCGGGGGTCGATCGTCGCCCCGGTGGCCACATAGACCGTAAACTGCCGCAAGGGGCGCGCGCCCTCTTGATTGGGGAAGCGCAGGCACAGCTCTTGGGCCAACACCGCCCGACCCAAGTCAATCTCGACCTCCCACTTGGCCAGCGGATCGGCCGAATCGGGCTGCCAAAAGGTGTTATAATCGCCATCGATGATCTTGAAGGCATCTCCTCGATTGGACCCAGCCCGAAAGATGCCGCCCTGCACGGCTTTCCGCGTCATCGTATCGTGGAAAAAGTCGCCCGCATCGCGTACTGGATCGATGGCCTTGCGGAACTTGACCAGCTCTAGGTGCCCAGACGCGCCAAGTTGCACCAGCCCCTGCGGGAGTTGCCAAGTCTGCCACTCTTCGGCGCTGTCAAAGGTAAACACCTCGGCCGCGAGGGGGCCGGCCCACAGGCCGAGATTCGCACACAAGAAAAAGATCGCCACGCGTTACTCCCTTAATAGGCCAAGCCAACCGGCTGCAGCGCGCGCCCGTGCTTGGCCTCGGTCACCAGTGCCAAGTCCAATAAGTACAAACCCGGGAGCAGGAACGCGCCCAACTCGTCGCGGCCGTCCCAAAAAACCCGCTGCGGGCCGGTGCCCTGCATGCCGACTTCCACGTGGGCGCGGCGGTTGCCTGCCAAGTCGTACACATCGAGCACCACCGGCACGGGCGCGGGCAGAAGGAAGAGCGCGTACTCTATAGCTAAGCGGTCGTTGACCCCGTCGCCGTTGGGCGTGATAACCCCGCTCGACAGGCGCACGCGCCGAATGATCTCCGCGGCCGTGTCCGCAGTCCCGAGCACCCGCAGGCTATTGGTAGAGATGGCGGCACTGGCGTCGCCCGGCTCAATCGGCTGCGGCAGGCGGCTCTCTCCCTCGGCCAACACTTCGCCGGTAAAGGTCGTCGCACGCGCAAAGACCTCCGCGTCAAAGACTATCCGCAGCGGCTCGTTGGACTCGGCAGTCACTTTCTGCGGCAGGAGTACCTCCAAGCGTGTGTCGCCTTCGACCACGGCGAACGGCTCGACGGCCGCGAGCGGCTCGCCCATTTCCAAGCGCGCAAACTCGGGCGCAATCCCCGTGTGAATCCGCACCCGGTCAAAGCCGCCTTCGACGGTGCTGGCAAACAAGGCACGCACATCGTACACAAACGTCTCCCGTGCCCCCAACTCAACTTGGACAAAACCCAGGGCGGGCTGCATGTCGGCTGCGCGTGCGACTTCGCCCACGATCTGATCGGCCAGCGGCGGCGAGGTTTCAATCCACAGCGAGTCGAGCTCCACCCAGTCGCCAAAAGCCCGGCTTTGCAGGGTGACTTGGAGCTGCAAATGCGAGCCATTGCGCAGGTCGAGCCGCGTACCGGATTCAGTGATGGGGCTAGACCAAAAAGACCAACTCTCGCTGTCGTACCCAATGGAAGCGCGGATGCCGGGCTGGCGGTCAATTTGCAGGATTCCCTCGGTCTCGGGCAGGCGCAATTCGCCTTCGTAGCGCTCACGCGTCACCACAAACTCCCGGCCCGAGTCCGTGTACTCGTAGTAGATATTGGGGTCGCCGTCGCGGCCAGCTCGCACCTCCACTTCGACCCATGCCTCGGCATCTGGCGCGGCCACGGCCTCTTCGCCGACCATCCGCATGGTACGCGCTGCCCACGCCAAGCGGCCAAAGTTTACCTCGGCCCCCAAGTCGAGAACTTTGCTGCGGTAAACAGCCCGCTTGGGTACGCCGCGGCCAGTGAGTACAAACTCGGCAATGGTGCCGCGCACCGTATTGCTGTCGGGGGTGCGCTGCTCGTCGAGCGCGGATGCTTTGCGCTGATAGCGCACAAAACGCACGTATTGCTGGGGAAAATCGATCTCGACATCTGGGTCAAAGTTGACCGGCACATCGGCGATGAGGGTATTTAAGCGGTGATAGCCCTTTTGCGCGAGAATATCGCTCGTCTCGGCGGCAATGCTCACCTCAAAGGCCGGCACTGGGTCCTGGTTGAGCGGCACACCGTCGGAGCGGATCCCCTCGGTCGGCGTGGCAAACCCAAAGCGCATGGCCGGCAAGGGTACGCCAATGTCTAGGGTCCACCAGCCGTCGCGGGCCGTGTTGTACGTACTCCGCAGCCCATCCACGTAGAGCGGGCTGTCGTAGTACGAGGTCTGGTTGACGTTCGTGCCGTCGCCATACCACAGCCGCGGCTGATGCCCGTCGATGTACCCCAACTCACGCGGGGCGATCAGCTCGGACCAACCCGCCACCGACAGGAACATGTTGTCGCCATCGGCAAAATACACGGGCCGGATGCGATTCGCGTCGATGGCCATGATGACCCGCGTGGTGTCGCTTTCGTCCCACCCCAGCCCGGCCCCGCCGATTTGCCACAGCGATATTTGCGCCTCCGCCGAAGGGCACAGCGCGAGCGCGATTAGTGCAATTCTGTACATCGGTGCGCGTACCATCACGCCCTCCCGTTGAATGGCGTGTCAATATAATGCGATGCTCAAGGGCGGGCTATTGACGCGAGCGCACCCTACTCCCTTTATATGCCAATCTATCCAACCCCAACAAGGAGCTCGTCTAATGGGCAAATCAGGGTACGACGATACCCCCCTGCTACCCAACTCACCCTATTGCGTCCATGATCGCCGGCGGCCCGCCCCGGCGGTCGTGACGCCCGGCAGCCACAACAGCCCCCCCTCAGACGCGGTCGTCCTCTTCGACGGGACCAGCCTCGACGGCTGGCAGAGCGCAAACGGTGGCGACGCCCCTTGGCAGGTGGCCGACGGATATATGGAGGTCGTGCCCCGGTCTGGGGACATCGTGAGCAGGGTGCGCTTTGGCAATGTCCAGTACCATCTAGAATTCGCCTGCCCCAGCGAGGTCAAAGGCGAGAGCCAGGGGCGCGGTAACAGCGGCGTCTTCCTCATGAGCCTATACGAGATCCAAGTCCTCGACGGGTACGACAACCCCACGTATGCCGACGGCACCACGGCCGCCGTCTATGGCGAGTATCCGCCGCTGGTCAACGCCTGCCGCCCGCCCGGCCAATGGCAGACCTACGACATCTTCTGGACGGCCCCGCGCTTTAGCGGCACCGAACTGGTCGGCCCGGCCTATCTCACTTTGCTCCACAACGGAGTCTTGGTCCACCACCACGTCGAGGTCTTAGGCCCCACGGGCCACCGAGGCGTCTATCGCTACGAAGCACATCCCCCCGCTGGCCCACTTCGCCTGCAAGATCACGGCGACCTAGTGCGCTATCGCAATATCTGGGCGCGGCCCGTGAAGGGATACGACGAAGGCTGATATGCTGTATCCTTTGAGTGTTAGGGCCCCAGACCGTCTGCACAACATTCGCGGTATGCAGTCTGTTGGGCAAGAAATGACCGCGCTGATAGGTTCGAGAAGCCGGAAGCCGAGAGACGCCAGTTGGCCAGCGGCGTCTCTCTATAATACCGCGTCGTACTGCCACCCACCTGAACCGTGCGAGATCGGCGACAATCACCTCTTTGAGCAAAAAAGTGCCGCCGGCAAAACCGGCGGCACTTGGTGCAGATCCATCTAGGCGATTGGCAGCGAGAACCTCATTTGAGGAAAGTCACCTTCTTGCTCAAACTCAGGTTTGGCGCATTGATCTTATAGATGTACACTCCGCTGGCGACCTGATGGCCCGCGTCGTCCGTGCCGTCCCAAGTCACCTCGAACTGCCCCGCATTCAACGTATCGTCAACCAATGTGCGGACGAGCTGACCCTGGTCGTTGAAGACGTCGACCTTGACGTCAACGCTCCAAGGCAGGGAGAAGCGAATGGTCGTCTCGGGGTTGAACGGGTTGGGATAGGCATTGCCCAACTCGTAGGCGTCTGGCGTGTTCCCTTCATGCTCGATAACCGCCGTCATCATCGTACCTAGGTTGACCCTCTTCTGGTCATAGGGCCAGTGCGCGATGGGATAGGTATTGGGGAAAGGCGTATCAGCGGGTATCCAGTCGTTGGCGGCGGCTTCGTCCTGAATGCCGCCCACGGCTAAGTACACGCCGTCCCAGTTGGTGTCGTCGTTGACGATGATGGTAAACTGCGGCCAGGTCAGGGGGGCTTGCTTGGGTTGGAAATTGAACAGACCCGAGCCGTCCTGGCCCAAGACATATCCGAAGTTGACATTGTCGAGACCGTTGGCCGGCAGCGAGACCCAGCCCCAGTCGGTGACGTAGATCGAGTACTTGAAGTTGGGTGCCTCGGTGTGGCCGTAGATCAAGTCGGCAAATCCGGCTTCCGCGCTCCAAGGCCGCTGGTCGCCAAAGCCGTCGCCGTTGCGGTTGATCCATTTCAAGTTGCCGTCCCAGTCGTGGCGCGTTATCAACGAGGTGTGGTGGCCAGTGGCAGCAATGCCAAAGGGATCGGGCTCGCCGTTGTACTGCTTGGCCACCCAACCGGGGCCGCTGCTACGGTCGCTGCCCTTGTTATCGTAGAGCCACAGATCCGACTGATTCCACTCGAAGAGCTTTTCGCCGGTCTCGACCGACCAGCCGGCCATGGAACTCTGGGTGCCGGAGACCCCGCCGGTAGTCAGCAAGATGGTCTTGTCCGAATTGAGGTATGAGCCGTAGGAACGGCCGGGCATACCGTTCTCGATGATGCCGTTCTCGGCGCCGGCGTCCAAGCCCCAGTCCTCGTTGACGATGAGTTGGTTGGAATCCCAGTCGATGGAACCGCGCAGCATAAAACCCGTCCCAGACTGGATATTACCGATCCAGTCATTTCCACTGAGCAGGTTGACAGTCCTGAGGGCATCGCCGCTGCAGCGCTCGCCGCAGGCAGCGCTCAGGGAGGTAAAATCAAAGGCGTCGAGTGCATCCGTCTGAGCGGACCAGTCGTGCTCGATCCAGTCGTCGGTCATGGTCGCCTTGTACAGGGCGCCGTACAGTAGGTCGCGGCTCGGGTCGATGGCGACAAAGCGATACGAACCCGTGGTCCGCTTCACCGGACCGACGAGATGGGGCGTGGCCTCGTCGTCGTACGCGGCCAAGTACAGGTGGTACTCGCCGGCCTCCACTACATTGCCGTGCATGTCTCGGCCGTTCCACACGATGGTGTTGGAGCCTTCTTCAAAGCGCTGGCCTTCGGATTTGAAGACCAGAAAATCGACGCCGTCGTACACGTGCCAACCCGGATCGCCGTGCTCGGCGTCCTGGTACGGGGGCGGCCCTTCGCCCTCAATGGTCAGGGGCGGATTCTCGCCCGTGGTGTAGATGATGAGCCACACGGTGGCGCCGGTGCCATCGAGGGTGAAATTGATCTCCAGATCCGAACCATCAAAGGTGTAGTCTTCGATGTCGCTTAGCCCTTCGATGTTGAGGATGGTGGGAGGTCTGCCGCCGCTGGTCATATCGGCCAAGCCGACGTCGGCACTACCGGCGTGCAGAAAAGCACTGGCAGACCCCACAGAGAGGAATAGAGCCATGACGGCCATTCCCAAAATGTGCAATACTTTCATCACATTTCCTCGCTTTTTAAGTTTTAGTTATGCATGGCTTTGTTGCATGAAAACCGGCCGGGACCTGTTGGCCCCAACCCCCGATGTTTAAGCGTCGTTATCTACCGAATAGGACTCCGGTTCCCCCAGATGGAGCAGCCGGTTGAGCAGGGTCCCTCCCAACCGCGTTTCACTCTGTTGGTTTGCTAGGCCGCGCATGTAAGATGGCCCCAATGAGTCTCTTGCAGTGAGCCATCTGCGTTTCAGCCAATGAGCGGCGAGGATAACCACTGGCCTGTTTTCAGCCTCGACGGCCCCGCTGGCGGATCGCCCGAATCGTCGCATCGCGGGTCAACGGTTCGGCCTTTCGATTACCATGTTGCTCAATCTTGGCATCCTTGCGGGGCGGAATGATCGGCCGAATGGGCGGCCCCCGCGCCGACTCCTCGGTCTGAATCACCAGTTCCGCCTTCAGGTCGGCCAACTCCTGTTGCAGCACCATGTACCTCCTCTACGCTGTCCCTAGACACTACGGCAATGGTCTCGTCCGCCGCGAGGTATTTTCCCAAAGAGCGCGGGAACATCCCCGGCCAATTTCCACTTCCCCTGAAAGCCCGTCTTGTCTTCAGAGTCGAGAACGGCGACGCGCACGATAAAATACGCACTCTCTTGCCGCCCCCGGGCCGCTCCAGCGGCGAGGATCGCGGCGCAGATGCAGAGGAGCGCCCATCGGGCCTATCCCTGGGACGCGGTGGTCGCCTGTTGCACTGCGTCCCTTTCGATTTGTTGCTCGAATTCGAGGACGATGTCCACTGTTTCTATGGGCTGTTCGGAAGCGTCGAATTTCAGGACGAAATCCTTGAGTGCCAAGCGCACCTGCCGCACTTCCTCGTCGAGCGGTTCAAAGGCCAGCAAACCAGTGTAGTTTTCTCCCTTGAACACTTTCTGGTCCTCTATATAAGCGGTGCTGCGCACATTGCCCATGCGCAGGTCGAAACGGTAGAACTCGTTGCCGCTCTGGCCCCGGATGGCCCGATAGTAGCGCTCAAAACTATTGTGCGGCGAGAAAGACGGCAGGCCAAAGGAATGTAGCACCTCGCCCCGATCAGTGTAGAGCAGGGCCTTGATGGGGTCCAGCATGACCTTGGCGTACACATCGTTGGTGACGCTGATGCGGAATACAGTGAAGCGCTTGGGCGTATGGCCCACGAGCGGGTCGATCCAGTCCCCGTACGTATAGGGGTTGGTGGAGAAGAAACCCCGGTGCGAGTCCTCGGGGAATATAGCGTTCAATTTCGCGTCTGTCATGGACTCGACTTTGACGCGCAAGCCTTCGATGGCGTAGGTGACGGATCCCTCCACCTCCACCACATAGTCCTTCGGGCTGGCCTGCTGGGCACTGGGGACCAAGTCGTTGCTGTACTGGATATTGGGTGGCGTGAAGAAACTGCACCCGCTGAAAACCAACAGTACGGCGGCAAAACGCATGATCGCGTACCTCATTGGCTACTGACCTGACTGTAAAAGTCGATTTGCTGCTGGGCGATGGATCCCGCTTGGGTGAGGGCGAAAATAACGGCGTTGATGCCAAAGCGCAATTGCGGCTCGTTGCCGTATAGCTGAGCCCAGTTGTGCACGTATCCCTTGTCCGAATAAATTCCCACCAAGCGGTTGTCCAAGAAGATCCCCTCGAGGTTGTACACCGACTCGGCAATAGTCTGGAAATTCTGGCCTCGCTGATCGGCAAAGGAGTCGACCTGCAATTCCGAACCGACGGGCGGACCGTCGAAATCGTAGAACGTGTGGTAAATGGGATGCGTATTGTGAATGGGCCGCAGGGTCCCCTGGGCACCCAAGGCATCGCGGAAAATCTGCCGCAGCGAGGCCTCGGCCTGGCTGAACTCGAGCGTGGGGGTGGCGTTGTCGACAAAAACAAAACCCCCGTTGCGCAGGTAATCACCCAAGTTGTGCATTTCGCGCTCGGTTAGTTCAAAAGCCTCGTTCGCGGTGATGTACACAAAAGGTGTGCGGAAGAGTTCCTGCGAATCGAGGAAGAGGTGCTCGTCGACCTTGGCGGTGATGCCCGTCTGCTCATTGAGCGCATCGACCAGATTGGGCACGGCCTTGGCGGCGCTGTCAAAGATCGGCTCCAGGTCCGTGGCCCAAGCCGTGCCCAGATAGACGAAGCCCTTGACGTTTTTTTTGTCCGTCGGGTCTTGGATGATCAGGCCCTTGTACTTGCCCGTGTCCAGCGCATCGAGGTCGAGCAATTCTTCGCGCATGGCAATGCGCTTCTCCGGTTCCTTGGTACCCTTGACCCGGGCGGCCGACAGCTCGATGGGAGTGGTCTGCAAATCGATCTGCACGTCGGCTTCCACGGCATATTCGAAAGCCTCAATGCGGCCGAACACCGAGGCACCGGGCAAGCGGCGGGTCGTGGGCGCAGCCAGTCGGGGTTTCATGGTGGTCACCTGCTTGGTCATGGCCCGGGGGCGCAGGCGCTGGCGTTTGAGGGCAAACGGCTTGGTCGATTTGGGCTTGCGGATGATGAGCCGGGTGACCGCCGGCGGAGGCGCGGCCCGCTCCTTGGCCACCACGATGAAATAGGCTATCCCCCCCGACGATGACACTAGAGCGATGGCCAATCCCCAAATGGTGGCGCGATAGGTCTTGAGCAGGCGACTCAAGCGCAGTTCGTCGCCCGGTGCCCTGAAACGACTTCGGTCTAGCGGCATGGGATCCTATCCCTATTCTAGGGCACTTCTAAGATAAAGGGCTCGGATTGTGGCCCGAAAAAATCGCGGGCGTCGGCCGCCCACACGCGAATCTGCCAAACGGTCCCCGATTCGGTACTCAACGATCCATCGTCAACAAAGGCGCGGGCGTCCAGATCTGCTACTGCCTTAGTCTCCATGCCGCCGCTGGCGTCCGTGAAGCTGACGACGAAACCGGCGACATTCTCCGCGGTGGCCATCTGCCAAGACACGCTCACGAGCCCTCCCTCTACCCCCGCCTGCACATCGGTAGGTTGGGCGAGGAGACCTCGATGGTACTGGGAAGGCATCTCCGTGTCGTTACTGCAGGCGACTAGGGCCACCAGTGCCGTTCCCGCGAAAAGGCGTATCGCTCTATACATGCCCGAACTCCTTACAAGGATGCTGTTAAAAACGGGCCACTAAGCCCATGCCCGGGGCGTTGGCAGCGGCCATGGGCACTAGATTGACGCCTTTGCCCGCCACGGACGCGGCACCGCCGTAGAACAGCACATCTAGCACATTGTAGCTGTACGTCGCCAAGCTCAGGACGCCAAAGACTCGACGCAACAGATGGGACCGGCCAAGATCGTCTTTCTTGTCCGCCAGTCGTTGCCAACTCTCCTCGGCCTGGGCAAAAGTGCCGGCATCCCGCAACGCTTGGTAGCGCTCCTTTTCCAGTTCGAATTGTACTTCCTGGGTATTGAAGTCCTCGTGCGACGTCAACCAGATCACCAGACAGCCCATCTCGGCGACCATCAGGGTCGTGCCCTTGGGCTTGCGGCCGGTGGCCAACTGGCCCAATCCGGGAAAGATCAGGGATAGACTAACAGCCTGCAGGCGCGAGACGCCGCTCTGACGCACCTCCTGGGCCCAGAGCCCTTGGCTGGCGAGGAGCAACACGGCACTGCCCAAAATGGCCGTCAGGGGTCGTATCAACATAGCCAAATCCTCATTTGTTGTCTCTACCTCCGGCGGTGCAAAACAAATTCACAAGCGCGTACTGACGATCCAATCCCGGTGCGACTTGGCAAATTGGAAAGCTTCTCGCGAAGCCCGTTTGTCTTCGTACAGGCCGATGACTTGGTCGTATACTTCGACGGCGTCTTTCCACTTGTTCAGTCCCTCCAGACACACGCCCAAGTTGCTGAGAGATCCCAAGGCGCTCTCGGTCTCGGGGTAGCGCTCCATCACCTCCTCGAAAATCTCTATCGCCTCCTTGAAATAGTGCTGCTCTTTGGTCACATCGGCCGAATCCATCAGGGCTAGGCCCCGCTCGTAGAATTCGTAGGCCACCGACTCCTCCAACTCGGCGATCAGGCGGGGGACCTGTTCGGCCACCGGCGCATCGGCGTAGCATTCTCGCACCTTATTGTACGCGTCTATGGCCTCCTGATATGCTTGGCGGTTGTACGCGTAATCGCCCAGCGTAAACTGCGCCGAGGCGGCGAATTCGCTCTCGGGATAGCGGCGCAGCAATTCGGCCATAGCCTCCATGGCCTCTCCATCGCGCTTTAACTCGATGAGGCACCAAGCCTTGTTGTACTGGGAGTTGTCCGCCGCTGTCTCGGCGGGGAACTCGGCGAGGATGCGGTCGTACAGACCGAGCGCGGCGGCGAACTCCCCGAGCTGATAATAACTTTCGGCCGCGCCAAAGAGCATATCCGGCAATTCGCGCACCCGAGGGTAATCGCTCAACAGCCCGAGGAACTCGCGCTGGGCATCCTCGAATTCGCGCATGCTGTAGTGCGCGTTGGCCAAGTAGAAACGCACCAGTAGGTCCTGACTAGGCTCGAGGTCAGCCTGGCGCAGGGCGCCAAAGACCTCCTTGGCCCGGTCGAGCTGGTCCCAGTCGAAGTAGTGGATGCCCATCGCCAAGCGCATATCCGTGGCGAATTCCGATTCGGGATACTGGTCTAGGGCTCGGCCAAATACCTCGACCGCTTCATTTCCTCGGCCCAAACGCGACAGGGCATCCCCCAAAACAAAGTACGTACGCTCCCTGAGTAGGATGGTCTGACCGGGCCCCAATTCGTCGGCAAAGGACAAACTGAGTACTCGCTGGGCAAAGCGGACGGTCTGCCCGTAGTCATCTCGCTCGTAGTACAGATCCATCATGCGGCCCAAGATTTCGGCCTGCTCCTCCGGGCTCTCGGCATTAGGCACCATATCGTCGAGGACCTGTATGGCCTCGCCGCCCCGGTCCTGCTTCAGGTAGGACCGGGACAGAGCGTTTTCCGCCGAGCGCACTTTCTCTGGGTCTTCGACATGGTCAATGATCCATCTGAAGTCCTCCTCGGCCAGGGCGTAGTTTTCCACCACAAAGGCCGTATTCCCTCGGCTGAAGCGCAACGCTTCTTCCAGTCTGCTGCCGCCCCGGATGTGCTCGAGGGCCTGCGAAAAGTGGTCGATGGACCGCTGGTACGCCCCCTCGCCTATATGCGCCTGTCCTATCAGATAGTGGAAACTAGCTCGCTGGCCATCGTCGGCCCGCTCCAGACCCGCTGTTAGTACTGGAATGGCCTCGGTTAACTGGCCTTGGGTCACCAGGGTGTGGCCGCTTCCCAGCCGCGCTCGGGCAAAGTGGGGCGACTCTGGGTCAACGGCCAAAAAAGCCCGGATGGCTCCGTCTGGATCGCCCAAAGCTTGGCGAGCCAAGGCCAAGCGCATATAGGCGTCGGCGTCGTAATCGCTTTCCGGGAAGCGGTCCAACAATTGCCGCGCCCGCTGTGCCGACGCCTCGTATTCGCCGCGGTCGTAGTACAGTTCGCCCAATTGCACCAAGGCGCGCTGCACATAGCCCCGGTCGTGCCCTTCCCCGACAATGGCTTCAAAAGTACTCTGGGCCCGGTCGAGAGCCTCCTGCCCGCCCTGCGACTGGTGCGCCAAGGCGCGGTTGAAACGAGCATCCAAGCCATAGGGTGAGCCCTCATTGCTCAGCACGGTATCGTATTGGGCGATGGCCCGATTGAGCAAGTCGCTGGCACCGACTCGGTCGTCCTCGCCCAGCCGCGCCTGGGCCATTTGCTGGTACGCGCTGCCGATGCGATAGCGCACCCGTTCGAGCGAAAAACCCGCGCCACCGGCAATATCGCCATAGCCCCGGAGATAGATGCGGTATTCCTGGATCGCCTGCTCATATTGGCCGCGGGCGAAGATGCGCTCGGCCAAGGCATATTGAATGCGAGCCCTCAGGGTGCGATCGGTCGATTGGTCAATGGCCTCGCGGTACGTCTGCAGGGCCATCGCCAGATCGCCCTGCTCTTGGTAGAGATCGGCCATGCGCAAATAGGCCTCTTCGACCAGACGGCGCTCCGTGCTAAAGAGGGCGATCACCCGCCGATAGGCCGCCAGCCCCTCGTCGTACCGCCCCAGATTGGTGAAACAATTGCCCACGCGAATCTCGGCCTTGGCCGCCAGCTCCAGCGCGGTTTCGTCGACCAGACCGGCCAGTTTCTCCCGCCGCATCTGATTGAGTTGCTCTTCGGTGAGTTCCTCGATGCGCTGGCCTTTGACTAGGCGGCGGTAGTGTTCAATGGCCTGTAAGTACTCGCCCTGTTCCTGATAGGATTCACCTATCTGAAAGAGGCTGCGGTCGGCTTGGTAACCCGTGGGATAGAGTTCGAGCAACTCTTTGAAGGCGGCAATAGCCCGGGTGTAGTTCTGCATTTCGTAAAAGGCCCAGCCCCGGCTATAATAACCGCCCACGGCTCGCGGATCGCCCGGATAGGCCGCGATCATGGCGTCGGCGGCCGCAATCACCTCGAGGTAGCGCCCGGCTTCAAAGTACAGATCGACCAGCCGGCCAAAGGCTTGGACGCGCAACACCTGGTTGGCGGCCGTTTCGCTGACCTGGCGGAAGGCCCTCACCGAGCGGGCAAAGGCGCTGTCGGCCTGCGCCTGAAAGCCCCCTCGGCGCTCCGGATCGCGCGCCTCCCCGGCAAAGCGGGAAAAATCGGTGAAGAGCTTGCTGTAAGCATTGCCAATCTGGTAATTGGCGGCTTCCAGCACGGGAAAACTCTCCGATCCCACGCTCACCGAGATATTCTGTGTATCGAGCAAGCGGCTGCGCACCTGCAGGACTTCCTCATAGCGGACAATGGCCTGATCGTACGCGCCCTCGGCGTAAAATGCCTGGGCGTCGCGGAAGGAAGCCACCAAATCGTCCCGGTTCGGGGTGCGCGCGGCAAACTGCGTCCCGAGGACCGTGACCAGAGCCAGGACAAAGACGAGATTCATGTGCCGACGCCTCCTGTGGAAAAGTAAAAGCTCATCACTCGTGTTCAAATCCCAGAATCACATTTATATAGGCGGCGATAAATTCCACATTGGCCTCGCCAGCCACATCCAGATCGTCGAACTCCTTGACGCGGCGGCGGAGACCCATATTGGTCGAGATCAGATAGCCGAAGTACTTTGAATCGTTGGTCAGCATAAACACAATATCGCTCTGATCGAAGTCCCGGCGTGCGTCGGCCAGATCGTTCACGCTATAGGGGAGAAGCGACCCCAGTCCCTGGACGCCTAGCTGGAATCGGGTTCGGCTGGTCAGGCGGTACTCCAGCTTGGTCAGCGGGATCAGATTGCGCTCGTGCAAGGTGGGCAACTCCAGGCTGCGTCGCCACTCCTTGAGGTAGCGGAATTTGAAACCGGCGAAAAGGGTCAACTGATCGGCCAGCGGCCAAGTGTAGTCAACCTTGTGCATCATGGCCCAGCGGCTCAGACGCTCGCTCTCCTGGAAGGTGCCATCGAAGAGTTCGCCCTCGCGCTGGGCATTAATCTCGTACTTGACTTTATTGTGCATATTGAGCCGGGGGATCGCATTCCAACGGGCGTCAGTGAAAAAGCGCAAGTATCTGCTGTCCTTGAAGAGCAGTGGGTCATCGCGCTCCTCTTCGACAAAGGGGGCGAGCTGGATATTGCGCTGGAAGCCCGGGAAATCGAGTTCGAATAGTTCGGCCGTGGTCAGCACCCGGTCGCTGTACACGCTCAGCGGATCCTCCACGCCATCCTCCACTTCCTCCAGCGAGGCAACGGCAAAAAACTGGCCCACCGCCGGTACTGTACGCCAGTAGGTCAAGCGGGTGTAGAGTACGTCGCTGGGCCCCCCGCCGGCATTCTGTTCGGCATTCATCAAGCCCACTGACCAAGTCAGACCGGGCACTGGGTTGAACTGGCCGTACACGTGCAGCCCGCGCAAGTCGGGATCGTACGGATAATCCGGGTCGGTGTCGTTCTCTCGCGCGTCGAGGAAGTCGTTGTGGTTCATGTCGAGGTCGTAGTCGTAGACCTGGGCGTCGACATCGTACATGAGGAAGGGCTCGATATCGTCCGGCGTGCCGTTGATGTTCTTGTTCTGGTCTGGATAGCCGTCGTTGTCCTCGTCTAGGCCCGGGAAAATGCCGTCAATGTCGGACTGGCCCAAGAAGAACATGCCCGGACTGGCGTGGTTGGTGTACCAGCTATCGGGGAAGCGATCGTTGTCGTCGTTGTCCTCGACCAACCGGTGGATGAGGGCGTCGTTTTGGGTGATCAGACTCCCCGTACAACAACCTTCGTCGCGGCCGATAAAAGAGCGCAGCTCAGTATTGTAGTGCGGCCCCATGGAAAAGTATTCGCCGCCGAAGCCCCACAGAGGAAAGTCGCGCTTCACCGTGACGTAGAAGGCGTTGTCGCTGATAGTGCCGCGCTTGCCGGGACGCGCCTCGCGGTCGAGGGCGTTGATGCTGAGCGCGTCCCCGGGCACCCGCACCCCGGGAGGACCGCTCACGTATTGGGAATAGCTGTTGCTGCGGGCGAATTCGGCGTTGATCTCAAAACCTTTGAGCACGCCGTATACATTGGCGCTGTACAGGCGCACCCCTGTGGGCGTACCGGCCTTGACCCGCACCCGCTCGACCGGCTCCTGCGGCGATGGCGTACCGTCGGCCCGCGCCACCGTGCGGAAGAAGGAGGCATAGCGGTACTTGTCGCGGTAATTCGACTCGGGCTCGTTGGGCTGTATACCCCCGATATCGATCTCCGACAGTTCGACGTGGTAATCGCCCGAGATGAACAGGTCGACGTCAACCGACTCGATCCACTCGCCAAAGGGCTCCAGATCGACGTAGAGAATACCGTACTCCCGGCCGTCAAAGGCTTGCGGCAGATCGGCCCGGGTGTACAGACCGAGAAACTGTCCGTCGGGGTTTTCCGCGCTGCGCTCGGCCACTTCGTGGGCGAACTCCTCGTGCACGGTGATGGGGTCTTCGCCCTTGCGGTCGGCGTTGATCACGTAATCCGGGCCGAACAACTTGAAGTCGCGGTAGTAGAGATGGCCGATCCAGAAGGGGAACTCGTAGCCCCGGTAATAGACATCCGCGTCAAAGGCCGCGTAATTAATGTACGGGTCGTACGTGCTAGCGATGGCGCCCCGGTTGATCGACTGGTAGTCGTTGCCGGTGCGGGGAAGGGGCTTGCGCTCGCCTGAACGGAGCAGATCTTGGCTGTAGGGCTGGCGCTCGTCCCCACGCGTATCCAAGCGGACGATAAAGGGCTCGAGTGCCGGCAGCAACTCGCCGTTGACATATACGTCCACTCGGTGCAGCACCGCCCCAGTCGCCCCTAGGCCGGGAGCGTCGTCGGCAATGCGGATGGCCAGCAGAGCTGGGGCGTTCTGGGCCGCCCCAGCAACCCCTTTGAAGGACAGGTCTTTGCTCGACATCAGCGGCTCGAATTGGTGGGCGTTGACAAAAGTGCCGCCAAAGTGGAGAAAACCCACTTGGCGCTCGTAGTGCGCCCCGCCGATGAGAGCACCGGGGATGACCCCGCCGCCGCCCGTGTGGCGGTTTCTCGAAATCAGGGCCGAAAAACTGTCCCGCTCGGTGCCCATGTCGAATCGCAAACCGTCGAGATTGGCCATCTTGAAGGTCAGGGGCGTAAACTTAGTGCGGATCTCATTGGCCCAGATGACCTTGGCCTGCCAAGCGTCGGTGCCGTCCGTACCCACGATGACATTGTTGAACAGCCGTTCAAAGGAGACCCCGGCCTGACCGTGGCTCCCCCGTTCGCCTATGGAGGAGAATCCGCGCTGGGCACCCAATCCCCGGCGCTCCCGCCAGTTGACCGAATTCGAGCCGTAGATGAGGAAATCCCCTAAATCGCTGTAAAAGGGCCGCAGCGTATTGGTAAAGGGCGGTAGCCGGGGGTATTCGGCAAAGCCGTAATTCTGGTAGAGCGTCTCGCTGTAGCGCCCCACAAAGCTCTGGTTGGGCATGAGCCGCTGCGGCCCCAAGGTGGGCTGCTCCGGCGTGTCTGCTGCCGACTGGGCCCCCAAACCCCCGGCCAGCAGCAGGGTCGCCCCCAGCCACGCACAGGCGAGCTTGGCCAATTGGTCAATGTCGATGATCACTTGCCGTTTCATATCAAAACAGGGGGCTCAGGCCGGCGATCATGCGCAGGAAAACGCGCGAAAAGTCGATATCCTGGTCGTGGCGCGACCGGTCCTTGAACTTGCGTGTGCTCTTCTGATAACCCACTTCGACATTGATCTGGTAGCCCGTGTACGAGGATTTGTTGGTCACCAAGGCCACGTAGTCCTCCCCGTCGAAATCCACTCCCGGGGCCGCGTTGTTGCGGTACAGGCTCTTGAGGAAAGGCAACCCCTGGGCACCCACCTTCACGGCGGTGCGGTTCGAAATCGGGTACTCCATCCGCAAGATGGGATAGACGAAGTCCTCTTCAATCGGCAGTACCTGGCCCTCGTCGCCGAGGCGCTGGCGCAACCACTTGAACTGCAGCATCACCCGCAACTGCTTCCACGGCATCCACAGATAATCGGCCTTGAAGACCGTGGCCAGATCGGCGATGCGGTTGTCCGGCTGGAGGGGCGTACGGTGCTGGAAGTTATTTTCCGACTTCAGGCTCACCTCGACATTGAGATTGGGTACGCGGATGAAGAGGGTGCGTATATAGAAGGTATTGACCCAACTATCGCGCATCAGCAGTGGATCGACCAGCAGCCGCGATGTGCCCAGCGGATGGCGCAATTCCTCCTCGGTGGGCAGGCGCAAGGGGATTATATCCGGGGTGAAGTATATGGGATCGCGCCCCAGGCCAAAGACTTCGTCCGCAATCCCGTCCCGCACCCTCTTGAGCCGCTCGACGGCGTAGATCTCAACTAGGAAGGGCAGGCGGCGTTCGTACTCGTAGCGGCCGTAGTACACTTCGGCTTGGTCGCCGTCAAAGGGCGCCCAAGTCCGGTGGTAGCCCAAGGTCACTTTCATGCCCGAACGCGGCCGGTAGCTGCCAAAGCCGTGCAGCCCTCGTCGGTCCTGGTCGTACGGGTAATCGGGCTTCAAATCGTCTTCGCGATCGTCGATGACGCCGTTGTTATTGGTATCTTCGCCGTAGTCGTACGCGTCGGGATTGACCTCGTAGAGCAGGAAGGCTTCGTAGTAGTCTGGGATGCGGTTGTTGTTCTCGTTGATATCGGGCCGGCCATTCAAATCGGCGTCGAGTCCAGGGAAGATGCCGTCGGGATCCTCGATGAAATGTCCGCCCTCCAGACTGGTGGTTTTACGCAGGAAAAAGGTGTCGGGGAAGGGGTCTTTGTCGTCGTTGTCGTCCACTGTATCAAATTCGAGGGTGCGGGTGGCGTCGGCCCGGTTGGGGCCGAGGAAATCCGGCAGTCTGGGCTCTTGGAAATTGGTTGGGAACTGGAAGGGGCTGTTGATCAACTGGAAATAGGTCTGGTACGAATCATCCTGCACGGACAGGCGGGTGGTGTACTCTGCGTCTATGTTAAAGGCTTCGCCGCCCAAACTGAAGCGCCCGAGATCGCGCCGCAGTACGGCGAACCAAGCCTGGCTCTGATCGAGCTGGTACCGGCCCAAGGTGCCCAGCAGGGCCGGATAGGCGCGGTACGAGAAATTGCGCACGTACTCAGTCCGCAGCGAGTACCCCTTGATGTCTATATTGGCATGTACGCTAGCTAGGGTGCGCCCGGTCTCCCGGCCGTAGCGCACTCGCACTCGGCGAAAATTGTCGAGGTTGTCGGGCTTGCCCCGCGCCTGCCCGGCGGTGTAGAAATATGTTGCTGGGTTGAAAGAGGCCCCATCGAATATCTCCGACAATTCGAGCAGATAATCCCCGGCCACATCGATCTCTATATCGGCTTTGTTGACGATGAGGGTATCGAGCCCGTCGACAAAGGAGGAAGGTACCTCGAACCAGAACAGCAGCGACCCCTCGCCCCGAGTTTCATAAACTCCCTGCGGGGTCGGCTCGACGTGTGGAAAGTTGATGGCTAGGTCGTTGCTTGAATCGCGGAAAATCGGCGGAATGATGGTGCGGTCCGGGTGTTCGGTGACCGTGAGCCGCAACGCGCCCGTGTCGAGTTTGTTGTAGGGCCCGGGCACGTGCATCAAGCGGCGGCCGTTGAGCGCGACGGCCGTCCTGCGGACCCGTACGCCGATGGCGTCGTTGGGGTCTTGGTCGGCCACGCGCAACACCAGCCATAGGGGGGGAGCCCCGGTGGTGGGCAGGGTCCCTTTGAAGCTGTTCTCGCCAAGAGTCTTAAAACTGTCGGTGCGGTACTGGTTGACCCAGCTCACGCCCAGGTCTAGGCCCGGCCGCTTGGTGCGCAGGTCGGCGCCCAGCAAATAGGTACTCCACGACGGCCTGAACTGCGAACCCTCGCGGCCGTGGACCACGAAGTCGGCATTTCTGATGGCCTCGAAAATGGGTCGATCGACGCGCGATACAGCCAGCACCAGCGAGGCGTCCTTGAGGTTGCTGTCCACCCGGAGCCCGTTCATAGCCGCCAAGTCGAGGGTCAGCGGAGTGAATTTGGTGCGGATGCGATCGCCGACAATCAGGCGGGTGTCCACGCCTTTGTACGAGTCGTTGGCAATGACCAGGCGATTGAGAAAGTCACCGTACTGCCGCTCCTTGCCGATGATGCTTCCGGGCGTGGTCTGCAAGGTGCGGAATTCCTGCAGTTCAAAGACATTGACCCCGTTCATCACGAACTGCCCCATATTGTCGAACTGAGGTGTGCGATCGCGGCCGAATACCAGACTCTCATACGGCCGGTATCCCTCGTACGCATAGTTGCGGTACGGCTCGGTGTTGCGGATGATCAACTGGGCATCCACTGCCGCGCCGTACGCCAGGGCCAAGGCTAGGAAGGCTAGATGCCGGTTCGCGCCGCGCATATCAACCAATATACACCTTTAAAAAGTACTCTATATAGCCCGTCGACGGACGCAACGAGCCGGAGAATTCGGTAAAAGTCCGAAAAAATCCCATGAGAATGGTGAGGTCATAGCCGCTGTAATTGCTCCTGTTCTGCAGAAAACCAGTATAGGTGTTTTTGCGGAAATCGCGTTCGGGGTTGGCCGGATCAATAGAGCGCTCGGGCAGCAAGGGGACGCCCTGGACGCCCGTCTTGAGGACGGTATTGGGCGTTATGCTGTAGGCGACTTGCAAAATCGGGATCAGCCGGCGCGTCTGTCTGTCGGGGATCTGGCGATCGGGAAATTTGCTGCGCCGGTACGTGTGCTTAAAGCGCGGCACAATTTCAAAGCGCTTCCAGTTCCAGGTGTAGTCTATCTTGTTGGCCATGGCAAAGTGTGTAATGGTCCCCGGCGCTGCCAGCAGGGGATCGGCCGCAGCTCTGTCGCTCAGATCGGTATGCTTGAAGGTGGCGATAGTGCGGATGTTCATCCCGGGCACGGTCCATAGGCCCCACTCGACATAGGTCAGATTGTCGATTGCATCGCGGTTCTCGAGCAGATCCTGCTGCAGCGAACTCTGGCTGCCAAAGTTGAAAACCGTATTGGGGATGCCGTCTTTCACCCACTTGATCCGGTGGTTGGCGCACACATAACCCAGATCCTGCCAGTCGCGCTGGTACTGGCCCTCTATGTATTCGGCGTCGCTGTCCAACCCCAGGGTGGGCTGTTCCATCCGGTACGCGCCCAAGCGCAATTGGGCGTGTGAGGTGGGATTATACCTGAGAAAAGCGTGGAAACCGCGGTGGTCGAGCGGGTACATATAGTCCGCGAGATTGTCGTTCTCCCTGAGGTCGGGCATGCCGTTGTTGTTGAAGTCGTCGCCAAAGGACAGGTCGGGTGACTCCACGTGGTACTGCAGGAAAGACGAGTCCGAACCCGTGGCCGCAAAATCGAGAATGCCGTCGCCGTCGAGATCCAAGCCCGGAAAAACGCCGTGGCCCACGCCTTGGGAATCGAAGTAGGGATCAAAGGGATCGTTGTGCTCCAACTCGTCGGGCCAATCGTCGAGATCGTCGTTGTCCTCGACCAGGGCAAAAGGCTGGTACAGCCTGCCGCCCACAGTCGGCCCCACGCCCGAACTCTGGAATATGGGGAATTCCGTATTGTAGTCTTCCGGAATGTCGAACCACTCGCCGCCGGCGTCGACCCGGTCGTGCAGGGACTTGAGCACATTGAAGTAAAAGACCGAAGAGTCGCGCTCCCGGCGCTTGCCCCGGTCTGTGGGCATTTTGAGGTAGTTCGTGCTGCGGGCAAATTCGCCCTTGATCTCAAAGCCAAGGATCTGGACATCGAAATCCAGACCCATAATGCTCAAACCCGTAGGAAAACCGTAGCCGAAGCGCACCTGGCTCAGATTCGACCTATTGCTCGGATGACCCTCCGCCCGCAGAGCGTGGTGCCAATCGTAGTAGAAGTCTTCCTCGCCCGAGGCCAAGAAGGGCACCTGCACGGCACCGACCACATCAACGCTGTAGTCGTCGGCTAGGAGGGCCTCAAATTCGATGTCAGAGACCGTATCCGGCACAGCGAATTGGTAAAAGACCACATCGGCACCACTGGCCCGCAGCGGCGCACCTCGGGTGGGCGGGAGCACCTCTCGGGCTATGTCTTCCAACACGGCGGAGAAAAAGGGCCGATTGCTGGCCTCAACCACGGGTTGCAGCCAGGACTGGTTGCGCCGCAGATAGTCGATTTCGTTGGGCTTGATCTGGATCGTGCTGGTCAGGTCCGGCGTTATGGTGAGCTTGTCGATGAGCTTGTCGATACGCCCCACCCGCAGCGGCTCGACTAGGACGCCGTCGGCTCGCATGACCACTTGGTGGATCTCTGCCCCTTCGAAAGAATCGTTGGGCGCGTCGTCGGCAAAGAAGACAAATACGGTTTTCAAGCCGCCCTGGACCAGCCCGGGGACCGCGCCTTTCAAGCCGTTGATCTTGTCCGAAGCTTCCGAATCAAAGCGGTGCGTATTGACAAAGGTCGTGCCCAAGCGCAGAAAATCGCCTATGCGGCTCTGCCAATGTCCGCCAAAAAGCGAAGTGCCGAAAGCGCGGAAATTCTGTACGGCGTCGTCGGGGCCCAAGGCACCAGTGCGAAATTCGAGGGGGTTGGTCAGGTGGGCGGCGACCACGCTAAAGCTGCTCTTGCGCGACGAGCCGTCCCAGCGGATGCCGTTGAAGCGGGGCAGGTTCAGGGTCATGGGCGTGAAATATGTCCGCACGTGGTCGCCGATGATCAGGCGCGTCGACCAGCGGCCAAAGCCCTCTTCGGCCATGACGAGCTTGTTGAAAAAGCCGTCGTACCGACCGCTGCGCGATTCAAAGCTGCCCCTGACTCCAAGCGCGTCGCGGCGCACTTCGCTGAATTCGAGGATATCGACGCCGTCGATGAGCAAATCGCCAAAGAGGTCAAAGCGGCGGTTCTCCTCCTCGAAGTCGTAGTTCCGGTACCCGGCCCCGCCGTAGTTCTCAAATACCTCGTTGGCCCATAGCGAGCGAAAATCCCGCGACAGGAACTGACCGCGAGCCTCCTCGGCGGTCAGAATCAGACAGAGCAGAAAGACAGAGAAAGCGCGCATAGGCTCGACAAATCTCTCAGTTGCGGCACCAATAGCTGTTGTACCAAACACATCCGCTAATAGGCCAATCCCACCACTCCGGTGACAATTTCATCGTCGGGGTCCAGATCGACGATGACGCGATAGAGATACAGCCCTGGCGGCAACAATTCCCCGCTGTCCGAGTGTCCATCCCAGCAGCCCGGCAACGGCCTCCCCCCACTCCTGATCGGGGCGTACAGACCGGCGTCCAACGACTGGCCGGGTAAGGTGCGCACCAACCTACCGCCCAAATCATACAATTCGATGTCGACTCGGCCCCCCTTGACGCGTGCCAGGGTGAAGCCCAGCACCACCTCGTCATTGATTCCATCGCCGTTGGGGGTGAATACCCTAGGATGGGCCTCGACATCGGCGAGAATGGGCAATTTGAAGTCAGTAGTCACCGCGGTCAGCGAATATTCGCGTTCAGTGTCGGGATCAACGCCCTCGAGCGGCTGCACCAAAAAGGGCGAAGTGGACTCAGGGGCGAAAACCAGTCCCTGGAAATTGTGGGTAGCAGCCAGCATGCGGGTGGTGAAGGGAATGAGTAGATCGGCGTCGGTGCCGATGGGCGGGTCAAAGGCTATGATCAGGGAATCGTTAGTCGCGTAAGTATTGGCCGCGTCAAGGGCGGCTCTGTCTACCCCCTCTATGCCGTCCATGTCCAAGCGCGCCGGCCACGGCGTCAGGATGGCCAGACGCGACACTCCCGCGTCGTCATCGCCAAAGCGGAGCACGAGCGAATAAGTGAAGGTCGTATCTACGCCAATGGGCACTTCCAGCGGTACCACTGCGGCCAGGGCCTCGGCTGCAGCCAAATTGCCCGTATTGAAAGACACCTCTAGGCTGTCGAGGCGCGGACCGCTGGCCAGTTCGCCGGTCGACATGCGCACCTGGTACTGGAAGAAGCGCCGCGGTTCGGGAACATTGGGCAGAATCTCCCGCTCCCGGCTCCAGGGCGACCAATCGCTCCAAGTCTCCCCGTTGCTGCCACTGCGGAAGCGCAGATCCATCTCGGCTCTGGGCGGGATATCCCCGTACCAGCGCACTCGCCCGAAGTCCTTTTTGTCCTCTAGGCCAAAATCTAGCGGCGGCGACAGGTACGTCCCCTGCTCAACCACGCCTTCGCCGAAGACTTCGATCTCGCCTACCCGGGGGTTTGAGTTGCGGTTGGCAAACTCGGTCACCACTAGGCGTACAAAGCGCACCGGCGTGGTGGGAAATAAGACCTCGGTCTCTTGGAATTCGGCGATCTGGTTGCGCGCCGCCACATCGAGGAAGCTGACCCCATCCTTGCTCACCAAGATGCTGTACCCGCGCAAAGAGTGTTCCTCCCAGGTCAGCCGCGACGGCGGCTGGGTGAGCACTCGCACCCGGTTGACCGGGAAGAGGCGGCCCATATCGATCTCGACGTTCTGCAGCAGGGCGCTGACCCCTTTGCGGAACGTCACCGGGGTGTTGACGTTTCCATCAACGAGCTTGGGTTCGTCCGAGAAGGTGTTGAAGGCGAGATTCTCGCCCTCTAGCGAGCGTAGCTGCAAACCGCCCCTGCTGGGATCCATATCGCCGGGAAAACCGGCTAGACTCTGGGCCCGCGTCAGGTCGAGGTCGGCAAATTCGGCGAAATCGCTCGGGTCGAGGCTGCCGGCTTGGGAGGGCAACCACCTCACCTCCAGACCGTCCTCCTCGTGTTGGGCCAGTTTGTTCTGCTTGATCTCGGTCCAATCGGCTCCTTCTTCGTTGGGCAGCGGGAAACCCGTCCAGAACCACGGCGTTATGCGATCCGTGGGCGAACTGACGAACTGCGCGTCCTCTGCATCGATCGCCAAGAAAAAACCGTATTCGGGCCGCGTACCGCTGTACTCCACCGCCACCGCAATGGTATTGGCCCGCCGCTTAAAAGAAGCATCCCACATCTCCACGGTCGTCGGATCGTCGTCAGTGCCCACCAGATCGCCATTGAGGTACAGGGCGTACTTACCGCCGGCGGCAATGCGAATCTCGCCATCTGTATTGGCGGCGAATTCAGTGTAGCCCAGATAATAGGAAGTAGCGGGAAAATTACTGATGGTAGTGCGTTCTTGCGCGGCGAGATGTCCTGGTAGCATCAACAAGGCCGCTCCGACTACGAGCCACTTTAAACTCTTCGCTTGTGTTATGCCCACGTTGGACTGCCTCGTTTTTTCGGGTAAAATACAGACGGACGCGGACTTTAATCGCGACAATATCGCCCGCAATAATGCATCTGCATCCTCTCGATGAGGGCGCTAAGTTACGCTCTCGAGAAGTAGATGTCAAACAAATTTGAGGGAAACGACCTAAGTACACGACAGTAATCTAAGTTGTGGTGCAGCCCCGATTTAGGTTTATTTGTAATCGCCAAGATTGCAAATAAACCCTACATACAAGAGCAGCACCATGCTTATAAGTACAATAAATTAAAAGGCCCTCACAATAAGGGAAGATACCCCTCACCCACCACCGTATTGACCTAGTCAGCCGCTTGGTGTGCGCTGATCTAACGTTCGCTCCATCAAGTATGAAGAAAATGGCGTGTAGCCTGTCGGGCAGGACCCAAATTGAAAGTCAGTATCGACGCGTACAGCGTTTTTTCAGCAGCGAGGTATCCCCGGTGGTGTTTACCCAGTTGATCGT
The DNA here is from genome assembly GCA_963422735.1 of Candidatus Latescibacterota bacterium. GTDB lineage: Bacteria > Latescibacterota > UBA2968 > UBA8231 > UBA8231. The sequence continues at coordinate 2,321,893 of OY730476.1, read as the reverse complement.
AGTATCGAAGCTGGTTCGACCCAGCCAACAACAGGTGTTGGTCTTGGATAGGATCCATTGGCAGTTCGGTCGCACCGATCTAAACCTGTTGTATTTAGGATTAACGTGAGTTCGGGTTAAGCGGCCTCGATTTGGAGTCGTCCATCGATCTTTAGAGCTGGTTTTTTAGGTTGGTGGCAATAGGCAATCAACCCACATAGGAGATTGACCCTGAAGTTGACCAGGCTGCGATGTATGGTGTGTTCAATTGGGGAGATACTTTTGAGTTGATCGATGATGGTTTCGATCAAGGATCGTTTGTGCAGCAGGAGTTTGTCTGAGATCGGCAGGCGTTGATTTTTCATGTTGGATCGGAGCTTGGTAATCAACAGTAGGTCGAATAGCTTTCTCAATGGGTTGCCCAACTTTTTGGAAATGCAGCCTCGTTGTCCCTGCGAAAGCAGGGATTGCCAAACAGGTCTCGCACCAGACCGAGTACGGGTTTCCGATCATTGACGTTTTCTGGGGTTAATGCCAGGTTGAGCAATTGGCCTCGATCATTGAACACCCGAGGCAGCTTGAAACCGAAAAACCAGCCGGTCGAGCTTTTGCCCCGTTGCGCCCGCCCGGCAAAGAGTCGGTGCTGATGATTACGATGGGGATTGCATACGGCCAACGGTGTCGAGTCGATAAACGAGATGCCGTGCAGGCTCCTTGGCACGGGCGCGGATACGTACGTAGCGGTGCCCAGTATTATGCCAGTCCGGAGAATGGCTGGGCGGAGCTGTTTATGCACTACACCCCGGACTGGTTGATCGTGCAGGATCAGCAGGCCATCAAGAACTTCTACGAGGGCAATCCGCAGGGGGCGGGTGGCATCCCTTGGAAGGCTTGGTTACCGTCTTTACTGGCGTGGCTGCCCTTTCTGCTGGCACTCTACCTAGTCATGATCGCTTCTATGGTAATCCTGCGCCGCCAGTGGATGACGCACGAGCGCTTGCTCTACCCGCTGATGCAGCCCTCCCTAGCCCTGATCGCGCAAGAAAAGGGACGCTTGCTGCCGCCACTCTTGCGCTCGGCCTTATTCTAGTTTGGAGTGGGCATTCCCTTCACCATTGGCAGTATCACGGCCCTGCACGCCTATTATCCTGTCTTTCCGAAGATCGAACTCTATACGCTCCTGCCAATTTTCCGCAGCAGCACTCTACTTCGACCCGGTCTCTACTTTACAACCATCGGTTTTACTTATTTTTTGAGTCGGGACATCTCTCTGGGGATCTGGTTTTAACCTGCTGGCCAAGCTTCAGGAAGGGTCGTTCAACCTTCTGGGGGTTTCCAGCACCGAACATATGGAGTGGGTTACGGTGCCTATCCTGGCGCATCAGAATATCGGGGCCATGATTGTCTTCGTGCTCTTCGGTCTATGGATGGGCCGCTCCCATCTGAGGGTGGTGGTGCGCAAGGCGTTCAGGGATGACGCGTCGGTGCAAGATACGGACGAGGTGATGTCGTACCGGACCGCGGTCTTCCTGGTCCTGGGTGGCAACGGGTTTATGATGTGGTGGCTGTGGATGTCGGGTCTAGCACTGTGGGTGACAGGCATGGTTCTGTTCATCGCGTTTGTGCTCTTTCTGGGACTGACCCGGATGGTGACGGAAGGGGGGTTCTTTACCACGCGGGCACCCATGAACCCGGGGAATTTCATGGTGTCCGGATTCGGGGTCGAGACGCTGGGGGCGAGCGGGGTGACGGCCTTGGGGTACATCTACGACCGAGGCAAGCCATTTTTTATCGGCTTGGTCATCGGCCAGTTTGCCTGTATGGGGTGCTGGCTGATTATAGATTATTTTACCGGTATGACAGGTAATGTGGTGTACCGGTTGAGTGGAGATTGACTCATGACAAATATGTCCTTACTCGTCTATCTGGGCACGGCCTGGGCAAATGACCTGGAGCCAACGTTTGACAGCACCGCTAAGGCCATCCCCAATCTAGTCGACGCCCTCAATGAACAGACGGGCATCTCGGCCAGAGTAGATGTGCATTTATTTCTCGATTCCCAAGAACTGTTTCGCACACCTTTTGTGTACATCACCTCTACTGAGGCTTTTGAACTGACGGAACGCGAACTAGAGAACCTGGGAGAATACTTGCGGCAAGGCGGGTTCATCTTAGCCGATAATGCCAATCCCACCACAGAATTCAGTCAGGGAGAAGCATCTTTGCGATGCACCTTTCGCGGTGCCTTGGGGGCGCAAGGCCAATTGCGGCCCACTTCCAACAACCATCCGATCTACCATACCTTTTACGATTTTGACGGCCCGCCGGCCGGTTCTGAACTGGAGATTCCCACCTTTTCCGAACAGCGTAGCCTTGATCACTTAGTCATCGCCGAGCAATCGTATTACCTAGAGGGGGTTTTCCTAGGCGATCGCATAGTAGCCATGTACTCCGACGAGGGATATGTCCATACTTGGGTAGGCAATTACGGCAATGAGCCACAGCTGCGATTTGGCATCAGCGCCGTTATTTTTGCCCTGACGCAGGAAGGATGTATTGCCCAGCAGCAAATCGATTTCTTCAGCCAGCGGGGCCAATAAGAGAGGTAATGGCCATGCACTTGGGAATTATCCTAATGTCATTCGCGTCCGGCTGTAGTTTTCTCATTCCGCCGACTATTCTGTACAAAAATGAGCTGATACCCCGTACTTCCCAAGGCGGGAAGGAACAGTATATCGTGGGTGAAGACGGGTCGGTCGCGTATGCCATAGAGGACTGCGCGTCAAGGTCGAACCTATGACGGACGATCAACTGAATGCACTGTTGCCCGAGGATTCGCGCAAAGGGGAGTACACCTACGGCAATTGGATTGATCCGCTGTTGAGTTACAGACCCAAGCGTCTTACGGTTTTTCGCGTTACGGTTATCAACGATATCTACGCCAAAGTCCTGCTCGATCCGATCAAAGCGTTGCTCTATACCGGTCAGGGCGAGGTCCATTCCTATGGTCTGCCGTCTTTTTCGCCGTACAAAAGTTTTGAGTGCTACTACCGGGCCATTCGGGGGCAGAGCGGCAACAAGTTTTATCGCATTGACCTGTGCATGGGCAATGCGCGTAGTACGGCCTACATGGAAAACCAAAAAGTGTTCAAAGGAGAGAAATTTTCGGGGATCATCGCCTTCGAGCCACTGAACGAGAAAGTGCGCCAGGTCCGCCTGGTGCTCAAAAATTTTGTCCTGAAATTCGACACCTCCGGGCAGCCGCTGGAAACCGTGGATATCGCCCTCGAGTTCGAGCAAAAGATCGCAATCGAGGAAGTGCGGCAAGCGGAGGCAGCGGACAGGTAGGCGGCCCATTGCGTTCGCTAACCATTTTATTCTTTTGCACCTGGGCAGGTGCCGACATGGCGGTCGCGACCGAGGGGCCGCTGCCGACCCTGCGCCTTGCCCTGCTCGATTTTGAGGACCGAGCCGGTTTTCAGGGGAAATGGTACTTGTCTAGGGATGTGCCCGATTTGCTAGGTCGATATCTGGACGCAGACGATGCGGTCTTTGTCATTCCTACAAAAGAGGTCAAGGCCGTTCAACTGAACAAACAGTTCGAAAAATACCAGGGCATTGACTGGGCCGTGCGGCTGGGGCAGTTCTTGGATGCCGATGTGGTCATTACCGGCGTCGTGGAGAAATTGGGCATGCGTCGTACGACAGTGGGAAACCCCAATCTGATCGGCTATAAATCCTACAATTCAGTGATCCACCTCAGCCAAGTGCAGCTAATCAGAGTAGCGACCGGAGAAATAGTCGAGACCTTTGAAACGCTCAGAGACTCCACGGAAAAGCCGTTCGGCTTGGATCTGTTCGGACGGCCGCGCAAACAGGATCGGGAATTCCGCGAACTCTTCAAGGTTGACTTCGGTTCCGAGCGTTTTTTTGAATTGGCCTTTGGCAAACTCGTTGATGTCGCTTTCAGAGACCTCAGCAGCCAAATGATTACGAGTCTGACGGAGCGCCCCCCCATCGACCTTTCCGGCGAGCAGGCCCAAGTCCTAGCGGTCGAGGCCGACGAAGTATATCTGGGCATCGGTGTCTTGGATCGCGTCGAGTACGGCGATGTCCTGCCGCTATATGATAAAGAAGTTCGAATCGCTCTAGTCAGGGTGTATCAGATTATCGGGCCGCACTTGTGCAAGGCCGAGGTCGTTGAGAGATTCGGTGTCATCGATACCGGTTTGCGCATAGGACAGCGGTTATCTAGAAACGCCAAAGAAGACGACTAGACCTCTTCTCTCGCCAACAAGGAGCAGTAGCATGTGGGAAATAATTCAAAGTGGCGGACCGATGATGGTGCCCCTAATCGGCTGTGCTATTCTGGCCATTGCCTATTCGATTGAACGCCTGTGGATCTTCAAGCAATTACCCACGCCGGAAGAAGCCCAAAGTGAGCTAGACCGGCTCGAAAACGCGCTGCACAACGGCGGGGAACAGGCGGTCGTGGAAGAGTGCAACCAAGGCAAGGGCCTGCTCAATTATGTATTTGCTTCGCTGTTGAAACGATACGATACGCTGATGATCGAACAGCGGGAATTCAAAGAGACAAACGAGGAGATCATTCGTCTAGCGGACGCCAGCGGCGGGGGCCAAGTGGGCCGGTTTATGGTGATGCAACGGGAACTGGCCGATCTCAAAGAAGAGCTGATCATGCAGACGGAGGGAGCCGCCCGGGCCTATCTGGGCAAAAATCTGGCGATTTTGAATACCATCGGCAATATAAGCCCTTTGTTAGGCTTGCTTGGCACCATTATGGGGATGATCATCGCCTTTGAGTCTATCGCCATAGCTGGTGCAGGGGATCCGAAAGTGGTTGCTGGCGGTATTTCCCAAGCGTTGGTCACTACCGCTTCGGGGTTGATCGTCGCCATCCCAACGATTGTATTGTACCGCTATCTGGCACGCAAAGCAGACCATTTACTGGAAGAAGCCGAGATGTACGGGCATGCCTTTGCCAATGCTCTGATCACTGCGGGACAGCGCCAACAATACGGCACGACAGACTAGCTCCTGCTGGGAGGAGTTAACCCCATGGCCAGACACCGAAAACATCGGTCCGAGAGCTTTCTCGCAGAAGGCGGCCCGGACATGACTCCGCTGATTGACTGCGTCTTTTTGCTGCTAATCTTCTTCATGGTAACCACGGTGTTTCTACACACCAAAGGGCTGGAAGTGGACATGCCGGCCGAAAGCGAAGCGACGGAAAAAAAGAAGAAAGATATCAACGTCTTGCTGGACCGCGATGGCGAGATTCAAATCAAGGGTGAGGACGTGGCACCGGCGGTATTGGCGGCTCGGCTGGTCACGGCCATGGAAGAGGCCAACAATGAGAATATCATCATTCAGGCAGACGGCGAGTGCGCCCAGAAACACGTAGTGTTTGTGGTGGATGAAGCCAAAGAAGTCGGGGTTGAGGGCATCGCTTTTGTGCGGGAACAGGAGGAATGAGTCCGATGCCTAGGCGCAAATCTCTGTACGAAGAACAAGAATTGAATATGACGCCGTTGATCGACTGCGTCTTTTTGCTGCTGATCTTCTTTATGGTAACCACGGTGTTTAAGCAACCCTACAGCCTCCAAGTCGCATTACCCGAAGCGCAACAGGCGCAGATTATCGAAGAGAAGAAACTGGTGGCGACGATCACACAGGACGGCCGCATGGAGATCAACCGCCAGCTCGTGACATTGGACAATCTGGAGCAGGTCCTTTTGCGAGAAAAAGAAGGCACCCGGAGTCTGACGCTGGTAGTGCGGACCGATCGGGAGACCCCGCATAAGTACCTACTGGATCTCTTAGAGGTGGCCAAGCGCGTGGGGATTGAAAAAATACCGTTGGCTACGGAAGACCTTCGAAAAAAATAGTTTGGAATCGGATCGCGAACAGCTCCTCTGCAAACACCCACAGAAGCCCATACCATCTGAATGCACGTGCCACGGCCGCTGCATTGTGGAAAGCGGTAGAGTCGCAAGAACTTTGCAGCGTCCCCAAGTGTAGCCTTCCTCTAGTGCTGTCCTGCCAGCCGCCGACCTTTTTCTCATAGAGATCCACCCGATTCTGCACCAGACTTAAACGCTCAAACAGCGCCTGCTCTTTGACGGCTTGTTCATGCTGTCCCTTGCTTGCGTACAACTGGGCCAGATTGATCCCAAGGCGTGCGCCGGGCCGCACTTCTAAAAGCGGCAGCAGCGGCCACTAAGCTGTCGGCCCGCAGGTAAGCTAGCCCCGCTCAGCAGGGCCGCCTGTTCGAGTGCCTAAACCTGTCTCGCTTTCCCCATTACCAAGCATTAACAGTTAGCTTCTGTTCTTATCATTTTTCGAATTGCCGACCGTTTAGGATGATTTCCGTATAGGCTCTAAACTTAGGAGCGTCCCCATGTCCACGATACGGTCTTTCACCCGATGACTCGCCGATGGGGAGAGCAGTTGATCCTCCTCAGCGACCGAGGATTGTCAAGTTGACCACCGCTGAATTCAGCTTGTAAATCACTAGCACCATTAGTCAGTTATTGCTGGAACGCACAGAGCCGATTATCATTGACGCACCATGTGCATCCACTAAGGAGGGACTGCAGGTGAACCGGAGATGGATATTCTGGACGGCAATAGCCATTCTGTGGCTAGGCAGCACTGCTGCTGAGGCCCAGTCTTATGGCCCTCGCATCGGCACGGTCAAAAGAGGCGGGGTGGTTTCCTTTGAGCCACAGGGGCCCGGCGTCCTGTTCGGTGCCCTCGACCCGGCCAAGCGCAGGTGGTATGTGCCACAGGAGCTTTTTAACGAGTACCAGTGGCGACAGTGGGAATACTCCAACTACGCCCGCGATCACTACCAGCGCTACGTCAGCGCCATCCGCGAGGGCGATTACTACTACGACCTCTACGGCAACCTCATCACCCGGGGTTGGTTGGTTTTCAACAACGCGCAGACCCAGCCCCGGCAGTTTGGCTCTTCCGTGCTGAAGTCCAGAAATTTCGAGGGTTGGTTTAGCGGCTTGGTCATCTCGGCCGACTCCAAGGGCCAGCACCACTATGCCCTGACGGCCGGAACCAAGATCCGCTCGACCCTGACGCCGATGACCTTCTCCAAGCCGCGCTGGGACGGCATCCAATTCGACTACGCCGCCGACAAATATCAAGGCAGCCTGATCTACTCGCGCATCAGCCGACCCGGCGGCACGTCAACCAACGATCAAGAGAGCTTAGTTACCAACGCCACATCCATGTTCGGCAGCCGCACCACCGCGCAGGTGGGCGACTTCGCCACCATAGGGCTGACCATGGTCAACGCCCATCAGTCCAACACCCTCATCGACGGCTTTACCGGCAATCCCTTCACCGGCGAGCTATCGGTCGATCAGAACCAGACCGTCTCGATCATTGAGATCGTCTTGCGCGACGACAGCCCGGAGGACGGCGTCGGCGGCGCGGCCTTCTTCAGCGCCGGTTCGGACATCGTCATCACCTATCTCGACGGAACCCAAGACAACGGCAAAGCCATTCGCTTTGAGCCGATCATCGAGGGCGGCCTCGTGGGAGAGGGCTTCCTTTCGGCCAACGGCGTCGAGGAAATCCGCCTGCGCTACGACTTTGACAGCCCGGCCTTTGTCAACCGCGCCTCGGGCACCAAAGAAGAGATTAAAAAGATCGAGTTCCGCCTCGTGTTGGGCAACGACTATCAGGTGTGGGTCACCTCCAACAATCAGCTTAACGCCAGTGGTGAGTCCGTGCTCTTGCTCGTCTCCCAAGCCGAGGGCAACGTCCAAGACAACACCAATTTGCAGATCGTCAGCTTCGATTACGGCCTGCCGACCTCCACCCAGATCTGGGGAGGAACATTAGAGTTGCAAAAAGTCCTCGGCTTCGACTTCTACGGCGAGTACGACCTCAGCTACAACTACACCAAGTATCCCAATGTGGTCGCCAAGACCCACACCACCTTCTCGGGTATCCGCGGCGACCGCGCCGCCGCTGCGTGGATGATGAACCTCTCGCGGGTCGCGTTTCCCTTTTTCTTCTTCGGCGAGGCATATAGCATGGATCCTCGCTACTCCACCCGCACGTTCACCGCCCAAGGCGATGGCTTTATCGACTACGAGGACGAACGCATCCACGTCGTCGAGTTGGTTGAGGACAACGACGACCAAGACGAATTTCCCGATACTGTGCGCAAGGATTGGCAGATCGGCGACCCGAGCGTCTTCCCCGGCTGGGACGAGAACAACGACTTCATCTCGGATTTCAACCAGAACGACAACCGCTTCTTGAGCAACCTCATCCCGGACTACGAGGAGCCGTTCCTGCGCCACAACGTCGATCGGCCCGAATTCCTCTTCGGCATCGACCTGAATAACAACCTGTGGGTCGATCGCTTTGAAAACGACGAACTGCCAGACTACCCCTACAAGAAAGATCACCGCGGGTACAATGCCTACGGCGGCATCCACCTCACCCCGGAGGTGCGGCTGATGGTCGGCGTCTTGCGCGAGGGCCTCATTTCTTCCAACCAGAAAAACCACTCCAACTACGCTCTGCTGACTCTCGACCACCACACTCCTGCTTGGGGTCGCTTCCGCGTCTTTGAGATGCTCAAATCCACCACCGACGACATTCCCGACGACCTCTTGCAGTGGCTGCCCAACGCCAATATCCGCACCGGCGAACCGACCAAAGTCGAGGATCCCCTCATTGCTCGCGACGCTTGGATCAACAGCCTGTGGATCGGCCACGACTACGAGCTACGCGGCCTGCTGACGGCCAATTACCTCAAATACGACCTGTATTACCAGCGGCTCAGCACCAATGAGCGCGCGCTGTTGGGCCTGCGCGAGCGCGACTTTTTCTTGGGCTTAATCAACAAAATCAGCTACCGCTTCGACTTTGGGCACCTGTGGATGGAGCCGCGCTGGAAGAGCGAGTATCGCCGCCAGAGCCGCGACCTAATTTCGGCCGACGAGCGCACCGAGCTGGCCGAGATTGGCGGCTTCGTCCTCGGCTTTCCCCTGCTCAGCCACACGACCCTGCTCAGCGGGCTGGAGATGACCTTCCTCAACGACATGAAGCGCGATTCCAACGACTTCAACGGCCTAGTCTGGGCCTTGCAGTTGGCCAATATCTCCGATTATCTCGGCTACAAGGTCACGACTCATGCGGGCATGAAAATCGACCGCCGCCAGCCCCGAGGCGAGGACGCCGTGATTATTAACCAGATCTTTATTTCTATCTACGCGGGCTTGTAGTGATATAGCAATCCGGCAGCGGTAGATCGTCTTGTTCCTACTATTCTGCGTCTGTCTGAGTCCATCTGCGGATCATCTTATGAATGATGTAGGATTGCTATATGGCTAGACGCTGGATGTTCATGGGGGTTGTGGCCGTCTTCGCGCTCGCTCTCTCAGCGCGCCTTTACTACCTCCACGAAATACGCGATAGCCCGCTTTTCACCGCCCCCGTCGTCGATGCCCGCACCTATACCGAGGAAGCGCGCTACCTAAGCGACGTCTCCTTTGCGGGTCAGCCCGCGCCCTTCTGGCAACCGCCGCTCTACCCCGTGCTCATCGGCGTCCTCTTTGCCCTCGCCGGGGACGACCTCTACCTGCTGCGACTCATCCAAGCCGTCATCGGCGCGTTCGTCTGCGTCCTCATCTGCCTATTGGGACACCGGGTCTTTGGCACGGGAGTCGGCCTAGGCGCGGGTTTTGCCGCGGCGTTGTACGGTCCCCTCATCTACTTTGGCGGCGAGTTGCTGCCAACCCTGCTGGCTTGTTGCCTCAACTTGCTCGTGCTGTTGCTCGCGGGCGGCGCGGGCGGCTGGGCGCGTGCGTTGGCAGCCGGCTTGCTACTGGGCCTGTCCGCACTTGCCGTGGCCAATGTGCTGCTCTTCGCGCCCGTGCTGTTGGGCTATCTCTACTGGCGGCAGCGGCGGCTCCGCCCGCCGGCTCTCCTGCTTTTGGGCTGTGCGCTAGTCATTGCGCCGGTCGCGTATCGCAACTGGGCGGTCGGCGGCGATCTAGTGCTCATCTCGCACAACGCGGGCATCAACTTTTACATCGGCAACAACGCCGACTACGCGCAAACGACCCGCATTCGCCCGGGACGGGCTTGGGCCGAGCTGGTGGAAATGCCCGAGCGCCGCGCCGGCATTGAGCAGCCTTCGGCCAAGTCGCGCTATTTCTTTGCCCAATCTTGGCAATACATAACTTCCGAGCCGCTCGATTTTTTGGGCTTGTTGGCCTACAAGGGCTACCTGTTCCTGCGCGGCGACGAAATCCCGCGCAACCGCGACCTCTACTTCGCCCGCAACGACTCTTCGCTCTTGTCGATCCTGCTGTGGAAAAAGGGGCTGGCGTTTCCCTTCGGCTTGGTCACCCCGCTGGCCCTAGTGGGGCTTTTTGCCTTTCTGCGTTCCTCCGGGCATCCCGAGGGGCGCTTGCTCGCGCTCTTTGTGGCTTGCTACGCGCTTTCCGTAGTCCTGTTTTTTGTTACCGGGCGCTATCGCCTGCCGGCTGTCCCGGTGCTGCTGCTGTTTGCGGCTTGTGGGGTGTGTACCCTGTGGCACCGGCCTTGGCCCGCTCTCTCCGCCTTTGCCGCCCTCCTAGTCTTTTGCAATGCGGCCACGGGCGCGATGGACCAAGAAGGCAATGCCCACGAGCATTACTATCTCGGCTACGCCTACGAGGAACGGGACATGCCGGCCCACGCCGCCCGCCACTACCGCCGCGCCATTGCCCGCGACCCCAACTTCGCCGAGCCACTCCTCGCGCTCGCCGCGCTCCACGGCGAGGCCAAGCGCTACGGCAAGGCTATTGACCTCTATAGGCACTACCTTAAAACGCAGCCCAACGACGCGAACGTGCGCTTTCTCCTTGGCCACACCGCGCTACTCGCTCGGCGCTACGACGAGGCCGCGGCCGCGTACTCCGAGGTCACAGCGGCGCGTCCCAACTGGGCGGCCGCGCACGGCGGCCTCGGCTACGCCCTCTTGATAACAGGCCAACCCCAGCGCGCTGCCCAATCTTATAGCCGTACGCTCAAACTGAACCCAGACTCGACGCTCGTGCGCTATCAACTGGCCCGCCTGTACGCGGAGCAGGGGCAAAACCGCGAGGCCATCGCCGAGTTTGAGCAGCTCGTGCGGCGCGAGCCGCACACCCCCGAGTACCCGACCCGCCTTGCCGACCTGCTCATCCAACTCGGACAAGGAACGGGCATGGCTCTCGGGCAAACGGGCCAGCTAGAGGAGGCCGAAAAACTCTTGCGCCGCGCTATTGCGCTTGACCCCAAGGCCGCGCATCCCCATTGGAGCTTGGGTATGCTCTACGCCCGCCAAGGGCGCTATGCAGAGGCCGTGCCCCTGTTTGAGCATTTGCTCCAGATCGCTCCCCGCGACTATCAAGCCCATCTGTTCCTCGGGCACCTCTACCAACGCACCGGACGCCAAGCCGACGCGGACGCCCAATTCGCGGCCTTTAGCCGCAGCCAACGCGCCTACCGCATGGAAAAGGTGGGGCGCCGGGAAATGGAAGCCCAGATCGAACAAATTTTCGGGGGTTGATCCGCAGAAAGCGACTTCTCGATGCATAACGCGAGCCGCTGGGCAGTTTTCGGGCTGTTCTTTTTTTTGGGTCTTGCGCCCTGATCTATCAAATCACCTGAATGCGGCTCTTGCTTTCGCAGCCGCGCACTTCACCGCGCCTGTCCCGCCTAAAGGCAGGGTGGAGCAGGCGTGACCGGCCGCGAGGGGTTTTCAGGCAGCTTCTTAGTACGCGACGGCCACGACGCGGCTCTGCTCGGCGTCGCCCGAATCCCCGGAGACAAAGATGCGGGCCACGTACAGGCCCGGAGGAACTGCTTGGCCTTGATCGTCGCGACCGTCCCACACTTTGTCTGTGTAGCGGCCGTTGGCCTCTTCGCCGGCGAAGAGGATGCGCACGCGCCGACCGCTCAAGTCGTAGAGCGCGACCTCAACCGGCCGCGAGGTACTCAGCGACAGCAGGTTGTAGTGGATGATCGCCTCGTCGTTGATGCCGTCGCCATTGGGGGTAAAGGGATTGGGCGCAGCCTCCACTTGGTCCAATAGCTGCCCCTCGATCAATACGGACGGGCTGAGTACCGTGGTGCCGGAAAAGGCGCCCTCGTCCCCTGCGCCCAAAAAGGTCACATTGCCCGGGTCGATGACTTGGGCGGCACCCGGATCGGTGGTGAGCCGCACCGCAGCAGTGAAGTTAGTGCTGTACGTCAGCACGTTGGTCTGGAAGCGAATATGCACCTGCGTCTGGTCGTCGGTCACCGCGGGGAAGCGCACGGAAAAGCGGTCGTCGGCAACCTCGGCAATGGCGAAGTCCCCGCTGGCCGCGTTGAGGTTCTGGTGCTCGGCCACGACCGCGCCATCGCCATTGATAATCTGCACTGCGTCGATGCTCGACACTCGCGTCGGCGTGTCGATCTCAATGGCGTCGAAGCCGCGTAGGCCGTCCGTGCCCATGGCGGCGCGCACGGCAAAGGTAAAGGACACTTCCTCAGATACCTCTACCTCGCGCGGAAAGACCTCGCCGACCAAGGTGTCGGCAAACGGCGGCGTCAACAGGTCGAAGCTCAGCGACTTGATCACTCGCGCCGCCTCTAGGTCGCTGCTATTAAAAGTTACCTCGAACTGCATGTAGCGACGCGGGCTGGGCGAAACAATGGGCAGGCCCGGGCCGTTGGCCGCGTCCGCCGGATAAGGTGTGCTAAAAGGACTCCAATTGATCAGGTCGTCGGTTACGGCCCCGGCCATCCACTCGCGGCCCGCAGCGTCGGTAATGGGGGTCTGACCGGCCTTTTGGGGAAAGATCCGGTACTCGGCTAGGCCCATCTCCTCCCCGGGGTTTTCCAGCGAAAAAGGAATATCCTCGGCGTCTTGCTTGCCGCGCAACCGGCGGGTGTACACAAAGGGCGAGGTGTCCGTGCCCGTGCGCGTGCGGATCTGCGCGCTGGAGAAGCGTGGATCGCCCAACACCTCTTCCACCCAGCGCAGCGTGCCCCACACGGCTGGTTGCCCAGCGTCGAAAATGTCCGACACGTACTGGGCCCGCGACAGGAAGCCCTTGCCGAAAATCTCGATCTCGTCGATCTCAAAGTCCACCGGCGACGTCGCCCGCAAGCGCAGGTGCTGGACGTAGCGCGGCGGGTCGAGCGGTACGTCGATAACCGCGACTTGGTTGTCGGTCTCAGCGATCAGCGGATCCCAAATGGGCGTGTTCTCGCCGGTCAGGTTCAGGCCGTCGTTGGTAAACAACTCATACGCCCGCAGGTAGTCGTTTTGGAAGGGGGTCGAGGGCGAGGACACGACCGTGTTGCGCGGATAGATGCGTATCCGCTCCACCCCGAAGCGCGCCCCTAAATTGAGCAGGACTAGGATGCCGAGGGAGTTCTGATTCTTGCGCTCAAAGGCCAACAACTCGCCGCCCGGCTCGTCCGAGAGCAATTCCTTTAGCATCATCTCCAAGTCGAGCGGCTTAAACGTGCCGCTGAAGTCGAAGACATTGGGAGACTCGATGTCGCCGCCGCGCTCAATGGTGCCGACGGCCACGTTCTCCCCCTCGGCAATGCGCAGGGGCAGGATACTGTGGGGAAAATCGTCGCGTGCGAATTCGATTAAGTCGCCGGGCGCGTTGCCCACCAGCAGGTTGTTGGGGTTTAAGGGCGAGCGGTGCTCAGCGTCAATGGCAATGACGGCCGCCTCGCCTTCGCCCCGCCAGTCCAAGTCGCCGCCCTCCCCAATCGAGACCGCGTCGAGAGCCAAACTGCCGCGCGGCAGCCAGAGCACTAAGACGAGGCTAGCGGCGACACAATGCGCTTGCATAAGAATTTCCTCAGTGGTCAGGAGTCAGTGGCTAATGGTTAGTGGGGGTGTTTAGCCGGCGAATTGCCACCGCTTCAGCGCAAGGACGATTTGTGCGCTCATCACGCCCAACAAGCGGAAGTCTCGGCGGTGGTTGATCTCAATAGTCTCAAGGCGGTGGTGGATGGTTGCCATGTCCTGCCGCATGTCTTGCCGCAAATTGGATAGCTCTTGCCGGTGCGTGGCTTCCATGCTCTCCAGTCGGGCGGCGACCTGCTCAAGGATGCCTTCGACTCGGCCTTGCCGAAGTTCGGAGTGTTCGCTCATGGTCTCGATCTCCTTCGGGTGTGGGCCAAGATACAAGACCCCGGCGCGTGGAGGTGGCTACTCAGGAAACATCGTGCCTACGGGGAGCCAGCGCGGAAGGCACGGCAGCCGCTCTGCTTGCCGCATAAAACAACCAAAGAGCAAGCATAAATCAAGTTGTACGCGGCCCGCCATGTGCATATCCAAGCTTGCTAAACCGCCCTCTTCTTTCTTTATATTACCGATATCTCAAGGAAGAAACCCATGCAGCGCATCATTGTTTCGTGTTTCCTGCTCGTTTTGTCGATTGCGCCGGCGCATAGCCGCGGGGAATTTCGCATCGGGGGAACCGACGGTAACCCTTGGCCCAGCCTGCTGTCTGAAGAAGGGGCTGGCGAGTACTGGCTCTTTGATTCCGAAGGCCAGCTTGTAAGCACCGAACCCGTGGGCGTCACGCCCCACGGCGTAGCCGCCGACACCCTCATCAACTTTGCCGACAACTCTATAAGGCCGCGCTTCATCGACCCATCGGTCAACTTGACCCTGACCGATCCCAATTCTTCGACCATCAAGATTCCCCTGCCCTATATCGGCGGCGAGGCTCAGACCACCGATGGCTGTGGTGCCGTCGACAACCATACTCCCGTAGTCAAGAAGCAATTCGATGGCGATGTGACTACCGCCCACTTTCGCCGCTTCACCCCAGGCCAAGGCATCTTCAGCGGCGGCACGATCATCGCAGGGGTTACTGGCGAAGGCTGGAAAAACTCCGTGGTCATAGATTTTCGTGCGGCCGTGCCCGTCAACCGCATCCGCTTCTTTCCTCGCCTCGGCCAAGAGGACGACCTATTGCTCATCAACGAATTCACCGCGCCTCATCCACCCTTGGAAACCTTTGGCATAGATAGCTTTGCCAGCAACTTTCTCGCTTGGTATGAAATCCGCGTCGGCGACAATAGTGCGCGCTTTGCCAAAAGCCCCTGTGACAAGGTCAGTGCCAATCTCTACGGCCTGCACTGGGTCCGCAACCAAGATCCCCAGCTCACTGTGCTCGAATCCAACCGCGAAAATCTCGATCCAGTAGTCGAACTGCGCTTTCCCACCGAGTCGATCCGCTGGATCACGGCCCAAGCCTTTCCCTTGCGCGACTGGGAGGTCGCCGAATTCGAGGTGTACGGCGAGGGCTTTGTCGAGGAGACCGTCCTCGTCTCCCAGATCCTCGACTTTGGCCAGCCGATCAACTGGAGCAAAATCCGCTGGGACGCCGACGTGCCCAAGGGCACTCGCATCGAGGTCCGCACCCGCACTGGCGACACCTCCGATCCCAGCCTCTACTTCGCCGAAAACATTAACGGCGACATCCGCCCCATCACCTTGGCCGCCTACGAAAAGATCGACCCGTCCGGCCGCCTGCCCACCGTGTACGACCCCGACAACTGGAGCTTCTGGTCGCCGCCCTACGACTTTGCCGCGGGCTTGCGCGACAGCGACGCACCGGCTGAGGCATGGCGCGACGGTACGCCGCTTTTGTCGCCCGGGCCGAGCCGCTACATCCAGTTTGCCTTTCGCCTGTTTTCCACCTTTACCACCGCGCCCCGCATTCGCTCATTCGCGCTCCAATTCGGCGATGCACCGGCCGCCCGCGAAATCCTCGGCGAGGTGTGGCCTATTGCCGTCAATTCCTTCGCGCCCACAGAATTTACGTACATCGTCCGACCGGAATTCAGTGCCGATGACACCGGGTTTGACCGGCTGGAGATCCTCACCCACGCCCAAGTCCAAGCCGTCTCTGCGGTCAAACGCGACGGCACCGAACTCGACTTAAACGCCTTTGTCCCAGATATCCAAGCCGACCGCTTCGTGGTGTCCTTCCCTCGCCTGCGAGGCGAAGACGACAGCTTCAAACAACTCGAAGTGCGCTTTGTGGTGCCGGTCTTGCGCTTTGGCACTGAATTTTCGGGCTGGGCCTTTGATAGCAACGACCCCGACCAAATCAAACAGCAAATTCGGCCGGGCAACGCCACCTTTCGCTTTTCGGGCGACGCCCTCGCCGTCAACACGCCCGTCGGCGGCCGGCTCCTCGTCGATATTGCAGTGACTTCCAACCCGCTCACGCCGAATGGCGACGGACTGAACGAGACCTTGGAAATCGCCTACAAGTTGCGCGAAGTCACGGCTAGCCGCCCGGTGCGACTAGCGATCTACAATCTCGCCAG
Source organism: Candidatus Latescibacterota bacterium (assembly GCA_963422735.1). Taxonomy (GTDB): domain Bacteria; phylum Latescibacterota; class UBA2968; order UBA8231; family UBA8231. The sequence goes on along the minus strand of OY730476.1, from coordinate 2,305,528 downwards.
CCAGCTCGTAGTCGAGCTGCCACCTATCACCACTCGCAGCGGAGAATTCGTCCATCGCTGGGACGGCCGCGACGCCGCTGGGCAGCTCGTACCGCCGGGGACCTATATCTGGCGGCTGCAATTAGAAGCGAAAGAGGAACGCGCTGGCATCCTCTCGGTCGCTTATTGACAAACGGCGTTGAGTTGCTTATTCATTGGGACATTAAGCGCGTGCCGAGCGCGCTGTATTTTTGTACACATTTATTATACAGCATTTCTCATTTCTCCTAAGGAGGGTTTTTCGCTATGCAAGAGCGGACCAAATTCATCTTAGCCACAGCTTTGGTCATGGGCTTGTGCGGTACGTCCTTTGGCCACGCGCCTCCCGGCGAGCTCTACTTCGCCGTGCAGTTCCCCGACAATCTCGTCCCCACCATGGACGGTGACCTGTCGGATTGGGATGTCGTGCCGATTGATCCGTACACGATCCGCAACGACCGCCTCTACTCGCCGGTGGCCGACATCCAGCCCGTGGGCCGCGGCGAGATTGATGTCAGCGACATTAACATCCGCCATCTCATCGGCTGGAATGACAGCGCGAACAAGCTTTACTACATGACTGAGGTGTTCGACAATGTTCACAACCTGGACCGCGAGAACCCCTCGGCCTTTTGGCAGGACGACGCTTGGGAAGTAGAGGTCAACCCGGACCACACGCCGACCGAGGAGCACAACCTCGAAGGCGAGCCGGCCAACAACTTCAGTTACAAGTGGGCTGTGCCGCCGGTGGAAGGGGCCTATCAGTTCTACCGCCCGGTGAGCGCACTTGAGTGGCTGGTAGATGGCAGCGAATGGGTGGACTTTGGCTGGAGCTACGACGGCGAGCAGTTCGGCGAGAGCACTTATTATTACGAATTGGCCCTCACGCCGATCACCTCGCTGCCCAACGACGCGTCGGCTACCCCCGATCAAGCTGTGGTTTTCGACCTCGCGGAAAATGAGATCATCCACACGTCCGTGACCGTGGGCGACTTCGACGAGCCCTGCACCGAGTGTGCGCTTGAAAGCTATCAGGGGTTCTGGACTATGTCGCCGGAAAGCTGCTGCACGGCTACCAACGACGTGGTGCTGGCCGAGATGGAGCCCTCGCTGGCGTCTATGACCGCCGTTGAGGACGTGAGTTGGGGCCAGATCAAGGCCGCTTACTAAGAGCTACGACAGCTTCTTCAGGGTATGGAAACGCCCTGCTTCCTTTGGGAGCAGGGCGTTTGTGTTGAGCGGTTGATCCAGCGCACACCGAGCCACTGAATCAGACTTACGGCGTGGAGGCGACCAATTAGGGCCGAAGGCGTCTTTTGTAATTCTAGCTTAGGTATGGAATTTTTAGCTAGTAAACTTGATCCACAATTGAAGGATAATCACCATAATACCCAATATCGCTATGCCCCCTTGTAATCGGTTCAAGCTCTTTTTGACTTCCTATAACTGACCAGTAAAATCCTTGCCTAAATCGGCTTTGAGTTCGGCAATATCGGCTTTGGTAGCCAGATGGTTATACGCGCCTTCGAGCTTAGCAACCCGCTCCGTAAGCTCCCTCATAGTACACCTATTGGGTTGAGGTCATATCTAACAGCACCATGCGGCAAATATCTTCGTCAAGGGAGCTGGTGCTGGCGTCTGCAATCTCGGTCGAGGATGTGAACCGGGGTCAGAGATCAAGGCGCCAAGCGGTCGTCAACACTGCACTTACGTTTGCCTCAGAGTCAACTTGGTGTGCTCGCGAAGTACGCGATTGATCTCGGTCTGATATCCCCGTCCGTCTGGGGCGTTTGCCCTGAACCATGCCACCACATCGGCATCCAGCCTCAGCGTGATCTGCTGCTCTCGTCTGGCATCGGACCAATCCAGAAGCTCGGATATGTCGCTCGCATCGATTTTCTCGTCGGGAAGGGGCGCAAGTGATTCAATCTCCACCTCCTGCTCACTGGTGAGTTTTCTAGAAGCCCCTTTCTTCATACGCTCTCCTTGCTACAGCAACGCCCATTGGCCCGGACACCCATTCCTTCCCTAAGCGCCGATCATCTCCCGCATCTTAGCGGCGACCCAGTCAATAGCCACATCGGCCATCACCCGGCCTTTCTTGGGCGTGGCCAAGTCGCGGCCCGCCTCAAAGTATATTGGATCGCGCGGCGCGTAGCTTTCGCTCTGTATCTGGAGATTGGCTCCCTCGTAATCAACCCCTTTCCACTGCACATTCTCGGGAAACGCCGCCATGGCAAACGAGGTCTCAAACTCGGCCGCGTGCGCCGGGCAGTCCCCGGACTCCAGCACTTGGGCGACCAGCTCCTGCGAATACGCCGCCCAATACGAATAAAACTGCACATCCATATCCAGCCGCTTGCTGAACTCTTCGACTTGGCCGCCCAAGGGGCCGTTGCCGGCGTGGCCATTGCATATCAGGACGTGCTCAATCCCGTGCCGCTTGAGCGACTCGCACACATCGTAGGCCACGGCAAAGAAGGTCTCTGGCCGCAGGCTCAAGGTGCCGGGGAACTCCATCCAGTGCTCGGATATGCCCACCGACAGGGGCGTGGCCACCACCACTTGCGGATATAGCTGCAAGGCCGCTTGGTGCGCGACATGCGCCGCGCTGGCGGTGTCGTGCTCCATTGCCAAGTGCTCGTTGTGCTGCTCCGTGCTGCCGGTGGGCAGAATCGCCCCCTTGATCAGGCCCTGTTCCAGCCGCTCGCGCACGTGGCGGCGAGTCAATTTCCACAGCCGTACTTCTTCGACTATCATCGCTTCTACTCCTCGGATTCGCGTTTGACAGTGCAACTCTCAGGGCCTATCATGCAAAATTAATTGACCGGAGACAACGCCTATGCACATCGCTTGCTATTTTTTACTCTTGACCGCCCTGCCCCTAGCCGCCCAAACCGACCAATACGAAGGCTTCGCCGGCTTCTGGCTCGAAAACGACCGCGCCGAGGCTTTTGCCATCGCCGCGCCCTATCCACGGGTCCTCGCCTTCCGCCTCAAAGGCGGTGAAAACCCCCTCCATGTCTCCCGAGAATACGAATACGTCGGCGTCCGTTCATGGTTCTTCGAGCCGACCCAAATCCCCGAATCCGGGATGCCGGCCTTGCAACCAGCCACCGCTGAGATGACCGGCGCGCGCTCCGTGCGCCTCACCGCCGCCCCAGACGACAGCTCGGGCTTACAGCTTATCATGGAGGTCGCGCTCGACAGCGAGCGCCCCGTGCTCCAGATCCGCCACGGCTTCAAAAACATGCGCGCCGAAAAGCGCCGCGTAGCCTGTTGGGCCCTTAACGTCATCCGACCCGATGCGGGTGTCGGCGTCGTGCCCTGGCGCAGCACGGGCCGCCGCAGCTTGCTGTTCTGGCCGAGCACTGACCCCAACGAAATCGGCATCCACCTAGGCCCCCGTGCGCTCGCGCTCGACTATCGGGTCGAGCCGCAAAACGGCTGGCAAAAGGTCGGTACCAATAGCGACGCCGGTTGGATCGCCTTTATATGGAGTGGAAACGCGCTCAAATCTACGGTCGCCCACGCATCTAACGCCGAATACCCCGAAGACGGCGGCACCGCGACTATGTTCAACTCCACGGCCGCGGTTTTCGACGGCAAGCCGCGCTTTGGCGAGATTGAAAACGTCGGCCCTCTGAGCGAGCTGATGCCGGGCAACACCTTGTGGATGGAGCAAGAGTTGGAATTGTTCACCGGAATTAAGACCGACGACCCCGAAAACTGGGTCGAAATGCTAGGAGCCGAATAGCAGACCAGACCTTCAAGCCCGCCACAAGTCGAGCTGCGGCCTATCGCCGATTTGGATTAGCGAACCGGCCGCTTCAAAGGGCGTGCGCCCGCCAATGCAGTACGTACACAAGTCGCGCTCGGGCAGGCCAGCGCGCGCAAAGGCGTCTAGCATCCCCTGCCACGACAAGTAAATCACTGGCATCCCCATGACCTCGCCGATGGCCTCGGCCGTGCGCCCACGTGCGATAAACTCGTCGCCCGGCGGTGGATCCGGCGGCATATCCACCCCAAAGGTGCATCCTCTCGGCACGCCATCGTCGCCGATAATGCCAATCGGCGGCGTGTAACTCACCAAATAAGCCTGCTTGACGCCGGCCTCTTTGTAGAGCAGGTCGCAGGCGCGTTTGGAGTTGTTGCCGCGGATGATGCTGTCGTCAATCAGGATCACGGCCTTGCCCTTGAGCTTCTGCGCCATCCCGGGCAAAAGGTGCAGGTTCTGGTCGATTGACTCTTTGCGCTCGCCAGCGGTCGAACCTTGGAACGAGCGCTCGCCGCGCATCTTGTAAAACACGGGTTCAAAGGGCAGTTCCGCCTGCTTGGCGTAGGCGCGGGCCGCTACCTCGGGACAGCGCGGCAGGTACGTAACCAAATCGACGTCAGGCGGCTGAAACTCCTCGCTGAGCACTTCCCCGAGCGATTCGCGAATGCGGCGCACGCTGACGCCATTGATGATCGAGTCGAGGTCGGTGATGTAGTTCCATTCAAAAAAGCAATAGGCGAGGTTGGTCGCGACCACGACTTCCTTGCTGTAGTTCCCTTCGGGCGTGAGATAGTAGATCGCTCCTGGCTCCAAATCCTCGACGTATTCGCCACCGTTTTTGCGGAAGGCGATGTCCTCTGAGGCCATCACGTACTTGCCGTCCTTCCAGCCGAGGACCCCAGGTTTGATCCCGGTGCGATCGCGTATTGCGATCACGTCGCGCTCGCGCTTGTCGGCAATGGCCAAGGTATAGGCACCGGGCACTTCCTTGAGGAAGTTGTGCCCACCGCGCTCGCGGTAGAGGTAGAGCACAGCCTCGGTATCGCAGCTCGAATACAGGTGCAAGGGAGCCGAGTCCTCGAAGAAGATCCGGTCAATTTGGCCGTTGTGGACGGCCGCCATGTCGCAGTCCCAGATCAGAATGTGGTTGTCGCGGTGTTCGACCGTGCCGCCAATGACGTGCGGATGCGCCTCCTCGAGGATTTTGTCCTTCGAGCCGCGAGTGGCGTAGCGCACGTGGGCCATGTAGGTGTGGTAGTTGGGGCTGAGGAAAATTTTGTGGAGGTCAGTTACGTCGAAGCGCGAGACCCCTCCCTTCCACTTGATCACGTCAATGCGGCCGTCACCTACTGCGGCGATGCCGGCCGCCTCGCGGCCCCGATGCTGTAACGAATGAATAAAGCGGTAGGCGTCGTGCAGAGAGTGGGCTACGGTCAAACCACAGTTGTGGCGAACAACTTCGGCCATAGACGTACCTCGCGGCAGAATGTGAAGGGAATGTAACAAAAAACTACAGCCGACCGCGCCGCACGGCAAGGCCACGGTGCTACGACGTCAGAATCAGCCCCTGTGCTAGGAGTGAATCAACCGTCTGGGCAAACGCCGCGGTCGCCTCTTCGACATCTTGGGTCGTGTGCGCCGCCGAGAGTACGCCGCCGGTGGAGCTCATGTTATCGACCCCATAAAAGCGCAGATTGCGCTGGTACTCTTCGATCAACTTCCCCGGCATCCCCTTGAGCCGCTCGGCCCCAGTCGCGTACAAATCCGCCCGGCTGTGGGCGTTTTGTACGCGCTGGCGATCGGTTTCAAAATAGACGTGGAAGGTCGAACACACCCCGTATACGTACCCGGCGATGCCTCGGTGCTCCAATACTTCGTCCCAAGTGGTGCGCAGCTCAGCGGCGCGAGCGTTGGCTTGGTCTATCGGCTCGCCCGTGGCCACGCGCTCGAGCACGGCAATCCCAGCCGCGGCCGAAAGCGGTGCTCCGTTAAAAGTCCCTTGATGCGTCACGCGCGGGCGGGCATCATCCGTCACGTCGAAAAGCTCCATAATGTCCGCCCGTCCCACCACGGCCCCGCCGGGCATACCGCCAGCGACCACCTTGGCAAAACAAGACAGGTCCGGCCGCAGCCCGTAGAGCACTTGGGCACCGCCCGGACTGAAGCGAAAGCCGGTGACCACCTCGTCGAAAATCAGCACCACCCCGTGCGCGCTAGTCATTGCTTGTAGATCGCGCAAAAACTCCGGTGCCAAGGGTACTCGGCCCCACGATCCCCCCGACGGCTCGATAATAGCCGCTGCAATATCGCCCTCTGTGTCGAGGACGCGGGCGACGTGGTCCGCATCCCCCGCTGGTACGCAGACCACATGCTCGCGCACCTGCGGCGGAATGCCCAATGAGCCCTCTGCGTCAAAGGGCGGCTGAACGCCGCTCATCACGTCGTCGTGCCACCCGTGGAAGTGGCCGGCAAAGCGCAGGATCTTGCGGCGACCGGTAAACGCCCGCGCCAAGCGCAGCGCCAGCAGGGTCGCCTCCGTCCCCGAATTGACTAAGCGCACGCGCTCGGCCGAGGGGACAAGCGCCTGTATGCGCTCGGCCCACTCGATGTGCAGTGGATGGTCGTTGCCAAAGTGCGTCCCTCGCCCCACGGCCTCGGCAATGGCCGCTACAACTTCGGCGGGCGCGTGCCCCAAGAGCAGGGCCCCGTTGCCGAGCAGGAAGTCGATGTACTCGTTGCCATCGACATCCCACTTGCGGCCGCCGGCCCCCCGCTCGATGTAGAGCGGCACCGGCGTCGCGTAGCGCAGGTCGTGCCCAGCCTTGCCGCCGAGCACTTTACAAGCGCGGGCAAAGTACTCCTGAGACCGGGGGCGCGCCGCCCCGTAGGCCGCGTATATTTCGCTGTGCATCGCCATAGCCTTTCTACCTACGACCGTCCACCGCAGGCGGTAATCGTCTGCCTGGTGATAAAACTGGACTCTTCGGACAATAAAAAGCGGACCACTGACGCCATTTCTGCCGGATCGGCCATCCGTCCCATTGGGGTGCTGGCGATTAGCTGGGCAACTTGGCCGGGGTTGGCCGTGCGCGCCAGTTCAGTATCCGTCAATCCCGGCGCTAGGCAGTTGATCCGCACATTGTGCTCGGCGAGTGCTTGAGCGCACTGCCGGGTGAAGGCGATGACGGCCGCCTTCGTCGTGGCGTAGTGGATCATGTTCGGCTTGAGGAGCCAAGCGGCCAGTGAGGAGATATTGACGATCCGTCCAAAGCGCTGCACGATCATCTCGTCCTTGACGGCCCAGGTGGTCAAAAAAGGCCCGTGGACGTTGACCGCAAACATCCTTTCCCACTCGGCAAAGCCGAACTCGCCATGCTCTTGGGTGAAGGCGATTCCGGCGTTGTTGACCAGCAGCTCGATCGGCCCGAATGCCGCGCGCACTTGGGTGACCATTTGCTCGACTTCTGCCTGCTGCGACACGTCGGCCTGAACGATCATTCCCTCGGTGCCGCATGACTTGACCTGCGCCAAGATCTCCTGCGCGGCCTCGGCGTTGTGTTGGTAGTTGATGGCGACCCTGGCCCCGTGCTGGGCCAGCATCCGAGCGATGGCTCGGCCGATGCCGCGACTGCCGCCGGTTACTAAGGCGGTGCGCTCGGCAAATACTGCTGTGGTCATGTGCGTTGGCTTTCGTTGTTCAGGAGAGATTTTGATGATAGCGCAAAAAAGGGCCGGGAGCAATCCCGACCCCTCTTCATTGGCCTCCCTCGAAAATTGCCGAGCAACGCCGTCTAACACTACATTGCGTCCAGAAGAATTCCGTCGTCCCCACGGCCTCCCTTAGTCTTAAACGGTACGCCAGCAGCGCACCGCGCTTAGTCGCGTAAAGAACGGATAGGGCGTTGAAGCTCCAAGGATCCCTATCGGGCTCTTTAGGTACAACCAAGGGATCGCCCTCGATGAGTGCCCCGTCGGCGATAGTCCACGCTCTCACCTCGACGTCTGAATGGCCTACTAGGCCGTAGGCTACTCCATCGGCAGCAACCTGCCTATCGCTCTGAGACAACGGCAGGTATCCTACTTCGCGCAGTGAGTCGGGATCGGTGATATCGAACTCGACTCGCTCGTGCGGCCAGAAGCACTCAACGTAGAGCCTGTCCAACCTAGGCCCTCAGTAAGTACGCGGCTGAAAGGACTCTCCGGCCTCACGCAAAGCGTACGCATCGGCCACATCGAGGACCACCAATTCGCGCACCGATATAGGCGCGATTGCCGCGCATCTGTACATGGCACCAGTGCTTCCATGTTTGGACATCAGCTCATGCCCGCCACCGACTTGTCTAGGAGAAAGGACAGGGTGCCGGTACTGCGCTCGAGGGCGATGGCGTCCATGGCCAGCACAATCGCCATCCCCGCCAGACCAACCGTGATCAGCCCTACGGATAACTCTGTGTAGGTGATATTGAAACCAGTATCGTGCCGCATCAGCATCAGATAGATCACCGCGGCGAGCGCGACTATTCCTAGCACCTTGGGCAGGATTTCGCGGCCCTTTTTTCACAACAACGCGTACAAGGCACTCATAGCCGGCCTCCTTTGATTGGCTCCGGCGAAAACACCATGAGCGAACGCCCGATTAGGGTGTAGAAATGATCGCGGACGAGATGGAGCCGTTTCCAATCACTACGAAAAGAAGGCGAAGGTGCTTGCCAATAATACACGCGCTCATACGATGTGATAAGGGGTCAGCCGATATACAGACAACCCATTCTGTTCCGCGCGGTACACCAGCCGTCGATTATTTTTATAGCAGTGCGAGCATTAAAAGACCAGTATCCGATCTCGCGTGGCGCATCGGGATCGGTGATGTCGAAAGCGACCAAGTCTCCGGGCCAGTACCGTCGAACGTAGAGTGTATTTTTTACAAAAAAAGCGGGCGAGGGACATAGCTCCCTCGCCCGCGTCGGGGTTGATTGTTGTTTCTCTAGTTGTTGACCCCCGGCCCTTGTGGTTGCTCTAGGGGGTGTCTCGCCCGCTAGACAGCCGCGTCGCCGGTCTCCCCGGTGCGGATCCGCACTACCTCATCCACCGACAGCATGAAAATTTTGCCATCGCCGATGTGGCCGGTCTGCGCGGCCTCGCGCACAGCATCCAAGCACTGCTCGGCAAGGTCTTTCCGCACCACTACTTCGACCTTGAGTTTGGGAGTAAAATCGACGACGTACTCGGCACCGCGGTATATCTCCTTATGACCCTTCTGGCGGCCAAAACCCTTAACTTCGCTGACTGTTATGCCTTGGATGCCCAACGCGCTCAACGCCTCTTTGATCGCGTCTAGCGCATTGGGTCTCACTATGCACATTAGCAGTTTCATATCGGCATCTCCTCACGTATTGGTGCCTAAGGTAGGTTGCCGCGCCCTCTGGCGCAATGGGCACGGTCGCTTTAGACTTTTAGTTTTGCTCTTCCCCATCTAAATGTATATGACGCTCGTGAACTCAACGCAGGCCGGGTTCCTGCTAGTGCTAGTGGCCTTGGCAGGATGCGGCCGGGAAAGTCAAGCTATGCGCCCAGCGGCCGAAGGCGACATACCTCGCACTGCGTGGCCAGAAAGCTGGTTCCACCCGCCGCGCACGGCCTCGGAAGTCGGTTTGACGATCTTCCGCCAGTCGCCCATGCTCGACGAACTTGTGGCCGCCGGCGAGTTGCCGCCGGTGGCAGAGCGGCTCCCCGACGACCCGATTGTCGTCGAGCCACTCGACGGGATTGGAACCTACGGGGGCACCGCTCGGCTCTTCCTCGCCGGCGAACAACTCCTCAATGTGCCCGAAGGAACCCTGCGCCCGGGCCCGCAACTCCAGCTAACCCTGCCCAACTTTGCCGAGCGAGTCGAATACCACAACGACGCGCAGACCCTGACAGTCGCCCTCCGGCCCGGTCACAAGTGGTCCGACGGCCACCCGGTGACGGCCGACGACTTTGTCTTTTGGTTCGATCGCGTACACATGAACAAAAGCCTCACGCCCGTGGTGTCGCCCCGCTTTAAGGGTGCCCGCATCGAAAAGCACGGCCTCCACCTCTTTAGCTACCACTTTCCTCAGCCGGTGCCCCTCTTTGTCAAGCACCTCGCCCACAACAGCTCGCACCTGTCGGCACCGGCGCACTTTATGCGCCGCTATCATCCCGACTTTACCGACGCGGATCAACTAGAGCGCGAAGCAGCAGATCTCGGCCTGCAAGACTGGCGCACCTACTTTCAAGCCGTTGTCAACACGCGCGACCTAATGGTCTTCCACAAGCCGGTGCAGACCGCTTATGTGGTGGTCAGCAAGACTTCGACGCGCGTCCGCTACCGCCGCAACCCTTATTACCCCAAAGTAGATCCAGCCGGCCATCAACTGCCCTATATCGACTATCTCGAAGTCCAGCGGGTTGACAGCCCCGAGATCATGGCGGCCAAGGCCGCCACCGGGCAGGTCGATTTTGCCGGGCGGCAGTTTAAGACCGCCGACATCCCGCTGTTTAAGCGCTTCGAGCAGGACAACGGCTATGCGACCTACCTCTGGCCCCGTCCCTACGGCTCGGACGTGGCCCTCATGGTCAATATGACCCACCCCAACGAGCGGCTCAGGCGGATTTTTCAGGACGTGCGTTTTCGCCGCGCCCTCTCGCTGGCCATTGACCGCGCCGAGATCAACAACATCGCCTATTACGGGCAAGGGATCCCGCGCCAGTTGACGGTCGTATCTTCGAGTCGCTACTTTGAGCCGGCCTTTGCCGCGGCTTGGGCCAAGCACGATCCGCAACGCGCCCGCGCCCTGCTTGACGAGATGGGACTGATAGACTGCAACGGCGACGGCCAGCGCGACCATCCCGATGGTCGCCCTCTCGAAATCACGCTGGAGTACACGCTCGGGGAGACGCCCAAGCAAGTCACCGTGGACTTGGTGACCGCCCACTGGCGAGAAGTGGGGCTGCACATCAACCGCAAGCAAATAAGCGGCGCACTGCAAGGTATCCGCACCCGAGGCGGGGTTATGGACATGAGCATCTGGCACGCCGATCGCAACGCCGACATCCTCTTTCCCATTGAGCCTTTTTGGTACGTGCCCATGCACGTGGGGCAGGAGGTGACTCAGTGGCCGGAGTGGTCGCGGTGGTACCGGTCGGACGGAGTACGCGGCTGGATGCCACCCGGCAAGGTCCGAGACCTGATCGCCTGGTGGGAGGTGCTCCGCCGCACATCGGATCTCCAAGAGCGCATCGCCATGGGCAAGAAAATTCTCCAGAGCCAAGCCGAAAACCTGTGGGTGCTCGGCGTCATCGGCCTAGGGCCACATCCCGTCATCGTTAGCAACCGGCTGCGCAATGTCCCGCGCCAAGGCTATTGGGGGTGGGACTCGCGCTGGTCTTGGCCCTACTATCCAGAGACTTGGTATCTAGCAGGGGCCAGTGATCAGTGATTAGCGATCAGTCCCACCACCCCACACTAACCACTAACCACTAACCACTGACCACTGACCACTGACCACAAACAATCATGATCAACTACATAATCCGCCGCGTCTTGATTATGATCCCCACGCTGCTAGCCGTCTCGGTGCTGGTCTTCGTCGTCATCCAGTTGCCGCCCGGGGACATCATCACGTCGCGCCTGCAAGAGCTACAGGCCGAGGGCCAAGACATATCCGAGGAACAAATCGCTGCCCTGCGCGCCCGCTATCACCTCGACGACCCGATGTTTATCCAATACTGCAAGTGGATGGGTGGCTTCCTACAAGGCGATATGGGCTATTCGGTAATGTACGGCCAGTCGGTCAACAGCCTGATCTGGGAGCGGCTTGGCTACACCTTGCTGATCACCTCGACCGCGACCTTGTTGACTTGGCTGGTGGCCTTCCCGGTGGGCGTCTATTCGGCCCTGCGCCAGTACTCAGTGCTCGACTACGCGGCGACCCTCGCGGCCTTCGTCGGCTTGGCGACTCCCAACTTCCTGCTCGCGCTGGTTTTGATGTACTTGGGATACGAGTGGTTTGGGATCGCCGTGGGCGGGTTGTTTTCTCCAGAATACGCGAGTGCGCCGTGGAGCTTGGCCAAGTTCGCCGACTTGCTCGGGCATCTGTGGATCCCGGCCGTGGTTATCGGCACGGCCGGGATGGCCGGGCTGATGCGGGTCATGCGGGCCAATCTCCTCGACGAGCTGGGCAAGCCCTACGTCACGACGGCACTGGCCAAGGGCCTTGGCCCAGTCCGCTTGGTGATTAAGTACCCGTTGCGCATTGCCATCAATCCCTTTATCAGCACGGTCGGCTGGATGCTGCCGCACCTGATTTCCGGCTCGGCCATCACCAGCGTGGTATTGAGCCTGCCGACGACCGGCCCCTTGCTGCTCGAATCCCTCCGCAACCAAGACATGTATTTGGCGGGCAGTTTTCTCCTCATACTCAGCGTCCTGACGGTGATAGGCACCCTGCTGTCGGATATTCTCTTGGCCATTGCCGACCCACGCATCCGTTATGAGTGATGAAGCTCGCCCCGCAACCCAACTAGCCGACGCCTCGCAGTGGCGGTTGATGTGGATGCGCTTCCGCCGCCATCGGCTGGCCCTAGCCGGCAGCGCGGTCCTGATCGCGCTCTATGGCCTCGCGGCCCTGTGCGAATTTATCTCGCCCTACCGGCCCGACCAGCGCCACGCGCAATATGTCCTCTGCCCGCCGCAGTCGATCCGCTTTTTCGACGGCGAGGGGCGCTTTCACTGGCGGCCCTTTGTCCACGGCGTGCGGCAAGACACGGCTGCCGGCCCGTGGCAACGCGAGTATCTCGTCGATACCGAGGCTATATATCCGGTCCGCTTTCTCGTACGCGGCCCGGCCTACGAGTTTTGGGGGCTTTTCAACGCGGACTTGCACTTGTTCAGCGCGGGCACCGGGCCGTTGTTCCTCTTTGGCTCCGACGACTTGGGCCGCGATCTGTTCAGCCGAATTATACACGGCGCGCGCATTTCGCTTACCATTGGGCTAATCGGCGTGGCCCTGACCTTCCTCATCGGCATTCTGCTCGGGGGACTGGCTGGTTATTACAGCGGCTGGGTTGATGTGGTGGTGCAGCGGATGATCGAGGTCCTGATGGCCGTCCCGCAGCTACCGCTGTGGATGGCGTTGAGCGCGGCGCTGCCGGCGCACTGGGCACCGCTGCGGATTTACTTTGGCGTCACCATCATCCTCTCGCTGATGGGTTGGACCGGGTTGGCGCGGGTGGTGCGCGGCCGCTTTCTGTCGCTGCGCGAAGAGGATTTCGTGGTCGCCGCTCGCCTGTCGGGCACCAACGAGTTGAAGATCATTTTCAAGCACCTGCTGCCGTCGTTCCTCAGCCACGTGATCACGTCGGCCACCTTAGCGGTGCCGAGCATGATTCTCGGCGAGACCGCGCTGAGTTTTTTGGGGATTGGGCTGCGGGCACCCGTGGTTAGCTGGGGGGTGCTGCTGCAAAAGGCGCAGAACTTTCAGGCCGTGGCCATGGCGCCGTGGCTTTTGCTGCCCGGGCTTTTCGTAGTCGTCTCGGTCTTGGCCTTCAACGTGGTGGGCGATGGGATGCGCGACGCGGCCGATCCGTATGCTAGCCGATAGTTGCTCTTTAAGTACACTACATTGATCTAAGAGGCAGTGCAGCCGCGAGTTAGGTTTATTCGTAATCGCCCAAACCCTACATACAGGAACTGCACCATGTTTATACATATGCTACAAAAAGCCCTCACGCACCACCCTATCGATCGGATCAAGCCGAGGGCGAAGCCCGCCTGCTACAACCCAACCAACCGCAAGCAGGGACTCAATCTGTATGGCCAGCGCAGGTCGTTGAAACGGCGGTTGGGGTTTTCAAGGCCAAAGGACTCCATCTGACCACCCCCAACGCTTGCACCTGATGCGGGCACCGCGGGTCGGCGAGCACCTCCATCACAGCCAACCCTTCCAACGCAAAAAACATCGACGATCAGCCATAAGCCTCTGTCGCCGCGGACTGGACCCACTCACGCAGAGCATACACCAAGCACGACAGCAACTGAAACACGCCCAGCGATAGAGCCCACGTACTTAGCCAGCAGCCAAGTGTGCGCCCAGTAGGTGCGCGTCTCCGCCGTGGGTCAATTCTGCCAGTAGGTTTCGTTGTGGGGGATTCTGTGGTACCACTGGAGCAGTGGAGTGGAGGGCAGCTCGCGCAGCCAGATTTCCATAGCTTGGCGAAAGTGTTCGAGTAGTCGCGGATCGTCGGGGGCTGTACCGGCCATTCGATCGACGATCTGATCGAAGCGGGCATTTTGCCAACGCCAGAAGTAGATAGCGGCCGTACCGGTTGGTTGCACGTAGCGGCTGTGATAGAGTCTGAGGGTGAAGTACGGGTCGCGCACGCTGCCTGCGTTGCCGATCAGAAAGGACCGGGCGTCTCCCACTGTCATGCGGGTGTAATAATCAGAAGCCATTCTGAGACTAGCATCGAAGCCGGCGCGGCGTAGCTGTCCGACCAACACGGGGACGATGTCGTGAAGATCCGGATGCAGGTCGATGGTAATCTTGAACGGTGCGCCTCCCTTGGTCCAAAGGCCCTTTTTTAAGACCCAACCCCGGTGCTGCATGATCTCTGCGGGCTTGGTTGGGTCGTGCATGTCGACCGGTTGCATCCTTTTGTCTTCGTCCAATGTGGGCAGATAGATCAGGCGTTCTACTCGGGGGAGTCGGCGAAAGCCCGTCTCAGCCGCCTACCAATTCTGCCGCAGATCCCAGATCCGCTGCTGAGGCTCGGAACGAACGAGCCGGTAGGGGCCGCTGACTACGGGCCAGCCGCGCTGAAGATCAAGGTTGGCAAAGGTTCTCGCGTCTTTGCCCTCCCAGATATGCTTGGGGACCATGGGTATGCCGTTGCCGAAATTGTTGGTCAAATACTCGAATACAAAGCGCGGATTCGGCGATTTCAGCGCGATCTTTACCTGTAGATCATCTACGACCTTGGCCTCTGCAACCCATAGCTCCATGGCCACTGAGGAGTTGAGGACGGGGGCGTTCTTTATTCAACAAGTCGGGCGTACCGTCGCTCCATTTTACTCCATCTCTGAGGTGTATGGTCACTTCGGTGAACCAAGGTATGAGGTTTTGTTCTTTGCTATAGGGGTTGTAGAAGTAGAGCGGTTCGTAGAGGAAGTTGTGTCCGGTGCTGGAGACGCTGCCGGGGAGAAATGGGTTGAAGGAATCGCAGTCTTGGATCTGGCCGGCGTACAGTTCATTATGAAGGAGCGGTTGCGGGGACGCCAGCCCCGTCGTTGAATGCTGCAGGCAAAGAGCAGGCTGCAGCCAGCAAGCCGCTCTGCACACACTTAAGCATGGTGTACAGCCTCCATAGGTCAATCGCCATGAAAGTTGACATGCACTATGCTACTAAATAGCTTGAACGGGCAAAGAGGCGTATGTTATAACTCTTCAAAAAGGAGGTTTTTAATCGTTAGTAGAAAGACATATCCGACAAACAAAACAGCTAACTCCAACCTAATTTAAAGGAGATGAACTATGAGGATATTTGCTGTTTCTGGCGTTTTGCTGTTGGCTGCGAGCGCGTGCTTTGCACACAGCAGTGCCAATGGTTTTGGATATTTCGCTTTGGAATGGCCAGCGGATGTGACGTACGTCGCCGATGGCGAGGACGGAGATTGGACTTGGTACGACCCTAATTTCATCATCACTCCCGACGAAATGGGCGAGGTCGTACAACAGGTGATTCCAGACAAGAGCGATATCGATGTTTCCATAAGGACGGCTTGGACGCAGCCACCTGACAACCGCATCTTGGGCTTTGTGCGGGTGACGGACGATTCTCTGCACGCGGCCGAAACGGATCCAGAAAACGGGTGGTTTGAGGACGATCTCGAAATTATTACCGATGGCGACCATAGCGGCGGTCCGTACCGCGATCCGAACCAAGTGAACGCGCAGCAGTGGACCATGCACGCGCAGGTTCCCGGCGGGTATTCGACGCCCTACGGCAACGGGACGACTTGGCTACGCAAAGACGCCGATCCGGCTAAGCAGTGGGCTACGGCCTATATTGAGGCCGATGTCGGTCTTAGCCCTCCTGGTGCTACGCACGGATCGACTAATGTCACCCTAGGCTATGAGTTCGCCATGCCGCTGTGGGTCAACTTGGAAAACGACGAGGCCTCTACAGACCGAGTGATCTTGCAGCCGGGCATGACGGTTGGTCTCACCTACCAGCTCAACGAGGCCGATACGACGCCTGCTGAAGGCGCGGCCCGGACGCATCAGCTAGTAACCGGAGACGTCAATGGGGCGCATAGAGATCAGGATTTCGCCTCTGACTTTACTCTGTTGACCGTAGATGAGTACACCCGGGGCAGCGATGTCGGCACCGCAGTCGAAGGCAGTACTTGGGGAAAAATCAAGGCGACTTTCGACGAGTAAAATTTTCCCATTTCAGCAGCGGGGAGGAGAGGTGTACATATCTCTACTTCCCGCTTTTGCATTTTGTAGGATGTCTGGGAAGCGCTTTGCGATGAGTCCATGCTTGGGTGCCTTGGTTCTGCTGGTGCTGGTTGGTTGTGGTCGCTATTTCCCCGGGCTGATCGCACCCGCGCCCGAAAATCGCCAGGAAGCCTATGCCTCGGTTGAGGACGACGGGACCATTACCGCCGTTTTCAACCGCCTCGAAATCTCTCTGCGCCCCATGGCGGACGAAGAGCTGAACCGTCAATTTGCCGACTACTCTGCGGCGGGTGCCAACTCCAAGAATCCATATACCTTTGGCAATTGGAAGCCGCTAGGCGATACCTACACGCCACCAAAGTACACCGTCTTTTCGGTCCAGGTGAAAAACTACGAGTATCCCAAGGTACATCTGGACCCCACCCGAATAACGCTGGTCTCCCAACAGGCCGGCCGCGAGTACGATCCTCTCAACAGAACGGATATCCTCGAATTCTATGGTTCCATGATTCCCGGGTATGCGGGCAATGCCTACAGTGTCTTTCGGGAGCGGAGAGAGATTCTGACCCGCACCATATATCCAGACGAAGACATTTTCAGTGGCCAAGAAGTTGAGGGGTTTGTGGTATTTCCCGCGTTACCCCACGATATCAATGAGTTTACCGTTCACCTCAGCGACGTGGCAATTCGCTTCGACTTCAGGCAGCAGCCCGTCGAGACCATAGATCTGGCGTACCATTTTCAGCGCGAGGTATTCAGGGGGTATCAGCCTCCGGCAGATTGGGCGCAGGAATGAGACTGCTCACAGGCAGCCTCGTTTTATGCGGAGTATGTTGGCTGAATGCGCCGCTCGGAGCACAGGTTGAAAGCTATAGAGTCGGTGGGGATGGGCTTTCTTGGGATTCTCAGGCCGCGGTCGCAGGAGGAGTAGATCTGCAGAACCCGGCTTTGATCCGTCCTATCGGCTTGGCAGAAACCGACAATATCCTCCGCACACTCGATTGGAGCGACTCGCCTACGTTGGACTTTGTCACCGAAGGCAGTGCCCACATCTGGGACAACGCCGCCATCGAAGGCTCTGCCGCCGTCCTAGTCGATGGCGATGACCAGACTTCTTCCGGCGGCCGATTCAAAGGGCTGGGCACCGATCAGACTGGTCGCATCTTTTTTTTGGACTTAGGGGCTTCTTTTCCGGCCAATCGTCTGATCTACTTTCCCAGCCCATCCTTTCCCGACGACTTTCCTAGGGCCTTTGAACTTTCTGTGAGTGATGGCCGCGACTATACCCAGCAAGGAGAGCCGCGCTATCAGGTCTTGAAACGCGTTGATTTGCAGACCGAGCCGAGAGCGACAATCGACTTTCCAGTGCAGCTAATCCGTTTTATCAGGCTGCGCATTCTTTCGCCCAATCCATTTGAAATAGCGGAAATCGAAGCCTTTGGCACAGGTTTCGTGCCCAAAGGCACTTATATTTCCAAGCTTATTGAATTGCCCACAGCAGCGATTCTCGGCACGCTCTCCGTCAAAACCACCAAGTTGCGCCGACAGCCAGACGGCGTCCTGCTCCCGACAGCGACAGCCGCGGCGTCCGTGGACCTGACCCTGCGCAACGGCACTGATGAGACTCCCCTAGTCCATTTTGAAATCGTCGATCGCGAAACGGGTTCAGAGCAACCCACGACCGCAGACGCCTATGCCAAGCTGGCGGAGGATTTTCGCGGTTCCATCCTCAACGATGCCGAAAGCTGGACCTGGAAGAATCCGATCCGCATTGATTCGACAGGTATTTTTACCTATCCCCTCGAACTGCCTGGCCCAAGAAGGTATTTTGATTTCCAGCTTTTTTTTCGGGGCACCTCTACCGATCTCATCCAGATAGACAGCTTGGCTGTTAGCTACTCACTGCCTCTGGCCGACCGCGCCGTAGGCGAGGTCGCCGTTGTCGCAGACCCGTTCCCCCCAGGGGGTATAGTTGCGGTGCCAGCAGGTCGAGATACTCTTTTTACCTATGACATTCGGGCAGAATTTAGCAGCGACGCGCAGATGGGGTTCGATGGCTTGCACATCGCAACCCAGAGCGAACCGACGTTGCTCAAATTCGAGATGGGTGAGCCGCTCGTCGAGGTGGTGCCCGACAGCGTCCACGCGAATGCGAGTGGGCTGATGCTGTCCTTCCCATCGAACCGGATCGGGCCGAACAACAACAAGCCGCTGCGCGTTACTTTTCGCACGGCTATTCTGGTCTATGCTACTAACTTGGCGAGCCACCTAATCGACTCTGGAGGTCGTTTACCCCAGCCCGTCGCTGCCGGCGATGCCAGTCCGAGTGTTGGCACCAACACTAGCCGGGTCTTTTTCTCCAATGCCGCAGAGGGTGGGATTTTATCCACTATGCAGGTCGTACCGGCGGTGTGTACCCCCAATGGGGACGGCGTCAACGAAGAGAGTCGCATTACTTTTCAAGTCTTGCGTTTGGTGCAGGAGGTCGATTTCTCCATCGGCATCTACGATCTGGCTGGACGCCGGGTGCGTCAGCTTTTTTTTGACGCCTTGTCCGCCGGAGCCTACGAACAAACCTGGGACGGCCGCGATGCGATCGGCAATCTGGTACCTCCAGGGGCTTATATAGTGCGCATCGCGGCCGAGGCCGAGTCGGGGGAAGAGGTGCTAGCTAGGACGCTCAGCGTGTTCTATTGAAGAGACGACTGCCGACGGGACTGAAATCCCCTTCACCGGTTGAAGATGCCTTGCGTACGCCGTACTTGTAAGTCATCAGGTTTTAGTCATAGTGTCTAGCCACACTTTGCCCAATTCGCAAATTTAAAGGGAGCCACGTTATGGGCTATCGGTCTCTACTAATCGTCTGCTTGGCAACGCTGGGGTTGACAGTTGATGGCTGGGGGCAAGCGGGCACTGAGTCGTTTGTTATAGGGATAGAAGACGGAAGTGGTCCCCTACCTGCGGACCGGAAGGAGGGGGCTATCGCCCGAACAATAAGGACGCCTTCTCCAGACGGAACTAAAAACATGTTCATCCGGGGGGATGAGGACCAGACTGACATCTATATTGTTGATAACAGTGGAGACGAGCGTACGCCCACTCGCCTGACCGACAGCCCCAACTATGATATAAACCCGACTTGGTCATCCGACGGCATGAGAATAGCCTTCGCTTCTAGCCCCGATATAGGCGGCCCGTTTGAGATTTGGACTATTGATACAGATGGGAGCAACTTGGTCGAACTGACCAATGGCTTGGGCGGAAATTTTCCCGAATGGCGGCCAGCCTCCCCTTCCGCTACGAGCGTCGAAGCCCAGACCTGGGGACAGGTCAAATCGCTGCTTTCAGTGGGTACCCGTTAATCGCGTCTTGTCCGTAGGGTCCCTACGGGATCTTCTGTACCAGCCTCACCTTATCGTCCACAAGCGCAAAATCCAAGTAATCACTGCCGAAGTGCGCGATGGCCAATACTTAGGTCTTACAGGGCAAAAAGCGCTGCTCAACCGTGCCGTCGGCATGCACCTATACCTCGGTAATTGCCACGTCGGGCTATGCACATAAGCTGTAGCGCAATCGCAACACGACTGTTCCTCCCATACTACACCGTGCATCTAACAAAACGCCGTCGCTCAGAGTGCAACGACTGGTCTGCATTTTGCATTAGCCATGTAGCCGATTATCTTTGCTCGAATACCAAAGGATGCTCACCATGTCCAACCCACAATCCTCTCCCGACTCACCACTCGCGATGTTTTGCAGCAGATCGACCATCGCCTAAGCCTCATTGAGACGGATGTGCGCGGAAACAATACCAAAATCGAGTCCAAGATCGACGGTCTAGAGACCGAACTTAAGTCCGAAATCCGCGAAATACGCCGCGAGTTCAACAGCAAATTTAACTTGGTTATCGGCTTGGCTATTACCACTTGGCTGTCGATGATGGGTACGCTTTTCTTCAAACTGTAATACGATCACGTGCTCTTCTGCACCAATCCCACCTTATCGGTCCACAAGCGCAAAATCCGCGCCGACTCGCGCAACAAATGCACGTATAGAGAACCGGCTCGGCGTCTCTTCTCCAGCCGCTCCCGCTGATTGAGTGCCATGTTGAACTTGCCTCGGGCTTGGGTAATGGCCCGCTGGCGGTTGTCAACGGCGATGGTGAGGACGCGCTTTTCGAGGGCCTCTTCGGCATCGGCGTTGAGTGCCCGCAGCGACCAGATCGAAGTGTCGCCAGCAAGGCATCGCTCGGTGTAAGAAAAGACGCAGTGGCCCATGATGCGGCCTTCGGTCTGAAGCTGCTGCGAGGTGCAGAGTTCGTACAGGGTCCAGACGAGGTTGTACTTGAGTTGCGCGTCGTATTCTTCGAGGCGGAAACCAGCCAAACCCGTAGCCGCCCACGTCTTGAGCGGTACATCTTCTTCTCCCGACAACGTCTCATGCCATTGATCCACTTGGTGGAGCAATTTGGCAGCACTGCGGCCTTTCATGCAGAAGTTGGGCTGCGGCGGCGGCCCTTCGACTTGGGTGCCATCGGGCCGCGTGATCTGCTGGGGCAGGTACTTCTGGTGGCGGATGTAGTCGTAGACCGGCAGGAAGTAGCTGCGGTGTAGCATGGGGTAGTTGTTGACGTAGAAGTGGACGACCGAAATCCAGAAGTCCTCGTTTTCCAACGAATCGCCCAGCGGCGTGGCGGCCACGTACCAAGATACGTGGGAGTCGCCGCCGAGCGCCTCCACTTGGGCCATGCGCAGCGCTTGGAGCAGGGTATGGTGCGGATGGTCGGTCTGCATGAAGATATGCGCCATGCGCTTGGTGACCTTCATCGGCACACCCGCGGTGCGCAAGTTTTGGCCGCCTGCTACGTGCTTGAACCACTCCTGCTGCTGATAGGCTTCCGCAGTGTGTCCTTGGAGCCAAGCGGTGTCCATGGGCGCGGGGACCTCGTAGCGGGCGAGCAGATGCCGCGCCAGTGCCCGGAACTGGGGTCGCTCCTTGGTCGTGTCGGGCCGCCACTCCTCCACCGGCCGCAGCCAGTCGCGATGGTGCTGCGCCAGTTGCCCCAAGGCGGCGATATAGGTGTTGGTGCGGTTGGCACCGAGGCGCTTGAGCACGGGCATGGGCCGCAGCAAGTGGCCGTACTTTTCGACGTGCAGCACCAGCCGCCCTAGGGCCTTTTGGGCGTCTGGGACGCCGGCCAGCGCGTTGCGTTCGACGCGCAACCGAGAGAGCAGATCGTTGAGCTTTTCTCCCTCTAGCTCACCGTTGAAGAGCCGGCCGATCAGCGCAGCGCGACGCGGGTCGTGCTCCTTGCTGGCTGTTGGATCTACCGATGGCTGCAACGCGGCGAAAAGTGCCCGCTCCTCGGCCCACTCTTGCGGTGTTTTGTCCAGTGCCGTGCTCAGGCCGTGCCGGTGGCACCAGAGCTTGTAGGCCGATATCGTGCCGACGCCGAGCGCGGCAAAGTGCGCGGCGAGGGCCTCGTCAACTTGGTTGGGGAGCAGCAGGGTGTGCGTAGCATTAGTCATGTCGTGTTCTCGCTAATCCGCGTCGGCCATTGGCGCAAATTTTAATTCTAGGGCAGGAGATCAACAGTGCCAAGCGGTTTCTCGCCCGGCGGCAAGGGGTTTATATAGCCGTTGTTCTGCCGTATCTTCTGTCGCTTACATCTCAATATAAGCCACCCACTTGCTGATTCACCTCGCCCAAAGGGCGAGACAAGCGATCCCGTCTAAAACATGAGGTTGCAACCCAGAGTTCGGACGAATGAAAATTACTTTCATTGCCGTTGCTGCGGTCTTGTTGAGCGGCGTCGAGCCGCTGCGGGCCGAGACCCACACTTTGGTTCTCGGACAGGGCGGGGTCCCTTGGGACGAACTCGGTGAGCGCGCCGTCGGCTTGGAGACGGTCTCGGTCAATGGTGCCCTACAGCCCCTCGAACTTTTGCCGCATCAGAATATCATCGCCGGTCCCCGCACGGAGAGCGGTGAATATACTACGATTCTGGGCAGCACTTGGCAGCTAGGCAAGCAGCCCAAAAGGGACGATTTTGAACTGGGGGTAACGCCTCGTTTCTGGACCAGTATTCTGCCCCTCTACCACACGGCACCCTTTCAGGTCATTGACGGCGATCTCGCTACGGTGACCAAGCTGCGTTGGTCTAGGGTGGGTGGGGGTCGCCGGGAAGATATATATACTTTTGACTTTGCGTTTCCCATTCCCGTAAATCGCGTGGTATTCTATCCTCCGGCTACCGGACTGGACGAATCCGGGGGCTTGAGAAAGCAACGCTTTCCCCGGGCGTATGAAATATCGGGTGCCAGAGAACCTGCGGATTTTCTCCTGCTCAGCGAAGAAGACAGACCTCGCACCCTAGAGCAGGTACTGTTCCGCACCTTTGTCAACTCCGACCGCGTTATAGATGTTGGCTTCCCCGCGCAGACTCTGCGTTTTTTGCGCATTTCCTTTAATCTGATTGAACAGGTGTACATGCTGAGCGAGGTTGAGGTGTATGGCGAGGGTTTTGCGCCGGATACTAGTTATCTCACATCGGTTATCGACCTGGGAGTACCGGTGAATTTCGGGCGCATTTTTTGGGAGTTTGAAAAGTTCCGCAAAACGCCGGGCGAACCAGAACCCATTCCGTCGCCGGATGCGCCGATTAGCTTGGTAGTGGAAACCCGCACCGGCAAGGACGATACTCCGAAGGCGTATTACATCATCAGCGATATAGGCACGGAACGGAAAGTAGAAGAAGCGGTTTACAATAAAGCACTGGAGAAATCGCCCTTTGTTCAGGGAGACCGCCCCGGCGACAAATCGTCGATCAAGCTCGATGAGCAAAACTGGAGTTTCTGGTCAACGCCCTACGACCTTCCCGGCCAATTGCTCCGTTCGCCGGACGCACGGCGTTATATGCAGCTTCAGTTCAATATGGTAGCCGAGGATTTCCACACCTTCGGCCAGGTACAATCCGTAGCGATTGAGTACTCGCCGCTCCTCGTGGAGGCCATCGTCGGCGAGGTGGGTTTGGCCGGGGGAGAAGACCGGGTGCCCGAAGCGCCGGCTGGCCAAGAGACGACATTTATCTACGATCTCTTAGCTAGTTTCGGCACCGACGGCCAGCTAGGCTTTGATGCTATCAAACTCAATACCGTAGCCGAGGCCGAGCTCGTCAAGCTAGAAATCGGACAGCCACTCGAGGAGATAGCCCCCGACAGCGTCCGCTTCGCCGACGGGGTTTTAGCCGTGTATTTTCCCTCGCATAAAGTGGTGCGCGCCGATGGAGAGGAGCACCTACGGCTTACCTTTCGCACGGCCTTATTGGACTTCACTACCCACTTCCTCGGAGAGGTGTTGGAGTTGGAGGGGGAAAACCTGCCCCAGTCTATTGATCCTGGCGACGCGAGTGCAGATCTCAATAGCAACGATGTCCGCGTTTTCGCCACGGGTACCTCCCTAGAAACGCTCTCTGAGATCGCGTTGGCGACGTCGGTCCTGACTCCCAACGGCGACCGCATCAACGACGAACTCGACATCGCATTCACGCTACTGGGCGTCGAAGATACCGCCACCGAGATCGGCGTCTATACCCTTGCAGGCCAGCAGGTCAGAGTCTTGGTGCGCGGGAAATTCAACAAGGGTTTTTATACTGAGCAATGGAACGGACGCGACGACCAAGGGGAGTTGGTCCCCCCCGGCATATACCTCCTGCACATAAAGGCAGATGCAGACAAGGAAGCATCAGAGCAATTTCGTTCGGTCTCGGTAGCGTATTGATGGTCCGGGGGTAGCATGTTGAAACGGACATACCTGCTGATGCTGTTGGCACTCTTCCCAGTTGGGGAAACGGAAGCCGGAACGCTGCTCATAAACAGCCAAGACCAGTGGCGGCAATGGACTTTTCCACAAGGAGTGCTGTCGTTGGCAGCAGATGGTAGCGTGGCCCTCAGACGCTTTCGGCGCAATATAGACGCCGTCGCCGACGCGGCTGAGTTTTTCCACCCAAACGCCAAGGGAAAAGAGGTGCAGGGAGGGATCCGCAGTGCGGGGACCCACATTGACCAAGCTGCCCATATTCTCGATGGCGCTGCCACCACTTGGTGGCAACCTGGCCAAGAGGCCCCGCTCGACGATTGGTGGATCGAGATCGATTTGGGCCGCCTCGTCCAAGCCAAAAAGATACGGCTGACCTTTCCCGATACTGATGGGGCGCGGCCATTGCGGGAGTTTTCCGTTTTCGTCACCGAGGGAACGCCTTTTCTCACGGGCCAGGATGTTTTTCGCTACGACCGGGTGGGCGGTACGACTCAGCCCAGCCGAGAGACGGTGATAGAATACGACCTTGCGACGCCGGAATTGGGAAACGCCACCGGAAATCATTTGGCCACCATGTCCAGCGATTCCTTGGAGTATATGTCCATCCAGTACGTCCGCGTCGTCGCCCATGCCAAGAGCCTAAATGCGGCGCTGGCAGCCATCGAGGTTGAGGCCATAGGCGACAATATTGCGCCGGGGACTATCGAGCGGGGAGGCGACATAAGGACCGGGCGCGACCCGCGCACCATCGCCAATATCATGGATGGAACTGCAGCCACGTGGTGGACCCTGACCTCGCGGGGCGACCTCGACTGGCGCGATAAAGGCGATTGGTTTGAATGGGATCTGGGAGCCACTTTCTGGATCGATCAGCTAACGATGGTGGAGCCGCCGCCGGGATTTGCTACGATGGGGGTGAATTCGTACAGGAATCAGTCCGGTTTTGAACTGTTGACCTCGGATGGTACGCCGATCCCCACCGAGGGGGAAGACCGGCTCCAGAGTCCCGTCGATTACCAGTTGCTCAGCTTCGTCAATAACGAAACGCTGAGCAGCGCGGGCACGAGAAACCGCAACTTCGATTTCCGCTTTCCCACCCGCAAGGTGCGCTATCTGTTCTATCACCACGAGGCCCCCACCAACAGAGAAACCGCTTTCCATTTATTCGAGGTTTTCCTCTACGGCGAAGGCTATCCGGCTGCAGTGGTGATGACCTCTAATTTCATCGATCTGGTAGGTGCCAAAAGCCTGCGCCGGCTGCGCTGGGAGGCGGAGACAACGGCCGGGACACGCATAGAAATTCGCACGCGCACCGGCAATGCGTTGGACGAAGAGATATTCTATTACGACAAAAACGGTCGAGAAGTTCCCAAAGGACGCTGGGACAAACTGCCGGCTAGCCAGAAATTGCCCGAAGTAAAAGTGGCGAAAGCCGGTGCCGACTGGAGTGCGTGGAGTTCGGCCTACAAGGAGTCAGGGGAAGTCTTCCGCTCGCCCACGCCGAGGAAATTTGTCCAAGTGGAGGTGCGCCTGCAGACCGAAGATCCGCAGGCGGCACCGACGCTGCGCGAGATCGCCCTCGACTTCGACGATCCGCTCATCGGCGGTGGGGTTTTCGCCAGCGTTTCCCCACGCGAAGCGGCCCTCGATTCGCGGACTGTTTTTACCTTCCGCCTCGGAGGTCGCACTAGACCTGCCGATCGGGGTTTCAACCGCCTAGTGCTCGATTTGCCGAATCCCCTCGAAGGCGAGGTACAATTGCGGATAGGGGATCGCCGCATCGCACCGTTGAAGGTGGAGTCCAGAGGGGATTCGGTAGTGATCGACTTGCCCGAACAGGTCCGCGGGGACAGCATCGCAGTCGATCTGCCGCTGCGCCTCTTGGCCGATGCTGCTACTTTCGATGCTTGGGTAAGCTCGACGACGCAGCCCGATATTCGCCAGGGGATCCAGCCGGAAGACCAAGGGGCTTTGACGGTATTTGTGCCCGAGATCGCCCAAGAGGAGCACAGCATCCGCGCATTGGAGGTGATCCCGGCGATTGTCACGCCGAACGGAGACGGCATCAACGACAGACTGGAGTTACGCCTGCTAGTGGTAAAAACCTCTGCCCAACCCAAGGTTGTGATTTACGACTTGAGTGGTGCTTTAGTCGCTAGCACTGAGCAGGTGGATCAGACTCACTATGTGTGGGATGGTCGGGATGAGAACGATCTATTGTTACCTCCCGGTATCTACATTCTGGACGCCAAGCTAGAGACCGACACTAGAACGGAGCGACGACAGCGCGTCGTCCATCTGGTCTATTAGTCGGGCAGTGGATTGATGCACGATGCAAAGCCGCTATCGAGATGGGAAACTAGCGCGATGAATAAAGCCATTTGGTCCTTTGCCTTTCTCGCCCTCTTGCCACTAAAACTCAAGGCCGATTTGCAGAGCGGGTTCTTCAATCCGTATAGAGCGACGGGAACGCCCGTCGATTTTGAGTCACTAAATCCGGTTATGCGGAAATGGTACGTGCCCCAGACGCTGCTTTATCTCTATGGATGGAAGACCTACGAGTACACTAACTACGCCCGGGACAACTACCAGCGCTACGTCAATCTCTTCTTGGAAGGCGATCGCTATTACGACCTGTACGGCAACTATATCACTCGTGGTTGGCGCATCTACGACTGGCGCCAGGAACACCCGCTCGATTTCGGCAGCAGCATTTTCAAAAATCCCCGATTCAATAGTTGGTTCAACCGAGTCCTGATATCCTCGGCTTCCAAAGGGCAATTCTACACCGCGTTGACCGTCGGCGAACAGCTACGGACCACGCTTACGCCACTGACCTTCTCGAAACCTCTCTTCGACGGTATTCAGTGGGATATGCAGTCCGACAAATACGCCTTGACCTTCATTACCTCGCGCATCGACAATCCGGCTGTCCAGCGTCTCGACAGCGAGATCTCCGAAGCCAGAGAGACGGTCTTCACCAATTTGTATGGATTGCGAGGAGTCGCCCAAGTCGGCGATTTCGCCACGCTGGGCTTGACGTACGTCAATGCCAACCACGGGAACAGCCGCTTGAGCGTCGAGGAGAATTCCCTCAAGGGTGTCTTAGGAGGGCGCCTGAATGCGGAAAACGTCCGCCGCATCGTCGTCCGCCTCAGCGACGATTCGCCCGAAGACAACACCGGAGGTGCGCTGCTGTTCCGCGCACGGATATTCATCGACGAGGTCGAGCACCCAGAAATAAAACCTTCGATTGACGGAGGGACGCGGCGTCAGGGCTTGCTCGAGGCCAACGGCGGCGACGTGCTGAGGCTCAGTTACGATGTCGAACGCGATTTCGTCCCGGGCGTAAAGGACCAGATCAGCGATTTCAAAGAAGCCCGCAAGATCGATATCGAACTGGTGGTGGCCAATGATTTTCGCATAGAAGTAACCTCCAATATGCAGACCAATTTCACGGGCGAGACGGTCTTCCGGCCGGTCAAGCGGAGCAACGGCAATATCAGCGATGGCTCCAACCAGCAGGTCGTCCGCTTCCAGTACGGCCTGCCTACGGCCAACGAAATCATGGGTTTTACTTTTGAAGTCTCCGAGCTTGCCGGATTCAATCTCCGCTCCGAATTCAACGTCAACCGCCACCACCGCAAGTTCCCCAACCAGAATATCGTCAAGAGGCAGGCCCTAGCGTCCGACCGCGCCGAAGCTTTTTACGTTACCGCCTCGCGGTTGACCTATCCTTGGTTCGCCTATGGCGAGATCTTCTCCATGGATCCGAACTACGGCACATCCATGGTAATTCCCGACCAGCGCGGTTTTATTGACTACGAGGATGAGCTTAACTTCACCTATGAGTTTGTCGACGACAACGACGACCAAGACCGCTTTCCCGACTGGCGTCGGCGCGTTACCGGGGGTGGTTTTGTGCCGGGGCAGCAGACGACCCGCGCCGCCGATGTCGAGGTGTTCCCCGGTCTCGACGAGAACAACGACTTGGTTAACGACTTTAACCAGAACGACAATTTGCAGCCCGATTACGTCGAACCCTTTCTGCGCTACAATGTCGATCCGCCCGAATTTCTCTTCGGCACCGACATGAACAATAATACCGTCATAGACCGCCTCGAAAACGATACCGAACCCGATTATCCCTACAAGCGCGACCACCGGGGCTACAACCTCTACTTGGGGGCTGAGATGCAGCCCGGTTCCAAGGTCGTGGTTGGGCATCTACGCGAGTGGTTGATCGGTAGTGCGCGGCGGAACCAGACGAGCTATGGGCTTTTCACTTGGCAGGAAGACCTACCATTGCGCGGTTTTAAGTTTCGCTTTATGGAATTTTTGCGCTTCGCCCGCGACGATATTCCCGACGCGCTGATTCAGTGGGTCCAGTCTCCCTTTTCGGCAGGGAGCCTGCAGGATGTGCAGGACCGCCTGATAGCCCAGAACGCGATGATCAACACTTCGTACCTAGATTTTGCCATCCATCGCCTGCGGCCGCTGAACGTGTCTGGTAAAGTCAAATGGGACCATTATTTTCAGCACAGGAATCAGTCCCGGGAAAATCGCGACGAGAGTTTCTTAGGTGTAATACTGAGAGCGGAGTACTTCTACGAGCCGTTCGCCGGGATCGCCATTTCGCCCAAGTGGAAGCAGCAGTACGCCCGTCAAGTCCCGACGGATCCCTTGGCACTGCAACGCAATGAGCTGTCGGAGATTTTTTTCTTAATCGGTACGTACGATCTCATACCCGGCCAAGTCGTCTCGGAGTCGGGGATCGAGTGGGAGGTCTTTAGGAACCTACGACAAAAGCCAGATCCGCTGCCGCCGGCCTTTGTCGAGGATTTCACTACCCTGACCTTGGCCACTCAGTTCACCAATAGCTCCGAGTATCAGGGCTACGCACTTTCTACCAAGATCGGTGTGCGCTGGCAACGCCGGGCGTTGCAACAAGGCGATGAGACCAATTTCCTCACGTTTGTAACCATCTTCGCTGGGCTGCGCTAACAGGACGATGAACGGTGTCCTCTTGGGGATAGTGCTGGCCGCGCTGGTCGCGTGCGAGCGTCTCCCCACGACCAAGACCGGCTACCAAGCGTGGCTGCACCGCCATCCGCAGGATGCCGAAGCCCATTGGAAACTGGCCGATTTGCTCTTGCGCGAGCGCGACTACCAAGGGGCCGAGCACCACTACCGCCAGGCCCTAAGCATCCGTCCGCTCACTGCAGACGCTTGGGTCGGGCTGGGGAATATCTCCTGCAAACAGGGACTATACGAACAGGCCGAAAGCCATTTTCTCAGGGCGCTTTCGCTGGATGATGAGCACGTAGGTGCGTTGTGCAGCTTGGCCAGTTTGGCCTTGGAACAGGAGAAGTACGTCCGCAGCCGCGATTTGTATCGGCAGGCGCTGGCGCTCGAGCCCGACAATGCCGGGGCGTTCTATAACCTCGGTTTGGCCTACGTTAAGCTCACGGCTTACTACGAGGCGGTTACAGCCCTGCGGCAGGCCACCCGCATGGATGCTAATTACGGTCTGGCATTTTACGCCTTAGGTCAGATCTACGCCGAGCGCCTCGGCGAGTACCAAGAGGCTATCGCGGCGTTTGACCGGGCGGTGGCGCTGCGAGCGGACTGGCCGAGGGCGCACATAGGGCTGGGCCACGCCCTGTTAAAAGCCGGCCAAATCGATGCGGCCGCGACGGCTTTTGGCGCGGCCCTCGCGCTCGATCCGAGCGCGGCCCAAGCTCATTTAGGCTTGGGGTTGGCCGGGGAGAGACGGCGCACCGAGGGGTTGGCCGAGGCGCATTATCTGCGCGCCATCGCACTGGACCCGGTGCGGGCGCAAACGTATTTCAGGCTCGGTACGCTCTATGCCAGACAGGGAAGGCGCGAGGAAGCCCAACAGTACTTGGGCCGCTTTGCAAAGCTGAAGCCCCATGCCGCAGGCCTAGCCCAGCTCAGAGACCGACTGCGGCGAGAGCCGGATGGCGCGCTGGCCCATTACGCCTTGGCCGGGATTTACGCCAAACTGAATATGCCCTCCGAGGCAATCAGCGCCCTGAGAAGCTGTCTCGCCGTGCGGCCGGATTACGCGCCCGCCTACAACAATTTAGGCAACGCGCATTTGCGCCTAGGAGATACCGGAGAAGCCATTGCAATGTACGAAGTCGCCGTCCGCATCGACACGGCGTACGCGCTGGCCTACAACAATTTGGGGGGTGCCCAGCTCCTCAATGGCCAACCGCATCAGGCGCTGGAGTGCTACCGACACGCGCTGCGGATTCGCCCGGACTATGCCGATGCGTATTACGGGATTGCTATGGCCTACAGGGAACAGGGCCTGCACACCGAAGCGGGGGCGGCCATGGCCCGGTATGAACAAATCGCCGCGGCTGATGAGCAGTAAATGGACGGTGCTCGCTTTGCAGACAAGGGCCGAAATGGCTATGCTTAGAGACCGGGCGGTTAGCTCAGTTGGTCAGAGCGCCTGCCTTACAAGCAGGATGTCCCCAGTTCGAGTCTGGGATCGCCCACCATCTTCTAAGCCCCTGATTTTTCAGGGGCTTTTTTAATAGACCACTGCGAGGCTGCGTTCCTGCGCCCATTGCCCTTGGTCCGTTTTGGCGCGCACCTGCACGACGTATATCCCGGGTGCGACGAGTTGTTCTTTCTCGTCGCGCCCGTTCCACATCGCTTGATGGCGGCCGCTGAGCCGTGCACCGAGGGCTTGCCGCCACGTGGAGCGCCCGTCGAGCGCGTAGATTTCCAACTCTACCTCGGCGGCCGCTAGCAAGCGGAACAAGGTGTACTGGATCGCTACGTGGTCGTTGATGCTGTCGCCCTGCGGGGTGAACGCGGTCGGCAGCACCTCTACCTCACCCAATACCTCATCCAATGCTCGCCCGATGGCGACCATGTGCAGTTGATCTGTGCCTAAGGCGTCGCTGGCGTCGCCCCCTTCCACCTGCTGCGGTAGGCTCTGTCCAGTGCGCGTGAATACCTCGGCTTGCACAGCACCCGAAGCCGTGTACATGACGGTTTCCAAGTGCAAGCGCAGCGTTTGCGCGCCCCCGTCGCGGATGGGTTCGGGTAGGTAGATCGCTAGACCCTCGGGTTCGGCGACTGTGCTGTCGGCAGCCACCGCCTGCAGGGGATCGCCCATCTCCAAGCCGAGCAGGGCACCCGCCCCGGGCAGGGTCAGGCGCACCGCGTCAAAACCGGCTTGCTCCGCCGCGAACTCGGCCCGCAGGTCGCAGACCAACTCGATCGTTTGCCCGGCCGGCACCTCGGCGATATGGCCTATGGGCTGCAGGTCGCCGGCCGCGGCTACCTCGCCTAACACCCGCTCGGCCAGCAGCGGAGAATACGCAATCGCCAGCGAATCCAAGCGCGTAAAATCCCACAGCGCTTCGGTCGTTAGCGTCAGGCGTACTTGTAGGTAACGCCCGCTCGGCACTCGGGGCAACTCGCCGGAATGGCGCAGCGGCGGCGACCAAAAGCTCCAGTTGTCCGCGTCGTCGAAAATGGGGCCGCGCCAGCCCACGGCCGGGGGATCCCAGGGCCAGATGCGCTGCTTGAGCCGTTCGTATGCGCTTTGCGTTACTTCCACGAGTTGGCCGATGTCGTCGTACCCGTGGTAGCCGGTGGGGGTGGTATCTAGGCCGGTCTTGATTTCTACTTGCGCGGATGTTGACGCGTCGGGCGCGGCTGCGATTTGGTCGCCTTCGCGCCGCCACTTACTCGCGCCAAAGCGTACGCGCCCGATATTGACCTCTTGGCCTAAATCGATTACTTGCGACGTCCACACAGCCCGCGGTGGGAATCCTCGGCCGGACACTTCAAACTCGGCTAAGGCGAATCTGAAGTAGAACCGCCCACTCTTGTCGGGGAAAAAGTAGATGCGAAAAAAACGCAAGTACTGCAGACGGAAATCGATGTTTACTACGGCCTCGATGTTCAAATCTACACTGGCCAGCACGATGTCCAGCGGACGGTAGGCGACTCCATCTTCTGCTTCTATCCCCACCGCGTCGAGGCTACCCGAGAGTTCGTATTTTTTAAAGGCGAAGTTGGGACGGTACGGCTCTTGAGTAAGGGCGTCTTTGCCCTCCGGCGGGTAGAAGGCGAAACGCTCTACTGGTACCGGTACGCCCAGATCGATAGTATAGAACTCGTTGGGATCGGAAAAATTTTGGGCGGAGAAAAAGGTTGTGGGGTCGCCATCGACGAAGTCGCGTGGCTCGGCGCGTGGGCGGAGGTAGTTGATCCCGCGCCAGATGCGGACATCGCCTAAGCGATAGGTGGATTCTCCGGGGGATCGCCAGCGATACCAAGGCCCTAATTGGGGGAGCAAGTTTTCGCCGGGTTTGAGCTCGCGCGGCTGGAGTGCGGACGGGTCGGTAGCGTCGTCCATCATTTGCTGCTGCCCGGTCCACGCCGCCCACGGCTTTGTGCCGCCGAGGCGAAACTCATCTACCGCCCATGAGCGCGCCGACAGACCGCTTAGCATTAATGCAAGAGCAAACTCATGTCGCATAGGGGACCTCTTTGGGGAATTTTATATCAGAGGTTAGTGGCCAGTGGCCCCAACCCGGGCGAGATATGAGAACTAATCACTAACCACTATCAGGGCTGAGCGTCCTTGTCAACAGGAAATTCGTCGGTCGGGAAGCACTCCAGCGAGTTGGGGTGATTAGATTGGCAATAGCGCGCTCCTATAAGGGGCGCGTTGGCCGCAGCCCGAAAAAAGCCGCCATGATCAGGCCGCTCGCAATCCGCGACGCGCAGGCTAGTCCAAAGGCGGCCCCGTAGCCATAGTCGAGGATGAGCGTACCGCCTACGAGGCTGCCGAGGAAGCTCAAAAGCTGGAAGCCGCACACGCGGAGACCTTGGATCCGCGCCCAGTAACGCCGGGGCAGCACTTGGGTGGAGAAGTGCTGGTCGGACGGGTTGTCAATGACTTCGCCGATGCGCACGAGCAGGAACATGGGCACGGCCAACGGCAGGCTGATAAAGGCCCCCATGATCCCGAGTGCACTACCGCCCACAGTGCGGGCCGGGAGGATGGCCAGCGTCGGCCCGAAGCGGCGCATCAGTGCCGGTGCGGCGAAGGTCGCTGGCAGACCGGCGAGTTGGCTGAGGAAGAAAATCACGCCGATTGCAGCCGGACCGACGCCCAACTCGGCCTCGAAGAATACGTTGAAAAACGGATACGTCAGCCCCATGGAGAAGCCGCGCGTACCACTCAAGGCGGCAATGGCGGCAAAGACGCGCCACGGCGAGGCTGCTGGCTCGTTGTCGTCCGGCGACCGGGTCGGTGCGGGTGCTCTTTCGCGGCGACCCGGACCGGATGCGTACAACAGCGGCACGACGGCTATGAGCGAACAAGCCGCGCCGAAAAACAGCGCGTAGCGGAAGGGCGCAGGGGCCTCGGTGGAAAGGCCGAGGAAGTAGCCCATGACTCCGGGCATGAAGCCGCCGACTAGGCTCAAAAGCATGCGGACGATTATTTGCAGAGCCGACCAGATGGCGAGGGCTTCGGCGCGACGCGCTGGGTGGGCGTTGTCCGAGAGGAAGGGGACGTGGTTGACCCAGACGAAGGCCATGGCCACGCCGCCGACAAACGAGAACGCCAGCAGCGCACCCGGCGATGTGGTCAAGCATAGGCCCAACTGGGAGATGGCTAGCAGCAGACCCGAGGCTATGAGGAAGGGCTTGCGGCCGAGGCGGTCGCTCAGGATGCCGGTGGGCAGTGCTAACAAGCCGGTCGCCAACGGTGCCATGCTGGCGACTTGGCCGATGAAGTCCTCTTGGTAGCTCAGGCGCAGTAGATAGAGATTGTACAGCAGGGAAAAGAGCGCCATGCCGGCGTTGATCGAGGTGCCGAAAGCAAAAAACAGCCGGACATTGCGGTTAAATTCCCGCAGCCGAAAGCGGCTTAGGGCGTGGCCGACGGGCATCCGGCGTGGCGTCTCTCAAAGACCTCGACGGCCTTTTGCACGGCGATCTTTGCGGTGTGGACCCGCTCGGCAAAGGGCCGCTCCATGCCGGTCTCAATGGTGAAGGCCAAGCCGTAGGTGTGCGCGGCAAAGTCGGCGAGGTTGAGGCCCTCGCCGCGCTGTTGGGGGTTGAGCCAGAAGACGCTGCGCGGCCCTTTGGTGAAAAAAGACCCGGGCAAGTAATCGCTCGGGGCGAGGGCCACGCCAGAGGCCGCGACCGCAGCGATCATCTCGCTGGCCATGGCCTCCTCCCACTGCTGGTCGCTGGGGGTGCGCTGCTGCCGCGCCGAAAACCAAAAGAAGTCGCCCCCGTGCTCGTGGAGGTCCAGCGTCAAGCCGGGCCGTATGGCGGCCATCAGGTCGCGGGTGCAACGCGGCTCGACAGGTGCCCAAGGCGTGTCGTGGAAGCGGTTGAGATGGAGGACTTCACCGGCCGGGGTAATCACCAGCGTGTACGCACGCTCGACGCCGGGATTGCTGGCGGGGAAGTAGAGTCGACGGCCTTTGAGTGCTTCGAGCCAATCCCCTACTGGATGGTTGTACAGGTTGCTCGTCGCGTAGCCATACTCGCCGATGAGGGCAACCGCGGTTTCGCCTTCGTCATAGAGAATTTTACCGCGCTTTCTGAGCAAGGGAGCAATGTCGTCAAGGTCGCCGAGGTTCGGGGCTGCATCTAGACTCAGGCCGAGCGCGTAGGCGAGGCCATTCATGCCGATGGGGTCGCGACTGGGAATAGTGTAGAGCTGGTGCTCGGTCTCTATCTCGTCGATGAGGGCACCGGCCGCGCTGACGCCGGCCTGTTCGGTGGAGTGGCTGCCGGCACTGATGAAGATTGCCGGTGTTTTGGCACCGCCGCTTTTGACCGCGACAATGGGTTGTCCGTCGGGCGCGCGGCCGAGGATTTGCGGGGTGTAGCCGTTGTCTTGGATATAGGTGAGCAGGTCGGCGTAGCGGTCGAATGGCTGCATGGCGTCTAGGCGCACAGAGGGTGCGCCATCTGCGCGCGGCGGAAGGGGACGTCGATCTGGTCGCCTTGATTGATAGCGGACATTTTGGCCCGCGCCTCCAGCCATAGCCGGTGCCACTCGGCTGGGTCGCGTAGCTCGCTATCTGGATCGCGGCGGCTGCGCGCCACAAACCCGGGGAAGGCGATGCGCCCGGTGGGCTGGTCGGTGGGATTGTAGCGCAGGTCAAAGCTCCAACGGACCTCGTCGCTGGCGTTGGGATAGGAGCCGTGGACGGTCTGCTTGTGGACGCAGATGACGTCGCCGCGCTCGACCGGCAGGGGAATGGCCCGATCGGCGGCGAAGAGCTTTTCCGGGACTTGGGCCGCACCTGCGAATTGCGGCGCGTTGTCCATGTAGTTGGGGCAGTGGGGCAAAAGGCCGCTTTTGTGCGAGCCGGGCGCGACCATCAGCGGCCCCTTCTCGATGGGGGTGTCTTGGAGCGAGAACCACACGGTCAGCATCTGCGTGTCATCCGCTTCCTTGGTTACGACGCCGTGGTCTTGGTGCCACTGAGTAGCGCCGAGAATGGGGTTGCCGAACTGATTTTTGGGCAGGTAGTGCTCGGGCGGCTTGATGCGCACGTGCTGGACCGGGTTGGAGTAGATTTCCGGTCCAATCAGCGACTCGACGACATTGAGTAGGTTCGGGTCTGTGAAGGCGCGGAAGACGGCCGGCCCGGCCCAGAAGGGGGTGTTGGGCTGGACGTTTTGAAAGGGCAGTGAGAAGTCGAAGTACTGGCTGTGGACGCGGCCGGTTTCAACGCAAATTTGGATGTAGCGGTCGCCAAACTCGAGATCTTCGTAGCGCGAGGTAATTTCGCCCTGAGCGTAGAGCGCGTCGGCCAAGCTGTCGAGAACGGTGGCGTATTCGTCGATGACCGGGTCCAAGGTGGTGACCGGATCGAGGACGCCTTTGACGACGACGTAGCCTTCGCTGGCAAAGTGGTCGAGTTGGTGGGATGTGAGCGCGGGCATTGCTTTTCCTCCAGTGAAGTGGTCAGGGGTCAGGGGTCAGTGGTCAGTGGCCTGTGGCCTGTGGTCAGTGGTCAGGGGTCAGGGGTCAGTGGCCTGTGGTCAGGGGTCTGTGGCCTGTGGTCAGGGGTCTGTGGCCTGTGGTCAGGGGTCAGGGGTCAGGGGTCAGGGGTCAGGGGTCAGTGGCCTGTGGTCAGGGGTCTGTGGCCGGGGGCTGCTCACTAATCACTGGCCACTGACCACTACAATAACAAGGGCAATATATAAGAAGCAAGCGCGGATTGGATGGAGAAGCGAGGTTCAATATACTATGACTTCGCGTCGCTTGGGGCGACTCAACGCCAGCCGAGGAGACCGATGCCATAGGAGGCACCATGATTTGCAAGATACTCCAAGCCGCCCTGTGGGGCAGTAGCGCTTTGCTCTCAAGTGCACTCGCCGCCGAGCAGCTCCGCTTTGACGCGGCTGATGAGTGGCGGACTTGGCACTTGCCGCTGGGGATTGTCGCGCTCGACGACGCTGGGGTGATCCGTCCGATCAAAATCCGCAAAAATCCCGACCCCGTGCGCGATGCCGCGGCCTTTGGTGGCGGGATTCACGCGGCTGGCTCCAATGTGCTGGCTGCGGCACGGGCTATTGACGGAGATCGGCTGACCGGCTGGGGACCCGACCCGACCGACGATCCAGACGATTGGTGGATCGAGATCGACTTGGGACGAGCCGTGGCAGCGCGCCGGGTAGCGCTGACCTTTTTGGAGAGTGCTCCGCCGTGTGTGCTGTTCGACGTGTTGCTTTCCACTGGGGAGCCAGCCATCGACGTGGTCGGCAACCCCATTGAAGGTAGCCTTGTGTACCGGGAGAAGGCGCGCTTTAAGGAAAATAAACGGCAGCAGGTCGCGCTGGAGCTGGACCCGGTGCGCGACCCGTTTGTGCAATTTATTCGCGTCGAAATGCTCGACTGTGGAGCTGGGGCCGCGCTGGCCGAGGTGGAGGTCGAAGCCATCGGCGACAATCTCTCCTTGGATCTGGCGGCCAAGGGCGGGGACTTGGAAATCATTGTGGATATCGACGGCTTTGGCGACGCTGCGTCGTTTGCCAATTCGCTGCCGCTGGCCGACGGCCGGTTTTCCCTGTGGACGGAGAACCGCCGCATCAACCGCCCGGTCGATGTGATCTCGCGCATGACCTTGGACTTGGGCGCGGTCTTTTGGGTGGATTTGGTGCGCATCGTCGGAGATTTTTTGTCGCGGCCCGGGCAATTCCGCTTCAACTTTGACCGCTACGAAGTGCTGACCACGGATGGGTCACTGGCGCCGGATGGTACGCGCATCTGGCACCGGCAATTCGCGGGTAAAGCTACGAGGTCCCATCGCCAGCTCGGGATCGCCAACCACCACTTTGCGCCTATCAAGACGCGCTACGTGCGGGTCGAGTGGGTGTTTTGGGACGCGGCCTGCGCGGCCGCTTGCGTGGGCTGTGGCATTGTGCCGCCCTGCCAGTATTGGGGCGGTACGCGCGAGTTGCAGGTTTTTGGCGAGGGCTATCCGCAGCGGTTGGTGTTGCCCTCGCCTCTGCTCGACCTCGGCGGCGACAAGCAGGTACACGCGATCCGCTGGCGGGCCGACGCGCCCACTGGGACGCGGGTGGAGGTGCGCAGCCGCACGGGCAATGACCTGCAAATGGACATCACCTATCGCGACAAAAACGGCCGGATCGTCTCCGAGCGAAAGTACAACAAGCTCATTCCGTCCTTTAAGGGCCGGATCGACACCGCGCTTTCGCCGGGGGCCAATTGGAGCCCGTGGAGCAAGCTGTACTTGCAGCCGGGCGAGCCGTTCGCTTCGCCCACGCCGCGACAATACGCCGAGTTGGAGGTTGCTTTGGTGTCTGAGCGGCCGGATGCGGGGGTGGCCTTAGATTGGCTGGAGATCGAGTTCGGCGATCCGGTGGCGCAAGAGGTGGTGGGGGAGATTTTTCCGGTCGAAGTGCAGCCCGGGGAACCGACCGAGTTTGCCTATTACATTCGTCCGCAGCAGGTGGCCGGCCGCGGCTTTGACCACTTGGAGGTGGAGACCTCCGCGCCGATTGAGTTTGTGGCGGTGCTGGTGGAGGGCGAGGTGGTGAAGGCAACGGCTGAACTGACGGAAGGGGGGTTAGCCATCGCCTTGGCCGCGCCGATCAGGAGCCGTCAGCTAGTGGAACTGCGCTTTGCTGGAACCGTGTTTGTCGATGCCACGCGCTTTGACGCCTTTATCGCCCAGGGGCCCGCCGATGCGCTGTTGCGACAGCGGGTGGATGCGGGCGATGCGTACGCGGAGGTCGCCAGCAGCACAAATGCCGTGCGTCTGCCCGTGGGGGCGCGGTTGTTGGCCAACGTGGCGATGGGGCCGCCGGCGTTGACGCCCAATGGCGACGGGGTCAACGACGCGCTGCGGGTAGAATTCGATCTGGTCAATGTCTTGGCCGCACGGTGGATTGGCCTGCGGATTTTCGACCTTGCGGGGCGGCTGATGTGGGTGCGGGAAGAGGAGGGCCGGGCTGGTGGTCGGGCTTGGGTTTGGGATGGCCGGGGGAGTTGGGGTACGCAGGTAGTGCCAGGGCTATACGTGGCGGAATTGCGCGTCGAAGGAGACGAGGAAAGCCATAGTCAGCAGCGCTTGGTAGCGGTGGCGTACTAGCGCTTGGGTGGTGCTGCGGTTGAGAACGTCAAGAGGGTATAACCTCACCCTCTGTGCAATTCCGGGAAGTAGGTCGCGTAGAAGCCGCGGTCCCGGGTGAGAAAGGTTTCGGCTTTAACAGCCGCGTGGTTGGTAATAATTCTATTTGGGCCCGCCGGCCTTCCGGTAGCGCGACCAGTGCTGCCCGGCTTCGCAAGCGATATCGGTATCGATGGGTAAGATCGTCGCGCTGATCTCCCACAGTGCTTCATCGAGCATGGCTCGGTCATCAAACGCCGGCGCGAGTTCCGCGTAGACCACTTCCCAGACGAGAATAGCCCCTCTATCATAGGCGTTCCGCAGCAACTCCTTCGACCGGGGGCCGTGACGCTCGTCGGGGAGCTCGCGTCGAAGGCGGTGATCATCTTCCACGGATTTCTTCGATGTAGTCGTCGGTGCTTATGCCCCTGCCTAGGATGGCGTACACGCGCTCCACCGGGTGCCTCGATGCGGTCCGTTTCTGAATGAGCAGGCCGTGCTCTGTTGGAGTGATCTTGGGGTTCATTACGAAGCGGTCTCTCAGTTGCTTGGGGATGGGATTTGTCCTCGTTCAAATATTCGCATGTGACCTCAATATGAATTTTAGATTCATAAAATCACACCAGTCTGTCATGGGATGTGCAAGTCCTATTCAGATGGTGAATACCTGAGGAAGCTGGGGTATGCGGGTAGCGCTAGGTTATACGTGGCGGAATTGTGCGTCGAAGGAGACGAGAAAATCTACAGTCGACAACGCGCGGTCGCGGTTGTCGACTAGTCGTTGCGCCTGTCCGCCAACAGTTTCTTACACCATGCGATTTGGGTGTTGAGGCCGTCCTCCAGTTTGGTGTGGGGGACGAAGCCGAGCATGGCTCGCGCCTTGTCGATATTGGCCCGCGTATGGGTTTGATCACCGGGGCGCGGAGGAAGAATTTTCAGGCGAGCCTTCTTGCCCAAAATCTCTTCCACGATTTCAATCCCGCGCCTTGTCGTCG
Source organism: Candidatus Latescibacterota bacterium (assembly GCA_963422735.1). Classification (GTDB taxonomy): domain Bacteria; phylum Latescibacterota; class UBA2968; order UBA8231; family UBA8231. The sequence continues at coordinate 2,265,765 of OY730476.1, read as the reverse complement.
TCTCGATATCCGATCCGATATTGAAAATTTCACCTATACACCGGTCTCGATGGTCGAGCACCGCGAGGAGCCCGGCTACGGAGTCTTCTACAAATGTGTAGGTGCGCTTGTGGTACTGACTGCCGTCGTATAGAGGAAATTCCTCGCCCTGCAAGATGCTGCTTATCAGTTTTGTGTAGAGTTTTTCTGGACGCTCGCGTGGGCCATAAACAGCGAACAGACGCATGGAACACACGGGCAACCTGCGCTCGCGCCAGTACGCCAATGCCAATTGCTCGGCGGCGAGCTTTGTCACGCCGTAGTAGGAGATGGGCGTGGGCACGGCAGTCTCCGCCTCGGTGGCACACCGTCCATATACCGACGAAGTAGAGATGTTGACTAGGAAAGGCCGTTGCTTGCAGCTAGCGCACACCTCGAGCAATGCGTGGGTGGCGACCAGATTGTTGCGAACGTACGAGTCTAGGGAAACGCGATCGGCAAGGCCGGGTTGCGCTGCAAGATGGAATACCAGCTCGGCATCTGCAATCGCCCCCTCCAACCGATCGCGGGCCAAGTCCAGCCGCTCGATCTGCACCCCCGCGTCTGCAAGCTCGCATGCGTTGCGCATCTTCATCCAGACCGGGTAGTGATCGCTGAAAGAGTCGATGCCAACTACGTTGTGGTTGAGGGACGCTAGCCGTTCACAAAGATGCGACCCTACAAAACCTGCGGCACCTGTTACGACAATCTGCACAATACTTTCTATTCGACCTCAATTCCTGTACAAGAGATTCTAGGCTACTCGCGTCTAACAATACTTCGGACCGTTTTTGGAGCTATGACGCTCAGATTTATGGGTGCGTTTTAAGTTAGCTACCCATGCGTTGAGTGCCTGACCTCTATAGCCGGCATGACCCACAGCCTTCTCAACCGTTGGACGCCTGGCAAAAAATAGGCCCTCAACAGCGCCTTTAAGCCGTTGGCGGCAGGGACCTTGCATTGCAGGATCGAGCCTTGGCTATTGACCAGCAAGTGGCTTTTGCGCCCTTTGACCCGTTTGCGAGGGTCATACCCTATGGCGGTGCCTTGCCCAGCCGTCTTAACACGCTGCGCGTCGAGGCCGCCAGCCGAAGGCGTCGGCGCGCAGCCTTGTCGGGTGCGCTGTTGGAGGGTCAGCACCTCTAAGAGAGGCTGCCGAGGCCCGTTTTGACGCCAGCGATTGAAGTATCCATACCCGGTTTGCCACGGACCAAACATCGGCGGTAGCATCGGCCACTCGCCGCCGGTTTTAGCCCGATAGAGAATGCCATTGATGACTAAACGCAGAGCATGGGGTGGGCGGCCCGGACCACCACGACGCCACCGGGCGTCGGTTATTGATACGGCGTACTCATCGGAGCACCTTTAGTTCAGGGTTCTTGGTCGAAACCTCAAGGGGTTCGGTGAGTACGCCAAGGTCAAATCCTGACAACAAAAGGAGCTTTAAGAACGCTTCTAAAGGGTTTATCCACGAAGGACACGTTTTTGTGCCTTGTGTGGCCGATCATTAAAAAATGTCCGAACTATTTGAACTATTTAGTATAAGAAATATTTGTAAATACGGCCAGCCAATCCCCTGCAAATGGGCAATCTGGTCCAACGACTCGACCGCAAAACCCTGTTGAAAATCGCCGCAAGACCGCGGAAAGTTTTGGGGAATTCGCCCTAAATCAGTCAAGACGACCTTGGCCAACGCCATTGTCTGTTGGCTCGAGCGCACTTTTGGCTCGGCGCGCACCTTCCACGACCACTTCAGCCTGCCGTGTAACGAGTTCCCCGTAGAGGAACAGGAGCAACTGCTGGCGCTCGGCTCGCGACTGAAGGAGATGTTCCAGCGCTACATGATGCACTACCACTTCCATCCCGCCTTTTACAGCGACCCGGACACAACTTGGTGGGTTTCCACATTGAAGAGGCCGTGTACGCGCCTCTGTACTACGGCTACGGGGGTCGCGGCGAGTACGCCGACCGCGCGCTGGCTCGTGCCCTCGACGAGGAGATCATGCAGTACGCGCCCGACACTGCTGCGCGCCCGGCCCGAAGTCATTGCCCAGCGCCTACGCGAGCAGCCGCAGGCACGGCCGGTGGTGCAGGAAAAGGATATAGAATACGTGTTGCAGCGCTTTGAGGAGGAATACCGCGACTTGCTCCTCCGCAAGAAATTTGCCCTCGACACGTCCAACGCCACGGTGGAGCAGACCTTGGCGGAGTCCGCAGGAGAAATCAAAAAGCACCTGAGCGAAGCCGAGCGCTTGCGCCTTTTGGCCCATCAAAACTGGCCGACCTAGGCCATGCCGCAGCCCTTTCTCGATTGGTATGGCGTATGGGCCGGCCAAGCTAGCAATGAAGTCATCATCGCGTGGGCATGGTAAGCCCTCTTTTGCTGCGGGATAGGTATGTTGCAACTCGAACACAGTGAAGCTATCGGAAGACGCCTTTGGGGCGCGGCGGTTTCAACTACGCTAGCAACGAATTCATGGGCTTGGTTTTCCTGCGCCATGCCTATAGCCGCTATCTGGCCGTCAAGCCCGGTATTGAGGCCAAGCGACATCGAGCAGGTCATCACGTGCTACGAGGAGCCGCACGAACTGGTGGGGCAGGCCGACTACGTAATGGCCGATCCTCCCTTCAATGTGGACGAGATTGACGCCGACAAGGTGAAGGTTGATCCGCGCTTGCTGTTTGGCCTACCTGTGTCAACAAGCAGGGCAAAGTCAGCAGCGGCAACTATGTCTGGATTAGCTACTTCTATAGCTATCTGAACGAGGGGGGCCGGGCTGGCTTTGTGATGTCGTCGCAGGCGTCTAGTGCTGGTGGCGGCGAGGCGCAGGGGCGGCGGAAGCTGGTGGAGACCGGCGATGTGGACGCGATGATCGCCATCCGCAGCAACTTCATCTGCACCGTACCCGCTTCCCGGATGCCGAACTGCTCGATGTGGAGGGGCTGGTTGAGTTGGCGGACCGCGCCGAGATTGAAGCCAATGACTGGAGCCTGACTCCGGGCCGCTATGTAGGGGTCGCGCCCGAAAAGGAGGAGGATTTCGACTTCAGGGAGACCCGGCGCGAGATTCACGAGGAACTGGGGATACGACGAGGCGAACTGAGTTTTATACTAGCGCTAGCGGCCCTTGATGCGTCTTAGAAGCCTTCTGAAAACCTACCTTGAATCGTGTTGAGCAAGCGGTAGAGACGGTCTTCGTCATTCCTGCGCTTTAGGTAGGACAAGCGGGCTGACATCTAGCCGGTATCGTCTGCGCACGAGGGACGGCCTCCAGAGTTTTAGACAGCTTCTTAGAAAACAAAGGAAAAAACGACCTATGAAAAAAGAAGAACGCGAGATCCCTGTATCCAAACTGGAAGATCCCGACATGCAAGCTGTACTGGCCGCCCTCATGCGAGCCGCTAGACGCGCCCACCTGATCGCGCATCAAACCGGGACTGGCGTTATCGCGATGCGCGATGGTGAGGTGGTGGAGATCGAGCCAGATCCGGAAATGTACGAGGACTGTGAGGATGAGTTGGCGACGGTGAGAGTTAAAAAATAGAGGTCGGTGTAGCTGATATTTTGGGAGATTTCGTTCAATTTGCCTATGGAAAGGGGCACAGGCGTTGCGGTCCCCGGATTGAACCGCGATTTCGCCCATAGCTGTCTGATCTTGACTCCATCATCGTCGTACCACTGCCTTTTCGAGGACACGGTTTGAAAGATCCCGCGACCTGCTTCTCCCACGCCTGATGAGCGGCGAGATAAATACCTCTCCGACCTTATTGCCCTCTGTTAAGGCTTCACCACCGAGTTCAAACGGGCCATGCCCTCCGACCTCGGGCGGAAGATTGGTGCCTTCGCCACTTTTGTATATGCTTATCGTATATCCAAATTAAATTGAAGCGAGGTCATAGCATGGCAACGGCACACACGAAAGTTTTTATGAGCAACAAGAGCCAAGCAGTGCGGCTGCCCAAGGCCGTTGAACTGCCGGAATCGGTGCGCGAGGTCGATATCGTCGCGATAGGGTCAAAGCGCGTTATCACACCTGCTGGCGAGAGTTGGGATGAGTGGTTCAACGGACCCGGTGTTTCGGATGATTTTATGTCGGTGAGGGAACAGCCGGCCGATGCACGGCGAGAAAAACTGTGATGCTCAGGTATTTGCTAGATACCAATGTGGTGATTTATGCCATCAAGAACCGCCCTCAATCGCTGCGGCAAAAATTCAATCGGTCGCAAGGTCAGATGGCGATTTCTTCCGTAACTTGGGGCGAACTTGTCTATGGCGTTGAACGCTCCGCCCAGCCCGAGCGCAATCTGGCGGATATTGAATCGCTGGGCACTAGGCTTGAGATCATGCCGTTTGATCAAGTTGCAGCCAGCCATTTTGGTCGGATCCGTGCAGAACTGTATCGCGTCGGTGCTCCGATTGGCCCCTACGATATGATGATCGCGGGTCAGGCGCGTGCGTACGGGCTGGTTTTGGTGAGCAATAATGTAAAAGAGTTTGAAAAAGTTCCGGGGCTCATGCTGGAAAACTGGGTCCGCTGATATGAACCCCAAGCCCTTACCGACCTCATCGCTCTCGGCGAAGGCTTTACCACCAAGTTCAAACGAGCCATGCTCTCCGACCTCGGGCGGGAGATATGCGCTTTCGCCAATGCTACCGGCGGGGTATTAGCAATAAGCACTTGATCACTTGCGAAGGATATGCGCTCATTAACTGTCGTTTCCATTGCGCGCCGAGAAAGGAGGGATTTTAGAAAAGGCGAGCGGGCATGTTTTTTGTCGAGTTGTTTTACTCTAAAACGAGGAAAATCAGATGAGAACGCATGCACAGATGCTTTTGGGAGGAGCCTTGGTGCTCCTCATCAGCGCGACCGCTCTTGGGAGCGGCCGCCGCGCAAGACCAGAAGGGCGATCAGATGATCGACTGGATCGGCCTGGGTGCCGATGAGCCGACGGCCGTGGAGGAAACCTCGTGGGGCCGGGTTAAGAGCCATTTGCAAGGCCAGTTGGAGTGAAGTGTGAAAACTGCAAACTGCTAACGCGAGCGGTGTCGGAAGGAGCGCGCCGATACCGCTCTGCTGTTTGGTGCCCCTTTAGGACTCACTGCAAGGGCAGTGGTGAGTTCCAATGAACATTTCCGCGCTTGATAGTGCGATCATCGCGGCCTACTTGCTCGTGGTCGTCGCCATAGCGGTTGCGACTAGCCGCCGCGTCTGCGGCACGAGCGACTTCTTCCTCACTGGACGCAGTATGCGCTGGCCCTTTGTCGGTGCCTCCCTGTTTGCCACCAACATTTCCGCCGAGCAGTTCGTCGGCCAAGCGGGTTTGGCCTTTGTAGTAGGCTTGGCGGTCGCCAATTACCAACTCGCCGGGGTCGTGGCCTTCGTGGCCATGGGGGCGGTCTTCCTGCCGGTGTACATGCGGCTGGGGCTATATACCACGCCGGAGTTCTTGGAGCGGCGCTACGGCCCGGAAAGCCGCCGCTTCTTTTCTTTAATCACCCTCGTGACCATTGCTTTTGCCGGCATTCCCGGTTCCCTGTACGCCGGCGGGCGGGTGATGGAGGTGCTGTTCGGCTTTGAGTCGATTGTGCCGGGGGTGCTGATCTTGGCACTGGCGGCCGGCCCGTACGCCATGGCGGGTGGTTTGCGCGCCGTCATCTTGACGGACTTTGTCCAGTGCTTGCTGCTGGTTGGCGGCGGTGCGGTAATGCTCGTGGTGGGCCTGAGTCATCTGGGTGGCTGGGATGAGTTCACGGCCCGGATGCAAACGGCCGGAGACTGGGACATGTTGTCGCTGGTGCAGCCGCTCGACCATCCCAGTGTGCCTTGGACAGGCGTGGTGCTGGGCCTGTCCATCCACCCACGTCATGGTGCAGCGGGCCTTGGCGGCGCGCAGCGTCCACGAGGCGCGGATGGGTGGTCTGCTGGCCGGGCTATTGAAAGTGGTGGCGGTCTTTATCATTCTGATTCCCGGGCTGGTGGGCTACGTCATGGCGCAGGGGCCGCAGCCGCTGCTCGAAGTCGCCAGCCCGGACCAGGTCTATCCGGCGATGGTGCAAACGCTGCTTCCCACCGGCTTGGTGGGCTTGGTCTTGGCCGGCTTGATCGCCGCCCTGATGGATTGGTACTAGCCCTATCGGCCGCAGGCAGCCCAGAAGCGCGTGTTGTGGGCCGGGCGCGTACTCGCCGTCGTCGTGGTCACGGGCGTGTTCTGGGCAATTGTGGTCATTCCCCACTTTCGCTTCCTCTACGAGTATCTCGCCAAGTTCGCCTCGTACCTGCCGGGCGCGATTGCGGCCTGCTTTCTGTGGGGCATTTTGTCGCGGCGGCCCACGCGCAAAGCGGCCTTTACCACCCTGATCACCGGGTCGCTCTTCGGGGTCTTGCTGTGGCTGGTCAACGACTCACAGATATTTAACCGGCTGGTGTGCGGGGAGGAGGGCTTGGGCTTGGCTTTCTTGGAGATGCACTTTCTGCACGCGGCCTTTGTCGTGTTTGCCGTGGCGAGTGCGCTGCTCTTTGGCTTTAGCTTTGTGCTCAAGGACGAAGAGCCAGCGCGTCTGCAGCAAGGCGACGACGCGCTGATGCCGACTCAGCGGCAGGACAAGGTCTATTGGCTGGGGACGGCAGGGTTGCTCTTGGTGTACGGGGCGGTCTATTGGTATTTCTTTTAACGAATTGATGTTACGCATGGTCCGCGGTCAGGGAGTTGACGCGAGGGGGTGGTGTCATCGTGGGAATTTCTTTAGGGGTTTATCCACGAAGGAACGCGAAGGGCCACGAAGGTTTTCTTGAGTATTCTTAGAGTTTCTTCGTGCTCTTGGTGGATCATCGCACGATACTCAAGAGTTTCTTCGTGCTCTTGGTGGATCATGGGGAAGTTGACTGCGATAAAGGGCATTGGCAGGTCCGTGATGGTGACGCGCTGCTTGGGGTCGTTGATCAGGTCGGGCATGTCGCATTTCAAATGTAACCGGATGGGCCGGAATAGCTGACATCCGCGAAGATCAGAAGCTGAACGCCGAGTGTAAAATAATGGCCTACAAAGTCATGGAGGACCAATATGCTGTCTGACAGAAGTACGCGTAAGTCCAACATTCGCGATAGCGGCAAGCCGGCAATACCGGGCAAGACAACTCCTCCTCCGAGACCCAAACCGCAAAAGCAGAATCCGCCGCCCAAGAATGACAAAAAGTGACGCTGGGTGGATGGCAACGTTGCTTTGATTTTCGCAATTTTTGCGTTCTCTTAGGAGACATAAAAAATAATTAAAAAGAGACACTAGGTATGCTGACCTTCAATTCCATCGATGTGGAGACTGCCAACGCCGATCGCGCCAGCATTTGTCAGATTGGCGTCGTCCATGTCTACAAAGGGGAAATCCGAGATCAATGGAAAACTTTGATCGACCCCGAGGACTGGTTTGATCCGTGGAACGTTGAAATTCACGGGATTGACGAAGACGCAGTTCGGGACAGTCTCACTTTGCCCCAAGTGTGGGATGGGTTGATCCGTCGTTTGCATGGCTCGGTCTTGGTGAGCCACACGTCTTTTGACCGCACCGCGGTTGTGCGAGCCGCGAACAAGTACCAGCTCGAACAATGCCAGGTCACTTGGCTGGACAGTGCCAAAATCGCACGTCGGGCTTGGCCGGAAAAATACGGACGTCGCGGCTTTGGATTAAAGAACGTCGCCCGAGATCTTGCGATAACATTCAACCATCACGATGCCTTGGAGGATGCCAAAGCAGCCGCTCAGATCGTTCTTTGCGCCTGCGAATCCAGCGGCTTGGACCTCGAAGGCTGGTTACAACGCGTGAGGCGGCCCATTTTCTCAGCTCAGCACCGGTCTGCTTACCAATAACCTTCCCCGACTAAAACCGGCCATGTCGAAGGGCATTTATACGGCGAAACCATTGTATTCACCGGGACTTTGTCAGTCGCGCGTAGCGAGGCCGCTGACCGGGCTGCGAACGCAGGTTGTGATGTGGATAGTAGTGTTACGCAAAAAACCACCATGCTGGTCGTCGGCATACAAGATGCGAACAAGCTCAAAGGCTCTAAAAAAAGTTCCAAGCACGGAAAAGCGGAGGCATTGATCGCAGGCGGACAGGATGTGCAAATATTGTCGGAAAGCGACTTCTGGGGAATCCTCAGATTGGAGCACCGTTCTTGTTGATGCTCTATGGCGGGCTTCGTAGCCGTCAGAATCGCACAGCTAACCACAAAGATCGGGCCGACCTGTGTGTCGCCCGCCTCAGAAAAGCATCCGCAATGCGTCAGGTATGTTAAATTCTTCAAAGGAGCAACACATGTCGAATCGTCCGAAAGTACTTATCGCCTGTAGCAAACGGGTGCGCCATGGCTACCTGTCGCCCGAGGAATTGGCGCGGCTGGAGCGCTTTGCCGATTGGGCGTGGTTTGCCTGCGAGGGCGGCAATATTTACCGCGCCAGCGAAGACGCCGAGGCCACCGCGCAGTTGGCAAAGGAAATGGGTGCGGTGGATGCGCTCGTCATCTGCCACGGCGCACCTAAGATTGATGTAACAGTCTTGGAAGCCGCGCCCCGGCTGCGCCTCATCGGCGAATTGGAAGGCGATCGCTTTGCCACGCGCATCGACTTGGACGCGGCGTGGGCGCGGGGCATTCGCACGGTGGATACGACCAATGGCTCGTCCTATCCGGTGGCCGAATGGGCCTTGGCGCTGACGCTGATTGCCATGCGCAATGCCGGTGCGCTCTTCCGCCGCATCCTCGCTGGGAATACGCAAAACCGTTCCACTGTTGAGCCGATGGCCGGGATGCTCACCGGCAAGCGGGTGGGATTGATCGGCGGCGGCCACATGGGACGGCGGTTGATGAAGCTGTTGCGGCCTTTTGAGGTCGAACTGTGGGTCCACGATCCGTACTTGCCGCAGGAGTTGGCCGAGGCGTTGGGCTTTTTGCAAACGTCGCTGGACAACGTGCTGTCGCAATGCGATGCGATTGTCTGCGTCGCGCCGCTGACGCCACAGACCAAGGGCATGATTGGCCGGCGCGAGTTGGAGCTTATTCCGTCGGGGGCCGCTTTGGTGAACGTATCGCGCGGCCCCATTTTCGACTCTACGGCTCTGATAGAGCGCCTCAAGCGCGGCGACATTGCCGCGGGCTTGGATGTCTTCGACCCGGAGCCGATCCCGGCCGACAGCGAAATCATCGACCTGCCCAACGTATTTTTGACTCCGCACTTTTCCGGGCGCACGGGCGACGAATACCCGCATTTTTTCCGCCTCGTGGTCGATGAATTAGAGCGCTTTTTCTCGGGCCACGAGACCTATTTTGACCTGACGCCGCGCTCGTGCGCCAACCGGCAGGGGGATCAGCCGGGCTAGGGCACCGGCGTGCCCCTACGGGGGAATGGAACGGAGGAATTTCTATGGGACATCCTAACCTACTTTACATCTTCACCGATCAGCAGCGCGTGGATACGCTGCGCTGTTACGGCAATGAGCAGATCGAGACTCCAGCCCTTGACGAGTTGGCCGCCGCTGGCTTTGTCTTTGAAAACGCCTATGTGAGCCAGCCGGTGTGCAGCCCGGCGCGGGCCACCATGCTGACCGGGCTGTGGCCGCACACCGCTGGCGTACCCGCGTGCAATGTGCCGCTGTGCGCCGAGGTGCCGACCTTTGCCGAGATGCTGCCGCCGGAATATCAGACGGCCTTTATGGGCAAATGGCACTTGGGGGATGAAATTTTTCCCCAGCACGGGTTTGCGACGTGGGTCGGCAGCGAAGACTCGTACCGGCGTTGCTATTCCGCGCCGGAGCGGCTGGCCGTCCTCAGCCCGTATCACCACTTCTTGGTCGAGCAGGGATTTGCGCCCGACGCGGAAAATCTCGGCCAGCGCATATTCTCGCGCCACGCCGAGGCATCCATGCCGGAGGAGTACACAAAGGCGACGTTTTTGGGCGAGCAGGCCGCAGAGTACATCCGCCAGAGTGGCGACGCGCCCTTCGCGCTGTGCGTCAGCTATCTGGAGCCGCATCCGCCGCACACCGGGGCGCTCAATGAGTACTACGACCCGGAAACCCTGCCGACCGGGCCGAGTTTTAGGCAGCCTCCGCTGGCCGACGCGCCCTTGATCGTGCGGCTGATGGCGGCCTTTTACTCGGCCTCGGAAAACTACGGGTTGGACTTGCAGACCGAGGCTGGCTGGCGCGGGCTGATGGCCCGCTATTGGGGCAATGTGACGCTGGTGGATCGCTCGGTGGCCAAGATCCTCCAGGCTTTGGATGAGAGCGGCAAGGCCGACGACACCCTTGTGATTTTCACGTCGGATCACGGCGAGCTTATGGGCGATCACGGGATTTTGGGCAAGACCCTGATGTACGAGGAGTCGATCAAGGTACCGTTGCTGCTGCGTGCGCCTATGCTGGATGCGGATCCTCGGCGAATCGATGGCCAGTTCAGCCACATTGACTTGGTGCCCACGCTGCTCGACTTGCTGGGGCTGGATGCACCGGACCACTTGCAGGGGCAGAGTCGGGTGTCGGTGCTGTGCGGTCGCGACGACTTGGCGGCCAACGACGTGTTTGTCGAGTGGAGCGGTGCCGATGGCCACCCGCCGGCCTCGATCGGCGAAGCCGAGCCGAACCACAGCTTGGTACATCCCCTCCGCACCATCGTTGCGGCCGATGGCTGGAAGCTCAACCTGTATGGCAAGGGCCAAGGCGAGCTATACGATCTGAACGCGGATCCTCACGAATTGGAGAATCTATACCACCGGCCCGAGCAGCGCGTACGGATCGGCGAATTGAGCGAACGGATCCGCGCTTGGCAGGAGCAGACCGGCGACGAGGTGAGGTTGCCTTGCCTCGATTGAGGAAAACGGATTTGGGGCTAGCTACAGCCGGCGTGCAAACTCTTCAACACGTCTTTGAACGCTTCCATTTCGCCGTGGAATTTTTCCCAAACATCCTCCAACTCCGTGGCCAATCCGCGGCACAGATCCCAGCGCAATTGGGTGCAGTATATATTCCTAAAAAGATGGCGGAAGCGCAGATAGGGTCTAAGCGCGTCTGCGAGTTCGGGGCTGAAGATGGCCGGGCGCACCGACTCGATTGCGCTCGTCATCCGGCCCAAGAGCTGCGCGTACCAATCGGCACCGACCGGTATCTCGCCATCGAGCTCACGGGCGATATGCGCTAGGAGCTGTTCCATGCCGGTGTAGAAGTCGTGTAGGATGCTGCCAATGCCGCGCAGTTCCAACGTGGTGGGCGATCCGTCGAGTTTTTCCAAGGTCTCCCGACCTTCCGCCACCACGGCTGCGATCTGTTCTAGTGCGCGGTCAATGTCCGCTCGCAGCAGCAGGAATTTCTGTGCGCTCATACAGCAGCACTCCCTCGTCGGCAACGCACTTGAGCAACGCTGGCGTCGCCGACTCAAGTAGAATCAAATCGATCTCGCGGCCCACCCGCTCGGCGATGTCTGCTAGCACCGCAAAGTAGCGTTCCGATGCTAGGCCTGCGACGACTAAGTCGATATCTGAACGCGGATGGAAGCTGCTACCTCTGGCCAGCGAGCCGATCAGGTACACGCGCTCGACCGCGTATTCCTCGACTAGGGCTTGGGCGCAGACCTGCGCCTGTTCCCGTGCTTGGCGTGCGGCTTGGTCGAGTGCTTGGCGTTCTTGGCGCAGACGCTTTTGCCAAGCCTTGATGTACGACCTGTAGGCGTCCATAAATGAAAGTATAACGGAAGAAGTGCCCGGAATCCACCGCACGCACGGGGACGTATAGCTAGGTGCTCCTCGGAACGCGGGCATCCCGCCCGCCCATGTCATTCCTGCGCTTCACCCTGCCTTTAGGCCGGACAAACAGGCTGCATCGCGCCTTTAGGTGCCACATTTAATTTTGTTAGGGCCTCTAAGAAGGATTCTTAGAAAAAAGCGTCCCTTCCAAAGCCTCTGCATAGGTTTGAGGTCGCCCGGAGTGGTCGCCGCCGAGCCAGCGGTAGGCCCTCGGGTAGAGCGCGAGCGAACGATCGGCGAGCGGCAGGTCGAGCGGCACATTGCCCCACAGCGCTGAGTACTTGGCGGCGATGGCTACTTCGAGCGACTGGCGCAGGTCGTGGCCAGAGATGTACAGCTCGCCGCCGTTTTTTACGACATCCAAAAACGACAGCACCGAAGTGCCTAGATAGGAAAAGCGGGGGTATTTGAGTGGGGTATAGGGACGGTCGATCTGTATGCGAGCTCCCTCCGCGTCGCGGCCTTGGAAAATTTCGGGTGGTCCCCAGTCCCAGCGCACGAGCGCGTCGTCGGTCCACACATCCACGCCGCGACTGGGTGTCTGTTGGCCAAAAACCGGGCAGACGAGGCCGTTGCTGAGCAAGAATTGTCCGTTGATGATCAGGCTCTCATCGTCGTTGCGTGCAAGGGCCTCCGGCGGCGTACCCCAGGCGATGACTTGGGTAATCTCGGCTTGGGTGAAAAGCCGCAGGACGGCGATGTGCTGGCAGCCCCCGCCGGAAATCTCGCCACCCCAGCCGTGGACGCTGGCTCCGCGCAATGGGCCGTACTCGCCCGCGCACAGCCAGCCGGCTGCTTCTTGCACCTCGCCCATGGCCCTTTGCAGGTTGCCGCCGGCAAAGACCACACCACGCGCTGTGCATTCCTCGATCATTTTATCGACATCCGATAGGCGGGCCTCAATGGGCTTGTCGGTGGAGACGCCCTTGACGCCAGCTTGCGCGGCGGCAATGACGGCCTCCTTAATGTACTTGCCGGGCAGCACGACTGCGGCAATATCGGGTACCATGTGTCGGAAGAGGTCTTGCGCGTCCTGATAGAGCGTGCGGATGCCAAAGCGCTCGCCGACGGCTTGGCGGCGCTCGGGGTCGTATTCGGCGATGGCGACTAGCTCGGTGTTGGGCAGGGTTTGATAGACTTGGGCGTAGTGCTGGCCGAGGCGGCCGCAGCCAATAATGGCGACCGTGTATTTTTCGTCCATGACAAAAGCTCCTTTAGGTTGGTACACCCGCGTGGTAAGTTGCTGCGGCCCAAGCGGTGCTTTGGGCGACAGGCGATAGATACACCTCGGCGATGGTGCCTTGGAAGCGGGCGCTGCCGTCGGCGATATGGCCGATGGTCGCGGGGATAGTCGTCTGTTGCAACGGACGGCTACAGGCCGGGCGCGAGGCCGCGAGCGCGCCGTCGATGTAGAGCTGGATATGTGCGCCATCGTACACCCCGGCGAGGTGATGGATGCCGGGCATGAGGGTTTGGTGGGCAGCAACGCTGACCGCGCCGCTGGTAGTATTGACGATGAAGCTGGGGCCGGGCACGGCCGCGCAGAGCCCGCCGTTGTGCCCCACGTCGCCGTAGCGCAAGGAGAACGCGCCGTCTGCCCCGAGCGTGTCGTAGCGGAGAACGCGGCCGTGGGTGTGGCCGCCGTCGCGGTCGCCGCGCCAGGGAGCGGTGTAGAAATAGCGTCCGTCGAACGCGCCAGCGTTGTACGCGGTCGTATGCAGGCCGTCGGTATGACTGGCGTCGTGAGTGTCCCAAGCGGCTGGATCGTCAAACGGCGCGGCCGTGTCGTAGCGCAGCCAAGTGCCGTGGAAGACGCTCTCTCCGGGCGCGGCGGCGCGGGTGAAGGGCACGTAGTACACGTAGCGTCCGTCGAAGAAGCCACCGTCAAAGCCGCTGTTGAACCCAAGAGTGTAGGTGTCCCAAGCGGCTGGATCGTCGAACGACGTGGCCGTGTCGTAGCGCAGCATCGCGCTATTGCCATAAGCGCAAAAATAGATGTGCCGCCCGTCGAATACAGCACCGACGTTCATTTTCATTCCCAAGGGACGGGCGTCGTAGATGTCCCAGCTTTGCGGGTCGTCGAAACCCCCGGCGACTGCGTAGCGGAGGACGTGGCCGCTGTCGAGTGGCGCGAAGTAGATATGTCGCCCATCGAATACGGCACCGTCGAAACAGGCCGCCTCCGGGCAAAGTTGTTGGGCATTGAAGACTGCATAGCTCGCTGGATCCTTCAGGGGCGCGCCCGTGTCGCAACGGAGGATATGGCCGCTGTGCTCGTCGTCCAAGCTAGCGGTCGCCGACCGGGTATAACCTGGGCAGAAGTAGAGGTAGTGTCCGTCAAAGGCGAGGCCCTGCCCCGAGTGGGGGAACTGAGCATCGTGAGCAGCCCAAGCGGCTGGGTCTTTGAAGTCGGCTTGGGTGTCGTAACGCAAGAGCCGCGAGTGATGGACGGTGCCATCGTCGCGGGGGTTAAAGTACACGTAGCGGCCGTCAAAGGCCCCGCCGTAGAAGCCCGCGGTGTGCAGGCCGTCGGTGTGGCTGGCGTCGTAGGCGGCCCAAGCGGCTGGGTCTTTGAAGTCGGCTTGGGTGTCGAGGCGGAGGACGCGGCCGTGGACTGAAGTGCGCTCCTGCTGGTCGCGGACGGGGCAGAAGTACGCGTAGCGTCCGTCGAATACTGCGCCGAAGTAGCCTTGGGTCACCAAGCCGTCGGTGTGGCTGGCGTCATAGGCGGAGAAGGCGTCGAATGCAGCGCGCGGCCGCCACTGCGAGACGAGCGGCTGCACGGCTTCGGCGCGAGCCGTGCAGCTTTCGACCCAAGCGGCGACCGTCAGCGCTTTGTCGAGGGGACGGTCGAGCGCGAAGGAGGCTTCGGCGCGGGTGCGGTATTCGAGGGTTTCGGACATGGCGTTGTAAAAGTCCTAACTGATGTTACGCAGTCGTTATCGTCTGCGGCTTCCTGCCGCCCTCCCTTGTCATTCCCGCGCACGCGGGCTTCACCGCGCCACCCGTTTTCACGGGCGCGTGACATTCAGCCCCCGTCTGCACGGGGACAGGCTTGGGCGCGTTCCGTCGAGTCGTCGGGTCACTCGGCGGTTCGACGGAACGCACCCAAGCCCGAACCGCCGAGGGGTACTCTGGATGCCTGCGAAAGCAGGCATGACAAAAGCTGCGTAACATCAGGTCCTAAGGGAAAATGTAGCGTTCCACTAAGTAGTGCTCGACGCCGTCGCGGTCGAGGGTGTAGCCCAAGCCCGGTCGGTCGGAGACTAGGAAGCTGCCCTCTTCGAGGATGAATTTCTCGTTGACCAAGGAGTGTTCCCAAGCGATGGGGCCGACCATGTCGTAGGGCTGAGTCAAATGCGGCATACAGGCGGCTACTTGCAGGCCCATAGCGGCACCTGGTCCATAGGCCACGGTCTGCGACCAGCCGCCTAGTCCTAGCGCGTGTGCCAGATGCGAGTGGCGCAAAGTTTCAAAGTGGCTGGCTCCGCCGACAATGACATAGTCGAGGGCCTCGGCCTGAAAGCGGCGCAACAGATCGGCCGCGTCGCCGACGTGGTCGCCAATGGGCAGGTGGATGATGTGGCGCAGGCGACGCCATTCGGAAAACGTACCGCCGCGAGCACCTTTGGCAATGGGGCTTTCGAGCGAGTCTAGGCGATGGCCTTGGAGGCGGCGCGCCAGTTCTTGGGCCACCCACACTTCCTCTAGACGCCAGCGGATATCTGGGCGCACCACCATGTCGGGGACCACGCGGTGGATGGCCTCGATCCGGTCGGTGATGTAGCGGATGCGCTCCTCGGGGGTTTTCTCGCGGCTGGTGATGCACTTCATCTTGTACGTGCGGAAACCTTGCTCCCATCCCCATTGGGCATCCTTGGCCGTGTGTTCGGGCGTTTTGTACCCAGTGCATTGGGTGACCGGGATGCGGTCGCGCAACCGCCCCCCCAATAATTGCCATATAGGCACGCCTAGGGCTTGGCCGCGCAAGTCGAGCACAGCCTGTTCAAAAGCGCTCTGCAAGGGGTCGCTACTCTGCGCCAAGTTGACCTGGAGGACATCCTGTCCTAGCCAAGTCTCGAACTGCTGGCGCATGGTGGCGGTAAAACGCCCGATCAGCGTCAGGCCGGTCAAGCCTTGATCGGTTTCGACTTCGACGACGCCGCGCTCGGTCCGCTGGTGCAGGGGCTGGCCATACACATCGTCCGACCACCACCAGCGGTGCTCGGGCACGTTGACGATGTGGAGGGTGATGCGAGTGATTTTCACGGGAGCCTCCTCTAGGCCCAGACGGGCCAATCGCGTTCTTGGAGCCTGCGCCAGAGCCTATCGAAATCCGCGCTGCCGTCGTCTTCGCGCTCGGTGAGGCGGACGCCAGGGGCGAAGGCTTCGTCAACGCCTTGTTTCATTAGGCGCTCGGCCTGTCGCAGGTTGCGGTAGTAGTGTTTGAGGCCGCCGGGCAGGGTTACGACTGAGAAGTGGCGCGGCCATTGGGGCGCGGGCACATCGCGGTAGCGCACGATTGCGTCCTCGTCCAGTTCTACCCCTAAGCCTGGGCCTGTGGGCACCTTCATAAAGCCGCGCTGAACGGGGTGTGGCTCGACGATCAGGTCGTCTTCGTAGGTGTGATGGGTGGTTACGCCCGGTAGGGTGGCTGTGTGCATGACCGCGCCTAGGTGGCAGGCGAAGGCCGCGGTGATGCCCGTGCCGACGTACTGCAAAAGGATTGGGGTATTGGCCGCGGCAAAGGCCCAAGAAGCAGCCAGCGCGTTGCGGAGGGTCTCGTGGCTACAGAGCGCGCCGTCGAAATCGCCAGCACGCAGCCCAAGCCAAGGCCCAGAAGGCTGGCGCGAGGGGCCGTCGAAGATCGTGCTGACGCCGTGGAGGTAGAAGGGAATGCGGATCTCTTGGTGCAAGCGTCGCCAGCCCTCGATGTCATAGGCGAAAATCGGCTCCTCGACTCCTTTGACTATGGGAATCTGCTCTAGCTGGCGCAGGATAGGAAGGGCTTTTTCGACGTTGACGAGTGCGCCGTTGAAGTCGAATTCAATGCGGAAGTCGGGCGGGGCTGCCTCCTGCATGGCCTCGGCTTGCTCGACTACGTCGTAGAAGGCGCGGGCCTTGCATTTCAGCCCGCGATAGCCACGAGCCGCGGCTTCTTGCACCTCGGCGGCCGAATCTTCCGGCGACATGCTGGGCATCCACCAGCCCATGCTCACCCACTCCCGCACCTGTTGGCCCATTAGCTTATAGGCCGGCAGCCCGAGGTGTTTGCCCATCAGGTCGTAACAGGCCATGTCGAGATTGAAGCGTCCGGTGCCCATGACGTGGTCGAAAGGGTTGGTGCCGAGGTAGGCGTCGAGCAAGCTCTGCTCAAAGGGCGGGCCGGGGTTTTCACCCAAGCCCACTAGGCCGGTATCGGTGTGGAACTTATACACGGTCACCTCTTCGCTCATGCCGAAGTGGTAGAACGCCTTGCGGATGCGGTCCTCATAGGGAAGGCGCAGGGGAATGACTTCGATGGTGGTGATGTTCACGGCGTGGCTCCTGTGGGCCTAATGGTCTCAAACTAGGCGGGAGATAGGGGATGCTATCAGGTTTTGTTGAACAGTTCCCACTCCAGTCTCGACAGCCTCGTCAGGCTCTGTGGAAGCGGGCCGCTGAACGGATTTTCGAGGTTGCCGTTCGGCGGGAACTCGCCGCTCAACCGATTGTTGAGAATCTGTTGCCGCAACTGAAAGATTGTGGTAAAGAATCTGTTGCCGCAACTGAAAATTAGACGAAGGGCCATTGCGGCGCTTGGCCTATGCAAATACACCTAATGTAGTCTCAGAGAGCTATTGTCATGAATCGGCGTACATTCTTGGCGGCTGGCCGGCGTTGGCGAACCTGTACGCGCCGCCGTACCGGCACATCTATGAATCCTTGGCGCGAATGCGAGAAAGTTACTGAGTCATAAAGGTGGAACCGGCTGCTTGGGGTATTAAACCCTTCTGATCTGCCTTGACTTCGCACGCAAAAAAGCGATGATAGAGCGGAGGGCTTGGAAGCGGCCTAACCGCAATATCAAAAACAGAGCATTTTATGGGACGTACCTTTCTCGCCATCGCCAACTCCGCTCGCTCCGAGGGCTTTCACACCGAGCGTTTTTTAGTGGACTCCGGTGCCGTCTATTCGGTCGTCCAACGTCCTGTCCTAGAGGCCTTGGGCATTCGGCAGCACTCTCGTCGGACCTTTACCTTGGCCAATGGCGACCAGATCGAACGCCATTTGGGCGATGCACTGTTTCGCTACAAGGAACAGCGGGCGGCCGCGGGCGAGCCCGGCGATAGCCATCTTCTCGGTATGGGCCTCGGGGTATGTGCTGGATCCCCTAAAACGCCAACTGCGAGCGTTGCCGATGCTGTTGGCGGGAGTGAGGATTAGGGAATGCGAAAAGTTTGTCTCATGCTTTTGTGTTGGACTGCCGCTGCGTGGAGTGCCGAAATCCCGTTCCGACGGGGCGTCAACCTGACCAATTGGCTGCAAGTGCCCAGTGCGCAGCACGTACACTTTGCCAAGTTTAGCCGGGCCGACTTCGCGCAGATCCAACAGCTCGGCTGCGATGTGGTGCGCCTGCCGATTAATCTGCACGCCATGACCAGCGGCCCGCCGGACTATCGCATCGACCCCTTGCTCTACGTCTTTCTAGATCAAATCGCGGATTGGGCCGACGAGTTGGGGCTGCATCTGATCTTGGATAACCACACGTTCGATCCGGCGGTGAGTACCTCGCCGCAGGTCGGCGACGTGTTGGTGCCGGTGTGGACCCAGCTCGCCGCGCACTTTGCCGCGCATCCGGCCCAGCTCTACTACGAGATCCTCAACGAGCCGCACGGTATTAGCGACGCGGCTTGGAACGCGATCCAGCAACAGGTAATCGACGCGATCCGGCAGGTTGATCAGCAGCACGCAATCGTCGTTGGCCCGTCCAACTGGAACAGCTTCCGCAACCTGCACCGGATGCCGGTTTTTGCCGACGACAACCTCGTGTACACGTTTCACTTCTACGAGCCTTTCGTCTTTACCCACCAAGGGGCTAGCTGGGTCGATCCCTCCTTGGTGCCGCTGCGCGGTGTGCCCTTTCCCTACGAGCGGGCGCACATGCCCGCCTTGCCCCCCTCCCTGCTGGGCACTTGGGTCGGCAATGCGCTGGGCAATTACAGCCAAGAGGGCACCATCGCGCAGGTGCGCATCCTGATCGACGAGGCTGCGGCCTTTCAGAAGGATCGCGGCGTGCCGCTTTTTTGCGGGGAATTTGGAGTGTTCAGCCCCAACAGCGACAACCGCGACCGCGTCTTGTGGTACGAGGGGGTGCGGCAGCACTTGGAGGACCGGGGCATCGCGTGGACTATTTGGGACTACCGAGGCGGTTTTGGGCTGTTTGAGCGCGGGTCGAGCGAGTTGTTCGAGTTTGACCTGAACGTGCCCCTGTTGGAGGCGTTGGGGCTGAACGTGCCGCCGCAACGGGATTTTATGGCCGAGCCGGACCAGCAGGGTTTTGTGCTCTACGACGACTTCCTCGGCCCGCACATGGTCGAGTCCAACCATCTCAGTGCGGGCACGGTCGATTACTATGTCGAGGCGGATCCAGCAGTGGGCCGTTACTGCATGCGCTGGACCGGGGTGCCGCTCTACGGATTCATTGGCTTCGATTTCAAGCCCTTCAAGGACCTGTCCGCGTTGGCCACGGCGGGCTATGCGGTCGAGTTCTGGGTGCGGGGGGATACCCCGGGGTCGTCGTTCGATATCCGGTTGGTCGATACGGATGCAGAAGACCCGGACGACCATCCTTGGCGCATGCGCTACACCATAGATGAGCAAGTGGCCGCTTGGGACGGCGCGTGGCACGCGATGCACATCCCCTTGCGCGACCTCGCCGAACACGGGGCTTGGGAGAATGAGTGGTTCAATCCGATCGGCGCGTTCGACTGGCAGGCCGTCGATCGCTTCGACATTGTAGCCGAACACCACGCCTTAGACGGGGTCCAGTTCTGGTTCGACGAACTGCGGATTGTGGGGCCGATGCTGACGGCGGTGCTCCCCGAAGCCGCGTCGCAGCCAGTCGCGCTGGCGTTGGCCGCCAATTATCCCAACCCGTTCAACGCAACGACCGCGATTCGCTACGCGCTGCCAGCCGCCGGGCCAGTGCATCTGGCGGTCTATGCGCTAAACGGCCAGCAGGTGCGGATCCTCGTGCAGGGCGGGGCGGCCTCGGGGTGGCACGTGGCGCGATGGGATGGGCGAGACGACGCGGGACGGGCGGTGGCCAGCGGCGTGTACCTGTATCGCTTGGATGCTGTGGGTGGGGTGCGGACCGGGAAGATGACGTTGGTGCGCTGAAGCTAGCGCTTCTGGTCCGCGTTTTGCTTTTGCCGAACAGCAGGGTTCTCTATTGAATAGGTGCCCGGCGGCGAATACGTTAGCCTACCAAGAAGGAGAGGCAGGCATGGCAGAACGTTCCCCCCTCGACTACGGCGACCGCATTGGCCGCCTCGAAGGCATTACTGAGCAGATCAACGACCGCTTAGGCAGCTTGGAGGCCCACATAAGCAGCGTGAAGAGCGACTTAGAGAGCCGCATGAACAGCTTGGAGAGCAGCCACTGACGGGATTTTCGCTGGCTGATTGGCACGATGATCGGCATGTGGGCGGCGATGATGGGCTTGCTGTTGACGGTGGCCATTAAGGTCTTTTCGGGCTAGCCGAAACTGACGGACTTTTCTAGAATAAGGACTGTTTAATCAGTGGTTAGTGATCAGTGGTTAGTGATCAGTCCCATCCGCCCCCTTGGCGGCGGGTACCCGGCGACGGGCCCCGGAACATTGACGCGGGGGACCGCGCGGGCCCGGACGAGGGCTACGGGCCAGCCGAGTGATACCGCCTACATGAAACCGGAATCCCCAACCGTACACTAGGAAATTCCGGAAATTGATACTGTACAGGGTCGAGCGTTACCTTACCTCCACAAATCCAATCCTACGGATTTCTAGTACTTCAAAAGCAGGTCAATACACGTAGCAGCGCGGAAGCCGCGCTGTCGGTGCTGTGTAGCCGCGGCGGTAGTTCTCGACGCGGTGTAGATCCCTACTCAGCACGTCGTGCATTATTGCGGTCTTCCAGCCAATAGGCGTATAGCCGCGCTTGGTGCAGGTAGAACTTTAGGCGCACTGGTTTTTCAAATACCAAGTCATGCGGGTGTTTCCACGCGTATTTGCCCCGCAGGCTGTCGCCGGTGAAAGGCGGTGGTTCCTCCCCGGGCACCCAGAAGCCGGGATGGGGCCGGCCGGTCTCGGCGTCTTGGATCTCGGCGTATATCGCGCCCCAGCGGGCGTCGGCGTTGAGGTAGAGGTCTTCGCCGCGCCAGTGGAAGGGCTGGGTGACGAGGGTGGCGATTTCGTCGCCGTCGATGGAGACGAAGCGGTCGGGCGGCAGCTTGGCCAAGCAGAGTGCGCCCGGGTCGGCGAAGTGGCGCTCTTCTACTCCGAGCCGGAATAACTCCTTGCAGCGGTTGAAGCGCCGGTACATTTCCACGCTACTCGGTATGCGAAGGGCGTTGTAGTAAATCCAAATCTCGCCATCTTCGCGCACCAGCGGCGCACCGGCCATGAGGAGCTGGCTGGTGCCGTAGTTTTCCCCGTCAAAGGGTTCAATGCCGATAAAGGGCGTGCGGTCGGCCACGCGATCCCAAGTGTGCAGGTCGCGCGAGACCGCCATTTCGATCTGGTTGATGCGGGTGAAGTTGGTGGCTGGCGGCGGGATGGCACCGATGGGGTTGAAAACCGTGGGGAAGCCGATGTACAGCCCCTGATAGGGCATGACGGCCATGTTGTAGATCTCGGCGTGGTAGTCTTCGTCATCGACGATTGGTGGGGTGATGTACGCTGGGTCTTCGATGATGGTGCGGACGCGCTGACGGCAGTTTTCCCAGTCGGTTTCGTCGGCGTGTAAGATGAGTTCGGGCGCGGTGAAGTGGTCGAAATCGCGGCTGGTCGCCAGCCAGACCGAGCGGCCCCACTCGGTGGGTTGCTTGACCAAGGCGAGGTACTGCTCTGTATAGGGATCGTACGCGAACTGGGACTCGTCTTGGCTGGGGATAAAGGAGCTGGTGAGCGGGGTCCAGGCAAAGCCGTCGGGCGAAATGGCGCCGCAGCGGCCGTCGAGCGCGTCGAACAGGGCCTTGTAGCGGCGGCTCGGGTCTGGATCGCGCTCGTCGCGGACGATGTGGTACAGGCCCGGGCCGTTGGGGTCGCAGGCGATGTTGTTGTCTTTGCTGCCGTCCCATTCGCATAACCCGAGGGAGGGTTGCTCCCAGTGCTCGCCGTCGCGGGAGATGGCAAAGCGGGCCTGCGGGCCGTTGTACCACCATTCGTAGTGCGCCTCGTCCGGGTTCCACAAGGGTGCGCTGCGGCTCTGGATGCCGCCGGTGATGCAGGGGCCGCACCTTTTGGGAGGGTGCAGAGTGCGGGCGGTGCCTTGTTCAGAGACTAAGGCGCGACTGTCGAGGAAGAGCTGGCGGTGCTTTTTTGGGTCGATGAGCGTGGTGGACATGGTTTTATACCTCGCTGAAGAAATTGCGAATTACGGGAGTAAGGCGAGGGCGCGCGGATCGCCTTTTTTGCGCGCAGAGCGCAGAGCGTGGCGCACGATTTGTACGCGTTGCTTGCTGGCATCGGCGCGCCAGCGCGTTAGACAGGCGTACGCGGCGTCGGGGTTGTCTTTGAGGATGTCGCTTAGGTTGCCGGCCACGGATTTCCGCACTTGGGGGCAGGGGTCGTCTTTTAGGTACTCCAGCAAGTCGAGCAGGGGGCGCGGGTCGGCGATGAAGGCGGTTAGTTGGTTGACCCCGGGCATGATCCGCAGGCGCAGACGAGGGCGCGTGGCGTCGCTGACGAGGCGGCGGATGCGGGCGTTGGGATGCTTGGTCCACGCGTACAATTGCGCCAGTGTGCGTTCGGGCTGGAGCGCTATGAACGAGCGCAGTGCGACTTGGGCGGCATACGTGCGCGTGGCCAGTGCGGCGAGTGCGGCCATAGACGTGGCAAAGTGCGCCTGCCCGTATTGAGCGACAAAATGGGCGATGGGTGCTAGCTTGTAGCCTTGGTCGGGTATGGGGTAGTCGGCGGGGTGCATTGGGCCGAGGATCTGGTGCAAGATACGCAGGGCGTCGGGGTAGTGGGGCGGCAGGTGCTCAGCGAGGGCTGCGGCGATTTGGCTGGCCCAACCGCCGTTTGACGTGTGGGCGAAGGACGCGAGGAAAGACGCTAGCCCAAAGCGCGGCTCGACCTTTTGGATCTGCGATCCTAATTCGGCGGCTAGGTCCATGCCGAACTTGTCGCTCATAGCGCAAACGGCGGAATGCGGAGGAACGCGCCCCCTTGCCGGGCGGACTCTTGGGCCAACAGGCAGGCTTGGGCCGTGGCGAACACCGATCGGGTGGGGATGAAGAGGTCGGTGCTGCGTTCAATGGCGTCGATTAGGTTGGCGACGAATGCGCCGCTTCGGTCTGCGGGCAAATCGGGTGAGTACGGACCGCGCTCGTTGGTGGCGATGAGCAGGTGATCGTCGGCATAAGCGCGCAGGTGCGCCGAGCCGGCTGTGCCCATGACGATGAAGCGGGTGTCGCCAAACGAGGGCGCCGCTTGGGGCGTGAGCCAGTCGGCGGTGAGGGTTGCTAATGCGCCGTCGGATAGCTCGAAGGAAGCCTGCACGTGGTCGTCTAGGCGCGGCTCGGCCGTGAACCGCTTGCAAGTGGTGAGGGCGTGGACGCCGACACATTCGGCCCCGGTGAGCCAGCGGATTTGATCGACGCCGTGGCAAGCCAGATCGTGGAACGTGCCCGTGTACTGATTCGGGTCGAAATACCACGCCGGGGCCGTCGAGCGGCCGAGCTTGTGCGGGTGGGTGGAGATGAGGCTGGCGAGGGTCCCGAGCGCACCGTCGAGAATGGCTTGGCGCAGGGCGATAAACGGCGGATAGCTGCGCGAGGTAAACCACATGGACACGTGGATCGCACACTCGGCGACAGCGCAGCGCATGCGATCCCAGTCGTCGAGCGTGCGGCACAGGGGTTTATCGAGGAGCAGGTGAATACCGGCGCGGGCGCAGGTCTCCACGAGCGCGGTTTTCTCGTGGTGGATCAAGCCTTCGAGGATTAGATCGGGTCGGGCGCGGGCGATCATGTCCTCTAAAGTGGCAAAGCGGGGGATGGATGCGTAGCGCGCACACAGCGCGTCGTCGTCTTCAACCAAGCCGACGATGTGCCCGTTTTGCGCCTGTAAGGCGGACTGGATCATGCCCCTGATGTGGCCGTAGTGAACGCCCATGATGCCGATGCGCATGATAAACCCTCCGAGTGAAGCCGGCGCACGTGGTGTGCTCGGCGTGGGGATGAAAGTAAAGTGCGGCGGATTAATGCACTACGGCTATTGTAGCGTATCTTCAGTCACAAGAAAGGACCCTAACCATGTCTGATTGGCTCACCGCAAGGCAGTTGCTGCATGTGCAGCGCGGCTACCGCAAGCGGGTCGAGACGCCCATCCCTACCCAAGTCGTATCCAGCGGTGAGTGCTTCCCGCCGCCGCAGTCTCGCCGCCAAGCTCAGGCTGAGGTGCTGATGTGCGAAAAGACCGATTTCTAGGAGATACCGCCAGCGGTATCTCCACTCGCCCAGCGGCATGGCCGCGGCGTTTATGGCGATGAGTCAAGTCTATGGCGATGTCTATCGCGTCGATCCACAGAGGCCGAAGACCCCGCGGCCGCCAAAGACCAGCGCAACCAAACTCGCGACCAGTTTATCTTTGACGTCCACACCCACCACGTGCGCGAGGACTACACTTGGGAAGGCCAGCTCTGGCTGCGCGATGTGGCGCGGGGCAACAACCAAGCCCGGACCCCTTGGAATCCAGTGCTGGTTGAGCAGGAGCTGGACCTGAAGTACTACAAGTTCGATTACTACGTCAAAGACATGTTTTTCGACAGCGATACCACGCTCGCGCTGTTGAGCACCTCGCCTTCGGTCGATCCCGAAAAGACGCTGTTGTCCGATCGGCAGATGGTCGCCACGCGGGACCAAGTCAACAAGATTGCCGGTACGCGGCGGATGTTCGCCCACGGGGTCATCTGGCCGAGTGCATCGGAGTACCTTGAACTGATGGAACCGGCGGCAACGGAATTGAAGGTGGACTCTTGGAAGGGCTACACCATCGGCGATGTGCTGGGCTACCATCCCACCTTTGACCGGCCTTAGCGTCTCGACGACGAAGAACGGACGTGGCCCACCTACGAAAAGGCCCGCCAGCTCGGCGCGCGCAACATCTGCATCCACAAGGGCGTTTTGCCGATTGACTACGAGCGCATTTCCAACTGGCAATACGCCAGTGTCGAGGACGTGGGCGGCGCGGCGGCAGCGTGGCCCGACCTGAATTTTCACATCTACCACGCGGGTTTGAAGATATGGCGAGACGCCGAAGCGGTCCGCGAGGAATTTGAGCGTACCGGGCGGCTGGCTTGGATCGACGAGCTGGCTGCCATCCCGGCTGAATACGGGGTGTCGAACGTGTACGCGGATATTGGCCTGTCGTTCGGGGCGCTGGCGATTACGCATCCGCGACTGGCCGCGGCCATGGTGGCCAAATTAGTCAAGGGACTCGGCGTTGATCAGGTGTTGTGGGGGGCGGATTCGATTTGGTTTGGCTCGCCGCAACGGCAGATTGAGGCCTTTCGCCGGATTGAACTGCCGCCCGACTTGCAGGACAAGCTCGATCTAGCGCCGCTCGGCCCGGCCCGGCCGACGGTCCGGTGAAAAACGCGATCTTCGGCATTAACGCCGCCGGGCAATACGGCCTCGCGCTGGACGAAGACTACGCCGGTGACGCGCTGTCACAGCTCAAGGCCGAATACTTGGCGGCGGGCAATGAGCGCGATAATCTATTCTGGGGGTGGATTCACAAGGAGCGGGAATGAATCCAAGAGTATTAGAAGGCACTGCAATAGAAGTGGTATAAATTGGAGCCAATTCGAGCTGCGCACGTTGGCGAAAGTCGACAACTAACACGGGCAGTCCGCGACACGTTAATCGAGTACACGGACTGCCAGATCATCAGGAAGCGAGACACATATGCAACTCTCGGTTTTACCAAGTGATTGGGGTATCGCCAGGATCGCTGCCTCAACCTCGCCGACATCCTCACCTACTGCCGGATGGTGACGGCCATTGGGCTGACGCTCGCAATTCAGCAAGAGCTCGACATGGTGTATGCCGATATGAAAAATAACGGCGAATCGGTTGAAGCTAAGTGATTGCCAAGATTATGAAATCTACAGTTTACATCGAAACCAGCTTCATCAGTTACCTCACATCGAGACCAAGTCGTGATTTGGTCTCGGCGGCAAACCAGCAATTGACCCACGATTGGGGAACGACCGACGCGAAAATTTTGACCTTTTCATTTCGCAATTTGTTATCAATGAGTGTGTAGCGGGAGACGCGGTTCTCGCGAAAGCGCGTTTGGATATGATCGCTACTATCCGGCAACTTGCTGTCACCGAATCTGTTGAGACTTTAGCCGATGCATTGGTCCGCCAAGTGCCTCTACCTGAGAAGGCACAAGTGGATGCCTTACACGTCGCAATTGCAACCGTTTGCGACATGGAATACCTACTAACCTGGAATTGTACGCATATTGCCAATGCTGTGCTTCGTCCTCGAATTGAGGCTATTTGCCGATCCTTCGGGTACGAACCACCAACTATCTGTACCCCCCAAGAACTCATGGAGGTCTAACATCATGTGGCGCGATCCAATCGTTGAAGAAGTCCGGCGCATACGCGAAGAGTATGCGGCGCGGTATCATTACGACATTAAGGCCATTTGCCGCGCTGCTCGCGAGTCAGAAAAAAAAAGCGACCATGAGATGGTCTCGTTGTCGCCAAGACCTGTTCCCGCCGACTCGTCAAGCGATGGGTAGCCGCGCCGGAAGGGATAGGCCAATTAACCGGGAAGGACGTGCCGCCATTGCCGGCTGGTGACGGCATCTCGCAATACAGAAAGAGCTTGACAGGGCGTATGCTGGCGTCGAGAGCAATATAGTGCCGATCAGGGAGTGAATGACCAAAAGGGAAGCGCGGTCTAAACTGTTAAAAATCTGGCACATACGCGCTAGGCCGACAGCCGCCGCACGTACGCGTAGTAAGGGGCGATAATCCGCTCGGCGCGATCGTAGAACGAGGCGTAGAGCCGGTCGGGACCAGCGGCGAGGTCGGTCTCAAAGCGGGCACTCGTCGCGGTGGGATCGACTTCTTGCTGGAGATTCTGGCCGCCGATGGATAGCTGTGCCCAACCGAGGGGGAGGGCGATCCCGCCTTCGTAGGCCGGAGCATCTTTCGGCTGGATGCCAGCGCGATACCAGCCGCTGTCGTCGCCCTCAATCCCCGCAGTAAGCGAATAGCCGGTTTCTTCGGGCCAGCGCCGCAGCTCAATCTGGTAACGGCCCGCCTCTTTGACATCGACGGCCCAAAAACCACTCGTAACCTGCCCGGCGCGGACTTGGCGCTGATTCCAGACGGCGCTACACGCCTCATTGCGGATATCGTGGGTGGTGAGTTTAGCCGGTTGGTCGTCCCCGCCCAAGGCAATCGGCTCGTCGCGGCCGAACTGCTCGGACACGAGCTCCCACCACTCATCGTACGAAGCGCGCAGCTCGGCGACGATGTCGGGATGCGCGGCGGCGATATCCTGACGCTGGCCGGGATCCGCATCGAGGTCGTAGAGCGTGCGACCGTCGATGAGCCGCCACTTGCCCTGCATCACCGCGCTCTTACGCCACTTGACCGGATCGGCGACGCGCTGGGTGTCGCAGACGGTGACGCGATCGGCCCAAGCCGCATCGTCTGCACCGCGTAAAAGCGGCACTAGACTTTGGCCGTGAAAGGTGCGCCCGGCCGGTATTTCGACCCCGCACAAGTCGAGCAGGGTCGGCATGAAATCCACGTAGCTGGTCAGCGCGTCGATGTCGCGGCCGCCGGCGATTTGCCCGTTGGGATAGCGGATGAGAAAGGGTACGCGATGACCGCCTTCGTACGGGGAACCTTTTTTCCCGCGCATTCCAGCGTTGTAGCTGCCCGGCCCTTCGCGGGGGAACTGCTCGGCGTCTAATTCGACGCCTGTGGCCGTGCCGTTGTCGGTCATAAAGATGAGGATGGTATTGTCAGCGACGCCCAACTCGTCGAGCATAACTTGCAAGCGGCCGAAGTTCTCGTCGATGTTGGTGATCATGCCGTAGAAGCGAGCGCGGTCTTCGTGCGGAGTGGTGTCGCGGTATTGCCCGACGTAGCGCGGCGCGATGTTGAGCGGCCCGTGCGGCGCGTTGGTGGCGATATAACAGAAGAACGGTCCGTCGGCGTTTTCTTCGATAAAGCGCCGACCCTCGCGGAAGAACACGTCCGTGCAGTAGCCCTCGTACGGGGTGGGGACGCCGTTTTTGAAATAGGTGTCGTCAAAGTAGTCGTTGCCCCAGGCGTCGCCCGTGTTGCCGATGCCGCCGCCAGCGTGGTACACGGATTCGGCAAAGCCGCGCTCGTGCGGGCGGTAGGGCGGGCTATCGCCGAGATGCCACTTGCCAAAGTGCCCGGTGCGATACCCAGCGCTGGTAAGCGCGTCCGCAAGGGTCCACTCATCGGAGCGCAACAGCGAGCGGCCGCCGATGGTGTGCCAGACACCGGTGCTATTGCAGTAGTGGCCGGTGAGAAGGCCGGCGCGGGTGGGGGCACAGGTGGAGCCGACGTGGTAGTCGGTGAAGCGCGCGGCGTCTTGGTGGAAGTGGTCGAGGCAAGGCGTGCGGATCACCTCGTTGCCGTGGCAGCCAAGGTCGCCGTAGCCTTGGTCGTCGGTGAGGACGAAGACGATGTTGGGGCGCGGGGTCATAGTAGTGATCAGTGGTTAGTGGTTAGTGATCAGTGGTTAGTGGTTAGTGATCAGTGGTTAGTGGTTAGTGATCAGTGGTTAGTGGTTAGTGATCAGTGGTTAGTGGTTAGTGATCAGTGGTTAGTGGTTAGTGATCAGTGGTCATTGGTTATTCTTCCACGCTTCGTATTCGGTGCGCGCTTCTTCGCTAAGCGGGTAGTACTTGCGCAGGTGCCCGCCCTCGGCCAGCCTCATGCGGCTGAAGTCCTCCCACTCGGCGTGGGCGTGGGCCTTTTCGGTTAGTTCGGGGGCGAGTTGGGCCGGGACGACGGTGGCGCCGTCGTCGTCGGCGATGATGATGTCCCCGGGCATGACTAAGGTGTCGCTGCAGGCGATGGGCACGTTGACTGCGAAGGGGAAGATGTTGGTTTGGGTGTGGAAGTTGGGGGTTGTGCCGCGTAGCCAAAGTCCGATGTCGAGATCTTCGATCACTTTGGGGAAGTCGCGGATGCAGCCGTCGATGACTGCACCGGCGCCGCCGCGCCCCATGAAGAAGGTGAGCATCATCTCGCCGAAGACCCCGCTGTGCAGGTCGCCGCGGGCATCGACGACGATGATGTCGCCGGGTTGGGTGTGGTAGAGGGCGTGGCGGTGGAGTTGCTTTTCCGGGTCGGCGTACTCATCGACCGAGTACTGGTCTTCGCGCTTGGGCATAAACTGCAAGGTCAAGGCTGGGCCGACGATGTGCTTGCCCGGGGTGCGGGCGATTGGGCCTTGGATGTGAGGATCGCGGATGCCCAAGCGGGCTAGTTCGCCAGCCGCGGTCGCGCTGGAGATAGGGGCGAGGGCATTGATGAGGTCTTTGGAGGGGCGTTGGATGTCGTTGGGTTCGACCATAATGTCTCCTGTCGTTAAGTGAGGGTAGTTTTTTTAAGCTAAGAACGAGGCGTCGGTAGGGCCAATGCCGAATGAGTAGCAGGGGTTTAAGAGGTTGCCTATTATTTGAACATCTGACTAGAACCAAGAGATGTAAGCCCTCCCAATGAGGAGAGGATCTATGTTGACCCGACTGAAAGTCTCTAACTTCAAAAATTTGGTGGATGTGGATTTGTACCTCGGTCCGTTTACCTGTGTGGTTGGGCCGAATGGGGTGGGTAAGTCGAACCTATTCGACGCGATTCGGTTCCTGAGCGCACTGGCCAATCACACGCTCATGGAGGCCGCCGCCGCCGTGCGCGACCAAGACAGCCGCACAGCACCCGTGCGCGACCTTTTTCACCGCGTAGGCAACCACTATGCCGAGCGCATGACTTTTGAGGCCGAGATGATCGTGCCGCGGCGAGCCACCGACGACTTGGGGCAGGAAGCCGAAGCCAGTATTACATTTTTGCGTTATTCCCTAGAGCTTGCTTACCACGAGACGGCTGACAGCCTGGTGCGAGGTAATCTCGCCATCGTCAAAGAAGAATTGGTCCCCATCGCCCAACGCGACGCCTCCCAACACCTTTTATTTCCTCACAGTGCAAAGGACTGGCGCAAATCCGC
Source organism: Candidatus Latescibacterota bacterium (assembly GCA_963422735.1). Lineage (GTDB taxonomy): Bacteria > Latescibacterota > UBA2968 > UBA8231 > UBA8231. The sequence continues at coordinate 2,235,476 of OY730476.1, read as the reverse complement.
AGTATGCGGCAAGCGCCACGCACCCTTCATTTCAACCGCCGACGAGGGCGAAAATAGAGTCATAAAACTGCATCAGGATGGCGGCACCAGTGGGCGTCCTTTGCCCCGATCAGCCGCTAATCTACCTCGCACAGTGCTCTCCATAGCCAATGCGGCGGAAAGCCCCACGGTATTGGTTGCTCGCCGAGAAATGGAATCTTGGCAGATGTTGCAACTGGAACCTTCGGCCCTGAGAAAGCCCGATGAATTTAGTGCTCATACACGCTTAGGTGCGGATGGCCGCCATCTGGCGGCTACGTTGTATCGCTTGGCCCGCCGTGATGGGCAACCGGAAGGAGGCTCCGTATATAGCCAGATTGCCAACCGCTTAGTCGAACTCATCGACGGTGTGCATGATATCCATATAGAGCGAGATGAGAAGCGGGAACTATTGACTTTGTATGCAAAAAACGAGGAAGGAACCTTTCATCCAGCACGCGCTCTGTCGGACGGTACTTTGCGCTTCCTTGCGCTGGCTGTCTTGGAGAGCGACCCGGAGATGCAGGGAGTGCTTTGTTTGGAAGAGCCGGAAAATGGCATTCATCCGGCTCGGATTCCAGCTATACTGCAACTACTCAAGGATATTGCAGTGAATACCCAAGAGCCTGTTGGGGAGGATAATCCACTACGCCAAATGATCGTCAATACTCACTCGCCTGTAGTATTCCAGCAAGTCCCGGATGATAGCGTTGTATTTGTAAAGGCCAAAGAGGCCATAGACGAGGAGGGACGCCTCTGCAAAAAGGCTCATTTTCTCTGCCTGTCCGATACTTGGCGAGCCAAAGTGGGCGAGGACGCCGTGCGCGGCGATCTGCTTCCTTATCTGAATCCGGTGCTGCCTAAGAATTACATAGAGGTATCAAAGCAGAAACGGGTAGTCGATAGGGCGGATATGCAACTCCTTCTATCTTTTTCTGGGTAGTCTGGCGTCGGATGCAGGAAATGCGCTACACGCTGGTGGCGGATGGATCGTCTGACCGCGCCCTCCTACCGATTCTCACTTGGCTGTTGCGCCAGTCCTATGGTGCGATTCCCATCCAAGCGGAGTTTGCCGACCTGAGTCGCTTGCCACATCCTCCCAAGAAACTTTCCGAGCGCATTAACCGGAGCGTTGAACTGTATCCTTGCGAGCTGCTCTTTGTGCATCGGGACGCGGAGAGTGCTTCAATTGAAGAGCGCGATGCAGAAATCTGCGAGGCCCTAGAGGAAAGTTCAGTGGAAGGTTTGGTTCGCGTTGTTTGCGTGGTCCCCGTGCGGATGCAGGAAGCGTGGTTGCTCATCGACGAAGCTGCGTTGAGAAAGGCTGCGGGCAATCCCAACGGCACTCAGCCGCTAGATATGCCAGATGTGCAAAAGCTCGAAGAGTTGGCCGATCCCAAACAACTCCTCTGCGAGCTCCTGCGTCAGGCAAGCGGTCTCCAAGGGCGTCGCCTAGAGCGTTTCAATTGGCGGTCGGGCGCCCATCGCGTGGCTGAAATGATCGGCGATTTTAGTATTCTGCATAGATTAGCCGCATTCCAACGACTGGCCGCGGAGGTCAAGCAGGTCGCAACCGCAGGAGAATGGCGTTAGAAGCAAATCTTAACGGAATTTCCTAGTGTACGGTTGGGGATTCCGGTTTCATGTAGGCGGTTTCACTCGGTATGCCCGTAGCCCTCGTCCGGGCCCGCGCGGTCCCCCGCGTCGATGTTCCGGGACCCGTCGCCAAGGGGGCGGATGGGACTGACCCCTGACCCCTGACCACTGATTAAACAGTCCTTATTCTAGGAAAGTCCGAATCTTAAAATAGGAGGAAGCATAATGAAAGTGGAAGATCGCGGCTCGGCCATTCGAGTCGAGCGCTTGACGGCCATTCCGGTGGGAGCCAAGGGATACGTGAAGGTGGAGACGAATATGGGGGAGGTCGGCTGGGGCGAGATCAACAACGTGGAAACCAAAGTCGCCTGCACCTTGGCCGAGTCGCTGGGCTCGCTCATCGTCGGCGAAAACCCGACGCGCATCGAGCACCACTGGCAGCGGCTGTTCCGCGCCCATCGCAACCTGCGCGGCGGCGGGCTGATGATGCACGTGATTGCGGCCATTGACATGGCGCTATGGGACATTGCCGGCAAGCTCTATCAGGTGCCGGTATATCGCCTGTTGGGCGGCCCCTGCCGCGACAAGGTATGGATGTATCCTAGCCCGAAGGCGATCAAGGTCAGCCCTGGGGGGGCGCGCTATCACGCGGGGACGCCAGCCGAGGTGGCGGAGTTGGTACAGCGGGTGGCCGACGCCCGCGCCAAGGTGGGGCCGGATGGGGCGGTTATGTTCGATGCACACAGCATGATGCCGCTGCCGCTGGTCAAGCAATTTGCCGGTTATCTCAAGCCGGACGATTTGCTCTTTTTGGAAGAGGCGTGGGTGCCGGGCAACATCGAGGCCATGCACAAGCTACGTGCGGCCGTGCCCGTACCGTTGGCTACTGGCGAGCGCGACCGCACCATTTGGGAGGTGCGCGAGATTTTGGAGGCCCAAGTCGTCGATATCCTGCAGCCCGACTGCGGCCACGGCGGCGGCATCAGCCAGATGCAGAAGGTCGCCGCTTTGTGCGAGGCGCATCACGTGCCGATTGCCCCGCATTGCACCATGTCGTTTTTGGGCCTGACGGCGAGCTTACACGTGGCGGCCTCAGTGGCGTTTTTCCTCATCCACGAGGGCTATGAGCACCAACTGCCGGAAGGCGTGGCGCACAAGACGTGGACCTTGGATGCGGAGGGATATGCGTCGCTGCCCGAGGGGCCGGGATTGGGGGTGGAGATCGACGAGGAACAGGCCATTGCCGTAGGCCGGGCGAGCGAGCGGCAGTTTAAGTGGCCGGACAATCGACTGCGGGATGGGTCGGTGGCAGATTATTAGAAAGGAGCCTTTATCTACAAAAGAGGTTGATGCAGATAAAGGCTTCACAACTTAATAGCGGGAATTAAGAAGCTGTTTGAAATTCCCGCGTTTTAACGGGGTGTATGCGTACTGGCCTGCTACTCCTCTTCTACTATTTCCCCTTCTAATACTTCTATCTCAAGGGTTTGAATACCTGTGAGTAATAAATCGACGTCTTCCTGCGTAGAAATAGGTGCAGGCTGGGCAGGAGGAAAGCCGGGATCCAGAAACTCGGGATCTAGAAACTCGGGATCCAGAAACTCATCAAATCCGAACTCAGGTTCGCCCTCACCTTCAAGCCAAGGCGGTGGCCCGGATGGCGAGACAAACGTCAAGCGAGCTTTTAAAAGGACGTTTTCGTCGGGTTTATTCACTCGTACAAAAACATCGTCGAGCGTTTCCGCGCCCCAAAAATCATCAAACAACGACGGGTCATTTTCCCATTCCCAACCAGCATCTTCCCCTAATGTTGCAACAGACCCCACTTCGAGCTGGTAAAAGCCAGGGAACAGCGTATCCGGCACGCTGAGGGCCAGTTCGACCTCTCGGCTGCTGCGCCGTCCCACGCGCAGCAAAGTGGTAATATTCAGCGTACTGCCAAGGCTGATAACCGAGTCGGTAGTAACCTTCGTCACGGTGGCAAAACGAGTCTCAGGAATCACTTCGACATGCACCTCGGCCTCGCGCACCTGCAAGGCGTAGTCGTTCCGCGTCATAAGTTCCGAGAGTGCGAATGATAAGTCGCTATAAGCATTGAAAATGGAATCCCCAAGCCGCCCTTCTGGCGAGGAGTAGAGCAGGGAACGAGCGAGCGTTGAATCGGTGCCGGCAAAAGAAATATCCGTTGTAACGCGGATGCTGTGCTCAGGATCGTTGTCAATCCGGTTGGCCAAAGGCATAAAAGCAGCACCAGCAACGAGATCGAGCGACGTATATGAGTCGAGACCGACGGCTACCCTGTGTGCAAGTTCGACTGTGCTCCCTGAAGGAAACGCATATACGCTCTTAACAGGTATTAAGTCTGGCTCCTCATTGAGGACGCCGCGAACCGCGGGCAAACGGTCTTCGGTCAGGGTTCCCCGCACTGTTGGATTCAGCGTCGCAAACTTATACGGGGCGGACAAATTGGAAACTTCGCCGAGTACCCGTGCTTCGATTATGGGAAGCTCTACCGGACCAGCACCGGACATTGGATGCCCAAACCCATATATCCGGTTGCCATCGACGTACGATATGGTTCCCAACGTGCCTACAGTGAGCTCTCCGAGCAGTAACCCAACCGTCAGGGGCCTGCCTGCTTCAAAGCTGTCTTGGCGCTCTTGGGTCAGACCAGCGGCGGTGGCCGTGCTCAGGAGGGACGAGATCCCTTCAGGCAGCGAATGCACCCCATTGAGTCCCGTGCTCAGCAAGGGGGTTTCCAAAGGGGTAATGCGGTTGCCTTCCCAAGTGGCCGTGCGTTTGGCCGCTGGCATCATTCCCCGAGTGCCGATGACCCATTCTATGGGGGTGGCAAAAAAGTAGTACGGCGGGCTGTCCTGGGAATCAAATCCATAAGCAATGGCCCCCCAAGTGCCCTGCTCCGTAAAAATGGGCGAACCGCTCATCCCCTTAGCAATGCCCCCGAGCTGTATCAAAACGGGATCGGAGGCTTCTACCATGTAAACCGGCATGGGCGACAAGAAGTCATCGACCACTTGGACGAAGGTCATTTCGAGGTCAGCCAATTCACCGTGAGCAAATTCAGTGCGCAGAAATACGGGCGTACCCACGGGCATGGAACGAACCTCGTCAGCCGAGACAATGGGCGAAAGATCCCAAGGCTGCAACTGTCCGGTCGGGCGCAGAACCGCCTCTTCTGGAGCCGTTGGTGCAGGATCGCTGTCGTCTCCACAACTCCATAGACCAACGGCAAGGGCGAATAGGGCTAAGCGAAGCAGCATAATACGCGTTCTCCTTTTAGGGTGGCACGGTATGTGCAGTCGGCTATCCTGCTTGGAGTAGCTAATTATGGATCGGGATCGAGAAGAAGCGCAGGAGTAAACTTAACGTACGCGGAAATTTCTTTTTTAGAAAGGTCGCAACGGTAGCTGCTATCCCCTACGCGATCAGGGTATCCATCAGGGCTTGGGCGATTACCAAATGTCCGGCTTGGTTGGGGTGGACCGGTTCTGGACAGAAGGTATCAGCGTCGCGGTACTGAAGCTGCCGTTGGAAGATGTCGTGCAGGCGCACTAGGCGGGCATTGAAACGCTCGGCCAGCCGCTCCACCACTTCGAGATACCGAGGCAGCAATTCGAGTACTTGGCTGCGGATGGTCTGGCCGCTGTGGTCGGTGGAAATGTAAAACGGGGTGAGCAATACGAGCGGACAGCCTAGTTCGTCTTGGGTAATCTCTAGTAACTGTTCATAGGCGGCGGCGAAGCGGGCTGGATCGACGCCGTCTTCGGCACCGCGCAAATGGCTGTGCAGGTCGTTGATGCCGATTTTGACCGACAGCCGGTCTGGCCGGTGGTAGAGTACGTCGTCCCGCCAGCGGGTGGCTAAATCGGTGACGCGGTTGCCGCCGATGCCTTTGTTGATGTAGCGGACCCGCCGCTCGGGGAAGCGGGCCGTGGCCAGCTCGGCGAACAGGCGCACGTACCCGTTGCCCAGCGGGGCCTCGGCAGCGCGGCGACCGCAGTCGGTGATGCTGTCGCCGATGAACAGCAGCGTTTGTCCGTCTTCAACCCAGTATTGGCTCATGGATATTCCTTTTGGTTAGGGGAGGTGCCTCAGACGCAGCCGGCGCATTCGCGTCCCCGCAACAGGGGATATTCAGGCTTGTCCTCGGGGCGGCCCGTCCAGTGCGAGCGGGCGCTCATGTAGTGAGTGGCCATTCCGCGTCGTCGCGTCGTCGTCTGGTTGGAGCCGGAGCGGTGCAGAAGCAGGCTGTGGTGGAAGGAGCAGTCGCCCGCTTGCAGCAGGATGGGACGTTCGCGCTGGCGGTCGATGGCGTCGTCTGGAACTTTCTTGTCTTGCCGCGGGCCGACCATCCACACCTCGCTGTGGTCCACTAGCCCCTCGCGGTGGCTGCCCGGCACGACCCACAAGCAGCCATTTTTAAGGGTTACATCGTCTAAGGCGACCCAAGCGGTGGCAAGGGCCATCGGCTCAATGTGGAAGTACGCGGAGTCTTGGTGATAGGTCTTTTCTATGCCACCCGGTCCCTTGATAAAAACTTGGTCGCCGAAAAGCTTGACGTCTGGACCGAGCAGGTCGGTGGCTGCGGTGAGGAGCGGCTCCCGCGCTGCGTGGTCGCGGAAGAATGGATCGCATTGGGACGGTCCATTGATCTTGCGCAAGTGATCGATGTGGCGTTGCCGGGGCGCGTTGGGATCGAACTCAATGCTCGCCTCCGGGAAGGGCACCGTGCCCGAAGCGATCCCTTTGATGTGGGCGCGGAGCGTACACACGTCTGCTGCGGGGAGGGCCTTTCTCAAGATAGTGTACCCGTCTTGCTGGTACTGGGCGATTTGTTCGGGGCTGAGCACGGGCATGGCGTTCTCCGTTGTTGTATTTAGGCTATTTCCGCCAGCGCGTTCCCCACAGCGGCGACTAAGCCGTCGATGTGTTGGGCGTCCATGGGAGTAGAAAGTGCGCACATGCTCAGCCCCGGACCGAGGAAGTACCCTTGCTCGATGAGCGAAAGAAAAAAAAGCGAATCCGCTCCAGCGCATCCACCCGGTTGCACATCGCGCGGGCGATCTCGCTCTCAATGCCAGTGGGTGCGCCCAAGGCAATGCCCTTTTGCATCTGTTCGCGCACGGCCGCCTCCACGCGCTCGTTCCCGTGCCCGAGGACTTGGGCCGTGTGGTGGTTGGCGCAATCGACGTAGCGCCGGCCATCGACATCCCACAGGTAGCAGCCCTTGCCGCGGGCCATAGCGCGCTTCTAGATCGGTAAGTGGCGTAGCCATAGTGGGATATTATACTACTAAACAAGGCTGGCGAACAAATCTGCTCCTCCCGCGTCAACCTGCGAGGAGTGAGGAATTGACGCAGCCTATGTTCGCCCCATTCTTCAATAGAAACCACCCGCCCTTCACCCTTCACCAAGCAATCGCTATCATGTCCCAAACCGAATACGCCGTCGAAGTCGCGTCCTCGGCTGACGTTTCGCTGATCGACTGCGATGTCCACAACTATCCGAACTCTATCGACGACCTCATGCCCTATTTGTCGGCGCGCTGGCAGGCGTACGTGCGGCAATCCGGGTTTAGCGGCCCGTCCGGGCCGATTTATCCCAAGGGGTTTGCCCAAGCTGCGCGGCGCGATGCTTGGCCGCCTTCGGGCTTAAGGCCGGGCGGCGATCCCGATTTTGCGCGCACCCAGTTGCTCGACGCTTGGGGCATTGACGTGGCCGTGCTCAACCCGCTCTACGGCATGACGTCCCTGCACAACCTCGATTTTGCCAATGCGCTGATGCGCGCAGTCAACGAGTGGACCGCGCACGCTTGGCTCGACCGCGATTCGCGCTGGCGCGGCTCAATTGTGGTCAATGCCAACGATCCGGCGGAGGCGGCCGCGGAAATCAAGCGGTCGGCGGCAGATCCGCGCTTTGTGCAGGTGTTGCTCTTGGTGCGGTCGAGTGCGCCGTATGGCAAGCGGCAGTTCAGACCGATTTTTGCCGCGGCCTGCGAGGTCGGCCTGCCGGTGGGAATCCACTTCGGCGGCAGTGGCCAGCCCATTACGGCCTGCGGCTGGCCTTCCTATTACATCGAAGATCACACGGCCATGTCGCAAGCCTTTGAGGCGCAGGTCACCAGCGTTGTTTGCGAAGGGGTGTTCTGCGAGTTCCCAGATCTACGCGTCGCGCTTATCGAGGGGGGATTCGCGTGGTTGCCCGGGCTGATGTGGCGGCTAGACAAAAACTACCGGGGCTTGCGCAGCGAGGTGCCGTGGCTGAAGAAGCGGCCCAGCGAATACATCCGCGAGCACTGCCGCGCCACGACCCAGCCCATGGAAGAGCCAGACGACCCTCAGCACTTGTTGCACATCATCGACATGATCGGCTGCGAGGATTTCTTGATGTTCGCCACCGACTATCCGCATTGGGACTTTGACTCGCCGGCCCGTGCCCTGCCACCGGCGATTGACAACGCATTGCGCCAGGGCATCATGGTCGATAATGCCGAGGCATTTTATGGGTTCGCGGCGCGTTGACGTAGGTCCGATCGATGCCTTTGCCGACGGCGAGGTCCGCCGAGTCGAGGTCGGGGGGCGAGGCTTGGCCATCGTGCGGCAGGGAAGTACCTGCTACGCGCTCCGCGATGTTTGCCCGCACCAAGGAGCGCGCCTGTCGGCCGGCCGAATTGAGGGTACGGCGCTAGCGCATTGCCCAGGGGACGAGATTGTCTTGGGGTGCGCGGGCGAAATTCTGAGCTGTCCGTGGCACGGCTGGGAATACGATGTGCGCACGGGCCGCTCGCTCTGCGAACCCGAAAAGGTGCGGGTGCGGACCTATCCGGCTAACGTGGAGGCCGGCCGGGTGGTCGTGGATTTGGACTAGGCGTAAAAAGAGAGCGTCCACAAGGGACGCCCCTACGGAGCCAACGGGCGTCGGTTATTACCTAGGTACTGGGATAGGCACCGGTACGTTGCCCTGTTTTTGCGATTCTAAAAATCCGATAATCAGCTCTACTACGAGGTGGCCAGCCTGGCCCGGCGAGACCGACTCGACCCCTTGGTCCATGGATGCGATCAGTTCGTGGATGCCGGCAGGGATGCCCTCGACCGGCCAAGTCGGCGGCGCGAGGGGTTCTGGCTCTTCGTCGCGATATAGGGTGCCGCTGTCGCTGCCGAGGAGTACTCGTCCAGTGGTGCCGACTACTTCGATTTGCTGCTTGGGTGCTGGCGTGGTCTTAGAGCCGCCAATGTAGAAACCCCGCACCCCCCCAGAAAAGTGGATGTACCCGTTGGCCCCTGGCTCAGTGGCCGGCACGTGCCCGCCATCGCCGCGGTACTCGGCGTAGTCCTCGTACCCTTCTTCCAATTCAGCCACCACCCACTGGGGCTGCGCGCCTGCGTAGTAGCATATAGCGTCGAGGGTGTGGGTGCCGTTGCGGAAAAGCATGGCTCGGGGGCCGGAAAGCGCGCCGACGACGTACTGCACAGGGCCGATGAGGCCTCGATCGACGATTTCTTCTTTGGCGTGCCGCCACAGGGGTATGAAGCGCCGGGTGTGATCAACCGATAGGGTGGTATTGTTGGCGTTGCAAGCGGCGATCATGCGGTCGGCGTCGGCGAGGTTGGTGGCCAGCGGCTTTTCGCAGAAGATGCCCTTGGCCCCGGCGTTGGCCGCATCGACGACTAGGTCGGCGTGGCGGTGATCCGAGGTGGCGACGGTGACGATGTCCAGCGATTCTCGGGCGAGCATCTCGCGGTGATCGCGGTACAGGGCAAGGCTTGCGTCCGGCCAGCGTTGCTCAAACTCGCGGAGGGTCGCTTCGTCGAGGTCGCAAGCCGCCGCGAGGCTGGCGCGATCCGACCCGACAATCCCAGTGGCGTGGGCCACGCCAATGCCGCGGCAGCCAATGACTCCAGCTTTATACATGTCGTGCTCCTTTGTTTAGAAGCTGTCTTAAAATTCCGGGTGCGCCCCGAGCGCATGCGCATATACGCCAACTTTAGGCGGTGCAAACGTGGCGGCTTCGCCCAAGGCCGGCTGCCGTGTTGGCCGCCGTCCGCTTCACCACGCCTATCCTGCCTAAAGGACGGGTGGAGCAGGCGTGACAGGCCGCTAGGGGTTTCAGACAGATTCTTAGGGTTTCACTCCTCATCCAGTGTAGGGAACGGTGCCTCGCGCATCTACTTGGTACCCCCAGCGTTCGAGATAGGCCGGGCCGGGGAGGAAGGGGTCGTCGGCTGCGGCGAGGCGGCGCGTTAGGGTCGCGTCTAATTCGTCTAGCAAGCTCTGATGGTCGGGCTGTCCCACGAGGTTGTCCTGTTGGAAGGGGTCGGCCTCGTTGTCGTAGAGCAGCCACGGCCCCTCTAAGGCGCGCACGTACGTGTGGCGGCGGGTGCGTAGGCCCCGATAGGACCGGCCGCCGACGCCGGTCCACCACTGCCCAAAGGGATGGGGACACTGCAAGAGCGCGGTGCCGTCCGAGGGGTCTGGGCCGCCTTGCAGGTACTCGGAAAAGTCGATTCCCTCCACGGTGGAAGGAATCGGTAAGCCGCACAGGCCCAGTAGCGTCGGCATGATGTCTGGCAGGTCGATCAGCGCGTCGAGCTGTCGGCCGGCGGCACCCATCCCCGGATAGCGCAACAGGAACGGTACGCGGATGGACTCTTCGTAGGGCTTTTGCTTTTTGTCCATACCCTGCGAGCCGAGCATGTCGCCGTGATCCGAAAAAAATAGAAAGATAGTCTCTTGCTCCAAGTCCTCCTGTAAGGTCTGGAGCAACATGCCGACGCAGTCGTCTAGGGCCGTGCAATGGGCGTAGTATCCGGCGAGCCACTGCCGCGCACTTTCGGCCCAGTCGGCCGGCACGTTGGGCCGCAAGGCAATAGCTGCTGGATCGTACCGAGCTTGGTACGCTTCCGGTGCCGTGTGATAGGGAGCGTGCGGCGGTCCCCACGATAGGACCAGTAAAAAGGGCTTGAACTCGCCCGAAGTCGAGGTGAAGCTGCCTCGGTTGTGCAGGTACGCTTGGGCGTCGCGGGTTTGGGCCAAGGCATCGTAGCCCTCCCACACGAGTCGCTCGTCCGAGTCGCCGGCATAGTACGCGGAATGGTTGTAGTCGTGGGTGCATTCGAGCACCTTCCAGTACTCGAAGCCCTGCCGCCGCTCGGGCGGAATATAGCGGCTCCGGCCCCGGCCATTGACGTGCCACTTGCCGATATAGGCTGTGTCGTAGCCACCTGCGCTAAAAGCCTGCGCGAGGCTCGTGGCGTCTTGGCCCAGCTCCACGTCGTTGACGAAGACTCCGTGCGTGAGGGGGTATTGACCGGTCAGGAGCGAGGCTCGCGCAGGTGAGCACACCGAGCAGCCAGACACCGCGTGGGTGCAGTTGACGCTGCGGCTGGCTAGCGCGTCCAGATTGGGGGTTTGCACATTGGGGTCGCCAGCGTACCCCAAGGCTTGGGCACGCCATTGGTCGGCGAAGACGAGAACGACATTCGGCGGTTTGTTGGGCACTGCGCGTCTCCTTATTCAATGAAGCCGGGCCTTGCGACCCGGAAGATATACGCCTTAGGCGCGAGAAAGAAACCGAAAATTTCCATGCTTCAATGAGGCTTAGCCCGTTGACACCGAACCAAGAATCTCGTCGAGCAGACAGAACGAAATGTCAGAGAACGGCTGCGACGGCTAGGCGAGGCAGAACCGCACTCGAAATCGCTCCTCCCCAATCCCGAAACAGGAGTCCATGCCCTGCTGATTTGAAAGGCTTGGCCATCCAGCCATCCTGATTGGAACCCAAGACATGTTACTCAGCCGCGCTCTGATGCGGGGGTACGCCATGAGTCGCTTCCGCTGGCCGGTGGACCTCGCGTTGCAGCACAACGATGCGCAGTGGGTCTTTGACGAGGTGCAACTCATGGGCTCGGGATTGGCGACCTCAACACAGCTTGAAAGTTTTCGCCGCACATTGGAGCGGGGATTTCCTCGCGCAGTCTCTGGGTGTCGGCTGGCTAGGCACGATTGATTTCCATCAAAGTCCGACGGTTTGGCGCGTTCCAGACGATTTCTCCAAAGACGGGCAATCACCGCATGTCCGCGAGTTCATTGACGCGCCCAAGCCGATTCAGCGGGCGTCCGTCGCGCCCGCGAGCCTACGCTACGGCGTTGGCGGAGGAAACTCTGCGTCTGCACCAAGAAACCGCCCGACGCTCATAATGCTCAAGACCGTCGCCCGCGCCCAAGCTGTTCACAAGGCACTCCATTCCCCCCGCCCGCCTCGCCCTCATCCACTCGCGCTTTCGGCCCAAAGATCGCAAAGCGCAGGTGGACAAGCTGCAGGTGCCTGAGGAGCTCAAAGTCGGGCGCGAGCGGATTGCCGCGTTGACAGACGCCCGGCCCTCCAATCTCGCGCTGCCCGCCTCCGACGACTGCACCCAGCGGCGGGTCATACGCTCCAAGGACATAATGGACCTATGCGACACCGATCCAGATTTGACGGGCTTTGATGTCGATATTGCCCCCTACATTTCGTCACCTTAAGAAAAAATACAAAGACGAAGAAGAATAAACTGCCCTCTCTCACCCCCAAAACGCATCCACCCCCCCCTCGGCCCGGTGCCGATAGAGCGGCTTAACTGCCTCCGGCAGGGCCTCGTAGGTCGCCCTCGGCACAATCGCATTGTTGCGCCCCCCAAATTCCACGCTCAACCACCACGGACAATAGCGCGTGATGATCGCCACTCGCGGCTCTGGGCTGGGATTCGCCGCGGTCGAATGCCATATCCGGCTGTCCATCACCAGCGCACTGCCAGCCGGACCGACGACTTGGGTCTCCCCGCGAATCGGCTTGAACTGGTCAATCCGCTCTTCTAGCCCTTCGGGCGTCTGGTGCATCCGCGGGTTGAGTGGGTCGCGGTGACTGCGCGGCACCACCCACGTCCCGCCCGTCTCTGGGCCAAACGGCGACAGCATCCACAACACCGATAGCTGCATGGTCGCGTCCGGGAAGGGCTGAGCCACCCGGCCGGCGAGATCCCTGTCGGTCAGATCGTGTGGCCAATCTGAATGAAAGCCGCGCCAGTCCAAGTCCTCGCGGTTGGGTACTTGCATCTTAAACTCGGTCTGCGCGATCCGCACGTGCCCTCCAAAAACCGCCCGCGCCACCCCCAACAAACGCTCGTCGCCTAGATACGGAGCAAACTCCGGCAAATACGCGATCAGGCAAACGCCCGGCTCGCCGTTGGGCCCGGTCTGCCGCCCGATATTCCCGCCCATGGCCTCGTAGTCCTGCTGCGCCTTTTCGTGCGCTTCTTGTACGTGCGCCCGCATTCGGTCTATGGCGTCCGCCGGAATAATCTGCTCCAAGACGCACCACCCCTCGCGGCGCAATTGATCCACTTTCTCCTTTATCTCAGCTTCCACAAGACCTCCCATTTCTCGGTTGCCGAAGCAATTGCGTACTGCTATACTAGACCCACTTGCGAACGCACCCCACCCTTTTCCCGGCCCGTCCCATGCACATCACCGACATCGAAGTCCACGCTATCTGCCCACCGTATTGCGATTTCAACGCCCTGTCGCTGGCCCGCTACCACGGCGAGCGCATCCAACGCCGTGCCATCCTCGTCGTCCACACGGACAACGGCCTAGAGGGCCTCGGCGAGAACATCGGCGACGCACCAGACGGCGATGCATTGCGCGAAAGATACATCGGTACTTCGCCCTTTGACTGGATCAATGCCGAGCAGGACCTCGCCATGAACATGGCCTGCTACGACCTAATGGGCAAGCACCTCGGCATCCCCGCGTGGAAGCTGATCGGCCCCAGGTCCGCTCGTGGATCCCAGTCGCCGCTTGGACCGTGGCCCAAGCCCCAAACGCCATGGCCGAAGAGGTGCGCCAAGCCGCCGCCCAAGGCTATCACTGGATCAAATACCACGTCGATGAAATGCAGGACGTCATCGCCCAAACCGAAGCCATGCAGGAGGCCGCCCCACCCTATTTCAAGGTCCACTACGACTTCAATGCCAACAGCAACTACTACACCATGCGGACTATTCTCGCCGAGTTGGTCAAGTTCCGGGTCGCCGGCCGCTTTGAAGATGTAGTCCAAGGCACGGACGAAGATGCCTACCGCATGTTGCGCGAGCAGTGCCCGCTGCCCATCATCGGCCACCACGTCCCAGCCGAAGCCATGACCAAGCGCTACGTCGATGGGACCATGGCCGGGCACGCCCCCATCGGCAATGCTGTCAAACAAGCCGCCATTGCCGAGCGTCTCAACACGCCCCTCATGTACCAACAAACCGGCGGCGCGATCAACCAAGCCTTCTTAGCCCACGAGGTAGCGGTGTTCAAAATGGCCACCATTGATCACGTCAATCTCTGCCACCTGTGGCAGGAGGACGTCGTCACAGAGCCTATGCCTGTAATCGACGGCAGTGTCGCCGTGCCCGATGGGCCGGGGCTAGGGGTTGAACTTGATCGCGCACAATTGGAAAAACTGACCAGCGCGGCCCCGGTCGATAAAGGCCGCTTCTTGATCCGCATTCGCTCCGCAGGTGGTCTCACCGCGTATTTGCGCCACGATCCCGAGCCGAGCGGCTCCACCGACAACCTGCGCTTCCACGACCGCTTGCACCGCCAAGGCATCCCCGGCCGGCCACCTTCGTATGCCAACCCGCTCACCACCGAATTCTGGGACGCGGACAAAGACCCCGAGCACTTTGAGGAACTGTGGCGGGCTACGGCCGACGGCCCTTTATGGAAAGAGGAATGTTAGATGAACGAAGACGAAAAATATTTTTTTGATCTCAACGGCTACATCGTCGTGCGCAACGTTTTGTCGGCCGAGAACATCGCGCTGGCCAACGAGGCCATTGACCGCCATGCCGATCAGGTCCGCGAGCGCATCGGCGAACTGTCGCTGTCGGCCGGCTCCAAGGCGCTCGAAGGCGTCACTGGACGCGGCGACCTCGGCGGCGCTCTCTCGTGGCCCGACCCGCATGGCCGCCCTTTCCGCGACATGCTGATCAACCCCAAGGTGGTGCCCTACCTGCACGAGATTTTGGGCGAAGGGTTCCGCCTCGATCACAATCTCGGCATCATCACCATGCGCAAAGAGGCCGAGGGCCACCTCTTGCACGGGTCGTCTGGCCCCGGCTTTGACCGCCATCAGTACTACATCTTCAAAGACGGCAAGATGCACAACGGCCTGACCGTGGCCGCCTATCAGCTCGCAGACATCCGCGAGGGCGACGGGGGGTTGTGTTTGATCCCAGGCAGTCACAAGGGCAACTATCCCTGCCCGATGGCGCTTCGGCGCGGCGAGGCATATCGCGAGTTCATCAAGCAGATTACTTGCAACGCCGGCGACTGCGTCCTATTCACCGAGGCCACCACCCACGGCACCTTGCCTTGGACAGCCGACCACGACCGCCGCACCGCGCTCTTCCGCTTCTCACCGGGCAACCTCGCCTATGTGGCCCACAACTGGCCCGAAGACATGCTCGCCCTTTTGACCGACGAGCAGCGCAAAGTCCTCGAGCCGCCCTATCACGCACGGTTGGACCGCCCTGTGTTGGAGGTGTAGTTAAGTCTGCATGCCGAAGCAATCGCGTCAGCCGTCGATCAACCAGAATCTTCAACAGAACTTACAGCTTAGGAAGAATCCATGACCAAACACAAAATCGTCGTCACCGGTGCCGCCGGGTACGTCGCCGGCCGCATGTTGCCGGCCCTACAGGAACGCTACGAAACCGTTCTGCTAGATGTAAAAATGACTAATCGCCAAGGCGAAGAGGTAGCAGGAGTCCACATCGCCGATCTGGTGGAGAAAGACCGCGACAAATACCGTGAACACTTCAAAGGTGCCGACGCGGTGGTCCACTGCGGCTTTATCTCAACCGGTCGGGGAGAACGACGCTTCTGGAACGAGGCCAACAATATCACCATGGCCCACAATGTGTACCGGGTCTGCCAAGACGAGGGCGTGCGGCGAGCCGTGATCGTCAGCTCCAACCACGCAGCCGACTACTACGAAAATCTGATCTGGTCGGGGCGCATGGACTTTGTCACGCCCGATATGCTGCCGCTATCGGACAACTTCTACGGTTGGGCCAAGGCATCGTACGAACTACTGGGCTTCATGTTTGCTTGTGGTGAGGAGGGGCCGATCTTGGAAAATGTGCAATTGCGCATCGGTGGCCCCCGCGAGACCGACATCGACGGCTGCGGCAACGACCTACAGCAAATGCACCGAGGCTTGGGGGCCTATCTCAGCGTGCGAGACCAAGTGCAACTGGTAATCAAGAGTATTGAGACCGAGGACATCCGCGACGCCAACGGCGTGCCCTTCCAGATTTTCTACGGCATCAGCGGCAACGCGCACAACTTCTGGAGCCTAGCCACTGCCCGACGAGTAATCGGCTACGCGCCCCAAGACGACAGCCAAGTACGCTTTGCCGACAAAATCGCGGCGATTACGCGGGCGGCGCAAGAAGGGTAACGTGAGCGAGTTCGACGAAGAAACCCGCGTGGATACTAGCGCTGGTAGTCGCCGAATTAGGGAGCATCGAAGGCGGGCCGATCCCCGGCGCAGACGGCCATTTCGTCGCAGCCATCCACATCGCCTCCTTCGAGGATATCGAGATACATAATCCAGACCAAAGTAGATAATCACCGGCCCCGTCGAGTAGTTGGTCGTACACCCACAGAGGTTAGAAAAATATGCGAATATGGCGACCGTGAGCATCGCCGGTGCCCGTGCCTAGAGACATAGCTAAAAACACAGTACCCTTCGCAGCAATGTGCGCTGACAACGTCGAAAAACTGTACATCGAATAGAAGTAAATTAGTGCCATAACCAAGACGACCGTTATACCGCTGACATCAGCAAACCACACGCCGACGGTCTGTGCAAACCAATCAATGAACCCGTGCTCTCTGAGGCTTTTCTCCATAGTCAGCAAACCATCAATCCATATCAGCGTCTCCCACGCTTTGTCGTTCTCCACCCTATCCTGCCATTTTTCGGTATTGGTGATGAGTAGAATTGATACACCAATCCGAGCGACCAACTTTGTATGCGTTCCATGCAACGGTTTGGTCACCCACAATAGGGGCAGGACCGGCAACACGACCCCTATAATCTTTTCGCCCTTGCTCCACCTGCCTATCTCCTCAAGATCCCTTCGCGTGACTGCTTGCGCTTCACGGGTGTCCTTCAATAAAGGCTTTGCTAGAAGAAAAATAAAGCTCGTAATCACAGCGATAAAAACCGAAAAGACATGCCAACCTTTGACCGGTAGGTTTTCGGGAATGGGAATGAACCAGAGTACCCCAGCCAAAAGCACACAAACCCCAAATAGAAAAAACTCTGCTGCCACATCAGTGGCTTCAGGCAATAAACGTACGGATGGTACGCACGAGCACCTAACGCCAAGGCGCTACGCAACGTCAGTCTGTAACGGATGGTAGGTCTCATCCGGCCCACGCACCTAAAACGGCGTAACGTCAATTATTATAAACTCGGTCGTGGCCATGGAGACGCTCCTAGGCTGAAAGGTGTGGCAATCTCAGCGTAGGAAGTACCTAGGACCGCTATCAGCCTAACTAGCACTATTGATTAATGTAGATGGTGCTCGGACCGTTTTGAATGTTCGACATCGAACTTAAGAGAGGGCAAAGCTAAAATCTCCAGTTGGTCTCGTCCCTCGGTGGCCCGGACGATCGCGTTCAATGGCACTTCATCAAACACCTGCTCCCTGCCACTTTTCGGCCAAAAAACCACTAGCTGCGCCACCCGCTCCGCTGCACCCAATCCCACGTACTGACGCAGCGGATTGCCGCCGAAACTGCCGCCGCTGCCCACCCACCGGTGCAGCGATCTCCTTTGGTTTCCCTCCACCACATCTACCCGTAGCTGCGTCCCGATCCCCGACCGATTCGACGCCACTCCCACCACCTCGACCGCCAGCCAGCCGTGCCCAAACCCTGGGTTTTCATATAGCACATCTGCGAATCCGTCGCCGCGATAGGCCCCGCCCATCTGCTCGAACAGGTCCACATCGCCATCGTGGTCCACATCGGCAAAGACGACCCCATGCCCCTTTTGCAGATGCCCTAACCCGCTGGCAAAAGTCACATCGACAAAGCGCTGACCCGCTTGGTTCCAATACAGCACGTTGGGCATCAACTCGGCGTAATCGGTATCGCCGGTGCCCAAGTACACATCCAAAAATCCATCGTGGTCCACATCGCCAAAATTGGCCCCCATAGGTTTGGTCGGCTGCGCGAGGTGGCGGTCTTGGGACACGTCCGCAAAACCGCCTTGGCCATCGCCGCGATACAGGCGCGCCTTCTCCACGGACACCGGGTGGCCTAAATGCGCGGCGGCGATGTCGGCGACGGTGGCCGAGTATGCAGCGACGAATAGGTCGAGGTGGCCGTCGTTGTCGAAGTCCCAGAACCAGGCCGGGAAGCTAGCCCGAGGGGCAACAACGCCAGCGGTGGGGGCCACATCGGTAAAAGTGCCGTCGCCTTGATTGTGGTAGAGCCGATTGGGCTGTCCGAGGTTGGACACGTATAAATCGGGCCAGCGGTCCCCGTCGTAGTCACCCCAGACGACGGCTTTGGCGTGGGCGTATTGGTCAATGCCGGCGGCGGGGGCCACATCGGTGAAGGTACCGTCGCCTTGGTTTTGAAAGAGTTGGCCGGGGGCCACAAAGGTGTCAGTGGTTTCATTGCCGATGTAGAGGTCAAGGTCGCCGTCGAGGTCGTAGTCGGCCCAGGCGGCGGTTTGGGTTGGGTAGTGGGCTTGCCCTAAGCCGGCGGCAAAGGTCGCGTCGAAGAAAGTGCCATCTCCCGCATTTCGCAGCAGCGAATTGGGGTGCTGGCCATGCTCGCCGAACCAAGCCCCACGCAGGACGAGCAGGTCGAGGTGGCCGTCGTTGTCGTAGTCAGCTTGCACCAAGTTGAGTCCTCCCAACAGCCCGTTGAGGTTGGCCGCCTCGGTCCGGTCCGCAAAGGTGCCGTCCCCCCCATTGCGGAAAAAGCGCAGTTGTCCGGCCAAGTCCGATGTCGAGACGAAGAAATCGAGGTACCCGTCGCCGTCGAAGTCGTCGGCCACAGCCCCACCCGAGAGGCTGAAGGTATCCAGTCCGAGCGCAGGAGCCACATTGACCCAGCGCGGAAACGCTGCTTGAGATTCAAAGGCTTTGGGGGGAATCCGATGAGCGGGCGGCACTCCCTCGGGATACTGCCCTAAGGTCATATAGGCGATGTTGAGCAGCCAGCGGGCACTTAGGTGCAAGCGCTCCTCTGCGGCGGTGTGACCGAGTACAGCTTGGAAATAGGGGATGGCCTGGCGCGACCCTTTGGGGAGGGTATGGACGCCGCTTGGGCGAATGGGCAGGATGCAGTGGTCGGCGTTGGGGTTGAGGACGCAGTTTTGGGTTTCCCCCAAGCGCAGCCACGCCAGCCCTAGGCGAAAGCGTATCTCATTGACGACCTGAGAAGGGACCGAGTGTTGGGCCGCGAGCATCTTTTCGGCAGCAGTGAGACGGTCTAGGGCGCGGCGTTCCCGTCCCAAGAAAAGTTCGGCGATCCCTAGGCGAAAAAGGAGACGGATTCGGTCTTGGACGGGGGCTACATCGGGTAGCGCCTGCAACTGATCTTCTAACTGTCGTAGCCGACCCTCGCCCTGATAGGGGTTCTCGTCGAGATTTTGCGCGTGAACCTCCTCCAAGAGGGCCACCATTTTTTGATGGCTTTCCACTTGGGAGAGCGAGTCGGCGTAGCTAGCCGAAATCGCGAATGAAAACAAAAAGGGCATTACATAAGGCATGATGCGAAGGGAGCGGTCTCAGCTAAGCCGTCTTGCGTATCCGTCGTGTTTTCCAATCCACACCCAGATTAACATATTCCCATCTTCGATTGCCAATGCTCGGTAGTCTCTGTTGATGCGGGCAGCCCAATGCGGACCGACCTTTTTCAAACGCAGGGATGGGTTTCTTGGATTTTGCTTTAGTAGTTCAAATTTCTCGTCGGCGAGTTGTTGAATTTTTCGTGGAAGTTTTTGATAGCAGGTAGCGTTATAACGCTACACCTGCCTGCCCGCAAATCATCAAGGGCTTCCTCCCGCAGCGGATCGAGCCGTCCCGCCTTCACGTCTTCCTCAAACTGCGCACTCCATGCTTCCCACTCGGCGACCAAGGTTTTGTGGGGCTCGTATTCGAGGATTTTCAACAGGCTTTCTCTCGTCCTTTCTTCGCACTTTACCTCTGGGACACCCCGTATCCATCCCATCCAACCGTCGCCGTTTTGTTGGATGCAGGCAGTATAGGTTTCGACGAAGTCCGGATCCTCGATTTTAGCAGTATGAATGTGCGCCATCTATGTCTTCTTGCGTTAAAACGGTTCACAATGGAAGCAGGGCCACCTTCTTCTAAGAAGCTGCGGTGTGCCATCTGTACCTCCTCGCGTTAAAGCAATGATAGACGAAAGCAAGGCCAGCTCGCAAGGTCCGACGTCGTCCGCTTTTCAGTTGGTGGCGATGTACTCAAAAACTTGGTGCTCAACACACCCGCCGGCACGCCTAACGGCGACGGGATCAACGACGAGCTGCGCCTCTCAGTTCACGTCGTCAAGCTGTGCCTGAGCCTTTGCGATTTGTCTGGGATGGGAGAGACTACGCCGGCAAACGCGTAGTGCCCGGCGCGTACATCGCGGGCTTGCGGATCAAAGGGGACCCCAAGAGCAGAGCGTCGAGTGCGCCTTTGCGGTTGCTTACTGAAGCAGCACTACCGATCCCACGGAAACGCAAACGTCGGCCCATTGACATAGCGCCGCATCCCTATTTCCAGCGTTTCCCCGGCCCCCGGCGCTAGTTCCACTACAAAGGCCGAGTCGTCTATCGCGGTTTCCTTCCCACCCACGCGCACACTCGTAAACTGGTGCTCGGCATAGGCTCCGCCCTGTACGATCACTTCTCGCCCGGCCACTGGGTCTGTGTTTACCAGCGTCAGCGTCATGGAGTCCGCGCTTAGTCGCTGCACCAGTGCCCCTACGCCCTCGGGCATCCCCGCCCGCCCGGCCTGCGGATCGAAGTAGCGCACCCGGCAGTGCAGCGGCGAGCCGTGGCGCGGCGTCAGTCCGCCCAACATGAGCTGGGTCAGCCCGCCCGGAATGGCCGGGTTGAATGGGTTGGGATTGTCCGAAAGCCGAGTGTCCGGCGTCGTCGGGTCGCGGCGCACCTTGTCCATCTGATCGCGAAGGCGGGCAAAGTCGGCCTGTAGAGCAGCTTCCGGATAGGTGGGGTCGCATCCCTCCAAGAAGCCAAACCAGCCACTGTCCGCGTTTAGCCGGCTCAGATCGGCCCGGTTCATCGACCAGTAGTACACCTCTTGCGCTCCTTGCGCGTAGGGGCCCGGCCGAAACTCGTACCAGCCCTCGTCCCCGTACATCTGCGGATACATCATCTGCCCGTCGATTGCTTGCCCATTGGCGTTGATTTTGTCGATCATCTGCCGCCACACATCGACGAATTGCTGTTCGCCCGACAGCAACAGCGCGTTGCCAAAGCCCGAAATCCCCAGCCCGTGCGTGTTGCGGCTGGCCAGCTCCCCAGTCTGGGGCACCTCGACCGTAAAGGCCCAGCCGTAACATCCTCCGTACCACTTGCCGTCGCACTCGCCGCCGATAGTCCCATCGAGTCCGATATTAGTGGGGAGGATCCCGTCGTTGGCCAGCGTTCGCTGCCGCCAGGCCTCGATGTATTCGAGCACCCAGTCCTTGTATTGGCCCTCGCCCGTCAGCGCGTACGCGTTCAGCCCCAAGGCCGTCGCCACCATGTTCTGCGGATGATCGCCGACGATGTCGGTGTAGTCTTTGAAATGGGCCAGCATCTCCTCGAAGTTGCGCTCTCCGTGCAGGGGAATAAAGCGCTCCTCGACCTCATTGAGCGGGTCGCCGGCCCAATCGAGTGCCGTGGCCTTGCGCAGCAGCGGCCCGCGGCTGCCATTGAACAGGCTCTTGATGATTTTGTGTTCGGGATCGTAGTTGGGTGCCTGTGGGTCGTGGCCCATGTAAAATCCGGCGTAGCGCCGCACCCGCTGCTCAAATGCCTGCTCGCGTGGATTCATCAACCCGTGCAGGTTGAACGTAGTCAGCCCTTCCCCGTTGTGTACCCAGTCGAACATCACCGGAAATTCGCGATAGTACATCCCGTCCCGGGCAAAGGGCACCTCCGTGGTCTTGGCCTCGGTGTATTGCTTGAGATGTCCCTCCCAAGCCAACTGGCACATATCGTACAGATGGGCTCCGCCTCCCAATACGTAGAGTACTGGCCAGTGGACCAAATTCTCGATGGCGTCGTCCGGGCCGTCGTTGCCACCCCAGCGCGGGAGGCACTCCAAATAGCCCCGCTCGTCGAAGTACTTGTCGAAAAATTCTGTGCATCCCCTCGTTTGCGCCCGAATCAGTTCCCATTCGAGCAGCGCCCAAGCGGGCGGCGGCATCGGAGTGTCAATGGCAATGGCGCGGGGGTTTAGATAGCTCATGGATCGCTCCTTTGTAGATTGTGGATTGGCGAATCGACAGTAAGCGAAGCGATTAGCAAAAATCAAATCCAGTTTTCAGCCTGAGATCGCGAATTCTTGCAAAGTGCTTCAGCCTGTTCGTCACCAACGTGAGATTATTGGCGAATGCAATGGAAACGATCATGATGTCCGCATCGGGAAGAATGTCGCCCCTCTTTTTTAGCTCGGATTTGATTCGGCCAAAGCGGTTAGCAGCTTTGTCATCGAAAGGGCGCATGGACAGCTTTTGGGATGAGGTTTGAATGTTAGAAAGATTCTGTTGAACATAACTGGAATTGTAAGCACCAAAGTAAAGTTTTACCTTTGAAATGATCGCGTAGTATATACTGTCTAGGCCGACAGACTGGGCTATTCGTTCAATCTCCTGATTTCCGTTACGCTAATAAATGATCGCGTCTGTATCGAGCAAATACATTAAAGCGTTACATCTTTCTCAAGCGTTCTCGACAATTTCTTTAGCCTCTCGGGAATCCTTCCAAATACCGCACAACCCGGATTCCTGCGTCATGGTTTCATCAGGGACTCGAATTTCGACCCGGATTTCATCGGGGAGTTGGATATTTCCGTCAATGAGAATTTGATTATCTTTGATATGACCCCAAACAATCATTTGTAATGCTCCTTTCCTTATGGGGGCCGCGGTACGGCGGTCTGCCCCGTGTAGCTTGGTGAGAAGAAGTTGTTTCTAGCTTGCAGAAGATGATAAGAATACTGTTTATATAAGGAATCGTCTCATCATCAGCAAGACCAGTCGAACATACCTTAAAGCACGACCCAAACTATGACGCAACCGCCCTACCCACAGCACCTCAATCCCAAACTGACACCCGCAATCGCCGAGGAGGTGGCCTTCTTCCGCAAGTGGGGCTATCTCGTCGTCGAAGACGCCATCACCGAGGCACAGGTCGAGACCCTGCGCACGGCTCTCGATGCGGCCTTCACGCGCGGGACCGGGGAGCAGTTTATCCACCAGCTTCTCGAAGAAGACGAGGCTTTCGCCTTCCTGCTTGACAACCCGCCCGTACTCGAAAGGATGCAGGCAATTCTGGGCACCTGCGTCCAGCTCCACAGTGCTACCGCCCGCGTCACCGCGCCGGGGCAGGAGGACCAGAATTGGCACCGCGACGTGCCTTGGCCCATCGATCCCGACGGCACGCCCTACGGCGCGCTGCCCGGCCAGATCAACTGCGGCTATTACTTGGACGAATTAGACGAGGACAACGGTGCCATCGTCATCGTCCCCGGCAGCCACCGCGCTCCCTTTCGCCCGCCCGACGGTCATCCGCGCTTCCCGGAGGAGAAATGGGTTTTCGCCCGGCCGGGTCGGGCGGTGATGTTCGACGGCTGCCTCTACCACCGTGGCGCGGCCAACCAGTCGTTGGTGTGCCGCCGCGTCTGCCTGATGTGCTACCAGACTGCCTGGATGAAATCCCGCGAGCCCTTCGACGGCCCCTTCGCGCAGAAAGTCCGCGCAACGGGTACCGACCAGCAGAAAATGCTAATGGGTGCTATAGAGAAATGGTAAGGAGGAACCGACCCATGTTGACCACCGCACAAGTCGAACACTACCAAACCGAAGGGTACGCCGCTATCCCCGGCTTCCTCAGGGCCGAAGATATCGCGGCCTTCCTGCGCGAGATAGACGCCGTTAGGGCTGGCAATACACTCGCCAAACACGACGCTACTCGCATGGAGATGGAGCCCAACCAGCCTCCCGACGGCGCGCAGGTTCGCCGCCTGTACGAGCCTTGCAGCCACTACGAGGTCTTCCGGGAATTCTCCGAGTCGGAGCACCTCCTCGACGCGGTCGAGGCCCTGCTCGGCCCGGACTTGGTCTTCCACTACAGCAAGATCAACATGAAACCGGCCGGCGTCGGCTCGTCTGTTGAGTGGCACCAAGACCTTTCCTACTACCCGCTGACCCATCGCGGTTCGGTGAGTATTCTCTTTTATCTCGACGACGCCACTGTCGAAAACGGCTGTCTGCAAGTCATCCCCCGCCGCCATCAGAGTGACCTGCTGTCGCACAGCACCGACGGCTTTTTTCAAGGCCGGGTTACCGAAGAGGTTGATCAATCGCTAGCCGTGCCGATTGCCGGCGCGGCGGGCGCGGTCATCTTCATGCATGCGATGACCCCCCATGCTTCCATCGCCAACGTCTCCGCCAAGCCGCGGCGCACCCTGATTCTCAGCTACCGCGCCGCCGATGCTTTCCCAATCTACACCGGAGAGATGACCTACAAGACCGAAGCCAATGCGCGTCTAGTGCGCGGCCGGTTCGCGCACGCAGCGCACTTTGAGGACCGGTCCTTTCCCATCCCGCTGTACAAGGACGCCATTTCCTCGCTCTACGACTTGCAGGAACGCTCGCGCCAAGGGGAGATGCTGGCCGGTTAGAGAATCGCAATCAAAGTCCGAACCTTGGCGAAAATTCGCCGCAACCAAATAGGAGGAAAACATGCAGCGTTTTATTCTGCTCACGTGCCTGACGGCTTTCGTGATGGCCTCGCAAGTGTCCGCCCAGCAAATGGAAGATGTCGTCCACTTAAAAAATGGCGGACTCGTTCGCGGAATTATCATTGAGCAAATTCCGGGCGAATCGCTGAAGATACAGACGCGAGATGGAGATGTATTCATCATATCATCATATACGATGGATGAGATTGCCAAAATATCCAAGGAACCTGTGATGGGGATGAGAGGGCATATTAGGGCTAAAAAGAAAAATCCTTGGATGGCTTTTGGCCTATCTATTATTCCTGGAGCCGGACAATTCTATAATAGTCAGTTCAAAAAGGGACTGACTCAATTCGGTGCCGCAATAGTAGGTGCAAGACTTTGGTCCACTGCTAGAGGGGATGATAAAGAAGACGAAGATGGTTATACGGTCGATGTTGATGATGATAATTGGAAGATTGGCTTTGGGGTTCTTCTTTATTCTGGCAGCACTCTATGGTCAATGATTGATGCACTAATCTCTGCCAACAGCATCAATCAGCAAAGTCATCAGCCTTCTTACGGACATCTGATTGAGCTTGGCGGCAGCCGGGCTACGCTTGGTGTCGATCCGGTCGTTTCTCATAAAAGATTGGGAACCAGACTGACGCTCCATTTTTAGTTCGTTTTGGAATCCTGTCCCGCCATTTCTACCACTATCGCGACAGCCGCCTTGTCGGCATTACGCTTCCCAATGCTCGAATTCGCTTTCAACATAATCCCTCATAATAGGGGCCAATGTACCACGAGAGGCGGCGACCCGCGCCAAAATGCTGGCCGGATAGCGTCGGCTGCTTTGTGGACAATGCCTGACTGATCCTTACGTTGCCTACCATCGACACGACAGGAATGCCGCCGATGTCTCAACAAGCCCCTAAAGAAAGCTTCGACCAACTCATCCGCGATGGCTACTGCTTGATAGAAGAGGTCCTCGACCCCGACATCCTCCACCGCCTGCGCCAAGTCACCGACCAACTCCTCGATGCCCAAGGCGAAGAAACCCGCGCCCAACAGCGCTCCACCGGCAGCATGATCGATGTCGGTGTCCACCCCATCTTCGCCGAACTCGTCGCCTATCCGTTCGCCCGCGCCGCTCTCGAAACCTTGGGCTTTCTGCGCCCTCGGTGGATGTCCGGCTACGTCATCAGCAAACCGCCCAACAGCCCGGCGCTCTTCTGGCATCAGGACTGGTGGGGCTGGGACGATCCTTCGAGCTATACGCCCTTGCCCCAGCAGCTTTTTCTGATGTATTACCTCGTCGATACCACGCCCCACAACGGCTGTCTGCGCCTATTGCGCGGCTCGCATCTAAAACGCCACCGCATGCACGACGAGGTGCCCAACGCCCACACCGACGAACTCCGCCGCGTGGCCGATCCCGATCATCCGGCTTATCAGTCGATTCCCGAAGAGGTGGATGTACCCGTGGCGGCGGGCGATGTGGTCATCGGCGACGCACGGCTGTTGCACTCGGCTCATGCCAACAAATCGGCCCAGCGTCGCACCGTCATTACCCTGTGGTATTTCCCTTACTTCGACCTGCTCTCCAACGGCCTCCGCGCCGCTATCGCCCGCCCCCGCGAATGGGTTGGCTGGGACGACGAAGCCAGAGCACGGGTTGCCGATCTTTTGCCCGACTATGAAGGTAGTGCTCTACCCGTCCCTTGGAATCGGATGCCGGGCGACGCTTTCATCCACTAAACGAGGAGCTTTGCTATGTGTGCCGACTCGATCTTGTTGGACGATAGCCGCATGCAGTCTTTTATCGCCAATGGCTATACAGTAGTAGAAACGGATTTGCCCCCGGAATCTCACCAATCTATTTATGGGCAAATAGAGGAGGTCTTGACTGCCGAGGGCAATCCAGGCAATAACCTATTACCCCGCGTCCCCGACTTGCAACAGGTACTCGACCAACCCCAAGTAGCGGGAGCCCTGACTAGTATCTTGGGACCGGGCTACTATTTGCATCCGCACCGTTTCTGCCATTTCAACAAGCCGGGTTCGGAAGGGCAAAGGCTGCACAAGGATAGCTGGAGCCGGCGGCACCACCGGCCGCGCTGGGCGATGGCCTTTTACTATCCGCAGGACACGCCGGCCGAGCGCGGCCCTACCGGCGTTGTCCCCGGCAGTCACTACCACAACCGCCTCGACCAAGGCGCTGAGGAGCGAGAAGTCGCGCTTGCAGGAGAGGCTGGAACGGTCGCCATTGTCCACTACGACTTGTGGCACCGGGCCACCCCCAATAGCACCGAGCAGGATCGCTATATGGTCAAATTTCTCTTCGTCCGCCTCGAAGAGCCAGACAGGCCTAGTTGGGACGCGACCGGGGAACCTTGGGCCGGGAACGGTCATGCCGAGGCACCCATGTTGCACAGTATGTGGGAATGGTACGGCGGCCGGTCCGAATGCCTTGTTGTCGATACCGGCGAGCGGTCGGCGCTGCTACAGGCGCTAATGGGCGATTCCGAGGCGGCAAGTCAAGCGGCGGCCTATGCCCTCGGTCGCGCTGAGGAGCCGGCCGTGGGGCTGCTCAGCGACTGTTTGCGCCAAGGACCAGAACATGTGCGACGCAACGCCGGCTACGGTTTGGCCGCAGCTGGCCCAGCCGCAGTCGAAGCGCTAGCACAAGCCTGCGCTGATGAAGATCCGGCCGTGCGGCTAGCCGCTGTCGATAGTTTGGGCGATATGGGTCGGGTGGGTGCTCCAGCAATGCCAGCATTGCAGCGGGCACTAGGCGATGCGTCGGACAAGGTGCGGGGTCACGCGGCCGAAGCCTTGGGTGCCATGGGCGCATTGCCGCCAGTGGTGCTGGAGGAACTAGCCGGAGTTTTGGGCGACGACGACGAATGGGTGCGGCGCAATGCTGCCTTGGGCTTGGCGCGGTTGGGGCCGGCGGCCGCGGCTGTGCAGCCAGCCGTGGTAGCAGCCCTAGACGATCCAAACCGCTACGTCAGTGCCAAGGCGGCAAAAACCTTGGAGCGCGTTGGTACCCCAGAGGCGACGGAGATATTGTTCGACTATTTGTTCGCCGCCCGTTGGTGCCCCATCACCACCAAACACACGCCGTATTAATAGATCCCCTAGGTGCCATGTCCACGGCGTTGGCAGAGTCGATTTGCTCTCAACAAGCCTCTCACTAAGCGCGTGCAAACCCCCATTCGCCTCGGACTAATCGGCTGCGGCGGCATCGTCCAGCAGCAGCACCTGCCGACGTTGTGCGAACTGGATACCGCATGCATTGCCGCGCTAGCCGACCCGGCTGCCGACAACCTAGCCAACGTCGGCGCGACGACCGGCGTCCCGCCCGCCCAGCGCTACGCCGACTACCGCAACATGCTGGACCAAGCCGCCCTAGACGCCGTCCTCATTGCCACGCCGCACCACCTCCACGCCGAGCAAGTCATTGCCGCGGCCGAGGCTGGCTGTGCCGTCATCAGCGAAAAGCCGATGGCTACCTCGCTGGAGGAAGCCTCGGCCGTGCTAGACGCCGTTGCGCGCCACGACATCATTTATACGGTCGTCCACAACGCCATCTTTACTCCTGGCACCCTCTGCGCCATCGCGCTCCTACGCGAGGGCGAACTGCCCAGACCACGAGTCGGTCGCGCCAAATCGCTCTTTCCCATGACCGAGGCTCATCACCGAGCCAGTTCGGCCAGAATCTGGCGGGCCTCCAAAGCGGCGGGTGGCGGCTGCATCGGCGATACGGCGTACCACGAAATCTATGCGCTCGAAACCTTGATGTGCTCACCGGTGCGCTATGTCGAGGCGCGAGTGCAGACGCACTTTTTCGACATCGACGTCGACGATGTGGCGCTCTTGCTCCTCGAACATGAAAACGGAGCTATCTCCACGGTCTCGACGTCGTGGGGCATGGTCGGCGCGGGGGCCGGCGAGTTAAGCGGTCTCTGCGAAGTACACACGCGCGGCGACTGCCTGCGCGTCGTCGGTCGCGGCCGGGCGCTCCATCGCTTCTCGCGGAAGACGAGCACTTGGTCCGAGATCTCTCTCGACGTCACGGAGCGCAACCGCACCGGCCACGCTGGCTATCTCACCGCCACGTTTGCCGCCCTCGCCGCAGGGGATTCTCCACCGATCACCGGCGCGGGAGCCTATCACACCCTCGGCATCATCGAGGCGGCGCGCCGTGCCACCCAAGCGCGCCGCGCCATCGACCTGACGGAGCTTTGAATGCGTCCCTATATCGACTGCCACAACCACATCGGCCGCACCATCGACCGCGTGCCGCCGGTCGGCCAAAACACCGCCATGTGCCTCACGCGCTTTGCCGAGACTCACATCCACGCCGCCATCTCCATGCCCACCGCTGTCGGCAGCCCGATTGCCCGCGGCATTGTGGATATCCGCCACCAGAACGAGGTCATCGCGCGCACCCGCCGCAATTTTCCCGGTGTCTTTCCCATCGGCTTGGCCTTGATTGAGGCACGCTTTGGCAAGCTGGGCATTGAAGAGGCCGAAAGAGCCATGAGCGAGTTGGGCTTGGTCGGCATCGTCGGTCATCCGCCCATTGCCGAGTGGTGCATCCCCTTCGTCGAGGCCGCGGCCGCTCGCGAGGGCTTGGTCAACCTACATCTGCACAGCCCGCTAATGGACCGCATCGCCGCGATGTTCTCTCATTGCACGTTCATCGCCCACGCTAGCACTTGGGCTGCCGAGCATCTGGCCCGGCACGACAATGTATTTTTCGAGATTGTTCAGTACCCGGATGGACCAGGTTCCAAGTGGGATTTCGCGTGGTTGGCCGACAAGGTGGGACGCGAGCGGCTGATTTTCGGTGCCGACCTACCCTATTACGATTACAGGATATTGCAGAAGGCCATTGAAGAAGCCCCGATTGACGACGACCTCAAGGACCGCATCGCCTACAAAAACCTCGCCGCGCTAATCGCGCGCTTCAACCCAGAATGGTCTCTACCAGCGCACCCCCCGCAGGCAGTGCGCGTTTATGATCCAGCGGAACTGTGGGCCGTCAATCCCACCAATCCTGCGCGCCTGACGGTTTTTGCTTGAGAGGAGACGCTGTGGCCTACACCGAATCGCCAAATGAGGGAAAATGGCGAGATCGTATCCTCTGCTCCTCCTGCTGGGCGGCATTGGTCTCGTCGATTTGTACGCCCAATAGCGACGGGGTCAATGACGGGGTACGCCTTGAATGCGCCTTGCTTACTCTGGCTGGCGCGGCGCTTGTGTATGATTGACTTGTGCGATCTGAGTGGCCGAAAACTATGGATTCTCGAGCGGCCGCTTGGCTCTGACGACTGGATTTTTTTCTTTTCAAAGTAGTGAGAGTGGAAGACGATAGTCCGGTGGAGGCCGCGGTTTACCATCTCGATGGCCGACGGGTACGCGTCCTCGGCGAACGGCGCACCCTGAGTGCCGTCGGCTGGGATGGACGGGACGAATACGGAGACCTAGTACCTCCGGGCCTGTACTGCGTGCGCCTGCACATCCATACCAATACAGCAGGGTTCAGGTCGATAACAAGACCGTCCTGCACACCGTGGCCGTCTCCTATTAACGGGGCCGTGTTCATCGCCTATAAAACCTCGCCGCGCTAGCGAGCCTTCAACCGAGAGAGGGCGCTACCAGCGCACTCCCCGCAGGTAGTGAGCGTTTATGATCCAGCGGATCTGTGGGCTGTCAATCCCGCCAATTTTACCGCCGGTATAGCGATTATCTAGTCAGAGTTGGGATTGACGCGGCTCGACGACATTACCATGCTAAAAGCGAGGCTTGCGAACACAGACGAGAAGTGGTCAAGATCGTGGATGACTGTGGAACCAAGAACCTGAAAATTGTGGGGATAGAAAATCTATGAGAAGTGCCAATACGGGCTTTGGAGGTCCATGGACAGAAGAGAAATTAGCCATTCTTAAAAATATCTGGATGCCTATACCACAGCACTGAAAAATCAGCCGTTTAGTCTGATTTACATTGATGCTTTTGCGGGTACAGGAGAAGTAGAATTAACCTCGGTTGAGGAGGATAAAAAAGAATTTATAGAAGGCTCCGCAAAAATAGCTGTAGATGTCGATGACAAGCCATTTGACGAATACATTTTTATCGAGAAAGATAAAAACCGTTGCATCGAACTGAACTCGTTAAGGGAAGCCAATCAATGTAAAAATATTCGAATAGAAAACGAAGATGCCAACGATTTCTTGCAGAACTTACAAAAAGATTGGCAATGCTATCGGGGTGTTTTATTTCTCGATCCGTTTGCCACTGAGGTAGAGTGGGCGACAATTAAAAAAATAGCCTCATTCGAAGCCTTGGATACTTGGATACTTTTTCCCACATCGGCGATTCTCCAGAGTGGGTCAATCGTTTGAATCGCATCTATGGCGATGAAAGTTGGAGAGGCCTGTACAGCAATAATCCTCAACTCGGATTATTTGGAGATGAAAAACAGCAGCGCTCAGAAGGGATCAATGGACTTATTGAAATATACAAGAACAAACTGACCCAATTGCTTGACAACAGATTCCTTAAGAAATCCCGAACGCTAAAGAATTCAAAGAATTCAGCGTTGTTTGAATTTCTGTTCTGCGTTGGGAGCCCGAACGGAATCGACCCCGCAATACGTATAGCGGAGCATATCCTAAAGGACTTGTAAATATGTCCACGCGCTCCAAAATCGAATGGACCGAGACTACGTGGAATCCGGTGACCGGTTGCACGAAGATCAGCCATGGCTGCAAGCATTGCTATGCCGAAAGGATGTCGCGAAGACTGCAAGCGATGGGAGCCAAAAAATACAAGCGCGGATTTGTGGTTGCGGTCCATCCAGAAGTCTTACGTGAGCCGATTAGTTGGAAGAAGCCTCGTATAGTATTCGTCAATTCCATGTCCGATCTGTTCCATAAGTCCGTTCCCTCGGCCTTTATCGAATCGGTATTTGCAACCATGAACGAGGCGTCTCAGCACACGTTCCAAGTGCTTACCAAACGTCCAGATCGCGTTGCGCGACTCGATGGAAGGCTGAACTGGACGCCGAACATCTGGCTCGGCACAAGCATTGAATCTTCAAGATGGTTGGGTCGGATGGCACGGCTTACGGAGACTGGGGCCAAGATAAAGTTTCTGTCTCTCGAACCGCTGCTCGGCCCTTTGTCTGATATGGATTTGACGGGAGTTAACTGGGTTATCGTCGGTGGTGAATCGGGGCCGGGTGCCCGGCCAATGGAAGCCGATTGGGTGCGAGCCATCCGCGACCTCTGTTTGCGGAGCGATGTGCCGTTCTTCTTCAAACAATGGGGCGGCGTATTCAAGAAAAAGACGGGCCGGACGCTGGACAACGAAACGTGGGATCAAATGCCAAAGCCCTTTTGTTGAATTTAGTGATTAGTGATTAGTCCCCACTAACCACTGACCACTAACCACTAACAAAGCACCTTTTCCCGAAAGGAACAAAACCTCATGGCCGACCCCAAAATCACCAAGATCGAAAACGTTTACTTTGCCCATCAGATCGAAAACATGGGCACCGACTACAACGGTTTCAACCAAGTGTACCAAAAGGGCGCGACGCTCCCGATGACGCATTGCGTGGTACGCATCCACACCAGCATTGGCATCACCGGCGAGTGCCTCGGCCGTCCCGTGCCCGGAAACGTCGCCCGCTACCTTCTCGCCCGCGACCCATTTGCCCGCGAGCGGATGTACAACGATATCAAACGCGGTCTGCGCCACTCCGCCCGCACGGACATCTGCGCCGTTGACGTGGCGCTCTGGGATTTCGCCGGCAAAGTGTACGATGCGCCTATCTGGCAACTTTTGGGCGGCTGGAGAAAGACCATCCCCGCCTATGCCTCGACCTACCACGGCGACGAAAACGGCGGTCTGAGTACGCCAGGAGCCTTTGCCGACTTCGCTGAGCAGTGCGCGGAGATCGGCTATCCAGCCTTCAAGATTCACGGCTGGGGCAACGCTCCCATCGCTCGCGAGGTGTCCAATGTCCTCACAGTCGGCGAGCGCGTGGGCGACCGCATGGATCTGATGATCGACCCGGCCTGCGAATACGAAACGTGGGCCGACGCCCTGCGCGTGGGCCGCGCCTGCGACGAGGCAGGCTACTTCTGGCTCGAGGATCCCTATCAGGACGGCGGCGTCTCTATTTTTGCCCACAAGAAGCTCCGCGAATTGCTCAAGACGCCGCTTTTGCAGACCGAGCATATCTTTGGTCTTGAGCAACACGTGGACTTCATTGCTCATGGCGGCACCGACTTTGTCCGCGTTGGCACATTCGAGGACGGCGGCATCACTGGCGCAATGAAGGTCGCCCATGCCGCCGAGGGCTTTGGTCTCGACTGTGAGTTCCACGGCGGCGGCTTGGCTCACCGCCACTGCATTGCCGCTATCCGCAACACTAACTACTACGAGCTGGGCCTGCTCCATCCCTTAATTAAAAATACCAAGCCGCCCGTCTATCCCCCCGAATTCACCGACGAACTGGAAAACGTCGATGCCCAAGGCCACGTGCCCGTGCCGCAGGGGCCGGGTTTGGGCGTGGAGATGGATTGGGATTACATTGAAGGACACAAGTGCGGCGAAACGGTGTTTGAATAGGTTTCCGACAATAATGCATCTGTTCGGCTTGTAGAATTCCACCAGAAAAGAGGAGAATGTCCATGCAGCGACGTCCCTACGGCACCACTGGTGAACACCTCTCCGTAATCGGCTTCGGCGGCATCGTCGTCAGCCAAGTCGAAGCGGCTGAGGCTGCCCGCTTGGTAGGACGAGCCGTCGAGCGCGGCGTCAATTACTTTGACGTGGCCCCGAGCTACGGCAATGCCGAAGAGCGTCTGGGACCGGCCTTGGAACCGTACCGCAGCGATGTATTCCTAGCCTGCAAGACTACCCAGCGCACACGGGCTGGGGCCGCCGCCGAGTTGCGCCAATCCCTCAAAACTATGTGCACCGACCACTTCGACTTGTACCAATTGCACGCCATGACCACGGAGGAGGATTTTGCCGCGGCTACTGCCCCTGACGGAGCCTTGGCGGCGTTCGTGGAGGCCCGCGACCAAGGCTTGGTGCGCTATCTAGGTTTTTCGGCCCACTCGGCGGAAATCGCCTTGAAACTGCTGGACTATTTCCCCTTTGACTCGGTGCTCTTCCCCGTCAACTGGGTCAATTACTTCCAAGCCGACTTCGGCCCCCAAGTCGTGGCCAAGGCTCAAGAGCGCGGCACCGCCCGTCTAGCCCTCAAAGCCATGGCCCGATCGCGCCTGCCCCAAGGAGCAACAAAACGCTACGCCAAATGCTGGTACGATCCCATTGACGAGCCGGAGCTAGCCGAGCTCGCTCTGCGCTTCGCCCTATCGCAGCCCATCACTGCCGCCCTGCCGCCCGGTGAGGCCCCCCTCTTTGAAATGGCCCTAGACATAGTTGACCGCCTCGCGCCGCTCACGGCCGCCGAAGTGGAGGACTTGCGGGTCTGTGCCGAGGGGAACGCACCGTTGTTTGAGTTGGCAGCCACCTGAAAGGAGCAAGTCGTGATTCCATTGGTCAGCACCCTCTGTCAAGGCCCGCTGGGCGTGGCCCAGCTACCGCGTCTATGGTGGAAAAACTGTCTTCACCAAGCCGGGCAGCTCGACGCGGACTATCCCTTTTGCAGCGGCGGTCTCGACAAATACGTGCTAGAGGTGCTGCGTCTCGACCAGGACCGTGCTCTGCACTTTTTATGGGACCAGCGGCCTACGTACCTACAATTTGAGAAATGGGTGACTGCTGAAGGCACCTACGAGCCCATTCGCATAGCGCGCTGGAATAAGTCGCTGGTGCAGCGCACCCACTATATTCCAGCCAAAATCGATGAGACCTATGGGGACATAGGCTGGTCGCCGGAAGATACGACCGAAGTATCGGCTGTGTTGCTCAACTGCCTACAGGACTGGCACCTTTTTCACCGCCGCGTCTTCGCTCCCGGTGCCCCGGGCCTGTCCGGACCTGTGGCCCCTACTCTTAGCAGCATCGACCAAGGCCCGTTGGGCATCTGCCAGCTTCCTCGCACTTGGCTCAAGGCCTGCCTACGCGCCAAGGGTCTTCTGCATCTCGACTATCCCGATTGCGCCAAGGGCAGCCTCGACCAGCGCTGCTTGCAGACCTTGCAGGTGGATCAGGACACAGCCCTTGCGTTTCTCCGCGAGGAGATGCCGACCTATCTCGCATTCGAGGACTGGGTGCTACGGGAAGGTACTATCGAGGAAGAGGCTGTGGTGACCTTCAACCAGCGCCTGCTTGAGCGAGATCACATCGCCGCCAAACAGGCCGAAATCCACGCCACCTTGCAGCGTCCCCCGACGTGGACTTCAGGGGTGCTGCTCAACCACCTTGAAGACTGGCATTACGCCCACGAGGGGTTAGATGGAGAGTGAGTTCCAACCGCTTCTGTCTCGACCGCCCATAAGACTTTTCCATTTTGGTTGGCGTCAACAGCCCGTCGATACGAGGAGGATACGCCATGCGACAGCAGCGCACCATCTACTTTAATGATGCCCGGCACTACTACCTTTTTGCCTTTGAGCCGCCGATGGCGCTCGAAGACGCTTGGGTGCCAATAGATGAGGTCTCAGGCACGGGGGTGGATACTTTTGCCTACGGAGTCGAGCGCAGCGATGGGCTTTTTTACCCATCGCGAGTCGGGATGATGTTCGGAGCGGATATTCAGCCCTTTGAGCAGGCCGCCTATTGGCGCACTTGGCACAACATGCAGAGCCTGATCGAGCGCGGGCTCGACCCGCTGACAGTGCTCATCGACCGGGCACACGACCGAAACATGGACTTTTGGGCCAGCTTGCGGATGGCCGCCTACGGGAATATGGATCCGGCCCACAGGCTGGCCGATGGCGGTGGCGGACTGGCGCACGCCGAGGTGCGGGCGCACATATTGCAAGTAGTAGAGGAGCTGGCGACTGAATACGAAACCGATGGCATCGAGCTGGATTTTGCCCTGCCGGGCGGAGCACCGCGCATCCTGCGAGAGGAGGATGTGGAGGCGATGACGCCTATTTTGACCGACTACGTAGAGCGGCTCGCCGAGCGAGTGCGCGGGCAGCGGTCGGGCGCAATCGGAGCACGGGTTTTGCCCACCGAGGAGATGAACAGGGCGCAGGGCTTGGATGTGCGGGCTTGGCTAGAGCGCGGGTTGGTGGATTTCTTGGTGCCGATGCGCTACGGCTATATGATCCTCGACGGGGACATGCCGATAGATTGGCTGATCGAGGCAGCGCACGCGGTCGACGCTTCAGTCTATGGGGTCTTGCAACCCTATGTATGCGACGAGTCGGTCGGGGCCGAACAGCGGATCTGGTCCACTCCTGCCCAAGTGCGAGCGGCCTCGGCGAGCCTGTTGGACCGGGGTTGTGACGGGCTGTACACATGGTTTATGCGCTGGCCCTTAGAAGACCGGGAGCGCAGTGCGCTGAGCGAGTTGGGCAGCCGAAACCTGATGAAGGAGAAGGACAAGCACTACGTGTTGGCGCGGCGGTCAGTAGATACGGAAAACCAGTACCCGGTGGCACTGCCGGTGGAGATCGCAGCCGACGACCGGGCGCAGCATATCATCCCCTTTTACTTGGCCGACGACGCGCAAGAAGGCCGCGTCAGTCAGATGCTCTTGCGGATCAAGATCGTCGATCTGGTCTCGGAAGATCGCTTGGAGATCGCGCTCAACGGCCAGTCGCTGCAAGAAGAGATATGTCGCCGCGAGTACGGCTATAAGGTCGCTCCGTACCAGAGCATGTGGCTGATTTTCGACTTACAGGGGGTACGACCACAGCAGGGGGCGAACCGCTTGGAGATTGCGCTGGTGGGGCGGCCGGACGATTTGGTGAGTCCGCTGAAGGTCACAGATGTGGAAGTCGAGGTGAAGTACCACCCCTTGCCGACGGGTTTGCGCCCGTAGCGGTCCGCTTCAAGCGATCAATTCCCACCTTCTATCCATTGCCGTGCGCGTAGGCATCGAATTGAGCCGCACGAGAGGTTCCACCGGGGCCGCGCAAAGGATAGCTGTGCCCACGATACCCTGAAGAGGACAATCTAAGGCTCTTATAAACAATGAGTTGTATAATTTAGCCGGGAGTCTTGTTCCCGGCTTTTTTATGGCTTCCAGAGACCGCGGGCTTATTTAGGAGATAACCGATGATACCACTGCTGCACAAATACGGTAAAACCATCACCATCGTCGCGACACAGTCGCTCAACGACACGCCTTGGGGCCTGATTGGCGATTTCGCGTAGACGATCTTGCTCTCGCTCTGGCGCACGGTGATGGTGGGCTAGGGCGTCGTTGCGGGGATGGGCTTGGAGGCGGTACAGACCTATACCATGGTCGCCGCAATTTTTGCCGACCAGCTATTGGGCCGCACCCAGATCGACAGCGATCTGTGGAGTGGAAATATAGCTAACCGCTTCGTGCGGCCGATGGGAATCTACGGGCAGATGCTGGCCGGAATGGTCGGCGGCTGGATCCCCGGCCTGCTGTTCTTTTCGCTGCCGCTGTTGCTCACCGCGCCGCTGCTGGGAGTTGACTTCTCCCCGGCGACATGGACGGCCGGCCTGTGGTTCCTGCTCAGTTTGGTGCTTGGCGTGGCGGTGGGCACGGCGTTGGATCTGTTTTTTGCAGCGTGCATGGTATTCTGGCTGGTCGGATCGTGATGACAGACCGGGGGCGACGGCCCCTTTGAAGAGCTTCGCAATCACTTTGGAGACAGACGGCGGTTGCGCTTGCAGACGAGTGGGGAGGAGGCACCTGACTTGAGCCGTACTGAACTCCTGCAAACGGAGGCAGGCAGGCACGGATAGGTGCCGGCCCTGCTCGCCGAAGCCTCGGTGCAGGCATCGGTGCTCGACGCGGAGACGGATCGGGTGCCGGTCGACGAAGTTATCGCGGATATTTACGCGGAGTGGGATACATGAACAATGGCTCGAGTTCGTAGAGTCGATTGAAATAGACAATAGCAGTGACACTATGGTGGTACTCAGGTGTTATAAGTCACAACTGTCGCTGGCTGGACGACCTAAGTGGCCGGATCGTCCTCCGCCAGAGCTTCGCAAACCGCCAACCCAAAACAGGAGAATTAAACCATGAGAAAATACGCGCTAGGGATAGTGAAGCTTGCGCTGGCATTTGTCTTGCCGTCGTCGGCTGTGGCGCAGGGAACAGGCGATGTGCTGAACGAGGCACCGCTAATACCCATACCGCAGGATATGACCTACGAGGAGTACCAAGACATGAACCGCCGCATCTCCACAGGACTGATGCGGAGCGCGATTCCAGTCCCGGGCATGATGCACTTCTACGCGGGGGAGCCTAGGACGGGCAAGTGGCTTTTGGCTACGAGTCTTGCGGGCGTCGCCTCGATTATCGCTGGAGCGGCACTGTGGGACGAAGGGGAATTCGCGGATACGGATTTTGACGTCCTAGTAATCAACGCTGGGGACAAAGACAAAGAACGCCGCTACGAGCAGATCCCCGTTTCGCTAGAAGGGGAGACGCCCAAGTACCGCCTGCGAGAACTCCATCGCGATGGTGGGGTGGGCGGACCGCTAGTTGCATTGGGAGTGATCACTATCGCCGGTAGTATGATCTACGACTTCTTGCACGGCATCCAAGTGATTGAGGACAAACGCGATCGAGTGCGGTTTAAGTACGGCAAGCGGCTTAAGCTGCAAGCGGGAGCGCGGACGGGTACGCCAAGCGTGGCACTGAACTATGCCTTCTGATCCTAAGCATCCCAACCAGCGGTAAAGCGTTCGACGCTGAGGTCGGCGGGTCTCCGTCTCCTCGCCTTGGAAACCGGGCCCCTCTTGCAGCTCTGGAGCTTGCAGAGCGTCGTCCACGGGTTTGAAGCGCATCCACAGCCCGGCTTCCGCTGCTAAGAAACGGTCGGCAATAGGCTGCCCCCACTTGCAAGGTCATCGGGTGCATACTCGTAGCGTAGCGTTGGTCGTGGGCAGGGAGCGCGGCGAAATCGGGGCGTTTGAGTTTCCCAGACGCCGCCAGTGGGGGCCGCTGGCGATCGATCATTTTTTCGCAGGCCGTGCACACTGCATCCAGCATCTCTGGCGGGATAACGTGGCGCAGGATTACATAGCCTTCTTCTAAGAACTGATCTTGGTTGACGCGCCTCGACATGGCATAGCCTCCACTCGGAAAGGGATTGGCGTTAGAGTCGGGAGGCCAAATCCCGCAGGTGTGCGGCCGCCAAGCGGACTACTTCCTTGTCGTCGCAATCGTTGATGCCTTGGCCTTCAAAGACGACGGAGAGCGGCCCATTGTATCCGGCCTCGGCGAGAATGGGTACGATGCGCTCGTAGTCGATCCACTCCTCTTTGCCGCTGTCGATCTTGTAGAACTTGGCGCGGACGTGGGTGGCTAGATGGGCGGTCTGCTGCATATAGGCGTAAATGTCGTGATCCGGGTCGGGAATGCCTCGGTTGCGGGCTGGCGAGCCGCACCACTGGCCGGTGTCGAGCAGGAAGCTAAAGTTGGGCCGATCAGTTTCCTCAATGATGCGTATGACATCGTCGCCGGTGGAGGGGTGGTTTTGCAGGCCGACGGCGAGGCCTATTTCGAGGCCGTAGTCAGCGACCTCCTGAAAGCAGCGAATTTCGCGTACGCGTTGCTCTGGGTCGGTGAGGGGTTGGCCGCAGAACAAGCGGATCATGGGCGCGCCCAAAATCAGCGCAATGTCCATGTCGGCCTTGGCGGTGGCGACCTTGTCGCGCAGTTCCTCGTCGTTGCCGACAAAGTGCCCTCCGGAAGCTAAATAGCCGATGGCAAGCCCCTTTTCGATGCAGGCGAGCTTGGTCTTGATGAGGTAGTCGGCGTCTTTGGAGCTAAAGCCGCGGTCGCGGCGAAAGTCGATCAAGTCGAGACGGAGGTCGTAGGCGTGGTCAATGTAACTTTCGATGCTTTGCAGGGTGGGTGGATCGTCTTTGCCGAACATGGAGGCGTAGAGGCCAATTTTCACGATTGAGCTCCTTTGGGGGCGATGGGGTGGGCTATTGGGGGGAGTGTACGGAATGGGGGAGGGTGCATCAAGCAGGAGCGTGCGGCTGATCGCGGTGCGCTTCTTAGCGGTTAAAAAAGAAATCCTCGGCCGTCTTACTTAGGACTTGCTCTTTGTCGCGTTGGCTGAGGAAATCGGCGTGGTCGCGGATCAGGGCGACCGCCGCGGGGAAGTCATTGGCGGGATTTTTCATGCGGACGGGACCGCCGCTGTCGCTTTCCCACATGACGCGTTCGGGTCCAAAGGCATCGACGACGCGCTCGATGAGGGGTAGGAGGTCCAGGTAGGGGGCCTCGCCATCGCCGAGGGCTTGGAACGGACCGAGCTTGACCATGACGCGCGGGTAGTGGGCCATGTTGCAGAGGGTGCGAATATCGCCTTCGGGCCAGACGCCGTCGCGGATGCGCACCCCGCAGAGATGGTCGAGGATGACCGGGGTCTCCGGGAAGCGGCGGCAGAGGCGGATCAGGCCGGGAAGGTCTGTGAGTCCCATGAGGAAACTAAGGGCCAGATTGTGCTCGGCTCCGGTGCGGAACATTGATTCATAGCCTGGATAGTCGAGCCAGCGGTCCAGATGGCCAAACGCGGTCGGACGACCGGTTTTGCCGCCGCGCACGCGGAAAGCGCAAATACCCCCCTCGGCCAAGGAGAGCATGGTCTTACCCGGATCGGCCAGCGACACGTCGGAGACCCCGGGGACAATGCCGGTGCCCGTGTAAGTCTCAGGATCAGAGGCGATCAAATCGAGGATGTAGCGGTGGTCGAGGCCGTACCAGGTCATCTGCACTAGGTTGATGCGGACCTTGCCGACCTTGCGGCTATACGCAAAGTGATCGGCGGGCGTAAAAGAGGGCAGCCACAGGTCGGCGGATGTAAAGCCCGGGGCCAGTGGATATCGGTCAAAGTCGGAGGACCAGACGTGGATATGGGCATCGACGATGTTCACGTGCGCTGCTCCTGTTGGCTGGCGCGGTAGGTCTGTCGCGCTTGGTCGAGGGTAAGGAGAGCGTCTGCGGGAAGTTGGAGGCCGGTGCCTTGGAGATTGGTGCTGACGTGCGCAACGCTCTCGGCACCAGCGAGCACACAGGTAAGGCCCTGATGCAGAACCCACGCGACGCAGACGGCAGCGCGAAAGGTGCCCAAGTCGGTGGCAACTTGGTCAATGGCGGCGACTAAGGCAGAGAGGGCGGGGTCGTTGGGCCGGGCCAGCAGCCCGGTATCCATCGGGCTAAAGGCTAGGCACCCTAGTCCGGTACGCCGCAGCAGGGGCAGCATTTCTTTCTCGTAAATCTCCACTCGCGAGTGCCCTGCTTCGTCGCAGTGGCTGCCGGCGATATTGTAGTAGTCCTCGACACCAGCTATAGGGGCCAAGGAGAGAAAGGCTTCGACTTCGGCGGCGCGATGGTTGGAGACTCCCCAGTAGCGAGTCTTGCCCGCCTGCACCAAATCCTCCATGACTTCGGCGATGGCCTCCGGCGGCGTATCCGCGTCGCGGTGATGCAAAAGGTACAGGTCAACGCAGTCGGTGCGGAGGCGGCGGAGACTTTCTTCGAGGCGATCGGTGAGGTGATCGCGGGTGTAGAGGACGCGCTCTCCGGGATCACCGTCGCTTGTGGGGGCCAGCGAAGCAGGGACCTTGGTGCAGAGAACGACCTCGTCGCGGCGACTGGCGATCGCCCGCCCCAGCACCTCCTCGGCCCCACCCCAACCGTAAGCCTGCGCCGTGTCGAAGAAGTTGACTCCTTGGTCCAAGCAGTGGTGGAGCACGGCTAGGGACTGGGGGCTGTCGGCGCGGGGCAGATGGCGGAAGGCGGTACCTTGGCACAAGCGCGAGACCTGAAGATCGGTCTGCCCGAAGAAGACGCGGTCGCTAAGGTTCATCGTTGCTCCAAAGTGCTTGCT
Organism: Candidatus Latescibacterota bacterium; assembly: GCA_963422735.1. Lineage (GTDB taxonomy): Bacteria > Latescibacterota > UBA2968 > UBA8231 > UBA8231. The sequence goes on along the minus strand of OY730476.1, from coordinate 2,193,823 downwards.
GCGCGGAATGCAACAATGCTAGTGCCGCGTCAGCAGGGCGACATAGGGGCCGCCTCGGGGAGCGGCCAGTTGTACTACGCCGCCGTCCAAGTCGGCGGCGGATTCCCAAGTGCTGGCGGCAATGTCGAGCCATTGGACCTCGAAGGTGCCTTTTTCTTCAGTCAGATCGAGGCCCACAGTGCCGCCATCGGTAAAGTAGAGGGCGTACTGGCGGCCGGAAACGCGGCTGAGATAGGCCTCGTTGGCGGCGCGGTCGCGCAGTAGGGTGCTGTCGGAATCAGGCTCGGCGTTGAAAAAGTCGAAGACCTCAGACAGCATGCGACCGCTGCGAATGTGAGATTGGGCTTGGATGCTCAGCCCTAGGCCGGAGGTCGGCCGGTGAAAGCGGCTGGAGGCAAAGCCGCCGATGAGGTTGCGCCAAAAGCACTCGGTGGCGTGGCGGGCGTCGATGCCCCGGCTTTGGTCCCGGTGCGTCTGGGCACCGTAGATCTTGGTCGAATTAATCGGCCGCGGCTGCGCGGCGATGTACTGCCACACCCACTGGGCGTGATCCCAATTGGTTTGCTCGCGCTGCCAGCTATTCTGCGAAATGTCGATAAAAGAATAGTGCTCCGGGTGGTCGAAGGTAGCGCGATGCGTTTGCCCCCGCACGTCCCATTCGTCCCACATTTCGGTGGTTTCAACGGTCTTGCCCGCTCGCTGCGCCCGCTCCTTGATATAGTCGTTCCAATAGGCACCCCACTTCGGATCGCCGCTGGTCTCGTTGTCCATGCAGTAGAGCACGTGGTCGTAGGCGAGGGAATGCTTGAGGACTTGATCGACAAAAGCCTGTTGGTAGGGCAGCACGACTTGGTTGTCGCGCAAGGTGGGGACAGTATAGAAAAAAGGCTGCCAGTTGCCGCCGGGGTGGGCGGGATAGTCTGTTTTTAGGCCCGATTCCTCGACGGTATAGTTGATATTGTTGGCCGGATTGAAGGGGTCTTCCGCCCAAGGTCCTTGGCTGTGGTCAAAGCGGTCCCACATTTCTATCTGGACGATGATATCGGGCTCTGCAGTCCAGCGCAAAAGATCGGCAAAGCGCTGCCAATACGTCGGGTTCCAGCGGTTGAGGTCGTACTGGCCATCGGCATTTTGGTGGAAGGCTGGGACCTCATAGCCGTAGAAACGGCGGTCGCTCATAGTATTGCGCACGTAGTTGCCGCCGACCGATTGCAGGAGGTCGAGATGGGCTTCGAGATCGGGTATTTGGAAGAGGCAGTCTTTGATCGTTCCGCCCAGCAGGAGCACGGGTTGACCTTTGTACTGCCAGTAGCGCGGATTGGCGGCATAGGGCTGGATGCGGTCGGGGTCGGACTGGGCTTGGGTCATGGAGGCTACGCTGATGGCGAGGGTGGCGAGGATGCAGCGCGAGAGGTGTCTAATGCTGAAGAAGCAGATTTTCATGGTGGTACTTGGGCCTTTCCACTGGGGTGCGACTTAATACGCGAGCCGAGATTAAGTTACTGTGCGGAGTGAATGCGGCAAAATACAAAAGAAGACAGCGACATAGAGCATCTGCAACGGCTCTACTTGAAAATTCGTCTCAATTTGGCTATAATCCATGTAAAATAATAAAGGGAGTTAGCAAATTGCATGGATATTTGCCGAGAAAGGCAGAATCTGAGTTAAGGCGAGCCTTGGGACGTTCCCCTGCCGTTGCAATCCTTGGGCCTCGTCAATGCGGTAAATCAACACTGGCCCGCGAATATTTAAAAGGACAGTCAGTAGCCTATCTGGATTTGCAGAATCGCATTGATCTCAACAGACTCGCCGAACCCGAACTCTTTCTCGAACAACACCGCCAAGAACTGGTGTGTCTGGATGAGATTCAGCGCCTGCCGGAATTCTTCGCAGTGTTGCGATCCGAAATTGATCGCGACCGGCGTCCGGGGCGCTTTTTGATCCTCGGATCGGCATCGCGGGAGTTGATCCAGCAGTCGAGCGAATCGCTGGCCGGTCGGATCGCCTATCTGCGGTTGACGCCATTTTTGCGATCGGAGACGAGACAAGTCGCCGATTGGCAGACGTTGTGGGTACGCGGAGGGTTTCCCGATAGCCTGCTCGCTGGGGATGCAGAGGATAGCTTCGTTTGGCGGCAGGATTTTATTCAGACCTTTTTGGAGCGAGATATTCCCGCGCTCGGCCTGAGTCTGCCAGTACCCGTGGTGCAGCGGCTATGGCAGATGCTGGCGCATTACCACGGCCAGACGATCAACTATAGCAAGCTGGCCGGAGCGGTCGATGTATCAGTGCCAACTCTAAAGAAGTATCTGGCCGTTCTCGAGCAAACGTATATGATTCGCCTATTGCCTCCCTGCGAGGTGAAGCTGAAGAAACGCTTGGTCAGTTCTCACAAAGTGTATGTAAGGGACAGCGGCATCTTGCATGCGTTGCTCGAAATCGAAAGGTACGACCAATTGCTCGGACACCCGATAGTCGGTGCTTCATGGGAGGGTTTGGTGCTGGAGCATCTGATTGCTGCGTGGCCTCGCTGGCGACCGTCGTTTATTCGCACGGGTAACGGAGCGGAGATTGACTTGGTAATGGAACGAGGGGACCGGACGGTGGTTTTTGAATGCAAATTCTCAAAAGCCCCTAAACCGTCGCGGGGATTCTTTGAGTTGGTCGGCGATTTGCAGCCGGAAAATGCTTGGATCATTGCACCGGTAGATGAGGCGTATGAATACCAGCGGGGCGTTAGGGTGGCTAATCTGGATTTTGGCGGGGACGAGAGCGAGCGTTAATTCTTCTATCGCGTATCGGTTGAGATAGAAACTTTTGACGCAGAGATTTTTCCTCTCGCATAGCGTGCCATACTAACCTCACACCGCGTCAATTCGCTGCGGTGCTCTTTCCAAAGACAAGCCGTGCTCTGCGGCCCATTCGGCAATGGGCCAGTCGATACCGTTGGGGGCTTGGCGGCCCTGCGCGTCGGCGGTGGCACCTAGAAGCTGGCGGCCGACATCGTTGAGGTCGGCGACCACAACCGCGCTCGGCTGGACCTCTCCGTCGTAGTAGCGCAGATAGTAATCGGGGCGGATCCAACAGTAGTGATAGCCGAACATCGCGACTTTGGCGACGCAGTGCTGGCTATTGATGGCCGCGCCGTGGTAGATGCGGCTTTCAAAGAGAAAGGCATCGCCGGCTTTGAGGGGGGGTTCGAGGTACTCTTCGGGGTGGATCCGGTCTTTGGAGATGGCGAGGGGTTTGGCGAGGCGATTGCTGCCGGGCGCGAAGAGCGTGGCACCGGTATGGGGGCCGTCCATGTCAGTGAGGCAGTAGCCAACCTTGAGGCCAACGCGCGGAATGCGGGTGTGCCCCAAATCGAGGTGGACGCCCACGTCGCGGTGCCAGGTGCAGTCGCCGGGGTCGTCGGCGGGTTGGGGGTGTTTGTAGATCAGGGCCGTGTTGGTGATGTGGATATGGGTGCCGAGGAGCTGGATGACGAGCGGGACGATCGCCGAGTCGGTGGCTAGCTTGGCGAGGGTAGGATCTTGGACGATGCCGTCGCGGCGGTGCTGGTAATAGCCCTCGTAGGCGAAGTCTTCCATCCGGCGATCGGCGGCTGCGGTGACCTGCTCAATAGTTTCCTGGTCGAGCGCATCGGGGACGATGAGATAGCCGTTGTCGTCGAAAAACTCGCGTTGTTCGTTTTTTAATTTTGCGAAATCCATGGGGTATCCTTAGCGGTCTTGCACCGACCCGTCGCAGCCGATGGGCGTTTCGAGGACCTTGTCTTGGACGGGATGGCGACTCGTCGAGCGTATCGGAGACGATGTGCATATAGCAGCGGACCTTGTGCGGGTCTTGCCGCCCATCAGACAGTCTCGAGCACGGTCTGCCAGCCGTGGACGCCGCCCTCGCCGATGCCGACAGTGCCGTCTTCGCAGTGGATCTTCAGGAGGAGACAGCGGTCCCAGAGGAGAGGCTCCAAGCGTTCGATTTTCGTGGCTTTCACGAGGCCTTTCGGGGTACATGTTGAGAGAGCAGACCATAGCGCACCCGTAGGCGGCTGTCAATAAGGGCTTGTCGGTGCCGCAACTTTGAATTACAGTCGGTGCCGACCTTGTACCCCATTGCGAAAGGAACGTTATGGCTCTTCTCGATACCCACACCCAGATTTCAGCTATTATCGGCGACTTTGGCGGTGGCCTCGACCACCCCGAGTGCATTGCTTGGGGCTGTGATGGCTATGCCTATGCCGGCGGCGAAGCGGGCCAGATCTACCGCATCGACTTGGCCCGGCGCGCATTCGAAGAGTTCGCCCAAGTCGGCGGTTTTGTCGGCGGCATCTGTCAGGATGCCCAGCACCGCCTGTACGTCTGTAGCGGCAATGTCAAGCGCGTCGAGCCAGATGGCGCGGTCAGTACGTATTGCGACCGCGCGGGCGAGGTGCCGCTGACTGCGGCCAACTACCCGGTCTTTGACACGGCCGGTAACCTCTATGTATCTAATTCCGGGGGCTGGCACGAAAACGACGGTTGGATCTGCAAGATCGCCCCGGGAGGCCAAGGCGAGGTCTGGAGCCGCGCCCTGCCGGAATTCCCCAACGGCACGGCACTAGATGCGACGGGCGAACACCTCTATGTGGCCATGAGCATCTGCCCCCGCGTGGCCCGCATCAAAATCGAGGCCGACGGCCGCGCCGGTGCCGCCGAAACCGCGTTCGACCTGCCGCAGACCGTTCCCGATGGCCTCGCCTTTGACGACGAGGGCACCCTCTACTGCTCCTGCTATCGCCCGGATCGCATCTATCAGTATGCCGACGGCCAACTCGATATTTTGGCCGACGATTACGAAGGCACTGCCATGGCGGCCCCGACCAATATCGCCTTCTGCGGCCCGGATCGGTCGCTCTTTCTCAGCGCCAACTTGGGGCGTTGGCACATAGCGCACTACGAGCTGGGCAAGACGGGGATGCCGTTGAATTACCCCGATATTTCCTAGGTGGCGATCACGACCTGCGCTGGATTGATGGCTTGGTACTGGGCTTTGTGCGCCGTGATTTCAAATGCCTCCGGTACCTTATCGATTCCTTCTAACACGTGCCGGATGGTGGGTTTCATGCTGATGCGCCCAGAGGCCACCAGCCGCACTGTGTATTCTAGATGGGCCTGCGAGCTGACGTCCGGGAAGAGGTAGCGCAGGCTGCGCTCCCGCAGCAGGTCCACATCCAGTTCTAGTGGTGTCCCAAACCAGGAGACACCCACCAGCTTGCCGCCGGAGCGCACCGCATGCATGGCCTGTTTGAGTGCCCGGTCGCCGGCTAGCCCCTGCTTGATGCTGCCGCCGGCGCATTCGAATGCCAAGTCTGCGCCCTCGCCACCGGTCAGGTCGCGGATCGCTTCGACCGGATCGTCTTCACTGGCGTTGATTGCGTGATCGGCACCCAGCGCGAGCGAGATCGCGCAAGCCTCGGGCCGCACGTCCACGGTGATGAGCTGGCCCGCTCCGCAGGCGCGTGCGGCCTGCATACTCTCGATGCCCATGCTGCCTTGGCCAAAGACGGCGACGGAATCACCCGGTCGGATCTGCGCGGTCTCGACCCCGGCGATGCTGTCGCTCAGCGACTGCAGAGTGGCGGCTTCACTGTCGGAGATACGGTCATCGACCTTGACCAGTGCGATGGCCGGGAGCAGGGCGCGCTCGGCAAAGCAGCCGGGCAGTTGGAAGCCGATGATCGGGCCACGCCGGCAGTCGTCGCTGCGCTCGGAGTGGCACATGGCGCAATCGCCGCAGGGCAGCTTGGCGCGGGCCGCTACGCGGTCGCCGGGTGCGTAGCCTACGACGGCTGACCCGACCTCTACGATCCGGGCACAAAATTCGTGGCCGAATAGCTGGAGCGGCGCATCTGTCTCCAGCCGGCTCTTGACGTGGTCGTACGCCAAGGTCGGAATCCCAAAGGCGAGCTGGACTTCGGTCGCGCTGGGCTGGACTACCAGCGGCTCGACTAACACGTGGTCGGGTGGGCAGGCCGCCAGCTCAATGTCGTCGAGCCGCATGTCGCCGAAGGCATAAAAACGCCAAGCTTTCACGGGTGTTTTCCTTTGTTTTGGTTTGCTGCCGAACTAAGTGAACTCACGTTTCAATCCCCTAGAAATCGGGCCAACATTCTAAATGGGTTAGGCTAAAAGCCCCAAAACGGCCTCCTTGATGTGGCTCGGCCAAGAATAGTTGGGTGATACCTATTCCTACGATCGCCCAGAACATGGCTGTTAGCCACCCCGTCTGAAGAATTTCGGCAAGACCGAATTAAAAAACGGGCAGACCTATTATTAGCCAAGGAGGGTGTACGGCATTTACGCCCGGCCAGAACCGGGTGATACCTATTCCTACGGCCGTCTAGAATATGACTTTGTAGGGATAGGTATCGCCGACGTTTCTCCTGTTCCTCCGTCAGCTCCGCTGCAAGACCAAACAAGAATTCGCCAAAAGACATAATCAACCTCTTATGGATTAGGTTGTTAGATTAGAATCCAAATAAGCAAGCCGATAAACATGAGCGGGCGCACAACACGCCGCCCGAACCGCTCCAGCCTGTCCGCTTGTCGTAGAAGGCGTCATAGGCGTTCCGATCCCCTAGAAATCGGATCATAGTTCCAAACGCGAATTTTGCCAGCACATCCACCTCGTCTGTCAGGCGCGCTCCACGTCAAACGCCGCGACATTGCGCTCATCCTTGCTGAACTCCACGGCGATCAGGTACATCGGCTGGTCCAAAGCGCGGTACTTATCTGCATATCGCCGCTCCTGCAACTGCTTCATAGCTGCACCCGCAGACGCCATCTCGACCCCCTTGAACTCGAACAGATAGACGCGGCCGTTGAACAGAACCGCCATGTCCAGCCGGCCGTGGCTGCTGCTATCCTCTACTGTGATGTCCAGCCCCAGCCCGGCGAAATAGGAGTAGAACACGCTCGCGTAGTAACCCTCGTAATCGGCGATGTCGTTGTTGGTGTACCACTCGTAGGGAATGCGGGCGAAGAAAGCGTGGAAGAGCGTCTCCAGCCCGGCGAAATCATTGGCCTCCAACAGCCGATACAGCCGCACGAGGTAGCGCAGCAAGCTGCGGTTCAGGCTCTGGCGCACCTCCCGAAGCGATAGACGGGCTCTCCGCCAAAGTCTTCCTCGTCCGTTATCGTGAGGTAGCCGGTCTGGAGCAGCAGTGCTTCCGTTGCAATGTGATCGACATCAAAGGTCGATAGCAGTTAGTCGCTGCCCTCCATCTCGCCCAGTGCTAGGGAACGGACGAGGCGCTTGAACAGCGTTTCGACTAGGAACGTGGGGGTGCCGGTCTCAAACCAATAGGCGGCGAATCGGCGACGGCGAAAGAGCAGGAGGAGGTCAAAAGGGTTGTACCCCGTCTCGTCGCCGAGCCAACTATAGCCGTTGTACCAGTCGCGGATCTGGTCCCGGTCCAAGCCGGGGAGTTCCGGGGCGAACATGGTATCCAAGTCCGCCTCGGTGTAGCCGCAGAGGGCCGAGTAGCGCGGGTCTAAGGTGATGTCGGTGAGATTGTTGAGGCCGGAAAACAGCCTCACCTTAGAAAACTTGCTCACCCCGGTAATGAACGTGAAGCGGACGTGCGCGTCGCTGTCCTTGATGACCGCGTAGAGGCCGCGCAAAAAGTCGCGGTTGGCGCGGGCGATCTCCGGCACCTCTAGCGCATCGAGCATCGGCTTGTCGTATTCGTCGATCAGCACCACCACCGAGCGCCTCCAGCAGGTGAGCGAATCGCTCCGGCCCGGTGGCGTAGTCCGACGCCACACCGGTCCGACGTTCGACGGCGTCCAATTGCGCCATCAGGTTCGTCTCCACGTAGCCGGGCTCCTTGAGGTTGCCGCTGCCAAAGCTGAGCCGCAGGACGGGATGGCGAACCGACCAATTCCATCGGTCGTGGATGTGAAGCCCCTCGAACAGCGGCTCGTTGCCCTCAAACACCTCCTTGAGCGTGGCTCTTGCCAAAGCGCCGTGGACGCGACAGGAAGTAGTGCGTGCCTCCGTCGAGCAGCCGCCGAATGTAGGCGGTCTTATCGACATAGTAGCAGTTCTGCTCCCGAATTTTGTGGAAGGTTTGAATGCCGATGGGTAGTAAGCGTTTGGTCATGGGTCCCTGAAAGCGTTGCCGGGCCATGATTCCTCTGAGGAAATGAGGGTTTGCGTGTGGCGAGCCTGAATGGTACTATATCCGCATTCCTTGTCAAAATCCAAAGGATGCGGCCGTGAAAATCACCGCAACCAAAACCTACAAATTCAGCGTCCCCACGGGCCACGATGCCGGCGAGCTGACTTCCAATTCTTCCAAGACGTGGCTCTTCTGCAAAATCGAGACGGATGTTGGTCTCAGCGGCTGGGTCGAGTGGTCTAGAGGTGGTAGCTTGCGCGGTATGGCTCTCCCCCAACAGAAGGAGTTCGGGTAATGGCCGAATTGCTCTACTTTGCCTACGGGTCCAATTTGCTTTGGAGCCAGATGCAGGCTCGTTGCCCGGGTGCCCGTCTCCACTCTGTGGTGCGCCTAGAAGGCTACGAGTTGTGTTTCCCGATGATCTCCTTCACGCGCAGCGGCATGGGCGTGGCCAGTATCCGGCCCAACGAGGAAGCATTCGTCGAAGGCGTCATCTATGCAGTGACGCCGGAAGACCTTCGCCGCCTCGACCACTACGAAAGCGAGGGCACTAAATACCGGCGGGACGAGATAACCATCCCTAAGTTTGGCGAAGTTTGGACGTATCTCTCCCGCCTCGATGCTGGACACCACTATCCGCCCTCGGAGGAATATCTCAACGCCGTCATCCGGGGGGCTATTAAACACGGACTTTCCGCCGAGTACATCGACATTTTACAAGCCTTTTGGGACAAAGAACAGGAGTGATTCAATGGCCCAGCAAACCATGATCAACCTCGAACCTTTTGTCGATTCCACCTCCCTGCTCGACGCGCCTGACGCCTTGCGCGAGCGCGCGGCCGAGCAGGGCTATTTGTTCTTCCGCTCACTGCTGGATACAGAGTCGGTGCTCGACCTGCGCCGCCAGATCCTCGAAGTCTGCCAAAAGCACGGCTGGCTCGACGACGACGCGCCCTTGATGGATGGAGTCGTGCGCGACGGGCAGCTTTTCATCGAAGGCGATTCGCCCGAGTGGATTGCCTTTTACATTGATGTCCAGCGGTTACGCGCCTTCAATGCCTTGGCTTTGCACCCGGCGATCTTGGCGATGTTCGCAACGCTTTTCGGCGAGGAGGCCCTGCCCCACAGCCGCAATATCTGCCGGGTAATTTTTCCCAATGCTTTGGCCCATACCACGCCGCCGCATCAGGACAATTTCTACATCGGCGGCACCGACGAGACGTGGACCGCTTGGATCCCGGGCGGCGACTGTCCGGCTGCGCTGGGCAGCTTGGCGGTGGCGCCGGGCAGCCACAAGCTCGGCAAGCTAAGCGTTACAAAGGCGACCGGCGCTGGCGGCCACGCCGTCGCGCTGCCCGAGGACACGCTGTGGACGGGCGGCGACTTTTGCGCTGGCGACGTGCTTATATGCCACAGTCTCACCGCTCATCAGGGCCAAGACAACGAAAGCGGCGATCGCCTGCGCATCTCACTCGACTATCGCTATCAGCCCATGAGCCACCCGGTGCGCGAAGACTCGCTAGAGCCGCACATGCACTTTGCGGATTGGGAGGACCTTTACGCCAAGTGGGACGCGGACGATCCGCTCAAGTACTACTGGCGAGCGTGGGATTTGCAGATCAACGCTCGCATTCGGTAGGGACGCTACACTGCAGCTTTTGATTGATTGTCGATGCCGACCGCGTCTTCCACCCGGGCAAACCCATCGCGCTCCACCCCGCATTGATTTGCCGCACGACTCCCGGCCCTGAAAACCAGCGCTGAGTATAGCTGCGGCCGTAAAACACCGGTCTTTGAGGCTTGTTATATAAAGGCAGGCTAAGCCAAAGCTCCCCTGATGGGCGAGAGCGTCCAGCTATCGGAGTCTCTGCGAGTGCTTCACCTCTCCCCAAGTAGCGTCGCCAACTGCCGTCGCATCGCCGTGTCCCAATCTCGCCGGCGCGTACTCGATGCTGATTTCCCAACGGACCACGTTCGACAGAGGCACGTCGCTTGTGGCTTGAAACGAAAGCACCTCGCCGGGAGACAATTCATTGGGAAGATACAGTCTGGGGATTGTCGCTGCGCCGATAAAGGCATCCTTTGCGTCGAACAGGCTAATCCTGACATTTATAGCTTGGAGGATTGCGTTGGTACCGTTGAGCAGTTCGCCAAAAAAAAGCGCGTTTTCCCCCCAGTCGGCGGTGAGGTTGAAGCTATCCTCGACGAGGGTTAGATCGCCAGTGAGAAGGGAACGGTCAAAGTCGTTCGATCCATTGTCTAGGCCGTTCAAGCCACCATCTGATCGAACGCTAAACTCGTCATATTGATCGCGCGTCACGCCCGTATGGACGTCGAATATCCCGATTTCTCCGGGGTGTAGCTGATAGTAGCCATCCGTCGGACCCGAGATTGTCCCTATGAAAATTCCCATGACCTTCCCCTCTTTCTTGAGCGAGACGACAATTTTGGGCAAGAGAATCGACTGATTTCTCGTGTTCTGGACCGTTCCGGTAAAGCGGACCAAGCGCGCTGAGTCGATTGTTTCTTCGACGTTCAACAACTCGAGGCCTTCCATCGCGTTTGCCGATGTCGCGGAAAGAGCCATGAGAAGGGTCAGTAAATGCCACATGTCTTCCTCCATCTGCTATAGGTTGCTGGCGACGGCGATCTTGACAAAGCCCATTGCATTCTCAGTTCGACTCAGGAAAAGTCTTGAAGCGAGTCCCATTAGCGCACTCCAATCACGCCAAGGCTTTGGGCCGATTGTCAATTCCAACTGCGTCTGCCACCCGGGCAAACCCATCGCGCTCCAACAGGCACGCTAATCCCGCGTTAATTTGCCGCACAACTCCCGGCCCCCTGAAAATCAGCGCAGAGTATAACTGCACCAGCGAAGCCCCAAGGCGAATTTTGCGGTAGGCGTCTCGGGCCGATGAAATCCCCCCCGCGCCGATGATCGCGTGCCGCTGGCGGTCGATCCGCCCGTACCAGAAGCGCACGGTTTCGTCGATCAGGGCCTGAACGGGCCGGCCGCACAAGGTTCCGGGCAGGGAGGCTAAGAGGTGAGCCGACGACTTGAGCGGATAGTTCGTTCCCGGCGGCAGGTTGAAGATGAAGCCCTTGACGAAAGCAAACGGATCGACCGTCTCCAGCATCCAGTTCAGCCGCGCCGGATCGGTGTGTGCCGTGAGCTTGAGAAAGACCGGGGGCAGGTCGTCGATGGAAGCGCATTCCCGCAGCAAGTCGCGCAAGTGATCCCCGCCGGTGAATGGGCTGACGCCGCCTGCGGTGTTCGGACAATTGAGGTTGAATGCGATGTAGTCGGCCCGCCCCACAAAGGGCACTAGGGCCGTGGCTAGCTCGGCCACGACCGCATCGGGCGCAACGGCCCGCCCGGTATTGGTTTCGACTAGGTTGATCCCCAAGGGCCCGGGCGTCGGCTGCTGGGACATGCGCTCGGCCACGACCGCAGCCCCATCGTTGGGCACCCCATAATTGACCACAATGGCCTCGTCTAATGGCAGGCGGAACAAGCGGGGTCGCGGATTCCCAGCCGAAGGATGCGCCGATACAGACCCCACCTCCACGAACCCAAAGCCCATGGCCGCAAGCGCTTGGATCACCCGGCCGTTTTTGTCGAACCCGGCGGCCATGCCCAGCGGATTGGCAAAGCGCAAGCCGCCCACTTGGATAGAAAGCCGCACGTCCGCAAAGGCAAAGAGGCTGGAAAGCAGAAGGCGGCCCGCCGCAGAGGCCCCGACCCGCTCGCCAAGCGCGAGGGTCTGCTCGTGGATGCGCTCTGGATCACAGCGGAACAGGAGGGGTCGGACGAAGCGTTGGTATGCGTTCATTCTTTATCGTTGATGGGTGTCCGAGGGCCGCCACAAGAGCGGCCTCTACGCGAATGCGGGCGGAGACACCCGCGCTCCGAGGCAGACGTTGCGTTGACAAATATGCATTTGTAGGGGCGGGTTGCATAGGCTGGATGTCGCGCCTAAAGGCGCGATGAAGCTCGCTTGCGCGGGAATGACGTCCTGCTTGTGCAGGAGAACGAAATAAGTCAGTGGTCAGTGGTCAGTGGTCAGTGGTCAGGGGTCAGGGGTCAGGGGTCAGTGGTCAGGGGTCAGGGGTCAGGGGTCAGGGGTCAGGGGTCAGGGGTCAGGGGTCAGGGGTCAGGGGTCAGGGGTCAGGGGTTAGGGGTCAGGGGTCAGGGGTCAGGGGTTAGGGGTCAGGGGTCAGGGGTTAGGGGTCAGTTCCATCCGCCTCCTTGGCGGCGGGTACCCGGCGACTGGCCACGGAACATTGACGTGGGGGGCCGCGCTGGCCGGGACGAGGGCTACGGGCAGGCCGAGTGAAACCGCCTAAATGAAACCTGAATTCCCAACCGTACACTAGGAAATTCCGTAAGTCATTCCCGCGAAGGCGGGAATCCAGTGGATTAAGGCAAAACGTATTTGAAAGACTACTAAGGGTGCGGGCAGTCCCTACATTGTCCAGACGCTTTCGCCCGTTCATGTCAACGCGACTTAACCTCCCTCATAGGAGTTTGCCTCATGCCGCTCGAATTGATTGCCGACCGCCCCGGCCACGCTGTCTTTAGCTCATACCAAGAACCGCCCTTAGCCCCGGACGGAATCCGCGTCCAAAGCCTCTTCAGTTCGGTCAAGCACGGCACCGAACTGCGCGGCTTTCGCGCCGACACGCCCGACGCATCCGACCGCTGGGATGGCGAGTTGGGCCTGCACCGCCGCGGTGAATCCGCGGCCGGCGGCTTCCCCCGCCGCCTCGGCAACATGTGCTTGGGCAAGGTCGTCCAAAAAGGTGCCGAAGTTACCACGCTGCGCGAAGGCGACCGGATCTTCGCGCATTTGCCCATCCGCGAAACGCACACCTTAGCGGCGGCGCGCGTGCAAAAGGCCCCAGACGGAATCTCGCCGCAAGCCATCATGTATTGGGATCCGGCCGACTTTGCCGTCGGCGCAGTGCGCGATGGCGCGGTGCGCTTGGGGGACCGCGTCGCTGTCTTTGGACTCGGTGCCATCGGGCTGATGGTCGCGCAGGCAGCGCGTCTGTGCGGGGCGCGCTGGGTGGGAGTCGTCGATCCCATCGAGCGGCGACGCAACGCCGCCCTGCGCCACGACGCCGACTTAGCGCTGGACCCGGTGGCAATGGACGCCGGCTTGGAGATCAAGCAGCGCACCGACAAAATCGGCGCGGACATCGCCTTTGAAACGAGCGGTTCCTATCGTGCGTTTGAAGACGCTATGCGCGCCACCTGCTACGCGGGCACCTTGGTCTCGACCGCGTATTACCACGGGGAGCAGGGTTTGCGCTTGGCTGGCGAGTGGCACCGCAACCGCATTCAGGTTATCTCCAGCCGCGCTTGCAGCGAGCCTTTGCCGCAGGCGAGTTGGAATTTCGCCCGCATCCGCGAGGAGTCGCTGGCCCTGTTGGCCGCAGGCCGTTTGCAAGCCGACGACCTCATTGACCCGATCGTGCCCTTTGCTGCAGCCGCCGACGCTTATCAAGAGATTGACCAGCATCCCGAGCGTTCGATCAAGCTCGGCATTGACCACGGTTAGTGGTTAGTGGTTAGTGGTTAGTGGTCAGGGGCTGGGACAGGCCACAGGCCACTGCTGTCTAGCCGATGTTAATCAGTCGGTTGCCCGTCAGGCCGGTGAAGGAGTCGATGATGAGCCACAACCCGGCTGTGCCAAACGCGCCCAGCACTAGTCCCAAAAAGAACGGGCGCAGGCGGGTGTAGAGCCGGGGGCCGCCGTATTTGAGAATGAGTGCCTTGAGCAGCCAAGCCATAAAGACCGACGGCCAGATTAGCTGCACTGGATGCGGCAGCCCGATGGCCAAGCCGATGGGGTGAATGGGAAAGCCGACGAAGCGGTTTTTCACAAACGTCAACAGGCCCATCAACAGTGCGCCAAGGCCGGCAAAGGATAGGTGCCAAACGTGGGTGGGTTGGAGGTTGTTGATGTTGTTGATGATCCAGTTTCCGGTATAGGTCGTCATGTAGCCGAATTGCCAACTGCTCAGGTTGATGCCGCCGTAGGTGTACGCGAGGTGGATGACCGCAGTAATTGAGCCGACGAGGGTGACGACAATGGCCGCGGCAATGGCCCAGAACACGCGCCGATACTCTAGGCGCGTCACTTCTGCCAGCTTGAGGCCCGTAGCGGCCGAGGCCATGACGAAGGTGCGGATGTCGGCAGACCACGGGAAGTTGAGTGCCAACGCGGTCAGGCCCGGGGCGCCCACCGACGACGATCCGAGGGTGTTGACGGTAAACACGGCCGGAGCCACTGGAGCGCGACAATAGGCCAGCCCGGCCTGCGAGATGATGCGGGCCAAGCCGACGAAGATCACGAGAGCCGAAAGCTGAAAGACAAAGGCGGTTGGCAGGTTCATGTTAGTGGCGTAGAGCGCGAACAGGCCGAGGAAAAAGCTGGCTATAAATCCAAAGACTGCGACGCGGTACGGGAGCAATTCTCCGCTGTCGTCGATGGAGTCGTCGCCGCGCAGGGCCTTGCGCCAGACCTGACGCAAATGCTGACGCCCGCTCCACAAGCTGGACAGTACGAGAAAGAACAGTGCGCCGAGGGCGATGTGGGCGAGGCTGGGCGGGGAGGGCGAGGAATAGGGCTGCTCCGGGCCGATGTTCCACCCGGTCATGCGGCACAAGCCGATGGCCAGCATGTTGAGCAGGGCGAACAACCACACGCCCATGGAGATGTCGAGATTGAGCAAGTAGGAGAGCCCGACGACCTCGAAGTGCGGGCGAAAGTTGACCCATATAGAGCGGCGCAAAAAAGGCACCCAGAGGTTGAGGTCGATCTGTGGGATGAAGTTGAAATAGCGGTGTAGGGCGTTAATAGAGCCGATAAGCGCGGGAATGGCAAAGCCGATCCAAGTCAAGTAATTGCGGTAAAAAGGCGCGACGACTTGATCCTTGGCGCGGGCGCTCATTTCTATGGGCAAGGTGGCCAGCGGGAAGTTGAGCCGCTCGCGCTCGACCCACTGCTTGCGCAGCACGACGAGCACGCACAGCGTGGTGAAGTACATATTGACGACAAACAGGCTCCACGCCATAAGCGGTATCGCCCAAGCTCCCCAAGGGATGCGTTCACCTTGGGCGTTGCCTTCGAATAACTTTTGGATGGCTGCGCTGTCTTCCGGCACGAGGAGCTGCGATATATAGGGCTGGATGGTATTGGCCCAGTCGTTTTCCGGGGTAGCGTAGTAAAAGAACCCGCCGAGGAGCGGAATCAGGTTCATGGTCAGGCCCCATGAGGGAATGGCGGCCCCCACGACCATCATTATGTACACGGTGGCTAGCTCGCCGGTGTGCAGGCTGGTGCCGGTGAGCAATCGGGCGAGCGGGTTGATGAGCAAGGTAAAAAGGAAAAACAAGAACAGGGCCGCGCCGGTCGAGTAGTCGGCGGCCATGGGCGAGCTTCGCATCACTAAGACGCCAAAAGGTTCGCCCACGGCGATAGCGAGGCAGCCGATGGCCCCGATGGCAATGGCGCGGAGGGAGACGCGGCGCGGGGGTGCTGACAAGACTCAGAACTCTATGTTGACGAGGGGACTATGCCCCGAAACGGAATTTATCGGCAAGGTCACCCATCCAGTGGGGCCGCAAGGCGGGCTTGGACGATATTGAGCAATTCGCGCGGTTCGTAAACCGCCAATATTGCCTTTCTGAAATCGCTTTCGTTGCGCGTCACCAAGGCATCAGCGTCAGCTTGGCATGCCGCCTCGTGGAGAATAGCATCTTCGAAGTTGCGGAAGCCTTCCGCCGCCAGTGCCGCTTCTAGCACCGCCCGATTGACGGGGGCTACTTCAAAGAGACGAAGTAATTTGCGAATTTCCTGCCGTGATTTTTGTGCACCGACGGCTTTTGTGGCCAAGCAGTGTATTGCGGTTAAAGTGGTAGCACCGAGATAGCCAGCGAGGACATTGCGCTCTATCAAAGAGAAAATCTGCGCTGCGTTCATTGCATGTGGCGTCCGGTCTAGCAGCAAGTCGAGTACGACATTAGTATCGACCATCACTTTCACAGGTATTTTTCCTCGAGATGTTCGCGGTGTGTATCCTCATCGACCGAAGTGCCCCCTAAGATGCCATATAAAGAACGGGTGAGCGGTGCTAGGGTCTCTGGTAGATCGCCCCGGTCCAGCAGCGCGAAATAGTCAGCCACCATCTGCGATACGGACTTGCCCCGCTTTTTGGCATGAGCCTTAGCGCGTTCGATCAATTGCTCCTCTAAGCGTAGAGTAAGCTTGGTTTGCATGAGTCTTATCTCATAGATGACGTATAATTTAATTTTTATCATACGTCATCAAAGCGCGACTGTCAATGCGATCCCCGCTGTCGTGCCCAATGGCACTTGCCTGCAGCTCCTTCGCAAGAAGCCGGTTGCAACTGCCGACGGGCTTCGTTTGATCGGTGGTCGAGATACCTTCGCGCCGCGGTTGTTTGCTGGACGAGAGGGTTGTCAGACAGCTTCTCAATCGCGCAGCACGGCTATTGTGCGCTTGGCGGCTGTGCCGTCGGCTTCGAGAAGCAGGTGGTAGATGCCGCTGGCCACGAGCTTGCCGGCGTCGTTGCGTCCATCCCACAGCACGGCGTGGTTTGCGCTCGCCCTGCGCTCGCCTAAGTCTTGCTCCCAGACGAGCGTGCCGTTGGCGGTAAAGAGCGCGAGGCGGGTTTCCCGGCTGGGGACGGCTAGGTCGAACGCCAACCGGGTGTGTGGGTGGTGGGCGGGGTGGAACGGGTTGGGGTAGTTGGGCTTGAGTCGGGTGGCGAGGGCGGCCGGCTGGTCGGTTAGGTCGGGATCGAATTGCGCGGTGAATAGGTGTTGGTAGGCCAAGCCGGTGCGCTCGGCTGAGGTGGCGACGAGGACGATCTCGTCGAACTGGTCCCAGCCGCTGATGCGGATCGTCGGCTCGGAGACTAGCTGCACCGAGACGCTGTCCGGGCCGACTAAGAGCAAGTGGCGACGCCATGCCCCTTGGTTGGCGTCAAAGAACAGATCGACCCCGCCCGAGCGCAGTTGCGGTTCAAGGCGCAGATAGACGCTGCCGGTGGCATCTATCAGGCTGGTGTCGCGGACGACCGCTTCGGCAGCGAGGGCGATGTCGCGGGTGAGGACGGTCGGGTATTTGTCCCCTTCGGCATAGTATGGGTCTTGGTGTCGGTGGTTGGTGAAATAGTTCCACACGGCAAATTCGCCCATAGCGACGCCCAGGCCGCCCGGCTCGACTTGGCGGAGGACGCGGTCGAAATGATCGAGATGGACGCTTTTGCGCCGACCCACTTCTTCCCAAATCAGGCGGTTGAGATGCGACCGCGCCCGTAGCGCGATGAGGTCCGGCGGGTGCTGTTTCAGGTCTTCCCGGATCAGGGGTTCGAGATCGGGGCCGTAGTGCTGATCGAGGAAGTGAGAAAAGATCGCACTGCCGTAGGTGTGGTTGCTGCCACGACGGCCGGAGTTGAGGGCGCGGCGGGGAAAGCCGAGGAAGGAGGTCAAGTACTGGAGATAATCGTCGATGTGCGGATAAGCCACTTCTTCCATCCATGTCGAAGTCGATTCCTGCCACCAACTGCCGTCGGCCCTCGCGTAGTAGCCAAACTGAATGGCGTGGTGGAACTCATGGGCGATGGTCACGCGCAGGGCGTCCAACTCGCGAGTCTGCTTGTAGTTTGGGTCGGTGAAGTTGTTGTCAATTTCGATGTAGCTGTAGGTGGTCGCGCCGGACGTGCCAGGATAGGCAAACCCATAATAACTCTTGCCGACTCCTAGCTCGACAACATAAACGTCGTATTCGTCGCCACCGCCCAAGCCGTTGTCCGAAGGAGGCGGATTGTAGCCGAGTTGCTCGATTTCGAGCACCCAAGTGCTGTCGAGGATGGCGAGAGCGAGGTCGATGTAGTCCGGGATGTCGTTGGCGTCGTCGTCCCTAGGCGAAACCGCGTTGCGCCCCTCAGTATCGTAGTGGACGCGAAAGCGCCCCGATGGCGAGAGGCGATTGTGCTGGGCGTCCGTCCGGCGCTGCACCAGCTTGCCCAAGCGCACGCGGTAGTCGGGACTCAGGTCTGGGGCCGCGCTTATGGCTTGGACTAGGTGCGGGGTCCCGCAAACCGCCGGCCCACCAGACTCTCGATAGATGGCCGGCAGTTGGTCGGGAGCGCGCACGCTGAGGACTTGGTAGATCAAGGCCGTCTCCAAGTCGAGTTCGCCGGCTGCATAGGCTGCTTCGATCCGAGTTTTGGCTTGAATAGGTAGGGCGAATAGGACGAGGACGGCGAGGATTTTAGCTATCATAAATGGCTCGGGGCTGCGGTGAATGGTGACCTGAAAAAATAATGGTGCAACGGGCCGAGGCCAAATTTCTTTGCCGAGCACAGCAAAGCGGTGGTCCTCGTGTATGGGTGGGTGGCACATAACGGGGATGTTTCTTATGACAGGATTCAGGCGATCTAAGTGCCTGAGCACTTTAGCTGGATTTACTGCGTCCCGCCCTTCGTCCTGCTCTTGCTGACCCGCTGGGGTATCCCGGTCAGCACCACCTTCCTGACCCTGACGCTTTTCGAGCCGAAGGCACTGTCGAGCATGCTGCTCAAATCGTTGCTGGGGTATGCAACCCTGATCGGTTCCGGTCAATCATCGGCGGAGACTATACCAAGCCGCACGGGTATCTCCTGCTTGCGGGTTCCGCAGGCGAGGGGTGGCGCACTAGAGCATCATTACAACTCGTCATTCACCCTGTTCAGTGGATTTAGCTGCTTTTATAACCGCGACGGGTACGACGCGCCATAGGCAGGCCGCGTCAAAACCGGCGTCCGTCAACGCGGCGAGTTCGTCTTCCACTGGAAAGTAGGTGTCTTCATCGGCCCATTCCTCGAAATGGGTCCAAGCGCGCTCCTCGGCGATGCCGCAGGAGATGAGGTGGGCCGCCCAAGTCTCGTATTCGGCTTGGCGAGCGAACGGATCGGCGGGCATGGTCGCATCCGCGTTGATGAACGCGCCGCCCGGGCGCAACGCAGCGTGAATCGCGCTGAAGATCGTCCGTTTTTCGGCCAGGGTGGGAACGTGGTGTAGTGCGAGGGAGGCGACTACTGCGTCGCAGGCAGGTAGCGTACCTTGAAACGCTCGCACGGTGTACTGCGCTCGTGCAGCAAAGGGCGCGAGTCGTTCGCGGGCCTGATCGAGCATTTCGGCATCGGCGTCGATCAGCTCGACTTTGGCTCCCTCGCATCGCTGCAATACGGCTTGCGCCAACGCGCCCGTGCCAGCGCCGAGGTCAATTACTTTTTCTGGCTTGGTTGCGGCCACGGCATCTGCTGCTCGCGCTAGCATTTCCTCGTAGGCGGGAATGAAAGCGCGGATGGTCTGGTCGTATGCCTCGATTTCAACGCGCAGATGGCGTCGAACGGAATGGCTCATTGGTTTTCAGTGGGCCTTTGTGGGGTGGCCGTCGTTGTGGGGTCGTCTGCTTTGGATGGCGATGCCGCAAGTTTGGCAAGATGCGAAATCAACTTGCTAATCAAGCAATTGTGGATTTCCGGACAGGGAAGTGCAAAGAATTGTGAATCACTTTGCAAACCCCTCCTTTTGGGAGTGTTATCGAAAACTCCCGCGAAATATTTAGAAACTGGCAGATGAAAATTTCAAATTGATGAAACGAGATACGAGACATCCATCCCTAACTACATGACACCAACATATTGATAACGTGTGGTATTTGATGTTGTATTTTGGTTGGCTCTGCGATGAGTTGTTGTAGGTGGTCAAGTACTCGTCGAAAGCTGCTTTGTGCGGGGTATCTATGCTTTTTGATCGGGTTCGGTTTGTGTGTATGCAACACGGCTCGCCATCGCAGACACCCGATGGCGGGTATGCTCCACAAGCGCAACAGCCGTTGGGGGTGGCGCAGAGGGGTGGCTTCGATGTAAGAAGCGGTCTGAACATTCCGGGTGCGCCGCGGGCTTCACCGCGCCGGTCCTGCCCAAAGGCCGGGTGAAGCAGACAGCTTCTAAAGCTTTTCATGTAGGCTGCGGAAGTTGCAAGCTCGGGAATCATCATTCTATCCGCCCTCCATGCTGAACAGGGGCCGCGGCGTTTTCCATTTCGCGTGGACGGAGTGGTATGCCAGCACTACTGGCTCAGCCGGTCGAGAACATTGCGGGTAATCTGGGCAACGGTCGCGTCTCCTTTAAGCCCGTGCGACCAGTCGGTTGTCCCGGCGGTGAATACCGTGCCGCCGCGAGTATAGACGCCCATGATCGCCGTACCCTCTCTGCCTTTTTCCCAGCGCTCATACCACTCGCTGTCGTCTGGGTGCCACCGCGCCGGGGCGGTACACAGGATAGTAAAGTCCGCCGGGGTGCCGTAACTACCCTTGGGTACCGGCAGCCCATTTTCCAGCGCGTACTCGCAGCCGTCGCACTCATAGCCGACGATGGTGTGCTCGCCTCCGAAGCTATCGCCTCGCTGCAAGCCCGTCCCCGCAAAAACCCAGTGCTCCGGACGATGGACTGCAAACGCCCCGGGCCCGTCCAAGTATTGCCCGTGGCTGAGGTGATAGCCCCCGTAGAGGAAACCGACGCCGGTCAACTCGTTTTCCGGCCGGCCCACGAGGTGGTGACTCCACAAGGTCGAAAGGTTCGCGTAGTCTCCGGCGGCGTAGGCTGGGTCCATGTTGAACTGTTGCTTCCAGCACACTAGTGCCCGGCCATCGTCTTCGCTGCGGACCTGCCAGCACACCGAGTTGCCGCTGAAAAACGCGGCGTTACCCCCGGCGGCGACATAGGCTTCGAGGTGGTCGCGCATGGGAGCCGACCAGTATTCATCGTGCCCCACGCTGAGCACGAGCCGGTAGTTGTCCAACAGTTCGGGATGCCATTCGAGGTCGGAATTGGCGCAGTAGGAAAGCGCGTATCCAGCGCCCTCCGCCCACTCGACAAAGTCGCGCTCCCAGCGGTCGAACAGCCCGGCCAGCGGACGGTCGAAGGAGACGCGATGCCCCTGCAAGCCGCCGCGGCCGTGATAGCCGTAGAAGCTGTAGCCCCCCCAGTTGTTGTAGGCGTTGTAAGTATTAGTCGCTAACTGCAAGAGGATTTGGGCGTCCGTGGGGCCTGCGGGGCGGACGATGAAAAAGCCCCGGCTCTCGGCCGTGCGCCGCCCCCGCCGCACGAACTTGCCGCCTTGGTCCTCGACGCGCAGCGCGAACTCGTAGTACCCGCTGCGCCAATCGTCCGGCACCTCCAACTCGCAGGAAATCGGCCAGCCGCAGCCATTGGACGAAGCGTCTTCTGGCACCGGATGGGCTGCTCCAGGCAGTTGGTCCTGCCGCCATACCACTTCGCGCTCGGCACCTATCCGCGCCACTTCCAGCGCGTATTCGTCCGCGCTGGTGGCCACGTGAAAGCGCACTTGTTCACCGGCCTGGTAGCTGAGTTGATCGGTGTGGCCTTCGACGAACATTATCCTAAGTACTCCACTTCCACCACCCGCTCCTCCAACTCGCGTTGCAACTTCTCTACTTGCTCGACCACGCACTCTACCGCTTGCTCCACCGGCGTTTCTTGCCGCTCCTTTGCGCGCCGCAGCTTGACCTCGACAATCCCTCGCTGCAAACCGCGAGCCCCCACCGTCACCCGCACCGGTATCCCAATCAGGTCGGCGTCGTTGAACTTGACCCCTGGGTTTTCGCGGCGGTCGTCGAGAAGAACTTCAACACCGCGCTCCGCGAGGTCGGCGTAGAGTTGCTCGGCCGCGTCTTGCGCTGCGCCTTCTCCCTTGGCGAGGAGGACGATGTGTACTTGGTAGGGTGCGACGGCGATGGGCCACACCAAGCCGTTTTCGTCGTGGTGCTCTTCGGCGATACAGGCCAAAAGCCGCCCCACACCGATCCCGTAAGACCCCATGACGACTGGCTGCGCCTTGCCCTCGGCGTCGAGGAAATCACCGCCGAGTGCCTCGGTGAACTTGGTGCCTAGCTGGAAGATGTTGCCCACTTCCACCCCTCGCGATTCGCGCAGTGCCGCGCCGCAGTTAGGGCAGCCGTCGCCTTGCCGGGCGGTGGCGATATCGGCGACCACGTCGGCCTTATAGTCGCGGCCGTGGTTTACATTGGCGAAGTGGTAGCCCGGCTCGTTGGCACCGGCCACTAGGTTGGGCGAGGATGCCACTGAGTCATCGACGACGACCAGTGCTCCCTCGACGCCGATGGGCGATCCATAACCTGCCTCTGCGCCGACGGCGCGTATTTCCTCGTCCCGCGCTGGCCACATTTCGAGTGCACCAACCGCGTTGGCCAGCTTGGTCTCGTTGACTTCCATGTCGCCGCGCACAACCGCCAGCACAAACGCGTCTTTCTTGTCCCGACCGTCGCCGACAGTGGCCATCACAAAGAGCGCCTTAGCGGTCTTGTGCGCGGGGATGTCGAGCAGCGCGGTCAGCTCCTCGATGGTGGTGGTATTGGGCGTGGCGATTTTCTCGGGCGCGGCGGGTGCTTCGGCCGGGTTGGCCTGTTTGGCGAAGGTGGCGATCTGGCGGTTGGCAGAGTACCCGCAGCCGTCGCACAAGAGCAGGGTGTCTTCGCCGATCGGCGTTAGGTACATGTATTCGTGGGCCAGCTCGCCGCCCATCATCCCGGTGTCCGAGCGGACCGCGAGTACGTCGAGACCGCAGCGATGAAAGATGTTGAAATACTGCTGGTAATGGGCGCGGTATTGCTTTTCGAGGCCCTTCCAGTCGGCGTCGAGGCTATAGGAGTCCTTCATGGTGAACTCGCGCACCCGGATGAGGCCCGAGCGAGGGCGGGGATCGTCGCGCCACTTGGTCTGGATATGATAGACTAGCTGAGGTAGTTGCTTGTAGGATTTGATCTCGCGGCTGACTAAGTCGGCTACGACTTCCTCATGGGTCATGGCCAGCACCATGTCGCGGTCGTTTTTGTCTTGGAAACGGCCCATCTCCGTGCCAACCGCGTACCAACGCCCCGTCCGCTGCCAGAGTTCGGCCGGATGCACCACCGGCATGGTGATCTCTTGGCCGCCGATGGCGTCCATCTCGCGGCGAATAATGTCCTCGATCTTGTGCATCGACCGCTGCGCTAGGGGCAAATAGCTGAAGATGCCGCTGGCCAGTGGGCGGATAAAGCCCGCTCGCAGCAAAAGTTGGTGGCTGGCTACCTCCACGTCGGTAGGAACTTCGCGCAAGGTCTGGCTGAAAAGCCGACTCATTCGCATGGTTTTAATCCCTTTCTGTCGATTCCGTGCGCTATTTGGTAACGCAGCGCATCGGGCATTGCACTCAATTGCTATAGGAAAACCCGCCGGGAGGCGTTTCGATTGTTAAAGCCCCCGATTGAGGGCCACAGCGCGCATCGCTCGATACATGCACGACAGCGACACCAGCACCCAAATCAAGGCAATCAGATACGCCAGATAGGGCACCTGCAACGGATTCAGCCCCCAATGGGCCGACAATATCCCGGCGTCCGTCCGCTCTGGATAGTACCACAGGTCGGTGCGGAAGTCGTAGAGGCTGTACAGGCAGAGCATCACCCCCATCCACACCGCGCCGATGCTCGCCATCCGCTTCGACTTGCAGGCCATGATGCACAAGACCAGCCCGCCGCCGATCCCCAAAGCGAAATCAATCCCCCCCGCCTCCAGCGGCGTGTAGATCAGGGTCATCCCCGCGCAGGCCGCGCCGATGCAGAGCAACACCAAACGCTGCGCTTGCGGATAAAGCGAGGTGTACATCAGCAACGCCCCCCACAGTGCCGACCCTACGTAGCCTGCCGCGCTAATCAGCGGGAAAAAGCCCCCCTTCGTCAGGGTGTGCCCGGACTCGTCCCAATGGGTGCGGATTTCGAGGACCTCGCCGCCAGTGAGCAGGGCTGCTGCCGCGTGATTGACCTCGTGGACCAGCACCACAAAGAAGCGGAACGGCTTGATCAGCGCGGTGTCCCAAAAGGCTAGCGCCAGCCCCGTGCAAAGGAGATAGTAGCGAAATTGCCAGAAAACCCCGGCGATGTAGCGGATGCGGCGGAACATAGCCTATCGAATCTCAGCGTCGATCAGCGCGACGGCCTCGGCTACCGGGAGCGGGTCGATCTGTTTGCCGGATCGCTGCCGGATCGCCACCTTGCCCTCTTCAACTTCGCGGTCCCCGGCGATCAGCATATAGGGCACCTTCTGAGTCTGCGCTTGGCGGATGCGCTTGTTGAGGGTCTCGCTGGCCGCGTCGAGTTCGGCCCGGATTCCAGCGGCGAGAAACTGCTGATGGAGCTGCCCCCCATACTCGGCGTGGCGCTCGGCAATGGGCAGCACTACCGCTTGCACCGGTGCCAACCACACTGGGAACGCGCCGGCGTAGTGTTCGATCAAGAAGCCGATAAAGCGCTCGTGCGTGCCCAGTGGTGCGCGGTGGATGCAGATAGGCGTCTCCTCTTCACCCGCCGCGTTGGTGTACGACAAGCCGAAGCGGCCGGGCTGGGCGAAATCGACTTGATTGGTGGCGATCGTAAACTGCCGCCCGATGGCACTCCAAACCTCGACGTCGATCTTGGGGCCGTAGAAGGCCGCCTCGTCGGGTACCTCCTCGTAGTTGATTCCCCCCTTTGCCATCGCGCCGCGCACCATGTCCTCGGTGCGGAGCCACCTCTCGCGGTCATCAACGTATTTTGCCCCCAAGCCCGATGGCGCGTGGGTGCTCAAGCGCATCAGGTAATTCTCCAAGCCGAACAGTTCGAAATAGCGCAGATACATCTGGCAGACGGCGAGGAATTCGCCCTCAAACTGGTCGAGGGTACAGTAGATATGCGCGTCGTTCATCTGCAATGAGCGCACCCGCATCAAGCCAAATAACTCGCCCGACTGCTCGTAGCGATAGCACGTGCCATACTCGGCCAGACGCAGGGGCAGGTCGCGGTACGAGCGCGAGGCGGCGGCGAAAATTTTGTGGTGGTGGGGGCAGTTCATAGGCTTGAGATAGTACTTGACCCCCTCCAACTCCATGGGCGGGAACATGGACTCGGCATAGTACGGCAAGTGGCCGCTGCGCAGATACATGGACTCCTTGCAGATATGCGGTGTGCGCACCCGCCGATAGCCGGCCTCGCGCTCGGTCTTGCGGGCCAAGTCCTCCAACTCGTCGATGAGTACCGCCCCCTTGGGAAGCCACAGGGGCAACCCCGGCCCCACTTCGTCGTCAAAGGTGAACAACTCTAGTTGCTTGCCCAGCGCGCGGTGGTCGCGCTTTTTAGCCTCCTCCAGCATGGCCAGATGGTGGTCGAGCCCCTCGCGGGTGGCAAAGGCCGTACCGTATATCCGCTGCAACATCTTGCGGCTCTCGTCGCCGCGCCAGTAGGCCCCAGCTACGCTCAAGAGCTTGAAGTGCCTGATTTGCCCGGTGCCGAGCATGTGCGGCCCCCGGCACAAGTCGATGAACTCGCCGTCTTTGTAAAAGGACAAGGTCTGGCTCTCTTCCAAGTCGGCGAGGATCTCCTGTTTGTAAGGGGCGTTGGCGACCATCTCTTCCGCTTCTTGGCGCGCAACATCGATCCGCTCAAACTTGTGGTTTTGCTTGATGACCCGCTTCATCTCCCGCTCGATCTTCTGCAAGTCTTCGGGCGTAAAAGGCTCGGCGACGTCGAAGTCGTAGTAAAAGCCGTCGTCAATGGCTGGGCCGATCGCTAGCTGCGCGGCCGGGAAGAGGCGCAGCACGGCCTGCGCCAACACGTGCGACATGCTGTGGCGGTAGATCCAAGCGGCCTCGTCCGCATCCCAGGGAATAAGCTCAACTTCCGCCTCGCTGCCGAGCCGGGTGTGGAAGTCGATGCGCTCGTCGCCGGCGCGGGCGGCAATGTATTGCTTTAATAGCGCTTTGTCCTCTTGGATGAGGATCTCTTTGAGCGAACCCTCGTCGGGGTATTCGATGGCTTGTCTTTGGGGGATCTTGATCAGCATGACGTGCTCCTTGGCATGAAAAACCCCGCTGTCATCGTAGCCGACAGCGGGGAGTGATTGCAAAATAAATTTTAGTCCGTCGCTATCCGTCGCACAGGGTCGTAGTAGTAGTAGCAGTGGTAGGGGTCGGCCCCGACGGAAAACCGCTGAGGCACTGTGCGGATGCGACTGTAAGCATAGCAGGAATCATGCTTTATAAAATATCGGCCGAGCGTCGATTGTGCAAGAGCCGTTAGGCCAGCTCGTAGTGGGTGCGATCGGGCAGGGGCACTGGCCGGCCGTCCTCGGTATTGATGCTCCAATCGGCTAGCCGCAGGCGCATGTCTGCGAGGGCGTCGCGGTGTTGCTCTTCGTCAACCACATTGACCAACTCGCCTGGATCGGCGACGAGGTCGTAGAGTTCGTCGCGGTCTCCCATAGGGTCGTGGACGTACTTCCACTGGCGGGTGCGGACCATCTTGCACCGGCCGGCTGCCTCGCGCCACTGCAAGGTGTCGATCAGGGTCTTGCGGCCATAGGGCTGAGGCAACTTTTTCAAGTCGGCCATGGTAAAAAGTGGCCCTCCGCTGCCGTATTCGGAAAAGGTCTCGTCCCGGGGCGCAGTTTCGGTCACAGTGGGCAGCGGTGCTCCTTGCATTGAGCGCGGCGGCTCCAGCCCCTGCAAGTGCAGCAGCGTCGGCACCACGTCGATCAGATTGGCCATGCTCTGGTCGCGCACTCCAGCGGCGACCTGCCCGGGCCAAGAGACGATCAGCGGCACCCGCGTCAGGCTGTCGTAGAAGACCCCGCCCTTGCACTGCATGGCGTGTTCGCCCATGAAGTCGCCGTGATCCGAACAAAAGACCACAATCGTCTGCTCCCGCAGCCCCAGTTCGTCGAGTTTGTCGAGTATCTGGCCGAGCGCGTCGTCGATAAAGCGCACCATACCAAAGTACGAGGCCATGACGCCGTAGAGATCCTCGGGCGGATCGCGGCGCACCCCCAGCATTTGGTAAAGCACCCGATTGCGCTCGGGAGCGCGCTCGTCGTCGAATTCGTCGTCGCGCCAGGTGGGCAGGTCAATGGCCGTGGGTGGAAACAGGGTCGCGTACTCGGCCGGGCACAGCCACGGCTCGTGTGGATCGGGAAAGGAAACCCACAGGGCAAAGGGCTGGTCTTGGTACTTTTCGAGAAAGCGCGTTGCCTGCCCGGCAATCAGCCCGGTGGAGTGGTCCTCTAACGGCAGCTCGGAGGTGCTGTAGCTAAAGCGGGGATTCTGGTGGGCGAGTTGGCGATGCTCGGCGGCGACCTTGCGGCGACCTTCTTCCGGCCGGAACCAGTCCATGCCTCGCGTCTGTGGTCCCTCGTCTCGCCCGCCGTGGGTAAAGGCGTTCCACACGTCGAAGAGTGCCAAATCTTCCTCCCGCTGGAAGCAGTGGTTTTTGCCGATCAGTCCCGTAGCGTAACCAGCCTCCTTCCAGATCGGCCAGGCGTGCGTGGCACCGACCGGCATCAAGGTCTGATTGCGCCGGCCCCCGTGCGAGTGGGGAAACTGCGAGGTCCAAAACGAGATGCGCGCCGGTACGCAGAGCGGGTGAGGGCTGATTGCGTTTTCAAAAAGCACCCCGTCGGCGGCTAGGCGTTCCATTGAAGGGGTTTGGCAAAAGGTGTTGCCGTAGAGGTGGCTAGCAGTGGCGCGCTGTTGGTCGGTCATTATTACGAGGATGTTGGGGTGGTCGGTCATGGTGGGTTCCTTGTGAATGGGAAGGGACAACAGACTTAACTACTAGTCAATACGTCGTCTATGGAACGAGCAGTTCGGTACTCCGCCGGTGATTTGCTCACTTTGAGCGCGGCGAAGTGCGCCTTGCCGCATTCAATCTGAGCGCTTTCGGCATTGCGGAGATCGCTGGAGAATAGACTGGACTTCGTTTCGACCACAAAGTACAGCCGTTCGCCATCCACGGCCCAGTCCGGGTTATAGCTTCCAAGCGGCGTCGGCACCGTGAACCATCTCGGCAGCTTGGCGTACCCCTTGACCGCAGTGTTTTTCTTCAACTGGTCGGCAAAGGATTCCTCGGTTAGTCCGCAATATCGCCCAGATTGAACCCACAAGGCTTCACCGCGACGGTCCTGCCTAAAGGCCGGGTGAAGCAGACGCGCCCATCTATGGTCCATCTCATCGGCGGATTAATTGCCTATGGCCACCAACCGAAAAAATCGATGGAGAGGCCGCTTAAACCGAACTCACGTTTTATAATAAAGTAATATCTGTAAAAAATTTAATATAATTGTGGTTATGATTATCGAAATGCCCGCTGTACTCCTATTGACTTATGTCCCGAAGGGGCCGAGAGACCGGTACTTGGCGTTTTTTGGCCGCTCGGCCGCCCGTTTTTTCGCGTCTTTTCTCTTTGCTATAGGCTGCGATCCCCCGCCCCCACAACCCCAAGCGGACGCTGCGTACCACGTCTATCCGGGCGACAGCATCCAAGCGGTCCTCGAAGCGGCCGCCCGCGACTCAATCCACAAGACCGTCAAGGTACACGCGGGGACCTATCGGCCGCAGCAGGCTGGCCAAGCGATGCTCTTCTTCGCGGCCCGCCACGATGGCATCGTGCTCGAAGCGGTGGGGCGCGTGGTATTGACGGCCGCCCATGCCGAGCGAGCCGACCCCAACGCGACGAGTTACCCGGCCATTGTCAACCACGTGGTCTTTTTTGGCGATGGCATCTCCCGGCGCACCGTCCTGCGCGGTTTCACCATCACCGGTGCCAACAACTTTGCCAGCCGCAGCGAAGGCCCTGAGCCAATTCAACCGGATTCCTCCAACGGTGTGCGCTGGGAAAAGGGGCTGTTCTTCTACTCCGACGGCGGCGGCGTCAAGGTATTTGGCCGTTCTTATCCAACCCTCGAAGAGCTAGCAATCCACGACAACTACGCCAGCCCTTGCGGCGGCGGCATCTCCATTGAGCATCGGGGGTTCGACGCCGAGGCCGTGCTGATCAAAAACTCCGTCTTTCGCAACAATAGCTGCCAAATCACCGGCGCGGCTGTCGATGTGCTGCCCGGCAGCGCGGCTGTGATCGGCAACTGCCTCTTCGTCGGCAATGTCGCTAATCTCGGTCCCGACTACGTAGGCCGCGGTGGCGGCGGCGAATACAACAAAACGCACGGTTCTGGTGCGTTGACGGTCTTTCCCGGGGGGCGCGTCGAAGTGCGAGACTGCACCTTCACGGACAACTGGAACGGCGTTGACGACAAGGGCAGGGGCAGCGCGTACCGCAATACCATTTTCTGGATGAACGTGCGCGGTGGCGGCATCGCCCCCGGCAGCCGCTACGAAGTCGATTTACTCGACAGCCGCCACTTCAGCGGCTGCTTTGTCCACGGCCAAATAGACGACCTGCGCGGCACCCTAGATCCGGAGCGCAATGTGCTCCAAGCCCCCGACCCGCAATTCGACGAGCACTACCGACCCCAGGCCCCCGCTTATGCCGGGGTGGGCTATCGGCCGCCGGAGGAATAGGACTATAACTGCTTCCTCGGGCGACAAGCGCTCGCTTTGATAAAAAAAACGGCGTTGCCTATACTGTCTGCCTATCCTCACCATATCCTCTGTGATCGTTCCACATTATGCTGAAACTGCTCTCGACACTCGCCTTCCTCTCGCTGGCGGCACCGCACCACACCGGGGCACAGGGTGCTGCTGCCATCCGCCAACAGCGGCTCGAACTGGACCGCACGGTCTGGTCCGACGAGCGTCGTGCCCAGCAGTACGAAGCCGTCTTTGTCGCCTTATGGGACCAACTGCGCGCCGCCCAAGATGCGCGGCTGGTGCTGGCTGCTTTTTCCTTTGACCAACTGCTGCTCGGCACCCCGCAGGATAGCGTCGAGCACGACTGGGACATCGTCGAAACGCACTATGGCGGCCCGCCGCGCACGCTCGATCATGGACAGTGGTCGGCCTTGCTCGAACAATGGGAAGATGAGGGCCTCGTTCTCGAACAATCCGAATGGCACCACAAGCAATTCACTCCGGCAGAGGACGGGCCGGCCCGCTCTTTAATAGAATTGAAACTGCACGTCAAAAACCGCGCTAGGCGTCTAATCGTCAGCGGCGACCTATCCGTCACTTGGAGCGAGCAGCAAGACGAGGCCGGGCGCCATATCCCCGCCACCATCGACGCCTCGAATCTGACGCTGACCGAACGCCGCGGCGCGCCTGCTTTTGTCTCTTCGGCCGTCTTGGCGGATGATACCGCGCTTTCGCCCCTCATCGCCGCCGACCTCGACGGCGACGGTCTCGACGACTTGCTCGCGCTGGGCACCAACCTGCTCTACCGCAACCAGGGCGGACGCTTTGCGCCTGAGCCGCTTTTGGCGCATCCACCTCCGGGCGGACGCGTCGAAGTGGCGCTCTTGGCCGACTTCACCGGCGATGGTGCGCCCGACTTAATAGTCGGTGGGCCCGGGCAATTGCTGGGCCTCTACGAGGGCGGCAATGGCTTCGACCAACCCGGCTTGGCCATTGCGACTCGCCCCCTGCAATACCCCGAAGCCATGAGCGCGGGCGACATAGACGGCGACGGCGACCTCGATCTGTGGGTTGGCCAGTACCGGCTGCCCTATCGCGAGGGCCAGATGCCCACGCCGTACTACGACGCCAACGACGGCTATCCCGCGTACCTGCTGAGCAACGACGGCAACGGACGCTTCACCGACATCACCGCCCAAGCGGGCCTCGAAACCAAGCGCAAGCGGCGCACGTATAGCGGCTCCTTGGCCGATCTCGACGGCGACGACGATCTCGACCTCTTGGTCGTCAGCGACTTTGCTGGCATCGATCTGTACTACAACGACGGCACCGGCACCTTTGCCGATGTCACCTCCCGCACCGTCAGCGAGCCATCGACCTTTGGCATGTCCCACGTCTTTGGCGACTACAACGCCGACGGTCGCCTCGACATGTACGTGGTGGGCATGAGTTCGACCACGGCGCGCCGCCTCGACTACCTTGGTCTCGGACGCGAGGAGTATCCCGAGCACCATGAGCAGCGCCGAGCCATGGGATTTGGCAACCGACTTTACTTAGGGCAAAAGGACGCCGAGTTCAGCATCGCACCGGGCATGGAGCAAGTGGCGCGCACCGGGTGGTCTTGGGGCGTGGCCTCCGCGGACTTTGACAACGATGGCGATGACGAAATCTACGTGGCCAACGGCCATCTCAGCGGCGAGACCGCCCAAGACTACTGCACCACCTTCTGGACGCACGACATCTACACCGGCGGCTCGGAACCCGACCCGCAGATAGCCGAATTTTTCGATGAGATGATTGCGGGCTGGCACCGTGCGGGTATCTCGTGGAATGGCTTCGAGCACAACAAGCTCTACCTGAGTGGAGGGGGCCGTTCCTTTGTCGAGATCGGCTATCTGATGGACGTGGCTTTTGAATTCGATGCACGCACCGTGCTCGACATGGACATCGACGCCGACGGTCGCGTGGACCTATTGGTCAGCGAGTGGTCCGGTACTCCGCGCCGCGAGCAGGTCCACGTCTTGCGCAATGTCTGGCCTGGTGACAACAACTGGCTCGGCGTGCGGCTCCAAGGCGCGACCGGCGTCTCCCCGCTCGGGGCCCGCATTGCTCTGCGCTCGTCCCAAGGCACGAAGACGCAGTGGGTCTATACCGGCGAATCCTTCGACGCCCAGCGCTCGCCTACCCGCCATTTTGGCTTGGGCCGCAGCGAGCGGGTCGAAGCGGTTGAAGTGCAATGGCCCGGCGGGCAGGTCACCACTCTATCCGCTCCGCAGATCAACCGCTACTACAAACTGACGCCCTGAAGGTACGCGCTACTCCGCTCAAAATCGCGGCCTCTATGCGCTACACTACCCGCTTCAACGGCATCCCTTTGTCCGTCACCCTCGCGGCGGACCCCGCGTTGGATGATCGGCCAATCGACGCTCCCGGTATCTATGCAAATGACCGCTACGAGTACTCCTGCATCGAAACGCCGCTCGGCCCCAAAAGCCTGCTGCTGACATGGCAATTGCGCCGAGTGGATGGCAGCCCATTCAAGGTCTCCGCATTCAAAGCGGAAGCCGCAGTACCCAGCCTGGACCTGCACCGCGTCTTCGTGCCCGTTCTACACGAGGCCATTGGCAAGCGCGACCTGATCAGCCTGCCTTGGGGCGTCGAGGAGCACACCTTCACCTCTTGGTCTTTCCCCTTAGTCGCCGCGCTAAACCGCTTTGACCAGAACCGCTTCTGCATGGGCTTTATGGACCACGTCCACGCGGCCGAGACCCGTCATAGCTGCTACGACGAAGACGCCAACATGTCCTTGCAGCGCCTCTTCGATCCCGCTCCCCGCGAGACTAGCGTCTGGGAAGAGACGCTCTATCTGTCCTGCGAGGACCGTCCCATCTTCGACGAGGTGCGCGCCTTCTCGCGCGCCTACGACGAGCTGCACAGAGTCGCTCTGCCGCCAGCACCGCCCTCGGTATGGGAGCCGGTCTGGTGCTCTTGGTACGGCATCAAAAACGATGTCGATACCGACTATATCCGCTCTATGGTGCCCCTGCTCAAAGAATGGGGCATTGGCAATATCATCGTCGATGCAGGCTGGTTCAAAGGCGATGGCTTCGATTCCGACACCGGCCACTACATTCCCGACGAAAGCAAATTCCCCGACCTCAAGGGCCTCGTCGAAGAGGTTCAGTCCAAAGGCTTGACCATCCTGCTGTGGTGCGCACCGCTGTTCAATATCAGCGGTCTGGCCGACGTTCCCTTCATACAAAAGCACCGCTTCCGGGCCGCAGACTCCAACGAAGCGGACAACTTCCTCTGTCCCCGTTGCCCTGCGGTGCGCCAATACGCCTATCGCACGGTCAAACACCTGATGCAGACCTACGGCTGCAACGGCCTCAAGATCGACTTCATTGACCCGCTGCGAGACCGCGCCAGCCTGCCCTGCACCACCGACTACGAGCACGATATTGCCGACTACGGCGAAGCCGTGTACGACCTGCTTCGTGGCATCTACCAGGCCGCCACGCAAGTGCGCGCCGACGCCTTGCTCGAATACCGCATGAACTACTCAACCCTCGCCACCCGGCCCTTTGCCACCAGCCACCGCGCCCAAGATGCGCCCTTCGACCCCGACCACATCCGCCGCATGTGTACTCGGCTCAAAAGCTATATCCTCAACCCGGAAGCCGGCCGTGCAGGCAACGTGGCCGTACACACCGACCCGGCCTACTGGTTGCCCGAGGAAAGACCAGAAAACGTCGGCCGCTTTATGGCCAGCCTCGTCGCGAGTGCCGTCCCCATGCTTTCGATGGACCTGCGCGCTTTGCCCACAGAGCACCAGCGCATCGTCCGCGCTTGGCTCGCCTTTTATCGCCAGCACCGCGACCTGTTGCTCTTCGGCCGCCATCAGATCCTCAGTGCCGATTCGCACCACTCGCTCTTTTCCCTGCACTTGGGCGACGAAGCACTTTGGGGTGCCTTCACCCCCACCTTTCCCGGCGTACTCGCAGTGCCCTCGACGAATATTTGCCGGATGTGGATTCTCAACGGTGGTGCTCAAAAGCGCCTCTATACCCGTCTAGAAGGTGTCGAAGGCGACTGCCTCCAAGCCTTGGTTTACGATCGGGGCTTGGAAAAATCCGCTACCTTCGAATTGCCGGTGGAAGACCGCGCCGTCATCCTAGACTTCGCGGTGGAAGTCGGTGGAGTCATCGAACTTACAGTTAGGTAGAACATGCCTTTAATTCTAATTCTCTTGTCTTTGTCGGCGGCTACCCAAATAAGCGCAGCCGATTCGCCCGCTGCTGTTGGCGTCCCCCCAGAAGTACTGGATCCCCCTTGGCTGGAGAGCCGTCGCCAAGCCCAAGTGGCCGCGGCCGCA
Organism: Candidatus Latescibacterota bacterium; assembly: GCA_963422735.1. Taxonomy (GTDB): domain Bacteria; phylum Latescibacterota; class UBA2968; order UBA8231; family UBA8231. The sequence goes on along the minus strand of OY730476.1, from coordinate 2,159,788 downwards.
GGCTATGCGGTCTTTTGCGATTTCAGCTTCACCGACCGCAAGCCCGCAAGCGGCATCGCCTTCCACCACCGCATAGTTGATGACTCGGGGCGGCACTACCGGCCCAATCACTACGACCACGGCAATGGGATTGCCTTGGCGGACGCCGATGGCGACGGACGCACGGACCTCTACTTTGTCAACCAAGCCGGGCCGAACGGGCTGTGGCGCAACGTGGGCGGTGGCCACTTCGCCGACATCACCAAGCGAGGCGGCGTGGCGCTCGCAGAGCGCATCGGCGTGAGTGCTTCCTTTGCCGACCTAGACAACGACGGAGCACCCGATCTGTACGTCACCAACGTGCGCGTGGGTAATGTTCTCTTTCGCAACCAAGGCGACGGGTGCTTTGCCAATATTTCGCAAGAATCTGGCCTCGACCACGAGGGGCATTCTTCGGCGGCCCTCTTCTTCGACTACGACCGCGACGGGCAGCTCGACCTCTTTTTGACCAATGTTGGGCAGTACACCGAGCGCGGCGATCCAATCGCGGTTATTGGCTTTGCACCCGAGGTGCAAGCTGAGCAGTACCACTATTACGTCGGCTTCAAAGACGCCTTTGCCGGGCACCTCAAGCCCGAGCGCACCGAGCCGAGCTTGCTCTTCCGCAATGCAGGGGAAAACCGCTTTGTCGATGTGACCGAGGAGGTTGGGATCAAGGCCGATGGCTGGTCCGGCGACGCGGTGGCGCTAGATGCCAACGAAGACGGCTGGCCAGACCTGTACGTGCTCAACATGCAGGGGCACGACCAATACTACGAAAACGATCAAGGCCGGCGCTTTATCGACAAGAGCCTAGCGGTCTTCCCGCGCACGCCGTGGGGGGCTATGTCGGCCCAGATCCTCGACTTTGACAACGACGGCCATCAAGACCTCTACATCACCGACATGCACTCGGACATGAGCGAGGACATTGGGCCGGAGCGCGAAAAGCTCAAATCGCGCATGCAGTGGACCGAGAGCTTTCTCCGCTCGGGCGGGCGCAGCATCTACGGCAATGCCTTTTACCACCGCCAAGCCGACGGCACTTACGCCGAGATTTCCGACTCCATCGGCGCGGAAAACTACTGGCCTTGGGGGCTGAGCGCGGGCGACCTCAACGCCGACGGGTACGAAGATATCTTTATCACCGCTAGCATGAACTACGCCTTCCGCTACGCGGTCAACTCCTTATTGCTCAACGATCGCGGCAAGGGCTTCCTCGATGCTGAATTTGCCCTTGGGGTTGAGCCTCGGCGCAAGGGCCGCACGGCCATGCAGTGGTTTGCCTTAGATTGCGCTGGGGATTACGCAGCCCATCCCAACTGCGAGGATCGCAGTGGCCCCCACGTCTTCTGGGGTGCGCTAGGATCGCGCGCGTCGGCGCTGGCGGACATAGATGAGGATGGCGACTTAGATATTGTCACCAATGAGTTCAATGCGCCGCCAATGCTGTTAATCAGCGATCTGAGCGACCAAAAAGCGGATCTCAATTTTCTCAAGGTTCGCCTCGTGGGCACCCGCTCCAACCGCGATGGCCTCGGTGCGATAGTCAGCGTCCACACTCGCGTCCACACCTACACCCGAGTACGCGATGGCAAGTCGGGGTATCTTTCGCAGAGCCTCTTGCCGCTCTACTTAGGCTTGGGCCAAACCAGCACCGTCGAGCGCATCGAAGTGCAGTGGCCCTCTGGCACCGCGCAGACCGTCTCCGGCCCCATAGCAAGCAACCAACTCGTCGAAATCAGGGAGCCGTAGCGCGTCCGCTCCGTTGTTTGAGTCCGCGTAGCGCACCGCGCTCTCCGGGGTCAATTTCCCGCGCCCGCGCAAAGGCCGCCGCCGCTCGCTCTCCATCCTTTTCGAGCAGGGCAATCGTCCCGAGCACGGTGTGCCGCCGAGCGGCAAAGCGCTGTTCGAGTGCTTCGACAGCCTCTGTGGGAACGTCTGCCGATAGGTACGGTCGGGGATTGACGACTAGGTGCTCGGCCAAGCTCTTGAGCACGGGTAGGCCACCGCTGGTGCCACGGCGACGGCGGTCGGTAAAGCTGATGTAAGGGCGGTCGTCCGTATTGATCGGCCCGCTGCCCGCGTAGGCGGCTAGCTCCTTTTCGCCCAAGATTAAGGCGCTCAAAAAAGAGGGGGGATCGCCCATATCCACCGAGCGCAAATTCGCCCGCACCGCCGACTGTCCTAGTTTGCGTTCAAGCGCAGCGTAGTCTATGTGCAGCGCACCCGGCGTGCCCAGTAGGATCGAATACTGGTGGGTCAGCCACAGCGAAGCGTGCGGATACACGACCCGGAAGGTCCGCAGGATCATCCTATAGTCCTCCACCGACAGCCCGTGTAGCGGCAGCCACTGCGCTACCAGCCCATCCGTGCCGACGCGGCTGCGGCAGAGCCGGTAGAACTCCTCCGTATAGAGCACCCAGCTATCGGCCGTGCCCGGATGCGTGGCGTCGCAGATAATGGCGTCGTATTGCCGCTGTGTGTGCAGCACGTGGTTGCGGCCGTCTTCGGCGACCAGCTCAATGGGTGCTTGGTTGAGGCGGGTGGCGATCTGGCGGTTGTAGCGGGCAAAATAGGGCGCAGCTCGCGGGACGCCCGGCACCAACTCGGCACAGTCGAGGCGCGCCGGCTGATGCAATTCGGCTGCGGACAGGGTGATGCCGCCGCCAAAAGCAATGACCAGCACTTCGGCTGAATCGGGGTGCAAGACCAGCGGCAAGTGCCCCAGCAGGCGGAAGGTCTGCAGCGAGGCGTAGTCGGTAGGGACCTCGCCGCCGCCATTGACCTTGAGAATCCGCACACCGTCCTGCTTCTGGTGGACCGAGACCGTGGCACCAGCACCCTCGTCCCAGTAGAGCAAGCGGCTGTTTGGCTCGGACCAGTGGAACAACTCGACGAAGAGGCCAGCCGGCAAGAGTAGCGTCAGAGCCAGCCCCAGCGCCAAGCTGCCAAGCGTGCGCACGGCCTTTCTGCGCGGCTGAGCCGCCGGGTCTAGCACCAAGATCACCGCACCGATGGCGATATTGACCCACGCCAACACCTGAATGCTCCGATAGGTGCCCAGCAGAGGTAGCAGCACAAACCCAGCGACCAGTGCGCCGGCAATGGCCCCCAGCGTATTGGTGGCGTACACGGTGCCGACGCCGCGGCCTAGCTGTTCAATGCGCGGGATGCACACCTTGGCCGCAATGGGAAAGAGCAACCCCATCAGCAGGGTCGCCGGGAGCATTACGACGAAGGCGGCGACGAACAGCTTGGACAGATGACCTTCCCACGAGAGCGCGCCGCCCCACACCTCGACGATATAGGGTATGCTGCCAAAGGCGGCAATCGAGCTTAGGCCACACAGCCCGATGAGCAGTTCCACCACGCCAAAAACGGCCAGCGGCGCGCGCCAGCGATCGATCAAGTGTGCTCCGAGCGCGGCCCCGCCAGCCAACCCCAGCAGGAAGGCGACGAGGATCGTGCTCAGGCTTTGGGCGGTGGCACTTTGCAGGAGCATCGCCAAAAGCCGCGTCCACAGCACCTCGTAGCCGAGGGCCACAAACCCCGAAAGCGCAAATCCCCCCAAGACCAAGCGGCCCTCCAAGGTGGTGGGTGCTGCATCTCGTCCTACATCCGTCTGCTCCTGCTGGCCATCGCAGCTCCACCAATAAGCGACCAAGGCGATGAGCAGGTTGCCGACCGCCGCCGCATAGGTGGTGCCGCTGACTCCCAAGTGTTCGAGCGCGAAAAAGGCCGCCACCGCGCATCCTGTGGCCGCGCCTAGGGTATTGGCCGCATACAGGCGTCCCATATCCCCGCCGACCCGCTCCAAGCGATGCGCCACGGCCTTGCTCAGCGTCGGCAGGGTAGCCCCCATGAGGGTGGTCGGCACCAGCAGCAGCGCGAAGGCGAGCACCAAGCGGACGAGCACGAAGGCCCCGTCTATATCCTGCAAAGAGCTGTATAGCGCCGTGTACACCTCGTCTAAGCCCGCGAGCAAAAGCGGGAATATCAAAGCGAAGACGCCTATGCCCAGTTCCAACAGCGCGTAGAGCCGCAGGCCGTTGCCTCGGCGGTCGGCCACTCGTCCGCACCAATAGCTGCCTAGGGCGAGACCGGCCATAAAGGCAGCCAAAACAATGCTGACGGCAAAGGTGCTGACACCGAACACGGGCATCAACATGCGCACCCAGACGACTTGATAGACGAGGGAGCAGGCCCCGGAAAAAAAGAACAGGATCAGCAGGGCCAAGGAGGTTTTACTCACGGCCGATCCTTTGTATAGCAATCCGCAGTCATTTACAAATGATTAAGTATGGGCTGATTCCCTAATACTTTCAAAACGTCATCCCGGCGAACGCCAGAATTCAGCGGACGCTCTGAGTGGCGATTTTTGATCAAAATTTCGCGTCCCGTCCGCTGCGACGGAGGCGACTTTCTTTGCGCCACAGATGCGAGATCGAGATACGGAATGGTTGGTGCGTCATTGGGAAAAAGCCCGGTGCGAGGCGGAACAATTGGGGGCTGTGTTGCTCGGCGATCCTGGGGCAGACAAGACGAAGACCACGCTCAAGTCGCCTAGTGCGCGAGCCTGCCCCTGCTGTGCGCCTTTCCAACTCGCTGCAAGCTGAAGCAGATCAAAGAGTTGGATCAGCTGCTCTGGGCTGCAATTCGGACGCCAACGACTACGAGTTTTATATGGGAATTTTCAGGTGCCAGTGGAAGTCAAAAGGAACATGCACCGAGGTTTATGGAGCGCACTGAGAAACCAGTTGATCCCTCATTACACGAGCACCCCAGACACAGACGGATACGGCATCTACTCACTGTCTGACGCTGACGTTACGCAGTTTGCCGCCCAACGCGTGGTTTCGCCCTGCCTCCCCCGCTGGATGCCACGCCTAAAGGCGCGGTGAAGCCTGCTTGTCCTACCTAAAGGCAGGGTGAAGCGCGGGAACGACGAGCCTTTGGTCCGAACTTCGGGCCGACGGGCAGGGGTCATTCCTGCGGAGGCCCCCGGGGGGACCGCCGGCACGGACTGGTTCGTCAGCGACAAAGCACTGCGAACATCAGTTACTATTCTGGTTCGGCAAAGACCGCCCTCCGGCACCCGCCCGACTGACGCCAAAGAGCTATAAGAGCGAGTGGAAGCGCGCAAAACTCGGTCTGCGCGATTGACATAAGCCGACCGGGGTCGCTATCCGGCGTTTTCAATTGGCTGGTGGAAGTAGTAACAAAGCCCGTCGGGGGCGACTACGAAGAAAACCTGGTATTTCTTTCCATCGCGCTCGTCCATGCGCCAATTGCCCGTCTCGACACCATTTGCTTCCAGCTCGTCGCGGGCTTTGTAGATGTCGTTCACCAGAATAGCCGCGCCCTCTTGGCTGGCATCGCCGCCGTTGACCGCAAACCCGATCTGCACACCATCGCGTTCGAGAATGACCGTCGGCACGGGGTCGTCGCGTCTTTCGACCTCGGCGAGTCCAAACGCCGCTCTATACCACGTTGCGGTTTGGTCGAGATCTTCCACTGGCAAGGCGAGAATGTCCTCGGCATACGGAAAAGCGGCTTCGTATAGTTTTTCTGTCATGTCTTGTTCCTCCGATTGCATGTATGAATAAAAATCCGTAGTCTGCCGTATAGCCGTATAATTTTATTGATATGGATAAAAGCGGATTATCATAGGCTGGTCAACCGGGGCGACCGGCACCAATTCGCGCACATCTCAAGACGTGCGTCGCCTGCGGGATCCAGTGTATCTCGAAGCAGCGACCTACCCGATCGCGCTCGTTGCCCTCACGGGCATACTCGGCGACAACATCGAACTGCTGTCACTGATCACTGATCAGTGATCACTGATCACTGATCACTAACCACTAACTCACGGGCATACTCGGCGACAACATCGAACTGCTGACCAACAAGCACAACCACATCATGGTGCGCCCGCCGGGCTCAGCCCTGGTGCCGTGGCATTCCGGCGAGGAGTTGTACGAGCCGACCTTAATCACGGCGCTCATCTATCTGGAGGAATTGACCATCGACAACGGCTGTGTGCATCTGGTTATAGGCAGTCACTTGCGGCCCTTTGCAAAGCCGCTCCGTCCCAGCGGCGACTTCCGGCGCCCGCTGCCCATGCCAGCGGGTGGTGTGCTGCTGTTCAACGACTGTTGCTTCCACGGCTCCGATGTCAACCGAGGCAATGGTTCTCGGAGCAGCATGACCCTTGGATACAGCGCGCACGACTCGCACGATGTATCCAAGGACGATCCAGAGAATATCTTGGTGCGCGGCGAGCGGGTCTATACCGGGCATCCCCATCCGTTCCTCAGCCCGGAGAAAGGGAAGAAGACATGACTTCTTGGGAAGAGAACATCGAGCAGGCGCGGGCCGTGGCGCTTGAAATCCTGCAACCGTCCGCATGGCAGTTGGAGCACGGGTTGGCCTTGCATCGCGACGCGATTGTGTGCGAGTCGTACAGTCTCGGGCTGCTGGCACCGATCGACGGCGACGCCATGGCGCGGGCCGTGGAGGCGCGAGCCTCGGAGGTCGAGTTGCAGTACCTATCGGAGCAGATGCGAATGACGCGCTGGGCCGATGACGACGAGCTAAAGACCGAGTACTTGGGGGCTTGGGAGGCGTCCGGGGTGACTTGCGCCTTGCAAAACGCCGGTGAGGAGGGCAACGACCCCATGCGCATGTTGGGACGGCTGGCGCACTATACGCATCTGACGGATCGCCTGCGCGACCACGTGGCGCGCGCCGCTTTCCCCGATGACATTGTCGCTGCAAAAGCCGCTGGACGGCACTGCATCTACCAGACGTGTAACGGCGTGCCCCTCCCAGGAGAGCAGGCCACGGTCGAACAGGAGCTGCGTTTCATCAGCCAGTTCTTCGAGCTCGGCTGCCGCATGATGCACCTGACCTACAACCGCCGCAATCCGATCGGCGACGGCTGTGCCGAGCCGGCCAACGCCGGTTTGAGCGACTTTGGCCGTGCCGTGATCGCCGAGATGAACGAGGTCGGCGTGATTGCCGACGTGGCCCACTCCGGCTGGCAGACCTGCCTAGAGGCGGCCGAGGTGTCGCAAAAGCCGATCGTCTCCAGCCATTCGGCTTGCGCGGCCCTGAACCACCACCATCGCTGCAAGCCGGACGACGTGATGCGGGCAATCGCCGACAAGGGCGGAACTGTAGGCATCACCAACGTGCCGGCCTTTGTCGGCGGCAGCGGCTGCATCGACGCCATGCTTGACCACATCGACCACGCGGTGCAAGTCGTCGGCGTCGATCACGTGACGATTGGCACGGATCGAGCCTACATTAGCTGCCGCGCCAAGGAGGAGAGTGCCAAGGTGCCGGCGCGGCTAGGAAGCCGCCAGCGCTGGGAAGCACTGTGGGAGGCCAACGACCCCGTGCAACGCTCAGAGTGGCGCCAAGAGCGCATGTTCCAGAGCACGGCATGGACAAACTTCCCGCTGTTTACGGTCGGCATGGTACAACGCGGTTATGCCGATGACGACATCCGCAAAATCCTCGGCGGCAACATCCTCAGAGTTGCCCGGGAGGTGCTGGGAGAGTAGGAGATAGCAGCGGCGGGAATGCCTCCTTTTTCTCGGGGATCGTGTCCTCAAAGACGGCGTAGCCGTTGATTTTGAATTCGGCGAGCTCGAGGTCGAAATCTACATCGGCGCAGGTGAGGGTCATGACAATCTCCGTTCGTTTGGCCTTTGTGCTATACTGAATCCCCGGTTCTTCCCTTGAGACAGCTCATTAGTTGAGTGCCCCTGTCCATTAGCAGATCGAGGTCCGACTTGAAGGTGAGGGCTTGGAATCCTGCGGCTTTTTTGGCCGCGAAGTCCTCGGGGGAATACGTGTTGCAGCAGGAGTTCTTGCCGGCTGCGAGGGTTGTGGCGACAATCCGCTCTATCGCCGCCTGATAGGCCGGGTGCTGTTCGTAGATGGTGCGATGGCGCGACAGGCCCAGCGAAAGCGCCAAGTCAACCGGCCCGACAAAGCAGCCATCGACGCCGGGCAGGGCCATGATTTCTTCGGCTTGCTCAACGGCGTCAATGTGTTCCATTTGCACCAGTAGCAGGGTCTCGTCGTTGGCCTTTTCAAAGTAGTTGTCGCCGTAGTGGAGATAGTGGTCGCCGCCCAGCGAGCGCGTCCCTGTGGGCGGGTATTTGGCGGCGAGGGCGACGGCTTGGGCCGCGGCGAGCGAGTTGACCATGGGCACGACGACTCCGCCCGCTCCTAGGTCGAGGGCCTTTTCCACTTCGCCGGGGTTGCCAATGGTGGTGCGGATCAGGGGGCGGGCACCGGTCGGTCGGGCGGCGTGGATGCACTCATAGGCGGTTTCCCAAGTCATCGGGCCGTGTTGGAGGTCGAGGACGATCCAATCCCAGCCCATTAGCCCTAAGTAGCGGGAAATCGCGGGTTGGGGAATGGTCTGCCAGATGCCTACATCCATGGCTTAGAGGCCGATTTGCTCTGCGGGCGCGTTGGGCATTCCCGGATGCGAGCCGCCAGCGTTCTTGGAGAGGTTGCCGCCATCTAGGGGTATCATCGCGCCGGTGATCCAAGCCGAGGCGTCCGAGGCGAGGAAAATCGCCGCGCCTTTGATGTCGTTGGAGTCGCCGAGGCGGCCTATGGGAAGGCCGCGCAAATAGGTTTCGCCTAGCGTGGAATCTGCGGCGATGCGCTCCTTTAGGTCGGCGTTCATTAGCTGGGCGCAGACAATGGCGTTGACGCGCACGCCCTTGGCGGCCCACTCCGTGCTCAGCTCGCGGGTCATCTGCGCGGCGGCACCCATGCCCATGCTGTACGAGAGATGACTGCGACCGAGGGCGTTAATGCCGGCGATCGACACGAGGTTGATGATGCTGCCGCCGCTACTCGAGGCCATCATGCGCCGACCGGCCTCTTGGCAACAGACCAAGCGACCCACGACGAGATTTTGCAGGGTAAACTCGACCTCCTCGGGCGTCAGGTCGAGCGGGGTATTGCGCCGCGCATTGCCAGCGACGTTGCCCACAATGTCAATGCGGCCGTATTCTGCATCTACTAATTCAAACATGGTGCGGATCTGATCGGGTTGGGACGTGTCGCACGCCACCGGAAGAACGCGGCGACCCAAGGTACCCATTTCGCGAGCCGTCGTGGCCAAACCATCGGCGTTGATGTCGGCCAAGACAAGGTCGGCCCCTGCTTCGGCAAAGCCGGTGGCCATGGCTTTGCCGAGGCCGCTGGCCGCACCAGAGACCAAGGCGACGCGGTTGGATAGATCGAAAAGCGGATGAGACATGACAGCCTCCTGATTTGTTTGGCTCAGAACATAGGGGCACCACTAGCAGCGGCCAAGCCCTGCCGCGCTTGCGGCGATTCGTTCGTACGCTCTATATTTGCTGCCGAAATTTGAACCTACCGGAGCCAATATGACCACTGCCATAGACGGCTGGATACGCCAGTCGCAAGAGAAAATTTTAAGCGGCGCGGGCGTCACCTTGCAGGACTTAGACGCGCTGCGCGACCTACAGGGCGGCGAGCAGCAGCACCTCCTCTACATCTGGGCCGACCAAGACCGCATCGACGCGGGCGTCATCGCGTGGAACTACTTCGGCCCCTTCGATAGCGAGTTCCGCTTCGACCCCAAAAACGAATGTCCGTATGCCAACGCGGCCGCGGCCATGGCCGACGGGTGGCGGGTGGTGTCTTTTCCGGGCGTGGAATACCCGCTGGAAAACGCCCACAACCAACTCGGTTTTGAGTTTATCCTAGAGCGTTATTTCCAGCCCGGCGAGGGGCTGGATTACACGCCGCACGGCCAGCGCCAATAAACGGAGGGACTATGGAAGCCAACTGGAAAGAGCTAAAAAAAGAATTCTTCGACGCCGGCTACGTCGTACTCGACGGCTGGCTCGAGCCCGAACTAGTAGAGCGGACCAAGCAGGACGCCCACCAGTTCGGGTCCATCGACATCTTCGAGCGCGAGAGCATCGGCGATTTGCTCTGCCATCCCAAGGTCGTCGAATTCATCGCCTTCCTGCTGGAGACGCCCGAGGTCGCCATCAGCCCCTTCCGCTTCTGGAACCACCTTACGCAAGGGGGCCAAAGCGACGGCGGCGGCTGGCACGTGGACGACACCTATATGGCCGACCGGCCGCTGACCGAGATCTTGTGCATGTACTACCCACAGGATGTGGAGGAGGACATGGGGCCGACCATGCTGTTGCCCGGTAGCCACCGGCGGCTCTACACGCCGCCGCAGACCGCTAAGCTGGGCTGGATCCGCGGGCAGCAGAAAGTGATCGTCAAGGCCGGTGCCCTCGCCGTGACCTTTGCCTCGATTCTCCACGCCCGCGCCGCGCATTGGTCCGCCAAGCCGCGCTCCATGATCAAATACGGCTACGAGACGGCCGATTCTCAATACGGCTACTACCTGACTAAGCAAGCCCATCGCAACTTCCGCCGCACCGAGTTGGGCCGCTCGCTGACGCGGCTAGCCGAGGTCAAGGACAAGGACGACGCGCTATGGAACTCCTACTGGAAATCGCACCAGAGCTATACTTTCCAAGACTTCAAACACCAGATCGGCGTGGTTGGGCGGCGGCTGCGCAAGCACCTCGATCGCGAACAGGTTAGCTAACGACGAGGAGAGATTCGATGGTACACAAAATCCACAAAATCGCGGTCATAACCGATGATATCGAAGGAGCAGTAGAATTCTACACGCAAAAACTAGGGCTGACCGTGGTGGAGCGCTTTGCCAACGACGACGACGAGGACTATGTATTCCTCGACGCGGGCGGTATCCTGCTAGAGCTCATGCCACAAAAGAGCATGGGACAGGACCCTGGCTTCCACCACATCTCCTTCGAGGTCGATAGCGCGGAAGACAGCGCGCAGGAGTTGAAGGACAAGGGAGTCACCATCACCAAAGAGCCTTTTGACGTCGGCGGAGGGACCGGCATCACCTTGGGTTTTTTCGAGGGGCCAAACCAACTGAACCTTCAGCTCTTCCACCGCGAGAAATGAGGCCGTCATGCGCATAGCAAGAGCCGAGCGTGCGAGCATGAAGGAGCTGAGCGATGTCCACGGCGGTGCCGGGACGATCCTCTTCAACAGCCTATGGGACCGCGCCGATTTTGAGACGCCCTTCGCCTTCGTCCACTGCGCGATCCTCCTACCAGGCGGCGGGATTGGCTACCACCGCCACGACGACAGCGAGGAGATTTTCATCGCCATCGACAACGCCTCGCAGTTCACCCACAACGGGCGCACGGCCATAGTCGAGGGCGGGGCTGCGGTGCCGTTGCGCTCGGGCGAGACCCACGCCATCTACAACCACACCGACTGCGAGACGCGCTGGTTCAACGTCCACTGCGTGGTGCCCGGAGGCGATCCCAAATCGACCGATCTGGGCGACGACCGGGTCGGTGCTGAATTGGAGCCCACCGACCGCCTGCCGGTGGGGCGGCTGGACCGTGCTGCGCTAAAATATGGACAAGCGCACGGCGGCAAGGGCGAAGTCGGCGGCCGGCGCATCTGGGGGCCGGAGGATTTCCGCAGCAATTTCTACTGTTTGGCCCACTGTCTGTTGCCGCCGGACACCTCGCTCGGCTACCACCGCCACGAAGGCGTCGAGGAGGTCTATATCATCATCAGGGGAAGTGGGCGAATGACGGTGGACGATGAGACGCGGGAGGTCGCGCAGTGGGACGCGATTCCCAGCCGGTTGGGAGGCAGCCACGGCCTCTATAACCACACACGAGAAAATCTCGAATTGTTGGTCGTCGCCGTCTGCGCCGAGAAGGGGCAGTTCGACTCAACAGACCTTGGCGACGATCTAAGCCAACGCTAACAGAAAGGACCATTCCTATGGCATCCGTGAAAATCACCTTTATCGGCCACGCTTCTTTCCGCTTCGAGTCCGACAAGTCGGTCACCTACTTCGACGCTTGGCTCGACGACAATCCCACCGCCAAGATGAAGCTCAGCCAAGTTAAAGAAGCCGATATCGTCATCGCCAGCCACGGCCACAGCGACCACATCGGCGACTCCTACGAGATCTGCAAGCGCACTAAGGCCAAATTTGTCGGCAACTACGAGCTTTGCTTGGTTGCTGAGACGGTGCATGGGCTCAAGGTGGGCTCGCGAGCACTGTCGATTAACCCCGGCGGCGCGGTCAAGGTCAAAGATGCCGCGATCACCATGGTGCAGGGCCACCACTCGCAGTCGCTATCGACACACGTGATCGGTGCCGAGCTGCCGGCGGGGCTGCTGTTCCACCCCGACAGCGCAGTCAATGGCTTCGTCGTGGCTTACAACAACGGCATCTCCATATACGATACGGCCGATACCTGCCTGTTCAGCGATATGCAGCTCATTGGCCAGATGTACGGACCGCAGATCGCGATTTTGCCGGTGGGTGGTCAGTACACAATGGGGATCCGCGAAGCCGCACGAGCGGCGAGCCTGATCCGCCCCGATATCGTCATTCCCTGTCACTACGGGCCGATTATGCATCAGCCGGCTGACATCGGCGCATTGAGCGAAGCGGTAAAATTCCTCTCGCCGAATACGCAGGTGGTACAGATGCAGCCTGGGCAGACGCTGACCTATACGGCGAGTAGCTATCGGGTCGGTCGCCAAGGTGCTCGGCGCAAGCAGTAGGTCAGTGCCTAGCGACTTTTAGGCCGACGACCTCAATGCGAGGTGCCTACGAGCAAAGCTTTGTGGTAGCAAAGGTGCTGCCTAGTGGACCGACGCTAAGAGACCGAAATGACATTTGCAAATATGCTGAGATCTGTCCACTATCAGGATGTAGATCCCGGAACTCAGTGGATCAAGGACGCCGACGTCGCCATCGATTCCGACGGACCTCTCGATTCGGACCGAACCCTCACTCCGAACGTGGTCAGAATGGAAGACGGATACCGCATGTACTATCACGGCCTTGGGCCGGAGCGTCAAATGTAGCTTCAAAGGGTTACATCCTGAGTGCCTTCTCCACCGATGCCGAGCACTGGGAGAAGGAGCTGGGGGTCAGAATGGATGCGGGCGGGGACGGTGCCGAGCACTACATCTGGAGCCCAGACGTCATTCCTCTAGCGGACGGCCGCTACCGCATGTATTACGAGGGAAAGACAGAGAAGGAGGACGGCCAAGTTAAGGCCGCAATTGTCAGTTCTGTTTCCAACGACGGTCTGGTCTGGGAACGAGAGCCGGGCCTGCGCCTAGCCGGAGAAAGCGTCTCCTACTTGGCACCTCGATGTCTCCACCTCGACCCGGCCGCAGAGCAGGGTGGCCCCCGCTTGCGCCTCTACGCTAGTGCCTATCCCTATCCGGATGTTTCGCTGCCAAGCGCTTGCAACCATAAAAACATCGTCAGCGCAGTGTCAGAAGATGGTCTAGAGTTTGATTTGGAGCCCGGCGTTCGCATATCCCAAGACCGAGCTTTCGAAAGCTACGCCGTCTATGCTCCGGAGGTCCTGCGCCTAGGCGAGGGCGGCTTCCGGATGTACTACGCAGGCTGGACGTCGGCTCCGGAGGTGCCCCGTGGATCAAAGTATCACGGCAGAATCTTCAGCGCATTTTCCAAGGATGGTCTTCAGTGGGTCAAGGATCCGGGAATCTGCATTGACCATGGGGGACCATGGGACGCAGCCAAGGCCTCAGAGCCGTGTGTGATTGACCTTGCCGACGGCCGCTTCCGCATGTTCTACGAAGCCTGTGATCTCGACGGCCGCTGGCGCATTGCCAGCGCGACTTCTGTTGCATCTACTCAGCTATAACGAGCTCATCCACAGCCCTTGGCCCAATAGCTGATAACTCCGTTCGTCCTTCCCGCGAAGGACCGTCCATACAGCAACTGATCGCCCTGTAACCAAAGGATTACCATCATGTCGAGTACGGAAGCCCCTATCGGACCCAACGATGCGATTAAGATAACCAAGATCGAGACATTCGTTCTCAGAAACTCTTGGGTCTTCGTCAAGATCTCGACGGACGCGGGCATCACCGGTTGGGGCGAAATGCTCAAGGACGACGCCAAGGCCTGTGCTGCGGGTGCGCTCGAAGTCGCCGACTACCTAGTGGGAAAGGATCCCCGCCCAGTCACCCACCACTGGCAGGCCATTCACCGAGGAGCCTTCTATCGCGGCGGCCCGATCAAAACCGCTATTTCCTCCGGCATTGATCAGGCCCTTTGGGATATTACCGGAAAATGCTATGGTGTGCCCGTGTATAAACTACTCGGCGGCCCCACTCGCGATCGGGTGCGGGTTTATGGCGAAGTAAGTGAGAAGACCGGCGTCAACGCCATAAAGGTGGGTCCAGGCACTTCGCGTTCCCCCTTCAAATACATCGAGGGCCAGAAATTCGTCGATGAGGTCGTCGAGCGTTTCAAGGCACTCCGTGAACAACACGGCTCCGGCGTCGATATCGCCGTTGACTTCCACGGCGCGGTGCAGCCCCCTACTGCCCTGCTGCTCATCAAAGCTCTCGAACCGTATCACCCTTGGTTCTACGAGGAAATTGTGCAGGCCCTCAACGTCGATGTCATGGCCGAGCTCGCCGAAAAGACCCACATCCCCATTGCCACCGGCGAGCGCATCTTTACCAAGTGGGGGTTCAAGGAAATTCTCGAAAAGCGCGCCGCCCACATCCTCCAGCCGGATATCTGCTATGCCGGCGGCATCACCGAATTGAAGATCATCGCTGGCATGGCCGAGGCCTACTACTCGCCGCTGGCCCCGCACAACCCCCAAGGTCCCTGTTCGCTCGCAGCGAGTCTGCAAATCGCCGCTGCCATCCCCAACTTTCTCATCCAAGAGCGCGGCGACAACGAATACGCGGACCTGCTCGCCAAGCCCTTGCCACCGGTCACCAACGGCCACCGACCCCTGCCCACCGATTCCGGTCTCGGCATCACCATCAACGAAGACAAGCTCATGGACCAAGTCGGCGAACCGAGTCCCTATCGAGTTAGGCTTGACTCCGACGACGGGTCGGTCGTGGACTGGTAGGCCGGGGGGGAAGGCGCACCAATTTTATAGCGCGGTCCCCATCCAAAAAAGGAGAACTGCAATGGAGCTTCACGAACTCGTCCTTGAGATGGAGCAGCTTGAACGGCGACTCGCGCTCTGCGAAGAAAAATACGGCATTCTCAGCCAAGATTTTTACAACATCTTAAGAGCGGGCAAGCTATCTGCTGCACAATTAGTTGCGTTGCTACTTGGGGCGAGCAGTGCGATCCACTTACTCGCCCTCCAGCGCCCGCCGCATCGCCTCGCCTTGGTCGCGCCAATATCCGTATAGAACCGATATATCCGTGCCGAGGCTGAAGTGCCGTACCCCCATGTCGAGATAGCGTCTGGCGTCGTTGGCTGTGTTGATCTCGGCGCGCGGATGTACGCCCATTTCCAAGGCCGTCTTAAAGACCTTTTCTTTGGCTGCGGCAATCTCCGGTGCGCCGCGCTGGCCAGCCTTGCCGACGCTCATGGAGTAATCGGCCCCTCCCCATTGGACCATCTCGACTCCTTCTACCGAGAGCATGGCCTCTAGGTCGGCAACGGCACTTTTCTTTTCAACCATCAAAACCACGACCACATCGCGCAGAGATTGGACGTACTCCGGGGTGCCGCCATAGGACATATAGGCACCGCGCCGCATGGCGACTCCATAGGTACCTTCGTCCCCGGGCGCGTCGGCGCGCACACAGCGCACACAGGCCCGCGCATCGTCCGGGTCGCGCACATCGGCAAAGAGCACACTGCCGAAGCCCGATCCTATGGCTCGTTGAGCCACATAAGCGCGATTTTCGGCGTCGACCTTAATCATCGTTCCCATATCCCATAACTCGGCGGCTCGGGCGAGATTGTCCAAGTCGTGCAGGTCAAAGGGGGCGTACTCGGCGACAAATTCCACATAGTCGTACGCGCCCGTATGCCCTAGGGCCTCGACGACCGAGGGCCAAGTGGTGTGGATGTGAGTGGCGAGCGTCGGCTCGCCGGCGTTGAGTTTTTCGCGCAGCTTGTTGGGTCTCATGGTTCCTTTCCTTTCAGAAGCGGTCTGCTTCACCGCGCCCCCCGTCTGCACGGGGACAGGCTTTAGGCGTGACCCGAGCGCGAGTGCCTATACGCCGACTTTAGAGGGTTTTCAGACCGCTTCTTAGGTCTGTACCTCGTCGCGGTCGGTGGCTGGCGGCGGCGCGATAGAAAGTGCCGACACCTCGGCGCGCATCTTGGCTGACATGGCAAAATCGAGCGCGGCAAGCGACGGCTTTAGCTGGTCTAGGTTGCGCCCGCCGACGATCGGCGCGGTCGCGTCTCGATGCCCCATGACCCAAGCGACGGCCAAGGTCGCCGGATGCACGCCTTTGTCGTCGGCATAGCGCACAAAGCGCTCGGCGATTTCGTAGAACACAGGCTTGGCGTAGCGCTTGATGTAGTTGTCCTGCCGCAAGAGACGACCCTGCTCGGGCCGCTTGTCGATCCCGTACTTGCCGGTCAGCAAGCCGCCCCCTAAGGGGCTATAGGTAATCACGCCCAAGCCTTCTGAGCGGGCCAGAGGCAGGATTTCTACCTCCACTTGCCGCTTGGCCAAGTTGTACATGGGCTGAATACACGCAAACTGCGCCAGCCCTTCGCGAGCGCAGTGGCCGAGTGCCTTGGCAATCTGCCAAGCGGCCCAGTTGCTCACGGCCGGATAGAGGATTTTGCCGCCGCGCACCAAGTCGTCGAGCGCGGCGAGGGTCTCCTCCATCGGCGTATCTTCGTCGAAGTTGTGGACGAAGTAAAGGTCGAGGCGATCCGTCTGCAATCGCCTGAGACTGGCCTCTACGGCTTGCACAATATGCCGCCGCGACAAGCCTTGGTCGTTGGGGCCATCGCCCATTGGGCCGCAGACTTTCGAGGTGATTACCAACTCATCGCGATCGCCTTGGATCAATCGGCCCAATATCTCCTCGGAACGCCCGTTGGAATAGACATTGGCCGTGTCGAAGAAATTGATTCCCAACTCGCGGCAGTAGCGATACATCTGCCCGGAGGTCGCCTCGTCCGCATCGCCGCCAAAGGCCATAGTACCATAGCACAGGGTAGACACTTTGACGCCCGTGCGGCCTAGGGTATTGTACTGCATTTTCACATCTCCTCAGCGGGGCAAGCTAAGGAAGATGGCAGCCGCTATCAAGGGGCGTCATTGGCCGCGCAGCACGGCCGTTCTATATTAGGCGCAGCACGGTACACTCTCCGTATTACAGGAGTGGTTCAACCTCAATGGATGCACCCCGCCAACGCCTGCTCTACTTGCAAGCGCGCACCCCCAGTGTCATGTCCAATATCATCGGCCTAACGCTCATCGAGCCGGTCGAGGGCTTTGTGCCCGAGATCTGCGCCGAATCAGCACCCGATTGGCCCTACGAAACGGTACACGACGCCGTAGTTGACGGCTGGCAAATCGTCCAATTCCCTCACCTTCAGGCTCCTTTCGACGACAGAGAGTTGGACGTGATTGGCTATGAATTCATCCTACAGAAAATGGAGGTTATCGCCGATGAATGAGCATTTGCTCAGCGACGCCGAAGTGGCCCGTTTCCTCGTCTCCGGCTACCATATCGTCGAGCCAGAACTACCCGTCGGGATCAACGAGTCCATCGCTGTCCAGCTCGACGCTTTAGACTACAATCCCGGCGACGCCATCACCGAAGTCGTGCCCGAGCTCTGGCAAGTGCTCGACCATCCGACCGTCAAAGGTGCGCTCGTCAGCCTGCTCGGCCCGGACTACGAGGTGCAGTCGCATCGCCACTGGCACTGCAAGCAGCCGAACTCCCCGCAGATGAATTGGCACCAAGACGGCCTCAACAACCGAGACGTACTGCTCAATCGCTTCCTAGGGCTGTACTACCCGACCGACGTCACGCCCGACATGGGGCCGACGATTATCGTCCCCGGCACCCAGTTCCGCAACGCGCCGACAGACCGCATGGCCACGTACACCAACATCCGCGGCCAAGTGCCGCTCGTGGTCAAGGCCGGTACCGTGGCCTTCACGCACTACGACCTCTGGCACGGCACGGCCGCCAACCGCTCGCCGCATAAGCGCCACATGATCAAGTTCCTCTTCCGCCGTACGCAGGACAACACAGCACCCACTTGGAATCACGACCCAGAGGAGGCCAACAAGCCCGCCGACTGGAACGAGCGCGACCGGGCCGAGGACGTCACTAACATTCTCAACTTCACCAATCCGTTAGGCGTCTCCCAGAGCGACCACTATAAGGAGCGCGCCATCCGCCGTCAGAACTGGAACTATCTCATGGGCCTGCCGGCCTAATCACAATCCCTAGCAAAGAAAGCATTTTATGACCGTCCAAATCGCCCGCGTTGAAGAGCGTTTCAAATGCCCCGGTCCCCAGCCCAACGGCCTGCAAGCCGCGCCCGATGGCCTCTGGTGCATCGACCAAGTGGACCTCAAAGTCTATAAATTCGACTACGAGAGCGGCGAAACCCTTTTTGAAGCCCAAACCGACACCGAGCATTCCAGCGGCATTACCCTCGGCGGCGGCTCTATGTGGATTGCCTCGACCTTTGAGCTTAAGATCGCCCGGCTCGACCCGGCTACGGGCCAGACCATCGCCAAGCTAAATTCGCCCGGCAATGGCGTCGTCGCTTGGGTCGCCGACCAACAGAATGGCCGCGTCACGGGGGCCCATGGCTTAGAGTGGAAGGACGGCAGGGTGTACGTGGCTTCGCCGCCTTCGCAATTCGTTCACGTGATGGATGCCAGCACTTGGGAAGAAGTCCATTCCTTCCGCGTCCCCGGCCTCCGCGTCCACGGACTAGCCTGGGCTGACGACGGCACCCTCTGGGTCGCCGACACCTCGGCCGGCACCATCAACCGCCTCGATCCCCAAGACGGGCGCATCTGGGAGGTCGTCCGCGTCGAGGCCCCCACCGAAGTCCACGGACTGACCATCCACGAGGGCGTGCTCTGGTATTGCGACGCTGCCACGCGCGCAATCGGCCAACTACACTTATAGAACTGATGGTACGCACTTTGGATCGCCGGGGTCTCGCCTTCCCGTCACGGGGTGCGGCTGCCCTGACTCGTCATTCCGGCGAAAGTCGGAATCCACCGGGTAGGGCTGGGCTCCGGTTTCCACCGAAGTGACGACCATCACTAACCACTGGCCACTAACTGCGTAACGTCAGTTATAGAAGAAAGGGACTCCATTGAAGATCACAGAGGTCAAAACTGCTGAAGTGCATATAAAGGCCAACGGCCAACCCCGCTATCTCTACCACTACGTCCGCATCCACACTGACGAGGGCATCTACGGCACCGGCGAGGCCAGCCACGTCGATGGCGGCTGGCGCGGCTCCACCCAGTCCATGGCCGCTCAGCTCATCGGCAAGGACCCGCGCGATGTCGATGCGCTCTTTGAAGGCATCCGCCGCAGTTACATCTTCCGCGGGGGCATGTCGGGCTTGGCGATTTCGGCACTGACTGGCCTCGAGGTCGCGCTCTGGGATTTAGCTGGCAAGGCCCAAGGCGTACCTGTTTACCGGCTCTTGGGCGGCAAATTCCGCGACCGGGTGCGCCTCTACGTCGATAGCGCCCATTCGGACTACAAACAGCGCGCCGAGGATGTGTGCGCAAAAGGCTTTACCGCGATTAAGTTCGACCTCGACGATGCGGGCCACCCCGAAAAGCTCGATCCTTGGAACTGGTCGGTGACCCCTGCCGAGCTAGAGGATTTGGTCAATCAAGCTCACCGGATCCGCGAGGCGGTTGGCCCCCACATGGACCTAGCCATTGACTTGCACGGGCGCTACGACGCCACCGCCGGGATGAAGTTCGCCCACGCGCTCGAAGACCTGAATCTGATGTGGCTCGAAGAACCGGTCCCGCCCGAGAATATCGACGCCCTCAAGCGCATCACCGACTCGACTCGCACCCCGATCTGCGCTGGCGAGAACGCCTATTTGCGCTACGGCTTCCGCGACATGCTCGAACAGCAGGCTATCGATATCATCATGCCCGACATTTCCAAGTGCGGCGGCCTATCCGAGTGTCGCAAGATCGCCAACATGGCCGAGACCTACTACATCCCTTTTGCCCCGCACAACAACTCCAGTGCCTTGAGCACTGTGGCCGACGCCCACGTCTGCGCCAGTGTACCCAATTTTCTCGCCTTGGAGTTCCATCGCTACGACGACCCGACTTGGAGCGATGTGGTGCTTGCCGACGAGCCGGTGATTCAGGAAGGGCACGTGGTCCTGAGCGAGAAGCCGGGGCTGGGAGTGGAACTGAACGAGGCGTTTCTACAGAGTATGCTGGAGGACGGGGAGCCGCTGTGGCAATAGAGTGCTCACTCGCCGCCTTTCTTGAGTTTGTTGGTCCTTGGAGAATTCATGCCCTTTTCACAAGCCCATGTCCAAAGGGTGCTGTTGACGTTATGGGCACCGGCTCGAAAATTCTAGCGAGTAGCGGAGAAAGACCCCGGTAACGAACTGAAAGAAAGGACTTTGCCATGGGAGCCACGCACGTCACCGTAACGATTCGCAACCCGGCCGCGCCGGACCGCGCTTGGGAAGGGCTTTTTCTGGTGGATACCGGCGCGACCGATTGTCTCGTCCCGAGGCCGCACCTCGACCATCGGTCTCAAGCCGAAAGGCCAGCGAGCCAATGGGGCCGAACTCAAACTCGACGTCACGACCGCGGACATCGAATTTATGGGAGAAATCGTCGGCGACGCTGACGCCGAGCCGCTGCTTGGCCTGACGGCTCTCGAATCGGTTGGCATTGAAGTGGATCCGCTCAATCAGCGGCTGAAAAGGCTACCTGCCGTCCGCCTCAAGCAAGGTCGAGCGATTTCTTGAAAGAGAGCTAACGAATCACTTCCCGATGATGCGTCCGTTCTCATCAATTACCCTTGGGACGCAGGTCCTGATTATCACAGGAAACCCACCATGACCCAACGCAAAGCACACAACCCCGCTTGGCCTTGGACCGAGAAATTCCGCATCTCACAGGCTGTGCAGGTGGGGGATACGATCTACGTCTCCGGCCAAGGGCCTCTCGACCCGGAGGGGCACCTCGTCGGCGAAGGCGACATGGCCGCACAGTCGCGCCAAGTCTTTGCCAATATCCGCGCCGTGCTCGCCGAGGCCGGTGCGACCATGGACGACGTGGTCAAGATTACTTCGTTTATCACCGACACGGGTCGCTACGCCGAGTATTCGGCCGCCCGCGCCGAAGCCTTTCCCAGCCACACCCCCGCCAGTTCTACTGTGACGGTCGCCGATCTAGTCCTGCCGGGAATGCTCGTCGAGGTCGAAGCAGTTGCCATTTTGGGCAGCGGCCGCTAGCTACCTCGGCTCCCGATAGACATCCGGCCCGGAGCCGCCGACCAATATGTCCAAGTCAACGCCCTTGTCGGCTTGGAGCACGTGCCGGATGTAGAGGCCGGCATAACCTCGCGTGACGACGGGAGCAGGCGGCGTCCACGCTTGCTGCCTTCTTTGTAGCTCCTCGTTGGGTACGGCCATATTCAACGAACACTTTTCCACGTCTAGCTCGATCAGATCGCCTTCCTGCACCAGTGCCAGTGGGCCGCCCACGGCAGCTTCGGGCGCAACGTGCAGAAT
Source organism: Candidatus Latescibacterota bacterium (assembly GCA_963422735.1). Taxonomy (GTDB): domain Bacteria; phylum Latescibacterota; class UBA2968; order UBA8231; family UBA8231. The sequence continues at coordinate 2,138,126 of OY730476.1, read as the reverse complement.
CACCGTCCCATAGGCCGTGCCGCTCATCCGCCCGTCTGAGATACAAACCATATCGCGCACGCCCTGCTGCAGCAGCTTCTTGGGCAATCCGAATTTTCCCGCTTCGGGCATACCAGGGAAACCTTTTGGGCCAATGCCTTTCAAGACCAGCACACTATCTTTATCTACGTCGAGATTGGGATCGTCAATCCGCTCCCTGTAATCTTCTATACTTTCAAACACCACGGCTCGTCCACGGTGCTGCATCAGCTCGTCCGCGGCGGCTGACGGCTTGATAATTGCTCCATCCGGGCAGAGATTGCCCCGGAGCACGGCGATCCCGGCCGCCTCCTTGAGCGGCTCGTTGATCGCGGCGATGACTTCTCGGTTGTAGCATTGGGCACCCGAAGTATTTTCGCCAAGCGACTTGCCCGTCACCGTCAAGGTATCCATGTGCAGATGCTCCTTCATCTCTTGGATCACGGCGGGCAAGCCCCCGGCGTAGAAGAAGTCCTCCATCAGATATTCGCCCGAGGGCATTAGGTTGACCAAGTGCGGCATGCGGCTGCCCAAGCGGTTGAAGTCGTCCAGTTCCAACTCGACATCGAGCCGCCCGGCAATGGCCAAAAGATGCACCACGAAGTTGGTCGAGCCGCCCAGTGCGGCGTTGACCTTGATGGCGTTTTCTATGGCTGGTCGCGTTAAAATGCGCGACATGCAAAGGCCCTCTCGGACCATCTCGACGATGCGATTGCCCGCCAAATGCCCCAAGCGTTTGCGCCGCGCGTCCGGCCCTGGGATCGCCGCGCCACTCGGCAGCGTCAGTCCGAGGGTCTCGACCATGCAGGCCATCGTCGAGGCCGTGCCCATGGTCATGCAGTGCCCGTCTGAGCGCGAAATCCCGGCCTCGGCCTCGAGGTAATCCAAGCGCGAGATGCTCCCGGCCCGCAGCTCGGTTGTAAAGCGATAGACATCCGTGCCGGAGCCGATATTCTGATTGCGGAATTTGCCGTTGAGCATCGGCCCGCCCGTCACCGCGATGGTCGGCAAGTCCACGCTCGCCGCTCCCATCAGACAGGCCGGCGTCGTTTTGTCGCAGCCGGTCAACAGCACCACCCCGTCGAGCGGATTGGCGCGGATGCTTTCCTCTACGTCCATGCTTGCCAAGTTGCGGTAGAGCATGGTCGTCGGCTTCATCAGCGTCTCGCCGAGCGAGATAACCGGAAATTCGAGCGGAAAACCCCCGGCCTCGTACACCCCGCGCTTGACCTGCTCGGCCAAAATCCGCAGATGGGCGTTGCAAGGATTCAAGTCGGACCACGTGTTGCAGATCCCGATCACGGGCCGGCCGTCGAACATCTGCTCGGGATGGCCTTGGTTTTTGGCCCAGCCTCGGGACACAAAGCCTTGGTGTAGCTCGTCGCCGAACCACGCTGCGCTGCGCAGTTTCTTCTCGCCGCCTACCATGCTACGCTGGCATCTTTCGCTGAGTGTGCGCTCGCCCCGCCCGGGCCGTTTCTTCGCTTCCCCCAGAGATCACTCGCGCCCCAGCGTCAATTTTCGCCGCGACCGTTTCGGGTGCGGCCCCGTCCAAAAAGGCCACGCCGTTTTGCCGGCACGCCGCTTTGACCCGCTCGTGTGTCTCCTGCATCTGTGCAGGCCACGGCTGAGGCATCGTCCGATACCCCAGCGAAATGCTCAAGTCGCCTGGCCCCATTTCGGCAAAGCCGATCCCGGGTACGGACAAGATTTCCTCAATGTGGGGCAGGGCTGCCACCGACTCGATCTTCAGCCCTAACAGCAACTCGCCTTCCGGGTTGAGCGGCCAAGGATCGGCCTTAGCCAGATACTCGTCGCGGCTCGCGCCCCACACGCCCGCACACACGCCCTCTGAGCCGACGCCGCGCGTGCCCCGGCCCAAATCGGCGCCGACGCCGATGGTGTTGACCGGATAGCGGCACGATTCGACAAAGGCCCGGACGGCCGCGGCCGATTCGGCTTGACAAAGCAGAATCCCATGCACACCCCGGCCCAAGATCTGCCGGAACTGCCAAGCGTTGTAGCGCACGATCTCCTCGGAGCGGCCCTCGACCGGAGCCTCGACGATTACCGCCGGAGTCCGGTGCCCGCTGCGGGTCGGCCCGCCGGCGATCAGGCCGTGCAAGTACTCGTCTAGCCCGGCCATGTCGAACGAACCGTGTTCCATGCCGACATTGATGTAGTCGGCCCAAGTGCCGGCGTCCTCTCTGCCCTGCTCGTAGGTCAGCACGTGTCCGGAGTGGGCACCTGTGTAGTAGATTGGCTGATCCTGGGCGAGGAGGGCAACGGCGCGGTTGATTTTCTTACTCATCGAATCGCTCCTTAAGTGGTCTGCTTTAATTCCACGAGTCCACTCCCAAGAGCTTCCGCCCTAGGGAAGTCAGCTCGGCCGGTTGCTGATGCTGGTGTTCCCAATCCCGCGCATCGCCGGGCCAGCTAGGCGTCGGTCGCCGCTCCTGCCAAGCCACGATCCGCTCCTTACGTGCGGCTTCTCCGTTCGCAGGTGCCGGCGACATGGCGATATACTGCGCCAAGCGCGGCCGATCGGATCGATTGTGGCCGTTGCCATGAGCCAACAACCGATGCCAGATCAGCAAGTCTCCGGCTTGGCCTGCAATCGACTTGACCCTTAGTCCTGCCAAATCGGGTTGGCGCGAGTTGCGATCCGCCGGCTGGGTCTTGACCCATTCGTCAAACATCCGGTGGAAGCCGGGGATGCACTGGAAGCCGCCTTGGGCCTCCGCCGTATCCGTCAAATACAGCACTCCTTGCACCCCAAAAGATACTGGCCGCTGTGCCGTATCGACATCCCAGTGAATCATCCCCTTGTTGCACCATTCGGGCCGATCTTCACGCGCTGGCGGTTTCATATTGGCCCGGTCCAGCGAGACCCACAGTTTCTCGTCGCCCCATATATCGGCAAAAGCCTGATGCACCTTGGGGTACTGTCGATTGTCCCACAGGGCTTGGTGCTGGTAGATTTCGACCATCCCGGCTGATGAGATCGGCGAGCACAGATTGTCGCGGGTGTAGGGCTGGTACTTGTACCATTCCTCTTCGCGTTTTGGATCCATCTCCAGAAATTCCCAGATCGCCGTCACCATTGCGTCCAAGTTTTCCTGGGGCACGGCATTGCGGACGACTACATACCCATTCTCCTCCCAGAAGGCTCGATCTTCTTTGCTCAATACTGGCATATTCTCTCCTCCAAGTCGCCCTGCGTTCACGCCCAGCCTTATCCGTACACCATCTGTATCAATGCCCGAATATACCCAATAGCGTACGCCTTACCGTGCAACGGCCCGTACCCATGGGCAAAAGATGGCGTGTGGTCCATCATATACGGCCCATCAAACCCATTATCCCGATATACTTCCATCGCTCGCCGCATATCCACCTCCCCTTCGTCCACGAACACCTCGGTAAATCGCGGCAACTGCCCGCGTACATTGCGGAAATGAACCCAGGCGATCTTGCCCTTTGCAGCCATCTCGGCGATCGCATCGTATATCTTCTCTGGCCCCAACAACTCGGTCATGCACCCTTGGCAAAAGAGTATGCAATTGCTGTCGCTCGGCGCAATCTCAAAGAAGGTCTTGCGGAACTGCTCCATGGTCGAACAGATCTGCGCCACGCCCCCTAGCGGCTCGGGGATCGGCGGGTCATCCGGGTGTAGGGCCATCCGCACCCCCGCCTTTTCGGCCGCGGGGATCGCCGCCGCTAAAAATCGCTCCATCCGCGCCCACATCTGCGCCTCGTCCACCGGAGGCTCGTGCGGTTTGGGCCGGTTTTTAGCAAAAACTGCATAGTCGAACGTACTGTATTGCACACCGCCCCTACCCGTATCCGCAGGGGTGCGAAAATTGCCCATTGGTTTGAAGTTCCAGCCCACGCAAGGAATGCCGGCTTGGCCCACACTCTCCAGCATCTTGCACCAGTGGCCGATCTTCTCGTCCATGTTCTCCTCGGCCAAGGTAATCTCCTCCCAAGCGGGCATGAAGATATTGTTCAGCTTCATACCGTGCGCCTCGACCTTTTCCCGCGCCTGTACCAACGCGTCGGTGCAGTCCTTGCCGGCCCTTAAATCCTGCGCCAGCGATGTATTCGCCGATCCTGTACCGCCCCGACGCCCGGCGACGGGTGATCCCCCGCGCAACTCCAGATGGATTGAGTCCACCCCGATCGCACGAAAGAAGCTCAGATGCTCGTCGTCGAGTTCGCCGATGGAAACTTGGTCTTGGATATACATCAGGATAAGGCCTGTTTAATCAGTGGTCAGTGGCCGGTGTTCAGGGGTCAGGGGTCAGTGGCCGGTGTTCAGTGGCCGGTGGTCAGTGGCCGGTGGCCAGTCCCATCCACTTCAGTGGCGACGACGGGCCGCTAAACATTAACTCTGGGTGTCAATGCCTCGCCCAGCGCGAGTTTATAATCAGGCGACCGGCCGATCCCGCTGATTCTGGCCCCCGTAGCGGAAGCCGGGTACGTTGTCGGCGCAGTAGGTTCCGCGGAAGAGGGTCTGCCGCATCGGCGGCATCTGCTCGACGAGTTTGGCCGGTGGCGACCACGAGCTCCAGCGCGAGCCAACGCTATTGTAGAGGTTGAATATGCCCACCCGCTCGTTGTCGGTATTGGTCCACCGCGAGGTGCTGTGCGCCAACGCCTCGGTAAAAAACAACACCGACCCAGCCGGGCACTCATAAGTTTCCCACACCGCCGAATGCGGGTCCTGAATGGCGGCGGGTGCCGGGTATGCGGCCTTGTGGCTCCCCGTGGCTAAGAGTGTGCCGCCCTGCCCCATTTTGACCGGGGCTAGCTCCCACACCACCCGCGTCAACCCGCTAAAGGACTTGCCGGGAATGCTTTGGTAGTGGTGCGAATCCACGGCAAAGCGAAAGAGGCCGCTGCCGTTGTGCGGGTTGAAAACGCCTTCCCGCTCGGGGCTTGCCGCCGGGTTGCGCAAGCCGCTGCCCTCCATCCGAAACCCATAACACTCGGCGCTCGACAGCCCTGGAAACGCCAGAAACTCGTTGAGGAAGCCCACTACAACCGGATGATCGGTCAGCTTCTCCAGCGGCCCGGCCACAAAAGAATGCTTGTGTGCCGGCAGCGAATCCGGGCGGTGCTGCACGCGCAATGCGTACTCGCGCATGGCCTCAATCTCGTCGTCGGCCAACACCCCGGGCACCAAGAGCCACCCGCGAACATCGAAGAGGTATTTCTGCTCGTTGGTTAGCTCGACGACCGGCTCGCCGTCGGCGTTTTTTTGCGGCAGGTCGCCTTCCTCCACCAGCAACGGCTGCCCCAGATTCTTATCTACTACATAAGCTGCGCTCATCTTGTGCGTCCCCTTTCGATTTTATGAATGTTGATCGGCTTTCGGAAATGGCGGGGGCGGCGACTTATTTTCTGCATGTACTTCGTATTCGTCCGGCGGAAAATTCTGGCACAACGCGCCTTTTTGCATCACCCAATGCAGATTTCCCCAAGTGCGTGGCGAGCGGTCGGCCAGCGTTGGCGTGGTATAGACGCCGGCGATGCCGATCCGGCTCTGCGGACTCCTATTGATCGGGCTGTAGTGCCATATACTGCTGTGCCAGCAGACGACATCGCCTGGTGACAGCTCAATGTGCTTGATGCCGCGCTCGGCCTTTAAGGCCGCGACCCGCTCCCGCGGCAACTCGCCGTGGATGCTGTCGGCGTAGAACATGTGCTCTACGATTTCGGTTTTGTGGCTTCCCGGAATGAATTGCAAGCAGCCGTTGTCGCGCCGCGCCGGGTCGAGGGCCATCCAGAAGTTGAACGGCTCGGTCTCGCCATCGCGCCACAGCCCGTTGTCTTGATGCCAAGGTGTGGCGGCCCCGGTCTTGGCCGGCTTGACAAAGACGCTGCTGAACTTGAGCAGGATATCGTCGCCCAGATGATACCGCGCCAGTGGTGCCATCGCCCCAGCGTGTACCGTGTGCCAGACCAGCGGCGCAGTGTGGCACCAGCGGTTGAACTTGCGAAAGCGCTGCGCCCGCGCCTCGGGCGTATCGCCCATTGGATCCATGGGGTCGGCGTCCGTGCGGACGTTTTCGGGCTCGGGCTTGTACAGGATGTTCTTGATCACCCCGCGCATCTCCGCCGCTTGCTCGGCCGTTGCGACCCGAGGAACGGTGAAATAGCCCTTTTCCTCCCAAGATCGAATTTGGTCTTGGGTGGGTTGCCAGCTTTTCATGCGCCCTCCTTTTCAGTGCTCTTCAACTACCAGCGAGCCGAACTTCGCCTCGTCCCACTCCGCGCCCCAACCCGGCCCATCCGGGGGCGCGATGTGCCCTTCTTCAATCAAGGGCGCGTTGAGCAACCCCCATCGCGCCCCGGTCTGCCGCAAGCTGTCGGCCGTTGCCCCGAAAAACTCGTAGAAATCCGTGTTGTCGATACAGCAGCCCAGGTGCGCGTGTACCAGCCCATCCAACGCCCCACCGGCATTCAGTTCGATATTTGCTCCGTGCAACTCGGCCAGATGCGCCAGTTTCAGCACCTGCGTCGTCCCGTGTCGGGCATTGCCCCGCAGGCGATCGGTCGCCCCTTGGATCAGCCATTGCGCCGTCAAGTCGATGTCGTGCATCAGCATCTCGGTCCCCATAACCGGAATGGTCAACGCTCGGCATAGCTCCTGATATTGATTCATCTTCTGCTCGTGCATCGGCTCTTCCAACCATACAAAATCCAGCTCCTCCAGCACGCGCCCCACTTCAAGGGCCTCGCGCAAGTCATAGGAGCACACTGGATCGGTGATCAAATCATAATCTGATCCCACGGCATCCCGCACGGCCCGGTAAATGGGAATATCGGCCTTGCCCCCTTTATACGTATGAAACTTATACGCCCCAATGCCCATTTTTTTGCCAGTCTCTATGGCTCTGAGATACCCTTCTATATCCGTATCTCCGCCGGTCAGATACGCAGGCAGTCGCGGCCGCACGCGCCCCACCAACGCATAGACCGGCAGTCCCGCGGCCTTGCCCAAAATGTCCCACAGGCAGTTGTCAAACGCCCCAAACCACCCCGGGGGCTGGTACACCCACCGGGTTCCCTTCCAAAACTGCTGAAACAGCCCCTCGCGCTCCCACGGGCTGCGCCCCACTGCATGATACCGCACGACGCCGGCCTGATAGGGCGTCATCGACGTATCGCTGCGACCCACAATCCCCTCGTCCGTATGCACCTCCAAAAAGCTCTGCCGTACCGGGCGCAGTTCCCGATCGAGCCTGCCTTTATGCGTGTATTGTATCCTCCGCAGTCCCTCTACCCGCGCAATGCTATGGCCGACGCTCCCCTTGCCACTTGGGTCTTCCAACACCAGCAATTTCACCGCGGTGATTTTCACGTTCGTCTCCTTTATCTGCAAACCTGAATACCCTATATTCCCCTCCGACGACTGTCAACCTCAGAGCCCTAATTATGAAAATCGCTGCCATCGAAACCTTCGACCTCACCTGCTCACTCGAGTGCCCCTTTGGCTGGTCCCAAGGCTGGATCGACCAGCGCACCACCACGCTCGTCAAAGTCACTACGGACGACGGCCTCATAGGCTGGGGCGAAGGCGCGGCCGCCGACATCATCGACAGCTTGCTCGCCCCGCTGCTCATCGGCCAAGACCCCATGGACCGCGCAAGGCTGTGGGAGCGCATGTTCCACGCTCTATACAACGGTAACAACGCGGTCGGCCTAGCCGGCAGCGCCCTTTCCGCGCTCGACATCGCCCTCTGGGATCTCGCCGGCAAAGCCACCGGCCTTCCGGTCTGTGCCCTCCTCGGCGGCAAGGTTCGCGATAAAATCGCCGTCTATGCCACCGGCCTCTACTATACCGAAGGCGAGTTCCCCGACCGCCTGCTCGACGAGGCGCGGGCCTATGTGGCCGCAGGCTTCACGGGGATGAAGACTAAAGTCGGGGGGCTGTCCATTGCCGAGGATGTAGAGCGCGTCAGGGCGTTGCGCAATGCCATCGGCCCGGACATCCATCTCATGGTTGATGCCAACGAAGCTTACAACGCCACCACGGCAATTCGCATTGGCCAGAAGCTGGCCGAGCTGGAGTTGGTGTGGTTTGAAGAGCCGGTTAACGCCCAAGACCTAGACGCCTATTTGGAAGTCAAAGCCGCGCTGCCCATGGCCATTGCCGGCGGCGAAAACCTGCGCACCCGCTACGAATTCAAGCCCTATCTGACGCGCCGCGCCTACGACATTGTCCAGCCCGACATCATGCACTGCGGCGGCATCACCGAGATGCAGCGGATATGTGCCATGGCCAACGCCTGCGGCATTCAGGTCAACCCCCATGTCTGGGGTTCGCCCGTTATGATCGCCGCCACCTTGCACCTTGCCGCCACCTTGCCTCCCTGCCCACCAGCGCACAATGCCCAGCCCTATTTGCAGGAGCCGGTGATGGAATTCGATCGCACGCCAAGTGTCATCCGCCAAGAGCTATGCGCGGAGCCGTTTGACCAAGAGGACAGCTTTGTGCGCGTACCGGCTGGGCCGGGATTGGGCATTGAGGTGGATGAAGGAGTCGCCGGGAGGTTGAGGCGATAACTCTACAACAATGGTTAGGACATTTTTAAGCAGCAATTTTGCCATAATCCATCATGCACCTTTTTTCGGCAAGACTGTCTGGACTTCCGGACTATTGTTATAAGTATCCATAAAAAAACAGACCACGAAGAAGAACATGCGCATCGCCGAGGTGCCGACGAGTCAGTGCCGCGCCCTCGACCCCGACCGCTCCTCGCGGCTGCGAACCTTTAGGGACGGCTGGCGTCATTTACGCCTGCTGCTCATGCTCTCTCCCCGCTGGCTGTTCCTGTATCCCGGCTGCGCGCTGCTGGCGGCGGGTGCGCTCGCCATGGCCGCGCCGTTTCTGATTCCCGCCGGGTTCGGCGTCTATACCATGTTGTTCGGCTCCGCCTTCACGATATGCGGCTTTCAGTTGGCGGCGTTCCACCTGCTGGCGGACGCCTTCGGCGACGCCATCGGCCTCACCGAAGGGCGGCTGAGAAATTGGGTGCAGCAGTGCCGGATTCTGGAGCCCTGCCTCGCCGTCGGCCTCGCGCTAACAGGAAGCGTCAGCCTGTTCGTCTGGGTGCAGACCGGCGCTGTGGCCATCGAGACGCGCCTGAGCATCGCCATCCCCTCCGTCGCGCTGCTGGTCGTGGGTGTGCAAGTGATGTTCTTCGGCTTCCTGCTGGCGCTGATCTCCACGCAGGGGAGAGGCGAATCATGACGCACGACGGTTACGGCGTGGGGCGCGGCTTCGCAGCAGCGGTTCGCGCACAAAGGGAATGACGCCATGAGACGGTTCAAGTTCGAGCGGCAATCGGTGCGCTGGCCGGCGGGCTCGTTCTGCTGCGCATAGCCAACTATGGAGTATATCTGTCCCCCGATCATCATATCCGGCTCCTAGCGTACAGGAGCAGATTGTGTTCCTCTCCCCCTACCACGGTAAAGGAGGAAAAAAGCTCATGGCGCACACGTCATACTTCATGCGCCCGAACGGACAGATGACCTTTCATTCCGCATCGCTGCGGTTCCAGTACGCCCTCGTGCCCAGGAACGAGCCAGAAAGGAAAATCCAGCGGACGATAGAGAATATACTGCATCGGATGCTGAATCCGAAGTTATAGAATCAAATTCGAGAAAATCAGCTATTTAAGTAACAATACGGAACAGCCGGATGAATAATCAATTCCGGAGACTATCCTAAAGGAGTCCCGGCTGATCGCCCGCGCCGACTTCGACGTGTATCTGGACGAGAACGAAAACAGGCTGATTTACGTTAAGTAAGAATGCCGCGACGAGGACCTGGAAGCGCCGGTCTTTCCGCATGTCCTTCCGATCGAACAGGCCGATCTCTCCGACCACCGTCGCCGGTACGGGTTCGACAATCTGGACTTTGATTTAGACCTATACGGGTTCATGGCCGACGGGCGATACATCGCGGGACTATCCCATCGCCCGCATCCACACCGGCCAGTTCACCACTGAGGGGCAGCTATGGGAGGCGGAGTACGACCTTGCTGCCGAATAACGTAGCTGCAACTCTGTTGCGCCGACGGTAGGATGGATCGCCATGAACCTCGTTGATTACACATGTCTGCTTCTGGCGCCCGTACTGCTGTCCGCCAGACAGCTCTTGTTCAAGAAAACGGCGGACGCGGCGGCCACGCATTCGCTGTCCCGATTCCTCGGCTCGCTCGTACAATCTGAAGAGTCGTGTCGCCAATGTGTGTTTGATCTGAAGAACGAACTCTTATCACTCCACAAGCGGCTATACAGGACAGGGAATCCGTTCCCGGCCCAAGGGCATCGCAAGGAGATCGCTTCACCTAACCTTCAGGCTCGACAACGCCAATGGACATTCGCATTCGAGAAGAAAGCCTCGACGTCCTGCCCGAATACGGCCAAGTGTCCATCGCCGTTGAAGTGAAAAGCCGCTTTCGCGTCGAACTCGTCTCCCATGGCTTGGGGGGAATCCAATTGGTCGAAAAACCCGTGGATCCGCCTTACATCAAAAACTACGATCACGCTGGCGGCCCCGAACGCTGGATTTTATACCGAGGTAGCCGAGTATGACCGATCTTTTTGAGAGAGTACGCGAAGACTTCCCGCGAGCGCGGACCATGGCGTACTTCGACAACGCCTCGTCCCATCCGATCAGTGTGCATTCGGCGGCGGCCCTGCACCGGTACGTCGATTGGGTCGCGCACGAGGTGGGGGAGCCGTGGTGGCCGGCTTGGGCACCGCCGCGAGACAAAGCCAACGCCCTATTTGCCCGGCTCATCAACGCCGACCCCGGAGAAATCGCCTTTGCGCGCAGCACAGTGGAATCGGAGAGCAATATCCTCAACGGCTTGCAGGATCATCTGGCGGGCGGCAATGTGGTGACGTCGGATTTGACCTTCAACCCCTGCATGTACAATTACAAGTTTCGCCAGCAGCAAGGTCTCGATGTGCGGATCGTCAAGAATCGCAACTGGCAAATCGACATGGCCGCCATGGAAGACGCGGTTGATGGCAATACCCGGCTGCTTTCGGTGGCATTGGTGTCAAACGTCAATGGGTATGTCGCAGATGTCGCGGCGCTGAGCAAGCTGGCGCACGACAACGGCGCGTATCTGTACGTCGACATCATGCAGGCCGCGGGCGGCGTTCCAATCGACGTCAAGGCGATGGGCATCGACTTTGCGGCTTGTTCGACGTTCAAGTGGCTGATGGGCGTAAAGGGGTTCGGGTTTCTGTACGTTCGCTCTGATCTGCAGCTCGACGTGCTCAAACCGTCTCAACCCACGGGTGGTGTGGTACTCAACTATCCCCCTTGGGTGGAAGATCCTGATTCGGCTGGTGAGGAGATATCGTTTTCACCCCCGACCGGAGTCGGTGCCTACGAGGTCAGTTACCCCTCGTACGAAGGAGTCGTGTGCGCCCAGGAGAGCCTACAGTACATCCTGCGCCTCGGAGTCGACAGAATCCGAAACCACGCGAGAGACCTGACCGATCGCCTACAGGAAGAGCTACCTAAGAGGGGGTACAAATCGATCACGCCGAAGGGGAACGAAAGCCCCATACTCTCCTTCGTAGCCCCACACCCCGAAGCGGTCTTGGCCAGTTGCAGGAGTGCCAATGTTCAGGTGGCGATGCGTTTCGGCAACAAGATGCGCCTCTCTCCCTCGGTGTACAACAACCACGAGGATATCGATCGCCTCCTCGAGGCCCTGCCTTAGAAGCCGTCTGCACGGGGACAGGGACAAACCCCCGGCGGCCTCTAAGTCTCCCCTCACACCGAATCGGCCACCTCGGCGAGTCTTGCGTAGCCGTTGCTCTGCTTGGGTCTGCGGGAATGGTGTGAGGGCAAGAGCAGGGCTGCCTGCTGGGGAGAGGTGAGCTCGTCCCAGTAGGCCGGCCGCCGGCCGCGCACTCCGCCTCCGCCCCATGCCATGTGCCCGGCGTTGTACTTGTAGAGGATGGCCCGGCGCTGGTGGTCGGCCTTCCACGGGAGGGTGCCGTGGGTACACGCCTCGCTGAAGATGATGGCGTCGCCAGCTTTGGCGTTTATCTCAGTCACGTATTCTTGGTACTGTTCCCATCTGAGCATCTTGGCCGGGCAGGTCAAGTTAGCCTTGTGGCTGCCGGCAATGACGCTGATGCCACCGTCGCCGGCCCCTTCATCGGCGAGCAGGTATTCGATGACGCAGAGGCCGGTGAATATCGTACTCTCTCGGTAGAAATAGGGTGCGTTGTCGAAGCTGCCGTGGAGCATGCCGCCGGAACATCCCTTGTCCATAGCGATCAGACCAGGACCGTGGTCGAGCCGCCAGCCTTCCCCGAGGATAGTGTTGAGGTGAGGGATGGTTTTGGGATGCGCCAGCATCTCTCTGAAGGGCTCGCAGAACGGCCGCGGCAATTCCAACAGGTCCTGGCTGTTGCCGAGGCGCGTCGAGGTGTTTTCACCCTTCAAAGCAACGGAGTCGCCAAAGTAATCCGGGCTCGGTATGAGCTCCATCGAGTCGATGGCGTCGTTAGCCAGCTTCAGATGTTCCTCGCTCAGCACGTCCCGTACGATCAAAAATCCGAGCAGGTCGAAGAGGTACTTCTCATCGGTGGGCATTTCCACCGTTTCTGCAGTAATTGAGCGCGAGGTGTTGGCGTGTTCAATCATGGCTGTTCTCCGTGGGATAAGATTGTTGAAAGATGTGGTTTCTAAGCGGCACGGCTCTCGCAAAACTTTGGGATGACCTTCTGAGGTGCCGGGAAGTAAAGCGGGCATTTGAGCCTTGGTCAACCCCGATGGGGCGACTGCTAGGCTGTATGAAAATCGCCAATATCGAGACCCTGAGCACCACATGCAAGCCTATTGGTTGCAGTAGCTTTTATCGACAAAATGCCCTGAGCATGTACGGTGTGCAGGGCCAATTTCCAACTTGGCGCGGGACGAAGCGGTGTGTATGTTGAGCAAGAGGCACCGCAACCCAAACCGAGGGCTGACTATGGCCAATATCACCTGCGCCCTTTTCATTGGCAATAATTTCACCGCCCGCGCTGACCTGCCCGACCTATTGGCCCGACTGGTCAGCGTCGGCGGCAAGGGATAGCACTATGCGCCCTTGGACCTGCCCCTTAGTGCTAGATTCGTCGCGCAAGATCGTCGCCGGCAGCCAAGATTCCTTGGTCCGCGCCATCCGCCGTGGCGCGGACCTGCACATCTACACCGAATTTCGCCACAACGAGCACGTTGATGTGCGCTCCCTCAGCAACGAGAAAGTGCGCGAGGTGGCCGAGTTTGCCGTGACGTATCTCGTCGAAGACCGCTGGGCCGCTGGCCTGATGAGCCTACGCCAGCCCGTGTCCCTGCCCGACGGATTTGGGCCGCGGCCCTCGCTGTCGTTTTTCCTCTACAACCAAGACGGCCACCAAGCCCTTGGCCGTCCCCACCTCGACGGGCAAAAGACCGTGCCCACCTCCGAGGAGGGGCTGCCCCCCATGCCGAAGTACCACTTGCTCGACAGCCATGACCTAGCGACCAACGCCCCCAGCCACAATTTCGTTTACGACTTTGACCTTTATAAGTTCTACGTCGCCGACACGTGGGAGGAACTATTGCACCACGACGCCCACGGCCACATCCTCTCCGGCTCCATCAACGCCCTCGCCACCGCCTTTGGCGACGGCGCATCCATCAAGGTCGGCATTGGCGATTTGTGCGCGGACCTGCCCGGAGCGGGCCTAGCCCACGAGGTATTCGTCGAGACCGGCTCGGGCTATTACTATGTCGAGCAGCAGCTCTTTATTGCCGGATCGCATCCGGTCATCCGCGTCCGGCCAAGTATCCCCATGTGCTACCAGAGCAAGGGCTGGGACTTTGGCTGGCTGGTGCTGCGCACCGACGGGGTGGTTGTCTATCGGCAATGCGATCCCTATTCGCTCGCCTTTGCCGATGGAACGCGACGACACCCGATTCGCTGGTTCGCTCGCTGATTCGTCGGTTGCTTTGCACCAACCCGTTCAACCGCCCGAGCAAAGAGGCCATCCCGAGCAACGCCGATGAACGCATCAGACTACGAATTTTTTCGCCGCAATGGCTACGTTTGCCTAGGCCAACTTTTCTCCGACCAAGACACCGCCCGCCTGCGTCATGGCTTTGACGAGGACCGCGCAACTTGGGGCCGCGCCATCTGGCGTCCCTTGGAGAGTGCCTACCAGACCGTCAATTGCGATCCCCTGATCACTTGGCCTGTAGCCGAAGAAATCATCCGCCACCCGCAAATCCTCGACGCAGTGGAAGCACTTCTTGGTGCCCCCATCGGCCTCTCTGAAGCCTGCTTGCGCCACATGGCACCCTACGAGGGCGAAGGCTGGCAACGCTGGCACCGCGACCGTCCGCACTGGCAGCAACACCCCCTGCGCACCCAGTATATTCACGCTCTCGTCTATCTGGCCGCCGTTGACGAGACCACTCACTGCTTCTCCCTCTCGCCCGAAGCTGCCGACGCTCCCATTTTGGACCAAGAAGACCAACTCGCCCGCGGCGGTATCACGGACCTGCACGGCCCGGCCGGCACCGTCGTGCTCTTCAACCTTTCGGTGTTGCATACGGCGACCATCCGCCCGACTCAACAAGAACGCAAAACCGCACAGATCTACTACGGACGCCGCGACCAACCCCATTTGAGCAACTACACGACCCTGCCCGCTCGGCTCTGGCGCGACCACCCCGACCCGGAGGTCCGCGCCTTCTACTCAGTGCTCAATCCCAAGTCGCGGGCTTTTGCAGCGGCCTTCGGTGCCTCTGTACCTGAGTAACGGCGCAATAATTACTTCACCGGCTTGATCCGCAGCGCTAAACGGGGCCGACCGGGCAGCTCGATCGGCACCTGACCCTCAAAGGTGCCCAACGTCTCCACGGTCATTTCCCAAGTGTCGATTACATCGGCCTCGTAGCGTCCCTCTTGCGGCAGGCCGTCGCCGAAGTGGCGCGGCTGGTGTTCGCCGAAGTAGATCAAGCGGTAGTTGCCGCGCTGGCCGGCGGCGGTGCGGTCCCAAGGGAACCCGCCAGCAAAAGGCTCAATGCCCTCGGCTGGGCCTTGCTCGACGATCTGGTGCAAAAACTTCAGCCGCGGCCAGCTCTCGCCGTGCAGCACCCCGCCCTTGGACCACCACAGAATGTCCTCGGGGTGTTCGTAGGTCTCGCCGTGGCCGGCGTACCCGCCGTACGCGATGCAGATCCAGTAGCGGTGTACCAACTCGCGGGCGGAAATATTGCCCCAGTTGCGCAGGATATTGCCCTCGTACTCGCATTCGTCGTCGATGACCGGCTTGCCATAGGCAGTACGCCACTGGCGCATCTTCTTTACATCCCAATTCTGTACGCAGACGTGGGTCACCCCGGGCTTAGCGTGGTCGTAATTCTTGTCAACATGGCCGTTGTGGATCGAGCGCAGATGGCCATAGGGGTCGTTTTCCTGCACGATCTCGAAGAAGCGGTCCCAGACCGCCATCGGCTTGTCTCGCAGCATGAAGTCGTATTCGTTAGCCATGGACCACCAGACATTGCGCAAGGCCGCCAACCGAGCGACCACGTAACGCAGGTAGGCGTAGTCCTGCTCGTGCGCCATCTTGGCGTAGCCCCAGCGATCATAGGGATGGAAGAGGATGATATCGGCCTCTATGCCTAGAGCACCGAGCTGGACGATGCGCTGTTCGAGATGGCGGAAGAAGGCTGCGTCGTAGCGAGTAAAATCCCAGTTGCCATCGGCCTTTTTCGCAAAGGGATAATAGACCGGCTCGTTTTTGTTGAAGATGTAGTCCTTGGGAAAAACGCACATCCGCAGCTTGTTGAAGCCGGCGGTCTCCAAGGTCTTGAGCGTCTGCTGCTCTAGCGCATCGCCTTGGTGGACCCAAGCGTAGCAGGTGGTGCCGAAGGGGAAGTAGGGCGTGCCGTCTTCGTAGCCGAAATGGTATTGGTGACGCACCCGCACTGGCCCGTGGTTGTCGGGCGCTGGTGCGGTGCAGCAAAAGCTGCCGGTCTGTCCGTTGAGCACCGCCACATTGCTGTAGGTGCGATAGGTCCATTCGCCTTCTTGAGATGGCATAAAACGCACCTTATAGATGCCGTCGCCGTCGTAAATGCCGGGCACTTTAATCGCTGCGTCGCCTTGGCGGAACTCCGCGCCCAATGCTACATCGACAAAAGGATTGCCCTCTGCTGGCCCTTGTAATTCCACCTCGAACACGCCCCATCGTTCTACGCTCATTCTTTAAATGCCTCCTCTAGCCGGTCTCCGGCCGCCTGCCAAGCGGCAATGATCCGGTCGTAATCTCCAACTGCCCGTTGGCCTCCAGCCAGTCGATCGTCCGCCGCACGCCCTCGATCCAAGGTATGGTGACGCAGAAGCCCAAGTCGGTGTGCGCCGCCGCGTTGTCGAAGAGATTGTTGTATTTGAAATTCCACTCGGTCCACTCGGCTCGGTGCCCGGCTATCCGCAACAGCAAGTCGGTGGGAATCCGCACCATCTCCGGCGCGGGTACGCCCAAGGCCTCAGCGATGCCCTCGTTGTAGCGTTCCCAAGTCATCCACTCCTCGCCCGCGACGTGATAGCCCCGCCCCAGCGCCTTGTAGTTGCCCAAGGCCCTGACAAAGGCCACTGCTATGTCGTCGCGGTGGCAGGTCGGCCAAAAGGACGAGCCTTCGCCGTGGACGATGATCGGCAGACCCTTTCTTATGCGGTCCACATAGAAGTTGCCCGGTAGCGAATGGATTAGGTTGTTGCCGCCTTCGCCGTAGGTGTGCCCCAGACCTGTCAGTTCGCCCGTCTCGTATGCACGGAACAGGCGCTCCTCGCAGCAAGGCGTAGCCGAACGCCGAACAGGGCTGCCGCTCGGCCTCTCCGGTGATTGGATACTGAGCCGCCAGAAGACATAGTGGTCGGTGCGGCCCTTGAAGGCGCGGATGGCGTGAAGCAGAACATGTCGATTACGCCGTCGAAATGCCCGACTGAAGCCATTTATTTTTCAAAAATTGCAAGGTCCCTGCAGTCGCCGGTGATGATCTCGTAGCCCCCTGCAACCAGCTACTTGCGCCGCCCTCTGTTGTACGCGCTCGACGAGCAGACGCGTGCTGCTGGTGCTGATGATAATTTAAAACGTACATAAATGTACCTTGAGCGTACAGGGCCGCCAAATGCGGCCAGCAGGTGCCCCAGATTCCCTTCTTGCGGCTAGGCTTCATACATGACCGGACAAATCTGGGGATCCTCCAAATGCGCGGTGTAGTAGCTCTGGTCGCCGGGCACCGGCACGGCCCTTTCGTCGCGCAAATGCACGGCCAAGCTCCAGCGCGCCGCATCCGAGACATTGGCGTTGGAGCCATGGTAGGTCAGGCAGTGGTGGACGCTAAGCCCGCCTAAGGGCATCAGCGCCGGCACTTCCTCCCAAGTCTCGCCCGCCGGCACCGCGATACCCTCCCGCAGCTTGTGCTGGTCCTTGTCGAAGAAATTGCCCTGATTCAAAAAGCCCCAACGGTGCGACCTCCGCACGAAGCGCATCGGCCCCGACTGCTCTCCCACATCGCACAGCGCGATCCACGCCGTAAAAAGCCCTTCGTCTTGCTGCCACATCGGCCAGTACTGCCGGTCTTGATGCCAGCCGACGTGCCCTGCGGCCGCCGACCCCGGCGGCTTAATCAGCAACTGGCTCGCCCACACCTGTATCCGCTGTGCGCCCGTCACCTCGGCAACTTTGCGCCCCACTTGTGGACAGGTCACCAATCCATAGAGTCCCGTATCCGACCGATGCGGATTATTGATCTTGCACAACACTTCTGGATCATACCCAGGATGCTCGGTCGGCGGCAGCCCCATATCGGACACCCCATCGCGCACCGCCACCATCCCCTGCAACGCCTTTTCCAACACATCGTCCGGCGCGATCTGCTCATCCGCGATACAATACCCGTCTCGCTCGTACTGCTCGACAGTTTGTCCCATCTGAATTTCTCCCATATTAGACTGCATGAAAATCGCCGCCATCGAGGTCCTGCGTACCGAATACGAGGCCATTGGGATCGCAACTTGGCGCGAGGCGAAGCGGTGTTTATGTTGAGCAAGGCACTCCTCAACCCAAACTGAAGACTGGCTATGGCCAATATCACCCGCATCCTTTTCATCGGCAACAGCTTCACCGCGCGCAACGATCTGCCCGGTCTCATAGCCCAATTCGTCTTTGCCGGCGGCAAGGGCGAGTTGGAATGCGAACTCATCAGCGGCGGCGGGGCCTCGCTCAGGACCCACTTGAACAAAGGCGAGGCGCAAGAGCGCTTGCGGGCATCCCGCTGGGATTATGTCGTATTGCAGGAGCAAAGTACCCTGCCGGTGAAAAACCCCAAGCGCACCGGAGAAAACATCCGCGAGTTCGATGCCATAATTAAATCGGCAAAGGCGCAGACGGTACTCTATATGACTTGGGCGCGACAAAACGCTTTTGAGACCCAAGCCGATTTGAGCGATACCTACACCGAAGTGGGGCGCGAGATCGGCGCAACCGTCGTGCCCGTGGGGCTAGCTTGGCGCGATTGCTTAGCGGCCCATCCCGATATTGTCCTCCACGACAAGGACCAAAGCCATCCCAACCTCGCCGGATCCTATTTGGCGGCTTGCGCATTTTACGCGACGCTCTTTATCGGCCGGTCCAAGTCCATTCCCAACATCGACATTGACCTAGACGCCGAGACGGTCAACGCTCTCCACGAAGCTGCGCTGGCAACGACGCGCACCTACTGAGTCTCCGCGTAGAGGA
The DNA here is from genome assembly GCA_963422735.1 of Candidatus Latescibacterota bacterium. GTDB lineage: Bacteria > Latescibacterota > UBA2968 > UBA8231 > UBA8231. Next base: position 2,119,283 of record OY730476.1, on the reverse strand, counting down.
GTTCCTCCCTATGAGTGCATTTGCAAGTGAGTACTACCTGTGGCTCAAAGCTATCCACATCATCTTCGTCATCGCGTGGATGGCCGGCATGTTTTATCTGCCGCGCCTCTATGTTTATCACTGCCAAGTTACCCTTGGCTCCGAAGCCGACGAGACCTTCAAGGTCATGGAGCGCAAGTTGCTGAGGGTGATTATGAATCCGGCGATGATCGTCTCTTTTATTACCGGCATCCTGCTCATCCTCGCCACTGGGGCCGGCGCGCCCGGCACTGGCTACTGGATGCATATCAAGTTGGTGCTAGTGCTTGCCATGGGTGCCGTCCACGGTATGCTCTCCTCCTACCGCAAGGCTTTTGCGCGTGGTGAGAACCAAAAGAGCGAGCAATTTTTCCGCTGCCTCAACGAAGTGCCCACCGCGTTGGTGATCGTCATCGTGCTCTTGGTGGTAGTCAAGTTCGTCTGAGCTTGATTCAGGGCCTCAATTTCTTTATACCATCGCGTTGCATTCCCGCGACCCATTTATCAAGGAGAAACTCATGAAATCGCTCACTTCGGCGATCCTAATGCTCGCCCTCTTTCTGCCGTGCTTTTCCCAGACTCGCGAACAAGGGCCTTGGTGGCCCTCGGAGTGGGGAGCTGACGACCAAGCCGGCGCATCCAACCGCATCACCGCCGAAACCATCCTCAAGGCCGTACAGCTAATCAAGACCGGCAAGATGTACGAACTAGGCCAGATATACGAGCGCGGTATGCCGCTGTTTGGCGAGCGCACGTATGCGATGTTCATCCCCGGCTCGCCCACCGGCGGCCCCTTCGGCGAGAACAACATGCTGATGTACCACGACGAGTTCCTCTGCGCCGAGATCGGCCAAGTAGGCACTCAGTTCGACGGGCTGTCTCATATTGGTACGCGCATGAGCATGGCCGACGGCTCGACCCAAGACGTGTTCTACAACGGCGTTACTGCCGATGAAATGGCCGGAGCGTATGGCGTCACCAAGCTGGGCATTGAACACGTGCGCTCCTTTGTCACCCGCGGCGTGCTCATCGACATTGCTGGCTACAAGGGCGTCGATCACCTCGATCACAGCTATGAGGTCACCGTCGCCGATATTCGCGGCGCACTCGAAAAGCAAGGAATCGCCGAAAGCAGTATCCAAGAGGGCGATGCCCTGCTCTTCAATTACGGCTGGTCCAAGCTGTGGAAGGACCCTGAAACCTATAACACTAACCCGCCCGGCATCGGCATGGAGGCCAGCGAGTGGATCATCTCCATGAAACCCTCGATGATCGGCTCGGACCAGTGGACCACCGAAGTCGTACCCGGCCCCGATCCCAAACAGGCCTTCCCGGTCCACCAGGAACTCATCACCAAAAACGGCATCTTCAACCTGGAGAACATGGCCTTTGAAGAAGTGCTAGCCGACGAGGTGTACGAGTTCCTCTTCATATTCACGCCGACCCGCTTTAAAGGCGGCACTGGATCGCCGGGACGGCCGATCGCCATCCGCTGAGCTGGAAATGGAGAACCCCGCGTCGTCGAAAAGGCGCGGGGTTTTAACTGCCCAAGACTATCTATGAAAGCATCCCAAAACCCCACTCCAGCCGCCTGACGACCTCTTGCGCCCCGAAGTCCTAGCCGCCTTCGACCGCGAGAAGGCTACTGGGCTGGGAGGGCATCCCGACCGACGCTGGGCAACAGCGCTGGGCGGCCAGCCTGCAAGACACTACAACAGATGAACGACGCCATCTTAGTAGAAACCGATTGGGTCGCCATTGACTGCGCGAGCCGTGGGTTGCCCGAACCGGCACCGGAGCAAACGACTTTTGAGTTTCTGTCCGCCTATTGCGGCGGAGCGGAGTAGATGAGCTTTATGTCGTCTGAACTGGAGCACAAAATTGGGTCTTTGAAACCATCCCACAGGAAGGGGCCTTCGGCGACGATGCTTCGCCATGCCTCGGATATTCATTTGGTAAGCATCGGCCATCTCTGTCGCCGCTTTAGTACCCTCCATCCATTTCAATGAACTTTTTTCGCGGCTTCTCGCTCAACACAGCCTGCTCCTTCTTGGTATTTTCTTTGGGCTTTGTGAACTCGGTCTTGCTAGCCGATCAGCTAGGACCGGAGCGCTATGGCACCCTAAAGCTATGGACTGCGCTCGTCATGCTGGGCGTCCTGTTCCTGGGGGAGTGGCTCAGCAAGGGGAACATTTACGTCGTGGGACGCGAGCGAGCGCGGGAGGACGCGATCAACCACACCTTGTTGTATTGCCTCGTCTTGGGTGCCCTCCTATTGCTGACGGCCCCTTTTAGCTTGGCACTTGCAAAGGTCTTTGTACCCAGTATTACCTTGGTCCAATGGGTCTTCGGCGTTTGCGTGATTGCGTTCACCGTGCTACAAAGGGCGGGTTTCTCCGTCTTGTTAGGCGAAGATCGGCTCAAGCCCTATGCACTGCTACCCGTAGTCTTCATCGCCATCTATCTCGGCGGCAACATAGTCCTTTCCCGGCTAGGGCTTCTCGAGTTGGAACGGGTGATGGGGGTGTGGGTCGGGGCGGTAGGAACAACGGCCTTGGCGGCTTTTGCCCCATTCTTGTACCGGGAATTTCGCTTTCGGTGGGGAGGGAAACACTCGCTCGGACAAATGTTTCGCATTGGTTCTCGTGGCGAGATATGCTTAGTACTCATCTTTTTGCTACTCAAGAGCGACCTCTTTTTAATAAATCGATTTTTGGGTGAGGAGGCGGTGGGCGTGTACGGGGTGGCGACGAACTTTACGGACATGATGCAGCGCGTCGCCAACATTGCCTCGGTTCTCCTGCTCGCCAAAATAGTGCGCGGGCAAGACGACACGCGGCTCTCTTTGGGCGTGGCCCAAGGCATCTTTGTCTTTTCCCTGCTTTCGGCGGTTGTCTTAATCTTCGGCGGACGCCTACTTCTGAGCGTTTTCTTTCCTTTGTATCCAGATGCGTACGAGCCTCTTGTTTGGCTGCTGCCCGGCATGTTGTTTTTGGGCTGCGGGGCTGTGTTTAACGCCAAGCTAATGGGCGAGGGCTACCCCTCCATGACCCTCTGGACACCGGGACTCGCTTTGGCGGCCAACGTGGCCCTGAACCTATTGTTGATCCCCAAGCTGGGCCTGCGCGGTGCCGCCCTATCTACTTCGCTCGCGTATGCGCTATGGGGCGTGCTAACGGCCTCTTATTACTTGCGTCTAAACAGGCTGGGCTGGCGGGCCGTCTTCGCGCCTCCCTCCTTTGGACAAGAGGAAAACCCGCCGGCAGTATGAAGGAGATACAATCTATATATGAGAAGCGATTACAATAAACCCGCAGCACTTGAACATATATTTGACCGGAAATACGACTCCGACAATCCGCAACCGGAAATACCGTTTACACGCGATGAAGTGAGAGATGCGATTATCGCAACAGGTGGGAACGTTCCATTGAACCTGAACAACTTTGTGAAAGATCTTACTCGGTCGGGAAACTCAGACGCTAGAAGCCCATCTGCTAGGCAAGCAGGTTATTTTTTGCGAGAAGGAACTCATAAGCGGTTCAATGGGCATATTTTTTCGAGACAGCGGTCCTTCAGCAGGGATAATCTCTATAGCTTGTCCCCCAAATTTAGCAGCTAAACCCATTCATATTGAAATCCCCTCTTATATACTTGACCTCTTGCGTCCCTAACCGCTATAGAGTATGGAGGAGTTCTCGACGACTTTTTTGGCGTTCCCCAAGGAACGATAACGCATGTCCAAGCTCCAGTAAAAGTTCAGCCTCATGAACTAGATTGCTTTTTCATAATGAAAGAAGGAAACCGCCTAATACCGATTCCCTGTGAGGCAAAATCCAAAGGGAACGATGTACTTACTCTAAATCAGATCGTGGAGATAACTGCTGCAACTTTGCAACGACTTATGGAAGATGATATGGGTTTTGTAATTCCATTAGGAGTGAAACTAGAAGACAATGGGGATATATTCCTCGCAGAGTTTTCCAAGTGCGACTCAAACGACGTGTTGCAGCTAAACTCAAAACTCGTAGCCTCTTCAGTTGTCAATAAAGCTCGATATAGATTGGTTCCCAAGCCTCCTAAGTGGTAACTAACTGTTCCATCGCAAAAGAACGACCTCTTCGCGTAAATGCTCTTGCGTCGCAGTAGAGAATCGCGTACGAAATAGATCGATGTCCGTTACTTCATAGCCAAGTTCTTCCGCTATACTTGCTAGAAGCTCTCCCGTACGGATTAAAACCCTGAAGAAAGAAGCCTGATCCCCGACGACATAAGCGAGCTGGGCACCCGGTGCTAAAACTCGTTTTAATTCTTCTAAGTGGCGCGCCATACCTCCAAAATACAATCTCACTACTCGAGCATAGAGTTTTTCAAACCCCGACGTTTTCCCCAGCTCTATCCGATGAGCCTCTATTCGATCCGCTAACTCTTGTATCCGTTCATTATCCTCAATCCAGCACTCGTCTATATCTGTTTTATACACTGCTCTAGTATTGGATCGAAGCAATCTCTGCTTTTGTCGACGCAAATCAGCACGATTATTTATATAACCAAGTAAAACAGATTCAAGACGAGTCGTTCTCGTATAATCTTTTTCATTGGGATATGGAGGTGATGTTATAACTGCATCAAACATCAAAGGCTCTAAGCAGGGATCTATGCTGCGAGAGTCCGTAAGTTTTACTAGCGATGGTACATCTTTGTAGCACTTAATCTGGGTATGGCATAAATCGTTAGCCATGTCTTTTATGCCCTTTAACCAAGGTGCAATAACCGGAGCATCTTCTTTCGGTTTTCCAACTCCAACTTCTGGACCAAAACGCAAATTACTGATATTGTAAACTAGCTGTTTTGCAAGTGCTAACCTTCCATGTGCAATTAGACATTCATCTGAATTTTTATTTAGGTTATTTATGAGTGTAAGAGCTTTATGGAGCGGTTTAGGGCTTATGGAGTTTTTGATGAGTAACGATTCTAATTCGGGGTCTAAGAGTTTTAGATTCACCTCTTTGCCGTTAATGTAGGACTTAAAAATAGGATCGTCTTCGATACCTTCTTTTTTTAACTGAGTTTCTACTTCTTTAGCAATACCCCTAGCATGTCTAACCAGCTTATCGGGATCTATATCCCATAGTACCTTAGTTTGAGCGAAAAACTGCACCACGGGAGTCGCCTCTAAGCCGGCACTTGGAATACCATTCTTTTTGCACTCAACTATGGTTGTTCCTGTACCACAAAATGGGTCCAAGAACAAGTGATACAAAGAACAAACCGATACCATTCGTGGACAGGCAAATCTTCTGCGTAAATTCGATTTAATTCTTCCCCAGTTTTATTTTGCACTGCATATACCATTTCTTTACCTTTCTCAATTTTGGGCCTAAACCTTATCTTCAACAGAAGAGTCTATTGTTTCGCCAAGACTGTAAACGGGTGCCAATTCGCCAATCATATCGCTCATCTTCTGTCTGTCAGATGAGTTCTCCAACAACTGGCTAAAATCCACTAAACTCATTATGATTGCCTGCGATACATTGCGCCGCTTGACAACGTACCGAGTTCGATCTTGAACAACCGAGTCTATTATCTGACCAAAGTTATTTTGCGCTTTAGTCGATGTTATGACTTTTGTTTCCATACGGGCGCATCTCCTGATTTATTCATATTAGCTAATATGGCTTTTATCCCTAACATTGGACGAAGAATGCGCCTCTGTCAAGGCTTTAATAGGCAGAATTCATCAAGGAATCCTCGCAGCAATCAGCACAAGGATAGGTTGCGAGAGACCGCACAGCACACTATCATTGATAAATAAAGCAACGAGGTCGCCTTGAACTCACTGTTCCGCTGCCAAGCCCCCTCGGCAGCCGACTTGGAATCCTTCCACCGAGATGGCTATATCTTCTACCCGGATGTACTCAAGGACGAGGTCCAGCACAGCCTAACCAACGAAATCCTCGGCCTCGCCTCGGTCCGTCACTATCTCGACGCCTTGGACGAAAAACTCGGCCCACCCCAATCCTACTTCGTCCGCCCTTGGAACGACCGCGGCCCGTGCGGCGACCGCCTCATCGACGACCCCTTTGTCTCGGCGCTGCTGCAAGCCACCATCGGCCCAAGCTACCACTTCTGCCACTCCGCTCTCAACCTCGCCCCGCGCGGCGCAGGTCCCATTCCCTACCATCAAGATCACCACCACTGGAAGCACGAAAACCCCATCAACCTCGCCGAGCGCGACAAGTACTACATCCAAATCCTCTACTATCCCAATGGCTTCACACTCGGCGACCGCAACCTCAAGGTCATTCCCGGCAGCCACCTCGTCGCCCCGACTGCAGAGGCCACGCCTGAGCGCATGCTGGCCGGGGCATACGACGCAGAGGCCGGGCGCGAGCTAAAAGAGGTGCGACTCACCGTGCCGCCGGGCAGCATGGTCTATATCAACGCCCGGATCTTCCACGCCGTCGAGGCCAAACCCGCGGATTCCCCCCAGCCCTATCGCATCTTCAACATCGACATCTTCAAAGAAGCCGGGCCGCCGCATCGCTACACTCAGGAGATTCCGCCCGAGTGGATTGCACGCGCCAATCCCACACGCAAAAGACTCTTTCTCCGCGAGCCTTATGCGGAAGGATGCTGGGCAGCCTGAGCGTTTTTCGGCTAGGCATGGCAGCACGCTACCAAGACATTATAGTTATACCACCTTCCACTGTCTTCGGCGCACAGGAGCAAGTGCCGTCTTTGCTATAGGAGCTTTGCCATGAGAGTAGCCGTCATCGCTACCATCTACTATCCCAAGTCGCATGCCGACGTCATTGCCACCAAGTTTATGAAGGGCATGTCCACGGATGAGGGCCTGATGCCGCCAGAAGTGGACCTAGTATCCTTGTACATTGACCATGTGCTGGAAAACGATATCGGCGTGGGCTTGGCCCAAGAGCGTGGGGTCCCCATCTACCCCAGCATCCGCCGCGCCCTGCACGCTGGTGCCGATCGGCTCAATGTAGATGCGGTGCTGCTCATCGGTGAGCACGGCGATTACCCTTGGAACGAGCGGGGCCGCCACATGTACCCGCGCCGCTATTTCTTTGAGCAAATCGCTGGCGTCTTTGCCGAGAGCGGCCGCTCAGTGCCCGTATTTTCAGATAAGCACTTCGCGTATGACTTTGGGGATGCCCAGTGGATGTGGAATCGGGCTGAAGAACTGGGCATTCCGCTGATGGCCGGATCGTCGCTGCCCTTGGCTTGGCGCTCTCCTTGGCTGGAGCACCCCAAGGAGACGCCCATTGAGGAAGCTCTATCCATCGGCTACGGCGGTATCGAAGCATACGGGTACCATGCTTTAGAGACTTTGCAGTGCATGATCGAGCGGCGGAGCGGCGGCGAGAAGGGGGTGGCGTGGGTGCAGTGCCTCGAAGGGGACGATGTGTGGCGCGCCCGCGACGAGGGGCTGTGGTCCGGAGAGTTGGCCGAGGCCGCTTGCGCTGCCATTGCCAAAAAGCCGGATGGCCTCATGAAAAAGCATTCCAAAGAGCCAGCAGTTTTCCTCATGGAACACCGCGATGGCTTGCGCACGGCGACTTTGATGCTCAACGGCTATGTCAGCGACTTCGCCTATGCCGCGCGGATAGGAGGGCAGGTACAGGCCGCGGAGTTCTACCTGCAGAACGGGGGGCCGTTTGCCCATTTCGGCTATCTATGCCGCAACATCCAGCAATTTTTCAAAACGGGTCAGGCCCCTTATCCGCCCGAGCGCACCCTGCTGGCGACCGGGGTTATCGACGCGGCAATGAATTCGCGCTACGAAAGGCACCGCCGGGTCGAGACGCCTTACTTAGACATCGCTTACCAGTCTTACGACCAGATGCCGCAGCGGCCACAGGGACCACGCCCCAGCGGTGCCTGCGTCGATCCGCAGTCGCCCGACATTCTGTAGGACTCAACGCGCGCCGCGCCGGAAGAAGGCGTCGAGCGAGTAGCGCCCCGCGCCCGTTAAAAATAACGCGGCAAAGGGAAAAAAGTACAATAGGGCGAGTTCCTTTTTCGCCCAAGGATCGTCCCCGTGTACGATAAGCGCGGCCACTAGCATGGTGACCATGAGCGGCACGACAGCCCAGCGGGTGGCGAATCCCAAAATCACCGCTAGGGCGCAAAACGCTTCAGCACCGGTGGCCAAGGCCATGCTCAGCGACGATCCAATGCCCAATGGGTCGGGGAACGAGGAGGAACGCTCAGCAAAGCTGGTCAATTTACCCCAGCCGTGGCCTAGCAACATCACGCCGCCTACGGATGCCCTCAACAGCAGCAGCCCCAGTGAATAGCCAATGCCGGCCGAGGGGAGCGGGCCGCACAATAGTCTTCTCAGGCTCATATTCTCTCCTTGGATTAGTCGGTTTCAGTCCTTCAATTCGACGATAATATTCCGCCACGGCCCTTCGCCGACGTTAAACGCCTCGTGTACCGCCCCCCTTTCGATCTCGCTGAACCGCACCTCTCCATCCTTCATATCACTAGCCTCCCTGCGAGTTCCCTCTGCATCGGCCGCCTGCAATCGGCCGTCGCCGATAACTACATATAGGTAGTCGTACTCGTGCCGGTGCAGACCTGTGCTCTCGCCCGGTGCCAACCGCAGATCCCAAACCCGCACCCGCTCATTTTCAAAGAGCAATCGCGTTCCGACCTCTGGCGAAACGGTTTTGTTTGTCTTCATAATCCCCTCCTTTTGCGCCCAAGATATACTTAGGTGGACCCGCTCGCAACCTCACTTGCGCTTACTACGAGGAAGGGGTCTTTCACTACATGCCGTCCCGCGCCATCTTCATTAGATATGAGAATCGAAAATCGTCGAGTCCTGTATGGTCTGCCTTGGAATGGGCTGTCCGCATGAGAATAGTCATACCATCAATTTTTGCGATCTTCTTTTTTTGGGGTGCCGCCAGCCGCAACATCACACCCGACGCCGTGACCCGGGCTACGATCTGGAATTCCCACGAGGGCGACCTCGGCGTTCTAGGAGACAGCAAGGTTCCCCAAGATGCCGATGCCCTGCCCTTTATTTGGACGACTAAGGGGATTTTGGTATTTGCCTGGGAGGAGCCGCTACAACTGGAGAAATTGCGGATCTATGTCGGTGCCATCGGCAACAACTACCAGATTCGCACCTATCTAGGCGGGTGCTTAGACGAGACCGGCACCTTGCGCGAACCCGAAGGGATGCAAACTGCCCTGATCGAAGAGAATGCGCGGGCAGTGGACCAGTGGATCGAGATCTATTTCCCTCCTGCCACTATGGCCGACAACCTTGAGCTATGGACGATGGGCCCTACGGTCTTCTACGAGGTGGAGATTTACGTGCATAGTCTAGACGCTACCGCAATCGAGAGGTTGAGTTGGGGGAAAATCAAGACAGGCCAAGGAGTGCTTTCAGTACTGCACCAAATACCGTAACTATATAAACTTCAATAAATCTCAGGACCGCGCAGACATCCTCCGATTGCGCGTAGTACCGACCTCAAATACGGGAGAGTTGGTCATGCCTCAAATGACAAAACGCAAATTTGCAAATTTGGCTCTACTCCTGCTGATCGGCACTCTGATCGGCTGGGACATCTACTCCCACCAAGCGCAGACCTTTTTCGTTGGGATGGCAGGATCGGTGCAGCAAGCCCAAGAGCCCTTGCAGGTAGAAGGCCTGCCCCTCCTACGCCCCGGCACCCTCACCTTGGGCGAAGGCAATCCGACCGTGGCGGTCGCCACTTCAAGCGACCAGGAGCTAGCCGAGCCGGCTGCCCTAAATGCCTCCTTAAGCTTCGCTCAGGTGGACGCTATCGTCCGCCGCGCTCTGGACCTAGACCAATCGGAGCGCTCCATTCGCGCCGTCGTCGAGCCGAGCGACTGGGTCGTCGTCAAAGTCAACATTGTGACCAACAGAGGAAATCCCACCTCGGCATATTACAGTGATGGCATTGAACACCCAGGCCAAATCGCGGATTTGCGGGTGGTGAAGAGTGTGATTGACTACCTCATAGAGCAAGTGGGACCGCGGCGCATCACCATTGCCGAGGGCGGGGCCGAATCTCCACGCAAAGGCGAGCCTGGCTTTCCCACCAATGCAGAAGAAGATGGCTGGTCCGCGACCTATCCCGAATTCGGCCATCTCTCGTACATCAAGATTCTAGAAGAATTCGCCGCCATGGGGGTCTCCACCGTGGTGGATACCTCTGATCTCAACTACGCTCCCTTTCGCCTTGAGCCGGTTCCGGGCGGAGCTATTCAACGCTTGGGGGTGACGCGCCTGCGGTATCTTGGTGCCCAGTTCGGCTTCCACGTGGAGGGCACCGGCAGCTTTCGCAAGGAAGGCTACTTCATGCCCGAACCGATCCTAGACGCCGACAAAGTAATTTCCATCGCCGCCATGAAGACCACCATCTACGGCACTACCTTAGGCATTAAGAACTACGTTGGGACCTTAGCATCGGGAGCCTACGGCGATGGCACCTCCAAGCGCCAGCACTACCAGAACAACCCCGAGCACGGGTACGTGGATCTGTTCTCCTACAACCCGGCGGCCTATACCGTCATTGAGGGATTCTGGGGCACCGAAGGCGACGGGCCGCAGTGGGGGCAGAACGTCCAGCACAACGCGGTGGTGGCCGGTGGCGATCCGTTGGCTACCGAAGCTGTGGCCAACGTGGTCATGGGATTCAATCCACTCGACTTGGAGCATCTCTATCTAGCAGCGACCAAGGGCTTTGGAACCTTCGATCTAAACCGAATCCAAGTGGAGGGGCGTGCGCCCGATAGCGTGCAGCGCAACTTCGTCAAATCTCGTGGTGGCAATCGCAGGGGCGCGTTCTACGGGCGCGGCATCCGGCGCTGGCTCGTCGCTGGCCCGTTTCCGAACAGCAGCGATATCAACTCCGAACTCCTGCCAAACGAATCTCAGCTATACCCCCTAGAGGGCGAGCCGGCCGGTGATGTGGTGTGGACACAGGTGGAGCACCTTGGTTACACCGCTGAAATTCTGCCGCTGGGCGATCTCAATGGCAGGGGCCAAGACATTGCCAACTACGCCTTCACCCTAGTGCAGGCACAGCGGGCGCAGGAGGGTTTCCTGTGGCTCGGCTACAACGACTTCGCCAAGGTCTGGCTGAATGGCGAAGTGATCTACGAGGATCTCTCCCGGCGCAATTTCCGGCTGGCCGACTTGCAAGTTCCGATTCACCTAGTACAAGGGGAAAACAGACTGCTCTTCAAGATCGGGAGCTCTGCCGGGAATACCATGCTGGCTGCACACTTGGTGGACCAAGACGGAGACCGCCTGCCCGGCATTGAATTCCTGCTGCCGGGCGAGGTTCCCACGGCCGTGGCAGAGTCGGCGACCAGCCAGCCTCTACCGGAAGCATCGGCACTGCTGGAGAACTACCCGAATCCATTCAATCCAATCACTCGCATCCGCTTTGCCCTGCCCCAAGTAGGACCTGCCAAGCTGGATATCTACAATGCGGCGGGCCAGTGGATCTGCACCTTGGTGGAAGGAGAGATAGCTTCAGGCTATCACGAGGTGATGTGGGACGCACGCAATGCCTCGGGCTTCAATGTGGCCAGCGGAATCTACTTCGCCGTCCTCAAGGCCGATGATCTGCGCAAGGCCCGACCCATGGCCTTGGTCCGTTGAGCGTGGGCTTCACCGCGCCTTCAGGCGTGGAAAGGATTCAGACCCTTTACCACGCCCTGACGCAACCGCTCTGGCAGGCCGCCAGCATTGCAGAGCATTATCTGCGGAATACCTATACGCTGCGCGTCCTAACCAGTTTCTGGGATCTGGCGGCTCAGCTCTGGTACTTTGTGGTGCTAGGTGCCCTGTTTAGCACCCTAGCTTGGCGCTACTTACCTAAGGCCCGGATCCGCCAGACTCTCCAGCAGCGGGCCAACGGCTCTATTGTGGCATCTACCCTGCTGGCTCTGATCTCGCCTCTATGCACTTTTGCCGCCATTCCCGTGGCCGGCCGCCTAATAAATATGGGTGTACCGGCTGCGCCCTTAGTGGCCTTTGTCGTGGCCTCACCCCTGATGAACCCCTCCTTGTTCGCGTACACCGCTGGGACTATCGGGATGGAAATGGCCATAGCCCGGCTGGTCACGGCGGCTAGCGTGGGGCTTTTGGCCGGTTTTGTAGCGCAGTCCGCTCTGCGCCATCGTCTAACGTTCGCAGTCCGCACAGCAACCCCTCCGGAGGCATCTCCGGCCATAGGCGACTCTTCCCAGTCCCTGTCTGAAGTCAGGATTCTGGCGCAGCGCTTCCGCGGCGATGTACTCTTCATCGCCAAATTCTTCGGCCTGGGGATCTTCATCGCCGCCTTGGTAAAGACCTTTCTGTCCCAAGAGCTGGTACTGGCACTGGTCGGCCCCGGCAGCGTCTGGGCCGTGCCCATGGCTGTAGCCTTGGGGGTGCCGCTCTACGCCTGCGGCGGCGGCAGCATTCCCATTGTCGAGAGCATGATGCAGATGGGCATGAGTCCGGGGGCGGCTCTGGGCTTTTTCATTGCCGGTCCGGCCACCAAGTTTTCCACCCTGACTATGCTTGGGGCGGTCTGGGGCCGCCGCATCTTGCTATTCTATCTGGGTTTGATGTTAGTCGGGGCGCTGTTCTGGGGGTTTCTCTATCCTTTTAGCGGCGAAAATATCCAAGCCAAGGCAGGTGGGATCTATGAGGAACTGATGGGCCGATGAAGAGGCAATCGAGTGGCCAGTGGTCAGCGATTAGTGGTTAGTCCCCCCACCGCCGCTCCGAAGGAGGCGGGTTGGGACTGGTTACTGGCCGCTGATCCTTGAGACAAGGAGCACATTGCGTTTTATTTCTGATACCGTATGCCGGGAGAATGACGCCATGACAGACCAGATTGACTACGCCTTCAAGGCTGTGCCGACTCACGACGAGTTGCGCGAAATGGACCGCGACTTGCACTTCTACCCCAGCACAGTCGATGACCCCACCACCCTCCCGACCGAACAGGTCGCCGCTTTCAACCGAGACGGCTACCTCAAGGGCATTCAAATTTTCGACGACGCCGAGCTCGCCGAGCATCGCGCCTTCTTCGACGAGCAGCTAAGAAAGGTCCTAGCCGCCGGCCATGGCAGCTTCACCCTTAGCTCGGCACATCTCAAGTTCGCCAAGGTCTATGACCTCATGCACCATCCTAGGATCCTCGCCTACATCCACGATCTCCTCGGCCCCGAACTGGTCGGCTTGGCCTCGCACTACTTCTGCAAGATGCCCAAGGACAGCACCACCGTCTCCTGGCACCAAGACGCCAGCTACTGGCCGCTAACTCCCTCAAAAACAGTGACCGTCTGGCTGGCTGTTGACAACGCCGACATTGACAATGGCTGTATGCGCTTCGTCTCCGGCTCGCACCGCTACGGCCAGCTCGAATTCCGCCCGAGCGACGCCTCCGAAAATAACGTCCTCAATCAGACGGTGGACGATGTGGAGCGCTACGGCGAGATCGTCGATGTCGAGCTCAAGGCTGGTGAAGTCTCGATCCACTCGGACTTACTTTTGCACAGCTCGCACTACAACGAATCGGAGCGCCGACGCTGCGGGCTAACTCTGCGCTACTGCACCCCCGATGTGCGTGCGATCCCCGGCTACTCTTGGGAGAAAGAGGGCGTGCTGATCAACGCCGCCGATCCGGCCGGCCACTGGGGCAACCCGACTCGACCCGAGCGCGACTACGAGGTGGCCTGAGCCTCCTGGCGCAGATTTACGGGCTTCACCGCGCTCTGTCCTGCAGAAGCAGGCGTGGATATCAACCGCAGGCTAGGCCCGCTGCCCGCGCATCTGAGAGGTCGGGTCTTTGCTGCAGAAATAAGAGATGCCGATGGCAAACGATAGACCGCATGTCCTCCTGATTACTACCGACCATTGGCCCGCTTCCCTCTTGGGCGAAGCCAACCATTCCGCCATCCTCACCCCCACTCTCGATTCTTTAGCCCGCAGCGGTACCCGCTTTGTCAACGCCTATAGCGAATGCCCGGTCTGCATTCCCGCCCGTCGCACCCTGATGACGGGTACTTCGCCGCGCACCCACGGCGACCGGGTCTTCAAAACAACCGCCCCCATGCCCGACTTGCCGACTATAGCGCAAACCTTCCGCGACTCGGGCTACCAAGCGTACGCCGTTGGCAAGCTCCATGTCTTTCCCCAACGCGACCGTATTGGTTTCGACGATGTGCTTCTCGACGAAGAGGGCCGACCGCACTTAGGGGCTGTTGACGACTACGATCTCTTCCTTGCGGACAAAGGCCATCCGGGCTTAGGCTTCGCCCACGGCATGAGCAACAACGAATACTCCTTCCGCCCTTATCACTTGCCCGAGGACTGCCACCCCACCTGCTGGGCGGCGCACCAGATGAGCCGGATGCTTAAGCGGCGTAACCCTGCCAAGCCCGGCTTTTGGTATCTTTCCTTTCGCCACCCGCACCCGCCGCTGGTACCCTTGCAGAGCTATCTCGACATCTACCGCGATATTGAGATTGACGCGCCTTACCACGGTGCTTGGGCACGCGATTTCGATGATCTGCCCTATGCGCTCAAAGTCATTCAGGGTGCCAACGCCCACCTCAAGGGGACGGAAATTCTGCGAATTCGCTGCGCCTTCTACGCGCTCTGCACCCATATTGACCACCAGCTTCGCGTGGTCATAGGCACCCTGCGCGAGGAGGGGTTGCTCGATCATACCATTATTTGCTTCACGGCAGACCACGGCGATATGCTCGGCAACCACGGCCTCTGGGCTAAGCGGCTCTATTATGAAACGTCAGCCAACGTGCCGATGATCTTGCTCGGCGGCCGGGACAAACGAGTGCCTCACCATACTGTTGATGACCGTCTCGTCGGCTGGCAGGACGTCATGCCGACCGTACTCGACCTAGCGAGCATCGACATCCCAGATGCAGTCGAAGGGTTATCGATGGTTGGCGAGGAACGGCGCACTTATCTGTATGGCGAATGCGGCGAAGGGCCGAATGCCACCCGCATGATCCGTACGGGGCGACACAAGCTGATCTACTATCCAGTGGGCAACCGCGTCCAGCTCTTCGACCTCGAAAGCGATCCCTGTGAGTTGAACGATCTAGCCGGATCACCTGACCACGCCGCAATACAAGCCCAGCTCAGCAAGCGACTCGTCGGCGAACTCTACGGGGGCGACGAAGCCTATGTCAAAGAGGACCAACTCGTCGGCTTGCCCGACCAGCAATGGGCACCCCGTCCCAACCGCAGCCTCTCTGGCCAACGCGGGCTGCACTCTCCCGCGCCGCCCCAGATCGGCGCAGACAAAGTCGTGGGTGCGCCGTGAAGTCACCCAATTTTCTGTTCATTTTATCCGACCAGCACCACCGGCTCGCCAGCGGCTGCTACGGGCATCCGCTGGTGCAGACGCCCTATCTGGACGCCTTAGCTGCACGCGGCACTCGCTTCCAGAACGCCTACACCAACTGCCCAATCTGCGTCCCCGCTCGCGCAGCGCTGGCCACCGGCCGCTACGTGCATCAGATCGGCTACTGGGACAACGGGCATCCCTATGGCGGGACGCCTGTCTCCTGGCATCAATGTTTGCGCGAACAGGGGGTCTGCTGCGACTCAATCGGCAAGTTGCACTTCAAGGGACAAGGCGCAGACCACGGATTTAGCAAGGAAATAGAGCCGTTGCACGTAGTCGATGGCGTCGGCGATGTACTCGGCTGCATCCGCGATCGCCCGCCCTTGCGCGACAAGCACGACGAGCTTGGGCGGGCGGGCGCAGGCGGCTCTACCTACTTGCAGTACGACGCCCGTTGCACCGAACACGCCTTGCGCTTTCCGCTTCGACCAAGGGCACAGCGAAGAAACGGTGCAGCGCGTCACAGCCGCGTACTATGGAACCACGACCTATCTCGACCAGCAGATTGGCCGCGTATTCGGTGCGCTCGACGAGTTCGGCCTGACAGGTTCCACTCGCGTACTTTATACTTCCGATCACGGCGAATGCCTTGGAGCCCGCGGCATCTTCGGCAAGTTTACGCTCTACGACGAGGCGGCGGCTGTGCCGATGATCGTGGCTGGGCCTGACGTGCCGGAGGGGAAGGTGGTGCAGACGCCTGTTTCGCTGGTGGATTGTTTTCCAACCGCTCTCGAGTGCGTGGGGGCTGAATTGATCGATGAAGACTTGCCCGGCCGCTCGCTGTGGCAGATTGCACAAGAGGAAAATCGCGAGCGCACCGTCTTCAGCGAGTATCACGCGCTGGGTACCGAGCACGGGACCTACATGCTGCGCCGCAACCGCTACAAGTACAATTACTATGTCGGCGCGACGCCGCAGCTTTTTGACTTGGCGGAAGATCCCGACGAGCTAAACGACTTGTCCGGTATGCCAGAGCACCAAGGCTTGTTGCGCGATTGCGAAAGAGAATTGCACACCTTGCTCGACCCGGAAGCGATTGACGAGCAGGCCCATGCTAGCCAGCGGGCAAAAGTTGAAGCGGTGGGCGGAGCTGCTGCGGTGATTCAACGCGGCGCCTTCGACCACTCGCCGACGCCCGGGGAAAAGGCTGCGTTTAGGCCGCACAAGTGGTGTTGAGCAGCACCCGTTCAGTGCGCTGATGCACGTGCGATAAGAGAAGCCGCCTGTAGCGCATTGGCTCATTTGCCCAGATGTGCTGTCGGTCTTTTCTTTTTTTATGACCGACACCCCAAGCGACATAGCAAATCCCGATCACAGACTTTCTCCAGCAGCTAGTCGCCGCAGCCAGTCGCGGCTGATCGGCAGCGCCGTTAGCGGCTCGATCAACAACGCCCTTCTCACTTCTCTCGTCCCTCTCTTTCTACTCTCTCTCAATGCTTCGCCTTTTCTCATCGGCCTAGTCGCCACCAGCGAGTACCTCCAGAAGATGGGACGCGTCTTCGGGTTGCAGCTAATGCATCGCACTGGGAAGGCTGGGCTTTTCTTTTGGGGGAGACTCTGCTCATTACCGGCTGGGCTGGCGCTGGCGCTGTTGGCGTTCTACGGCGCGGATGGGGCTTGGGCCGCTTGGATCGGGCTAGCCCTGTTTAGCGTGCGCGGTCTCATACAACAAGCGGGCAACACCGCTTGGTGGCCCCTAGTCCAAGACAATACCTCTAGCGGTGGAGTCGGTGCCTTTCTCACGCGTATGCGCCTTCATCAGCGCCTTCTCGAACTCGTCTTGCCCATCCTGATAGGCTGGTACCTCGGCTCTCAGCCCATGGCAGGCGACTTCGGCCCCCTCTTTGCTCTAGCGGTTTTTTCCACTTGCGGCGGGGCCTTATTGGTGCGCGGAGTAGCTGAGCGATCCCTGTCTCCGCCCGGAGAGGGTCTATTCCACCGCTTGCGCCAAGCGCTAGCCGCACCCCAGATGCGCGCATATACGCTCTTTGTTATGGCCCGCACTGCTGTGCTAGCTGCGACCTTTCCGCTATGGGTCGTGGCGCTGACAGATTGGGGGCTGCCCGTTAGTTACTTCGTCTGGATGACGCCAGTACAAGCCCTCGGCTATGTGGTCGGACTGCATGGCTGGGGTCGGATGGTAGATCGGCACGGCAGTCGGGGCGCGCTGACTATCACCCTGCTACTGCAAGCGGCCATGGCCCCCACTTGGCTCTTCCTGCCTACGGGACTCCCGTGGATCGCACTTTGGGCGGGGGTCGTCTATCTGCTCTGGGGTGCGCTGGACGGCGGCCACCAGATGGGGCAGTCGCGGGCAATGCTCGACACTGTTTCCAAAGAGTACCAAGCAGAGGGATTCTCCCTTGCAATATATGCCTCGGCACTAGGCGGTTTTGTCGGCGGCATCGCGGGTGGGGCCTGTTTCCAATGGTCTGCTGCGCTGGCAGGTCCTCGGGGACCGCTCTTTTATTTGTGTGCGGTCCAGCTCGCATTTGCCGCGGCTTGGCTCCTCAGCACTCGGCTGGCCGGCTACCGGGAACAAACCCCCGTGCGCCGTTTCTGGATCTTGTCATCTTAAAGCCCTCGTCTTATCATCTTATGTTGCTAATTTTTGCTTTAATTCCCACTTCTTAAGATGCCCTCAGACGCATGATCCATACCGCACAGGCACTTGCCGAACTCGTCGAGCGCGCCTTAGACTGCGAGCGCGTTGCCCTAGACACTGAATTTGTTTGGAACCGCACCTATTATCCCCAATTAGGCGTCATCCAATTGGCCCTCGCCAGCGACGATTGCCACCTGATTGACCCGGTGGCGATTGCGGATCTCTCGCCCCTTGGTGCTCTGTTAGAGCACGCGGCGGTCGAACTGATTCTCCACGACGCCCAACAAGATTTGGCTATTCTGCGCCGGGTCACGGGTGCTTCTCCGCGCAACGTCTTCGACACCCGCTGCGCGGCCGGGCTTGCCAATATGAGCTCTACCACCTCGCTGGCCGATCTCTTAGAGCAAACCCTCGGCGCGGTCCTCGACAAGACCGAGACGCTCACCAACTGGGTCCGCCGCCCGCTCTCCGAGAGTCAGCTAGCTTACGCTATTGAAGACGTGCGCTATCTGCACGAAGTGCGCGATGTGTTGCGGGCGCGCGTCGAGGAAATTGGTCGCAGCACCTGGCTGGTAGAGGAGATGGCCGCGTACGACGACCCGCGGCTATACGAGGAGCGAGACCCACGCGAGCAATTCACGCGGGTCAAGGGCATGGGCCGCGCTTCCTCGCGCGAGTTGGCCATCCTCCGCGAGTTGGCCGCTTGGCGCGAAGAGGAAGCCCAGCGACGCGACCAGCCGCGCAATCGCGTACTGACGGACGAAACCCTCGTGCTCCTAGCCCGGCGCAAGCCCCAGTCACTGGAGGAACTGGGCCGGCTCCGCGTGCTCGGCAAGCACCGCTACGATCGCTGCATCCTCGAACAGATTCGCCGCGGCTTGGCCGTCCCCAACGAGGAGTGCCCACCCCGACCGCGCCGACCGCACCTCGACAAGGAGGTCGTCGAACGCAAACTCGCCCAATCCATGAATTACTTGCGCTGGCAAAGCGACGCCGCGCGGATCGACGCGCCCTTTGTCGCGGCCCGCGCCGAAGTGCGCAACCTAGTCATAGACGCGGTCGCTGCCACGGCAGAGGATCACCGCCTCCTGCGCGGGTGGCGGCGCGATTTTATTGGCGAAGCGCTACACAGCATCGCCATTTGCCCCGAGTGAGCGGGCTGAGCCTCGCCAGATCAGACATAGCGGCACGACCAGCACGACCAGCACCGACGAGGATATCAGCCCCCCCGAGGTGCCCAAGGCCAAGGTGTACCAGATGTCGCCCCGGTCTCCTTGCAACAACAGCGGCAAAAACCCGGCGACCGTCGTCAGGGTGGTAATGAAAATGGGGCGCAACCGCTGGAAAGCGGCGCGGATGATCGCATCCTGCACAGACATCGGCTGTGCTCGTAACGCTCTAGAAATATGGTGTACCAGCAAGATGGAGTTGTTCACGGAAATACCCATCAAAAGCAGCAGCGAAGCATACCCACCTTGGTTGAAAGAAACGCCCGACAAGTAAAATCCGGCACCCACCCCGATTAGGGCTAACGGCAGGGCGATCAACACCATTAGTGGCCAAGTCCAAGACTCAAAGAGCGCCGCCGCGATCATCCAGACTAAGACGACCGAGAGCAGCACGATGAGAGCCAGCTCTCGTTCTTCCTCTTCACTGAAAATCGATCAAACACTCCAGTTAGAGAACCCTTAACCCGAACTCACGTTAATTTACCTTTTAACGGACAGCGCATATATATCCACTGTGCCATTAGATTCAGCCGCCGCTTCTATCGATGGCGGCTTATAAACATAAATTTGGCTCTCCCAAGATGTTATTCTTCCGTCTATCCTGCTTGCTTCAACTACAGTTCTCTGCGAATCTTTTTTTTTGATACCATCAAGAGATTGATAGGCAGCACCGTTGAGCGAATATGCCTCAATCAATTCCGACGAAGCCGAAGGCAGCAAATCATAAAGCGTCCATTCATTTGGTGACCATGATCTCTCAGGAGAATTGTGTGAGATTAACAGGTAACGATCCTCTATCAGGACCATGCTAGTCGCTCGATTTATCCCTCTCATTATTGGGAAGAAATCGTCCCGACCTATTGCTCCACAATCTAGGCCGTGATACTCCCTCGGTAAGAATTTGAAATCTGGTGGCTCCTGCTTCTCAAGGGTGAAGACGTTATAACTAGGCACAAGAGCCCCGAATTGCCGCAGGATATCACCGGTGGAGGCATCAATCTCTTTCACCATGTAGTCATTGGCCTCCAAGTAATACAGACGATTTTGCGTAGGATTATAGCATAATTGAGCCGGGTTACGCAGACGGCATGAAATGATCTGATCTGCCTTGCTAGAAAGAGGTATGGTGTGTTCTACTGCCCTATTGAGGCCAGTAATATTCTGTATCTGCATAATAGATCCACCATGTTTACTCTCCATAACGATCAGTGCATCATCTCGGTCAATCAACAAGCCGCTACATCCGATCCAGCTCATCTTCTCGTCAAGATACTGACCTTGTCGATTGTAATGCAACAATTGGCCGTATATAGGATCCATGATATAGACATCCCCTTTGGAATCCATGGCCATCACCTCAGCACCCCCGTACTCCCCAGGCCCCTTCCCCGTGCGTCCGAAAGATCTAATATACCGGCCATCATTCAGGCTGAACTCGTGCGCCCTGCGAGAGATTCGATCGGTAAGGAGCAAGGAACTATCAGGGGTAATGCCCATCCAGCCTATCCGACCAATGCCCGGAGCTGCCTCATCAAAGACTAATTCGACTGTGCGCTTGAGTTCAAGGCCCATCTCTCCGGCATATTCTACAGGCACTTGGGGAATGCTCGACTCGTCTAGCTGCTCTTGCGCCGCAACAGACTTGACCTCGCCATAGCCTGTCACCCACACAACGAGTATGATCTTGAAGAACAGTAAGGCGTTATTTAAGGTGAAAGTACTGGAGATCATAAACCGATTCTTTCTCAACGTTACAGATACTCGCGAGATCCAAACCGCAATCTGAGCTTCTTCATGAGATTCTGGCGATGGTTACCCACGGTTTTCTCGCTTACCGTGAGCTGATCGGCTATTCGCGGGGCCTTTCTCCCTCGGCGATAAGCTGTAGCACCTCTCGCTCGCGGGGTGTCAGGAGGGGCGGCTTACCACCATCGGCGAGGTATTGCGCGTAATCGGCGATGAGGGGGTCGATCAATTTCGGGCACACATACTTGCGGCCGGATCGTACCTCCCGGAGTGCTTCCACCAGTTCGCAAACAGCCTCCTTTTTCAGTACATAGGCCGAAGCACCGGCCTGAAACATGGCGGCCACAAAGCATTTGTCCGCACGTGCCGACAGCGCCACCACCTTCACGCTCGGCTCCTTATCCCGTATCTGCCGCGTCGCCTCAACGCCATTCAAGTTGGGTAGGTCCGTCTCCATTACCACAATATAAATATGGGGTAGGTGCTTGGAAACCAAGGTGACGGCTGTGCGGCCGTCCCCGGCCTCGGCGATCACCTCAACAGCACTTTCTTTCTCCAACAGCGAGCGCACCCCTTGGCGCATAATTTCGTGATTGTCCACCAGCAAGACTCGCGTACTCATTCGTATTGATCCTTTCTATGGGGATATGGCTCGTAAGAAACGCTGCGACCGATTCACAGTATTTAGCACGAGCTCCCCAGCCGTTCCGGGAGGGCCGCAAAAGTAACGAGTGCGCGCGGGCGAGGTGGTGGGCTTCGCCGGCGATCTGGGCGACTTCAAGCTGCGGATAGAAGGGCTTAAGGCCGAGATCCGCCAGCGCGAAAAGACTCTGCGGGAGATTTTGGAAAGAGGCGCAGAGGCCGAGGCACCCTCAGAGGACCATCGCTTGGTCTAAGGCGCGGATGTAGCCAATAGTCCAAGCTAGCCCGGCGGTGTGGTCGCCGGCGATGGCCGGGAAGTGCTCGGGATAAATCTGGCCCTTGTAGTCGATCTCTTTGAGGGCGCGGATGGTGCCGACCATATCGACTTCCCCTTGGCCGAAGGGCACTTCGAGGTAGCCTAAGTCCGCCAGCCGTCGCTCGATTTCCGGGGTAGTTGGCCCCTCGGGCTTGGTGGCGATGTCGCGCACGTGGACCATAAAAACCTTTTCGCCGAAGTGACGGATGGTGTCGGGCAGGCTGTCGCCGGCCATTTGCGACTTGCCTTGGCAAAAGGTCAGGCCGTGGGCCGGCGAGTCGGTTGCGGCCATTAGGTTCGCAAAGGTTTCTCTGTTCCAGATCAGGCGGTCGGACACGTGAAACGTGTGGGTGGAAATCCGCACGCCGGCATCTTTGCCGATTTGGCCTAGCTCTTGAAAGATCTCCACCAAGCCCTGCCAGTGCTTCTGCCGCTGGTCCGGGTCAGTGGGGGCCGCGTCGGCACTGAGATAGAAATGCACGAAAGGTATCTGGGCGTACCCCATGTTTTCGATCAGGCGGCGCATGTACCCCACTTCACGCGTACGGGCCGCATTGTCAACGCAGGCGTCGAGGCTGAGGCGAGGCGGGGTCAGCCCGGCCAGTACAACTTCGGCAGTATTGTATTGGTCAGTTAGTGCCTTGAGTGCGTCGGCCGCGGGCGCGTCGTCTGAAGAGATTTGGCCGGTGCTCAAGACGATGTGGGTGGCACCGGCGTCGCGGCAATAGGCGATGTTGCGATCGTGGTTGGTCCCAAAGGGGGCGAAGATGCCAATGTCGAACATAAGTGCCTCCTCAGCGTACATAAAAATGGTGCTCCCACGGAGACTCGAACTCCGGTTACAGGGTTGAAAACCCTGGGTCCTAACCGCTAGACGATGGGAGCACGTAGGGCAAAAAATATAGACCTAGCCCCGCATATTGGCAAGCCATCCGGCCGCACCTTGCTAGGCGAAGGCGTCGAGCGCGGGCGTGAGGAGATTGTAGTCGGTGGCTTGCTCAAAGGCGCGGGCGAGACGCAGCAGCCGCGCCTCGTCTCGGGGGTGGCCGATGAGCTGTAAGCCAATAGGCAAACCGTCGTGCGTGAACCCGCAGGGTAGGGAGACGGCGCACAGGCCGAGGAGATTGACGGCGATGGTGTTGCGCAGGCAGAGGCCATTGATGGAGAAATAGACATCGTCGCGGTCGATCTCGTCGAGAATCGGGGCGGCAAAAGGGGTGGTTGGGGTGATGAGAAAATCGACGTTTTCGAGGGTCGTGCGGGCTTTGTAGCGCAGCTCGTCGCGTGCTCTAAGCTGCCGGAGAAAGTCCACAGCGAGGGTGTCGCGGCCGTCGAGCATGCGCGCCGAAACAATGGGGTCGAACTGATCGAGATGCGCTTCGAGGTTGCGCCGGTGATAGAGATAGGCTTCGACGGCCGTGGTGCTAGGCCCGCTGCGCCATTGGGCTAGATCGTCGAGCACCTCAAGCGATATTTCATCGACATAGACGCCGAGGTCGGCAAAAACACGCGCCGAGGCGCGCACCGCCGCTTCAACCTCCGCATCGACCTCGGCCCAGAAATACTCGCGTGGAAAGCAGAGCCGGAGGCCGGCGACTTCGCCTTCCAAACGATCCAAAAGCGAATCACCGGGCAGGTCGCAGAGAGCCGGATTCGCCATGGCTTGGAATAACAGGGCGCAATCTTGCGCCGTGCGGCACAAAGGCCCGATGCTGTCGAGGGTGGGGTCGAGGGGCAAGACGCCGGTGTTGGGGAGCAAGCCAAAGGTGGGCTTGAGGCCGGTAAGGCCGCAAAAGGATGCGGGAATCCGCACCGAGCCGCCGGTGTCCGAGCCGAGGGCGGCCGGTGCCAATCCAGCCGCCACGGCCACACCCGAGCCAGAAGACGACCCGCCTGGCAAGCGGTGGACTTTGGGATCCCAAGGGTTGACCGGGGTCCCGTAGTGATGGTTGACGCCGGTGCCGCCAAAAGCAAATTCCACAAGATGGGTCTTACCCAAGAGCACGACGCCCGCGGCAAAGAGGCGGCGGGCAACCGCGGCGTCGGCTGTGGCGATGTTGTCGCGCAATAGCGTCGAGCCGCCGGTGGTAGGCAGGTCCGCGACATCCACGAGATCCTTAAAGGCGAGGGGAATACCGTGCAAGGGACCGAGATAGGTACCAGCCGCGATTTGGGCTTCGGCAGCGCGGGCTTGGGCGCACGCCCGCTCGGACGTGACAGCGAGATAGGCGTTGAGTGCTGGATTGTAGTGCTCGATGCGCTCTAGATAGAGTTCGGTGAGTTCGAGCGGGGAGAGTTCGCCGCGGCGGATCAGAGTGGCGAGTTCGGCGATGGGGGCAAATGCCAGGGCATCATCCATGAGGCGACCTCTGCTCAAGATTAATCCAACAGGGAAAATCCGGCGTAGCCAAGGCGGTCTTCTGCGCCTTCTACGCCGCCTTGGGGAAAGTACTCCCGCCAGCGCCGGCTGACCTTTCGCGCCGTTTCTTCGTCCGTTATCAGCTCGTCTGGATACCCGGGTTTCATGCGGCAATCCAAGACGATCGGCGGCGTATAGCAGGGGTGGTGGCGACGGAGTTCGATGGCGGCGGCATACGTGTCGGCAGCCGGCTCAAAGCGGGTGAAGGTGCTCCAGAGAAAGGTGATGTTCTTGGCAGCCGCATCGGCGTCGTCAACCAAAAATATCAGCGGCCAAGCTGCGACGGCCCGATCCTTGGCGAGGTGTTGGGCGTAGCCGGGATCTTCCTCGTACGTCGGGCCTTGGACCGCGAGGGCACCGGGGCAATAGACCGCAAGGGCGCGGGCCCCGCCGGGCAGATCGCCGCTGAATTCCCCGGGCAATTCGCCGACTGGATCGCCCACGCCTAGGAGGATCCCTTTGCTGCCTTGGTTTACGGCCGGTCCCGTGTAGTCGAGGGTATCCATGGCGAGATTGGCGATGACGAACAGGTCGGTTGCGAGCCGCGCCCGCGCTAGGGCATACGCGAGCACCTGCCGGAAGTCGCCCAAGTCCAAGGGGCTATCTATTACGACCAAAAACTTGGTGAGGTTGAGCTGGCCGCCGTCCTCGCCCAAGATGCGGAAGGCAAATTTCATGGCCTCGCGTGGGTAGCGCTCCTCGACGACGATGGCTGCCAGCGAGTGATAGCCGGTCTCGCCGTAGCTCCACATGGCCTTGATCGCGGGCATTACCAGCTTGCTCAAGGGCGTCATTAGCTGCTGGATGTAGGTGCCGAGGAACAGGTCCTCCTGCGGCGGCTTGCCGACTACGGTGGCCGGGAAGATGGCGTCTTTGCGGTGGTAGAGGTGCTTGGCTTGGAGCACTGGGTAGGCGTGCTGCAGCGAGTAATAGCCGTAGTGATCGCCGAAAGGCCCTTCGGGCTGGCGCACGTGGGGTGGCACCACGCCTTCAATAGCGAATTCGGCTTCGGCGATCAGGGGCAGCGTGGGGTTTTGTACGCGGCGCAGGCGCTCGCCCTGCAACAGAGAGGCCAAAATCAGTTCGGGCAAATCCTCGGGCAAAGGCGCGATTGCCGCTAAGATCAGTGCCGGCGGTCCGCCGACAAATACGACCAGTGGCAGGTCTTCGCCCCGCTGTTCGGCGACGTGGTAGTGGAAGCCGCCGCCTTTCTGGATTTGCCAGTGTACGCCTAAGGTCTGGGAGTCGTGGCGCTGGATGCGATACATGCCGAGGTTGTGGTGGCCGGTATCGGGGTGTTCGGTATAGACTAGCGGCAGGGTGATGAAGTGTCCACCGTCCTCGGGCCAAGTTTTGAGCAGGGGCAGGCGCGCAAGGTCGGGCGGCGACTGCACGCATTCGCCGATGGGGCCTTTGCCGATAGTCTTTAGCCCGACCTTGAGCGCGGCGGGGATCAGGTTTTTGTGCGGCCAGAGCTTGCCCGGTGAGAGCGAGGGCAGGTCTTGGGCTAGTTGCACTAGCTGCTGAATAAACTGCTCCGGCCTCGGGCCAAAGGCCAGATCGACGCGCCGTGCGGTGCCAAAAAGATTGGTGACGCAAGGAAAGTCCGCATCCTCGACGCGGGTAAAGAACAGGGCCGGACCAGCGGCGGCAAGGACGCGGCGATGAATCTCGGCGATTTCGAGCTCAGAGGAGACCGGAGCGTCAACGGTGACAAGCTCGCCTTCGCGGCGCAGAAGGTCGAGGAATTGGCGCAGGTTGTGCATGGCAGCCTAGGCGGGAGGTGGAAGGTGTGGTTGGTCTTGAATATATTAAAGTCAAACTTCTAAAACATCCCCACCCCCGAAAGGCTTCCATGACTACAAACAACGACGAATTCGGTGTGCGCACCCGGCTCGAATGCAGCGGTGGTAACGGCGTCCTGTACCGCATTCAAAAGCTAGAAGAAAACGGCATAGCCGAGGTGAGCCGGTTGCCCTATTCGATCAAAATTCTGCTAGAGGCTGCGCTCAGGCAGTGCGACGGGTTTGAGATTACCCGCGAAGACGTCGAGCGCATCGCGCGCTGGAGTCCCGAGACCGCGGGCAAGGAAGAGATTCCCTTCAAGCCGGCGCGGGTGGTGATGCAGGATTTTACCGGCGTACCCGCCGTAGTCGATCTGGCCGTGATGCGCGACACGGTGGCCGATTTGGGCGGCGACCCAGAGAAGGTGAATCCCCTGATTCCGGTTGACTTG
Organism: Candidatus Latescibacterota bacterium; assembly: GCA_963422735.1. Classification (GTDB taxonomy): domain Bacteria; phylum Latescibacterota; class UBA2968; order UBA8231; family UBA8231. The sequence goes on along the minus strand of OY730476.1, from coordinate 2,092,626 downwards.
GTCATCGATCATTCGGTACAGGTCGATTACTACGGCATACGCGAGGCTCTGGCCATGAACGCCGCGCGCGAATTCGAGCGCAACCGCGAGCGCTACGAGTTTTTGCGCTGGGGTCAGGAGTCCTTCGACAATTTTCGCGTGGTGCCGCCGGCCACCGGCATCGTGCATCAGGTCAACTTAGAATACCTAGCGCAGGTGGTGCAGGAGCAGGACGGAGAATTCTATCCCGACAGCCTAGTGGGCACGGACAGCCACACGACGATGATCAACGGCCTCGGCGTCCTCGGCTGGGGCGTGGGCGGCATCGAGGCCGAGGCCGTGATGTTGGGACAGCCGATCTACATGCTTTTGCCGCAAGTGGTCGGCGTCAAACTGACGGGCGCATTGCCCACCGGGACGACGGCTACGGACTTGGTGCTGACAGTGGTGCAGATGCTCCGCGCTCACGGCGTAGTTGGCAAATTCGTCGAATTTTACGGCCCGGGCGTGAGCGAGCTGAGCTTGGCCGACCGGGCGACCCTCGCCAATATGGCCCCGGAATACGGAGCGACGATGGGCATTTTTCCGATTGACGAGGAGACGCTTGCGTACTTGGTGCTCACCGGACGCAAGAAGGCGGTAGTCGAGCGGGTCCGCGCCTACATGGAAGCGCAGGGCATGCTCTATCATGCCGAAGCCCCTGATCCCGTCTTCAGCGAGCATTTGGCGTTGGATATGGGTACGGTCGAGCCGAGCGTGGCCGGCCCGACGCGGCCGCAGGATCGGGTCGCGCTCAAGGATGTGCCGGCCGCCTTCGCCACCTCGCTGACAGACCGCTTTGAGGTGGAGGACCGCGGCAAAAAGGTCGCCGTCGAATTGGGCGAGCAGGGTGCGGTTGAGCTGGACCACGGCGCCGTGCTTATCGCCGCCATTACCTCCTGCACGAATACCAGCAACCCGAGCGCGATGGTAGGGGCGGGACTGTTGGCACGCAACGCGGCCGAGCGGGGTCTCTCGGTCCCAGCCTACGTCAAGACCAGCTTGGCACCGGGCAGCCGGGTCGTCTCCCGCTACCTAGACGCGGCCGACCTCACCGAGAGCCTAGAGGCCCTCGGCTTCCACACGGTCGGCTACGGTTGTACGACCTGCATCGGCAACTCGGGTCCCCTGCCCGAAGAAATCTCCACAGCCGTGGCCGACAACGACTTGGTGGTGTGTAGCGTGCTCAGCGGCAACCGCAATTTCGAGGGACGGGTACACGCGGTGACGAAGGCCAATTTCCTCGCCTCGCCGCCTTTAGTCGTGGCCTACGCACTCGCGGGCCGGGCGACGATCGACTTTGAGCGCGAGCCGCTTGGCCAAGACCCAGCGGGCCGCGAGGTGTTCCTGCGCGACATCTGGCCCTCGCAGGAGCAGATCCGCGACGCGATTGCCCGCTCGCTGACGCCGAAGATGTTCGAGGAAGAATACGGCAATGCGTTCCGTCAAAACGAGACTTGGAACGCCATTCCCGTGCCCGCGGGCACGCGCTACGCTTGGGCTGAGGAGAGCACGTATATTCGCAAACCGAATTTCTTCGACGGCCTCACCAAGGAGATCCAGCCGATCCAGCCGATTCAAGGCGCACGCGTCTTGGCCAAGCTCGGCGACAGCGTGACGACCGACCACATCTCGCCGGCTGGCGCAATCGCCGTAGGCAGCCCGGGGGGCGAGTATCTCGCCAGCCGCGGCGTTGAGCGCAAGGATTGGAACAGCTATGGCTCTAGGCGCGGCAACCACGAGGTGATGATGCGGGGGACGTTTGCCAATATCCGCATCCGCAACGAGCTGGTGTCCGGCGTCGAGGGGGGCTATACGCGCCATCTGCCTTCGGGCGAGCAGATGACCATATACGATGCGGCGATGCGCTACATAGAAGAAGGTGTGCCTTCGCTAATTATCGCGGGCAAGGAGTACGGATCGGGTTCGAGCCGCGACTGGGCAGCCAAAGGCCCATTCCTGCAAGGCGTCAAGGCCGCAATCGCCGAGAGCTACGAGCGCATCCACCGCTCGAACCTGATTGGGATGGGCATTTTGCCGCTGCAATTTTCTTCAGGCGAAGACCGCCACGGGCTGGGGCTGACCGGCGAGGAGATATACGATGTCGAGGGCCTCGACGACGACCTACAGCCGGGGCAGGTGCTGGAGGTGGTGGCCAAGAGCGCTGCGGACGAGAAACGCTTTGCGGTAGTATGCCGGATGGACACCCCGGTGGAAATCAACTACTACCGCAACGGGGGGATCCTGCATGCGGTACTCAGGCGGATGGCCGAGTAGATCCTGTGAGAGGATGCGATGAGTTCTTGTGCTGTTAAAGATATCGTGAGCACCGTGCTACACGTGCCTTTCCACGAGCGCTGCGTCGACACCATGGAAATCTACGGGCCGGGTTGGTCTATAGTCGAGCTGATCGAAGTAGAGACCGAGGGCGGCGTTGTCGGCATCGGCGAGACGATTCAGGGATATACGTGGGGCCACTCGCGCGAAGCGGAGTTTGCCCGCGTGCGAGGCCGGAATGTTTTCGAGGTGCTGTGGGACGATTCGCTAGGGGCCGGCTTGCAGATGGCGCTTTTCGACGCGGCCGGCAAGCACGTAGGCGTACCCTGCCACCGGCTGATGGGGCCGCAGCACCGAGACGCCTGTCCAGTCTCTTGGTGGGCGCAAAGCATGCCGCCCGCAGCGTGGGCGGCCGAGGCGCGTGCGGCCGAGGCGCATGGCTTTACCACCATGAAGGTCAAGGCGCGGCCTTGGTACGATATTGCGGCGCAGTTACAAGCCGTGGATGAGGCCACTTCTCAGCACTTCAAACTGGACGCCGACTTCAACACCATGTTGCTGGGAGTTGACCAAGCCGCCCCGCTCATTGTGCGCTTGGAGCGAGACAATGCCTGTCTCGCCATAGTCGAGTCGCCGATTCCGCAGGACGACGTGGAGGGCAACAAGCTCCTGCGGCGCAAGATCCAATGCCCAATCGCCATGCATATAGGCCAGCCGCCGCCCATGACGGCGATCCGCGAGGGCGTGTGCGACGGGTTCGTCATCGGCGGTGGGGTAAGCCGCGTCTTGAGCGACGGCAACTTAGCCGAGCGAGCGCATATGCCGTTCTGGTTGCAGATGGTGGGCACTGGCCTGACGGCGACCTTTGCGGCGCACTTGGGGGCGGTGCTAAAGGAAGCGCGCTGGCCGGCGATTCCCTGTGTCAACATCTATTCGCATGTTTTGGTGCAGGAATTTGTCGTGGAAGGTGGGCATCTGCGAGTGCCGGAGGCTATAGGCTTGGGAGTCGAGTTGGATCGGGAGGCCGTGGAGCGGCTGCGCGTCGAGCCAGATTTTGCAAAGGTGCCAGTGCGCCAAATACACGCCGTACGTTGGCCCGATGGCCGGGTTCTCTGGGCCGCTGACGGCAGTTACCGCGGCGATTTCACCGCTGGCCAGCGGACGGGCTTCTTACCGGGGATGCAGCTAGAGGTGCGGCTCGACGATGGCAGCGAAGAATTTGATCGAGAGTACCGGGAGCGGTTCCCGGGACGAACTTAGAGCGTCATTTGAGTACGGCGACGGCCGCCCCGATGGCTGTGACGAGGATACTGGTGCAGGCGATGAGCATGGCCATCAGCCGTGCGTAGCGCGAATCGAGTTGTTTGGCTAAGTCGTCGATGCGCTCGTTAGTCTGGTTGAGGCACTCGCCCATCTCGGTACGCAGGCCGTCGATGCGCCCATATACTTGGCGCACATCTTGGCGGAGATCTTGAATATCCTCGCGCAGGAAGCTGAGAGCGAGGGTAGATTCCGTAGGCTGGACGGGATTGGGTGATTGCTCGGCCATGAGAAGTTCCTCTTCCACAGATAAATGTAACCGACGGCCCCTACATGCAAAAAGCGGGCCATGCTTGGGCAGCCGCCCGTTCCTTCTGGTAGCATCATGTGCTGTATGCGCCGTGCTGTTACCTCGTAGAAACGACGCTGTTCCTAAAAGGCAACAACACTCCTCACTTGACCAATGCGGCAATTTGCTTGAACTCCGCCGTCCCCGCCGCTTGTAGCAATTCAAATAGACACATTTCCACCGCCGTGATCTGTGCGCCCGCGGACGCCATTTTTTGCAGCCCCAGCTCCTTGTTTCCGGCGGTGCGCGAGGAGACAGCATCGGCGACGACTTCGACTTGGTAGCCTGAGTCCAGCAAATCGCGGGCAGTCTGATAGACGCAAATGTGGCTTTCGATCCCGGCCAAGAGAATCTGGCGGCGGCCGCTCTGGTACAGTTGGGTTTGGAAAGTGCTGAGGCCACAGGCACTAAAGCAGGTCTTGACCAGTGGCTTTTGGCCGGAGAGCAGGTCGGCGACCTCAAAAATGGTGGGGCCAAGCCCTTTGGGATATTGCTCTAGCCATAGAATGGGTAACCCTAAGACCTGCGCACCCTTGACGAGAATCTGTAGCTGGCAATAGAGCGCCTCGCGCTCGTGCATCAGCGAGGCCAGCTTGCCCTGAATGTCGATGAGGACGAGGGCGGTGTGGTCGCGGCTGAGCATTAGATGTACCCGGTCGAGCCGTCGGGGCGCGTTGGGCTGGAACGTTCCCAATGGATGTATTCGTTGTCGGTGATGGCTTCTTCGTTGATCTCGACGCCTAGCCCCGGCCGGTCCGGCCGCAATTCGAGATAGCCGTCTTTGGGCAGATAGGGGTCATCAACCCAGTCGTTCCACTCGGATGTGGCGCCTGAAGGCGCGGTGAAGGCGGTCGGCAGGAGGTATTCGAGAATTTTGAAGTTCGGCACCGAGGCGCAGAAGTGCAGGTTGACGGCAGTCGCCAACGGCCCCATGGGGTTGTGCGGAGCGATGCTGATGTAGTGGGCTTCGGCAAGGGCGTTGATCTTGCGCATTTCGAGCAAGCCGCCGCAGACGCAGATGTCGGGCTGGATGATGTCGGCACCTTGGTTGGCGATTAGATCGAGGAACTCGAAGCGGGCGTAGAGGCTCTCGCCGGTGGCCAACGGCACCTGCATCTGCGACTTGAGGCTGGTCCACGCCGGAATGTGCTCGGGGCGCATAGGCTCTTCGTAGAAAAAGGGGTCGTAAGGCGCAAGGGCGTTGGCTAGCTGCAAGGCACGGATCGGCTCGAAGATCTTGGCATGTGGGTCGAAGGCAAATTCCCAGTCGTCGGGACAGCTAACGCGCAATTCTTCAAAGTACTTGGCCGCTGCCTTGCAGACCCGGCCCCAGCGATGGGCGTCCGGGTCGAGCCGATAAGGGCTGGTTTTAAAAGCGGTGAAGCCGTATTCCTCGTGCAGACGCCGAGCTTGATCGGCGGCCTCTTTGCCGTCGCGGCCGCCGATCCCGCGGTACACGCGCACCCGGTCGCGGGCGTGGCCTCCCAAGAGCTGATAGACCGGTACGCCCGCGGCTTTGCCGGAGATGTCCCACAGCGCGTGGTCGATGCCGGAGATGGCCGACAGGCCGATCCCGCCCGGCGGGAAGCGGAACTGCTGGTGCAGCTTCATCATGATGAACTCGATCCGCCGCGGGTCAATGCCCTTGATTAGCTCAAAGCAATAATCGACGGTTGGGCCGACGGCTAGGTCGGGGCCGATGGAGTAGGTCTCGCCCCAGCCGGTGATGCCCTCGTCGGTCTCGACTTTGACCAAGACGCGGGGGCGGCTGCCGAAGCGGGCGATGATCGGGGTGATGGCGGTGATTTTCACGGTGCGTCTCGCTATTGGAAAAAGAGGGGATAAGGGGCGTTTTCTGCTTCGCGTTTGATCAGGCTCATCAGCTCCATTGCGTGATAGTCGCCCCACATGGCCGCCTCGCCGCACGGAATGGCGCGGCCTTGGGGCACGTAGTCCCAGCCGTTGGGGCGATGGTAGATCGCGTGGAGGGTGATGCCTTGGTGTTGGGGATCAACGGCGAGATACGGCTCCTCTAGGAGGGCGCGGGCAATAGTGAAGGCCGCGGCGCGATAGCGCGTCCCCCTTGCTTGGTCCCCCTTGGACAAATAGTAGTTGCCCAAGCGCAAATACCCTTGGCCGCAGACGGCCGCGGCCGAGCTGTCGAGCGGCTCAATGTCGTTGTACGGGTCGGAGGGCTTGTCGGTTATTGCGCCGAAGGAGGCGACCCCGGGTGCGCCGGTGTCCCAAAACGGTACGCCGTCGGCAAAGCTGTTGGCGATGTGGAATTCGGCAGTGGCTAGGGCGGCTTTCTCCATGGTTTGCACGATGTCGGCCTTGGTGCCGAAAGGCTCGACCTCGGCCTCGCTGAGCGCGGCGAAATACTCTAGCTGCTCGGCGTAGCCTGCAAGCACCCACGACAGACCGCGAGTCCAAGTTGAAAACGGGGTGTAGCCTTGCTGGGTGCTGGGGCAGCGGTACTGGCCGTCGCGGGTGTTGAAGATAGATTCGTGGACCACGCGGCCGGGCACGTCAAACGCGTCGCGCCCCTCGCCGTAATAGACGTTGAAGAGGGCGTTGGTCTGAGTGTGTTCGATTAGGCGGCCGAGCAGGCTGATGCGCTTGTCGCCTTCGCCCATCAGCGCGTGGCCTAGCTGGTGCGCGGTCCCTAGGATCCGCAGCGAGCGCATGGTGTCGGAAAAGAGCGAATGCGGGCCGTTGAAGGAGTGGATAAAACCCGTGCCGTACGCGGTCTCGGTCCAGCGGGCGGCCTGCACGGCACCCGACAGCTTGATGGCCAACTCGTAGAAGTCCAGTTCTCGCTGATCGTGCGGAATGCGGCCTTCGCGCATCAGGCGGCGCAAGTTGCCATAGGTGGAGAGGTTGTTGAAGCCGTGGTCGTGGACGCCGACATGCGAGACGTGCGGTGCCATGTGCGCGACGGTGCGGTCGCGGCCGAGCGCGAGAAAGTGCGCGTCGTCGGTCATGTCGTACTGTAGTATGGCGCAGCCATATTGGAAGCCTTGGGTCCACTCGGTCCAGCCGCGGGTGGTGTAGCGCCCCTGCTGGGTGAAGACCGGGGTGCCGCGATCCGGGTCCCAAGTGCTGTCGAGATCGAGGATCTTGGCGCCAGTAAGGGCTAAAAAGCGCTGGATTGCCGGAAGGAGCTTTGGGGCATTCAGGTCTTGGTCTGGTTTCACGGCGGCGGTTCCTTTTGCTTGGGCAGCGAGAAGATAGGAGGGGGGTGGAGATGGGTCAATGCGGGTTGGAGGGCGTTGGTCGCTTGCTTATTTTTCCTAGCCGGACGAAGCCAAGGAGAAGGCACGTGAGCATACCCGACGAAGGCATTGCCTTAAAAGTAGCAGAGACCGCGGGCATTACCCGCCGAAAGTACCCCCTGACAAGAGGCGTCCCCCTGCCCCAAGGTGCCGTAGCAGGCGTGGAGAATCTGTCTTTACTGGACGCGCAGGGCCGAGATGTTCCGAGGCAGCTACGGGTCTTGGGCCGCTGGCCGGACGACAGCGCGAAGTGGGTCCTAGTGGACTTTCAGGCCCATGTAGAAGCGGGCAAAGAGACTGTGTACATCTTGAAGCACACAAAAGACCCAAAAGCCACGGCGAGCGTCTGCGGCGTGGAAATCTCCGAGTGGGAAGATCGCCTTGAGATATGCACCGGACCCCTGCGATTTGGCATTGGCAAAAAGGCATTCGCGCTTTTTGACGGAGTAGAGCTAGGCCAGCGAGCCGAAGGGTCGTTTGTCTCCGAGATGGAGGTCACACCTCGGGGCGGTGGCGATGCTTGGGCCAAGATCGCCGAGTCGGAGTTCGCCGGAGGAACAAAGCGGCGCATCTACGGAATGGGGGGCACGTGTTTGGCGTCAGAGGGCGTGGAAGAATACGCCGTCGAGGTCGAAGAGGCCGGCCCCTTGCGGGCGGTGATTTGCTGCCGAGGTGCCTACGAGTCAACCGCGCCCATGCACCACTACGCCGGCTATCGCCCGCTGCGCTTTGCGACCCGGATCTACGCCTATGCTGGCAAGGCGCAAGTGCGGGTGGTACACACGGTGATCGTCACCTGTAATCCGCGCGAGACCGAGGTAGAGGAACTGGGCTTGCGCGTCCCAATCTTGCCCAAAGGCAGCGGCACTTGGCGCGTCGGAGCCGGGCGGGTCATGGCGGGACCTTGGGTGGCCGAGCATTATGCATTGCTCTCGCAGCGGCAGGACAATCACTTCTATTGGGAGGAGTACGAGGGAGTTGAGCACGCCGTGCGGGCCGAGGGAGTGCGCGCTGCCGGCTGGATTTGCGCCGAGAACGACCGCGTCGGCGTCGGCGTCGCGCTGCGCTATATGGCCGAGGAGTATCCCAAGGCCCTCGGCGTAGGTGGGCAAGGTATCGATGTCTTTTTTTGGCGCGACCCAGCCGGCCGGCGGCTTAGCTGCAAACGCTACGCCGAGGAGGTGGCTTGGCACGAAGGCGAAGGGGTCTATGCCGACGGCACGGGTACTGCGAAGAGCAGCGAATTTTTCGTCGACTTTTTTCGCGCCGGTTCCGCCGACAGCGAGCGGTTGCAGGGCCTTTTACACCCGCCACAGGTGAGCGTCGCGCCGGATTGGGTGGCGCAAAGCGGAGCAGTCGGCGGCTTGGCAACAGGCGCGGAGTTTCCGCGCTCGGACCGCATGTTGACGGGCTTTGTCGCCTGGATGGAAAGGCACATTGAGCGCTATCGCTGGAAGGGGTTTTTCGATTGGGGCGACGTGATGGCCACTTGGGAAGAGAGCGCAGGAGGCTGGCGCTTCAAGGGCCGCTGGGGTTGGTGCAACAGCGAATGGGACCCGCGCCACGCCGTGTGGTTGCAGTACTTGCGCACGGGTGAGGGGCACTACTACGCGCTCGGCGAGGCCATGACCCGGCACTCGCTGGACGTAGATACCTGTCACTATCACCCGTTTCGGCCCTACATGGTCGGCGGGTGTTTCCGCCACAGCATGGACCACTTTGGCGACGAGCCGTGCGCTTCGCACACCTTTATCGACAATTGGGTGGATTACTACTACTTGAGCGGTGACGAGCGAGCGCGGGAGGTCTTGCGCGAGGCCGGGGAATTTTTCCTGCGCTACCGCTGGAGCGAAGACCCGCGCTACAGCTTCAGCTTGCGCTCCATCGGCAACGCGCTGCGGGGCTTGCTCTATCTGTACGAGCTGACCGGCGAAGCGCGCTTTATGCGCCGAGCCGACGAGGTGTACGACGCGGTGGCTCGCGGCCAAAACGAAGACGGCAGTTGGCACAAGCGCTTCCAGGTATCCACCGAGGGCAAGCTGCCCGACCAGGGGCCGTACGGCATGGCCACTGAGGGCACGACCCTCGCGGTGGAAATGGGCGCGGCGGCCCCGTTTAGCGACAAAGAATTCCTCGCGCTGCGGGGGAGCTTTAGCTCATTAAAGCGGGTTTTGCCCTACGAGGAGCAAAAGGGCTATCAGACGCACTATTTGATGATCGGGCTAGAGCGGCTACACAGGATGACCGGGCGTGCGGACGTGGCCGAGGTTTTCGTGCGTGCCGTTGACTGGTTTTGCGGCGGCAAAGGCGTCTTCGACGCCGAGTTTGCCTGTGCCCAAAGCTACCACGGCGTACTTTGCGGCTCGCTGGCGTACGCTTGGCGGCTGACCGGGGAGCGGGCCTATCTGGAGGTGGCTCGCGCGGTGCTGGCCGAGTTAATCGCCCAGCAGGACTGGAGCGACCGCCCGGATTACCGGGGTGCGGTGGCCATGCACCCGACCGCGTTGAGCTTAGTATTCTTTGGTGTGCCATCGCTACTGGGGGCACTCGCAGAAGCAGGATTGGAGGAAATACCATGCTAAAGCAGCCCAATATCATCCTCATTATGACCGACCAACAGCGCTTCGACGCGATCGGCGCTTGGGGCTACGACTACGCGATCACGCCGGCGATGGACCGCTTGGCCGCCGAGGGGCTTTCCTTCCGCAATGCCTTTTGCCCGGGCGCAACCTGCATTGCCTCGCGGGCGGCGATCTTCACGGGTATGTACCCACACAATACCGGCGTGTACAGCTTCGACCACTGGGCCGATCACCGCAATTGGGTGCAAGACCTCAACGACGCGGGTTATCACTGCGTCAACATAGGCAAGATGCACTTTGCTCCGCGCGATGTCGCCGGGGGCTTCCACGAGCGGGTCGTCGTGGAGAATCCCACTAGCAAATACCTCGACTCGGGCGGGGCCGACGACGATTGGGGCCGCTATCTGCGGATTCACGGCTTAGAGCGGCCCAATGACCGCAACAAAACCGATCCCCATTGGCTGCAGAAATACCAAGGCGTCCCTTGGCATTTAGAGGAGCGCTTTCACTCGGATGTCTTTATCGGCGACTCTGCCCTTGCTTGGATCCGCGATTACAAGGGCCGGTCTCCGTTTTTCTTACAGGTAGGTTTTACCGGCCCGCACGAGCCGTGGGATCCGCTGCCGAGGCATCTGGAGCAGTACGAGGGGCGGCCAATGCCTCCGTGCGTGATGCGCGATGGCGAGCTAGAGGACAAGCCGCCCCAGCACGCGGCGCACAAAAAGATGCACGCTGAAACCCAGCATGAGTCCGTCATCGACATGACCGCGCCCAGCGAAGAGGACATCGCCCGGATGCGGCGGCACTACTACGCTAAGATCACCACGGTGGATGAGAAGCTGGGCGAGGTCCTCGACGCGCTGCAGGCGCGAGGCTTCTTGGACAATAGCCTACTGATCTTCTGTTCGGATCACGGCGAGCTGTTGGGCGATCACGGGCTGGCGTACAAATGGCTGATGTACGACCCCGTGGTACACGTGCCGCTGATTGTGCGCGACAGCCGTCGGACGCAAAAGGGCCGCGAGAGCGGCGATTTGGTCTCGCTGATGGATTTGGGGCCGACGATCCTAGAAGCGGCTGGCGTGGAGGTGCCCAGCTACCTGGAGGGGCGTTCGCTCCGACCCTACTTAGAGGCACCGGATGCGGGTTTTGTTCCGCGCAAATGGGTGTTCTGCGAGGATAACTATCAGGTGATGATGCGCGGCCAGCGGCACAAGATGGTCTATTACATCGGCCAAGATCAGGGCGAGCTATACGACTTGGAGCAGGACCCGCACGAGCTGTGGAACCTCTGGGGCCGAGTCGAGAAGCGAGAACTGCAAAGCGAACTTACGGCCCGTCTGCTTGGCTGGCTCGCCGCGAGCACGTACTACAATGCTGGCTACCGCCGCCAGCGCAGCCGGCAGTACGCGATGCGCTGGCCGCGCCCGGACGACGCGTTTTTACACGGGGCACGGGGCCGGCCGGTGCCCCGTTCGTTTGATCTCTAAATTTCCATGTCCACCAGAACGTGGTATTGAACAGCCGCAACACTTTGTCTGCTCCTAGGGGCTGGGGCGAGCTCCTAATGCTGTATCACCTAAGCGGCTGTGGAAAACACCTCCACCGACGGCTTCGCCTATTCAATGGACGTCGCTCGTAGTACGCTTCTACGTCCGTGGTCCTTAGTCGATATGCACACCACGCCGTATCTCCACTACTGGACCCACCTTTGGCCCAAGCGGTGGGTTGGCCGCTGACCCTTGGATTTTCTGGGGATACTGTGGACGCTGTGGCACCGCCGGAGGGGCGAACTACCCGTACTCGTCTGGTGCCTGGTATCCCTAGCGATGATAGGCGGTCTGCACACCACGCATGTTCGGGATCTCCCTAGTGGACGACGATGCCGAGGTCTCATTTCTGGGATTCGACCATCCGGCAATGCTCATTTTCCGCCGACAGGCTAGCGTAAAGGAAATGGAAAACTGTAACTACACATAACACGACGGGCTGCGCCTCCGTACGGCAAGTTCGCAGCCCGCGGGTACGCTATCTGAAACCAAGAGAAAGCAGTTTTCATGGTTAGAGTTGGAGTTTCTGGCAGTACTGTATTATCTGAATCAGATCGACTTGACGAACTGTTCTGGGATGGAATTGACCATGTTGAGGTGGGGGATCTTTCCGCCTCTACAGATCTCGATACGCTGCTCACACATGCACGTCAACAGTCGATTAGCGTAGGGTTCCATTCCCCCCTTTTTAAAGGAGGAAGCAAATACGATCTCTTAACGCAAGTTCAACAATCTCCCGAACAGGCGTGGCACCAACTTGAGGAGGAGCTGGGCATCGCTCAGGATAACCAAGTCGAATATGTCCTTGTACACTTTCCGTATTTCCCATTGGCCTCTGAGGATTACCCTATTCCCCAGATTGAGGTCGGGTTAAATCGCCTCCGTTCCTTGCAGGCTAGCTATGGAACCAAAGTCTTGTGCGAGCCCAAACTCGGTATCAGACGAGATCCAGGAGGGATTGGTATTCTGAAATTTTATCCTGTGGACCAATGGCGCGAATTTGGGGTCTTAATGTGCTGGGACATGGGCGACTATCTTTTGGCATCGGAAACGCTGGAGGAATGTCTGGTAGAGTTGCGTCGGTGGCGCGATGTGATTGACGCACTCCATGTCCACAACGTGAAAGTAACTTCAGAGAAGTACTATTGGGTTCCGGTCCATCCATCTTATGAAGACAGCGAAGATTTCTTTACCATCAAACCCTTGCTTTCTGAAATAAAAGAGATGAATGCGCTACTGGTGTGGGAACACACCCCCCACTTTACACCCGATCATGGCTTTGTGTTGGAGGGGCTTCAATGGGTAAAAGGGATACTGGGATTAGCTTCAGATAACGTCGGGTAAATGCTGCGCCGCATACGCGGCTTGGCCTACGGGCAACCTGCTGTGCAGGTTCGTTTACCTGCGAACGTTAGTGGCCATGCTCTGAATGGGGACTGGTATATCAGTGACAGCGCGATTGCGGTGAGGCTGGCTGAAAGAGGAGACGTGGCATCGTTACTCAATGTCCTGCCCCAAATCACTAGCCGACCCAATAGCCTGTCCGCAACAACGCTTAGAATGGATGAGCCAACGCGGATGTCCGAGACCATATTCCTAGCCTCCTGATGACCTAGTGTAGCGCAGCATTTAGTGTTGCTTTAACCGGCGGTGGAAATTCGATCTTGTAAAATCGGTGGGCATCAAATGCGTAATCTTCGCCACTTTTATCCACTATGCGGATGTATCTGTGTGCAACGGCCTCCCGATCGGGAAGTGCGCGATACACTCTTCCGACTTCGAGGGAAGCCTCATAGCCCTCGTTGTTGAGACAAATCGCAAACTGTGACGTTTTTTTCCGGTAAAGCGTGGTTTCTCGCGCTTCTTAGATCGTCGTCGCCAAAAACCCCCCGTCAACGCGGATGTCCGTGCCGGTTACAAAGCCGCTGGCCGCGTCCGACGCGAGGAACACCGCTGCGCCGACCAGCTCCTCGGGGCGGCCAAAGCGGTTCATGGGCGTGTGGGAGAGGATTTGTTTGCCGCGCTCGGTTGGGGTGCCGTCGTCTTCAAAGAGCAAGCGGCGGTTTTGCTCGGCGGGGAAAAAGCCCGGGGTGATGGAGTTGACCCGCACTTCTTTGTCGGCCCACTCCCGTGCGAGGAACTGCGTTAGGTTCACTACGGCCGCTTTGGCCGCCGAATACGCCACCACCCGCGAAACCGGCAAGTGAGCGGCGACCGAGGCGATGTTGATGATGCTGCCCCGGCCCTGCGCGACCATGGCCGACCCGAATTCTTGGCAGGGCAATAGCGCACCAGCTCCCAAGTTCAGGTCGAAACAACGCTGCCAATCGTCGGTTGCTATCGCGGCAAAGTCCAGATCGGCGGTCAGGGTCACCTGTGGCTGATTGCCGCCGGCTGCGTTGAGCAGCACATTGACGGGACCCAACGCCGCGGTGACCGCTTCATGGGCTGCCTTGAGCGACGCTTTGTCCGTGGCGTCGCAGGCGGCGAAAACGCCCGTGCCTCCTGCTGTCTCTATCGCCGCCACGCGCTCATACCCCCGGTCGTGGTCTCGCCCCAACACTGCTACGGAGGCTCCGGCCTCGGCCAATCCTTGGGCCATCGCTCCGCCCAATACGCCGGTCCCACCGACGACCGCCGCTACTTCGCCGCGCAAATTCCATAGACTCATTTCGGACTTTCCTAGAATAAGGACTGTTTAATCAGTGTTCAGTGTTCAGTGTTCAGTGGTCCGTTCCATCCGCCCCCTTGGCGGCGGGTACCCGGCGACGGGCCCCGGAACATTGACGCGGGGGACCGCGCGGGCCCGGACGAGGGCGACGGGCAGGCCGAGTGATACCGCCTACATGAAACCGGAATTCCCAACCGTACACTAGGAAATTCCGACTCATTTTAGTACCCCAGTGCTTTAGATAACAGTCCAATCGCGCCGCCGAACACATTGCCCCAGAGGATCAGCCAGCCCAAGTGCTCGCGGATTACTTCCTCCATCATCTCCTTGACCCGGTTGGGCGTCAGCTCCTCTAGCTTGGCCTCTAGCAGTCCGTCAACCTGCGTTCGCATCGCGTTGACCTCTGTGCCCGCTCCGTCGGCCAAAAGCGGCGCGATTTCGCTCCCGACTCCGATCACGAACTGCTTGACTAGCGGCTTGACTGTCTGCGTCCCCACCAACTGGATCATCATTCCTTGCGGCGATGCCGCCAACTCTTCCAGCTTGCGGTCGATGATCGCGTCCACCTCCTCGGACGCTAGCACGGTTTGCACCTTTTCCCCCACATCCTCTCCAACTATCCGCTCGGCAAAGAATCGCTCTAGATACTCCTCGTCGAAGAAGTAGCGCATGATGGCGTCTTTGACCGCTTCCCTGATAGCGCGAAACCGCGCTGGAATCACCCCCGACCCGTACAGCAATGGCACCCGGTCAAAGAGCATTTTTACGGCCAACCAGTTGGTCGCCCCGCCGGCAAAGCCAAACAACCCAACCGCCAGCACCCATTCGCTGCCATCAACTCCCTCCACGCGCCCCCATAGGCCTGCTAGCAACAGGGCTAGCGAAATCAGGTTGCTGACGTTGCCCTTTTCCCAACGCGCTTTCTGCATAGAAGCTTACCGCGCCGTCTTCGTCTTCTGCTTGTCTTCGTGCCGCTCGATACCCAACTGCACCAACCGGTCGATCAACGCCCCGTAGCTCACTCCGCACGCCTCCCACAGCTTGGGATACATGCTGATGGGCGTAAACCCCGGCATGGTGTTGATCTCGTTGACAAAAATCGCCTCGTCGCTTTCGCGCACAAAAAAATCCACCCGCGCCAACCCCGAAGCTTCCACCGCCTGAAAGGCCCGGATGCCCAGCTTGCGCACGGCCTCTTGGGTAGCTGGCGAGATGCGCGCTGGAATAATCAGATCGGAATTGTCGTCAATGTATTTGGCGTTGTAGTCGTAAAAGTCGTTGCCCGGCACGATCTCGCCGGCTATGGACGCTTCTGGCGACTCGTTGCCCAAGATCGCCACCTCGACTTCGCGGCAGCCGCTAGCTTCGGCCTCGACCACGACCTTGTAGTCGTATTGCGCTGCTTCGTCGATGGCTTGCTCTAGCTCGGCACCATCGCGGGCCTTGCTTACCCCGACGCTCGAACCAAGATTCACCGGCTTGACGAAGACGGGATAGGCCAGCGCGGCTTCGATCTCGGCCCGCACTCCGGCGCGGTCCTCTTCCCAACGGCTGCGCCGCACTACCTGATAATCCACCTGCGGCAGCCCCTCGGCTTTGAAAGCCCGCTTCATCAGCTCCTTGTCCATGCCCACGGCCGAGCCGACGACTCCAGCCCCCACATACGCTATATTGGCCAACTCCATCAGGCCCTGCACGGTGCCGTCCTCGCCGTAGGGACCGTGCAAGATCGGGAAGATTACGTCGAGGGCTTGGCTCTGCCAATCGCCTTGCTGCGCCACTAACGTGCGCGTCCCCAGGTAGTCCAGTGCCACCGGCGTTAGCCCATCCTCGTGGACTTGGCTAGACGCCAGAAGCTGCTGTGTGTCCGCTGCGGACAGCCAGCGCCCTTCCTTGGAGATGCCGATCATCACCAGTTCGTACTTGTCCTTGTCGATGGCTTCCAACATCGAGCGCGCCGAAATCACCGAGACTTCGTGTTCGGCCGATCGCCCACCGCAGAGCACACCGAGGCGTATTTTGCGACCCATGTATTGCTGTCCCTTCGGTTAGGTTGCGAGTAGAGTTGCCCCTTCCAAAATATAGAAGGGATGCTGAAAACTGTCGAGGAATGGCAACTTGCTCCTGCTGCGCGAATTGCGTACTTCTTTCCGCGTTCTCGTACACTGACCCTATTATTGTCTTAAGGAGCGAACCGCCGTGAAATACCGCTATGCCGAGATGATTTGGAACGAAACCCGGGACGCCGCCGCCGCGGGCCGCGTCGCCGTGCTACCTGTCGCTACGCACGAAGACCACGGCCCGCATCTGCCGGTGGATACGGACGTGGTGCTGTGCCACGGCATCTGCGAGCGCGCCGTGGCCCGCATCCCAGAAGAAGCTGTGCTCGCCCCGCCCGTCACTCACGGCTACAGCCCGCACCACATGGATTTCCACGGTACTCTGACTATTACTTGGGATACCTTTATCCGCTATGTCAAGGACGTGTGTTGCAGCTTGGCCCACCACGGCTTTGAGCGCATCCTCATCGTCAATGGGCACGGCTCCAATACCTCGCCGCTCGACCTAGCGGCCCGCCTCACCGTCCTCGAATACGAGGGCCAGATCCTCTGCGCTTCGGTCAATCACTGGGATATACGCTGCGCCAAGAGAGTGGGCAACCAACTGCGCGACTCGTCCTACGGCGGCACCTCGCACGCCGGCGAATACGAGACCTCGCTCTATCTCGCGCTCAAGCCGGAACTCGTCGAAATGGACAAAGCCGTTGATGAGCGCTCGCCGCTATCGTCCAGCTTCCGCACCGACCTGTTGTCCGGTACGCACCCTGAAGGATCGGGTGCGCGGCTGATACCGTACTGGAGCCAGCAGACGGCCAGCGGCGTGGTGGGCGACGCGACTAAAGCCTCTCGGGAAAAAGGCGAAAAATTTTTAGAAGCGGCGACCGGGGGGCTTGTAGGGCTAATCCGCGAACTGAAGAATCAGCCGATCCTGCCGCGCCGCGATCAGCATTAACGTGAAACGATCCTTTCCCCATTACGCAATCAGGAGCCTTCAATGACCCCTAGAGAAATGCTCGCCGAGCTGAAAAACTTTGACACGCCTTCAATTACCAATGTCGTGGCCACCTATCCGGGCGACCCCTTGTGCTTGGGGCTATACAATCCCTGGAGCGAAAACTGGTACACCGACCAGTCGCTGCGCTGTATGTATCCCGAGCTCGGCCCCACCGTCGGCTACGCGGTCACCTGCACCTACGGCTTGCCCGACCCCACATACAACGGCGTTAGCTTCATGGACGTTCTCGACGCCCTCGACGCCTCGCCCAAGCCGACGATCTTGGTCTTCGAGCAGAAGTTCCCGCCCGAAATCCAAGGCAAAGTCGGCCTAGCCGGCGGCAACATGACTACCGCCATGCAGGCCATTGGCTGCGTTGGCGCGATTTCCAACGGCCCCTCGCGCGACATCGACGAGATTCGCCCGATGAAGTTCCAGTACTTGCTCAGCGGCGTCACCGCCGGTCACGGTGCCCAAGCCATCCACGCGGTCAATGTGCCGGTCTCGGTCGCCGGCATGGATGTGGCCCCAGGCGAAATAGTTCACATGGACGAAAACGGTGCGGTAAAATTCCCCGCCGACAAGCTCAGCGCGGTGCTGGGAAACGTCCGCGCCCTGCAAAAACACGAGGCCGAGCGCATGGCCCAGATGCGCCAAGCCACATCCGCGGCCGAACTGCGGGCCATCTTCGGCGGGCACTCGTACGGCGACGAGGAAGGGGAATCGCGAGCCAAAGTGCTCAGAGGTAGGGATGAGTGAAGTCCCCCACAAAATCGCCTTCGCCGGCTTCCGCCACGGCCACATCTTCGACCTCTACGCACTAGCCCGCGCCTCGTCTGCGCTCGAAGAGGTAGCCGCATGCGAGGAGCACACCGAGACGCGCGCTGAAATCCACGCAAAGGGCCGCGCCGCAATCACCCACGACCGGATCGAACAAATGCTCGACGAGGTGGACTGCGATATCGTCGCGACCGGCACCTATTTCGCCGGTCGCGGCCCGGTGCTGATCGAAGCGCTCACACGCGGCAAACACGTCATCAGCGACAAACCTCTGTGTACCAAAATGGCCGACCTCGACCGCATTGAGGTGCTGGCACGCGAGAAAAACCTCAAGGTCGGCTGCATGTTGACTATGCGCGATGCCGCCCCTTTTATCGGCGTGCGCAACCTGATCCAAGCCGGCCGCATCGGCCAAGTCCACGCCATCGCCTTTGGTGGCCAACACCCGCTGCTTTTGGGCACGCGGCCCGGCTGGTATTTTGAACAGGGCAAGCACGGCGGTACCATCGCCGATATTGGCATCCACGCCATTGACGCTTTGCCTTGGGTTACAGGCCGCCAGTGGGCAAAAATCAACGCCGCCCGCTGCTGGCGGGCCTTTGCCCCCCAAGACCTTCATTTGCAGGACGCTGGGCAGATGATGCTGGAGATGGACAACGGCTGTGGGGTCTTGGGCGACGTGTCGTACTTCGCACCTGATAGGGCGGGCTACACCATGCCTTACTACTGGCGGACCACGTTTTGGGGAAGGGATGGAGTAATCGAGACTTCGACTGCGGCCAAGGTCATTCAAGTGCTCGGCAGGGAAGACGCCACCGTGCAGATCGAGCCGCTACCCCCGGCCCAAGCGGGCGGCTACCTGCGCTCCTTCCTCGACGACATCGCCGGCGAAGTGCCCGCCAACGGCCTCGACACCGCTGCGGTGCTGCGCTCGACGCGCCACGTCCTTCGCATTCAGGAGGCGGCCGACAAGGGAGAGCGCGAAGTTGGGTTTAGTAGCTGAGCCGCCGCAGTGCGTCCACCAGATAATACGCGGGCAAACAGTTTCGCCACTATCGGACCCCATCCATCCGCTCGCACGTTAACGCCCGTGATCCCTAGCTCATACAAATAGCTCTTGTACCAGCGTGCGGGCCTGCTCAACTACCGTTTCGAGGCTGCCGGGGGCGAGTTTGGCCCAGTAGGTAATGTCTTCGTTGGCCTCGTGCCCACCTCGGGCGTAGGCCGCTCGCGTCGGAAGGTAGCCGACATAGTGCGTCGTGAGGTGCGCTAAAAAGAGAAACGGTGCTGCTGAGTTTGTTTTGAGCGCGAGTTGTCCTTCGACAAAAGGTTCGCCTGGCAGGCCAATGACGCCGAGGTCGCCTATGCGGAAAGCTTGGATCTCATAGGGGAACTCGGCGTCTCGCTGTATGGGTCGATGCGGCCCGGAACCAGTGTGGGTCCACTGCGCCGTTTTCCCCGCGCGGCGGTTGCGGATCCTTTGCGAGAATCGCGTTGACCTCCTGCAACCGCTCGGCCGGAATATCGCGATAGGGTAGCCCGACCTTTTCGATCCTACAATCCAACGCAGCGTCGTTGGCAAACGCCATATTGTGCACGATTCGTTCACTCATCTGGGCTAGTTCGCGCCCCATCCGCTGGTGATCCGGCCGGCAATCCGGGTCGAAGGGGTGCCAGGGATTAATGTTGCCGCAACAGCCGTTGACGACCAACGGCACTGCATCGGAGCCGAATAGTTGCTGCATCTCCCATGCCCAAGCACCAGGCCAATCCGCCGACACCGCCCGGTAGGTCTCGGGGTATCCGAACGCATTGACCGGGTGACAGGTGTAGTGCAGGAGAAAGGCCAGCGGCTGCATATCCATATCCTGTACGCAGCACACGCCGACCTCCGGGTCCATCGGCCCTTCGAGATAGCAGATATCCGCGATCCCGAACGGCTGCTGCTCCCGACCCTGTGGCTTGGGCATGGCGATGGTGCCGTCCCGGCGAATATCGCGGCGATTGAAGGCCAAGCCCCCCAACGCGCCGCGTCCCAAACCGATGCGCGCAGGTTGCAGCTTGCCCATCGCCTCGACTACCGCCTCCACCGCAGAGGCCGCAGCCCGATCTCCGTAGGCGCGTTCGGCTCCGCGCAGATACTCGGTCTCTGCGATGGTCTCCAATGGGAAATCTGGATCTAGCATAAAATAGCCGAGGCTCGGGGCCGAGTGTGTCTGGGTCGCTTGGACCATGATCGCCTCGGGTGCCAAGTCCGTTTGCTCGCTTATGGCGGCGCGGATTTTGTCCGTGTAGTCGCCGGTGACAATAGTCAGATCCAAGATCACCATGCAGACGCGTCGCTCGCCCGCCTCAAAGACGATGGCCTTGGCAAAGAGTGGATCCATTACGGTTTGGGCCGGGCGGTACTCGCCGGCCCCGCTGCCCGCCAGATGCGTCCCCGCGGGCGGAGTAATGTCGATCATTGCCGCTCCGGCTCTCAGTAGGTTAGTCTCGTGCATGGCTTTTTCCTTTTAGAGCAGTTCGCTCCAGCCGAGTGTACGATTCAGATGCGCCGTACGCCATTTTCGGCAGGTACTCGTACGGCGATGAGGAAAGGAGCCGTGAATAAAAATGCTCAAGGTATTGAAGAAGCCACTTATGCCTTTGACCAGACCGTCGCCCTGTGTGCTAAGGGCTTGGCCACCGATACAGTAGCTATTCTCAGTTCAGCAGATTCAGCCTAGACTTGAGAGGCAGCCACCACACCATCCAGTCGCCGCGCCCATGATGCACACGGACATTCTGGACATCTCTGTCGTCCAGCTAGCTACCACTTCATCTCCTTAGCGATGACGAGGGCTAGGTTAGGGAGCGCACCCGTGCCGCCTCTAATACGGCCCGCAAATCCTCTGGTGGCGGCACGGTAAACTTCATCATCTCTCCGGTTGTCGGGTGAGCAAAACGCAGCGCGTAGGCGTGCAGGGCTTGGCGTTTTATCAGGGTCAGCATCCACTTGGCTTGACGCTGGTATTCCGGGCGGATGCCCCGCGCCTGATCGCGACCTCCGTACACGGGGTCGCCGAAGACCGGGTGGCCGATATGGGCCAGATGTACGCGGATCTGGTGCGTGCGTCCGGTCTCTAAGCGGCATTCGACTAGATTGGTAAAGGGGAAGCGCTCGGCGACCTTGAAGTTCGTGGCCGCGGCTCGACCGACGGCGATTACGGCCATCTTTTTGCGATTCTTGGGGTGGCGGCCAATTGGGGCCTCGATCCGGCCCTCGGCCTCCCGCATCTCCCCCCATACGAGGGCCAGATAACAGCGCTCAATTTGCCGCGCTTGCAAGCTATGGGCGAGCGTTCGGTGGACGGCGTTGTGCTTGGCTACTAGCAGCAAGCCGCTCGTCTCCTTGTCGAGCCGATGGACGATTCCCGGCCGGAGCGCGCCGTTGATGCCCGACAGATCGCGGCAGTAGTGCAACAGCGCGTTGACGAGAGTGCCCTCGGTCGCGCCCGGAGCCGGATGCACGGTCATGCCGGCGGCCTTGTTCACGACTAGCAGGTCGTCGTCTTCGTACGCGATGGACAGGGGCAGCGGCTCGGGGCGTGCGGCTGACGGCTCGGGCTCGGGCAGCTCGACGGCGATCTCGTCCCCGGGCTGGACCAAGTACGCCGGGCGCGTCGGTGCGCCATTGACGCGAATCGCCCCGGACTTAATCAGCGTTTGGATGCGGCTCCGAGAAAGCTGAGGACAGCGGTGGCGCAGAAAAAGATCGAGCCGCTCGGGGGCCGCGGCGGCAACGGCGAGGTGCATGGCGTTAGCTGGGGGGGGCTTCCTCTGTGGAGCCGGCTGGGGCTTTTTCGCGGCGCGAGTAGCCCAAGGCCAAGAGCAATACGCCGACGGTGACGAAGGAATCGGCAAAGTTGAAGATCGGCCAGCGCAAATCCCCAAGGCCGAAGTCGAAGAAATCTATCACTTCTCCCAAATACAGGCGGTCGATGATGTTGCCCACAGCACCGCCTAATACTAGGCAGAGGGCCAGGCGCAAGAGCCGCTCGTTCTCGGCGAGCGAGCGATAGAGGTAAACGAGGATGCCGAGTGCGAGGATCGAGAGGGCGGTGTGCAGAAGCGGGCTGCCCAAGTTCAGCCCGAAGGCCGCACCTGGGTTGTGGATGTAGGTCAGGCGGAAAAAGTCGCCCAGCACAGACTCGGACTGGTACCGTGCCATAGAGCCACGGACGATGAACTTGCTAGCTTGATCGATGGCCACGGTCAGTGGTATGATCCACAGAAACGTCACTCTAGGTCCGACTCCTCTTCGCGCTTGGACTTGCAGCGAATACACTGGGTAGCGGTGGGCACGGCCTCTAGTCGGCCGCGGCCGATTGGTCCCTTGCAGGTGCGGCAGATCCCAAAGGTGCCGTTCTCAATGCGCTGCAGGGCCTCGTTTAAGTAGTCGATGTAATCGCCACCGCGCTGGGCGAGGAGTAGGGATTTTTCTCGTTCCATAGCGTCGGTCCCGTGGTCGGCCATGTGCAGCGAATAGGTCGAGCGGTCCTCGGATGCCGTTTCCCGGGCGTCGTTGCGCGCAGTGTTTTCGATGGCTTCGACGTCGTCCGATATCTGGGCGATTTTTTTGAGTAGCAATTTCTTAAAAAAATCGAGGTGTTCTTTGTCCATCTGATTGGGTTTGTCATCCATTGATTTTACCTCTCTTCACGTCGTCCGTTTGTACTAGCCTTTAGCGATGGCAATGATGCCGTCGAGACCGTTGACCTGCCGCTCCTGCTGCAAGAGCGCCTCTTGGGGCAATTCCCCAGTGTGGAGGGCCAGCGCTAGGGTCTCGGCGGAGATGTACGAGTTGTGCTGCTGAACCGCTTCCTCCAAAGCGGCCGCGCCCTGCACCCAGACGTGGATGCGGTCGGCGACGTCCAGCCCGGCGTCTTTGCGCATGTTCTGTACGCGGTTGATGAACTCGCGTGCCGTGCATTCGGCGATCAGTTCGTTGTCGAGCTGGATGTCTAGCCCCACCCCGAGGTTGTTGTCGAGGGCTACCACCACGCCCTCTTTCTCTCGGCGCTGCACGGCGATGTCGGCCAGCCCGATCTCGCCGCCAGCTACGGAGAGTTGGCCACCGTTCTCGAGGAGGTGTACATCCGCAGCCGTTAGGGCTTGGATGCGGCTGGCGACTTCTGGCATCCGCTTGCCGAAGCGCGGCCCTAAGGCGCGGAAGTCGGGCCGGTAGGAGACCTCGCTAAATTCGGTCTCATCCTCCACCAGCACTACTTCTTTGACGTTGAGCTCGTCGGCTAGCAGGTCGGTCATCTGTTCCAGCCCGTGGCGGCTGTGTTCGTTGGGGGGCAAAAGCCAGAGGTACCGCAGCGGCTGGCGCACTTTGAGCGCGTGCTTGCTGCGCAGCGAGCGGCCCAAGACCACGGCTCGCGTCGCCAGTTCCATTTGCTGCTCTAAGGAGGCGTCGCGCAAGTACTCGTCGGCCTGCGGCATGTCGCACAGATGGACGCTTGCGGGTGCCTCGGCATCCACGCGGCGCACCAAGTTCTGGTAGATAATCTCGGTGATAAAGGGCAAGACCGGCGCTAGGGCTTTGATGAAAGTCACCAGCACTCGATAGAGCGTGTCGTACGCGGCCGCCTTGTCTTGGTCGTCCTCGGACTTCCAGAAGCGGCGGCGGCTGCGGCGGATGTACCAGTTGGTCAGCTTCTCGATAAAGGCCACCATCGCTGGCACTGTGCGGTAGAGCCGGTAGGCTTCCATTTCGGCGTTGAGATCGCGGAGCAAGGTCTGCAACTCCGAAAGAATCCACCGGTCGAGGCGGTGGTCCAGCGTCTGCACACGGCCCTCGTCTGGCGTCCAACCGTCAATGGCCGCGTAGGTAACAAAGAAGCTATAGGCATTCCACAAGGGAATGATGACATCGCGCAGGCTCTGCTTAATGCCCTCTTCGGTAAGGCGCATCTCCTCGGCCTTCATGGCCGGCGAGTTGAGCAGGTAGAGGCGCAAAGCGTCGGCACCGTAGGTATCGAGCATCTCAGCCGGATCGGGATAGTTTTTCAAGCGCTTGCTCAGCTTGCGTCCGTCGGCGGCTAGCAGCATGCCGCCGACGATGCAGTTGTGGAAAGCCGGCTTGTCGAACAGGGCCGCAGCTAGGATCGTCAGGGTGTAGAACCACCCGCGGGTCATATCGAGGTTCTCGGAGATGAAGTCGGCCGGGAAAGAGGCCTCGAAGTCCGCACGCCGACCGAAGGGGTAGTGGTTCTGCGCGTACGGCATGGACCCAGACTCGAACCAACAGTCGAGGACTTCGGGTACGCGCCGCAGAGAGCCGTTCCCGGACGGCGCCGGAATCTCGAGGTCGTCGATGAAGTGCTTGTGCAGGTCATCGACGTCGCGTCCGGTGAGTTCGCGCAACTCCTGGCGGCTGCCGATGCACGCGGCTTCGCCCGTCTCCTCGTTGCGCCAGATCGGCAGTGGCGTTCCCCAGTAGCGGTTGCGGCTGATGGCCCAGTCCGGTGCCGACTCAACGCCCTTGCCGAAGCGGCCATCGCGGATGTGCTCGGGAATCCACCAGATCTGCTGATTGGCGGCGAGCATCTTCTCCTTCACCTCGCCTTCGATTTTCACGAACCAAGTGGAGATCGTGCGGTAGATGAGGGGCGAGTCGCAGCGCCAGCAGAAAGGGTACGAGTGCTCGATAGAGCCTTCGGAGAATAGCTGACCAGAGGCGCGCAAGCGGCGGATGATGGGCGTATCGGTGTCCTTCACAAAAGCACCCGCAAAGTCCGGGATCTCGTCGGTGAAGCAGCAGTCGGCGTCGATGGGGCAAACCACGGGCAAGCCCTCGGCCAGACCGAGTTGGTAATCGTCCTCGCCGAACCCCGGGGCAATGTGGACGATGCCAGTGCCGTCGTCGGTGGACACGAAATCGGCTGTTACTACGCGGAAAGCACCCTCTTCGGCGCGGTCGGCGAAGTAGTCGAACAAAGGCTCGTAGCGGAGCCCAACGAGGTCTTCAATGGCGACCGGCGTTACCTCGGCGACTTCGCTGTCGTGTCGGCGGAAGATGCTTTCGACGAGGGAAGCGGCGAGGATCGACTGCTCCCCGTCGCGGGTGGTGACGCGCACGTAGTCGATGTTGCAGCCGACGGCCAAGCCCATGTTGGAGGGCAGAGTCCACGGGGTCGTCGTCCAAGCGAGCAGGGACAGGCGCTGTTCGTCGGCGACGCGGAAGCGCACCGTAATCGACGGATCCTGAGTGTCTTGGTAGCCCTGATTGACCTCGAAGTTCGACAGCGGTGTGGCGCAGCGGGGACAGTAGGCGAGGGACTTGTAGCCCTCATATATAAGCCCCTTGTCCCACAGCGACTTGAACACCCACCAGACGGACTCCATAAAATCGGGGTCCATCGTCCGGTACTGGTTGTCCCAATCAACCCAGCGCCCCAGTCGCTCGATCAGCCTCTGCCACTCGGCCGTGTAGTGCAGCACCAAGTCTCGGCAAGCCTCGTTGAACTGGGACACGCCGTATTCGAGAATGTCGCGCCGAGACCGGAGCCCGAGCTGCTGCTCGGCTTCGTTTTCGACGGGTAGGCCGTGGCAGTCCCAGCCCCAGCGGCGTTCCACTCGGTACCCGCGCATCGTCCAGTAGCGGGGGACCACGTCCTTGGTGATGGACGCCAGCAGGTGTCCGTAGTGGGGCAGTCCAGTTGCAAAGGGCGGCCCGTCGTAGAAGCGAAAGGGCCGCTCGACGGAACGGGCATCAACGGATTTGCGATACAGGTCGCCGTCGCGCCAGAATTCGAGAATGCGGCGCTCCTGAGCGGGAAAGTCCACTTGGGACGGAACCGGGGCAAAAGGGGTTTGGGGCACCATGCTCATTCGGCTACAGGAAAGATATTGTGGAGGAAGACGACGACGAGCTTGAGCAAGAAAAACAAGACTATCGGCGTAAAGTCTATTCCGGTTGACCAAAAAAACCTCGGCAAGAAGGAGCGCACTGTATCGAGGGCCGGATCAGTGATGCCGCGCAGGAATTGGACGAGCGGGTTGTGGGGGTTGGGGTTGAACCACGAGATCAGCACCCGGATGAGGACTACATAGCTGTAGATCTCGATGAGGGCGATGAGGAGGCTCTTGATGTCTGTAAAGAAACCGCCGTAATCGAACACGATTATCTCCTGTGTATCAGGTCGGCCGCGGGCCGAATATCGCCGTGCCGATGCGCAACAGATTGGCCCCTTCGGCTATGGCGAGTTCAAAATCGCCGCTCATGCCCATGGACAGATAGTCCATGGACACATCCGCAAATTCGCACTCGGCAACTTTTTCGCCGAGCTCGCGCAAGGTCCGAAAGCAGCCCCGGACTGTGCCCTCGTCCTCGCTGTGGGCGGCAATGGTCATCAGGCCGCGAATCCGCAAGTGCGACAGCGGCGCGAGGGCTGCGACTAGATCGACGAGCTGGTCGGGTGCCACTCCGGCTTGGCTCAGGCTGCCGGACGTGTTTACCTGCAAGAGCACCTCAATGGTGCGGCCGGTCTGCCCAGCTCGGCGGCTGAGTGCCCTCGCTAGCCGCGCAGAATCAACCGAGTGCACGAGGTCGAAAAGCTCAACGGCCCGCCCAGCTTTATTCGTCTGCAAGTGACCGACGAAGTGCCAAGCTAGGGGTGCGGCGACTTGCGTGCGCTTGGCCGCTGCTTCTTGGATGCGGTTTTCGCCCACGAAGCGCAAGCCGCAGGCGTAAGCCGCTTCGATTTCGCGTGCGCTGCGCGTTTTACTAACGGCGACGACCTCAATCGCGCTTGCCGTGCGCCCGCTGCGCTCGGCCGCCCGCTCGATGCGAGCGCACAGCAATTCCCAGTTGTCGCGGATGTGGTCCATGCAAAATGTTAGACCATTAAAGATACAAGTCAGCCTAGTTGGACACAAACGAGCAGCGGCGTGCTCACGCCGCCGCGCTGTCTTCTGAGGATTGGGCCTTTTCCAGCGCGAAAAGGCTCGCATCTACGAGCGACGCCAAGGAGGAGAAGAGCAGGGTCGAAAAGAGAATGTCCAAGAGCACGGCCTGCGCCAACAGACCCTCGGCCTCTATGTAGGAAGCCAGCCCGTGCGAGCCGCAGAACAACTCGAACAGCAACGCGCCGCGCGGCAGGAGCCGCCAGCCAATGCGCCGCCCTGGATGGGGGCCGGGCAGCGGGTAGTACGCCATGGGAGCCAACCCTCGCAAAAGCAGCGGCACGGCCACCAGCACGAGCGCGGTCTCGTACAGCCCGGCCGCGGGAGGCCACAGTGCGCCGAGGTCGAGCGCGGTTCCCACGAGTGCGAAAAAGAGCATGAAAGCCACCGGCGCCCCCCGATGCAGCAGCAACCGCACGCGGCGGCTTTGTTGTTTGTCCTGCACGAGTCCGGCGATAAGCCCGCAGGGCAGCGCCATAAGCCCGAGGGCTTCCAGCGCGAGAGCTGCTAAGAAAAAAGCCCCCACTAGGCCGGAGACTAGGGTCGCGCTTGGGGTGGCGAACCGCCCTAAAAGGCGCAGCCCCAGCCCCAGCCCGCCGCCGGCCACAAGCGACAGGCCGACGCTCCCGACCCATCCCGCAGCCCCGGTTTCGAGGAAGACCAGTGCGCCCCCTAACGCCACGAGGGCGCAGCCCGCTCCCAACACGGCTAGCACCAGCGCACCGCGCCGTCCAAATTCCGGCACACCGGTGAAAGGCCCCCACAAGCTGGCCAATGCGCCGAGGAGTACGGCCTGCTCCCAAGGCAGCCCGAGCAGTGCGGTGGTCGTCGTCACGGCGGCAAAAACCAGCGCGGTCATCGCCGCTACCAACCCCAGCGTGCGCCAAGTGTGCGTTGGCCATACCACGTGCAGCCCCACTTGGAATCCGACCCCGAGGCCCGCCGTGAGGAAGAGCATTTGGTGCAGGGAGAACGCGTCTAGATCGACGAGCTGTAAGCCGCCGGTGCCCAGCAACATCCCGGCCCCGATCCACCCCACCAGCGCCGGCAGGCGAATCGCCTGCGCCAGTTGGCCTCCAGCCGCGGTCAAGAGGGCCAGTGCACCTAGCATCCACGCGGCGTCAAAGGGGCTGGAGCGATCCTGTGGCGGCCCGTAGTAGATCAAGAGCAGGACAAAGATAGCTACTACTATCGTTTTCATGGCGAGAGGCGGTCCCGCCTGGCTGGCTTTAGTCGCCCCCTTTGGCAGCGGTCCGCTGTTGGCCTAAGTAGAGCACTGGGCTAGCGACGAATATAGACGAATAGGTGCCGATAACGACGCCGATCATCAAGGTGATGGTGAAGTCGCGGTTGACCTCGCCGCCAAAGCTCATCAGCACCAGCACCGCCAAGAGGGTCGTCACCGAGGTGATCAGTGTGCGGCTCAGGCACTCGTTGATGCTCTGGTTGACCGTGCCGTCAAAGCCCTGTCGGCGGGCTGTATGCAGGTTTTCGCGGATGCGGTCGAAGACCACAATCGTGTCGTTGAGCGAGTAGCCGACAATAGCCAGCAGGGCGGCGACCACCGCGAGGGTAATCTCAATGTTGAAGAGCGAGAGCAACCCGAGGGTGATGAGCACGTCGTGGAAGAGCGCGACGACTGCGGCGATCCCGTAGAGGAAGCGGTGGAAGCGCAAAGCCATGTAGATCAGAATCAGCCCCAGTGCCACCAGCACCGCGCGCACGGCCGCGCTGCTCAGTTCGCTGCCGATTTTGGGGCCTACCTTTTCTTGGCGCCGAATCCACTCCATCTCCGCGATATTGGCGGCAAATCCGGACTTGAGAACCCCCATAATGCCGTCGGCCACTTCGGTACCTGCCCCGCTCTCGCTGACGCGGATGAGGATGTCGTTTTCCGATCCGAACTGCTTGATCTCGCTCTTGCTCAGGTCGAGCTCGGCATCGCCCACGGGAACGCGACCTAGCTGGCCGCGGATATCCTCGACTTGTACGGCTGGATCGAAGTGCAACTCCAGCAAGGTGCCGCCAGCAAAGTCGATGCCCGGCCGGATGCCATTGATGCCCAAAATGGAGACGCCGCCGAGAAGCAGCACGGCCGCCGAGGCACCAAAGCCAATGTTGCGCAACGAGAGGAAGCGGATGTTCAGGTTGGAGAAAAGCCCAACTGGTCCGATGCTCAAGGTCGATTGCTGCGACTTCCGGGTGATCAGATCGAAAATTGTGCGGGTCACGAAGAAGGCCGTAAAGAGGCTGGAGATGATGCCGATGCACAGGGTCAAGGCAAAACCGCGAATTGGCCCGGTGCCGAACTGATAGAGCACAATGCCGACTAGAAACGTGGTCACATTGGCGTCGATGATGGCCGAGAGTGCGCGGCCGTAGCCGGAATCTATGGCCGCACGGCCGGTCTTGCCCGAACGCAGTTCTTCGCGGATGCGTTCGAAGATCAGCACATTGGCATCGACGGCCATGCCGATGGTCAGGATGATGCCGGCAATGCCGGGCAGGGTCAGGGTGGCGTGAAAACCGGCTAATACCGCCATGATGAAGAGCATGTTGAGCAGGAGGGCGAAGTCGGCGATTAGCCCGGCCGCTCGGTAGTAGAGGACCATGAAGATCACTATCAAAACCATGCTGTAGATCGCTGCGGTTTTGCCTTGCTCGATCGAGTCGCGCCCAAGCGAGGGGCCGACCGTGCGGTCTTCGATGATCTCGACCTCGGCCGGTAGTGCGCCAGCCCGCAGCACGATGGCGAGGTCTTTGGCCTCTTCTTGGGTGCCGCTGCCGGTGATGATGCCTCGACCTTCGCTGATTTTGTTCTGGATGACCGGGGCCGAGTACACCGATTCGTCGAGGACGATGGCCATGCGCTCGCCGACGTGCACGCCCGTAATGCGGCTGAAGAGCCGCACCCCTTCGTCGGTGGTCGAGAAATTGACGATAGGCTGGCCCATGTACTCTACTACTTGGCCGATAGAGACAAAGGCATCCTGGATCATGTGCCCGGTCATCTCCGGCTTCTTGCGCACCAAGTAGAGAAAGTAGAACTCATTGCCCTCGGCCCCGGCGGGCTTACTCGAAAAGAGAAATTCCATGTCTGTGGGGATGAGCTCTTGAGCCTCTGGGGTGTGGAGCAAGTTCTTGACGCGCTGCAAGTCGCGGCCCGAGACCGTGAGGTCCTCGCCGGCGAGGCTGAGCATGGAGGAAAGGGGGGCACTTTCTTGTGTAGAGGAAAGGAGGAGGTCTTCTTCCTCTTCCTCTTCTTTTTGAGGAGCTAGCACTTGGTCGATGCGCTGGATCAGGCGGGTGCGGTCTTCAGAGGGTTCGAGAAGCTGGAATTCGAGGAGCGCGGTCTGGCCCACTAGATCCTTGGCGCGCTGCACATCCTGTACGCCGGGCAACTCGATGATGATGCGGTTGTCCCCTTGGCGCTGGATGGTCGGCTCAGCCACCCCGAACTGATCGACGCGGTTGCGGATGACTTCCTGTGCTTGGGCGACCGCATCTTGGGCCTCCTGCTGCTCCATCCCTCCGGTCTTGACCTCTAGGACGAGGTGGATGCCGCCTTGCAAATCCAGCCCCAAGTTGAGCGAGCGCTTTTTCAGATCGGCGAGCTGCTCGGGGGCCTTCATATCCATGGCCTCTCTCTGGTCGTCCGTCATGCGATAGAATTCCGCGCTCGGCAGCAAGTAGTACACTGCGGCGGCGATTAGTGCCACGATCAGCACGAGTTTCCGGTTGCGTTTCATAAATTTGTCTTTACTCCACTATTGCCGGGCGCAGCCCGGCGAAAGTTTGCTGCTATTGCAAAAGCGAAAGCGGCCGCGCATCCCGGTTGAAGCCCGGTGCATGAGCTGCCCGTCTCGCTCAAAGAAAATGAAGCCTTCGACATTCGTTAGGCCCTCGACGAGCGCGAGCCCTTGGTCGGGCCCCAAGACGAAGACCGCAGTCGAGAGGATGTCGGCGTCCAGAGCATTCGCAGACCACACGGTGGCGCTTATGCACGCCCGCGCTGGATAGCCGGTCTTGGGGTCAAGCAAGTGGTGATAGCGCTCGCCTTCCCAATCAAAGTATTGCTCGTAGTCACCGGAGGTCGCGATCGCCGCGAGCCCGAGGTCCTCTACTGTTATGTATTGCTCTGAGGTGCGCGGGTGCTGGACCCCAAAGAGCCAAGGCCGACCGTCTGGCTTTTCGCCCCAATAGCGAATATCGCCCCCGGCCTCGATCACCCCGGCCTCCACCCCTAGCTCCTGCATCGCCGCCACGGCTTGATCAACTGCGTAGCCCTTGGCTGCCGCCCCCAGATCCAACTGCAACTCCGGCCTGTTGATCCGAAAAGACTGGACCGCAACGTCCAACCCTTCGTAGCCCACTAGTGCCAGTGCCGAATCAATCTGCGCCGGGGCAGGCGGCACTACCGCGTCAGGGAAGTCCCACAGACTCGTCAACGCCCCCACCGTGCAGTCAAAAGCTCCATCTGTCAACGCGGCGAAATACTGGCTGCGCGTCAAGACCGCAATCAGCCCGGCCGAGCCGCGCGTTGGAGCGAGCCGCGCCTGCTGTTCCAGCCGCCGCAATGCTCCGTCCTTGCGGTAGTGGCTCATCAACGAATCGACGCGAACGATCTCCGCGTACGCCGCCTCTAGGTGCGGTCGAACCACTGCTTCGTCTCCGTAGAGCTTGACCGTGACGAGGGTTCCCAACAAGAGGCGGTCTGCGCGCACCGGCGCGGCGGGCCGGGGCGATGGCAGAAAGTACAGGACCACGGCCAAACCGCCTACGGCCAGCAGACTGCGCTTGAGCATGGGCTGGTCGCGTCAATTGTTGCGTTCGACGACGAGTTGTACGGCTCGTTCTAGCACTGCGCGGGCCGGGGAAGGGGCTAGTACCTCTAAGCATTCCTGAGCGTGGGCAGCGTATTCGTGCGCGGTCTCGGTGGCGGCGGCGACCCCTTGGTGCTCGTCGACAAAGGCCACGATCTGCTTCCAGTCGGCCTCGTCCTTGTTCGGCTGAGCCAAAAGAGCCTCCATCTCGGCCCGCGCTCCTGAGGGGGCTTGCTGTAAGGCGCGTATCAACGGCAAGGTGATCTTGCCTTCGCGCAGGTCGTGTCCGACGGGCTTACCCATGGTCGCCTGATCGCTAGTGAGGTCGAGTATGTCATCGGCGACTTGGAAAGCGCGGCCGAGCGACTCTCCATAGCGCCCCATGGATTGCACTACCTCGTCCGATGCGCCAGAGAGGATCGCGCCAATCCGCGCTGCGGCCGACATCAGGGAAGCCGTCTTGTCGCTGACCATGGCAAAGTACGATTCTTCGCTCGTATCGCATTGAGTGCCGATCTGGATTTCAAATATTTCGCCCATGCTCAGCCGCTCAGTAGCGTGCGCGACTACGCTCAGGACCTGCAGATTGCCAACCCCGATCAGTAGGCGCAACGCACGCGCAAGGAGAAAGTCGCCCATAAGTACTGCTATCTGCCCGGTCCAGCGCTCGTTTACCGTCTCTCGGCCCCGGCGCACGGTCGCTGAGTCCACTACGTCATCGTGGGCCATGGTGGCGGCGTGAATCATTTCGACGGCCACGGCCGTGTCGATTAGCTGTTCGTTCCAGTCGCCAGACGCTTTAGCCACGAGCAAGATGAGGGCCGGCCGGAGGCGCTTGCCCTTGAGCGTGGCCATGTAGCGGGCAATGACGTGGACCAACTCGACATCGGCGTTGAGTTCGGCGTTGAGCCGCTTTTCAAACCGGGCCAGTTCTTGATCGATCAAACCTATGCAGGGATCCATGAGAAATACATCTGTCAGAATTAAATCGCTAAACAAATAGAAAATTTAGAAGCTAAGTATTGAAAATATGCCTGTCAATCTGCGCACGGGGTGCTGGCAATGGATTGATTTCGCTCTATGGCTTATACTTGTCGCTCCATCGCAACGCGGGGAGATCGCTATGAAAATTACCCAGATCAAGACCTATTTGATGCAGTGCGCACCCCCGGAGGCGAGCGGTTGGTCAGCACGCAACTGGCTCTTTGTCAAGATCGAGACTGACGCAGGCATCTACGGCGTGGGCGAGGCCTCGGGGTGGCCGCGCGTGGTCGAGACGGCCATCCACGACCTGACGCCTTTGATGATCGGTGAGGACCCCTTCCACATTGAGCGGCTGTGGGGCAAGATGCAGGTGGCGATGATGGGCCACGGCATGACCGGCATCGTCGGCTCTGGTGCCATGACCGGCATTGAGATGGCCCTCTGGGACATCAAGGGCAAGGCCCTCGGGCAGCCGGTGTGGAACCTCCTCGGCGGCAAGATGCGTGACCAGGTGCGGGTCTATGCTCACGCGCACGAGAAAGAGCGGGCACGAGCCTTGGTCGATCAAGGCTATACGGCGATAAAGACCGGGGGAATCAAAAACTGCGTCGAGACGGTTGCCGCCATCCGCAAAGAGGTCGGCGACGAGGTGGATATCATGGTTGATGTCCACGGACCGCCTTGGCTGACGACGCGCGACGCCATTGCCTTGGGCCACGCGCTTGAAGACTACGACCTGCTGTTTTACGAAGATCCTGTAGCCCCTGAAAACATCAACGCCCTCGCTCGGGTTGCCGACGCAGTGGACATTCCCATTGCCGCGGGCGAACGCCATGCCACCATTTGGGGAGTAAAGGAGCTGATTGAGCGCGAAATCATCGATGTGGTACAGCCCGATACGGGCCGCGCTGGGGGCCTGTGGCAGATGAAGAAGATCGCCGCTATGGCCGAGGCCCACTACTGCACAGTGGCCCCGCACGACGGTTCGTTGGGACCGGTGGCCGAAATGGCGGCCGTGCATCTAATGGCCACGCTGCCCAACTTCCTGATCTTGGAGCACCTAGTCGACGATGTGCCGCAGCGCTACGAGGTGATGACCGGCCAGCCCGAGATCGTCGATAGCCATATCGCGGTGCCGGATGCGCCTGGGCTGGGCGTGGACCTTGTCGAGGAGGCGATTGCCCAATACCCGTCCCAGGGCAACATCTCCGCTCCGGACACGAGCTATGACTATCAATATATCCAAGCGCGGGTTGGGCGGGCACAGTGGCTCAGCGAACGGGAAATGCCGCCGCCGGACTATCGTCCAGGCGAGATATATTAGGCGTACATTTTGCTTGGGTTGAAAATGCCTTGTGGGTCGAGAGCGCGCTTGAGCATCTGGTTCATGCGCGCCGTGCCAGCACTGAGCGGGGTAAAGGCGTCTTCGTTGTGCTCGTCGGCTGCGAAGCGCCAACCGAGGGCTTGGTGACGCGCAGCGGTGCGGTACAAGCGCGAGGCTTGGGTAGCGACCGGCAACAGTGCCCATAGCAAGCCGCCGGCCCAGTCCAGCCCCCAACGACTCAGCCCCTCGGCCTCTAGTGCTTTCATTAGCTGCACCATCTTAGTCGGCAGTCCAGAAAAGCGCCAGCGCTGTTGGCCCGCGTCTGGGGTCAGCCATTCGAGCTCGCGCCAGTGCCGCCAGAAGGCGTGCGACTCGGCTTCTTCTATTATCTCCGATTCTGCTGTTTCTCCTTCGCGCAGCGTTGCTAGCTGCGCCCGCACCGCTGGTGCTGGGCCTTCGACGCGGGCGGCTAACTGGTCGGCGTTGCAGACTAGGCCCGTGATCTGGAGGGGCCGCGCCGCCCAGTCGAGCATCTGCTCCAACGCCGCTGCGGGCGTCAGCCCGTGAATGAATAGAGTTGCTTGGGTTTCGGGGCGCGGCCAGACCTTTAGGCAGACCTCAGTAAGTATCCCCAGCGTTCCGAAGGAGCCGGCCAGCACCTTAGACATATCGTAACCCGTGACGTTCTTGACGACTTTGCCGCCGGTGCGAATTCGCTCGCCACGGCCGTCGATCAGCTCGGCGCCGAGCAAGTGATCGCGCAGTGCGCCCATCTTGAAGCGGCGCGGCCCTGAAAGATTGCAGGCCACGGTGCCGCCGATGGTCGCGGCCGCACCCCAAGCGGGCGGTTCGAAGGCAAAGTACTGGTTTTCGCTACGGCACAGGGCTTCTATTTCGCTCAGCTTGGTACCCGGGCGAGCGACTAGGACCAACTCGTTTGGCTCGTAGCTGATGACGCCAGTCAGAGTGGAGAGGTTGAGCGGGGTTCCTTCGCGTCGGCGTCCGAGAAAGGACTTAGTTCGGCCAGCAAAAATTTTTAAGGCCGCGTCTTCAGCTAAGGCTTGGCGAACTCGCTCTTGGATGGCATCGGTTACGTCGTCGCTTTGGTTCATGTGCGCGGAGGGCAAGGGCCTTTGCCCGCTCAGATCTTGATCCCATTTTCTTTGAGGAACCGATGGATGCCTTTTTTGTTTAAGGTGCGTAGGGCACGGGCGGTCAGGCGTAAGGTAACGGTGCGGTTTTCCTCGGGAATGAAGAT
The DNA here is from genome assembly GCA_963422735.1 of Candidatus Latescibacterota bacterium. Taxonomy (GTDB): domain Bacteria; phylum Latescibacterota; class UBA2968; order UBA8231; family UBA8231. The sequence goes on along the minus strand of OY730476.1, from coordinate 2,057,469 downwards.
GCGCTTTTTGATGAGGTTGGGCTGTTGGACGCGCTTGGTCTTGCGCTGCGAGTGGCTGACGTTGTTGCCAACTAGGCCCTTGACGTTGGTCAGGCTGCATTGTCTGGCCATGAGTGCCTCCCTGTAAGAAACTCTAAAACATAGAGGCGCTGATCCGATAAGTCAAGGTGGGATGCCCTTGACAAAAAAGGAGCTTGAAATAACCTTAAAAGTGCCAATCGCCGCGACCACATGATCAATTCCACCTATACCAAATTTATGAGATTCAAATGCTGCTTTTGGGCGCTTGCGCTTTTTTGCGGGAGTGCGGCCATGGCGGAATTGCGCGTCAGCGAACAGACGCCACAGCGCCTGCGGTTGGTTTGGCTCCCCGAGGGCCAAGAACTGGAGCAGGGGCGCGGTGCCTTGATCGGCGTCCCAATTGATGGACGGGTTCGCTTGGAGCTGGTCGAAGCCCGCGTGGCGCGAACGGATCGCGCTGCTGAAGACGACGCGCCCACACCCGAGCCGGCCTTCCTCGGCGAGAGCGGCTTTGCGCGGCGCCAACGCGTCGTTCCGGTGGCGTTTGCTCCGCGCGTCGAAGCGGACGGGACGCGGACCCTGTACGATCGCATCGTCGTTGATCTGCACGTGACTGGCGGTGGCGGCACCCGCGTTGCCGACCCTTGGGGAGAAGCATTCTATCGAGGGATGCTCGTCAATCCCGAGCAAGCGAGGAACTGGCGATTGCCACCTAAGCGGCGGCCGGCGCGCAAGGCCGCGTTGCCGAGAGGGACTTGGCTGCGGATCTTCGTCTCGGAAGAGGGGCTGTACAGGATATCGGGTGCCGACTTAGAGGCCGCCGGGGTATCGCTCGGCGACATCGATCCGGCGAGTTTGCGCCTGCATTACGGAGGTGGCAAAGCCTTGTCCATTAGCAAGGTGGATCCACCCCAAGCCATGCCAGAAGTGGGCTTGGTCGTAGAAGACGGGGGCGATGGTCGTCTGGACGCGGACGACTTCGTCTTGTTTTGGGCCGAGCCGGTCAGCCGCTGGGACTACGTCCAAGCTAGCGGTTTGTTTCAATATCGTCACAACCTCTACACGCGAGAGAATGCGTACTGGCTGGGTTTTGGCGGTGGAGTCGAGGGGCGACGAGCCGAGCAGAGGAGCGGTGCCATAGTCGCGTCCGACCCGCAGCAGCCCACGAGCTATCGGGTGCGGGTCCACGAGGAAGCCGAACAGTTCGTTCTCATCCAGCTTTTTAGCATCAAGTCCGGCTACACCTGGTACTGGGAGGATTTTCGCGGCAATGCCCGCAATTTCCCGGTGGTGGTGCGGCAGGCCGTACCCGAGCCGGTGGCCGTGCGTTTGGGTTTTATCGGGATACCTGAGACGCGGCCGCGTTTTTCAGTGCGCTGGAATGAAGAGACCATTGGAACGGAGACTTTTGCAATCCCAGCGCAACCGCATAGCCGGAGATACGTTGCATCCGATACGCTGTGGGCGGCACTAGGGGCGCAGGAGGGGCTGAACTACTTGGGGCTTTTTCACTCCGGTAATCCGGCCCGCTTCGACTGGTACGAAGTAGAATACAGCCGAGGCTTTGTCGCCGAGCGCGGCGAGTTGCTCTTCACCTATCCGCTGACGGGCACCACTCAATTCCGCCTCGCTGGTTTTGCCGACGAGCAGCCGCGCGTCTTTGAGGTCTCTGCTGGCTTGGCCGAGATCGTGGACTTCGCGTACGACGCGCAAACTGGGACTGTAATTTTTCAGGATCAGCCCGGGGATGTGCCGCGTCAGTACGCAGTTGGCGGCCCGGCGACTTGGAAGCGACCGATGCGGATCGAACTCGACTTGCTCGGCCATTTGACGACCGGAGCTTGGGGGGCCGATTGGGTGGCGATTTACCACCGCGAATTCCGCGCCGCCGCCGAGCGCTTGGCACAATGGCGGGCTGCAGACGACCGCTTCGGCCCGCCCCTGCGGACCGCGGCCATCGACGTACAAGACATCTACGACGAGTTTTCCGGTGGGCTTTTAGACCCAGCGGCGATCCGCAATTTTCTCTCCTATGCGGCCGAGCACTGGGATCCCGCGCCCATGTTCGTGACGTTGTTCGGCGATGGCTCGTACGACTACAAGAACAATTCGGCCCTCAGTCAGGGCAATTGGATTCCGGCCTTTCAAGACGGCGACAGCACGTACGATGAGTGGTACACGCGCGTGGTGGGCAACGATTTGTTTCCCGACATGGCCATTGGTCGGCTGCCAGTGCAGACCGCGGCCGAGGCCGACGCGCTCGCCGACAAAATCATCGCCTACGACCGCGCGCCCGAATTGGGGCCTTGGCAGAGCCGAATAGTGCTGGCCTCGGACGACTTGAACAATCGAGATAAGCCGAGCAGGGTAGAGTCGATGTTTATCAGGGATAGCGAATACATGGCCCGGCACGTTTTGCCCGAGACGTCGGACTTGACCAAGCTCTACATCGCCCAATTCCCTCTAGAGGGGCTGGAGAAGCCACGAGCTCGGGACGAGTTCATCCGGCTCTTCAACAAGGGTGCGCTCATTGTGACCTATGTGGGGCACGGCAGCTTTTACGTGCTGGCCCACGAGCGCATGTTTTTTCTTTCCCGCGATTTGGACAAGATCGACAACGGCGGTCGCCTGCCCTTGTTTTTTACGGCTGCGAGTCAAGTGGGGGTGTTCGACGATCCAGTGCGCATTTCCATCCCCGAGGCACTTCTGAAGAAGGAAGACGGGGGCGTGATCGGCATGATTTGCGCGACCCGGATAGGGTATCACGACAGCAATGTCGAGTTGGCCAACCAGTTCTATCGGCAGATGTACCACACCGGACGGGAGCACGTGCCGATTGGGCTGGCCCTCGCCGAGGCCAAGCAATTATTGCTGCCGCAGTATGACCCCAGCGGTGCCACAACGTTCCGCAACATTCAGCGCTATTCGCTCTTTGGCGACCCGGCGACGCGCTTGGCCATGCCGCGCTTTCAGGTGCAGATCGATGTGGCCGATTCGCTCCGTGCCCTCGGCGAAGTGGCCATCGCCGGCCAGGTCCTCGACGCAGCTGATGCGCCGGCCACCGACTATGAGGGACAAGTGTGGTTGCAGGCATTTGATTCGAGTGAAGAAAGTGAGTTGGAGGGATTTACCTACCAGCAGACCGGTGCCCCCATCTTTCGCGGTCGCTTTCCAGTAGCCGAGGGCCGCTTTAGTGCCGCATTCCGGATCCCTAAAGACATTACCTATGGGGGGAAGAACGGCCGCATCAGCGCCTACGTCTGGAGCGATGACAGTCCCGAGGCTTTTGGCAAGGCGGACGGACTGGTGCTGGCGGGCACGGCCAAAGGCGTGGAGGCGGACGTGGAAGGGCCGGAAATTTCCCTGCGCTTCGAGGGGGCCAAAGGCACCAAGATTCCGCGGCAAACGGTGCTGTTGGCCTCAATTGCGGATCCCAGCGGCATCAACATCACCGGGGAGACCGGGCACGAAATCGAACTGGCCATCGACGGCGAGCTCTTCACATTGACGGATATGTACAGTGTGCAGGGTGGGGACTACCGGCAGGGGGTCATTGAATTTCCCCTGCCCGAATTGGAAGCGGGCAAACACGAGATCCGCCTGAAGGCTTGGGATAACTTCAACAATTCGTCGCGTGCGACGGTGTCGGTCTCGGTCGGAGACGACGAAGGCGACGCGGGCCTTGCCAAGGTCCTATTTTATCCGAACCCCATGCGCGATAGCGGCTACTTCACGTATGAGCTAGAAAACGACATGCGCACTGTGCAGATAGAGGTTTTTTCGCTGGCTGGTCGGCTGATAGACCAGCTAGACGGACAGGCACACACCGGCTACAACCAGGTGCCTTGGATGCCGCCGACGGGCTTGGCCAGTGGCGCGTATCTATACCGAATAGAAGCCGAGCGGGAAAGCGGTACTACGGTCGCACGCCGCGCTGTCTTGCAGGTCGCCAAGTAAATGTTGCGAGAGGAGTGCCTTTGCAGCAGTGAGATTGCCTTAGTACTTAGGAGGCATCATTCTTATATTCTTATTCTTAGCTGAGGAGGACTCCGCTATGAGGAAACTGACGACCCTGCTGCTGGCCGGCCTGTGCGCGGGCGCATTGCCCGATGAGATCCGGGCTACGCCCGAGAGCCGCGCCGCCGTGCTCTTTTTGCTGATCGAGCCGGGTGCCCGCGCCATTGGCATGGGCGAGTCGTACGTGGCTGTGGCCGACGACGCCACGGCGAGCTACTTCAATCCGGCTGCCCTCGTCGGGCAGAGTAAGAAAAAGCTCCACTTCACTCACAGCAAGTGGCTGCCCGGGCTGGCCGACGACTTATCCTACGAGTTTTTGGCCTATTCCATGCCCGTGGAGGGCTGGGGCAATATCGGTCTCAACGTCGCGCTGCTAAACCTAGGCGAGCAGATCCGCACCGACGAGCGCGGCAACCACCAAGGCACCTTCCGTAGTTACGATGTGGCCATGTCTGCGGCCTACGGGGCGCACCTTAGCAGCTATGCGTCTGCTGGCATCGGCTTGAAGTTCATCCGCAGCAATTTGGCCGATCAGGGGGCCGGCATTGAGCGGGGTCGGGGCGTGGGCAACAGCTTTGCCGCGGATTTGGGTTTTTTGTGGAAGGCCACGCCGAGCCTCAGCTTGGGCGCGGCCCTACGCAACCTAGGCCCAAAGATCGCCTACATAGACGCCGAACAGGCCGATTCGCTGCCCCAGCACATCGTCGTCGGAGTGGCCTACGAGGTGATGGATACCCAATACAACGACGTGCTGCTCTCCTTTGACTTGTACAAGCCCCTAATCGCCGATGGATCTTTTGTCAGCAACTTGGTCAAGGCGTGGGCTGACGAGAGCGCGAGCAATGAGTTCAAGGAGATGGATTTGCACGTGGGCGGCGAATACCGATACGGGCTTTCCGCCCGCGAAGACGAGGCTTTCATCGCGTTGCGTGCGGGCCTTTCGCGGGACACCGACGGCGAGTTGGCGACCCGGAATTTTGGCGTCGGCCTAAAGTACAACCGCTTCCAATTCGATGTGGCGTATGTCGATGCCAGTAAGATAACGCCGCTGGAGGACAATACGCGGTTTTCCCTGAATCTCATTTTCTGAGGATGTTCCAATCGGACACGGGTCCTGTTGCTGCGCGGCGACGATGCGATTTGGCCCCCTTGTTCCTCTTAGGCTTCTGCTTCTCACTACTGTTGGCGGCGGCCACTACGGCCGATGCCGAGTGGCGAATCTTGGTCTTGCGCGTGGATTTTCCGCGCGAAAGGCCAGATGAGTTGACGACGACTGGCGTCGGCGCGTTTGATCTGCGCTCGGCAGAGGAAGCGGCTGAGGAGTACGCGCTTCCCTACGATGTGCCGCCGCACGACCGCGCTTACTTCGAGCGGCATTTGACCGCGTTGGCGCGCTATTACGAGGTCGTTTCCGACGGCCGGGTGGCGATCTCCGCCGAGGTGTTCCCCCGCGCCTCGCGGCAGGCATACGCGCTTCCCCAACCCATGCTCCACTACGGCAACGGACGCACGACTGAGGAAATTGGCGCGAAGTGGATTGAACTGGTGCGCGATGCTCTTGCTGCCGCGCTGGCCGATCCCGATGGCCCGCGCTTGGACGAATTTAATAGCTTCCTCGTGTTCCACGCCGGAGTTGGCTACGAGACCGGCGGGCTGAACGACATTCGCTCGGTCTTCCTAGCCGAGAGCGATTTTGCGCTCTTTAACGGCGGCCCGCTAACCTTGGGCGGAGCACAGATCGATCAGGCGTGGATCTTGCCAGAGTCGCCTAGCCTCAACGGCCGGGTCGGCCTCAATGGCTTGCTGGCCAAGTTCTTTGGCCACCAGTTGGGCCTGCCTGGGTTGTCCAATTTCGTCGACGGCCTGCCAGCCCTAGGCAGCTGGAGTCTGATGGACGTGGGGGTCAACGCTTCGGGCTACGTGCGGACGGACAGCCTCGAGGGAATTGGCTTCGCACCGCCGCATCCTATGGCGTGGAGCAAGATGCAGCTAGGGTGGATCGAGCCGGTGGTGGTGCGGCGCGACACTGTACTATCGCTGCTAGCCACCGACCGCAGCGGCGACCTCCCCAAGGCCGTGCGCATACCCATTGACGCGCGCGAGTACTTCTTGCTGGAGAACAGACAGCAGCGCGGGCAGCGCGGTGTTGTGGAGGGCGAGGACGAAGAGGTGGTGTGGATTGACCGCGATCAGGTCACTATAGAGGAAGGCGTGTGGGTGGCGATGGAGGAATACGACGCCTTTGTCCCAGGGTCGGGGATGCTGATATGGCACATAGACGAAGGCGTGATGGCCCGCGCTGCGGATCCCAGTGCCGCGAACAATCAGGCCCATTGGCAGAGCATTGCCTTGGAAGAGGCCGATGGGTACCGCGACATTGGCGATCCGTTTCTTGCGTGGGAGCGACAAGTCGAGGGGTGGCCCGACGACCCGTTCTTTATCGGCGGACAAACGCTGTTCGGCCCGGCGACTCAACCTGACTCGCGCAGCAACCGAGAGTGGGAGACCGGCATTGAGATCGAAGTGCTTTCCGCTCCCGGCGATACCATGCAGGTGGCCATACGCTTTGGACGTGCGCGCCCGGGCTGGCCGCGGGATTTGCCGGGCGACGGCCGGCTACAAGCCGCGGACTTGGACGGCGATGGAGTAGAAGAGTTGCTCTTTGAGGCCGGAGGTGAGGTCGGCTATGCAACCGGAGATGGTGTGGCACCGTGGAGAGTACCAGGGGCACGGTTGCTGGCTGCTGGGGACGGCGACGGCGATGGCCGACTCGCGATTTTTTTATGGCGCGACGCAGAAGTCAGCGCGTGGGACGCCGGGGCCGACCAACCGCTGTGGCGGCTCGCGCTGAACGAGGTGCCATCGGACGCGCGTTTCAGCACGGGCACGGAGGCCGCGCTGCTGCTCGCCGGAGCGGAACAGCTCTACGTGGTAGATGCCATAAGCGGCCAGTTAAAGGAGCAAAGGCCACCGGTGGCTGCAGCCTCGTTGCCCCCAGCCGCGAGCGATTTGGATGGTGACGGCCAAGTCGAGTGGGTCTTCGCCACAGCCAGCGGCCAAGTCGAGATCGGGTCTCATGCTGTCGAGTTAGGCGATTCGCTAGCCGCACCGCCGGTTCTGGGCGATTTGGACGGCGATGGCCTGCTGGAGGTGGTTTTGCTTGCGCGGGGTGGAACGATACACGCCTTGCGCGCCGACGGATTGCGCCAAGCCGACTTTCCCACCTCCTTGCCGCGCTTTGCCGAGGTCGGCGATCTCGTTTTCGAGCCGATGCTGTGCGACGTGGATGCCGATGGCAAGCAGGAGATATTCGTCGCTGGCCACAGCGGAATTTTTGGTATAGAAGACGATGGGCGTCTCTTGGCGGGCTTTCCCCTGCTAATGGCCGCTCCTCCGACGGCGTCGCCGGTGGTATTGGACTTAGGCAGCGATGGCCGCTTGGCGTTAGCAGCCTTGGATGGCACGGCCATATATGCGTGGGATCTGCAGAGGGTGGCGGCGCGGTACGCCGGGGGGCCGGCTCATTGGCCTCAGGCCGGTGCCGATGGGGCTGGGTCGCGGGTTGCGCTGGTAGCTGGCCGTCCCGTTGTAAAGCCCGAGGCGTCCTTGCTAGACCGGGTCTATTGCTATCCCAATCCAGTCGGCCCCGGCGAGGATGCGCATTTGCGCTTTGCGCTGAGCGCAGCCGGGCGCATCGAATTGGAGGTGTTCGGTGCGTTGGGCGGGCGCGTTTGGCAGCACCGAAGCAACGGCTTGGAAGCCGGTGAGCACGAAATTACTTGGTCGGTGGAAGGCTATGCGAGCGGCCTGTATCTATGCCGATTGATCGCGCACGGCGACGACGGACGGCGAGGAGAAGCCGTGATCAAAATGGCGGTGAGCCAGTGAGGGGTTGGCGTTTTGCTTGGTCGCCAAGTGGGTATTGCGAGGGGAGTGCCTTTGCAGCAGTGAGATCGCCTTAGTAACAGAGGCATCATTGTATTCCGAGCTGAGGAGAACTCTTCTATGGGGAAACTGACGACTCTGCTGGCCGGCCTGTGTGCATTTTGTTTGCTGATTAGCTGGGCGAGCTCATCCCTCGCCCAAAACCACCCGGAGCTGGCGTGGCAGGTGGTAGAGACCGAGCACTTCCGCATTTTTTACCACGAGGGGCTAGAGAGGGCGGCGGCGCGGGCCGCGCACATTGCCGAAGCCGCGTACGCACCTATTACCGAACTGTATGGGTACGCACCCGACGGGCGCGTGCGGATCGTGCTCAAAGACCACGACGATTACGCCAATGGCGCGGCTTTTTTCTATCAAGACACCATTGAGATTTGGGCCACGTCGCTCGACCACGACTTCGACTTGCGCGGCAGTTCAGACTGGCTGCGCAACGTAATAACCCACGAATTTGCCCACATCGTTTCGCTGGGTGCTGCGCGCAAAGGCGTGCAGCGCGTCCCCGCGCTCTACTTGCAGTACTTTGGCTACCAGAGGGAGAAGAATCGGCCGGACATTCTCATTGGCTATCCAGACGTCATCGCTTCTTATCCGGTGATGGGCACGGTGGTGCCGATGTGGCTGGCCGAGGGCGCGGCCCAGTACGGGACTGCGACTACGGCTCACGACCGCTGGGACGCCAATCGCGACATGGTGCTCCGATCCTTAGTGCTTGCAGATGAGCAGCTATCCTTCGACCAGATGGGCGTCTTTGGCAAGCAGGGCTTTGGCAACGAATACGTGTACGACCACGGCTTTGGCTTGGTGCGCTACATCGCCGAGACGTACGGCGAAGAAAAAATCGCCGCGCTGTACCAAGCCGCGTCGCAGTGGCACACCCTCGCCATTGATGGGGCGTACAAAAAGGTTTTGGGCAAGAGCGCGGACGCGCTGTACGACGAGTGGATCGAGTCCTTGCGGCAGGGCTATCGGGCACAGGTAGCGGCGTTGGGGCCGCTGCGCGAGGGCGAGCAGATCGTGGATGTCGGCTTTTCCAACCTGCGGCCGCAGGTTGCACCTAACGGCGAGAAATTGGCGTATCTATCGACGCGCAAGCGGCACCACGGGCCGCACGGCTTGGTAGTGCGTGACCTCGCTACAGGCGAGGAGGAAGTCGCAGCCTTCCCAGCGGCGGCTTCGACCGTGGATTGGTCGCCGGATGGACGCAAGCTGCTCTTTTCGCGCATTGACCGGGCCGACAAATACGGTTCGCGGCAAGCGGATATCTACGAGTGGAATTCCGCTGCCGCCGGCCCCAGTTTTTGGCGCGGTATGCTGTGGTTGGTGCCAACCATGGTCAGCGGCACGGCACCGGAGACGCCGCGCGTCAAGCGGCTGACGCGCGGTATGCGCGCGCTGTACCCGGCCTATTCGCCCGATGGCGAATGGATTGTTTTCGTGCAAAACGAGGGTACTAGCAACAACTTGGCGCTGATGCGGGCCGACGGCACGGGACTGCGCTATCTAACCCATTTCGCGGACGGCACCCAGCTCTACACGCCGCGCTTTTCGCCCGGCGGACGCAAGCTGGCGTTTGCGATCTCGCGCGAGGGACAGCGCGACATCGCCGTGGTGGAATTGGGGACTGATGGCGATTGGGCTGGTGATCCAATAGGGCAACCACAAGGGTTGCCCCTACGGACCGGGCGGGTAATTGCTACGCCCGGCACAGACCGCGACCCAGCGTGGAGCGCGGATGGCGAGGAGATTGTCTTCGCGTCGGATTTCAGCGGCATTTTCAATATCTATGCTCTGAGCTTGGAAACGCTCGCGCTGCGGCAGCTAACCAACACCATCGGTGGCGCGTTCAACCCGTCGGTTGGCCCGGAGGGCGAGGTCGTCTTTGCGGCTTATACGGCGGCTGGCTTTGAGATTCGCCGATTACAGGACGAGGGGACGCCGGTGGCGGCTGAAGATGCGTGGTTTTTTCAAGACATGCCGCTGGATTGGCGCGGCGCGTCTGCACCCGCTTTGCCAAGTGCGCCCCAAGCGTATGGCATTGACTTTCTCAAGACCGGGATCCTGCCGAGGCTGGCCATAGATGAAGGGCATTTCAAAGCGGGCGCGTACCTCACCTCTGGCGATGTGCTCAATCGCCAGAGCGTATTCGCCGGGGGTGCCATCGCGCCGGCCAATGCCGACCGCGATCTGTTCGCTATATACGAGTTCAAGGGATTCCGTCCCACTTTCTTTTTAGAGGTATTCAACCAGCGTCGGCGCTCGGCCCGCGGCGATAGCACGGAGGCGCGGGCGGGCATTGTCAACGCCGTCAACTACAGCTTGAGCCAGCTCGGCGTGGGGGTGCGCGGCAAGTTGGGACGCCATGGGGAGCTGACGGCCTCGGCCACGTACGACCGCTACGATGCCAGTGTCCAATGGGAGGCTTTTATGCCGCGCCGAGACGGCGGCATCGGCTTTGAGCGCCAGCGGCAAAGGCCCTTTGGCTATACCTATCTCAATGGCTTTGGCTTGGGGTTGGCCTATCGGATGGAGCTGATTGCGCGGCGGCGTGACCGCGATATAAGCCCTGTGGGCCGCCAGCTCTACGCGCGCTATGACCGGATGTTCAACTTTTTTCTAGATGGCTTTAACGAGCAGGCGTCCTTTATCGACGAGGAGTATATCAAGCTCTTTTACAACCAATTTACCGTCGATTGGAAAGAGTACATCGGCATGCCCGGCAATACCCGCTTGGGCCTACGGCTGTACGGCGGCTGGATCGACAGCGACGCGGTGAACGACACGACGCGGGTCGGCGATTTCTTCGACTACCGCCTCGGCGGCCTCAGTTTTATGAAGGGCTATACTTTTTACAGCACTGAGGGGCGCAAGGCCCTGATGGGTACGGCGACGCTGCGCTTTCCCCTGCTACCGGATATGGGCAAGCGCGTTGCACAGCTATATTTCGACAAAGTGTATGGCGCGGTGTACGCTAGCATGGGCAAGGCTTGGGACCGAGATATAGGCGAGTGGAACGAACGGTATGGACGCGACGGCCCGCTGCGGGATGTGGGGGGGCAGTTGCGTTTTGATTTGATTTCTTATTACAGTGTGCCGGCGCGGGTACAGGTGGATGTGGCTTACGGGATTGACGAGGTGCGAGATAAGGGGCGTTGGAAATCGTATTTTACCGTGTTGTTCGGGTATTTGTAGGGATGCACTGTTGTATAGGATCGGAGGAATTCGCACGATCGAGATTGAGCAAGTAGGTGTCTGGGGTGGGACTTGGAGAATGTCGCCCAATCCTTGCACCTTACCCAAAGCGAAGTACGGAAATACTTCATCGACGACATCACGTTTCATTCATTCTTGAACGACGTATCTGCAAGGAACGCTATCGCCAAGCGAAGGTGCGGGTTTTGATTGCTCGACGGAGATGGTCACAAGTGGGGAGTGCGATCCATAACGAGCAAGATATATTTCTGTCCCAGCTACATGGTCGGTTCAGGTCGTAAGTTCGACGAAGATGGTTTCATGGCCAAGTTGTCCGAAATCGAAGGCTAATTCGTCGGCGATGTCGAGAAATTCTCCAAGATACCCGTATGGAAGATCTTCGAGCCGACTGTTCGCTATTGGTATGAACGGGGAATGCTCGGCGCTGGAACTATACTGTATATCGATCTAAAACACTCAAATTGCTGGGAACGCCAACTCCCTTTCACCGATAGTGATCGCCTGACCCTCGACGAGTTCAAACGCGAGCTTGAACAATGGCGGTGCTACGACAAGGAGACGGTCGTCGAAGAATGCGACGGCATCCCCGTATTCGTCAATGAGTTCTGGACCTCCAAGCAGCGCACCGCGCACTCGCTGCTCGCCGGAAAAACGTCGCTTTTCGCAAGGTGGTCGCAGAGGCTGCGAAAGAGGACCTCATTTACTTGGACCCGCCCTATCAGGGTACGTCCTTTACGAGAGATCACAGGGAGCTATGATGAGTTCTCAGACGCGCTGCAAGCCATGAACGACCAGGGGCTTTCGTACATGGCGAGCTACAACGGGAAAACCGGCGAAAAAAGTCACGGCAAGTCGCTTCCCCGCTCGCTTTCCCTAATGTGTTGAGAAATCATCTCGAATGTGAAGGCAACTAGAGTGTAATAGCCGGTCGCGCTGTTGGGCGCTGCCGCAATAGAAAGGAGATTCTTATGACGAGGACAGGGCTCGCGCTGCTGGTTGCCGCGCTAACCGCCGCCAGCGTCTGGGCTGAGGGATTGCCGAGTATTTTGAGTGAAGAGGGGCAGGCGTTCTTGGTGGGATTGCAGGCGGTGGAAGGTGGTGCTGATCCTGAGCCGGCACCGATGCCGCGCACAGAGGCGCACAAGGGCAAGTCGTCAAAGCGGGCGTTTTTGCTTTCCGCGCTGGTACCGGGGTTGGGCGAGTGGTATGCGGGGTCGAAGAAGCGGGGGTTGGTGTTCTTAGGGGCCGAAGCCGCACTGGTGGGCTTATGGGTGGCTTGGAAGGGCAAGGGCAACGACGTGGAGGAAGAGTTCCGGGCAGTAGCCGACGAACACTGGAATCCGCACAACTATTTGGCTTGGCGAGGCTCGGCGATTTCGAACAATTCGTCAATCACGCATGCGTTGCCGTGTAGTAGCCAAGTCAGCCAAGTCGTCGAAGTGTACATTCCGGCGCGAAACGAGTGGATGCAGCAGCAGAAATCAAGTGGGCTGGGTAGTGCGGCTTTTGGCGAATGTGCGCCGAGCCAGATCCAGCAATACTACGAGTTGATTGGCAAATATGACCAATTCGCAGCCGGTTGGACCGATCTAGTGAGGCGCAGTACTGGCAATCCCGCCAAGCCTACTGAAGTCGATTCAGTCGAAAATTTCCATTCCGCGCGACGACCCCGTTACGAAGACCAACGCGACGAGAGCAATCGCTTTCTCAAGCGAGCCTCCACGGTAAGCGGAGTCATTCTAATAAACCACGTTATCAGTGCCATTGATGCAGCGCGGGTGGCGCGCGTACGCGCTGCGGGCGCAGACGAAGCAGCCCTGCGGCGGCGGACGCGCTTTGCGTTGGTCATGCAGCCTTGGGTGCGGGCGCGCGTGCCCATGCTCGTGGCGTACAAGCCATTGGATTGAGCCGATGTGGCGATGGATTGCGTTAGTTTTGCTACTGCCCGGCGTGGCTGAGGCCGGGAAGGCCCAAGGGGCATTTTGGCGCTCCTTGCTGGTGCCCGGTTGGGGGCAGAAATACGCCCAAAGCGGCGGCGGTGGCTTTTTGGCCGCTGAGTTGGCGCTTTGGGGCGGATATTGGGGCTTTGAGTGGCTGGGCCAAGTGCGCCGCGATCAGTACCGGGCGCATGCGGCGGAACGCGCGGGTGCGCGGCCAGAGGGCAAGGGGCGCGAGTATTTCGACGACTTGGGGTTTTATGCGAGCCGGCTGGAGCACAACCAGTTTGCCCGCTACGAGGACGGCCCAGAGGCAGAGCTATATCCTGTGGACGCGGACTTCTTCTGGGAATGGGATCGCGGCGAGTCGCGCCAGCGCTATCGAGGTTTGCGCAATGCGAGCCAGCACGCGCATCGGCAGGCGCTCTATATGACGGGGTTGGTAATTGTCAATCACCTCGTGGCCGCTATCCATGCGGCGCGGGTGGCTGGCGCGGATCAAGCTCAGACCAGCTTCGCGCCCAAGGTGGTGGTGGGTCCTGCGGGAGCGGCTTTCTTCCTCGTGCGGCATTTCTACTGATGGCCTGCTTTTTCTCGCGGGTGGCCTTGGCCACGTGGATGCTCTCGTTGCCGTTGGCGGCCGCAGCCGAAGGGCGGATCTGCGGGACGCGTTGGCTCGATCAGCACCGCGTGTCCTTCCCCACGCCGGCCGCCAAGGCAGTCGGGGCAAGTCAAGAACTGGGCCCCATTGAAGTGGGGACCCAACTCGCCTTTTACGCTCCGACCGAACCCGTGCTCAAGTGGGCCACCTGCCGCTACAAGGGGACGCATTGCTATATCTTCGTCGAGGAGAGCCAGTGGGACATTAAAGCGGCCCAGGAGGATGTGGATAAGCTGGGTACGCTTTTCGACGCGGAGACCCCGGCCGATCCCGAGCGCGGGATATTTGAAATAGCGGTTGATGCCTTTGGCGAGCCTGTTGATGAGGACGGCGATCCCCGCATCTTTATCCTGATTTTGGACCTGCCCGGCGAGGAGATAGTCGGCTATTTTGACGGTACGCTGTATGACCGGGTATCGCAGCCCGACTTGCGGCGCGATACGATTTACCTCGACGCGCACAAGCTGGTCTTCAGTGCCTATCTCGCTCACGCGACTTTAGCGCACGAATTCCAGCACCTGATTCACTGGGGCCGCGATTCCGACGAGGAGGCATGGATTGACGAAGGGCTTTCTGGATACGCCGAAGAGTTGGTGGGTTTCCCCGAAGCCAATCCACGCATGGTGCCGAGTTTTCTTGAGGATCCCAGCCGCAATCTAACGAGTTGGACGTTTGAGTCAGCAAGCTACGGCAAGACCTATTTGTTCGCCTCATTTTTGGCCGAGCGCTATGGCCCGGGGCTGATTCGCCAAATCGTCGCCGAGCCGCGCAACGGCATTTTGGGCATTGACGACGCTTTCAAAAGTCAAGACTGGATCGAGAACTACGCGGGTGCTTGGCGCTTGTGGATCGCGGCCAACTATGCGGCTGGGTACGAGGCCCTGCGCGGCCGCCGTGCAGCCGCGATTGCCGCGCCCGAGATCCCCTTCGCGGCACTGGCTGGCGAGGTCAGAGATCAATGGGGCGCGGCTAATGTGATCATTCGCTCGGAAGGCGATGTAGCCGTTGATTTCGTCGGGGCGGCCGAGGGGCACTATGCCGTGTGGGTGTACGCCATGCGCGGCCAGCACGGCGAGCTGGTAGCGATGGAACTTAGCGAGGACAACGCAGGGCAGGTGCAGGCCACGGACGTAGATAGCGCAACGGTTATCGTCGGCAGAGCCTCGCCGACGGGCGGAAATTTTGTCCTCGCGGCCCGGTATGTTACACCCACGGTTGTAGCCATGCAGGCCGAGGAGCGGGCCGGGGCCAGTGACTTGGCACCGGCGTATCCGAACCCGGCCAATAGCGCGGTGAACCTACCCTTTCGCTTGGCAAGGGAAGCGGACATCGAACTGGCGATATACAATGCTTTGGGCCAGCGCACGGCCCTTTTGGTGGCGGAGCGGCTCGCGGCCGGGAAGCACTTGGCGCGCTGGAGCGGTGAACGCGCGGCCAGCGGGGCGTATTGGGCCGTGTTGAAGGCGGGTGGAGAGACGCGGACGCGCCGGTTGATGCTGGTCCGGTGAAGGTTGGACTAACCGTTAAGTACACGACAGTAGAAGGGGTATGAGCTGCTGCGCTCTGCTCAGCATAACAAGAGCTGGTGCGCTGCTTCCCAAGGTCGCGCTGAGCGCAGCGCAAGAAGCCCATGCGTAACGGCCATTGGATTACTGTCGTGTAGTAAGAGGATTCCCTATCAGATACATGCGCCGGCCCCGGTGCGCCTGACCATCTACGATGTCCGGGGAACTCAATCCTCCAACTCTAGGGTGCCAATGTCGCGGGTATGGGCGTCGCAGTACCACAAGACGCCTTGGTGCGCGGTCAATCCGTGTACCTCATCGGGGGCGGCCACCCGGATGACGTCATAGACTCGCCCATCCTTGGTGTCGAGCAGACTGACGGTGCCGGCCACCAACAACCTGTCGTTCGGCCCCAAGCGATGCCGGGGGTGCGAAATTGGCGTTCTTCTTCCGAGATGTCGGGGTTTATGACGTGGACCATTTGGGAGGGCGGCGTGGCCACATACAGCTTGCCGTCTTTCCATTCCAAGCCGTGGGAGCCGGTGGGGTGTGCGTCTGCGATACCCTCTCGAGGCGCTGCGATGCCGGTACCGGGCGAGTCGTATTTGGCGATGGTGCGGCCCGTTGCCAGTTCTAGTTTGGCGATTTTGGGTTCATAGGTAGAGGCGATCCACAGATACCCGCCCCCCGCGGTAATGCCGCTGGCGTGGACCGTATTGGTCTGGGCTGCGAACAAGGTTTCGCCGGTTTCATAATCCAACTTGTACACTTTGTGATCGCCTTGGCCGATGACCTATAGGCCATCGGGGGCGACCCAGGGCACAAGAATCGCTTATCCACTTTGGCGATATTCGAAGCCATTGCGTTTTGTCCTCCCTTTAAGAGAGTGGGCTACTTAGTGGCCGATCGGCGCGGCGACGATGTTGTCAATCAGCCGGACGTTGGACAGGCGCACGGCTAGTGCAAGGACGACCGGGCCGGTGATATGGGCCACTCTTTCGAGCGTGTCCGGGTGGGCGATAGAAATGTAGTCAATGCGCGGGCTGAGCGCGCGCTCGATATGCGCCCGCATCTCGGCTATGATCCGGCTGGCGTCGCGCTCTCCCTGTTCGACCCGTTCTCGGCCCATTGTGAGCGCTTCGCAGAGGGCCGATGCACGCTGTCTGTCCTCTGCGCTGAGAAGAATGTTGCGCGAGCTCATGGCCAAGCCGTCTGCCTCGCGCATGGTGGGAGCGACCTCGATGCGCAAATCCAAATTCAAATCGCGCACTAACCGGCGAATGACGGTCGCCTGCTGGTAGTCTTTCTGGCCGAAGACGGCTAGGTGCGGTTTGACAGCGGTGAATAGCTTGGTCACTACGGTGGTGACGCCGCGGAAGTGCCCGGGGCGAAAAGGGCCGCACAGGCCCTTGGTTAGCTCTTCGACCTCGACGAAGGTCGAGAAATCGGAGGGATAGAATTCCGCTGTCCGCGGGTGGAAGACCGCATCGACCCCGCGGCGAGACAGCAGGTCGAGGTCGCGCTCCATGTCGCGCGGATAGATGGCGTAGTCTTCTTTCGGTCCGAATTGCAGCGGATTGACGAAGATACTGACGACCGTGCGAGCCGCGGCTTCAAGGCTGTGATCGACCAAGCTGAGATGCCCCTCGTGCAAAAACCCCATCGTCGGCACCAGCCCGATGCACAAATCCGCGCCGCGCCAAGCGTCGGACTGAGCCTGCATTTCCGCGACTGTGTGTATGCGTTTCATGGAATGGTGGGGAGGGTGAGAGGGCCGACGGTGCGGGCGTCCCCGCCGTCAGCGAGTGCGGCGAGGTGGGTAGCGAAGGGTAGGCTGGTGATGGGATGGTGCAGGTCAGGGGCGATTTCGCAGAGGGGCACTAGCACGAAGCGGCGCTCGTTCATGCGCGGATGCGGCAGGGTCAGATCCGCGCTTTCGACGATGCGCTCTCCATAGAGGAGAAGGTCGAGATCGAGAGTGCGCGGCCCCCAGTGAATGTGGCGTTGCCGCTGGTGTTTTTTTTCTGCGGCGAGCAGGGCTGCTAGCAGCGGCTCGGGGGTGAGCGAAGTTTCTATAGCAAAGACAGCGTTGAGGAAATCCGGTTGCGCGACCGGCCCCAGCGGCCGGGTTTCGTAGGCGCGGGAGGTCGCCGCGAGGCGCGTGCCGGGGAGCGCGGCTACTTCCCTGATCCCGGCTTCGAGGTACGCCCGACGGTCGCCGAGGTTGCTGCCGATGGCTATATAGGCTCGCTCAGGCATAGGAACGGTGTATTTCGATTTCGATGCCGTCAAAGTGCGCGGCGACCGGGGGGTTGGGTTTGCGTACGCGGACGATGAGTTCGACCGGGGCGCAGTGGGTACCCACCTTCTCGGCGATGCGCTCGGCGAGGGTTTCGACCAATTTACAGGGCGAGCCGGTGACTTGCTCGGCCACCAGCGCGTACACCTCCGGATAGTTAATCGCTGCGTCAATATCGTCGTTGCGTCCTGCTTGGCGAAAATCGCCGTAGAGTTCGACGTCGACTTCGTAGTGCTGACCGAGTGCGGTCTCTTCGGGGAAAAACCCGTGGTAGGCAAAAAAGCGCATATTGCGCAGGCGAAGCGCGTCGCTGGGCATATTTAGTAGCCTGTTTCCGGTGGCCAGTGATCAGTCCCCCGTCCCGGCCACCGGGCGTGGTGCTGGGGCTGGTCTCTGGCCACTGACCACCGACCCCTATCTTAGGGCGCGATAGGCGATGTCGCGGCGGCAATAGGAGTTGTCGAAGGCGATCTGATCGACTGCCGAGTAGGCTTTGGCGACGGCGGCTTGGATATCGGTGCCCGTGGCCGTCACGCAGAGCACCCGGCCGCCATCCGTAATGAAGCGACCGTCGCGCTGGGCCGTGCCGGCGTGAAAGACGAGGATATCGTCGCGGTCAGCAAAGGTTTCCAAGCCGCGGATCTCAAAGCCCTTCTCATAGGCTTGCGGATAACCGTCCGAGGCCATGACCACGCAGACGGCCGCCCGAGGGGCGCATTCGACTTGCACCTGGTCTAAGCGGCCGTCGCAGGCGGCAATGAGCAAATCGACGAGGTCGGTTTTGAGGAGGGGCATGAGAATCTGGCATTCGGGGTCGCCGAAGCGGGCATTGAACTCTACGACTTTAACGCCCGCTTCGGTACGCATCAGCCCGCAGTAAAGCACACCTTGGTACGGGGTGCCCAGCCGGCGCATTTCGGCCAGCACGGGTCGGATGATTCGCTCCTCAGCCTCGCGCACTAAGGCGGGCGTCATCACAGGTGCCGGCGCATAGGCCCCCATGCCGCCGGTGTTGGGGCCTTTGTCTCCGTCGTAGATAGCTTTGTAGTCTTGGGCGGGCGTCAGAGTGATAAAATGTTCGCCATCGCAGATTGCAAAGAGCGAGGCTTCCTCGCCGGCCATGTATTCCTCGACGACGATATGGTGGCCGGCCCCGCCTAAAATGTTTTCGTTGAGCATTTCGTGCGCTGCTGCGAGAGCTTGATCTACACTCTCGCAGACGACCGCGCCCTTGCCGGCGGCTAGGCCGCTGGCCTTGACCACGATCGGGGCCCCTTGGGCGCGGATATAGGCACTGGCGGCTTGGCTATCGGTGAAGCTATGGTGCCGGGCGGTGGGGACGCCGACGCGCTGCATTAGCTCCTTGGCGAAGACCTTGCTGCTTTCGATGCGGGCGGCGGCCTCAGTAGGGCCAAAGATCGCCAGGCCGCTGGCGCGGAAGCGATCGACTATGCCGCCGGCTAGGGCGTCGTCTGGGCCGACGACGGTCAGCCCGATTTGCCGCTCGTGAGCAAAGGCGACTAGGCGCTCGATTTCGCCGACGAGTTTTTCGCGTTCAGCCACGGGCGTGTCAACGCGGATATCGACGCATTCAGCGAGGGAGGCCATGCCGGGATTGCCGGGGGCGACGTAGAGTTTGTCGATGCGCTGGCTCTGCGCCAGCTTCCACACGAGGGCGTGTTCGCGCCCTCCCTTGCCGACGACTAGGATGTTCATTGGCGTTCCTTTCTGAGGCTCAGAGATACCCAAATTCTCGCAAATCGCGCTCTTTGTCGCGCCAGTCTGGGCGGACTTTTACCCATAGTTCTACATAGACAGGCGCTTCGAGTAGTTCCTCTAAGGCAGCGCGGGCTTGGCGTCCGATGGACCGCAGGCGCATCCCCTTCTTGCCGATGACGATGCCCTTCTGGCTCTCGCGCCCGACGTAGATAATGGCGCGAATGTAGGTTTTGTGGCCTGGGCGCTGGCGGAATTCCTCGATGTGGATGTTGATGGCGTAGGGTAGCTCGTCCTCAAGGTGCTCAAAAGCTACCTCGCGGATGCGTTCGGCGGCAAAAAACCGTTCGGGCTGTTCGGCTACCATGTCGTCCGGGTAGAGCTTGGGGCCGCAGGGTAGCTGGGCCTCTAAGCACGACAGCAATTTGCCGAGTCCGTCGCCGCGCCGGGCGGAGACCGGGATAGGGCTTGAGATGCCGAACTCGTCCGCGAGGCTTTTTTGCAAGGCGTCTAGCTGGGTGGGTTGTACTAGATCGATCTTGTTGAGCGCGGCCAAGACTGGTGCCCGTGTGTGCGCTATGAAGTGCTTCACTAGCGCACCGCGATCTTTGGGACGGGAGGCGTCGAACAGCAGCAAGACGAGGTCGGCTTGGCGGACGGCTTGGTCGATCTGGTGCGCCATGGTCTCGTGTAGCTTGTAGGAGGCGTTGAGCAGGCCCGGCGTGTCTAAGAAAATCACTTGGCTCTGTGGACGAGTGAGGATGCCGAGGATGCGGCTGCGAGTCGTCTGCGGTTTGGCGGTGACGATGGAGAGCCGCTGGCCCAAGAAGGCGTTGAAGAGGGTAGATTTACCCGCGTTGGGGCGACCAGCTAAGGCTACGTAGCCGACGCGGGGTTGCTCAGAAGCAGAAGCTGGCGGACAACTGGTAGGTTGCTTCGAGCGCATCGTGCTGCAAATAGGCGAGGTCGAGATCGAGGTTGCGGTGGGGGGTAAGCCCTAGCCCAAAGGACTGGCGGCCTTCCTCTAGCCCGGCCCGCAGGGCGATATAATGGTGGCGGTATTCTAGCCCGGCGTTGAGCGGGACGTCGGCGGTCGCAGTGTCGCCGCCGGAATGGGTGGCTAGGAGGGCGGTGGTTTGGCCCCTGGCCATGGGTATGGCGTACGCTACGCCCAACAGCAGCGAGGGCTGAATGCGGTCGGTGCTGTCCGTATTCCAGACGATGGGCGTGGTGGTAATGTCGCGCACGTTCGCCGCTATCGCGATTTGGTCGCTCAATTGGTAGCGTGCGCCTAGGTCTAGGCCGAAGCCGTAGGCGTTGATGGAGGCGACGTGGCGGTAAATGGCCTTGGTGCTTAGCCCGAGGGATAGGCGCGCACCGAGTCGGCGACTGCCCGACAGATACAGGGCGTAATCCACGCTTTGCTCGGTCGAGGCGATGCGAGGACGGTTGTCGGTGCTTGGAGGCTGGAGGGGATCTGGCAGTTCGGTAAAATGGATGTCGCCAATGCCCATGCGCACTAAGCTCAGGGCCATACCGTGCAAGAGGCGGCCCGGCCGGGCGACGGCGACAAAATCGCGCTGAATGAGGCCAGAGAAGTGTTCAGCATGCGTCAGGAGCGCTTGGCGACTGCTGAGGGCGGATAGGCCGGCCGCATTCCAATAGCCCGCGGTGGCGTCGTCTGCAAGGGCCACATAGGCGCTGCCCAAGGCCGCAGAGCGGGCACCCGCGCCCAAGCCGAGGAACTCGCCAGCGTAGCGCGAGGCGGCGTGTGCAGCCCCGGTCAGCAACAGGGCCAATGTAAGCGGAAGAAGGCTCTTGGGCATGGGTTGTAAAAAGCTAGCGGAAGGGTGGCGGAGTGTCAAATCGGCTTACTGCATCACCTCCCGCAAAGGGGGCGATCTTCAGGATATGAGGACGATTTGCAGATCCATGACGTTGGTGCCCGTAGGGCCCGTAATGACGAGGTCGTCCAACGCCGCGAAGAAGCGATAGGAGTCGTGGCGATCGAGAAAGGCACGGGCGTCGAGACCTTGGGCGCGGGCGCGGCTCAAGGTCTGGCCATCGGCTAGGGCACCGGCGGCATCGGTGGGGCCGTCGGTGCCATCGGTGCCGCCGGACAGCAGGGTGATGGCAGGCCAACCGTCGAGTTGCAGGGCCGCGGCTAAGGCCAATTCTTGGTTGCGCCCGCCCTTGCCATTGTAGCGGAGGGTGACGGTCGTCTCGCCGCCGGCGATGAGACAGGCGGGCCGAGCGATGGGACAGTTGGTCTCTGCGGTTTCTTGGGCGATGGAGACCAATGCGGCGGCGGCATGGCGCGCCTCGCCCTGTAAGCGACTGGTGAGGACGAGCACCTCGTAGCCTAGCGCGCTGGCTTTGTGCGCGGCCGCGTCAATGGCCAAGCGGCTGTTGCCAATGACCAAACTTTCGGCGCGGGCAAAGCAGGAATCCCCGGGTTTGGGGGTTTCCGGCCGCTCCCCTCGGGCACCGGCTTCGAGGTGCTGACGGACTGGGGCGGGAAGCTGGTGGCGCAGGTCGTAGCGATCGACTATCGCCAGGCAATCACCAAAGGTCGTGGCGTCTGGGTGGGTCGGGCCGGAGGCAATGGTGTCGAGGGGATCGCCGATGACGTCCGAGAGCATGAGGGCGGCCGTGCGGGCGGGCGCGGCCGCGCGGGCGAGGATCCCGCCCTTGATGGCTGAGAGGTGTTTGCGCAGGGCGTTGATTTCGTTGATGGTCGCGCCGCAGGCGAGCAGGAGGCGAGTGGTTTCTTGCTTTTCTGCGAGGGTCAGGCCCTCGGCTGGGGCGGGCAGCAGGGCCGAGCCCCCGCCGGAGAAGAGGCCAAGGACCAGCGCGTTGGGATCCAAGTTCGCCAACAGTGAAAGCTGGCGTCGCGCACCAGCCACGCCGGCTTCGTCCGGGACCGGATGCCCGGCTTCAAAAGTCTCGACTCGCGCCAACGGCAGCGCGTGGCCGTACTTGGTGTTGATGGCCCCACACTCAATGCGGTCGCCGAGGATTGCTTCAGCGGCCGCGGCCATAGCCGCGGTGGCCTTGCCAGCACCGACTAGGCGCAGGCTGGAAATGGTATCGAGGGGGAAGTAAAGTGGACCACAGCGCAACTTATCGCCTGCGACCGCGAGGGCTTGGTGGACGCAATGGCCGGGATCGGCAGCCGCGACCCCGGCGTCAAAAATGGCGCGTGCGTGGGCGCGCCGCAAAGCAGCATCCACCTAAGCACACCTAAAAGCGGCGCATGAGGCCCACTACTTTGCCAGCGATGCTGAACCCGTCGGCGTTGGGCGGGACGACGATGGGGTCGAACGCCTCGTTTTCAGGCAGGAGCCGGATGCCGTCGGATTCGGGTGCATAGCGCTTGATCGTGGCTTCATCGTCGAGCAGCGCGACGACTATATCGCCGTGCTCGGCGCGGTCTTGCTGGCGGGCTATGACGATGTCGCCGTCGAGAATCCCGGCGTTGCACATGCTCTCGCCGTGGATGCGCAGCGCGAAGACATCGCCCGAAGCGGGAACGAGCGATGCATCGACGTTGAGCGTGTTCTCGATGTTTTGAGTAGCCAGGATGGGAGTGCCCGCGGCGACCCGGCCAATTAGGGGCACTTCGCGCAGGTCGGTGGAAAGGGAGGCGGGCCTGACGTAATCGACGAGCTCTATGCCCCGGGAACGGCGCGCCCGGCGGCGGATGTAGCCTTTTTTTTCTAAAGCCTCCAAGGTGGTGCGGACGCCATTGGTGGAGTTGATGTCAAAGACATCCATGATCTCGCGGATAGTGGGGGGGCCCCCAGAGCGGATTGCATCAGCGATGAAGTCGTAAATCGCCTGTTGGCGCTCGGTTAGGGGTTTGGGCATGAGTGTACCTCCATAACTGGGGAGGAAAAGTGAAAGCAAACCTGAAATTATATATACTGCACATTAGTTCATTTGTCAAGGGGCACCTCTTCGTCTAATTTGCCCTCTCCATTACTTGCTCAGGAGAATTTTCTGTTTTCGCGCCACGGGAACGACGGCCATGGAAGCGATAGTCGCCAGTGTGTGGCAAGTGCTACAGGAGGCAGGATTAGAGGCAGGTGCTGGCGTAGTCGTCGCCGCATCGGGTGGCGTCGATTCGACCGTGCTGCTCGATGTCTTGGATGGCCTAGGGCACCGGTTGCACGTGGCGCACTTGGACCACGCGCTGCGGCCGGATTCGGCGGCCGACAGCCGCTTTGTCGCCGGCGAGACAAAGCGGCGCGGGTTGCCCTGTTCGCTAGAGCGGCGCGACGTGAGGACTTACGCCCGAACCGAGGGTCTGTCGCTGGAGGAAGCGGGTCGGCGGCAGCGCTACGCCTTTCTCGACCAAGTCGCCGACCGGGTCGGGGCCGAATTCATCATCTTGGGGCACCACGCCGACGACCAAGCCGAGACCGTGATCTTGCGCCTGTTGCGCGGTAGCGGTGCCACCGGCTTAGGGGGGATGGAGATTGTGCGCGAGGGCCGCTATCTGCGGCCGCTGCTGCGCGTGCGGCGCGCTGAGATTGAAAAATACGCACACCAGCGGGGCTTGCGCTACCGAGAGGATCCCTCCAACCGAGACCCGCGATTTTTGCGCAATCGGGTGCGTGGGCAACTAATGCCCTTGCTCAAGAGCTATAACCCTAACATCGCCGAGGTTCTAAATCGCACGGCCGCGCTTCTCAAAGCCGAGGACAACCTGATCGCCGAGCTAACCCAAGAGGCTTTAGATACAGTGGTTTGTGAGCGTTGTAACGACAAGGTAGCCCTTGATAGTACTAGGCTTCTCGCTTATCATATAGCCGTACAAAGGCGCGTACTGCGCGCCGCGCTCCAGGGCCTCGCCGCCACAGATGGTCCTTTTGATTTTGTCCGCGTCGAGCGAGTGCGGGGCTGGATTGGGGCCGGCGACAAGTGCCTGCGGGTGTTGGGTGCTGGGCTGAGGGGGCAGGGCTGTGGCACGCGCTATATCCTACGTCGCGGGCAGCGGCCGCCGGTTGTGTGCGGCTTCGACATACCCGGCGCGCTGGTGCTAAGAGAGCACGGTGCGGAAATCCGCGTCCAAATCGTCTCGCCGAAGTACTTCGACAAGGCCCAGCTAGGAGGTGCGCAGGTGGCTTTAGACGCGAATCGCCTCGGCGAGCGGGTGCAAGTGCGCAGCCTGCGGCCGGGCGATCGTTTCCAGCCACTGGGCATGGAAGGGCACAAAAAACTGAGCGACTTTCTCATCGACGCCAAGTGGCCGAAAATCTCGCGCGACGAAGTGCTGGTGCTGACCCGGGGAGAGAAAATAGCTTGGGTCGCGCCCCTTCGTTCTAGTCATGCCTTCAGAATAAAATCCACTACGAGCCGCATCGCCTTGTGTACGCTGAGGCGTTGGGACGGCGACTGAGACCTAGAGCATCTGTCATGGAGGGACGAAAAAAGCAGGCCGAGGAGGAGCGCCCCACGCGCCTTAGGGACGAACGCGAACCGGATCGCCAGCAGACCGATGGCGAAGACAAGCCGCGCCGCTGGCGCCGCCCTTCGCGCACTCAGGCGTTTTGGCTCTTCTTCGTGTTGGTTATGATTTTCGCCGCCAAATTCTTTAGCAGCAAACCCTCCGAGCCTCAGCTCGTTTCCTACAAGGAATACCGCCAATACTTGGAGGAGGGCCGCATCGCCGAGGCCGTCATTGTCGGCGAGCGCGAGTTCGAGGGCGTCTTGCACGACCGGACCCGCTTTGTGGTCAACTTGGGTCCAATAGACGCGGAGACCAGGCGCGAGTGGGAGGAAAAAGGGGTCGATTTTCGCTTTGAGGAAGAACCATTCCGGTGGTACAATTTCCTCTTCAGCTTTTTGCCGTGGCTGCTGTTTATCGCCTTCTGGATATTCATGTTGCGGCAGATGCAGGGCGGCGCGCGCGGGCTGTTTTCCTTTGGCAAAAGTCGGGCCAAGCTCCTGTTGGAAGATAAGCACAAGACTACCTTTGCCGACGTGGCCGGGGCCGACGAGGCCAAGAAAGAGCTGGAGGAGATCATTGAATTTCTCAAGGATCCGCACCGGTTTCAGCGTCTCGGCGGGCGGATTCCCAAGGGCGTCTTGATGGTCGGGCCGCCGGGTACGGGCAAGACGCACTTGGCGCGTGCGGTAGCCGGCGAAGCGGGTGTGCCCTTCTTTTCGATTAGCGGTTCGGACTTCGTCGAGATGTTCGTCGGCGTTGGGGCTTCGCGCGTGCGCGATCTCTTTGGACAGGGCAAGGCCAATGCCCCGTGCCTAATTTTCGTCGATGAGATCGACGCGGTGGGCCGCCACCGAGGTGCGGGCATTGGCGGCGGCCACGACGAGCGCGAGCAGACCCTCAACCAGCTTCTAGTAGAAATGGACGGCTTTGAGTCCAATGACGGCGTCATTCTCATCGCCGCGACCAATCGCCCAGACGTACTCGACCCGGCGCTTTTGCGGCCCGGTCGCTTCGACCGCCGGGTGGTGGTTGACCTACCCGACGTCAGGGGTCGGGAGGGCGTACTCAAGGTCCACGTGCGCAAAGTGCCGCTGGATCCGGACGTCAATTTGCAAAAGGTGGCGCAGGGTACGCCTGGGCTTTCCGGAGCCGATTTGGAGAACTTGGTCAACGAAGCGGCCTTGCTGGCTTCGCGGCGCGATCGCAAGACCGTTGACATGGGCGACTTTGAGGCAGCCAAAGACAAGGTGATGCTTGGAGCCGAGCGCCGCAGCATGGTCCTGACCGAAGAGGATCAGTGGCTTTCGGCATACCACGAAGCGGGCCACGCCTTGGTCGCCAAGAGCATCAAAGGCGGCCCGGCCATTGGCAAGGCTACCATCATCCCGCGGGGGCAGGCTATGGGGATGGTAGCCTTTTTGGCCGATGAGCGGCGTTCGCTGACCGAGACTCGGTTAAAGGCGCACTTGGCCACGGCACTGGGCGGTTGCGCAGCCGAGAAATTGATCTTTGCCGAGCGCTCGACTGGAGCCCAAGGCGACTACCAGCAAGTGACGCGCCTGGCTCGTTCGATGGTCTGCGATTGGGGCATGAACGAAGATATTGGCCCCCTTTCGTTGGGCGGCGGCGACGACGAGGTCTTCCTCGGCAAGGAATTCGTCCGCAGCCCCCACATGAGTGAGGAGACCGCTCAAGCTGTCGATCGCGAGATCCGCAAGCTGGTGGTGGAGGCCGAGGAAGCCGCACTGCGCATCCTCGGGGACAACGAGGACAAGCTCCACTCCTTGGCTCGCGCCCTCCTCGCATACGAGGTCCTCGACGACCCGGAGATCGACCAGGTCTTGGCCGGAGAGCCTCTCGCCCGCAAACCAGTGCGCGACTTGACTGACGAGGATGGGGCGTGATCTGGGAGTTGGGAGGCCGCGTCCTCCACTTTGGCGATCAAGTGCAGATCATGGGCGTCCTCAATGCGACGCCCGATTCGTTTTACGACGGGGGTTGCTACTGCGATCCGAGGGCCGCGGTGGAGCGCGGCTTGGAGATGGTGGAGGAAGGAGCGGCGATCGTCGATATAGGCGGAGAATCGTCGCGGCCGCCGATGTACGGAGTCGCCGAAGACGTTTCGGTTGCCGAGGAGTGCGCTCGGGTTCTCCCGATCGTCGAGGGCCTCCGCCGCCAGAGCGCTGTGCCCATATCGGTTGACACGGTCAAGGCCGCGGTGGCGTTCCGGGCCCTTGGGGTAGGGGCTGATATTATCAACGACATTAGTGC
The DNA here is from genome assembly GCA_963422735.1 of Candidatus Latescibacterota bacterium. Lineage (GTDB taxonomy): Bacteria > Latescibacterota > UBA2968 > UBA8231 > UBA8231. The sequence continues at coordinate 2,030,432 of OY730476.1, read as the reverse complement.
CCTGCGGCACGATCCGGCCATGGCCGAGGTCGCCGCACAGGCCAAGGCCCCCGTGGTACTGATGCACCGCCGGGGCACGGCGGCTACCATGCAGCAGAATACCCACTACGACGACTTGCCTGGGACGGTGTATGCTTTCCTACAAGAGCGCGTACGCGTCGCCCACGCCCAGGGCGTCGAGTGCGTGGCCGTGGATCCAGGCTTGGGGTTCGGCAAGTCGCCGGAGGGCAACCTCGCCTTGTTGGGGACGTTAGAGTGCTTCTTGGGCTTAGAGCGTCCACTGGTGGTGGGGGCTTCGCGCAAGTCCTTTATATGGAAGACGCTCGGGCTCTCGGCAGCCGAGAGCTTGGAGGGCAGCTTGGCTGCTGCAGCTCTGGCCGCCGGGGCGGGCGTCCACGTACTGCGAGTCCACGACGTGGCCGCGACGTTGAGAGCCGTCCGCTTAGTCGAGGCCGTGCGGGGCCAAGTACCGTGCTAAAAGACCCGGTCCTGTTTCACCTCTTTGGCTTTCTGCCCGTCTCGCTGACCTCCGTGGCGGATATCCTGCTGGTGGCCTTTATCTTTTTTCGCTTGCTCTCCCTAATCAAGGAGACCCGAGCAGCGCACATGGTCGCCGGGCTACTGCTAATGGTGATCGTGGCCTTGGCCGCGCCTTGGCTCAAGATGAACGCCCTGTCTTGGCTGCTGGAGCAGGCGCGCTCCATTTTGCTAATCCTACTGGTCATCCTCTTTCAGCCCGAGCTGCGGCGGCTCCTCCAAGTCTTGGGGCAGACCCCGGCGTTCCGCTGGTTTTACAAGGCCGAGCCATCGCGGATCATCGACGAGGTCGTCAGTGGAGTGGGACGCTTGGCCGACTTGGGGTACGGGGCACTGATCGTGCTGGTGCGCCAAGTCCAGATCAGACCGGTCATTGAGACCGGAGTGCCTCTGAACTCGGAGGTGTCGGGTGATTTGCTGGCCACCATCTTCAGCCCGCGCACCCCGCTGCACGACCGAGCCGTCGTTATTCAAGGTGAGCGTTTGGTGGCGGCTCGCTGCACCTTGCCTCTGGCGGAAGAGGTCGAAGACCAGCGGCTGGGAACCCGACATCGGGCGGCATTGGGTCTATCGCAGGAATCGGACGCGGTGATTATCGTCGTCTCCGAGGAGAACAGCATCATTTCATTGGCCATTGGCGGGGTCTTTTGGCGGGGGCTGGACCGCCGACAGCTCAAGCTGCGTCTGCAAGAGCAGATGGCCTCGGGCCGAGCGTAGTGCGGCTGCGTTTTTCTTGACACAGTCCCTACGGTGCGCTAACTTTAAATTTTTATTTCAATTAAATAATAAAAATTATGCGAAATAAACAGATGCGGCAGGCTCGCATACGGGATCTGATCTACAGAAGTGCCATTGATACGCACGAGAAATTGGCCGAGGTCCTCCAGCAACAGGGCATTGAGGTCAGCCAGTCAACCTTGTCGAAAGACTTGCGCGAAATAGGCGTGGTCCGGGTGCCGCAGGCCGATGGGGGATTTCGCTATACGCTGCCCGGAGCTGGGGCTACGCTACGCGACCTACACATTATAGAGCGAGAGTTGCAGGACTTCTTGGTCCAGACCGAACAAGTGATCAACATGGTGCTGGTGCGGACCTCGTCGGGGCACGCCCAGAGCGTCTGTGAGGCCATTGATCGCATTGGTTGGGCTGAGGTCGCGGGCACGCTTGCCGGCGAGAACACGATCTTTATCGTCACTCGTTCCGAGCAAGATGCGGCTGCGTTAGTCTATAAGATCAACGCGGTGTGCAGTGAGGAGCAGTGATGGACGCCGAAGTCTTGCAGGACTTGCAAGTCCATATCGGCAAAGCCGAGACACTGATCGAGGCCCTGCCGTATCTACAGGAATTCCGCGGCAAAGTGATGGTCGTCAAATACGGCGGCAGCACCATGGGCAGTGGAGACACCGTACACAAGGACATTGTCTTCATGCAGGCGGTCGGGATCTATCCGGTCGTGGTCCACGGAGGTGGTCCGGCCATCACTCGCCGCCTGCAAGAGTTGGGTATTGAGAGCCAGCGCGTAGCTGGGCTGCGGGTGACGGACGAGGCGACGATGAAGGTGGTTGAGGATGTGCTCTTTGGCGAGGTCAACGCGCTGATCGTCCGCGAGCTTGGCGAACTGGACGGGCGAGCCGTGGGCGTTTCGGCCAAGGATGCCGGGATCATGCAGGTGCACAAGCACTGGGTCCAGACCGATGGCGGTGCCATGAACATCGGTTACGTCGGCGATGTCAAGCACGTGGATACCGCGCCTTTGTTGAACTTGATAGACAAGGGCATGATCCCGGTGGTTGCGCCGATTGGTCGCGGCCCGGAAGGCGAGAGCTTCAACGTCAACGCCGATACAGCGGCCGGGGAAATTGCCGTAGCCCTACACGCGGAGAAATTGGTTTTTTTGACGGACGTGCAGGGCGTCATGCGGGATCTCGGAGACGATGCATCTCTGCTGTCAACTGTGCGCGTCTCTGAGGTGGGCGAGTTGATTGATCAAGGGGTGATCCGCGGTGGTATGATTCCCAAGGTAGAAGCCTGTGTCAAGTCCGTCAAAGCCGGCGTGCGCAAAACTCACGTCATTGACGGGCGCGTGCCGCATGCGATGTTACTCGAGTTTTACACCCGGCAGGGCATTGGGACCCAAATTGTCCAGTAGGACGACGGAGCAAACCATGAAAACCGAAGACATTATCAAGGGCGAAGCGCAATACATTTTGCAGACCTATGGTCGGCCCGAGTTCGTACTAGAGCGAGGCAATGGGGTCTATCTCTTCGACATGAACGGCAACCGCTACCTCGATTTTGTCAGCGGCTTGGCGGTCAACGCGCTGGGCTATGGCGACTACGAGGTGCTCAAGGCCATTGAGACCCAGGCCTCCAAGCTGATGCACGTGTCTAACCTCTACCACACAATCCCCTCGGTAACACTGGCGCAGCGGCTGGTCGAGCACTCGTTTGCCGACCGGGTGTTCTTCTGCAACAGCGGCACCGAGGCATGGGAGGCTTCGCTCAAGTTCTGCCGCAAGTGGGGCAACACCACCCACGACCCACCCAAAAACCGCCTCATCGCCTTTGAAAATTCCTTTCACGGGCGGACGTATGGATCCATCTCGACGACCGGCCAGCCCAAGTACCACAAGGGGTTCGAGCCGCTGCTGCCGGGCATCGACTTCGCCCAATTCAATGATTTGGCCTCCGTGGAGTCGCTGGTCACAGATCAGACCTGCGCGATTTTGGTCGAGCCGTTGCAAGCCGAGGGTGGGATCCACGCCGCGACTGGGGAATTTCTCGCCGGGCTGAGGCACCTGTGCGACGAGCGGGAGATGCTGCTGGTTTTCGACGAGATCCAAGTGGGGTGCGGGCGCTTAGGCTCGCTGTGGGCCTATCAACAATACGGGGTTGAGCCGGATATTATGACCTTGGCCAAGGCCCTCGGCGGTGGCTTGCCAATCGGCGTCGCGCTCTTGCGGCAGAAGGTCGCCGACGCCATCGAGGCCGGTGATCACGCCGCGACATTCGGTGCCAATCCCGTGGCTTGCGCCGCGGCGACCTCGGTCTTGGGCAAGCTGCTGGAGCCGGGCTTTATCGACGAGGTGCGCGAAAAAGGCGAATACCTAATCGGTCGCCTGCAAAAGCTGCAACAGCGCTGGCCTGAGCACATCGCCGAAATCCGTGGCAAAGGCCTGATAGTCGGCGCGGTCACTCGCCAGCCGGCCGCCGACTACCTAACCGCCTTCCGCCAGCGCGACATCTTAGTGGCCACGGCCGGGGCCGATGTGGTGCGCTTTTTGCCGCCGCTGGTCGTCGAGCGGGATCGCATCGACGAAGTAGTAGATGTATTCGACGAGATCTTGCGTCAAAGTGTCTGATGGCCGAGGTACAAACGCCTTGGGGCGGGCGGTTTCAGTCCGCGCCGGCCGAGTTGATGGAGCGCTTCAACGCCTCTATTGGCTTCGACCGCAAGCTGTTGAAGGCCGATGTTGCGGGCAGCGTGGCCTACGCCCGCGCTCTGCAGCGGGCCGGCATCCTCAGTGCTGGGGAATTGGAGCAGATCGAAGTGGGGCTAAGGCAGGTGCAGGAAGAATTTTCAGCCCCGGACTGCACACTTCCCGACGCGCTTGAAGACATCCACATGGCGGTGGAGCAGCGGCTGACCGAGCTGATCGGGCCAGCCGGGGGCAAATTGCACACCGGGCGCAGCCGCAACGACCAAGTCAACTTAGACGAGCGGCTCTACCTGCGGGGCGCGATTGCGTCGCTTCAGGCTCAGATTCGCCACCTGCAAGGCGTGCTGCTGGCGTCGGGCGAGCGGCACAGTCGCGTGGTGCTGCCCGGCTACACTCACTTACAACAGGCGCAACCGGTGCTTTTTCCCCACTACGCGCTGTCGCTGTTCTGGATGCTGGAGCGCGACCGCGGGCGGCTGGGGGACGCTTGGCGTCGGGCCGACTTTCTGCCGTTGGGTTCCGGGGCGTTGGCTGGGAGCGCGTTTCCGCTCGACCGAGCCTTCCTCGCCCGCGAACTCGGGTTTTCGCAGGTTACTCCTAACAGCCTCGACGCGGTCAGCGATCGCGATTTTCTGCTCGAGACCCTGTCCGCGCTGGCGATCCTAATGATGCACTTGAGCCGCTTCTGTGAGGATTTGATCCTCTGGTCGTCGTCGGAGTTTGGCTTTGTCGAGCTCGACGATCACTTTGCCACCGGCTCTAGCATGATGCCGCAAAAGAAAAACCCGGACGCGCTGGAGCTGGTGCGCGGCAAAACCGGCCGGGTGTACGGCAGCCTGATGGCGTTGCTGACGACGATGAAGGCCGTACCGTTGACTTATGCCAAGGATCTGCAGGAAGACAAGGAGCCGCTCTTCGACGCGCTGGAAACATCGGCTATTTGCCTAGAGGTTTTCGCCGGTGCTTGGGAGAGCATGGAGGTGCATGCCGAGCGGATGGAGTCCGCGGTGGATTCCACGGCCTTGGCAACGGATTTGGCCGACCATTTGGTGGGCCAAGGGGTGCCTTTCCGCGAGGCCCATCGCGTCGTCGGCCGCTTGGTGCGAGACTCGCTAGAGCAAGGCCGCGCCCTCACCGATCTCTGCTTGGACGATCTGCGCACACACAGCGCGGATTTCGGCGAGGACGCGATGGGCCTGCTCGATGTGCGCCACAGCTTGGCGCGCCGTAATATAGAAGGCGGCACCGGCCCGCAGGCCGTGGCCGAACAGATGGAAAAGGCGCGGCGTGCCTTGGCCGCGAGTTGAGCCGAATGTTGGTGGCGATTAAAGACATCGAATTTTACGTGCGCGACATGCCGATGCGCATGCCCTTTAAGTTCGGCAACGTGGTCGCTGATAGCCTGACCGCGCTACACGTGGCCATGGACCTAGAGCTGGGCAATGGCCGTCGAGCGCGGGGTTGGGCTGCGGACATGCTGTCGCCTAAGTGGTTCGACAAAAACCCAAGCAAGTCGATCGCCGAGGGCCTCCGGGACTTGGTGGATGGAGCGCGAGCGGCCGCCGTTGCTTATCGGGAGTCGGGTCGAACAGGCGCGACCCCATTCGCAATATGGGAGGCAGGCTACGAGGCTAGTCGGGCGTGGGGCCGGGCGCGGGGCACGAACTACCTTCTGGCGTCCAACGGCGCGGCCCTGATGGAGCGGGCACTCATCGACGGCTTGGGGGTTGCTTTGGGGCAGCCCTATTTTGCACTGTTGCAGGGCAATGTCCTCGGGTTGGTGCTGGGGGGGATTCACCCGCAGCTAGAGGGGTTGGAGCTTGCGGCGGTACTGCCGGCGGAGCCGGTGCGCTCGCTGTATGTCCGCCATACGGTCGGCTTGGTTGATCCCATCCGCACGGCCGCGATTGCGCCCGAGGAGCGGTTGAACGACGGGTTGCCGCAGTCCTTGGAAGAATGCATTCAGTGCCAGGGTCTGCGCTATTTCAAGCTCAAAATCGGCGGCGATCCCGCGGCCGATTTCGACCGCTTAGCAGAAATTGCCTCGCTGTTGGACGAGAGCGGCGCGGAGTACTACATCACGCTCGACGGCAACGAACAGTACGGCAACGCGGCCGATTTGCTGGCTTTGCTGGAGCAGGTTGAAAAGGACGTGGGGGCGTTTTACCACCGCATCCTCTACGTCGAGCAGCCCATGGACCGCGCCCTTTCCCTCGATCCCGCGCTAAAGAGCGACCTTGAGGTGTTGGCGGCGAAACGCCCCCTGCTGATCGACGAGTCGGACGAATCCTTGGACTCCTTCCGCCGCGCGTTGGACTTGGGATACAGCGGCGTCTCGTCCAAGTGTTGCAAGGGGTTGGTCAAGGCACTGGCCAACAGTGCGCTCGCCTCGCAGCGCACAACTGCAGGCTGTCCCTGCTTTGTCTCGGCCGAGGATTTGACTGCGGTGCCGGTGGTGTCGCTACACCAGGATTTAGCGCATGTGGCGGCGTTGGGGATCAGACACGTTGAGCGCAATGGGCACCACTACGTGCGGGGGCTGGACCACTTGTCGGCCGCCGAGCGGGCGTGGTGCTTTGAGCGGCACGGCGATCTGTACCGCTTTGAGGGCCAGAGTGGCTTTCTCGACATTCGCGAGGGCCAAATCGCGGTCGGCTCGCTACAACGGCCTGGTCTCGCGGTTGATGGCGCGGTCGATATCGCGGCTATGAAGCCGCTGGCGGAGGCGCAATTCTCGTGAATGCCGTAAAAATAAAGCTTGAGGAGGTGCGGTTCTACATGCGGAATGTGCATACCCGCATGCCCTTCAAATACGGCGCGGCCGTGCTGACCGCCGTGCCGATCCTCCACGTGGTGGCTCAGGGGGCTCTAAAAAATGGTACTCCGGTACAAGGGGTTGCAGCCGACATCCTCCCACCTAAGTGGTTCGACAAGGACCCGGCCAAAAGCTACGAAGACAATGTCGCTGACTTGCTGTGGGCGGCGCGTGCAGCGCGCGCAGCGTATTTGGATGCGGCGCGGTCCCCTCAGCCATTCTTTACAATATGGCAGGCCGGCTATGCACAGACGGTATCCGCTGGCGACGCACACGGCCTGAATCGGTTGACCGCTGTCCACGGCAGTACGCTGATGGAGCGCGCCCTGATCGACGCAGTGGGATGCGGGGTAGGCGCGAGTTACTTTGAGTTGCTCAAGGCCAATCTCCTCGGCTTGGAGCTAGGGGCGATTCACCCCGAGTTGCAAGGGGTAGAGCCCAGCCAAGTGATAGGGGCTGCGCCACTCGCGCAGTTGCACGTGCGGCACACGGTGGGATTGTCCGATCCGATTGTCCCAAGCGATATTGCACCCGAGGAGCGGTTGGACGACGGGTTGCCGCAATCACTGGCCGATTGCGTCGAGTGCCAGGGATTGACGTACTTCAAGATCAAGGTAAATGGCGACTTGGAGGCCGACTTGGCGCGGTTGGCCGCGATTGCCGAGGTGTTGGACAGGCGCGACGCCGAGTACAAGGTCACGCTCGACGGCAACGAACAATACCGGGAAATGGACTCTCTCATCGGCTTGATCGATGGCATTGCAGCCGCACATCCGCGTTTGTACGAGCGCATTATCTATGTCGAGCAGCCCCTAGAGCGGAGCGTGGCTTTGGATGCTGCCCTAGAACCGGGCATCCGGGCCGCCGCTGCGCGTCGTCCCTTGCTCATTGACGAGTCGGACGATGCGCTGGACACCTTTCGTCGGGCGTTAGCACTGGGATACGAAGGCGTTTCGTCCAAGGCGTGCAAAGGGCTGGTCAAGGCACTGGCCAATCTGGCGTTGGCGCGGCGGGAGGGCTGTTTTCTCTCGGGCGAGGACCTGATGAATCTGCCGGTGGTACCCTTGCACCAAGATTTGGCGCATGTGGCGGCGCTGGGGATCGCGCATGTCGAGCGCAATGGACATCACTACGTGCGGGGGTTGGATCACTTGACCGCGGACGAGCAGGCGGTCTGCTTGGCCACGCACGGGAAGCTCTATCGGGCGTTGGGCAGTGGGTTGGTGGCCTTGGATGTGCGGGAAGGAAAGATTGAGGTGGGGTCGCTGCAAGGGGCAGGTTTGGGTGTGGGAATGCCGGTGGTAGTGGATGGGATGGTGGAATTGGAGGAATGGGAATTTGCGTCGTTGGCCTGAGCTAGGAGATGGCTATGATAGACGATTTTCCCATAGAAGCGCTCATCGCCTATGCAGAGGCGCACCCGTTCATTGCCACCTTATTGTTGTTGGCGGCGGTGGTATTGCTGGGCGGCCTGCTGCGCAAGGTTTTCAAGGTCGCGGTGGTGTGCGCGATTGTTTTGCTGGTCGGCCTGTACTTCACCCATCGCGACGACGCAGACTGGTGGGAACGGGTCGAAGCGATCGGCAGCGAGGTTGTGGTGTGGGGCGAGGAGCTGCTGGAAAAGGCCGACGAGATCTTTGAGAAAGGAAAGCAGCAACTAGAAAGCAATTAGGCCAGCCCGGCCTCTTTCAGTTGCGCGATAAAGGCCGCTTCGTCGAGTACTGCGACGCCGAGGGCCTGCGCTTTTGCCAGTTTGGAACCCGCTTTTTCGCCTGCTATGAGCAGGTCGGTTTTCTTGCTAACGCTGGACGTGGTCTCACCCCCCAAGTGCTCGATCAGCGCGGCCGCCTCGTCGCGGTTGTAGCTCGACAGGGTGCCGGTGATGACTACGATCTTGCCGCTAAAATGCGACGCCGGTGCGGCCGCTTCTTCCACTTCTATTTCAAATTGCAACTCAGCCTTATTCTTGAGCTTGTAGAGTACGCGATCGAGCGCAGGGAGCGCGGGGAGGCTGGCGTGGAGGCTGCGGGCAATGGTCGGGCCGATCTCGTGGGTGGTTTCCAGCTCCTCGACGCTGGCCTTGCACAGCGCGTCGAGGCTGCCAAATGTCCGGGCCAAGGTGCGGGCCACGGTTGCACCCACATGGCGGATGCCGAGGGCAAAGAGCACTCGGTCGAAAGGCTGCTCCTTGCTGCGGTCGAGGCCGTCGAGGAGGTTTTGCGCCGACTTTTCGCCCATCCGCTCTAAAGCACCAAGGGATTCTACGTCGAGTTCGTAGAGGTCGCCCAAGTCCTGCACCAACCTCTTTGCTACTAATTGTTCGACCACGGCCGGCCCCAAGCCCTCGATATCCATGGCGTTGCGCGAGGCGAAGTGTTCGAGGCGGCGGCGGAGTTGGGCGGGGCAGGTGGGGTTGTCGCAGCGCGTGACGGCTTCTTCGGCGTCGCGGGTGAGTGGACCTTTGCACGAGGGGCATTGGTTGGGGAAGGAATATTCTACTGAGTCGTCGGGTCGCTCGTTTCGATCGACCCTGACGACTTTGGGGATCACGTCGCCCCCCTTTTCGATGAGCACGGTGTCGCCGATGCGAATATCCTTGCGGCGGATATCGTCTGCATTGTGGAGGCTGGCCCGGGCGATGGTCGAGCCAGCCAAAGGTACGGGTTCTAAAACGGCCACCGGAGTCACGGCACCGGTGCGTCCGACTTGCAGGTGGATATCGAGAAGCCGCGTGCGGGCTTGATAGGCCGGAAACTTGTAGGCCATGGCCGAGCGCGGGCTTTTGGCGGTGTGGCCCAGTCGCTCCTGCTGGCTGAGGCTATCGACCTTGATGACTATCCCGTCGATTTCATAGGGGAGCGCGGCGCGGGTGGCGGCGTAGTGGTCGTATAGGGCGAATACGTCTGCCAGCGAGGCACAGCGCTCGTGCTCAGGGACGATTAGACCCCAGTCGCGGAGTGTTGCGAGACACTCGCTGTGGCGCGTCTGGCCGCCGCCTGCTATATGTATCCAGTAGGCGAAGAAGCGCAGGTCGCGCTTGGCCACTAGGTTGGGATCTTGCAACTTGAGCGAGCCGGCGGTGGAGTTGCGCGGGTTGGCAAAAAGAGGCTCGTCGTCGGTCGCGCGCTGGGCGTTGAGCTGGGCGAAGTCGCTACTTTCCATATAGACCTCGCCGCGGATTTCGCAATCGATCCTTGGCTGTCGCAGCCGGAGGGGGATGGTGGGGATAGTGCGGGCGTTGGCGGTGATTTCGTCGCCTTGGACTCCGTCGCCGCGGGTGACGGCGCGCACGAGTAGGCTGTCTTGGTAGGTGAGGCTGAGAGCCACGCCGTCTATTTTTAGCTCGAAGACGTATTCGACCGCTTCGTCGGGTAGGCTCTGTCGCATCCGCTGGTCGAAGTCGAACACGTCTTGGCGCGAGTAGCTGTTGTCGAGGCTGAGCATGGGCCGCCGGTGGCGCACGGTGGGGAAGTCGCTGGTGGGTGTGCCTCCGACGCGCTGGGTGGGCGAGTCGGGCCGCTTGAGTGCTGGGTGGGCCTCTTCGAGGACTTGTAGCTGTGCGAGAAGGCGGTCGAATTCCTGATCCGAGATCGTCGGTGCAGCGAGGATGTGGTAGCGGTGGAAGTGCTCCGAGAGTTCGGCGGACAGCGCGGCGATGCGTTGGGCGATGTCTTGGGTCATGGCACAAAGCACGATAGGCGGGGCATCGAACCGCGTCAACCCGCCTTGTATTGTCCGTCGATGAATCCAGCGTTATATTTTTCTTGCGGAACGAGATAGATATGACTGCTACTTGGCACGACTACTGGGAACTGACTAAACCGAGAATTGCCTTTTTGGTACTGGTTACGGCCGCTTTGGGGTTTTTCTGGGGCGGGCAAGGCATCCACGCGCCGCTGCTTTTTTGCTGCCTGCTCGTCGGCACGGGTCTAACCACATCCGGCTCGTCGGTGCTCAACCACTATCTGGAACGCGATGTCGATGGTTTGATGAAGCGCACCCGCAACCGGCCCCTGCCCACCGGGCGCGTCAAGCCGGGCACCGCGCTGTCGATGGGTTTTGCGCTGGTTTTAAGCGGGGTGTTTTTCCTGCTTTTTACCGCTGGGCTATTGACGGCGTTTTTGGCACTCCTCTCCGCATTTCTCTACGTGGTGGTGTACACCCCGATGAAGCGGCAAAATTGGCTCAACACCTCGCTGGGGGCCGTGCCGGGGGCCCTGCCGCCGGTAGGGGGCTGGACGGCGGCGACCGGCGCGATTGACCCAGGGTCCGTGGTCCTCTTTCTCATTCTCTTTGCTTGGCAGCACCCTCATTTCTACGCCATCGCATGGATCTTCCGCGACGACTATCGACGCGGCGGTTTCAAGATGTTACCCGTTGTCGAGCCGGATGGGAACAGCACTTGCTGGCAGGTCGTGGGCTACTTAGTGCTGCTGCTGATTTTTTCGGTGTTGCCTTCTTTTATGGGCCTCACCGGGCCGTTCTATCTAGTCGGGGCGCTAGTGTTGGGCGCACTATTTCTCGCCTCCGGTCTCGCGCTTGGCATCTCGCGCTCTGTGACTAGTGCGCGGCGGCTGCTCAAGGCTTCGGTCCTTTACCTACCGCTATTGCTGGTGTTGAGCGTGGTGGATGCCGGGTTTTAGGAGTGCGGCTTGTGCCTGCTCGTACTCCTCGGGCGCGTTGAGATTGGCAAAAAGCAGGCCGCGCTCGTCGTAGGGCCGCCAATCCTTTTCCCTTACCAAATCCAGACTCAGATTGCCCAGCAGGTCGCGCATGCCGAGCCTATCGGCCTGTATGGCCGCTTCTACGGCTGCCAAGCAGGATGGCTCGTAGAGCGCGCAGAGCGGTTGCAGTCCTGTGGCCGTGTAGGGCACGACCGCTTGATGCGGCCCGCGCCGGTCGGCGAGGTGGCCGAGGAAGTCCGGAGTGAGAAAGGGCAAGTCGCAGGCGAGGAGGAGCACAGGCGCGGCGGTTGTGCTGAGCGCGGTGTACAGGCCTCCCAATGGCCCGAGTCCGGGGCAGCGGTCGGGATGGACGGGTCGCCCGAGGTGAGCATAGGCGGCGTGGTCGCCAATGATGAGGCAGGGATAGGCGAGGGGGCGTACCGCAGCGAGGACGCGCTCAATCAGGGCCTGGCCGCCTAGTGGCAGGAGGGCCTTGTCGCGGCCCATGCGTCGGCTCTGGCCGCCGGCTAGTATGGCGATGTGGATCACTGGCTGGGGCGGCGGTTGATTTGAGCTGCCGCGTACCCGGCGCCAAAGCCATTGTCGATATTGACGACGACCACGCCGGCCGCACAGGAGTTGAGCATGGCCAAGAGAGCGGCGAGGCCGTGGAAACTCGCGCCGTACCCCACGCTAGTCGGCACGGCCACAACCGGAACATCCACCAGCCCACCGACGACGCTGGCGAGCGCGCCTTCCATTCCAGCGACCACGACGATGGCCCGCGCCCGTTGCAAGAGCTCGCGGTACGCTAGGAGTCGGTGCAGGCCGGCGACGCCGACATCGAAAATCTCCTCGACATGCGCGCCCATGGAGCGGGCTGTGACGACGGCTTCGCGAGCTATGGGCAAGTCCGAGGTACCGGCTGTGACGACGGCCACTAGGCCCTCAGACGCGGGGCGTTCGGCTCCTGGTACTAGGACTGTGCGGGCGAGGGGGTCGTGCTCGGCGCGGTCAAAGCGCTCGATGAGTGCGTGGGCCGTGGCCACTTCGACGCGGGTGGCCAGCATCTGTGCGCCATGTGCGGTTATGCGCTCGGCGATGGCCAGCACCTGCTCGCAGGTCTTGCCTTGGCCGAAAATGACTTCCGGGAAACCAGTTCGCAGGGCGCGATGGTGATCGACGTGGGCAAACCCAAGGTTCTCAAAGGGCAGGTTCCTAAGCCGCTCTAAGGCTTGGCTCGGCGCGAGTTCACCGGTGGCGACTTGTTCTATCAGTTGGCGGAGTTGGTCTTGGTCCATGGCTGGGAAAGTGGGATCAACGGCAGCAGCGGAACCCAAGGGGGGGCTGCTCGTAGTTTTGCAAGGGCGAGTCGGCAACGATTTCTGCTAAGACCTCTATATCGTACGGGTCTTGGCTCTCGATGGACAGAGTGCCCACAAGGGTCGCTCCGTCGCAGGCACCGCTAGCAGATACACTGCTTGCAGCGACGTACACCGCTAGGTCTCCGGCGTCGTCGATAGCGGCTATCCACTCGTTTATGTTGCCCGTCAAGTCAAAGACGCCGGTCGCGCCGCCGCAGTTGGGAAACGAGCCGGAGGGCGCAAGCTGTGCGGCTGGGTCGTTCCTGAATTGGGAAAAGACCGAACCCGGCACGTTGCAGAAGCGTACGCCAAAGTGGTCGCGGCCTTCATAGGCTGCCACGTCGTCGGTTGAAGAAAAGCGCTGCATTTGGCCAGCTTGACAAGCTGCGCTCCACTCGCTCGGGCTGCATAGGCGTTTGCCTTCGGCTGCACATAAGCTCGCCGCTTGGAAAAACGAAGCGGACTGCGGCCACTCGCCCTTGGCGTTGGGGTATTCGTACGCGTCAATCTCATATACCTGATCCGTTGGCAGAGTGAGGCTGACCATGCCGCCAGCCGGCAGTGGCGGCTCGATTGGAACGTGGAAAGCGATTTCGCGCTCCGTGCTCGCTGCGCCGTCGCTGGCGGAAACGCGCAGTTTGTGGCTGCCGGGAAAGAAGGCGACGACGACGGCGCGCGATCCAATTTGCCGACCGGTTTCCTCGTCGCGAATGGCCTCCGGCCAGAGGCTGAGGCTGTCCCCGACCACCTGCCCCCAATGGTATTCGAGCCGATCTCCGTCTGGATCGATGCCAAACGCGTCGATAAATATCTGCGGCGCGCTAAACACGCTGGTCGCGTCGGTCGTTACTTCCAGCACGGGTTCGCGCTGCACGACCTCCACGAGGAAGTTTTCGACCAGCACTCGTGCGTCTTCGGCGCAGTGCTGGCGGTCGGCTAGATCGGGTACGACATCGCAGTTGCGGTCGGCTATGAGGACTTGCACGACAAATTGCTCGCTGGAGCTGGCGATGGTTTGGGGGGCGAACCAAGAGTTGATTTCTTGGGCCTGCGGATCGCGTAAGCTACCTCCAGATGGGGCTCTCCACTCGTAGAACAAGGGGTCGTCGTCCTCGTCGGTCGCGCGTACCTCAAAGCGAATCTCGCCGCCGCGCTGGACCCGACAGGCCACATCCGCGCCATTGATCAGGGTATCTAGGAAAGCCTTGTCCGGCGACTGGCAGGTCATCCGCGCCAAATGCACGGTCGGGGGATCGTTGGGGAACTCGTCGTGGAGCAAGCTACAGGCACCGAGGGCGAGGAGTGGGGCCAAGAAGCGCCAATCGAGGTTCATTCGCCGTCGAGCAGATCGAGTATCCGCTCTAGATCGCCATCGTTGTAAAATGCGACCTGGATCCACCCCTTGTTTGCCTTGCGGCGGATGTTGACCGCCGTGCCGAAGCGGTGCTGCAACCGATCCTCATAGTCGCGTATGTGGGGGTCGCTGTGGACTTCTTTGGGAGGCTTCTTTTTGCCGCGGCCCGCGCGCTGATCGGCGACCGCCTTTTCGACTTCGCGGACGGTCATTTTTTCCTCGACCGCTCGGCGGGCCAGCGCGAGCCGGTCTTCGTCTTCTTCGAGGCCGAGCAGGGCGCGGGCGTGTCCCATCTGCAATTGGCTGCGGCGCAAGAATTCTTGGACTTCGTGCGGCAATTGCAACAGCCTGAGGAGATTGGTCACGGTCGAGCGATTTTTCCCCACCTTGCGGGCGACTTCCTCCTGCGTGAGAAAGCACTTATCGGTCAGCGAGCGGTAGCCTTCGGCTTCTTCGATGGGGGTCAGGTTTTCGCGCTGGATGTTCTCGATCAGTGATAGCTCCATCAAGTCTTGCTGAGACTCGATTTCGTGGATGATCGCTGGTATTTCTTGGATCCCCGCCTTCTTGGTGGCTTGCCAACGGCGCTCGCCAGCGATGAGCTGGTAGCTCTGGCCGATGCGGTTGACAGTGATGGGCTGGATGACGCCTTTCTCTTGGATCGAGTGCATTAGCTCGTCGATGCGCTCCTCGTCGAACTCGGTGCGGGCTTGATAGGGGTTGGGTTCGATCTCGTCGACGTTGAGATAGACGATCTGGCGCGAGGCGTCGCCTTGGCCGCTAGGTTCGGCATATTCCGGGATGAGGGCGCTGATGCCCTTGCCGAGGACCGGCTTTTTACCCATGGTCGATCACTTCTCCTGCGAGGCTCATGTAATCCTGAGATCCCTGCGACAAGATGTCGTAGAGCACGATGGGTTGGCCGTGGCTAGGGGCCTCGGCTAGGCGTACATTGCGGCTGATGGAGGTCTTGTACACCTTGTTGCCGAAGTAGGACTTGACCTCTGAAGATACTTGGCGCGATAGGTTCAAGCGTCCGTCAAACATGGTGAGCAGGACGCCAGCTATCTGGAGCTTGGGGTTGAGATGGCGTTGGATCTGACGCACGGTGTTGAGCAGTCGGCCGAGGCCTTCTAGCGCGTAGTACTCACACTGAATGGGTATCATCACCGAGTCGGCCGCGGTCAGAGAGTTGAGGGTTAGCAGCCCCAAAGAGGGCGGACAGTCGAGAATGATATAGGCGTATTGGTCGCGGACTTGGTCGAGCAGCCCCTCCAACTTCTGCTCGCGGGCGATCATGTTGACCATCTCGACCTCGGCACCCGTCAGGTTAATGTGCGAGGGGATCAAGGACAGGAAGGATATCTTGGTCTCGTAGGTGACCTCGGCAGTCGCCTTTTGTCCGATCAGCGCGTGGTAGATATTGGATGTTTCGACTTCCTTGCTGTTCTGAAAGCCGCAGCCAGAAGTGGCGTTGGCCTGTGGGTCCATGTCGATGAGCAGGGTCTTTTGCTCGGCCACGGCGAGGCAGGCCGCCAAGTTGACGGCTGTAGTAGTCTTGCCGACTCCTCCTTTTTGATTGGATATGGCGATGACCCGACTCACGGCAGAAGTTCACTCGGCAAGGGCGGCTTGGGCGGCCGCCAAGCGGGCGATGGGCACCCGGTAGGGGGAACAGGACACGTAGTCGAGGCCCACTTCGTGGCAAAAGCCCACCGAGCTTGGGTCGCCGCCGTGCTCGCCGCAGATGCCCACCTTGAGCTGGGGACGGGTGCTGCGGCCCCGCTCGGTGCCGAGACGCACGAGCTGGCCGGTGCCCTCTTGGTCGAGGCTTTGGAATGGATCGTCGGCGAGAATGCCTTGGGCTACGTATTCGGGAAGGAACTTGCCGGCGTCGTCGCGGCTGTAGCCAAAGGTGAGCTGGGTCAGATCGTTGGTCCCAAAGCTGAAAAACTCGGCTTCCCCGGCGATTTGGTCGGCGAGGAGGGCGGCGCGGGGAATTTCGATCATAGTGCCTACTAGATAGTCGATCGCGCCACCGACGGCCACGGCGACGCGGTTGATCATGGCTTTTAGGTCGCTAAACTCGCGCTCGGCTCCCACGAGGGGGATCATAATTTCTGGCAGGGGATTGACGCCCTCGGCACGCACGTTGACAGCGGCCTCAAAAATGGCCTCGACCTGCATCTCGTAGATTTCCGGGTAGGTAATCCCCAAGCGACAGCCGCGATGCCCCAACATGGGGTTGAACTCGTGCAGCGAGGCGATTTTTGCCTCGATCTGGCTCAAAGGGACGCCCATTTCCGTGGCCATTTGTTCTTGCTGGGCCGGCTCGTGGGGCAAAAACTCGTGCAGCGGTGGGTCTAGCAGGCGGATGGTTACAGGCAGGCCGTCCATGGCGGTGAAAATACCCTCAAAATCGCGCTGCTGCATGGGCTTGAGCTTGGCTAGGGCTTGGCGGCGCCCGGCCTCGTCGTCGGCGAGGATCATCTCGCGCACCGCTGCGATGCGGTCGGTCTCGAAGAACATGTGCTCAGTGCGGCACAGGCCGATGCCCTCGGCGCCGAACTTGCGGGCCACTTCTGAGTCGTGCGGCGTGTCGGCATTGGTGCGCACGGCCAGCCGACGCTTGTCGTCGGCCCAGCTCATCACGGTATCAAACGCCGACGAGAAACTCGGCTCCACGGTGGGCACTTGGCCCAGCATGACTTGGCCCAAGGAGCCGTCAAGGGATATCCAATCGCCCTTTTTGACGGTCTTGTTGCCGGCAGTGAACAGCTCGGCGTGGTAGTCAATGACTACGTCTCCGCAGCCGGCGACGCAGCATTTGCCCATGCCGCGAGCGACTAGGGCGGCATGAGAGGATGCACCCCCGCGTGCAGTGAGGATGCCTTGGGCGGCGTCCATGCCTCCGATGTCTTCGGGCGAAGTCTCTTGGCGCACCAAGATGACCTTTTGGCCTTGGGCGGCTTGTGCTTCAGCCCCTTCGGCGTTGAAGACCACTTGGCCGACTGCTGCCCCCGGAGAGGCCGGCAGCCCCACGGCAATGACTTCCCGAGGACTGGAGCCGGCAAATGTGGGATGGAGGAGCTGGTCGAGCTGATCCGGAGTGACGCGCAGGAGGGCTTCCTCTTGTGAGATCAGCCCCTCGGCGACCATGTCCACGGCGATTTGGACGGCCGCCGCCCCGGTGCGCTTGCCGTTTCGAGTTTGCAGCATCCACAATTTGCCCTTCTGGACCGTGAACTCCACATCCTGCATGTCGCGGTAGTGCGGTTCTAGCTGGGCGCAGATTGCTTGGAACTGCTCGTACACTTGCGGCATTAGGCTGCTGAGTTCGGACAGGGGCTGGGGAGTGCGGATGCCAGCGACCACATCTTCGCCTTGGGCGTTGATGAGGAACTCGCCGTACAGTTGTCGCTGTCCCGTGGAGGGGTCGCGCGTGAAGGCCACGCCCGTGGCGCAATCGTCGCCCATGTTGCCGTACACCATGGACTGGACGTTGACGGCCGTGCCCCAGTCGTGGGGAATGTCCTCGATTTCTCGGTAGCGGATGGCGCGCTGGCCCTGCCAAGAGCCGAAGACCGCGCCGATAGCATTCCACAACTGCTCGTGGGGATCTTCGGGGAACCCGAGATCGAGCCGCTTGGCGATCTCAGCCTTGAACTCAGCGACCAGTTCGCGCAGGTCTTGGGCGTTCAACTCGCTGTCGAGCTCAACCCCGCGAGCGTGCTTTTTTGCTTCGATCAGGGCCTCGAAAGGGTCTTTTTCTTTTTCGTCTTCGGGCCGCAGGCCCATGACTACATCGCCGTACATCTGCACGAAGCGGCGGTACACGTCGTAGCAAAAGCGCGGGTCGCCCGATTGTTCGATAAGCCCTTGGACGATCGCGTCGTTGAGGCCGAGGTTGAGCACGGTCTCCATCATGCCGGGCATGGACACTCTGGCCCCGGAGCGGACGGATAGCAAGAGCGGGTTGGCCGCGTCCCCAAAGCGCATGCCCATGGTTTTTTCGACTTCTGCAACAGCGCGTTCTACTTGGCCTTTGAGCAAGTTGGGGTACGTTGTGTCGTGGTTGTAGTAATAGGTGCAAACTTCGGTGGTGATGGTAAAGCCGGCTGGGACGGGCAGGCCGAGCTGGGCCATTTCGGCGAGGTTGGCACCTTTGCCACCGAGCAGGTTGCGCATTTCCCTGTCGCCTTCGGATTGAGAGGTGCCAAAAAGATATACGTACTTTTCTGTCATTTCTTTCCTATTCTATAACTAATGCGTTTTGAATCGAGAGGGCATCTCGGCCTTGACAGCCTTTGCCGCTGAGATTAAAAAGGAGGGCGATAGGGTGTTGGGAAGAGTCCAAGGGTCGAACATGCTCGGTGCTTCGAGGAACTACCTCGCAAGGGCTGAATATATCCCAAAGGAGAGGTTCGTGCAACATCACGCCCACACCTTTTCCCAACGCTGGCTCGTGGCCGAGCGATAGAGGGCCAAGGCCGTGCGCAGCTCGCCGAGAGCGTGCTCCGGCGGCGCGTCTGGGGCCTTGCCGTCGAGGATGGCGGCGGCAAAATCGGCCAGTTCCGGCCCAAAGGACTCGGTGTACCCTAAGCTCGCAAAAAGCCGCTTGCCCTCGGGATGGTCTGCGTCCCACAGCCAGAGTTCGGCACCGTCGAGTCCCGCGTTGATGGTCAGCTCTCCCTTGGTGCCGGTGATACGCCACCAAGGGTCCGGGGCAAAGACCGTGTCGATCATCATGGCGTCGAAAACGGCGGTCTTGCCCGAGTCAAAGCGAAAGAGCGCACGGGCGAGGGACTCGCCCTCCATTTGCGCGAGCGGATGCCCCAACACGCCGACTACCTCTTTGATTTCGCCCATCCACATGCGCAAGGGCCGGATCCAGTGCGAGCCTCCGTCGATGGCGATGCCGCCGCCGGTGCGCCCCTGTTCGTAGCGCCAAGGCCGCTCTTCTTTGAACCAGTAGTCGTCAAAAGGATAGACAAAGGCCGCGCGGGCGGTGATGATCTCGCCGATAGCTCCGGCTGCAAGAAACTTTTGGGCCTCG
This sequence comes from Candidatus Latescibacterota bacterium, assembly GCA_963422735.1. GTDB lineage: Bacteria > Latescibacterota > UBA2968 > UBA8231 > UBA8231. Next base: position 2,011,202 of record OY730476.1, on the reverse strand, counting down.
ACAATTTCGGGCCAGTACTGGCTGTTTTCAGCGATCATGAAGACGCCCGGGGCCTCGCGGGCGGCCGCGAGAATGCGGTCGCAGGCGTCGAGGGTGGGGGCCATGGGCTTTTCTAACAGCACGTGCTTGCCGGCGGCGAGGCATTGGAGGGCGATGGATTCGTGTAGGTCGTGGGGCAGCATGATATCGACGGCGTCGAAGTCGCCTCTTGAGAGGGCTTCGTCGAGCGAGGTGAAGGCCTGTCCGTTGGTTTCAGCGGCGTAGGCTTGCGCTTTGAATTCGTCGAGATCGACTAACGCGGTGACGGCGATGCGGGGAGCGTGGCCCTTGATGCCGTCGAGGTGAAAGCGAGCGATGGCACCGCAGCCAATAAAGGCGAGTTTGAGTTTGTCTGGCATGGAATAAGTCTCCGATAGCGTGGGTGAATTAAGGCTGGGAAAATACGCAATGGAGGCGCGGGGAATCAATAGAGCGGCGGGACCTGTAGAGGAGAAAGGATGGGAAGTGGAGATAGACCGAGCTATCGCTACGCGACGAGATGCCTGAAGAAGCGATTTTGCCTTTGCTCGGTAATGCGCTGCGAGATTGCTTACTGACGTTACGCAGTTCTGACAGCCGGTAGCGGTAGCTCGATCCGCCCCCTTGGATTCCCCCTTGCGCGGGAATGACCCCGGGTCGGTGGCAGCAAGCGGCAGACGCTGCACAACGCTGCTTATTCAGGTATAGGGGTAGCGGGATCATGTGCTTGGGGGTAGATTTGGGCCAAAAACAAGGAGCTAATTATGAAGTACAAGCTGCTATTATATGCCTTCGTGCTGTGGGCGGGCGTCGCCTTCGGCGAGGAAGGAACGCTTGCCGGTGTCGTGGTGGGGCCGGAGGGCGAAGCCATCCCGGGTGCCAACATCGTCCTCGTCGGCGACCTGCTGCCGAGCGGCAAGACCGGCACGGCCACCGACGAAGAGGGTCGCTTCCGCTTGGAGGGGCTGCCGACCGGCGAGTATCAGCTCAGCGTCACGCACATCGGCTATCGGTCCCTAACGCGAGAAGGGGTTGGCATCGTCGCTGGCGAGCAGGAGCTGATGCTGACGCTGGAGACCGGGATCATCTTCCTCGACCAGAATGTAGTCTCGGCCTCGCGGCGTCAGGAAAAAATTCTCAACGCCCCGGCCTCAGTGGCGGTGGTCGAGGCCAAAGAGATCCGCAATCGGCCGGCACTCAGCGTCGCCGAACACATCCGCGACCTGCCGGCGGTAGATTTTTCCCAGACCGGTTTGGTGCAAAGCAATGTGGTCGTACGGGGATTCAACAATATCTTTTCGGGTGCCTTGCTGACGCTGACCGACAATCGCATTGCCCGCGTCCCCTCTTTGCGACTGAATGCCTACAATTTCATTCCGGTGACCAACGGCGATATCGAGCGCATCGAGGTGGTATTGGGGCCGGGGTCGGCACTCTACGGGCCTAATAGTGCTAGTGGCGTGATGCACATCATCACTCGTTCGCCGTTTACTTCGGCGGGAACTAATGTCAACTTTGGCTTGGGCGAGCGAAGTGTGTACCAAGTCGGTATGCGCCACGCCGGGGCTGTTGGCGACCGCCTCGGCTACAAGGTTTCGGCCCAGTACTATACGGGAATGGACTGGGAATACGAAGACCCAGAGGAGGTGCAGGCTAGAGCCGCCAATCCAGACATCCCACCGCGCGATTTTGACATTGAGCGCCAGAGCGCTGAAGTGCGCTTGGACTACCGGCCCGCAGACGACTTGACGGCCATTTTGGCGGCCGGATACAGCAAGGGCGACCAGATCGAGTTGACCGGCTTAGGAGCCGGCCAGACCCAAGACTGGGCGTACAACTACGTCCAGCTTCGCCTGCTGTACAAGAATTGGTTCGCCCAAGTCTTCCAGAACGGGAGCAACGCCGGCAAGACCTTTACCCTGCGCGATGGCCAGCCGATCGTCGATAATTCCAAGCTGACCGCGTTCCAGCTCCAGCACTCTTCGTCGCTGGGAGTGCGGCAGCACTTTACTTACGGTGCAGATGTGCTGCTGACGAGGCCCGATACCAAGGGAACCATCAACGGCGGCAACGAAGACTACGACCAGATCGACGAGTTTGGGGCCTACGTGCAGAGCGAGACGGCCCTGAGCGAGATGCTCGACTTGGTGGTGGCCCTGCGCTACGACGACCACAACCGCATTGCCGACGCCGAAATTTCGCCGCGCGCCGGGCTGGTCTTCAAGCCCAAAGAGACCCAGACCCTGAGGCTGACGTACAACCGCGCCTTTGCCACTCCGTCGAGCAACAACCTCTATTTGGATATCCGCTCTAGGCAGGATGCCTTCGATTTGGGCAAGAATTTTGAGCCGTCTCTGGGGTTTGCGCCGGCCATCGATATCCGCGTGCAGGGAACCTATCGCGAGGGCTTTGCCAGCGGCTGGACCTTCGCCCGGTCGGGCAATGGCCGGCCGCAGTTCCGCTCGCCCTTCGCGCCGTTGGCGGAGATGAAGCCGGCCGACTTCATCGACTTGGGGGATTCGAGCTTTACCAATGTGATGTGGGGGCTGGGACGCAGGGGCGTGTTGAGCAGACTCAATACACCGCTTTTTCTAGGACTAGCGGCGACCCAAATAGGGGTGCTGCAAGGGCTAGACCAAGCAGCGGCGGAAGCTGCCGCCCAGCAGCTATTGGACGGGTTAGTTTCGCTGGTACCCGAACAACTGACGGGGTTGGACAACGCCCTAAGTATGCTCAACCTCGAGAAGGTGGCTGCCGGCGATTCGGCACCCTTTGATCCGGTAGCCGATGTTTTTGATGTACCGCTGACCCGCTCGACAACCACCGAGACTTATGAATTGGGCTACAAGGGGCTAATTGGCAACAAGTTAGTGGTAGCCGCCGACCTATATCACACCCGGATCCAAGATTTCGTCTCCCCGCTTCAGGTCCAGACGCCCAATGTCTTTCTCGATTCGGAAAGTCTGGGAGTGGCCCTAGGTGCCAGCCTCAGCGAGGCGCTGGCCGAGAATGCAGAGTTGGCCGCGGCGGTTGCCCCACTCGACAATATGCAGGTGCCGGGCACCTTGTCTGGCAACGGCAATGTTTCTCCGGTCGATGAAATTGTCACTTTGTTTGCTGGTGGGGCCGCGAGCATACCGTTTGGCACGGTTACGCCGGAGCAGGCCTACGACCCGACGGCAGTAATGTTGACCTATCGCAACTTCGGCGAGATCACCCTTAACGGCTTGGATGTGAGCTTGGCCTATTTCCCTAGCGAGCAATGGTCGCTAACGGGCAGCTATTCTTATGTCGATGAGACCTTATTTAAAAATGTCGATGGCATTGCCGACGTGGCCCTCAACGCGCCGGCGAACAAATTCAAGCTAGGCACGTCCTACACCTTCGACCAACCGCAACTGACCCTAGGGGCGCAGTGGCGCTACGTGGGGGCGTTCCGCCAGCAGGCGGGAGTATTCGTCGGGGATGTGGACGCATATTCACTACTCGATTTGAACGCGAGTTACCTGCTGCCGTTCGGCCGCAGCTTGCGGCTCGGAGTAGATGTTTCCAACGCGCTCGACAACAAGCACCGGACCTTTATTGGAGCACCGGAGATCGGCCGCTTGGTCTTTGGGCAATTGGGCGTGGCGTTTTAAGGGAAGGTACAGCAGGCAAAAGGGGGACGGGCGATGCCCGTCCCCCTTTTTTTATGTTGGCTCGATGCCGCGGGCCATGACCACCTTGCCAGTGCGAACCATCTCCTTGAGGTCGAATTTGCTCAAAAGCGATTCGAGCGCATCCATCTTCTCGGTGGTGCCAGTGGCCTCGATGGTGATGGTCGCCTCTGAAATATCGACCGTCTTGCCGCGGAATACTTCGGCGATCTGCAAGACCTCGGTGCGCTCGGCGACCGAGCAGCCGACCTTGAAGAGAGCCAATTCGCGGGTAATCGCGTTGTCGGCCGGGTGGTCCTTGGCGTGAATGACATCGACTAATTTGTTGAGTTGGAGAATGATCTGATGCAACTCGGCGGCGGGGCCAATGCTGGTGATGGTCATGCGCGAGCACTGGGGGATGTGGGCCGGCGAGACAACTAGATTCTCGATATTGTAGCCGCGGCGAGCGAAGCACTGGGCGATCCTCACTAGGACGCCGGGACGGTCGTTGACCAACAGGCCGATGGTCGTTTTTTGCTGGGGCTCGGTCGGCTTGAGTTGTGGCGCGTCCACAGCCTCTTGGCGGGCGTTGAGGTCTGCGGCGGCAAAGTCGATGGCAGTCGTAGGCATCAGGTACTTCCTTTGGGTTGGGCCAATTTCTGCTTGGGGGCCTCGACCAGCATATCGGTGAGCGCGGCCCCAGCCGGGATCATTGGGAAGACGTTGTCTTCTTTTTCGCACTCGGCGTGGATGACGCAGGGGCCTTCGTCGTAGGCAAGAGCCTGCTTGAGGGCTTTGTCGATGTCGGCGGTGCGCTTGATGCGGAAGCCCTTGGCCCCGTAGGCCTCGGCGAGCTTGAAAAAATCGGGATTGCCCTCTAGATCGACGCCGGAAAGGCGGTTGTCGAAGAAGAGATTCTGCCATTGGCGAACCATGCCCAAGTACTTGTTGTCGAGGACTAGGATCTTAATTGGCAGCCGGTGGATGACAGCAGTGGCCAGTTCGCACAGGGTCATCTGGAAGCCGCCGTCGCCGCAGATGGCGACCACGATCTCTTCGGGGCGGCCAAATTGGGCGCCGATGGCCGCGGGAAAGCCAAAGCCCATGGTGCCAGCACCACCGGAGGAAAGCCACTGGCGGTGGTGGGCTGTCTTGTAGAACTGAGCCGCCCACATCTGATGCTGGCCGACGTCGGTGGTCACCACGGCGCGGCCAGCGGTTAGCTCGTACAGACGGTCGATGACAGCCTGCATCTTGAGACCGCCGCGCTTGCCATATTTGAGCGGGTATTTCGCCTTCCACTCGTCGATTTGGGCGAGCCAAGCTGCCGTGTCAATCGGCTCGACGTAGTTGATTAGTTCTTCGAGCACTTGGCGTGCATCGCCCTCGATAAAAACATCGGGCATGACCACTTTGCCGTATTCGGCCGGGTCGATGTCGATGTGGATCTTTTTCGCATCCGGGCAGAATTCCGAGAGTTTGCCGGTGATCCGGTCGTCCCAGCGCCCCCCCACCGACATAATCAGGTCGCAGCCGACGACAGCCTTGTTGGCGTAGGCCGTGCCGTGCATGCCGAGCATACCCACCGAGAGCGCGTGCTGCTCGGGGAACGCTCCCTTGCCGAGCAGAGTGTTGGTCACGGGCATCCGCGTCTTTTCGGCAAAGGCCTTGGCGACTTCGTGGGCGCTTGAGGCAATGCAGCCACCACCCAAGTAGAGCAGGGGGCGCTTACTGCGGCGCAGGAGGGCAGCGGCGGCTTCGAGCAGTTCGGGCGCGGGCTTGGTCTGCCAAGTGTAACCAGGCAAGTACACCTTCTCTGGAAAATCGGCGGTGCATTCGGGGAAGGGGCCGCCCTGCGTAACGTCCTTGGGCAGATCGACGAGCACCGGCCCCTGTCGGCCGGTGGTGGCGATGTGGAATGCCTCGGTCATCACGCGGGGGATGTCATTGGGGTCCCTGACCAAATAGGAGTGCTTAACGACGGGCATGGAGATGCCGAAGACATCGGCCTCCTGAAAGGCATCTTTGCCGAGCATGGGAGTGACGGTCTGGCCGGTAAGTGCGACGACGGGCGAGGAATCCATCAGCGCGGTTAGCAGGCCAGTGATGGTGTTGGTTGCGCCCGGACCGGAGGTTACGAGGGCGACGCCGGGCTTGCCAGTGGCGCGAGCGTAGCCGTCGGCCATGTGGGTCGCGCCTTGCTCGTGCCGGGTGAGGACAAAGCGGATCTGCTTGGAGTTGAGCAGCGCGTCGAAGATGGGCATGGCCGCGCCGCCCGGATGGCCGAAGACGTACTCGACGCCGAAGCGGTCGAGCGCTTCGATGACTTTGTCGGCTCCTCTCGCCATGTCAATTTCTCCCTAAATAAATAGTTTAAAAATTATTATGTAATTAACTTGAGCAAAGTATAGGCAAAAATGGCGATAATGACAAGAAGGAGAGAAAAATTTGAACGATTTGTAACGAAAAGAAAGAGAAAGCAGGAACAGGCTCAGATGTTGTTGCAGATTAAGAGCGGCTCCACACGTCCTTAAAGAACTGGATCCAGTTGCCGGAGAAAATGCCTGCGATGTCTGCTGGCGAATAGCCACGGTGCGCGAGGATGGGCTGGAGTTTTTGCAGATCGGCGATGGTGTTGAGGTTGCGCGGGGCTTGCTCGGTGCCGAAGCCGCCGTCGAGATCGGTGCCAATGCCGCAGTGGCGCGACGTGCCCAAAAGCTGGCAGATGTGGTCGATGTGGTCGGCAACGGTTTCCAAAGTGGCGTTAGTCAGTTGCTCAAAGGCAGGAACTTTGCGTTGCCAGCCCGGGTCGAGCATCCAGGCGTCAAAAGCCGTGCCGATGACCCCATTGCGCTCGGCGATGGAGCGGATCATTTCGTCGGTGAGTTGGCGCTGGCCGGGGACTAAGGTGCGACAATTGTGGTGCGAAGCGCAGACCGGGCCGTCGTACGCTTCCAAGAGCTCCCAGTGGGCTTGGTCGGTCAAATGGGTCAAGTCGATGATAATGCCGGCCGCTTTGAGTGCGTCGAGCAGGGGTTTGGCCGGCGGCAACAGCCCGCCTTCGGTGCCGGTGCCGTGCGAGTAGGTGCTGATGCCGTAATGCGAGATCGACACTAGGCGCAAGCCGAGTTCGCGCCACTCGGGCACTTGGTCCGGGCCTAAAATGGGGTCGGCGCTCTCCATGGCGAGGATTAAGCCGAAGGGAGTCGTTGGATTGGGGTCTTGCCAAGCGGCGATGGTTTCGTCTAGATCGGCACGGCTTTTGACAAAGCGGAGCAAACCTGTGCGCTCGAGTGCTTGGTAATAAGCCAGATGCCCGCGGCCGACGCCGTGGCACTGGGCTTGGCAGTACATGCCAGTGCGGGTCCACCGATCGTTCGGGTCCAGACGCGACATCACCGTGCCGCAGAAGAGGCCGACCTTACCGCGGCGTAGCTCGGGGAAGGTCACCGTGCAGGAGCCAAAGCCCTCCATGGTCTGCACCGAGTCGTGAACGCGCACGGTGGACGCCTTTTGCGTCAGGTCGCGGTTGATTTGCAGGGCGGAGAAAGCTAGATCGAGGTGGCTGTCGAGGATCAGCGGGCGGGCGTCGGTCATTATACTAGCTCCAGGCTTGGCGGAAGAAGCGCAAGAGGTTGCCGTGGGCTATAGCTGCAATATCGTTGGTCGAGTAGCCCCGCCGGTCGAGGATGTCGAGGAAGCGCTGTAGGTCGGCAATGGTGTCGTAGTCAATAGGTGCCATTTCGCGCCCGAAGCCTCCGTCTAGGTCGGAGCCAATGGCGACGTGGTCGCAGTTGCCAGCGAGTTGGCAGATGTGATCGATGTGATCGACGGCGGCCGACATGGGGCGGCGGGCAGTTTGCGGATAGGTTGCTGGATCGTCGAAGTCAATAGCGGAATTGAGCATGAATTCGGCAAAGACCGCGCCGATGACGCCGCCGCGCTCGACAAGGGCTTGGATCATTTCGTCGCTGAGGTGTCGCTGGCCGGGGACAAGGGCACGGCAGTTGCAGTGGCTGGCGTGGACCGGCCCCGACCAGTAGTCCAAAAGCTGCCAGAAGACCAAATCCGAGGCGTGGGTCAGATCGAGGGCGATGTTCGTTGCGGCGAGGGCATCGAGCAGGGGATAGGCATCGGCGTACAACCCGCCGCGGGTGCCGGTGCCATGCCCCCAAGTATTGGCACCAAAATGCGTCAGACCTACCGATCGCAGGCCCTGCTCCCACCACCAGCTTACTTGCTCGGGGCCTAAGATGGGGTCGGCACTTTCCATGCTCAGAATCAGGCCGATCGGAGTCGTTGGGTCGGGGTTTTGCCAAGCGGCGATGGCCACGTCGAGTTCAGTTGGGTCGCGGATGAAGCGCAGTTGGCCTTCGCGCTCTAGTGCTTTGTAGTAGTGAAGATGCGATTGGCCGATGGCGTGGGCCGCTTCTTGAGTTCTCATGCCGTCGTCGAGGAGGCCGGTAGGCATCTGCACTCGGCACATAATGGTCGAGAGTGCGATACCGACGCAGCCTTGGCGCATTTGCGGCAGGGATACGGTGGCGATGCCGCGCGAGGTGCTTTCGGAGCGCTTTCTGTCGCGCAGCGAGTCGGGGTGCGAAGGGCCTGGGGGTTTGGGGTCTTCGCGCTCGCGCAGGACATGGACGTCTTGGGTGAGATCACGGCGGTGGTGCAGGGCGTTGAAGGCCAAGTCGAGGTGGCCGTCTATGATGAGCGTAGGGCGATCGGGCATGGTGGAAAACCCCTTGGGTTAATTCACTAGGTACTTTTCTACGATCTCTTCATTGATGGTTACACCCAAGCCCGGCCCCTCCGGCACGTGAACGTAGCCATCGACGACCGCGAATTTTTCGTGCGTCAGGTCGTGGCGCAAAGGAGAGTCGGCCATGCAGTATTCAAAGAGCTCGCCGTGGGGAACTGCCGCAAGTCCGTGCAGGGAAGCTGCAATGGTGATGCCGCTTTTGAACGAGTGGTTGACGACCTTGCGATGCAGGCGGTGAGCGAGGCGGCCGACCTCGACCATCGCCGAAAGCCCGCAGCGGCCTGGGTCCGGCTGAACCCAGTCGATGCAGCCATTGACGAGCAGCCGCTCAAAGTCCTGATAGCGCGACTCGGCCTCGCCCGCGGCGATGGGCACCGGACTGCGCTCGCAGAGATGAGCATAGCCCTCGACATCCTCGGGGTGCAAAGGTTCTTCGAGCCAGAATATGCCGTACTCGGCGAACTGCTCGGCGCGCTTGAAGCCGGTCTTCCAGTCCCATACCTGCCCCGCGTCCACCAAGATGTCCACATCCGGCCCAGCCCCCTTCCGTGCTTCGCGCACCAAGGCGATGTCGTTTGCCTCGTTTTGGCCCATGGGTCCCCAGCCGAACTTGATAGCCGTGAATCCCTCGCCGGCAAAACGGCGGGCCAGTTCGCCGGTCTCTTGCGGCGTGTCGCCGAAGAGGATGGAGCAATACGTGCGGAATCTGGTTTGATAGGGACCGCCGAGCAGCTTGTAGGCCGGGCAATTGTGTGCTTTACCCGCAATGTCCCACAGCGCGAGGTTGACGCCGGCCATGGCGTGCATGCCCACGCCGACGCGGCCGTAGTAATTGGCCGCGTCGAGCATGCGATCCCCGCATACGTCGATGGCCAGCGGGTCCAGGCCCTCTAACGCGTTGGCGAGGCCGTTGCTAATCTGGTGGGAGAGCGGGGCCTCGACGACGGCCTTGACCACAGTGGGGGCCGAATCAACTTCGCCCCAGCCGGTGATACCAGCGTTGGTTTCTATTTGGATCAGACAGGTGTCCTGTGTGCCGTCGCAGCGAGCGGTGATGTCGGGTAGGCGCAGGTAATGGGCGGATACGCGAGTGATTTTCATATTAAAAGTCGAACACCGTTTCGAGGGTCATAATTTTGTGGCGCTGTAAGCGCCGATTAGCGGTGCGCTCAAAGATGAAGCGAGTATCCCAACGCACGGATGTGCCTTCTTTCATGTTCAGTCCAATGTCAAAGCCATAGAAGGTGTCCTCGCTCGGCTCGAAGAAGCCGTCCCTACCGGTGCTGTCTGCGTTGAGGCTCCGGCCGATATTGTTTTTGTGAAAATAAGCGTACGCGCGCTTGAGGCGGGGGAAGTATTTGAGCAGTTTGCGCGACAGGGATGCGCTGGCGATGAGCTGCTGTTTGGGGTCGCTGGTGCCCTTCAGGTACTGATAGGAGGCTGAGGCATACGCGTACGAGCCGAGTTCAGTGCCCAAATGACCGAAGATCCCAGATAGATTATCGCTGTGGCCGAGCCGTGCGTCCTTGGATTGGGCCTGTCCGGTGGTGAGGTCGAGGTGGGCGCGGTCGAGTTCGTACAACTCGTCGAAGTAGCGCGAGTCGAAATCGCGGCGAAAGTGGCGGAAATCTAGTTGGCCGTTGAGCGGGCCTAAAGCCAGCCACAGGCCCGGGGCGGCGATCCCGAACCCGTTCGCTTGGCGATTGATAGGGAAAACCCCCTGCTGTTGCGCCTCGAAGCTGGAGAGGGCGTCGTCGTCGTCGAGCAGTAGGGCGAATTGGCCGTAGAGCTTGAGCTCTATGCCTAGGTCGCGGATGAGCGGGTAGCTTGCGTCCACGCCCAAGATCGAAAAGAAGTCGCGGCCAACGCGGTTTCTATTGAAGGGCTTGTGGCGGTCCACGTTTTGGTCCACTGGGAAGGCGTCGCCGTAATTGGCGTTGATCCCCAACAGGGCGGAGGCAATATCGGCGGAGAGACCGCTACCGGAGTCGGCGTCTATGATGCCGTCGTTGTCGTCGTCGCTGTCGCTGTGGTCGGGTACGCCGTCGTCGTCGTTGTCGAGGGCGAAGTCGCCATCGTCCGGGAAGGCATCAATGGGGTCGGGTACGCCATCGGAATCGCTGTCGCGCAGGCCGCTGTACTGGTCGAGATCGGCCACAAAGGTCAAGCCCAGCTCGAGGCCGGCGGCGTATCCAAAGGCTCGCAGCCCAATGAGTGCGCCACCCTCTTGGAAGTCTTGCAGGTTGTTGATCGCTCCTTCGAGTCCGATATTAGTGCCGGCGAGATTGGCGATGCGAAACTGGAGGCCGGTTTTCTTGATCCCTGGATAGTGCAGGGTATTGCGGTAGCTGTCCATAATGAGGCCGTATCCCAGCGTCACGTCGTCGAGTGCGCCGATTTTGACATAAACCGCGTCGTTGGGGCGCCCATAGCGCACGTAGTAGATCTTGCGCAAGATCGAGTCGAAGGTTTGGGTTGGCGAGCCAGCCTCCCAGCCGCGGGAGCCGAAGTCGCCATTGCGCTCGATAAAGATCTCTAAGTCGAGGCCAATGCCCAAGCGGCCCAAGGGGAAGTCGGGCCGGAGGCTAAGGCGATATAGCTGCTCTTGGTCAACGGAGACGCTGCCCATGCTGAGCGAGTAGCCGAACATGGCCACCGAGGGCTGAGCGGAGGAAGCGACTGGGTAGGCCAAGAGCAGCAAAACCAAGGCGCGGTTGCAGCGAGAGTTCATAAGTAAGGGAAGATGCGGTCGCCGGGCCGCGTGTGCAATGGCTAGAGCGGCCCTTTTGCGCGCCGCAAAGGAAAACGATACAAATCACCGGAAAGAGGCTTGCGATGGGAAAAACGCTGAAGGATCTACTCAACCATAGCTTCGCAACCTATGCCGAACAGACGGCCATTCGCGAACTCAAGCCCGTAGAGGGTAGCCGCGCATTGAGCTACCAGCCTGTGACTTATGCCGAGCTCAAAAGCCGCCGCGATCAGCTCGCGGCTGGCCTCGCGGCGCAGGGCTTGGCCAAGGGCCAGCGCGTAGGCATCCTCACCGATGGCGGCAGCGAGCCGCTCTTAATTTTTTTGGCGACCGACTGCATCGGGGTCAGCGCGGTGCCGCTGTGCATTCAGTCGCCTGACGAGGTGCTCGCCCACAGCATCGCGCACTCTGCGGTTGAATTGCTGGTCGTGGATCGCAAGGGCTACGAGCGGTTTGGTGCCGTCCGGGAGCGGCTGGACAAGCCGCCGCAAGTCGCGTTGACCGAAGGTCAGGCCGAGGACGCGATCCCTTGGGAAAAGCTGGCGGAGAGCAGCGCGGCCGTGCCGGAGGTTGAGGTACTGCCGGAAGACGAATCGAAAATTCTCTATACCTCGGGTTCGTCCGGCCTGCCCAAGGGCGTGATCCAAACCCACGCCAACATCGTCGCCAACATCGAAGAGGTTTGGGACGTGATTAGCAAGTGCCAACCACTCCGTATGTTCAAGTCCGCGCCCGACTATCACTCCATGGGGATTCTCAACATCTACTATCCCTTGGCCAAGGGGTGGACTTTGGACTTGGCGCGCTCGCCCGACCGCGTCCTCAGCGACATTCGCCTCTCAGAGCCGGAAGGCTTCCTCACTGTGCCGCTGGTACTCGACAAAGTGTATGGCAATGTGCGAAAGGAAATCGACGCTGGCGGCGTCAAGGGGGTCTTGATCCAGCACTCGGTTGCAGCCAAGGAGCGGTTGGCATGCGGTCGGGCTGGCCTAGGCGACAAGCTATTTTTGGCTGCGATAGGTCGTTCTATCATCGGCAAAATTCGCGCTCAGCTCGCCACGCGGGTTGGGCCTCATCTAGAGCTTTTAATCGTCGGCTCGGCCAAGGCCGATCCCAAGGCGTTGGACTTCTTTCACCACGTGCTCGACATCACCACGTACGAGGGCTACGGCACGACCGAGTGCGCGCCGCTGATTGCCGCCAATCATCTCGGCGGGCGCAAAAGCGGCACGGTGGGAAGGCCGTTGCAGGCAGTAAAGATCGTGGCCGAAGACGGGTCGGAACTCGGGTACAACGATCCAGCGCAGGCCGAGTGTCGGCCTAGTGGCGACCAAGTAGGGGAGCTGTGGACCAGCGGCCCCAATGTCATGCGCGGGTATTTGCACGACCCCGAGCAGACCGAGCAGGTGCTAGTGGAGGAGGGCGGCCAGGTCTGGTATCGGACCGGCGACTTGTTCAGCATGGACGAAGAGGGGTTTCTCATGTTCCACGGGCGGGTTGGCCGGCAGTTCAAGCTGCGCAACGGCGAGTTTGTCAATCCCGAAGCCCTAGAGCGGATTTTCGCCCGGGTGCCTCTAGTCGAGCACGTGCTCGTGTACGGTGACCAGCAGCGCGACTACCCGCTGCCATTGGTGACGGTGGATGTGGAGGAGGCAAAAAAGAGCGGCATTGACGGGTTGCCGCTGGAAGACGAAGACGCCCTGCGTACGCATCTGAGCTTGGGCGAGCAGATCCGTGAGGGGTTTCTCGCCGAGGCTACGGCTGCCGGCTTGCCGAGCTACCAGCGGCCGCAGCGCGTCGCGCTCTTGCCCGAGCCGCTGAGCGAGGCCGCTGGGACCTTGACCAAGGGCCTGAAGAAGATCGTGCCCAAGGCGATCGTCGAGCGGAATCGCACGATTGTCGAACAGACCTACGCATCCTGACGCAACTGATGCAAGCGGAGGCGCAGCTCGGTTGGCGAGGCCGTGCCGGTCGTGCCGAGCTGCTGAATGGTAATTGACGCGGCCAAGCAGGCTACAGCCGCCGCTTCCGTCAGTCCGGCACCGGCCGCCAAGGCCGCGCAGAGGGTGGCCGCACACGTGTCCCCGGCACCGACCGAGTCAACGGGTGCGGTGAGGCACACGGCCGGCACGTGCTCGACCGCGTTGTAGTCGGCTACGAGTATCCCCCTATTGCCAAGCGTTAGAAACACCGGGCGACCCGTCCGGTTGCTGAGCACGTGGGCGTGGTGGTGCGCTGCCCTGAGCGACAAGCTCCCTTGGCCGCCGAGCGCGGCCCAAGCTTCGCGCTGGTTGGGCTTGAGGATGGCGTGCTTAAAGAGTCCGATGCGCGTACGCGAATCGGCGAGGGCCACGAGCTTGGGCTGAGGGCCGAGCGCAGCGGCGATGGCGCGGCGCACGTGCGTGGTGAGGACGCCGCAATTGGTTTCGGCGACTTGGTCGATGAGCGCGATCCCGTCCCAGTGGCTCAGGCGCTGGCGGATGTGGTCAATGAGATCGCGCTGGAGGCTGGTAGGGGTCGGGCATCGGTTTTTGACATCGAGCCGCTCCAGTTCCTCGATGACGGGTCGGTCGCGATGGCTGCTAGCGGCGTAATAGGGCTTGTTATAGGTCGGGGTCAAGCGACCCGGAGCAGTGAGCAAGCCCGTCAAGTCTAAGCCCAGTCGGCGCATGGCTCGCCGCAGTTCGTAGCCTTCGCCGTCGTCGCCGCAATAGCCCACGGCCTCGACCGCACCCACGCCGAGGGCGCGCAAGTTGGCGGCGACATTGCCGGCGGCCCCAGGTTGGCGGCGGTAGCCGATCACCTGATAGCAGGTCTTGCGGGTCTCCAGCGACTTTTCGTCGAGGGCCGGGTCGCATTTGAGGTAGGAGTCGAGGAAAAAGTCGCCGACTACGCCAATGCGTAGTGAGGGAAACGCTTCGACGAAGGTGCGCAGGCGAGTTGGGGCCAAGTCGAACATGAGGTTGGTGGCGCAGAGAGGGCAGGCCGGGCTTGATTTAGCACCTTTTACGCCCTATTTTCACTAGGTGCTATTTTATGGTTATGTCCTTGATTCTCTTAAACTTAAAATAAAAAGAAACCGTGCCAATTCGCAAAGCCGTATTCCCCGTAGCGGGTTTGGGCACTCGCCTGCTGCCGGCGACCAAGTCCCAACCCAAGGAGATGCTGCCCGTTGGTTGCAAGCCAGTCGTGCAGTACGTGGTTGAGGAGATGATAGAGCAGGGGTTGGACAAGTTTCTCTTTGTAACGGGCCGCAAGAAGCGCTCGATTGAGGATCACTTCGACGACGATCCCGAGCTCGCGGCGCGCTTGGGCGATAGCGCGATTGGAGAGGTTGACTACGCGGCCGAGGGCGTTGAATTCTACTATGTGCGGCAGCGACGGCCGGCTGGCAATGCCGATGCCGTGCGGCAGGCGCGGGAATTCGTGGGTGACGAGTCGTTCGTGGTGGGGTTCGGCGACACGATCATCGCCTCGCCGCGAGTGCCAGGCGTGGTCGGCCGGATGATAGAGTCGCATGTCCAACGGGGTGTGGCCGCCACCATTGCCGTATGGCAAGTGCCGCGCGAGGAGACCTACAAGTACGGAGTCGTCACACCGCAAGGCGAGGCCGGCGACGACTTTGCCATCGCCGATATTGTTGAAAAACCGTCGGTGGAAGCCGCGCCGAGTTGTCTTGCGGTTGCGGCCCGCTATATTTTTTCGCCGGAGATTTTCGCCGCCATTGACGAGATTGAGCCTGGGGTTGGCGGCGAGTTGTGGTTGACCGATGCCATCCGCGTCCTAATCCAGCGCGGGGCTGAGATCCGCTGCATACGCCTTGCGAGCGATGAGGTGCGCTACGACATAGGAACGCCGCTCACATACTATCGGGCCTTCGCGGATTTCGCCTTAGCCGACCGGGAGTTCGGCGCGGCGTTTCGCGCGTACCTCAATGGCAAATTGGCCTAGGCACACACAATGAAGATAAAGCTCGACTATGGCCGCGACGGCCTCGAAACCGAAGTGCCCGACTCGGCCGAGGTATTGCAGATGGTCCCAAGTGAGGGGCTCGACCGGATCGAGGAGCGGATCAATCGCGCGCTGGCCCACCCGATAGGGGCTCAGTCCTTGCGGCGGCTGGCGCGAGGGCGCAAAAACGCCTGCGTAGTCATTGCCGATATTACTCGCCCGGTCCCCAACGCCATCCTTTTGCCACCGATGCTGCGGATTCTCGAAGAGGAAGGCATCGCCCGCGAGGATATTACCATATTGATTGGCACCGGCCTACATCGGCCCAACGAAGGCGAGGAATTGGTACAGCTCGTCGGGGCCGACATCGCCCGCAACTATCGCATCGTCAACCACACCGCCCGTCGCCGCGAGACCCTGACGTATCTAGGGGAAACTTCGGGCGGTGCCCCAATATGGATCGCCGCGCTCTACGTGGAGGCCGACTTAAAAATCGCCACCTCGCTGATCGAGCCGCACTTAATGGCTGGGTATTCGGGCGGTCGCAAGGCCATCTGCCCAGGATTGATGGGTATTGAGACGATGCGCGTCCTGCACGGCCCCGAGCTGTTGGCCCACCCCCGGGTGTGCGAAGGTTCCATTGAAGGCAACCCTTTTCACCGCCAAGCCCTCGAAGTGGCGCAGCACGCTGGCGTTGATTTTACATTTAATGTGGCTATGAACGACTGGCGGCAAATCACCGGCCTGTTCTGCGGCGACCTAGAGAAGGCCCATGCCGAAGGGGCCCGCTTCGTTGAGCAGCAGAACGGCGTCTTGGTTGACGAGCCGGTTGACATCGCGCTCACCAGCAGTGCCGGCTGGCCGCTCGACCTGACGTTTTACCAAGCCGTCAAGGGCCTGACGGCGGTGTTGCCCATCGTCAAAGAGGGCGGGACGATCCTCATTGCCGCTCGCTGTGCCGAGGGCTTGGGCAGCCCGGAATTTGTGGAGATGCTGCTCGGCGCATCCGATGCCGCCGAATTCGCGGTTCGCCTTGCGGATCCCGATTTCTTTGCCATCGACCAATGGCAGTTGCAAGAGTTGTGCAAGGTTCTCGACAAGGCCGAGGTCATGTTCTACTCGGAGGGCGTTGATCCTCAGTACCGCGACAAGGTGTGGGTCGAGGTCATTTCCTCTGTGGAGCAAGGGATAGCCGCCGCGCTGGCGCGGCACGGGGCCGGGGCGCGCATAGCGGTCGTGCCGCAAGGGCCTTACGTACTCACGCAAACCAAAGGAGAGCACTGATGTCCGATAGACACAGGTGGTTTTTGCGGGGGGGATTCGCTTTGTTGGCCGCGCTGTACTGGGGGGCAGACGGGGGGGCGACTGTGGTACCGATTATGGGGTTGGGGGAGCAAAAAGAAGAGGAGGAGGCCTCAAAGGAGCTGGTGGTCAGCGACAGCACCATCTCGGAGGATCTGAAGCAGCGGCTGCTCTTCATGCCCTTTCGCGACAAGTCGAAATACAAGGGCGAGTGGGACGTATACTCGGCCATGCCCCGTGGCTTGGCCGATTCGCTGAGTGGCAGTGCCTTTTTCAGCACCATGTCCATTGATTCGGCACTCGTGCGATTAAAAAAGAAAGAATTGCAAGGCAAGCTCGATGTCGAGCGCGCCTTGGCTATTGGCCGCGAAGTGGACGCCGACTACGTCGTCTTGGGGCAGATCGACGAGATGAGCATGAAGCGCTTCCGCGCCACCGTGCCCATCGGCGGCTACCGGAGCTATCAGGGCCTGACCACAGTGCAGCTATATCCCTATAAGGTCATAGACGGGGAAGCAGCCGGCGAGGTGATACGGGAAATAGCTGAGGATAGCAAGCGCTATGGGATCACCAACCCGGCGGCCTACGTGCCGCTGGAAAAGGAGTACTTCCTCTTGGGGCAGATGGAGTGGGGCAGCGAGGAATTCCACCAAACCTTGCTGGGCAAGTCGGTGAGCCGATGTCTGGACCACTTGGCCGCCGGGCTGGATAGCCTCATCCAACCGCCGGCCGCACTCAGGGTCTCCGAGCCGAAAATCATAGAGGTGGTGGCTGATACAGTGCAGAACGGCCAATCTGTGCGAGTGCGGTTGAGTGCCTATATTAACGTGGGATTAGCCGACTCCGTGCAGAAAGGCAACAAGTACGGCGTGTGGGACAAAGGGCGGGAACTGAAAGACCCAGATACCGGCAAGGTGTTGGGAATGTCCCTGCCGCGTCGGGTCGGCGTCGTGCAAGTCGAACAGGTGCTTAGCCAACACCTGTCGCTGGTGAGGGTTCTCCAAGGGAAAGACGCCGTGCAAAAGGACTGCGGAATTCGCGCCGAATAAGGTAGATATGAACGCACTACGAACGACATGGGCGACGGGCTTGGTCCTGCTGCTGGTCGCAGCGAGTGAAGTTGGCAGCGGCGAGATCCAGGCCCTGCCGGAAGACAGCCGCGTATTCTACGTATTCTCGTACGATGAGGCCCCGCAGCGCCAGCGGGTCTTATGGCTATGGGAGCAGTGGTCTCGCCTAAAGGGCGAGGTAAAACGCACACAGGATGCAGCGCAGCGGTTTGTCGCCATTGCCCGCGACGGGCAAGTACCGGCGGTTGAGGGGCTGACCCTGTGGTCGGTCGCGATGGCCGCACAGTCCCCGGAGGTGCCCGCGTACATCAAAGTGCGGCTGGACGCCGACGGGGATTATTTTGCAGCCATAAACCCCGAGGGTGCTTTGTACTTGGCCGGCCTAGGGCAAGACCTGCTGCAACCCTTGGCTACAGAAGTGGACGAAAGTACTTGGGGCAAGGTAAAGGACTTGTTCAGGTAAAACCATGTCCGTAGAGCCTGAGCATAGAGACTTTTCCATCAAGCGCGTAGATGCCCTCGCCTGTTGTGCTCGCTTGCTCGCGGCAGGTGCTATGCGGTATCACCGCTTAGCGATCGAGGGCGGTCGCAATCTGCCGCGCGAGGGGCCGGCCCTGATTTTGCCCAAACATTGCGCGTACCGCGACATTCTGCTCGAAGGGGTCTTGCTGTACAGGGTCACCCGGCGCTATGCCAATTACATTATGAAGGTTGGCCTGTGGGGGATACTGGAGTGGATGGGGGGGGTCAAAGTGGTGCGGCCCAAAGACATTAGGCGGATCCCAGATCGGGAGCAACGCCGCGCCGAGATTCGGCGGGCCCGCGCGGCCAACCAGCAGATGCAAGACTATTTAGACGGGCTGTACCAGCGCGGGGAATTGGTTGTCTCGCACCCGGAAGGCATGCGCTATCAAGACAAGTTGGGGCCCCTGCAAAAGGAAGTAGTCGAGCATATGGTACAGGCCGAAGATCGGTTGGGGATGCGCGTACCGCTGATTCCCATAGGACTGGAATACGATAGCTACGCTCGGCCCGGGGCTCGGGTGTACTTTCGGATTGACGAACCCCTCTACGCGACTTCTTTCGCCAATGTCAACGAGCTGATGGATCATCTCGACCAGCGCTTGCGGGTACTCAGCGGTCTAGCCTGATCGGCCGAGTGTGCAATAACTCAGTAAGGAGAATACATGTTCAAGCTATCTGCATTGGTTTTAGCTGTCGCGATCGCAGGATGTGGCTCGAACCAAGTCAAAATCGAGATCAGAGGCGGAGACGGCCAGTTCGTGCGCTTGGACGCCAATGACGTCCAATACAAATACAACCACTTGGTCAAAGCCGGAACCTACGCCTTGCCCGAGCCGGACAGCAATATCGAATTGGGCCGCGGTGCGTACGCAGTCAATGTCGTCGCGGGGGATTATATGGAAAACAAGGTCTTGCAAGTGGAATCTCCGCCGCTATGGGGTGTGCGGACCTACGAGGCAACCTTCGACATTCCCACGGGGAGCAATGCCGCTTTCAAACGCGAGGGCACAATCCTCTACGCCTCGACCAAGAAAAATGTCCGCAACTGGGACTTGTTTACCATCAAAGCAGATGGCAGCGACCGCCAGCAGCTAACCGACACTCCCGAACCCGAGCAGCATCCCTCTTGGTCGCCCGACGGTAAGAAGATCCTCTTCACTCGCGGCGACGTGGTGACCAACATCGATCTCTACGTCATGGATGCCGATAGCGCTAATCTCGTGCGCCTAACCGAACATCCCGAGCGCGATCAGCGCGGCGTTTTTTCGCCCGACAGCGAGACAATTGCCTTCGTCAGCCTGCGCGATGGCGATGTGGCCGTCTGGCTCATGGCCGCCGACGGGTCCAACCCGCGCAAGCTGGTCCAGGGCCGCGAGCCTTCGTTTTCGCCCGATGGCCGCCGCATCGCCTTCACTTCTTCGGCCTTTGACGACAACGACGAGATCTACCTCATTGATCTCGATGGGTCGAATCGGACTCGCCTCACCGAGAATCGGCGCAAGTTTGACTGGTTTGCGTCGTTTTCTCCCAAGGGCGACCGCTTGGTTTACAACTCGGAGGCATTTGGCGGCCAAGAGCTGATGATCATGCGGGCCGATGGCCAAGGGCAGACCCGCATCTCAATTGCCGAGGAGACCTACGAGCAAGAGCCCGTCTTTTCGCCCGACGGCAAGGGGATAGCTTATGCGGGCAAGATGGGAGACGACGAATACGACATTTACTTGATCGGAACGGCCGGATTTGACTTGGATGAGATGGACGCTCCGCCGATGATGCCAATCAACCTGACCGACAACGAAGACCGCGACGATATGTCGCCAAGCTGGCGCCCCTACTGATCTGACATGCAAACGAAGGGGGCTACGGGCGCTTCTTATCTCTATGTCGCCCTCGCCCTAGGGCTGGCTCTGCGGTTTGTAAACCTGCAAGATCCCCTGACCGACAAGCAGGCTTGGCGCCAGACGGATACGGCCGCCATAGCCCGCAACTTTTACGAAGAGGGGTATTCACTCTTCTATCCGCGCGTCGATTGGCGCGGTACCACCCTTGGGTATGTGGAGACGAATTTTCCTCTGTACCCCTTCGTTGTTGCCCTGCTCTACGCCGCAGCCGACGGTCCCTATGAGTGGCTGGGCAGGCTCTTAGCGGCGTTGTGCTCGACGGCAGCGGCAGCCCTGCTCTACTGGCTGGCCCTACGATTGGGCATGGGGAAGCCGGGTGCTCTGTTAGCTGCCCTGCTCTATTTGCTTTTTCCCATGGGCATCTACTATGGGCGTACCTTTATGCCCGAGGCGCTGATGATCCTTTTGAGCGTGGGGTCGCTTTGGGCTTTCGCGCGGTGGATTGACAGCGGTCGCCGATGGGACTTCGCGCTGGCTGCCCTTTTGGCTGCCCTGTGTTTTCTCGTCAAAATACCTACCCTCTATCTCGGTTTTCCGCTGGTCGCCTTAGCTTGGGTGCGCTGGGGATGGAACTTTGTCCTCAAGCCCGCGCTTTGGCTCTACCTCGTGCTGGCCTTGGCTCCTGCCGTGTTCTGGTACTGGCACGCCAACCTGCTCTTTGAAGAAACCGGCCTGACGTTTGGCATTTGGAACCGCTACGGCTATGACAAGTGGGACCGCAGCCTGCTCTTTACGGCTGATTTTTATCTGACGATCTTGAAGCGCTTCTGGAACAGCGTCTATACGCCTGTGGGAGTGGTGCTGGTTTTGGCCGGACTTGCCCTAGCACCTACCCAACGGCGAGAGTGGATGCTCTGGGTGTGGATGGGAGGGCTGGTGCTCTATGTCTTGGTCATCCCCGAGGGCAATCGCAGACTGCATTACTACCAGCTACCCTTTGCCCCGGTTGGGGCCCTTCTAGCTGGACGGGTGCTCAAAGCCATTATCGAGGCAGGTACTGCATCGGCGGGATGGTGTCGGTTCGCACGGAACTGGAAATACCGCTGGCGCGTCGTTTTGGTATGTACCTTGATCGTCGGGGTCGCCGCCTACAGTGCTTGGGCGGTTGGGCCGTATTACGTGCAGCCCAATAATTTGCATAACTACTACCAGAGCTGCCACTTGGTGGGGCGGATACTCGACGCCAGGTTGCCGCAGGATGCGCTTCTGGTCATCGGCGACGAGGACGAAAACACCGGGGTACCGCACCGAGCGCAAAGCCCGACCTTGCTCTACTACTGCCATCGCAAGGGATGGCAAATAACTCCGCCTGAGTTTGCGCCCGAGCGGCTCGACAGCCTCGCGGCTGAGGGCGCAGACTATTTCCTAGTGGCGGCCGGCTTCGTCGTGGGGAACGAGTCTTTTTGGCAAGACCTTTTGCGTCGGGGTGTGACGATTCCTTCGGCGCACCCGCGCCAATGGCACGACAAAGCAGAATTTATGCGCTTCGTCAGCCGGCAGCCAAGAAAGGATCGGCACTTCATCCTCGTATCTCTCGCGGGGCGCGACGAGTAGTTGACAGCGGCCGAGGGTCTATATTATGTTCACCATCTTGGCTCTTAGGTAGTTAAGTCCTTTTTCTACAGCTCGTCGCAAGGAGGGAAAGATGGCGTCGAAAGTCGAATATACGCAGGTGCGTAAGTGGCTTCTGGTCGGTGCGTTAGCGGCTGTTGTGGCTGGCTGTGCTACAACCGGAGGTAGCGGAGGCGGTTATGGTCTGCCGCCCATTCCCGAGGGCAAGGGGCGGCTCATGTTGGAGACGGGAGGGATCAACGAAGTAAACTACTATGTCCTCGACGAAGAAACCGGCGAGGAGGTTCACTCGGAATCGCCGCGCAGGGCTGCGAGTTCACCCATAGGATACGAGACGGGCTACCGCTCTCTGCCGCAATTTGTCGATCTGGACCCTGGCAGTTATCGGGTTGTGGTCAATACGGATATCGACGACAGCGTCGAGAAGGAAGTCGAAGTTCTAATGGGACAGGAAATGTACGCGACCATACCCATCGGCCGTTTTCAGGTCATTTTTTCCGATGCTCAGGGCCGCAGTCAGATGCCTTTCCTAATTTTTGACTACAATTTGCGGACTATGCTGGGTCGGGGCATGACCTCGACAGAGGTGCGCTACTTTATTGTGCCGGTGGGCGATTACAAGGTGCGGATTGAAAATTCTCCCACTGGTTTGGACGAAATCAGGCTCGTACAGGTAAGCATGGGACAGACCCAGAACATTCTCATCGGACCGCCCCCCTCACCGGCACAACCGGGCGAAAGCGGGAGCGAAGGGGCCGCACAGCCTTAGGCTTATCGCGGAGCAATGCCATGAAGCGCAAAAGATTATGGGGTGAAGTTGCACTTTTGGCCGCGCTATGGGTATCAGCCAGTGGAGCTGCTACTTCCCCCCTCAAGGCGACCATTATCGATCGCTACGGGAACCAGCACCAAGTGGATAAGTTCACCTTTCAGGGGCGTCAGGATTTGGAAATCTACGTCCAAGGGCAGCGTCGGCTGGTGGAACTGGTCAGGGTTGCTAGATTGCGTTTCGAAGGAGAGCGCAGTGACGAGGAACAGCGCGTCGTGCTCGTGTTCCGGAACGGCGGCCAAGAAGCGGGCTCGATGGTGACGGGCGGATCTTCTTCGCCCCACCAAGACGCCGTCGGCGGTGGAAGTAGCGGGCGTCGCTTCGCTGGGGTGACTGAGCTAGGGCCGTTCTTCATTCTCGCCAGCGATGTGCAAGAGATTGTCTTGCGCCATCCCATCGGCGAGGAGCCGCCTGCGGAAAAAATCCTCAAGGCCACGATCATCACGATAAACGGCAGGCGCTTTGAGGTGGAAGATTTGCGCTTTCACGGCAAGCAGCGGCTCGATTTTTTCAAGGGCCGCGGCAAGCGTTTTATTCCGCTAGACAAAGTGGCGCGAATCGACTTTGAGGACGGCGGGACGGGCGACGAGTTTAGGCCGATAACGGCGACCTATCGGTCGGGAAAAACCGTTATGGGTATGGTCGAGGCGAGCCTAGTCCGCCTTTCGGGAGAGACCGACAAGAGCTATTTCGAGCGCGTCAACCAAGCCTTTACGGGCGTCGTAGGTTCGAGTCCGTTTGCGATTGGTATGCACGACATAAAGCAGATTCGCTTTCGAGAAGATAAGGACGAAGAAAGTGCTGAAGATGGCACTGACGACACTGCCGGAGATAACACCGGAGATAGTGCTGACGACAGCGCCGAAGATTCTCAATAAGTGCGTCTTGTTTAACTCCCGATAATATCCCTTATAGGGAGTATGCCAACGGGCCAGTCACTGCAGAATATAAAATACTTGCAACACAGCGGAGGATTTACTATATTGAATTAATTATCTATTAAGATATAAGCCTTCTAACCTAAGGCGGAGCCAATCGGTTTACGTCTAAGCTAGTAAGCTAGCGTGTAGCCTCAGTCAGGCGAGTTGCTCCTGATACACACGAGGAAAGGTTGGCTTAACTATTCGGGGAAGACCGACCTATGTGAGGTAATAAGCGATAGCCCGTGCTACGCAGATTGAGCCGAAAAGGTCGTTGTCCCAAAACACCACCACACTCCCTATAAGGGATATTGGAAGGAGTCACAGCTTATGCAACGTCTATATGGCCTTGTCGCTATGGGTCTGATATTGGGCCTGACAAGCGGTGCTAATGCACATATTGGTGAAAAGGTTTACCTGCTCTTTGAGATTGCCGATGCGGATCTGGCTGACCTTGATTTTAATGATGGCACCGTCGAGGACTGGGAAGATGTAATGGGTGACCCCCAGTTTCTCCCTACTGATCTCTATCAGGATCCCACAGTGGGCGACGGTGCCCAGTACGATCCGGCGGACCTTGACTACCGTATCTGGACAGGCTGGAACGGCAATGGAGGCACGATCTGGTTCGCCATGGAGCGTATAGACAACGTGTACTTCGGCAGGGAGTACGACGGGAGTAGTCCTTGGAATTATGAGGCCATCGAAGTTATGCTCGACGGTGACCACACTGGAGGCGACTACACTGGTTCGGCCAACGAGGAGTGGACTGAAGAAGAGAAGAAACTGAACAACAATCGCACGGCGCAGCAGTACATCGCCGTCGCGGATGATCCTTCAGGGCGTCACGTTTTCTATTTGGGTGCAGGTTCTGAGTGGGTCAACGATCTACCCTATGCCGATGGTGGTGGCGTCTCTATTGGCGACGGGCCAACGGTTAGCATCATTGAGTTTTTCTGTACGCCTTTCGACGATCTGATCTGGAACAGTCCCGACGACAGCATCGCGACGCCTCTCGTCGAAGGTAATATCATTGGGTACCAGATTTCGACGCCGGATACGGATCAGGCTCCGGGCCAGGATCGTGCCTTCCACACCATATCTGGTCAGGCTGCAACGTGGCGTTTTGCCGAACGCTTTGTCGATGCTCGCTTGGTCGGCCTAGGTGGTGACATTGATGAAACAGCGGTCGAAGAAGATTCTTGGGGCCGCATCAAGGCTTCGCTGAGCGAGTAAGTGACCGAACATTCTGTTGTTTGACCTGTGCAAAGAAAAAGAGAGGGGGGAATCATCCTCCCTCTCTTTGCATTTGAAATTTTCGCTTATCTATTTTTACTATTGTATTGCTCCTGTATCGTATAACCCTCGTTCCCAATGTCCATCAACCTAGGCGAGATCACAAACTTTACTGGGGATTAACGAAATGAGAATCGGGCTTTGTGTCGCCGCACTGGTTTTGTCGGGTTTGGTGGTAAACGCCGCCGCGGAGTTGCGTCTATTCTCCATTCCTGGCAATTCCACCTGGGGCGACGTCAAACAGAGTTTGGTCTCAGAGAATACCTTTATTGAACTAATAGATCTCGAAAGTTATGAAAACGGCATTGGACCCCTCGCGCCCGTGCGCACAGTACCTGTCCCCGAAATTCCCCTTGCTTTAACTTCCGACGAAATAGATGCGGCGATTAACTCCATCCTCTTTGCCTTTTCGCTCAATGTGGCTAGGGCCGATGTGGTGGCACTGACTGATGCGGAGCGCGAGGATGGTACGATCGTCAAGGAGGGCACGGTGCTGGTTCCTCGCTGGAGCCCCTTCCCGCGCAGCCTAGAGGGGGTCCACCTATTGCGCCGGGCCGGTATCACCGAGATCGAGGCCATGATCAACGTGGCTGAGTCTTTTCCCCGTCCGCCCGGCGGCTATAAGTACAACAAGAGTCTGAACCTCACAACCCTCGGCAGATTTGAAAACGCCTTGACCGGCATACGTTTGCAGGAGGGCTTGGGGCGCGTCTTCGACGGCGATCCATTGACTCATTTTGAACGCATTGATCGGGTGGGACAGGACGTTACCCAGCAATGGATCCTCTATACTGACTTGGGACACTACTTTCCAATCCGGCTTTTTCGCCTCTACCCCAGCCTCGAAGAGCCGGTGCGCGTTTCCGCCTACACCCTCTTTCGCGGCTTGCCTGGGACCGAGACGGTGATTGCCGGCCTCAGTCTCGAAGATCCGATCACAGGGCCATTAGGCTTTCCCAAGTTCATCAGGATAGAAGAGACATTTCCGATCTTCGTCCCCGAAGCGAGTGTGCCAGTCAACGTGGAAGATACTATTGCAGTAGTGTTCGACCCGCCCGCCAAAATGCGCTACGCGCGCTTCGATTTTCAGACTCCGCTGGATTACGACTTGGCTGAAATGGAGTTTTTCGCCGACGGTTTCATGCCCGAAGCGGTATATACCTCCAATGCACTACCAGTGCCCCCAGCGACTCTGGGGCGGATCTTCTGGGATGAGAAAAAGATCGGCGATCCCACTAAGTCGAGTGCCATCGTGCGTGTGCGGACGGGATTCACTGCCGAGCCTGATGTGTTTTTCCGCGTCAACTACTACGACCGCGAAGTGGAGTGGAGTGAGGGGGCAATTATCGTCGACCGACGGCTCGGTTCCTCGACCCAGGGCCAAGAAGTGTATCTGGACTCATCGGAATTCAACACAGAGGCCCGCGAAATTTTCAATGCCGCCCTGCCCGAGGATCGCCTGGCGATCCGCCTGACCCGCGAGGACTACATAGGATTGCCGGTCAGCGTGAGGCACCGGATCGAACCCGACCTCGAGTTCTGGAGCAGTGCCCAAGTAGCCAACAATGGCGAATTGGTTAATGCGCCGAGTGGGCGGCCCTTTATCGAGATTGAGGTAGAGTTTCTGAGCCAGTCACCGGAGTCGGCTACGGTTATCCGTAACATGCGCCTTGAGTACTCCGCCCCACAGATCACCGATCAGGTACTCGGTGAGATCGCCCCGGCAGTGGATGTAATCGCCGGCCGTGATACCTCTTTCGTTCTGGCCTTGAAAGCTTCCCTAGGGGCTGAGAACAACGGCTTCAATCGCCTACAGGTTTTTACGCCGGCACGCACCGAAGAGATTGAGGGGATGGAAGTGGATATGGGCGATGGCCAAGTCCAAGTTCTCTCCCACGTCGGGCTCGGCGAAGGCGAGGCTGGCGAAGGGCAATTTCAAGAATTGTACATCGCCGATAACCAGTTCGTCGTCGGTTTCCCGACCATTAGCCCAGCCGAGGACGGACAAGTGCGCGATGCGTTGGTGAAAGTCCGCTTCCGAGGCCGGGTCATCGATTTCCGCACCGACTTCTCCGCCAATGCCTTCCTCGATACCTTGGATGCCGGTGTGGAGCGGCGTTTTACCCGTAGTGGTATCCTAGCGGTCGCAGGCGGCGAGGGTGCGCTCGATACGCTGGCCTTCTTTCTGCCACAGAGGGCGGAGGGCAACGATGTGGTGGACTTTGGAGCGACGGACCAGCTCTCGGACCGCAACTCTCTGGCTGTCATCGCCGACATTTCGGCGCAGAGCGAGAACCTGGTGAGCAATTTTAAGGCTGATCCCAATCCTTTTACGCCCAATGGCGACGGCGTCAACGACGAGATGACCGTGCTCTTCGATGTGCAGCGCCTGCTGACGCCGAAATCGGTGCATCTGGAGATATTCGATTTGAACGGTCGGTGCGTGCGTCTTATTGAGCGCCATCTGTCGTCGGGGGGGTATTCGCAGCAGTGGGATGGCCGCGCTGATAGCGGACAGATCGTGCCGCCGGGCCTCTATGTACTGCGCATTTCGGTCGAAGCCGATAATGAGGGCAATGCTCGAACGCGTATCGTTTCTGTAGCGTATTAGCCCTAGTTGAAAAGCACGGAAAGAGAGGATTTGCTATGAAGCGGCTGCTAAAGTGGGGGGTGCCCCTCGTCGTAGTATCTATGCCGAATTTCTGTCTAGCCCAGGACGGTGATGCCTATCGCCTTCAAGGCAATTCGCTCCTCGTGGATCGGGCTTCTCACTGGGAAAACTGGATATATCAGAACGATCTGGTCTCCAGTTTGAACGTGTTGGTCGGCGAAGCGGATATCTTCGAGGTCGGAGCCAACGGGTTGCGGCCGGTGTTTTTCCGCCGCAATATCAATGTCGCTCCCACGGCTAACGACTTCACCTATCCCGACCTAATCCGCGCCGCCGGCGAGCTAACTATCGGCGGTGCGACCGCCAAATCCAACGACGTCTTGGCCAACAATGTCCTCGACGACGACTTGAGCACGTTCTGGGAGCCGGACACGCCGATCAGTTTTGCAAGCCGCCTGAGCGATCCCGGAGACTTCCATCTTGACGGGCTCAACAAGTGGGAGCTTGAAATTGACCTAGGGCGGCTGGTTTTCGCCGATAGCCTGACGATCGTTTTCCCTGTCAGTCAGTTCGAGGCCGAGTTTCTCGGCCAACCGGTCAAGGCATTCGCGCTCTTCGCCTCGATGGGTGAGCGCTTTCCCTTTCCCTTGGGCAACAATCTCCAGTTTTCACTCATAGCCCAAGCTTCGACGGGTGTTGTAGGGGCGGATGGTGTGCAACTCGTCGCCGTACCCGGTACTGAAGGTCGTTACGTGCAGATGACCTTCCCCCTCTCGCCCCTAGACAAGGCCGACTGGGACTTGGACGGTTTGCCCGATATCAGTGGAGCTTTCATCCAGTATGTGCGCGTCAAGGCGACGAGTTCGGATCTCTGGCGCGATTCCTTTTTGGGTGCTGGCGAAGAGGCGCGCCTCGCTTATGAAGCACTGCCCGAGGAACAGCGCGGTGCGCTCGTCTATCAGCGCCAGACGGCCGGCGGTTTGCTCGTCGAGATCCAAGACGATGCCAACCAGACCGCCCGTGAAAAATATCAAACCCTACCCGAGGAACAGCGCGGGCTGATCCTCTACTACGTCAAGGAGGTCCCCCGCATCGCCGAGGTTCAGGTCTGGGCCAAGGGCGACAACTACTCGCTGCAGCCCGAAAAGCGCGGCGGTGCTTCGTTTGAAAACGGCGGCTTAGGTGCCCCCCAACTGGCTACCGACGGGCTTTACGACTCTCAGTGGACTGCCAATACATGGTCGCCAGTTTACGTCAAGGGCACGGCTTGGTACGATTTAGGGGCCGTGTTCTGGGTTGACAATCTTTCGGTGGTCAACAAGCGCATCAACCAGAGCCACAAGGGGGCCTTCTTGGGGCCGGGCATTCTGGTCTCCGATGGCACCCTGCTCAAACCCTTGAGCATGAAAGCCCGCGAAGATTTTATCCAACTCGAAGAGGGGCTCAAGTGGGACAATATCATTAGCGAGGAGCACATTGACAATCACACGCCGGTAGTGCGCATTTTCCAAGAAGCCTTTGCCCCCCGCAAGATCCGCTTTCTGCAGGTCCGCGATATCGACGTCACCGGGAATCAGTCGGGCCGATATGGGGCGTTGGCGACCATGGCCGAGATCCAACTCTACGGCGAGGGGTATCCGGTGAGCGTGTGGGCCTACTCGCCGCCGATCTCGCTGACCGATTCGCGCGGCAATTTCATCCGCAAGACCCTGCCGCGCATCGCTTGGGATGGCGACATTCTAATCCGCGACACCGATCCGCTCACCGGTCAATTCATTGAGCGGATTGAGCCGCTGGATCGCCACCCGGATGTCCGCTTGCAGATACAGACCCGCACCTCTGACCAGACCGACACCAATTTTACCTACTACCAAGTCACCACCATCGCTGGCAGCGAAGAGCGCGAGGAAGTGACGAAAGTTATCTACGACGAGATAGCCTTGGAGTGGATGGCTTGGGAGATTTGGCAGACTCTGCCCGACAGCAAGAGGCACGCCTCGCGCAAGGACGACGATGGCGATGGGGCCAACGACGAGGATCCGATTGACCTCATTGACAATGACGGCGATGGCCTCGTCGACGAAGATGGCAAGAAATTGCGCCGGGCACCGCGTTTGAGCTTTGACAAGGACGGCGAGTTGGCCTTCGTCGGCTGGAGCGAGTGGAGCAAAAGCTATCTACCCACCAACGGCGTCAACGAGGCGACGATCACCTCGCCCAATCCGCGCAAGTTCGTCCAGGTGCGGCTCAATATCTCCTCAGAGGACCCATTTAAGACAGCGCGCATCCGCAGGCTGAGCATTGAGCTAGCACCGCCGCTGGCGCTGGAACTGGTCGGCGAGTTGGCGCTCCTTAGCGACGAGGGAGCGACGCGCGTTCCGAGCAACTTGGGTGTCCAGACCTCGGACTACGCCCCGCCGCGCAATGTCGATCCGCTCGCGCCGCAGCAATTCGCTTATTTCATCCGCGCCGCTACGCCCGACCCGACTGACGCGACGGTGCGCGCCGGCTTTAACGAAGTGCTGGTCGCCGCGCCGCGTGCTGCACACTTGACAGGTGTGCGCTTGGGGCAGGTCGCCATCGCTCAGACACCCTCGCTCCTCAACCCGGAGGAAGTGCTGACCTCGGCGACGACTACGGAGTTTGATCGCGCCTTTGCCCCGGGCGACGACGGGGTCTTCCGCGACGCGGATGGCGAGGTGTTGGAGCGCATGGCGACGGGTGAGGATTCGATCTGGGTGCGCTTCCCGTTTTCGCTCAACGCCGATTTGCCGACTGGCCAGCACGCGCTCATCGAGGTACAGTTTGAGTCGCAGAGCTTCCGCGAGGGCATTGAGTTTACGTCGTTCGTGCGGTCTTCGGACTCGGATGAGAGGGTATTCCAACGGGTTGATACC
The DNA here is from genome assembly GCA_963422735.1 of Candidatus Latescibacterota bacterium. Classification (GTDB taxonomy): domain Bacteria; phylum Latescibacterota; class UBA2968; order UBA8231; family UBA8231. The sequence continues at coordinate 1,981,155 of OY730476.1, read as the reverse complement.
ACCGATAAGGATGCGACCGAGTTGGTGGATTCTTCGACGGCGCAAGTCAGCCTAATGGCCTTGTCGGGATCTTTGATCCAAGACGTGGGGATGGCGTCGGTTTTCACGCCCAATGGCGACGGGGTCAACGACCAGCTTTTGGTGCATTTTGTTTTATTAAAGGTACAGGAGGAACGGCCGTTGGAAGTCGCATTTTACGATTTGGGTGGACGCTTAGTAGGCCAAGGCCAAAGCTCGGGGACCGGTGGTAAGGTAGGGACGCAGGCGTTTGTGTGGGATGGACGGGATATAGGGGGGCAGGTCGTACCGCCGGGGATATATCTCTGTCAGATCAAAGTGGAGGCCGACGATCGAGATAGCGAATTGACGCGCCTCGTACACGTGGTCTATTGATAAAGCAGCATTTCGGACCGGAATTCGACAACAAGGGAGGGTATTTGTGAACACAGTTAGGAGTTTCCGCACCGGTGCGGTGGCGGTCCTGATGCTGGGAGTGGTGGTCGAGTATCTCCCAGCACAGGAGGACTTCGGTTCGCGTCTGGGTATGCGCCGCGGTGGGGAGGTTTTCTACGATCCCACTGGGTCGGGGGTGCTTTTTGACGCACTGGATCCAGCGGTGAAGAAGTGGTACGTGCCCCAAGAACTTTTTAATGAATACCAATGGCGGCAACAGGACTATACCAATTATGCCCGCCGACATTATCAGCGCTTTGTGAACACCAACCAGGAAGGCCAGTATTTCTACGACCTCTACGGGAATTACATCACCCGCGGTGAACTCATTTACGACTGGAGCATTGCAGCACCGCAGACATCGGGCAGCAGCCTACTAAAAACCGGCCGATTCAGTAGCTGGTTTGCGAGCTTGGTCATCGCCTCGGATCAGAAAGGCCAATACGCCTATGCCCTGACCATCAGCGATCGCATCCGCACGACGCTGACGCCGATGACCTTTTCCAAACCGACATTCGCCGGTATTCAGTTCGACTTGGCCACGGACAAATACGAGGCGACACTTCTCGTTTCGCGTCCCAGTTCACCTGGGCAAGTCGAAACTTTAGAGACGGCTAGCACCGGTCGTTTCCGCTCGAACGACACCAACCTGATCGGCGGCCGCGGCATCATGCAGGTCGGCGACTTTGTCAAGTTTGGCGCGACTTACGTCAATGCTTTCAACTCCTCGACCAAAGGGCAAGCATTTCAGGGCAACCCCTTCAAGGGTACGCTCACCGAGGGCCAGAACAACGCCGACGTCACGCGCATTGAGGTGCGGTTGAGCGACGATTCGCCCGAGGACGGTGAGGCGGGCACGGCCTTCTTTCAGGAGGAGATGATCATTACTACCATTGACGGCGAGCGCATCAGCAATCGCCGCCGCATCGGCAATAACAACATCCTCGACTTCAGCCCGGCAGTACAGGGGGGCTTCCGCCGCGAAGGATTCCTTTCGGCCGATGGCAACGAGGTCATCGTGCTAGTTTACGACCTTGAAGGTCCGCAGTACCGCAACTCCTTCGGCCCTCAGCCCGAGCAGATCAAGAGCATTGAGTTCCTGTTGCTTTTGGCCAACGACTACCGGATCGACGTTACCTCCAGCCGCCAACTCAACGCCAACGGTCAGCCGGTCTTGCTCTCTGAGGGCATTCCCGATCGCACAGTGCGCGCCGACGGCAACGTGCAGGATGGCTCGAATCAGGGCTTTGTGCGCGTCAAATACGGGTTGCCGGTAGCCAATGAGATCTTCGGTTTTACGCTCGATGTTATGGATGTCAGCGGGTTTTACTTCTCGGGGGAATACGACCGCAACCGCCAGCACTTTCGCTATCCGCGGCGGTCGGAAATTGACGTGACCCAGCACAAGGCGCACAGCACCTCGGCCGATGCTTGGTTTGTCAACGTGTATAAACGCGCTTATCCCTACTTTGGCTTCGGCGAGGTATATAACGTTGATCCTAGCTACAGCACCAGCACCTTTTTAGCCGGCACCCTGAACGACGCGGCCGATATCAACTACGACGACGACAGACGTTTCGTTTACGAATTCGTCGATGACAACGACGATCAGGACCGCAACCCCGACTGGTTGCGTGCCAACTTCTCACAGGACCTCCGGGTTTTCCCTGGTTTTGACGAGAACAACGACTTCATCAACGACTTCAACCAAAATGACAACGAGTGGCGCGAGAATAAAGTGCCTGATTACGAGGAGCCTTTTCTCCGCTATGCTTCGGATCGGCCCGAATTCCTCTTCGGAGTCGATATGAACAATAACGGCATCGTTGACCGTTTTGAAAACGACATTCTGCCCGACTACCTCTACAAGCGGGATCGGCGCGGGTACAATATTTACGCTGGTTCCCACTTGGGCCCAGAGGCGCGGCTGACCGTCGGTCGCCTCGACGAGCGCCAGCTAGCCGACGCCCGCGAGAACGTCACCAATTACGCCTTGCTGACCTTTGACAAAGACTACGCCAGCAAGGGGCGTGTGCAGGTGTACAACAACTACCGGAAGGTCCAAGACGATGTCCGCGACGACGTGATCGAGTGGGTCTTGCGCGAGGGATCGCGCGGCGACGAAGTACCCTATACCGACCCCCTGCCCCTACGCGATGGTTGGGCCAATACCCTGTACTTGGGCTATCAATACCAAAGCGACCGCATCCACATCAAGAACCGCTTCAAGTGGGAGGTTTTCAAACAGTCCAATTACGCCGCACGGCCGATTGAGGAGCAAGATATCCGCGAGACGGCTTCCTTCTTCGGCGTCCTCAATAAGGTTGATTACACTTTCGACCTCGGGGTCCTCAAGTTCCAGCCGCGCTGGAAGAGCGAGTTCCAGCACCAGCGGCCCTCGCGCCGCGAGGACACCCAAGAGCGGATGGCGACTACGGAGTTGCGCGAGCTCTGGTCTTTGGTACTGCGCGTACCGATTCTGTCGCGCACAGAATTACAGACCGGCCTAGAGTACTTACTCGTCGAGCAGTTCCGCGAGGAGTTGGAAACCCATTTGCTGCGCTCGGATCGCAACGAGATGGTCTATGCCTTGCAGTTTACCAACAACGCCGAATACCTAGGCTACAATCTGTGGACCCAGACTGGGTTCCGCGTATCGCGGATCGATCGCGCCTCGGCCGAAAAGGCGCGCACTGAAACGGCCATATTCGTCACCGTGTTCGCCGGTCTTGAGTAGGAGGTTCCCCATGCTGAAATGTTTCACACCGTTGCTTCTGGTTGGGCTGATTTTTCCGGGCTGCTCCTATCGCTACTATGCAGAGGATCTCAAGCCGCTGAACGAGATTGAGCAAGGGGCTAATAAGACGGTGGCCGACGATGGCACCGTGTCCTATATACAAGCGCGTCTTGAAATCAGCCTGCGGCCGATGACCGACGAGGAGTTGAACCGCCAGTTCAGCGCGTACTCCAACGAGGGGGCCGACTCGCGCAACCCCTACACGTTTGGCAACTCGACGTACTTTCGCACTGGGGATACCCCGCACCGCTTCACAGTCTTTCGCATGTATCTTTCTAATTACGAATACCCCAAGGTCTATCTCGACCCCCAAAAGGTCTATATGACCACCTCTAACGGGCGCAAGTACTACGCGCTGAGCCACGAACAGCTCTCGAGATATTACCGCAGTTATATCGGCGGTGGCACCGGCGGCAACGAGCCTGGGATGCTCGGCAACGCTCGCTACATCTGGCAGGAGCGTACCGGCATCTTGCGGACCACGATGTTTCCCGATGAGCAGGTGTTCAGCGCCCAACAGAACGAGGGGTATCTCGTCTTCAAGCCACTGGCACCGGATGTCGACGGGTTGACCGTCCATATTCCCGATGTGGTGGTGCGCTTCGACTTCAAGGGGGATCCGATTGAGGATGTGGACGTCGAAATGCACTTTGAGCGGGAGATCGGCCGCGTCTATCCAGACGGGAGCAAGGTGGCGACCAACAAGTAGCGCGGTGCCATTGGCGAATATCACTCAGATGCGCGGTGCCGCTATGAGAGCGGTACCGCGCAGATTTTGTACACAGGTGAGAAACGTATGTCGTGGAGACATTTTTTAGTTGCCCTCTTGGTGCTTGCAGGTTGCGGCCCAGAGAGCAAAACCGCCGATTTAGCCGCTGTCTTGGCCACGGTCGCCGGGGAGGCGATTACTGCCCTAGACCTCGACCGCTACGAGCGGGAGTTGCCCGACTATCTGCGCTCAAAGAAAGAGGGCGTGGCTGCCCATCGCGTACATTTGCAGAGCTTGGTGGACAAGGATCTCGTGCTGCGCGAGGCTAGGAAGCGGAGACTGGATCGGCTGCCCGACCTGAAGCACAAGCTTTCCAAGATGGTCAATAAGCGCTTAGCTGAGGAGTTGTCTCGCGAAATAGTTGATGCCCAGTTCACAATTACCGAAGAGGAACTTCGTGCGGCCTATGAGGAGCAGTCGCTGGGTTGGGAAATTTGGCCGGCGCACATCCTCTCCGCTCGCGAAGAAGACGCCCGCGAAATCATCCGCCTGCTGGATGCAGGGGCTAGTTTCTCCGAGTTGGCCCGCGAGCGTTCCCTAGCTGACGACGCGGACAAAGGCGGCAATCTCGGTGCCTTCTTCGACCAAGGTGGTGCCGTGTCCAATCTGCGCGATGGCACCTTCCACTTGGAAGAAGGCCAGATCAGCGAGCCGATCCGCACCATCGATGGCTATGAGGTGGTCAAGGTGCTCAAAAAGCGGCGCATTCCCTTCGAGCAGTTGCGCGACGATATCGCCAAGCAGCTAAGCCGGCGCAAGTGGGTGAGTCGGCGCGAAGCGGTCATTGATTCGCTCAAGAAGGCGCACGACCTGCGCTATCACCGAAATCGCATCCACGCCGTGCTCAATGGATTGCACCGCGGTGGACTGAGCCAAGCGCAAGCGCAGGCACCGCTGATCGAATACACAGGGGGCGCAATCAAAGTGGGCGACTTCGTGCAGGGGCTGCTCAATGTGGAAAAAGGTACGTTGCCGCCCGACAGCACAGCGGTCTTCCAAGTGCTTGAGTTGTGGATTCTTCCCGATTCGCTGCTGTCCCTCGAGGCCCGCGCTCAAGGGCTGCATCAGCGGGCCGACATAGTGGAGTGGAAAGAGAAAAAGCACCAGAAGCTTCTCGCGTCCCAATTGCGCCTAGACGAGGTCGAGGGTAGGGTCGAGGTGACGGATGCCGAAGTTAGAGCCTATTACGAAAAATACCTCGATACCTACAAGTCCTTGCCCGGTATCATCGAGATGACCGAGGTTCTGGTCGATACGCGCGCGGAGGCCGAGGCGATCCTCGCTCAGGTGCGTGCTGGGGAACGACTAGAGGCTTTGGCTGTTCGCCATTCGGTGCGGTCCAGTATGAAGCCAGTGGGCGGTCACACATTCGCCGACAGCGGTCGGGTCACCATCGAGTCGCTCTATCAGTCGCCGTACCGCACCTTTTTTGGCGACAGCAATTCCAAAGACGTTGGGGTACTGCAAGGTCCAATGGAAGTCCAAGAGAAGTACAGCGTCTTTCGCCTCAACCAGCCTTACGAGATGGCGTTGCTGCCCTTTAAGCAGGTACAGCGGCCCATTCGCGTGGATATCCGCAAGCGCCGAGAAGGTGTACTCTTCAATGCGTTTCTCGACTCGCTGCGCCAAGCGTATGCAGGCGAGGTGCATATCAGCCAAGACGCCCTCGCTCGCTACGCTGACGCCTTTTAAAAAATGCGCGGCCGGCTCGCGGCGTTGCTGCTCGGCTTGGTCTTGGTCGCGCTCATCGAAGGTGGGTTGCGGCTGATCCCGGCGTTGGATCCGCCGGCGTTTGCCATCCAACTAGCGCACGTCGAGGGCCGGGTGCTCCACGCGGTCAACCCGGATTACGCCCGTCGCTTCTTCGCCGACATGGCCGAGCCTATCCGGCGCGGCATCCGCATGACCCCGAGGCCCTATATCGAACCTGCGCCCGCTGGCGCATTGCGCGTGCTTTTTGCCGGGGGTTCGACCGTACAGGGCTACCCCCACCCCAAGCGTTTAGCGGCCCCGTCTTATCTCCAAGAAATGCTCGGCGACCTCTTTCCAGAGCGTCAGATCGAAGTCTTTAACGCCGGAATCACCGCGGCTTCGAGCTTTGCCGTGGCCCGCGCCGTGGAAGATGGCAAAGCCGCACTCGGGGCGGACTTGATCGTAGTCTATACCGGACACAACGAGCTATACGGGGTTTATGGGGCGGCCTCATTGGCCCAAGGAGGGCAAGCGGTGTGGATGAAGCGGGTCCACTACGCGCTGGTGCAGTGGCGGCTGAGGCCCTTGGTCGGCAAGCTGATCGGGCCATTGGGAAAAGAGAGGGCGGAAGGTCCCTTAATCGAGGTGATGTCTAAGGCAGGCGCGATCCCGGCGTCCGATCCGCGGCGGGCGCAGGCAGCGGCCAACTTAGAAGCCAATCTCCGCGACGTGGCGGCCTTTTGCCGAGCGCAGCGCATACCCTTGGTGCTCTGTACGGTGACCAGCAACGAGCGCGGTTTCGCGCCAGCGCACATTGAGCCGCCTTTGCCGGATGGGGAGCGCGTGCGCTATGTGAATTTTTTAGCTCAGGGCCATAGGGAGCAAGCCCCGTCGGCCGCGCTGGCATCCTTGGAGCAGGCCGAAGCACTCTATGCGGACGACGCCTATTTGCACTTCTTGCGCGGTTATCACTTAGAGCAGTTGGCTCGTGGGGCTAAGGCGCGGGCGGCTTATGTGCAGGCTCGCGAGTTGGATCCCCGGCCTTGGCGGGCGACAGCAACCCTAAACGAGATCGTCCGCCGAGTCGCGGCCGAAGAAGGGGTGCTCCTCGCCGATGTCGAGGTGCGCTTCCGCGCCCATAGCCCGGAGGCAGGGGTAGGTTGGGAGTTGATGGCCGATCATTTGCATCCAGCGGCGGCTGGCCAAGTGCTCTTGGCCCGGGCCATTGTCGCTGCGCTGGAAGGAGCACCGGCTCCTTGGAAGGTCGCGCCCGACGCTGAGGATCGGTTGGCGGCAGCCGACGAATACCGCCGTAGGCTAGGCGACTTGCCCGTCGAGCGGCTGGCCGTGCTGCGGGCCATGGCCGTACTCTTGGCCGCGCCTCCTTTGGATGAGGGCAACGAGCGTCGAGTGCAGACCTTGCGCCAGCAAGCCGCGGCCCTGTGGGACGAATTGAGTGCCGGAGAGCGGAGCGGAGTCGAGCACTGGCGAACGGGAGAGGGGCCGGAGCTATTGGCGCTGAACGTGGCTGAGGCGTGCTACGCCGCTCGGGAGTACGAGCGTGCGCGGGCCTATTATCGCGCGGCTCGTTTGGAGGAGCCTTATACAATATGGGGCGATTTGTGGAGTACGCTGCGCCAGATGCGTTGTGGACAACTCGCGGGAGATCTTATTGGGGCCGATGGGCGTGCTACGCTCTCCGCCCTGCTAGACCGCTTGCGCTTCTTGAGCGAAGCCCCGGACTTTTCCCCGGGGTTACAGGACTTTATCCGCGGCTATGCCTACCATTTGCTCGGAGAGCATGTCAAGGCGTTGACAGATCTAGAAAGCGCAGCGCAAGACGCGAATATCCGCAAGATGTTCACAACGGACTTGCTAGAGCTGTTGGTCACCGAACTGATGACTGCGGGTCGCTTGGCCGACGCCGAGCCGTACGTCGTGCAGGTAGCTGCCGAGCAGCAGCAAGAGGCGTTCGGCCGCGCACTCGTCGCGCAGATTAGGGCGGGTCAGAAGCCGCGCTGACGCCCTCGCCTTCGACGAGCACGATGGCTTGGTTGGCTGCAAAGGGACCGAATCGATCCACGCGGCCCGAAGGCCAGCGCACTGTTAGCGCGTCGAGTTGCGGCCGTTTCCCTAGTCCCAAACAGATGCGGAGTTGACTCTGCGATAGGTACGAGCGGCTGCCGCGCAGTTCCCTATTCTGGACTAGGCCGCCGCTGGTCGCCGTCAGCCAAGTGCCGATGCCGTTAGGGTTACCGTTAGCTCCCACGAGTCGGAGGGTCATCCAGTGGTTGGCGTCGCCTTGGTCGTTGCGCAGCAAGCTGAGTGGTTGACCTGAATTGAAAACTAGTAGATCGGGATCGCCGTCGTCGTCGTAGTCGCCGGTGGCACTGCCGCGGCTGACGCGCTCTAGGGAGAAGCCGGGGCCAGCTATCGCGGAAACCTCGGCGAAGCGGCCGCCGTCGTTGCGGAAGAGCAAATTGCGCTGCCCATAGCTAGTGGATTGGTCGATGTCGCGGACGTTGTCGAGGACGTGGCCGTTAGCGGCAAACAGGTCGAGATCGCCATCGAGGTCGGGGTCGAAAAACTGGGTGCCAAACCCGAGCAAGGGCAGCGACGGAAGACCCATTCCGGCGGCAAAGGTTGCAACCGAGAAGAAGCCGCCTTCGCCCCGATAGAGTGCGTTAGGCTCGGCCTGAAAGTTGGTCACCGTTAAATCAAGTACGCCGTCGCCGTTGTAGTCGCCCCAATCTACTCCCATGCCCGCTTCCATCTGCCCATCTTGGCCATAAGCCACCCCCATCAGTCCCGCTCTTTCGGTAAAGGTCCCATCGTGGCTGTTGTGGTAGAGGAAGTTGCGCACTGCGTCATTGGCCACGTAGATGTCGGGCCAGCCGTCGCGGTCGTAGTCGCCAAAAGCCACCCCTAGCCCCTTGCCGCTCGCATCAGCGATACCCGCTCCTGCCGAGACATCAACAAAGTGCCCCCCGCCATCGTTGCGGTAGAGCAGATCGGCCTGGCCCTCGAAGTTGTCTGGATGCGGATAGCCGACAGGTGCCTGACCGCCATAGCTTTCGTAGCCAGCCATATAGGGTACTTGATCGAGGCGGGCCGCGGCTGGATCGTAGGCCACGTAGTTAGCGACATAAAGGTCGAGATCGCCGTCGCGGTCGTAATCGGCAAAGGTGCAGCTCGTGCCCCAGCGCGCATCGGCAACGCCGGTCTGCCGTCCGATTTCGGCAAAGTATCCGTCGTCGTTGCGAAAGAGCGCGTTGGGGCCAAAGTTGGTCAAATAGAGGTCGAGGTCGCCATCACTGTCGTAGTCGGACGCGGCAACCCCCATGCCAACGCCTCGGTGGGCGACTCCGGCCTCGACCGAGACAAAGTGCTGGCCATCGTTGCGAAAGAGCCTATTGGCAGGGGCCGCATCCTGCGAATCGGCGGAGATAAAAGCGCCGTTTACGGCGTAAATATCCAAATCGCCATCGCCGTCGTAGTCGAAGAAGGCACCTCCACCACCCATGGTCTCGGGGAAGTGCCGCTGGGGGCTGCGGCCGTTTTCGTGCTGCCATGTCAGACCGACGGTAGAAGCTACTTCGACAAAGTGGAGAGACGGGGCTGCGGGCGCGGTGTGCGGCAGCGGTGCGGGTGGCGCGATCTCTTCCGTAGAGCTACAGGCCAAACAGAGGCAACAGACAAGGAACGCTAGGATGGACATATCAAGGACTCGACAGTTGGGCGAGCCGCTCGCGGGCTTGACGCAAGAAGTCTGGGTTGCCTTGCCACTTGTCGATAAAGGTTTGGTAGCAACGGCGTGCTTCCGAGATCGCGCCTTGGGCTTGGTACACGGTTGCCAGAGCGTAATAGGTCCGCGCAAAGGTCGAATCGGCCGCAAGCGCCGCTTGATAAGCCCGTTGGGCCCGGTCTAGCTGTCCCTTTTGCAAGAACAGGCTGCCGAGATTGTAGTGGGCATCGGCTAGGGTTGAATCGGCGGCAATGGCCGACTCCAGCGCCCGTTGGGCCGCCGCTTCTTCGCCTAAACTTAGCTGGACATGGCCGAGGTTGTTATAGGCCGTGGCCGAGGACGAATCCAGTGCTAGGACGCGCTCGAAGGCCGTGCGGGCTTCTTGATACTGGTGGCGTCGCACATAGACATAGCCACGAGTGAAGTGGAGCTTGCTGGTGCGCACATCCGTTGGGTGCCGGGATATGCCTCGGCGGCATAGTTCGAGCGCTTCTTGGTCTTTTCCTCGCGCCAACAAGAACCCGCTCAGCGGAATTAGGGCATCCAAGTTGGTCGGATCGGCCAGAAGTGCAGCCCGATAGTGGGTGAGGGCGTCATTGTCTCGGCCCAGTTGCCGATAGTGATGGGCTAGCTGCAAGCGAGTCTCGTGGTCATTGGGGTCGGCGTCGAGTTGGCGGCGCAAGTGCGCGACTTGGGCGGCGTGAGCAGCGAGGGTCTCAAAACGCGCCAACGCCGCCTGCGCTTGGGTTGGCTGTCCCAAGCCCAGAAGAGCCGAAGAAAGGTTGTAGTGGGCCTCGATCAGGTGTGGGTCGAGCGCGAGCGTGCGGCGGAAGGCCGCCAGCGCCTCCGAGTAACGCCGCTCGGATAGGTGCAGCAAACCCAGCAGACGGTGACTTTCGGCTTGGGTTGAGTCTTGGGCAAGGGCTAGGTCGAGTGCGGCTCGGGCTTCGTCGTAGCGCCCTTGGCGCAGATAGAGCCGGCCGAGTTGTTGCCGCACGTCAATGTTTTCCCCGCCTGCCGCTAGGGCGGTGTGCAATCCCTTTTCGGCTAGATCGTAGCGTCCCTGTTTGGCGTGAAAAAGGGGCAGGGTACGGAGAGCAGGGACATAAGTGGGAGTGTGTTCGAGCAGCTCGATGGCTAGGGGCAGGTAGCCCCGGTCGGCCTCTATAACAGCTAGATTATGTCGGGCACGATGGTACGTGGAGTCGGCCGCGATCGCGGCTTTGTAGGACTGGATAGCCTGCTCTACGTGCCCGAGCCGGGCGTCGAGATCGCCCAATGCACAGTGCGCTGCGGCGTCGAGCGAGTCTAGGGCTAGAGCGTTTTCAAAGGCGCGGCGCGCCTCGGCGTAGCAATGTTCTTCAGCGAAGGAACGCCCGGCCTGCACCAAGCGATCGCCGGCTTCTTCCGGGCCAGAGCCTGCACCGCAACCACCCCAGAATACCCATAGCGCGGCGAGCGGGACAGCCAAGCTCATCGCGGTGTGCGCTCTTGCGCGGATAGATGCCGTCGAGCCTTGGCGATTTTGGCTTGTAAAGTCTCACCGGCCGCCCCACTGGACGGAACGCCTTCCCAGAGCGCGATAGCCCGTGCGAATTCGCCGCGGCGGGCGTGAATATCGCCGAGCAGTATGTGGGCACTATAGAGCTTCGCGTCCAGTTCGATGGCCCGCTCGACAGCCGCCTGCGCTTGGTCCAATTGATCCATTTCGAGGTGCGCATTGCCGAGGTTGGAGTAGTAGAAACCCGTAGATGGGGCGAACTGCATGGCCCGCTCGTATCGTCTGAGGGCCTTTTCTAGTTGGCCCTGCTTGTGAAATATCAAGCCCAGATTGTTGTGGCTTTCGGCTAGGGTCGAGTCGTGGCTCAGTGCTTCGAGGTAATAGCGAGTCGCCAAATCGTCCTTGCCCCGGCGCTGAAGCAGAGTGCCCAATCCTTGGTACCCCAAGCCATAGGTCGAGTCGATGAGAATGGACTGCCGGTAGTGTTCGACGGCCAGTTTGAGACGCCCAAAGCGGCTGTAGAGGGCGGCGAGATTGGAGTGGGCTTGAGGTTGATCGGGGTACTGGCGCAGCGCGTCTTGGTGGGGCTTGAGTTGGGCGTTTTGTTCGTCCAAGACGCGCGCTCGCTCGAGCGCGCGCTGCCCCTCTGCGGTGCGGCCCAGACGCAACAAAGCCTGCCCGATTCCGAGAAACGCGGCTGGTTCGTGGGGACTAAGGTGCGCGACTTGGCGCAGTTGGCTCTCGGCCTTTTGGTAATTGCCTAGCTTTAGGTCCACTAGACCTAGCTGTAGCCGGGCTTGGAGGTGGGTGGAGTCGGCAGCGGCGATGGCGGCAAAAATTTCGCGGGCCTCTTGTAGCTGGCCTTCGCGCTGGTGAATTACGCCTAATATGTAGTGCGCTTCGACAGCACTGGGAGCCAGTTCCAGCGCCTCAGTGAGGAACTGGCGAGCTTCCTCTACCTTCCCGTGTACATCATAGAGCATTTTGCCCAAGGCGATGCGAGGGCCGGCGTAGTCGGGTTTTAGTTCGAGTGCTTTTTCAAATTGGGTCTGCGCCTCGGCAAAACGACTTTGGGCATGCAATGTGACGCCGAGATAGTAATGGTATTGGGGGTTGGCCGGGGATTGTTGCAGTGCTCGCCGATAGGCCTGCTCGGCTTGGGTGAAGAGGCCACGAACTTGGAGTGCGCGACCGGCGGCAAAGGTCTGATCCGCTGAGTCGGCGGGCGGGGTGGGAGCTTGCGTTGTATCGGGTGTTTCGCGGGCACAGGCAGTGCATATTAACAAAAAAAGCAGTGCAAGGCTCATAGTTCTATTCTACTCCGGCATGAGGCGATTGACGCCTTGGTGAATGGCGTAGTGGTGGTTGGCAGGCACGGCGCGGAAGACTTGGCGCTCACCGCCCGGCCACGTGACTTCGATATCGGCCGCAGTGGCTGGCCCCAAACCGAAGTGCAAGCGCGTATCGCTCTGAGCTTGAAAGCTAGAGCCGGTCTGCACTTCGCGCATCTGATGTAGGCCGCCAGCACGGATCCGCACGTGTGTGCCGATGGCCTCGGTAGGTCCCCGGCGCAGTGTCAACAGCAGCCAATGGCCCTTGTCCTCGACGTCGTTGCGCAAGAGGGAGGGGACGTCGTCGAGATTGGCGACCAAGATGTCGAGGTCGCCGTCGTCGTCGTAATCGCCACTGGCTGCGCCGCGACTAACTCGCTCGGTGGCAAGAGCCGGCTCGTTGGCGATTTCCCGAAAGCGCCCGTTGCCTAAGTTGCGGTAGAGCTGGTTGCGTTGGCGGTAGCGGAGACCGCCGCCAGCGCGTTCAATGGCTGGCATTAGGTGGCCGTTGGCGATGAAGAGGTCCTGCCAGCCGTCGTGGTCGTAGTCGAAGAAGAAGGTGCCCCAGCCCATAAAGGGGCGGCTGCTGCCGGCTAGGCCAGCGCGTCCGCTGACGTCGGCGAAGAAGCCATTGCCCTCGTTGCTGTAGAGGGTATTGTGGTCCTGTGAGAAATTGGTCACGAAAACATCCACCTGTAGGTCGTTGTCAAAGTCGGCCAAGGCGACGCCCATGCCGGCTTGGGCACGCCCGTCGCCGCTATGCGCCGTACCGGTCGCCAGCGAGATGTTGACGAAGCGGCCCCCGTCATTGCGATAGAGGCTGTTGGGATGCCCGTCGTTGGCGACGTAGAGGTCGAGGTCTCCGTCGCCATCCAAGTCGGACCAAGCTGCGCCCATGCCGTAGTAATTCGGGCCGCGAATTCCCGCTTGTAGACTAGCGTCAGTAAAGGTGCCATTGCCTTCGTTGCGATAGAGCAAATCCGGTTGAGCTTGGGCTCCGCTTGGGCCACAGGCGGCGGGTACGCCGTTGTGCTTACACCAACGGTTGTAAAAGGGCGGGCCACCGCGTTCATAAGTTATGTAGTTGGCGACATAGAGGTCGGTATCGCCGTCGTTGTCGTAGTCGGCAAAGGCCGCGCCGATCCCCCAGCCTGCCGCGCCGAGGCCCGCGGTCGAGGTGGCGTCTTTGAAGGTCCCGTCTCTTTCGTTAGCCAAAAGCACGTCCCGGCCCCAACGGGTGAGGTAGAGGTCGGTATCGCCGTCGCTGTCGTAGTCGGCAAAGGCCACGCCCATATTCCAGCCGCCTAGCTCCGTGCCAGAGCCTGCGGTCACATCGCTAAACGCACCGTGGCCTATCCCGCGATAGAGCGCGGTGCCTGTCGTCGAGTCGGAGCGGACGCCGCTGGTGAGAAAGATGTCGAGCTGGCCGTCGCTATCGTAGTCCCAAAAGCCGCAGCCAGCCGATTGGGTTTCGATGATGTACTGCTTGTCGGCCCCGCCAGATTCATTGATGAAGGAGATGCCAGCGGCTTGGGTCACATCGGTAAAGATCGGTCCAGCACTAGAGACGGGCAACGCACAAGCAAGGAACAAGAGAGCTTGGAAGTAGCCAGACAAAGAACCTCCTATGGCGATTCGAGGCGGCGATAGGTCTCGTCGAGCAAGCGCTGCGCACGCGGATCAGGATCGCGCATAAGGACTTGGCGCAACCGATCAATGGCCGCGGCGTGGTCCCCATGTTCGAGTTCGATAAGCGCGAGGTTGATGTGGACTTCTGGGTTGTCTGGAGCTAGCGCTAGGGCTTGGAGAAAATGCGTCCGTGCCGCTTGTGTGCGTCCAGCGAGCAGGTGCAGGGCACCGATGGCGTTTAGGGCCTCGGGTCGCCTTTCCAGAGAGAGGGCTTGGTGGTACAGGCCGAGTGCAGCCTCGGCTTGCCCGGCCTGCTGTAAGGCCCTTCCTAGTTCGTAGTGCAGCCAGAAGTCCTGTGGCTGCCAAGAAAGCGCATGCTGCAAGTGGGTTGTGGCCGCAACGTAGTGTCCTTGGCGGTAGAGCAGGCGGCCGTAGTAGTAGTGGGCCATGCCGGACTCTGGATATCGTTCGAGAGCGTGGCGCAGATGCGCTTCGGCCTGCTGCGGCTTATGAGTCGCTAGATAAATCCGGCCTAGGAGTACACGAGTGTCGGCGCGTCGGGGATTTTCCGCTAGGGTCTGCAGGGCCTCTCGCTCGCTTTCCCCATAGTGCTCTTGGTGAAAGTACGCAACGGCCAGATTGTGGCGGGCGTAGTTGTACTCCGGGTTCAATTCCAGTGCTTGGCGCGAGTAACGTGCAGACCGGGCGTAGTCTCGCTTACGCAAATGCACCTCGCCTAGGTCGAAGTAGAGTTGGGCGTCTTCTGCGGTCGGCGCGGCCTCGGCGAGGTTGCACAAGACCAATAGACCCCCAAGAGGCAGGGCAAGCACTGTGGTGCGGATATAGGCTCTGCGGCGTACGCCTAGATAGAGCTGAAAAGCGGCAAAAGCAGCAAAAGCTATCAGCACCGGCACGACCGGCATACGGTAGCGGGCCGCCGGAAAGAAGAGTACGACCGAGGCCGTGTACACGAGAGCGTAGAGTCGCAGCAAGGCAATCGGCGGCGTCCACTCACCCCTCATGCTCAGTCCTAAGCCGAGCAAACTCAGCGGGCCGATCAGGCCGAAGGGAATCGACACGTGCCAATCCCAGAGCAAGAGACTCAAAATCCGCGAGTGTTGGCGGGCGTAGTATATGTCTTGGTTGCGCTTGGTCTCTGGGCCACTCCAAAAGTAGAATCCCTTCTTGCAGAGCAGGCCGAGATAGTCGAGGGGCTGCGCGGTTATGTAATCGAGGGCTTTGCGAAAAAAAAAGGCAGATAGGGCGGCTGCGGTTTCATGCCCTGAGTTCGCCGCTTCGGCAATCACTGTCTCCCACTGCATGCCTGGGCTCAGCGAGACCGTACGCTCGTAGTCGGCGTTGTTGCCGAGGTAGAAGTTTACGCCGGCATTGGAAGAGATGAAGACGAGGTCCGGCTCAATGGTCCAGTTGCGATAGGTGACGGGCAGGATGACCAAGGCTATGGGAACGATAAAAAAGAACAGGGAACGGTATGCAGATGTGCGCCGGTGCCACAGTGCCCAAGCGCAAAAGGCCGCGATAAAGAGCAAGATATTGGGGCGAGTGAGGGCCGCAAGGCCCGCGATGAAGCCGGCCAACACCCAGTTGCGCCCGCGATCGCGTCTCCACGCCAGTAACAGGCTGTATAGGAGCAGGAGATTGAGGAAGACTTCCACCGGTACGGCCAGTAGCTCGCCCTCAAAGTAGAGCAAAGAGCCGCACAAGGCCGCCATGACGCCGGCAATGCGACCGACCTGCTCGCCAAAGGCGTGTCGGGCCAACGCGTATACCAATAGGCAGGAAAGAACGCCGAGGCCCACGTGTACGAGCCGGATGCCGACGAAGTACGAGGCCGGCAGAAGCCAGTAAACGAACGCTAGCAGGTAGATATAGAGAGGGGGCTGCCAATACGGTTCGTCCCCTCCCCAGAACGGGCCGCTGGCAAGGGCCTGTGCCTGTTTGAAGAAGGTCTGGGCGTCAACTACGGGCGCATCGAAGAAGGGACTGGCGCGGTGTTCCCACAAATAGCCCAACCGAAGTGCAAGGGCGGCTAGTAAGAGCACGCATAAAAAAAAGCGGATGCTGCGTGCCATGGCGTTAGAATGGTGGCGAGAAAGGGAAATCCTGCAAGCGTTTCACGGCGCGACTTTGTCCGGTTCCGAAGGACCGGACAAAGTCGCGCATTTTGGTCAATAGGCCAACGATAGGGTTCCCGAGCGCTCAGTAGAGGTGTTGTCCAAATCGATGGCGAGCCGGTAGAGATAGAGGCCCGGGGGGGCGACTTGGCCTTGGCTGTCGCGACCGTCCCACTCGACTTGGAGGCTGCCTGCAGTCGAGCCGTCTGTCTGGATCTGGGCGATGCGGAGGCCAGACAGATCGTAGATTTCGACTTGGACATCGACCTGATCGAGTACGAGGAAAAGGTCGAAGGAAAAAGTGACTTCGTCGTTAATACCATCGCCGTTGGGGGTAAAGGGGTTTGGGGCGATGTGGGGGATATTGACGACTTGGTCGATCTCGTCGGCGACCACGAGGAGGGCATTGGTGGCTATGTCGGGTGTGGCATCCCCATCCTCGGCCGGTTGCGGGATGAATTTGGCACCGGGGCCGCCTTGGTCATTCCACACCGAACTGGTGAACTCCTCTGAGCCACGGAAGAGCTTGGAGCGGAAGACGATCTCGATGTTCTGGTCGAATTGAAAGTGCTCGGCACCCATTGCAGGTAGCTTGATGTGCAGTTTGGACGAGCCGGTGAGCAGATCCGTGACTACGCTCTGGGCAAATTGTCCTAAGCTATCGGCGCGGCCTTCTGCTGGAGCGAGGCGGATGGGATGGACATCGCGCAGAGAATCGGCGGCCGTGCCAGCGGCGATTTCGGTCCAGTCTTGACCGTCAAAGCGCAAGGTGTCGATGCGCGTGTCCGCGCTGGGCACGGCGATCTCGATCCGATTGAAGGAGGTAGCCTCGCCCGTTTTGAAAAACGGGCGGACAAAGTAGCGGAAAGCCGTCTCCTCGCCCAAGGTGACGCGCGGAGGGAAAATTTCGGCGACGATTCCGCCCGAGACCAGTGGCGCGTCGTAGTCGAACTCGATGAAGTCCAACAGGGCCGCGCTATGCTGGGTGGAGTCAAAGAAGATACGGAACTGGATATAGCGAGTTCCGCCGGGCAGAGGTAGCTGGACGCCGGCGTCGCGCCACTCGGATTCGGGCAAGCTCTCGTCAATGAGGGCGTCTTCGAGCTTGAAAGGTGCAGACCAGAAGCTCCAGCCCAAGGGACCGTCGCTGCCCAAGTCAATACCTAGTTCGTTGTATTGCAATTCGCGCTCGGGGACGCGGCCTTCAGGGAGCTTGATCCAAGAAAACATATCGAGGGGATTGCCGTCTTCATCCTGAGTGTCCGAAAGACCCGGCCCCAAGCGGCGGGCGTAGATGTGGGTGTCGAGGGTGTTGCCAACGCGGAACTGGATGCGCACGTCACCTTCGAGGCCATCGCGATGCCCGCGCCATCGCACCTTGCCCCAGTTGACTTGATCGCCGACAACATCGAGGAGAAATTGGCTTTCATAGGCATCGCGCTGCGAGCCGGCGAATTGCTCGATCTCGCGGTCGTAGCGACGGATGCGCGGGGTGGGCGTACCCACGTCGATGATGGCCGAGGTGTACCGCCCATCGATGCTGTAGCCGTCGCCGAAATAGCCGGCTTCGGCGGTCTGGCTGAGTTTTCCCTCTTTATCAATTGAGATCACGTCGATACGACCAGAGATAAATGGTGGGTCGAATCTGAGATCCTTGATCACTGGGTTGAATTGGCCCCGGACGGTTTGAACTAGTGTCCGATTCGCTTGAATGGTCTCAGAGTCCCTGTTGATGGAGGTCTGGT
This sequence comes from Candidatus Latescibacterota bacterium, assembly GCA_963422735.1. GTDB lineage: Bacteria > Latescibacterota > UBA2968 > UBA8231 > UBA8231. The sequence continues at coordinate 1,963,358 of OY730476.1, read as the reverse complement.
CGCCGTAGCGGATGTAGTAGTCGGCGATGGTGCCGCCAGGCAAGGTCGGCTGCGGGCGGAAGACGATGCGGTTAATATAGTAGTAGCCCATCAGATTGACGGCAATCCCACCGCGGCCATACTTGGTAGAAGTGAAGTCTGTCTTCAGGTTGCCATCGACAGCCTTTTCGGCCTCTTTGCGGTCAATCACCCCCGCTACCGCCCAGTAGTCGGCCGAGATGGGGTCGGCGACCTCGCGGCGGAAGCCGTATTCGCTCGGCACCACCATAAAGGGGCGCTGGGAATCCTTCCCGGGGATGATGCCGCCGAACTCGCCGGCCTTGAAGCGCTGGTTGAGCAGGTAGGCGAGGTTGCGCAGGCTGTCCAGACGCACTGGCCGAAGCCAAGTGGTAACGCCCCCACCGTGTTCGGGCAGCGGCGGATCCTCGTCGATCAGCCCGTCGCCGTCGTCGTCGAGAGTATTAGCCGGGTCCTCGTTGATCTGGCCGTCCCAGTCGTCATCGTAGGGAGTATACAGCCCGTCCTCGTTGAGCAGAGCATCGTTGTCGTTGTCGATCTGCGGGTCGGGACCGTCTTCGTCAATGAGTCCGTCGCCATCATTGTCGATCAGCTCAACGGGGTCTTCGTCGATCAGCCCGTCGCCGTCGTCGTCGAGAGTATTAGCCGGGTCCTCGTTGATCTGGCCGTCGTCGTCGTTGTCGACTTGCGGATCGACGGGGTCTTCGTTGATCTGGCCGTCGTCGTCGTTATCAACTAGCTCGACGGGGTCTTCGTCGATGAGTCCGTCACCATCGTCGTCGGCGATTAGCTCGACGGCCCAACTGCGGCCCAAGTCAAGGCGACCGGTAACCGGCCGCAGAGTCCAGGGATGCACATCGTCGCCTATCCGCCACCGCTTGACTTCGGCATAGCCATTGCAGAGTACGAACGCGACGCCGAACACCGCTAACAACAACCTGATCATCGAACACCTCCACGCAAGAATGTAAGCCCTTGGCTGCCTGCGACGGGCAGAACAGGGACGCCGACGGCAGTTGAACGCCCCAACCCAGTCCACACCGACCGGGCTAATCGCGCATCTTGGTCGACATTTCGCTATTCATATAATATACTGATGTTACGCAGTTTGCCGCAAAACGTGCGGTTGCGCCCCGCCTCCCCCGCTGGATTCCCACTTGCCGCGGGAATGACAATCCTTTGGTCTGCGCTCGATTCGGTCCCTACTACGTAACGTCAGTGATAATAGTATAGTGATGCATATCTCAAGATAGTCAGCTCGAGCCGACGAGCGCAAAAAAGAGGGGCCTTTGTCATCAATCACTCAGATAACCACTGAAGTCGAGACACGGAAGAGGTGATTTGCAAAGAGTTGAACGAGGGTTGAATAACCCCAACCTATTGTTATTTATTGGTTTTATCCGTTATAAACCCATTGTTTCCACTGCTGTCTCTAATATATCTTGACACGTCTTAGGCCATTGATTATCATACATCTCGATTTGAAAGACATCAAAAAACGGATGAGAAGACGTTGGCCGAGGTGCTGGTCGTGGTTGTTTTTTTTAGCTTTGGTGCTACAGATAGCAGTAGGCTCGGCTAAACCGGTTTTGGGTCATTACCCCGAAGGAGTAGCCTACAGAGCTTTTCAATTTCCCGATCACTTAGTTCCCGTCATTGACGGGGATTTGAGAGATTGGGAAATTGTAGGTAACTCCTACGCCATATTAACGAGTCAATTTCACGACCTGATTAGTCCAGAAGTTGAGGCGAGCGATTCGGATGATTTTGCTGCCCGTCTCATGGTTGGGTGGAATAAATCGGAGAACAGGCTCTACATCGCCGCTCAAGTTCGCGATGATATACACCAGATTGATCGTTCCGCCGGTAGTGCCATGGTGCTTTTCCAAGACGACGCGATAGAATTGTTTATCGATGCGGATCACTCAGGTGGACAATTCGCAAATTTCACTGAGTTGAGCCACGAAGAGCAAAGGCGGCGCAACGGGGCTAAGGCCAATCATTTCGTTTTGGCTGGCCCGTCGCCCGACAAGGATTTTTTTGTTAATTTTTCAGCCGCTGCTTGGTACGCGCTATCCAACGGTCCTTACACTAGGGCGGCGGTCGAGTTTGTAGGTGTCTTGGGAGGCGAAGGAGTGACGAGCTACGAAGTCATGCTCGTGCCCTTTGATCGCGTCGATATCAATGCGGTCTTTCAAAGTGAAGAGCACCTCTTGCGGGAAGGTGAAATTCTTGGTTTTAACGTAGAGTTCAATGACTTCGATGTGCATTCAGAGCTTTTTGATGCTAAGTGGTCGCTTTCGGGCCAACACAATTCGTATCGCTTTGCCGATCGCTTCACAGACTTGATCCTGATGCCGCTAGAGGGTACTTTTACGGCTGTGGAACCGAGGTCGTGGGGGCGCTTGAAAGCCTCTTTGCACTCAGAGCTTTACCACCGAGGAGTTTCTGAATGATGAATTTCACACGAATATTATTCTTGACCTTGATTATCGGCTCGGGTGTGCTGGGCTGTGGATATAGTTATTACACAGGTACATTGCAGCCCGGCCAAGATCAGACCTCGTCTATCAGCGTGGCAGATGACGGGACCCTGACTTTTGCCCAGGACCGCTTTGAAGTGCGACTCAAACCGATGACTGACGAGGAATTGAATCGCCAGTTTTTTAACAATTCCCAAGCGGGTCCTAAGTCTACAAATCCCTATACCTTTGGCAACACGATATTTTGGGGAACAGACGAAGAAAAACAGAGATTCACTGTCTTCCGTCTCAGCATTAAGAATTATGCCTACCCCAAAGTCAAAATTGATCCGAGCAAGATTGTCGTCAAAGCGAGCAATAAGCGCGAGTATTGGAGCCTCAACTTTGAGCAGCTCGACACGTATTATCGCGCCTATGCCATAGGTTATAGAGGCAACGAATATGCCCGCTACCAAGAGCGCCGCGACTTGCTGCGGCGGACGATGCTCAAAGACGAGGAGATCTTCAGCGGCCAAGAGGCAGAGGGATTCGTCGTTTTTCCCGTGCTCCACCCCGACGTGAGTGATATCGAAGTCCAAGTACTCGATGTAATCCTGCGATTTGACTTTCGCAACGAGCCGGTGGAGACCACCAATATTTCCTATAAATTCGTCCGAGATATTGGCAAGATTTACAAGGACGGTACGGTCGTTCCTAGAGTCGCTAAGGCAAACTAGCCTTTAAGCGAGACCACCAAGGAGGAGTTGGGATTATGAAATCTCTGAAAATGCTTAGTGTTTTAGTCGGCTTGCTGTTCGTCGCCCAATCAAGTGACGGGGTCGTCAACATTCAGAATGTGGGTTCGGGGGCACGGGCCCAGGGGTTGGGCAACAGCTTTGTGGCGGTGGCCGACAATGCGGATGCCGTGTTTGCCAATCCGGCCGGGTTGGGTCAGGTGGCTCAGCGTCAGGTGGCCTACACCAATGTATCGCTTTTGTATGCGGGTATTGAAGGCGACGATCTGGGTCAGCACGTGGTCTCCTATGCACAGCCTTTGGGTGACCGGATGGGCTTGGGTTTGGGTTATGAGCGGATTGGCTCGTCGCTGATGAGCGAGAACGGGGCGTTTGTGTCGCTGTCGTATCAGGTGCAGCGTCGGCTGCAGGTGGGGTTGTCGGCCAAGTATCTGTTTTGGAGTGTGGGGTCAATTCCCGACGATGAGGGTCGGCCTGATCCGCTGTCGAACCAGCGTGCGGGCAACGTAGGCTTGGATTTGGGTTTGCTGTGGCAGAGTCCGGTGCAAGGGGCACAGGTGGGGGTGTTGTTGAAGAATATCAACCAGCCGAATGTGGCGTATGGCGAGGTTGCAGGGGACGCGGATGCGGGTACGTTGCCGATGGATGTGCATGTGGGGGTGGGGTATCGTCTGAGCAGTCAGTCGTTGGTGTCGGTTCAATACGTGCGTCGGGACTTGACGGGGGAGGGCTCGGATCAGGGGTTGGTTGTTGGTGGGGAGACGCAGTTGGTGGAGGGGTTGCTGTTGCGGGCGGGGGGTCGTCGTTTGTTGTCTGAGGACGCCGGAGGGGGCTTGAATGCGGGGTTGGGCTATCAGTGGAATCAGTTGGTGTTCGACTATGCCTATGACATCGGCTTGGATCTGACCGAGACCAATGGCGCACACCGGTTTTCCTTTGCTTATGAATTCTAAACAACAAAAAGACCCCGATGGACTCCAAACTTAGGAACCTAGACAAGGAGATGCACAAATGACGGTCTGGGCTGGACTCATCGCGCTGGGATTGGGGCTAGGAGCTAGCCTTTTTCTACCGGTGCCGCAAAATCTGAAGACCAGTTTTGACGCCGGACAATCTCTCTACGCCCTTGGCGAGTTTGAAGGGGCGATCATCGAGTATTCAAAGATCGTCAAGTTCAATAGCAAGGCCGTGCGCACCGACAGTGTACGGGTGGTGTTTGGCAACGAACTGGAATTGCCCGTAGTTGCGGCGGCTTGGTATCAGCTAGGCAATGCCTACAAAAAGAGCGGGCAACATGAAAAAGCGGTGGAAGCCTATCGCCAAGTTATTGACTTAGGGAGCGTAGCCGAGGCTTTCAGGTCATTGGTGCAGTTCCAAGTCGCCGAGACCCGCTTCCTCGCCAAAGAGTACGGCGAGGCAGCAAAGGAATACAAGCGCTATGTCGAGTTGTTTCCCAAGACGAAAGAGGCCGGCAAGGCGTATTTTTACGCGGGCTGGAGCGAGTTTAACACAAAAGAATATGACCAGTCCATAGAAACGCTCAACGGCATGTTGGCGGCTTATCCGCAAGATCGCTATGCGCCGGATTCCCAGTTCCGCATCGCCAGTGCGCTCTATGAAAAGGGCGAGTACGCTAAAGCCGTTGATATGACCCAGATAGTCCTCGACAAGTATCCCAATAGTCCAGTCATTGCCCAAGCCCTCTACCTAAAGGCCAACGCCTACGACAAGATGGGGCGCGATGTGGAGGCGATTGAAGCCTACCGCGATGTGCGCAACCTCTACGATCGGATGTTTGAACTCTTGCGTGGCTCGTTTCGCGAAGGTAAGAATGTCGACTTTGAAAACTATCGGCAGCTCTTTGAGACCTCCTCGTTGCGCGTCGCTGAGATCTTCCGCAAAACAGACCAGTTCGAGCAAGCCTACCAAGAGTTGATTGCCGCCCAAGAAACTGCCGAAGAGCGCTTTTACAAGGCCAAGGTGCAAATGAGAATTGGCGACAACTACATGGAGTGGGATAAGTTCGACGAGGCGTGGACTGCTTACAACCAAGTAATTGAACTCTACGGGGATACTCCTTATCCAGCCAACGCTCAGTATCAGAAAGGCGAAGCCAAGTACTTCGCCGCAGACTACGCCGCTGCCCGTGAAGACTATCTAAAACTGCTGGTGGATTACCCAGATAGCGATACGGGTTTGCGCTCCGCAGCACTCTATAGTGCAGGCTGGTCTGCCGAAAAACTCGGCGTGGCGGAGCAGGCTATCGCAAGCTACACACAGGCAGTGGATAACTTCCCCCGCTCAGACCAAGCGCCGTTGTGTTTATTGCGCATCGCCCGGCTCAACTACGAGCAGCAGAAGGTTGAGGAGGCCATTGAAGCCTACAAGGCCATAACGGAGAACTATCAGGATACGCAGCATACGGCTGATGCTTACTATGGCCTTGGTATTCTCTACCGAGATGAAGGTCGGAAAGACGAGGCCATCACTGCTTTTTCCAAGGTTGGCCGCGATGCCCGAGAGACGTACATCGCCGCGCTGATTGAGGCGGCCAATATCTACATTTCCCAAGATCGCATCGCTGAGGGGCGTGTGCTGCTCAATCAATTGCTAGAAGGTGTGACTGGCGACCGCGACTTGGAGGCTAGGGCCCATTTCCAGATGGCCCAACTCGACCTCAACAATAAAAACTATGTCGACGCAGTTGATCGCTACACCATGGTGCTTGGAGAGTACCCAGAAAGCGATGTCATTCGCGACACCCGCTACGGCCGTGCATTGGCCTACCACTATTCGGGCCGTTACGACCGTGCGCTGATCGATTACAAGTGGCTATTGGATACCAAGATCCCCAAGGCGATGCAGCTAAAGGTCACTTTCTCGATGGCACTTTCGTACTCTGCGGAAGGCAATGACGACGAAGCGGAGAAGCTGCTGGACGAGGTCATTGCTTCAGGAGACGAGAGCTTGGTGCGTTCGGCGCGGCTGCAGAAAATCTCAATGGCAGAAAAGAAGGGCAATCCAGAGGAAGCGGTGCGCATCTATGAGGAGATGTTGGCTACTACTACCTCTAGCGAAGACCGGGAGCGCTTACTCGTTCGCTTGGCCAATGCCTACTTCAAACTCGATAAGTTTCAGCAGAGTATTGAGGCGGCTCAGGAGCTAATTGACTTGGCCATCAATGCCGAGAGCATTGCCAACGCGCTCTTTGTACAAGGCAATTGCTTCTACAGGTCGGAGCAGTTTGTCCAAGCGATTGCCACTTATAACACCATTATCGAAAACTACCCACAGATTGCTTGGGCCAAAAATGCCCAGTTCCAAATCGGCGTAGCCTATAACAGGCTATCGGCTAACGGCAATATCGAAGTGCTACCAGCGATGTCAAAGGCGTTCAATGCCTATTACACCCAATATCCCGAAGACGAGCGTGCTGTACATGCCTATTACTACGATGCTTGGGCGCATTATCGGATGGGTAAATGGCGCGCTGCCAGCGATGTTTTTGCTAGCCTAGCAGACAAGTATTCGCAGTCCCGCTATGCGTCTGAGGCGCTTTTTCGCGCTGGCGATGCCCTGTTTAACATGACCAACAGGAGTGGCATAGAGGACAAAAACCAGAACTTCCTAGATGCCATGGTCTTCTATGACCGAATCATTAAGGGCTATCCTAAGTCGAGCCATGTGGATGATGCGCTCTACAACAAGGCTTGGTGCCTGATCAACCTCGACCGCAAGGAAGAAGCGGTGCCGGTTTTCGAGCGGATCGTCGCTGAATATCCCGATGGTACTTATGGGGCACGCAGCCAATTTACGCTCGGAGACTACTACTACGGCCTCAAGGATTACGAGAAGGCTACCGAGAGCTACCAGACTTTCTTGGAGCGTTTTCCCTCTGACAAGCTGATTGCCCAAGATCGAGCGCTGCCAAAAAAGGCAAGGACCCTGCTCGGGCATTTGGCTGAGATAGACGCCTATAATCTTTATGCAACGGGCGAAAATCTCTTAGCTGAGAAGAATTACGACGAGGCAATGGCGATCTTCAAGGAAGTACAGCAGAAGTACCCCAAGAGCGACCAGGCCGTCAATTCACTGGTCAACATCGGTGCCGCCTATATGGCCCAAGAGGAATTTCGCCAAGCCGGTGCCGTCTTTCAAGAAGTCGTCGACAACTATGGCGACAACCCCAAGTACGTGACGCAGGTGGACTATGCCAGAGAGCAGCTAGAAGTAATGCAGGAAGCTCGCGTCCTCTAACTTTGATTTCTTTGCGTCCTAACTTAAGGAGGGATAAAGAAAATGATTGAACTTTTTCGAGAAGGCGGACCTTTCATGTATCCTTTAGGGCTCTGGTCTATGCTTTCCATTGCGTTCTTTCTCGAGCGCATCTGGACTTATGCACGGCTGCGCTCCGAGGATGAATTGGCCGAAATCACCAACGACGTCAACGCACGTATAGACTCGGGGGCTTCCATCGACCAGCTCAAGGAGTACTGCGCTGAGGTCGGCAAGCTCGAAGGCGAGGTGTACGGCGGGGGGATCGAACGCTTTGAGCACTTGTCGCGAGAGCAACGCACGATGGAGGAGATGCGCGAGGAAATGAATGGCACAATTGAACGCGCCGCCTTAGGGTATCTGGAACGGTATCTGGCCGTTATCGACTTCGTGTCCAAGTCCGTGGTGTTGCTCGGTCTGCTGGGCACGGTCAACGGTATGATCAACGCCTTTGAAGGCATTGCGGAAAAAGGTCTCGGTGAGCCGACGATCGTCGCCGCAGGTATTTCCGAAGCGCTGATCACCACAGTTACCGGTCTGGTGATCGCTGTGCCTTCAATTGCCATCTTCACGTACTTTAGCAACCGCGCCACGGGCAAGGCAGTGGAGTTTGAAGCATACGGCCACGGCTTTGTGGACGCTCTACTGCGCCGCTGGCAAGGCACGCAGGCTGCCTAAGGGCGGCCTTCTTAGGGAGGCATGAGATAGATGGCTGAGAGAGTAGAAAAAAAAGAACTGACCATGCCCGATCTAACGCCGATGATTGACGTGGTCTTTCAGCTACTCATCTTCTTCATGGTGACCGCTGTGTTCGCCATTACTCCGGGTTTGGATATCAAATTGCCCGAGGCCGAAGAGGCTCAGGCTCCGGAGAAGGAGAACCTTTTTATCGTCGTGGATCAGGACGGCAACATGAAGCTGAACCACAAGTCGGTGACCTTTGCAACCCTCAAAGAGGAATTGCAGGCGAAGAGACAACTGCTGGACAACACCACGATGATTATCATCCAGGGAGACGAGCGCTCCACGCACGGGCAAATCGTCCAGATCATGGATATTGCTCGCCAAGTGGGCGTCGTCGATCAGGTCATCGCCACGGAACCACAGCGCAACTGAATGAGGTTTCTAGGCTCTTCCAAGAGGGGGAAGAACTGTGGTAGACGAGTATAAGAAAGCAGTAAAGGCTCAGCGCCAAAAAACGGCCTATATAGCGGTCGGCGCGGCCTTGCTCATTCACGTACTTTTTATCCTGTCCAAGTGGGTAGTGATCGCCGCTAGTTTGGCGGGTGCCGGGGTGCTGCTATACGCCCTATATACGGCTACCACCGGTCGTCGGATGAGCATGAGCGTGGCCTTTGTGCTCTCGGTAGCCATTCACGCTGGCGTCTTCGTTTATGATTATCTCTTTGGCATTGGCGAAGCAGAGAGAAAGGAGGAGCTAATCATTTTCCGCGCTCCTCCGCCAATTCTCGAAAAGAACTTCGATCTAGCCAAGCGTCCCGAGATATCCGAAGTTCAGATGGAGAAGCTCCAGTCGATGGCACCACCGGACTTGCCACAGGATATATCGGCTATAGCCGATGTTAGCGCGGTAGGTAGCGACCTCCTGAGTTCGGTCTTGCCTGGTACGCAGGTTTTGGGTGCCTTTTCAGGTGCCAAAGCCGAAGAGCTGGCCTTCGACGAGGTCGCGATGATCGAACTGGGCGAAACGTCGGCCCCGGTGCAAGAGGCACTGAGCCTGAGGCATGAATTGCTCAACGTCGGCGACCTGGACATCGGCCGCTACCAAGCGATCTTGATTCAGGATCCAGAAAATAAACGCAATATCCGCGGCTTCTTTAACATGACGGTCATTGACTACGATATCGCAGACAAGAACAGAGATCGGTTCCCAACAGCGGTAGAGGAGTTGATGCGCTATATGCGCGACCATACCCAAATCAATGCCCGAATTGAGGGCACGACCTTGGAATTTTCGGATCCGCGCATCATGAACGCCCCCATGATTTATGTGACGGGCAACGATGCCGTCTTACAGATCAGCGATACAGAGAAAACCAACCTAGGCGAATATCTCAAGAACGGTGGTTTCCTTTATGCTGAGGAAATTCGCCAAAGCGATGCTGAGAACGGGCTTGAAGGCAAGGAGGCCGGGGTTTCGGGTACTCCGTTTGATCGCCAGTTCAAGGCTCTGATGAAAGATCCGCTGGTGCTAGGTAGCGACGGCTCTAAGTGGCAGAAAGTGCCCAAGAGCCACGAGCTCTACTACAGCTTCTGGGATTTCCCCGATGGTCCGCCTATGGGCGGCGCACCCGCTGGCAATGTTTTCGACTTGGAGATGTTGGAACTGCGCGGTCGGGTTGCGGTGGTTTTTAGCGACCTAAATGTTAGTTGGTACTGGGGAGATCCGTTGGCCGATGCACGAGAGCGCGGGTTGCAGTTCGGAGTGAACCTAATTGTCTATGCGTTGACCCAGCCGGGTGGCATCGCCAATGTGACCCAATTTACTCAATAAGTACCCTTCAAGCGGCAAGAGGCTTAGGTGCCCTACCGGCGAACCGGACCGGTAGGGCACTTGTGTTTTGACCTTTCTTTCACCAGCGCCGGCCTTCTTCTTACGTCAATCCTTTTATCTGATCCCAGACATCGAAGTACGTCGGAAAGGTTTTGCCGACGCATCCTGGGTCGTTGATGCGGATTCCGGGCACTCGCAATCCGACTAGGGCAAAACTCATAGCCACCCGGTGATCCTTATAGGTATCGATGCTGCTGCTTTTGGGCTTAGACGGCGCAATAGTAACGCCATCTCTGTGTTCTTCTACTTCCACACCAAGCCGCCGCAGTTGGGCGACCATGGCGGCAATCCGGTCGGTCTCCTGCCAGCGCGTGTGCTCGATGTTGCGGATGCGCACTGGATCCTTGGCAAAGGGCGCGATCGCGGCTAGCGTCAGCGAGGTATCCGATATGGCCTTCATATCGACGTCTATTCCCCTGAGTTGGTCCGGCCCGATCACCTCGACTCCGTGGGCGTAGCGGTTGACCGTGCATCCCATTTTCTCGAGTACATCGACGAAGTGGATATCGCCTTGGGCTGAGTCGGCAGCAATGTTGGCTACGCGTACCCGGCCGCCGTTGAACGCAGCGGCAGCAAAGAAGTACGAGGCATTGGAAGCGTCCGGCTCAATGGCGTAAGCGCGGGGCTCATAGCATTGACCGCCGGCGACGCGAAAACGCCGGTAATCGTCGCGTTCTACCTCGATCCCAAATGACTGCATTACCGCCATAGTGATGTCGATATATTCGGTCTTAAACTCGCCGACCATCTCGATCTCTAAGCCGTTGTCGGCATAGGGGGCGACAAGCAGCAGCGAAGTCAGAAACTGGCTACTTTTGCTGGCGTCGAGCTGGGTTTTTCCGCCTCTGAACCCCTTGGCTCGCACCTCTACGGGAAGGCATCCGTTGGCAAAGCGCGAGCGTGCATCAATCCCGAGCTGGCCGAGCGCGTCAAGTAGGTCGGCAATCGGTCGGCTCTGGCGCATGGGCGCGTCGCCATCGATAATGAAGGTCCCATTGCCGAGCGCGACATAGCTTGTGATCGACCGCGAAGTAGTGCCCGAATTGCCAATGTACAGTTCGGCACCATCGACGGGAATCCGTCCACCGTTGCCTGCGACCACGAAGCTGGCCGCCTTTGGATCGGCCTCTATAGAGATGCCGAGTTTGCGCAACGCTTGGACCATGTAGTCGGTATCTTCGCTAAAGAGTGCATCCGTAAGGTGCGATTCCCCGTTGGCTAGTGCCGCAACTAGCAGCGTTCGGTTGGTGTAGCTTTTGGAGCCGGGTACGGCGACCACGGCGTCGAGTGGCTTTTGTAGGGGTTGTATCTTAAGCGAATCGGCATTCATGTTTAGCTAACAGCGGCGGTTGGGTGGTATTGCGAGAGTGGCACAAGGCCAGTGCATAATCTGGCATCTCGCGGTGCTTTGAGCAATGTTTGCTTGGGAGGCATTAGGCTGGAGGATACTGGGGTTTTCCTCTACCTTTATTCGCGAAAGGATCGCTCCATGCCATCAGCTAAGACGCCGGACGAGATTAAGAACTTACTCGAGGGTCCGGTCAATTCCATTCCCACCACCTTTCTGCCCAACGGCCAGCTAGACTGGGAGGGCATCGGCCACATAATCGACATCGGCATCGCCAGCGGCAGTAGGGTCAGCTTGCTGACCTATGGGGACAGCCAGTTCGAGTTCCTCAGCGATGAAGAGGTCGCCCAGCTTACCCGCTTTTTGGTTGACCGGGTCGCCGGACGGGCGTTGGCTGTAGCGGCTACTCGGCGCTGGCCAGACGACCGGGCGGTCCAATTCGCCGAGTATTGCCGTAGCTGGGGGGCCGACGTGCTGATGGTGCTGCCGCCGGAACAAGCCCAGCCGCAGGGCAAGGTCATCCAATACCGCAAAGTGGCCCAAGCCATGCCCCTGATGTTGGTGGGGTGTCCTTCCTATGAAATCCTCGACGAGCTACTTGACGCGCCCAACATCTGCGCCTTCAAAGAAGACGGCACACTCGAATACGCGAAGGCGACCATGCACCGCTATGGTGATCGGTGGAAGTTCATGACCGGCGGCGGGCTATGGCGCAATTTTGCACAATGGCCTTGCGGCGTCCGCGCCTTTTTTTGCTATCCATCTTCGTTTGCCCCCCACGTAGCACAAAGCTACTGGCGGGCTTTCCGAGACGGCGACGCCAAAACGGCCCGGACCATCATCACCCAAATCGAAGAGCCCTTCTGGGGAGTGGCCACAGATGTGCTAGGCGGCGGCCAGGCTGTGTGGCGCACCGCGCTCGAACTCAACGGCATTGCCTCGCGCTGGTTGCGCCCACCCATGGTCACAGCCACAGACGAAGAGGTGGAGAAGATCGGTGCCGTCTTGGATGCCATCGGGCTGATAAATCCCCTCTGAGCGGCTTGCCTCACTATGCCCCTTGACCCAACCGCCAATGAAGGTGCTGAGATCGAGGTCGCTTGGCATTTCGTTGAAGACGTAGAGGACAGTTCACTCGGCGGCGCTCAACCATTTTCTCGCTCGCGGCGCGTAGCAATGCCAAGTGCTCGGACGAGAAACCCTTCCTTTAAGAATTGATCGTGGTTCAATTGCCTGGTGTGTCTCTTCCGATCTTCTAAGACGGATCGATCCGCTATCCGCACAGTGTCTCACCGCCACTTCGCCAAACGCTAGCGTCAGCTCAAAGGCTCCGTCGCAGAGCGCGAGGAGCAGGTCGCGCACCTATCTACCAGCGCGGTTGCACCCGCGTCTGCGCTGTGCGCTGTTCTGCGTTGAGCGCGAAGATCAGCGATCAATTCAGCTAACTCGGCAGCCGCGTCTTGCTCACCCCGCATTCGCGACGCCGCGCCCTGCCACAGAGGGGCCTCTGCGAGGTGGACCCATTCGTCGCCTTGTGTCTGAGCGAGCGCTGCCCACAAGCCAGCCGCGTCAGTGCAGCGCCGATGGGTTGAACTTGATACATTGGGCCGGCAGTTGGCCGTACGGCCCGTCCTTCTACGAACAGCTCCGCGAACTGCCGCACCCGGACGTGATGGCGGTCAAAGACAAAATCTACGCGATCCCTACGCCCACGGATCGTTCAGCCGCACAGCCAGAGACCGAGCCGGGCAGCTACCGGCCTCGCTGTCGCTAGACCAGCCCGTAGCCTTAGATCTGCCGCTCTGGGGCGCAGCGGGTCGAGTTCACGCGGTTATCTTGCGGATACGGCTGATGTGCGCCACCGACCGAGATCGCCTCAGCTTCAAGCTGAACGGCGACGAGTTGCCAGCGCATCTCACGCGCAAAATCGACCACATCTATCAGATGACCGCGCCGCGCTACCGCTCGCATTCGAGCTACTGGTTTGTCTTCCGGCTGGACGAGGCTCGCGGGGAACCAACGTCGCGGAGGGCACTCTGCACGAGCGCGAGCCAGAGGCTACGCCGCTCATCTATGTGCGGGACGTGGAACTGGAGGTGCATTACCTGCGGGGCAAGAGCACTTATCGCGGCGTTCACAACACCGACCCGGACTTGGGGCCTTATGAATGCGCCGTTACTTGAAGAATCCGACGCCGGCGATGGAGGTTTTTGATCCTAAAGGTTGGCTATGTAGATTACCACCTAGTACGCGGTTTTTAAACAGAAAGACGGCGGCGTTTAGTACGGAGAAGATCATGGCCAGTCACCTCGAAGACGTCGAGCGCAAAAACGGCAAACGGAAACAGACCGGACAATTCAACGAATATCGCGGCAAGAGCACAGACGGGCGCAAGACGGGCACTTGGGCTTTTTACGCCGCGGATGGCGAGACGGTCTGGCATCAAATTACCTACAAAGACGGCCGTCGCTGCCGCGAGGACGGGCATCTCCTCGGCTTGTGCTTGGATTGCGACAAGCCGGTGGATTTGTGTCTCAGCGCTGGCGACGCCTTTTTATTTGAGAACCGCGTCTTCCACGCGACAGCACCCAATTTAAGCCAGCGCACATCGAAGGTGGTCATAATGGGCTACAGCTATCGCTGGATGGGAGGGCTACGGGATAATATGAATCTCGTCCAACCGGGGCCAAATCGATGATATTGGCAAGCAGTCGAGCCACGGCTTGGTCGAATGGGCCCGGGAACAGAGCATCTCCCCCGAGCCGATTGCGCGGACTAAGCAGGTTTAAAGAATTGACAAGGAGAACGCCATGAGTGAGCACAGTGCAGTGCCCATGACCGAAGAGCAGAAGTTTTTTTTCGACCTCCAAGGCTGGATTCTGTTGCCCTCGGTGCTGTCTGAGGCGAAAATCGCAGCGATGAAGGCCGAAGTGTACGGCGGCGCCCGCCAGGGCTACCAAGGTGCCTTGCAGGAACTTTTGGACCATCCGGCGGTGGTCGGCATCCTCACCGAGATCCTCGCTGAAGAGCCGTACATCGGGGACGGGTACTATAGCTTCCGCTGCGAAAATTCCTTTACCACAGTGCGGCAGGTCGGCTGGAAAAGCACCGACAATGGCACCGGCCTGCCGCATGTGGTGCGGCCCCCGCAACAGGCCAACGCCATGCGCTACCAAGTGGCGGGGAACAAGATATTTTCCGGGCTGACGCGCGTAGTGTGGGAGCTTGAAGAAGTGAAAGCTGGCCAGGGGGGCACCACGTTTCTTTCCGGCTCGCACAAGGCCCATTTCAACTACGGCGGCCCCGATCCCAACCGGCCCAATATAGGCGAATCGCCTTGGGAGGAACGCATGCGGGCGGCCATGGCCCAATATAATTGCCCGCCTGGCTCGGCGATTGTCTTCACCGAAAGCCTGCTACACGCAGCCAACGATTGGCGCAACTCGGACAATCCGCGCTGTGCCGTATTCAATTGCTACAATTCCCTATGGGCCCAATGGCACCGGCTCAACCTCAGCCACGAGATCATCGAGGCCATGCCGCCCAAGCGCCGCTCATTGTTCCGTGGCACTTGGCAAATAGGCGGCGATAACCGCGCCTATGCGCTGGATAACCGCTCGGTTTGAAGATGCCTTAGCCGCGATGTTTTATTAATCCCGCGTCCATAAGTGGATGCGGAGAGAGGAAAATAGACTATGCCCAAGTCTGCCGCCGACAAACCGCTCAATACGTACCTCTATCCCGAAGGAGGTCCTGGACGCCAGCTCAAGGCCCGTTTGCGAGGCGGGGAGGTATTGGTGGGTGGCATGATTGTCGAGTATATGCGGCCGTCGCTGGTCAAGTGTTTTCAGCAGGCCGGCTGCGATTTTATCTACATCGAGTTTGAGCACGGCTATTTTGACTTAGCCGCCCTAGCCGATACCGTGCAAGCTGCACGCGACAATGGCCTACCGGTCATTGCCAAAACCCCGCAGCTAGAACGGGCCGCAGTGGCCAAGCTGTTAGAGTGTGGTGTGGTGGGCCTACAGCTTCCGCGCACGGAATCGAGAGAGGACATCGAAACCTTGCGCAGCTATCTCAAGTTCCCCCCTTTGGGCACCCGAGCTGCAGCGCCGGGGTACGGCAACAGCGACTATTGCAAAGTCGCGGACCACCGGGCGTGGATGGCGGAACAGGACGAGGAAATATCCCTCGTGGTGCATATAGAGACGCGCCAGGCTTACGAGCGGGCCGAGGAAATCGTCTCGACGCCGGGGGTGGACATGGTCTATGTCGGACCGGGCGATTTTTCCGTGGAAATGGGGCAGCCTGGAAAGCCGGATCACCCGGATGTGCGCGGCCCGATGAAAGAGGTCTTACAATTGTGCAAAAAGTACGGAATCCCGTTCGGCACCACGGCTTCGGGGCCAGAGGCGGCCCGGTGCTGGGTGGAACAGGGGGCCTTGTTCTTCGAGGCCGAAGATGAGCGCAACCTGATATTGGAGGGGGCGACCAAGCTGGTGGAAGCGTACCGGGCTTTCTGCTAGTAATGGCTCCTAGAGGCCCCCATAACAAGTCGGGTGCCCGACGGACGGGCCATGACCGGGACGGTCTTCACCTTGGGGGTGATGTGGTTCAAAGTCTTGGGCCATAAAGGGCTACGACTCATCGAGGGCAGGCATACCAGCAAGTACCCGGCACCCGACGCGGTCGCCCGAATGCGATTGTGTGTAGGTCAAATCAGGGCTATACTGTTCACCGGGCATACTCGTGGCTCTATCGAGGTTTCTCTGGCTACGTTATTGGGCATTCCCAGCGACTTTTAAGAAAAGGGGTATCTCTATGGAAAACACCCATCTCGGCCCAATAGACCAACGAAGCCTTTACACATTAGCCTACGAATATATGGCCAACCGCGAGGATACCGAGGATGTCGTCCAAGACGTTCTGGTCCGCCTGTGGAAATATAGCTCCTCCATTGTCCTCAAAGATGTGGAGGCTTGGATACGTCAGGTGACACGCAATGCCTGTTTGGACGCCTTGCGCCGACGGAAAAGCTATCGCTTGGTAGTCAGTGTTCAAGATTCCGAACGGATCCGGCAGAACGCCCAAGCTATCGAGACAGACTTGCCCCAGTACCTAAAAGCGGCCTTGAATCGGTTGGAGGATCCCTACCGAACTCTTGTCCTTCTGCGGGACGTTGGGGGGCTGTCTTATAAGGATATCTGTCGGGAGCTAATGATGCCCCTTAATACGGTCAAAGTATATCTCCACCGCGGACGGAGGCAATTGCGCATCTTTTTGGAGTAAATCGATCTATGTCTTCAATTTCTTTCGTGCTCTGCAATCTACCCCATTTTTAATTTTTTTGCCCTCCCTGTAACTTTTCGCTGCCGACATACGTCTTTATATTGTAGAAGCACTTTTATAACGTTGCGAAGAACGAAACATGCAGAGAAACTTTCTATGAAAACGTTAATACTATTTTGTAGTGTGCTTATTATCGGCCTAAGTTCGATATCCTCGCCGAGTCAAGCGCGAGAAGGGGGGTATGGCGGCTTTACTCAAGAAAACATGCAGGAGTTTAACGACTACATAAACGGCCTTGAGATGATTAAGGTACAAGCGGGCGAGAAGTTGGACCAAGCGATTGACGCGATACCCATTAACTTGGAAACGGCGATAGACTTGGAGCAAGAGCGCGGCTTGAGAGACTGGTTGCGCCAGTATCTCATTGCGTTTTCCGAGTCGGGCAATGATAGCTTGGCGGCGGTTTTCTATCTGAGGGCAGGATTTAACAAGGAAAGATATATAGCTCAAAGTCTGGCATGGGCTGATTTCGTCCGGGAAAATGCCCAAAACCCAAGCATCAATATTAAAAGTGCAGACGGTACCATACTAACCGATAAAGAAGAAATAGAGAAAGCTGTTCAAGAAATGGTTGATAGTGTCAGAGTGAGTGCTGAGACCGCTTTGAAGGAAGGGGCACTACCTCTGTTTCGTTCAAAGCATAAAGATGCGCTAAGAAATCACAACAAGGAGTATTTTATAGAAAGTGTATCGTTCCAAGACAGTGGCTTTAGGGTGTTTGAGTTAGGGCAAGAGACTCCGACGTTTTTACGCCTAGCATCTGACCAAGGAATGTTACCTAGGGGATATAGTCATCAGGAGACAGGACTAAGTGATAAACTTCCAGCACTTCTAGAGGCTGGAGAGAAGATCATCTGTGCGGATATATTATTCATTGTAGAGGAGCCACCAGAATTTGTACCTGATCCAGTCCCAAGACGCACATCATCATTTTTTCGTTTGATGTGGGATCGAGACAAGGAGCTATGGCGTCATTTGGAAGTATTCTATAGTTCTGGAGCTGGGGTAAGAGATACTTACTTCTTTAACTTACTGTAGAGGTGGTATTCGCACGATTGGGTATCACCTTCATTGGCATGGCAGCTTGGCTCTTACCGAATCAAGTAAGGACCGACGGCTGGCACAACTGCCACGGAGAGGTGGATGGTAGAGAATACAAGTGGTCATGCGCTTCTCAGAATGATTGCCGAATGGATGTTTCTATAACCAAAACTAGCATCGAAATTTCGCTTTACTGTGCATAGCAGATAGCACATCCATCTAGCAAAGACAGAAAGCAGGTAAGCGAGTATTGAGCTTACCTGCTTTCTGTCTTATAACGCATGTAATTATATTCACCTATTCACTAAGCCAACCAACAACTCGATCTTGTAACGCCGTAGTTTTCGATCACCTTGGTTGTACCTAAAGGCGCGGTGAAGCCGCGTTTGGTCTTTCCGCCCAAAGCCCCCCTTTTTCGCCCCAGCAAATGATAAAAATCATCTGGAAAAAAGAGTTGCTAGAGCAGCTAGCCAGCCGGCGCTTTATCTACTGTATCCTGATTACAGTATCGCTTATATGGGTCATCGGACTGCTGCGAATAGCAAGTTACGAAAGAGCACAGGCCGAGAAGGATCGCATAGTCGCAGAAACGGCCGACGAACTCCGCAAGATAGATAGTTACCACAAATTGCGGACCAAGGTCGTCCGCACACCGAGCCCGCTGGAAGTCACTGACCGAGGCGTTACCGAGCAAAAGAGTTCCGTAGTGCCCATTGAGATATACCAGATACCCTACCTTGCCGATAAGCATACCCTAGCGACCACTGGCAATCCTTTACTCTCCATAATAGGTTCATTGGATGTCGTTCATGTCATCCAAATCTTTTTAGCGTTGTTGGCCATTCTCTTCGCCTGCGAGTCTATTTCAGGAGAAAAAGAAGACGGCACCCTAGCACTGATGCTGACGACGAACGTCTTCCGAATGCAGGTCGTGATAGGCAAATTCTTGGGCGGTATTACGCTCCTCAATATACCTATCTTCCTAGGCTTTCTCGGTCTGGCAATTTTTTTCATTGCTTCTGAGCATGTCCGGCTTACAGAGGCCGACTGGGTAGGCCTCATCGGAACTTGGATGGCTTCCCTATTTTACATAGCCATATTTTACCTGATTGGCATGGCCATTTCGTGCTACACACACAACACTTCGACGAGCCTGATATACAGCCTATTCATCTGGACCTTCTTGGTGATTGTCCTGCCGATCAGCATTACATTTTTCGTCAATCAGCAATTCCATCGGCAAGCGGATGCCCAAAAAGCCAAGGCTCTGGAAGACGAACTGTGGAGCGAGCACGAAAGACAGGCGAACGACTTGGTGCGTACGGCGGGGATAGACCGTACCTACCCCCCGATATACTTGGTCGCTAGGGCGTTTGGGTATGACGGTGGGAGTACGCCGGGTTTCAATATCGGATCGATTCGGAGGGATGCCCGCATAGCCGACTTCTTAAACATTCTGAGGGCCGGGGAGAATCTACGCCTCCAGTATGCCCAAAAAGTTTGGAATGCTTGCAGTCCTCTTTGGGAAGGCCGGCCCCGGTCGCTCATCCGCCTAAACACCCAGTTGCAGAGGATTACGCCGGCAGGGGCCTATCTAGAGGTTACCGGGGGCTTGGCCGGTACGGATGCGGGGGGTTTTTACGATTTTATCAATCAGGCTCGTCAGTACCGAGATCAACTGTTGGACTATTTAAGGGCGCACGACGCGTTCGGGAGCATGGAATTTATAGGTAAACCAGGTATGTCATCCGAGGAAAGAGCAGCTAAGAGATCGGCACTCGACCTCAGCGATCTTCCTGTCTTTGCAGAGCACCGTGAGCCCCTTTCCGAACGGCTAAGTAGAATTGCGCCGGGCCTCCTGTCTCTGTTTATCTATGCGGGCCTAAGTTGGCTTGCCGTAATAAGGCTTTTTTCTCGCTACGATCTTATGCGATGAACGGACCATGCTGACGACTATTGTCAAACGGGAATTCATCTCGCATATCCAAAGCCTGCGGTTCAGCCTGGTGCTGATGCTGTGCGTTGGCTTGATGGTGCTCAATGCGCTCGTCCTCGTCCATAGTACCTATCAATTCGAGCGAGATGTATATAGAGAAAACATCTCGCAGCAACACCAAAGGCTGCGCGATAATGGTGTCGCAGGCCTGCGACAGCTACTGCTCGAAGGTCCTGGGGTACTTTATAAGAAACCTAGTGAATTAGCGTTTTGTGCCGGTTTCGCCGACAATAAATTACCAGACAAAGTAGATGCTGTAACGGACGGGATCTATATAATGGCATATAGCGGGGGTAAACCCATTGATAAAGGTTTTTATTGGCCGTGGATTCTATCTTTTCCTACCGAACTAAAGGATGCTCCCCTACTCTCCACTTTTATCACCATTGACTGGGTATTCATCATCGGCGTCTTGCTGAGCTTGGCCGCCTTCCTGTTTACACACGACGCCATTGTCGGCGAAAGGGAGAGCGGCGTCCTCAAGCTAGTCATGGCCAACAGCCTGCCACGCCATACGCTACTGTGGGGCAAATTCTGGGGTGCGATGATGGTCTTGAGCGGGGTACTGCTCCTCTGCGTTACCCTCAATCTGTTGATCGTCTTGATGCTCGCCGAGCTATCGCTGGATTTCTCCCACGCGGTGCGCATCGCCGCTATGGTTTTGATCTCTATGGTCTATCTGGCGGGCTGTACCTCGCTGGGGCTGCTCATATCGGCGCATAGTTCCAGTCGGCGGGTCAGTCTGACGACCGTGCTCTTCGTCTGGGTGGGTATGGTTTTGCTGTGGCCACAGATGGGGAAGACCCTAGCCGAGCTATTCCATGAAGAGGTACATGAATTAGAACATACCAAGTACGTGTACGAGCACGGCGACGGTACGTTCACTTGGCATCCCATTCGGGGGCGTGCTTTCGGCTTGGCAATGGAGGGCAATCGGCTCGATCCTACGTTTGTCAAAAAATTTTCGAGCGCATTGCGGTCAGAACGTGTTCACCATCAAGAATTAGCAGATGTCCTGCTGCGGCGTCGGGTACAACAGGTCAATTTAGCCCAGAACATTGTCCGGGTCTCTCCCATGGGAGCCTACCAATACGCGATGGAGGCAATGGCGGGTACTGGCCTACCGCGGTATCGTCATTTCATCGATCAAGCCCGAAGTTATGCACAGCATTTCGAAGGAGCTCTCCTCGCCATAGATAGGGCAGACTCGCGCAGTCTGCATGTTCCGCTTGTAAAGAATGGGCTGTCCACGCAGAAGGTAGAACTGGAGGAGATGCCGGTGTTTGCAGAAAACCTCTCCGCAGCGGCGTTAGCTAGCTCGGCCGTCGTCGATTTGGTTTTGCTGGGCTTCTTTGCGGTGTTCACCTATCTGGCCGCGTACTGGGTCTGGCTGCGCTCGTCTATTGCCGATTAGGACTTGTCGTGCGTCTTAAAGGTGCTTTATCCGAAACAAAAGGCGTTGGTTATGTTCCTGATCATGCTTTTGTTGATCGCCTACCCGATAGGTGCTCAGTTGCCCTCAGAGGTGGTACTGGATTCGGTGTATAGCGGCCAAAACAGCACACACTTCATTGCGTTCAAACCCACCACCGATATCGAGATAGTAAACGTGCGGACGGGCTGCGGCTGCACCGGAGTCGAGTTCCCCAAAGGTGTGCTGAAAGCCGGCGAAGAATATCATTTGAAGGTCGATGTAAATACAGCGGATATCGCCGGTTCCTTTAAGAGCCAAGTCGCAGTCAAAATCGCCGGCGCGGATTCCCTGTGGGCTCTGAATCTCCAAGTACAGGCCGTGCCGCCCTTTCCCGCCGAAATAGACTTGGGAGAAATAGACCTCATTACCTTGCCCTTAGAGCGCCACCTATCGCTTGCCCAGATTGCTGACCAGCCGCTTGCTATCGACTCGGTGAAGGCGTCGTGGCATATCCTACCGATGCGGGTACGGGGTTATTAATTCGGACAGATGAGGCGTTGACTTGGGGCCGTGGTATAGACGGCCTAGTCGAAGTCCATTTGGTAGGGAATGACCAAACACTGCGACAAACCGTGCATGTCGAAGGGAAGGTTATAGACCGGTTCCAAGTAGATCCGTCCGCTCTTTCTTTTGGCATGGGCAAGCCTCACCGGCGGCAAATGAAAACGGTCGCGGTGCGCGTTGTACCCGAGGCAGCGCAGGCTCCGATCCGGGTGCAATCGAAGTGCCCAGCACCCACATTCGCTTTCGATTGGCTCTGGGAGACGGATCGGCGATTGGTCGTTGCGGTACGCAACCAGAGTGACTTCCCACCGGGCCAAACCAATTGCGAAATTATCGTCCATATTGGGGATAATCCGGTAGCGATTCCCGTATTTGCCCTGACGCGGTAGGTCAAGTTGAGGGTCTATGCTCCATTCTATCCTAGCTAAATTTTCTGAGCGATTGCTATTTTGGGATCGTTGGCTCCATCGCTGGACGGAACTGAACCAGCTAGCGCGAGACCAACGGAAAATCCTCGTCTTTTTTCACGGGTACAGCTTGGAGCACACCATTAGAAAGGAGGAACTATGTAGTTCTCGATAATCAGCCTCCGCTCTGCGGCGAAGTAGTTGTATCTCTTTCTTTTCGTAGCTTAGTTACCCTTTCTTATAAGGAGTGAAACCTCATGAATCTTCTTGTGAAACGCCTTATGAAAGTAGGCATTTCCCTAACCGCCCTAGTACTCAACATTCTTCCAATGCTGGCAGGAGCACATACGATCGAGGACACTCACGGCCACGGCGGGTGCGATTGCTCGTTTACCTACGACGCCGCGGTCGGCTGGAAGAAGCTGCTCGGTATTTCGGTGATGGTAACAAATAAATGCACCCTATCTGGAGACACTGTCCTTTACCCAGGGGAAACGCCTTCTTGCATCTGTGATGAGTTAGAGGCGAAATGCATGGTAGCTTAGGCTGCTTGTCTAGTTAGGTGTACAGTTTGGGAGTGGATTTCGGTACACTCCCAAACTGTCTCCTTATTTTGTTGCACGAGCCACTGTTGATGTTCTCGAGACTTCAGTTAATACCGCCTCAGTAATTTCTGAACGAGCGGACCATGATTTTTATTGTATTCAAAAAAGAAGGGCTTGATAACCTGCTCAACCAGTACTTCGCTATCTGTACAGCGGTGGCTGTGATCCTAATACTGGGCACCGGCTTAGTAAATAGCCGCAACTTTGTCCAGAAAATGGCGAATTACCACCAGCATATAGCGAACTATGAAGCGGCCCTGCGCGAAGTGACATTCTACTTGGGTTTAACAAGGGATAACGAAAACCCTGGGCAGTATCGCGCTCAGACCCCCAAAGCATTTCGCCACCCTCAACCGCTGGAGTTGTTTGCCCAAGGACAAGAGAGACAATTGGGGCAGGTGGTCAGTGTTTCTCCTTTCAAAGTTCCCTATAAAGCAGATAAGGTTGACCCCTTTAATTCGGATAATCCGTACCTGTCAATATTCCTTTCTTATGATACTGTCTTTGTTTTTCAGTTAGTACTCGGCCTATTGGCCATTCTCATGGGTAGCGAGGCTATTTCTAAAGAAAGAGAGGATGGGACCTTGCAGCTAATACTCACGACCTATGTCTCGCGGGCACAAGTACTGGCTGGCAAGTTGCTGGGCGGGGGCGTTATTTTAGCCATTCCCACCGCGCTGGCCTTTATTATTTTAATTATTTTGCTAGTTGGTACAGAAGGCATACAGCTCCATGTCGAAGACTGGCTGCGACTAGGTATGTTGCTTTTGTTATCCTTCCTCTATCTGACACTTTTCTACCTAATTGGCTTGGTAATTTCATGCGTGACCGAGCGTTCTTCGACCAGCGTGATCAGCGGCTTGTTTGTCTGGGCTTTTATGGTCATCGTATTGCCTACAGGTGTTACCTCTCTACTGAACGAAATCGCACATCAGGGAAGTAACAAGCTGATAGCTGAAGAGCGATACAGACAACTAAAGAGAGAATTCCATCGTACTGCTGACGATATAGTACATGGGAATAGGTATCCACCTATGGACATGGTGGAAATCGTGCCTTTGGCGAATATGGTTCGATACACGGCGAGTGGTGGCGGAGAGATGGGAGATTTTATCTATACAAACGGCGAGTTAGTGGACACACCTGCCTTGAGCCAGTTTCTCGATATCCAACGCAGTGGCGAGCGCCTACGACTGCAATTCGCCCTGCGCGTGTGGAACGCCCGCAAACCGTTGCTCGAAGACCATCCCCGCCGCCTAGTACGGCTCCATTCCCTTCTCCAGCGACTATCGCCAGCGGGTGCTTACGCCGAGGTCTCCGCCATCATCGCTCGTACTGACTATGAGGGGTTTTACGGCTTCCTCGACCAGGCTCGCGACTACCGCCAACAGATCATTACCTTTCTCGAAGATCGCGATGCCTTTGGTCAGCAGACATGGTTTAACGATGGAACTGAGCAAGCAAACTTACGTGACATGCCGCGCTTTATGGATCAAAAAGAGACGCTCATAGAGAGCCTAAGCCGCACGCTGCCCGGCTTGGGAGTACTCCTTTTCTATACGTGCGGGTTATTCTCGCTGTGTGTGTGGCTTTTCGGACGTTACGAGGTAATCTGATAGAAAGTATTGTGCCACAATTGAGGTAGTACCTCTCTAAAGAAGGAGAAAGGAAACATGTCAAAGATCCTACTGCTCTCACTTCAGGGGCTCGTCGCTGTAGGCATAATCTCGTCGATTGGTTTTGCCTCTGAAAAGCCGCTACGATACGGTGGATTTTCGCCCGACAGTTTGCAAGTTTTTTACGATTATATCCATCGTCAAAAGATGATGAAGGTGCTGGCGGGGGACTCGTTGTATCAGTCCATCCGAGCAATCCCCGTTCAATTAGAAACGTCCATTGATCTAGACCAGGAAGCAGGTCTGCGGAGTTGGCTCTACGATTTTTTAGTTGCCTTCTCTGAATCGGGAAGCGATAGCTTAGTAGCGGCATTTTATATACGAGAGGGAGTCAATTATCCACAAACCTTGACGGAAATGCGTCAGCATCTGTTAGAAGACTGGAACCAACCAGTTGGTGAATCTCCTTTTGAGATTCTCTCTCACTCTCATAAGTACTTTATGGAGCAACTCGATCGCGACTACTATTTTGACGGAGTATCTTTTTACGATAGTGTGTTCCGGGTCTTCGATATGACAAACCATTATGAGACCTACGAGTCCTATGCGGCGGAGCACGGCATGATACCTAGAGGTAGGACGTGTTACCAACCCCGCATCCTACCCAAAATAAAACAACGTTTAGCCAGAGGGGAAACGCACGTATTCGCAGAGATCATGTTCATTGTGGAAGAACCAGAGGAATTTATGAAATGGGAAGTTGCCGGACGAACGCCGACGTTCTTCCGGTTGGTTTGGGATGAGCAAAAATTGATATGGAGACATCTAGAGGTTCTTTTTAGTTATGGCATAGACCATGTATTCTTATTTCTTTGATACAATGACTTACTGGAACTATTAGAACCGGCATACATGACCATTCAAACGCTACGATGCAGTCGGGCGGGATTTGTCACAGTTCATTTGTGTCGCGTTCTTTCGTGGACGGAGTTCTATTGAAATACACCAAACTTGGGTTACAACTTTCCCGTATTGGGATTGAGATCAAAACTCTAAATCTACTTATGTGAAGGTCAATAAAATGCTGGCTTTACTGATTAGACGCGAGCTAATTGAACACCTCATTAGCCTCCGCTTTAGCATACTGCTAGTGCTGACGGTCATCTTGATGGGCATCAATGCCTTTGGCTTTGCCAAAGGGACCTATTCTTTTAAGCGCGACCGTTATATCAAAAATACCGCTGCCGAATACGCTAAGGTTCGAGAGCATGCCAACAGAGGGCTAAGATACCTCGCCCTAGAAGGGCCGGAAAAGATCTACATCAAACCTAGCCCCCTAATTTTCGCTGCGGCTGGAGCGACATATGCTTTGCCTGACTACGTGAGTGCCGAGACAAGCTTGTCTTTCCACAACAATCATTTCTCGGTGCTGTATCCCTGGATTTTGCGCTTCCCTATCTCCTTAGATCCCGATGCACAGCAACTATTTTTAGGTCTATCGCTCGACTGGGTTTTTATCATCGGTGTGGTGTTGAGCTTGGCGGCACTGCTGTTTACTTTTAATGCCATTATCGGCGAAAAAGAGCAAGGTACACTCAAACTGGTTATGTCCCATGCCCTCACACGTCACATCCTCCTCGGGGGCAAGTTCTGTAGTACCATGCTAGCGTTGACATGTATCCTTTTCCTTAGCTTGGTCATCAACATATTGCTCGTTCTGCTTTTGATCGACGTTGATATCAGCGGTGAGGAATGGGTGCGATTGGGGGGCCTATTCTTCCTTTCCCTGATCTACTTGAGCGTTTTCACTGCTATAGGACTACTCGTTTCGATTGTTAGTGACAGTACGCGCTCTAGTTTAGTTACCGTACTGTTGCTGTGGGCTATTGGAGTGCTAGTCTGGCCGGAAATTGGCGGTTCAATAGCCGCCCGCTTGGTCCATGTGTCGAGCGCAATGGAGAATGAGTACCGCTTCAATCAGGATTTTCCAGTCAATAGAAAGGTGGGCAACGTTATCAATACCCTGAGTCGGAACCCCCGCGATCAGAGGAATCCAGAGAAGATCGGCGAACTGTCCCAAGTGATACGCGAGTGGAGACAAACTCACCAAGCCCTCTCCAACAGTGGTTTGGCCCAACGGCTGAGGCAGGTAGAAGTAGGACGCTACTTCACTCGTCTCTCACCGATGGGCTGCTTTAAGTACAGCATGGAAGCCCTCGCGGGAACCGGTCTCGCCCGGTATCAGAGCTTTGTGGCTCAGGTGCGCATTTACGGCCAGCAATTTGAACAAACCGTGCTTGCACTCGACCGGAATGATCCACATAGCATGCACATTCCTCTGGTCAAAGAGGGCTTATCGAGCAAAAAGGTAGATCCGAACATCATACTCGTATTCGAGGAAAACATTTCGGCGGGGACCTTAGCCCGTCAGGGCCTGCTCGACATGGGGGGCCTTTTTTTCTTTGCTGTGTTGAGTTATATGCTGGCTTATCTTGCTTGGCTCCGTAGCAGCATACTGTGAGGGATTTTCGATTTGTATTTCTACCCAACCCCTTGGAGAAAGGACAATGCAACCATGAAACGGATCCTGCGAATCAGCCTCGTCCTGATAGGATTGAGCACTGTTTTCCAAGCACAAGACACAAGTGCCCAATGTTCGACTAGTTTCGGCATAAGTAGCAGCCGTTGCTCGGTCAAAGTCGAAGCACTCGGTTGCTCCGGCACCCTCATAGCGCAGTGCAAACGACGAGCACCTCAGAATGAATACAGCCATAGCCAAAGTTTACTCACGGTGGAAGCCAGCGATTCGCTACGCCGAGCTATTACAGCTATCCCCTTTGAAGGGGAACTGAAGGCAAATGCAGTGCAGAAGACGACCTTGCACAACTGGTTCTACGACTTTCTGGTCGCATTTTCTGTAGCGGGCAACGACAGTTTGGCAGCGGCGTTTTACACGCGGAGTATAGAGGAAAATATCCGATTAAAGAGCGACAAACACTTCTTTCTGCTAGCGGAACTGAACGAAAAATGGAATGAAGAAATAGGACTGTCTTTCATCAAAGCCTTACAGGAATCTAGCGATAATTCTGCCTCGCTCATGAGGATCCGCCGAGAAGAAGCACCGTTTCTATTCGATATCCTTCGAGAAGGACATAAGTATCTGCTGCACCAAGATGAATGCGATCACTACATCGAGAAGGTGTCGTTCCACGATAGCGCGTTCCGGATCTTCGGGATGCAGAAGAGGTACGAGATATATCTCTCTTCTATTGAGAGTCAAGAAGGGCTGCCAACAGGCCATTGGACGGCTGACTTGAGCAACCAACAAGCCACAATCAAGCATCTAGCAGAGGGAAATAACTTGGTTTTTGCCGAAGTCGGCTTCGTCGTACAAGAGCCGGTGGCATTTTCTACTGCTCCGATACCCGGGTGGACCCCGTTCTTTTTTCGCATGGTCTGGGACGCTGAGCAACAGCAATGGCAACTCGTAGAGCTAGTCCTCGGAGTAGATATACCACACGGCTTTCTGTTTAGTTTTATCTAAAGTCACCGGAGTACGCATACGTAAGTAACGAAAATGGTCGCGGTGCGTGTTCCATCTGATGCGGCGCAGGCACGGGTCCGGGTACAATCGCAGTGCCCAGTACCTACATTCGCTTTCGATTGGCGCTGGGAGATGGATCGGCGGCTAGTCGTCGAGGTACGCAACGAGAGTGACTTCCCGATGGGCCAGACCGATTGCGAAATTATCGTCCACATTAGGGACAACCCAGTAGCGATTCCCATATTCGCCCTGACGCGGTAGGTCAAGTTGAGGACATATGCTCCATTCTATTATAGCTAAACTTTTATAGCTAAACTTTCTGAGCACCTGCTGCTTTGGGATCGTTGGCTCCGTCGATGGACGGAACTAGATCAACTGGCGCGAGGCCAGCGGAAAATCCTCGTCTTTTTCCACGGGTACAGCTTGGCGCACACCATCCGCCCACTCGTGCTCGCTCGCGCCCTGCGGGATCGAGGGTATCCGGTCGAGTGCGCCGGACGCGGCCCTCATATTGAGCGAATCGCCGATGAGGGATTCCCCGTCCACGATGTCGAGACCTTGCCGCAAGAACGGATGGACGAATACGTAGCCCGGGGCGAATACGGCTATTACGACCTAGCATGGATTGACCGCTGCGTTCAGTCGGAACGGAACTTGATCCAAGCGATTAAGCCGGCCTTAGTAATCCAAGATATGAAGCCGACCCTCTCCGTAGCGGCTCAACTCGAAGGGGTTGACGAGGCCATCGTGACTCAAGCGTATAATCAGCCGGGCTATCCGTTTCCTATATGGCTGATGGCGTCGTTTAGCACCGAGCCGGGGCCGTTTGGTGCGTATCTCAAGCGTAAGGCAAGTGAGGTGAAACCCCGAAAAAAGTTTTACCTGCTGGCGGACATCCCCGAATTCCATCCGCCTCCAGAACGGGCGGCTCCGGGGTATCATTACGTGGGTCCTTTGCTGGACGCCCCAAAGGAGAAAGGTACGGTCCCTCTGCTCGACCAAGATTGGGATTTGTCTTGGCCGCTGGTCTATGTGACCTGTGGCAGCAGCGGGCGATCCCCCGAATACTTGGAGGGGCTGATTGAGGCCGTGGCGCATGAACCCATCCGTTTGCTCATCACCACGGCCGGCCGCTGGGCGGGTACGAGCCTCCATAGCAATGTCCGAGTCACTGACTTTCTCCCCGGCGAGTGGGTCTTGCAGCGGGCGCGGGCGTTGGTGGGCATCGTCGGCATCGGTGCTATTTATCAGGCATTGCGGTGTGGAGTGCCCATCATCGGGGCACCCGAGCACCTAAATCAGGAGTACCACTTGAATCGCGTTGAGCAACTCGGATTGGGCGTAAAGCTCGACCGGAAGGCCTTTCGAGCCGACGAGATTTTGACGGCCCTGTATCGAGTGGTGGGAGATGATTCCCAGTTCGCGGCATCGTGCCGTGCTTTTGCAGAAACGGCGTCCCATGGCACGGAGGCCAAGTCGCTGCTGATCTAGTAGATGGCTTCTTCCTCGCCCAAGAACAACCGCATCAACTCGATTCCCTTTATGCGATGGAAGAACGGGAATTCGTCCGCTATCTGGTCGCCAGTACTCCGCTTTCAACGGAGGATGTAGAGACGATTTTGCACGAAGGCATGGGCCGGGGATTGCCATACCACAAAGTTCACGGGGCGTTGTACTACGACCGGATCGATTCGTGGAATTGGCTCTACGACCACGAGCCTCGCTTTTTTGAGGCCGACTACCGGGCGTTGGAGCAGAAACGCAACCGGTTTTTTATTCAAGACGAAAAAGGCGTCCGGGGCCGCAAGAAATGGCAGCGATACCGAATGACCTATCAATTGCGGATCCATCCAGTGCCGCTTCAGCCCGGTCAGCGCACTCGAATCTTCCTGCCTTATCCCATCGAAGGGGGCGGTCAACGAGATATCCAATACATCACCTGCGAGCCTGCTGATATGGAAGCCGTGTTGGTGCCGGCGATGGGCTTTTTCTACAACTACGAGTTGACCAAAGGTTCCGCTGAGAGCGAGCCTTGGGAACTGAGCTATGTCTGCGAGTTGACCGTAGAAGAATTCCCGTCGGCTAATGGATTTCAGCCGGTATCTTTAAGCCCCGTCGAACGGAAACGGTATTTGCGCTTAGACCCCGAGCTAGCGGATTGTCCCGAAGTCGAGGTCTTCCGGCAGGAACTAGGTCCTAGGGAAAGGCGCAGCGACGAGTGTCATGCCCGTGCTATATACGAGGCCCTGATGCACACCAAACGGTTCAAGAAAACCAAAGACTCCGCCCAGAGTATCGGATATAGCACCCAAGCCATCTTGAGCGATACCGGCGGTCATTGTATCACGCTTTCCCGAGCGTTTATGGCCCTGTGCCGTCTAGATGGAATCCCCGTGCGCGAGGTCGCCGGTGCCCTGATCGGGTATCCTACCGGGGACGATAGCTTTGCTATCCATTCATATAGGGAACCCCTCTTTGGCCATACGTGGCTTGAGGTCTATTTGGCGAAAAAAGGCTGGGTGCCCGTCGAATTTCACGGCATCGTCATCGGGCAGACCGCCCTGACGGACCACAATGTTGCCGACCCATCACTACGCGGCCTAATCGAGGAGAATACCGAGCCGTATTGGACCTATTACTTTGGTCACTTAGACACCCAACGCATCCGGTGTTCCAATTCTGTCAAAAGAATTCCGCAATGCCTCGTAGAGCGATTGGACGCTCAGGACAACGATCCCAATCGGTGGGACTTGCAGACCGAATTGCCGTACGAGTGCCACTTGCAGACCAAGATCCTCGACGAAGGCTGAACCGAGTGATACCATGGAAGTTAGTGTCGTTTTACCTACATATAACCAACGGGAACGGCTCCGTCTAGTCTTGAGCGGCTTGGAAGGCCAGACCCTTTCGCCTGAGTGCTTTGAAGTTTTGGTGATTGATGACGGATCGACCGATGGCACGGCAGAGATGCTCGATGCGTTGGACATCGACAATATGAAGTCGATCCGACTCTATCCGAACGAAGGGCGCTGCTCGGCGCGGAACCGAGGGATCGACCAAGCAGCGGGCGATCTCGTCGTGTTGCTCGATGGCGACGCCTTGCCGGCCCCGGACCTGCTCCAAACGTATCTAGACGCCTTTGGGGAACACGGGCCGGATAGCGTGTTATGCGGCCGGCTGTACTCGCTGGCCGAGTTGGAGTTTTTCCAAGATCCTCAGTGCGGGTCGCTCGCTCATGTCGCCATCCCTAGCGTCCAGAAAGACTACCTAGACCGCCACCGGAAGGAATTGATCCTGACCGAAGCGATGGTTCACCGCGATTTCGCGACAATCCGCGAGAGGGCTGTCCCCGGCGGCTATCCGTTTCCCGAACTAGAACAGATGCAGGACGAACAAATCGATCTCTTTCGCCGGTGCCCGGACGCGGCGGTGGCTTGGCTGGGTCTGACGCCCCACAACAGTGCCCTCCCCCGCGAGGTATTGCGATCTATCGGCGGGTTCGACATCCACATTCCTTTTTGCGAGGGATGGGAGCTAGCGTATCGGTGCCAGCAATACGGGTGTCGGCTCTATGGCGTGTCGGCCGACACGTACCATCTGTACCACCACCACGACTTCAACGCCGCCGAGACAGCGATGCGCCATCAGGCCATCGAGTATATGGCCGATAAATTTCAGGAGCCGCGCATCCGTTTGCTCTACTTTTGGTTTGCGCACTTGTGGCCAGACCCGTTTCTGCCCGAAGAAGCCTTAGTAGAGGACTTAGTCGAGTTCGACCGACGCTACCGGACCCTCACGGATGCCGACTGGCAGCAGTACCAATTCCTGTTGGACCATCGGCCGAACCGGTGGGCTTTAGGCTGAGCCTTGACGAAAACAGCTTGCCGAGATTGAGCTTCAACTCCATTGACCTGTTCTTGATCCACGACCTCGACAGCCTGATCTGTGGGTACATTCGGCGGGTGCAATAAACAAAGAAAGTATTTTAAACACATGGAAATCATTCCGTTAATTCCCGAATGCGACGTAGCCATACAGCAGGCGCGGGTCGCGCAAAATCGAGATGTACACGCCCAAGCGCAGGCTTGTCTCCTGTTAGGTCGCTATTACAAGGAACAAGGTAAACTCGACAAGGCCGAAGGGCTTTACCTAAGAGCTCTTGCGAAAGCACGGCAGGGGCAGGATCAGGAAATGGAAGCCGATGCATATAGCGGCTTGGGGCTTATGTACCAAGTTCTGGGGCCGATGGATAAGGCGGTTGACTATCTCAATAAAGCCTTTGCGATCAATAGCCAACGCGGCGATGAGGAGCGTCTGGCCGTCAACTATAGCAACAGAGGCTTTGTCGCCCATCTCCAAGGAAAAATCGCGGAGGCACGAGAATTGCACATCCGCGCTCAGCAACTCCACGAGGCGTCGGGCAATAGAGCCTATTGGGCGGAAGAATGCGGCAACTTGGGGCTGTTGTCCCTCTGGCAGAACAAAACGGAAGAAGCCGAGGGCTATTTCCAGCAGGGACTGAACGTTTGCCAAGAACTCGGCGATATGCCGGGTATTTCTGGCCACTATCAAGGCTTGGGTCTGGTCTATCTCAGACAAAAGCGTCTGGCCGAGGCCGAAGACATTCTCAAAAAAGGCATTGAGATTGAGGAACGGCTCCAGCGCGACGAGGGGTTGGCGCATCACTACGGCGCCTTGGGGGCCTTATATAGCGAAACGGGTCGATTTGATGAGGCGGAAGCCATGTATCGTCGGACGCTGGCCGTTCAACGAAAATTAGGTCATAAACAGTTTGAGGCTCGCACTTTGGGTGGTCTGGGGCAGGTGCTATGGGAGAAAGGCGACACGCGAGAAGCCACGGCCTTATTCCAGCAGGCGAAGGCACTGTTTGACGCGATTGGAGACGACAAAGGCCAAGCGACACAAGCGGCTATTTTGGGTAATGCCTACATGAACATTGAAAACTTTCATGCGGCTGAGGAGGCATATCGGCAGGCGGTGCAACTGTTTGCGAAGGTATCGGACTTGAAGGCCGTAGCCGACGTGAGAGTTCGCTTAGGGAGGGTCTATGCGTCGAATCAGGCTCCTTTTGATGCCTTGCTTCAGTGGCGGCAAGCATTGGAACTGTACAGCGAACTCCAGCTAGACGACCGGGTTGAGTTCGTAGAAAAATTGCTGAGAACGAGCGGCCAACTATAAAGGAAGAAACGATGTTCGATGCAATACGACGGCAGGGACTGAGTTTGTATTTTGGGCCTCCCGACATCCGCGAACTCAGCCGACCGCTCTATGGCGTAGTGTGCTGGCCCGGCGGCCTGCGCTTGCCACTTTCACACAGAATACAGCACTCTATGCGCGAAGACGGACAACTCATAATGCGGAGAGTTCCCCCGCGCACGGCTGTATTGGCCCTATTCTGTCGCCTTTCGGTTTTTTAATCGAAACAAAAGAGCCACCCCTGCCTCTTAGAAATTCTCAATTCTTAATTCCTAATTCTTATCGGCCTGCTACTGGGGGTTCTGGCGGCCCAAAAACAGCAGCGCTCTCACCCACCTCCGACCCCGCACTGGTGCGATAATTCGACGCACTGGTGCGATAATTCGCGCACTTTTAGTGCGTCAAGAGGGTATCGAAGAGCGCTTGAGAGACCGGTAAAAAATGGAGCGTACTTTTTATAAAGCACTACTTAACAGGTAGTTAGGAAGTATAAAGCAAAGGAATCAGCGCAAGGTCGCCTATCTGGCACGATGCTTGCTAAAATATAGTAGAACGCTTACTCTACGCTGGCCTATCCGTCGCGGCTGCGAGCCAGCATCGTATAGAAAGGAGTTCGTCATGTGCTCTATCTTCTACGTTTTCGGCTGGCTGCTGTGGGCTTTCGCGGCCTCGGCCGAGACCTTGACTAAGGAACAACAGCGCATCCTGCTCGACCTCGAAGAGGCTCACTTGACGCTGGAGCAGGCCAACGCGCGCGAGGCCGAGATCACCATCGAGCACGAGCAGATGATCGGCCTCAAGGCGCGCGGCGTGGTCACCGGCCAAGAGCTACGCCTAGCCCGCGAGCGCTACGAGCGTGCCCGCCAAGCGCGGCAACGAGCCGAATTGAACCTCCAGCGCGCCTTCCTCCACTCGCTGGCCGACGCCACCCACCTGACGGTCGTCAACGGACAAAAATACGGCGTTGAAGGCGACAAGGTCCGCGTGCGGCTCACCTTGCGCAACGACTCCGACCTCCCCTTGGCGCAAATGGTTGATCGCGCTCGCCGCCGCTACCACATCAACGGCCTCGACCAAGACGCCGCCTCCCTGTTGCAGGTCAACAACCTCTTCGTCACCCTCCTCGCCGACCGCGTCATGGTCGGCCAGCCCTACCAAGTCCACATCCCGGTGCTGGTCCTGGGCGAAGAAGTCGAAATCGAGGTCGGCTTGCAGCGTCCCGAAGTCGAGGAAATCACCGTGCAACTTGAATACCTCAACCGCACCGACGAGCACGTCATTCACCTCGAGAAGGCTTCCGCCCGCGACGTCGTGCGCGTGTATGCCACCCAGTTTTCTCAAGAAGGTTCGTTGGGCCACTCGGTCGCCTACGAGCTGCAGTTAGAGCGGCTGGCCGAAGACGAAAAGATTTTCCAACTGATGGCGCACGGGCTGCCGGCCGACTTCCGCTGGGCGTTCGAGAGCGGGGGCCGCCAGCTGTCGCGGCTGCGCTTTTCCCGCGACCACTCCAGCGACTCGCTCCTCCTCACCGTGTACGTCCCCGAACAGGCCGAGCACTTCACCGTCGATCAGCCGCTGCTGTTCTCGGTGCTGGCCTACGAGCCCCAGGCGGTGGACGCCGCAGTGTTGGCCACCGCCGATCCGGTGCGCTTGCAAGCCCTCGGCATTGGCTACGAGCAACTGCAACTGGTGCCCACCGGCCGCGCCGAATTGGAGTTGACCACCCTCAACCTGGACCTGTCGGTCCAGGGCGAGGGCGAGTCGAAGTCCGTTTGGCAGCTACGCAACCTCGGCACGGTTGAATTGCTCGACATCCGCCTGCAAGCCCTGGCGCCGCCGGGCTGGGAGGTCGTCTTTGAGCCGCAGGCCCTCGCCCGGTTGCCGCCGCGCGAGGAGATAGAGGCCACACTGACCGTGCGGCCGGTCAACAGCGCCGAGATAGGACGCTACGAAGTCAAGACCCGTGCGAGTACCCAGCACAAGGGGCAGTGGGTCGAGTCGGTCGAGCGCACCGTCACCCTCAACATCAAGAGCGAGGGGTCGTTTTGGGGCATCACCGGGTTGGTGCTCTTGCTGGTGAGCATCGTGCTGGGCATCGCCATCTTCACCGTGCAATGGAGCAAGCGATGACTGCCTATCGATGGGTCTGGGCCGTCCTCGGCGTCGCGGTGGTTGCCCATGCCGAGGAATGGGATTTAACGACGTGTCAGCGCGCCGCAGGCCAGCACAGCCCGGTACTCGGCGCGGCGCGTGCCCGCTGGAACCAAATGTCGGCCCGCACCCGCCTCGACTACGCCGACCAGCTTCCGACCCTCGGCCTGAACGCCGAGTACGAACGCCGCGAATTCGCCGATGCGCCGGAGCCGGAACCGGAGCAACGCGAGCTGTTCTTACAAGCCCAGCAAGAGTTGGTGCGCTACGGCGCCATCACCTCATCGCGCTGGGCCGCCCAGCATCGGGAGCAGGCGGCCCAGGCGCGCTACCGCGAGGCGATCCTCGCCGTGGATAGCCAGGTGCGCCAAGCCTATTACCGCCTGCTGCTGACCCGCGACGAAATCGCCAGCCGCGACGAGTTGCTCGCCTACTTCCGCGCCAAAATGGAGCGGGTGCAGACGCGCCTCGACGCGGGCTTGGCGCGGCCGGTGGAACGGCACGAGGCCGAGCTAGAGGTGTTGGAGGAGCAGACGCGCATCAACCACCTCCAGCGCACCCTGCGCACCCTGCATCTGCAGCTATTCACCCAGATCGGCCTGGTGGGCAAACGCTCGCTCCGCGCCATCGAGATCGTCGGTCCGCCCTACGAAAAACTCCAGCTCCTCGATCCCAGCGAAGCGGATTTGCCCGCCCTCATTGAGGAAGCCTGTGCCAACCGGCCGCATCTGGCCGAACTCGGCTGGCAAATAGACCAACAGCGGCGGCAGGCGCGCCGGGTGTTCTGGCAGTGGCTACCCCACGTCGGCCTGCAACTGACCAAGAAGGTCCAAGACACCGACCTCGGCTTGCACTGGAGTGGCAACGGCCAAACGTGGACGGTAGTGGGTTCCGGTCGCCGGTCGCTGGCCAGCCAGGGCTTAGACCCCGCGCTGGCCAGGGGCGAGGGCTGGCGGGTGATGGCCAACCTGTCGCTG
The DNA here is from genome assembly GCA_963422735.1 of Candidatus Latescibacterota bacterium. GTDB lineage: Bacteria > Latescibacterota > UBA2968 > UBA8231 > UBA8231. The sequence goes on along the minus strand of OY730476.1, from coordinate 1,927,044 downwards.
CCGCTGTTCCAAGGCGGTCGGCGGTTGGCGCAGTCGGCCGAGGAACGGGCGCGGCTTACCGAACTGCGCCAAGACCGCGACGAGACCCGCCACTTGATTGAACTCGAAGTGGTCGAAGCCTTCTACGAGTTGCAAAGCCGGCGGGAAAACACCCAGCTTTTGCGCCGGCGCGCCGATGTCGCCCGCCAGCGGTTGGACACGGTCGAAGAGCTATTTGAAAACGCGATGGGCAACCTCAACTTCGATGACCTCCGCCGCCAGCGGGTGGCCGTCAACCTCGCCGAGCAAAGCTATTTTGCCGAGCGCCTAGCCTACATCCTCGCAGCCGAAGAGCTGCGGCGCATACTCGGCCGCGCACTCCAAAGCGAGTGGTACAAAACCACGAACCCCTAACCACTCACACGAAAGGATCGCCTCATGTTGGAGATCATCGGACTTTCCAAGCACTACGGGGACGTCAAAGCCGTCACCGACCTCAACCTGACCATTCACGAAGGCGAGGTCTTCACCATGCTCGGCGCCAACGGCGCGGGCAAGACCACCACCTTGATGGTCGCGTTGGGCTTTACCGAACCCACAAAAGGCACGGTCAAGCTGTGCGGCATCGACATCACCGAGCAGCCCTTAGAGGCCAAAAAGCACGTGGCCTATGTCTCGGAAAACGTCATGCTCTACGGCAACTTTAGTGCCCGGCAGAACTTGGATTTCTTCACCCGCTTGAGCGGCCAGCCGTCCCAAGACGCCGCGCACTACGACTCGATCATGGCACGCGTGGGCTTGCAAGAGGAGGCGTTTGACCGACGGGTCAAGGAGTTTTCCAAGGGGATGCGCCAGAAGCTAGGCATTGCCATTGCCATCGCCAAAGACGCCCGCATCGTGCTGCTCGACGAGCCGACCTCGGGTCTCGATCCCAAGTCTGGGGCCGAGTTTTTGGAGCTGTTGGATGAGCTGCGCCACGAAGGCAAGGCCATTTGGATGACCACCCACGACGTGTTCCGCGCACGCGTGATCGCCGACCGGCTCGGCATCATGGTCGAGGGCCATCTGGTCAAGACGCTCACCCGCGACGAGTTCCAAGAAGCCGACTTGGAGCAACTCTACGTCGAATACGTCGAACGGCCCGTCCTGCCAGCAGCCTAGGGGGAGGAGGGGGCGTGGATTGAGCTACGCCCCCTCCACTTTGTACGAATCATCGAAGGCAACCTCTCGGCCTCTCGGCCATCAAGTACCCGGCGGCCGACTCGGAGCACCCGGATGCCATTGCATGTAGGTCAAGTCGGGGCTATACTGTCCGCTGGGCATATTCTTCTATCGGCCTTTCGTTGTAGGGTTTTTGGTAAAACTTGTACTGGCCGGCTACGTTACTGAGTGCTCCCAGTGACTTCTAAGAAAAGGGGTATCTCTATGGAAAACACCCATCTCGGCCCAATAGACCAACGAAGCCTTTACACATTAGCCTACGAATATATGGCCAACCGCGAGGATACCGAGGATGTCGTCCAAGACGTTCTGGTCCGCCTGTGGAAATATAGCTCCCCCATTGTCCTCAAAGATGTGGAGGCTTGGATACGTCAGGTGACACGCAATGCCTGTTTGGACGCCTTGCGCCGACGGAAAAGCTATCGCTTGGTAGTCAGTGTTCAAGATTCCGAACGGATCCGGCAGAACGCCCAAGCTATCGAGACAGACTTGCCCCAGTACCTAAAAGCGGCCTTGAATCGGTTGGAGGATCCCTACCGAACGCTTGTCCTTCTGCGGGACGTTGGGGGGCTGTCTTATAAGGATATCTGTCGGGAGCTAATGATGCCCCTTAATACGGTCAAAGTATATCTCCACCGCGGACGGAGGCAATTGCGCATCTTTTTGGAGTAAATCGATCTATGTCTTCAGACGCTGTTGAAAATTCCAAGTTCGGTTCCTCAAACGGGTCAAAGAACCTCGGAACGAGGGCGTCTCGCCCTCGAAAAACTCTTGACGGGAAACCGATAGCCCCGCAAAGCGGCCCGACGGGGGTTTTTAGACAGCTTCTCAATTTCTTTCGTGCTCTGCAATCTACCCCATTTTTAGCTTTTTTGCCCTCCCTGTAACTTTTCGCTGCCTACATCCGTCTATTAAGGTAGAGGGGTTCGATCCCCGCCTCAAAAGAATATCTGTCTTTTATTTAATAGGTGGAGTTTACTATGAAAATTCTGTTGAGTGCGCTTACGTGCATAAGTGCTATATTAGCACCTAGCCAAGCGCGAGAAGGGGGGTATGGCGGCTTTACCCGAGAAAACTTCCAAGAGTTTTACAACTACATAAACGGCCAAGAGATGATTAAGGTTCAAGAAGGCGAGGAGTTGGACCAAGCAATCGACGCTATACCTATTAACTTGGAAACGGCTATAGACTTGGAGCAAGAGCGGGGTCTAAGAGACTGGTTGCGCCAGTATCTAGTTGCGTTTTCCGATTCGGGCAATGATAGCTTGGCGGCAGTCTTTTATCTGAGGGAGGGGTTTGATGCGGAAAAATATAAGAGAACAAAGATGGAATGGGCTGAAGACTGGGCTGAATTCCAACAACAGTACGCCCGGAGTCAAAGCTCAAACGATGAGGAAATAGAGAACATGGTTGAAAGAACTAGGGAGGAGGTCGAGACGGCTTTAATGGAAAAGAGCCCGCTATCCATAATTCGTTCAGATCATAAAGCGATACTTCTCTCTCTCAACAAAGAGTACTTCATAGAAAACGTATCGTTCCACGACAGCGAATTTAGGGTATTTGAGCTAAACAAAGGAGATCAAACGTTCTTCAGTCTGGCAAAAGACCGAGGTATGTTACCTACGGGCTTCATCAAGTATTCTCTGTCTACGGAATTAAAAGAACAACTTCCCGCCCGTCTAGCAGGAGAGAAGATCATCTGTATGGACATAATGTTCATTGTAGAAGAGCCGTCCGAATCTGCGTTTGACCCAACGACGACAAGACGCACACCGTCTTTTTTTCGTTTGATGTGGGATCGAGACAAGAAGCTCTGGCACCACCTAGAGGTATTCTATAGCCCTAGCGTAGCAGAATCCTACTTATTTAATAAGTTTTAAGAAAGAAGAGAAGATTTATATTAGCCCATTTCTATATTGGATAGGAATGGTTTTTTACCCAACCAAACTCTAAGGATAGGGAGGGACATCGTGAAGATGAAGCGAGAATTATCGAAAATAGCCATCGGCCTCGTTGGTCTTGCCGTGCAATTTTTGCCGGTCCAAGCTTGGGCTGGCAAGGACTGCTGTGTGATAAAGGCGAATGGGGATAAGTTCTGCAAATATGATTGCCCCGACGGCAGTGATTGCATATTTAAGCCGCTAGAGGGAGGCGGTTACTCGATTTCTTGCCCGTAGCGAGTTCGCTCAATAGCTCCAAAGAAGGTGGGTGAGCCTCGGGTTCCCCCACCTTTTTATTTTCTTGTTTTGAGATAGAACCATGATAAAAGCCATCTGGAGGAAAGAACTGCTAGAGCAGCTAATCAGCCGACGCTTTATCTACTGTACCCTGATTATAGTGTCGCTTATATGGGTCCTCGGGCTGCTGCGAATAGCGAGTCATGAAAAAGCACGGGCAGAGAAAGATCGAATCGTCGCAGAAATCGCCGACGAATTTCGCAAAATAGATGGATATGCCGTATTGCGGACCAAGGTCGTCCGTACTCCGAGTCCGCTGGAAGTCTTTGACCGGGGCGTCACCGAGCAAAAGAGCTCCGTAGTCCCTATTGGGATATATGAGATACCCTACGCTACCGACAAGCATACCCTATCGACTACTGGCAATTCCTTACTCGCCATAATAGGTTCGTTTGATGTCGTTCATGTCATCCAAGTCTTTCTATCGTTGCTAGCCGTTCTCCTTGCGTGTGAATCTATCTCCGGCGAAAAAGAAAAAGGGACCTTATCACTGGTGTTGACGATGAATGTGTCCCGAGTACAGATCGCGACGGGCAAGTTCCTCAGTGGTATTACACTCCTCAACATACCGATCTTCTTGGGTTTTCTCGGTGTCTCGATCTTTCTTCTCGCTTCCGAGCACATCCGGCTTACGGGGGACGATTGGATGGGTCTCATTGGGATTTGGGCGATATCCCTATTTTACATAGCCATATTCTACCTGATTGGCATGGCCATCTCGTGCTACACACACAACACTTCGACGAGCCTGATATACGGTCTATTCACTTGGGCCTTTTTGGTGATTGTCCTGCCGAGCAGCATTATTTTTTTCATCAATCAGCAATTCCATCGGCAGGCGGATGCCCAGACAGCCGAGGCTGTGCAAGACGAGTTGTGGCGCGAATACCAACAACGGGTTGATGGATTGGTACGTACGGCAGAGATGGGCGATGACTACCCCCCACTACACTTGATCAGTAATATGTATGGGACAGGGGGCCCTGGGAATAACCCACATTTTGCGATCGGACCGATTAAGGAGGACGCTCCTCTAGCCAACTTCCTAAGCCTTCTGAGAACCGGGGAGAATTTACGCCTTCAGTATGCCCAAAAGGCTTGGAATGCCTGCGGCCCTCTTTGGGAAGACCGACCCCGGTCGCTCATTCGTTTAAACGAGCAGTTACAAAGAATAACGCCGGCAGGGGCCTATCTAGAGGTTACCGGCGGCTTGGCCGGTACGGATGCAGGTGTTTTTTACGATTTCATCGATCAAGCTCGCCAGTACCGCAAGCAACTCTTGGAGTATCTAAGGGCACACGACGCATTCGGGAGCAAGGATTTTTTTAGTGGACAAGGGATGCAAATAATCGGCGAGGATGGCAAAGCTATGGATAACAAAGGCACCCTCGACTCCCGCACGCTGCCAGCCTTTGAGGAACGTCGTGAACCCCTTTCTCGTCGGCTGGATAGAATTGTGCCAAGCATCCTGCCTCTATTCCTCTATGCGGGTCTAATATGGCTGGCCGTAATAGGGCTCTTTTCTCGCTATGACGTTACTCGGTGAGGAGAACAGGTGAGGGGAATAGACCATGCTGATAACTATTATCAAACGGGAATTCGTCGCGCATATCCAAAGCCTGCGGTTCAGCCTGGCGCTGGTATTGTGCGTTAGCTTGATGGTGCTCAACGCGTTAGGCCTCGTCCATAGTACTTATCAGCTAGAGCGAGATACCTATATAGAAAACGTCACCCAGCAACACCGAACATTGCGTACTAATGGAGCGGCAAGCCTACAGATGCTTCTAATCAAGGGCCTTGGGCTACTCTATAAGCAACCTAGTGAATTGGCATTTTGCGCCGGTTTCGCCGACAATAAACTACCAGATAACATAGATGCCGTAGCGAGACGTCACGGGATGTGGGCTAGATTCGATTGCAGTTTCTACTGGCCTTGGATTCTATCTTTTCCTAACGAGTTAGAGGATGTTCCGCTACTCTCCACCTTTATTACCATTGACTGGGTATTCATCGTTGGCGTCTTGCTGAGCTTGGCCGCCCTCCTTTTCACCCACGACGCCATTGTCGGCGAAAAGGAGAGCGGCACCCTCAAGCTGGTCATGGCCAACAGCCTGCTGCGCCATACGCTGCTGTGGGGCAAGTTCTGGGGCGCGATGATGGTCTCGATCGGGGTGCTACTTCTCGGCCTCACTCTGAACCTGCTAATCGTCCTAGTTCTCGCCGACCTGTCGTTGAATGTCGCTCACGCGGTGCGTATCGCCATCATGGTTTTGATCTCTGTGGTCTATCTGGCGGGCTGTACCGCGTTGGGGCTGCTGATATCGGCTCATAGTTCGAGTAGGCAGGGCAGTCTGACGACGGTGCTTTTCGTCTGGGTGAGCGTGGTCCTGCTGTGGCCGCAGATGGGGAAGGCTATTGCCGAGCTATCCTATGAAGATATACAGGAGGTGAACATATACGGTCCTCTTCGACAAAAGGCCGCGGAATTAGTAAGCAAGGAAGCGGTGGCGAAAGGTCATCTGCGCGACCCCGTATTTCTCAAAGAATTTTCAAGCCTATTGCGGTCAGAGCGTGCTCATCATCAAGAAATAGAAAACGCCTTGCTGCGGCAACGGATACAACAGGTCAATTTAGCACAGAACATCGTCCGGCTTTCTCCTATGGGGCCGTACCAATACGCCATGGAGGCAATGGCGGGTACGGGTCTACCGCGCTATCGGCATTTCATCGATCAAGTCAGGAGTTATGCCCAACGTTTTGAGGAGACGCTCTTGGCGATGGACCGAGCGGACGGGCGTAGTCTGCATATTCCGCTTGTCGAGAACGGACTGTCCACGCAAAAGGTAGAGTTGGAGCAGATACCGGTGTTTGCAGAAAACCTCTCCGCAGCGGCGTTAGCTAGCACTGCTGTCGTCGATTTGGTTTTGCTGGGCTTCTTTGCGGTGTTCACCTACCTGGCCGCGTACTGGGTCTGGCTGCGCTCGTCTATTGTTGGTTAGTAAAGGTGCTTTACCCGAAACAAAAGGCGTTGGTTATGTTCCTGCTCATGCTTTTGTTGATCGCCTACCCGATAGGTGCTCAGTTGCCCTCGGAGGTGGTACTGGATTCGGTGTATAGCGGCCAAAACAGCACACACTCCATTGCGTTCAAACCCGCCACTGATATCGAGATAGAAAACGTGCGGACGGGCTGCGGCTGCACCGGAGTCGAATTCCCCAAGGGTGTGCTGAAAGCCGGCGAAGGATATCATCTGAAGGTCGATGTAAATACAGCGGATATCGCCGGTTCCTTTAAGGGCCAAGTCGCAGTCAAAATCGCCGGCGCGGATTCCCTGTGGGCTCTGAATCTCCAAGTACAGGCCGTGCCGCCCTTTCCCGCCGAAATAGACTTAGGAGAAATAGACTTCACTACCTTGCCTTTAGAGCGCCATCTATCGCTTGCTCAGATTGCCGACCAGCCACTCGTGATCGACTCGGTTGCGGTGCAGGGTGAAGGCGTCGTGGCATATCCTACCGATGCGGGTACGGGGTTGTTGATTCGGACAGATGAGGCGTTGACTTGGGGCAGTCGCATAGACGGCCTAGTCGAAGTCCATTTGGTAGGGAATGACCAAACACTGCGACAGATCGTACATGTCGAAGGGAAGGTTATAGACCGGTTCCAAGTAGATCCGTCCGCTCTTTCTTTTGGCATGGGCAAGCCTCACCGACGGCAAATGAAAACGGTCGCGGTGCGCGTTGTACCCGATGCGGCGCAGGCACCGATCCGGGTGCAATCGAAGTGCTTAGCACCCGCATTCGCTTTCGATGGGCGCTGGGAGACGGATCGGCGATTGGTCGTTGCAGTACGCAACCAGAGTGACTTCCCACCGGGCCAGACCGATTGTGAAATTATCGTCCACATTAGGGACAACCCAGTAGCGATTCCCATATTCGCCCTGACGCGGTAGGTCAAATTGAGGGCATATGCTCCATTCTATTATAGCTAAACTTTCTGAGCACCTGCTGCTTTGGGATCGTTGGCTCCGTCGATGGACGGAACTGGACCAGCTAGCGCGAGACCAACGGAAAATCCTCGTCTTTTTTCACGGGTACAGCTTGGCGCACACCATTCGCCCGCTCGTGCTCGCTCGCGTCCTGCAAGAGCGAGGGTATCCGGTCGAGTGCGCCGGACGCGGCCCCCATATTGAGCGAATCGCCGGGGAAGGGTTTCCCGTCCACGATGTCGAGACCTTGCCGCAAGAACGGATGGACGAATACGTAGCCCGGGGCGAATACGGCTATTACGACTAGGAAGTGATGTTACGCAGTTTACCGCACCAAGCGTGGTTTCGCCCCGCTGCCTCCCTACTGGATGTCTACGCCTAAAGGCTCGTCCTTCCTGCGGAAGCAGGCTTCACCGTGCCTTTGGCGTGACATCCAGCGTGGTTTCGCCCGCATGGACTGGTTCGTCCGCGACAAAGCACTGCGGAACGTCAGGTAGGAATTGCGAATTCGCAATTCGTAATTCCTTGGTGCAGGCCCTAAAATCAGTAAACCACCGCAATGAGACCGCTGTCCTTCGTTATCCCTCGGTCCGCGTTCAAGCGCACTTGGAACAGATACAATCCCGGCGTGACCATTAAGCCATCATCACCGCGTCCGTCCCACGGCCGCAGGTAGTGCCCGCTGCGTTCCCGACCGCTGTAGAGCCTCCGCACCGGGCGACCCGACAGGGCGAAAATTTCGATCTCCACCTGGCCTTCGCCCGCCACTTTCAGCAAGGTGTATGCAATCTCCGTCCGGTCGTTGATGCCGTCCCATTGGGCGTGATCACCTGCGGTTGCACTTCCACCTGCTGCAAGAACTGGTGGTCGCCATCCAGCCGAAAGGTGGCATTTCCAGGCACCACTTGCTGCGCCACTTCCCCAGGCCGCTCCGAGTCGAAGACTTGGCCTGCGAACGACGTGCCCAAGTATTGGTGGCGACATCGCACACTTCGACGCGATCGAGAATGCGCGGGTCTTCGCGGAGCATGGTGTTGCCGCCGATGGCCCATATCTGGCCTTGGCAAGCGGTGACGGCCAAGCCGGCGCACGGTCCGCCGGGCATGGGTGCCAGATCCGACCAAGTCGAGCATCTCGAGGTTGTCGCGGGAGGTGAAATGGTAGTCGTGGCCGTAGGCTTTCTTCTCTGCGGATGTGCGAAGGGTTTTGCCGCCAGCCACATAGATCCTGCGGCCGATGCGAGCGGCACCCAGCCATCCCCGTTTGGTGGGAATGGGCGGTCCTTGGGTCCAGTGTCGCTGGCCACATCGTAGATCTCGACCACATCGACAGTGAGATCGTCGGTGCCGGAAATGGCGTAGATGATACCGTCGATGGCAATGGACTGCAGGTTGTGGCGGGGCGTGGGGGCACGTTGGATCCAAGTCCCGTGGTCAACTCCTATTGTTGGGTGAGGTATCGGTTCGATTCAGTGTGGTGGGCGCGGCCAGTTCTTCCGGCATTATTCCCCTGTCTTCCGGGAAACCACTCTCCCGTTGATCCCTCCTCGTGCGCCTACCGAGGCAGCGGCAGCGCGACTTTTGCGTTGTTCTGCTGCTGCGATTGCAGGCAGGCGATCATCATCTCCACAACGGTCAGACCATCTCGGCCGGTACACGACAGTTCGCCTTCGCCATCGAGTGTGCGCACGAGTTCGCGTACGCCCGCTTCGATTCCATCGACTTCCCACTGGCGCGGTTCAATCAGCTCCCGTTCTCCGGCTCGCTCAATGTACGCGTCGCCTTCCCGCTCGATGAAAATAGCTCCCGTGGTTCCCGACACGGTGAAGTCGAGTCGGTTGGGGTTTGTTTCTCCCCGAGGTACATCCCGCGCACACCGTTGGCAAAGTGTATGTAGGCGTTGGCGCTCGGCTCGGTGGCTGGGTCGTGTCCGCCGTCGCCGCGATACTCACCGTAGTCTTCGTACCCGTCCTCTAGCTCGGCGACGAGCCACTCTGGTTTACTGCCGGCGAACCACACGATGGCGTCGAGCAGGTGGGTGCCGTTGCGGAACAGCATCGATCGCGTACCGTAGTGCTCGCACACGACCGCTCTCACGTCGCCAATCTCGCCCGTGGCCACCAGTTCGCGGCAGCGATGCCAGACTGGCATCCAGTGGCGAGTGTGGTCAACGGACAGCAAGGCGTTGTGGCGTTCCGCTGCCGCTACCATGCGGTCGGCGTCCTCCACACTGGTGGCCAGCGGTTTTTCGCAGAAAATTCCCTTAGCACCGGCTTCGGCGGCGGCCACCACTAGGTCGGCGTGCTTGTTGTCGCCGGTGGCCACCGAGACGATGTCGAGTTGTGCCTTTTCTAGCATCTCCCGGTAATCGGCGTACATTTTCAACTCGGGACTAGTTGCCTTGAACTGCGCTGCAAATTCGTCGCGTTGCTCTGGCACGAGGTCGCAACCAGCCACGACTTCGGCGTTTTTTAAGCTCTCGGCCCCGCGGGCGTGCCGATTGCCAATGCCCCTGCAGCCAATGACTCCTACTCTGTACATGGTGCCTCCTTTGATTCGCACATCTACTTATAGACTACAGTGAAATAAGTGATTTTGGCAAAATTTCCAAACAGCTTCTAAGATCGCACCGCGTAGAGCCTGTTTATTGCCGCTAGGGACACCAGCTTGGAATAGTGATACGCTTGCTCGTCGCCTACGTGGGTCGGCACTTCGAGGACGAAGTCGGCAAAGTGCGGCGCATTGAAGACGACAAAGGCTAGGGATAGGGCATCAATGTGGCGGGCGCGGTGCTGGCTCAGGTCCGGGAAGGCCACCGGGCCGGTGTCAACTTGGTAGATATCGTTGGCGCGGTTGGTGTTCATGGTCTTGACCGGATATTCCATGATCGCCTGCAACCCGGTTTTCTCGTTTCGCACTTGGGTCTGCGCCACGATTGGCACCGAATCGTAGGTCGCCTCGCGCACTGCCGCATCGCTGGTCAGTTCCTCCACATCGCTCCCGACAATCAGACGGTATTGCTGCCCGTTCCACCATTCCTCTGAGCGGCGGATCTCCCGATAGCCGTCGTGCAGGTAGGCGTGACGCCGATAGACGACCGACCACTCCGGGCCAAAAACCGGCAGAAAGTCGTAGTTGTCGTCGTGCAGGAGGTTCTTTTTGGCGAAGGTGTGTTCGCTCTTGCACGACCCCACTTGCACGTAGTCCTCGCTCTGGCCGGAGGCTTCGTCGATGATGCGCGTCCGCGACTCGACCCAGAACCGCACCTCGTTTTCGGGGCCATTGCCGATTAGAAATGAGCGTCCGTAGTCTAATGGTATCAAGATAAGGCTCCTAGTTAGTGGTTAGTGGTTAGTGGTTAGTGATCAGTCCCCATGGAACGGTGCGGGGACAGGCTCAGGCTGCGGACCACAAGCCACAGGCCACTTTAGCTATTCGTATTGGGACGAGGGGAAAATAAGGCTACATTAAGAGTGACTTCAACCGACGAGAAACGACTCCCATGACCTTAAAAATCACGGACGATGTGTTCTCAGATCAGGCCGGTCGCCCGCGCCGAATTCGCGGCGTCACCGTCAACAGCGCCTCACCCCTGCTCGTCTCATTGGCGGCGCAGGTCGGTTTTGAAGCGGTGTGGATCGAAAGCGAACACGGCCCGGTCGGCTTTGAGCGGGCCGAGACCTTGTGCTTGGCCGCGGAGGCCGGTGGCATTTTTCCCCTCATTCGCCTGCCCGATGGCGAGCGCCACCACGTACTGCGGGCACTCGAAATCGGGGCGCGGATCATTCTCGTCCCCATGGTGGACGATGCGGAGTACACGCGCCGCATCGTCGAGGTGGGCAAGTACCCGCCGTTGGGCCGGCGCGGCTTCAACGTGCGCACGCGCAGCATGGGGTTTGGGCTGGAAAACCTGCACGACGCCCTAGCCCGCGCCAATGCGCGCACCCACCTCTTCGTCCAGATTGAGACCGTGGAGGCCGTAGCGAATGTCGATGCGATACTCGCCGTGGAGGGCCTCTCTGGGATCTTTATGGGGCCGGGGGACCTAGCGGTCGATATGGGCTGCACCGGCCAGATGGGCGATCCTCGTCTGCGCGAGGCCGTGCTCTCGTGCTTGGCCAAGGCGCGGGCCGCCGGCAAGCTGAGCGGCATTTTCACCTTGCCGGGGCCGCTGCTTACGGCCGCCATGGACGCCGGCTGCGATTTGGTAATCTGCGGTGGGGACGTGATGGATCTGGGCGCGGCTTGGAGCGAATTGCTGCGCCAGATCCCGGCCGAGCGCGGGTGAGGGCGCGTCGCGGTCAATGGGAGCGGACCGGCACTCCCGCCAACAATCCGCTCTGGTACATATCGATCCACTCGTCCATGAAGGTCTTGTTCCACTGTGCGGTCAGCGGGTGGTCCATCATGTCGCGGTACACCGTCCACATGGTGACCAGTTCGTCGGCCCCATCGCAGAAGGCCGCGTGAGCGGTCTCTACCGAGCGGATGAGGGCGGCCATAATGAAAGGGCGCTGGCCCCAGCCGCTGAACATCTGCGCGCACTCGCGGATCAGCTTAGTCGGGTCGCCACCCACTTCCTTGACCGGCTCGCAAAACGGCAGGATGTGGTCAACTCCAGCTTGGGCGACGGCCGCGGCTTGCGTCAGCGAGAACACCGTGGTGCAGAAGGTCTCGACGCCTTGGTCCTTGAGGATACTAAATGCCTTGAGTCCGTTGACGTTGCAGGGGATCTTGAGGATGATCTGCTCCGACAAGTTGGTGAAAACCTGCCCGACCTCGAGGAGCTCTTCGACGCAATGGCCGTCGATTTCCACGACGATGGGTTTGTCCGTGAGCGCGAGATATTGCTCTATCAGGCTAATGACCGCGCCGTACTGCTTGGCATACTGGTTGAGTACCACCGTGTTGGTGACGATTCCGGTGATCCCGAGGGGCATCCACTCCTTTAGCTCGTCGGGCGAGCCGGCCAGCCAGATGGTTGGGCCGCGGCCTTGGGCGCGGGCGGTGGGAACGGGTCCACTTGCTGTCATAACAGGTCTCCTGTGGTTTTATAATGGGCGTTGACAGGTGGGCGAATATAGAAAAACCGCGCTGCGAAAGCGAGTAGGTAAAAGAGAGGGGTATCAGTGAAATTTGACTACTTTTACGGTGGTCACGTCGCCACGGACGACTTGGGAATACCCAAGAGCAGGCGAGGCGCGAGGCTGGGATTTGGTCTGGCCTCCTTAGGCCGGATGCCGACGCTGACTGAGGCGCAAATCGCGGCCACGTACGACGGGGCGTTGGCGGCGCAGGCCGGCTTGCCGACGGTGCGCGATTTGGTGCGCGATGGTGCTTGGCTCACTGAAATCCAAGCGCAATTGCCCTATTGGTGCCGGAGCGCTGGGCATCCCACCGGAGGCGACCCGGCAAACCATCGAGTGGTTTGGCCGCGACGTGTTGCCACAATTTGAGGAGGCATCGTGAAAACCAACCAGACCAAGGCCGCCCTGCTCGGGGGGGAGACCGTGGAGATAGTCGAAATCAATCGGATCTTCGACCCGGTCGTAGTCGAACTCGCGGCCCAAGCGGGCTTTGGCTGCGTCTGGATCGACATGGAGCATTCCCATCTCGAGCTGAATGCGCTTTCGCATCTGATTTTGGCGGCGCGGGCTATGGGGGTTGATTCGGTGGTCCGCATCCCTAAGGGGCCGTACAACCAAGTGATCAAGCCGCTGGAGTTAGGGGCCGGGGGATTGGTTTGGCCCCATTGCAAGAGCGCGGACGAGGCGCGGGCCTTCGTGCGGATGGCCAAGTTCCGGCCGCTGGGTTTGCGCGGCATGGGCTGTGGCCGGGATTCGGACTACGGTACGCTGGACCCCGCCGAGTACATGGAAAGGGCCGATGCCGAGACCCTGCTCGGCGCGATGATCGAAGACGCCGAGGGCGTGGAGGACGTGGAAGCGATTGCCGCGGTCGAAGGACTCGACCTGCTCTTCGTGGGGCCGAGCGACTTGGCGCATAGCTACGGAGTCGAGCGCGATGGCGTCCCGCACATAGACCACGACCGCGTACAGGCGGCCTTCAGCAGGGTGGGTGCGGCCTGCGCCGCCAGCGGCAAGGCTATGGGCACGGCCGTCGGCCCGGGCGCGTCCATGCGCCGCGTAGTTGCCAAAGGTACGCGCTGGCTCAATTGCTGCCACGAGATGTCGGCTCTCACCAGCGGCTTGTGCAGGGTGCGGCAATCAACCGTTGCTGCGAAGCAACGCACGCTCACCCAGCAGTTGTTGGACTTGTATCGCAGGGGAGAGCTGGACCTTGGCGATGTATCCGGCACAGCAAAGCAGCACGATTTTAGCCGGAGCTTGGTCAACCACTTGGCAAACTTTGTCATTCACAAGGCAAAGTGCGTCGAAGCCTTGCCCGCGATGGCTCCATGGGTTGAGCGCATGGAGCAAGCCCTCGTGGAGGGACGGCGCGGCTTGGCGTTGACCGACGCCTGTTACGTCTGCCTAAGGGTGCAAAGCCTGCCACAAGAGCGTTGGTTAGAAGCACTGCAGGCGACCTTCGACCGTTGGGAGCACGCCACTACAGGCGCCTTTAAGACGTTCTTTGACGAGGTTAAGGAACGCCTTTAGACCGAGCGGGAATAGCTCCGGCCCGGCCGCTTGGAAAACGCGAAGGAGGGAAGGAACGGTCTGCGAGAGCGATAGGGCGTCTAGGGGTAGCGGGCCCGCGGCGCGATACCTTCTTGCGAGAATGGGGATACAGTGGACGCCGATTTCAGGAAAGGGCTTCGAGGCTCAATAGATGGCAAAGTTCAATGCCGTCGTCCAATTCTTGCCAATAAGTGGCAAAACCGCCCGGTTCTATGGACCAGTTGGCCCGTTGTTCGTCGGTTGCCCGGCGCAACCAATCCAACCAATAAACGGTGTCTAACAGGAGACTGATTTCGCGCCCATCGCTTAAGGCGACATATAGAAAGTTATGGTCAAAACGGACACTTGTTGCGGTGACGGTCTTTTTATCGGGAGAAATAAGCATTCCAAGCCTCCTCTAATCGTTCTATATTTTTGTGGGTCCGTCTTAAAATTCGGTTCAATTCGGCTCGGTGGTATCCACGATTGTACTCGACAGACACAGGGTGTAGCCAGATTTTCGCTGCCTTTTCTGCCTTGATAAGCGGAAGTACTCTTCTTCCGAGGGTTGGCCCGGTGGACGCAAGCCGCCGCCGGCGTTGCTGACCAGAATGTCGAGGCGGCCCCATTCGCTCAAGATGCGGTTGACGACTTTGGCGGCGGCCTTTTGCGACACATCGGCCTCTATGCCGAGGGAGCGGATTTCTTCAACTACGGTGTCCGCGCTCAGTTTTTCGCCCTATTGCTTGGCCGAATCTAAATCGGCCCCGAGCTTTGCCAAGCGCAATGCGTACGACCGCCCTAGGCCGCGGCCGGCACCCATCACTAGCGCGACCTTGTCGGTGAGTTTTTTTATGCTGGCCTCCTGTTAGCCGATGTCCAGCGCCGCATCGATTTCTGCTTGGTACTCATAGACGGCCCCGCTTTCCACCTCGCTTAGCTGCATCGCCCGACCCACAGCCCGCCCAACACGAGGACGACCATCAGGCACAAGGTGGCTGTGTGCAGCGCGACGACCAGCGGCAACCAACTCAACAGCGGCGTAAGCCACACCTGATAGGGGATTGCGCTTTCGTTGCCCTCAAAGAAAGCGCGAATTGGGGCACCAGCCAGGTGGGGATATGGGGCAGGTGTTCTCAGGGCTGGCGTAGTAAAACGGACTCGACACCAGCGGAACCCAGTAGCTGATCAGCCCAAGGACCGAGTTGGCCAAGCTGGTCATAATAAAAATGACGACCAGCTCGCCCCGCTGGAGGACCCAAGACCGGCGGATGGAGCCGAGGCCGGCGTTGGCGACTAGAATGAGCAGGAAGAGGAGGAGATGGGCAATTTGGCTGGTGAAGTACGCCCCGGAATTCGAGCCTTGTACGTAAAGGCCGAGGAAAGAAACCGCCGCGCCGACCCCCAAAGGCCAGCAGCAGACCGAGGCCGAGGGAGCGGAGGGTCAGCCCGCGCGCTAGGGCCGCTCGGTGGCTGGGGCTGTGTGTCGCTGCGGTCAACGGTTAGGGCTTGTCGCGGGCAGCGCGGACCTCATCGATGGCCTTGCAGTGCCGCAGCCCCACGGCTTTGGCCGGCGTTTGATAGCCCTTCCAGGCGTAGGGGTCGATGCCGGCCACGGGAACGATGTTGCGCCGGTCGGCGCGGGCGGGCGACTCGCCCTCTTCAATGCTCCAAGGCAACAGGCTCCAAGCATTGCAGTAGTGGTTGACCAAGACGCGGCGGTACGTGGTGCCTCGGTTTTTGTACGAGCGGTGGAGGAGATAGCCGTTGAAAAACACGAGGGCACCGGCTTGCACTTCAACCGGGATATCGACTCTCTCGTCAAAGCCGTAGCTCTCCGGCGCGAAGTCGAACTCATCCGGGTTTTCGTGGGGCCGCTGCGGGTAGAGGTACCCGGGGCGGTGCGACCCCGGAATGACGTACAAGCAGCCGTTTTCTACGGTGGCGTCATCCACGGCGATCCACGCGCCGATCAGCGAGCGATCCCGCGTGGGGATGTATATCTCGTCTTGGTGCCAAGCCTGTCCTTGAAAGTTGGGCGGCTTGACGAAGTACATGGACTGCATGCACTTGACGCTGCCGTCCCAAAAGGGCAAGTGCGCGGCCGTGATCTGGCTCAGGATGCCGCAGATTTTGGGGTGGCGGACGTACTTTTCGATGACTGGACTGACGTAGTGAGGCTGGTGGATGCAGAGGATGCTTTCCAGCACTGCTTGATCGCTGAGGGCGGGATCGACCGGCTCGATGTTATCGCACTCGTAGCGACCGCGTGCTACGTCTAAGAGGTCGCGTTTGAGTTCGGCGAGTTCGGCTTCTTCCATCAGGCCCGACACGACGAGATAGCCGTCGTCGATAAAGGACTGCACTTGGGCAGGGGTGATCGGTTTGGGGACCTCAATCGCCGGGCTGGGTTCCATTTTGATTGCTTCCATAACTGGACTTGCTCCGTTTAATTCGTTGGCACGTAGCCGATATTTTGATACCCTTACTCCACATTGTCAAACAGAGAGAAAGGAGCGCGCATAGTGGAGCTGACGTATATCGCATTTACCAAGCACTTAGAGGGCCTCAATATCCCGCAACTCATCGACGCCTTGCAGTCCATCGGCGTGCAGGGGGCCGACCTATGCGTGCGCGACGGCTATCCGGTCAACCCCGCCAATGTGGCCACGGCCCTGCCGGAGGCCGCGCGCCGCTTTGCCGACGCCGGTCTCTGCATCCCCTTGGTCACGGCCCCAGGCGACTTCAACCGCCCGGACATCGACTACGCGGAAAGGTATTACGCGGCCTTGGGCGAGGCTGGCGTGGCCCACGTCAAGCTCGGCTACTGGCACTGGCAGCCGGACGTATCCTACTGGACGCATTTAGACGAGGTGCGCGGCTTTGTGCAGGGGTTTCAAGTGCTGTCGGAAAAATACGGCGTCAAAACCGCCATTCACAATCATTCGGGCGCGTCCATGGGCCTCAATGCCTGCGCCGCTATGAACATCGTCGGCGACTGCGATCCGCAATACGTGGGCGTCTTCGCCGACCCTGGGCACTTGGCGCTGTGCGGCGAGCCGATCGCCATGGCCCTCGACATCGTGCGCTCGCACTTGTGTCTGGTTGCTTTTAAGGATCTGGCCCACCAGCGGCCTTTGAGCATCACCCAGCAGGGCGCACCTGCCACCAGCGTCGTGCGCATGGGGCAGGGCTTGGTCGATTGGCCGGCCGTGATCGCGGCCTTGAAGCGGCTAAATTTTGTCGGCCCGGTCAGCTTCCACAGCGAGTACAGCGGCGAGCCGGTAGAAACCGTCATCGACTTGGCGCGCATTGATGTGCGCTTTTTTACGGCTTTGTGCCAGAAAGGGGAAGATCATGCTTAAAGCGGGATTCATCGGCGCGGGGGGCCGCGGCCAGAGCGCTCACTATCCAACGGTCCATCGCCTCTCTGACCGGGTGCAGATGGCCGCGGTTTGCGAATTGGACGATAAGCGGCTGGGGCAGGTGGTCAAGCGCTACGGCTTCGAGTACGCGTACCGCGATCATCGCATTATGCTCGACGAGATCGACCCGGACATCGTCTATTGCGTGATGAACGAGAAATGGCTCCTGCAGCCGGCCCTCGACTGCATCGCTGCTGGCAAGCACCTGTTTATCGAAAAGCCGCCCGGAGCCAACAGCGACGAAACCCGGGCGATTTTAGAGGCCGCCGAACAACGCGGCGTCTGGGTGATGGTCGGCCTCCAACGCCGCTACAGTGCCGTAACTTGCGAAGCCATGCGCCTAGTCGCGGCTAAAGGCCTGGTGTCGCTGGCAACGACAACCTTCAACAAACAGCTCCCGCAGCGCGCCGACGAATTCACCACCACCCTGTGGAACGACCTGATCCACATCGTCGATCTTCTGCGCTATATGGCCGGCGGCGAGCCGGTGGAAGTTACTGCCTACCAAGACAAGTTCGGCGGCGCGGGCTTCGACCACTACACCGCGCTGATGCGCTTCGACAACCGCGCAACCGGCGTGATGCTCGGCAATCGCGCCTCCGGCGGGCGGGTGCTGCACTCGGAATTGCACGGCGTGGGCATTGGCTGCTACATGAAAATTCCCGGTGAAATCGAAATCCACGAGGACAATCGAGTTCGCACCCTTGGCGGCTGGGAAATCGACGGCGTACCCAAAGACGACGTGCCCCGCTACGAGGGTCTGCTGTCCATGCACGAGCACTTCGTCGATTGCGTGGTTGAAAACGGCAGCCGATCACCGACATCCGCGACGTGGTCCGCTCGGTCGCTTTAGTGGATCAAATAGAGGCGGCTGAGATTATGGCGGCAAAAACGTAAGCTATGTGTACGTAGGGAAGGACCCCCGTCACATTTGCAAAAGGCCCGCCCCTTTCCCCGTCCAAATAAGGGACGACCACACGGGGCCGGTCCCTAGTTGAGTAGCCTTTGGCGCGTTCTTTATATTAGCCCATTCGCAGTATAGGAGTTGGTAATTTTTCCAATAATCCAAGGAGGGATTTGCAATGAGTAAGCGTCAGCGGACAAACTTTGTCCTAGCTTTTTTGGGCCTGTTTCTTTTGGCCGGATGTTATCACGCGACCATTGAAACCGGGCTTGCTCCAGGTGCTAAGACGGTGCAGATGTGGAAGCATAGTTGGATATATGGTCTAGCACCGCCATCAGTGGTCGAAGCGCAAAGTGAATGCGAAAATGGTGTAGCTAAAGTTGAGACGCAGCAGAGCTTCGCCAACGGGTTGGTAGGTGCGCTTACCTTTGGGATATACACACCTCTGACGGTAACAGTGACGTGTGCTGCAAAGGACCTGTCGGCAGTTGACGAGGGTGAAGAAGCGGTCGTCAGCTTGCCATACGGTTCCGATTACGCGCAGATCATGGATGCTTTTGACAGAGCCTCCGATAAGGCGGTAGCCAACCAGCAGCCGACCTACGTGCAATTCAAACACGCTGAAAAGTAAAAACGCACTGGCCTCCGCGTCGCCGCAGTTGGCAGCGACCATGGCCCGCGGGAGCGGACGAACCTTTTTTCAATTCCCAGAAGTAGAGATTACCTAGGGGAAATTTGATCGCAGGTTCCACGCGCCTGCAATCCACCCAATTCTGAAAGCGTAGAAAAACAAAAAGATGGGGACTGCCCACGTAAGCGGTCCCCATCTTTTTGTCGTACATAAAATATAAACAATCGGCTGAATGCCGTCGATTAAATAAATCATAAACTCAATATAAATAGATAGATAAAAAATTTTCATCTCGACAGAGTAACATCCTCCAATACTCTTTGTCAACGCGAAAATTCACCATTCAAAGACCGCAGAATCGTAACTACTTTACCCACAATGGAAGGAATCCATGGAGAATACCATCGCCTCTCTCATCTATATGCGACCTGAAGGTAGCACCGATCGGCTGGAATATCGTCTTCAATGGGCGGCTCAGTTGCTTGATGAAGGCAGAAGCGTCAACGAAGTAGCTCGTCTGTTCAAAGCCGCTCCCTCCTCGGTGTCTCGTTGGAAGGCGATGAAAGCGCACGCGGGCGAGGAAAGGCAGATCCGCGAGCTATTGGAGAAAATCTAACTGGTTAGTCGCCTCCGAAATAACATGGGCATCGCGTAACAACTGGTTTCCGCTGCGCTGATGCGCCTTGGCCTTCAGCCATCACTTCGCGGTTCGCAAACTGGCACAACGATAACTGAAATGGAAAAAGAAGAATCAATCGACGCAGACTATCTGGCCCCAGCGAAATACGACCAATGCTACGGCGCGTATGCTGAGCTTCCAGATTGGTTTCTGGCTGAGCTCGCCTCCCGCGGAAGGGTCTTGGAGTTGGCCTGTGGGACAGGCCGGTAGCGATCCCCTTGGCGGAGCACGACATTGAGGTCACTGGAATTGACTATGCGGAGCCGATGCTTATCCTTGCTAGGTCAAAGGCCGAAGGCAGACCGGTGGAGGTCAACTGGATCCGCGACGATATACGTCGCTCGTCCACGGAGATCTACGTGTCCCCAATGTACTCCTATATGGGCAATTACTAGGAATCATCGACTTCAATTGAATTTTGATTCATGTATTTGAATAGCAATCAGATGAGGCTAGACAGGGCACGGGAATTACCACCAATGATCCGATCCGCTACGTCCGCTGATGCCGAGATGTAGCGCGGATTTACATCGATTCGTGGAATGAATGAGTGAAGATAAGATCGTTCAAAAAACAGAAGTTCCCGCCACGGTCGAATCGCTACAGGCGGACTTCCGTGCGCTTGGCGTCGAACCGGAGATGATCGTGTTGGTGCATTCGTCCTTGAGGGCGCTGGGATGGGTGTGCGGAGGAGCTGTGGCGGTCATCGTCGCCCTGCAGAAAGTCTTGGGTCCCACTGGAACGCTTGTGATGCCCGCCCACTCGCCCGACCTGACTGAACCGAGCAAGTGGGAAAGTCCGCCCGTCCCCGAATCGTGGTGGCCGGTAATCCGCGAGAACATGCCGGCCTACGACCCGGGGCTTACCCCCACTCGTGCTATGGGCATTATCGCGGAGACGTTCCGCAAGCAAAGAGGCGTTCTCCGCAGCGCACATCCGCACGTCTCGTTTTGTGTATCTGGACCCCAGGCATCGCGCATCGCCAATAATCATTCATTGGCCTTTGGTCTCGGCGAGCATTCGCCGCTCGCGAGAATCTACGATTTGCACGGTTTTGTCCTTCTGCTCGGTGTGAATCACGGAAACAATACATCTATGCACCTCGCAGAGTATCGGGCGACTTTTCCCGCCAAACGCGTCATCCAACAGGGCGCACCGATCTCTACGTCGGATTCGCGGAGATGGACCACCTTTGAAGACGTTGACACCGATAGTTCAGATTTTGATCGCATCGGCGAGGACTTCCTGCGATCAGACGCGGGCCATGTCGTCCGTCGTGGTCGGGTTGGTCTTGCAGATTGCCAGCTCATGCCACAACGGGACGTCGTAGATTTCTCGGTCGGTTGGCTCGAAGAGAATCGATCGAAATAAATCTATTCGCGTTTTGCGCTGAAGGAGCGACGACATGTTAGTAAAGATATTTGTAATGCGAGAGGGTTACTTTAGTCCGATCACCAAGGCTTCCTCTGACCTTGAGCAGGATATCAATTCGTGGCTTCGTGCAAATCCCAATATTCGGATTACGAACATCAAGCAGTCGTCGTGCGGTGGCAGCCTGGAGCCAGCAAGGACAGTCGTATCTGTGTGGTACCAGGCCGAGGCGGCTCAAGCCTAAGCCCTACGAGCCATTTCCGTTTAGCGCGCCAGCAAGACGGCAATCAAAGGAGCTGCTTGATGCAGCGAGGACAGGATTTTGTACGCTTGGGCCCCGGCTTCCGAATCCTCTAGGGCGATACAAGCAGCCGGAGGCAAACCCAAACGGCGGGCGGGGCTGGTTTGCCCAAGGCGACTTAGTCGCCGGTGACAATGTGTGCGAAGCGGCTCGCCAAACCGCTGGGGCCTAGGGTCTGCGCGGCTCGAAATCCAGACCGGCCCTCCTATACGTCCACCGCATTGAATTGAAAGGTATCAAGCCTTTGTTAATCTCGCCTGTCTGTTGGTTGTCCTGAGACGGTTGTGAAACCAATTATAGGAGATAAAGCGCGATTAGTATTCGTGGGCTCCGACTTGCCGCGTAAGGGACTCTCTTTCCAGATCGACTAGCTGACAGATGGCGAACGTTGGCAGAGGGCGATAATCTCCCTGCAATGTGAGCAGAGAAGGATCTTTCCGGGCTCACTGACTGCGATTTGTGCAAACCAACGCGACATGCTCTAAAAATCCACCTGTATCTTCGCCGTGAAGCGGCTGATGTGGATCATATCGTCGGCAAAGATAAAGTCGCGTTGGAAGCGCAAGCCCGCCCGCAGACGGTCGCTTATAATCACCTCGGCCCCAACTCCCGGGGCGATTCCGAAGCGAGTGTCGCCGATCTCAGGCGAGTATAGCTCGGCGTCGAGCAAAAAATAGTAGTTGAACGGCCGATTGACGTGGGCTGAACGCACCCCGCCTGCATAGAGGTTAATGTCTTGGTCCAATATGCGGGCGAATCCTAGCTGGAAGGCCAGCCATTCCTCGACCATGTAGCCGACGTTAAGCCCCGAAATGAGATCGGTCTCGTCCCCCCCAAGGTCCCTTTCCACCATCGCCGCGCCCAAAAAGCCCTCGGTGTAGAAGCGGCCGTACTGGGTCTTGTGATGGTAGCCGCCCTTGCCGTACTCGCGGCCTTCAGGGCCGTCGGTGCGCCCCGGCGTCGCGGCCTGCGCCCCAACGGCCAGTGCCAGCAGGGCAATCAGTGCAATGCGTCTCATGCTCCGTGCTCCTTTCCTAGAAGCCGATGCTCTTTTTCTGGAAGTGCTTGGTGATTTCTTTCTGGTCGGTCCAGACGATCTCGGTAGTCGAGATGTCGGTCAGCTCAAAGGTCGCCTTGTAGTAGATGACCTTATTTTTGCCCACCTGCTGCACGGTCGAGGTGATGACTCCACCGAGCAAGAAGCGTGCGCCGCGCTGGTTGCCCGGCCCCTCGGCCTCCTCCGGACGCACGTAACCCGAGCCTTGGTACTCGTACTCTTGGGCGATCTCTCGCCGCGCGGCTTTGTCGAGGAACGTAAACTGCCCGCTCTGGATGAGCGCGGTCTTGACGTGGTCGTACAGTGCCTGCATGTCGATGTGCTCGGTGGTCTTGTTGCGCGGCATCTCCAAGATGACAATCGGCTTTTCAGCCAGCGCCCGGGCATCCGACCAGACCTCCATCGAGTTGATCATCTTCTTGGCGACTAGCTGCATGTCGTTCTGGTTCCACTTGTCGTCGAGCATGGAGATTTCTTCTGGATCTCCGTACTGGCCCTTGGTAAAGGCCCTCGGGCCGCCACAGGCGGCAAGCCCCAAGGCCAAGGCGATTGCCGCGAAAACGTAGTGTCTCATTGCATAAGCTCCTTTCAATCCCATTCGCACTGGAAATGGGTGCGCACTAAGTGCCAGCGGTTGGCCAACATCGCGTCCTGCCGGTAGAGCACCTGGAGACTGCATTGGCGCTCTAGCGACGCGGCTGGGTACTCGAACTCGAACTCCTGCACCCCTGCCCGGTCCGCCTCGGGAATATCGGCTGAAGTGTAGATATCCGGTTTGGTCGAGGTAAACACTAGGGCCTTCTTGCGGCCGTAGGTCTTGAGCGGAACCTCGGAGGCAAAGGTCACGCGCCGCACCTTTTTGGGCAGCAGCAGATCGGTGTTGTCGATCAGCGCATCGCGCTGCCAGCGGCCGGCGAGGATCGCCTGCAAGTTGCCGATAAAGACCCGCTCCTTGTCGCCGTCGGGCACGATCAAATAGAGATAGCCCTTGCGCGCCTGCGTCGATACTGCGGCCGCGCCGCCCAATCCCTCGAAGTCGAGGGAGATCGTCAGCCCGAACGAGCGGTTGGGCGGCAGCGCGTGGAGCGATACCGCATCGATCACCTGCTCGGCGACGCCGGCTTCCTTCAAGGCGACCAACTTATCCACCGAGGCATCGCAGACACAGCGCCGCTGCTCGAGCATCTTGATAATCGTCGCGGTGCTGAACTTGTTCGCGCTCAGCTTGCGCACGTCGTCGAGGCTCATCGGCAGTTGGTCCGACCGCTCGTAGCGCTTGGGTAGCTGGCCGCCGTCCCAATCGACGATATTGAAGATCGCCCCTTCGGCCAGTGGGTCCGTGGCCCGATCTGCCGCCGGTGTGCTCTGCTGCGCCGCGGCCGGCAGCACCAACGCCAGCGCGGCTATCCATAATTTGACGTACATGACTTTTTGCTCCTCAGCGAAAAGTGCGAAAGTTTAGGAAGACCTTTTCTCCGGCCGCGACCGCCACCTCGGGCAGCGGCTCTACGGCTAGTGCCTGACCTCGGGCATCGATAAACTCCAGAGTTGGAGTGGCCGTACCCGGGGTCACAGACAGACGTGCGATGTGGATGGTGCGCGGCAGCGATAGCCAGCTTCGGGTATCGGCCGCCTCAGTCGCCGCACCTAAGAGGTTGACCAAGCCGCCGAGGGCCTTGCCCACTCCCTCTTTGGCCCAGTCGTCCTCATCGTCCTCATCGTCCTCAAATACCTTTTCTATGCCTTTTGACGCCAAATACTTGACCAAGTTGCGAGCGACGGCACGCAGCAGGATCGAGTCGAACTTCTCAGTAAAGGTCTGTTGGGCAATCGCCGCTAAGTCCTCGCCCAGGGCTGCGGTCGCGCTCTGGTTGCCCGCCCGCAACCGCACCCCGGCCACTTGCGAGTACACCTCCCGGTATTCGGGCAGTGCCACTTTGAGCCAGTAATCTACTCGGCGCCGCTGATAGGTGTGCGGATGGTGGTAGCGGTGGACGGCCCGCTCCGCCACCGTCCACGTCTTAACACCCTTTTCGCCTTCCATAATGGGCATATTGAATTCGACTTGGTGCTTGCGCGGCACAAAGCCGCTCTCGACGAAAACTACGATCTCGCCGCCAGACACCGACTGGAGATCCTCGGGCTCAAGCTGGTAGCGCTCAACGTATTCTCGCACTTCGTCTTCGTAGCCTAAGCGCCCGGCTAGCCGCGCCAGATCAATCAGCAAGATGTGCGGCACTTGTAAGCCGAAGGCCGCCTCGTACGCACGATAGCCCTTTAAGGCATCCTTGTAGGAAATATACGCATCGTTCCACTCGCCTTCGGCTTCAAAAAAAAGACCGGTCATGTACTGCAAAAAGGCGTCGTTCTTATAGCTCAGTTCATATTCGGCTTGCTGAGCGTAGTCTTCGAGCTTCTGGTTAGCCTTGCGGCACTCGACTAGCGCGGCCTGCCGATCGCCCAGCCGGGCGTAGTTCATCGCTCGGTAGTAGTGAATCAGGGCTAGCTCAAACTCCTCGCCGCGGTAGGCGATGATCGCGTCGTTGGAGACCATAGCTGCGATGTGGCGCGAGACAGAGCGGGTGTACAGCAAGTCGCTCACTCGCTCAGCCTCTGCAAACTCCAAGTTGGACGCCTCGTATTGGCCCTGATAGTGCAAAATCAGCCCCTTTTCTAAGTGGTAGAGCAGCTTGTTGGTCTTGCCGGAGGGCTTTTCGAGCTTACCGAGGGCCCCTTCGTAGTTGCCTTTTTCTAGCTGTTTGAGCGAATGGGACACATAGCCCGAATAAGCGGCCCCGCACCCGCTCAATAAGAGCAGCAGGACGACGCTGAGACCGAAGACCGATCTGCTGCTTCCCTGCATAAGTGATTCCATCCATTGTCCTCGCGCCGGCGACATGGATAAAGACCCCACGTTGGGTCCACCCGATTGACCGTGTGCCATATATAACACCTAAGCGAGGAAAAAGTGTCCCCTATTATTCGACGCGTTCGACCCGGATCGGTGCGCCTGTATGCACCGCCGCCAACGCCCGCGGCGCACCTTCGACTTGCCCGAGGACATTGACCTTGCTTACCAGCCGGCACTCGTCGCCTGCGGAAATCGGGGTCGGGCCGTAGGGCAGGGCTAGTGATTGCCCCTCGATCCAAAAGCACACCGCGCCTTTTTCGACGACTTGACGGGCGTCGGATTCTAGCTCGGCCTGCACGGGTAGCTCGAAGTACACTTCCTCGCCCCAAGTGTTCGCTGTCGAGGTGCAGGGTAGGGCTGCCCAGACCTTTTCGGCCGTCGGCGTAGCGTCCAAAACCGCTTCGACCGCGCCATCATCCCAGCTAATCCGAATCCGCATTGCACTCCTCCTGAAAACTTGCCCAAGCCTTTGACTTCGCTTACTATAAGTGCCTATTTGTCGGCTGCAAAAACGCCCTTTTTACTCAGATAACTGACGTTGCACACAGGCACTATAATGCATAATGCGCCTGTTATTCTGAGCATAGCGGAGTCGAAGCATCTTCTACCCCCGATCCCTTCAGGGGTAAAAGATGCTTTGTCAGCATGACAGAAACACGAGACCTGCACAACATCAGTCAGGTAAGAACCATGGAAAAACCCAATGTCGCCGTCGTCGGTTATGGTTTTGCCGGCCGCTGCTTTCACGCCTATCTAGTGGGGCTGGCCAGCGGCCTGAATCTCTACGGCATCGCCTCCAGTCGGCCGCAGGCCCGCGACCAGATTCAGCGCGACTTGGGGGTAAAGACCTTCCGCCACTTCGACGAAGTGCTTGCCGACCCAGCCGTCGATCTAGTCGTCCTCGCCACGCCCAACGACCTCCACGCCCCGCATGCGATCCAAGCGCTAGCGGCCGGCAAACACGTCGTCACCGACAAGCCCATGTGCTTGAGCATGGCCGAGGCCGACCAGATGATCGCCGCCAGCCAAGCGCACGACCGCCTGCTCAGCGTCTTCCAGAACCGCCGCTGGGATGGCGATTTCCTCGCCGTTAAAGACGCGCTGGGCCAAGGGCTGTTAGGCGATCCCTTTTTGCTAGAAATGTTCTGGGGCCAATACGGTCCCCCGCGCGGCTGGCGCAGCATAGCGCGGCACGGCGGCGGCAAATTCTTCGATCTGGGTGCCCATCTGGTCGATCAAGCACTCCAGCTTATCGACGCGCCGCTCACAAAGGTTTACGCCTCTTTCCACTCCGGCGACCCGCTCGGCCTCGACGTCGAGGCCCACGCGCTGGCCGTGCTCCACTTTGCCAACGGCGTCGAAGCCCGCGTGGAGACCTCGTCGCTGGCGCGCAAAGCCAAACCGCGCTGGTATGTGCTGGGTACGGAAGGCGCACTGGTCAAAGAAGGCGTTGACCCGCAGGAAAAGGCCATGATTGCCGGCAATATCGACGCGGCCGAAGAAGCACCCGAACACTACGCCCGCCTCTATAGGCCAGCGGCGAGCCGGATGGCGGAGACCATCATTGAGACTGCGCCTGGGCGCTGGCGTTCCTACTATGAAAACATCGCCGATTCACTAGCCGGCCGAGCCGCACTGGCCGTCACCGCCCAGAGTGTGCGGCAGACCATGGTCGCCATGGAGGCCGCCCGGCTCTCCGCCGCCCAGCAGCGGCCCATAGCTCCGGAGGAAGTCGGGTGAAACTCCGGCCGGGTAACTACGGCAAGGAGACCAGCTTTGAGGTCCGCACTTTCGACGCTGAGATGCCCCTCGACGAATACGCCCACCTGCCTAAACACCCGCTCTATCTGGTGCTCGACAATTTGCGCAGCGCCTTCAATGTTGGCTCGATTTTCCGCACGGCCGACGCGGGCCGTCTCGGCGGCATCTACACCTGCGGCTACACGGCCCATCCGCCCCATCCCAAGCTCGACAAGACGGCGTTGGGAACCCTTTCGTACATAGAGACTCGTCACTTCGCCACCACCCTACAAGCCATTGAGCACTTGCGTGCTCGCCAAGTGCTGGTGTGGGCACTGGAGACGACGTCGCAAAGTCGCTGCTACACCGAGTTGTATTATCCGTGCCCTTTAGCCCTAATCGTGGGTAATGAAGCCCTTGGCGTAAGTTGCGCCGCGCTCGAGTGCTGCGACGAGCTGGTTGAGATTCCCATGTACGGCTACAAAAACAGCCTCAATGTCGCCGCAGCCAGCGCCGTTCTCGTCTTTGAGGTCCTGCGCCAATGGCAGGCCGTCAGCCCCACTTGCCAGCCCACCGCCCATGCCTGAAGCGGCCCCGGAGACTCGGGGGCCAGCCGCCCGCTTCTTCCGCGACTGGCTCGGCTTTGAGTTCGTCTCCCGCATCTATCTCTACAGTGCGCTGATCGGCCTGATTTCCGGCTTGGGAGCGGTGCTCTTCACTTATGGCCTCGAACTGGCCAAGTTCCTGCTAGTCGAGAAACTGGCTGGATACCGCCAGTTCCATCCTCACAACAAGGCTCTATTCGATTTCTCCTTCCTCGACGCGCCCACTTATGGCGAGTACTTGTGGCTGTTGCTGTTGCTGCCGGCGCTGGGTGGCCTGCTCAGCGGCTACCTGACTCACCGCTTCGCGCCCGAAGCCCAAGGCGCGGGCACCGACGCCACGATCGATGCCTTCCACAACCAGCGCGGCCACATTCGCCCCATCGTCGCCCCGGTCAAAGCCCTGGCGACCATCATCACGCTCGCCTCCGGTGGTGCTGCTGGTCAGCAAGGTCCTTTGGTGCATATTGGCGCAGGCTTAGGCTCTTGGGTCGGGGACAAACTCAAGCTCTCGGTAGCCCAGCGGCGGATTTTGTTGTTGGCGGGCACAGCCGGAGGCTTGGGTGCCATTTTCCGCGCCCCCCTCGGTGCTGCGATCGCCAGCGTGGAAGTACTCTACCGAGAAGACTTTGAAAGCGACGCGCTCATCCCCTGCGTCATCAGTTCCTTTGTCGCCTATGCTCTCTACATAGCCATCTTTGGCTTCTCGCACATTTTCGCCCTGCCCGACCTGCTGTTCACTGATGTGCGCGAGTTGATATTCTACCTGGTACTGGGGTTTTTATGTGCATTGGTCGGCATTTTTTACGTTAAGGCCCTGCGCCTTGCGCGCACCCTCTTCGGCCACCTGCCGCTGCCCCGCTACGGGATCGTCTGCTGCGGGGGTTTGCTGGTGGGGCTGGTGGCCTTTATCGACCCGCAAGTGCTGAGCGATGGGTTCGGCGTCATCCAACAGGGGCTCGACGGAGAGCTCGGAATCCGCGCCTTTCTAGCCCTTGCCCTGCTCAAAATCCTCGCTTCTAGCTGCACGATCTCCAGCGGTGGCTCGGGCGGGGTCTTCGGTCCCTCGCTCTTTATCGGCGGGATGCTCGGCGGTGCCGTGGGCCTGCTGGGCCAGCAGTACTTTCCCCACATCGTCCACCAACCGGCCGCTTATATCGTGGTGGGCATGGCCTCGTTCTTCGGTGCGGTGGCCAATACGCCGCTAGCGGCCCTGATTCTCGTCATCGAGATGAGCGGCTCCTACCACCTGCTGCCGCCGCTGATGGTCGTCAGTGCCCTCGCGCTGATCTTCGCGCGCAACTTTTCCATCTACCAAAACCAAGTCCAAAACAAGTTCCACTCCCCAGCCCATATCAAAGACCTAACCGTCGATGTGCTGCACAATCTCCAAGTCCGCGAAGTATTTCCCCGCCTCAAAAACACCTCCGAGGCCATCGTCAGCAATCGGCTTTCCTACTTTTCCCTGAGCACCTTGAGCAAAAAGCTGGGCCACGTGCACTTTGTCGTCACCGATGCCGACGGCGGCTTGCGCGGGATGATCAGCCTTGAAGACCTCGATCTGCCCGAAGACGAGATGCTGTCCAACCTAGTCCTCATTGAGGACATGCTCGTCGACGATGTCCGGCCCATAGACGCTGAGGACAACCTGCACGAGGCCCTGCAAAAGCTGCTCGATTCTGGCTACGACAAGCTGCCCGTGATGCACACCACAGGCGAGGGGGAAGGCGAGTTTTGGGGCTATCTGATGCACTCAGATTTGATGCGAGTGTACCACGAGGAAGTCATTCGGTTGGAGGCACAGGATTGACCGCCCCACTTGCGTCCCCTCGATAGGGCACATGCAGATAGAGTTGCGCCCGTTGGTGGCTGTCCGCGTGGTCGGGCAAGCGTCGCACCCGCTGGTAGCGGAGAATCGCTTCCTCGCGGCGCCCTTCTAGATCGCATACTTGGCCGAGCAGCAGGTTGGCCAGTACGGCAAATGCTAGGTCCCGCTTGCGCTCGGAACCTGCGGCGAGGCTGTCAGTTGCCGCCAAGTGGTCAGCGGCCTCGGGAAAGCGCCGCTCGAAGTACGCGTATTTGCCCACGTAATAATGCGCCTCCAAGCGGCCGTGGCGGTGATAGCCGGTCTGGCTAGCCAAGCCGCGCCGCACGTATTCTTCGTACAAAGCCACTCCTGATCGCCAGCGACCGAGTTCGACCATAGTCCGCGCGGCGTAGCGGTGGAAGACCGCATTGTCGGGGTAACGCGTGTAGAGTTCCTCAAAATAGGGCAATGCTCTGCGATTATCCTTTTCAAAAATCCGGTAGATCTGGCCTAGGAAATAGGCGGCCTCGGCGCGGGCGTAGGCCCCTTCGCGAGCAACTTCTTTGAGTTGCTGGAGGCCCAGCAAGCGATCTCCGTCGGGCAAAAAAGCCATAATCGGACGGAGGATTCGGTGGCGTTGGGGCATGACTTCGGCGAAGTAGTGGTACAGGCCCTGCCCAAAGAGGATGTCCTTGTTGGTAGGCTCGAGCTGACGGCTCTTCTTCAGGAGGGGCAGACCGCGCAACCCGTCGCGCGCCGCCTTTAGGTACTGTTCTCTGTCGCCGTACAGGCGGCCGCGAAAACCAATGGCACCGCCTTTGAAGAGAATCGCGTCGAAGTCCATCGAGTCTTTTGCAAGACGCCGGTCGCAGACCTCAATGCACTGCTGAAGCCGGGCGTGGAACTCCGCGTCGTGGGTTTTGTCGGCTAAATCTATGAGGATCCGCCACCAAGACACCATCGCGCGAAAGAAGTAGCCGAGCGGGTTGTCCGGCTCGGCCGCGACGATGGCCTGAAAGTGGCGCTCGGCCTCCTCAAAGCGCAGATTGTAGGTCAGATCTATGCCCCGCTGAATGCGCGCATCAAAGCCGCGCATCGTATAGGCAGCATCCTCGCTCCAAGCGGGCAGGGCCAGCGCGCAGCAGAACAAGACCGCGCCTATGGGGTGTAGTGCATTCAAGAAACATACCTCATCGCTCAACAGTAAAACAAAAACCAAGCCGCTCAAGAGTAGGACAAAAACCAACTATGGCAACTGTGCAATGCGACATCGCGGTCATCGGCGGTGGCTCGGCCGGGTACGCAGCGGCGCGCACGGCCCACGCGGCCGGCGCAAATGTTGCGGTTATCGACCAAGGTCCGTGGGGTGGCCTGTGCATTCTGCGCGGCTGTATGCCCAGCAAGGCGATCCTGCGCTCAGCCGAGATGGCCTCACATCTAAGCCGCGCCTCCGAATTTGGCCTAGCGCCGGTGGAAGTTTGCGCTGACTTAGCCGCCATCGTCGAACGCAAGGCGCGGCTGGTCGCCGACTTTGCCGCCTATCGCCGCGAGCAACTCAGCGACGGCCGCTTCGCGCTCTACGAAGCGCGTGCCCGCTTCCTCTCGCCGCAGACGCTCCAAGCCGGCGACGGCGTCATTGAGGCCGGGCATTTTATTATTGCCACCGGCTCTACACCCCACCGCGTCCCGATCTCGGGGCTGGACCGCGTCGGCTACCTCACCAGCGACGAGGCCCTCGACATGTGCCAGCAGCCAGAGAGCCTGCTCGTCCTCGGCGGCGGCCCGGTCGCCGTGGAGTTGGCCCAGTTCTTTCAGCGCATTGGCACGCAGGTAACGCTCATCCAGCGCAGCAATCACATTCTCTCGGCCGGCGACGAGGATTTGGCGCGGCCGGTTGAAGCGCGCTTCCGCGAGGAGGGCATGGAGGTGTACACCGGCACTCAACTGCGCCAATTCACCGAGGAAAACGGGCGCAAGACAGCGCATTTTTTCTGCAATGGCGCAGAAAAAACGACCTCGGCTGACCTCGTCCTCCAAGCCCTCGGTCGCCGTCCACACATCAACGGGTTGGGCTTGGACCAAGCCGGCGTCGAGGTCGCCCGCGGGCGCATTGTCGTCGATGCGGCCATGCGCACTAGCCAGCCCCACATCTACGCTGTCGGCGACGTCAACGGCGAGCACGAGATCGTCCACATCGCCATCGAGCAGGGTGAAATCGCCGCGTACAATGCCACGCATCCCGACCGCCCCGAGCATCGCTTCGACGACCGCCTCAACGCGCTGGTCGTGTTCACCGATCCGCAGGTGGCCAGCGTCGGCCTCAGCGAGCGGGACTGCCGCGACGCGGACCGGCCCTATTTGGTCGCCAGCTACCCTTTTGACGACCACGGCAAGTCGCTGACGATGGGCGAAACCTGCGGCCACGCAAAAATTCTCTGCGACCCGCGCTCAGGCGAAATGCTCGGGGGCCACATTGTCGGCCCAGAGGCCGGCGAGCTGATCCACGAGTTGATCGCGGTGATGTACTTTCGCGGGACAGTGCAAGATTTGGCGAGAATTCCCCATTATCATCCGACCTTGGCGGAGATTCTCACCTATCCGGCCGAGGAATTAGCGGAGCAGTTGTAGGGGCGTCCTATATTACAAGGATTAGGGCTATGTCTAAGTACATGACAGTAGAAGCGGTATAAGATGCCCATACGTAACGTCCATTGGACTACTGTCGTGTATTAAGAGGTTATATTGAGGATTAGGACAACAAAGGGGATCTTATGTCTGCGTCTTACGATGTCGTCATTGCCGGGGCTGGAGCAGCGGGTGCGGTGCTCGCGGCGCGGCTCAGCGAGGATCAGAGTCGGTCGGTCTTGCTGCTGGAGGCTGGGCCGGATTTTGCTGCGGTTGAGGACTTGCCCGAGGAGATCCGCTATGCCTACGGGAGCGATCGCAATATCTGGGACCGCGCCTTTGGCTTGGGCACCCGATTTGGCTGGGAGTATCGCGCCCGGGCTACGGACCTGCGTCCCGATATGTTTGTGCCACGCGGCAAAATCGTCGGCGGGTCGAGTGCGGTCAACGCGCAGATTTTTTTGCGCGGGGTGCCCGAAGACTACGACTCTTGGGCGGCGGCGGGCAATGACCTGTGGAGCCATGACGCCCTGTTGCCCTTTTTGCGTCGCCTCGAATCCGATCCCGACTACGGCGACACTCCCTACCACGGTGCCGACGGTCCCATCCGCGCTCGGCGGTTCACCGACCGCGAACTCAACCCCGAGCATCGCGCCTTCTACAAGGCCGCGCTCGCCGCTGGCTACCCCGACTGCCCCGATCACAACGATCCTGCTTCCACCGGCGTCGGCCCCTTGGCCCTCAACAACGCCGAGGGCATCCGCTGGAGCACCAACATCGGCTACCTCAATCCAGCTCGCGGTCGCCCCAATCTCACCATTCAAGCCAACGCACACGTCCACCGCGTACTCTTTGCCGGCCAGC
Source organism: Candidatus Latescibacterota bacterium (assembly GCA_963422735.1). Lineage (GTDB taxonomy): Bacteria > Latescibacterota > UBA2968 > UBA8231 > UBA8231. Next base: position 1,894,086 of record OY730476.1, on the reverse strand, counting down.
GTGCCACCGGCCTGCTCGTCGAGTGCGACGGTGCCCTCTCCGCGGTCCACGGCGGAGAAATCGTGCTTTGCGGCGGGGCCATTGGCTCGCCGCATCTGCTCTTGCTGTCGGGCATTGGGCCGGCCGCGCACTTGGAGGCAATGGGCATTGACGTGGTGTGCGAGCTTCCCGGCGTCGGGCAGAATCTGCGCGACCATCCGCAAGTGAGCGCGACTCTGCGGGCCAAGGACGAGTACCTCGGCGACGGCACCGAGCCTCGGCTGCAAATCGGCCTGCGCTACACCGCCACCGGATCGGACTGGCGCAACGACATGTTCATTATCCCGGCTTCCTTTGCCACGACCGAGGGCTACTACGCCTCGTCGCATTCCAAGCCCTTGGGCTTCTACTTAGTCGGCTGCATCTACTTGGCTGAGGGACAGGGCGAACTCAAACTGGCCTCCACCGACCCGCACGCGCAGCCCGTGCTCGACTACAACTACTTGGCCGAATCTTCAGACTGCCGCCGTCTGCGCGAATCCATCCGCATCATCATTGACCTCCTCAAACACGATGCACTCAGCGGGCTCGTGGCCGAGCGCATCGGCCCAACCGACGCCGAACTCGACACAGACGACGCGCTCGACGAGTGGATGCGGCGCGAAGTAGGCACCAGCCACCACGTCTCCTCGACCTGCAAGATGGGGCCGGAGACAGACTCGATGGCCGTCGTCGATCAGTACGGCCGAGTTCACGGCCTCGAAAACCTGCGCGTGGCCGACGCGGCCATTATGCCCGACTGCGTGCGCGCCAACACCAACATTACCTCTATGGCCATCGGCGAGCGCATCGCCGATCTCATGCGTTGAACAGGCATCGAGTCCCACTCATCCCATCAGACCACTGATACCATTGCGCTGCAAATCTGCATACTCGGGCGTGAACATCTGTACACCATTCTACAGGGTTTTGGGATCGCCAATTTACAAAGAGATTGAGTATATTTAGAAATTTCCAAGAAGAGCATTCTGGTTCATATTGGCAGTGAATCTATTGAATAATGCCTTCACCTGTGGTCATAATGAAACCAAAGAAATAAAAATGCAGACGATTCAGATTGAAGTGCCAGAAGAGATTTTTCTCTCCTTAAAAGAGACGCCCGAAGAATTTACCCAAGAGGTCCGCATGGCTGCTGCCGCCAAGCTCTATGAAATGGGTAAAATGTCTTCCGGGCGTGCGGCTGAATTGGCTGGCATGTCGCGCGTCCAATTTCTCCAAAATATGGGTCACTACGGTGTGCCTATCTTTGATATGACAGATGAGGAATTAGAACAGGACCTCCAAAATGCCTGAGGTCGTAATCAGCAATACATCGCCAATTTTTTATCTCCATCGACTCCGCCTCCTTGCTCTGCTGCAAAAACTCTATCAGGAGATAATTGTTCCAAAAGCAGTTGTAGCAGAGTTGGAAGCAGGACGCAGGCAAGGTGAAGATGTGCCAGAGATAGACGGTTATGAATGGATCGAAACTCGAGCCATTCGGTCTCCGCAAATTCTGGGATTGAGCACAGACTTTGGCCCGGGTGAAACCGAGGTGCTGGCTTTGGCATTAGAAGAATCAGACAGCCTAGTTATTATCGATGAGAAACTCGCAAGAAGAATAGCTCGCCTATGAGGTTTGCGTGTAACAGGCACAGCAGGTGTATTACTCAAAGCCAAACAAGAGGGTCATATCCTAGCGGTAAAACCGCTTCTCGATCGGTTGCAAGAGATACATTTTCATCTCAGCGATAACGTGCGGACTCTTATTTTGAGTATCGCTGAAGAATAACGAGTCCTCTATGGCCATCGGCGAGCGCATCGCCGATCTCATGCGGTGAAGGAAAACCCTACTTGACCTGCTCCACCAGCTCCCGTCAGTCCGTCGGCTCTTTAATCCCCGCTCGCTGGATGGCCTTTCCCCACCGTCTCTGCTCTGCGGTCGTGCGATACCGTCTCTTGTCTCGCTTCAATTCCAGCATGAGCAAGCGCGGTTTGCCGAACCGTTCCTCGACCGCCACGACATCGGACAAGCCGGGATGTCCCAAGCCAGCCGTGCATCATCAACAGCGCGATCACACTGCGGGTAAAACTCGCCTCTGTCGGCTGCTTCCACTGGTTTCGTCCCATAGCAAAAATCCACCTCCCATCTGAAAAATTCCGTTCCCATCGCAAGCAATTCAACACTCATTCCCGCACCTACTCAAGCACTACTCCGGGCCCCCACCTACCCAATCTTCACTTCTTCCCCTATTCCTGCGAGAATGCGCCGGGCAAAGAAATCTCCCCGATGCGCTGAGCACCGAGGGAAGACCAAATACCGAAACTGGACGGCCTTAGAAGCTGAAGGTTGCAAGCAGGCTGGTCGGCATAACTTGCACTAACAGCAGATCAGCCGGTCTGCTCTCTTCTTCGCTTGTAGGTTTGCCACAGAAAAGAGAGATCCCTTGCTGCACTGATAGGCTCAGCTTCTTCTTTGTCAGTCTCCAAATGAAGCCGATTCCTACTTCTCCCTGAACAGCCCACGCTTTGCTTTTTCCCGACGGACTTTCCTAGAATAAGGACTGTTTAATCAGTGGTCAGTGGTCAGGGGTCAGGGGTCAGGGGTCAGGGGTCAGGGGTCAGGGGTCAGGGGTCAGGGGTCCGTCCCATTCGCCCTCTTGGCGACGGGCCCCGGAACATCGACGCGGGGACCGCGCTGGCTCGGACGAGGGCTACGGGCCAGCCGAGTGAAACCGCCTACATGAAACCTGAATCCCCAACCGTACACTAGGAAATTCCGTTTCCCGATTCCTGTGTTTCGCGGTAAATTCCTATGGCTGCTCTCTGGTAAGACAACGGGGCCAGTTCATCGGATAGATGGATTTGGATTGCCGTCAACGATGGAAAGACGGCCTTCGGAACGGCTGCCATTTAGCCCATTCGCAACGCCCGATTCGCCAGCGGCAAATCCACCCGCCTATTGCCCTGCCGATGCGACTCGCGCAAGCCAATGGCAAGCTCTAGGGCCTCGCGCCCAAATTCCCCTGGGCAAATCCGCTCTTCCCCCTCCTCGATCGCCCGACAGACGCCCTCAATCGCATCGACCATGGACGAGCGCGGGTGCCACGGGTTGGGGAATGGCCGCTGGATCGGCTCGCCGGTCTCTGGGTGCGCCCCCCACAGCTCGAATTGCGCGTGGGCGTTGCGCGAGACAATCATCCCGTGTTCGCCGATAAATTCCAAGGTCCACCCATGCCCCGAGCGGTCGGCGCGGGAGTTGAGAAAGCCGCGCACCCCGTTGGCGTAGGCAATGTAGCCGGAGCCGGATAAATCCCGGTCGGCTGCGGCCTGCGCGTCGTCGTCCATCTCGCCCATTACCCACTCGGCTGGTGCCTCGGCAAAGAGCCGAAACAGGGCCAGCGTATGGCTTTGCAGGTTCGACAGGCTGTGCGGGCTGTGGCACACCATGGAGCGCAACCGGCCAATCGCCCCGTCGGCCATAGCACGCCGCGCACTGGTGTACCAGCTATACCAGTTGAGATGGCAGGCGATGGAAAGAATCGTTCCGCTTGCCTTGCACCCCGCAATCATCGCATCGGCCTCGGCCAAGGTGCGGCACATCGGCTTGGTGGCAAAAATCGCCCGCACCCCGGCCTCGGCCAGGCCGATAACCACTTCGGCCCGCTCGTCGGGCCGCGTCGTCACCGCCACCACGTCGGGCCGCTCTTGGGCGACCAACTCGCGGTAGTCTTCGTACAGGGCTTCTACTCCCCAGCGCCGGGCAAAGTCGTCCAGCTTGGCTCGATCCACGTCGGCCGCGCTGATCAACTCAATGCCCCGTGCCTCGATCATGGCCGGGGCGTGTGCCCACGGCCACGGATAGTGCGCCATCCCGATATGCTCGTCATCGATGGTGCTGCCCATCCGCCCACAGCCGACTACTGCGCCGCGATACGTTCCGCGCGGCCGCGTCGCTGCGATCTGTCTGTAGGCTGCGCCCAACGGTTGTGCCATGTCGTGCCTCCTCTGCGGTGAAATTGCAAAAAGGGGTCTGATTAAATAGAATAACATTTTCCGTCAAAACCACCGACCCCGAGGCCGAAGCCTACGGCTCAGCACCTGAATTTTAGCAGAAGGAGAGGCATCACCTTGACTACTTTTGACTTCCGTGGCAAAAAGGCCGTGGCGACCGGTGCTGGCGGTGCCATTGGCGGCGAGATCGCCCGTGGCCTTGCTCGAGCCGGCGCAGAGGTGGCGATCTGGGACATTGCTCCAGAGGCGGCACGCGCCAAAGCCGACGAGATCAACCAAGATTTCCCCGACAAGGCCCTCCCCGTCGAGTGCAACGTCGTCAACAAAAATAGCATCGCGGCCGCGCTCGCCGAGACCATCGAGCACTTTGGCACCATCGACTTCCTGCTCAATGGGGCCGGCGGCAGCCACAAGGACACCACGACCTCCCCCGAACTAGAATTCTTTGATATGGACCCAGAGGCGGTCAAGATGGTGATGGATCTCAACTATCTAAGCGCCGTCCTGCCCTCACAGGCGGTGGGCCGCGTCTTCGCCGCTAAAGGCGAGGGAGCTGTCGTCAATATCACCTCAATCGGCGGAGGGCTGCCGCTGTCGCGGGCTTTGGCGTATTCCAACGGCAAGGCTGCTGCCGACAGCTTCACCCGCTGGCTAGCCGTGCATATGGCCACAACCTACGCGCCCAAAATCCGCGTCAATGCCGTGGCCCCTGGCTTTATGATCACTACGCAAAACCGCTTCCTGCTCCTCGACGAAACAAGCGGAGAGCTAACCGATCGCGGCGAGACCATTCTCAAAAATGTCCCCATGGCCCGCTTTGGCGACCCGCACGAGGTCGTCGGCGCGTCCCTGTGGCTCTTTTCAGACGCAGCCGCGTTTGTCACCGGTACTATTGTGCCCATCGATGGCGGCTTTTCCGCATTTTGCGGCGTATAGACCAATCCATTTAAATCAGGAGCTTACTTTGTTACCCGATATTGAAATCGCCCGCCAGACCCCGCTCCGCCCCATTGACGACGTGGCCGCCCAGCTCGGAATCGGCCCCGAACACCTCGAACACTACGGCCGCGTCAAGGCCAAGATCTCGCAGGATTTCTGCCAGCAGCTCGAAAACGCGCCTACCGCCGGCAAGCTGATTCTCGTCTCGGCCATCAACCCGACTCCGGCTGGCGAGGGCAAGACCACCACCACCATCGGGCTCGGCGACGCGCTCAACCGCATTGGCAAGCGCGCCACCGTCTGCCTGCGGGAGCCTTCGCTGGGGCCTTGCTTCGGCCTGAAGGGCGGCGGCGCCGGCGGCGGCTACGCTCAGGTGGCGCCGATGGAGGACATCAACTTGCACTTCACTGGGGATATTCACGCCGTCTCCACCGCGCACAACCTACTCGCCGCTGCTCTCGACAACTACATCCACCACGGCAATGCACGCCGCATTGATCCCCGTCGCATCGTCTGGAACCGCGTCCTCGACATAAACGACCGAGCACTGCGCGATATCGTCGTCGGGCTAGGAGGGACCGCCAACTCCTTTCCGCGCCAAGCGGGATTCGACATTGCCGTCGCCTCGGAGGTTATGGCCATCCTCTGCCTTTCTGAATCGCGGGCCGAACTCAAAGAGCGGCTCGGCCGGATCGTCGTCGCCCAGACCCGCTCCCGCGAGACCATTCGCGCTGCGGACCTAGCAGTCCACGGCGCCATGGCGGTGCTGCTCAAAGACGCCTGCCAACCCAACTTGGTGCAAACCCTAGAGGGCAACCCGGCTTTAGTCCACGGCGGCCCTTTTGCCAATATCGCCCACGGCTGCAACTCCATTGCCGCCACCCGTCTGGGTACGCGCCTCTCCGAATACACCGTCACCGAGGCCGGCTTTGGCGCGGACTTGGGCGCGGAGAAATTCGCCAACATCAAGTGCCGCCAGAGCGGCCTAACACCCGACCTCGTGGTGTTGGTAGCCACAGTGCGCGCCCTCAAATTTCACGGTGGTGCTACGCTCAAGCGCATCGCCAAACCCAATGTCGGGATGGTTGAAAGAGGCGTTGAAAACCTCAAGAAGCACATCGAAAACATCCGCCTTTTCGGCTTGCCCGTCGTCGTAGCGGTCAATGCCTTCGCCACGGATACCGACGCCGAGATCCAGTGCATCCACGACAAGTGCGCTCACCTCGGAGTTGAGATCGTCTCCGCCGATCACCACGCTCGTGGCGGCGCGGGAGCCGAGGATCTCGCCCGCACCGTGGTGCAGGTAGCCGAAAACACGCAGAGCGATTTTAAGCTGCTCTATCCCGACGACATGCGGCTTTGGGACAAGGTCCGCACCGTCGCCCAAGCCGTCTACGGCGCCGACGACATCATGGGAGACAAGATGCTGCGGAGCAAATTCAGGCGGCTGGAGGACGAAGGCTACGGCAACCTGCCCGTCTGCATAGCCAAGACTCAGTACTCGCTATCGACCGATCCCGGCCTCAAGGGACGGCCGCGCGGCTTTGACGTGCCGGTGCGCGACGTCAAAGTCTCCGCTGGGGCCGGCTTTGTGGTGGTGCTGACGGGAGATATTATGACGATGCCTGGCCTGCCTAAGAAGCCCTCGGCCGAGTCGATTGACCTCGACGACGCAGGACAGATCAAGGGGTTGTTCTAAGCCGTTCCCCCTGGGGGCTAGGGGTAGGTCAGAACGCAACCACACAGGACGACGTACTATGTCATTATCAAAGCGACTGGAGTTGTGCTCTCTCGAACGCATTACCAAGATGAAGGACGTGGTAATGCAGGAGATAGGTAGGATTGATCATCAGCTAGCCGACGCAGAAAAAGAACTCGACGAAATGATCGAAAAGGTAGAAACGGTCCATTTGAGCAAAAGGCACGGCCAGTACGAACTGAATCTGGATAAAGCTGAATCGCAGATCGCCAAGCTAAACGCCGAAAAAGAGAAGTTGTTGGACAAGGTCGCCCTCCTCGAGGAGGTACGACAAAAAAAGCATCTGATGAACGAACAAGCGCGGGTACTGGGAAGTGCCAAAAGGGTAGTGGTCAAAGACATGATCATCTTCTTTCTCATTCTCTTTATCATTGGCATTCTGGTCGTTGACTTGCTCGGCATTGGGGCCACGGGCGGTGGGGCCGTTGCCCAAGCCGAAGTCGAGGACGGTCAGATACGCCGAGTCGTCGTTCTGAATGAGGGCACCGGGTACGAGCGGGTGAATGTTGAAATAGCGGACGCAGTGGGATCTGGTGCCTTGGTCATTGGGCAGGTCGTTGCCGGCAAGCTAACTCAAGTGGAAGTCATTGAGGCCGGCGAACACTACGTCAGTCCCACAGTGGAGATCGCGCCCCACTTTGCGGTCGGCAAGTTGTGGCTGTTCTGGATCGTCGACTTAGTCTGCTGTACCCTTTTTATGGTCAACTTCTTTTTTGAACACACCCTCGCCGCGTCCAAAAAGTGGTACTGGAAGCGCAACTGGATCGACTTCATAACGTCCATTCCACTGCCCCCGGTGCAAGTTATTGCCGCGTCCGGCCAATTGGAATTTGTTCGCCTTGGGCGTCTGCTGAGAGCCATGCGGATTTTGCGGGCGTTGCGAGTGTTCCGCATCGCGCTGTTTTTCTGGCGCGGCATGGATCACTTAAGCTCCACATTGGACGTGCGGCTCCTCAAGCGGTCCCTGCTGTACGGCTTGTTATCGCTCGTGTTTGGGGCCTGCATTTTCATGGGCTTGGAGCGCATGGAGTCTGGTTCGGGATTCTGGGCGAGTCTTTGGTGGAGCTTTACGACGCTGGTCACTGGCGGGTACGCCGACATCCACAACCCCCAGACTGCTTGGGGCAAAGTCCTCACGGTTTTTCTGGTGATTACGGGCATGGTTCTGGTGGGGGTTTTTACGGCTACGCTGACCAGCATCCTCGTCAGCGACGAGGACTCCTTGAAGGTCGAGGAGCTCGAAGAGCAGGTCGAGATCGCGACGAGAATTCAAGAAGACATAAAAGACACCAACGAGCGCTTGAGCAAGCTGGAACAGGCCATCCGCGAAATCGGGGATGCGCTAGACAGGAGCAACCAATCCAATGCGTAATTGGTGCAATCCAGAGCGTTCCCTTAGTCGTTGACTGCCTCTGACAGCCTCTCGGCAGCCCATTGATTGATGCTCTGGCCGCTGATTTCTGCCGCGGTGGCTAGTGCCGCGTGTACTTCGGGGGCGACGCGCAAGTGGTTAGTGGTTAGTGATCAGTGGTTAGTGGTTAGTGATCAGTGGTTAGTGGTTAGTGATTAGTGATCAGTGGTTAGTCCCATCCGCCCCCTTGGCGGCGGGTACCCGGCGACGGGCCCCGGCACATTGACGCGGGGGACTGCGCTGGCCCGGACGAGGGCTACGGGCCAGCCGAGTGAAACCGCCTAAATGAAACCGGAATGCCCAACCGTAAACTAGGAAATTCCGTTATCTAATCTCCAATTGATTCAGAAACTCACGGACCGCATGCACCTGGCCTAGAGGAGGCCGGTGAAAATCAGCCCGATGCGCACCGCTTTTGAAGGCCACCGAGATCCGCTGCCTTCGATCATCTCGCAGCCGATGGCAACGAGCAGGCTTTCGATACGCCGCCACGTGATATTGGACGATACTAGATCTGAGCAGATGGCTTCAAGCGTCTTGCGATGGCGGTATCACAATACAATATCATCCGCAAGCCCTGTCCCCGACCAAGCGGCGGTACAGCTCCTTGGTAAGGCGACATCGGGAGGATTGAAAACACGAGATACTGACTCACAAAGTGCGACGCCGACAGTGGAATATCCTCTCGACGCTCCCGCAGTGGCGGCGCAAAAAAAAAATAGCGGCGGCTTCAGACGAACTTTTCCCTCGCTTCCAAGACCTTAGCCACCACGGCGCGGATGTGATCTTCATCGACAAATGGCGATATGATGTACGACTTCAGCGCGACAATGGGTTCTTGATATTGGGTGTGCCGGTAGCAGTCGGTCGAGGAAATGACGACCCCGCGTCCGGCCATGGCCTCCGCATGCACGTACTCGAAAATTTTGCGGTTGTAGTCGTTGTGGGCTAGCAGCGTTTCCCGATAGGCCGGGTCGTCGAATTCTTGGCGCTTAATCGCAAAAGTATCCACATCGGGTGGATAGACCCGAAAGAGCGTCACCGCGCCAAAGTTGTCGCGGTTGAGCACGGTGATGGCTTCGTGTCCTTCGAGGTGCTCGCGCAAAAGCTGGGTCATCTCGACAATGTGCCCGAGTGCGACGCGCAACCCTTGCTCGCCGAAAAAGCGAAAGTTGGCCAGCGCAGTCAGCGGGCCGGTCCCAGCCCTAGACGTTTCGAGGGTGTACATGCCGGGGCGATGGTCGCCAAAGTGATAGAGGTACGGCATCTGTTGCGGGTCGCGCATCAGTAGCTGCAAATCCGCCCGCTCTTTGACGAGGACGAGGCTGGAGATATACGGAGCAAAGCCGGTCTTGTGGAAGTCGATGCCCATGGAGTCGGCCAGCGCCAGATGGCGGATGCGCCGGCACGCCCCGGCGAGGGCGCGGAGGGTCCGCGGCTGAAACCCCAAGGAGTTGTCCTTAAAATCGTAGTCGTTGAACACCGACCACACCCAGCCAATGACCGAGTCGGCGTGAATGTGTGGGCGGTAGGCCAGTTGGAATTCATCGACTAGCGAGTCGCGCAAGGCCGCAATCGTCTGCAAGTCGTCCAATCCGAACGCATCCGTAGTCCCCATCGTCGCAATAATGGCGGCGATCTTTTTCCCATTGGCCAAGCTCTCCCGCGCCGCATCCGCTAGCTGCGCGAGGTCGATTTCGTTCTCGGCTGTAGTCGGAATGGTGAGCAACTGGTCGGTGCCGATGCCGAGCCACCCGACGATGTTGTGGGCGCAATAGTGCCCGGCGTCGGATACGAATACTACCACGTCGTCGGATACGCCCGTCTGCATGGCCTGCGGACAAGCCTTTTCCAAGCCGATTTTTACCCCATAGAGCGTGGTGCCCGTCCCGCCAAAGGTAAACGCGCCGCTGGCTTGTTGTGGGTCGTAGCCAACCAACCGCGCGGTGATGCCGACCGCTTCAACTTCGGCCAAGGCGACGAGGCGGCTGTATTCATCCCAAGCGATGTTGGGGTTGTGCAACGAGGCGAGCAGGACGCCGATGAGGCTGGGAATGGTCGGGGGCGCGATGACGTTTTGTTGGGTGCGGGGATGACTGGATATGGTCATGCCGCGCAGATAGCCCACCAGTTCTGAGGTGACTGCCTCGACCGAAGACACCGTCGCCGGCAGGGTGGCGTTTCGCGCCTCCTCGAAATCACTAGGGACGACCGGGCCGAGGATCGGCAACTGCATCTTGAGGGCATCGACTTGGTCCAAGGCGCGCATGATGGAATGCACGAAATAAGAATCGTGAACGGGATCGGATACCGGTTGGGGGAAGGCGCGGCGGATGTGCTCTAGGATGTCGCGGTATGATGTGGCCATTTGCTGCTCATCTCAGGTTAAGATACAAAAGGTCGATTACCTTTTGGTAATCGACCTTTTGCGCGAAATGTCTATGGTGGCTGCTCGACGTCTAAGAAGCGTTCTTAAACCCCCCCTCGGGCTGCTTTGCGGGGCTGTCGAATGGCCTTGGCGTCAAGCGTTTTTCATGGAGCGAGATGCCCTCGGTCCTAGATACTTTGAGCCGAGTGAGAGAGCGAAACCCTAGTTTTAAGAACGCTTCTTAGAAACTGTAGCCAAGTTTCCCGTACCAGAACGCGCCGCTGTACCCAAAGGGGGTAAATTGGCTGTACTTATTGCCCGTGCCCTCAGGGGCGTACGGATTTTCATCCGAATAGGTATTGAGGATGTTCTGCGCGCCAACGGTGAGCTTCACTCCTGTGTCGGCCAAATGGCTTAGTTCAAGATCGAACAGACTACCTTCACTTCTGTAGGTGTATATATCATCGTCATCCCACCATGAAGAGTAGTAGCTCCAGCGACCGAGGATATCCACATTGGGTGCGAGAGCTTGTGTCAAGGTCAGACTGGCGCGGTTGGAGGGAAGGCTTTCCTGCAGCTCCTTGATGCGGCCTTCGCTTAGGGTTTCGGGGTTGTGATCAGTAACCTCGGTTTCCGTGAAGTTGTGGACGAAAACCAATTGCCCGTTGCCCACCGGGGCTGTGAGGACGAAGTCTATACCGAAGGTCTTCGTCTCGAAATCGTTGGTGAAGTAGCGGAAATTTGACAAGTTGCGCACGTAGGGCACTTCTCCATTCTCTAGCTCGTTGATCTCTTCCTCCTTCAGGTTCTCCATAAGATCGAAGTCCTGAGAGAGGGCGAGGCGATCTTTGACCCGGATGTCGAAGTAGTCCACTGTGATGTTGACCTTCGACAGGTCGGCGACCATGCCCGCCGTGAAGTTGGTTGATTTTTCAGCGTCGAGTGGCTTGCCACCCACTAGCTCGGCGACCGGGTTGGTCGAAGGAATGGTGCCGTTGTTTACCAAGTCGTTCAGGACCAAATCGAACTGGGTCGATACATTAAAGGCATTCTGCTGCCCAGGCGTCGGTGCCCTAAAGCCAGTGCTGTAGCTGCCGCGCACCTTCAGGTCGTCGGTGAGGCCGTAGTTGGTCGCCAGCTTGTAATTGGTCGTGCTGCCAAAATCGTCGAAGTCTTCGTAGCGCACCGCGCCGGTCAGCAACCAGTTTTCAAGTGCGTTGTACTCGGCCTCGGCATAGAAGGCAGAATTGGAGCGGCTCCAAGTGCCGGCGGCAATGTTGGGGAATCCGCTAAAGCCGTTAGAGCCCGAGCTAAATCCCTGAGAGGCCAACGGGCCGATTTCCCAAGACGCTTTGTCGCCAGCCACGGTTTCAAACTCTTCGGTGCGATACTCGGCACCCGCAGCGAGGAACAACTGATCGTTGATCGGGAAGGTAAAATCGAGGTTCAAATTGGTGTCTGTTTGGATGTATTCGCCCGGATCAAAGGACGTCGGCGACTCCGGGCCGAGAGAAGCGTTCACCGTATTAAAGATGAAGAAGTCGGCATTATGGCGACCATGCGAGGCGCTGAGATCCCAAGTAAACGTCGGGTCCCATTGGGTGCCTTTAATGCCAATCAGCGCGGATTGATCGGCCGTATTGGCACCAAAGCGCGGGGTGAAGCCACCAGGCCTTCCCGAAAAGCTCCCCTGTGCTTCTTGGAAGGTGAAGCAATTGTCGTCGTTAAAAACCTCGGCTAACGCTGTGGGGTCGGGCACGTGATCGGTGATGGCTACCGTGGGGCATTCCCCCCCGGTCCCCACACCATCCAAATCGCCAATAAGCAAGGTCTGGCCGCCGTCCGCAGTGAATACGGAGCCTCGCGTATTTGGATTGCGGAAGTAGAACCCGCCTTCCACTTCTTTGCTGGCGTAGTTGGCGTGGCCGTAGAGCTTGACGTCATCGGTTAGGCCAGCGCCGTAATTGGCGAAAAACTTGACATCGTTTCTAACGAAGGGTTGACCCCATCTCTGAGCGAGATCGGCCACACTTTCATTGCCCGCTTCGATCAGATTAATGGCATCTTGGCGCTGGTAGGAGCGGACGGTCTCATCGGCGTTGCCGTACTCCAAGCTGAGATTGGCCCAGCCCTTCTCACTGCCCAAGCCGAGATTGCCGGCTGCACCGTACGTAAATCCATCGCCTTCCTGGAAAATGCCGGGCTTGATTTCGATAGACCCGCCTTGGTAGCTGTCTTTGAGTTGGAAATTCATCACCCCGGCAATGGCGTCGGAGCCATACTGAGCCGAGGCGCCATCGCGCAGCACTTCCACCCGCTTTAGGGCAATGGCCGGGATGGGGGAGATGTCAGGCCCTTGTGCGCCATCGGCAACCCCGTTGCCCAGCCAAGTGATCACCGCAGAGCGGTGGCGGCGCTTGCCATTGACCAGCACTAAGGTGTGGTCAGGTGCTAAGTTGCGCAGACTGGCTGGCCGGACGACGGTGGCCGCATCGCTAATCGGCTGGGTATTGACGTTGAACGAAGGCGCGATATTGCGCAGGAGATCGGGCAGGTCCGTGCCGCCTTGCTTGACGAATTCGTCGCCGCTGACCACGTCAACCGGCACTGCTGATTCCGTTACCGAGCGCGGTTGCCGCGCACCGGTCACCACCTGCTCTTCGATCTCTACAATACCTTCGAGCATTCCCTCTTCGGCTGCGGCCTCTTCCTCCGTTGAACCCTGAGCTATGGCCTCAGATGCCCAACTCACAGAGAGCAGGGCCGCAAGGCCAAGGGCTGATAGCAACTTTTTCATTTTATTTTTCCTTCATAAAATTAAAAAAAGATGGATTATTATTATTAGCTAGCCATACATGATACGGATAGCCTTCTTTTTCGTCAATCAATCTTTCTAATACTGAGCAAGATATAACAATTATGTAACTATATGTATATTTATGTAACTATATGTATATTATGGATTCTGGGGCTTGGATCTGGCAAGCCCGCAGTTTGCCATCTGGCAGAACGGACGACGCCCTTCTCAGTCAGTACTGACTCGACGCATGGACTTATGTCCATAATGAATTACTATATTCCAAATTGTACGTAGAGGGTTTGAGTCACCTCGCGTCCCTTAAGGCGCAATAAACCGAAAGACAGCCGTTCATGCTGGGCAAATTTTTTGACAAGATAAAGCAGGGCTTGGCGCAGACGCGGCAGGCGATGACCGATGCGATCGCTGGCAACTTCCGCTTGGACGACGACGCCATCGACGATATTGAGGCCGCGCTGATAGGCGCTGATATGGGGCTAGAGACTGCTACTGAACTCGTTGATGAGCTGCGCGAGCGGCTCCGGCGCGGTCAAATGGCAGACGGGCCGGACGGAGTGATACAGGTGCTAGAGGAGCAAATAGCCGCCATGATGGCCCTCGGCAATGGCGTGGCCTTGCCCCTATCCGGCGAGCTGCCGGGCAAGCCGTTTGTCGTGCTGATCGTCGGCGTCAACGGCACGGGCAAGACGACGACAGCCGGCAAGCTAGCCAAATGCTACGCCGCTGCCGGCAAAAAGGTAGTGCTGGCTGCTGGCGACACATTCCGAGCCGCAGCCATCCCACAACTCGCGATCTGGGCCGAGCGCGCTGGGGCCGACCTGATACGTACGCAGCGCGGGGCCGACCCGGCGGCCGTAGCCTTCGACGCGCTCGCAGCAGCTAAGTCGCGCGGGGCCGACGTGCTGCTGGTAGATACGGCCGGCCGCCTGCACAATAAGGTCAATTTGATGGAGGAACTCAAGAAGATCCGCCGCTCGCTGGCCAAGCAAGACCCGGCGGCTCCCCACGAAACTCTACTGGTACTCGACGGAACCAGCGGCCAGAATGCCCTGTCGCAGGCGCGAGCATTCAACCAAGCCACCGAGTTGACCGGGCTCGTGCTGACCAAGCTGGACGGGACGGCTAAAGGTGGGATTGTTGTCGCGCTGCGGCGTCAGATGGATCTGCCGGTGAAGCTGATTGGGGTAGGCGAGGGGGTGGACGACTTGCAACCGTTTGACGGGGCGGCATTCGCCCGCGCATTGTTCTCCGAATAAGGGGTTACAGTGCGGCCAGCGCGGCTTTTAGCTCCTCTCGTACTTCCGCATCTTCTTCTATTCCCAAGCACCGTTTGAGCGCCCTTTTTGCCGCATCGCCCCCGAGTTGACCTAGTGCCCAAGCTACGTGGCCGCGCACTAGCGGCTCTTCATCGTCGAGTGCGCTGATCAGGGCTGGCACAGCAGCCTGCATACCCGAATTGCCCAAGGCCACGGCGACGTTGCGCAAAAAGCCGCGGCGCTTGGGGCGCTTGACCGGGTTGCCGCGGAACCGCGCGTTGAAGGCTTCGCGGTCGAGTTGGATCAGGTCGAGGAGTGCCGGGCTGTCGAGGCCAGCTCGGCTCTTGTACGCTGGCTCTGGAGCCGACGCGGCCTTGCGATTCCACGGGCACACCTCTTGACAGATGTCGCAGCCAAAGATCCACTGGCCCATGCCCTGGCGCAGGTCTCTGGGAATTGGCCCTTTGAGTTCGATGTTGAGATAGGAGATACAGCGCCGCGCGTCGAGTACGTACGGCTCGGGGAAGGCGTCGGTGGGGCAGGCGTCCAAGCAGCGCGTGCAGGTGCCGCAGTGGTCCGGGGCGGGTTCGTCGTACTCGAGTTCGAGGTCGGTGATGATTTCGGCCAAGAAGAAATAGGAGCCGCGTCGCTTGTCGATCAGGCAGGTATTCTTACCCCACCAGCCTACGCCCGCCCGCTGGGCGAGTTCGCGCTCTAGAACCGGGGCCGTATCCACAAAATAGCGGCCTTTCGCCTGTGCTCCAGCCTCGGCTAGCACGAATTCCCACAGGGCTGCCAAGCGCTTTTTGACAAGGTCGTGGTAGTCGAAGCCGCGGGCGTAACAAGCAATCCGGCCGCGCAGGGGATCGGGTGCTGCAGACGTGGGCTGGTAGTAATCCATGCCGAGGCAGATGGCGGTCTGAGCGCCGGGGACCATCCGGCGCGGATCCTCGCGCTTGTCGAGATGGCGTTTGAGGTAGTGCATCTGGCCAGCGTAGCCCAAGGCCACCCAGCGGGCGTAAAACTCGGCCCCTTCTAACGGGTCGGCCGGGGCGAAGCCGACCGAGGTAAAGCCCAAGGCGCGGGCTTTGTGGCGAATTTGTTCAGTCAGCGACATGCCGGGCCGCGCAAGCGGCTAGAACATCTCCGCGATGTGGCGGAAGACCATCTGATTGAGGTCGTTGAACGTGACTAGCACCATGATTAACAGCATGATGGCCAAGCCGATCTGCTGAAAGACCTCGCGCTGGCGCAACGAGAGCGGTCGGCGCATGACGCCCTCTAGAGTGAGGAAGGTCAGGTGGCCGCCGTCGAGCACGGGGATGGGCAGGAGGTTGATAATCGCCAAGTTGACGCTGAGCATGGCTAAGAAGCTGACGAAGGAGTGCAAGCCCTGCTCGGCGGTCTGTCCGGCTAGCTGGGCGATGCGCAACGGACCGCCCAATTCGTCGGTTGAGCGGTCGCCTTGGAAAAGCTCGCCCAGAAAGTCGAGGATCAGCCAGGAGGAATTGTACACGCCTAGCCCCCCCAGCACCACCGCTCGACCCAACCCGACGGTGTGGCGCGAGGCCTGAGGGCTGATGCCAATGCGGCCCACTAGCGCGTCGCCCTCGGCGCGAGTAGCCGGGGTGATTAGCTGCTCCATGCGCTGGCCATTGCGTTCCCAAATCAACGGAATCGTCTCGCCAGGATAGCGGCGGATCTCCTCGCTCATCTCAGCCCAACTCACAACCGGAGCTTGGCCGACGGTGAGGATGATGTCGCCTGCCCGCAGGCCGAGGCTATCGGCCGGCATATCGGGGACGACTTGCCCTACCGTCGTGGGGCGCATTAGCTGCACGCCGTAGCCCTCGTCTCCAGCGGGTGGCAGGCCGAAATCCAAGAGGATGCCGTCGCGTTCGATTTCGAGGGTAGCACCGCGGCTGGCGATCTCGTTCAAGGTGCTGGCTAGCTCGTAGGCATTGCCGACGGGCGTGCCCTCTACGGAGCGCACGCGATCGCCGCGGACCAGACCGGCCTCGGCGGCGAGGGAATTTTCTTGGGGGTTGACGCGGGTGCTATCGAAGGTGTCGATCCCATAAACGCTGAACAGAAAGATCAGGGCCGCGAAGGCAAAGAGAAAGTTCATCGCCGGGCCGGCAGCGATGACCGCCATGCGGATCCCCACCGACCTAGAGGGAAATTCCCAATGCGCACCCGTGGTTTCCTCGCTGCCCACATCGGCCATGCCAGCTACCTTGACGTAACCGCCAAAAGGGATCCAAGAGATACAGTACTCGGTTTCGCCACGGGTAAAGCCGATCATTTTGGGCGGGTAGCCCAACGAGAAGCGCTCAACTCGGATGCCCGCCCATTTGGCGACCAGAAAGTGGCCCAGCTCGTGGACGAAGACCAAGACGCCTAAGGCGAGGAGAAATGAGGCAATAGTAGTGAGGGTATCGAACATACTCTAATCCGTCTCAAGAAAAAACAGCCAGCGCATCCACGTAGAGATACGCCAGCGGAAAGGCCGAAAAATAGGAGTCAAAGCGATCGAGTAGGCCGCCGTGGCCTGGGATTAGCACGGGCGCGTCCTTAATGCCCATGTCGCGCTTAAAGGCCGATTCCACCAAGTCGCCCACTTGCGCACCGATGCCTGCGAAGAGCAAAAGCCCCAGCAGCGACGCCGTAGAAAAGGAGGGTAGTAGAAAGCCTAGGGGCATGGGGAGGGCACTGCCGACTACGCCGCCGATGCACCCTATCCGCGTCTTCTTGGGGCTGATCGCCGGTGCCAGCTTGGCCCGGCCCCAAAACCGACCGCTGAAGTACGCACCGGAATCCGTGAGCCAGATGCAGAGAAAGAGCACGGCCACCAAGTGGCGAGCCTCCTCGCCCCTACCAGCCACTTGAAAAAGCAAAAGCGGCGCACTGCCCAAGACGCCGAAGAAGAGTACGCCGCCCAACGTCAGAAAGGCGTTGGCCGCATAGCGCTCTGGGCCCTCGAACAAGGCCCACACCACAACCAGCAAGATGACTGCCATCAGCAACGCGGCGAGGTCGTCGCCCGTGCCCTGTCGCCAGAAGTAGCTGCACAGACCCAAGACCAACAAAGTGCCCGGCAGGCGGATGGGTCGGTAGCCAGCCTCCGCTAGGATGTGGTGGTATTCCCACGAGCAGCGCGCTGCCACGGCCAGCACCAAGAGGAAGAGCGCCCAGCTAGCCCCTTCGACCAGCAGTAGGATCACCGGCACGAATACGGCAGCCGCGAGGACGCGCTGTCGCAGGCCGGAGACCTCTGCCGCTGTGTCAGCCGCCAAAGCGCCTCTGCCGTTGTTGGTAGGCAGCAATGGCTTCGTAGAGGTGCTGGCGGCGAAAATCTGGCCAATGCACATCGCCGACAAAACAAATTTCAGTATAGACCATCTGCCAAGGAAGGAAGTTGCTCAGCCGCATTTCGCCGCTGGTGCGGATTAACAAATCCGGGTCGGGCAAGTCGGCTGTATAGAGGGCACCGCTGATTTGTTCCTCGTCGATGCCCTCTGGGGTGAGCCGGCCCGCCGCCACTTCGGCGGCCAGCTTGCGGAAGGCATCGACTAGCTCGCTGCGGCCCCCGTAGTTGAGTGCCAAGTTGAGCTTGAGGCCGGTGTTGTCTTTGGTCTGAGCGAGGGCGTGTTCTAGAGCCAATTGTATGGTCGAGGACAACTCGTCGGTGCGGCCTATGGCGTTGAGAGATACGTTGTTTTCGTGGAGTTCCGACACTTCGTCGCGCAGTGACTCGTGCAGCCACTGCATTAGCTCTTCTACCTCCGCTTCGGGCCGGGACCAATTCTCAGTCGAGAAGGTGTACAGGGTTAGAGCCTCGATTTGGAGTTGGCCGCAGGCGCGGACAATGTCGCGCACAGACTCGCGGCCAAAGCGATGCCCCTCGGTCTTGGGCAGATTGCGCTCGACCGCCCAGCGTCTATCGCCGTCCATGATAATGGCAATGTGTTGAGGCAGGTTTCCCTCGTCCTTGAGACACTGCTGGATGCGGAAGTCCTCTTCGGGATTGAGGGGTTTTACTGGGTGGTATTCTCGGGGAGAAGTTTCCAGCGGCAGAGCCTGAGCACTCATAACGCAATAAGGATGATTCGGTGGGTTTCTGTGGCGGGCATCCACGGCCACTGTCATAGATTCGGGCGCGTACGGCCTTAAAAAAACAAGGCCGCGCCCATCGTGGTCAATCTAGGGGAAAGGCTCATATTCGTCAAGCAAGCCTAGGTACCAGACGCGCTTGACGCCCATTCTAGGGGCCAGTATTATGTAATTTATGAAGAGGGAAGCGACGCGCGCCCGCAAAGAACGACTCAGGAAGCGCGTCCTAGCTGCGCGCATGAGTTTGGACCGCGGCCGAGTGGAAGTCGGCGAACGGGCCATACTAGAGAAGGTCTTGGGGCTGGAAGTATACCGCCGGGCCGAGTTCGTCCATACCTATGTCTCTAGTAAGGAAAACGAGGTCGATACTCGCGCGTTGATCGGCACCTGCCTAGCGCAGGGCAAGCGCGTGGCCGTGCCGGTGGTGATGCCGGGCACGAGGACGATGGCCCACGCGCTGATCGACGGCTTAGACCAGCTCGTCGTTGGTCCTTGGGGGCTGGCGCAACCCGATCCCGCCGCGGCAGTTTGGCTGCCCTCTGAAGCTCGGATCGGCTTGGTCGTAGTACCCGGCCTTGCCTTTGATCGGCGCGGGCATCGCATCGGTTGGGGTGGCGGCTACTACGACCGCTTTCTAGCGCAAGTGCAAACCATCAAAATAGGGCTGTGCTACGACGAGCTAGTCCTAGACTGCATTCCCGGCGAGCCGCACGATGTGCCCGTGGACATGGTCGTCGCCGAAACCGCCATTTACCAAGGAGCATTTGCATGATCTACGAGTTGCGCATCTACCGCTTCCACAAGGGAGCCGATAACAAGAAGAAATTCCTCGCCGGCTTTACCAAAGCACGCCGCTTTATGCCCAAGTACGGCGTGACATTTGTCGCGGCGTGGGAAAATCCCGACCGCGACGACGAGTTCATCTGGATTCGCGCCTTCCCCAACGCCAAGGCCCGCGACGAGGCCATCGACGCGTATTACGCCAGCCCGGAATGGGCCAAGATCGTCGATCAGATCCGGCCGCTAATCCGCCGGCGGGAGGTGCGAGTGATGAAAGCACTGCCCTATTCGACCCTAAAATAATGTTCCGCGTCGGCCCGATAACCGCGGATCCCGGCATCCTGCTAGCGCCCATGGAGGATGTCTCACAGCTACCCTTCCGCCTGATTTGCAGGGAACTGGGTGCTGATATCGCGTACACTGAATTCGTCAATGCCGAGGGTCTGTTGCGCGAAGATCCCAACGGGCCGCGCCGCGCTTTTCGCAAGCTGCGCTTCTCAGAAACCGAGCGGCCCTTGGCGATCCAGCTCTACGGTGCGGCCTCGCTGTCTATGGAGAAAGCCACCGAGATCGCCAGCTCGCAGAATCCAGATTTCATCGACATCAACTGCGGCTGTTGGGTGAGCAATGTGGCACTACGCGGAGCCGGGGCTGGGCTTTTGCGCGACTTGCCGCAGATGAAGGAGGTCGTCTCGCGCGTCATTGGCGCGACGCACTTGCCGGTGACCGTAAAGACGCGCCTCGGCTGGGACCAGCAGAGCATCCGCATCGTCGAGGTGGCCCAGATGCTCGAGGATCTGGGCGTACAGGCGCTGGCCATTCACTGCCGCACCCGAGCGCAAGGCCACAAGGGCGCGGTGGCCTACGAGTGGATACCCAAAGTCAAGGCGGCAGTCTCGATACCGATCATTCTCAACGGCGACGTGACCTCGCCGCAAATGGTCAAACACGCCTTTGACAGCACGAGATGCGACGGGGTGATGATCGGCCGCGGCGCCATCCGTCACCCGTGGATTTTTCGCGAATCCCAGCACTATCTAAAGACGGGTGAGCTCTTGCCCGAACCAAACTGGCAGGAGCGCGCCGAACTGTGCCTCAGGCACCTGCGGCGGGCCGTCGAGCACGGCGGCCCGCAAGAGGCGCTAGTCGGCATGCGGCGCCACTACGCCGGGTACTTTCGCGGTCTGCGCGGCGCGGCGCGGCTCAGAGCCGAGCTGGCCAGCTACAAGGAGCTAACCCCCTTGTTGGCTCACCTCTCGGAACTGCGCGACACCGATCCAGAACGCCTCGCCGCCTGATTCCCACCTTTCTGTAGCTTCCGCTCCCCTCCCGTTTAATGACTGTGCAAGACACATTAATTTTTTCTATCAATTACATAGCAATAATCAATTTGCCCAATGAATAGAACCCTCTACTTTATCTCGTAGCGAACGACATAACTCTTCAATGAAGGAGACACCCGTGAACCAACCCACATCCATCGCCCCGGCCACGGGCAAACTTGGCGTCCTAATTCCCGGCATGGGCGCTGTGGCCACCACGGTTATCGCCGGCGTCGAAGCGATCAAAGCCGGTATCGGCCAGCCCATCGGCTCGCTGACCCAGATGGGCACCATCCGCCTAGGTAAGCGCACTGAAGGACGCTCGCCGCTCATCAAGGACTTTGTGCCTCTGGCCGGTCTCGACAGCCTAGTCTTCGGTGGCTGGGACGTCTTCCCAGAGGACGCCTATGACTCCGCCGTCCACGCCGGCGTCTTGGACAAGAGTCTGCTCGACCAGCTAGAAGACCCTCTCAAGGCCGTCAAGCCTATGCCCGCGGTTTTCGACCGCAACTACGTGCGCCGTCTCGAAGGCTCTAATGTCAAAAGTGCCAAGAGCAAATGGGACGCCGTGCTGGAAATACGCGAAGACATCCAGCGCTTCAAGGCCGACAACCGCATCGATCGGCTGGTGATGATCTGGTGCGGCAGCACGGAGATTTTCATGCAGCACCACGAAGTACACGACGAGATCGAGAGCCTCGAAAAAGCGATCGAGGAAAACCACCCGGCCATTCCCCCGAGCATGATCTACGCCTACGCCGCGCTACAGGAAGGCGTACCCTTTCTAAACGGTGCGCCGAACTTGACCGTGGACATCCCGGCCATGGTCGAACTGGCGCGGCAAAAGGGCGTGCCCATCGGCGGCAAGGACTTCAAGACCGGCCAGACCCTGATGAAGACCCTTTTAGCTCCTGGTCTCAAGGCGCGGATGCTCGGCGTACAGGGCTGGTTTTCGACCAACATCTTGGGCAATCGCGACGGCGAGGTGCTCGACGACCCAGACTCGTTCAAGACCAAGGAAGTCAGCAAGCTCGACGTGCTAGAGTTCATCTTGCAGCCCAACCTCTACCCCCAGCTCTACAGCGATATTTACCACAAAGTGCGGATCAACTACTATCCTCCGCGCGGTGACGAGAAGGAGGGCTGGGACAATATCGACATCTTCGGCTGGCTGGAAATGCCCATGCAGATCAAGGTCAATTTTCTCTGCCGCGATTCGATTCTCGCCGCGCCGCTGGTCTTGGACTTGGTGCTGTTTGCCGACTTGGCACAGCGAGCGCAGATGGCGGGGATCCAAGAGTGGCTCTCGTTTTACTTCAAAAGCCCGATGACTGCGCCCGATCTCTATCCCGAACACGACCTGTTTATCCAGTTAATGAAGCTCAAGAACACACTGCGCTTCTTGCAGGGAGAAGAACTGATTACCCACTTGGGGAACGAGTACTATGACTAGCTTTACCCGCCATCGACAACCAAGTCGTGGCCGGTCGCGTAAGAAGAGGCGTCCGAAGCAAGGAAAACGACGGCACCCTGATAGTCGGTTGGGACGCCCAAGCGGCCCATCGGGGTGTTGGCGAGCCAAGCGTTTTTCATATCGTCTTCGGCGTGAGCGGTCATGGGGGTGAGCGTGTGGCCGGGGCGGATGGAATTGGCGCGAACGCCGCGCACGGCCCACTCTGCGGCGCACACTCTAGTGAGTTGGTAGGCCCCGGCCTTGGCGGCGTTGTACTGGCCGTGCTGTTGGGGGCGGTTGAGGGTGTGGGACGAGACCGAGACAATTGGGCGGGTCGCCGAAGACTAATCCACATCCACATCGAGGATATAGCGCGCCGCTGGTGAGATGCGCTTCCAGGCCTCGTAGCGCAGGTGCTCGCGCTGGTTGAGCTGTTGGCCGTGCTCGCGGGCGGTGAAGTAGCAGTGCATGGCGCGGCGCGGCAGGTCCTTGCTCTGATTGCAGGTGCCGCCGTGCCACATGTGGCTATTGAAGACGGCAACTGTGCCGGCCGGGGCGATGAGTAACTCTTCATCGGGGTGGGGTGCCTGCGCGTCTTCCAAGGCATTGCGCGGGTGCTGGCCTTTATGCGAACCGGGCACCAGCCGAGTACAGCCGTTTTTCTCGCTGAAGTCGTCCAGTAGCCAGATCGAGTTGCAGACGTGAAACTGGCCGTCGTAATCTGCTCCCCAGTCGGCGTGTAGCCCCTGTAATCCCTCGCCGGGCAGGGCGTCGCGGGCGTTGAGCGAGGAGAGCTTGAAGGGGCGGCCGATGACGTGGTGGACGGCGGCCAGCACCTTGGGATGAGTATAGACGCGGTCAAAGACCGGCCCCTTGTTGCAGAGGTCGGAGAGGCGGCGAGTGCCCTGCTCCTGATGGACTTCGATACCGGCGTGGACTCCTTCTTTCTCGCATAGCTCCTCGAAGCGGGTACGCAGTGCCGCGAGCCACTCGCCGTCGATGATATCCGGGAGTATGGTGTAGCCCTTCTCGTCGAGGTCGTTTCTGTTCTGCTCGGTCAGTAGGTCTTTGCAGGCGTCCAATGCGTCCAATGCGCGTGCGATATCCATATGCTCCCCTATTGATTGGCTTCCGTTTCGACGAGCGCCTTGAGCGGCACGTCTTCGTCCCGAGGCAAGTAGTAGCTCAAGGGATCTCCGACGACGCCAATGAACTGTTTTTGGATCGGATTGCAGCGGGCGACGAGTTCGTCGGGCATGGAGATATAATCCATGGGTTTGACCCAGCGATAACCATAGCCAAAGAACACGGTCTTGCGCGGGAAGCCTGCCCAATTGTGGCCGATTGAGTGATAGGTGCGTTGCTCGAACAGGAAGGCCGAGCCAGCGCGGATATTCATCGCTTGTGCGCCGTATGGCAGTCCGGTCTTGGGGTTTATGGCCGGGCGTCCGAGCAGGCGATTGGAGCCGGGCACGATCCAAGTAGCCCCTGAGGCTGGGGCGGTCTGGTCGCTGAGGGCATAGGCGATCTTGAGCAAAATCCGCGGGTGCGGCTCGCTCATCTCACGGGGCGAGGTGCCGCCATCGCGATGCCAGCCGAGCTTGTTTTTCTCGTCTTCAGTCGGCTCGCCGCCCGAAGGTAGGACGATCAAATGCGAAGTCAGCATCTGGATATTCCAGCCGAGGAGCTGCCACGCTAGCGGGACCGTGGTGGGCCAATCGAGGAGCTGGAGAAAGGCGGGGTGCTCGACGATGCAGTTGCGCATGTTGAGCTTGCCGCCTTTTTCGAGCAGACCGGCGTCGGCGTCGCGTGCGTAGAGCATGTCGGTGGCCGCGTTGAGCTCGGCGAGCGCGTCGGGGGGGAGGGCGTCTTCGACGAGGAGATAGCCCTGCTGTTCAAAAAATGCTTGATCTTCAGGGGGGAGGACGGCTTGGGCGAAGGGCTGGGTCATGGTTACAAAGTTAAAGGGCATTTCCCCTTTGACAATAGTTTACGCCCGGTCAAAGTCGAATAGCATAAGCGGGATGGAGGAGCCTCTTGCGCGGTGCATTGTATAAATTATATTACAAAAAAGAGATAAAAAGGAGATATATATGGACTATCTCGCCGTAAAAGATCTCAAAAAGACTAGGGAACTCTGGGAAAAGCTGGCCAGCGAGCGAGAATTGGTCATTACCAAGGATGGCAAGCCTTCGGCCTTGATGATCAGCATCTCTCCAGAGACCTTAGAAGAGTCGTTGCGAGAGATTCGTCGGACGCTCTTTGCAGCCGCTGTGAGCCGGGTGCGGAAGCGGGCCGAGACGGAGGGAATGCCCGACGATACGGCGATCGCAGCAGAGATTGACCAGAGCAGGAAAGAACGCGGCCTTCGTGAAGGCAGTTGTTGATACCAACGTTCTGGTATCCGGGCTGATCAACCCCCACGGTTACCCCGGGCGGATCGTTGACTTGTTGCAGGTGGATGCGTTGCAAGTGATGGTGGACGACCGCATCTTGGCCGAATACCACGACGTTTTGCGTCGCGACGCTTTCCGTGCGTACTTCTCCGAACAAGATCGGGAAGATATATTGGAGTACCTCGACAACCATGCCCTACACATTGCCAGTCGCTTCGTCGCACGCTGCCTACCGGATGTAGGAGACGCACCGTTTTTGGAAGTAGCCCTATCGGCAGAGGTGTCCTTGGTGACGGGCAATGCGACCCATTATCCTTTAGAGAAGCGAGGCAATTGCCAAGTGCTCAGTCCAAAAGAGTTCCTGTATATGCACTTTTCGCATCCATCGATATGAGAATGAGGTCCAATATGGAAATCTCTTTAGACCTGCCTGACACGGCTGCGCTTGTTCATCTCGACCAAACATACCTCAAGGAAGCATTAGGGGTAACGCTCTATCATGTGGGAAAACTCTCCGAGAAAGAAGCGTGCCTCGCGCTCGGGATCTCTCGTCGTGCGTTTGAGGAATTGCTGCCACGGTTCGGGTTTTCCATCTTGGCGGATACGCCGGAGACTATTGATGTAGAACTATGCGCATGAGGAGCCGTGCAGCATATTGTGAGCAATAATGGGCTGTTGATCTCGTTGGAGAAGCTCAATCAAGGGTACGGCCTCATCCGCTGTCTATACGAGAAGCTGATTATTCCCCTGCTGTGCTTGACGAAGTAGCAGAAGGGCAATTTGTGGACCCACAGGAGTACCTGCATTACACAACACCATTGACCTCATTGAGGTTCGTCCCGTATCACAAGCTCCCGTTATTTCAGGAGCAGAAAGGTTGCACGATGGAGAGACACAAGCAATACAACTTGCGCTTGCATTACAGTTGCCTCTCCTCATTGAGGAAACGGTCGGACGCCGTGTTGCACAGGTTGCAGAGCAGATTATCATGGCATTTCAGCAACAGACGCGCACGATAAACTCAATGAGTTATTTCGAGCAGGACGCATCAACCAGAAAATCTATGACGCGCTCCTCGACTCAATATCCACAGCCTAACTGTGGCGTACAGGGGGTGGTGCAAAGAGAAGCGCGGCGCGGCATGTTGAAGGAGCGGCAGTACACTGATAATTACTGTACCCGGGGTGTGCCGATCCACCCGATCGCGATGGAGTGCAGCCGTGAGAGCCGTAACATCGCGGCGTTTGGGGTAGCGAGCGTACTTGAGCATCAAGAGGAGCCATAAGATGTCCATGCCCGCACTCGACGGCATCCGCGTCCTCGACTTTACCCAAGTGATTTTCGGCCCGGCCGCCACCCAAGTTTTGGCCGATCACGGAGCCGAAGTCATCAAAATAGAGCGACCTAACGGCGACCTAGCCCGCGCCTTCGGACCGTGGATAAAGGAGCAAAGCCTGCCCTTTGCCAGCTTCAACCGCTCCAAAAAAAGCCTAATCGTCGATCTCAAGAAGTCCGCTGGGCGTCAGATCGTCCATCGCCTGCTAGCAAACACGGACGTGCTGGTGCACAACTTCCGCTCCGGTGCCGTCATGGCCAAGCTGGGGCTGGATTGCGCTGCGCTACGAGAGGAATACCCTCGGCTCATCTACGCTGTTGGCTCGGGCTATGGCTCGCAAGGCCCGTACAGCGAGCGCAACAAGGGCGGCCACGAGTCCATGGCCCAAGCACTAAGTGGCGTGGCGGCTCGCTTCGTCGGCCCCCACGGCACGCCCCAACGCCTGCCCTATACGGTCGCCGACTTCAACGGCGGCATGTTGCTGGCGCAGGGCATTCTCCTCGCGCTTTTGGCCCGCGAGCGCACCGGCACCGGACAATATGTGGAAACCTCGCTCCTCGACGGCATGATCAGTATGCAGGCTTGGGCGACGACCAAAATTCTCAACTTGGGCGACGACGGAGAAGACGATGGCTCGGGAGGAGCGACTCATCCGCGCGGCAACCCGCTCGACGGATCGGTATTCGAGACGGCCGATGGCTTCTTGATGGTCACCGCGCTTTTTCGTCCCTTTGACCAACTATTGAGCGATTTGCAGGAGGCCCTAGCAATCGAAGGGCTAGTTGGGGACCCGCGCTTTGCCACGCTCGCCGCAGCTGTGGATCACCGCGAGGCCCTGCGGGAACGGCTAGCACCGCTCTTCGCAGAGAAAACAAGTGCCGAGTGGATTCCGCTGCTGGAGGCCAAGGACATCCTCGTCGCACCGGTGCGCTCGACAGCCGAAGCCCTAGCAGACCCTCAGCTCGCCGTCAACGAGATGCTAGTCGAAGTTCAGCATCCGCAGGTGGGTACTATGCGCCACGTCGGTACGCCCCTGCGGCTAGCGGGGACGCCAGCCCCAGCCCCAGCCCCAGCCCCCCTAGCCGGGGAACACACCGAGGCTGTGCTGCGCGAGGCCGGGTACGCGGAGGCCGAGATCGCCGCGTTGCGCGCACAGGACGTCATTCTCTGATTGTACAGGAGACCCTATGACTGACATTGTGCGCTATGGAGTATTGGGCACTGCCCAGATCGCCCTCAACCGCCACCTGCCGGCCGCGCAGGCCATAGGCAATGCCGAGGTCGCGGCCATATCGAGCAGGGACCAAGCCAAAGCCAAAGCAAGCGCAGCCCAATGCGGCATTGCTAAGGCGTACGGCTCGTACCAAGCCGTGCTGGACGATCCCGAAATCGACGCGATCATCAATCCCTTGCCCAATAGCATGCACTGCGAATGGACGGTCAAGGCGGCGCAGGCCGGCAAGCACATCCTCTGCGAAAAACCGCTCGCCGTTACTGTGGCGCAAGCGCAGCAGATGATCGACGCAGCCCAAGCCAACGGGGTCCGCTTAGTCGAGGCTTTCACCCACCGCCTCAACCCGCAATTGCAGTGTGCGCGCCGGCTGGTGCAGCAGGGAGAGATTGGCGAGGTAAAGTTAGCGCGGGCCGAGCTGACCTTCGGCATTCGCAATTGGGCCACCGACGTCCGGGCCAAAAAAAAATTGGGCGGGGGCGCGCTCTTGGACGCCGGGTGTTATTGCGTCAGCGCAGTGCGCTTTGTGCTCAATGCCGAGCCGGTGGCCGCGCAGGCTTTTCAGCACGTGCGCAACGGCGTGGATGCGACCTTGGCCGGACTGTTGCGCTTCCCCGGCGACCACGTCGCCTATATCGCGGCTGGCATGGAGGAGCCGTTCCGCTGCGTGTTGGAGGTCGTCGGTAGCCACGGCGCGATCCGCGTACCCAACATGTTCGACGAGCAGGCAGCGGTCCACATAGCCATCGGCAACGATGAGCGCGTGGAGACCTTCTCCGGGCCGGATCGCTTTCAAGTGCAGCTAGCGCGCTTTTCTAGCTGCATTCTCCAAGGCAAGGCTCCCGAATTCCCCCCCGCAGATGGCCTCAAAAACGTGGCCGCGCTACAGGCGCTGAAGCAGGCCGCCGAATCGGGGAGCCTAGTCGAAGTACCGTCTTGAGTCATGGCCCACTACGAATTCATCCTCTACGAACAGCGCGACCACGTCGCCACGGTCACCCTCAACCGCCCCGAGGTTCTCAACGCCATACACCCTCCCATGGCCGAGGAGTTGGCCGACGCTTGGGAGCGAATCCGCGACGATGACAGCGTATGGGTTGGGGTTTTGACCGGCAGTGGCGCACGAGCGTTTTGCGCTGGTTCAGACCTGAAGTGGCGGGCTGAAGCAGGCGAGGAAGCGCGCAGCCACAACCGCGCCGAGGTCAGCGGGGCCGTGCGGGGTTTCCAGCGGGGCCGCGATTGCTATAAGCCGCTTTTGGCCGTGGTCAATGGCTATGCAGTGGGCGGCGGGTTGGAGCTGGTCTTAGGGTGCGACTTGGTGGTGGCGGCCGAGCATGCGCAATTGGGATTGCCCGAGGCACGGCGCGGGTTGCTGGCCGACGCCGGGGGCATCCACAAGCTGATCCGGCTGCTGCCGTGGAGTGCTGCCATGCAGCTTATACTGACCGGAGAATTCATATCGGCGGAGGAAGCGCGGCGGATTGGGTTAGTCAACCAAGTGGTGCCAGCCGAGGGCCTGCAAGCGGCCGCAGAGCAGTGGGTGGAGGCGATTTTGGCGTGTGCGCCCCTAGCCTTGCAGGCGGGGAAAGAGGCGGCTGTGCGGGGGTTGGAACTGCCTTTGTGGGAGGCGGTCAACACGCGCTTTCCACTGGCCGAGTGCGTGTATGAGTCGGACGACTTTGTCGAAGGGCCGAAGGCATTCACCGAGAAGCGGAAACCGGTGTGGAAGGGAAAGTAGGGAAGGCTCCGCGCAAACTTCAACGAAGAGAAGCACTGCTATGGAAAAATTTGCCCCTTTGAACATGTCCCCAGAAGAGCTAATCGAGTACACCCCACAGTGGCAGGGCGAGCGCTTTGCCGACGGTCGCCCCAAGGTGCCCGACGACATCCTCGCGCGCATGCACAACGTCAGCATTACCCAAGCTTGGGGCGTCTTGCGCGGCCCCGGCTACAACTGGCAGTACGAAGACGGCTGGATTTGCACGCATCCCGGCCAAGTGCTGGTGGGCCGCGCTCTGACGGCCGCGTACCTGCCGCGGCGGCCCGTCATGCGTCGGGTCATGGAAGCAAAAGGGGAGCGGGCCGGCTGCATTGGCGACCAGATCTCGTGGCCCATTGACATGCTGGTGCCCGGGGATGTGTACGTAGCCGACGTATTCGGCAAAATTGACCAAGGCGCTGTCATTGGCGACAACCTCGCCACCGCCATCTACGCTAATTCGGGCAACGGAGTGGTACACGACGCAGCCGTCCGCGATATCGACGGCATCCAAGAGCTGCCCGATTTCACCAGTTTCGTGCGCGGCTTTCACCCCACCTTTGCCTCCCCCACCATCATGCTGGCCGGGGTCAACTGCCCGGTGCGCATCGGCGGTGCCACGGTCCTGCCCGGCGACGTAGTCCTCGGCCGCGACGATGGCGTCGTCTTCATACCGCCTCATATAGCCGAACAGGTGGTCAAGACCTCCGAGCTAATCGCGCTCCGCGACCGCTTTGGCAAACAGCGTCTAGCCGAGGGCAAATACACGCCCGGCCAGATCGATACCCGCTGGTCGGATCCCATTGAAGAGGACTTTTCGCGCTGGCTAGAGAGCCACATCGACGAGTTGCCCGTCCCGCGTGCTGCTATCCAAGAGCTGCTCGAGGAGCGGACTTGGTGAGCTCGGACGACGGCCCGACCCGTTTACCCTTCTTGAGAAAAGGCTCGGCATTCCCCCAGAGTTTACTGCCGTCTGCCGAGGTCAGCGGCTCGCAGGAGTACTGGGCCAAATACACGCGGCGCATCTGGTTGGTGGTGTTGGTGCCACTGGAATGGAAGTTATAGCTAGTGAAGACGGCAATGCTGCCGGCCGGGGCGACGACCGAGATGCCGGGGTCGCTGCCGAAATAGCCAATCAAATCGTTGCTTCCCTCGTCGCGGATGTGCTTGACCCAAGAGCGAATGCCCGAGCGCGAAAAAGGTAGCAAGTGGACGGTGCCATTAGCCTCGGACATGTCGTCGAGGGCGCACCAACAGGTTAAATATGGCTTGTGATCCGGGTAGCCGACGTAGCCTGAGTCTTGGTGCCAGGAGAACTTCATGCCGGCCTCGGCACCTTTGACCACATATTGCTCCCAGAACAAGTAGGCGTCGTCGCCTAGAGTGGCTTGGCAAATTTCGGCCATTAGGGAGCTGAAGAGAAATTCGCGCAGACGCGGCTGCTCGCGGAAGCAATTGGAGACAAAGTAGCGGCTGTTGCGGTGATTGAGGCCCAAGGTATCCGTGCCCTCGGCGTCCATCTGGGCGTTGGCTTTGTCGATGAAGGCTTGGCACTCGCCGCGCAGGAGGTTGAGGTGATGAGCGGGGATGGCGTTTTCGAGGACAAAATAGCCCTCTTCTTTGAATTGCTGCTTTTGGGCGTCGGTGATCTGATGCATGGAGCACTCCCGTTGATTGCAATTTAGATAGTAAGCTGATGCGATATACTGATAGGCAGAACCCGCGAGGCGTGCAAGGCTTACAAGCGCAACCGCACAAAGGGCAATAACATGCCCGCAGAACGCTGGTGCATATAAAATGGAACCCCTTGCCATACTCCAAGAGCTAGAACTGACCTCTTGGTGGGAGGTGCCGGCAGTCGTCTTGGCCATTCTCTACTTGGTCTTGGCGGCGCGAGAGAACATCTGGTGTTGGGGAGCGGCTTTCGCCAGTACCGCGATTTACATCTACGTCTTCTTCGATGTCAACCTGTTTCTAGAATCAGCCCTACAAATTTACTACCTAGCCATGGCGGTTTATGGCTGGTACCAATGGCGGCGGCCCACCGATCAATCCTCAACACTGCCCATTTCTACTTGGTCGCTCAAAAAGCACAGTGTGGTCATCGCTGCGACGGGGGCCATTGTGGTGACGTCCGGGTACCTTTTGAGCGAAAACACAGAGGCGGCATTGCCTTATGTCGATGCCTTCACCACTTGGTATGCGGTGGTGACGACCTATATGGTGACAAAGAAAATTTTGGAGAATTGGGCGTACTGGTTTGTCATCGACAGCGTCTCGGTTTATCTCTACTACAGCCGAGGGCTGTACCTGACCGCTTTGTTGTTCGTCGCGTATCTAATTATCATCGTCTTTGGCTATGTGAAATGGAAAAAGGAGTACGACCAGCAAAGGCTCAAACTAGCCCGTGCAGAAGAATTGAGCGCGTGAGCCTATGAAACGAACAGAGACATGCGGACCTGTGGCCATCCAAGGATACGCCGGGTCGTTTAGCGAGGCGGCGGCACGGGCCTATTTTTCTCAAGAGGCACAACTGGTGTCACAGCCCGATTTCAAGGCACTTTTCGCCTCGGTGGAAGACGGGTCTTGCGCTTGCGGAATAGTGCCTATCGAGAACTCGCTGATGGGCAGTATCCACGAGAACTACGACCTACTGCTACAGAGCGATGTACACATCGTCGGCGAAATCAAGCTGCGCATCGTCCACAACCTCATCGTCAATCGAGGCGTACAGCTAGCGGACATCCGCTACATCGCGTCGCAGCCGCCCGCCTTGGCTCAATGCACCCGCTTCATCCACTCGTTGGCAGGCACTCAGACGATAGCAGCGGATGATACGGCCGGAGCGGTCAAAGACTTGGCCGCTAGCGGCGCACGGGATCGAGGGGCCATCGCCGGAGCGCGAGCGGCCGCCGCGTACGGGCTGGAGATCCTCGTCCCTAGCATTGAGGACGCTCCGCACAATTTTACCCGCTTTTTGGTGGTGAACCGTCGCGCCGCGCCAGCGCCGGCCGCGCCAGCCAAGACTACGCTCGTCTTTGGGCTAAAGCACGTGCCCGGCGCGTTGTGCCAGAGCCTTGCAACCTTTGCCGAGCGCGGCATCAACCTGCTCAAAATCGAGTCGCGGCCCATGCCCGAGCGTCCTTGGGAATACGTCTTCTATCTCGATTTGGAGGGCCATTTGGGGCAGGCGGCTTGTGCCCAAGCCGTGGAGCACCTGCCGGAGACCACCGAATTCGTCCGCATCTTGGGCTCGTACCGGCAGGGCGATACGGTTGATAACCCTAAGTGAATCCGCTTAGAAGCGTTCTCAAAATTCCCGTGCCAGCTTAGTGATTCGTTCCCCTTCGGTACAGGGTTTCACCGCACCTTTAGGCGCAACCTAGCCACTATGCCACCCGGCGAGTTGTAAGAACGCTTCCTAAGTGCCTGCGGCACGGGTTCGAATTTGGTCGAGGCCGACGGCCAACAGGAGCACTGAGCCGCGCGTTACATCCTGCCAGAAGCTAGACACATCCATCAGCGTCAGCCCGTTGTTGAGGGTGCCGAGCAAGAGCACTGCCAACAAGGTGCCCCATACCGTACCGCGCCCCCCAAAGAGACTCGTGCCGCCCAAGATCACGGCGGCGATTACCGTCAACAAATGCTGTCCCGCCGCGTCGGGTGCGGCTGCGTAGAGCATCGCCGCCAGCATTAGACCGCTGACCGCTCCGCTGAGGCCGGAGAGGACATAGAGGAAAATCAGGGTGCGGGCGACCGGGACGCCGACCAGCCGGCTGGCTTCGGCGTTGCTGCCGGCCGCATAGACGAAGCGGCCAAAGCGGGTCCGCGCGAGTACCCAGCCAAGCGCGATATAAACCAGCAGCATCAGCACCAGCGGCACTGGTAGCCGCAAAAGCTGACCGCTGCCGATCCAGTTGAAACCGGGTTCCATCAGCGGCTTGGTCAGCCCGCCAGTCAGGACTAGGGCCAGCCCCCCGATGACGCTCATCGTGCCCATGGTGGCGATCAGCGGATTGAGTCCTAGGCGCACGGCCAACAGACCGTTGAGCAGCCCGATGCCCCCGCCCAGTGCCAGCGCGACGAGACAGGCGGCGACAATGCCGACGCCTGCAGCGTGGAGCAGCGCAACGACGACCCCGGCTAGCCCGGCCACTGCCGCCACCGACAGATCGAGCCCCCCGGCGATGATCAGCGGTGTTTGCAACGCGCACATCAAGCCGATAAAGGCCATATTGGCGCCGATGCTCATCATATTGTCGAACGATAAAAACCAAGGCGAGAGTATGCTGAAGAGCACGGCGACCAAGAGGTAGAATATTAATAACAAGACGACGCCCGCGCCGGGGCGGTTCAATAAGGCGGCGATACTCATTGAGGGACTTTCGCGGTCGGGGTGTGGAGCAGGTCGGCCGGGGCCGCGACGCCGGAAAAACGGCTGGACACCCGACCGCGGTCGAGTACAATGGAATGGTCGCAGACGCCGGCGACTTCTTCGGCGTCAGAGGAAATCAAGAGTACGGCAAGCCCTTGTCGGGTCCACTGCCGCAGCGCCAAGTAGATCTCGTGGCGGGCACCCAAGTCCACGCCTCGGGTCGGCTCTTCGAGGATGAGTACTGCCAGGTCTTCGACCAACCAGCGGGCCAAGCAGGCCTTCTGCTGGTTGCCGCCCGAGAGCAGGCGCAGCGGTTGGTCGAGGTGAGCGGCGCGAATCCCAAAGCGGTCAACCCAGCTTTGCGCGTGGCTTGCTTCGCGCGGCTTGGACACCGAGAACAAGCGCGCGAAGCGGTCGATAAAAGGCAGGGTGATATTGGCACGGACGCCGAGGTCGGGGACAATGCCCTCGCGCTGGCGTTCGGCCGCGACAAAACCAATGCCAGCGTCGCGGCCCCGGCGCGGGTTGGTCGGGATATAGGGCGCACCCCCGAGCGCAATGCGTGCGTTGGGCAGCGGACCCAGTGCGCCGTAGATGGCCCGGCCGAGCCGGTCGATCCCCGAGCCGAGCAGACCGAAGACGCCGAGGATCTCGCCGCGGTGGAGCGCAAAGGACACGCTGTCGAGTGCGCCGGGCAGGCTCAAATTTTCTACCTCCAGCGCGATCTCGCCGGTGCTTGCGCCTCGCGGCGGGTAGAGTTCGTCAACAGTGGTGCCGAGCATGGCGTCGAGAACTGCTTCGCCAATGCTGGCGGCGGAAAGATCGCGCCGCGAAGCAGCGGCAGTGGCGAAATCGCCGGCGTTTAACCCGTCGCGGAGCACGGTGATGCGGTCGGCGATCTCGAAGACCTCGTCGAGGTAGTGGGAGATATAGATGATGCCGATCTGCTGTGCCTTGAGCCGCTCGACCACGGCAAAAAGTGCTTGAACCTCGCGGTCGGCAAGAGCGGCAGTTGGTTCATCCATGACGATGATTCGCGCTTGTCCGGCGAGGGCGCGAGCGATTTCTACTAGGCGCTTGTGCGGTGCGGAAAGCTGGTGTACTGGCGCGTCGGGATCGAGGTCGCAGCCGAGCCGGTCGAGCAGTGCCCGCGCTTTGGCGCGAAGTGCTGTGCGGTCCACTTCTTTGCCAAGCCACGAGCGTTTGAGCGGCAAGTCGGCGATGAGGATGTTTTCGGCGACCGTGAGGTCGGGCAAGACCGATACTTCCTGCGGCAAGAAGCGGACGCCATGGGCGATGGCCTCTTCGGGCCGGTCGTAGCGCACCGCTTGGCCATCGCAGCGGATGGTGCCGGCGTCGCGGCGGTACACGCCGCAGAGGATTTTTACTAAAGTGGATTTACCCGCCCCGTTGGCACCCAGCAGCGCTAAGACCTCCCCGGCTTCCAAGCAGAGATCGACCTCGCGCAGGACTTGGGCGCGGCCAAAGGATTTGCAGATGTCTGCCATCTGCAACAAGGGTGCGGTATGGCCCATGTTAGTGGTTGGGGATTAACTGCTCGTAGCCGGCGAGTTCGGGCTTGTCCTTGAGAGCGGCCAAGTGTGCGACAAAGGCTTCTTGCGGGAAGACGTAGGCGAAGCCTAACTCGCCTTGGCATTCGTATTCGGGATAGAATTGACAGATGTTGGCCGGGCTGATCATCACGTGGTTGACCGAAATCGCCGGCGGCACATCGCGGCCCGCTAAGCGCATCAGGCTCAGCGGGATGAGATAGTTGCCGTAGCGCTCGGGGAAATAGGCGACCGAGGCGATGAAGTGCTCCTCGGCGACCATTGTCTCCAGTTCGTCGGCTCCCTTGCCGACGACCAGTGCGTCTTGGCCGCGCCCCTGCTGCTGCACAGCGCGCAACATGCCGGAGACCGACTGGTCGTTGATGGCGGTGATCAGGATCGGCGCACCTTGGGGGATGCGGCCGAGCGCGTTGCTCATCTGTTGGAAGGAGTACTGCAGCGTGTTTTTGGTGTCGATGCGGATGATGCGCTCGGGGGGGAAGCCGGGCAGCGAGGCGAGGAAGCCGGCGATCTGACCCTCGGTGCGCATGGCCGGGATCGCGCCCGACTGCGGCAGTTCGCCGACGACGAAATACCCCTCTTTGAGTGCTCGGTCGCCAAAGCGCACTGTGGCCGCCTGCGCCAGATAGGAGCCGCCCATAAAGCCCGAGCGGGGGTTGTTGGCCCCAAAGTAGGTGGCACCCGGCATGGGGATGTCGATGGCGACCACGCCGATCTGCTTGCGGTTGAAGTGCTGCATGATCGCCGGACCGAAATTGACGTCGGTTTGGAACTCGATGCAGAAGTCAACTTGGCGCCGGGCAAAGCTCTCGGCGTTGGCCAAAGCGGTCGGCCCGTCGAGCCGGTTGTCGGCGATCAGCAGTTCGATGCCGGCAGCCTCGGCATTGCGCTCGATGCTTTTTTCGACCTTGATGCCAAAGCTAATGTCGCGCTGTAGGTTAGCGAAGCCAAAGACTAGGGCTTTGCCGTTTTTTGGAGGCGAGTGTTGCGCGGCCTCGGCGGCCATTGCCTGGAGCACTGCCGGTGGGAGCATCAGTCCGTCGTAGGTCGCTGGGTCGAAGCCGTGGAAATTTTCGCTCAGTGCTGGGATCGGGGCGAGGAACAGACAAGGGGCCAGAATGAGTCGGATCGGAATCATAGATGCACTTTCGTTTGGGAATGGGTTGAGAATATACGGAGTGGCTAGCGGGTGACTCAAGGCGGCGGTTGCTTTTCAGGGGCGATGCGGTTGGCTATTATGGAGCACTGAACACTAGGAAAGGAAATGTCAATGGAATGGATTCTAATATGGATTCTATGCGGGATTATCGGCGCGGTAGTTGCCACCAATAAAGGACGAAGCGGTTGTGGTTGGTTTGCACTCGGCGCGTTATTTGGTCCCTTTGGTGTTATTCTGGCTTGAGTCGTTCCTAAAAATCAGGAAGAGGTTGAGAAAAAGTCTATTCAAGGTGGTGACATGAAAAAGTGTCCATACTGTGCTGAACTGATAAAAACGGAAGCAGTCAAGTGCCGCTACTGTAGAGAAGATTTAACTAGCTAAAAAGAGGAGACGCGATTATGCTAACCAAACAAGGATGCCGTACGCGGCAGCAACGCCTGTGTGAGCGGCTGGCTGAACTCGACATCGACGCGGCCGTGATCAATCACCCTAAGGAAATCTACTACTTCACCGGGATCATCATCCCCGAGGAATTCCCCGGCCCGCCGGCGCTCTTTTGGCTGGGGGCCGATGGGCGGTCTTTGTTGATCGTTCATACCGACGAAGGCGAGCCGTGCGCCGACGAGTGCTTCACCTTTTCCTTCAACGTCGGCGGTACGATCACGCCCGACCTGCGCGAAGCGATAAGCGGGCTAATCGTCGATGCGCTGTGGGGCAAAAAACCGGCGGCTGGCCGCTTGGGCTGGCAGAGCGAGTTTTTGCCGCGTCGCTTGGGACAGGCGGTCGAAGAAGGGCTAGGCAAAACGCCTGCATGGGTCGCAGTCGATGATTTGCTCGCCGACATGCAGGAGGTCAAGGATCCCGACGAAATCGAGCTGTTGCGCAAGGTAGTGCAGGTTGATTTGGCAGCCTACGCTGCGGCGGAAGCGGCGATCGCTCCGGGCGTAAATGAGCTGGAGGTATTAGCGGCGGCGCAGCGAGCAGCGCATCTTGCGGCCGGTGAGAAGGTTTTCCACGACGGCGACTATCAGTGCGGCGAGTTGGGCGGTTTTGCGCGCAATCGCCCGATTGAAGCCGGAGAGATCTACGTCATCGATGCTTGGTCGGTGTACCGCGGCTATTGGGCGGATTTGTGCCGCAGCTTTGCGGTGGGCGAGCCGACCGAGGTGCAGCAGTCCGTCTTTGAACACGTCAAGGGCTTTCACAATTGCGTCGGCGAGTATTTGCGGCCTGGCAAGGACGGCCGCGAATGCGCGGTGGCCATGAACGCCTATATCCGCGAGCATCCCAAACTGGCCGACGCCGGCTTGGTCCACCACGCCGGGCACAACATCGGCCTACGGGCGCACCAAATGCCCGATCTCAACAAGGAGCGCGGCGGCACCTTGCGCGTGGGCAATGTGGTCTCGGTCGAGCCGGGGGCCTATATCCCCGAGGCGCGGGCGGGGGTGCGGCTGGAAAACATGTACTTGATCACCGAAGACGGCTTGGAGAATCTGTCGCCGTATCCAATGGAGTTGGGGGCGCACTGTTGAGCGAGGTACTCGAATTTGCCGAAGACCTTGCCCGGTGCGCTGGGGTGCTAATTGCCAAAGCACGGGCGGACCGGGCGCTGGATCTGAGTTACAAGGAAGGAATTGAGTTGTTGACGTCGGCCGACTTGCAGTCCGACCAGCTCATCCGCGGCGAGATCGAAAAGACCTTCCCCGACCACTGTATCCTCTCCGAAGAGTCTTCACCTGACATCGCGGATCCCGCTCGGCTGCACGGCCCCTTGTGGATCGTCGATCCGATTGACGGCACCGTCAACTACGCCTATAACCAGCACCAAGTAGCCGTGTCCATTGCCTTTGCCGAAGGCGGCCAAGTGCAAGCCGGGGTGGTGCGCTGCCCGTTTGTCGAAGAGACCTTTACCGCCCGGCGCGGTGCGGGTGCTTGGCTCAACGGTCGCGCCATCCAGGCCAGCGAGTGCAATCAGCTATCCCGTGCCCTGATTGGCACGGGCTTCCCCTACAAAGCCGAAGCCAGAGTGGTGCTGGTGGAGCGTTTGCGCCGCGTCCTCGGGCACTGCCGCGACATCCGCCGCGTAGGCTCGGCAGCCATTGATCTCTGCTGGGTGGCGATGGGCCGGCTCGATGG
Source organism: Candidatus Latescibacterota bacterium (assembly GCA_963422735.1). Taxonomy (GTDB): domain Bacteria; phylum Latescibacterota; class UBA2968; order UBA8231; family UBA8231. Next base: position 1,855,869 of record OY730476.1, on the reverse strand, counting down.
CTTTTACGAGGCGCTCAAGCCCTGGGACTTGGCGGCGGCGGCACTAATTGCGCGGGAAGCGGGTGCTCGCGTCGGGCACTTGCAACCCGTGGAAGGCGAGTTACCGAAAGAACTGTACGGCCGCGACTTAGTCGCAGCCGCGCCGGGAATCTACGATCAATTGGTCGCGCTTTTGCGCAGCCCACCATCGTAGGGGCAACCCTTGTGGTTGCCCTATATATCCGTCGCCGCGATCTGGCGTCACCTTTTATAGATTAGGAGATACTACCCGTGAAAATCAGCGACATCAAAGCCTATCCAACTTGGGTCGGCCACCGCAATCAGCTCATCGTCAAGGTCGAGACCGACGAAGGCATCCACGGCTGGGGCGAGTCGGGGCTATCGGGGCGCGAGTTGGCCGTAGTAGGCGCGGTGCGGCACTACCGGGAGTTTTTGCTCGGCCGCAACCCACGAGAAATCGGGCGACTCTGGCAGGAGATGTACCGCGGCCAGTACTTTGAAGGCGGGCGGGTGCTGACGGCGGCGATTTCGGCGATCGACATCGCCTTGCACGACGTGGTAGGCAAGGCACTCGGCGTGCCGGTCTATCAGCTTTTGGGCGGCAAGCAACGCGAATGGGTGCCTTGCTTTGCGACGACCGGGGCACCGGATCTAGAGACCTTGGTCAAAAATTGCAAGCTGCTGTTGGACAAGGGGTGGGACGTGATTCGCACGGGAATGGCCCAGCGCAAACAGTACGACGACGAGCGGCTGTTTGAGCCGCGCGAGACCATTGGCATCACGGCAGCTTGGCTGACTCAAGTGCGCCAAGAGATTGGTCCCGACCCGATCTTGGGCCTCGACTACCACCATCGGCTGACGATTGCCGAGAGCGCGTCGTTCTGCCAGAAGATGCCGCCGGGGACGCTCGACTTTCTCGAAGAACCCATCCGCGACGAGTGCCCAGAAGCCTACGAATCGCTCCGCACCATGACGGATGTTCCCTTTGCCATCGGCGAGGAATTTGCCAGCAAGTGGCAGTTTTTGCCCTATCTCGAACGGGGAATCACGCAGTTTGCACGGATCGACGTGTGCAATGTCGGCGGGCTGACCGAGTCGATGAAAGTTGCCGGCCTGGCCGAGTCCCACTACATCGACTTGATGCCACACAATCCCCTCGGCCCGATTTGCACGGCGGCCACAGTACATCTAGCAGCGGCGGTGCCCAATTTCGCGTGGCTTGAGCACCGCGTGACGCCGACCGAAGCAGGCAAGTTTATGGACGAGGAACTCTTTCCGGTGCAGTGCGAATTGGTGGGATCGATGCTGAAGGTGCCCGAGGGTCCGGGGCTGGGTGTGGAGTTCAACGAAGAGCTCGCCAAGGAACAGGAGTTCAAGTTTTGGGAAGCACCGCACTTGCGCCGCCAGGATGGGTCCCATACGAACTGGTAGTGGCTATTTTGAATGTTCCTCCAAATTAGTCGAACTTTTTTGGAGTTCGCTCCAAAATGGTTTAGTGGATTTGATATGGCAACTAAATATAGTTGCTGCTCTATGAAGGGTGGCCTGTACTCTTTTTGGGGAATGTGCTTAGATGCCTAAAGCCCTTGAACAGAGGGGACTGATATGAAAGACATGATGACTTATAAGGGCTACGCCGGCTCGGCTCACGACGACGACCGGATTTTCTACGGCAAACTCGAACGTATCCGCGATCTCGTCCGTTGCGAAGGGGCGGATGTGGATTCACTGCGCTCCGCTTTTGAAGAAGCGGTGGACGATTATCTCGACCTATGCCAGCAGGAAGGAGCCGTTCAAAGGCAGTTTTAACGTGCGGATGGGCAGTGACCTACATCGGCGCACTGCCCTATGCGCCAAGGCAAAAGGCGCAAACCTCAACCAAGTGGTCAAAGAGGCGTTGGAGCGGTACTTAGCTGACGTAGTCCCTTCTTCGCTAGGTGCCTCGCGTTCCTAATCGGGAGCTAATGGCAGATATACGCGCTCGACAGCAGGTGCGTGGCCATAAACCCCAACTCGGGAAGATGTTGATGCTGCTCTACACACTGAACGGGAAAGTTGGGAGTAGTAAGGCGTTACCTAGACGCAGCACCTGTTATCTATACCGTTATACCGTTGAACAAGTCGGGAGCTTTGCGACAGCAGTTGACGGGCGGATCGGATTGAAATCATCTCATAAATGCTAGCAACTCCGTAGGGATCGGCTCCTGTGTCCAGCCCAACAAATCGCGGCCTGTCGCGCCTGCTCCACCCGGCCTTTAGGCAGGACCGGTGCGGCGGCCGGCGGCGAGCGAAATCACCCCTATTTCCGTCCATAAGGGCGGCTCAAGTCGGCGTATAGGCGCACCCGGAATCTGTCGCGCTAAAGGCTCGGTGAAGCAGATCGCTTCTTAGACCAAGCGGTGGTCCTCTGAGAGGGCCTCGGCCTCGGCCACTGCGTTCCCTTCCACAATTTTCCGCAGGGCCTTTTCGCGCTGGCGGATCTCGGCCTTAAGCCCTTCTATGCGCAGCTTGAAGTCGCCCAGATCGCCGGCGAAGTCCACCGCCTCGCCCGCGCTGAGCTTGGCGTAAACCGATTCGCCTAGATCGGCGAAGGCCGATCGCAGCCGGCTCCGGGTAGCGGCGATCTCCGCTCGTACTTTGAGTGCTTGGACGGCGATCTGGCCGCGCGCTCGCACGTTGGCGCACTGCGTCTTTATAGCGTCGATTATTTTCTCTTTGCTCCGCATCGCAGCTCCTTTCTGAATTAGCTCTATTGACCCCTCAAGTCGCGCCCGAGTTCACGAACACAACAACACCTACTATGAAAAATTTCATGGAGACGCTCGACATCAGCAAATGGACACCCTTTTTTCAATGCTCTATATTTGCCTTTGCAACCAAATTAGAAGGGTACTGCCATGCCTCATCTCACCTCCGCAGACAAGCGTTCCTTTAAGGAAAATGGCTGTCTCACCGTCCGCGGCGCGCTCTCGTCCGCGCAAATTCAAGATGCTCAGGATGCCCTCTGGGCCGGCATTGAGGCCGACCGCGACGATCCTGCAACTTGGGTCGAGGCCGGCCCCCGTGCCCCCGTGCCCGCCCATCATCCGGCCATCCGCGCCGCCGTTCACGAATCGCCGATCTTCGCGATGATGGAGGAAATGGTCGGCGAGGGCCAGCTCAATCCCAATAACGCCGGTCCCGCTCTGGTTTATCCATCCAAAGACAAGGCTTGGTCCCTGCCCGAGCGCGGCCATCTCGACGGCTACTACACCCCGACCAACGGCGTGCCCGAAGGTACGGTCGGCTACATGACCATCAACGTCACGATCTACGTCGAGGACATCGACTCGCAGGGCGGCTGCTTCACCTATTGGCCTGGCAGTCACAATGTAGCCTACGAGTACTTCAAGACGCATTCGCTGCTGTCGGTGCAGGGCGGCGTTTCCGGCGATGTATTTCCCGAAGGGACCTTTCCCAAAGGGCGCGAATTCGTCGGCAAAGCTGGCGATGCCACCTTCTGGCACGGTCAGCTCTTTCACACGGGTTCCAAGAACGTCAATCGCAATATCCGCATGGCCCTCATCGGTCGCTTCTCGCGCAAAGACACCAACGATATCCGCTTTGAGACCTGCGACGACCAATGGGCGCATTGGGAAGGGATTAGCTGATGCACCTCGTCTTTAGCCCGACCCTCTGCCCGGACCTTCCCTTGCCCGAGGTGCTCGACCTTGCCAAGGAGGCCGGCTTCTCCCGCGTCGAACTCTTCCGCGCTTACACCGAGAGTACCCCCGTCCATCGCGACTGGTCCGTGCCGAGGGTCCGCACCGAGATCGCCGAGGCCGGCCTGCAACTTGCTGGCTTCAACATCCGCAATCTCACCGGCCGCAAGGCCGACTCGGACGAGCGCAACCTCGCCTACAACTTGCGCCAGCTCGAATGGGACATCCACTTGGGCCGCGCCCTTGGTATCAAAACCCTGAACACGAAGGGTGGTGCCCGCACGGACGAGGCGCTCGCCGACCTCATCGAAGGCGTCAACGCGCTCCTCGACAGCATTCCCGATATCGCCCTCAACTTGGGGAATCACCAAGGCAACCGCCTCCAAGGACTAGCCGACTATCAAGAGGTGATGCCCGAGCTACCCGAGCGGGCGCGCGTGCTCTTGGACACCGGCCACCTGTTGTCGGTCGGCGAGCCAATCATGCCCTTTGCCGAGGCGCTCGCCGGGCGCATCGGCCTCGTCCACCTGCGCGACCAGCAGGGCGAAAAGCCCGTGCCCTTCGGGGAGGGCGAGTTGCCCTTTGCGGCGTTGTTCAAGCTGTTAGCGGATAGCGGTTACGACGGCCCTCTCGTCGTCGAGCTCGAGGGCGTCGATTGGGACGAGCCGCTCCCGACGGCCATTGCCGTACGAGAATACGTCGAGGCCCTTCTCGGCTGAATTTGGGCACGGCGCATCCTAGGGCAGACCTCGCTCCTGCCGTTTGCCCCAGCCTGTGCCACCTCATACATTCCCCGCACCCCACTCAGGAGCATACCATGAAACGCATCACTGCCGCCGACTTCCGCGACTATTGCCGCGATCGCTTCATCGACGCCCAAACCACCCCTGCCGCTCGCCTCGCCCCCACCTATCTGCTCACCAACGAAATGGGCGTTGACGGCGACATCTGCGAGGAACTCACCCCCGTTTCCTGTGCAAAGGTCGAATTCGACATCCCCTCGACCAAGACCAAGGGAGCCGAACTGCTCTTTTATGTCAACGCCGACCAAACCACCGCCGACAAACCCATGCGGCTCCAAGTCAACGGCCATGTCCTCACACACCGCCAAGACCGCCAGCGCATGCTCACCGGCGGTTGGGACCGCAAGAAAATCGCCGCCAAATACCTCAAAGACGGCACCAATGAATTCGTCTTCTCGCACAGCGGCGTGTTGCACATTGACCCCTTTCCGGGCGGTCTAGCCGACACGCCCTCAAGCCGTTCAAGCCGCAGCTTTGACGGCGGCAAGACTTGGCACCAAGGCACCTTGGGCGAAGCCCTCGCCATGGACGGCGAGTACCTAGTGCGGCTGCGCCTCAAGGGACATCCGCCCCAAGGGACGCTCTGCTCGCCGGTTATCGACCTAGCCGACGAAGACGGCCGCGGCCGCATCGCCCCAAGGCTGGGGATTCGCCGCCTGCACCTGAAAGCGCGGATGCGCCAGCCGCAGGGGACCCAAATACACCTCGAGCTGCGCACGGGTTCGACGCCTTCCTTTGACCCGCGCACTTGGACGGCTTGGGAACGATGCACCGCCTTGCAATGGCCCGGGCGCTTTGTGCAGTGGCGCGCCATCCTTGAAACCGATTCGGCCAACAAGACCCCAACGCTTCAGGCCGTCACCCTCGAAGCCGACATTGAGGAAGACGCTCAAAGCCTCGCCCCCTTTAAGCGGGCAGAATTCGACCAACCCCAGCTCGTGTACAGCTCGTACCCCTTCGCCTATATGGGGCTGCATCCACACCAAGAGCGGTTGCGCAAGCAGTACCGCCTCGACGAGGTCATCGCTGCGGGCAAAACCGAACTCGAACAGCTAGCTCTTTTGCGCGACTGGGTCCACAGCCAGTGGCTGGGCTGGCAATCCGACAAATATCCCCACTGCCCCTCTTGGAATCCCCTAGAGATCCTCGACACCACCAAGGGCGACTGGGGCTTCGGCATGTGTACCCACTACGGAGCGGTTTTCGCCGGCTGTGCCTCGGCCCTAGGGTGGGTGGCCCGCTCAATCGTCGTCGATCACCACTGCTTGGCCGAGGTCTGGTGCGAGGAGTTGCAAAAGTGGATTCTCGAAGATGCCGGGCCGACCCGCGAATTCGACGCCACCTACGAAATCGACGGCGTGCCCATCAATGCCCTCGAACTGCACGAGGCCGCTGCGGACGAGCGGCGCGAAAAGATCATGGCCAACAAGTTGCCGCAAAATAAAGTCGAACAGATGGCCAGCTATATCGACGTATTCTGCCGCTTCGGCATTCCGCTGCGCAATACGCACCTGATCTTTGCCGAGCCGGCCGAACTGCGCCACGGCGCTGGGCAGTACCACTGGGATGGCTATTTGTGGTGGTCGGACGATGTCGATCCCCGCTACGCCGAATACTCCTTGCAGACCTCTCGTACTGGGGACTTCTACTGGTCGGTCAACCAGACGCGGCTCTATCTCCAAGTGGCGGAAAAGGCGCGTACTCTGCAAGTCGATCTAGAGCACACTGCGCCTAACTTCTCGCACTTCTTGGTGCGCCAAGATGGCGGCCTGTGGCGCGAGGAGCGCGAGGCCCGCTTTGAGTGGACGCTCGCTGCGGGCGAAAATCTGCTCGAAGCGCGGGCGGTCAACATCTTCGGCAAGAAAGGCCGCATCGCCAAAGTGTGCGTCGAAGCGTCGTGAAGCTACCTAGTCTGTGAGCACCTCGCTCTCTTTGGCCACGCGCGCCCTGCGCGGCTTTCTCTGGAATGGCAGTGCTTCCCTTATCCAGCTCGGCGTCATGCTGGTGCTCTACAAGCTCTTGCCGCTTGACGATTTGGGCCGTTTTGAGTGGGTACTGGTGCTGATAATGCTCCTATCACTGGTCGGCGACTTAGGTCTGGGCGCAGCCCTAATTCAGCTACCGGACGCGGGTGAGGAACACTTCGATACGGCCTTCTGGACTTGTTTAAGTTGGGGGCTGCTACTCACCGCCACGGTCGTCGCCGCAGCCTCTTGGCTGGCTCCTTTCTTGGGGGGCGGAGACCCGCATACCTTCGGCCGCGTCCTGCGCACGTTCTGCCTGGCGATCCCCTTCGCCTCATTGGCGGGCCTATTGCGGGCTAGACTACAGCGCGCCCTCGACTTCCGCGCCGTAGCCCTCTCCGAGTTTGTTTCGGTTCTGACCTTTGCCTTCGCAGTGACGTTTCTGCTTTTCTGGCGACCAGACTTGGGCGTCTTGGTCCCGGTCTTCGGCTCGGTCGTGCGCGAACTAGGTCTTTTTAGCAGCCTCGCGCTTTCGGCCGGCTGGATTCCGCGCCTGCGCTTTCGGCCTCAAGTTCTGCGCCAGATCTTTGGCTTCGCGCTGAATCTTACGGGTTCGCGCGTGGTGGCCCTTCTCAATGCCAAGATCGCTTATCTCTTTATTTTCATACCGCTGGGGGCCACGGCCCAAGCCTATTACAGCTTGGCCGAACGGTTGACCTTGCTGCCTTTGACCCGGCTGGCTACGACCATCCAGCGCGTCTCCTTTCCGACCTTTTCGACGATCGTGGACGACGACTCGCTTCTGCGTCGTGGCTATTTATCCTCGGTACAGGGCTTTGTGCTAGCGCTGGGTCCAGCCCTCGCGGGGATATTCGTCTTTGCGCCGGAGATTGCCGCTTTGGTCAACACAGAGCCGATGTGGATGGTGCTTCGCCTGTTGGCCGCGGCCACGCTTTTGAAAGTAGCCAGCTCCTTGGTAGGCTCGATTTTTATGGCCAAAGGCAAGGCCAACTGGTCTTTCTATTGGTCGCTCTTTAGCACGGGGGTGCTGATCCCGGCACTGTACTTCTATGGCCTGCCGCGCGGCGTCGAAGGCGTGGCCAGCGTCATCGCCGCGGCGGCTTTGCTGTTCTTGCTGCTTTCGCAGTATTTCGTCAACCGCTTGATCGACCTGCCTTTTGCAATCTATCTCACCGCTCTTAGCCGCCCTTTCTTGGTGGTCACCTTCGTCTTAACTGTCCTCCTGCTGGTCCGCTCTCTGCTGCCTTGGTCTCCGCTCGCCGTCCTCGCCACCGGCGCGGTCCTTGCCAGTGTCGCGACCTCAGCGGCCCTCTTCCTCTTCGCCCGCGACCTTTGCCGCACCTATTGGGAGAGCCTGCGCGGGAACTGATTCTGCCTAGGCAAAAATTGCGCGGGTGCCTGTTTTGGAATATGTTTTTAAGGAACTTCTCTAAAGGAGATTGCGCTATGAGCGAGATGCATACCAATGGACAAAACGGCCAGACTGGCACCCTGCGCATCAAGACCGGCCTCGCCGAAATGCTCAAGGGCGGGGTCATCATGGATGTCGTCGCCGCCGACCAAGCCAAGATCGCCGAAGACGCTGGGGCAACCTCAGTCATGGCGCTGGAAAGAGTGCCCGCCGACATCCGCGCTGAAGGGGGCGTGTCGCGCATGTCGAGCATTGAGAAGCTGCGCCAGATCATGGAGGCCACCTCCATTCCGGTCATGGCTAAATGCCGCATTGGCCACTTCGCCGAAGCGCAGATGCTCCAAGCCCTCGGGATCGACTACATCGACGAAAGCGAGGTCCTGACTCCAGCCGACGAGCACTATCACGTCGATAAGTTCGCCTTTGAGGTGCCCTTCGTCTGCGGCTGCCGCAACCTCGGCGAGGCGCTGCGGCGGATTGGCGAAGGCGCGGCCATGATCCGCACCAAAGGCGAGGCTGGCTCGGGCAACATCGTCGAGGCCGTGCGCCACATGCGCTCTGTCACCGACGAGATCCGCCGGCTGGTGATCCTGCGTCCCGAGCAGCTAATGACGGCGGCCAAGGAGTTGGGCGCACCTTATGAACTGGTCCGCTGGGTCGCCGAGCACGGTAAGCTGCCGGTGCCCAATTTTGCTGCCGGCGGCGTCGCCACGCCGGCCGATGCCTCGCTGATGATGCAGCTCGGCGCGGAGGCCATTTTTGTCGGTTCCGGGATCTTTAAGTCCGGCGATCCAGCCAGCCGCGCCAAAGCCATCGTCGAGGCGACCACCCACTACGACGACCCAGAGGTCCTAATTCGCGTCTCTGAAAACCTCGGCGAGGCCATGGTCGGCATCAACATCGATACCCTCGAAGAGAAAGACAAGCTACAAACCCGAGGCTGGTAGGACGCCGCACAGAGGCAATCGGAAAATGCCCCGTCTCTGCTTTGTCAGGGACGGGGCAATTTTATGGTATAAGCAATGATTGGAATTTTGGGATTGCAGGGCGACTACGCGGCCCACGGCAAGGTACTCGACGCATTGGCGGTCGAATCCCGAGTGGTCAAAAAGCCAGCGCAATTGTCCGCGGTTGACGGCCTGATCTTCCCCGGCGGCGAGAGCACCACGTTAATCAAGCTAATGGACTCTTGGGATTTCTGGGCACCGCTGAGGGACTTTGCCGCGGCCGGCAACCCCATTTTCGGCACCTGCGCCGGGATGATCCTATTGGCCAAAGGCGTCTCTAGCCCGCCGCAGAAGTCCCTCGGCCTAATCGACATTGACGTCGAGCGCAATAGCTATGGCCGCCAAGTCGATAGCTTCGAGGGGACGGGGGTTTGGGCGGCGGATGGGCAACCGCGATCATTGCCGATGATCTTTATCCGCGCACCCCGCATCGCGCGGTTGGGCGACGAGGTCTCGGCACTGGCGACCTGCGGCGACGATGTGGTCGTGGCGCGTCAAGGCCGAGTACTCGTCGCCTCGTTCCATCCTGAACTGACCAGCGATTTGAACATACATCGCTATTTCGTCGCTATGGTTGGGTGCTAGGAAGACATGCTGCTGAGAGAGTAGATCCGCGACCATCTAGGCGAATGACTCCGATCTATGACTACTACTCCCGGGGGGGCTGGACTCGTGCCGTTTCGAGTGGATTGACGACCCCTATCGGCCCCTGTATCACTTCCTCGCCCCGGCCAATTTCATGGGCGATCCCAACGAGACCATATACTGGAAAGGCCCCTTTCATCTCTTTCACCAGTACAATCCCTACGGAGCTTTTGAACCGTCCATGATCGTCGATACCCATGTACACATCTGGGAAATGTCCGAAAAATACCCCATCGGGCCCACCGCCCCCAACTGGACCTCCAAGCCTGACGAACCGGCCACCGCCGACGAACTGATCGAGGACATGGACCAAAACGGCGTTGACCGCAGCGTCTTGGTACAGACTAGCTGGTCCACTTGGGACAACGGTTATATCGCCGATTCGCAGGCCCGTTTCCCCAACCACTTTATCGGCCACGGTATGCTCGACCCGCAAAACCCAGACAACGCCAATCAGGCGCGCTATTGGATGGAGGAACGCGGCTTGGTCGGTTTCCGCTTTCACCCCATGTACTACCCGGAGGAGCGCGTCCTGACCACGCCCCAAAACCGTTCCCTTTGGGAAGTCCTAGACGCAACAGGCGCTGTCATCCAGTTCCATCTCAACGCCGCTTTCGCCGATCAAGTAGCTGAAATCGCCCGCCGTCATCCGCAGATGTTCCTGCTATTGGACCACATGGGCTATCCCAACCTCGACGAGCCAGCCGAGGCTTTTCAGCCCATCGTCGAGCTGGCCGGCTTCGACAATGTGGCGGTGAAAATCTCGGATGTCCACGGCCGCTCGAAGCAGGCTTTTCCCTATGCCGACATGCATCCTTTTATCCAGCGTCTGCACCACGCCTTTGGGGCCGAGCGCATGCTGTGGGGCACCGGCTATCCGGGTCACCATCGCACCAAGCACAACTGGCCGACTCTGGCCGAGGAGTTGCGCCTAGTGCAGGAGGGTTTCGACTTTCTCAGCCAGCGCGAAAAAGACCAGATGCTAGGCGGTACAGCGGCCCGCATCTGGGGATTGACCTAACCTTTGCAAGCTTGGTTCATCTACAATCCACAAGGGAGGCCCGCATGACATTGGACACCAGCTACCAAAGCATATATCAAGCCATCGGCGTCGAACCCATCATCAACTGCCGTGGCACTTTTACTATCATCGGCGGCTCTGTCGAACTTCCCGAAGTTGTGGCGGCCATGGAAGCGGCTTCGGGCTACTTCGTCCAATACGACGAACTGGCCGAAGCCGTCGGCCAAAGACTATCTGAAATCACCGGTGCCGACTGGGGCATGGTTCCGGCAGGCTGCGCTGCTGGCCTCAAGCATATCACCGCAGCTTGCGTCACCGGCGGCAATCCCGAAAAGCTGATCCGCATCCCGAATTTGACCGGCCTAGACAAAACCCAAGTCATCATCCCCCGGTACGCGCGCAATGCCTACGATCACGCCTTGCGCAGCATCGGCATCGAAATTGTCATGGTCGAGACCCGGGCCGAACTCGAGCGGGCGATCAATTCCCGCACCGCCATGATCTACATAACCACGGGGGCAGGCGCCGCCACCGGCCAGCCGCTTTCCCTAGAGGTCATTGCTGACGTGGCCCGCCCGCACAAAATTCCCATCCTCGCCGATGCTGCGGCCGAAGATCTCACCATTCCCAATGTCCACTTGCAAAGGGGGGCCACTGCCGTGGCTTATAGCGGCGGCAAAGCCCTGTGCGGCCCCCAGTGTGCCGGCTTAGTGCTGGGCGACAAAGCCTTGCTGCAGTCGGCTTGGCAATTCAGTTCGCCGCACCACGGGCCGGGCCGCGACGATAAAATCGGCAAAGAAGAGATCGTGGGGATGCTGGCGGCGGTAGAAGCTTGGGTGCGCCGCGACCACGCCGCCGAATGGCAGACTTGGCTGTCTTATCTCGACCATATCGCCCAGCGGGTGCGCGGCATCGACAGCGTATGGACCGAGGTCGCAGACCCCACCGGCCTGTCCAACCGCGCCCCGGTCCTCACCATTAGTTGGGATCCAGCCATCTTGCACATTACCGGTGCAGAGGTCGCCGAGGATTTCGCCCGCAACAAACCCCGCATCGCCGTGGCCAGCAACGGTGCCAACGGCCGCACTTCCATCGGCATCACCCCCAATCAGATGCAACCGGGCAACGACCAAGTAGTAGCCGACCGGCTCCACCGCATCTTATCCGCACAACGGACCCCCCAATCGACAGAGCTGGCCCCTCCGGCAACCGATGTCAGCGGTGCTTGGGACCTCACCATCAACTATTCGAGCAGCAGTAGCCAACACCAGTTATTCCTCGAACAGGAGGGGCATTGGATCGGCGGAACCCACATAAGCGATTTTTCCCAGCAGCAAATCGCCGGCGTGATTGAAGGCGATCAGGTAAAGCTGCGCAGCGAAGTGAGTCGCCCGGGCGATTCCATCCCCTTCCTATTTGCGGGCCACGTTGCGGAAGATCGCATTTCGGGATCCATTCACCTAGGCGAATACCGCAACGCCGATTTCACCGCCTGCCGCTCCCAATACGCAAAATCGCCGATCTCCATTAGCATACCCCGCGGAGCGCCGCTGGCGACATAGCGACTAGTCCTTCCCGGAAGGTCAAGGTCTCGGCATCGAACTGGACGAAGAAGCTATGGCCGTGCATCTTCTCGACGGCGCATTGCACTAGAGTTCAAGTCCTTGAGCTGTCATCAGTCCGTATTCAAACATCGGAGGCAGCCTCTTTGGGTAGGGTAGAATTTCCATAGTTGGCACAGGCATAGCCTAAGAGGTAGCAATGGAAGACAGAATCGAAGAAGCGATCGTCGCCGAGATCGAGGCGCGGTCCGAGGTCTGGGAAAACCTGCTCGTGCTGACCGACGACATCGGCGTGCGCGTAGCCGGCAGCGAGGGGGAGGTCCGGGCCCGGGACTTCCTGTTGCAGACCTTTCAGCGCTATGGACTCGACCGCGTCCACTTGGAGCCCTTCGAGTACCGCGCTTGGCGACCGCAGCGCGAGGAGTTGACCGTGGTGGCACCGGAGTCAGGACGCTCGATCCCGTGTCGGTGCGGAGGGCTGTCGCCTTCGACCACGGAGCAGGGGGTGGAAGGAGAGGTCGTGTTCCTCGAGCGCTGCGACGCCGAGGAGCTGGCGCAGCGGGCCGACGAGGTGCGCGGCCGCATTGTGGTGGCACCCTACTACCCCTTTGCCCGCCAACTGAAGACGCCCTTGGCAGCGCGCTTCGGCGCTGTGGTGCTCCTCGAGCACCGCAACTACGCCGGTGCCTTGCAGCCGGCTCGCACCTGCTGCTTCCAGCGGGTCGGTGCCCTGCCGGTGGCCTCGATCAGTCTCGAAGACGCCGAGTACCTCAAGCGTCTGCAGCAGCGGCGTGGACCGGTGCGGCTGCGGCTGGTCCTCGACAGCCGCATCGAGTCCAAGGAGTCGTGGAACGTGGTCGGCGAGCTGACCGGGGCCGAGTATCCGCAGCAGATCTTGGTCTGCGGTGCCCACTACGACACTTGGCACGTGGGTCCCGGTGCTATTGACAACGCTGCGGGCGTGGTCGCCGTGGTCGAGGCGGCGCGCGCTCTCGCCGTACATCGCGAGCACCTGCGGCGCACGGTTCGGTTCGTTGCCTTCGGGGTCGAGGAGTCGGGATTGGTCGGGTCTTGGGCGTACACGCAGCGCCACGCCGGCGAACTCGACAACACCTCGCTGATGATCAACAACGATGTCGGTGGTCGGCCCTCGGGGCTGAGAATTGCCGGTGCTGAGGATCTGCTGCCGGTCTTGGAAGCAGTGGCGAGTCGCGTGCGAGTGGATGGGCTCGAAAAGCCCTTCGGCGCGTCCTGCGGCACGACAAGCTGGGGTTCCGATCACTTCCCGTTCTTCGCCCACGGCGTGCCCACCGTGGGGCTGGGCACGGAGTCGGTATGGCCCGAGGATCGCTTCTATGGCCACAGCCGGGCCGACACCGCGGACAAGGTCTATCCTCGGGGTCTGAGCGAGTGCGCGGCGATCAATGCACGGGTGCTGTTCGAGATGGCCAACTTGGACGAGCGTCCGGCGCGGCGGCGTACGCGGGAGGAGTTGGAAGCGTCCTTTGCCGGTACGCCGCTGGCAGAGGCCGTCGAGCTGCTCGACCTGTGGCCGCCGGAGCGGGTGCTGGCGAGGTATTTCGGCGGCCGGGGAGAGGAACTCGGCGACTCCTAGTGCCCTTCGGCGCGGGGTTTGCCGGTGGCTTCTCAGCCCAAGTCCAAATTGAAAGCCGCAGGATCGAGGCCACTATCTTCAGCCAGTCCTCGCAGGCTGATCAAGACATCCTCGGGCATGACAATACCCTCGGCTAGCGCTTGCTCCCGCTTGTTCCACTCGATCTCGCCCGGCAGGAAGATGGTCCCGCCTTTGGCTGTGGAAGCGCCCTTGATCTCTTTGCACATGACATCCATGCGGGTGTGGAATTCCTCCAGCGGCATCATCGCGCCGACGTCAATGGCGATAAAGGCATGACCCTGATTTGAGGGATCGTCCGTGTCCGCCACCCAACTGTGGACGCCGCTCATCATCGCCGCCCCACTAAGGGTTGCCGTCAGCAACTCTACCAGCACGGCCAACCCGTACCCTTTGTGTCCGGCCATGGGCAACTGCGCCCCTTTTTCTGGAAACTCGGTGGGATCGGTCGTTGGAATGCCGTCTTCGTCCACCAGCCAAGTGTCGGGAATGCTGCGCCCTTCGTTTTTGGCTGCGAATATTTTGGTAGCCGCAACCGCGCTGGTGGCAATGTCGAGCATGACGGTGCGGTCGGTGCCGGTCGGTGCAGCGTAGGCGATCGGGTTGGTCCCCAGAATTCTACTCTTGCCGCCTGGCACGGTCATGCAGGGTTCCACATTGCACATGGAAAGGCCGATCATGTCGTTTTCGGCAATCGCGTTGGCGTAAAACCCGGCGGCGCCGTAATGACTGCTGCCCCGGATGCCGATGTAGCACATGCCGCTTTGGCGGGCTTTGGCAACGGCCAACTCAACGGCGCGGCAGGAGATGGCGGGCGGCATGCCGTCGCAGGCGTCGATAATGGCCCAAGAGGGCCCCTCAGCGACGATTTTCTCTTTCGCGGTCGCAACCAGACGGCCACGCCGCGCATTCTGCATCAAGCCGCGGATCTGTCGGGTGCCGTGCGTAAAGGTGCCCCAAGTGTCGGTGGTGACGAAGACGTGGGCACTTAATTCGGCGTCTTCTGCGCTGAGGCCGGCTTGGACCATGGCGGCGGTGCAAAAGTTCTTCAGGTCATCCGGCCGGATGCTTTGGCGGGTAGATTCAGTCAATGGATTGGCTCCTTTTTAGTTGGTGCGTGGTTCGCGCTATGGATAAAGAGATTTTTCGCGGCCTAGTCAAGGAAGGCGGGTGCCATCTGTTGCTGCTGGGTTCCAACGAGGCCGCTCCTTGACTAGCGTCTGAAAGGGCCTTTTAATGCCTGCACATTAATTACTCGCATCTTAATGATTAATGAATGCTAGGAGATACAGCTTATGAACGGTAGTACGGGGCTTGAGCAGTACGTGACGATGGAAGAATACCTCGAGGGGCGGCGCTGCATTATCACCGGCTCCAGTGGGACGATTGGAAAATTTTTTGCGACCTTTATCGCCTCGCGCGGCGGAATCCCCATTCTGGTAGATGTTGTGATGCAAGACGCCACCGTAGAGGCCGTCGCGTCCTACGGTGGCGAGTACAGCGCCCATCGCGTTGACCTCAGCGATGTTGCCCAGATCAAATCCTTCTACGCTGAAATAGCCGAACAGTACGACGGCCTCGATATGCTCATCAATAACGCCGGGCTCCTCAGCGAGGTAAAGTTGCTCGACATGACTGAGGACAACTGGGACCGCGTCCTCAATGTAAATGCAAAAGGCGCGGCCTTTATGAGCCAAGGAGCGGTCGGCCTGATGCAGCATGGCAGTGGCGATCGGCAAATCATCAACATCGCGTCGCTGGCCGCACTGGTGGGCGGGCTGTACGTGGGGGCACCCTATGTTTGCAGCAAGGCGGCCCTGCTCGGTCTCAGCCGCAATTATGCGGTGCAAGCAGGTAAGGAATTTGGCATTCGCGTCAATTCCATCAGCCCGGTCATTGTCAGCGGCCAGATGATTTCCAACACGCCAAGCGAAGCCATTGACGGGGTCAAAAACCTAATGAAGGTGTGGAAGCAGGAAATCCCTCCTCTGCATCTGCTCTATGTTTTTGAAATGCTGTGTAGAACCCGATCGCTGACGGGTAAAAACATCGTCATCGATGGCGGCATTCTGCTGGAGTAGGCCGATCTCGCCCCGATCCCGGTCTGTTTCCACATTTGTCGCGACGACTCATGCTGGTCTCTGCGGAGGGCGCAACTCCTCGGTTGAGGAGAGGGGACCTAACTGCTTGTGGCGGCGCGGAGAATGGCGTTACATATTTGGGATTAGGCGGAGTTACTCATGCACAGTTCAAAACTCGGCGACAGCGACTTTGAGATGATTGCCAGCGGCCATCCGGTCGCGCTGGCAGAGTACTTTCGCGGCTTTACCAATACCAAAAGGTTAGGGCTTTTAGTGCCCAATCGCCTTGAGGGCGTCGGGGCCGTCAATTTGGTCATGGCCCACGTAACCGCCTTTTACAATACCTACCGCGCCACTGGCGAAGATTTCTTCGCGTACCCCGATTATTTCACCTTCCAATCCCGTGCGCCCAAGGCGGCCTACGGGATGTTCGACATCTGGCCGGAGCACAAAGACGTGTTGGTCGGTACCGATGCCGCCGAGCGGCTCAACGCGATCACTGACCGCGGCGTCAACATCCTGCTCGTGCCCGACGGCCCTCCGGCCCTGCGCGAGTACCAGTGGCAGCAGGTAGCTGCGGCCGAGCGGCTCATCGAAACTTGCTATGCGTATTCGGCCACAGGTGCGGTCGCCGACCCCGACTTGGTCATCCGCTGCCCGGTAGCTCCGCTCGCCGCTTGGTGCCAAAGCGTCTTCGACTCCGTGCCCGATGGCGGGCGCGAGGAGGGCTGGCATGGCCAAGGTCCAGTCCTTGAACAATCCTTCCGCCGCATCAGCCGGCAAGACGCGCTCGCTCGCCTCGCTTAAGACCAAGGAGTTTGCCATGACCCTTCTCCACGCCCCCGCGCTCAGTGCCGCCGAACTAGACCGATTCCACGAGCAGGGCTACGTGCGCCTCGGCCACGTGGCTCCCCGCGCGGAAATCGACGCCCTCTGTCGGCGCATCGATCAGATTATGCTCGGCGAAGTCCGCTACGACGACATGCTCATGCAGCTATGCCCTTCGGCTGGCAAGCCCGAACTTTCGCGGCAGACTAGGGAGTTTAAGGGATCCTCGCTCAAATACCGCAAAATTCAGGATCTGGAGCAGGATCCACTGTTTTTGGGCTATTTACAAAAGCCGATCTTCCGCGATCTAACCTCTAAGATCATCGGCGCGGAGGTCTCGATCTTTCGCGCCATGTTTTTCAACAAGCCCGCCGAGCAGGGCGTTACGATCAACTGGCACCAAGACGGTGCTGGCGGTTGGCATCTGAGCATTCCCCCCCAAGTCACGGTGTGGACTGCGCTCGACGATACGTGCGCTGCCAACGGTTGCCTACAAATCATCCCAAGCTCGCACCACAGCATGATTCCCAAAACGGGCGACCAGCTCTCGGTGGAAGAGCGTGCGCTGCACGCACCGGACGAGAAGCGGCTCTATTTGGAAATGGAAAAAGGCGAGGTGGTGCTTTTGCACAACTGGACCTTGCACCGCTCGGAGACGAATCGCTCCAACCGCCCGCGCCGCGCATTCAGCATCTGCTACATCGACGCAGCTACCCGCCAAACGACCACGGGCCGCGCCTTTCCCCGCGTCTTCCCGACCTACCAGCCTACTGGAGATAATTGATCGGACTTTCCTAGAATAAGGACTGTTTAATCAGTGGTTAGGGGTCAGTGGTTAGTGGTTAGTCCCATCCGCCCCCTTGGCGGCGGGTACCCGGCGACGGGCCTCGGAACATTGACGCGGGGGACCGCGCTGGCCCGGACGAGGGCTACGGGCCAGCCGAGTGAAATCGCCTAAATGAAACCTGAATTCCCAACCGTACACTAGGAAAGTCCGTAATTGATAAAGGCGACCTTGTGCTCGGTGAAAAACTCGATCCCAGTGTCGCCCGATTCCGGGATCCCGTGCCCGGAAGCCTTCACCCCGCCGAATGAGAGCTGGGGCTCGCGGTAGGCCGTCATCATGTTCACATGCGTCAGCCCCACGTCGGTCTTTTCCAAGAACTGGAAGGCCCGCCCAATGTCCCGCGTGAAAATGGACGACGCCAGCCCAAACTCCACGCCATTGGCAATCGCTAGGGCTTCGGAGAAATCCTCTGCTACCATCAGGCACAACACTGGGCCGAATATCTCCTCCTGAGCGATGCGCATCTGCGGCTGGACACCGGTAAAGACCGTCGGCGCAATAAAACACCCTTTGTCTAGTCCGTCGGCGGTCAGGCGCTCGCCTCCGTGTGCGATGTAGCCTCCTTCCGCTTTGCCGATCTCGATGTAGCCCTCGATGGTTTCGAGCTGGTCCGCGCCGCACACCGGCCCCATATCCACCCCCTCTGCCATCCCGTTCCCCACCCGAATTCGCTTGACGCGCTCTAGTACCTTGTTGGTGAAGGCTGCGGCTACCTCGCGCACGGCGATTGCCCGGCTCGTCGAAGTACACCACTGCCCGGCGCAAGCATAGGCCGCCTTGACGACTGCATCTGCCGCCATGTCGAGATCGGCATCTGCCAAGATGACCGCGGGATTTTTGCCGCCCATCTCCAGTTGCGTGCGGATTAGCCCTTGGGCGGCGCGCTGCTGAATGCCCCTGCCTACTTGGGTCGAACCCGTGAAGGAAATCGACTGCACCAACGGATGCGTGATTATGGTTTCCCCGACCGTACTCCCCCCACCGCAGACGAAGTTCAGTACGCCCGCAGGCAGCCCAGCCTCGGCAAAAATATCGACGAAAGCCCGCCCGGCCCCGGGCGTCAGGCTCGCCGGCTTAAAGACGATGGTGTTGCCGCTGATCAGCGCCGGCGTACACTTGCGCCCCGGCACGTTGAACGGAAAGTTCCAAGGGCTGATGATCGACGCCACCCCAAGGGGCCGCCGAACGCTGTAGGCAAACACTCCAGGTTGAGCCGAGGGCGCGGTCTGGCCGCACATGGAGATTCCTTGGGCGATCTGGAACTCCATCTCGCGCACCGCTGACCCCACCTCGGTCCGCGCTTCGTCGAGCGTCTTGCCATTTTCTGCGGTGAGGATTGCGGCGATTTCTTCGGCTCGCCCCTTCAGCACCGCGACCGCTCGCGACAAGTACTCCGCTCGCTGGTACGCCCCCATGTCGGCCCACGCCGGAAATGCCGCATGCGCCGCTTCAATGGCCTGCTCAGCATCGGCGCAGGGGCTTTGGG
The DNA here is from genome assembly GCA_963422735.1 of Candidatus Latescibacterota bacterium. Classification (GTDB taxonomy): domain Bacteria; phylum Latescibacterota; class UBA2968; order UBA8231; family UBA8231. The sequence continues at coordinate 1,836,859 of OY730476.1, read as the reverse complement.
GCCATTCTCCGGTTACGCGTTCTAGGTCGGCTGGATTGCGCTGGGCAAAGGTCTGTCCATCCGAGGCCCCAACCCACTGGCCGTCGATGTAGTTTTGAAATTTCATAAAAATCCAGAAGCAGTGGTTAGGGGTTAGTGATCAGTGATCAGTGGTTAGTGATCAGTGGTTAGGGGTTAGTCCCCGCACCGCCTAGGGGATGTACCACTGGCCACTAAGCTAGCACGAGGAGTTTTGAGAACGCTTCTCTCAGGACCACAGCGGCACCCCGGCAGGTAGCGCAGCGGCGATGGTTTCTTCGTCTAGATCGACGCCCAAGCCCGGGCCGTCGGGCACGGCGATGTAGCCTTGCTGAATGGGGTTCTTGATGTCGAGCATGGTGCCCCACAGCGGGATATTGCGCGAGTGGTGCTCTAGGGCGAGGAAATTGGGCAGGGTGGCGCATATATGGACCGCTGCCATGCCCGCAACCGCGCTCCGCATGTAGTGGGGGGCTAGCGACATGTGGTACATCTCGGCTAGTTCGGCGATGCGGCGGATTTCAATGGGTCCGCCGCTGCGAGGGATGTCCGGCTCTAGCAGGTCGCAGGCTTGTTGTTCCATCAACTCGCGGAACATCTTGGCTCCGTAAAAAATTTCGCCAGTGCATATCGGCGTCTTGGTCTGCTGGCAGATCTTGGCCAATGCGGCGACATTGCCCCACTCCCAGCGGATGGGATCCTCCAACCAAAGCAGGTCGAGGTGCTCCACGTCTTTGCAGATGCGCAGAGCGTCGGCTAGGTTGAAGGAACCGTGCAAATCGATGGATAAGTCGATATAAGGGCCGATCGCTTGGCGCAGGCTTTCGATGGTGGTGATGATGTGATGGTGCTGCCGGCGGCTGATGGAGCGGTCGTAGGTGTCGAGCTTCCAAGGGTTGGGCACATCGAGATCGAACTTGATCGCTGTGTACCCTTCGGCCACCACTTCTTGGGCCATGGACACATAGGCACTGGTTTCGTACACCGGATCTAATTGCCCGCTGGCCCGCGTCTCCCGCCAGCGCCGTTCATAGTCTTCCCGCGTCCAGTGCGCTCCCGAGTGGCAGTCGCAGTACACCCGGATGCGGTCGCGCAATTTGCCGCCCAACAGTTCGTGCATGGGCGCGTTTAGCTGCTTGCCCCGGATGTCCCACAGGGCGATTTCCACGCCGGCGCCGCGGCCCTGCATCTGCCACAGGTGGTCGTAGTGCAGCCGATTGATGTTGGTCGGGTCTTGGCCGACGAGCATTTGTTTGAGCGGCTCGATGGGGGCCTCAGCGGTCCACTCGCCGAGGCCGACAATGCCTTCATCCGTGAAGATTTTCAGCAAGGACCAGTGGCGATTTTCCGCGCCGAGGGAGGGCGTAATCTTAATATCGGTGATCTTCATGTTCTCGCTTTCGCTGGCTTAAAATCAATGCGGTTTAGTGAACCAATGGTGCTAGTAGGTTAGGGCGTTCCTTGCGCTGAAGGTTTGCCCTATATTCAGCTTAGCTCATTTATAATAGCCCTGTTCTATCACATCGACAATCGGATTCCTCGTCGTTTTTGAACTTGGGTGGATATGGCGTGAAGATCATTGGCAAAGCGACGATTGGTCATATCGTGCCACAATCCATTTTGCCCGCGGATCAAATTCAGCAGCACGGAGTCCTTCCGTCAGAATTGCTGCTTGAAGGAACAGCCCCAATCAGGGATAGAGTACTTGGGACCAGAGCGTGTCGCGGTCAAACAGGTGGAAGAAGTGCATCTTGACCTGACGGACGCCGCCGAGTGCGTCCAAGTAGAGGTACTCGAACGGGAACAGCTCCTAATGCGGCGCGTATTCGAATATCGTCCCGGCGTATTCGGGATAGCGCAGCAAACGCAGTCAGTCGCGATCCCTTGAAGAACCGCGGTTGGAAGGTGAGCTGGATCGCTGATGGCACCCTCTAAGGTCCGAGGATGAAACTCCCCAAAGAGCTACGGTTCATCTCGCTAAAGTACGCCGGACGCTGCCGATCATGCACAATGAGGCTAGAGGCGGGCCAGCGCGCCTACTGGTCACCTTCGTCAAAAGAGGTCTGGTGTATTGACTGTTCAGGCAGCGAGGGTTCCTCGGTCCAAGTCGCATCGAATAGCGCAGCGGGCGGTTCGCGGAATACGGCAACGAACAGAAGTCCCATCAGTTCGAGATTCTCAAAACCGGCTGCCAGCAGTGTGCAAACTCCCTGGCAGCAACTATGCAGTTATGCACAACGGTGCATTGAAGCGGAAGCAGCAAAATCACTGGTCCCATACGTCAAAGAGAACGCTCTATGGTTCTTACACCTTGGGGAAGAGAAACTGGTGGTCGGGCAAAGCGACTCGACGCCGGCACCCGGAGAACTGCCCGATAAACTGAGGTCTCGCACACAGTCAATCATCTACGGCTGGCCGACTATCGTCGTAACCGACCGCGATCACACACCAAAGGTTGCCCCTCTTTTTGCCGTTCAGATCGAACCGGAACGAGGCCCCAACAACCAGTGGAAACTTCACGCTACTATGGAGCCAGAGTTCAACTTGGCCATCGCGGCAAGCGGTATCTTCGACCCTTCAATCACTGAAGACATCAGCGACCTGTTAAGTCGAGGCTTGCCATTTGGAGATGCCGACGCTTTTGGTGCCCTCGCCGGACGACTGACTGACCTGCTCGGACTCCAGATCCTGTCGCCTCTCAACGCTAGAATCCTCGAACCGAACATAGATCGCAAACAAGGCGTCTACAACGCCGCGATCTCGGTCGTGGCCGAGTGGTCTGGATACACCAGCACCCTTCGCGAGGAACTGCGACAACTACAAACCCGAGAAGACTGGTCAACTACGGCTGCGGCACATCTTCTCTTCAACGGTTTCGCGCAGAAGGAAAACAAGCGACCCCCGTCCGGGCCTCTTGCGGCTCCACTTGTATGCAACCAATCACAGGCGGAAACACTCGAGCGTCTCCGCAGAGACCCTCTGACGGTCGCGACCGGCCCACCTGGGACCGGCAAAACGCAACTCGTAGTCAACGCGGTTGCGAACGCGTGGCTGGACGGCGACAAAGTCTTGGTGACTTCGACCAACAATGGTGCGGTTGACGTGGCTGTCGACCGAGCGGAAAAGGATGTGAGTAGCGGCTTGTTAGTCCGCACCGGCAATCGCGACGTGCGCGAGCAGGTCCCGGATCGCATTGCCGCGGCGTCGGCTCAGGCGGCAGCACACCGCGGCAACCAAGCCGCAGTGCGCGCCCAGTTAAAGCGGGTCGCCACTGAGCGCACCCAACTGATGGAGAAACTGGTGCGGCAGGACGAACTAGATGTGAAACTGTTGCAGCTTGTAGAGGAGCGAGAGAAACTCGGGCTAGCCTTGAAAGAGACGGCGCAAATACTCTGGACTAACGCGAGTCCTCCGAAACTGCCCATCAGTTCCCACGAAATAGAGCGACGAACCAGCCAGTTGTTGGAGGCGTGGCTGTTCCGTCGCTTCCGCGCACGACGCTTCCGCCGGCGACTCGGTTGCCTTGAAACCGCTCCATTGGAGCAACTCGTCACTTGGGCTCGGATTGATCAGCGCATAGCAAAGCTGACCTCCCAATTGGAAATTGGACGAGCTGAACGTCAACGACTAGAATCTGCCGTGGGCGCCCCGGCGATTAGTGTGCGCGAAGCAGACTAGAAATGGGCAGATGCAAGTCTCTACGCAATTTGCGTGGACACGGCAACGCGAATCTCCGCCGGCAGTTACCGTCTAGCAGCTTTCGGCAAAATCCCCGCCAGCAGCGACCACTTTAGAAGAGCAATTGGCAATTCGTTTCACCACTTACGAGGCTGGGCATGTACGGCATTAACAGCGCATTCCAACTTCCCCTTGGAATCAGGACTGTTTGATCTCGTGATCGTTGACGAGGCTAGCCAGTGCAGCCTCGCGGCCGTGCTGCCGTTGGCCTACCGCGCAAAACGTTTAGCGGTCGTGGGGGATCCACACCAACTCAATCCGATCGTTTCCCTCAGCGATGGACTCTTACAGGAGATCGCCACGCAGACGGGGTTTGACAACGACGACCTGCGCGAGCGCGGCATCCACCACAAAGACGGTTCGGCTTACTCCGCGTTTGCATTTGCCGCAAAACCCCAAACACCTGTTCTTCTCAACGAACACTACCGCTGCCATCCACACATCGCCCGTTGGTTCAACAAGACGTTCTACATGGGTGAACTCACCGTATTGACGGATGTCTCTGATACATCCCAGCGCGATCGTGCCATCTACTGGTGCGATGTCGACGGCTCGGCAGTACGGCCCGCCATTGGAAGTTGGCTAAACCAGGCAGAGGCAGAGGAAACGGTGAGACAGCTTCGTGGCGTAATCGAATCCGGTTACAAGACTGTCGGCGTGGTAACTCCGTTCACCGCGCAGGCGCGACTCATCGATCAGATAGCCAAAACGCAATTTGGCCAAGACTTCCTAGACGACATCGATTTTGTAAGCGGAACCGCACACCGCTTGCAGGGAGACGAGCGCGATGCGCTCGTTCTTTCTTCCGTGCTCTCACCCGGCATGCCCAAGAGCGGCCCCCGTTGGATAGAAAAAGAGAGAAACCTCCTAAACGTGGCTGTCAGCCGCGCCCGTCGAGCACTAATCGTGCTCGGTCACCCGCTCATGGGAGATTTGGGGAGTCCAACCTTGGCCTCCCTGCGGGTCTATCTATGCGATGAGGTCGCCCGGAATGAGGGCACTGGTTCGCCATCGGCCGAGTTCCGCACGGACAGCACGTCTGAAAAACTCCTGCTCGACGCCATGCAACTCCGGGACCTCTTCCCCTACGCCAAGCCCAACGTGGAGGGATATGAGCTGGACTTTGCGCTGCTGGAACAGGGTATCAAGCTGAACGTCGAGGTTGACGGCGATCAGCACCTTGACGCCAGAGGCCGACAACGGCGCCAGGATATTACACGAGACCGCGTCCTAGTCAATCTCGGTTGGACAGTCCTACGGATACCGGCGTGGCGATGCCACGAGGAAATTGACTTAGTGATTGAGGAAATAAGGAAGACACAGAACCGATTGCTTGACGAAGCCTCTCGCCGGACGTTTTAGCTTTCACTAAGAGGCTCTACCAGAACGCTCGGGGTCGCTCCAAGTCCTTTAAAAACAAAAGATTCGATAAAAGGTTCAAGACGCTCGTCTCTCCGGATGCTTCCCCGGAGAGACGAGTTGTGCTTTCAAAGATGGTGGAGGCGGCGGGAATCGAACCCGCGTCCGAGACCGGTTCTACCGAAATATGCTACGTGCGTAGTCGGCCTTAGTTATCTCGCCTGTTGCGCTGCCGGCCGACGGGCCTCGCAACAGGCCAGCCCGAGAAATCTCGCCCCATTCCCTCGGGCGCGGGTTTGGGACCAGCCTGCTAAGAGATGACATTGGGGCCTGCCGCGCAGGCTCAACAGACCCCAATGGACTGCGCTAAATTTAGGCAGCCAGAGCGTACGTGTTAGTTTCGTCGCTTAATTGTTTCCCGAGGATTTACGAGGTGTCGGGACCTCGGCACGCAATTTGGGCTTCTCCGACCCCGTCGAAGCCATGTCGCCCCCTTTGACCATAATAACAGGGAATCGAGCGCAATGTCAACGCTCGCTCAGTTCACCACGTTGACCGGCGCGCCGGCCAGAAAGGCTCGCACATTTTCTGCCGTCATTTGCATCAGTCGCTTGCGCGCCTCCAGCGTGGCCCAAGCCATATGCGGCGTGATGAGCAGATTGGGTGCCTGCAAGAGCGGGTTGCCACTAGCTATCGGCTCGATGGAAGCCACGTCTGTTGCCGCCGCGCGGGGCTTGCCGGCGCGCAGTGCTTCCAAAAGGGCCTGCTCATCGACGAGTGCCCCGCGCGCCGTGTTGATGAAAAGAGACCCTTCCTTCATGGTCGCCAACAACTCGGCGTTGACAAAGCCCGCGTTGTCGGGCGTCTGCGGGCAATGCAAGCTGACCACGTCGGCCCCGGCGAAAATCTCCGCCGTGCTCTTGAGGGCAAACGGCGCGTACCCCGGCGGGTCTTTTGGCGACGGCGCATAAGCCCAGACTTCCATGCCAAAAGCGTGGGCCAGCTCGCCAACGCGCTGGCCGATGCGCCCAAAGCCGACTAGGCCGATAATTTTCCCGGCTAGCTCCATTAGCGGCGTCTCCCAAAAACACCAATAGCCCGATTCAGCCCAGCCCCCTCGATGCACCGCCGCGTCATGGTGGCCTATTCGGTGGCACAGCTCCAGCAGCAGTGCCATAGTGTATTGGGCGACCGAGTCGGTGCCGTACACTGGAATGTTTGACACTGGGATGGCACGGACGCGTGCAGCCTCCACATCGACGATGTTGTACCCGGTGGCCATAACCGACACGAAGCGCAAGTTGGGTAGCTGGGCAAACATCTCGGCCGTCAGCGGCACCTTGTTGGTCAAAACGACGTCGGCGTCCGCAGCTCGATCCAAGATCAGGTCGTCTGGAGTTTTGTCGTACACCGCAAAATCGCCCAACGCCGAGACTGGATCCCAAGGATTGTCGCCGGGGTTTAGGGTGTGTCCGTCTAGTACTGTGATTTTCATAAAGTTCCTTTTGTGTGCAAAGCTATTTCTGCAGTTGCCCCACATCTCGCACCGCCCCGTGCGCCGCACTCGTCGTCAGCGCGGCATACGCCTGTAGCGATTGGGGGATGTGGCGTTGGCGGTTGCGGGGCCGATAGGCGTCTATTTTTTGCCGTCGCGCGGAGAGCTCGGCGTCCGCGATTAGCACATCGATTTTGCGATTGGGAATGTCGATGCGAATTCGGTCGCCGATTTCCACTAGGGCCAGTGCCCCGCCCTCGGCCGCCTCCGGGGAGACGTGACCAATCGACAGCCCGGAGGTGCCGCCGGAAAAGCGGCCGTCGGTTAGCAGCGCACAGGTCTTGCCCAGCCCCATGGACTTGAGGTACGACGTTGGATAGAGCATCTCTTGCATTCCCGGCCCGCCCTTGGGGCCCTCGTAGCGGATCACTATCACGTCGCCGTCGCCGACCTTGCCGCCTAGGATGCCCTCACATGCTTCGTCCTGCGACTCGAAGATTCGGGCCGTGCCCTCAAATATCCAGATCGCCTCATCAACACCGGCAGTCTTCACGATGCAGCCTTCCTCGGCGATGTTGCCGAAAAGCACCGCCAGCCCGCCGTCCTGCGAATAAGCGTGCGCGACCGAGCGGATGCAGCCCGTTTGATCGTCGGTGTCCGGCTCGGGGTAAAAGTTGTTTTGGGAGAAGGCGGCTTTCGTCCGCACGTTGCCCGGGGCCGCCAACGCTCGCTGCTTGGCCATCGCTTCCACCGCACCCGGTCCGCGAATGTCGTTTGCGGCGAGCAACTCGCCCAGCGACGGTCCGGCAACGGTCTTTGGCTCGGGGTGGACTTTGTCGGCGCGCAACAGCTCGCCGAGAATGCTCATAATGCCGCCAGCGCGCGCGACGTCCTCTATGTGAAACTCCTGCGAGGCCGGTGCTACTTTGCAGATATAGGGGACTTGCCGCGAGAGCCGGTCGATGTCGGCCATGGTGAAATTGACTTCGGCCTCGCGGGCCATGGCCAACAGGTGTAGGACCGTGTTGGTGGAGCCGCCCATGGCAATGTCTAAGGTCATGGCGTTTTCAAACGCCGAGAAGGTCGCAATGCTCCGCGGCAGCACCGAAATGTCGCCCTCTAGGTAAAATGCCTTAGCCATTTCGACAATCCGCTTACCGGCCGCGGCAAAAAGCTCCCAGCGCAGCTCGTGCGTGGCGAGGATGGTGCCGTTGCCCGGCAGGGCTAGGCCGATGGCTTCGTTGAGGCAGTTCATGGAGTTGGCGGTGAACATGCCCGAACACGAGCCACAAGTCGGGCAGGCTTGTTCCTCCATCTTAGCCACGTCCTCGTCGCTCAGGTTGGGGTCGGCCGCGGCGACCATGGAGTCGATCAAATCGAGCTTAGCAGGCCCCGTTGATAGCTCGGTCTTGCCGGCCTCCATTGGCCCGCCCGAGACGAAGATCGCCGGAATGTTGAGTCTGAGCGCGGCTAGCAACATGCCCGGGGTGATTTTGTCGCAATTGGAAATGCAGACGAGGGCGTCGGCCTTGTGGGCCTGCACCATGTACTCGACGCTGTCGGCGATCAACTCGCGGCTCGGCAGGGAGTAGAGCATGCCGTCGTGCCCCATGGCAATGCCGTCGTCCACGGCAATGGTGTTGAACTCCACGCCGTAGCCGCCGTGCTGGTCGATCACTTCCTTAACCTGCTGGCCAATGGGGTGCAAATGCACGTGCCCGGGCACGAACTGAGTAAAGGAGTTGGCGATGGCGACGATGGGCTTTTGGAAGTCCTCGGTCTTCATGCCGGTGGCGCGCCACAGGGCACGTGCGCCGGCCATGCGCCGCCCCTGCGTGGTGGTACTGCTGCGAAATGATTGCATGACAGCCCTTTCAAGAAGCTACCGTCTGGCGGCAGTGAGTTTTAGTTAGCGAAATCAAATTCTAGCGCATCCCCCAAAGGCACGTAGCCGATTTTGGAGTAGATGCTGTTGGAGGTTGGATTGGATAAATCGGCAAATAGGCTACAAAACGAATAGTGCTCGGAGAGCAGTTTCTTGGTCAACGACGCGACGCATGAGGTGGCGTATCCCTTGTTGCGCTGCTCTGGTGGCGTGTACACCGCGTTGACTGTTATGCCGTTTCTCATCGGACGCGCCGCTTTGGCAATAGAGACCGGTCCATTGCAATCCCAAATGTACATATCCCCATCAGCGATGAACCGCTTGGCGCTTTTCTTGGCCCCGTCGAGATCGGCTGGCTTACCTAACGCCTCTTGCGAAAAGGCGACCATCCACTGCGCCACAAGCGGATAGTCGTCCACGATGGCCAAGCGTAGTGCCCCCGGAGAAAGGGGCACATCGGCGACCGTTCGGGCCTCAAATACGCGCATCCGCATGGCCTCCCTAGGCGAGGCACTAGGCACGGCCTCTACCCAGCAATCGGAAAAGGCTTGCGCTTCGGACGCCGGCCCGACAACGCCGGGGATGGACGCATCCGTTTCGAGCAGGTAGCGCACGAGATGAACCATAGCCCCTTTGATATTCGCAACGAACTTGCTCAGAACGATTCTCCTCGGCGGCGTCATTACGGCCACGCCGACCGGGCTATTTTGCTCTAAGACACTCAAGAATAACGGAGGCTCAGGCCCGTAGCGAAGGGGATCTTTAGCGAGCGCGTGCGCGAGGCCGATCGGCAAATTGTTTTCGCTCTCATGTAATTCGAGGCAAGCACCCGAAAGCGAAATCAGCTTGCTGGCGTTGGCGTGATGTATTATTTCGACCATTTAAAAAGCCTGACCGATAGAAAAATACAAGCGAAATCCGTCGTTGAACGCTACGTCGAGCCGGAGGGGAAAGCCCAAAACATAGCGCAGCCCCACCCCATAGCCATCGACCATCTGCCGCAAGGTTGCCTTTTTTGGCTTGCGCCAAACTTGCGCCCGATCCCAAAAGCCAACGAGGCCGAAGCTGTTCTGCTGATAGCGCAATTCCCCGCGCATATTCAGGCCGAAGCGTCCGCCGCCCGGTGCGTCTATAGTTTTGTACTCGACGCCACGCACGGATCCTTCGCCTCCATACTCTTTCCAATAATCCTGCGGTAGTGGGCGTCCCCGGCGCAGCGAGGCCGTCCGTGCTCCGTGCAGGGCTAGGGCCAACACTAGCCGGCGAAAGAGGGGCTGGTAATACCGAAACTCGGCCTCGCCGTCGATCACATAAGTCGGGCCTCTTCCTAGAATGAAGGCGTAGGCGTAGAGTCCGGTCAACCGCAAGAACGCGCCGCGCGTGGGGGCAAAGGGGTCATCGCGCGAGTCGCGCCAAAACTCGGTGCTCAAGTCAATGGATCGCTTGCGATTAGTCAGGATCTGCAGCCAGTCCGCGGTCACTGGAATCGTACCATCGCCGTAGTCTATAACCTCGTCTTGGGCGGAATTGCCCTCGCCAGAAAAATCAAAGTCGTCTTCGCCGAACAGATCTTCCACGTCGGTCGGCTCATCGCTGTCGCTTTCTTCCCCGCCATCGGGACCGGGCGAGTAGGCGATGGGCTCGCTTGGGTCGGGACGGATGCGCGAGTCTTCCCCGCTAAGGGAGACTTGGACTTGGTAAATCTCGCGCCAGCCCTTGGTGAGCGTTGCCTCAGCTTTCCACAGGTGCTCGACCGAGCGGTATTTGAAGGTGATCGTGTTGATGTACTCCCGTGCGTCCACTTCCCCGGAGAATAACAAGATGCCGTTGAGCACCGAATCGTTGGCCGTCAAAAGCGCGAATTGGTGCTGATCGTCTGGGTCGCCCGACACCTCTTTGTCTCCCCACTCGTCGGTGACCCCTGCCGACAGCACTAGGTCGGCACCCGTGCCCAGCAAGTTGCGCTCGGTAAAGGAAGCGGTGACGCCCTGTTCCGGCTTCCCCCAACCGGCGTCGAGGCTTAGCCGAGCTCCGCGACCCAGCCAGTTGTCGTGCTGCACGACCCCGGCCACGCGCGGCTTAATGTTGCTGAATAGGACATCGGCACTTAGAGAGATGCGCTTTTTTTCTTTCAAGCGGACCACGACTGGCTGCAAGCTGTCGCCCGTCTCAGGGGTGAGCAAAAAGACCGAGCGGAACAGGCCGGTCCTCGCCAGTTGCTCGCGGCTTTTGGCTAGCTGTTCGGGATTGTACAAGCCCCCCTGCTCAAAATGCAGATAGCGCTCGATTAGCCCCTTGCTCGTGTATAGTTGCTCAAGGTTTTCGATCTCGACGGCACCGAAGTACATCTTGCGCTTGGGATCGATGCGGAAGACAACCTCGGTGCTATGGCTGGCGCGGTCGTCCCCCACCCACTCGTTGCGCACTGCGGCGTGAGGGTAGCCGCGCTGATTGAGGAAGACCTGTAACTGGCGCTCGCCTTCGAGCACCTTGCCGTAGTTGAGGGGCGCGCCGGTGCGCAAGCCGACCTGAGCGCGCAGAGTGTCGGCTGCAAAGGGTGCGCCCCCTACGAGCGTTAGGGCACGCACCCTCCACAGCGCACCGCTGTCGATTTCAATGTGAACGTGGACTCGGTTTTTGGCGTCCAAGCGCAGGTACTTGCGGACGATCTCGGCGTCGCGATAGCCCTTGCTGTGGTAGAGGTTGACCAGTTGGATCAGGTCGTTTTTGAAGAAGCGGCGTTGGAAGCGCTTGCCTTCTTGAGTCAGCATGGCCGAGCGCAAGGTCTCGCCTTTGATGCGCTTTTCGCCTCGGTGAACGAAAAGTATGCGGGACACTTTGTGGCCATCGGCCTCGCGGGCTGATATTGTGCGCAGGTCATCTTGGGCCAAGGCAGTCCCGGCGAGGGCCAGACAGAGTGCGGCCACGAGTATGCTCATCGGAATTCTCGTTTCAGGCCGATGCCTAGCCCATAGTGATCGTGCTTGCTTTGCGCCGAGCCGACGATGGTCAGGAAGGACTTGATCTTGTGCTCGACCCGCACCTCTCCCGCAGCCATCTCTTTTAGCATAGCTTCGTAGCGCACCCAGAGGGGCAGAGGCAACCCACCGAGGTACTTGCCCGCGCGGAGGACGGGATCCCCAGGCGAAGCACCGACAATTGTGCTCGACGGCACGACCGTGAATTCATTCAGCCCCACCTTCTCGACCTGCTTGCTCAAGAGTTGACCGGCGGCCGTGCCGAAGGCCGTGGCGGCTGTACTAAAGGCATCGGTACGCGTACCAAAGGCATCGGTGAGGTTAGCCGTGTTAAAGGCCAGCAGGTTGACGATGCTCGGAAGCTCTTCTAGCGGGTCTGCGTCCGGGTTCTTCGAGTTCGCTTCAAAATCCGGCTCGATTTTCTGAGCCGGCCCTCGCAGCGTCAAAGTTACGACGTATTTATTATCATCGTCCTGAATGTCTGTGATTTCCTCGGTCTTGGCCTCCAAATCGAGCGTGGGATTCAGTTGGAGGGGATCGTACATCACGTCGAGGATGGACTTAGTCAGCGCTAGGCGGTTGAAGACGACGCGCCCCTGTGTGATCGCGAATGGGTGGTTGAGTACGAAGATCTGCCCTTCGTCTATTGTTATGTCGCCTTGGAAGAGCGGCTTGTAGAAGGTGCCGCCGATCTCAACTGCGCCCGACGCTTCGACCTCGGCTAGCTCGCTGTCGAGGGCGAGGCCGCGGATATCGACCTCGACGGCGAGGGCCATGTTCTCCAAAAACTCGTCGCGCAATGCCGGCGGTGGTGGTGGCACGGGAAGCGCGAGGACTACGAGGCTCGCCTCGGACCGCGGCCGGTCGAGGCGGATGCGCCCGGCCAACTTGGACGCGCTGATCGAGCCAGCGAAAGACAGATCCACGTCGATGTCGTCCGCTCTAAACGACTGCGCGACATCTTCGTAGTAGGAATTCATCCGCTCGGCTCGGAGTCGCAAGTCAAAGATAGGGTCGTCGAGCCGCGATAGGTCGAGCTGCCCGGTAAGCGCCGCGCTGCGAAACCCCCGCTTAGGTTCTTCCTCGACGGAGAAACCCGCCAGCTCGACCTGTCGGCCATTGAATTGCAACTGTCCATCGGGCAGCTTGTAAATCGGCTTGAGGTCGGGCAGGGCAAATTCGAGACCCGCGACCCCTATTTGCCCTTGTAATGAGAGCGTTGAGTCCAACCCCTCGGCCCGGAGATTCGCGCTAATCCGCCCGTCGAGATGGTCCAGTTCGGCTATTAGATCGCCGAGAAAGAGGAGTCCGATACTGTCGGAACGCGCCTCGAGCCAGCCCTCGTCTAAGGAGAGTGTGCCGGCCTGCAAATCCCAGGGCACGCGACCGGTCACAGTGAGGCTGTCGTCGAGCAAGGTCGTCCAGTTCAAATGCCAATCGCCGCCGTGTCGGTCGCCGACGAGCTGGCCGCGCAGCTTTCCCAAGTCCGCAGTTTCCACGGCCAGATCGGCGGCGAGCTGGGGAGCAGATGCTGTGCCGCGGACCTCGGCGTCGAGTTGGACCAGCCCCTCGGGGCCGCCGAAGAAAGCCAAGTCTAGGTCTTTGAGGGCCAGCTCAATCTGCGAGGGCTGGGTGCCCACCAGTTGGCCCGCCAGTCGCAAGGTGCCGGCCGGCTGCAGGGCGAGGCGGTCGCGGTCGTACCGCCGCAAGCCAATCGCCACTGAGTCCAATGTCACGCGCCCTTCGCCGAGCGCGAATCGCCCGCCAGACAGGAGGTCTAGTCGCAGCGAGTCGGCAGTGGCGTGGCTCTCAATGGCTAGGCTGTGCACATCGATATGCCCGGACAAGTCCCGCCAGCTTGGCATGGAATCCCCTAAGGCCGCTTCTACCTGCCCATCGAGGTCGAGCCGCCCCTGCAGCGGGCGTCCCAAAGCATAACTGAGCACTGGCCCCAAGTCGGCCGCCACTGCCTCGATTGCGAGCCGAGCGGAGGCTTCCCCCGACCCGAAGAGCGGTGCGGCTGGGCAGGTGAGCGCGAGGTGTGCGCCGGCATCGGTGCTGAACTCAGCAGTGAGCGAATCAGTCAGCGCAAGGCGCAGTTGAGCATTGCCGAGGGCGAGGGTGTCGAGGCGCATCTCCCCCAGCGTCACCGCGCCTTGTGCCTCTGGCTTGGCTAGGGTGCCGCTAACCCGCAGATGCCCGCCGCCCGCCGCGCTGAGATCGGGCACGAGGTTGGACAGTTCAAGGGAGGGTAACTCCGCTGCAACGGAGAGCGAATCCCTTTCGACCCAACCCGAAAGGCCCACTAGCCCAACGGGCGTTTGCAGGTGTAGCGCCGCGAGGTCCATACGCCCGTCGCCATAGTTGGCTTGGAGGGGACCGTAGTTTTGCAGCACCCATTCCCCCTGCCGCAGCAAAAGCGAATCGAATGCGAGGTCCGCTTGAGCCGCGTCTAGGTCATCCAGCGGCCCGTCCCAGCGCAAAGTACCGCCCAATGCGACCACTGCGCCATCTATCCCCCGCAACAAGGTATCGGTAAAATCCGCTTGAGCCGTTAAGTGCCCAGCCGCGTCTAGCTCGGCCAGCACGTTTACGCCTCGTCCCCCGCCGACCCCCCGCGCCGCACCCCGATCCCAGCCCACATCCAGTGCGAGCTCGCCGGTCTGCCAATCCGCGTACTCTAGCGGCGTGGTCGCAACGCGCCCGGTCAGCAGGAGCGCTTCGAGCGAAAGGCCGCCCGCCCCGCGCAAGTCTGCGTCGAGCCGACCACCCAACTCGGGCATGACCCGCGCCAGAGCCAGTCCGTTCACGGCCACCACCAGCGTATCGACCTCGCTGCTTGCTAGATCGATGTCCGCTCGCGCTACTAGGAGATCGCGTTCTAAGTGCAGCGCGACCGCGAGATAGCGGTTGGCGAACAGGTGTAGATCCACTGCGAGCGGCCCGAACTTCTCGCCCAATTCGCCGGGGAGATGGCTAGTCGTTAGCTGCAACGCCAGCGTATCGGGCTTGGCCTGTCCAGCAATAGCTACGGGCGCTGCTCCGCGCAAAAAGGACGCCGCCTGCACTTCGCCCTTTAGCGCGAGGTCGTAGCCCCCCTCTAAGCTGGAAGAGCCGGTGGCCGCCAACTCCAGCAAGGGCGATTGGAGTTCGAGAAGAGTCGCCCCGTCGGGCCGGTGCCAAGCCGTTATCTCGGCGTCAAATCGCTGATCGGGAATGAGGTCCACATCGCGCAGGATGGCGGTAAAATCCGCCGTATAGTGCCGGTGCTGCAAATGCACTCCAGCCGCTAGATCGAATTCCGCCCGTCCCGCAAAGGGGGCCGCTCGCGCAAGGTCAAATCCCTCGCCCCGCAGTTGGGCCTGCAAGCTATCGCGGGCGAAAAAATAAGTCCCCTCGCCCGTCAGGGTACCGTCGAACAAAGAGACGAGTAGAGAATCCAGCGTTAGGCGCGTGCTGTTGGCGCGCACGCACCCTCGCAGATCCACTGAGGAGATCGCGGGTGCGCTACCCTTGCCCCTGAGCGTCCCGCGCAATTGCAGCGGCGTCAACGCCCCGCTTATCTCCGCTTCTAAGGATCCCTGCGCGGAATCGGCCTCTACCGTCGCCTCGGCGTCCACCTGCAAAGGCCGCGGCAGCTTCAGCCCCAAGGAAAACGACGCGTGCAGTGCGGCCCTTAGACTGTCACTAAGGCTCAAAGCCCGGACTTCTCCGCGGTCAATGCGGTGAGGACTAAGCGCGAGATCCAGCGTTAGCGAGCGCAGCGGCACTCCCTGCAGGTCGGACGAGGCCAACTCTAAGTGCGCCGAGGTGTCTGCTACTGCGCGATACGCGCCGCGCCAGTCCCGCGCCACGATCCGCGTTTCGCCCAACTGCCAATCGAGTGCGCCGGCTGTTGCGCTGAGGTTGGGGAGGAAGGCGATGGGCAGTTCGATATCTGTGGCCGCGGCGGTCGTATCGACCGTGGTGCTTGGCTCAATCCGCACCTTGGGGGCCTGCATTTCGACGGCCCAAGACCACGGTCGTACAGCGAGATGCTCGACATCGACAGCCACCCCCAGCGCAGGGTTTTGGCAGCGCAAGTCGAAAAAGGAAAACCCATAGAGCAAGCCCCCTCCGCGACCGCCGATGGAAACCTGCCACCCCCCAACCCCGCGCTCTAACAGGTGCGCGAGCGCGGCAGGACCTAGGGGCGTGAGCGCGACAAGGCCGAGGACGGCACCCAGAACGGCCGCCGCCCCGAGCAGCTTCCTTTTCATTCGGATTTGAGGCGGGTCAGGGCCTTGGACACATGGAAGAGCGAGTCGGGCAGCGGGGCGTGCGCCATGGCCTTGATCTTGCGGTCTAAGCGGAACACTTGGCTGGACTTCTCTTTTTTAGGGAGCTTGACCGTAGCCGTCAAGGTCGAGCGCAGGGCGAAGCCTTTAAGTTCCTCGGCGTTCTCTAGCCCGTCGCTCAGGGCTTCGTGATCTTCCAGCCCATCCAGCCCCCCCCCGATTAGCGACGGATAAGATGTTTTAGCGTCCTGCAAGTCCATAAATGCTGCGATCTCCTGAAAGCCGGGGAATTGCGTGGCAATGCAGGCATCGTACGTGTAGCGGTTTTCGCGGCGGAGCTTTTGGGTTTTGGGGTCGAGGTAGCGGGTGCGCATTTGCGCGACGACCCGCCGGCAGGGAATTCCAGCGATGCGCGCCGTGTCTCCCGGCACCTTGACCGCAAGGGCCATCTGCGGTCCGCCGGGGGCAGACTGCGGCTTAGCAACGGCTTTGCGCGCCGGAGGGGCTTTCTGCTGGACGAAGGTCTGTGCCGTCAGGTCAATTTCGTACACTTGCGCTTGGTCCAGCCGCAAAATGGTGCTGGTGTTGAGAGACTGACCCTGCTGCCGGAAGGCCTTTGCCGTTTTCGCGTCGGCCTCAATCTGCTGCTCGACCCGCTGGCTCATGCCCTTGATGTAAATTTTGTTGGTCGTTTTGTGCGCTCCAATTTTGTCTTTGCCAAAGCCTCGATTGACGACCTCTTCCTCGAAATACACATCGGCACCAGCGCTCGCCGCGCTGGCGAGCAATGCACATAACAGCAAAATCATGCTCGCACTCTCCTGTAGTAGGGGAACAATAATATAGCGAAACGCAGGTGTAGCCCATAAACAAAAGGCCCCCACCCGCAAGGGCGAGGGGCCTCGGAGCTTCTTGCCGAGCCTGCTATTATTCGTCTGAGCCGCGCATGAGCAACATATATACTAGATTTAGCACGGCGGTCGCGGCGGCTGCCACGTAGGTCATGGCCGCTGCATTGAGCACCCGCCGGGCCGAGCGCACCTCGTTGCCGGCTAGGTAGCCCTGCGAGAGAATGGCCATGGCCCGCGAGCTGGCGTTGAATTCCACTGGCAGAGTGACGATTTGGAACAGCACCGCGCCGGCGAAGAACATGATGCCGATATCCATCAGGCCGGTGGCCGGGAAGAACATCCCCGCCAGAATCAGGGGAAAGCCCAACTTCGAGCCCAAGTTGGCGACGGGCAGGATCGAGTGCCGCAGGTTGAGCGGCACGTAGCCCCGGGCGTGTTGGATCGCGTGGCCAACCTCGTGCGCCGCCACGGCCAAGCCGGCCAAATGGTGCCCGTGGAAGTTGTCCGAAGAAAGGCGCACGGCTTTGGCGCGGGGGTCGTAGTGATCGGAAAGCATCCCGCCCGTCTCCTCGACAGACACGTCGTAGATGCCTTGCTGGTGCAGGATGCGCCGCGCGGTCTCAGCACCCGAAAGGCGCGCGGCCGAAGCCACTTGGCTGTACTTGTTGAAGGCGCTGCGGACCCGCATTTGAGCCCAAGCGACCAAGATCATCGGCAGAATGAAAAACGGCAACATCGACATCGCATCATCTCCTCAAATAATACGAAGGGCTTCTTTTGGGACGCGAGAGAGGTGCCCCAAGTTTCTCAGCGAGAATAACGAAAGCACCTGACAATCGCAAGAAAAGGGCTTAGACCTTCTCTTCAGCTTCAGCAGGAAGGAAAAGGGCCGTGGGCACGACGACGCCAGCCGAGACGATCATCTTTAGGGCTTCTTCGACCCCGAGTTCGGTGGAACGCAATTGTTCGGGCGGCACGATGAGCATAAAGCCGGTGGTGGGATTGGGTGCCGTGGGCACGAAGATGCTGTGCGCCGGTGCTGCTTCGGCCTCGCGGGGTACATCGCCGGCCAAAAAGCCCAAGGTCCACAGCCCGGTGCGCGGATATTCGACGAGTACGACTTTTTCGAAGCCGGCCTTGCCCGGGGAGGTCAGCGACTCCATGAGCTGCTGTACGGGCGCGTAGATCGTGCGCACCAACGGCAGGCCTTCTAACGCTTCGCGTGCGTATTGCAACAGGCTGCGGCCAATCACGTTGGCGGCGAGGGCGCCGACGACCCACAGAATGACAAAAGTCAGCACAAAGCCCAAGCCGGGAATGTGGAATTCGGGGGAGCCGAACGGCTTGGCTATTTGGCTAATTAACGGCGCGGAGAAGCCGTCGGCCCAGTTGAACAGCGTCTTGAGCACCCAGCCAGTAACCCACAGGGGCGCGATGATCGTCAGGCCGGCCATTATCGTGCGCCAAAGCCGCTGTAGCCGACTGGGGCTTTGGCGCAGGGGCGTCTCACTCATAGCGTAACGGACTTTCCTAGAATAAGGGCTGTTTAATCAGTGGTTAGTGGTTAGTGGTTAGTGGTCCGTCCCATCCGCCTCCTTGGCGGCGGGTACCCGGCGACTGGCCCCGCGGAACATCGACGCGGGGGACCGCGCTGGCTCGGACGAGGGCTACGGGCCAGCCGAGCCAAACCGCCTAAATGAAACCGGAATTCCCAACCGTAAACTAGGAAATTCCGATTACCTTTATACGTGTACAACATTGGCATTTTTTGAATATCCAATTGGGTCAAATTACTGTCAATACACAGGATGCGCCTTCGCGCAAGGTATAGAAGTGGTTAGTGGTTGGTGATTAGTTCCCCGCCGCTATTCCAAGGGGACGGGTTGGGACTGGTCGCTGGCCATTAATTTACGCTTTTTGCGCGGTGGCCTATTATTTTATCTTTACGACGATATGACGATGACGGCAATTCTACTCAGCGGCGGCATGGACTCGACCACCTTGCTCTGGTGGCTGAAGGCGCAGCAACAAGGCTCCATCCACGCCATTAGCATTGACTACGGCCAGCGCCACCGCGTCGAGCTGGAATGCGCCGCCCGCCTCGCCCGTTGCGCCGAGGTCGCGGCCTACGAGACGCTCGCGTTGGACCTGGCGGGCCTAGGGGGCAACCCGCTGACCGACCCCAAGCTGGCCGTGCCCACTGCTGAGACCAAACGCCAACGCGACACCGTAGTCCCCTTCCGCAACATGCTCTTTGCGACGCTAGCGGCTGCATATTGCACAACAAAGGGCATTTTTGATCTGTATATGGCACCGGTCAAAGACGACTATCCGGCCTACCGGGACTGCCGCCGCCCCTTTTACGACAGCCTCGAACAGAGCCTGCGCTTGGGATCTGCCCACGACGCGCCGTGGGCAATCCACACCCCTTTTGTCGATCTGTGGAAACGCGACGTCGTTGCACTCGGGATCAAACTCGGCGTCCCCTACGGGGAAACCCACACCTGCTATGAGGGCTTGCGGCCGGCCTGCGGTTTGTGCGATGCCTGCAGCGAGCGGCTCGCGGCCTTTGCGGCGAACCGAGCCTGTGATCCGTTGGCGTATGCCGCTAGGGAGAAGACGCTGTGACCGCCCGCGACACAACGCTGCACATGCCCGCTGAAGAGCGCGCCGAGCGTCTGCCCGTGTGGAGCGGCTCGGGGCGCGTCCTGCAGATCAACGAGATTTTCTATTCAATTGAGGGCGAGGGCCTGCGCGTCGGCGAGCCTACTACCTTTGTGCGCCTAGCGCGCTGCAATCTGCGCTGCCCTTTCTGCGATACAGAGTTCGACCGCTTCACCCTAATGGATATCGAGGACATTGCCGCCGAAGTGGCGCGCCACCCGGCTGAATGGGTGTGCTTGACCGGCGGCGAGCCTTTGGGCCAAAATCTCGCGACGCTGGCTGGTCGGCTCAAAGAAGCTGGATACAAGCTCCACATTGAGACCAACGGCACTATCGCGCCCAATCCGGTGCTATTCGAGCTGATTGACCATTGGACTGTGTCGCCGAAATGCTACCCAGTCGTCGCCGGTTTTGTGCGCATTACCGAGCTCAAATACGTCGTCGGCAAGGCGTTCCGCGAGGAGCGCGTCGAGGAGCACCGTGCCGACTACGTCTATTTGCAGCCCGAATCCTCCGAGCCGCGCTACGTGCAGAAGGCCCTTGAGATACTCAAGCGTCATCCGCGCTGGCGTCTCTCTACCCGCATTCACAAGACGCTCGGCCTGTCTTGAGCAAAAATGTAAGAGGAGACCCCATGCCCGACGTAGCCGAAATTTACAAGTTCGACGAGCTTACTTGGCCCGAAGTCAACCAAGCTGTAGCCATGGGCAAAATTCCCATCATACCCACTGGCTCGGTTGAGCAACACGGCCACCACCTCCCGCTCAAGGTGGATCACCTCTGTGCCAACGCGGTGGCGACGGAAGCGGCGCGTCTAAAGCCCGAACTCGCCCTCGTCCTTCCGCCCGTGAGCTATGGCTATGTCCACCACGTGATGGACTTCCCGGGTTCGCTCAACATTCACTACGAGCACTTCGTCCAATACGTGCTCGACATCACCAAGAGCTTGGCCTATCACGGCTTTAAGAAAATGATCCTCGTCAATGGCCACGGTTCCAACCACAATCTCGTGGACATGGTCGCTCGGCGCACGATAGTCGAGACCGACGCTAGCTGCACGTTTTGCTCGTGGTGGCATTTGCTCCGGGTCCATCCCGGCTTTGACGACAAGTGGCGCGAGAGCGTTTATCCGGGCGGCTGTTCGCACGCGGGCGAACTGGAGACCTCGATGCTGCTGTATCTCGCGCCGGAGAGTGTGCGCAAGGACAAGATCAAGAGCGAGATCGCCAAGACGAACAAGCTCGGCTCAAAGTTCGTGTACACCGACTTGTTCGGGCACGGGCCAATGGGCTTGATCGAGTGGACGAGTCAGTATTCGGATAGCGGGGTGATGGGCGAGGCGGAGAAGGCCACGGCCGAGAAGGGCAAAATCGTCTTTGAGGAGGCGAGCAGGAACTTGGCCGAATTTGTCGAGGAATACCACGCGATGAAGATTGAGTCGCGCACCCGGCGACAGGAGCAAGAGCCGACGTTTCCGCTGTCATTTCCGACGGATTAGGACGCGGGGGAGGGGGTTATTGGGGCGGAGGAAAAGGGTCGGTCGTCTCAACTGAGTGGCGACTTTAATCAGTGGTTAGTGATCAGTTCCATCCGCCCCCTTGGCGATGGGTACCCGGCGACGGGCCCCGGAACATTGACGCGGGGGACCGCGCTGGTCCGGATGAGGGCTACGGGCATGCCGAGTGAAACCGGAATTCCCAACCGTACACTAGGAAATTCCGTCCTTTTAAGACCCGCGTTGGGTGTGTTGAGGGCTGTCGAGAAGTTCGAGATGCCAACGTTTCCGACAGATTGAGGGCTTCAACGCAGCGGTCGCAGCCGACCTTCTTCCTCCACGTAGCGCGCGCCACACCCCCCACAGACCAGATCATCGCCCAGCGCGACGCCGCAGCTACACACCCACCCCACTTGCCGCCCCGGTACGCCTGTTATCAGCGAGTATGCCGGCGCGTCGCGGGTTACGACTGCTCCGGCACCAATGAGGGCATAAGCACCGATTTCGACCCCACAGACAATGGTCGAGTTGGCCCCCAGCGAAGCCCCCCTTCGCACCCACGTCTCTTGGAATTCGTTCCTGCGGTCGATAAAGGAGCGAGGATTGACGACGTTGGTGAATACCATTGACGGGCCGCAGAAGACCCCTTCTTCAAGCGTGACTCCCTTGTAGATCGAGACGTTGTTCTGTATTTTGCAGCCGTCGCCGATTACCACACCGCGGTCAATATAGACGTTCTGGCCGAGATTGCAGTTTTGCCCGATCTGTGCGCCGGGCATCAGGTGGCAGAAATGCCATATATGGGTTCCCGCGCCAATGGCGACTGGCTCATCGACGCAGGTGCTAGGATGGACGAAGTATTCTTTTGACATGACGACGAATATAAATGGTCCCTACCTATTAACCAATGCAATGACCGACCATTTGGTCGGCGCATAAACCCTTTTCACAGGAGGAAACCGTGAAATTGGTCACGTACTCTGCCGCTGGCGAACAATCCGTCGGTGCTGTTGTAGCCGACGACTCTGTGGTCGTCGATCTCAGAGCGGCCGACCGCGTCTTGGCCCGCCAAGAAAAGCGCAAAATACATCCCTTCTTTACCGACATGCTGGCCCTGCTCTCGGCAGGTGCCAAGGGCCTGCGCGCCGCCAAACAGGCCGCGGTGTATGCCGAAGACAAAGAACCCAACGGCAAGACCATCCACGCCCTCAACAAAGTCCGCCTCCGCGCTCCTATGCCCAACCCGCGCAAGGTCTTCTGCTTGGCCGGCAACTACCAAGACCACATCGAAGAAGGCGGCGGCAAAATGGATGCCCAAGACAAGGAGACCCCGCGCGTCTTTATGAAGCCGCCGACAACCACTGTCATTGGCCCCGATGACCGCATCCTCATCCCCCCGATCGCCAATAGCATCGACTGGGAAGGCGAACTGGCCGTAGTCATCGGCCGCAAGGCCAAGGGCGTCGCGGCCAAGGACGCGCCCAAATACGTGGCTGGGTACACTGTTATGAACGACGTATCCGAGCGCGAGTTGCTCATCAAGAAGCGCACCGACAGCCGCCCACGCGACGAGTGGTTCGACTGGCTCAACGGCAAATGGCTCGACACGTTTGCCCCACAGGGACCTTGGATCGTCACCCGCGACGACATTCCCGATCCGCAGGTTCTCGACATCAGCACGTACATCAACGGCGAGCGCAAGCAACACAACAACACTGGCCAGATGCTCTACCCGGTCGACAAAATCATCGAGTACATCTCGGCGATTATCACACTAGAGCCAGGCGACCTGATCAGCACTGGCACCATATCGGGCGTCGGCGCGACCACCGGCACCTTTATGAAACCCGGCGACAAGGTTGAAATAGAGATCTCCGGGATCGGCGTCCTTAAAAATTCGGTCGCCAAAAGCAAGAAATAACCCTTGGACTCAGCTTCTGCGACCGCGGGCGAGGAAGGTGGGCTGCTCAGCCGCGCCTTCCTCGCCCTTTGTTTGATCTACTTTCTCGACAGCTTCCTCTCCGCCCCCTTCCAAGCACTCTTTCCCGTCTATATCGAAGCCGACTTGGCGCGGCCCCCGTGGTTTACCGGCTATCTGCGCGCACTAATGCTGCTCCTAGGCGGGATATTTGCCGTCGTCGCCGGCCGGCTCTGCGACCGCTTTGGCCGCAAGGCGACCCTGATGATCGGCCTCGTCGGCAGCGCACTCACCGGCTTAGTCTTTCGCACCGCAGATCCTTGGGGGCTCTCGTGCCTACTTTTGGCGATGGGCGCGGCCAGCGGCCCTTGGTCCACCGCCGGGCAGAGCGTCCTCATCGCCGCCGTCTCTCCCGCTCGACTCGGTTTGGGCGGTGCCCTCTACTTTCTCAGCAATACGCTCGGCAACGCGCTTGGCAGCTTCTGTACTGGCTTGGTCAAAACCGCCTATTCCTTCGCCCAGATCGGGGCCGCCATGAGCATCGGCATGATCGCGGTAATCGCCCTAGCTTTTGCGCTGTTGCCCAGCGACGCGCCCGCCCCCACCACGGCGCAGACGGCGCGCCTCAATGCGTGGACGGCCTATCGCCCGCTTTTGGGCCGCGGCAATGTGCACCTCCTGCTCAGCCTGCGCCTGACCATCACCACCTTCTGGGGCATGGCGACGCTGGCCCTGCCCCTGTTGATCTACCGAGTTGGCGAAAGCGAGGCCCTGCCCGCGTATTTTGCCTCTCTCTCGTTGGTGGTGGCGGCCTGCTGCCAGCTCAGCGTCGGTTATCTCAACGACCGCTTTGGCCGCACCGCACCGCTGCTCGGCTCGGCGTTTGGCATTTTCCTCAGTGCCTTGGGGCTTTGTTTTTTGTACGACTCCCTCGTTGGCCTCTTTGCCTGCGGCACCGCCCTCACGGGCACTGCTTGGGCCGTCTCGACGCTGATTCCCCGGCTCATCAACGATGTCGCCGCTGCCGATGAAAAAAACCGCCTCGTCGGCTTGGGCCACCTCGCTTGGAGTGGCTCGATGGTGGTCGGTAGCCTGCTCGGCGGCTACCTGATCGAGATACATGCCGCCCTACCCTTCTATCTCGGCACGGCCCTCGCGGTGCTCGGTGCTCTCGGTGCTTTTGGTCTCTGCCGCCGTCTGGACGGCTCGGAGGGTACGGCTTAGACTAGGCAAATGCAAAAACTCCGCCTGTTCCTCATTACGCTCTCGCACTTTTGCGTCGATAGCTACGCCACAATGTTGGCCCCGCTCTTGCCCCTGATCAAGGCCAACTTGGGGCTGAGCTTGGCGCAGGTCGGGTTTTTGGGTTCCATCGTTTCTATATGCAATATCAGCCAGCCTCTCATGGGCTTGTGGGCCGACCGCATGGCCTGGCGCTGGCTGATCGTCGGTGGCTTGGCCTTGGCGACCATTTTCTCTCCGCTCATGGGGCTGGCATCCAATTACCTGACTCTCGTCGGCATCCTAACGCTGGGAGGGATCGGGGTCGCCGCTTTCCACCCCCAAGTCTTTTCGCTGGCCGGCGAACTCAGCGGTCCGCGCCGCTCTTTCGGCTTGGCACTTTTTATCTTTGGCGGGACGCTGGGGCTGGGTCTAACGCCGCTGTGGGCACCTATCTACGCCAACTCCTTCGGGCTGGCCGCCCTGCCGTACCTCTCCATTCCCGGCCTGTTGTTCCTCCTGCTCCTCTGCCGTGCGGTGCCGCTCGGCAACCCCAACTTTTCCCACGGCAGAAGCTCGGCCCAGTGGCGCAGTCTTGGCAGCCAAGCCGGTCCCCTCGTGCTGATCACCGCGATCGTCATCTTGCGCTCGGTATCGGGGCTGGGCTTTGGCACGTTTTTGACGCTCATGGCCGAGGAGCGCGGTCTCGGTCTGGTCGCTGGCGGCATCCCCTTGGGAATCTACAATATCGCCGGCGTGGTCGGCGCGCTCGTCGTTGGCTACTTGGCCGACCGCGTCGATCCTAAACCGCTGGTCTGGGGATCGCTGCTGTGTTCGGTGCCGCCGCTCTACGCCTTTATCTATGTCGAGGGAATGCTGGCCAGCTATGCCCTGCTTTTTGTGGGCGGCGGTCTGTTGCTGTCTTCCAACTCGATTATGGTCGCCTTGGCCCAAGAGTTTTCGCCGAAAAATACCGGCTTGGTCTCCAGCCTGCCGCTGGGCTTTAGCTGGGGTTTGGCCAGCCTTGCGCTGCCGCTGATCGGCCATTTTGGCGACCAGATCGGCGTCGCTGAGACTTTGAAATACCTCGCCCTGCTGCCGATATTGACCGCCGGCTTGGCCTTCTTCCTGCCCAGCCGCCCAACCCCAAAGGACGCTGCATTATGAGCTTGCTCATTTTAGATCCCGAGCAGAAGCAGTTCTTCGACGACAACGGCTACCTGATGCTCAAAGGCTTCTATGGCCCTGCGGAGATGGAGCAGATGCGCTGCGAGTTTCATCGCTTGGTGACCGATATTGAAAACCGACCCAAGAACGTCAAATACTCCTTCATGGACGCGCCGGAAGGCTACTCGCCCGACCCCTTCAACCCGCACAATGTCGTTGGCATGATGGATCAGACCTTGGCCGGAGACTACTGGTTCGACCAGTTCACCGAGCCGCGCATTGTCTCGGTGATGGTCGATCTCTTGGGCCAGTACCTCGATTTCCACAACGGCAAGATCCGCAACAAACCTCCCGGCTTTGTCTGCACCCAAAGCTGGCACCAAGACTGGCCGTACGAGCGCCACACCGAGCCAGACTTGGCCGCGGCTATTACGTACCTCGATCCGAGTGGATTTGAATCTGGGGCCACCGAAGTCCTGCCCGGCAGCCACCTCAAGGGCGAGTACCCCACTTTAGAAAACAGCCACACTATCCCCGACGAGTACGTTCCTGCCAGTGAGCAGGTCGTCTTGGAGGCCGAGCTAGGCGACGTAGCGATCATCCACGTCCTCGTCGTCCACCGCGCCGGCCACAACTACACCCCGCGCACCCGCCACGCCATCATCAACGAGTACAAAACCGCGGCCACCATCGATCAATGGGGCAACTCCTGCGCCTTTGCCGGCTTGCCTCTGGCCCGCAATGGCCAGCTCCTGATGCCGCGCGTTTACCAAGAATAAACGCGGCCTCAACATGTACCCCACCTTGATATTGTTATGAACCCCTGCTACTTAAATATGATCGCTTATCTTGTCCGCTAACCTCGGAGACTCCATGAGCAAGGCATTCTACGTCACCACGCCCATCTACTACGCCAACGCCGCGCCCCACATGGGCCACGCCTACACGACGGTGATAGCCGATTTTCTGGCGCGCTTCCACCGCCTCGACGGGTTCGACACATACTTCCTCGCTGGTACGGACGAACACGGCGAGAAAATTTTCCAAGCCGCGAACCAAGCGGGCATGGATCCGCAGCAATTTTGCGACCGCATCAGCCAGCACTTCTGCGACGCTTGGCAGGTGCTCGGCATTTCCCACGACGACTTTATTCGCACCACCGAGGAGCGGCACAAGGCAGTCGTGCGCCGGATACTAGAGGCGGTTCACGCGGCCGGGGATATCTACTATGACGAGTACGAGGGGCTGTACTGCATAGGCTGCGAGCGCTTTCTCACCGATAAGGAGTTGGTCGAGGGCCAGTGCCCCCAGCACCTGCTCCCGCCCGAACGCCGCCGCGAGGGCAACTACTTCTTTCGCATGGAAAAGTACCGCGATTGGCTGCGCGACTACATTCTCGACCACCCGGATTTCATCCGCCCCATCGGGTACAAAAACGAGGTACTGGCCCTGCTCGGCGAGCCGATTGGCGACCTGTCGATTTCGCGGCCCAAAGGCCGGGTGCCTTGGGGCATTGAACTGCCGTGGGACGCCGATCACGTGGCGTACGTGTGGGTCGATGCCCTGATCAACTACGCTTCCGCGCTCGGCTTCCCCGACGACGCGCGCTATGGCGCGTATTGGCCGGTGGCTCAGCACCTAATCGGCAAGGACATTCTCAAGCCCCACGCGGTGTTTTGGCCGACCGTGCTCAAAGCGGCTGGGGTGCCGCTGTACCAACACCTCAATGTCGGCGGCTTCCTCATGGGGCACGACGGGCAGAAGATGAGCAAGAGCTTGGGCAATGTGGTCGATCCCTTTGAAATGGCGGAAAAGTACGGTCCCGACGCCGTGCGCTACTACTTGCTCAAGGATGTGGTGTACGGCCAAGACTCTTCCATTGGGGAACAATTCTTGGTCGAGCGCTACAACGCGGATTTAGCCAACGACTTGGGCAACCTGCTCGCGCGCGTCCGCGCATTGCTCGTGCGGCATACCGACGGCATCTTGCCCACGCCGTCACAGGAGGAGGCCGACCAAGCAATTATCGCGGCAGGCACGGCACTGGTGGGACAGGTGCGGTCCTTGGTGGGCCGGTTGCGGATTTTCGCGGCGTTGGAGACGGTGATGCAATTCGTGCGGCAACTCAACCGCTACTTCAACGATGAGGCTCCGTGGAAACTGGCCAAAGACCCAGCGCAGCACGAGCGGTTGGGAACGGTGCTCTACAATATCGCGGAGGGACTGCGCATCGTCTCGGTGCTCTTGGAACCGGCCATGCCGGCTAAGGCGCGACAGGTGCGCGTCGACTTGGGGCTGGGGGACTATGCGTTCGCCGAGCTAGCGGATTGGGGTCGGGCCGCGCCCGGGACGAAAATCCCGGCGGAGGCAGCCATCCTCTTCCCCAAGTCCGAGACCGGAAAGTCCAAACGACAACCGCCGCCAAAGAAAGAGACCCCACAAGTGGAACAGATTTCGCTCGAAGATTTTTCTAAGGTGCAATTGCGCGTAGCCGAGGTCAAAGCCGCCGAAAAGGTCGAACGCGCCGACAAACTCCTCAAACTGACGCTCGCCGTGGGCGACGAGACGCGCACCGTAGTCAGCGGCATCGCCCAGTGGTACCAGCCCGAGGAACTGCCGGGCCGCAAGGTGGTTTTAGTGGCCAATCTCAAGCCGGCCAAACTGCGAGGCATTGTGTCCGAAGGGATGATTCTGGCGGCCGAGGACGGCGAGGGGAACCTCGTGTTAGTAGGGCCGGATCAGGATATTGCGACGGGAGCCGAGGTGCGGTAGGGGCCGTCTGCGCCGCTGAAAATAAAAAGCATTTGACATGGTTCTTGGGCGTTTGTCATATTAAACTCAAGACGGGTTCAGGGGCCTAAAGCCTCTGTTGCCGCCACGCTGAGGCTCGAGGCTACGCGAGCGAGCCAGCCCGGCTTTGTAATTGGCCGCAACGACGCGCAGAGTTGGAGTATGGATATGAGGCGCGCACAAGCGAAAGGAGGTGGTCCATTGAGTAGTAATTGTACCGCAAGGAGGTTGATCACTTGATCAACTCCAGGTGATCGACTACCTGGTCAGGAGCATTGTCGCCTCGGCGACATAGCTTCTGAGAGTACAGCCGGGCGTACCCCACCTTAGTGGGTGCGCCCGGTTTTTTTGTTAGTGCTTCCCTTAGGTTGGTTCCCACGCGGTATTTTTGCCATATTGTCCGCGAGGAGGCCGTCTATGAAACGCATCGCCAAGCCCTCAGGGGCCTACAATATCGCAGTAGAAGAGGTCGAGGTTCCGGCTCTTGCCCCGACCGAGATTTTGATTCGCGCCCAATGTTCGCTAATCAGCCGAGGCTCGGAGATTTGGCGTCGCTACGTGCGCGAGGAGGCGATTGATCATCGCGCCATGGGCTACTCGCTAGTGGGCCGGGTCGAAGAAGTGGGCGCGGAGGTCGAAGAGTTCAAAACCGGCGATCTAGTCGCGGCCCTCGCGCCGCACGCCGAATACGTGGCGGTCGAAGTCGTAGCCAGCCAGCACAAACCGGCGGCCGTGTGCCTGCCAATGGGTCTGTCGCCCGAGGCGGGCACCTTCTGGCCGCTGGGCACGAGTTCGGTCCTGTGGATGTGGGAGACCGAAGCCGGCCCGGACGATGTCGTGGTCATACAGGGGCAAGGCTTGGTCGGTAGCGGTTGTATGCAGGCGGCCAAGGCACAGGGCGCGGGGCGCGTCATTGGGATCGATACCTTGCCCTTGCGCTGCGAGCTGGCGCGCAAGTTGGGGGCCGACGCGGTGATAGACGCCAGTGCCGGCGACTCTGTCGCACAGGTTTTGGAACTGACGGACGAGGAGGGTGCCGACGTAGTGGTCGAAGCCGTGGGCGGGCGGGCCGGGGCGCAGGCGTTTGCCGAAGCGCAGGACATGCTCAAGCGCGGCGGCCTCTTGCAGGTGCTGGGCCTATACGAAGACGAACCCCTGCCGCTCTACTCAGAAAAAATCATGGGCAAGCGCCTCGTGGGTAGCTACCTCAACGCCGACCGGCGGCCCGCAGGATCGGCACGTGCCCTAGAACTGTTGGCTACGGACCAGATCCAGTTCGCCAAGATGATCACCCACCGCTTCCCCTACACCAAAGCGGCAACAGCCTTTGATCTGCTCTACAACCGGTTGGGCGAGACCATGGCGGTATTGCTGATGTGGGACAACTGACTTAGGAGACGACGATGAGTAGGACCATAGAGAAGCTCTTCCGCGCACCCTACGGGGTGCCCAACGCACTGCAAGTAGTAGAAGAAGGACTGTGGATTACCGACCAAATTACCGACCGGGTGGCACTGATCGAAATCGCCGAGCCGTCTGAATATGGCGTCACCCGCCTAGTCCGCGATATTCCCAGCGAGTCGTCCAATACCAGCGGTATGGCTTGGGGCGGCGGTTCGCTGTGGTTGGCGGCCAACGGGGCGGGTACGCTCTGGCGGCCCGCACGGCCAACGGACGCCGCGCAAGGGACGGGCGAAATTTTCGAGGTCGATCCGGACACCGGCGCGACTCGCAACCGCTACCTGGTCCCCGGCGGGGGTGGGGTTCACGGGATGGAGTACGATCCGTTTGAAGATGGCTACGTGTGGGTCACCACCCTCAAGAGCCAGACGCTGAGCAAAGTCAAGATCGCCGGCTGGTCGGTCGAGCACGTGCTGGAGTTGCCTTACGGGCGTGCACACGGCGTGGTGCGGGTCGCCGACGGCATCTGGGTAGTGCATACGTCCGACCGCGTGATCGTCAAGCTCGATGTGGAGAGCGGGGCTGAGTTGGATCGAGTGGTGGTGCCCGACAGCGATCCCCAGCCGCATGGTCTGTCGATTTTTGGGGCCGATCTTCTCTACTGCGACGCTGCTTCGGGGTGGGTCGTTAAAATCAGCCTGTGAGGATGGTGTGATGACGCGCATAGCCACGTCGTCCTGGAGCTTGCACAGGACGTTAGGGGAGTCGATGTACCAGTGGCCTGACCCCAAGGGCGAGCCGGTGTTGGAAGGGGCCGGGCAGGGAGAACTCACCTTGTTAGAGCTACCGGCACAGCTTGCCGCCCGCGGCATCGGCCTGTTGGAGGTTTGCCACTTTCACTTCCCGCGGCTCGACGATGGCTATATCAGCGAGTTGCGGCAGGCACTTGCCGGCAGCGGCGTCGAGCTCTTCAGCGTGCTGATTGACGCTGGGGACATCGCGCACCCCGATGCGGCCCAACGCGCAAAGGAAGTGGCTTGGATACGCGAGTGGATGGGGATTGCCGCCCGCTGCGGTGCGCAGTGTGTGCGGGTGATCGCCGGGGGGACAGACGACGGCGAAGCCGTGCAGGTAAGCGCGGCGAACTTGCGTGCGCTCGCTCGCTTTGGTCTCACCTTGGATATTGGGGTGCTGACGGAGAATTTCCGGGCGCTGGGCACGTCTGTGGGGGCACTCAACGCGGTCCTCGACTTGTGCGAGGGCCAAGTCGGCCTATGCGCTGACTTCGGCAACTTCAAGGGGCCGGACAAATACCGCGATCTGGCGGCGATTCTGCCACGGGCGACTTCCGTGCATGCCAAAGCCGATTTCTCCGCAGTGGGCCAGATGGACCGCGAGGATTTTGTGCGCTGTCTTCGGCTGGCTAGCGATGCGGGATTCGCCGGGCCGTACTCGCTGATTTTTTCTAGTCGAGGAGACGAGTGGGAGGGTATAGAAAAGACGCGGGAAGTGGTCGAGGAATGGCTGTGAAAGAGGAGCGCGTATGGCGAGCAGTAGAACCATTTTGAGGCGCGGGATGAGGAAGTCGTAAGCGGGGGAACAGGAAAGGCATGGCTGGAAAGTACTGGCTCGTCAAGTGCGAATTCGACGAGTGCTCCTTTGACGAGTTGAAGCAGCGTCCGCAAAGCACGGGGTACTGGCGGGGTGTGCGCAACTACCAAGCGCGCAATCTCATTCGCGACAGCATGGAAGAAGGGGACCTAGCGTTCTTTTATCACTCCAACTGCGACGAGCCGGGGATCGCCGGAATCGCGTCAATCACAACAGCAGGGTACCCCGACCCTAGCCAATTCGACGACCAGCATCGCTACTACGACGAAAAATCCACCAAGGACGAGCCGCGCTGGTTCTCCTTCGACGTGAAGTGGAAGTGCAAATTCAAAAGGTTTGTCCACCTCGCCGATCTGAAGGCCAACGACAAGCTCGCCAACATGCGGGTGGTGCAGCGGGGCCAGCGGCTCTCTATCCAGCCGGTCGCCGCGCAGGAGTGGAAAGAAGTCTGCAAGATGGGTGGCATCAGCCCATAGTGACGCGCTGCGAGCGCAGTTGCCGCGACCAGTCGGCTACACCGATCAAAATCCTCGACATTTCAGAACCAGAGCGCAGCGAGTGCATCTAAGTGCCTAGTGGTGTGGTCGAACCTGAACCAAAGAGGGGCGTGTGAAGGGGTTTAAACATGGCGAACAGCGGAACCACAATGATTCAGTCGCAAACCAAGATACTTAGCAACTCCTGTTTGGGGTCTACGTGTAAAATGGTAATGGTAGTTTTCTAAAAAAAGGTTTTGAAATCCCCATTAACAATATACAAAAGGATATAGTGGCGAGCGTGAGAAGTAGCTGTCTGTGGACAATAGTTTGGACGTCTCTATGGGCAACAGCCAGTTATGGTGATGGCACAGCCACAGGCTCGAGTATAGTCGACAGTGATGGCAACGGCATCGAGGATAGATACGAAACAGGGCTTGCGACTAAGTTCGTTCCGGCGATGGTGCTGGATGCCAGCAAGACGGAGCAGGACACAACAAGCACTAGTCAAGACACAAGCGAAGCGGCTTCGCGGTACCCCCGCTTCTATGGCGGTGTGCAAGCCGGCGTCCTACTAATATGGCCTTTCGTCGGTGTTACTATCGGCTGGCAACAGCCCAGGTTCGCACTAGAAGCTGAATCGATGAGAGGGTGGGACTTGGACGATGGAGACCGCTATGTGCGGCACACCTTGGGCTTGGTTTTAGGCCGACATGACAAGCGGCTCAGTGGCTATTTCCGGCTAGGTCTGTCAACATTCTCGGATGATCCACTTTATATGACTACCGCCGGCGGCCTGAGGATGAATGTGCCCCTTTCTGAGTCGGTGTCCTTCCGCCCGGAGTTAGGAATACTCTTATTTGTTCCCATTGAAGAATACCATGGTGTGTATATTCCCATTCCGTTTTTGGTTCCACGCGTGAAAATGGTGGTAGATTTATAACGAAAAAGGTTTTGAAATCCCCACGAACAACATACAGTAGGATGTAGTGATGCGAACTAGGATTGGCTGTCTGTGTATCGTGGTTTGGATGTCTCTATGGGCAACGGCCAGCCATGGTGCTGGCACGGTCACTAGCTCGAGTACAGTCGATAGTGATAGCAACGACATCGAGGATAGATACGAAACAGGGCTTGCGGATAAGTTCGTTCCGGCGATGGTCTTGGATGCTAGAGATAATGTGTCCCCCGAGCCGGTCAGCTTCATAGGAGCTCACAGCAAAAATAACCTCTGGGTCGCAATGTATAACTCGGCTGGAAAATGGAAATTTGATAAACGCCTACGCGATGTCAATCCCCGTGCTTGGGATCCACCGCTTATTGATGAGACAGTTATTGGTATTAAATCGAATGGCGATTTTTCAAGCTTAAGGAGTCCCGTGATATATACAGGGCGGCCTGGCGAATCAAGCCAAAGTTGGGCGCATGGAGCGTACATTCTGATTTTTCATTTTGAATATACGGGCGGCAATTCACCCGCTTCTTGGCGCGAATCCTATCAGACAGAAGCCGAGAGTAATTCGCATCCCGATCAGGTTTATGCACACCTTTTCAAACGGTCGAGCACGAATGAATATGTCATCCAATACTGGTATTTTTATCCGTTCAATAATTGGGTCAATAACCATGAGGGCGATTGGGAACACATAAACGTCGTCGTCAGTAGTCAAGATCCCGCACGTGCTCAACTCAAGCGGGTGGAATTTTACTTTCACCACAAGTTCCTGAATCGGAGTCAGCCGGGAACCGATTTCTATGTTTCCGATGGAACCCATCCCATTATATTCACGGGTGGGTATCAGGACTATTCATTGCTAGGCGTCAGCGGCAAGGGCACCGGCGGACATGGTTCCTATCCATCTTCAGGCACTTGGCGTAATGTTGTTGATATCTCTGAATTTGATAGTATAGCTGATCAACCCAATGGTCTTGGACGCTATATTCACTGGTCCGAGTTTCAGATCGAGGTCATCAAAGATCCTTTGGTTGATTCGGCCTATGATTTTGACGCCCATCCTGAGATGAGTTGGCTCAAGGCCAACATTCTTTGGGGACAACCGGAGGTAAAGTCGCCAGGCGCTTCGATTCCCATCAAGGATCTACTAGCGTCCAACAATGCGCCTTCCGGCCCTCGCTATAATGCAGCTTGGGGTGTGGTCAGTGCCGACGATAGGGAGTATGAGCGTTGGACGGGCACACCGCCTCATTCTCCGGTAACAGAATCTAACTGGAACATGCTCCACGTCCCCGGCGATTATACGACCATCCGCGCCGCTATCGCCGCGGCCGACAGTGGGACCACCATCCAGATCAATCCCGGCACCTACAACGAATCGCTCACCATGAAAAGTGGCGTTCACTTGAGGCGTAGCTACGGTACGGTCACCATCGTTCCGTCGAGTGGCTACAGGCCCGTCGCCCTCTTTAGCGGCGTCAACGAGGTCAAAGTAGAGGGGATTACCTTCCGGGGGGCACTTGTCAACGGCGTGGAAATCGTCAACAGCAGTAACATAACACTCGCACAGTGCGATTTCACGCTTCGTTACGGATAGCCAGTACGGCCGGCTTGTATGTGTCGGGGGCTACTTCCTCAGTGGCGGTGGATCAGTGCTCTTTTCACGGTGCCGGCTATGGGCTCAATGTGAACGGAGGCACGGTAGGGGAAATCGGGTACCCCAATCTGGACCGTTCCACCGGATTCGTCAGTACGGACATGGGAGCCATTCGGAGTACATCCCATTTCTACGCCAATCAATACGGCATCTATCTCACTCAGAATGGGAATGTATCGGTTCCGCGCAACAACTTTTCCTATCCGTCGCCGCACAATAGTACGTATGATCTATACGCGGCAGAGGATGTGCATCTCAACATAGATGCTCAAGGCTGCTTTTGGGGGTATCAAGGTACGAGCCGGTCTCAACTCAGGGCCACTGCAGTTTGGCATGGTCGGCATGCGATGACGCTCTCCTATAGCATCAACACCTCCAATTCACAGGCCAAGCCGTGGGCGAAAGCGGTTGCAGACCCGGCTGAAGATCGCCAACGGGCTGCCGCTGATTGGGTGCAGAAAGCGCAAGAGTTGCTCTTTGCGGGTCAGTATGCCCAAGCGTGGGCAGCCTTCCAGTCGGTGTTTACGCAGTATGCGGATCAACAAGCCGAAGCCATCGCCGCCTTGTATGGGATGGTGGCGGCGTCCCGTCACTTGGGCGCCCCGATCGCCCCCGTTGGTGGCGAACCCGTCAGTTCCGGTGCCCATGCGCCGGTCTGGCCGCCGGCTAATGTACCGACCGCGGTGTCTATTCAGGCGGCGGTAGCCTATCTGACGATTGGCTTGTTGCACAACGAGGGCAAGAGCAGGGACGCACTCGCGAACATCGCGTCCTTTGAGCGCGACTATCCTCAGTCGGCGTTGGTGCCTTATGTGCTGTTAGACAAGGCACTGCTGTTGGAACACGGCGGCGACGAGTCCGCGGCGATGCAGACGCTACAGCGGCTGGCGACGACCTTTCCCTCGTGGCCGCAGGCACCGCTGGTGCAGGCCAAACTCGCCGCTCATGGGAGCAACGCCGCCGAACCGGCCGGCAAGGTGCTGGCGGTTCGAGCGGCCCCTAACCCGTTTAATCCGAGCACGACGATTCGATTTGAGGTGCCGGCGGGCGGACCCGTCTCGCTAGTCGTTTACAATGTGGCCGGTCAAGTGGTGAAGAAGCTATTGAATAAGGTCTATCGGGACGTTGGCTCTCATGCGGTCGTTTGGGATGGTCGAGACGCGCAGGGGCGGGCGGTGGCGTCGGGGGTGTATTGGTATCGGTTGCGCGTGAGCGATCAAGTGGTGGTCGAGAAGATGACCCTACTCCGATAAGCAACATTGAACCGGGGGGCGGTAGCAACGCAGGCCATGACACCACAATTCCCGAAGGACTACAAGCTGTCTCATCGTTAAATAGGTCGGCTCAGTTTGAAGGTAGCCCCAGCGAGTCTGCCGGCTTATATGCACAAATTCTCGCCCTAGCGCTACACACAACACCAACTCTTTTCCACTGGCGTACCATCTGGCCTCCCACTTAGCTACCGGTGCAGTGGCCAGTCAAGGCCCCAGCCAAGACGTGCCACCGTTGCCGCCCCTGATGCACCAAGCCACCCAGCAGCTCATAATCACCGGCTCGGTCGAGCCCCTAACGCGGATGGCCCTCAATAAACGAGGCATCCGGCGCAAAGGGCCCAAAACAACCTATCGTCGGCCGAAAAAGCCCACTACCATCAGCGGTGGCCTATTGAAAGCGCTATGGCTCGACACAAGCACCGATGGGGATGTGTCATTCAGGCGCACTCATTCACAGCCCAAATACGCCAAGGCTACGTGCCAGTAAGCACCCACCACTTGACGATTCTCCAAAATGCCCAAAGCTTTTCGACAGAGCAAAGCTAATACAGATGAATTGCCGGAACAGGTGACCATTGTAGATTACCATTGACAAGCCCCTTGTAACGTCATAGGGTGTGAACATGGATGATCCAATTACCCCTGGCGAAATTCTGCTAGAGGAATACCTCAAACCCATGGGGATTTCGCAAAATGCCATGGCCTGCGCCATCGGCGTCGCCCCACGGGCACGCTAGACGTTCGATAACCCCTACAATGTCCATCCGCTTTAGCGCGTTCTTCGGCCAGTCCGACGAGTTTTGGCACGGGCTCTAAGTCGAATGCGACTTTCGCAAACTGGCCAAAAAAAGAAGAGGTTTACGGCTTCAACGCTGAGCCAGACGCGCTGACTGAGGGACTGCAATCGGTCGTTGAGCAGGGATTTTAGTCTGCCTCGGCCGCACTACCTACCTGATTGAAGAATGGGTGCGGTTCCGCAACTTCGCGGTCCTCTTTGTCAGCTATAGACGCGATGACGCGATGCCTAGGTTATATGCCTGGGGACAGGATGGCCAGCATTTTGTTTTGCCGTTGAAGAGATACACAAGCTAAGGAAAGGCGAAATGGCTAATTTGCCCCTCATCGTCCTAATCGGCGACTCGATCCGCATGGGTTATCAGAACCATGTCGTCAGACAGTTGGCGGGTCGAGCCGAGGTCTGGACACCCGAACAAAACGGCGGCGATAGTCGCAATGTACTCGCACATCTGGATCAGTGGATTCTCGTACGCCAACCAGATATAGTACACGTCAATTGTGGGCTACACGATTTGAAAAGGGTCTTTGGCGCAGAATCCGAAGTTCCCTTGGCCGAATACGAACGCAACGTGCGCCAGATACTCCAAAGACTGCAACGCGAGTTGAACGGGGCTGTCGTCTGGGCCACCACCACGCCGGTGGACGAGGATTGGCACCATCAGAATAAGGGCTTCGACCGCTTGGAGGCTGATGTAGAAGCCTACAACGCTGCTGCCTGCGCCGTGGCGCTGGACCTAAGAGTGCCGATTGACGATCTCTTTGTCGTTGTCCAACGCGAGGGAAAGGCGCGGCTTTTGACCCAAGACGGGGTGCATTTTACCGCGGAGGGATCGCAGCTATTGGGACGTGTGGTGGCTGAGTGTATCTGCGGGTACCTGTCGGACGGCTAACTATGGAAGCAACCGCAGCGCAATTAGCACAGACGCGGCAGGAGCGAGCGCAGCAAATCGCCGCAGTCGGGGATCTTGGGGTGCTGGGCCACCGCATCGACACCACGGTATCCGAGGCGTTAGTCTTGGGGCTTTGGTTGCAAGGCGTCAGGACCTTCTTTTGCGTCTTCGGCCACGGCTCGACCGAGATCGGCGAGGTGTTGCGGATTTATCAGGACGCGGGGCTAGTGCGCGTCTGTGGGGTGCGCAGCGAAATCGAGGCGTCACATGCGGCCGCGGCCCTGCGCTGGGTGCGCGGAGAAAAGGCCGCGCCCGTCACCTCGATTGGTCCAGGTGCATTGCAAGCGCTGGCGGCCTCCATGGTCCCGCGCTCGGACGGGTTGGGCATCTGGTATCTGCTCGGGGACGAGACGACCCAAGACGAAGGGCCGAACATGCAGCAGATCCTTGGGACCGAACAAAACGCCTTCCTGCGGCTGTTTGGCACCGTGGGCCGGGCGTACTCGCTGCACACGCCGCTGGCACTTGCCGCTGCGCTCCGGCGCGGACTCAACGCAGTGGAGCATCCTCATCAAGCCGGGCCGTTTTTCTTACTCTTGCCGCTCAACGTGCAACCGGCCGAGCTGGCGCAATTCAATTTGGACAAGCCACCCGTGGGCGCACCGCCGCCGTTGGGTCCGGCCGCCGATGAGGGTCGCCACGCAGCGGCGGCAGCCGCCATTGCCGCGGCTGAGCGCGTCGTCGTCAAGGTCGGCGGAGGAGCGCGTGGGGCCGGGGCGGAGTTGGCCGAATTGCTCGAGCTGGCCGATGCAGTAGCGGCGACCAGTCCCTTAGTTTCCGGCGTCTTGCCGTACGACCATCCGCGCAACATGACCGTTGGCGGCAGCAAAGGATCGATCTGCGGCAACTACGCGGCTGTACGAGGAGGTGTGGGACGCGGAGGTTCTGACCCAACCGACGGCGATCAAGGTGGCCACGGATTGGGCGCGTACCCGCGACGCCGTGTGTTTTTTCGACGCCGGCGACGTGCAGGCCAACGGCTTCCAGGTAGTAGAGGACGATCGCTTGGGCCTCACCTTTACCGAGACCGGGGCCAGCTATATGGGTTTTGCAGTCTCGGCGCTGTTGGCCACGGCAGTAGCTGCCGAGTCGTTCTACGGATTGGCCATTAGCGGCGATGGCTCTTTCACCATGAACCCACAGGTGCTCATTGACGGCGTAGAGCATGGAGCGACCGGTTGCATCTTGCTGTTGGACAATCGGTGGATGGGCGCGATCTCGGGCCTGCAGCTAGCCCAGTACGGGGCCGAGTGTGGCACCCGCGACCGCGTGGCCGTTGACTACGTAGCTTGGGCGAGCGCAGTGGAAGGCGTGGTCGCATTGAGCGGTGGGTATTCGCCCGAGTCGCTGGAGAGAGCGTTGGACCAAGCGCGGGCGCACGGCGGCTTGTCGCTTATTCACCTCCCTGTTTATTTCGGACCAGACGAGCGCGGCAGCTTGGGGGCTTTTGGCCGCTGGAACGTCGGCAACTGGTGCGCCGAGACCGAGGCGTTGCGCCACGAGATCGGGCTTTGAAATTGAAAGGAAGAGCGCTATGAAAATTGCCATGCTGCACGGTCCGCGCGACTTGCGGATTGAAGATCGGACGCTGGACACGGAGAATCTGGAGGACGACCAGATTTGGGTGGAGACGGAGATTACGGGATTTAAGATCGGCACCGACCGCGGCAACTACGAAGGGGCCGAACAGGTGCCTGGGGCACCGGATTTTCCGCGCTGGGTGGGCGACAGCAACCTAGGTGTGGTGCGAGGTGTCGGCAGCAAGGTTATCAAGTTCGCAGTGGGGGATCGGGTGGTGTCGCGGCATCCCCATCAGTCGGCGTACGTAGCGCGGGACAGCGAAAGCATCGTACCCGTGCCGGATGGGGTTGCAGCCGAAGATGCGGTATTCGCCCATTTGTACGCCTTGAGCATGCATTGCTATACCAAGGCTTTTTTCGCGCCCGGCGAGACCGTAGCCGTCGTGGGATTGGGCGTCTTGGGGCTAGGGGCCGTGGCACTAGGCCCGCTTTTTGGGGCGCGGGTCGTGGGGTTGGGCAACAGCTCGGTGCGGCTGGACATGGCGCGCCAGATGGGGGCGCACGAGGCCCTGTTGTCGGACGACCCTGCGCTAGCGGCCAAGCTGGACGAGTTCACCCACGGGCAGGGGATTGACTTGGTGATACTGACGGCTAATCCTTGGCCAGCGTATCGCACGGCCATGGAAGTAGTCCGGTCCAACGGGCGAGTGGCGATCGTCAGCTTGCCCGGGCGAGGCGAAGCGCCGCTGGATTTTAACCCGCTGGACATGAGTTGGTTTTACTTCAAGGGCGTTTCGCTTTGCGCCGTCAACGACCGGGCTGGGTCGCTTTTTCCTCCGCCGGATGGAGATCGCTTTGGCAACGACAGCCGCTGCGCCCACGTGCTCTCGCTTATGCAGGAAGGCAAGCTCCAACCGAGCCGCCTAGTCACGCACCGGCTGCATTACTCGGACATGGTCCAAGCCTACGAAATGGCGTATCGCCGAGAGAAAAACATGCTCAATGTGATATTCAACTGGAAGGACTGAGGCGTTATGGAGCTGCTACCGACGACCAATGCCGACGGGCGAGATGTCATCCCGATGACCGAGGCCCAGAAGTACTTCTTCGACCTCAAGGGGTTTATCCTCTTGCCTGCGCTGTTGAGCGAAGAAGAGTTGGTGCCGATCCGCGCTCACCAGCATAAGTTTCTCTACGAGCGCGAGTCCCTGCCGCCGCCCGAGCGCGACAATCACGGCGGCCCGTCGCAGATCTTGCTCGACCACCCGGCGGTAGTGGGCGTACTCAACGAAGTGCTCTCGCATCAAGGGCTGGCCAGCGAAGACTGCTATGGGTTCCGCTACGACCATACCTATACCAGCCATCGCCAGGCCGGACACGACAACTTCGGCCCGCACGGCGGCGGTGGCTACTTCAACTTTCGCGGCAACTCGCACATCTATCAGATGCAGCCGGGTAAAGTGCATTCCGGGCTGACGCGAGTGGTGTGGGAACTCAACGAAGTCGGCGAGGGCGACGGGGGTACGCTTTTTCTGCCGGGCAGCCACAAGGCCGCCTTCCCCCGGCCCAAAGAGCTGAGCCAGCGCGACAGTGCGCTGTGGGAGAGCTATACCTGCCCAGCCGGTTCGGCCGTGATTTTCACCGAGGCCCTGTGCCATTCGGGTACGCGCTGGACCAACCAGCAGCGAGACCGGCTGACCTTGTTTACCTGCTACGACACCGTCAATTCCAAGTGGGGCAAGGGCTGCCCGTCGTCCGAAGTGATCGCCTCGTTCCCACAGAAACGCCGCACGCTCTTCCGGGGCGTGTGGCACGGGATGAGCGACGTGCCCGGCATCAACAAATACTACGAAGCGGCCAACCAAGCCGTTTGAGCGCGACGAAAGAATCCTGCATGAGCGAAAAAGTTCTCTTCCTACTCGATGGCATGGCGTTGGTCTATCGGGGCCACTTTGCCCTGATCCGCAACCCGCGCCTGACCTCAAAGGGCATGAACGCTTCAGCCGTTTTTGCCTTTGCCAACACCTTGCTCTCCATCATCGAAAAGTGCGAGCCAACGCATATCGCCGTCGTCTTCGACACGCCTGAGCCTACGCATCGGCACCACAAGTACGAAGAGTACAAAGCCCAGCGCGAGGCGATGCCCGAGGATTTGAGCCAAGCCCTGCCTTATGTATTCCGGCTCTGCGAGGCGTTTAATATCCCGGTCTTACGCGAGCCGGGGTGGGAAGCCGACGACGTGATCGGCACCTTGGCCAAAAAGGCCGAGGCCGAGGGGTTTGCGACGTACATGGTCACGCCCGACAAGGACTACGGCCAACTCGTTTCCGAGCGGAGCTTTATGTACAAGCCGGGGCGCGGCGGCGGCGAAGCCGAGGTTTTGGGGGTGCCGGAAATCCTCGCACAATGGCAGATTGAGCGGATTGACCAAGTGGTTGATGTGCTGGGGCTGATGGGCGATTCTTCGGACAATGTGCCCGGCGTACCTAAGATCGGTCCCAAGACGGCGCAAAAGCTCATCGCCCAGTACGGCAGCATCGAAGAATTGCTGGCCCACTCCGGCCAACTCAAGGGCAAGCAGAAACAGAATGTAGAAGAATACCGGGAACAGGCTCTGCTCTCCAAGGAGCTAGTCACCATCGAGTGCAACGTGCCACTGGACGTGGGACTGGCGGATTTGGCCAAGGCCGAATGGGACCGTGAGAAGCTGGAGATCCTCTTCGCCGAGCTCGAATTCCGTACGCTGGGCCGGCGGCTCCTCGGCGACGAATTTAGCGCCGAAAAGGAACCGGTCCACGGCCCGCTTAGAGGGGTGGCCGATGTAGAGCACGACTATCAACTCGTTGATACGCCTGACAAGCGGCGGGCGTTGATCGCGGAGCTCTTAGAGCAGCCTGTGTTTTGCTTTGATTGCGAGACCGATGGTCTCGACGCCCGGCAGTGTAGCCTGATTGGCTTGGCCTTTTCGTGGGCACCGGGTACGGGCCACTACGTGCCGCTGCTTGGGGCACGGGCTGAGGTGCTGGCCGTTTTGGAGGATTTTCTCCCAGTCTTTGCAAGTGGAGCGAGCGAAAAAATCGGCCACAACCTCAAGTACGATCTCACCGTATTGCGCTGGCACGGAGTGCGGGTGGAGGGGCCTTTCTTCGACACGATGCTGGCGGCGACCTTGGCCGAGCCAGAGCTGAGACGCAGCATGGACGAGCTGGCCAAGAGCCTGCTCTCCTATTCGCCCAAGCCCATATCCGAGCTGATCGGCGAGCGCGGCGGTGAGCAGCTAACGCTCTTGCAGGTGCCGGTGGAGCAAGTGGCCGAGTACGCCTGTGAGGACGCGGACATCACCTTCCAACTCGCTGCGGCGCTGCGGCCGAAAATCGAAGCTATGGGGCAGCACCAAGTCTTCTACGAGATCGAAGCCCCGCTCCTGCCGGTGCTAGTGGATATGGAGTTCGAGGGCATCCGCATGGAAACGGCGGCTCTCTCCGCGCTTTCGCAGCAGCTTGAGGCGGCCATTGAGCAAGCCAGCGAGCGCGTGTTCGAGCTAGCCGGCGAGCGTTTCAACCTCAATTCGGGCCATCAGCTCGGGACCGTACTCTTTGAGAAGCTGGCGCTGGACCCCAATGCGCGGCGGACGCAGAAGACCGGCCAGTACCAGACGGGCGAACAGGTCTTGCGCCGGCTGGCTCATCGCCACGAAATCGCGCGGCAGGTGCTCGACTACCGATTGCACACCAAGCTCAAGTCAACGTATGTCGATCAGCTACCCAGCGCGGTCTATAAGGCCACCGGGCGCGTCCACACCAACTACGA
The DNA here is from genome assembly GCA_963422735.1 of Candidatus Latescibacterota bacterium. GTDB lineage: Bacteria > Latescibacterota > UBA2968 > UBA8231 > UBA8231. The sequence goes on along the minus strand of OY730476.1, from coordinate 1,794,551 downwards.
ACAGCTAATGACTGCCACCGGGCGGATGAAATCCGACCGCCCGAACCTCCAGAACATTCCCATTCGCAGCGAGCAGGGGCGGGAAATCCGCCGCGCCTTCGTCCCGCGCAGCAGCGACTACCTGCTCTTCTCGGCCGACTATTCGCAAATCGAACTGCGGATCGCCGCCGCGCTCAGTAGTGAAGAGGGAATGCTGGACACCTTCAAAAGCGGCGGTGACATCCACGTCGCCACGGCCGCAAAAATCTACCAAGTCGCAGAAGACCAAGTGACAGCCCAGATGCGCCGCCAAGCCAAAACGGTCAACTTCGGCATCATCTACGGGATCTCGCCCTTTGGACTGGCCGAGCGGCTCGACATCTCCCGCCGGGAGGCCTCCGAGCGGATCGAGCAGTACTTTGCTCAGTACCCCGGGGTACAACGCTATGTCGATGAAACCGTGGAGTTCGCCCGCGACAAGGGCTACGTCGAGACGATGACTGGGCGGCGGCGCTATCTGCGCGATATCAACTCGCGCAATGCCACCACCCGCAAAGGAGCCGAGCGCAACGCGATCAACACCCGCATTCAGGGTACGGCCGCGGATATGATCAAGCTGGCCATGAGCCGCATCCACCGGCTACTCCGCGAGGAAGGGTTCCGTTCGGCGATGCTGTTACAGGTCCACGACGAGTTGGTCTTCGACCTGCACCGGGACGAGATAGAGACCCTACCGCCTCTAGTCGAGCGCGAGATGCGCGAGGCCCTGCCGATGCAGGTGCCGATAGCAATCGAGATGGGCGTGGGCGAAAACTGGCTAGAGGCGCATTGAGAGGCACCGGAGAATGACGCCGGGAAGCTATATTTGTTCATCTACCTACCGAATCCTATTGGATACTGATGATGGAACAATTTCCCAACCTATTGATTGCACACAGCAAAGTATGGCAAGTGCGTCCGCCGAGGGGTGCAAAATGGCCGAGTACTCATCGTTAGAAAAATCAATCCACCATCCGGAGAAGTTGTACGCGACGTGAGCCAATTGACGCTGAATGAACTAATTCGCCCGTGGCGAACGGAACACAGTCTCGGGATAGATCGCACCTTTCCCGAGGAATTTGTCAACGACCTTTCCCGTCAGGAGGTGTTCAACAAACATCTCTTTCGTCCAAACACGTATCTGCACAAGTGGTGGGCACGGCGGTGCGGTTCCACGTTTCGCACCATACTCAAGCAATTTGCGGCCAACCGCGAGTGCCGCGATTACTACGCGCCTGGCGGACTAGAAGGCATAACCGTGCTTGACCCAATGATGGGAGGCGGCACGACTCTGCACGAGGCGATTCGCCTCGGCGCGAACGTCATCGGCGCGGACATTGACCCTATCCCGATTGTGCAGGCCCGAGCATCGCTTACGCAGGTTGAGTTGACGGGTTTGCGAGTGGCTTTCAATCGGTTCTTCGCCGATCTGCACAATAGCTTGGGGCCTTACTTCCAGACCGAATGTCCTACCTGTGAGCAGACTGTGGATATCCAGTATGTGCTGCACGGGCTGCGTAAAAAATGCGCTTGTCGGAATGTCGTGCAGATTGACCAGTGCGATTTGCGACACGAGGACGACGCAAAAATCAGCATTTGCCCTGAGAGCGGGGAGATTTTTCGCAATCAAAATGGGCAGCAAGCCGCCGTCGAAACGTTGTCTCCCAGTGCAGCCGCGAATCTGATTACCAAAGCCGAAAAGGAGTGTCCTAGCTGCGGTCAGAAGTACGAGGAACTGCTCGATTTGCCACTTTATGTACGCTATGCGCCGATTGCGATTGTTGCGGCCTGCCCTGATCACGGCAGCTTTTTCCGTTCGCCTAGTGAGGCGGACTTGGCGCGAATCAAGCGGGCCGACGAGCGGCGCAGCGAACTGGATTTCGGGCCATTGGAGGATTTCAGGGTGCATGACGGCCCTAAGTCCGGCGACCTGCTAAGACGCAATGTCCGTTCGTACCTCGATGTTTTTTCATCCCGTCAGCTACTATACTTGCATCAAGTGATTCGGCAACTGCACGACTACGCGGGCATAGATAAACTCACCCTCGGGATGCTTGTGTCCACATCTTTAGAGTTCAATGCAATGCTCTGCGGGTACAAGGGTTGGTACAAGCGCCGTCCGGGCGCGATTCGGCACGTTTTCGCTTTGCATGCCTATTCGTTCCAATACACGGCACTGGAGAACAACCCGGTCAATCCTCGCAAGTCATCCGGCAACCTGCAATTGCTCTTTCGCGACCGGATTGAGCGAGGGCGCAAGTGGTCGGTATTGCCCGTTGAACGGAAAATTGGGGAAGACGGCAAAAGGCGGTTAGTCAAGATATCGGGAGAAGTGGATGACGGCGTTGAGGTTTTCAATCAGGCTGAGCTCGTGCGCGATCGGAGCCGCTTTTGGCTCATTCAGGGCGATTCGCGGAGCCTGCCCATCGACGACCATTCCGTAGATGTGATAGTGACCGACCCTCCCTATTACGACAGCGTGCAATACAGCAATCTGGCGGCTTTTTTTCGGGTGTGGCTGACGCGCCTGCTTCCCGACGAGGCCGAATGGAGTTACGACGAATCCGACAGTGCTGTCGCGACAAAAGCGACCGCTGGTGCCAGCAATTTTATGAGAGTGCTCGCGGGGATTTTCGCAGAGTGCGGGCGCGTTCTAAAGAAGCAGACCGGGCGGATGGTGTTTACTTTTCACCACTGGGATCCTAGAGCGTGGGCCGAACTCACGTTGGCTCTCAAAAGCGCTGGGTTTAGGCTGATGAACGCTTACGTAGTGTATTCCGAACATCCTATCTCAGTACACATCCGCAACTTGAACTCAATCCGGCACGACAGCGTTTTGGTTTTTGCTCTCGACGGCAACAGACTATCCACTCCGTGGACGCCCTTGGACGCTATTGACACCAATGACAGCGAAACGTTTTGCCGGCAATGCGGCGCAACGCTGGGCTGGTTGTTGGAAAGTGCATTCTCGCCGGGCGAAATTCGCGCCGCTTGGAAAAGCCTCATTCGGGAGGGAACAGATGGCTGAGAACTTGGGCAGACGGCCGGCGGAAATTTTGGGTACCCGGTCGGGAATCGCTCCGATGTAGCGCGAAACGCTCGCCGAGATCATCGGTGCCCGTTCCGAGAAAAGCGGTGCAACAAGGAAAGCCGGCTGATTGACTTTCCTTTTGGTGTCTGTTCCGTGGAGTACGACGGCGAGATCCACGCAATTTGCCCGCATCGCTTTGAGGAACGCGGCTCGCTCGCCGGGGTGGCCCGGGTTTTGGAAGACATTGCAGTACACCATTTTGGCAATACGGACAATATCGTTGTTTTTCCTGAAGTCCGCCTGCCGAACGTGGGCAACATTGATTACGTCATAACCAAACACAAACCAATGCAATCTACGGTGGATGAATTTGTCGCCGTCGAATTTCAGTCCGACTCTACGACGCAAACCGGAGAGTTGGTTCGCGGAATATGCGATTTCTACGAAGGGAGCAACTTACAGAGTCAATCCTACAAGTTTGGGATGAATACCTACGACTCGATAAAGCGCGCCATCACTCAACTGATGAATAAAGGCATCGTGTACGAGGCCTGGGACTCGAAGTGCTACTGGGTTATACAGGAGTATATTTATGCGAACTTGGTCTCCCGATACGGCTTCAAGAAGGATGGATTTTCACCGAAATACGCTTCCGCATTCGCGCTGTACGACATGGTGCCAAACGGCGATCGTTTGACGTTGACACCTACTCGCTTCATATCGACCACCGTTGAGGAGGTATATCAAGCCATGCGAAGCAACCCCGCGGTGCCGAACAAAGATGCGTTCGTGGAAAAGTTGAACGAAAAGCTGCGGTTCAGGCTATGCGTGCGTGATTAGAAATCGTTTCATCGGGAGGGACTTGAGGGGCAACCCCCGACGAGACGACAACCTAAGTAGTAAAACACACAACAGAGAAAGGCACTGGCAATAATGGGCGAGCGCATTCGCGGCTTTGGCAGCGACAATCACGCTGGGGTCCACCCCGAGGTCATGGCGGCCTTACAGCGAGTCAACGTGGGGCACGTGCATTCCTATGGGGACGATCCCCACACGGCCGAAGCTGTCGCGCTTTTTCGCGAGGTGTTGGGATCGGAGGTAGAGGTTTTCTTTGTGTTCAACGGCACCGGAGCCAATGTTACGGCCCTCTCCGCACTCACGCGCTTTTGCGACGCGGTGATCTGCTCGGACACGGCCCACCTCCACATCGACGAATGCGGTGCCCCCGAACAGGTGGCCGGCGTCAAGCTCCTGCCCGCGCCCGCGCCCGACGGCAAAATCACTCCCGAGGGAGTCGCTGCACACATTGCGGCTCGCGGCGACGAGCACCAAGTGCGCCCCCGCGTGGTGTCGATTACTCAGTCCACCGAATTGGGCACCGTCTATGCACCCAGCGAGATCTGTGCCCTCGCCGACTGCGCCCACGAACACGGGTTGCTCCTGCACGTCGATGGGGCGCGGATCGCCAACGCAGCCGTGAGCTTGGGCTTGGAACTGCGGGAGGTCACCGGGGATTGCGGGGTCGATGTGCTGTCGTTTGGCGGCACCAAGAACGGCCTGATGCTGGGGGAAGCTGTGGTCTTCTTTGAGCCTGAGTTGGCCGTGCACTATCGCCGGGCGCGCAAGCAGGGGATGCAACTGGCCTCTAAGATGCGCTTTGTCGCCGCGCAGTTTACGGCCCTGTTGACCGACGACCTGTGGCGTCGGAGCGCCCAGCACGCCAATGCCATGGCTCAGGTGCTGGCAGAGCGAGTGCGGCCCATTCGCGGGGTGGAGGTGATCTACCCAGTGCAGTCCAACGCCGTCTTCGCCCGGTTGCCGGTGGAGGTGATTCCCATTTTGCAGCAGGAGTTTTTCTTTTATCCTTGGAATCGGGGCGAGGTGCGCTGGATGACCTCGTTCGATACCGAGGCAGGGGATATAGAGGCGTTTGCGACGCTGATCGAAACGCTTCTCCCTCCGACCGAATGATCGGAGCCAACCACTATGACAGAAAGGAACGCATCGTGATCATCGACACCCATACCCATTTCTACGATCCCACCCGGCCCGAAGGGGTACCTTGGCCGCCAGCCGACAACGCGCTGCTCTACCGCACGGTATTGCCCGAGCATCACCGCGCTCTCGCCGCGCCCGAAGGGGTGACCGGGACAGTGGTGGTGGAGGCCAGTGCATGGCTGGCAGACAATCAGTGGATTTTGGATTTGGCCGCCGCCGACTCCTATATCGTCGGGTTGGTGGGCCATGTCGATCCCAACCGAGCGGCTTTCAAAAGCGACATTGACCGCCTTGCGGCAAACGCGCTTTTCCGCGGCATTCGCTGTGGCAGCGGGTATTTTGCCGACTTGGAGGCCGGGTCTTTTCTCGCTGACATGGAGCACCTCGTCGCGCGGGACTTGCAGCTCGACGCGCTGGTGGGGCCGGCGGACTTGGGCCAAGTGTCCGAACTGGCCCGGCGACTGCCCGAATTGCGCATCGTCATCAACCACTGTGGTGGGGTAGGGACCGACGGCGGCGATCCCGATCCGGCGTGGTTGGACGCCATCGCCCAAGCGGCCGAGCAACCGCAGGTCTTTGTGAAGGTCTCGGCGATCATGGAGCAAAGCAGGGTAGATCCGGCACCGGAAGAGCTGGATTTTTATCGCCCAATCCTCGACGCGATGTGGGACGCCTTTGGCGCAGACCGCGTGATCTACGGCAGCAATTGGCCCGTCAGCGATCGGGCGGGGAGTTTTGAGGCCGCCATCTCCATCGTCAAAGCGTACTTTGGCGAAAAGGGCGTGGCGGACAAGTACTTCTGGAAAAACGGCAAGATCGCTTACAAGTGGTTAGACCGCTAAGGAGGCCCTTGTGAAATTCTGGATCTTCACCCACAGCGACCAGCCCCTCGAACACTGGCTCGAAGACTACCAGCAGCGCTTCGACGCTTGGGAAGAAGGCGGCGTCGAGGGCATTATCGTCGGCCGCATGCAGTTTAAGCAGGACGATGGTTCGGTGATCTCCAGCTATCCGGCCAATCCCAAGCTCTATGCTGAGCACGGCGTCGAGCCGCCGGAGGAGACACCCCGCGATATAGAAAAGGAAAAAAAGCTTCAAGCCATGATGGATGACGCAGCGGCACGTGGCTGGCAGATTATGACCTTTGGCATGGGCCGCGGCGGGCTAGTCGGGCTGGAGGACTTGATCGCTTTCTACCCCCAAGTAAAAGGCGTCATTATCGACGGCCCCGGCGAAAACCACTACGAGCTAGCGTTCCATCACGGCGGAGAGCTTTTGGAGCTCCGGCCCGGCGAAGACCAGCTTTTTGCCGCCATGGGGGCCGATGTCGGGCGGATGCAGCGCGGCATCGACCATCTGCGGCAGGCTCTGTGTCGGCTGACGCCCCAGCGGGTGCGCTACCTCGCCCAAGGCGGCCTCTTTTCGGTGCTGAACTTAATCGACCTCGACGAGGACGGGCTGTATTGGTTGCGGATGCGTCAGGAGAAGTCGCGCCGCGCTTGGGTAGAAGCCCGCACAATCGTCGATCAAGCCTCGCGCAAAATTGAGCTGGGCGGGATCCCGCGCACGGCCATCGTCTCTGGGTTGACCGGGCAGGACTACGAGCGGATGGCCGAATACTTCGATTATATACTGCCCAAGCACTACTATTGGCATCGCGGTTTTGACGGCCTCTACGGCACACTAGCGCGCTGGGTGCAGACGATTGGGGAGTGGAATCCGGGGCTGGCAGAGGAGGACGCCTTTGCCGTGGTCGAGGCGCTTTTTGGCATCAAACTACCTCAGGTGCGGACGCTCTTTGACTTGGAGGCCGGCTTTCCCGACGAGTTTTTCAGCGAGGTCGTGTACGGCGAAACGCGCCGCGCTTTGGAGGCGGCCGGTGCCGACAAGGTAATCTGCTGGGTCTCGACCGGTCGCACGCCACACGCCGGCGACCCCATGCCCGTACGCGACCTACTCGGCATTTTGCGGGCGTCCGAGGCGGCCGGACTCAAGCGCTTCGTCTTTCACCCAGAGGGCATGGGCGCGGCCGAGTGGCGGGTTTTGACGGAGCTATGCGGGACGCCGTGGCGCGAAGATCCGAGCGGGTACTGGCCTTCGGGCACCGAGAAGCCAGACGCCTTTAATGGGGGACGCAGGAAAGAGAATTAGCGCTGAACACACGGAGATTAAAAATGTACGACGCATGGAAGCCCATCTACTCGGCTTTAGTTGCCGACATCATGGACCAGCTCGGCTACCGCGATCAGGCCATGACGCCCGATATCCGGCCCAGCCGCCCCGACGCCTACATCGCCGGTCCGGCCCTCACCATCGACGCGTACGCCGATACCGAACCCCACCCGGATCCCTACGGCCAAGTTTTTGCCGCCTACGATCAGACTAGCCCCGGCGATGTCTTCGTCATCGCCACCAACGGCGAAGAGCGTTCCGGCCTCTGGGGCGAGCTGCTCTCCACGGCCGCCCAAGCTCGCGGCGTCGAATCCGTGCTTACCGACGGCTTGGTCCGCGATGTGCGCCAGATGAACGCCATGGGCTACCACTGTTTCTGCAAAGGCTATTCGCCGCTCGACTCGGCGGGCCGCATCCTCGCCAAGACGATCAACCAACCCATCACCTGCGGCGGTGTGCAGGTTCGCCCCGGCGATTTCATCCTAGCCGACTACGACGGCGTGGCCGTGATCCCGGCGGCGATCAAAGGCGAGGTCCACAAAAAAGCCATGGAAAAGCTCGCCGGGGAAAACGTAGTGCGGGATGAACTAGCTGCGGGGCAGTCGCCGAGGGAGGTTTTTGATCGCTACGGGATATTGTGATTGTTGGACGCTCATTGGTTTCTCTCACTTACCTCCATGGCGATAGCGCGTGCCTTTGCCGCCTAAGTTGCCTAGCTCTTTCGCGTGTCCAAGTGTGAAGGCAACCATCCAACAACGGCCTGCTCCGAGTCCTCGTCCCAAAAGAAATACAGCCTAAAACAGCGGCGTACGTCCCGGGTGCTACCCTTCTTCAGATGCCAGTCAAGCAGGCGCGACTGACCGGCATAGCGCACGAAATACATGTCGCCGTACTCTCCATACCGTGCGCCGGCAAAGGTTTGGGTATTCTCAATGTTCAGGGCCAAACAAGCCTGCTTGAAAGCGTCGGCTTTAGAAGAGCCGAAGAGCCGCATGGGAACGTAATAATCGCGGAGCAAAAGCAGGGCTTTGTACAAGAAAGCAGGGTCTTCGTACTTGCTTTTTTTGGCAGCGTGTTTGGCGCGTGGCAAGACTTCGACAAACCCCGCAAGGTTCTTGTCGCACCACTGCTCAAAATCGTTCAGGTTGCTGGGAATCTCCGGCTCTTTTGGGCTCGACCCGAGTGCCTTTTCGAGCATCTCCACGCGGGCGCGTAAATTCCATGCGCGTTGGGTCGCGGTCTCGGCCTTGGCTTGGGCTACATCGCGCTCTTGCTCTACGGACTTCAGGACGCCTTCAAAGGTCTCTTCTATCTCTTCGCGCTCGGATTGGAGCTCGACGATTTGGGCCTCAGCCAGTTCGAGCCTTTCTGCTATGGTCGCGTTAGTCTCCTTGGCGCGCTCTATGCGACGCTCCGATGCCAGTCGGCGAATTTTGGCAAAGGACGGGGGATCGCTCTCGGCATCCGAACGCTTGACTGTGTCCTTTAGTATGTGGTCGGCCAAAAATCTCGCGTACGCAGCCGGGCCTCCGTCCCAATTCTGAATGCGACGGGCTGTAGCCCATGGGTGTTGATGCGGTTCATCTACCTCGGGATTAAAATTCGGTCGGTAGTTTCTGACAGCTCGATTGAATACGGAAAACTCCTTCCCAAACTCGTCGGTCAAGCGGAAGGTGGCCGGCCCGGTGAGGATGGCTACGTGGGCGGCACCAAACGTCCTACGGCATAGAATGTCAAGTGGGAACGTCGCGTTTTTTGCATCAGTGGAGCCGACCGGGAGCGACGCGACAATGACAGCGGCCCGGCGCCTGGGGTCGCGAATCAAGTCGCACAGCGACAGAATTTCGTCGTCGGAAACCAGCCATGGATTTGGACGCAACAAACGACCGTCTAGCAAGGCGGTGCCAATGGTGGCAATTGGCCGAATGAAATCGGGAGTGGACCGCTCAATGAAGTTATCCGTCCCGCGCCTAGTACACGCGAGGCGGGCGCTGACGGCAATGGACCGGTCAGATAGCTGCTTTAGCCCAACCTCTGTAACCCAAGTAAGTTGCGGCACGGACTTGTCGGCATCATCGAGCCGCGCCCCCCACATAGCCAGATCATCCAACAACACGGCCGCGGCGTACTGCGCCCCAATTTTCTCGGTCTCAAAGGATTGCCCACTCCAAGCTTCCGCCGGGAGCCGTTGCCCAACGCGCTGGGCTGTCCATTGCAAGACTTTCTGTTGAGCCGCTGCAAAGGGGTCGGTTCCCTCGCATGGGTTGATTTTGATAGAGATTTGGCTGATCGGCATCACAGACGAGTACTGCTCGTGCATTTGCTTCTGCACGGGCCGCAACTGCTCGGCCAATGATGTGTTATACGGACTCATCGAACCTGCTTTTTTTCAAGTTAGATAACAGAGCGGGACTAGCCAGCCAGCGCCTGTGCAAAGTCTGCACACAAATCCTCGGCGGCCTCAATGCCGCACGCCACCCGCACCAAGCCATCGGCTATGCCCATGGCCGACCGCTCTTTTCGACTCAAGCCGCTGTGCGACGTGGTAACTGGCCGAGTGATGAGGGTCTCGACCCCGCCGAGACTGGGAGCTGACGCGGGCAGAATTAGCTTGGACAGCAACCGTTCGGCGGCCTCCACGCCCTCGTGCAGCTCAAAGCTCAACACCCCACCCGCCCCGGCAAACAGCCGCTGCGCCCGCTCGTATTGCGGATGGCTTTCCAGCCCCGGGTAATTCACTCGCGCCACTTGCGCCTGCTCGGCCAAAAGGTGCGCCAGCCGCAACCCATTTTCGTCGTGTTGCCGCATTCTCAGCGACAGGGTCTTCATGCCCCGTTGCAACAGAAAACAGGCGTGTGTGTCCAACGACCCTCCGAGGTGATTGAGCTTGTGCGTAATGGCGCTGATGCGAGCAGCCGAGCCGACGACTACCCCCGCGACGAGGTCCGAATGGCCGTTGAGGTACTTGGTCGCGCTGTGTAGCTCTATATCAAACCCAATTTCCAGCGGGCGGAAGTTGCACGGCGAGGCAAAGGTATTGTCGATCAGCGAAACCAGCCCGTGCGTACGCGCAAATTCCACTACCGCCTCTAAATCGGCGACCTCCAACAGCGGATTAGTCATGGTCTCCACGTAGATTGCCCGCGTCTCGGGCCGGAGCTTGGCCGCCCACGTCTCGGGTGCGTTGCCCGCGATAAAGTCGCAGTGTAGCCCCAAACGAGGCGCATCCTGCGTCACAAAGCTGTGCGTACCCCCGTAGAGGCAGTCTTGGATCAGCAGGTGATCGCCGCTGTTGAGCAAGGTCAGCAGCGCAGTGGTGATCGCCGCCATTCCCGAACCGGCCACCAAGGCATCCTCGCCGCCGCAGACAGCGGCTAGTTTGGCGTGCAATGCGAGATGATTGGGCGTGTTGTTGAGGCGAAGATAGCGGCTGGCGTCGTAGTCCTGATCGTCTTGCGAGACAAAAGTCGAGCTCTGGAAGATGGGCAGCACTACTGCGCCTTCGATGCGCTCCTCGCCAGCGTGGATGAGGCGGGTCTGAATATCCATGGTGATTCCTTTGTTAGTTGATGTTACGCAGCTTTTGTCCTGCTTGGGCTTCACCTTGTGGCAGCAGGACAAGCCGGCATCCAGCGTACCCCTCGGCGGTTCGGGCTTAGGTGCGTTCAGTCGGACCGCTGAGCGACGCGACGACTCGACGGAGTGCGCCCAAGCCGGTCCCTGTGCAGTCCCTGTGCAGACGGGGGTCCGCATCGTGCGCGGAGTGGATGGCACGCCTAAAAGCCTGTGCCCGTGAAAACGGGTGGCGTAGTGAAGCCTGCATGCGCGGGAATGACAATGGAGGGTGGCAAGAAGTCCGACTCTTTATAGTGCAAATTGTTTTAGTAGCCGCTCGTACAGCTCGACGAAGTCCTTTCGTCCATTGTCGCGGTTGTAGGCGTAGCACATGGGGTTAGGATTGAGTTCGAGGATGGAGAAACCGTCCTCGCCGTGGATGAGATCAATGGCGTAAAAACCGAGCGCATAGACTTGGGCCACCCGCGCCGTCAGCACCTGCATCGGCGCTAGCAGCGCCTCGTCTTTTACCCGCACGGCGCGTCCTGTGGCCTGATGCAACGGATTGAGGTCCCCATCCATCCCCACGGCCTCGCTTTCCTTGCGATAGGCCAGCAGCAGTTCGTCTTGGCTGGCGACGATCCGATACTCCGGCCCGGCCACGAATTGCTGCACCAGCGCGATGTTGTCTAAAAAGGCGCTGTTTTCAAAGAGGGATTCGAGCCGCTTGCCGAGGTCTGCTGCGTTGCGCTCCAAAAACACGCCCTGCGCCAGCGAACTGTGGCACTTCTTGACCACGAGGGGAAATTCAAACCGCGCCACTACCTCCTCGACGATTTCCGCTACTGAAGTGTGCGTCTTGTAGCGGTCGAAGCGCGCATCGGCCAGCGGGTTGAAGAGCTTGAGCGTGTAGGGGACTGGCAACCCGGCCGCAGCGAAGTCCTCGTACTGGTATGCCTTGTCTTCGGCGAGCCGGGCCTCGACGTAGTCGCTGAAGGGATGCTTGTTGCGCCAGAAGCGCAAGGGCCGCCGTCCGCCAGACAATTTAAGCCGAGTGCGATCTGGCGAAATCCACTCGCAGACGAGTCCCCGCCGCCGGCCCGCCTCGGCAACGCACTCCAGATTCTCCAGCGCCATGTCTTCGGTAATGCCGTCGCGCTCGCCGGGTAGGGCGAAAAACTCCCGCGCCCGAGCCACCAAGTGCAGCGACCCAGCCACGCAGACTCGGCCTCTGCTCCCCGCCAGCGTTAGGGCGCGCCTGAGAGCTTGACGGCTTGCAGGCTGCTGCTCAACGGCTAGTCCGTCCGGTGCCAAGTCCGCCAGCACCGCTGGTGCCAGTGCCCGTGGATGGTCCGATGAGGTCAGCAAGACTCGCTGAGCCACCGGCACTAGGGCGCGCAAAATCCCCGCCGCATCGTGCCCTGCTCCCGCGCCGACCACCAGCACCCATTCCGCACTCAGCCGCTGTAACTCTCCGGCCAACGCCTCGGCCGCCGCCGGATTGTGCGCCCCGTCGAGCAAGACCAACGGCTTTTCTTGCGCCACTTCAAAGCGGCCCGGCCAGCGATGGGTCGCCACGACTTGGTGTGCGACCTTGTCTTCTAAGCCTTGGACGAGCCGCTGCGCCGCCTCAAGGGCCAGCCGCGCATTTTCCGCGTAGGTCGCCGGACGGCTCGGCCACTCGGTTCCGGCAACCTGCAATTCTACTTTCCGCTTTGCACAGGTCTGCCGAAGCAAGTCCATTACCTCGGGTGTTTGCGCTGCCGTAGTAATGAGCGTACGACCCGGCCGGCCGATGTGCAGCTTGTCGGCGGCGATTTCCTTCAAGGTATTGCCCAGCAGGTCCACGTGGTCTAGGCCGATGGCCGTCAGGACTGCCAGCTCCGAGTCCCAGGCGTTAGTCGCGTCGTAGCGGCCTCCAAGCCCCACCTCAAAAACCCCGAACTCCACGCCCTGCTGCGCGAAGAGATGGGACGCGAGGCCGGTTAGGGCCTCAAACTTGCTGAACGAACCCAACGCCTCCCGGCCAAAGTCGCGGGTGCAATTGTCGAGGTGTGACACGGCCGCGGCCCATTGTTCCTTGCTGAGTATCTCGCCGTCAATGCGGATCCGCTCGCGCTGGGTGTGTAGGTGCGGCGAAGTGTATAGCCCGACCTTATGCCCGTGTGCCTTTAGGATGGCGGCGAGCAAGCTAGCGACCGTCCCCTTGCCGTTGGTTCCGCCGACAATGACTGAGCGAAAGCGCGTCTGCGGGCTGCCGAGGCGGGCCAGCAGGGCGCGCATCCTCGGCAGGTAATCCGCGACCGGCCCGGGCGCTGGACGGCCGACCTCCCAGTCGGGTAGGGCGTCCAAATAGCGTTTGGCGCGAAAGTAATCCATGTAGGGGGAGGGAGTGGCTCAACCGCCGCGGGTGTGCATCTCGCGGTGTGGATCGGCTTTTAAGGCTTCGGCCGGATAGAGTGCGCCGCGCTGCGGGTCGCGGCTTCGCTCTTCGGCGCTTTGGTCCGTCCGCCCCGCCCACCCGCCGCGCATCCGTCTCACTAGCCGTGCGCGGTCGGCTCCGCCGCGCAGCAAAGGTTTTAGGTCGGTGCCTTGTTGCGCGTACAAGCACGTGTACCACACCCCATCGGCCGTCAGGCGACTGCGGTCGCAGGCTCCGCAAAACGGCTCAGTGACGGACGCGACGATGCCAAAGCGCGTCTCATCGCTCAAGCGGAAGCGCGCTGCGGGCGCTGAGCCGCGCTCCGCCTCGGGCTCGATCGGCCCGTAGTGGGCCGTTAGCCGCGCCAGCATTTCTGCTTGCGAAACGACCTTCTGCATAGACCACTGAGTCGCGCCGCCTACATCCATGTATTCGATGAAGCGGACCTCGGCCCCTACCTCGCGCCCGAATTCGAGAATATCCACGAGTTCGTCGTCGTTGAAATCGCGCATGACGACCACGTTGAGCTTGAGCGCGTCAAAGCCAATGGCCGCGGCTGCGCGGATCCCCTCCAGTGCCTTGGCGTGGGTGTTGCGGCGTGTCAGAGCCGCGAAGCGCGCTGGATCCAGCGAGTCCAAGCTGACGGTGATCCGCTGCAAACCAGCGGCCCGCAATGGCTCGGCCCACCGCGCCAACTGCGTGGCGTTGGTCGTCATCGCCAAGTCCTCGACGAGGGGCAGCGCGGCGAGGCGGGCGACGAGCGCGGGCAGATTGGCGCGCAACAGCGGCTCGCCGCCGGTCAGGCGTACGCTGCGGACTCCAACTTGGCAGAAGGCATCTACCACGCGCTCGATCTCGGAGGCGTTGAGAATGTCTTTACTGGGCAGCCAGGTGTAGTGCTCTTCGGGCATGCAGTACTGGCAGCGCAGGTCGCAGCGGTCGATGACCGACACGCGCAAAGAGGCCAACGGGCGGCCCAAAAGGTCGCGTACCAACTCGGTTTTGGTAGGTGTTTCAAGGGCCATACAAAGGTATCCACAGACGGCGTTAAAGAGACTTGGAAATATAGAGAATCCCTAGCAGTGGGCAATGTTGGGCGAAGTCGGCGCGTTCTTGCTATGCGGAAGTCGACGCGTGATATTAGAAAACTTGCACCGCCCGCGCCTCCGACCATGCAGTCGGCAAGAGCAGCTTTGTGGGCGGCGAATAGGACGTTACACTGCGCAACGAGAGGGGTTTAATGAGTGCCACTGCTGCGATCCAAGAGATGCTCGCCGAGCACGGGTATGTCGCCGATCGCCAAGTTGTTATGTCCGTGTACCTCGCTCAGACCCTAGAACGTCCCTTGCTCATCGAGGGGCCGGCTGGCGTCGGCAAAACCGAGGTCGCCAAGGTCGTAGCCCGTGCCTTCGACACCGAGTTGATCCGCTTGCAGTGCTACGAAGGGCTAGACGCCCACGCTGCCCTGTACGAGTGGAACTACCAGCGCCAGCTCTTGCACATCAAGCTCGACGAGAAGAGCCAACGCCCCCTAGCCGAGCGCGAGGTTGACCTCTTCTCCGAGGACTTCCTGCTCAAGCGCCCTTTGCTCCAAGCTATCACCCAGTCCGTCCCGCCGGTGCTGCTGATCGACGAACTCGACCGAGCCGACGAGGAGTTTGAGAGCTTCCTCCTCGAAGTGCTGTCCGACTGGCAGATTACCATCCCCGAAATCGGCACCATCCGCGCTGCCGCGCGACCGCACGTAATCCTGACCAGCAATCGCACCCGCGAGCTTTCCGACGCCGTGCGCCGTCGCTGCTTTTATCTGTGGATCGACTACCCGGAATTTGCCAAGGAAGTGGAGATCGTGCGCGGCAAGGTCGCTGGGATCGACATCCAACTCGCCGAGCAGATCTGTCGCTTCATGGAAAAGATTCGCATGCAGCGCCTCGAAAAGATCCCCGGGGTCGCCGAAACCCTCGACTGGGCCAAGGCCCTCGTCGCCCTGCACCAGCACCACCTCGACCTCGAAGTAGTGGCGGATACCTTGGGCATTGTGTTCAAAGACCAACGCGACGTGGCGCAGGTGAAACAATCGCTGGCCGAGTTCTTGGAAGGATTGGGGGTCCGCGCCAAGCTGGCTCCACAACGATGAATCACAAAATCGACGACATCGCCCTGCACGGCGCGTTGAGCGCGAATTTGGTCGGCTTCTGTCGCCTGTTGCGCATCCAGTATTCCGGCCCGGCCTTAGGCGAGGAGCAAGACGCGCTCCGCGCCCTCGCGGCCATTGACCTGTCAGACCCGGAGGACTTTCGGCTAAGCCTGCGGACGATTTTGGCCAAGACGCCCGCCGAGCAGAAGCTTTTCGACGCGCTCTTCGATACCTATTGGTCGATATGGGATCGCGCTAGCGAGTTGGGTCGGCCCCGGCCCGAGTCTCCTGCCTCCGCAAAGACCAGTGCCAACCGTCCCGTCAAGAGTGGCTTGACGAGCGTTCGCGATTGGCTCAAACAAGGCGAGCCGACCGAAGAAGAGCGCGAAGCCGCCGGGTACAGCTCCATCGAGGTACATACAAAGCGCGACTTTAAGGACTTTAACGCCGAAGAGCTAGAGGAGATCGGGCGGTTGCTGCAAGCCATCGCCCGTGCGCTCGCTACGCGCTTCAGCCGTCGCTATCGGCCCGCCGGCCCGCCGGGCCGCCTCGACTTGCGCCGCACCCTCCGCGCCAACCTGCGTCGAGGCGGCGAGCTGCTGGACCTGTCTTATTGCCGCCGCACTCGCCAGAAGCCCAAGCTGGTCTTGTTGTGCGATGTCAGTAAGTCCATGGACCTGTACAGCCGCTTCTTGATCCAGTTCATGTGCGCCTTCCAAAACGCCTATCGCCGCATCGAGACGTTTGCGTTTGCGACCTCGTTACACCACATCGCGCCCCTGCTGAGAGACAACGACCTGAGCGCGGGGTTAGACGCGATTGTCGCGCAGGTGCCGGACTGGTCGGGCGGTACGCGCATCGGCACCTCGCTGGCGACCTTCCTCAGCGAACACGCCGCCCTCGTCGATCATCAGACCGCGCTGCTGATCGTCAGCGACGGCTGGGACACCGGCGATATTGAGATCCTCGAAGAAAGTATGCACACGTTGCAGCGCCGCAGCCGCTGCCTAATCTGGCTCAACCCTCTGTTGGGCAGCCCGGACTACCGGCCTGCCACGCGCGGTATGCAGGCCGCCTTGCCGTACATTGACCTCTTTGCTCCGGCCCACAATATCGAGAGCCTCAAGGCCCTTGTCGGATATCTGATGACGCTGCGCGGCGCGACGGCCGCGCGGGACCTGCGCCGCCCTGCGCCGCCCGCGCCGACGAAAGCCCAGCCCGCTGCGCCGACTAGATCCGACTGGTACCGGCGCTTTGGAGTCCAGCCGTGAAAGACTTGCAAACGATCCTCCGCCGCGCCCAGGAGCTTGACGAGGCGGGTGTACCCTATGTGCTAGCCACTGTGGTCCAGACCTCCGGCTCGGTCTATCGCGGCCCGGGCACCCGCATGCTCATCGAAGCAGACCTCCAGAGCTTGGGCACCATCAGCGGAGGCTGTCTCGAAGGCGATGTACGCGAAAATGCGCAAGCCGTCTTCGCCGATGGCCAGCCCCGTCTCCTCCACTACGACGCTACCTCCGAAGACGACATCCTCTGGGGCACCGGCTTAGGCTGTAGCGGCACGGTGGATGTGCTCTTAGAGCGCCTGCCCCAAGACAGCCCCTTCCACTATCCAACCTTCTTGCACGGCTGCGCCTTGGAGAATCGGCACGGCGTTCTCGTCACAGTCTTTGCCACCGAGGGGGAAACCAATGCCGCGCCGGGCCAACATCTAATCCTCGACGAGCGGGAAAACACCCGCGACGACATCGCCGACTTGGAGCTGCGCGAGATTGCGCTCAACGCCGCCGGAATCCTCGCTACCCTCGACGACACCCGACTCCCCATCGCCCCGGGCTGCACTCGCCACTACGAGTTGACGCAAGGCAAGGCGGCCCTTCTCATAGAGCCTCTGCTGCCACCCATCGCTTTCTATCTCTTCGGCGCTGGCTACGACGCCGTGCCCCTCGCCCGGCTAGCTGGCGAACTCGGCTGGCGCGTCACCGTCGCCGACCACCGGCTCGCCTATGCCCGCGCCGAGCGCTTCCCTTGGGCTAGGCAAGTTCTCCTCGCCCAGCCCGGTCATCTGCCCGAGGGGCTTCAGTTCGACAATCGCTCGTGCGCCGTCATCATGAGCCACAACTACCTGCAGGATCAAGCTCTGTTGCGGGATTTGCTCGACGTTCCCCTCGCCTACTTGGGCGTCCTCGGCCCGCACCAGCGCACTCAGCGTCTGCTCGCCGATTTACAAAAAGAAGGCATTGCGCCAAGCGATGAGCAGGCCGCACGCCTCTTCAGCCCCGTCGGCCTCGACATCGGCGCTGAAACGGCCGAGGAAATTGCCCTGTCCATTCTCGGCGAGATCCAAGCCGCGCTCACCGGCCGCAAAGGTGGTTCGCTTCGCAACCACCCCGGCCCGATCCACGATCGGCCTACCATATCCAGCGCCTAAGTCCGCTGACTTGGTCGAAATGCGCGTCGAAGGAGACGATAACCGAGCCGGTTTCCATAGCCTGTGCCGCTAGCCATATATTGTTTAGCGGTATCGGCGTTCCAGCTTTTTGTAGCTCGTTTTTGATTTGGCCGAAGATTTCCCCGGTTTCGGCGGTGACGTCGAGGACGCGCACATTGGACTTTTGCAAAAAACGCGCTAGCAGAGCCTTGTTTTCCCTGAGCCGATTGCCGCCGCAAAAGCCAGTGTATAATTCCCCGATGACAATGGCGGAGAAAAACGCTGTTTCCGCCTCGGTCAGCGCATTCAGTACGCGCTCATTGCCGGTTAGAAAAGCAGTACAGGCGTTGGTGTCGAAAAGTATGCGATTCATTTCCAGTCGCTGGGGTCAATCTGGCGGAGGTCTTTTGTCACCTGTTCAAACTCGGCTAGATCCGCTGCCGACCAACAGCCAAATAGATCGGCAAATTCTTCTCGCCGCGAGTGCCGCCCTCCCACTGCCTGTTCGAGCAACCCTTTACATGGTCTCGTTCAAACTCTTGCCTTGGGCTGCGGCTTTCTCCCTGATTTGCCGGTCCATTTCATCGTCCATTCCGCGAATGGTAATTGATTTCATGCCACAAACTCCGAACTATAAAGTGAACTGTGCTGAACTAAAGAGCAGTTCAATGGGCATGTTGCGGCAAACGCATTGGCCTTGCAGAATATCCTGAACCTAACAACGCAAGAGGAACGCAATGCCCATCAGTGCCAAAGACCTCCAAGCCGCCCTCCCCGACCTCGAAAGCACCTACTGTTGCGAGGGCCTTAAAAAAACTGTCCCCATCCACCGCGACCCGTGGGGAATCCCCCATATCCAGGCCGCAAGCGAAGCCGACATGTTCTTCGCCCAAGGCTTCGCCACGGCCCAAGACCGACTGTGGCAGATGGACTTCGACCGCCATCAAGCCCTAGGCCGCTGGTCCGAATGGGCCGGTCCCGCAGGGCTGGCCCGCGATCGCCTCTTGCGCGCCGCTGGCATGGGCCGCACCGCCAAGTTGGACTACGAAGCGTCCAGCCCCCAAGCCCGTGCTATGCTCGACGCGTACGCCGCTGGCGTCAACGCCTTTTTGGCGATGACAACGGCCCTACCCGTCGAATACCAACTCCTCGACCAGTGCCCCGAGCGGTGGGAAAGCTGGCACTGCCTCGCCGTGTACAAGATGCGCAACAGCCTGCTCGGCACCTTTGAATCCAAGCTCTGGCGCACCCGTCTCGCCCAAGTCGTAGGCCCTGAAAACCTCGCTCAGCTAATCAAAGGCTATCCCCAAGGCCACCTACTCACCGTGCCTCCCGGCACCGAGTACCAGGGAGAGCCCCTCGACGGCCTCGCTGCCCTCAGCCGCCGCGAAACCGACCCCGGCTCCAATGCGTGGTCCATCGCGGGTGCGTACACCGATTCGGGCTTGCCGCTGGTGGCCGGAGACTCACACCGCGCCCTCGACACCCCTTCCGTCTATTACCAAATCCACCTCGCCTGCCCCGACTTCGCCGTCATCGGCTATTCAGTGCCCGGCGTCCCCGGCACCCTGCACTTTTGCCACAATGAGTACGTAGCTTGGGGCATGACTTACGGTAGTGCCGATACTCAAGATATGTTCGTCGAGCGCTTCCGCGAAACGGCCGACGGCTTGGAGTACAAGTTCAACGGCGCGTGGCGGCCAGCGGAGATCCTGCGGGAAAAAATCCACATCCGCGGCGCGGCACCCGTCACCTCTGAAGTCGTCATTACCCACCACGGACCTATCATCGCCGGCGATCCGCGCAAGGGCCAAGCCATTGCCATCAGCGATCCCGGCCTCGCCGAAGGTACCCCTTGGGTCGATGCCGCCCGCGATGCCATGCGCGCCCGCTCAGTCGAGGGCTTGCACCAAGCCTTTGCCCGCTGGACCGACCGCGTCAACAACTACGCTGTCGCCGACATCCACGGCTGCTTCGGCTATCTCCACGCGGGTCGGATCCCCGTGCGGGAGGCCGCAAACGGCTGGTGCGCCGTCCCCGGCTGGACCGGCGAGCACGAGTGGCAAGGCTACATCCCCCACGCCGAGCTGCCCAAAGCCATAGACCCCGCAACAGGCTATGCCATCACCTGCAACCAGCGCGTGACCGGCTCGGATTATCCCTACTACGTCGGGCTTATCTTTAGCCCCGACTACCGCGCCCGCCGCATCCAGACCCGCATTCTCCAACTACCAAAGGGCACGGCCACCCCCGAGGCTATGGGCCGCATCCACGCCGAACGTGTCTCGCTCCCGGCCGAGGTCTTTACGCGGGCCTTGCTCGCCATCGAACCGCCCGACGCCGACTGCAGTCAAGCCCTCGACCTGCTGCGCGAGTGGGACGGCCGGATGGACCGCGACCAAGCCCAGCCGACGATCTATGCCCAAACCCGCGCCCTGCTTGGCTACTACCTCGCTCAACACCTGTTCGGCGGCGATGCCCTGGGCCTGCTCGCAGAGGATGGCGGCGACGCCCACTGGCGTCTTATCAACCTCGAAGCAACCCTCGCTATCGAGTGCGGCGATACTAAACTGCTGCCGTCCGGCCAAACTTGGTCCCAAGTCCTGACCGAGGCCCTGACCGGTGCTCTCGCCGTCCTCAAAGAAGCCCTCGGCGACGACATGCGCCAATGGCGTTGGGGACGCTTGCATCGCACCCAGCCCCAGCACCCGCTCTCCGCGGTTTTCCCCGAGGCCGCTTCCTTCCTCGACCCCCCGTCGCTTTCCGTTCACGGCGACGGCGACACGCCCCTAGCCGGCAGCTATGCCTTCGACGACTTCACAGTTACGGGTCTTTCGGTCAACCGCTATGTCTTCGATCCCGCCGACTGGACCCGCTCGTGTTGGATCGCGCCTCTGGGGGCCTCTGGCCACCCGGCTAGCCCACACTACGCCGACCAAGCCCAGCTTTGGGCCGACGTGGAATTTATACCTCAGTTGTGGGATTGGCAGGAAATATGCGACCGAGCGGAGACGACTCAGCACTTGGTGCCGCCGGAGGAAATCTAGGCTGCGCTCACTAGCTGCGAAGGCGGGCCTACTCACGATAGACGGTGAAGAAGATGTAGGGGATTTGGCGTCTTCTCGATCACGCCCTTGAAGCCATGCGCTGCTGGTTCAATGCACCAAAGTTAGTTTTTCTTGGTGTAGCTGATCGCCGGCATGGAGATTGATAAAATAGATCCCTGATGCGGCCCGTTGCCCCGACAGATCGCGTCCCCGGTTGGGGACGAGCCTCTCATATTCTATGCCGATGTGCTGGACGAATACCTGCGGGGCCGAGGGGTGCTACATGGGGTTCGCGGCCGACATGTGCCCCGATAATCCTTCTAGGAGGTTGGCGAGGATGCGCCGTCGCACGGGGTCATCCGGCGGCTCGAAGCGGAAGTGAGGATCGTCGAGGGGCTTCAGCAGGCGGGGTCGCTCGCGGCGGATGACCGGAAGCAGGGCCTGCTGAGGGGAGTTGGACGGGCGCACAGGCGTCAGAAGTGGTCGGGGATCCAAGAGATGACCTCGCGGCGGGGAAACCACTCTTCAAGTCGGCGTGCTTCCCCGGTCTCCAGCGAGATCCCGCGGGCGCGGAGGATGGGCTCTATGTCGCGGCCGGAACTCTCGCCGAACAGGAGTCGGCACATCAGATCGGCCGGCAGCCTGCGGATAGCCTCTGTCGCTTCGGGCACGGCCTTGGCGATCAGCGAGCCGGGGTTGAGGGGCAGGGCCATCATCGAGCTGTTTCCCGCGAGCCACAGATCGGCGTCAGCGGTAGCGACCAGAGTATCGACAAAGGGGTGGCTGTGGGGAATCTCGCCGTGGACTTGCCTCACCCCGGTCGCCGCGCACTCGTCAAGCAGATGCTGCACGAGGGCATTGAGGGCCGGGCCGCTCTCGTAGGCGACTTCGCGCACTCGGGCACCGTTGTCGTCTCTCACCCAGTTGATGTACCCGTTGAGCCCCGCCGAACCACGGACGATGGCGGTGGGCAGCACACCCCGCACACGGGAGGGGGCGTAGTCCCAGTACGGACGCAGACGCAACAGGCTGCCGCTGCGACCGGCGTTGTAGCGCTGATAGAGTGCTACCGCCTCCTCCAAGTCGCGGCTCTCGTCGAAGGGCAGCACCTCAAGTGCGGACCGCCCCGGCTGCGGAGGGCAGTACAGCTCGGCGCGAAATCCCATGAGCGGCACACAGCACCAGCCAAGGCGCCGGTAGAAGTGCGCCGGAATCTCCGTGAACAGCAAACCCAAGTCGTAGCCATCGCCGCGCAGGTACTCAGCCGTCTGCGCCATGAGCTGCGTCGCTAGGCCGCGGCCCCGATAGTCGGGATGGGTGGTGACGCCGCCGATGCCGCCCATGCGGACGGGCGTGGAGCCGAGGTGGAGCCGGCGGTCCCAGATGCGCAGGGTCGATACGATGCGGCTTCCGACGACGATGACCGGCGTCTGCGACGGGCACCAAGTCGGATCGCCCTCGATATAGCCTCGGTAGCGCTCGTGGCCTTGGGGGTTATGCACGGCGCAGAGCAGGTCGATGAGTTCGTCGAGTTCCGACTCGCGGATGGGACGGATAGTATCCATGGTATCCTTGACAAACTAACCAATCAGCGCAGCCGCCGCAGCCGGAGCATCCGCAGCACCCAATAGGCTCCCAAGGCACCGAGTAGGTGCTTGCAAGTATGACCGCTGATCAGTCCTCCGGCCGCGTAAAGGGCTTGGTCAAACACTTCGGCGGCTTTCGCGAGCAGGTAAAACAGGCCGGCGACGTAGAGATCGGACCCGCGCGTGTACGGCGACGGCAGCAGGCGAACCATGAGGGGCACGAACAGAATCGGATAGGCTTGGGCGACGATGTAATAACGAAGATCGCCGGCTCCCGCCCGCTCGGTATAGTGCCAGTACAACACGCTGAAAAGGCCGAAGGCAATTAGCGGTAGCAAGGTGATGATGCCAGTGCGCCGGTCTAGTCGCTCGGTGATAGCAGTAGCGAGAAACGCCATAAAGGCAATGCCCATCGGCAGGCGATCCCACAGGAGCGTTTCGTTGCTGGGGGCTAGGTGGTAGTGGGTGGAGCCGAGGCCGACCAGTGCCACCGCGAGGAAGAGGATCTGATACGCCAGCGAATCGGCCGGGCGCACGAACGCCTGCTGCACAGGAGCCGCGGCGAGACGGAACACGACGCTGAATCCCCAAAATCCCACCAACAGAAACGGCAGATTGGAAATCACGTTCAGGCAATGGGGGATACCCAACAGGGTGCGCTGATCGGCGAACTGGTGATAGGCAGGGTCTTGCGGAATGGGTGCCTGCAGGAAAATGACCGTCCAGAAGACGACCGTCAGGTAGGCAATTAGCCGGAGGCGGTGGTCGCGTTTCATAATCGCATTAATGTTGGGCTGAAGTCCTCTCTTGCACGTATGCTTCCAAGTGAGAGAGTTCAGTCAATGCCATTGATACCGTTGAGATCATAAAGGACTCGTCCGTCTCTGTGAAGAGCGGATCCAGCACCTGTCGTCGATGCTCTTGAGCGGCGAGCGAGTCGGCATCCTCGGCGACCAAGCTTTGCACCTCTTTATAGTGGTCGAAGCTCTGGTAAACCCATACAGCGACGATCTGGAGCCCATCGTCTGTTTGAAAACGACCGACGAGACGGGCTCCGTACCTTTTCTGAACGGGAAACAGTCTCGTTAGGAAAAAGTCGTTGAATGCTTTCGCCTTGCCGGGGACGACCTGATATCTTCGAATCCTAAATATCATCTCGAAAAGGTCCTCTCCTCCTCAACTTCTCCGCTAAACTGTCTTGCGCGCCGCAACCGCCAACCATATGGGGAGTCCCGCCCGGGGATTTTCACCCCATTCCAATAAGGTGTCGTCAACGACATCGCAATGAGAAGACCCCTGACAATACCGGGTGTCGCGGGCCGGCCTCTCCAAGATCTTGACTAACATGAGTCCCGCCGCAGCCATTGAGTTCAAAAGGTCAGCCAAAGTCCAGTTGAATTCATAAGAGTCTCGATCTTGCGACTGAAACGGCCCTGTGGACCAATATGGTTTTTCCATTGCAAGTGGCATCGCCTGCTCCTTCCAAGGTCGCTGAAAGGGGTGGACATCGAAATACACATAAGAGCCACCGGGTTTTAGAATGCGCGCTACTTCACCGAACAGACTTTCCTAGAATAAGGACTGTTTAATCAGTGGTTAGTGGTTAGTGGTTAGTTCCATCCGCTCCCTTGGCGACGGGTACCGCCCCGGAACATTGACGCGGGGGACCGCGCGGGCTCGGACGAGGGCTACGGGCCAGCCGAGTGATACCGCCTACATGAAACCGGAATTCCCAACCGTACACTAGGAAATTCCGTCACAGAAAACCGCTTCGAGATCGGCGATCCACACAAAGAAGCCGTTGGTTGAGCATACGAGGTCAAAGCTCGAATCGGCCAGCGATTCTTGGCAGGCGGCATCCGAGCGAACGAACGAGATCGACAGACCAAGCTGCTCAGCTCTACGTGCCCCCGTTGCTAATTGCTCTTCCGAAATGTCCGTCGATGTAACTTGCGCGCCCAAGCCTGCAAGGGCGGACGCTGCTATATTATCGCCGCTGCCGATAACGCATACTCTTTTGTTGCTTAATCCGTTAGAAACCGTCTGAATCAGTTGGAGAGCGCCACCTTCAAACGCCAAATCGGGATCTTTATGGCATCGGTGCCACCTACCTTCTCGATTGCTTCGTTCTTTCCAGATAGCGGCCTGACTATTCCACAGCCGACGGTTGGTTTCGTGTATGCAGTTCATATCAATCTGATTGGGTAGTCAACGGTAGTGACTTGTTAGGTGGCGGGAGCCTCACTTGCACCGACCCAGACCTCATTTCAATCGAGATCGAGAACTCGAAACTCTGTCATGCCGTAGAAGGTTACGCCGATAGGAGCAGGTACGAGACCAGCGGCAATCACGCGGTCTCGTACCGTTTCAACATCGGACGTATAGTAGTAAACGACGGTGGAGGCGTTCGATTCCGTGCGTATCGAGCGGTCTATCATCACTTGGCAACCCTGTTCGCCTTCCAGCACGGCATGGCCCTACTCGTCTCTATGGCGGACGACTTGAAGACCTAGCCTTTGCGAGTAGAAGGTTATCGCTTGAGCCAAATCGGTTATTGGCACCATCGCGGTGATACGATGTATGTTCACAGTTTTGCCTCCGAGCTAATCTCCCTTAATATTTCCAAATACCGCTCCCCATATCCCTCGTAATCCAATCCCTCACTAAACGCCTTCCCCGTCTCGCTACCATCCAACCGAGTCACTTCCCCCTTTTCAACCGGCTCAATCTGTGTATCCTCGTGCCACTCGTTCCACGAAGTAACCATCAGCATTCGCCCCGTTGATTCATCCGTATATTTTACAGCCTGTGCCAGCATCGCCCGAAGTAGCGATCCAAATTCGGCTTCCTCGCTCAACTTCCGCGAGACAGCCTCATGTCCATTGCGCACACCTTTGTCGTTAAATCCTGGTGTCGCAGCGGGTATAAACGCTGTCTCTTCAGCATGAGCCAGTTCCCGCCAACCTGCCTGCGCCGCATAATACCGATCTACTGCCGCCTGTCCCGCATAACCCTTCGCTCCCATACTGCCGTACACGTCGTAATTCGTCACGGCATCCAATAGCCCAATAGCCTCATAAGACGTCGGCGGTTGTCCAAAGACCTCATCGCCGACGATGTATATATCGTATCCCGCATCTCTGGCCGTTACGCGCATCGCCTCCACCACCTCAGCCAGCACCCCATTGCGCGAGAGTACTCGCGTCAAATAGACAAAGAGCACCGGACGTCCATCGATCCGCAGATAATTGGGATAGTTGAAATAGCGTTCGGCAATATGGGCTATGTCCGGTGCGACATGGTTGAACGCTGAAAACTCCCTTGTGCGCCCTGTAGTCTCATAAAACAGCGCAATCTGCATATCACCTAATTCATCGTGCGGCAGAATGTGCTGTAGCAGAGTCTGATCTTCACGAGAATCGGGACCCCACCAACTCGCTACCCACAGCGATATATTGGCCTGTCGGCTCCACTTGAGATGCTGGGCGATCACAGCGGAATTGCGATCGTCGTACTCGCCGAGCATGGGCAACTGCGGCGGTACCAGCTCTTTGCGCATATAGTGGCCACCGTGAAAATCACCGCTGTACCAGGGATAATAATAGACGCCTATGGTATATGGTGAATCTATTTGGTCTTTATCTGGACTACTCATAGGATCTTCGCCGTTACATGCATTGGGAAACACGAGGAAGATGCTGCATAAAATAGCGAGAAGAAGAAATGGCCTAAAAGTCATCTCATAACGGACTTTCCTAGAATAAGGACTGTTTAATCAGTGGTTAGTGGTTAGTGGTCCGTCCCATCCGCCCCCTTGGCGGCGGGTACCCGGCGACGGGCCCCGGAACATTGACGCGGGGGACCGCGCTGGCCCGGACGAGGGCTACGGGCTAGCCGAGTGATACCGCCTACATGAAACCGGAATTCCCAACCGTACACTAGGAAATTCCGTCTCATAAACCTGTTCTGGCCTGCAACGCGCTTTAGCTGGCCCAACGTCCAGAGCATTTGACTCAGTGACTCGACTAAAATCACCGAAATATCATGGTCAACAAGCATTTGTTTGTAGCGGCCGATCTGGGTTTCGGCTAGCCAGCGGCGATGATAGCCGCTGGCCTTTTTCCACGCGGGCAACGGCTCAGCCTTGGTGTTGCCATGTTGCTCAATCGTAGCCTCCCGGCGGATCAGTGAACCCGAATTTGCCGTCTATCTTTACAAACGCCAATCCTTCCGGGTTAGCGTCAGAATGAGAAGTAAGCCGGGTCGAGCATATCAAGGCGCATAGTATGGAGCGCATGGGCAGAGATTCCTCGTTTGGATTTTAGAAGCGGTCTGCAATCCCTCTCGGCCTGTCGCGCCTGCTTCACCCGGACCGGCGCGGTGAAGCAGACCACTTCTAAGAACATTTGGAAAGGCAAATTCGTCTATCGCTTGGCAGTTTCTAGCGGCACCTGCGCCGGCCGCGGGCCACCCGTCGCCCAATCCAACAGCTCGACGGTGTGGACGACTGGCACTTCGACACGACCGGCGATTTGTTCCATGCAGCCAATGTTGCCCGCAGCCACAATCTGCGGCGCAACGCTGGCGATGTGCGCGGCTTTGCGCGCTTGCAGCTTCTGCGCCAAGTGTGGGCGCAGCATGTTGTACGTGCCCGCGCTGCCGCAGCATATATGACCTTCGGGCACCTCGACGACCTCGAAGCCCGCCGCTTTCAACAGTTGCCTTGGCGGCTCGGTGACGTGCAGGCCGTGTTGGAGCGAACAGGCGTCGTGATAAGCCACCTTCAGGGCCGGCGCGTGATTGGCCGCACCCAATCCCAATTGCGCCACCACCTCGGAAACGTCCCGCACCCGCTCCACTACCGCCTTGGCTTTGTCCGCCCACTGCGGATCGTGGCGAAAGATGTGATCGTATTCTTTGATTGCCGTGCCGCATCCCGACGTGTTGAGCACAATCGCGTCCAAGCCCGCTTCCAGCTCGCGATGCCAAACCGCAATGGCGCGCTGCATTAGCTTGCGGCTGTGCTGGCGCTCGCCCATGTGAAAGGTCAGCGCACCGCAACAGCCCATATCCGGCGGAATGACCACCTCGACCCCCAACCGCGTCAGCAGCCGCACGGTCGCGTCGTTGATCTGCGGCCCTAACACCTGTTGGACGCACCCGGTGAGCAGGGCCACGCGCAGCCGCGGCGTACCCTCGGCCGGCACGACCCCGGGCCGAGCTACAACGGCTGGCGGCGGCAACCGCTTGGGGGCCATCGCCAACAGCGGCCGCATGGCACGGGGCATAAGGCCGGAGAACACGCGCCCCACCCCAGACATTTTGAGCGCCAAGCGCGTGCGGCCGGGATAGGGCAGCATCCGCGTCAGCAAGGCGCGCAGCAGGCGGTCGGCTAAAGGCCGCTTGACGAGCTGATCCAGCCGCGGCCGGGCCGTTTCCAAGAGGAGCGAATAATCCACACCGCTCGGGCAGGTAGTTTCGCACGCGAGGCAGCCGAGGCAGTTGTCGATGTGTTCGACCGTCTGCTGGCTCGGAGGGATGCTCTCTTCGAGAATGCTTTTGATGAGGTAAATGCGGCCGCGCGGCCCTTCGAGTTCGTTGCCGGTGAGCAGGTAGGTGGGGCAGGTGGCATTGCAAAAGCCGCAGTGAACGCAGGAGCGCAAGACCTTTTCGGACAGTTCAATCTCCGGGTCTTGCAGCAGATGGGGGGGAATGGCTGTGCGCATTATGTCAGCTCAGTTCGTCCCGCAGCCAGCGCGCTAGGGCCTTGTCGGGCGCGCTAATTTCCGCGAGCGATGTGTAGTAGTACGCTTCCCAGCTATTTTCCGGCAGGCCGGTGAACAGCATCAGGTTTAGGGGGTAGTTCTCTGAGTCCGTGCAGCGACGGAAGTCGTCGCGAAAGAGAAAGGTCGGCTTGCCGAGGGCAATGGCCGCCCCCAATTCGACCATCACCCCCTCGTCCGGGGGCGTCCCGTTGACAATGGCGAAGATCGCGTCGGCCGCGACCACGTCGCGCAGATCGGCTTGGCCAACCGTATAGGCCCAGCCCGGCTTGGAAAAGTCAACTTGATTGTTGCGGGCAAAAGGCTCCCAAACCTCAGCCCCCAATCCCTCTAATGCAGAGACGAACTGGGGCAGGAGCCGCTCCTTCCAATGCGGCGAGAATCCATAAGGGCTGGCGAGATAGAGGGTCTTTCCCATCGTAGGCTCCGGCGGTGTGCGGTATGCACCCTATATTCTGTAATATAGGCAGTGCAACGCAAATGCTCACTACGTGCGAAACGAGGCGTCACTTCATGGAAAAGCCGTCCCACATCCTCTGCATCCTCTGCGAGAATACCCCACTCGCCCCTCTCACCACTATGGGCCTCGGCGGCCCCGCGCGCTACTTGGCCGAGAGCACCTCCCTAGACGAGATGCGCGCCTGCTTGACTTGGGCGGCGGCCGAGGGCCTGCCCGTGCAAGTGCTCGGTGGCGGCAGCAACGTGCTCTTTGCCGACGCGGGCTATAGCGGCTTGGTGCTCAAAGTGGGACTCCTCGGCATGGCATTTACCGGCGCGACCGTTGAGGTAGCGGCCGGTGAGGATTGGGATGGCTTTGTCCAGTGCTGCGTGGAGCGCGGCCTAGCCGGCGTGGAGTGTCTTTCGGGCATCCCCGGATCGGTGGGTGCGACGCCCATCCAAAACGTAGGCGCGTATGGCCAAGAAGTAAAAGACACCATCGTGGAAGTGCGGGCACTCGATCGGCAGACCTTGGAGGAAATTGCGTTTGCCCCGGCCGAATGCGGCTTTGCCTACCGCCAGAGTCGCTTTAAGGGAGCCGACCGCGACCGCTTTATTGTGACCTCGGTGACGTATCGCTTGGATGCTGACGGCCAGCCGCAAATCCGCTACGCGGAGTTGGGCCGGCACGTAAACGACGCGCGCCCGACCTTGACTACTGTGCGAGATGCTGTGCTCGTGCTCCGCCGCCGCAAGTCCATGGTCATCGATCCGCAAGACCCCAACTCGCGCTCCGTCGGCTCCTTCTTCTTAAATCCAGTCCTTGACGCCGAAGCGTTTGCCGCATTAAAAGACCGCTATCCCAGCGTCCCGCACTTTCCCGATTCGGCTGGCGTTAAGGTTCCCGCCGCTTGGCTCGTCGAGCAAGCGGGATTTCACAAGGGGCTGCAAAGGGGCGAGGTTGGCATCTCAGAGCGACACGCGCTGGCTTTGGTAAATCGCGGCGGCACGACCCGCGAAGTCCTCGACTTGGCCAGTGAAATTCGGGACGCGGTAGAACAGACCTTTGGGATTCGTTTGGAGCGAGAGCCGGTGTTGGTGGAGGAGGGTGGGCAATGAACGTAAAATCGACCAGTTGCTTGAAAGTGCTGGTTGGCGATTTTTCGACGACGACAATGGACGGGCCAATATCCGCTTAGAGGCGCATGTCCCCCTCAAGTGCGACGACCTCGACGGCTTGGGTGACGGGCAATCTGCACTACTTCTGGGGCTTAGAGCGCAAGGCCGGTTGTATATGCCGGCACCTACGAGCACTTGGGTGACGGCTTCCTCTCAACGATCGAGCACGAGCAGATTGGCTCCGAGGGGTGTTCTTCGACTGCTTTGCCGATGAAGTGCGCGAAAACGACTTCACTGCCCAAGCTATCGAGGCGGGCTACATCGACTATGTGAATCAGGAAGTCTTCGACCAGCCCGAGGAGTACTACGCACTCGCCAAGCTGCGCCAAGCCGCTGCGGTGGATCGTCGCGTAACCTTGCGCGAAATAGTAGTGGTTAGTGGTTAGTGGTTAGTGGTCCGTCCCATCCGCCCCCTTGGCGGCGGGTACCCGGCGACTAGCCCCGGAACATTGACGCGGGGGACCGCGTTGGTCCGGACGAGGGCTACGGGCATACCGAGTGAAACCGCCTACATGAAACCGGAATCCCCAACCGTACACTAGGAAGTTCCGTTGGTTTATAACCTTTCCATATTGGCATTGAGAGCAACGTTGTAAAGCAAGCAACCCTATGGGAAGATCAATAGTGACAGGATTCCCGCTTCCGCAGAGCCGGCCCCTGCATCTTTAAGCAAGGGAATGACAAGGGGCGAAGGAATGAAAGATGGTTTTTCGGAACGGACGGGAGGGCGGCGGCCCGACTTAGAAACGGCGGACATCACTCCGTCATTGCCGCGAAAGCGGCAATCCAACAACGACAAGGTGGTCATCATCGCCCCCTATATATACGAACTGGAAGGGGGTGCGGAGAAAATCATTCGGCCAATAGGCGACTATTAGAACGTCGGCCCGGACTGTTCGACGAGGTGCTTGAGATAGAGGCAATACGCATTGTCTTGGGAGTAATTGGCGACGCGGAGGAGCTGTTCCTCGCCAATGTAGCCTTTGCGGTACGCTATTTCCTCGACGCAGCCCACTTTAAGCCCCTGCCGGTGCTCGATGGTTTGGACGAAGTCGCTGGCCTCTAGGAGGCTCTCGTGTGTGCCGGTGTCGAGCCAAACAAAGCCCCGCCCCAACACCTTGACCTTGAGTTGCTGGCGGCGCAGGTACTCGTTGTTGGCATCGGTAATCTCCAGTTCGCCGCGGGCCGAGGGCTTGAGGCCGCGGACGATGTCAACGACCTCCCCGTCGTAAAAATAAAGGCCGATGACGGCGTAGTTGGACTTGGGGTTTTGCGGCTTCTCCTCAATGCTGATGGCGTTGCCCTCCCCGTCGAATTCGACGACTCCGTAGCGCGTGGGATCCTTTACATAGTAAGCGAAGACCAATCCCCCCTCCCGCAGTTGGCTGGCGTGCTCCAAAACGGCGGTCAGGCCGTGCCCGTAGAGGAAGTTGTCGCCGAATATCAAGGCACAGGGGTCGCGGCCGGCGAAATCGGCCCCCGCGATAAAGGCGTGGGCCACGCCCTCGGGCCGGGGTTGGACCGCGTATTCAATGCTCAGCCCCAGCCGCTCGCCGTCGCCGAAGAGCTGGCGGTAGAGGTCGATGTGCTCCGGGCCGGAGATGATGAGGATCTCGCGGATATCGGCCAGCATGAGTACTGAGAGCGGGTAGTAGATCATCGGCTTGTCGAAGATCGGCAGGATCTGCTTGGAGACGGAGACGGTCAAAGGATAGAGGCGAGTACCTTGGCCGCCGGCGAGGATGATGCCCTTCATAGAATCTACTCAACGGCCTTTCTTTGCGGCCCTTGGGGACGGGGCCTCTGCGGCCAGACGATCTGCCTCCGCTCGGGCTTCAGGCGCGCCAACAACTCGTCCGAGGGGTGGTAGCCGTGGCGGAAGTTGCCCCAAGAGGGGCCGTAGCGATAGACGAAGATCCGACGGGTGCCCGCGTTTTTACGCCGGGCCGAGCCGTGAGAAAGGCCATCGACGAAGAGTAGGGCGTCGCCTCGGGCCATATGGCACTCGACCGCGCCGGCGATGCCCTCAACGGTGGCACCTTCAGGCCGCATGCGATGCCGGTCT
Organism: Candidatus Latescibacterota bacterium; assembly: GCA_963422735.1. Classification (GTDB taxonomy): domain Bacteria; phylum Latescibacterota; class UBA2968; order UBA8231; family UBA8231. Next base: position 1,762,689 of record OY730476.1, on the reverse strand, counting down.
AAGTGGGGATGCGCGAAGTTGGATTTGTGGCTGCCGGGGATCAGCATGGTGCCGCCGTCGCCCGGACCGATGTCCGTGAGCGCTACGAGGATGTTGATTTGGCCGCAGATGTAGCGTCCGCCGTGGTAGCGGAATTGGTTGCGCATGATGGGCGGATAGCCGCCGGAATGCAGGCCGATCGCCTCCCCGGGCTGGCGGAAGTTGGCAAAGTTTTCGTCGATGAAAAGCGGGCCGTGTGCGTAGTCGAACGTGCCTTCGCCACCGACGAAGTGCTTCACCTTCTCTATCCAAGCGGGATGGTCGATCATCCGCTCAAAAGGTTCGCCGGCCTCGTAGATTTGCTGCAAGTTGAGGCCGTCCACTGCGCCATAGGTATGAGCGTGGACATGGCCGTACCAGTCGCCCGGCTCTAGCGGCGGGACGGCGTCGAGGCAATCGTTGAGATCTCTGACCTCGTCGTCGGTAAGTGCTCCTTCTAAGCGCAGATAGCCGTGCAGGTCGAAGAGATAATTTTCGAGGTCGGTGACCATAAGTCCTCAGCGTTGTACGGGATTGCCCCAAGAGCCTTCAATGTACGGAAAACGCGCCTCGAGGTCGTCGGCCAATTCGACTCCGAAGCCCGGGGCATCGGGCAGAACGAGGTGGCCGTCTTCGATCAGCGGTTTTTCGCGCAGAATCTCCCACTGTAGGGGACCCTGCCGCATATTCAGCTCGACTAGGCGCGGGGCAGGCAGCGCTGCGACCATGTGGGCGTTGGCCATCGTCATCAGGCCATTGTGCCAGTTGTGCGGGATCAGGGGTATGCCGCCGTACTCGAAGTGAGCCTTGTGGCCGACTTCCATGCAGAGGTCGATGCCGCAGACGCCGGCGTCGGGCTGGACGATGCCGAAGCTTCCCACCTCCATAAAAGGCTCAAACTGCGCCCAAGTGGTAAAAGGCTCGCCGCCGGTGATGGGGATGGAGACGGCCTCGTTGAGCCGGGCGTAGTCCGCGGGTACGCGTTTGATCGGCTCCTCAAACCAAGCCCAGTTCATCTCGTCGAGAGCCTCGGCAATGGGCAGCGCCTCCTCCATCGAGAGGCGACAATTGCCATCGAGGGCTAAGTCCATACGCTCACCCACGGCCTCGTGGACTTGGTGCGCTATTTTCAGGAAGCGATCGACGGTGACGCCCGACCAAGCCCAGTGGGTGCCTAGGCGCATCTTGTAGGCGGTGAAGCCGTCTTCGGCGTAGCCGATTGCCTCTTCGACAACGGATTCGGGGTGATCGTCCCAGTCGTAGCGCACGCCCGAGGAGGCGTAAAGGCGGAGGCGGCGCAGGGGGGATTGCCCCGGCGCGCAGAGCAAGTCGGCGGTGGGTTTGCCAGCGATCTTGCCGCGCAAATCCCACAGCGCGCAGTTGAGGCCGGCATTGGCAATGTCGTTGGTGCGCACCGCCTCGTTGTGTGGCGTCAGGTCCTCGTCGCGGGGATCGCGGCCGATGAGACTGGGCTTGAGCTCTTCGATGCGAGCGGCGATTGCGGGCGGTACACCGTAAGCGCAAGGTTCGGCGATGCCCTGCAAGCCCTCGTCGGTTTCGATGATGCAGATCGAGCAGTCGGCTTTGGACACGTGGAAGGTGGTGCTGTACCACTGGTGCTCAGGCTCGTGGGCGCGCGAAAGCGAGAGCGTGTGAATATCGGTGATTTTCATCGGGATTTTAAAGCAGTGGTTAGGGGTCAGTGGTTAGGGGTTAGTCCCATCCGCCCCCTTGGCGGCGGGTACCCGGCGACTGGCCGGGTACCGCGCTGGCCCGGACGAGGGCTACGGGCAGGCCGAGTGAAACCGCATAAATGAGACCTGAATCCTCAACCGTAAACTAGGAAATTCCGATTTTAATTACTGACGTTGCGCAGTGCTTTGTCGCGGACGAACCAGTCCGTGCGGGTGGCTCCCACTGGACTCCTGCTTCGGCAGGGCTAAACCACGCATTGGGCGGCAAACTGCGTAATGTCAGTGAATTATGTGTTCTTAAAGCTTGTATTAAAGGGCCACTTACTTTTCGCGTCAACACTGCCCCGGCGAGCCCTTCCCTTGTCACCCGCAGAGTGCTCTCGTATTTTGAGGCGGCTTCCCGACCGAGGAGAAACTTAATGATCGAACATCCCTACCAGAATTTGCGCGGAGGACGCTGGCTAGTCGGCAACCTGCACGCACACACCACCGCCAGCGACGGCGAGCGCACCCACCAGGCGGTAATCGACGACTACGCGGGCCGCGGCTACGGCTTCTTGTCAATCACCGACCACGACATCTATACGTCCTTAGAAGAGTACGAGCAATACGACGCCCAAGGGATGATCTTGGTGCCGGGCAATGAGATTACAGCCAACGGCCCGCACGTTTTGCACGTAGGGGCCGCAGCGTGGGTCGCGCCGCATGCGGATCGGCAGCAAGTAATCGACAAGGCCAACGAGTCGGGTGGTGGATTCGTTCTTTTTAACCATCCCAACTGGCGCGGCAATTTCAACCATTGTCCGCAGGAGCTTTTACAGACCTGCGAGGGCTATGTGGGCTTGGAGATATACAACGGCGTGATCAGCCGCTTGGAGGGCAGCCCCTACGCGACGAATCGCTGGGACATGCTGCTGAGCGCGGGAAGACGTCTGTGGGGATTTGCAAACGACGACAGCCACGCGACCGAAGGCGATGTGGGCTTGGGGTGGAATGTGGCCTACGTGGCGGAGGAGACGGCCCACGGCGTGATGGAGGCCCTACGCGTCGGTCGCTTTTACGCATCGACGGGCGTCGCAATCAACCAGATCCAAGTCGAGGGAAACAGGATCTGGATTGAGACGGAGAACGCGGCGCGGATCGTGGCCTTGTGCGCTGGTGCAAAGCGGATAGCCGCGGCCGATGGGCGAGAAATTGAGGTGGAGGTGCCCAAGCGGGCCGGATACGTGCGCTTTGAGTGTTGGGGAGCAGGAGAGGCGTTTGCTTGGACGCAGCCATTTTTTAGTTGGGAAAGCGAATAACATGGGCGATTTGATCGTCGTTCATCCAGATTTTGACGGAGTTTGGCCCTTTGCCGCCGACCACTTCCGCACCTTGTGGCCCGAAGCGGGCTTTGTGCGTCTAGCGCATGGAGACGAGCGGCCCTTGGGCGAGTTCGTCGAGGATCCGAGCCGCGTGGCGCGGTTGGTTGCGCTGGGGGTGCCGGTGCGCCTGACGTGCCTACAGCGTTTCAGCGCATTGCAGGAAGCGACCTTTCAGGGGTCTTATGGCCGGCGGCTAGGCGAGGGCTGTAGCGAGTATCTGGCCGAGGCCGGCGTCGCTGTTTACGACCATCCGAGCGAGGGATTTTGGTCTCAGACCGTAGCGGAATTTGGGTTGGCATTGACGCTGTGCGGGCTGCGGCGAATTCCGCAGTTGCACCGACAGATCATCCAAAGCCAAGCGCCTTGGAACTACGAGCCGTCCGAGGGCGAGGGGCGGCCCGGAGGGCGAGGGCACCAGTTTGGCGACGACCCGGCTTTTGCCAATGGCACGCTGTGCGGCAAGCGGGTGCGGATCGTAGGGGCCGGCAATATCGCCAGCCGCTACGCCAGCTTCGCTGCGATGCTGGGAGCCGAGGTGGCGGCTTGGGATCCGTTTGCCACAGAGCCGTGCTTCCACCGGGCCGGATCGCGCCGCGTGTACCATCTAGAGCAGCTAGTCGCCGATGCCGAAGTGTTCGCGCCCATGGTGCCGCTCGCGGAATCGACGCGCGGCTTAGTCGACGCTGGGCACATTGACGCGCTGCCCAAGGGCTGTCTAGTGGTACTGGTGACTAGAGCCAGAATCTGCGATACCGGCTCAATCCGGCGACGAGTGATGGCCGACGAGCTGAGCCTAGCGGCGGACGTGTGGGACCAAGAGCCGCTGCCCCTGGACGATCCGCTACTGGGGCGGCACAACGTGGTACATACTCCCCACAATGCCGGGCGCACGATCGACGCGAACAAGGCGTGGGCAGAGAAATTGGCGGTGCAATTCAAGCCGCGTTAATTGCCCGCATTCGGTGCTGGGTTTATACTTTTAAAGTCCTTTACTCAACTGAAAATACCCACTTAGGGGAGTTCTACATGCGGGGGATCGAAGCGGCGCAAGCAGGCCAGCGGCAGCGCAACAAAGAGCTGTTGGGCGGAGTGCGCTACTTGGGCGCGAAGGTGCATTCCGAGGTCTTGCCGCTCACAGTGGATATCGGCAAACAACAAGCACTGCACCAAGAGCAAATTGCCGCTCTAGAGGGCTTGCAGATCGAAGCGGCCGAGATCGCGATCCGCTCGCTGGCCTCGCTAGCTGAAATCGGCGAGCTGGACCACCTCGGCGGTGGCCTAGAGTTGATTCCGTCGCTCTTGCTGACCTTGGCGATCACCGATTACGAACGCATCGAATACACCATTGAACACGCCCACACCTCCGTGGGCTACTATGCGGCATTGGCGGCGCTGGGCTTTGTCGATGAGGAGATCGTCGTCGAGGGTTTTCGCCGCGGGCTCGATGTTCCCGGGCACGTGTCTTGGCTGCCGGGCGGCACCCAACTCAACGGTGGGCGTTTGGGGGTGATGATCCCGGTGGCCGTGGGCCAAGCCCTCGGCAAGCGGGCCAAGCGCGGCGAGGGCAGCTGGGTCATCTGCCATTGTGGCGACGCCGGCTACATTTCGGGTCAGGCCCTCAATGGCTTCAATGGCGCAGCCGTCCACGGGGCACCGATCACCTTTGTCATGCATCGCAACGGCATCCAGCTTTCGGGCACTACCGAGGGCATTATGGACAAGGACCCGCGCCCGAGCGTCGCGGCGATGGGCGTAGAAATCATCGAGATCGAGACCCTGCACGACGCCGCGACGCTCTACGAAATCTATCTCGAAGGCTACAAACTGGCGCAGCAGGGCCGGCCCGCGCTGATTTATCCCACGGGAACGCACGAGCGCCTCGACGACTTTGGCGAGCGTTTGGGCATTGGTTCCGAGGTCGCAACGTTCGCCGCCGAGCACGGCGTCGCTCTCAGCACCCGCATCTGGGTTCCCGGTTCGCTGATGAGCTACCGCGACGTAGTGCCGATGCTCGAGTGCATCTTCTTGGTCAACAAGCTACCCGGCGGCGAAGGGCATCACGACGGCCACATGAAAGGCCGCGACGCAGCGCAAGTGCTGAGCAATCCGATGTTCCAAAAAACAGCGGCGGCTTGCCAAGCCCTAGCGTCGCTGCGCCAAGACGAGAAGCGCCAAGTCGAAACCCGAGCGAGACCCGCTCCCGGCAGCCGCAACTTGGTCCTGCCCCAAAGCATCAAGCAAGAGGTCAGCCTGCCCTCGGCGGGCACGAGCGAAAGCCCGCGCGCCGGCTCCGAAGCCGGGTACGCGGCGGTGGCCGCGCATTTTCCCGACGGCGTCTTCGTCGTTAGCTGCGATCTCGACCCCTCGACCAAACTGGCGAAGGCGCGCGGTTTCTTGGCCGCCGATCACCAGTTTGAGATGAGCATTGAGGAGCAAGCCGCTTGTCTGATCATCGATGGGTTGGCGATGAGCGCGCCGGGTCCGCAGCTCAATGTGGTATCGACATTTGCCGCCTTTTACGAGGGTATTGCCCGCGAGGGCTTTGACGTCTGGCGTTATCAGCGCAACCTCACTGGCGTCAACGAGGGCCTCAACGTCGGCTTCCACGTCTCGCACGTGGGGGCCTGCACCGGGCGCGATCACTTTTCGGGTTGGGGCTTGGAGTGGATCAACGTCGGCTTGAGCTATTTGCCCTATCTGCACCGCTTCTACGGGCCAGCCGATGCGCGGGTGGCGTTTTTAGCTGTCTGCGATATGGCGGCGCACTACGGAGGACACATCATCGGCATCCCGCGCGACTCCCTGCCCATCCTCGAAAAGCAAAACGGCTCGGAGCCGCTGTGGGAAGCGGGCGATGATTGGGAGCCGATGACCGCCTATCGCACATACTCCGGAGCCGAGCGAGCGATCCTAGCTTTTGGCGCGCCAGCTTTTCTCGCTGGCGAAGCGGCCGAACAGCTCGAAGGCGCGGTGGATGCACACATCATCAATGGACTACCGCTGCCCGACGAAACCCTCGAAAAGCTCGTAAGCCGCTATCCCAAGGGCGTGGCAACCATAGAAGATGGCCTGATCGGCGCGGTCAATGTCGGCGTGCGCGGTTTCGCCGGGCTGGTGGCAACCGTCGCCGGTGACTTGGGAATTCCGGCAGCGCACATCGGCATCACCGACCCGACGACGGCCCCGTCAGAAGGCCATCTAGAGACGTGGGCGCACTTTGGCATTACGACCGAGGCCCTCGTCGCAGCCGTGAGCGGGCTGTAGCGGAAATCAATAAACACACCAAGAAAAAGGCATTAAAAATGAAGCGGAGCGCACTACTAATCATCGCACTTTGGGCTTTCGGCTGTGGAACCGGCGGCCAAGGTGGGAAAGCAAACAAGGAGGGCCTAATGGATCCAGCAAGTGACGCCTTCAAGGTGCAGGCGCCCGACGAATTCGCAGTGCGCTTGGAGACTAGTATCGGCCCGGTGGTCATCCAAGTGACGCGCGACTGGGCACCGCACGGTGCCGACCGCTTCTACAACTTGGTCCGCAATGGTTTCTACGACGAGCAGCGCTTCTTCCGAGTAATGCCTAACTTTGTAGTGCAGTGGGGCTTGAGCGGCAATCCAGAGCTGAACAAGGTCTGGCACCAAGCCCATATCCTCGACGACCCGGTCAAGCAGAGCAATACGCGCGGACGGATCACGTACGCCAAAACCAATCAGCCCAATACGCGCACGACCCAGCTCTTTATCAACTTGGGAGACAATAGCAGACTTGATGGCCAGAATTTTGCACCCTTCGGCGAAGTAGTAGAGGGCATGGAAATAGTTGACCAGATCAACGCCGAGTACGGCCAGCAGCCTTCCCAGCAGCAAATCTCTATGCGTGGCAGCACCTATCTCAAAGAAAACTTTCCCAACCTCGATTACATCGCCAAGGCCGAGATCATCGACTAAGTTGGCCGTCGAAATCCGCAATGAGGCTATTGGGCTAAAGGCCGGTTCTCTAGCTCTTGTGACCGCTGTACTGTGGGGCGGCAATCCGGTGGCGATCAAGATGGGTCTCGAAGGGGTGCCGCCCGCGGCCATGGCTGGTTTGCGCTTCGCACTAGGTGCCCTGACCGTATGGATCGGGGCACTTTTTGCTGGTATTCGGCTGCGCATACCCCTCAGCGAATGGAAGGGGTTGGGCGGCTTGGTGCTGCTTTTCGCGCTGCAAATATGGCTTTTGAACGCCGGCACTCAATACACCACGGCCAGCCGCTCGGGGGTGGTGGTCAATATCTATCCCTTCTTCACGGCACTCTTCGCACACTTGCTCGTCGGCGACCGCTTGGGCTTGGGGCGGTGGTTTGGCCTGGTCATTTCGTTTGCCGGCGTGGTATTGTTGTTTGGGGAGTCGCTCGCGCTGGCCGAGACGCAGCATCTGCTCGGCGACGCGATGGTGGCCGCTAGCGGCTTGTTGTTGGGCTTGCGGCAGGTGGTGATCAAGCGGCTGGTACAGGGGCTTAATCCCTATCAGGTTCTGTTTTGGCAGGCCGTACTGAGCCTGCCGCTGTTTGCCGTTTGGAGCGCGCTCTTAGAATCCGAAGCCGAGTACGTCCTAACCGGCCCGGTCGTCGCCGGCGTACTCTACCAAGGAGTCGCCGTCGCTGGGTTGTGTTTTATCATCCTAGTCTTTCTGCTCCAACACCACTCGCCGGGGCGATTGGGGGGCTTCAGCTTTGTCACGCCGGTGGTGGGCGTACTGTTGAGTGCTGCGCTTTTGGGCGAGGTCATATCGCCCTATCTGTTGGCCAGCATGGGATTGGTGGCTGTGGGCATTGTGGTTGCCAACTGGGTCGAGCGGGATTAGGGCGACCCTACAGGTCAACGGGAATCCAATATGCAGTTCATAATTGACGTGCATCTGCACTCGCGCTTTGCGCGAGCGACGAGCCGCAACCTCAACCCTTCCAATTTGCACAAGTGGTCGGTGCTCAAGGGCGTTGACGTAGTCGGCACCGGGGACTACACGCATCCCGAGTGGTTTGCCGAATTATCTGAGCAACTCGAACCAGCCGAAGAGGGCCTGTATCAGCTCGAACCCGGCCGTCGCGCCGCCGTGGAACAAGAGTTGCCCGAGTGCTGCCGTCGCGCCGTGCGTTTCATGCTTTCGGTGGAAATCAGCACCATCTATAAGAAGGGCGACAAAACTCGCAAGATCCACCACGTCGTCATCCTGCCTACCCTCGAGTCCGCAGCCCGACTCAACCGCCGCCTCGGTGCCATTGGCAACTTGCAGTCCGACGGCCGGCCCATTTTGGGGCTGGACAGCCGCGACCTTTTAGAAATCTGTCTCGAAGCCGACGAAAACGTGCTCTTCGTCCCAGCCCATATATGGACGCCGCACTTTGCCGCTTTGGGGGCCTCTTCGGGCTTTGACTCGTTGGAGGAGTGCTACGAGGATTTGCTGCCGCACATCTTCGCAGTGGAGACCGGCCTGTCCTCGGATCCGCCGATGAACTGGCGGCTGTCGGCCCTGGACCGCTATGCGATCGTATCCAATTCCGACGCGCACTCTCCGCAAAAGCTGGCCCGCGAGGCCACGTGTTTTGACGCCGAGTGCTCGTATCCGGGCATTTACTCTGCGCTCAAAGACCGCGACCCAGCACGCTTTTTGGGCACCTTGGAGTTTTATCCCGAAGAAGGTAAATACCACTACGACGGACACCGCAAGTGCGCGGTGTGCTACAAGCCAGAGCAAACGCTGGCCGCCGGGGGAATCTGTCCGGTGTGCGGACGCAAGCTGACGGTGGGGGTTTTACACCGGGTGGAAAGGCTGGCCGATCGCCCGGAGGGGTTCCGCCCGGATGTGGCCCCGCCCTACGAGTACTTGATCCCACTCGACGAAGTGATCGGCGCAGCGGTTGGCGCGGGACCTAAGACCAAAAAAGTCCGCGCCGTGTACGACCGGCTCTTGGCTGAAATAGGCCCGGAACTCGAAGTCTTGCGCCGCGCTGGGCTCGGGGCAATTGAAAGCTGCGGCGGGCCGTTGGTGGCCGAAAGCGTGCGCCGGATGCGCTGCGGCGAAGTCGAAATCTACCCCGGCCACGATGGGGAGTACGGCGCAATCAGCGTGTTCAGCGAGGAGGAGCGGACGCGCTTACAAGGGCAAGGTGCATTGTTCGACTTGGGACCGGCGGCTGCCAATATGGCTGAGGAAGTAGTGCCGGTGCAGCCACCAAGGTCTGCTAGCCCCTCACAAGCGGATCGGAACGCGGCCGCGCCCGACGCCGCACAGCGGCAAATCGAAGAGGCCGCAGGAGGGCCTTTAGTGGTCGTGGCCGGGCCAGGGTCGGGCAAGACCCGGGTGCTGACGCGGCGCATTGCCCGGCTGGTCGCAAGCGGCGTGGACCCGGGGCGGATCATGGCCATTACCTTTACCCGGCGGGCGGCTGGACAAATGCGGCAGCGGCTGAGCGCATTGTTGGGCGGTGAGTCCGGGCTAGGAGCGATGCAGGTGGGGACCTTCCACCGCTTGGCGTTGTCGCTTTTGCGGCAGTTGGGCTGCGAGCCAAAGCTGGTTCTCGACGAGGTGGAAGCGCACCGGTTGCTGGAAGGAGCGCTGGCAGACGCTGGTTTGCCGGGCCCGGCTGCCGCCGCTAGTCGAGCCCTCTCGCTGGCCAAGGCCGCCGCGCAAGGGCCGGATGAGATCGCCGAGGAGTGGCGGCCGCATTACGATGCTTACCAGGCGGCCCTCCATGCGTACGGGGCTTGCGACTACGACGACATTCTCTTGGATTTGCTGCGCCTCTTAGAAGGGGATGTAGCTGTGCGGGAACAGGTGCGAGCGCGTTTTCCCTATCTGCTAATAGACGAATTCCAAGATCTCAACGCCGCGCAGTATAGATTGGTCCTCCAGTTGGCGGGTGAAGGCGCGGGCCTGATGGCCATCGGCGACCCCGATCAAGCGATCTACAGCTTTCGCGGAGCTTCGCCCGCCTACTTCGCCGACTTGCGAGACCGTTTCTCGGGTACGCGGCTCTTCCATCTAGGCGCGAATTACCGCTCACAGGGCCATATCGTCGAAGCTGCCGCTGCCGTCGTTGGCCACAATCCGGGGCGAGAGGCCATTGAACTTGTAGCCATGCGCCCGGGCAAGGGGCGGCTCCGCCTAATCGAGGTGCCGGGCGAGACGGCCGAAGGTATTGCGGTGGTGCGGGAGATTGCCCGCATGGTCGGCGGCACCGATATGGTACAGGCCGATGCCGGCGCAGAGGGCACCCGCAGCTTCGCCGATTTTGCCGTGCTCTTCCGCACCGGCCGACAGGGCCAAGTGTTGGAGGAATGCTTCCGCAAGGAGGGCCTGCCCTACCGGCTCGTTGGGCAGAAGGGCTTTCTCCAAGCACCGATGGTGCGGGCCGCCTTGGCGTTTGCTCGTTATGCCTCGATCTCGCAAGAGGATGTGCGCCGCTGGCAGGCTCTAGAGGCCATAGGCGCGGAACCGCACATTTTGCGCCAAGTACAACGGGGGGATCTGTCGGCAGCGGCGCAGGTTCGGGTTGAGGTGCTAGAGGCGCGAATAGCAGAGTACAGGCAATGGGCCACGCAGGAGGGGCCGGGTGTTTGGGTGCGCCGCTGGCAGGCCGAGTTCGGCGACCCGGAGGACGAGGACTTGGAGCACCTAGCTCGAGTAGCGGACGCGGCCGGGACGCTCGCGCAGCTTTTGGAGACCGTGCTCCTAGGCGCGGAGGCCGACTACGAGGAGCGGGGCGGTCCCCAAGGCCCGGAGGCCGTCGCGCTGATGACCTTACACGCAGCCAAGGGCTTGGAATTTCCAGTGGTTTTTATCTGCGGGGTAGAGGACGGACTCATCCCCTTTCGCGAGCGGGACGCCGATCTCGCCGAGGAGCGGCGGCTCTTTTACGTGGGCATGACGCGAGCCGAGGAGGAACTGGTATTGCTCCGGGCGCGCAGCCGCCAGTGCTATGGCGAGCGGGTGCAGTGTGCGCTATCGCCGTTTGTGGACGAGATCCCCGCTCGGTTGCTCGTGCGCGAGGATGTGGCCATGCCGCGCCGGCGGCGGGCTGAGCAGCTATCGCTCTTTTAGGGTGTGTACTTTAGTCGGCGAATCTCAACACAATGCAAGTCGTGGCAAATGAGGTGGTTAGTGGTTAGTGGTTAGTGATCAGTGGTTAGTTCCCGCTTCCCTCTATTCACTATTCACTGTCCACTATTCACTATGCCAGTTGGGATATGGGCGCGATGGTCAGAGAGGGGCAGGACCGATAAACTGGTTCTGGCTGGAGGTGTCGAAGCGACGGCTTGTCCTACGGCCCAAAGCTGCCCGTGCCCTCCTACAGCGCAACCTGCGCAGCATGTCCGCGTCCGTCCAGCGGGCAAGCGAATCTCGCTGTGGGTCTGGAGGGTATTGAGCGACTCTCCGAGGATACTGGAACTTGGAAGGAGTACGAAAAGCCGTTCCTCAAAGCTCGCTTAGGACGATGCGCTCAATTGCTTTTGGAAATCGCCTTACTCCGCGAAGGCCATAGTCGCTTTCTCCACCATGCGGCTCAGGTTTGCTAGCTTCCCCGTCTAAATGACCTCAGCCGAGAATTTGAGTCGATTTCCCAAAGCTGGTTTGTGGTGAAGAATTTGTGCTTCAAAGGGGCGGCCAAGGAAACGACGAGTGTAGTACCGCGCATTCAGCCGCGGCTGTGTACCCTCGCCAGATGGGAACGAACCGCTCTGGCGACCTTGGCCGAGATGACGGGCGAGTAAAAGGAAAGAGGCACGAGGGACTCGTATTCCTAGAGGCCCTGAGCCGGTCCACTACCCTAGTTGGGAGACAATCTAGGTTAGGCTGGCAACGGATTAAAAAGCCGTGCGATGTGTACGGCTTGGAATAGCGTCGCCGGCTCTAGCTGGGTGCGCAGCGCGCGCTTGCGCGGCAGGAGCGTGGTTTCGCCGAGCATCGGCGGGCAAACCACCACTTCGACCCGTCCGCTGCCGATGTCGAGATTGCCGCGGGGACATTTGGGCCACAGCGAGTGGATGCCGCGAAAAGCCAGCGGCACGATGATCACGTCGGGCGGCAGGTAAGCAAAGAGCGCGTGCTGCATGGGCAGGCACTGAGGCTCGAAGGCGGCGGTGGTACCCTCGCCATAGACGACGCCCGGCCGCTTGGCGAGGAGCTTGGCAAAGCGGCGCGTGGGGTTTTTCGCGTCGGCCGAGCGGGTCATAATGACGTGCCCGTCAACGGCCTCCATCATGTTGTCAACTTCCTCGGTAGTAAAGCCAATCAGCGAAAAAGAGCGGCCGCCGATGCGCAGGGTTGCGGGTTCGGTGAGTCGGGCGCGGGCGAGGATCACGGGCGTGGGGGGTTCGCGCCAGCCGATCAGTTTGAGGAAGCGGGGGTCGTGGAGCAGGCTGCTCATCACCGGATGGTCGAAGAGGCTGCGGTGCGTGGGAAGAAAAAGGACCTTCTCCTGTTTGTTGGCTAGGTCGAGGGCACGCGCGGTGGCGGCGAAGAGCGGGTCGGCGCTTATGGTCAGTTCAATGCCGAAAATATCCAGCGATTCCCTCCCCCATTCGCCGCTTTGGACGCTGGCCGCTTTGAGACGCTCCGCTTCCTCGAGCTGAGCCGCTAGGAGGCTCATTTTTTTGCGGCCGGTGCGATAGTAGAGGAGAGCCCAGCGCAAGAGACGCGCCCGGCGGTGCCATGGGCCGAAGGTCTGGCGTCGCCCGACGTGCTGGTATTCGAGAAAACGGCCCTTGGCCTTGCCGTCGAGCAGTGGCGGCAGAACCACTGGATCAATCCCCCCGCGCACCCGGCTCGCTAGTCGGTTGACGTAGCCGACTAAGCGGCGTGTCAGGTCGATCATGTCGCGCGTCAGGTAGCTGTACTCTTGGCCGTACCAAAATTCCCTCGGCTTGATTTGAGCGGGATCTTCGGAGTGGGCTTGGAGGAACTTGAGCAGCATGGCCTTACCCAGCAGGACCAGCTTGCCCAGCTTTTGGTGCCATTGGGTGCGCACCCGGCCCTCGATGCGGGCCAAGAGCAAGTCGGCGTCCGTGATGGCCTTCCACACCGATATACCAAGATAGATGAAGTTGCTATAGGTGTTGAAGCGGATGGCGAAGTGCTCGCCAGCGGCGAGGTAATCGACGACGCGCTCGGCAACCTCGCTGAGCAGGTCGCCGAGCGTCCCAGCGTGGCGCACTCCGTCGCTTTCACAGGCGTAGTGCTCTGCGAGGCGTAGATCTTCTGTCGAGTCGGTCGCGGGCTCTTTTTGCGCCGTACCGGCCTGCAGCTTCTCGGCGACGGCGTGGGCGTGGGACAGCGGGACGCGGGCGACCCGCAGCTTGACGAGGGCCGCCTCGCCTTCGTCAAGCGTGTAGGGATTGTCTCGGCCTAGGGCGTGTAGATAGACCGATTGGTAGAGCGCGTGGAAGTCGAGCGCGTCGCCGCGCCCGCGTTTGACGAAGAGCTGGCGCGTTGCTAGGTAGAGGCGGTTCGCTTGGTGGTACGCCGGGCCGACGCGCTCGTAGTGGTCATAAGCCTCTTGCAGGCGCTTGTCGCGGAGTGAGGGGATGCCCTCGTGAATGGTGCCGATCAGTTCGGCGCGTCGCACAAGTGCGCCAAGATCCCCGGCCACCGGCCAGGTGATTTTGCTTGGATCGCAGTCGGCGAAGTGGCCATCGCTTATGGCGACTTGCAGCAGTTCCTCAGCCGCCTCGTCGTAGAGGCGCAGCATTTCGTCTGTATCTACGTCGCTCAGCAGTTCGTCTAGGTCCACTTTGCACCTGTCTTTCGCTTCGCTTTGGCCGCCCAGAGTGAGTTAATGCAATCCGCCTGCTGGGTCAAGCTCTTGCGAGGAAGCCCGAGAAGCCGATTAGGTCGATTTTATTCTCGATTGAGTCAATACTATGCCTTCTGGCCACCGTGGACACTCGGCTCGTTGCACCATTGGTCGCTCAAAATGACAAACGGTTCAAAAGCTGCTTCAGGAAGGTGCAACAGCTCCACCAAGACAGAGAGGTCAAGGGCTTGGCACGCCTCGTCTTGATACGCTTCATTGGCTGGCAGTTCCAATCCAACAAAAAGAGTCATTCGTCAATTTTCGTAGAGTCCGGGCGTTCGCGCCAGCTTTTGGGCGTGACGAATTTGTTCGTCGCGGTCTTCAGCTGTGGAGTCGGGCAAGATAATGTCTGTATGGTATGGATTATCGGGTCTTGGAGTGGCAACCACCCGCCGCTTATTGCTTCCGGCGTCTTCAGCGGCAATGAAAGCCCAGCCATAAAAAGTGACCTCACGGCCTACACTGCGGCCAACTGCTACACTGTCGCCAAGCGTCTCCATCTCTTCAGGTTCAGCGAAACCAAGCCGATCAACGGATATATTCACTTCCCCCCGCCGCTCGAGAAATGCATGACGGGGAACTATCCCATTTTTAGCTCGACGTGCTTGTTTGCCTGAAAATACACCCCGCCCCAAAGTCTCTTTTAGAGATATGCTCTGAGGAGGGTTTATGTAAGCCAACTAGCCTACTCCCGTTCCAATTCACGCAAGGCTTCGCGCAGAAAACTATCCGGCAATAGTTGGTCCGTACGTAAGTACCGTTTGCGTCGGTGTTTGCCGTTTATGTTGACAGAGCACAGTGCCCCGCCCTCAGATTCGCACAACAACATAACTGAACACCGAAACCCACCGGGAATAGTGATAGCAATAACCCCCTCCGGCAGGAGTTCCACCAGATATTGACGTGGCCGTATGTCATAGATTGCTCGTATCAGACTATCCGCGTCGGCCATAGCCGATTCGGAAGGCGGCGCAATTTCTTCTTCGTGCGCCTCGGCGATTAATTCGTGAAGATCGCGCAGGGCATTGGCGAGCGGAGCGGGTAAGCCCTCTTCCCTCGCCTCGTCGTTGCTCTGCTCAAGACCGAATAAGGCAACGGGAAACGCCCCGGAAAAACGTTCCGCAATCCGGCGTACTTCAAACCAGACGTGGTGCTTTCCTCCCTCATTCCACGTTGAAGATACATACGGAGATACATACGCCGACATGGGATGGGTATTGTAATGCCGTTTGAGAATATCGAAGACGTTCTGTAAGGCCGTTTGGAGTGATTCCAATGAGATATCTTCGCTTGTTTTATCGATTTGTTCAAGACCCAATAAGGCATCAGGAGGCGTGGGAAAATCCTCCGCAATCCGGCTCGTAAAGAGATGTTCTCCTACTCCACTCCACCTCGAATCTCCCGCGTATGCCGTTTTGGGTGATATGAGTTTGGCCTCTCGGTGTTCTCTAAGCTGAGAGGTACTGCGTAGATCTTCTGCTGCCGAATCATCTTCCGAAGGAGGCACCGGCGATATGGCTAGATTAGGACCCCCAGCCGTTGGCGATACGGGTTCGTTCCAGTTGTATGTAATCGGTACGGATTCATCGAGAACCATAGTCATTTCATCCCTCCTTACAGAATCTTACTCAACTGACGAACATCCTCCAGATCGTCTTCCCATCTGTCCAAAATAGACCGGATGCGCTTGTTTCGGGCTTGTGCGTTCAGTCCTTCCACATCACGATGGACATTCGCTTGGAACAGTATCCCAGAGGACGTCGGGTCATCTGTCGTTGGTTTAATCTGGGCAACATCAAGGAGAATAGTTCTTTCTTCGTAGCTATAGATTAATTTCAGTTGAACCGTCGGTTCTGCATCCTTGAACGACATCCAAGTGCCTTGATCGCGCACTACACTCTCCATAAGTGGCAGATGCTCTCCCGTTGAGCGCAGAAAGAACTTGGGATTGATGCCGATGGCGGAATAAGGAACATGCGGGACCTGTCGAAGGTAGCGTTTCGCCACTTCTGATGCGACCAATTTGCGTCCGGTTTTTTGCTCAAAGATAACGCGGTTTAGGTCAGCGGTCACGGTAGGCCCGCCCTCAAATGATACTTGGGCAAGAGCTGGACTCAAGACGGGGGAACCTTGTACCTGCCAATCTGGATTCACGATTTCGTTGTATTGCAAGAAATCTGGATTTAAGATGGATGGGTTGTTTGCAGTTGCGACTAAAACAACGGAGAACTCGACGCTCTCGACGCTCGGCTCATTCCCCCGTTGCTGCGCGTTTTATCCTGTGTCATGTAACGGCTCCTTTCACATATAGATCATGGATTATAGGTGCTTCATATCTAGCGATGGGTTTCTCTGGCATCTGCGAAGCCGCCTTTCAGCCTACTTTGACAATGGGCAGCCTTTCTCTCATCATGGCCAGTCGCCCCCAACCTCCGTGGGTACTTCGGCCAATACATCCACAAAGCCTGCCCGCTGTCCCGCCCCGAATATAGTGTGCCCCAATGCCCATGCCGAATAGATTTCTCCCGCGTCGCCACCGCCGTGCCGTCTCTTCAGCAGAATAGCGAGGTTCAAATTCGGTTTCGAGGACGACCGGGATACCACTCGGAGGGCGAATGACGACGTCCGGCTGTAGGGCAGCCTCGCGGAGGATGCTCTTTTGCTCCGCAGCACGTTCGACAGCTCGACGTTAAAGGCGATCTCGCTGGTTTTGGGCATGGGTTTGCTTGTACCACCGCGCTATTCTCCGCGGTGCGCGACCACGCCGCGAGGATGCTCAAAGGCGTCGATCCACAAGCGGTACCATTCCTCGTAGTCGGTCAGCTCGCTGGACGGATCGCGGCGGGAGCGCGCGACAAAATCGGGGTGGCCAGTGCGGCCGGTGTGCTGGCCGGCGGGTTGGTAGCGCAGATCCAGCGACCAACGGCACTGATGGGAGTAGTTGGGAGTGGAGCGATGGGGGGTAAAGCGGCTCATGAGCACCACATCGCCGCGCTTGCACTCCAAGGGAATGGGTTCAACTTGGGGCATGGCCTCGGGAGCGATGGTGGTGCCACCGGCCGCCAAATGCCGGAGATAGCCAGTTTCGACGAGGCCGGGCAAGACCTCCATGCAGCCGGTCTCTATCGTGGCTTTGGCCAAAGGCAGCCAGCAGGTGACCACGTCAGAGCCTTCGGCTTCCGGCATCATCACGCCGGCGTCTTGGTGCCAAGGCGCGTTGTGGAAAGAGGGGCCTTCGCGGTTTTCGTAGGCTTGCGGCGGCTTGGCTCGCAGGTGCTGGATGGGGTTGCAGATCAACTCGGGGCCCAGCAGCGATTCGAGCAGGTCGAGCAGATTTTCGTTGTGCAAAAACTCGAACATCGCCCGGCCCCGATAGTGCATAATGTCCATTCCGCGTCCGATCTCAGGGCATTGTTTGAACAGCAAGCCGTAGCGCGTGGTAAACGGGGCGTCCTCGTACAGGTCGGCTATTGCGCCTTCCTCATGCAGCGTCCGCGCACGCACGTCAATCCACGCGGACAGTTCGTCGATTACTGGCTGCAAATCGTCGTGGGTTAGAGCCTCGCGGGCAATGATCACGCCGCGGGTGTCGAATTCTGCAAGCTGTTCTATCGTGAGTTTCATAGCGGCTTCTCCCCAATCCGTTGTGCGGGCAAATTAAAGAAATTCCCATTGAAGTGTAAATTTCTCGGCGTCTTCTAGTCTCCGGTCTGCAACAGTGCGCTCAGCCCAAGTCCTCGGCGTGCTCTTCGACATAGCGCTCGATCTCCGCTCCGCTCATCGCGCCGGTAAAGGTTCCGCCGGGCGGCATGTAGTAGAACGCCTCGGCGTAGTCCAAGCCATAGCGCTCGCCAATGTGCTGGTACTCTTGCAAGCCAAAGAGGCGGATGTACTGGCGGTCGGCCTCTTCGTCGTCATTGCCCAAGGCGGGTAGGTGTTTGCCTTGGCGCGCTAGCCCTTCCTTGAGGCGGCGACCGTGGCCCCCCGCTGGCCCCTGAGCCTTGTTGGTGCTCATTGCGGCAACCTTTGCGTCGAGATGAGGTGCTATATCGACGACTGTGTTGTAGGGCTGGCCCGGGCGGCAGGTCCAGTAGTAGAGGTCTTTGACCGAGTGAGGCTGGAGGCCGCAGGAAAGTTGTTCGGGGTAATCCTTGTTCATGCCGGCCATCCAGCGAGCCGCTTCGACCGCTTGGCCGGTGATGTAGTGATCGGGGTTTTCCTCCCAGTGGCCCCAAGGGCTGAAGGTGGTGATGGTGTCGATTTTGAGGGCGTGGATCAAAAATACCAGCCGGGCCCTCAGCTCGGTGGGAGCGGCTTCATCGAGAAAGTGATTGCGGTAGCCGAGGTGGATGACCTGTTTGAAGCCCAACTCCCCGGCCAGCACTTCGACTTCGCGCTCGTTTTGGAGGATCGTCTCGCCTATCGTCCCCGGTCCGCACTTCTCGTCGTTGGTGGTCTGGATCAAGTAGGCGGTGTAGCCTTCGGCGATGAGCTTGGCGACGAGGCCGGCGCAAAAGAGGGGAATATCATCCGCGTGGGCTTGGACGGCGGCCAGTACCTTGCCTTGGTGCGGTTTGTCCAGGGCGTGCTTTTCTACGGTCACCGCACCGATGGAGGTGTACCAGGGAATTCGCGGGTCAGGACTAGGGGCCATGGTCGTTTCCTTTTTGTGGTGGGGACGGCTATCTACATAGGAATATGAAGCGCGGGCACTTAATGCGCTACGTTCCCAAACTACAGAAGGCCGCTGCGATCAAGTGCCCGATATTGTATGGCCTCCGCTAGGTGCTGCGACTGGATCGGCGCGTCGGCCAAGTCGGCTATGGTGCGGGCGACTTTGAGGATGCGGTCGTAGGCTCGGGCCGAGAGGCCGAGGCGGGCCATGGCTTTTTCGAGCAGGGCC
Organism: Candidatus Latescibacterota bacterium; assembly: GCA_963422735.1. Lineage (GTDB taxonomy): Bacteria > Latescibacterota > UBA2968 > UBA8231 > UBA8231. The sequence goes on along the minus strand of OY730476.1, from coordinate 1,743,879 downwards.
TGCCCGGCGTCGTCGAGCAAGCAGTGGCAGCGGATGTGTCGCGTACTCATCTGGGCGTTGCAGAATAGCTCCCCGGCAAAGCGGTCGAGTTGCCGCTGGCGGGCGGCGTTGACGCGCTGGCGGATTTGCGCTGAGTCTTCGCCGCCTTCCCTGTTGGCCAAGTCGTCGTAGGCGAGGGCTGGCACTTCGATGTGGATGTCGATGCGGTCGAGGAGTGGTCCGGAAACGCGCGCGCGATAGCGGCGGATTGCGGCCAGAGAGCAGGTGCAGGTGTGGCGGGCGTCCGCAAGGTAGCCGCAAGGGCAGGGATTCATCGCTGCGACGAGGGTAAAATCCGCTGGGTAGGCGATCGCGATCTGCGCCCGCGTGATGGTGACGGCGTGGTCTTCGAGCGGCTGGCGCAGAGCCTCGACGACATTGCGGCGAAATTCGGGCAGCTCGTCTAGAAAGAGCACGCCGTGGTGGGAGAGCGACACCTCGCCCGGACGGGGGTACGCACCGCCGCCGATGAGGCCAGCGTCCGAGATGGTGTGGTGCGGGGCGCGGAAAGGCCGGGTGGCGACTAGAGCTTGGCCTGGGGGAAGGATGCCGGCGACCGAATGGATCTTGGTAGTGTCGAGTGCCTCTCGCATAGTTGGTGCCGGGAGGATCGTGGGTAGGCGGCGGGCGAGCATGGTCTTGCCCGACCCAGGCGGCCCGACCATGAGCAAGTTGTGTCCCCCGCTGGCGGCGACTTCGAGGGCGCGCTTGGCGTGATCTTGGCCGCGCACTTCCGCAAAGTCAACCCCGTAGTTGGCGTTGCTGCGAAACATCTCCTCCACGTTCAATTCGTAGGGCCGTTGGCGCGCGTCGCCGGTCAAAATGCTTAGGGCTTCGCTCAGCGAACTGACGCCATAAATGAGCGGTCCATTGGCAATGGCGGCTTCGCGGGCATTTTGCGTCGGCACGATCATGCCGTAGAGGCCCTGCTGATGCAGGGACGTGGCCATGGAAAGCATGCCGTGAACCGGGCGCACGCTGCCGTTGAGCGACAGCTCGCCCAAGAGCGCGAACTCGGCGAGGCACACGGGCTCGATCTGTTGGGAGGCTGCTAAGACGCCGACGGCTATGGGCAGGTCGAAAGCCGAACCTTCCTTCTTGCGATCGGCCGGCGCGAGGTTGATGGTGATCTTGCGGCGCGGCCACTGATAGCCGGCGTTTTTGATGGCCGCCAAGACGCGCTCCTTGCTTTCGCGGACTGCGGAGTCGGGCAGGCCGACGACCGCGAAGGTCGGCAAGCTGCGGTCGGTATCGACTTCTACGTGGACCGGATACGCGTCAATCCCGAGCGTAGCGGCCGAGAGGACGGTGGAGGGCATGGGGTTCCTTTCCGTTGAGACAGGCAAAAGGAAACAAGAACCGTGCCAGCGAGGATGTGCTCTGAGATTGGTAGGGATGTGTGAAATGCAGAATGGGGGCTAGACGCTACGGTTTTGGCACCTAAAGGATACAGTGCCCTAGCCGCCTCACCTGCTGCCAAGCAGCGCAAAATTCCTCCATAGAGCGGTAGCGCGCCGTGCGCTCATCGCGACAGGCGCGCCGCACGACCTTACCCAACGCACCGCCGATGTCGTTGCCGAGAAAGGCGATTGCGGTGCGGTCCATGGCGAAGACGGTCGTGCGCTCGTCGATTAGCGCACCGCGCTCAAATTCCTCTGGAGCCATAAAGCGCGTCGAGCCAAACATCCGCCCCATCTGATTGGTGAATGCCCCCAAGTGATACATGTCGAGATCCACGATATGCGCGACTTGGCGTTTGAAGTCGTACATCAGACAGCCATCGTAGAAATCCACGGCAACCCACCCGCGTTGGGCGAGCCGGACGTGCAAATCGTAAATCGCGTCGAGCACGGCGAGAATGGCGGCGGCGGGCAGGCGGCGAAATCGCTGATGCGCCGATTGCCAATCGTCGCGTCCACCGTGCAAGCACTCGCCGTCAACCCAGTCGTACACGAGTGCCGGGCCGTGTGCAGTTTCGACGATGCAATGCAGGGTCGGCAAGGTCGGATGATCGCAGCTGCGCTTGAGCCGAGCCGCATTGTACAGGAGTGCCACGCGGGTCGCGTGGTCGCCGAATACCTCGGCCTCGGGATCGGTGGTTTTGACGAAGAAGCACTCGCCGCCAACCTGCACGCCATAGGAGACATTGCCGGAGTCTTGGGTGGCCGCACCGAAGGTGGCGAAGATGGTGCCGATTGCTTCGAGATACAGGCCGGGCGGCCCGTTGATGCGCTCGATGTCGCGCAGTGGATGGGCGGTGCTCATGGGCACCTAGCGCGGTCGGCAAGAGACCGCCAGTGGCCCCTTGCCGACCGCCGCGCCAAAAATGTGGTCACGCGCTCATTACCGCTTGGAGCATGGCTTGGATATAGCCAAATTCATAGGCCCAAGCTTGGCGCATACTGTGGGGGTCTTTGTGCCCGGGCGCGTGATCCGGGACGCACATGTGCTGGTAGCCCACTTCTTGGAGGGCCTGCATATTGCGGTGCATGTTCATCACCCCTTCATCCGGCCAGACCTCTTGGAACTTGTTGCGCTTGCCGACGATGTTGCGAAAGTGGCAGAGGAAAATTTTGTTGCGCGAGCCTAAGTAGCGGATGATCTCCGGTACCTCGTTGAGCGGATCTTCGACGCTTTCGGCCATGCAGCCCAAGCACAGGTTGACGCCGTGGTAGGGGCTAGGGCAGATCTCGATAAACTGCTTGAAGCCGTCAAAGCCGCCCATCACGCGATCGACGCCCTTAAAGCCGGGCGGCAGCCAGGGGTCGCAGGGATGGCAGGCCATGCGGACCTTGCACTCAGTGGCGACCGGGATGACTCGCTCCAAGAAATAAGTGATGCGACGCCAGTTTTCCTCTGCGGTGACCGGTTGGTCGTAGCGAGGCGTATCGGCGTCGGCCTTTTCGAGGTCCCACGTGCTGTAGATGGAGCCGCCGCGGCCGGGGGGGATGCTTGCGGTGCGCTGGTTTTCGAGGGCGCAGAGGTAGTATTTGATGGCTGGGATGCCGGCTTCGGCCGCCTGCCGCACCATGTTGACGACCAGCTCAATTTCCTTATCGCCCTCTTCGTAGTTACCCATCATAAAGTTGGGCACGGCCTCGCCGTTGATATTGAATTGGGCCATGGGCAGGGCAACCATCTCCATGTCGATGCCAAAGCGGGCGCACTTCTCCTTCTTGGCGACCAACTCTTCGACGTCCCAACCGTATTCGCGGTGGAACGCGATGAAGTTTTCGTTCTTGTTGAAGACCCCGTGGCGGGCCAGATATTCGAGATCTTCGTCCGATGTATTGAACTGCTGGGTGCCGACGTGCATGAGAGGCTCCTTGTGGGGCGAAAGGATCAGGTCGAAAACTGTACGAAAGCTAGTGTGGCAACGTTGCGGCCCAAGGCTCAGGCCGCTGGATGCAGGAAGCCGAGGGCGTCCAACCGCTCGATCCAGCGTTGGCGCAAGGGGCTGGCCGAGCCAATAGGGGTGGATGAGCGGGTCGTTGGGGCGGTGGTATTGGGCGGGTGCTTGGTGGCTTTTTGGGTGCGCTGCCGTGCGGCTCGTTCTTGCGCCGGGGTCTCGGGGTTTTTGTAGTACACGCAGGTGCTCATGCGGCGTCCCTGCCGCCCACCGAAGCTGGAGTGCCAACCGTCGCCCGGCTCGGAGGAGCAGGCGCACGAGGGGATATCTGCCAGCTCCATGCCTTGGTCCTCGATGTATGCCCGCAGGTCGTCGTGCAGCGGGTTTTTGTGCGAGCCAGGCACACCTGTATCCGGGCGGACCGAATCGAGATAGAAGGCAAACTTGATTCCGTAGCAGTCTTCGGTGGAATCGACGCGGTGATCGGGGTGCCAGCGAGTGTCGCCGACGTAGCGGTTGGCATCCTCGCCGTAGAGCTGCGCGGTAATTGACCAGAAGTGCTCTTCTTCTAGCAAGCTGGCGTACAAGGGCGTGCTCGGCCCCATTTGCGGCACCCAATGGCGCTCAGAGCCGTCGAAGGGGCGGTGTGCATAAGCGAGGTCGAGGCCCTTTTCAAACTCTGCGCTCAAGGTGGCCACCTCGGCGGCGGTGAAGAATTGGCGCAGGATGATGAAGCCAAAGGTCTGAAAGTGTTGGTATTGTTCGTTGCTGAGCACCGGGGTTCTCCATTGCGGGGCACCTAGCCCGCGTTGAGAATCTGGCCGCGGCGGAAGCAGCCGAGCACGTGGTCGTTGACCAAGCCAGTAGCCTGCATGTGGGCGTAGATGACGGTTGAGCCGATGAATTTGAAGCCGCGGATCTTGAGGTCTTTGCTCAGGGCGTCGGATTCGCGGCTGGTGGCCGGTAAATCGGCGAGGGTGCTAAACTCGTTGACAATGGGTCTGCCATCGACAAAGCGCCAAATATAGGCGTCGAAGCTGCCGAATTCGTCCTGCATGGCGAGGAAGTGCCGAGCGTTTTCTACGGCCGCGCCGATCTTGCGGCGATTCCGAATCAGCCCGGGGTCTTGGAGCATCTGTTCGATTTTGGCCGCGCTGAAGCAAGCGACTTTGGCAGGGTCGAATTCGGCGAAGGCTTTGCGGTAGTTGGCTCGCTTGCTCAGGACGGTGTACCAACTGAGGCCAGCTTGGGCGGATTCGAGGGTGAGAAACTCGAAGTGCTTGCAGTCATCGTGGACCGGGACTCCCCACTCGCGGTCGTGGTACGCGACGTAATCGGGTTTGTCGAGGTCGAGCCACGGGCAGCGTTGGAGAGCCATGTCAGCACGCGTTGGCGGGAAAATCAAACGCGGCCTTGCACTCCGGCCCGAGCCTCAACCGCGCGTCGAACTTGCCGCCCTTTTTGCTTTTGAAGCCCTTGATCACCCCGGTTTTGCCTTTGGCGATCAAGGTCTGTATCTGCCGTTCCGTTAGCTTCTTGCCCGCCATTTCCTTCCACACCACGAAGTCGCATCCTTGGCGATAGCGATTGCAGCCAAAGCCGCGTTGGCCCTCGATGATTTGGCCCTGCCGACACTTGGGGCAGGTAAGGGCGGCCCATGGGTCGGCGGCGGATCGGACAGTCTCCTCTGGTGGCCTCTGTTGGGCTGAGGGGCTAGAGGAGCCATTTCGCGGCCGATCATCAAACTCAAAGACGACTTTGAACTCATCGTCGAATTTGAGCCGCGCCGCAAACTTCTTGCCGGCCTTGGAGATAAAGCCCTGCATCTTTTCGGTGCGACCGTTGGCCATCAACAACTGCGCCTGCTTTTCGGTTAGCCGCTTGTGTGCCACCGTCTTCCAGATAGTCAAGTTGCAGCCCTCCCGGTAGCGGCTGCATCCGTACGCTTTGGCGTTTTCTACTACTTGCCCCTCTTTGCACTTGGGACAAGGCCCTAACACCTTGCCGCGGCCTTTCCCCTTGCCCCTCTTCTTGCCTTGTGCCTGCGCCGCTTGCTCGGGCGAGAGCGCCGGCCCCTGCTGAACGGTGGGCACTAGCGTCCTCACCAGCTCGGCGATCTCTTCGTAGAACCCGGCCACCGGCCGCTGTCCTTCCTCGATTTCCTTGAGCTGCTGCTCCCACTCGGCCGTCAGTTCCGGGCTACGCAGCGGTTCGGCCACCAAGCTCACTAGGGCTTTGCCCTTCTCTGTCGAGGTGATCGCCTTGTGGTTGCGGACTACATAGCCGGTGCGAATCAGCTTTTCGATGGTCTCGGCCCTCGTCGCCGGTGTGCCCAGCCCCGATTCCTTCATGGCCGCGGCCAACTCGTCGTCCTCGATTTCGCGGCCGGCGTTTTTCATCGCCGCTAGGAGCGTGGCGTCGTTGTACGGCCGGGGCGGCTGGGTTTCCTTCTCGACCACATCCATGCGCGTTACGCGAACTTGCTGACCTTGTTGCAGCGGCGGGAGCACCTGTCGCTGATCGTCGTCTTTCTGTCCCTTGCCTTTTGCAGCATCTGGAGGCCGCACTCCCGCTTTCGCGGGGGCAGGTTCCACCACCGTCCAGCCCGCTTCTAAGACGATAGACCCTTTAGCCACAAAATCGGCACCGCCGATGTCGAGCAAGACAGTCGTCTCCTCAACCACTTGGTCGGGCAGGAAGACGCCGACAAAGCGCGCCACCACCAAGTCGTACACCTTCTGTAGGTCCGGTGCAAAATTAGGGGTGGGCCGTTGCCCGGTGGGAATAATGGCGTGGTGATCGGTGAGCTTGGTGCGATCGACATACGCTCTGCTGAGCCGGTGCCCACCGCGCAGGCGCGCCAGTGCAGCCGCTGCCTGAGGGTGCGCTAGCTTTTCTAGGATACCGGGCAGCTTGGGCACCATGTCCTCGGCGATGTGGCGGCTCTCGGTGCGCGGGTACGTGATGAGCTTGTGGGTTTCGTAGAGGGCTTGGGCGCGTTCGAGGGTTTGCGCCGCGGTAAAGCCAAAGTAGCGGTTGGCGTCGCGCTGGAGGTTGTTGAGGTCGTAGAGGGGGGGTGGCCGATGTTTTTTGACTTTCTTCTCAATTTTGCGGACGGTGCCGACCTTGTTGGGGCTGAGCTGGCGATGGAGGCGCTCGGCTTCCTCCTTCTTGTCGATGCGCGTCTGGCCATCTTTGCAGTACTTGGCGGCGAAGCCCTCTTCTAACTGCGCGACCAACTCGTAAAAGTACGCCTTTACAAAGCTGGCAATCGCCGCATCGCGCTTGACTATCATGGACAGGGTTGGCGTCTGCACTCGGCCGATGGTGCATAGTGCCTTATTGTGGACAGTATAGGCGCGGGTCAGGTTCATGCCCATCAACCAGTCGGCTTGGCCCCGCGCCCGTGCGGCCGCAGCGAGATGATCGAAGGCCGCTCCCGCCTGCAAGGCGCGGAAACCGCCCCGAATCGCCTCGTCGGTCAGGCTCGAAACCCACAGCCGGCTACATGGCTTTTTGCAGCGGGCGTGCTCGTAGATCAGGCGAAAGATGTGCTCGCCCTCGCGCCCGGCGTCCGTGGCGCAGATGACGCGCTCCGTCTGCGGGCTGTTGAGCAATTTTTTGACGATTTGGTACTGGTCGGAGGTCGAGCGCGTCGCCTTGAGCTTCCACTGCTCGGGGATCATCGGTAGCTGGGCAAAAGACCAGCGGCTGTTCCAAGGCGGGCCGTAATCGTTTGGCTCGGCGAATTGCACGAGGTGCCCAAGTGCCCAGGCGACGATATAGCCGTTGCCTTCGACATAGCCTTTGCCGCGTTTGTTGGCCCCTAGGACCCGGGCAATATCGCGCGCCACACTGGGCTTTTCGGCGAGGACGACAGTGGTCATGGATGTATGCTACTAATCGACTAGCTCTGGCGCAATTCCAGTTTCTCGAATAAATCTCCGAAGATCGCATCGCGCCGCACCGTTCGCGCCACCCGCATAAAGTGCCGCGACGAGTCGTGGCTCCAAGTCTTTTGATCGGTCAACACCGGGCTATGTACCACGTCGGTTGGCACCCACGATGCGTCGAGCAGCCAAGCGACCGCCGACATGTCCCAGATCACCTTGGAAGAGGCGAAGTGGTTTTGGGAATAGGCGGTGAAGATATCGACCAAATAGTCGCCAATCGCCCCTCGCCCCTTGACGAAGCGCTCCAACTCCGCCAGCGTCGTCTGTAGGTGCGAGGCCGCGGGGTGGCATGGGATCTGGACGAAGGGCACGCCGCTGTCAAAGACCACCTGTGCTGCTACGAGATCGCCTTGAAGGTTGAATTCGTCAGCCGTTGGCCAGTAGTGAGCGTGGCCGCCGAGCCAGACCACGACGATCCGCTCGATTATGGCAGGATCTTGCAGAATAGCCGACGCTATGTTAGTGAGCGCGCCGATAGCTACCACGTAGAGCGGGTCGGCGGTTTTGGATTTGGCGATCAGGTCATCGACCGCTGCGCTTTCCTGCGGCGCGTCGTCTCGCAGTATATCCGTCGCTCCTCGGAACACCAAGCCCTCAGGCGAGATATCCAACCGCTCCAAGAGCTGCAGGATTTCCGCGTAGCTTTTCTCCATCCCGTCGCCCGGCCCGGCCGAACGGCTGTTGTAGAACGGTGCCGCGTAGATCGCCTCGACTGCAAGCTGGTCGGGCGAGAGCAGCGCTTGGACCACTGCGAACTGATCGTCGATCTCGTTGTACGTATCGGTGTCGAGCACCATCCGCACCTTGTCTGTCGGCGGTTTCAACCGATCCAAGCGCAGGGCTTCGTCGAGTTTGGGAAATTCCATAACCATTGCGACGCGACAATTAAGCGACGCTCCTCCTTTTAGCTATTCGCAAACGGACCATATCGCTATACTCAAGCGCAAATTGAACTCTTCAACAGGACACGCACATACTGGCTAGATGCCTTTGGTGCCGAGTGGATAAAGAATAATTAACCTCCTTAACCCTAAAGGAGAACCCCATGAACCCACGGAGGAAAGCATATGCCATGCTTGACGGACGAACAACTCGCACACTTTGACGAAGAAGGCTACTTACTAGTCAGGGGGATGCTCGACGTGGACGAGGTCATCCAGCCCATTATCGACGAATACCACAGCGTCCTCGACAAGCTCGCTTGTGCGCTCTACCAAGCCGGCCGGATCGCGTCCACGTACGATGACCTGCCCTTTGGCAAGCGCCTGACTCAAATCGTCGTCGATAGCGGCCAGATCCACGCCCAGTACTTCGACTTCTCCCTGCCCCAGACGGGCATCGAGGCCGACACTCCCTTCTGGGCCGGGCCAGCCGTCTTTCGCTGCATTACCGACCCCGACCTCCTCGATGCGGTCGAGTCCATCGTCGGTCCCGAGATCTGGTCCAACCCCGTCCAGCACGTGCGCCTCAAGCCGCCCGAACGCCTAGTGCCCAAAGACCACAACGGCCAAGCCCTAGTCAGTGCCACCAACTGGCACCAAGACAACGGCGTAGTCCTGCCCGAAGCCGACGACTCGGAGGTCTTGACGGTGTGGTTTCCGCTCAATGAGGCGACGATCGAAAACGGCTGTCTGCAGATTATGCCCCGTAGCCACCGCCGGGGGCTGCACACGCACTGTCCGGGGGGACCGGGGGGTCTGTGGATCCCGGAGCTGCTTATGGATATGGACGCGGCCCTGCCGGTGCCCATGCAGCCCGGCGATGTGCTCTTCCTCACTCGCCACACCATCCACGGCTCGCTGGTCAACGCCAGCGACGATGTGCGCTGGAGCTTTGATTTGCGCTACAATCCAGTCGGCCAGCCCACGGGCCGCGACCTCTTCCCCGGCTTTGCCGCCCGCAGCAGAGCTAACCCCGCAAGCGTCTTGCGCGATCCCGTAGCGTGGGAAAAGCTCTGGCGCGACACCCGCGACCGGCTGGCCCAAGAGGAGCATACCCCCTTCAACCGCTGGAGCACCGATGCGGCCGTCTGCGCCTAAAATGTTCTCGGACAGGGTGATAGACGATGTGCGCCGGGGATACGCGAAAGGTTTCAAGATTGAAGCCCTTTGACGAAACCTACTTTCGCGCCAATCGCGAGAATTGGAACGAAAGAGTCGGACTCCACTTGGGGACGAAGTTTTACGACGTGTTGGGATTTCTCTCTGGTCAATGCACCTTGGGACCGGTCGAGATCAAAGCGCTTGGCGATGTCGCCGGAAAGCGAATTCTCCACCTGCAATGCCACTTCGGCCTCGATTCCCTTTCTCTCAGTAGAATGGGTGGGATCGTGACGGGCGTGGACTTTTCCGACGCAGCAATTGAGAAAGCACGCGAACTGGCCGAAGAGACTGGATTGAGTGCCGAGTTCCACTGTGCTAACGTGTACTCTGTGGGCGATCGCTTGGAGCGCCAATCATTCGATCTGGTCTTTGCTTCCCACGGCGTGTTCTGCTGGATACCGGATCTCCAGCGCTGGTTTTCGATTGCGAGCGCAATGTTGAAACTTCGCGGCCGAGTTTTCGTCGTCGATGGACATCCAGTGCTCGACATGCTTACCTATGATGCCGCGAGCGGTTCATTTTCACTCAACGACAGCTATTTCCACGAGGAGACGCCCGAATTATGCACGGCCGAGGAATCTTACACAGGTGAGGGCGGTCGTCTGGTGAACACGACTACATACCAGTGGTCTCACCACATGGGGGAATTTGTCACAGCGGCTGCATCCGCTGGTCTGGCGATCGACCGCTTAGAGGAGTTTCCTTACTGCTCTTATCGCAGATTCGCGTGTATGGTGCAAGGTGCCGATGGGTACTGGGAAATTCCAGATCGCAGTTTGCCGCTCATGTTTTCGCTAGATTGCAGCAAGGTGGCCAGCGTATAAAAACCGGTGTCCGACCCCAAAAATCATTTGTGCCCGAACCGCGTTGTCAACGATCCAGAGTCTCTCGAATATCGATCGCCCATCAATGGCTTCTTTGAGTGCGAATACGTCTGGATTCGGTAGAGATTCTCATCCTTCGTAGCCGAAGTTAGGGTCCAGTGAGTCTGCGCCACAGTAAGCCGTCGGACATCTTTGGAAAGCGCATTTATCCGGTCTTCTACTTGCGAGGGCTGGAAACAGCGCGGGTCTAGCGGCGCAGAAAAGGGGGTTATTGGGAAGGGTCGAGTTCTAAAACCGCGGCCAAACTGTCGCCTTGGTGGACGCGGTTGAAGACCCGCAGACACAGGATCAAGCCCGCTTGGGTCGATACCACTTCCTCGCGCCGCTGCCCCAGATGATCTACCACCGTGCCGATCACATCGCCCGGTTGCACGGGTGCTTTCAATGTCACTTGGGGTTCAAAATAGCCAGCAAAGGGCGCTGGGTAATTGAGCTGCACGTGGCCAGCGTTGTCGCGGTCGTCCTCCACGGTGTACTCGGTGTGCAGGGGCGGCAGGGTGCGGTCGATCAGATCTAGTTCGGCCAAGATGTTCAAGCAGCCCTCGAAATAAGCATCCACGCCCTGGGGATCGCACGTGCCACCCCCCATCCACTCGGCGTAGATGGCTGGCACGTTGGCGTCGCGGGCTACCGAAAGCGTGCGTCCGTCGAGCCGGGCCGAAGTGCCCCAGATGATGGGCATATTCAGCGCTCGGGCCATGCGCCGTTGCACCTCGAGGATGGCTTTATCGGGATGCAGGGTGTACCCCGCGGTAGGGTAGAATTCCATGACTAGCCCGCCGCTGTGCAGGTCGATGAGATAGTCGGCCCGGCGGATTTCTTGGCTGACGGCGTGGGCTGTGCGCTCGGTAATCGAGCCATCGGGCCGACCTGGGCAGGTGCGGGCCAAGTCCAGCCCATCTTCGGCCGTGCGCTGGCCGCGCCAATAGGCCGCCTCGTTGACTACCGGGATGGCCGTGAGGCGGCCCCGCAAGGCCGCTGGATCGAGGTGACTTAGCAGGCGGCGGATGGCCGCCATAGACTCCCGCGCCGGGCGGTGGCGGGGACCGGGGCGGCTAGTTCGGTGACTTGGCACAGGTCTTTGAAGGACCCACCCGCAGCGTTGCCTTGGGCAAAGGCTCGCACAAAAGCGGGACCGGCTACTTTGTGCGAGCCGGGGATGACCAGCATGGGGGCACCGTCGTCGCCGACATCGTGCAGGTACACCCCCGAATTGACGTAGTCAAACCGGCCTGTCTGGTCGTGGGGCGGCAGCAGGCAATTAGTGTAGTGGTCCATGTGGTAGCCCTCCCAAGGGTTGTGGGGATGGCGCTTGTCAGTAGGCCCCGAGCGCATAAAGAGGTGGGCATTGCAGTAGCTAGCTTTTGCGCCTAAGCATTGCTCAAAAATGTCGAGGTAGGTCTCTTTTTCTATTAGCCGGTCCAAGGCCGGCGCACCCACGGGAAATTGCGAGCGCCCCTCCGAGTGGTCGTGCGTGGTGGTAAAGCCGTCCGAGACTCTGGCCGCTTCACCGCGGTCGCAAACGGCCAACCATTGCTGGAAGGATTGGCCGTAGAAAATCTGTTCCATCGCCGCTAGGGCGGCATCCATCTCGTCGGCCGTGAACAGATCGGAGACGATGATATAGCCGTCGCGGTGGAACTGGTTGAGTTGGGCTGGTGTTAGGCTCATGGGGTCTCGATCTAGCGCAGGAGCGTCTGTAAGGGTTGAGGCTGGTCTTCAGGCGGTGGGTGGTAAGATACCGTGCTCGACTAGTGAGTCAATTCGGGGAGAAAGCCAGTCTCCAATGAGGTTTCCGGGCTTTTTCATCTTCGTCCTTGAACCTGTACTTTCCGGGCGGCGTCTTTATCTGCGGAGGGCCTCGATGCAGATACCGGACTCACAACTCATAGTGCAAATAAAAGAACGCGATGCCCGCGCGTTTGAGCAGTTCTTTGAGCGCTATCGGGAGCAGATCCACCACCACGTGCGCCGCATCGTCCGCGATGATGCGAGTACCAACGACGTGGTGCAGGAGGTTTTCTTGCGGGTGTGGAACCGAGCTGGCCAATGGAGCGGTCGAGGCTCTGCGGCTGGCTGGCTGTTCCGCATTGCTACTCATCTTTCTCTAACTCACCTGCGCACTGTGCAAAGGCGGCGGGAGCAACGGCTGGAAATGCTGTCTGAAACCGTGGAGAAGGAAACGCACCAAGTGCCCGAATGGATGATTGAGGCCGCGTCTGAGCGCCCCGACGCCGAGGTGGAACGGGCCGACCAGCAGCGCTGGCTGCGGCGACAAGTACAGGCACTGTCCGAGGACAAGCGCGAGGTTTTCCGTCTGATCTACGACGCCCAAGTCGAAGTGCGAGATGCGGCCGAGCGACTGGGCATTCCCGAAGGCACCGTAAAGTCGCGTCTGCACCACGGCCGCCGCCAGATCTCACGGGCTTGGCAGGCCATTAATAACCCGGAGGAACATCAATGACATTGAATCTCGACGTACCTTGGCACCGGGAGTCCTTTGACCTTTTCGTCCACCAGCGACTGCCCCGGCTTTTGGGCGAGCGCTTGCCGCTGGCCGATTATCGAGTCGAACAACAGGACCCTTATACTTTTTCCGTTAAACTGAGTTTGGGGCTCGGCCATGCCTCGGTCGAGGTTGAGTACCGGGATTTGCCGCGGCCCGACCGAGACGGCCTTTTCCACATTGAAGGCAACTACCGGGTCGTGGTTCCCTATCCCGACCGGCGTGCGCTCGAACAAGCGCGGATTCTGTGCGTGGGTGAGCAGCTCTACGACTTTATTGACCAAAGGTTGGAGGTGGCCCCCGAACAGTTGGCTTGGGACGGCGACTTGGTGCGCAACTGGCTGCCGCTGGACGCCTGGATGCGCGACTTCCACTTGGGGGAAACCTCGCAGTACCTACAGGCGACCAACTGGCTCGACCGCTATACCCATCTGCGGCGGCTGACTTTGATCCCCGTTGTCGTCGAGCCTTTTGACGATCAGGGCGTTTTCCCCTACAGCCAATACGGCCTAGTGTGCCCCTACTGCACCCCTGAGGGCCCCAATATTGGCCGCGTGCTCGAAGTGGCCCGCGGGGCTCGCATCCGCGACGGCAAGCTCGAACGGATCGACAATGCGCCCGACAGCATCTTGGGCTTTTCGGCCTCCATGGTGCCCTTTCTCGAACACGACGATACCAATCGCGCCCTGATGGGCATCAACATGATGCGCCAGTGGACGAGTGCCGCCGATACAGCGGCTCCGGTCCACTCTACGGGTTGGTTCCGCCAGCAGTACGACCAGTGCTTGGCCTCTAAGGGCAACAAACCCGAGCCAGCTCTAGTGCAGACGGGATACGAGCCCGAAGCCCCCGACTTTTGGGGTGGGTACAATCTGCTGACCGCCTTCATCATGTGGGACGGGGACACGTTTGAGGATGGCTTGGTCATCAGCGAGTCGGCTGCGGCGCGGATGAATTTTCCCGCCGCAGTCGGGGTGGGAGACCGCATGGGCAATCGCCACGGTGCCAAAGGGGTGGTGACCCGCATCCTGCCCGACGCCGACATGCCGCAGTTGCCCGATGGGGCGCTGGTAGAGCTCATCTTCAGTCCCACCAGTATGGTCTCGCGGCTCAATTTCGGCCAGCAGCGCGAGGCGGTCATGGGTCGCATTGCCCGGGCCGAAGAGACTCCGGCGGTGGTGCCGCCTTTCGAGGCACCCAGCGAAGAGATGTTGAAAGCGCGTCTAGTCGAGGCGGGACTGCCCGAAGACGGCATGGAGCAACTGACCCTCAAAGGCGCAAAGCTGCCCTATCGCAGTACCGTGGGTTGGGTGTACTGGGGCCGCCTGACCCACACCGCGGCCGAACGCTTGGAAACCGCGGTGGCAAGGGCCGGCGGCCCAGAGCTCGATATGATGGCCTACGGAGCTTTGTGTGAGGCCGGGGCCGTAGCCAATATCCACGCTTTGTTCAACACGGCCGCAGCTGAGCGGCCCGACGCCAATACGCTGGGCCAGCGCCTAACCACCGGCCCGGTGTCCCCGTCCCCAGCCCCGTCCCCGCGCTTTGCCTTGTTGCAGCAGTTGTTGGGTATGGCCGGGATACGGGCCAAATTGGCGGGCGCGGAGTTGCGCTTTTCCTTTGCCGAGCCCGAGGGGCTGACCTTGGCCCAGCTAGTGCCGCACCCGTGGGCCCCGGGGCACCAGATCGGGACGGTGGGGTCTCCCGTTGCCTTGCCCGCGAGGACCGAGTTCGATCCAATCCGAGCCTGCTTCGAGGATTTGGTCGAAGCCAATGAGCGCTTGCAACGCGTCGTCGATAGCGATGCACCCGAGGCCCTAACCGGCCCCGCAGTGGCCCAGGTGGCCCAACGGGTGGAGGATTTTTTTGCCGCGTTGTTGCGCCCGGAGTTCCTTCACTTCGAGGCCAGACCGCTGTTCAGTGGCCGAGCCGCGCTCGCTTCGGGCTTTGAACTGAATCTCGACCAAGTGGGCCTGCCCGAGGAAATGGCTTGGGCTTTGTTTGGGCCTCAGGTAGAGCGGGAGATGGGTCGTGCGCGGCGTTCAGCCCGAGCGGCTGAGGTTCTAGACGCGATTATGGCACGCTCGTGGGTGCTGCTGTACAGTGCCCAGCGGGTGCTGGTGGACGAGGGCCACGTGCCGCCCACTGCGGTGGTGGCCTTTCGTCCGCAGCGTTTGGCCGGGGCTGCCGTGCGCGTCCATCCGCGCGTTTGCCGACTGATGGAGCTAGATTTCGACGGCGACCACATCGAGGTGTTTTTGCCCCTCACTGAAGAAGCTCAGGCCGAAGCCGGAACCGCGCTGTCGGTGGCCGGACACATACAGCGCGATGCGGATGTATGGCGCTACATAGCCGACAACTATCACGGCATGAGCTGGGGCTTGGCTCGGCTGTGCCGCACCGAGGAAGGTCGCGCTGAAGTGGAGGAGCTGACCAAAGGGGCCGTGGATGGCAGCCGGCTATTCACCAAGCGCACACTCAACCGCTTGCTAGCTCAGGTGCTGCAGCGCGAGGGTTGGGAGCGAGCACTGGAAGTGCTCGACCAGCTAACGCGGCGCGGCTTTGAGGTCTGCAAGCAGTCGGGGGCCTCCTTCAATCCCTTCTTGGGTTCGAGCAGGGAGTGGCCTGAGCAACCCAAAGAGATCAATTGGGACGAGTGGCAAATGTACAGCGACGAGTTAGTGGCGGCTTTCTACCGGCAGGCCGATTTCGACGACAACGACTTGGGGACCCTAGCCTTGTTGACGCTATCGGGGGCGCGGGGCAGCCAACAGCAGTTGATCCAATACGTGGGCGGCGGGCTGATCTATCGGGAAGACGGCGGTCTATTCGCCCAGCGCGGTTGTTGGCGCGACGGCCTATCGGTCGAGGAGACCAAGGTGCGGGCACCGCGTGCTTTATGGGGCTTGGCCGCTACCAACCAAGGCTGGACCGAGGCGCGGGAAGCGGCCCAACAGCCCGGTCGCGCCGATTACCACATTTTGGGTCGGGCCGCTAGGGCCGCGCAGCCAGGCGTAGTCTTTGCTAGGGCGGCTGTGCGCGGCGAGGTCGAGCCGCTGACCAGCCTGTCCAGCCGGCTCTTCGTGGGCCTGACGGCAGCCTAATTTTATTGCACCACCGCTTCTCCACCCAGATGCTCGCGAATCCACTCTCTCAGCGGCACGTCTTCTTCTTTGGGCGAGGTGTAGCCGTGCCCGCCGCTCGGACCGGCACCGAGTAGCTGCTGTCGGATTGGATCGCAGCGGTCCATCAGGTGCTCCACCGTCATGTCGTCGCGCGGCCGCAACCAGCGGTAGCTATAGCCGTAAAACAGTGCCTTGCGCGCCTCGGGCGAAAAGTTGTGGCCGGCCGCATGCCAGATCCGTCGGTCAAAAAATACCGCGTCTCCCGCCGCCACTTGGATCGGCACTGCGCCCGCTGGATCTAAGTCCTCGTCCGCTGGCATCTCGACCTCGCTTTTCAGATGCGAGCCGGGTACGGCGTGGAAATTGCCGCGATTGGTCTCGGTGCAGTCCGTGAGAAAGTACGCCACCTTGAGCGAGACCCTCGGCCGGGGCTGAGTCTCCAAGTCGATGTTGAGCCGCCCGCTGTCTTGATGCCAGCCTAGCCGCTTGCGTTTGGGCACGACGCCGTCTAAAGGCGGAGTAACGATCAAGTGCGAGTGGTAGAGCTGAATGTGCCAGCCCAAAATCCCAAAGACCTTGGCGAATGTCTTTGGCCAGTCGAGCAACGCCAGAAAGAGTTCATCTTTGCCGATAAAGTCGAACAAGTTGTGCATCTGGTGCTTTTCCAGCCCTTTTTGCAGCCGGTACTCGGCATCGAGGCGATCGACGATGGGAATGAGCTTATCTACCAAATCCAAGGGCAGCACATCGCGGACGATGAAGAAGCCATCTTTTTCAAATTGGCGGCGTTCCTCCTTGGTCAAGGGGTGTTGCAGGCAGGTCGAATCCATAGAAAACCTCCAAGAGGATTGCCGTCTGGCGGCAAAATTGTAGGCGGCTTAACGGCCGGGCAATCGTCGCACCGTCCCCGGCACTACTGGCTTTCCACTGCGGGCGCTCGCCACGACCGCAAAGCACAGCGCCAAGCTTGCGAGATTGGCGCGGGCGCTGTTAGAAGGTTCGCGGCCTTCCTCGACGGCGCAGAGCAGTTCGGCCATGGTCCCGTGAAAACCTTGCTCAAACCACGTCCCTGTAAGCTGCGGCCGGGCCACACCCGCTGCGGTGTATAAGATGACTTCCTGCGCGGTCAGATCTACACCACTGGCCCCTATTGCGCCCTCCGTGCCGACGAGATAAGTGTGGTCTTGTTGTCCCTGGCGAGTGTTGCCGTTAAAGAAGATTGTCGCCTGCGCCCCCGCGCACTCAATCGCCGCTTGGGCCAAAAGCGGCGGTTTGGCCTCTTGGCCGGCTGCGTGCCGAGCGGAAGCGTGGACCCTTTGCGGCTTTTCGCTGCCTAAGAGCACCACCGCCATATCGAACCAGTGCATCCCAAAGTCATAGAGCACCAGATCGTCCACCGCGTCAAAAGCGGAGCCAGCAATCCAGTTGTGGTCCCAATGCACGGCGAACTCAACGCTCTGCACTTGGCCGACTAAGCCAGCGGCCACAGCGTGGCGCATGTAGCTAAAATGCGGTGCCCAACGGCCATTCTGGTTGACGGCTAGTTGCAAGCCGCGTCGCTCGGCCTGCGCAATGAGTTGTTCGCCCACATCCAAGTCGAGCACAAAAGGCTTCTGGCTCAGGACGTGTTTGCCAGCGTCAATGGCCGCTTCGAGAATCGGCAGCCGCTCCTGCGGATGGGGCGTAATGTCCACCACCTCGACATCGTCGCGGGCGAGCAGCTCCCGATAGTCGAGGTATGTGTCGGCCGCCGGGTAGAATTCCCGCCGCTGCTCGACGCGCCCCCGATCTCGGCTGCACAGGGCCGCGACCTCATAGCCGGCGTTTTTATAGGCCCGCAAGTGCATCTCGGATATGCCTCCGCAGCCAATCAAGCCGATCTGCGGACGATAGGTCACCGGATCGCGCGGCTGGTAGGGCAAATCTGGAGCTGCTACTTCAGCTTCCGACCCGGTTTTGCCTCGGCCGTAGCCGCTATCTTGGCTTTCTGCCATAAGCTATTGAACCAGGGGCAACGTGCGCTTCTGCGCGGCGCTCTGATAAGCGGTATCGACGATCTGTTGCCCGATGCGGCACAGGGCCGGCGAGAGCGGTCCCTCAATGGGTTGGCCCTCTTCGATACAGTGAATCACGTACTGGATGGGATTCTGGAAAGGCGGTTCGAGCACATCTACGGGCCGTTGCTCGACTGCTGGTTGCGCCCGCGTCTGTACGCGGATTACCTCCTCGTAGTCGTAGGAGCTGATCGTGCCCTTGCTGCCGACGATGACGAAGCCGCACTTGGGCTGGGGTTGCAGGGTCCAAGGGTCGGTAAAGGTGCCCCAGCGCGTCTCGAATTTCGACAGGCCTCGCTCGTAGCGCGCCACCGCAATGCAGTGCTCATCTACTTCGAGCCCTTGGGGCTGATCTACGGTCGCTGTCACCTCAATCGGTGCCCGGCCGTCCATGTACCAGGCACCCAATGTGGTGCCGTAGCCTAGGTAATCTAACAGGGAGCCGCCGCCCGTTGCCTTTTTGTAAAACCAACTCGTGGGCTTTTCGCGCTCGACACCATCGGCCGTGCGCTCCACTTTGTCGGCGAGGTGCCACAGCGGTCCTCGGTTGCCGTCGTAGTAGTGGACTTCGATCACCTCGCCGATCTCGCCGGCAGTGATGAGCCGCCGTGCGGTGCGGTGCGGCGGATACCAAGCCAGCGGCCAGTTGATCGCCAACAGTTTGCCCGTCCCTTCCATGGCCCGCTGCATCCGGTCCGCCTCGGCGAGGGTGGCGGCAAAGGGTTTTTCCATGATAATATGCACGCCAAAAGGCGCGACCTTTTCGGTCCACTCCCCGTGTTCGGCCGTGGCCGGGCACAAAAGGACGATGTCCGGCCGGGTCTTTTCCAAACACGCCCGGTAGTCGCTGAAAACCCGGTCGGCTGGAATGGCGAAATCCTCACACGCCTGCCTCATGCGCTCGGGCTGCTCGTCGCAAATGCCGACGATCTCGACGTCTGCGTGCTCAAAGGCCATGCGCAGATTGTCGCCCATGTGCAGATGGTCGAAGTTGATTCCGGCGATTTTCCACTTGCTCATTGCTTTAGCTCGCAAGCTGTGCCCAAGCGGTTACATGGGGCGGCAGGGCAAACGGGCGTTTCGCCGCGACCACTTCTCGCCGAACCCGCTCGGCGAGGGTTTCCACATCGACCTCTTCTGCCGTCGCAATCCCGTACTCTTCTATGAGCGGGAGCATACTGCGAAAGCTGTTGACAACGAATTGGTACCCCGCCCACATCTTTGGACCGCCGACCGGAGACTCGAAGTGCATGGCAGGCTCGGGCAAACCAGCCTCGACAAAAGCGCGGTACAGGTCGAGGCCCATGCCAATATGCGCCCCGGAGCGCTCGAATACTCCGAGAGCCCACTCGATTAGCTGGTTCGCCAAGGGCGTGTCTGGATGAGTAAGCCACCGATAGGGCGTGAAATCAGCCTCCTGAAAGGCCGCGATCCCCCCCGGGCGCAAGCGGGTCGCTAGCTGTTTTAGGGCGTCGGTGGGATCGGCCATATACATGAGGACCAGCCGACCGATCAGGGCGTCGAAATCGTTTCCGAGGTCCAGAGTCCGGGCATCCCCCGCGATGAATTCGACGTTGGCAAACCCGGCTTCCTGCGCCCGTGCCTGCGCCGTTTCGAGAATCGCCGCATTTACATCCACGCCCACGACAATCCCTTCTGGACCGACCAACTCGGCGGCTGTCAGAGCCACATCCCCGGCACCGCTGCCAATATCGAGTACCTTCATCCCGCTGCTGAGGCCCGCCTCTTTGAGGAAACGCCGCGTCACAGCATCGTACAACTGCGACTGCTGAATCAGACGCTCCTCCTCCCCTTGGGTGCGTCCCATCGTGTATCTCGCATCGCTCTTCGACTCGCTCATGGAACTCAATCCTCCTTGTAGCTAACTTTTTACCACGCGGGCTACCCGGCGAAAACGCGCAATTTGTCCGCAGAGTACGCTCGTACGTTAAGGGATTCAAGATATTTTCAAGCAGAAAGTCAAACGCCACGATCCTCCTATCCGCAGCCGCACCGGAAGCAAGTAGGTCGCCCACTCCACCCGGCTTGTCCCCGATAATTGAAGTGGCCAGTGGCCAGTGGCCAGTGGCCAGCCCCCGCACTGCTCCCGGGCGGGGCTGGGGGACTGATCACTGATCCGCTAATAGAGGTACAACTGTGGGATTCTAGAGCGGCGTCAACCCCGACAACATCGACAGCATGTTGCAGCGCCTGGCTCAGATGGGCGTCAAAGGGATCGGCCATATCGCCTATGGTGCCGAGCCGCGGTTGAAGCACAGGGCTGCTTTATCGGCGAGGTCACCTTGTTCTGCTAGCCTAGCCGCCGAGAAACCAGCGAATTCTTGGCCCAAAATTTTCGCGCCGTCCCGTACCCTCAAGGCTCACTGCGTCGGCGTCAGCGTCATGGCTAGCGGCCCGAGGAAGGCGACCTGTGGTCGAGAGGTTGGCATCGGCTGGTGCAGGGCATGGCCCAAGCGGCGGTCAATGCCGAAAACTTGGGCGTCCATCCCGGCAATCGCGGACCGCTCGATGCGCCCGCACAACTGTGCCGCCTGCTCGACGACATGGCTTCTACGAGACCTAATTGAGACGCTTAGGCGAATTGGATGAGGATGTGCTGCTCACCATAGAACACTACCGAGACGTCGGAGTTTCGGGGACAGTCGCCTCACCGGTGTACGTCAATTCCCCCGACACGGACTGGGAAAATACTCGGGCGCGCCAGTACATTCACGAGTTGGCGCAAAAGGTGGGCGTGGAGGTCCACTGAGGTGTCGGCTCGTCCGATACAGAGGTCCATGGAAGTCCTGATCGGCCCCAGCCGACTGCTTAGGAACGTAAAGGCTTTCGAGTACAGAAAGAAAACATGAACGTGGATACTGCTAATGGTTTCTTAAAGTGGAATGTTCGCAGCGTGTCTAAAGGTGGCATCTATTTCTGTCCCAGCTATATGGTTGGATCAGGTAGGCACTTTGACGAGGATGGCTTCTTGCAAAAACTAGACCATATAGCTGGTTATATTGTATCTGACATCCAGTGCTTTCCCTCCATACCATACTGGAAAATTCCCGTGGACATCGTACGGGCGTGGTGGCATCAGGGCGAACTTAGTTCAGCATCGAAGATAAGCCGCGCTAAGGCACTCACTTTGCTTATGAGTATCTAGTGACTACACAACTCGAATTATTCGCCCACCAGACCTCTCGACAGCGGCCCCTAAACGCCAAGGAATTCGCCGCCGAGATCAGGGCCTTTGCAGATTTTGGCAAAGAGACGCACATCCTCGATTTTCCCGATCCAACCATTTCCATTCCGGTATACGTCAACGAGTTCTGGACCTCCAAGCAGCGCGCTGCTCATTCGCTCCACGAGGTCTCCTATCGCGCCTGTTTCAAGCCACAGTTGCCGCGCTTTTTCATCAGCCGACTGACCCAGCCCAAAGACGCGGTGTACGACCCGTTCATGGGGCGCGGCACTACCGTGCTCGAAGCGGCGCTGTTGGGCCGCCGCCCCATCGGCTGCGACATAAATCCCCTGAGTGAGCGGCTGGTCGGCCCTCGCTTGGACCCACCCGAATCGACAGAGGTAGAAAAGCGCTTGACCTCGCTCGATCTCGACAAAGCGATCGAGGTCTGGGACGATCTTCTCGTTTTTTATCACCCCAACACGCTCCGCCAAATCGCCAACCTACGCTCCTACCTTCTCACGCGCCGCCAAGAGGGGACATTAGATCGCGCTGATGCGTGGATTCAGATGGTGGCGACCAACCGCCTGACCGGGCACTCACCGGGGTTTTTCTCTGTATATACGCTGCCGCCCAATCAGGCGGTGTCCATCGAATCGCAAAAAAAAATCAACACCAGACGCCAGCAGACACCCCCGGAGCGCGACCTAAAGGCCATCATCCTTCGCAAAACGCGGTCCCTACTAGGCAAGCTGCAAACGCACGACTTGGATACACTGGCGGCTAGTACTCCGCTGCTCGTAATCGGCTCGTCCGACAACACCCCTGCCATCGCCAGTGAATCCGTCCAACTCATCGTTACCTCGCCTCCCTTTTTGGACATCGTCAACTACCAAGCGGACAACTGGTTGCGCTGCTGGTTTAACGACATCGATGCCAAAGAGGTGGCTATGTGGCAATTAAAAAAACCAGCCGACTGGCAAGCTGCCATAACCCGCACCTTCCGGGAGCTACACCGAATCCTCGCAAAAGGGGGCTTTGTCGCCTTTGAGGTGGGCGAGGTTCGCAACGGAGAAGTACTACTGGAAACTCTAGTCGCGCCCGCGGCAATAGAGGCCGGACTCGAGCCGCTGATGGTGTTGGTCAACGATCAGATGTTCACCAAAACTGCAAACTGCTGGGGCGTGGATAACCGCAAAAAAGGCACCAACACCAACCGGATCGTCCTGATCGACAAGCCGTAGGGGTTTGGAATTCTCAGAGGAAAAGGATCGCGCCGTGAACCAACCCCAAATCATCTACTACCGCGACGGCCGGCACCCCCACATCTACTGCTACGAGCCGCCCATGCACGAAGAGGAGTACATCGCCTTGAGCGACGAACTAGCCGGCACCACGGTCGAAGCCATTGCCTTTTGCCTAGGCGAGGGCCGCACCATGCTGCACGACACCCGGGCCGGCGAGTTGATGGGGCACGATCGAGATTTGGGAGCACTACATTTTTCGCCGCGCTTGGCAAAACGCCCAATCTCTCATCGATAGCGTACTCATCGGGCAGCGATTAGTGGTCTCCACACTACGCCCCTATGGGCCGGGGGAACGAACCACGAACCACGAAGCCAGCACGGGAATTTTAAGAACGCTTCTTAGCAATCCCGCGCCATCATCTCAAGCATTATCAGACCGACACACTCAAGCGATCTGAGCATAGAGATCTGCCATGACGGCCTGGCCATCACCGAGGATTGCTTTTCCGTGGGTAGGCAAGATGTTCCTCAGCGGCAAGTCCAAGAGCGGTTCTAGGGACTTTAGAAAAGCTCGCTTATCCTTGATCATCATGCGGAACAAGCGGCTCAGCCGGGGCTTGCCGTAAACTCCAGCAAGTTGGGTAAACATTCTCGACCAAAGGTCCCATGACGCATCGAAGAAAAAGACAAGATCACTGACCAAGAGTGCTTGATTGGCGCGATCGTAGATGACTATCTCCTGCACCCTAGGCATGCCGTCAATTGGGTAGCAAACCAGATCATCCTTCCACGCCTCCGGCCACGCATTCTCCAGCGTCTCGGCCTCTACAAGGTGCTGCGGAAACGCTGCGGAAACCAAGCGTCGAGCAGCGGGGTACTCTTGGGAAACTTCACAAAAGTACGTATCGTGGAACCCCGTCGGCGCGATCAAGTAATCCACATCCCAATCCCGACCCAACGACGCGTGGATCGTCTCGCGCAGGCCTTGGTTCGGTGACAGTGCGCCCGTCACGCCATTTCGAGACAATAGCATCATGCGCCGCCCAAAACGGGCTCCGAACAACGAGAATGGCTCACAAATCGACCACAAACCATCCCCTCGGGCAATCAGGGACGTATCATCAACCGGAATACTCATCAAACTCCCTCCTCGAAAAACTTGACCTTCATCGCTCCAATACCGTCCCCTCCTCCACCAACCGCGCCATCATCTGGGCGAATTCGGGTGTGCCGTCGTCATCCCAGTACTCAGTCTCAATGGGGGCGGCGTAGTGCTCCACGGCCTCGGCCATGTGGCTAGGAGCACTCGACACGGTCCAACTGCCCACCGGCACCCACGAGCGGTACTTCTGGCCGAAGAGCTTGTACACCGGTACCCCGGCGGCCTGGCCCATCAAATCGTACATGGCCGTGCCCAGCCCAAGGGAGACTTCATCGCCCATCCATTCAAAGGGATTGCTGCCTAGGTATTGGTCTATTACTTCCTGCGGCTCGGTGCGGCCGCCCTCGCCTAGGCCGATCAGACCAGTATCGGTGTGGGCCACGTACACCGTGCGCCGGGGTACGCCTTGGTAGTGGCTGACCGGATAGGCGATCCAGTCTTGGTACTCTAGGCTGATTTCGTGTACTTCTATCTCCGTGACTTTCACGACGCCTCCTATTGTTTGGTCGTCTGCGGCCCGTCAGATAGTCTGCGATGCACGGGCACCTCAGAGGATGCGCGTTAAAAATCGTAGATCAATTTTTGACCGCAAAGAGAATTTTGTAGAGCACCGGCACAAACAGCAAGGTAATCGCGGTGGTAAAAAGCAAGCCCACCATGATGGCCACCGCCATCGGCTCCCGCATCAACCCACCGCCAAAATAGAGAGGAATAAGCCTCAGCGTCGTCGTACAGGTGGTCAGCAGGATGGGGCGAAAACGCTGCTGAGCCGCGGCGACAATCGCCTCAATAGGCGTCTGCCCGGATCGGTCTATGCAGTCTAGGAGCACGATCGCGTTGTTGATGACGATACCGGCCAGCGAAATCAATCCGAGAAAGGCGAAAAAACCAAAGAACGAGCGGAAGACGAGCAATCCGGCGATGACCCCAATCAAGCCGAGAGGAATGGTGAAGGTTTTGCGGAAGGGGTTGAACTGAACAATCAACAGCACCAGAATGATAAAGCCGGACAGAGGCAGCTTGGCGACGACCGCATCTGCTCGGACTCGCCGCCCCGCTCGTGGCGATAGCCCTGCTTCCAAGATTTGCTGTCTTCTTCGAGCCAAGGGATGAGCACATCGGTGATATCCTGCGCCGTAAAGCCGCTTTTGGCATCGCAGGTCACGGTCAAGGCGCGGTACAAATCGCGCCGTTTGATCTTGGCCAATTGCCACTGGGGCACAATCTGCGCCACTTGTCCCAAGGGCACGTTTTTGCCCGACCCTTGGGCGTAGATGTTGATGCTCTCTAACTGGCGCACATCGACATCTTGACTGCTTTCGTTGTGCAGGCTTTGGTCGCTTTCGCGGAAAGCACCCGTGTTGAACCCGGTGAGCGCGGTCTGTAGCGAAAGGGCGATATCTTGGTTAGTCAGGCCGGCGTTGTGGGTCTTGGGCGGGCCGATTTCAACGGCGATTTTTTGATTTTTGGGACCCAATCGTCGCCGATATTCTGCGTACTGGACATTTCGTTGAGTTTTTGCTTGATGCGCTCGGCAAGGCCAAACAGTTCGTTGGGGCGCGGTCGTTTCAGCCGTCAAAGGCTTCTATAGTTTTGGGGTACTGCAAATAGATTTCCACCTGCTCAACCTGCAGGGGCACCCGCAGCCGCCCATCCCGCTCCAGCAGACGCAGCCGGACTTGGTGGACGCCGCGTTTCACCTGTGCCGCGGTCAAGCGCCAGCAAAGCCAAGCGTTCTCCGACACATCGCTCGGAGCGCTCGGATCTTCGGCCGCGGCATCGCGCACCACAGGCGTCCCCAACACGACTCCGTCCAACACCACCTCGATCCGATCGGCGGGCGACCAGTGAGCCATTTCGATTTGCAACTCGGCAGCGGCTAATTGGCCCTCGGTCTCGACCTCGTCGCTAACTCGGATGTGGAAGATTGGCCCACTGTCCGTTAGCGTGGGATACAGCACCACCGGCACCTCGCCGTACAAGCGGTCGTCGCGCTCGGCATCCACCCGGTTCCCGGTCTTGGGGCCAATGCTGCGGTGCAGGGTGGTGTACACTTTGTCCAAGCCGGCCAGTGTTTCTGCTGACCCTATGGTCGTGAGCAACGGTCGATGCGTCTGGGCGTGGCCGTGCCAGTTGAACACGTACACCCCGTCCGCCCCGCGCGATAGCTGGTCTTGCGCCAAGCCGCGGAACCAATCGATGCGCCATACCTCGTGGGGTCGCAAGCGCCGCGCTTGTTGTCGCCCGTCCGAGTCAAAACCAGCGTAGAAGCGCACGCTGTGGGGACGGCACAATTCGACAAAACGCTCAACCTCGGCCCCTATATCGGTCCCCGAATTGCCGCCGCTGATAACCACATCGCACAATCCATCCCGCACCCAAGTTTCGACATCGTAGCCAATGCGGCGGCAGGCTTCAAAAGTAGTGGCCACCCGCACGGCCACGTGAAAGGGCCGCCCCCGTTCCTCGGCGATCTGGTCGGTCTGCGTCCGCACGGCCCGCATGAGATCGGTCAAAACGTAGCGCAGTCGGTGCGCATCGTCGGCTGGCAAGTGAAAGGCGTGCCGCTGCCAATCCAATTCCACGCCGTCCCAATCGGCCAAGCGGCAGGCTTCGACGACGCGCTGTAAGACGTACGCCCGCACTTGGGGGATGGCCATATTCCACGAAGTCGAGGCCCAGCCCGGCGCCTGCTCCTCGCCCAAAAGCCACTCGGGGTGCTGCTGCCGCAGCGGCGTCAGCTCGGCCCGTTGCAAGCCGCCCAGATCCCCCGGACGCAAATCCCAGAAATGGTTGTCGTTCATGCGCAGCGACGGCAGCACCGCCATGCCCAGTTCGCGCCCGCGCTGCATCAGCGCCCCGTACAGATCGTCCCCTCGCTCAAAAAAGGCGCGGATGTTTTCGGTGTGGCGCATCGTCTGCACCGAATCGTAGCGTCGCCCGGTTGAGGCCCCTACCACATCCAATTGCTGCGACGGCCAAGGCACTTCGTGGACGCCCACGCACCAGCACAAGGCTCCCACCTGAGTATCCGCCAGCGGCGCGTACACTTTGTCGAGGAACTGGGCCAGCGATTGGGGGTACTCGCTGTAGCCGTGGGGCGCACCATCCCAGTTGTACATGATGCCGTAGTTGGGCGCGGCCGTTTGCTCTGCCATGGTTTCCTCGCAAGCCGGAGTGGTGATCTAGTTCGATGCGGCGCGAATGGAACGCAGGCCGCAGGCGGCTCCCTTCGAGACCCGATGCGCCGTTGAAGCCGCAGTGGCAAGCCCTCATCCGTCTCGCCGACGCGCCATTGGACGGCCTACAACCACAGCCGCGAGCCGCGCAACGCGCCCTTCACTTTGGAAATCAGCGAACTAGTCGGCGGCCGGGTGATCTTCGCCCACCCCTCGCCGGGCCGCACCGAGCGCAAACTAAGCTTCGACTTCCCCTTTATCGGCGAATTCCGCGCCCGCCTCCTCGATGGCAATGGTCAGCCCATCGCCCCTGAAGACTATATCTTCGTCAACTACCCAGTCTTTGAAGCCGACGATCAAGGCGTCATCTACTCAAAGCACAGCGCCGTACGCGAAATTCCGGCCGAGCACCGCGTCCTGCCTTGGACCAACGACCGCAACTGGTACGCCGAACCCCAGGCTACCCTCATCGTCACCGACGGCGGTGCTACCCACGCCCAAATGAGCGACGGGCACACGGTCATGCTCACCCGCGACGGCGGCCGAGTCATTCGGGCGGTTAATACCGTCTTGCGCGACGCGACAACGGCCAGTCTTGGCGGGAGTGGGGCTGCCTCGACCAAACTAGGGAAGCCCAAGTAGATGCCATTGAACAATTGCGCGACGGTTCGCTCATCATCCCGGTCGGCATTGGCGGCCGTCATATTCAAGTTTGACCCTCTTGCGGATGCGCGTCTGGTTGCCCACCTGCAACTGATACAAATAGACTCCAGCGGCGACGGGTTGACCCTGCGCGTCTCGGCCATCCCACGCCAGTCGGTGCCCGCCCGCCGCCAGCGAACCTGCCCACACGTGGCGCACCGGCTGCCCCAAGACGTTGTAGATCGTTAAGTCCACATCCCCGGCTTGGGCGGGCACGGCCAAGGGGATGGTCGTGGCCGGGTTGAACGGATTAGGATAGTTGGCACCTGGAGGGGGTGGTCGCCGTCTCGGCCGCGATAGCGGTGGCCGTACTGGGGCCACATGTAGAACGGCCCAAAAGGAGACAAGCCTTCGCTTGGGTGCGTACATCGCGATTTTGTGTGACCCGCGCACTCTGGATCGCAACGTTGCGTTCATCAATTAACAGAATGATTTCCATACCTCGCAGTGCCCTCCTCAGTTTATAGTATCACGTAGTATCACGACACAACATCCCTCAGTCCGCATCGACTAATTGCCGCGCCAATGACCCTTCCCGCGTCAACGCGTACACCACGATATTCACCCCCAAATTATACACCAACGGCTCCTCGGCACTGGACAGAAACGGACTATTGACCACATCAAATGCCTCCCACTCCTGCTGGCCGATTCCCGACCAGAAGTCGGCGTAGCCGCGCATCGAATACACCCCCACCAACTGTTCCCCTACTACTATGCCCTCCAAATAGTCAGGAGTTAGCGGCGGAGATCCTACATAGTGCATATCGCGCATCCCCCGTGGGAGGCTGCACATATCGTAGAAGCAATGATAGATCGGATGGGTTATCTCTAGACGGGTAAACTGCCAGTCCTTCCATTCTTGATAGCCCACCACCTGCAAGCTATGCCGAATCAGGGAACGCACCGCGGGAATGTCCAATTCGGCATAGCTGTAATCGGGCCGCAAATCGCGCACGATCTCCGCAAACAGGAAGCCGCCCGAAGTCAAATACGCCCCTAAATTGGCCGCCTCAGCCTCGGTAAACTCAAAGGGAGCACTCGCCGTCAGCAGCACGAAGGGCACCTGCAAAAGCTGCGGGTCGTCGAGTGCGACCGCGTCGCGTACTTCGACGTGAACCTGCGTACTGGCGACCATCTTATCGGCCAACCCTTGCAGCATCCGTTTTTCTTGCATTTGGCGCGTCTGCCAAAGTGCTGGCGCGTCTGCCAAAGTCGGCGTGATGTTTCCTGTTCAGCCCGTTCAATAGAAGGGCTGTAAACATTGGACAAATAGAGAAAGCCCTTGAGCTTGCGCCGATCGTTTGGATCGACTACGACCATCGCCCGGTGCCGCCCGGTGTCCATCGCCTGCACATCCATCAACTCCAAGGACAAGTCAATCTCATCCGCCCCTGCCGCGTCCCTTCCAACGCCCCAACGTGCAGGTGCGGACCAATGTGCCGAGCGGGGAAATCCGGGATGGGCAACATTAGCTGCTCCGGCAGCGACGCCGTCGGCAGCCGAGGAGCCGATGACTTGAACACCGGCGGCGGGTGCGCCGCCGAGGGAGCCGGGCGCACCGCGGCGACCGGGGCGGCTTGGAGTGCTGGACGGCGCACCAAGGGCCGTTGGCGAGGCCGTTGCCGGCGGGTGAGCGTGCGTTGCGGCGGCGGCCGTTTGGTAAACTCCACCATGATCGGCGGGAGGACGGGAAATTGAGTAACCCGCTCGCGGTGCGTGATGCCGAACATCACCAGCAGATGCAAGGCCAGCGACAACGCCAAGCAGCTTTGCAGTTTTCTATTTTTTCGGAACGGTACTTTCCATGGCCGTCTCATCGGCTTATGCCTCTCTCTTTTCGGCCGGGCCTAACCCATGTCCCCACCCCATCCCCATTCAATCGTTCCATGAAACGCTGCCAGTGAGCCGCTATGTGTTGGCGCCATGTCTCCAGCATGTCCGCTCCAGACTCGGCTCGTCTATTCGATTTTGACCCTCTTGCGGATGCGCGTCTGGTTGCCCATTTAATCGTCCGTTTTTGTCTGGTTGGACAGGATGTATATACCACTGCCCCCACCGCGCACGGCATGCTCCAGCACGGCCAAGTCTATATCACCGTCTCCATCCACATCGCCGCTTATGACCGTCCCGCCCAACCCTTGCAGTGGATAGTGGCCCTCCCGGAGTGGCACACCATTCTTTCTGCCCACACTGACGACGAGTGCCGGCTGGCGAAAATTGCGATCGACAAACACGGCGGCCAACAGACCATCTTCATTGAGGTCGGAAAATACCACATCCTGTTGCACGTACACCCTTTCATACCACGCAACCTTGTCCAAGACGCCGTCTCCGGGGTTGATTAAAAGGTCCAGCCCGGTGAGCACAGAGCCTATCGCCATAGAGGTGACGGTCCTTCCCGCAACCATATCGGTATCCCCGCTATATCCACTCCCTCAAGAGAAGCAGTGAGCCGCAAGGTGGGCCGCAGGTCTGCCAGCGCGAGGGCGGGACGGAGCCGCCGGATGAGCGCACATTCGGCTTGTACACAGCACTCTATCCACTCTGCATTGTAATAGCCATAGTCGCTGCGGGCTACGTACTCGTCCATGCGGCTTTGCGGCATGGTTTCTACCGCGTACACTTGAAATCCTTCGGCGGCGATCCGGGCGGTATGAGGCCCTACGCCTGCGAATTCTACGGGGTAGCCGCGCGCTCGCAGCGCTCGTCCCACGACCAGAGGCCGGATGGTGTGAGCCAAGCTGTAACCGTGGAAAAAGATCAGGACGGGGCACTCGTGGCGCGGCAGGCCCTCGACCGTGCCGGCCCGTTGCAGACGGACGCTCAAATGCTGCAAACCACCCGCTATGTGTTGGCGCAATTTCTCCAGCATGTCCGCTCCAAGTCCGTGCGTCTATTCGAGTTTGACCATCTTGCGGATGCGCGTCTGGTCGTCCACCTGCAACCGATACAAATAGACCCCAGCAGCGACGGGCTGGCCCTGTGCGTCCCGGCCATCCCAAGTTAGCCGGTGCTCGCCCGCCGCCAACGGACCGTTCCATACGTGGCGCACTGGCTGACCCAATGTGTTGTAGATCGTTAAATCCACGCCCCCGGCTTGGGCGGGCACGGCCAAGGGGATGGTCGTAGCCGGGTTGAATGGATTAGGATAGTTGGCACCGAGGGCAACGGTTGAGGGCGTGGCCGCCGTCTCGACCGCGATGGCTGTGGCCGGGACGCCTTGGTTGATGAAGACGAAGGCCCCGCCCGGACCGCCTTCCACACTCCTTCCCAGCACCACCAAATCGGTCGCCCCATCGCCGTTTACATCGCCGGCCAGTACCTCGCCGCCCGTGCCCGGCAGCCGGTAGCGCCCTTCGACGATGGGCACCCCATCGCGCTGACCGACCAGCACCACCAGTGCCGGCCCGGTCACCAAGTTGCCATCGACGATGGCCAAGTCCAGCAGGCCATCGCCGTTGAGGTCGCTGGCAATGGCCCGATGCGGTACGCGCACCTGCGGACCGAGCAGAGTGTGGCGTTCCACCCTGCCCAAGGCGTCCACCCGCCACAGCGCCAAACCGTGATAGGTAATGCCAGCGTAAAAAGGATCGAATTGTAGATCCCGCTTGGGAGTCCCGACGAACTCAACCGCTCTATCGCCATCAAGGTCGGTGAACAGGTGCAGGTCACAGGGGTTTACTTCTGCCTCAAAAAACAGCGGCGGCTCGCTAGCCGACCACGGCCGGGTCAGGTGCCAAGGCCCCCAAGGCTCGTAGCACACTCGGTTCCACAACAGGCGCACGGCCTCGCCCAACGGTTGACCAGCCAACAGAAAAGGAAAGAGCTCCTCCTCGCCGTCGAGGGTAAACCGATCACTGCGGACAAACCCAGAGGCCCCGTCGTTGAACCATATAATTACGTTGTACTCAGTGTCGCCTTCCTCCACACCCAACAGGTCCACATCGCCATCGCCGTCGCCATCGGCCAAGCCAAGGAAACGGACGTCGGATAGCTGTAGGATCGTTTCAAAGCCATCCTCGCCCCGGTTGAGCCACAATTCAATGGTCTGACCTTCACGAAAGGCCAGATCGAGCAGCCCATCTCCGCCGAAATCACCCCCCGCTATGCCTAGAGCGAGCCACTCGTCTTGGCTTGTTGGACGGCGAACCTCTTGGGTGGTCACAAAGCCACCCAAACCGTCGTTGGACGCTACCTGCCAACCTGAGCTTACTCTACCGTCCGCTTTACGCTCCCAAGTCACCACGAGGTCCACATCCCCATCGCCATCCACATCCCCCAAAGCACTTGACGATAATAGCGGAGAGGATACTATCTCAATACCCTCGCCGAGGGAAAAAAAATCGGGCGCGGCAAATAACTCGCCGGGCAATCCGGCCTCTACTGGGATCTCCCGGGGCTGCAATTCTCCCAGCAGCAACTCTTCAGCTCCCGTCAGTTGAATCCAGTCCACTTCGACAAAGGCCGGATGATCGGCCGGGCCCGACGCATCGATGTTTAAATTCAGTTCTATATAGAAGTAGAAGAGGGTGTCATGCCAAACGATCTCCTCTGCTGGGTTCGCTTCCGCAGCGGCTTCCAAAGCGCGTATATCTATCGTGATGTTTTCCCATTCCGTGGGATAGATTTGAGAACGTCCCGTACTAACGCTCGTCAGGGCACCTAGTAGTCCGAATTGGCCCAATTTCTCCTTGCGGCGTCTGTATTCGGGATTGAACCACTGCATCAGAAGGTTTCCCCTAGTGGGGCGATCATGTGCGATGCGCAGCCGTAGGGTGACCCAGTCGAATAGGGCGGAGTCTTCCCCAATCGGCGGCGAGCGCAATTGAATGGCCGGTCGTTGCGCGTTAGGCACCGGAGCAATGCGCCAAACGCCGTCTTCGACTTCGCTGGACACCGTGGTGATAGTACCATCCCTAGACAAAAAACTCTCTTGGGCGGTCCAGCCCCAAGTGGTGCCTTCGGTAAAATCCCACGTTAAGGCGCAGGCTCCCAACGGAACCGCCAACAACAAAATTGCTATGAGCAAGCAGCGCATCGTTCATCTCCAGAGGTAGTGGGTGGATACGTAGCGGGTCTAATACCCTACTCTATTTGCCCAACAGGATCAGTAGAACAGAAGACAACCAGCCAATATGGCACCCGGCCCTAAAGTGCCATATTGGCTATACGTCTCAGCAGGTGCAGGACGCATTCTTCCATAGACAGCCTAACGCACTGTCGTGATAGTATGTGACCTGCGCCCACCCTCTGGGCGTTCCATCGTGATCCCAAGCGCATGGGATGTCAGTTCTGCAGATCTGTCCGGTCGAACCTTTGGCTATTCCGTGGCAGGAATCGGCCTGCCCTTGGTCAGCCGTGCCGAATACCACGGCCAGACCCGCCACCACGCTACCCAACCACCCCATCGCCAACCCTTGGCGCGGCTCGACGTGGCCGCTGGGCGAGGTAACGAACTCGACCAGCGGGGCCAGCAGCGGCAGCAGCAGCGCCGACTGCAAGAACAAAGGCAAAGACTTCATAACGAAATCCTCCTCAAAAGGGTAGAAAAAGGATCAGCAAACCGTTGTGGTTGCTGACTGGGAATCAAACCTACGAGCATGTAATAGCACCTCCTTTCTGGGCCGTAGGGGTGATTGAACAAATCGCCTCAAGAGCCTTCGCTAGGCTGGGATCGGCCAAAACCCCGGACAAACTCCCAAGCCGGCGGCCACCCCACCACCAAGTCCACCACCTTCCCCGCGGTATCGATCTGATACACCGCAAGCACCCCGGGGGTTTTGTACGCCTGTGAGACGGCACCAGCCGAGTCGATCAACACCGGGTACGTAAAGGAATAAGTCTCGCGGATCTTCCGAGCCCCCTCTTCCCCGGTGCAGATGAAGACGAGTTGGTGGTCTGCATCCAGTGCAAAGGCTTCGAGTTTCTTTTTTAACTTTTGACAATACGGACATTCCGCCGTAACAAAGGCGAGCAGGGCGGACTTTCCCCGCAACGTGCTGAGTGCCATCGTGCCGCCCTGCACGGTCGGCAAAGCGAAATCGGGCGCAGCACCTCGGATAGCGGATTGGCCGAGGGCGCGGTCCAGACCACCGGAGAGAGGGCCGACGAAGAAGGGCACAACATCAAAAAGAGCACGACCGCGGCACAGGCTACCATCGTCCAGACTACCGGACGACCCAAGAGCGTTACAAACTGCATGGCGCATTCATCCTTTCAGGCCCCTCCAGCCAAGTGTATTACGACGGCGGCACCTTGGACGCCGGTGGCGGCTTTGGCAATGTTGCCTTCGGCATCGACCCATACGGAGGTGGGAAAAGCAGTTACCGCAAAGGGCTTATTAGCCGTCAACAGGGAATCAAAGGCGACGGGAAACGAAAAACTGTGTTCCTCCATTTTGTCTTGCATCGCCTGCCGGTCACCCGAGGCAATGAACAGGACCTTCACCCTCTGCACCTGCGAGGCGCGCAGCAGGTGCGGATAGATCGTCTCGCAGGCACTGCAAGTCGGGTCGGCGAAGATGAGCAGATAGGGCGCGTCCGCAAATTGCGCGTTGGAAACCTTGCCCGTACCCGCCAGACTCTCTAGTTCCAGTACGGCCGCTTGCGTACCCAGCAAATCCCAAAACTCCACATCCAGCGGATCAATAGGAGGCGGGTTGACGATCTTGGCCGCCAAGAAGGTACAGGCTCCCAACAGGAGACCCGTGGCCACGATCAAGGTCGTAGCCCAGCGATTGGGTTTGAGATCGTTCACAGTCGTTCCTCCTCGCTTGCGGGCGTCCCCAGCGGATGCTCTCGCACCCACGCCGCCGCGGTGTTGAGCTGTTCGACAAGACCCCCGGTTGAAAACGTGGCCCCGCTGATCCCATCGACATTGGACTCAAGAGCCAGTTCCTCCGCCACCGGGCGACCGGCGAATTGGCGCAAAAATTGCGCGGTATCAACCCGCTCGCCGCGCACCTCCCAATCGTCGAGCAGGAATATCTGCACCAGCGCGTCGCCTTCGGCATCGTACAGCGCGGCGGCCAGCACGTCCCGGCACACACTACAAGCGATATCGTAGCGGAACAGCACCAGCCGATAGACCGCCTCGTCGCCGCGCATGACGGTGTAGTCGGCCACTAGGCCAGAAGCCGGTTCCGGCTCGGCGGCCCATACCTGTTGGAGTTGGAGCGTACGGTCGGATGCGACGTGGCTCACTTGCGCCAACAGGGCCTCGGGTGAAGGCGCGGGCACCAAGGGCTTTGGCTGCAACTGCCGTACGCGCTCGTCTAGCGACTGATAGTGGCTCGCCAACAGGAAAAAGGTCGGCAGCAACACAACCAACAAGACGCCAAAGGCCATCGTTACAGGGTCTTTTCTATCCCGATTCATAGGTCCCCCACTAAGACGGCAGCCAAGGAGAGAATAGCTGTATCAGGGGTTTGATCAGACTGCCGCCCAAGACCACGGTCAGCACCCCAGCGGCTGCGATTATGGGCGCGAACGGTACGGCTAGTTCAACTTCCAACTCATGGCCAAATGGCGCGAAAGAACCGCCCGCTGATTTTTCGTGCAACGTCCGCACTTGCCCCTTCGTCAACGGCCGGCCGGCATAACACAGCACGTCCTGCCTTTGCCCGACCGCTGCGCCACAACGATATTCCCCCGCTTTATCCTCCGCGTAGATCGCTAGACGCGGCACCATGCCTTCGCGCAACGCCCGAATAGGCATCGCCTGTACGAAGGATCGAGGGGCTAGGCGCTGGATGATATTGTAGAGGAAAAGCATCCCCCAAGAGACGACCCATAGCACCTCAGACTCATCGCCCTAACCGATCGCGCCTACTTCCACGGCGAAAGCATCTGTGCCTTGGCTATCGACACTCAGGGGACTATCTGGTGCGGTGGTCGCAGCCTGTACTCCTACAACCGCATGAGTGACATACCCCATAGACATGCGCGATTTAACGAGGTGGCTCCCAATGCAGAGGTGACGGGCTTGTTGGCCCGATCAGACGGCACCCTTTGGCTGGCCACCAGTGTCGGCGTCTTTGTATTCGATGGCCAGGATTTCCGCCTGCTGGAGCCTAGTCGCCAGCTTCACTTCCTTGCCATTGAGGCGGATCCTCGTTCAGAGACTATCTATCTGACCGCCTACGAGGGCGCATTGGCCTGTTGCGATGCCGAGCGAATGGACTTCGCGCACCGGGGCGACCTCTCTTTCTCGCGGGGTTTGTGCGTGGATCGCCTCGGGCGGCTCTGGGTGGGAACTCGCGATAGGGGCCTATACTGCTACGACAGCCAACGCCTGCAAGTCTTCGGCCCCGACCACGGGCTGCCAGCGACAGGTCTTACCTGCATCGCCCAGAGCAATGCCGACCCTTTGTGGACCAGCACCGAAGGCGGACTCGTCCGTTTTGACACCCATTGGAGCCGTGCCGAGAACGTAGCCATCCCCGGATGCCAAGAGATCACGGCACTATGCCTAGATCGGGACGGCTGCGTATGGTTTGGGGAAACCGGCACGGGCCTATATTGTTACGACTACGACGCCCGGCAGATAAAATTAATGCACCAACCCGCGTCGCCGGACGCCATTTCGGCTATTACTATAGATGAATACGGCCGGGTCTGGTTTGCCTATCAGCACGGAGGCGGGTTCGGCTATGTCGAGGACGGGCAGGTTCGCTGGTTCGGGCGAGCGACTCCCCTTCAGATTGATGTCCTCGCTTGGAGTCGTCAAGGGCATCTATGGTTGGGGTCGAACTCTGCGGATGAAGAGCACGGGCTGTACCGCTTCGACGGCACCACGTGTGCAAAAGTAGATGCCGTGCCCGCCTGTTTGGTATTTGCCCTGTACGAGGGGGGCGACGGGCGGCTGTGGATAGGGACCAACCAAGGATTGTTGTGTTTAAAAGAGGGTCGAATCCGTCATTTCACCCGGGGCGACGGGCTGCCGTGCGATACCGTCACCAGCGTCATCCAAGCCCGCGACGGGCGGCTGTGGATGGGCACCGAAGGCCGCGGGCTGTGCGGCTACGACGACCAAGTCTTCCAAAATGTCGAGGTGCCTGAACTCTCCTTGTGCAACACCGTCCGTGCTCTCGCTGAAGACCGCGACGGTGCGCTCTATCTGGTGACCAAAGGTGCCTTAGTGCGGTACACACCCCAACGCATACCCCCACAAGCGACCATCGTGAGCCTAGAGGCCGATGCAGTCTATGAGGTCGTCGCCGACCAAGCGATTCGCTTGCCCGGTACGGCGGATCGCGTCCGCATCCACTTTGAGGGCACCAGCCCACTTGATCACCCATCTCATCTGAGCTACCGCTACCGCCTTGACGGCCTAGAGTCGGAGTGGCGGCAGACGGCCGAGACTCAAGTGGAATACCCGCCACTTCAGCCGGGGACTTATACGTTTTGCCTCCAAGCCATAGATCGGGACCTCACCTATTCCGACCAAGCTAGGGTTCAGTTTGAGATCACCGAAGACACCCGCATGGACGTACTGAAACGCTGGTTCGTAGGCCAGAGCCAAGTTATACGCCAAGTGGATGCCCATCTCCTCAAGGCGGCCGAGACGGATTTGACGGTGCTCTTACTCGGCGAAACCGGCACCGGCAAGAGCCTCGCCGCCCAAGCGATCCACGAGTTGAGCGCGCGCCGAGCTGCGCCGTTTGTCTCCGTCAACTGCGGCACACTTCAGCGCGAGCTGGTCAACAACGAGTTATTCGGCCACGAAAAAGGAGCCTTTACCGGGGCGCATGACCGCCACATAGGCAAATTTGAACGGGCCGACCAAGGTACCCTGTTCCTCGATGAAATCGGCGATCTCACCCTCGATGTGCAGGCGAACTTGCTGGAAGTACTACAGGAACAACAGATCTACAGAGTCGGCGGCAACCAAGCCATCCCCGTTGATGTTCGCGTCATCGCTGCGACCCACGACGACCTCGAGCAGGCCGTCGTCAGCGGGACCTTCCGCGCCGACCTGTTCTACCGGCTCGAAGGCTATTCTATCCGTATTCCCCCCCTGAAAGAACGCCCGGAAGATATCCCGCTGCTTGCTGAGTATTTTGCCACGCAGTTTGCGGTCCAACCGAACCAGCCTTCCGCGCCCATCAGTTCCGCCGGGATAGAAGCACTGCAAGCCTACGACTGGCCGGGCAATGTGCGCCAGTTGGAACACGTTGTTCAGCGCGCCGTCCTAGTGGCCCATCGAGGCCCTATCGAGCCGGATCACTTTGCTCAAGGTATAGGCGCGGCCAGATGCCATCCGATCGAAGGCGCCTTCGCCATTGTGCCGCTTGAGGACCACTTGCGCGAATACCTGACCTGCGTGTTGGCCCACACCAACGGGGTCATTTACGGCCCACGAGGAGCGGCCCACTTGCTCGGCATCCATCCCAACACGCTGCGCAGCCGGCTGCGGAAACTCGGCATTCCATTCCGCAAAAAGGAGAGAGAAGAAGACCTTCGACTCAATACTTGAAAGCGACAAGTAGGCATAGAAAAAGCACCTGAGTTGCTCTATGTTGCTTAGGGTCGTACCGATCAAAGCATCCTCAATTTCTACCTTCGGCTCTACACCGGCTTGTCGTAATAGCTCCAGAACGCACCCAATACCTTACGGACCCATGTAGGTAGGTACGGCGCGTTGGAAAAAGTAGCAGAGATTGTCCCAGACCTGCTTGGCACTTAAGGGGCGGTCGGGCAAGGTCGGATAGACGCCGCCGAGCCAATCTATGGCCGCTGCTGGCATCTGCTCGGCGACCTGCATGTCAAAGCGCCCGCCTCGGCCAGTGGGGCTATACTCGGTCCGCAGGCCCCCTAAGAGCTGGAGGACGCCGATGCGGTCTCGCCTACCGTGCGGATAGACTCACAGACCCGCTCCATCTGCTCCTCGCGTCCCTCCACCCCTAGCATGATCTTGTAGTAGATTTCCGGGAAAAGATTTTCGATTACGTCCCAGATTAGGCCGCGCCCGGCTCTGCACGAGGTCGGCCACTTCTAGGGCATAAAGGCGCGGTGAAGCCCGGGGTCGAAAAGGCTGTCGAGGAGTTCTTCGCTGATCTCAGCATCCAAAAAGACGCCCCCCTGCAAATGCCGCTCTATCGGCTCGCGCCCCGGCAGAACCACCAAGGCCCCGCGTTTTTTCGCGGCCAACGGATGCAACCCCCTGATCAGCGCCCCAAGCTGAAGCGGTCCGGCCGCGGAGCCTTGCGGCGCAGACCGAGCGCGGCACTCTGCTCAAAGAGCCGGCGC
Source organism: Candidatus Latescibacterota bacterium (assembly GCA_963422735.1). Taxonomy (GTDB): domain Bacteria; phylum Latescibacterota; class UBA2968; order UBA8231; family UBA8231. The sequence goes on along the minus strand of OY730476.1, from coordinate 1,705,141 downwards.
AAATCATCCTGGAAAACCACCACTAGCACCGCGAAAAAGCCCTGGAAAAGCCAAGCCGTTAGCTGCAACTTGAACTACCGCGCCATCAGGTAGAAGACGCCCAAAAAACCAAGCCGAGCAGGGCCAGCCCGGCGGCAACCAACAACTCCGCTGCACCCTAGCCATGCCTGAAACTTCCTTGGGGGCAATCGGTTGGGTTTATTGCTCAATGTCAGCACCACGGCGCAGCTCGCCCTGTACGACGAGACCCAGAACCATCCGACCCATCCCTTTTTGCAGGCCGGGCACTATGTCCTCAGCTTTGATCTGCCCAACCACGGCGAGTGCCAGTTGGGCATGGGCCGGGCCATCATGGCCGGCGACGATCCCTTTGCACAATTCGTCGCCCTCGACTTCTGCCTAGAGCAGATTGGGGTCAAGGGTAAAAAACTGCAGGCTATGGAGTTTCGCGTGCTGCGCTTGGCTGCAGCCGATCCTCGAGTGGGTGCCGTAGCCGCTCTCTTCCCGGGCATCCCCGAAGAGTTCACCCAGACTTGCCCTCACACCCATACGTGGCCCCTGCTCATCGATCACTGGGTCGCCCAACTGGCAGATCGGGCCATCTACTTGAGCGTGGGCAGTCAGGCCACCGAAGCCTGCGTCCGTTTTGCCATGAAGCTCTTTGCCAAGCAGCGCCGGACCCTGCCCCAAGACCCCTTGCTAGGCCAATTGTACATCTCCGTCGCGGGCCTCGCGGCTGCCGGCAACCCAGTTCCTGCTGGATTTCTGTAATCGGGTGTGAGCTGTGCTTGATTGCAGCGGTGGATTGGGATATCTTGAGCACCGATTTGGCGGCTGCTCTCTTCAACCTCCTCTCAGGAGGGCGCGATGAGTTCTTCCCGTTTCGTTTCCCCTGCTTCCGGTTTTGACCTCGCCGAATTGGTCCGTCGCCAGTACCGAGGCCTTTTCCTGTCCTTGGTGCTAGCCATCGCCCTCACGTCGGTCTTCGTCGCTCTCAACCCCTTCCAACAAGTCGAAACCAAAGCCTCCCGGCCTCTCAGTACCAAATTCATCAAGCGCGAGCCCCGCTTGACCAAGCCCTTAGAACTGCGCAAAATCCCCAAGCTCAAGCGCCAACTAGCCCGCCACCAAGTCCACTTGGCCGCCGCCCGCCTAGATCAAGTGCAGGCCACGACCCACTTCAATGTTCGCTCGTTGATTTCCAGCCACGTCGGCAACTCGGGTATTGGCTTGTTCAAGCCGATTACCGCTAGTACCGCAAACAGCTTTGTACTCGAGCCCAAGCTCGTCTCCACCTCGGTGACCAGCACGCGGATGCCGGAGCACAAAATCGACATGGCCTTGGAGATGCTCGATGTCAATAGCATGGATACCGGCCGCTACCGGGCCATGGTCATCCAGAACGTCAGCGATCCCCAAGCGGTCAAGGGCTTCATCAAAATAGCCCATGTGATTTCGGCCCGCGCTGTTACCGGTCAAATACAGGGCTACGGCAATTTGAATCTGCGCTCAATCGACGCCTTGTGCGACGTCATCAATGAGTACACCGGACTCGAAGCTAAGTTTATCGGCACGATCACCTACGACGACAGACGCCTACTCGAACTGCCGATTCTCATCCCTCAAGGCTCCCTCAACGAGATCGAGATGGAAAACTACGCTCGCTATATGCTGTCTGGGGGCTTCGTTTTGGGAGGCTACCACCGCGAAGCCTTGGTAAAGTACGGCGGCTTAGTGGACGGGTACGATTTCTGGAAAGAACGCTTACCCTTGGACCATCCCATTTTCAATGCTTTTTTCGCGCTGAAAGGCGGTACTGGAGGCCAAGTTGACTGGAGGGACATCGTCAACGGGTACTTCATTCGCGGCCGGATGGTCGGCATCGACAACGTAGGCTGGGGCAGCAACCCGCGCTACAATCAGATGGCGGTCAACGTGATCGTCTATGCCCTGACCCAGGAAGGCTCCATCACCCAACGCCTCATGCAGGGGGTCAACTGAAGACGGCTACCCTCGGCTTCAGTTGACCGAGTCGTTTCCTAAACCCACCAGAAAAACGCTTTCCCGAGAGATATCCCATGGCCATGACCGAAGAAGAACGATTTCGCTTTGACCTCACCGGCTTTTTGGTACGTCCCGCCATACTCACTCCCGACCAAGTCGCCGCCATGGTCGATCAGATCAACCGCATCAAACACGATCCCCAATCGCTGCCGTCCGAACACCGCGACGTGCCCGGCGGTCCGGCCAGCGTACTGATCGACCATCCCCAAGTGGTCGATGTAATTCGGGAGGTAATCGGGCCCGATATCCGGCTGGAAGGCTGTAGCTGCGTCTGGCGCAAAAAGGGCGAGAAGCACGGCCCGCTGCACGGGGGTGGCCCCGGGCAAGCCGATCCCATTTTTGGCTACCGGGTGAAAAACGGGCGCATCCACGCCGGTATGGTGCGGGTTATTTTTGAATTGACCGATATTGCCCTAGAAGATCAGAGCACCCATTTCTTACTCGGCAGCCACAAGTCGGAATTCCCCATTCACGAAGACCACCTGTCGCTGGAAGAGGGCAAGCGCAGTCCCTTCCTCACCACGTACGCCTGCCCGGCCGGCAGCGCGGTTTTTTTTACCGAAAACTTGTGTCACGCCGGACCGGTGTGGAATCGCGATACCCCGCGCGTCACCGTCCTCCATGCCTATTCGCATTTGGCCACCCACTGGCACCGGCTGAAGATCCCCCCAGTGGTGCTGCACAGTCTGCCGCGCGAAAAACAGGCTTATTTCCGCCAGCCTTGGATCGCCGATTTCCGCACCAGCCCGGCGACCCACAACACTACCGAGCGCTTCCTAGACAATGACGAAGTGCCCATTGACACGGATCATAAACCCTAGGCCTCCCGTTCTCCATATCGCCGCCACTGGCCACCATGCGCTCGGGAGCGCCATTTGCATCGGTTGCCAACGCCGCGCACGGCGCACCGAATGCGGGGCGGGCAAAGGGCAGATGGTCCGCCCGCGCGCCAGAATGTGTTTGTAATGGGCCGCCGGTACCTTATATGGCATCCCGTGGTTCTACAGCACCCAAGAGCGGGTATTGCAGTAATGGCTGACAAAAGCCCGACGCCAGCGGTCGGGCGACCGATTGGAATGGGAGCGGTGCAGGAGATGCGGATGGAAGAGCACTACATCTCCGGCCTCTACCACTACCGGCACCGCAGCACCGTAGCGCCGCGCCACTCCCGACAGCGTATTGACCGCTAATCCCCTCCACGGCCTCAATTTCGTCAAAGGCTCTCTCGGCGTGGACTAGGTGTCCCCGACTTTCATATGGATAAATAGGCTCGTGATTCGACCCGGGCGCGCCCCACAGACAGCCGTTCTCTTCGTCGGCCCGCTCCAAGGCCAACCAAGTGCCGATGAGGGTATCTGGGTAGGTTGTGATATAATAGGAATCTTGGTGCCAACCCTGTCCGCCCATGCCCGGCGCATTGAAAAACTGCATGGTCTGCAAGGCCAGCACATCCGGCCCGATGAGCACCTCCAAAACGTCCAAGATGCGCGGGTGTAGCAAAAAGCACTCGCAGGTGGCGTCCCAGCGGTGTAGCTGATGCACCCGCGTGAAACGCTGCACCAGCTCCGCCTCCGTCGCTCCCGGGGCCGGAGGCTCTTGGCCGGGAACGTCGATTTGGCCGTTGAGCATGGCCATGACATGCGCTTTGAGCCTCCATATCGACCAAGCGTTCGACGACTAGAAAACCCTGCCTCTGGTACTGGGCGTATTCCGCCGTGGAGACTTTGTAGCGATCGGGTCGCTGGACGGCGAGTGGTTTATAGCTCATAGCTTCTCCCGCACGGCGCGTACCCCAGCCACCATGTTCGCCAGCTTCTGCTTTGCTGCCCAGCGCGCCGTTTGGCTCAGCCCGCAATCGGGCGCGAAGGAGAGCCTGTCGGCCGAGGCATACTCCAAACAAGCCTCCACCCGCGCCGCGATATCCTCTACGGTTTCAATGTAGTAGCTCTTCACGTCGATGATCCCCACGGCCGCGTCCATCTTCGCGGCGATCGGGCCGATGATCTCCAGCTCGGCGAACTCGCGGCTGGCCATCTCGACGTGCATCTCATCGACCTGCATGTCCAAGAAGGCCGGGAACATGGGCGAGTAGCGGCGCAGCCCCACGGCGCGGCCCTTGTAGTTGCCAAAGCACAGATGGGTCGAGAGCCGACACTTTCCCACGACAGATTCGATCGTGCGGTTGAAGATATCGACGAAGCGCGCTGGATCCTCGCGGTGGGCATAGCAACTCATCGACGGCTCATCGACAGTCAGCTCCGTGCAACCCGCCGCACAGAGTGCCTCCAACTCGCGCCGCACAATCGGCAACAGGGCCTCGGTCACGGCCCAGCGATCCGGGTACTGGTCGTTGGGCACCAATCGGCCGCTCAACGTATAAGGCCCCGGTACGCTGGCCTTGAGCGTCGGTCCTGCTGGTGCCAATCGCTTGAGCCGCGCAAATTCCCCCACCGCGCCCAAGCCGTGCGGTGCTTGCAGGGGGCCAGTGATTGCGCGATGTCCCCGCTGGTCGTGGGCGGGGGGGCCGAAGTGCCTCGGCGGTGCGGACTCAAGGTCAATGCCTTCGAGATAGCCGTAAAAGGAGAGGTTAAAATCAAAGCGGGTCTGCTCTCCGTCGGTGACTACGTCCAACCCAGCGCGCACTTGGTCGCCGAGCGCGGCAACGACCGCGTCGTCCTGCATTTCGGCGATATCGTCCGGGCCGAAGGCATTGAGATGCTCAGATGCGTATTCGAGCCAGCTCGGGAAGGGATAGGAGCCGATAACGGTGGTGCGCAGGGGTTGCTCTTTCACGATTGGCCTCCATCCACCTTTTCCCAAGCTAGAGCCGCCGTCCCCAAAACGCCGGCGTGATCGCGCAGCTTGGATAGCACAATCGGTACGCCGGCGCCCGCTGGATGGCGGAAGAGGTGTTCGTTCACTTGCTCTTGCAGCGGCTTGAGAAAGTGCTCGGCCGCATTGGTCGCCCCGCCGCTGAGGATGATCTGCTGGGGAGCGTACACGTGTACCGCGCTCACCAGTAGCCAGCCTAGGTTGCGGGTCCAGTGCTCCAGTTCGTCCATGCAGAGCCGGTCTTGGCGCACCACGCCGCGGATCGCGGCCTTGAAGTCAATCGAGCTGGGGTCCTTGAAATACTGGTCGCTCAAAACCGAGGGAATGCCGCGCGCCAGCCCATCCCGCACCTGCTGAGTCAGGGCCGTGGCCGAGCACATCATCTCGGCGGTGCCCCGTGCGTTGGTCAGGCACAGCCGCCCGCCGAGGGCCTGCATGACGATATGGCTCATCTGCGTCCCAAATTGGAGATGCGGGTCGCGCAGGATGTTGCCGTCGAGCAAAACTCCAGAGCCGACCCCCGTGCCGATGGTGATCGTCACTGCCCAGTCCAAATCCCGCGCTAGGCCGTAGTGCCGCTCGGCGTAGATAGAGATGCGGCCGTCGTTGTCGGCGACGACCGGGACACCCGTGGCCTTGGCCAGCCGTTTGACAATGGGATAGCCTTCCAGCCCCTTGATCTTTCCCGGCATGTACACCACGCCGACCTCGGGATCGACCGCCCCGGGAAAGCCCAAGCCAATCGCCTGCGGCTTGCCGCCTAGCCGCTTGGCAATCCGTGCGCATTCTTCTTGCAGCGTCTTGAGCAAATTACTCATGCCCAGCGCAAAACCCGACGGATTGATGCCGGGTGCCAGCATCCGCCCCCGCCGAGTTACCGCGCCGCTTTTGACCCGAGTGCCGCCCACGTCAAAGCCAATGACGTATTCTTTCATGCGCCCTCCTTGCGTTAGCTCACGCACCAGCCTGCATCTACGGTCACCACAGTTCCGGTAATCGCCCGCGCTCGGTCCCCCAGCAAAAAGACCGCCATCCCAGCCACATCCGCCGCACTCATCATCGCCCCGAGCGGCTGCTTGTCGCGCATAAACGCCATGATCTCCGCGCTTTCTCCGGCCCGCTGGCTCATGGGCGTCTCCACCAGCGCCGGCGCAATGGCATTGACCCGGATTCCGTGCGGCGCGTAGTAGCTGGCCATGGCCTTGCTCAGTGCCACAATCGCCCCCTTGCTGGCCGCATAGGCGTGCGAGGCAAAAAACTTCCGCTCCGGCGAAAAGGCCAACACACTGGCCATGTTGAGAATCGCTCCCCGTACTCCATCCTCGCAAAGTTCTTGGGTCAACATTTGTTGCAGCACGGTGCGGCACACCAAAAACGCGCTCTTGGCGTTGGCGTCCAGCGTTGCGTCCCACCCTTTCTCTGTACACTCGTGCAGCGGCCCGTCGCCAAAGCGCCGCCCGCTGATCCCCGCCACATTGAACAGCCCGTCGATTCGCCCCCACTGCTCCACGCAGGCCCCCACGGCTTCGGCGACCTGTTCCTGCTGCGTCAGATCGGCTGCCCGATGCGCCCCTTGGGCACCCAACTTCTCGGCGAGTACCCTACAATGGTCTTCCGTGCGCGAGGCGACGAATACCTTGGCCCCTTCCTCGGCTGCGTGCAGAGCCGTGGCCTCGGCGATGCCGGTAGAGCCGGTAATCAGACAAACTTTGTTTTTGAGAGTACTCACGGTTCAGTGGAAGGGGTTTGTAGAGGCGTTGAAACGCTACTCGTACAAATGCTTGAGGCTCTTGCGGTAGCCTCCGTAAAACCGCTCTAGCTGCTCTTCCGCACTTGCATTGCCCACAAACTGATGGCTCGGCAATAGCTCCGGTTTTATCCCCCGCGCCAACAACCGCTCGGCCACCTCGCAGCGCAGCATATTCATCATCATCGCGCCGGTCACCGTCGATACCGGCCCGGTCCGCCACTCCAATCCCTCTAGTTCGAGCACGCAGTCCCCCGGCGGACATTGGTTGTCGAGGACGACGTCGGCTAGATCCATCAGCTTCTGGCCCGACGAGTGCGCTGGCGGCGACTGGTCGCCGTGCGGCTTCGACAACATGGCGATCACGGGCAAACCCCGCGCCTTAGCGCCCATGGCCATCTCGACAATCAGGGGCCGAATACCACTCGTCGAAATCAAGATAAAGGCATCGTGCGGCCCAAACTCGAACCCTTGGAGAATCTCCTCGGCGTAGCCTTCGCACTTCTCCAAAAAGAGCGGCCCGCGCAACCCGTTGGTGCCGACGATCGATGCATGGGTTGATACTGCGAGCTCGACCAACGCAAAAAACCCCACGAAACATCCTTGGCGCGGCGTCATTTCCTCGCACATCATCCGCGAGTGCCCGGCGCCAAAGAGAAAGACCAACCCGCCGTTGGCAATGCTCTCGGTGCAGATCGCGGCGGCTCGTCCTAGCGGTTCCATCTGGGTGTCGCGCAGACGTTGCAACAGTTCCATCGTTTGCGCGTAGTACTCTTCAGCAGCACTCATGCGCATGGTTGCTCCTGTTCAAAGGGCTGCGGCCCTAAATGCGGCGATGGTTTCGTCCGCTACGGTGGCCATGGCGGCCGCGACGTTCCGCTCTAGCTGCTCGATGTTCAGCGAGCCGATTGGGTTGCCGTGGATTCGTTCCTCGCGCAAGCAAAATTGCAACGTCAGCTCCAGCATGTCGATGCTCTGCTCGCCGCACCACAAGCGCATGGCCTCGGCCCGTTGCTGGTCTTCGCCCCACTTGTTGCGTGGTATAAAGTGCTCCACGGGTACGCCCGTCAGCCAGCCGCGCATGATCGACCAACCGTTGAGTACTCCGAGATCAGCGGCCGCGGCCGCTGGTAGGATAGCGTCGGCTGCGCTTTGCTGGAGCAAGTTGTAGTCGTTGAAGCACAACATCACGTCGGCGCGGCCCGAAGCAATATGCTCTAGGTGAAAGTCGTGGGGCCTCATGCCATAGCCGATGAAGTCCACCGCACTCTGCTGGCGCGCCCGTTCTAGCCCTTCGAGCGCGCCGCTCGCCTCAAGGGTTGGCTCCATCTCGTGCGGGTCGTGGAGGAAGATCGCGTCGAATTTCTCGATCCCCAGGATTTTTAACTGGTCTTCAACATCGGCCCAAACCCGCGCAGCCGAGTAGTCGGGCCGTCCCTCGCCGTAGCCACCCCACGCGGCGGCACTGTGGCAGCATACGCGCCCGCTGATGATGATCTCGTTGCGGGTGATGACGCCTTCCTTGATCGCGCGGCCCAGCTTGTGCAGCGAGTCGCCGTAGCAGCGGGCGCAGTCGAAGTGATTGACACCCAAATCGACGGCCCGGCGCATCAGGGCCATGGCCTCTTCGTCGTTGACCGGCCCGAAGTGACCGCCGAATCCTTGCGTCCCGAATGGGATTACTGGTATGGAAAGCTGGGTCTTGCCCCAGCGGCGGCGGGGACAGCAGTTTTTTTCTAGGCCCATGACGCCTCCTTTACAGGCGTTTAGTGGAAGCGCCTTTTTCGCGCTGTGGCAAAGGGTGACGTAAAACCCGCCGAGCAGACGACCCCGTCCCCAGCCTCCTTTCAGTCAGCAAGCACAGCTACGCGACCGACAGCGCGATGGCTAGATGTTGGCTTTTCGTTGGAGACGGCAGCGAAGGCAGGCCCACAAGGAGCGTAGGTGGGCTGTAGCTAGCGGCGGGCGATTCAGGCCTCGTCTGAGTCCGCACTCTCTTCTGGAACGAGGGCGATGCGCCCCTCGGCAAAATCCAGCATGGCACTAGCCGACGAATTGGGCAACTCTTCTGCGGGAATCGCGCTTTTGGTTTCTCTCCCTTTGCGCTCTATGTTGATGTCTCGTGCGCGTTGCGATAGAATGCGACAGGCTTGAAAGGCATCGATTTCGCCTTCGAGCTTGATGGCGACTTCCCGAGAAAACATCGACTTGGCCATTGTAGCTCCCCTAGGATGAAAGGTGAATAATGGCGAACATGCGGACATAAAATATAATAGGATATGAATTTTGGCTACATTCGGCAAACGAGCAGGCGGGACGTCAGGGCAAGATCTAAAGACGCTTCTACGATCCCGTGCCTTAATACGATGGTAAGTCTCGCCGCCATTCCGACTAGGTTGCCCCAAGCCCCGGAGAAGTCCCACTACACTGCCGCCTAGAGACTGGATGGAGCGGTCGAGTGGATCAGATGTTTTGACGTCAATCGCAGCTCCAGCCGAATAGCCGAATACACCTTCCCCGCCGTATGAGTCGCCTATCACAGACCCCATCACCCCCCGAGAGTTCCGGCGATTAAGTACTTATATTTTCCCTGCTCTCCGCAAGACTATCCAACGTCGCGCCGCTTACTGGATTCTGTTTGCCGGCAGGTTCACTCCCGGCTGGCTAAGAAGCTGGCGAGGAGATCGACGGCGGCGGCTCGGTCTATTTTGCCGGTATTGATCGTCAGATCGTAGAGCAGGGGGTCGTTCCAATCGGCTTGGTGGAAGTTGCGCAGGTAACTCTGACGCCATTGGTCGTGTTGCTCGATGAGTTTCTGCGCTTGCTCGCGATCCACGTCGCGGGTCTGCATCAATCGTCCAATCCGCGTTTCGAGCGGGGCGATGATCTTGACGTGGCAGGCATTGGGGAGATTGGCGAGAATGACTTGGCTAGCCCGGCCGACGATGACGGCCTTGCCGTCTTGGCCAAACTCCTGCACGAGGGTCGTGATGAGTAGCTGGTACGTGCCGCGGTCGAGGTACGTCGCTTCGCCGACCTCGTGATCGCGCATGTGGGGAAATTCGAGCCCAAACTCGGGCGCGTATGCGGCGGCTGATAGGGGAAAAGTCCCCGGAGCGACTTCGGGCACGAGCAATTTCTTGAGGAAGAACTTGAGCCGGCCCTCTCCCTTTTCGTCGTAGCGCTCAACCTCTTCGACCGAGGTGTCGGTGATGCTGGCGATCTCTTCGACGAGGCGGCGATCAATGAATTCGTAGCTCAGCTTGGCGGCCAACTGCTCGGCGATCCAGTCGCCAAAGCTGCCGAGCTGGCGGGCAACCGTGATGACAGTCATGGCGAGCCTCTTAGGTTGGAGTGCTCAGGGGATAGCCTGTACTCATCTGTAAAAAGTATAAAAGGCGGGTGTTTGTCGTGTCAACGCTTATCCGGCCGGCCCAACTGCGGTCCCAAGCGGATGGAGTGGGTTTTGACGAGGCAGTAGATCGAATCGCCGATGCCGAGCTGCATTTCCTCGATGGCTTCTGGGGTCGTCTTGGCGGCCAGCCGACGCCCGACATCCACGTAGATGAGCTGTTTCCCCCCCACATCGGCGATTGCGCTGATAGTTCCCTGCAACGCATTGCGCACGCTCAGCCCTTCGGGTCGCTGGCGGGCAAGGACGATGTCGTCGGCGCGGATGCCGATGAAGAGGCGGCTGCCGGCGGGTTGCTCGCAGTAGGGAATTTTGAGCTGCTGACCGTGGCACATCACCTCGCAGACGCCCCGCCCCGCGTTGGTCGCCGCAATTTCCACATCGAGGACGTTTTCAAAGCCGTGCTCTTCGACCAACGGTAGGACTTGGGGGTGGGCGGCGATGTTAAAAAAATCGCCGTGCGCTACTACTTGGCCGCGGTTGAGGATTACTACTTGGCTGGTGAGTTCGAGGATTTCGGCGACCGAGTGGCTGACGTAGAGAATGGGGATATGGAGGGCGTCTCGGACGTGGCACAAGTAGGGAATGATGCGGTTTTTGAGACCCTGATCGAGCGAGGCTAGCGGTTCGTCCATTAGCAGGAGGCGCGGGGAAGCGAGCAGGGCACGGCCCAAGGCGACGCGCTGGCGCTCACCGCCAGACAGGTGCTCCGGCCGGCGTTTGAGCAGGGGACCGATTTCGAGCAAATCGACGATTTGGTCCAAGGCAAAGCGGCGCGCCGCCGCCGGCAGCAGGTTGCGGCCATAGCATAGGTTTCCCTCGGTGCTCAGGTGCGGGAAGAGCAAATCGTCTTGAAACACGTAGCCAATGCGGCGGTGCTCGGGCGGCAGATCGATGTGCTGAGCCGAGGAGAAGAGGGTTTGGCCGTCCAAGGACATTTCGCCGGCGTCCGGCCGCACCAACCCGGCGACCATGTTGAGCAGCGAGGTCTTACCCGCGCCCGACGGCCCGTAGATGGCGGTGACGGCATGGTGGCACTCGATATCGACATCGAGCGCGAAGGAGCCTAGCTGGCGTTGAGAGCGGAGGCAAAGCATTGCTAACTAGAGCGCAGGCGACGGGCTGACCACTCGCTGGCCACGAGGGCCAGCAGCGAAAGCGCGACTGAGAGTAGGACCAGTCCGGCCGCGCGGCCTTCCCCATCCGGTTGGTTGAGGTACGTGTAAATGGCCGAAGGGATGGTGCGGGTCTGCCCGGCGATATTGGCCGCAAAAGTGATGGTCGCGCCGAACTCGCCCAACGAACGGGCAAAGGCCAACAGCGAGCCGACCAGAAGGCCGGGGGCGGCGAGGCGCAAGGTCACGGTTAGAAAGGCGCGCACAGGTCCAGCTCCGAGGGTGCGGGCGACGCGCTCTAAGCGCGGATCCACGCTCTCAATCCCGAGGCGCACCGAGCGCAGCATCAGGGGAAAGCCGACTACGGCCGAGGCTAACACTGCCCCCTTCCAGTCGAAGGCCAACTCGAGGTCGAAGGCTGCAAGCACCGGGCCGAAGAGACCGCGGCGGCCAAAAAGCAACAGGAGCAGATAGCCGGTGACCACCGGTGGCAGGACCAGCGGCAGGTGACAGAGGCCGTCGAGCGCGATCTTGAGCGGAAACTCCCGCCGGGCCAGCAGCCAGCCCAGCAACACGGCCGGCAACAGGATCAACAGTACGCAGCAAAAAGCCACGCGCAGCGAGAGCAAGAGGACTTGTACTTCCTCAGTGCTGAACACCTTGGTCGCCCCAAAAGGTAAAGCCGTGTTTGCGGAAGATGCCGGCGGCTGTTTTCGAGCGAAAAAACGCTAACAGGCTGCGTGCCTGTGCGCTGGCGCGGCCCTTGACGATGGCCGCCGGATAGACGATGGGGCAGTGCAGCGAGTCCGGCACCGTCGCTAGGGTTATTACGCGGTCGCTTTGGGCCGCATCGGTGGCGTACACCAATCCCGCGGCGCACTCTCCGCGCCCGACGTATACTAGGGCGGCGCGGACGTCGGGCGCGGGTGCGATGCGGCTTTTGAGTGCCGGCCACCAGCCCAATTGCTCTAGGGCTTGACGGGCGTACTGGCCGGCCGGTACGTGATCCGGGTCGCCGAGAGCCAAGCGGCCAGCGAAAGCACCGGCAAAGTCGAAGTCCCCTGCAAAGCGGACGGCGAAAGCCCCTCCCTTGGGTGCAATGACCACGAGGGCATTGCCGAGGAGATCGACGCGGGTGTCTTGCTCAATGTGCTGACGCGCTTGGAGGTAGTCCATCCACTCGGCATTGGCGGAAAAATAAATGTCGGCTGGCGCACCTGCTGCAATCTGTTTGGCTAGGGTCGAAGAGCTGGCAACGGACAGGCGCATCCCTTCGTAGTGGGTGGCCAGCTCTGCGAGTGCGGAGTTCAGGCTAGCGGCGGCGAACACGCTTTGGGCCGCTGCCAGCGCGGGGTAGAGCAAGAGCAGTGAGATGCTAAGCATACGTAGGGTCATGGTGCCAAAACTCGGCCAGCGACTGGGCGATATGGGCTGGGTTGCGAACGGGATGCACCGGGTGCCAAGAGGAGGGGAAAAGCTGGCGGTAGCGGCTTTGGCCAAAGCGGCGATCGACGAGGAGGATTGCGCCGCGGTCGCTCGCCGTGCGGATTACGCGACCTGCGGCCTGCAACACGCGATTCATGCCCGGATAGACGTACGCGTACGCAAAGCCGGGAATCTCACGCTCGTCGAAATAGTGGCGGATCAGGTCGCGCTCCAAGCACAGTTGCGGCAGGCCAACGCCCACGACCACCGCACCGACTAGCCGCTCGCCGGCTAAATCGATCCCTTCGCCGAAGACGCCGCCCATCACCGCGAAACCCACCGTGTGTTGCGCGTCCTGCGATGGCTCGACGTCGAATGCGGAGAGAAACGCCTCGCGCTGGCGGTCGGACATGCCGCTTTCTTGGACGAGGAGGTCAATGCTCGGATACGCCTCGGCAAAGCGCGTCGCCACCTCTTCCATGTATTTGTACGAAGGGAAAAAGGCGAGATAATTGCCCGCGCGCTGGCTGGCGAGGGCGGCGATGGACTCGGCGATGTCGTCGTAGCTCTCTCCGCGCTTTTTGTACGTCGTCTCAATGTGGTCGGCCAGCAGCAGACGCAGGTGCTCGGGCGGGAAAGGCGAACCAAGGCTCAACAGGGTATCCCCCTCCGCGCCGCCGAGCAGATCGCGGAAGTACGCCAGCGGCGAGAGCGTGGCCGAAAAGAATACGGCCGCGCAGCCGCGCTCTAGGGCCTGGCGGATATTTGGTGCTGGGTCGAGACAGAAGAGCCGGAAGCGAATATCCCGGCCCTGTTTTTCAGTGTATGTGGTATAGTGCTCGTCGAAAAGCTCACCGATGCGCTCAAAACCCAGTGCCCGGAAGTAACACTCGATCAATTCGTCCCAAAAGGGCAAAGCAGTGTTCTGCTCTAGTACCTTCTCGGCGGCGCGGAGGACATTGTGTACCAGTGCCATCAGATCCGTCGGCAACTGCGGGCTAATCCAGCACTCGCCGTTGCCTTCCTGTTCGACCTTCTTGCCGAGCTTGACGAAGTAGCGGTTGAGGGCGTCGAGCTGTTTGCTCAGATCGGGATGCGTCTTGCCGACTAAGCGCTTGAGCCCCGCAATCTCAGCCTTGCAGAGGTCGGCCGAGAACATTTCGCGCGCCCGATCGACGAGATTGTGCGCCTCGTCAATGAGGAAGGCGTATTGCCCGCCGGCGTCCTGGAAGAAGCGTTTGAGGAAGGCTCGCGGATCGAAGACGTAGTTGTAATCGCAGATGACGACGTCGGACCACGGCGCGAGATCGAGCGAAAACTCAAAGGGGCAGACGCGGTGCCTCTGGGCACATTCCTCGATGAGGGATCGAGTGAAGGCGTCGTGGGTGAAGATGTCTTCAAGCGCGTCGTTGATGCGGTCGTAGTAGCCGCGGGCGAACTCGCATTGCTCGGAATCGCAGGTGCTGCCGCCGTTAGGTTTGAAGCAGATTTTGTCGCGGGCTGTTAGCGTCAGGCTCTTGATGCGCGCCCCTGCCCCACGCAGATCGTCAAGGGCCTTTTCGACGATCCTTCGTCCGCTGGTCTTGGCCGTCAGGTAGAAGATTTTTTCAGCATGACCCAAGCCGAGGGCCTTGGCAGCCGGGAACAGGGTTGAGATAGTCTTGCCGATGCCGGTGGGTGCTTGGGCAAAAGCCCGACCGCGGCCGTCGATGGTGCGATAGGTAGCCGCGGCCAGATCGCGCTGGCCGGGCCGGTATTCGGCAAAGGGAAATTTGAGCACTTCGAGTGAAAGATCGCGCTCGGCGCACCACTGGTGGTAGAGCCGCGCCCAATGCAGGTAGCGCTCGATGAGATCGGAGCAAAACGCCGCCAGCTCGTCCTGTGCAAAGGTGCGGCGGTCCTCGCGGCGCTTATAGGTATCTAACTGAAGGTACGTTAGCTGGACGTTGATGGCGTCGAGGCCTTCTTGCTCGGCGACCATAAAAGCGTAGAGCTTGGCCTGTGCCCAATGCGCTGGGTTTTCAGCGATCTCGTCGAGGTCGGCCTCGGTGGTCTTGATCTCCTCGACGAGCACCGTTTCGTCTTCGACGAGCAGACCGTCGATACGACCGCTTATTTCGAGGGCGATCTCGTCGGTTTCGACTAGGTAGGAGATGGGCACTTCCGCCTGATAGTCGGCGGGGCGTGCGCGCTGAACTTGCTGGTGGCCGCGAGTGCCTTCCACTAGGCGGTCGGGGCGAGAAAAGCCGCCGGAAATCAGATCGCCGGAGCGCAGCACGAAGCCGACGAGTTCGCGGACCGAGGTTTTAAGCAAGCGCGGGGACATGGTAGTATAATATAGGGTGCTATCAGGCCCTTGCATTCTCTACAGGAGGTGGCAATGAGTCAATCCGTAGTCTTGGGCGTCATCGGCGGGTCGGGGTTGTACCATATAGAAGGGGTTGAAACGGTCGCCGAGCACCGGCTAGATACGCCCTTTGGCACGCCCTCGGACGCCATTGTCGAGGCGCGGATCGGCGACCGCACGGTGCATTTCTTGCCGCGACATGGAAAGGGGCATCGGCTGCTGCCGAGCGAAGTGCCCTCTCGCGCCAATATCCACGCGCTCAAGCAACTCGGTGTGAACTACGTTTTGGCCATAAGTGCCTGCGGCATCATGCAGGAAGCGATTCGGCCTGGGGACATGATTGTGCCCGACCAGATTTTCGACCGCACGCGCGGACAACGTCCATCGACGTTCTTCGGTGACGGTATCGCCGGACATCTGATGTTTGCCGACCCGTTCTGCGAGACGTTGCGGGGCGTGGTCATCGCTGCGGCTCAAGCGGCGGATGCCAATGTCCACGAGGGCGGCATCTATCTCTGCATGGAAGGGCCGGCCTTTTCCACCCGCGCCGAGTCGCATTTCTACCGCAACGCCGTGGATGTGGCCGTGATCGGCATGACTGCTCTGCCCGAGGCCAAGCTGGCGCGCGAGGCGGAAATGTGTTACGCGCTGCTGGCGGCGGGCACGGACTACGATTGCTGGCACGAGGAGGAGGAAGACGTAACGGTCGATCAAGTGCTAGCGGTGCTACAGGCCAATAGCGCCTTGGCCCAGCGGATCATCTCCGAGGTTGCCATGCGCCTGCCGACCGAGTCTGCTTGCCCTTGTTTGCGCGCCGCCGAACGCGCCATCCTCACGGACCCAGCGGTGATTTCCCCAGAGGCAAAAGAGCGGCTCCAAGTGCTCTACGGGAAGTATTGGAACTGAGTCCCTAAAGCGGCGAAAGGACGGATGGCATGGCCACGGTGAAAGTGAATTGGACGAGAAAAGTCTTTGGCGGTGGTCGCGGCTGGCACGTCGGCAGCTTGGTGCGCTGGAAGGGCGAGTACCAAGTATGCTTTGTCGATGGCAGCGGCCACGGCAGCGGCGACGCCCAAATCCGCGTCTGCTCGTCCGCAGATCTAAAGACTTGGACCAGCCAAATCGTCCTCGGCGCGAAGACCATCGACCCGAACCTGCTGCCAGTAGGCGACCGGCTCTTGGCGTACGGAGTGCGTCTCAGCCGCGAGGAAGCCGAAGGGCAAGCCGAGCCTGAGTTCGGCTTCACCTCGCAGCAAATAGTCGCCGCAACGACAGACGGGAAGGCGTGGATCCCGCCCCGGCGCTAACCACGACTTCTGGCATCCGGTGGAGCACGAGGGCCGCTATTGGGTCGCCTGCACACCCCCCACGCCAGCCACAATTCGGTCGATTTGCTTGTTTCCGACGGGCAGTGGGTCAGCGAAATCATCCACGGCACCACGCATCCTGAATACCGCGACGCGACCGGCATCGAATTTGGCGTACAAGCACCGAGCGAAACGTCCCTTTGCTTTGGGGAAGGCCAGCACTTGTTGGCCGTCACTCGCGCTCGAGGCTATTGCGCCCTGCTTCCCACCGCGCAGCCGCCCTACGACCAGTGGGAGCGCACCTTGTCGCGCGAGTCGCGCTGCTACGGCCAAGTGGGCCGCCACATACTCGTCACCGGCCGCAGCTTTAGCAACGAAGGGATTCGCGCCACGGCCGACCAATTCAACAAACCCTTCAGCCCGCACGACCAGACCCAATTGCGCACCGGAGTTTTCCTATACGAAGACGGCGACATTCGGCTAAAGGCCATGCTGCCCAGCGGCGGCGATACGGGACCACGCCCTCATCGCGTACTATTCGACTTACGAATCGCCCGACGGGGATTCTTGCGTCTATCTGTCTTCAGTACTCATTGAGGATTGACCACGGAGATTTGCAGATGGCGGAACGTTTTAGAATAGCGGTCGTAGGCGTCGGCCGGATTGGCGCATTTCACGCCCGCCACGTCCAAGAGCTGGCCAGCGAGCGGAGCGATTGCGCGTTGACAGCCGTAGTAGAAGGCTACGGCAACTTGGCCTCCGAGGTTGCGGCTCAGCTACAGGTCGGCCAAGAAACGGCTATTAGTGTTTTCCAAGACGTAGAAGAATTAGTCGCCGCTAGTGCCGCCGACGGTGCATTCATTGCCTCGCGCACTGAAAACCACTACCGCGATGCCCAGACCTTGATCGACGCGGGCTGGCGCGTCCTGATGGAAAAGCCGCTGACGCACTCTTTAGCCACAGCGCGGGAGTTCGCCGCCTATCTAGACGCCGACGCCTTTCGCCGCACGGCGCTGATGCAGGCTTTTATGCGCCGCTTCGCCGCTCCGCTGTTGTGGGCCAAAGCCCTGTTGGATCGAGGGGCTATCGGCGCGCCGTTCAAGATCGTCTCGATCCTCGAAGATCCGGTGTCACCGCCCGACGGGTACAATAGCTCCGGCCTACTCTCGGATATGGCGGTCCACAACATCGACGAGATTCTCTGGCTCGGCGGGCAGCAGCCCGAGCGGCTGGCTGGCTTTGGCAGCCTGCTTTACAACCAGCAGCACACGGACGTCAAAGAGGATTTCGACGATGCCCTCTTGCAGATGTACTTTCCCAAGAATCTGATCGGCCAAGTGACGGTAAGCCGCAACCACGTGGCCGGGTATCGCAACGAGACTTGGGTCTATGGGACGGAGGGGCTGGTGCATGTGGGGGCCTTTGGTGCCGACCCGCTCTTGGTGGAAGCGGAGGCCTTTGGGCGGCGGGGCTTAATCGAGCGGCGGGAATTCGCCCTGCGCGATTACGGAGTAGAAGTGCCGTTTTTTATAGAGCGCTTCGGGCCGGCGTACAAGGCCGAGGTGGCCCACTATATCGATCAGTGTCGCGCTGGAGCGGCATTTGCCGTTGATCACCGCGATGGGCTGAGAGCGCTGGAGATCGCGATGGTGGGGAGTGGGACGTTGCGGGGGCGCAAGGGAGGCGTTGCCGAGCGCAATTGAAACAGAAGCGAGCTGATTTTTAGGAAACTAGGTAGGTGGAACGGATATGAAAGTCACTGAAGAGCTGTTTTAAAATGCCTTGTGCCGCCCTTTGCGCGAAGAAAAAAAGCGTCTCGCCAGATGAAAAACGCTCCATGTAAAGGCTGCTGCTTGCCCCTGCGGAGGCGACCCGATGGGGGTTTAAGACAGCTTCTTAGACAACCCGTGATCATTGTCCCTTCATCATGCTCATCTTTCTTTAGCAGCTTCTGTCAGCAGTGCCCTCTCCCTCGCCTTGAGAATGTGCTCGACAATCGCCTATAGCCCCACTTTATCCTTGATACAAGCGAAAACCGTCGGCCCCTCGCCGCGCATCTTCTTGGCATCGCGATCCATCACCCCCAGAGCCGCCCCCACCATCTCGGCCAGATCGATCCCAATCGCGGCAAGGGCGTATCCCGCCGGCATTGCTCGATGAGCTCCGGGGTCAAACAGTCTTGGATCGGCGTCTCGATATAGCCTGGGCACACCGCGTTGACTGCGACGTTGTCCCCGGCTAGTTCCAACGCCGAATCGCGCGTTCGTCGGCGCATAGGCCGGACCGCCGCCGAAAGCGTGGACCGAGGCAATGTTGACGATGCGTCCGGCCGCAGATTTTCTCAGATAGGGTGCTGCAAATTTGGTCGTGAGGAAAATCGAGCGCAGATTGGCGCCCACGACCCGGTCCCACGCCTCGACGGATAGCTCCTGGCTGTCTCCCTGTATCGTGATCCCGGCGTTGTTGACTAGAATATCTACCCCGCCAAAGCGCTCGGCACTGCGGGCGATTAGGTTTTCCACCGCCTTTTCGTCAGTCACATCGGTCTCGACGAAGAGTGCCTCGCCGCCCTCCCCGGCAATAACCTCTGCCGTGGGTAGCCGCGGCTCGGTCTCGTGAAACTTGCCGATCTTGGGTGCTTCCTGCATATCGGCCACTACTACCTTGGCCCCTTCGCGGGCCAGTTCAAGACCAATACCCCGCCCAATGCCCGAGCTCCCTCCGGTAACAACGGCAATGCGAGCTTGCAAACGCATGGATTTTTCCTCCTGTTTGTCGCAGAAATGTATGGCGGCCGGAGGAGGGGGACAAGGAGGAACGGCCCGTCGAGCAGGCCATTTGATGTGGCAGCAAATTGATTCTAAAATAGACCGATAGGAGAATTTGTCATGCTTGCAAGCCTATTCATTGCAAAGCGCAAAAGCCTGCTCTACGCCATCGCCTGCTATCTAGGCCTGTCCTTTGGGTCCGCCTCAGCCGACGACTCCATCCGCGCCCAGATCGAAGTGCTCCGCGCCGCCAAAGATAGCCTGCTCAAAAGCGAGGATTCGCCGCTGCTGCCAGCGCAGCGCGCCCACTTTGAGCGGCTTGCGTACTATCCCATCGACCTCGGCTATCGCCTGAGGGGCGAACTGCACATCTATGGCCGCCAGCGCATCGTCGAAATCCCCAATACCGATGGCACCACCACCGAGCTCGAACGATTTGGGCGCTTTGTTTCGGCCTTTGGCGAAAAGAATTTTTGGCTAGAGGTGTACCGCAGCCCGCAAACCGGCGAAGCAGAAGTTTTCTTCAAGGATCTGACCAATGGCCACACCACGTATGGGGGCGGGCGCTACGCGCGTCTGACGCGGGAGGACGATGGCATGTATGTCATTGATTTCAATAATGCTTACAATCCATACTGCGCGTACAATCCCACCTATATTTGCCCGCTGCCCCCGCGACAAAACTACCTCGATTTTGCCGTGGAAGCCGGCGAGCTAATGCGCGATGCCGACCTCCGCTGATGCGCGGTGCGCGTTTTTTGCGTATAATTTTCGCCAATTGCAGCGCACCCTCGCCCGTTGAGGACGCACATGGAAGCATTCCTTGCACGCCTCGAACAAGCCGCTGATTTGCGCGAAGTCCAATCGCTCGTCGATCACATCCTCGACGCGGCGCGGTCCGGCGGCAAGCCCGAAGAAAAGCACCGCTTCCTCCGCTACCTGCTCTTCAATCGGGCGCTTTTGTCCCGCCTAGATACCCCCGCGGCCATTGACGTGCTCCTCGCTTCAACCACGCCCCGCGAGTGGAACGCGCTCTTCGGCGATGCAGTCGCCAAACAGCTACCGCAATTAATCGTCGATTTGGTCGATGGCTTGGTCGATCTCGACCACCGCCAACTGCTGCAGTTTTTGCCCCCCCAATCCTCCAAGACGCTCTTGCAAGTGCTCAAACGCCTCAATACCTATCTAGAAGAATGCGATCTCTCGGTCCGCTGCCTGCGCGGCATGCGCGTCGCCCGCATCATGGCCGACATCTACCGAACGCTCGCCGCCGAGCCGCGAGCTTGGCGACGGCGCTCGCTGCCACCCTGTTGCATTGACGACCAAGACATCGTCGAGCTCAAAGAAGCCAAGCACATCGACAAACTGGCCGCGGCCTACGAGGCGCGGATCAATCAGCTACAGAGCATGGACCTGCGGCGCAGCTTGGCCGCCCTCGACAAGGGCTACACGGCCGAGCCGAGGATGATCGAATCAGCTTACGAGCAAGCCTTTTGCATCCAATCGCCCCTGCGCTTGGGCATCTCCAGTGCCAATGCCTCGGACAATCACCTGCGCAGCAAGGAACAGGGCGGCAAGACGCTCAACATCGCTATCAATCTGCAACAGGGCCGGGAAGAGTGCGCCCAACCACCGTTGGAAGTCTCCGCACGGAGGCTCGCCGAACCCCAGCTCGTCCTCCGCTCTCGCTCTATGGGCTTCAAGGCCGACTTTGAGGCCAGCAAACACAGCTCGGCCGCGACCGCCAGCGAGCTGTTCTTTGCCTACCGCCGCAGCGGCGACGAAGCCCTGCGGTTGGTCAAACAAGGGCTGGTACACGCGGGCATCGTCCGGCCGAACTCCACAGATGTCATCGAAGACATCGCTGCCTTTACCGACGGCGGCGGCTTGGAAATCACCACCCGTAGTAAGGTGCTACAAGGGTCCGGCTTGGGGACCAGCGGCATCTTGTCCGCCGCCATCCTCAAAATGCTCTACCACCTCTCCGGGCACCCCTACGCCGCGCCCGCATGTGAGTACCCTAGCCTCTACGACCACAGCCTCATGCTCGAGCAAAGCCTCGGCCTCAACAGCGGTTGGCAGGATGCGCGCGGCGCCAGTGGCGGCCCCTCGGCCATCAAGAACTTCTACGCGCCGCCGACCAACGGCCTACCCGCGCCCGAATGCACATTCCTCACCGAGGTGGACGCGAGCTTGTTCACCGAGCGAGTCGTGCTCTTCGACACGGGGATCTCGCGCTCGGCGACTCGCGGCCTCAACGTCGTTCTTGACGCCTATCTGTCGCGGGATGGCCAGCGCTACGCGGCCATCCGCGAGTCGCTGGCCATTCACGACGAAATGGTGGCTGCGCTGCGCGCGAGCGCGTACGCCGATCTTGGGCGGCTGGCCGACCGCTACTGGCAGTTGCGCTGCATCCTCGACCCCCAGGCCACCAACGACGCCTTGCAACACCTTTTCGAGAATCCGCAGATCACCGACCTGACCGAGGGCGGGCTTATCACCGGGGCCGGCGGCGGCGGCTTCGCCCTCCTCATCGCTGCGGAAGGGAAAGCGACCGCGTTGCGCGCAAGGCTCGACAAGCTACGCCAACACGCGGCCTTTGCCAAAAGCAGCGTAGTCTCCTATCAGCTCAACGCCCAAGGCATCCAGCTCGTGTGAGGACGGCAGCGGTGGACACCAAGAGAGAGCACTTACTCATAGACGGCTACAACCTCATCAAATCGAGCCAGCTCTTCCAAGGCCGAGGCGACACGCTGCAACGAGCACGCCACCGCTTGCAGCAGGCACTCGCTGCCTACGGCCGCCGCGCCGACAAGCACATTACCCTGTACTACGACGGCACCGGCGCAGCACCGAGCGCGGCGAACGCGAGCGGCCCATACGTCACCATAGAATTCTCGCGCTACCCTCAGCAGGCCGATGACCTGATCGCACGGGCCCTCGCGAAAAAGCACGGTGCCAAGTGGCTGCGGGTCATCAGCTCCGACCGCGCAATCCAGCGCTGCGCCGTGCGCCACAAGATCCGCTCGACCCGTTCCGAGGATTTTCTCGACGAACTCACCGAACCCGTCCAGGCCCCGAGCGCGTCCGCGACGGCACCCGCCCGCGACGGCACGGAACCCCACCCGTCCCTCGGCCCGGACGACCTAGATCACTGGGAAGCCTTGTTCCGCAGGGAAGCCGACCGCTAGGGCAGCGGCAGTGCGAGGTCGCGCAGCACGGCCAAGCTGTGCCGCCCTTGGGTACTACCCGCCCGCGCCAAGGCTTCGAGATGTACCTTTAGGAATCCGGCTTCGGCCGGCGTATCCACATCGTACCAAGGCGGCAGCAGGCCGAGGGTTTGCTTTCCCAAGTGCGCTAGGGTCTGCTCAAGCACCATTCCGGTGCTCCAAGCCACGTCTTGGAATATCCGGCTTTTCCCTTCTCTTCTGCCCACCAAGTAGTAGCCCCCGTCCGTGCTCGGGCCTAAGACCACTTCCTTTTCGCGCAAGAGCGCCAGCCCTTCGTCAATATGCGCGGCCGGTAGAGAAGGACTGTCCGAGCCGACGAGGACCACCCGCTCGGCCCCCCGCGCAAAGGCCCACTGCATCAGGGCTTCCATTCTCTGCCCTAGATCGGCTTCTATCTGCGGCACGTACTCGAAGACGCCTATCGGGGCTAGCAGGGTGCGCAGGGCGTCTTTGGCATTGGCCGGGGCAAAGGCCACGACCTTGGCAGCGGCCTTTGTCTCGTGTAGTGCCGTGGCGCAATCGAGCAGCAGGGCCTCGTACAGGCGTGCAGCCTCGGGGGCACTCAAATGGCTCTGAAGCCGGGTTTTGACCGCTCCGGGGGCTGGTTCTTTGGCAAAGAGTACAACGCAGGTGGACATCTGCCCCTCCCTATTGTCTATCGTCGGCAGACCGCGTACTTTTTGTAGTATAATTCGCGGCAACCCTTCACAAAATCAACCGAGGAGCTCATGGCCCAAGTCAATATCGTCCGCCACAACCCCATCGCCATCTTTTCCAACCCCACTGAAGTGCTCATCACCGACGACAACGGCCACGTCGTGCGCCTAGTCGAGCCTTCGGGCAACGTCGGCACTCAATACGCCAACGACGTCGGCTCGGAGTGGTTCGGCACCATCGAAAACCTCAACAAGGGCCTCGAAATTTGCGGCGTCCATTGGTCGGACGTGTACAAAACCGATGTCTTGTGGACCACTCCTTCTGCCGACCGCGACGAGTGCGACCAGCGCAAAAACGACTTCAACGCCTGCTACGGGGCCATGATCGCAGCCGTCACCGGCGGCTCCTTGCGCTCCAACCGCATGGCTCGCTTCACCCACCCGGAGGGTTTCCCAGACCCAGCGGCTCTCTTCGAGGTCCAGATCAAGGCCTGTGCAGGCGAGACCGTCTCCATCAGCAGCGGCCAGATCGACTACGGCACTTGGGTGGATCACCAACCCTCGGGTGCTTCGGTCATGCACGAGCGGGACGGCGAAATGATCACCACGCTCGGCGACGACTTGGCCGAAGAAATGCGCTTCATCCTCGAAGAGCAATACGCCAAGCCTTTTGCCGAACAAGGCGTTGACTTCAAAAAGCAGACCGTATTCATGGAGATTCTCGTGGCCGTGGACGACGCTCCGGACAAAGCCTGGGAACGCATCGAGACCACCCGCCAAGTCTTTGCAGATTACTACGGCGACGACCGCCCCGCCGGCCTGATTTACCCGGTGTCGCGGATACCCAATCTCGACGGCATCATCGAGCCACAGCCGCGCGTGGTCTCCGGCGAAGTCGAAATCGTGCGCTCGGGGCAAATCGAGGACGGCTTCTCAACTTGGGCGGGCTTGTGCCATCACGGTGTGCGCGAAGTCCACGTTTCGGCCGTTGGGGGCAGCGACGCCGGCCAGCAGCTCGATACGCTTGACGCCCGGATCAAGGAAGCCGGAGGCGTGGGTCTCAAAGAGGACGGCGTCTTCAACAACGCCTACATCGTCGCCGGTCCCAACTCTGCGCAGAATCGCGCCGCGATAGCCACCTTCAACGAGTCCTTCAGCGCGTACTACGCAGGCACCGCACCGGCTGGCCGCACCGCCCAGTTTATCGGCGGCATCCAGCAGCAAGGTCATCAGAGCGGTACCTCCACCCGTGCGATCTTCGCCGAGTAAGCCCGTGATCAGCGCCGCCCAGATCATCGCCGCCCTCGAACGGCACGGCGTCACGCATGTGCTAGGAGTACCAGACAACGGCTCGTGCGCCCTGTACGAGTGCCTGTGGGACCACGACACCATCGAAGTGATCCTCACCAGCCGCGAGGGCGAGGCGTATGGCCTGGCCTCCGGGCTGTACTTGGGCGGTGCCCATCCGCTGGTGCTGATCCAGAACACGGGCTTTTTAGAAGCTGGCGACGCCTTCCGCGGCACGGCCTACAACATGGGCATTCCCCTCGTAATGCTCGTCGGCTATCGCGGCTACGCGACCATGGCCGGAGGTGTCCCCCGGATCGATACGGCCGCTACCTTCTTTGAGCCGACCCTCAAGGCTTGGAACATTCCCTACACCGCCATGCACACAGACGACGACAGCGGCCAGATCGACGACGCTTTCGCGAAGGCCCAAGAGACCTCGCTGCCGACTGCGGTGTTGCTCGTCGCGGAGACTGCGTGAGATGCTCGACAAATACACCTGCCTCAAAAAACTGGCCGCCAAACGCACGGACGAAGTTGTAGTCACCACCATGAGCGTGGCCATGCCTTGGGCCGCGCACTCCGATGGCCCGCTAGACTTTGCCCACGTCGAAAGCGCCATGGGCCACGCCGCCGACTTTGCGCTGGGTTTGGCCATCGCCCGGCCCGAGCGGCGGATCTTGTGCCTCAACGGCGACGGCAGCACCCTCATGTCGCTGGGCGTCCTCGTCACCTTAGCTCAGCGCCCGACCCCGAATCTAACCCTCGTCATCACTGAAAACGGCACGTATGAAGTAACCGGCAGTCAGCCCGTGCCCGGTGCCGCTTTTATCGACTACGAGCAAATCTGTCGTGGGGCCGGCCTTCAGCGCGTTTATACGATCGACTCCGACGAGGACTTCGACGCCAAGCTCGACCAGCACTTTGAGGAACAAGGCCCGGTCGTCTTTATCTGGAAAATTGCCCCGGCCGCTGAGCCGGTGCCCAAACCGGCCCGGCCGATCCGCGAGCGCGCCCAACGCCTGCGCACCGCCCTAGTCGGCGAGGGATAGAGGTGCCCGCCGTGCAACTACCGCAAATGGCCCTCGTCAAGCAGCACTTTGCCAGCGACTCGCTCGCCGACGTGGCCGGCGAGGTCCGCCGCCAGCTAGCGCGCGCTGGCCTAGCCGACGCCATCGCCCCCGGTGCGCGGATTGCCGTTGCGGGCGGCAGCCGTGGCATCGCCAATATCCCGCTCATCACCCGCACCGTCATCGACTGCGTCAAAGAGGCCGGCGGCACGCCCTTCCTGCTGCCGGCTATGGGCAGCCACGGCGGAGCCACAGCTGAAGGCCAAAAGCAGGTACTGGCCGGATACGGTCTCGACGCCCAGAGCATGGGTTGCCCGGTTGAGGCGACCATGGCCGTCGTCGAAGTCGCCCAGCTCGACGACGGCACCCCAGTGCTGCTCAACCGGCTCGCCACCGAAGCCGATGGCGTAGTGCTCATCAACCGCATCAAGCCGCACACCTCCTTTCGCGGCACCTTTGAAAGCGGCCTGATGAAGATGATGACCATTGGCCTAGGTAGCCACAAAGGCGCGACCATCGCCCATGCCGGGGGTGCTGAGAGCCTCGCCCGCTTGATCCCGGCTTGGGGCCGCTGCATCCTCGACAAAGCACCGATTCTCATGGGGTTGGCCATCGTCGAAAACGCCTATGAAGAGACCCTCCGCGTCGAAGCCCTTCAACCCGGGCAGTTCCCAAGCCGCGAGCCGCAGCTTTTGGAAAAAGCGCGGCGCACCATGCCCCGCATCTTAGTCCAAGGTATCGACCTGCTAATCATCGAACAAATCGGCAAGAATATCTCGGGCACAGGTATGGACACCAACGTCGTCGGCCGCATGCTCCTGCCCGGCGTCAAAGAGCCGGAGTCCCCGGGCTCGGCCCGCATCGTGGTTCTCGACCTGACCGACGAAACCCACGGCAATGCCAACGGCGTCGGCCTCGCCGACATCATCACCCGCCGTTTGTACGAGCGCATCGACTTCAAGGCTACGTACGCCAACGTCTTCACCACCACCTTCCTCAACCGCGCGTACATCCCTGTCGTCATGGAAACCGACCGCGCAGCCATTGAGGCCGCGCTGTCGGTGCAAAATCTCGCCAATTCCGAACAGGCGCGCGTCGTCCGCATCAAAAACACCCTCGACATCGGCCACATCGAGCTATCCGCAAGCCTACTGCGAGAGTTCGGCGACCATCCCGATTTAGAGCAAATCGGCGCACTAGCCGAGATGGCTTTTGACGGCGCGGGACAATTGCGCTAAGTCGCGGCCATCCCCACAGTTCTCGTCGGTACCGCGTTCACTGAAGACAGATACGAGATAAGGAATGGACGAAATGAGGGCAGAGTACGATTTTTCTGCTAGTGTGCGTGGGAAGCACTATAAAGCGTATCGTCAGAGACATTTAGCAAAAGTAGAAAAACGAGATGGCTCAACCTAAGTTCACTACTTTGCACTCGAAGAGGGTTCCGTTATGCTCGACCCAGATGTAAGACAACATTTTCCCGATTCCGAATCTGTGAACAAAGCGCTTAGGTCGTTAATTGCACACTTCTAATGACGCTTCTCAACACGGAGGTTCCCAATGTATCTAAGCGACCTATTGAGTGCCCTCGACAAGAATGAGAGCATTGAACTGCCCAGATCCGCAATCGCCAACATTTTTAAAAAGCAGAAGCACATAACTATAAGCCAGCGCATCGCCCTGTTCCATAAACTGGGACTCCGAGGTGGGAAAACCCAACAAGAAACAGCCGACAGCATGGGCTGCCCAGATTCAAGACCTTATGTAGCCCAATATGACCGAGTGATGGATGCGCTGTGGGGGATAGACGACAGTTTGCGGTCGTCCATCCTTGACGCATTGTCGGAAGGCGCATTGTGGGAGGAAGGGAGAAAAAGGAAGAAGATGGATATTTCCAATTTATACAATAAATTCATCCAGAAAGGCGACCGGCCCGAGTGCGTCCATCGCGACGAAGATGGATGGTATATTCGATGGAAGTCGCCAGAGTAGCACTGTCGATTATGCGGAAGGAAGGGGGCGCCTCATAGCCCCTTGCGATAGCGCTGTGCAGGAATTTTTAGCTGATAGCGATATTTGGCCACCGTACGCCGCGCAATTTTTAAGCCGTCCTTGTTCAGTTCCTCGACAATCTGTTGGTCCGAAAGCGGCCGGCTCTTGTCCTCGTCGGCGACGAGCTGCGAAATTTTCTCTTTTACCGAGCGCACGGACACTTCTTCGCCCTTGTCCGTACTGAGCTTGTTGTCGAAGAAGTACTTCAGCTCAAAGACCCCGTGCGGCGTCTGTATGTACTTGCCGTTGCTGACGCGGCTAATCGTCGATATGTGCATTCCCACCGCGTCGGCCACGTCCTGCAAGACCATGGGCCGCAGCCGCGCCGGCCCCTCCTCGAAAAAGGGCAACTGCGCCTGCAACAGGTAATTGGCCACCTTGAGCATGGTCGTGCGGCGCTGGTGGATGGCATTGATGAGCCAGCGGGCGTCGTTGAGATTCTTGGATACGTAGTCCTTGATAGCATCCTCGCTGTTGCCATGGGCGTTGCTAAGAAGCTGCTGGTACTCAGAATTGATCTTTAAGGACGGCATGGATCCGTCGGCCAGCGACGCGGCCCACTCCTCGCCAATCTTTTCGACGACCAAATCCGGCGTGATGTATGCGACCTCGGTATCGAGGGTCA
This sequence comes from Candidatus Latescibacterota bacterium, assembly GCA_963422735.1. GTDB lineage: Bacteria > Latescibacterota > UBA2968 > UBA8231 > UBA8231. The sequence goes on along the minus strand of OY730476.1, from coordinate 1,677,204 downwards.
AGAGCTTGTTGTAATCGCTGCTCGCCGACAGGCTCGGATGCAGCTGTAATCGCTCGATAACCTGCAGAATCTCTTTGAGCTTCTCGCTGGAGATGTCTAAGGCGCAGGTGATGTGCCGCAGACGCCGCCGCGTCAGATACTCCATGTGATCGCGCACCACCTGCAAGGCCAGCTTGCTGAGTGGATCGTCGCGCTGACTCAACTGGATCATCAGGCACTCGCGCAGATCGCGTGCGCCGACCCCAGGCGGGTCAAAGGCCTGAATGACGCGCAACACCTTTTCCACGGCTAAGACTTCGACCGCTAGATCGTCGGCAATCTCGGCGAGCGGGCAGCCGACGTAACCACGCTCGTCGATATTGCCGATGATGTACTCGGCGATGGCTCGCTCTTCCGGTCCCAAATCGCCAATCTCGCCTAGCTGATGGTACAGGTGCTCTAAGAGGGGCGGCATGGCGGTGATGCGGTTTTCCTGTGGCTCGCGATCAGTCTCCCAATTGGAATCGTATTCCGTGCGCTCGCTATTGTACGCGCCCGCGTCGAACTGGTCGCCCAACAGCGCGTCCCGATCAACCGCCTCCATGTCTTCGGGCAGTTCCTCCTCTTCCTTGATCCCCTCCTCCCGATCGCGCAGCTCCTCTTCCCCTTCTTCGCCTAGTTCAAAGGCCTCTTCGAGCAAGGGGTTGAGTTCGAGCTGCTGCTTGATCTCCAGCGCCAGATCTAAGGTGGACATCTGCAACAGCCGCAGCGATTGAATGAGCTGCGGTGCCATCTTTTGCTGGAGGCGCAAGCTGGTATTTTGCTCGGGACGAAACATTGAATAAATTATTGTAAATTAATTATTTAGTAAAAATTATCCGGCCTGACAGTAGCTGTACAAACAAGCCTGTGAAGCGAGAGAAGTCAAGGTGCAAGCGCGTCTTATCTATCGACCTGCCAACTAAAGCGCTCGCCGAGATATATCCGCCTCACTTGCTCGTTGGCAATTAGCTCCTCTGCCGTGCCCGCGGTTAAAATTTTACCATCCACTAGAATATAGGCACGCTCGGCGATTTCCAAGATTTCGCGCACGTTGTGATCGGTAATTAGTACGCCCAAGCCCCGACCTCTTAGCTCGGCGATGATGTTCTGGATGTCTTCGACCGTGCGCGGATCAATGCCGGCAAAAGGCTCGTCGAGGAGCATGTAGTGAGGCTCGCAGGCCAAGGCCCGCGCAATCTCGACCCGGCGCGTCTCGCCGCCCGAAAGCGTGTCGGCGCGCTGGTCGGCCCGCGCGAGCAAGTCCAGCTCAGTCAATAGCTGCCGTTGACGCTCGGTGATGCGTGCCTTGTTGACCCCTTGCGCCTCTAGCACCGCGCGGATGTTGTCGGCCACGCTCAGCTTGCGAAAAATGGATGTCTCCTGCGGCAGGTAGCCAATGCCCATCTGTGCGCGGCGATACATCGGTAGCCCGGTGATGTCCGCACCGTCGAGCAAGATGCGGCCCCCGTCCGGCGCGGCAAAGCCGACGATGCTGTGAAAGGTCGTGGTCTTGCCCGCGCCATTGGGCCCCAACAGGCCGACGACCTCCCCTGGCTCGACGCGGATACTGACCTCGTCAACGACCGCCCGGCCCCCGTAGCGCTTGCTCAATGCGTGCATTTCCAATGCCACTTACGGCTCCTCTGCGGGCGGATAGTACCGGCCTTCGATATCCGGCCCAACCCGCACCTCGGCCAGCGACCCTTCGGCAAAGCGGATATCCAACTCTTCGCCGCTGACCTCGTTGACGGCGACCTCTTCGTCCTTTTGGATCCGCGAGACCAACTCGGCCGCGCCTTTGACTAATGCACGGCGCAATCCCGCCGCATCAAAGTACAGGGTCATCTGCTGTCCGCGAAAGCGATTGATCTCTTCGTTCTCGGCCCGGCGGTGCGTCACGTCGGCTTCGGCACTCACTTCGACCCGCTCCAAGTCCCCGTCGGCCATAACGACTTGTCCACCTAGGCCCTCAATCCAGCTATGGCGGTCGCCTACCTCAATTTGGCCGCTCACCTGGCCGGGTATGGCGATCCACTCGACTCGGCTGTCCGCCAATGCGACGACCATGGAATCGGCCATCAGTCGGCTGCGGTAGCCGCGCTCGTCGTCTTGCTCTTCTAACACCACGCCCTCGGCCACTAGCACCCGCATGGAATCCGCTTCGTATGCACCGCGCTGGGCCGCAACCTTCAGCCCTTCGGTGTGCAGCGCAAAACCGCCGGTCCCGGCCAACAGGCCCCGTACGAGATCGAAGCGCAGCACAGGGGCGGCGAGCACGAGTTCGCGCTGGCGCAGCGAGGGCGCACCTCGCATCCACCCGACCTCCTGCTCCAAGTCGAGAAAGAGCGAATCGCCGGCGAGCGAGCCATCCAACTCGGGTACCTTTAAGGCAATCGCGCCCTCGGCATAGACTTGGCCATCGCGCTTATAGCGGAGGGTTTGGGCCGTCAACTCGCGATTCCCGGCTCGCAAGACCACCCCACCCTGCGCCGTCAGTTCGCGCTCGGGGCGCGAATACGCCAACTGGCGCGCCTTGATCTGCCGTGCGCCCTGCACAAAAGTCGCCGGTTCCCCTCGGGCCTGTAACCGCGCTGCGCTGCGGTCGTCTTCTACCTCTGCGGCCCGCAGCTCGGCCTCCTTCTCTCGGTAGCGAACCGCGCCCCGAGCCACTAGCCGCTGCTTTTCCGCATCCACCGCGACCACGTCGGCCACAAATTGCGCCAGCGAGTCGGCCCCTTTGACTCCTCCGCTAATGTCGAAGCGGCCCGCCTGTGGTAGAAACGTGGCCCGCGGCCCGGTCAACTGCACTCCGTCGTAGCGCACCTCGACGCTGTCGTAGGCGATCTCTTGCGCGCCCTCGACGCGACGGCTTTCCTCGCGCTGGGCGCGCACTTTCACGACCGCTCCGTCCCGACCGCGCCAGAGACCCTCGACGGATTCTAAGGACCACGCATCCACGGCTAAATTGCTCGTGAGATTGCGACCCCATTCCCGTCCCTCGCTGACCTCCACCCGCAGTGTGCCCGGAATGCGCAGTTGCTCGTGCGCGCTTTCCCACAGCAAGGTGTCGGCCTGTACCTCTATACTGTCCCCAGCGCGCAAAACCACGCCGCCAGCTAAGCCAAAGCGGTCCCGCTTGTGCTCTAGGACCAAGCGCTCGGCCCGTAGCGTCGAAGCGGCCTCGCCACCGTGGAACGCGACCTCTACACCGCCGGTGGCGACGACCTGTTCTGACTTGGAAAATTCGCGCAAATAAGCGGCGCGGATCTGGATGCGGTGACCAGGGCGTCCCATCTCAATGTGCGCGTCCCATGCTTCCCCATCGACCTCGGGGATATGCACCGGCTCTTCGGGCACTTCTCCTGCGCCGCAGGCCCAGAGCATGACCCCGCAGCAACCGACGCGAAAAAGCCGCGCTCTCCCTCGGAAAGCGCGGCCCTCTGAGACGATTTTACCGTCCACTGAACTAGGAGGCCGCCGCCTGCCTCTCCTCATGGCTTGCAACCTCCTGCTGGTAGGCTAGCGCGGCCTCGACAAACCCGGCAAACAAGGGTGAGGGATTGTCCATCCGCGACTTGAACTCGGGATGGGCTTGGGTGGCGATGAAGAAGCGGTGATCCGGCAACTCGATAAACTCCATCAAGCGGGCACCGTCAACGCGGCGGTGATAACCCGAAAAGACCAGCCCCTCCTCCTCGAGTAGCTCGACGAAGCGGGGCGAGACCTCATAGCGATGGCGGTGGCGTTCTAGGGCGACCTTGTCGCGCTCCAGCATGACCAAACCAACGCGGAAGGCTTGGTCGGGATTGGCCAGCAGTTGCTCGATGCGACGGGCATCTTCGTCAAGACGGCCCGACGCCTCGTAGATCTGGAGGACGCGGCTGTCGTTTTTGAATACCGCGGCGTACGCACCCAATCGCATGCTGCTGCCGTAGCACCTTTGCTCTAGCGCACTCTTCTGAGTGTCTTGGACACTGACGATCTTCCACTCGGAATTCGCGTCGAACTCCTCAGAGGTGGCCTCGGCGATCCCGGCGACATTGCGGGCGTATTCGATTACGGCGAGTTGCAAGCCGTAGCACAGGCCCAAATAGGGGATGTTGTGCTCGCGGGCGTAGCGAATGGCCATAATCACGCCTTCGGCCCCTCCCGCGCCAAAGGCCCCGGGGACGATAATGCCGTCGAATGCGTCGAGCGCGGCCAGTTTCATTTCGCCGCGCTCGAACTGGTGGCCGTCAATCCAAGTGATCTCGACCCGCGCATCCGACGCTACGCCGGCGTGCATCAGCGATTGGTTGACTGAGATGTATGAGTCCGTGAGCTGAAAATCGCCCGTGACCACGTATTTGCCGACCATGGCCACGCGGACGCACCGGCTCGGATGCCGGCTGCGCTTGACTAATTCCCGCCAAGGCCGCCAGTCCGGGGTTTTCTTGGGTGCGCAGCCGATCCTACTGAGGATCTTCGCGCCGAACCCCTCTTCTTCCAAAACTAGCGGGATGTTGTAGATCGTCTCCGAGTCCGGGGCCGAAATGATGTGGTCGTTGGGCACGTTGGCGCCGATTTGGATCTTTTTCTTGCGCACCTCGTCGGTGGCGGTCTCGGCGCGACAGACGATGAAGTCGGGGAAAATGCCGTGCTCGCTGAGCATGCGAATAGCCTGCTGCGTGGGCTTGGTCTTCATCTCGCCCACGTGCGGCGGTATTGGAAGATAGGTGATCAGCGCGTGGGCAAAGTGCTCCTTGCCCAAGTCGCGCTCCAAGGTCTTCACGGCGAAGAGGAATGGCTCGTTTTCGTAGTCGCCGACAATGCCGCCAATCTCGACCAACACGATGTCGTAGCCCGCGCCCGCTTCCTGCAAGCGGCGGGTGATCTCATCCGTAATATGGGGGATCGGCTGCACGGTCTCTCCGAGGTACTCGCCGCGGCGCTCGCGCTCGATGACCGTGAGGTAAATCTGCCCGGTGGTCAGGTTGTTGGAACGCGGCAGATCCAACCCCAAGAAGCGCTCGTAGTTGCCCAAATCCTGATCTATTTCGCCGCCGTCGTCCGTCACCCACACCTCGCCGTGCTCGGTGGGCCGCATGGTGCCGGCGTCGTAGTTGATATACGGGTCAATCTTGATGGCTGTGGTACTGTAGCCGTATTGCTGCAGGATCTTGCCGATGGAAGCTGTGGTCAAGCCCTTGCCCACGCCGCTTATCACGCCGCCGGTCACGACGACATATTTGGGGCCTTTGTAGTCTCTGACCACGTTGCGCGCTCCTCCGTGCTGCCCAAACAAAGAAGCGGCGACAGTGCCCTGCCTCCGCTTCTCTATTCAATCGATGATCCTCGGAACCTTGAAGTAATCCTCTTGGCACTGTGGAGCCACCGCTGCGATCTCGGCCGTCGCGGGAAAGGGCGTTGCCTCGTCGCGGCGAAACGCGTTGGCGAGAGGCAGCACGTGGGACGTTGGCTCTACGCCAGTGGTGTCTAGCTCGTTGAGCTTGTCCATGTACCGCAAGATGTGGTTGAGTTCCCCGGCCAGCCTTTCCTCCTCTGCTGGTGAAAAGCGCAACCGAGCCAACTCGGCGACCCCGTGGACCTCTTCTGTAGTAACTGCCATAGGTAAACTTTGAACTTAACTAAATGATGTTACGCAGTTTGCCGCAAAATGTGTGATTTTGCCGCAGCGTCCGCGACCAAGCACTGCGTAATATCAGTTAAATAAAAAAGACGGGGCTGGCTGCGCCGACCCCTTCTATTTCGCAAAACAGGGTTAAATATCACGCATGGCCAAAGGTAGCGCAAGGGCTTGTAGCGCGGCGCCTCAATGCCTATACTTTGCCCATGACGCGCAAGGCATTTACCATTGAAGAGGCCAACGCCAAGCTGCCTCAGTTAGAGGACGTTCTCCAGCGCATAGAGGTCAAAAAGGGAGCCGTCCGCTACCACGACCAACAGTTGCAAATTCTCGACGCGCTCTGGGGCCAAGCGATCGCCGGCAGCACCAACCCCGACCACGATGCCTTCGACCAGCACCGCCAGCGCATCAACGATCTAATCATCGATATCAAACACATCGTCGCCGAGGAAATTATCGCCGAGGGCATCCGCTTCCCGGTTGGCGGCCTCGAACGCGGCCTCCTCGACTTCCCCACGACGTACCAAGGTCGCTGGGTGCTGTTGTGCTGGCAGCGCGGCGAACCCCGAGTCGCCTATTGGCACGAACTAGACGCCGGGTACGCGGGCCGCCAAGAGATCGCCGCCGAGCACATCATCGCCATGGGCAAGGAAGACGATCCAGCTACGGTCGATGGCTCGGCACTGGACTTCTAATAGCGGCGCGTACCTTGACAGCGTTTCTCGTTTTTGAGTACTTAAAAGATGGCTTTCCCCTAGGCCGTCTTCCGCTCCCCTAGCATCGCCGCCCCTCTCCCTCTCCCCCAGCGGAGCGCCCCCTCCTCAGCGCCCGGCAGGAGCTATATCGTGCGCCTCAATCAACTCGAGATTTTCGGTTTTAAGTCCTTCGCCCAAAAGATCGTCATTCCCTTCGAGCCGGGCATTACGGCCATCGTCGGCCCCAACGGCTGCGGCAAGTCCAACGTAGTGGAGGCCATTCGCTGGGTTTTGGGCGAACAGCGCGCCGGCACCTTCCGCAGCCAGCGCATGGAGGACGTGATCTTTGCTGGCACCCGCCAACGCAAGGCCCTCGGGATGGCCGAAGTCGCGCTATCGATTGAAAACCGCGATAATGCCCTACCCGTCGAATTCGCCGAGGTCGTGCTGACCCGGCGCCTCTTCCGCTCCGGCGAAAGCGACTATCTCCTCAACAAGATCCCCTGCCGCCTCTTGGACATCACCAACCTGCTCATGGATACTGGCCTCGGCCAAGGTGCTTATGCGGTAATGGAGCAGGGCATGGTCGATGAAATCATCAGCGATAAGACCGAAAACCGCCGCCGCATCCTCGAAGAGGCCGCCGGTATCACCAAGTACAAAGTTCGGCGGCGCTCCACGAAAAACCGCCTAGAGGCCACCCAAGCCGATCTACAGCGGATTGAAGACATCATCGCCGAGGTCAAACGCCAAGTTGACTATCTCGGCCGCCAAGTTGGCCGGGCGCGCCGATACCGCGAACTCAAAGAGGAGTTGGACCAACTCGACGTGCGCTTGGGGGGCCAGCGCTTCTTCGCTCTCAGTGCCCAAATATCCCCGCTGCAAGACGAATTCGCAGCACTCAGCAAGGCGGCCGAAGAAGGCTATACCCGCTTCACCAGCCGCGAGGCCGAGCTCGAAAAGGTGCGCCTCGCGCTGACCGAGGCCGAGAAGGCTATGCAGGAAGCGGGCCTTGAACTCAATCGCCGCATCGAGGCCATCCACGAGCGCGAACAGCTCTTCGTGGCCGTGCGCGAGCGGCGCGAGGCGGCCGAACAAATCCGCGAACGCACGGCCCGCGAACGCGCCGATTACAGTAGCCAGCTCGAAGCTGTGCAGCAGCAGCACCGCGACAATGCCGCGCACCGCGACGAAGCGAGCGCGGCCTTTGTGCAAATAGAGCGAGAATTGCAGGCTCACCGGCAGCGCACCACCCAAGCCGAAGAGGAATATGCCAGCTACCAAGCCGAGCTGGACCAACGCCAGCGCGGGCGCATGGAGCACCTGCGCCAAGGGGGCGAAATAAGCCGTGCGCTCGAGCGCCAACAGGCCGAGCGCGACGCGCTCGATGAACGCGCGGTTGCCATGCGCGGCGAAGAGGACACGACCTCAGCCGAGCGCGACCAAGTCCTGCAAGCGGCCGCAGCGGCCGAAGCCGCCTTCGCCGAAACTCGGCAGCAGCTATCCACTTGCCAGCAACAGCGCACCGCCGCCCTCACCGCCCGCGACCAAACCGAGAAGACCTTCCGCGACCTCGGCGAACAACGCGATGCGGCCCGACGCCTCGCAGAGGCCAACCAAGCACGGCTCCAAGTTCTCGAAAAAGTCCGCGCCGGCTACGAAGGCTATCAGAGCGGGGTCCGCACCTTGATGCTCGACTCGCCCCACGCCGCCCTCTTCCGCGGCGTACTTGGCGACCTAGTCGAAGTCGGAGCAGAACACGCCCGTGCGGTCGAGGTCGCCCTCGGCGAGTCGCTCCAAGCATTGATCGCTCACTCGGACAGCGGCCTGCTCAAAGGCATTGCCCATCTCCGGGCGCGTTCCGGGCGCGTCGGCATTCTCTCGCTAGAGGCACCTCCTCGCCCCCTCGGCCCGGTCTTAGACCCAGATCCCATGCCTAGGCTGCGCGGCCGGCTGCTGGACTACGTGCGGCCCGAAGCCTCCATCGCCCCTCTGATTGCCGGCCTTTTGCACAATACCTTTCTAGTGGACGACCTGCAAACCGCGTTGGCCCTGACGCGCCGCTATCCGAGCGCCTACGTGCGCTGTGTCACGCCCGACGGCGACGCTGTCGATCTCTTTGGCCTCGCGTCGGGCGGCCAGAGCCAATTCGAGGACTCGGGAGTCCTCGGCCGCAGGCGGGAAATCCGCACCCTGCGCTCGCTCGTCGCCCACCAAAACGCTCGCTGCACAGCCCTCGTCCCCCGGCTCGACGCACTCGCCGCGCAACTCGCCGCGCTCACACAACGCCTAGAGGGCCTAGCCGCCGAGAGCGAAACTTGGCGCGCCAAGGAGCGCGAGCAGGTCCACCAGCACCAACGCGCACGCGCTGACGCCGAACGGCTCGCAGCACGCCTAAAGCAACTCCACAGCGAAAGCACCAGCTTGGCCAAGCGCCGCCAGGCCCTCGACCAAAGCATCGCCGAACAAGCCGAGTACCTGCGCCACAACGAGGCCGAGAGCACCCGCCTCAGCGAGGAAAGCAGTGCCTTGGAAAAGAACCTCAAAAAGAGCGAAACCCATCGGCGCGAGCAGCGCGAGGCACTGGGCACCCTCCAGGTGGATCACGCCCGCACCGCCGAAATAGTCCAAGGACTAGAGCGAGACGCCAATCGTTTAAAAAACATTGACGCAAACCTAAACAATAACATCGAGCGCCTAGCGGCTGAAGGGGCCGAGGCTGAGTGCCAACAGGCCGAGTGCAGTGCGCGCAGCACCGCCTTGGCAGACGAGCTCAAGGGGCTGCACCAAGGCCGCGAGACCTTGGCCGCGGAGCAAAACCAGCGCCGCCAGCATTGGGCCGCAGCCAATACCCAAAACCGCGAGTTGCAGGAAAACATTAGCCACTTGCAGCGGCAGCTCAACGACCAGCGCGAGCGCCGCACGACTCTCGAAGTGCGCATCTCCGAGCTGCAGCTACAGACCCAGCAGATTCGCACGCGCTTGCAGGAGGAGTATCACTGCGATGTTGCGGCCATGGGCCCCCTCAACGAAGCCATCGACGAGGAAGCCACGCAACAGCGCATTGACCAACTGCGTCAGTCCCTACACCGCTTGGGCTCGGTACACCTAGGCGTATTGGAAGAACATCAGGAACAAAAAGAGCGCTACGACTTTCTCCGCCAACAGCGCGACGATCTAGTGATAGCCGCCGCGGATCTACAGAAGACCCTCGGCCTTATCGACCGCACGGCCCGGCGGATGTTCCTCAAATCTTTCGAGCAAATCCGCGAGAAATTCAAAGAGACCTTTGTCCACTTCTTCCCCGGAGGCGAAGCCGACCTCCGCCTCGAGGAAAACGTCGACGCCCTAGAGGCCCATATCGACATCATCGCCCGCCCTCGCGGCAAGCGCCTGCAAAATATCGCCTTGCTATCGGGCGGCGAGCGGGCGCTGACGGCCATCGCGCTCCTTTTTGCCATCTACCAGGTCAAGCCCAGCCCGTTCTGCATCCTCGACGAGGTTGATGCCCCGCTTGACGACGCCAACATCAACCGCTTTGTGCGCGTACTCAAGGAATTTGCCAGAGAGACGCAATTCGTCGTCGTGACGCACAATAAGATCACCATGGCGGAGGCCGACGCTCTACACGGCGTCACCATGCCCGAGGAAGGGGTTTCTCAGCTCGTTTCGGTGCGGGTTGAGGGAGAGGAATTGGAAGCCGCGGCTGGCTAGATCAATCCCGCCAGAGCGCCTCGTTGAGCGCGTAGGGATTTTCTGCAACCAATAGGCGCGCACGCGCCGCGGCTCTTGCGTCGCCCCCGTTGAAGGCCGCTCGTACAATTTGGGGATGCTCCTGCAGAAAGGCTCGCATGGCCGCGTGCGGATCGCGGTGATAACGGGTGAGCAAGGCATAGCGCTCCTCGTCGATCTGCCCCATCGCGTGCAGGCGGCCAAACAAGGCGTCGTCGATCCGCATGAGCGCCCCGGCCGCAATGCTCTGCTCGTTGAGCGTCTCAAGGCCGCCTTGGCCCCGGTCGATGACGTTGGCCGCATACGCTATCTGCCCCCCGCCTGCGGCCACGGCCGGGATCCAATCGCGCACGTAACTCGACGCCTCGGTCACCAAGTCGGCCACGTGCAGTACGTCCATGTCGTTTGCCCGTACTGTTCGCAGCTTTTGGCCATCCAACACCACAGTGCGGCCATCCTTGTAAATCAACAGCGATGGCTTCCCCAACCGCTCGGCTACTGCGAGAGAAAAGAACCAGTCTCGTCGCTCGCCGCCGGATACGCCGTTAAACTGTGCGCCGCTTTCTCGCGCCAGCGCGACCAATCCATCGACGACCTGGCGATACACGGCATCTTCCGCGCATTGCTTCTGCACGCGCTCCTGCAAACGCTGCGCGAAGTCCGCGTCCTCTTTGTGCCCGTCGATGAAGGCGAGGAGTTGCTGTGCCTGCTCCAGCCCGCCATAGAGATATTCGGTATTGATGTAATAGGGGCCTACCGTGCCCGACGTGTACCAAAACACCTCGCCCGGTGGGGCAAGGCGTAGTGCTTGCGTGTCTAAGAGAGCTTTTAGCAAATCAAATTCCATTAGCTGGCAACTCCTCTAATGGTGAAATTACTCGGAAATAAGCTGCGGTTAGCATCTTCATAGTTCGGCGAGTCGGTCGTCCATAGGTCCTCCCAATTTGTGAAGGCATCAGTCACAGACCCAAACCCCGGAAGGTTTGTGTTGGCAACGGTGAGTATCTCAGCTTTTGAATTTCCACCGGCCCTAGGACCGCGCATCGCCCGTCCCGCCATTTGCGAGTAGAGCACGAGCGAAGTAGTAGGACGAGCGATTATGACGCATCGGGTACGGGGAGCATCGAAACCAATTGAGCAGGATGAATTTCTACGCAACTTACAACAAGGGTTCCAGTACCTCGGCTGCCGAACAACGTATCCTAGCCCGGTAGCTCCTCGGTGGGAATGTCTCGTAACCGCGGGTTATTTTGGTCTCGCGGCGAGAGAATCGGCACCCCCTCAATGCCCCAGTCCAACCCCCCATCGGGATCGTCCCAAGCCACGCCCCACTCGTCCGTGCCGTCGTAGTAGGAATCGACCAAGTAGAAAAGCATCGCGTCGGTGACTGCGTAAAAGCCATGCGCGACCCCCACCGGAATAAAGACGCCCTGCAATACCTCTTGATCTAATTCGATGACCTGCCCCTGCCCGCGAGTAGACGAACTGCGGCGCAAATCGAGCAGCCCGACGCGCAGCGTGCCCATGCCGCAGTGCCAGTAGTCAACTTGGCGGTGGTGATAGTGCAGGCCGCGCAGCACCCCCTGTTGCGATTCCGAGCGGCTCCACTGCAAGGCGTCCCAGCCGCGTTGAGGGAACCACTCCTTGCGATAGATTTCGGTAAAGCGGCCTCGCTCGTCACCGTGCGACTGTAGCTCGGCGATATAGACACCTTCAATGGCCGTAGAGGGGCAAATCTCGGCCATCTCAAGCCGCCTTGCCGCAGCATCTTTTGAACTTCTTGCCGCTGCCACAGGGGCACGGGTCATTGCGGCCGATCTTGGGGGCTTCGCGGCGGAAGGTCTCTACCTTGCCGGGAAAGAGCCGACCACCCTCCAGCACGGCGGCCGGTTTTTTGCCTTCTAGCGCGGGCCGCGGCGTCTGCAACCACTCCTCGTGCAATTCCCTCATGGCCTCGCTCATCTCCGCTTCACCCAGTTCGCCCTCGAACCCACGCTCTTGGCAAAAGGCGCTAAAATCGGCCAGCATGGCCCCCTGTGGTGAGCGCAGCATTTCCTCGATCTGCTGCACGCCAACCCTAGGTGGCAGGGCCTGCTGGAGTTGGGCCAAGTCCAACTCCTCCACCGCGACAGGGTCTTCGCCGCCTGTCTCCGCGGCGGGAGCAGGTGCCACCGCATCGGCGATTTCGGCCAGTACTTGGCCCATTTCGATGCGATCGGCCTCAGCCGCTGCCGGCAGCACTTGATCGACGATCCAATCTACCTCTTCGCCATCTGCCAACAGCTCGACTATTTCTTCAGCCGAGAATTTCTCTGCTTCCTTGGCTTGGCACAATGCCTCCAAGCGCGTGGCCAACTCTTGCACGAGTACACTCCATCTTCATTCAGAGACTACGCGAATTTACCGGTGCGAAATCTACCGCTTGCCCCTGTACCTGTCAAAAGACGCGCCTCAGAAATCTGAGGATACTCAAATATCTGAGTGCTACATTCGGCTTTTTGTTACCAATAACCCCTAAAAACGGGCGACAAGGGGCGCATTTTTACCTTCGTGAGGAATGGCACGATTATTGCTTTTTATTACGCATAGTACTTGAGTTGCGTCATCTTGCCTTCAGCGAGCGACGCACTTCACCTGAAAGGAGCACAACCATGGAAGCGATGAATGCACTCACGGATAGAGAAATCTTGCTGCGGGCCGCCGAGGACCAAGGGCACCTCGGCGTGCTGGTCAAACGCTACCGCACCCTACTGTACAACTTCGTCTATCGCTTTGTCGGCGACAGGGAAACGGCCGAGGACATCGTCCAAGAGACTTTTCTCCGCTGCCTGCGCCACAGTCACCAGTACCCAGCCATCGAACAGGTTTCCACTTGGCTCTACACCATTGCCGGCAACCTAGCCAAGACCGAATTGCGCCGCCGCAAGCGCTGGCATTGTATCCCGATCAGCCCGAGTGAAGACGAACAGCCTGCCGCCTTTTACGAACCGATGGCCAAGGACCCACTCCCCGGCGAACAGACCGACGGCAATCGCGTCAAGTCCCTCGTCGTCCATGCTATCGAGGACCTGCCCACAGAATTTCGCGCTGCCGTACTCCTCCGCGATCTGAACGGGCTCTCGTACGAGGAAATCGCCAAGATCATCAACTGTCCCGTAGGCACGGTCAAATCGCGCGTCAACCGGGGCCGCCTGCGGCTGCAAAAGACCTTGCGCGGACTGGCCGAAGAAGTTATTGGGTCCCTCGCCGCTCCGGCCTGACCCCTCACAGCGGCGTTTTCATTGTCCATCGACTTGCTCCTAATTATTTTCGCTTACCTTCAATTAGGAGCACCCCATGACCATCGATGCCCAACGCCTCTATGGCTTTGTCGAGCAACTGCTCGCTGCCCACGCGCCCTCGGGCGCAGAATCCGCTATGGACGCCCTCGTCTCCGAGCTCGCCGCCCCCATCGGCGACGCCGTCTGGCAGGACGCGGCCGACAACATAATCATCCACATCAAGGGCCGAAGCCACGACCAGCCCGTGGCAGCCCTCGCCCACAAGGACGAGATCGCCCTCATCGTCAAGCGCATTGAATCCGACGGCAAAATTAGGGTGCAGCCCTTGGGCGGCTTGCACCCTTGGGCACTAGGCGAAAGCCCGGTGGAGATCATGGCGCGAGATGGCCTCTGCCCGGGTGTGCTCTCCACCGGTGCCAAGCATGTCTCCACAGAGAGCCCGGCAGGGCGGCTCAAAGACGGCCAACCCCTCAAGTGGGAACAGATGTGGATTGAAACGAGGCTCACAGCCGAAGAGTTAGCTCAGCGCGGGATCCGCACCGGCACTCGGGTCGTCATCGCCGGCAAACACAAGACGCTCTGGCGTCTAGGCGATTGCGTTTGCGGCTACAACCTCGATTGCCGCGCTGGCTTGGCGGCCATGCTCGAAGTGGGCCTGCACTTGCGGGAGAACCGGCCGGCTCAAGACGCATATCTCGTGGCCAGCTCCAGCGAGGAAATCGGTGGGCACGGCGCGATCTACGCGCTCGGGCGGCTGCCGGTTGACGCGGCCGTTGCCGTTGACATTGCGCCCGCGGCCGCCGAATACGGCACGGCCAACAGCGGCGACCCCATCATCGGCGTCCGGGACAGTCGCGGCCTGTACGACGCACGCATCATCGACCGCTTTGACGCCCTAGCCACCGCCTGCGGGTTCGGCATCCAAACGGCCGTCCTCACTTCGTACTCCAGCGACTCGTCGATTGCCAAAACGTCCGGTGCTATTGCGCGCGCTGCGTTGATTGGCTACCCAGGCGACAACACGCATGGATACGAAATCTGCGCGTGGGACGGCATCGTCAACGCGGCGCGATTGCTTTTGGCTTATTTGGAAAATTCAGTGGTGGACTAAGAAGCTGGCTGGCGTTCGCAGACCGCTTCTAGAAGGCGCGCTGGACCAGAAAGTCCAGCATCTCTCCCAGCATCTCGCGAGCGGGGTTGGCCGGGAGCTTCTCTAGGTGTGTCAGGCTCTCTTCGACCTTCTGCTGGCACGCGCACTCGACGTAGCGGTCGCATTCGTAGTGCTCAACTAAGGCGATAACCCGCTCGATCTCGGCGGCTGTGTTGCGGTGCCGCTCTTGATGCAAGATCGCCAGCACCTCCTCGCGCTCCGCCGCCGTGCATTTGCCCAATAGATCGATGATAATCAAGGTCCGCTTCCCTTCCGCAATATCCCCGCCCCGCTCCTTGCCGTAGGCCCCGGAAGTAACTCCGGGCGCAGAGCCAGCGTCTTGTTCGGAAGAGCTCAAATTCAGCAGGTCGTCGCGGAGCTGGAACGCGATGGCCATGGACTCGCCGAAGTCGCCGATACAAGTTCGCAACTCCATTTTGGCACCCGCGATAATCGCCCCGGCCGTACACGGCCCTCGGCCCGTGTACCACCCGGTCTTTTTGCGCAACATGGCCATAAACTCGCCCTCGCTGGGGATATAGCGCTGGCGAATCCAGCCCACGTCGTATGCCTGTCCCTCAAACGTCTCGCACGCGCCGCGGATCATTTCGTCCATCAAATCGAGTGCGACATCCGCCCCCAATACCTCGCGGTTCGCGCTGAGGATTTCAAAGACCTTGGCGTACAGGGCATCGCCGACGTTAATGGCCAATGGAATCCCGTGCAGCTTGTGCAAACAGGGCTTGCCGCGCCGCATCTCCGAATCGTCTTCAATATCGTCGTGGACTACGGCAAACGACTGGAACATCTCAAAGGCCACCGCAGTCCGCATGGCGTTCTTTGCGTCGCCGCCGCAGGCTTGGCATGCCAAGAGCACCAGCACCGGGCGGAATCGCTTGCCGCCGCGCTCTGGGTAGTCGCGCATCAGCCGATATAGGAACTCTTCGGGTTCGCGCACCACGAGGAACGAGAACATCTCCTCTTCCAGTTTTGGAATGTAGCGGTGCAAAAACTGGCGCAAGCCTTGGGGGAGAGCAGACATGTTCAGCCTTTCGTTGTGAATGGCGCGAGCGCATCTACCATCTGGTGCGCCCTACTTGTATCTCGGGATGCGAGACAATTAAATGCCATATAACGGCTTGGAAGGATTCCGTCAGCGGCGTGACTGCATCCGGGGCGACCGTTGGCACAATCGCGCAGGCGTCGGCGATTTGGGCCGTAAAGCCACCATCCCGCCCCACGATGCCGCAGATTTTGGCTCCGACCTCTTTGGCGTACTCCAGTGCTGCAACCAGGTTGACGCTTGTGTTCATCGGGCGATTGCCACCGCCGACGGAAAAGACCAAGATCAGATCCTTTTCGTTCAAACGGCTGCCCTCCAGCCATCTGGCAAAGGCCGTCTCCCAACCCTCGTCGTTGATGCGCGCCGTCAGCTCCGATACGTTGTCCGTGGGCGCGTAGGATTCAATACCAGCGATCTTGCGAAAGTCGTTGACCGCGTGGCTCGCGTTGCCCGCGCTGCCCCCCACGCCGAGGATAAAGAGCCGCCCCCCGCGCTGACGGGTCTCGACGAAGAGGCGCACCATCGCTTCGATCGCATGGCGATCTAGCTGCTCGATGACTTGAGCTGCCGCCGCCAAGTACTGCTGGGTGTAACTCATCTGCCGCACTCACAGGCTGTAGCCGGCAGCCGTGGCATCCGCGTAAAAGATCTGTACGGTTTCTAGCGAGAACTGTCCCAGCTCCTTGCCCAAGGTCGGCAGCTTTTTGATGATGTCGCTGGTGCAGGTGATAATGTGGCAACCAATGCTGTCGGCTTGGACGACATTGTACACCTCGCGGGGGCTGGCCCAGATGAGTTCGGCTTGGGGGTTGGGCGCGAGCAACTCGACCGATTCGGCCATGACCGGCATGTAATCTAGCCCGGCGTCGGCGATGCGACCGGCAAAGACCGACACGCAGCACGGTGCCCCACCCTCGACTGCGGCCGCCACTTCTCGCACTTGGTCGGGCAGAAAGATCGCCGTGACGTTGACCTTGACTCCATCTTGAGACAGCCGATGGACCAAGTCGTAGCTGACCTCGCCCTTGGTGTTGCTGACGGGAATTTTGGCGTACACATTTTCGCCCCACGTTGCGATCTCGCGGGCTTGGCGCTCCATGTCGTCGAACTCGTCTGAAAAGACCTCAAAAGAAATGTGGCGATCGGGAATGACCGCGACGATGTCGCGGGCAAAGGCTCGGTAGTCGGTGATGCCCGCTTGGCGCATCAAGGTGGGATTGGTCGTAAACCCAGAGACTAGCGGGTTGGCATAGCTCGCCAGCATGCTCTCGCGGTCGGCCCCGTCGGCAAAGATTTTGACCGCGAGGTCGGCGGCGGATTTTTCGTACGCGAGCACTTGCGAAGTGAAGGTGGTCATAGCATAGCTCCTTTACATTCTTGATAGGCTTAAGTCTATGGATATTAAATATTAAACATAAAACCCACCGCCGAAAAATGGCCGCGGTTGGCTTTGTAAAACGCGTAGTGTATAATTAGCAGAAGACAGTTGCATCTCGCTCGTCATCTGATAAGAAGGGACTCTGTGATGAAATATCAATGGGCACTGGTCGGTTTGCTGATTGCCACCACCTGCTCCGCAGCCGATGTCCTCTCGCTGCAAGAGTGCATCGACTTGGCCATGCAAAACAACTTGCAACACCAAATGGACCAACAGACCCTAGCCAGCAACCGCGCCCAACTAGCGGCGGCGCGTGCGCCCTTTGCCTTCAACATGAACGCCGACGTCACCGCCCCTAGCTTCACTGGGCTGAGCGATACCCAAGAAAATATCGCTCTCGAAAAACGAGTCCGCGAAGAGAGTTCCGATGTCCTCTACTCGGGCAACCTGCGCATGGCCCAGCGCCTGCGCCACCTCGGCCAATTCACGCTGACCACTGCAGCCCTGCGCCGCAACTTCTCGTCCAGTCGCCGCGCCGACTTCCTCGACTATTCGGGTTCGACGCGCCTTTTTTACGCACGCGATCTACTCGGCCAGCCCAGCGAGGAAATCGCGCTCAAGCGCGCCGAGCACAGCCTGCAAAGCGCACGCCTCAACTTCGACCGCCAGCGGCTCCAGCTAGAGGGCCAAGTTATCGACGATTACTACGACTTGGTGCAGAGCGTCCGCGAGCTCGAAATAGAGGAACAGCGCCTAGCGCAGTCGCGCGCCAATTTGGAACTGGCCCAACGGAAATTTGAGGTCGGCCTCATCGCCGAAGTGGAAGCCCTGCGCTTACAGGTAGAAATGCTACAGGCCGAGGCCACGTACGACCAGGCCCGAACCAATATCGAATCGCGCCGCGACATTCTCCGCGAAACCCTCGGACTCGATGTGTGGGCACCGCTCGAAATCGACACCGAGGTCCAGTACGAGATTCACCCCATCGACGCCCAACGCGCCCTTGAAATCGGCTTGGCACGCCGCACCGATATGAAGCGAGCCGAAATTTTCGAGGAAATCCGCGCGTTGGATCTAGAAGACACCCGCCGCCGCAACGGCATCAACGCGATCTTAGGTGCCAATGTCAGTATGCGGGGGCACGGCAGCGCAATTGGCGATGTCAGCGACAATTTCGAGCGCAATCGGTGGGGAGTTGACCTGCAGATAACCCTGCCGCTGATCGACAGCGGCCAGCGGCGCGCCAACGTCAACCAAGCGCGCCTCGCCTTGGAGCAAAGCCGCCTCGCCCGCGAGCAGCAGCGACGCCAAATTGTCCAGCAGATCCGCGACGGCACGCGCCGCGTCCACGAGGCCGAGCGCCAGATCGACCTGCGCCAAGCCGCCCTTCAGTTCGCCCAGCGCACCTACGACGTCGAGCAGAGCCGCTTTGAACTCGGCTTGGCCGACAGCCAGCAACTGCTCCAAGCCCAAGGCAGTTTGACGCAGGCCCAAATCAACTCCTTAGCCGCAGTCATAGGTTACCAGCGCCAGCTCAAAAACGTGCGACTCGCCACCATGGCCGAGCTGAAAGAACTGGCACCTTAGCCTCCCATCCCAGTCCAACACAAAGGCGGCCTAAGCTTCTCAAAAAGCTTAGGCCGCCTTTGATTAGGCTCGAATAACGCGCCGATTAAGAGCCTATCTGTCGTCTTCTGAATCCATCAGCGGATGCGAGAATTCCTCTATGTTCTCGCCAAACATCCGCCGCGGGCGCAGCCGGGTATAGGACGGAATCTGGTTCTGCTCCTCGGCCTCCTGACAGGACACGCACAGCCGCGCCGTGGGCAGGGCCTCCAAGCGCGGCTCGGGAATAAACGGACAGGTCGGGCACAGGTTTAAGGGCTTTTCGAGGCAGGCTTCGCACTTGCCATACGTCGTGCTATCCAGCTTCTCAAGTGCTAGCACGACCTCCTCCAGCTCGCGGCGCTCAGTATCGCCCAGAGTTACCAAAAGCTCCATGGCCCCGGCCTCGACAGCTCGGTCGAGGTCGTCGGCCTTGGGGTCTTGCAGTTCGTCGATCTCGTGCTCGGTGCCGTCCAGATCACTGAGCAATTCAGCGCGACGCACCAAGAGCATCTTCTTTATTCGTTCTCGATCTCGCTTAGCGAGGGCCACCTTTTTGGCCATAGTTTTTTCTCCTTTAACCGGCTCCAAAGCCAGTGAATCACCTGTTCAAATGCCCGCTGTCTGCAAGCGAAAAACCGCCGTACCCAGCGGTCCCAGCTCCGCGGCGAGCCGTCCGTTGGCCAGCGTTGGGTCCGCCCGCCCATGGAGCACTTCGGCCCGTCCCATAGGCGGCAAGCCTTCTAGGCGCAAATCGAGCCGTCGCGACTCCTCGGCGACATTGACGACAAATACGTAAAAATCGCGTTTGTACTCTTTGACCGCTACTTTGACCCCGCCACCAGCCGGTTGTGCCTCCAAGCTGAGCTCCTCCTGCAAGAGCACCGGCCCTAATTCGGCAAGCTCGGCCGCGAGACGCTGCACTTCTCGCCACAGGGATAGGGGTTGGATGCGGCGTTCGTTCTCTTGGCAATAGCGGTAGAACAACACCCCCTTGGCCCCTTCGACCAGCCCTTGGTAGATCATGTTCCGCAATTCGCTCGCCGTCGGCGAGCGCGGCCAGTGTTCCACGCCGCCAAAGGCCTGGGCGACCAACCAGACTGGTTTTCGCTCCAGCGAAGTCCAGCGCGCCTGCTGCATATAGTCGCCTACCTGACTGATGGGGTAATTCGGGATCGGATAGACGTCTATGGCTAGAATATCGCTGGCGTCCGAGTACGCGGCGTATGTGCGCGGCCGATTATTGACTAAATAGACCGGATGATAGGGGTCGAGATCCCGGATCAGATCGTATATCGCCACCGCGGACCGAGGGTCCATTTTGGTCTCGTCTGGCTCGTCAATCAGATACCAAGCCAAGAGTGCCGGATGCCGACGATAGCGTTTGACGAGGGCGGCGATGGCCTGATAGTCCGGCTTGGGTTTCCGCCGGGCGTACTCGGTCAGTTCTAGGAGGATCTGCATCCCCTCTACGGCTGCTGCATCCATCAGCGCGGCAACTTCTTCTCCGCGCAGCTTGTAGAAGTAATCCCCGGAATTGAAATGCAGACGTCGCATCGGGGCTAGGATATCCGCCTGCAGCCAGTATAGCCCAATGGGAAAGAACGGCTCGCCATCGACGAGCAAGGACTGGCTGAACAGGTCGATTTTTACCTCCCGCGTGGCTGGCGCAAACTTATCGCAGGCCACGGCCAGCGAATCCGCACCGCCGATCGGATCCAGCCACCGCGCCGCCAGCCAATAACGCCCCTCGGGCAAGTCGTATGCAGCAAAGGCCCCTGAGATCTCCTGCCCGACCATGTTTACATCCACGCGATCCAAGACCTCGACGCCGCGCCGCAACTCGACCGTCACGGGGATGGTCGTATCACCGTGACGATTGCGCCGCAGCCGGAAGCGAATCTCATACTCTACGGTATAATACGAGCGATCGCCCGAAAGCTCCCAAGCGGGCCGGGCAAACAGGCGCAACTCTTCGACAGCATGGATGAGCGTGTCGCGCTCCGGATCGTACAGCCGCAGGGCCGCGCGGTGTATGCCAGCCTCTTCCAACCGATACGGCAGCGCATAGCGCACGAGACGCCCTTGTGGCACTTGCAACCGGTGCTCGACTTCGCGGTGCTCGCCCGAAGGGGTTTCCCACTCCAGCAGAGCTATCAGGAGGCGCGAACCAGTACCCGGCCTGAATAACTGCAAGTCGAGCAGGTTGTCGCCTACTAAGGGTAGCTGCTCTTGGATGATCTGGGCCGTCGGCACCTCGGGCGTTGTCTTGGGAGCCATTTGCCCGCAAGCACTTAACAGTGCGAACAGGGCAAAGTAAAAGGGCCGAGAGACAACGCCCCTCGGCCCACCCTTCGGCAGCAATCGTCCTTTCAAGGCAACCTGCCGGCTTGCTCGGTCTCGAGCGAACGCAAGCGGTCCCTGAGCGAAGCGGCCAACTCGAACCGCTCCGCCTCAACCGCGGCCTGTAAATCGGCCATCAGCCGCTCGCGCAGCGTGCGCGGCCGGGTGCTCTCTATTTCGCCTTCCCACTCGCGCAAAAAGAGCAACTCAGGGCACTCGTCGAGCTGGTCCAATTGGCCAATTTTGGCGAGAAACGCCTCGATCTCGGCAATACCCCGGCGGATCTCGGTTAGGGCCTCGGCGTGGTTTTCGGCCTCTAGACAGGCCAGCGCTCGCGCCTGCACCCGATGTGCTGTGACAAAGACGCGGTATTGTTCGGCTAACTGGCGGTCTTCGTCCTCTTCGGCGTATTCGTAGCACAAGTCGAGGATGGCGAGGTTGTGCTTGGCATCCTCTTCGGCCCGCTCGTATTCCTTCAGTTCAAAAAAACCGATCCGCCGCCAGTAGTATTTCATGGCCTCTTGGGCCAGCTTGGAACAATCCTCGTGCGAGAGGCTAAAGGTGCCCGGGCCGTGCGCTTCCTCCCACTCGCGTCGCTTTTGGCAGTAGTAATCCAACAGCGACACATAACCGTGCGGACGGAGCGCGTCGGGACGCCCCCGCCATTCTAGCTGCATCAAGCCCAGATCCATGCGGATTTGGAGCTTTGCACTGCCGTTGCCGCTTCGTATCTTGCGCACGCTTAACTCGCCTGGGGCGTATTTCCAATCGCCGAGGATTGGGCCTATATCGCTTTCCATAATGGGTAAAAACCTCGAACTATACTTGGCCTTTAGACCGGGGTAGCAGACGAATTAGGCGTCCGCCTATTCCATTCTGAACGGGGTGGGCCTATCGCGTATTTTGGTGATTTTTCGGTTGGAATCGTCTCATAATATGCGCTGGGCGTATCCTTGTCAACTTACAGGCGGGAGGCTGTGGAATCAACTTTTACTGGCGGCGGAGTGCCTGTAATTTCGCCTATAATGACCAGCAGTTCCCTGCGCAAAGTCGGGCTTACACGCAGGCTGTCTAGGTAGTTTTCAACCACCGGAATGGCGTCCGTCCCTACCGCTGTAATAGCCTGATGGGTTAGGGTGCGCTCCTCGGGGGTGGGGTCGTATTCCATCTGCGTAGGCTCGATGGGCGTACCGAACATGCTCACTCGGGGCTGCCCCCCCTCCCCAAAGGGATCTAGTCCCACATTTGGATAGCGCCGCGGGCCTCCCGTGGAGTCGGCGTCGAGCCGTCCATAGGGCCCGTAGGGAAAGGGTCGCTCCTCGCCGGTGAACACCCCCCGACGGGTTCGCTGCTCAGAGCGCAGGGTGAGTATGTCGTAGTAGCCGAGGGCATTGACCAAAATTTCAGCCGCCTTGGTCCCCCCCATCTTCCCGAGTGCTTCAATGGCGGCCATTCGCAACTCGGCGTCGGCCGTATTGAGCGATCGATCGAGTAACCTCCCTATATCCGGGGTTGCGCTCCGGTCGCCGATGGTGCCTAGGGAGCGGAGCGCGTCCTGCTTGAGCGTGGTGCGCTGGTCGTAGTCTTGGAGTGCCATTTTCAGCACCGGCACGGCGCGCGGGTCGCCGATCTCGCCGAGAATGCGTGCGGCCTTGCGCCGCGTAGCATAAGGGTAGTCCTGACGGGAGACGATCTCCATAATCCGATCTAACTGCGAGTGGTCTCCCTCCTGATAGAGCTTGTGCATCTGGTTGACATTCGTGCAACCCAAGGGGGCCAAAACGATCACTAAAAGCGCGATCCTATACATGATGGTAAAGTGCATTGGAACTCCTATCGCTCTACTTACTTCTCTCGCAGGGAAGGGGCCGGGGTTAGGTCCAGTGAGGCGATCCATTCCCCGGCCGCCGCGTCGTTTTGTTCGGCTCTAGCCGCTAAACGCCTTGAACGCCAGCCCCTCGACCGCTAAGATCGTCGTTATCTGAAGCGGTATCACCCAACGATACAGCCCGTCTATTTTGGCTTCGAGGGTCTCGCGGTTGGCGTCAATCTTGGCTTCGATGCCGCCTCTACTTGTCCTACACAGGTCAGAAATTCTGGCACGAATGGGAGAAGGTGCCGAAAGAGGCACTACTAATCCTTCCGAAAAGGCCCTACTCCGTCGAATTTGAGCCCCACTTGCCTGTCTCCCCGTCGCCGATCCGTACCGCCGCCAATCCTTCCGAAAACGGCCTAACGTCGCCGAATTGTAGGTTGATGGCGTAGTTGCCTTGCGGGTCATTGAACCTCTCCCCGCCCCCATCCCCCTTGCCGTGAGAAGGTCTTTCTTCTATACTCCAAATTTTCCACTACGCAGCAGGAACTCCAGTGAACTCCCCACAAACCCACAACCGCCAACCCATTCCCGGCATTAAAGATACACTAGCCATAGCCAGCGGCAAGGGCGGCGTTGGCAAGTCCACGCTCTGCGCCAACTTGGCCGTGAGCTTGGCCCACCAAGGGCTACAGGTCGGCTTGCTCGACGCCGACATCTACGGCCCCAACATTCCGGGTCTGCTAGGCATAGAGGGCCGACCCACCGCAACGGACGGCCGCATCCACCCCTTGTCCGGGCACGGTCTCAAAGCCATTTCCATGGGGTTGCTAATCGACCCAGGTACCCCGGTCGTGTGGCGCGGTCCCATGCTGGCCAAGATGATGCACCAATTCCTCTTCAACGTCACTTGGGGCGAGCTCGACTTCCTGCTCATAGACCTGCCCCCCGGGACCGGAGACGTACAAATCACGCTGACCCAAGTGGCACCCTTGACTGCGGCCTTGATCGTCACCACGCCCTCGGCCATTGCCCTCGAAGACGTGCGTCGCGGCGTCGAGATGTTCCGCCAGACCGAGGTGCCCATCGTCGGCTTGGTTGAGAACATGAGCTATTTCCGCTGCGACAACTGCGGCCATGCCGATCCCATTTTCGGAACCGGAGGGGGCCGTGCCACAGCCAGCCGCTTGGGCATTCCCTATCTGGGCGAAATTCCGCTCGACCCGCTCGTCCGCAGCCAAGCCGACGCGGGTGAGCCGGTCGTAAGAGCGCACCCCCATGCCGAGGGCAGCCAAGCCCTCGCGCGCCTGGCTGCCGACATCGACACTTATTTCCAACGCGCATGAGCTGCGTCCAAATCGCCTGCGTCGGCGCTGGGTATTGGGGCAAGAATCTAGTGCGCGTCTTCCGCGACTTGCCCGACGTACATCTGCGCCAAATCTGCGACGCTAGCCCGGAAACCCGCAGTGCCATCCAGCACCAGTACCCGGAGGTCCCAATCACCGCCAGCTACGATGAGGTGCTCGGCGACGACGCGCTCGACGCCGTAGTATTGGCCGTCCCGGCCGCCGACCACTACGAATTGGCCCGGCGCGCTCTAGAGCGGGGCAAGCACGTGTACGTCGAAAAGCCCATGACCCTCGGCACCGCCACGTCGGCCCACTTAGTCGAATTAGCCGTAGAACGGGACCGGGTACTGATGGTCGGGCACCTGCTGAAGTACCACCCAGCCGTGCAAATGCTACATGATTTAGTAAGGGAAGGCGGGCTAGGCGACTTGTATTATCTGTACTCTCAGCGCGTCAACTTGGGCATTGTCCGCAGCGACGAAAATGCCTTATGGAGCTTGGCACCACACGACATATCGGTCATCCTGTACCTGCTCGGCCAAGAGCCAGACGCGGTCAGCGCTCGCGGCGAGTGCTATCTACAACCCGACATTGAAGACGTGGTCTTTGCCAATTTGCACTTTGCCGATGGCAAGATGGCGCAGATGCAGATCTCTTGGCTCGACCCGCACCGCATCCGCCGCCTGACCGTGGTCGGCAGCCTCAAGATGGCTGTATTTGACGATGTGGAAAGCACAGAAAAGGTGCGCATCTACGACAAATCGGCCGAGCGACCGCAATACGACTCTTATGGCGACTCCATCGCGCTGCGCTTTGGCGATGTCGTCATTCCGCGGCTGCAAATGGCCGAGCCACTCAAGCTGGAGTGCCAGCACTTCGCCGAGTGCGTGCGCACCGGCCAGATGCCCCGCAGCGATGGTCGCGACGGGCTGCGCGTCGTGCGGGTCTTGGAGGCCGCACAGGCGTCGCTGCGCCAAGCCGGTGCCCCCGTGCTGCTGCGCTAGCGCACGGTAAACTCCGAATGGATCTCGGCTTGGTTGCCGCTCATATCCCGCACCCTCAGTACTAGGCGGTGCATACCCGGCGACAAATCTTCCGCTAGATGCCCGTACACGCGCCCGGCTTCTGGATCGTATTCGGCGATCAGCGGGCGTCCGTCTAGCTCTAATTCAAGGTCTTCTTCCCGCCCAATGCCTGCGCCTTGGTCGCGCACTGCACCGCGAATTTCTGGGCGCGGGCCAACAACCGCCCCCTCTGCGGGTTGCACAATGCTGATCTGAGGGGCTTCCAAGTCGGCCAACAGCGCGTAGCGGCCAAAGTGGCGCACCCGGCCCACGACCTGCCGGCGCACCGCGTCCCATTCGTTGCCCACGAGCGTCCACTTTTCAGCGGCGACCTCTCGGTAGATGCCTAACTTCTCCGGCGGCAGCGTTCCCCGGTCGTAGCGGAAGCGCAGCGAGACCTTGCGATCGAAACTAACATCAGGCCCCAAGGCAAAAGCCGACCCGGCCGCGACTAGCGCAGCGGGCACGCGCGGCTCAAAAGCCGCGACCTGCGGGAAAAACGGCGCGTACGCGCTCTCCGCGACAAAACCCAATTCGACCTCGCCTCCGGCATAGGTCAATTCGGCTACGGCACCCGGCTGCACGAGCTGCCGGTCGAGGACGACCTTTTGTACGGCTGCCTTCGGCGTCCGCAGCAAAACTGGCCCGGCTGCCGAATCCCTCGGATCGAGCGGTACTACGACCCGGAACTCGCGCAAGCCGGTCTGGCGGGGAGCGATATTAGCGTTATCAGCGCGGACTAAGGGCGCAGCGCTGGGCACTCGTGCGTAGCGCATCACGAGCTCCACGAAACCTGTGTGGGGACGGCGCTCTAAGGAAAAGGTCGGCGCAGCGGCCCCGTCGTCGGGCAGGCGACAAACGGCAAAGGCTGCGACGCCCGCCGGATCCCGCGCCCGGATCCGCCAGTAGGGGGCATTCCGGTGGATCCGCCACTTGAGCGGGCCGGAGCGACTCTGCCGCCGATCTACGCGCCGCCAAGTCTCGCCATCGCGAGAACTGGCCAATTCTACTTCCACGAGCGGATCGTCCGCATCGGTCAGCCGCGCCTCGATAAAGGTTCCGTCCGCTTCAGCCACGATCCGCGCTCCGGCAATGGCCGGCGGTTCATCAACCATCAACCCAAAGCGCGCCCGGCTCTCGTTGCCGTTGACATCCGCGACAACGACGACGGCTTCGTGCCGCCCCTTGGCCAAGTTCAGAATTCCATCGTCAGGCCCCTCGTAGAATTCGAGGCGATTGCCCGGCAGACGGCACAAGTTGTAAAAGCGACCCACCCCGCCCTTAAAAGCAGTTAGCGGCCGGTCCAAATACATCTGGTGCATATCGCCGTATCCGACCCGTTCGTAGTGCGCGGCAAAAATCGGATCGCCATCGATGTGCAAGGCCGCGCGATAGGGGGCTAGCTTGTTGGGGGCCGCATCGGCGCGATCGTACATCAACGCGCTGATACTCACCGGGCCGAGCACCTGCACGGTCCGCGCTCCGGTGAACTCCCCCCGGCCCGGCTGCCAGCGCAAATTCAGCACATAGGGATCGCGCCCGCCCTCGACTTGGGCACTATGGCCATGCGGCGTGATGGCCACTCGTTGCAAGGTCGGCGCGATCGTATCGGCGATGGCGAACCCCTGCAAGAGGGGATTGATTGCCACGTTATTTGCATCGCGCAACTCTAAGTGCAAATGGGGGGGGCCTGCTCCGCTCTGGCCACTCCAAGCGATGACCGCGCCGCCGAACACTGGAATCTCCCCGGCCTCGAAATACAAATCCACGCTATAGCGCCCGCGCTGCTGCTGTGCTTGCTGTACGCGCTCGGCCACGGGCGCGGCAAAGTCCTCTAGATGGGCATATACTACAATGCGGCCATCGGCCAATTTCTGGTACAAGGCCCGGCCATAGCCCCAAGGCGAGGTGCGCGCTCGCCAGATATAGCCGTCGGCTAGGGCCTGTACGGGGTGGCCGGTCTCGCCCCAAGTCTTGAGGTCTATGCCGGCGTGGAAAGCTCGGGAACGCGATTCGCCGAAGGTGGAAGACAGAGCCGGTGCAAGACGCAGCGGCCAGACGAGAGCCACCTCTTGCGCGCTAGCCGGCAGCCGCGCGGCCGCCACCAATAAGAGCATCCATTTAATCACAAGCGTCCTCGTATGTATGCAGGGCCATGCGGTCTGGGGCTACTTCGAGAAAGTGGAGAGGTTTTTCGGTCCAAGCACCGGTGTTGAAGTAGCACCGACCCTGCCGCTCAATCGCCATGGCCGCGTGCGTGTGCCCGCAGACCACAGCATCAACTCCCTCCTGCCGCGCCACGCGCAGGGCGTTGCGCGCTACGTGCTCGTTGAGCATTCGATAGAGCAAAGGCCATTTCTTGGCGTACTCGGCCACGTGGGCATTGCTCCCACCAAGCCAGATGCGGCAACGGTGCAAGCGGCGGAAAGCCCATTTGAACGCCGCGTGTCGAGGCATCAGTTGGTCGAGCCGATGGCCGTGGACTACGAGCAGCCGCTGATCGAGCCGCCAGCTATCGACAAAGCGGATCTGCCCCGGATCGGCCAGTTTGAATTGGGCATCGCGATTGCCGTACACCCAGATTACGGGCCGGGATTGCGACTCGCTCACGATGCGCTCCAGCACGACCCGATGGGCACCGGGCAAGGCTTGGCCCGGCTTATCCATAACGTCGCCGTTGAGCACGAGCGGCACCCCTTGGGGCAAGGCATCCAACCAAGAAGAAAAGTTGCGATGGTAAAAGTAAGCCGATCCGAGGTGCAGATCGCTGACGATGAAGCAGCGTGCGACGCCCATGCCTCTTGCTGTATGGGTTATATTGATCGGACTTTCCTAGAGTAAGGACTGTTTAATCAGTGGTTAGTGGTTAGTGGTCCGTCCCATCCGCCCTCTTGGCGACGGGTGCCCGGCGACTGGCCTCGGAACATCGACGCGGGGGACCGCGGCCCGGACGAGGGCTACGGGCATGCCGAGTGAAATCGCCTAAATGAAACCTGAATTCCCAACCGTAAACTAGGAAATTCCGATATTTGTTGAATAACTGCCCGATGCCCGATGAATAAACAGACAACCCCACCTGCACGCAAAGCGTACGACCCGGATAAATTACAGGCCCTGCTCCAGTACATTGGCCGTCTGTTGCCCAATGACAAAGAGCGCGCGGCCTTTTATCAATGCTCGCGTACGCCCCCCCCAGCTTCGCTTCGCTTGAACGCGCTCCAAGCGCAAGCGCAGCACGTACGGCTTCACTTGCATCAGTGCGGCCAACGCGTGCCTTGGTGCAGCGAGGGCTTCGCCTTGCCAGAAAGCGACGCGAACCTCGGCCAGACCATTGAACACGCCATGGGCGCGTATTACGTCCAAGCCAAGGCCCCCATGCTAGCTGTCGAGGTACTAGCCCCTCAGCCCGGCGAGCGCGTCCTCGACCTATGCGCCGCCCCGGGCGGCAAGTCCACCCAGATTGCCGCACGAATGCAAAACAGTGGCCTGCTGCTGGCCAATGAACTCCAGCGCAAGCGCATGCCGGCCCTCGTGGGCAATTTGGAGCGCTGTGGGGTCGCCAATCACGTCTTGACCCAAGCCCCAGGGACCATGCTGGCGCGTTACTTCCCCAACTTTTTCGACCGCATCTTAGTAGATGCCCCCTGCTCGGGCGACGGCATCGTGCGCAAAGACCAGAACATGCTCGCCTACTGGTCGCCGCAAGACGCCCAACGCCTCGCACAGCAGCAGAAGGGCCTCTTGCGCGCTGCCTACCAGATGCTGCGCCCTAGCGGCACCTTAGTGTACTCGACGTGCTCACTCTCGCTGGAGGAAAACGAAGAAGTGCTCCTCGGGCTGTTGCGCCGCTATAGAGAAGATGTGGCTATCCTCCCCATCGCAGAGTTCGCAGGGCCGCTGCTGCCGGATGCGCTGGCTGCCCAGTTCCCGCCCGGGTTTGCCCACTGCGTCCGCGTCTGGCCCCACCACCACGACACCGAAGGGGCTTTCGTCGCTTGCCTCTCCAAACGCGCACCGACGCCAAGCCCCGAAGACGCGCCTGCTTGGGATGCCTCGGCGACCGATCCCGCCGCCGCCGAGTCCCGGCGCGCCATCGAAGGCCGGTGGAGCGGCACCCTACCCTGCCCTCCGGAGCAGATATTCACCCTCAGCAACCGCCATCTGTGCCGGCAGCCATCGCTCGGCCCAGCCATCCAAGAGCATCTGCCCTACTTCGTCCGCAGCGGCATGAGGGTTGCCCGCCACCACAAAGAGTACTACTACCTGTCCCAGCAAACCGTCGCCCTGTGGGGACATCTCATGCAGGGTCCCAGCGTCGAGTTGAACTGGCCCCAACTACAGGACCTGTTCGCGGGGGGTCCAATCTACTGCGATCCGCCCACGGGCCTCAAAGGCGAAATCTTCTGTCGCTTTGGGCCGTGGACCGTCTGTCGCGCCATCGCCAGAGAGGGAGGCCGCCTGCTCGAAGGCATGCTGCCGCGCGCGTTATTTCGCGCTAATTTGGAGCGGCTAGTGTAAGGGAAGTTATCGCGCAGGCCCCGGCCAAGAGGGGAAGAGCTGGTGTTCGATCCGCAGCATGTTGCAGACGCGGCCAGCGATGAAATCGCCCAAATCGTCAAAGGTCTGCGGCTTTTGATAAAAAGCCGGCATGGCCGGCAGAATGACGGCTCCAGCCTCGGCCGCCGCCGTCATATTGCGCAACTGAATCAGGTTGAGCGGGGTCTCGCGCACCACCAGCACCAGCGGTCGTTGCTCCTTGAGGCTGACATCGGCGGCTCGCTCAATCAGACTCGAAGACGCCCCGCGAGCGATGCTCGAAAGCGTCTTGGCCGAACAAGGCACCACCACCATGCCGTCGATAGGCACCGAACCGCTGGCTATGGAGGCCGATAGGTCACCAGCGTTGTACTCGTGCAGTTCGCCGGCTTGGGTCTCCTCCCCATAGCACCGCCTTATAAACGCTCGTAGGCTCTCCTTGTCGGGGCGGAAACCCAACTCTTCGACGAGCAGGTAGCGCCCGTATTTAGACAGGACCAAATGCACTTGGTGCCCGCCGATCAGCAGGGCGCGCAGCAGGCGGCCAGCGTAGAGTGCGCCACTGGCTCCGGTGATGCCGACGACGATCTGCTTGCCGCTCACGACGCCCCCTTTAGCACCGCGCGACCCGCTTCGAGCGTGGCGACAATCGCATCCACATCATAAACGCAACCGCCCCAAGTACCACCGCCGACGTTTTGCAAAGCCGCCCACAGCCTAGTGTCGTCGGGCAGTTCCGCTTCGGGCGCAAGGTCTGGACGCAAGGTGCGCTCGGCCAGCACTCGCTGGCCTTCCTCTACGCCGAACTCCTCTCCTAAGCAGCCGACCAAGTCGATGCGTCCGCGCAGGTTGTAGCAGTCGATTTCAATGGCGATCAAGTCGCCGTCTCGCAGCTTGCCGATCGGCCCACCAGCCAAAGCCTCTGGGCCGATATGCCCGATACAAGGGCCGGAGGAAAACCCCGAAAACCGCGCGTCCGTAAGCAGTGCCACGCGCTTGCCAATATCCGTGTATTTGAGCGCGATCGTAACCTGCGCGACTTCCTCCATGCCCGTGCCCATCGGCCCGCAGCTAATCATCACCAGTACGTCGCCCTGCTCGATCGCGCCGGCCTTGATTGCGGCGATGGTGTCGCGTTCGGTGGTAAAAACCTTCGCTGGCCCCGTGTGTCGATAGATTCCCTGCGCGTCCAGCAATGAAGAATCAATGGCCGTACTTTTGACGACCGCGCCCTCGGGCGAGATGTTGCCAACCGGGAAGCAGGTGGTGCTGGTCAGGCCCTTGGCGCGGGCGCGACTGGCGTCCATAATCACGTCGTCCGGGTCCACCCCGTCTAGCTTGCGCAGTTCCTCGCGGAAGCGGTGGCGGCGCGGCGCACTCTCCCACCAGTCGAGATTTTCGCCCAGTGTGCGGCCCGTGACCGTCATTACCCCCTCCTCCAAAAGCCCCAAGCGCCGCAGGTGCAACATGACCTCCGGCACCCCGCCAGCCAAAAAGGCGCGCACGGTAACGTGGAACTCCGGGCCGTTGGGCAGCACATCGACCAAGCGCGGCACCTCGCGGTTGATCCGGTCCCAATCCCCCACTTCCGGCCGTTTCCGCCCGGCCGCATGGGCAATGGCCGGTACGTGCAATATCAAATTAGTCGAACCACCAAAGGCCGCGTGGACGACCATGGCGTTGTGCAGTGCCTGTTCGGTGACCACCTCCTGCGAGCGAATGTCCGCGGCCTCCAGTGCCATCAGTGCCCTCGCCGAGCGCACGGCCATATCGCGCCAGACCGCTTCTCCCGAAGGAGCCAGCGCCGAATGCGGCAGCGAAAGCCCCAGTGCCTCGCCCACAACCTGAGCCGTGGCCGCGGTCCCCAAAAACTGGCAGCCGCCCCCCGGCGTGGCGCAGGCGCGGCAGCCGAGCACCTGAAAGTCGTCAATGCTCATCTCGCCCCGCGCCAGCCGCGAACCCGCCGACTGGATCTTGCCCGCGTCCTCGCCTTCTTCCGGCGGCAGGGTCACCCCGCCGGGCACGACAATGACCGGCAGGTCCGGCGTACCAGCTAAGGCGATGAGAACCGCCGGCAATCCCTTGTCGCAGGTGCCCACGCCCATCACGCCGCGCCGCGTTGGCAACGAGCGGATCAAGCGGCGCAGGATCATGGCCGCGTCGTTGCGGTACGGTAAGCTATCGAACATGCCGGTCGTTCCCTGCGAGCGGCCATCGCACGGGTCCGAGCAATAGGCGGCAAAGGGGATGCCGCCCCGGCGGTGGATTTCCTCGGCAGCGGCCTCCATCAATAGGCCGATTTCCCAGTGGCCAGTGTGGTAGCCCAGCGCGATCGGCCGACCGTCCGGGGCGCGGATGCCGCCTTGGGTGCTGACGATGAGGAATTCTCCCCGGCCTAGTTCGGCGGGGTTCCAGCCCATTCCCGCGTTCTGGCTGTAGCCAAAGATGTGGCCACTCGGCGCTTCGACGACCTGCTCTATGGTCAGCGGCAGCTTGCCGCTAGGACCGGGAGCGCGGGTGCGGACTTGGTAGATCGGATCATCGGTCTCGCCGACGATTTCTGCAAAGGAATCGGTACTCATGCTGCCTCGTTATGCTTTCTGATTCAGAAAGATGCCCTTACCAGCCCTCTTCGCGGACTTGGATTTTTTTTAGCAGGGGACGCCACCAGGCTTCATTGTCGCGGTACCAGTGGACCGTATCGCGGAAGCCTTGGGCGAAATCGACTCGCGGTTCCCAACCTAGTTGGGTGCGGATTCTGGTTGAATCGAGTAGGTAGCGCCGGTCGTGGCCGGGCCGGTCCTCCACATAAGTTTTGTGTGTGGCGTCCATCTCCAAGGCATTGAGGATCAGGTCGGCGATGGCTTCGACGTCTTTTTCAATGCCGCTGCCAACGTTGTACGTCTGTCCAATCTCGCCTTTTTTCAGCACTAGGTCTATGGCCCGGCAGTGATCATCGACGTGGAGCCACTCGCGGCGGTTCTGGCTGGATTTGTACAGCGGCATCTTCTGGCCGGTGAGCAGGCGGACGGCGAAGAAGGGGATGACTTTTTCCGGGAATTGATAGGGGCCAAAATTGTTGGCGCAGTTCGACAGCGTGACTGGCAGGCCAAAGGTATGGCCATAAGCGCGCACGGCTAGGTCGGCGGCGGCCTTAGCCGCATTGTACGGAGTGCGCGGCCGGTAGGGCGATTCCTCGGTAAAGGACTCGTCCGCGTCGAGGGCTAGATCGCCGTACACTTCGCAGGTGGAAATGTGGTGGAAGCGCGGCACTTGGGCGTCGGCGGCGGCCTGCAACAGCTTTTGCGTACCCACGACATTGGTCTGAAAAAAGGCCGAGGGATTGACAATGGCCAAGCTGTTGTGCGATTCCGCGGCAAAGTTGATCACGTAGTCGGGGCGGTGGACCTCGAAGAGATAGCGGGTCAAATCGGCATTCTGAATATCGCCGCGGACAAAAGTGTAGCGGTCACCATAGCTTGCTTCCACGTCCTTCAGGCTGGCCAAATTGCCGGCGTAGGTGAGCAGATCGTAGTTGACAATGCGGTCGTCGGGATAGGTCGATAGCCAATAGCGAATGAAATTGGAGCCGATGAAGCCAGCGCCGCCGGTGACGAACAGGGTAGTCATGGATTCTTTTGGTTAGGGATTGGGTGCATGGTCCGTTATTTAATAATTGTCTAACATTTGGGCAACTCACAGCCGGGATTTCAGTAGATACCCTTATTCCCGATAAAACGCCAGCGCGCACCCACACCGTGCTCAGAGATGTTGCATGGTCGCGTAGGCGGTTGTTGTTTGAGGA
The DNA here is from genome assembly GCA_963422735.1 of Candidatus Latescibacterota bacterium. Lineage (GTDB taxonomy): Bacteria > Latescibacterota > UBA2968 > UBA8231 > UBA8231. Next base: position 1,643,743 of record OY730476.1, on the reverse strand, counting down.
TGAGAAGGGCATCGTCCTTGATGTGGCTGATTACGCGATAATCGCCCACGCGGTATTTCCAGAACTCGCCTAAATTGGAACCCTTGAGGGCTTCGCCAATGCTGCGCGGGTCGTCTCCTCAATTCACGCTCGGCGTCCTTGGCAAGCTCAATCTGCCAAGCCATGCTCTTTCACGACTTTCTCAAGAGGCACGGTCTGAGATTTCCCCTCGTGAATATCCTTCAGTCGTTATTCGGCAAGATGCAAGTCTTCGAGGTCATCCAGATACTCCCGGATAGCCTCAATCATACATTCGGTTTCGCTGCGTCCCGTGCGGGCAGCCAGTTTCTGTAGCCGTTCAAAGACTGTATTGGGCAACTGAAAAGCTACTCGGCTCATGTCGCTTCTCCTATGGGTTATCTACGAATCGTCTCGTGTCAATTACTTCCCTTATTCTTGCAGAAACGCCGGCGGGCATCTGGATCTCGGCCCCTGCAAGCTACATTGCCGGATTTCTTTAGTTACACTAGGGGCAGGCATATTCTAGGTCGCTCACTCGGTCGGGCAAATGGCGGCGAGTTGATCTCCAAATTGGCGACCATTCCGCAGCCTAGGCCGCTTCTGGTGCCCGCCGCCGCCGCGCCTTTGTTGGCTGATTCGGTGAGATACATCTTGCCGTGCAGAAAATTGGCTTGGCCGACAGAACGGACTTTGACTCCACTGCTTTGCAGCCATGCGGCGCGTTGCCGGGCGAGGTATGTCTGTTGCAATGGATGATTCGGCGAGAGCCCGCCTTCGGTCAGATCAAAAGACTTTTGCGCTTTCTCACTGGGATCCAACTCGCCGACCGCTCCCGGATCGCCCAAGAGAAAGCGCACATCTTTTACCTCTCGCAACTCGCTTTGCAGGGCCTCGTACCCGTGAATGGTGAAATACGCCGACACGAGGCGAAACACCTCGGCGGCGGACAGGTGCTGCCGCAAATAATCGACAACGCGGTGCTGGCGATTGTCTAGGATGTGTTCGATGTGTTCGCATTCTGCCATGTCGGATCAAAAAAAGGTGAGCAGGCTTTCAATTACTTAGTGATTGTCTAGCGCCTAGACAACTCGCAGCCATATTCCCTCGTCAAAATCGCAGCAATTCCCCCTCGCCAAAGACGAGCAGATCGGCTAAGATCGCGGCAAAGTAGATCAGGCTGACCGTGCTATTGATCGTCATAAAGGCCGTGCTCAGGCGGGACAGGTCGTCGGCCCGCACCAGCCGGTGCTCGTACACCAGCAAGCCGGCGACCACTACTACACCCAACCAGTATAAAAGGCTCAAGCCGGCCGTGCGGCCCACGAGGACTAGCAGCACCACGAACAACAGATGCAAGGCGCGGGCGATGTACAGGGCACGGGCAGTGCCAAAGCGGACCGGGATGGAATGGAGTCCGGCCCGCACGTCAAAGGCGCGATCCTCGCAGGCGTAGATGATGTCAAAGCCGGCCACCCAAACCAGCACCCCCAAGCAGAGCAGCAGCGGGATGAGGTCAAAGCCGCCGGTGACCGCAATCCAAGCACCCAGCGGTGCCCCGCCTAAGCTCAGCCCCAAAACCAAGTGGGAGGCCCAAGTGAAGTGCTTGGTCAGCGAATAGAACAAGAGTACAGCCAAAACCAGCGGCGACAGGTAAAAGCACAAAGGGTTGAGCTGGTAAGCTGCCAAGACCAAGACGAGGGCCGACAGAACCACGAACAACCCCACGGCTTGGGGCGAGACCACACCTCGCGGCAGTTCGCGGTTTTGGGTGCGGGGATTGGCCGCGTCGAGGTGGCGGTCAACGAGGCGATTAAAACCCATCGCCGCGCTGCGCGCCCCGACCATGGCCAGCGCGATCCAGCCGATTTGGGCCGGGGTGATGCCAGCGTACGTCGCGGCCAGCAAGGCTCCGCTAAAGGCAAAAGGTAGGGCAAAGACGCTGTGGGAAAATTTGATCATGCGGCCGTACACCGCAATGGCCTGTAACAAGGGAGCCATCTCGACCTTCCTCGACAAGGGCGGCCTAGGTCAGGCCGCTGGATAAAAGCGCAGCGGGGGAACCGCGTCGATCAGGCCGTGACGATGAGCTAGTTGGTAGAACAGCCGCAACCCGGCTTGGGCGGCCTCGTCCAAATCAAAGCGGATGTGGTGGGTCAGGTAGCGCTCGTAGAACTCGGGCGAACCGCCGCATTCTCGGCTATATGTTGCGGCGATGGACGGCACTTGGCATAACCCCTGATCTTTGGCCCACTGCAATTGTTGGACTTGGGCGGGTGTCAGCGCCTGTTGGCGACCGGCCCAAAAAGCAAAGACAAAAGGCAGATCGGTCATGGCAGTCCATTCCCGACCCAAGTCTAGGCTCTCCAAGTCCTCGTCCAAATGCGGGAATACTTGATCGCCGATGAGCAGGGCCGCATCGGCGCACTCTAACATGGCCTTCAGATCGGGCGGGGCTTCGATCAATTGCGGGGTGCGAGCGAATTTTTCGCGCAGAAGAATGGACAACAAAGCTACTGAAGTGCGGGAACTGGGATCCAAGGCTATGCGCTTGATCTGCGGCAACGGACGGCGGCAAAAGAGGCGCACCGTCAGCACCGGACCCTGCGAACCAATAGCTATGTCCGGGACGATCCAGTAGGGGCGAGGACTGCGGGCGTATTCGATTGAGGGAATGATCCCCACATCAATGGTGCCGGCCGCCAGTTTTCTCGCGCAGCGCGAGGGAACCGAATAACTCAGTGCGAAAGGTGCGGGATCGCTTTCGAGGGCAAAGACGAGGGGCTGCGTGTTGAGGTACGGGACCGCGCCCAAGCGCGGCTTCATGAATGGAGGGCCTCTTGCAAAACGCTGATCCGACAGGGTGAAGCCACCGGCTCGTAGCGGGTGTTGCGCCGCCTCGGCGCAAGGCCGGCGTCGCGGATTAGCCGTTCCATAGCATCCAAGCCCATCTCGTTGGTGTGACTGGTGCCAGCGGCGCTGACGACGTTTTCTTCGAGCATGGTGCTGCCGAAGTCGTTGACGCCGTAGCGCAAGCTGACTTGGGCGATTTTAGGCCCTTGGGTCACCCACGAGGCTTGCAGGCTGGGGATATTGTCGAGGAAGAGCCGTGCTACGGCCACCGTGCGCAGGTGGTCGTAGCCGGTCGCTTTGGTGCCGTTCCAGCGGGACGCGTCCGCGCCCAAGTTCGTGTGGTTGGGCTGGAAGTTCCAAGCGATAAAGGCGGTGAAACCACCGCGCTCGTCCTGTAGCTGCCGCAAGCGGTTGAGGTGCTCTAGGCGGTGTTCGACCGTCTCCACGTGGCCGTACATCATCGTCGCGGTGGTCGGCATCCCCAGTTCGTGCGCCACGCGATGCACTTCCAGCCACTCCTCGGTGCGGTCCTTGCGAAAGCCGATGATGTCGCGCACCTCGTCGTTGAGGATCTCGGCTCCGGCACCCGGTATCGAATCCAGCCCAGCGTCGCGCAGGCGGCGAATGGTCTCGTCCAGCGGCAGTCGCGACAGATGAGCGATGTAGATGATTTCCGTGGCCGAAAGACAGTGCAGCTGCACTTGGGGATAGCGGTCCCTGATCGCCGAGAGCAACTGTTCGTAGTAATCGAGGCGCAGCTTGGGGTTGAGGCCGCCCTGCATCAGGATTTCGCAGGACTTAGGCTCGTCGCCGCCAAAGGCTACCAACTCGTCGATTTTGGCAAATATCTGCTCTCGGGGCAGGATGTAGCCTTCGTTAGAACCCGGTGGCCGGTAGAAGGCGCAAAAGTCGCACTTGACCCAGCAGACATTGGTGTAGTTGATGTTGCGCCCGACGTTGTAAGTGACCACCTGTTCGGGGTGTTTCTGCAGGCGCACCCAATGCGCTAGCATCCCCAGCTCGGCGAGGTTGTGGTGCGCGTACAGGCGTCGGGCATCATCGAGCGCGAGGCGCTTTCTGGCATAGATCTTTTCGGCAATATCGGCGATCACGGGCACTATCCGGCCACCGCCAGCAAAGTCGGGGTATCGGCGACGATATTGTAGAGGGAGTCGCGTTCCAAGGGCAGGCGACCAGCCTCGACGATGCGCTGCACGAGTTCGGCCTGAGTCAGCCGCTGCTGGGTCTGGGTGAAACTCTTGCGGGTGATTTCGTAATCCATGACCGTGCCGTCGATATCGTCGGCCCCGTACCAGAGCGCGGTCTGCGAAATCTCGATGGTATTCATAATCCAGAAGGTCTTGACGTGGGGAAAGTTGTCGAGCATCAGCCGCCCCACGGCGATTTCCTTAAGATCTAGGCAACCCGTCGGCCCGGATAAGTGCTCCAACTCGGTGCGCTCGGGGTGAAAAGAAAGCGGGATATAGCAGAGGAAGCCCCCGGTCTCGTCCTGCACTTCGCGCAGCCGCACGAGGTGATAGACCTTCTCCTCGGTATTTTCGATGTGGCCGTAAAGCATAGTGGCGTTGGAAGGCAGGCCGGCTCGATGCGCTGTCTGAGCAATTTCTAGCCACTCCTCAGAGTCCGCCTTAGTCCAGAAAAGGTCGCCTTGAACCCGATCGCTAAATACCTCAGCCCCGCCACCGGGCAGCGACTCTAGCCCGGCCGCCTTCATATCGGCAAAGACCTCTTCCAGCGGCTTTTTGGCGATGCGCTGAATCTGGGCGATCTCGATCATGGTGAAGGCCTTCAGATGCGCGGTGGGGCGGGCTTGCTTCATCGCCCGCAAGACATCTAGATAGTATTGGTAGGGCAGTTTGGGGTTGACGCCGCCGACCATGTGGATCTCGGTAATCGGGGCTTGATCGTACTCGGCGACTCGTGCGGCGACCTGCTCGGGTGCCAGCACGTAGCCGCGCTCGTCTTTGGGCTTGACGTAGAAGGAGCAGAACTTACAGAGCTTGTTGCAGATATTGGTGTAGTTGATGTGCTGGTTGCGCACGTAGTACGCAATATCGCCGCTTTTGCGCTCGCGGACGATATTGGCCATATAGCCCAAGATAGGCAGTTCATCGCAGGCGTACAGGCGCAGGCCGTCGTCTAAGCTCAAGCGCTGGCCGGCCAGCACTTTGTCGTGGACATCTGCGAGGCCGGCGCGGCCTATAAGGTCGTCGTAAATCACTTATTTCTCCCGCGTTTAGTATATAGTACCTATGGGGATCCTATTCGTCAACCGGCCTTTTGACGCCTTGGTACACCGCGGCAATCCCTAGAGTCAAGGGTGTGTAGCGCGTCTGGCTGAAACCGGCCGCGACGAGCAATTCGACAAAGGCCTGCCCTTGGGGAAAGGTCCCCACCGAGCGTGGCAGATAGGCGTAGGCCCGGCGCTGGCCGGAGATTAAGCCGCCGATCAGGGGCAGCACTTTGTGGAAGTAGAACAAGTACAATTGCCGAAACAGCGGCGCGGTAGGCTCGCAGAAGTCGAGTACCAAAAGCTGGCCGCCGGGCTTGAGGACGCGGAGGGCCTCGGCCAAACCGCTGGGAATGTGCCCAAAGTTGCGCACCCCAAAGGCCCCGGTCACCAAGTCGAAGGTATTGTCCTGAAACGGTAGCTGCTCGGCGTCGCCGACTAATAAATCCACGCGCGCGGACGGCCCCTTGGCTTCCACCTTGGCCGCCCCTAGCCGCAGCATCTCAATGGCCATGTCAATACCGACGACTTGCTGCGGCCCTAGGCGAGCGGCCGCGAGGGCAAAATCACCGGTGCCAGTAGCGAGGTCCAAGACGCGCTGTGGGGCGGTCTCTAGGGTGCAGTCGAGGGCGCGCCGCCGCCAGTACACATCGACGCCGCCGCTGAGAAGATGGTTGAGCAAGTCGTAGCGCCGAGCAATGGCGTTGAACATGTCTCGGTTGCGCCTCTTGTGTTCGGCGACGTTTTGCCTATTCTCCATGCTGGAAAAGCTAGTCCTCTTCCTATCACTGTCAACAAAAGCCCATGCCCCAACTCCAAGCCAACATCCTTATCGCCGACCATTCGCTCTTTATCCGCGAAGGGCTGCAAGAGGCGTTGCAAAAACCCGGCTATGCCATCGAAACCGCTGCGGACGGTGCCCAAACGCGCCGGATGCTGGGAGTCGGCGACTTCCACTTGGCCGTTCTCGACTTGCAGATGCCCGGCCCCTCTGGGATGCAACTTTTGCAGGAGATCGGCCAGCGCCACCCCGCCACCCTGTGCATCATACTCACGGCCCACGACAACGTCCACACGGCGGTCGAAGCCATGCGCAAAGGCGCGTATGACGTAGTGACCAAACCCGTCGATCTAGACCATTTGCGGCTCGTAGTCGCCCGTGCACTTGATCGCTTCGAACTCGTCGTCGAAAACCGCAAGCTCCACAACCGTCTCGAAAAAGAAGCCCCCTTCCGCCGCCTCGTGCGCCGCAGCCCGGCCATGCAGGCCGCCGCGGCCACGATCAAACAAGTGGCCCAAGCGGATGTACCGGTGCTCTTGCGCGGCGAGACCGGCGTTGGCAAGGATTTGGTAGCACGCTCCATCCACGAGCGCAGTAAGCGCCGCGAAGCCCCCTTTGTGGCCGTCAACTGCGGCGGTTTCACCGAAGAGCTTTTTACCAGCGAACTGTTCGGCCACAAGCGCGGGGCCTTTACCAGCGCCCACGCCGACCGGCCCGGCCGTTTCACCCTCGCCGAGGGCGGGACCCTCTTCCTCGACGAAATCGGCGAGGTCTCGCACAAAAATCAGGTCGAGCTTTTGCGCGTCCTAGAGTCCCACGAGTTCCAACCGCTTGGGGACCCGCAGGTCCACCGCGCCGATGTGCGCATCATCGCCGCGACCAACCGCGACCTTGAAGACGCTGTCGCAACAGGTGCCTTCCGCGAAGACCTGTACTACCGGCTCAACGTGATCCCCATCGACATTCCCCCCTTGCGCCAGCGGCGGGAAGACATCCCGGTCTTAGTTGAAATGTGTCTCGACGAAGCCTGCCGCGCTCAGAACAAGCCCCCAAAGAAAATCAGCCCGGAAGCCATGGAGGGCCTCATCGCCTATAATTGGCCGGGCAATGTGCGCCAATTGCGCAACCTGCTTCAGCGGCTCGTGGTCACCACCCCGGCTGCAGTCATCCTCCCCGAACACCTGCCCGGCCCACTCGGCGAGCTAGCCGATGGCCCCGGACAGTTCTCAATGGCCCTCGGCTCTTCCCTGCAAGAGGTCGAAGCCGAACTCATCCGCCAGACCCTTCAACGCCTCACGGGCAACCGCCGCGAAGCGGCCGCCATTTTGGGCATTAGCGTCCGCTCCCTCCAGTACAAGATCAAGCGATACAACATCACAACTAAGTAGCACCTGCATTTTTTGCACTTTTGCACTTGCGCGGCCCATCGACTTGCTACTCGCCCGGCAGTAATCTTTTCGTAAATAGCGCATTTACAATGTCTTAATTGGCCATCAGCCACATGTGGCATTGGATTTGCTTATCTATACGTAGGTTGAAAGGCGCGCCTCTCGCCCCTCCACGAGACCGGAAGGGTTTCACGGCACATATCGACCTTAACTATCTGTTAATACAGAGCAAACATTTTTGGCGCACCAAGCATTGAGCAACGCGGGGGCACTTTGCGGCCCCCAATTAAAATGGTGAGAGTGCAAATTATGCACTTTGACACACTAGGGCCTAACCCTTCTAACTCGCGCAATTCAAGTGCCTTGCAGGACATTGGCCCAAAATTGTTGCAACTGAGTGCAAAAATTTGCGCCTGCTGACCCCATTACCCAAGGGAGGTTTCGTAACATGGCTTACGCGATCCAAGAAGCCCTAAGTGACGAAGACAACACCCTGCGCCTCTACTTCGACGACATCGCCGAGTCTAGGCCGCTGAGCCGCCAGCGGGAAGTTGAGCTATCGGCGCGGATCCAAGGCGGCGACATGGCCGCCCGCGACGAGTTGGTTCAAGCCAACCTGCGCTTCGTCATTGATGTGGCCAAAAACTACCAGAACCGAGGTCTCTCGCTAGAGGACTTAATCAGCGCGGGCAACGTGGGCTTGCTGACCGCGGCCGAGCGTTTCGACGGCACCAAGGGATACAAGTTCATCTCGTACGCCGTGTGGTGGATCAAGCAATCCATCTTGCAGACCATCGCCGAGCACGCCCGCACCGTGCGCCTGCCGCTGAACAAGCTCAGCCTGCTCAAGGACATTTCGCGGGCCGTGCGCAAGCTGGGCCAAGGTCGCGAAAGCGAACCGGATGTCGAGGAAGTCGCCGCTGAGTTGGGCCTGCCAACCGAGGAGATTCTCGATACCATGCTCAGCGCCCGCTCGGTGCGTTCGCTCGACGAGTCCTTTGAGGACGACGACGATCGCAGCCTGCTCAGCCTCCTCGCCGACGACAATCAGGCGACGCCCGACAGCGACGTCTTGCAAAGCTCGGCCCGCGCCCACTTAGAGGGAGCCCTCGCCAGCCTTGAAGACCGCGAGTTGCGCATCATTCGCCTCTACTTCGGTCTCGACGGCAGCCAAGCTCTGACCTTGGAGCAGATCGGTGGGTTGATGGGCCTGACGCGGGAGCGCGTGCGCCAGCTCAAGGAGCGCGCCCTGAGCAAACTTCGCCATCCGACTCGCTACCAGTCGCTCCTCGCGTTGGTAGATGAGACGGAGTTTTACTAGGATTGCAAGCGAGTCCGCTGCCCTAGGCGCGGGCAGCGGACCGCCAATTCGGTAGGGTGTACGTAGTGGAAGTGGAGTCCTGCGGACGGCTTCCGACTGCTCAGCCTTCGCCTTCCCGCAACTTCTTGAGTTCGTCGCGCAAGAGCGCGGCTTTTTCAAATTCTTCGCTATCGACCGCTTCTTGTAGCCAGTGCTCTAGCTGCTCCTTTTGGCTCAGCGGTCTCTTTTGCAAAATCTCCTGCTCCAACTCCTCGAGCGCGACTTCTGAACGCTCGCGCTCGAAGTAGAACTCCTCGGCCTCCACCTCGGGCCGCGTGTCAATCCGCGCGCGAGTCTGCCGCACGATCGCCAACGCGCTATCGTAGTCTTGGTCGCCAATGGCGATCATGGCCCGGGCCATGCCGTTGATGCGCAAGATATAAGGCCACCATTTCTCTAGATTGTCGCGGTCCTCTTCGCGCTCGGCATAGCGGTTGACAAACCGAAAGAGTGCCATATTGCGCTCGGTATCGCGCACGACCCGCCGATAGTCTTGCAGTTGGATCAGAAAGGCGTAGCGCTTGTACAAGCGGCTCCCCTCGTCGAAAAGCTCGCGGCAAGCCGCTTCATCGAGCGCGAAGCTCTCGTCGCAGGCCCCGTGCTCGTGGCGGTATTTTTCCAATTCGCCTCGGTAGTAATCGAGGGCAAAATCCCGCCCGTGGGGCCGTCGGCCGTCGGGCCGACCGTCGAGGTTTAGCTGCAAAATGCCCTGAAAGGCCCCTTGATCCACCCGGATCTGGATCTTCGCAACCCCATCCCTTCCCGATATTTTTCGCACATTCGCCTCCGGGTCGAAGGACCATTCATTTAATAGGTCGGTCATGTCTCGACTCATGCCAACCTCGCACAACCGCCGTTTACTGACATTTCAGACCTCGCGCCTGCAGGACGGAAATTCTCATCGCAAAATAATAACCGAGTTGATGCGTTACGGCAATGACCTTCCCGCGGCCTCGGGGCCGCACCATTCCCGCGGATCTTTTGGACCTTGGCCTGCGATGGCACATTTTATGCTACAACAATGTACGACACCTCCTTTACATTTGATTGAATGAGGCCCTTTGTGGTGCGTACCACTGGATATTTTGTCTATTTTTCGCTTTTCAACAACGAATATGTGGCTTCTTGCCATTTACAAAAATGTTGTTTTTAATCATACTAACAACAAAAATATCATAAAATAGGATGCCTTACATGCCCACTCTACCGAACGCCCGTGCCCAACAACAGATCTCCATTCTACACGAAATCGGGCAAATACTAGGCTCGACGACCGAGTTTGAGGAGGCGCTCAACGTCATTCTCAAGCTCATGTGCGACCGGCTCGACATGAGCTTGGGGACGGTCAGCATCTTGAGCCAAGAAGCCACCGAAGTCTCCATCGACGTGGCGTATGGACTCTCGCAATCGGAAATCAAGCGAGGTCGCTACGACGTCGGGGAAGGCATCACCGGCAAGGTCGTAGAATCTGGCAAGCCCGTGATCGTGCCGCGCATCAGCAGCGAGCCTCTCTTCCTCAACCGCACCGGTGCCCGCGGCAGCGCGGCCAAGAGCCAGACCTCGTTCATTTGCGTGCCCATCCTCCAGCAGCAGAAGGTAGTAGGCACCATTAGCGTCGATATTCCTTATAAAGACAACGAAAGCCTGCAAGATACCGTGCGCTTGCTGTCCATCATATCCGTCATGATCGGCCAATCGGTCGCCGCCCGCCAGCGCGCCCGCGCCGAGCAAACCCAGCTTCTCGACGAAAACTTGCGCCTGCAAAATGAGCTCCGCGAGCGCTTCCACCCCACCAACCTCATCGGCAACTCCCGACCCATGCAGGAGGTTGGCCAACTCATCGGCCAAGTGGCCCCCAGCGACGCCACGGTCCTGTTGCGCGGCGCGAGCGGCACGGGTAAGGAACTTGTCGCAGATGCCATACATTACAACAGCTTACGCGCCGACAAACCCTTTGTTAAAGTGCATGTCGCTGCCCTGCCGGAAACCTTGGTCGAATCCGAGCTATTCGGCCACGAGCGCGGAGCTTACACCGGGGCCTCGACGAGCAAAGCCGGCCGGTTTGAACGAGCACGCGGCGGGACGATTTTCCTCGACGAAATCGGCGAGCTTAGCCCGGACGCGCAGGTCAAGCTGCTCCGCGTACTGCAAAACCGCGAAGTCGAGCGCCTCGGTGGCCGCGGCCCAGTGCCGATTGATGTCCGCGTCGTGGCGGCAACCCACATAGATTTGGAAAAAGCTCTGGTCGAGGGATCCTTCCGCGAGGATCTCTTCTACCGACTCAATGTCTTTCCCATCTTTATCCCGCCCTTGCGCCAGCGGCGGGATGACATCCTCCAACTAGCCGACCACTTCCTAGAAAAGTACTCCCGCCAGCACGGCGTGAAGATGCGCCGCATTTCTACGCCCGCTATTGATATGATGATGAGCTACCACTGGCCGGGCAACGTGCGCGAGTTGGAAAACTGCATTGAACGGGCGAGCATCCTCAGTAACGACGGCGTCATCCACGGCCACCACCTGCCCCCCTCCTTGCAAACGGCTGACGCTACCGGAACGCCGGTCGCCGGATCCTTTAAGGCGATGATGCGGGCTTATGAACGAGAAATCATCATCGAGGCCCTCAAGAACGCCCGCGGCAATATGGCCAAGGCTGCCCGCACCCTCGGCACTACGACCCGCATTTTCTCTTATAGCATCGAAAAACTAGACATCTGCCCGAAAAACTACAAGAAGTAGCCATATAAGCTACGAAATTGTTTTTTTTCTTCTATTTCCAATTTTGTAGCTTATGCTCGTCTCGTTTCCCTCTTTATTGTTATTTTTTCTAACTCCCTAATTTACAACAAGCTACAATTCTGAAGTATCCGCGCCCAATCCACTTGGCACATTTCTTGCCTTATAGCAAGCCGACGTTCGCACCCACGAGGCGTCGATCGGATGCCTCCTCATATCTCATACATAGGGAAGGGATTGCCCATGTCTGTTTTTCGCAACCGTCCTTCGCTCTTATGGATCTGTGCCGGGATCCTCGGGGCGACTACTCAGGCTTCGGCAGGAGATTTCAAAACCGTAGAAGCCTTTCAAGCCATGCCTTTGGCCTATCCCAAATTCATGGTGGACAACCTGTGGATTCTCATCGCCGCAGCCTTGGTCTTCATCATGCACTTGGGCTTTGCCATGCTCGAATCCGGCCTGACCCGGCAGAAGAATACGGTCAACATCCTCTTCAAGAACCTCTTTATCCTCTCGGCCGGCATCCTCACCTACGCCTTGTGCGGCTTCAACATCATGTATCCGGGCGACGATTGGCTCATCGCCGATGTGCTGGCCCTCAAGGGCTGGATCGGCTTTGACGACGATGTGGCCAACCTGACCAACCAGTACGCAGATTACACCTACTGGTCGGACTTCATCTTCCAAGCCATGTTCGCTGCCACGGCCGCCACCATCGTCTCCGGTGCTGTGGCCGAGCGCGTCAAGCTGTCGGGCTTCATGCTCTACGCCGCGTTCTTGGTGGCCTTTGGCTACACCATAGCAGGCTCTTGGAAGTGGGGTGCCGGCTGGCTCGACGACCTCGGTTTCTACGACTTCGCTGGCTCGTCGGTAGTCCACGCCTTTGGCGGCTTCTCGGCCCTCGCCGCAGTCTTGGTGCTAGGGGCGCGCAAGGGCAAGTACGTCAATGGGGAAATCAGGCCCATCCTCGGGCACAGTATGCCGCTATCGACTATCGGCGTTTTCATGCTCTGGCTCGGCTGGTTCGGCTTCAACGGCGGTTCGGTGCTCAGCGCGGACCCAGCGAGCGTCTCGCTGGTCTTTGTCACCACGACCCTCGCCGCTGCGGCCGGTTGTATGGCCTCGATTTTCACCTCTTATATCTACCTTAAAAAGCCCGACATCACCATGGCGCTCAACGGCATCCTCGCCGGGCTAGTTGGCATCACGGCTGGTGCCGACGTGGTCACTTGGGCCGGGGCCATCTGGATTGGGCTGGTCGCCGGGATCATCGTCGTATTTGCCATCGTCTTTATCGACCGCATCAAGATCGACGACCCGGTAGGCGCGATTTCCGTCCACGGCATCTGCGGCATCTGGGGCACGGTCGCGGTCGGGCTGTTCAGCACCAACGCCGACCACACCTTGGGCATCCAGATCCTAGGCGCCCTGTCGTATGCAGCCTTCGCCTTTATCTTCTCCTTTGTCCTCGCGACCATTGTCAAGGCGATACTTGGGTTCCGCGTCGATGAGGAGGACGAGGAAGAAGGCCTCGACCTAGGCGAGCACGGCCAGCCCGCGTACGCGGATTTCCAGCACATCAACAACTAAGCGAGGGGAGAACTAACGATGTATAAAATTGAAGCATTTCTCCGGCCATCGGCCCTTGAGGACGTGCAGAAGGCCCTCGGCGAACGGGGCATCGCCGGCATGTCCGTAACCGAAGTGCGGGGCTTTGGCCGCCAGCGCGGTCACCGCGAGGTCTATCGCGGCGCTGAGTACCGCATTGATTTCGTCCCTAAGATCAAAGTCGAGGTCGTCGTCAAGGACGCAGACCTCGAGCAGGCGATCAACACCATCGTCGAGGCGGCCAAGTCCGGCAAAGTCGGCGACGGCAAGGTCTTTGCCTCACCGATTCAGGAAGCTGTGCGCATCCGCACCGGCGAGACGGGCGAAGGCGCCCTGTGATAAGCAAGGGGCCGGCGTGGCCCGGCTGCACCGGCCCCACCTCTTACCTTTTACCTCAATCCATAAGGAGAAATTGATGAACCGCTTGCTTTTTGCCTCAATCCATAAGGAGAAATTGATGAACCGTTTGCTTTTTGCCGCACCCCTTCTCTTCGCGCTGACCTTAGCCCCTGTTCCGACCGATGCCGGGGTCGGCTTTGGTGCCGACGTAGTCAACCGCTACGTGTGGCGCGGCACGGACTTTGGCAACGCCGTCAGCGTCCAGCCGGGCATGTCCATCAGCCACGGCAACATCGAAGTCGGTGCTTGGTCGTCGTGGGCGATCTCCGGCGGCGGTGCCAACGAGAACGACCTCTACGCCAGCTTCTCCTCCGGCCCCATAGGCATTACCCTGACCGACTACTACTTCCCGGGCCTGACCGAAGACGACATGTTCTTCAGCTACAGCGACGAAGACGCAGTACACATCCTCGAAGTCAGCGCGTCCCTCGCCCCCGACGGCGTACCCTTGAGCGCCTTGGTTGCCTATAACTTCTCCGGCGACGCCGACAATTCGTTCTGGGCGGAAGCGACCTACGACTTGGGAGAGATGGAAGAAACCGCCGTCAGCGTCAGCGTCGGCCTCGGCAACGGGGTTTACACCACAGATACCGACCCGGCCTTGGTCAGCGTCGGCCTCAACTTCGGCAAAGGCGATTACTTCGCCTCGTACATCCTCAACCCCAACAGGGAATCCACCTTCCTCGTCTTTGGTAGGAGCTTCTAAAACTTGGTCGGCACATCCCGCGCCTAAACGGCGGGAGCCGATCGGAAGCAGGGGGCGCGTGCTGCGGGGAGCGCGCCCCCTGATCCCATCTCAACCACTACTTTGCGAAAGGAATTGCTCATGGCCAAATCCAAAGCTAAAGCTAAAGCCAAGACTCAAACGAAAGCCAAAACGAAGTCATCTCGTCTCAGTGCGGTCGAGTCTGCCCTGGCCTTAGCAGGCACTCACCAAGCGCAGATGGTCGATTTCAAGTTCGTCGATCTGCCCGGCACGTGGCAGCACTTCACCATGCCGGCTGCCCGCCTCGAACCCGACCTGTTCGACGACGGCCTCGGCTTCGACGGCTCCTCCATTCGCGGCTGGCAGGAGATCAACGAATCCGACATGCTCGTCCTGCCCGATCCAACCACCGCCGTGATGGATCCGTTCACCGAGGTGCCGACCCTGTCGCTGATCTGCTCGATTGAAGACCCCATCACCCGCCAGCCCTATGGGCGCGATCCCCGGGGCGTAGCCCAACGCGCCCAAGCCTACTTGCTGCGCACCCAGCTTGCCGACACGGCCTTCTTCGGCCCCGAAGCCGAGTTTTTCGTCTTCGACAACATCCAGTTCGACCAGCAAGCCCACCAAGCCTTCTATGCGATTGACTCGACGGAAGGCCGCTGGAACAGCGGCACCGACGAAGGCCCCAACCTCGGCTACAAGCCCGACTACAAGGGCGGCTACTTCCCCGTGCCGCCGACCGACTCCCAGCAAGACCTCCGCACAAAGATGGTGCAGACGATGATCGCCTGCGGCATCGACGTGGAGATTCACCACCACGAGGTGGGCACGGCCGGCCAAGGCGAAATCGACATCCGCTTTTGCCCTCTGCTTGTTTGCGGCGACCGGATGATGCTGTATAAGTACATCGTCAAGAATGTGGCGCGTCAGCACGGCAAGACGGCTACGTTCATGCCCAAGCCGCTGTTTGAGGACAACGGCACGGGCATGCACACCCACCAGAGCCTGTGGCAGGGTGATCAGCCGCTGTTTGCCGGCAGTGGCTACGCCGGTCTCAGCCCGATGGCACTGCACTACATCGGCGGGCTGTTGCACCACGCGCCGGCGCTGTTGGCTTTTACCAATCCGACGACCAACTCCTACAAGCGGCTGGTGCCAGGCTACGAAGCCCCGGTCAACTTGGCCTATTCGCAGCGCAACCGCAGTGCGTCGGTGCGCATTCCGATGTATTCACCTTCACCCAAGAGCAAGCGGGTGGAGTTTCGTTGTCCCGATCCGTCGTGCAACATCTACTTGGCGCTGTCGGCGATGCTGATGGCGGGGTTGGACGGCATTGAGCAGCAGCTGGATCCGGGGGCCCCACTGGACAAGAATCTGTATGATCTGTCGGCTGAGGAGCGGGCTGGGGTGCCGCAGACGGCGGGGTCGTTGGAGGCGTCGTTGGAGCACTTGGAGCAGGACCGAGACTTCCTGTTGCAGGGCGATGTGTTCTCCGACGACCTGATCGACGCCTGGATCGACTACAAGCGCACCCAAGAAATCGACGCCATAAGACTCAGACCCCATCCCTATGAGTTCGCCCTATACTACGACGTGTAAACAAATACTGACGTTACGCAGTAGGGGCCGACCTCCCGCTGGATGTCACGCTTAAAGGCGCGGTGAAGCCTGTTTCTACAGGAATGACCCCCGCCCGGACCGAGGTTCGAACCCAAGGCTCGTCATTCCCGCGAAAGAGGCAGGGCGAAACCACGCCTTGGACGGCAAACTGCATAACATCAGTAGTTAATTATCTACAAACGATACAAAGGGGCGGTGCCAGCTTGGTATCGCCCCTTTTACGCCCGCGCGATTTTCGTATATTCAGTCCCCTAAAATTAAGGAGAATGTATGCGCTTCTTGACGATTCTCGCGCTCGTCGCCTTTCCACTCGCAACATACGCCGAAGTAGGCCCGCAGGCGCAGTACGCAGTACAGCGCGCTCTCGAACCGGTCGTCGTCGATGGCAAATTGGACGAATTCTCGTGGGAAAGGGCGCATCAAATCAACCGCTTTGAGCGCATCCTCAACGATTACGACGAAGTGCTTTTTCCCACGCGGGCGAAAATGCTGTGGGATGGGGACTACTTTTACTTTGCCTTCGTCTGTCAGGATGCGGACATGTGGGCCATTTACGAAGAGGAAGACGATCCGCTATGGGGAGAGGAAGTCGTGGAAATTTTTATCGATCCCGACGGCGATGGCAAACGCTACCTAGAGCTGGAGGTCAATCCGCTCAATGTGGTCGTTGATTTGCTGATCTATTCGGTGTCGCCCGAGTGGCACTCGTCCAAAGACTGGGATATCGCCGGGCTTAAAACAGCAGTCCGAGCGTACGGCACAGTGAACGACTCGCTCGCGCTCGATTGGGGCTGGACCGCGGAAATCGCCATTCCCTGGGCCGCTTTAGCGGATAGCGTCACCGGCGGTGCGCGCCCGACAGCAGGCGATGTCTGGCGACTCAACCTCTATCGCATCGAACGCAAGGGCGGGCGCAATCTAAAAAGCCGCCTAAACGACCTCCAAGACGCAGACGCGCTCCAACAGCACTACCACGAGCAGACCGAATACACGGCTTGGAGCGAGACCTACCAGCGCGGTTTTCACCACCCCGACCGCTTTGGCGCGGTGCAATTTGCGGAATGAGTAGCCATGAATAAGCTCTTAGCCCTCTGCTTTTTGCTTGCCTTGCCGGCACTGACCGCGGCCGACGAAGAAGGCATGGTATGGATCGGCCCGGACTTCTACATCGACATCTACGAGTATCCCAACCAGCGCGGCACCCTCCCCACAGTCGACATCACTTGGGGCGAAGCGGAATCGCTCTGCGCGGCGCAGGGCAAGCGGCTGTGTACCGAACAGGAATGGCAGAAAGCCTGCACCGGGCCGCAGAATTTCGCGTACTCCTATGGCGCGGAATTCGAGCTGGGGCGCTGCAATACGCGCTTTGCCGTTGATGGGATCTGGCAGCGCGGGCCGGGCCTAGCACGCAGCGGCGCGTATGAACGCTGCACCAACGCCTACGGGGTCTATGACATGCTCGGCAATGTTTGGGAGTGGACCGCATCTTGGTATTCGCGCGCCGATCGCTGGCGGATCGTGCGCGGTGGCTCCTTTTTCCACAGCGTCAACCTAGCCCGGGCCGACGCCCGCTACGGCCGGTTCCTCGGCCCCGAGTACCACCTCGACTTAGTGGGGTTTCGCTGCTGTCGCTCGGGGGCTCCCCCCCAAGTGCCGTAACGCCGTGGCCATTCGCAAGGTGTCGCAGATGGGGCATCCGGTGCTGCGCCAGCGCGCCGCAGAGATTTCCCCTGCCCAGATACAGTGTGCCCAGATACAGCGTTTAATCGACGACATGATCGAGACCATGATCGACTACGAGGGCATTGGTTTGGCTGCGCCGCAAGTATTTGAACCCTTGCGGCTGATCGTCCTCGGCGACCCCGCAGCCGACCAATCCGGCCCCCAAGACGAGGCCGCCATCCCGCTGACCGTGCTCTTCAATCCGCAGTTTACCGCCCTGTCGCCAGCGCGCCTAGACGGCTGGGAAGGCTGCTTGAGCATCCCCCAATTGCGCGGCGTTGTCCCGCGCTCGGCAGCCGTCGAGGTCCAGGGCTACGACCGCGAAGGGCGAGCGGTGGAGCAGGCGGCCGAGGGGCTTTTCGCCCGCGTCCTCCAGCACGAAATTGACCATCTCGACGGCGTACTCTTCCCAGACCGCATGGCCGATCTGCAGACCCTTACCTTCTTAGAGGAATACCAGCGCTACTGGCTCAATGCCGAAGCGTGAGGCCGCCGGGCCGGTGCGAGCGGGCCGACTTGACAACTGCCCCAGACCCCGTACTATGTTTGCGTTCATTCTCCAACCCTCTTAGATAGGCCCATGGATCCTCGCTTCTCACTCGAACAAGGCACGGGCATTTACACCGGCAACGAGCTGATCGTCAAGGGTGCCCTAGAAAGCCAAGTCGGCGTCATCACCGGGTACCCCGGTTCGCCCTTGGCCGAGCTTTTCGAGACCCTCGAAAACAATAAGGATCTCTTTAACGAACACGGCATCGTCGCTCAGATCGCCAACAATGAAGCCCTCGCCGCCGCCCGCCTCAACGGCTCGCAGATGGAGGGTATCCGCGCCTTGGCCGTGATGAAGAGCGTCGGTCTGCACGTGGCGGCCGACGGGTTGGCCCTCGGCAACATGGTCGGTGCATCGCCCAGCGGGGGCGCCCTAGTCGCCGTGGGCGACGACACTTGGTCCGAGGGGACCCAAGTGCCGGCTGACTCGCGCTTTCTGTCCCAGCATCTCTACATGCCGGTCCTCGAACCCGCGACCTTTCAGGAGATCAAAGACTGGGTCGGGAAGGGTTTTGAGCTGTCGCGGCGCTCGCGTCTCTATCTGACCTATCTGGTCACCTCCAACCAAGCCGACGGCGGCGGCAGCGTCAGTGTCTATCCCAACCGCTTTGCCGTCCTCAACCGCAAGCAGCGCATCGCGCTGGACACCAGTGCTATTTGCTCTGACGACCGCGTCATCATCCCGCCGGCCACGGCGCACAAAGAGCGCGAAGTAGTACACCAGCGCTATCCCCGCCTATGGCAGCTAGCGCGGGAGGCGGGCATCAACCAAATCCTCTATCCTCCGAGCGCAGCCCCCAAGCCGCTGGGCTTTATCACCTCCGGCTTGGCGTATAGCTATCTCGAACACGCCCTGCACATCCTCGGGTTGAGCGGGCACTTCCCCATCCTCAAGCTGGGCATTACCTACCCAACCGATCCCCACATGATCGCGCGCTTTGCCGATTGTGTGCAGGCCTTCTGCGTGGTCGAGGAAAAGCGGCCCTTTATCGAGCCGCAGGTCGCCACCGAGCTAGCGCGGCAAAAAGACCTCGGCCCTGCGCTGTGGGGGAAGCGCTTCCCGGGCAACGCCCCGGGCTTTCCCGATGTCCAGGGTCTGCATCCCTCGCTCATCATTCAAGACCTATCCCGCCTCTTCGCCGCACTGGACGCCGAGCTACCTATTGACCGCGAGAAACTACAGGCCGAACTCGACGCCTTGGCCCCCGTGCCCGCCACCACGGCCGTTCCGCCGCGCGCACCCTCCTTCTGCCCGGGGTGCCCGCACCGCGACTCGGCCAGTGTGCTCAAGAAAGCCTCGGCCGACCTAGCTGCGCCGCCTGAGGGCCAAGCTCCGGTAGATTTGGTCTTCCACGGCGATATTGGTTGCTATTCCATGCTCAAGTACGCGCCGTTTTCCGAGCTGATGCACAATCTTTCCGGCATGGGCTTGGGCGGCGGCACCGGTGCGGGCATCGATCCCTTCATCGACAACAAACAGCTCGTCTTCATGGGGGATTCGACCTTCTTCCACACCGGCATGATCGCCATCTCCGACTCCATCAAAAACGGCCAAGACATCACCTACATCATCCTCGATAACAAGACTACGGCCATGACCGGACACCAGCCCACCCCGGGCGTGGACGTCGACGTCTTGGGCAAACCGACCTTTGCCCAAGATATTGAAAAGACCGTCGCTGGCTTAGCGGGCGACTCGCCGACCTTTATCGCCCGCATGGACCCATCCCAACGCCAAGACTACGACGCCCTCGTTCGCGAAACCTTGCTCCGCGACGGGGTTAAAATCATCATCGCCGACAAGGAATGCGGCATCACCTACCACCGCCGTGAGCGGGCGCACCAGAGCGCGATCGCAAAAGAACGGGGCTTCCTGCCGGCCGAAAAGCACATCAACATCAGCGAAGATGTCTGCGAGTACTGCCTCGAATGCACCCGCGCCACCGGGTGCAGCGGCCTGACGGTCGCATCCGCCACCGAGTACGGCCCCAAGATCGCCATCGATCCTTCCTCTTGCGTTGCCGACGGTGCCTGTACCCGGGTCGAAGTCGGCGATGGCGACAAAACCTGTCCCTCCTTTGAGGAGATCACCGTCTATCGCCAAGCCCCCCCCACCGTCTCTATCCCTCCCATTGACGTCGGTGAGTTGCCCGCACCCACATCCCACCCCCTCGCCGACATCTGGTACACCTATATAGCAGGAGTCGGTGGCATGGGCGTCAACGTGGTGGCCTCAGTGCTGGCGCAAGCCGGGGTGCGGCAGGGCTACGAGGTGCGGCTGACCAACAAGAAGGGGCTGGCCATCCGCAACGGCTCGGTCTATTCGCATTTGAGCTACGCGCCCAAGGGAACCCCGGTTTCCCCGCTGATTCCCTGCGGTAAGGCCGACTTGCTCCTCGGACTCGACGTACTCGAAGCGGCGCGGGGCCTCGAACCCCAAGGCCGCTATCGCATCGCCCACCCGCAGCGCACCGCAGCCATCGTCAATACCGCCAAGACCCCCACGATCGACACCCTCATCGGCCAAGAGGACTTCTCGGCTGAGACCCAAACCGACCTCATCCGCCAACACACCCGCCAAGACGCGTACTTCGGAGCGGATCTCTTCCGCATCTGCGAGCACTACTTGGGCAACAAGCTCTACGCCAACATCATGATGCTCGGCGTAGCCTTCCAGCGCGGGTTGCTCTTCCTAGAGCTAGACACCTTGCTGTGGGCCATAGGCCGGGCCGTGCGCCGCGACCTCGAGACCAACCTAAAAGCCTTTAACATGGGGCGGTATCTGGCGCTCAATCCTAACCACTTTCCGGTCGAAGAAAAACCACTTAGCTACGCCGAACTCGTCGCCGACAAAATTGCGCTGCTGGCCCAGACGCGGGGCAAGCGCGTCGCCGAGGGCTACCGCCAACGCATCCGCGAGATGCCCATCGTCGCAGCGCGGCGGCACTTCGCGCTGCGAGTGTACGACCTGATCCAGTACGAAGACCTTGCGTACGCTGACCGCTATATCCGTCAAGTGCTCGCCGTGCAGGCCAAAGACGGACCTGAGTACAGTTTCGCGGCGACCCGCGCGGTCATCTACCAACTCGCCAAGGTCCTCGCCATCAAGGACGAAATATACGTGGCCTATTTGCTCACCTGCGAGGAAAAGTACCGCCGCGACCGCCGCCGCTACAACATCGACCCAGGCCGCGGCGACCGCATCCGCTACCGCCATCTAAATCGACCGCATCTGCGCCTGTTGGGCCGCGATTTCCGCCCGGATCTCAAGCTGGGCGATGGGCCGCTGAAGTGGATCGCCCGCATGAAGTTCCTCCGTCGGCTCTGCTCCTCGTGGTGGCACCGCGAAGAGCGCGACTTTGCCGCTTGGTACGAAAGCCTGCTCGCCGATTTTTCCCCGCGCTCCGCAGACGAGTACGACACTTGGGTGCAAGTCCTGTCCCTGCCCGAGGAGGTGCGCGGCTACCGCGGCGTTCGGCAGCCCAAAATGGAGGCGGCCAAAAAGCGGGCTGCCGAGTTGCTAGCCGGGCGCGAGGCCGCCCCGAACCCAGCGCTGTTGCAGATCTCCGCATCCACCTAGAAGCTAAACTTCCCGTGATCCGCCCCTATCGCCCAGAGGACTTGCCCGCGCTCAAGCGCGTCACGGCCGTTTGCTTCTCCGGGGTATCCATCGATCACAACATCGAGCAGCGCTTCGGGCTAATCGGCGAGCGCGACTGGCA
Source organism: Candidatus Latescibacterota bacterium (assembly GCA_963422735.1). Classification (GTDB taxonomy): domain Bacteria; phylum Latescibacterota; class UBA2968; order UBA8231; family UBA8231. Next base: position 1,622,048 of record OY730476.1, on the reverse strand, counting down.
ATTTCGCAAGCTGCGCCACATTGACGACGATGTGGCCGGCGAGCGGGCAAGCGGCGTTTTTGTGTGGGAGGAAGACGGCGAGGTTGTCGGCTACATCACCACCCGCATCGACCGCGAGAGCAAAATCGGCGGGATTCCCAACATCGCCGTCCTGCCGCACCGCCAAGGCGAGGGCATGGGCCGCCAGCTTATAGAGCGCGGGCTAGCGCATTTGCGCGCCGAGGGTATGGAGTGCGCCAAGATCGAGACGCTGGCGCAAAACCCCATCGGCGCACACTTGTATCCCAGCCTCGGCTTTGAGGAAGTCGCTCGCCAGATTCACTATTGCACGCGCCTGTAAATTGATAGAGACATGACTCCGAAAGAAGCCGCAGGCCGCCGCGCCGCCGAGTACATTGAAGCCGGTATGATCGTGGGGCTAGGCACTGGCTCGACCGCCGAGTGGGCCATCCGCGCCCTCGGGGAACGCGTCGCGGCCGGGCTAGCGGCTAAAGCCATCCCCACCTCGGAAGCTACGACCGCCTTGGCCCGCTCCCTCGGCATTGGACTGACGACGCTCGCCGAGGTGTCCAGCGTCGATTTGACCATCGACGGGGCCGACGAGGTCGATCCCAGCCTCGACTTAATCAAGGGCCTCGGCGGTGCGCTCCTGCGCGAGAAAGTCGTCGCCTCCATCACCGCGCGCCAAATCATTGTCGCCGATCCATCCAAGCTAGTCGATCAGCTCGGCACCAAGGCCCCGCTGCCGGTCGAGGTCGTCCCTTGGTCCCATCCCCTCGTCGCGCGGGGCCTCAAAGAGCGGGGCCTCGCCCCGGCCTTGCGCTTGCGCGCCCCGGACATCCCGTATGTCACTGACAACGGCCATTACGTCATCGACGCTCGTTTTCCCGCCGGAATCGACGACGCCCACGCCACCGAGCGCTGGCTCAACGCCTTGCCCGGAGTCGTGGAAAACGGGCTTTTTGTCGGGATGACCCACCTCGTGATCGTCGGCCAAGACGACGGCTCCTGCCACCTGATCAACAAAAGCTGAGATTTCCATGCACGATTCTGCACCACGCTCGCGCCGCTCCTTTCTGCAACGCGCCCCGCTCCTTGCGGCCGGCACCTTGGTCGCCTGTGGCGAATCCCAACAGCAAGCAGCCCCTGCCGTCCAATCCCAACAGCATTTCAAATGGAAGATGGTCACCACGTGGCCCAAGGACTTTCCGGCCTTGGGCACCGGGGCCAACAACCTCGCCCGCAGCATTGCGGCCCTGTCCGAGGGACGCCTGCACGTCAAAGTGTACGGCGCGGGTGAGCTGGTGCCGGCCTCGGGCGTATTCGACGCGGTCTCCGGCGGCACCGCCGAGATGGGCCACGGAGCCGCTTACTACTGGAAGGGCAAGCACGAGGCGACCCAATTTTTCTCGGCCGTCCCCTTTGGGCTAAACGCGGCCGAGATCAACGGCTGGCTGCGCTATGGCGGCGGCCAGAGTCTGTGGGACGAACTCTACGCTCCGTTCAACCTCCGGGCCTTTCCCGTCGGCAACACGGGCGTGCAGATGGGCGGTTGGTTCAACCGGGAAATCAACACCCTAGCCGACTTCTCCGGCTTGGTCATGCGGATGCCGGGTTTGGGCGGTGAGGTCCTGCGCCGCCTTGAAGTCACGGTCAAAGCCCTGCCCGGTGGCGAGATCTTCCAAGCTCTCAAGACCGGTGCCATCGACGCCACCGAATGGGTCGGCCCGTACAACGATCTCGCCTTTGGGCTGCACCAAGCCGCCAAATACTACTACTGGCCGGGCTGGCACGAGCCGGGGACAGCGCTAGAGTGCATGGTCAACAAACAGGCCTTAGAAGCCCTCCCCGCAGACCTCCAAGCCGTCGTCGCATGCGCCTGCCAAGCGGCCAACGACGACATGCTCAGCGAGTTCACCGCGCGCAATAGCCACGCCCTCAAGACGTTGGTCGACGAACACGGCGTCCAGCTCCGGCGCTTCTCCGACGAACTCTTGGCGCAAATCGGCAAAGTGGCCGCCGAAGTCGTAGCCGAGATCGCGGGGCAAGATCCCTTTTCCAGCCGGGTCTATAGCTCGTTTGATGCCTTTCGCAAAAACTCCATCGCGTACACGCGCATCTCCGAGGAAGCCTATGCTCAGGCCCGCGCCCTGACCTTTGGCTGACCCCGGATGGAACGCCTCAACCGCTTCATTGCCCACACCGTGCCTTGGCTGACGCTGGGCATGGTCTTGGTGACCTTTGTCATCGTGATCTTGCGCTACCTCTTTGGGCGCGGCTGGGTCTGGATGCAGGAAATAGCTCTGTATATGCATGCCTTTACTTTCCTCCTCGCGGCCGGCTATACCCTCTCGCGCGACGCGCACGTCCGCGTCGATATCCTCTATCGGCCCTTGGGCGTCCGGCGCAAGGCCCTAGTCGATCTTTTGGGCAGCTTGCTGCTGCTGATCCCCTGCTGCTTGGTCCTGCTCTACCAGTCGCTGCCCTTTGTCGCCGACTCTTGGGCCGTATTCGAAGGCTCCCAAGACGGCGGCGGCTTGGAGGCGGTCTATCTGCTCAAAACCGCCATTCCCTTGTGCTTCGCGTTGCTGTTTTTGCAAGCCCTAGCCATCATTTACCACAGTGTGCAAACCCTCCGCACCCAATGAGCGAACTCGCGCCGCTGGCCATGTTCCTCTGCACCTTCGCGGTGCTGCTATCCGGCTTCCCGGTGGCCTTTTGCCTTGCGGGTACAGCCCTCGGCTTTGCCGGCCTCGGCGTCCTCACCGGCGACTTTGACGCGGCTTTTCTCTCGGCTTTGCCAGCCCGCATCTACGGCATCATGGCCAACGAGACCCTGATGGCCGTGCCGCTGTTCGTCTTTATGGGGGTCGTGCTAGAGCGCTCGAAAATCGCCGAGGACCTACTCGAAACCATGGCCCAACTCTGCGGCAGCTTGTGCGGGGGGCTAGGGATTTCGGTTTGTCTGGTCGGGGGCCTGTTGGCGGCTTCCACCGGCATCGTCGGCGCGACGGTCGTCACCATGGGGCTTATTTCGCTGCCGGCCATGCTCAAACGTGCGTACTCCCCAGCGGCTTCCACCGGCATCATCTGCGCTTCGGGGACGCTCGGCCAGATCATCCCGCCCAGCATCGTCTTAGTCATCCTCGGCGATACGGTCTCCTCAGCGTATCAGCAGGCCCAGATCAAAATGGGCAACTTCGCCCCGGTCTCGGTCTCGGTCGGGGACCTCTTTATGGGCGCGCTCTTGCCCGGCCTCGTGCTGATGAGTCTCTATATCCTCTATATAGTCGGTCTCGGCCTGTTCAAACCAGCCGCCGTGCCGGCCGTGCCGGCCGAGGAGCGCGTGCAAATTCTCAGCGCGGCTTTCCTCCGCCGCCTCGGCGCAGCGCTCGTGCCGCCGTTAGTCCTCATCTGTGGGGTGCTCGGCTCCATCCTCTTCGGAGTGGCTACGCCGACTGAGGCGGCTTCAGTTGGCGCGGTGGGGGCCATGCTCTTGGCGCTGGCCAAAGGGCAGTTCAACCGCGCCGCGCTCAAACAAGTCATGCGCACCACCACCGAGATTAACGCCATGGTCTTTATCATCCTCATCGGCGCGAGCGCGTTTTCGTTGGTCTTTCGCGGCTACGGAGGCGACGAAGCGGTCGAGCACTTTCTGACCCATGAGGTGACCGGCGGCGTGGTCGGCTCTTTCGCGCTGGTGATGGTCGTGATGTTTTTGCTCGGCTTCTTTCTCGACTTCTTCGAGATCATCTTCGTCGTCGTGCCCATCGTCGGCCCGATCCTCTTGGCGATGGGCTTGGATCCCGTGTGGTTGGGCGTGATGATCGCCCTTAATTTGCAGACCTCTTTTCTCACGCCCCCGTTTGGCTTTTCGCTCTTTTACTTGCGCGGCGTCGCTCCCCCTCAGATCAGCACGCCGCAGATCTACCGGGGAGTCGTGCCCTTTATCGCGATTCAGGTGCTGCTGTTGGTGGGGCTGTGGTTCGTGCCGGAGCTGGCTACGTATCTGCCGGCGAGGGTGTTAGGACGCGGGTAAGGGTTGGTGGGGTTGCCTTCCTGATCATAGCGTCTGTCCCTGCTTACCCGGCAGACTGGAACACATCCATCCCCCTACTGCCAATCTCCGAGGCCCATGTCCTTGATGGCGTGGCAACTGACTGGACCACGTCTCCGTCATTTGTCGGATCGTTCAACTATGAAGTGACGAGATTCCAAGCCATCAGCGATAGCTCCGACCTCTGTTGGGCGTCCTCCTTCGTACACCCGGGTATAGCGGAGAATCTGCTCTCCCTGATGGGCCGTTTGCTCGGAAGTGGCTGACCTTGAGGCGATCGACAGTGCTTTCTTGACAAGGCGGTAATCGTATGTACGCACTCGGACGTCAGTAATGCTGTTGTCTCTAAAGTCTGGCGTGAACGAGGGCCTTTCTTCTTTCTCATCCCTTGACTCTCCTCGGACGACTACGTGCCACTCGTACCCGTAGAGATGGACTCCTAGAACAATCTTCCCTCTTGGTACTCCCTTAGCAATCGCATAATTGAGGACCTGATGTTGCCAAGTGAGCGGCCCGATCGGGCCAGGAGACTGCATATACGCAGAAGTGAAGTCATAGGCCATAATGCGTAGTTCATCTGCTACCGCCGCGATCTTTGCGTAGTCAATGACCTCATGCGTCTCCTTGAACGACGGATATACATCTGAGGAGTCAGACCACTCCGCTAATACAGTCACCGAGACGGTCTTCCCCTCGGCCTGTAGAGACGCTGCCACACGCTTGAGGATCTCATAGTAGGCCGATCCATCTGTGAGCTTGATGGACTCATAGTTGAGGTCAATCCCGTCATTTGCCGGATCAGGGCCGATATCGACAAGACCAGCAACGTGCCGCTCGAAGCGCATTGAGTCTGTTACAATCGTCGTGAAAAGCTCATGATCGAAGAGAGGCACCGAAGGAAGGATGCCGATGTCCATATCCTGCAGTGAGTCCACGATCCGCCGATGATTATCTGGACCAACGAACCTTATCTCTCCGCTCTCGTTCACTTGGTACCACACAGGAGAGACGGTAGTTAACATCTCCCGGTTTTCAAGCACACTTAGGTATCCGGCATCTCCTGCCCAAGCTGGTAGCCAGCCTGCGAACTCTAACCCCGCGTCCTTGCCATCTTCTAATTCAGAAAATAAGAGAAAGTCACAGCTAGAAAGCACCGAGACTCCGATTATCAGCCACACTCCGACGAGAATTGAGCCCGCCCTTGAGGTGGCTAGGGAATCACAAATCATCGGCCAAGGTTGGTGTTGCAGGAGGAGTCAGCACTTCAGCACTACTCTTAGGCACGAGAACTATCCCTCCCCAACGCCGTCTCAGCGTGTCCTGAGACACTTCAACCACCAAGCTGTCGGGGGTCTACTAAGGCAACTGCGTCGGTTGTATGCCCCACTACAGTGGCGAAGTGGCCACCGTCGAGGAACACGATTCCCCGGAGCCCTTCATTCACGTAGTCCTCTAGGTTGATCCTCAAGCCCTCTAAGGCAAGTCCATAATCAGCCGCCGACTTTAGACTCAACATACTGACGGCAGCTCCCGGTTTGTACCGAACTGCTGTCAAGACATCGTCCAGAGACGCTCGCTTTCCGGATAAATGCAACCACGCAAGGAGGGACCTCGGACCACACAACACACCGTTTTCCGCGTGGCTTAGGTGGACCCATAGCAACACTGCAACAAGCACAGTAAGGATGCCACGGCCCAATGCAACTGGTTTCTCTCGCGATGGTCTCACTGTTTACGTCTATCGGTGGAACACCACACGTGGTCCCTCACCGTGAAGCCCTGTGGACCGCCATCCGCAGGTTGTAACAAGAACTCACCCCCTAGCTATTTCTTGCCCTGCAGGATCAACTCCCACACCCTGCGTAACCCGTAACAACCTGCGGATATAGTCCCGGACATTGCCACCAACACAGGTCCGTCTTGTTTGACAGATTACAATTGCTTGACCCCGAGGCGCATCCCGCACGGCACCAAAAGCTACCCCAATCGCACGGCCACGAGACTTCGCACTCGTTGCATATCTAGCTGCATTTCACTCTTGTCCCTCTACCAACCACCTTCTCCAACTGCTCGTCATCGAGAAGCTGAGGCTCCATTGCCACCCAGTTCTGTGGACCGGTGTCTTCAAGGAAGCCCTGTCCTCCTCCGGAATGCCTGATGCTACGATTACCCGTGCTTTCATCAATGATGAGCGTACCTGGAGGGATCTGAAGCCCCTCTTCCAAGCGAGGATGTGCGCCTGTGTTGACACTAAAGTCCGGCTGGAACGCGACCGTATGTTCCGTCAAATACGTCTCATTGTCAGTCATTGTACTCCTGCCTGCTGATAGGGTCCACACTCCACTGCCGTACTGCCGATATTCAAGCCGTACCACGCACTCCCCTGGGTAATCAGGGCCCAAGGGCATCCTGATTTTCACCGGAAGATACCCACGTTCTTCTGCCAGCCAGAATTCGATGTTGCGAACAACATCATCAACCACAACGGAGCCTTTGAGGAGAAGGCGCTGTAGCCCTTTCTCCGTCACCACACCTTGGGCCTCAAAATCGCCGCGTTTCGCAGCCTCTTCCAAAAGGCTCTTGGGATCGCCCGGGAGAAGGCCGCTCCAACCAACGGGATGACCTTCGTATGAGTGTGGCATCGGCCTGTTCCCGCTTGATGCACTCTCTACCCTACTAGTGTCACTCCCCACAAGACGAGTCCACGTTTCGCCATCGAACTCTTCAACATGGAACGTCTTTCGCTCTCCATTATCTCCCCAAAAAGTCATCTCCGTCTGTGAGAGCAGACGCTCCTTGTCAAATGCAACCCACTGCTCTCGCTGCCAAAGCACGGACAGAGTGTCTATATTGCCAGTTGCCCAACGGTACTCAGCCACAGAGTGACCGTGTCCGTTTTGCACTCTATCCCACTGTCCAATCGCGGATGCAACGGCCTCCTCAGCACTGACTGCCTCCACCTGCGTTGGTGACGAAAATGCCACGCAAGCTCCTATGAGCAGAGAACCGATCCGCGTGGCCTTGCACGAGCCTAAATGAGCCCCTCGATCTAAGCTGAACCAGTACATTTGCCTTTTCCTCCTATTCCATGGTCTGAGTGAGTATCCAGTGTGTGCCTCATTCGGTGATCCACCATCCGCCGCTCCTACCACCGGCTGTGGCTCGCTGAAGAAGACTTTCCGCACTTATCTGCTGATCTGCGGTCGTGAATTGACCCGTGTTGCTATTGAATAGGGTCGTAACGCCAGACCAGTCGCCCGCTGCCGCTAGGCACCTCGCAATTCCAAGGGTAGCGGATCCTCGTTTGACGGGATCCATTCCCTGTTCGTGGACGAAGCGGAAGTCCTCCATTGCGCTCTCGTAGTCTCCGCTGCGTTCGTAGGCGTGCGCTCTGACTAGCCGCGTTCCATCATACAGCGGATCAATTCCGAGCCCTATATCAGCAACTCTCACTGCATCCTCATATTGCTCGCTATCTAAATAATGGCGCGCCAGAACCTTCGCCGCGGCGAAGGCCCGAGGGCTGCGGCTCCGCGCCTTCGCTTCGAGCACCGGAACCACCTCACTTGAATAGCGATCTTGATCGTTGGTGCTTCCTCCCTCGACCGGCAAGCAATAGGAGAGTGCTCTGTGGAAGTAATACTCCGCTTCCAAGAATACCAGCCACGACGTCACGGCCCTCCGTGAAGGTGCTTCTAGCCCTGCTAGGCTCGCCCATGTCAACGTATGCCCAACCTAGCTCCCACAGGGCATACGACGCCCTCCACGAAGACCATCCCGGGCCGAGGCGAAGCTGTATCAGATCTTCAAGCAACTCGGCCTTCTTGTCGCTGTGGCCCCGCGCTTCTGCGATCTCAGCTAGAACAAAGATGCTCAGCGCCTGCTCTGCGACAGTGCCTTCCGCACGGATCTCTGAGAACTCCGTATAGGCTTGCGAAAGGCGACCGTCCTGATAGGACCGGAGGGCTCCGATGGCTTTCTCAGCTATAGCGACTTCTGTCGCTCTAGCTTCCGTCATCTGTGCCTCACCCTCGTCCACCGAGGAGACATTGCCTGAGAATTGCACTTCTGCGAAGCCGTCTGTGGCGATCCAACTGTTACTCTTCTCGTCTGGCATCCAACTCAGCACATGGTCTAGCCCCCCCCCGTCATCGTCATCCGTGACCTTGACATTCAGACCTATAGTTACGCCGCTTGGAAGCCATGGCCTGCCTAACACTTGGGATGGCAGCTCAACCTCGTAGCTCGTCACCTCGCCTTCTCGCAAGAAGGCCGCCCGGACTCCCAACACGTCCCACAGAAAGGGCAATTGTGTTGGTGTGCCGAAAATAGCCACCGCACCCTCAAGGCTTGCGGTCTGCCCATCATGCGATGAAATGCGCACTTGTCCATCATTGGACTCGTATTTGTCGCCGGAGGTCAGAGGGTCCGAGGCGAAGTAGACCTCTACAGCATCGTCGTTCCAAGTACGCGAGAAGCCAGCCTCTCCTAAGACAGAGATATCGTCCCTGATCTTAAGGGCCACAAACACGCTCCTGCCATCAGATCGTACGATGCTGGCGTGTCGGCACTTGCCATAGCCGAAATCAGCACAGCCGGTAATAGATATCTCGAGATGTTTTTATTCACTGTCCCCATCTCCTTCCTAGGTGCGGACCGGGTTCCGTTCACTTCATCCGCCGCCTCGGCGCAGCGCTCGTGCCGCCCCTAGTCCTCATCTGTGGGGTGGCTCGGCTCCATCCTCTTCGGGGTGGCTACGCCGACTGAGGCGGCTTCGGTTGGCGCGGTGGGGGCCATGCTCTTGGCGCTGGCCAAAGGGCAGTTCAACATATCTATCGGGGAGTCGTGCCCTTTATCGCGATTCAGGTGCTGCTGTTGGTGGGGCTGTGGTTCGTGCCGGAGCTGGCTACGCATCTGCCGGCGAGGGTGTTAGGACGCGGGTAAAGGTTGGTGGGGTTGCCGCACCAAGTATAGCGCACTGCTGGCCTGTTTTGTCCGCGCCCAATCCGGGCCGACCGCGACGCAAAAGGTGACGGCCTCAGCTATGTAAAATGGAATCAGAGCCGCCGCAGCGGATAATTGCTAAGCTGGTGAGAGAGGGGAAATACGACGAGTGCGGGATACGGGGTCGCGCATGCGGTAAACCACCTGACGGCGCACGCTATCAGCATCGGAATGCCACGGGCTTCTTGCCATCTGCGAGGCCAAGTAGCAGCCCACCAGCTCAGATGCGCGTTTGGCTGTCCCGCTGCGCCAAAGTCAGCATCCCGACATAGGCGTCGTACCTATTCTGAATGTTGCTCACGTAATGCACGGGCTGTCCGCCGCGACAGAAGCCGTAGCGCGCTCGCTTGTAGTAGGCCGGCTTGGCCAGCAGCCGCATTGCCTGTTCCACATGGCCAAACCACCTGTCGGGATTCCACCCTTTTTCGCGGGCTAGGCGGCGCGCGTCAAGCACGTGCCCGTACCCGACATTGTAGGCGGCCAGCGCAAAGCGCATCCGCTCATCCATGGGGATTTTTGAATCGAAGCGGTTGAGCAGTTGGTACATGTACTTCACCCCCGCGTGAATATTCTTTTCAGGGTCGTGCAGATCGGTAAATCCCAACTCGTGCCCGGTGCCCGGCATGATCTGCATCAGCCCGCGAGCGCCGACCCAACTGGTGGCCTCGGGATCGAATTTGGATTCCTGGTACATCTGCGCGGTAATCAACCGCCAATCCTGACCGTACTGTTGGGCGTATTTTTTTACTAACTCATCATAGGGCGACAGGCGACCGCTCAAATCGACCCGCAGCGAGTCCTTCGCCTTGGCGATGGTGCGCTTGTTTTTGAAGTATCGCTTCTTCATCATGTTAAAAAACAAGCCACCTTTTTCTTTTTTTATATACTGGTTAAGCGCCGCCAATAAGGCCGGATTGTCCTCGCGCACCGCCCATCCCAAAGACGTCGGCTTGATGCTAAAGGCCGCCTTTAGCTGGCGTCCGTAGGCAAGTTCCACGTCGAGCAGATTGGAGTCGCACAGAGTAATGTCGTAGCGCCCCTCCTCGACGCCGGCTAGGATGTCTTCGGTTTCGAGGGAGTCGGGTAGTAGCGCGATCTGCAAACCCTCTATGGAATCGGCGAGGGCCATCAGGGTGGCGTAAAAAGAAGAGCTTGGGCGCACGTGGACCGTGCGTCCGGCCAAGTCTTGGACGCTGGCAATCGAATCCTCCTCCGCACGCACGACCACGAGCTCTTCTACCTCGTTATAGGGCAGGGTAAATGCCGCCTGTGCCCGTCGCTCCTCGGTAATGGTCATTGCCACGGCTACGAGGTCGCCTTTGCCTTCGTTCAAATGCGACAGCAGGTCGGCGTGGCTTTCCGGAATGACAATATCGAGCCGCAGGTCGTGCCGGTCGGCGAATCCCTTGATAAGCTCGTATTCAAAGCCCACCTGCCGGCCGCGGTGGATGAAATAGGTCATCGCATTATTGCGCGTGATCATGCGCAGCCGCTGACGCTCTTTTAAGCCGGGCAGGTCGTCGGTGAAGGCCTGCTGGGACTGGCGCGTAAACTGCTGGGCGATCAGATATTCATTGACCTTGGTCTTGAGCTGCACATCATCGGGCCGCATCATTAGGGCAATCGGGCGGTTTTCGGCCACTATTAGCGGCGTGACCATGCTGTCGTAATAGCTTTCCACCACCCGCCACAAATGCTCGTCGGCTACGGTCGCTTGGTATTCGCCGCGGACAATGCCGTCGAGGAGATGTTCGAGCCCGAGCTTTTCCGGCGCGGCATCTATGTGCAACGACGGTACCTGTTGCTGAATATCCAACAGGGTCTGATAGTGAGAGCTGGAGTGCCGGACGCCGATTTTCATGCCGGCCAAGTCCTCAATCGCCATCGGCAGACTGTCGCCGGCCGCGGTAATCAGATATTCATCCACATAGAGATACGGCACGGAAAACGCCGCTTGCTTCTGTCGCGCTGGCGTAATCGTCAGGCTAGCAGCGACGATGTCGCCCTCGCCTTCTAGTAGTTTCTGTACCATCTGGGCATAATCTTCAGCCTTTACCAGCATGAGCTCCAGCTTGAGCACCTCGGCCAAGCCGTAGGCGAGGTCGTAGTCAATCGTCACCGGTTCTGCGGACTTGGGTATGTGAGCAATCGGCTCTGGGGGGACTATGACGCGCAACTTGCCGTGAGATCGCAACACCGGCAGATCGCCGGTGTATTTGGGCGGCGGTGGGGTCGCCGGGGTCGCCGACCGGCTACATTGCACAAAGACAGAAAGAGCAATAAGTCCTGTGGGAAGAAGCGTTCGGGTGCAAAACAACGCGATGCGCCTCCTTTCTAACAGCCTGCTCGGCCGGGCCTCAGCGGTGTCTTAGTCTCTAAAAAATGATAAAAATAGAAAAGGTCGGCATTTTTCGTCAAGCAGCTTTCACCGCCGCTGCACGGCTTGACGCTGCTCCCCTAAAGGCCCTTTATACTTCTCACTTGCTTCCACTGCGGCCCGTTCAAGGAGGATTGATCGGCGTGCTAATCCATGGACTCACCGTCGTAGAGCCGGGGCGGATTGAAGTCGCCAAGACCGAACTCGACGACCGCCTGCATCCCTCGGAAGTACTGATAGAGACCGAATACTCCATCGTCAGCGCCGGCACCGAAGGCGCGGGCTTTACCGGCCTCGTCAAGCAGATGCCTTTTGGCGACGCTGGCCAGTATCCCCGCCACACCGGGTACGGCAACCTCGGTCAAGTGCTCATAGTCGGCGACGCAGTCACCGGCATACAACCGGGCGACCGCGTGCTGTCCTTTGCCCGCCACGCTTCCATTGTCAAGGCGGATGCACAGCGCATGGTGCTGCCCGTCTCGCGCGAGGCCTCCGGCCAGCACCTCGCGTTTGCTCGCATGGCCGGCGTCAGCATCTCGGCTTTGCGCTCTTCTAGCGTTCAGCCTGGAGACACCGTGCTCATAGTCGGCGGCGGCCTAGTGGGCAACTTCGCCGCCCAGCTCTTCCGCCTAGCCGGTGCCGACGTCATGCTCGCAGATTTGTCCGAGCTACGCCTGCGCCAAGCGCAAGCCTGCGGCATTGAGCACACGGTCAATCCCGGCCGCGACGATCTGGAAAAAGTGGTGCGCGACTGGACCGGCGGCACCGGTGCGCACATCGGCGTCGAGGCCATTGGCATCAGCGAAGTCATCGCCCAGACCGCGATGTGCATTGCCCGCCACGGCGAACTCATCCTCCTCGGCAGTCCGCGCGCCCCGGCCCACTTCGATGTGACGCCCATGCTGCTGCACATTCACCTAGAAGCGATTCGCATGATCGGCGCTCTCGAGTGGCGCTGGCCGCAGCACGCCACCGAGCGCTGCCGCGATCTCGACGCGAATTATCGCCAGATCGCCGCGTGGATCGCCGGCGGCCAGCTCGTCGTCGAACCCCTGCTCACGCACCTAGCGTCCCCGGCAGACTGTCAGCAGATGTACGAGGGACTTACCGCCAATAAAGAGGAATACCTCGGCGTGGTCTTCGACTGGTCGCGCCTTTCTTAATCTCATGTCAATGCACTATCTCGCGCTAGACATCGGCTCTACGACCGTCGTCGCCATCGTCATTGACCTCGACACCAACGCCGTCGTCGGCGCAGCCAGTACGGCCAATTTATCCGAAGTAACCTCCGCAGCGGACAAGCGAATCAGCCGCTCGGAGTGGGACCTCGACGCGATGACCGAGCTAGCCATTGACAACGCCGCCGCACTCGTAGCCCGCACCAGCGCCCGGCCAGCGGCCATCGGCGTCACCGGGCAGCAACAGGGCCTGCAGCTCCTCGACGCCGCGCTCAATGCCGTAGGTCCTTTTTTCTCTTGGCAGGACCAACGTGCCCAAGACCCTCTACCGGATCATCGGCACACTTACCTCGACGCCATGGCCCAGCGCGGGGGTGCTACCGCCGCCGAGGGAGAGCTGCTCGCCTTTGCCCATACCGGCTGCCCCCTCGTGGCTGGCCATGCTGCGCCGCACCTGTTTTGGCTGCAAGCCAACCATCAGCTTCCCAGCGGCGTCAGCGGCACAACGGCCCCTGAGTTTGTGGTGTCGCGCTTGGTGGGCAAACGACCGGTTGTCGATCCCACAGATGCGCTCGGCTGGGGCGTCTATGACGTGGCCCAGCGCGGCTGGGCGGACGAGCTTATCGCCGCGCTCGGCCTGGACCAGTCGCTGTTTCCCGATCTCGTCTCATCGTGTACCATGGCCGGCTCCCTAACCGCAGCGATGGCCCACAAGCTCGGCGTTCCAGCGGGGCTGCCTGTCGCCGTGGCATCCGGCGATCACCAGTGCAGCTTTGCCGGCACGGTCGCCGATTGCGCCAACACCGTGGCCGTCAATGTCGGCACCGGCGGGCAAGCCGCACTGCACATCGAAGCTCCATTGCCGTGCGGCTGGCTCGAACTCCGTCCCTATATGCAGCGCGGCTATCTGCTCGCCGGCGTGGGGGCCGTTGGCGGACGGACGTTCAGAACCTTGCGCGACTTCTTCGCCGACACCCTCTATGTCCTCGCCGATATCCAACCCGACAGCGAGGCCCTCTACGAGCGGCTCGTAGCCTTAGCGGCCGACGTGCCGGCCGGGGCCGAGGGCGTGCGCGCCGACCCGCTGTTTTCCGGGTCGCGCAGCAGGCCACGCGCCAAAGCTGCCTTCCGCGAGCTGACCGCTGCGACGCTGACTGCCGGGCATTTAACGCGTGCGCTGCTGGAAGGCATGGCCGCCGAACTGGCCGACTCGTATCGCGCGGCCATCAGGCTGGGCGCGGGTGTGCGCTCCAAGCTGGTTGGCGCGGGCAACGGCGTCGAGCTGAATCCCGTGCTGCGGGCGGCGTTGGAGGCTGAGTTTGCTATGCCGCTGCACGTAGGCTCGCACGGCGAAGAGGCGGCCGTTGGTGCTGCGCTGTGCGCCGCCGTGGCCGACGGCGCGTTTGGCTCCATTGCCGAAGCGAGCGCGGCGTTTGTCAGTGGCCCCTCTTCTGCGCCAGTAGCGTCAAGCGTCAAATGAGATGCCTTGGTGGTCTGGCACTATTCTTATACAAGAGCGAAATTATATGATGCATGCCTCGACCAAGAAAACCATACCGCCATTGTCGATGAAGCACTGAACAGCCGTTTTGAACGATACGCTGTACCCGATCAGGTCTTTGATTTGCTATTTTCGGCAGAAGAAGACGAAATATACCTCGAAGATCTGAGCAAAGAGCAGCAAGAGAATGCAGCGTTCTGGGACCAAGTTTACGCCCGAGAAGTGGATCGACGCACCGTTCAGGGGATGCACGGCATCCTCCGTACGCATCCCAAAGCGAAAATTTCCATCCTAGAGCGAACCGCTAATTGAAGTGGATTAATCGGCTATTAACCACTTAAAACAGGAGTCTTAGATGAGACGAGTTTTGATGCTGTTCGTTGTGTTTCCAATGCTGCTGTGCGCCTGCGCCAGCACATCGCCAACGCCCATGCAGCAAGCCGCGGTGGAGGAGACGATCGAGGAAAAGCTGCCCATTGATTCGCTGGTGACCGTCGGCCAGCTAGACAACGGCCTGCGCTACGTCATCCGCAAAAATCAGAAGCCCGAAAACCGGGTCGAACTGCGGCTGGTGGTTGATGTAGGCTCGGTTTTGGAGGACGAGAATCAGCAGGGGCTGGCGCACTTTGCCGAGCACATGGCCTTCAATGGCACCAAAAACTTTGCCAAGCAGGAGTTGGTGGACTATCTGGAGCTAATCGGCATGCGCTTTGGGCCGGACCTCAATGCGTACACCAGCTTCGACGAAACAGTGTACATGCTGACGGTACCCACCGACAGCGCCGAGGTGGTGCAGACAGCCTTCCAAATTTTGGAGGATTGGGCGCACCAGATCAGCTTTGAGACCGAGGAGATCGACAAGGAACGGGGCGTAGTCATCGAAGAGTGGCGGCTGAGGCGCGGTGCTCAGCAGCGCATGTTCGACCAGCAATTGCCCATCCTCCTAAAAGATTCGCGCTACGCCGTGCGCTTGCCCATCGGCCAGAAGGCCGTGCTCGACACCTTTCAACACGAGGCTCTACGCCGCTTTTACCGCACTTGGTACCGGCCCGATCTGATGGGTTTTGTGGCCGTCGGCGACATTGAGCCAGCGGCAATAGAGGCGCTAGTGCAGGAGTATTTTGCGCGCATCCCGGCGGCAGCAAGCCCCGGCGAACGCACGGTGTTCCCCGTGCCCGACCACGAGGAGACGCTCTTCGCCATTGCCACCGATCCAGAAGCCACGTACAACAGCGTCAGCATCTACTACAAAATGGATGTGCGGCCCCAAGGAACGGTGAGCACCTACCGCCGCTCGCTGATTGAGGCCCTATATCACCGGATGTTCAACCAGCGGCTGCACGAACTGACCAAGCGGCCCGAGCCGCCCTTTTTGGGTGCTTATTCGGGCCAGGGACGCTGGCTGCGCTCCAAGGAGTTCTTCATCCTCGGCGCTGGGGTGCAAAACAACGGTTTCGACGCCGGGCTTGATGCCCTGTTGATTGAAGCGGCTCGAGTGCGAGAATACGGCTTTACTGCCTCTGAGCTGGAGCGCGAGAAAAAGGAAATGCTGCGCGGCATGGAGCAGTCCTACCGCGAGCGCGACAAGCAGCAGTCGAGCGGTTTTGCCGCCGAATACGTGCGCCACCTGCTGACCGACGAGGCCATCCCCGGCATTGCCAAGGAGTACGAACTCTACCAAGAGTTGGTCCCCGGCATTGCTCTGGAGGAGGTCAATGCGCTGGCCAGCGAGTGGACGAGCGAAAAGAACCGGGTGATCGCCGTAGAGGCACCCGAGCAAGAGGACATTGCCGTGCCCAGCGAGCAAGATATGCTGGCGATCTTCGCCGAGGTGGCGCAGCAGGAAATCGCGCCATACGCCGACGAGGTGTCCGACGAGCCGCTGGTGGCGCAAGTGCCAGCTCCGGCTGAAGTCGTCGAACGCAGCCAAATCCCCGAGATCGGCGCGACTTGGTGGACCCTCGCCAATGGCATCCGAGTGTGCCTGAAACCAACGGACTTCAAAAACGATGAGATCCTCTTCCGGGCCTATAGCCCCGGCGGGCATTCGTTGGTCCCCGACGCGGACTACGTGGCGGCCTCGACGGCGACCGCCGTGGTGAGCGAAGGCGGCGTCGGGCCGTTTGACAAGATCGCACTGGAGAAGAAACTGGCCGGCAAAGTGGTGCGAGTATCGCCGTGGATCAGCAGCTTGCGGGAGGGCATTTCTGGCTCGGCCTCGCCCGAAGATATCCAGACCCTGTTCGAGCTGATCTACGCCTTCTTCACCGCGCCGCGACAGGACAGCACGGCCTTCCAAGCCTATCAGACGCGCATGAGAGGCTCCATCCAGAATCGCAGTGTGCGCCCGGAGACGGCTTTCGGCGACACCATTGCGGTCACCATGGCGCAGTATCACCACCGGGCGCGTCCTTGGTCGCTGGAGTTGCTCGACGAGATGGACTTGGCCACGTCCATGGCCGTGTACCAAGATCGCTTTGCCGATGTCGGCGACTTCTCGTTTTTCTTTGTCGGCAATTTCACCCTCGACGAGATGGAGCCGCTGGTGTGCACCTATTTGGGCGGTTTGCCGACTACGGGACGGGAGGAGACTTGGCGCGATGTCGGCATTGAGGCCCCGGAGGGCGTGATCGACAAAGCGGTCTATCGCGGCATCGAACCCAAGAGCCAATCGCGGCTGATTTTCACTGGTCCTTTTGAATACGACGGCTGGAAAAACAACCTCGAACTCAGGGCCATGACCTCCGTGCTGCAGATCAAGCTGCGCGAGGTGTTGCGCGAGGATTTGGGCGGCACCTATGGGGTATGGGTCAGCAGCAGCGGCGCGCGCTACCCAGATGAGGAATACCGCATTTCCATCACCTTTGGCAGCGATCCCGGGCGCGTCGAAGAGCTGACTCAGGTGGTCTTTGAGCAGATCGACAGCCTAAAAACCGTCGGCACTACCGACCTCTATGTCGATAAGGTCAAGGAAATGCGCAAGCGCCAGCGCGAGACCGACCTCAAGGAGAACAGCTTCTGGGCTGGGTCTTTGGAGGCGCTCGACTTCAACGGGGTCGATCCGAGGCTGCTGATTCAGTATCCAGCGTTGGTCGATTCGCTGACGGGGGAGGCGGTGCAGCAGGCGGCGCAGAAGTATTTCAATATGGACCGCTACGTGCGGGTAGTGCTCTATCCAGAGGAGTCAGGCGAGCCGGGAGAAGAAGGGGCTTATAAAAAATGAAGTAATTATTGGGCTACTTTTGAATCTGAGTGAACTCATCCTCGTCCCAGCGTCCGAACAGGTGATCTTCGTGAACCGACGGAGTTTGTCCAATCCGAACTGCTTGCGGAGGGCTTCTGGTGCCGCTAGGTTCACGCTCTTGCCTTCCTGTTCGGCCACTTTCCTCAACTTGGCGGCAAGCTGGGGATCCAGCCCACGCAGGGTCATGCTCTTCAGAACATCCGCCAAGGCGTACCTCCTTGAGATACAACTAATATGTGCGGGCAATATGATCTCATCATGTGAGATCATTCTCTACTAGTCAAGAGATAGAGCGACAGCCTTAGCTTCCCTAGCCACTATCTGGCCTAATGAACGTCTCTGCCTTCGCGACCGATTGGATCGGCTCGCTAACCTCCGCCTCGCCCGCCATACAGCTCCCGCACCCGGCTCACCACCACGGCCAACAGGATGATCGACCCCAAAAACGCCTGCTCGTAATAGACGTTGGCCTCCAGCATCACCAAGCCGTTCTTGATGAGAACGATGATGACTGCCCCTAATAGCAGGCCCAGTGCCGAGATGCGCCCACCCGCCAGCCCAGTCCCCCCAACAATGGCTACCGCAAAGCTGGTAATCAGCCAGTCCTTACCAGTCGCCGGTTGCGCCGAGCCCATCCGCGAGACCCACAACACCGCGGCCAGCGCACCCACTCCACCCGACAGCACGTGCGACAGCAAAATCATCCGGTCGGTATGGATCCCCGCTAGCCTAGCCGCCTCCTGATTCCCCCCGGTCGCCAACAGCCGCCGCCCGAAAACCGTGTGCCGAAATGCGTAGTGCGTCGCCAGCAGCACCAGCCCCATCGTCCAGAACAAATTCGACAGCCCCAAAAACTTCTGTCGCCCTAAAAACGTGAATTCCCGAGGGATGTCCGTATAGGCGTAGCCTTCGGAAAACCCATGTACCAACCCCGTAAAGACAAAGAGCGTAGCCAGCGTGGCGATAAAGGAATTGATCTGCAACCGCGTGATGATGACCCCGTTGACCCACCCGGCCACGCCTCCGATCCCCAGTGCCACCAACGCCGCTAACCACCCCGGCAGACCCAACACCTCGATGCAGTACCCAGTGGCGATGGTCGCCAAGCCGCCGATGGCCCCCACGGATAGGTTCATCCCCCCGGCGACCAGCACTACCGCCTGCGCCAGCGCCACCAACGCGGAAAACGCAACGATCCGGGAGATATTGAAGAGGTTGTACGCCGATAGAAAGCTCTCCGAGCTGAGCGCACATCCCATAAACAACAACCCCGCCGACAAGGCGATTCCGGAGTCGTTGTGCCGCATGAGTCTGCGTAGGCGTTCCATAGTCAATTCAGATGCAGGCCGATGTATCACCAAGCGGTCAATGGACCGTTCCGATGACTAAGCATTCGTTCCCGGTAGAATTTTTCGTATTCTTGGAGGGATATAGGGCGATAGTGCGCTAGTTTCGTGCGAATGTGCCACGAGTATTGCACTAAGGAAGACCACCGTCGTTCTCTATGCAGTTCCGAGCAGTTTTGCAGCAAAAATTTCAGGTGCCCCCACTGACAGGCAAAGGGCGTTTCTCTTACCTCCTGACATTCTATATCGGTCTCCGGTTTTTGCCACTTATAAGGCCAAGCTGGTCCATAGGTTTCGTTGAGGTGAGCACACAAACCCAATCGTATTTGGTCAATTTGGGCCAAGAGAAATTCTGCCTGACCACGCCACAATCGATGATCCAAGGCTTCTTGTTGATCCAGCATGGCCAAGACCGCGCTGTGGCGTTCCAGACCGTGCTCCGGGGTCCAATGCACTATCCCCCGGGCCCAAGCCCTGTATAAACGAGGAGACAACGGCCAGTCATCTAGCCAAGTAGTCGCATCTTGGGGCAGTCTATGAGCCGACCAAGCCTCTAACTCATCCTGATTCCAGCCGCGCCTCTCAGCAAAAATCTGTAGTACACCCGCCAATTCTCTTCCATCGCAATACTCTTCTGCCCACAAATAATCGACCAATTCCAAATCAGAACCCGCAAGGGATGGAATCGTGTGCTCTTTCCAGCAGCTTAAAGGAGTAGTATCCTGCTCACCGGCCAATTGGCACAACAACCGCATTTCCGCAGTAGTGGGGATGCCCCTCCAGACATGGATGGACAGCAATACATTCGCTGCGGGAAGTGAGTAAGGTATTTTCGATGCTTCAGCCAGCAGACATAGTGCCGGGGGGCTCGCGTCAGCATAGTCCCCACCTTGGCATTCTCGTGCCCACCTCTCCATAAGTTGCAGCCACTGTACTCGGCTTTCTTCAGTTAATTCGTTAAAGCCCTCGAGGAACAAAATTTCGAGCCAGTCTGCTTGTTTTAAGAGATTGCCTACCGTGCGCGCTGTAGTAGGAGCACCCCAATCTACTCCCATAGCTTGACCTAAAGCCGCTATTGGTATTTGGGCGTCTAAATCGGATATAGCAATCTCTTCAATATGCAGATGCAAGTGCTCCAGACCATCCCACAAAGCCGACCGCAGCAGACTGGAATCAACTCCTTCGGGTAGCAAGCCCAACACACTGCGGCCGCTCCTCAGGTCGCGCAGCATGAGGTTGAGCAGTTGCCGGGCCGTGGGCATCTGCACGAGGGAATTAGTCAGTCCCAAGCTCATAGAAGGCTAACTACTTGACCCAAGACGGACTCAACGCGGTACTCCTCGTTATTCTTTTTAAGGCATTGCATTCGGTGCAAAAACTCCACAGTCAGCCTACAGGCATCTATCGTAAGAGGAGCGTCATCTTCGAGAGTGTCTTCATTTATAAAACTTCTCAAGGTCTCTAAATCTTCATCCGTATCTTGGACTGTGCCAAGCTCGGCGAGCTTCCGCAAAACCAGAGACTCCTGATAATCCAATCCAACCTGACGTAGCAACTCAGACCCCGTCTCCTCGATCAAGGTATCTGCATAAGGTCGAGGGTTGGTATCGTCGCCACACCGGCGCAAAAGAGCGTCCAGCAAGAAAGGCCATCCCCCCGTAGCTTCCAGTACCTTTTGACAGACCTCGGGCGAATCCATTTTCTCGGCTTGGCTCAACGCCTGCTGAATGCCTACTTCGTCCCAACGGCGCAGATACATGAGCTCCGCCCGATTTTCCCGATCTGTGCGCTGGTCTGCATCTACCTTCAGCCAAGACCGAGTGGCCGCTGGATTGAAAGCAAAAACCACTTTTAGCGGCCGTCTTCGCCCCTGCTTAAAAATTTCGCACATTTGCCATACGCGCCAGACGCATTGGGCCATATTGCCTCCTGTGCCCTTGAGTTGGCCATACACCAAGGACTGGTCGGCCCCGGGTCGTTTCCGGGCAGCATAGTCTTGCAACCACGCACAGGTTCGTTCGACTCGGGTCAATTCTTGGGCGGGAATCTCGCTTCCGCCTATGCGGTTTAAGGCTTGGTCCAACACATTCAGCCCCAATGCTGGAGAGCAAAAAACTAAAGCTACGCCCGACTCCCCACTTTCTTGCAAATCGCTTTGCTGCGTCAACGTCAAGGGACTATACAGGCGGTTTTGGGCCTCTAGCAACACATGCTGACTTTCGGGACGAAGTTGAGACGGTGGAGATTTTTCAGCCAGTTCTAGCAAACGGTACTCTATATCCTCTACGGTACCCATGAGGCGAACCAGATTGGGACTGCGTAGCAGATATTGGTTTTCCAAATTGCGCACCAATATACCCAAGCCAACCATTTCTTCGAGCAATACCCTAAAAACTTGGCTATCGCATTTCTCGAAACCCTGCGACCACTCCTCATGCGCTAGTTCGAGAAGTTCGGCTGCGCTGAATGAACGGACATAGCTATCGCGCGTCTCTTTCTGGGCATAGATCATAGTCCAAGCGATGCACTGGTAGCGATGATCTAGGGCCAAGGTCCAGTCAAGCCGTTCCCGAATGATCTGCCGTGCTCTAGGGGTGCGATATACTGCCTCTACATCGTCTGCGAGCACTTCATAGGGCGGTCCCGACGAATACTTTTTTTCCTGGAGCCGGTTGACGAGTTCGTGACAGAAGTACTGTATCAAACCCGGGTGGTAATTGGTGTAGGACAAAACTTTGAGCACGGTGGTCTCATCGGCGAACCGGTAGCCCAATATATCTAGCGGCTCTTGCACTAACTGCTGGGCTGGCTCAGCCTCTAGAGGTCCTATCAATAAGCTCTGACCGAAATGGGCCAGAGGCTGATTGGCGATATTGTTAAAACGCTGGACATCGTGCAGGCCAGCAAAGACTACTCTGAAGCGCCCTTGGGTATTCGACATCAAGTTCCGCAAGCCCTCGACCACTTGGAAACCGTTCTTGGCATCGGCGGAGAGAAAGTGATCGGCTTCGTCAAACAGAACCAAAACTCGCAGCTGGGGCGACTCCTCCATCGCTTTCTTGATGTATTGGATGATCCTTTCAGGCTGGTTTGCCTCTGTTGCTCTTATTAGAGAGTTATTCTTAAAGCCATCGCGCAATTTGATCCACAGCCGAGCCGGCTGCTCGCCTGTAAGTATATCTCCCACTAGCTTGATGTCCTCAACCCAAGCGTATTGCTTGCGTGTGGGTTGGTGGAACTCGCGCTCCACTTGGCGCAACAGGGAGGATTTGCCCAGCTGTCGCCCGCCGAACACGATGCAAGACGCCTCGTTTAGCTGGCGGATCATCTCATCGCGGCCGTAGTATATTTCAGGTGGTACATTTCCCGCTTGGAACGGCGTATAGGGATTGAGGGCAGCGTAGGGCAGACTACAACGTAGGAAGATTGGAAGGCGAGCATCGTCAAGCCCCGCCAAAAATACCAGCAAAATTTCATCTAGCACTACCAGAGCTAATTGCTTTTCTCTGGCTCGGGCGGCAATGTCGCGCCGCGATCGTTCAGACAATCGCTGGAAAGAAAAAACAACCACCGTCTGATTATCCAGTCCCAATTCGCGCAAAAACGCTCCAATGGAGGCAGCCCTAGGGCGTTTCCAAAAACACACCACATTGTAGCAGCCGCTGGCTTGCGAGCCCAACTGCGGGATGGGCCGCACTAGGTCGCTGGCCAAAGCATCCACTTGGCAGTAGAGCCAATCTTGATCGCGCTTTTTCACGCGTACGCTCACGGCCGATTTTCCTTCCGACGGGCGGAAACCCAAGTACTCTAAAAGAACTTGGATATATCTTTGGTTTTTACTCTGTTGTCCATCAAGGCGTTTTAGCTGGTGCCAAGAACGCAGCACTTTGGCGGCCTCTTCCTGGCATTCTTGGGGCAATTCGCCAAACTCCATGTCTGCCCAAGTTTGGCCTTGCTCAATCACTTCGGCTAGTCGCGCAACACTACCCAAACTGCTAAGTGCTTCTTCAATGCGAGGACAAGCCTCTTGGAACTTCTTGAAGATGTCGAGCTTGTCGGGTCGGGCAAACCACTCATCCTGCCATTCGCGTTCACCGGCGCGAATTTCGCGCAAGTGGGCCAGACTTTCTTCTATAACCCTAGTATCGCGCTGCGTAAAAGCTCTTTGAATAGATGTCGCCGCGGTTGTTAGGTCGGCTTGGATACTCTGCGCTAAGCCTTGCCTCATTTCCTTCCATTGAACTTCCAACTCTCGTAGCCGTTCTTCGAGCTTTTGCTCCAATTGCTCTCCGATATCATCTAATCGCCGGAACAAAGGTGGGAAGTACAAAGCCTCTTCAACTCTCGGCAGTTTAGCACTGAGAGCGGCGCGTTCTTTTTCTGAGATCAGGCCGTCCACTAGTCCCTTTTCGATAGCACCTTCCACACGGTTGACGTCGTCCTTTAGCCCTGCTTGAGCACTTTTGAGCTCCTCGTCGTTTCGATCTTCAAGCCGTTGGCGATCCTCATAGTCTTCCAACGCATTCATCAATACATCAGTGAAACGAAAATCCTGTCCTTCAATCCGCATCTCCCAAGCCATGGGGAGTGCGCGTTTTTCAGCTAGGGACTGACGCAAATACTTGGCAATATCGCCCTCCTGATCCTTTGTAGGATGGCCATCTTCGTCGAGGAAAATTTCGGGGACATACAACAAGCGGTGGGATAAAGCTATGCCCAGTGAATTGCTCCCGCTCTTCATCCTTTCTTCAGGTCCCTCAATATCGGCTTGCTCCTCCAGGCCGAGCATACCTGTTACTTGGCCTATGGCCCACCGTAGAACATGGCCCAACGCGGCTTCTTCTTGCAGTTGGTCTTGCATTCGCTTGAGTTCGACATTGACATCGGGGAGGACCTCCTGTACTCGGCGGCGCAGTTTCTCCACATGACCGGCCCACCAGTCGCCCTTGTCTCGGGCGACCCGTTCCCGCGTAATTAGGGAACACCAGCTATTGGCCAGACCGACAGCTTCTTCGACACTCCGCACCAACTGATTGATGGGATCTCCTGTGATTTTGCGTTTTTTGGCCCCGGCCAAGTCTTGATCAATCTGATGGAGGCAACGTTCAATCTGCTTGCGCTCCCCGAAATCGATTATGCGCTGCCGGACTTGCGCTACTTGGTCGGCCTTATTTTTAATGACCGGAGTGAGCAAGAGGGTTAAATCCCCTTCCGGGGACACCAACCGATGCAACACATCGGTTGCCCGTTTGAACTTCAGCTTGCTAACCTGATTAGTGGCCAAGAAGCGACGGGCCTGCTCAACGGTCTCTTTAATGTCCTTCTCGTGAGTTGCCCTGCCTTCTGCTCCCTGTTGATCTTCAGCCCGCAAGGGATGACCTGCTGACGCAAAAGTGCGAACAGCCTCGGCTAGCGTACCCAGTCCGGGATTGACTTCATCTTTTTGCGGGAGCCAGCCGACCAAGCCAGTGTGCGGGGCAACCAAGCTGGGACGCAAAGCCGCAGCCAACCCTACCAACCGCTCGGAAGTAGTACTTTGGGGAGCATACTCCGAAGCAATCTGCCGGATATCGGAGACCAAACTGTCGGTATCATTCTCCAACCAGTGCGCCTCTTGCAGCGCGGCAAGCAATTCCGGGGCAACCGGCACATCGCGGCCCGCTGCTTTCAGAGAACGAGCCAGCCAGTAGGCTCCGGCCAAGTCATCTTCAGCCAGTAAGCTCCATCCCAACGATTCCCAGTGTTCATCCGAGTCTTCTGCTTGCAACAGGACCGCCACCTCTTGAGCCGAGCGCAAAGACAGGGGCTTCTCATCAGGTGGGGTAGCTTGGACAGGGGCTGGCTCGCGGTCTTCTGGTTGAGGGAGAGGCGGCGTTTGGGGTTTTTCTTCAAGAATGGCTTCCTTTTGCAGAGCTTTTTTGAATGAGCTGGCGTCTTCTTCAGCTTTTTGGTCAGTGGGAGCACCAGAAGAGTCTCTTTCGGAACTTGGTGGCTCCGGGGATAGCTGATCATTCTCTTCGGCAGCGTCGTCCAAAGGCGGCTCCAAGAGATCCGTAGGAAAATCTTGGCCGAGTCGTTCCACCAACTTGCTGATCCGAAGCTCTACTTCACCCAATTCCGTCCGTTTCTTGCGGCCTTCCAAGTGATTTTGTGGAACCTCTTGGTCGAGCGTTTGACGTCGGTCCAGTTGCGCTAGCAGATCTTTGACAGCCTCCGTCCGCTCGGCAACTTGGTCCATAGGGCAGCTAGCCGCTTCCCATTTGGATAGGTTTGAGCATTGAAAGTAATCGACGAGAATTACCTCGTAGTTCTCTTGCAATTTCTCCAAGACCTGCTGGAGTTGGAATCGTCCGGCCTCTTCCCGTTCTCGACCCTTCTGCTCTGCCACGAGTTGGACTTGGTCGATAAATCTTTGGACTCCTTCCCATTGAGGAGCGTCGCAAGGCCACTGGCGCAATTCCTCAAGAAAACGAGTCCACTGGGTATCTTGGTGGTTTTCCGTAGGCTGTGTCTTTTCGTCGGACATATCACATCCTCAATTCTATGTCTTCTATGTCTATCTGTTTTGGGGCTAGGTATCAAAAAAAAGGGCTTTGCCTGTCAAGAAACCTATCTGGTTTTCAGGGATGTTCCCTCACCCCAGAGAACTTCCCATTGACTCAGTTCAGATGCAGGCCGATGCGGCGGCTTATCGCGTCGTAGCTCAATTCCTGCTCGTGGATCTCGGCGATTTCGTGGACGATCTGCTTGTCCTTAAAGACGAGGATCCGCCCCGCTAAGCTGATGATCTCCGGCATGTCCGACGAGATCAAAATGATGGCCTTGCCTTCTTTGGCCGCCAAGTCCCACAGCAAGCGGTGGATCTGTGCCTTGGCCTGGATGTCCACCCCGACGGTCGGCTCATCGACGATCAGGATGTCGCAGCCGGCGGCCAGCCACTTGCCCAAGCTGACTTTCTGCTGATTGCCACCGCTGAGTTGCGCTACCACCTGCTCTAAGCCTGTCGTGCGAATATCCAGCGCCGCGACCATCGCCTGCACGGCTTGGGTCTCCGCCCGGTCGTCGATCCGACGGGTGAACTTGCCGACGATCCGCTCCCATATCGCAATGCCGAGGTTAGTCCGCACGGTGGAGTCCAATAGTAGGCCTTCCTCTTTGCGGTTTTCGGTTACGTAGCCCATGCTGTATTTGTACAGGCTGTCGGCCACCGACCCGATCCGCGCTTTTGTCCCTTGGATATAGACGGCACCGCGCTCGGCCTGCTCGGCCCCCACCAGCAGCCGCGCCAACTCGGTGCGCCCGGCCCCCACCAAGCCGTACAAGCCCAAAATCTCGCCAGCGTAGAGAGAAAAGCTCACTCGGTGCGCTCGGCCCGGCGCGTACAGCCCCTCGACCCTGAGCACTTCCCGCGCCCGATCCACCGCCGGTGTGCCAAACGAAGCCGTCTCCACGCGCCGACCGATCATCATCTCAATAAGCTCGGCGCGCGGCAGCCCGGCCAACTCCCTCGTGCCCACGTGTCGTCCGTCCCGCAACACGCTGACTTGGTCGGCGATCTGATAGACCTCGTCGAACTTGTGCGAGACAAAGACGATGGCCACGCCTGCCTCCTGTAACTGGCGCAAAATGCCAAAGAGCCGGGCCGCTTCGTGCTCAGTAAGCGACGAAGTCGGCTCGTCTAATAGCAGGACCCGCGCCTCGGCCGACAACACCCGGGCAATCTGCACGAGCTGTTTGTGGGCCGCGCTTAAATCGCCAATGGGCGCTTGCGGGTCAATGTCCAGCCCGACCCGCGCCATCGCGGCCCGCGCTTGGTCGTCGAGCCGTGGCCAGTCGAGGCGGCCCCACCGGCTGAAGGCGTCTAACTTGTCGAGCATGATGTTCTCGGCAACGCTGGCTTCGGCCACTACCTGGATCTCTTGGTGGACCAAGCCGATGCCGCGGTCGAGGCAGTCGCGACAGTTGCGCACGCGCAGCAGTGTGCCATCGAAGAGCATCCGCCCGGCGTCGGGCTGGTATATCCCGATGACAATTTTGAGCAAAGTGCTCTTGCCAGCGCCGTTTTCGCCGACTAGGGAGTGGATCTGGCCCGGCAGGAAAGAGAGCGAGACGTCGTCCAGTGCCCGGACGCCGGGGAAGTGCTTGCTGATGGATTGCAGTTCGAGCACGAGTCAGCGGGGCGGGCTGAGGTATTTGGTCTCTAACTCGCCCATAATCCGCGCGGTGATGGCCATGACTTCGTCCGCGAAGGTATCGACGTTGTCTTTGGTTACTAGCACGGTACCCGAGTTGACGAAGTAGTGGTCGGGATTGGCCTGCCAGCCGTTGAGCAGATAGCTCAAGAGGGCGCACGTGATGTAGCCGTGTCCGTAGGGGTTTTGCGAGATGGTCGCGTCAATGGCCCCCCGGCGGATCGCGTCGAGCACCACCGAGTCTGTGTCGATGCCGACGAAGTGGATGCGCTTGTTATCCGGAGCTTGGTTCCACTCCGCTAGGATGGTCGCCGCGGCCACAGTCGGCGTGTACCCCGTGCAAATCACGCCGTCAATCTCCTCGATTCGCGCCGAGAGCGCGTCCTGGATCTTGGCGGTACTGGTCTCAATCGACTCCATGCCAGCGATTTCCTGGACGATCTGGACCTCCGGGTATTTGGCCACCGCCGCCTCAACGCCTTCTTTGCGCAAGATGGTATTGGGGTCTTCGACCAGTTCGAGCACATTGAGGATGTTGCCCTTACCGCCCATGAAGCCGATCAGCGCCTCGGTGGCCTCCATTGCCGCCTGTTTCACATCGGTCGCCACGCAAAACGAAGCAGGCGTCGGCAGTGTCGTCGGCGCTCCATAGCTGACGACATAGGCCCCGTTTTGCACCAATTCCTCGTAGAGTCCGTTGGCGGCGCTGGCGTCGGCTGGGTAGATCGAGAAGCCCTTGTAGCCCTGAGCTGCCAGCGGCTCGACGTTGGCGTTTTCATTGTCTTGGGTCCAGCTTTGGCCGATCTGGCGCTTGATCTTGATTCCGGTGTCGCGCTCATAGCCGATCACCCCTTTTTGTACCTCTTCGACATAGGGATGCACCATCAGGGCGTACCAGACAATTTTTTTCTCCGTGGGCTTGTCGCCCGATTCGCCGGACCCACCGCACCCGACGGCAACAAGCGCGGCGACCCAAATTAGTAGCAGGCGCATAAAGGCTGTCTCCTTTCCGGTTTTGCAATATAACCATTCCCACACATCTTGAGCTAATCCCCGCTTTGGCCTACTTTGCCGTCCAAACCCAAAAGGAGCTCTATCATGTATCTGATTGCGACTGTCGGCGTTTTGCTGTTGGCCCTGCCCGCTCTCGCCCACTACCCCGAAGACACCATTTTCAAGGTCTTCCAGTTCCCCGACGACCACGTCCCGCAGATGGACGGCGATGCGGCCGATTGGGCCAAGGTGCCCGCCGAGTACTTCTACGACTACACCCAATACGCGGAACTGCACCGCGAGCGCGGCGCACCCGACACCACGGATTTCTACGTGCGCCGCTCGGCCGTCGGCTGGAACAAAACCCTCAACCGTCTATACTTCATGGCCGAGGTGTACGACGACATCTGGCGCTTCTACAAGGGCATCACCGACTCGCTCGACACTCCCCACAGCCGCTTGACCGGTGCCCACGTCCACGGCGCGGACATCTGGGAAATCGTCATTGACGCCGACCACGGCGGCGACAAAGTCATCCACTTCGCAGATCAAGCAGAAGCGCCCCACGTGGAATTGCGCCACCGCAGCGCCTATACTCAGAACTACCACCTCTACATCCCGCCACTCAACGGCCACTACTGGCACTGGCTGTGGGGCAAGGCCCTGTGGACCAAAGAGGAACGCTATTCGACCGTGGGATGGCAGGGCGCGGTCGAGCACCTCTCCCCGGGCACCGTCATCTACGAATGCTATCTGACGCCCTTCGACGACCTGCACCCGGAAGGGCCACATTTGAGCCGCCGACACTCGCTGCAAGAAGGCGCAATCATCGGCCTCGGCTGGTCCTTTCTCGACGCGGACACCAAAGAAGACACCTTCGATGCCTTTTGGGCGCTGACGCAACACCCGAAAATGTACTGTAGCGGAGAATTTATCGGCGACTTTGAGCTGATGCCGATCGAGGAAGGGTTGTTTGAAGAAGGTGAATAAGGTCCGTCAGCGTTGGCTGTTTAGCCGGGCGAGGTCGGTGTTGCCAAACAAAGGATGGCCGTCGCTAATAGTTTCCAAGGCTAAACCTACGGCAACACTTTACCGCCCGCGCTCAATACGCCACAGAGACCGTCTTGAATATATGCGCGTCTTTAACCTGCGTTCCCTCGATATCAGTATCCACGCTTAGCTGCACTAAATACAGACCCGGCGGCACCATGCGCCCACCGTCGTCCCGACCATCCCATTCAATCTCATAAGGCCCGGTGCTAAATGGGCGCTCTTGCGCGAGACGCCGTATTTGGCGGCCTCCCAAATCGTAGATCTCGGCGGCTACCGGGCTATCGTCGCCGACTCGCACAACATTGAAGGCAAAGACCGTGCGGTCGTTGATCCCGTCGCCGTTGGGCGAAAAGGCCTCCGGCAACACAGCCACATTTGTAAGCAGAGCGTTGTGCTCCACAGCAGCGACAATCGTCGTGGTGTTGCCGACGACCTGCGTTAGAGCCTCCCCCGGGTCGATCCGCTGCCAAGCACCGCCGTCTGCGCTGCTATTGCGCAGGGCCGCCTGTAACACCGCGCCGGTGACAAAAAGCGCAGTCTCAAAATCCAGCCTCAGCACTTCCGTAGATCCATTGGGCTGTATCGCATCAAAGCGCATGTGCAACGAGTCCCGGCCCGTAGGCAGAACCTCGACCCCGGTCAGTGCGCTGGGCCCCGTCTCGCTGTCGAAATCCGCCACCCGACCACCGTAAAGGCCCACCATATCCAGTTCCATGTTCGACGGCGCGAATAACAACAACTCGTCAAAACCCGAATCGCGGCGGTCAAATTCCGGCCGCACATAAAGCGAAAACGGCCGTTGCACCCCGAGTTCGTCCACCTCGAACAGGCCGATCTCTCCCAGTAGCTGCTGTGCAACGGGATTGGCGAAGTTGAGATGGACCGAGCGCAACGTTGGGCTTACCTCTGGGTCTTCCGACAGTAAGGTCGCCTGTACGGTCAGGAATTCCCGTGGCGATGGCGAGGTAATTGGACTGCCCGCCGGATCCTCGTAGGGCTCGCTCCAATTGCTCCAATCGCTGCCGGGCACCTGCTCGGCGACAGTGTCGCCCTTGAACAGCGACAGCAGCTTGTTGTACTCGCTTTCGGTCACTTCTGTGCCGTCTTTTTTGAAATAGTGCAGTATCTCGCCCAATTCATTGCCCGTGCGAGTCTGAATCAGCACTTGGGTGCCGGGAGGGGCGTCGGCATCCCACTCAATCGACAGCAGATTGCGGCTGCCGCCCAAGCGAATCAGGTCTGACCGCAGCGAGACCTCCGGTTGGAAGCCTTCGCCGTAGAACTGTAGTTCAGCTATATCGGCCGTGCGGGCACCAATGGCATTCAAGGTCCACTGAAAGCGGCCAAACCGCGCCTTAATCGGCTCGAACGCCTCGCCTTCAAACCGCGAGTGGGGCCGCGAACCCAGCGACGCCTTGGTGGTCCACTGGAGACTGCCGTCCGGCGCAAGGGTGCCGTCGGAAAAATCCATCCGATAGCTAGGGAACAAACCGCCGTTGTAAATCAGGCGGAAGGTATCGACCCAATAAAAGGAGCCCAAGTCGAAGACCAACTCCAACTCGGGATCAGCCACCGCTGTGGAGACCCCGTAAAAGATGCGATTGAAGGTCGCCAAGTCGCCATCGACAAACTTGGTCAAGGCCAGCGGCTGCTTCGCATTGGTGGAGATGACGCCGCCGCGCGCGAGGATGCCAGCGGTTAGTTCGTCCCCTTCGTTCCATACTTCCAACTCGGCCAAGCGGGGCAATTCCCGGCGAAAGTAGCGGATGCTGCCCCGGCGTTCCTCATCCAATATGTAGTACAGGTCTTGATCAACGGGCACCTCGCGGCCATCGGGCTGGCGCTTGAAGTACTGGATCGCGCCACGCGTCTCTTCACTGAGGGTTTCGTATTCACCGGCAGAGACTTCCGTGCCAAGCATCCCATCGGTATCCGTGACCAAAATTTGCACAAAGCGCACGGCCGCGGCCTGCACGTTGGGCTGTTGGTTCGTCAGATCAACAGTAAAGACCCGCTGGCTCTTGCTTTTGCTCAAGGTCCGCAACACGGTCTTAAAGGCTGGGTTTTCGCTGTTTTGCAAACGCGCTGGCTTCAGCCCGTCGGAGATGAGCACCTCGAAGAGGAGAAAGGGATCGCCCATGCCCTCCTCGACAAAGCGCACCACGAGTTCTTTGGCAAAAACCACGCGGCCTAAGTCGATCACAAACCACCACTGCGAAGCCAAGTCCCTGTCGGCCGAGAGCGGGTCGGGCTGCCAATAGGTGGTGATATCGCCGTCGAGCAGGTTGACCACATCAGCGACATTAGAGCCGCCCTTGACGGCATCGGCGAGGACAATTTCCTCGGGTTCTTTGCCGCCGAAAGACACCGGCGGATTAAAGCGCAAGTAATCGACAATGTCGAACATTGCATTGGTATTTTTTTGAATGCGCCGGGTGCGCACTTCTCCGTCCGGAGAAATCGTCAAGGTCCCCGGGGCGGATTCCCAGTTCTGCCAATGGTTGCGGCCATTGATCACGACTCGATTGCCGCCGACCCGATGGCCGGGCTGCTGGGCGCACACGGCAGTCCCAGCCAGTGCGATAGCTAGCCCAATAAAAAGGACGCGTCCGAAGATATTCATAGCGTTTCCCATTATGTTCTGAGGTGTTTTAACTCGTTTAGGGTACGGAAATTGTGCATCGTCCGCTATACTCGTCTCCTTTAGTATACCAAGGAGACGACAGCCTGCCTCTGCGTCGTCCCCTGATCCGTCTCCACACTCAAACCCACCACATACAATCCCGGAGGCAACAAAGAACCTTTCTCATCCCGACCCTCCCACACCCCCACATACCGACCACTACCCAACCAGGACTCACCCACCAAGCCCACGCGACGACCCGACACATCATACACCCAACAAATCACCGACGACAACCCCGACAAATTCAGCACATCGCAGCCGACCTCTACTACATCGTTAATCCCATCCCCATTGGGACTAAACACCCCAGGATCCACCGACAATGCACCCAACGGACCCGTACCCAACCCCGTCAAATCCACCCGCAGCCGCTCGCTGGAAGGCACCCCATCGGCATCGCCCCAGGCTAACGCTTGCGGCACTTCCGCCGGATGCTGGCTGTTGAAAATGCGACCCGTAAACACCGTGCCAAACTGGAATACCGACGCGTGAAAGTCCACCTCTAACACCTCTTCGGTGCGCTGCGTATCCACTAAGGGCACGGCCAACACCACTCCGGTGTCGTCGCTCTGGACCACATCGAAGGCCACCGGCTGACCCGACAAGCGCACCTCATCCACGCGCTGCACCCGTGCCGGCGTATCGATGGCTAACCGGTCAAAGCCCAAGTCATCGCTGGCCATCGACGCCTTGACCTTATAGGTGAACGCGGCGGCAGCCCCCGGTGGCACCACCGAAGGCATGATCTCGGCGACGGCTTGTTGCGCCACCGGCGGGATCGACACCGCCAGTGCCACCCAGTCGAGCCGACCACTGACACTCTGCCCCGAGGTGAAGTCGATGCGCACCTGCACAAACTGGCGTGGACCGGCCCCGGCGATGACCCCCTCGCCAGCGGCAAAGTCCTGTGCGGTGCTCCAGAAGGTCCACCCGGCTGTGTCGTGGGTGATGCCCGCCTGCGCACCGCTGGCAAGTCTGTTGTATGACGCCAAGGTTAGCGGGTGCCCCTTGGCGTCGAAGCGGGTGCGCTCACCGCCGCGAAAGGTGTAGCGCCAGTAGGTGTTGGGATCGTCGTCGTGGCCACTGCGCGTACTCAACGCCAGCGTGGCTCCTTCACCCTGTTGGCCAGCCCACGTCAGACTACCGAGGCTGGCAGGGCCACCCAGGTCGATCACGTTCGACACATAGCTGGCAAACGGCGCAAAACCATTGCCGTAGATTTCCAACTCCGCGATCTCCCAGATACCGGTCGTGTTCTCAGGCGCTTCAAATAGCAACTGCTGCACCGGCACGGTCGGCAAGGGCATATCAATGACGGACTCGATGTTCTCGAAGACATCGTACGGAAGGTCGAAGTCAAAGAAGCTACCCCGGATGCCCTGCGTGAATTCCCGAGTGCCTTTCTTGAGCGGATCGCCGTCGCTGATGCCGATGATGAAGCGTTGCACAAACCGGTCGGCCAAAAATCGCTCGCGAGGGGAAAAGCGAATGCGCTCGAGGAAAAAGCGGCCCCCAAAGTCGAAAATTAGCGATTTCTGGCGAATGACGCCGTAATCCCCGCCCCAATCGCCATCGCCCAAAAAAGCCGTCGTGGGGTCGCCATCGAATATGGCTAAGTCGTTACCGCTAGCCGGCCCCCAGCCGATCCAAGTCAGGGACAGGATCTGTCCGCCGCGCTCTTTGAGCATCGGCACCAAATTGACAGTGGGATCCAAGTGCAGCGGCTCGACAAAGCCGGTATCTATTTTTACTAGTTCGGCCAAGCCATGCCTCTTGGGGTCCACTCCGGCCCATGACAACTGCACGAACTCGTAGGGAACCTCCAAATCGGGCGGGGGCAGATCCTCCCCTCCGAGGCGGATTACGGTCAGGGCGGCAACGGAAGCCGGCCGACCCCAAAAACACCATCCAAATGCGAGGAGAATCCCAATGCGCTGGGGCATAACGGCCTTGTGACTTGACTGAGGAAATGAAAAAAATATGACAAAAAAGAACGGGTAGATCAATAAAGACCTACCCGTTCCACATACGGATATTTGCTGCTTTAAGCGAGTGATTTACCTAGCGACGGAAGCCTTGATATGGCCCCAGCTATCGTTCTCGACCGCGGTCGGGAGATTAGCGAGAGCGGCTTCGTCGAGTGGCATCAAAACAAAGTCGGAAAACGAACTGGCGTTACCGAAGATGTCAGACTGGCCGCCTAACGTCCACTTGGCCGTCCAAGGGGTGTTGGATTCGGCATCTTCCGGGCCGTTGTCGTTATCGACGACCTGCAAACCAGCGCCGACAATTTCCATCTCGACGAAGTCGTGCGGGGTGCTTAGCTCGGGACCCTGCCAGTTGAAATCGTCCCAGCCAATGGTGTACCACTCGGCTTGGAAATTGGCCTCAGCACCATGGACACCGTCGAGTTTGAAGGAGTCCGCGCAGCACTGGTACGGCTCGTCGCCGTGCCAAGTCGAACTGGACATCCAAAACCAACTCCAGCCATTAGGATCACTGCCAGACGTGATAGCCGGCCAGCGGTAATGCGAGGTCTGGGTCTGGCCGCCGGTGAAGAGCTTGTTCTCTTCTTCGGTCAAGTCGCCAGCAATGCCAGCGCCGCCGGCGTGGAACCAACCACCGGAGTGGTCGGAGTCCAGACCGATCTCAATCGAGTCGTCTTGGCCGCAGCAGCCAATGCCGCCGGCATCGCGATCCCAAACGTCATCAAAGCGGTCGAAGACATAGTAGATGCGATTCAATTCGTCGTTCCAGCCCATGGCAAAACGAAAGAACAGATTAGAACGGTCCTTTTCACGCCCGACGTCGCCTTCGCCAACGACGATGTCGGGATCGTCGCTGTCAATCCATACCTCGGCTGGCATGATTTCCCACTCTGAGATGTCGCCGTCGAGGACGGGCAGCTTATCAGTCGGCCACTGGAAGGCAGCTAATACCCGTCCTTCGGGAATATGGGCGAAAGCGGACGAGCTTACTAAGCCCATAATAGCAGCCAGCACCGCAATTTTCTTGCTCATGCTACAACCCCCTATCTATTGTTGGTTGAGTGAATGATGAAAAACGCCCTTTTAAGACGCATAATGCAAAAGTATCTAAAAAATAATGAGTCACCTTTTTTGTCAAGCATTTTCTCTTTCAGTCTCAAGAATCGCCTTTGAGCGGCGTTCCGGTAGCCCAAGGCATGGCACTGAGGCTCAAATCCTTCCGCTGTGCGGAGGCCTGCAAGTGGCGTGCCCGGTTCCAGTGCCTTTTTGCGAGGGGCTGGTTACCCATCTTTTTGTACGTCTGCGCGAGGGCCAAGTGGGCACGGTCGTAGTTCGCGTCTAAGGACACCGCGCGCTCAAGCTCGCCAATCGCCTCCCTGAGTCGTTCCATTTTCGTGTATTCCACCCCTAGGTTGAAATGGGCCTGCGCCAGCTCGGGATCTAGCGCGATGGCCTGTTGGTGCAGGCCGATGGCGGCCTTTATATCGCCTTGGAGCGAATGGGCGATCCCCAAGTGCGTATAGGCTTGGGCATAAGTAGAATCCGCGGCAATGGCCTGTTGGTGGGCGGAGATGCCGCGGTCGAAATCCCCCTGCCTACTATAGGCCACCCCCAAGTCGTCGTGGGCTTTGGCCACGCTCGGTGCCAGCCGGGCCAAGTATTCTTTGGCGTTTACGTCCGACAGCGAATACTGGGCGTCGGTCCAAGCCAAGAAGAAGATGGGCACCCCAAAGTACAGCACCTGCTTGCCGGTCTCAAACCCATAGGAGAGCACCGTCCACTGCGCCCGCGCCTTCTGCCAGCGCATCGCTAGCGCGTTCCAGCCACGGCGCGGCAGGGCCTCCTCACGCGGCGCCTCTGCGGAAGCCTCGTCTATCAAGTTCTGCCGGATCTCTTTCTTGCCGACCTTCCACATGAACCCATCGTAGTAGTAGTGCATAAAGGCCGAGGTGGCGATGAGCACCTTGACTATATCGTAAATCAGGAAGTTCTGGGTCGCCCGTGCGAGGGCCTCTATGCCGCCGTACGCCAATATCAGCACTAGGTAAAACAGGACGATCCGCAAGCGCCCATCGGCGAATAGGAAGCGAAAGAAGGACCGCCCCAAGTCACGCGAGCGCCTGAGCACTCCGTGATTGTAGATCCACACGATGGCGAAGTACTGAATATCGTGTGCCAGCGCGGTGACCGCATAGCCCAAGATGACGTCTTCGAGAATGATGTAAGCGTAATAGACCGTGGCGAACGTAGTGGCCGAAATCGCCAGCTTGGGCCAGACGATGGATGCACCGCGACGCCTTTCGACGACCATGTTACCGATGTAGACCACTGACAAGACCAGCGCCAAGTACAACAAGGCATCCCGCAGCGAGAAGACGTATTCGGGCTTGATCCAAGAGTACAGCCCAAAGCCATAGCGGTGGCAGCGCTCTAAAAAATTGATCAGATAGTGGGGACTGGCTGCTATCACGTATCCGAACCAGACGGCCGTCAGCCACCAGTCCAGCCGCGCACTCAACTGCGAGGGTCGGCGTCGCTTGACCTCGTAGATCCGCATGAAGCCGTAGTGCTGCATAAAGAAGTGCCACATGTCCCACAGGGCCAAGAAAATAAAAAACCCGAGATGGCCGTTGAACACGCTCCAGCTAACGAAGGAAGCGATCACCAGCGGAGCGACGATGAAGCGGGTCTTGTAGCGGCCAAACAGCTCCCGCTCGCCATAGGCACGCATCAGCCCGGGTAGGTGGTGCCCCACCGCGAAAAAGGCCAGCACAAAGAGAGCTATGTCAGCAGAGGTGAAGTAGTTGGCGGCGAGCAGCAGCACCGCGAGAGAAAGCAGCGGGGTGCCAATGAAAAACAAGAAATCCCATTGGCGGCTGATGATCCAGCCCTGCTGCGCGGTGGTCGTCATCGCTTCCCGCCCCTACAATCCGGCAAATACCGAAAGGAACACTAGGCCCGAGGTCTTCCGCTCCCCATCTCCATCTTTGACCTCCAACGAGCGACGGTCGAAGCGAACCCCCATCTGCGTGGTCAACTCGTATCCAGAATAGGCACGAGTGCTCGTCAGTTGGCAGGCCAAGACCGTGCCGCGAAAGTCGCCAGTCCGCTCTCCGGCCGCGAGTTGCCTCTCGTCGCCTTCGAGGTCGTAGAAATAGCGCCCCTCAATTCCTAGCTGCACATAAGAGCGGTGGAGAATCGGGAAATTCGCCAGCACTATGTAGAGCATGTCGTAACTGCGTTCCTGCGGCGCGCTACGGCTGAAGGGGATTTGATGCATAAATTCGCTTTTGATGCGCAGGGAAATGGCGATCGACTTCCACGAGAACGCATAGGAGACCTTGTCTATCAACCCGACAAAACTGGACGACTCGCGACCATTGCGGCCCTCGGGGCCCAAGGGATCGAAGGCCACCACCGGTGCGCCCTCGTCGTCTAAGAGCACACGGTCCTCCTCGTCCCGGGCCAATATCACCTCGGCCTCCTGTTGCTTCCACACGTCCATTTTGAACCGGTGGCGGGTGCTCCAGCCCCTAGGGCTGTCGTACTCCCAGTCCGAGTACAGCGTGTTGATCCACGTGTTCTCGGCGGCCAATAGGTCGGGCATGGGCACATTGCTGCCCGTTGTCTCGCTGAATTGGCCGAACTCCGCTCGGGGCACGATCCACTGCACGAGGTGATCTTCGATGTTGTCTTCGGCCTTCCGCACCATGTCGAAGAGCCGCCAGCGACCCAGCGTGGGGTGGCTCTTGGTAAAGGTAAAGATCCCGTAGAAGGTATCGTTGTCGCGCGCGGCTTGGTGCATGGCTTGGCGCAGGCGGCCGGCCGTGAGTCGGATTTCGGGATTGACTTGGACGCTGGTGTAAAAATTGTAGCCCCAGTGGTCTTTCTTATAGGGGTAGTCTGGCTCTTCGTCGTTTTCAAAGCGATCGACCCAGCCGTTGTTGTTCAAATCGATGCCAAAGAGAAACTCGGGCCGATCGACCTCGTAGCGCAGAAAAGGCTCATCGTAGTCCGGGAAGAAGTTTTGCCGCTCGCCGTTGCTGTTTTGGTTGAAATCGGAAAGGAAATCCCCGTTTTCGTCGTAACCGGGGAAAACCGCTGGATCGGCCACGCCGTTGGCCCGGATCCGGAAAGTCTGACCCGGAATGGGAATCAAACTGCCCTGAAAGCGGCGCAACTGATCTGGGTGCCGGTCGTTGTCGTCGTTGTCATCGACAAAGTCATAGGACTGGATGATGGCTTCGGGCGAGTAGTCAACCAAGCCGCGGCCATCCACTGGCCGCACGTTGGTGCTGTATCCGTCGTCCATGCCGAAGCCTTCGAAAAAAAAGCACCAAGGGCCGATGTTCCGCGCCAAGTTGACCATGTAGGCCACGTCGTGCTTGTCTCCGACAATGCCGGCGATGGCCTCGTGCTTCTTTAGAGTCGTCGTGGGATGCTTGCGATACCGGGTGCTGACGTTGAATTCTCCGTAGAAGTCGAACCCGTACCAATCTCGCATCTCAGCGGTAACGCCGTATATCTGGCTCGCGGTGGGCAGCCCGTAGTCAAAGGCCACCTCTTGCTGGTTGAGGCGGTTCTTGATGTTGCCTGCCGCTCGCGCGACCTGTAGAAATTGCGGCTGATCCACCGGATTAGTCTGTCGGTCGGACGCCACCTCCACTCGGTAGTCGTTGGCCAGAATGAGCCGGAAGCGTACCTTCTTAATCGCGGTCACCGCGTCCTCGGCCTCGGCCAAGCTCAGCCCCAAACTCTGCTGCAATAGCAGACGCAAGGTCCCCGCTTCGTCGTCCCCATCTTCGACTGCGAGCGGATATTTGAGCGTTATGCGCTCGGAGCCATCGGCCGTGAGAAAGCCGTCGCGCAGCTTGCCCCCTTCGCGCAACGGGCGGTAGCCTATGCTACTGCCGGTGATGACCGTATCCCGCGGCACCAAAGTCACGCTGTCGCCCGCGACGACCTCGCGCATCAAGGTCGTCGTGATTTCCACATCGTCGCTGAAGAGGACGGCACCTCCCTCGCCGTCTTCGGGCGAATCGTCGAACAGCCTCACCACCAGTAATTCGAGCCGCCGGTCTAACTGGCCCGAGGTCAGCAAACCCGTAAAGGGACTTTCCTGGAAGCTCTCCAAGGCCCCGTTGTTGCTGTGGGAATTGATAAAGGTCGTACCTAAGGTCAGGTGATCGCCGACATCGGCCTCAATGCGAAGTGCCGATAGGTTCGTCGCGTTTTCTAGCTGCCGAGTCGGAAAATCCGCACTGATGTCGATAATCGGCGACGAGATCCGCGAAAATAGCCCGGTCGCCCGCAAGCGCTGGCTGGCCAAACTAGTCACTACGCCATTGAAGCCAGTCTTGCGGAAAGTCAGGGGCGTCAGCGTCGTAAAAAGCTCATCCCCGACCACGATTGAATAGCTGTAGTCTCCGCTGCTGTCCGAAGAGATGATAAGGCGGTTGAACCAGCTTAGGTACTCGCCGCGCTTGGTGAGCTGATTGCTGGCACTGGTAAGCGGCTGGGTCTGCCGCCAGTCGTAGATGAGCCAGCCGCGGGTGATCAAATCGCCGTAGGGATCGTAAAAGTAGAAACCCTCTTGGCTGCGCGACACGTAGCGGAGAAAAGGTTCCCGCGCATAGTTGGTGTACTGCCACTGGCGGCGGCCGTACTCGGTAAACAGCTCCTGCGGCAAGTACCAGCGCTGAATGGTTGGGTCCAGGGCGTCGATCAGCACCGACCGGCCCGCGGCCGAGAACACGCGGTGCTCGTCAACCCGGCGACCAAGGCGGTTGCCGTAGTCTGTCTGGGCACCGACCTCAAGGGCACACAGGACTACGACGCCCAGTAGCAATGCGCATTTAGCTCGCGGCGCACCCATTACTGAATTCCGGCATACACGGTGATGAAGCTAGTCGTCGAATTGCTGCTCTCGCTGCCCTTGGCAAAACCGCTGTCTGTCTCTCGCACCAGCTCGGTCTGAGTGCGGCCGTAGCGCAGACCGAGCTGGTGCGTCAGGCGATAACCCATATAATCCGAAGTATTGGATAACTGCACCGCCACGTTTATGCTGCTTAAGTCGCCCGTTTCCGTGGTGACGCCGCTGGCGACCATGGCGTCCTCGTCGCGCATCAAATCCCGCAGCAGCAGTTGCTCTATCCCCCCCATCAGCACGGTGTGCTGAAGCACCGGCAGTTGAGCCAGCAGCATGAAGCTGCCGGTCCACCCTTTGCGCTCATCCTCTTGCGCCAAAAATGGCGTACGCCGCAAGTATTCGCTCTTGAATTTGGGCTGGAGACTAAAGGGACCTACGTCGTAGGTGTAGTCGAACTTGTTGATCAAGCCGAAGAAACTCGTGTCGGTGCGTAGGCGGCGTCCATCTATATCGCGTGGATCGTTTTGTTTTTGGCGATAGAATTCGTATTTGAACTTGTTGGTGATGTTGAGCCGGTCAATGCCCGCGTAGTCGAACCCGAGCCACAGTGAATTGACCCAAGTGTCTTGGGCCGGCAAGATATCGGGGACGAGGGGTTGGATCGGTGGGGCATCGACATAAGGCGTGGGGGCGCGCCGGTCGTCTGGAATGGTGTCGGCGACCTTTTTCAGCGAGTCAAAAACCCGCAAACGACCTACGCCCGGCACGTCTCGGTCAAAGGTAAAGAGCGCGTACTGAACGCGATTCGAGCGGTCGGCCGAAATCATCTGCTCGTCCGCCTGTCCCAAGGTCAGCCTCATCCCTAGTACGAGCTCGGCACCGGCGAACACATTATAGCCCTGCCGGTCGGTCTTGTAGGGGTAATCCGGTAAGTCGTCGTCTTCAAAGCGATCGATCCAATCGTTGTTGTTCAGGTCGATGCCAAAGAGGAATTCGGGCCGATCAACCGCATAGCGCAAGAAAGGCTCTTCGTAGTCCGGAATGAGATTGTTGACTGTGCCATTGTCGTTTTGGTTGAAATCCGAGATAAAGTCGTTATTCTCGTCCCACCCGGGAAAGATGAGCCGATCGTTGGCCGAACCCGCGCGGATCCAGTCGGGATATTGGTCTTGGTCGTCGTTGTCCTCGACGAACTCGTAGAAGTTGCGCTGGGAATTATCGTATTGGATGTCGCCGTTGGCATCTACCAAAAAAGCTGTGGTCGAATACGCGTCGTCCATCGCATAGATCTCGCCGAAGAAGAACCACGGATGGAACTGACGGGAGAGATTGAAAAACCAAGCGTCGGACTGCTCAGTGGCAATTTTGTGGTTCTTGCCAGCCGTAAACAGCGCGGCGTTGGGATACTGAAAGTAGCGCTTGTTGCGGTTCCACTCTCCGTAGAAGTCAAATCCCCATAGCCCTTTGCCCTCCACCGTAAATCCGCCGACTAGGTTGCCCGTCGGCAGGCCGTAGTCAAATTTGACGAGTTGGAGATTGGAAATGTCCTTCACGTTGCCCTCGGCTCGCCGTAGGGTAATCAGTGCTGGCTCGCTGGCGTCTATGGTTTCCGCACTCAGGGGCGCGGAGGGCATGGCGCGGCGGCCCGTCTGCCGGTCGGACCACATCTCCACCTTGAAGTCATTGCCCAAGACGTATTCGAATTCCACCGCCACGATCGAGGTGGGGTCTGGGCCGATATACGCCGGATCGTTGAAGTCGTAGTTGAGGACGATGCGCTCGTTGCCGTCGGCGGCCGTGTAACCTTGACGTTCAAAACCACCGAATTTAATCGGCCACTCCGCGCCGGCACGGACGACCTCCTCCGCCTCGAAAGCCTGTTTTTTGTTCGTCTCGAAGTCGCGGCTGATGATGTGCACCTTGTGGCGGAACAAAGCCGCGCCCCCCTCGCCATCCTCGGGCGTGTCGTCGCTGAGGATGATGGCAATGGCCGTCAGCGGAGTGCTGCTCTGGCCGGAAGTGAGGCTGCCGGCGATCAAGTCGCCACTGAACAGGTCGAGCGTGGTGTTGGTATTGCGGGCATCGACTAGGGTCGCACCCACCTCGATGAAGTCGCCGACCTGGACCGTGCCGCGGCCGCCGAACATGGTAGTGGTATTGGTGCGGGTCTCCGGCTCCCTAGTCTCGCCCAAGATCGGGTCGCTGATTCGCGAGGCGAGGATCGTGCCGGCGTATTTGTCGGCCATGAAGTCGATCTGGACGCCATTGTAACGGGGCCTAGAGAAGGTCATCGGCGTGAGAGTCGTGCGCAGCAGATTGCCGACCGTAATGGAATAGTAGTATTGGCTCTGCGAGTCGCCGCCAATGGTGACCCCGTTGAACCAAGAGTCGAAACGGGCGTTCTGGAAGATGCTGCTACCGAGCTGTCCGGGCTGGTTTTGGCTCCAGTCGTAAATCAGCCAGCCGCGGCCGATGAAGTTGCCGTAGAAATCGTAGAAGTAATCGCCTTCGCGGTGGATGTTGACGTAGCGTCGGAATTCGTCCCTAGCGTAGTTGGAGTACTCCCACTGTCGCCAGCCATATTCGTTGAAAAGCTCTTGGGGAATGTACCATTTCTTGACTGCTGGATCGAGCGCGCCAAACAGGACCCCAGGCCCGCGCGGCTCAAAGCTGACTGCCCCGCCGCGCTGACGACCTAAGCGGTTGCCATACTCTTGGGCCTCAGCCGTTCCGACCGCCAGCACCAGCGTGGCCCAACCAATCAGCCCCCATAGTCTAAACGCTTGCAAATCATCTCTCCCTATTTATTGAGCAATTAGTAAGCCACCCCTATAACCCCGATCTCCCTCACTTGGCCCGTGCCGGCTTGTAGCGAGACGCTAAAAGCATAATGCCCCGGCGGCACGTACACCCCGTCGTCGTCCCGGCCGTCCCAAGGCTGGACAAAGCGGCCACTGATAGCCTCGCTATCGACTAAGGCTCGGACCAAGCGGCTGGACAGATCGAAAATCGAGACTTTCACCGGCGAGGGCCGCACGATATTGGTGATGTCGTACTGGATGAGGGCACGGTCGTTGACCCCATCGCCGTTGGGCGTAAACACCGGCGAATTCACGGCCAGATTGGCCAAGAGCTCCTTGCTAATAGGCACGGCCACCGAAAGGTTTTCCGCTATCGGTGTGCCCACCGGTTGGATATCGGAGTCGGCAAAGCCAGACTGGCTCAAGTCGGCAGCATTGCCAGCCACGACGCCCTGCCCGATGGTCGTCTCGACCGAGCGGTTGAAGGCGCGGCCGACAAAGGTTGTGCCAAAGCGCAACACCCCGTTGTCGAATTCCACCTCCAAGACCGTCCCATCTTCCTCTATGAGCGGGAAGGAGATAGCAAAG
The DNA here is from genome assembly GCA_963422735.1 of Candidatus Latescibacterota bacterium. Lineage (GTDB taxonomy): Bacteria > Latescibacterota > UBA2968 > UBA8231 > UBA8231. The sequence goes on along the minus strand of OY730476.1, from coordinate 1,579,171 downwards.
CGGTCGTCGCGCACTTCGTCGATGGAGATACCATTGCTGGCCTGGGGCAAGCTCGCCAGTGGCGCACCAGAAAAATCCGCCTCTTGCACCTCGCCACCGGGCCGCTGGATTCGCACGCGCCCAATGGACTCGACGCGCAAGGGGGTCTCGATCTCAAAGGCGTCAAAGCCGCGCTGCTGACCAGAGGACTTGTTGCGCACTGCGTACAAAAACCGGGTGTTCTTCCCCACGGCCGCTGAGCGCGGTGAGATCTCGGCGATCAACTCTTGGGCAAAGGGCGACGAAATCACGTCAAAGGCCAAGCCGCCGACTGCGGCCGCCGACTCGAAGTCATCGCTAAAAAAGTCGATAGAAAACTGGAAGTAGCGCCGGGGGCCAGGCGAGGTAATTGGGACGCCGGCACCATCTATTGGGAGCTGGTCTTGGCCGACGATACCGGACGCTGGATAAGGAGGCGACCAGCCGCTCCAGTTGTTGACATCGTCGCGGATGGTACCTTTGTCCTCGCCCCGCAGCGCGCTGTAATCGGCCTCGTCGAGGGTGATGAGGGCCTGCTGGTTCAACGGCAGATCCTTGAACACCCCAATCGCCTCGCGCACATCCACCTCGTCGTTGTCCAGCATGTCTTCGACCAAGCCCTTTAACTCAGCATCGTCGACGTCCTCAGCCCACTTCCACGGCACCTCCACATTGGCCGTCGAGGTGCCCGACCGATTGCCGGCTTGGGCGCCGCCACCCACGCGGAAGATGCGCTCACCCGGGCGCACCTTGTTGAATTCGACCGGGTTCGGATCCACGCCCGTACGCGTGCGAATCCGCAAGCTGGACAGATTCGCGTCGCCTTCCGCGTCTTGGATCCAGCGCAAGTTGCCGAACAAGGCCAAGTCGCCAAAGTCAAAAATATTGGACACATAGCTCGCTTCGGGCACAAAGCCCGTGCCAAAAATCTGGAACTCGGCCATGTCGAAGCCGGCCGCGGTCAGCACCTTCAGCCGCACGAAGCGCACGTATTGCGGAGGGATACGCACATCCACCACGGATTGGTCGTTTTGGGTCTCGACCGCGACGGTTTGCAAAATTGGCACACCTTCAAAGAAATTTTCCGGCGTGCCATCATTGATGAAAATCTCATACCCCCGTAAAAATTCGTTTTGGAAGGGAAATCCTACCGAAGGGAAATCCGGGTCGCCGTTGCGCGGAAAGAATTTGAAGCGGTTGAGGCCAAAGCGCGCACCGAGATCCAAGTCGATGATTAGCCCCAGTACCCGGGCACTTTGGGTGCCTCCGGAAGCGCGCATGTCCAAGGCCGTGTCGCCGTCGTTGTCGATCAAACTGGCCAAGGCCGCGCCAATGGAGCGATTGTTCGGCGACTCAATGCTCCCGCCGCGCAATGGCGAGTTAATGCCGACCGCTATGTTGCGGGTGGTATCGGCGCGCTGGGGAGCGATGAAGCGGGGCCGGCCCTCGGGCTTGAAGTCGATGACGCCCCCAGGGGCGTTGGTTTTTTCGATCGCCGTCGTGCTGCGGATGACCGCGGCTGGGAGATCGCCCCCGCCGCTCTCCCAACTCAGGCCCTCTGCACCGCCGATGACCACGACTTCCGCAACCGCTGATTTTCCCGCCGCGAAAGCGGCGAGCAAGAGGCCGCCTACGAGGCAAGCAGATCGAAAAGCTGTTCGCATAAACCGACTCTATAAGTAGTGAGCAGGATGGGCTGGTGGGGCATCTCGTAACACCGAATGCCCCTGCATTGTTGCCCAAAAATCCATCAAATCCTAAATTAAATGCCTGTTAAATAAGAGAATAGTGTCCACTAGAGCAAGAGATTTTCAATGACCACGACCCAGTCCTTTCCGTGCGATTACATCCTCTCGTTCCTTTATATATCGGCCCTTTTCCTCGCGTCCTGCAATGGACAACCCGAACAACCCGGAGCTCAGGATGTCGTCTTGGCGACCGTAGCCGGTGCCCCCATTACCCTCTCGGCTTTCACCAAATTCAGCGCACTCATCCCAGAGGGCATGAGAAAGGGCGATACCTTGCTGGACAAGAACCTCCAAGTCCTCAACAGCTTGATCGACAAGCAGATCTTGCTCACCGAGGCCGAAACCATTCAGCTAGCCGACGATCCCGCGCTCCAAGCCGAGCTGGCCTTTTTCGCCAAAAACCGCTTGCTCGACTTGTACACTCAGCGCGAAATAGTCCAAAATATCGTCGTTACCGACGAGGAGATGGAAGCGCATTATCGAGCTACTCACCGCGATCGCGCCCTCCGCTTTAGCGGCATCATGCTAAAGACCTGGGAAGAAGCCGAGGAAATTTTGCAGGCCGTGGCCGACGGGGCGCAGTTCATGGAACTGGCCAAGGGACGTTCTCTGCACCGCGATAGCGGCGAACAGGGCGGCGATGTGGGAGGCTACAAGCTCAAAGACAAGGTCCTTCCGGCTATTGCCGAAGCGATCTTTCCCCTCGCCGTGGGCGAGGTATCCAAACCCATCCGCTTCCAGTTTGCCGGCAAGCCCCACTACACGGTCTTTCAAGTCACCGACGAGATGCCGCTGCCGCTGGCCGCTTCCGAGCGCAAGGTGCGGGAGGAAATTTTTGGCCGCAAGCGGGCCGCCCGCTACCAAGCCCTCCTCGACTCGCTCAAAGGCGCGTACAGCCCCGAATTGCACCCCGAGCAGATTCGCTACCTCAACCAGCACAGCCAGCAGGCCGAAGGCGATCTGTACGCCCTGCCGACCGCGTTGCGCGACGAGTCTATAGTCTCCTTTCGCGGCGGTCACATCAGTTGCCACGAGTTCATACAAGTGGCGCGGCAAATGCGCACCGGCCGGCCGGAATTGGCCGATTCTGCTCGCGTCGTCTTCCTCCTAGAAACTGCGATCATCCCGGCCTTTCTCTTCGCCGCCGAGGCCCGGGCCCACGATCTAGAAGAAGACCCCAACCTGCGGCAGCGCATTAGCGACAAGCGGGACGACCTGCTCCTCAACGCCCTGCGGCAGCGCTACGTCGATCAGCACATCACAGCCACTCCAGAGGAAGCCCACGCCTTCTACGATAGCCATCCAGAGAAATTCACCGCGCCTCTGACGACCGAAGTAGTAGAAATCCTCGTGGCTTCCGATTCGTTGGCCCAGCGGCTCAAGCGCGAGATCCTCGCCGGTGCTGACCCAGAGCCATTGGCTCGCGCCCACACCCTCCGCCCCGGTGCCGACCACCACGACGGGCACTTGACCCTCAGCCCCTACACCAAGGCATACTATCAGGGCATCTACGACTTGGCGCATTCCCTGCCCGTCGGCCAAGTCGGCGGTCCAGTGCAGGTCCAAAGCGGATATTCGGTCTTCAAGGTCCTCGACCGCCACGAGAGAAAACATCCCTACGACGCCACATCCCGTCGCCGCGCCACGGCTTACGTAAAGATCGACAAGTCCAAGCGCGGCTACGTGCGCTATGTGCGCGGCCTGCGGGAGCAGTACCCGGTTGAGGAATTTGCAGACGCGATAGAACGCGCCCTTGGCGCACCTAATTAAAATTGAACTGAGCCGTGCTCCTGCTCTTTTTGTTCGCTTGGAGCTGCGCCCGCGACGACCCCCTTCTAGCCGAGGGCCGGCAGCACTTCCACAACCGAGAGTACCAAGCCGCAATTGAGATCTTGCAGCGTGTCGTGCAAGGCCCGTCCCCACCGCAGGCTGTCTATCGCTATCTAGGGCGTTGCTACCTCCAAGTCGGCCAGTACGAGCAAGCGCGGGAAACAGCGCACGCCGGCCTAGCCCGCGCCCCCGAACTCTACGACCTACTCTGTGCCATCGAGATGACCCGCGCATTCGCCGAAGCCCGCTACAGCGAAACCGACGCGGCCTTGCGAGCCTTCCAACGGGCCATCGAACTCGATCCGCAACGCGCCACTACCTCGGCCTCGTGTACAGCTACCGCGACAGCGCACACCGCGCCGAGCGCGCTTATCTGGCCGCGTTGCAGGTGGATTCCACTCTCGCGCCAGCCCACAAGAAATTGGGCCTGTACTACCGACGACAGGGCGCCTTAGACCAAGCCCTACATCACCTACAACTCGCCGTGCAGTACGCGCCCGAAGACGCCGAAGCGCATTTCCACCGCGGCTTGCTGCACCGAGCTCAAGGGCACTACGACCAAGCTGTGAAGGCCCTAGAGTGGGCCATCGAACTCAACCCTTATTCGCCCCAAGTCCACTTCAATCTGTCCCAACTCTACCTGCGCAGCGGGAGGCGTGCACAAGGAGGAAAGGCTCTAGCGCGCTCGGAAATCCTCCGCCAGCACCACCGGGGCATCGGCTCGGAGCAATCTCCGCCCGAGATGAGCGCGGTGGCCATCGGCTCGGCCACGGCCCGCTACAATCTCGCCCTGCAAGGCCAAAACGCCCTCGCCATCCTCGAATATCAAAACGCCCTCGCCATCAACCCCGAACTAAAAGACGCCCACAGCAGCCTAGACGTCCTCTTCACCTATCAGAGCAATTTGACCGCCGCAGCCGAGAGCTTTCGCCAAGCCCTCGCCCTCGACAAAGAAGATCCGCTCAGTCACGCTCGGCTGGGAATGGCTCTCCTCAAGCAGCAGCACTATGCGGAGGCTCGGGCTAGCCTCCTGCACGCCGCCGCACTCGACTCTAGCTTGCACGAGGCCGCCTACGGACTCGGCTTGGCCGCGGCTCGCACGGGCGATTTGGCCGGGGCCGTCGCCCACTTTGCCGAGGCCGCCCGTGCGTATGACCGTGCCGTCGAGCTGGATCCAGCCAATGAACGCGCCCATCTCTACCTCAGCGACGCATACCAGCAATTGGGACGCCTGAAAAAAGCAAAGCACACCGCGAAAAGGCGCGACAGCTAGCACATGAGGCTCCGTAGTCCTGTGCCGTATCAACGCATCTTCTACTGGGCGGCCTGCTACCTTGCGGTGGCCTTCCCGTCTCACGCGCTCACCATCTATCGCATCGGCGGGGCCGACCTGCCCAAACCGACGCTGAAAGCCGAGTACGAGTTCGTGCAGCTATCTTGGGAAGCCGTTGATCCCAAGCGGCACGGCCAGGCCCAATGAATCGCGCTGCAGCCAGAACGCATCGGCCCGTTGCCGCTAACTCCCTCGGTCAACTTAGCACCACTCGTGGAGTCCCTTGGTGGCCGCATCCTCGTCATAGAGTGGAATGGCTGGCGGCAGTGGTACGAAGACGACGTCCTGATCTTCGATGGCGACCCGGAAACCGCCTATCTGGGGGATGGACACTATCTTCGCGTTGCCGGCTATGGCCCCCAGCACAAGTACTGGGTCTTCGACTTTGGCGGGCGATTCTTTGTCGATCGTGTGCGCTTTTATCCGCGTCCGCGCTTTGCAGCGACCCGCTTTGTCGAGCACTTCATCGTGGGTACCAGCGACGGCGACCCTCTAGCCGACGGCACCCGCGAGTACGCGGCTAGCTGGCGCAACAGCTCGTTCGACTTCGATATCGTCCACCGCGTGAGCGAGAACACTCAAGTCGTCATGGAGTTGGCCCTGCCCGACGAACCCATCCAGCAAGTGTTCATCGAGCTACCCGAAAACAATCGCGGCATCTGGGAAATCGCCGAATTCGAGATCTACGGAGCCGGACCAGCCGCCTTTTCGCGCTATACCTCCGATATCATCGACTTGGGGTAACCGGCCGACTTGGGCGCATTGACTTGGGGCGGCCATCTCGACGCCGAGGCCTGCATGTGAGTGCGCATACGGGCGACGACGCCCCCAACCCTATTGGCGACGCACGTTCCGCGGCGATGAGCTCACCCGCTTCGACGCCGCTGGTCAACCGCTTAACCTACGCACTTACAACCGCTTACAAAGGGGCGAGCAGGCCGGCTTCACCCCAGACATCGAGGACTGGAACTTCTGGAGCGCGCCCTTTGCCTTTGCCGCAGGTCGCGGGCCGATGCCGGGCGATCGACTGCGTCGCTACGCGCAATTTAGGGCCGAATTCCACTCGACCGCCGAGGCGACGGGCCATCTCGCTTACTTGCAGTTCAGCGCGTCCATCCCGCCGCCAGCCTCCCAAGTCCTCGGACAAATTCACCCGCTGCAGGCCCCGACCCTGATCCCAACCCTCTTCACCTTCTATCTAGAGCCGCACATCGCAGCCGACGATCTCGGGTTCGACCACCTAGCCATCGCTACCACCGCACAGGTGCAGGCCGTGGAGGCTGTGCGGATCGGTGGGGTAGATGTCGCCTACACCATCGCGCAGCACACAGCCGAGGGATTTGAAGTCGCGCTGCCGCGCATGGACCAGCAGCGGACCGGCGAACAGATCGAGATCGATTTCCGGGCCGAGGTATTCGCGTACAGCACCCGCTTTGCAGGGCGAATCCGCGACAACACTCGCCCGTTTGAAGTCGCCCAGCCTGTGACCCCGAAGGCAACCAACAGTCTGCAAGTGGCTTTACTTAGCCTAGACCAGCCGCTCATCGGCCGCTTCGCCCTGCACCCGGCGGTCTTCACCCCCAATGGCGACGGCCGCAACGTACCGTGCGGATCGAATACGACCTTCTCTATAATATGGATGCAAATATGGATGCAATTCGCGTGGAGCTCGCGGTCTTCGATCTCGCCGGCCGCAAGGTGGGGGTCTTCTACGCCGGGCCGGCTACCAGGGGCCGCTTTGCCGTCCAGTGGGATGGACCCCCAGCGGCCGCCTCGTGCCGCCGGGGACCTACCTCGTGCCGCCTCACCGCAGAGACCGATCGCGGCCAACAGCAGCACCAAGGCCTCGTTTCCGTCATCTATTGACGCGGCTCGACGACGGTCAGTACCTGGTCAGCGGCAATATCGTTCAGCACCTGAACCGCTCCGCTGGGCCAGCGCACTTCGAGTCGGTCAACGCGCTCGGCCTGGCCCAAGCCAAAGTGCAGCCGCAGATCGCTGTGGGACAAATAGCTACCCCCGCTTTGCACTTCGGCGTGATGGCTCCGCCCACCAGCACTAATGATCACCCGCGTACCAATTCCGTCGCGGTTGCTCGCCGTGCCCACTGTGCGCACCAGCAGATAGTGATTGTCGTGATCGCCGTCGTTGCGCAACAGAGTTGGCGGGCCATTGAGATTGAGGACGAATACGTCGATGTCGCCGTCGCTGTCGTAGTCGGCGAAACTGGTCCCGCGACTAACGTGACTCAAGGCAAAGCCCGGGCCGGCTGCGGCCGACACCTCCACCAGCCGCCCGTCCCTATTTTCAAACAGCGAGTTGGTTTGTTCGTAGCTGGAGTTGACCCTTGGCAGATCGGCCTGCGGATAGGTGTGGCCGTTGGCCACGAAAAGATCTCGGTCGCCGTCGTTGTCGTAGTCGAAAAAGCCCGTGCCCCACGAGACCAATTCGGCCGGCGCAGCCCCGATCCCTACAGTAAAAGACACGTCAGCAAAAAAGCCCCCACCCTCGTTCCTGTACAGCGCGTTATACTCGTCGGCGAAATTGGTGACGAAGAGGTCGAATAGGCCGTCGTTGTCGTAATCGCCCCAAGCGACCCCCATGCATCCTTGCGCCACCCCTTCTCCGCTGTACGCCACTCCGGCTACAAGCCCCTCCTCGGTGAAGCGACCGTCTTGGCGATTGCGAAAAAGCAGGTTGGGCGTGGAGTCGTCGGCCACGAGCAGGTCGGGCCACCCGTCGTTGTCGTAGTCGCCGAACAGGGCACTCATGCCGTAAAATGCCTCTCCTTGTAAACCAGCCTCTTCTCCGTACTCCGCAAAGGTCCCGTCGCCGTTGTTGCGGTAAAACACGTCCGTAGCCGGCAGCAGGCCCACTGGCCCGCAGTACACCTTCACGTTCTTCCACAGGCAGGGTATCGGGGATTCGTAGTCGAGGGAGAAATCCACGTAGTTGGCCACGTACAAATCCACGTCCCCATCGCGGTCGTAATCCCCAAAACTTGCACCAGTGCCCCACCCCATATCGCCCACGCCTGTCGTCGCCGTCACATCGGCAAAACGGCCCGCGCCGAGGTTGCGATATAGGGTATTGCGGCCAAAGTTGGTAACGTAGAGGTCGGTGTGGCCATCGTTGTCGTAATCGGCCGCCGCGCATCCCATCGACCAACTCGTATCGCCCACGTCTGCTGCGACCGTCACATCGGCAAAGCGGCTTCCGTCGTTGCGGTAGAGCTGGTTGGCCGGATATGCGCCAGCGGGAAAGCCCGCAAAGGAAGAGCCGTTGGCTACGTACAAATCCACGTCCCCATCGCGGTCGTAATCGAAAAAGGCGGCACCGCCCATTATCCCCTCGACTATGTAACTTTGGTCGGTGCCCGAGACATTGCGCTGCGTCAGGCCGGCGGCCGCCGCCCGATCGACGAACTGCGCGGCGAGCGGCTCGCTCCACCCACTGGCGGCTCCGACGAGGCACCCGACCACGCACAGTATCAACGCACCCACTACTCCTGCTCCACAACTAAGAACTGATCGACCGGCTCGCTACGCCGCTCTTGTACGCTGCCATCGGGCCACGTAATTTCGATCCGCTCCACGAGCGCGCAGTCGCCCAAGCCAAAGTGCAATCGGCTATCGCTCGCCGACAGATAGGTGCCCCCGCCAATCCGCTGGCGCGTTTGTACCGCGCCGCCATAGAACACCCGCACCCGTGCACCAACAGCGTCGCGGTTCACCCGCGTCCCCACCAACCGCAGGGACAGCCAGTGATGTTCTGACCTCAGCTCGTTGCGGTACAGCCGCGCCGCGCCATCGACGTTGGTCACCAGCGCATCCAAGTCGCCGTCGTTGTCGTAATCGCCATAAGCGGCCCCGCGCGACACCGCAGACAGTTCAAAAGCCGGGCCGCTGCGGGCTGACACATCGGCGAATGTGCCGTGGCCATCGTTGGCAAAAAGCTGGTTGGGCTGGGCGTGGCTCAACTCCGAGTCCTGTAAGGCGATGCGATCGAGGACGTGGCCGTTGGCCACGAACAAATCCAAGTCGGCGTCGTTATCGACATCGGCAAAAAACGTGCCAAACCCCAGAGGCAGCAAGGTCGGGGCACGCAGGCCGGTTGCTTCAGTCGCATCGACAAAGCGGCCAGTGCCCTCGTTGCGGTAAAGCGTGTTGCTCTCGCGGGAAAAGTTGGTCACCAACAGGTCGGCATCCCCATCGGCATCCCCATCGCCGACCGCGACCCCCATGCCGGCCTCGGCTTGGCCGTCGCCATTGTACGCAGCCCCAGCCACCAGCCCGGCCTCGGCAAACGTGCCGTTGCCGCGGTTGCGATATAAAAAATTGCGCGTGCCGTCGTTGGCCACATACACATCGGGGTATCCATCGGAGTCAAAATCGGCGGCCGCTACCCCTAGTCCCTTGCCAAAGGGACTGAAGACCCCGCTGGCCTGCGCCACGTCAGAGAAATGCTCGTCCCCCTCGTTGCGAAAAAGCGCGTCTGGTGCGCCGTTGTAGCGCCTCGGGCTGCAATAGGTCCGCTGGCTAGCTGGAACGCGCAAGGTGGCCCCCTCACTAGCGACCGCGCCGCCGCACAAGCGGTTGGTGTCCGGCGTCAAGTCGAGGTAGTTAGCCACATATAGGTCGAGATCACCATCGTTGTCGTAGTCGAAAAAGGCCGCGCTCGTGCTCCAGTGAGGATCGGCCACACCGACTTCCTGCGCCCGCTCGGCAAAGGTACCGTCCTCCTGATTGTGATAGAAGGCATTGCGGCCATAGTTGGTCACATAGAGGTCCGCGCGACCGTCGTTGTCGTAATCGCCGACTGCGACCCCCATGCCGTAGCCCAGATCGCCAGTCCCGGTTTGGGAGGTGATCTCTCGGAAGGCTCCGTCGATATTCTGGTAGAGGCGGTTTTGCGTCTGGCCTAAGCCGGGATCTTGACGCAACGCCAACACCGAAGTATCCACTCGGCCGTCGTAGCGCAGAGGCGGCCGGAACCCCTTGACGACCCAAGTCCCCGCTGAATCTCCGGCCACGAGATTGACCGGCACTAAGCGCTCGCGCCACGGCGACAGGTCGAAGCCATCCACTAAATACACATCCAGCCAGCCGTCGTTATCGTAATCGAAAAGGGCCGCGCCAGCTCCCATCGTCTCAATCAGGAAGTAATCGCCGCTGGCCCCGCTGGTGTGGCGGAAATCCAGCTTGGCCTCGGCAACCACCTCGACGAAAAAGGCCGAGTGCTCGGGTGCGCCACAGCCGCAGCACAGTAGAAAAAAAATCAAGGTCGGGAGCAGAATGGATGGATAATAGGCGTAGCTGTTCATCGCAAAAAAATAAGTCCCACCTCCAAATACAGCCAGTCGGGCGGCAGCTACCTAGCCAGCCACGATCCGCGGCTGCACTTCGGCTTGGGAACGGCCACCTACGCCCGCGTCGAAATCACTTGGCCTTCCGGTCAAGTGCAGACCCTCGACGACGTCGCCGCCGACCAAGTCCTCCGCGTCGAGGAACCTTAGGAGTACATCTCCTCACATTTTCAAAAAGCACCGCCTCATTGACGAGCCTCTGCCCAAAGAGCGCATCCACGTGGCGCGAGCGGCCTATTTTGGTCTGTGCGAATACTTCGACCGCAAAATCGGCCAGCTCCTTGACAAACTCGACGAGACCGGCTTGCGCGACAATAGCGACCACGGCGAGATGGCCGGTGAACACGGCTGCTGGTGGAAAAGCAACTACTACGAAGGCTCGGTGGACGTACCCCTCATCGCCCGTTTGCCCGGATTTGTACCGGCGGGCGTAGAAAACCCGGTACTGTGCAATTTGCTCGATTGGGTACCCACCGCCGTAGAAGCGGCCGGCGGCCATTCTCTGTGGCGCGAACTACAGGGCCATGCGGATGACGCCCGTCCCGATACTGCTTTCAGCGAACTAGGGCCCTCTCGCGGTGCTTCTCCTTCGCGGATGATCCGGCAGGAACCGTGGAAGCTCTACAAATACCACGACGACACCCCGCCGGCTTTGTTCAATCTGGTGGACGACCCAGGAGAATGGAACGACTTAGGTAGCGCTCGCGCCTGCGCTGCCCTGCGGCAAAATCTACTCGCCCAACTCTATGCTGGTTGGAATCCCGAGCAAGTGGCCCAACGCAGCGCTGAACTAACGCGGAATGCACAGGTGCTGACGGCCTGGGGACAGACGGTGCAGCCCCTGCACGAAGATACTCTGCCAGTCGAAGATGTCGAGGATGTAGTGCTCTGTTGAGAGTTTCGCCTCACATATACGACAGAAAATGCCCGGTCTGGCCCAACACGCCATCAATGCACAGCCACAATCCAGCCGCCGTCGCCTCGCCCAAAATCAGCCCTAGAAAGAAGGGCTTGGCTCGCTCGTAGAGCGGCATCCCGCCCCACTTGACAATGCCCAGTTTGAGCACCCACGCGATGAACACTGAAAACCACACTTGGTTAGCCAACCAGCCCACGCTGACGATAAATCCCAACGGGTGCAACGGCCACCAGTAGAACCGATGATGTCCCCATAAGAGCACGGCCTCGACGAGACCGCCGATACCGGTAAACAACCAGCCACGCCCGTCGGCTGGTAGCGGATCGACGATCGGCCGCGCCATGTCGGTAAATGTGCGATTGGCCTGACGGGTCATAAAAAACGGATGCAAATTGATCCCGCCGTGCTCGTAGCACACCTGAAAAATGATCCACGTCGCTGCGGCCAAACTCACCACCAACGCCAGTGCCATCCCCCAAAACAGCCGCCTTTTAGAGCCAACCACCGCCTCGGCCAGCTTGAGCGAATTGGCGGCGGCAATCATTGGAAAGAGCCGCATCTCGGACTGCCAGATGTAGGTAAAGGTCAGGGCCGTCAGCCCCTTGGCCCCAATCGCTGGTGCGCCGACAGCGGAAATGACGAAAAACGCCGCCACCATCGGCGAGCGCGCTGTCGCCAGCCCGGCCGTGGCCACCGCCCGCGTGACGAATACGTAGAATATCAAGCACACCAGCAAAAACAGCGGCAAAATCGTCAGCGGCACCCCGGACGCCCACAGCCAGACGCCCACCAAGAGCAGGCTAGCCAAAAAGCCAAAGACCGCCACCCGGTAGGAAAGCATTTCCCCTGCATCATCCACCGCGGGGTCGCCGCGCCACGCCTTGCGCCACACCGCCCCCAAGTGCCGCCGTCCCATCCACAAGGTGTAGCCGACAAAGATCAGGCAAGCACCCATCACTTGGTGCGTCAGGTCCGCCGTTTGCGAGTAGGAGTAGAGACTCAGCTTTTCGCTGCTAGCAATGCCCAAAGAGGCGAAAATTCCCTCTTGCGCCTTGTTGAGGACGTAGAAAAACCAAATCGAAAAGGAAATGTCTAGGTTGACCAAATAGAAAAAGCCGATCCACGCGTACACCCAATCCAAGCCCAGCTCCATCCCCTTGCCGATCCACGCCAGTTGCCCAGCCGACTGGATCGGCTTCGGCACCGCCGGGAAGTAGTAGTGCAGCCCCTTGAGCGACAGCAGGACGAACGGCACCGCAAAACCGATCCACAACAGCCGCTGCTTAAAAAGCGGCGCTAGCTTAAACCCCGGCCGGCCCTCTTCTACCATCTTAAGCGGCAGTTGCACCATGGGATAGGCCAGCCGCTCGTGCTGCGACCACTGCCGGTGCAGGATGGAACTCATGCAGAGCATCATAAAGCTCAGTACCAAAAAGAAGACGTACCAATAGCTCAGGGTCTCGCTCCAAGCCCCCCACGGAATGCTCTCCCCGGGCGGCAGCCCCTCGTGCAGATCGACAATCGCCTGCCGGTCCTGCGGTACCAGCCACGGCGTTACGTGCGGAAAGAAAATCTCGCCCCAGTTGTTTTCCGGGGTCGCATAGTAGTACAGCCCGCTGATGATCGGAATCAGGTAGCCGACAAACGCCTGCGTTGGTACCGCCGATGCCAACAGCATCATCGCATAAATGAGTACCAAATCGGCTTGGCCCAGCGCGAGGCCGCGGCCTAGTGCCCGCAGTAGGGTATTGACCAACACCACTAAGACAAAAAACAGAAAGATCGCCCCGGGCGACGAGCTGTTGAGTGCCATGTACGATCCTTGCAGCATAATCACCGCGTAGGGTGCCCCCATGCCGATGCCCAAGGCCAACAGGCCCCCCACCGCAAACCCCCGCCAAGTAAAGGACGCCGGCGGTTCCGCTGCCGACTGTTCCTCGACGCGCTGCTCAGCCTGCTCGGCTGCCAGCGCCCGCGCCGACTCCACGTGCTGGACCCGCTCAGTTTCCCTGAGCGCGTACCAAATCAACATCTGCTTCCGCAGCGCCTCCACCAATCGCAAGTTGAGCCGCTGCCAGTAGTGGCGCTCGCCGCTTAGCCGGCGCAACCTGACTTCCATCGCCCGCGCCCGCCCTCCGGCTGGCACAAACTCCACGACCACCTCTTGGCTCACCCCCAAGTCAAAAGGAGCCAGCCACACAGCAAACGCGAGGCGATAGCCATCGGCTTGTGTAACTTGCATATCTTCGACGTAAAAATCTCCCAGCGTCGCCTGACCAAAGGCCCTAAAGTAGTTGGCCAAAAAGCCGCACACCCCCTCGATCTCTCCCTCGCCGAGCATGAAGGGGAACTCAAACAGCCACTCGTCGCCGCCGGGAGGGTCTGGCCGCCAGCGCCGCACCACATCCGGCACCGCCTGCCGCGCCGCCTGCCGCGCCGGATAGATCGTCGAAAGCAACACCACCCCCATCACCGCCAGCGCGGCCCCAATCGCCGCCAGCGACGAGTAGTTCAAGGTCAGACCCTGCAACAGCCCCAGTCCCAACAGCACCCGCCCCAACCCTTGGCCCAGCAAATACCCCAACGTCGTCCCCAATACCGCATAGACGCAGGCTTCGGCCACAAACAGCAGCGCAATGTGCAGGGGAGCTAGCCCCACCGAGGAGTAGATGCTGATCTCGCGTAGGCGTTCGTACACCGCCCCCATCATCGCATTGAGTACAATGAGTGCGGCCACCAGTGCTGGGATCGCCAGTGCCCCCAGCCCTTCCACAGCCGTCAGCCCCACCGAGCTTAGAGCCATCACTTCCCCGTCCGGCGAGCCGACGAACAAGGTGGCCGCCACCCGCGTCAGATAGTCCTCGACCAGCGCCTGCCCGTCGGTGGCCGCCGGAAAGCGCACGGCCACCGAGTGCAAGCTCCCACCGGCTTCGGCCAGCGTTTGGTAAGGCACGAGGACCACGTGGTGCGGCTCTAGGTGGACGAAGGGGCGCAGGGCGTGTGGATCCTCCGCGCCGGCAATATCCACTTCCCGCGCCGCTCCTAGCTGGAGCACCTCCGCGCCCGACAGGACAAAATCGGCCGGCATCAGGCTCTCGCCGTCGAGGTCGCGCAGCGCACCCAATCGCTCTGGGTCGGCAATCCCTCGCACCTCCAGTGCGCGCCCGAATACCTCGACCCGATCCCCAACCCCAATGCCCAGCGCCTCGGCCATGTCCAGCGGCAGGATGCAGGTAGCCTCGTCATCTGCGGCAAAAAACGACCCGGCCACCAAGCTCGCATCTATCTGGGTGATCTGCGCCTCCTCCGGCGTCAGGCCCAACAAGCCCGTGGCTCGCACCGTCTTCCCCGCCACCGCCACCCCAATCCAGCCCCCCTTGCCGTCTTCGGCCGCGTACCAGCCGCGCCGCCCCATCCAGCCGCGGCCGCCAAAGTGCGACTCGGCATAGTCGAGTGCCTCCGGCGTCAGGTGCTCCCAGCCGCGGTCGCGGATGAGAATCCCGGGGTACAACGCGGCGTGTGGCAGCCGGAAACTCGCGTAGCGGATTTGCTGTTCAAACGAGGTAAAAGAGAGCAGGGTAAACGTCAAAAGCGTCAGCGTTGCCAGCGTCAGGCCGGTGCGCAGGGGTCGCCGCCGCATATTGGAAATCCCAAGCATGAAGGCCGCATAAGACGCGCTCAAGCGGCTCAGGTCTTGGGCGTGGATCCGCGTCTGCTGGCTCTGGTGCTGGGCCATGACGCGGTTGAACCGGCCCACCACCATAAAGAGCACCAACGCCCCCATCGCCATAATCGCAAACGCCAGCAGCACCACCAGCGGCTCGGCCAGCGCAAAGGCCGGATGCACTTGCGCCAAAATCAGCCAAATCGCCAGCAAGAACAGCCCAAAGCCAGCGAGCTGCCGGCGAATATCGGCCGCAGCAAATACGAGCCGCTCCCCAAAAAAGGCCGCCGGCAACAACAGCGCCAAAAAGAAGATCACCCCCTTGAGGACATCGTTGAGCGTCGCCAAGACCTCCGGGTAGGCCCGCGTCTCCAAGCCCAGTGCCTTGCGGCTCCACGCCACGTACTCATCCCACTTCAGTTGCTCGGCCGCTGCTTCGGCCTCGGCTATGGCCGCGGCCGCCTGTGCGTGTAGCCGCGTCAACCGCTGATTTTCAATGCCGTGCTCTGCGAGCACTCCCAGCCGCGCCGCATCCAAGTTCCACACATCCCGCGCCGCCTGCAGCGTCGCGGCCCCAAACCCTTCCTCAGCCAGCAAAAACCCCCGGCCCCGCGCTTCGGCCTCGCTGTGGCTACCCTCGCTGTTGAGCAGCAAAAGCTGGCCGTCCAAAATCACTTTGACGCGGTCGTCGGTCGCGGCATCGGCTGGCCCGTAAAGCACCCCTACCGAGCCGATGCTGCTCGAATCCAGCGCGTACCCGTACTGGCCCGGCTCGCCCCCGTCCGCCGAGATCACCTTCACTTTGTTCAACGCACGCAAAAGACGCGGCTCGACCAAGCCGTACAGGGGGCGACCCACCCCGGGGAAGAGCACGGCGATCTGCTCATTGTGCAGCCAGCGCACATTATTGAACAAGCGACCGTCCAATCCCGGCGCACCGTGGTGCTTCTGGGCGCGGATGCTCAAATCTACGACGTGGGTGATCGTCCCCCGCTCGGCGTCCAGTGCCGTCACGGCCAGCGGATACGTCCCCTGCTCCAGCCCAGGTACCCGCACCGTCCCGGCGTTATCCGCGAGAAAGTAGCGCGTGTCGCGCACCCCTTTGCGCTCTTCTTTCTCCACCTGCACCGCCACCAGTGCCCCGGCCACCGGTCGGTCCGGCACCTGACTGCGCCGAGGGAACGTCCGCGCTTTGACCCGCAAATCCCGTAGCCGATCCTCCAACGCCTCGTCGAGCCGCTCCCGCCCGGCTAACAGTGCCGTATCGGCCAACGCATGAGCCAGCAGATCGGCCACCAACGCCGCCTGCCCTTCCACATGGTCCCACGCCACTCTCGCGTCCGTGTCCAGCGGCAAATCCAGCGCAAAGCGGGCATCGCCTACCGTGGCCAGCGTCAGCGACGGGAATCCCGCCTCGAGTGCCAACTCCCCATCGGCGGCCAAACCCCTAGGCATATAGCTGTCCCAATCCATTCCCCGAATTGGGCTGATGCCATTGGCCAATGCCTCGGCGCGGCCCAGTGCCGCCGCGTACTCGGCAAAGCGACGGCCAAAGGGCACGAAAAACCGCTTGAGCGCGTAGCTATCCGTGTTGTTCCACAGCACCACCCGCTCGCCGTGGCTGGACAAATCGAGTCCAATGAACAGGTCAATATCCAGCGGCTCGGCGAGCCGGTCCGCGTAGTGTGGTTGGCGGCGGGCGTGCCGATTGAGGAAGGCGACCATGCCCTGCCGCCCTTGGAAGTGGGCACCCAGCGCGGCGAGCACCACTGTGTGCGCCGGTGGGTTCGCTTGCAACCGAGCGGCCACCTCCAACAGCGCCGCCACACTCACTGCCGCCTCTGCCCCCGGTGCCCGCGCCGGCACCACCGACGGCGCGTCGTAATACGCATGGATCAGAACCGTCTCGTCCCGGCCACCTCGCACGGAAGCCTCCGCACCTTTTCCCGGCATCACTGCCCACACGTTGTGCGCCGCCCGCTCCTGCCAATCCATCCGCCCCCACAACTCCACCTCCACCTCTCCACCCACTAACCGCCGCCGCAGCCGCTGCCCAGCGGCCCGCTCCACCCAAAAGCGCGGCACATCCAACGGTGCCCGTACGTATTTGCTCTGCCCCTGCTGCGTAGTAGCCGAATCCGCGGCCACAAACACCACCGCCTGCGCCCCCAACGACGCGGCCTTCAACCAAGCGTCCCCACTGGCAAAATCCAGCACCACCACCCGCCCAGCCACCTCCTGCCCATTGAAATCGCTCCAATCCCCATCGCCGCCCCAAATCGCCGGTGCTCGCAACCCCTCCGGCGGCACGGTCGAAGTCCGCGCCCCATTCGGCCACACCGCATATAGGGCCACCGACTCATCCTCCCACTCCAACCGCCCGCCTTGGTCGATCGGCACCACCACGGCAAAGGTGTCGCGTCGCGTCGGCCACCCCAACGCCTGTAACCGCCCCTCCACATACTCCGCCGCCCGGGTACTTCCCGAATACCCCGCCACCCGCGACCCCAGCGAGGACAAATGCTCCACGACAGCCCGTGGCCCTGCAGAAGCCGCCACCGGGCCGATGGCAAAGGCGATCAGAAAGGCGATAATCAGCGCAACCATAGCGTCCCAATATCGGTCCTAAGCATCCCGTCCAGCAAGCGGACGGACGCGACTGCTTCCGATGGTGACTGGAGGATTGCCTTAAGGCGATTACCTCTGTAAGCATTTGATATATGCACAAATAGATAGTATATTTTTGTGCAGTAATAAACCAGTAAACCAACGGACAGGTCAAAAATGAAAAGACTCGCGCAAGCAGCATTTCAGAGAGCACGGGCCTTCGTAGTGGATCAGGGGAGAAAGTTGGACCGAAGGCGTTTTGAATTTCACTTTGAAGATGGATCTGCCGATGCCGTTCTGGCCGCGCTGGCATCTTACCAAAATGACGACGGCGGATTCGGCCATGGCCTAGAACCCGACATCAGGACACCGGCTTCGTCTGCGATTGCTACCACGGTAGCTTTCCAGATTCTCAGAGAAATTCGGGCCCCTGCAGACCACGCTATGGCCCGGAAGGGAATCGAGTACTTTCTCGCCACATACGACGAGTCCCGGCAGGCGTGGCCAATCGTTCCACCCAAAGTGAATGAGGCGCCCCACGCCCCTTGGTGGAATTATGAGAAAAGCGCGGTGACCTTCGGGCACTTTCTGGTCAATCCGCGCGCTGAGATTGTCGGATATTTGCACGACTTTAGCGATGGGGTGCCGATGAGATTGCTGAAGATATTAACTGGGGCCGTTCTGGAGCATCTGGACTCCCTGCCCGACGAAATGGAGATACACGACATCCTCTGTTCAATCCGGCTCGCGGAGACTAAAACTCTGCCAAAAAGGGATCGAGTATGGGAGAAACTAGCCCGAGCGGCGGCGCATAGTGTTGTCCGGGATGCAGAGCAGTTGGTTGGCTATGCCCTCAAGCCCCTGTGGCTAGTTTCCTCTCCCGAATCACCTTTGGCCGCTGGGCTTGCGAATGAAGTGGAGATGAACTTGGACTTTGAGGTTGAACAGCAGAGCGAGGAGGGATATTGGTCTCCGAATTTCTCGTGGGGAGATCCGCATTCGGAAGCGTGGCGGACAGCCAAGAGAGAATGGCAGTCCAGGATCACGGTCGATACCTTGAAAGCATTGAGAGATTTTGGTCGCTTGCCAAAGGAGGTTTCCCTTGAAGAAACGGAGTCTTCTCGCCTTGGTCGCGGTGATGGCTGATTCGGCGGCTTTCGCCGAATAGGCAGAATACCTCTTCGTCGAGTCGTACGACGGCGCCCATTTTTATCCGTCGGCGAGGGTCCGAACCCGGCACTCATGTATATCCACAGCGGTCGGGGGTTGCCCCCCGGGCCGGGTTACGCCCGGTACGTGCGGTCCTATATGCTGGCAGACGGCTATGCTTACTTCGACATCGACTATCGCCGCTACAGCATAGGCACCGGCGACATAGAGGATGTGGTCGCCTGTTACCGCTACTTGCAAAGTCGGCCGGAGATTGACCCCCAAGCCGGGCAGTTCCAAGCGTCGGGCACGTATCTTATGGTGCTTTCAGTCAATGGGACTATTGAGACGCACAAGCTAACCTTGTTGCACTGACCGGAGGGCGGCCATGACTCTTGGGCCTCGGCTCTATGGCCTCCTCGTGGAGCCGACCGAGTTGGCGGCGGTTTTTTATGGTCATCGCGCCTCTCGCTCCACCAGTGCGCTGATGGCTTTGAGATCGAGGTCGCTGCCGTCATAGGGGTAGGCGTAGGGCAAAAGCCACCAGTCCTCGGTGAAGGAGGCTTGGCCGCCGGGCGGGATCTCCTCGCGCGGGCCGATAGGCTCCAACTCGCACATCAGATCTTGGTAATACCATATCGAGATAGTCAGTCCGGCCAGTTCGCCATAAGGGCGGTCGGGGTACACTGGATAGCGCTTGACCCATAGCAGGTCGTTGCGGTCGAGATAGGCGAACCATCCGGCTTGGGAGTCCATGCCGAGCTTGGGTCGCAAAGGGGTGGAGAGGACTTCGAGGAAGTTGTCGCGGATGCGGATGTTGGGGTCTTCGGGGCGGTAGTTGATAACCGGCCCGGGGCCATACATGACATAGGAGACCGGGAAGCGGCTTGCGGGCGTCAGGGGAATGAGCACGATGCCGCCGCCGGTGCCGAAGGTGCGGCTCCAGTGGCCCCACTGCTTTTCGCTATCAGAGACGTTTTTGATGGTCTGGGTGACGCTCAAGTGAGTGGAGTGCTCGGCGAGCTGGAAGTCGCGGATGAGTTGGACGCCGGTAGGCTCGTCCTTTTTGCTGATCAGGCGCGCCGAGCGCGGGCCGGTAATCTGGCTTTCCCACTGCCCGAGCCAAAGGTCGGGATGAGCGGGGATGACCATTTCCGGGCCGATGTCGAGGCGGCCGCCAGTGGGGCCGAAGGGAGGATCGCCGCTTTCAAAGGTCGCGCCTTCTTGAGCGGGGTCGAGGTAGATGGCGTTAGGGCCTTTGCGCGAGTACTCGAGGATGCGGCCGGCCGATGCGGTGAGGACGACGCGGGTGTGGGCGTTTTCGAGGAGGATGCAGTCTTCGTAGCCAAAGTAGGTGATGCGATCGGTACCGGGCATGTTGGGGTCGGCTCCAGCTTGGGTAGCTGCTAGGGTGAGCAGTAGAAGCGCGAGTCGGCGCATAGTGTGCTTTTCCTATCGTGTTATTTACTGATGGGGGTTGACGATGACGCGCCCCTGCACTTTGCCAGCTAAGATGTCCTTGCCGAGGCGGGGGACATTGGCTAAACCGACCTCAGTGCAGATAAGGTCTAATTTTTCCAAGGGTAGCTTATTGGCTAGGTGCGCCCAAGCGGCAGCGCGGCGCTCGGCTGGGTAGAACACGGAGTCGATGCCGAGGATGTTGATGCCGCGCAGCAAGAAGGGGATGACGGTGGTTGCAAGTTGGGCACCACCGGCTAAGCCCACCGCGGCGACGGAAGCCCCGTAATTCATCTGGGCCAAGACGCGGGCTAGAGTAGTGCCGCCGACCGAGTCGATGCAAGCGGCCCAGCGCGCACTCTCCAAAGGTTTGTTGGATGGCTCGGCGAGGTCTTGGCGCGGGATGATGGTCTGGGCACCGAGGTCTTTTAGATAGGGTTCGAGTTCGGGGCGGCCGGTGGAGGCGGCGACTTGGTAGCCGAGGGCAGCGAGGAGCAGGACGGAGAAGGAGCCGACGCCGCCGGCCGCCCCGGTGACGAGGACCTCGCCTTTGTCGGGCGTGAGGCCGTGGGCTTCGAGCGCTTCTAAGGAGATAGCCGCGGTCAGGCCCGCGGCACCCAGGCCCATGGCGGTGCGCAGCGTCAGATCAGCGGGTAGGGGCACGAGCCAGTCGGCCTTGAGTCGCGCCTTTTGCGCGTATCCGCCCCAGTGGATTTCGCCGACGCGCCAGCCAGTGCAGATAACTTGGTCGCCGGGTTGGAACCGGTCGCTCTGGCTGTAAACGACGGTACCGGCGAGGTCGATGCCGGGAACGTGCGGGTAGGTTTTGACTAATCCGCCCAAGCCGTTGAGGACCAGCCCGTCCTTGTAGTTGAGCGAGGAGTACGCGACGGCGATTTCTACGTCGCCTGGGGGCAGGCGGCTTTCGTCGAGCTCTTCGATGAGGGCGGAGTGCTCATGTAAGATGAGTGCTTTAAACATGGTTCCTATAAGATCGAAAGAGAGAACTCAAGCAGCCGACAGACGATCTGCCGGGAAGTTTTTGTGTCGATTTATGGTATTGTCTCAGTTTGAAATCCGCAAACGAAACCGCATTCGCCTTAAAATTCCCTAATTAGCCTCTGATCGAAGTTGAACTCGGTGGAGTGGCCGATGCGTATTTGCGCGAAGCCGGGATGCTGTGGATTTAAGAGGAAATTGTGTTCCTGCAAAACGATGGCACTGGAAACGACGAGCACTGCTGATTCACGACCGGCGGCCCACCTAGAGCCCATCTCTTGGACGTTCGGCGGCACCGGATTGGACGCCCCGTCCAATGCCAGTACCTTGCACAGGCTGTGGTCAAATTCGACCGGAATGCTCAGATACCGATCAAGGGTTGCAGCTGAGTCGAGGTTGACGAGGATTTCAAGCATGGCCAACGACAGTGATTCCGCTTTATACACCAGTCCGCTCAAAATGGCAAGATCGGCCAGATAATTCGCCTTGAGAGTTTCGTCCATCGGTACTGCTTGCGCCCGGTTCACATACTGGCGCAGCCACGCCTCTGCATCCACACCTGCCGGCCGCTGCATTAACGGCGTATTTCACCGCGCCTTCAGGCGTGACAACGGAAGCAAGCCCAAAGGCCTCCCGTCGAGGATGCGTTGGCCGTCTAGTTCACTCAGTCGAATCACTTGGTATTGGACCAACACGCGGAAGCCGTGCCGCTCTTGGGTATAGTACCCCGAATCGGTTCGGTCGGCCTCTGGACGCAGATAGATGACGCTGGAGTAGATCGGTAGGCCGTGCTGCTCAATGCCGTGCCCGATATAGCCGGCCATGCGGCGCGGCATCGGCGGGGTACTATCGGTGGTTTGAAATTCGTGATGGACTAACGCCTCCTCCTCGCCGATGCGCACGCGGATGAGGCTATCGGTGCGGTGGACTTCGACGGTGGGTTGCCCGGTGTCAATCACGTCGTGCTGGAGGGCGAAGCGGGCGAAAGAGTGTTCACTCCACCGGTATTTCGTCGTTGAAAACCTGAGTGCGTTTCATCAGGCGGCGCTGGTCTGGGGGGAAGGCGAGGCGGCGGTGCATGGTCGAGCGGTTGTCGAAGAGGACGAGGTCGCCGACTTGCCACTCATGGGTCCAGACAAAGCGCGGCTGTTCGAGATGGGCGTACAGTTCGCCGAGCAGGGCGTCGCTTTGTTGGCGGCTGAGGCCGACGACGTATTGGGTCAGGTGCGGCCCTACGTAGAGCGAGCGGCGACCTGTTTCGGGATGGGTGCGGACAATGGGGTGGGCGACGTGCTCGGAGGGGTTTTGCTCCTCGACGTAGTGGCGATGCACCGCGCGCATCCCCTTGAGGCGGGCTTTCCAAGCGTCGTCGAGCACTTCGTAGGCGGCCGTGCAATTGCACCACTGAGTCTGGCCGCCCTGCGAGGGAATCTCCACCGCGTAGAGTACCGAGAGGGTGCCGGGGCGCTGTAGGTAGGAAAGATCCGAGTGAAAGGGAATCAGCTCGTCGCCTAGTTCGCCGATTGGCTCGCCGTTTTCTTTGACATTGGAGATGAGAAAAATCTCCTTGACCCGCCGTGGGCGCTGCTGGCGCACGTGCGGTACAGGTTTGCCAAAGTACGCGGTGAAGCGCACTTGGTCCTCGTCGCTGAGTTGCTGCTGGCGAAAGAAAACTACGCCGTGGTAGAGAAGTGCTTGGCGCACCTGCGCGACTTGACCGGGCGCGAGTGGCGCGGACAGGTCGCAGCCTTTGATCTCCGCGCCGAGTGCACCGCCAGTGGGCGCGATTGTTGTCTCACAGACCATTTGAAAATTTCGCGTACGCCCCCAATAAGGTCATCCCGCATCTGCGTTCATCTGCGGTTACTTGCCCCCATGCGACCATCGCCGGGGGTTTTCAGACGGCTTTTCAGACATCGCAGACGGAAAAGGCGTGGGTCAGCGAGGCGATGGGATCGCCTTTGGGCCGATACTCGTGGCCGACGTAGCCCGCGTAGGAGGTGGCGGCGATGGCCTGCGTGATCGGCGGATAGTAGATCTCCTGCTGATCGTCGAGGTCTTGGCGACCGGGGTTGCCGGCCGTGTGGAAGTGGCCGATGCAGTTGATGTGGTTGGTGATGTTGCGGATGAGATCGCCTTCCATGATCTGCATGTGGTAGATGTCGTAGAGCAGCTTGAAGCGGGGCGAGCCGACGGCCCGGCACAGGGCCACGCCCCAGGCGGTGCGGTCGCACTGGTAGTCGGGATGGTTGACGCGCGAGTTGAGCAATTCCATGCAGAGGGTAATGCCTTTTTCCTCGGCGGCACCGGTGACGCGGCGCAGGCCAGCGACGCAGTTGGCGAGGCCCTCTTCTGAGGAGCGGCCCTCGCAGTTGCCGGAAAAGCAAATTAGCGAGGGAATACCGTATTCAACGGCGAGGTCGCAGTTGGCCAAGATCTCGTCTTCGATTCGGTCGTGGTTTTCGGGCTTGTTGAGGCCGTCGGGTAGGGAAGCGTGCCCGGAGACGATGGCGATGGCGAGGCCGTGGTCTTGGATGAGCGGCCAGTGCTCCTGAGGGGCCATCTCTACGGATTGATAGCCGATGCGAGCAGCGGCAGCGACGAGTTCCTGCGGGCTGAGGCCGCTACCGGTGAAGGGATTGAAGCAGACGGATTGTTTGATGGTGGGCATAAACTACGCTCCTGTGCCGAACATCTCGGCGACCGGGGTAAAAGGGGCATCGGGTTCAAGCGGATACATGGGCCGTTGGCAGACGCGGTGCCCGAGGGTGGGCAAGTTCGCGCTGGTCGATCCAAGGGCATCGATGTTGAAGTTTTTCTCGGCCCATTCGTCGAAAAAGTGCCACTGGCAGTGCGGCGACTTGATGACGATGAGGTCGTAGTCCTTGGGGTTGATGTCGTGGGCGATAAAGACCGAGCGATCGATAAAGGGCACCGAGCGGCTGACACAGACGATGGTGAGCTCGTCGCTTTGCAGCACGGCCGTAGGCCCGGCGTGCTGGGGAGTGTTCCAAGATTCGCAGGGATATTCGCCGTCGCCGAGCTGGGTGACTTCGACCTCTAAATCGAGCGGGGCGAAGCGCGAGTCGAGCGAGCCGCCCAAGACCACGTGGATGCGTGCGCCTAGCCCGGCGTCGTGGGCCATGTACGCGGCGGGCGCATCCACCAGCGGCGCGAGCACTTGGCCGCAGTACCCGTTGGCGCACAGGGCTTGGACGAGGACATTGCTGTCGCCGGTCGCGCCCGAAGAGGGGGCATCGGCTGCGTCGGTAAAGAGCACCGGACCGCTATATTGGGGGGCTTGGGCGACGGCGTCTTCGACCGACACGAGGTCGGGCTGCATGAGTGCGCGGCGTTCCCAAAAGTCTTCGGCGAGATGTAGGGCCTCGCTGCGGGCGAGGTCGGGGTCGGCATCGGCTACGACGATGGCTTGGGAGCACAGCTCGGGCACATCGGTGAATGGGTTGCCGATCATCATGCCGGCGGCGAGGATGTCGGGCTGCTCTTCTAGAGCTTGGCAATAGCGGATGGACTCTCCGTACACTCCCGAGGCGGTGATTAGCTCGTTGCCGCGCACGAGCGTGGGCACCCGCACGCGGGCCACTACCGGCTGAGCGCCGGCGAGGACTTGGAGGAGCAAGTACGCGGCGCGGCGGCCGGTGTCGGCAAGATCGACGTGCGGATAGGTGTGATAAATGGCGAGGCCGTTCGAGTGCTCCAGCATGCGATGGGTGAGAATGCCGTGGAGGTCTTGCGAGATCACGATGGGGAAGTCGGGGCCCGCACTTTGGCGGATCTGTTGCAGCAAGTAGCCCTCTGGATCCAACTCTTGGGTGCAGCCCATGGCGCCGTGCAGACAGAAGTACATGCCGTCGACCTCAGCTAGATGCGGTGTAACCTCGGCGAGCAACTCGGCGGCAAGGCGCTCAAAGTCCTGTTGGTCTAAAGGCCCGGCCGACGGGGCGCAGGCTCCGTACGTGGGGATGACCTCGATGTGGCTGTCGGCGAAGACCTGCAAGGCACCGCACAGCTCGGTTTCGCGGCCTTGGTGATAGGTGAGCAGTTCGGAGCCGCGGCGGACGGAGAAGTTGTCGTACGTGCCGATGACCGGGTTGAAGGAGGAGATTTCTTGCTTGCACTCGGCGA
Organism: Candidatus Latescibacterota bacterium; assembly: GCA_963422735.1. Classification (GTDB taxonomy): domain Bacteria; phylum Latescibacterota; class UBA2968; order UBA8231; family UBA8231. The sequence continues at coordinate 1,553,935 of OY730476.1, read as the reverse complement.
CGAGAATGCGGGACATGGGCGTCCGTTCGGTTTAGATTTTGAGCGGGCGAATGTGGGGGCCGTTGTCTGAGGTGTGGGTCTCGGCAATAAATAGGCAGAATTAGGTTTTGGAGCGCGGGCGGATGTGAGGGCCTTGGGGGGTGTCTTCGATTTCGTAGCCAGTTGCGGCGATTTCGTCGCGCAGGGCGTCGGCCGTAGCCCAGTCCTTGGCGGAGCGGGCCTGTTGCCGCTGGGCGGCGAGCGCGTGAATCGCGTCGGGTATGTCCGCCTCTTGCGGCGTCCACGTGGCCAACCCCAGCCCCATGACTTGGTCGAAGTGCAGGAGCGTGGCCTTCTTGGCGGCGTCGGGGAGATCGTCAGCTACAAGCTCCCAGCACAAGGCGAGGACTCGCGGCATGTTGAGATCGTTCTCGACGCGCTCTTTGAACGCGGCCACGTAGCGGTCGTCGGGTTCAGATGGCGCACCCCAAGTGTGGGCGGCTGCGCGCAGCCGATCGAGGGCTGTGGCCGCTCCGGCGAGGCTCTCGTAGGTGAAGGAGAGCTTGGCCCGGTAGCGCGCCCCGAGGCAGAAAAAGCGGTAGGCGAGGGGGTCGTATCCCTTTTCGATGAGGGATTCAAGGCGAAGGAAGTCGCCGCTCGACTTGGACATCTTCTCCCCGTCGAGTTGCAAAAACGCGCCGTGGAGCCAGAATTCGGCCAGCCGCGTGTCGTAGCAGGCTTGGGCTTGGGCAATTTCGTTGGTGTGGTGGACCGGGATGTGATCCTCACCGCCGCAGTGGATGTCGAAGTACGGCCCCAAGTACTTGGCTGCCATGGCGGTGCATTCGATGTGCCAGCCCGGAAAGCCGCGCCCCCACGGGCTGTCCCATTCCATCTGCCGCTGCGTCTGTGCCGGGCTGAGCTTCCACAGCGCGAAGTCCGTGACGCCGCGCTTTTGTCCGAGACCGACGCGCTGGCCGCCTTGCAGGCCCTCAATATCGAGGCGGGCGAGGTGGCCGTAGTCGCTCAGGCGCGAGGTGTCGAAGTACAGACCGTCGTCCGTGCGGTACGCATAGCCTTTTTCTTCGATGGCGGCGATGGCTGCAATCTGCTCGCGGATGTGGTCGGTGGCCCGGCACCAGACATGGGGTGTGCGCACGTTGAGCCACTCGAGCTTCTCTTGGAAATCCGCGGTGTAGCGCTCGGCGATTTCCCAAGCCGTCAGGCCGGTGCGCCGTGCGCCGGCCTCCATCTTGTCCTCGCCAGTGTCCGCGTCGGAGGTTAGGTGCCCCACGTCGGTGATGTTGACGACGTGGTGGACCGCATAGCCACTGTATTCGAGGGTGCGCCGCAGGATGTCCTCGAAGATATAGGTGCGCAAGTTGCCGATGTGCTGGTAGTTGTACACGGTCGGGCCGCAGGCGTACAGGCGGACTTGGGGAGGTGCGAGTGGTGTGAAGGGGCGCTCTTGGCGGGCATAGGTGTCGAAAAGGCGAAGAGTCATAGCGAAAAAAGCTGCGGCAATGGGTGGTTGAGCGCAAGGCACTCAGGCGTCGAGTTCGGCAAGCGACACGGGCCGGCCCTCCACCGCGCTTTTGACTGCGGCAAAAACCATGGCCATGGACTTGAGGTTGTCGGCCGCATTGCACTCGGGCGCACGGCCTTCCTCTATGGCGGCGACGAATTCCCGCAGCACCAAGTTCTGGCCTTGGCCGCCATCGTCGTCGAGGGGAATCTGCCGCCGAATTTGGGGGTCGGCGCGGTGCGAGTGGGTGTGGTACAGGTCGAAGCCCTCCCACGTCAGGGTGCCGCGCGGCCCCTCGTAGCGCCACTCGCCGTTATGCCCGGCTGGGACATAGCCGACCGTGCAGCCGATGCCGCGGTGCGTGGCGACTGTGCCGTTGGCAAAGCGGAAGAGGATCATCTGGGCCGCGTCGCCTTGGTGCCAGCCCCAGGGGAGATTCCAAGTGAGGGCGTGCGCGCTCACCGGGTCTTGGCCGAGGGCGTAGCGCATCATGTCGAAGTGGTGGATGCCCATGTCGGTGAGGAACATATACGGCTCGGTGACGTAATGTGAGCCGGGCGAGTCGGCCCAATTGACGTAGAGCGAGACATCGAGCTGGCCGACCGGGCCGATGAGGCCCTCGGTAAGCAGGCGGCGGGTCGTGCGCGGCAGGCCGTTGAATCGGTAGTTCTGGGTGATCATGTGCGCGACGCCGGCTTGGGTGCCGGCCTCTACCACGCGCCGGGCGGCCTCGTACTGGTCGCTGATGGGCTTTTCTCCAAGCAGGTGTAGGCCCGCAGCAAAAGTCTGCATGGCGATTTCTTCGTGGATGGCTGGCGGCGTCACGTCGAGAACGAAGTCGGCTTGCACGGCCGCAAGGGCCTCGCCGAGGTCTCGGTAGATGGAATCCTCGGCGAGTGCGCATTGTGCGACCGCGTGCTCGCGATTTTGTGCGCTCGGCTCGACGCAGGCAACCACATCAACGCCTCGCTGCTTCCGGCATTGGTCGAGCCAATAGCGGCCCCTACCGCCCAACCCTACGAGTATGGCTTTCATTGGCGTCCTTTCTCTGAATTTTTAATAAATAAAATAAAGGGCTTGGCCTGCGGCTGGGCCAGTCGCTGAAAAAATTGACACGGTTGTAGCGCAGGGCTACCTTTGGGCGATTTTAACAGGAGGTACCATCGTATGCCACTCGTCCCCTTGCCGCTGAGGAACGCCTCTTTTGCCTATTTCGCACAGCGCGTCCACGCGCTTTATCCTCTCGATTTTCGCGTGGTGCTTGATCTGGAGCTGCGCCCGGGAAAACACCGAGGAGCTAGCGCCCGGGGTAGTGTACCACGAGATCCATTTGCCCGAAGGACCGTGGCGGATACACCTAGTGGAGGTATATCTGCCGAGTGCTTGGGCGGCGGGCATCCGCGTGCGCACGGCCAAGCAGGAGGAGGCGCAAAAGACCAGTAGCTTGGCCGCCGGTGCCTTAGCGGCCGTAAACGGGGACTTTTTGTTTCCCAGCGAGTCCGGTCGGCCGGCCGGATTGTACATCCAGTCCGGCGACCTCATCCGCATCCCACAGCGGCGCTCGGCCTTTGCTATTACCGAGGCGGGCCAGCCCTTGATCGCAGTGTACAAGATGGAATTGGGTCTGTTGGCGGCTGGGGGCGACCACCTGCGCGTCGCGGGCTTTAACCGCGAGCCAGCGCTGGGGGAGCTGTCCGTGTTCAACGAGCACGCACAGGTGCAGGGGGATTCGCTACAGGCGGCCATAGGCTTCCTGTTGCAGGGGTTGGGCAACACCTCCATTGCCAACGACACGATCTCTGTTTGGGTCCAACAAGTCCGGCGGCAGGCTTGGCCGCTCTCCCTCCAGCGCGACCAGTGGCTGTTGGCCGCTGGTGCCGAATACGATGCAACAGAGCAGATCGCCTTGGGCGACACGGTGCAACTGTATTGCCGGCTGTTGCCGGCCCGCGCCAAGTTGATGGAGGCCATCAGCGGGGGGCCGCGCATCCTACGCGACGGCGAAGTATCGATTGAAGTGGAAAAGGAGCAGCTCAGCCGCAGCTTCGCCGACAAGCGGCATCCGCGCACGGCCATTGGATATTCCCAAGATGAGCAGGTGCTCTTTCTGCTTGTGGTCGATGGGCGACAACCAGGGTACAGCGTTGGCATGAGCTTGCAGGAGTTGGCCGAATTTATGCGTACGCGCTTGGCCGATTTTTCCCGCGCCAAGGCGAATGCCTATCAGGGGCTAAACCTCGATGGCGGCGGTTCGACGACGATGGTCATAGGTGAGCAGGTGGTCAACAGGCCCTCCGATCCCACGGGCGAAAGGCCGGTAGCTAACGCCCTGTTGGTCGTGGCGGACGCTTGGGACGAGGAGCGGCCCTAGTGCCCACTTTGCGAGCCGAAGACCTCGATGCGCTGGCGCGGGCTTGCTTGCGACAGGTCGGCGTTCCCGTGGCCGATGCCGCGTTGGTGGCCGAGCACTTGGTCGAAGCTGGACTGATGGGGCACGATACCCACAGCGTGTTGCGGCTACCCCAATACGTGAACATGGTGCGCGATGGCCAGGTTGAGCCTGGGGCCGAGTTGGTGGTGTTGGACGAAAGCGAGTGCGGGGGGCGGCTGAGCGGCCAGTGGAACTACGGTCCGGTGACGGCAACCGAGGCTGTGCGCTGGGTACTGGACAAGGTCGGCGATGGCGCGGTTGCAGTCGCTGGGGTGCGCGACTGCAACCACGTGGCGCGGCTGGGTCGTTTCGCTGAGATGGCTACCTGCGCCGACTGCATCGGCCTCATTGCGGCCAATGGCCATGGCGGCGATTGGTCGGTGGCACCCTTTGGCGGCCGCAGCCGTCGCCTGCCAACGAATCCAATCTGCTGCGGCATTCCCACCAGCGGCGCGTGGCCGGTGATCCTAGACATGACGACGAGCATGATTTCTGGCGGCGATATGCGGCTTTTGCGCAACAGAGGCGAGGATGCCCCGCCCGGGATGCTGATCGACGCAGAGGGCCGCCCGACGACGAGTGTGGACGCGTACTATGGCCCGCCGGCTGGTGCCATCTTGCCGCTCGGTTTCCCACAGAGCGGACACAAGGGCTACGGGCTTTCCGTGCTAGTCGATATCTTGGCTGGGTCGCTTTCCGGGGCCGGGATGACGCAAGAAGCGCCCGAGCGCGCGGGCAACGCGCTATTCATCGCCGTGCTCAATGTCGCGGCCTTCCTGCCATTGGACGAGTTTTACGCCGAGGTTGCGGGCTTTGTCGAGTGGGTCAAGTCGTGTCCGCCAGCTCCCGGAGTGGCCGAGGTGTTGCTGCCCGGAGAGCGGGCACACCAGCGATTGCAGGCGCGGCGGCGCGATGGTCTATACGTGGATGAGACGGCTTGGGCCGAGATAGAGGACTTGGCGGCCGAGTTGGGAGTGGAACTGCCAATGCCAGTGGCCGCTTAAATACTAAAAAGGAGTTTGCGATGCTTCACATCGGGATTGTCGGCATGGGTGGAATTGGCAACAATCACGCCCGTTGCTACGCTGCAAACGAGAACGCACAGGTCGTTGCCGTGTGCGATATGGTCGAAAAACAGGCGGATGCTGCGGCCGAGCGCTACGGGGCACAGGCCTTTTACTCGGTCGAACAGATGGTCGCTAGCGGCCTGCGGCTCGACGCTTGTTCGGTGACAACGGCCGGGGTGGAGAACGGGGGCGATCACTACGAGCCGACGATGGCGCTTTTGCGGGCCGGCATTCCGGTGCTGGGCGAGAAGCCGATTTCCAATGAAATTTCCAAGGCGCGGGAGATGGTGGCCTTGGCCGAAGAAAAGCAGTTGCCCTACGGGATCAACCTGAACCACCGCTTCACGCCGGCGGCCGTCAAGGCCAAGGAATGGCTGACCAACGGGCGGCTCGGCGGGCTACAGATAATTAACATGACGATGTGGATCAACAACCCCAACGAGTCGAGCCCGTGGTTCCACATCCGCGCCCTGCACCCGCACTCGCTGGACGTGATGAGCTATTTCGCTGGAGGGGTGGATCGGGCACAGGCCTTTTTCAAGAAAGGAGAAGGGCGGCAGATCTGGTCCAACGTGCAGGCGAATCTGCTGTACGAGAATGGCGTCATCGGGCATTTGACCGGGTCGTACGACGCCGGGGGGAGCTACGGCTTGGAGACCTTGGAACTGGTCGGCTCGGAGGGACGAGTCATCATCAATGAAGCCTGCGAGAAGCTGACGTTTTACCCGCGCTTTTCGCGCGAGGTGGAAAGCTACGATCACCTCGGGGGCATGGGCGGCTTTGCGGATACCTTTCCGGCTCGCATCAACGCCTGGATCGACGACTTGCTAAACCAAGTCCCGCCCTCGCAGGTGGATGCCAAAGGAGCGGACGCCTTGCGGGTCCAGCTCGTAATTGAGGCGCTCATCGAAAGCTGGGAAACCGGTCAGGTGGTGAAGGTGCCGCAGCGGTAAGCGCAAATGGCGGCTGGGGGGGTAGTTTATTATACTCTGGTCTGAGGAGATGCTGCGGATGAAGTACGCCAAGCAAAAGTCCGAATTTGGCCAATATCTGTATTCTATACTGACGGTCGTGGGTTTGTTTCTGGTCATTCGCACCGGTGTGGTGCAGGCCTTTTACATCCCTTCCAGCTCGATGGAGGATACGCTCTTGGTGGGCGATTACCTGCTGGCCAACAAGTTTATCTACGGCGTTCCGGTCGATGTGCCCCTGACGAGCGTTTCCCTATTTCGCTTGCCCGGGCTCAGGGAACCGCAGCCGGGCGACATCGTCATTTTCCGCTCCCCGCAGGACGGGAGGCGCGATTTAATCAAGCGTTGCGTCGCTGTTGGGGGACAACGCGTGCATATCATCAACAAGGTGCTCTACGTCGATGATGAGCCGGTGCAAGACCCCCCGCTGGCCAAGTACGCCGACCGCAGAGTGCTCCCGGCGGCGCGCGGATCTCGCGACAATTTCGGCCCCTATATTGTGCCCGATGGGCATTTCTTTATGATGGGCGATAACCGCGACAACAGTGCCGACAGCCGCTACTTTCGCGCCGTACCCAAGCGGTTGATTAAGGGTAAGGCTATGAATATTTATTGGTCGTGGGAGCCCGACACCCGCGGGCCTTACTACAGTGGCTTGAGTTCGCTACCCGCGGTGGTGGCCAGCTTTGTCTGGCGCCTGCCCAGCCGAGTGCGCTATGGGCGTCTCGGCGACGTGATCTACTAGTATCTTCCCGTGCTTTGAAGAGGGGAGCGGATTGAAAAGATTGAAAAAATTGAAAAGGGAATCGCACGAATACGACAAGGACCAAGAGCCGGAGGAGCAGACTGCCGAGCCGTTGCGCTTGGTCGATCAGCTGCTCGCGCTGGCTCCAGACCGCGACCCGGCCCGGCCCCTGCTGTACCGCCTCCGACGCCAGCTGATGGAGCGGGAGATTTCCTTTCAGGAGGCGCGCCGGGCTCTCGTGGAGATGGAAGCCGCCCTAGAGAAAGTGACAGCACCGGCCAACCGCGTCGGCATCTTCCTCGGAATGCCGAGCGAGGGGATTGCCACGGTCTTCGTCGGTAGTGCCGAGTACTATGCCAACATTGACCCGCGCGTCGATGCGTCCCAGCTCAAGGTCGGCTGCCGGGTGCTGGTAAACGAAGCCTACGCGGTCGTCGGCAACTTGGGGCACAGCCCCTCTGGGCCGGTGGCCAAGGTCGGCGACCTGCTCGGCGGGGGCCGGTTGCGGATCGCCCAAGCGCACGGCACTCAAGAGGTGGTCGTGGAGCGCGCCGCTGAGTTGGCTGACGAGGATTTGCAAATCGGCGACGAGGTGCGGATGGACCCGGCCTACAAGGTTGCGCTGGAAGTTTTGCAGTCCGCTGAGAGCAAGGAGTACTTCATCGAGGACGTCCCCCCGACCCCTTGGGAGAGCATCGGCGGCCAAGCCGAAGCAATAGAGGCCATCCGCGACACCATTGAATTGCCCGCGTTGCACCCTCAGCTCTTCGAGCGCTTCGAGTACTCGACGCCCAAGGGCTTCCTGCTCTACGGTCCTCCGGGCTGCGGCAAGACCCTCATCGGCAAGGCCACGGCGTACAACTTGGTGCAGCACATGCGCGAGGTCGAGGGACTGGAGTTGGAAGAGTATTTCATGCACATCAAAGGGCCGGAGATTCTCAACATGTGGCTCGGCGAGACCGAGCGCATGGTACGCGAGGTCTTTGCCCAGGCGCGCCAAAAGCGCAAGGAAGGCTATTTGCCCTTTGTCTTTATCGACGAAGCTGAGTCGATCTTGGGCACCCGGCGCTCGATGCGCAGCCACAACATCTCCAACACGGTCGTGCCGATGTTTTGCAGCGAGATGGACGGCATTGAGTCGCTGCACGACGTGGTGCTGATTTTGGCCTCCAACCGCCACGATCTGATCGACCCGGCCGTGCTCCGGCCCGGCCGCATCGACCGCAAGATCAAGGTCGCGCGCCCCAACTACGAGGCGGCCGGCGACATTTTAGGGATTTATCTCAAGCCCGAGCTGCCGCTCGATCGCGCCGAGGTGGAGCAGCACGGTGGCGAAGCGGCTGCACGCGAGGCCCTGATACAGGAGGGCCTAGACGAGTTGTTTGCCAAAAGCGAAGAGGCCCAGTTCTTGGAGGTGTCGCTGCGCAGCGGCCGCCAAGAAGTTCTCTATCGCGGCGACCTGATTTCCGGAGCCATCATCGCCTCGGTCATATCGCGGGCCAAGGAGATGGCAATCAAGCGCGCCATTGCCGAGGGCGACGCCGAAGGCGGGATTCGCGGCGCGGATCTGCGGCGGGCGGCGCGGGCCGAATACCGCGAGAACGAGGTGTTCCCGCCCTCGGACAGCGTCGAGGACTGGCTCAAGCTGCTCGACTACGAGCCGGAGAACGTGGTGAGGGTGACGCCTGTCAGGCCCCAGCCGGAAAAAGCACCCGAAAAGCGCGTCGGCCAGGTGATCTGACTCAGCTCATGCAGCGGCTCTGCGGGCTAGAAACCGAATACGGCATCGAGGTTGATGAGGGCGAGTCCATGGATGTGGTGGTAGAGTCCATGGAGCTGATCCGCTGCTATATGCACCAAGATTTTGTCGCCCTCTGGGATTACGCGCTCGAAAACCCACGGCTCGACATGCGCGGCTTTGAGGTCGCCGCGCTCCGCAACGACAAGGACGAGACCGTCCACTTGCAGAAGGATCGCCAGCGCCCAATCCAGCTAGCAGACCTCAAAAGCGACCTGATCGTCCACAACGGTGCCCGCCTGTACAACGACCACACCCACCCGGAATTTTCCACTCCAGAATGCTATAGTCTCCGCGACCTGGTAGCCGTCGATCGCGCCGGGGAGCGGATCCTCTTCCAGTGTGCACACCGGCGCACCGCGGCCCGCGGCCGAGGTGTGGTGCGCTTATACAAAAACAACACTGACTTTGAGGGGCACAGCTACGGCTGCCACGAGAACTTCCTACTCAGCCGCGACATTCCCTTCCAGCAGGTGATCGACGGGTTGCTGCCCTTTGTGGTGACGCGCCAGATTTTTGCCGGGGCCGGTAAGGTCGGCGTCGAGCAGGATGCCCGGGCGCGGGCCGCCACCTACCAGCTAGCCCAGCGCGCGGACTTTTTCGAGGTCATCGCCAGCGTCGATACCATGCACCGCCGCCCGCTGGTCAACACCCGCGACGAGCCGCACGCCGATCCAGCGCAGTACCGCCGCCTGCACCTAATTATCGGCGACGCCAACATGTGCGAATACGCCACTGCACTCAAGGTCGGCACGGCTTCTTTGGTGCTGGACTTGCTAGAGACCGGCGCGTTGCCCGCGGTTGCATTGGCCGATCCCATTGGCGCGCTCAAGGCCATTTCCCGCGACGAGTCCCAGCAGTGGCCGGTGGCCTTGGCCGGGGGAGGGTCGAGTTCGGCACTGGAGATACAGACGGCCATTATGGCGGCGGCGACGCGGGTTTTTCAGGGCCGCGACGAGGAGACAGATTGGGTCCTCTCGGCTTGGCGCAACGTGTTGGACTCCCTAGCGCGGGACCCGCAAGAGTTGATTGGACGCCTCGATTGGGTGACCAAAAAGTGGCTTTTGAATGCGTTTGCCGAGTCCGAGGGCCTCGATTGGGAACGGCCGGAGGACCGCGCTTGGCTGCAAAGCCAAGATCTCGAATACCACAACATCGACCCGACTGAGGGGTTGTACTCGACGCTCGAGGCTGCGGGCCAAGTAGAGCGCGTTGTCTCCGAGGAGGCGGTGTGCCGGGCGTTGGTCGATCCGCCCGGGGACACGCGGGCCTATTTCCGCGGCAAGATATTGCAGAAATTTTCCGCGTCAGTGCGCTCACTCAATTGGGACAGCATTGAGCTGGACCTCGATGGTCGCTCCGAGGTCATTGACCTCAAGGCTTGTGTCGGCAGGGAGACAGCGGCTTATTATAATGAAGCCTTAGACGCTGCTTCGAGCGTCGAGGATTTGCTCGCCAAACTGGGTAGAAGCCCGAAACCGGAGGTGGCATCATGAGCGATTTTATTTATTACCGGGAGCGCGCGCCCCGGCCGACCAAGCCGCTCGACGACGGCGAGGAGCCAGACGCCGGCCCGCGCCGGCCGAGGGTCGAGCGCCCCAGCACGGACGACATCCTCAAGCGGATGCGCCGAGTAGATCCGAATCAGGCGCGTCGCTACCGCCAGCGCACCGGACAATAGCTGTCACGACCTGTCTGACCTCTTCTCTCATAGAATTCGCCGACATGGCCCTGTCCTTTGAGGACGCATACATTGAGCATTGCAAGAGAACCAACCCTTAGCACAAGAAGGTCTCCCCTTGCTTGGGCGAGGGGAGCGGACTGAAATGATGGAAACGATGGAAAGCTGCGACTTTCTCGATCTGCTCAAGGAGCGAGAGCTCTTGCCCGCCGCCCCGGTCGTCGCTGCGGAAGCGTCTTTGCAGCCGGTCGAGGGCACCACGATTGTAGCGGTGCGCTGCGCCGACGGGGTGGTGGTAGCCGGCGACCGCCGCGCCACCATGGGAAACTCGGTGGTGTACGACCGAGCCGACAAAGTGCTGATCATCGACGACGAAGCGGTCATGGCCATTGCCGGCTCACCGGCGGTGGCATGGGACATTGCGCGCATGTTGGAAATGTCGGTGCAGTACTATCGCCGTAGCCAGCTACAAGGGCTGAGTTTGGACGGCAAGGTGCGGACTCTGTCGCGGCTGTTGCGCCAGAACTTGCCGTTGGCCATACAGGGGATTGGCGCAGTGGTGCCGATTTTCGCGGCCTTTGACCACGCGGCCGCAAAAGGCAAAATTTTCTTTTATGACCTCTTGGGGGCCGAGTTCGAGTGTGTAGATTTTTGCACCACCGGGTCGGGCTCACACATCGTGCGCGGTGCGCTGTACTACCAAAACCGCTGGGGGCCGCAGCCACTGCGGGAAATGGCCGGGGAGCAGGCTGTCGAGCTGGTGCTCAAGATGCTGGAGACGGCCGCTGAATACGACACTGCTACCGGAGGCTTCCGCGAGGCCGCGCATATCTTTCCCCAGGTCGTGCAGGTGACGGCCGCGGGCTTGAGCGCGGTACCCGAAGCGGAGTTGGCCGCGCTCTACCCAAGGGCTTGAAACGCATGTTAGAGGAGCCTTATCGCTGGGTTGAGGCGATCAACAACCGCCGTGAATACGTGGAAGACCAGCTCGCGAGCGGCAGTCCGGTGGTGGGTACGACGTATGCCGACGGAGTGCTACTACTGACGGCTACTCCAGGTCCGCGCAAGCTCTTTGAGGTGTACGACGAGATCGCCTTCGCGGCCGTGGGGCATCCGGCCGACATCGAGAAGCTGCGCAAGGCCGTCATCGACATCGCCCATGTCGAGGGGTTCAACCTGTCGGCCAATGACGTAACCTTGCAGCGGTTAGTCAGCTTTGGCATCGGCCCGCTGATGAAGGCGGCTTTCGACGAGCTATTTCGCTCGCCCTTCGTCGCCCGCGTGATGATGGCCGAGCTAGACCCAGACGGCGGCGACGTCTTTTTTACCATTGACGCCGATGGGTCCTTTGCCCAGAGTGGCGGGATGGCGGCCATCAGCGGCAACGCAGAGAGCGCGCAGGCCATGACGGCACAACTGCAGGTGGCTGATCCGGAATCGCCCCTTGATCAAGCCTTGGGCACGGCGTTGGAGGTGTGGGGATTAGGCCGATTGACCCTCGATGTCCGCGATGGAGAGGTGCCCAGCGCGGAGGCTGTGCGCGATTTTCTAAAGGGCGGTTTGCAAGGGCTGACCATCGAGGCCGCAGTACTCGACCGCGAGCGCGTCGCCAAGTCGAAGTTCCACCTGCTCACCTCGGAAGAATTAGCCGAGCCACTCACTTCCTACTTCGAGGTCTAGTATGGAAGGTCGCATCTATGGGATAGAGACCGAGTTCGGCTGTCTGCCGCCGGCTTCAGATCCCTTTTTGAGTCCCGATTTTGTGTCGATAAAGGTCAAGGACTGTGTGTTCTACCGCGAGGGCTTGGGCATTGTCGATATGCACTATCGGGGCCGCGACGAGCCGCCCGGCAACGGCGGTTTTCTCTTCAACGGCGGGCGCTTGTACATCGACATGGGCCACGTCGAGTACGCCACCCCGGAATGCACCGGGCTTTTTGATTTGGTGGCTGCCGACCGGGCTGGCGAGCGGTTGGTGCAGCGCGCGCTAGATCAGCTTGGCTTGGCCGATAGCGCGGCCTTTTTCAAGAACAATATCGACCACTACACCGGGGCTACTTTTGGCTGCCACGAAAACTACCTCGTGCGCCGAGAGGTGCCGTTTTCGCAAGTGCTGCTGCCCACCATGCTGCCCTTTTTTGTCACCCGCCAGATATTCGCCGGTGCCGGCCGAGTCGGTTGCCACACGGATATTTTCGAGTACGGCAGTGCCGAGGACGAAGGTGTTGAATTCCAACTCTCGCAGCGGGCCGATCACATCGTCACCGAGATCTACCAGTGGATCCAGTTCAGTCGCGCGATCATCAACACTCGCGACGAGCCGCTAGCTGATTGGGGGCTATACCGCCGCTTGCACCTGCTGGTGGGCGACTCGAACATGATGGAGTATGCCACCGCCCTGAAGGTGGGCACCACCGCTTTGGTGTTGCAGCTTTTGGAAGAGCAAGAGCGCATACTCTGCGACGACATCAAGCTCCTCGACCCGGTACAGGCCATCCGCGACATTTCGCGCGACATGACCTATCGCTGGGAGGTGCAGCTAGAGGACGGCCGCTACACCACGGCTACGGAGATACAGCGTGCGTATCTCGACTTGGCCGAGCGCTATCTGCGCGGCCGGGATGAAGAGGGCGATTGGGTGTTGGACGAGTGGCGCTTTGTCATCGACGCCTTAGAGCACGATCCCGGATGCTTGGTCGATCGCGTCGATTGGGTGGCCAAGAAGTGGCTGTTGGAGTACTTCATGCGGGAAGAGGGGTTGGACTGGCAGGATACTTGGATCCAAAGTTTGGATTTGGAATACCACAATCTCAATGCGGCGCGGAGCCTCTATTTTGATCTGTACGCGCGCGGGATGGTCAAGCGAGTCGTCGGCGACGAGCAGATCAACCAAGCCATCACGCATCCCCCGGCCACCACCCGCGCTTGCGCCCGCTCCCGAGTGATGAGGGCGCTGACCGATCAAAAGGTGCGCTACCAAATTGATTGGGACTCCATTTGCGTGGGCGACGATAGGTTCCTCAGCCTCGACGATCCCTTTCTCACCTATGGCCGCGAAGCCGAAGTCTTCATCCGCGAGTGTCGGCAGATGCCGGTCGATACATTTTAATGTATGCCGCTGGGCCTGAAGTCTCAAGAGGTTGTCATGCGTAGCTACAGAGCATTCCTCCAAGGTGACCGCTTCGAGTGGCTCGAAGAAGCACCAGAACTTCAGAAAGACGTGCCGTTAAATAGTGCTGGAGCAAGCGAGTTCCGCCGAGATCGCGTATTGCCGGAGCCCGAAGAGTAGTACTCATTGACAGCAACGTTCTTATCTATGCATCCCAACCTACATATACTCACCTGAGACAGTTGATTGTTGAGTATGCGCCGGCCATTTCAGCCGTCAGTTACGTAGAAGTCCTCGGGTATCATCAACTCGATGACGAGGAACGGCAATACTTGGGGCATTTTTTTTGGCGCAGGTCTTACCTCTTTCACAAGACGTCCTCGACCGAGCAGTAGCCCTCCGACAGCAGCGGAAAACGTCCCTCGGTGATGCCCTCGTAGCCGGGGCTACACTAAGACACGAACTAAAGTTGGTAACTCGCAATGTGGAGGATTTTCAGTGGATTCAAGAATTGTCATTATTGAACCCTTTTGAATCTGGGAATCTACAAGACACTTCTGAGAAGAGATAGGCGAGCAATAGGAAGGAACCCCAGAACGATAAATAGAATTTGTGGTAGGTTGTATAAAATGGGCGAGGTATATACTGATGAATCTGCTCATTGAAGGCGATAATATTGCTGGCTTAAACTATCTCTTGCAAGAAAGGAAACTCCAAGAAAAAATAGACTTAGTGTATATTGATCCTCCCTTCGCTACGGGAAGCAATTTCACCATTGCCGAAGATCGAGCTGCGACGATTAGCAGTTCGAAACGTGGATCCGTCGCTTATTCTGATCGATTAGTAGGCACTGAGTTTGTTGAGTTTTTGCGCGAAAGATTGATTTTGCTAAGGGAGCTTTTATCTGCGAGAGGTTCGATTTACTTACACATAGACTACAAAATAGGCCATTACGTCAAAGTTATGATGGACGAAGTATTTGGCATGGGGAACTTTCGGAATGACATAACAAGAGTAAAATGTAACCCCAAGAACTTTAAAAGAACGGGTTATGGGAATGTTAAAGACTTAATCCTCTTTTACAGCAAAACATCGCATCCTATATGGAATGAACCAAAGGAAAGGTACTCGGAAAAAGATATAGAGCGACTGTTCCCAAAGAAGGATAAACAAGGAAGACGCTACACCACAGTCCCTATTCACGCACCCGGTGAAACCGTAAATGGAGAATCAAATCGTCCTTTTAGAGGTATGATGCCGCCACGAGGACGCCATTGGCGAACATCTGTCAAAACACTAGAGCGGTGGGATAGAGACGGCCTGATAGAATGGTCGGCGACGGGCAATCCAAGAAAAGTGGTATTTGCAGACGAGAAAGAAGGTAAGAGGGTACAAGATATTTGGGAGTATAAGGATCCGCAATATCCGGTGTATCCAACGGAGAAAAATTCCGAACTCTTGGACTTGATTATTCGCACTTCTTCCAATCCGAGAAGCATTGTCTTGGATTGTTTTTGTGGATCGGGGACGACGTTAAAATCCGCTCAACGGATCAATAGAACTTGGATCGGCATCGACCAATCAGAACACGCGATTAAAGCAACGGTCGAAAAACTTGAGGACATCGAAGGCGATTTTTTTATGGGCAAGCTAGAATACGAGTTTCTGAAACTCGCTGTGGCGGATTGAAAGCAACACTTTTGAAAGTGAGCATTCTATGTTGACTGCCCATATCCAATCGGCGATGAGAAATGCGACATACGAGGTTCTCGACGAGCAAACGTTTTGTGGAGAAATCGTCGGATTTCAAGGCGTGTATGCAAATGCGGAGAAGAATTGCAATCCGTACTTGAAAGCTGGATTATCCTCGGATTGAGAATGGGCCATCCGCTTCCAGAAGTGGATGGGTTGCGCTTGGATAGCGTGCCGGAGTCGGTGTGATGCCCAAATTTGGGCCGATTAGTCGCCGCGACCTTATTCGATATTTGCAGCAGTTGGGATTTGAAGGCCCGTATCCTGGGGCCATCATCATTGATATGGTCCGAGAAACAACACGTCTTGTCCTGCCCAATCCACATCGCAGTGACATTGGACGTGGACTTTTGAACAAGATTTTACAGCAGGTCGTCGTCCTGCAAGAGCCGTTCTGCGGGTGGATCGTTGGCGAGCGCCTCCGAGGGAAGGAGGGTCCGGCGGATGGCCGCGGCGATCTGGGCCCGGCGTTCCTCTGGATAGTCCTCCACCGCGTTTTGGTTTGCGCTTGCAAAGCCCTCCAACCGATCGCTACGCCGAGTCGGTCTTTGCAGATAGTACATCTTCATCGGTTCCCCCGCTATAATAGGCCGCTTCTTTTTTCTTTTGCGTATTCAAGCTGCTCGGTGACTATTGCAGGCCGCTATCTGTATTACCAATATACATTGATCTTTGCCCCAAACTGTGAGGGACGCCATGAGTGCTACCTATAATTACGAAGTCGTCGAACACTGGGGTCTCGGCCCCCAAGGCCGCCCCATGGGCGGCGTCGTGCCCGGAGTGGCTGCCGATACCGAGGGCCGGGTCTTTGTGGCCCGCCGTCACCCGCCCGCCCTGCTGGTTTACGACTGCGACGGAGTCTATCTCGACACTTGGGGTGACGACCTGCTGGGAAACCCTCACCTCCTGTGGGTTGACGGCCAAGACCAAGTGTACGTGGCCGACACCGATACCCACACCATCCGCTGCTTCAATCCGCAGGGGGCACTGGTCCACACTTGGGGCACGCCTAAAGTGCCGGGTGCGCCCGACCAGCCCTTTAACCAGCCCACCAAAGCCATGTGCGGCCCTTCCGGGGATTTGTACGTGGCCGACGGGTACGGCCAGTTTCGCATCCATCGCTTTTCGGCTGCGGGAGAATTGCTTCATTCGTGGGGATCCGGGGGCACTGGTCCGGGTCAATTCGCCCTGCCCCACAGCCTGTGGGTTGATCGCGACGAACGCGTCTGGGCTGTTGACCGCGAAAACAACCGCATCCAGCGCTTTGACTCTGAGGGCTGCTACTTGGACGAGTGGACCGATGTGGTAACGCCCATGGATCTCTTCATCACCCCGGACAATACAGTGTACGTGGTCGAGGCCCGGTCGCGCGTCAGCATATTCGACCTAGAAGGGCACCTGCTGGCCCGCTGGGGCGAGGACGGCTCGGCCCCGGGTCAATTCGCCGACTCCCCACACAGCATTTGGGTGGACGAGGAAGGCTCGCTGTACATCGGTGAAGTAGCCACTCTGCACAATAGAGTACAGAAGTTCCGCCGCGTTTAGAGGCCGAAGTTCAATTTCTACGACCGCAGGTATTTGCAATCTAGGCGTGCCACCTCTAGTGGATTCTTGCCCGATTTCATTTGGATTCGAGTACTAGCACCAAGTACAATGAGTGCTTCTGCCGAGTCCACTTGACCTACATAGGTCGCGGATGCAATGGGGTCCGGCCCTTGGTGTCTTGGGCATTCAAGTCGGCACCGTAGCACCGTAGTCGCTCAGCAACCAGGGGGAACCAACATCTCCTCTTTCCGCAGCTAGGTGGAGGGGTGTGCGTTTGCTCGTCGTCACAGCGTTTGAGCAGCTCTCGCACGCGATCGAGGTCGTCCAAATCCCACCATCTTGCCGTCTCCGTGCGACCGCTCAAGGGCGGATACTTCGTAGCAGAGTTGAAACGGCTCGTCGATGACGATTTCTGAGATCGCGAAATGTATTCGCTCGGAGGTTGGGCATAGGATCTGTCGATCCTGAACCGTCCACTGGTCGGATAGTGTCCACCACCTCTTCAGAGTTTTGCCGTCGAAAAGCTCGGTGCTCTAACAAAACGGTCAGCCTGCCAGCGACGTGCAGACCGAATAAACAAACTCCATAGAGATATCCTTTTAGGGATACTGGTGCAGGCCCGCGATTTCATTAGTGAACGCAACTTACCGACCGATCCGCCCCGTCGTTGTGGCACGTAAAATACCTGCACAAAAAAGTAGTATTCATCTGTGTAGAAGTCAAGCGATTTGGCCGCTTTTGCTCAAACCTTGCTAGAGGCTGGACAAAACCAGAACTTTCATCAGCAATTCGCCGCAATCAGTTAACGGACTTTGCTAGAATAAGGACTGTTTAATCAGTGGTTAGTGGTCAGTGGTCAGTGGTTAGTCCCATCCGCCCCCTTGGCGACGGATACCCGGCGACGGGCCCCGGAACATTGACGCGGGGGACCGCGCTGGCCCGGACGAGGGCTAAGGGCTAGCCGAGTCAAACCGCCTACATGAAACCGGAATTCCCAACCGTAAACTAGGAAATTCCGTCAGTTAATTTAACTTAGGAAGATGATATGGAATTTGTGAGGTATCCAGACCGCCGCATTGAGGTACTCGACGAGCGCTTCGCCAAGTACAAGTTGGCGAATGCCGCCCTCGAAATGCTCTGGACCGGCGGACGCTGGCTCGAAGGCCCCGCGTGGTTTGGCGACGGCCGCTATCTGCTGTTCAGCGACATCCCCAACAACCGCATTCTCAAGTGGGAAGAAGAGACCGGAGCCGTCTCCGTCTTCCGCAAGCCATCCAACAACACCAATGGCAACACGCGCGACCGCCAAGGACGATTGCTGTCGTGCGAACACGACGCACGCCGAGTCACGCGGACGGAATACGACGGTTCGATCGCCGTGTTGATGGACCAGTTCGAGGGCAGGCCGTTGAACGCCCCCAACGACATCGTAGTAAAATCCGATGGTTCGATCTGGTTCACGGATCCCGGTTACGGCATTCTGCTGGACTACGAGGGGCATCGGGGTGCGTTCGAGAATGCCGCCAACGTGTACCGTCTCGACCCGGACACTGGGCAAGCGACGGTGGTGACCGGAGATTTCCAGCGGCCAAACGGCCTCTGCTTCAGCCCGGACGAGTCCCTGCTCTACATCGTCGATACCGGGCGTTCCGACGGCCCCCAACACCCCACCCACATCCGCGTTTTCGACGTCCACGGCGACCGCATCGCAAACGGGCGCGTCTTCGCCGACATGGAGCCTGGCTCGTCGGATGGGATCCGCACTGATGTGGATGGCAACTTGTGGTCGGGGGCCTGCTGGGGGGGCGAGGGCTACGACGGCGTACATTGTTTTGCTCCCGACGGTACCTTGATCGGCAAGATCCACCTGCCGGCACCCTGCGCCAACCTCTGCTTCGGCGGTGCAAAAAAGAACAGGCTGTTCATCACCTGTTCGCAGTCGCTGTTTTCGGTGTACATCGAGACGAACGGTGCTCAGAAACCATAGGGAGAGGCCCGTCCATCGAGGTGGGCCAAGGTTCAAATGCCCGTTTATACTTCCCACCTTCCGAATCGAGGATGAGATGCACGGAGTTGGAATCATCGGTGCCGGCAGCATAGCCAGAGGGCATCTGCAAGCGGTGGCGGCCCTTGAATCTACGCACTTGCGGGCGGTCGCCGACACCCACGCGGAACGCCTAGCCCTCGTCTGCGCGGAGTACGGTTGCCACAGCTACTCCTCCTATGAGGATCTGCTCGCAGATGATCGGGTTGACCTCGTCATCGTCTGCCTGCCCCACGGCCTGCACTGCGAAGTGACCGTAGCCGCCTTGGAGGCCGGCAAACACGTGCTGGTGGAAAAACCGATGGCCGTCAACGTGGAGCAGGCAGACGCCATGATCGCGGCCGCGCAGCGGGCCGGCAAACAGCTCTCCGTCGGCCACATGCACCGCTTCTCGCCGCCAAACCGAGCCGTGAAGAAGCTGCTGCGCGAGCAGGCCGTGGGCGACTTGATCTGTCTCTGCGACGAGGCCTATCGCCCCTTCAACCCCAACAGGCCGGCCTGGTACCTCGACAAGGCGACGCATGGGGGCTTGTGGTATCAGAACGGCATCCACTTGATCGATCGCTCCTGCTGGTGGACGGGCAGTCGCGTCGTCGCCGTCAAGGCCTTAATCGACAGCCGTTTTTTTGAATTCTCAGCGGACGATGTGGCCATGGTGCTTTTGCAGTTCGACAACGGAATGTACTCGACGCTGATTCACGTGTGGTGGAGGACGGGGGGTAAACGCTTGAGCACGGAGTTTGTCTGCACGGACGGCATGATCCAACTGCGAAGAGGGATCGAATCGGGAAGGAACGATCTATTTATCGGCCGAGATGGGGACTGGGAACAGGCCGAGGTGACCGAGAACCACGACACCACGACGCGGCAGCTAGGCGCGTTCGTCGAGGCGATTGACGCGGGAACGGAGCCACCGGTGACGGCCGAATACGCCCGCCATCTGGTGGCGGTACTGACGGCGTGTATGGAGTCGTCCCGCCTCGGCAGAGAAGTGGTGCTTCCAGATTCATAACAACATGAACGACACCGATCTGTGCTATCTCTCCGGTGCTGAACTGCGCCGCCTGTACGAGCGCCGCGAGCTGTCCCCGGTGGAGGTCGTACAGGCCGTGCTGCGCCGAATCGAATCGCTCGACTCAAAGCTCAATGCCTTCATCACGGTCGCGCCGGAGCGGGCTCAGGATCGAAACGCTCAGCGTCAAATTGGCTCAGCGCATTAGCGACCTCAGAGAGAAGGAAGAACGACAGGCCGCGCTGATGACGGCACTCGGACTTCTAATTCGCCCTATGATATGAGGAATCGGGATAGGAATATTTCCTATCAACTCGATTTGGATAAGGAACTGGAGGGCTTCAGCTTTTGGAGCAGCGGCTTGGTATGCTTTGTGGGAGGCGAAGCCTTGGAGAAGACATGCCGCCGTCCAATATGATGGATATTCTTCGCATCCTCCTCTCACCCGAGTGCTGGCCCATCGCCTTCTTTCTGCTGAGAGACCCTAAAAATTTTGCCGCGCTGTTAGCATCAGAACTGGCCGAATCTTCGCAGGCACTGGCAGATGTGCTAGGCAAACGCCGGGATCTATCTCGAGCGCGAGTTGCTGTGCGAACGACGTTGGCGCGGCGATCTGTCAACTGGAGCCGGAGGCGATTTAGGCTCAGCTCGACGGGGGGCGGGAAATCCTCGCCTACGCGAGGTGACGACCGCGTTCTCGAGCCCCGCGCCCAGCGGTATGACGGGGTCGACCGTGATTTTGGAAAACCCCACGGGGGCACCCTGTATGCCCATCTCAGCATCGATCGACCCAATCGCAAGCTCCCCGTTACAGCTCACGCGAGACTTTAGAAATACCACTGGGTAGTGCGCTTTCCATTCTGGGTATTCTGATGAGCCCGGCCGCTTTACTCGCGGCCATGCAAAAGGTGATGGACACGAGCGGTTCGGTTCTTTTGTCAGCTCGCGATGAATTCGTCAAATTGTCCATCTAGGACACTAGCACCATTGGTCAACTAGTAGGCCACGGCGATAATCCGCGCTTGGGTCGTCGGGTGCTCTGCGGCGTCGGCGTCGAGCTGGACTTGGCACAGATACAGCCCGGGCGGTGCTTGGCGGCCGCGATCATCGACGCCGTCCCAACGCACGGTGGTGCGGCCGCTCAGCACCATTTCTTCGCGCTGCCAAACCCGTCGCCCATCGAGCGCGTACATCCGCACTTGGAGGCGGCGACTCGAAGTGAGCTTGAAGATATCCAGCGAAATTTCAGCCGCGTCGTTGATCCCGTCGCCGTTGGGGGTAAAGGGGTTGGGGCCGACTGTGAGGCCATGGACGAGATCGCTGTCGATGGGGACCTTGATTGAGAGCGTGTTGCTGGCGACGCCTTCGTCGGCGTTGCCCGCTTCAACGGCCTGCCACGCCACCTCGGCATCGGCGCTCGCTGCGTGGCGCACGAACAGGCGCAAGGTCGTGCCGTTGAGAAAGACCGGTGCTGAAAGGCGCAAGCGGAAACGCTGGCCCGGCCCGGTCACAATGCCGCGCTCGGTCGAAAAGAGGCGGTTGTACGCGACCGAGTCGAGCGAGTCGCCGCGCACATCAAAGGGGAACTGGGCTCCATCGCCGCGCAGAACGCGGAAGTAGCGGACCGGGCCTTGCTCCTCGCTGGGCAGGTCGCGGTAGCTGGTTTGGTCGATCTCGCTGAGCCGGTCGCCGCGGCGGCGGAAGTAGCGGATGGCCCCCCGTTCGTCTTCGTCGAGGGTGCCGTACGCCGCGGCCGTAAGTGGCAAGCCGTCTTGGGTCACGGGCACCTCTTCGCCCTCAAGGGTTATGCGGTTGTACGTGCGGCTAGCCGCAGGCAGGATGTTGAGCGCGTCGTCTAGGCGCACCCAGATCGAGTCGCCGCCGTTGGCCAAAAGCGCGACTGGCGTCTGGTCGTCGGCCGTGAGTAGGCCGCCCTCAGCCCCGGAGCGAAAGACCTTTTCGCCGTCTGGACTGCCGATGCCAAATTCCAAGAGTTCGAGGTTTTCCGCGGCCGGCATGGTCAGCAGGATTTCGTTGAAGCCAGAGCTGCGCGATGCCGCGGGCGACTCGATGAAGTAGGGTTGGGCAAAGACGTCAAAGGTCTCCCGCACACCGGAGACCTCCACCGAGGCTGGCCACAGCTCGGCCGCGATGCGCTCGGCCACGGGATTGAGCAGTTCGACTGCGAGCGAGCGGATCGAAGCCGCGGCCTCGCGGTCGGTGGTAGTCATCTCGACTTGGAACTGCATGAACTTGCGCAGACCGGGGGAGGTGACAATGTCGCCGGGCTGCTGGTAGGCGCGGCTCCAAGAGCTCCAGCCGCTAGTGGGCACGAAGGTGGTGTCGGCTGGCCCCTTGAAGCTACCCAAGAGGTTTTTCCAAGCGTCATAGGTGATTTCGTTGCCCGATCTATCGAAGTAGCGGATGAACTTGCCCAGCAAGTCGCCGGTGCGGGTGCGAATTGCCACGGTCGTGCCCGGGGGCGTTTGGGCTTCCCAAGTAATGGCCCCGAAGTTGCGCGCCCCAGGCAGCGCAATCAGATCGGAAGTCAACTCTGCTTGCGCTGGGTAGCCGGTGGAAAAAAGCTGGTACTCGGCAATGGTCGGCCCGGTGTTGTACCCGCCTCGGCGGCGCGGGTCCGACGAGATGATGCTTATTTCGAGGAAGCGGAGCTTAGGGCTGGAGATGTAGGTATCGATGATGTGCTCAAAGCGGTCGGAGCTATTGTCCTCGCGGGAGCGGGGGCTGAGGCGCGCCCACTTGATTCTGCCGCGCGTGTCGCGCGAGCCGTCGGAGCCGCGGATCAAGTAGCCGTCGATAAAGGGCTGGGGCCGGGCCGAGGAAATGCGCATGGCGTCGAGCCAAAACGACGCGCCCATGTCAACGGTGAGCACGCCGCGGTCGATGGTCGGCGACCAAACAAGGTGCAGAAAGCTGGTGTTGAAATCCGCGTCAAAAGCCGGCCCTGGTAGGAAGCCGTCGCCGGTCAGGCCGAGGCGGCCGCCGCCGGCTATCAAGCCGCTGCTGATGTTGTCGCCAAACCCGTACACCTCGATTTCGGCTAAGCGCGGTCGCTCGCGCCGATAGAAATCCAAGCGGCCTTGGCGTTGGGGGGCGAGGCTTTCATAGATTGCGCGCTCGACCGGCTCTTCAAAGCCCTGTTCGTCGCGGATGAAATAGACGCTCGCGCCGCGCTCGTCGGCTGGCAGGGCCTGCCATTCCTCTTCGCTGATGCGCTCGCCGCGCTCGCCGCGGGTATCGCTGACCACGATGCGGATGGTCTGCACTAGCTGGCCCTGCCAGTCGGGGTCGGCTTTGAGCTGTTCGAGGCCGATGAGGAAGGTGCGCTGGTCGCGGTTGGGGGCCTTGGTGTTGGCGATTCGTTCAAAGGTGATTTTGTCGGCGTTTTCCCACACCGGTTCTTGGTCGGGTGCGGCGAGGACGCGGAACTGGAAGAAGGGATCGCCTAGCTCTTCCTCGACGAAGTGGATGACGAGGGAATCGACTGCCACGACGCGGCCCAAGTCTATTTCGATCCACCAGTCGTCGAGCGGCGCCTGCGGGTCGGGCTCCCAGAAGGTGGTTGGATCGCCGTCGAGAATGTGGGCGGCAGCGGCCTCATTAGAGCCGACGCGGCTGATGCCCGGGCGAAAGAAATAGGAATAGATGGGGTTGCCCTTGCGGTCGAGGATGACTTCGCCTTTTACGTCGCGGGTCTGGGTGCTATCGATGTTGAGGATGGCGGTCTGGTTGCGGCGGCGACGCAGATCTACGATGGGGCGGGTGAAGGTCTTCAGGTCGTCGAGCAGGTTGAAATGTGCGCGAAAAAAGCGCGGCTCAACCGCGCCGTCCGGCGACACCTTCACGGCGTGGATAGGTAGCTGCCAATTGTGCCAGTGCGCGGCCCTATTGACCACTACGGAGCGGCTGGTGACGCGGTGGCCCTTTTGGGCGTGGGCTGCGACCAGCGGTACCAAACAGATGCCGAGAAGCGCTAAGAGTCTCATGGTGGCCTCCTGAGAATCCGGTAGTGCGCCTCGCGTTGGACGATGCGGATGCGGCAATTGACGGGCAGGTCAAAGAAGCGCTGTGGGGACTGGCCGGGCCAGAGCACGTGCAGGCTATCGACGCGAGTGGCCGACCCCAGCCCGAGGTGCAGGACTGGTTCGTTGCTGCTGCCGAAGCCAAAGCCGCTCTGGCGCTGAGCGCGAATGACGCGGCCCGCAGCAAAGGCTGCGGCGCGAGCTCCGAGCCCGCTGCGGTTGGCCTGCGTGCCCACAAGCTCGATGGATAGGTAGTGCTGCGCCGGGCCGTCGTTGCGATAGAGCGCGTTGTCCCACGTATCGGCGTCGTAGTGGCCGCCCAAACCGGCGTAGAGATCGCAGTCGCCATCTTGGTCGAAGTCGGCGAAGGTGGCCCCGTGGCCCTTGCCGAGGCTGGAGGTGCCCGCAGTGGCCGTGATGTCGGCAAAAGTTCCGTCGCCCATGTTGCGGAAGAGCGCGTTGGGCTCAAGGCGGGCCATTTGCGGGCCGCCGTTGGCGAGGTAGATATCGACAAAGCCGTCGTTGTCTATGTCGCCGAGGCCCGCGCCCATACTGCCGAAAGAGCGCTTGAGGCCCGCGGCGACTGTGATGTCGGCAAAGGTGCCGTCGCCCATATTGCGATAGAGAAAGGGACGGTTCGGCTCAATGGCCTCACCGGTGACCATGCTGTTGAGGACATCGGGAAAGGCGCTCATAGTTGAAGCAAATAGGTCGAGATGCCCGTCGTTGTCAAGGTCGAAAAAGAACGCCACATACCCGCCTTCCACTGGGAAAAGGACTCCGGCGCGCTCGGCCACCTCGGCAAAAGTTCCGTCGCCGAGGTTGCGATAGAGGCGGTTGAGCTGGCCGATGTTGACCGCGTACAAGTCGGTCAGGCCATCGCCGTCGAAGTCGCCAGCGGCCGTGCCGATAGTCTTGCTTGAGTCGGCGACCTCGGCGGCAGCCGCCACGTCGAGGAACGCGTCGTTTTTCTGGTTGTGCAGGAGGGCATTTGGCGCGTCCGTACCAGTGACGCCGTTGGCCACGTATAAATCGAGGTATCCATCGCAGTCGAAATCGAGCCAAGCGGCCGTAAAGCTGTCGCTGGAGTCGGCCATTCCGGCGGTGCGCCCAATGTCGATGAATGCGCCCGAGTCGTTTCTGTACAATGAGTTAGGTGCCCGGCCCTCCCAGGCGTCGCGACTGACAAAGAGGTCGTCGTCCCCGTCGTTATCAAAGTCCGCGCTCGCCGCAGCCCAACCGCCTCGGGCGTCGGCTAGCCCGGCCGCTTGGGCGACATCGCAAAATTGGCTGCCGTCGTTGCGAAAGAGCGCGTGTTTGACCTGGATGCCAACGCTGAAGAGATCGAAGTCGCCATCGCCGTCAAAGTCGAGCCAGGCACTGCCGCGGCCGCGATCTTTCTTGGCCACGCCGACGCGCGCAGCGACATCGACAAAGTGCAGGTCGGTCGCTGTTGGCACTAAGGTGTGCAGTGGAAAGCGATAGCGCGGCAGCAGCGCGGTCGCATCGTCGGCCTGCCGCTCGTGGGTCAGCTTGAGCAGCCACAGGGCCTCTAGGCGGTCGAGCGACTCCAACAGATCGACCGCTCTTTCGAGCCAAGGACGTGCGCGGTCGTCTCCCGCCCAGAACGCGGCCGTGCCCGCCAAGAGATAGGCGCGGCCATCGTCTGGATAGGCGTCGAGCAGCGAGCGGCTGCGTTCCAAGGCCGCGGGAAAGCGGCCGAGGCGCAGCGTGGCTTGGAGCAGAAGGTAATGCGCGTCGCGGCGTTGGGGTTGGGCGGCCAGCGCTTGGCTGCACAGGGCCGTGGCTCGCTCGAGGTTCATAGTGGCGGCAGCCTGCAAGTATAGCTCGGCCAGCAGCAGGCGGCCGTCGAGCGAGTTGGGGTATTCGTCGAGGATTTCATTGACGGCGAGTTCGGCTTCGCGGGCAAAGCCACCAAAGGCGAGGAGACGCGCTTCGAGGAGCCGGGCCGCTGGCTGTTGGCGCGCTGGTGCTGGCAGCTCGTCGAGGAGGCGGCCCGCGCTCTGCCACCGGCCTTGGCGGAGCAGGGCTTCGCCGCGGCGGATCTGGGCAATCGCGCTGTCGGGTGCCAAGCTGACGACGCGCTGGAAGAGGGCTGCGGACTCGGAGAACCGCCCTTGGTGCAGTAGGCTCAGGGCCTCGGCATAGACGCGGTCGCTTTCGGCCTCGGGCAGGGCTTGGCAGCCGAGGCCGAGGCCGGCCAAGCACAGGGCGCGGAAACAGCGGATCACGGCTCTTGATCCAGCTCGCCTAGCTTGGTCCGGGCCCGCTGGTGATCCGGGGCGAGGTCGAGCACCTTTTGCAAGGCTTGCCGCGCTTGTTCCCGCTGCCCTTGCTGCATGAGGATCAGCGCCAGCCCGTAGTGCGATTCCGCGTGGTCTGGGTCGAGGGCAATGCTGCGAGCGAAATGGGCGTGAGCATCGCGGTAGCTTGATTGGCGGACGTAGGCCAGCCCGAGGACATAGTGGGCGTCGCGGTGGTCGGGATCGCGAGCGAGGGCTTGGCGCAATGCAGCGACAGCCCCGGCAAAGTCGCCGCTTTTGAACCGCGCTCGGCCCACGCCATAGGCGGCGGCAAAGGAGTCGGGATCAATCGCCAAGGCGCGGCCAAAGTGCTCGTTGGCTTCTTTGAATACGCCCTCGTGCAAGTGTAGGTCGCCCAACATGATGTAGGCGTCGCGGTGGTCGGGATTGCGGGCGAGGACTTGCTCTAGGGTGGCGCGGGCGTCGGCGAAGTGCTTTTGCTGCGCGTACACGGTGGCGAGACGAAGGCGAATGTCCACGGCAGTAGAGTCGCTGGCGAGCGAGCGCTTGAGGGAATCGATCGCCTTGTCCCACGCGCGTTGGCGAATATAAATGTTGCCCTGATTGAAGTGGCGTTCGGCCGCGCTCAAGCGCTGGAAGCGGCTCTGCGCGTTGCGGGCGTCGTCGGGGCGGTCGCACTCGGCGTAGGCTTGGGCTAGCAGGTAGTGGGGAGCAGGGTTATGCGGGTCGGCGTCGGCGACGCGCTCGAGCACGGTGATGGCCGCTGTGGGTTCCCCGAGGCGGATGAGCAAACCGCCCAAGCCGAGGCCGCCTTGGACATGGTTGGGATCGCGGGCGAGCAGTTCTACAAAGCCCGGACGCGCTTGGGATAACTGCTGGTTGCGCACGAGGAGATCGCTGTGGTAGTAGCGGGCTTCAAGGTGGTCGGGCGCGAGTTCGATGGTGCGTTTGAAGGCCGCGAGCGCGCCTGCAAAATCGCCGGTGGCGCGGCGCATTTCGCCTAGGTAGAAGTGATATTTGGCGCGCTCGGGCGCGAGGGCTATGGCCTGCTCCAGATGGGCTGCGGCCTCTAGGTAGCGGTGCTGGTCGCGCAGCACGGCGGCGAGGGCAAAGTGAGCGCGAGGCTGCTCGGGCGTCAGGGCCAAGGCGCGTGTGAAGGCCGCAATGGCGAGCGCGGGCTGATCGAGCCGAGCGTGCGCTAGCCCCTGCTGAAAATGGGCGGTGCTCGACGAGGAATCGAGCGCCACGGCCTGCGCGAGTGTCGCTAGGGCGCGGGCGGGCCGATCCTGTTGTAAGAAGAGCGTGCCGCGCTGGAGCAAGCGGCGGGCTTCTTCGGGGTGCGCCGCATCTTGCGGGTCGGGTTGGTCGGCGCAGGCGAGTGCGCCCAAAATAAGCAACAGGCGCGCGGTCATCGCTCAGGTGCCTTGGACCAGCGAATCGGGCAGGGCGGCCTTGAGTGCTTGCTCGTCAATAGCGACCCGGTTTTGATAGCGCTGGCGCAGGTCTTTGACCAAGGTGGTGAAGGCCGCGTTTTCTCGCTCGCGGCGCAGCAGAGCGCGGGCGCGGTGCTGGACCTGCTCGTACGGCTCGACCCTGCCGGGATTGCGTCCTTGGACGCGGAAAATGGAGTACCCGTCGCGCACCCGAATCGGCCCGACGAGCTGGCCTTCTTCTGCCGCATCGATGGCCGGGACTAGGCGCGGATAGAGCTTCTCGTCGCGCGGATGGAAGTGGAAGCGCGCTCGCGACTGGATGGCTTGGGCGCGTACGCTGCGGTCGGCGAGATCGGCAAAACTCGCGCCGGCAGCGAGCTGGTCGCTGAGCTGTTGGGCCTCGGCCGGGCTGGACGCGAGCAGCTCTTCGACCTCGACGGACTCTTCGTGATAAAACATGTCGGGGTGGCTGTCGTAGTAGGCCCACACCTCGGCGTCAGAGAGCATTTCGACGGCTGCGAAGCGGTTGCGCACGGCGTTGAGGAGGGCGTCTTGGTAGGCCCTCGTGGCCATCCGTTGGATATCCGGGTCGTCGTACAGGCCCTGTTCGCGCGCGGCACGCCTTTGGAGAAGGGGCCGCAGCACCAGCCTGTCTAGCACAGTGTGTGTGCGCGTGCTGTCTTTGAGGCTGCGCTGGGCATTGAGCCGCCGCAGGGCCTTGTACGCCACAGCGACCGTAGCTTGCCCTTCGGCAAAGGTGTAAAGCGGCGCAGTGCATGTGTCGAGCAGGCTTGTGTCCTCGCGCTGGGCCGCGTTGAGCATGAGTTGCAGCACGTCGCGGTCGAGGGCCGCACCCGTCGCCGTGCGGAGCAACTCAAAGTGCTCGGCCTCAGCTTGGGCCAAGCGCTCGTTGAATAGCTGTTCCTCAATGAGGGGCCGGTAGCGCTCGTAGGGCGCGTCGCGGTCTTCAGTAAAGCGGACGATGTGCCAACTGCGGCCGGCGCGCAATGGGGCGGATATGTCCCCCAAAGGCAGTGTATTGAAGACCTCGGCTGGGATGTGCAGACTGGGTGCGGCCTCGCGGCCGATAAAGCCCAACTCGCCGCCCTGTTTGGCCGAGCGCTTGTCGAGCGAGTGCGCGCGGGCCACCTCGGCAAAGGGTTGGTCGGTATCGAGCGCGACTATGGCCGCTTCGATTTCAGCGCGGGTGTGGACCAAGATCGCGCTGAGTTTGCGCTCGCGGTGGTAGCCTTCTTCGGCAAATACGCGCCGCACATCCTCTTCGGGCACTTGCACCTGAGCGGTTATGTTGCGCGCCCGATAGAGGGCGATGACCCGGGCATCCACGGCCTCATCCACGGCGCGTTTTACCGAGCCTAGCGTATCCAGCCCATGGGCGATAGCCTCTTTGAGGATTAGTTGGCGGTCGATGAGCGATTGCACGTATTGCCGTCGGGCCGCGTCGCCGCCTTCGGGGTTGTGCAAGCCTACGGGCAGCTTTTCGACAAAGGCCCGCAGGCTCTCCGCCGAGATGGGCACTTCATCGACCCGCGCCACGGGCCGTTCCCTTTCTTGGGCACACCCCCACAAAGCCAACATCAGCAAAGTTCCTATATATCTCATCGGAATTTCCTAGTTTACGGTTGGGAATTCAGGTTTCATTTAGGCGGTTTCATTCGGCTGGCCCGTCGCCCTCGTCCGGGCCAGCGCGGTCCCTTGTGTCAATGTTCCGGGGCCCGTCGCCAAGGGAGCGGATGGGACGGACCACTAACCACTAACCTCAATACACCGGCGTCCGATTACCGACCATCCCGGTAAAGCCATCCACCACTAGCCACAGGCCGGCAGCGACGAACTGGCCGAGCACGACCCCGACGAAAAAGGGACGAGTGAGAAGGTAGGTGCGGGGACCGCCGTATTTGAGGACGGTGATCTTGATGAGCCAAGCTAGAAAGATCGAAAACCAGATGCTGTTCATTACCCAGCCGGTGCTCACAGCAAAGCCAAGCGGGTGAAAGGGCCACCACACGAAGAAGTGGCGGGCGGTCATCAAGCCGCCCATGATCAGGGCACCAAAGCCCGTCCACAGCCACCCGGCGAGGCTCGGCCCGGTGGGATTGGCGAGTTTTTTCGCGGCAAAGTCCGAGGGATATGCGGCAAAGCCGGTAAAGTATTGGGGATGTAGGTTGAGCGCGCCGTCGCGGTACGCGAGGTAGAGCATGAACCAGCAGGAGACCACGAGGCTGATGAGCATAGCCGCGACAATCGCCCAAAAGAGCGGCCGGCGGGTGCCGTTGATCGCGCTGCCCAAGCGCAGGCTGTTGGCGAGGGGCGCGGTCATAAAGACCAGCAGATCGCCCGCCCAGACAAAGGAATAGCCCGTGGCGACCATGCCTGGCGCACCGAGGGCCGGGACTCCAACGCCGGAGACGACAAAGCCGGCCGGGACCATTTCCGGGGTTACAGTGGGCATGCCCGCTTCGGCGATGACGCGCGCTAGGCCGATGAATATGACTAGGGACGAGAACAGGAAGAAGGGCACGATCCAGGCCGGAATCCCACTCTTCCACAACCAGAAGCCCATCGCGCCGACGCCGACGACGAAGAGCCAAAACGCGGCCCGATAGGAGAGAATCTCCTGCGAATCGTCGATCCGGTCGTCGCCCCACAGGGCCTTGCGCAGGACGTTTTTGAGGTGGGGCCGCGCCGTCCACAGCCCATAGAACACCAAGACGATGAGCGCGCCCATCATCTGATGCCCCATGATCGCGCCCACCGGCCCAGACCCGGTCCAAGGCCCCAACTCCTCGGGGCTGAAGATGCCGATGTAGCTGAAGATGCTCTCTTGTATCACGTGCAGCAGGTAGAAAAACCACAGGCTGAAGGCGATATTGGAGTTGATGAAGTACGCGAAGCCGAACATTAGGAAATTGATGCGGATGTTGAGCGAGGCCGTGCGGTTGAAAAGCTCGACGCTGGTCTGAAGGGCGAGGGAAGGGACGAAGTTGAAATAGTGGTGCAGGGCGTTAGTGCTGTTGAGCAAGAAGGGCAGCAGTAAGCCGCACCACATGATGGGGTTGCGAAAAAAGGGTTTGAGGATTTTTTGCTCGCCATCGTCTTGTATCATGGCGAGCGGGACTTGGGCGAGCGGAAAAACGAGTCGCTCGTTGTCGACCCATTGACGGCGCAAGATGGATATGGCCGCGATAATGGTTGCGTACAACGCCGCGTAGAATGCAAGCCAGCGCCCGAGCGGCTTGAGCCAGACGTCATAGGGAATGGCCGAGCCTTGCGTACCCTCGTAAAATGCCTTTACTGCGGCCGGATCGTACACCACCATCCAATCCGAGAGAAACGGGTGGACTAAGTCGGCCCATTGGTTTTCAGGGGTGGCGTAGTAGAAGGTGCCGGTGATCATGGGCAGCAGCATCCCCACCACGCCGCGCGTGGGGATGGCCGTGGCGACGGCCATCATGGCGAAGATGACGACCAACTCGCCGCGCCGGAAACCCCAGCGTCCCAAGGCGATTTGGACCGTCAGGAGCAGGACGAATAGCAGGAAGAACGCCGCTGGCGTGGCCGAACTTAGCCCAAGGCGCGAGCCTTGCACGACCATGCTACCGTAAGGGATACCGATGGCAATGACCAAGCTCAGCACGGCACCGACGAGGATGCTTCGGCCCGTAATGGCGGCCGGCGCATTGTCAGATGGGTCGATTTCAGCCATGTTTTTTGACGATTGATGAACGCGACAAACAAAGCAAAAACGGCAAACAGAGCAAAAGGCCGGGCCGTTGCCCTATTGGTTGGTTTGTCGTTCGTCGTGCTCTTTGAGGCGGGCTTGCAGCTGGTGGGCGTCGGCCCGGACGACGCCCTTTTCGCAGCTAGCGACTCGTCCTATCGCATCAACCCGCAGGCTGCGCGGCGCTTCTTCCCCCGCCAGTACGTGCGCTTGGCCCCGGGGCAAGATCGCTTTGCCCGCGACAAAGACGCACGTGCGTTTCGCGTGTTCGCGCTGGGGGCTTCGACCCTGCTCGGCTTCCCCAACCCCGCCTATACCTCGTTTCCCAACTTCTTGCAACAGATGCTCGCCGATGCGTATCCAGAGCGCGTGATCGAGGTCGTCAACTGCGGCGTCACCGCTATCAATTCCTTTGTCTTGCGCGAATTTGTCGAGGAGGTGGTCGAGCACGAGCCAGATCTGGTCTTGATCTACGCTGGCCACAACGAGTTCGTGGGGCCGTACGGAGCTTCGACCCCGTTTGCGCGCCTGAGCGGCAACTGGTCCTTCATACAGTTGCAAATGTTCTTGCAGCGGACGAAAAGCTACTACTTGCTCGAAAGCCTGCTGCACTCACTGCGCCCGGCCGCACCTGCCGAGTCCTTTGGCGTACACTTGGTACGGCGCGCGATCTACTTGGGGGACGAGGCGCACCGACAAACTGAGGCCCATTACCAACGCAATATGGCCGAGATGATCGAAGTGCTGCGCGAGCGCGAGGTGCCGGTTGCGCTCTGTACGCTGGTTTCCAACTTGGCCGGATTTTATCCCCTGCGCTCGCAGGGACCGGTCCCGCCGCTGGACGCGGTGCCTGCGGATTATCCACAGCATGCGGCCCTGCACTTTGCCGCTGGCTCGGCGCACCAAGCGGCCGGGGATTCGGCGCAGGCGCTAGCCGCGTTTGTGCGCGCCCGCGATTTAGACGGCATCCACCTGCGGGCCTGCTCGCCCTTCAACCGCGCCATTCGCGCCTTGGCTGCTGAGTATAGTGCGATCTTGATCGACGTGGAGCAGGCGTTTGCCGCCCATGCTCCGGCTGGTTTGGTCGGCGACGAGTTAATCACCGAGTATTTGCACCCTACGGTCTGGGGCCACTACCTGATCGCACAGACCATAATGACGACCCTCTTTGGCCGGGAGGATGCCCTGGGCTTAACGAGGGGGCGTGCAGATGCTTTAGACGATTTTGCCGGATATTGCCGCCGCTTGGGCTACGGAGTCCGCGAGCGCGTCTTGGCGCGCAACGACCTAATCCTATTGCTGAAGAACATGCCATACGCCGACCGGCCTCCGGTCTTAGAGCAGCGGCTCGCACACTTAGTGGGCGAACAGCTAGCCGACCTGCCCAAGCTGAGTTACGCGCAGATTGCGGATTTTGCCCGTCGCGGCGGCGTGATCTTTTTGTCTGCCGTCATCGCCGATTTTGCCGACCCACAGCCGCTGGCTGACGCGCTGGACGAGTTGGTTGGGCCGTTGGGGTTAGCCCCCTAGTCGAGCAGAGCTTCCCCGTAGGCGAATAGAAGCGGCGTTCCGCCGGTGTGGACGAAGACAATGTTTTCGCTGTCGCGGAAACGCCCTTGGCGCACCTGATCGATTAGGCAGGCCAATCCCTTGCCCGAATAGGTGGGATCGACGAAGATGCCCTCGCTTTGGGCGAGGAGGCGGATGCTGTCGAGCGTGGCGCGGTCCAAATGGCCGAAACCTGGGCCGACGTACTCATCGGTCACGGCGATTCGCCTCGGATTGGGCGCGCATTCGAGACCGAGGTGGGCCGCGGCTTGCGCGGCGGCTTGCGCGATGCGCTCAGATACCCCTTCGCGCTGGCTCATTTTGCTCTGGGGAGTGCCGAGGAAGCAGGCCGACCGCCCCAAGAGGGAAAAGCCGGCTACCAGCCCAGCCAAGCTGGTTCCTCCGGACCCGACTACCACGTCGTCGGCTTGGATGCCCGCGATGCACAGTTGGGTTTCGATTTCCAACGCACATTGGATATAGGCCACGCGCGACAACAGCCCGGACAGGCCGGTGAAAGGCTTGTACCCTTCTTGCTTGAGTCGCTCCACTTCCTCGGCTATGGTTGCGCCAATGCCTTCGGGCGGAGCAAAGCGAATGCGTACCCCGCATAGCTGGTCTAAAAGGTAGTTGCCTTGGGCTGGCGACTTGCGTCCCATGATGGAATCGTCCTCGCGCAGGACGACGACGCCCTTGAGGCCGAGCTGGGCGCAGGCCGCGGCGAATTGGCGGCAGTGATTGGACTGGACGACCGCGCTCAGCACGGCCGCATTGCACCCTTGGGCCGTGGCCTCGGCGAGGGTGAATTCGAGGTAGCGGGACTTATTGCCGCCCAAGGCGAGGCCGGTCAGATCGTCGCGCTTGATCCATACCTGCGGCCCCCCGAGCGCGGCCGACAGCCGCGGACAATGCTGTAAGGGCGTTGGCAAATGCGTCAGGCGGTGGCGGGGCTGCGCGTCGATGGCGCGTTGGATCGCTTGGATGTCCATATCGTTAGCTCCTTGCGGCCTCAGCCGCTATGCCCACAAATGGCGGTGGGTGCCAATCCATTCGAGGTGGGCGCGGCGGTTGATATTTATCTGCTGCACAATGTCTTCCGCATATTCGATACCGCCGAGTATGGGTATCGTTCCCGTGGCGTGAATGGCCTCAATTAACTCGCGCTTTAGATCCTCCATCCACATCGTCCCCAAGACCCACAGGCGGTTGTGATTTGTCGCTGCCCTTGTTAATTTGCACGCCTCACTAGGAGGATACAGATGACCACAGCCCCGTCCGTTACCCAGCTCCACAAAGCACTCGACCAAGAGCAGATCGACCAATTCCGCCGCCGTGGCTTCATCATCATCGGCAAGCTGCTCGACGACGACCTCGTCGCCGTGCTGCGCGATGAATACGATCGGCTCTTTGCCGAAGCGCGCCAGAACGGGCGCTTCCGCAACCTGTCCATCAGCGACACCGACGACCTCGACGAAAAGAACAGCGCCGACGAGCAAATGTTGCAGATCATGCAGATGTGCGAGCGTAGCATCCATTTCCGGCAACTGCTCTACGACACCCGCATCCTCGACATTGCAGAAGACCTCATCGGCCCCAATATCCAGCTCTTCCACGACCAAGCCCTCTACAAACCCGCCCACCACGGCGGCCCCGTCTTTTGGCACCAAGACAACGCCTACTGGAAATGTATGCCGGCCAACTTGGTTAGCTGCTGGATGACGCTCGACGATGTCGATGTGACCAACGGTGCCATGCACCTGCTGCCCGAATCTCACCTGATGCCCGTCGGGCACGAGCGCTCAGATCAGACCAGTGCCTTGCTCGACTACGGCGACCAAGTCGATGCAACCCAAGCCGCAGTCATAGACCTACCCGCAGGCGGTGCGCTTTTCCACCACTGCCAAACCCTGCACTACACCCCGCCGAACCAAACCGATCGCCAGCGCCGCGCCTTTGTCATCCACTTCATGTCCCCTGGTACGCGCTCGGCGCACACCGGCCAATTCCTCGAAGTATCTTTTGGCCGCCCCATGCTGCGGATGCGGGTCTGATCGTCTATCGTTCCCTCGCCTTGGAGACCACGATGACCGTCATTCACGCAGCCGACGATCTGAGCCGCCTGCTGAACGAAAACGACGAGTTCCGCCAAGCTGTCCGCCGCCATGTCCTGAGCGACGAGCTGATTCAGCTACCCGAGCGATTTGCCAAGTTCGAAACTCATGTCGGGGGCTTTATTGGTGAGCAGCGGAAGTTCAATCAGCGAATGGAGAGTTCCATCGGCGAACTGCGCGACAACGTAGCCCGGCAGGGAGATGCTATCGGCGAACTGCGCGGCAAAGTAGCCCGGCAGGGAGATGCTATCGGCGAACTGCGCGGCAACGTAGCCCGGCAGGTGGTCGGTGTGCATTTCCTAGAGATCACCGACGGTATGGGCTTCCGGTTCAAGGGGCTCTTGACAAGGCTGGATCTCGGCCAATTGATTTTCCAACGCGAGACCGACAACATTCCCCAAAACGATCGGCGCAGCTTCTTTCGCGCCGATCTGGTTATCGAGGCTACGGACTCTGATGGCGCTATCCACTACATCGCTGTCGAGACTTCTTACACTGCTGACCAACGCGATACGAGCCGTGCCCAGCGCAACGCCATCCTACTCACTCAACTTACTGGGCACCCAGCCCACGCCGCCATTGCCAGCGTCCGCAACGTCCACGAGATCCAGACACTGATCGATAACGGCGCGGTGTACTGGTACGCTCTCGAACCCGCCGACTTCACACCTGAGTAGTCCCGTTTTCGCCGCACCACTTTTGGCATCTCCAAGCACAAGGTCAGTACCCCGGTCGTAGAATAGAGCCTGAGCAGCGGACCAGTTAGCAGCCGTATGCCGAGCTCACTCTCCGCGCCTATACGGCGGTTAGAATCAGACCCAATAGCTCTCGGGGCTTGCCACGATCTCGGCTAGCAGGGTATCGACATCATAAGTGCCTATGGCAAAAAGCCGGCACGGGGACGCGCCGACGAGGCCCCGTGTCAGCGGGTCGCTGACATCCCAAAAGGCTCCCAGACGCGGGCGGTCTAAGACGGGATAAGCGGCTTGAGGATCGGACCGACGCAGGTGATGCCAGTAGAGTGCTTCGACCAGATGGATATAGGTGGAGTTTGGTAATCAACGCCCAGCATGAGAATTTTGCCGCCGCGGCGATAGGCGCGGAACATGGGCGAAAGGGACCAGATCCCAAGGCGAAGTATAGAGCGTTGCGGGTCACGAGCGGTCTTCTTCCAAGACGAATTGGCGGTCTCCTTCCGAGTAGGCCACGATCATATCCGCGTCCTCGGGGCCGAGGCTAATTCCGTTGTGGAAGACGCCGGCCGGGATGGCAAGGGTGTCGCCGGCTTCTAGCGTGAAAGACTGGTCGCCCAAGCTGTGCTCTACGCGGCCGGCGAGCAGATAGAGCACTTCTTCGCAATTGGGGTGGGCGTGGCGCGGGTTGGCTTGGCCGGCTTTGAGGACGACGCGGCCCAAGGTGAGGCCCTCGACATTGCCCTGCGGACGGCCCGCCAACCAAGTCAGATGGCCCCACGATTCACCTACTCGGTTTTGGCGGCTCTCGGCGGCGCTGAGAAGGGGTTGCGACATGTTTGTTTAGGCTCCGGTTAGAGAAGAGTTACAAGAAGAAAGCGATAGCGTGAAGGGCACTTCGATCAAGATGCGTTCGACATAAACGACTTTCACAATGTTCCCTTGTCTATTCACATGTCAAAGATAACGCGATAGTCTCCAACTCCCATACGCCTATACTCACTGCCGGTCATTATAATCACTTGGTTGGCCAAAGAGGCCGGATCTCTGGCATACTGATCAACTTTGGCAATGATCCTCCGCGATCCTGTGTAGCGAGGCGGCGCATATCCCTGATCGCCTTGGGCACCCATGGCTTTTTCCGCATTCATGTCAATCATGTTCGCATATAGCGAACAGTTTGTAAATAGCTATTCCTCTGCCCTATAGTTGTGTGCCGTACTCACCTGAGTATTGATAATCGACTTTTTTGACGGCCCTCCGGCCGTTGGACATATTATCCGCCCATGAATTCCATAGACCCCCAAGTCCAGTCGGCACTGGCCGCTCTCCTCGGCTCGCGCTTGAATGCGACCTCTGAGGTGCGCCGCGCACACGCCGCCGACGCCTCCTATCACGCGCCGCAACCGCCACAGGCCGTAGCTTTTCCCGCAAGCGTTGAGGAAGTAGCCCAGATTGCCCGGATATGCACTGCGCACCAAGTGCCGATCGTGCCCTTTGGCACCGGCACGGCTGTCGAAGGCGGCATCGTCGCCGTGCGCGGCGGCCTGTGCGTCGATCTTTCGCGCATGAACCGCATCCTCCGCGTCAGTGCTGCCGACATGGACGCCACGGTCGAAGCTGGCGTCACCCGCCAGCAGCTCAACGAACACCTCCGGGCACAAGGTACCGGCCTGCACTTTCCGGTTGATCCTGGAGCCGACGCCTCTTTGGGCGGCATGGCCGCCACCCGCGCCTCTGGCAGTGCTGCGGTTGGCTATGGCACCATGCGCGACAATGTCTTGGGCCTCAAGGCCATCTTCGCCGACAGCACGGTCGTCGAAGTGGGCGGGCGGGCGCGCAAATCCTCGGCTGGCTACGATTTGACCGCCCTGCTGGTCGGCAGCGAAGGGACGCTGGCCCTCATCACCGAAGTGACCCTGCGCCTAGCCAAGCTGCCGGCGGCCATCTCCGCAGCCGTCTGCCCCTTTGCCGACCTCGACACGGCTGTCGCCGCGGCCATCGACGTCTTGAGCGCGGGGATCCCCGTCGCGCGGCTCGAATTGCTCGACGAAGTGCAAATGCAAGCCTGCAACCAATATGCGGGCCTCGATTACGAGGTAGCACCGACGCTCTTTTTTGAATTTCACGGCTCGGAAAGGGGGGTTGTCGAACAAGCTGAAACCGCCGGCGCGCACGTGGATCGGCGAGGCGGCGGACTCTTCCGCTGGGCCACGGCCGAGGGTGAGCGCGACCGCTTGTGGCAGGCGCGCTACGATGCTTATTACGCCTCGCGTGCGCTCCGCCCCGGCTCGGTGGGCTATGTAACCGATGTCTGCGTGCCGATTGCGGCCCTTGCTCGCTGCATCCACCAAACGAGGGCCGCGCTCGCCGACCTCGACTTTCCCGCGCCGCTCTTCGGCCACGTCGGCGACGGCAACTTCCACGTCGTCTGCCTCATTGAGCCAGGCAACGCTGCGGAACTGGAGCAAGTGCAGCGGCTGGGCGAGCAGATCGTCGAGTGGGCACTTCAAGCCGGAGGGACTTGCACTGGCGAACACGGCATCGGCTTGGGCAAGCTCGACGCGCTTGAAGCTGAGTGCGGCCCGGGCGTTGAGATCATGCGCCGCATTAAGAGAGCACTCGACCCGGATAACTTGATGAACCCCGGCAAAGTCCTGAATGGCTTGTAGCCTCCAAGCATGAGAGTCTATACTTGCAGTCTTCAGCGCCCACTTAGACGACAAGTGGCAGCTTCGCAATCGCCTTAAGGCCGAAGCGGTTTTGAGCATTCTCGACCTCGTTAAAGCCGGTTGCGTTGAGTTTATGTCGTCCGATGTGCCTACCTTTGAGATTGTGCGCAATCCACATCCGGTACGCCGAGCTTGCATCGGCTGAAGCTGGCGAGGCAGACCTTTTCTGCACGATTCGTTTCTGCGGAAAGCAAAGCGAGCGGTCAGCAGTTTCACCATTAGAACTTGCGGAGGAAATAGAAAATGGCAGTCCCATCGTCCCCTGAGGAAACGAAACGGTGTCCTTACTGTGCGGAGACAATTAAGAAAGAGGCAATAATTTGCCGCTTTTGTCAGATGGATCTAACAAAAAGCCAACCGATTCGGCAGGAAGACAAGGAGAGCACTCAACCTCAGGAAGTTCAAGCTAGAAGTGGTGTCGCCGATGGGGTAAAGCTTGGGTGTGGCATGTTTATTGTCTTGCCGTTGATTATTCTTGGACTTGTATTGCTAGTACTACGTACTAATAAATTAGCGAGGGGATGTTAAATGAAAATCACCAACGTCGAGTACTTCCACCTCAACCCGCGCCTCTGCGACCGCTACCAAGGCCACGAGGTCCGCTTCTCCGCAATCGATACCCAGACCGTCTTCCGCGTAACCCTCGACAATGGCGTCGTCGGCTACGGCGACGGGCGCGGCCATGTCTCGCTCGCCGAGGGGCAAATCGCGGGCATGATCGACCAATCGCCGTTCAATTATGTTGCTGGAGCACTCAACACCGGCCTGATGGGAGCGTTGTACGACGCCATGGGCAAGGCCATAGAAGAGCCGGTGTACAAGCTGTTGGGCCAGAAGGTCCGCGATCGCGTACCAGTGGCGGCGTGGACCCGGCCGGCGGCCCCCGAAGACTTTGCCCGCGAAATCCAGCGCGCGGCCCAAGAGGGCTACACCATCTTCAAGATGCACTCGGCCGAACACCACGACGTGATCGAACAGACGCGCGCCGCCCAAGAAGTCGCCCCGCCCGGCTTTAAGGTCCACTGGGACTTCAACCACAATCGGCCCGCTACGGCCGTGCTGCGCATCGTCGATGAACTGGAAAAATTTCCGGTCGTCGGCTTCTTGGAAGATCCGCTCTATCCCTATGACATCGAGGGCTGGCGTCTGTTGCGTTCAAAGACCTCCCTGCCGCTCTTGATGCACGTGCCGCAGCTTGGGGGCGGCCCGGAGATTCAGCGGGATGTGGCCGACCTCTACATGATCGGAGAAATAGGCATTGGCCACTCCATCCGCCGGGGCTTAGCTGCAGCCGCCGCCGGCCTTTCGACCGTGGTTCAGCTCACCGGCGGCACTCTTTGCAAGGCTATGGCCATGCACTTGGGCGCGGTCATTCCCAATGTCTCGCATTCGACCAACCTCGACGACCAGTACGCGGAGGATGTGACCGGAGGCCGTCTCGAAGTCGGCGAGGGCAGCACGCCAGTGCCCGAAGGGCCGGGGCTAGGCGTGGAGGTAGATGAGCAGATATTGGCAGAGCTAGCCGCGCGGCCCAAGAGCAAACTGCCCCGCCACGTCGGCATCTTGCACCTGCCCGGCGGCACCACGTACTACACCCCGAGCATCCCGGCGGTCGAGCGGCTGA
Organism: Candidatus Latescibacterota bacterium; assembly: GCA_963422735.1. Classification (GTDB taxonomy): domain Bacteria; phylum Latescibacterota; class UBA2968; order UBA8231; family UBA8231. The sequence goes on along the minus strand of OY730476.1, from coordinate 1,514,066 downwards.
CCGGATTTGTCGAGGGCAATGTGCGCGGCGTACGCACCGAGGTCTGGAACGACGACGGCTCGGAGGAATTCGCCCGCGTGTATGAACAGGTGCAAAAGACGGGCAAAGTTAAGATTTAGAAGGGAGCACTTCATGCTCGATCAACTCGCCTATATCTGCGCTGCCCAGACCGGGCGCGCCTCGTCCTGGGATGAAACCGGCCGCAACAGCGACGCTTGGTGGATCGAACCCGGTGAGAGCGCAATCCTCGCCGACATCAAAGGCCCCGGCCGCATCACCCACCTCTGGCTGACCCAAGCCAACCACTACCGAGAATGCCTGCTCAAAATCACTTGGGACGACGCGGATAGCCCCAGCGTGGTCTGCCCTCTGGGCGATTTCTTCGGCCTCGGCCACGGCATCGTCAACTCCTACCAGTCCTTGCTCTTTTCGGCCTCGACGCGCAGTAACAATGTTTTTAATACCGGCTGTGCCCTCAACGCCTACGTGCAAATGCCCTTCCACAAGCGAGCGGTCGTCGAGCTGGTCAACGAGAGCAGCAAACGACACCGCCAGTACTTCTACGTTGATTACGAGACCGGCGATGTGCCGAGCGAGGCCGGATATTTCCACGCGGAGTTCCGCCGCGAAAACCCCTTTGGCGGGTGGGGCCACGAAATTCGCGTCAACGCGCCGGAGGCCAACATCATAAACAAGGAACAGACTGCTTGGGACAACAACTACGTCATCTTGGAGACCCAAGGCCGCGGCCACTACATCGGCTGCAACATCAGCGTCACCAACTTCCAAGGCACTTGGTGGGGCGAGGGCGACGACATGATCTGGGTTGATGGCTACAAGTGGCCCCCCGAGTTGCACGGCACCGGCAGTGAGGATTACCTCAATCAGGCGTGGGGCATGCAGGACAACGCCTTTTTGCGCAACGGTTCCTCCATTCACGAAGACAACACCAACGGCTACCAAACTTCGTACGTCCACCACCTCGAAAACCCCGTCCGTTTCCAGCGGGAAATCAAGGCCACCATCGAACATGGCCACGGCAATCACCTCTGCAACGAGATGAGCAGCGTCGCCTACTGGTACGCGGCCGAACCCACCCGCGTGGCCGAACCCCCGGCGGTCGCTCAGCGCATGCCCGTCCTGCGCGACGACCAAGGCCGCTGGTTGTACGATTCGGCGAATCAAATTACCAGTGGGAAAATTCGCCCCAACGCGGAAATGGAGCAGATGAAAAAGCAATGGGCAGCAGGCAGCAAAACATCCTAGCAGACGCGGGGTTTCTACTGTAGGGGCAACCGGTTGCCCTAGCGCAAAGGAACGCTCCCACAACACCCGCACAGGAGGAAGTAGGGTGCTGCTAACACCTACCACCAAAGTTCAGATCGTCCTCGACGCACTCCAGCGGCTCTATCCCAATCCCGCAGTCCCGCTCAAACGTCGAGACCCCTACACGCATCTCATTGCCGTGTTGCTTTCTGCGCAATGCACGGATGTGCGCGTCAACCAAGTAACGCCCGCGCTCTTTGCACGCGCCGACCGGCCCGAACGCATGGTCGAGTTGGCGGTGGAAGAGATCGAGCAGATCATTCGCCCTTGCGGACTGGCCCCGCGCAAGTCCAAGGCCATCTGGGCGCTGTCGCAAATCCTGCTCGCCGAACACGGGGGCCAAGTTCCGTCCGATCTGGCCGCACTCGAACGCCTGCCTGGGGTGGGGCACAAGACCGCGCAAGTCGTGCTCGCGCAGAACTTCGGCGTACCGACCTTTCCCGTGGACACCCATATCCATCGGCTGATCTACCGTTGGGGCCTGTCCAGCGGCAAGAGCGTCGAGCAGACGGAACGGGACTGCAAGCGCCTCTTCCCCGAGGTGCGCTGGAACGACCTGCACCTGCAAATCATCTACTTTGGCCGCGAGCATTGCCCAGCGCGCGGGCATCAGCCAGCCGAGTGTCCTTTGTGCAGCAGGATAGGCCGCAAGAGCCTGTTCAAGTGAAGTTTGCCAACAAGGGGTACTGCGGAAATCTGGGCCCGTCAGCCTTGGAACGTTCATCGAGTGCCGGTCGTGGTCTCGGCGTGAGTGGGGACAAAACTCGAAAGGAACCGAACATGAACGATACTCTGCGGTTGTTATCCATCGGGGCGCATCCAGCCGACATCTTCGACCAGTCGGGCGGCACGATGGCTCACCACATCGCCCGTGGCGACTGGGTCGGCTGCGTGGTACTGACGCACGGAGCGAGGGTCCACGACAAGGTGATCAGCGACGAGATGTTCCACCGGGCAGAAGTCCCGCAAGCCGATCAACTAACGGCGCTGATGGCCGAGCGCGCCGCCGTTAAGGCCGACGAGGTGCGGCGAGCCTGTGCCCTGCTCGGAGTCGAGGAAATTCACTTTTTTGGAGCCGACGACGCGGTGTTGCAAGTTACCGAAGAGGCCGTGCGCCGCTTGGCGCGGCTGGTGCGCCAACTGCGGCCGGATGTGGTGCTGACGCACTTTCCCAAGGAAGGCGACGGGCTGACCAACGCCCATGCCATCTGCGGACAAATCGTCCTCCACGCGCTCGCGCTGGCCAATGGGGTGGATCCCGGCGATAGCCGTCCACCGCATCGGGTCGCCCAAATTTTCTATTTTGGCACCGGGGCTGCGGCGATCCCGCGCAGTGTCTGGGATTCGGAGGGCGGCTACTACAACGATGTCTTTATCGATATTACCGATGTGGTCGCCAAGAAGCTGGCGGCGCTGGATTGCCTAGAAAGCCAAGGCTACGGTGGGGCGTATGCACGCAAGCGGATCGAGACTAGCGACGGGGCCTTTGGCACAGCCGCCGGGTGCGCTTATGCCGAGGGCTTTATCAAAGCCAACGCCGAGACCCATTACTATCTGCCGCTGACCGAGTACGCCGCAAAGCAGGCACGGACATCGGATCACGAGCATATCGCTACACAATCGTTCAAGATCCAGACCGATTGATCTGGCTTCAGAGATATTCTGCAAACGCGCCGATTTTTCGGGATTTTTCACACCTATTTGCCGAACCTTTACATGCCCCACACGGTGACTTTTGTCGCGCCCATGCCCTCCTCGCGGCGGAAGATCTTGTCGTCCCACGACATCCCGGCTGTGCGGTCAAAGATCACGAGATGCCCTTCGCTTGGGGTGCAGCGATTCATGTAGGCGCGGGTCTGGTCGAGACCTGCGAGGATAGTCTGCTCTAAGCTAGGGAGGGCGCAAGGCACTAATAGTGCCATCCTTAAAAGTGGCGATCGGAGAAATGTGTTCTGTTTCACTGCTTTGAAGCTCGCCGGGGAATCCCAAAGTCGCTATTGGAGCACCTATTTTCAATCGGCGAGCCCCGCTGCTTGACGCCAAGGTGATACGCTGCGGAAAAGAGCCTTCATAGCTAATATGCAGCGTACCTACGTCAGGCGAACTTTGATTGTCGGGGTCATATTCCGAGTGTAGCCGATAGTAATCAATGTCCCAAGCGTTTTGCCTTCTACGGCAAAGGCCGTGCCGACAAATGTTATAAAACTATCTTCGTCATCGTAGGCCCAGTGAAGCACAGCATAGATGGAGTGCTGAATAGAACTGACAATCCCGCTCCAATCCCCAATCTGGCGTTCAAGCGCTGTCACGCGATTTCTCAGGGCCGTAAATTCCGACCGCGAAATACTCGTCTGCGTCAGCTTGGCGCGCACTTGGCCGATCTCCTCGGCATTGTCTGCCGTCACCGCGAGGGCTTCGAGTCGCGCCAAGTCCTCCTCTTGCGCGGCTTCCACTTCGTCGAGACGCTGCTCTAATTCATCCACTCGTTATCCGCGCAGGCGAAAAAGACTACGCCTATCAGGGTAGAGAAAAACAGACGCATGAAAAGCTCCTTTTCGGGGCTGGCGCATTGCTTGCAGATGCGCTCAAACGTAGTTTGTCAACACAACGAGCCGTGTGACGATGCCAAATCCTATTTATATGGACAAGACCCTGCACTCCACCCTTTCGCCCCCAATTCGCAATGCCATTAGCCCTTTCTCTCCTCCTCGTCCTTTCATCCTGCGGCTCTGAGCCGCGCCAAGATGCCACCGTCACCCTCGAGTTCTGGACCATTGCCCTTGGCGATGCATTCGCCGACTACATCTTGGGCATGATCGCTGAGTACGAGCAGGCGCATCCCGGCGTAAAAGTCAAGTGGGTCGATGTCAGCGGCGGCGAAGTGGCCGAGAAGTTCCTCGCCGCCTTGGTAGGAGACGCGCCCCCAGACTTGGCCAATATCTACGACCTGCCTCGCTTTTTGCAATACGACATCCTCGTCAACATGGACGAAGCGGTCGCGCCAGCCGAAAAGGCCAAACGGCTCGCAAATTTCTGGCGCGGCGTCGGCTACTTCCAAGGCAGCAACTACGCCATCCCTTGGTACGTCGGCGTCACCATGCTCTGGTACAACAAGGACCTCTTTGCCCAAGCCGGGCTCGACCCCGAGCGCCCGCCGGCCACCATCGACGAGATGCTCGCCATGGGCCGCCAAATCCGCGAGCGCACCGGCAAATACGGCATCTCTTGGCGGCTGCATCCCTCGCTCGTAGCCCCGCCTTGGGCCCTGTTGCGTCTAGACGGCTTCTGGCCGCTCTTTACTCCCAACGCCCGCCGCGCCCGCATCAACCACCCCGAGGCCCAAGCTATCTTGCAGAAGTGGATCGATGCCTATCAGCAAGAAATCGTTCCGCCCGAGGCCCTCGCCGCCTCCCACCGCGACGAGGTCAATTGGTTCATCGAGGGCCGTGCGGCCATGCTGCCCTTCTCCGGCGGGTGGATCACCCGCTACTTCGACGACTCCTTTGCCAAAAAGGCGGCACCAGCACCCATGCCTCGGGGCCGCCTCGGCCAAGTGCCGGCCACCAGCCAAGTGCTCGTCGTGCCCAAAGCCTCGCCCCACGTAGAGCAAGCCGTTGACTTCGGGCTGTTTGTCACCAACGACGCAAACCAGCTCGAATTTTGCCGCCGAGTCGCCATTTTGCCCTCGACCGTGGACGCGGCCGCCGACCCCTATTTCCGCCGCCGGCCCACCACGCTGGCCGACGCCGCCAACCAGCTTTCCGCGGCCGACATCGCCCACTCCTTTGTCATGGCCCCGCCCGACGTCGAGGGCTGGAGTCGGATGGAGGACATTCTCCACGAAGAATTCGCCAAGGCATTGGCCGGCCAGCAGAGTGCGGACGCCGCCCTCAGCCGCATCGAATCCAAATGGAACCACCTGTCGCGCTTCCATTGAGACTAAATCCATGTACGGACGCTACACACCTTATTACTTTGTCGCCCCCGGGCTGTTGTTCCTAGTCGTATTCTTCGCCTATCCCTTGCTCGACACGCTCTATCTCAGCCTGCATCGCTACAACATCTTCTCGCCGCCAACCTTTGTCGGCCTCGACAACTTTCGCCGCGCTTGGGGCGACGAGCTGTTTTGGCGGGTCTTGGCCAATACCCTGCTCTACGCGATCATCGTCGTGCCCGCGCTCGTGGTGCTCTCGTTTTTTATGGCGCTCCTGCTCGACAACTCGCTGCGGCTGATCAAGGTCTTTCGCACCCTGTACTACATTCCGGTTGTCACCTCCATAGTCGTCGCCGGCATCGTCTGGAAGTGGCTCTACAATGCCGATGGCCTGCTCAATGCCTTCCTCAAGGGGCTGGGTGTCAGCGGCCCGTCGTGGCTGGCCGATGTGCGCGGCGTCCCCGAGGCTTTCTTGGGCCTGTTGGGTGTGGAGACCCAATCCGCGTGGTTGACCGAGCCAGCGATTGCCCTGTTTGCGGTGGCCATAGTCACCGTGTGGAAGGCCGCGCCGTACTACATGATCATCTATCTAGCCGGCCTGCAGGGCATTCCGGCTCAGCTCAAAGAAGCTGCCCGCGTCGATGGGGCCGGTTGGTGGCAGGTCGTGCGCCACGTCATCATTCCAACGATCAAACCCTATACGCTCGTGGTTTCCATCATCGCCACCATCGCTGCCTTGCGCACCTTCGGCGAAGTGTACGTGATGACCGGCGGCGGCCCCTTCCATCGCACGAACCTGTTGGCCTATTACATCTATACGCTCGGGTTCAAATACCTCGAAGTAGGGTACGCAGCGGCTGTCTCGCTCTGCTTGCTGGTCGTCATATTGATCTTTGCTCTGCTCAATTTTCGCCTCGCTGGCCGAGGATATTGAGATGGCCACGCGCATTCTGCTCTACGCGGTCCTGTTCGCGGTCGGCGCGATTTTGCTGGCCCCTTTCGCTTGGCTGCTATCCACCGCGCTCAAGGCCGAGTCGGCCGATCTGTTCGCCCATCCTCCGCAGTGGATTCCCGACCCCATCGTCTGGAGTAACTTCGTCAAGGCTTGGAACATCCTCCCGTTCGTGCGCTATCTCTTCAATACCTTCTACATTGCCATCGCCACCGTCCTGCTCAACTTGGCGTGCTGCTCGCTGGCTGGCTACGCCCTCGCCCGCATGCACTTTCGCGGACGCCAAGCCATTTTCTACTGCATATTGGCCACGACCATGGTGCCGTTCCAAGTCCTCTTAATCCCGCTCTTTATCGTCACTTTGAAGCTTGGCCTCGTGGATTCGTACGCCGGCGTCATCCTGCCGGTAGCGGTCAACGCTTTTGGCATCTTTCTCCTGCGCCAAGCCTTCACCACCATTCCCACCGACTTAGAGGACGCCGCTCGCATCGACGGCTGCGGTTCATGGACCATCTATGCGCGCATTATGATGCCCCTAGTCAAACCGGCCCTCGCCGTGCAGGCGGCGTTTACGTTTGTGGCCCAGTGGAACGACTTTCTGTGGCCGCTCGTGGTGCTCAAAAGCCGCGAGCTGTACACCCTCCAATTGGGGCTGGCCAGTCTCCAAGGCGTCTTCGGGGTCAACTGGCGCTACATCTCGGCGGCCTCGATCATCGCCTTGGTGCCGACGGTACTCTTTTTTCTTTTTACCCAGCGATTTTTCACGCAGGGGCTGACGGCAGGTGCCGTGAAGGAATAGCCGCGCCGTTGAAGTCTGCTGCTGGCCGGAGTAACGGCTTGGTTAGTGGTTAGTGGCGACGGGTACCCGGCGACGGGCCTCGGAACATTGACGCGGGGAGCCGCGCTGGCCCGGACGAGGGCTACGGGCCAGCCGAGTGATACCGCCTACATGAAACCGGAATCCCCAACCGTACACTAGGAAATTCCGTAACGCGATTATAAAATGGAGGTCGCTACCGCTTATGAGGAGCGTTTCGGGGCCGAGGTGCAGGATATTTCGCGGCCCGAACTAGCGCGTCGCGTCGGGCTAACCGATTGACCTGGCTTCGATCTGCTCTCCCGCCGCGCCGCAGCGGAACGACGCGCCATAGAAGTCAAGGGACGGGCTGGTACCGGGGGCATTGAACTGAGTGAAAATGAATGGGCCAAGGCTTGCAATCTCCGCGACGAAGACTGGCTCTACGTCGTCTTCGACTGCGCCACGCCTCACCCGCGTTTGGCGGGGGTTTGCCAAGCTGCTCGTCAGGAGCCGCGAATCTCTCGCCTACGCGATCACCCCGGGGGCTGTTATAGGGCAGCCGAGTGAGGCAGCCGCGATTGCATGAATCAAACTCATAGGGAAATTTTGAAGTGGCGGTCTTGGAGGCGCAGGTTGATCGACAGTCCTAAGACCACCCGCCAGTAAGGGATCGCAACAAATGACGACAACAACCATGCGTTTCTTCAACACCGCCGGTCCCATTGATGCGGAGATACACTACCACATCTCGCCCTTGGCACGGCTCGCTGTCGAAGATATGCTGCTGCTCATCCGGCAGCGGAAGTACTTTGTCCTGCATGCGCCTCGCCAGACGGGCAAGACCTCCACCCTCCTAGCGCTGAGGGACGAACTAAACGCCAGCGGCGAGTTCCGCTGCGCGTACGTCAACGTCGAGATCGGCCAGTCGGCGCGGGAGGATGTGGCCGCGGCCATGCGGGCGATGCTCAGCGCATTGGCTCGTGCGGCGCGCCACGCGCTCGATGACTTGTTTGTCGCTGGCATCTGGCCCAGCATCCTCGACGACGCTGGCCCCAACGACGCGCTTGGGGAGACCCTTGCCCGCTGGGCTGAGTCGGACGCCAAGCCGCTGGTGCTCATGCTCGACGAGATTGACGCGCTGATCGGCGACACCCTGCTGGCTGTGCTGCGGCAACTACGCGCTGGCTACCCGGAGCGCCCGCGCCGCTTTCCGCAGAGCGTGATCCTGTGCGGCGTGCGCGACGTGCGCGATTACCGCATCCGGTCGTCCGCTGAAAACGCCATCATCGCTGGGGGCAGTGCCTTCAACATCCGCTCCGAATCCCTGCGCCTGGGGGACTTCTCGCGCGACGAGGTCGAATCGCTGCTGGCACAGCACACCGAGGAGACCGGCCAAGCGTCCACTGAGAAGGCGCGAAGCGACGTCTGGGAACTGACCCAGGGCCAACCGTGGCTGGTCAACGCTCTCGCCTACGAAGCCTGCTTCAAGAGTAAGGCCGGACGCGACCGCAGCCGGTCGATCACCGCCGCCGACATCCAAGACGCCCGCGAGCAGTTGATCCTGCGCCGCGAGACCCACTTGGACCAGCTCACCGACAAACTCCAAGAGGAACGGGTGCGCCGAGTCGTCGAACCGCTGCTGAGCGGCACCGCTGCCGCCGACTCAATTCCCGCCGACGATCTGCAGTACGCACGCGACTTGGGCTTGGTGGCGCGAGACGGTCCCGTTGCCATCGCCAACCCCATCTACCGCGAGGTGATCCCGCGCGACCTCACCTATACCACGCAGGAGATGTCGATCCACCACGACCCGGCTTGGTACGTCGATGCTGACGGCACCTTACAGGTGGGCAAGCTATTGGCCGCGTTTCAGGAGTTCTTCCGCGAGCATTCCGAGCACTGGGTAGAGCGTTTCCAGTACAAGGAGGCCGGCCCACAGTTGCTGTTGCAGGCGTTCTTGCAGCGCATCGTCAACAGTGGCGGGCGGATTGAACGCGAGTATGGCTTGGGCCGCAGGCGCACGGATCTGCTACTGGTGTGGCCGGTGGGCGGGGATCCCGGCAGGGTGCAGAAGGTCGTCATCGAGTGCAAGGTGCTGCATCGAAGTTTGGAGCAGACGCTGCGCGAAGGTCTGGAGCAGACGTGCGCCTACATGGATCGCTGCGCGGCGGCGGAAGGGCACCTCGTGCTCTTCGACCGCACTGAGGGCAAGTCGTGGGACGACAAGGTGTATCGCCGTGAGGAAACCGCAGGTGGTACACCGGTCTCGGTGTGGGGGATGTGAGCGGATGGCAGCCTGCAAAAGGATACTGATCATTGCCGGACCAAACGGTGCAGGCAAGACGACGTTTGCTACCGAATTATTGCCCCACCTTTATAAACGCGGATATCATCGCTTTAGACCATAACTAGTTGCGATACAGGCTGCGAAGCTGATGCTAAACGAGATCCACGAACACGTGAGAAAGGGAGATAGTCTCGCCTTTGAGAAGCTGTCTTAAAATCCCCATCGGGCCGCTCTGTAGGGCTATCGCGTTTTCTTGACGGCAAGCGATTTTCGAGGGCGAGACGCCCTTGTTCCCAGATGTTCTGAGCCACTTGAGAAACCAAACCCGGAATTTTAAGACAGCTTCTGAGACGACCTTAGGACAGACCATTAGCAAAACGGTATCAACGCCCACTCAGTGCTCTATGATCAACGAACTTCGCCAAGCGGTTTCATGCGGACCCAGCTCGGCTCAGGGTGAGTAGCGCGATTTCGGAAGGGGCCCCGAGCCGCAGCGGCGGACCCCAGTAGCCAGTGCCTCGGTGGATGTAGATCCAAGTGTCGCGAAATTTGTGCAGACCCGCGACGTAGGGCTGTTGCAGGGGAATTGCGTACTTCCACGGCACAAATTGGCCGCCGTGCGTGTGGCCCGACAGTTGCAGGTGGCAATTGGCTTGGCTGGCGGCCTCTATGCTGCGGGGCTGGTGCGCGAGCAGGATGCGCACATCGGCCCCGTCGCTCGCGGCAAGGGCCTTGCCCGGGTCCGATGCGTGGTCGGGGACTAGCTCGCCGGCGCTGAAGTCGGTCGCGCCGGCTAAGGCGATCCGCCCGCCGCCGCAGTCGATCAGGCGTCCCTCGTTGAGCAGGACGTCGAAGCCGAGGCAGCGCGCTTGTTCGGTCCAGCTCTCCACGCCCGAGTAGTATTCGTGGTTGCCGGTGCAGAAATAGACTCCTAGTGGCGCGGTGAGTTCGGCTAGGGCGGTCGTGTGGGGGGCGAGCTGTTCGACAGCTCCGTCGGCGAGGTCGCCGGTGAAGGCGATTAGGTCGGGTTGCAATTGGTTGACACGGGCGACAACGCGCTCCACAAAAGGGGCCTTGATGGTCGGCCCGACGTGGAGATCGCTGATCTGGACGATGCGCAGCCCAACTAGCGCGGGCGGAAGATCCGCGATAGGGACATCGACCCGGCGAACCGCGGGCGTACGGCGCGCTTGGTAGTAGCCATAGGCCGCCACAATCAGAGTCAGGACAAAGGTCGCCAAGTCGATGCTGGCATTGAGCCCTGCGTCGATAGGATAGACTAGGCCCAGTGGCAGTCCCCCTATATCGCGCAGGAGCAGCAGAGTCGAGCAGACGGTGAAAAAGCCCATGCCGAGATAGGCCACCCAGGCGAGGGGATCCGTCAGCCAGACCAGATGCGGACGGGAGCGCAGGCGAAAGAGCAACAAGGGCATCAATAGTAGGAACACCAGCGCCAGTGTGGCACCGATCTGTGCGGACGGAGGGAGATAGGGGATGAGCCGCCAGCCCGAATAGCCGTAGATCGAGCCGAGCAGCGCTAGGAAAATCAGCACCAACATGCTATAGTCTTTGTTTGAGAGTGAGTGCAGCCTTTTATTGTAGAGGCAATCCAAGCCCCTTACAAGTCTAGGTGAAACGGGCCGAGGGGCCTTGCTTCCCGTCGGTCGAGTCGTTATAAAGGACTTGGAGGCAAGGAAGAAAACTTAAGCTGATTTGAGCAGAAGGAGACCCATAGTGAAAGGCCAACAACTCGACTTTTTCGCGGAAGAAGGGTACGTCATTATCAAAGGAGGGCTTACCGACGACGATCTCGCGCCGCTCATCGAGGATCACAATATCATCGTCGATCAAATCGCCCGCGATCTACACGGCCAAGGCAAGATCGCCAACCTCTACGAAAACGAGCCTTTTGCGCGGCGCTTGGCCTGCCTCGCAGAAGAGTGCGACGAAGTTGATGGCTGCCCCGACATAGGGGAAACCCGCCGGCGCGGCACCTTTGAGTTTTTGCGCAACCAGAACCTCGTCGATCTGATTGAGCCTTTCGTCGGTCCAGAAATTACCTGCAATGCCGTGTCACACGTCCGGCCAAAGCTACCCGCGACAGATGTCGTCTTTCATCAGGATGCCGTGTTCACCACCCAACAAGCACAAAGCATCCTACAGGTGACCGTCTGGATCCCCTTGGTCGAGGCGACCGAAGAGAACGGCTGCTTGCAGGTCCAACCCCGAGTCCATCAGCAGCGCATGGTTTATTGGTCGTATGGGCAGGATATACCCCAGACCGAGCGGATTAGTCTGCCCATGCAGAAGGGGGACGTTCTGTTCGTACACAAACTAACTCCCCACGGCTCAGGACCCAACAACACCAACGCCGTGCGCTGGAGCATGGATCTGCGCTACCAGAAAACGGGTGAGCCTTCCCCGCGACCAGAATGGCCCAGTCTCATCGCCCGCAGCCGGCGCGACCCCGCCTCGGAGACCTCCTATGAAGGCTGGCGCGACCAGTGGGCCGCCGCGCTCGAAAAGACGCCCCAACAGATTCGCTACGAGCGCCCAGCTGAGCCTCTGCCCTTCACCGGAGAGATGTTCCTCAAGTAGCGCGTTGAGCGATTTGAGCAAGAGAGCGGCAGATGCCGATTGACGCACTGAAGTTTCCCGAGCGATTCCTGAGATACGCGACCAGAGAATTTGGCAAAGAAGGCGAAGCATGGCTTGGGGAACTGCCGTCCATTCTCGGGCGATGCTGCGATAAGTGGAGCCTGATACTCGGCTCACCGACCGAGGAGATCAAGGTCAACTATATCGCCTATGTCGAGATGGGCAATGGAGAAAAGGCCGTGCTCAAGGTGGGCGTCCCGCACGACGATTTCAGCGCAGAGATAGAAGCGTTGGCGATCTATGAAGGCCGTGGGATCAACCGGCTCATCGACTGCGACAAAGCGCTCAACGCCATGTTGCTCGAACGACTGCGTCCTGGCAAGATGCTATATTCCGTTGAGAACGCACGCGAGCAAAGTGAGATTACGGCGCGTATCCTCGAGGATTTACACGCGACCCTGCCGCCGTCGAACCACACCCTGCCGCACTTTATGGATTGGATGCAAGGTGCGTTTGAGGACGCCAGAAGCTGCAAGGATCCCGAGAGAGCAAGAGGCTATATCGAGCAGATTCCGCGCGTAGAGTCCATGATGGGAATCCTGATGGAGCCGGATGAGCCCCAAATGCTGCTGCACGGCGACCTCCATCACTGGAACATCCTGTCTGACGCAGACCGCGGCTGGCTGGCGATAGATCCTAAGGGCGTCATCGGTGCCTCGTGTCTGGACGTCGGCCGGTTCATCAACAACGCGATGGGCTTCGGACAAACCGCTGCAGAGAAGCGGGAGATCTTGCGTGAGGCAGTGACGGTTTTCAGCGATGTATTGGGGGAAAATGAGGAGCGGATGTTTGCGGGTGCCTTCTGTGACAAGATCATGGGTTCATCGTGGGGGCTGAAACAGAAGCCCGATGAGCACGAGGCGAGCTCGCAAGAGGCGCTTAAAGTGATGGTTGAGGTGGCAAAGGATGTGGATGATCGTCGTCTGCGATGTCGAGCAATCGCCTAGACGACGAGACAGGAGTGCCATCTCTATATGTACAGACACCAAGCCATACCGTGTTGCACCTACTCGCGCAGATGCAACGTGCGTCGGATATCGCGGAGGACTTGCGCTTGCAGCCGCTCATCCGCCGGTCATTGTTAACCCTTGAGCCGGTTGATCATCCTCCTGATGAGTATGGTTATGACGCCAGCGTATAGAGCGATGCTGGCCTGATCGACGATGGAGTCTAGGCGATCGCCAAGTATGTCGAGCAGGTCCTGATCCAGCCCGTTCGCACTTGCGGCAGCGCCGACTGCAATTGTGACCGCCAAGTAGGCTGTCGCGTCCTCGGCATCAAGAGCCGTTGCCCCGTACACTAGGCCCAGAACGACTAGCGCGAACGTCAGAATGCCCCCTGCGATTGGGTTGCCTGCCAAGCCCTGAATGATGGCCACAAGAGCAATCAGGCCAACGATAATTCTGAGTGCCATTTCTCCCTAACGACCAGCACCCTCAACCTCCCGCGATGGTCACCGAAGGTATAACGCGGCCGCAGAAACCACACCGCCAGTGGAGAAAAACTGTCTTGGAAAAAATCGATTTTATATGCTGATATGCCTTTCCGCTGTTGAGCGCAATCCGCAGCTTGGTGCAGGAATAGTCGAACCATTTAGTGCCGCACCAATAATTCTGCTAGATGATGTAGAGGGATACGCTACGATCGGGTGTGCATTAAGAAAATAATGATGTGCTAAATGCGGGAGGACGCACGTACGGTTGCTAGGCAATGACGCCGCCGCCGAGGCAAACGTCACCGTCGTAGAATACCGCGTGTTGGCCCGGAGCAATGCCGGGGTCGGGCGTAGATAAGGCGACGTGGGCGCGATCCGGCGCGAGCATCTGCACCTGACAGAGGGTCCGGGCTGGCCCATGCCGCAGCTTGACGTGGAGTGCGCCTTGCGCTGGTGCGCCAGCGATCCAATGGATTTGTTCGGCGATCAGTTCGCGGCGTCCGGCTCGTGTCGGCGCGCTGCCGTGGGCAATGTACACGATGTTGTTGGCGACGTCTTTGTCTGTAACATACCAAGGGCCGCCACCGAGTTGCAGGCCGTGCCGCTGGCCAGTGGTGTAGAACCAATAGCCGGGGTGCTCGCCCTTCTTTTGCCCGCTCGCCTGCTCGACGATGTCGCCCCGGGCCTCTCCCAAGTGGAAGCGGACGAAGTCCCGGTAGTTGATCTTGCCCAAGAAGCAGATGCCTTGGCTGTCGGGGCGGTCCTTGGCCGGCAGGTCGAATTCCGCGGCGAGTGTGCGCACTTGGTGCTTGTGCAGATGGCCGATGGGCAATCTGAGCCGAGCGAGTTGCGCTTGGCTCAGATTGGAGAGGAAATAGGTCTGGTCCTTGACCGGATCGGCAGCGCGCCGGAGCCGATAGCCACCCGCATCTTCCTCGACACGGGCGTAGTGCCCAGAGGCAATTTGGTCGCATTCGCCGGCCACCCGCTGATAAAAGGCTCCGAACTTGACGCGCTGGTTGCACCAGATATCTGGGCTAGGCGTACGCCCCAAGCGCAGTTCGGCCAACGCGTGCTCGACGATGTGGGCGCGATATTCGCTTTGTAGCGGCACGACCTCGAGCGGCACCCCGAGCTGCTCGCAGGTGGCGCGGGCGTAGGACAAATCCGTTTCCCACGGGCAGTCGCCGAGCGAAAACAGTTCATCCTCCAGCCAGATCTTGAGGTAGTAGGCTTTGAGGGCAAGCCGCTTTTCGCGCCGGAGCAGCGCAAGGGCCGACGAGCTATCGACCCCACCAGAAAGCAGGACGGCGACGTTCATGGGGTGAATCTAGTAGCGATAGTGCTCCGGCTTGTACGGGCCTTCCACTGGGATACCCGAATACGCGGCCTGGTCGCCGTCTAGTTCGTCGATTTCGACCCCCAACTTTTCCAGGTGCAGCCGGGCCACCTTCTCGTCGAGGTGCTTGGGCAACATGTAAACGCCGACCGAATATTGCTCGTGGTGGTTATAGAGCTCCATCTGGGCCAAGACTTGGTTGGTAAACGAATTGGACATGACAAAAGAAGGGTGCCCGGTGGCGCAGCCGAGGTTGACCAAGCGGCCCTCGGCCAACAGGACGATGCTGTGGCCGTCGGGAAAGGTGAACTTATCGACTTGCGGTTTGATCTCAACGCGCTCAATTCCGCGATAGCCCACTAGTTCGGCGACCTGGATTTCGACATCGAAGTGGCCGATATTGCAGATGATAACCCCGTCCTTCATCCGCTCCATCTGGTCGATGCGAATAATGTCGCGGCACCCCGTCGCCGTAACGAAGATATCGCCCTCGGCGATGGTGTCGTTCATCTTCTTGACCTCGTAGCCTTCCATCGCCGCCTGCAGCGCGCAGATCGGATCGATCTCGGTGACGATCACCCGCGCCCCCAAGCCCCGCATGGCGTCGGCGCATCCTTTGCCAACATCGCCGTAGCCGGCCACTACCACCACCTTGCCGGCGATCATTATGTCGGTAGCGCGCTTGATGCCGTCGGCCAGCGACTCGCGGCAGCCGTAGAGGTTGTCGAATTTGCTCTTGGTGACGCTGTCGTTGACGTTGATCGCCGGCACGGTGAGCGTCCCGGCTTCGAGCATCTGGTAGAGGTGGTGGACGCCGGTGGTCGTTTCCTCGGAGATGCCGCGGATGCCTGGCAAAAGCTCTGGGTGCTTCTCGTGGACCCACTTGGTCAGGTCGCCGCCGTCGTCGAGAATCAGGTTGGGACCGGTGCCGTCGGGCCAGCGCAGGGTTTGCTCGGTACACCACCAGTACTCGTCCTCGGTCTCGCCCTTCCAGGCGAAGATCGGTATGCCGGTGGCGGCGAGGGCGGCAGCCGCGTGGTCTTGGGTCGAGAAGATGTTGCACGAGCACCAGCGCACTTGCGCCCCGAGCGCAGTGAGCGTCTCGATCAGTACGGCGGTCTGGATCGTCGCGTGCAAGGAGCCGGCAATCCGCGCACCCGCAAGCGGCTGGGCGTGCCCGTACTCGGTGCGCAGGGCCATCAGCCCGGGCATCTCTTGCTCGGCGAGAATGATTTCCTGTCGGCCCCATTCGGCCAGCGATAGGTCGGCTACCTTATAGTCTAGGCCAGCATTCTTTTGCGCCGCAATCTCCATTGATTTCTCCTTATGGGTGATGAGTCATTTTGACTCACGTCGGTCCGGCCCGCTTTACGGCCGGTGAAGCCCCGCTCTCGAAGGCGGCGAAGTTCGCCTTGAATAGTTCGGCGAGTTGGCCAGCGCGCTCGTCGTAGGCCGCTCCATCGGCCCAGGTTCGTCGCGGCACCATCTGTGCGCTGGGCACGCCCGGACACGCGCATACCGCGTCAAAGCCGAAGTGCGCCTCTCGCTCCACGGGCGCATCGGCGAGGGCACCGGCGTGGATCGCGCTGATAATCGCCCGGGTGTGCTGGAGCGAGAGGCGCGTACCCACGCCGTACGGCCCACCCGTCCAGCCCGTGTTGACCAGCCAGACTTGGGTGTTGTGGGCGCAGATTTTGTTGGCTAGCAGGGCGGCGTATTTGTTCGGATGCCAGACCATGAAGGCCGCGCCAAAGCACGCCGAAAACGTGGCCTCTGGCTCGGTGACGCCCATCTCGGTGCCGGCGACCTTGGCCGTGTACCCGCTCATAAAGTGATACATGGCTTGGTCGGGCGTCAGGCAGCTAACCGGCGGCAACACACCGAAGGCATCGCAGGTGAGGAAGACGATGTCGCGAGGATGGCTACCTGTACAGGGGATCGCCGCGTTGGGGATGTAGTCGATGGGATAGGCCGCGCGGGTGTTTTCGGTGATCGCGCCGTCAGCGTAATCGACTCGGCGGCTCTCCTCGTCGCAGACGACGTTTTCCAAGACTGTGCCAAAGCGGATGGCGCGAAAAATCTCAGGCTCTTGCTCCAGGGTCAAGTCGATGCACTTGGCATAACAGCCGCCCTCAATGTTGAAGATTCCTTCCGCGCTCCAGACATGCTCGTCGTCGCCGATCAATCGCCGCTGCGGGTTGGTCGAGAGCGTGGTCTTGCCCGTACCCGACAAGCCAAAGAACAGCGCGGTGTCGCCGGTTCCCGCATTGGCCGAACAGTGCATAGGCAACAGGCCGGCTCTGGGCATGAGGAAGTTCATTACCGTGAACACGCCCTTTTTCATTTCGCCCGCGTACTCGGTTCCCAGAATCACCATTTCCCGGCGCTCGAAGCTTAGGTCGATGCTGGTCGTGGAGGTCATCTCCGAAGTGTAGCGATTGGCCGGAAAGCGGCCGGCGTTGTAGATGGTAAAATCCGGCGTCCCGAATTGGGCTAGCTCGGCCTCGGACGGGCGGATGAGCATGTTGTGCATGAAGAGTGCGTGGTATGCGAGGGAGCAAATCACGCGGATTTTGAGCCGATATTGAGGATCCCAGCCGGCGAATCCATCGATCACGTACAACCGCTCGCAGGTGTTGAGATAGTCGATGGCCCGCTCTAGGTTGATCATAAAGGTGTGCTCTTGGAGCTTGATGTTGACCGCGCCCCACCAGATGTCGGCACTGCTTTGTGGGTCGAAGACGATGCGCTTGTCGCTGGGGCTGCGCCCGGTCTTGTCGCCCGAGGAAACCACGAGCGCGCCTTGGTCGGAAATGATGGATCCGCGCTCGTGGCGCAGTGCTTCTTCGTAGAGTCTGGCCGGCGTCATGTTGCGGAGAATCGCTCCGACCGATCTATCGTCGAGCTGGATGATTTCGCTCATGGTTTTTTGGTCCGTTGTATAAAAGCTATCTCATACATCTATATATACCGCCCGCGCCATTGGCTCGCCGATTCTTTTCCAAGGAAAGGGTGATTCACACTATTAGGCAATTAAGATACACGCCTGCGAATGGGCAAGCGCGCCCCGCCAAGTTGACGGTCTAGCCTCCACACCCTACCTTGCCCCACCCCAAAAAGTCCTGCCCACTATGTTATATCCAACCGATCATGCAATCCCTCGCCACTCCCTCCGTCCTGTACCGGGATAGCTTCCTAGAGGGCGCGGCCGAGTTCTTAGCCGAAGGCCGTTTCGACTCGACGTACGCCCTATCCCTCGGTTACGACAGTGCTTCCCTCGCCGACCAATTCCCGCAATTCGTGCGCGACCTCAAGGCCCTCGCCGATGCGACGGGTTCGCGGGCGCGGTACCCAGACCGAGTGCTCTGGTTCGTACACGACGGCGAGTACATCGGCCAAACCTCCATAAGGCCCGACCTTTGCACCCCGTATTTGCTCACCTACGGAGGACACATTGGCTACAGCATCCGACCCTCTCGGCGGTGCCGCGGCTACGGCAAGGCCCTCCTCGCCCTGACGCTAGTGGTATCGCGGGAGCTCGGGCTGCACCGCGTGTTGGTCACCTGCGACTCGGACAACATTGGCTCGCGCAAAATTATCGAGCACAACGGCGGCCAATTCGAGAGCGCGATGGCCATGCCCAGCCAAGCATTTCGCGCCGAGGGCCGCAAGCCCGCGCGGCGCATTGGGAAGTTGCGCTACTGGATTGACTTGTGATGGGGCCTTAATTGGCGGGGTGGCGGACAATTCGATAACGTTCGATTCCTCGCTTTGATACGCGACCTCAAGTGGGGAAGGCGAACCCCCTACGCGGGCAGAAGTGCTCCAAATCCGCCATTGACGCCTACGCCCGCGACGACTTGGACTACGACTCCTTCAGCAAAAAGGCGGTGTGAAAGTGGTAAAGCTATATTCGCCGCCATGCCTATCTGAGCTTTCTCAATCGGCCTCGGGTGTCCGCTCTCTATGCCAGCGAGGCCACAACGCGGCACTATGCCCAACTCTTTTGCCAGTTGCGTCAGCAGGGTACGCCCATTCCCACCAACGATATCTGGATTGCCGCGCTCGTGGTTGAACACGGCCTGCAACTCTTTTCCCGAGACCAACACTTTGCCCACCTGCCGCATCTGCCGCGCGTCCATTGATTGGCTGCCCGTCGGTAGTGTCTGACTTTCTCCCGGTTCCACTTCATGGATGCGCGGGCGTCTCGCCCGCAATGCGGGAATTGTAGCGACAGCTTCTTAGGGCGTCTTTGGCAGGGCGGCGGACAATCGCTATATTCGCCGCCATGCCTACCTCAACGGAAGTAGCTCTGCCCGACAAGGATACCTGTTTGGTGCTCTATCGCCAGATGTTGGTCATCCGTCGCTGCGAAGAGCAACTCGCCCGGTCCTACCAAGCCGGTCTGATCCCCGGTGCCTGCCACACGTACGTCGGCGAGGAGGCCATCGCCACCGGCGTTTGCGCTCATCTCAACGACGATGACGCGGTCTTTAGTACGCATCGCGGTCACGGCCACGCCCTCGCCAAAGGCGTACCGCCCAGGGAGCTAATCGCCGAGCTTTTTGGCAAAGCTACGGGCTGCTCGCAGGGGCGCGGCGGCTCCATGCACCTTTTCTCGCCGCAAGTGGGAATGATGGGTACCAGCGGCATCGTCGGTCCCTGCATCCTGCAAGCCGCCGGCGCTGGCTACTCCTTTAAACTATTGGGCGTCCCCAAGGTCGGCGTGGCGTTTTTTGGCGACGGCGCGGTAGCCAACGGTGCCTTCCACGAGGGCATCAACCTAGCGACCAATTGGCAGTTGCCAGTGCTCTTCGTTTGCGAAAACAACCTCTACGCCACGGAAGTGGCCTTTGTCGATACTACCCGCAATCCGCAAGTGGCCAACCGCGCCGAAGCGTACGGACTGCCTGGCATCGCCATCGACGGCAACGACGTAGCTGCGGTGTACGCGGCGGCTGGCGAAGCGGTAACGCGCGCACGCCAAGGCGGCGGCCCGACCCTCCTTGAGTGCAAGACCTACCGCACCCGGCCACACGCCGAAGGAATGCGCGACGGAGGCTACCGCTCCACCGAGGAAATCGACGCTTGGAAAAAGCGCGACCCCATCTCGGCCTTTGCCCACCGGCTTTTAGATGCGAGCCACGCCTGCCAAGAAGAACTCGATGTGATCGCGGCGGACGGCACCGCACTGATCGCCGAGGCTTTGCAATTTGCCCACGACAGTCCATGGCCCGACCCAGCCACCGTGGCCGACCACGTCTTTAGCCAAAGGGGCGGCGCGTAATGCCCGAACTCACGTACGTGGAAGCGGCGCGGCAAGCCCTAGCCGAGGAGATGGCGCGAGACGAGACCATTTTCGTCGTCGGCGAGGGCATTGGTCCGCGCGGCGGCAACTTCAACACTACCACCGGTCTCTTTGATCTGTACGGCCCGGAGCGCCTACGCGACACCCCGATATGCGAGCGCGGCTTCGTCGGCCTGTGCGCTGGCGCGGCCATGACCGGCACGCGGCCCGTTGTGGATTTTATGTTCTTGGATTTCATCCTCGATGCGTTCGGCGAGCTGATCAACCAGATCGCCAAGATGCAGTACATGAGCAGCGGTCGCCTGAAAATGCCCATCGTTCTGCGCGGCTGCATTGGCGTCGGCGGCGCGGCCGCTACCCATCACTCGGGCAACTACTATCCGATCTTTACGCATCTGCCCGGCTTCAAGGTCGCGGTGCCGTCTAGCCCGTACGACGCCAAGGGCCTGCTCAAGACGGCCCTGCGCGGCGACGACCCAGTGCTCTTCCTCGAACACAAGTCCTTGCTCAACACCCGTGGCGAAGTTCCAGAAGAGGAGTACTGCATTCCCTTTGGCCAGGCAGCCGTGCGCCGCCGCGGCGAGCACCTGACCGTCGTGGCCCTGACGACCATGGTACCCGAGACGCTCCAAGTCGCCGAGGCTCTATCCGGCGAGGGCATCTCGATCGAAGTCATTGACCCCCGCACTACGTCCCCCCTCGACATCGACGCTGTGCTCGAATCCGTACACCGGACGGGCCGCCTGCTGATCGCCGATGAGACCTTTGCTCCCTGCGGCATGGGCGCAGAAATCGCCGCCGAAGTGGTTGACCGGGCCTTCGACGATCTCGACGCGCCGGTGCGCCGCGTCAACGGCGCACACGTGCCCACGCCGTACAGTGCGCCCTTAGAGGCCGCGGTTGCGCCCAATGGGAAGGACATAGACCGGGCCATCCGCGACCTGATGGCCGAGTAGGAGCAAGCGCATGGCCGAGGCAATCGCAATGCCCCGCTTGGGATGGACCATGGAAGAGGGCACCCTCGTCGAGTGGCTCAAAGCCGATGGCGACGCGGTCGAGGTGGGCGAAATCCTCTTTGCGGTGGAAAGCGACAAGGCCCTCAACGAGATCGAGACCTTTTCCGGCGGCATCCTGTGCATCCCTCCGGACGCGCCCCAGCCCGGCGATACCGTGCCGGTGGGCACCCTCTTGGGCTATCTGTTGCAGCCCGGCGAGGAAATGCCGACCGCGCCGGCCCCAACGCCTGCGGCTCCCGCGCCCGTAGCAGAGCCGGCCTCAACGCCTGCGCCGGTCCGCTCATCAGGGCCGACCATCAGCCCCCGCGCCCGGCGCGTGGCCTCGGCGTTCGGGGTGGAATGGCGCGTGCTCACGGGCAGCGGGCGCACGGGCCGGATCGTCGAGCGCGATGTTCGCGCGGCTGCCGCTGGCAGCGGTCAGGCGTCCCCTGCGATCCTGACGACTGAAGCAGACGCTACCGAACTGGTGGCGTTGCGTCCGCAGTTCGAGGCGGAGGATGCGCCGGCACCTGCATATCACCACCTGATTGCCAAGCTGGCGGTCGTCGCCTTGATCGAGCATCCTCAGTTGAATGCCGCGGGAACAGAGGCCGTCCATCTCAGCCTCGCTGTAGATACGGGCGATGGCTTGGCGACTCCGGTCATCCGCGACGCGCATACCAAGAGCTGGGCCGAACTCGCGGCGGCGGCGCGCTCCCTAGCGCTTCAGGTGCGGCGGTGCGCCTTGGAGCCGGAGACCGTGCAGGGCGGCACCTTTGCCATCGCCAATCTCGGCATGTACGGCATTGACGCCTTTACTCCCATCCTCCGCCCTCCTCACCGAGCCGCTTTGGGACTGGGGCGCATTGCCGAGCGCCCGGCCGTGCGCGAGGGCCGCGTGGTACCGCGAGCGTTGATCTCTTTGAGCCTGACGGTTGAGAGCCGATTGCTCGAAAACGGCGCGGCGGCCCGCTTCCTCGACCGCCTGCGGTCCTTGATTGAGTGCCCTGAATTGGGGCTGCAAGCCTAGGCGCATCCCTCATTCCATCATCGTTTGCACGACCATGCCCGCGCCGTCAATCCGCACTTGCACCGCGCCGATGTGATCGGTGCGCAGTACGCGCGCCCCGTGCGCTGCGTAGCGTGCGACGACCTCGGGGGCTGGGTGCTTGAACTTGTTGCCCTCCCCCAGCGACATCACTGCCACTGCGGGCGCGACTGCCGCGACGAAAAGTGGCTGCGACGAGGTGCGCGAGCCGTGGTGAGCCACCTTGAGCAAGTACGCCTGCAGCCGCGGTCCCCAAGCGAGGATCGCCGGGTCGGCCTCCTGCTCTACGTCGCCGGTAAAGAGCACCCGCACGGTTCCGTGCTGCAAGCTAAAGGCCACCGAGCCGTTGTTGAGGCCAAAAGGGGAGTTGCCGTCTGCATCGACAAAGTCCGCAGTTGGATGTAGGACAAGCGCCGCGACCCCGCCCAAGCCCGCCAAGCGGTCGCCCGCCGCGACCCGGTGGTAGCGCACGCCCCGCTCGGCCATGAGTTCCCGCAGCCGCCGCGCCGTCCACGAGCCATAGACCTGCCCACTGTCGAGAAAGTGGCCGACTTCCATTTGCTCCAACAGGGCTACCAGGCCGCCGATGTGGTCGTTGTGTGGATGCGAGGCCACGACGACATCGACCCGCCGGACGCCCATGTAGCGCAAGAAAGGCAGCAGCACCTGTTCGCCGTAGTCGAAGTATTCGCTGCGTTCGCCGCCATCGACAACCATGGTCTTGCCGTCGGGGAAGCGCACAAACGCCGCGTCGCCTTGGCCCACGTCCAAAAAGACGATCTCCAAGTCGCGGGAGCGGAGCGCGTAGGTCCACACCGCGACATTGAACCAGACGAGTGCTGCGAAAATGGCGGCTTTGCGCGCCCACGCCCTGTGGGACAAAAGTGGGCCGAGCAGGCAGAGCGCGGCGGCCAGTGCGACAAAGATCCCCCCCGGACGCGGCACCACCACGGATGCAAAGGGCAGCGAGGCCCACCACGAGACCAACTCGATCAGCCCCACGAGGACTAGGTAATTGGCGGCGTTGAACGCAGTGGCGACCCAAGGCAAAATCCAACCCATCAACGCGGCTAGCAGCCCTAGGCCCACGGCGAGCGCCAAGAGCGGCACTACCACTATATTGGCCACCACGGCCCCCAATGCTAGCTGCTGAAAGGAATAGGCGATCAAAGGCCCAGTGCCGAGTTGGGCCGCCAGCGTGGCGCACAGCGGGCTGACGAGAAAGCGACCTACCCGGCTGTCGGCGCGCTGAGAGGCTGCGGGGAAAAGCGAGGCGAGCGGTCCGTGCAAGGCGACGATGGCCCACGTCGCGCCAAAGGAGAGCTGGAAGCTCAGACTCCACGGACTCTCCGGCCATATCACCAAAATCGCTAGTGCCGCCAGCCCAAGAGTGTTGTAGATGTCGCCCTGCCGCCGGAGCACCCGCCCCAACAGCACCACCGCTCCCATCAGCACCGCCCGCACTACCGGCACCTGTGCCCCGGTTGCGAGGGCATAGAGCACCAGCGCGACGATGGTGGCCGCGGAACTCGGTCGGTCGGCGAGCCGCAGGAGCCGGAACCCAAAGAAGAAGAACCCGCCCACCATCCCGACGTGGAGTCCGCTGACCACGAGCGCGTGCGCCAGCCCGGTGCTGCGAAACGCAGCGCGCACCTCCTCGGGAATTCGCTGCTTCTCTCCCAAGAGTACGCCCAACAACAGTCCGGCCGGTGCTCCTGCGAGGTTGCGCTCAATGCTCTGGCGCACGGCGCGTCTGAGAGGCAGCACTACGCCCTCGTACAGCCAGTGTCCGGGCAAGTGCTCTACGGAAACGACCTGCTCGGGTTTGCCGACGAAAAGCGTGCCGTAGATGTCCTGCTGGGCCAAAAAGGCCCGGTAGTCGAAGGCACCAGGATTCCGCACTGCACGGGGCCTTTGGAGCCTCCCGCGCAGGGACACGCGGTCGCCGTAATCCGCCGGCAAGTACACGTCTTTTACCGTGACTAGCACCTGCCCGCCCAAGTGGTAGATGGTGCTGTCGGCGACCACCTGTTCCAGTTCTATGGCAAAGCGCACTCGCTCGTCACTGCGCTCCGGCTCTTGGACGATGCACCCGGTGACCACGCCGCGCTGGTCAAAGACCTTGAGCGCGACTAGGTGTGGCAAAGGGGACAGGGCTGTGTCGATGTGGTAACGCAGTGCGCCTAACAGGACGGCGACTCCCCACAGCATCCAACCTGCCCAACACGCCTTGCGGTAGAAGCCTGCGGCCGCGCCGAGAAAGGCCAACCCGCTCAGGGCCGTCGCTGTGACCAAGCCCACCTCCACAGATCGCCCCAAGAAGATGCCGATTCCGAATCCGAGGGCCGTCCACAGCGCGGGTCGCCGTCGCATCTTTTTGCTCGCGGACATACCAAGTCCAACGGCAAAAATCGTTCCACTTCGACAAGAGCGGCGGGCGCGTCTATATTCGATGCCTAGGCTATCGCAGTCTTAGAGACGGAGGTCCAACCTATGAAGCAGGCAATTATCTCCCGTAATCCGGCGGTTGTGAATGGTGCCTTAGTTTTTGCCGGAACCCGCGTTCCCGTTGGAATTTTGATTCAACATATTGTCGCTGGGGACTCGCTCGACAAATTCCTTGAAGACTTCCCAACTGTATCGCGAGAGCAAGCAGTCGCCTATTTAGAGATGACGCTGGAAGTAGCCGATGCGCGTGCTGCTTGACGAGAATATACCGTACAAACTGAGGCCACTTTTGAGACAGGGGTCGAGGTTATTGCGGTTGGCTATCGGGGTTGGAAGTGAAGAGCGCGGAGAGCGAATTCGATGTCTTGGCACAATGGAGCCTCGGCGAGATTAAGATGGGCATTGTGTTATTGGAAGCGAAGGGCAATCGCTACGAAGCTCTCGCGCCACTGCGTACTGAGAACAATCGAGAACGGGCAAGTCGTATCTGTTAGAGCTTAACAAGCCGCTACAGATAGAGCCTATAGATCATGACAGACTCCCCACCTAAGCTCCGCGGCAAAGACCGCCGCTACTTGCGCCGCTTAGGCAACGCGCTGCGCCCGACCGTCTATTTGGGCAAAGAGGGCCTTTCCGCCGCCGTTATCCGCTCGCTTAACGAAGCGTACGCCAACAGCGAGTTGGTCAAGGTGCGCTGCGAGCGCAACAGTCTGCTCGACCGCCGCGAAGTCGGCGAGCAGCTTGCCGCCGCTACCGAGGCACACCTAGTGCAAGTTTTGGGCAACACTCTGCTCCTCTATCGTCCCGACCCCGACGACCCCCACATCGCGCTGCCCGAATAGAGGCGCAGGCTTTTGTTGGGAAGCGAGACCACCTTGCAATATCAAGCCGAAATATGTTGTCAATGAAAAAGGACGAAAAACAGCAACTGTTCTATCGATGGAAGATTATCGCTCTCTGATGCAACGACTTCAGGATTTAGAAGATGCTTTAGGCTGGATCGGGCCGTTGAAAGGGCAACCGATTTTCGGGAATATACTGAAATACGGGCAGAAATAAAAAAGAAGGAAAATTTTGACCGATGCGATGGGTTATACCATCCATTTAGAACGTCGTGCTGAACGAGAATTTCGGAGGCTGCCACGAGAAGCTATCAGACGCATCGATGCTATGTTCCGTCAGTTAGCAAGTGATCCTCGTCCAGATGGCGTCGTTAAACTTTCAGGGCGTACAGCTTCTGGTTGGCGAGTACGTGTCGGGGAGTACCTCATCCTCCATCAAATAGATGACGGCAGGAACCGCGTTGATGTAACATAGTCGGGAAGTCTATCGTCAATAACAAATTGTCGCTGGAGCGACTTTTCGAGGCGAAGGTCGAAGTTGTCGCTTGGTAAGCCTTGACAGGATTCGAGGACCCGGTTCGCAATCAATAAATTTTCTCTTCCCATTGTTGTCGAAGAACGCCTCGAGGGTCACCGTGTCACCCACTTCGATCTTTTCAGGCTTGACTATGACTCAAGGGCATTCAAGTCGTAGTTTCCCTGAGAAGCTGGTGCGATTCCCCTCTCGTCCCCTCGTATTCCTGCCTTCGTCGCTTGACAGGACAGAACAAAAAAGAGTAATACGGCACAGCAAACGTAACGCATATCTATCCTCTTTTGCGTTGATTGGTTCGAGTTCCTCCTCCTCCTTCAGACACAAGCTTCAAGCAGTATGATTTATTCGTGTGGGGCAATCAAACCGTCCAATGTCACTCCTTACCACGCCTGAGCAAAAATGCCGAGTGAACCGGGCGCGTACCCGGCGTAGTGATTGTTAAAAAACACGTACACATCCCGCTCCGGCACAGCCTCCGCCAGCTCCCGCACCTGTTGTGCCCAGTGCTGGGTCTCGGCGGCGCGGTCCCAGACGAGGCGGTCCCAATGCCGCTCCTGTTCGCCTCGGTGAATTCGCTCCTCGACATAGGCGTCCATCTTTTTGCGATCTCCCAAAAAGCGCACGTAGAGGAAGTCGGCCGTTAATGGATTGACCCGCTTGAGAGTCTCCTCTAGGCTCGGCATGGTATAGTAGTTGTTCAGCACCAGTGCCACTCCGTGTTCGCGCAGCAAGTCCAACAGTTCCGCCCGCAACCAGCTCCCGTTGCGCACCTCCACTGCAAAGTGGAACTCGCCCGTAGGCAGCTGCGGTAAAAATGCCGCTAGGCGCTTAGTGAACGCGCTGCCGTACTCGTTTTCGTGGGCGTCCTGTCCCCGCGCAATGTATGGAAACTGCATCAGCAGCGGCCCCAACCGCTCGCCCAACGGGGCCATCGCGTCGAGGAAGGCCTCCATCTCCTCCATGCAGTCAATGAGCATTTTCTCGTGACTGATCACTCGGGGGATTTTGGCGGTAAAGCGAAAGTGCGGAGGCGTCCGCCGCAGCCATCCTTCGATCGCCTTTGGCGTCGGCACCCGATACCAAGTCGAGTCAATCTCCACACTCCTGAAGACCTTTGCATAGTGCTCTATGTAATCGGCCGCGGCGCAGCCCTCTGGATAGATCAGCCCTTCCCAATCCTCATTCGACCAACTCGTCGTCCCCAAAAAAAGCCGCGCGGGCAACTCCTCTTGCACCTGCTGCATCCGTTCGACGTGCCGAGGCTTGGCCGGCGGCATGATTTCGAAAAAAAGGTCCTGTTGATCTCCCACGGTTCGCTCCACAAAAAAGAGGGCGCGGTACCTACCGCACCCTCGCAATTCCGGCGAATGTTCCTGTCTGCGCTACGCTTTCTCCCGCACCATCTTCACTACCTGCTCCCGCCCTACTAGCTGCACAAGCGACCCAAACCGCGGCCCTTGCTCCTGCCCCAGCACCACTTCGTAAAACATCCGAAACAGCGACTTGGGGGGGACTCCGACCTCGCGGGCCAAATCGAACGGAATGGCCTGCAATTCCTCCTCCGTGGCCCCGTTGATCGCGCTCAGCCGCTCGGCCAACTGCCCTAGGAGCGCCCGCTCCTCGTCCGAGGGCGGACGAAAGTGCTTGTTCGGCAACACCACATCTCGGTAGTAGTTAAACCCCTTCTCCACCAGTGCCTGCGTTACCTGCGGATAGGTAGAAGCCTGCGCGTCGTAGCGCGCCAGATAGTCGCCCAACACTTCGACCGAATCCACTCCCAAGGCCGAGATCAGATTGTTGACCGTCGAGAAGTTGACCCGGGACGCGTACTCGGGTACGACTGCGCCGCGGTCGCCGATATGCCAGACAGCTTGCTCGGGCTGCTTTTCCTCTACCACATCGGGATAGAGCCGCAGTGCATCGAGATAGTCGTCAACGCACTTGGGGACGATATCCCAGTGCAGCCGCTTGGCCCGCTTGGGATTTTGGAACAAAAAGAAAAGCAGGGATTCTATAGGCGCGTACTTCTTCCACGCATCCACCGTCACCCCCATGCGGCCGGCACTACTCGCCAACCCTCGCCCTTCCTCGTCGAGAAAAAACTCGTAGCACAAGCCGACTGGCGGCTGCTTGCCCATCAGGCGCACAATGCGGGAGGACTGGCGCACCGAGTCGATGAGGTCTTTGCCGTACATTTCATAATCAACCTCATAGGCGTACCAGCGCAGTGCCCAATCGACTTTCCAGCCCACCTTGGCGTTGCCGCCGAGCACCGACTGCTCGCCGCTCTCGCCACACCCGGTGTAGTGGCCGGTATCGAGGTCGCAGGTGAAACTCACGCTGCCCCGGCTGGGGTGGTAAGCGGTGACTCGCGTGGCCATGATCGAGCCACAGTTGGGACAAATTGGGAAGAAGGGCGACCAGTGCTGGCGATTTTGTTCCCGCAGCGTGGGCACGATGGTCTGGCGAACTTCCTCGGCTTTGTCTAGGAGAATCGAAAGCCCTTCGTCGAAGTCGCCGCGCACGTAGACATCACGCGAGCTTCGGAACTCGTAGTCGAAGCCGGACGCGTTGAAAAACTCGCACAGCTTGGCGTTCATGTGGTCGCTGAAACTCGCACAGCAACCAAAGGGATCTGGGACAGCGTGTAGGGGTTTGCCGAGGTGGGCGGCGAGCATGTCGGGCTGCGGCAAGTTGCTGGGCACCTTGCGCAGGCCATCCATGTCGTCGCTGAAGCAGAGTAAGCGGGTCTTTAATCCGTAGAGGTACTCACAGGCGTTGCGCACCCAGGAGGTGCGGACGCCTTCTGAAAAGTGCCCTAGATGAGGAAAGCCGCTGGGGCCAAAGCCAGTCTCGAATAGCACCGGACTAGCCCCGCTAGGCCGGCGCTGCTCGACGATCTGTGCCGCCTCTTGGAAGGGCCAAGCCCGATGCGTACTAGTCTGGTTCCTCTCCATGTGACTTGATCAGGTGTGAGGCTCATCGAGACGGCCTTGCAGCGTCTCAGCGGTTGCGGAAAGTGATGCGTCCGCGGCTCAAATCATAGGGCGAAAGGGCCACGGTGACTTGGTCGCCCGGAAGCACGCGAATGTAGTACTTGCGCATCTTGCCGGAGACATGGGCCATAATCTCGTGGCTATTTTCCATCTCGCACTTGAAGTAGCCGTTGGGCAGGGCCTCTTTGACCACTGCTTGGACTTCGATTGCTTCCTCTTTGGCCATTGCTTTCGCCTTAAGGAGATGGGGGGCGGCGTTTTCCGCGCCATGGAAAAACAGCCGCTAAAGCGGCTTGCAAAAAATACAGAGTGTACGTGTTAGCCGAGCAAAAGTCAAACTCATTCGATCAAGTAATTCACGTTGTACGAGGCGTGTTTGACTGCTTCGATCGTCGCTAGATGTGGGGCTAGCTGCTGGACCTTGCCGTAGTATTGGACGGCTTCCGCATATCGCTCGGTCTTTTCGCAGATCACGCCGAGGTTGTGCAGAGCTGGAATGTGATCGCCAGACAGTGCAATGGCCTGCTTAAAGGCCGCTTCGGCCCCGACGAGATCGCCGCTGTCGAGGTGGGCAAGGCCCTTGGCGAAGAACATGCTTTCGTTGTCTTGCTCGTATTCGACGGCCTTGGCCAGCACGGCGAGTGCCAACTCGGGCCGTTGGGCTTGCAGGCGCAACAGCCCGAGGCTGTAGTAAGCGCGGGCCAGCGCACGGCGCGCACCGCGATATTTGAAATCGACCTGCAACAAGGTCTCTAGGTGTTCGATGGACTTTTTGAAGTCGCCAACCTTGTGATAGGCCACGGCCATGTTAAAGCGGGCGCTGACGTGATCGGGCTGGATCGCGACGACCTTTTCGAGGTATTCGAGACCCTCGGCTTGGCGCTCGGTGCGGCAGAGCAAGGTCCCCAGCCCGGCTATGGCTTCGACCATCAGCGAATCCAGCCGCAGGGCTTCCTCGTAGTGGTGCTTGGCCTCGCGGTCGTATCCCTCGCCGTGGAGCATGACCGCGAGGTTGCAGTGCGCCTCGGCGTAGTTGGGGTCGAGCTGCAATGCCTCGCGCAGCAGCTTTTTGGCCTCGTACTTTTGTCCATCTTCAAAGCAAGCGTTGGCGAGGAGGACGCGCAGTTGCGGATTGTAGGGTTCGATGGTGACCTTGGCGTTGAGATAGCGGATCTTCTCTTTAGCCCAGAGATTGTACCCCCGCTTGTTTTGGCGCTGGGCTTGGCCCTCGCTGCACAGCAAGGCCAGCAATAGAAACGCGAGTGCGGCCTTCATGGTTGGAACTTCTGAATCCGATCGTTGAACGTATCGGCCACGTAAATAAATCCCTCGGCGTCGCGGGCGATGCCGCCGGCCACTACCTCGCGCTCGCTTTCTTCACCAGTGGCCATATCGACGACGATTTGGATGCGGCCTGTGAAGCGGAACTGATCGTCCTCCTCGCCCTCCTCGCCCCAGCGCGTCAAGTAGCGCCCCCGCTGGAACACCTCGATGCGGCTATGGCCGGCATTGACCACGAAAGCCCGGTCGGTGGCTTCATCGACGGCAAAGTCGGTGGGCCGCAGCAAAAGCCCGTTGCCGCGGTCCTGATGCGATTTGGGATCGCGGCCAATGACGCGGCTGGCTGAGGCGCGCTGTGGGTCGTCGTACACGACTAGCCGAGGTGCCTGCCAGTCGCCAGTGCGCAGGGCCAATGACTCGATCAGCGCGGCGAAACGCCCTTGCCAAAGCCGCAGACTAGCCACCAGCAGGGCCGGGATGGCGTACTGGACTTGCTGCTCTCCGGCTTGGTCGAATAGCTGCAATTGGCTGATGCTCTCGATGTAGATGGCATCGCCGTCGATGACGATGTGGCGGGCGAACAGCCCGGCTAGTGGGCGCGTCCACAGCAGCCGACCATCCGGGGCGAATTTCGCCCAAAATGCCTCTGGCTTCTGGCTCGGGCGGTGCAGGTTGTACACTACGTAGAGGTGATCGTCGTCGTCGAGGGCCAACGCCGGCCCGTCCAGCGCACTCGTTTCCATACAAGCCAGTGGCTCAGTGGTATAGACCCATGCGTCCAAGGCGTGGCCCGCGCGGTCGAAGCGCTCGACGCGTCCTTTGCCCGCGCCGACGACAAAAACCGTGCCATCGCGGCTGATGGCCAGCCGCATGGGGGCTGTGCCCTCGGCCAGTGCCCAACTTGCGACGCGGCGATGGAATCCGCCTGCGGCCGTCGTGCTGGCCAGCTTGTGTACGTTCTCGTCCTCGCCGAAGAAGCTGACGACCCGGTAGCTGTAATGCGTGTTGGCCAATAGGCCGGCGTCTGTAAAGGTGGTGTCGGCTGCAGATTCCACGTGCGCTATGGCCGCGAACTCGCCCCCGGCGGCGCGTTGAATTTCGCCGTAGAGAAAGCCTGCTGAAGATACCGGGTGCCAGACCAGATGCGCGGCAGCCTCCTCGCTGGAAAAGGTCGCTTTGAGCACGGGGGGAGCCGCAAGATAGGGTGGAACCTTCTTACCGGCGAAGGGGCCGACGCAGGCGATGAGCGCGGCGGCGAGGCAAAAGACGAGTCGGTTCATAGGGCAAAAGAGATAGGCCCGCCCTCCCGCAATGTCAAGGAATATAGGATCATCCCAGAATGAATACGGCGTTGCCGACCTTGCCGGTGAAGTAGTCGATGACTAGCCACAGCCCGTTGCACAGGGCCTCGCCCATGATCAAGCCCATAAAGAAGTGTTGGCTCTTCCGATAGTGCGCCGCCCCGCCAAAACGCAAGATCAGCTTCTTGAGTGCCCAAGCTAAGAGTACGCAAAACCAGATTTTGTCGAGCATGAAGTTCGCGCCAATCGGGAAGCCGATTGGATGGAAGGGCCACCACAGCAGGTGCTGCCGTGCCCAAGTAAGCAGGACCATGACCACGGCCCCGCCGGCGAAGAAGGCCAACCCCAACCAGTCGGCCCCGGCTGGCTCTAATGCACGCTGCGCAGCGTTGTAGATGGTTGATGGGCCGCCGTGAAAGCGCCAGCCGTCGAGGTTGATACCCCCGTATTTATAGGCGAGGTGGAAGACCATCCAGCAGGAGCCCGTCACGCCGATGAAGATGGCTGCCACCGCCGACCAGAAGACGACGCGCCGACTGCAGCGATCCATGTTTTGGATCAACTTCAAGCCATTGGCGACCATGGCCAGCAGAAAGATGCGGATGTCGGCTGACCAGATATAGGCAAAGGAAAGGTTGAAGACGCCGCTGGCACCGATCGCCTGCGAGCCGATGCCCTGCACGATGAGATCCGGGGCGATCATGGGCGAGCGTACGGCCGCTAGGCCGGCTTCGCACACGACCCGTGTGATACCGATAAACACCAACAAAGCCACCGCCACAAAGAGTGCGCCGACCCAAAGCGGGGTGCCCATCAGCCACAGCCAGCCCACGATGCCCCCGGTGCCGAAGACCACCCCGATCACGGCCGCCCGGTAGGACATGATTTCGTCGCCATCGTCTATGTCCGCATTGCGGCTGAGGGCCTTGCGCCATACGTCCCGCAAGTGGCCGCGCCCCGTCCACAATCCGAGGAGCACCATGGCGATGAGCGCGCCGCCGCCTTGATAGGCCAAAAGCGGCTCATGCGCGATCCCATAGACGAATTTGCTGTTGGATTTGAGGCCGGATAGGGCGAGGAACTCGGCTTCGACCTTGGAGAGCAGATAGAAAATCCAGATGCCGGCCGCTATTTGAGTGCTGATGAGATAAGAAAATCCAACAAGCGCGAAGCTGATCCAGATTTGCAGACTTTGCTGGCCGATAAAAGACGGTATCCACCAAATCAGGCCGAAGCTGGGCAAGGACGGGTCGTATTGGTGTAGGGCCTTGAGGCTGCCATACGCGAGCGGCACGGCTGCACCCCACCACAAGGCCCGGTGCTTGAGAAAACCATTGACCAGCCCGGTGCCGCGCTCGCCTTGCACGATGGCCACTCCGAGCTGGGTCAGCGGATAGGCCAGTCGCTCGCGCTCGACCCACTGTCGGCGCAAGATCACGGCCGTCGATACCATCGCCACGTACAGCGAGAGGAGTAGCAGTGCCCACCAGCACAGCGGTTCAACCCAAGTGGCGTAGGGAACGTTGGCGAGCGCACCACCCTCGTAAAAGCCGCGGTTGCCCGCGCCGTCATCGACGAGGATGCGCTGCGAGGGAAAGAGCGGAAAGAGCTTTTCGGCCCATTGATTGGCTGGGGAGGCGTAGTAGAAAATGCCGGTGAGAGTCGGCAAAAGCTGCTGTGTTAGCCCCATGGTGCAGAGGGCGGAGACAACCAGCAGCATCACGTACACCAGTACCAGTTCGGCGCGGTTGAGCGCGAGGGTACCTCCGCGCTGCACCACGGGCACGTTCCACAGCGAAGATAGAGCAAGGAAGGCCCCAAACCAAAAACCAGGCGAGTACCAATCAACCGCGCCGCGGTTGGCCCAATAGCTGCAAAAGCCGCCCGTGGCCAGTAGGGCTAGCCCTACTGCTAGGCGGAAGTCGCGGGCGGTGAGCTTGAAGAGCGTATTGAGCAAGCCGACCAGCACCAGAAACAGAAAGATGGCCCCTGGGGTATTGAAGTCGAAGGCCATGTTGGTCGCCCGCATAGCCATGTTGGCATAGGGTGCGCCAATGGACAGGAAGAAGCTGAGGAACGCGCCGACCCAAAAGCCGCGCAGCGTCAGATGAGAGCGGCCTGCGGCATCAGTGAGTCCGTCGTTTTGGCTGCCTTGGAGGTGCCGGCCGTACGGAGAGGGGAGCGATCTATTCACCGCGTGGCTTGGGGCTTAACGGTGCAGGTGGGACAGACGTGCCGCAGGTGTTCGCGCCGCACCCGCCACAGGTCGTGGGCCTTCACCAATTCGCATTCGGCCTGCCCGACCTTGCCCCGCCGCTGCAACTTTCTCCGGTCGAGCGTTGAGTCCAGCTTGTGGGTGGGGACTGGGCAGGGGCCGCTGCGAAAGGCCAGCCCCAAGACCTCGTCCACAGTCCCATTTTCGCGCACGACCTGGTCCTTGAGGGCAAAAGATGCGATGCAGCCGCAGGGTACGGACAGCTCGGCCACGTGATAAGCCGTGCTGGTGTCGTGCGTCGTGCCCAGTGCGAGGATGTAGCCGCCGTCGTGCACCAATTTGCCGATCGGGCTGTCTGCGGCCCAGATGCCGGCTTCGAGATGGCCGCGGCAATAGTCGCTGGCCCGCGGCCCAATCGCCGCCACCGCATGGGTTGGATGCATGCTGCGCTCTGCCTCGGTGCGACGCCACAGCGCGTCTGGAATCGCGCCGTTGGTAGTGGGCGTGGTTAGCGGGTTGAAAACCGCGGCCGCGCGGTGATTGAACGAAGGGGCCAGTAGGGTTCCGCGCTTGCCGACCGCCTGCAAGAGCGCATCGACGACGGTCTCGGCACCGCCCTCCACAAAGCCGATGGCCGATAGGGAGCTGTGTACCATCAGGTCCATACCCGGTGCGACCCCCAAGCGGCGCAAATCCCTCACTAGTTCCCTGCAGCCGATCGCGTTGACCGGGTCGACCAACTCGGCGTAGCCCAATTCGGCGTGTGCTGCGAAGTACTCGTGTACTCGAGCGACAGCGACGGTGCCTCCTGCCCGAGGCCCGGTCCGATAGTCCGCTTCCTCGCAGGCGATGCGCTCGGCGATTTCGCCCAAACTCCGGCGTCCGTCGGCCCAAAACAGCGCCCATGGCGGTAGCTTTGCGGCCGCGATGCGCGCATTGATCGCGGCCGGCGCATTCTCGGCTGTCGGTGAGAGTACGGCCGTGCGCCGTGGCACCAGCCGCGCTTGAGCCGTGCGCCGCACTCGCTTGCCCGGCAGCGCGGCCTCGGCGGCTGCGGCCGCCACTTGCCGCTCGCTATCGTCCATGGCCTCCAAGATCTCGCGTCGATTGCCCCCCCAGAGCCAACGCACGAGCCGCCGCACGCTGCGGCTGTGCGCCTCGCGCACGTATTCGGCCTCGGCTCGGGGCCGCTTTTTCTTTTGCAATGCCGCGAGAAAGTACTGGGTTTCGGTGCAGACCAGCTCCTCCACTTCGCGGCTGCCCATGTCGGCCAAATAGTATAGATAGGCCGCCATTGAGGCCGCACAGGTCTCCAGCCCCTGCGGGCTGAGCAGTGCTTCCACGTCGGCCGAAGAGTGGTAGGCGTCGAAGCCGCGCCCGCTCTTGCGGTGATGCGTGGTGATCCAAGGGCAGGGAAATCCATATTGGGGGTCGCCGATCAAGGTGTCAGACGTCGACATAAATCGCTCTAGATGCACTCGATAGCCTGGCTTGTGTTGCCGCACCCCGGCCCGCAAGATAGCCGCGCCGACCCGGTCGACGAAACCAGCCGACATGGGAATCGTTGCGTGCCACTCCAGCCGGCCATCGCAGACGGCGGGCTGGGAGCCGAGCGTGTCGATACACGCGCCGGCCAAAGGGGTCTGCAAGCGCCGCATCTTTTCTAGATAGGCGAAAAAACCATAGCACTCATAGGCGTTGAGCAGGCGAATGGTGCGCTTGGGGCGCGCGATTTTTCCCGCCCGGATAAGCCCTTCGATCACGCGAGCGATCTCTAGGGTGGTGGCCACGCCCGAAGCGTTGTCTATGGCCCCCGGCTCGGCGTTGTGAGCAATGGCCCACACTTCGTCCTGTGGATCGCTTGCTCCCTCAATGACGCCGCTGACCACGTCGTGGCTGCCGACGTATTTGCGGATGTCGGCTCTTACGTGCAGGGTTAAGGGGCCGTGCTCCTGCGCGAGCCGCCGCAGCCGCTCCCCCTGCTGCTCAGAGATCGCAAAGCCCACCAACCGCGCCGCAGCATGTTCTAGGGGAATTGCGCCCCACCCGAATTTGCTCCACGCCACTGCGCCGGGCAGGTTGGGCACCGGCCGGTCGGTGATGACTGCGGCGGCCCCCTTGGCGGCCAAAAGACCGAGGTGAGCGCGCGGGTCTAGCTTGGTCAGCGCGATTGTACCACTGAGTCCGTCGGTTGGCTGTCGTTGGATATCTTCAACTCGATCGAGAATCACTAGCCGCAGCCGCGAGCCGCTCGCCGGGGTCGCCGCGCTCCACTGGATGATGTGCCAGGGATTCTCCTGCCAATTCAGCACTCGCTCGGCGAGCGGATGTACCACATCTACGGTCGCGCCCGCGACATCGGCGGCCTCGCGGATGATCCATCGGCCCGACCCAAGCCGCCCTCCGGTCTGGATGGACTCGACCTCCACGCGTGCGCCGGCGGCCTCGTAGTGCCGCACCAGCGTTGCGGTCGTCTCGCGAAAGCGGTCAAACGAGTTCCAGCGATCGGTAGCGACCACTTCCCGCACCGCCGCCATCATCTCCTGCCCATTCGCCTGCTGCAACATCAGCGGCAAGGTTTGGCGGCAGAGCCGCTGCAACGATTTCGCGCCAGCCATGATATCCTCCTTTTTTAGTGCCTAAGAACCTACCGTTTGGTCGGGTATGTCCCCGTCTTGTAACTGCCGCTGTTCATGGCGGCTATATTGGCTATATATTGTAAGAGGAATTTCGCGGTTGGGAAAACTTTTGCTTGACATCTCGTTTTGAAGGCTATAAAATCTAATTCACACATTGCGGAACGTTTTAGGATGAACAGGGCATGGGCACAAATTCAATATCAGAATTAGAAAGAATACCACCGCAGGGAGCGGCGCTTGCTGGGATGGTTTGTTCTATGCTTGAAAATGTTGTCGAATTTTATTGCCGTAAGTCGTTAAAAAACAACAAGTTACCCCCCCCCCCCCCCCCCCCCCCCATTCTTCTCGAGCACTAAGTTCTAGCGCTCATCAACCTACCCCCCTAGCCCCTCTTCCTCCCAGGAAGGGGGAACGGCTACCGCTCTTCCTTACCGCGTCGGCAAGGAGGCCGGGGGGGATAGGTCCTACGTATAAGCGGAAACTATCCTCGGCATTTCTAGCTGCTGTCGGCGGGGGACGTCGTAGGGCTGGATTTCGCTGCGAGGGATTCGTCTGTACGCCTCAATGGCTAGACAGTCGTAGTACAGTGTAGTGGACTTCCTACAAGTGCAGCTAAAAAGGAGGCCCTTAACCCGAACTCACGTTACGTTATCCCCCATCTCCCCTCAAAATAAAATTATGCTGCTAGCACCATTGGTTACAAATGCATTTTTCGTCGCCTGTTTCAGTAATCGGTTGAAATGGGCAATCACACCGCCAAAGGGTGATTACTTGAAAATCACTTATTGGCAAGACTTAGAGGAGGCCTAACAATGGCTACGTTTAACGGGGGCCGAATGGTTGCCCTTTTTCTTTGCATGTTGTTCGCTCCGAACGTGTCGTTCGCTCAGGAGGAGACTTGGGAGACGGTTGCTTTCTATATGGTGGATCCTATTGATGAGCAACTTGCGCCGGAAGTGTTGGAGTATATAGACAAGTGGAAGGACCCTTTAACTTGGGTGACTTTCGAGCGTGATTTTACTCCAGCGAGGAAATGGCAAATAGATCAGGTGACTCAGGACAATCTGGATCGGATTGAAGCAGCTAAGGCTTTCTTAAGGGAGGATCTGAGGAATCGAGGAGATGGTACAAGCTCTTGGTATCCGTCTTGGATTCCTTTAGGTGCAGCTAAGGATGTGGAGGACCCGGCTAAGGCTAGGAAGGATTCGCTTTTCAAGAATATTCTATTCCTTGAGGGGAGGACGTACGATACCGGTGCAAGGATTGGCCAAGCACAGACCCTAAGAGAGTTTTTCGAACTGGACGGAGACGAGCCTTTCGGACTGACTGCTTCTGGCACTCAAAACTTTCGGTCCTGTGATGAGAGAAAGCGGCGTTGTCGCAAGGAGTTTTATGAGCATTTCAGGAATTTGGTTGAAATCCACGACGCGTCCCTAGCGCTTTCTCCCTCTCGCATTATTTCGTTTACGATTAAGGTGAAGTCTTCTAGAATCCGCACACCTGATGAGGGTGGTGGTTTTGTGGACGAACTAGATGAGCAAGCACGTGCGGAACCAGGGATAGAGACTGAGTACGCGGATTTTAACTGGGACAGCGTTCAGCTTTTGCAGCGGGCGGCTATGGACCCTGATCCTTATGTGATTGATTCTGCGCCTTATTGGCAGCCGGCGGCTAAGACTGTCTCTTCCACTGAGACTTCCTCTTGGGGCCGTATCAAGGCGACATTCGCCGATTAACCTGTGTGATAAGTCCCGGCTGGGCAATAGGTCTGGCCGGGACTTAACGTTCTACATCAAACTGCTAGTGTATCTAGCTCCATTCCTCCCCCTCACCATCTCCCTAAAAAGGAGCGTATCAGTTGGTATGACGAGGAGTATTCGCTTACCCCGCAGCTATACCATTTTATGCCCCTGCTCAGGATTCCGGATTAATTACCGATTGCCACCAACCTAAAAAACCGGCCTAAAAAGCAATGGACGATTCCAACTAGAAGCCGGTTAACCCGAACTCACATAAATAGGGAGATTCTTTGATGAGATTTCTAATAGTATTTCTGATGGGCTTGATGCTTCCTGTTCAAGCGCATACGGCGCAGCCATCCACTGTTTCCGGGCAGGTGCGGCTTGCCAATGGACGGCCAGTGGCCGGGGCACAAGTGACGCTCTTTGACTTGGCTGATTTGCATCAAGGCGCGGTGGCACGGGCGATGACCGATGAGTCCGGGTATTTCGCGGTGCCGCTGGCGTCGTTGGGCGGGCCGGCATTGCCGCAGGGATTTGCCCTAGGACAGAATTACCCCAACCCATTCAACCCTTCGACCGTGATCCCCTATCAACTGCCCATGGCTACGCACGTGCGGCTCGATGTGTTTAACGTGTTGGGACAGCATATTGCGACGCTGGTGGACGCGGAGCGGCAGGCCGGTTTTCACGCGGCGAAGTGGGACGCGACCGATGCGGCGGGACAGGCGATGGCCGCTGGGGTGTATTTCTATCGGTTGACAGTGGGTGGAGGGTGGCAGACCCAGCGGATGGTGCTCATTGACGGGCAGGCGGGGATAGTGGCGGAGGCTTCCTCGACAGCGGCGACTATGTCCACGGACGCGGCGGAGCAGGAATATGGTCTCGTTGTTTCAGGCGAGGGCTTGACGACCTACGCGGATGCAGCTTTTGGAGTACGAGTGGGGATGGCAGAGGTAGAGTTGGTAGTGGATGCGGCACCATTGACGAGAGACAAAGTGTTGGCAGGGGAAATTTTGGGGGATGTGAATAACGATGGGCAGGTGGTTCTGGAAGACGCGATGCTCGCAGTGATGTACAGCTCCAATCCGTCTATTGCAATGCCGAACAACGGCAGTATTCTCTTGGGGGATGTCAACGGCGATGGGGAAGTCAATGAGACTGACGTGCTGGTGATTATGAGGTATATATCGAATCCGTTGGATGGGGCACTGCCTGCGGGGATCGGTCAAAGGATAGCGAGCGGGAAACGGGTTTCGGACGACTTAGGTATCCAGCTAACCGACCAAGCCGCGAATAAGGAGCCTGCTTGGTCTCCCGATGGCGCCCAAATCGCCTTCTCGTCTAATCGCGCCGGCAATTATGAGATTTACGTGATGGATAAGGACGGCTCAAATAAGGAGCGGCTAACCGAAACCAACCAAGAATTTACGGATGATCTGCCTGCTTGGTCTCCCGATGGCCTCCGAATCGCCTTCTCGCGCAGCTTCCGGTCTGGCGACAGCATCGTCACCACCATTCAGGTGATGGATAAGGACGGCTCAAATGGGGAGCCGCTAACCGAAGGTAAGGAGCCTGCTTGGTCTCCCGATGGTGCCCAAATCGCCTTCTCGTCTAATCGCGCCGGCAATTATGAGATTTACGTGATGAATAAGGACGGCTCAAATAAGGAGCGGCTAACCGAAGGTGTGCAGCCTGCTTGGTCTCCCGATGGTGCCCAAATCGCCTTCTCGTCTAATCGCGCCGGCAATTATGAGATTTACGTGATGGATAAGGACGGCTTAAATAAGGAGCGGCTAACCTACAATAGTAGTGATGATCGGACTCCTACTTGGTCTCCCGATGGTGCCCAAATCGCCTTCTCGTCTGGTAGCCGCGGCATTTACGTGATGAACGTGGACGGCTCAAATAAGGAGCGGCTAACCGAAGGTGTGCAGCCTGCTTGGTCTCCCGATGGTGCCCAAATCGCCTTTAATCGCGGCGGCAATCTTGAGATTTATGTGATGGACGACTCTGGTACTGGGGCGGACGACTCTGGTACTGGGGCGGACGACTCTGGTACTGGGGCGGACGACTCTGGTACTGGGGCGGACGACTCTGGTACTGGGGCGGACGACTCTGGTACTGGGGCGGACGACTCTGGTACTGGGGCGGATGACTCTGGTACTGGGGCGGAGGGGGAAGAGCGTACGTTTTCGCTGCTGGAGGGTGCGTCAATGGAGTTTGTGTGGATCGAGCCGGGGGTGTTTCAGATGGGGTCGAATACGGGTCGGAAAGATGAAAGTCCGGTGCATGAGGTGGAGATTAGTCGTGGTTTTTGGTTGGGGAAATATGAGATCACGCAGGGTCAGTGGAAGGCGGTAATGGATAAAGAGCCTTGGTCTGGTCGAGCCAGAGTTGAGGCAAATTCATCTCATCCGGCGGTGATTATTTCTTGGGATGAAGTGCATGAGTTTATCGGTCGTCTGAATGCGGAAGCGGGCGAGGAATTGTATCGTCTTCCGACGGAGGCGGAGTGGGAGTATGCGTGTCGGGCGGGGACGCAGACGCGGTGGTCGTTTGGGGATGACGAGAGCCTACTGACGGATTATGCGTGGTATCATGGTAATAATTATCCTAATGAAGGAGCGAAAGCGGTAGGTGGTAGGGAGCCGAATCCTTGGGGCTTGTATGATATGCACGGGAATGTTTGGGAGTGGATTCAGGATTGGTATGACGAGGATTATTATAATAGCTCACCTCAGGTTGATCCCCCGGGGCCTACATCCGGCCTTGGTCGCGTCATCCGGGGTGGCCACTTCGGCCATTTCAACGGCGTGCGGTCGGCGTATCGTCACTTCCACTCGCCCGACTCCCGCAGCTATACTATTGGTGCGCGCCTGCTCAGGATTCCGGGGAATTAATTGCCTGTTGCCATCAACCAAAAAAACCGGCCCTAAAAAGCGATGGAAGCAGCGGGACTCCTTTTTGGCTAAACGTAGGTATGCCCACCATAAAGCCTAGCCATCGAGGAGCCCTCGCGATGAATTGAGTCGAATTGTTCTGCCAAATCGATGACTTTTGCCAAGCCTTTGAAGAGCCGTGGATACGCCACCAATTCACGACCGGGCAGCGTCGTCGGGCGGGTCAACTCTGTTTGAGCGAGAGCATGACGCTGTTGATTTGGTTCATCAGTCCCCCTATCGTAATTTCAAAGCCTTCTACCAGCAGCATGCGCGTTTCTTGGATTAACCGGCCCCAGCGAAAAAAGGGGCCGGTTTTTTTATGCTTGGACAGCGAGTGAGCGGGTGAGACATCCACGCTCTCAAGCTCTTTTAGATCGGCCCACCCGCCCTCTAATCGGATCAGCGGCTCTCTTTTGAATGCCTCGTCGCAGGGGGCGAAAAAGACCTCGCCTAGCCCCCTCTCCGCCACGAATTGAGCGAGCCGCCATCCCAATTGGGTGCTAATTCGCTGATGTCCTAAGTTGGGCGCGAGGGCCATGATCAATTCTCCGTCCAATAACTCGTAGCGCTGGTCATCCGGGGTGTGCTGATAGTCCTCATAGGTGAACTTGACAGCCGGCGTGGAGCAGAGCATGGCCACCCTCCTCTCTTGTTGTCTGATTATACTACATGCGAATTTTCGGTCGTAACCTGAGATTATCCCATACCACTTGAAACAAGACTGGCCTTGTGTCCTTTTTTTTCTCCAAACAACCAAATAATGGAGGGATATCATGGACCCAAGACCAGCCTTGGAAAATTTGTGCTGCCCTTGAACGGTGTCAATGTCGATTGGTACGCATTGTGCGCAATCGTATCGGGTGTGCGTTGTTAGTTTGGATTCGACTTGAGCACGTGGCCTCTCAAACAGGGCAAACCATTTATCAGGTCAAGCACGGGTTGTTGTCGGACTATTTGCGACAACAACTCAAAGCTCCGGCTATACGCATGGTGATTGCGTAAGTCCTAACAAAAATAAAACCCCTCAACATAGATTCGCGCTACCCCTCTCCCTTCAACTGCCCTCAATTGCCCTCAAAAGACTCGTCGCGCACCGCTTGCAATAAAAAAGCGGGGAGCTAGCGGACGAAAAGTCCACCAGCTCCCCGCTGGCCGAGCGCGGTATGCGATGCCTATTAGTTGAGGTCGAGTACCTCCTCTATCGCCTCCATCTCTTGCAGGTCGATGTCGATGTCTAAGAGATCGGCGTTGCGCTGGCGGAAGAACTCCTCACGCCGCCGGCGCTTGCGCGCATAGGGCGTTTCGATGTTGTAGAGCCGGCAGAGCCGGCTGAAACTGCCCGGGGCGATACCCAGCGCGCGGCTGGCTTCTTGGTTACTCGCGTAGATGCGCGCCGCGCGCTTGATGCGTTCTGGCTCGATTTTGCGCATGGGTTGTTTTCTCTCCAGATCTTCAATTGGTGCGAAGTTCGACGAAATTCAACGAAAAAAGCCGCAGCATTTTTGCGCCACGGCCATCAAAAAAGCCGCTGGAAAGCGGCTGTATCGAGTTCGATGTATCGCCGGTTTCCGGGACGCAAAAGTGCCCTCCTTATCGAAAGCGCTATCCCGAAAACCCCGTGGGAAAGCCCTGGCACGCGCAGCCAATCGCCTGAGACGATTACATTGCGAATGCGAGGTGAATCCCCGATTCGGCTGGGTGTTTTAGCCAGCCGATGTACGCAACCTGAAGAGTCGTGCGTATATCCTAGGGCTTGGGACGAACGCGCAACGCGCGGATGCAGTTCGTAGCCCGCATGTTTGGGACCGTATGGCCGCTCCCATCGGGGAGTTGGCTCTTGAGAATACGCGAGAATCGACGTGCGAAGAGAATCATTCTTCGAGGCCCTCCTTCTCTATGGTGATGTGCAGTTTGCTTGCACGGTTTTTGACTGCCTTTTAGTTTCACTTTTAAGGTGATATATTGTCAAGGAAAAAATGCCTAAGAATAGAAAAAAAAGAACGTTACGGCATTTTCTGAATATCTCTTGATCAATCCGCATATTTATCAATCCGCTTCGCCATCTGCGTCAAAACGGAGCGAATTCCCTAAAGTCTAAGGAGATCATTATGCATTCGATTGGCTTGGCCATGCGGCTGCGCCCCAATGCGTACGCCGAGTACAAACAGGCCCACGACGACCTGTGGCCCGAAATCGCCGAGAGCATGACCGACAACGAGGTCAGCATGGCCATCTACCGCTTGGGCGAACACCTCGTCATCCACGCGGTTGCCCCCACCGAGGAAGACTGGCTCAAGAGCCGCCAAGTTCCCATCTTGGAAAAGTGGTACGACTACATGGCCCAGTTGTTGGAGACCGACGATGGGGGGCAGATCATCTTCGAGGAGTTACCCGAAGCCTTTGCGTTCGGGATGTTCAAGGAAGCGTGAACGCTAGGCCGCTTCCACCGGGTTTTGCAGCCGGCCGATCTGGTCTATTTCCACGATTACCTCGTCGCCGGCCGCGAGCCACACCGGCGGTTTGCGCGCAAAACCCACGCCCTGCGGGGTGCCGGTGAGGATGACCGTGCCCGGCAGTAAGGTCGTATCTTGGCTGAGGAATTCGATCAGCTCGGCGACCGTGAAGATCATGTCGCCGGTGGTGTGGTCTTGCATAGTCGCGCCGTTGAGGATCGTGCGGATTCCGAGGGTTTGCGGGTCGGGAACTTCGTCGGCTGTGACCAGCACCGGCCCCAAAGGGCAGAAGGTGTCAAAGCCCTTGCCGCGGATCCATTGGCCGCCGCCGCCGTTTAGCTGCCACTTGCGGGCCGAGACATCGTTGGCGCACGTGTATCCAAATACGTAGCTGAGGGCGTCGGCCCGAGCCACGTTGCGGGCGGCCTTGCCGATCACCACCGCGAGCTCGCACTCGTAGTCAACTTCCGGGCCGCGGCGACAGCAGGCTGGCAGCAGGATCGCGTCTCCCGAGCCGCAGACCGCGCTTGTGGGCTTGGCAAAAACTACGGGCTGATCGGGCGGCGCAAGGCCGGATTCGGCTGCGTGTTCTCGGTAGTTTAGCCCAATGCAGAAAATGTTGGTCGGGGCGAGCGGGGCGAGTCGCCTTTTGACGACCACCTGTTCGCCCGTGGGCACTAGGTCTTTGAAGGGATCGCCGGTGAGTACGGAGGCTTGACTTCCCTCGGCTTCAAGGCCCCAACAGACGGCGTCGTCAGCGTCTATAAAGCGGATGATGCGCATGTCTTTCTCCTTTGTTTTTTCAGCACTTGCACAAACCTTAAGGCAGGGCTGGCAGTCCGTCAAATAACCTTGACGCTTGGGGTCGGGCCGCCTATTTTCCCCGTTCTTAAATATTAAACCCAACGCGAGGAAAGAGCGTGCCCCAAAACGTCAGCGAAGAACACGTACGCAAAATAGTCGAGGAAGTAGTACAGCGAGTCGTCAGCGGCGGGGGCAGCAGCGAGGGCGGGAACACCGGCGTCTTCGCGACAATTGACGCGGCCGTCCAAGGAGCGACCCGCGCCCAGCAGCAGTTGGTCGCCTTGTCGCTGGAGGAGCGCAAAAAAATCGTCGCGGCCCTCCGGCAGACGGCGCACGTCCACGCCGGGGAATTGTCGCGGCGGGCCTTGGCTGAGACGGGCATGGGGCGGTTGGAAGACAAGATTATCAAGCACCAAGTCGCGGCCGACACCACACCCGGCGTCGAAGATCTAGAGGCAATTTCGTGGACCGGCGATCACGGGCTGACCGTAGTCGAAATGGCGCCCTATGGGGTCATCGGCGCGGTCACCCC
The DNA here is from genome assembly GCA_963422735.1 of Candidatus Latescibacterota bacterium. Taxonomy (GTDB): domain Bacteria; phylum Latescibacterota; class UBA2968; order UBA8231; family UBA8231. The sequence goes on along the minus strand of OY730476.1, from coordinate 1,469,255 downwards.
ATCGACGCATCCCGTGCCAACGATGGTCAACAACGCCATTTGCATTGTCGCCGCGGGCAACTCGGTCGTCTTCAACGTACATCCGGCGGGCAGAAAGGTCTCCATATTCGCGGTGGGCTTGATTAATCAAGCCATCGTCGCAGTCGGCGGGCCGGCCAACTTGGTGACCGCGGTCGAAACGCCGACCATTGAGACGGCCAACGAGTTGTTCAACCACCCGGACGTCCGCCTTCTGCTGGTCACTGGCGGGCCGGGCGTGGCCAAGGCCGCGCTGGGCAGTCCCAAAAAGGCCATCATCGCCGGCCCGGGCAATCCGCCCGTGGTGGTTGATGAAACGGCCGATTTGGCCAAGGCCGCGCGCGACATCATCGACGGGGGGGGCTTTGACAACAACATTCTCTGCATCGGCGAGAAGCAGGTTTTTGCCGTCGCGTCAGTTGCCGACGAGCTCAAGCGGCTGATGGTCCAGTACAATGCCTATGAGCTCGATGCGCGGCAGATCGAGGCTCTCGCGCAGGTGGCCTTTGTCGAAGGGCCAGACGGACATCTCGCCGTCAGCCGCGAGCTAGTGGGGCGCGACGCCGCCGTGCTGGGCGAGCGCATTGGCCTCCGGCTCGACTCGTCGCTGCGCATGCTCATTGGCGAGACCGATGCCAATCACGTTTTCGTGCGCGAGGAGCAGATGATGCCCTTTCTGCCGGTCGTGCGGGTTCCCAACATCGATCAAGCCATCCGCGAGGCCGTCATCTCCGAGCACGGCTACGGGCACACGGCCGTAATCCATTCGCGCAACATCGAAAACATGCACAACATGGCCCGCGCCGTAGATACCACTATTTTCGTCAAGAACGGCCCTTCCTACGCCGGGGTTGGCTTGGGCGGCGAGGGCTTTGGGACGTACTCCATTGCCGGGCCTACGGGCGAGGGCCTGACTTCGCCGCGAACCTTTACCCGCCAGCGCCGCTGCGCCCTCGTCGATTACTTCCGCATCACCTGATGCTCTTGGGCCAAGTCAAAGGGCATTTGGTCTCCACGGCCAAGGTCCCAAGCCTCAACGGCAAGAAGCTCCTAGTCGTCGAAATCGCGTCGGTGCGCGAGCGCGGTTTGGTGCTGACGGGGCGGGATATGGTCTGCATCGACGCGGTGCAAGCGGGCAAGGGCGAGCTGGTGATTTTGGTGCAGGGCAGTTCGTCGCGGATCGCCCCGAACTTGGGCGATGTGCCAGCCGACGCGGTAATCGTCGGGATCGTCGATTCGCTACAGGCTATGGGCAAGGACTTCGACTGTCGGCAACTGAGCCGCGAAGAGTAGATGATGGAAGCGGCTGGACTGGACCGCAAGCAGATTGAGGCGTTGGTGCGCCGAGTGGTGTACGATCACCTGCCCGACGCTCAGCTAGAGCAGGCACCCTCAGCCCCGAGGCTGGTTGTCAATATGTCCGCCCGCCACGTCCACCTCAACCAAGAGGCGCTGAACGCGCTCTTCGGCGCGGGTGCTGAGCTAACCGTGCAGAAGGCCCTGTACCAAGAGGGCGCTTTTGCCGCCGAGCAGACGGTGTCGGTTTTCGGTCCGCGCAAGCAGGTGGTTCCCAATGTCCGAATCCTCGGCCCATTGCGCGATTACAACCAGGTGGAGCTGGCCTTTACAGATGCCCGCTTTTTGGGCATTGACGCGCCGGTGCGGCCCAGCAGCAACATCGAGGGGACGCCGGGCTGCTACTTGGTGGGGCCGGCTGGGGGGCTGGAGTTAGATCATGGGGTGATCCGGGCGGCCCGCCACGTGCATCTAAACCCGGCAGAAGCCGCGTATTACGGGGTCGGCCCGGGGGACTTACTGCGGCTGGTAATAGAAGGCGATCAGGGCGGGGTCTTGGAAGGATTGATCTGCCGAGTCAGCGAGCGCGAGCGCTTGGAGGTTCACATCGACACGGACGAGGGCAATGCGATTGATTTGGTACATGCCCACAAGGTATATTTGGAGCGTTGAACGCAAAATCCGCACAATTACTTCAGGAGGTAAGGGATGTCGGATGCAATAGGCATGGTAGAAACCGTGGGACTAGTCGGGGTCGTCGAGGCCGGCGACGCCATGGCCAAGGCCGCCAGCGTGCAGCTTTTGGGCTGGGACAGAGTCGGCTCTGGCTTGGTGACCGTATTTTGCTCGGGCGATGTGGCGGCTGTTAAGTCGGCCGTGGATGCCGGCTCGACCGCTGCGGCCAAGGTCGGGGAGGTGCATTCGGTACACGTGATTCCCCGCCCGCACAGCGAGTTGACGGCCGTCGTGCCCGAGCGCAGCGACAGCAGCGACAGCGATGACCGCGTCCGCGCCTTGGGCCTCATTGAAACGAAAGGGGCCATCGGCGTGGTCGAAGCGGCCGACGCTATGAGCAAGGCCGCCGATGTGGAGGTCATCAAGCTCCAAGACATCGGCGGCGGGTACATCACCGTCATAGTCAGCGGCGATGTCGGCTCGGTGCAGGCTTCGGTCAGTGCTGGTGCTGAGTCGGCCGAGCGCGTAGGCGAGCTCGTATCGCAGCACGTGATTCCCCGCCCCCACGACGATCTCGTCGCGCTGTACTTATAGAGAGAGGAGACAAAAATGAAAGCATTGGGCATGGTCGAGACCCGCGGTTTGGTCTGCGTCGTCGAAGCCCTCGACGCCATGTTGAAGACCGCCGACGTGAGCTATGCGGGCCAAAAGCGCGTGGGTAGTGGCCTAATTACCGTGCTAGTCGAAGGCGACGTAGCGGCTGTCAAAGCGGCCGTAGATGCGGGTGCGCAAGCCGCCCAGCGCATCGGCGAGCTGCGCAGTGTCCACGTGATTCCCCGCCCGACTGAGGGGCTGACAGACCACATTGGTTAGCTAGGTGGCCGAGGCTTTGCACATTGACGCCCCGGTCGTCACTGGGGACTTACTCGGGCGCGAGCACAAGGGCGAGCGGGCACTCAGCGTGGCCCCCAGTGCCATCTTGACCCCGACGGCTTGGGATTACATCCGCCAGCACCGGTTGCAGTTGAGCCGTGGGGAGGCCGTTGCGGCAGCCGCCGCCGGCACTGCGGACGTGGGCCGGTGCGAGCATCCCGACCGCGCCTGCGGCTGCCAGCACGAGGAATTTGGCTCGGGGTACGTCGAGCCGGCGCACTGCGGCGATTGCGCCGTTCACCAGCGCAAGAAGGCGGGCGACCTCGAGGCGAGTTGCGCCGGCTGCAACCGCTACAAGACGCTTTTACAACAAATCGAGAAGGGCCAAGCCACTGACCCGGAAGCCTTAGTCGAACAGGTCGCCGAGCTGGTAACTCATCGGCTGGCAGACTGAGCTATGGCGGGGTTCCCAGCAGTCGGCATGATCGAAGTGGAAGGCGTGGCTGCCGCTATTGTGGGTGCAGATGCGGCCTGCAAAGCCGCGGACGTGAAGCTCGCAGGTTGGGCGTCGATCGGCGGTTATACCACTGCCTTTTTTACCGGGTCGATCAGCGATGTGGCCGCCGCGCTGCAAAGCGGCGAAGAAGCGGCCCGCGGAGTAATAGAACACGTGATGGCGGTGTCCCTACACCAACCCGCTCCCGCCTGCCTCCATTTTGTCGATTTTCCGGTCCGTGCCCACAGCGACTTTCCCGCCGGTGCCTTGGGGCTGGTCGAGACGCGCGGCTACGGGGGCCATATCCACACCAACGATCAGATGGTCAAGACGGTTGCCGTCGAAGTAATCAACGTGCTGACGGTCCACGACCGCGTGGTATGTTCGCTGGTCTTGGGGGACGTAGGAGCCGTCACCGAAGCCATAGCCGTCGCACAAAAGCTGCTCGCGGACTGCGAGCGCTTGCTGAGCACGGCACTGATCCCGCAGCCGCGGCCAGAGGTCTTGGCCGCATATGCCGTGCCGATAGGGGGTGGCGGTGTCTAGCGGAGCAATCGGCATGCTGGAGACGTGCGGCATGGCGTCGCTAATGGCTTCCACCGACGCCATGCTCAAGGCCGCTGAGATACGCCTCTGCGGTCGGCACGGCATCGGCTCGGGTTGGCTCACCGCAGTAATTGCCGGCCAAGTGGCTGACGTGGAGGTAGCTATTCGCGTCGGCGAGGTCGAGGCGAACCGCACCGGCGAATTAATTGGTGCGCAAGTGGTGCCGCGGCCGGACGCGCGCGCCGTGGATGCTATGCCCCACGCAACCGGCCTCGGTGCCGAACAGGTACAGCCGCAGGCGATTGGCCTGTTGGAAACGCAGGGCCTGACGCCGCTAGTGGCTGGCGCCGACGCCATGCTCAAGGCCGCCCAAGTGGAACTAGGGGGCTGGGCCTTCATCGGTGGTGCTCTGTGCCACGCGCCGGTCTTTGGCGATGTGGCGGCCGTGCAAACGGCGCTAGAAGCTGGCCGGCAAGCAGCCGAGCGGATTGGCACAGTGTACGCGACCCTTGTTTTGCCCCAGCCCAGCGAGGGGCTAGGCCCTCTGTTGCCGCCCGCGCCGGCGTCCGCGCCGCGCTCCACTGGTGCCTTGGGTCTCGTAGAGACCATTGGTTACGCTGCGATCGTGGGCAGCGCCGACGCCATGCTCAAGGCCGCGGATGTCCAAATCGAGCGCTTGAGCATGGGCAGCGGCGGGCGGATTGTCGTGCTGGCCACCGGCCAACTCGACGATGTGCAGGTCGCGGTGCGCGCCGGTGCCGCGGCCGCTACGGCCTTGGGGCAGCTCGACGCCTCGGCCGTAGTCTCTAGGCCCGATCCCGCGCTAGTCGCCCGTTTTGCCACTGCAGCTGAGGGCCTTGGCCCGGGTGCGCGGCAGGCTATGGGGCTGATCGAGACGCGCAGCACCGTGGCCTTAGTGCGGGCCGTCGATCGGATGCTCAAGGCCGCGGCCGTCGAATACGAGGGAGCCTATAAAGTGGGGTACTACTTGACTGCCGCCGTCGTCCGCGGCGATGTCGGCGCTGTGCAGGTCGCCATAGAGGCGGGCCGGCAGGAGGCCGTCGCTCACGGAGAACTGGTCTCGGCCTACGCCATTCCGCAGCCCTATAGAGGCCTCGAAGGCCGCCTGCCGCACGTTTAGCGAGGACGCGAAGAATGATTCGGATTGATGATGCAGTAATTACCGCTCAGACCTTGGAGGGCTGCCTAGCTGGCGAACGGCAGGTCGAGCTTGGCCCGGGAGCCAAGCTGACGCCCTCGGCACAGGACTTTTTGCGCGTCCAAGGCGTCGAGGTGATGCGTCGGGAGGCCGACGGCCAAGCCCCCCCAGTGCCAGCACCGGCACCAGCGGTTCCCCGCGCCGTCGGCCGCAAGGCATTTGCTGGCATCTTCTGCCCTAATGTCGTCCTTTTCGATAGTCAGAACGAGATCAACCACGCCGAGATGGAGCGCTACATCAACTGGCTTATAGAGGTCGGGATCCACGGGCTGTACCCCAATGGCAGCACCGGCGAGTTCGCGCGCCTGTCGCGGGAGGAGCGCCAAGATGTGGTGCGGCTGGTCTGCGAGGTCAACAAGGGACGCGTACCCGTATTGGCCGGAGCCAGCGAGGCCAACTTGCGCGACGTGCTCAAGATGGCCGAATACTACGCCTCGCTCGGCGTGGATGCCATTGCGCTGATGCCCCCCTATTACTATGAGATTTCCAGCGAGAGCCTCTTCGAGTACTTCGCCGAAATCGCCGAAGAGTCGCCGTTGGACATCTTGCTGTACAACATCCCGCAATTTACCCAAGAGCTGTCGATAGATTTGATGGAGCGGCTCTTGCCCTACGAGCGGATCTTCGGTACCAAGGACTCCAGCCGCGACCTGCCGCGGCTGCTCAACACCATGCATCGCCTGCGCCAACAACGCCCCGACTACGTGGTAATGACCGGTTGCGAGGAGATCGTCTTCCCCTCGGTGCTGATGGGTGCCAGCGGGGGCACCATCGCCACCTCGGGCATCGTCCCGGAAGTCATCGTCGAGCTTTATGAAAAGGCCAAAAGCGGCGACGTCGAACGCGCCCGCAAATTGCAATACCGCATCCTCGACCTAATTAACCTCATGCTCTTAGGAGTCAACTTCCCAGAGGGTTTCAAGACCGGCGTGGCCGCCCGCGGCTTTGACGTAGGCCCAGCGCGTGCGTCGAGCAGCGCGGCCGAGCAAGAGTACCTGCTCAAGCTAGAGGCCCAAATCAACTGCGTCCTCGCGGATATGGGCTATCCGGTGAGCGGCCCTCGCGCCTGCCCAACTACCAACCTGCCGCCGATAATCGGTCGTTAGATGACCTTGGCGGGCGGGCGCGTGTTGGTGGTCGGGGCTGGTATCATCGGCCGCTCGACCGCCTATTTCCTCGTGCGGCAGGGTGCGAAGGTCGTCCTGCTCGACGAGGGGAGCGCCGCAGGCTCGCCCACGAGTCGGGCCTCTTTGGGCGTCCTCACCCATTGCAACGGCGGTGACAATCCCTACGCTCAGCTTTTCCGCGACGGCCACGCTCTGCATACGAGGCTGGCCCGCGACCTAGCCGAAGATATGGACGCGGATGTGAGCTGGCGTCCCCTCGGCGGCATCGAGCTTTTTACCGACGCATCCCAGCTAGAGGAGGTATGGCACTTCAACCGCGCGCGCGGCTGTCGGGTCGAGCGTCTTGACGAGCGGGCCTTGCGCGGTGCGGAGCCGGCGTTGGACGGCGGCTGCGAGGGTCTGTATTTTGCCGATGATCACCGGGTGGATCCCCTCAAATTGGGCGCGGCGCTTTGGGCGGCTGCCGTCCAGCAGGGAGCATCCGCCGCTTGGGGAGCGCGCGTCTGGCGCATTGCCCAAGAGGGCGAGGCCGTCGAGGTCGCCACCAATCGCGGAACTCACCGTGCCGATTTTGCGGTCTTGGCGGCTGGGGCGTGGACCGGCGAATTGGCCGCCCAGATCGGTGCCCGAGTCGCGCTGCGCCCGGTGCGGGGCCAACAAGCGCGTTTTGTCGGTGCCCCGCTGCGCCACCTAGTGAGGATAAACGGACGCCACCTCATTCCAAGCGACGGCGAAACGGTCGTGGGATCGACGTTGGAGGAGGTCGGCTTTCGGTTGGAAACGACTCGCGCGGCCGCGGCGGAGTTCACCTCGGAGGTAAGCTCTGCGCTGGGGAAGTGCTTGCCGCTGTCGCGCCAGCAGGCCGGTCTGCGGCCCAAGCCCCGAGGCGGGCGTCCGCTTATCGGCCCGCTGACAGATGCGCCGCGAGTCTTCGTGGCCTCTGGGCACTACAAAAGCGGCGTCTTGCTAGGCCCGATTACCGGCCAAATCGTCGCTCGCTGGATCGCCGAGGGAACCCCGGGGCGCGACATGCGCCGCTTCGCGCCCGAGCGTTGAATCCATCTCCACCTAACAAAGTCGAGGTTAAAAATGCCATTGCAAAAAGAAAACCTACTCACCGCGCTAAACTCGGTTACCTCCATCCCGGTGGTCCCTTTTCGCACGGGGCAAATCGACTACGACGCCCACGCCAAGAACATCAACTACTTGATGGAGAACAATCACTTAGACGGCAGCCGGCCCCGGGTTATCGGCATCGCCGGCACTAGCTTGATCCACCACATTAGCGCGGACGAGCAAGTGCGGCTGTTGGGCTTTACCGGCGAGCAGATGGGGGGGCGCGGGGTGCTGATGTCCGGGATTGCTCCCAATCCGGTTGGAGATGCCGAGCGGTTGATCGAGCGGGAGGCCGCGCTCGAATATCCCCCGGATGTCTATCTCGTCATGCCGCTTGCTGGCGTGGCCAATCCAGAGGGCATTTTCGCGTACTACGCGGATTTTGCCGAGCGGTTGGGGTGCTCGTGCGGGGCCAAGTTGCTCTACTACCTTCGCAACCAAGCCGAGCGCGAGATAGCCGTGCGGCTGATGAACGAGTCCGAGCACTTCGTGGGGCTGAAAATCGGCACCACGGTCGAGGATGTCGAGCCGATTGTCGCGGGTGTGGAGGAGGGAGCTGCGCTGGTGATATGGGGAGTGGGCGACCGCTCGACCGGGCCGGCCGAGCGCGGCACCAAAGGGCATACCTCGGGGATCAACGTGGCCTTTGCCCGCGCCTCAGACGAGATCAACAACGCCCAGCGCCGGGGCGATTTTGCGACCTCTCAGCAAATTGAAAACCAGCTCGCGGCCCTAGAGGAAATTCGCTTCCGCAACGGCCGCATGTACAACTATTCAGCGGTGGTTGAGGCCATGCACTTGGGAGGATTTAGCGATGTAGATGGCGGCGAGGGTGGCCCGTTCAATCCGCGGGTGCCAGCGGAAGTGGCTGAGGAAGTGGCCGAGGCCATAGCCGACATTGTGCATTATCACTAGGCTTTGCCGCGCAGCCGCTCTAAGGCCGCCCATTCGACGGGGAGCAGGTGCTGCTTTTGGCTGTTGCAGTGCTTGCAGCAAGGCACCACGTTGGATTTGGTGGTGCGGCCGCCGCGGATGAGTGGCACCACGTGGTCCATGGTCAGTTCATCGGGCGCAAACGACTGCTGGCAGTAGTAGCACTGGCCAGCGGCCCGTGTGCGCTTCCACCACTGAGAGCGGCGCAGCACCTTGGCCTTATTTTTCTCTCGGGCGACGTGCTCGGCGTCGGCTGGGACGAAGTATGTGTTTTCCATGTGAGAGCAAGATAGCGCAGAATGGGCGCAGCACAAATGGACTTCGTCCGAAGATTGGGTTAAAACCCCCGTCTTTCAGCCAGCGGCTGCGTTATGCTTGCGCGATGGCTGATTGGGAAGGCCGTCCTACGAAATATAAGATTGAGTATCATCTCGTGTGGGCGACCCAGTATCGTTATGGACTGCTGCAAAGGGACTTGGCGTTGCGGCTGCTGTTTGAAGGGCGCAATTTGGCGAAGGTGTACGCGCTGGGGCACAGTTGGTTCAAGTGCGCTCGCTCTAGCGTTAACGACGATGGGGGGCTTTGGCGGCTTGGCCGGAGCGGCCCCTCTTTCAAGCGGAGGGGGGATTGGCCTGTTTGGATTGGCTTCAATGGATTCGGTGGGGTTTTTCGCCTTGCCGCGGCCTTGGCGCACGGCGGTTTCACTTCTAACGAGGACCAAGCAGATGCGGACAGAAGCGCAACAACATGAATCTGCCGAGCGGGGATACTCCATTGCCAACTTTTGTTTGACGACGCAGTACGCGCCGGCTTGCCCGCAGCCTTTGGAAGTCCCTCCAACGCGCCTGAGCAAGCAGCCTAATCTACTCCTCGGACTGAGGCTGCCTTCCCGCTAGGTCCCGATCCATCAGAAAGAGACCGTCGCGGCTTTCGATTATCATTTCCATATCGCTGACGATGTTGCGGACGATGGCCTCCTCTTCCACTTGCTCTTTGACAAACCACTGCATAAAAGTGTGCGTGGCGTGATCGCGCTCGGCGAGAGCCTCATTTACTACCGCATAGATTTTCTCGCTCAAGGCCCGCTCGCTTTCTAGGGCGAACTTGAAGGCGTCCAGCGGTGAGCCCCATTCGCTGTGTGGTGCCGCTAGGGCCTGCAAGCGCACGCGGCTATCGCGGTCGTTGATAAAGGCATAGATCCTTTCCGCGTGCATCAGCTCCTCTTGGTACTGGATCTTCATCCAGTGGGCAAAACCGTTGAGGTCGAGGTCCTCGAAGTAGGCCGCCAGCGACAGGTACGTATAGGCTGAGGAAAACTCAAGGTTAAGCTGGTCGTTGAGGGCTTGCTGTATTTTTTTGCTAAGCATTGTCTGTTCCTTTCTCAGCAGTTTTCAGCCACTTGTTTGAGTGCTCGGCTGCGCTCGTAGAATTCAGCTAAATCCATTTCCTTGAGGAAGACAAGACCCCGCGTGGCGCGGATCAGGGGGCTGGGGTGTTCGTGGAACCACTTGTGGCCAAGGCAGGTTTTGATCTTCTGGTACTGATCGACCTGTACCCGCTGCGCTAGTTCGGAGAAGGGACCGTCGTGATCGTAACTGGGGAACGAGGAGTCGCGCTGGGAGATAAAGGTGTTCATAAAGGCGCTGTGCATGACCGAGAACATATTGAGCGAAACCGGCACGAAGATATTGGCCTCGCTGGGGTCAAAGCGATACCACACATTGCGGTAGCCCCAGACCTTGATACCGGAGCGTCCACTTTGTCGCTCGTAGCGGCGGAGTGCCTCGGTGATCACCTGTAGTACCTTGTAATGGGTGTCCGGCCCGCTAGCCTCTGGGTCTAGAGCTACGCCGACTACGTCGGGGGATACTTGGTCGAGGAGCGCCAGTACGGGCGGCACATCGTCTTCGAGCGTCGGCTCTTGGGTGAAGAGGTCGCCGGTGTAAAAGCCGAGGCTGAGGTGTTTGACACTGGCGCAATCCCAGCCAAAATACCCCCAGAGACACTCGGCCTCCCACCCGCGACATTTGCTTTTGAGCATCTGTACCTCCGGCGCGTCCTTTTGGCCCGGATAGCGGTTGGCAAAGTAAGCCTCCAACGCCGTCAGCCGGGGCTCGATGCCCTCGAAGTCTTCAACGCCGTACAGCGCGACGAGGTTCCGCAAAAAGCGCCGTGCCGCTCCTTCATCGCACAAGAGCGGATCTGCGGCAGCGACCCCGTCGAGGTACTGCCAAACATCGCGGTTGCGGCCATTTTCATAGCTGGGGTCAAAGTAGCCCTGCGCCCACAGCGCCGTGCATTCGGCACTGGGCAAAAAGTGCCGCAGCCGTTGCAAATGAGCCTCGATAAAGCGGTTAGTCACCGCAGTAAAACCGCCAGTAAAGCAGGCGAAATAATGCACGTTGGTGGCGTCGCGCACGTGGCGGACAATATAGGACAGATAGCCCAGCATTAGGTCGTCATGGTGCGGCTCCGTGTGCAGGAAGCGCGTACCGGAAAGGGTCTGGGAGCCCCGCTCGATTTTGCCTATTAGGCGATCGCTCACCCGCTGCGTCAGTGCGGCGATTCCCTCTGGGTGCTGGCGCAACAGCACGGCTCCCAAGACATCTTGGGCAAAGTCGGCCTCGGTCAGGTCGATGATCTTTTTGCCCAAGCCGCAGGCTAAATCGATGACAATTTTTTCCACCATCTCGTCGTCCATGGCTACCCGCTGCTGCACGAGTACGAGCCGCCTAGCTCTGAGTGCCTTGGCCGCTCCCTGGGTAATATAGAACCGCGCCCTGGGTAGGCGATGCAACGCCGTGGCCGGATAGCGCACGTCTGGTGCTTGTTCGACCGCGGCGGCGACAATGCCAGCCTTGGCCTCGCCAGCGGCGATGATCAGGGCACAGCAGTCGGGATTGCCAACGATCGTGCCTAGACCGATGGTGATTACCAGCCGCTTGCGCGCCACCTCAATGCCGCCCAAGTCGCTAGCGGCTGCAGCCTGAGTTTCGTAGTTGACCCCCGTCAGCCTCGTCGTCGAAAAGTGGTCCGAGCCGCGCACGTTAAAGCCGATGTGCCCGTCCGGGCCGATGCCTCCTAAGAAAAAGCCAATGCCTCCGAGGGCGCGGATTTGCTCCTCGTACTCTTGGCACCACTGGTCGATCCTTTGCAGCGCGTCCTGCTGTACTCGCTCAAGCGAGGTGCGGGCGGCCCGGTAGCGCAGCGAGAGATCCACGCTGCCGTCTGGCCACACCTCGTTTAAAGTTTGGCCGGCCTGCAGGCCGATCTCAGCGCAGTTGATTCGCAGGGCCTTGGCCGGGTCCAACCCAAAACCATCAATGTAGAAGCGGTTGACATACGCGTAGAAACTGTTGTCCTGCCGGGGATCGATCGGGTAGAATTCGTCAATTTGCACAAAGTGCAAGCTGCGCAGGTCCGGCTTGCGCCTTGGGTCAATGCCGGCCTCTTCGAGTTGGCAGCGGATATCCGCCTCGTCCCAATGCCTCAGCAGCCGCTCGATCCAGCGGATAAAGTGCTCGGGAGTCTTGCCCGTCGGCAGCGAGACCACGCCGCCGGGATGGTCTTGGACCCATTCGACAAAGCGCATCGCCGCTAGCTTGCCCAGTGCTGGGAAGTGCTCCACTACAATGGTTTTGATCTTTTCGGTGGACGGATAGAGGGCGGCGAAGGGCGAGGCGGCTACGGCGCGGTGCTCGACGGGAGTGAGGTCTGTGGTATCGGTCATCGATAACCTGTGAGAGGGGAACAAACGTGAGGAATGCCGAATTTTGTGGTTAGTGGTTAGGGGTTAGGGGTTAGGGGTTAGGGGTTAGGGGTCAGTCCCATCCGCCCCCTTGGCGACGGGCCCCGGAACATCGACGCGGGGGACCGCGCTGGTCCGGACGAGGGCTAAGGGCATGCCGAGTGATACCGCCTAAATGAAACCTGAATTCCCAACCGTACACTAGGAAAGTCCGTCAATAGTTGCAGGCAGTCCGCGAATTTTTCCCGTCGGACTGCATCTGATCAAAATAGGTTCTTCGTCTGGTTTCCGTAGCGCATAGCGGATTCCGTCATCCTGAAACGATCCAATAGGTTCTGGCTGTTTTCTAAGGTATTGCGAGAGTGCTGATTCGATCCTCGCAGTCAAGTGAGGCAACTCGAAAACGCATGAGATGGACAAATTCAACTAGGCTATCAACTAGCTTCGGCAGGCGATTTACGAATTCCCCCAATCCTCCTTCCTCTACGTCCGGTCTGTACATTCCGCTCCATAGGTCGCGCTTAACGCCCGATGCGAATGAAGTGGGTTCGTAGATGTGGTACATACCCGAAAGCTGCTCCTTCAAATGCTCTTTCATTCTTTTGGAAAAGCCCCTTTTTGTCTCTCCGACGTAGTAAACCAATTCGCCAAGCTCAGTGGGAATAGTCCACAAATAGACGCCCCTTTTACTGGCCTTCTCTAAAGGGGAAATGCCAGCATCGTCAAACCAACCAAAAGGCCCTTGCAAGCCGGCAGCCATTTAACTTGTACCTTCTTCTAGCAAATTTGGTTTTAGTGCAAAACGAAACGCCTATCTACCACATCACCACAAAGAGCAGCAAGCTGGCCCCGGCCAAATAGACTCCGATCCATACCCCCGGCCGCAGATACCACTTAGGACCATCCTCGCCGACTGCGAAGGGATACTCCGGCCGGATGGGTGCTTCGGTCAGGGTCTTCTGCAGCCAAGTGCCTTCTAGCGCCGCGAGCCGCCGGGCCATTAGCGGGCGCAGTGCGACCAGGTCCTCGTGGCGGACGTAAATTAACCCGCGCAGTTCCTCGTCGCGCACCGGACCGCGCCACCAGTCAATCAGCTTTGAAGCGACGCACATGCTTACTGCGGGCAGCACCAAGTTCCAAAGGTAGGTCCACCACGTGTTTTGGTACCACACCGGCAGCGGCCACTCGTTGAAGTCGGCCAAGATCGCCGACATTCCGTAGCCAAGCCCCACTAGCAAGCCGACGATCCCGGTCTCGCGATGTACGCGCGTGAAGACTCCCATCAAAATGACCGTCATCAGCGGCACAGCAATGGCCCCGGCCAGCCGCAGATAGAACAGCAGCATCCCCTGCTCACCCAAAAAGGGCACATACGCAAAGCCCAGCGCCAGAATAATCGGCACCGAGATCCGCCCCACCTTGGTGTAGTGTGCGTCCGTGGCGTCTTTGACGATAAAGCGCGCGTACACATCGCGCACAAAGAGCGAGGAAATGCCAATGCCGATGGAGTCAAAGGTCGAGTACCCAGCCGCCACCAGCCCGGCGACCACCAGCCCTACCAACCCGGCGGGTAGGTACGCTTCGATCATCAGCGGATAGGCCTGATCGACGATTTCCAAGCCGGGGAACTGCGCCCGCGCCATCGGCCCCAAGCTGACGTTGAAGAATAAGCATATCGCCGTGGCGATGCTAGCCACTAGCGCGGCCATCTTGAAATCCCACTCCGAGCGTGCGCCGAGGAAGCGGATGGCCTCGTACTGATTGATGACTGCATACGTAGTCAACACCACCAAAAAGCCAAATATCACGATGAAAGTAGGCACACCGGGCGGCGAATAGCCCCCTACGCGCAGCAGCGTATCCGCCAGCCCTTCCTCTACTGCCTCCAGTCGCGTCGTCACCCCGTCCCAGCCGCCCAAGCCCGAATAGACGAATCCCCAGAGCACAAAAGAGGCCACGATCATCGTCGCGCTTTGTAGCGCGTCGGTCAGCACCCCGGCCCGCAAGCCGCCGCGCACGATGTAGAGCACCGAGCTGAGTGCCACGCCCACTACCACCAACCAGCAAGTCATCTCCTCGAATCCGGCGATGACATTAAGCACTAGAAACATGGAAAAGAAGATGTTGCCCAGCACGTTGGTTCGCGATTGGACGTTTATCAAGACCGCCAGCAGGCGGGCCGCTGGCCCGAAGCGGAACTCCAACCACTCGGCGTTCGTAAAAACCCCAGAGCGGTACATCGGCACGATGACGAAGAAGCTGAGCACGGTCCAGCCCACAGCGATGCCCAGCCACCACTGCGCCAACTGCGACAGCCCTAGCTTATAAGACCCGCCGACAATACCGACGTAATCGCCGCTATCGACGGCCGTGCCAAACGCCGACAGCCCGATCACCCACCAAGGCATGGATTTGGCCGCCAAGTACCAATCGAAACTCTCGCCCTTGTTGCGGAAGGCAATCAGGCTGTAGGTGACAATGCCGCCGTTGAGGACCAAGACGACGGCCCAGTCTAATGTGGTCATCTAATTATGGGACCGGCAGGTGGTATCCGTCCTTGCCGACTTTTATCTTGGCCAAGATGCCTGGATTTTCCGGCGGTGCGCCCCCTCCGTAGGTGACGTAGAGCGTCTTGCTTTTCTCGCCGCGACCAAACGCCACATTGGTCGGGACCTCAAGCGTGGGGATATAGGCCAGTTCCTCGCCCTGCGGCGAATACACGACAATGCCCGGGCGCGTCACGTCGCGCACCGCCACGTACAGGTTGCCCTCGACATCGGCGACTAGGCCGTCCGGCCCGTCTTCTGGATAGTAATCAACTAGCACCTCGCGGAATGTGGCCGTGCCGTCGGAGTGCAGATCGTACGCCAACAGGGCCATGCGGCCCTTGTGCATCAGCGCGTTCTCCAAGCGGAAGATACCCGTGTTGCCGTTGTCGTTGCTCACCACATACAGCGACTGTTGATCCGGGGACACGCAGACGCCGTTGGGCTTGCCAGCGTCGGTGATGATCCGCTCGATAGTGCCGTCTGGATCAATGCGATAGACCCCCATCACCGGCTGGTCGATCGGCTCGTGGCCGAGGTAGCGCGGGTCGCTGAAGTAGATGCGGCCCTTTTCGTCGATGGAAATGTCATTGGGGGCGTTAAAGGGGCGGCCCTCGTACAGCCCGGCGATGATCTCGGCCTTGCCGGTAGCTAAGTCGGTGCGCGTCACGCGCCGTCCCCCGAAATCAGCGCCTTCTGCGGCGATCAGCCGGCCCATCGCGTCGAACTTGAGGCCGTTGGACATGCCGCTGGGCGAGCGGTAGATCACGGTCTTGCCGGTCTTGGAATCGTAGCGCCAGATGTGCCCGGCCTGCATTCCCGAGGTCTGGGAAAAGGTAATGTCGCTAAAGAAAACCGAGCCGTCTGGGGCTACAGCCGGCCCCTCGGAAAAGAACGCGCCGTCGAAGAGCACTTCGAGCTTAGCACCTTCGGGTATAATCGACGGATCGCCCAGCGGCTCTTGGGCGAAGGCCGTGCCGGCCGCCAAAACCAGTGCGATTGTGGCGAGACATTGCATCATGGTATCTCTCCTTGGAGTATGCGAAGGCTAAAGCTGGCGTTTCATTGTCCTTCCCGTTCGCAGGTGCTGACATGCTGAGCGCAGCGGAGGTCGCGCCTAAAGGCGCGGTGAAGCGAAGCAGGTGGCTCCTTTAATAAAACACCGCACCGTACAGCCGCCGGGGGTTTCCAGACAGCTTCTACTGCTCACGCACTCGGCGGCCACGGATCCAGACAAGCTCCGGTCGGTCGCAGCCCAGTCGGTCGCCACAACGTATCATACGACAAGTATTCTACGTCCAGCCACGGCGTTTCCAGCCGCTTGTAGCCCTCGTAGCGAGACGTCAGCGCCGCCTCGAGGATGCCGCTAGTCAGCAGTGTGCGCTCGACCGGATATTGGGCCTCGCCGGTTAGGAACATCTCTTCGACGTTGAGCGACAGATAGCTGAAATGTGCGTACGCCCCGTCCGGCCCGCCGTGCCCTTGGGCATGGAACTCGCAGGCTTGCACCTGTCCGCCAATCCGCGCCGCGTACGCCAAATCGTGGACGTAGCCATTGAGCATCAGCACGGCCCCCCGCAATCCGTCGCTGTATTCCACCACAAAAAGTGCCGGATTTTGACAGTGTTCCTCCATGGTTCCCTCGGGCTTGTCGTCAATCGTCGCGCAGGCAGCCTGTGCTAGGTCTCGCGACCACAATCCCTCATCGGCGGCTCGCCACACGGCCTCCCCCTCCAGACAGGTCACCGCCGCTACCCCCGTCTCGCCGCCTCGCCGCCGCTCGACCATGCACTGGAGCACTTCAAGGGTGTGGAACCCGTAGATATCCAGCCCGGAAAACCCGATCGCCACCGCCTCCTCCACAGGAGTTTCCAACTCGTGCTCAAGCCAAGGCTGCCGCCAACACACCGGCAGCGAAGACCCAGCCATAAACGCCGCCCCCAACACCTGCGCCCGTTGGTACATCCACAGCGCATCGGTCCAGCTATAGGACAAGTGCTTGTCGTTGAACACCGGCACCCCCCGCTTCGACGTTGCCATCACCCCACAGATTTGCTCCATAAAGTAGCGGCGCGGATAGAGCTGTTGTTCCTTCTCGTTCCAAGCGTAGTCCCCGTGCTCGCCAATGGACAATACCCCATCCACAGCTAGCTCCCGTCCCCCCAGACCGAGTGCTGCCGAGATGCTGTTAAAAATCGGCACCCCATGCTCTTGGGCCATCGCCCGCCCGATGTCGTTTTCGGGAAACTGGTCGATGTACATAGATGCGATCTCGACCCTCGGCGCGAACAAGCCCTCATCCGTGGGAAATCCCTTGAGAAATTTGGAGACGATCACGTCGGCGTGCGATCTGGGGCGGTATTCGGTGATGATCGCCGCGATGTTCTTTTTTTTTGGTTCCATTTCCTACCTGATCGCTGCCAACGCGGCAAACAACGCCTTGATGTACCCCACCGAGTACGCCAATCCCCGCGTCAAGGACCCCTCATCCCCTTCTAGTGCGGGAATGTGGTCGGGGTTGATGCACCCGTCGAAACCCATCCGCTCCAGTTCCAGCAGAATTTTGGCCATGTTCATGTCGCCGTCGTCGAGCAGAGTCTCCTCAAAGCCCCCGGCCGTGGCCAAGCTCCCGCGCACATTGCGCAAATGCACCATGAATATCCGGCCTTTGCGTCCGTAGTTGTGAACCTCGTCGAGCACTAAGGGCAAGCCCCCGGCCTCGGCGCGGGTGCCACAGCAGTAGAGGTATCCAACTTGGCGGCTGGGAAAGGCGTCGATGACCTTGTGAAAGCCCAAGCCCCCCAGCGGCGTATCCGGCAGCGGCGAGTCCGAAGGGTGGATCGCCAGCTTGATGTCGCAGTCTTCGGCAATGGGCACTAAGCGCTCGTACACGGTGCAAAAGCGCGCCCACCACGTGTCCAAAGCCTCGGGCGAGGGAGGGCCTTGATCGCTCTCAGCCAAGCCGCGGCTTTCGGCCCGGTAGTGGTAGCCGCCGCGGCGCGGAGAGTTCCAGCGGCGGAGCATCGAGGGGAACACATCGCCGTGAAATCGCTGCCGCGCAATGGGCACCCCGGCCTCGGCAAAGACCTCCAGCGCAGCGGCCGTGTTTTCCAGCTCCTTCTCGCAGCCGTCCTGTCCGGCCATGAATTTTTTGGTTATGTCCGGCAGGGTCACGCGATTGATGTCCAACCCCCAAGAACGGATTTTTTTTCTTATTTTTATCACGGCGTCCAAGTCGGGATAGCCCTGCTCTTTGACCCCGGGGAAATAGTCGCCCGAGCCAAAGTCCAAGCAATCGACTCCGAGCTGGGTGACGTAGCGCAGGTACGATTCCGACAAATCGCCGTGCCAGACGGATATTTTTAGCATAGCTCGCTCTCCTTTTGCGGGGCACAAAATAGCCAAGTCCCCCCAATCCAACAAGCAGCGGTGCCGCTGCTTGTCCATAGGACGATAAAACATGCCAGCACAGCCTGCCGACTTCACGCTGACCTTAGACGTCCGCGACTACGAATGCGACCTCCAGGGTATTGTCAACAATGCTATCTACCAATACTACCTCGAACACGCCCGTCACCAGTATTTGCAAAGCCTCGGCCTCAGCTTTGCCCGCTTCCACCAACAGGGCCACGACTTGGTCCTCACCCGTGCCGAAATCGACTACAAGGCCCCCCTCAGAAGCGGCGACCGCTTTGCAGTTGAGTTGCGGTTGGAGCGGGAGAGCCGCCTGCGCTTTTGCTTTGTCCAAGACATCTTCAGAGAAGTCGACGGCGCACACGTGCTGCACGGCCGCCTTATCGGCACCAGCCTCAACCGCGACGGGCAGCGCGGCTTCCCGCCTGAGATAGAGGAGTTGTTGGCGAATCGCTGATTTTTCGTCGGCTATTGAATCATTGCTTGATAGATAGCCAGAACGGAGCCTCTTTTCGTCGGCATCTCGTTCTTAATTAGGACTTACGCCCTCGACGCGATTAGTGTCCGTATCTGCTCAGCGGCCCTATCACCTATGCCCTCACCCCTTTCGCAGACCATAGCGAAGCGTTCAGTCATGCTACGATAAACCGGTATCTATCCAGTGATCGCATTCCGCCGCGCTGGGTGTGGGAAAACGTCCAACCTCACATCGAATAGAGTCAAAAGGGCTATGTCCTCTTCGATGACACGGTTTTGGCCAAGCGGTACGCTGGCGTCGTCAATATAGCGGTAACGCCCAAGGGCCCTCCAACAGCCTTGGGGTGGTCGCCTGTGTTTATGTCCATCCGGTTCGGGATCGGTTCTGGCTGCTTGACTATCGGCTTTACGATCCGGAAGGGGATGGCAAAACCAAGCTGGATCACGTCTTGGTATGTCACCAAAACGGTCGTGCTACACCTTTACACGCCGAAGTATCTGCACTACGAGTTCACGCAGCCGGACATGGGTCTCGGAATTGACCGCAGTTCAGCAGGCGGTGCTTGAGCCACCCTACATCTACCATCAACCGTGGCACGCCCGCGCCGCGAAGATTAGCCCTGGTCAGTTCACTACAGCAGGTAGTACTGTTCCAAGGCGTTTTGTTCGGAGGTCATGAGGACGGGGCTACAACATCCCGCGCAACGAAAAACTCCGATCATCCCTGCCACTCTAAGTTGATGCTCGTGTACCCGTCCGTATAGCGGCGCAAGCGATCGGGTAGGTTGGCCAAAAACCACTGGCCTTCCTCTGGGATTTCCCAAGGGATGTCGATGCGGTGGCTGCGGGCGCGGAAGCCGATGCCGCAAGACAGGCGCGTTTCTTCAATTCGGTTGGGGAACGCGCCGTGATACGTGCGATGGGCGAAGACGATCATGTCGCCGCCGTTGGTGAAGAGGGGGACGAGGCCGGGGATGTCGAATCCATTGTAGCCGCGTTCCTCCGTGCCCTCTGGATAGAAGGAGCGCCGATCGGCCGTCATGCTGAATCCCTCCGGCCCCTCCCAGCCTTCGATGTGGGAATCCTCTATGACGCATAGGCCGCCGTGCTCGGGCCGCGAACCGGTCAGGTAAAACCACTTGCCCGAAGGCCACAGCCCTCGGTTGAGGATGTCGCCCGAGTGCTTGATCTCGGTCGAATAACCGCACCAGTCGGTATGCCATCCCACGGGAGCTGAGCCGGTCCGGCGGATGATGGCAGCTGAGCGGTGGATCGTCAGTTCGTCGGTGCCGATCAGGTGCCGGTGAATGTCCATGAAAGGCTCGTAGTCGAGTACCTCCCAAGCACCTGGGCCAGACTCGATCCACGCGTGCCGCGTGCGGCTCTCGCCCGGTTGCAACGTGTGCTCCGGGTCCGTGCCGTCCCACACCGCCTGCTTGAGTTTGGCGACGAACTCTGGCGGCAACGCGTCTTTGATCACTGCGAAGCCGTGCGTCTCCAAGCATCCGTCCATCGCGTCAAGTTCGTCGGTGGAGAACTCATAGCGGTAGCCCAAGTTCGGCTTCTGAATGTGTGAATAGTCTTCCATGACTTTCTTCCTTATATAAGAGGTACTACCAATTCAGATTATAGCGGTAGCGGGCAAATCCGCCCGGTTGCGTCGGCACAGCAAAATAAAAGACGCGGGAGCGCGGGCTGGCTTGCCCGATGGCGAAGGACGGAATAGCTAACGGACCCATGGCCTTGTTAGAAGCGCTGCGCTTGGGCACCGTCTGCAAGTGCCAACTCGTAGCAGGCGGCCTCGCTGTCAGTGCGTACTAACAGATAGGGCGCGGCAAGGGCCGGGGGATTCCAAGTTTTGCCAGCGAAGGCCGTCATGCGCGCTAGTTCTACGTGGCGGTCGGGGCGAGCCTCGACCAGCACCACGTCGCCCGATTCGCTCATTATCAGCAGGATATCGTCTATCAGGATGAGCTGGCCGTGGCCGTAGCGCCCGCGCTTCCAGCGACGCTTGCCGTCTTGCGGGTCGAGGCAGACCAGGACTCCATCGTCAAGGCCATAGACAAAACCATCGCGATAGACCATGTTGGCAAATTTGGCCTTGAGCCGAGGGCTTTCCCAGACGATATCGCTCGTCAATCCGCCGTCGGGCGCGGCGTTCACTTGATACAGCTTGGCACCAATGCCGTAGCCGGTGGACGCCAGAATTCGGTCCCCGGGCAAGAGCAGGGGGTTGGCAACGCATTCGACCTGATTCCAGGGATGACGCCAGAGGGGAGATCCGCTTTGCGGATCGTGCGCGACGACGCTGTAGTTGTTGAAGATCAGGATCTGCTCGCGTCCAGCCAAAGTGACCAGACGCGGCGAACTGAAGCCGGCCTTGTCTGCGCCCCCGCCCCATACAAACGCGCCGTTTTGACGGTGGTAGGCAACTAGCGAGCGCTCATCCGGGCCTCCGGCGCTGACCACGACCAAGGTGTCGAGGACCAGCGGCGAACAGCTAATGCCCCACGTATGGGCCTCAGCCCGGTTGTCGGCGAGGATGTCCCGCGACCAAATCAGCGCCCCGCTGGCCAGATCTAGGCAATTGAGGATGCCAGTAGCGCCCATAGTGAAAACTTGGTCTCCAGCAATGGTAGGAGTAGCGCGGGGGCCGATGCCGGCTATGACGGTCTCGTAGCGGGTCGAATCGGCGCGATGCCAGAGCTTGCGGCCCGTTGCCAAGTTGTAGCAGACGACCTGCTCCTCGGGGCCGTGTTGCTCTTGGGTTACGGCCCGGTCGCCAACAATGGCAAAGGAGGACCAAGCTGAGCCGACGGGGCGACGCCAGATTTCGCGCGGCGGGTGCTTGTCCCAGTCGCGCTCGAGGTGGACGCCGCTAAGCCGGTTGTTGCGCTCGGGGCCGAGAAATTGCGGCCAATCGCGGGCGTCGAGCGCGGTTGCGTCTCCTCCTTCGACGGCGGCTTCGTCCTTGGTACTCCAACGCCATTCGAGGATCGGTGCGAAGTCGCCGCTCATACCTTTAATGCGAAAAAACCCGAAACCAAGCGCAATAACAAGGACGGCGCCGCCGAAATAGCGCAGGCGCTGTCCCCAGGCCAGCCGCGACGCGAAGAGCAACCAGAGCAAAGTGAAGAAAATGGCGAGAATGAAGATGGCCATAGTGCCCTGAACCTGTCGCTGGCGATGGGAGGATTCGGGCAACCATATCAGCAGGAGTGCCAGGACGATGCCTCCTCCGAGCAGATAGAGGGGCCAGAAGCGGGGACTGGACGAGGACATGGGCATTGATCCGCTGTGCTAGATGCCGCCGGTGACGGTCTCCAAACGGGCCCAATCGCCGCTGGTGACCGAGCGGGCAATGGCGGCCATCGCCCGCATCGCTTGGGTTCCATCCTCCACATCGGCCCCCATTTGGGGCGCGCCGTGCAGGACGGCATCGGCAAAATCTTCGAGCTGGAGTCGATAGAAATGCGCGTCGGCCCCTAGCGGCCGACGATATTGGCCATCGCGCGTGGAGAAGCACTCGACGTCGCTGGATTTCAGAAACCACGGCAGGTAGGTTTTGCCGACGACGCTGCCGTGCTCTCCATAGATGTGAAAGCCCTCGTGGTAGTCCATGCGCACGGCGACCGTCAGGTCGAGATGCCCTTGGCCGCCATTGGCAAACTCCACTTCGACAAACCAAGAATACGCCCCGAACATCTCCTTGCACCGCCCGCGCACGGCCGCGAGCGGACCGCCCAAAAAGCGGGCTATGTCGATGAGATGCGAGCCGTGGGTTAGCATGAAGTAGCGCCGCTTGTCGCCTTTGGGATTGCCCGCTGGTTTGCGTGCCTGATCGCTGTGCAGGGGCAGAGGCTGGAGGTTGTCGGTCATAGTATAGCGATAGGTCGAATCGCAATACCAAGCCTTCAGGGCCAAAAGCGACCCCATCTCCTCGCAGATGAACTGCCGGGCAAAGACCATGCCGGGATCGAAGCGCTTCATGTGCCCTACTTGGAGCTTGCAGCCCGAGGCGACTACGGCCCGACGCAGTGCTTCGCATTCCTCCACGCTTATGCCCATGGGCTTTTCCACGAAGACGTGTTTGCCCGCGGCCAATGCCTGCAAGCTGAGCGGGACGTGGAACGCGTCGGCCGTGGCGATAATGACCGCTTCCACCTGCGGATCCGCGAGCATGTCGGCAAAGTCGGCGTAGGTTTTCTCCGGCTGGTGAATGGCAGCCATGCGCTCGACTAAGTCCGGCGCTTGGTCGCAGAGCGCGTACAGGCGCGTATTGCGGGCCTTGATGCACGACTCAAAGTGGGCGAATTGGGCGATGGGGCCGCAGCCCAACACGCCGATGGATAGGAGCTGGTTATCTTTGTTCACGCGCTTTCGGTGGGCAAAATGGCGTAGGCTTCGATCTCGACGACCAGATGCGGCTTTAGCAGCGCGGCTACGACGACCAAGGTCGAAGCCGGCAAAATCTCGCCAAACACTTCGCGGTGAGCACCGGTGACACCAGCAGCATGGGCCACATCGGTGATGTACACGACCGTCCGCACCACGTCACCGAGGCTAGCGCCGGCCTCGGCGAGGGCTGCGGATATGATCTGCAATGCACCCTTGGCCTGCTCGTAGGCATCGCCTTGGTCATGAGGCGGCTGGGCGCAGGTGCCAGCGATGTGGACATGCCGGTCTATGCGCACGGCGCGCGAATAACCGAACTCCGCGCCAAACGCGCTGCTGGTCGCTATGTTTTTGCGTTTCATTGGTCCTCCTTATTCATGGTTTCCTCGATCCGCGCCCATTCCTCCAGGAGGGCCGCCAACGTGCGCTCGACATCCGCGTGTTCGCATTCGAGGGCCTTGATCTGATCGGGCGGGGTCTTTGCGTAATAGGCTGGCTCGCAGCGCAAGGCGTCGATTTCCGCCAGCCGGGCTTCTGCTTCCTCTATGCGCGCCATGCGTTCTGCTTGCCGAGCAGCGGTGCGGCGCTGCTTGTTTTTGCCCTTGCGGTTGGCGCGCGATCCTTGGGCTGGTGAATTAGTCCCTTCTTTTTTCTTTTTTGCTTGTTTGGCCTTGAGGAGGACTTGGTCGGCGTCGAGGTGGTCGTCGCCACAGAAGTGGACATATTCCTCGTACGTGCCGCGGAAGTCGAGAATTTCTCCGGGTTTGATCTCGACGATCCGCGTGGCTAGCTGGCTGATGAACCAGCGGTCGTGCGAGACGATGAACAGCGTGCCCGGATAGTCCTTAAGCCCGGCGACCAATGCCTCAATGGATTCAAAGTCTAGGTGGTTAGTCGGCTCGTCGAGAACCAGCACATTGGGTTGGGCAATCGCCAGCCGACAGAAGACGAGCCGCGCGGCTTCGCCACCCGAAAGCGCGCTCAGACGCTTCTTGCTGTCGTCGCCGGAAAAGAGCATCCGCGCCATCTGCCCGCGCACGAAGCCGAGGCCCTGATCCTGACAGCACGCCCAGACCCACGCCTCAGCCGTTTGGTTGGGAGGGCTGAGCTGTTCGCGGTGGTCTTGGGCAAAGTAACCGGGATGGGCCTCGTACCCCCACTCGACTTCGCCGGCGTCGGCGGCCAGCTCGTCCATCGCGATCTTGAGCAGCGTCGATTTGCCGATGCCATTCGGTCCCATAATCGCCAAGCGGTCCCCCTTCTGCACGAGGAGATCGACGCCGTGCAGCACTTCGTTGTCGCCGAAAGCCTTTTTGACGCCTTTGAGCGCGAGCACATCGCGCCCACTATCGCGCCGCTGCTCAAAGCGGAAGGCCGGGTAGCGACGCGAACTGCGCGGCAGCTCGACCATTTCCTCTTCCCGCTTCTCGATCAGCCGCAGCTTGTTCTGGGCTTGGCGGGCTTTGGTTGCCTTGGCGCGGAAGCGATCGACGAACTGCTGGTGATGGGCGATTTCGCGTTCGCGATGGGCAATTTCCTTTTCTCGCCGCGTGCGCTCGGCCCGCTTGGCTTGCAGGAAGGCCGCGTAGTCGCCCGGATAGAGCTGTACCGTCTCGTAGTCAATGTCGAGGATGCAGGTGCTAATGTTGTCGAGGAAGCGGTGATCGTGCGAGATGATCACCACCGGCCCGGTGAAGTCGCATAGGAAGGTCTCTAACCAGCGGATCGAGAGGATGTCGAGGTGGTTGGTCGGCTCGTCGAGCAGCAGCACATCTGGGGCACTGGCCAGCACTTGGGCGAGCAAGACCCGCAGCTTGAAGCCGCCGGAAAGCGTTGAGAGCGGGTCGTCGTGAATGTGGACTGGCAGCCCGAGGCCCTCTAGAATCGCGCCGGCACGGGCCTGCGCTGTGTACCCATCGCAGTGGAGAAAGGTCTCTTCGAGCTGGGCGAACTTGTCGGCGTCGAATTGCTCGGCGGGCGCGGCGAGGAGCCGCTCCTTGGCAACCGTCACCTCCCACAGTGCAGTGTTGCCCATCAGCGCGACATTGAGAATCGACTCGTCCTCGTAGAGAAACTGATCCTGTTGTAAAACCCCTAAGCGCAGGCGTTGTGGGACCGCGATCGCACCCTCGCTCGGTTCAATGCCGCCAGAGAGCATGTTGAGGAGCGTGGTTTTGCCGGACCCATTGGCCCCCACCAAGCCATAGCGCTCGCCGGGATTGAGCTGGAGCGATACATTGGCGAAGAGAGTCTGGTCGCCGTAGAATTTGCCAACATTGGATAGCGTAATCATGACTTGCAATAATTACGGAAAATCAGCGATAATGGGCTACTCTGCTGCTCGCTAATTTGCCATCTTCTCAGCCTACCTCTCTATAAGGAGCCCTCCCATGAACGCAGACGACAAATACCTCTTTGACCTGACGGG
This sequence comes from Candidatus Latescibacterota bacterium, assembly GCA_963422735.1. Taxonomy (GTDB): domain Bacteria; phylum Latescibacterota; class UBA2968; order UBA8231; family UBA8231. Next base: position 1,443,948 of record OY730476.1, on the reverse strand, counting down.
CTATTTGGTCCTCAAAGATGTGCTGCTCGCCGAGGAGGTGGCCGAACTCAACGCCGGCATCGACTGCCACCGCGACCTTATGGGCGAGATAGACCGCTCGCTGGCCGGAGACTCACAGGCGATGCAAGGCACCTCGCGGCGCAAGGACTTGGGCGGCATGTTGGCTTGGGAGCATCCTTGGTGCGAGCCGTTTCGCAAGCTGCTGGTACATCCCAAGGTCAAGCCCTATCTCGAAGAAATCCTGGGCCGGGGGTATCGCCTCGACCACGGGCCGGGGCTGATCGCCATGGACGCGGGCTGCGAGGGTGGGCTTTTGCACGGCGGCGGAGTGGAGCGCAAGGATATATCGGAAGTGTACTTCTTTAAAAACGACCGCATCTTCACCGGGCTGACCGTGGTCGAGTATCTACTAGCCAATGAGGGGCCGGGCGACGGGGGTGTGGCCGTGATACCGGGTAGCCACAAGGCCAACCTCGCCTGTCCGCAGAGCATGATTAAGTGGGAAAAGCATCAAGAGCACGTGCTCGAAGTAAACGGCAAGGCCGGCGACGCAGTGATCTTCACCGAGACCTTGACGCACGGCACGCTGCCGTGGACGGCCGCGCACGAGCGGCGGGCGCTGCTGTACAAGTTCGGCCCTGGCACTCTGTCCTATGGCTCGGGAGCGCACCAGACGACATATTTTTCCTACATCGAGGACATGACTGAGGAGGAGCGAGCCGTGATGGAGGCACCGCATATTAGGCAGTAAAGGGACGCGGGTAATCCTGAAAATCTGAAAAGGAGTTTTTGCGATGATTGACAATGGCAATGCAGATGACATCCCGAAGAATCCTGATCTACTAAATCCGACACTTGCTGCGCTCCACGCGCTTGGAGGCAGTGCTTCCAAGCGAGAAATCGCCAATCAAGTAATTGAAGATATGGGTCTGTCTGATGCTATTACTCAACGGACTTTCCTAGAATAAGGATTGTTTAATCAGTGGTTAGTGGTCAGTGGTTAGTGGTCAGTGGTTAGTGGTTAGTGGTTAGTGGTCAGTGGTCAGTGGTTAGTGGTTAGTGGTTAGTGGTTAGTGGTTAGTGGTCCGTTCCATCCGCCCCCTTGGCGAAGGGTACCCGGCGACGGGCCTCGGAACATCAACGCGGGGAGCCGCGCTGGCCCGGACGAGGGCTACGGGCCAGCCGAGTGATACCGCCTACATGAAACCGGAATCCCCAACCGTACACTAGGAAATTCCGTTACTCAAATACCTTGCAATCGAGGACAAAAAATACCTCGCGGGCGAAAACGCATGACAGAGCTAGAGTACCGATTGGGCTTTGCGGGAACCTACCTTAAAAACTACGGCTTAATTGATAATTTGGAGAGAGGCGTGTGGTCTCTTAGCGATACAGGGCGGGAGACACAACGCGTTGATTCCAAAGAAGTTATTGCTTCTTATCAGCGATACCTGAAGCAGAAGCGATCTGGCAAACAAGCCGAAACTAGGAAAGTCGCCCCAGCCGAAGGAAGCTACGCGGGACGGAGCGACGCCGATAGACTTAATTGACGGCGAATTGCTGATGGATAAAATGAAGGAACTCAATCTTGGCGTGTCCGCGAAGATGGTCGAGGTGGTGGAAGTGGACAAGGACTGGTTTGCGTTGATTTAGTGGGCACAGCGCATGGAGTTCGATATCAAAGTGCAGCCGAAGGCCGGGCGCAACAGCGTCGAGGTCGATGGCGACAGGATAACAGCGTGGGTGACAGCAGCCCCGGAAGGCGGCAAGGCCAACGACGCGGTGGTGGCCCTGCTGGCGAAGCGGCTCAAGGTTGCCAAGCGCAGGGTGCATATTGTGCGGGGACACAAGGCACGGGACAAGCGGCTGCTCATTGAGGACATGACGGTAAGCGAAGTCTTCGCCCGCCTGTCGGAGTCGAAGTGACAGGAAGTTATCTCGTACACTCTGAAATACGTCATCTAGGTAGGGGCGACCCTTGTGGTCACCCGCTGTTTAGACCAGCGCAGGGACGGGGCACCTATGAGATGGCTTCAGATAGGAGCAAAAATAGAACAGAAAGGAGCATCCGATGCGCGTAGCAATCGGAGGCATTTCCCACGAGAGCAGTACCTTCACGAACGTAGCCACCACGTTGGACAGTTTCCGGGAGCGCAGCTATCTCCACGGGGCGAAAATTGTCGAGCGCTTTGCTGGGGTCAATACGCCCATCGGCGGTTTTATCGAAGGGGCCGAGGCGCACGGCTTTGAAGTAGTGCCGACGATTTTAGCCGAGGCTTTTCCCAGCGCCCCGACGCCCCGCTCCATTTTTGATGGGCTCGTGGGCGAATTGGTTGACGGCATCGAGGCAGCGGGTGCTATCGACGGGGTTTTATTGGAATTGCACGGGGCCATGGTGGCCGAGGGCATTGACGATGCCGATGGGCATATCCTAGCTGCCGTGCGCCGTTTGGTCGGCCCGGATATGCCCATCGTCGGGCAATTGGACATCCACTCCAATGTCTCCCAAGATATGATCGAAGCCGCCGATGTCCTGATTGGGCGGGAGACCTATCCAGAGGTCGATATGGCACCGAGGGGCCGCGAGTGCGCCGATGTGCTGGTGCGCATGGTGCGGGAAGGCCTGCGGCCGACCATGGCCTTGCACCAACTGCCCCTAGTCTGGGGCATGAACCAAGTTACGGCTCATCCGCCCATGCGCCAGGCCATCGAATACTTGCACCAAATTGAGGCGCGACCCGGCGTGATCTGCGGCTCCATAGCCACCTGTTTCCCCCTAGCCGACATTCCCGATATGGGTGCTTCAGTGTACGTGGCCACTGACAACGACCCTGCTCTGGCCCAATCCTGCGCCGATGAGCTGGCCGCTTGGCTCTGGGAGCACCGGGCCGACTGGCAGGCGGCCATGCCCTCTACCGCGGAAGCACTGCAAGAGGCCGCAAGGACGGGGCGTTACCCCGTAATCTTGGCCGATCGCAACGACAATACCGGCGGCGGATCGCCCGGCGACAGCACGGGGTTACTGCGAGCTTTTTTGGCGGCTGACCTGCAAGACGCCTGCGTGCTGTACATCGTTGATCCCGCAGCGGTGGCCGCCTGCCACCAAGCGGGCGTCGGTGCGGTGCTCGATTTAGAGGTAGGCGGCAAGGCGTCCCCGTTGCAGGGCGAGCCTCGTTCTATGCGGGCCGAGGTGGTGGCTTTGACTGACGGCCGCTTTCGCTACGACGGGCCTATGTACGCTGGCCTAGATGGCACCATGGGGCCCTCGGCCCACATCCGCCAAGGCGGGGTACACGTGCTGTTGGTGAACAAGCGCGAGCAACCGTTTTGCACGGCGTTTTCCCGCACCTTGGATTTGGACCCGAAGCAAATGCGCTATGTCGGCGTCAAGTCCGCGGCTCACTTCCGCGCAGGTTTTGAGTCGTGGGCTGGCCAGATCCAAGTGATCTCCGAACCGTCGGTACACGCTCCGGCTGAGGGCAAACTGGCCTTTAAGCGACTAGGCCGCAAACTCTATCCTTTTGACGACATTTAGCGATTGGAAGCGGCCATCGGACTAGGCGTTTGGGCCGCGGTGCAGGTGGGGCTCGCCCAGCACCGGCCCCACTTGGTAGGCTCTACGGACAAGACGCGGGCCGCAGTAGCCGTAGTCTTGGGACCGACGCCGAGGGACTTGCAGTTGCTCTTTATCGAACGCGCCCGCCACCCGGACGATCCTTGGTCCGGGCACATCGCCTTTCCCGGCGGGCGCATTGAGGCAGACGACCCCTCGCCACGAGCCGCGGCCGAGCGCGAGACCTTGGAGGAGGTCGGGCTCGATCTGTTAGCTGCCGAGTATTGGGGGCGGCTCGACGACTTGACCGGGCAGATGCTGCCGGTGGTGGTATCTGGTTTTGTCTATCGTTTGGAGACGCCAGCAGACTTGGTCCTCAGCCAAGAGGTCGAAAAGGCTTTTTGGGTGGGGGCCGACCAACTGCGCGACCCCGGCAACCGGACCCAGTACCGGCTGCGACGCCGCGGCGAAGAACAGGCCTTTCCAGCGCTCGACCTGTTGGGGCCGGGTCGGCCGCTGTTGTGGGGACTGACCTTTCGAATCGCGCGCCAGTTGGTCGCTTGGATGGAGTCAGACAAAACATGAAGCCCACTCACAAATCCCGCCGCATCTGGTTCTGCCACACTGAATACGTGGCCCAGCATCCCGAGTCCCTGCAAAAGCTCAAGGACGCCGTCGGCCTGACGACGATCATGCCCGAAAGTCCGGTGTGCCATACCTCGGGCTTTAGCGCCTCGGCAGAGTTGGCCAAGCGAGGGCCTTTTGAGGACTGGCGCCAGCGTCTCGATGCTTGGCCGACCGGGGCGGAGGGCGTGTACCCACCAGTGGCGGGGATTATCAGCGGCTTTGACGATGCGCCCTTGCGGCGCGTCATCGAGGCGTGCAAAGGCGCGGGGATCGAAGTGTGGGGGCACATCGGCTTGTGGAGCTACGGCGGCGAGGTCTATCCCGAATACGCCCTGCGCGATCTGGAGGGGCGGCCATTGGATAGGCGCTATCAGGAGTGGGGCATTGGCCTGTGTCCGAGCCGCAAGGCGATCAACGAGTGGACGTGCGACTGCTTGGTCGAAGCGGTGCAGCGCTACGCTATCGACGGCTTTGATGTGGACCACGCTCGCTATCCGGCTCCGGCCAATGTGCACAGCCTGATGGCCTGCGGCTGTGCTAGCTGCCAAGACGAAGCCGTCCGCTTGGGCTACGATTTTGCGGCTATGCGGCGTGGCGTACTGGCCCTGCGCCAACGCCTAGAGCAATTGACTTTGGCCGAGGTGCGGGCCTTGGCTGCGGGGCGTCCAGGTTTGATGGACTTTTTGGGCTTATTAGCCCAAGATGGGGCCGTGCTCGATTGGGTGCAGTTCCGCGCCCATATACTGGCCGAGCGCATGAGAGAATTTCGCGCGGCCGTGCAGGAGGCTGGGGGCCGCGACAAAGTCTTTGGCAGCGATGTGTTTCCCGCCTCCACAGGGCTGTTGGGCGGGCATTGGTACGGCAAGTGGGAGGAGGCGACGGATTTTCTCACGGGGGGGAGTTCGCACGGAGGCGTGGTGGGTTGGGCGACCGGGGTGACCAACTTGGCGCGGGAGTGGACTGCGGCTTTGTGTCGTCGTGCTCAAGGCTTGGACGAGAGCGAGGTGTTGGCTTTGGTGTGGCGCATGTTCGGAGTGGAGGACTTGGACTTACCAGAGACAGCGACCGGGGTGGCGAAAGGTCCTTTGCCCATCGCCGCCCTGTACGAGCGGGAAGTAGCTCGCTTAAAAACGCAGACCAGTGGAGCGGTGCCGCTGTATCCGCCTCTTTCAGCGGGAGCGGCCCCCGAGCTGGTGCGGGCTTTGGGCGAGGCGGTGGCTGGGCACGGGTGCGACGGGTGTTTGTTTAGGGTCAATGCCGAGGACGAGGGGCAGGTGCGGGTATTAGGCGAGGCGGTGGCAGATGTGGGGTGAGTTGGAGGCCTTCGCTGTTATGACACAGCGGCCCACTAGTAACGTCGGTCCGGGCGGTCAGGATCCTCAGGGGATCGCCATAGACCGCGCACGGGCTGACCTCGGCGGCAAACACTTGGAGCTAGCAAGGTCAGCCACCCCAGCCGATGACCGCAGGGCCGATCGCTCGGTTCCGCGCGACCCCAACCGTCGCACAGGACCGTCGTTTGTGCTAATTACTAATTTGACCCAGATCAGTAATTAATTGGTATTTCGTCATCACCTGAGCGTAGCAGTTCACGCCATCAGATGTAAGCGCGACTTCAGCCATGAGAATGCCCAAAAACCCGAAGCTTTTCAGCGAGTTATTCTCGTCGTACAAACCAAATGACTTGGTCAAGTTGCTGGGATCGGACATTGGCAGCCTGCCCAAGGACAGGTACCTGCATTAGGACAAGCTTCGTCATCTGCCCCCTCCGGAAGGGTTTACGAGCCTTGACTGGTGGACTGCCACCAAGTTCAAGCGCATGGTTTCGCGGCACTCGCTGCCATTCAAGGACACTCGCGGCAGGCCGTTCTCATTCAGCGACACGGGGAACCTGTACCGCCGGCTCCATCAGGTGGATCGGGATGCGAGCGGGAGAATCGAGGCCCCCCATGTCGATGTGGTCAACAGCGGCTCCCAAGAACGGTATCTGATGAGTTCTCTGATCGAAGAGGCGATCACTTCAAGTCAGCTAGAGGGTGCCGTCACGATCCGCCGGGTTGCCAAGGAGTTGCTGAGATCGGGCCGCCCGCCACGCGACAATAGCGAACGGATGATCGTCAACAACTACCTGGGAATGGAGTTTATACGCGAGAACGTCGCCGAAGAACTGACAGTCCCCATTCTCATGGACCTGCAAAGGACCCTGACGGAAGAAACGCTCGATCCGGATGCGGTCGGGCGGCTCCGGCGGCCAACCGACTTGGTCTCTGTGGTGGACCAGCGCGACGGCGAGGTCGATCACACGCCCCCGGACGCCAGTCAGCTCAGCGACCGCGTCGAACTGCTCTTGGATTTCGCCAATGGACGCACAGAGGACGACCAATTCCTGCATCCGGTCCTCAAGGCCATCCTCCTTCACTTCATGGTCGGCTACGACCATCCGTTTGTAGACGGAAACGGACGAACCGCAAGAGTACTCTTCTACTGGTCCATGGCGAGATCGGGGTACTGGCTGACCGAGTTCCTCTCCATTTCGGCGGTCATTCGGAAGGCACCCGCTCAGTACGTCCGTGCGTACGTGTTCTCTGAGATCGACGACAACGACGTCACGTATTTCCTCGACTACAACCTGAGAGTGATCCTAGGCTCGATCCGCCTCTTGCACCTGTACTTGACGCGCAAGACCAAAGAGACGAGCAGATTGGAGGCCATGCTCCGCGGTTCCGATACGGCATTGGTGCTAAATCATCGCCAAGTGGCCCTGTTGGGGCACATGCTCAAGCATTCGGACGCCTTGTACACCATAGATGGGCACCGGCGATCCCACAACGTCACATACGAGACGGCACGCACCGACCTCCGTGCCCTCGACAGTATGGGGTTCATCGTCAAGTACACGGGCAGACGTAGATTGATATACAGGATGAGCGACAACTTCGAAGATCGACTCAAGCGGGTCGTCGCGCCCTGAAGAGGCTGACCGGACACCTCGCCCGCTGCCATTTCCCCCGGAGCCAGATGCTGCTGTAGCGTGGTGAGGACATGGTTTGCGAAGTATTTACTTGTGATCATTCAAGATGCTCTCTTCATTTTTCCATGTCTGAAGACGCCGATGCGAAAGCCATATTTCTTGTAAAAGGCAACAGCATCCGCGTTGTGGGCGAGCATGTCCAATCTGACTTTCTCGTCCATCCATGCATTCTCGTACAACCAATTAAGCAACTGCCTAGCGATGCCTCTTCGACGATGTGCTCGCTCTGCTCGCGTACAATTGCCGCATTAGTAGCGTGCATCGTCATCCCTATATAAGCAGTAGGCGATAATGCACCCGTTCTGCTTCACTAGGTAGCAGATGTATCCGGTTGCCAGCCATTCTTTCATCCGTTGGGTGAGCTGGGCCACGTCCATCCTCAATGAGCCGCTTGTTCAGTTCAGCGAGTTCTGCTCTGACGATTTCCATTGGAATTGGCCTGAAGCACTTCACCCAGCACTCTGCCGGAGAAGCTCGCGTAGGTGGGACGCATAGCGCGTACGGTCGCGGTCGTCGGCCCGCACGGGCACTCCCTGATACTTCTCATCACCGGTGTATCGCGGGATCACGTGCGTATGCAGATGCCAGACATCTTGGCCGCCGGCCGGCTCGTTGTTTTGCCGCACCGTCACGCCGTCGCTGGGATACCCGGTCACCATGTGGGCAATGCGGCCGGCCAGCTCGTTGGGCAGTGTATAGATGTTCTCAAAGTGTACCAGCGGGATCACCAGTGCCTTGCCGGGGTTGACTGGGTTCCAGTGCAGCGAAATCTGCACCAGAACATGCTCGTCGCGCCACGCAGTGAATTCGGATTCCGCGCCGCCTGCTATGGCACAGAACGGGCAGCAGTAACCGGCCGGCTCGTGCGAAGGTGGATCAACCATAACGTCATGGGTTCCAAATTAGCTTACCATACAAATATCGTCCCCAACAGTTCATTGGGTGTATCCCGCAGTGTATCATATATACGCTTGGCTTCACTCACCGGGACGACATCGCGGATTAAGGGCGCAATTTTCACCAACCCTCGATCGACCAGACGACACAGATTCTGTAGATCATCGCGATCAAAATGACTGTTTTGTTTTAGCTGGATCTCGCGTCCCTGACCGAGGTTAAAGGTATAGGTCACTTTGTCTCGTCCAGCGATGAATATAACCCTGCCGCACTGACGCAAAGCACTGATAAGTTGGTCCTCCATGCCCGGTACGCCGGCAAAGTCAATCACCACATCGAACGTCCCGTCAGCGATCTCTTTTTCCCATCCGTCCCCTGCAACATTCAGCACGGCTTCAGCCGCATCAATCTGCTTGGCAATCTCCAGACGGTTGGCACTGATGTCGCAAAGGGTAGCGCACGCTCCCATGCCGGTAGCAATTTGTGCGGCGACCTGACCGATGATGCCAGCCCCCACGATCAACACCCGTTCGCCCATTTTCAACTCGGCGTTGCGGCAGGTGCGCATGGCGACACTGGTCATCCCGAAAAGCGCAGCCTCCTTGCGGTCGATCGAGTCAGGCAGCTTGATGAGTAAGGCATCTTCTGGCATCACGACGTACTCTGCATGGACGGCACTCATATACAGCACATCTCCAATCTGTAGTTCGCTGACATCGGGCCCCACCCCAATCACCCGTCCCACATTTTGGTAGCCGCCTCCACCGGTGGGCAGTTGTTCATCTTTGGGAGCGTAGTTTCCGCCAATCAGTTGATTTCGTTCCGTGCCGTTTGTTATCCCGGAGTAGATCGTTTCGGTTTTGACTTCGTTACCAGTTGGGCCCTCCGGCTCGGGCCAATCATGGACGAGGACTTTATGCCTTCTCTTATCAGGTAAGCCCTGAATACTCAACGTGCGCATTGACCATTCCCTCCCTAGATCCTTCCCGCCAGCCACCGAATTCCCCGCGAAACAACCGTGCGGAAATTTGGGTCAGCAAAGACCTGATTGTCGTGACCTGGCTGACAACAGAACACACGAGCGTTCTTGTACTGTCGAGCCCACGCTAGCGTTTTCATGCTATCGGGGTGATCGGTGGTCAACAACAAGTCACTGCCATCCCGCGGATCCGCCATGGTATAAATCTCATCCACCATTTCCCACGGAGTCAATCCCCGGAGGACCGGGTGCTGCGGAGCCACGATGTCAACATGCAGGTTTTGGTCAATCTTGAAACCGAAACTGCGATCTTGAATGCCGCACAGATCCGACCACAATTGCCACTGCGGAAACGCAAGGATGGCATGGTGCAACACCAATATACCCGCCTGATTTTCACCCAGTTGCTCAATGGCTTCCCTGACTCTCCCCTCGTCTGGCGTCTGCCGATGAAAGTTATAGAATACGAGGACATCATACCGCGCTCGGACTTTGCCAGCATCTGCCGCAAAGTTCTCTAAATCCTGTAGATAAAAATCAATTTCGGGAATACTCCTGAACAATGCGTGAAATCCCGGCACATCAAAGGCATGTTGTCCGGTTATCACCGCTGTTTTGATCTTGCTCATAATACCCTTCAATTACAAATGACGGCAACGGCACTCCGGGCCACCTCGTCCCAGTCTGGTTCCGCCGCAGGACGGTCGCTCCAGGCTATCGACATGGCACCATTCTCTACGACGAGCGCACCCCGGCAGTCCAGTTCCTCCTCGGGAGGACGCGGCTGCAGTCCCATGGCTTCAAAGACGGGATCGTTGCAAACAGCCAAGATGACTTGGGGATCGCCACCGTGTACCTCGACCCCGAAGCTTTCGGCCAGTTGGGCCTGTTTGACTTGGCCCGTGATGCCGATGCCCCGCTGCCGGACGATATCAGCGGCCTGTAATGCCAAGTACGGTGCCGCATTGTAGGGCTGTCCGCCGATGGCTCCGATCCACTCGAGAGTTAGAACCGGAAGATCGAGGGCGTCGCACAGCTTCCTCAGACTCATGATATCGTAGTCCTGCAGCGGCTCTTCGATCCACCTGTAGCGGCACTTCTCCAGTATGCGTCCGATTTTCACAGCCTCCTCGAACATGTACGACTCGACGGGATCGTGAAAGAGCATGATATCGTCGCCCAGCACCTCCCGCATCTTTACGGCCATCTCCCCATTGGTTTTCACCCCTCGGTAAGAGTGATCCTTGCAGCCGATGAACCCCTCTTCTTCCACGCGTTTCACCGCGTGGGCCACCAAATCGTCAATGGTCCGGCCGCCAACGTTGCAGTAGGCGGGTACGCTTTCGCGGCAGGAACCCAGCAGCTTGTAGATCGGGAGGCGAGCACAGCGACTCGCCAAGTCCCACAACATCCGGTCAATAGTGTCGAGCAGTCCCCTTCCCGTGTACATGAACCGCTGGGCCATCCAGAACCGCTGCCAGATGTATTCCCGGTCGAAGGCATCTACGCCGATGAGCATGTGGGCATACCGGGCCAAGAATGCCTTGGCCTGCCATTCCAGTTCCCGGGGATCGAAACCCGTGGCATAGTCGGCATATGCATCCAACTCTCCATCCGTCACGAGCCGGAGCATCAGGCGGTACGTTGGTTCGGGTTCTTCTCCGGAGAACGCGAATCCCTCGGGATCGGCGGCACCGAATCCTTGGTCGTGGGTAAGCAGCCCGGAGATACCCGGCGGCACGGGGGCGATGCTTCCTCTACTCCGGCAACTCTCCTGCCGCGTCGCGGGTTCACCCTTCAATAGATAACACTTGATATCTCGAATCTGCATAGGGCATCCTGAATCGGTTGGCGGTCAGCCTCAGCTCTGGATCAGTTCTGTGGTGTACTTGTTGACGATGTCCATGTCTATCTCCATGCCCAGTCCCGGCGCATCGGGAACCTCGATGTAACCATCGCATATCTGCGGCGGATTCCCGATGAACGGCGCAGAGGAAGGTCCCTCGGATACTTCGAGAAAGGGCGTATTCCGAATGGTGCCCGCGAGATGCAGATGGGCGAACCCGTCGCATATCCCTAAACCGTCCAGATGGCAGTAGGCTCCAAAGGCTTCGGCACAGCGGGCGGCCTTGAGCACATTCGTCATGCCGCCGGCCCGGGTTACCCCGGTGCGAACGTGGTCGGCCGCTTGGGCCGCCATGACTTGGGCCGCTTCCATGGGACTGGAAATCCCCATGCTTATCGGGGTATCTATCGCGGCGGCTACCTGCCTGCCTCCGGACATATCGTTGTCGGGCCGTGGCTGGTCAAAACAGAAAAAGTCCGCGGTGTCGAGCACCCTGCCGATCCGTATCGCCTTGTCTATGATCCACCGCGTCCGGCCGTCGAGTAACAGGCAGAAATCCGGTCCTACGGCCCTGCGCATGTCGCGTATCAGGTTGATGAGCGATTCTTCGTCCAAAAGGGCGTCGAATTTGTACCCCCTGAAACCTTCACCCAGTGCTTCCTGCGCTTCCTCGACGATCTCTTCCGCCGAGTTGCGCTCCGAACCCCTCCTGCAAACCGGAATGCGGTTGCGAAAGCCGTTGACATGCCGATGAATCGGCTGGCCGACGGCCTTGGCCGTGAGGTCCCACAGTGCGACGTCGATACAGGCGCGAAGCCTTCCGTCCATTTCGTTGAACGCCTGCCATATCCGTTCGCGATCGACGGGATTTGCATTGATGAGAATGGCGGCTGCCTCGGCCACGTCGGCCCCGGCAACCGTGGCTGCAACACCGGTACAGCGACCTTCTAGGCCCGCGTCGGTCAGAATGCGCAACAGACCAGCGGGCTGGTGTACGACTATTCGAGATATAATCATGGACTTTTCAATCATGTAATCCGATATGTATGAGTCGTTTTCCTACTATCGAAAGGTTCCAATCCATCGGCAGGCGTGCGATGTCAACGATCTATTCGACCTGTTTTCGGGCCGAGGCATCAGCGCAATTCCATCTTTCACTTGCAAACCTAGCCGATGACCACAGGACCGGCCGCAGTCTAGGAGGATCACTTGGTGCCGCGCAGCAGGAACACGCGGTCGCTGTTGAAGTAGTCGCCGACCCGCTCGTCGCGGTAGGCACCACCGGCGATCAGCAGACGACCGTTGACAACAGCCGCCGCCGCCCAGCTAACCGGTAGGGGCAGGTCGGGGCCGCGATGCCACTGGCCGGTATCCGGCACGTAGGCAAAGGCCGCCGTCTGGCCGCTATCGGCCCCCCGCCCTCCCATGACCCAGACGCTGCCGTCGAAAGCCGTGCATAGAGGAGCACTGGGAGGCCGCGACGGGTGCTCGATTTGGCTCCAGCTATCCTGCTCGGGGTCATAGACGAATAGACCTAGGCACTGGGACGAGGTACCTGCGGCGATGTAGAGCTTGCCATTCAGCACGCAGCCGCTAGCCTGAAACACTGGGCCGGGCGCAGGGGCGTCAACCCGCCAACTCGTCTCCCCAGCTCCGATGCTCAGAACCTCTGCCGTCGGCCCTTCGTCGTCGGCACCGCCCACGGCGTACAACCGGCCGTTGACAGTGAGGGCCACCACTTGGCCTGCTTTGCGAGGTAACGGCGGGCCGAGGCGATAACGCCGCGTGTGGGGGTCGAAAATTTCGACGGTCGCCGTCGCCTGCGTCCCGCCATCGGCGCGGAAGAGACCCCCTAAAAGCCATAGCTCGTCGTCGAGGACGGCGATGCCGGAGTAAGCCTTGCCCGGCTCGAGCATAGGTGGCTCCACGCGCCAAGTCCCCGAGAGGATGTGGTAGGACCACACGTTGTCGAGGTTCACCCACTCCGATGCCGGCCAGCCGAAGAAGGTCTTGCCCCCAGCGGTGTACAGACGGTCCCCGATGCGGGCAAAGATGTGGTCGTGGTTGCCCGCCGGCATCCGCGGCTGCTCATCCCAGTGCTCGTGCCAAGGACTCTCAAGGTCGGCGAGACGCTGAACCCGCCCCGCCCTCAACACCCAGAGGCTGCCGGACCGGGCATGCAGCAGTGCCTGCACCGGACCGTCCTCTCCCGTCTGGACCAGCCGCCAAGCCGGCGGACCGGCGGCATCCACGGTTAGCTCGCGCAGGCTGCCATCGGCAAAGCCGACTATGATTTGACCGCCACCGCGCGCTATTGCAGTGATGCGGGCATCGCTGGGGTTGGCGAAGGAGCGAGGATCGGACGAGCGAGGATCGACGCGCAGAACGGCGGTCTCCAAGGCCACCCAGACGAAACCAGCGTCGTCGGTGACGGCACCCTGCCAAGAGCCAGCGAGTTGATCCGCAGGCAAGCCGAGGCGCTGCCAGCCGTGAGGGTGTCGATCGGTCAGAACGGCTATATCCCGCCGCTGGCCGTCCTCGGCGACAGCCCACACGTTGCCGAAGGGGTCGTCGCACACCGGCGTGATCTCCCATCCGAGTGGGGAGAAAGGCGCGGACTCGAACATCGCATCGCCCCGACGCACGGCACCACATCCGGCGCACCAGACATCGCCCCAGCGAGTCGTCAGCAACGATCCCGGCGACCCTTGGAGAAGGAATGAGGGAGTTCGGGAGACCGGCTCGCCCCCTTGGCGCGGGTAGCGCAGAACCTCGTCGTCGAGGGCCATCCACGCATCCCCGTCGGGGGCAATCTGCAGGCCCTGGACGTGCCCCTCGCCGAGGGTATCCCAAGTGCCGGCGTCGTCAGAGGCGTTGCGGACGACGATCCCCTCAGAGCCAAGGACGGCGACATAGATCCGGCCATCGAGATCGTCGAAGAGAAGGCCCGGCCCATCGGGCAGGCCCTCGTGCAAAGTGTCGGCCGCGGCAAGTGAGGCGGAAATGACCATGAGGCAACCTATTCGATAGAGAGATCGGAGTGGGATGGAATCAAGCAGCATTGTGGCCAACTTTCTTCGTTTGCATGGTACATCTTCTGTTGTTTATCAAGGTATGTAGGAGGAGGGTTTCAGTGCTCAGGAGCTGCAATAATAGATACCTGCCCAGAAGCGGTCAATCTCGATGATGTCGGCTGTCGTGAAGCGCAACTTAGAGGTCCTAACCAAACGCCCAGCGCGCGACGCCGGGCGTTTGGTTAGGACCTCTAAGGCAACCCGCTCATCTTATCGCGCACAGAGAGACTTAATTCGGGGCAAGGGCAAGGCGGTCAGCCAGAGCAGACAGCAATTCGAATAGGTCGGTCCGACCCGCCACAGAGGAACCAAAGCTTTGGACCCCACCCTCGATAGGCCGCCCGCGGCCGGACGCACATCCAGTTGCGAGCGGCCCTTCCAGCACTGATTTTACCGCAGCAACAACATGCGGCGGGTGATGGCGAAGGAGGGGCCTTCCAAGCGGTAGATATAGACCCCGCTGGCCGCGTCCTGGCCTCTCCCATCCCTGCCGTCCCAAGCCACTACATGCGCCCCAGGCGCAAGATGGCCATCGGTCAGTACGCGCGCGGTCTGGCCGGTTAAGTTGTATATGACCAAGCGCGTGGGACCGGCCATGTTGGCGGGGATTTGGAAGGGGATGACCGTGGAGGCATTGAAGGGGTTGGGCGCGTTCTGCTGCAAGAAGGGGCGGGCGGCCTCGGCGCGCAACCGGTACGCTTGTCCCTCAACCACCACCACCATATCCAGCCCCAACCCAACAAAGGGAGCGAGCACGTCCGGGCTTGAAGCATCGAAGCCAACCTCGACGATGGGCATACCCAACTGAAACGCTACATCGATCCACAGCGCGTCTTGACGGTAGAAAGACCGGCCGAGCCAAGTCGCCATTTCAAACTCGCCCTCCACCGCAGCATTACCAAACACATCGCCCACGGCCGAGTCCTCGGTGCCCTTGGGCAGAGGCAAAGGCACCTCCACGGTCTCTAGGCCGTCCTCGTTGCGGATGCGGCGGTCGATGGCGACAAACGAGGTGTACTCGGTGAGCAGGTTGTAGTCCAAGCCTAGCTGGGTGATCTGGGGACGCAGGGCGTCGCTGCGACTGGCCCGTTCATCGTCGCTGAGTTGGTCGATGCGGTGGCGGGCCCACCAATAGCGCAAGGCCCTGTTGGTAGGCTGGGCTTGGAAGGCGGATACGTCGAATTGGGCGCTGTATGTTTGGTCGCCGGTGCGCCCTCCTAACAGCACAGTGCCCGCGGCCGCGCCGCGCCACTTGCCAAAGATGGTGATCGGCCGGGCGGCTAGCATATCGGGGATGAAGGCCGGCTCCACCGCATAGGCGTCAAAGCCGTCGAAGCCCGCCTCCACCTCGGTGAGGATGGGGGTGCTGATATACGCTTGGAAACGGGCGGCCTCGTCGGAGGCCTTCCCTTCTTCAATGACCACAAAAGGCTCGCCTTGGCCGGCTCGGGCGAGGCCCCGATTAAGAAGCGGTTGACCGACGAGCCAATGCCAAAGGCAAAGAGGCTGGCTTGGTCCAAACGCTGGCGCACCAGCTTAAAGGCGGCTGCTTCAAAGCCGACGGCACCATCGGTGACTACCGCGACGATGCGGGCATAGCCCTCCCCGGCCAAAGGCAGGCCGAAAGCCTGGTGGAGCCCGGTGAGCAACTCGGTGACGCCGCCGCCGTCTTGACCGTCAATGAAGGCCCAGGCTTGGTCAATATTCTCCTGAGTGGCCGGCAGCGACCGGTCGCTCAAGACGGCGGCCCTGCCGGCGAAGAGCACGATGTTAAAGCGATCCTCGGGGCGCAATTGGCCAAGCAGGTTTCTCATTAGGCCCTTTGATACTGTGAGGGGAAGCCGCGCATGGAGCCGGATACGTCCGGTGGGATCTGGTTTGGCTCTGGACGGGCGGGCGGCTGGGCCATGAACAAAAAGAAATTCTCCTCTTCCCCCTCGTACAACAGCAGGCCCGACTCGACCTGTTGGCCAGCTAGCTGGTAGTGCAGAATGCAATCGCGGTTGCCGCCAAAACCGTCCGCTGGGTCGAGAGTCAGGCGCAATTCCTCCGGGGCGTCCTGCTCAACGATTACTACGTGGCTGGGGCAGTCGTAGGCCTGGATAGGCAGGCCGGCGGCCAAGCTCATCTCGATCGCATAGGTGTAGTTGGGATCTTCGCCTTCGTGCAGGTAGGGAATGCGCTCGGCCCCGCCCGGGGCCAGAATTTCATTGACAACCTCGGGGGAATAGCGCGGGCCGACCACGGTGGGCAGGACGAATTCGTACTGTTTTTCCGTGGGTACCAATAATTCCGTATAAGACAAGCGCACGGCAATGGAGTCGCCCGGTAGGATATTGGCCACGTTCATTTTGAACACGTTAGGGCGCTCCTGTTCGAGAAGGGAAGCGATCTGCCCCTGCTCACGCGCCTCTTCGTATTCCCGACGGGCCTGCTCGCGCTCGCGGATTTCGGCGGTGATTTCGCGGTCGCCGGTGTGCATCACCATGCCGTACACTGCGGCCCGGGTCGAGGCCGGGAATATGTACACAGCTTCGAGCGGGCGAGTGCCTTCGTTGTGGTATACTTGCTCGATGGTCACGTCGGCGATGACCCCGGCAATGTGGACTTGGGCGGCAGTTGGTCCACTGACGGATCGTCGGTATCGACGAAGAAGAAGGGTGCTAGGGTCCTGTCGGCTGCGGATGGGGCTTGTTGGGCGGGGGCGGCAATGGCCGCCAGAGAGAAGGCCAGTGCAATCAAGCAGAACGCATGTTCATTGTGTCACCTCTCTGAAGTGAGCAGTGCTCGGATGGGCGGCAGCTAAAAGGAAGAACCGCAGCGCGGCGACGCGGATGCTAGATGGCAAGAGACCCTCCGCATTAGGGCAGTGGCCCCACTTAGAGCTTCATCTGGGTTCGAGGTGGTCAATGAGCCCTTCTTGGAGGTCCACTTCCAACCAAGGGTCGGCCGTGTCGCGGCGGAACTGGTAGAGTTGGGCGCGCATCTGGGCGGCTACCTCCTGTAAATGAGGGTCGTCGATCCGATTGACGCTTTCGGTGGGATCGGCCTCCAGATCGTATAACTCCTCGGGCTCCCGTGCGAAAAGGTGGCGGGTGGGGCGCTGGCCCATAGTGGGAATCGCGTCGCGCCGCACCGCCGTCCAGGTGGTCGAGCGGAACAGGTCGGTGGGCAGCAGGGTGGTGAGACCAGCGGCCAAGTTGCGCACGAATTTGTAGCGCCGTCCGCGCAGCACCCGGTAGGGATTGTAATCGACCACCTCGTGAAAGCAATGCGAAAAGAACGTGTGATCCCAGTCGGGGACGGATGGGTCGGCTAAGCCCGGCAGGAGGGAGCAGCCCGGCAAGTCCTCGGGGACAGGCACCCCGCACCAGTCGTGCAAAGTGGGGCGGATGGCGGTCCAATTGACGAGGGACTGACTACGGGTGCCGGGGGCGGCGATGCCTGGTGCCCGTAAAATAAATGGGCAGTGGTGGCCGCTGTCGAAGAAGGATGCCTTGGCCCCGGGGAAGGGCATGGCGTGGTCGGTAGTGACGATGACCAAGGTCTCGCCTGCTCGGCCCGACTCCTCGAGTGCGTCGAGCAGACAACCCACGCCAAAGTCGAAGCGGGAGACCGCCTGATAGTACTCGGCGAGGTCGGTGCGCACGTCGGGCACATCGGGCAGATAGGGCGGAACCAACACGTCGTCGGGGCAGTACTGAGTTTCAGGCACGTCGGAGTAGGGGCGATCATTGCCAAAACCTCGACCCGCACGGTGGGGGTCGGAAAACCCCACGTGCATATAGAATGGCTGGTCGGGATTAGTGGCCCAGAAATCACGAGCAGCACGGGCCAGTTCGACGCCGCTTCTGGCATTGACTTCAGGCTCAAAGTCGAAGGGATACACGCTCGACGGTTCTACGTGTTTTTTGCCGATACAGGCCGTGGCGTAGCCATCTGCCTTGAGGCTAGAGGGCGTGGAGGTAATGTGAGGGTGCGTGGAGAAGCCGTGGATGCCGTGGCAGTGGCCGTACTGGCCGTGGGTATGGCTGTGATATCCGGTGAGGATGCAGGCGCGGCTGACCGCGCACGAAGGACTGGTGCAGAAGGCTTGGTCGAAGGTCGTGCCCTCGCGGGCAAACGCGTCAATGCGGAGCGTGCGGACGACGCTATTGCCGTAGCAGCCGGCGATGCGACTCCAGTCGTCGGCGATGAGGAATAGGACGTTGCGCTGGGCAGTCATAGGGTTCTTTGTGGCGCAATCAGGCCGAAGCCGACTCAGAGGTGCCCTTGTGCCGCTCGCCGTACGGGATTTCGCATGCCTCATCGGCGCATTCGACCCTGCCGAATCGATGCCGATTGCGTGCTACGAGGCCGTAGCCGGCGCGAAATAGCTGCTTTAGTCCCGGAATGCGGTACACCCCGATGAGCAGGTGCCAGGGAGGAAGCCGGCGGTAAATCTGGTACACGGCATCCGCCCCGACATCGACCTGCCCGCCGGCGTGAATGAGGCGCAGGCCGGTGTTAAAGTCGGAATGGGAGAGGACCGGAAACCGCTCTTCGATGCCGGCCGTTTGGCGCGGCAGGTACTCGAAGCGGCCGTTGCGGTCAAAGCGGCGAATGCGGCCGACGCTCCACAGGCAGAAACGGCATTCGCCGTCGTACACGATTACGGGACGAGATTCGCTCATATCTCTAAGATGCCCTCCGTTGGGCTGTAGCCCTAATGTACAGGTGCATGCCTATGGCACCCATTGCTGCGTCTAGCTGATCCATGCGCGAGTTGTGCTGCACGTCCAATACCCGATCTACCTGAGGGAGGTGCCTCGGCCTTGCCGATGCCCTGCTGCTCCTGATACAGCATCCCCTTGACAGCGGTGAGCGTAGGCAGCACCGCGACCTCCCGCCCGTGCGAAGGGGACGGAATGTCCCGGCCGGCCGCTATGGCCTCCTCTATCGCATCAACTGCCCGTGCGAGCACCTCGTCTCTGTCCATTCCAAACGTGGTAAGTTCCGGAAAATCCGGGGACATAGCTAGCAGGGTGCCATCGTCGTCTTCGAGTACAATAAAATAGGTCAGCATCAATTCAATCCCAAGTCTTTCTTGATTTTCGCCACCAGCCCAGCCTCCGGCCTAGTTCCTTGCTGCCACCATGCATAGGCAACGGAGTCGTGCGGTCCCTGTTATATGACCACTGCCACCCTTGTGCGTATGAAACGTGCAGCCTCGTCTCCTGAGCCAGTGCCTGAGTCCGTTGGCGTTCATGTTTTATATATAATTACACAACAGAAGTGTTGTGCAAGTGCTGAGTTTAGGAAGTACCGGACAGAGGGACGGTCCTATGTGTGTCTGTGCGTCAACCATCTGCCGCGTAGCCCACCGCATTTAGGGGTCTGGCCGCTCGTTGCGATTGCGACTATGCACCAAGAGACGTACCTTCGTTTCGCATAAACAGCATCTAATTGCTTGTACTCGAACAATTGGTTCGGATACAATTAAGTTAGGCGACATGGACGACAACCTCTTAACCGACTGAGGTAACTCTGAATGGCCGCCAGATTCATTGAACATCGACGACACTCTATGAGGACGAAACGAGGGCAGCATCTTTCTCAAGACGGCGTTGATCTTGCCAGGCGAGTTGGGGAAGGAATGACAGCATTCGACAAGGTCTACACTAGTACTGTCCCTCGGGCATTTGAAACCAGCATTGCCATGGGATTTGCGGTCGACCAACAGATAGAACTGCTCGCTTCCATGCCCGAGGATGTGGAGATTTCTTTCGACGAAGGATTTGGCCGATTCTCTTCCTATATCCGTCAACACCCCAACAGCGTCGTCGCAAATTTTGCCAAAGGACTGGCTGAGTTTCACCTCGGCATAGCTCGGTCGCTCCAAGAAGGCGGCCAAGCACTGTTTGTTTCTCATGGGGGTTTTGTCGAAGCCAGTGCGGTCAGTTGCGTACCCAATGCGGACCATGAAACTTGGGGACCTTCGTGTAACTACTGCGAGGGGGTAAGATTGACATACGACGAAGGTACGTTCAAAGAATGCAAAATTCTTCGAGTCCCGGGCACAATACTTTTGAACTAGCCTTATCGCGATCCTTTCCCGCGTCGTGTAACAACGCGTTTTGCGCTGCACGCCATACGGCGACCGATTCGCGGTTCGCAAGCCGGCATAACGTCACACGACATTGGATACCCCGATGGAGCACATAGATGAATAGGCCACAGGCTATTCTCTTCGATTTCATAAACACCCTCGTAAGCAATTTGAAGTTCGATCCTCTCGCAGGTAACACTCGCCTTCTCGAATATGCAGTGGATCGAAAAGGTGTGTCACCTGAAGAGGTAACGACTGAAGCAAAAAGGTTCGATAGTGAGGTTTCTGTTGAGGATAATTCAATCATCGAATTCACTAATCATCAATTTAATCGACTACTCTTTGATCGACTCGGCATCACCTTTTGTGAACCCATGGAGGTAATCGAACTGGAATTCTGGAAAGAATGTATGCTTTTCTCTCCTGAGTCTGGCATTGCCGATGTATTGACCGCCTTATCTGCACATAATTTGAGAATGGGGGTAGTAAGCAACCATCCAGGATCTGGAACGGTACTCTCTTGGGAACTTCAACGTCATGAACTGCTCAACTATTTTGAATTTGTTATCTCCAGCGCCGATTATGGGATAAGAAAGCCTCATTCCGTGATTTTTACCTCAGCGGCCACACGATTGGGTACGGCACCTTCAGAAATATGGTATGTAGGAGACACATTGGAGACCGATATGGTGGGGGCTAAGCAGTGCCACATGAGTGTAATCTGGTATAACAGGCGACAGCAAGAGTATACGGGTATCCCTGTTGATGCAGAGGTTAGGAGCTGGGAGGAGTTTCTGGAGTTGGCTCAAGCGTATTTGTAGGAGAGAAAGCCAACGTCGTGTAATAACGCGTTTTGCGCTGCTCGCCATTCGGTGCTTGGGCCTTTTGTCACGGTACTTGCCTACGGAAACCACCGCGCCAACCCTATACGGGACAGGCCCACGTCGCAAATCGGTAGCATGTTACAAGAAGTGCAAAGCTGCTCGTATTCGCCTAAAAAGAAGTTGTAGTCCAGATCAACCTCGTGAGCGGAGACTAATGGCCCAAACCACGTATATCGAACAACTGCTCCATAATTTCATCGACATGCTCCATGCGACGGGTAATTTGAAGTCGAAGGGGATAGAGCGTGCTCTCCAATCAATACCAAGACATCTTTTTGTCGATCGAATGCACCTGTTAGGTAAAACAAAACGTTTCATTGAGGTAGATCTGAAAGATCCTACCAAACATCAGCTAGAGCAGATCTATTCCAACTAAATCCGCCCAGTTCGACCTCCCAGCCATCTCTTGTCGTTCACATGCTAGAAAGTCCCGGCCATCGCGTACTTGAAGTCGGCACAGGGACGGGATGGAATGCCGCCCTCTTGGCGTATCTGGCAAAGCCTAGTGGACAGGTTGTGACCATGGATGTTCAAGCTGATGTGACGCGCAGGGCCCGCCGTCACTGCATAGAGAATCACCGGGGATGCGGCCAGAGGCTATGCGAAAGGTGCGCCCTACGACCACGGTGCCCTGCCCGGCCCTATTCCCTGCTTGGTGGGAGCAACTGACGATGGTATTGACGTTGAGCGATTTACCCGGAGAAGGCTATTGTCTCATGGTGCGGCTGAAGAAGAGGAGGGATCATCTCAGCGGAGAGGTGGTTAGCCTTCTCAACGGTTCGCTTAGAGAGTACGTGGTTGGTGGTACAACGAAAGCGAGCCTCACGGTCGCCGAGATGTTTGAGCTTCTTGCGGATACGCTCACGTCGTCTCGCATTGGCTGCTTCATCGGCCGCCGGTTGGAGTTGCTGGCACTTGACGCGGACGGTCTCGACATCCTTTCCCGAGTGCATATGGCCATCGGAGTCCGTGGCAAGATGCTCCACGCCAAGGAAGTCGTCGGGTTCACGCGGCGGCAGGTCGTCAAACGCAACAACAGCCATCAGCAACCACCGGCCGGATGACTAGCAGCTAATCTCGCGGTTAATCCGCATTGTCGGCGATGGACATCTCGCCCGCCGCCCGATCGGCCAAAGCTTGGGCCTCGCTCGTAGGTACGTTACCGTTTTCGACGATAAGTACGTTGCCCCCAATGCCGACGAGGTTGGCTAGCTCTGCGAGGCTAGTCAGTTTTTCGTTTTCGTAGATGTTGAGATCTTGGGCGATCTGCTCAAGGCTTTCCAACCCCGCCAACGTGGTCAGTTTTTCGTTGTTGTAGAGGTTGAGGTTGCCGCCGACGCGGCTAAGATTCGCTAGCCCAGCGATGCTCGTCAGCCGCGGGTTGCTGTAAATGCTCAGGTCTTGGCCGACATGCGTTAGGCTGGATACGTCCTCGACAATGTCCAACGCGGCATTGCGCCCAATGCACAAGCTGCCGCCAATCTCCTTTAGAGACGATACATCTTCTATCGCGGTGAGGGACAAGTTGTCCGCGACGACGAGGTCGCCGCCCACACTGCTCAGATTCGAAAGGTCCTCTATGAGCTCAAGAGAGGGGTTGAACGCGATGATGAAGCTGCCGCCGACCGCGGCGAGGCCGAACAGGCCATCGACATTGGCCAATTGGTTGTTGTTGTCGATGCGCACGTTGCCGCTGACCGCATTGAGTTTGATTAGGCCGTCCACGGCGGTCAGCCTGTCGTTGCGGGAGACGCTGAAGTGGCCATCGATTATGTGGAGAAAGGATAGCCCCTTGACATTGACGAGTTCGTCGTTGTCGTGGATGGCGACATCTCCGCCCACGGAGACGAGATCGTTCAGCCCCTCGAAGTTTTCGAGTTCGTCGTTGTCGTGGATAGTGAGGTTGCCATCCACGGCACTGAGCTGATTCAAGCCCTTAAAAAGGGCGAGGTTCATGCGCGTAATTTCGAGGTCGCCAGCAATGGTGTAATTGCATCTCCCCTCCTTCTCCAACGCATCCGCGTCTTCGCGCGAGCGCACGATGTGGTTACCCGGCAGAATGTTGCCTTCACAGTCGCCGTTCGAGGTGATATCCACGCCCGCGTCCTCGCCGCACCCGGCCAAGATGAGCAACAAGACTAACAGGTTTGCAGCGATCAATCTAGGTACCCGAGGGCGCGCAAGCGTTCTTGGAGGATATCGGCCTCGTCGGCCGCCGCACCTTGAGCCTGCATCTGTTGATACGCGGAGCGATCCCGCAAGGCGCGATATTGCGAGCGGTAGTGCGATGGCTCCGCGCAAACCAAATCGTCGTCACCGTGGCGCAAGTCGCGTAGGACGTATGCACCCGTTTGTTCGTTCTCGCGGTAGAAATGCCGTCCGTCGCACAGGCACCACTCGCGGATGCCCTCGGCACAGCGCGTTATTTCCTCGCCGTCGATAGCAGTAGGCGAAGTGACGCGCTCCTCGGGCAAGCGCAGATTGTCGGCGTTGAGAAAACCCACCCCGTACAGACTGTCTAGCTCAGATAATACCCAACGCTCGGCCAACGCCGCGCTCGGCTCCAGCCAGTTCTGCCCAAACCCCCGGTAGTCAACGGCTAGGCCGGCCAACGCCGCGATTGTCGGAAAGAGGTCAATGGCGGAAACCGCTCCGTCGCGCGGAAAGGAGAACCCGCCCGGTACGTGCATCAGCATGGGCACGTGTACCACGTTGGGATGCAGCCGGTCTCCATGCGCCATAACCTCCCCACAAAACCCCTCGCCGTGATCGCCGCAGATAAAGACCACCCACTCGTCGAGGTCAATTCGCTTGAGTAGCTCGACGAGGGAAAACTCGAGCACGTGGGTCACAGCCGCTTCGTAGTAGCGCAGCGCTTCTTCTATCTGCCCAGCCGCCACCAGCTGCCCCAAATCGGGCGGATGGGGTATGTCGCCTAGGCCGTAGCCGCCGTGCGTGTACCAAAAGTGGAGGAACTTGAACTGCGGCCCACTCGGCTCGATCAGTTCGGTACACAGGCGTTCGAGCGACCCCAAGTGCTGCTGGGTGGCCGATGGATCGACCGGCCCGATAAAAGGCGCAAAGTCGAGGAAGCGAAATACGTCCGGCCGCTCGGAAAACCCCCGGACGCCGTACCCGGCCGCGGCAAAAACGTCGAACAGGTTGACCACGCCGGCGAACATCTTCAGGTAGGTTTGCCCAAAAAGCCCGTGCTCAAAAGGATACAACCCAGTGAACAGTGAGGTGTGCGAAGGGCGGGTCGCCGGCGCGGTGATAAAGTAGCGCTCAGCAAAGGCGTAATCCCGAGTCAGCAGATCGAATTTGGGCGTGTTAATCCTCGGATTCGTCCGGCTCAGCGCATCGTAGCGCCAGCAGTCGATGGATACGATCAGGAATTTTGACATGGATTTATGGAATGAGGAGGATGGACCGGATTTTGGATTTGGGTTGTTCATGTAGAATCGACTCGTCAATTGATTAGACGTGCGTTGTACTGGCGCGGGCCGTGGTGATAGCGGCCAAATCGGCTCTCGTCGAGCGGTGCGGGTGCGTAGATGTACACGGCATCGCTGTATGGATCGTAGAGCACCACTTCTTCGCGCTCGTCGCCGCACACATCGGCGGGAAAGCAGTGATACCACCCCATCTTGCCGCCGGTCGGCGCGGGCAACTCCGGGAAGGTTGCAACCTTGTGGCCGTGGCCGTTGAAGAGGGCCGCGGGGCTGTACAGTAAATCCCCTTGCTCCGGCCCGTTCCAGCGCACGATTTCTAGCCCGGTGTTGTTCGGCGACTCATCCACCCGAAAACGGCTGAGTACTGCGCCACTGTCGGCGACGATCATCACGTCTGCATGGTGCCCATTGTAGCGGATGGCCAATTCGCGGCCCGGCCGCTCGGGGCGCAAGTTGCCGCAGCGTACCTCCTGCCCGTGCGGCACCACGTCCGCCCCCAAGTGCAGCAGGCGTCGTCCGCTGCCGTCGAGTACTTGACCGCCGCCCGAGACAATGGCCGCTGGTTCCGTTCCCCACCTATCCACCAACGCGCTGTCTGCATGGTTGCCCAAAAAGGTTTCCCACAAGACGCGCCCGTCGTGGTCGAGGCCGAAGTGCCCGCCGTTGACCTCGTCGCGCCCATCGCCGTCCAAGTCGCCGACGGCCGGAATGTATGCCGCGTGCCCCGGATAGCGATGCCACTTGCTGCGATAGTGCCACAGCACTTCGAGCTGGTCGTTGAACGCGAGGACATCGCTGCCCAGCTTGACGACAAAATCGCGCGGCTGGTCGTGCCCGGAGAAGTTGGCGATCAGCAGCCGCTGATGCACGTAGTTGGGGATGTGCATTTCTCCGTCCGTGTAGGCGTTACAGCGCGCCAGTTCCTCGGGCGCAGCGCAGCGTTTGACCGCCCCCGTGCGCCCTTCGAGAACGGCGATGTGAACGTCTGCGAGGTTCCATTTGCTGGTGCGTTTCACGTGGGGATCGATGAGGAGGCAGAGGACTTCTTGCCGCCCGTCTTGGTCTATGTCGCAAATGGCCACCGGCCCCGGGCGGTCAGGAGAAATCGCGGTGAGGCGTCCTGAGTTGTCTGCGTCGAGAGCGGTGAAATCCCGATCCCCCACCGCCCAGAGCGGCTCGCCAGAAAGCGAAAAGGCTCCTAAGAAACAGGGCTTGATGCCGCCAAGGGCATTGTACACGAGGAAATCGACTTGCCCGTCTCCAGTCAGGTCGCCGATGCGAATGTCTCCGCCGGTGCGCTCGCGAACGAATTCGTTGGGCAGGGGAATTTTTTTGTAGAGTAAGGCCGCTGCGTCTTGCACCGATCGGAACTCATGGCTTGGCGTGAGCAAAATGTTGCGAGAATATACGCATAGAGGCGTCCGATGCGAAGATTAGCTAAATTTAGAGGCCCTCACCAGCGAAAGGAGTCCCATGTCTTTCAAATTCGTCTTTTTGTCACCTGCCAGCGAGCTAGCCGTTGCCATGTCCGAAGCTGTCCCCGCGATGGAGATTGTCCACTGCACAAGCCGCGCCGAAGCCCTCACTGCTCTTCCCACTGCTCAGGCCTGTTTCGGCACCTTGGACCCAGAGCTGTTGGCTGCGGCCACCCAACTCAAGTGGTTGGCCGCCCCAGCCGCTGGCCCGCCCAAGGGGTATTATTTCCCGGAACTCATCGCTAGCGACGTGGTTGTGACCAATTTCCGCGGCATCTTCAACGATCATATCTCGGCCCATATCATGGCCTTTGTGCTCGCGCTTTCGCGCGGCATGCACCACTACTTCCGCGACCAGTTCGCCGGCCATTGGCGCAGCGGAGTCGAGTCGAGTCCTGCGACCTACCTGCCCGAAGCCACCGCGCTGATCGTCGGCGTCGGCGGGATTGGCGCAGAAACCGCGCTCCAGTGCAAGAGTTGGGGCATGACGACCATTGGCATTGACCCCCGCGTTGAGTCGCCGCCGGGCGTTGACGAGTTACATCGCCCGGACGCACTTGACCAGCTCCTGCCGAGGGCGGATTTCGTCTTAGTCACCGCGCCGCAGACGCCGCAGACCGAGGGCCTTTTCACCAGCGCCCAGTTCGAGCAGATGAAAGCCAGCGCGTACTTCGTCAACATTGGTCGCGGCGCGAACGTCAAGTTAGCCGACCTAGACCAGGCCCTGCGCGAGGGCCAGATCGCCGGTGCCGGCCTAGATGTGTTTGAGGAGGAGCCACTGCCGCCGGAGCACCCGCTGTGGACGGCCCCGAATTTCCTGATGACCCCGCACGTGGCCGCGGCCGGCCCTTATTTAGACGAGCGCCGGCGCGACCTGCTGGTGGAAAATTGCCAGCGCTTTGCCCGCGGTGCGGCGTTGGTGAATGTGGTGGATAAAGAAAATTGGTTTTGAGCAATCCCTAAGGCAGCGTACCCGCGATGAGCAAGTACGCGTCGGCTTTTACCTCGCCGTTGATTTCCCACTCCTTGAGCTCGCCGCCGAGCTTATCGACGATCTTCTCGCTCAGCTCGTGAAAGGGTGGTCGGCCTGGATCGGCGATGATGATCTGCCCGACCTCGACCTCGACTGCCTTTTTGATCAGCTTGTAGAGCGGCTTGACCATTTCGTCCCAGAAGCAAATGTCGGCCCCGATGATCAGGTTGGTTTGTCGCAGGTCTTTCTTTTTTATCTTCTCGAACTTACAGCACCAAGTCTCTATCTCGACTCCGTTGATCTGGGCGTGTAACTGCAAGTAGGGAAAGACCGCCGCATCCGCGTCCATTCCCGTGACGTTGGCACCGTGGTTTTTGGCGCAGTATATCCCGGCGAGGCCCCAACCGCAGCCTATATCCAAAACCCGAGTCTTTGGCGGCAAGCCTTGGTGCGAGAGGAAGTCCATCACGCACCAACTCGAACTCCAGAATTTGTTGCCGTGGATGCAGGGTTCGTGCTTCTTTTTTTGGGTGCGCACCCGGGGATCAGCGGTTTTGAGCACCGTGATGCCATACGCATGGCGCTCGGTTTTCTTTTTTTCTTTGGCCATTCCGCTCTGCTATTTCCCGCCGAGAAGTTAGATTTTTCCGCAGTGCTCCAATCCTTAGAATCCCCACACACGCGCCGCGGTCTTTCCCATGACCCACTCGATATCATCGCCGTCGGCAAAGGCTGGATGCTTGAGGACACCGCGCAGCGCATTGGCGTAGCCCTCTCTGCCAGCACTGGGCGGGAAGTCGCTGCCCCACATCATGCGTTGCACTCCGAACGCGTCTTTGGCCATCTCGAAAAGTGGCGGCACGCAGCCGAATTCGAGTTCGGGAAGAAGGCGCGGCGGGCGGGCGCAGATTTCGCCCAAGCCGGGGACTTTGATGCTGGTGTTGTCGCGCTGGCCGTGTCGCAGGGCCTTGGCGTAATCGGCATAGGGCGGCTCGGCAAGGCCCACTCCTGCGAGGTGTTCGAGGATGACGTGCGTGTCGGGGCAAGCCTCGAGCACGCGCGAGAAGCTGGCGGCAGCGAACTGGGATGCCTTGCCGATGCTTGAGACTACGAGGCCGAGTTCGCCGGCTCTGCGCCAGATGTCGTAAGGACCAGCGTTGGCAAACTGGCCATCCGGGGCCATGCGAACGCCGGCGGCCCCCTGCTCTGCAAGCCGCGCAAGATCGCCGAGTGGATCGCGGGACTCGGGATCCACGAGGACCGCAACTTTGAACCGGCCCGGTCGCTTGGTGGCTTCCTCGAAGAGGTAGGAGTTGTCGTATGTTCCGCCGTGTTGGATGAGTACGGCCTTGGCGACGCCGTTGCGGTTCATCTCGAACTCAAGTGTCTCGATGGGCTCGAACCAGTTGCTTCCGGCGTGGCAATGCGCGTCGATTATCAGCATACTGATCACTCAGCGAATGACTCCGCGCCCCTTTCCTTTTGTTTCTGCCTTATCTCTGCGATTTCTTCGTCTGTCAGCCGTTCTTTGTCCGTTGCGATAGTCTGTTCGATGAGTTCCAGCTTCAATTCCCGGTTGGTCAGCCACTCCCAGCGAGTGGCATTTACTGGATGGGGATGAGGATGCACATCGTCGGGACCCATGCCATCGGAAACGGCGTAGAGATAACCAGGTGTCACGCCGTTGTGCTTAATCTCACCTTCGTCAGACATAGAAACAAGTGAAGGCCTGTGAGAGAACGCTTTCGCCACATTTTTGTCCTGTGTGATCGAACTTCCGACTCGAAGTTTCGTCAGCTCTTTCTGAGAGCCATGATACCAGATGAGACTATAGTCGCAGTCAGGCCTCTGCTTAACAGAATCAGATTTCCCAGTTTGATCCATGCGGAAAAGCCGTTCGCAACCAATTCCGATCTGCGAGGTAGTCATACCGTTCCTACTTGGGCATCTAGGCAGTTGAAACGACAGGTAGGCATAGAAAAACATCAGAGCTAGAGCCACTCTGATGTTCGAATGTGCTCATTGATTTTTTAATAACGCTATTTTCTGCGGAGGACGCAAGATAGCCAAACGTCTTTTGACACACCGTCTTAATCTGCTCTTTGCCGATCAGTAACCGGCAGCAACGGTCTGCTGTTTAAACCGCACGACAGTGCCGACTTGGGCAAGCCGATCGACTGGCTATTCGATAGGCCCGGACAGGTACGCGATTTGGGAAAAGCCGGTCGCCACCACTGTGTCCAGCCGCGTAAAGGCCCGCTCCAAAGTCCACTGGTAAGGAGAGATGTGCAGGGGACGATATGACTCTATGGCGATCAGAATCCTCTGGCCAGAGCAGTCAGGCTAGGGCTGCTTCAGGCCCGATGTCTAGAACTAAAAATTGAGCGCGCCTAGGCCGGCTCCGGGTAGCAAGCACCCTACTGCGACTGTCGGGATCGAGACTACTGCTGACGACTGAAATTCTCATCTGAACCCTCTAGCGTATGCCGGGTTGTGAACTTGTCCCACGGGGAAATTTATCTAGGCCGTCAGGTATTTTAGACCACGAGACTGCCATTTCGGTCCAAATTTCCCGAGTTGGTCGCAAATCTTCAGAATGGTCTAGGGTGCCCGCCTTGATAAACACCGTGTTGGGGTAACGTGTGAACAATTGCGAACCACACTCTGGGCAGAATTCGCGAATCTTTGTGCGGCCCTCGTCATTCGTAGATTCGTATCCCTTGGTTTTACCGCTCAGTTGAAATGTGGACGCTGGTACGCCAACTCCAACGTTGAAAGCGCTGCCCGTGACCCTACGGCAGTCGTCACAGTGGCAATAGGTCACAGATTGGGGTTCCGCGTCGCTTGTATAACTGATCGCCCCACAAAGACATCGACCTGTTAGTGGCATTGGTAATCCTTTCCAGATAAACGAGTGCGCCGATTGTGTCTAATGAGTTCAACTCACAACGTTTGCCGATTTACAAGCCCTCTTTTTTGACAGCAAAGAAAAATGGGTGGATCTCCTCCAGTGCATCAACACTTTCGTATCCCCCTCCTACGATACCTTCCTGTTCAATCTGAAACCCCGTCTCAGTAAGAAATTTCTTGTAGGTCGAGGGGCCAAAGTTGCTCCAGTACATGGTCCCGCCGAAGAAGTCGTCTTCGGTATATCCAGGGCCGTCGTCTTTCTTGGCAACTGTAACCAGAAGGAGGCCACCGGGCCGAAGCCACTGTGCAAATCGACGAAAGAGGTTTAGATGCTCCTGTCTTGGGATATGGAAGATGGCGTAAAAGCTGACAATTGCATCGAAGCTACATGCGGGGAATTCGGTCTCCATTACGTCGGCGATGACGAATTTGGCTGTGAGGACGTTTTTCTTGGCCAGAGCTATCATGTCCGAGGAGATGTCGATCCCTGTAAGGCTGAACGCCTTTGCAAGATGTCGGGCGACCGGGATACCCGCACCACATCCAACGTCAAGGATCTTTGAACCAGGTACTAGATGCTCAGTTATTAAGTTGAGCTCCGTGCTGGCCGTAGTACGTCTTTGTCTTGCGTAATTTATCGCACACCGGTTATAGGCGGTTCTTACCAATTCCCGATAATCGGTCTCCGGATCATTAGCGATCCTGAATGTCATGGGTCTCTTTCCTAGTCTGGGTTGTGCGTTTCACCGATGTTTCCTCCCAACGTTTTCAGGTAGCCGGTTTGCGAACCCGCCCAGCGGCCTTCACGAGGCGATCGCTTCACGTGTTACGGACGGCTCGAAAAATTGCTCTTGGAATTCCGTCAAGGCGAGGATCTGCTCGTCGGAGTAATCCTTGCCGGCAGGTGAGACAATGAGCTTATCATCATTGTCGTCAGATCGTTTAATGACGGCGATACACTTGCCTGTAAACGTCTCTAGCGGTTTGAAAACGCCGAGGATATAGGCGTCCATATCTTCTCCGTCAGGTGCCGGCACATTTGGGAGAAATCCATAGTTGACTGGATAGATGAAGCCTGCTTCAGGATGTTTGGAGCCAAGAGGTCGATCTATAGTAACATCGACAGTTTTGTCGATGAATGTCCTTGCATCTACAAAGTCATCCGCCATGGTCGTTTGGATTTCGGGAGTATTCTATAGACCAGCAACTCCAAGGTTGTTCCATCCGCCTTCTTGTAAGTCTCTCTATCGAAGACTTCACCACCGAGATCCTCCGGTATCCTTATGCTGGACTCGTTGAGTCGATCAACCGAATACGTGAGATATTCGTACTGCAGAGTACTGTCGGCCCACTGCTTTAAACCAACGATCGCTTCCTTGCCGTAACCGTTTCCGTGAGCACTCCTCTTGATCCATATGCCCAGTTCGGGCGTTTCGGGTTTCCCCTCCCCGTGAAGTCCGCAACAACCAAGGAACTCTCCTGAATCGCGCTCGACAACGACGGCTTGGTATTCGTCCCCCGTCTTCATTCTCTCAAGAGCAGCGTCGATAAATGCGAACGTATCATCTATACACTCACTTGGACAAGGAGCCATGTAGCGCGTGATTTCTGTCGTAAACTCTCTGAATATGTCCTCGGCCTGTCTGCGCGAGATCGAAAACAATCTGAGTCTTGGGGTAACTATCTCCAGGTTCAGCCAGTCAATTTCTTGGCCCTGTTTTCCAGTGAGCCTCTTGGTCTCGTTGCACGACATTGCTGACAGCAAATCCTCTTGAATGTTAATCTGGGTGGCAGTGGATACTTGGCACTGTCGAACGGCTGGTATGGATTTTTGATCTTCTCCTTTGCAAAGAAATAGAGCACCTTCTGGTACTCCGTCGCCTCGGATACTTGGTCGAACGAGATCCTACAGTTGTCGCATCCAACGTTTCTTTGCGCTGTTCGACCTCGAATGCGATGTCGATAAGGCGCGTGGCCAGGATAGAATAAAGGTGATGATGGTGCAGGCCATGGGCCGGCGCACAGCGTGGGAGACCGAGCAGAGCATTGCATTGGCCCGGGTCAGGGCTTCGACATCGATGTGGTCGTACCCGACGCCGGTGAGGAGCACGGCCACTGCCAACCAGGGAGCGCTCGCTCCAGCGGGACGCGACCGAGATGGCCGCGTCGCAGCCGCGGACTTGCTCGGCCAATATCCGGTACTGGATCCCGGGCATTTCATCGAATAATTCTAGGCCGGGGCCGGGCTGGTTGAAGTGCCCCTCCGCGTCGAATAAATCCCGGGTGAGCCCAACCGTGTGTGCATCCTCTCGGTAGTCGCCGATCAATTCCCCGGGGGCTAAGCCCTCAAAGATAAAGGTCGCCCTAGGGTCCAAACTGTCCGGCTGCCGTCTATAGGGGCGGTTGTGGCCTCCGCCTTGGGAGGTAAAACCAACGCCGACCATTTCTTGCGGTGCCCGGTTGCGAAAACGCCAGAGGCCACCCATCTCGCCCGTGGTGCCCGCCTCGTCGCCGATCCAGTCATTTCTCCGCTGATTTAGATAAAACGCAACTACGCCAGCTTCTCGTCAGAAGCGATGCGGCCATCGTGGATGCGGATCAACCGCTTGGCCTGTTGGGCAATAACGGGATCGTGGGTCACCAAGAGCACGGTGTTGCCTTCGTCGTGCAAGGCGTCGAAGAGGATCATGATCTCCTCGCCGGTGCGGGAGTCGAGGTTGCCGGTCGGCTCGTCGGCGAGGATCAGCGAAGGCCCGTTGGCTAAGGCGCGGGCAATGGCCACTCGCTGACATTGCCCGCCAGACAGTTCGGCTGGACGGTGCGTCATGCGGTCGGCCAAGCCAACCCGCTCCAGCACCTGCATCGCCCGAGCGCGGCGCACCTTGCGGCGTTGGCCGTTGTAAATCAGCGGCAGCTCGACGTTTTGCAGGGCCGATGCACGCGGCAGCAAGTTGAAGGTTTGGAAAATGAAGCCGACGCGGCTGTTGCGCGCTTCGGCCAACTCGTTGGCATTCATGCGCGACACATCCGTGCCGGCCAAGCGGTACGTCCCATCCGTGGGCGAATCCAAGCAGCCGAGGATGTTCATCAGCGTGGATTTACCCGAGCCAGAAGGACCCATCAGCGCGACGTATTCGTTGGCCTCAATCGCCAAATCCACCGAGCGCAGAGCATGCACCTCTTCGGTGCCGCGCACGTAAACCTTGCTAATGCCATTCAGTTCGATCAGCACGAGATCACTCCGAGCGCAAAGCATTAACCGGATCGAGCCGCGAGGCGCGGGCCGCCGGATAGATGCCAAAGAAAAGGCCAATCGCGATGGACAGGCCCAGCACCAGCAGCGTGGCCTCCGGCGAGACAATGCTGGGAAAGTCCAATTCGCTGTAATGGGAAATGACGCGCGCAATGCCCTCGCCCAACCCATAGCCCGCAGCCACCCCCAGTGCTCCCCCCGTCAAGCTCAGGGCCATCGCCTCTATCACGAATTGCCACAACAAAGTCACCGGCTTGGCGCCGAGGGCCTTGCGGATGCCAATCTCGCGGGTGCGCTCGGCCACCGACACCAGCAAGATGTTCATAATGCCAATGCCGCCGACCAAAAGCGAAATCCCCGCAATCCCACCCACGACCAACTTCAACAGCAAAATAGTCTGCTCGACCTGCTCTAGGATGCTGCGACCGCTGATGATCTGATAGCTCGCCTCCGGGCCGTGGCGCTTTTTGAGTGCCTTTTCAATGGCAGCGGTAATGTGGGGTACGTCTTCTTGCTCCTTGGCGTGGGCTACCAAGGCTTGGATGTACTTGTTGCCGGCGAGGCGTCGCTGGGCTGTCGTCACTGGCACCAGCACTTGATCGCCCCAGTTCTCGCCAAAGGTCTGGCGATCCTCCATGAGGCCGACGACCGTAAAGCGCTGGCCGTTGAGCTTGAGCTCGCGGCCCAAGAAGGGGGCCAAGCCAAATACCTCCTCGCGCACCTTTTCTCCAATCACGCAGACCCGGCGCAGCTTGTCCAAGTCGGCGTTGATCAGGAAGCGGCCCTCGGCGACCTGCCAGTTGTATACCTCGGCGAACTCGGGTAAGGTCCCGGCCGCCCTGCTCTGGTAGCTGGCCTTGCGATAGCGCAGATCGGCTCCATTCGTCATAGATGGCAGAACCGCCGCCAAGCGGTCGGAGGCTTGCTCGACTACGCGCAGGTCGTCCATAGTCAAGGGCTTATAGCGGGGGTTGGGGACCCAGCGGCCGTCCTTGAGCTGCGTGTATTGCGGCGTAACCATTACGAACTGGGCCCCGCCTAACTTGCCGAACTCGTCAATGACAAACTGCCGCATCCCCTCGCCAATGGACACGATGCCGACGACCGCGCCGACCCCAATCATCATACCCAGCAGGGTCAGAGCCGTGCGCAGCTTGTTGACCCATATTTGCCCGAGAGCAATGCGGATGGATTCGAGGAAGATCACGAGCGGCGCAGCGCCTCTACCGGATCGAGCCGGGCAGCGCGAAAGGCGGGATAGACGCCAAAGAAGATGCCGACGCCCGATGAAAAGCCGACGGCCCACAGCACGGACTCAGCCGAGACAATGCTGGTAAAAGGCGCGCCGGGCGCGAGCTGCTGAATAACGAAGGCCGCCCCCAAGCCCAAGCCCAAGCCACTGAGAATGCCCAACAAGCCGCCGACCATGCTCAAGACCACGGCCTCGGCGAGGAACTGGCCGAGGATGTGGCGCGGCTTAGCGCCGAGGGCCTTGCGGATGCCAATCTCGCGGGTGCGCTCGGCCACCGACACCAGCAAGATGTTCATAATGCCAATGCCGCCGACCAAAAGCGAAATCCCCGCAATCCCACCGCCTACTTGTTGTAGGACGCGGAAGAACTCATTGGCGTTGTCTATTTGCCCCTCGCTGGTTTCCACCTCAAAGGCGTCGCCGTGCTCGTGGTGTCGTCGGAGGACGCGGCGCACCGCTTCGACGACCCGCTCGACAGCCTCCAAATCCTCGACGAAGAGCGTGAGTTCCGAGAAGTAATCCACGCCCTGCAACCGCTTTTGGGCCGTGGTGTACGGGACCAGCACGAGATTGCCCTCGCTTTGGCCAAAGCGGACGCGCTCGGCGAGCACGCCAACGACCACATAGCGGTCGCCGTTGAGCAAGATCTCCTTGCCCAGCGGGTCGGCCTCCTGAAAGAGGTCTTTATGCACATCACCGCCGATTAGGCAGACCTTGCGGGCGAGGCGCAAGTCGTCCGCGCTCAGCGGCCGGCCGCTGGTCAAGGGCCAGTTGAAGCCCTCGGTGAACGCGGCGGAAGTACCCGTATAGCTCGCCTGCACGGTGGTCTTGCCGCGCTGTAGCGAGGCACTGCCTTGAACCCTGGGCACAAGCGTGTGCAGTTCGTCGATTTCCCGCTGCATAGCCGCCATGTCGGCCGCGGTCAGGTGCTCCTGCCAGGAGCGGCGGACCCAGCGGCCATCCTTGCGCACCCACTGGCGCGGCGGCTCCACCTCGATCATGCCCGCGCCGCCGCTGAAGATGAACTGCGAAATCACCTCGCGGCGCAATCCCTCCCCGAGCGACACCACGGCAATGATGGCCGCCACGCCAATGACAATGCCCAACAGCGTCAGCAGCGAGCGCAGCTTGTGCGCCCGGATCTGGCCCAAGCCGGCGAAGAGGGGTTCGAGAAAGGTCATCGGCGTTTTTCGTCCTTCAGGTCGAAGATGCAGAAATTAAAGCTGCTTTTTGAGGATGCTATCCGACGGCTAAGAACGCATTAAAGATAAGCCAGATGAATCACAAGCCCAAAACGGCATCGAGAATTTTTCTCCTAATTTGGCCGACGACGGCCAGTTCTATTGAGAAAAGCCCCGGGAAAACGCAAAATTGCGCTACTGATTTGCATTGGCTAAATTTTAACAATAAACGTAACTATAAGTAATTAATGAGTTTAGAAGAATTTCAGATTCGCAATAGCCATCTCGAAGGCATCTTTTCCGACCTCGACCCGCACCTCAGGCGCCTGCGCGATCAGCCCCTAATCTATCGCTTTCTCCTTCTCGACCGCCTGCCGCGCAACCAGCCGGGCATTTATACTGTGGGCGGAGGCCGCCAGATTGGCAAGCCGACCCTGCTCGAACAGTGGATGGCCCCGGCTCGTCTGCGCTTTTTTACCGGCGAACTCATCGACGGTCCCCACGCGCTAGTGCGCTTAGTATTGACCCTACAGCGAGAAGTGCCGGCGCTACATCTCGCTCGACGAAGTGACCTATATCGCCGGTTGGGACAAGGGGATCAAGTACCTCGCCGACGCCGGCTTACTCGAAGGCGTCGTGCTCATTGCCATCGGCTCGGACATGGCGGACGCGTTTTCCCGGCCGCAGAGGGCCAGCCGCGGCGGTCGATTTTCACCTCCATCCCCTGAGCTTTGCCGCGGCTGTGGGTCTAAAGCGCTTGCTGAACAGCCAAGAGCTGCTACATCGTCGCTACCCGAAGAGACGGAGCAAGTCCTGCTCGAGGAATTTCTCGTTTACCTAGTCCGCGGCGGCTTTCTCACTGCCATTAACGATATGGCCCGCCACGACCGCATCCTCCCGGCCACATTTGCCACGTACAGCTTTTATATGGGAAAACGCGCCGGGCCAGCCAACGGCATACATTAAAATGTATCGACCGGCATCTGCCGGCACTCGCGGATGAAGACTTCGGCTTCGCGGCCATAGGTGAGAAAGGGATCGTCGAGGCTGAGGAACCTATTGGTAGCGCACCTTTTGATCGGTCAGCACCCTCATCACTCGGGAGCGGGCGCAAGCGCGGGTGGTGGCCGGGGGATGCGCGATGGCTTGGTTGATCTGCTCGCCGCCGCCGACTCGCCGTACAGATCAAAATAGAGGCTCCGCGCCGCATTGAGGGTCAAATGTTAAGGAAAGCCTAGGTCGCCATAGGCTCTTAGTATCTGGCGAATGCTTTCGACCTCGCTTGTACGAGACGTGGCCAAAAAACGACCGACCGAATTCGCCTGCTCCAATCTCGAAAAGGGGACTTCATTGACCTTCGCCCAGTGCTGAAGCAATGCCGCATGGATGGACCCTTCGTCTCAATCCCTTGCTTTGTAGTGGCCGTTGGATAAGGCGGCATTTCAGAGCCTCTCGTTATCAGCCCAACGCCAGCGGCAGCAGCACTTGGTTGTAGCCGACTATCAGGCGTGTCCCGCAGCGAAACGCGGGTGCCCGGAGCTTGCCAGAACGCCCCAACAGAAGCGGGAGCAATTCCTCGTCCGCGGGTCGTTGCCACGTCAGGTCGAAGCGGAGGACACGCTGCCCTTGGGCGATGAACAGCTCGGTCGCGTTCTCTAGCAGGGCGAGGGCTGCCGTGCCCGCGATAGGTTCTTTGGTCGCACTCTGCACGATGCCGTCGGCAATGCCGTTCTGCACAAGAAACTCTTGTGCGCGCTTGCAGCTTGTTCAGTTAGGGCGGTGGTAGCGCCATTCCAAGGCGTGGACCATTGCGCGGTTTCTCTCAGATGTTGTAGTGCAGGCCGCACTCTTTGTGGTCGTCTGTGGCAGCGCCGCGTTCGTTGAACCAACGCCAGCGACCGCTGCGCTTGGGTTCGTCGGGCCGAGTCGGGGTGGAGCAGATGATGCAGCCAAAGCTCGGGTAGCCTTGACTGTAGAGCGGATGCACCGGCAAGTCGTTTGCCCGCGTAAACTCGATCAGCGCGTCTTCGCTCCAGTCCACCAACGGATTGAGCTTGAGTATTTTGCGCCGGGTGCTGTACTCGTCAATTAAGACCGCCTTCTTCGCCGTTTGCTGGCGATGCTCGGACTGGTCCCGGCGCTGCCCCGAAACCCAGCAGTCGGCGGTCCGCAGCAGCGCGTTGTTAGGCCATTCCTTCCGCACTTGGCAACAGTGTTCCTGTTTTTCCTTGGAATCAAAAAACAAGTACTCGCCGTGACGTGCGACCATCCGTTCGACATCGCCGCGTTTGGGCTGGACGACCTCAAAGTGGCAGCCATAGCGCGCTTTGACTTCCTCCATAAAGGCGTACGTCTCGGGGTGGAGCCGGAGGGTGTCGATGGTGGCAAAGCGCAAGTTCAACCCCATGGACGATGCCATGTGGATCATTGCAACCCCGGTGTACTGGAAGCTGGTGTTGAGTACGGCCCGGCCGGGAAAGGTCTCGCTGGCCCAGCGCAAAAGGTCCTCAGCGGGCATTTGCTCTAGAGCGAGATCGCAGAAGGAGTGCGCGAGTTGCTGGTTGCGCTTTTCGCGAGGCGAGGGCACCAGCTTCTTTTGGTCTGCGGTCATAAATATATAATGTAAGCATAAGAGCGGGTTGGCAAAGCGATTGTCCACAACCGAGTGCCCTTTCCCAATTTTCCCTTGCCATTGTCCAAACGCCAAGAGTAGCTTCTTCAGGGTTGAGTCAACCTGTTTTCCGGGGCCACTCCCGGGGTTTTGCCGAGGCATGAGCATGCAAAAACTGCTAGAGCCAGCCGACGCGACCGCCGATGCGCGGATTGCCGCCGCCTTACCCGCTGAGGAGGAGGTGCTAATCCGCGCCTCTACGGATTTGGCCGCCGACGGCCGCTTTGGCCACCAGTGGCTGGTGGCCACTCCGCGTCGGGTCCTCGTCGTGCCCGCTCAGGGTGAGATCGTCGATATCCCACTCGCCTCGCTGGCCGAGGTGCGCACCGACGCACTCGTCGGCGGCGGTAAATTGGCGATCGAGCGCGTGGATGGGCCGGCTTTGTCGCTGGGCTACACTAACTCGGAGGCCGACAAGATGTCCGAGGTGGCGCGGGGCTTGGAGCAGCTGCGCCAAGGCCAGCCGTTGGTCGTCAATGGGCACTTGGACCGGACCCGCTGCGGGCGCTGTCATCAGCTCTTGCCAGAGAAAAACGGCATCTGTCCGGCGTGTATCAAAAAACTGGCGACCCTCAAGCGCATCGCTAGCTATCTCGGCCCGTACAAGCTCAAAGCGGGCATCTTGGCCTTCGCCTCCATTGCCACCACGGCCGCGGAGTTGGTCCCACCGCTAATTACTAAGCGCATTGTCGATGAAGTGTTGATCCCGGTGGAGGGCCACGCCACGGGGTTTGACGAGCGCATCCACCTCTTGGGCCTGTTAGTCCTCGGATTGGTCGGCGTCCGCTTCTTGTCTTGGGTCGCCGAATGGGCCCACGGCTGGATTGCGACTTGGCTCGGGGCGCAGCTCACCGCGGATATTCGCTCGCTTCTCTACCGCCGGTTGGAAATGCTGTCCTTGCAGTTTTACGACAAGCGCAAGGTCGGCTCCCTCATCTCACGGGCCACCCGCGACGCCGGCATGTTACAGGACTTCCTCGTCGATGGCTTGCCCTATATCGTCATCAACGGCCTGATGGTCTTTGGCATACTTGGCTTTTTGTTCTGGATGAGTTGGTCGTTGAGCCTGTACGTGTTGGTGCCCGTTCCGCTGATCATGCTGTGGGGGGTGATTTTTTGGAAGCGGCTGCGCGGGTTTTTCGTTAAGTGGGGCGAGGTCTGGTCTGGCCTGACCGAGCGCACAGTGGAGACGCTTACCGGCATCCGCGTCGTCAAGGCATTTGCCCAAGAGGGCCGGGAAATAGCGGCCTTTGCCAAGCCCAATGGCAGGCTG
The DNA here is from genome assembly GCA_963422735.1 of Candidatus Latescibacterota bacterium. Lineage (GTDB taxonomy): Bacteria > Latescibacterota > UBA2968 > UBA8231 > UBA8231. The sequence goes on along the minus strand of OY730476.1, from coordinate 1,404,529 downwards.
CGCGAAGTCGCCGAAAAGACCGCGATAAATCGCGGCGTGTTCTTCGCTACCATCACGTTCTTGACGGGTTTGGGAGTCTTGATCGTCTGGCTCCTCGGCGGGCTGCAAGTCCTCGGCGGCAAGATGACCTTGGGCACGTTGTTGGCCTTTTACTCGTATATGTGGCTGTTCTACGGCCCCTTGGAGTGGTTCGGCCAAGTCAATGCCTGGATGTCGCGGGCTTTTGCCGGGGCCGAGCGCATCTTCGAGGTCATCGACACCCGGCCCGAGGCATACGAGGATCCGACCGCGGAGCGAATGCTGCGGATGAAGGGAGGCATTCGCTTCCGGGGCGTCACCTTTGGCTACGACAAGAGCAAGCCGGTGCTGAAGGATTTTGACTTGGACGTCCAGCCGGGCGAGATGATTGGCCTCGTGGGTAAGTCTGGGGTCGGCAAGACGACAACCGTCAACCTAATCGCCCGCTTCTACGACGTTGACTACGGGTCCATTGAGATCGACGGAATCGACATTCGCCGCATCGCCTTACGCGACTTGCGCTCGCAAATCGGCATCGTGCTGCAGGAGCCCGTGCTTTTTTCCGGTACCATTGCCGAAAACATCGGCTACGGGCGGCCCGGCTCCTCCTTTGCGGACATCATGGCGGCCGCTCGTGCGGCCAACGCCCACAACTTCATCATGGCCAAGCCCGATGGCTATGAGACCCAAGTCGGAGAAAAGGGGGCCGGGCTATCGGGGGGGGAGCGCCAGCGCGTCTCCATTGCCCGCGCCATCCTCCACAACCCGCGCGTGTTAATCCTCGACGAAGCCACCGCCTCGGTCGATGTGGAGACGGAGCTGCATATCCAGGAGGCGATTCAGCGGCTCATCGAGGGTCGCACCACCGTGGCAATTGCCCACCGGCTTTCGACTCTGCGCAATGCCGACCGGCTGATGGTCCTCGACGACGGTCGCATCGTCGAGGCGGGGACGCACGCAGAGCTTCTGGAGAAACAGGGGACCTTTTACGAGTTGGTCAATTTGCAAAAACAGGTGGCCGAGATCATCGCCATCAAGGAATAGACCATCCATGTCCACCTTTTTGGAAAATCTACCGCGCACCGTCGAAGCCAAAGTCGAATCGCGCAAGGGCCGCGAGGAGCAAGTCCTGATCCAAGTCGCCACGGATATGGTCGGCGAGGACCGCTTTGAGCAGCTCTGGTTGGTCGTCACGTCGAAGCGCCTGATGGTCTTGGAGCCGAACGGCTCGGGCGGCGATGTGGAATTTTCGCTGTCGTCGGTCAAGTCCGCCCGCATTGAGGCGCTAGTCGGCGGTGGGCGCTTGGAGCTGGAGCGCGAAGAGGGCGCACCAACGCATCTGTACTACTCCAATTCACTAGCGCCCAAATTCGCCGAGGTCGCCGGGGGCATCGCACAGCTTAAAGAGGGCCAAGATCTCAACCTGCCTCACGAGCTCGACTACACGCACTGCGAGCAATGCCAGCGTCGGCTGCCCGAGGTGGGCGGGATATGCCCGGTCTGCATCGCCAAATTCGATACCTTTAAGCGCCTGATCCGCTACATGCTGCCCTATCGCCTCCAGCTAGTCTCGTTGCTAGGCTTGACCGTGTTCTCCTCGCTTCTGGAGTTGGCACCGCCCTATATCATTAAGCATCTCATCGACGACGTACTCGTCCCCGGCGCGGCTACCAACCTGCTCTACTGGCTAGTCGGCGGCCTTTTCTTGATTGGGGTCGTCGAGTGGGGCGTCGGTGTGGTCCGCCGCTGGCTCAACACTCGGGTCGGCTTCCGCGCCATCGAGCACTTGCGCACGGACTTGTTCAAGGCACTCCAGTACCTGCCCCTGCGCTTTTACGACAAGCGCAAGGTTGGTGCCTTGATCTCCCGCATGAACAACGACTCGGAGATGGTCGAAGACTATCTGCTCTTTGACATGCCCTACATCGTCTCTAATGCCGCGATGATCGTCGGCATCCTGGGGCTGCTGTTCTACATGAACTGGGAGCTGACCCTCTACGTGCTGGCCCCGGTGCCGCCGATTGTCATTGGCTCAAGCCTCATCTGGAATCGCCTCCAGCGCTTCTGGGGCCGTTGGTCGGCGCGCTGGTCGCGGCTTACTACTCATCTCAACGAGTCGATCGCCGGCATCCGCGTTGTCAAGGCTTTTGCGCAAGAGCACCGCGAGTCCGAGCGCTTTGATCAGCGCAACCACGCCTTGCGCCAAATCAGCGTCAGCGCAGAGCGCTCTTGGTTAGTCTTCTTCATGGTGACCAACTTTTTTATGAGCTTTGGCGGGTTCTTCGTGTGGTATTTCGGCGGTCAGCAGATCGTTGGTGGCGACCTGTCGCTGGGTGAGCTGATGGCCTTTATCGCCTATCTGTGGATGCTCTACCACCCGCTCAAGTGGTTTGGCGACTTCTATAGCTTCATGGTGCGGGCCTTTGCCGGTGCCGAGCGCATCTTTGAAATCGTCGATGCGCCCTCCGAGCCTTTCGACAATCCCAGTGCCCAGCGCGCTCCCGCGCTTAAGGGCCAAGTAGCCTTTGAAGGCGCGGCTTTTGGCTACGACCCGGGCAAGGTCGTCCTGCGCGACATCGACTTAGTGGTGCAACCGGGCGAGATGATCGGCTTGGTGGGCAAGTCTGGGGCGGGCAAGAGTACGCTGATCAACCTAATCACGCGCTTTTACGATGTCTCGCTCGGCCGCCTCGCCATTGATGGGGTCGATATCCGCAAAATTTGCCTGCGCGACCTGCGCTCGCAGATCGGCTTGGTTGCCCAGCAGTCGTTTTTGTTCAATGGCACGATTGCCGAAAACATTGCTTACGGCAAGTCCGGTGCCACGTTCGACGAGATTTTGCGTGCGGCCCGTGCGGCCAACGCCCACGAGTTCATCGTCAAACAGCCCGACGGGTACGACATGGTCGTCGGGGAGCAGGGCAACAAACTCGCCGGCGGCGAGAAGCAGCGCATCGCGATTGCGCGGGCCATTCTCCACGATCCGAGGATCCTGATCTTAGACGAGGCGACTTCGTCGCTCGACACGCCGACCGAGAAAAAGATCCAAGAGGCGATTCAGCGGCTCGTCAAAGGCCGCACGACCTTCGCCATTGCCCACCGGCTCTCGACCTTGCGCAGCGCGGATCGCCTCGTGGTCCTCGACGAGGGCAAAATAGCCGAAATTGGCACGCACGAGGAACTCATGGCGCGCGAGGGCATTTTTTACAATCTCGTAAAGACCCAACACGAGACATCGGCGGTCATGGCCACCAGCGGCTAGCAAGGAACGACGCAATGACAGATAACGCAAAACTATCGATCACCCCGATTTCCGTGACTCACCCCGAGCACGTAGAAATTGGCAAGCTGCGCCTCTTCCGCGAGCCGGCTTGGATTTTGCGCTTGACCCTCGACGGCGACCGCTCGTACCTGAAGGTGAAGGTGGTCCGCGCCGCGCCGCTTTCCCACCCGACTCGCTATGTTTGTCTCCTCGACGCCAAAGACGAGGAGATCTGTATGATCGACGACCTCAAACAGCTCGATCGAGAGGCGTGCGCCTTGATTGAGGAGGAGCTGGACCGCCGCTATTTGACGGCGGTGATTCAGCGGGTCAACGCGGTGCGCAACGAATACGGCACTTCTTATTGGGACGTGCAGACCGACCGCGGCCCGCGCGAGTTCGTCGTCCAAAACGTCTCGGAAAACGCCCAGTGGCTCGGCGACCACCGGCTGCTGATCACCGACGTGGACGGCAACCGCTTTGAAATTCCTCATCTCGGCGAACTGGATAAGAAGAGTTTGGCAGCGGTTGAACAGGTCGTCTGACTAGCGCTCGCAGTTACAGCATGACGACCAGCCCCGCAAAGGGGCTGGTTTTTTTTGACCATTACCAAACAAAGATGTCGTAAAAAAGATACAAAACTGGCGGAGGTTGCTCCTTGGCCGATGTGTGTGCGGGTGTCTGCCAGTGTAGCCGATTTTGGAATCTACGTAACGCCACCGTTACCCGTTAAGGATTTTTTCCGTTTGCCTTGTCGCCAGCGGTCATCTCCCCCTATCTTCAGGCTGTCCAGCATTCCTTGCAGATCCCGCCTTAGTCGGGTTATCTGCTTAATACAATAGCCGAGACCCGGCGAAGGGTCGCTCCCTCCGCCTTGGCGAATAGGTAGAGACATCGCTGCATTCTGCAGGAATGTTGGACACGGCCCGGCCCCTTCGGGGGCCTCCTGTTCTCCTTCTTCGAGGGAGATGCGTCCTGTTCGCGCCTGCTTCACCTTGCCTTCGGGCAGGACAGGCGCGGAAAGATCCCGCCTCGCTGCCATGATTGCAAAATGAGTCACGACTCTCTAACCGACCGAGGACACCGTGAAAAAGGTACTGTGCCCTGTTAATCTATACCGAGTCGAGGGGCGCCCCATGTTGTTCGTCTCTGGGGAAACTATTATGGCCGCGCTCCAATACTACAGCCCCCAGCTCGCCGACGAGCGAGCGTACTACGGGGCCTTGATGAGCTGGTCGTTCTTTTTTGACGCCGAGGAGAGAATGCCAGTCGGCCTGCCCGCCGACGAGCTGCTCCACCGCAACCTGTACTATCTCTACGGAATTGAGCGCCGCGAGGTGCGCCGCGATAATTTTGCCGACCTGTGGCAGGCGATTGAGGAGTTGATTGCCGCCGACCGGGTGTTGCTCGCTTGGGTGGATGCACGCGATGTGAGCGATGCGGCCTTTTACTACAATCGCACACCCGGCGCGAGCGAAGCCATGCTCATCTCCGGGTACGATCAAGCAGCAGATGTGCTGATGATCTTGGTCAATCCGCAGGGCTTTGTGGGGAAGGTTCCGCTGTCTTGCTTGCCCGAGATGTTGCCCGAGCTGGTGGTGTACGACTACGCGGTACCCGAGGGCCTCGACCCCTATCCAGTTGAAAAAATGGGGCAGGTACTCTTGGAAGATGTGCGGGAGATGCTCGCGGGCAACAAGGTCGGCCGGGTAGAGACGGGCCTGCCAGCCGCGCAGCGCTTTGTCGAAGAGATGGAGCGTCAGATTGGGCGGGACGAAGAGAGCCTGCGCGTTTGGATGCAGGAGGTGTTTAGCCAGATGGCCCTACTCGGCCCGCAGCGGCGGCGGCTGGACGACAACCTGCGGCGGCTAGCGGCGGCAACCGGCTTGGGTGCTCTGTCGGCTGCGGCCGATGCCTTTGGGGACATAGGCCGGCGTTGGGAGACGACGAGCGACTTGTTCTTCAAGGGAGCGTACAACGACCCGGCGGCCATGCTGAAGCGCATCCGCGAGTACGTACAAGGCTTGCTAAGCCTAGAGGAGGCACAGGCTCGTTTCTTATTACAGTGGTTGTAGCAGGTGGGCCATCTTTGTGGTTGCCCTGTTGGAGCTTTGTTTGGAACTGTGCTAGACAATCGTTAGTTTGCTTTCATGGACGGAGTATCGGGCAAGTAGCTTCTGCTTGCCGAACTCGCTTTCACCCAACAGGAGGGAACCGCCATGGAAGCTCCCCAAGCAGAAATCAGCATCGTCGGCCGCATATTCCGCGTCTTCTACGCTCCATCCGAGACCTTTGAGGCCGTAAGAGAGCAGCGCAGTGCTGCCGACTGGTTGGTGCCGATCATTGTAGTCGCGGCGGTGACCTTCGCCTCCACGTATTTAACCTCGCCTATCTACGTGGCTGAGGCGATGGAGCAGGTGAAGCAGCAGATGCCCGCAGAACAAAGCGGTGAAATGGAAGGCACTGCAGACGCCATCCTGCTCAGTACGCTAATTGCCGCACCGGTTATGACGTTTGTCATGCTCTTTATTGGTGCTGCGATCTACCTCTTGGTAGGCAAATTACTCGGCGGCCTACTGGGCTATGGTCACTGCTTGGCCGTAGTAGCCTATACGTCGCTGATTTCCATTCTCCAGCACATTGTCAAGGCCCCGCTGGTCTTGGCCAATGAGACGATGAAGGTGCAAATAGGGCTGGGAATGTTCCTCCCCGAGGAGGCCCAAAAAAATTTCGCGGGAGCTTTATTGAGTTTTATCGATCCCTTTGCCGTCTGGATGGTCGTCGTCGCCGGCCTCGGTTTGTCTATCGTCGGGCAGATAGAGCGCAGCCGCGCCTATGTGAGTGTTGCGGCCATCACTCTAATTTTTCTCGCCATCGGCGCATTCTTCAGCACCCTCGGCCCCGGAGGTTGACGTGGCGACCAAGAAACGCAGCCTCTTGAAGCTCCTCGTCTTCTTGCTTTTGGCCGGCTCGGTCGGAGCCGCGGTCTATTTCAACTTGCGGCAGGAAAAGACCGAAGAGACCTATCCCACCGCGGTCGTCGAGCGGGGCTCGGTCGTCGATAAGCTGGCCGAAACCGGCCGCATCGAACTGGTGCGCACCGTGGAGGTCAAATCTACCATTGCCGGCGAAATCCGCGAGTTGCCCGTAGAGGCCGGTGCGTGGGTTGAGACGGGCGAGCTGATGGCCGTCATCGAGCCAGACCCCAATCAATCGCTGCAATTATATCAGAAGCGCTCGAGCGTGGAACAGGGCAAGATCAACTTGGCGGAAGAGGAGCGCAACTTCGCCCGCCAGAAGGCTCTCTTCGACCGCAAGATGGTGCCGGCCAAGCAGTTTGAGGAAGCCGAGGTGCGCCTGACGCGAGCGCGCACCAGCCTGCGCTTGGCTCAGCTCGAACTCGACATGCTTGAAGCCAAGGCCAACCTACACCGCGCCCCGCTTTCGGAAGATCAAGTCGCGCTTGACGAGGTGCATATCCTCGCCCCGATCGACGGCATTGTCATCCGTCGCAACGTAGAAATCGGCGAGGTGGTGGCCTCTGGGCTGTCATCGTATTCGGGTGGGACGGTGCTTTTCCAGATCGGCGACCCTAGCCAGCTGATCGTGCGCGGCGACATCGCGGAAATCGACATTGGCCGGGTGCAGGTCGGCCAAGCCGTGAGCATTGTCGTGGATGCGTATCCCGACACCACCTATGGCGGCCGGGTGCGCTGGATTGCGCCGGTGGGTCAGCAGAAGCAGGGCAGCACCATCGTCACCTTTGATACCGAGATCGAGATAACCGAGCACGCGCCGCGCCTGCGCCAGGGCATGTCCTGCGACATCGACATTCTCTTTGCGCGACGCGACAGCGCGTTGTACTTGCCGGTTGAGCGGGTGCTGGAGGTTTTTGACGATGAGGACGGAGAAGACGAGCGAGGCGCGGATGTGCGCGAGCGCTTTGTCGCCTACATCGCCCAGTCGCCGGATTCGTTGGCCGCCGCTGCGGACAGCACGCGTCCGGACAGCGCACTGCACCTGCCGCTGAGTGCTTTCGCCGAAGTAGAATTGGCCATCGGTATTGAGACCTCGACTCGCTTTGAAATCCTCTCTGGCCTTGCCGGCGGCGACCGCGTCGCCGAAGACCCAAGCGTCATTCGCAGCCAGCTTGAGGAGAAGGACGAGGAGAAATCGGAGGATGAGGAACGCTGAGCGTGACCTTCCTCGAGGCCAAAGACGAGGAGATCGGCAGGATCGACAACCTTATTGAGATTCACCAAACTTGGTTCACACCTCTCCCGTATTGGCATTGGAGTCAAGGCTGTAAATCAACTTACGTGAAGGTCAACAACTAAACTTTTTGCGGTGCCGCGAAATTTTTTTTGAAAACGCTCTTACCGTCTCAATATATTCGACCCCCTGAAGCGAAGCCTGCTATTCCGCTCGTCGGAGGACGAACCGGAAGATGATAAACAATCCAACATTTGAGATGAAGTTGCCGCCGGCAGTACCTGTCTCAAAAGCGGTCTGAAAACTCCGGCTGCTGTCCCTTTCGTGCAGAAAATAACTTGGGAGCGAGGGCCTCTCGTCCTCGAAAAACGCTCCATTCTAGGGCCTCTCGCCCGCTGCTCAACGCGGCCCAACGGGGGTTTTCAGACCGCTTCTCAGAGACTACATCCTGCTTCTATCCCCAATTCCTCGCTGAAAAAATAAACGTAAGGCATTAAAAAATAAATACTTATCCCCATTTTCACTTTTTCCGCCGTTAGAATACAATTTTTTAGACCCGCTCAAGGATCGCTTCGCTGACACTTGGCGATTCATACGATGCCGGGTTGCCAGTAGTCTGTACGGCTCCATGCTTGGAATCTGCCGATTTCAAGTATTTAGAGACCTACAGGAGATTCTGATATGAAACCTCGGATCCCGATACATATTGGCCTAGATAGACTATTCGACGATCGAATCCATTGACAGGGCGGGAACCTACTAGTGTGCCTATTTTCGGTATCTCCATGAGAACAGGTCCCTTGCAGATGGCTAGTCATGGCCCGGATTGTTTTTGCGTACAGCCCCAACCACATCAAAGAAGAAGATATGATTCTCGTGGACGAAAGCTGCGTCCAGAGCATATGCGGAGATATATTCTCAGCTATTACCATCCACCCAAATGGCAAAGTGACCGCCTGTTGCGGCGTGATGACTCGCGATTATTCGCTGCTGGACAAAGGCTTCACTGTTACCCGTCAAGACCTCGCAGTCTTTGGCGTGGACTCGATAATTGATCAGCTATGCAAATCGAAAAAGGCGGTATTTTTGCGCCAGTATTTCGGCGAGATGTACGCTGTGATTGCGGAGATGCAGCGGGTTTTAAAAAAAGGAAAGGCGACCGTGATTGTCGTCGGGACCTCGCATCTGCGCAACATGGATGTCGAGACGCGAAAGGGGCTCGCTGCCATTGGCGAAAGCGTCTGGCTTGGCCGGAATCGGCGTCCGCCGCTTGGATTGCGACAAACGCATGATGTCAGTGTGCTGGGGGACCAAACGACACACGCAGATTGAACAGAGGATGCACGAAGAATACGTGATTGGCTTGGTGAAACCGCAATGTCGGGCCGGATCAAAGGACTGAGAAACGCATATTATCGCCAGATTTGCGACAAGGTACTGCGCCAAAACGAATCTGGTGTGCCCAACAATGCCGATAGCGGGAGCGCGGCAAGCGTCAGAATAGGCAGGGGAATTATTGACCTTATCGGGTTCCCAGTGAAGACGGAAAGACTAGCCGGACAAACGGCGGGCCACCGATTCGAGGAGGTGACCAAGGATTTTCTGCGCGACGCATTTGGACTGCTAGCCCATCTGCGTCCGGGCGAGTGGGAATTCTCGCTAGGCGGTAATATAGGCGATTACGGGCAATACCAGCATTTGTCCTATGTGTTGCGGAGGATCGATGAAAACGACGTGTTGTTGGGAAAAGGCGAAATAGCCACGCATACGCCTTTGCGTAGTGCGAATTCGCAAGCGGATATTTTGTACGCCAGCGTTTCGTGCAAATGGACGATTCGCAGCGACCGCTCGCAAAACGCACGGACGGAAGGTTTGAACTTGATGCACAACCGCAAGGAGAGGACGCCGCACATCGTCGTCGTTGTTGGCGAACCATTACCGGGGCGAATCGCGTCGCTGGCCTATGGCACTGGCGACATAGACTGCATTTACCATTTTACGTTGCGCGACATCAGTGATCTGCCGTTTGATTGGGCGATTTGAGCATCCTTCATGACGCAGCGATTGTTCCTTTTCCTCCTCCTCTTCCTCCCTTCCCAAGCCCTAGCGGCTGAATTTGCCTGCGCGGCGTTGGAGTCGGCAGCGCAGCAGGTTGTGCAGACGCCGGAGCATCTGAATGCGCTGGTTATCTTCGCGCAGTTTGCAGACGAGGGGGCCGGAGACTCGGCCCCCTTGTGGGCGAATGACCTTTTCGACGCCGAGTTGCCCGGCAGTTTTGCCCACTTCTACCGCGGGATGTCGGACGGACGGCTCCACATTGATGGCCAAGTGTTACCTCGGCGCTATCGCTCCCGTGAGCGTGCCGAGGCCTATCTAGCCGATATCCCAGGAAGCTTGGGCCAATTCGGGCGCTTCAATTTGGAGATCCTCACTGCAGCGGATGCAGACATGGACTTAGGTCTCTTTGACAACGACGGCCCCGACGGAGTGCCCAACTCTGGCGACGACGACGGGTACGTCGATATCGTCTTTATCAACCTGCATACCTCGCCCCGCGACTTTTTTGTTGGCGTGGCCACTGGTATCGCCAGCTTGGGGCTGGACACCGATTACATCAGCGGCGATCCAGCGGCCAGCGGCGGCTTTGTGCAGGTGCGGAGTCGCTTCACAGGTTTTAGCGGTACCACCCAGCGGGGCCACACCTTCAGCGTCACGGCCTCGACGATGTGCCACGAGTTCGCGCATGTGTTGGGGTTGCCCGATCTATTCGATCAGACGGCGTTGATCGCGGCCGAGTTGGACCCGGAGGACGATTCAGCGGGCATTGGCAAGTGGGGAATCATGGGCCGAGGGACGTTGGGTTGGGGCGGGGGAGATGGCCCCAACGCATTTTCAGCTTGGTCGCTGGCCACCCTCGGTTGGGTGGAGGTGGTGGAAGTGCAAGGGAGCGTCGAGGGGCTGGAAATCGGGGAGATCTTCAGCGACCGGAAGGTGTTTAAAATTCCCCTGAGCCAAGATGAGTACTTCCTGCTGGAACACCGGCGCGCGGACGGCTCGTACTACAACCGCCATATCCCGCAAGACGGCCTGCTCATCTGGCACATAGACGAACAGGCAGACAACGACGAGGAACGCCACAAACAGGTCGATTTAGTCTGCGCCGATGGGCTTTTTGCCGACCGAGGTTTTCCCGGCGGCGACCCCGATACCGTGGAGGGACTGGACAATCTCGATTTTTGGGCGCGGGACTCGGCGTACTCTTCGGCGCACAATGGCAACGAGGGCGATGCGACCGACCCCTTTGACGGCATTCGCTTTCGCCGCTTCGCTTGGGACACGAATCCGGCCTTCAGCGGGCACACGGGCTTTGCGCGGAACTTGCCGTTGGGCGTGGCCATAGACAACATCCGCCCGCACGGCGCAGTTATGGTCGTCGATGTGGTCCGGGAACAACGCACCGGCCATATTGGCGGCAACGCGACGTGGACGGGCCGAGTGGAGTTGGACGGGGACGTGGTCGTGGTGCCGGGCGCAACGCTGACCATTGATGCCGATGCGGAGATCCGCTTCGCCCGCGGCGATGCACAGGGCACGGGGTTTGATCCAGACCGCAGCGAGCTGATCGTCTATGGCGATCTCAAAATCGGAGCGGGCGCCTCTTTTGCGTCGAGGGCGATGCGCACCGGCCCCTCGGATTGGTCGGGCATTTACCTGCTCGACGGCCAAGCGGTCGATTTAGGGGCCATCGCGATTGAACACGCCCATCGCGGGGTCGTCGGCTTCCGCTTACCTCCGGGGCGAACGCAGTGGCTGGACGAGCGGGCCGTGTACGCGGATTTGCTGGTGCCGGCCGGGTCCGAACTGCACATTGGCCCGAGCAGCGTGTCTTTTGCTCGCTTTGATCTCAGCCGCCGCGGCGTGTCCCCGGACTTCGCCGAACTGATCGTGGAAGGCGCGTTGACGATTGAAGGGGTGGCCGGACAGCGGGCGCAGCTAAGCACTGATCCCGGTCCGGACAACGATGGCCTGTGGTATGGCATTCGCGTGCTGCCAAGTGCTCAAGTTGAGGTGCAGCACGCCGAGCTAACGCGTACGGGTTTTGCCTTTAGCGGCGAGATTGACGAGGAGACGAACCTGCGCATAGCCGACTCCGCGGTGCGCGAAAGCGGCGGCAATGGCCTGCGGCTGACGCTCAACGGCCAAGCACAGGTAGATCGGACCGAATTTACCACCATCGCCGGCCCGGCCGTACTCATCGCTGGCAGTGGACAGCTTGCGCTGCGGAACGTCACCATTGAGGGCAACGGCCAAGAGGGGATCCTGCTCAACAACGCATCCTTAGAGGCCATCCGCGTCGCCATAATCGACAACGGTCGCCTCGACCCGGACGACCCGCGGACTGGGGTACGGGCCATAGGCGGCCGCGGCCAACGCATCGAGATGTGGAAGTCGCAGATTGAGCAAAACACTGCGCACGGCATGGATTTGGAGGAGTGGCTAGGTGAAGTGGAATTGCACGACAGCCGCATCGTCGGCAACCAAGGCGATGGCCTGCGCGCCGAGGGTGCGGCGCGTTTGGTCCTTGCACAGGTGCTGGTCGAGCGCAACCTGCGCGCCGGTGCCGAAATCGCCGGATCGCTGGTGGAGATATGGAACTCGACGTTTAGGGCCCATGTTACTGCGGGCCTGCGCTTGGGGCTGGGGACGAGAGGGGTGATTGAGATGAGTTCGTTTGTCGGGGGTCGGGGTTTGGAGCTAGCCGGCGTGGAGTCGTTGGAAATTCGCGCCAGCGAGTTTGTCCGCGGGACCCCAGCGCTCCAATCTGTGGATTCTGCGCCGCATATCGTCGGCAACCGCTTTGCGGACAATACGGTAGCCATCCGGGCCGAAGGGCCGCAGGTGCCGCCGGCGATTCGTGGCAACACCTTTGCCAACAACGCCACGGCCATTGAGAACTTGAGCACCGAGGAGCTGGATGCCCAAGACAACTACTGGAGCGGGGCCGACAGCGCGGCCATTGCCGCGCAGATCGAGGGCGCGGTGGCGTGGGTGCCGTTTCGCACGGAGGAAGGAGCGTCCAAGGCGGTGGTCTTGCCCGCCGACTTTGCACTGCATCCGGCCTATCCTAACCCCTTCAACGCCGAGGTTGCGCTGTCGTTTGACCTGCCAAAGGCAGCTTCGGTCGCGCTGGTGCTCTACGACGCGCTGGGCCGGCCCGTACGCCACCTCGTGGATGGGGCGTTAGCGGCTGGCCGCTATCGATTCGTCTGGGATGGATGCGACCAAGGCGGGCGGGTGGTGGCCTCGGGGGTTTACTTCTATCGCTTGGTGGCGGATTCGTTTGTCGCAGTGGGCCGCTTGGCCTTGGTGCGCTGAGCAGCATGCGTTTGCCAAGCGGGCACGTGGGCCGTCAGCAAGGCCTTGAACAGCGGGCACGCGCAGGTGCAGCAGCTCGTGGACAATGACGAGTTCTTGGAAGCCTAAGTCCTGATCGGCGAGTCCGCGGCTGAACACGGGCCTTTCTTGCGCGTCATGCGCTGTACGCGCTGGACCTTCAGCCGCCGCGTCCAAGAGGCGCCGCGCTCGCGCATGACCTCGCGCCGTTCGTCAGGCGGCTTGCTTTCAAAATGCCGAGGGTGTGCTCTACGACGCGGCTCCGTTTGTCCCGGTGCAGTTGCAGCAACGGGACATAGAGGGCCGTGCGCCGCCGTCGTTGCTCATCGGCGTTGACGGCCGCGTTGGGAAAGCGGTCGAGAAACGCCATGATGGCGATGCCAGCGATCTTCAGTGCCCAATGGACGGCGAACGCGCATGGCGATAGCCCGTTGTCTCGTGCTTCCAGTTCTTTCAGGATGCTTTCGGCGCGTTCCTTTAAGAGCAGCAGCACTGGCACCAGGTCCGGCTCGGTTTCGACTGCCCGCCGGAGGCCGCGTCCGAGCTTGGTGCGCTTCGCAGCACCACGTCAGGGCCCCTCTTGGGCAGGATTCTCCTGTACCTCGCTTAGCAGGAGATTGAGGTCCTCTATTGCGCCGTTGACGTCAGACGAGTCGAACAGCAATGCCTTTTTCAGTTCGCGCAGTACGCCGACAAGATCGACTACGAGGCCGATCCGTTTTTGCGTACCGTAAGGGCGGTTCACGCGTGCGATGGCTTGCAGGAGCACGTGGTCGCACATGGATTCGTCGAGATACAGGCAGTAGAAGAGCGGCGCGTCGTAGCCTGTGAGCAGCTTGTCGGTGACGATGAGGATCTGCGGATTCGCATCCGCTTTCTTGAATTTGGGTCGCAGCTTCACCAATGACGACTGTGGCCGGCTCGCGATTTCCAGCCGCAATATCGTCTTCGTAATCACTCACCGAGCAGCGGAGGTAGTCATCGGTGGTATCGAAGTGCCCTTCTCCCTCGACGATGGGATTCAAACGGTACAGAGCCTTGAGAAGGGCGGTCTTTCCCGCTTCGTTCTTCCCAACCAAACAGATGGCATCATCGATACCAAATTCGGTTGAATCCTGAATGCTCTGGAAATCGGTGATACGGACTTTCGTTAGTTTCAAGTTGTCTCCATATCAGACGGCTGCACCATGCTGGACAGTGTCCATGATGAGATCGCAAGTTTGCCATTATCGAACTCATCTCGCATTGCTCAGCCTCTATTTATTGGAGCACTCGGCTCCTTCAATGGTAATGGTAGGCAGGTCAAGATAAATAACCCGAATCTCACCCTCGGCGATTTCCAGCGCGATGTCTCGGTCGCCGTATTCCTCGACTAGCCGCTGGATCTCGTCGTTGAACACATCGGATAGCCGCTTGAGGAATAGGAGCGGCAGCAGGTAGTCCTTAAACTTGGCGGCGTCTTTCTCGCCGCGGATGGAGCAGGCCGCATCCCACAGCATTTGTTCCATGGGCTTGGTCGAAGGCCCGGCCGCCCGGCCTTTGCCTTTCCGCCGCTGCGTCACGCGCCCGGCCGCTTCGGTTGGCTCGGCTGCGTCAACGCCCGCTTCGACAGCGAGTGCGGCGATGGCCTCTTGTGCTGCCTTTTGCTGCCTGCTCGCGCCACCCTCCCGGTGGTTGATGCTAGCGAAGGAGATGCCGAGCCGCTCGGCGAGTTGCTCTTGGGTGAGGTCGAGGCGGGCGCGGATAGATAAGCCGTGTCAATGGATCTTGTCTGAGGACTCCCGGGCCATTGCGCTATCTGTGGAATAGGGTATTCTTGTCGAAAATCAAATAGTATATAAACGATATGCAATAATCTATTCCCCGCTCGGCCCTGCTCTCCGGGGCAGCTATCAGTCTTGAAGAGGCACCGACTGTGGCCTTACTCGGTACCCGGCAGGTCGGCAAGACGACGTTGGTGCAACAAGTCGCAGCGGCATGGCCGGGCCGGTCAACAGTGTTCGACTTGGAGATCGCGACCGTCCGCGAAGCGTTGTCGCAAACGCCGGAAACCCTATTGCGCAACAGCGAGGGTTTGATCGTCATCGATGAGGTGCAACGCCTCCCGTTCCTGTTCGAGGTACTGCGCCCGGCGTGCGACGATCCGAATCGGAAGGCCGTCTTTCTGCTGCTCGGCAGTGCCTCTTGGGACATGATCCAAGGCATCTCCGAGACGCTGGCGGGGCGGCTTCTGTTCGTGGATGTGGGCGGCTTCTCGTTGGCAGAGGTGGGGCCGGAGCATCAGAATCGGCTCTGGATGAGCGGTGGCTTTCCACGTGCGTGGTTGGCGCGGTCGGCGGCGGCTTGGAAGCGGTGGATGCAGTCGTTTACGCGCACGTTTCTGGAACGGGACATCCCCAGCTTGGGTTCCAAGGTGTCGCCGGAAGCATTGGGCCTACCACGGGCAAACTTGGAATGCTGCGGAACTAGGGCGTTCCATGGATGTGAGCGCCACGGCGGTGAACCACTACCGCGATCTGCTAGCCGGTACCTTTATGATTCGGGTGCTGCTGCCGTGGTTTGAGAACTTGGGCAAGCGGATGGTGAAGTCCCCGAAGGTGTACCTGCGCGACAGCGGTATTCTGCACTTCCTGCTGGGGATTGAAGACATGGCGGAACTGGCCATGCACCCGCGCTACGGCACTAGCTGGGAGGGGTTCGCGCTCGAACAAACGTTGCTCGCACACGGTCAGGACCAAGCCTATTTCTACGCCACCCAACGCGGTGCCGAGTTGGATCTGCTGCTGCTGCGACGGGGAAAACGCTGGGGTTTTGAGTTCAAATGCACTGACGCCCCGCGCACGACCAAATCCATGCGCATCGTCATTGAGGATTTAGGGCTTGAGCACCTGTGAGTGATCTATCCCGGCGACTTGGAGTACCCGCTCGCGCAGGATATAACGGCCCTGCCGTTAAAGAAAATTGGCGACCTCGCGTTGCAGACGCCGAGATTTTGAGACTCGCTGTGTACCATATAGATGCTTCGACTCCGCTGAGCGCAGTGCCGTCGAAGCAGGGGGTCGTGCAGAAACGCGAGCTTCTCTTCGTCGCACCGTTTTAGATATCTAGCTGCTTGCGCAACAATTCTTGCACGAGCTGCGGGTTGGCCTTCCCCCTCGTCGCCCGCATCACTTGACCCATCAGAAATTGCACGGTTTTGTGGTTGCCGCCCTTGATTTTTGCGACGACGTCGGGATGTGCGGCGATCACCTCGGCTACCGCTTGGTCGAGTTCCCCGCTGTCGGAGATTTGCCCGAGCCCGCGCGCGGCGACAATCTCGGCGGGCGAGCCGCCCTGTTCCCACAGTTGGTCAAAGACTTCACGGGCCGCGTTTTGGTTGATCGTGCCCTTTTTGACTAAGGAGAGCAACTCGACGAGCGCGGCTGGCTGAACCTCGACGTCCTCAATTGACCCGCCCTCGGCGTTGAGGCGGCGAAAAATTTCCCCGGTGATCCAGTTGCCCACCTGCTTGGGGTCTGCGCCTTGTATCTGTGCAGCCTCTTCAAAATACGCGGCCACGGCTTGGTCCTCGATCAAGGCGACTATCTCCTGTGGGTTGAGTCCGTAAGTGGTGGCAAAGCGCGCGGCTTTGGCGTCGGGCAGCTCGGGCAAGCTGGCGCGGACTCTGGCGATCCACTCGTCGTCTAAGTCCGCGACGAGCAGGTCTGGCTCTGGGAAGTAGCGATAGTCGTCCGAGGTTTCCTTGCTGCGCTGCGGACGGGTGATATTGGCGCGTTCGTCCCAGCCCATAGTCTCTTGGCGAACGTGGCCGCCGGCTTCGACGATGCGTTGCTGGCGCTCGGCTTCGCAGGCAATGGCGCTGCGCACGGCTCGGAAGGAATTGAGGTTTTTGACCTCGACCTTGGTGCCCAATTCTTGGCTGCCCGCAGGCCGGATCGAGATGTTGGCCTCGCAGCGCATGGCCCCTTTTTCCATGTCGCCAGAGGACGCGCCTAGGTAGCGAACGATCTGGCGGATCTGGGTCAAGTAAGCATAGCTCTCGTCGGCCGAGCGGAGCGAGGAGTCGGTGACGATTTCCATCAGCGGCACGCCGGCGCGGTTGTAGTCGATCAGGCTGGCGCGGCCGGTGTGCTGGAGCTTGCCGGTGTCCTCTTCGAGGTGGACGCGGACGACGCCGATTTTCTTGGGGCCGCCCGCGCCGTCGATCTCTATCCAGCCGCTCTCGCACAGGGGCTGCTCGTATTGCGAAATCTGGTAGCCCTTGGGCAAGTCGGGATAAACGTAGTTTTTGCGTGCAAAGACGCTGCGGGGCTTGATTTGGCAATGAAGGGCCACGCCGGCCATGACCGTCAGCTCGACCGCGCGGCCGTTGATTGCGGGCAAGGCGCCGGGCTGGCCGGTACACACTGGGCAGATATGGGCGTTGGCCGCCACCTGAAAGTGATCGGCCGCACAGGCACAAAACATCTTGGAGGCGGTTTGCAACTCGACGTGGACTTCCATGCCGATTACGGTTTCGTAGCGCAAGGGACGCTCCTTTGGGCGAGCTTTAAACAATGGAATTTCCTAGTGTACGGTTGGGGATTCAGGTTTCATTTAGGCGGTATCACTCGGCTGGCCCGTAGCCCTCGTCCGGGCTAGCGCGGTCCCCTGCGTCGATGTTCCGGGGCGGTACCCGCCGCCAAGGGGGCGGATGGGACTAACCACTGACCACTAACCACTGACCACTAACCACTGACCACTAACCACTGATTAAACAGTCCTTATTCTAGGAAAGTCCGTTAAGCAAAGAGGACGTGCTGGCGGAGAAAGGCCTCGCAGGCTTGGTAGAAAGCCCGCACTGTCTCGGGCTTGCGCCAGCCGTGGCCCTCACCTTCGTACAGATGATAGACGTGCGGTATGTTGCGGCGGCGCAGCGAAGCCACGATCTCCTCGGCTTGAGCCGGAGGCACGACTTGATCATCAGCCCCCTGAAAGAGGGCGATCGGGTCGCGTAGCTGGTCAGCGGCGTAGATCGGCGAGCGATCGCGATAGACCTCAGCAGCTTCGGGCAGAGGGCCGATCATGGAGTCGAGGTAGCGGGACTCAAATTTGTGGGTGTCTGCGGCGAGAGTGAAGAGGTTGGCCACGCCGTAGAGGCAGATGCCAGCGCGGAAGAAACCGGGCCGTGTGGTGAGCGTCCGCAAGACCGTGTAGCCACCGGCGCTGCCGCCCATGATGACGAGGCGCTTCGGGTCGGCGAGGCCGCTGGCGACGAGGTGCTGGGCACCGCCGATGGCGTCTTCGACATCGAGGACGCCCCAGCGGGTGTGCAGGGCACTCATGTACGCCCGGCCGCGGCCGGTGCTACCTCGGTAGTCAATGTCGAGGACGGCAAAGCCGCGAGTGGCAAAAAACTGATTGGTGGCCTCGAAACCGGTCTCGACTTGGCCGGTGGGGCCGCCGTGGATCATGACAATCAGCGGCGGGCGGCCACGGCCAGTAAAGCAGCGACTGGCCGGAGGATAGTATAGCCCGTGGACTTGCGTGGCGTCCTCGCTGACCCAGGAAACCGGCTCGGGTGTAGAGAGATCGGCGGGGGCAAGCAACTCGCTGGCCGAGCGAGCGCGGACTGCTATTTGGCTGGCAGTACCGGCGACGATGCGAGCGGGGATCGCGCTAGCCGCGGCAATGCAGGCCAAGCCCTTGCCGCGCGGGGCTGCAGCGAGTTGTTCGATGTGGGTGTACGCGGCCAGCGCCTCGACCTTGGAGACTACCCCACTGGCAAAGTCGAGCGCGTAGGCTAGACGCTGGGCACTTTCGCTGCACACGAAATACAAAGTGCGGCTATCAGCGGCCCACGCGAATGTCCGCAGGCCCTGCACCCAAGCGGGAGTGGCGATGTCGTTGGCGTCCTCGCACAGGCAGCGCGTGGCACCACTAGCCAGGTCGCGGCACCAGAGGTTGCTGTAGCCGCGCTCGTCCGAGGCATAGACCAGATAGCAGCCGTCGGGCGAAAAACAAGGCTGGGCAATGGCGGTGTCCGCATCGCCGGCGAGTACTTCGGTTGTGCGCAGGCTGGGCAGTCCGCGGCGGCTATGCACAAGCTGGCCCAGCACTAGGCGGGTGCCGTCCCAAGGCATTTGCGGATGATCCCACTCGATCCAAGCCAAACGGTCGCCCTTGGGGTGCCAAGCTGGCTGCATGTAGAAGTCGGCCCCCTCCGCGAGGATTTGCGGCCAAAAGCCCCCGGCGGCATCTACGATGGCCAACGCGTCGCGCCCCTCGTAACTGTGGACGTACACGATATGACGCCCCGTTGGTGCAGGGGCAGGAGACGCGGCATGGCCGAACTGGGGCGTCATCGGCTGGGCTGGGCCACAGGCTAGCGGCTGGCGGTAGAGACGACCGCAGTGCTCGGCGAAGTACGCGTGGCCGCGGGCGACGGCAAAGTCGCCGCCGCCGTAGCCGACTTGGGCGCGGACCGAGAGTGTGGCGTTGAGGTCGCGCGGGGCAGTGCCCGGCTCTTGGCAGACGAGTACGCCCTGTGGCCCCCGGCTCTCCAGCCAGACGAGGGTGCGGCCATCGGTATCCCAAGCCACATCGCGGAGGCGCGTGGAGCTGGCCAACTCGTCGGGCGAGAGGGGGCTGGGCCACAGGCCGAAGGGGTGGATTTCCACTCAGCTTTGCTCCATCAGCTCGATCTTGATGTTGTCCGGGCCGTTGATGAAGACGATGCGGTTGCCGTCATCGAGCGTCACCGGCCCCATCCATATCTCGACGCCGTGCTCGGCTATATCGGCGAGGGTTTGATCGAAGTCGTCGGAGACGAGGGCGAGGTGGTCGTAGCCTTGGTAGCGCTCCAATTCCATAGGGGCAAACTCGCGGTCCGTGACGGTGATTTGCACTGCGCCGATGTGGACCGGAACCCAAGTCGCACCGCCGCGCTCAAAGGGCGGATCGCTGGTGGCGCCGAAGAGATTTTTGTACCAGGCGACCGCGGCATGGACGTCGACGGCCTCGTGGTGGATGTGGTTGAAGGTGTAGTTAGGCATGTGAAATCCTTTCTTTATGAGTGCCCGAAAGTTCGCAAAAAGGGTGCTAGTGTCAAGCGTCACAACGCGGCGGCGAGGCCCTTTAGGTAGTACAGGCTGCCGGCGGCAATGGTGCGCGGATCCGGGCTAAAATCGAACACTTCCACTGAGACGTAGCGCTGATAGTCCAGCTCCTTCAGCGTCCGCATGACGTTGGCGAAGTCCGTGTTGCCAAAGCCCGGGCCGCGCTTGTTGGCGTCGTTGACGTGGACGTGGTAGAGGTGCTCGCCACAGTCGCGCAAAAGCTGAACGACGGGCATTTCTTCGGTCGAGCCGGAGCATACATCGACCATGGTCTGGAAATGCGGGTGGTCAATCTCGGCGACCATTTTGCGCGCTTCCGCACAGGTGGAGACGATGTTCGTCTGCTCCTTGCTCAGCGACTCTATGCAGAGATAGACGCCGTGCTGCTGGGCCAACTCCAAACTGCTTTCAAATGCTCCGCGCATGCGGTTCCAGCACTCTTGGTACTCCCAACCTTCCTGCACGTTGCGCTGCATGGGCGAGCCCATGATCATCACTTGGCCGCCGAGGTCGCCGCAGAATTGGACTAGCTCCTTGAAATAGGCGCAGGTGCGCTGGTAGATGGCTGGGTCGGGATGGGTGATGTATAGCCCGTCGGGACTGGCCAAGAGCCAATGTAGGCCCGCGATTTCCACGCCGGCTCGTTCGGCAGCAGCGCGGATTTGGACGCGGCGCGCCGCCGGAATGTCTGCGACGCGGTCCGCGAGGGTAAAGGGGGCGATTTCGACGGCATCGTACCCGAGGCCGGCCGCATAGTCGAAGACCTCTTCGATGGGCCAGTCGGTGAAATACTCGTTACAGGTGGCGAATTTCATAGGGTAGCTCCTTGTGGGGATTAGGCTTAGAGGTAACTTGCGCCATTTTCGCGGTCACTGAGGCAGCGAAGGCTTGCAGGGCCGCATGGATTGCTATCTCTGTGTTCGGATTTTTCAACTGCGTGCGTTGAGCGAGAGTAGATGGGGATGAGCTAGGAGGCGCTCATCAGCGGTCATAAAGGTCAGGTCGTGCACGACGGCGGTAGCGATCAGCATTCGGTCGGCAGAGTCGCGGTAAAATTCCCCGGGCAGATTATAGGCCGCAATGGCGATCTCGTGGGTGAGGGGAACGGTTTCGGCAAGCAGTGCATTGAGCGATTCGGATAGCCAGCCGACCTCCCCACACTAAGCGTGCGATTTCCAGCGGTGATGTAGTTGAGACGAGAAGCGCGTTGGCTTCGTCGGCGACGGTGTCCCGTGCATCTGGACCGAGTTGTTCCGGCGATTCCTGCGACCATATCCACACATGCGTGTCGAGTAGGATCTCCCACTCATCCCCGAAATCAGTATGAACGATGTCGCCGTGGATGGTCATCCGGCCGCGCAGTTTGCCTAGTTCTCTGTTTGAGTGGCTTTCTTCGCGGTATGGGTTGACCGTGGCTATGGGCCGTTTATCCAAAGTCACCAGGAGTGGTTCCCCCGTCCGTTGCACCTTTTTCAATTCGTCGATGCACTTCGCCTTGAATTCGGAAATACCTATTTCCTTCATCGCGATCCTCAATAGGTAACGATACAGGCTTCGATAGAATACGGCCAGCGACGATTCGAGCCAGCTGATGGGTTTATTCGCAAACTACGCCATCTCCATCGCCGTCGCGCATAAATGGATAAGCCGGATGGTTGCGCGGCACCGGAGCGATGCCGTGGCGGCGTGCCTCCGCGCAAGTGATGCGCCCGTTGCCGTTGTCGTCCCACAGCGTAAGCGGGTCGCCTTCCTCCGGCTCGGGCGGCGTTTCGTCGGGCGGGGTCTCTACTAAGAAATCGTCCTCCGGCCCGATCAGGGCTGTGGAAGGGCAAGCCGCCAACACGCGGTCTAAGGCGTCGGCCTCGCGGTGGTCGATGGTGAGGTGGTACTTGCGGCGCACCTCGACGACGCGGCCGGCAAACCAGCACTGGTTTTGCTGCGGCAGCCACTCGGCCGCGTCTTGGGCGCATTTGCCTCCCGTTCTGCATCCGTTCACTTCCGGGCTGGCCAAGGTCAGGTTCAGCAGGTCGGACGCGAAGTCGCGGCGGGTCGCGGCGGTGGCCGCGCACAGGCCGCTGTCGTGAGCCTCGGACATAGCGACGATGTGGTCTATGTGTGTCTGCTTTAAGTCCGTGAAGACTTGCTTGGTATAGGGGCCGTAGATGCGGTTGCCAAGCGTTTCTACAATGCGCGGCTCAACCGATTGCGAGTAGGGATAGTCGCGCCGGCTGTAGGGAGAGCAGCGTTGTTCGGGCGCGACCGTCAGCCCGCGCCACTTTTTCTTCTCCAGTTGAACGGTTCGATCCGCAGTTTGATGGTGCTGTAAAAGAAGAACGCTGAAGATGACGGCAATAAACGCGCCACTCACAATCCAAATCCCAGCGTTCTTCTTTTTTTTAAGTTTCTCTGGGTTGATAGGTGGCTCCTTACAGACGCCGTTACCGGAGACGGCACTACCGGACCGGCAGTAGGCTGAGGTGTTTCAGGGGGGTTGTATTGAGCTTCTGTTGCCGGCCTCTTGCCATAAAGTGCTGAGCGACTCGAGCCTACAGTCTTCTGGAGCTATTTGTCGTCCCTCTTGGTGGTACCCTGTGATGCGATCGGCAGAAGAGCCAGACTCATGGGAAAAACCGTACGTATAGGTTAGCGTTGTTCTGCTGCGAACCCCGTACGCACGGAACACAGCCGCACCCCATGGACCATGCGGCTGTTCATACAACCATCCCAAGTGAAGCCTGTTCGCATTCCCATCCCTAACAGGCCCGCTACCCAGCAACAGCAATTCGCTATTTTGGTAATAGGTCCCAGCAAGAGCATTCCGCCTGCGCTCGGCGGTGCGCTCATCAAACGCGACAATTGGCTTTACCTCACAGAGGATGGTCGTCTCCTTACCGTCGAGTCTCTTGCCGTAGAGCGCGAAATCGGGAAACCAGCCATTGAGATCGCACGGCTCGTATTCGTATTGCCAGCCCACCAGATCGAAAAAAGCGGCCCACTTGGCCCCTAGCCGAGATCGGTACTGACGATCTTTAATAAACCGTTGGAACAGGAGGGATATTGTATTTGTATTCACCCGGCATTATGGAGATCCCTTTTATGGCTATTGTATGAGATGGCTTGCAAAAATACGGGCGGGTCGCCTATAGATCAAAGGAGCCAGAGGTGGGTTGAGAAGGGTACAGGGCTGGGCGTCGCAAATAGGACGGGAGGTGGTATGGCACGATCTTTGCATAAGTCGGCAAAAAGGAGGACAGCCTATGTGGCGACTGTTGGTATTCGCATTGGTCGGCCCGGTGTGGGCAGAGGGGGATTTGGGGGAGGAAGACGCGGGATATTTGGAGCAGCGGTTGGACGACTTGGGGGAGCTGGACACGGCCGTGCGGTGGCGGGTGCGTGGGGCTGAAGCAGATTGGGAAAGGTGGCAGTTCTATCAGCGGGTGGAGGTCGCGCCGGCCGGCGACCAGGCGTTTTTTGGCTTGGCCGAGCGCGATCCAGGCGAGTCCGGGTGGAGCGATTTTAGAACGTTTTACTACGCGATGCAGGGCCAGCGATCCGAATGGGTCGTCGGCGATCTGCGGCCCGGCACGGGTGCAGGATTGGTGTTTGGGCGTAGCCGACGCGGGCGTATCGCGCCGAGGATGCCGGCGGGAGACAGTCGGCGCTTGGGGTATCGCTCTAGTGGAGAAAATAACGCCCTGCGCGGCGCGGCGTGGCGCTACGAGGGCCGTGCGTGGACCGGGATTGCGCTCGGGGGGTGGACGCGCCGGGACGGGCGTTTGGACGAGCGGGGTCAGGTGCGGTCTCTGCCAGAGAGCGGCTATCACGTGACGGCGACTGAGGTGGCCGGTCGAGACCTGTTGGGCATCCGCGCTGGTGGCGGTCGGCTGCACTGGCGGGGCGAGTATTGGCAATGGGGCACGACCCTGCTGGCCTTGGGCTTTTCCCACCGTCTCGACTTGCGCCGGAATGGGCGGACGCCTTGGGGTTTTGTCGGCGACAAGCAGTGCATGGGGGCCGTGGATGTGCGAGTGGATTGGGACCGAGGACGGGCGGCGTTGGAGGTGGCTAGCGATGGGGTGGGGCACTGGGGGATGGTCGGGGAGCTGCGAGTGCGATCCGGGGGTCTGCGGCTGCGGACGCTGGGCCGCTACTACGCGCCGGGGTTGCACAGCTTCTTTGGCGCGGCACCAGGTACCTCATCTATGCAAAACGAACGGGGCGTCGTCGCCGAAATCAGCGGTCGGGGCTGGCGTGCGTACATGGATGGGTACCGCCGGCCGGCGCGCTCATACTTCATACCGGTGCCGGCCGCGTATGCTACTTGGGGGGGCGAGCTGCGGCGGCGGTTGGGTCGCCGCTGGGCGATGCACGGGCAGTGGCAGAGACGTCTGCGGCCGCACTGGGCGGACGAACGGTTGGTCCAAGAGCGCAGCCACAAATGGCGTTTGGACTTGGACCGAGGAGCTTGGCGCTGGCGCGGCGAGTGGGTGCGCTGGCATCGCGCTGCCCGCGCCGAATGGGGTCTTTTGGGCAGCGTGCGGTTTAAGACGCGCTGGCTTACCTTGCATATAAGTCGCTTCCACACGGACTCGTATTGGACGCGGATCTACGAATACGAGATGGACCTGCCCGGGGCCGTGAGCATTCGCCCACTCTACGGCACGGGTTGGCGCGGGTACGCGCTCGTGGCGGTCGCCTATGGAGGTTGGCGGCTGAGTAGCCGCTACCGCATCCAGCGAGACCAGCGGTTGAGGCACTACGGCGGCGTGCAGATCGACTGGAGCCGAGGCCATATTGACAAGTACTAGAGGCGCAGATAATTTGAAATATGCCTCCTATAGAACATCTTTTATCTTTTTAACCATCGACATTTTCAGGAGTTAGAGCATCCGTATGAACGGCCCAAACTCGTACAAAGACTTCATCGCTCGCTTGAAGCTGTTAAGCGGCAAACACCCAGATTTGATCACGACCACGCTCGGCAATGTCTTTACCATGCGTCTTGTTGGGAACAAAACGCACGGCGACTTGGCCGAGACAGCAATTGCCGAATTCATCAATCAATACATGTACGACTTTCGCTCCATTCACGTCGGCAAAGATCTTTATCGGGCAAAATCGAAAGAGGAAGATATTTAAGGTCGTCAACGAAATTACCAAAGCTGAGTTTCCGGTCAGCCTCAAAGCGTACGGGGATGGTCCTCTTCAGCTTTCCAACGACAAGAACTTCCGCATGTTTCCGCGGTTAGAAAAAGAGGGATCTGAAGTAAGGGGGCGAATGGCGGTGCAAAAAGTTTTGCAAGATCCTGCATTTGTTGAGTTTCGCAATATCAACGTGCTGCCGCTTATCTACGACGAGAAGAATCAACGCTGCAACATTCTCGTGTTTGACTACAACCGTGCAATGAGCGAGGCGTCTCGCATTGCGAAAGAGGAAGGGGGAAAAGGCAGAAAGCACCCTGTATATCGCTTTTACAATATAGCTGGGGACTATATCTGCGGGGTGCGCTATGGCGATGCCGCGGCAAATGCGCTGCAACGCGGCCTGTGGACTCACACCAAAAACGGGCTGAGCTATTTCGAGAGCATCACTGGAGGGTGGATCGGCTATTCGCACAACCCGTTACTCGTCAAGCTGTTTTCTCATGCGCTGGTGTCATCATCGGCTGGACACAAAGCGGCCTTGGCTGAGATCAAAAAAGATATTGCGCGATTGCGGCGC
This sequence comes from Candidatus Latescibacterota bacterium, assembly GCA_963422735.1. GTDB lineage: Bacteria > Latescibacterota > UBA2968 > UBA8231 > UBA8231. The sequence continues at coordinate 1,378,824 of OY730476.1, read as the reverse complement.
AGATCGGGGATAGCACCGTGACGCAACTGCCGCTTTTTGGCGATATAGTCGTAGATGTTCCTCCCACACAGGGCATCAAGTACGCCGGATCCAAGTTGAAACTTCTCCCGCACATTTTGCAGATGGTCGAAAAAGTGGGGGCCAAGACCGTTTTGGATGGGTTCTCTGGCACGACGCGCGTATCGCAGGCCCTCGCTCGGCGCGGCTATACGGTCGTCTGCAACGACATTGCCGCGTGGTCCAAGGTGTTTGGCACGTGCTATCTGCTCAACAGGCAGAAGCGCGAGGAGTACCAACTACTCATCGATCACCTCAACGCCGTGCCGCCGGTGGATGGGTGGTTTACGCAGCACTATGGAGGACGGCCCAACGACGGCTGTTCCATCCAGCGCGATGGCCGCAAGAAGCCTTGGCAAATACACAATACCCACAAGCTCGATGCGATTCGGCAGGAGATCGAAGTGCTCGCGCTCGATCCCGTATCCAAGGCCGTCGCGCTGACGAGCCTGATGCTGGCACTGGATCGCGTTGATAGCAGCTTGGGGCACTTTGCCTCGTACCTCAAGGACTGGTCGCCTCGCTCCTATGGAGACCTCGTACTCGACATCCCCCACGTCGTTCCGTCGTCCTTACCACACCGAGTATTCCAACGCGACATCTTGGATCTCGTCCCCCATGTCGCGGTTGATTTGGCGTATTTCGATCCCCCGTATGGGTCGAATAACGAGAAAATGCCGCCATCGCGCGTGCGCTATGCCGCTTATTACCACGTGTGGACGAGCGTCGCGCTCTTTGACAAACCCGACCTTTTCGGCAAGGCCAATCGCCGCTGCGATACAGCGGACTCAGTAGCTGCATCCGCCTTTGAGGAGTTTCGCTGCGGTACTCGAGGCCGCTTCAGAGCTGTCGAGGCCATTGAACAGCTCATCGAGGCCACGCCAGCGCGCTGGACGATATTGTCCTACAGCTCGGGTGGCCGGGCAACGGCCCAAGAATTGGACGACGTGCTGAGAAGGCACGGCAGGCTCTTAGACGTGGTCTCGCTCGAATACAAGAAGAACGTCATGGCGGATATGAAGTGGACGCACGAATGGACGCGAGATGCAGGACAGGCCAATCGCGAGTTCTTGTTCTTGCTCGAAAAACGGGCCGCTTGATCCGCCCCCACCTGAGTTTGATGCTTAAATCCGTTGCCAAAAACGCGCTCGTCGCCGCTTGGGTCGCGGCCGCAGAAGTAGGCGCGGCCCCCCTGCAAGACGTCGTTCCCCAAACCGGGCACATCCACGCCCTGACCATCTTCGCGCACTTTGCCGATGAGCGCGGCTTGGGCCGCGAGGTCCCGTCTTTTGCGGCGAGGATTTTCGCCGAGCAGCCGGGCAGCCTGACCCACTTCTACCGAGAGATGTCGCGCGGGCAATTCGAACTCTCCGGCGAGGTGCTGCCCCGCTGGTATGTATCCCACGGCAATGCCGATGCGTACGCGGGCGTGGAGGGCGGTTATGGCCGCTTCGCTCGCGAGGTCATAGAGGCCGTTGATGCCGATGTGGATTTAGGCCGCTTTGACAACGACGGTCCCGACGGGGTGGCCAACTCCGGCGACGACGATGGATACGTGGATTTCATTTTTCTCGTTTCGGCCTCAGCTCCGACGGGTTTTATAATCGAAGAGGCCACAGGCGTCGCCCAGCTCGGGTTGGGTAGCGACTTTGTGAGCCAAGACCGCGCCCAACGCGGCGGCTCTATCCGGGTCCGCTCGGACAATGGCACCGTGCAGCGCGGGCGGTCTTTTGCCGAGGCCGTGGGCAGCATGGCACACGAGCTTGGGCACTTTCTGGGCCTGCCCGACCTATACGACCGCGATCCTGGGTCCGAGCTGGACGACGACTCGGGCGGCATTGGCTATTGGGGCTTGATGGGGCATGGCAACCGAGGCTGGAGCGGGATAGATGGCCCCAACCCTTTTTGCGCTTGGAGCTTGGGACAGCTCGGCTGGCTGGGGGTAAACAACCAACAACTCAAAGTGCTGAGCGAAGATCAGGACAACGTGGTCTTGGCCGATGTCAACGCCGGCGGCGATGTGTATTTGCTGCCCGCGCCGATGCCCGCCGAGCACTTTTTCCTCGTGGAGTTTCGCAGCCGCCAGCACAGTTACTACGAGCGCAATCTGCCCGGCGAGGGCTTGCTGATCTGGCGCATAAACCCCAATCGCTACAGCAATAATATGGAAGCCATCAAACTGGTGGACTTAGTATGCGCCGATGGGCTTTTTGGCGATGCGGGTTTCCCCTTGGGCCGCAAGCCGTCCCCGTTTAGCGGCCGCGATAACCTCGACTTTTGGGCACACGACGAGCGCTATCGCACGGATTTTGGCGGCAACCTCGGAGACGCCACTGACGTGTTTGACGGCGAGCTATTTACCGACTTCTGGGCTGCGTCCAACCCAGCGTCCACGACTGGAATTAGCGCGACCCGCATCCGCCGTGAGGGCGACCGGATGGTGGCCGACCTCAAGCTGCAAGACCGCCGCCGCGCCGGTCCGATTACCGAAGTCGAGGTCTGGAGCGACCGCATTGAGGTCGTCGGCGACGTGACCGTCCTGCCCGGAGGGCAGCTCGATGTCCACACCGACGCGCAGGTGCTAGTGGGGCCGGATGCGCTGGGCGCGGGTGCGGATACGGCGCGCGTGGAGCTGATAGTGTACGGCAGTTTCAACGTTGGCACCTTGGGGCGGGAGCAGGCCGTCTTCCGCTCGGCCGCGGCCGAGCCGCAGCCCGGGGATTGGCAGGGCATCGTGCTGCAGCCAACGGCCTTGGCCTATTTGCGCCGCGCCCGCATCGAACACGCCCGCTATGGTCTATTGGCCGAGAAGCTCGACCAAGCCTTGACCTTGGAAGAGGTGGAAGTCCACCAAGCTAGCGCGGATGGCATTCGCTTAGGGGCGGTTGACGAAGAGATCCGCTTTAATGGCGTACAGGTCGAAGCGGCAGGTGAGGTAGGCATTTGGATTGCAGGCCGGGGCTTGACGCGGATAAACCAAGCCGAGCTGCGCGCCAATGGTCGCGCTGGCCTCTGGCGCGAGGGCGGGTTTTTGTCGTTGCTCGATAGCCGCTTCAACGCCAACGGCTCGGCCGCGCCTGAAGAGGCCAACTTGGTCTTGGGGCGGGGGGCCAGCGGCAAGGTGATGGGCAATGCGTTTGCCGGAGGCATCGGGATTTACTGCGTGGAGACGCGAGAAGTCGAAATCGAGGGCAACGCGCTGTACAATCACGAGGTCGGCCTTTGGTCTAGAAGCGCGCGGCCGCGTATCGTCCGCAATCAATTCACCCGCAATACGTTGGCTCTGCAGGTGGAGGGGAGCGTAGTGCCGGCGCGACTGGTCTTGAACGGCGTTCAAGATAGCGAGCAATTGCTCGACAACCGCTCCAAGCAACCGCTGCAGGCGATCAACAATTGGTGGGGGCAAACCGACGAGAGCTGGATCGAGGCCCGGATCAGCGGCGATGTTAGCTGGCGGCCCTTCCTCAACTTCGACCCGCGCGTACCCTTGGACTTTGCCTTGGGACAGAATTACCCCAACCCGTTCAACGAGGCTACGCAGATCGACTATCAGATCGGGATCAACGACCCCATTGTCGCCGGCCAGACCATGGTCGAACTGGAAGTCCGCACCTCGACCGGCGGCTTGGTGCGGCACTTGGTCGAGGACTTGGCGGCTCCGGGATTGTACAGCACCTCTTGGGATGGCCGCGACGAGCGGGGCGAGCGCGTGGCTAGTGGCATGTATTACTATGTGTTGCGCGTCGGGCCAATTGCCCACGCCAAAAAAATGGTCTTTATCAAATGAAAATCGAGGCGGATTATCTCGTTCTCGGCAGCGGTATTGCTGGTTTGTTCTTTGCTCTCAAAGCCGCTCAGCACGGGTCCGTGGCCGTGGTGACCAAGCGCGAGCGGGGCGAGTCCAATACCCAGTACGCGCAAGGCGGCATTGCCGCGGCCATGGATGCGGCCGATTCGGTCGCCCGCCACGCGCAGGACACGCTCGCGGCGGGCGCTGGCCTGTGCGACCGCGCGGTCGTCGAGGGGGTGGTAGCCGAAGGGCCGGAGGTAGTGGACGAGCTGTTGGCGATTGGTGCGCAGTTCAACCAAGCGCGGCCCGGGGTGTTGGCGTTGGGGCGCGAAGGGGGCCACGCGCATGCGCGGGTCGTGCATGCGGACGACATGACCGGTCGCGAGGTGACGCGCGCCTTGGTCGCGGCCGTGCAAGCCCTGCCGCAGGTGTCCCTGTACGATCACCATTTGGCCGTGGACCTGATCGTGGACGATCAACGGCGTTGCTATGGAGCTTGGGTATTGGACTCAGAGCAAGCCGCGCCCATCGCCGCCTTCGCGCCGGTTACGCTGCTGGCCACAGGCGGCTGCGGGCAGGTTTTTTTGCACACCACCAACCCGTGCGTGGCTTCCGGCGATGGGATCGCCATGGCTTGGCGAGCCGGAGCTATGGTGGGCAACATGGAGTTTATGCAGTTCCACCCGACCATGCTCTACGATCCGGGGCGGCCCTCGTTCCTGATTACTGAGGCTTTGCGCGGGTTTGGTGCCGTGCTGATCGACGAGCGCGGCGCGGCCTTCACCGACCCGTTGCAGACGCGCGATGTGGTCTCGCGGGCCATTGTCGCGCAGATGCAGCAAAGCGGTGCCGCGTGCGTCTATTTGGACGCCACTGGCCAAGACGCCGCCCAGACCCGCCGCCGCTTCCCCAACATCTATCAGCATTGTCTGGGGATAGGCGTGGACATGACCGAGACGCCGATCCCGGTGGTACCCGCGGCTCACTATAGCTGCGGTGGGGTGTGGACGGATGCACACGGCCAGACGGATATCGCGGGCCTATACGCGGCCGGCGAGGTGGCGATGAGCGGGTTCCAGGGGGCCAACCGGCTGGCGAGCAATTCGCTGTTGGAAGGGTTGGTCTTTGCGCGGCGGGCTGTCGAGCACGTTAGGACAGTCGCGCCCGTGGTGGCGGGCCGGTTCGAGATGGCGCATGCGGGCGATGCCGTTGCGCACGATGCGCTGGAGGAGCGGCGGGAGTTGCTGCGGCACTTGATGTGGGACGAAGTGGGGATCGTACGCAGCGACCGAGGCTTGCAGCGGGCTTGTGAGGAGACCGAGCGGATGGCGCGAGAAATTGGAGCTTTGTACAGCGAGCACCGGCTCGATGCCGAGCTTGTACAGCTACGCAACTTGGCGACCGTGGCTCAGCTTATTGCCCGCTCGGCACGGCAGCGTTTGGAAAGCCGCGGCGTCCACTACAACCGCGACCATCCCGCGTGCGACGATGTCCGCTGGCAGCGACCGACGCTGCTTAGTCGTTAGCAGAGGGATCAAATGGCTTGTGAATCCCCTTGCTGTTCATTATTAACGTTTACTCATAAGGGGAGTCATCTCATGGATTAAAGAAATGAATACATTTAGGGAAAAAGGGTACACGAGCGAGTCAATTAGAATGTTAGAATCCGAGGAAGGTCAGCTCAATGCTGTTTTTGCATGTTTTGGGTCAGCGGCTCAGCATAGTTATTTTTTTGAAGATGCACTTGGCAAGTTTCTGCTAGTTTACCATAAAATTTTCAAAAAATCTTTAACTCTACAGGATTTTGAGAATATTGAGACAAAGATCGAGCAAAAAACGAGCGGAGCATTACTTAAGGAATTAAGAAAACATGTAGCGATCCATGATAATACCATTGAGCAGTGCTTGGACAATGCCCTTCAAAAAAGAAATTTCCTGATTCACCGCTTCTTTCGAGAGACAGAAAAATTTCACACCAAGAAAGGTCGAATGGAAATGCTAAGAGAATTAGTAGGCATTGAAAAAGAATTAGAAAAGGCGACGCGCTTGATTGATGGAATGCGTGTCGCATTGTCTAAGGCAAAGGATAAAAATATAAAAGCCAACAAACGCGATTCTACTAGCGATAGCCTCTTTACGATAAGTGTCAATATGCCAGAATAGTAGTTATCACACTCCCATCAGGAAGTGGGGTTCACTTGTGGATTCTCCTTATTCTCGAAAAATGAAAATCGTACTCTAAAATGTAAGTACAATCTCACTTTATCCTCAGAGAGCAATCTACTTATTTTGCTGTGTATGAATATAAATACTCATACACTTCTGACATCGATATTGATTGGGCTAAGTAGTGGGATCTGAGATCGGTGCAGTTCCTTTTCTTAAGTTCGGGCTTTCATCATGCGGTGCGGTGCCACGCGGTGCCAACACCAGCCGAGCAAGAGCAGTCCCAATCCGCTGAGCCAGATCGTGCGCTCGACAAAGAATGCCAGCCCTAGGCAGGCGACTAGGCCGACTAAGGCCACCCACCGGGGATAGAGCCGCTTGTCGGCCGGCAAGCGCAGGGAGCAGAAGTTGGTGATGGCGTAATAGACCAGAATGGAGAAGGCGCTAAAGGACCAAGTGGTCTTGATGTTGCCCACGAGGACTAGCCCGGCGATGGCCAGCCCGACGACTACCACGGCAATAGAAGGTGTGGTCTGGTCCCGATTGAGGCGGGCAAACGCCCGGGGCATATCCCCTCGGCGGCCCATAGCCAGCAGGACCCGCGACAGACCGAGGATTAGGTTGAGGAGTACCCCGGCCATAGCAGTGATCGCCCCCAAGGCCAAAATCGAGGAGATGCCGGGTGCGCCAAAGGTCCGGGAGATGACCTTTAGGGGCGCGGCCTTGTCCATGGTGGCCGCGTAGAACGCCTCCGACCCTACGGCAGCTATGGCGACGGCACCGACGCCGAGGTAGAGCATCATGGCGATGAGCAGCGAGGCGACGATGGCGCGGGGGATCGTCTTGCGAGGTTGGCGCACTTCTTCGCCAAGCGTAGCGATGCGACCGTAGCCTGTATAGGCGACGAACATCAGGGTGCTGGCTTGCAACAGAGCCAACCAGCCGTCGTCCCCCAAGAAAGGGGTCAGGTGCAGGTTGTGCAGAGCGCTGGGTGCGCCGGCGACGATGAAGACGAGCAGCGAGCAAAGCGTCGCGGCGACAATGGCGATGTTGACCTTGTTGGTGCGGTTGATGCCCAAGAGGGCGATGAGGGTGAGCACCAGCACGGCAGCCAAGGCGACTGGGGTAATTAATGCGGCCTGATCCAGTGCGTTGAGCAGATAGCCGGCCAGCCCCATCGCCGCGGTGGCCGCGGTCGCGCTCTTGGCGCAAAGGAACATCCACCCGGCAGTAAAGCCGAGGGCTGGTGAAGCGTACTCATAGCCATATTGGTACGTGCCGCCGCTGAGCGGATGGCTGGCGGCTAGCTGGGCACTGGACAGGCCGTTGCAGAGAGCGACTAGCGCGGCGATGGCAATGGCGACTAGGACCGCCGGTCCGGCGATGCCAGCGCCAATGCCAATGCTGACAAAGACGCCGGTGCCGACGATCGAACCCAAGCCGAGGGCGATGGTGCCGATTAACCCCAGTTCGGGACGCAGGCGTTCGGATGGGGTGGGTGGATGCGCCGAGGTCATGCGACCAAATATAGTCCGGCGGCGTGTTCGCGTCCTATCAGCCCGACTAGGAAGCGAAAACAGTGACAAGCCTTGACTCTGCGCTGAAATCCCCTTTACGTACCGCTTACCACTGGGCTAAAAGGGCGGATGTAAACACTTTACGAGCTTGTCGCGGTGCCGTCGCCAAAGGTATTTCCTCTAATCAAAACCAGCCAACACCTAGGACTACCGAAAAAAAGAGGCCCATTAATGGACGCGAAGGAAGCCGCACGGACAGCGCGAGAATACATTGCCAATCTCTTCGCTGATGAAGGTGTGGAATATGTCGGTCTTGAAGAGGTTGAGTTCGATGACTTATCGGGCGTTTGGAGCAGAACTATCGGTTTCTATCGGTCTTGGGGTTTGCCTAAGCCTCTCTTTTCTATGCTTGAAGTATCAAAACCGCCACCACCTTTAACACGGTGCCCCTACAAGATCGTTCGCGTAAGTGACGGTCACGTCATATCCGTTATGAACCGAGATCTAGTCGACCATAATTGAAGTCATGGCCTTGAAAGGAATATTCATAGACGCCAACTTGCTCGTGCTGCTCGTTGTGGGTAAGACCGATCAGACGTTGATTCCCAAGCATCGTCGATTGCGCAGGTTCATAGTGGAAGATTGCGGGCGTTTGCTCGAGCTAATTGAGCAAGCTGGTCAGGTATTCTTGACACCAAACACGTTAACTGAAGCCTCCAATCTACTCGCTCAACATCCGAACCCAGAACGTTCCCAGTTTTTCGCGGTACTCCGCCGCATCATCAAAAAAACGAGGAGATCGTCGTTGCGAGTAAGACTGCCTCCTGCAACAACGCATTCGTGCGACTTGGATTGACCGACGCCGCGCTCTTGGAAGTCATCTCTGAGGCACCGTGGATTTGGAGTTGTTTAGGGCAGCTTTTGCAAAAGGATAGGCAGCATTGAATTTTACACATTTACAATCGTTGTAATTCACGGCCGTCTCCCTCGTTCACTGGAGATTCCTCTTGAGCATCGTCGTTCTCGACTTCGGCGGGCAGTACGCCCACTTGATCGCCAATCGCATTCGCCGCCTCCGCGTTCACGCTGAGATCCGCTCGCCAGAGACTGCGGTCGCCGATTTGCAGGACGCCGACGGGCTGATTCTGTCGGGCGGCCCAGCCAGCGTCTATGACCCAGAAGCCCCGGTGTACAATCCCGAGATTTTGGTGATGGGCAAGCCGATGCTGGGCTTGTGCTACGGCCATCAACTGCTCTGCCACCGCCTAGGCGGCCAAGTTGAGCGGGGAGCGACTCACGAGTTTGGCGCGGCCTATCTGCACGTCCACAAGGCAGCGGGTGTGCTGGCCGGATTGGATGCACGCGAGCGGGTGTGGATGAGTCATCGCGACCACGTCGCAGCTCTGCCGCCCGGGTTTGCCGTCTTAGGCGCGACCGAGGACTGCCCGGTGGCGGCAATGGGCGATGCCGAGCGCAAGATATACGGCTTGCAATTCCATCCAGAAGTAACGCACACCGTCCGGGGCATGGAAATCCTCGATAACTTCGCCGCACTCTGTGGCGCAGAGCAAAACTGGACAATGGAGCGCTACACCGAGCAGGCGATAGAGCGGATCCAAGAGCAAGCGAAGGGGCGCAATGTCTTTTTGTTCGTCAGCGGTGGGGTCGATTCGTCGGTGGCGTTCCTCCTGCTCAACCGCGCCTTGGGCGCAGAGCGGGTGCTGGGTTTGCACATTGACAACGGCTTTATGCGCGAGGGCGAGACCGCGCTGGTCGAGCGGCTGATGAAGGAGGCGGGTCTGCACAATCTGGAAGTCGTTGATGCCAGCGCGGAATTCCTCGCCGCCACCGAGGGGATTGCCGACCCGGAGGAAAAGCGGCGGCGGATCGGCGAGGAGTTCATCCGCGTCCGGGACCGCGCGCTGGCGGCATTGGCACTGGATCCGGACGAGTGGCTGTTGGGCCAGGGGACGCTCTACACGGATACCATCGAGTCCGGCGGCACGGAAAACGCAGCGGTGATCAAGACGCACCACAATCGCGTCGGCGTCATCGATCAGCTCTTGGCCGAGGGCAAAGTCATCGAGCCGCTAGATCAGCTCTACAAGGACGAGGCGCGCACTTTGGGCGAAACGCTCGGCTTGCCGCACCACTTGGTCTGGCGGCACCCGTTCCCAGGGCCGGGGTTGGCGGTCCGGGTCTTGTGCAGCGAGGGGCCGAGGGCGGAGAATTTAGCACTCGATACGGTCGCCGAGGCGCAGAAGGTGGCGGCGACATTCGGTTTGGCACTCGATGTGCTGCCGTTGCGCAGCGTCGGCGTACAGGGCGATGCGCGGACCTACGCGCATCCGGCGGTGGTCTCCGGTCAGAGCGAGTGGAAGACGCTAGAGGCGCTTTCTACCGAGCTGACCAATCACTTCTCGTCGATCAATCGGGTGATCTACCTGCTGGGGCCACCATCGCGACCGCAGCAAAACCTCAAAGCGGGGTATTTGACCCGCGACCGGCTCGATCTCCTGCGCCAGGCCGATGCCATCAGCATGGAGGCGTTGGAGTGCTTTGGGCTGATGGAGGAAGTAACCCAGATGCCGACGGTGCTTTTGCCGCTGTCGTCGGATGGGGTCCAAGAGAGCGTGGTGCTGCGGCCGATAGCAACTTCCGACTTTATGACCGCACGCTTTTGTCCGTTGCCACAGGGGTTTTTGGACGACGTGTGCAAGCGGCTGTTGGCACTAGCGGGGATTGAGGCGGTCTTCTACGACATTACCCACAAGCCGCCGGGCACGGTGGAGTGGGAGTAAACCCAAGCGGCGAAAGTATGTTCGACACCAGCATCTTCGACGAGGCCATAAGAGCGCGACGCCAGAGGCTGGCGGCAGAGCAAGCCGAGTTGCTCGACTGTGTGCGTCGCATCCTGTTGGAACTGCGGCAGCCGCTCGGAATCGAGGCCGCGTACATTGTCGGCTCACTGCGATCACCTGATTCTTGGCGGGAGTCGTCCGACATTGACGTGGCCGTGGGAGGCTGCTCACCTGTTGTGCTCACAATAATGAAAGCGCTGGAGGACGCTACCGGCAGAATGGTGGACGTAATTGACCTCGACCGACATCCTTCCCCCGAAGCCTTTGTCCAGTCTGGAGTCAAGTTGTATGAATAAAGGGGCCTTCGCAGTCCTCGAAGCGGAGTTGCGCACGCGTTCTCGGGACATCAGCCGCATCGGCGGTCGCATCGAGGAACGCCTGAGCACGTTTGCCCATAGTGCCGAAGGGGTGGACAGCATGGGATACCAGCTCCACAATCTCTACGGCGCGTTTGAGCAGTTGTTTGAGGAAGTAGCGCGGTTCTTTGAGAACCAAATTGACGAAGCAAGGTATCACGCGGATATGATTAGGCGAATGCAGCTAGAAATCCAAGGCATCCGCCCGGCGCTCCTGTCTGCAGAAACCGCTTCCGACCTAGATGAATTGCGGCGCTTCCGCCATCTGTTCCGCCACGCGTACGCCGCAGATTTGGATCCCGATAAGGTGGCGGACTTGGCGGCTAAAGCAGCGCGAATCCAGCGCGATTTTGCGCGGGACTTTGCGCAATTTCTAGTGCTCTTGCGACCTGAGTAGCTAGCAGACGAGGGTGTACTGCTTCTTGCCCCGGCGCACGATCAGGTATTTGCCGTGTAGGCCATGTCGGTGCTGCATTCTCCGCGCCATGTCCGTGCAGCGCTCGCCGTTGATATATATTGAGCCGTTTTGCACATCTTGGCGGGCTTGGCGCTTGGAGGGAGAGACGCCGGCCGCGACGAGCAAATCGACCAGCCCCAGTTCCTCCTGACCCATCGCGTGCGTTGGCACGTCGTCAAAGCCTTCGAGGATTTCGTCCTCGGATAGGTCCTGAAACACTCCGTAAAAAAGTGCGTGCGAGATGTTTTCGGCCCGGCGCGTCGCATCGGCTCCATGTACTAGGGCCGTTACTTCGGCGGCGAGGGTGCGCTGGGCCTCGCGTCGTTCGGGCTGGTTGCGGACGGTTTGGGCGAGCTGGAGGATCTCGTCCTGCTCTAGGAAGGTGTACGTTTTCAGGTAGTCGACAACCTTCTGGTCCTCGGCGTTGATCCAGAACTGGTAAAACTGGTAGGCCGAGGTCTTAGCGGCGTCGAGCCAGACCGTGCCCGCCTCGGTCTTGCCGAATTTGGTGCCGTCTGCTTTGGTCACTAGCGGGCAGGTCAGGCCAAAGGCCCGGCTACCTGCGGAGCGGCGGATCAGATCGGTGCCGGCGGTGATATTGCCCCACTGGTCAGAGCCGCCGGTCTGCAACTCGCAGCCGTATTTTTCGTTGAGGACCAAGAAGTCATACGCCTGTAGCACCATGTAGCTGAACTCGGTATAGGAGATACCCGTTGCTAGGCGCGAGGCGACCGAGTCCTTGGCCAGCATGTAGGGGACGGGAAAGTGCTTGCCGACCGTGCGCATAAAGTCGATGGCTGCGAGTTGGCCGAGCCAGTCGTAATTATCGACCATGGTCGCGGGGTTGGGGCCGTCGAATTCGAGGAAGCGCTCTAGCTGGGCTTTGACCTGCTGAGTCCACTCGGCCACGACGTCGGTGGCATTGAGCTGACGCTCCTCGGTCTTGCCCCCTGGATCGCCGATCAGACCAGTGCCGCCGCCGGCCAAGGCAATGATCTTGTGGCCGGCGAGCTGGAAGCGGCGCAGGAGCAGGATCGGCACGAGGTTGCCCACCGTCAGGCTGTCGGCGGTCGGGTCGAAGCCATTGTAGAGCGCGATCGGACCGGCGGCGAGGCGCTCGGCGAGGCCGTCGAGATCGGTGACTTGGTAGATCAAGCCGCGAAATTGAAGATCGGGTATGATGTTCATTGCTGGTCCTTATGGGCATAAAAAAAGCCCCTGATTACAGGGGCTTGTACACGCGGTTTAGACGATTCAGCGGACGCACTACCCCTCTCTATGAAACGCGGTATAATAGAGGTAGCGGCGATCCGTGCGTAGGGTTTGCATCATTCATTCTCCGCGCAAAAATATAACCGCGACCTCTATCCCCGTCAATCAGGAGGCTGACAGATACCATGACCAATAAGCAATACCGGGTGGCCGTCGTCGGCGCGGCCGGCACGTGGGGTCGCTACTACACGCGCGCCTACGCGGCCCATCCCAACTGCGCGATTGTCGGCCTCGTCGATCGCGCCAGAAAGCGGCGGGACGCCATTGCCCGGCGCTACGGCGTGGAGAAGGTGTACGACGATCTCGATGGCCTCTTGGCGGCCGAAGTGCCCGACATTGTCTCCGCAGTCGTCCCAGTGAGCCAAAACTATCCCTGCGTCACTACCTGCGCCCGCGCTGGCGTGCGGGTCGTTTCCTGCGAAAAGCCGATTTCTCACCAGCTACGCGAGGCCGACGAAATGATCCGCATCTGCCGGGAGCACGACACCTTGTTCGGCTGCGCTCAAGCCGGATGGGCGACGCCGCATATGCCCGAGGTGGTCGAGTGGGTGAGGCAGGGGCATATTGGTCGGCTGACGGCAGCAGCGATCCCGGGCGGGCTGCCGACCGAGGTGTCGGGCGGAGGTTGCGTACAAATCGCCGCTCTGCGCATCCTCACCGGGATGGATGTGGAGTGGGTGGAAGGCTATACCTTGCCGGCGGAGCCGGGGTACGTGGCGGAAGGCACTCCTACAGAGGAGGGAGATGTGCCCGCGTACGGTCGCTTGGGCCTGAGCGGCGGCATCGTCTGCGAGATCGTCGCACCTGAGCCGGATGGCCGCGTGCCGACCTTTGTTTCAGTCGCTGGCGAGCGCGGGCAGGTCTTTTTAGCACGCCCGCGGCCCGCGTTGATCGAAGGGACTGGCGCGGCCGCTTCTGTGGTGTATCCCGATTTTTTGGAGCGGCAGGCGGCGGATGCTTTTGCCTATACGGTCGAGCGCCTGATACGCGCCCATCAAGCTGGCACCGAGCCGTATAGCAGCGGCGACGATTACCGCCACTCGCTCGAAGTGGCCATTGCCTTGGTGCGCTCGGCCCATCGGGAGCACGAGCGGGTGTCTCTGCCTTTTGCAGACCGCACGCTCAAGCTGTATCCGCACCCCTATCGCTTCAAAGGCGGCGATGTCGCCGGATGGCAAAGCATCGGCTATGCGGGACCGCCGGCGATGGATTTTTGAGCAGCCCAGCGCCTCAATCGCCCAGATAGCCCTGTGCTGCCCAAACTTTCCGCGCCAGCTTTTTTGCCTCGGCGTCTGGTTCGATTGACCCCAAAATACTGCTCGGTGGCTGCCCTTTCTTTTTGCGCTCGGGGTCGGGCGACCAGTCGTCTTGGGCGTATCTTTTGCGCACTGACTCGCGGCGGAAGTCGGGGATTTCCATCGGTGCCGAGTCGTTCAGCACCGACCGCCAGGCCTGAACCCCGGCGATGCTCATGTCGAGGCCGCGGTACACGTCGAGATAGGGAGGCTCGCCGGTGCGGATCGCCTCAGCAAAGTGGTAGCTAGTGAAAAAGTCCCCGCCGCCGTGTCCGGTGCGAGTGGCTTGGGCATGGTGTATGGGGAAGTCGGGCTTGTACACGGTTTCGATTGGATTGCTCTTGCGTTTTTCCCACGGCTCGTACCACACGCGCAGCCGCTGTTTGTCGCCGTGGCGGCAGTTTTCCATCACCCCCTTGTTGCCGTGGATGCGGACGTAGTTGCCGTGGCCGCGCAATGCGCCGTGCAGCGACTTCATCACCGCGTCGTTGTCCATCCGGCAGATGATCACCGCGGCGGTGTCTCCTCGGTTCACGTGCAGCGTTTGCGTGGGGTCGGCAAAATCAAAGGGGACGACAAATCCGTTTACCTTTACTGGCCGAGTGTCGGTGATGTACATGACCGGGGCGATGGAATGGGTGCAGTAGTACGTGGCAGGAATCCAGTTGCGCCAGTGGTCGCGTCCACAACTGCGCGCCAGTTTCACTTCGGGCGGGTCGGGGTGGACGTACTCGCCCTCGCCGTATTTGAACTCGCCGACGCGGCCCTTTTGGTAGAGCCGCTTCATCTCTTGGTTGAAGACCATGTAGGGGTAGTTCTCGGCGAACATGTAGATCTTACCGCTCTTCTCAACCGTACGCGCCAGCGCTACGCCTTCGCCCAAGGTGTGGCAGGCCGCGGTTTCGCTCATTACGTGTTTGCCGGCACTGAGTGCTTTGATGGCAAACGGCGCGTGCTGGTGGAAGTAGTTGGCCAGCACGACTGCATCTATGTCGCAGCCGAGGAATTCGTCGTAATCGACGAATGTCGGTACGCTGAGTGCCTTGCCTTCTGCAATGAGGGGCTCTTCCCAAATGTCGCAAATGGCGGCCAGTTCCATGCCGGTTGCCGCGGCTGCCTGCATGAAGGAGCGGCCGCGACCGACGCCGACTACGCCGACGCGGATGGGACGTTGTTTGCCGCGTTTTTTGGCCATGGTTCAATCCTGTGTTTTTTAGCCGCCGAGGGTTTGGGTGTTGTCGGGGGCCAGTAGATGCAATTCGTTTCTCTTTTAGGAAGGCGACCCCATTCTTCCACAACCATGCCCACCTGACTGCGGCTGAATGGGATGAAAGGGACTGTGCGAAGTGACGCCATGAACTGATGGCCCCTACAATACCCCCCGATGCCCCCCGCGAATAGCCTCGCACAAGCGCATGGTATGCACGGCGTCGTCCAAGTTCGACCACGGTGTGCGGTCCTCTAGAATGCAATCGACAAAGTGGACGACCTCGTTGAAGCCGGCCCCGCCCATTGCTTCGATCTCCTCGTCCTCTATAGTAAAGGGCTGTCTCTTGTCGTAGCTCTCCACCCGCAGCCCTCGGGTCATATCCAGATAGATTGATAAATCCTCGCCGTGTACTTCGGCCCGCTGAATGCGATAGCCTACTCCGTAGTGGCTCATCATAGCGCCGAAGGCTCCCGTATCGAAACGCACCACGGCGTTGTGGCGGTGGCACCCGGGCCGCTCGCCGTCTTGTACCATTCCTTGCACCTCTACCGGAATGGCCGCATCCTCGGCGCTGCGGCCAGCCAGCCAGCGCAGTAGATCGACGTGGTGAATGGCATCGCATATCACCGGATCGGGTGCCACCGGTCCCAATAAGGTCACCGGCTTATTGTACGTGGCAGCGCAATGCACTGTGCCACCGGCCGCCTGGATGCGCTGCCGCACGGCTAGCACTTGGGGAAAGTAACGCCGATTAAAGGATACTATGGCCTTGCCTTGGCTCTGCTGAGCCGCTTGGGCCATTTGCGCGGTCTCGGCCGCGGTCATGCCCGGTGCTTTCTCCACCGAGGTGTGCAGCCCGCGCTCCAAGCAATCGAGCACGATGGGAAGCAAGTGGCCGGGCATGGTGACCACATGCACTACATCTGGCTGACAGACATCGAGCATTTTCCGATAGTCGGCAAAGGCGTGTTCCGGCCCCCATTCGTCTTCGTTTTTGTGCAGCCGCTCCTCGTCCAACTCGGCCATGCCCACCAAGCGCAGCCGCGGCTCGTCGGCAATCATGCGGAAGTGCGACTGGGCGTGGCCGCCGCAGCCAATAACCGCTACTCTCAAACCTGCCACTATGATTTCCTTTCTAAGGGGTTGAGTACCAAAGTCAAACATGATTGCCAATATACGCAGTGTTTACGAGGCACCAAATAAAATTGGCAGGACCGAGCAACGAGTGCTTGACACGTAAGACGCTTTTGCTAGGTTCGGAGAAGAAAGTTCCTTTCCCTCCTGCCCTTGTGGAGGCTCCCATGACGACTACCGCTTTGATCACCGCCGATGAGTTATTGCAGATGAAGGACGATGGCTTCCGCTGCGAACTGGTCCGAGGAGAATTGATAAAGATGAGTCCAGCCGGCCACCAACACGGCAGGATTGCGCTCAATTTGGCCGGGCCGCTTTTCCAGCACGTAAAGACGCATGACCTAGGTGCCGTCTATGCGGCCGAAACCGGCTTCAAACTGGCCACAGACCCTGATGTGGTGCGAGCGCCGGACGCGGCCTTCATCCGGCGCGAGCGGGTCGAGGCGGTGGGCCTGACCACAGGCTTCTGGCCCGGTGCCCCCGATTTGGCGGCCGAGGTCATCTCACCGGGCGATACCTACGCCGAAGTCGAGGACAAGATCGCCGATTGGCTCGACGCTGGTACCCGCTTGGTCGTGGTCGTCAATCCAAGCACCCAAACGGTTGCGCTGTACCACTCGCGGGGCGACATCCGCATCCTGACTACCGACGACGTACTCGACGGCGGCGACGTGGTGACGAACTGGACCCTGCCGGTGTGCGATATATTTCTCTAAACAGAGTTTCTGCTCGGTTCGCGACATTCCAAAGGATATAGCTCATGCGCGTCATTGCCGTCGGCTGCGAGTACTCAGGCGTCAGTACCCTCATCGATCAGGTGCATCAATGGGGGCTGAGTCGCGGAATTAGCCCCCATCTCGACGACCATTTTACCATTCCCGATGCCTATCATCTCAGCGACGAGGAGCAGCTAGCCATGCTAACCATGTTGCCGGCTATCAAGGAGCGCTTCCAGCGGTTCCAGATCGTCTATCACGTGCGCTTGCTGCACCGCTATCGAGACATCCTGTTGGGAGGCTTCCACATAGAGGAAAAGGTGTACGGCCCCAAATACTACTACCCGGGCATCGACATCGACATCCGCGAATACGAGCCAGACATGCCCGACGACACTATGCTCGTCCACCTGTACGCCGCGCCTGAAGCAATCCGCGCCCGCATGGCCGCAGCCCCACACCCGCACTCGTTGGTCCCCGCCGAAGATGTGCCAGAAATATCAGATCGTTTCCAGCAAGAGGTGCGGGCCTCTTGGATCCGCCGCAAATTCGCCATTGATACCACCGACCTAACGCCGACCCAACTCCTCGAAACCTTCCTCAACCGCTCCATTCCCCACCTCAACCCCAGCGACGCCGCCACGCGGCTTTTGGCCGGCTAGCAAGCCTCTACCAACCACCAATCACAACGTGCGGAGCACGGAAATGGCGGATTCGAGAAGGGACTTTTTTAGAAAGGCGGGCAACCTCACACTCGGCGCGGCGACTGCGTCTATATGGGTATCCGATAGCCTGCAAAAGGTCCACGCGGCCTCTGAACGCCTCGGCCAAGCCTCTCCAGAGGCCAGTGCGTCGGACGAACCTTTTTGGTACAGCGTGCGCGGGGCGTTCAATTTGTCGCCCCAGTTTATCAACTTCGAGAACGGATATTTCAGTCCGCAGCCGGAAGCCGGGGTCGATGAGGTGTGCAAAAACGCCCGTGCGATCAACGAGAGTCCTTCGTTTTACATGCGGTGCAAGCTGGAGGACGACACCCGCGAGATGCACCAATTGCTAGCGCACTTTGCCGGTTGCTCGGACGAAGAAATCCTCCTGACGCGCAACACGACCGAATCGCTCAACATCGTCATCATGGGGCTGAAGCTACAACCCGGAGACGAGGCTTTGTGGGGAACCTGCGAATACGGCAGTATGAAAGTCGCGTTTGAGCAGCGCGCCGCCCGCGAAGGCATAGTCAACAAGGTACTCGACCTGCCCATCGCCTCCATGGATAATGCCGAGATCGTCGCGGCCTATAAAAAGGCCATTACGCCGCGCACCAAAGTGATCCTCGTCTCCCACATCGTCTATTTAACTGGCCAAGTGCTGCCTGTGCGAGAAATCTGCGACATGGCCCACGAGCAAGGGGTGGAAGTCATCGTCGATGGCGCCCATGCCTTTGCCCATTTGGCCGCCAAAATCTCCGACCTACACTGCGATTACTACGGAGCGAGTTTGCACAAGTGGATGTTGGCACCGCTGGGCACGGGCATACTGTACATCAAAAAGGAAAACATCGAGAACGTGTGGCCGCTATTCGGCGACAGTGGGTACGCCTCGGACTCGATCCACAAGTTCGCCCACATCGGCACCTATCCGGCCTACTTGCAACTGGCCTTAGCCGAGGCCGTTCGCTTTAACCAAACCATCGGCTTGGAGCGCAAAGAAGCGCGCCTGCGCTACATCAAAAACTATTGGGTCGATCGCCTGATCGATGTGCCCAACATCGTCTTCTACACGCCTTGCGAGGCCCATCGCTCGTGCGCCATTTCCGCCGTTGGCATCAAGGGGCAAGATCCCGCGGATATTACCAACGCCCTGTACGACAAATACAAGATATTCACTGTGCCGCCGGGTTATCCCGGGGCGGTGCGCATTTGTCCGAACATATACACGACGTCCTATGAACTAGATCTGTTCGTCGCAGCGATGAAAGAACTGGCCGCCTAATTCCCTTTATTCGCCGTCCAATATGCCTGTGGGTCTCTCGCTCTATGGCCCACGCGCCGCACCAAGCTCCGGGACGCGAATGCGTACAGATTTCTCAACACCACCGGGCCACCAATTCGCCAGTCCGCAACCGGCCGGCCAGCGCGATCTGCTCGAACAAATGCCGCGCAATGCACACGGCTGGACCATCGCGCTTGACAGGGTCATTTCCACGACGCCTGCTGTAGTCCACTCGCTTCCATCACGGCCACCATGCGACACTTCAAAAAGATCGGCTCGAAGCGCACCGGCGGCAGCGCAAAGTCGATCCCGGCCTGCCGCCATTCATTCTGCGCCTGTGGTCGGGCGTCAATCCCCTCACAAGCGCCGGCGTGAAAGCCAATGGCCACCAGCGTTTCGGCCAAGCTGTGGGCTGAAATACGCGCGCTTTTGCGGTCAAACCATTGACCTTCCGGCTCGGCCAACAGAAGCTCAGTTACTGCATCCGGCGGCATGGCTAACAGATTCTCAATCGGCGGCAACATACTTGGTCGCATGGATAAGGCGGTTGACGAAGATGTAAATTGGTGCTGACGACTTCCCCTAGAGGCGCGGGCATCCCGGTCCAAAAACATATCATATATAGAGTAACAGCCCTTATTTTTTGCTTTCCCCAACCTCCAATCTCCGAGTGATGTCTAAATTTTCGCGGAATCCTTGGTCCTCTGGGGCCAAGCGCACCGCGCTGGCAAATGCGGCGGCGGCCGCAAAGTCCCGACGCATCAGGTGCAGGTTGCCGAGGCTATTGTACACGTTGGCGTGGGTCGAATCCGCGGCGAGTGCTTGGTCAAAAAGCCGCTGGGCCGCGTCGAAGTGCTCCTCGCGCCATAGGCCGCCGCAAAAGTCGAGTCGAGCGCGAGGGCGCGGCGGTAGCGTGCAGCGGCCTTGGCGAATTGGCGACGCTGGCCGTAAAGTACGCCCAAGTCGTAGTGGCGGCGCGCGTCCTCGGACTCGCTCAAGAGCGTAAACTCCAAACTCTTGATCATCTTTTCTTCTTCTTCGAGGCGCGCAAATTGCTCCAACACCTCGCGGCCCTTTTCCCGCTCGCCTAAGCGCATATAGACCTGGCCTAAGTCGTAGTGGGGGCGCGCCCAAAACGGGCGCAGTGCAACGGCCCGCAGCAAAAGATTCTCGGCCTCCTCGTAGCGCCGCTCTTCCACATACAAGGCACCCAAGCCCGCGTACGCACCCGCTTGGGTTGTGTCCGTGCAAATCGCATGGACAAACGCTGTTTTCGCTGCTTCGCGCTCGCCGCGCTTGACTTCGACTTGGCCGAGATGGTACCAGAGTTCATAGTGCGTCGAATCGGCCTGCAAGGCGCGCTCGTACAGGACGGCGGCTTCTTGGTATGCGCCCTGCCGGATGTGCAACAGACCCAAGGCATTGTAGGCGGAAATGTGCCTCGGGTCGCTTTCCAATGCTTGGCGGAGCGGCGCGTAGGCCGCCTCGTACTTTTTTTGCCGAATGTACACGGCACCGAGCTGGTAGTACGCATCCGCGTAGTCGGGCTTGAGTGCTATGGCTTTTTGGTACGCGGCTTCGGCTTGGTCGAGGGCATCGGTCAAAAAATAGGCATTGGCCAGATTGTAATGGACTTGGGGCGCGCCGGGCATCTGCACGGCCGCTTGCTTGTACGCGACAATGGCTGCGTGGAAACGCCCGCCTTGGGCGTGTTCAAGCCCCTGCTCGAAATACGCGCGTCCTGTAGCTAAGGGCGGCTCCTGCTCTTGGCAGCCGATGAGCAACAGCACTAGGCCCGCAGCCCTAATCATCGCGGCTCCTCCGCGGTCAACACTTGTCCGGCCGGCACTCCGTCGAACTGCTGCACCTTGCCGCTGGGCCAGCGAATCTCCACTTCGTCGGCCTGTGCGCTGGCGCCGAGACCAAAAAAGACGCGTGGGTCGTGGCTCGACAGATAGCTGCCGCCGCGTCGCACCTCCCTCACTTGTACCCGAGGCCCGGTGCATACGCGGATGCGAGTGCCGACGCGCTCTCCACGCCTACCGTGCGGACGGCTAAGTAGTTGTGCTTGCCGCCCATGTCGTTGCGCAGAAGCGAGGGGGGCGCATTGATGTGGGCCACCGCAATATCGAGGTCGCCGTCGTTGTCGCAATCGCCCAAGGCCACCCCCCGGCTTGACTGCACAGCACCAAGCCCGGCCGCAGCGCTGACATCGACAAACCCAACAGCGCCGTCGTTTCTGAACAATTGATTGGGCTGCGCGTACGTGGTCTCGGCGAAAAACTCTACGTTGTCGTCGATGGGGCCATTGGCCACGAAAAGATCCTCATCGCCGTCGAGATCCCAGTCGAAGAAAGCCGTGCCCCAAGACAGGTACGCCAGCGAGGGCTTGCCTAATTTGGCGTCCGTCGTCCGGTCGCGAAAAACCCCCTCGCCCTCGTTGTGGTACAGGGTATTGGTCTCCAAGTAAAAATTAGTCGCGAAAAAATCAACGGCCCCGTCGTTGTCGTAATCGCCCGCGGCCACGCCCATGCCGGCTTCGGATTGGCCCTGCCTATTGTGGGAAACCCCGGCGATCAAACCCATTTCCGCAAAATGGCCGCCCTCGTTCTGGTAGAGCAAATTGGGTGTGCCATCGCCCGCGGCGAACAGGTCTAAGTCGCCGTCGAGATCCCAATCGGCAAAAACCGCGCCCAACTCCCGCGCCCGACCCGGAGCAAGTCCCACTTCCGCGCCGACCTCGGCGAAGCGGCCGCCGTCGTTGCGTTAGAACGCATCCGCTTCGGGCGCATAGGTCCAGGGCGCGCAATAGACCCGGACGCTATCCTGGCGAAAACAGGCGCGGTCCGGGTCGGCGCGAAAGTCCAGATAATTGGCCACGTACAAGTCTAAATCGCCGTCGAGATCCCAGTCGCCGAAGGCCGCGCCCGTGCCGAAGCCCTCGTCGCCTACGCCAGCCACAGCCGTGACGTCGACAAAGCGGCTATCGCCGCGATTGCGGTAGAGAATGTTCGCGCCGTAGCAGGTGATGTACAAGTCCGGGTCGCCATCGTTGTCGTAGTCAGCAGTTACCGCGCCCATGCCGCACCCGGAATTCCCCACCCCGGCCGCTCGCGTCTGCTCGGCAAAACGGCCATTCCCTTCGTTGTGGTAGAGCGCGGCTGGACCCGCGAGATTGACCCAATACAGGTCGAGCCAGCCGTCGGCGTCATAGTCAAAAAAGGCCACGCCCGACCCCATAGTCTCGGGCAATTGCTTCTGCCCCTTAGCCCCATTGCAGTGCTCGAATTCAATGCCAGCCACCGCGGCACATCCACGTACCGGGGTTGGGCGGCCGCAGCTACGCCCCACAGACAGAGCAGCGCGAAAATCCAGCACATTGCTATCATCGCCGCTTGGAATTTTTTAATTAGGAGCACAGCCGCTATCTTTTGTCAACAGACAGGATCGGCCCGCCCGCGAATGGGAAAGGAGAAGTCAGATGAACGAAGTTGAAACCAAAGTTCACCAATACGACATCACCTTGGCCCGCTTGGAAACGCTAATTGAGCAGCATGACCACCGCTTTGACACTGTTGAACGCAAGATCGACAGCTTGGAGAGGAACACAGCCGCCCGCTTTGACGCGGTTGAACGCAAGATCGAGAGTATAGACCGCCGCATGAATTGGTTTCTCGGCCTGTTGTTCGCTAGTTGACTATCGATCCTCGGCGTGATTCTGTATAAGCTCCCGTAACGCCCACCCTGCATAGGTCATAACCTGAGTTGAATCGCCGTCGTTGCCCATCGGACGACGGCGATTCGCTTCTCCCCTGTGCCTGTCGAAAGCAAGGATAACTAACCGCAGGGGATTGGGGTCTGTTCCCATCCCTCTATCCATGTATTATTTTTAGTCACCCAAAATACCGACTCGGCAAATGACTTACAAGGCGGCCGAAAAAGCATCCATGCGTTCAACAAGTCCCTATTTGCAGATCGGCTTGTTATGGCTGGCCGCCCTAATCGGGGTGGGGGCCTTTACCTTTCATTACGGAGAGGGGCTATCCTATTTCAGCACGGATCCGGCCGCATGTGCCAACTGCCATATCATGCGGCCCCAGCTAGATTCCTATCGCAAATCCAGTCACCATGCCGCGGCCACTTGCGTCGATTGCCATCTGCCGCGCAGCTTCTTGAGCAAGTATCTGGCTAAGGCCGAAAACGGCTGGAATCACTCTACAGCCTTTGTGCTGCAAAACTTCTCCGAGCCGATCTTCATCAAAGAGAAAAACGCCCGCATCTTGCAGCAAAACTGCCTCGCGTGTCACAGTGCCTTTGTCCACCAAATCGTCGAGGCCGAAGCCCGGCACTGCGTTCACTGCCACAGCACGGCTGGCCACGGGGAGTGGGTGGGCTTGGGCGGCGCAGAGGATGTACATAACGACGAGTAGCTTATGTTTCGCAAAATACCCTATAAAGCCATCGGCCTTTTGGCCTTAGTGTCCTTGGCCAGCGCACTCATCACCGGGCTGTTGGTCAATATATACGAACACAAGGCCGAAGCCCGGCGCGGCCCGATTCGCCTCGTCGAAGTTGGGGAGAACGACACCGATCCGGCCCATTGGGGCATCAACTGGCCGCGGCAATACGACAGCTACAAGCGCACGGCCGAGGCGACTCGTACGCGCTTCGGCGGACACGGCGGCAGCGAGGCCCTGCCCGCGCAGAAGATCGAACGCGATCCTTGGCTCCGGCGGATGTTCCTCGGGTACGCGTTCTCGCTCGACTACCGCGACCGGCGCGGCCACGCCTACATGCTCTACGACCAAGAGCAGACCGAGCGGCAATCCAAGCCCCAGTCTGGCTCCTGTCTGCACTGCCACGCCTCTGTCATGCCCCTCTACCGGCAGCTTGGCGATGGCGACGCCACTGCGGGCTTTGAGCAATCCTACGCCTATTCCTA
Organism: Candidatus Latescibacterota bacterium; assembly: GCA_963422735.1. Classification (GTDB taxonomy): domain Bacteria; phylum Latescibacterota; class UBA2968; order UBA8231; family UBA8231. The sequence goes on along the minus strand of OY730476.1, from coordinate 1,355,062 downwards.
TCGCGAGCTAAACCAGATGCTGCACGACACCGGACACGCCCACCCGGTATCGTGCGTTGATTGCCACGATCCGGCGACTATGCAGTTGCGCGTCACTCGGCCTGGGTTTATCCAAGGCATCCAAATGCTGGCCGCGTCCGACGCCCCGGTTCCGCACCTGCCGTCGCTGGAACGCTGGCGGCGGGGAAGCCGCGACCGCCCCTACGACCCCAATGCGAGCGCGAGCCGCAACGAGATGCGCTCGTTTACCTGCGGCCAGTGCCACGTCGAATACTACTGCGGCAACGGGGCGAAACTGACTTTTCCTTGGGGCAACGGGCTTAGGGTAGAGGAAGTGGAAGCGTTTTGGGACGCCATGACTTTAGACGATGGGAGCGAGTTTTACGACTACGTCCACAAAGAGACGGGCGCGAAAGTCCTCAAGGCACAACACCCGGAATTTGAACTCTGGAGCCAAGGCATCCACGCGCGCAGCGGTGTCTCCTGTGCCGACTGCCACATGCCCTATATGCGCGACGGGGCCGCCAAAATTTCCGATCACTGGGTGCGCAGCCCTCTGCTGAACATCAACCGCGCCTGCCAAGTCTGCCACTCTTTCTCCGAGGCCGAACTGGCAGCCCGGGCCGACGCTATCCAGCAACGGAATTTCGACCTCCTGCAACGAGCCGGTACTGCTCTCATGGACCAACTTGACGCCATGGCCTCAGCCCGTGCGGCTGGTGCTGAAAACGATGACCTAGAAGCGGCCCTAGTCTTGCAGCGCAAGGCGCAGTGGCGACTCGATTTCGTGGCCGCGGAAAATTCCATGGGCTTCCACGCTCCACAGGAGGCCGCCCGCATTCTCGGCGAAGCGGCCGATTACGCCCGCCAAGGCCAGATCGCTGCTATCGAGTGGTTGGCCGAGGCGCGACGACCCATGCTAAAGGACAAACCCTAGTTGTAATGGCAATCATACTACCTGTTTTGATTGTACCAATCCTGATCGCCATCGGCGTCCACTACGAGGCGATCGCCTTTGGTTCGCGCTAGCTGGAGAAGCGGCCGATTGCCTCGCGCATCCGAGTGTTGTTCGTCGTGTTCTTGACTCTCTGCGCCCACTTCGTCGAGGTCGCGATTTTTGCCGTTGGCTGGTACTACCTACTCGCCGTCGACATAGCCACTCTCTCCGGCGTAGTGTCCGGGCCAACCGACATCCTGTATTTCTCGCTGGTCACGTACACCTCGCTGGGGTACGGCGACATCGCGCCGTTGGGGCCGGCGCGGCTGTTGGCGGGTATTGAATCGCTGATCGGGCTGGGGCTGATTGCGTGGTCGGCGTCCTTTACGTACCCAAAATGCAGCACTACTGGTATGAACGCGACGGGGATTGAGGCGGCTAATTCCAGTCGTCAAACGGGTTTGCCGTGCTCTCGAGCGGCAGCCCAACCCGCGCTCCGGCCCTATGCGAGGCGTGGGCCATCATCGCCATTTCTAGATAGAGCCGCGCATTCTCCAGCTCTACCAGCTCCCATTCTGGCTTGCGGCCTTCGATCAGGTCGATCATGGACCGCGCCATGCGGCGGTGCGCGTTGAGCCACTTGTGCTCGTCCGGCGGCGGCGACGAGGGCACAACCTCCCAGCGCGGATCGCCGATCAGCCCGGGGTTGACCAGCGGGTGGTAGTAAATATCCGGCAGATTGACCATCGGCCCGGGCAGTGACAAAGTCCCTTCCGTCCCGTGAATGTCGATGCGATAGGGATTCTCCTTCCCATCCCCCCGGTAGGACTCAAAATCGGCAGCCACTCCGCCTGAGAACTCGTAGTACGCCTTGATCCCGTCTCCGGCCACCAAGCCCATCCCTTCAACGCCTTCCTGTACATCTGCTGGCGTCGCGCTGCGCCCACCCTGCGTCAGATGTGCATGACACCACAGCGGCTCCCCAAACGACTGCCAGAGAAAGTCAAAAAAATGTGGATACAAGTCCAAAAACAGTTGATCCCCGCCGTGCGCGCCGCCCATCCCATAGATCCGGCACAGCCTCGGCTGGCCGATTTTCCCCGCCTTAAGTGCTGGAATCGCCACCCTCTGGATCGGCGGATGCCCTCGCCAAGGATGCGCCACCACCACCGTCACTTTTGCCTTATCGCGCGCTGCGATCATCTGGTCAACTTGGGCGACCGAAGCCGCCACCGGCTTTTCGAGGTACACATGCGCCCCGCGCTCCACACAATGGAGCACCAACGCCAGATGATCGCCGATCTCCCGCGAGGCTACCACCGCAACATCCGGCTTCTCCGCCTCTAACATCTGTACGTAATCGGCGTATCCCTTGGGCGCTCCGGTCTTGGCGACGGCGGCTTGGCGTCCCGCCTCGTCGGGATCGGCCAGCGCCACAATCTCCGCGCCTTCTACCCCGACAAAAGCCATATCGAGGTAGTGGCCGTAGTTGCCGCGGCCAGTGTGTCCAATAATGCCAACGCGCATGATTCATCCTTTCTTTCGTTAAAAGGCAGCCCCCGGATTTCGTTACAGCACCAGGGCAACCACAAGAAGGGTGTGCAGATGGGGGTCGTGCGTCTAGGTCAGAATGGTATTACAATTCCACCGCCCGTCTTGTCTCCATAGACTCCTTCACCGCATCTAATACCTGCATCTGCCGCACGCTGTGCTCCGGCATGATCCGATGCTCCCCTCCCTCGGCCAAGCACTTGCACAGGTGCTGTAACTGCAATGCAAACTGAAAGCAGGGCGGGAATTCGACAACCTCCACCCCACTCGGCGTGCGGTGCTCTATGGTGACGGCCCGATTCTCGTTGTTCCACACCTGGTCTAGCCGCAGCATCCCGCGGTGCCCGGAAATTTCCGCGTACTGCGAGTTGAACGCATTAAAACCCACGGCGATCTGCGCGGTGCGGCCCCCGGAAAAGACGAGCACAATCGACGCGGCATCGTCGGTCTCCAAGCCCGGCTGCTGCGCGGCAAACACCCGCTCCGGCTCCTCGCCAAACGCGAACCGCGCGTGGTGAATGTTGTAACAGGCCAAGTCATAGATACTGCCGCCGCCTTTGGCCTTGTTGAAGCGCCAATTCGACTCGGGCGAGCGTTCTTTGAGTGCGCCTCCTGAACTGGTGCAAAAGGTGCTCCGCACGCCGACCAAGTCGCCGATCGCGCCGGCGTCGATCATGGCCTTGGCCCGCAAGTGCATGGGGTGATGGCGAAACTTAAACGCCTCGGCCACGAGGACGCGGTTTTTCCTGCCGGCTGCGGCAAAGGCCGCTGCTTGGGTAGCATTTTGGGTGAAGGGCTTTTCGCAAAGCACGGCCTTTACCCGCCCCGAATCGCAGATCCGAATCCCGGTCTCCGCGTGAAAGGCACCCCAAGTGCAGATGATGGCAATGTCCAGCTCGGCCTCGTGGAGCATGGTGTCCAGCTCGGTATAGCGCGCTGCAACGCCAAATTCCTCGCCGTAGCGCGCTAGTTGCTCGGCGGACACGTCGCAGATGGCGACGAGTTCAGCTTCGGCGATCTGCTTGCAGGCCTTGCCGTGGGCGCGGGCGATGCCACCCGTGCCCACGAGGCCGACTCGATAGGCCACGGCACCCTCCTCGCGGTTGTTGGTTATACCTGTGGGCTTAGGTCTTTGGGTTCAAAGAGCCGCGGTCGCAAGTAAATCGGTGCTCCGAGGCGCGTCACCAGCACCATGCCGTCGCTGGGCCGGCAATCGAGTACCCACTCGCCAGCTGCGGTCTCAATGTACAAGTTGGCGCGAAAGGTGTTGTCCTTGATGCTGTGGACGACGAGGTGCATCACCTCGCCTTGCAGCTTCTCCAGCATCGCCTCCAATAGATCGTACGCGAGCGGGCGCGGGAAATCTTCGTCCCGCATGGCCCCGACTAACGCCCGTGCCTCGCAGTGGCCGATGATGATGGGCAACGGCGGCACATCGTCCCCTTTGAGCACGACAGCCACCCCATCGGCACCGAAGTCGCGCACATCGACAATCTGGGCGGGGATGAGGTCAGCAGGGGGCTCTCGGCCACAGGCTGCCAGCGCCAAGGCCGCCAAGGCCACGAGGAGCTGTCGCATCACGTTGCTCCTGTTTTGCGGTGTTTGATTTTTTTGCATACGGCCCAATTATAGGGGCTGTAGCCGCGGCCTGCAAAAGTGAACGAGACGCTTATGCCAGTCCCTCGACAGCGATGCTCGCACGGGCGTTTAATATACTAATTCAGTATTAATTAGTAATTCATTGACATTATCACCTTTAGACGGCAGCGGCACAAAAAATGAAACCGCATGGGAATGAATAGATTCAATCGATGGTCTAATGGGGCGACTACTAATTCTGACTATGCAACGCATCCGGGAGTTAAAATCCTCGGCATCCTCAAAACGGGCAAGAAGGACCGGGCCATGATATTCGTCTGCGGCGGAGCGATTGGCGGCCTATCGTCCAACTGATTAGAACTGACCAGTCAGTTCTATTGACAAAGATCGAAGCCTCATCTAACTTCTTGACGACACCCGCGAAAGAAAGGAACGCTGTGGACAAAACACACACAACTAGGGCCTATTCCAGATGACAGCTCGCCAATATGCGTTGTACATCGGCAGCGTCTTGCTCCTCGCGCTAGGCTGCGGCGAGGAGCAAGCAGCACAGAACACCCGGCGCGGCGGTTGGGGCGGGCGCGAAGCAGCAGCCATTCCGGTCAAAGGCGAAAAGGTCACTCGCGGCGACATGAACGCATACATTGAGACGTACTCCCGCCTCGAAGCCGAGCGCCGAGTCAGCGTCTTGGCGCGAACGACCGGTCTAGTCGAGGAGCTAGCAGCCGAAGAGGGCGACCGCGTGCGCCAAGGCCAAGTGATGGTCCGCCTTAACAAGGACGAACTGATCCTGAACTCGCGTCAAGCCGAAGATACTTTTGCCGACGCCAGTACCAACTACGACCGCATCAAGGCGCTGCACGAGAGCAGCATGGTCAGCCAATCCGAATACGATACGGCTCACCTCCGATTGAACAACGCCACGATAGCCCTCGAAGAAGCCCAGCTCAATCTCGCGTACGCGGACGTTACCGCGCCGATTGCCGGCATTGTCACCCAGCGGTTGGTCGAATTGGGCGACCTAGTGCGCGGCAATCAAGAAGTTTTCGTCGTCGCCGACCTCAGCCCGCTGCTGGTGAAAATTTTCGCGCCCGAGCAGCGCATGTACCAGTTGCACCCCGGCCAAGAGGCAACCATCGCGGTCGAGGCCCTGCCCGACACGAGCTTCCGCGCCCGCATCCGCATGATTAGTCCAGAGGTCGATCCCGCCAGCGGCACCGTCAAGGTCACCCTCGAAGTTGCCAGTGGCGGCGTACTCAAACCGGGGATGTTCGCTACGGTGCGCATTATTACCGAGCGTCGCCCCCAGACCCTGATCATCCCCAAGAAGGCCCTAATCCTCGAAACCGACGAGGACGATGTCTTCCTCATCGAGGACGGCAAGGTGCGCCGGGTCGCCGTCGAGTTGGGCTTTGTCGAGGGCGATCAAGTCGAGATCGTCTCCGGCCTCAAAGAAGGCGACCAAGTAGTGACCATCGGCCACGAGGGCCTCAAGGACGGAGTGGCCGTGCGGCTGGCCGGCGAGGGGCTACCGGCCCCGGCGGAATTGGCCAGCCTAGGGTCTGGCGAAGGCGCCCGCCCGCCCGGGGCTAGAGGCGGCTGGGGCGGTGGCCTGCCCGACAGCTTGCGCCAAGTCATAGCCGAGTACCGCCGCGAGGGCAAACCCCTGCCCGACAGCTTGCGCCAACGTCTGCGCGCACTGCGCGAGCAGGGCGGCGGGCCCCCACCGAGGCGCGGGCAAGGTCGAGGTAGAGGCGAGTGAAACTAGTCGAGTTTTCCACTCGTCGCCGCGTCACGGTGGCGATGCTGATGGTGGCGATCATCGCCTTCGGCGGGGTGGGCTTTTCGCGCCTAGCGGTCAACCTCCTCCCCGACATCACCTATCCCACGATCACCGTCCGCACCGAATACGAGGGCGTGGCTCCCCTCGAGATGGAGCGCCTGATTTCCGAGCCGGTCGAGGGCTTAGTCGGCGTGGTCAGCAACGTGGTCCGCGTCTCGTCAATTTCGCGGCCGGGCATCTCAGATGTGGTCGTCGAGTTCGGCTGGGGCACCAATATGGATTTTGCCTCGCTCGACATCCGCGAAAAGCTCGATTTGGCCAACCTACCGCGCGACGCCAAAAAGCCCATCCTCTTGCGCTTCGATCCCTCGCTCGACCCGGTAATGCGCTTGGCGTTTTACGGCAAGTTGAGCCTGATGGAGATGCGGCGCGTTGCCGAAGAGCGGCTGCGCCCCGACCTCGAGAGTCTCGAAGGCGTAGCAGCTGTCAGGATCAACGGCGGCCTAGAGGAGGAGATCCAAGTCGAGGTCGAAGCCCAGCGCCTAGCTCACCTCGGCATCTCCATCAATCAGGTCACCAGCCGCCTCGCCGCGGAAAACGTCAACCTAACTGGCGGGGTGCTCAAAGACGGCGCGGCCGAGTTTCTCGTCAGGACCCTCAACGAGTTCCAAGGCATAGACGAGATCGGCGAGATCGTCATCGGTCAGATCGACCGCGCACCGATCAAGCTCAAGGATGTGGCCCGCGTCTTCCGCGGCCACCGCGAGCGCGACCTCGTGACCCGCATTAACGGCCGCGAGGGCGTCGAGGTCTCAGTCTTCAAGGAAGGCGACGCCAATACCGTCCAAGTCAGCACGGCGGTACAGGAGCGCTTGGACGAATTTCTCGCAGAAAACGCCTCGCTGCTTCAGGACAGCGGCATGGAGGTTGTCTTCAACCAAGCGACCTTTATCCAACAAGCCGTTGACGAGGTGCTCAACACCGCCATCATCGGCGGCATCCTCGCCGTCGTCGTGCTCTTCCTCTTCCTCCGCGACCTCAAAAGCACCGCCATCATCGGCCTGTCGATTCCCCTCTCGGTGGTAGCGACCTTTTTCTTGATGTTCGGGTCGGACGTAAGCCTCAATATCATGTCGCTGGGCGGGCTGGCGTTGGGGGTCGGGATGCTGGTTGATAGCTCCATCGTGGTCTTGGAAAGCGTACAGCGCTATCGCGATCAAGGGCTTAATATCTTGGCCGCCGCCGTGCGCGGAGCCAGCGAAGTCGGCCGCGCCGTCATCGCCGCCACCACCACCACCATCTGCGTCTTTTTGCCCATCGTCTTCGTCGAGGGCGTCGCCGGCCAGCTCTTCCGCGATCAAGCATTGACCGTCACCTATTCGTTGGTCGCCTCCCTCGTGGTGGCGCTGATGCTGATCCCCATGCTCTCGTCGCTGAGCCTCGAGAGGATGATTGCCGAGGCAGAAGAGAGCGGCCCCAAACGCGGCGTCCAAGGCCCGGCCCTTCTCATCCGCCTGATCCGCGCCACAGCCGGCGGTGGCGGCCGCTTTTTTTCCACCCTGCTCTTCCCGCTGTACTGGCTCTTCGATCTTGTCTTCAACGCGCTTAACAAAACGTATCCGCTCCTTTTGAGCTGGGCGCTGCGCCGGCGCTTGCTGGTCCTCGCAATTTTTATTGTGCTAGGGGCCTTAGTCCTCGAACGGGCGCGCGGCTTGGGGCTAGAGCTGATCCCGGAGATGAGCCAAGGCGAATTCCTCGTCGATCTCGAATGGCGCGCTGGCACCCCGCTAGAGCAGACCGCCGCCCAAGTCGCCGCCATCGACAGGCAGATCCGCGGTCTCGATGGAATCGCCTCGGTCTTTGCCCTCGTCGGCAGCAGCGCCCAGACCGGTGGCACGGCTGCGGATAAAAAGGAGCACACCGCCCATCTCCACGTGCGGCTCGCGCCGGAGGTCGGCGAAGACGCAGCCATCGAAGCAGCCCGCAGCCTCCTCGGCCGCATTCCCGACCTGAAGTTCAAGTTCTCGCGGCCAGCTTATTTTTCCTTCCGCACCCCGATAGAAGTGGAAATCAGCGGCTACAGTCTGAACACCCTCGATCTGTTGGCCGATCAAGCGATCGAGCGTCTGCACCCCATCGCCGGGCTGACCGACATCCGCTCGAGCACGGCCGGCGGCCAACCCGAAGTCCAGATCTTTTTCGACCGCCGGCGCGTCGCCGAGCTGGGCACCACCGTGCAGAATATCGGCGAGCTGTTGCGCAACAAGCTGCAAGGCGATGTCGCCACCGAGCTAGCGCGCCGCGACCGCAAAGTCGATATCCGAGTTCGCGCGCTCGACGAGGAGCGCCGGACGGTCGCCGACCTCGAGCAGATGATCGTCAGCCCGACCTCCTACCCCGTGCCGGTCGCGCTCGAATCAGTCGCCGAAGTGCGGGCTGTGGACGGCCCGGCCGAGATCCGCCGCCTCGACCAAGAGCGCGTTGCCGTCATCTCGGCCAACCTCGAAGGACGAGATCTGGGCGGCGTAGTAGAAGAGATCGAAGCGGCCCTTGCCGACTTGCCCCTGCCCGAGGGCTTCACCGTGTCGATCGGCGGCCAGAACGAGGAAATGGTCCGCTCCTTTGACAGCATGAAATTCGCCCTGCTGTTGGCCGTATTCCTAGTTTACTTGGTGATGGCCTCGCAATTTGAATCGCTTTTGCACCCGCTAGTCATCATGTTCACCATTCCCTTGGGGCTGATCGGCAGCGCCCTCGGCCTACTCGCGACCGGCACCACCATCAGCGTGGTAGTGCTTATTGGGCTGATCATGCTCGCCGGTATTGTCGTCAACAACGCCATCGTCCTCGTCGATTATATCAACCACCTGCGCCGCGACGAAGGAATGGAAAAATTTGCTGCCGTGCTGCGCGCCGGCGAGGTGCGCTTCCGGCCGATCCTAATGACGACCTCAACCACCGTCCTCGGGCTATTGCCCATGGCCCTAGGGCTGGGCGAAGGAGCCGAGATCCGCGCGCCCATGGCCATTACCGTCATCGGCGGGCTTTTGGTATCCACCTTGTTGACTCTGGTGCTCATCCCCGTGGTCTATACCCTACTGGATCGCAGCGCTTAGGAGGTTAGTTATGTCCCTGTCGGAGTGCTCGCTCAAACGGCCCGTGACCACGTTGATGATCACCCTCTGTGCCTTGGTGGTGGGCTTCGTCGCCTTAGACCGCTTGCCCATGGAACAGTTGCCGAGTATTTCCTCTTCGGGGATCACGGCTCGAGTTCAGTACAACAGCTCCTCTCCCGAAGAGATCGAGCGCTTGGTGACCCTGCCGCTGGAGCAGACGCTGGGCACGCTCAACAATATCGACCGCATTAGTTCGAGTTCGGGGCGCAATCGAGGGGAGGTGCGCGTTGACTTTAAGGCCGGCACCGACATGGACTTGGCCAACATGGAGATGCGCGAAAAACTCGACCAAGCCCGCGCCCTCCTCCCCGCAGATGTCGATCGCGTCAGTCTGCGCCGCTGGCAGTCCGATCAGCGCCCCATTGTGTACGCCAATCTGGCTTGGCGCGGCGACGGCGATCGCCTGCTCGACGTAATCCAGAAAGTCATTGAGCCGCGACTGTTGCGGCTCAATGGCGTCGCCAACGTGGTCATCGACGATCTCGAAGAAAAACAACTCATCGTCGAGCTCGACCAAGAGCGCCTGCAGACCCACAATATATCGCTGCCCTCGCTCGGCTGGCAGCTCAACCAAAACAACACCAACATTTCTTTGGGCCGGGTCATGGATGGCGACCAGCGCTATATGGTCCGCGCCATCGGCGAGTTCTCCCGCGCCGAGGATATTGCCAGCATGCCGCTTTTGGGTAGTCAGTTTCGCCTCGGCGACATCGGCGAGATCAACTACGGCTTCCCCGAAAAGCGCAGCTATGAGCGGCTCAACGGCATCGACGCACTGCAACTGGAAATTTTCAAAGCCTCTACCGCCAATGTCGTCGATGTCGGCGAGGTCGTCGTCGCCGAGCTTGCAACGCTCGAAGCCGAATACGCGGGCCAACTTGAGATTGCCATCGTCCGCAACCGCGCCGAGTCCGTGCTCGCGGAAGCCGGCACCCTCCTCAACTCGGCGCTGCTGGGCGCATTTTTGGCGATGATTATCATCTTCGTCTTCCTGCGCAATATCCGCTCGACTATCGTCATTGCTCTCGCCATCCCCACCTCGGCGTTGTGCGTCTTTATTGGCATGTATGTCGCCCGCGAGGTCTTTGAATCGACCATCACCCTCAATATGGTCTCGATGATGGGACTGATGCTGGCGGTGGGGATGTTGGTCGATCCGGCGGTGGTGGTGCTGGAGAGCATTTTCCGCCGCCGCCAAGAAGACGGCCTCGAAGCCGATGAGGCCGCCCGCGTCGGCAGCCGCGAAGTCGGTATGGCGGTCCTAGCCTCGGCACTGACGACTATCTGCGTCTTCGTCCCCTTCTTCTTCCTCTCCGATGGCCGCTCGGCCGCGTGGATGAAGGACGCCGGGATCGCTATATGCCTCGCCGTGGTGGTGTCGATGATCGTCGCGTTGTCGCTGATACCGCTGGCTTCCTCCCGGCTGCTCCGCACTGGGATCGAGCGCTACGACCGCTGGCTCAAGCTACTAGTAGTCGCGGTCGTGGTGGGCATTGCCTACTGGGAGGTCAGTGCCGTTGGCTGGAGCGGGTTGCAGTTTTGGTGGGTCCGCTGGTCGGGGCTGATCGCCACCTCAGTCGGCGGGATGCAGTGGCAGACCATCGTCGGCTGTGCGCTCACTGCGCTGGCCGGGGCCGCGCTCGGCTGGTACTGTTCTCGCCACGGCCTGCGCGCCTCGTACGGCCGCCTGCTCAACTGGACCCTCGACCACCGCTGGGTCGCGCTATTGGCCACGGTGGTGCTGACCGGCACCGGCTATTACCTCTACGACCAAATCGAACAGCGCGGCACCCCCTGGACCCCGGAGCGCCGGGTGGATATGTCGGTGCTCATTGACCGCAGCTACAGTCTGGAGGAAATCCGAGAGCACTTCGACCAAATCGAAGATATTCTCCTAGCGCAAAAGGATTCGCTCGACCTCGAATCGCTCACTACCCGCTTCGGCCAGCGCCGAGGCGGCATTCGCGCCTATCTCGTCGATGCCGACGCCGGCAAGTTGTCGACCATGGAGGCGGGCAACGCGATCAAGGAACTGCTGCCAGAAAAGGTGGGTTACACGTACAAAATGGGCCGCTCGCGCAGTTGGAGCGGCAACCAGCTCGGCGTCGAAGTCCAACTCCACGGCCGCAATCCAGAAGTCCTAGCAGTGCTGATGGAGGACGTCAAAGCCGGTCTCGAACAGCTCCCTGGGGTCCAAGACGTCGATAGCAGCCTCGAAGATGGCGAGGAGGAAGTCCGCGTCGAGATCAACCGCGCCCAAGCGCTCAGCTATGGACTGTCGCCGCGCGAGGTGGCCCAAGGCATCTCTGCAGCGTTGGGCACCCGCCGCACGAGCGGCTTCAAAAGCGACGACCGCGAAATCGACATCGTCATGCAGCTCAACGAAGGCGACCGCACCTCCCTCGAACAACTCAAAAACAGCCGCTACGAGAGCCGCGATGGCAGCTCGGTCCAGCTCGCGTCGTTGGCCGACTTCCAGCTTGGCCGCGGCTCTCGCGATCTCAGACGCGAGAATCGGGTCCTCAACATCACCATCTTTGCCAACACCGAAGACCGCAACGCAGCCCGTGCGCTGATGGAACCGATCCGCCAGATGATGGACGGAATGCAGCTACCCCCCGGCTATAGCTGGGATTTGGGCCGGGCGGCGCGCTGGGAGCAAGAGGAGGCTAGCGACAATAACTTCACCGCCATTTTTGCCGTATTGCTAATCTACCTCATTATGGCCTCGCTCTTCGAGTCCCTGATCCATCCCTTCACCATTATCTTCGCCATCCCTTTCTCCCTGATCGGCGTGGTCTTGGGGCTATATGTCCTCGATGTGCCCTTTGACAACAACGGTGCCTTGGGGCTTTTGATCCTCTTCGGCATCGTCGTCAACAACGGCATTGTGCTAATAGCCCATATCAACCACCTCCGGGCGAGCGGGCTGTCGCGGCGCGAGGCGATCTGCCTCGGCGGCCAGCACCGACTCAGACCCATCCTGATGACCGCCTTTACCACCATCCTCAACCTGATGCCGATCGTGCTGCCGATGGTCTATGGCACGTCTGAGGGCTTTGCCCGCCGCTGGGGACCGGTGGGCTTGGTCGTCGCCAGCGGCTTGGCCACCTCGACGCTGCTAACCTTGATGCTGGCCCCAACCCTCTATTCGCTGTTGGACGATCTGGCGCTGTGGAGCAAGCGGGTGATGCGCACATCGCACAGAATGGCCCATATGTAGGAGCGTCCCTTGTGGACATCCTAGAGACCGTCGCACAGAATGGCCATATCATGGAACGTAGGGGCGTCCCTTGTGGGCGTCCTAGAACCGACGCAACTGGTGTCGCATAGCTTAAGAAGTTGTCTGAAAACTCTGGCGGCCGTCCCTTGGTACAGACGATAGCGGCTGGATTCCCGCCCCGTGCCAGGGCACGGGGCGACGTTCTTTCGCGGGAATGACGAAGAGGGTTTCTACGGCTTGCTCAACGCGCCCCAAGGTGGGTTTTCAGACAGCTTCTAAGGGGCAAATGCCCGAAGGAGACGGAACGCAGCATGGCAGAAAACGCAGAACCGCCTTTTCGCACGGCGGTGCCAGCACAGGTTCGGCGCGAACTGGCCGAGGTAGTAGGCCCCGACGAAGAGTTCCGCTTGGCGGTAACTACCGATATTAAGCTCGACGGCCAGTACGGCGAGGCGTGGCTAATGGCCACCGACGACCTGCTGTTGGCTTTCAGCCCCGACAGCGGTGGGACGCCCGATATGGTCTGCTTGCCCCTGAACGAAATAAGCGGGGTGGAGGTGCGCGAGGATTGGGGAACCGCGGCTCTCAAGGTCCGCACCGAGGAGCGGGGCGCGACCGTGGCCGTATTCTCCAAGAGCTTGGTGCCAGCGCTTTCTGAACTGCCCAATCAGGTCGAGCGCTTGGTCAAGCAAGCCCGCTCGGCGGAGACCGATGGCCAAGTACTCCACGGGCGGTTGGCTGGGGCGCGGGCTGGGCGCAAGCGCTGCGACCTCTGCGGCCAAGTAATTCCGCGGCACTACGGAGTATGCCCGGCCTGTCTGGAAAAGGGCAAGCTGCTGTTTCGGCTGTTGGGCTATGCCAAGCCGCATTGGCAGCTCATTACTCTGAGCCTGCTGCTCATGGTGGTGGCCACGACCATTGGTTTGAGCCAGCCGCTGCTAATGAAAGTTCTCATTGACGATGTTTTGAATGCCGGCGCCCTTTCGTCTACGAGCGATGGAGTGGGCTTTGATTTGCTAGCTCTTCTGCCTGTGTCCGAAGACGATAAAGTCGCTGCGCTGGCTTGGCTGGTGGGCTTGTTGATATGGATGAACCTCGCCGTCAGCGGCTTGTCGGGGCTGCGCGGCTACATCATGGCCCGCATTGGCCAGCGCGTCACCTACGGTCTGCGCAACGAGGTGTACACTCATCTCCACGCGCTGTCGCTTAGTTATTACAACAAAAACGAGACCGGGCGCATTATGGCCAGCGTCACCCAAGACGTGGGCCGCTTGCAGGATTTTATCAGCGACGGTTTGCAAGAAGCCATCCGCGATGTGCTCACCTTGGTCATTATCTGCGTCATCCTCTTTGCGCTCAATCCTGGGTTGGCGGCCCTCGTGTTGCTGCCAACGCCTCTGTTGGTGTGGGCGACGCTGCGCTTTGGCCGGAAGCTACACGCCATCTACCGGCCTTTGTGGCACCGCTGGGCCGGCCTTAGCTCCCTGTTGGCCGATACCATCCCAGGGGTGCGCGTGGTCAAGGCATTTGCCCAAGAACAGCGGGAAGTGGGCAAATTCAAGGGCCGCAACCTCGATCTGCTGCAGGGCGAATTGCGGGTGGCGTGGATGCGCAGCCTGTTCGGCCCGGTCATGGCCTTTATAACCTCCATCGGCACCATCATCATCTGGTGGGTCGGCGGTCGCGATATTTTAGCCGGTGAGCTGACGTTGGGGGCCTTTGTCGCCTTTACTAGTTACATGTATCGCTTCTACGGGCCAGTGGAGAGCTTGTGCCGCCTCAATCACCGCTTCCAGCGCGCCGCCACCTCGGCCGAGCGCGTCTTTGAAGTGCTCGATACGCACCCAGAGGTGATCGATCAACCTGGAGCTTTAATCACGCCGCCCATCGAGGGCCGGGTCGAATTTCGTGGCGTCCACTTCGGCTATGAGGAAGACAAGCCGGTCATTGAGGATTTGAACTTCGCCGTCGAGCCGGGCGAAATGATCGGCTTGGCCGGCCACAGCGGCGCTGGCAAGAGCACCTTGATCAACCTCATCTGCCGCTTCTACGAGCCGCAGGAGGGGGCCATCCTCATCGACGGCCACGACACCCGCCAAGTGAACCTCAAATCGCTGCGCGAGCAGATTGGCGTGGTCTTGCAGGATCCTTTCCTCTTCAACGGCACGGTGGCCGACAACATTGCCTACGGCCATCCCGCAGCTTCTCTCGAACAGATCGTGGCCGCGGCCAAGGCCGCTAATGCGCACGACTTCATCATGAAAATGTCCGATGGCTACGACACCTTGGTAGGCGAGCGCGGCACCCGCGTGTCCGGAGGCGAGCGGCAACGGCTGTCCATTGCCCGGGCCATTTTGCGCGACCCGCGCATTCTCATCCTCGACGAAGCTACCTCCAACGTCGATACCCAGACCGAATCGCAGATTCAGGATGCGTTGGAGCGGCTCGTCCAAGGGCGCACCACCTTTGCTATTGCCCATCGCTTATCGACCCTCAAAAACGCACACCGCCTGCTCATCCTCGACGAGGGGAAACTCGCCGAGATAGGCACCCACGACGAGCTGATTGCACAGGAAGGCATCTACGCCAATCTGTGCCGCATGCAGACCGAAATGTCCAAACTGAGGGCTTGGTAAAATCATGCAGCAGTGCCATAACTTAGCCGCTGAAGTGACCTATCTCGACCCGGGCAAAGCGCGGTTTTTCGTCGATGCTTTCGAGGACTTGAACTTGGAGTTAGCCGGGGATCGAACCTATGCAAGGGTCCGGGTCAAACGGGCTTTTCCACTGACCTGCGACGACCGCTTTATCGTCGTCCAAGACTGCGAGGACAAGGAGATTGGCTCGCTGGCCCGGCTCGACGCGCTAGACCAGGCCAGCCGCCAAGCTGTGGAAGACGAGTTGGAGCGGGCCTATTTCACCCCGCGTATCCAGCGCATCGTCAAGGTGACAACGACCAACCGAGTGCCGCGCTGGGAGGTAGAGACCGACCGGGGACCCCGCTTCTTTGAAATCTATTCCAGTCGCCGCGACGTGCGCCATTTGGGCAATGGCCGGATACTGGTACAAGACGCCGACGGCAACCGTTACGAGATTCCCGATTACCAGATCTTGGAACCGACGAGTAGGGTCTTGGTCGAGGAAATGCTATGAAGGCTACGGACAATAGCGAATATACCGGCTCACTAATCGCATCGTCAGAGCCTGTGCTAGACGCGAGCCGCCCGCTCCGCATCTGATACCTAAGAAGCCTGTGCGTAACGCACTAACAGATGTTACGCAGTTTGCCGCACCCTGCGTGGTTTCGCCTCGCCTCCCCCCTGCTATATGTCACGCCTAAAGGTGCGGTGAAGCCCGCCTGTGCGGCAATGGCGGGCCCCCAACGGATATTCCTGCGGAAGCAGGAAGCCAGCGGGGGACCGCTCGCATGGACGGGTTCGTCCGCGACAAACCGCTGCGTAACGCCAGTTATTAACATCATCCCGACCTATCTGTGGGGTGACGACTTGCACACTTTTTTTGCCTTAGGCAAAGCCGGGCACACTCTAGTCAGTAATATCCACGCCGATGACTTCAATAAGCTCTACCACTAGATTGTCGAAATCAACCAAGTACCCGAAGTGCAGTTCCGCGCCATTAGCCTGCTCGTTTTCATTTATCTCGAGGGCGGCAATCCCCCTCGGCGGCGCGTCGAGGATACGACCACATGCCGCATCATCAACAAGATCTATTATAGCGATGGAAAAGAAGAACACCGCCTCATTTACGACCCACAAAAGGGCTTGCTAGACTATGCGCTGCACGACGAGAACCGCGAGCAAAACTGTCGCGCTTTCTCAGCAGAAATGGTCGCGGAGGTGCGCCGCCGCTTTTTACAATGGAATAAGGCGCGACTGACCTTGTGAATCACATATCTATCCATTAGCTAGGGGATAATTATGGAACGGAAAACCGCAGTTGAATTCGATCCGCAACTGCTCAACTTGTACGATCGCTATGTCCACGGCGACATGGACCGCCGCCAGTTTCTCGACGATGCGGCCCGCTTTGCCATCGGCGGCCTGACTGCTGCCGCGCTGCTGGACAGCCTCAGTCCCAACTACGCCTTTGCTCAGCAAGTGGCCGCAGATGATGAACGCGTTGCCACCGAGTACGTGTCGTATCTTTCGCCGCAGGGACACGAAAAGACGCGAGCAATCCTCGTACGGCCCGCGGCTGCCGAGGAAAGCAAAATACCAGGCGTCCTCGTCATCCACGAAAATAGAGGGCTAAACCCCTATATCGAAGATGTCGCACGCCGCGTGGCTATGGCCGGTTTTCTGGCGCTGGCACCAGACGCGCTGGCACCACTGGGTGGCTATCCAGGCTCTGACGACGAAGGGCGAGCATTGCAAAGACAACTCGACCGGGAGAAAATGACGCAAGACTTTATTGCGGCTGCCCAATACCTCAAAACGCATCCTGCCTGTAGCGGCAAAGTAGGCGTCGTCGGTTTCTGCTTTGGCGGTGGCATGTCCAATGCGCTGGCCGTGCGGATACCAGATATAATCTCGGCGGCCGTGCCCTTTTACGGCCGACAACCAGCGGCTGAAGGTGTCCCCAAGATCAAGGCGCGGCTGCTGATTCACTATGCCGAACTAGATGAGAGAATCAACGTCGGTTGGCCGGCGTACGAAGCCGCGCTAAAAGAAGCTGACATCGACTATGCGATGCAGATGTATCCAAGCGTCAACCACGGCTTCCACAACGACACCACGCCCCGCTATGACGAAGAGGCCGCCAAACTGGCTTGGGAGCGCACCATCCGTTTCTTCAACGAAACGTTGAACGCTGAGTAAATTAACATGTACACAAGAGATATTCTATCGCCGCCCCGTGCAAAATCGCTCTGACGGTCCCATCTACAGGCTGGACCATTCCAGTATTTATCGGCGCCCAATTGGAAAATGTGATCAGTCGCGGGCGGTGCTTGGAAATCCATGACGTTCGACAATAAAAAAGACCGTGGGGCCATTTCCTTGCGGCGGGGTGTCCTGCTGATTTTTGTCCTAGGATCTGTGGGGCTAGGTAGCGAGCTACTGCTGTTAGGACATTTTGAAGAATGGCGCCAACAGGTGCCCTTGGCGTTGTTGGGGTTCGGATTGGTCTTATTGGCAGCGTGGACGCTCTACCGAGGCGCGGTCATCCTGCGCCTGTTTCGCTTGACTATGCTGGCTTTCGTCTTAGGCGGCATGGTCGGCCTTTGGTTGCATCTTAGTGCCAATATGGAATTTGAATTGGAGATGTACCCAACGCTGACTGGGTTAAAACTGCTGTCTAAGGCATTGAGCGGTGCTATGCCGGCATTGGCACCTGGAGCGCTGGTCCAGTTGGGATTGGTCGGGTTCCTTTACACGCACCAACATCCGGTGCTGAGCCGGAAAACAATCGAGGAGGATTAAGCCATGCAGCGAGTCATTTTAGCCGCGATCTTAGCCGTCGGCCTTTACGGCAGCAGTGCCCAAGGGCAGGTAGGTAAAAACGAAACGGTCCTCAACCCCAACCGGGCCGGCGTCGAACAGCTATTGGCCCTAGCGCAACTCGATTCGGCATTGGTCGATCGGATCATGGCGCGGCGACCTTTTATCGGTATGGAAGCGTTCGACGCCTATTTGGATTCGACCCTAGCGGACTCGGTCCAAGCTGAACTGTATGTCAAGCTCTTCCTGCCGATCAACCTCAATACCGCCAGCGACGCCAAAATGAAACTGGTGCCGGGGGTTGGCAAGCGGATGGCGCACGAGTTTGAAGAATACCGTCCCTATAAGAGCATGGCCCAATGGCGACGAGAAATCGGCAAATACGCCGATGACAACGAACTAGCGCGGCTGGAGCAATACGTCTTCGTGCCACTCGAACTCAACAGTGCCAGCGAGGCGGATTTCCTCACAATCCCGGGGGTTGGCAAGCGGATGGCGCACGAGTTTGAAGAATACCGTCCCTACAAGAGCATGGCCCAATGGCGACGAGAAATCGGCAAATACGTCAATGACGACGAACTAGCGAGACTGGAACGGTATGTGTTTCTTGAAGAATAAGTCTTGGGGGTGTAGGAGCCGATGGGACCACTCTTTAACGTTCCTCGGCGGCCAGTTGCCGAGGAATGTTATATCGTCGGTCAACACGCCTCCGAGTGCTTGGAAGATCTCGGTACCACGGAGTGGCAGGTGGTCGCAGGGGTGGAGGACGGCGAATTGATCACCGAGCGGCCAGACGCGATGCCCAACCCGGCTGTCGAAGTGCGCGAATCATTGCCCGACGGTACGGAGTGCAAAGCCGCTCGGTCTCATCTGCGTCAAACGGGTGTCTCGTGCATTTTTTTAATGGAGGTTAGATCGTGCGTATTCTCGGACAGCGAATCAAGCGAACGCGACTGATTCAGACGGACAAGTTTGTGGTTGCGGTAGAGGTCGAGATGGTCGTCCCAGCCGATGACTCAAGCGAGCCGTGCTATGAATCTGAAACGATTCAACTCCTGCGGGAGGTCAAGGAGCACGCCGAACGGGAAGATGTGGCTTGGTTGACCCAAAAAGGCAAGGTGTACGCTGCCGTGGATGCAGCGTAAAATTTCATACCATGGCCAGAATAGACCGCAGAAAGCACATCCTCGAAAAGGCGGCTCGTCTTTTCTCGGCCAAGCGCTTCGACGAAGTGCTCATGGACGACATTGCCCACCAAGCTGGCGTCGGCAAGGGGACGATCTACACGTACTTTGCCGACAAGGAAGAGCTGTACTTTGCGGTGGTTTTTGAAGGCATCCGGCGGCTCAACGAGCAACTCCAGCGCAAGGCCAATCGCCAGCAGGACCCCGAAGAGGAACTGCGCCGGATGGTCCACGCCATCGTCTCCTTCTTCAACCAGAACCGCTTCTTCTTCCGCCTGATGTGGCACGAAGACGGCAAGAGCGAGGACGGCAAGGGCGAAAACCGCAAGCGCTGGCGCGAGGAACGGGGCATCCAGCGCGCAGCGATCGAGGAGGTCCTGCAAAACGGTGCTGAACAGGGCGTCTTCTCCGTCGAGCACCCGCAGGTCGAAGCCGCTATCCTCCGCGGTATGGTGCGCTCGGTGATGATCCACGCAAAGGGCATGAGCGTCGAGGCGATGGTCGATACCATCATGCGGATCTTCCTCCAAGGCGTGCGCAAGGCACCCTGAGCGGTACCTTCGCTATATTAGAATCCCCTCAAAACTGCCGCTCGCCGTCGATGGCGGCATCCCAGCGCTGCGAGTACAGGTAATCCATCGCGGCCTGCGTAGCTGTGGGCGAGCCAATCTGTTGCAGGGCACTGAGCGCGAACGCGCCCACGTGACCACAGGGATCGTCGAGTGCTCTGAAGAGCTGAGCTTCTAACGGAGCCGTGGCTTGGCCGAGCTGAGCACAGGCTATTGCGGCGTTGGTTCGCACTTGGTCTCGGGGCACCCAGCAGCGGCTCTCCTCCTTGTACCAAGTGGGGTGATCAGCCGAGAGCATTCGCCCCAAAGCTTCTACTGGTACGCCTTGCGCGATATTGCCCAGCGCGACGAGGGCTGTGCGCACCAAGCGATGCGAACCCTCTTCAAGGCTCCGCGTCAGTGCCTCGACCGCGGCCACCGCGTGCGAATCCATCTCGCCGAGGGCAAAGGCGGCGTTGACTTGAGTCCACTCGCTTTCGTCGGCCAACAGCGCACAGAGCGCTTCGACCGAGGGTTCGCCAACGGCCGCCAGAGCCTGCGCTGCGTCTTCCATGTTAGTCGCCCCTTCGTTCCAAGCGGGCGGAGCCTCGTGTCGATCGGCCTCGCGACCCGCTGCGCGCAAGGCTTGGGCCAGCGGCTCGACCGCTGGTGCTCCGATTGCGCCCAGCGCGTAGGTCGCTGCCGTGCGCATGGCTTGGTGATCGGTGCCCAAGCACTCGACGAGCGTTGGCACAGCTTCGGCCGCATCGACGCCGCAGCCGGCCAATTGCTGAGCCGCCGCAAGCCGCTGCGCTAAGTCCACGTCTGGATCGATCTGGGCGATGAGTGCCGCCACGTCTCCGGCGGCCTTTGGCCAGCTAGCGTAGCGATCCCGCTTGCCGCAGAGCCAGTCCCAAGTATGCGCCCAAGCCAGTTCCAGATCGTAGGGGGACTCAATGAGCTGGGGCTTTTGCCAATGTGTGCTTTTGCAGTCCCAAGTGGGTGCCGTCGGTTCAGAGGCCCGCATGTAGATAAACTTGATCATGTGACGATGCATCGGTAGCAGACTGACGCCGGCCGCGTGGCCCACGTCGAAGTGCGTCAGAGACACCGTGCCGGCCCGGCCGGCCAATGGCAAGGCGCGCGCCCGGTCCTCGTCGGTCAGTCCCCGGTTAAACTGCGTACCCGGGATCACGTGCGTCGGCCCCAATTCGACTGGCGAATCCTGCGGGTAGTACATAATTCGCGCATAGCGCAAATAGTGCTGGCGCGGATGGCCCATAGGCGTGTACCCATCCTGATGGCAGTTGCGGCGCAGCCTTTCCTCGGCCTCGGCCGAGGGCACGGCTTCCTCCACCGGCTTGAGGGGATGGCAGTAGCGGTGTGGATGCTCCAAGTAATTGGGGCCTAAAACGCTGATGAGTGCGCCGCGCACTTCGGGCGAGTTGAGCACGTGGCGCATGGCGGGTACGCGCGGCAGAATGTTGTTACCCGGATTTAGCTCCGAGTCGATGATTTGGTTGAGCCGCTCATAGCACGCTTCGTGCGTCCCCTCGGGTACAGTCGGCTCAAAGACCAGATAGCCATTGACGATAAACTCGCGCATCTGCTCGTCGGTGAGCAGGATCGGGTCGGTCATAATAATCTCCTGTGGTTAGTGGCCGGTGGTCAGTGCCTCACCCGACCTTTTCCATTATGCGGGTGTGCGGGGTGGGGGCCGGTTACTGACCACTGACCACTGGCCACTGACCACTGGCCACTGGCCACTGACCACTGACCACTGACCACTGATTCACCGCCTCGGCCTTTAGCTGATCGCAGCGGCGCGGCGCATAGGGGGGCTGTTGGGTCTCGCGCAAATCAAAGCCAAAGGCGCGCTTGCTCAAGACGATGACTGGCGGCGCTTGAATCCGCTTGAAGTAGTTGATCCGCACCTGGCGTTCCACCCATTCGAGGTCTTCGATCCAACTTCGCGCGTTCGGGAAGTATGCGCGAAAGCGCGCCGCGTCGTCCCACCCCAACCGCTTGAGCAGCACGCCGTCTATAAACCACTGCAACAAATCGCTGCTGTGCCGCCGGTATTCGATGAACTGTCGCAGCACGGCGTCGTGGTATCCGTACTTGATCGGGTCGCCCAAGCCCTGCGTCACGTCTTGGGCCTCAGACAGCTCGGCACTGGGCACCACCGAGCCATCGAGCAGATTCTCCGGCACCACGGTGCGGCCATAGACCTCCTCGTTGAGAAAGCGTGCCAACGCGAAGACCTGCACCTTGTACAGGTCGGCAATCGGGGCCACCGCGCCGCTGACATCCCCGTAGAGCGTGGCGTAACCCAAAGCGACCTCGGTCTTGTTGCCGTTGGACGTGAACACGAGTCCGTATTTGGCCGCTAAACCAGAGAGCACATCGGCAAAGCGGATGCGCGCCTGCACGTTCTCATCCACCAACCGAGTGTACTCGCCCCGGCCCACGGAGAATTCCGCACCCTGCACGAAGGAGGCTACGGCCTCGTACAGCGATTCGATCGGGCAGCAAAGGTAATCAACACCTAATGCGGCGCACAGCGAGCGGGCGTTGTCTTGGGTAACGGCGGCGTTGAAGCGCGTCGGCATGTTGACCGCAAACACGCGCTCTGGGCCAAAGGTGCGCTCCAGCAAACAGCAAACCACGCTGGAATCCACGCCGCCGCTCGTCGCAATGAGGAACTTGCTTTCTGCGCCGCGCACATCGTCCAAGTGCCGCAGCCCGGTGAGGATGCCCGCGTACTGGGCTGCGATCTCACTCTGGGGCGGCGCGACCTCGGCGCGGCCGGTGAGCACGAGTTGTTCCCGCCAGGGACGAGCGCGGCATGCAATGTGCCCAGTAGCCGCGTACGCGGTGCTGTCGCCGTCAAACACCACGATGTTCTTGCCGTTGTTTTGCGCCCCGACTTGGTTGACGTAGAAGAAGGGCAGGGGTGAGCGCGCCAGTATCTGGCGTATCACGCGGTTGCGCTTGTCGCTTTTCTGCCAAGTAAAGGGCGAAGCCGAGAGATTGAATACGGCTTCAGCGCCGCGGCGGCGATATAGCGCGAGCGTGTCGAGAGGCTGGCCACTGCGGCAGTAGTCCTCGCACCAGATGTCCTCGCACAGTTGCACACCAAAGTCAAAAAGCCGCCCATCTTGGAGCCGGACCCTGTACGGGTGCAGCCAGTCCTCCAGCGGCCGGCCCTCGGCCTCGGCTAGGTGGCGCAGCGAGAAAAAGTGCCGGTCGTCGTCAAAGAAGCGATAGTTGGGATGCAGGGTCTTGGGCTGGACGCCGCAGGGCAGCCCGGTGGGTACGGCTTCGCGCACCGCGTATTCGCCGTTGGAGCATACATAGACGGCATTGTACTTGCGCCGCCGTCCATCTTGGCCCTTGTGGATTAGGTCCACCGCCACGTTGCCAAAAACCACGGTCAACCCGGTGCTAGCCCGGCAAATCTCGTCGCTGTACGCGGCAAAATCCTCGACATAAGCGTCCATCTCCCACAAGTCGCCGAGGATATAGCCGCTGATGCACAGTTCGGAAAATACCACGACCTCAGCGCCGGCTGCCCGCGCCTGCTCGATAAAGGCTAGGATCCGTTCCGCGTTCAGGTCGGGTCGCCCGGGCTTGACCTCCATCTGCACCAAGGCTATTTCGGGCAGGTCCATCAGGCCATCACGGGGACCCGCGCCTTGTGGATGCACTCGGCCAACAGCGGCACGCCCTCGCGGATGGCCTCCAGCGAGGCAAAGCCAAAGGCGAGGCGTATGGCCGGCACATCCTCGCGCCGGATGTGGAAGCCCTGCCCCCGCGCCACCACAATACCGCGCTCGGCGCACAGGGCCATGAGGCTCAAGCGATCCACCTCTTCGGGGAACTCGATCCAGATGAACATGCCGCCCACGGGCCGCGACCACGTGCATAAATTGCCCGCACTCTCTTCGAGACCGGCGAAGACGGCATCGCGCTTTTCCTTGAGGATGGCGTTGGTCTCGGCCAAGTGCTGCCACAGCCGGTCGCGGAACAGGGCCGCACAGCTAGCGGCCACCAGCAAGCTGTTACCCCCGTCGTAGCGGCGGTCGAGGATCCGCTCCAGCATGGGCGGCCGGGCCAACAAATAGCCCAACCGCACCCCGGGTCCCAAAATTTTGGACAGCGAGCCGATGTACAGGACGTTGGGGCTGTCGTCGAGCGCGTAGAGCGCCGGCTCTTGCGGCCCCTCAAAATGCACATCGCCGTAGCAGTTGTCTTCCACCACGATGGTCTCGTAGTAGCGAGCCACTTCGATTAGTTCGAGGCGGCGCTGCCGTGGCATGACCGAGCCGGTGGGGTTCTGGTAGGTCGCCAAGGTATAAATGAAGCGCGGCCGAGTGCCCTTGCGGCGCAAATCCGCCAACATGTCGGCCAGCGCATCGACGCGCATGCCCTGCTCGTCGAGCGGCACCCCGACCAGCTCGGCCCCCAACCGCTTGTACGCAGCAATCGTCCCAGAATACGTCAGTTCCTCGGTGACGATCACGTCCCCCGGACCTTCCATCAGTGCCTCGGCTATCAGCGTAACTGCCTGCATGGAGCCGTTCATCAGCGCGATGTGGTCGGCAGGCACGTCCACGCCCTCGCGCCGCGACTCGCGCACGGCCATGACCTCGCGCAAGCCCTGGTGACCCATATCACCGGGATAGCGCACCAGATCCGCGCCTAGCTCGCGCACGGCTGTGCTAGCGGCCTCGGCCAGCGCCTTTGTGGGAAACGAGCCGGGATCCGTGCGTCCACTGCCAAAGTCGTATTTGCTCATAACATGCTCCTTATTAGAGTTCCAATCGCTTAAGCCGGGGGTTTTCAGTAAGCCCTGGTATCCGTCCTCGCTTGGCGAGGGGCCGGCCTTCTACTTCTTTGATGTCCGCGGTAAAATCAATCAGCGCGGCCGCGCTGATGGCGCTGCCGACCCCAAAGGTATCCACCGGGGCTCCTGCCGCCCGGAAATAGCCGATCCGCTCGGCGTCCAAGCCGCCGGAGACCGCGATCTTTACTTGGCTATGTCCGGCTTGGTCGAGCCGTGCGCGCACCTCCGCGACCAACTCAGCCGTGACGCGGCCGCGCTCGCTGGGAGTGTCCAGCCGCACTCCCCACAGCTTCTCGCCTAGGGCCTCGGCCAGCCGCAGGCTTTCTTCGGCTTCGTCCTTAAAGGTGTCAACCAGCGCGATGCGCTCGACCTTGGCGTCGATGTGGCGGTCAAAGGCCTCGGCCGCCTTGAGCGTGTCGCCGAAGCACAGGATTAGGGCATGGGGCATGGTTCCGCTTGCCTCAATGCCAGCAAGGGCGGCCCCTTGCGGGGTGGCGCATCCGGAGCAGCCCCCGACGATAGCCGCGTATTCCATCCGGGCGCTGACATCTGGGTGGACGTGCCGGGCACCGAAGCTGATGATCGGCACCCCGTCGGCTGCGGCCACGCACTCCGCCGCGGCCGTGGCCCACCCGGTCTCGCTGCTGAGCATCCCCAACAGCGCCGTCTCGTACAGCCCGAACTGCCGGTAGGGTGCGCGAATCCGCAATACTGCCTCGCGCGGCTCGATCCAATCCCCTTCGTCCAAGCTCCATACCTCCGCCTTCTCGCCGAGCACCTGCCGCAAGAGGGCCTGCGCCTCGCGCAAGCCGCAGAGCAGGGCGCGCTGCCGGGTAAATACCTCCATCGCCACGACCGGATTGAGCTGCTCGGCCGCGAGGATGTCGCAACTGCGGCGGAAGTACATATCCGCGTTGTCTCCCGCCAGCGCAGCAGCTGAGGGCGCGTATGGGTCGCGGTCTGCCATCAGCGATTAGTGACTTGGGCCCCGAGAATTTTTTCTATATGCCCCAAGGCCCATTCGTGTTGCCGAGGATCAAAGCTGGCGACGCAATCGGCCGGGACCTCGACCCGATAGTCGCGATTGCGCAGCCCGGCCACAGTGTGCAGGACGCAGATATCCGTGCAATCGCCCATCACCACGACCTTGTCCGGTGCTAGCTCCTCCAACATCGCGGCCAACCCGGTCTCGAAAAAGGCACTGTAGCGCCGCTTTTTGACAATCTGCGCCTCTTGGGCCAACGGCGCTAGCTCGGCGATGATGTGCTCCTCCTCGCTGCCTTCGATGCAGTGGGGAGGGAACATCTCAAACTCGCGGTCGTTTGCGCTGTGGCTGTCTTGGGTAAAAAATAGCGAGGCCCCAGCGGCCTTTTCGCGCTCGACCCGTGCGGCGATGCGCGGGATGATCGCCCGTGCGTGGTCCCCGCAGTAGAGGGTCCCGTCTGGACGCATAAAGCCATTCTGCATATCGACGACAATCACGGCATTAGCCATCGTCTAGTTCTCCAGTTAGGGTGTCAAGCGCTATTCTCAGATGGGAACCATACGTCTAAGGTTTCTTCTCAGGGAGGATATAAACAAAGAAGCAAGCAATAGGCCCAAACCATAAACCTGCCAACAACCAAGCTATTGTCGATCTGTTCTTTTTGTCGGCTATCATGGTAGCGACGATCATGCTGAATATCCATAAGGGAATGGCCAGAAAAGAAGTAATCCAAACTCCATGTTTGCATCCTTTCACTGAACCTTATGAGTGTGAGCAAAAGGGGAAGAAACGACTCCCAATAGGAACAGCAGTTTACACCGCGCTATTCGCAAAAATACAATCCAACCCACACAGATCAATTCAAACCGGTTCGAGCCGTTCCCTCACGAGCCGCCGGTAGTAACACCCAGACCGCGTCCGACCGGCTGCGTCTCGGGTGTGGCAGGCCCCCTCTGCTTTGGTCCGGACGCGATATAGCAGCGAGTTTTGCTCGCAGTTGACGCGGATTTCGACCAGTTCAAGCACATTGCCCGAGGTCGCGCCTTTAACCCACAACTCGTTGCGCGACGTGCTCCAAAACGCGGCCAAGCCCTCGCGCTGTGCATAGTTTAGGGCCTCTTTATTGGCGTACGCCACGATCAGCACTTCGCCGCTATTCACGTCTTGTACCGCCACTGGCACCAACCCCTCGCCACAGGCTGCGGCTCGCTGCAACTTGCCAAAATCCAAGGCCAACTGCTGCCCTTCCTCCACTTCCTCGTGCGTCATATTCATTCGTTCAGCCACGACGATCTCCCATTGTCAAAGCTCTTTTAACTAGACCTTGCCCGGCCTTCTAAGTCAACCCTATTTTAGGCCCAACCTCCTAGCTCCCTTCCTGCAAGGCTAGGGGGAGACGGTTTAGATGGATTGGTATGGATTTTCGGGATCGGCGGGGAACTCGAAAGGCGCAGAGACATTTTTTAAGGTTTGGCGCTGTTAACCATCAAACAGGAGGTAGGAGCATGAGCGAGCAACTTCCGTCGCCGGAGCGGCCGTATCCGTTAGACCACGAGGGGCGCATCGCCCGGCTGGAGGGCATTGTCGAGCAAATCGACGCCCGGCTGGGCCGCATCGAAACCAAAATTGACGCCAACCGCGAGTCGCTCGAGGCCAAAATTGACGCCAACCGCGAGTCGCTTGAAGCCAAAATTGACAAGCTATATCGCTGGGTGATACCGCTCCAGCTAACGACGATCTTGGCAATCGCCGGGCTGGCGTTCAAGGCGTTTAGCGGCTAGCGTCGTCCTAGTCGGTCAAGGACGAGCACAGATGACGCAGATAGCCATCGTAGCGTATTAACCAGCGCTACACAATGCACATTTTTCAGTCATTTAGGATTGCTATATCATGCTTCTCGACACCGCCTACGAAATCGCCACCTCCAACATCCGCTTCGGCCCGGGCACCACCAAGGAGATCGGCATGGATTTAAAGGACCGGGGGCTGAAGCGGGTCATGGTATTGACCGACCCGAACCTGCGCGAGCAAGCGCCGGTGCAGACGGCCTTGGCGGCCATTGCGGAGGCGGGCGTCGAGTACGCGCTGTTCGGCCAAGTGCGCGTCGAGCCGACCGACGCCTCGTTCAAAGCGGCGATTGCGTACGCCCAACAAGGGTTTGACGGATTCGTCGCCGTCGGCGGGGGATCGGTGATGGACACGGCCAAAGCGGCCAACGTGTACACCACCTATCCAGCCGATTTCCTCGCATACGTCAACGCGCCCATTGGCCGGGGGGAGCCAGTGCCCGGCCCGCTCAAGCCGCTGATTGCCATCCCCACCACTGCTGGCACCGGCAGCGAGACCACGGGCGTGGCGATTTTCGATTTCGTCGAGATGAAAGCCAAGACCGGCATGGCCCACCGCTACATGCGCCCGACCTTGGGGATCGTCGATCCAGACAACACGCGCTCCATGCCGCCGCAGGTAGCCGCTTCAACCGGCCTCGACGTGCTATCGCACGCCTTGGAGTCGTACACGGCCCTGCCGTTTGACCAGCGGCCCCGACCCGACCGGCCCCAACTGCGACCGGCCTACCAAGGCTCGAATCCCATCAGCGACTTGTGGGCGTTGGAGGCTTTGCGGTTGGTGGCACAATTCCTGCTCCGCGCTGTGGCCGACCCAAGCGACGATGAGGCCCGCAGCGCGATGAGCTTGGCAGCAGCCCTCGCCGGCATTGGTTTTGGCAACGCCGGCGTCCACTTGCCGCACGGCATGTCCTATCCGGTGGCTGGCATGGTGGAAGACTATGTGCCCGAGGGATACGCTATTGATTACCCACTGGTGCCGCACGGGTTTGCCGTGATCGTCAACGCACCTGCGGTCTTTCGCTTTACCGCGCCGGCTTGCCCTCAGCGGCATCTGCGGGCGGCCGCGGTCTTGGGGGCCGATTGCACCGGGGCCAACGACGAGGACGCGGGCGCGATCTTGGCCGACCGCATCGTCGCGCTGATGCGCCAACTCGGCGCACCCAACGGCCTCAGCGCACTCGGCTACGGAAGCCAGCACATCCCGGTGCTGGTCGAGGGCACGCTGCCACAGCACCGAGTGACCAAGCTCTCGCCGCGAGCGGCAGATGCTGAGGAACTAGCGGCGATTTTTGAGGACGCGCTGAGTTATTGGTAGGGGGCCGTTTTCAAGCAGAGAGTAGCCCAGCACTGGAAGAAGAGATTTTGGAACACCGTCGTTGAGAGCAGAGCGCATAGCCAGTCCGCACTCCTCCGCCCGGGTACTGTGCAAAGGGACCAATACCGACGTTCTAACGCCTTTTGACTTATCGGCCCGCCGCCCTACCTTAATGTATTTCATTTTCCGCATAGCCACTTAGACATGAAGCAACTCGCACTCGACAGCCCACTCGTACAGGGGTTAGACCTAGCCTTCGCAGGCATGAGCATCGTCTTCACCGTCCTAGTATTGGTCAGCGTTTTTATCGCTGTCTTGCCGAGGATCCTCGCCGCGATCAACCCCTATATTCCCCCAGCTCACCTCCACACGCAGAGCCAAGAAACCGACGCAGCCGCCATCGCCGCGGCCATAGGCTTTGCCCTGCACACACGCCGCCAAAACGACTAGACGGCCATGGAGATTCTCCTCGAATTTCTCACTACCACGGCCGTGGCCAACATGTCGGGTGGCAACCTGTTGATGATCGCTATTGGCGCGGTCTTCATTTCTCTAGCCATCCGCAAAGACTACGAGCCGCTGCTGCTGTTGCCGATTGGCTTCGGCTGCATCGTGGGTAATATCCCGTCTATCTCCAGCATGGCCATCGGCGTGTACGACAAAGGCAGTGTGCTCTACTACATCTACTTTGGCGTCAGCCAAGGGATTTTCCCGCCGCTCATTTTTCTCGGCATCGGCGCGATGACCGACTTCTCGACGATGCTCTCCAGTCCCCGGCTGGTGCTGCTGGGGGCAGCAGCGCAGACGGGCATTTTCCTGACCTTGATCGGCGCGCTCTATTTGGGCTTCACCCCGGCGGAGGCCGGAGCCATTGGCATCATCGGCGGGGCCGACGGGCCGACGGCGATCTTTCTCTCGGCCAAGCTAGCCCCTCACTTGCTAGGAGCTATCGCCATCGCCGCGTATTCTTATATGGCCTTGGTACCAGTAATTCAGCCGCCGGTGATGAAACTTTTGACTACGCGCCGAGAACGGCTGATTCGCATGAGGCCCCCGCGCGAGGTCTCGCAGCGCGAAAAGATCATCTTTCCCATCGCCGCCTTCCTCATCTGCGCGCTCCTCGCTCCGGGCGCGATCGGCTTGATCGGCATGCTGTTTTTCGGCAACCTGCTCAAGGAAAGCGGCGTCACCGAGCGCTTGGCCCAGACCGCCCGCACCGCGATGGTCGATATCGTCACCATCCTCCTCGGATTTTCGGTTGGCTGCTCGACCCAAGCCCAGACCTTTCTCACGCCACAGTCGGTACTCATCTTCAGCCTTGGTGCCCTGTCCTTTGCCATCGCCACGGCCAGCGGCGTGCTCTTCGCCAAGTTCTTGAACCTCTTCACCAAAGACAAAATCAACCCCCTCGTCGGCGCTGCCGGGGTCTCGGCTGTGCCCGACTCGGCCCGCGTGGTGCAGATGATGGGCCAGCGGGAAGACCCCAATAACTACCTCTTGATGCACGCGATGGCCCCTAATGTCGCCGGAGTCATCGGCTCGGCGGTAGGTGCCGGCGTCTTGTGGTCGGTGTTGGTCGGATAGACAACGAGGATGCGACCGTGAACAAGAAGAAAATTCGCTTCATGTGTACCGCCTTCCGCGACGGCTTCCAGTCGGTCTATGGAGCGCGCGTTTTTACGTCCGATTTTCTGCCTGCCGTCGCCGCGGCCAAGGAAGCTGGCATCTCCTACTTCGAGGCCGGCGGCGGGGCCTGTTTCCAGTCGTTTTACTTCTACTGCGGCGAAGACGCCTTTGCGGCGATGGACGCCTTTCGCGCAACGGTCGGCCCGGATGCCGACCTACAGACTTTGGCGCGGGGAGTCAATGTGGTCGGTCTCGAATCGCAGCCGAGCGACATCATCAAGCTCCACGCCGAACTCTTCAAAAAGCACGGCATCACGACCATCCGCAATTTCGACGCGCTCAACGATGTCGATAACCTTATCTACTCGGGGCAGTGCATCGTGGATGCCGGGCTCAAACACCAAGTCTGCATCACGCTGATGGAACTGCCTCCCGGTTGCTCCGGCGCCCACGACGCGGCCTTTTACACCAACACCTTGCGCCAAATACTAGACGCTGGCATCCCCTACGACGCCGTTTGCTTCAAGGATGCCTCGGGCACGGCCGTGCCCGCCAAAGTCTATGAGACCATCTCCCAAGCGCGTCTCATGCTGCCCGAGGACACCTTCATCCACTTTCACACCCACGAAACGGCCGGCATTGGCGTCAGTGCCAACATGGCTGCCCTCAACGCAGGTGCCGATGCCATCGATCTGTCTATGGCTCCCTGCTCCGGCGGCACCTGTCAGCCCGATATTATCGTCATGTGGCACGCGCTGCGCGGCTCCGAGTACGACCTCGACATAGACATCGACAAGATCCGCGACGCCGAGGAAGTCTTTAAGGAGTGCATGGCCGACTATTTCCTGCCGCCCGAAGCGGTGGCCGTGGAGCCGATGATTCCCTGGAGCCCCATGCCCGGCGGCGCGCTGACGGCCAATACCCAGATGCTGCGAGACAACGGCATCATGGACAAGTACCCGGATATGATCAAGGCCATGCGCGAGGTCGTCGAAAAGGGCGGGTTCGGCACCTCGGTGACGCCGGTTTCTCAGTTTTACTTTCAGCAGGCTTTCAACAACGTCATGTTCGGCCCTTGGGAGCGGATCGCCGCACCCTACGGCCAGATGGTCTTGGGCTACTTTGGCAAGACGCCAGTCGCGCCCGACCCTTCGGTCGTCGAAATCGCCGCCCAACAACTTGGGCTAGAACCAACGACGCAAAAGCCGCTCGAACGCAACGATGCCGACCCGAACAAGGGCGCCGAACCGGCCCGCAACCAACTGCGGGAAGCCGGCCTTGCCGAGACGGACGAAAACATTTTCATCGTCGCCACCTGCCAAGACAAGGGCCTCGCCTTTCTCAAAGGAGAAGGCGAGAGCGGCGTGCGCAAGGTGGAAAGAGAGCAGAAAGAAGAGGCTCCGGCCGACGGTCCGGCGCACTATGCGATCACCGTCGATGGCCGTCGCTATGCAGTGGCCATTGACGGCGACACGGCCACGGTTGATGGTCGCCGCTTCCAAGTCAGCTTGGATCCAGCGACAGAGGTGGCGGCTCCCCCGCCGCCACCCAAGGCTGAAGGTGGTACGCCGGTACAAGCCCAGATGCCTGGGAAAGTAATCCGCCACCTTGCCCAAGTCGGCGACCGCGTAGAAGCGGGCGACGGAATCCTCGTGCTCGAAGCCATGAAGATGGAAATGCCGGTAACGGCTCCCATCGGAGGCACGGTAGCCGATATTTCGGTGAATGCCGGGGATCAGGTGGCCAACGGACAGGTGTTGGCGTGCATAAGCTAAGCCACATCCCCGGTCCACACCGCTCGCCGCGTGCCGTCGTCTTCGCGCAGCAGCAGTTGCCCGGCTGCGCCAAAGCCCAGCACCACGCCTGTGTACCCGCCGACTGCTACGTACTGGCCCAAGTTGGCGCAGTGAGACTCCCACGCCACACTCAGCGCAGCAAAGCCACCTTTTTCCCAGCGCCCGATCCACACCTGTAAATGCGCTAACAGCTCGTCTAATGCCCTCTCGACATCGCGCTCGGTTCCCGTCTCAATCCGCAGCGAGGTAGCGGGCTGGTCGATGGCCGTCGCCTCGTCGGCATCCATGTTGACGTTGAGGCCGATTCCGAGGACGACCCTTTTGCAGTGCTCGGCCAAAATGCCGCAGATCTTGCGACCTCCCACGAGCACATCGTTGGGCCACTTGGTCTGAGCCACCAAGCCATTTTCTTTCAAATAGGCCACCGCGCCCAAGGCTGCAGCCTGCGGTAGCGACAGGAGCCGCTCGGGCGAGGCCGCGCTTTGCAACAGCACGGAAAAGGTCAGATTGCGGCCGGGCCGGGCGAGCCACTGCCGCTCGTAGCGGCCCCGGCCAGCGGTCTGGGAGCGAGCGGCGAGCACGAAGCCGTCGGGCAGGTCCCGGCCCTCGCGCAGCCACGCGACTAAGGTCGTATTAGTCGAGGGCAGTTCGTCGTGCCACTGAGGTTTTTGGAATCGCATCGTTTTAAAATATATGGACGAAGGTCGTGCGATGGGAAAGCTCGCATTTGACGATGAGGCGCGCCTTAGTATTTTGTTTACAAACCCTTCTTAGGAGACGATTTCATGCCTGTTTCTAGACGCCAATTCCTCAAAAGCGCGGCGGCCGTTTCCATCGGTTTTGCCGGCCTCCACCGCCACCTCGCGTGGGGCGAGCCAGTGCTAGAAAATAGCTTTGGGCCGCTCGTGCCCGACCTCGAAGGCCTCCTCGACCTGCCCGAGGGGTTTAGCTATCGGATTCTCTCTCGCGCTGGCGAACCCATGGACGACGGCCTGCGGGTGCCGGGCGCAGCCGACGGGATGGCCGCTTTCCCCGGGCCAGAGGGCCGCATCGTTTTGGTGCGCAACCACGAGCTGAGCAGCGGGGCGCGGGAGGCCGGTGCCTTTGGCGATGACAACGAGGGGCTGGGCAAACTGCCCAAAGAGGACTTGTATGACTGGGGCCAAGGTGAGATGCCGGGCTTGGGCGGCACCACGACCGTCGTGTACAACGCGCAAACCGGTGCCGTGGAGCGGGAGTTTCTCAGCTTGGCCGGCACTGCGGTCAACTGCGCCGGAGGGCCGACCCCTTGGCATAGCTGGGTTAGCTGCGAAGAGACAACCCAGCGGATCGACGAGCCGCTCGAAAAAGACCACGGCTACAACTTCGAGGTCCCCGCTACCACAGAAATCCGCCGCGCCGCGCCGGTTCCGCTCAAGGCCATGGGGCGCTTCAGGCACGAGGCCATCGCCGTCGATCCCCGCTCGGGAATCGTCTATCAGACCGAAGATACTGGCGACTGCTTGATCTACCGCTACATACCCGGCGCACCGGGCAAACTAACGGCTGGACGACTGCAAGCCTTGGCCGTAATCGACCATCCCAGTCTAGATACCCGCAACTGGGAAAAGGCTCTGGTGCGTCCAGGCGAGCCGCTCGCCGTGCGCTGGGTCGATATAGAAAACGTCGAGTCGCCGGACGACGACTTGCGCTTCCAAGGCTTTGACGGCAAGGGCTGCGCCCGCTTTGCCCGCGGCGAGGGCATGTGGTATGGCGGCGAGGCGATTTACTTTGCTTGCACCAGCGGCGGCAAAAAAAAGAAAGGTCAAATTTTCCGCTACCAGCCTAGCCCTCACGAGGGCACGGCCGATGAGGGCACAGCACCGGGGATGCTCGAACTCTTCGTCGAGCCGAACGACGGCGACCTAGTCGACAACGCCGACAACCTCACGGTCTCGCCTTTTGGCGACTTGATCGTCTGCGAAGACGGTGGCGGGGAAAACAACCTAGTCGGCATAACGCCCGCAGGCCAGATTTACCGCTTCGGGCACAATCGCATGAACAAGTCCGAATTCGCCGGCGCGACCTTCTCGCCCGACGGTCAAATACTCTTCGTCAATATTCAGCATCCCGGCACCACGCTGGCCATCTACGGCCCTTGGGATCAGCGGCGGTCTGACGGTTAGCATTCCAAGCCCATAAGAATTTTCTCTAAGGCTTGCCGCGCCTGAGTCCGGCAGGCGATACAGCGCTGTGTAGTATTCTGCATATGCTTCTTGCGGTACGCGCTTGTCTTCTCTGAAAATTGAGCTTGCAAAGAGCAGGTACGCCAATTGCAAGAGCCTTGGGCCGACTGCTCCGGCGAGTTATATTTTTTGCTCCGCGAGGTGCTACCACGCCGATCCAAACCCCTCGAATGACCAAGTATAGAAACGTCCTCTTTCTCATCGCCGGCGATTGGGCGCGGCTGGCCACTTGTTTTTGAGTGTGATGTTATGAGCCAGCCCTGTATCCGCGACGCCTCCTCTCTCAAGCCTCCCCCAGCCGTTCTCGACGCTGCACTGGCCCGGCTCGGCTTTGAGCGTTTTCTGCCCGGTCAACGCGAAGCCATCGAAACTCTGCTCGCCATTGGTCGCCTGCTTTTGGTCGCCCCCACCGGCGGCGGCAAGAGCTTGACCTACCAGCTACCCGCCGCCCTCCTGCCGGGCACGGCATTAGTGGTCTCGCCGCTTATCGCCTTGATGCACGATCAAGTCCAAGCACTAGAGCGGCGTGGCCTCGCCGCTACGTACCTATCCTCGACCCTCGATGGCGACGAGTTGCGTCGCCGCATGTACGGGGTGGCCCAAGGCCAGTACAAGCTGGTCTATGCCGCGCCCGAGCGGCTGACCTTCCCCGGCTTTCGCGCGCTCTTGGGCCAAATCAAGTGCTCGCTTATTGCCGTGGATGAGGCCCACTGCATCAGCGAGTGGGGCCACGACTTCCGGCCCGAGTACTTGCAGATTGGCGAGCTGGTACGCGCGCTGCCCGACTGTCGGGTCCTCGCCTGCACCGCCACGGCCACGCCGGTGGTGCGCGACGAAATCCTCGAGCGTCTCGGGCTGCCGAGCAACACCCCACAGCTAGTGCGTGGCTTTGCCCGGCCCAACCTTTCGCTGCGAGTCGCCGAAATCAACAGTGCCGCCGAACGGCGACGGCAGATCGACGCCCTGCTAGCCGAAGCCCTCCGTTCCTCCGGCCAGAAAACAGGTACCGCCATCGTCTATGCACCTACCCGCAAGAGCACCGAGGAAGAAGCCTCCCGCCTCCAAGGGATCGGCTGGCAGGCGGCCGCCTATCACGCGGGCATGTCGGGGCCAGACCGCGACGCAGTTCAGTGCGCCTTTATTCAAGACCAAATCCAAATCGTGGTGGCGACCAATGCCTTTGGCATGGGCATCGATCGCGCCGATGTGCGCGCCATTGCCCATCTGGCTCCGCCCAACTCGATTGAGGCGTACTATCAGGAAGTAGGCCGCGCCGGGCGCGACGGCCAAGATGCCTACTGCCTGCTACTGGTCTCCCCCGGCGACATGGCATTGCGACGGCACCTGATCGAAAGCGATGCCAACGGCCGCGCCCCCGACCCAGCGGTAGTCCAGCACAAGTGGAATCTCTTTTTGGAACTGATGCGCTGGAGCGAGGGCGGGTCCTGTCGCCACGACGCGATTCTGCGCTACTTCGGCGACGAGGAGGAAACGCTCTCGGGCTGCGGCCGCTGCGACGTCTGCTGTAGTCTTTCTCATGCCGAGGCGGGCGATGCTACGGAAGTCGCCATTACCGTGCGCAAAGCCCTTTGCGCGGTGGCCCGCCTGCACGGACGCTACGGCATCCTAATGGCGGCCAAGCTCCTGCGCGGCACCAAGGACATGCGCCTTGCACGCGATGGCCTAGATCAGACCCCGACCTTTGGCATCCTCAGGGAATATTCTGAGCGCTGGCTTTTGCAGCTTTTGCGCCGGTTGGTCACAGCCGGCTGGGTTGATTTCTTTGGCGGTGAGCGGCCGGTCGTCGTCCTCACTGAAGAGGGACGCCAAGTCATTCACGCCGAGCGGCCCGTGCGCCTGCTGCTGCCGCCGAAATCGGCCCTAGTCCCGGCATCCCGCACTGCGCGCGTCCGTCCTCGCACTCCCGATCCCGGCGGGGAATTCGACGAAAACGCCCAAACCCTCTTCGATGCACTGCGCCATTACCGCATGACACTGGCCCGCGATGAAAACGTTCCACCCTACGTCATCGCCAGCGACCGCACGCTCCGCGATATCGTCCTGCTGCGGCCTGCCAACCTCGAAGAGATCAAGCTGGCGCACGGCATCGGTCCGGCCAAGGCCGAAAAATACGGCAACGGCCTGCTAGCTATCGTCCAACAGGCCACCTGAATGTTTATGAAT
Organism: Candidatus Latescibacterota bacterium; assembly: GCA_963422735.1. Lineage (GTDB taxonomy): Bacteria > Latescibacterota > UBA2968 > UBA8231 > UBA8231. The sequence goes on along the minus strand of OY730476.1, from coordinate 1,318,772 downwards.
ACACTGATGTTAGGCAGCGTTGAGGCGGGCGCGTCCAAGTGTCATGCCTACACAAGCAGGCATCCAGAACGGCCTGTTTGGGGCCAACGCGTTAAGCTCGATGTCCCGCCGAAAGGCGCGGTGAAGCCCGCTTGCGCCGTCCTGACCGGCGCATCCCTCCCGGCTGGATTCCCGCGTTCGCGGGAATGACACCCGACCAGAGGCAGGGACTCACTCCTTACTCCTTAAGCCGATCACTAAATTCTAACCGCTAACCACGGACCACTCTTCAAACCATGCGTAACATCAGTGAATAAAATTCGCTGGGGCATTATTGGCTGCGGCGACGTCGCAAAAATAAAGAGCGGCCCGGCCCTGTACAAGGCCCGCGATTCCGAGCTAATGGCAGTCATGCGCCGCAACGCGGACAAGGCCCGCGACTATGCCGAGCGCCACGGCGTGCCCAGATGGTACGACCAAGCCGACGCACTCATCGGCGGCCCATACGTCGATGCGGTCTATATCGCGACGCCCCCGGACACCCACGCTTACTACACCGCGCAAGTCGCCCGAGCCGGCAAACCTGTTTACGTCGAAAAACCAATGGCGCGCAACCACGGCGAGTGCTTGGCGATGATCGACGCCTGCCGCCGGGCCGGGGTGCCGCTTTTCGTCGCCTACTACCGCCGCGCCCTGCCCGCTTTCCTCAAGGTCAAGTCGCTGGTCGAGGAAGGGGCCATCGGCGCGGTGCGCTTCGCCTCCATCGCACTCTGTCAACCCGCGTCAGAGAATCCCGACGACCTGCCTTGGCGCGTCGTCCCACAGATCTCGGGCGGCGGCTACTTCTTCGACCTAGCTTCGCATCAGCTCGACTTCCTCGACTTTCTGCTCGGCCCCATCGCCCACGCCTCGGGCCACGCGACCAACCAAGCCAAGCTCTACCGGGCCGAAGATGCCGTTACCGCCAGCTTCGCCTTTGAGTCCGGCGCACTCGGCGCGGGAGTCTGGAACTTCGCCGCCGACCAGCACCGCGACCGGATCGAAGTCGTCGGCGACAAGGGCCAAATCGCCTTTTCCACTTTCGCCTTTACCCCGGTCGAATTGACTACCAACGCCGGGACCCAAACCTTCGCCATCGACCCGCCCGAACACGTCCAGCAGCCCCTGATCCAGACGGTAGTCAATGCCCTGTTGGGCCGGGGAGAATGCCCCAGCACCGGCGCAAGCGCCGCCCGCACTAGCCGAGTCATGGACCAAATCATTCACGGCCATGCCGCCTAAACCCCACGTCCTCGCAGCATCGATGACCTTGTCCCTCGGACGCTAGGAGGTCTTCGCCTTCTTCGCCGAGGCGCAAAATCTAGAGCGCATTACTCGCCCCCTCTGCCGCCTATCGGTCCGCCCCTAGTCAAACTTCAGCTCAAACGCATTTTTGGCTATCGGCAGCAGGCGATTAGCGAACTATTATTCCTCTAACGCCGCACCTGTCGCTGCAAAAATTACATTCCTTCTCCGCCATTTTTGTCGTCTCAATCTGACAACTTTGCGATCAACGCTTGGGCAAAGGCCCAAGTTTTCTTATTTATATAAACTTCCTCCTGCACGCATTCCACCTATCGCACCTAAAAGGGGTTCGACATGATAGTTCGCAGAAAGGGGGGCCTTCTCGCCCTGCTGGCTTTTGTTTTTTTCGCAATCCCCAATGCCGCCTTCGCCCAAGACAAGCTCGATACCGGCGACACGGCCTGGATTCTGATTTCCACCGGCTTGGTTCTCTTTATGATGATCCCCGGCTTGGCCATGTTTTACGCTGGTCTGGTCCGCACTCGCAATGTGCTCTCGGTCTATATGCACTGCTTTGGGATTGCGGCCCTGATCACTGTCTTATGGACCATTTTCGGTTATAGCTTGGCCTTTACGGCCAACAACCCCTTCATCGGCGGCCTGTCCAAGTCCTTTCTCAACGGCGTCACTGTGGACAGCCTTGCGGGCACCATCCCGGAATTGCTCTTCTTCGTCTTCCAGATGACGTTTGCCATCATCACCCCCGGGCTTTTTGTCGGTGCCTTTGCCGAGCGCATGAAGTTTTCGGCCGTGATGTGGTTCAGTGGGCTGTGGTGTGTTTTGGTTTATCTGCCCATTACGCACATGGTCTGGGGAGAGGGCGGCTACTTGGGCGCGATGGGCGTCTTTGACTTTGCTGGCGGCATCGTCGTCCATATCACCGCCGGGGCAGCCGCGCTGGTAGCCGCGATCCTCGTCGGCAAGCGCACTGGCTATCCCGAACAGCCCATGCCCCCGCACAACATGACTATGAACCTCGTCGGCACGGCCATGCTCTGGGTTGGGTGGTTCGGCTTCAATGGCGGCAGTGCCTTGGCGGCTAATGGGCAGGCGGCTATGGCGGTCGTGGTCACCCAAATCTCGCCCAGCGTCGCGTCGCTGACGTGGATTTTTATCGAATGGATTAAAAACGGCAAACCTAGTGCGCTCGGTTTTGCCACCGGCGCCATCGCTGGTCTAGCGGCCATTACCCCGGCATCGGGCACAGTGGGGCCGCTGGGGGCTTTTGCCATCGGCCTGTGCTCTAGCCTCGTCGCCTATTGGGCCGCCACTTGGCTCAAGCGCACCTGCGGGTACGACGACGCGCTCGACGTAGTGGGGGTTCACGGCTTCGGCGGCTTAGTCGGGGTTCTGCTGGTGTCCTTCTTCGCCTCGACCGCCTTGGGCGGCACTATCGAGGGCTTAGACATGGGCAAGCAGTTCGGCATCCAAGCCTTCGCCGCGGTCGGCACAGCCGTTTATACCCTAGTCGTATCGTTTGTCATTCTCAAGGTCATCGACTTAGTAGGCGGCCTGCGCGTGGATGGGGAGACCGAGATTGATGGACTTGACCTGAGCGAGCACGGCGAAGTAGGGTACGACCTGTAATTCGCAGGTCAATGGCTCGCTGCTTAGATGGGGGCTTCCATGGATTCTTCTTGCTTGCAGTACGCGTTGACCGAGGCTGAACGCCTAGAGTTTACCCAGCGCGGCTACCTCGTCTTCGACGAGATGCTGCCTCCCGATGCGGTTGACGCACTCGTGGAAGCCTCCGACCGGGTTGACGCCGAGGAGCGCGAAAAGCGCGGCGTCGGACTCTACGCCCGGCTGACCGTGCGCGACATGATTGGGCGCGACGAATGCTACTTAGACTTGGTCGATTGGCCTCGAGCACTACCCAAGGTCTGGGGAACACTCGGCTGGAATATCCAGATATACCACACCGTCCTCGCCTATAGCCCGCCCACCGAGCCTAATAACTGCCGAGTCAAGATGCAGGGTTGGCACCAAGACTCGGACCGCGTCAACTACGAGATCGAGTCCAGCCCCCGGCCGCGGATCTCGGTCAAGATGGCCTATTTCCTCAGCGACTGTTCGGCAGCAGGCCGCGCCAACTTTTGGGTTGTGCCCGGCAGCCACTTGCTGGATGCGTATGACATCCCCGACGACGGCTCCTTGCCCCGCAACGCCGTCCCCGTGTTGGTGCCGCAGGGTGGGGCGGTGCTCTTCGACCGCCGGATCTGGCACTCGGCCAGTTCCAACGCCTCGGCTATCGCCCGCAAGGTGCTCTTCTACGGCTATTCTTATCGCTGGCTCCGCCCCCGCGACGACCAGACCGTCGAACACCTTTTTGAGCGCTGTGACCCGATTCGCCGCCAGCTACTAGGGTACGCGCCTAGCGGCGGCTACGGGTACACCTCGCCCACCGATGAAGACGTGCCACTGCGCGTCTTTTTGCGCCAACATCTCGGTGCCGGAGCCGCCGCCTAATGCGGGCTTTGGTCACCGGCGGCACCGGCTTTGTCGGCGGGGCTTTGGTTCGCGCCCTCGTCGCTGGCGGTGCATACGTCCGGGTGCTGGCGCGGCCCACTAGCCAGACCGAGGCGCTGGAGGCCTTAGGCGTCGAAATCGTCCGCGGCGATATTCTCGTCCGTGCGAGCATCGAAGCCGCGCTCGCAGGTTGCGATACTCTCTTCCACGCCGCGGCTCTCTACGACTTGTGGGGGTTGGACGAAGCCGAACTCTTGGCCACTGAAACCGAGGGGACCCGCAACGCCATGGAGGCGGCGTTGGCAGTCGGCGTCGCCAAGGTCGTCTATACCAGTACTGCCGCCTGTATTGGCGAGGCCAAAGGCCATGTCGCCACCGAGACAACGGTCCATCGCGGCTATTTTCTTTCGCGTTATGAAAAGGCCAAATACGCAGCCGAGCAGGTGGCGTTTACATATGTGGAAAAGGGGATGCCGCTCATCTGCGTCCAGCCCGCTGCCATCTACGGTCCGGGCGATTGCAAACCCTCCGGGCGCTTTTTCATTAGCCTGCTCAACGGTCGGGTCCCCGCGCTTTTCCCCGGCTGGTTGAGCTTGGTGTACATTGACGACGCGGTTCGGGGACACGTGCTGGCGGCTGAAAATGGCCGAGTCGGAGAACGCTATATACTCGCGGGCACCATCAACGAATTGACCGAACTCAGCCGGCAGATCTGTCGGCTAGCCGGGTGCTGGTCGCCGCCGACCATTCCCGCTCCGCTGGCCGCGCCCTACGCGCTCGGCGGCGAGGCCCTTTCGCGCCTGACCCGCAGACCGCCGGTCCTGTCGTGGGAAACCTACCGCCTAGGCGCACACGGCTTCCGCGCCGACGGACGTCGTGCCACCGCTGAGCTGGGCCTAGCCTACACGGACCAAGGGGAAGGGTTGATGCGGACGATCAACTGGTACTGGGAGCAAGGCTTGCTCCGCCGCCGACCAGCCTGCACCCGCGACTGAAAGCCGCTGTCAAACAGGCCTCAAGCAGATTTCGCGTACTCCCAGGGATTTACTATTTCGACGCCTATAGGAGCAAAGTCGTCAACATTGCGGGTAACCACCGTCATCCCGTGAACTAATGCCGTGGCTGCAATCAGCGCATCGCGGTCTAGGCGCGGGTCGGGGACATGGAGCTTGGCCAACGCTGGGCGACCTTGGTATCGACCGGCAAAATGCGGTCCGAGAATGCCGGCATTACATGTACATTGAGCCAAGAGCGGAGTACTGCTCCCTGTGTTGGATCTCGACGCTCAACCAACAGTGTGCCCATTTCAAGTTCCAAAATCGTGACAACCGACAAAAAGAGCCGTGCTGCGGGGACGTTATTTGCCCACGCAAGGGCTTTTACGGGAGCTTGCCTTTCTCAATTCCGCAATGACATTCGTATCGAGTAAGTACATCAAGATAAATCCGCCGCTTTATACATTTCTCGATTCAAACGCGGCTGCCTCTGGCATGGCCAGCAATTCGACGATGCTTTTTTTCTTTCCGGTAATTTTCAAATAGTCTTCGATAGTTAATAAGACGTCCGAGCCGCACTCGGCGCGAGCCAGTCTATATGTACCTCTCAGTGACGCCGCACATCCAGCCGACGCATACTTTTTGCGACGAAAAGGGCGAGCACCAGCGGTCTCTGCGATACCGAGACGGATTCGACTACGTCGGTAGCCGAACTGATCGATGGACACATCGAGGCAGTGTGCGCCCTAGCCGCCCAAGCACAGCAGAGCGTGCAAATCCAAGAGGAGCGAGGCCATGTGGGCACCGTTTTGCAACTCTTTAAGCAGGGGACGGCTGGAGCGGACTGGCCCCCGGGCGGGGTCTGTCGATGCGGTGGCTTGAGACGCCTCGATGCTGAAGCCAAGGCCAAAACCTCCATCTGCTGCTCTTGTATCCATCCACGGTGGACATAGCAAAGAATTCGGCGATGCAAATGATTCCTCGCTTGAGGAGATCATATACGCTTACGTTCGCAAAGGCTTTAAATGGGTAGGAGTGACTGAACATATCCCTCCCGTTTCAGCAGATTTTCTGTTTCCTTGGGATATTGAGGAAGGACACACAGTGCAGTCAATGTTCAGGCGATTCGAAAACTATTTCTCCGTCGCCCGCAAGCTACAAAAGGAGTATCGCGATTCCGTTCGGATTTTAGTTGGGCTCGAAACAGAGAGCTACACGGGCTATATAGCGCACGTAAACAGTCTGCGGAATCGATTTCAACCTGACTACATCGTAGGCTCGGTTCATCACGTGAAAGATATATGTATCGATGGTCCGCCAGAATGGTATGCCCAAGCCATTGAGGAGGTCGGAGGAATCGATGCGCTTTTCTGTGAGTACTTCGACCAACAGTACGAGCTACTAGAGAAACTTGAGCCCGAGGTGGTCGGACACTTTGATCTGATTCGCATGCACGACACGGACTATCGTCAGCGCTTAGAGACCTCAAAAATCAAGGAGAGAATCCGGAGAAATCTTGAGAAGATCAAGGATCTTGGATCGATTTTAGATTTCAATGTCAGAGCCTTCGAAAAGGGGGGATCTGAACCCTATGTATCCAGATCTATTTTGGAAACGGCACTGGATCTTGGAGTCCCCTGCGTCCCGGGAGATGATTCACATGGCGTCGCGGGAGTTGGATTGAATATCGAAAAAGGGATCGCAATACTAAAGCAGTCTGGTTGCAGTACTGATTGGCAGATCCCAGGGGGCTACGGCACATAACATCGTCTATCCGCTCGGGCTTTGCCCGGCCCTTCGGGATCTGCTGCGCGGGTAGCCAAGATATGTTATACGTCATCGGAATTTCCTAGTGTACGGTTGGGCATTCAGGTTTCATTTAGGCGGTTTCACTCGGCCTGCCCGTAGCCCTCGTCCGGACCAGCGCGGTCCCCCGCGTCGATGTTCTAGGGCCCGTCGCCGGGTACCCGCCGCCAAGGGGCGGATGGGACTGAGCACTAACCACTGATCACTAGAAGCCATTAAAATCTAAGAAGCGGTCTGAACATTCCGGGTGCGCCCCAAGCGCCTATAGCCGACTTTAGGCGGTGCCAACGGGGCGCACCCGGCTGGCACGGGCTTCTGCTGGGTATATTCCACCCCACGGGGCGTCCTTGCTCTACTTCGATTCGACGGAGTATATTCACACGCATCGGACCAATGATTTTCTTTTTGAGGACACTATTTCATGGGAATGTTCAACGTACCGATCTGCATCGGCGACCCGCAGCGGGCACACTGGATTGACTTGGACGCGCTAGTGGATACAGGGGCGTCTGTAACCGCGCCGTTGCTAGGTGCTCTGGTCCTTGAAGGCGTGTTCATGGGCGTCAACCCAGCGGCCAAAAGACTTGAGCCTATGGTATAGGAGCCAACGACGTGATCGATTCCATTGACCTCTTTGAGAGCGGGACCCAAGGCTACCACACCTTCCGCATCCCATCCCTGATTACTACACCAACAGGCGCGGTACTCGCCTTTTGCGAGGGCCGCAAAAACGCTCGCGGCGACACCGGCGACATCGACATGCTGCTGCGGCGCAGCGACGACGGCGGCCAGACGTTTGCTCCCTTCGAGCTAGTGTGGGACGATGGCTCGAATACCTGCGGCAACCCCTGCCCGGTGGTCGATGCCCGCACGGGTGCGATTTCCCTACTGATGACCCACAATCTCGGCGGCGACCACGAGCCCGAGATCATCGACCAAACGAGCGAGGGCACCCGCACCGTGTGGCTGACGCGCAGTGAGGACGACGGACGCACGTGGTCTCCTCCCGTGGAGATCACATCCGACGCTAAGCAACCCAACTGGACTTGGTACGCCACCGGCCCAGGCGCTGGCATCGAGCTAAGCACCGGCCGGCTCGTCATCCCCTGCGATCACATCGAAGCGGGCACTAAGAAATACTACTCGCACGTCCTGCTCAGCGACGATGGCGGCCAAAGCTGGCGACTTGGCGGCTCGACCCCGCAAGACCAAGTCAACGAGTGTGAAGTCGTAGAGTTGCAAGATGGCCGCTTGCTGCTCAATATGCGCAACTACGACCCAAGTATCCGCGCCCGCGCTTTTTCTTTTGGCCACGACGGCGGACAGAGTTGGTCGCCGCTGGCGCGCGATCCCGTCCTCGTCGAGCCGATCTGCCAAGCCAGCATCCGCCGGGTTGGGACCAGCTTGCTCTTTTCCAACCCCGCCAGCACCGAGGGACGCCGGAACATGACCGTGCGGCTCAGCGACGACGATGGTCAAACGTGGGCTAGTGCCCGCGTTTTGTATTCCGGCCCGGCCGCGTATTCCTGTTTGGCTGCTTTGCCCGACGGCCGCGCCGCCTGTCTCTATGAATGCGGTGCCGAGCAGCCCTACGAGCGCCTGACTCTGGCCGGCTTCTCACTGGACTGGGTGCGCAATACGCGCTGAGGGCCTCCATGAAAATCACCGACATCCGCACCCTCTGCCTCTCCCGTCCCCACGAACCCGACCGCCAGTGGTTCAGCGCCGCCTTCCACGTGGAAAAAGCCGACTGTCCCATCGTCATCATCGACACGGACGCCGGCTTGCAGGGCATTGCCGAACCTTCCACTTATGGCGATCCACCGCTCATTCGCCAGCGGCTCGACGCGCTCAAGACCAGTCTCATCAGCCGCGACCCACTCGACCCGGACCTCGCGCCCAAACCCACTGGCGACCGCTCGATGCATATTGCCCACGCTGGTCTCGAACTGGCGTTGTGGGATCTGCGCGCCAAGGCGCAAAACAAAACAGTCTCCGAACTCATCGTCCCCCTCATCACGCCGGATACCCCCGAGCGCAAATCGCGCACCCGCCTGCGCCTCTATGCTTCCGGCGGTGTCCAATACGACTGGGACAACCGCCCCACATCGGTCGTCGATGAAGCGCGTACCCTCGCCGACCGGGGCTTTACCGCCTATAAGATGCGGCTGGGCACCCAGTGGTCGTGGTCGGGCGTCACTGTCGCGCAGATGATTGACCTGTTGCAGGAGGTGACCGACGTGGTGGGCGAGCGCATGGAGCTGATGCTGGAGGGCAACTGCCGCCTCGACGAGGCGCAGGCCGGCGAGATTGGCCACTTTCTCGACGAAGCGGGATGGACTTGGTTTGAAGAACCACTGCCCAAGGACCAAGTCGACGGCTACGCCCGCCTCAATGCCGAACTGCATCTGCCCATCACCGGCGGCGAATCCAACTCGACGCTCGACCAGTTCGAGTCGTTCTTCGCGCAAAGAGCGTACGCCAAGGGCCAGCTCGATGTCGGCGTCTGTAGCCTCGGCGATGCCATCCGCATCTACCACCGCGCCAAAGAGTACGGCATTGAGCTTTTCACTCAGAACTGGCACAACGGCCTGTTGACCATAGCCAACGCCCACTTCCTCGCCGCTCTCCCCGAAGAGCACGTGCTGGAAATGTTCATTGGCCAAGGGCCGTTGCAATGGGGCATCCTCAAAGACCCGCCCGCGACCGAAGGCTACCTCGTGCTGCCCGGCGCGTCCGGCTGGGGTGTAGAACTAGCCGACGACCTCGAAACGCGCTTCCCCTACATCCCTGGGCCTTGGGGCCGCGCAGTGGAGCGCTGAGCATGATAAACTCGGTTGCGAATCGAAAAGCCATCGCGTCCATTTTAGTAGCGGTATGGTTGGCCCTTGGCGTACAGGGCATTAGCTACGCTGAGTCGCCGATTGCAGAGGGCAAGATCTACTGGATGGATTTGGAGAATGGAATTTTTCGGTCCAACCTTGACGGCTCCAGTGCCGAACGCCTCGTCGAGCCAGAACTGAGGTATCCAGGCGACATTGCTCTGGATGTATTGGGAGGCAAGGTGTGCTGGACCGATAGGGAAGGAGGTGCCATCTACTGGTCCAATCTTGGATCGGTCAAAGGCGTCTTTCCACATCTACTGACAGCCGCAGACCCATACTGTGCAGGATGACGGCTAAGGTATGGAGACGGGGATTGCTGCCCGCCGATAAGGTTCGATAGATATTGGACCGATTCAAGCCGGTTTTCTCAGCCAGTTGGCCCAGTCCCCTTGCGCCTCTGCTACATCTCATAAGGCCAGCAAAAGTGCTCCGTTGTCGTTGTCGTTTTGATATTCCTCTAAGGCCACGTCAATATACGCTTTAGCCTTGACAGGATCGCTGAGCTCCTGAAAACGGAACTCCTTAAAGGCTTCTAATTTTCTCACCGGTCTGACTTCTTATACTCAGCCCAGTGCACTTGGGCTCGCTCAGTATCGTGCTGCTGGGTGGATTTATTGCCTGCCGTAAGCAGAATAAGCCGGTCTGCCAACTCCGCAAAATACACCCGGTACCCCGGGCCAAGGTCCAGTCTGAACTCGGCGACGCCTCGTCCTACCGGCTTACAGTCACCTAAATTCCCAGCTTCGACGCGCCGAAGTCGGTTGCGAATGCGTGCTTGAGTACGCGCCTATACCAGTCGGTGAACGGCTCCCTTCCTCGGGCATCTCGATAAATCTCCAGCGATTTTCCAAGTATAGTTGTAATATGCAATGGCAGCGCAAGAAAGAAGGAAGGGGCTTAGCTCCCTGTCTGCTTGACAACCGCCCTTAGCCCCTTGTAAAATAGTCCGCCCTCGTTCACCTTTGGAGCCGACATGATTAAAGACCCTCCGCTACTCACTGTTCGCCGCAATTTCACGCGGCCTTCGGAAGCTGTCTTGCGCGCCTTGCGCAATGTTCCCACCGGCTTTATCGTCGATTGCATGAACGGACGCGGTGCACTCGACTACCGCATCAAGCCGCTCGACCCCAACAACTGCAAATTCGTCGCGCCCATCGTCACCTGTCATCCGGGGCCGGGTGACAACCTCGCCGTTTTTGCCGCGCTTGAGATCGCGCAGCGGGGGGACGCGATCTTCATCGCTACGGATGCGTTCACCCGCACCGCGGTCGCCGGTGACATCATGATAGCCATGGGGCGCAACCGAGGCATCAGCGGATTTGTCACCGATGGTCTGATGCGCGACATCGACGGCATTCTGCCCGTCGGCCTGCCCGCCTTCTGCATGGGCATCACCCCCAACTCCTGCACGCGCAATGGACCGGGTACCGCCGGTATGCCAGTGGTCATGGGCGGCACCTGCGTCGATGCGGGCGAGATCGTCGTTGCCGACCGCGACGGGGTGGTGGTCATTCCTCACGACCAGTTCGACCATGTCGTGGAAACCTTGCCCAAGGTGCGCGAGGCCGAGGAAAATCTCACGCGCCGAGTCCGGCTGGGGCTAGACAATATTGAGGAAATGCGCGCGCTGCTCGATTCGGACCGCACCGAGCACATAGACTAATTTTCGACGATTACCAAGATCGGCTGATCGAGCTCCACCTCTGACAGCCGCCCGACCTCCATCTCTTCTACCGTCCCGTCGGCTAGGCGATAGAGCCACGCCAATCCCGTACCCTCCCAAGCGGATGGTACGGCAGCTCCTGCAACCGCTGGCAACAGCAGGGCCAACGTGCGGGTCGGCCCCTGAATCAGCCGCGCTGTCGCGCCCGCGCCTTCCACACTAGTGGCCTCGGCAAAGGGTACGCGAAAGCGCTGCAGCAGCGCGTTGAGGTAGCGCAGGACGCCAAAGACGGGTCGGGGGTTGCACAGGGGGTCCAGAAGCCCTCGACCCACATCCATGGTGCGGTCCAGATCGATAAAAGGCTCGACAAAGAGCCGCGCCCTCGGCAGTAGCGTAGTTGCAAAGAGTGCCTCTGCGGCCCGGACTGCATCGTCTTGGTCGCTTTGCCCCGGCAATTCAAAAAGCAAATCCAGCCGACCCATCGTGGTCAGGGCGCCTACCTCGCGCCAGGCCAAGGCATCTTCCCAAGGGGCCGTTGCATCGAGTCGGCACAGGGCTGCTTCTATATAGGTATCAGCGTCCTGCAAGCGCTGGTCGAGTTGGGCCACTTCGTCGAGCCGGTAGCCGACCCGGGTGCGGGGGTGCTGCTTGCCAGTTATCTGCTGGTCGGGAATCACCGGAGCCAAAGACAGCCGTAGATTGCGGTGGTAGCTTTTGAACAAATACAGACACGACAAAGATGGCCAAGGCCCGCCCGGCGTCTGGATCTCCCAAGCATCCACTTGGTCGCGGCGACTTTCCAGAATGGATTCGTAAGGAGTGTCCTCGTCGTCGAGAATGGTCGCCTGCACTTGGACGCCTTGGCTGCGCAAAAAGCGCAGGCGATCGCCGGACTGGTCCAAGTCGGTCCAAGGGCAGCGCAAGGCTTGTGTGCCCAACTCCAGACAGGCCAGCAGGGGATAGTCATTGCGCACTGGCTGGCGCACCACTGACGGAAAGGTTGTGGGGACTTGCGCCTCCCAACCAAGGGGGTGGGTTGCGGTCAGTCCCAATGGGGCACCAGCCAAGTCGGCAGTTGCCGGGGTGAGCAGCCGTCGCGGCCTTGGTGTACAATCTTGGGTCCCGGCAGTGCGAATCAGGTGGATGTCGAGTCGGTTGTGGCGCAGGCGACACAGGTAAAAACCTAACTTGGGCTGGTCGTCGCGGCCCTGCTCGGGCGGCGGTGCGCCGTTGAACAAGTGACTAAAACCGGGCCGTACAAAAGAAGTGGAAGGAACGGTGCGATAGTCCCAGGCCCCCGCTGGCTCGCAAAAGGCAAAATGCACGTGGGCTGCAAAGAGCCAAGTCACTTGGTGGGCGGCCAACAATTTTAGCAGCCAAGTGCGGGCCGGTTCGCCGATATTGTCGTAGTGGCCCAGATGCGGCTCGGCGGGGTTGTGTAGATAGGGCGGCAGGTGCAAAAACACCGCGATGCGCATCCTCGCGTGCGCGGCCAAGTCGGTTTCCAACCAAATCTTTTGCTCTTCCTCTGCCGGCAGGCCGGTGTTCAGAATCTGGCTGTTGAGCACCACCAAGTGCATATCTCGATAGTCAAAGCTGTACCAAGACGGGCCAAAGCGCCGGTGGTATGCGTCTAACCCTTCGGACGTGACCGGATGGGTGGGCATGGTGGGGTCAGGTTTGTCGCCCACGTCGTGGTTGCCCGCCACCCAGCGCGGCTGCACACCACAGGCGGCCATCTGCTCTAGGGCTTGGTCTAAGGCCAGAACAAAGCCCGAGCTCCCGGGGTACTCCTGTATCACGTCGCCCATATGCACGACAAAGTTTGGCTCCAAAGCGGCTACCCAGCGCAACGCCGCGCCCGCCCGTCGGCTCTGTTGGGCGCGGGAAGGGAATTCGTCCATCCCAATGCTCCCTTCTAGCGCATAGTGGGTATCGGCGATGACGACGAATTCGCCTAGGGCCTTGGGCAACAGGGTGCGGTCGAACAGGGTGGGGGACATGGAGGACGCCACTTTATCCGACCGGGCGTAAATTGAGCAACACCAACAGCCAAGACCGCGCCCAGTACGAAGTGTTCATATAAGGATCCTCCGCCGAAGGCCACCCCGTCCAGTACGTCTCGTTGACCGGGATCCGATGTGGCCACTGCACGAGCGGAATCGCCGGCAGCTCGGCAAGCCAGATCGCCATCGCCTGCCGGTAAATCGCCATCATCGCGGGATCGTCGTTGGGCGTCTGCGCCATGCGGTCTACTAGCGCGTCGAATTCGGCGTTCTGCCAGCGCCAGTAGTGCTCGGCGGTTTCGCCCGTCGGTCTGGCGAAACGGCTGTGGTAGTGGCTCAACACTTGGTAGGGATCGCGCATTGAGCTCAAGTTGCCAAACATAAAAGCGTGCGCCTCGCCTTGGGCCATCCGCGCAATGTAGTCCGCAGTCATGCGGAACGAGGCGTCGAATCCCGCCGCCTGGAGCTGGGCGACTAAAACCGGCGTCAGGTCTTGGAAATGCGCGAAGATATCGATGACGAGCGAAAATACCTCGCCGTCCTTCGTCCAGAAGCCATCCGGCCCTCGCACCCACCCCTTGCGCGACATGATTGCCGCGGTGCGCGCAGTGTCGTGGACTCCGATTTCGTATTGGGCCACTAGATCCGCCGCCGTCGCAAAGTAGGGCTGCATCTGCGGCACGTCCGGCAGCGGCAACAGCGCGTAGTCGCCCGAGTTTTGCCAGCCGATCTCGACTAGTTGTTCGCGGTTGATGGCGAAGTTAATCGCCCGCCGGATTTCGGGATCGTCGAAAGGCGCTTCCATGTTGTTGAAACCCAGCGCGATCGCCCACGGCGTCATGTAGCTATAGGGCGGCTCCCGTCCCGTCCAGGTGCTCATTTTGTCGTGTTGTTCGAGCAGGGTGATGATGTTTGACGGTCGGAGTTCCAAACAGGTGTCGAGCTTGTTGGCGAGCAGGTTTTGCACCCGCTGGTGCTCTTCCATATAGGGCAAAAAAATTAACCGCTCGACCTGCGGCAGCGCGTGGAAGCCGATCTTGGCCGCCCACCAGTCCGAGCGCAGATCCCAGATTCGCTGCGCTGGTTCCGACAGCGCAATGCGATACGGCCCCGCGACTACCGGCCAACCGCTGACTAGGTCGTAATTGGCAAAACGCAAGGGATCCTGTCCCGCCCAGATGTGTTTGGGGACGATCGGCACTCCGTTGCCGTGGTTGTGGGTGAAATAACTGAAGAGAAAGCGCGGGTTAGGCGACTTGAGGACGATCTTCGCCGTCAGGCTGTCGAGTGCCACCGCCTCTTTAACCCAAGTTTCCATATCGGTCGAGAATACTAGGTTCGGCGCGTGTTCTTTGAGCATATTGACCGTAAAAACAAAGTCGTGCGCCGTCCACGGCCGCCCGTCGCTCCACTCCACGCCCGGGCGTATATCCACCGCGACTTGGGTGTAGTCCGCGTTGAACCGGTGCCCGGTGGCGATCCACGGCCGCGGTTCGGCGTCGGCCTTGTAGCCATTGAAGAAGTAGAGTGGCTCGTAGAGGAACTGATAGCCGATCCGCGAGATCCCGCCCGGCACGAAGGGATTGAAGGTGTTGTAGTCTTGGATCTGGCCGCCGCAGGTGTTGTTCTCGGCGCAATCGACGATCAGCGTGCGGTTGCGCGGCACTTGCCGCAAACCGTCCGTGGCTTGTTCGCCGCTGCAGGCTATCATTACTACGCCGCAGAGGAACGCCCAGTGCCCTGCGCGCGCCGCCCGGATGGCCTTCGATCGTTTTCCCATAGTAGCCGTACTTTCCTCCGTGCGAGACTTATTACGTGCAACGGACGGTAACATAAAGCGCGGAGTTCTCCGTTGTCCATATCCGCTCCCGCGCCGTCTCTTGAGCGAGCGGGCCGCGTGCGCTAATATGGAAGGTATGCCTGCCCACCCTCACGCCCCGAGATAACGCCATGAACGCCCTACTCCCCTTCACCTTGTTGGCACTCGCCGCCTGCTCCGACCCTTGCGCCGAAGCCGTTGACCAAGCCTTTCTCGACGGCGAGGCCGCCAAAGAAAGGGCCGTGCGCACCGAATCCGGCCTCATTTATCAGGAGCTAAAGGCCGGCTATGGCCCCCAGCCAGGGCCTAAAGCCCGCGTTACCGTCCACTACAAGGGCATGTTTGCCGACGGCAAGGTCTTCGACAGCTCGTACGAACGGGGTCGCCCAAGCACGCTGTCGCTCAAAAGGGTCATCCCCGGCTGGACCGAGGGCTTGCAGATGATGAAGGGCGGCGGCCAGGCGCGGCTAGTGATCCCGCCGGAACTGGCCTACGGCAAAAAGGGCAAGGTAGGCAGCATCCCGCCTTGCGCGACCTTAATTTTTGAAATCGAGTTATACGAAATAAAAGGGAGTTAAATCCATGAGCAACCTACCGCGCCGCAAGATGGGGCGCACTGGAATGCAGCCCCGGGCGCTCGGCATGGGCGCAGCCTTCGTCAGCCACGTCGCCGAGGCCGAGACCATCGCCACTATCGAACGCGCCCTCGATCTAGGCATCGACTATTTCGACAGTTATGCCGGCCGCAACGAGGACCGCTGGGGCAAGGCGCTAGCCGGCGTCGAGCGGTCGAGTTATTACATGCAGGCCAAAGTCGGCCCGCACCCAGAGCGCCCCAAGGACTTTTCGGCGGAGGCCACGCGCTGGAGCGTCGAACAAAGCCTGCAATCGCTTCGCGTTGATTACCTCGATGCCGTGCTCGTGCATGATCCACCCGATATTGCCGACCCGTTAGGTCCCGGTCGCGCCTTCGACGAGCTGCAGAAAATGAAGGAAGAGAGATTGGTGCGTCACATTGGTTTGGGGGTCCGCGAACACGAGTTCCATCGCGCCGCCATCGAAGCGGGCCACGCCGAGATCGTCCTCACGTTCCTCGACTACACGCTCCTCGACCAATCGGTCGCTCGCACTACCATGCGCTTGGCCAAAAAGCACGGCACGGGCCTGATCTTAGCCAGCGTCTTCGGCATGGGTCGCTTGACCGGCGTCGAGCCGGACCGGGCCGCTGAACCGCGTGCTCACGCCATGTGGGAGTGGTGCCAAAAGCAGGACGTGGACATCAAGTACTTGGCTATGCAGTTCTGCCTCGACGCGCCCATTGACGGCATCGTCATGAGCGGGCCAGCCGACCGCGACCAACTCCAAGACGCCTACGACGCGGCGACTCAGGAAGTGCCTGCTGAAATATGGGCGGACTTTGAGGAACGGTTCGGCGTCGGGATCTAGGCGGCGGATTAGGCTCGATATCTGGAATCAGAGTTAATCCCGTCAGATGGAGTAGAACATGGATTCTTCATTACCTGAACGTCGCAGTTATTTCGCAACCATCGCGGATTCGTATGATCGGCTCCAGCCAATCCTAAGTCCACCCTACAGCAAGGGCTTGGACATGATTGTGGATCTGATCCCCTTCGATCCCGATGATTCGTTCGAGTTTGTGGAACTCGGCTGTGGCACGGCGGAGCCGACTGTGCGCGTGTTGGAACACTTCCGCCACGCCACTGGTACCTGCATAGATAGCGAACCGGAGATGCTTGCGCTCGCCCAGCGGAAACTGACTCCGTATTCGGATCGAATTGAGGTGCGGGAAGCGGACATAACCCGTTGTGATATCCGGCAGTGTGACGTGGTGTTCTCGGCAAAGACCATTCACCACGTTCCTCCGGCCGATCTGCCCGAACTTTTTGCCCGGATCGCAGGCGCACTCCGGCCGGGCGGTTGCTTCGCCCTGTACGACGCGATGGCGGTCGGCCCCCACTGGGGAGCAGGTGTTCGGCGGCAGTCGTCGCGCTTCCGCCAGCGTTATCTCCAAGACGCGATTGCTTCAGGGGTAGCTACTCAGCAAGAGATTGATGCTAGGGTGGAGTACAAGCGGGCGATGAAGGCCGCTGGGAAAGACATTGAGTACGAACACAGCGCAGAGGACGCGATCGAAGCCATGATCGAGGCCGGGTTTGATGAAGTGGCTGTCGTCTGGCGAATGTTTGCCGACGCGATCCTGCTGGCTTTCACATCAGCCGAGGTGGCAAAACAGTTGGGGCACCTGCGAGGAATGGTTCGGAGTAGTCTGTCAGGTATATGAGGTTTCTCGATTATACAACTGGAGAATCTGAATGAATACATGGCGTGAATTGACCTTCCCGACCAACTCCTTACAGGACGCGGTGCTCGTTATCGAAGATGATCGTGCGAACGCACTCGCCGATCCGCTTCGTTGGCGCATCCTCGAAATTCTTGGAGCAGGGAAGTCGGTTGCGGAAATTTCGCAGACGTTGGACGTTACCGATGCCCGGGTGCTGTACCATTTGCAACGGCTGGCGCAAACAGGTGTCGTGCATTTGGAGGAAGATGGATCAGGCTCCCAAGAATGGCGTTGCGTGCCAGCGGCAGGAACGATTCGCGTTCGAGAAATCCTTGCGGCGAATGACCAAATTGCCGAGGCCATGCCAATGGACGTTGTCAGCCAGTTCAATCAAGCATTGCGCGAAGCGGCCGAGGGCTTATACGGTTCGACATTCCAGCTATCAGTCAATCACAACCGCGCACGACTATCTGAAGAACAGGCCGCCGAATTTGGTCGTCGATTATTGGTGCTTATAGAAGAATACTTTCCTCCGGAAAAGGAGATCGACAGGGCATCAAATACGGTTTCTATGGGATTCTCACGCCGATTGATTTGCATCCGTTTGGGGATTCTGAAACTCCGGGAGCATCGCCGCCTGCTTAGATTATGCCTGTGAATTGGCTATACTTTGAGATTCCATTCTTCTTATCTCTCGGGGGGTATCATGTCGCAGGCAATGGATGATTTGAGGGGCTGCTTGGTCGCCTTAGTGAAGCCGATGACGGCATCGGGGGCCATCGACTGGGCGGCGCTGGACGGCTTGGTGGATTGGCACTTAGAGTCCGGGACGCATGGCATTGTGCCGGTGGGCACCACTGGCGAATCGGCCACGCTGACTCATGCCGAACACAAACAGGTGATCGCAGCCGTGGTGCGTCGGGTGGATGGCCGCGTGCCAGTGGTCGCAGGCACCGGTGCCAACGCGACTGCCGAGGCCATCGAGTCGGGCGGTGCAGGGCGACGGTGCCGACTACTGCCTGTCAGTGACGCCGTACTACAACAAGCCAACTCAGGAGGGCCTGTACCGGCACTATTGCGCCATCGCCGAGGCGGTGGACCTGCCGATGGTGCTCTACAATGTGCCGCCGCGCACGGCGTGCGACATGCAGGCCGCGACCGTGGCCCGGTTATCTGCTGTCGATTCGATCGTCGGCATCAAAGAGGCGTGTGGCGATCCCAACCGCGTCGCCGAGATCGAGGCACTAGTGCCCGACGACTTCGTCCTGCTGTCCGGCGAGGACGCGCAGACGTTCACCATGGCGAGTTACGGTGCCGTCGGGGCGATTTCGGTGACCGCCAACGTCTTGCCGGCGGCCATGGTAGAGTTCTGCCAAGCGTTCATCGACGGCGACGACGACAGGGCCCGCGAGTTAGGTGCCAAGCTACAGCCGATTCACGAGGCCCTGTTCGTGGAGACCAACCCCATCCCAACCAAGTGGGCGCTCAACGCCATGGGCAGGATTGACGGCAACTGACGGCACCCGTGCAGGCCGAAGTACGCAAGCGACTGGAGACCTTGGGCGCACTTTGATGACCTTTCTCGACCGAATCTGAAAGGTTCGGTGAGTGCGCTTGCAGCAGGTCTTGCCCGGCTCTGCAAAGGAGGTTTAAAAATGCTTTTCATTTCGTTTTATCACTTTTAGCCGAGGGAAAAATGGATTTGCATAACGAGAGTAATTCTTATTACCAACTCTGGAAAATAAGCGTTGGTGCTGAAGCCCAAGATGTACTGGCTTGTGCCCTTGAACTGGGGCTATTCACCCAACTGGCTGACGGTCCCAAGACCATTGCCGGGATCGCCGAACAGATGGGTATCCAGTTACGACCTGCAGAAGTTCTTGCTGTAACCTGTGCAGCAATAGGCGTATTGAAAAAAGATGAGGATCGTTATGCAAATGTTGGTGACATGGAGGAATTTCTCGTGGAGGGCAAAGCACTCTACAATCAGTATACTGCTTTTGGGCGAGCCGGTTATGTCGATCCTGAGCGCGGTGCTAAAATCAAAGAAGCCATTCTCGCGGATAGACCTCAAAAAGGGGCTGGCTGGCTGGACAAAGCAACGGGTAAGAATCGCCCTTCTATGGCTTTTTATCCCAAACGCCATCATCTGCGCATTCTCTGGGGGGACTGTGTGGCGCAAGCGTTCGATTTTTCTAAGTACAGAAAGATAGTCGATCTCGGTGGAGCTACAGGAGGACATTTAGTGGGCATCGCGAGACGCTACCCCCACTTAGAAGCTATCGTCTTCGACTTGGAATATAATCGTCAGGGGGCAGAAGAAGGTCTTGCTCAGACGGATTCTTCGGGAAAAATCGCGTTCCAAACGGGTAATTTCTTTGCAGACGCCTATCCCCCAAAGACTGATGTATTTTTCATGTCGCATGTTCTACACGACTGGGGACGCGATCGCTGTATGTGTATTCTGCAGCGATGTTATGAAGCTTTACCTGAAGGCGGTGTGGCTATTGCAGCGGAATTTCTCCTCAATGAAGAGAAGACGGGTCCTTTGCTAGCCGCATTCCAGGGGCTGCATGTTTTTTACAACAACATTGAGGCTAAACAGTGGACTGGCTCCGAGATTCAACAAATGATGTCAGAATCGGGCTTTCAAGATATAGAGATCCGCCCTATAGATCCTGAACAAAGTATTGTTATCGGGTGGAAAAGGTAAAATTCAAGAGGGTACAGCCCGATAACGAAATGACACAGGACATAAGAATCTGCTCTATTGGCGATTCATTGGTTAATGGCACCGGTGACGAGGCGGCTTTTGGGTGGGCCGGGCGTCTAGGTGCTATGCCCAATGCGAGTACTATACCCGTTACCTTACAACCTTGGTATTCGGCGCAATACGGGCAAAGAATTCTGTTGCGCTGGGAGGACGAATGCACCCGGCTGCTGCCCGATTCCTGCGATAGTCGCATAGTCTGCTCATGTGGCGTCAATGATACTTCGCGTCAGTTTCGCGGAATCTCTGCGCGGAGCCGAGCAATACACCGTGCTGATGATTGGCCCGCCACCGGTCCTCGACGACGAACAAAATAAAAGAATCGAAGACCTCTCGTTTGCTTTTTCCCGCGAAGTCCCATACATCGATCTCTTTTCTGCGCTTTGCGCGGACGGCGCTTATAGACGGGAAGTGTCGAAAAACGACGGCTCTCATCCAAGAAGTGAGGGCTATTCCAAGATGGCACATATCATAAATTCGTCGCCTAATTGGTGGTTTTGTGCGCCTAACAACACCATCAGAAAGTGGAAACTTCACTTGGTCATTGGCGTTGCAATCCTTTTAAGAGTCGAAAATAGATTTCTCTTTGAACTCCAGAAGCCGGCGAAATGGAGGCGTCAGCGAGAGGGATTCTGGGCTGTATCGGTGGCACTGTCGAGAAAGGCGAGACCATTGAGGATGCCCTGTGCAGAGAGGCATCTGAAGAGATCGGTTGCAAGGTCGCCTGTGCTAGATCGACTCGTCCGTCCTCGTTAGACCCTGCGGTGCAGTGTCGCCGCTTCTCCCAGAGAGCGTACCCGAAGGAGTGCAGTTCGCGTGGGAAGGAAACGATCTAGGATTTATCGCGGGTGGAAAAGTCGCCGTGTACGTCGGCACTACGATTGGGCGAAGATCTTCCGGCCCTCGTGCAGCTTGAACCGGAGTTGTTCCACGCGCTTGGCCAACGACCACTCGCCATTCAGGACTTAGAACAGCGCGGAGGTATGCTGCAAGAGCGGCAACGGATTCCGCGCTCTGCTCACTTAACGCCGATGGGCACCGCCAGCAGGCTACTGGAGTTGCGGCGAGTGCTGGGGAGTCCTAGCCGTCTTAAAGAAAGAATTCGCCTCCTAATCAATCCCCAGTGCCTGATCGATCTCGGCCTGATAGCCCTCCAAGTCGCCGCGCTCGATTTCGGCCAAGCTCACCGGCCGGTCAAACCACTCCGACTCAAAGATCGCCATGCAGATCGCCTGCGAGCGATAGCCGTCCAAGCCATCCACTTCGGGCGTACCCTGCCCCCGTACCGCATCGGCGAAATCCTTCAGCTCGGTTGCGATGGGATTTTCCACGCCCTTGGGGAACAGCCGCTCGTGCTCGTCCTCTGCGAGGCTGCTTTGATACGCCTCGACCAATGCCTCGGTGGCTGTGTTCTCGCCTGTGCGCGTCCACAGCCCGCTCTCCCAGTCAATGCAGCCCTCGCTGCCGTAGAGGACGCGCTTGCTGAAGTCCTGTCCCGGCGCTGAACCTTGCCAAGTCCACTGCACCACGGCACCGCCATCGAAGTCGATCAGTGCCATCGCACAGTCCTCCACATCCACCGGCCAAGCCCCCTCGCGCTCGACCGGCTCGTCGTAGCGATACGGCTCAAAGCCGTGTACTCGCGCCACCACCTGCCGCGCCTCAGTCCCCAAGTGATAGCGGAACAAATCGGCAAAATGTACGCCCCCATCGAGGATCCAACCGGCTCCGGCGTCGCGCTTGAAGTTGCGCCAGCCCCACTTGCCCAGCCGCAAGCCCGCTTCCTGCCAGTAGAAGGTGCGCGGCTGGCCGATCCGCCCGCTGGCCACCGCCCAAGATCGGGCCCGCTCCTGCGGCGAACGGCGGTAGTTTTCCGCCACGGCGAGCTGGCAGCGGTTATCCACGGCCGCATTGAGTATTTTGCGGCCAGCGCGCAGGGTAATCGCCAGCGGCTTTTCGATGATCACGTGCTTGCCCGCCTCTAGACAGGCGACGGCGAGGATGTGGTGTTGCGAGTGCAGGGCGCAGATGTCCACCGCGTCCAAGTCTTCCACGTGCGCGAGCATCCTCTCCACGTCGGTATAGATGGCTGGCTTGTGTGCTTGGAATTCGGCGATCTCGCCAGCCCGCTGTTGCGCCTGCGCTTCCACCAAGTCGCAACAGGCCACCACCTGAATATCGTCAATTCCAGCTTGTGCTAATTCCTGCAAGCCGCGCACGTGTGCTCCGGCCATGCCTCCACAGCCTACGAGGGCCAACTGCAACTGTTCCATTATGCGTTTCTCCTAGTTGGAATAATCGGCAACACCACGTGCGACGCCTGCGCCGCATTGTGGTGAATTCTGTTGTCCGCTCCCTGGCGTCGTCGCTCTTGGCCGATGGGGTCGCCGGTGTTGGGATTGACATCAAAGCGGGGAAAGTTCGAGCTGGAAATGTCGAGGCGGAGCTGATGCCCGGCGGCAAACACATTGCTCGTCGGATAGAGGGTAATCGTCAGTTCGGCGACCTCGCCCGGCACTAGCAGCTCGCCCTTTTCGCGCCCGTTGCGGTAGCGCAGGCGTGCGATGCTGTCGGTCAGGTTGAGCGCGTAGCCATGCGGATACCAGCGACTCGGTGGATAGCAATCGATCAGCTTGGCGGTAAAGTCCGTATCCGGTGCTGACGACGAGACCCACAACTTCACCTCAATCGGCCCGGTCACCTCCACGTCCTCGGCAAGCAGTTCAGTGGCAAAGACCAACACATCCGGCCGCGAGCCTAGCGGTAGATAGGGCGGCGTACAGCCGTAAAACTCCGGTCCCTCTACCTGATCGAACCCGCCCGGTGCCATTAATTGCTCTACCCGCGCCCGCCACGGCGCATTGGCCGCAGTGCCCACGCCCGGCGGCAGCGGGCCGATCTCGGAAAGCGACGAGACATTGCCGCCAATGGAGGGCACCGGATTGGCCGGATCGAAGCGATAGACTGTATCGCCGCCATCTGCGGCTGGCTCTTCCAGCGACAAGGTGCCGTCGCCGTGCAGGTAGTACTTGGTATATTGCGTCCGCGCCAACGGCCACTCGGCCTCGTCGCGCCAATGCCCGCCGTGGAAAAGCCGGCCGCTGCTGGTGCGATAGCCCCCGCCGCCACCCATGGTGAAGATCCGCACCGGCGGTGCGCTCGCTTCGCCGTTTTCTGCTCCCTTGAGTGCCCAATCGAAGTAGCGCAGATGCAGGTCGCGGAAGTCGTCTAGCGCCGCGTCCTCGTCGAACTCCACATCGCCGGCAAAGCTCTGCTCCAGTGTTTGCGTCCCGTGCGTCCACGGCCCCATGAGCATCCGCACCGGTCCTTGTTTGTGCGCCGCCAGTCCCGCGTAGTTTTTGCCCGTCGAGCGCGTGTACGAATCGTACCAACCTCCAATGAGCAAGATCGGCACGTCCGGGAAGTCGTCCCAAAAAAGCGCTGGTGCGTAACTAGGGTGCTGCCAATACTCGTCGTAGTCGGCCTTCGTCAGCAGGTCCAGCGCCCACCTCTGGTAGGGTGGCACCAATTTGAGTTGGGTCTGTCCTTTGCGGATCGGCATCCGCGCGAGCCAGTCGGCAAAGGCTGGCGCACCCAAGTTCAGGGCCGCATCAACCGCTGGATCGGCTTTTAACGCGCGCTGCGTATTGGCGGCTGAATGCCAAAACGCCCATGCCAAAAACCGCAACTCCAGCGCACCGCCGTGCCGCACTGAAGACTCATGCGCGTCGGCACCGCTCATGTTGACCACCATGGCCTTGAGGTTGGTCGGCCCCAACGCCGCCATCGCCGTCTGCGTCCAGCCCGACCACGAGGTTCCCCACGACCCCACTTTGCCATTGCTCCACGGCTGTTGGTCGATCCACTGCAAGGCATCGTACCCGTCTTCGGCCTCGGGCAGGAGGAAGTTCACCTCGCCCTCGGACTGGAACGTTCCCCGGCAGTCCTGATGGACAGCCACGTACCCGCGCTGCGCGAAAAACCGGCCGTAGTTGCCGTTGCGCTCCACGTCGCTTTTGTCGTACGGGGTGCGGTGAAAGACAGCGGGGAACTTGCCGGGTAGGGGTTGGGCATCTCGGGCGGGAAGGTACAGGTCGGTCGCCAAGCAGACGCCGTCGCGCATGGGGACCATTGCGTCTTTTTCTACTACTATGTCGTCGTAAAAATCGTCGGCCATGTGGCGATCTCCTTATGTCTGTTGCATATTGCTCGGCAGCATACTACTGTGAATAGGCGAATAAAACGGAGCTTTATCGCGTAGTGCTAAAATTGAGACCGCGATTTACCGCCGTGCTCCGAACTCTCCCCTATTGGCCAAATACTTGGCCATCTCTTCAAAAAGGACCAATTGCTCAGAGGGATCTTGTGTGTATAGAACCTCTCCTTGGACTTTGATAACGTCAGCTACGTAGTCGTCAATATGTCCTTCAATATCGGCAAGGAATGTCTCTTCCTTGTCTAGGTTCCACAGGCGGTGAGCTTCGCATAGGAAGCGTCCCATAAGAATCACCTTCGCATCTCCGAGTGAGACGGGTATATCAGCCGATTTGAGGGCGCAAATTTGGTCCTCTGCACTGCGGAGAACATGAGTAATGTCGACGTTAGCGACGTGATGGGCATCACGGTTCTCTTCCTTGCCACAGATGAGTATCAAGTCCAAATGTATCGGCGTCTTTGCCTGTCTCAGAGGCGTGGAAACGGACATCTCAGCCTTAATCGGATAAGCTTGTTTGCACGAGAATCCGGCATATCGGATAGCTCTGTGGATACATGTCCACCCTTCGTGTCGAGCATGGTGATAGGAGAATACGAGGAGCCCAGTATGCTTGAGAACGCGGTGGCATTCGGCAAACACGGATGTCAGTTTTTTGGCGAAGAGAACAGAACTCGTATCTTGGACTTCGTCTTCCCGTTTCGTCGTTTCGGCTTTGGAGAAATCCAAAAGCTGGTTCAGCCAGTAAAAGAAAAAATCGGCGAGCTGGGAGTAGTGAACATTATCGAAGAATGGGGGATCGGTTACAACGATGTCCACACTGCGGTCTGGAATACTGGTACGACTGGAGTCGCCTTGAGTAAGGTAAACCGCATCGTTCCCATTCAAGGCAAGCTCGTTGGACACCGGAACGGAGAGAGGCCGATTAATTCCTCCAACTTTAGTGCTCTTCCCCGGTGTCACGTAGAGCTCCGTTGGATCAGCCTTGTAGGCAAGCGCATTTAGGATTCGAGAGCGGAACAAGGTGGAAAACGATCCAGACGACTTACTCGTACCCCAGACATTTGCTTCAATTGGCATCACTTCGGGCTTGAGGACATGGTGTGAAAACATGTGCCGAACGGCCCCTGTTCCCTCCCCCTTGAAAGATGCAAAGAGATTGTTGAACTCAAGCACTCCAGAGAACAGGCAGGCAAAGAGGAGCCTATGATCGGCGTGGTCGATCTGACGAATGGCCTCCCGCAGGTGGTGGATGCAAAGGAGTTGCCTATCGGAAAACAGCTCGTGCCAGAAGCGATAGTTGTGGTTCAAAATCTGATTTGTATTGTAACCCGGCGCGATTTCAATCTGAGGGAAGGAGGAGCTGATGGAAGTGAACTCTTGTGCGATGTGTCCTGCAAGGGCGTCATCAAAAGCATTTATAGAAGCATATCGTTTTTGCCCATCCGTGGTGAGGATCATCTTGGCGTACCGGCGATAACCAAGAGGACCACGCATTGATTTCATCCGCTCAACAAGGCGGAATGTATAGCCGCATTTGTCGCATTCGACTTTCGATCCTCTGACGTTGCCTTGTTGTGGGTTGTACGTCGTGCCACAATCCGAGCATTTCACGTAATCGGCATTGTAGAGCGTCGCGTTAACGGCACCGCAACTAGGGCAGAGGGCGCGAGCACTAGAATCTTTGCGCGGGACGGCGTTCTTTGAGAAAATGCGAGACTTGAAGAGATCGATCTGTTCACCGCATTGTGGACATGGCACGACCTTGACGAGGAAGTAGTACAGTACAGTTGCCCTACTATCTTCTTCTGTACGCGTCTCGAAGTAGTTCAGTAGTTTGGGGCCGACCGTGTGCTCAAGGAGTTGATATGTAGCGACGACTTCGGACGGATCGTACTTAGTGAAGGCAGCGAGACATGCGAGATACGCGACTGGATTGATATCTTGGCCTAAAGCGGTACAACCAAGCTTAATCGCTTCTCCTATGGTAACTCCGCTCCCCATGAAAGGGTCAAAAATTACAGTTTTAGAAAAATCGTTCTTCCCATAAAAACGTTTCCAGAAGTCCTCTCCTTCGTCGAGACATGCGCCTAGCAAAATACCCCGAAAAACGGATCCCAATCTACGCGCCCACCACTTGTGGATATAATAGACCGGACGGTGGACCTCTTTTCTCCACGATTCGGCCTCTGCAATCACAGAAAGGCAAGCATACGGAAAATCGTTCTCTATGAGTCGGGGCATCCTTCACTCCGGGAGCTGCGGCATGGAGGCAGTGCGCTCTTTTGGCTTACGTTCTTTGCACGCTTTGAAAATATCTTGACGTACGGGGAGTTTCTCCAGTGGAAAAGGGAGTTCCTTTTTGCTCCTACCGTCTATCACGATATAATAAAAAGAGTTTTGATGCTTATCGCCGCGGATAATTAAGTCCGTACAACGTGCCCATCGCGTAGCAAAGGATGCCAGTTCATGCTGTTTGACAATAAGGATATGCCGCAAGTGAAAAAGCTCAGCTTATAGTTGAGAGGATTGAGGTAGGTGTACATCCTGCGGTGACGGACGGAACCTTCTTAGCAAGGGCCGTGGCCATACTCGCTTTGATTTGCATATTTTGCATCCTTGTGGAGTTCAAAGTCATGGTTGAGGAAGTCACCGTCCATCAGAATTGTTGTGACCATTGAAGAACTATTGGGACTGAGGAGTGCAAAAAGATAAAAACAAGGCACCTCGACCGTGTTCTCTCTGACCTTCACAAGGGCTTTCCCACAGGGAAGACAGCTATTGTAGTCGATGGTAAGACCTCGGGAGTCTTTGCCATCCTCCTTTTAGATGAGCTTTTTGACCTCGAGACCGAGCAGTGAGTTGGTCGCTTGGTATCTCAGCACGAGATCCGGGGTAGTCAGTTTCCCTGAGTGAAACACTTCGACATCTGGAAGCCATATCTGCAACCCAGCAGTCAAATGGATCGTCTTGGACTGTGCCGACTAAGGCAGGTGCGCGAAGAGAAATTGGGATTTCGCCTTGGGTAATCTTCGCAGAGAGTGCGTTGTAAACTTGCTCGATAATTTGGATGTGGTGCATCTATCTCGTCCTTGCCTATAGATGCTAAAGGACTGTAATACGCTGCGAGGGGACTGTCTCCGTCTCCTATCGCCCTATTCCATCGGCACTAGCCGCAAAATCCGCCCTGGGTCTTCCACTGCGAGATAGATCGCACCGTCCGGCCCGGTCTGCACGTCGCGCATCCGCGACTCGCCTTGGTAAACGATCTCCTCGTGTACCACTTCTGTGCCCGCCAATCGCAGCCGGTGCAGGCGGTTAAAGCGCAGCGAGGTTACCAGCAGGTCGTTTTGCCAGTTGCCGAAGCGTTCCCCGGTGTAAAAGTCAATGCCGCAGACCGCTATCGACGGCACCCAATAGGTCTGCGGCTGCTCCATGCCCTCAGAGTGGGTTTGGTCGGTGATGGGCGTGCCGTTGTAGTTGATGCCGTAGGTAATGACCGGCCAGCCGTAGTTTAGGCTGCGGCGCACGTGGTTGAGTTCGTCGCCGCCCTTGGGGCCGTGCTCGGCTGCCCACAGTTGGCCGGTCTCCGGGTGCATGGCCATCCCCTGGGGGTTGCGGTGCCCGTAGGACCAAATAGACGCAATGGCCCCGTTGCTCCCAACGAAAGGGTTGTCGGACGGGACGCCGCCGTTGGCGCGCAAGCGGTGGATCTTGCCGTTGGGCAGCGTCACATTCTGGGCGAGGGGCCGCTGGCCGCGGTCGCCGATGGCAAAGTACAGGTAGCCCTCGCGGTCGAAGACGATGCGCGAGCCGTAGTGGTGGGAGTGTCGAGTGTAGAATTGCTCCGGGACGCGATACACCACTTCCACATCGACCAACCCATCGTCTTGCAGGTGCCCGCGGCTGATGGCCGTATAGCTCAACATGCCACCCAACGGCCCGGGCAGTGGATCCGAGTAACTGAGGTAAATCCAGCCGGTCTCTGCGTACTGAGGGTGCAAGGCCACGTCCATCAGCCCCCCCTGCCCCTTGGCGTGCGCCTTGGGTACACCGTCGATGGGTGGCGAAACCGCGCCGTCTGTGCCGACGATGCGCAGCCGCCCCTCGCGCTCGGTGACTAACAGGCGTCCATCGGGCAGAAAAGCGAGACCCCACGGCACGCCCAAGCCGGTAGCGAAGGTCTCGACGCGAAACGTGTGTTCTTCGGATCGGACGAGCTGTTGGGCCGCCGCCTCCCCTGCGGCAACGAGAATGCAAACTAGATAGACGCTGTATCGCATGTCTTTTCTTAAAACCTTTTTAGATAGCTATCCCCGCCCCATGTCCACATCGGCGGTGGCAAGGCCCTAGGAGGCGGTGAAGATTAATGGGATTGTGTGCGCTCTGCCGCCCGCATTAGGGCGACCAGCGCGTCGATTTCAGCCGCTGCCATCACTGCGCCAAACCCAGGCATGCCGTCCTCGGGAATTCCCAGGGCAATGCTTGCGACGATGGCCGCGTCGCTTGCACCGTAATCCCAGCGGCCGTCAATCAGGCTGCTGGCCATGCCCCCGTCCATGGCGGGACCGTGGCAGTCGGCACAATAGTGGGTGTAGAGGGCTGTCGCCGTAGTCGTGGCCGACGGCTCTGCTGGTGGGGGCCGGCGGCCCCCACCGCCGCAGCAAACCATGCTCAGGGACAGGCTCCAAAGAAGTGAACACCTCCAGGCGCTAGCCGCCATGCAAGACGTTACAGCACTTGTACCACCTCGCGCACCCCCTGCACCAGCGCGTCGATGTGGTGAGTCTCGGTCGCCAGCGACACGTTGCCGCCCATTCGCGTGTACAGCCCTTTGTTGAGCAGGGCGAAGAACAACCAGCGGTGCCTCTGCGCGTCGTCCTGCGCTGCTTCGCGGAAATTGCTCGGCGGCTGTTTGAGGAAATACAGCCGGAATATGGATCCGGCCACGACCCCCTGTACGGCGACCCCAGCTTCGCCAAACGCGGCCTGTAATCCCTTAGTTGCCCGCCGCGCTAGCCCTTCCATATGCTCGTAAGCCTCTGGGGTTAGTGCTTGGAGGGTCTGCAAGCCAGCGGCTAGGGCGATGGGATTGGCGTTGAAGGTTCCAGACTGTTGGATCTGCGGCCCGTCGGCTGGGTCGTACAGGTCCATGGCGTCGGCGCGGCCGCCGAAAGCTGCGCCGGGCGTCCCACCGGCGATTACCTTGCCCAAACAGACCAGATCGGGCCGCACTTGGTAGGCCGTGTGCGTCCCGCCCGGGCCGAAGCGGAAGCTGACGATTTCGTCGAAGACCAACAGGGCACCGGCGCGGGTGGTCGCGTGGCGCAGGCTCGGCAAAAAACCGGCCTCTGGCAGTGCCAGCCCGGCGGCCGTGGAGAGCGGATCTACGATCACGGCTGCTAGCTCTTGAGCGTAGTCGCCGATAATCTCGGCGCAAGCTGCCGCGTCGTTGAACGGCAGCACAACCACCTCGTCGAGGGTATGGGCCATCAGCCCGGCCGAAGAGGCCACGCCCTGCGGCTTGCTGGCCGGACCCAGTTCCGGCCCCAGCGGGGGCAAGTAACTCACCAGTGCGCTGTCGTCTATCCCGTGATAGGCCCCCTCGAACTTGGCGACCTTAGTGCGCCCGGTATGCGCCCGCGCCACGCGCAGGGCATTGAGCACGGCCTCGGTGCCCGAGGAGCAAAAGCGCACTTTTTCCAGCGCGGGCATGCGCGCGCGGAGCACTTCGGCCATCTCCACTTCGAGGGCAAGGGGCCGCGAAAACCCAGTGCCGCGGGCGATTTGTTCTTGCAGGGCGGTGACGATGGCGGGATGGGCGTGGCCCAAGGGGAGGGCCGTGTTGTTGTTGACGAAGTCGATTAGGCGATGGCCGTCGATGTCGTAGAGATAGGCCCCCTTGCCGCGGTCGGCGTATAGGGGAAAAGGATCAATGTGGACACCGGTGCGGGTGTTGCCGCCCGGCAGCAATTGCTTGGCTCGCGCAAACATCGCGTACGAGCGGGGATTGCGTGCTGCGTAAGCAGCGATTTCCTCGTCGAGCAAAGCCTCGATTTCTCGTGCCATGGTTCATCCTTGCCGTGAAGGGTCGCGAATTTCGCTGTGCGAGGAAAGGGGATCTAGAGGGAGTTGTGGTCGGGGTGGTCGGATTCGAACCGACGACATCCTGCTCCCAAAGCAGGTGCGCTAACCGGACTGCGCCACACCCCGACTCGTTGCAAAAAAATAGAGATAGCTATGGAGGATGGCAACAACGGCTCAGGGGCGGTGGGCGTTGATGGCGTCGCGCAGGGTTAGGGTCGCCTGCCGGGCCGCGGCCGCGAAATCGCTGCCTTGGGAGGCGTAGAGAATGCCGCGCGAGGAGTTGATGAGGATGCCCGCGCCGCGGGCGTCGCAGCCGTTTTTGACCACCGCTGCAATATCGCCGCCTTGGGCACCGATGCCGGGGATGAGCAAGGGCACATCCGGGGCAAGGGCGCGGACGCGGGCCAAGCCGGCCGGTTGGGTTGCCCCGACGACGAGTCCGATGTTGTTGGCCGCGTTCCAAGCGTGTGCCTTGGCGATTACCTGCTCGTACAGGGGCCGGTCGCCTAGATGCTCCTTCTGAAAATCATCGGCCCCTAGGTTGGAAGTCAGGCAGACGAGAAAGGTAGTGCGGTCTTTGTACGCGGTGAAGGGCGCGACGCAGTCGTGGCCCAAATAGGGAGTCACCGTCAGCGCGTCGCAGCCGAGGACCTCGTAGAAGGTGCGGGCGTATTGCTCGGCCGTGTTGCCCATGTCGCCAACCTTAGCGTCGATGAGCACCGGGATGTCCGCGGGGATGTGGTCAAGGGTGCGCTTGAGCGTGGCAAAGCCGCCCGCGCCGAGGGCACCGTAGAAAGCGAAGTTGGGCTTGTAGCAGCAGACGAGGTCGCATGTGGCGTCGATGATTTGCTGGTTGAAGTAGAGGACCGGGTCGGCTTTGGCGCGGACGCTGACGGGTAGCTGCGCAGGAACGGTATCCAGCCCGACGCAGACCAGCGAGTTATTCCGGCCAGTCGCTTGGTTCCATTTCTCCGTAAAGCTCAAACTCATTTCCCTCTCCTTCTAGCATGAAACTATCAGTATAGGTAGAATCGAAGGCCGCTGGCTCGGGGCCGAGGAGGAAGGTCACCCGGCCTTGGCGCAAGAAATCGCCGACCTCATCAGCTTGCAGCACCTGCGCGGCATCGAAGTTGTCGAGGATGGCATCGCCCGAGTAGCGGCCAGCCGCGTCCGTGGCCTTGACGACGAAAGGATTGGCCTCCTCCCCGCCGAGCCGTTCGCTTGTGTAGGCGCGGTCGATGTCGTCGTCGTAACCGGCGACTCCGTAGTCCGTGGCGAGACTGCGGGTTACGGTGGCCGCACCGTGAATCACGTGCCCAGCCGCGCTGAGCACTCGCGGTGCTATGCTCGGTTGCAGCCCGAGCCCGCGAACATCGACGAGCAGGCCCGTGTAGGGTGCTTCGGGCACGAAAAACACGAGCTCGTCTGCCGGGAGGGAGTCGGCGGGAGTAGCTGGCGTCGTTAGCGAGTCGGGGGTATCCAGTGCGAGGGAATCAGCGGTGGGTGGCATTGCGAGGGAATCGGCGATAGCTGGCGTCGTTAGCGAATCGGGGGAGTCGTCGAAGTGGCTCAGGTCGTATGATCTTGGGTCTATAGGCTCAACTTGGGGCAGCACCGCATCCGCGAAATCGCCTAGCAGAAGCAGACGCACGGCGATGCGATAGCTCCCTTGGCCCTCGCTTTGCGAGCCAATGGCCACGCGGGCGAGTTCTTGAAAATCGCCATTGAAGCTAGCGTCTTGCAGTTGGGTGTCGGCGTTGAGGCGGACTTGGCCGATTAGTTCGCGCATGTTGCGGAACGCCGCGTCCCGGGCATTGCGCAACCCGTGGAGCCGCTGCTGTACGAGGTCGGAGACAGCCGCGGGCGCGGTGCCGTCGCCATAGGCAAAGAGCGCGTGTTGCGTCCAGTCGATATAGCCTTCGGCTAGCTGCGAGACCAGAGGCTCGATCGCATAGCGCTCGAGCTGTTGGGCGGGAAGCCGCGCGGCAATTAGCACCAGCGCGGCGATCAGAGGGAACATATAGCTCTCCAAAGAAAGAAAAATCACCCGGAGCCGCCGGCCCCGGGTGTGGGAGGAGTGAGTCTATAAGCCGAGTTCTGTCCACGCACCTGAAGTGCGCTGTGCGGGCATTCATCTGGGGCGGCGGTTGCCCGGCCGCCTCGGTGCGGCCTACCCGGGAATATAGCGAGGCGGACCACCTCTTTTCCCCTACTTAGCCTTGCTCCGGATGAGGTTTACCCTGCCACCCGCGTCGCCGCAGGTGCGGTGAGCTCTTACCTCACCTTTTCAACCTTACCCAGCAAACTGGGCGGTGTGTTTTCTGTGGCACTGTCTGTGGGGTCGCCCCCCCTGGGCGTTACCCAGCATCCTGTCCTGTGGAGCTCGGACTTTCCTCACCAGCAGCCGCTAGGAGCCGCTGGCGCGCCCGCCCGACTTACTCCTCCCAAAATCAAACCGATTACCCGTCCCAGACCATGATGGTGCCGCAGCTTTCGCAGGAGATGACTCGACCACCGATGCGAACCTCGTTGAGGGTTTGGGCGGGCATCTGGTAAAAGCAAGCACCGCAAGCCTCCTTGCGCACGGCCGCGACGCGAATCCCACGCCGCCCCTTCTTGCGCTCGTACATCCGCATCAATTGGGAGTCAATTTCATCAATGACCTTGGCGACCATCTGTCGGCTCGTTGCGACTTCGTCGATTTGCTCCTGCATGGTGCCGAGCTGGCCTTCGAGCTCGTCGATGCGTCCTTGCTCGGCCTCGCGGACTTCTTCAAAAGCGCCTTGCTCTTCGGCGATCTGCTCCTGAATTCGCTCTAGGCCCTCAATGGCTTTGAGCAACTGCGTCTCGTGCTCGGCAAGGTCCTTTTTGCAAATCTCGATCTCAAGCTGGAGGGAATCGTATTCCTTGTTGGTGGTCACCACGGCAAAGCGCCCCTCGCGCTCGCGCAGGTTGGCCTTGCCACTTTCGATTTCGCGCTCGCAATGCCGCTGCTGCTTTTCGAACTCGGCACTCTGGGCCTCTATATCGGACAAGACGGCCCGCGCTTTTGCTATCCTGCTGCGACGCAGGTCGATTTCAGCGGGATATTTTTCTTTGGCCTCTTCGAGCGCGAAGAGCCTCTTATC
This sequence comes from Candidatus Latescibacterota bacterium, assembly GCA_963422735.1. GTDB lineage: Bacteria > Latescibacterota > UBA2968 > UBA8231 > UBA8231. The sequence continues at coordinate 1,285,306 of OY730476.1, read as the reverse complement.
CACTTCTTGGAGCTTCAACAGTTGCAGCAAACCCTCTTTCATGCGGCCTCTCGTTTCCCGTAGCACCGGCTATACCGGCCAAAGAAAAAGAGTGCATCTGAGATGCACTCTAATGGCTCGTATGAGCTTCTGCTGGTGGACAAACACCCTGTGTGGCAAGTAAACCCAGTATGTCGCGTCATCAGCAGCTTGTGGATATCGGTTGCGGTAGTGAATCACATCTAATTACGGATATTTGGATACAGCGGTCAAGAGAGCAGCGTCCGCGCCGCCTGCGCGACGTGCCCGGGGGTCAGACCGTATTTTTGCAGCAGGTCTTCGTTAGGCGCGGATTCGCCGAATACGTCGCGCAGGCCGACGCGCCGCATGGGCGTGGGACGCCGCTCGCCCAGCACCTCGGCGACCGCGCCGCCTAAGCCGCCGATGATGGTGTGGTCTTCGGCCGTTACTACGCGGCCCGTCTGCTCGGCGGCGGCGACAATGGCGTCTGCGTCGAGTGGCTTGAGGGTCGGCACATGCAGGACGAGCACCGAGATCCCTTCGCGCGCCAATTCGTCGGCCGCGGCGAGGCAGCGCGGGGTTTGGGCCCCCGTGGATATGAGGGCGACGTCTGCGCCCTCGCGCACGGTAAGGGCGCGGCCCAGTTCAAATTCGTAGTCCGCCGGAAAAATGATCGGCTCCGGGTCGCGCGTCATGCGCACGTACACGGGGCCAGATAGGTCGTTGGCCACCAGCATACAGGCGCGGACCTCTACGGCGTCGGCCGGGGCCAAAACGGTCGTATTCGGCATGGCCCGCATGACGGAAATGTCGGCGACTTCTTGATGGGTTTTGCCGGTTTTGCCGGTCAATAGGCCCGAGTAGGCACCGCAAAGTTTGACCGGCAGGTTGGGCTGGGCGACGACGACGCGGAGCTGATCGAGGTCGCGGTTGACGAGGAAGCAGGCGAAGCTGCTCAGCCACGGCACGAGGCCGCAGGTAGCCATGCCGGCGGCAACGCCCATCATGTTTTGCTCAGCAATGCCCATTTCGAGGAAGCGGTCGGGCCGCTCGCGGGAGACTTTGTCGGCCTTGGTCGAGTTGGCCAAGTCGCCGTCGAGCACGTACACGCGCGGGTCGCGGTCAATGAGTTCGATGAGCGCGTCACCAAAGGCGTCGCGCTGGGCCAGCATCTCGCCGGTGGTGGAGAGGTTCACAGGGCTGCCTCCTGCGCGGCGAGCTCATCCTGCGCTCGTTTGAGGTCTTGGTCGGTCACCGGCTTGGAGTGCCAGTTGAAGTCGTTTTCCATGTAGGATATCCCTTTGCCCTTGACCGTGCGGGCGACGATGATGGTGGGTTGGCCGCGGTGCGCCTTGGCTGCGGCAAAGGCCGAGAAAATGGCGGGGAAGTCGTGGCCATCGGTCTCGATGGCGTTCCAGCCAAAGGCGCGCCAGCGGCTAAGTGGATTTTCCTGCGGTGCCAAGCGGTCGAGCGCGTCGTAGCCCTTTTCAGTGGCCCAGCCGTATTGCTGAAGGCCGTTCCAGTCGAGGATGGCGGTGAGATTGTCGAGGCCGTAGCGGGCTGCGACAAAGGCTGCCTCCCATATCTGCCCCTCCTGAGAGTCGCCGTCGCCGATCATCACCCAAGTGCGAAAGTCCTGCCCCTTCAGACGGGCGGCGAGGGCCATGCCGAGGCCGGGTGACAGGCCTTGGCCCAACGAGCCGGTGGACATGTCGAGGCCGGGGAGGACGCTCATGTCCGGGTGACCCTGTAGGCGGGAGTCAATAGCGTCAAAGGTGGCGAGTTCCTCGATGGGCAGGTAGCCGCGCAGGGCCAAAGCCGCGTAGAGGCCGATCGAAGAGTGTCCCTTGGACAGGATGAAGCGGTCGCGGTTTTCGTCGCGGGGCCGGGCCGGATCGATGTTCAGCTCGGCGAAGTACAGGGCGACGAGTAGTTCGGCCGCAGACATGGGGCCGCCCAAGTGGCCGGCTCCAGCGTGGTGTACCGACTCGACGACTAAGCGGCGCAATTGGATGGCATAGCGCTTTAGCTCGGCGCGGCGCGCACGCGTCAGGCTCATAGAATGTCTCCTTTTTGCGGTTCGTTAAGGTAGGAACCGACGCGGCCTTAGTCCAGCCACGGGGGGGCGACGCCAAAGGCCCGGCCGCACTCGGTGAGGCGCTCGACGTCCTCTAAGCCGACGGGTACGCCGTCGCGTGCGTACGCTTCCTCGTTGCGGTGTTCGGGTGTGCCGGGCAGGGCGACTTCGTCGTACCCGCGCAGCGGGATCATCTGCTCGCTCGCTAGGCGCACCAGTTCATCGACGCCGCGGCGCACTTGCGGAGCGGGCGCGAAGAGTCCCAAGTCGAGGACGAGGATCAAACTGCCCATGCGCGCGGCCGGCCATTGCGCGGCGATCGCGCGGGCGCGATCGCCGCCTTGGCCGACAAAAGCTCCGCCGAGCAGGGTGGCGATTGCGGTGTAGCCCATGGACTTGAAGAAGGCCGCCGGGATCAACTCTTCAATAGCTTCGATCTGCTCGCCGCGTTGGTAGTCGGCGAGGATGCAGGTGGCCACGTCGAGCACCACCGGTGGCCTTTCTTGCCCGGGCAGGCCAAAGCACAAGGGCGGGTTGCCGTAGTGGGCGGCGCGCTTGCCGTCGTTGCTGGGGTAGTACTGAGGATAGGCCGCTTGCACTGAGAAACCCACGCAGTTTTCCGCCATAGCGCGGCGCACATAGTGCCCCGCTGAGCCGTAGTGCCCGATATGGCAGGCCGCGCCGACGGCAAGGCCCTTTTCCTTGGCCTTGGCTATGGCGCGTTCTGTGGCCAGCATGGTCGGCGCGTACCCGAGGCTGCCATCGCCATCGACAAAGATGTGGGTGTCGCTTTCGCGCAGGACGCGGATGTCTGGGTCTGGGTTGGCCTTTTTGTCGCGGATCGTGCAGCAGTACCCGTACAGGGCGCGGGTGCCGTGCGAGCGTACGCCGCGCAAGTCCGAATTGGTCAGTAGGTCGGCCAACTGCGCGGCGTGTGCAGCGGACAAGCCAGCGGCACTCAGGCAGGCCGTACCAAAGGCTCTGAGGTCGGCGGAGGCAATGTGTTTGAACTCTGTGGGGGGGCGGTTCATAAAGAAACTCCTGTAGGGCGTTAGGGATGGGCAGCCTTGCGGGCGAGCAGGTCGGCGAGTGCTGCGCCGACTCGATCGGGGTCGCTGGCGGGAGACGCAGCAAGGGCGCGCCGGTAGAAGTGCTCGGCCTGCCGATAGCGATCCTGCGCGTCGTACAGGCGGCCTAGGTAGTAACAGGTGCGGGCCAAGTCGGGATGATCGCCCGCTTGTAGGGCCAGCGCGCTGAGGTACAGGGGCGCGGCCTGTTGGTAGTGGCCTTGGAGGAACAGGGCGTGGGCGCGGGCGCGGAGGTTTAGGGCTTGGGCGCGCTGCGCGAGGGAATCGGCCGCGGCGCGGTCGCCCTGTGCTCGGTAGAGGTCGGATAATTTCTGCATGGTCGCGGCGACTTCCCCATCGCCTCGATGCACCTGCTGAAAGGCGAGGACGCGGCCGTAGAGCGCGGCGGCCTCGGACGGCCGCTGCTGGAGCCGATAGGTGTCGCCTAACTTGTCGAGGGTCAACACCTTGTCGGGATGGTCGTCGGGGAAAGCCGCTTGCCGCTCGCGCAAGTGTTGGTAGAGGCTTTCGGCCCGCGCGAGTTCGCCGCGCACCACGTGGAGCTGGGCGAGCTGATGGGCGGTGCGGCCGTAGCGCGGGTCGTCGGGGGCAAACGCCTCGGCTAAGGTCAGGGCGCGGGATAGGGCTCGTTCGGCCTCGGCGAAACGGCTCTGGCCAAAGGCTGTGCGCCCAGTTTGATAGTGTTGGGACCAATCCTCAGCGCGGGGATCTGGACCGCTACAAGCAAGATGGAGGGCGAGGGGCAAAAAGAGCGAAAGCAGCGCGGTCACGGCGTTCCTGTGGATTGTTGTTGCAGGGTGTTGAGAAGTTGCTGGGCCTTGGCGTGCAGCGCCTCAGCGTCCGCGCTCAGTGCTAGGCTGCGGCGCAACGCCTGTTCGGCGGCGGCGCGTTCCCCGTTGCTGAACAGGCCCAAGCCGAGGAGGTACCAGCCCTCGGCGTCGTCTGGGCGCACCGCAACCGCTCGGCGGCAGTAGGCGACGGCCTCGCCGTAGCGTCCGCGCTGGCCGGCGATGTGGCCGGCGTTGAGCAAGGCAGGAAAGTATCTTGGGTCTTGGTCGAGGGAGACCTGTACATAGCGGAGCGCGGCTTCGGGCTGTTGCAACTTGAGGAGGTCGCCGGCGAGGCGGTTGAGCAGGGCGAGGTCCCCGGGGCGCAGGGCGACGGCCCGGTTGAATTTGTTCTCGGCTTGGGCAAAGTACCCGTGCCGGACGAAGAACAGGCCGAGGTTGTAGTGATGGGCGGCTTCTTCGGGCGCGTTGAGGATGGCTGCACGCAGTCGCTTGATCTCCTTGCCGCCGAGAGTTTGCAGGTGCTCAAAACTCGTTAGGGCCTGCTGCGCCAAGGTATTGCGACCGGCCTTGCGGGCGAGTGTGGCGAGGCGATAGAAGGCGTCGGCAAAGCCGATGTCGAGCAAGGTGGCGCGCTGAAAGGCCTCCAAGGCATCGTCCTGCCGGCCCTCGGCCGCAAGGCTTTGGCCGAGGTAGTAGTAGAGAGTAGCGTCGTTGGGAAAGAGGCGCAGGGCTTCGAGCAGCTCGCGGGTGGCCTCGGTGTAGCGGCCCGTGGCCAAGTATAGCTCGCCCAAGCGCCGGCGCACCGGCGAGTTGTCGGGGTTGAGTTGGACGGCGCGCTGGAGATAGGTGTCGGCGCGATCGTACTGGCCCAGCTTGGTGTAAATCCCGCCGAGATTGACAAAGCCCATGGCGTAATCGGGCTTGAGGCGGACGGTTGTTTCGAGGGATTCTATGGCCAGTGCGTACCGGCCCTGAGCCGCGTGGGACGAGGCCAGCACATTGTGGAGGTCGGCGTTCGTCGAGTCGAGGGCTAACCCGGCGCGGGCGGCGGCCGCCGCTTCTTCAAAGCGGGTTGCCGCAAAGTGAACGCGGGCACGGGCAAGGTGCTCGGTTGTATCTGGTGCCGACGCAGGCTCGGAGGCGCAGGAGGCCAGCGCAAATGCCGCGCAGAACAGTCGCCACGCCATCTCAGGGCTGCTCGGCAAAGGAGTGGAAACGGTCGATTTCCAAATCTGTGTACACTTGGTGTGCGCCGTTGGGCCAGCGGATTTCGAGGGTATCGACGCGGGTGCGTGCGCCCAAGCCGAGGGCCGGGGCCAAATTGTTGGACGACCCGAACCCCGGACCGCTGCTGACTTCCGCGACCCCGAGCAGATCTTGGGCGCGTAGGCGCAACTGCGCGCCGATGGCTTGAGGCCCTAAATCCACGCCGAGAAAGTGATTGTGGTGGCCCTCGTTGCGGTACAGGCTGTTGGCCCATAGGTCTCCTAAGTAGTGGCCGCCGACCGCCGTATAGAGGTCGAGATCGCCGTCGAGGTCGTAGTCGGCAAAACCCACGCCGTGCCCCTTGCCCGGATTGCCGACGCCGGCCGCGACCGTGATGTCGGCGAAGCGGTCGCCGCGGTTGTGGAACAAGGTATTGGGTTCAAAGCGCGCCATTAAGGGGCCGCCGTTGGTCAGGTAGATGTCGATTAGACCGTCGTAGTCCACGTCGCCATAGCCCGCGCCCATCGAGCCAAAGGAGCGGGCCAGCCCCTGCTGAGGGGCGATGTCGCGGAAGGTCGCCCCGTCATTGCGGTACAGATGGGCACGAGTTGGGCGCAAGGCCAGCCCGGTGACCTGCGACTGCACGATGTCTTCGTAAAAATTCATGGCCGAGACGAAGAGGTCTCTGTCGCCGTCGCCGTCGCCGTCGATGAAAAATCCCACGTAGCTGCCCTCGCCCGGCTTGGCCACGCCGGCCTCGGCGGTGACGTCGCTGAAGTGGTGTCCGTCGTTGCGGTAGAGGTGGTTAGGGGCGGCTACGTCAATGGCGTAGAGGTCGTTGTCGCCGTCGCTGTCGTAGTCGCCACAAGTAACGCCGAGGGTTTTGCCGCGATAGGCCACGCCGGCCTGCGCGCCGCGGTCGGCAAAAGTGCCGTCCCCTTGGTTGTGGTACAGGCGGTTGGGCCGCCCACTGCCGGTGATGCCCGAGGCCACGTATAGATCGGGCAGGCCGTCGTTGTCGTAGTCGGTCCAGACGGCCATGAAGCTGTCGTCCGCGCCGGCGATTCCGGCTTGGGGCGCGACATCGCGAAAGGTTCCATCGCCCTGATTGCGGTAGAGCGAGTTGGGCGCTTCGCCCTCCCAAGCCTCGCGGGTGGCAAAGAGGTCTGGGTCGCCGTCGCCATCGTAGTCTGCGGCAATGGCTGCCCAGCCGCCACGCGGGTCGGCGAGGTCGGCTGCGGCAGACACGTCGGCAAAGCGCCCGTCGCCATCGTTGCGGTAGAGCGCGTGTGGGGCTTGGATGCCCGCGGCGAAAAGGTCCGGGTCGCCGTCGGTGTCGTAGTCGAGCCACGCCACGCCGCGTCCCCGATCTCGCTTGCCGACGCCGGCTGTTGCGGCCACATCGGTGAAGCGCACCGGCGACGCCTCAGCCAGCGGTGCCAAGCCAATTTGATAGGCTGGTTCGAGATCGCTCGGGTAGGTGCCATACGCTTCAATATAGGCCAATCGCAGGTTCCACTGGCGCACGGTGCGTTGCGGCGAGGCCGGGGGCAGGACGTCAATGGCGCGCTTGTACGCGGCGACAGCCTCGGGGTATTGGCGCAAGTGGTGGTGGGCCGCGCCCAACAGGAACGATAGATACACATCGTCCGGCCGCTCGGCGAGCAAGCTGTCGAGACGGACGGCTGCGTCGGCAAAATCGCCCAAGCGCAAGAGCGAGGCGGCCTTGCCAGAGCGCGCTCGGTAGTGCTTGGGATCGACGGCGAGGATGGCTTCGTACTGGGCGAGGGCACCCGCGGCGTCGGGTTGGTCTTGCGTCATTAGGAGGTCGGCGTATGCCATGCAGGCAACCGCGTTGCCGGGGAAGGCCGCCACGAGGGAGTCGAAAAGGGCGCGCGCCTCGGCTTGACGCCCGAGTTTCTTTAGTGTTTGGGCTAACTGCAGCCGGGCCTCAATGCGCTCGGGCGCGAGCCTCTGTGCGCGGGCGAGCGGCGACAAGGCTTGTCGGTAGCGCCGTTGCCGCAAGTAGATTTCCCCGAGCGTGAGCGCGGCCTCGTAGTGCAAGGTATCGCGCCGGACGAGTGCTTTGAGCACGTGGGCGGCTGAGTCCAAACGGCCGGCCGCTAGGTGTTGGCGGGCCTGTTCGTAGCGCTGCGCGCTCTGCGAGGGAAGGGGCGGCTCGGAGGTGCAGCCCAAGAAGGCAGCGAGCGCGATACCTAGGCGCATAGGCATCTTTGGCAGTGGATACATTTTGCGCCGCATAGTGTACGAACTGGAGGGAGAATTGGCGAGTGGCGGCGGCACAAGGTGGTTGATTCGCGTCGCGTTGTGCGCTATACTTTTTCCGAACAAAATCTCTGCGGAGGTACGCACGATGAAACAATGGACGTGGTTGACCCTAATTGGCCTCTTGACGGTCCTGAGCTGCAGCTCGGAGGAAGCCGTTCAATCGACGCCCGATTACGCCGATGTCTGGGTCGGCGAATACGAAGGCGCCGGGGATTTCGCCCTATCCAATGGCGTCAGCGGACAAGACCGCCCCGTTTCAATAAGTATTGTGTGGGTCACCCCTAAGAAAGTTACCGTGTCTGCCAAGTTGGTTTATGGCGAGGGCCGCAACGATTTCATCCAGGCAATCGACATTATCCAACCCGACGATCCCGACCAGATCACTTTGGAGTTGCGCTACCTCAATGCCAAGACGGTCTATGCCTTCACCAAAGAAGAAGACACCATCACCGGCTCCATAGCGACGAGTTCGCTCCGGCTCGGAGGAACTTGGGGTCAAGATCAGATCATGACCGCGCTAGAGGTCGTCCGGTAGGATGTACAGGATTTGAGATTGTTTGAGGTGATCGTCTATAAATTCGCAATGGTGCTCTAGGCGAGTTCGGCGCGATTGATCCCATGCCCAAATGGGATGACACTGGTGTTCCCCTGAGTAAACGCAACTCACTGATGGCCCGCAACAAAAAGAACCGCGAGCAAGTGCCGCGTCGCCCCCTCTTTTATCTAGGAGCAGCCGCGTTGGCGATTGCCCTCGGCTTGGGCGGCTCGTACTGGTACTCGCAGTACCGGGCAAATGCCGCGCAAAAAGCCGTCGAGCAAGGCGACCGCTTGCGCGCTCAAGGCCAGATGGACGAAGCGGCCCGCTACTACCAGCAGGCCGTTGAGCTCGATCCAGACCTCGCCCAAGCCCATAGCAATTTGGGCGCGACGCACGCGGCCTTGGAACGCTTTGACGCGGCGATCCCCCACTTCGAACAGGCACTAGTGCTGACCCCCAAGCACTTTGAGGCGCGGATTGGCCTTGCGGTTTCGCTCGACGGGTTGGGCCGCTTTTTAGCAGCAGAGGACAGCTATAAGAAGGCGCTCGCGCTCCGGCCCGACTTTGGGGCGATCTACTACAATCTCGGCTATCTCTACCAGCAACAGGGCCTCTACGCAGAGGCTGCGGCTCAGTACGAGGAAGCCGTGCGCTTGGTGCCGAGCTTTCTGCAAGCTCGGGCCAACTTGGGGCGGGTCTATCACTTGCAGCACCGCCCGGGCGAAGCCATCGCCGAGTACCAGCGCACCCTCGCCGACCACCCGGACGAAGGGCGAGTATATGCGCTCTTGGGCGAGAGCTACATGGCCTTGAGCCAATACGAAGAAACTAGGGCGGCCTACCGGCGAGCCGTAGAACTTGGCGTCGAGACGGCGAGCGCGTTTTACGACCTCGGCGTTATCAGCGAGCAGGAAGGCAAGTTCGAAGCGGCGCGGAGTTACTTTCACCAAGCCCTGCTCAAGGATGCGGCCCACGCCGACTCCTATCACCGCTTGGGCGCGGTGACGGCCAAGTTAGGGCACGAAGAACAGGCGGCTACCTACTACTTGGAGGCCATAAAGCGCGATCCCGGCCACGCGGGCGCGCACTACAGCTTGGCTCAGCTCTACCTCAAGCAGGGCCGCAGTGCCGAGGGCAGCGAGCTAATGCAGGTCTTTGCCAAGCTCAAGGAATACGAGGGTCGGCTCGCCAGCCTCAAACGGGCCGCGAGTCGGTCGCCGAGGGCCCCGGAGGCCGCCTACAACCTGGGGATGCTCCACCTAAAGTTCGGTTACGTCAACAAGGCTGCAGCGGTTTTTGAAAAGCTCCTCGAACTCCATCCCGAATTTTCCGCCGCGCAGGAGCGGCTCGCCGAAATCGAGCGGGTGCGGGCCGCACACAGCGCGGGTTGATTCAATAATTAACCGACGTTACGCAGCCCTTGAGCCTTGTGCGATCCACCAAGGGCCTGAAGGAACACGAAGAATACTCAGGAAACCCTTCGTGTTCCTTGGTCGATAAACCTAAAAGAAATACCCTACTCGACCCTACCACCCCGCTCCCTTGCGTCTTGGCACCCTCGCATTAACTCCCTAAACGAGAACTATGCGTAACCTCAATAATTAAAAAGGATTCGCGCCTAGTTCGAGGAGGGCGTGCCCCTGCCCTTGGCGGACGACTAACAGCTTGTTGGCGGGCACGTTCTCGATCGCGTAGGTACTGCCGTTGGGATAGGTGATTTCGACGAGGTTGATGGTCTGCGCCGCGCCCAAGCCGAAGTAGGAGCGCAAGTCGCTGTGTGAGAGGTAGCTGGCCGCGCCGTTGACCGTGCGCCACTGGCGCTGGCCGGCTGCTTGCAGGCCGACGCGAGTGCCGACCCCATCGCGGTTGTCCTCGCGGCCAAAGACCTGCACCACGAGATAATTTCCCGCATTCCCCCCATCGTTGCGCAACAGAGTCGGCGCGTCGTTGAGCTCGACGACGAAGAGGTCGATATCGCCGTCGTCGTCGTAGTCGCCAAAGCTGGTGCCGCGACTGACTTTGGCCTGTGCCAGCCCGGGGCCGGCTGACACCGGGGCAAAGCGGCCGCCGCCCTCATTGCGGAAGAGTTGGTTGGGCTGGCGGTAGGTGGTGCCGGTTGCGGCTTGGTCAACCTGCGGATATACGTGGCCGTTGGCGACAAAGAGGTCGAGGCGGCCGTCGTTGTCGCAGTCGAAAAAGCGCGTACCCCAACCCAACATCTCTACTGTGGGCGCGGCGAGACCAGCCGTAGTCGTGACGTCGGAAAAACGTGCGCCGCCTTCGTTGCGGTAGAGCGTATTGGTCTCGGTAAAGAAGTGGGTCACGTATAGGTCTGGGTCGCCGTCCTGATCGTAGTCGCCAAAGTCCGCACCCATGCCAGCTTCGACATCGCCGTCGCCATTGTACGCCACGCCCGCGATGAGAGCGACGTCTTGGAAGGTGCCGTCGCCTTGGTTTTGGAAGAGTACGTTGGGGGTCTCGTCGTTGGCGATAAAGAGGTCGCTATCGCCATCGGAATCGTAATCGGCTGGGACTACGCCCAAGCCGTAATAGCGGTTAGCAGCCGCCACGCCGGACGCTTGGGTTACGTCGGTAAACGCGCCGTCGCCCTCGTTGCGGTAGAGCACATCCGGTGCGCCGACTAAGCCTTTGGGACCGCAATAGACGCGGAGGCCGCTGAAAAAGGTGCAGAGTTTGGGCTTGGCCGGTAGGTGCTCGGCATCGAAGACGACGTAGTTGGCCACGTAGAGGTCGAGGTCGCCGTCGCGGTCGTAGTCGAAGAAGGCCGCACTGGCACTGTATTGATCGCCGCCAACGCCCGCTGCTCGGGTCGCATCGGCAAAGCGGTCGCTGCCGCGATTGCGGTAGAGCACGTTGGCCCCGTAGTTGGTCGCATAGAGATCTGGGCGGCCGTCGTTGTCGATGTCGCCCACGGCCACGCCACTGCCCCAGCCGGCATCGCCGACGTTTGCTGCTCGCGTGATTTCTACAAAAGTGCCGTCGCCGCGATTGCGGTAGAGCGCGTTGCCTGGCCCCGAGCGGTCGCGGTACGTGGCAAAGGTGGCTCCGTTGACTATGTAGAGGTCGAGGTCGCCGTCGGAGTCGTGGTCGAAGAAGGCTGCGCCGCTGCCGTGGGACTCTAGGATATACTGCTTTTCTTCCCCGCCAAATACATTGCGGTAGGTGATGCCAGCGGCAGCGGTTTGATCGCTAAATTGGGGTTGGGCGCGCAGGGGGAGGGCGCATAGAAGCGCGGCAAAAAAAAGCGGCAAGAAGCGCAAATCAGGGGGCGCCTGCGTAGTTCAGGCCCGTAAGCTGTTGCAATGCCTCTTTTGCCGCCTCGTGGTCGGGGCCTTCGCGCTCGGCGAACATGCGCTCTAGCGGACCCACAGCCGTTGTGTCGCCGATGCGGCCGAGGGTGTGTGCGCTCTCCGTGCGGACCCAGATATTGTCGTCGGTCAAGGCGAGGCATAGTGCGTCGAGGGCGCGGTGCGTCCTATGGTGCCCCAATAGTTGTGCGGCGATGTAGCGCATGTTGTCGTCGCGGTCGCGGAGCGCGGCGAGGGCCGCCGCTTCAGCCGCTTGGGTCCACAGAAACTGAAGCGCGGCGAGAGCCTGCCGGCGCACCGAGGGAACGGTATCCGCCAAGGCACCCACCAAAGAGGGCACCGCCGTGGTGTCGCGGAGGTTGCCCAAACTCCAAGCTGCCGCGCCGCGCACATCTGGGACCGAGTCGCTGGAGAGGATGTTAGCTAGGGTCGCGTGGAGGCGGGGGTCGTCGAGTTGGCCGAGAGCGCGGACGGCCTGTTCGCGGATATAGCGATTATCGTCGCGGAGGAGCGATTTGAGGAAGGGGATGGTGCGCCGATCGCCGATTTGGCCGAGGACTTGGGCGGCGATGTAGCGCAAGCTATCGCTGCCGGCGGTAGCGCGGTCCATCAAAGGCTCGACAGCCGCGCTGCCTAATTGCACTAAGGCGTGGCTGGCGTCGAGGCGAACTTGACGCCGCGAATCGGCGAGTTGGTCGATGTAGTACTCAGCCTGTTGTGCGGCGCAGCTCAATAGGCCGACGCAGAGGCTTGCTAGGGCGAGCTTGGACATGGGCAGCTATATAGTGATGTTACGCGGCGACCCTACTCGGCTAGGTCTAACAGGTGCCTAAAGGCTTCGAGGCTGGGTACCTGTATGGCCGCCCGATGCAATTGCTTGAGCCGGGGCACCTCGTCAATGGCCCCAATCCGGCCGGCCAACTGCCGCGCCGCATCAAAGCGAGGTACCAACACTTCTTGGATGCTTTCTTGAATGCCTTGTTGGGTAAGGTGTTGAGCAAAGGATGATTCGCGCACGAGATCCATGATACCCTCCTTCAAACCAAGATCCCTAATGGTTTCTGACTCGTAAATCGACCCGCTCAACAGCGTCAGACCAGCGAGAAAATCGGCCTTATTATAGAACGATCCTGCGGCAGTACATGAGCGGCGTGAATACCCTGACGCAACCACGCCGCCGAACCCATCCCTTCCGGTGGCTTCATCAGCGGCGCAAACGGAATCAACCCCAAAGGGCCTCCCTCCAAGATGCCTAGTCCGTCAAGCTCGATCAGCCGAATCACCTTGTCCGAGCCTCTCTTGGACATAATGTCCCGGATCGGCCTGCCCTGCCGCGGGGCGCAGGTAGATCGGTCGGCCGTGCTGCTCAACGCCACGCCCGATATAGCCCGCCATCCGCTGCGGCATCGGCGGTGTACTGTCGGTGGTTTGAAATTTGCAATGGACCAATGCCTCCTCGTCGCCGAGGCGTACGCGGATCAGGCTATCAGTGCGGTGCGCTTCGACAGTGGGTTGCTCGGTGTCAATGACTTCTAAGACCTCGACGTCGGCGGGGTGGGTTTGAATCAGGTGTTTGGAAATGGTAGTCTCACCCAAAGGTGAGGTGAAGCAAATTCGGCCATACCGACTGCCTTGGTAGGTTAGTTGACCATCTGCATGAGGCGTTGGGTAATTGACCCTTCCTGCGTCAGGGCGTAGATGATGACGTTGACCGCCATTTGTAGCTGACGAGTCGAGTCCCCGCCGCGCACATCGTTTTCCCAGCCCCAGCCGCCGTCGCCGGGCGTGATGCTCGCCAGCCGGCCTTTGATGTAATAGCCGCGCAGATAGTTCCAGGGCCTGACGCCTGACTTACCCTGACTCAACGAGGGACTATAGCCGAAAGGCATGCCTCCACTTAGGTCGAAGAAGGCGGTATAGACGGGGTGATCCTCTGGCAGGCGCTCAGACCAGAAGTCCTTGCCGCGGATTAGGCCGCCGTACTTTTCCAGTGATTGTTCATATATCCCGTTGAACGTAAAACCACCCGACATCAGGTACTGAGCCAAATTGGCCATTTCGGCCTCGGTGGGTGCGCCCTGCGGCAGGATGATAGGTATTTCCATCAGGCGCGGGTCGTCGAACGTGACAAAGCCGAGGAACTCGGCCTTGAGGCCGGTGTACTCGTTGAGTACGTCTCGTAGCCGATCAATGGTTTGGACGCGGAGCGTGACCGTGCCGTAGCCGGAGGTACCGCCGGCCAATGCCCGCGAGGACATGACTTGGGCCATCTTGACAAAGCCCTTGATGGCCTGCTTGTCCGTGGCGTCTTGGACGATCATGGCGCGGTAGCGACCAGTGTCCATGTTGTTGACGTCGAGCATCTCTAGTCCCATGTCGATTTTGTGCTCGGAGGTACGGGTGCTAGTCACTGCCGCTGCCATCAGCTTAGGCTCTAGCGTCATAGTGCTCGTCTTGCTGAAGGCAGACTGGCCGGACAGGCGAATTCCCGAGCCGCTAACGCCGGCGATTAGGCTACGAGTGTTGAACGAGGCCGTGGCCTGTACTTGGTCCATGCGCGCTTGCGCGAGCTGGACTTCGCGGCGTGCGAGCTGGCGCTTGGGTTGGGGAATCTTGCGCAGCTCCAGCGGCTTGGTCAGCCGTGGCTCGCGCTTGATGAACTTGGTCGTCAGGGGCCGGGGTGTCTTCTTCTCGGCCTCCTGAAAGGGGTTGATTGCAACGACGATGAGCAGGATGGCCGCAGCAAAGGCCACGCAGAGAGCAAAGCCTCGGCGCAGGCGGCGAGCCAAAGTATCGAGATCGAAGTCTTGAGTGGGCGAGGCAAAGCGCGTGGAGACCCATTTCTTATTCATCTGCATGGCGAATTTCTCCTCGGTGGTGAGCCCTACCAGCGCAAAAGGCCGCTAGTAGGGGTTGGAGTTCGGCTATGGCTTGATGCTCAAAATCAGTGTGCCCAGTGCTATCAGCGTCGTAAGCTGGATGCCGACTAGCCAGAGAAACGCGGCGGCCTGCCGCTGCTCGATACCGTCGAGACGGGCTTGGACAGCGCGAAAATTCTCGCTCATAGTGCGCTCGATAGCGTCCAAGCGGCGATCCAGTTGTTCGGCGATGCCTTCCAGCCGTCCAATGCGGCGGTCGTGGTCTTGGGCTTGCGTTACAGGTTTGGTCACAATGATCTCCTCAAAGGGCGTTTGGGAGAAATGACCCGGTCTTGGAGATGTAGGCCATCTCCGCGTTTTTTGATCTTTTTGTCAAGTTTCCGCAGCCGAGCAATGGCCGTGGTGGAATCCACGTCAACGATCTCTATTTGTCCCACTTTCTGCTGCGAGGGCCTAGGTCGCCACACATCGAACCGCATTCGCGCCGTCAGCCCATGCCGGGCACCGATGTTTAGCTGGACGTGAGGTTTGCCTTTCTGCTCGGGCAATAGGGCTGTGACGCGGCCCTCTATCGGCAAATTTGCGTCTATATCGGGTGCTAGATTGTCCGCTAGCTCCTTTAACAGTCCTCGGGCAACGGCGAGGTCGCTACTGGGCTTAGAGACGAACCAGCGCTCGGCGACGTTCAATGCGCGTTCTGTGGCGGGATTGGCCATTTGCAAACGGAGAAGATCGGCTAAAAAAGCGCGCGTCAAATTAGGATGTGACGCGCCCGGATACTTCCAAGTATTATAAAGGTATAGCTGTTTGTCATAAGGTATAGTGGCCGAGGAGTCGCGCAAGTCCGACCAGAAGGTCTTTCCCCGGCTCGGATCCACTAGCTTGATTTCGAGTTGGCCGACGAAGGCGGGCAGTGAAATCACTTCATAGGAACGGTCTTCGCTCGGCCTGCCGTCGTCGAATAGGCTTAAATCCTCGTAGTGAATGACCTTGTTGTGGTATGTTTTATAGGCTTTGTTGAGAATAATGTGAGCGATGAAATCGACGGATTTCCCTCCCTGATAAATGGGATCGCGGGCCTCTCCGACGCTTGGCAAACGCACGGTGCGAAAGCGGCCTAGGCCGGCAAAGAGGTCTCTGATCGCTCGTTCGATTTCACGCATCAGGAGGGGATGTTGTTCGGCGAGATGGACGGGTAGGATATCTTGATCAACGAGATCGATAAAGACTAGGCCGACAGTGTAGATGTGCGGCTGGGCGTTGGCCGGTTGGCCTCCTAGTACGAGGGCCAATCCAATGAGGAAGAGATACTTCACGGGATTAAATCATGTGCGATCGCAGTGGAAATCTAGGTATCATTATGTATCATGCTCTATATTTATGATATAATTTGGATGGTCTCGTAGAGCAACTTTTTTCTTGACAACCCTTTGGCAGGGGTATATTATGAACCGTTCAAATTTTTCGTCCACTTCTCTTACAGCTAAGGAGATGCAATAATGAAGAAGTTGGCTCTTTTGGCCGCTATCGCGGCCCTTTGCTTTACTACGCTGGCCAGTGCCCAGCCGCCAGTGCGCTACTTCGACTTGCCCAAGTTCACCCAAGCCCCCACGCTCGACGGCGACCGCGCAACAGTTGCCGACGAGTGGGCTGGTGCGCTAGAATTTCCCTGCTCGCCGAGCCAGATTCAGCTCGATGGTCAAGAGTATGGTTGGCGCAGTATTGAGCAGGAGTCCAGCGAAGTCAGTACCAACCAGCTCAATGAAAACGGCGAGACCGAAGTAGCCGGCGAGGGGCGCACGGACGCCGATTTTTCTTCGGTGATCTTGCAGGCTTGGGACGACGATGCCCTGTACTACATCACCGAGGTTAGCGATAATGTCCGCGACACCGAGGGCGGCGGTGAGGCCCGGGCTTGGTGGGAGCGCGACAGCATGTCTCTCTACCTCGACCTGAACAACGAGGATTGCGCGTGCGGCGACCCGGCCCCGGCTAGCTACGTCAATCTGAACGTGGTCAACTTCATGGCCCTGCCCTTTGGCTCGAACGAGCTGTCTGTCTGTTTAATCACCACCGTGGATAATCAGCGCGTGGATGTCCACGACCCCGACGCGCTTGAGGGGTTTGAATACGGCTTCCGCGACGCTGGCGACGAATTTGGCGACGCTGGCGACGCCGACTACGTGATTGAAGGCATGCTGCCATGGGATACCTTCCTGCGCAACGGTAACCTCTTTGAAGCCCCCACAGCTGGCTCTGAGATGGGCTTTACTTGGCTGGCGGTTGATTCCGACGGCGAAGATGGTTATGGCGGCCAGATTCAGTGCGTGGCATGGGCGGGCGGCAACATGTCCGAGTTTGCCAACTGGGTCTTTGTGGATACG
Source organism: Candidatus Latescibacterota bacterium (assembly GCA_963422735.1). Lineage (GTDB taxonomy): Bacteria > Latescibacterota > UBA2968 > UBA8231 > UBA8231. The sequence goes on along the minus strand of OY730476.1, from coordinate 1,268,725 downwards.
CCGGCTGGCCCGACAGGGACCGCGGTCGAAGAAGATTCTTGGGGCCGAGTAAAGGAGACCTTCGTCCAGTAGTCAATGCACTTTGGATAGGTTTTACAAAGACGGGAAGCGGTCTTGACGCCTGCTTCCCGTTTTTTTTCTTGACCCGCGAGCTTTGGCAAACATATGTTTTCGCCCGTTGATTTTCAGTTAGCTCATACTAAGGTGAGCCACGAGGGGTCTTCATGCTGTTTTTTATTAGTGTCGTGTCCAAGTGCTGGGTGGGGATATTATCAGTAGTTTGCGTTGCCCTGTCCGCGCCGGCGGAGGCGCAGCGCCACCCCGAATCCGCCGGTCCGCTGCCCTATTACGACCCTACTCCCGGTACGCCCAAAGATCCCCCGTGGAAAAAGCGCCCCCCCTTTCTGCGCGGTCCCCAAGACCGCTATGACCGAGGGCTGGAGAGGGCTTTCCTCAACGCCGCAGTCAACGTCCCCTATCTCAACTACGCCGACGAAAAGTACATTGCTTACTACCGCGAGACGGTTGCTTGGGCCGCCCCGTCGGGCCGCTCGCCAAGTACCCGCAACGTGGGTTGGGACCGGATGGGCAACTACATGGGCGGCGGCTATCAGCGGCTCCTGACGATAGAAGAGTCGCGCAGTGGCAACGATTTTAGTGCGTATAGCTATATCGACCACAAGTATCGGTCGTTCCGGGTCGGCCACTATACTCACAAGGATTTGCACTGGACCGCTACTGTGGGCCATCTGACCACAAGATCGGATGTGCGCACCATTTTCACGCCGCTCACGCTGACCAGCAGTAAGCTGAACGTGCTGCGCATGGACATCAACTACAAGGAGCGCGACCGGGCGACTCTGCTCTACTCGCGCGGCGGCGATCACTCCGGTGCCCAGCTATTCTCCAAATGGGCGTTTGGCCAAGAAGGCGACGACGCTTGGGACAACTCACCAGTGCTGCTCTTTGGCGGCCACTATCAGCACGAAGTAGGTCGCTTCGCCAGCGTTGGCGGGACGCTAATCAACCAGATTATGGCCTCGCCGGCCCTGTCGCGCACCAGCGCTTGGCGCGGCGATTTGCCCTATGAGATGCTCGGCCCCAAGACCATCCGCGTCTTCGTGGCCGACGACTCGCCCGACGACGCCCGGGCCAATGCCATTGTTTATGGCGTGGACATCGTCATCGAGGGCGAGCGCAACACAGAGCCGGTGCGCCTGACCAGCCTCGACGACGACCCAGACTACGACCCGCTGCTAGAAGCCGGGCCGCCCGAGGGCGGTGCCGTCCGCGCCGGTGGCGGGCGCGAGGCCGAGGGCAAGGTGCCGGTGGTGTACACCTTCGTCCTCCCGCCGGACGCGACGGTGCGCTCGGTGCGCTTTGTCGCCGATGTGGCCGGCGACTACCGGGTCGGCGTCAGCCAGACCCACGACTTCTTCAATATCAGTCGTCGGGGCGACGCGACGATCACCGAAGCAGCTTGGCCAGCCCCCATCACTAAAGGTAACGAGCGGGCCATCCGGCGTCCGTTCAAGTGGTACACAGACGAAGACGAGGAGATCTACTACACCGTTGTCCGCGCCGATGGCAGCGACCGCAGCGGTGCAAATCGGCGGATGGTCTCCTTTGATTACGGCATTCCCACCGGGCAGAGTTTGGCCTCGGTCAACTATCAGGTCGATTTGGTAGGGCTAGATATCAGCGGCGAAGTGGCGCACAACCTGCAGAATTTTATGTTCCCGGTCGGCGATAACGAGGGCGAGCGCAGCAGCGAGCGCGCCTTTGCGTGGTGGGTCAAGGGCGTCAAGGATATAGCCGGCGGCCTAGCACTGGGCGGCGAGATATACCGCATGGAGCCTGACTACGGCGGCGGGTACGATAGCTACCGAGGCGGCATGGCCTTCCACTACGATGGGCAGCCTGCTCCCGGCGAGAGAATCTCTACGGTCACCGAGGAGTTCCCCCTCCACGAGGACAACGACGATCACGACGGCTTCCCCGACGAACACACTAACGATACGGCTACCGCCGAGCCGCGTACGCTGTATCCGGGCTTTCCCAGTGCCCAAGTGTATCCGGGTCTCGACGAGAACGTCGATAACATCCCGGATATGGACCGCAACGAGAATTTCATCGTCGACTGGGAAGAGGCTTTTCTGACCTATGATTCAGAGCCGCCCGAATTTGTCTATGGCATCGACTTCAACAACAACAACGTACCCGACTTCCGCGAGAACGACGATAAGCCGGACTACCCCTATCCACGCGACCAAAAGGGCCAGCACATCTTCCTCCGCTACGACCGCTTGGGGCGCTTGGGTAAATTCGTCAGCATAGGTCGCTACGACAACCGTCAGATCGCCGGCCCGGGCAAGTCCGAAGGGCTTTACTTCCGCTACGCCTATGAGTTGGAAAAGCGCGGCGTTGGTGCATTGAGGATCAACTTCGACGCCAAGCAGGTCAAAGACGACACCCCGGATCACACCTACGTGTACCAAGTGCCCATCGACGATATCGAAGTCATCAACTGGTTTAACGAGCCGGACGGCCCGCCCGAGCGCGCGGGCTTTTGGCGGCCGGCAACGCCGGACGAGCTGTTGATGCGCGACAGCTTTGTGCATCTCCTCTTTTTTGACAGCACCTATCAGGGCTTGCGCGGCTTCAACATTGAAAATGGCTTCCTGTGGCAGCGCAACAACCAAGCCGAAATTGAGCTTGAAGACGGCAGCGGGCTGTTGCAGCCCCAAGATGTGCGCTCGCGTTTTTCCGTTGTCAACAAGATCGACTATACCCATAGCTGGGGTGCCTTCAGCGTCACGCCTAAGTTAAAGCATCGGACGATCGTTGAGCAGGTTGACAGCGAAGATACGCCGCGGAAATCGTACAGCGACTTCATCCCCATTGTAATGGGGCAGTACAAGCTCACGCCCAAGACCAGCTTTCAGCTAGGCGTGCAGGGGCTGCCCTTGCTGCCGTTTAAGCACTGGGATCGCGCCTTTGGTGATGGGACGTACAGCCAGACCGATTATCTGGCCATGCTGAGCATCACCGCAGACTACTTTGGCATCCGCGACAATTCGATATTCTTCGGCTACCAGCGTACGCGGCGGGACTTTAGCCATGCAGGGCGGCCCGACTCCAAGCAAGGCATTCTCTTCGTAGAGCTGATATCCCCCTTCTAAGGCCTATGAGACCAATCGCAAAATACATTCACGTCCTCCTGTGCTTGGCGTTGGCCGCCGGGGGGTGCGCTACTCTCAAATCCCTCGAATCGCATGTGCAGCGGGAGTACGTTATCGAGTTGGAGCCGGAACTGCCCGATGGGGAGACCTATTACATCGATCCGATCGATAGCTCGGTCGTGTGGAGCGAGCAAGGGGTGCAAGTCAAGGTCAAGTTCTACGACGATGCCATGCTCGACGCCGAATACGACCCCCGCTTCACGCCCTATACGCTCACGGGAGTCGAAATTCCCGGCTTGGACTATACGCCGCCCTTATGGACCGTTTTTGAAGTGACGGTGATCAACCGCACTCGAGAGCGGGTGGAGTTGGATCCCACGCAGGCCATTATCCGCTTGGACGACGGCAGCCGATTGCTCTGCCGCCAAGGGACGGGAAATTGGTACGACAAAGACGAGTTCTTCGACTATTCCTATTTGAAGTGGGGGGGGCAAGAAGGCAATGTGCGCTATCACGCCAGCTTGGACCGCAACCCGATTTGGGAGAAGAGCGAGTACCACCGGGAAAAGCCCGTACGCAAAGGCTCCAGATACGCCGGCAAGCTGACCTTTCCACCGCTGCCCGTAGAGACTAAGTCATTCACCCTCGAAGTAAACGACTTCATTCTGGCCTTTGATCGGTTTCAAGTAGGATACGGCAATCCGGTGGAGTTTACCGACTTGAAATTCGACTTCAATGTCGATCACGGAGTGCGTTGGGTGGAGAATAAGTAATGAAAAAGATGGTCAAATACCTCGGGATGATGCTACTAGGCGGCGCGATGGCCTGTACTTTGAGATACGAGGCACTCAAGGACACTAGTTTGCCCAACCCGCCGTCGATGCCAGTCAAAATATACGTCAAGGAATTCCCGGTCGAGAGCAAGGCTAACGTGGTCGATCCGAGGACCGCCAATTCGGCTAGTGGCCAAGGAACCCAGTACGTTACTAATGCCCTCGCCACCTCTGGAAATCGCTTGGTGCAGATTACTCGGCCTTCGCGCATTGAGGATTTGTCTGGGGCCTTGTTGCGCGAACTCCGCAGGGACAAGGTGCGGATTTTCACGCAGACGGATCGGGTCGAGGTGCTAGACGAAGACAGCGTGCGGCAAGTGAACAATCCCTTCGCGGTGGTGTCAGCGGACTCGGACGAGGCCGACTTGGAAATTAGCGGTACGGCTCTGCTTTCCAGTCAGCGAGTGCGCAAAGTATTCTCCCCGCAAACGCAACGAGTGCAGGTCGAGGTGTCAGTTAAGGATCTCAAAACCGGCAAAGTGAGCAAGAAAAGCCCAGTGGATGCCGGCATTGTCATGACCTTCAACTCTAGGGAGTTGGAGGAGGCTCTCGCCATTGCCGTGGTGACCAGCCTGACGCAGAAACTGCTATTCTGAAGTGCTGAGGCTGGGCGCACTTTTGCTCTTGCTTGAATTCAGTCCGTGCCGTGCTGAGTTAAAGACTTGGGTAGTGGACGCGGTCGAAACATTTGCCTTGGGAACGACCCGAGGAGTACGGGTGCATCCAGATAGCCTCGTCATTCTGGCACAGTTGGACGAGGATGTAAACGTGGCCTTAGGACGATCGGTGATAGACGATTTCGACAAGCCTGTGCCCCTAACCGACGGCGCGATTGATCTCGTGCGGAGCGAGTGGATTTCGGGGACCAATCACGTGTTCGACAAGCAGTTTACCGTCGATCTCGGGCTGGACCGGGCGATCAAGCGGGTGCGGGTGCTAGCCGGCGAGACAGCGCTGAGCCAGCCCGAGTATTTCGTGCGTGGGTACAGGCTTGAAACAGCCACCCAAGCAGCGCCGCAAGTCTGGCACCTGTTGGCGGAACAGCCGGACAATTTCGTCCTCAACGTAGATACGAGTGCAGATTCTACTTGGGCCATAACCGACGAGCGCGGTGAGGCGATCCCGCGAGAGGGTCGCTTCGTGCGGCTGACGCTGATCCGCCAAGACCGCAGCAACTGGGTCGCCATCGGGGAAATCGAGGTGTTCGGCGCGGGCTACGTTAGCGAAGGCTTCATAGAGGATAGCTTCGCCCCGCCTACCCCGGTCAACGTGGGGCAGATACGCTGGCAAGTAGAGCGCACGGAGCGCACGGGCATTGAATTGCAGGTGCGTGGAACCGCCGCAGAGGGAGCAGAAGTGCCTTGGGGAAGCTTGGCGGCACACACGGACGGGGAATTTTTCTACAGCGGGGACGAGCCGGTCGCGCGGTTGGCGTACCGGGCCCGCCTGACGAACTCGGCCCCCTTTGTCAGCCCGGCGCTCGAGCGCATCGCCATTGACTACGATCCAGTCTTGGTCGCCCAACAGCTCATGGCGGAGGTGGTCGCATCCGATTCGCTGCGCAAGGGCGAGGAAGCAACGTTGATCTACCGAGTGGAAATCGCGGCTGGCGTCGATGACTACGGGGTCGATCTCTTGCGCGTACAAGGCCCCTTGCTCAGCGTAACAGCCGTGCGCGTCGATGGTCGAGAACTCGTGTCCACAGAAGGCTATACTTGGGGTCCGACGCCGGATCGGGAGGGGATGCTGATAGAGCTTGTACCTAGCGAGCAAATCAACGCGATGGCGACCGTCGAAATTGAGGGACAGGCGCTCTTTGTGCGCGACAAGACCGCCATGCGCTTCGAAGCCGGCAACAAGGCCCAAGGCGACAGAGACGGCTACGTCAACTGGCAGCAGGGGCGGGAAATGCCGGGTGCCACTTGGACGGTACTGGCTGGGGGAACGCCGTTGCAGCTTTTGGGCGAGGTGCAGGTGCAGCCGCGCCCGTTCTCTCCGTTTGCGGACGAGTATGCGCGCTTTGTCTTCGTCGTCGGCAACATCGAAGAGGGCCGGGAAGTCGTGCTAAAAATTTACAACTTGACCGGTCGGCCGATTCGCCAGTTGGCGCAGACCGGAAGTGCCCGGACCTATCAGTTTGAGTGGGACGGTCGCGATGGGAGCGGTCGCGTTGTCGAGCCGGGGCTCTATCTGTACGAGGTTAGAATAGAAGAAAGCGGCAAGGCGCGCCGAGGCACTTTTGTGGTGGCGTACTAGCGTCCTATTGCTGGCTTTTGTGCCCCCGGTCGGAGCCGCTTTTGAATTTGCGGCACGGGGGGCCCAGAGCACGGCATTGGGCGGGGCTTTCGCCGCCAGCATTCAAACGGCTGAGGCCGTTTGGTACAATCCGGCCGGCAACGCCCAGCAGCAAAAATGGCAGGCTGGAACGACGCACGCGTTGCTCTATCCCGGGTTGGACCAAAGTCCAGCCCTAAGCGGTTTGTCGGTAACCGGCCCCTTGCGAGGCGGCGGTTTGCAAATGGGCCTATCGTTTCTCGGTGCCGATGGCTGGCGCGAAGAAGTGATTGCCTTGGGCTATGGGCGGCCGTTGCACGAGCGCTTTGCCTTAGGCGGCGGCTTGCGCACCAGCGCTTGGAAGGCTGGCGATCTGTCGCACCGGGCTTGGCACTTGGATGTAGGGGCGACTTGGGAAGTGGGCTTCATACACCCGCGAGCGTACCTGCGCTTGGGTTTGGTCGCCAAAGGCTTAAACGGTGCCAATATCGCAGCAGGTGGCCAAGCCGCAGGCGAAGAAAAGCCGGCCTTGGTCGCAGCGGCCTTGCTCAACTTGGCGGGGCGGGAAGTCCTGTTCGACATTGAGCGCCGCGATGGACAAACTGAGTTCAGGGTGGGGTTCGAGACGCGGACAGTGAGCCTCAACCGAGCCCGGTTCCGCATGGGAGGGGCGGCGGTTGGTTCGGGTTTTGATGACAGAGAGCTCAACGTGGGCCTTGGCCACAACTATAAGCAATGGCATTTCGATTATGCTTATTCCTATCCGCTGCACCTGTCCGGCTATGGAGGTGTACATCGGTTCAGCGTTGGTTATCGCCAGCGCTGAGTTGGAATGCGACTGAAGACGAAATCTCTATACTGAATGAGGATAGCTGCCATGAGTAATGCGAGAAAAAGCCTGGTGAGGACCGCGCTACTAGCGTTTGTTGGGTTGGGAATGCTGGGCGCCGAAGCCGAAGCGCAGACCTTTCTGCGCAACCGGGATTTCCTCAACCTCGGCCATCCCGAACCTTATTTGAACTATGGGCGCAAGGAGTACGATCCCTATCCTTCGGTGATCAACGCACGCAATCGCTACGACCGCTTAGGCAATTACTTGTCGCGCGGGTTCAATGTCTTCACTTGGGAATTTTCCCGTCCTGGGGAAAGTAATATCAACACCCGAACGGCCCAGTACTTGGGGTGGTTCGCCAACTTGGTGATGCTCAACGACTCCTACAAGGGCTGGAACTACCGAGTGACCTTGGGCGAGGACATCCGCGCCAAGTTTTCGGATCTGACCTTTAGCGACCCGCGCTTCTTTGGCATTTTGCTCGACGGTGCTTCCTCGGACAACAAGTTCACCTTGATGCTGAGCCAAGGCGGCGACCTGTTGAACGCCGCCAAGTTTTCGACTTTCAAAGCGACTAGGGAGACCTCGCCGGTGTTGATCTTTGGCGGCCACTGGGAGACTAAGCTGGGCAACGTGCTGCGCATGGGTGCCACGTACTTCAATCAGCACATGGCCAATACCGCCGACGAGAACGGCTCCTTTCTCAAGGGCGATACTCCCTACAGCATGCTGCCGCCCTCTTTTATTGAAGTCATTATCGAAGACGATTCGCCCGACGAGATAGGCCGGGTGGCCACCGTCTATGACGTAGATGTGGTGATCATTGGCGAGTCACAGGGACAGCGGGTGCGCCTGACCAGCATTGAAGGAGATTCCGAGTACGACTCGAGCCTGAAGATGGTTGATCCGGTTGGCGGGGCCGAGAGCGGGCTGACGATAGCCGGCGGCGACCAGGTGGTCTTCCGCTTCCAAATGCCGCGATTCAACCTCCCGGATGACGCGGCGTACTCGGCAGATCCCAACGAACTTGTTCCGGGGCTGACGATGAAGTCCGTGCGCTTCTTGGCCGATGTCGAGGGCGACTATCGCATTTTGGTGCGCCAACAGCACTTGTTCTTCGAACAGCGAGTCCACCAAAAAAACGTGGACAAAGTGGCCGATGGGGACGACGCGTACGCTCCAGGCGGCAGCAAGTACGTCAATCCTTTTACCGGGCTGAAAGGCGACGACGCGGTCAAACCGCTCGAAGATGTGCTAGCAGAAAATCCCGACTCCTTCAATCAGTGGCCGGTGGTGCCAGAACCGGGCACTACCCAGGCTTCGCCGTTTTTGCAATACAAGTGGGATCTGCTCAATCCGACCCGGGTGGGCTATACCGTCCTGCGCTCCGATGGCAGCGACTCGGGCCGCAAGGTGGTCGAGTTCGACTACGGCATCCCCACCGGTCAGGCACTCTACGGGTTGGACTGGGACTTAAGCCTCAAAGGGCTAAAAGTAAAGGGCGAGTTGGTTGCCAATCCCCAGTACTTCCTCTTCCCAGTGGGCAGCAATGCCGGCAAGCGTTTTGACAAGCGGGCCCTCGGCTATTTCCTCACGGCCCAAAAGGAAGTAGGCCCGATCGAGATCGGTGGCGAAATTTTCAACCTAGACCCGGATTACAGCGGCAACTACGACAGCGACCGCGGCGGCGTAGCCTTCTTTAGCGACAATTGCTTCGTGTGTCCCCAGATGCAGGAAATGTCCGTCATGACCGATAATGACGACAACGACCAGTGGCCAGACGAGATGCTCAACGAGTTGCCTAGTGCGGAGAAGTCGGATTCGGGCATTTTCCCCGGACTAGACGAAAACAATGACCTAATCCCGGACAGCGACCAGAATTTCAACGGCATTCCCGACTGGACTGAGCCGATCCTCTTTTACGACGCCGATCCACCGGATTTCATCTACGGCATCGACTTCAACAACAACGGCATAGTCGATTACCGCGAAAACGACGCGCTGCCCGACTATCCCTACCCACGGGACCGCCGGGGGGGCCACTTGGTGGCCACCAAGAAGGGCTTGGGGGGCTGGGGCAAATGGACCTCTGTAGGCTATTACACCATAAAGGAGCCGGTCGGCGGCGGCGAGGCCAAGGCCATCTACGCTCGCTACGAGCACAACTTTATCTCGCCCTATCTGGGAAAAATTCGCATCAACGAGGACATCAAGCAGGTCAAAGACGATATTCGCGACGATGTGTACGTCTGGGAAGATGTGGGGTTTGCCCAGCGAATACCCAGCCCCGTCCCACACTTGAAAGGTCCGATGATTGAGGCGCGGGATCTCAATTCCCAGATTTTCCCGCCGGATGTCGATCCGCTGAACATGCGCAATAGCTTGGTCAATACCTTGTTCATCAGCTCGGCCTTTAAGCAGTTTTCCAATCTCAACGTCATCAACAGCGTCCAGTGGATCCGCAACAGCCAAGCCGAGGACGAGTTCGACGACGGTACCCAACAGGAAGCCGGTGTGCTCTCGACCTTTGCGATGGTCAACCGGCTCGACTATACGATCAACGCCGGCAACCTGAACATCCGCCCGATGTTCAAGCACCTGTTGTTGCGCGAGCATTCGAGTGTACTCGAAGACGCCACTGGCGACGGCAGCATTCGCTCTTTCTCGATTTACGCACCGATCATCAGGACCCGTTTCGACCTGACGACCAAGTCCAATCTGCAACTCGGATTTCAGGGCTTCCCTTTCTGGCAGCACACGAGCTTGGACCGGGTGGACCAGCGCAACGATTTTAAGGAGTGGACGCTGGTACTGATGATGAGCAACCGCTCGGATCACTACGGCTACAACCTCGCCTCCCAGTTCGGCTTTATCAGAACTAGCCGGGAGTACGACGATGCCACTCGCGCTTCCGATAGCTTCGACAACTCGCGCCTTTTCTTTGATATTGTGGCCGGGTTCTAGGCTAGGAGATTGACATCATGATTCTGGTAAACCTGCTACTGGTCGCAGCGGTCGGCGTGGCCGCCAGCCTGAGCACGCGCTTCTTCTCGCCGGTGGAATTGCAAGACCGCTTTGAGGAAGGTCAGAAGCTCTATGCGTTGGGGGCCTACGACAAAGCCATTGAGCGCTATGAGGTCATTCTCTCCACCGAGAGCAACTCCATGATCAACGTGGAGGATGTAACCGTAGCGGTTGACGAGTTCATTCTGCCGGTGCGCGTGGGTGCTACCTACCAGCTAGGCAATACCTACAACAAGCTAGGTCTCGAAAAATTGCAGCGCTCGCAGTTTTTGCGCTCAGAGAAAAAGGAGGCCGAGGCCGACGCTCGCTACGAGGAGGCACTGCAAGACCTCAATAAGAGCCGCGACCACTTCCGCAGCCTAGCCGTGGACGAGCACGTTGATGACCGCACCCGAGTGATGGCCCAGTACCAGATGATCCAGACGAGTTACCAGCTCAAGGATTACGATCAGGTCATTGAGGAGGGGGACGCGCTGCTACACAGCTTCCCCCACAGCCTCTACGAGGCGTCCGTTCACTACGACCGGGCGTGGTCCTATTTTGAATTGGAACGCTACGAGGAGGCCATCGCCGGCTTCAAGCAGGTGTTGATCTTGGCCCCCAGAGGCTCTAATGCCGACCGCTCGCTCTTCCAGATCGCCGAGAGCTACGACAAGCTCGGGCAGTACGAAGATGCGCTGAATTTTCTCGACCGCCTCATCGCCCGCTACGACTTCGCGCAGATGACCGAGGAAGAAATCATCGAGATGACCACCCTCAAGCTCAAAGGCTTGGTCAAGGAGACAGCGCGCGAACTAGTCGCCAAGGCCCACCTGAAAAAGGGCGATATTTACGCACGCAACGGCAAGGTCGAAAAGGCCCTCGCCGCCTATGCCGTACTCCCGGCTGAATACGCGGCTGAGCCGGTCTTGGTGCAAAACAGCTATATCCGCACCGCCGAGTTGGTGCAGAAGGAGCAGGGCACGACCGCGGCCATCGCCGCGTACAAGGATGCCATCGAAAAGGTCGAGGACAAGCTCTTTCAAGCCCGCACGCAGCTAACGGTCGCCCTGATGCTTTTCGACCAAGACGAATACCTTAAGTCGGCACAAGAATACGAGATATATATCAATGCCTACGGCGATGTGGCCCAGCGCATCGGCTTTAACCGCTACAAGGTTCTTTTTCGCATCGCCCAGTGCCACCAAGAATACGGGCGGCAGATCCGCAGCGAGGATCCGGCTAGAGCGGACGCGGAAATCGCCGAGGCGCTCAAGGGCTACGATCAGCTCTTGAGCCAGCACGAGGATAATTCCCTGATAGCGGATGTGCTTTTTAACGCCGGTTTTGCCAACCAACTCCTCGAGAAAAACGAAGCGGCGCAGCCGCTGTACCAGCGGTTAGTCGATGAGTATCCGGCCCATCCGGCGGCCCCTAACGGCCTTTTGCAGTTGGCCCGCATAGCCTATGCCGCATCCGATCTCAAACGGGCCGAAGCTATCTATACGTCCTTCCTCGACCGCTTCTCGGATTCGGAACTGCGCAATACGACGCGGATGGAGTTGGGGCTCACCTACAAGCACCTACAGGATCCAGAGAGCGCCATCGCCGCCTATGAGACGGTAGAAGAGGGTTGGGACAAGTGGCCGACCATGCAGGTCGAGTTGGCCGAGCTGTACATGGGCAAACAAGAGTACAAAAAGGCGCACAAGGCCCTATCTCGCGCCTTGGATCGAGCCGACGACGACACTCTAAGAGGCCAGATGCACTACACCATGGCTCGGGTGCATTTTGCCGAGGACAATTTCGCGGATGCGATCGACTCTTGGGGTCAGGCCATTGCGCTGAGTCCGCCCACGCACATCCTGCAAAATTCGCTGCTGGCCCGCGGCGGTGCTTACTACGAGGTCGCCAAACAGCAAGACGCCGTCGGCGACACGGCCCAGGCCCGCATAAGCTATGAGGCATCGCTGGAGGATATGAAGGCCCTGCTCGAAAGCGATCCTGCGCCTCAGATAAAGGACAGTGCCTTCCGCACGCTGGGGGCTGGCATGATCCGCTTGGGGCGGCAAGAAGAGGCGGCCAGATACTACCAAGAGCTCATTGCCGCGTCGGCTGACCCCCAAGAACAGGCCACCTTTAGCATGCTGCTGACTGAGCTGTACTACGATCAGCAGGACTTCGTTCAAGCCGAGAAATTCGCTCGCCGGCTCCTCGACATGCAGTTTGCAGACGACGCTCAAGCTGGGTACTACCGCAAAGAACGCGCCTATTCCATCATTGGCAACGCGCTGCTACAGCAGAAGAAATACGAGGAAGCCGCCCGCATCTTTGCCCAAGGTCTCAAACGCTATCCGAATTCGGGCGAGAGTGGCAACTTGGCCTTCTCCAAGGGCTTTGCCGAAATCAGCTACGGCGACTACGCCACAGCCGCTGAGAGCTTCAGGGCTTTTGTCAAAAAATATCCGCGCAATGCCAACCGCATTCACGGCCAGTACTATCTGGCTCACAGTCTCCAGGCCCTGACCCAGTTCAAGGAGGCTGCGGCCGCTTTTGCTGTGCTCGTCGAGCGCTATCTCCAGTCCCAATACGAGGAAGAGGCGCTTTTCCTCATTGGCGAAAACTACTACAACGAGCAGGCCTTTGCCGAGGCCGCGACTGCATATCAAGCGCTCTTAGCCAAATATCCCCAAGGCCGATACGGCGGATCGGCGCAATACGCGTTGGCTTGGTCCTTTGTCGAACAAGAGGAGATGGAGCAAGCAGTAGGCGCGATGCAAAACCTAGTTGCCAACTACCCCCAAAGCGAATTCGCCCCCAAAGCGCAGTTTACCATCGGCGACTACTACTACAATATCCAGTTTTATGACGAGGCCATGGCGGCCTACAAGCGAGTACTCAAGCTATATCCCGACTCCGAGGAGGCGTCGAGGGCCACAGCCCTAGTGGAAGAGCTAAGCGAGATCCAGGCCAGCTTTAGCTATAACGAGGCCATGAAGCTGTTTGAGGCCAAAGACTACGACCAGGCCGTGCCAGCCTTACAGGAGATTATCCGCGAGTACCCCGGTACTTATACCGAATTGGCCGCGTACTGCAACTTGGGGCTGGTCTATGAAATCATGCGCCAGTGGTCGCAAGCCGTGGAAAACTATCAGGTAGTGGAAGAAAAGGGCGGGGACAAGGCGGAAAACGCGGACGTGGTCAGTTTTGCCAAGCTGCACCGGGCGTGGATTGTGGAAAACCGGCTCTAGCGAGCTTTCAACGCAACGCAAAGCAGGACACAATATGGGAGGTTGTAATGGAGCAGAATTTTTTAGTTGACCAGTTTTTCAAAGGCGGGCCGATGATGTGGCCCATGTTGCTTTGCTTGTTGATCGCCCTAGCCATCATCATAGAACGGCTGTGGCGCCTGCTGATGGTCCCGGGCGAACAGGAGGCCGAACAGCAGCTCAACGAGGCAGAAGACATGCTCAAAAGCGAAGGCGAAGGTGGGGCCATCGAGCTATTCCGGCAGGGCAGCGGTGTGCTCAACTTCATCTTCGCCGCCTTGGTGAAGCGCTACGACACCTTAGTGCTGGAAAATCGCACGGACCTAGAGGACATGCGCCAGGAGTTGATCTTGGTCACTGAGGAGGCCGGCGAGATGTATCTGGGCCGTCTGCTCAACGCGCTCGGAACCATTGGCGTCCTTTCCCCGCTGATGGGGCTGTTGGGCACGATCATGGGTATGATCAACGCCTTTGACGCTATTGCCCGCGCCGGGGCCGGCGATCCGGCGGCCGTGGCCAGCGGCATCTCCGAGGCCCTGATTACTACGGCCAGTGGTCTCATCGTCGCTATTCCGACCATCGTCTTCCATCGCTATCTCTCCGGTCGTGCGGAAAAGGTCTTCAAGAGCGTGGAACTGTATTGCCACGCCTTCGCCAATACCCTGCTGGTGCGCTTTCAAGCTGGCCAGCAGGAGGGCCGCTAGGCAGAAAGAGACGCTGCTATGCAGCAGAGACGAAAGAGCGGATTCGGCAAAAGTGCCTTCAAGACCACAGAGAATCCAGATCTGACCCCGCTTATCAACTGCATGTTCCTGCTGTTGGTTTTCTTTATGGTGGCGACCACTTTCGTCAACCCCAAGGGTCTGAGCGTAGATCTGCCGGGCGGCGAAGGCGAGTCGAGAGCGACCAAGGACATGAACATCGTGATTGACCCAGATCAGACGATCCAAGTCAACGGCGAGGTCACGGATAAGGCGAGATTGGCGGAAAAAATTCGCCAAGTCATAGCAGCCGATAACACCAAGAACGTGATCTTGGAGTCCGCGCGTTCCGTGCCTCACTTCTATGTGGTGCAGGTGATGGACATCGCCCGCGGCGAGGGCATTGAGGCCATCGCTTTCGCCAAGAGCGGAGAAGGATAAGCGGCATGGCTAAACGGAGACAGTCGCTGGCCGAAAAAGCCGGCGAATTTGAACTGAACCTGACGCCGATGATAGACGCGGTGTTCCTGCTACTGATTTTCTTTATGACCACCACGGTCTTCGTCAAGGCTACTCAGCTCAAGATCGAGCTGCCCGATTCGGTCCACTACGACCAGCTCAAGGCAGAGAAGAAGCTGAATCTGCGCATCTCGAGCGAGGGCCAGATCGAGATCAATGGGCAGCTAGTAGCCATGGGGCAGCTAGCGAGCTGGCTAGAGCGCGAGAAGGTCCGCAGCGGCTCATCGACGCTGATTATCACCGCAGACGCCGATGCTGCGCACGGCCACATCATCGACGCGATGGAAGCGGCCACCATGGCGGGCGTAGAACAGATCGACATTGAAACCGAGGAACCAACCAATTGACGACAGCTAGCAAAAAGGGAGTGGCAATTTTATGACAGCAAGGTACATGGCGCTGCTTGGGCTGGTCTGGAGCTGCGGGGGGCTGGTGCCGCCCCAACTCGTGTACGACCTGCACGTGATGCCCGTTTTGCCAGAGGGCCGCGGCGATTACACTATTGACCCAGACGACAACTCGATGGTCTTTAGCAAAGAGGGGCTTTTGATCAAGGTGCGGCACCTGAGCGATCCCGAGCTCAACAAGCGCTTCCCGCCCTTGTACGACGGTCGCCACGTCAACCCCTACACCCGGGGCGACATCGATCCCGAAAGGGGCTACAGCCCTCCGCAGTTTACCGTTTTTGAAGTCGAGGTCATAAACAAGACCTATGCTAAGATCGAATTCGATCCGGCCAAGGCGACCATGGAATCGGGCGGCGAGACCTATCGCTACTACGATCCCGGGCGCGAGGGGGCCGTCGTGTTGGGGGGCAACAGCTTCACCAAGTACTACAAAATGGAGCTGGGCACTTCGGGCAACGAGCGCGAAATCAACTTGGAGCGCATGGGCATTATCTACAAGACGGTCTTTCACCGCCATCGCCCCATCTTCCGCGATAGCAGCCAAAAAGGCATGTTGGTCTTCGACCCGTTGCTACCGGAAAACGACGAGTTGCTGCTCACATTCCGCGAATTTGTGCTTTCGTTTGACGCCAGCGGCAATCCGGAAGAGACCATTGACATTGAGTTCCGCTTTGCGGTGGACCAAGGAACGAGGGAAAGGGCCAGAGCGGACGGAGCGGGTTGAGTTCCCGGCGCTGCTTCTGCATCTGGATAATACGTATGGCAGGATATCTCATTGCGAGGAGCTGGACCTTCCGTCTAGCTCCTCTTTTTATACACAAATCGCTGTTGGCCGGGCTGCTAGTCGGGGCCTGCATTAGCTGTGGCGATGATCGGCCGGCCGACGCCTTGCTGGCCAAGGTCGGCGCGGTCGAGATTACCGCGGCCGATCTGCACACTTTTGAGGCCAATCTCAAAACGGCCGCCATGCGCTTGCAGCACCGGGACAACTTGCAGACGCTGATTGACCGCGAGGTGTTGCTTTTGGAGGCCAACGAGCGGGGTTTGCAGCGCGACGAAGAGGTTTTAGCCGAACTCGCCAAGCGCGAAACCAAGGCCCTCGCTGACGCAATGTTGCGGCGCAACGTCGCGGCCAAGGTCGTGGTGACCGAGGACGACATCGAAAAAGCCTACGCGCGGCCGGGGTGGGGAGAAAAAGTCGTTACTATGGAGATTTTTGTGCCCAATCGGGAACAGGCGCGTCAGGTACAAGCGCTTTTGGCACAAGGCAAGGACTTTGCAGAAGCAGGTCGTCAATTCGCCGCCGACCCCTATTACGGCATACACACCGGCGAAATCCGGCGGCTGGCCTATTCGCCCTTTGACAGCCCCCGCGACCTAGTGCAAGCGGTCTTCGCCCTGCCCGTGGGCGGCGTTACTGAGCCACTCCCCTTGCACGGAGGATTCGTCATTGCCAAAGTGGCACAGCGTCGCCGCGCTGCATTGGTCGAGGTTGAAGACGGGATCCGCGAGGCACTCGGCGACGAGCAGCAAAAGCAACTGCGCGAATCGTACCTGCGGCACCTCAAATGGGATCTGGACACGGTTTTTGACGCCGAGGGCATGGATATAGTAGTAGGCGTCTTACAGGGGGCGGTCCGTTATGCAGATTTGGACCAGGCCCAGCGCCAGCATCCAGTCTATGCTTTCGAGGGCTTGCAGATGGATGCAGCAGAGGTCTTAGAGGCCGTGCAGCCATCGGGCCGATTGTGGCCGGAAGCCACAGCCGACGCGGTCAACGAAAAACTATCTGAGAGCCATTTCCCCACCCGCATCATGGCCCACGATGCCCGGCGCAAGGGCCTCGATAAAACCGAGGCTTTCGCGCGGTCTCATGTCTTGGCGCTGGGCAACCTGACGCTGATAAAACTGCGCGAGCAAATTTTGGCAGAGGCTCCCGCGCCGACCGAGGACGATCTACGAGCCTTCTACGAGGAGCACAAGCAACGCTTCCGCAGCCCTCCCCACGCGCAATTAGAGGAAATTTTGCTCGAGACCCCAAGCGAGGCACGCCAAATCGCGGCCCGGATTGAGGCGGGTGCCGAGTGGTCGGAGATGGCCCGCGCCCACAGCCTGCGCCGCGACGCCGAAGATGGCCTCCTGTACGTCTCCCAGTCACAGGCCCCTTTTTTGGGGGAGGCTTGGATGAACGCGGTGATGAACGCCGAGTTGCACCAGTTCCAAGGGCCGATCCAAACGAGGGGAGGCTATTCTATCTTCCGGGTTATCGAACGATATCCAGAGATTTATCAAGGCCTAGAGCTAAAGCAGGTGCGGAATGCGGTGGTGCGGGACGTGCGGGAGCGCATCGAGCGGGAGTACTTCAATGGCTATCTGCGGGAGTTACACGAAAAATACGCCGAGCAGATAGACGTGTACGAAGAGCACCTGCGGTATTTGGACGACGAGCGCAAACGAGGGGAGTGATTTTTGGCACAGGCCAACGCCCAAGAGCGCTTCGCGGTTATGCCCGCCAACGCCCCGTTCGAACCGGGCTTCAATGCAAAGACCCTGTGGGCGGCGCTCTTCGTCGGCTTCGTGATGCTGCCGGGCGCGATTTACCTCGGGCTGGTGACCGGGATGAGCATGGCCGGGGGGGCCGAATGGGTGACCCTGATCCTCTTTATCGAAATGGCCAAGCGCACCTTCGTATCCCTGCGGACTCAGGAGATCATCATCCTCTACTGGGTGGCCGGCGGCTTGGTGATGATGGGCGGCAAGCTGGGCACGGGGGCCGACCTCTTCGGCGGCCCATTCGGTGTGTTGATCTGGGATCAATATCTGATCCAATCGCCCCAGGCTGACGGACTGGCCGAACACATTCCAACTTGGGTCGTGCCCCCGCGTGGCTCGGAGGCACTCTTAGAGCGCAGCTTCCTCGACAGCGCGTGGCTTAAGCCCATCGCCATCCTCCTCTGCGCCGTTGCACTACAGAGGGTCAACGCCCTGTCGTTGGGCTACGTGCTCTTCCGCATCACTCACGACATCGAGCGCTTGCCCTTTCCCATGGCCTATGTGCAGGCCGGCGGCGCCACCGCCCTCGCCGAGACCTCGGCCAAGCAGGAGGGCTGGCGCTGGCACGTGTTCAGCACCGGGGCCTTTATCGGGGCGGTGTGGGGCATATTCTACGTGGTGGTGCCCACGCTGTCGTCGGTCTTTTTGACCGAAACCGTGTCGATTTTGCCGATTCCCTTCATCGACTTCACCGTGCCGTTAAAGGCGGTTTTGCCCGCCGCAGTCATCGGCTTGGCCACGGATTTGATCCACGTGCTATTCGGCCTGGTGCTGCCGTTTTGGGTCGTAGTAGGGGTGTTTTCCTCGTCGATATTGGTCAACTTGGTCGCCAACCCGATCCTCTATGCCTACGGCATCCTGCACACTTGGGAGCCGGGTATGTCGTCGATCCCTACCCAGATCGCCAATACCTTTGACTTCTGGCTGAGCTTTTCGCTGGGGGGGGCCATCGTGGTTGCGGCCATGGGTTTCTATACGGCGGGCAAGGTCTTGCTCGCCGTCGGCAAGGGGCGCGCCCCGACTCGGGAAGCTGACCGGGGACCTAGCCCCGAGCGCGGCGATATCCGCATTGTCATGGCCTTGGGGATCTGGGCGGTGAGTACGTTGGGCTTCGTGCTGATGGTGTACTATTTGGTGCCCGATTTTCCTTGGTGGATCACCGCGCTCTTCGGCTTTGTGTGGACGCCGATCTACTCGTACATCGGTACGCGGATGATCGGCCTGACCGGATCGCCGCAGGGAGTGACCTTCCCCTATCTGCGCGAGGCCAGCTTCTATTTGTCCGGCTACCAAGGGGCCGGGATCTGGTTCGCGCCCGTGCCGATCTTCCAGTGGGGCTACGAGGCGCAAGTGTTCAAGCAGCTAGATCTGACGCGCACCCGATTTGGCAGCATCGTCAAGATGACGGCCCTGACCTTGGCCGTCATGTTCGCGTGCAGCTTCCTGTTCTGGTCTCTGATATGGAAGCTCGGACCAATTCCCTCCTCGGCGTACCCATTTGTGCAAAAGATGTGGCCCTTCCACGCCACCATGCAGGCGTTCTGGGCCAAGTCAACTCTACCGGGAGCGGGTCAGAGCTTGGTGACCCAAATCATTCGCTGGGATTACATCGGGGTTGGGCTAGCCTTTAGCGGCGCATTGTACGCGCTGTTGAGCGCACTCAGCGCACCGCTGGGAATCTTCTATGGTTTTGTCGCCGGTCTCGGCGGCTGGCCGCACTTTGCCATCCTCAACTTCGTCGGTGCCTTGCTGGGCCGCTTCTATTTGCAAAAGCGTTTTGGCCCCGAGCGCTGGTACGCGTACGCGCCCATCGTGCTGGCTGGGTACTCATGTGGCGTGGGTCTGATCGGCATGACGTCCATTGCCATTGCGCTGATTTCCAAGGCCGTGTCGCAGGTCGTGTTCTGAGGGGGCCACACGGTGAGCCGCGCACTGGTGTGCATGGCCCTGTGGGCACTTGGTTGCGGCCAAAAGGACCCGGGGCAAGTAAGCGAAAATCGCGCAGTTGCGCCCGCTCCGCCCGGCGAGGCTCCGGCCACTGAGGTCACCGAGGTCACCGAGGTCAACAAAGCCAATCACGCCATGGTCCTCGTGCCCGAAGGTCTCTTTGTGATGGGTTGGGACGCAGGCGACCCGGACGAGCAGCCGCCGCACCAAGTTTTTCTTTCCGCTTACTACATCGACCAGTTTGAAGTCACCGTAGGACGGTACCGGCGCTGCGTGGAGGACGATGCCTGCAAAGAGCCGGCCTACGCTCCTAACTGCAACTGGGACAAAGCCATAGACGACACCCATCCCATCAATTGCGCGAACCGCCAAAACGCACTCGACTATTGCGCGTGGGCTGGCCTGCGGCTGCCGACCGAGGCCGAGTGGGAGAAGGCCGCGCGCGGCACCGATGGGCGCACGTATCCCTGGGGATACGTGCTGGTAGGCGACGAGGCCAACTTTCGCTTTATCGCCGGAGCGACCGAGCCGGTGGGTAGCCGTCCTGCCGGCGCGTCGCCGTACGGGGCACGCGACTTGGCGGGGAACGTGTGGGAGTGGGTATCCGATTGGTACGGGGACACCTACTATGCAGAGAGTCCACGGGACAATCCGCCGGGTCCGCTGCGCGGCAAATTCGGGGTGTTGCGGGGTGGGTCGTGGTGGTTTGAGAAGGAGTCCCTGCCCGCGGCGAATCGGGAAGCCTATCATCCTCTGTTGACCGATATAGATATTGGGTTTCGGTGTGCGCGGGATTTTTGAACGGGCGATCGCGCCGTTGCTCGTCGCGCTGGCGGGCTGTGGCAAAGGGCTGGTAGCACCGGTCGTCTTGGAAGAGGGCATTGTCATTGCGTCGCTGGCCGATATCGCTGCTCTTGGAGAAAGAGGGGGCGCTGCTTACATCATCGACGGCGACTTGCAGATCGTCGGGAGCAGCTTAGTTGCACTGACGGGTTTGGAAGGGCTGAGGCGCGTCGAGGGCAGCGTCGAGATTTGGTTTAACGACCGCTTGGAAAGCCTAGCCGGGCTGGAAGGGCTTGCAAGCGTCGGAGCGGGGCTAGGTCCGGCGACCGCACCACCGCTCTTACCTACGCCCGTGGCCGGCAAAGCTGCTCACGTAGTGGAAGGGCTGTTGATATTTGAAAACAAGGCTCTGCGCTCGCTCAAAGGGTTGGAGAATTTGGTCTCTGTTAGCGGGGGCTTGGCACTCGTCCGCAATGAGTCGCTTGCGTTCCTGACGGACATGCCGCACCTCGTGGAGATCGAAGGCAGCGTGGACATCTGGTTCAACGACGCGCTGCAAAGCCTAACGGGCCTGCACTACTTAGCTAGAGTGCGAGACTTTTTGGAAGTCAGCAGCAACGGTGCGCTGCAAAGCTTGGACGGGTTGCGCGGCGTCCGCTACGTGGGGGCCGACGTGATCGTCACCAACAACGCTCGCCTGCCGACCGGGTCCGCGCAGATTCTTGCCGAACAGCTAGTGGCCGGAGGCATTGTCATAGAGGGCAATCTCGACGAGTAGTGTCTTCATTTTGGCACTAGGCGGATGCGGTGGTTGCGCGTATCGGCGATGTAGAGGTTGTCGTCCGGGTCGAGTTCGATGCCGTAGGGGCGGTTGAGCAGGGCGGCCTGCGGAGGGCCGCCGTCGCCGCTGTCGCCGGATTTGCCGCACTGACCGGCCACCGTGCGTATGGTGCCGTCGAGGTCAATGCGGCGTACGCAGTGGTTGAAGGTGTCGGCTACAAAGACTCGCCCTTCCGAGTCGATGGCCACGTCGCAGGGCCAATAGAGCGAAACGTCGATCGCCGCGGCCCCCTCGTCGCGCTCGCCGCCGGTCATGGGCGGGAAGGCCCCACTGCCGGCGATGGTGGTGATGATGCCGGTCGCTGCGTCAACTTTGCGGATGCGGTTGTTGAAGGTGTCGGCGATGTAGAGCGTGCCGAATTCGTCGGTGGCGATGCGGCTGGTGGGGGGGGCCGCTTGGCCTATCGGGGCGTATATCCGGGCTTGGTCGGCGGGCCCCCCGTCGCCAGAAAAGCCCGGCTTGCCCGTGCCGACGACCGTGGAGATCGCACCGTCTATATCGACCCTGCGGATGCGCTGGTTTTCTTGGTCGGAGATGTACATGCGTCCGAGCGGGTCGAAGGCGGTAGAGCTGGGCAGGTTGACCGTCGCTTGGGTGGCAGGGCCGCCGTCGCCGCTGTAGGTGCGCTCGCCGGTGCCGCAGATCGGCTCGATATAATCGGTGGCAAAGTCGTAGCGCAGGATGATCGAATTGTGCCAAGCCGACAGCACTAGGCGTCCGAATGGGTCAAAGGAGATGTGGGTCGGATGGTTGAGGCCAATCTCGCGCGCCCGGCCGGCCGGGGCGTCGCCGAGTTCGCCGGTGCCGATCAGGGTGGTGACGCTGTCTTTGGCAACCACGCGGACGCGGTGGTTGTTCCAGTCGAGGATGTAGAGCCGCCCGTCGGGGCCGTAGGTCAGGTCCTGCGGCAGGTAGAAGAGCGCTTGGCGCAGCGACGCTTTTTCGGGGCCTAGACCAGCGTCGCCGGTGCCAGCAAAGGTTTCGATGCGTCCGTAGGAGCCGCCGGGGCCAGTGGGTGCTTCCCCACAGGCGGACAGGGCGATGAACAAGACCGCTAGATAGATCATGGTGTTAGCAAGACGACGCGGCGGATGCGGTGGTTGTATGTGTCGGCGACATAGAGTCGGCCCAGCGGGTCAAAGTCGAGCCCGGCCGGTCGGTTGAGAGCTGCACTGATGGCCGGTCCGCCGTCGCCAGCAAAGCCTTCTTCGCCGCTGCCGACAACGGTCTCAATGGTGCTGGTCGCTAGATCGAGGGCGCGGATGCGGTGGTTAAATTCGTCGGCAATGTAGAGCCGGCCATCGGGACCAAAGGCCAAGTCGCGCGGGTTGTTGAAGGCTGTGCCGAGGGCCGGTCCGCCATCGCCGGAGAAATTCGTCGCGCCCGTGCCAGCCACCGTTTCGATCCGCCCGCGGTCGAAGTCAACGCGGCGGATGCGGTGGTTGAGGGCGTCGGCAATATAGAGTCGGCCCTGCGGACCAAAAGTCAAGCCCCCGGCCGGCGGCGGGTTGGCCCCGGCGGGCATGTGTAGTTGGGCGTCGCGCGGGCTGCCGCCATCGCCGGCAAATCCGGCCGCGCCGGTGCCTACGACGGTAGTGATAATGCCGTCGGGATCTATTTTGCGCACTCGTTGATTGCGCTGGTCGAGGATGTACAGCCCGCCGTCAGGGCCTAAGACCGTCTGCGGCGGCTGGCTTAGGAGTGCATCGCGGGCCGGACCGCCGTCGCCGGCAAACCCCGGGCCTGCCCCGCAGATGACTTGGACAAGCCCGGTCTGCGGGTCGTAGAGGCGCAGCTTGTGATTGTGCCAAGCGGTTAGCAGCAGCGTCCCGTTGGCCAGTGGTAGAAGATGGGTCGGATGGTTGAGGTGGACCTCGGTGCCGGGCGCACCAGGAGGCACTTGGTCGGATTCGTCGTAGGGGCCGTCGCCGACGAAGTCCGTGCCAATGACGGTGACGAGAGTGCCCTCCGGGGTCACGCGGCGCACGCGGTGGTTGTTCCAGTCGAGGAGGTAGATCCGGCCCGAGGGGGCGAAGGTAAGATCGATGGGCCAGTAGAGGGAGGAGGCCAGCAGCGGCTGGCCGTCGCCATTGAAGCCGGCTTCGCCCGTGCCGGCCCAAGTGCAGATGGTGCCGGGCACATCTGTGCAGAGGGCTTGCGGGCTGCTATCCGGGCCGGTGCTCTTAGAACAAGCCGTCAGCAGCAGGGCGAGGATAAGGGACATGAGGCAGTTAGTGGACATAGTCAAAGAATGGACGTTACGCAGTTTGCCGCAAAATGGCGTGGTCTCACTCGGCCTCTCGCCCGCCGATACCGCAGCGTCCGCGACCAAGCACTGCGTAGGTCAGTCAAGTAATGGACGTCGTACACGGATAACGCTTGAACGGTGTGTAATATCACTCAGTACGTTGATGCTAAGCAGTAAATATATAAAAAATGGACTTTCCTGGAATAAGGACTGTTTAATCAGTGGTCAGTGGTTAGTGGTTAGTGGTTAGTGGTCAGTGGTTAGTGGTCAGTGGTTAGTGGTTAGTGGTTAGTGGTTAGTCCCATCCGCCCCCTTGGCGACTGGTCCCGGAACATTGACGCGGGGGACCGCGCTGGCCGGGACGAGGGCTACGGGCATACCGAGTGAAGCCTGAATGCCCAACCGTACACTAGGAAATTCCGAAAAAAAATGCGCGATGTAAATTATCGCTTGCACAGGGATGATATAACTTGACTTTTCGTTCGGCTGTGTTGGGCATTGTGGTTGTGATGGCCATTGTCATGGGGGCACCCTATTCGATTTGGATGGTGCGCTCTTCGGAGATTACTTGGTCGTATTTTCCGACTAGCGCCGGTTTTTGCTTTGTGGTGATTTTGCTGGCGAATGCGCTGGTGCGGTGGATGCGGCCTACCTCGGCGTTGCGGCCCGCCGAGTTGGCTACCATTGTGATTATGGGCTTGGCGGCGACCGGGATTCCGACTTTTATCGTCGGAACCTTGCTGGCGATCATTTCATCGCCGTACTATGGAGCCACCCCGGAAAACGACTGGGCGGGCAACATCCACCCCTACCTGCCCGATTGGGTCGTACCCCGCGCCGACGGCGACGCCATGCGCTGGTTCTACGAGGGACTGCCCAAGGGCCAAGCCCTGCCGTTTGAGGTCTGGATCGGGCCGCTGTTTTGGCTATTGAGTCTGATCTTGACCGTGTACTTTGCCTGCTTCTGCTTGGTGGTGATCTTTCGCCGCCAGTGGGTCGAGCACGAGCGGCTGGTCTTTCCACTGATGGAGATGCCGCGGCTGCTGATCGACGACGACGGGCGGGAGATCGTGCGCTCTAAGGGGTTTTGGATCGGCGCGGCGATCCCACTGGGGATGATCCTCTTCAATATCATTGGTTCGTTCTACATCGGCTTTCCCAAAATCAACTTCAACCACGCCATCAATCTGCAACTGAGCCGGGAGTTTCCCACCATCAGCCTAATGCTCTACTTCCCGGTAATCGGCTTTATGTACCTAGTCAACACCAGCGTCTCGTTCAGCATCCTGTTCTTTTATTTGGTGGCTGTGGTGCAAGAGGGGATTACCAATCGCATCGGCTACGACGTGACGCGGCCCGATGCTTTTGTTTGGGGGATGCAGTCGCTTTCTTGGCAGGCTTGGGGCGGATTTACGGCGATGGTGCTGCTGAGCTTGTGGATGGCGCGGGGCCATCTAGTGGCGGTCGTGCGCCAAGCCTTGGGCGGACGGCGGACTATAGACGACCGCGAGGAAATGGTTTCCTATCGCACGGCAGTTTGCGGATTCATTGCCGCGTTAGTCTATATCCTCGGCTGGTTGTGGCGGTCTGGGATGGATCTTCACATTGCCGCGCTTTTTGTTTTTGGCGTGTTGGTCGCCTACTACGGGATCACGCGCTTGGTGGTACAGGCCGGAGTCTATTTTTTAACGCCGCCGATAGGTGCTCAGGCTTTTGCGCTGGCGATAACCGGCACGGGGATCGGGGGGCACAATTTGGTGGCGCTGGGGGTTTCCTACACTTGGTTTGGGGATGTGCAATCGCTCTTTATGCCGGCGGCGGCGCACGGCGCACGACTCGGCGAACTGTACCGGATTCGCCGGCCCATGGCCTTGGCGCTGGGCATGGCCGCGGTCGTGGGCTTCACTACCTGTCTTTATTTTATTCTCTCGCTGTGCTACAAATACGGCGCGGGCAATTTTGGCTCTTGGTATTTTATCGCTGGCGGTGGTGCCGGCGGCATGGCGTACAACGGGGTGATCCGCCACTTCAACGATCCTTGGCCGACCGACTGGAACAAGCTGTCCTACTTTGGGATCGGAATGGTGGTGTACTCAATTTTGGCCATCCTCCAGTATCGCTTTCACTGGTGGCCCCTGCATCCGGTGGGCATTGCGGTAGCCCCGCTGTGGATGACCCGACTCATTGCGTTTTCGGTCTTTCTGGCGTGGGTGGCCAAGAGCGCGATTATGCGCTATGGTGGGATCGCGGCGTACCGCCGAGCGCGGCCGTTTTTTATGGGGTTGATCGCCGGATATTTCTTGGGAATTGGGTTGTCGTATTTGGTGGATATCTTCTGGTTCATGGGCAGAGGGCATGCGTACTTTCACGGTTGAACCCCCCCCGCCGATGCTATATCTTGACAGCCGCTCGTCCCATTCCACAGACAAAGCAAATTTCATGGCCAAAGTACTCAATGCGTTTTTGTTGCTATTCGCCGCCGCCTTGATAGTGATCGTTGGTTTCGGCGATCCGGGAGCGGTCAATCGAGCGGTAAACGATTTTTTCGGCTGGGCACCCGACCCGCCTGTAGAGGCGCGCATGGTCGATCCCGCACAGGCCGCCCAGCTTCGCGCCCTAGTCGCCGGCATTGACGAGGCGGGCATTGCCGCTGAGATCGCGCGCTTTGCGGCCTTCGGCTCGCGAGTGCCGGGTTATGCGGGGGAGCGGCAGGCCCGCGATTACGTGCGCCAGCGATTTGCTGCGTTGGGGCTGGAAGACGTACAGAGCGAGGCATTTAAAGTGGCCGTGCCCATAGATCGCGGCGGCGAGTTGGTGGTGCAAGGCGGCGATAGTAAGCGGCTTTACAGCTTGTGGCCCAATGGGGTGCGCACGTCTTCGCTGGGGCCGGACGGTGTGCGCGGCCCGCTGATCTATGGAGGGGATGGGGCACTCGAATTATTGGATGGCCAGCCCGTGCAGGGCAGTGTCGTGCTCTTGGACTTTGCCAGCGGCCAAAATTACCTCCACGCCGCATCGCTGGGGGCCAAGGCCATTGTCTTCTTCGACAACGGCCGCGTCAACCGCGAGCAGGCCGCCGACAAGTTCCTCAAGGTGCCGGTTGACATCCCGCGATTTTGGCTCGAGCGACAAGACGCGCTCGACCTGTTGGTGCGCCTGCAAGACGGGCCGGTCGCCGTCCACCTAGATGCGCGGATGGATTGGGAGGGCGTGGAAGCGCATAACGTGTATGGCTACCTGCCTGGGTCGCCAGAGATGCTACCGGCCAAGAGCCGAGAAAAGCCGCAGGCGTGGAAGGATCAAACCATCGTCGTTCAAGCCTATTACGACGCCATCTCGGTCGTGCCTGCGCTCGCCCCCGGAGCGGAAAACGCGGCCGGGATCGTCGCCCTGCTCCAGCTAGTGGAACTGCTCAAAGAATATCGCCCTCACTACTCGGTGCTCTTTTTGGCGACCTCTGGGCACTTTGAGGGCTTATCTGGGATCAACGATTTCCTCTACCGGCACAGCCGCCGCAGCGACTATTTCCGCGAACGCATGAACGCGGCCGAGCGCATCGACTTCGACCTGATGCTGTCGTTGGATCTGTCGAGCCACGCCGACCGCACGGCCAGCTTTGGGATGGGCACCTTCTACAATCCCAAGTGGCGCACCGACAACTACGTCAAATACATGTTGACGCCCTATTCCAAGCGGCTAAGCCTCGCAGTCGAAGAAACTTTTGGCGACACCACGCGCCACTACGAGGGCATTGCCCCTCCTAAGCGCACGTGGAAAAACTTCATGTCCACCCCGCTCGCCTTTGCCAGCGAGGCCGCGGCCTTTGTCGGTCAGAAGGCCCTTGCCCTCGCTACGGCCAACGATGCACGCGAGCGGATCGACACGCCGCTCGACCTGCCGGAGGCCGTGGACGCGCAAAACCTCACTCGGCAGATCCAGACGCTCGCGGCTATGTTGGCGTGGGCTGGCCGCGACGCCGACCTGCTCAAGCCGACCAAGTTAGAGTTGGAAGACTACGGCCACAGCTTGGCGGGCGCGATCTATTGGTTCGACCGCGACGTCAATTTTGCCGTGCCCAAAAAGCCGGTGCCGCAAGCGCTGGTGACCTATCAGCAGCTCGGACCGAATTCGGTCGGTGGGGTCCGCACCTTGATCGCGCAAGAGGCCGACGACGCGGGCCGCTTCCGCTTCGACATCATGCGCAACCGGCTGGACAACGCCATCCGCGCGTACCAGCTCGATCTCTATGGCGCGATTATCTCAGCACCGGACATGGGTCAGGAAGGCGACGAGACATACCCGACCGTACATCCGTGGGGCTGGTGGGAAAACGAGATGCTGCAAGTGCTCTTCGAGTGCCGGGCGCTGAGTCTGTTCGAGACCGTTGACTCGCGCTACCTGTCGGTCTTGGACCGCGTGACCGTCCTCGACGAGCGCGACGGCGTGCCGCAGTCGTGGGGGGCCGATTTTGTCGAAAAGCAGAGCAATGAGGAGGGCAAGGTAACGCTTGCTTCCGTAGTGTACGCCCAGCCCGGCACCCGGGTCAAAGCCCTGATGAGCACTAGCCTCTTCGGCGTGCGCTATCTGCTCAGCGGTGCGCCCGCCGAATGGGTGGCTGAGCCGGTGCGCCCGGCCGATGTGGATGAGCCGACGATAGAGCAAGCGCTCGGGCGCGGCTATCTCGTGGATCAAGGTGTGGTGCTGCGCCCCGGGTACGCGGCCGCGCGCGACATGTGGGTGCTCGACGACGTGCGGATCAAGCAGTTGGCGCGCTACGGAGTGCGCAACGACAAGTTCATGCGCCTGCACGAAGAGGCGCGCTTAGCTTTGTTGGAGGCCGAAGAGCATTTACAGGCGCGGCGGTACAGCGAGTTCAAGCGGGCCACGCGCAAGGCGTGGGGCCTCGAAGGGCGGGGCTACCCAGATATTAAATCAACCGCGGACGACACGGTCTATGGGGTGATTTTCTACTTCGCGTTGCTACTGCCGTTTTCGTTTTGCTGCGAGCGGCTGTTCTTCGGCTTTGCCGACATCCGCCGCCAAGTGGCGGGCGCGGCGTTTTTCTTCTTGGCGATTTTCCTCATCATGCGTTTTATCCACCCGGCCTTCAAGCTGAGTTCATCGCCGTACATCATCTTTTTAGCTTTCGTTATCTTCGCCATTGGCGGCACGGCCCTGCTGATGATCCTAGGCCGCTTCACCCGCGCCGTAGGCCAACGCAAGCGGGCCACCGCCGGCGTCCACGAAGCGGACATTGGTCGCCTCAGTGCCACGGCCGCGGCTGCGTCGCTGGGGATTTCCAACCTCCGCAAGCGCAAGTTGCGCACCGCGCTGACGGTCATAACCCTGACGCTTTTGACCTTTACCGCCCAGGCCTTCACCTCGGTGCAGAGCTATCTCAAGTTCTATCAGATCCCCCGTCCGAATGCGCCTAGCTACGAGGGGGCCCTGCTGCGCGACCGCGGCTGGAAGGGCTTGCAGCTATCGGTGCTCGACTATGCGGAGAGCGCGTTTGGCGACCAAGCGCAGGTGCTGCCCAGGTCGTGGGTGACCTCTAAGGTCATTGGCGAGCGGGCCTATATTGACGTCGAACACAAGCTGGCGCAAAAAAAGAGCTTTGCCTCGGCCATCCTCGGAGTGACCCCGGGCGAGGGCGCGCTGATGGGGCTAGAAGAGTTGTTGGTGGGGCCGGCGAGCCGTTGGTTTGCAGATGGCGAGCGCGATGTGTGCGTCCTGCCGGTGGCTATGGCAGAGATTTTGGGTATTGGCCCGGAAGATGTGGGCACGGCCCAGATATGGCTGATGGGGCGGTCCTATCGAGTTATTGGCTTAATCGACGGCGAGGCCATCGACCGGCTGCGCGACTTAGACAACGAGAGCCTAATGCCGGTGGACACGGTGGCCGAGGCCAAGAAGATGGAGGAAATGACCGGTTTGGATCCGCGCCTGATGGACACGGCTGCGATTGAGACCTTTACCCACCTGCTGGCCAACAACGTGGCGTTCTTGCCCTACCAGCAGGTCGTCGATTTGGGCGGTACGCTGCGCTCTGTTGCCATCGCTGGTTTTGCCGATCGGGAGACTTTGCTCGCCGAGGTTGAGGAATTCGTGTCGCGGGTGGCGGTGCCGCTTTTTGTCGGTGCTGACGAGCGCGTGCGAGTGTACACGTCCATGGGATCGGCGTCCTTGGCCGGGATTGGCAATCTCTTCGTGCCCTTGTTGATCGCCTCGCTAATCGTGCTCAACACCATGCTCGGGGCTGTGTACGAGCGCTCCGGCGAAATCGGGGTGTACTCGTCGGTGGGGCTGGCACCAAGTCACATTGCCGCGCTCTTCATCGCCGAGGCCCTCGTGTTTGCCATCGTCGGCGCGGTGCTGGGCTATTTGGTAGGGCAGACGACGACGTTGCTGATGGCGCACTACGCGCTCTTGGGCGGGATGTTTCTCAATTACTCGTCGCTCTCGGCGATTTTCTCGACCTTGATCGTGATGGTGGTGGTGGTGCTCTCGACCCTGTATCCAGCGCGCAAGGCCGCCGCCATGGCCGTGCCCGACGTGACGCGACGCTGGGAGTTTCCCCCGCCCGATGGCGACGACTGGCGCTTCGATTTCCCCTTTACGCTGGGTAAGGGCGATGCCTTGGGCTCGTGCGCGTATTTGCACCGGGTCTTCTCGTCGTATGGCGAGGGGTCGGTGGGCGACTTTATGACCGAGGGCGTGGATTTCCACTTGGAGCGGGGCGGTGCGCAGCCAGTCTATCTGCTGGAGCTGATGGTGTGGCTCGCGCCCTACGACTTGGGGGTGAGCCAGCGGGTATTTTTGCGCACCTTGCCGACCGAGGACATTCCGGGTATTTACCGCATTGAGATGCACTTGCAGCGCATAAGCGGCGATGTGGTGAGCTGGCAGCGGCTCAACACCAGCTTTCTCAACGTGCTGCGCAAGCGTTTCTTGGTCTGGCGGACGATTGCACCCGAGGTGCGGGAAGAGTACTCGATTGAAGGAGACAAGCTGGCGCAGGGGACGGGGGTAGCAGCTGCAGGCCCAGATAGTAGCTAACCGAGCGGCACTGGTGCGTTATCATTCCTCTTTTACGGCACCCAATTGCACCGCCGGGTTCTCGATTTTTCTTTGGAGGCGGCGATAGCGAGTTTTTGATCGAAGGTCGCCAGCTTGGCCTTGCGGCGGATGGCCGTCTCTAGATAGCTAGCGTCGTATATGGTCAGGTTAAAAACTGGTTCGTGAGTTGGATCAGGCAAGCCTCGAAACCCTAAATAAGTCTTTCTGAGTGATTGTTCCATACGCCTCGATGAGTGCCTTGGCATCTCGCTACTTGGCCATCTCTACTAGTCGATCTCTTCGCGTTGGCAGAAGTTGTATCGGAACGGCGCATCAAATCCGTTGACCGTATGATCCCCCTCGAACCAATACTCGAACAAGCGTTGAGGGACTTCCGATGCGCCCTTGTAGCCACTGTCTCGCCAAGCATCTACGGCCTGGCGAATTTTTGGCACCAGCAGGAGATCGCTCGGCCTCACGTCAGCCGGTCGGTGCGTCGTCGTCCTTGACCAAGTAGGAAGTGGACTTTTCCCACGGGCGGCGATCGCGAATCTCCGGTAGATCCTTGTCGTAATTGATGACGGCGTTTGCCATGGCTATTTCACCTCAACATCGAGAGCTTGGGAGGTTTCGTTGCCGAAGATGTCGATTACTTTGACCAGTACCCGGTACTTGCCGGGCTTCTCATAGGTGTGGGAGTTGGAAATGAATGGGAGCGTTCGATCTTTGCGCGTACGGTAGGCGACCCATCCCTGCATGAAGGCGTCGTTTTGGAAGTCCCAATCCACCGCCCAATAGTCGATGTAGTCCGACCACTTCGCAATTTTGTCTCGCACTTCTTCAGGAATGAGTTCCGAGTTGGGGATGACGAAATTTTGCAGCTTCACTTGCGCGGTGAGTTTCTTCGGTTTTTCGACCATCGCCTTTAGATAGGCCAGCTCAAAGAAACGGACATCGCCTTTATCGGTCGCCTGCTCTTCCATGACTTCGCGGGGGATTTGCAACAGCGAAAGTTTGACGCCCTTATTCTGTGCTTCTGGAACCACGAGATTCTGAAGGCCCGTTTCCCATTCCCAGCCGAGGATGTGCAGTTCACTCTGCTTGAGCTTGGCGCATTCTTCTATGGAGTTGTCGATTTCGTTGAAGGTCACGGGCGCATCTATCGCGCCGATGTGAATCATGGTGCGGCCTTTTCTGCCGTGCAGATGCGCTAGGCCCGAGAGTGGCTGCGCGCCGTAGAGCTTGAGAATGAAGGCGAGGTATTGGTAGAGTGCTCGCTCGCTCGGTGGTTGTTTTTTTGCTCCGCCAAACGTTACCCCTTGCCAGTACTGGCGCTCGTATTTGCCGAGGTTGAGAATCTCGAATGGTTTGCAGTTTTCAATACCGAGCATGCGCTTGCGAGTGGCGTGGATGCCCCAGCGGCCAAGATCGCAGCCGATCCAGCGGCGACCTAACTTTTCGGCGACGGCGAGGGTGGTGCCGGAGCCGCAGAAGAAGTCGGTGACGAGATCACCTTCGTTGGAGGAGGCTTTAATGATGCGTTCGAGTAGTTTTTCGGGTTTTTGGGTGGGGTAATTCAAAATCTCAGGCTGAGCATGTAATAGTGGAATATTCCACACATTATCAACGGTTCTTTCTGTGCGTTCATCATATAATCCTTTGCCGTTCTCGTCTTTTAAGTAAACTTTTTTCCCATCAATCTTTTTCATTTTTGAGACCTTGATAGGTTTATCTCTTTTTTCATATTGATGGGTAAAAATGTTTTCTTCTGTTTTTCTATAGGAAAAAATTGTGTCCGAAGAATTTGTAAATTTCCTTTTTCTTTTGTCAGGAATTTTATTTGTGTAGTACCATATTATTTCATTTAGAAAATTATCCATTCCAAAAATCTCATCTAATATAAGACGCAGATGATGGCTTTTATGCCAGTCACAATGCACATAAATACTTCCGTTCTTAGATAGCAAATCCCGCATCAAAACTAACCGTTCATAGAGCATAGAAATGAAGGAATCGGTACCTTTTCCCCACGTATCCCTATACGCCTTGTCCTCAATTATGGATTGCTTTTTTGAAATTTTTTCATCCGATTCCCCGATCGCTGCTGTAAATGAAAAATCCGTTCCCGTTGCGAACGGGGGATCGATATAGATCAGATCAATCTTCCCTGCGAACTTCTCCAGTAACGAACTCATCACCAGCAAGTTGTCACCCCAGACGAGCTTGTTCTTCCAACCCTCTTTGAAAGTATCGCCTTCCTTGCCTTCATAAATGTCGAACAGGAACATCCCCTTCGTCTTCTGCGCCTCTCGCGTAGCGCGGCTCTCATTGACGGTCTCAATGACTTGGAACGGCAGATTGATTCGTGGAACTTCCTTGAGCGTTCCGTCCTCGTTGTACTTGCCGGGCCATACTAGTTCCGTCTTAGTAATGTCGATCTTCGTCATTATTCCTCTCCTTAGATTTCTTCAAATAGTTCACTCTCTTAGATGAGAATATCGAAATCAGCGGGCGTCATGAGACTGCCTCCGCCCATCCGATAACGCCTTCTGCATGGCATAGCATCCGCAGATCGCACTCCTGGTAAATTTTCGCTTCGGACGGCGTCTTAACCGCAAACTGCCCAGTCTGAATTCGGTTGACTGTCTCGTCGAAGTGCCGGCCCGCCTCTTTCACCCATTCCGGACGATACGGCAGCACCATGAGCGCATCTTCCCTGTGTTCCTCCGCGGTTCAATAGAGAAGTAGCCAGTCCACATGCTTACCATGCCGCTGCTCTAGGATGTGTGCATAGGTGCAAAGTTGTCGTCCGTACGCGGCGATTAGCTCGGGGGTGCTCTTCGGGCGCGGCGAGGTCTTAAAGTCCAGCAGTTCCAGCTTGCCCTCGCCGCCAAGCAGTAGGTCCACCTTCCCGGCGAGGATATAGCCGTTCTTCTCCAGCGACACATCCACCTCTGTCTCGATGATTGGTTATGCCAGAAGTAGCTGATTACCTGTGTGAAAGCCAACTCTTTTGCTTTATCGCCGATGGGGCGCCTGCCGGAGAGATACATCCTCAATGGACTGATGCACGAGCAGTCCGAAGAACATCTCTGCCGAGCGGGAAGGCGTGGAGTCGTATTCGAGGTCTGCGTTCGCAGGGTTGTCGAGCAGGTCGTACACGAGCCGCTGTAGGTGGGCCAAATCCACCCGATCAAGCTTGTAAGAGAGCTTGCTCGTAGCGTTAGGCGGTGCCGATAGCCTTAATGAACGCGTTGTCGGAAGCCGTCAGTCGGCAAGAATTGACCAGATCTTCCGCGATCTTGTCAAAATAGCCGCGCACTCCTTCAATGGCTGTCTAGCGCGTTTTCCAGCGTGTGAGAAACAGGTCGTTGTCGGGCGGGACGATCTCGGCGAAGTGTTCGTGGATGAAGAGAAGCTGCGTCAGTTCGTCCCGCGTTTCGCAGGTTGTGCCCCAGATCTGTCTGGTGACGATGTTGGGTGAGCACCCGGTGGCAGAAGCCGTGGATGGTCGAGACTGTCAATTCGGAAAGATCGCCGGTGTATTCTACTTTGCGGGTCTCTGTAGCCAGCCGGTCGCGCATCTCGAAGGCGGCCTTCTCGGTAAAGGTGCAAAGCACAATTTCCTTTGGCTCGGCCTTGTCCAGCAACAGAATATTCAAAGCTCGCAAGACAAAGAATATCAAAGTCAGCAGGTGTCATAGGTTCTGCCACTGCTAGGTGAATGGATTCCGCACCTCGACTCCTCTAATAACTTGTCCATCGTTTAGACCTTCGCTCAAGACCTGAGCACATCGGACACTTTCGGCGCAGACTAGCACCAGAGCATCCCAAAAGGAAATCCGGTTCGCTGAACTCCTCGTAGATCGATGCAGGCGATACGGCGACCACTTCGAGATTCTCCAGAGCCTGCAATATGCTCTTGGCCTTTAAGGGATCAACGTCCAGTTTTTGAGTCGCTACTACGAAAAACTCCTGAATTATCTGAGTAGAAATGACGGCTCTATTCTCGTCCTGCAATTGTTCGAGGATGGTGCGACACGCCTTCTGTCATCGAGCCAGTATTTTGAGGTCGGCATAACCGTCTGTTCTAGTAAGGTGCGGATCAGGTCGTTTAGAGAAGTATTGTGCTTTTGAGCATAAGCTCGTCCTGCCTTTATCATCTCTTCATCAAAGGCGATGGTAATATTTTTCATGGCATCTATTCTCTGGTGAAAGTGGATAACATCCGGTTCCATTGAACGAGAAGATGCGCTTGATGTCAAGCTAGCGGTCTCGCCGGTAAAAAGCGGCATCCCTTCCCTAGTATTGTCTCGCCCCGGTCGTCCTATACTTTAATGGCAAGCAAAAAGACGAATGCGATATATGAATAAATTGCCCGATGTCATTCCCTTGACGCCCTATTACCGGGAGATGGTGTGGGGTGGACGCCGCTTAGCCGCGCTTTACGGCAAGGCCCTACCCGACGAGGTGCCTATTGGGGAGTCCTTTGAGTTGTCGGCGTACGAGGGCCGCGAGAGCCGGGCGGCGGACGGTCGTTCGCTGCGCAAGTTGATGGAAACGCACCGCGCCGACTTAGTTGGCGCGGCGGTGTGGGCGCGCTACGGCGGGCGCTTCCCCCTGCTAGTCAAGCTCCTCGATGCCCAGCAAGACCTGTCGATCCAAGTGCATCCCAACGACGAGTACGCCCGGCGCAATGGGTTGGCCGACAGCGGCAAGATGGAGGCTTGGTACGTGCTGCAGTCAGATGGCGGCCGCGTGGCTTGCGGACTGGCCGAGGGTGTGGGCCGTGCGGAGCTTGTCGCCGCGCACATGGCCAACCGCATCGCCGAGGTCGTCCGCTTTTACCCGGTCGCGCAAGGGGACGTGCTCTTTTTGCCGCCGGGCACGGTACACGCCCTGTGCCGGGGAGTCGTCCTATACGAGGTGCAGCAAGCGAGCGATCTGACCTTCCGCCTGTACGACTACGGCCGGCCACGCGCCCTGCACTGGGAGCAGGCCCTCGAGGTCATCGACTTTGCCCAACGCCTGCCCGGACCAAGGTCGCATCCTGTACTGCGGGGGCAAGTGCTGGTAGAGTCCGAGCACTTTGTGCTGCGCGGCTGTGGCTTAGACAGCGGCCGGGCCGAGCATCGGGCTGAAGAGTCGTTTTTGGCGCTGACGGTCGTCGGTGGTCGGGCGTGCGTGGGCGAGTGGGTCTTGGGCACAGGCGGGACCGCGCTGGTACCGGCTGGGCGCACTTGCGAGGTCGCGCCGCTGGGAGGCGAAAAATTGGCGTACCTAATCGCTTCCGTACCCGCCTGAAAAGCCTTGCTGGTACGCCGCCCCCGATTATCATTAACCAACGCAACCTCAAACAAAAAGGAGTATGTTGTGAATCTATTTTCGCTAGCGGGAAAAGTCGCCCTCGTCACCGGTGCCAGTCGCGGCATTGGCCGCGGGGTGGCCGCGGGCATGGCTGAAGCCGGAGCCACGGTTTTATGCGCCGCTCGCACCCGCGGCCAGCTCGACGAAGCCGTCGCCGCCATTGAGGCCGCCGGCGGCAAAGCTGGCGCGGTTGAATTGGACATGGCCGACTTAGCGGGCATGGACGCGGCCTTGGAGCAATGCGGCCCCATAGACATCCTGTTCAACAATGCCGGCACGAATATTCGCCAGCCCATCGTCGAGGTTTCGGAGGAAAACTACGACCAAATCATGGCCGTCAACCTCAAGGGCTTGTACTTCCTCAGCCAGAAGGTTGGCCGCCAGATGATCGAGCGCGGCCAAGGCGGCAAGATCATCAACATTGGCTCGCTGACCACGGGTTACGCCCTCGCCAACGTGTCGGTGTACACCGCGACTAAAGGGGCTGTTGGCCAGCTCACCAAGGGCCAAGCCATTGAGTTCGGGCCACACAATATCCAAGTCAACGCCATCTGCCCGGGCTTTGTGCTCACCTCGCTCACCGAGAAGATATGGGCCGACGACACCATGCGGGCTTGGGGCGAGGGGCGGGTCGCGCTCAATCGCTTGGGGACGCCCGAAGACTTGATCGGCACAGCCGTCTTCCTCGCTGCGCCAGCCTCGGATTACGTCACCGGCCAGTGCATCTACGTCGATGGTGGCTTCATGGCTGGCGACGAGTGGCCCTTGCCGCCGGTGGCCGGCGGTAAGTAGTTTGCGCTATTGACGGCCATTTCCACCCTAATGAGGAGTTAGCTCGCATGTCTGAAGTCTATGCACCTAATGCTGATTTACGCGACCGCGCCCACGTCAAAAGCATGGATGAGTATCGGGAAGAGTACGCGCGATCCATTGCCGATCCAGAGGCGTTTTGGGCCGCCAAGGCCGCCAAGTTCCACTGGTTCAAAAAGTGGAATGCAGTGCGGTCGTACAACTACGACATGAACGCGGGGCCGATTGCGATTGAGTGGTTTGCCGGCGGCCAGACCAACATCGCGTACAATTGCCTCGACCGGCACCTCGATGCGAAAGGCGATCAGGTCGCCATCGTCTGGGAGGGCAATGAGCCGGGGGAAGACGCCACTTTGACCTATAAAGAGCTGCATGAACAGGTCTGCAAATTCGCCAACGTGCTCAAGTCGCGCGGCGTCAAAAAGGGCGATCGCGTTTCCATCTATCTGCCGATGGTGCCCGAATTGGCCATTGCCATGCTAGCCTGTGCCCGCATTGGCGCAATCCACTCGATTGTGTTCGGCGGCTTTTCCGCCGACGCGCTCGCCGACCGCATTGTCGATTCTACCTGTACCACCGTCATCACCTGCAACGGCACCCATCGCGGTGATAAGCCCATCCTGATGAAGCCCGTAGCGGACCAAGCCATGGCTGACGCGGATGTGCGCATGGACGCTGAGGTAGCCACCTGCATCGTGGTTGATCGCACGGACTTTGCCGTGGATATGCAGGCTGGTCGCGACTTTTGGTGGCACGAGCTGATGGCCGACGCGGACGCCAACTGCGCTTGCGAGGTCATGGACGCCGAGGATCCGCTCTTCATTCTCTATACCTCTGGATCCACGGGCAAGCCCAAGGGTGTGCAACACACGGTCGGTGGGTACATGGTCTATACGGCTACCACCCACCAGTACGTCTTCGACTACCAAGACGGCGACATCTACTTCTGCGCGGCCGACATCGGCTGGATCACTGGCCACTCGTACATCATATACGGTCCGCTGGCCAACGGCGCGACCACCGTGATGTTTGAGGCCATCCCCACCTATCCTAGCCCGGACCGCTACTGGCAGACGATTGAGAAGTGGAACGTCAATCAATTCTACACCGCCCCGACCGCCATCCGCGCCATTGCCGCGGCCGGCGAGGAGTGGCCCGCCCAATACGAGATGCCTTCCCTGCGCCTGCTGGGCACGGTAGGCGAGCCGATCAACCCGGAGGCTTGGCGCTGGTATCACAAAAACGCCGGCAAAGGCCGCTGCCCCATCGTCGATACGTGGTGGCAGACTGAAACCGGCGGCATCCTCATCACCCCGCTGCCCGGGGCGACCCCGACCAAGCCTGGCTCGGCTACCTTTCCCTTCTTTGGCATTGAGCCGGTCGTGCTCGACCCAGAGAACGGCACGGAGCTAGACGGCAACGGCGTCGTTGGCGTCTTGGCCCTGCGCACTCCTTGGCCGGGGCAAATGCGCACGGTGTACGGCGATCACGAGCGCTTTGAGCAGACCTATTTCCAGCAGTACAAAGGTTACTACTTTACGGGCGATGGCTGTCGGCGCGACGAGGATGGATACTATTGGATCACTGGCCGCGTTGATGACGTGATCAATGTCTCCGGCCACCGCATGGGCACGGCCGAGGTCGAAAGTGCGTTGGTGCTCCACGCCAAGGTGGCCGAGGCCGCGGTCGTTGGTTTTCCACACGACATCAAGGGCGAGGGTATTTACGCCTACGTGACGCTCAACGCTGGCGAAGAGTACACCGACGCGCTCAAAGACGAGCTCAAGCAACAGGTGCGGACGGCGATCGGCCCGATCGCCACCCCGGACGTCATCCACTGGGCACCGGGCTTGCCCAAGACGCGCTCGGGCAAGATCATGCGCCGCATCCTGCGCAAGATAGCCACCGACGAGACCGATTCTATCGGCGATACCTCGACGCTTGCCGACCCAGCGGTGGTGGATTCGCTTATTGCGAATAGGTAGTGGTTAGTGGTTAGTGATCAGTGGTTAGTGATTAGTGATCAGTGGTTAGTGATCAGTGGTTAGTTCACGGGGGGGCTATCCGCTAATCACTGGTCTGCGCTTCCTCTCTGTGCTGCCGCGCTACTCTGTTTACACTTGAAGGCGATTCGATCTCGTACGATCGCGGACATAGCGGATCGCGATCAGCCGCCGGCTACGCGCGCTGGCATGGAATCGGGTAGCGCCGATGTGCGTCCGTTTCTGGAGCGGGAAGAAGATGCGGTGCTCTTGAACATGGAAATAGTGCTGCAACTACTAGCGGGCTAAGCAGCCTTCTGAAGGCCCTCGTCGGGTCCAACGCGAATATAAAACCGACGACGCGAGCGCGAGCCCGATCTACCAGCAGTGCAAAACAGCGGCTAATTCCTAATTCCTACGGTGCGCCAGATTGCACACAGTGGCACTACTAGTATTAGCAATGCGGACGAGGATACTAGGCCCCCCGAGGTCCCCAAGGCTAGGGTGTACCAGAAGTCGGTGCGATCCCCTTGCAGCAACATGGGCAGGAAGCCGGCGATGGTCGTAA
The DNA here is from genome assembly GCA_963422735.1 of Candidatus Latescibacterota bacterium. GTDB lineage: Bacteria > Latescibacterota > UBA2968 > UBA8231 > UBA8231. The sequence goes on along the minus strand of OY730476.1, from coordinate 1,229,547 downwards.
GGGTGGTGATGAAAATGGGGCGCAAGCGTTGGAAGGCCGCGTTGGCAATCGCCTCGGTGGGATTGGCTGGTTGCCGCTTCAAGGCGTTGGAGATGGTGTACACCAGCAGGATGGAATTATTGACGGCAATGCCCATCAGCAGCAACAAGGCCGCGTAGCCGCCTTGGTTAAAAGGGGCATCGAACAGGAAGAGCGCGGCCCCTAGCCCTATGAGCGCGAGGGGCAGGGCAATAAGCACCAATAGCGGCTGGGTCCAAGACTCAAAGAGCGCGGCGGCGATCATCCAGACCAAGAGAACCGCCAAAAGCACGATGCCCCCTAGTTCCCGCTGCTCCTTTTTGTCCATTTCGTATATCATGGGATTGGAAAGGCTATAACCGTACGGCAGAGGCGTGTAGTCGACGATGCCTTGTAGGATGCTGTTGGAATAAGAATAGCTTCCCAAGACCGTGAATCCAATGGTGCGGATGTAGCGTTGATCTTCGCGTTTTATGCTGGGCGTCACGGCTCGTTTCTCGATATGTGCGACGTGCCCGATACGCGCTGGGTGTGCATCTAACGCGACTTGGCTGAGACGGCGGGCAGTCATGCGACTGGCTCCGGTATCGGCGACGCTTACGGCGTATTGTTGCCCATCCACATACACGTGCGAAAGGGCGGTACTGACGGCGAGCCGATTTTGGATCTCACGGACAATGTCGGCGTGATCGAGGCCGAGGAGCGCGGTTTTGGTGTGGTCGAACTGGGCCACTATTTCGCGCTGGGATGGGCCGTAGGCAAAGTCGATGTGAATGTCCTTAATCCGCCGCGAGCGACGCTGCCTTAGCTGATCGGCGATATCTTCGGCAATGTTGCCTACCTGCCCAAAGTTGAACCCGTGGATACTCAACTGGTCGGAGACACTCCGGCTGCCTCCCAAACGCTTGCCAAGTCCATCTAGCCCCTTACCATATACGGAGAATCCCACGCCGCCGATATTGCCCTCATAAGCCGCTAAACGCTCGTAGAGGATGTATGGTATATCCGAGGTGCGGTACTCTTCCTTTAGCAGTACCTGAATAAGCCCGTACTGGCCCGAACTTTGGGTAATGATGCCCTCGATATACGGCGCGAAGTTGAACAGTTGTTTTTCGACATCCCGCAAAATTTTATCCATCCTGCTTATGTGGGCGTTATAAGGCATCTGGAGAGTGACAATCAGCGAAAAGCCCTCTGAGAGTTCTTGGAGAAAGTACCGGGGAGGTCGCCGGTTGAGCCGGTGCGATAGGTCGCTAAATAAAAAGTACGTGGCCCCGCCAAACACCTTGAAGAGTGCTGGCTTGATCGCACTCACTATGGGGTTGCCCCACACTTGGTCGTAAAGGTCGGCTCCGTCGGCGTGGAGCCGCTCCCAGATCGGTTGGTCCTCTTGCGAGCGTTTGGACGTGAATATCGCATTGCCCAATAAGCTAGACGAAGTGGTTGTATCTCTCGTCGCGAGCCATGCTTTGTACTGTTGTCGCGTGGTAATTTTGTCGGCTGGTGTGGCTTGCACAACCCGCTCGTCGCCTAGCTTGTCCGGTAATAGCCACAGCGGTACGCCCACTGTCCACGCGACCAAACCGAGGAACATTTTTTTGCGGCGGACGCACAAAAAGAGGACCGTGCGATACAAGCGGTAGAAGCGATCTGTGGGTGCAACCGGGGCGCGAGCCGACCGTGCGACCGTCCGGTAGAAGAAGGTCGGGATCAGGGTGAGGGCGACTAGGAGGGCAATGGTGAGGGTTAGGCCTAGGGCAACCACAAACGGCTCGAAATAGCCCTGTAATTCTCGGGAAAGAAAAAAAACTGGTAGAAAAGCCCCCAAGGTGGTCAGGTTAGACACCGCGATGGGATGAACCCCTTCGCGTAACCCCGCGGCTACAGCCGCCCGCAAATCCCCTCCGGGGCCGCAGGATTGGGCGCGGCGGTGGAGATAGTCGTAGATGACAATGGCGTTATCTACGATCAGACCAAAACCGATGGTGAAACCGGCGAGGGTAGCGAGGTTTAGGTGAATGCCGAGGGCGAAGAACACCACAATCGCCCCCAAGACGGACAGCCATATAGAGCTCAAAATGAGCAAGACCGTTTGGAAACGCCGGAAAACGCCGACCAGCACCAACGCAATAAAGGCAATGGAAAACGCCGACCAGCGCAGCAGAAAGCGAAAGTCCTGCTCTATCTCGGCCCCCTTGTCGTGTAGCGCGACGATCTCAAAGCCCTCGGGTAGCTGCTGGGTGAGTTCGGCTACCTTGTCCCGGATCTGCTGGGAGGTGCGTACCATGTCGCTACCGGGCGTTTTTTCAAATTGGATGGCAATGGCATTGCGCCCGTTGATCCGGTAGAGAGCCGACGGAGGGCCGGGCTGGTAGCGCACGGTCGCTACGTCCTTTAGGTAAATGAAGCGGCCACTAGCCAGCCTCTTGATCGGCGCATGCCCAAGGGTCTCCAAGCCTGCGAGATTGCCGTGAAGCTGGATGCTGCTGAGTGCGCCTTGGCTTTGTGCTGCGCCGAGGAAACGGGTCTGTATGCCTTGGGCGGCTAGCGCTTGGCTCAGCACCCCTTGGTCGATTTGCCAGCGCTGTGCCAAGAGGTGGTTCATTTCGAGGAGGATGTGTTGTTGGGCACCGCCGCGCACGGTCACCTGATCGACGCCCGGCACGGATTGCAAGGGCAGCCGCAATCGGTCGTCTGCATATCGGCGCAGGACCGCGGGGTCTTCGCGGCCAAGCAGCATTAAACGGACGAAATTCGGGTTGTTTAGCTGATCGGGATCGGTGTGCTGAACGCGGGGCGGCGAAGCACCGGGCGGCATTTGGCGGCGGAACGAATATATCTTTTCGGCTAGCGCTAGCTCGGCTAGTTGTATATCCGTGTCGGGGGCGAATTCAGCGGTGATATACGCATGTCCTTTGGAACTAGTGGAGCTCAGCAGGACCACGCCCTGCAGACTCTGCACAAGCGACTCTAAGGGAGCAGTAATCTGCGATTCAATAGTAAAAGCCGAAACTCCGGGCCACCCAACGCTCACGGTGAGCCGAGGGGCGTCTAGCTGGCCGCCGATGTCAATTGGGACCAGCCGAAAACAAACTAGCCCCAACACCAACACCGCCACCCCGGCTACGCCCACGGCCACGGGCCTGTCCAGCAGCTTGTGCATGTCAGTCTTTCGCCCGTGCAACGACCGAGTAGAGGATGGGAACGGCGATCAGGATCAACAGGGTTGATAGAGAAATGCCGCCAACAACTGCCCAAGCCAAGGGACGGCGCAACTCGGCACCGCTGCCGCTAGATATGGCCATGGGCAGCAGGCCACAGACCGTCGTCAAGGTGGTCATGCATATGGGGCGAAAGCGCTTTTGCCCGGCTTCCACAATGGCTTGGCCGAGGTCGCCGCTGGCTCGGTAATGTCGGTGAATGAAGTCGGTTTTGACGATGGAATCGTTCACCACAATTCCCACGAGGACGATACATCCCAACAAGGACATGATGTTTAGCGTGTTGCCCGTTAGCCACAGGGTACAGACGACCCCAATGGACGCGAGGGGCACGGCCACGACGATTACAAAAGGAACGGCTAGGGATTCAAACTGAGCGGCGAGAATGAAATAGACCAATACGATGGAGATAAAGAGAATGAGGTACAGGTTTTGATAGTGTTCCTGTAACTCGGCGTACTGAGTGCCGATCTCGATCCAGTATCCATCGGGGATAGCTAGCTGGGGAAGGAATTCGTTTAGCCGAGCCTTGGCTTGGGCAAAATCGAGACCCTGTAAGGCGGCCGTGATGGCGACAGTACGCGCTTGGTTTTCGCGGTGGATGGCTTCGTAGCCCTCGCTGGGTTTGAGGCGGACCAACTCGGAGAGTGGGACGGAGACGAGGCGGCCCTGCGTTCGGAGTGGGTACTGCATGTTGAGGACGCGCCACAAGTCGAGTTCATCGCGGTGCTCGGCTCGTACCTTGATGTCTATGCGATCGGCAAAATCGACGAACTGGGTGGGCGTACTGCCTTGTAGCTGGCGGTTGATAAAGTCGGCGAGTTCGGCGAGGCGGATGCCGTACTGTAGAGCCGCTTCCCGCTGGACCTCGACATTGAACACCTGCTTGCTGGCCTGCAAGTTGGCACGAGCGTTGGCAAAGCCCGCGTCCTGCTGCATAAAACCTGTGATCCGCTGGCTCAAATCGGCGAGGACGGTAAGCTGCGGCCCGATGATTTTCAGGTCGAATTCGGTCTGGTGCTGCTGAAAAAGCTGCTCAAAGGCTGATTCTGGTGGCGACAGGGAGAGGGCTAGGCGGCCAAATTCCCCAAAGGCCGCTTCGATCCGCTCGGCAACGTTTGCGCTTTCGCTGCCCTCGGCAACCTCGATGTCCAGCACCGCTTTGTTCAGCCCGGGCCGGTACTGCCGGTCGAGGATTTCTCGGGTGATGCCGATGGACGAGAGCACGGACGCGACGCCATCTTCGCGCAGCAGGCGGCGTTCTAGTTTGGTTATTTCCGCCGCAGTGGTCGGCAGATTGGCCCCCGGCGACAGTTCGGCGCGGAGGACCAAGTGCTTCCTATCGACGGTGGGTATGAGCTCCCGCTCTAGGCCGATGGCCAGATAAGTACTCAGCGCAAGCAGGGCAAACAGTGCTCCGACGACCTGCCAGCGATGGCGCAGGGCGCGGACGAGGACGTACTCGTACAGCAGGAAAAACTTGTCGAACAGGTATTGAAAGAGGTCGAGGGTGAGGAGGAAAGGGGTGGCCGCTACGCGCCCGACGCGGTAGAGCTGACCCGATTTATTGGGTGCTTTCCAAGACCGGGCAGAGAGCATAGGAAGTAGCATGATAGACACGATCAAAGAGGCCGCCAAAGCGAGGGAAATGGTGACGGCCTGCTCGTAAAAGAGTGCCCCAGCGATCCCCTTGACATACACTAAGGGCATGAAAACCGACATGGTGGTGAGGGTTGAGGCCGTGATGGCTAGGCCCACCTCGCGGGTGCCGCGCACGGCGGCTTCGCCCGGCTCGTGCGACATTTCGCGGTAGCGATAGATGTTTTCCAGCACGACGATTGAGTTATCGACTAAGATGCCGATGCCCAACGCGAGGCCCCCCAACGACACAATGTTAAAATGGATGTCGAGGAAGTACATGCAGATAAAGGTGGTAATAATGGAAATAGGTATGGATAGCCCTACGATAAGCGGGTTTTTAAGATCGCGGAGGAAGTAAATGAGGATGACAAAGGCAAAGAGGCCGCCCAAGTACAAGGATTGTAGGACATTGTGTATAGATTCACTGATGAACTCGGCTTGGTCGAAAACCGGCACGACGGCGAAGTCCGCGTACTCTTGCGAAAAGCGGTAGAGGCTATCGTACACTTTTTCGGAGGCTTCCACGGTGTTAGCACCGGCCTCCTTGAACACATACAGAGTAATGACCTCGTGTCCATTCAAACGGGTGTAGCCGGTGCGTTCCGTGTAGCCTTCTTCGACGCGGGCTATGTCCTGTAAGCGGATCAGTTGGGGCATTAGCTGCACGGGGATTTGGCGGATTTGTTGTATGTCGGTGAACTCGGCTTGGATGCGCAGAGGGAACTGGGAAAAACCGTCGCGGATCGAGCCGCCGAAGTGGGTTATGTTAAACTGCTTGAGGCTGGCTTCCACCTCTGCAAAGCCGATGTTGTAGCGCAGGCTTTTCTCGGCGTCGAGATGGATCTGAATCTCGCGGTCTAGCCCGCCAGCGATCTGCACGTAAGCTACACCGTCGATCTGCTCCAGCCGGCGTTTGACGACGGCCTGCGCCACTTCCTTCAGTTCCATGAGGGCTGCCTGGTGATCCCGGGTGGAGCGGGGCTGTTCGACTCGATCGCCGGTGATCACGAGCGTCATAATGGGGGCGGCCGAGGGGTCGAAGCGCAGAATGGTAGGGCGGCCGGCCGTTTGCGGCAGATGGCCTTGGTCGAGGCTGCTGCGCGCCTTGATGAAGCTGAGGTCCATGTCGCTGCCCCAGTTGAACTCGACCTCCACAAAAGAGATGCCGTCTTGCGAGATGGACTTGAGTCGCCGCACACCGCTTATGGCACTGAGGGAGGCTTCGATGGGGCGAGTGACATGTTCTTCCACATCGCGGGCATTTAGGCTGGGCGCGTCCGTGCGGACGATGAGCCGGGGAATGTCGATGTCTGGGAGTAAATCTACGCTTAGCCGGAAAAGGGAGTACAAACCCAAGAGAAGCGCGGCGAGAAAACAAACCGTAGTGGCTACGGGCCGATAGACGGCAAAACGCACGATACGCACGAGCCGATCCTCTCAGCGTTGGACGACCACGACTTTTGCATCGTGGGCTAGGTTGTAATGCCCGGATACGATGAGTTCTTCGCCGGCTTCTAGCCCTTCGGTGATCTCGATAAAGTCGTCGTTTTCAAGGCCGGTCTTCACATAGCGCCATTGGGCCAGCCCGTCTTGGTGAACGAACACTAGCTTGCGGTCGTCGCGGATTAGGAGCGCGTCGCGCGGGATGAGCAGCCGCTGCTGAAAGGCTTTAACGCCTATTTCGAGCCGGGCGAACATGCCGGGTTTGATGCGCTGGCCGGGGTTATCCATTTGGATCAAGATGCGGCAAGTCCCGCTCTCGTTATCGACTACCGGACTGATGGATTTGACCGCGCCCGCAAACTGGTCGTCAGGGTATGCGTGGAGCGCGATAGCTGCTTGAGCACCCACGTGCAGTAAGCGCAGTTCGCTTTCGATGATGCTGACTTCGAGCAGTAGCGGGTCGAGTGCCAAAAGCTGCATCAGGGTTTGTCCTTGGGTGACCCAAGTGCCAAAGGTTACTTCCACTTCGGTTACGACGCCGGCAAAAGGTGCTGTAACAACTGCGTTTTTGAGGTCGAGTTCGGCTTGCTTTAGGTCGAGTCGGGCGCGCGTTAAGCCCGTAGTGCTGGCGATCCATTCTTTGGGGGTGCCGTTTGCAAACAGCGACAGAGCTTCTACATCGTTGATGTTGGTGCTATCGGCTTTGGTCTCGATGAGGTCGCGTGCTTGGTGCCCGCGGTCCAGTTGGCTGCTCAGCAAGGCTATGGAGGCGTATTCCCGCAGTGCCCGCGTCATTTGGTCTTTTGCCTGTAGGTACGCGATAGCGTAGCGTCCCGCATCCAGTTCTAAGATGGTGTCGCCTTTGCTGACAAAGCGGCTTTCCTCGACGTTGAGGCGGCGCACTTGGCCCGCTACTTGGGGTACGATAGCGGTCTCCATCTTGGCCTTAAAAATCCCCGTTGAGGTAATTTTCTGCACGAGGGTGCGGTGCTGAATCGTTTCTATGGCGACCGGGGTGTTGGGTGGTTCGAGTTCGGGGAGGGTTTCGAGGGATTCGCCGCGGGGGTTTGGGGATGGAACAGAGATGTTGAAAATCGCAAATAATAGGACGAGTAACCCAAGCGCGAGAGCGATGTATAGTAGCTTTTTCAATGTCGTCATTTTGTAAACTCGCGATCTCTACCGTGGACAGTACACAGCGCTCCGGTTACGACTTGCTCAAGGTTTGGGAGTGATTAGTCAGGGCCTCTAGGGCCTTCCGTTCTTGGACGGCGATATCATGGATTCGCGACTGGATACGCGGTATTAGCCTTGGTGTATCCTTGATTACGCCTTTGAAGCACAAGTTTTTGGCGACAAACCAGCTCTGAGAAATCGATTCAAATTCTCGGCCGAGAACACTCAGGCCAGCATGACAACAGACCTGACTGGCATAGTGGAGAAAAGCACCGTGCCCTTCTCTATTTAGGGCGACATCGAGGAACAATTCAGTGCATTGGTTCAGGCGTGTTTTGAGAGCTTGCTTTTCGCATTTCCCCCATGCTCCTACATCTTCGGCGAGTTGCTCAATCCCGGCTACGCCTTGGCCGCACTCGGCCTGTGGGCTGGTTGCAGACATACTCGCGAGATTGCGTTGCAAAATGGCGGCCACATGGTGAAGCTGGACGCGAGGCGGTTCATCCGGCATGTCTAGCCACGTCCAGTCGAAGCAGGGCTGGTTCCCTCCAGAAATAGCCCGTGTGTCCCAACAGGCGAGGAAGAGGTCGAGCGGGGTGTCTCGCGCCGAAGGTTGCCACGGCGAAGGATCGATCAAGTGAACGGTCCCAGCCTCATCGTCGTACCCGGAGACGATAACTTGGTGATCGGAGTGGCGCAGGCGCGGATAGAGGCTGGCTTGGGCCAAGGGAAAAACATCTATGCTGACGGCTACGGGCGTATCCGCGTCCAATAACTTTTTTACTTCTTTCCACTCTGACCTGCCATCGTCAGAAGTACAGTTGAATGCTTCAATGCCGAACTGCTGGAGCATGGCAAAGAGGGAAGCCGGACGATTCTTGATGCTGAACGCCTCGCCTCTAGAGTAGAAAAAGTCCCAATTGTAAAAAGCGGGCAGCGACGGTTCCCATTGGTAGTAGCGCAATAAGCTATCTAATACGACGTAGAGACAGTTGTAGTGCCGATTGGTGCAGAAGGGGATACCGCTAATGCGCTTTTTCATAACGAGCCTGCCTCTCGGCACAAGGTCAACGCGAAGATGTGCATGGACGGGTTGTCCGGCATTACGAGATGCGATAGCAGCAGGGATTCTTTCAATTCAATTACCTGATGCCATAAGCCCGCCTCAATATGCGTCTCCTGCATCTGATAGCCCTCGCCCGGCGGGGTAATGCCGAAGAGAAATACGTGGGGAATGAGACTATCGGGAGTGACCAGTTGGCCCGTTAGTGCCTGGCGCTCGCCGTACTGAAGCCCTTTGTAATGCGAGGCGTCGCTGAGCCCGAGGGTTGCTTGGATGTGGGAACCATGCGGTGAGTGTAACCGCACCGATTCGGCAGTAGCACGCCAATCGCATATTCCAACCACATGGAGTATGCGGTAGCATCCCACTGGCAGCGGAACTTCTTGGGCCTCGCAGGCTATGTTATCGCGCACACCATCTCTTTTATCTGGGAACGAGAACCTTGTGCCGTTGCAATCGACGGTCGCCCCCGACGCCGGGAGACCCTCTGCCCGAAAGATCGTCCCCATCCCGTCGAGTCCGTCGGCGGCAGGATCGCAACAGGAGGCGATGCCAGCGTTGTTGAAATAGGATGCTAAGTCCACAGTTATTTGGCCATTATTGGATCGCATATCTGTTCCCTCCTGTTTACTCAGGGCATAGACGATTGAACTGCCAGTCGCTCTTCTATATATGAGGTCAGAGTACGCACTGAATCGAATAGATCGACCCGCAGATCTTCGTCTTCTACTTCAAACCCGAACTCTTCTTCAAGGGCAAAGACGATTTCTAACGCGGCCATGGAATCAGCATCAAGGCCCTCGCCAAAAAGGGGCTCGTCATCGGCGATGTCTTCGGGATTGATCTTGAGTTGGAGCCCTTGGACAAGGGCTTGTTTCACTCGTTGAGCTATATCATCGCGCATGGTCGCACTTCTTCCTCGGCAAAATGGTTGATGACCACCTCGATGGCCCGATGGATATCCGCTTCGTCTGCAATGGATACCGCGGGAAGGCCGAACGTCTGTTCCAAGCGATTCAGTTTGTCGCGCACCTCGGCCGCGGTCATGGGCTGCGGTTTAATAGAGGTTCGGCCATAGGCCGTGCGAATGTGCTTCGCCTGATCGCTTATGGCCAACAAGAGCGTAGGTGCTTGGCACAGTGCGCGGATGCCATCGATGGTGTTTTGGATGTAGCTGTCGGGGTCCACACTATTGACCACCAGTAGGCAGGCTTGGGGCTTGACACCCATCAAGAACGCAAGGGTAGGCAGCGTATGGGTTTGCTGTTCTTCTAAGTTATAGGGAATCGTACCGGATTGGGTGCCGACTAAAATTAGGTCCGGTCGCTCGCGCTGATTGATCTCCCGCATCTTGGCGTCGAGATAGGGCGCGTAATAGTCCAGCGGCATCTCAATAGACGCCGCGTAGCCCATGGGGAACGCGCAGTCCATGCCGAAGAGGGCCGAGTGGTGTTCGGTGCCGATTTGTCCCACCCGGTAGCCTAGTTCCAGCAATCGGCGGCGCAGGGCGAGTTGTAGGGTAAACTTCCCTTGCTGTGAGCTGGTGCCTGTGACCGCTAAGACCGGCACATCTACTTGGGGCTGATGCATCTCTGACCTGAGCGTCTGTACTATTTCTTTAGCGGACAGCGACGGATAGTACAGGTTTAGCCTTTTAGCCGTGGCTTGTTCGTACAAATCGGCGTATTGCTCGCAGGGCAGAGCCGAGAGGCTGAAGACGTGGACGCTTTGGTCTATGGCGGTTTGGACGGCTTCGCGCAATAGGTCTCTTTTGCGGATGCGACTCAGTTGGTCCATATAGCCCAAAATAAGGGTATCGGCTCCCCGTAGGGCGGCGGTTAGGCTGGGCGCAATGGGCAGGCCCGCTGGCGGCAGACCAATGGCCTCGCCGGCGTCTTGGCCGACCAAGCCCTTGCCGACCGGATCGCCGACGCCGACGATTTCAAAGCCGAGCAGATCGCGCCCGCGCACCAGCGAGTGCATCTCCTTGTTGTAGGGATAGAGGGCGGCTTTCTGAATGTAGGCGAACGGGTCTTCAGCACGGGGTAGAGGAGCGGTTTTGGGCACGGAGGCACAAGCGGCTTCGGGCAGAGCGTGGTTGCGGAGGATTTCGCGCACCTGTGCTAAGCTCGCGCTGGGATGGGCTTGACGGATCAAAGCGAGCAGGCCGGTGATGTGGGGCGCGGCAAAGCTGGTACCCGCCAGCATGACCTCGGGCGGATCTAGCCAGCACAGCCGCTGGAGATCGCCCCGGGCTATGCACTCGATGGCGGCTCCTTGGCGATAGTAGTAATCGTATAGGTCCTGCAATGGTCCCGCGCCCACGCCGATGACTTGGGGCAAGTGGGCTGGATAGCTCTCGCGGCTTTCTTCGTGCTCGGCGGCGACCGTGAGGACGCCTTGAGCTGCGGCTTGCTGGCAGATGCGGGCTAAGGTGTCTCGCTGCGCTACGTCGGTGGTGCCCAAGCTCAGGTTGATGATGTCCATACCTTGTTCTAAAGCCCATTCGATGGCTGCGATTAGTAAGCGGCTATCGGCTTGAAGCGATTCGTCAAAGATGCGTACGCTGTAGAGAGCGGCTGCGGGTGCTTTGCGGCGAACGATGCCGGCGCAGGCCGTGCCGTGGCCGGCGCAATCGGCGTGGTTGTCACTGTAGCGTATTGAGCCATCCGGCCCTATGGTTAGCGAGATGCCTCCAGCCACAAGCCCGATTTTGGGGTGATTGGGCACGAGGCCGCTATCGACGATGGCGACCTTGACGCCGTGGCCGGTTTGGTCTGCAAAGGGAAAACTCATCGTAGGTACTTTCCTGTGAGAGTGCGGTTCGGGCCTGTGGTCCTTGGGAATCCAGCCTGCTGCCAAGCCGGCCAACCGCTTGATCGCCGAAGCGGAAGTAAATGTCTTGTAGTTCAATGGTGTGCTGATAGACGAAGGGTTTGTGGCCTTTATGGATCGCTTGCTGCGTGGGTAACTGCATGAATTCTAGCACCCGGCGCATGGAGACCAAGCCCCTTACTAAGTCCATGTACAAATCGTGTAGTCCACTGACTGGACCAAACAAGCGCGAAGTGTACTGGAGAAAGGCAATGAGAGATCCGACTGTCATCGCGCCCTGCATTACCTGATAGCCGCCCCATCCCATGATAAACACTGGCGTTAGAGCCACCAGTCCCGACGAAACTGTACGCATGGAGGCCGAGTATAGCACGTTGCGCATGACGAATGCGATTAAGTCGTTGAGGGCCGAGCGAAAGCGATGCGTTTCGTAGCCATCGCTGTTGGAGAGTTGAATCAGCGGAACGTTGTTGAATCGCTCAACAACATGGCTAAAAATATCGGACCCCTGTTGCTGAATGGATTCGACGATCTTTCCGATCTTGGGCTGAAAGTAAAGCAGATTCGCCACAAAAAAGGGTATGACAATGACCGATAACAGGAACAAAGTGGCATTCATCCAACATAGTACTGCTACAAGGCCAATTAGGGTCAAGACATTATGCAGGAAACGCAGCACACTTGAAGTCAGAACAGACTGAATCACTCCTACATCGCTATTCAAACAAAAGATTAAGTCCCCGGTCTTTTGCCGGTTGCGGAAGCCCAAAGGCAAGTGTATAAGGTGTTTGAACAACTCGACGCGTATGTCCCGGACGATTCGATTGCTGATCCTCGCATATAGATAATCGGATACGAAAGACAAGATTAAGTTTGTCAATATGATACTCAATAGAACGGCAATGGCTATGAGTAGCCAGTCAAGTTCCCTGGATAGCAACACATCATCAATAATGATCTTCATGATGTACGGTGGAGCCAGTAAACTAACTGTTACGAACAATGATAAGACTAGTATGCCTATAGAGAGATTTCTTAGCGAGACTCAACATAACGGACTCCTTTCGTTTGAGGAAGGTGAGATCGGTAGTCAGCCCATTTACCTTCACTTTCAATCTATGGACACTTCATATACTTCTACCACGCCGTTGGAAACCTCAGCCCGCTCTACGGATGGCGGTTTATACACATAGAGCTGATTCTGCCAAGAGGTGATTCTTCCATCTATACTGCTAGCTTGAATAACACCACCTTGCGAATTTTTCTTAGTGCCATTTAACGATTGATAGGCGACACTATTGAGTGAATATGCCTTAATCATCGTCGATGAACCTGGAGGAGTTAGGTCGTAAAGTGTCCATACATTAATGGATCTTACATCGGGCAAACTATGTGAAATTAGTAAATAACGGTCTTCAAGTAATTCCATGCTAGTAGCTTGACCGATATCGCTTATCAAATAGGTGAGTTCCTCCAGATCCAATGAGCCACAATCTAAGTCGTGATACTTTTCTGGTAAGAATACGAAATTTGAAGACATCTGCTTCTCGAGTTTCAAAGCGTTATAACTCGGAACCATAATACCAAACCGTCGGAGAACCTCGCCAGTTGAGGCGTTGATCTCTTTTACCATATAGTCGTTTAGCTCTAGGTAATACAGATGATCTGACGTAGTATTGTAAGACAGTTGAGCTGGATTACTCATAAAGCAAGTAACAATCTCCTCTTTCTTGCTGAAAAGAGGCAAAGTATATTTTATCTCTCCATTAAGGCCAGTAACTCGCCGAATCTGCAAGAATAGACCGTATTTCTTCTCCATGAGAAGAAACTCGTCCTCGCGGTTGACTAGCAAATCTACGCCGCTAATCCAGCGCATCTTATGGCCGAGATACTGCCCCTGTCGGTTGTAGCGCAATAGCTGGCCGTATATACCATCTTGGATATAAATAGATCCCTTGGAGTCTAGGACCATACTATCAGCGTTCCCATACTCTCCGGGTCCCTTGCCTTGGCGTCCAAAGGAGCGGATGTACCGGCCATCGTTTAGGCTGAACTCATGTGCCTCACGAGAAACTCGATCTGTAAGGAGCAAGGAGCTGTCAGGGGTAATTCCCATCCATCCTATCTCACCAATACCTGGGGCTTCCGTATCGAAAACCAATTCGACTGTGCGCTTGAGTTTGACGCCGACTTCGCCCGCGTATTCGACAGATGCTTGGGGAATGCTCTCCTCATTCCAATCATCTGTCCGCGCAATATGATAGTACTCACCGACCTGAGCTTGCAGATAGGACGCAACTGATTTGACGTCATCGCAGCCTGTTGTCACCCACGCGACGAGCAGGATACTGACGAGAAGCGATCTGTTACGCATGATGGACCTCTATGCTCTCTGTTGAGTGCTGCCGAACCGTAAATGGAAACTGAAGTGAGCCAATATGCACCGACAAATCCACACCGTCTTTCGCCTCTAAATCCCACTCTACCTGCCGTTCTTGACCGCACAACGCATGCACCACAGCATCCAAGCCATCCGACTGGCAGCAACTGATTTCTGGTGCCGTCCGATTCTCCATCCGCACCCGCACTTGTAACGGATCCTCGCTTACCACCCAAGCACCAAACGACCACTCACGACAGCCTATCGACGCAATCTGTCGACGTTGAAAATCAACTAGAACCTCCCACGTTTCGTCGCCCGCCTGCCACTGATACTGGAATACATACAGATCGTGGTATTTAAGGTGGTCATAGCCATAGCTGCGTTTATTGTTAAGTGTTTTGATGTAATCGCACCGCTGGAAATAAGATCGCAGTGCCGGATGTCGAATAAGGAGAGGGAGATAGTTCTCCATCAATAAGGAAGTGCCCGGCACGGCGCGAAAGCCGCATCGCTTATACAAAGGAATGCCCTTGCGATTAAAGACCCAAGTCACTAATTCGACCCATTGGAAATCCATCTCAATCACTTCGCGTACACACGGGAGCATACGAAACCAAGGAATACCGCGACGCTGAAAGGCCGGATGAGTCTCTAGATCTGCACAGACAGCCACCTGTCCGTCGCCGAATTTATCGTCGATCTTCATCGAAGCGATGATCCGGCCCTTGTACCTTAGTATATAGTAGCCCACGCGATGAGGATGCTCGCGCTGCTCTTTGAGCAAAGCTTCGGTCGTTAGAGAGGGGATATGTTCGGGTTTGCGCTGATAAGCCGATGATGACAGAGACCAATGCTGCTGGCGCAGTTCGTTGAGAAATGTCGCGACCTCTTCAGCGTCGTATGGTCGAAAACTAGACAAATTAAAAACACTAGATGGCATGAACTGTCTCCTTATATGCTGGTGATAGAGGCGTTGTCATCAAAGGCAAGCTCGATCTGCTCTTGCAGGGTCACGTCGACCTCGTCGATATACTTGACAGGGGTCGCTCCACAGCCGTGCTGCCGAGGATGAGGAAGCTGGCGACGAGAAGTGTGCGGATGTGAGAGTATATGGTGTTCATAAGGCTTCGATCCTTTCGTTACTATAAAAATAGCAATCGCCGCGGTGGTTTTGTATCGGGAGATCACCTGATTTTTTGCTGATCTATCAGGTGATTACCTGATCTTTTTCGAGAAAATGCCTGATGCGGCTTGGGGTGCGGAGCTTTGCGGGCTTGTCTGCGCGTATGTCCGTCAGGACATAAGGAGCGTTATTAACAGCCCTCGTCGGACTTGCCTTGCGGATTCAACGCGAATGGGAAATTGACGCGGAGGAATAATTAACGAGGCGAGCGAGACGCCCGCGCTCCGAGGAGGTAGCTCAAGATCTCTGCTAGTTCCTAATACCCATCCACCAACCCTTCCCTGATCGCGTACGCCGTCAATGCGGCTGCGCTGTGAAGGTTGAGTTTATCCATTATATGTTGGCGATGGGTGCCGATGGTCTTTTGAGTCACGTGGAGTGCTTCGGCTATTTGCGCGGTTGTTTTTCCTTCGGCGACCAATCGCAGCACCACGCGCTCGCTCCGCGTTAGGGGCGAAGGCTCGTCGGAGGCAGTCGAGTGAGGCTGGCCGGCGACGATGGGGTTGGTCAACTGCGAACTCACGTACTGGCGGCCGGCCTGTACTTCCCACAACGCTTCGACTAACTCGTTGATGAAATTCGTTTTCAGCAGGTACGCCGAGCCACCGGCCTGAGTAGGCCCTCCACAAAACGCTTGTCCGCGTGTTCCGACAGCGCGACGAACTTCACCCGCGGATGCGTGGCCTTTATCTGGCGCGTTACCTCAATGCCGCTCAGGTCGGGCAGCCCTATATCCACGATCACAATGTCGGGTTGATAGGCGGGGATCAAGTCGATGGCCGTGCGACCATCGGAGGCCTCGCCGACGATCTCAATCCCGCTTTCTCGTTCGAGCCGCGTGTACAGTGCTTGGCGCACCATAGTGTGGTCTTCTACCAGAAAAACCTTCAAAGTCATAGGGAATGGCCTTCTTCTTCAGACAGGGAACTCGGAAGCGTTAGTAGGCAGCACGTGCCTTTCCCGGGCGTCGAGTGGATCGTTAAATAGCCACCGATGTGAAGCAGGTGCTCTTGAATACTGAACAGACCGAAGTGGTTGGCTTGGTCCATCTCGTCCAAATGCGCGCCATCAAAGCCTTCGCCCGCGTCTTCTACTACCACCTGCAGCCGGGCTACATCTCGACGCAAGGAGACGGTGGCTTGGTCTGTGTTGGTATGCCGAGCGACATTCACCAGCAACTCGCGAATGAACCTGCACACTAAGCCGCGTATGTCGTGGTTGGGTATATCCCACTTGTCCTCGACTTCCACGCGCACGGTCAACCCGTAATGGGAATGAATGAGATCGCCGAGTACCTCTATACCTGGTATGAACCCCATGCCGTAGAGCACGGGTGAACTGCTGTCGAAGGTCATGGACCGGATGAGATGAGCCATCTCGTCTAGGTCCCTCTCCAATGCGTCAATCAAGGCTTCGCGTTCGGCGTCGTCGGAATGCCGCAGTGAATTGACCTTGACCTTCGACAGCACCAGCATCTGCCCGATGGAATCGTGGAGATCGGTCCCAAGGCGCACCCGCTCGCGCTCCCGGTCGATCAAGAGCTTGGCCGCCAGCGTCCGCAACTTCTGGAGATGTCTCTCCATGCGCTTGTGCTTGCTGATTTTGCGGATGATGCCTTGATAGCCTGTGTAAGTGCCGCCTGCGGCTCGCCGAACCGAGACTGTTATGAGCGCATCGAATCGGTGCCCGGTGCGGGTTCTAAACGCCGCGGCAAAGTCGCGCACGGACTCTTCTCGATCAATCTCTTCCTGAAACCGCTTATAATTGTCTAGGTCCGCGTAGAGGTCGCGGAGGTTCGAGCCGAGCAGGTCGGCGCGTTCGTAGGCAAACAGGATACTGGTGGCATGGTTGGCATCGATGATGGTCCCGTCCCGCTCGGCAATGAAGATCGCGTCAAGAACCTCTTCGAATAGGGCGCGATAAAGAGCCGGGTCGCGCTTTTCTAGCTCGGTTTTGACTTGCATCTGGATGCTCCTTCACTGGTCGGCTTAAAGCTATATCGGAGCCTAACTACACGACAGCATATTTACTTTGCCGTGCAGCCCCGCGTTAGGTTTATTGGTTGGTGTCCAAACGACCCTCCCCCTAACGGATAGGAGCTACACGGTGAAGAAAATGACTCGCTTAAAGAAGGTGCTGTGTCAAGTGGCCCTTCTCATGTCGAACTACTAAGCGCTGCTGTTGCCTCATATGCTATGTGCGTTAATTCAACCTCGTTCGGTCAACCTCAAAAAGTGGGCCGCCGTCCTTTCGGGTTCGGCGCAGATGGGCCGCCTCCAGCGGTTTTTCAGTGGCACGTGGTCGCCGCAGGTGGAGACGCAACGGATGGTCCATGAAGCCCAATGGCAGCGGGTGGTGCCGCTACTGCCGGGCAAACCCGGCGATCGAGGTCGGCCGGGTCGCGACAACCGCTTGTTTCTCGAAGCGGTTTTCTGGCCGGATCAAGCCGTTTCGCCGCATTGCCACGCGCTACGACAAGGCCGATGTCGGTTACATTAGGAATGATTCATCTGGTCTGCTCATGCTTGGCAATAGCCTAAATGTCCATAGGCCCTACCCACTGGCCAATACCTTTGCCCACGAGTGGCTGGAGACCAATAGCTTGGGCGGCTGGGCCTCCTCCACCGTCAGCGGGGCGCACACCCGGCGCTACCACGGCCTGCTAGTCGTAGCGACCTGTCCGCCGGTCGGCCGGGTAGTGTTGCTCTCGCGGCTCGACGAGACCTTGGTCCTGCCCACAGCCCGCGTCGAGCTAGGTTGCAGCATGTTCCCCGGGGTCATTCACCCGCGGGGCGACCAATGGTTGACGGCCTTCGCGCCCGAGCCGGTGCCGACGTGGACGTACGCGGGGGATGGGTGGGAGTTGCGCAAGCGGCTGGCCTTGCTCGCGGGCGAGCACACCTTGGTCGTCGCGTACGAGCTGGTGAGGGCGCGTGGCCCGCTTTGTTTGGAATTGCGCCCTTTTTTCGCGAGCCGGGACTATCACCACTTGATGCAGGCCAACGATCACGTCGCGCCAATGGCCCATTGGGCTGAGGACGCGCTGGTCTATCGCCCCTATTGGGAACAGTCCACTGCTCATCTCCTCGCCCCGGGCGCGTACTGGGAGGCGGCCCCTGATTGGTACTACAACTTCCAATATCCGCGCGAGGAAGAGCGAGGTCTCGACCACAGCGAGGACCTGTTCACACCCGGTCGTCTGCGCCTTGAGCTCGCTCCCGGGGCTACCGTTGGCGTACTTGCGGCCACCGAGCTTCCCGCTTGCCGCGACCCCCTCGCACTCCTCGCCGGCGAGATCGGCCGCCGTCAGCAGGTGGAGGTGCGCGCCCCTTGGGCGGCCGACCCGTTGCTGCGGTCGCTGGCGCGAGCGGCCAACCAGTTTGTGGTGCGGCGCGGCGACGGCCTGCACACCATTGTCGCGGGCTATCACTGGTTCACGGATTGGGGCCGCGACACCATGATCGCCCTGCCCGGCCTCTGCTTGGTCACCGGGCGCTTTGCCGAGGCGCGGGGCATCTTCGCGGCGTTTGCCGAGCACGTCAGCGAGGGCATGATACCCAACCGCTTTCCCGACGCGGGAGCGGTTCTCGAATACCACTCCGTTGACGCGACTTTGTGGTTTTTTGTCGCACTCTACAAGTATTTGCAATACACCCAAGATTACGAGTTTGCCAGCGAGCTCTGGCCGACGCTAGAGGATATAGCCGCTTGGCACATGCGCGGTACGCGCTATCAGATCCGGGTTGATGCTGACGGCCTACTCGCGGCTGGGGAGCCGGGGGTGCAACTGACGTGGATGGACGCCAAGATCGGCGATTGGGTGGTCACACCGCGCATGGGCAAGCCGGTGGAGGTCAATGCCCTTTGGTACAATGCGCTCAAAATTTTGCAGCACTTGGCCGAGGTATTTGGTCAGCGCACCGAGTACGGCCAGCGCGCCGCTGAGGTGCGTGCGTCCTTTGAGTGCCTGTTCTGGTGTGAAGAACGCGGGTACCTCTGCGACGTAGTCGCCCCCGAGGGGCCGGATTGGGCACTGCGCCCCAATCAAATTTTTGCGCTCTCGCTGCCCTTCCCGCTCATCGAGGGCGAGCGGGCGCGGCGGATCTTATCGGTGATTGAAGAACACTTGCTGACCCCGCGCGGCCTGCGCAGCCTCTCGCCGAGCGATCCGGCGTACTGCGCCCAATATGCGGGCGGCTCGTGGGAGCGCGACAGCGCGTATCACCAGGGCACGGTGTGGGGCTGGCTCATCGGCCCGTACATCACCGCTCTCTGCCGTTGCCACGGCCGTGCGGGTCGCCAGCGCGCTCGCGCCCTCCTCGACGGCTTTGCCGCGCACTTAGGCGAGGCGGGCTTGGGCACGGTCTCGGAGATATTTGACGCTGAGCCGCCTTTTGCTCCTCGCGGCTGCATCGCCCAAGCGTGGAGCGTGGCCGAGTTGTTGCGAGCTGGGGTGGAGGATGTGGGAGAATTGGGAATTAGGAATTGGGGTTGGGGGGTGCTGGGGACAACTGTATGAGGGCCGGGTCGGTATCTTTGCCATTTATTTGACATTACTCAGTAGCGGTCTATTTTACCAAAATCACAAGCGACACCGTACCGGTTAGTTTTGAGGTTGTACGCGAGATTGGGATAGAGTTTAACTTGATCAAAGGTTACGAAAAATAATGCAAAACTGGAATTGGCAGAAGAACGCTTGGATGTGTTCTAAAGATGGTCGCGAGCATCATGCACTCGCTAATTTTTGTGCAGTTTGCGGCGATGCTGTCGAGAGCAAACCTGTCGATTACATGGCCGACATACCTTCTGGAGAGAGTAAAGACAGTGCTGTTGGGAATATGGAGGTCATTATGGACCAAGTTGACGACTTCTTTAACGTATTCGGCCAGCCTGTATTAGTGAATAAATCCAGCGGAGAAATGAGTACCTACATAGAGGACGAGCCACGCGACCTGCCTCGGCTCAATGGGGCTTCCTTGCGTCAGGTGGATTTTGACCGCTGGTGGATTTACGCGCTCACGGAGGTGGGGACGCTGCAGGTATTTCCGACCTCTGCGTTGTTGAACGACGATATGCTGCAAGTTACTTCGTGGAAGCAGGTTGCCGTGGAATGTGAGCGCGTCGAGAAGATTGCCTTAGGCCGGAATCGACTTTTCCTGCTGGCCCAAGAGGCGTTGACTATTCATATGTATAAGGTAGATAAAGCAAGTTGCGATCGATACTGGAAGAGCAAGGACCGCATTTTCGACGAATTGCAAAAGCCATACAAAAATTCGTCGCATATCGAAGAAATGATTCCAATTCGGGGAAGCGATGTCTATCTAGGCTTAATAGAGGAGGAAAACAGGGTTGCTTTCTTGGATTTAGAACAAGGAGAGAAAATCCCGTATAGGGGTACCCTCAGCGACACATTAGCCGCTTGGGAGGGCGTGATGCGCGGCGAGGATCCGTCAATATGGCTATTGAATCAAGAAGGGGGCTTGTGTGCCCTACAGTTAGTCGGCCAACAGGTGCTAAAAGAAATTCCGGGCCGAACCAAGGTAGAGGTACAGGCCCTACAGGCATTGCGGATCGAGTCCGGCTATTGCTATATGGCGATAGGGTCTAATTTTATGCTGTTGTTCGATCCGTTGGATCGGCAAGTTGCGTCCAAATTGGAGTGTAGTCCCGGATATTCCATGAGGCACCTCGATCAGACCAAAGGCTTGGGCGGCTTGGTCGCCAATTTCCAAAGAGGAGTGGGAGCTAATACGGAATTTCGTCTTTCCCGTCTTGATGAATGGGGAGGGGAACCTTTCTTGCGAAGCTGGCCTTTAGGCGAAGAGCCAGTTGTGCCGCCAGCGGGTTTCGGCAAATACGTGTACGTGCTGACTCGCGATCATGAGTACCATCTATATCGCTATGACCTATTGGCCATTTGAAAACCAACGAATCTGGTACGTTGCTCTGCTGTGCTGCCTAGGGTTTGGCGGCCCTCGTACCGCCGCTGGGACCGATGTCAGCATCTTGGTCGATGGCTCTGGTTCAATGGAGGGCTTCCAGCAAACAGGTGAGCTACAGAAATTGCTGACCTCGTTGGAAAAAGCCTGCCAAGATCAGCAACTGGAGGCAGGCACTTTATTTTTTATATCCCAACACCCGGATTCGCTCGTTTGGATCGAGGAGATCCAAGACGCACGCTGGGGCAGCTATACCAATTTGCTCAGGGCTTTTAAAGAAGGGCTTGGATGGGCACCGATTACTTTTTTCTTAACCGATAATGTGCAGGCGACCACCAATGACGAGGATGTTCGAGGGCTCTATACACGTTTTGCCGAGGATGCAGTACAAGTACTATATGCCGTGCCGCTGAGTCTGCCCTTTGACGGACGGTTGTTCAATCACCCGGACAAGACATACCACCAAGGTCCGCGTGGGGCGGTCCTATATGCCTATCTCACAGAAGAAGATCAGCGCACTAGATTCGGCAAACTCATCTCCCGACTCAAGACTGGCGGTTTGGAACCGATGCTGATGAAACCGCTAGATCACCGCATTGTTCTACATCGCAAACGCCGGGCACATTCGGACCAGCCGAGCGACATCGGCATGGACGAATCCGAGTCGGTATATTTCTCCTTTACCTTAGAGTCGCAATTGAGCTACCTGAATATCGAGCCGACCGATGGGCATGGTAATCCGGTGCGGTTGAAGGTAAGCCAACCTAGGATCGTTCCCATGCAGCCCGGAGATCGGCGGTACTGGAGTCGAGCCGGCGGGAGAGGACGAGTTACTCCACCCCGCCTTGAAGAGAAGCTAGAGCACAATAGCCAAAACAAATACCGCTATTCGTGCCGGGTCCACCTAGGACCATTATTGCCCAACGAAGTCGGCTTCTTCGACCAGCTTGGCATGGCGCGTATAAGCCCGATTCCAGTGCAATATATGTCCAAGGTCGTCTTGGAGATACCGCCCGGCTCGTTTCGCATGACTCCGACTTATCAGGAGAAGTACTTCACCGACAACCTCCAAGAGGTCGAGCGTATCTATACGCCAGAAGATCTGATACACTTCCTACACCGAGACCGAGAGGGTTTGGAAGTGGTGCCCAAGGGAGGAGCCATAAGAGGCAGGCTGCAAGTCCGTTCCCCTCTCTATCTGTGGTGGGCTTGGGTCAAGGTGATCTTGCTACCCATCGCTGTGGTAGCTGCCGGAGGAAGGGTTTATTTTAGAAGGCTCGTTTACCGGCTGGCAGATGTCGAGTACAAGTACTGGATGCGCCCCGGCGGTCAAAAGGAATTGGGGTACACAAACCAAAGCGGAAAGGATATCGTTTTGGGATACTTGCGGCGAGACGGCTTGTTCAAATGCAAATACTGCTTACTGCCAAGGGCCGAGTTAATAAATCGGATGGGCGATCCGGTCAGCGAGGAGGGGGTGGCTTTTGAAAAGGATGAGATTTTCAACCACAAGGGCAATATTGAACTGGAACGCCTCAAATAGCACGAGGGAGGCAAGATGAAACGGCACATCATCATAATACTGATTATCGGCTGGATGGGGTGTGGCGGGCCGGGACAAAGCGGCTCCACGTTTACTCAGCAGATTGCCAAGGAAGAGAAGGGAAGCGTAGTATTCCTCAAGGTCTCTACCAATGAAGGAGAGGAAGTGGGGAGCGGAATCATCGTCAAGTCAACGGGCCAAATTCTCACGGCGCACCATGTAATCAAGGGCATCAAAGAAGGATGGGCCAAGCCGTTCAACGGAACTTGGATGCCGATTACGGGCGTTGTCGCCCAAGACGAACTCAAAGATCTAGCGGTGATAAACGTCGATCCGCGCAACCAACACCTACAGCAGTCTAGGCTTGGATCAGGGGAGTATATAAGTTCGGGCGATCCCGTCGTGGCAATAGGCAACCCGTTAGGGCTAGAGTACTCGGTCACTGAAGGGATTATCTCCGAGGTCCGTACTACCCCGGAGGGCCTCAGGCTGATTCAGACGGATGCTGCCGTATCGCCGGGCAATAGTGGCGGGCCTTTATTCGACCAGACCGGGGAGGTAATTGGCGTGGTAAGTTTTAATCTAAGCTCTAGCCATGGCGAGGGGCAGAATCTCAATTTTGCGGTCTCAATTGATGAAGCTAAACCGCTGCTGGGCATCCCCTCGGACCAATTTGAACCTGTTCGGGTAGGAGTCCCGCCACCGGTGACCAGATCGAAGGGCACCTTTCGCTATGTGGAGGTTGGGCGCATAGTCTGGATTCTGGTGTTTTCTGTAATCGTCTATATCTTTTCGGTCTATATACTCTTTAGCGGGCTCATTAAGAACCGAGACAAGCACCCGGCCACGGCTTTTGGCATATCCGCCCTCGTATCGTGGGGGGGCTTTGCGGTGATCGCCTCCTGTGGGTTGAGCGGCCTTTTTGATTTTTCAATGGGCTGGGTGTCATGGTCGCAAATTGAATGGCGAGTCTTCATCGCTTGGATGGTGATCCTAATTCTCATTGTGGTGATAGTAAAACTTGTCGCCCGGCCATCGGCCGCTGAAAATTCCGAGTGAGTCCCAAGCAATCCGCCTCTGCGCTCATCTGCGGATACTTTGCCCCTCGTGCGACAGCCGCCGGGGGCTTCGACCTGAGCGCAGCCGAAGGTTTTCAGACAGCATTTAATGACTGGTTGAAGCAAAATTGAAGGAGAATACTATGGCTAAGGTGGGTACTCTAACTAAAGCAAAAAAAGAAAACCAAACGATAGATATCCGTCCCACGCTTTTGATCGGCTTGGGCGGTACGGGAAAGGAAGTACTGCGGCGGCTGCGGCGGCTGTTCTACGAAAAGTACAGAGTAGCGGGTTTACCCGTCATGGAATACCTGTGGTTCGATACTGACATCCGCAATGAGTCCCTGAGCGAGGAGGTACCTGACGAGTTGGACAGGCTCATTGACCTTACCATTTCACAGAAGATTGATGGGCGGGTCCAGCCCGAGGAGTTGGCTGGATACCGGCGCAACAAGAATGCCTATCCGCATATATGGGACTGGTTGCCCAGCGAACTAGACGCGATGGCCGACAATGCTATCACGCAAGGGGCAGCGCAGATCCGTTCCTTCGGACGGTTGGCTTTCTTCCACCATTACACAAGAATTCGCGATGCCATCAACAGATTGGGGAGAAAGGTAACTGCCCAAGAGGCCGTTGCACACATGAACAGCCATTACCCTGATTATGAGGTAGATACTAGCACCTTGGAGATTATTACTGTGTCTTCCCTCGGTGGTGGAACGGGGTCTGGTTGCTTTATCGACGTCGGATTTCTATGTCGAGTTTTGTTCTCGACTTCTACGCGCACGGCTTTTCTGGCCATGCCCACGGTTTTCGACGATAAAGTGGATCCCACAGGAGTAGAGGCCGTCCATGCCAACGGCTTTGCCGCGCTCAAGGAACTCGAGTACTTCATGCAGCCCCGGTTTATTGCCACCACAGACGAGGAGACAAGCGAGTACTCTACCCACGAATTTAATTGGGATGGAACCTCACGGCAGGTGGAAGCACCGCCTTTTTCGACGGTCTATATGCTCGACAAGGAGAATATGGCCGGAGAACGCATTGACGAATTCACCGATACATTCCAGATGATCGCTGAATTTCTACTGCTGGATTTCGACAAGACCAGATTCGCCGCTCAAAAGCGCAGCGTACGTTCCAATATGGAGCAGTACCTACAAGATATGGCCATCTTCAGCAGCGGAAACTATGTCCAGTATTTTCCACGTCGGTATGCATCTTTTGGGCTTTCCCAGATTGAATTGAATCAGCCTCGTATGGCCAATGCGGCTGCCAACCGCTGCGCTCAGTATCTGGTAGAACTCATCATAGCCAAGGACAACAGAATTCCTCAGGGCTTTGATGATGCCGATGTCAAACCCCGCATGGAGCAGATGGGCCTGACTAAGGATCTCTTTTTGAAACGCTGCTTGGTCAAGCCGGGAAAGGATTTCACCTTGATAGACGAGGTCGTCAACGAGTTGATCGAACCGGCTTTCAATAAATTGCGGGACGATTTGCTCGCGGCACCGGTGGTAAGGGACCAAAAGGTTTTGGACCGCCAAGTGGAGCAAACGCGGCAGCAGATGGTTGAATGGGTTAGCCAAGTGCGGAGACGAGTAGGGGAAAGACTGTTACAGCAAGGCACCCAAAAGGGCGATGGTGTGAAGCAGATTTTGGAAAATATTGGCTCAGACCGTCCCGAGCTCGAAAAGCGAGTAGAAGATGAATGTCTGAAATTACTGTGCGACCCCTTGGAGTTCGGCCCCAAATTCATGGTTGAGTGGCTGAAGATCGCCGTCGATGCACTGGAGCGGGTCAAAGAGGAATTGCAGGCCATGGAGAACCGGCCCATAGAAGCACCAGAGGCTCCGCCGATCCCAATCGAATTTTCCGACGAGTACAATAAATACGAGGCTCTCCTACGAGCGGCTAGACAGGAGATGCCCTTTGCCGTCTTAACGAAACGCATTGCTATCAACTATTATGAAGAACGCAAACGGAAGTCCTTTGATCAGAATGCCCAGCTCTTCACCCGTAATCTGGAACAGCAGGTAGAGGCCGTCAGGGACCAACTCAAGCAATGGGTCACTGATCGCTATGAGCAGGAGGCGGCCCGTCGGCTGCTCAATCCCAATTCCGGGAGACATGAGCAGGAAAAGGGCCTGCTTGACAACATGATCGGCTTTGTCGGCCAACAGACCCAAGTCCGGGGTGCAGATGGCGAACTTCATGTGCAACTCAGTGGTTTGCTGGCCAAGGTGGAGAAATTTCAAGATCATCTTCAAGAGATGGCTAACCGCTTCGGGGGCTTCTATCGTTCTTATAGCAAGCGGATGTCCAGTGTGCGCAATCTCAATCTCATGCCCGAACTTAACTACCGCGAGGAAATAGAGACGTATCTACGCCATAAAAAAGGACGGACGGGTGCCGGTTTCAATGAAGTTTTACAAGGTGTTTTGGAGACCTATTTCCGCTCGCAAGAAGCCCGGCTGCTGTTTGCTGAATACGCTACTCGCGAAGGGAACGAGATCGATGCCATACGCGATTGTACCCGCATTATCTTCAATCGCTCTGCGAATAGGGACAATACCCCTCGTGATTGGGGAGAGGTAGAGGATTCATTGAGTGAGTTCTCGTTTGGCCTATTTAAGGAGTTCTATGCTGATAGAAACGCCGTTCAAGAGGTGGAAAACCAGAACCATAATGAGAAAGATGAGATACTGAAAAGATCAGGGCTGGCCGAACCACGGATGTCCGAGTCAAAACCACGTTTCTCGGGTATGGATCCTCACATCCAGAGAACAATAGGACTTCCTCCAGGTGAAAACAGGTGGAAAACGCAAATCGAACAAAACGTGCGAGCCTCTCAAGTGGAGTACCACGCCCCCGATTCGGTTATATTTGTCAGCCAATGGATGGCCTTTCCCCTGTTCGCTATCGACAATTTGAATAAACTGCACGAAGCATACGAAAAAAACCGTGGAATGCCGCAAAATGTATACAAGCGGTACACGACCAAGGACTATATCAAATATCCGGAGATCCTACCGCCTAAAAACGACCAAGAAGCGCGGATGCTAGTGGATGCCCTACAGCCGCTCATTGGTGGTATCTTACTCGGGGTAGTGACTTATGACAACCGAAGATTCTACCGGACCTACCGCGCACAGGGCCGAAAGCGCGAGGACGATTACGGACTTAATCTCGAGATGGCACGCCGGACTTTGGCCCGAGACCAGTTTATAAGAGATAGGCTGCGCCAAGAGGTGCAAAAGATTCAGGACAACTGGCACTTGAATGGCAATAACCTCGCTTTTGAGCAGTACTTGGCCCTCCAAAGCCATCTAGTGGAGCATGTATATCCCGCTACCAAAGTTGTGATACACGGCAATAGTGTGGATGCGAACGACTTGTTCCACAACCTGCTCGACAAGGCTTTCGGCGAAAAATTCAATGATGTGCTAGAGCGTTTGGATATCAGCGACAGCGAATTGGACGACCGTATAAAGCGATACTTGCAGGACAAAGATAGTTTTGCCAAACGCCTAGACTATCGCGATCCTCACTGCAAAGACGACATATATGTGATGGCGGACGCCAATGCTTAGGGAAGTGAGCCAAGAGCGGGCCGATAAGGCGATGGGTGCTTGTCCTGTTTGTCAGTGGCCTTATGGGAGGGGAAGCATCTTTTGCAGCAGTTGCGGGACTCAACTCGCCCATCTAGAGGTATTTCCCAAGCCCAATGAGCTATTGACGCTCTTTGAAGGCTATCCAGTCATCATGCGGTTTGAGAATACCGGGAAGATACCCGTGGAACTGGAACGTCTCGATGGAGTGGAATGGGGAGAATGGGTTTCGGAAGCGGATTGGCCCGTTTCTTTGGCTCCAAAAGAAAAAATAGAAATACGCCGGCTACATACCGGGCGTCTCGGCCAACGGGGACGGTTGATCCTGCACTCCACGCTGCCACCGATTTCATTTCGTTACCGGGTCCAAAAGGCTCCCCGAATCTGGCTGACTGACGAGCAGGGGCGGGAGTTTGACCAAGGCACTGACGGCGCACAGGTGTGGCCGGTAAATCAGGAAGCTCAAAGGCACGATCTGGCCCTTTATGCCGCAAGCGAAGTGGTTTTGGAAAAGCCTCCCCGGCTGGCCAAGGGAGAGCAGGTGGTGGATATGGTGCCAGCGGAGGCAAGCTACCCCTTCCGCTTGGGTCCAGACAAAGCCTTTTCGGTAAGGCTCACCCAAAATCAGCCTCTGTCTGAAGAAGGGCATCCTGTACATCTCGTTTTTCCCATCCAGAACAGAGGTGATATCGATTTTCATCTCAATCTAAAGTACACTCGTCAGCCGGTGCTCAAGGTGGATTTCAATCCGCTGGGTTTATCCGGCGATACGGCACTTATAAGCGGAAGTCGAAGACAGAAAGAGGTGAGTGCCACCATTACGCACTTACGGGGCGAACCACTACGCATAAATAGCGTGACCAGCGATACGCCTTGGCTGCAGGTCATTGACACCAAGAAGGCACCGGTCATCCTTAACCCTCAGATTTCAACGGCGGGAGCTGATGAGGAGAGTGTGCTGGATCTCCAGTTGCAAATAAAGACTATCGAAATCCCTTGGGTAACAGAATCAAAGTATTTTAAACCCGAGATCATCGTCAAGGGGGAGGCTAGAGGAGCGGAAGCCCCGGCGTTCGAAGATAGGTATTCACTCTCTGTCGAAGTAATTCCTCCCAAACCGTTAGATTATCCTATTGGTATCGATTTTGGGACGACCAATTCTTGCTTGGCCTATGTTGTTGAAGATGAAGAAACAATGCCTCGCTTGGCAGCATTTGAAACCAATGAACCTCGTGTCGAAGTGCCTACTGTCTTTCAGCTTCTGACAACAAATAAGAAAACGGAACGTTTGGAACTTTCCAAACCTCTGGAGCCTAACGAGCATCACTTAGTGGCGACCGAGAGCGAGGAAGCCATCATGCGCTTTGGGCGTCAGCCATTTCAGCAGATGAACGACCTTCATTCTATGAGCAGTATCTGCTGGAATTTCAAATATGCTCTCAGTCAACCCGACGATCAGAATATCTATATTTCTACCGGGATGTCGGAAGGCATCTTGATCAACGGGCATCCCCCTATCAATAGGCGGCATATCAGCCTGACTCCGGTTGACCAAGTAGCTATTTATCTCCGGTTTATGGTAGAGCACTTCATTGGAGAATTCGGGTATTTGCCCGAAGAGGGCGTGCTGACTTATCCGGCAGTATTCAATCGCCAAAAACAGGCTCTGCGGGATGCGGCCGAAAAGGCTCTGCAGGATCGCGACATTAAGTTTGACCTAGCCATTAGTGAACCTGAAGCTATAGCGGTGTATTATGTGTGGAAGCAGCTTGATAATGATGATATGGATGAACAGATAATTGGGGTATTCGACTGTGGTGGGGGAACGACCGATATGTCCATCGTACGTTACACTATGGATAATGATGAAGCGCAAGTGGAAATTCTCGGTTCCGATGGTGACAATCGGCTGGGAGGAAACCTGCTGACGTTTCACTTGGCTAAATATTTCTACGAGCAACTCGTCCCTGAACAGTACCGCAGTCGCTATCCCTTTGCAAAAGATCTTCGCGATGGCTTACGCACCCAAGATCGTATCGTGAAAAGGAACTTTCTGTGTCTCTATCGGTTAGCTGAGGAGATTAAGACAAACAGCAAGACATACCAGTTGTTCGACCAATGTTTTTCCCAGGACCGCTACGAGGAACTGATCCAGACAAAAGATAAGGGATTGTTGGACCTGCTAGCTAGCGACGAGAAAATGAATTGGCCCAAGATTGAGTTAGTTAGCCGGGAAGAGCGCGATGTATTTCAAGTCACGGAGGGCTTAAAGCGCAGCATCAACGGCGACGCCTTGCCGGAGGAACTTAGCTCTATGGATTACCAAGCTATTCGCTCTGTGCTCAGCCGAGAATTGGAATGGGGCTTCAAAAAACTAGCTATGATGCAGCAGGAACTTTTCAAGCGGGAGATTATATCGGAATTCCGGCTAGACCACCTGATCTTGGCCGGCAATTCGTCCAAATTGCCGATTGTGAAAGAAGTCGCCCGGGAGATGATACAGGCTAAAGAGTTTTCGGACTCTACTCTTTCAGGTTCCAATAATGGCCTGAAGGCGAGCGTGGCTTCGGGAGCGGCTATTTACAGCATGTCTCAACGCGATCCAGAGTTCAGACTTCGAGTCTTCGGGATACACAAGCTAAATTATCCGATAGGTTCCTACAATCCAATGCGAGGCTTCAGCCCCATTTTCGACCGTTGGATTTCCCTAGATAAGGGAGAGGTACATCGCTATGCGAGCAGGGTTTCTCCTAATGATCGTAAGATTCGTAGTATCTTACTGTACGAATTCTTCGATTGGAACTACAAAAATCGGAAAGCAGATCGGCAGAAAGCAGCGGATATTCCCATGCCGCTAGAGAACAGAGCTTTTAAGCAAGCCGCGTATTGGCAGTACAAGCTCGAGCTTCGAGTCGACGAAAGCAATCTCGGTCGGCTCTATTACAACTTCGCGATAGGAAAAGAAAAGGATGGAAGTGATTTTGAAGAAATCTATGATGAATACTTGAAATGCGAGGACTTTAACTATAGTTGAATGTTTTGTAGCAATGTACCTAACAATGAAGACGTTAAAAAATAAAGACTAGCAAAAGATT
The DNA here is from genome assembly GCA_963422735.1 of Candidatus Latescibacterota bacterium. GTDB lineage: Bacteria > Latescibacterota > UBA2968 > UBA8231 > UBA8231. Next base: position 1,199,335 of record OY730476.1, on the reverse strand, counting down.
AAAATGGATAGGATATCTATGGAAGAATTCCAACAAAAGGTTGACGCTCTAGACAACGAAGTTGCCCACTGGGAGAAAGATCTCCAAGCTCTGCAGGAAATCGTCTCCAAGACAAGACAGATCCGCGAAGAACTACACAAAGGCGGTCTTGGCGATCTCGTCTTCTCGGATATCCTCGATGTAGCCAAGGGCTTCGATGGAGCGGAAGAGAGCTTTGTGAAGAAAGTTGGCGTATTTTTGGACGATTTGAGTAACTTCAGAAAAAAGCTGACAAAGTTCCACGACAATATACAAGCGTCCCACGACGATTACGTAGATCTCTGTCAATCTATCCCTACCAACGCCAAATTTCAAGAGCTACGAAAGCTAGAGGCCGATGTGGAAAAGGGACTAAAATCGTTCCAAGAAGAAGTACGGGATGCTGACGAAGAATGGAACAAAAGATACTCAAAGATTACAAATACCCGAGATCGTTTCCGAGAAATGCTCGACGAACTTCCACTAGAACCTGAAGAGAGTATGCCGTCGATACAGTATGCCGAGACCATTGACGAGGACATTAAAAAGATCAAAGAGGCAGTGAATAAATTGGATCTTGTCTCTTTTATATCGGAGGGATCGGCTCTCAAAGATCAATGGACGACGATCCAAGCTAAGATAGACAGTCGTAGCAGCCCGTGGGATTCTGCACTGATCGGTTTAATCGAACAGTTGGATGGCAAAAAAAAATCGCTAGAACAGAAACCCGCAAAGTTGGAAAGGTTTGCCCAAGAACGCGACCTTGAGTTGATTTGGCCAAAGCAAGGGGACAAATACTCGCCAGAAGATCACCAAATTTCCGATGAGCGAGAAGATTCTCAGGTCGACCGCGGTCACGTGATTCGATTTGTTACACCTGGATTACGTCGGGGAACTGAGGTAATTGTCAAGGCCGGAATCTTACTAGCGAAATGAACAAAATCTTGTACGGTAGAGTCCCTCCATGCCTTATTTAGATCTCCTTTTAGAATTCTTAGCCCAAAACAGCGATCAGGTTCGGGAAATTTTTGTCGTTCTCATTATCTTGGTCGGCCTATATGCATTTGTCCTATTTGTCCGAGGGTGCATAAAAACGCGGCAATATCGCAACGGATTGCGTACGATGGAGAGATGGGAGAGAAGCAATCCTGATTTCAATATAGAGGAAAAGACAGAGCAGGCTCCCGAAAGTGTTATTAGGGGTGCCCGGCATCCCTTGGCCGTCCGTTGGCTCAAACATTTTGAAGCCTTATACCGACAAAATAAAGCTCCAGATGTAGATAGTCTTATCGGCTCTATCGAACATGAACTCGCCCGACACGACGAAGCATTCCGCACACTTACCAGTAGCCTTATTCTATTGGGCCTGCTAGGCACGTTCGTTGGATTAATAATCGTGGTCATACCTATCCCAGGTATTATCCAAGGAGCGCAGATTTCACCGACGTCGAGTCAAGATGTAAAAATAGAGGATGTATTTAATACCATCCTAACAGGATTAGGACAGTCCGTAAGCGGGATGCCGCTGGCGTTCATTACCAGTTTTTTAGGACTTTCTTTTTCTCTAATACTCAATGCTCCGTATAGCTTACTACTTCGTAGTAGGAACAGATTGTTGGCAAATCTGGAAGAGTGCTTCAACGCGAAGATCGCTCCCAAGTTTGCGGTGATCCCGCCTCAGTTGCGTTTAAGTCGCGTCTTTACTCGAACAGTAAACGACCTATACGATAAGTATTTCACTACTCTTTCCGAATACTTAGACAAAAGACTCAAGGAAATTGTCGATAGTAACGCCCGCATGGTCTCACTTATAGAAGAGAGCGGCACGAAGCTCAAGGAAAGTAGCGAGGCCAGTCTGAAGAGCGCGGAGATTTTTGAGCAGCACAAGGGTACGGTAGCTACGGGGGCGAAAGAAATAATGAGAGCGGCTATAGAGTTTTCTCGACACATCGAGAACTTTGAGCGGCTAAGCGAGCCTCTGAATGCGCTCAAGAGCAGCGTCGATACTATGCTCAAGGAGAGCGAGCACTTGATGGCCCGACAGTTTCAAGCCTTTGATGATCGGATGGACAGACAATCTAAGTCATTTGAGACGCGAATGGAGACCCTAGGAGATGGCCTAGCCGAGACTCTGGATACGATAAGAGGATTGAATAACACAGATTATCGTCCCAATTTCGTGAACATCCAGACCCTGCTCATAGCTGTCAGGGAGAGCCAAGATGCCTTACTCGAACTTCAGAAGAAGACGCTCAACGAGCAAGGAGAGGCGTTTGAACGGGCCAAGAAACCCTTACAAGATGAATTGGAAAGACTCCGCCAAGATCTGCAGGGATTGAGCAAAGCGACAGGAACGTTGCAGAACCAGCTAGATCAAATGGTAGGAGCCATCAACCAAGGGTTTAAAAAAGCGGACGAGGATCTCCAAGTACTGAAGGCTATAGATCAGGTAATCCCCCAACTCGAAGACATGCATGCGACGGCGCAGGCTATAGAAAAACAGTTAGACGGCATAGCGAAATCGCCGCAAGTTATAACCGTACGACCGCGAAGAAATTGGGGTTGGATCCGTCGATTATTTAAGAAAGATAGCAAGGAATAGTCAGGCCCACCGGCTGAATGCTTGGGAAAGCAGCCCTAGATGAAAAGGAATCGCAGTAGTCATAGTGGGCTCAATTTCTGGCCTTCTTTCACGGATGCAATCACGGCTATTTTCATTTGCGTCACTTTTTTTCTCGTTGTGATGGTGATCAAGAATTATGTGGATCTGAGCCGTCTGCGGACGCTGGAAGAATTGGTGGGTAAAATAGAGAAAGATCTCGATGAATTAGAGGAGTTTATGGAGGGGGAAGACGTCGTCGTGGAAGAGGGTACTATTGTGATGCGCAGTGATATCTTGTTCTCTTTTGATGAATCTGATCTGGATGATATTCCCGTCGAAGGGCAAAATCGGCTTAGACGAATGGGTCAAAAATTAAAACAGTTTATTGAAAAAAAAGACAGTAGATTGTTCAGTATTATGGTAGAGGGCCACACCGACAGTTACGGCGAGAGGGAATACAATCGCAGCCTATCCCTGAAAAGATCTCAAACTGTAGTGGACTATTGGGAGCAGGTCGGCTTCACTTGGGAAAATTTCGATATCGTCCCAGTTGGCTTAGGTGAGCGGGAGCTGGTTGTCCTAACCGGAACAAAGGGTGAACAGTCCCCTAATCGACGTATCGTGATCCGATTGGTGCCTAAATTTAGCCAATTAATCCAGAGCCTGAAGGAGCAGAACATTCTACTGAGGGATTAGCGGTGCTCTGTCATCCAACCTCTTTGTTATAGCGTTGGGCCAGAGGGAAGACTTGCCGTCGGTGGTAGGGGCTGTTCGGCGAAATCGTCGAACAGCGCGAACTGCCTAGGCATTGACCACGCCATGGACGCGACGAGCACAGTGCGTGGATACAGGAAGATTACAGTGAGCGGACGAGCGTGTCTTGAGATGACAATTCCCAGTGTATATTGCGACACCTGGGATGACTCGGAGACTACCGCACGATGTAGTTGGACTCGACGATGGTGGGATAGGCATCGCCATGACTACGAGATTGTCACGATCAGTGCCGTTCTAGAGGAGTTGCAGAACGGAGAATTCGATTCGGGGAAGAATTGCTTGAGTTCCACTTTTACCGGCTGAGCGGGGCATTGGAGAGGTACGACCTTTCACTAGCGTTAGAGGCTGTCTTAAAACCCCCGGCGGCAAAAGTATTCGCCGATAAACGCCGATGCGGAAGGATGCCCATTGGGGAGCCCCTAGGTGCCCACTTCCGCGGCGATTCTCACCCCGGCCTAGCTGTTGCGGGATCGAGAAGCAGCAGGCGACGTGAGCCGCGCCCTTGACAGATTCTAACGCAGCCCTTTTAATAGCCCATCAAATAACGGCGCAGGTGCCCGCTGCCGCACGGCAGTTGGGAGAATAGGGAAGGCAGTGTAAATCTGCCGCGGTCCCGCCACTGTGATCGGTTCGTCCTTGGCGTATCCACTGATTCCGCAGCGAATTGGGAAGGTGCCGAGGGCGTTTAACCGGAAGTCAGGAGACCTGCCTGCGACCGAGGTGAACGACACCCTTCGGCAGAAAGGCTGGTCCACCGGTGCCTAGTACAAGCACCCAGACCCGCTCTCATTCGAGGGCGGGCTTTTTTATTGTTTCTCTCTTACTGGCCCTGCATCCCGAGGCTCTCTTAGCCGGGTCTCTACAGGGCCGATTGCTCGACCAAGACGCGGGACGCCCCGTATCCGGTGCCGTATTGACGCTGAGTGCCCCCTCCGGTGCCGGTCGTTCCGTCCGCAGCGATACGACCGGCACCTTCCGTCTCGAAAATCTGGCAACAGGCACTTGGGATTTGCGCGTGGAACGGCTGGGCTACCGGCCCCTGCAAGACCACATCCAAATCGGCGTAGCCCCCACCTCAGTCAAGTTGCACCTGCAATCTCTGCCCCTGCTCATGGGCGAGTTGGTGGTCCGCGCCCGCCGCGACTCCGAGGGCAAGCATATTGCCTCTTTCGTCGAAACCATCGCCTTGGGCAACCAGCGCGCTCCCGGCGCGGACCTAGCCCAAACCCTAGATCGCGCTGCCGGCGTCAACATACGCCGCTACGGAGGGTTGGGCAGTTTTAGCACGCTCTCCATTCGCGGGTCTACGGCCGAACAGGTCCAAGTTTTCCTCGACGGGGTGCCGCTCAACCAAGCCGTGGGTGGTGGCGTCGATCTAGGCGGTCTGCCCATCGGCGGCGTCGAAAGCGTCGATATATACCGGGGCGCAGTGCCGGCGCACTTTGGCGGCAACAGCCTCGGCAGCGTCGTCCACATCCGCACGCAGCCACTCGGTGGCAAAGTCCGTACGCGCTTGCACACGGCTACCGGTTCGTACGACACCCGCCAACTGGGTGCTTCGCTTAGTGGCCCCTATAAAGGCTGGAAGTACTTGGGCTTAGTCAACTACAGAGCCAGCCGCAACGACTTCCGCTTTTGGGACGACAACGGCACTGAGTACAACGCCCAAGACGACGGTTGGGCGCGACGGCTCAACAGCGATTTTCGCAGCTTGCGCAGCCTAGCCAAAATCGGGCGCAGCTTGGGAGCCAGCCGCTTGCATATCCACAACACCTTTGACCTGAGCTACAAAGGCATCCCCGGCATTGGCAACAACCAGTCACTGCACACCCGCTACGACACTTGGCGCCATATCGCCGAAGCGGTGCTCTTCGGCCCGCTGGGCCACAGCCGCGCCGGGTACCGACTCAGAGCGTACCACTCTCGCGAAAAAGACGAGTACCGGGATCGGCGCGGCGAAGTGGGCTTAGGCCGCCAGCACGACCGCAACATCACCCAAAGCTTGGGCCTGCGCAGCGAAGTGAATGCCCTGCTGCCCGGCCGGTCCCTGCTCACTGCTTTTGTCGCGGCTCGGCACGAAACTTTTATGCCCGACGATCTGCTCCGGGCCGATAGTCACCTCTTGCGCAGTCGTCGCCGGGCGTTAGCCGTTGGGACTGAGGTGGAAGTGTCGTTGGGGCATCGCTTGACCTTCAATGCCGGCACGCAGGCAGAAGGTCTTGACGATCGCCTTTTCGACCGGAAGAACTTTGCTCCCAGCGCGGTATTGCCGAATCGGGATAACGGCGAAATCCTGTGGGGCTATCGAGTAGGTGCGGCCTTGGACTTAGGGGCTGGCTTGGCCTTCAAAGCCCACAATGGCCGCTATCATCGCGCCCCCAATTTCTTTGAACTCTTCGGAGACCGGGGCGCGGTGATTGGCAATACCAAACTCGTTAGTGAAGAAGGGCACAACTGGGATCTGGGCTTGGTTTTCCGTCGTCCCGACGATGGAGTGGGGCTGATTCTGGCCGAGGCCGTGTACTATCGCAACCGCGTCGAAGACCTCATTCGCTTTGTGCAGAACTCGCAGCGGGTGTCGCGGCCCCACAATATGGGACGCGCCTTGCTGCGCGGCGTAGAAACGCGGGTCGAGGCGCGGTTGTTGCCAAGGCTGACGCTGCGCGGCAATTACGCGTACCAGCGCGCCGAAAACCGCACCCCGTTCTCTTTTGAACAGGGCAACGACCTGCCCAATGCACCGCGCCATCGGCTCAATACGCGCCTCTCCCTCGGCCTAAGGAGCGCAGAGATCTACGGCGAATTCAGCCGCGAAAGCCGGCATTTCCTCGACCGGGCCAATCTGCGCGCCGTGCCCGTTCGCGCCCTGTACAACCTCGGCGGCACCGTGCCGCTGGTCGAGGGTATCTTCTTGTCTTGGGAGTTGCGCAACCTGACCGACAATCAAGTAGCCGATCTGTGGGGCTACCCGCTGCCGGGCCGCTCCTATGGGATTTCCATGCACTATGCTACGTACCCGTGAAAAGTGGAAACTCGCCACTCGCCACACCATCCATTCCCCAAGGAGGATTTACGTGTACCGCATTTCCATTTTAGTCGCCCTTTTGCTGCTGGTGAGCTCGTCGTCGGCGCAGAGCGATCTCTTCGTCATCACCACGGACTTTTCCACCGGCAGCACGGCCTTTTTGGCCGCGGATGCAGCCGCGGCCGAGGTGAATCTGTTGGGCGTCCACTCGGATGCCGTGGGGCACTACCACGACGGCCGCGTCTATATCGTCAACCGCTTGGGGCAGGACAATATTTTGGTGCTGGACGCGATGGATTTGCGCACGCCTCTGGCTCAGTTTTCGGTGGGCAATGGTGCCAATCCGCACGACATTGAGATCGTCGCACCCGACAAGGCGTACGTGACGCGTTACGACACCGCGTCCCTGCTGATCGTCAATCCCGAGGACGGCGCGGAATTAGGCGAGATTGATCTGAGCGCTTTCGCCGATGCGGATGGCCTGCCCGAAGTATCGCAAATCGTCCGCGTGGGCGAGCGGCTCTACTTAAGTTGCCAGCGCCTCGACCGCAACAGTGGGTGGGGACCAGCCGACGTCAGTTACCTGATCGTCGTCGATCTCAACAGCGACACCCTCGTGGATGTGGACCCGGGCACTGAGGGTGTGCAAGGCATTGCCCTCAGTGCCACTAATCCCAACAGCATGGCCGTGGTCGACGAGCAGATCGCCGTGGGGGTAGTGGTCAATTTTGGCGACCGATCCGGCGGAGTGGAAATCGTCGATACGGCCACCAACCGCAGCCTCGGACTGGCCGTAGGCGAGGATGACTTAGGCGGCGATATTACATCCTTAGTACTTGTCGATCAAAATCGGGGCTATGCCGTAGTCGCGGACGAAGACTTCGCCAACAGCGTCCGGCCCTTTGATTTGTCCAGCGGCACTGTGGGTGCGCCCTTAGAAAATACCAGCGGCGGTTTTATCTCCAGCTTGGCTGTAGATGGCGGCCGCTTGATCGTCGCCGACCGCGGTTCCTTCGCCGAGCCGGACGCCGCCGGGCTCAAATTCTACGACGCGGCTACCGGAGCTTTTCTGCACGGTCCAATCGATACTGGACTACCGCCTTCGAACATCGTGGTGTTGGGCGATATGTCTGTCCTCACGGCTGTGGAAGAAACCGCCGCCGGCTTGCCACAGGAATTCGCCTTAGAGGCGGCCTATCCCAATCCCTTTAACGCTTCGGTGCAGATTCCCTTTGCGGTCTGGCAGGCCAACACTCCGGTTGAATTGACCGTCCACGACGTCTTGGGCCGCACCATCCGCACTCTGACTTCCGGTACGGTGGCCGCCGGGCGGCACGTTCTCTACTGGGATGGTCGCAATGCCGCCGGTGAATCGGTGGGCAACGGCGCGTATCTGGTGCAGTTGCTCGCTGGCGATCAACAGGCTGTGGGCAAGGTGATGTTGCTTAAATGAAGGATTGACCCTGCGCCCAACATGGGTAAGGGCAGATAAACAAGGGAAAGGCAACAGGCATGGTTACTCTATCTAAGCTCTACACCAAGACGGGCGACGGCGGTATGACGCGGCTGGGCGATATGTCGCAAGTGCCCAAGACGAGCGCCCGCATCGCCGCTTATGGGTGCGTAGATGAGCTAAACTCGGTGATCGGGCTGGCTAGGGCCAGCGGAACTGAGCACGACGAGGTGCTCGCCCGGGTGCAAAACGATCTCTTCGACTTGGGGGCCGATTTGTGCGTCCCTCAGGCCGATGGCGAAGAAGAGCACCTGCGCTTGCAGCCGCAGCAGGTCCTTTTCCTAGAGGAGCAAATCGACCACCTCACGCGAGACTTGGCTCCCTTGCGGAGCTTTATCTTGCCTGGGGGACGGCTCCCCGCTGCTTGGCTTCACTTGGCGCGTACGGTGTGTAGGCGCACCGAGCGTGTAACGTGGCAACTAGCTGGGCAAGAGCAAGTCGGAGAGTCGGTTCTGCTGTATCTCAACCGGCTCTCCGACTTGCTGTTCGCCATGGCACGGGCTGCCAACGACGGTGGGGAGGTGGATGTGCTGTGGAAGCCGGGGGAGGGCGCGGCTGATGAGTAAGTGGATGTTCGCTAGGGGGTTGTCCCTACAATGACGATTGCGGTGGAGGTCAATTTTTTGCGGAGGCGTTTGATGCGCAAAGTGTGTTTTGGGGCGTGGCTGGCCCTCGGTGTGCCAGCGGCGAACGGGGCCGACTGCGTCGATACCTACGACCCGGCGGTGGACTATTTCCCCCACAAGGCCCAACTGCAATACGCCGAGAGCTTTGCAATTGAGTACTTCAACAACTACAAAGTGGTCACCGTGCGCACCCCATGGCCCGGCGCGAAAGACGCCGTCCAATATGTACTCGTCGGGTGCGGCACCCCCGCACCCGACGGGTACGACGGCGTTCAGCGCATTACAGTACCCATCCGCCGCCTTGCCGCTTTGTCAACTACGCAACTGCCGCACCTTGAATTGCTGGATGCTCTCGAAAACCTAGCCGCAGTCAGCGACATTGAGATGGTGCACTCGCCCGGCGTCAACCAGCGTTTTGCGGCCGGCAAAATTGTCTCAGTCGGTCACGGTGCCGGGGTCAATCTCGAACTGGTGCTGGAATTGGAGACCGACGTAGTCATGACCGTGGCCTCGGCCCAATCCCAGTACAATGCCCATCCGGTCTTGCAGCAGGCCGGCGTGGCCGTGGCCATCAACGCCGAGTACACCGAGTTGTCGCTGTTGGGCCGCGCGGAATGGCTCAAGTTCACCGCGGCCTTTTTCAACGCAGAGGCTCTCGCGGAAAAACGCTTTGCCGACATCGTGGCCCAATACCAGCGATACGCGGCCTTGGTGCAGGATATGCCAACAGACCAACGTCCCACTGTGTTCGGCGGCTCCCTCTGGCGCGACACTTGGCACGTCGCTGGCGGCAAGAGTTACGCAGCGCAATTGGTCGCCGCGGCCGGCGGCGCGTACCTGTGGGCCGACGACGACTCTGGGGGAAGCCTGCCTTTGGACTTTGAGGCCGTGTACGAAAAGGCCCACGCGGCCGACGTTTGGCTGACCATGCGCAATGAATGGCATTCGCTGACCGAGGTACAGGCCGCAGATGAGCGCTACGCCGCGTTTGCCGCGTTCAATAGCGGTCGAGTGTACAACGCCAACGCCCGGCTCAACGCGCACGGCGGCAATGACTACTGGGAAAGCGGCATCGCCGAACCCCATATCGTGTTGGCCGATTTCATAAAAATCCTGCATCCCGACCGCCTGCCAAACCACGCGCTCAAATTCTATCAAAAACTAGACTGAGACGCCGTGGCATCCGCTTCCACCACCGCTGCTAAGCGCACCTCTTGGCCCCGGCTGGGTCCGCGCTGGGGACTTTTCTTAGGGATGGCTGTGGCCCTACTCGGCTTTTTTGCGCTCAGTTTAGGCGTGGGGTCGGTGTCCATTCCCCTCGATGCGGTGGTCGCCATCCTGTGGGGTGAAGCCGACCAAAAGCCCAGTTGGAGCCATATCATCTGCGCGATCCGCCTGCCACGTGCGCTCACCGCGCTATTGGCCGGTGCGGCCCTGAGTGCCAGCGGTTTGCAAATGCAGACCCTGTTCCGCAATCCCCTCGCCGACCCCTTCATCCTCGGCATCAGTGCCGGAGCTAGTCTGGGCGTGGCGTTGGTCGTCTTGGGGACGGGTGTCACCGGGGCCGGGTTGTTGGTTGGTCTGGGGCTTTTGGGCCAAGTCGGCGTGGCTGTTGCGGCCGTGGCCGGGGCGGCGCTGGTGCTGGGTTTAGTGCTTTTCGTGGGGCGGCGCGTGCAGCACACCATGACCTTGCTCATCCTCGGCCTCATGTTCGGCTATCTGACCAGTGCCGTAGTCAGCGTGTTGCTCTACTTCAGCATTCCCCAACAGGTGCAGACCTACGTCCTGTGGACCTTTGGCAGCTTTGGCGCGGTCGCTTGGGGCCAACTTACCTTTCTAGCACCGGTGGTGCTGGCCGGTCTGGGGATTGCCGGCCTGTTGGTCAAACCGCTCAATGCCCTGCTGCTCGGAGAAACGTATGCGCGCAGCATGGGCTTGGGCGCACGGCGGGCGCGGTTGTGGATCATTGCTAGTGCCGCGCTGCTGGCTGGCGCGGTCACCGCCTATTGCGGTCCCATTGGCTTTTTGGGCGTGGCTGTGCCGCATTTGTGCCGCGCCCTCTTCAACACCTCGGATCACCGCGTACTGCTGCCAGCCAGCGTGCTTTTAGGTGGCATTTTGGCCTTGAGCGCGGATCTGGTGGCCCGTCTGCCCGGCAGCGAAGCCACCCTGCCGCTCAATGCGGTCACCGCCCTGATTGGTGCGCCCGTGGTCACCTGTATTATCCTGCGCCGCCGCACGCTGCGGCAGGCCTTTGCCGCCTGAACGTCGTGGGCGCGCCCATTCTACAAACGCGCGGCCTGTGCATTGGCTACGCGCCTAAGCGACGCCCGCGCATCGTTGTGGCCGCGGATATTAGTGTGGAATTGCTCAAGGGGGAACTGGTCTGCTTGCTGGGACCCAATGGTGCTGGCAAATCCACGCTCATGCGCACATTGGCCGGCCTGCAAAAGCCGCTGGCCGGTGAGGTGCTTCTCGATGGCCGCGACCTGCACGGGCTGACCGAGAACAAACGGGCGCGGCTTTTGGGCTTAGTCCTGACCGAGCGGGTAGATGTGGGCAACTTGTCGGCTTATGCACTCGTGGCGCTGGGGCGCTACCCGTACACTGGCTGGGATGGTCGCCTTTCTCCTGCGGATGAAGAGGTGGTGCGCTGGGCCATTGACGCGGTGGGGGCTAGGAACTTGGCCAGGCGCAGCGTCGGCGAACTGAGCGATGGCGAACGGCAAAAGGTGATGATTGCCCGCGCCTTGGCGCAGGAACCAGCGGTGCTCCTCCTCGACGAGCCTACCGCCTTTTTGGACTTGCCGCGGCGGGTCGAAATCGTGCAGTTGTTGCGCGGCTTGGCCGGCGACCGCGATCGTGCCGTCTTGCTTTCCACTCACGATTTAGACTTGGCCCTGCGCTGCGCCGACCGCCTCTGGCTGCTGCCGCCGGACGGTCCTTTGCAGACCGGGGCACCGGAAGACTTGGTGTTGAGCGGGGCTTTCCAGCGGACGTTTGCGGACGCGGAATTCGACCCGGCGATTGGTTCTTTCCATCTAGCGCAAGAGATGGAAGGCGAAGTCGGCTTAGTGGGGGAAGGGCTCCATGCCCTGTGGACTATGCGTGCGTTGGAACGGGCTGGTTTCCGCGTGGCGGAAGGTGTGCCGACGTGCGTCGAGATCATCCACCACAACGGCGGCACGGCTTGGCGGCTTCACACCGCGGCTGGCGAGCGCGTCTGCACCACTCTGTACGAGGTGGTCGGGTGCTTGAAACATCACCTCGACATGCGCTCTACCTAGTGAGACCGGACAAACGCCGCCCTCTAGCAAGCCGATGAGATGCCTTGAGTCCGGCGTATTTGAGATTATTGATGACTAGGACCGCGCCGTTTATACAGTCAAGATCGGTAGGAGCCTTTATGTGCTTGATGCGTTGCAAAAGAAATCATCTGCGCCCTCGGCTGCGGCGAGTGCTTGGTCGGCCGTTCCCACGAGTGCGACTATCCGCCCTCTTTCTCGTTAAGCTCCCGGCCACTCTTACGGCAGGAGTGCATAACATCCGTTAGTAGTATCCCGGAGCGAGCTTGCGGCGCACGCGAAATAGAACGATTGTGAAGTCGCAAACTGCCAACTCGCAACGAAAGCATCGGAGATGACGCTACAGGAGGCCTTATACGAGTTGGGGGTGCGCGACGATACCCTCTCTCAAGCCGAGAAGACGCACTTGGACCGCGAGGGCTATGTGCTCCTGCCCAAGATCCTCTCTGCCGCGCAGATCGCCTCGATATGCAGTGCGATAGACGCGGTGTACGCCGCCGAGGGCACGGGGCAAAAGGAGGGCCCGGCCGAATCCAGCTACATGCATAACAAAGTCGCCGGTCTCGACATCTGCTTTACTCATCCGCGCATTCTGGCCGCCATCTGTCATGTCTTGGACGGCTCTATCAAGTCCTTCGGCACTCACGGCCGGCCCCATCCGCCCGGCGGCGAGCAGCAGGCCCTGCACGTCGATTACAACGGTCCCGCGCCCCAAGTGGAATGCTACGCCGTTTGTAACTCGCTGTGGATGCTAACGGAGTTCACGCCGGAAAACGGAGCCACGCGCGTGATTCCCGGCACTCACCGAAGCGGCCAGACGCCCGAAGATGCACTGGAGGACCCTGCCGCGGACCACCCGCGTCAAAAGCTGTTGCTCGGCGCGGCCGGCACAGTCGCCGTCTTCAACAGCCATGTCTGGCACGGTACCACTCGCAATCGCAGCGCTAGCCATCGCCTCAGTCTTACCAGTTTTTTTTGTCGTCGCGACGACCCGCACATGGTCTTTTCGAGTGCCCTCAGCCCCTCAGCCGCTCAGCGTTTGCGCCCGGCGGCCCGCTGCTTGTTTACAAGCGATAAATTCAGGTGACGAACGGCTATCGCAGTTGTCCGATCTGAGGTCTTGAAAGGAAAAAAAGAACGTCGCATTTGGAGCGGCCATTAAGAACGTAGCTTCTGTGAAGATACTAAAACAAATGAAAATCCCCCTCCCACCCCTCTCCACCCAGCAAGCCATTGTCGCTGAAATCGAGGCCGAGCAGAAGCTGGTGGACGCCAACCGCGATCTAGTTGAGCGCATGGAAGGCAAGATACAGGCGGCTATTGCGCGGGTCTATGGCGATGTATAACCTAGTCTGACGGCATGTGCCGGTCGGCTCTATGCTGCCACCATACGGAATTGAACAATGCCGAAAGTCAACCCTGAAATACTGATTTGGGCGCGTCAGGCTGCTGGGCTCACCTTAGGGGAAGCGGCCGGGAAACTCGGTTTTCGCGACTCCAAAAAACGACGGCGGTAGATAAGCTTACCGCTCTAGAGGAAGGCACAAAGGAGCCGACGCGGCCCGTGCTCGCCAAGATGGCGCAGCAATACCGCCGTCCCTTGCTAGCGTTCTACCTCTCCAATCCACCAGCGAAAGGCGATCGGGGGGCCGATTTTCGCACTCTGCCGGCCGAGCATTCCACCGCAGATGAGGCACAGCTCAACGCTTTGCTGCGCGACATTCGGGCGCGTCAGAGCATGGTTCGCGACATGTTAGAGGACGAGGACGAAACAGAGCCGCTGGCCTTCATCGGTTCCCATACCATAGAGGATGGCCAGCCGACAGTTCTCGCATCACTGCGGACATTGCTAGAAGTAGATGTGAGGGAATACCGGGTGAAACACAATGCATCCGCGGCGTTTGACCTGCTGCGAGAGCGTGCGGAAAAGGCCGGAGTATTTGTATTGCTGATGGGTAACTTAGGTTCCCACCATACGAATTTTGACACTGAAATTTTTCGCGGTTTTGCTATCGCAGATGCCATCGCACCGTTTGTCGTAATCAATCGCAACGACGCCCCTCCAGCTTGGTCCTTCACCTTGCTACACGAACTGGTCCACCTGCTCCTCGGCCAAACCGGAATCAGCGCGGCGCGGCGCGAAAATGCCGTTGAGCAATTCTGCAATGATGTGGCCGGAGAATTTCTGCTGCCAGCCGCCGAAGCCCAACATCTCGTACTCTCTGGCGAGTTCAACTGCGCGACTGAGCAGATTAGTAATTTCGCTGAGGAGCGGAATTTTAGCCGTTCAATGGTTGCCTACAAAGTCTATCGAGCCGGCTCTATTAACCAGCAGATGTTCAATCATCTCATGAAGACCTTTCGCGAGCAGTGGCTTCAGCAACGCGCTACCAATCGCAAACAGAAAAACAAGCAGCAAGGCGGGCCCAACTACTACGTCCTCTGCCGACACGGTGTTGGAAAACCACTTGTCGAATTTGTCCAGCAAATGATGCGTACCGGAGAGTTGACGACGTCCAAAGCGGCCAACGTATTAGGAGTAAAACCTGGGCAGGTTCACTTGTTGTTCGACGCCGGCAAGCGGTCGTAGCAGGTGACCTGTGCTTTATCCCATCGACGCGAATGTACTCATTGATGCAAACCGGGGTTACTACCCGATTGAGCGACTGCCAGAATTTTGGGACTGGCTTGTCGCCATGGGAAAAAAGAGGCGAGTGCAAGTGCCGTGGAAAGTTTACAAAAAATTAACCCGCACATGTGTTGCTGCTACAGGAGGAAGTGGCTCTTGAACTGTTGCGTCGAGTAGTACATGAAGGCTACGCTCTAGACCTGACGGAAGACGAATTAGAGAAATTGAACGAAGACCCGTTTCTAGTCGCTTATGTCCTCGCCGATGCCGAGTATCGTTGCGTAGTAACAACCGAGGTCTCAAAACCAAAGAGGACCCGAGCCAACCGCCACCTTCCCGATGTCTGCCGCGGTTTCAAGGTGCCTTGCTGCGACGCGTTCGCGCTCATACGCACACTAAATTTCCGCACGAATTAGTGCATCCGATCCCGATCGTATTTTTGTCATAACGGCTTACGAACTAAGGGGTAAACCACTCACAGCTAATCGGCGACGCATGAGAAGAAGATGAAAAACAAAACCAACTTTCCGCCCGGCTGGGACGAAAAGCGCATGCAACGCGTCATCGCATACTATGAATCTCAAACAGAGGAAGAAGCGGTGGCAGAGGAAGAAGCTGCTTTTGAAAATCAGACGCAAACTCTGATGGAAATTCCCAATGAGTTGGTTCCTTCCGTCAGGGAGTTGCTCGCCAAACGCACGGGGTAGGGTTAAAAAGCCTGCACGTACGGAACTTTCGCGGGCTTCAGCAAACTTTGCATTCCCACCCCTCGCCACCCAGCAAGCCATCGTCGCCGAGATTGAAGCCGAGCAGAAGCTCGGTGGACGCCGATCGCGAGCTCATTAAGCCGCATGGAAGGCAAGATACAGGCGGCGAGTGGACGGGTGTGGGGTGGGAAGCATACCGAGACCACTACCATTTCAGACGGCTCCTACCTCGTCGAAAACTTGTGTATTGTTACCGTCCGGTAGGTTTCCCCCGGATGCAACACCACCGACGGAAAGCCCGGCTGGTTGATCGAGTCGGGATAGTGCTGGGTCTCTAAGCACAGGCCGTGGTACTGATGGTAGCGCGTCCCACCCTTGCCCATTACTTCGTCGAGGTGGATGGCCGAATAAAACTGTACGCCCGGCTCGGTGGTGTACAGCTCCATCACCCGCCCGCTCTCCGGCTCGTACACCTCGGCGGCTAGCCCCGGCTCAGCCCGGCCCCCATGGTCGAGCACAAAGTTGTGGTCGTAGCCGCCGACTTGCCCGAGCTGCCCGATCCGCCCACCAATGGCGGTCGGTTTGCCAAAGTCGAGAGGGGTGCCAGCCACCGGCAAAATGCGCCCGGTGGGGATTTGGTTGGCGTCTGGTTCGGTGTAGTAGCGGGCGTGGAGGGTGAGGATATGTCCGAGCACGGGGCCGCTGCCGGCCAAGTTGAAATAAGAATGGTTGGTCAGATTGATCGGCGTAGGCTTGTCGGTGGTTGCCTCATATTCGATGACTAGGGCGTCGTCGTGGGTCAAGGTGTACGTCACGCTCACTGGCACGGTGCCTGGATAGCCCTCCTCGCCGTCTTGGCTCACGTAACGCAAACGCACCGCCGGCCCGCGTGTATCGTCCACAACCTCGCCGTCCCAGACGACCTTGTCGAAGCCCACTATCCCACCGTGCAGGTGATTAGGCCCGTTGTTAACTGCGAGCGCGTACTCTTGACCCTCTAGGGAGAATTTGCCGCCGGCGATGCGGTTGGCGACCCGCCCGGTGATACACCCGAAGTACGGATTCTCTTTCTCGTACTGCGCCAAGCGGTCAAAGCCTAGCACTACGTCGCCCAGCGTTCCGGCGCGATCGCGCACGAGGAGTTCGGTGATGATCCCACCATAGGTGATGACGCGGGCCATAGTGCCGCGGTCGTTTGCGAGGGTATAGCGATCGACGGGCTGTCCCGCCGCGGTTGTTCCAAAGCTGTCTTTGCTCACGTTGGCCTCTCCTGCGGTGGCGGCCAAGGCGACCGCCAGTAACATTGCGCCTTTCATGCCTGAAGGCGCGGTGAAGCACTTTTGCATGGCCGATCCTTTTGTTGTTGATCTTGCGCTTCCTTTTTGCCGGACGTAACATAGGCATTCCGCATTCGCGGAGGCAAGCTCCTACAAGTATCCTGCCCTTGTCGAGGGCGCGACCGACGCCCATGAGCGGCGGCGTCATTTCCTTAACCTCCTAACGAGATACAACGAGATACATTTATGAAAACGCCCCTTTTGATCCTCGCCTTGATTTTTGTCGCCTGTAGCGACGCACCGCAACCGGCGGCCAAGCCCCAAATTGCCTTTGTCACCAATGGCGTTGGCCCTTTTTGGACCATTGCCGCCAAAGGAGTCGAGGCCGCTGCCGCCGAATTTGCCGCCGATGCCGAGGTGCAAATGCCCGGCGAAGGGGTCGCCGATCAGAAGCGCATCGTCCAAGCCCTACTTGCCCGCGGCATCGACGGCATGGCCATAAGCCCCATCGACCCGGACAATCAGACCAACCTGCTCAACGAGGCCGCTGCCCATACCAACCTGCTCACCCACGATTCGGACGCCCCGCAAAGCAACCGCCTTTGCTTTATCGGCATCGACAACTACTCGGCTGGCCGCGCCTGCGGGGCACTAGTCAAAGAAGCCCTGCCCGATGGCGGCAATATCATGATCTTCGTCGGTCGCCTCGAACAACTCAACGCTCGCCAGCGCCGCCAGGGCCTCATCGACGAACTGCTCGGTCGCTCCTTTGACCCGACGCGCCACGACCCGAACAGCGGCCCGATCGCCGGCGACCCATACACCATTCTCGACACCCGCACCGACCAGTTCGACTATGCTAAAGCCAAAGCCCAAGTCGAGGACGCCATTGCCAAATACCCGGACCTGCACGGCGTCGTCGGCCTCTTTGCCTACAATCCGCCGATGTGCCTCGAAGCCATCAAGGAAGCCGGCAAGACCGGCCAAATCCAAATCATCGCCTTTGACGAGGAAGCCCCCACCCTACAAGGCATTATCGATGGCCACATCTACGGCACGGTGGTGCAAAACCCGTACCGCTACGGGTACGAGTCGGTGCGGATCCTCGCCGCCCTCGCACGCGGCGATCGCTCGGTTTTGCCCGCCGATGGGGTGCTCGACGTACCGGCGCGGTCCATCCGCCGAGACAATGTAGAAGCCTTTTGGGACGAACTGAAAACCTTGACCGGCACTCGCTAATGTCGCTGTTGGCTGCCCACCGCATTGGCAAGCGCTTTCCCGGGGTCCTTGCCCTCGACGCGGTGGATATGGCGGTGGAGGCAGGAGAAGTCCTCGCCGTCATCGGCGAAAACGGGGCTGGCAAATCTACCCTGATGAAAATCCTCGCTGGCATTGAGACTCCGGACAGCGGCCAAATTTTGCGCGATGGGGAGTCGGTGATCATTGACTCCCCGCGTCGCGCCGCCGCGCTCGGCATCGCCCTGATCCACCAAGAACTCAACTTTTGTGCCAACCTCTCGGTCGCTGCCAACCTCTACCTTGGCCGCGAGCCGCAGAAGCGGGGGCTGATCGACCGCGCCGCCGTCCGCGAGGGGGCCGTCCAAGCCCTCGCGCAACTCGGGCTCGAGGTGTCGCCAGACGCCCTGATGGGCGACTTGCCCATTGGCCACCAGCAGCTCGTCGAAATCGCCAAGGCGCTCTCGACCGAGGCGCGAATTCTGATTATGGACGAGCCGACCTCCAGCCTCACCAGCCAAGAGGCCGAGGCCCTATTCGCGGTCATCAACCAGCTGCGTGAGTGCGGTGTGGCCATTGTCTATATTTCCCACCGCCTCGGAGAAGTTGAAACCCTAGCGGATCGCGTCTTGGTCCTCTGCGACGGAAAAAATGCCGGCGAGTTGGCTCGAGCAGAGATCAGCCACGACGCCATGGTGGCGAAGATGGTCGGCCGCGACGTGGCTCAGTACTACGCGCACCAAGCACATTCGGCCGGCGACATCGCCCTCCAAGCCGAGGATTTGGTCATCCCTGCTTGGCCCGATCACCGGCTCAATTTCGCGATCCGGCGCGGTCAGCTCGTCGGCATCGCCGGTCTCGTCGGCGCGGGGCGCACCGAGTTGTTGCAGGTGCTCTTTGGCCTCGTCCCCGCGCTCGCCGGCCGCGTCCTCATCGACGGCGCACCGCAGGTGATCCGCTCACCGGTCGATGCCATTCGCGTCGGCTTAGCCCTCGCGCCCGAAGACCGCAAGCAACAGGGCCTGATCCTCGAAATGGCCCTGCGCGACAACATCGGCCTGCCCGGCTTGGGGCGCTACCAGCGCTTTGCCGGTTGGGTCAATTTTGCCCGCCAAGCTGCGGACGCCGACCAGATGATCGAGCGCCTCGCCATTCGCACCCCCGGCCCGGCCCAAATCGTCCAGTACCTATCCGGTGGCAACCAGCAAAAGGCGGTGCTGGCCAAGTGGCTGGCTCTCGCGCCCCAGGTGTTGCTGCTCGACGAACCAACTCGTGGCATCGACGTGGGGGCCAAACAAACGATTTACCGCCTGATGGAAGAGTTGGCCGCCAGCGGCGTGGCCGTGCTGTTTGCGTCGAGTGAATTGGAGGAAATTTTGGGGATGGCCGATGAGGTGCTGGTCATGCACGAGGGCCGCATTGCCGGCCAACTCCAGCGGGACGCGCTCAGCGAGGAGGCGATTGTGAATTTGGCGACGGGGAAGGCGGCTTAAAAGATGAAGAAAATACTGGGTATTCTCGGCTTGTTGTTGGCGATTTTTGTGGTCACTTGGATCGTCGAACCCAAGTTTGCTAGTGCCTACAATTTGCAAAATATCATACGCTGGACCTCGCTATTTGGCATCATTTCCATCGGCGTGGCCTTTGTCATTATCACGGGCGGTATTGACTTGTCGATTGGTTCGTTGATTGGCTTGGTGGGTTGTCTGCTGCCCATGCTCTTGGCCGCTGGGTACGCGCCTGTCATTGCGCTGTTGGCCGTCGTGGTTTTGTCCCTGGCCATTGGGTTGCTGCACGGCTTGCTGATCACGCGCCTGCGGTTGCAGCCGTTTGTCGTCACGCTGTGTGGTCTGCTGTTCTACCGCGGCTTTGCCCGCTGGCTCACCCACGACCAAGTCCAGGGCTTTGGCTCGTCCTACGAGGGCCTGCGCCAACTGGCGATTGGCAAGGTCTCGCTGGGTGGCGGCTTTGCGCTGCCGATTCCGTTTTTCATCTTGCTGATTGCTGGGGTCCTCGCCGCTCTCTTTCTCAACCGCACGATATGGGGCCGCTACCTGTTGGCACTGGGCTGCAACGAGACGGCGGCGCGCTACAGCGGTATCCAAATTGAGCGGATGAAGGTTTTGGCGTACATCTTATGCTCAGGCACCGCTGGCTTGGGAGGTATCCTCTTCGCCCTCGACGTCAACTCGGTGCAACCAGCCGCCCACGGCAATTTCTACGAACTGTATGCAATTGCCGCGGCCGTGTTGGGGGGCTGTTCCCTACGCGGCGGCGAGGGATCGATTTTGGGGGTTGTCATTGGCGCGGCCGTCATGCGGTTGCTCTACAATGCCATTAATGTCTCCGGCATCCCCACCCAACTCGAATTTGCCATTATCGGTGCGGTGATTTTAGCGGGGGTCATCGCCGACGAGTTGATCCGTCGCGTGGCGGGGAGGCGCAGAACGGGACGAGGAGATTAGACAATGGAGCAAAAAAAATATCGCGCTGGCGTCATTGGCTTGGGATGGATGGGATTTCTCTACGACTTGGGGAAGCGGGACTACGAGCGCATTGGCGGGTCGTACCAAACCCCGATATACGATGTTGAAAGTGCCGATCGGCCCCTGCCGGACGGACTTGATGTCAACCGGACGTTTCACCTCTACGATCACCCTGGGCAGGAGGGGCTGGCTACTTCGTATGCTGCGGCCTTTTTCGACCGGCCCGAAGTGGAATTGGTGGCCGGGGCCGATCGGGATCCGCGGCGGCGGGCCCTGTTCGGGGAACGCTACGGCATTGAGGCTCTGTACGCGGATACGCTGGAAATGTTGGATGAGGAACGGCTGGACATCGTGGCGATTGCGACGAATGCGAAGAGGCGGTCCGCGCTGACGGTGGCAGCGGTCACCGCTGGGGTGCGGGGCGTGTTGGTAGATAAGCCGATGGTGTTCTCGCTGGCCGAGGCCGGAGTGCCGCTGGTGGGCGGGGCGACGAGTGTCTCACATCCGTCGTTTGCGCAGGCCAAGTTGTTGGTGCAGGAGGGGGCGATTGGAAAGGTGCGGTCGCTCGAAGCGCGCGTCCTGGTTTTGGCTCAGCATCAGGACTGGAGTTACTTTTTGACCGGCGACCCAATTTGGGTGTGTGGCACGGGCGATCAGCCGCGCCGGAAGCGCGGCAGCACTGAATTTATGGGGCAGGGGATGATCGCGTGTAGCGATGGCTTGGTGATGCACATCCGCGCTGGCGCACCCGAGGTGCGGATTTCGGGGAATCGGGGGGAGATCTTCTTTGAGCACAATCAGTGGCGGCTCTATCAAGACATGGAAACGCCGGCTGCCGGGCGGGTAGAAATGCCGTGGCCCGCGCCGCAGTTTTTGTCGGGAATGCGGACTGTGTACTGTCTCGACGATCTAATCGCCTGCATGGAGGGGAGGTTGGACGAGCCGAAAAACTCCGGGCGGCGGGTCGCTGTCGCGCTAGAGGTGGAACTGGGGCTGAAGCTGTCGGCGGCCCGGGGCGGCGAGCGGGTGGAGTTGCCGCTGGCTGACCGCAGCTTGGCGCTGACGTACGATTGGTTCCGCTAGAGAATACGAGCCGATGCGAGTATTGGTTACGGGCGTGGCTAGAGCATTGGGCCAAGAGATAGCCGCCGCGCTGGTCTCGGATGAAAACGCACAGTTGCGTCTTATGTATGGACGACTGCGCGGCGGCAAGATGTCGAATGGATCGCCGCCCGGCTGACGGAAAAAGACGCGGTATGGCAGGCGGTGCGGAATGTAGATGCGGTCGCCCATACGGGCGCGTCGCCGGCGTCCGAGACAACGCGCGGTACGCACGTGCTGTTGCTTACGGAAAGCTGGAATAGTGAATAATTCCCCGGCGGCTGTACAGCCGGAGATAAGCCACTTCTCACGAACAAAACTAGGAGCTTTTCCATGAGCGAAATCATCGCGGATACGGCCCAAATCCCCGAGTTGGAGAATCAGCTCGACGCGCTCGACCGGCACGGCTTTCTATTGGTGCGCAACGCGCTGCCCGAGGACGTGGTGCTGGCCTGGCGGGAATGCTTGGTGCAGAAGTACGAGCGGCGAGAATGGGACATTAGCAACGAAGTGGGCAATGTGGCTTTTGACCACTTGCTGGAACAGGAACCTGAACTGGCCCAGCCCATGGTCGGCCATCCCGCGGTCGCGCCGTATTTACAGGCCATGCTCGGGCGGCAATGCCAGTTGCGGAGCTTTCGCGCGCATATCAATCCGGGTGCTTATACCCAAGAGTGGCACAAGGATTTTGGCTATTATTGGGATGCACCCGACGAGGCGCGGCACGCGTTGCGGCCGCTCTGCATAAACACCACGTTTTACCTGACGGACAACGCGCCAGAGACCGGGCGCTTGACCTTCATCAATAACTTCTGCCACAACGCGCTGCCGGAAGAAATCCGCCACTTAGGCGGGTACAATTCCGACAACCCCTTTTACCAGTGGTGCGAGCGGCAGGAGCACATCCATCTGCATCCTATGACCGGCGACGCGGTGGTGTTCTTCAGCCACATCCCACACCAAGGCGCAAAGCTGAAGGAAGATGCCGACGCACCCATCCGCTGCAACGTGGTGCTGCACTACCAGCAGACGCCCATGTTCCCGGGGATTCCCTTTGTCAGCTCGCCACTGCCGGCCATTGCTGCGCTTGGGTACAACGGTACCTTTCCGTTTGCCGAGGGACGCTAGGAGCCCAACACCCTTAGCAAAGGAGAACGCGTATGCGTCGCTTTACTCGCACCCCTCATTACAGCGGGCCGGACGACCCGGAAATCGGCCAAGTGCGCGGCAGGTTGGTGCTCGGAGAAACCGTCATTATCGAGACCATTGGCGGAGCGGACAACGACTTTGAAGCGGCCGGGGAGACCCGCGCCGGCATGATTACTTCCGGGGAGAGCCATCGCCGCTACGCCCGCCCCGGCGGTCCCTTTCTCATCGAGGGCATTGAGCCGGACGATTGGGTGGCCATCGAGATCGTCGATATCGAGGTTGGCCCCTACGGCTTCTATCGCAACGGCGGCCCCAATTGGGGCAATTGGCGCTGCGTGGCGCCGGTGCGCGACGGGCTTATTCACTTTCCGCCGGATTTTGTCGTGTCGGTGCGGCCCATGATCGGCGTCGTCCAGCTCGAATCGTGGGCACCCAACGCCATAGATCACGGCGGCAACATGGATTTCAATGCCATCCAGCCCGGCAGCATTGTTCACATCCGCGCGCAAAAGCTGGGAGGATTGCTCTCGCTGGGAGATGTCCATGCGCGCATGGGCGACGGCGAGTTGACCGGGGCCGGGGTCGAGATCGACTCGGCCATCGCTCTCAAGGTAGATCGCTCGCCCGGGTTCCCCACTAGCAGCCCGGTGGTCGAGACCACTAGGGTTGTGGAAGACGCCGAGGAATACCTCACCAGTGCGCGTGCGGCCGAATGGGGCGACGCGCTCAAAGCGGCTTGGCTCGAAATGGTGGCCTTGATATGCGACCGCTACGACACCACGTACGAATACGCCAACATGATCGTCGGCACCATTGGGGACGCTCGCCCAGGCTTTGCCACCGGCTACATGGGCGGGTACGCGACCTGTCAGATTGCGGTGACCAAGAAGCTGCGGCGCACGGGTGAGCCGTATCGACCCTAGGGCCGAGAGGGAGGGCCGCATGGCGACGCCAGCGCAGATTGAGCAGTACCGCGATCAGGGTTATTTCATCGCCGACGACGCAGTCGCCCCGGAGATGCTAGCGGCCTTGGAGGTCGGAGCACGGTGCGCAGTGGAAAAGGTGCGCTCCGGTGGGGTGGTGGCTACGGCCGAGCGGATCAGCGGCGGCGGCCCGGGGGTGGAGCCGCGCCACATCTTGGGCTTGATCGCGCCCGAGTTTGGCGAGCCGATCTTTGCCGAATACCTCATGTCCGAGCCGGTGGAGACCTACGTGCGCGCCTTGGTGGGCGGCCCGTTGCGCTTGGGCTGGGTGGGGCTGATTGTCCTGTGCGGTCCGACGGACTACGACACGGGCTGGCACCGCGACTTTGGCAAAGAAGAGCGCGACGGCAGCCGGGAGGTGGAACTGGAGATTCTCGGCCGCTACCGCAAGAACTTGGTCAAGTGGCACTTGGCCTTGGCCGATGACGCCTGCCTGTGGCTGGTGCCAAGAAGCCAGCGCCGCTACCGCACCGAGCGAGAGCGCGAAGTGTTGATCAACAATCCCAAGGGCGACGTGCCCGATGCAGAACAAATAGTGCTGCAACAGGGACAGACTATTTTCTGGACCGGCAATACCATTCACCGGGGCCGCTTGCCCACTGGCGCGACCGAGCGGCTGACTCTGACGGGTGCGTTAGTCAAGCACGAGGAGGACCAGCCGCGCGAAGCCCTCGACGAACGCTTCCGCTGGCAGCTGGCCGACAATGTGCGGGCGGGGCTGCCCCCGAAAATGCAGCGATACTACGACCGCTGGCGTCAGGTGCAGAAAGTTTAGAGGAGATCGCGTCAGTCGGCGCGGTCGTGAGCTTTGGCCGACGGAATTTCCTAGTGTACGGTTGGGCATTCCGGTTTCATGTAGGCGGTATCACTCGGCTGGCCCGTAGCCCTCGTCCGGGCCCGCGCGGTCCCCCGCGTCAATAGTTCCGGGGCCCGTCGCCGGGTACCCGCCGCCAAGGGGGCGGATGGAACGGACCACTAACCACTAATCACTAACCACTGATTAAACTCTAGGAAAGTCCGTTGGCCGATTATCGGGACGACAATCCCGGAGCGACCATCATCCCTTTGGAGGCATTATGACCGTATCCAAATGGCAAGAAGTATCCAAGCCGCTGCAGGCCGAACACGACGACGTGGTGATCGGTGCTGGCATTGTTGGCTCGTACGCAGCCACCCTGCTGCACCAGCGGGGCCGCGATGTCGCCCTAGTCGATGCCCGCTTTCCAGCCGCCGGTGCCTCGGGCCGCAATGCCGGCTTTGTGCTGACCTCGCAGCGCGAGACGTACCCCACCCTCATCGCCCAAGTGGGCCGCCCGGCCGCCCGCCAAATCCTCGCCATGGTGCGCGACAACGTCGCCCGCATGCGCGCCTTGGCCGAGCAGTACGAGGTGCCTTGGGAAGAGGGTGCTATCCATCTGGCTGAAACCCGGGCCGACGCCCGCGAGCTGGAAGAGTGGGCCCGCGCCTTTGCAGCCGACGGCGTCGATGTCGAGTTCGCCGAGGGCGATCCCTACGGTGCTGGGTACGCGGCGTCTATGCAGGTGGCGGGCGATTTTATGGTGCAGCCAGCGCGCCTCACCGAAGTCATTGCCTCCTCCTCCGGGGCCACCTTTTACCACCACAATGAGATCTATCGCATCGAAGCGGAGGGCCAAGGTCTGAGGGTGCGCGGGCGCCGCGCCCATATCCGCTGCCGCAAGGTGTACATCGCCACCAACGGGTACGGCTGCGATCTGCACCCGCACCTGAGCCGCATCGTGCGCCCAGTGCGCGGCCAGATTCTCGTGACCACCCCAGTGGAACCCCTGATCGAGGTCGCCGGCATCACCGAGTACAATTACTTCCGCCAGTTTGAAGATGGGCGTTTGATGATCGGCGGTGCCCGGATTTTCTTTGAGGAGCAGGAGTACACAGCCGAGGACGCCGTCACCCCGAACCTGCTACAGAACCTCGAGACCTATCTGCGCCGCTGGTTTTCGGGCCTCTCCTTTGAAGTCGAGCACCACTGGGCCGGGATTCACGGCTTCACTCCGGATCGCCGGGTAGCTGTCGGTGCCCTCCCGGATCTGCCCGACGCGGTCTTTGCGCTGGGCTTTAGCGGCTACGGCAACTCCATCGGCCTGCTGGCCGCCGAACGCATGGTGGAACTGGCCCTAGACGGACGCGACCCCGGTCCTCTATCCGCGGCGCGCTTCTAGCCGCGGTTCCACAACGTAAATTTGCTCCCGCGTACGTCAGTCGGTGCGGAAGACGCCCTCCTTGTTGACGCGGTCGTGGACTTTGGCGAACTCGGCCGAGCCGTCGTCTTCCCAGATTGAGGAGCGGAAGCCGCGGTCAACGCCCTCCTGATGGCCGGTAATGCTGGTGGGAGAAATATAGGACGGGCCGTAGTACGTGTGCCCGCCGGGCATCTGCAAGACGCCGATGTGGGTTGGACGCCCGACTAGCGACTGAGCCGCCATTCGCGCCAGCGCATCCTCATCGACTGCAAAGCCTAGACCCGGCCCATCGGGTACGGGGGAGGCCCCATCGACAACGGGAATGGTCTCGGTGGTGTAGTCTTCGGCGTACTGGTCGTCGAGGTTGATCGAGTGGGCCGTGTGGGTCGGCAGCACCGAGGCCATGTGCATGGCCATGGCCTTACCCATAGTACCACCTTCGAATTGCAGCAGGACCTGCACATTGGCCCGACCGCAGGCCCAGCCGGCGGCCATGGTGTCTTCGAGGGTACCGCCGATCATGTACATATCGGCGAGGCCGTAGATCAGCTCTTGGACACCGCCCAAGGGCGTGCCGTGCATGATCAGCGGCAGACTGGTTTGCCGGCGCAGGCGCTTCCAGCCATCGATGTCCCTTTTGTCGAGGGGGTCTTCGATGTAGCCGACGATGGGGAAGTTTCTTTCGAGTTCGGCGATGATCGGCAGTGCGGAGCCGAGGCTGCGGTTGTGGTTGAAGTCGTAGTGGATGCGGAAGCTCTCCGGGGCGACCTCTGCGGCCAGACGAGTCTGCTCGAAGACGTCGTGGTGGGTGCAGGTGTGGATTTTGAAGACGCGGTAGCCCTCGGTGGCGGCGCGTTTGATTTCGTCGCGGAAGATCTCTGGGGAGGCGGGGCGGGTCCAGGCGGCCACGGCGATGGCATCGCGTTTCTTTTGGCCGAGGAGTTTGTGGACGGGCAGGTCGAGGTGTTTGCCCATCGCGTCATAGAGGGCGCAGAGCAGGCCCGAGGGGACGGCGGAGCGATGGTCATTGATGAATTCGAAGGGGCTGAGGCCAATAAACTGGGCGACGGCGTCGCGGGACGGTTTGGAGTAGGGCCGCACCCGCATGTCGCCGTAGCCGGTGATGCCAGCGTTGGTGTGGACTTTGTACACGACGCGGCAGTCGATACCGTAGAGATCGACGCGGCGCTCGGCGTAGCGGCTGGCCAGCTTGGGAAAGATGGGGATGACTTCGATGTTGGTGATGTTCATTTTGGGAGGCTCCTTGATGGGCGGGCAGGCGGTTGGCAGCCAAGGTACGGGCGTGGGAGAGGAGGCGCAAGCTAATGGCGGGAGGCGTAGCAGAGACTGCGGCCTCATTAGCCAACAAATTAGGAGCAGGCTCGTTGTCAGATAATATACATAAGAAATACCGCCATTACAGGGATAGAGCTCGACGATTTATCCCTCGGGAAGGCCCAAGAGCGGTTAGAAGCGTTTGGCTCAAAATCGAATTTTCTCAAGAGGATGGATTTCCTTGAACTTTACACCGATTCAAAGGCGCAGATAGAGCTGTTTAACGACGAGTCTCCAACCAATGAGACTATTCCTCCTGTAGATATTATAATCGCCAATCCTCCTTACGTCCGAACGCAGGTCCTCGGTGCCTGGAAATCACAGGAGTTAGCAAAAGCCTTTCGTCTGAAAGGCAAAATCTATTTATACCAAGCTTTTCTGGTGGCGATGATCCAGTGTTTAAAAGATAATGGCATTATAGGTGTCATCACTTCCAATCGGTTTATTTCAACAAAAGGTGGAGCCTCCATCAGAGCGTTCATTGCAGAAGATTACGAGATAGTCGAACTGATCGACCTCGGCGACACCAAGCTTTTCGAGGCTGCCGTTCTGCCAGCTATCTTGATCGCTAGAAAAGTACCCTCTACATCGCGTTTCTCTACTAACCCAAGGCGGCCAAAAAGATTCGTCAAAATTTACGAAAATAGGACAAGTAATCTCGATGATCGAGAAAAGCCAATCCATGTTGATTCAGTGTACGACATTCTCAGGCAAAAGTCTGAGGGTGAATACTTGGTGTCTAAAACCCGATTCAGACTCTCGACGGGGACTCTTTCCTTCTCTAAGTTGTCCTCCGAATCTTGGCAGATGGTAACTGCGACCAAGAAGAAGTGGATTGGTAAAATAGAATCGGCGGCAAAGTGTCGAATTGGTGACGTTGTGAAGGTAAGGGTTGGCATTAAGACGACGGCCGATCAAATTTTTATTCGCTCGGACTGGGACGATATGCCTGAAGATAGACGACCGGAAGACTGTTTACTACGTCTCATATTCTCACACAACGACTCTGGCCGCTGGCGATCTGGCACAGGGAATGAATCGCTTAACGGTACGCACTCTTTGAACTGAGGACTGAATTTTCCTAGATCTACGGTCGGCGAATCCTGCACCTTGACCTCCAATACCTGGTTTATTGAAGAGGTCGGAATAGCATACTTACCCGTTACATGTTGAGAGAGAGCAGATGTATCTGAACAGAAAATGCCCGGCGGATTTTGAGCTAGTGCCTTATCTTTAATTTTTGGCGGAATTATGATTTGGTGTTTAATCGTCGGCTTGCCAAAGCGTCCGAATTTACTCTCGATATAATCTGGGGTCAGGACAAGGATTGAACTTATTGCCTGAGTCCGTGGGTCAACACGCAGGAAAACGAATCGGACATCCTTTGACGATAGGGTCTCACCGGAATTGTATTCAACTTGGATAGAGTCAGATGCCGGATTTCGATTCCACACTTGGAGATTGTACGTATTACCTGTAGTTACGACATAGGTGTCTACATATTCTAAAAGTATCCTTGGTAATCCTTTTTCTTTAAGTGGTACGATAGAATAAGATGACTGGGGGCATGGTTTAGGTAATGAGAATTCTGCGAGAGTCTGTGCAATAAGCTTTCTCACATTCGAGCCATCTGTCCTAGTCTTTCCCGTCAATTTGAATGGCGTACCAATTAGGCTTTGCAAACGAGAAGCGATATCATCTGGAGGCGTAAGATACGTCTTGTGGATTGGTGGAAATCCAAATATGGAATTCATTTCTTTAGACGTCCTGCGGTACCCCGCGTAATTTTCTAGACATAGTTAAGCACCCGGATTGAGCGACGAGTTATACGGCTTTACACAGGCGTTTTGCAGCGGTCTTAATGCCCCCTCGACGAAGAGCCTCTCGCACATCGTCGAGACGATACGCGTCTTCAAGAGAAAAGTACGGTGACCATCCTTCAGGCTCTTCTAGTAGCTCTACGTCAACTTCTGCAATATAGTTACCTTCGTGAACGAGCTTCGTCCGGTCTGTCTTATTCATTTTCGCCTCCGCTTGAATCCAAGTTCCCATTTCTCGAGATCGGGTAATCGGATACTGCCCTCGGAAATCAGCGCCCGAATGCGATTGAACGTATTACTCACAAGAGTGATCCGGTACCGTCTTTGGGGACCATTGCGCAACGGTAGCCCTCTTGAAGCGGTCTTACAACCCCCCTCGGGCGGCTTTGCCGGCCGGTCGCGTTCGCGATGTTCGAGGGCGAGACGCCCTCGGTCCCAGAGGGTTTGAGCCGCTTGAGGAACCGAACCCGGAATTATAAGACCGCTTCTAAGAGGCTATTGGGGTAGGAATTAGCGTTCCTTCTGAGCAGGAGGTTAAGGGCGAGTCCGTCGAGGCGAGCAACCCTTCCAAAAAAGCTATGCTTGCTAGCCAACATGGGCAGATAGGCAGTCCCACACTACCACTTGTCCTCAAAAATTCGTCCATCTGTCTGACAGCTTTTTTATAAAAGCCGGTCCCCCAAACCATTCGGGAGAATTTTTTCCCCGACTACGAGGAGCCTTTCCTGCGCCACCACTCGGACCGGCCGGAGTTCCTCTTTGGCATTGACCTCAACAACAATGGCTGGGCCGAGCGCTTTGAAAACGACGATTTGCCAGACTATCCCTACAAGAAAGACCACTGGGGCTACAACGCCTACGTCAGCGTGGAGGTCAACCCCGAAATCCGCCTCTCCGCCGGCTACCTGCGCCAAGATATGCGTCAGACCGACCGCAAAAACCACACCGCCTACGGGCTTGTTGCCTTTGAACGGGATTGGCCCGGCCGCGGCCGGGTACGGGTCTTCGACATGCTGAAGAAGGCCGCAGACACCATCCCCGACCCGCTGTCGCAGTGGATCGTGCCAACGCTCGAATTCGGGGCCGCCGGGCAGACGAGCGGGCAGCATATTGCCGTGCCTGATCTGCTGGCGGCTGAGGACACTTGGATCAATACGTTTTACGCCGAGTGGCAGTACGCCCGTTCGCGGCGCTGGACGACTAAGCATCGCTTCAAGTGGGACTGGTGGCACCAGCGCGAGCCTTTGGGCCGCAATGGCCGGGAGACTTCTGGTTTTGTGGGGTTGATCGACAAGATCGACGGCGTCTTCGCGTGGGGCGCGGTGGCGATTTTGCCCCGTTTCAAAAGCGAGTTCCTCAGCCAATCCCCCTTCTCCTTGGCCGAGCACCGCCGCCTTTCTTGGGACGGGATCGGGTCGCTTTTGCTCCGCTTCCCCGCGATGCGAGGCTCAGAGCTTGAACTGGGGTTTGAGCAGCGACTGTTCTTCGAGTTGCTGCGGGACGAAAAGGTTTTGGCGAAAAACGTGCTGACGGGCGATTTTCGCGGCATGGTGTGGGCGGCGCAATTGAGCAATCAGCGGGAGTATTTAGGCTACGGCTTGACGACCCAGCTTGGGTTGCGCTTTGACCGGCGTTCCTTGGAAGTGGTCGGGCGGGAACGCGAGACGCGGGTCGCGGGATTGGCCTTTCTTTCGATATTCGCCAGTCTGTGAAAGCTACCAAGCCTTGGGGCCCTCACAATATGCAGCAATTTTACCGAACCTTTTCAAAACACTCCGCACTGCGGAGCGAATCTCCAAACCCTGCCCTTTGGGGCATACCAAAGCCACAAATCGAAAGAGAGGATAGATGCCCATCCAAAGTTACTCAATTAATCAGCATCCTATCGAGACCCTGCTGACTTGGATCAACTCCGATGAAATCGCTATTCCTGAGATCCAGCGTCCCTTCGTCTGGAGCGCGGTAAAGGTGCGCGATTTTATCGATTCGCTGTACAACGGTTATCCCGTAGGGTATCTCATCGCTTGAAGGATGGTACCCAATCAACAGGGAAGCGTATCTTGATCGACGGTCAGCAGCGCGTTATGGCGTTATTGGCCGCTTTGCTTGGGAAGCAGGTTGTCGACAAAAACTACAAGCGGAAACGGATATCTATCGCCTTTCATCCTGGCGAGAAGTGCTTTGAGGTGGCAAACGCCGCCATACGCCGGGATAGAGGATGGATTGCCGACATATCCACTGTCTTCGCTCCCGACGCGAGAATACGTCAGTTAGTGGACGACTACTGCGAAGCGAATCATGTTGCAGACAAATACGAAATCGATGATCGCATGGAACGCCTTCGCGGTATTCGCAACAATTCCCTCGGCGTCATCGAGTTGAACGCCGATCTGGAGGTTGAGACTGTCGCGGAAATCTTCGTCCGCATAAACTCGCAGGGTGTCTCGCTTAATGCGGCGGACTTCGCAATGTCCAAGATAGCCGCCAGCGAACAGTACGGTGGTCATCTGCTGCGAAAGTGCATCGACTACTTCTGCCATCTGGCCGTCGCGCCGGAAGCATATAGCGACTTGGCCAGCGATGCTGACTTCGCCTCGACGGACTACTTCCGTGCAATGGAGTGGCTGAAGAATGAAAAGGATGACCTCTACGACCCCTCATACACCGATATGCTTCGCGTCGCGTTTACGTCTCAGTTCAAACGTGGGCGCTTAGAGGACTTAGTCCCTCTACTCTCAGGGCGCAACTTTGAGACACGAACATTCGAGGAAGCCACCGCAGAAGAGGCCTTTCGTACGCTCAGAGATGGGATCCTGTGCTACATGAACGAGACCAACTTCAAACGGTTCGTCATGATCTTGCACTCGGCAGGGTTCGTAGATTCATCGCTGATCAGGTCCAAAAACACCGTCAATTTCGCCTACATCCTCTTCTTGACGTTGCGCTCGCAGGGTGAGGCTCCTGAGCGAATTGAGAGGCTCGTGCGTCGGTGGTTGGTGATGTCGATCTTGACAAGTAGATACACCAACTCACCCGAAACCGCCTTCGGCGCCGATATTGGAAACATCGCTAGACAGGGTGCAAGCCGGTATCTGGATACAATCGAACGAGCAGAGCTCTCGGACGCCTTCTGGGAGGTAGGCTTGCCGCAACAGATGGACACCTCGGTGGCCAGCAGTCCCTATTTCAACGTCTTCCTCGCAAGCCAAGTAAGAGGAAACGACAAGGGATTCCTCTCACGTGCTATCACCGTGCGCGACCTGCTGGAAGGCCAGTGGCACATTCATCACGTATTCCCGCGCAGCTATTTGCAGAGGCACGGCTTCCAACCTGGTCGCTACAATCAGATTGCCAATTATGTGATAATGCAGAGCGAAATCAACATCGCTATCGGAGCTCTGCCACCGGAAAAATACTTCTCAAAACTGTGGGAGCAGTGCAGAAACGGCGCAACTCGCTACGGCGGGATAACCGATGCCGATCAATTGCAAGAGAACCTCGCGGCCCACTGCATCCCTGAAGGAATGGATGCCTCAGGTGTCGAAGGCTATGACACTTTCCTGCAAAAGCGTAGAGAACGCATGGCCGCCAAGATACGGGCCTATTACAAGACTCTGTAGAGAAGGCATATAACAACCGAATAGGACATTGACCTGTTTATGTCCTATTGGTTATTAATGTTATAATGCTTTATGAATCGCGAAAGACTAAACTTAAAAGAGGCTATATGGGTCGGGGATTCCAAGGCAAGGCAGCGCGGAGTCTATTCAAAAGGATATAGGTGACGCTCTATTTATTGCACCGGCGGGAAGCATGTCTCCGGCGACTAAACCATTTAGGGGCGTTGATTCCGAAGTTTTTGAAATATGGGCAGAGCACAGAACAGACACTTACCGCTCCGTGTATTCGGTGAAAATTGGCGATAGGATGAATGAAAACTCCAAAGAAAGAGATAGATCTTGTCAAGAGACGTCTGCGAGTGGCGCGAGAACTGGAGGAGAATAAATTATGAGCAGGGAGATTGCGTTTGAAAAAAGTTCGGGTAATGTGTTTGAGGATCTCGGCTTGCCAGATGCGGAGGAATTGTTTCTCAGGGCAACACTTGGGTTTAAGGTGTTTCAAATTATAGAAAACCGGAAGCTGACCCAAGCGGAGGCCGCGAAAATTTTAGGGGTGAAGCAACCTAAAGCAGGGCAAGTTTAACCATTACAGCGTTGAGCAGTTAATGACGTTTCTCAACCGACTGAATCTCGATATTGAGTTCCACATTATTCCCTCAGAAGATAGAGAAGGACAACAGAGAGTTGTTGCTGTTTAGCTCTTCTAGTTCCTTTGGCGCGTCATTGGATTATTACCGCCTATCTCGCCAGAGGACCCTCGTGTCTTAAAGAGGGCCACGGTTATGCTAAAGACCTGTACCCGACTTGTGCTCGTGTCCGCTTGGCTGACTAGCGGCGCAGATGCGCTGACGATTTATCGAATCGGCGGTTCCTCGCTGCCGAGGCCGGAGTTGGCCGAGGGGGTGGAATTTGTGCAGCTCGATTGGGAGGGGGTGGAATCCGCGCAGCACGGCCAAGTCGAATCCCTGAAGCTCGATGCGGACTTCATCGAGCCGGAGCAACTGGACCCATCGGTAAACCTGACACCGCGCCTCAAGGAGCGCGGTGGCCGAGTGCAGACGCTGGTTTGGCGGGGCTGGGAGCAAAGCGGCGACACCGAGGCCGTGCTCTGGGACGAAGATGTAGAGACCGTCTTCTTGGGCGACGGGCATTGGACCACCTCGGGCATCGGCGTGCGCAATAAGAGTCTAATTTTTGAGTTCGGCGGCAACTTCACAGTCGAGCGCGTCAAGTTCTATCTGCGCGAGCGCTTTGAGGACGAGCGCTTCCTACAGCGCTTTATCATCGGCATCAGCGATGGCAACCCGCTCAAGGAGGGCACGCGCGGCTCCTTCTTCGACTTCGACATCGTACATCAGGCTACCGAGAATACGACCTCGGTGGTCGAACTGGATCTGCCGCCGGTACCAATTCGCCGCATGCTCTTTGAAGCGCCTGAAAACACCCAAGGCATCTGGGAAATCGCCGAGTTCGAAATCTACGGCAAGGGCTTCACGCCAACGGCGCGCTACGTGTCCAATGTCCTCGATTTGGGTGGGCGGGCGGCGCTGGGCAAACTAAGCTGGAACACCCAAGTCGATCCCGGCGCGCAAATCGAGCTCAGTACGCGCGCCGGCGACGACAGCGACCCCAACACCTATTGGCGCAGCACGTTCCGCGGCGATGAGCAGACCCGGCTGGATACCCGAGGGCGGCCTTTGACGCTGCGGTCGTACAACCGACTGGAGAGGGCACAGCAGGCTGGAATCACACCCGATACTGAAAACTGGGAGGGCTGGAGCGCGGCCTACGACTTGGCGTTGGGTAGCGCTCCGATGCAGGGGACGCAACCTCGGCAGTTCGTGCAGATCAGGGCGAACTTCCAGTCCACGGTAGAAGCGGGTGGGCGGCTGAATTTCGTGCAATTCGCCGTGTCTAAGCCGCCGGTGGCTGCCTTGGTTTTGGCCGAGATTGCGCTCCCCCTAGCACCCACGGGCGCGGCGACCGAGTTCATTTACATACATGCTGCTACCGCGCCTAGAAGCCGGGGACTTGGGTTTCGACACTATCGAGATTGATACGCCGACTCAGGCGGAGGGCATTGACGCGGTGCGCTACAGCGGCGAGGAGGTTGCCTTTGAGGTGCGGCGGCTCGATGGGCGCGGCTTTGCAGTCGGCGTCCCGCGGATAGACCAAGCGCGCGATGGCGAGCTGATTGAAGTGGTCTTTCGCTGTGAGGTGTTCAAGTTTGGCACCCTGTTCTCGGGCCGCGTGTACGACAGCACTCGGCCGCAGGAAGTGCGCCAAGTAATGACGCCGGGCGAAGTAGTGGAGCGGGTTGAGGGCAATACGCTGAGCGTGGGGCTGACCAACATCGCCGGGCAAGTGATCGGTGCGCTCAAGCTCGTGCCAGCGGCGTTTACGCCCAACGGGGACCAGATCAACGACGCAGTGCGGATTGAATGCGATCTGTTGAATGTGATCGGGAAGGCCGAATTAGCAGTGGTGCTCTACGATTTGCAGGGCGTACGGATCGGCGAGGTCTTCCGCGGACCCGCGCAGAGCGGACAGTTTTCCACGGTGTGGGATGGCCGGGATGAAAGGGGTGCCCGGCTTGCTCCCGGGCTGTACGTTCTGCGCCTCGAGGTAGAGACCGACGGCGGCACCAAGGCCCGCTCGCGCATCGTCTCGCTGGCGTATTAAAGTGGTTAGTGGCCAGTGGCCAGTGGCCAGTGGCCAGTTCCCCCCGCACCTAGGGGCCGGGGGACTAATCAGTGATCACTAACCACTGATCACTAACCACCGGAGACCCAATATTCTTTTTTTAATGGCCGACCAGATGCAGGCCCGTGTGCTTGACCCGGATCACGTCTGTCAAACTCCTCACTTGGATCGGCTCGCCGGGGAGGGGGTGCGTTTTACTCGCGCCTATACTCCCAATAATATTTGCTCGCCGACCCGGGCGAGTCTGATGACCGGGCTGATGCCGCACAACCATGGAGTGCTGGAGGTGCTCTATCCCAAGGTGCCGGATTTACATGCGCTGCGCACCCATAAAGCGCATTGGGCCGAGCGCATGGTGGACGCTGGCTATCGCACGGGGTATTTCGGCAAGTGGCACATTGAGCGCGATGATGTGCTGGGCCGTTTCGGCTGGCAGGTCAACGGGGTCGTTGGTGGTGCGCTCCACAATGAGTTGGTCGCCGAGGTGCTGGGAGGTAGGCCGCAGCGGCCGCAATGCGATCCGGCGCATTATCTCGAAGAGCCGCACGGCTATGGGCCTCATTTGCTCTATGGGGTGACCGGCCGGCCGGCGGCAGAGCGCGGCATGGGGCTGACGACGACGCTGGCGCTGCGCTATCTGGAGGAGGCAGTGCAAGGCGACGATCCGTGGTGTGCTTTCGTCAGCTTTGCAGAGCCGCACGATCCTTTTATCGCTGGCTGCGAATGGTACGACCGCTATGATAAGCAAGAGCTACCGCCGCCGCCCAATGCCGACGATGATCTGGCGGACCGGCCGGGGCTTTATCGGCGGGCGCAGGGCATTTGGCGCCAGCTCAACGAGGAGCACAAGCGTACAGCGCGAGCGTGTTACTTCGCGTCAATTAGCGAAATAGATGCTCAATTCGGGCGGGTGATCGGCTTTCTCGAAGAGACGGGCACACTCGACGACACGATTGTCGTAATGTGCGCCGACCACGGGGATTTGTTGGGAGCACACGGTCTGTTCTTCAAGGATATTTCCGCGTTCGAAGAAGTGTATCAGGTGCCGCTTATTGTGCGTGGGCCTCGGATTGCCAGGGCCGCTATTTGCCAGGGCCGAGTTGGCTTGCACGATCTGTGCCCGACGTTGTTGGAACTGACCGACTGCGAGCCTATTGATGTGGCCGACTCCCACTCTTTTGCCAAGCTGTTGCGCGAACCGGCAAATGTCGCCGACGAATGGACCCGAGGTTATGCCGAATACTTTGGCAATCGCCACCGGCTGACGCAGCGGGTGGTGTGGGACGGGGCGTGGAAGTTTGTGTTTAAGGCTTTGATTTCGACGAGTTGTACCAGCTCGACGAAGACCCTTATGAGATGAAGAATCTGGCGCAGGATCCAGCCTATGACGAGCAGGTAAAAAAAATGACGCGGCTTTATTGGCGCTATGCCCGCGATACCGGTGACACGCCGCTTTTTGAAACGCTCTATCCCGCGCTGCGTTTGGGTGCTGTGGGACCGCTGGCGGCGGATGAAGATTGAGACGGGCTATTAACTGAAAGCAAGAGCGAGATGAGAATCAAAGAAATCAAAGTGCCGCGCTTTTCCTATCGCTGGCGCGACGGCTTTTCGCGCCCCTCCGCCGCACGCGACGCTTTTCTGTTGCAGGTGGTTGATGACAACGGCGTCGAAGGGTACTGCATCGCTACGCGGTTCGGCGAAGGACTTGGCCGGCAGACCGCGCGGTTGCTCAAGCCGCTAATGGTTGGGGAAAACGCGTTGGACCGTGAGAAGATCTGGCAGCGGATATGGGATATGGGTCGGATGGGGCCCGGAATTGTCAGTGCCTTAGGGGCGTTCAACGTGGCGTTGTGGGACTTGGCCGCCAAGGCGGCGCGCCCTTCTACAAGCATCTGGGCGCTTATCGAGACAAGGTGCGCCTATGCCAGCACTTTCACCCAAGAGATGGTCGAGGACTACGAGCCGCTGGTGCGCGATTGCGTCAGCCGGGGCTACAAAGCCATCAAACTCCACCTGTTCGGCGACGTGAAAGAGGTATAGAGGAGCTATCGCCATGGCGCGAAATGTCAAGATCACCCGTATTACCCTGACGCATTTCGACTATGAGCTCGCTGAGCCAAGCGTCCACAGCGGCAAGAAGACGCGGGCTCTGTGGCTCTATAAGTAGGGCTTATAGCGATTGGCTGGGCAGAAGAAATCTCCGGTCTGACAGAACGGGAAATGGTGCAGCAGGCCCGGGCTTCTGGGATTCAACCCTGCTGGAGTAAGACCCGAGTTCAAAAAGAACTGGCGTGAAGGTCTTTTGTGACTTAAAGCGTACCCTTCGATTGGAAAACCCCATGCGCTATCTCGTCTCCACCCTCTGCTTCGCCTTGGCCGCCTCCGCCGCTCCCGCCGAGGATGCCCTGCCGCACCACACCATCCGCCGCGCCGCCGGACCTATCGCTGTGGACGGCCGCCTCAATGAGCCTTCCTGGGAGGCCGCTCAAGTCATCGACCAGTTCGTCTTCCCTTGGTGGACTGAAGGTGCCAAGGATCGCACCGAAGCCCGCTTGCTGTGGGACGACGTCCATCTGTACGTCGCCTTCACCGCGCACGATCCGCACATTTCGGCCACCTTGACCGAGCGCGACAGTCCGGTATCGCGCGACGATTGCGTCGAGGTATTCATCGCCCCAGACACCAGCCAAGTCACCAGCTATTTCAACTTTGAATTCAACGCCTTGGGCACGATTCTGGACCGCTCGCCGCGCTCCGATCGTTCGTCCAGATGGAACGGCGAGGGCGTACAGGCGGCCATCGACATTCAGGGCACACTCAACCACGAGACAGATCAGGATACACTCTGGACCGCGGAGATTGTCCTTCCCTTTGCCGTCTTCGCTCCATACGCCCCCCGCCTGCCCCCGGCCGCTGGCGATGTGTGGCGCCTCAACCTGTATCGCACGGGCGGCGCGGTCAATCTACAGTATATCACTTGGTCCAATACCTTGGCGCCCAAGCCGCAATTCCACGTGCCCCAGCGCTTTGGGGTGGTGCATTTCGACAGCCGGTCGGTATTGAGCCAAAGCGAAGCCGAGTAGGAAAACGCGGCCGTGATCTATCGCGTTCTGCTGCTTGCGCTGTTTGCGGCCTGTGAGTTCGCGAAAGAAGTGCCTCTCGTCCTCTACGAGAGCCCGCATGGGCTGGTGGTGATGAAGGCGGCGCGGGTCAATTTCGCCGAAGAGGGCGAAGAGACCGCTGCGGCGCGGGCGTACTTTACCGCTGGCGAAGATCATCTCGGCGCGGGTCGCTGCACTGCTGCGGCTGCGAGCTATTTGCAGGCTGCTGCGAGGCGACCGTCGCCGGCGATTTGGCTCAATGCAGGGGTCGCCCTGCTGTGCGCTGGCGAGTATAGCCGGGCTGGGGAGGTGCTGGTAAAGGGACTGGAACTTTCTAAAGCTGCACAAGAAGATGTTCAAGCCGCTTTGCTAGGCAATTTGGGCCTGGCCCATCAGCTTCTAGGGCGTCTCGACTCGGCGTTGGTGTCCTACCAAAGTGCGGTGGTGCTACACCGGCAGAACGGCTTTGTCGCCGGCGAGGCCCAAGCGCTCGGCGATCTGGGCGCGGCCTATTTCATGGGGGGCGATTTAGGGCAGGCGCTCGACTTTCTAAAGCAGGCCCGGGATGGGCACCGGCGGGTCGGTGATCGTCTCGGACTGGCGCGAGAGGCATGGTTTACTTCGCTCGGGGCGCGGCGGATTCGGCACTGGCGGCCTTCTCGGAGGCACTCGCGCTCTACCGAGACGAGGGGTATTTGCGCGGCCAAGCCGGCGGACTGACGAATATCGGCAATCTCCACCTAGACGAGAGCAGACTTGATTCGGCGCACTTTTATTTTGCCGAAGGACTGGCCGTCCTCGAGCACCTAGCTGACGAAGCGGCCCGCGCAACCCAGTTAGTGCGGATTGGACAAATATACCAGCAGCAGAACGATCTAGAGGCGGCGCTGGTCGCTTACCGCGAGGCGCTTTCTATACATCAGGCGCAAGAGAAAGTAGAGCATCAAGCCGAAACGCTTGACCGCATGGCGCGCCTCTTTTTTCAGCAGGGTCGTTTGGATTCGGCGCGGTCCGCCTTTGAGGCGGCACTGGAGATTTACGTGGCTCACGGCCATCCGCGTGGCCGAGCCGTCCAGTCGAGCAAGATCGGTCAAGTGCTGCAAAAGCAGGGTCGTCTAGACGAGGCGATAAGAGCCTATAGCGCGGCCTTGGAGCTGTACTGTGAATTCGATCTCTACGCCGAGGGGGCGACCCAACTCGACTACATCGGCCACATCCACTTCCGCCAAGGCAAGATCGACGAGGCGCTCGCCTCCTTCCAAAATGCCCTGTACGCCTTCACACAGGTGGGCAACCGCCAAGGCGAGGCCGCGCAACTGAGCAATATCGGCAATATCTACTTTGAGCAGGGTCGCTTGGACAAGGCACTCAAGGCATTTAGCGACGCGCTGCACGTTTTTCAGTTGGTTGGGCACCGGCAGGGAGAGGCGCAGAGCTTGGGCAATATCGGGTTGGTGTACCGCAAGCAGGGTGCGCAGGAGCGGGCACTAGAGGCGTTGCAACAGGCGCTTTCTGCGTATGCCGAGATTGGGGTGCGGAGCGAGGGACGGCGGACGGTGGAAGAGGCGATCCGATCAGTCGAGGGACATTAGGGGCTAATGGGCAGAGGAGAGGGAGAGGCGGTTGAGGTGATCGGGGTGGGCGCGGCGTCTCCTTGGCGGATGTGGACGATTTGGTCCGTGGCGAGGTCGTAGAAACGCTGTTTTTGCCCTGTTGTCGGCCAGGTAACTTTCACAAAAAGAAGCGTATCGGCGCGGCCTGAACCAATCTCCTGTTGTAGGCTCGACGCGCCGAAGCTGCCGCCCGATCCAACGGTGGCGTAGATGTCGCGGATGCCATTGAGGCGGAGGGAGTGATGGCCACAAAAGGGACATCCTGGTAGAAGTCGCCGTCATAGGCCCGCTGAGGGTCGTGTAGGCGATGTTGAGCAACCAGCGATCTGCGTGCAGGATCGCTGCGTACTGTTCAAGGGCAGCCCGCGAGCCTTGGACCCCTCGTTTTGGATGGGCAGCAGACAGGAGGCAATGGTGTGGTTGAGCAGGCAATTGGCCGGTCGCGGACTTCGCTGGCGAGCTACCATGCGCTCGGAGCCGGGTTGCTGGGCTTGGGAGGCCGCTGGGCAGAGCGCGCGGAGGATGGAGACGATCCGTAGCATAATTTCGAGGATGCCAACGCGCCCTCTAGGCCGAAGGTGCTTAGCTAAAAATACATTAACAAGATAAGAGCCATTTGTTATGACGAACAACCTAATGCGATGCAGAGTGCTCTCCGAGTACCTCGGCGCGAGAATTTTATCGAAGCAACCCCCATTTAGGAGAGGGAGACAAGACATGAGGAAACTATTGACGTTGAGTGTGGCCGTATCGCTTTTGGGCCTGAGCTCGCCTTCTGTTGCACCCGTGCCCGAGGGCTTGATCTTGGGCGTCTGGCAGTGGCCCACGTCGCATCTGCCGGTGATGGCCGGCGATAGTTCCGATTGGGACGTAGTGCCCGACACGTTGTGGCTGACGCCGTTTAGCGAGTTCAACGGCGAACTCCTGCACGTGGTAGTGGCCGGCGAGGTTGGGGCCGAGGTCTATACCGCCGATCTGAACTTCCGCTGGACTTCAGGTTGGAACGACGAGCTGGACCGCCTCTACTTGGTCTAGGACCGCTTCGACGATCGGTGGGGTCGCGATGCCGGCGGCGTGGGTGGCGCTGGCGGCGACGACCGCTTTGAGATCAACCTCGACGCCCATCACGGCGGCGAGGTCTCGTGGTTTGGCGCCGACGATTTTGACACCGAGGAGGAAGTGCTGCGCAATCGGGGCCGCCTCAACCAGATGAGCCCCTACCGCTGGCCACCGATGGAACCGATCGGCTGGAACGGGCTTGGGCCCTCAAGCGCTACTTGGCACGACGCCGAGCCCTATTCGTGCTGCGGGGACTCCTTCAATCTCAATGGCGCGCATGCCACCGAGGCGACCTTCCAAGCGGAGTGGTGGACCCTAGGCTGGGACGACTTCGACCACGCGTCGCCCGAAAACAGCGTCCAGCACGCCTTCAGCGAAAACGACATCGTCGGGCTGGGCATCGCGATCATCGACAACGATGTGGGCACTGACAACGAAACCGACCGCCGCTTCGCCGCTTGGCGCATGGGCGGTCAGCGCTGCGGCAACGGCGACGGCAAGTGCATCACCGACTTCATCCTGCTGCCGGCGCAGATGGAGCTTTTGCCAACCGCCGTTGAGAACGATAGCTGGGGCCCCATCAAGGCTTCGTACATGCAGTAGCTATCCCGGTAGTTTTCGGGTTTAACTTGGGGAGGTAGATCGGCTTCGATCGGTCTCCCTTTTTTAGGGGTCAGTGGTTAGTGGTCAGTGGTCAGTGGTTAGTGGTCAGTGGTCAGTGGTTAGTGGTCAGTGGTCAGTGGTCAGTGGTTAGGGGTCAGTGGTCAGTGGTCAGGGGTCAGGGGTCAGGGGTCAGGGGTCAGGGGTCAGGGGTCAGTGGCTACTAATCCCTGCTTCTTAGATTGCCATGACGCGGAAAAAAATGCTCGCCCTGTTCGCGTTTTTCGCCTGTATCAGCACGGTGTATGCCCTCGCCGAGCGGCAGGCGCGGAGGATGCAGGCGGCAGAGGCGGAACGGAGTATCGACTGGGATGCGGTCGTCGATGACCCGGCGGAGCCGCTCGAGATCGCTTGGATGAGCATCCCGCGCTTTCCCACCGTGCGCGAGGGCACTTGGATCGAAAAGCGGCTCGAAGCGCGGTTCAACGTCGACTTCAAACCGATGTTTACCCGTCATTTTGCCTATATGCGGCGTCGGCCGCTGGTCTTTGCCGGCGGCAATGGGCCCGATTTGTTCTACGCCGGCGATCCGGTCGTGGTGCAAAAGGACGCTCACCACGGCTATGCGCTGCCCATTCCCTACAAGGTCATCCAAAAACACGCGCCCAACTAGGTGCGCTATCTCAACGAGTACGCGCCCTCGACGTGGCTCTACGCCTACTGGAAAGGGGCCAACTACGGCATCCCCACTTGGGGCAGCAGCCTCGGCTATCCGGTGCCGGCTGTGGAAGTTTCGCCACGAGGATCCAGATGGCAATGGGATAGAGGACACCTACGGCATGGGTCCCAACGCGCAGGCTTGGTTCACGGCGTTCGGCGAAGTTTTCGGGGCCTACGGAATCGCGCCGCACGGTTGGATGCTGCGCGACGGCGAGGTCGTGTGGGGCGGGACTCGGCCCGAGGTCAAAGAGATACTGGGGCTTTTGCGCAAGTGGTACGACGATGGGCTGATTGACCCCGACTTTGCGATCGGCCCCATCAAGAGCAGCCCGATGCCCTACCAGAAATTCGTCAGCGGCAAGACCGGTTATCTCTTCGGCCAGGGCAGCTATAACAGCTTTGACCAGTACAACAAGGCGTCGTTGGTATCGGTCATTGCTGCGTTGCAGCCGGGTGCCGAGGGGGTGGTCGGGCCGTTCCCCGCCGGCCCGGAGGGCCTCCGCGGGGCGCGGGTGTGGAGCACGGCCGCTCATGTCTTCGTCTTCGGCAAGCAGGTGGCCGCAGCGCCTGAGAAGGTCGTGCGGATGCTCAAAATTTTCGAGGCACTAGCGGTTGAGGAAAAGCTCTTCGTCGATGTGCGGATGGGGCAACGGGGCGTGCATTGGGAGTTCGACGCTGAGCGCGGACTGTACCCTCTGCCGCCCTACGATGACCGCCATGCTGCCAGCAAGCATCTGACCGTGTTGAACGTCGATGGCCCGGGCGGCTTTTTCGCGCCCTGCGGCGTCCGGCCCGCCATGGCCGATCAGTACCTGCCGACGGCGATGCTGGAACACCGCGCGCGCTATCAGCGCCCTGAGTGGGCGCAGGCCGGCCTTTTCGGCAAGCCGGACGGGGTGCCCTCGTCGATCCAGTATCTGCGCGATCGGCGCAATGTGCAGAGGACCGCGTACGCCGAGAGGGTGCGCGGCGAGCGCGCCCTCGACTCTTTCGACGATTTTGTAGCCGAGTGGATGGAGCGGGGTGGGACGGAGAGGACCCGCGAGGCGCGGGAAATCTACCAGGTGCGCGCGGAGAGGTACAAAAAGGTAGGGGCTACACCGTAGGGGCATCCCTTGTGGGAGCCGTCGTTAGACCACGTGGCCGGGCCGTCCCGGTACCTACCGGGGAATTTCCACGCGCCTCGGTTGATGGGCTAGGCAGGACCTCTGCGCGGTTGGCCCATGCTCGGTAGTGCTTTTCCATTTCCCTAACGCTACCTTTTTCTCGCTCTTCCATGTTGTAGAGAGCCCAGCCGCCTTGGCCGCTGGGATCTCAGACCCGTTTCCACGGCCCGATGCGGATGGCGGCAGGGCCCTTGGAAGGGGAGGAAGAGTTCAGCTTGCGTAGGCAAGCCTATTTTGCCCCCCGAGGCCCATAGGTCGAACGAGCCAT
The DNA here is from genome assembly GCA_963422735.1 of Candidatus Latescibacterota bacterium. Classification (GTDB taxonomy): domain Bacteria; phylum Latescibacterota; class UBA2968; order UBA8231; family UBA8231. The sequence goes on along the minus strand of OY730476.1, from coordinate 1,155,677 downwards.
GCCGTCAACGAGACGCAATACCATCTGGTGTGGGCCGACCCTTCGAGGTGATATTCGTAGTCATGTTCAGTCCCGGTTTGAGCCGATTGCCGGGGATTTTGGGTTTGATATGGAAGAAATGGAGGTCGCCAACGATCCTCTGCATGGGTTGGTGTCGTTTCCGCCGCGGTATTCGATCGCCAAAGCCGTTGGCCTTCTATTGCGACCGGGCGGTCGTCCCACGTTCCTTCCTTCCCCATCAAAACGCCGTCTCGTACAGTCGCAGGAAATCCACTTCTTGCAGAGGAATCGGGTTGAAGGTGCCGGTCCATTGGCCGGCGGCGTCTTGGGCCATGGCGGGTAGATTGCTTGCGGCGACCTGACAATCGGCGAGCCGACGCGGTAGTCCTGCCATAGTGCATAGTTCTTCGAGATGGGCAGCGAGCGCGAAGGTGCTACCATTGAGTTGGATATCCACGCACAGTTCGCCGTATAGATCGTCCACCACGGGGCCATTCAAGCGGATCACGTGCGGCAGCATCAGGGCCACGGCCCGGCCATGGGTGAGCGGGTAGCGGGCGGTGAGGGGGTTGGCGGTGGCATGGGCGGCGCCGAGCATGGAGTTTTCGATGGCGGTGCCGGCTAGATGGGCCCCTAAAAGCATGGTGTCGGCGGCGTTTTGGGGATCGGCGACGGCCGCCTCGTAGTGGGGCGCTAGCAGCCGCCAGGCTTGGCGGGCGAACATCTGCGAGAGGGGGGTGCGGCGAGTGGAGACGTAGCTTTCGACGGCATGGGCGAGGGCGTCCATGCCAGCGTCGGCGCGGACGCGCTGGGGGGTGCTGGCCAGCAGGTTCGGGTCGAGGAGGGCGATGTGGAAGCGCGCTTTGTGGTCACCGCAGGCCATTTTGGAACCCGTGTCAGGGCAGGTAATCAGGGCGTAGGATTGGGCCTCGCTACCCGTACCGGCCGTAGTGGGAACGCCGATGGAGGGTAGCATGGGCTGGGTGGCTTTGCCATAGCCTCGGTAGTCCTGCATTGGGCCGCTGTTGGTAAGCAGGAAATTGATGCCCTTGGCGCAGTCCATAACGCTGCCGCCGCCCAAGGCGACGATCAGGTCAATGGGGCCGTGGGCGCGGGCGTGACGGACGCCGGCGGCTACGTGTTCGGTCGTGGGGTTTTCCGTTAGGGCGGAAAAGGGGGTCGTCTCTAGCCCGGCGTTTTGTAGCGCGTGCAGGGCCTGTTCGGCAAGGCCGGCTTGGACGAGGCCGGGGTCGGTTACGAGCAGGGCGTGGGGGCCGGCCAACGCCTGGGCGAGATCGCCTAGCCGGTCGAGGGTCCCGGCACCAAAGACTACGCGGATGGATGGATCAAAGTCGAAAGGGGTCATCCGGCTCTGCGCTGCAAGGCGCGCTGCTGGTAGAGGAAGTCGAAGAGGTTGCCCTCGTGCGGCTGATCCCAGGCGATCTGGTGAGTGGGGATCGGGCCGAGGTTGAGGCGTTCGATGTGGTGCGCGGCGAGCAGTTGGCGCGTTAGGTGCTCGTCCTCGGTGAGGGCGGTAGCTACCAGCGTCGGGCCGATGCGCACGACCACTTCTTCTTGCGGAACTTCGACGACGGCGGCAAAGGGGAAGAGATACTCCGCATTGGCGAGCGGATGTTGCCAGTCGGGGGCGTGGATCAAGGTTGGGTTGAGGAAGGTGCAGCCGCCGACCTCGGCGATGCGTTCGCCTGGGTCTCTGGCCGTGTCTTGGGCCGCGTCGCCGAGCTGGGCGTCGATTCGGGTTGAGAGTTGGCGCGCCCCTGCGGGATTGGGGAAGGCGGCGATTTGGGCTTGGGGATCGTCGAGGGGGCGGGCTTGGATTTGGCGCAGACGCTCGCCGAGAGCGGCCGCGATTTCAAGGCCCCGCTCGGGCACCCAGATGCCGGAGGCGTTGAGGCAGGAGCGGCCCCCATTGGCGGCGATTGAGGCGACCATGAAGTCGAGGTAGTGCTCCCACTGGTCGATTTTGTCTGCGCCGATGATGATCTTGCTGCGCCCTGGTCCGTGTAACTGGACGCGAGGGTCGCCGCGCCAGGGCGCTACAGTAGAGCCGCCGCCAAACAGCAGCGAGCGACCACAGCGGAGCAGGATTTCAGTGCTGCCGCTGTGATCGGTCGGGTAGTAGCTCAAAGCGTGGGGTGGACAGCCGGCGGCGATCAGGGCTTGGGCGATGCGATAGGGCGTCCACGGCTCTTCACGGCCCGGCTTGAGCACCAGCGGCTTCTTGAGCGGGATGGCTGGCAGCCATAGCGCGTGGACGCCGGGCGAATTGCTCGGCAGGATGCAGCCGAGGGCTTGGGCGTGGGGCACGAAGTGGAGCGGACTTGGGCCGTCGTCGAGGATGGTTAGATCCAAACCTCGGGTCAGGCCGCTGAGCACGGCGGGCATTTCGACGCCGACGCGGTGGATTTTGTCCATGTTGGCGCGGGCCAATGACTGCGGCAGGCCGGTGGTGGCCGAGACTTGCGCGACGTAGTCGTCCGGGGTTTGGCTGCCGTCGCCTAAAGGCAGCTCGGCGTGCAAAAAGAGATCGGCTGCTCGTTGGCAGATGGCGACCAATTCGGCGACGGTGAGAGCTTGCAGTGCTTGGCGATTGCGTTCTTGGGCGGCTAAGTCGCGGGCGATCAGGCCGCGGTTGGCTTGGCTGACGTGAGCCATAGGTTGGCCGGTGGCGATGTGGGCGACAGCGAGGCGGTCGAGGCTGGCGTAGGGCTGACCGGCGCGGAGAAGAGGTAGGTGCATGGGATTTTGGTTTTTGGTTTGGATTTGGGGCGAGCCTTTGCGATTTATAATCTGCAATAGTTTGGGGCGTCGGAAAAGGCGTCGTTTTCATAATGAAGGTTAAATAAGGAGATCGAAGCATGAAAACCGTACGATTTCGCACGGGGTTGTATCCCGGCTCCCAGCGGCCCTATTATTTCCTAGTGAGTGACAACGGGGTTACTTTTTTGTCGAAGCCCCAGGACGGGGCCAAGAGTCTTGCTGTTTGTACGGATAAGACCTATAACAAGAACGGCAAATGGTCGGGGTGGATCGGCTTTCTGACCCTGGCGGATCGCGTTGAGTTGGTGGAGTTGGTTGCTAATCGTTACCAGACGCTGGCCGACACGCTCGGTAGCTTTGAGGCGGTGGCGGCCAAGCACGGCGCCACCGCAGGGGATTGGCGATGGGCGCTAGAGCAGGCCGCGCCTAAAGCGGCGGCTGAGCTGGTCCGGCGGGCGGCTGAGCTGGCCGAGCTAGAGGCAGAGAGCTAATGGCCGGACAAGAATCGGGTATGCTCAGCAGTATGGTGTGAGTGAAGCGAACCTTCGGTGGACGCAAGGAAGGAAGAGTGGCTCGATTTGCCCGCAGGCACGTATGCGGTCATCGACCGGCATATTTCTATCATGCGGAAGGCGTCGCTATGGTCCTTGGAGGTTGTTATCAGTACGAAGGAAAATCGGTTTGTCTTTAAGACGGACAAGCCACAAAGGACGCTAAAGGCGACGAAGGATTGGGGTCAATTTTGGATAGAGCGTCTAGTCAAGGCCGCCTCTATCCTGAAATAGAAGGTATCAGATGTCTAAACCCATCTAAACAGGAGGAGAAGTAAATGAACTGGACTTTGTTATGTCTAAGCACGTTCGCAGTACTCTTAGGAAACGGGCTCATAGCACTAATAAGATATGAGCCCAACCCAATAAAAGGAAACGAAGTACAATCGCTTATCCAGCCGTATTACCCGTCGCAGTACTACTCAATGGCCGACATCGAAGCGGAGCAGCCGACGCTGACCATTCAAACGATTATCCGCGAGGAGGTGAAGCACCACATTACTGGACACACCGAGACCAAGCCGGTGTTGTGGTTTTACGAAGGGAATAAGGGCTTGGTGCTCTCGTGGGATCAATGCGAGCAGCTAGAGTACCTGTTCGGTCTTAATCCGCGTACCTATAAGGGTAAGCGCGTTCAACTCAAGCTCCAGTCCGTACAAGGCCTAAGCACGATTCGTATCCACTACACAGGGGAGGATGAAAGATGAGTACGCAGACGGCCTCTCCGGTCTAGGCTCTTACGAAGCTGGACTGCGCCCTCGGATTATGTGTCGAGTGGCTATCAAGTAGCTCAGATAGGGCCCGGCGGCTGGGCACTTCCGGTGCTCTCCGCTTTAGCGATTTCCGAGAGGCTTTCGACGCACTGGCGGTGGCTTCAAGGGCCGCCGCAATCGACGAGGCCGAGGCCGAGGCTACCCACGATCCGGCTATCATAGCCGAGGCGGATTGTTTCCAGCGGGCGGGCGCCGACCGGGCGGCTGAGCTGGCCGAGCTAGAGGCAGAGAGCTAATGAACCTTCGGTGGACGCAAGGCTAGTTTGATCAGCTAGCACGTCGTACTGTAGCGGTGGAAAAAGCGTGTGGCGTTTGCTACACGCTTAACCTCGAGACGGGGGAGACCCCCGACCGCGAATGGATGTATGCCGCCTTTTTGGCCGGCTGGAAGGAGGAAGCCGATGGCGCACCAAGCAATTAGGGTCGAGGTGCCGTTCGACCTCGACGACCCCGACCTGCTGTTCCTTCGACAGGTCTTTGGCCCCAACGTCAAGCCGACCGAGATGGTGCGGACTATGTACCGTCAAGGCTTGGTGCTCGAACGGGCCAAGCAGAACCAGTTCGAGAAACTCAACGAGAAGGAAGCCGCATGTCTTAACCCGTCTAAGAAGGAGCAGAAGGAATGAATAGCATCTTCACAATCGAAAGAGTGCTTCTCCACGCTATTAGCGTGATTCTTACAAGTATGATCCTGCTTTACGCACAAAACTCAAAGAAAACGCTAACCCAGCAGTATTACTCGTCGCCCTACTACTCGGTGGGCGACATTCTTGATTCTAAGGAACCAACGCTGACGATTAAGTCCATCACCTCTGAGGAGATCTATAATCGCACTACCGGCAGAATGGAGGACAAGCCGGTGCTGTGGTTTAAAGGGGGCGGCAAGGGCTTCGTGCTCTCGAAGGATCACTGCGAGCAGTTAGAGCAGCTGTTCGGTCTCGACCCGCGCAGCTACAAGGGTAAGCGCGTTCAACTCAAGCTGCAGCACGTGCGGGGCATGAGCACTATCAGCATCCATGATCTGGGTGGTCCTTGAGGGTAACAATGTAAACCATGCGCCGGGTCTTCCCCTTCGGGGGAGGGCCCGCTTTTTTTATGTACCGCGTGGCTATCAACTCTTTCTGAGTAGCTATTAACCCTCTCTGATAGGTTGGGTCCTAACGGTTATGGTGGTGTCGGTGACACCACAACCGTTGGGGTGTCTAAATCGAATTTTAATCAGGAGATTGAGCAATGATCGCCGAATATAAAATCCTAGCGGAGTGCATTGAGCGCGAAGAGGTCGAGTTCCAAGTAGCGGAGTCCCTGAATGATAGGGACGAGATGGAACTGTGCCACAACCGCCTCGAGTTGGCCTATCGAGCGATGGAGGAGTTGGTTGACTCTTATCGCTTGTAGGCCGAGGGCCGGGCCTGCCCTTTGGGGCGGGCTCGGCTTTTTTTGTGTACCGCGTAGCTCTCCGTCGAAGACTTTTTGTAATCCAACGGTTGGGGTGGGTGTCTGCGACACCCCAACCGTTGAGGTGTCTAAACGGAACGCTTAATGAGGAAAAAATGAGTAAACGCAGATCTAGTTTGGGTCTGTCCGAGGACGAAATCTGGACACAGATTGCTACCGATATAGGCGGTGAATTTATTGACAGGGGCTTTTGGGACAAGAATGTTGTAATCAAAGGCAATAGTCCGGAGAAAATCAAGTTGCTACTCGCTGATGATAGGATACGGGAGTTGTGTCAAAGACTGCCAAGAATCCATCTCTGGATTAAGGACGATGAAGGCATGTTTGGTACTGATTTTCCTGAAGGCGTTTTGAATGCACTGGTGTTATCAAAGAGACTGTGTTACTAAAGCATTTGTTCGGGTTATTCTGTCTGATTTTAGAGCGTCTGGTTCAAATAGATTCGGCGTATGAGGACGATCCTCAAATCACATTGCAATAGCCACTACCGAAGAGATATGTAGGCGTGGTTATTTCGCGCCGAGTATCACTGTGCAGCTCTACCGATGACAGCACTGAGGGCCTGATCGAAGGTTTGGACCTCGCTCACGCCACGCCGGCGACAACTGGCTAGGTGGCAAAGGTCCCGGGCACCCAGAGTGGGATGCTGTTGGTGGAGTTGCCACGCTAAGGTGACATCCGCCTGCTCCAGCGGCCACACCTCCACGCGGGACTTGGCGATCAGCGATAGGGCAGCATCGAGTGTCTGCGCTCGCGCAACCGGTAGGTAGGCGTGAGCTAGCTCCTGCAGCACCTCCGCCGATGTGCATAGAGGAGCGCGAGATCGGGTACACTCGGCGAAGAATTCCCGCGCTTCACCGCGGAGAGGATGCGGCCGGCCCACCGCGTACATGAAGACGTTGGTATCGACAAAGATCACGTCTTGGATGCGTCCCGTTTCCGCGATTCGTCGATGACGGCTAGGTGCTCTTGCCAATCCGGTTCTCGCCCAGGACCTTCCAATGCGTCGCAGGCACTGAAGAACTTCTCGAGGTCGGCCGGGGATTCAAAGGGGTGGGATCGCTGCTGTTCTTCGAGTTGTCGGCGGGCGGCGGCCCTGAGCCACGCGCTCAAGGTCATGCCCTCGCTCCGCGCCTGATGGACAAAGCGATCGCGATCCTCATCGGGGATCACTAACTGAACTCTGGCCACCTTCGCCTACTCCTTTCCTATAAGTATGTGTATGGACGATACACATTCCTATACTGGAAATCAACCTTACCGGGTGGAAAAGGTTTACCCTATGTCAGACGCGACATCAATCGGTTCGGGGATCATTAGGAAGGGTGTTCGGCGTTTGTTGACACTTGATGACTGGAGAGAGTACGCGCCTCCGAAGTCGGGATAGCGCTCTAATAGCCAAGCCACATATCGCCATCCTGCCAGTAGATGTACTTTTGATAATCCATTGCGTACCTCTCTCAATATGACTTTAGCGTCGAACTCCCACCTCAGTACACTCCCACCACCACGGACTCTTGCAACTCCGTCAGCAAGCGCAAGTCTTTGACGCCATCCCAAGGATAAGCGTCGACGGGCGCGGCTCGTTCGGCCTCGTCGCGCTCGAGGAAGCGGGGCATGAAAAATTCCTTGGTCAGGGTGGTGAGCATGACTTGGCCAGCCTCGCCGTATCCGACCTTACGCGAGGGATCTTTGGGATCAACCAGTTCGATGACGGCGCGTGGCTGCGGTGGATAATAAGTGATAGCGTACTCATCGGCTGGGTCAAAGGGCTTGGGGCAGGCTAGACCCATTAGGGTGTTGCCGTAGGTGGGGACAAAGGCGAGGCCGGGCACCAACTCCTCGTGCGCGAAACGGTGGAACTGGGCGGTCATTTCCGTGCCGCCGCAGAAGATTCCCTTAATCCCGAGTTTGGGCAGGGAGACTTTTTCGCAGAGGGCTTCGAGGAGGCGGGGGGTAGTGAAGACGCACTGCACGTTGTCGTGGGCCTTGAGGACCTTGAGCGCCTGATCGACGACATGGGCTTTGTAGGCTTCCAGCTCGCGCATTTTGCCGACGCGGATGAGTTCGTTGACCCAACGCGGGTCGAGATCCACCAGAAAGCACAAGCCGCCGCGTAGCTGGGCTAGGTACTCGATGGCAAGGCGCAGGCGGCGCGGCCCCGAAGGCCCCAGCATCAGCCAGTCGGCCCCGATGGGAAAACCCTCCTCGGACAGACTCTCGCTGTAGAGCGCGTAGTCGGTTTGGAAGTCGCGGATGTTGATGCGGTATTTGGGCAGGCCGGTCGAGCCACCGGTCTCGAAGACATAGATCGGCTCGTCGGCATAGGCTTTGGGCACCCACTGGCGCACCGGGCCGCCGCGCAGCCATTCGTCCTCAAAATGGCCGAGTAGGGCCAAGTCGGCGTAGGAGCGGATTTTCTCGCGCGGGTCGAAGTCGAACTGTTGCGCGTAGGAGAGCCAAAATGGGCAGCCGGTCTCGGGGCTGAAGTGCCACTCGATGATGGCGCGGACATGGGCGTCGAGGGCAGCGCGAGCAGCGGCGATTTTATTTGGTGCAACGCTCATTGGCTCTCTTCTGCAATGGCGAAGAGGGTGTTGCGGGAGGCGATGTACAGTACGCCGTCGCGGGCGACCGGAGTAGTGTACACGGCGCTGCCCAGATTGGTTTCGCGTAGTACTTCGAGCGTTTTGCCAGCTTTGAGCACATCGACGTCGCCATCCTCGTCGCCGATATAGACCTTACCGTCGGCGACAAAGGGCGAGCCCCAGACCGCAGCGAATGTGTCGTGAGTCCAGTGGTGGGTGCCGGTCTTGGCGTCGAGGCAATAGACAAAGCCGCTTAGGTCGGCGGCATAGAGCAGGCCGTCGGCAATGGCAACGGTGGAGATGGTGCGGTTGTAGTGTTCGCCGCCGAAGTGCCAGACCACGCCCGTCTCGGTGATGTCGCCGGTGCCGCCGGCGTCAATGGCCCACAGGTGTCCCTCACCTTCGCCGTGCTCGGGGTCTTGGCCGACGCCTATATAGACCACGCCATCGTGAAAAACGGGCGTTGAGACGAGGTTGTTGCGGGTGCCGCGACCGCCCAATTCCCAGACCGAAACCTTGGGGTTGCAGTCGAATTTCCAGATCAGCTCGCCGGTGTCGGGCGCGAGGGCATAGACCCAACCGTCGCCGCCGGGGAAGATTACTTGCTTGCGGCCACCGGCCTCGCCGTAGGCGGGGTTGGACCACTGACCGTGCAGAATGTGGTCGCCGGGCAGGTCGCTGTCCCAGAGGAGGCTGCCGGTCTGCATGTCGAGGGCGATGAAGCTGGGGGCAAAGGGAGCGGGGATGTGGACGTGGCCCTCGTCCACGCCGTTGCTGGTCAGGGCGAAGAGCCGGCCGTCCACGCCCAGCGGCGAGCTGGTAGCGAGGTTGTGGGGGAAGACGTCCAACTCGGCGATCATGTCGAATTTCCAGATCAGATCCGCGTTGGTGGGCGCGGTGGCGGTTTCGTCGGCGATGGGGCCGTCGTTCTCGCCGTCGCGGAAGCCCTCGGTGTCGAGGCATACGACTTCGGCGCGGTTGGAGACATAGTAGAGGCGGTCGCCGAAGATAAAAGGAGTCGAGCAGACGCCCTGCTGCGGCCAGTCGTTGACGCGGCCGGCCGGCAGCTTGGGATGGGCGATCTGCCAGAGGAAGGCCCCGTCGGCGCGGTTAAAGGCCATCACCACACCGCGATCGCCTTTGTGGTTGGGGTCGCGCTCGGCCTGGTTGTTGGTGCCGACGAAAATTTTGTCGCCAGCGATCAAGGGCCCGCCGTAGGTCTGCGAGCCGAGCGTGGCGTACCATTGGATGTTTTCGCCGGTCTCGGTGTTCCAGGTGGTGGGCAGGTTTTTCTCGTCCGAGGCTTGGTTGCGCCCAGGCGAGCCACCCCACATCGCGGTTTGGGCACCGGCAGAGGCGGTTAGGGCGAGGATGAGGATGAGGATGAGGCTGCGCGTAGCTGTAGGCATTACCACACTTTCAGGTTGTCGTAGTAGATTTCGGCGGGGGAATAACCGTAGATCCCAGGGCTGCCGCTGTGGTTGGGCAGGGGATCGACTGCTTGGATGCTCCACTTGGCTGGCTCCGGCTCGTCGCGGGGCCAGACTTTGCCGCGGATATAGGCCATATCGCCTTCGATTTCCACCTGCATCTTCATGGTGTACCAGACGCTGGGTTCCCAAGCGAAGGGCACGGTTTTGGCCATCCGCAATTCGGCGGCCCAAGTGCGGATCTGCAACTGCTGGTGGTAGCCCATCATATCGAGGGTGTAGCGATGCGCAATCAGGCCCATGTCGGGGACAGCGCGGCGCTTCTTGGTGCCGAGCAGGTCGGCTTGGATAGTATAGCCGGCCATGTCGGGTGCGCCGAAATAGGTGTTGGCGCGGTGTAAGCCGCGGGCGGCGGGCGGCTTTACCAGAATCTTGTTGCCTTCCATTTCGCGCACTTTGAACTTACTGCCCGTGCCGATCCAAGCCGGCGCGGCGTCGGCGGCAAAACCTTCAAAGTCTTCGCTGTAGGTCGGCGACGGTAGCACGGCAATGCGCGCCTCGGCGGCTAATCCGCCGGCTTGGGCGACGACCATGCAGCCGCCGGGTGCGTCCGCGAGAATGAGCACATTGTCGTCGAGTTGGCCGACCGAATCGGTGAGCGACCATTCGGCTGCGACCGGGCCGATCAGGCGGCCGTGCGCGTCAAAGGCCCGAGCGCGGAACGACACGCGGGCCCGAGGCTGGGCTACTACTTCGGCGGGGATGATTTGCAGGTGCGTCGGTGTTGCGCCAGGGGGCGCTTGCTCGCGCGGGTAGTTGGCAGCGGTCGCCACGGCTTGGAACTGCGCTTCTGGGTCGCCGAAGCAGTAAATGCCCGCCTCGGTGGAGAGGTAGATGCGGCCATAGGCTACGGCTGGCGAGCCGAACAGTTCGGCCGGCCGGCCATCGGGCATTGTAATCTCGGCAAGGTCGAGGGTCTTGGCGGCGGTGCGGCCGGGGGCGACGATGGCGAAGCGGCCGTTGACCTCTGGCGCGTAGAGCCGGCCGTCGGCCAACACGGGCGATCCCTTGCCGACGGTGCCGATGTTATGGACCCAGTGTACTTGGCCCGTCTCGGCGTCGAGTGCGTGGATGTTGGCCGAGTTGTCGATGATGTACAAGCGGCTATCGTGGACGATCGGACTAGTATAACCGGCGAAAACGCCGTCGTAGCGCCAGACCTCGTGGGTACCCGTAACGTCGCCTTGGCCGGTGGCGTCGATGCAGACGATGCGGCCGAGAGCCGTGTTGTCGAGGTTTTCCTCGCTGTGGGCCGCGTACACCTTGTCGTCGGCAACGACGACCGAAGAGTTGATGCCGCGACGACTGAGCTTGAAGCCCCACACGGTTTCGCCGGTGCGGATTTTCAGCGCATAGATGGAACCGTCGGCGTTGCCGCCGATAAGCAGGCGGACGCCGTTTATGGTGGCGACGACGGGCACGGAGTACGTAGTATCGAGCGGGCGGCCCCCTGGGGTGGCGAGCCAGACGACTTCGCCGCTGCGCTTGTCAAAGGCGAAGTAGCGGTGGCGGCCCGGAGTGTGGCGGCCCCAGTTGGAGCTGAGATAGCTGATGATGACGAGGTCTTCATCGACGACGGGCGTGTGGATGCGCCCGCCGTAGCCGGAGATACGCCCGAATTCCTCGGTCAGCGAGCGCGACCAGACGACCTTGCCGTCGCGGTCGAAGCAAAAGAACAGTCCGCTGACCGTGTGGGCATAAACATAGCTGGTCTCCGGGTCGCCGGCGAGGCTGGCCCAGCCGACGCGGTTGAAGGGGATGGTGGTGTGGAAAACATTGTAGGCGCGTTCCCAGAGTAGGGTGCCGTCTTGGGCGTCGAAGGCGGCGACGACGCCCTCTTGGGCGATGCCCTCGCCGCGGCGGCCGATGACAAAGACCCGTCCGCCGAGGACGATGGGGGTCGAGCGGCCGGTAAATTCGGTGCGCCAGATAGACGACCAGGATTCGACGAGGCCGGTCTCCCCGGAGACGCCGTTTTGCGCCGGGCCGCGCCAGGAGGGCCAGTCGGCTGGGTAGACACTAGAGGCGGCGAGTAGGAGGCCAAGAAAGGCGAAAGGAAATTGCCTGCAGAGGTTGGACACGGCTAGTCCTTGATAGAGCGGAAATGGAGGTTAGATATTAAAGGTACATAACGAGTGCCACCAATCCTTGTCAATCGGCGGCTTGGTGTGCAACTTGTCCGAGTCCATTCCCAATAGGAGGATTTAGAAGCGATGAGCAGTCAGAAAGACTACACCGTCCGCGCCACGCACTGTAGCCATCAAGCGTCGCTGGATGAGATCTACGGCAAGCTGGTGGAAATCACCGCGCCGTTGCACCGATCGTGGGCCAAGATCGCAAAGGCGCGGCGAATCGGCATCAAGATCAACATGCAGATGCGCACCAATAATATCCGCCGGGTCGGCGGGCGGCGGCAGGAACTGGTGGACGACGACGCGATGCGGGCAGTGCTGCGGCTCTTGCGGGAGCGCAGCGACGCAGAGATCTTCGCGTTAGATACCAGCGCTGCACCTCCGGGTGAGCGCCCGGGCGACGACTTCAACGCCGGGCCGATATTGGAGGAATTCGGCGTCGAATACGTCGAGGCTGGCGACCCGCCCTTTGAACGCTACAAGGTGCCTGGCGGCGGGATCATGTTTTCCGAATACCAGCTTTCGGCCGCCTTGGGCGAAGCCGACGCCTTTGTTTCACTGGCCAAGATGAAAAACCACGGCTTCATGGGCATCACCCTGTGCCTAAAAAACCTCTTTGGCTTGCCACCAATTCCGCCGCACGGCCGCTTGCGCACCTACTTCCACCACGTCGTCCGCCTCTCGTATGTCCTGCCCGACCTCGGGCTGATTACCCAGCCCTGCCTCAACATCATCGACGGACTTACCGGTCAGGCGCGCATGGAGTGGGGCGGTGAGGGCCGGATCGCCGACTGCTTGGTCGCCGGCGATCACGTCGTTGCCACCGACGCCTGCGGCTCGTACCTGATGGGCACCGACCCCCGGCTCGATTGGCCGACGCCGCCCTTCCGCCGCGACCGCAGCCCGGTGGCAGTCGCGGCCGAGCACGGCTTTGGGACGGTGGACTTGGACAAAATCGACTTTGTGCTGGAGGGCTTGACGCCGCCGGTGGCCGAGTTTGACTCGGCTGAAGCCGATCCACCGGAGCAGATCGCGCGGCTGCGGCAGACTGCCAGCGAGCAGGCGCTTTTTTACCGCGACCACTGCGAGCGGATTTGGGACGCCCACGCCGGCCATTATGTCTTTTTGCAGGATGGCGAGGTGATTTGGAGCGGGATCAAGCCCGAGGAAGCGGGAGCCGTGCAGCATGTTGCCGCGGGCAAAAAGGATCAGGCGGTCTGGCTCAAGCTGGCCGATCCAGCAGAGCGCGAGGGCGAGCGGATGGAGGTGTACGAGAAGATTCTGGCGGCCTAACGGGACGGGTTCGCCGGCTCGGCAGTCGGACCGTTTGTAGCCACTAGCAAGGGCGTTCTTACTCCAGTCCGATAATCTTCCGGATCGCTTGATTGATCTTACTCTGCCAACCGGGGCCATCGGCCTTAAAGGCGGCTAGCACATCGAGGTCTAGCCGGATGGTGGTGAATACTTTGGTTACAGCGGCCTTGGGTCGGCCTCGCTGAACCAGGACGCGGGCGAAAGTAGGAACAGCAACTCAACTAATCCGCATCCGTAGGGGCAACACAACCCCATCGTCGTTCCGGCGCAAGCCAGAATCCAGAAGGGCGGCGCGGCCCTGATAGAGATTTGGCCGGGGCGGAGTTGTTCATATCGTCTAGAATCTTACCGTCCGACCGACCTCGCGACGTGCGCTTCTGCAAGGCGGCGGTCTCTAACCGACAAGGATGCATTACCGATATTACCGAATGATGGGAGCTGTAGCTATGGAGAGGGTTATGCCATATTAGGGAAGTGTCGTACTTAGGAGGAAGTTATTTGAGCCCAAATTGGGATAACGAACCTCAGTTGGACAAGCCGCCTGCCAACAAAAAATAGCTCTTCTGAGATGCGTCCTCCGCGAGGTTCAAAATGGGGTTCCCTCCAGCGATTTCAGCTCTTTGGCCCCGATGACGAGTGCCATCCGAAGTGCTATCGCCTCTTGGGACAACATTGATGCGAGTGCCCTCAGTATCGCGTACAACGGACATAGATATATCTAACCAACGAGCCCAACGACGGGGTAAATACCATCTTCTGGTCTCATCACAGCACCATCAGTGATGATCTGGGGTAGCAAGTGCGGGTGCTGGCCGCAGAGGGGGTGCGTCCGGCGGGTTCATACCAGTTCGTCTGGGACGGTTGAGATCAAGCCGGGCAGTTCCAAGCGTTGGGCACGTATCTGCTGGTGCTTTCGGTCAATGGGGTTATCGAGACGCACAAGCTGACCCTACTGCACTGATGGTTAGGGAGTGGAACTTCAGCTATCGGCGAAGCGTTCAACCGCATAAAGGAAAATTTCATGCTGTACCGCATCGCCGCTATCGGCTTTATTTTTGCCTGCACGACCGTCGCTTGGCTCATCTTGGCACAGGTCGTCTCCCACCGCACTCACCGCCAAGACACCAAGCTCAAAGCCGCCGTGGGTCAGTTGTGGGGTACCCCCCAGTACCAGCGCGCCCCGCTCCTGTACTGGACCACTCAAGAACAGGCTCCCGACGGCCAAGCGACAGAACAGCGGCACCTCCTGCCCCTAAAAGCCAGCCGCCTCCAGGCCGATCTCCGCCTAGAACACCGCCGCAAAGGCCTGCTGTGGTACCCCACCTACCAAGTGACCCTAGACGCCACCTATACCGCGACCAACGCGACCGACCGCCCCCTCGACCTGACCTTCGATCTAGCCCTGCCTACTTCCCAAGCTGTGTACGACGATTTCACGCTGTCTATCGACGGCCAACCCATCGCCCCGCGGCCTCTGGCGGAAGGGCACCTGCAACAGCCATTGCACTTAGTGCCGGGGCAGAGCCGCCAGATACGTCTTGCCTATCAATCACAGGGGTTGGAAGAGTGGTGGTACCGCTTCGGCGACCACGTCGAGCAAGTTTCCGACTTCAAGTTGACCATGCACACTGATTTTGACGCCATCGACTTCCCGCGCCAAAGCCTGTCGCCCACTCACAAGGAGCGCACCGCCGATGGCTGGCGTCTCACCTGGCAGTACGATCGGTTGCTCACTGGGGCCTCCCTCGGCATGGTCATGCCCGCTCGCCTCAATCCAGGCCCTTGGGTAAAAGACGTGACCCAAGCCGCTCCCATATCTCTCTTTCTCTTTTTCTTTTTTCTCTTTGTTTTTGCCACGGTCAAAGGTATCGATATTCATCCGATGAATTACTTCTTCATCGGCGCGGCCTTCTTCAGCTTTCACCTGCTTTTGGCCTACCTAGCCGACCACTTGCTCATCCACTACGCCTTTTTGGTGGCTGCTGCGGTGTCTGTTTTCTTGGTCGTCTCCTACATGCGGCTCGTGGTCGGCCTGCGGTTGGCCTTGGTGGAGATAGGCTTAGCCCAATTCATCTACTTGGTCCTCTTCTCCTATACCTTCTTCTTCGTCGGCTATACCGGCTTGGCCATTACCGTCCTGTGCATCGCCACCCTCTTCGCCGCCATGCAGTTTACCGGACGGATGGACTGGTCGGCCGTGTTTACCCGGCCGCCAGCCACTCCTCGAAAGTCCGGCTAGTACACCCGCAAGTGCGCTGGCACCCCTACCGGCTCGCCACCTCGACACACCACCGGAAAGTGCGGGCCAGCCTCGGCCATGGGTGCCTTGTCGGGTAAATCGACGAACTGCTTCATAAGGTGCTCGCCGTTTTGGTCGAAGTGCGCTGCGCCGGTCATGTAGTGGATGGCAATGGCGCGGCGCGGCCGATGAGATTGATTAAAGGGCGAGCCGTGCCAAGTTAGCGAATGGTGGAAGGAGACCTCCCCGCGCATCACCGGACACGGCCGCGCTTCCACCTTGCGGATCTCGGCGTCGGCTGGCGGGGTAAAGCCCTGTAAGTCCTTGAAGTTTGCCAGCAGCGACAAATCCCCCTGCGTACGCAAAAACTCGATCTGATTGCCCCACTTGTGGCTGCCGGGCACCATCCACATGCAGCCATTTTCCTCGGTCGCGTCGTCCAAGGGGATCCACGCCGAGACCGGCGTCATCGGCTTGATGATCGGCCACAAGGGCGCGTCTTGGTGCCAGTGGGTCGAGCCGCCGTAGCGGGCCGGTTTGTACTGGATTTGGTCGTGCCAGACTTGGAGGTCGGCATGGCCGGTGAGCTGGCTGATCCCCCGGACGACAGCCGGGTGGTAAATCAGTCGCTCCCAAGCGGGTGCGGCCTCCCAGATATTGACGATCTGCCACACTGGATGCTCGCTGACGCCGCCCCCGCCAGCTAGGTCGCGGAAGGATACCGGCTGCGCCTCGCTTGGGGCAAAGCCGTCCGGGCCTTTGGTCAAAATCTCGTCGAGCGCGTCGCTCAATTCGCCAAGCTCCTCGTCGGAGAGTGTGTGCCCGCCGTTGAGAAAACCGTTGCGGTGGAATTCGTCGATCTGTGCTTGCGTGAGCATCGTCCCTCC
This sequence comes from Candidatus Latescibacterota bacterium, assembly GCA_963422735.1. GTDB lineage: Bacteria > Latescibacterota > UBA2968 > UBA8231 > UBA8231. The sequence goes on along the minus strand of OY730476.1, from coordinate 1,139,464 downwards.
TTTCACCGACCATTAGTCGGTGGGTAAAGCGTTTTACTGCATCCGCCGGAGCAGCTCGCCCCGAGCCTCGTTGAACAGGCCAATTAGTCGTTGGCGGATCGCCTCGTCGCGGAAGACGCCGAGCCTTTCCGCCCAGGCGATACCACCTTCAAGGTGCGTCAGCAGATAATTGCCCTCGGCCGGCGCAAACACACAGCGCCGCCCCACGTCGATATAGACCGGCGAGGAATGGGCCATCACCGGCCCGGCGTCCGTGTAGTGCGACCCCCAGCAGCGGGCCGCGACCCAGCAGGAACGCTCGGCCTTGAGCTTGAACTTCAGTTCGATCTGCTGTGCATCGGGCGCGGCGACCTCGCGCGCGACCGCCTCGCCATTGCAAATAAGCTCCAGCCCGGTAAGCGGCCAGACGCTTTCTGCTCTTGAGACCACCTCGACCGTGCCACCGTTGCCGGGCAGGTGTATTTCCTCGCCCATCTCCCGGCCCTCGACCTTTAGGTCTATCATCGCGCCGGTGCTGGCAAACGTCTGGCCGCGTCGCACGGCCTGGCACCAGTTGTCAAAGGTAAACTCCTCGTCGTCGCGGAGCTTGACATAGGTGCGCGAGCCGCCCAAAATGCGGCCGTTGGACATCTTATCGGTGCCGCCGACAATCGGCAGCTTCTGGCCCACGTTGAGCCAGCGGTAGTAACCCTCTTCGGCCGAACTGATTTTCTCGCCTTCCCAAATCCAGCACATCTCGCCAGCGTCGGCGTGGCCCAAGACGATGTTGGCTGCGTTCTCAAAGTCGGGCAGCGGCATGTGTGGCATAATAACCAACCCGCCCTGTTTTTTGCACTCCTCGGCCCAATCGGCCATCAGCGCATCCACTGAGCCGCCGACCCAATCCTCGTTAGCCCCACCAGTACACATCGGCGCGACCAGTTCCTTGAGACCGAGCAAGCTGATGTGCCCGAGCACGTGCTGCCGGTTCTCTTGGCTAACCCAAACCAAATGCTCGTCGCTACTAGTCGGTGCCAAGCCGCCGGTAAACTCCTCCCACGAGGTAAATAGTCGGCCCCACTGGCTGGCCAACAAATGCACCACATTGAGGTCCTCGCCCTCGGCCTCTAGGTGAGCCGACTGGGAGGAGAGGAAATGCACGTGGGTATCCCCCGAATAGTACCCGCGCTGCTTCATATCAAAGGCGCGTTTGACCTTAAGGGTCAGCGCGCGCTGGCCGGGCTTGATCTCGACCCGCTGGCGCAGCGGCTGGTACTCAAAGCCGCGCACGACCTCGGCATACACCGGGCCGATGGGCAAGTCGATCTGGCAGGTGCCGTCGATATAGGCATAGGGGACGCCCCCGGTCTTGCAGTCGCCGCCCATGTCCTCAAACCAAGCGACATTGACGTCGGCTTGGTGGCCATGCGGTGCCAAATAGGCTCCGTGCTCGGAGCGGAAGTGGACGCGGGTCCCCACGGGCTGGCCGGTATCCGCGTCCTCGACCCGCACGTGAACCCACTGCTTGCCGGCCGGCGAGACGACTTCGATATGCACTTTGCCTTGGGCGACCTTCTTCTCTTTGAGTACTTTGCCCCAGGATAAGCGTTCTTCGACCTCTTCCCCCGCCTTGATGGCGAGCTGGCCTGCGGCTGAGCCGTGGATTTCCAGATAGCCGCCGGCTACCGTCTCTTGGCCGCCCCGTCCCCAGCCCGCTTCCTCGGAGGTGAGAAAATCTGCACTCGGCACCCAAAGCTGATCCCGGCGCACGATTTCGCCGCGCTCCATGGCCACTTCGGGTGCTCCTTCGGCATCGACCCGCAGTGCCACCTCCTGCCGCGCCGGCCAAGCAAAGGGATCGCGCTCCTCGTGGCAGAGCGTAATGCCAGCCAAGGCCAGGGCCGTAGGGCCAGCCGCCGACACCACAATCGCCGCAATTTCCCGCTCGGGCGCGGGATTTTCCCAGTCGTAGAGCCACCAACCCTCAAGGTCGCTGCCCTCGTGCGTAAAGGTTCCGGTCTGCACCATGCCATAGCTGTGCTCGCGGCTGTCGAGCGGCGCTGAGTAGAAGTGGCGGCAATTGCGACAGAGAAAGGGGTGATGCCCCCAAGGCACCTGCACGTCGTGGATTTCAAAGCGGCGGCGCAGCGGCAGCTCGGCCGAGCTGCCGTCAATATAAAGGATGCGATAGGTCCCAATCTCCTCGCCCGTGCCCTCGACCGTGGCCCAAGCCCTTGGCACCGGCGCACAAGCGTGGGCATAGAGGATGCGCCGCGCCTTGGCGTTTATCGGAATTTCCGCCGCCGCGCTCACCCCGCCGCTGGCCTTTTGCGCCACCAGCACCACGGACCGAGCAGCACCTGCGGCCGCCAAGCTAAAGGGCACGCCCCAAAACTGCTGCTCGCCCCAAGGCAGCCCCACAAGCGGAGTATTGTCGGGCGCGTCGTCGGGTGCCGGCCAGAGTTTGCCACCTTCGGACCCAACATTGCCAGTGCCAGCGTTATAGGCCGCGTTCAAATCCAACGGTGCAAATTGGTCGTTCATCAGTAGGTCTCTTTCTCTGGTGAATGGCCTCTCAATATATCCCCGCCAAATTCCCGAGCAAGGTCGCCTTAGTGCAGTACGCTCAAGATGTATTTGCAAGTTGCTTGTTAGTACGCTAAGTCCAATGGAATTTACCGTTGAAATCTACGTAGCCTCAAACGGCAAGCAGCCTTTCGCTGAACGGTTCCGTACCCTCGCCCAAGCTCGCGTAGAAGCCCGTCTCCGCCGTTTGAGCTTAGGACTGCTAGGCGACCATCGACCTGTCGGTGGCGGAGTCCTCGAACTGCGCCTCGACTTTGGTCCCGGTTTTCGGACTACTTCGCCCGTTTAGAGCACACCATCATACTATTGCTCTGCGGCGGCGATAAAAGTACACAGCACAGAGACATCGAACAGGCCAAAGCCCATCTGGCTGATTACAAAGAACGTTCCCAATGAAAGTGCCTGTCCCCTTTGAAAAGTACCATCTCGAATTCCTGCGCGATCCAAAACGCGCCCAAGCGTACCTAGAAGTAGCCCTATGAGGAATATGCTACAGACTATAACACCTCGGCCTTGCTACTCGCGCTCAAGGACATCGCCGCCACCCAAGGCGGTCTGGAGCAATTGGCCCGGCAAACCAATCTAAACCGCGCCCACATATACAAGTACAAGGTGCTATCGCGAAAGGGCAATCCGCGGCTGGATACGCTGGAGAAGATCCTCAACAGCCTGGGCTTAAGACTTTCTATCGAGCCGTTGGAACGGGGAGAACAAAAAGTCTGATTCAATACCCCTCACCAACTCAGTGCGGCATGCCCAACTGGTGCATCCGGCGATGGATCGCCTCCCGTGCTTGGTGGAAGGGCCGCTCCAGACTAACCCATGCTCAGGGGCAGGGAAGAACGATAAAAGAAACATGTCGGCAGCAGTTTTGATGAGTTCCTCGCAGAAGAGGGCCTTATCAGTGAAACGCGTGATCAGTCCATGGAGGAAAACAAGCGGTCCAAAACGGCGATGGCAAAGCGGATGCAAATCAGTCGGTCCGCGCTCGACCGTCTGCTTGACTCGGCCAATTCCTAGGAAGTTCCGGAAAGCACTGGACAAAAAACTCCGCATTGAGCTAATCTATCATAAGGTGGATTTCGCGTCGGCGAACTGAGCCGCCCGGATGTGGCAGACGAACGTAACGTTTGAGCTTGCGACAGTCTTGGCATGACCCGGCCAATGACGGTAGTAGCGGTGGTTTGAGCTTTTGGTCCTCGTGGCACAGCGGATACGTTTTCTTTTCGTCAACCGGGATACCGTCCAAATAGGCAAACCAAGTCTCGATATTCCGTCGCGGAACAACAATAAGCACCAGCTCTTCTGTTTTTCTTGCAAGTACCTGTTGAGTGTTGCACTCACCATCAAGCTGGGATCGTCGAGCCTGCGTCGTGTGTGTCCGCGTCAATGACGACTATCAGAAAGGCGGATCGAGTTCAAAATTGTCCAGACAACGGAAGTTATCTACATAGAGTCTTGACAGCACGGGTGTCGCCTTTACTTAGTTGGAAGTGCCAGACCACCTGTCAAGGAGACCGGGACAAGACGCCCGGCCCTCACCGATGGGCTGCCAATAAGTAGCCCTAGCACGACGGCATTTTTGGCAATGGACGGTAGAAGGTTCAAGATACAGGCTCAGGTCTTTTTACTTAAGCAAGTTCAACAAAACCCGCTGGGCGATCCTCACAACGCAGGCGTCCCGTCCTTCCAGAAGTTGTGTTAGTGTCTTTAAGAATGCTTCTAAGGAGCAAACTGGTACACTACTGGCAACTGCGCGGGGTCTGTGATGCTTGCGTCTGTATGGTGGTAGATGTTGACGCGCCCGGTGCCGCAGTCGCCAAAATCGTCGCAGGAGATCGCGCCGATAATCCCCTGAAAGCCGGTCGTCGCACCCACTTCCTCGCGCAGGGCAGCGCGGTCTATGTACAATTTGCCACCCTCTTCTACGGCAACGGATTTGATGGTGCTGAGCAGCACCGTCGTGGCGTCGTACGCGTGCGCCCAGTACACATAATTACTGTCTTCGCCATACGTGGCTTCATGCGCGGCGCGCACTTCGTCTGCGTTTTTGCCGGTTGCCGCATTGGCGTTCGCGCCGTAGTCCAAATCCGGTCCGGCGAAGTATGTGCCCTCCGACTGCGGCGTACCCAGAAACTCGGATTCAAAGAAAGCATCCGCCGTGATGAGCGTCGCATCTTCCAAGCCGTCGAATGCCAACGCCTGCTCGGCGAAGAGGGTGCCTTCCGCTGCAAAGAGCGGGAAGAAGATGCCGTCCGGTTCGGTAGCAGCGAATTCCGAGAGAACGTCCGTCATGTCCGTGTCGCCCTTGTCGATTCGGGCGGAGCGCGCGATCTCGCCGCCGAGTGCATTAAACTCATTGCCAAATGTGCTGACGAGGGCTGCCGTGTATGCATCGCCATCGTCGACGGCCACCATGCGCCGCAGACCCAGTTCGAGATAAGCGAAGTCGGCGACGGCTTTCGCCGTATAGAGATCGTTATTGGCCGTGCGGAAATAGCCGGGGTGGTAGTTGGGATTGGCGTTGCCAGCGAGGTCGGATGTGAGCCATGGCGACGAGTTAGACGGCGAGATCATCACCAGCCCCGCCTCGCTGATCACCGGCGCGGCCCCCACAGCCGCGCCCGAGCACGACGTGCCAATGACGCCAATCACCTGCGGATCGGCGCTGATCTGCTCGGCACCCGTGCGTCCCCCCTCCGACGAGCACATGCTGTCTATAGACTCGCCGAGTTCGACAGGGCGACCGTGAATGTTGCCAAAATCCCGCACGGCTAACTCGACGCTGCGGCGCGCCCCAACGCCCATCGGCGATGGGCCGAGAGTCATCGCCAGCAACGAGCGGATCTGCACGGCCTCACCCGCGCCGACCTCGACAGCACCGAGCGGCCCCGCCTCAAAACCAAGTGGTTCGTCCTTGTCTCCACACGCTGCCAGTAACGCTGCCAGCAGCGCGACGCGGAGTTTTCTGATGTTAATCATGGGGCCTCCTTTTTGTGGTCTAGTTAAAGGTAACTGCGGGTGGGATCTGGTGAGTTATTGATGGTATCACCGGCATGCAGGGCAATATCTTGGCTTACTGCCGTTGCTGTCACAAGTCTCGCCGGATACCCCCATCCCTGCCTTATCGCTCGTTCAAGTGCGGCGACTAAAAGCGACTTTTGAGCTGTCCCCAGGACGGTACTGAAACCGCCGTAGAAAGGAATCTTGGATAAAAACCAGAGCCCAAGACGAAATTTTGGCCGAGAGCAGAGTAGGGGATGGCGTAGCTCACTTTAGGCGAGCCGGTGTCCCCTTCTATTTGTGGGTTGGACCAGAGATACTCGACGTAGCCTCCTCCCTCAGCCGCCGCTGCGATAAATTCTTGGACAAGTTTGACTCCATTGGCGTCTTCAAGGTCAATCAAGTTTTGGCCCTCAAGCTCTGGAGTAGCCGCGTTAAAAATTATGGTGCCATCGGTGTTTACGACGAATAGATATATGGATCCATGCTTCCAAGTGCCTTCGGCTCTGAGTTCCTGCAAGAGAGCTATGTACTCGGAAAGGGTTGTGGCTTTATCCGCGTACGCCTTCGCTGCGAGGACAAAGGCCTTTAGAGTTTCCCGGTCCACCACATCACTGGCCGTTATCTCCGGGTCTTGGGCGCTGGCGGGATTCAACGCGGGCAAGACAGTGCCTAGTGCTAGCATGAGTACTGCTGTCAGACGCTTCATTATGCTCTTCTCTACTATTGGCGAGAATGTCAAATGAGATAAATCAAAATACGCTCAACCCTGCCAGAAATCAATCAGAAGAGGCGGCTTTGTCCCGGCCTCATCGCCCCCAAAGAGCTGTGCATCACGGCCGATTCGGACTGGTCGCGTTGACAAGCCAATGAAGCCAAACGTAGCTTAGGCCCCCACCTTCCCATCCAGCGAAAGAGAGAGCAAAATGACTACCAATCAATCTCCGGCGAAGGAGACCTATCGCGCCACAGCTTTTGCCGACTCCAAGCCCGAACTCGCCGCTCCCGGAGCCACGCCCGAGCGGTTGGCCCACTTGCGGGAGCACGGTTTCGTCATCATTACCGACTTTGTCGATAACCCGTGGATCCCCATTCTCCGCGAGGCCGGCCGCCGCGTCACCCAAGCGTGTGCGCCGGAGCATAGCTACAGCAAGATCGACTGCTCAAAAGGCTACGTGCATCGTGCGGGCGGCCATGAGCCGTGGGCGATTCGGGGCCTCATCCATCCCGCTTTTGAGGAGCCTTGCTTTGCCGAGTTCCACGGCTCGGACGATTTTTTGAACTTCGTCGCCTCTTGGTGCAATGGGCTTGGCCCTGACGATATGGCGATGAGTGGTATGCTGCTGTGGTGCAATCCCCGGCGGCACGAAAATGGGCCCAGTTGGCACCGCGACGTGACGTGGTGGGGCACCGGCAAGCCCTATTTTTCGCAGCGGGACGACCGGGGGGAAGGCCCGGAGGATTATTCCGAGGAAGTCGAAAAGATCCGCTGGGAAGAAATCCGCGCCAATAACGCCAAGGCGCTCACTGAGCGGAACGGCGTGAGCATGTTTTTGGCACTAGTTGACGACGAGTGCCACGAGCTCATCCCCGGCAGCCATGATCGCTGGCGCACGCCGTTTGAGCACGACGTGCTCCTGCCGCAAGCGATGAAGGACCAAAAAGTGCCGCACACGCCCAGTTGGAATAGGGTGGACCCGTTGCCCGGCCAAGTGTCGATCCGGCTCAAGCCGGGGGAAGCCCTCATCCGCAATGGAGCCACGATCCACACCGGGCACACCGTCCCCGAGCGCGAGCGCAACACCTTGTCCATCGGTTGGTCAAAGTGGTCCGGTCCGTTCACGGGGGAGCCGTCGGTGGCGGATGCGCGCAATGCGTGGCAACTCGATCCCGCGGTGCGAGAGGCGTTGCCGCACGAGTGGATGAAGACGGCGTGGGACCGTTGGGCCGAGACCCAGAAGTTAGGGGATACGCTCGAGGATCGGTACGCGGGGTTTGATATCCAACGCATCAAAGCGGGGGAGGTCGTGGGTTGGCGCAGCGAACTGGAGCGCCAAGCCGCAGCCGCAGCCGAAGCGTGGGAGCGATTTCAAACGGTGGCGTGAAGTGCGATCCAACTCGCCTAGATCACCGCGGAGTGCCCGCCGTTTTTTCTGCTAGCTCCGCCTTGCGCTCGACAAACGCCTGCGGTGGGGGAGTCAGGATTGCGCGTTTGCGCTCGTCCACGCCTTGCCATTGGTCGGCGTCCGTTGGGCTAAAAAAGTTATTCGGGCCGGAATAGGCCTCCCCGTGCGCCGTGTATTTGTAAAAGAGCGTGGTCCGCGTGCTTGGTGCCATCCACGGCAACGTGACGTGACACAGGGCCTCGGTGAAGATAATGGCAGTGCCGGCCCGAGCCGGTACGCGAGTGACCATCGGATGCACGCCCTTGGACAAATCGATCCACGCTTTCGGGACGGGATAATGTCCCTTGTGAGAGCCCGCCAAACAGCCGAACCCACCCTCGTTACAAACGGTATCCTCCAGCTCGTACGCCACGGTGACCAGACCGTTGGCAAAGATCCCGCTTGCGGGATCGCGAGCGAAGTAATGCGTGACTAGCTCATGCGGCCGACTAGGATCTAGCAAGCGTCCGTTGCCGCCGTGGATGGTACCCCCGGCGAGATTTTTGTTGAAGGTTCCGTGCGTGTGTACGTTGATATGATCGATGCGGAAGGGCGGGAGCCCTCCGGCCCGACCGTAGATCTCTTCTAGGATTTCAGAAACCACCGGGACATCCAGTAAATCGACGAAAGCCTGAGACCAGAAACCGCCTCGGTCCGCATGCTGCGAGTGGAGTTCCGGGCCTTTTGCATCGACGGTGGCCTTGAGGTCTGCAACCTGCTCGGGGGTGATCGCATCCTCCACTGTGAGGAAGCCCCACGTATCAAAAGCGAAGCGCTGTTCCTCATCCATTTTCAAAACCCCATTTGTTTTTGGCTGCTTTCTGCTGGGGAGATCCAGCATGTGGTCGGGATATAGGGCACAATAAAGAGACTTTGCTGGTTGTGGGTCAAGCTCTTTGGGGGTGGACTTGCGGCGGCTTTTAGCAGTTTTTTTAAGGCGACCAATCCTTGCCACCCGCCAGAATCACAGGAGCCTCTATGCAAGCTCTAACCTCCCGCGCTCCCACCTTACCGCCGACCCCGCGTCCTCGCGTTGCCTATTACGACTTGGGCACCCCCTTTGTAGGTGCTGTGTGGAACGGCTTCTCAATCACCTACGATCCCGCCAACGGGCACACCCTTGCTTGGGGCGCCGAATTCTCTCAGGACGGGGCGCACTACTTTTGCAACGACCTCGACACCGGTAGCTTGGAAGTCTTTCCCATGCCCTGCCGCGAGCACGGCCCCGTCTTCCAAGCCCAAGACGGCACCATTTACGCCCGGATCATGTCCGGCCTATCGGCCGACCACGGCCATCATCTCATGGTCTTTGACGCCCAGACTCGCACCTTCAGCAGTCTGGGTCGTCCAGCCCCCGGCAATCAGCGCCTTTTGTGCATAGAAGAGCACGCCGGCCTGTTGTACATGGGAGGCCACGAACGGGCCGAACTGTTCTGCTACGACCCACAAAAGCGGTGCTTTGACAAACTCTGCCGCCCGTTTGCTCCCCCCACCGACCGCCTGGTGCGCATCCAATTGCTGCCCGATGGTCGTCTGCTACTCATTGGCTATCCGGCCGTCCCGGCCAAAATCTACAATGTAGAAAGCGGTCTCCTGAGCAATGTACCGCCCGCAGCCGAGGGGATTGCAGGTGCTGTATCTGAAGAGGATCGCCTCTTTTTGGCGGATGGCGATCAAGTGCGCGTACTCAACGCCGATTTCACCGAAATGGCTCGTCTCGACAGCCCCGTTGCCGGCCAGGCGCTCGTGCCCTTAGCCTTGGGCTGCAACAGCCGCGCCAGTGACCGCGGGGTGGTTTACGCTTGGGCTGGGGATCAATTGGTGGCCATCGACGCCCATACCTTGGCCATTCGCTCCATTTGCCGAGGTCCTTTCGTCGGCATATCGGGGCTGAGCAAAGACGGCCATTTGGTCTTCGCCCAAGTCGAGGAGGGCCGCGCCACTGTTGTAAATCCCGATACTGGCGACCGGGAAGAACGCAGTTTTGCAGTCTATCAAGGCAGCCGTGGCAGCGCTGTATGCGCCCTAGGTAAAGGGCCCGATGGCAAAATCTACGGAACCAATATCTACGGCATGCACCTGTGTGCCATAGATCCGGATACCGATGCAGTAGACGATTTGGGTTACACTTGGCCCGGCGGCGAACTCTACCACGTCCACGCCTACCAAGACAAGCTCTACGTCGGCAGCTACGGCGGCTCTAACATCGGCGTGTACGACCCGAACAGGCCGTGGAAGCCCGGCTCGGAGCGCGACAGCAATCCGCGCAACTGGGGCCCGTTGGGCCAGAACCAGAACCGACCCTTTGAAGCAGTAACCGGCCCCGACGGCCGCATTTATGTGGCCAACCGCAGCAATTATGGCATTCCCGGCGGCTCTTTGGCCTCGTACGATCCCGCAACCGGCCTCGAGTACAGGGCAATCTACCTCGATCCCGAACAAAGTGTGCAATGCGTGGCCGCGGACCAGCGCTATGTGTACGGTGGCACCAGCATTTACGGGGGGCGCGGCTCGGAAATCACCACCCGCGACGGCCTGTTATTCGTCTTTGATCCCCAGACTAAACAGCGCATTTGCCAACAGCGCCCGGTGGAAGGGGCCAATACGATAACCCGCTTGGCCGTCCACCCTTCGGGGCTGGTTTTTGGCACCACGGACCACCGCCGCTTGTTCGTTTTCGACCCAGAGCGGTTGGTCGTAGAAGAAGTGATAGGCCCCCTGCGCTCGGAGGGTACCCGATTGATGGGTGTGCCCGAAGGGGTCGAGAGGTTCCCGCTGATTGGCGCCTCTGACGGCTTTATCTACGGTCTGACGCGCTTTGACCTGTTCCGCATCGACGGCTCGTCCCGCGTCCTCACCTATCTCAACGATCCGCCCCTGCCCGAACTCTATGCCCTGACCGAAGGGAATCCCGGTGTGCTCTACATGAGTGCTGGTACCCACGTCCTCAAGTGCCTGCTGAGGCCGCCGCCCTTTTACCGCTGAGGTTGTCTGGGAAAACGGGTTCGTTATGCGCTTATGGCTTCCCGCACCACTTGTCCGGCCCCATCCCGCGCCGGTGCTACTTTTAGCAAAGCGGCAATAGTCGTCGGGTGGTCTATGATATTCACCGGCTCCTGCAAGCACCGCCCGGGGGCCCCCGGAGTACCGGCGATCCCCCACGGAAGGGTCATGTCCTCGTCCATTTCCGTGCCGTGGGTGCGCCCGTGTCCCCCGGGGTCGCTGGTGACGACGACCGCGGTCTCTTCCCGGTTGACTCCCTCCAACACCGGGCCAATGGCCGCATCGGCCCGCCCAATAGCGGCTAGATATTCGGCCGACATCCAGCCGTGATCGTGGCCGGCTATATCGGTGCCGCCTAGATAGACCAAAGCAAAATCGGGCGTCCATTCCCGCCTAGTCGCCGCGGCCAAGCGGGCCCATTCCCCATCGCCGTTCGGCTCGTGGCAATGGTTCATATAGTACGAGCGGTCCAGCGAGCCTGGGTCGGCTAGATCGCGCCATGGCTCCCAATTGTAGAAGAAGGCCGTGCGCTTGCCAGCTTGGTGCAGCACCTCGACGAGGCTGGGCACGGGCCTGACTTGGGGCACCCCAGTGTGGGGGGTCATGCCGTGCCGTTGTGGGGTCACGCCGCGAAACATGGAGGTGTGGCAGGGCAGGGTAGATGAGGGCATTACGGTGCGGGCCGCATAGGTGCTGGCACCTTGGCGGATCAAGGGGTTGATGTAGGGGGTGGAGGCCTATTGCAAACCGTCGGACCGCAGTCCGTCGAGGACCCAGAGGATGAGACGTCGCGGGGACCTGTTCTTCCTTTCTTGGGGGACGGTGCCCACTTCCTCACGCGCTGGCGTACCGCGCTGCACCGTGTGGTTTCAGCGGATACTTAGGCACCACCCCTCGGTTGACGATGTTTTCCGGTGCTGGCCAGTAGCCCTTGAGGACGGAGGCCAGATGGCAGACGCCAGTGCGCACCCCGTCTTCGCCAGATGGCACCGAGTGGGCGGAGACGGGGGACGTCATCAGGACGTTGTCCCGCGCCATGAGGGGATGCTGCGGGGTCTGATCCTCGTCCGTGCTCATAGGTATCCAGCGCCGCTCCAGCCCGTGGTCCCTCCCGCAGGACCCGCACGAGCGCCTCTTCCGCTACCAAGGCACCGCGAGAGGTGTTGATCCGGTAGGAGTCCGGCTTCATCTTGCGCAGCAGCTCTTCGTCGAACAGGTGGTAGGGGTCCGCATTCAGGGGCCACTGCAAGGAAAGGAAGTCGGACTCGGCAAGCCGCGTTTTCAGGTCCACCCTTTCGACGTCCAAGTCCGCCGGCAGAGGTGCCCGCAGGTTGCTGCGCGTGGCCAAGACGCGGAGGCCAAAGGCCCTAGCGCGGCCGGCGACCCGCTCGCCGGTGGCTCCCAAGCCGACGAGGCCCAGCGCACAGGTGGAGAGCCGCTGCAACGGGGTGGCCTCGGCGCGGGCCTGGCGGAAGCAGCCGGTGCGCATGAACCGCTCCATGCGCGGTAGCCGGCGGGCCAAGGACCGCAGCATGGCCATGATGGGGTCGGTCCTTTCCTCGGCGCAGAAGAAAGGGGCGTTGGAGACGACGAGGCCGCGTTCCGTAGCCGTTGCCACGGCGATCGTATCGGGGCCGTGGCCGAGGCGAGCGATCCGGCGGCACCGATCCAGCGAGGCGACCACCGCCGCGGGCAAGCCCGTCGAGACGACGGCGACGGCAGCGCAGCCCGCTCGCCGGCGAATGAGTTCCTGCCGGTTTTCTTCTGCGACGTATTCAGGTTCGATGCCGAACTTAGCGTACCGCGATCGCTCCAGCTTTCCGGCTGGGTACATGGTGGCGTTGAGGCGGACGAAACGGAAGGGTGGTGCCATGATCTTGGACCGATCACCAGGCCACTTCCATCATGTCCCGCGCCCAGTACATAGGCCCGTCGAAGACGCTTTTTACTTCGGCGATTCCCTCGGTGGTCTCTTCTTCGGGATCGAGGGTCGGGGACTGATGGTTGATTACCAAGCGCTTGGCACCGGCCTCGGCGGCCATGCGCCCGGCATTCAGGGTGCCGGTTTCGGAGATGACGCTGGGGAAGGTTTGGATCTTTTCCTCCCGATGCACGGCCTCCATCACGAACAGGTCCGCGTCCCTCGCTAGCTCGACCACGGACTCGATCGGTGCTGTATCGCCGCTGAAAGCGACAACGCCTTCTGCGGTCTCAAAGCGAAAGCCATAGCATTCGATGTAGGGCTGGGCGTGCTTGACCTCGCGCGCATAGCAGGTCCAGCCCTTGCCAGCAGCTACTTTTCCCTCGGCGTATTCAGCTGCGAGAACCACCGGTTCCGGCCTAGAATCGCCCACGCCGCCGCGCATCTGGTAGGCGTGGACGCTCATGGGATGATTGGTGCGGGCGATCGCGTCGTACCAGAAGAGACCATTGGGACTCCAGAGGCCGTCGGTAATGCGCTTGATCGGGGCTGGCCCATAGACGTGCAGGTCGGGCTCGGTGCCGATGCACTGGTCGAAGCGCGTCATCAGGAAGCAGAGATAATCCGAGATGTGGTCGGAGTGCAGGTGAGTGAAGAACAGGTTGTGGACCGAAGTGCAGGGAATGCCCATGCGATGCATCTTGTAGGTCGATGCGGGGCCGCAGTCGATCATCAGCCGCTGGTCGCAGATATCGAGAATGAAACAGGTGCCCCAGCGGTCGTGGGTGGGGGTGGGCGTACCGGCACCGACAATTTTTAGCTTTGGCATGGGATCGTCTCCGGATCGTAAAGGGGAAATAAATAGGTATTATTGGTAGTGGGTCAAGCTCGTCGGCAGATGTTGAGCGTGGAATTCGACGCGCAAAAACTGCTCGCCACCCGCCCCCGATGGCTCGGATGTATGCATTCTATTGGGCCTGCAAGGCGGCAGCAGGGCGCATTTTGAACTCCAACCCGGCCAGACGTACGCGGCGGAGGGGAGAGAGAAATAACGCTCATGCTCGGTAGCTTAAAATCGGAGGCTACGACGGAAGCACTGATATTCTTAAAGACGCCCTCGAAGGAGCGGGACGGTACAAAACCCTTTCGACAAGAATCTGTACCAAGACGAGCCGGAGGTGGTGGAGCAATTCGCGCTGGCCAAATACCTATACTTTTCTACACTCTGTGGGCTCTTGGGGGCCGTGAAGTGGAGATCAAAGGATATAAGATAAGTGACCCTTCAGACAACTCTAAGAAGGTTCGTTGGTCGCTTTGGTTGTCATTCTCTGGGGACTGTCTTGGGTCTTCTGACACCCCCATAAAGGATCTTCGTCCGAAGAAGATGAACCACCAGCCTCAACCGATACAGATGAGGAAAGCTATCTCTTTACATACAGCCAACCCTGCACACAGGAGCAGGCGTACGCGGTGCTCAACGACACTGAGGGAGTTCGAACATGGGTTGCGCCGTTTCCGTACGCCGCCATCCTTGTCTCCAGACTCAATACCCAAGACCTCAGTGCCATTCTTCCTGATCGACTGCCTAACGATGTGTGGTTCATGGTCGCAGAAATGGAGCACCAGACCGTAGATGGCTGGCTGCCCGGAAATCTCTGGGAGTACGTAAACGATCCGCAGAAGGCGTGGTCTCGGCAATTGATCATGACTATCGCCGATCCAAAGTATCTCCGTCGTCCCGTCGCAGATGCCGACAGGATGACGGGGACATAGAGGGACCTTTCTAAAAAACTATTCCAAGCGAGCAGGACGACTGCGAGCCGCGCCGTTGCCGGAGCGTACCGAGGCGGTCGGCATTGACGTAGGAATTACCAAGTTCTCTATTCTGTCACCGACTGTATAGCTCCGATCCGTTTGGGTTTCACAGGCACCATGCCACCCTCCCTCAAAAGCCACGCCATCCACCTGCACACGCCCCGCCTGCACCTGCGTCCCATGACCGACGCCGATTGGGGCACTTTGCTTAGCTGGAACCAAAATCCCGATGTATTGTATTACGCCGACGGCTCGGATGTGACGGCCTATACGCTCGACCAGATCAAGCGCATGTACGGCGGCATCTCGCAAGCCGCCTTCTGCTTTCTCGCCGAACTCGACGGCCAGCCCATCGCCGAGGCTTGGTTGCAAACCATGAATCTGTTGCGCATTATCGAGGCCCATCCCGGCAGCGACTGCCGCCGCATTGACCTGTCCATTGGTGAGAAGCAGCATTGGAATAAGGGCTTGGGGACCGAAATAATCCGTGCGTTGGTCGATTTCGGTTTTGCCGAGGAAAAGGCCGATTTTATCTTCGCCTGCGACATTGCCGACTATAACCCCCGCAGCCGCGCCGCGTTTGCCAAAGCGGGCTTCCGCGTCGTGGCTCACACTCCGCAGCCGCCCGGCGGCAAGGCGCGCTCTACCTGCGATATGCGCATCGCCCAAACCGAGTGGTCGGCAGGTTCCAATTCCAGCAAGGATACCGACCTATGCGCCTAGTCGTCCTGTCGTACAGTCACCACGGCCGCAGCATCGGCCAGACCGCCTGTGCCTTGGGGCACGATATAATCGGGGTCATGGATGGGGAAGAAGCCCCGCGCCAACAACTCGCAGAAATTTTTCAATGCCCAGGCTTTGCCACGGCGGGCGAGTGCCTCGACGCCGTGGGCCCCGAAGCCGCCTTGGTCGCTGGCAAGCACCTTGAAATGCCGGATCACGTGCAGGCCTGCGTGGATCGGCGCATCCCCTACCTGCTCGACAAACCCTTTGCCGATTGCGCCGCCCGGCTCCGACCCGTGGCCGCAGCTTCGGCCCAATACGGGGTCTTGAGTGCCCTCACCCTACCCAACCGCGCCAGCCGCATCGTCGCCACTGTGGAGCGTCTGTTAGCTGACGGCACGCTGGGCGAGCTGGTCCAGTACAGCAGCCGTCTCAATAACGGCCCGCCCTCGCGCTACGACCCGACTCCCTCGGCTTGGCACAACGATCCGGCCATTTCCGGCGGCGGCAGTTGGGCCGTAGAGGCGGCCCACGGCATTGACACCTTCCTGCAATTCGTCGGCGAGCAGACGGTACACGTGGTCGGTGCCATCATGTCCAATGCCACTTATGGCCGCACAGTGGAGGATATTGGCTTGGGCATGCTGCGCACCGATGGGGGCGTAACCGGCTTTATTGAAAGCGGCTACGCCTATCCGGCAGGAGTGCGTAGCGGCGACCACTTCTTCCGCTTTATCGGCACCCGCGCCATGGTTTTCCAGCAGTACGGCAAAGAGGGCGAGCCCCTCATCGAAGTCCACACGGCCGAGGGGGTGCAATTCAGTGAGGATCTGTCGCACGGCGAGTGCATGAAGACCATTGTCGATCAAGCGCTGACCGCTTTGGCGGACGGACGGTCTTTCACCCCCAATATCGACCAAGCCGTGCGCATCCTCGAAATACAGGACGCAGTGTACGACCACGCCCGCAGAAGCCCCCTGACCAACGGCCCACATCCCATGGGTACCCCGTCTACTCGACCTAAGAGTTCCACCTAATGATGCTGATTAGCGGTGCCATAACTTGAATCGCTGGCTATGTGGGTGACGAGGATCCCCTAGCGTCGAGGGTTTTTCGAGGGTGCGACGCCATCATGCGGATATGCGGCGCGACAGCTATAGCTGCTTGTACAGTTGAATAGTTTGCCAGGCCGCGTCTTCCCAAGTGAAGGCAGCGGCCCGTTGTCGGCCTTGGCGCGATAGCTGTTGACGGAGCGCGGAATCGGTCAGCAGGCGCTGCATCCCAGCGGCGATGGCTGCGGTGTCGAGCGGATCGACGAGCACGGCGCTTTCTCCGGCGACTTCGGCGAGCGAAGAACAGTTCGACGTAAGCACCGGACAGCCGCTGGCCATTGCTTCGAGCACGGGCAGCCCGAATCCTTCTATCAGCGACGGAAACGCGAAAAAAAGTGCGTGGGCAAAACAGGCGCGGATTTGGTCGTCGCTGAGCTGGCCGACGAGGAGCACCCGGTTGCTCAGGCCGAGCTGCTGTGCCAGCCGCACGAGCGCAGGATGGCCCTCGCCGCGGCCGGCGAGCACGAGCGCGAGATCGGGATGGGCCGGGGCGACTTGGGCAAAAGCGCGTACCAGCCGAGGCAGGTTTTTGTACGGCAAGCTGTTGCCCAAGCCAAAGGCAAAAGGCCGTTCTGCAAGACTGTCGAGAGTATTTTGCTGCGCATGGTCGTTGTCCAAGTCAAACAAGGCCGATTCCGCTTCGTCAATGCGCCAGGCGGGAGCCACGCCGTGGTGAATGACCGTTACCTTATCGGCTGCCACGCCGTGGCGGATGGCGGCTTGGCGCGTGCTTGCGGAGACGGCGATTATGTGGTCGGCCGCGGCAATGGCCCGGCGGATACCGAGGCTGCCTAGGGCCCCTTTGACCCACCGCCGCCAGTGCCGGCCATCGGCGAGGTGGGGGTGATCCACCCATATCAGGTCGTGTAGGGTGATGACGACGCGCCGAGTGCGCACGCCGATGGGGAGAAAGTGGAACAGGGAGTGGTACACGTCGGCGTCGAGCCCGTTGATGACCCGAGCACCGGCGAGGATGTTGTGCGCCGAGGAAATGTCGTGCGGTGCAAAAACCTCCCTGAAGTTGTCTTGGTCGGCGATGGGGCCGTGGCGCGAGGGGCGGCGGACGACGAGGTACTCGTTTTCGCGGTCCAGCTTGGCGATATGGCTGACGAGGTCGGCAGCGTAGCGGCCGAGGCTGGTGGGCACGTCGCGCAGCGAGCGGGCGTCGATACAGATTCTCATGGGGCGAGGCCGGCGCAGTAGTTGGGGATGTGCGCCAGCGCCGCTCGCGGCCAGACCCGGAAATCGGCGTAGGCTGCTGCGGCGTGCGCCCGGGTCGAATTGGCATCGGTGAGCAACGCTATGCCGATGGTTTTTTTAGGCAGCTTGGACGACAAAACGCGCTCGTGATCCCTTGCTAGATCGACCTGCTCTTGGAGCCATTGCCCCAGCTTCTCCGGCCCGCTTTCGAGCACGACAAAATAGGGGCGGGCAATGCCTTTGCGGCGGGCGATGGTGCCGGGGGCCAAGGTCGTGCTCCACACGTATTTGATCTGGCGCGGGATGCCGAGAAAGTTGTGCGAGAAAATGACGTGCACTCCGGCGGCGCTGTCGTTGGTCTCGGTATAGCGCTCGTCGCCCCCCGGCGGCAGGGCGTCGGCGCGCCAGCACCAAGTCATAATTGGGTATTGCCGGGGATCCCAGTGGACTCGCTTCATGAGGACGACCGAGTGGCCGGTGTCCTGTGCGGCTAGATAGCGGTGGCCGTTGGCCTCGCCGACTGAGTAGAGCTTGGGTTTGTCGTTGTCTTTGCGGCGCCAGCGCCAGCCACGGGGCAGGCTGTCTAGGGGGGTGGTGGCAAAGTCTTCGAGGACAAGGTACGGGGGGGCTTCGTGCTCGCCTCCATCCGGCGGCGCGTCTTGGGCAGAGGCAGTGTAGAAAGAGAGGACGCAGTAGCCCGCTAGGCAAGCGAGTATGAGTCGGCGCATTGCTTTTGTCGGTCAATCAGCGCGGGTTTTCTTGTTCCTGAAGCATGCTCAAGGCCGTCGAGGGGCGGTGCTGGAGCGCGGCGCGACTCATGTAGCTAAGGCAGGCCCAGCCGATGAAAATCCAAAACACGCGGCGCAGGCGGCGCGTAAGACCCAAAGACAGGCCGAGAGACGGGTCCAACCCCAAGCTGGAAAATAGAAATACGAGGCTGCCTTCCATGACCCCGATATTGGAGGGCATGAAGAAGAACAGGGCGTTGATGACCGCGCCTAGGGCGTTGAGCAGAAAACAAAACCAAAAACCAATGCCCGCGTCCAGTGCCCAGAGGATGGCATAAGTCTCGCAGGTGCCCATAAACCAGCCGATGCTCTGAAATAACAAGGCGCGGAGGAAGCGGGTGCGGTGGGTGCGGTAAAAGGCCCCGATATTGGTGTCGATGCGCGCCGCACGCCCCATGTTGCGCTCGATCATGTCGGTGCGCAGGCCGGCCGAGCGGAGCAGTTTGAGCAGGGACGTGAACATGCGCTCTTGACGCTTGTAGAAGACCCAGAAGGCCGCCAAACTGATGGCGAGCAGACAGGCGAAAAGGGCCCGGTATTCCAAGGGAATAAGCTCGGACACGTCGTGGTAATAAAACAACAGTCCTAGGCCAAGGACGGTAAAGGACAGGCCAACCGCAATTTGCGCGGTTTTGTCGACGACCACCGAGGCCATGCCGCGCGGACCGGGCGTCCGGTGGGTGAGTAAATAGGCCTTGACCGGCTCGCCGCCGAGATTGGCCAGCGGCGTGAGTTGATTGACCGCCTCGCCGGCCAGCTTGGCCGCAAAGAGGGTGAGTAGCCTTGGTTTGAAGGCATCGGGCGGGAAGGCGAAGTTCCAAGCGATCGCGTTGGAGATATGCCAAGCGCACGAGGGCAGCAAGAGCAAGGGGAAGGCCCACTTGATAGCGTCTAAGCGGTGGAGGACCTCAGCAACCCCGAGCTGGCCGACGAGATAGCCCAGCAGCAGGAAGCCAAAGGCGACCATGGAAATTTGCAAAGCTCTCACGCGGCCTCCTCTGGGTTGACGGCCGGTGCCGAAAGCGCGGCGATCTGCCGCTCGGCGGCGCGCTGGTGGCCCGTCAGCCGATAGTGGGTGGTCAAAACGCCCAGTGCCGCCACGTGAAGCAGGACGACTAGGAGCCAATAAACGACCGCCAACAGATTGGCCACCAAGCCAATGGCAATGAACAACGAGAGGAAATCTCGCTTGGTAATAAAGCCGGTGCGCTCTAAGAACCGATAACTCCAGTCCTTTTCGCAGTCGGGAACCTTGTTGCCCAAGTCGCCGAGGTAGTACTGTAGGCTGCCGGTGCCGGTTTTCAGGGCATAGCCGTAGAGCAAGACCAAGGTCAGGACCATCGAGGCGATGGCGGAGATGCCGGCGTAGATGGGCAGGTAATTGTCGGGATGGAGATGCCACATACCGGCCATCAGAGCGGCGTAGCCGCAGAGATAGGCGAGATTGTCGGTGACCGTATCGAACCAAGCGCCGAATTTGGTTTCGGCTAGCTTGACGCGGGCGATCTCGCCATCGCAGCCGTCGAGGATGGAGGCGAGCTGCCAGAGGACGCCAGCACATACTAGCCGCGAGTAGTCATCGGGCCGCGTCGCCAGATAGGCGGCGAGCAGGCCCGGGCACAGGACCATGAAAAAGGTCACCATGTTGGGCGAGATGCCAGTATCGACGATGAGCTTGCTGATGGGGACTGAGATGCGCACGTTGAAAAGGCGCGCCACCGTGCCGCTGGTGGCCTTGCTCACTTGGGCGAAGAGCATGTTCTTAGCGGCGCGTGCGCTGCGCTTGTCGGTTACTTGTTGCCACAGGTGTGGCGCAATGTCTTCGCGGCGGTGCGGACGCGCTGGGAGCGAACTCCAGAGGTCGCCGGTTAGCGCATCCGGAGGCAACGCGCCCGGCGCGCAGAGAAACGCTCCGCTGCTGATGCGGCCATCGTTGCTGGTCTGCGCGACGAGGTCGTCTCGTTGCAGGCCCGCGTCAATGAGGGCTTGCAGCGAGGAGTGGTGGTGGACGCAATCACCTCTGAGCAGAAGAAGGGGCACTTCGGGTAGGCGAGCGGACGCCAGGGTAATTTGCTCTACTTGGATGTCGAGGTCGGGGACTGAGGACTTGCCGCTGAGGGCGTGGCCGGGGGGGAGCACGACCAAGACGCGCTTGATGCCTGCGCTAGCCATGGTGCGGATTCCGCGCTGGAGGAGGGTGCGGCCAGCGACCTGCACATCGGTTGTAGCGCCAGCGGGAAAAACCAAAATGCCTTGCTTAATTGCGCGATTTCGCATGCGTTTGCCGTTCAATTTGGGGGATTAAATAAAAAACACTTTATAAAGAAACATCTAATTATAAGGAATTTTGCCTAGTTTGTCGGCTCTTAAATTCACGTGGCCATTGTGTTACAGATTGATAGAAAGGGCGTGTCATGGCGGTTAAGACCCGTTTGAGCGGCATGGCCGAATGGATTTTTGCCGATTGCGAAGAGGCTTGACCAAGGTGCAGGCATGGTAGGTTTGCGAATAGGCATTTGGCTATTTCTGGTCTGCTCGGAAACGGCTAGCAGTGCCCAGCGACATAGCTGGCAGATCGGCGGTGCGGGCTTAGCCTGGAGCGAGGGCGATTCTGCTGTGGTGCTCATTGATTTCGACTCGGCACCCGGCGCGATTCAACCCGTCTATATCGACCCCGAGCAAAGTTTGTTTTCGCTCTTTAGCGGCTGGGAACCGCTCAAAGAGCCGCGCGAGTTGACCTACGTCGAAGGCGAGACGCCACGGGCTTGGAAGGGTGCGGAGGGCAACGAAACCACCGCCCACAATGGCACCTATATGGTTGATGGCGACAGCATGTCTTTCAATCCGCCGGTCTCGTCTAATCCTGAATCGGTCTGGTACACCATTGATCTAGCCGTACCGATGCCTGTACATCGCTTTGGTTTTTTCGCTCCGCCTCGGGGCTTTCGCTCGGACGGCATCCCCTTTGTCGAGGATGCCGTGCCGGCCTACGAGGTGTCTATCGCGGCGGAAGGCGATCCGAGCTGGCTCGAAGGCTCCCAACCTTATAAACGCATTGGTCCACTGATTGCCAATGTAGCCGAAAACTTTGCCACCCGGGTGCAGATCGAATTTCCTAGGCAATACGTGCGCTTCGTGCGCTACAAGCGGAAGACCTCGCTGTTGGATTCGGGGAGGGGGGGCAACACTAGCGTGCGTTCGGGGACCGCTTTCAAGGGATCAATCGGCGACTTTGAACTCTTTGGCGAGGGGATACCGCGCAAGGCAGTGTACCGCTCGCGGATTTTCGAATTGGAAAAGTCCGTCAACTTCGGTCGCCTGTCCTGGGCGGCGACGCCGCTACGCATAGTCGGTGGCGAACTAGTGGAGGCACTCGATGCTGAGGTGGAGGTGGAGGTGGAGGTGCGTACGGGACGCGACGGGGATCCGAACATCTACCACGAATACACCGACCGCGGCGGCGAGGAAGTGGTGATGCGCACGCGCTACGATTTGGTTTTGCAGCCGCGCTGGCGCGCCGGCCGTCTGCGCGATCCCCGGCCGGGAATGCGGGCCTCTATCCAGTACGATAGCGACAATTGGTCTTTTTGGTCGTTGCCTTTTTCTGAGCCGGGGCAGGCCAGCGGCCTCAAAGGCGGGACGCACTTGCAGTTGCGTATCGCGTTCGTGAGCGAGGAATTCGACGCGTGGATGCGGCTCGACTCGTTGTGGATTGAGACCGCGCCGCTACTAGCTAGCCGGGTCGTGGGCGAGGTGGCGCTGGCAGGTGACGTGCAGCCGGAGGGGGGCTTGACCCAAGTGCCGCTGGGGGAAACGGCGGAGCTGATTTACGATATCCGCGGCGAATTTGCCGGTGAGGGGGCAGGCTTTGACGCGCTGAGGATTCGCACTGGGACGCGAGTTGCGTTTACCCGGCTGGAGATGGGGCACCCTCCGAGTGTGGTCGAGCCAGTTGAAGTCGTCGAGGGCGACGAGGAACTAGCGGTCGTGTTGCCGGAGCGGATCGGGCCAGGGTCCGCCGAGGGGGTGCGGGTCGTCTTTGTCGCCGATGTGTTCTCGCTGGCTTGGACCTTTTCGGGCGAGGTCTATAATGCCGATGTCGATGCGCTGCCCCAGCCTGTTGAACCGGGCGACGCCAGTGCCAAACTGGGGACCAATAGTCTGCGGGTTTTAGGGATGGCCGGGCAAAATGCTGGGCCGGTGATGGGATTGGATTTCTCCACTAGGGTGCTGACGCCCAATGGCGACGGAATCCACGACGAGGTCGAGATCGGCTATGCACTGGTGGGGTTGCCGGAGGATGTACCCGTGGTGTTCAAGGTGTATTCGCTCGACGGGAGACGGGTAGCCAAGCGGTCTTTGGGTACACAGCACTTCGGTGTGCAGCGGGTGCGCTGGGATGGGCGCGATGGAGACGGGGTTTTGTTGTCGCCAGGTATCTATCTAGTTGAAATAGCGCCTGAAGCCGAGCGGACGGGAGTGCGTCGGTTGCGCCCATTAACACTGATCTACTGAGAGCATGGCGATGCGCTCTTTTTATGCGCTACTATTGGGAATAATCGGCGCGGTATGGGCCGATGAGCTCCGCTTCGACAGTGCAGCGGCGTGGCAGACTTGGCAGATGCCCAACGACTTGGTGCAGATCAATGCCGACGGCAGGCTGCAACTGACGAAGTTCCGCAAGGAGATCAATGCGGTGGCCAACGCCGGGGACTTCCGCCATGCGACGCAGAAGCGCGGCGAGGTGAGCGGCGGGATCTGGGAGGCCAAGAGCAACCCGCAGACGGCAGATTTGATTGTCGATGGCGATCTGGAAACCTTCTGGCAACCCGACCCCGACGATGCGATCGATCAGTGGTCGGTGCAGATAGATTTGGGGCGTCCGGTGCTGGCGCGCCAGATTCGCTTGGTCTTTCCCGACCGCGAGGGGGCGCGGCCCTTGCGGCAATTCAGCGTCTTTGTCGCCTCGGGTGCCCGAATCGATGCGCTCAACGATGTATTCAAGTTCGAAGCGATCTATCGCACATCCAGACCCAATACTGCAACCGAACTGGTGATTCCCCTCGAGTATCTAAGAACCGACAGCACCTATGTACTCGACGAAGGGCTGGCACTCGATTTAGAGCGCGAGAAGCGCTTTCAAGTGATCCAGTATATCATTGTCGAAATCGACGAGCATAGCCCGGGCGTGGCGCTGGCAGAGGTCGAGGTCTTGGCGGTGGGGGACAATGTGAGCTTGGGCACCGCGGGTCGCGGTGGCAGTTTTCTCGAAGGCGGTCGGACTACGGGTGCGGCCCTGATGTTCGACGGCGATATGGACAGCTTCGCCCTTTTGACCACTGCCGAAGGCGGCTGGCGCGACGCGGGGGTGTGGTGGCGGGTGGATTTAGGGGCGGTGTTTTTTCTCGACGAGCTTTTTATTTACTTCAGCCAGCTAGGCGAAGGGCTACGCAGCCAGGTACAGGGCGGCAACCCTTCGGCCGCAGGCGGGCTTTTCTTGGTCTCCGACGGCCGCCCGGCCGCCGGATCGGGATTGCCGGTACCCGAACAGGTTGACTACGAGGTGCTCGTCGAAGATCGCTGTCGGCCCCAGTGTTTGGGGCGACTTTTTCACCAGCGCTACCTATTCGCTCCGCGCAAGATCCGCTACCTGCTCTGGCACGAGATAGACGGGACGGCAACAGGCTTTGGTTGGGGCCTAGAGACTATGCTCTTTTCTGCGGGGTACCCGGCGCGTGTGGAGATGCGCTCGGACTTTGTCGATTTAGCGACAGAAGCTGGCGATGGGCGGCCTAAGGTGATTGAGGGGCTGACTTGGAAAGCCCACTTGCCGCCGCGGACTAGAATCCAACTGCGCTCGCGTGCGGGCAACGCGCTGCAAGAAAGGTATGCCTTCTTCGACAAAAAAGGGGACCGCGTCACCGAGGAGCGCTACAACAGCTTGCCCAAGGTGTTAAAAGGCCCCATTGATACGACCTTGGTCGTCGGCGAAGATTGGGACGCTTGGAGCAACGTTTATCAGTTTTCAGGGGAGATCTTCCAATCGGCGAGCCCGCGCCGCTTCGTGCAGTTGGAGATGATCCTCTCGACCGACGACCCGCAAGTGGCTCCAGCAGTAGATGCGCTGACGATTGAATTTGTCGATGCTTTGGTACAGTCCGCGCGCGGGCAAATTTGGCCACGAGAAGCCCAGCTCAACGAGGATACGCGTTTTACCTATACGCTGTGGCCAAGTACCGATGGGCAGGACAGCGGCTTCGATCGCTTGCGCTTTCGCATTCCCGGCACGACCACGGGCAACGTGGCGCTGCGGATCGGCGGGGAGGACGTAGCGCCTCAGCAGGTGGTGCTGAGCGGCGATTCGCTTTTGGTCTTGTTGCCGCACGTGGTGGTCGCCGATTCGGTAGAGGTGGATTTTACTGTGCGGCTTTTGGACAATGCAGCACTCTTCGCACTCGATCTAGGCGCGAGCGAGCGTCCCGAGCTTTGGCAGTCGGTAGTGCCGAGTGCACGACGGGCCCATATCGTGCTGTTGCCCGACCTGCCCGTCCAGTCTGCGCTCGTCGCCGACGTGGAGATCGCGCCCGAGGCCTTTACGCCCAACGGCGACGGGGTCAACGACGCGGTGGAGATCGGCTTTATAGTTTTCAAGGCACAGGAGCCACAGGTGCGGATTTTTGATGTCGCCGGGCGGTTGATCGCCCAGCCGGGTGGCACCAAGGTTGCCGGACGCTGGCACTTTCGCTGGTCGGGGTACGCTGCGGATGGCGCGTTGGCGTTGCCGGGGATGTACCTCTGCCGGATTGACCCAGGAACGGCGAGCGGTAGCGAGGCGGTCTTGCGGTCCCTCGCTTTGGCCTATTAGTGAGTAGGAAGTTAGTAGCGTAGCATCAGTATCCAAATTCCAATGCGAAAAATTAGAAGGAGCGCATCGTGGTTAAGACTTGTTTGATGATCGGTGCTAGCGGCATGGCGGGCGGTTGGATCGGACGGATGACCGAGCGCCTCGACGACAGAATCCAGATTGTCGGGCTAGTAGATGTCAACGAGGAAGCACTCGCCGCTCAAGGGGCCAAGCTCGGCTTGGGAGCCGATCAGCTTTTTACCGATTGCGAAGAGGCTTGCACCAAGGTACAGGCCGATTTCTGCGGCATTGCCACTCCGCCGCAGTTCCACAGCCCGCAGGCCATCGCCGCGCTGGAAGCGGGGATGGCGGTTATCTGCGAGAAGCCGATTGCCGATACGTTAGCAGCGGCCAAGGCGATGGCAACTAAGGCCGAGGAGACGGGGTTGCCGTGCGCGATTATCCAGAACTACCGCTACGCGCCCAACAAGCAAGAGCTGGTGCGGATTCGCGACGAAGGGCGACTTGGGCGGCTACAGCACATCTTCGGCCGCTACGCCTGCGACTATCGCGAATACATGTCGTGGGGCAAGGCGTGGCGACACGATATGGATTTCAGCTTGCTCTTTGAGGGCGCGGTGCATCACTTCGATATGATGCGCTTTTTAGCGGGGGGGGATTGCGAGGTGTTTCAAGGGTTTGGGTGGAACCCGGCGTGGTCGAGTTTTAAGCACTATTCGAGCGGGCTTTATCTGATGAGGATGGACAATGGAGTGCATACTGCGTACGAGGGAAACAGTTCGGCCGCCGGGATTACGAGTTGTTGGCACAGCGAGTACTATCGCTTGGAGTTCGAGGAAGGGACGGTGGAGATAGGAGCGGGAGACGAGGTGCGAATCTATCGGGTGGGGCAGGAGGTAGAGGTGTATCCGGCACCGGCGATGGAGTGGGCAGGGCACGAGTATTTGTTCAAGGAGTTTGTGGATTGGCTAGAGGGAGGCAAGGCGTCGGCGACGCGGATTGAAGATAATTTGCAGAGTTTCGCGTTGGTGATTGCAGCGATGGAGACGACGGTGGATGGGCAGCCCAAGCGAATTGCGGATTATCTGTAAGAGGCAATTTGCTTGAGCGCACTCTTTGAGGCGAGGAGGTATTTAGTTGTGACGACATATAGGGACACAATCGCTTCCCTTATAAGCCATTTTTCGATTGAAATTGATACGGATATCCAATTAAGCGGAAGACCGCCGACCCTGGCGAGTTCGGATTTTCTGACCAATGTGGATTGGGTGCGTTTCGCACGGCGATTGAGGACCCCACTGGCGTTCAGTTTACAGGGTGTGAAGTGGATGCTACCATCGTCGAGTTCTGGGAACGGAATACAGGGGAACGCGCAGATTTTATTGCCATTGGAGACTATTTGCGTTTTTGGGGTGGCCAATACGCTAGTATCGTTTGTAACCCACCGTACATGCGCTTTCAGAAGTTTCTCAATAGGGATGTAGTCATCCGAGAGTTTAAGAAAAATCTCGGCATAAAGCTATCTGGATATGTGAACACTGCTTCGGCCTTTCTACTCAAGTCACTTTCCGAACTTTCTGCACGTGGTCGCTTGGCGTATATCATGCCGCTCGAGTTCTTGAATGCGGGATACGGCACGTTGGTAAAGCAAAAACTCGTTGAGTCCGGCCACTTGTGCAGCATTATCAGCTTTGCTTGCGAGAAAGACATTTTCCCGGATGCGACTACGTCTGTGGGCATCATTTTATACGACAAAGCGGCTTATCATATCGCCGTCCAGTTTTTCCGCCTGCAATCTATGGACGAACTCGCCGCATTTGAGAGTCTGCAACCCGTTGCTGAAGTTCCTCGATCGGCATTGAATCCGCAGGCCAAGTGGCTGCCACACTTTAAGGGGACAGCGTTCAGCGTCGATCGCCAAAAGATGACCGCGCTGGCACACTTGGGAAAGTTTAGCCGAGGCATTGCTACAGGTGCCCGTCCAAAGCGGCCGAATATTACATCCGGTTTGGGGAGAGCGAAGGCTATCACGAACGGTTTTTGACGAAAAACAGAACGCCATGGTACAAAACAGAGAAGCGAAGCCCGGTGCCTCTTTTGTTCGGCGTGTTCTCGCGCAATGGCTACAAGGTCGCATTAAACAAGACCAAGGCGTTGAACTTGACTTGCTACCATGGATTCCAACCCAACCTGTTGGGTGCCGCATACGTAGAGCACTTGTTTCTCTATTTGTCGTCGCAAACGGGGCGGCAGATCGTTGCCCGCTCTATGCGCCAATACGGTCGGGCACTGGACAAGTTTGAACCCAATGATTTGAATGACGCCTTGGTGCCTACGGCGGCTTTCTTCGATACCATATCCAAGGAGGAAGTCGCCGCAGCTGTCCGGTCGTTGGAGGAGAACGGAACGTTGCCGGAATGGATGGAAGCGGTCTTCGCGCCGTTGAAGTGTGAAGAGTGAAAGATAAATCCTTGGTCACTTTATATAAAAGGAAAAGTTATGCTACCCATCGTCGATACGCATCAACACCTATGGAATTTGGCGCAGTTCGCGCTGCCGTGGTTGGAGGGCGCGGGAATGGAGCCGCTGCGGAAAAATCACTTGATGAGCGATTACTTGGCGGCGGCCGAAGGGACTGGCATTGCCCGCACCGTCTATATGGAAGTCGATGTCACCGCCGCGCAGCGCATTGCGGAAGCGGAATTTGTGGCCGGCCTGTGCAAGGCTGACGACAATCCAATGGCCGGAGCGGTGATCGGGGGCCGCCCGGGGGAGGAGGGTTTCCGCGCTTATATCGACCGCTTTAAGGACAATGATTTCATCAAGGGCATGCGGCTGGTATTGCACGTGCCCGACGCCGAGCCGGGGCGGTGCTTGCAGGAAGGTTTCGTCCGGGACGTGCAATACTTGGGCGAGGTCGGCGTGAGCTTCGATCTGTGCCTGCGGCCGAGCGAGTTGGGGGACGCGGTCGGCTTGGTGGATCAGTGTCCGGGTACGCGCTTTATCGTCGATCACTGCGGCAACGCCGACCCGCAGGTCGTCAACGGCGTGGCAGGGCACGATCCGGCCAACCCTTTTAGCCACACCAAAGAGCAGTGGCAGCGCGATATGGCCACACTGGGTACACGGGAGCACATGGTGTGCAAAATATCTGGGATCGTCGCCCGGGCACGCGCAGGGTGGAGCACCGACGCGCTGGCACCGACGATCAACCACTGCTTGGACAGCTTTGGGCCGGACCGGGTGGTGTTTGGCGGCGACTGGCCAGTGTGCAATATGGGGGCGAGCTTGGGTGCGTGGGTGGCTGCGCTGCGAGAGATCGTCTCCGGGCGGCCGGAGGAAGAGCAGGCCAAATTGCTCGCCGGCAATGCCGAGCGGCTCTACGGACTGGAGTGAGTATGAACCCTTTTGAAAAAGTAGCGATTGGCGATACGGGCGTGGAGGTGACGCGGCTGGGCTTGGGCGGTGCGCCGTTGGGCGGGATGGTCTTGGCCGACGGGATTTTTGAGGGCAGCGGCTACGAGGAGGCATTGGCCATCATCCGCCGTGCATACGAGATGGGCGTGCGTTATTTTGATACCGCGCCGATGTACGGCGACGGGCGCAGCGAGGTGCGCTATGGGCGGGTGTTAGGTGGATTCCCGCGCGCGTCGTTTGCCATCTCGACCAAGGGGGCGCGAGTATTGCGGCCCGTAGCCCCGGACGACTTGGTGCCTTATAGCGAGGACGGAATCCCACACTACACCTATGATTTCGATTTCAGCGCCGAGGGCCTGCGGGCCTCGCTCGATTCGAGCTTGGAACGGCTGGGATTGGCCGCAGTGGATATTTTCTTTGTCCACGACAGCGACTTCAAGGGGCAGCACACCGACGAGGACTTCATCGAGGCGCTGGAGGCCGCGGTCAAATTGCGGGCGACGGGCACGGTCAAGGCCATCGGCATGGGCATGAACGAATGGGAGCGCACCGGGCGGATGGTTGAGCGCTTTGATCTGGATTACATCCTGTTGGCCGGGCGCTACACGCTGCTGGAGCAGTCGGCGCTGCCCGAGTTTTTGCCGCTGTGCGTAGAGCACGGGGTGAAGCTGACCATGGGCGGGCCGTACAACAGCGGCATCCTCGCCCGCGATCTGAGCCAGCCGGTTTCTTTTGATTACCAGCCCGCGCCCGCGCATCTGGTGCAGCAGGCCAAGGCGCTCAAGGCGGTCTGCGACCGGCACGGCGTTGAACTGCGGGCCGCGGCATTGCAATTTCCCTTTGGGCACGAGGCGGTGATTTCGGCGGTGCCCGGCGCGGCATCCGTGGCCGAGCTGGAGGACAACGCGCGCGTGATGCAGGCGGAGATTCCACCGGCCCTGTGGGCCGAGCTAAAGGCTGAGGGGCTGCTGCCGGAGGCCGCGCCGACACCGTGAGAAAATTAGCTGCTCCTACTGCGGCGAAATGGCTTCACCCTGCCTTTAGGCAGGACCGGCGCGGTGAAGTGCGCGGCGGCCGGCGTTGGGCGTTAATAGGGACGGCAAGTGTCATCGCTGCCTAGTTGGGGTAAACATCGCATTCTGACCCATCCACTCAGGCCGGTGGACTTTTGGTATCTGCTGGGCGATTGCGATATCGAAAAGGAGCCTTCTTTCGACGACGGAGGGGGACGACAAGGGCATGGGCAATATAGTGGACGTTATATGAAGACTCTGCGCTCGGCGGCTTGTGCGAGGGACCTATAAGCGAGGAGGATTTGCTCGGCGACGCGGACGAGGGGGCGAGATCGAGATTGGCGGAATACCGCTTAGAAGACGGGCGCTGGCAGTTGGTATGCCGGTTGTGGCTGGAGAAGACGAGGAGCGATTGATCTGCGCCGAACTCGCCTGCAGTGCGCTCGACGGTGCGATAACGGCTTTTGCCGAGAAGGTGGACGAGTTGGAGTCTTCACACTTGCTGGGACATCCTTACTATCTGGGCTTTTTGGGCTTCATGGTGGCGTGTAGGCAACTGATCGTCGCCTGCCGCGAAGAAGGCTGATACCCGATCCGGTCGATCTGCCCAAGGGTTTCGGCTGCCATGCGTGGTACGGGGCGCCGCGGATCATGCAAGCGTGGAGCAAGGGACGGTAACCGGGTATTGGGGTCGGCTCCAGCGAAAAACGCGCGATTGTCTTAGGCGCGGCTATTTAATATTCGAATTTCAAGTTATACCAGTTTCAAGTTATACCAGATCGTTTTAGGCCAGATAGCCTTTGACCTTTCGGGCAAGGACTATCTGGTTTTTCTTTACGGCTGGGGGGTAGTAGCGGACCGACCGCTCATATTATACAGGAGGCTCCCGATACATCGCAGCCTTTTTATCGGGACGGGAAGCGTAGGTTTCGTGCAATGGGTGCTATCTCTGTAGACTCGGTAAAGGGCTGTACGGCCAAGGCGCTTTGCGTCGGGCTGATCGGGGCAGTCTGCCTCGGGTTGGGGTCGACCTACAACGATATGATCATCAAAGGCTCCGGCTTGGCGATTTGGAACCTGACGCCGGGGGCGATCTTTTTATTTTTCTTAGTCGTTGTCGGCAATGGGCTGGTGCGTTGGGTCTATCCCCGTCTGGCGCTGGTGCGGGGAGAGTTGGCGGTGGTGTTTTTCCTGTTGTTGTTGGCCAATACGCTTTCCGGGCGCGGTTTGCCGGTGCAACTGTTGCCGGTGATGACCGGAGCCTATTATTACGCGACCCCCGAAAATAATTGGAGAGAGCTAGTCCAGCCCTTTCTGCCGGATTGGCCGCTGCCGCAGGGGGATGAGGCTATTCGCCGGTTTTACGAGGGCGCACCCGACGGGGCGATTCCCTGGGATGTATGGGTGGCGCCATTATGCTGGTGGGCCATTTTCGGGTTGGCGCTCTTTTTGGCGATGGTCTGCCTGATGGTCATCGTCAGGCGCCAGTGGGTCGAGCACGAGCGGCTGAGTTATCCGATGGTGCAGTTGCCGCTGGCGCTATTGGGTGGCGAGAGGCAGAAGCCTCTGTTGCGGCGGGGCCTGGTGTGGATTGGTTTTGCCATGCCCTTTGTGCTCGGCTCGATCAATGCCCTGCACAACTATTATGTGGTCATTCCCCAGGTGAGCTTGTCGCTGGGCTCGGTGGAGATCGTGCGCGGCATACCCGCGCTCGGGTTGGGGCTCAACCCCTCGATGGTCGGTTTCTCGTATTTCGTGCCACAGAATGTCGCCTCGGGTTTGGTGGTCTTCTTTTTGTTTAATCGCTTGCAGAGCGGGTTGCTGGCCCAGTTCGCTTGGGGCGGCAAGGACGCCAGCATGGGCCCCTACAGCCAGTATACGGATTCAATCATTATCTACCAGGCAATGGGGGGTATGATCGTGCTGGTGCTGGGGACATTATGGGTGGGTCGGGAGCATTTGCGAGCGGTGTTGCGCCGAGCGCTACGCGGCGATGCGGATGTCGAAGACAGCGACGAGATCATGTCCTATCGAGCGGCGGTCGGTGGCGCGATAATTAGCTTTATGGCGATGACCGTCTGGCTTTGGCGCACGGGAATGCCCTTGCCGGTGGCGGTGATGTTGTTAGTCGGCTCGTTTGTCGGTTTTATGACCATCGCGCGGGTGGTCGCCCAAGGGGGGGTGGCTTCGATGTTTCCGCCGAGCAACGGCCCGGATTTCGCCATCTCGGGGGTCGGGGCCTCGCTATTGGGTTTCAAGGGCACAGCGGGGCTGGCGCTGAGCTATGCCTGGGGAGTGGATCAGTTGATCGTGCTGATGGCGGCCTGTGCCAATGGCCTGAAGCTGTTTACCGAGATAGACCTGGCCGGCCGGCGGCGGATGCTTTGGGGTATTTTGGCGGCGATCGTGCTGACGCTGAGTTCGGTCATCGGGCTGACGCTCTATTTGGCCTACAAACACGGGGCGATCAATCTGTCGAGTTTTTATTTTAATAATGTCGCCCAGTATCCGTACAATTTTATGAGTAAGAACGTGCAGACCCCCGAGGGGCCGAGTCCAGGTATGTGGTCGCATACTTGGTTCGGGGCGGGAATTATGGGCGTGTTGATGTGGTTGCAATATCGCTTCGTGTGGTGGCCTTTTCACCCGCTGGGTTTTCCGATCAGTTGCGTCTTTGGCTCAATGTGGTTTTCGGTATTCGTTGCTTGGGCTATTAAAGGCACAGTACTCAAATACGGGGGTTTGGGGCTTTTCGAGCGATTGAAGCCGTTGTTTTTGGGCTTGATCCTCGGCGAGGCGGTCGTCGCCGGCTTCTGGGTGGTCGTCGATTATTGCACCGGGATGCAGGGCAGTCGCCTAGGCAATATCATCATGGGGTAGCGGTCGCGTCGCGATCATATCATAGGGAGGCAGCTATGGCCAAAAGATTGGTTTGTTTTAATGGCGAGTTCGTCCCCGAGCCAGAGGCGCGGATCTCGATTTTTGACTGCGCCCTGATGTACGGGGATATGATTTTCGAAATGACGCGGAGCTTTGGGCAAAAGCCCTATCGGCTGCGCGAGCATCTGGAGCGGCTCTACGGCTCGCTCAAATACGCGCAGATAGACTGCGGGCTGGACATTGACGCGATGGAGGAGGC
The DNA here is from genome assembly GCA_963422735.1 of Candidatus Latescibacterota bacterium. Classification (GTDB taxonomy): domain Bacteria; phylum Latescibacterota; class UBA2968; order UBA8231; family UBA8231. The sequence goes on along the minus strand of OY730476.1, from coordinate 1,106,735 downwards.
GACCCACGAGACTATTGCCCGCAACCTGCCCGCGATCGGCGCGCTGGACTTCCAGATCATGCACGACGTCACTCGCGGTGCTCTACCGCTGTACGATACCATCGTCAAGGAGGGCACGGCTCCTATTGTCTCCATCAACGTCTTCCCGCTGGTGCGGCACATCGGCGGGATGGCGCACCTCTATCGAGAGGGGCGCACTTCGTCGTCCAGCCTCAGCAGTCGGTGCCCTCGCGCTACATCGACCCCAAAGCCAAAAATCGCAGCCGCATCTTTTACAAGATCGCCGAGTTGCAGGCAGCGCAAATGGAGGCTGGTGCTCAGGCGCTGCTGACCGACGAGCACGGCTTTATCACCGAGGGAACCGGCAACAACTTCTTTATGGTCTGCGACGGCCAAGTACTAACGCCCAAAGGGCATAATATCCTGCGCGGCGTATCGCGCGGTGCATGTATGGAGCTGGCCGGTAAACTCGGCCTTCCTCTGTGCGAAGCCGACATTGAACCCTACGACGTGCGCCTAGCCGACGAAGCGTGGTTTACCAGCACCACGGTCTGCATGGTGCCCATCACGCGCTTTAACTTTCAGGCGGTAGGCGACGGCCGAGTGGGGCCAGTGTACCGCCGATTGCTAGCGGCGTGGTCTGAGGAAGTTGGCATAGACATTGCCGATCAGGCGCACCAGTACGCCGAGATGATGGAGGGATGGACCCCCTAGGAAAAGGCGGCTTGCGCGTACACGTGCGCTGTGTATAGCGAAAGGGAGACGTGGAACCGCCAGCAATCGCACGGGGACGGGCTGGCAAAATTACAGAAAGGAAGGGCCTTGTGGCCGACGCGATTGGGAAATTTCAGCATTTGTTGCGCGAGTTGTTCCAGTTCGACTGCGCCGACCTCGATTTTGGCATCTACCGCATTATGAACTATAAGCGGGAGACCATTGAGAAGTTCGTCGCCGAAAAGTTACCCATTTGAAAAGGTAACACAGAAAGTCAAAAAATTGTTTGGCGAGGGTGCCATTGCGGATGTTCGCCGGAGTGGAGCAATGAGCATGCAAATCGAAATTCCCAAAGACGCTATCGCCGCGTTCTGTCGCCGCAACCGCATTCGGCGCATGGCCCTGTTCGGCTCGGTGCTGCGCGACGACTTCGGGCCGGAAAGCGACGTAGATGTGCTAGTAGAGTTTGAGCCGGATGTGCGTTTGGGCTGGGAGTTTTTTGAGGTGTCCGCGGATCTGGGCCAAATTTTGGGCCGTAAGGCCGATATGCATACCTTTGAGTCCATTGAAAACAAGCAAAATTGGCTGCTGCGGGAGGAAATACTCGGCTCGGTGGAAGCGCTGTACGAGCGCGGGCCGGGGTACGAAAGCTGGCCGCAAGAGGGCCGCGATAAGCCCCTCAAGACAGGGGGGAAGCGGCGCGATGACCGCGTACCCTTGCTGGATATGCTCATCCACGCGAGAAAAGCGGTTGATTTGTTTGGCGGAATAAGCCGAGAGGATTTAGACGAGATAAAGGAGTTGGCCCTTGCGCGAGCAGTGGAAGTTATCGGCGAAGCGGCCAACCGAGTTTCGCCAGCGACGCGGCAACGCCACCCAGCAGTGCCGTGGGGTGAAATTATTGGTACGCGCAACGTGCTAGCCCACGGCTATGACGAAGTTGATCTCGACAAGCTCTGCGATATTGTGCGGGGTCACCTGCCGCTGCTCATCAGTCAGTTGGAAGCTATCGTGGAAAGGAGCCTAGCGATGCCGCTCCGCTCCGGGCAAAAGGACGCAGTTGGCGTTCTGGATGGCCACCGGCAGCGGCAAGACGTTGATCATGCACCTGAACTACCGGCAATACCTGCATTACAACAAAAAGCCGCTGGACAACATCCTGCTGATTGCGCCCAACGAGGGATTGAGCCAGCAGCATTTGGACGAACTGCGAGCCTCCAACATTCTCGCTATGCGCTTTGACCTGAACGAAAGTGGAGTGCTGATAAACAAAGGCCGAGTCAAGGTCACCGAGATTACCAAGCTAGTGATAGAAAAGACGGGCGAGGAGGAAGGAAATGGCCAAAAGCCATCCCACAGACGCCGAGCGTTTCTTCTTTGACAACAACGGCTATTTGGTGTTGGAAGATTTTCTCGCGCCAGATCGCGTCGCGGCACTCTACGCGGTGCTGGAGCGCACCATAGAGCGTCGCCGCGACTCCCAGCTTAAGTGTGCGCACGAGCCGGCCTTTGCCGACCGCCTCGACGCAGCCAACGTGCGGATCATGCACCTGCTGGCCGAAGACCCACTCTTTTTGGAAATGCTCGACTACGAGCCGATGATGGCCTATGTCCACGGTCTCTTTAACGAGATGCCGCACCTGCACTCGACAGACGCCTTCTATGAGGTCGAACCTGCCGACTACCACGGACAGGGCTGGCATATCGACGGCATTCAGGATGGCTTCCGCAACCTCAAGCCGCACATCCCGCTGTTGCAGTTCAAGGTGGGCTATTACTTGAGCGACATGGGCGCACCCGACCAAGGCAACCTGACCTTGGTGCCCGGCAGCCACAAGGCGCTGCTAGAGCCGGACACGGGGAATAATATGCCCGGGGCCGTGCAAATATGTGGCGGCCCGGGGACGGCGGTGCTCTTCCACAACGCGGTGTGGCATACGGCCGGCCCGTTTGTGCGTCGCGGGGGCAAGCGGGTGATGCTGTACTATGGGTACGAACATCCGTGGATGCTGGCGTGCGCCGAGCAGTGGCGCTACGACCAGGCCTTTTTGCAGGGACTTTCGCCCGCGCAGCGGCGCTTTTTCCACGGGTTTGTCTTCGACCCGCCTGAGTATCGCTGGGGATGAACTGGAACTCGCCCGATCTGCGGGGGCGTCGCCAAATGGGCCTGACCCTGTTTTTAGTCTCGCTGGCCATGCTCTTTGGAGCCAGCATCGCGGCTTTTGCCTATTTGCGGCTGACCAACCCGGCGCTGCGGGGGAGCGAGCGCATTGAGCTGCCGCTGGTGCTTGGCGTTTCGACGGCGGTGCTGTTGGGGGCTGGGCTGGCGATGTACAAGGCGACGCAGAACGCCCGGCGCGGGCACTTCCCGCTCCTGCGGCGGTGGTTGGCCCGGGCTTGGGTGACGAGCGCGTTGTTCATTGCCGCGCAGGTGCCGGCGCTGATGCAGCTACTCGATCGCCACCGGGCGCTGGAGGCGAGTGCCTACGGCATTGCGTTCGCTCTGGTGGTGGTTCACGCGCTGCACGTGGTGGGGGGGATGGTGCCGTTGTCGGTGCTGGCGTGGAAGGCGCGCATGAATCGGCTCGACAGCGAGCATTTGCTCTCAGTGCGGGCCTGCGCCGCATACTGGCATTTCCTCGAAGCGGTGTGGATCGCGCTGTTGGCCGCGTTCTTTTTGTGGGGGTGAAAGGGAACGCGATGGCAGCATGTCCATCCTCACGGTAAACGAGGCTGGGAGCATAAGCGCGGCCCCAATTGCTCGGCCCGCAGACCGAGGCGGGCTTCCGGCACCCGAAAAGCGCCAACGGCTGGTGGTCGCGAGATTTGGTATGGTAGCGTACAAGTTCGTCGAGCGTTTGGCCGCTCTGGAAGCACTGGAACGCTACGCCGTCACCGTCATTGGCGAGAAGCCGCATTTGGCATACGACCGAGTCCGCCTCACCGGGTGGCTCGCCTTGGAGCGAGCCGCTGGGTATCCGGGTCATCGCCGACAATCCGGTGTCCTCCATTGACCGTGAAAACCACGCGATTCAGGCGGCCGATGGCGAGCGGATTTCCTACGATCACCTAGTCTTAGCAACCGATTCAGCACTGTTCGTCCCCCCAAGCAAAGGAGCGACCCACGCACTCTTGGCGATCTCGCCCGCATTCGTCAGCGGGTGGACGACGTACGCGCTGTGATCGTGGTCGGTGGCGGTGTCATGCCGACATTCCCGACTGTGGCAAGGCGAGCCGGAGAGCGGTGCCGTGGCGGCGGGAGAGATCACATCGGTGGCTGGTGCGGTAACGCCTTGGGCTCGCGCTCGCCGCGCCAGATCATAGGCCGCCTGCCAGACCTCTTGGTCGATGGGAAGCTCGGGGAAGGTGCGGGCAAAGTCCTGCAGACCCTTCTGTTCTTGTTGCCCGGAGGCACTGTTCCACAGTTCGAGTTGCACCCGCGGGCACCAACGGGCTTGCCCCGTGGTCAGCACCGCTTCGACACGGGCGCGAACCGTGGGATCCCCGCCCGGACGAAGCATCCAGCCCTGCCGGCGCGTGGCCTGAAGCTCTTGCGGCGCGATCAAACCCGGGCAGGTGCCGGCGTATTGGACGAGTTCCGCCATGCGCCGGCGGTTGAAGCCCGCGACGGCTCGGACGATGGCTTCGCGTTTTGTCTTCGCTTTCGTGAACCTGATGGCTCCCTCAAGTTCATCTTCGGGAACGGAATTTCCTAGTGTACGGTTGGGCATTCCGGTTTCATGTAGGCGGTCTCACTCAGCTGGCCCGTAGCCCTCGTCCGAGCCAGCCCGGTCCCCCGCGTCGATGTTCCGTGGCCCGTCGCCGGGTACCCGCCGCCAAGGGGGCGGATGGGACGGACCACTAACCACTAACCACTAACCACTAACTACTAACCACTAACCACTAACCACTAACTACTAACCACTAACCACTAACCACTAACCACTAACCACTAACCAAGCAAGCGATCAGGCGTACCTAATAAGCCACGGCCACGATGCGTCTCACGCTGCGGTCTCCGGCATCGCCGGAGATGTGCAGTTCGGCTATGTAGAGGCCGGGCGGTACGCGCTGGCCGTGTAAGTCGCGGCCGTCCCAGTGCCATGCGATGTGGCCGGCTTGGCGAGCCTGCTCCTGGCTAAAAAGCGGCCGGCCGGACAAGTCATAGAGCCGCAGGTGCAAGGGGCGGTCGGAGAGCACGTTGATGAGGCTGAAGGAAACGAGGAGTTGGTCGTTGATCCCGTCGCCGTTGGGCGTAATGAGCGCGGGGCTGAACGAGAGGCCGGCAAAGAGCTGGTCGGCTACGGGCAGGCGCACGACGTTGGAACTGCTCTCGACTTGGGGGGTAGCGTCGCCTATGTCAACGAGTTGCCGCGTCTGTGCCTTTTGGCTGTCTTCGAGAAAGGCGTCGAAGCGGGTCGCCTGTAGGTAGATGGGGGCGGAGAAGCGCAGTTCGATGAGCTGACGGCTACGAATGCGGCGCGGGAAGGTGGCGCGAAAGCCCTGAGCGAGGGCCTCGGTGGCGACCTCGATAGGTTCGCCATCGACAAAGGCGGCGTCAAAGCGGGGGGATGTGGTGGCTTCAATTGCGATTTGGTCGAAGCCGTCTTGGGTCGTCGCAGGCCGCAGGAAGTAGGAAAATTGGGTCTCTTGGCCGGGTGCGACTTGGAGGGGGAACACCTCGCCGACGACCTCGGATGCCAGTGGGTCGGTGAAGTTGACGGCCAGCCAGTCGAAGTGGGCGGCCTGCGTCGGACTGTCGGACACCAAGCGCACATCGAGTTCCATAAAGCGGCGCGGCGAGGGCGACTGGAAGGCATCACCCGAAGTGCTGTAGATATTGCTATAGGGGCTCCAGTCCGCACCAGCGATGCGCGTGGTGTCGATCCTGCCCCTGAAACTGGGGATCAGTTTGTCGTATCGTCTCTGGTTTACTTGCTTGCCATTTTTGTCGTGAAAAGTGTATTGCTCTACTACCTCGTCGCCAGTGCGCGAGCGGATTTCGATGTGGGTGCCCAAGGGGGTCTGGCCCTGCCACTCAATCGAGTTGAGGCTCTTGCCGCTTTCTAGGTCAATGAGCGGCGAGCGGAGGCGGACGACGAGGGGATAGCCCTCGCCGTACACTTGGATTTCTTCGGCGGATCCGTTGGCGTAGCAGCCCCAGCGCGAGGAGGCGTCGGGCAGGGTCGCGGCGCAGGTGGCATCCCAGATGAGCCAGGCGATGCGGACGTAGCGGGCCGGTAGGGTGGGGAACTGGTGGTCGGCTAGCCCTGCGCGGTGGTTTTCGCTGGCGGCGTCCCCGGCAAAGTGTCGCGTCCAGATGCGGGTGCCGTCGGGGGCGATGGTGCCGTCCGAGGTGAGGACCTCGTAGTTTTTGTAGCTGAAGGAGCGTGCGCCGCTGGCCCCGGCCCGGGTGCGCAGAAGGTGCTCGCCAAAGCCGCCGCGGATGGCCACGCCGGTAATCAGGCGCACGAAGTCCACTGGATAGACGGCCCCTAAGTCGATGGTAATGTGGCTCCAGGTATTGTAGGTGTTGCGCGGCTCGCGCCCATTGCGCCAACGGTCGAAAATTGAGCCATCGACTAGGTTGAGCGCGTTGCCCAAGGTGACCTCTTCGGCGCGGACAAAGGCGTCGATGACCACGTCGATGGCCCCGCCGCGCTCGACGAGGTTGAGGGTGAGATTGTCGCCGATGCTCTCGACCTCGATGGCGACGAGCCGGGCGTCGGGAATGTGCTTGAGGTTGCGGATTTGCAGGTAGCGGATCGGCGTCAGGTAGAGCGCGTCGCCCGGGGCGTACGCGACGCGGTGGCGCGCGTTTTCCTTGAAGCGCTCTTTAATGCGGTAGATCAGGGAGCCTTCGATTGAGTTGGCGACGTGGTCGAGCTGCGGCTCGCCGGCAGAAAGTAAGAGGTCGAATAGCTCAAAGGGCGGCGCATCTTCGGCGAAGACTAAGGCGATGCTGCGCGCTGAGACGCTGCGACCAAGGTCGATTTCGACGAACCAGTCCTCGGAGGCGTCCGCCGGATCGGGCCCCCAGCCGGTCGTTATGTTTCCGTCGAGGAGCGCGTCGGCGTCTCTAGGATTGGAGCCGACGCGGCGAATACCACCGCCTAGGTGGAGGGCATTACGTGCGGCATCGGTATTTTTGACAACGCGCGTCGGCTGAATCGAACCATTGGCCGCAATCTCGACTGCGCCGAGGGGCAATTGCCAATCGCTCCACTGGCTCGCCGAGCTAAAGCGCAGTTGGTCGGCATCAGCGGCGGCAACAAAAAAAAGAACCAAAAGAACGGTGGACATGGGTTTAATCTGGCAAACGGCTGCGCCTCAGCGCAACAGGAGCAACTTGCGCACCTGGACCTGCCCTCCAGCGAGCAGGCGATAGATGTAAGCACCACTGGCTAAGCGTACGCCCGCGTCGTTGCGCCCGTCCCAATGGACCGTGTAGTGCCCGGCTGAGTACCAGCCGCGTGCGAGGCGGGAGACCTTTTGGCCGGTGAGGTTGTAAATGGCCAATTCGATGTCGGCTGCTTGCGGCAGTGCGAAGTGGAAGGCGGTGGTGCTGTTGAAGGGGTTAGGGACATTCTGGGCGAGGACGAAGGCGGCAGGCTGGTCCTCGCTGAATCCTTCTGCGACGGCCGTTGGTACGCGTGGCACGGACGGGATGCGCGCTACTAGGCGCACATCATCTAGATAGAAGGTGCCCGTCATGTTTCCCTCAAAGCGGAGGCCGTCAATCAAGTCCACTTGATCGCGGAGGCCGGGACCGTAGTAGTTGGGCTGGTCGAAGGCCGTGAAGGGGATTTCTATAATTTGCCACTCGCGGCGCGAAAAGTCGATGTGGAATTGCTCGGGATCGCGCGCCAAATCCACGCCGAGGCCATCGATGAAGAGGACGAAGATAGTAAAGGTAGGCAACTCGATGTCGCCGGGATGAAAGGCGAAGCGTACGCCGGCAAAGCCGAGGGGATCGACGGGTGCGTCTGGGCGGAATTCGATGGCCCACGGAGTGTAGAAGTTTTTGGGCTCCGCCTCAATGGCAGTGGCGCGGGTGCCGTAGAAGATGGGGCCATCGCTTGTGACCCGCATTCGGGCACTGCTGTTGCCGACCAACTGCCAGTCGGCAGCTACGCTCTCGTCGAAGATGGACAAATCCGGTGGCAGGAGGGCGATTGGGTGGATGAAATCGAAGCTCTTGAAGACGCCATTGACCTCCTGTTTGAGGCGTACGATCACTTTGTAGAAGCCCTTGGGCAGGTCGGCGGTTTCCAAGCGGGTGTCGAGCTGATAGGTCTGGTCGTCGAGGGCGACCAGCGGCAGGGCTGCCGGGCCGCCCAAAGAGCTTAGGTCCGCGGTCAGGCGAGGTGGCCCGCCGTCGGGGCTGAGCCGTTCGACGCGCACAGTGGCGCGAACTTGGAGCGCGTCGCCGATGGACAAGGCGTCGGGCATCTGGTGTTCCCACGATCCGCCGATGGGGTTATAGGTGATCTTGATGACGAGGTGGTTGCGGTTATCGCTGGTGACATATAGACTGCCCTCGGCGTCGGTGGCAAGCCCGACGGGAAAGCCCCAGACATCTCCTTGGGTCTTTCCGGCTTGGAAGCCGGTGACAAAGCTGCCCAGGCGGGCGTCGCTGCCATCGGGTTGGCTAAAGAGGGCGGCTACTAGGTAGCCGGGGTGCGATGAGAGCTTGGCTTTGCCAGCGCGGAAGGCGACGAAGGCGGCGTTGTGGTAGCGGGTGGGGAACTGGTCGCCGGTGTAGAAGTGGAGGCCCATCGGCGCGTAGTGGGCTGGCACCAAGGCCACCGGGCGTTTTTGGGTGGCGGCGAGGAGGCTGTCTTGGCGGGTGATGGGCAGTACTTTTTTGTAGCGACCAATGGTAAAGTCACTCCAGACTTGGTGGCTGTGAACCAAAGGATAGCCCATAAAGGCTTGGTCGCCGATGATGTCAATCCACTCAGGCGGGCGAGTGCGACCTTCGAGATCGTGGCCGTTGTGATTGGCCCACAGTTCGTTGGTCTGCGGGTGGAAGTCCATGCCGATGACGTGGCGGATGCCAGTGGCAAAGATGCGCCGGCCGCTGCCGTCGGGATTGAACTGCACAATGGTGCCGCGCTCGGGGTGGTGGGGCACTATATTGGTGGTGTTCCCGACGACCTGAAAGCCCTCGTCCATGCGGCACAGGTCGCAGGGTGAGCCGATTGACAGATACATTTTGTCGTTGCGGCGATCGACAACGAGAGTGCGGGTATCGTGCCAACCCTCCCAAGGAACGTCGGGCAGGACGACTTCTTCGTCCTCGTACACTAGGTCGCCGTCGGTATCGCGCACGCGGATGACTTGGTGTTCCTCGGCGACATAGAGCGCACCTTTGTAGAACAGTAGGCTGTGGGCTTCTTCGAGTCCGCGCAGGGAGACGATGCGCTCGTCGGCTACGCCATCGCGGTCGCGGTCGGGCAGGGCGACGATCTGGCCAGCACCCATGTTGGCCACGTGCAGTACGCCATTGGGATCAAAGGCCATAAAGCGGGGCTTGCGTAGCCCCTCGTGGGCGAAGACGCGAGCCGAGAAGACAGGGGGGAGGTTGAGCACTAAGTCTTGGGGTACGGCACCGCGAAAAGACTCGGGTACAATGAGCGGAGTCGGCTGCAAGCCCAGATCGACTTCGGGGACTAGCGTCTCGGCTGGGTAGTCTTCGTCTTGAGCGCGGACGGCAGCGGCAAAGCCAAGGGCGAGGGCCAATAAAATTCCGATAGGCATGGGGAGCTTTCGGGGTGAAATAGGTATTTAGGGCCTAAAGTAGCGTTTTTTATCTTAGGTGTGCCAATAATCCCAATCGGAATTTCCTAGTGTACGGTTGGGGATTCCGGTTTCATGTAGGCGGTATCACTCGGCCTGCCCGTAGATCTCGTCCGGGCTAGCGCGGTCCCCCGCGTCGATGTTCCGTGGCCCGTCGCCGGGTACCCGCCGCCAAGGGGGCGGATGGGACTGATCACTGATCACTGACCACTGATCACTGACCACTGATCACTGACCACTGATTAAACATCTAGGAAAGTCCGATCCCAATTATAGCATGAATCGCCAGTGGCCAGCCACTCAGCCGGAGGACCTGATACGGATGCCCTTTATACCGCTCGTTGGTTGTACCATAGGACGCCTTGCGCTGGGAATTGTGCTGCTGGTCGGGGTGTTCTATGTCTTGGCTGGAATTGCGCTCTATCTCTTCCAGAGCAGGCTGATCTACGTGCCCGAGGCCGCGATCAAGACCACGCCGGCCGCGATTGGGATGCACTACGAAGAGGTTGCGCTAGTCGCCAGCGACGGGGTGCGGCTGGCGGGGTGGTACCTGCCGTTGGCCGATGCGCGGGGCACCGTGCTTTTTTGCCACGGCAATGCGGGCAACATATCGCATCTGCTTACAGTGGCCGAAGACGCGCACCGGTTGGGGTTGGGGATTTTGCTGTTCGACTACCGAGGCTATGGCCAGAGCGAGGGCACACTCTCTGAGGAAGGCACGTACCGCGATGCAGAGGCGGCTTGGAACTACTTGGTGCAAGAGGCCGGGCTAGCCCCAGATCAAATTGCGATTATCGCTCGCTCGCTGGGCGGGCCGATCGCTGCTCGGTTGGCACGAGACAAGGCACCGGCCGCCCTGTTCTTAGAGGCGACCTTTACTTCCATGTCCGAGCTGGGCCAAGACCTGTATCCGCTCTTTCCGATCGGCCTGCTCGCCCGCTACGAGTATCCCACGCTAGAGTACCTAAAGCAGGTCCAATGCCCGGTGCTAATTTCTCACAGTCGCGACGACGAGTTGATTGCATTCGCTCACGGCCAGCGTCTGTACGAGGCCGCCGGCGAGCCCAAGGCATTTACCGAGCTGCGGGGCGGACACAGTTCGGCCTTTAGCGAGGATGCGGCCGCGTATGAAGCTGGGGTGGAGGCGTTCTTGACGGGGGTGCTGGAATGGTGATGGAGAGGCTTTTTAGTTTTCGGCGTTACGCAGTCAGGCGAATGGACGAATAGACGCTTTGCCACAGTTTGCATTTGGGAATAGTATGTAGCCGACAAGCCAACCTGTGGAGGGAGAAATGAGCAAAAAAAAGAGGGGTGAGGTCGTCCAATTGGCGATGGTGGGTTGCGGCGGCATGGCCGGGGCGCACTTGCGGGGATACGAAGAGTTGTTGGAAAAAGGAGAGACGCGGTTCCGCATTGTCGCGGCTGTAGATGAGGTGGCCGCACGCGCCGAGGAGTTTGCCGTGCGCATCAACGGGTTCACCGGCTGGGAGGTCAACGCCTATGGGAGCGTGGCCGAGCTGATCGATGGGGAAGACGCGCTCGCCGGGGCCGATATATGCAGCCCGCACGGCTTGCACCACGTGCTGGCCTGCGAACTGTTAGAGGGTGGGGTTAACGTGCTGGTCGAAAAGCCGATTGGGGTCACCGTGCGGGCCTCGAAGAAGATCGCGCAGACGGCGCAGCGCTGCGGGCGGGTCGCTGCCACGGCCGAGCAGTGCCGCCGCTCCTTGGGTCAGCGCACCATCCACTGGGCCTTCAACGACGGCCTGTTGGGCGCGCCGAAAATGTGGTGGGCCGTGCAGACCGGGTGGAACGATCCGGCCCAAGTGCCCAATTGGCACTGGCGAATAGATCGCAAGCTAGGCGGCTGCGGCATGGTCATGGACAGTGGGGCGCACTGGGTTGACACCATGCGCTATTGGTTTGGCGAGATCGAGAGCGTGTACGCGCGGGTTGAGCAGATCTACCCGCGCCCCCATCGCAAAGGCGAGGAAATTGTCGATAGTGCGTCCGAGGATTTCTGGACCAGCATATTTAACTTCAAAAGCGGCTTAATCGGCACGTGGTCGTGGACCATTAGTGCGCCGGGCAAGGGCTTTACCCAACTGGCGCTGAGCGGCGAGAAGGGATCGATCCTCGACGCGGACATCTTTCACCCGGCCGCCTTTCAGCAGCGCGGCGAGTGTCAGCTCGCCGACGGTACTACGCACAGCATGTCCGAGCTGCAAGAGATGTATTTGGCGACCCTGAGCGAGGAGGCAAAGGACGCACTCTTTCCCTATGGGATCACCGGCGGGGTAACGCTGGAGTTGTGGGATTTTATCGACGCATTGAGCGAGGGGCGGCCGGTGGAAATCGACGCGGAGGAGGGCTTGCGCAGCAAGGCCGTCAGCGAGGCTATCTACGAATCCGGCCAGTCCGGGCAGGTGGTACAGGTCGCCGACGTGCTGGCGGGCAAGATCGACGCGTACCAACGCGACATTGACCAGGCGTGGGGGTTAGTCGCCGGTTAGGCGGTGCCAGAGCCGCTTTAGGGCTTGGTCCATGCGCTGGGCATTGAGCGGGTTGTTGGTGCGCTGGATGTCGGCGATGCGCTCGGGATGGGATGGGTCCGGCAACAGGTAGAACGAAAAGAGGTATGCTCCAGTGGAGTCGAGGTAGAAATCGGAGCGGCCAAAGCGCAGGTCGTGGAAGTAAAGTGCGTCGTCGCGGCGCTCCACCCGATAGTACCCGCGAGAAAACCAGAACAGGCGCTGGACGGGCGGGTCGGTGCGCCGGGGGGCGATGAGGTGGGTGTTGCGCTCGATGCGGCGGAAGCGGATCGCCGAGTCGTCGTCGAGCAGGGAGTATAGCCCGGCCCACAGGTGGTCGTCCGCGCCGGCCAAGCCCGACCACAGCACGGCGTTGAACGGGGTCGGTGCGACGTACAGGCGCTCGTAGGCGATGCCTTGGTCGGCGAGGGCGTGAGCAAAGGTGCTGCGCACGTGCAGGCAAATCGCGGCGGCAGTAAGCAGGTACGCCGTGCTCAAGCCGAGGCCCAGCGCGTTGAGCCGCCGCCGCCAGTGCCGTCGCCGCTGACACAGGGCGGCGATGAGGCCAATGGCTAAGGGCAGGGTATAGAGCGGGTCTATAACGAAGATGGTACTGAGAGCGACCGGATAATTGCTGAACGGACTGAACAATTGGGTGCCATACCCAGTGAAGCAGTCGAGGAGGGCGTGCGTGAGAATCGCCCAGAACGCCAGCGCGGCCCACTCGCGCCCACTCGCGGCGCGGTGTAGCTTGGACAGCGCCCACCCCACTCCGAGGCCGCCGACCACCGCAAAGAGCAAGGAGTGCGACACCCAGCGGTGCAAGCCCAACTGGTCGGTCCCCGACAGAAAGGCCGCGCCCAACACGTCGAGGTCTGGGAGGATGCCGACGGCCGCGCCCCACAGGGGGGCCTTGTTGCCAACTTTTTTGCCTAAAACCTTTTCGCCGACGGCCGCGCCGAGCGCGATTTGCGTAACGCTATCCATAGGAGCCTTTTGCAAAAAATAACGTACGAAGAAAACGCCGCGAGTGCATGGTGGCGGCCCGTGGGACTCCTCGGCCATTGCGAGGACGAGAAGGTGTATCTGAGCCACTGCTGAGCGGTGCCGCCGATACTGATGCGATTGCCACCGACGATCTGCCGTACGTGCGCGACCTCGGTCTGGTCGGCCTTGGCAAGCCGGTGGCCATCGCCAACCCGATCTACCGGGAGGTGATCCCGCGCGCCCTGACCTGGACCACTCAGGAGATGGGGATTCACGACGATCCGGCTTGGTATATCGCGGACGACTGGGTGCTGGAGGTGGACAAGCTGCTGGCGGCGTTCCAAGAATTTTTTCGCGAGCACTCCGAGCACTGGGTGGAGCGATTCCAGTACAAAGAGGCCGGTCCGCAGTTGCTGCTACAGGCGTTTTTGCAGCGCGTCGTCAACAGCGGCGGGCGCATTGAGCGCGGTCGGATGCGGACGGATTTGCTGCTGGTGTGGCCGGTGGGCAGCAGGGTGCAAGAAGGTGGTCATCGAGTGCAAGGTGCTGCACGGGGGCTTCGAGCGGACGCTGCGCGAAGGACTGACGCAGACGCGCGCCTACATGGACCGCTGCGCGGCGGTGGAAGGGGCACTTGGTGCTCTTCGACCGCCGCGAGGACACATCGTGGGACGACAAGGTGTATCGCCGCGAGGAAGCCGAAGGGGGGGTGCCGATAGCGGTGTGGGGGATGTGATTCTTGTCAACATGCCAAAGGAGGGACTCATTGAAATATCCAGAGGTACATACCGGGGCCGCTTGGCAGCCCAGCGGCCCGGATCTCGCCGCGGTTTTTGCCGCGCACCGCGACCCGCTCCGCGCCTTGGCCCGGGCAGATATACCGGCAATCCTGCTGCCCGAGGTCTGTACGCCGGTCGATTGTCAGCGGCTGATGAAGCGCTTTGGCGAGCGCGGGTTGCTGCGCACCCTAGGCGACGAGCGCACGCGCATCGACATTGGTACCAGCCTCGGCCAGATGGGCGGCGACCAAGAGGCATTCCTCGCTCATGCAGAGGGGACTCGCGAACTTTTTGCCACCCTCTTCGCGGGTTTGCTCGACCCGGTACAGTTCCTCTACCGCCACTTGCAGGCGTTGGCACCCAACAAAGCGGTTAAGACGGCGCGCGAGCACGACGGGCGCTTGTACGGCCCAGCCATCTTCCGCATCCACTACGAGACTCACGCCTATCAGCCGCACATCGACCACGTGGTCCTGCGCGAAAAGCGCTTCAACTATGAGGTGGTGCGTTTTACCCACCAATTTGCCGGCGTGCTCTGCGTTCAGAACGCAGATTCTGCGGGTCCCGGGGTGCAAGCCGTGTTGCACCGTTGCCTGTGGACTGAGGAGATACAGCCGCATATCGCCGAGGGCCGTTTCCACGAGTATGCGGCCGCACACGGCGTGGAGCACTGCGAGGTCGCGCTCGAGCCGGGCGATCTGTATTTCTTCAATACGCGCTGCATCCACGAGGTCCCAGCGGTGCAGGGGGACGATCCGCGAGTGGTGCTCGCCGTCTTCATTGGCTATGCCGAAGACGACGACGAAATCTACGTGTGGTCTTGACCTATGCTACCGTTCACGCACATCGTCCGCGCTCTGCCGCCGACCATTCCCTTTGTGCCGCCCGAGGCGTTGGAAAGGCAACAGGGGCAGCCGCTTGCCCTGCGGGTTGGGGCCAACGAGAGCAATTTCGGGATCTCGCCGCGGGCGCGGCAGGCCATGGTGGAGGCGGTGGATCAAGTGCATTGGTACAACGACCCGGAGGGGTACGAGCTGCGCTCGGCGCTGGCGGTGCGGCACGGGGTGGCGCGTGAAGAGGTCGCCTTGGGCGCGGGCATTGATGAATTGCTAGGGCTTTTGGTGCGCCTCTTTGCCGAGCCGGGCGACGCGGTGGTGACGTCGCTGGGGGCTTATCCCACGTTCAATTACCATGTCGAGGGGCACGGGGCGATATTGCACAAGGTGCCATATCGAGCGGATCGGGAGGATTTGCCGGCCTTGCTGGCCAAGGCGCGGCAAGTGCGCCCCAAGCTGATCTACGTGGCCAACCCGGACAATCCCATGGGCACCTATCAGCGGGCCGATGAATTGCGGGATTTTATCGCGCAGTTGCCGCCTGACTGTGTGTTCCTGCTCGACGAGGCCTATATCGACTTCGCGCCCGCAGAGGCGTACCTACCGCTGGACGCGGAGCGAGCACAGGTGGTGCGGTTGCGGACATTTTCCAAGGCGCACGGCATGGCCGGGGCTAGGGTCGGCTATGCGCTGACGCACCGCGACTTGGCGGCCGCGCTCTCCAAGGTCCGCAATCACTTCGGCGTCAACCGCATCGCCCAAGCTGGAGCGCTCGCTTCGCTGGCCGACGACGAGTTTGTGCATTCGGTGGTGCAGCAAGTAGAGGAAGGCCGGCGGGAGTACGCGGCGTTGGCGGCGGAATTAGGACTGAAAACAGTACCCTCGGCGACCAATTTCGTGGCGCTCGACGTGGGCCGTGGCGAGCGTGCGCGGTGCCTGATGCAGGTGCTCTTGCAGCACGGGGTCTTTGTGCGGATGCCGGGCGTGGCTCCCCTTGACCGCTGCATTCGCCTGACTGTGGGACCCGCAGCCGAGCGGCAAGCCCTTGCGAAGGTGCTGCGCGAGGCGTTGTTGCAATTAAATAAGGATAGATAAAGATGACCGCCACCAACCCAGCACTCCTCCACCGCGACCCGCAATACACGTACCCGGTCCTCGTCAAGGGCGAGGGGATTTACTTGTACGACGAAACCGGCAGGTGCTATATCGACGGCACGGCCGGGGCCGGCAACGTCACCTTGGGCCACGGCCGTCATGCAGTCGTCGAGGCCATGGCCGCCCAGGGACGGGAGTTAGCCTATTGCTTTTCGACGTTCTTTACCAACCAGCCGGCCCTTGATTACGCCCGCCGCTTGGCCGAACTGGCCCCCGGAGATTTGAACTACGCGTACTTTGTCTCGGGCGGATCCGAAGGCGTGGAGACAGCCATTAAACTGGCCCGCTTGTACCATTTGCAGCGGGATCAGGCGCAAAAACACCAGATCATTGGCCGCTGGCGCGGCTATCACGGCGCTACCTTGGGTGCCTTGGCTGCTACCGGAATGCCGGGGCTGCGAGCACCCTTTGAACCGTACTTACCGGCTTTTCCGCACATTGCTTCGTGCTATCCCTACCGTTGCGCTTTTGCCGGTTGCGAAGATCGCTGCAATTTGACCTGCGCCTATCAGTTAGAAGAGACTATCCGCGAGGTAGGGGCCGGCAATATCGCCGCCTTTATCGCCGAGCCGGTGGTCATGGCCGGGGTCGCCGCCGGGGTTCCGCCGCCCGATTACTACCCCCTCATCCGCCAAATCTGCGACGAGCACAATGTCCTCTTTATCGCCGACGAAACCATCACCGGCTTTGGCCGCACCGGCAAACTCTTTTCTATGGAGCACTGGGATGTGGTGCCCGATATGGTTGTTTTCGGCAAAGGGGCCAGCAGTGGGTACGCGCCCTTGGGAGGGGTATTGCTGAGCGAACAGATGCAGCGGGGCCTCACTCGCAGCGGCCAAGCCCTGCCGCACGTTTTTACCTATGTCAACAACCCAGTGGCCATGTGCGCTGGCTTGGCCGTGCTGGAGTTGTTGGAAGAAGAAGGTATAGTAGAACACGCCGCCCAAGTCGGGGCCTATTTGCAGGAAAAAGCCCGGGGCTTGACGCGCCATCCTTGCGTCGGCCAAGTGCGCGGCAAGGGCTTAATGCTGGGCATTGAACTGGTCCAGGATCGCTGTAGTCGCAAGCCATTTCCCCCCGAGTGGGGAGCGTCGCGGCGCGTACTTCAGCTCACCTTGGAACGGGGACTGGCTATTTCGGGCACTAGCGGGGGAGCCGACTGGGTCGAAGGAGACGATTTGCGCTTTTACCCACCGCTTATCATTACGCAAGAACAGCTCGACGAGTCCTTGGCCATCATCGACGAGTGTTTGGGATTGCTGGGAGATAAACTGCGGCAAAAGGGCTGGGTGCCGGGCCAGTAGAGCACAATTGACCACGCATGGATCGAGCGAAACCATAGTGTCAAGTAAGTAAACCTAGTACCTTAGAAGCTGTCTGCTTCACCGCGCCTTTAGGCGGGCCTCCGCTTAGCACTCGACACTGGAGTGACGGGTGCGGTGGTGAACATAGGGATGCTGGTCGCCCTTGGTTGCGATCCGGCATCGATGGTCTTCTCGGGCCGGCCACCGAGATTGGAGGGATCACTTCTGGCCTTCTGTAGATACCTCTCTCTCGCCCGCGAGCTTGTCCCAATCCCGTACCGGCCCTCGCGACAGCAATTCCGCGAGCGTGAGGCAGGCTAGCTCGCGTCCGTCCTCCAGCGTCTTGTCGATAGCACGTTGGCCGCCTTTGATCTTTTTTTGCCCATGCACGATGGCCGAACGGACTCCATAGAAGGATTTTACTCTGTCGGATATCCAGCCGCGTTTGCCGGAGTCTTGGCCAAGCAGGCGTTCTGCTCGGACCGACAGTTGCTGGGCCAGTTTCTGTTTGATTGGACCGTACATGATCTCCAAGGCGATGGAGACATCGAGGATTCGGTCCTCCGTACTAAATGGGCCGCTGATCCGGGCGAAAGAGGCGGCGAGTCGCCGGATCGCAAGGTCGATAACATCGCGCCTGCCTCGATAGGTACACCAGCGGCTCGCCAATGCAGCGAAAGCAGCCACGTCGTACTGGCAGAGTTGATGTTCCTTGGGCGATACGTCGGACAAGTAGGCAGGGGTGCTTCGAGAACCGAAAGCGAAGTTGGGATCAAGCTCCTCTACCCACTTGGCGACGCGGACAAAGCTCGTGTGGGAGATCAGCGGACTCCTCGTTGCAATCGACAGCAAATCAACTAGGACTTTGTTGTCGTCTGCAAATCGGTTCGCAAGGTCGATCTGGTAGTCATCGGGGAAGCGGTACTTGACTTTCGGGGCGAAAGATCGGCGGGGCTTATTGGAAAAACCGTCATCGTCCGGCCGGGGTGCGATGCCTGGCCCCCACCTTAGACCACGCACGAGCGCGGTCGGGCTCACGGGACGGTTCGACCGACTCGGATTACGGTCAGCGTCGTTAAGCCATTTCTCGGGTTCGTCGGGCAGGCCGTACGTCGCCTTGGCGTCCTCGTAGGGCGCCAGATAGGCTTCGCTGCCAAGATCGAAGCGCCTGTTGAGTTTCAAGCCGTGCAAGAGCGTGATCTCGTATGCCGGGAGATTTGCATCCTCACCGGCCGTCAGGTAGCGGTGCAGCAGTTTCGCTGCTTGCTCTCCGCTATCCTTCATAGCGCGTTTGGCTAGGTGGGATACGAGGGACTTTAGTCCCACGTGGAACCAATCGTGCGTGGACAGGATGAAGCCGACCCCTTCGCGCTTCCCCGAACCTATCAGTCCCGGTCGCAGCAAGGGATGCTCCCGCAGGATCGCTCTTGCTTCTGCAGGATCGGACTTAAGCCAGAGGTAGGATTCTGCGAAGAGCTTCGCGGCGGCGGGATCGTGCTTTGCGCGAGCGGCGAGATCCCGGTATTGCCGGTGGATACTCGACCAGTATTCGTCTAGCGGGCCATAGTATGGGGTCTCTAGTGCAAAGGGAAAAGAAGGTCTCGCCTGCGCAGCAACGTCTTCAAGCGCTGCTGCTAGCCGGCCGAGCCAGTTCGCTGCGTCAAAAGGCTGTGTCATTAGCTTGCTTACCATATAGGGTAAAAACGTGCCCCTTGGAGTTGCCCCAAGTTGCAGTGGTGATCCCATAGTCATCAGGCATGATTGATGCGTATTTTCTGAGTAATGGGATCCGATGCTATTCCGGCAGACAGGATAGCCTACTCGCTTTTATAAGAGAAAAACAAGGGAAAAAGACCGGGTCAAGCGCACGAGCGTGGAGCCGATACCGCCCCCAAAGGGCCGGCGCAGACTGCCGGCCTTGTGCCAAGCGCAGGGAGATGTTTTAGTAGCAAATAATTGTTCGATTTTCTCAATAGGAGTAGCGAGTGAAGATATTGGTAGCAGGCAGCAGCGGCTTGCTGGGTACGGCGCTCTGTAGCCGGCTGGAGCGCGAAGGGCATGAGGTGGTGCGCTTGGTGCGGCGGCAGCCGGCGGAAGGGGAGTTGCGCTGGGATCCAGAGGCCGGCGCATTGGATCCAGATGCGTTGGAGGGGATCGAGGCGGCGGTGCATTTGGGGGGCCGTAACATCGCCGCTGGGCGCTGGACGGTCCCCGTCAAGGAGCAATTGCGTCAGAGCCGGGTGCAGACGACGCATCTACTCGCTGCGCGTTTAGCGGGATTGGCCGCGCCGCCGCAGGTGCTGGTCTGCGCGTCGGCCATCGGCATTTACGGTAATCGGTGCGCCGAGGAACTGGACGAAGGAAGCGACCTCGGCGCGGGATTTTTGGCTGAGTTAGGCCGAGCTTGGGAGGGGGCGAGCGCCGCGGCTACCGCGGCTGGTATCCGCGTGGTGCAGGCCCGCTTGGGTATCGTCCTGAGTCGTCGGGGCGGAGCACTGGCCAAGATGCTGTTGCCCTTTCGCCTCGGGGTGGGTGGCAAGGTCGGCGACGGGCGGCAGTACGTTAGCTGGATTAGCTTGGAGGACGCGGTGGCGGCGCTTTGCTATGCCGTGGGAAACGACGCGTTACACGGACCGGTGAACCTGACCGCGCCGCAGTCGGTGACCAACGCCGAGTTGACGCGGACGTTGGGGCGCGTGTTGCGGCGGCCGACGCTGTTGCCGCTGCCGGCGTTTGCGGCCAAGCTGCTCTTGGGCGAGTTGGCCGAGGAAGGGTTGCTGGCCAGCCAGCGGGTGCGGCCGACGCGGCTGTTGGAGGCTGGTTTCGAGTTCGCGTACCCCGAATTGGAGGGGGCGTTGCGGCGGGTGCTGGCGCAGTGAGGCGCGTCGTTGGACTATAAAAATACAAGGAGCAGATTTCCTATGAACATCATCGTCTTGGTCAGCGACACCTTTCGCTACGACTATCTGGGGTGCAACGGCAATGCGTGGATCGGCACGGCGGCGCTCGATCGCTTTGCCGAGCGGGCAGTGTGCTTCGATCGGCACTATTTGTCGAGCTTCCCCACCATTCCCAACCGCACTGACCTCTTTACTGGTCGCTACAGCTTCCCCTTCCACGGTTGGAAACCCCTCGACCTAGGTATCCCGGTGCTGAGCACGATTTTCGGTGCGGCCGGCTACCAGAGCCAGCTTATCTGCGACACGCCGCATCTGATGAAGGGCGTCCACCATTTCGACCGGGGATTTGACGGGGCGTATTGGATCCGGGGGCAGGAAGGAGATAAGCCGCTGTTGAAGGGCAATTTGCCGCCGCGCATGGAGGTGGCTGGGGCGAAGACGCGCGTCGATCCGCATCTGGCGAAGACGCGTTTTGGCAACTTGGCGACCCTGCATGCGTGGACCAACCGCGACTGGGCTTGGGAGGAGGACCGCTTCTGCGTGCGCACGGCGCAGACGGCGAGTCGCTGGCTGGAGGAAAACCGAGGCTGCGAGCCGTTCTTGCTGTGGGTGGATTTCTTTGACGCGCACGAGCCGTGGGACCCGCCGGAACATCTCGTGGGTCGCTACGACTCATCGGGGTACGATGGCCCGCCGATGATTCACCCGAACTACGGCCCGGCGACCGCCTATACCAAAGAGGAGTTGGCCAACCTCCAAGCGCACTACGCGGCCGAGATTTATTTGGTCAACAAGTGGATCGGCTACGTAGTGGACAAAATCGAGGAAATCGGGCTATTCGACAACAGCGTGGTGATCTTCACGTCAGATCACGGCATGTTCATCGGCGAGCACAACCGCACAGGCAAATCCAACATCCACCCCGAGGACGAGCGGGTCTGGCCCCTGTACGAAGAGATCAGCCACATCCCGCTGATGATTGCCGCCCCCGACGTCGCGGGTGGCCGGCGGGTGAGCGCATTGACGCAATCCGTGGATTTGCTGCCGACGCTGATGGCTTTAGTTGATGTAAAAAAAAGCGATCTGGGGATGCACGGGTATTCGCTCGTGCCGCTGCTGACCGGATCGGCCGCGGCGCTGCGGCAGTACGCCTTCAGCTCGACCTTTATCCGCAATGGCGGGCCGACGGTGACGGACGAACGCTGGACCTACTTGACGTATGGCGAGTACGGCGGCGCCCCCGAGCTGTACGACCTGCAGGCCGACCCTCAACAGCAGCAGAATGTGATCGGCGAACATCCGGAGGTGGTACAGCGGATGCAGCAAGCCCTAGCGGACTTTCTCGACGAAGTGGAGACACCCGAGGAAAATCGCGCGCTGCTAGGGCCGGTCGGCGGGCCGGATTACGATTGACCGCTAGCGCTAGCCTGTGAAGAGATCGAAGATGTGGCCGAGGCGCGAGCTGTCGGCTGCGTAGAATTCGGTGTAGCGGCACTGCTCGCAGGTTACGGTTGTCAGCTTGCGGTTTTGCACGTCGAATATCTTGGACCAAAACCCACCGGAGGTACGGATTTCGCCGGTCTCGCAGGCGGTGTGATGGCATTTGGAGCACTCAAAGCGCAACGTAGGTGAACTCATGGGGCCTCGTGGGTGTAATATGCCAAGAGCCGCGGGACGCCGCTTAAGCCATCAAGCGGCGCGATAGGTCCAAGGGGGCCGAGGCGCGTGAGGGCGCGAATTCGCGCCCCGGCTGGGACGGCTCCACAAAGGTGATCGCGTTGTAAAATTCGTCTAGCGCAACGAAAACGCCGTTTTCTTTGGCCCATAGACGCATCCGCTGATTACAGGAATGCGCCCAAGATAGGATTTCTACCCGCCACCCGCGTTTGTGCATTCTCTCTAGGGTGCTGTGAAAACCCGCGCCTTCCTCATAGCCAGCGCCGTCCCCGGTCAGCAATACGACGATGCCGGGGTTGCCGTTGAAATCGAGGGCATCCTCCAGCATCCTGAGTTGCAGTACGCGGTCAGGCATGTCCTGTTCGCCGCGGTCGAATAGTTTCACCTCCACGCCTTTGTTTTCCATCCGGTTCCACAACTGGCGTAGCTCCGGCGGCACGGAACCGGCAGCTAGTGCTTTTTTAGCGAGCGATCGGCATGCGCTAGGCGCAGCATGTTTTCAAAATGGATGCACACGCGGTAACGGGCGTCGGCACCCTCGTTGCGGTCCTCGGCAAAACGCTGTGCCTCGTGAAAAATGTTGGAATTGTCCCAATAGATGAACGTGCCGTCCACGATACTATCCTTCGTTGGGGAGGAATTTAGATGTACCAGCACTATTCGCCTTTTGTCAAGGGCGGGATAGCGCGGGCGGACTAGGGGAGGCTGGTTTTTGCTGATTGAGCCGGAGGGGGAAAAGAACGGGGGATTAGTCTAGTAGGTGTTTTTGCGTTGTTGCCCTGACTTGAGTGACGCGCCGCGGGGGAAAATGGCGCGTCACTCTACGCCGGCGAGTACTTCTTCGAGGGTCCACAATCGCTCGGCGTCAATGATTAGGGCTTCGACGATGAGAGGGTGGGCCTTGATGGTATGCGGGTCGATAAACTCGAAACTGGGCTGGTTGCGCACGAGCATTCCCCGATCCTCGATTACAGTGACCTCGTCTGGTGAGCCCGAGGCTTCTACGTGGCGGTACAGTGGCATGTTGTCGCTCCTTGTCAACAGGTCTCGTTTAGCTTAGACGCCGGTGCTGGATAATAGTTGCAGCTATGTTTATGAGGCGCGGGTGAATTTTCTTTAGTTCTGTAAAAACAAATAGTTAAAAAATCGCGTACTTTTTTGTCCATCGTTCGATGCAGTCGGCCGTCTCGTCGGGGTATTCGAGGTGGGGTGCGTGTCCGCAATTGGGGAAGATGTGTAGGTCGGCGCGGGGCAGTGCGGCTGCGAAGCGCTGGGCCGAGCGCACCGGTAGAATGCGGTCCTTTTGCCCCCAAAAGACCAAGGCTGGGCAGGTGATGTCGCCAAAGCGCTGGTGGAACGTTGCTACGTCGGGCGGTACGAGGTTCCGCGCTGAGTAATGGTAGGCATACGCAGCGTTGGGCGTTGCGAGTGCGGCGCGGGCGGCCGTTGAGAGTTCAGGGGGGATTTTGCCGCGGTCGTGGAAGCAGCGCCGGAAGGTACGCCAAGCGGACAAGCGCAACAGACCGGATGCGCGGGCCAAGGTGTGGAGCAGGGCGTGGCTCAGCAGCTTGCCCGGATAGCTGCCGAGGGTGCGCACGTGCATGGGGAGCTTGTGTGGGTAGCTGGCTGCGTCAATGAGCACCAGCCCACGCACTTTGGCCGCGAGCGCGGGAAAGTCGAGGTACAGGCGCAGGGCCAAGCCTCCGCCGAGCGAGTTACCCAAGAGGATTACGTTATCCAAGTCCAGCGCGGCGATAAAGGCCGCAAGGTAGCCAACCTGCATGTCTGGCGAGTAGCGCTCGTGCGCCGGATGTGCGGCAAAAGTCGGCTTGCTGCTGTGCCCGTGGCCGATCAAGTCGGGTGCAATGATGCGGTGGCCGGGCAGGCGTGTAGCCAAGCGGAACCACGTGGCCTTGTTGTCAAAAATGCCGTGCAGCAGCACCAAAGGGGGGTGGTCCCCGCCGTAGCCATTGTCGAGATACGCCATTTCGACTTGGTCGGCGAGGGCGAGGCGGTATTCGGCAAAGCCGGGGAAGAGGGGCGAGGCTGGAGAAGAAATGGGCTGCATAGGGTATATAAAGAAGCATATTTGTCTGGTAGAATTCAACTTGAGGCAACCCTAGCCTACGATCAGATTTAGGGCATCAGCGGTCGTATCTTAGGGATAAAGGATGTCGTGCCGTTGGGTCGGATCTCCCAAGCGCCGGAAGGACGAATATGAGCGACATATCCTTTGAGCATGTGTTGAGCAGCCAGTACACCGTCTTTGATGGGCTGGCCGGGATGCACGTAGAAGACATCTACCAAGACCGCCGCGGTCGCCGGCGGCGTCAGCCGGCTTCGACCGCGCCCGGTTTGATACATCTGGCCCCAAACACGGTCATGGCCATTGCCGAGGCGGTATGCTCAGCACCTGCGGCGGCCGGTGCCGACGATAGACGACTTTTTTGGTGGTCAGCGGACTTTGCCGCGGCCGGCGATTTCCCAAATCGTCTCTAAGCGACCTGCGCGCAGCGCGTAGAGGTGGTCGTGGAGATTGACGGTGGTGCAGCCGTGGCCAGGGATAAATTCGAGTAGGTCGCCGGGGTGGAGGTCAGTGCAAGGGCCAGCTAGGGTCTTGAGGCGACCGTGCTCTTCGGAGAGGGCGTGGCATTCCAAGTCGGGGCGGCCCCTGACGAGGGGGAAGCCGTGCTCGGGCGTCAGGCTCTTTAGGCCGGCGTCGGTGATGACCTTCTCGGGCGCGGGGCGGCTGGTAACGGTGGTTAGTACACTGAGGGCATTTTTGAAACCCAAGCCCAGCTTGGCGTACGCCGCGTCCATCAGTGCGTACGAGCCAGCTTGGACCTCCGTGATGCCGTCGAAGGAGGTGCTGATGTAGTAATCGCCCGTGCCCGAGGCGCTGCAAATCGGGCAGTCGAGGTCGGCGCGCTCCACATCGTCGCGGGCATCGACGAGGCGCTGAAGGCAGGTGCGGGCACCGTCGTCGCGGGCTTCCTTGTCTTCGAGGTCAATGACGTGGCCTTCGTAGCCCATCAGGCCGCAGAAGTGGAGGTGCGGTGCTTGGGAGGCTGCGCGGGCGAGATCGACGACTGCGGCGGGTACGACGCCGCAACGATTGTGGCCGATGTTGACCTCCACGAGTACGCGGGGGCAGACCTTGTAGGCGTGGGCGGCCTCGTTGAGTTCGGTGAGGTTTTGCGGGTTATCGACTGCGACCATAATGTCGCAACGAGCGGCCAGCGCCATGAGGTGCTCGATCTTGCGACGGCCGACGACTTCGTTGGCAATGAGGATGTCTTGGATGCCGGCGTCGGCCATGACCTCGGCCTCCCCGACCTTGGCGCAGGTGATCCCCTGTGCGCCGGCTGAGAGCTGGAGATGGGCGATGGCCGGGGTTTTGTGCGACTTGATGTGCGGCCGGAGGTTTTTGCCTGCCGTACAGAAGTGTTTGGCGAGCCGGGCGATATTGTATTCGAGCGCGTCGAGATCGACCAAGAGGACGGGGGTGTCGATGGCATCGCGGGTCATGCCGATGTATTCGGTGGTCATAATCGAGGCTCTGTGGGTTAGGTGCATATTGCTTGCGAATAAAGAAACCGGGCCGCCGGTTCTTGTCCAGTGCCTGGGCCTCGCATATAGCTGCGTTTGGCATGAGCAGCGTCGATTGGCCGGAGGCAAGGGTATGGGCTTGTGGTGCCGCTTGGCCCCAATAGGATTGCTAAGAACATCTGTTGAAGTCGCGGCAGAGATGCCCCCCTTGCAAGGGACCGCAGCGCAAGGGTCGATGTTGGCCGCAATGGAGGTAGAGCCGGTTGCCTTTACGC
The DNA here is from genome assembly GCA_963422735.1 of Candidatus Latescibacterota bacterium. Lineage (GTDB taxonomy): Bacteria > Latescibacterota > UBA2968 > UBA8231 > UBA8231. The sequence continues at coordinate 1,081,226 of OY730476.1, read as the reverse complement.
CGCAGGGAGACGCGGTGAACGACGAGGTGCGGATCGGCTATACGCTGCTCGTTGGACGCGCCCGAAGTGGCAGTGTTCGATTTGCGCGGCCGTTGCTTATAGCGAGCCGGTCCAAGCGGGAGGTCGGTCGCCATGCGGTGCTATGGAATGGCCGCGATCAATCGGGCCGGTTGGTCGGACCGGGTTTGTATCTGGTCCGGGTGGCGGTGGAAACAGATCGGCCGCGCGAGGAGCGGATGGCGTGCGTAGCGGTGGTTTACTAATTGGCGGATTCGGTCTCAGTGCGTCCCTATTTCTTCCAGCCCCAAGTACCGCGTTTCTGGGAATCCGGCCTCAAGGTCGTCCCAAAAATGAGCTTGCAAAATTGCGGGATGTACCTTGAGGCCTTGCAGATCCGCTTTGGCAAAGAAACGCGCATTGACGAGAAAAGTCTCTTCCGGTTCTCTATTGGCAAGCGTGAGGGTTCCGGCGAACCTTTTACAGCGAATGAAAAATTTGCAGAAGTGATAGTCCGGTTCGGCGTATTCGACGATATAGATGATGCGATCTAACTCAACGGATAAGCCCGTTTCTTCCATCGCTTCCCGTCGCGCACAATCAAAGATCGATTCGTCCCCCTGTAATTTTCCCCCCGGTGGCAACCAAAAATCGTACTGCCCGCTCTTTTTGTGATTGACCAACAGCAGGCGCTTGTGCTGGACGATCAATGCCGCGGCACTGATTCCATATCTCACCGATGTAGCCTCTATTCTTGAACGCTATGCGGATGGCGGCTGCCGCGGTACGATGGGCTCAATAATGGCCCGTCTTTCTGGGGTCAAACGTTGTAACAGTCCCTCTGAAATTTGATAGTTAAATCGCTCGCGCACATATCTTGGGGAATAGCGATAAACAACCGTCCGCCGACAACCGGGATTGGTGCGTTCCGCAGAGCCGTGTGTTATCGCATCGGTGAATAACAAAACATCCCCTGCCTTCAGATACATTTCCTGCACAGCGATGGCTGTCCCGGCGGGCTTGCCGCTCACACCATCGTAAACCAAGCCCTGGCCGTCCACCTCCAGCCGAGGGTGAATTTCGCTACACTTGTGGCTGCCCGGAATTAGTACCGGCGGGCCCTCGCCCTCGCCGATGTCGTTGAGGGCCATCAATACGTTAATCTGCCCGACCATCCACTCGCCGGTGTTATTCTGGCGAAACGTCAAATAACTGAGCGGAACATGTCCACCGCAGTGAATGTGGATGTAACCACCCGGACCGCGGACGTTGAGAAAGTTCTCGTGAATGGAAAGGCCATTTACTGAGGAGTGAATGTACTTCTTGACCAAGTCGATCCAAGCCGGATGATCTATCAATCGCTCAAAAACAGGGCCACCCTCGATGATACTTTGGAAGTTGACGCCATTTTCTTCATGGTAGGTGTGCGTTTCTACATTACCAATCCAGCGACTTTTTCTATTCGAATCACCCTCTGTTGACCACGGATCTTCTACATACGATGCGTGGTCGTCTATCCACTGGTTCATCTCGCGCAAATCTGCGGCCGAGATTGCATTTTTTAAGACCAAATAACCTTGGAGGTCGAATAAATAGTCTTGGACGTTGTTATCCATTTTATTTTTTATTTATCCAATAGCGTACGCAGCGGTGGTTTACTAAATCATTTATTACTCATCGCTTTCAGCCGCTTGGCGCAGGGCTAGGAAAGCCTCCTTGAGTGTTTGACTTACGGCTGAATCCGGCTCGTTCAAAACCAATTCTTGGTAGGCGTTCAAATAGTCGGCGCGGATGCGGTGGAACAGATGCAAGAAGTGCCGCAGAAACCCAATGCATTCCAAAATCGCAATCTCGACTCCATCGGTCTGTTCGTAAAATCCGGCTGCGTATTCGGCTACCCTCGGATCGATTTCAGCCGTGGTGACGAATAGATAATTGTCAATCCTATGCGGTGCTCCGAGGATCTTGGCTAGTGCCGCGTCGATGTCAGTGTAATCGACTCTCTTCGCCTTCATTTCATAAGCCGCTACAACAGAATCTTCTCCAACGAGGCAAATTTCCACATCCCCTAATGAGCCGGTTTGCAGATCGGCGGCATTGTGTGGGTTTAGCGGCAATATGCGTTCGGCAAGCCGCGTTCCGGCTGCCTGATAGGCCGCCGCTACGACGAGGACCGGCAAGCGGCTTGCATGTTTGCACGATAAGTGCTGCTTGAGCAGGGTAACGATGGCCTCTGATGATAGGGGCAAGGCCCCTTCGGTTTGTTCCAATCCCTTGAGTAGTGAATCTATGCGGGCCAGTTTCTCATCGCGCATCTGAAGCAAGAGGCGGACGATTTCGACAAATAGCACATCAGCGGCTACTCGCTGTTCGGCCACATCTTCGAGTAGTTCAAGGATCTTTTTATACAGGTCACGCGGTCTGCCAACAAGCTCGCGGTCCGTGGTCAGTGGATGGTCGATGTTTCTCAGTGCTGGCGTGAGGAAGGCCGTTGTCTGATTGACGGGCAAGCGGTGTTCATTGATGAATGGGGCCAGATGTTGTTCATCGTAGGTGCGTCCAGAAAAGCTGTCCGGGTCGCCAATTTCAGTATAGGGTTTGCGCGGATCGACATTGGGCTTGTCTAGCTTGCCCAGCAGGCACGACATAAGCAAGCACACCCCGGCGCGGTTGCTCGTGCATCGGCAGACATAAGCAACGCGTTCCCTGATGTCTAGGTCGGGGACCGCCTCAGCACGCTCGTAAATGCCACGCAGAATGTCCTCTGGTGTCATTCAAACAGCTCTTTTTGTACTTCCGGCTCGTAGTTTGTCCACAACACTTCGCGCCGGCTGTCCTTGGTGGAATGGATGGTCTTGTCCGGTCCTTGTGTCTTGAACCAGCGATCGGGCGGGAACAACTTGTCCATCAAGGGGTGATGGTAGCCAGACACGGCCACGTTGCCCTCGCACTCATTGACGACTTTTGCCAACATGCGGTGCTCGGCTTCGTCCATTTCAAACTTGTATGCTTTGGCGTCGCCACGAGTGGCGTGTAAGTAGGGAGGGTCACAGTAGAACAAGGTTTTGCGGCTGTCGTAGAGTTGAATCACATCCACAGCGGGTCGGTTTTCAATCTGAACTCGGATCAGACGCTGTGCAATCTCGTCGAGTGCATCTACACCCCCCAACCAGCGAGAGACCACGCCAGACATACCAGCCCGGCTCGTATTCTTGCAGTTGGCCCAGCGACCAAGGGAGGCCGTTTGTGCTAGCCCGGTGCGAGTCTGCCGCGCTTTAATATAGAAACGTCGGGCGCGTTCTAAGTCGCTGATGTCCTCGGTGCTGCCGTAGATGGCGTAGTAGTATTCCTCGCGCGAGAACGGCGTCAGGGCGATAGCGCGGATCAGTGCTTGGTGCTGGTCGCGCAACACCCGAAAGAAGTGTACCACCTCACCGTCAAGATCGTTATAGGTCTCGACAGGAGCGGGTGCTCGGTTGATGAGCACGGCCCCAGAACCGGCAAAAGGCTCGCAGTAATGATGACACTCCGGCAGCAGGGGTAACAGCCAGTCGAGATGAGAGAATTTCCCACCGTACCAGCCAAAAACAATGCGGCGGCGCGTATGACCCGCGGTCGCTGAATGTTGCGAATTTTCGTCTAAGAAAATAGGGGACACGCCCCGCGGTTTTTTGGTCATCTGCTAAAACGCAAGCGGCAAATCGCCGTTTTCGTCAAAGCCCATTTCCTCGGCCTCGGCGATGATTTCCAAGTCCTCGCGCTGTTCGATTTCGGGCCGATAGGCTTCTGAGACGAGGATCTCGCCTAATTCTAGGGTGTTGTGGATGCGCAGGATCTTGGCGTTTTCAGGCTCGACTAGGCCGACGGTCTCTAGGGCCTTTTCAATGCAGATGCGGTCCGTGTCGAAGTAGAGCGGGATGTGTGCGCCCGATGGGTGGTTGCCGGTCATGCAGTTGATGTAGGTAATCTCGCGGTCCATCTGCTCGATGGCGCGCTTGTGGGCGTATTCGGCAGTGCCGATGCCGGAGGCGTTGCCGTGGGTCTCCTCGGTCAGGCCGCGGACCAGGATGCGGGTTACTTTGGGGTACTCCTTGTCGGCGGCGTGGTTGTCGTGGAATTTGCGGCCGACGACGTTGGTGTCCATGCCGGCACCGGAGATGTTTTTGCCGATCGCATCGACGATGAGCAGATCGACTTCGTCGAAGGGAAGGCGCGGCATCCATTGCTTGGCGAGGACTAGCAATTCCTTTTCGCGCTCCACGAACTCGTCGGCTCCCACGCCCTTGATGAGCGCGGTTTGATCGTACTGGTTTTCGACTAAGGCCAGCCCCATGAGCACACCGCATTGGTCGATGACGGTTTGGCCGACTGAGCGGACGATGCGGTCGAAGCTGTAGTGGACAATGGCTTGGTGGTACAGGGCCGCGCCTTTGTGCTTGCCCAAGCCGATGAGCATCATCTTGTGCAGGCCGCTCTCGATTTCGCCGACAAAGTCAGTGTGCGGCTTGACGCGGCCAACGACGGCTACGTGGTCGGCTTCGAATGCGTATTGGTCGAAAAAGACCGGGACGCCATCCTCGGTTGCGCCCACCTGTACGGTCTCCATGGACGACTTAATGGGTGCGCCAGCGTACTCTTCGGTAACGCCGTAGCCTTCGATAATGGCCTGTTGGGCCTCGGCGATGCCGCCGCCGTGGCTGCCCATGGCGGGGACGAGGAAGGGCTGGAGGCCGAGGGCCTTGAACTCGGCTACGAGGCTTTTGATTACGAGCGCGATGTTGGCAATACCGCGGCTGCCGACGGAGATGGCGATAGTCCCGCCGGGATTGATTTTGGGGCCTAAGTCGAGGCGCTGGACCTCGGCGCGCATAGCTGCGGGGATGTCCTCGACCGTGGGCGCGGAAAAAAGCTGGCGGACGCGGAACATGCGGGGCAGGGGCATGGGAGACCTCCTAAATGGCTTGTTGGAATAAAACTTCGAGATCGCGCTGGCTGGTCTTGCGCGGGTTGACGGCAATGTTGCCGCTCTGCATGGCAGTACGCGCCATGGTGGAGATGCGGGCCACATCAACGCCGACATCCCCTAGCTTGGCAGGGATGCCTAAGTCGGCGTTGATATGGCGCACTGCGGCGATGGCGGCTTGCGCGGCTTGGCGTTGGTCTAACCCGGAAATGTGCGTGCCGAGCGCCTCGGCGATGGCGGCGAATTTGCCGGGGCAGGCCAGCCAATTGAACTCCATGACGTAGGGCAACAAGATGGCGTTGAGCAGCCCGTGATGCACGTGGTAGTGGGCGCCTGCTGGATGGGACATGGCATGGACATTGCCGAGGCGCGTTTGCGAAAAAGCGACGCCGGCCATCATACTGGCGATGAGCATGTTTTCGGTGGCGGCCAGTGCGTGGTCGTTGGCACAGGCGAGGCGCAGGTTGTGGCCGATGAGGCGGATGGCGTGCAGCGCGATGCCTTCGGTGAGAGGCGTGGCCGCTAAGTTGATATAGGATTCGAGCGCGTGGGTCAGGGCGTCCATGCCAGTAGCCGCGCCGACGGGGGCGGGCAGGGCGACCGAAAGGTTGGGATCGAGAACGCCGACTTGGGGCGCGATCTTCCAGCTAATAACCGGGTCTTTGTTGCCGCTGGCGGGATTGTCCAGCACGGCAAAAGGCGTGACTTCGCTGGCGGTGCCGTAGGTCGTGGGGACACAGGCGAGATAGGGCAAGTCGTTTGCGACTTTTCCGCTGCCTAAATACTGGGTGATGCGTCCGTCGTTGGACGCGAGTACGCCAATCATCTTGGCCACGTCCATAGGCGAGCCACCGCCGAGGCCGATGATGGCCGTGCAGCGTTCTTGTTGGTAAGCCTGGACCCCTTCCTCGACGGATTCTGCGGTCGGCTCACTCGAACCGTCTTTGAGATAGACGGCATGGGGGATGTCGCCGAGGGCGGAAACGACCGCTTCTACTGTGCCGATTTCCCCTAAGACCTGATCGGAGACGATCAGAACCTTGTGGGACGGTGAGAAGCAATCTGCCAAACAGGTGATAGACCCGGGGCCGTGGACGATGTGGGTGGGATGGCGGAAGTCGAAGTGGGTTTGGAAGGGCATGGACAATACCTCTGCGTGCAGGAGGGAAAGTAGCTAGCGCACGTCGCCGATGTCAAGATGGCCGGTGAGGGTTGGGTCGGTAGTGGGCAATTGCTAAACCCGGCGATTACCATAGTAAAATTCGCCTTGGCCAATTCGCAGTGGGGTTCCTCAGTACGCTCATCCAGCGGCGGATGGGCCCAAAATCCAATGGCAGAGCGATCCTGCTCATTTTCCTAAAGCATTTCAAATCGTACGTCGCCTTTTAAAGCGCGATCAAAACTGAGCGTTTTTTCGCACCCGGACTTTTCGCCCACGCGCCCAATCACATAATCGGCAAAGTCGCCCCTACCTTTTTTGTAATCGCCCAGCCCTTGCCAGAGCAGGTCTTTGTCCACAAAATGAAATGAGCGCGTTTGTAAAATGCCCTCCAGCGCGTCGCCAATCTGCGCCCGGCTGTATCTATAGGCCCGATCGAGCACCCACACCAGTTCGCAGAAGACGACATCGGCAATAAAATAGATCTCGCCCGCATTCGATCCCGCTTCGATCTCTTTTGCCACGCGCCGCGCCTGTGTCGCATCGTCCTGCACCAGATAGCGCACCAGCACATTGGTATCTAGCCCCCTCACAGTGCTTTTCCCGCGCCCTCGCGCACCGCACGATCCATTTCCTCTAGCGATACGGCCTCCTTGGGTTTCGGCAGGATATTCTTTAGTTCCCGCACATCTCGGGTGGCCGGTCTGACGACCACTTCGCCATCGTCTTGGATGATAAAATCCACGCTATCGCCCTGCTGCAGGTGCATATGCTGGCGTATGGCTTGGGGAATGACCAGTTGTCCTTTGGAGGTTAGTTTGGCGACGGCCATCGTGCGCTCCCTTCGTTGATTCCTACTTTTTATAAGTTCCAACTTTATAGTAAGAATTTAGCAAACTCTTCATATTTTGCCAATATATACCTTGTCCTTTCGCACGGAAGGAGGCCACCGACGCAAAAGACTTGCCGCGGCTGCATGCGCTCCAAAAAGAGAGCAAAACCATTCCCGATAAGGATAGACGGCTGATTCTCAGAAGACTGAAGGAGATTTGAAAATGCCTTGGGAAATGGATAGAACTACGACAGCCCAGAAAAATCCTCCGACGGTTTTATTCGTCTAAAGTTTGGGCTAAAACCCCCGTCTTTGAGAGGGGATCGCTTTCCGCGAATGGCTGGGTTATGCTTCCAAGATGGCTTATGGTGAAGGCCGTCATACGAAATATAAGATCGAATACTTTGTGTGGGTGCCCCAGTATGGCTATGGGCTGTTGCAAAGGGACTTGGATCTGCAAGTGCGCGAACTGAGTCTGTTTCAATTGGACCTTCGATGGCTCAAACGTTGTATCGCACATCAACTCCATCGGTTGCCGGCTTACAAAAGACGGTTGTCACCCACAGGTATAAGAACGGTTGTTAAAACCAGTACATCCATCAGAAGTAAAAGTGTCAGGGAATCAGAGACGCTGCAGTTGGTCTCCTCATCTCCATATAGTTTAATTCTCAACGCAGTAGTTCATCACATTCCTAGTCTCGGTAGGCTCGCATCGCGGACTCAAGATAGGAATCGCTCTCCCATACTAAAGCATGCGGAATATTGGCCAACACACTCAAGCGGTAATCGGCAGAACAAGCTTCACGACTGTAATCCTTTATTCCGCGTTCTACCAACAAAGCCTGATAACGGGACAGGAGCACTTCCTCAATTTCTAGCCTCTTATTCGAGGGTAACTCGGTCTGTATCATAGTTCGGGCTAAATCCCATACTCCAATGCCTCGTATACATCCTTCCCAGTCTATGATCACAGGCCGATCTAATTGTGGGTTGCGCGGCAGCACATTTCCCAGTTGTGCATCGCCGTGGACTAGGGTCAATCCCGTACCCCTCCCGATAAGTTCCACAGCCATGTCTGCCCACGAGGCGATCACCCTTTCACGGAGATCTTCCCAACCGCCCCCGAACTTTTCCCTCAACTGATCAATCCGTGCCGGCAAAACTTCATTAGATAAGTACTGCTCATCCCTTCGAATTATTTTTGCTGAGATGGCCTCATGCGCGAAAGCCTCCAGACGTCTGGCTCCATATTATTCCCCGCCACCATCCACAGCGACCCGTCGTACACGAACGCGCTCGCTGCATGTCGGGGTGCCCAGGGGGTATCGGGCAATTCGGTCCAGTCCACGCCATCAGCCGAATACCACACGTCGCGGCGATTTCCACTCGCCACCGCATAGCCTTCTAACACCCACATACGGTCATCGAATGCGGCCACCTCGTGGTATTGCCTGGGTGCCCACGGAGCGTGCGTTAGGTGCTGTTTCCAGTTTACCCCATCTTCCGAACTCCACACATCATTGTAGAATTTGCGGATAGGAGTTGCCGGCGTATCGTATGTGCCCCCACCCAGAATCCACATCTTGTTGTCATGTACAACAGATCCCCCGATCATCCCTCTGGGCGCCCACGGCGTGCGCTCGATAACTCGGGTCCAGCTAGTCCCATCTTCCGAACTCCACACATCGTTGTAGAAGACCTCATCACCGCCGCCAAAATCGGGCAGCGTCTGCCCGCCCATCACCCAGATCCGGCCGTCGAAGGTTAGGGTATAATGGAGCGCTCGGGGTGCCCACGGTACGCGATCATGCGCCAGATCCCAATGAATACCGTCCGCACTGCTCCAGACATCGTTCTGATAATGGCCTTGATTGCAATCACCGCCCACGATCCACATCTGGCCGTCATGTACCACATATCCGGCCGTATGCCTCCCCTCCCAGGGCGCATGGCGATTCTCAAGCGTCCAGGAGGTGCCATCGGCCGACGACCAGACCTCACTGTTGCAGATCAGCGGGAAATGGACTTTATCCCCGGGATTCCAGCCGCCCAGTAGCCACATTCTATCCCTGAACACCAGTGCGCCAGCGCCATCGCGAGCTGCGAATGCAGCGTTCTCAGTGAGGCGGCACCACTCGTATTTTGCGCTCATCGGCATCTACCTCCGAACACCTCTAATCAAACTGATCTGTCTGACTAATTTGCAAATTTGCTGGACTTAGCAGAGACACCACGCAGCCCGTATCACCTGTTGCGATTTTTAGCGTTTGTCCCTCGATGTCCATCTCCGTTTCACCGTGCAAACAATACTAAGATGCCGAAGACTCTTGTGCCACCACAATATCGCAAATTTTGCCCATGCACGGTCCTCAATAATTGCATTGGACCGGTACCGGTGAACGGTTGGACGGGGGTGCGAATCTGTTCGGCCAGCTACCCGATTGACGTGTGCGGAGACTTCCCCTAGCTTGTTGGGCCATTCGCTCAACCCCTAATCATCATGGGACGAGCCATGATCTTCCACGCCTACATAGCCACGAGCCTCGACGGGTACGTCGCCGCCCCCAACGGCGATATTCAGTGGCTTGAACCCTTCAACGGCTGCGACTACGGCTACGAGAAGTTCATCGCCTCGATCGACGCCATTGTCATCGGCAGAGTTACTTACGAACAGTCACTGGCGTTCGGAGAATGGCCCTACAAAGGAAACAGGGTCATCGTTCAGAGCGCCCGGCCGTTGAATAACCTTCCTCCGGACACCGAGATCTGGGAAGGTACGACAGCTAAGCTGGTCACCCATCTGCGAGAGCGGCCGCAGAGTAAGGACGTCTGGCTGATAGGGGGTCCAAAGAGTATTGAGTCTTTTGCTGAACTCGGCGCAGTTGACGTCTACGACGTCTTCGTCATGCCTGTCCTGCTGGGCGACGGCATCCCCCTCTTTCAGGCCTCGACGAGGCAGACGCGCCTCAAGCTCGTCTCGTCGGAGACCTATGACAACGGAGTCGTCCGCCTCGTCTACGAACCAGTCCGGTAAGGAGTCCTCAGTGGGGAGTGGAAATAGAAATTTCTCATTCCGATATTCCCCAGCAAGGCAAGTGGCGGGCGGCGCGGTAGAGGATCTCGAACTCGGCACTCGCGAAGACTTTCGAACTGCGCATGGTTATAGGTCGAACACGGAGAGTGGGTCCGCTTCGGGATAGTTGTCGAGGTATCTCTGGACGTACTGCCGCGTAACGGGAGGCATCTGCTCAAGATGTCCCTGCTGGGTTAGCTGCTCGCGCTGTCCATGCTCGTGCGCCATCACCGTCGCCCCAGCGTTCGAGAAGGCGCAGTGCATGGTCCAACGCTTGTGTCCCTCCGGGTTCCAGCCCCGGTGCCAGAGGTTGGCGTTGTCTCCCGGTTCCAGTTCGACGACGAGGGCGTTCGGCATCTCTCCCGATTCGCTGGGGGACGCTTCGATCTCCGTCGCCGTCGATGCCCGCCGGTGACTCTCGGGGAGACGATATGGAGGAAGCAGTCCCGAGGAACGAGCGGGGCGTTGAACTGCACGAAGCGGCCCTCGTGTCGGCGCAGGTGCTCGGTTTCGTCCTCGTCTCCCGGTCTAAGGCTGTGGCACTCGAGATGGGGTGCGAGATCCTCGTCAATCCAGTCAGCAAAGACGCGGTGGTACCGCAGGTGGCCGGTGCGTTCCGGCAGACGGTGCTCGCACTCTTCCGCGAGCCCCTTGTCGATCAGGCGTTCGACCGCCTCGAGCAGCGCCTCGATGCGGGTTTTCGCAGAGGCCTGCCGCAGAGTGAGAAACCCCTGCGCGGCGTACGTCTCCTTGTCTTTTTCCGAGATCGCCATCACCGGCAGATCGACCTCCGTGAAAGGTTGGTTTCGAGCTGCGTCCGGCTCGGTCGTGAAACGCCCCCGCATACTCGTCAAGAGGAACCTGCCAAAGGCGCGGACCGTTAAGACCATCAAGTCATCTTTACATTGACAACAAGGCACTAAGGGTGTTAGGCTAAGCCAAGTGGAAACCACAAATTTTATTCATACGGTGCCAAAATGAAAATCAAGCGCATTACAGGAACCAACGTCACCATCCCATACGCTCCGCCCGTTGGACCTTACATCGGGCGTGGTGGTGGTACTGGCTCTTTGGGCGCAGCGGGACTTATGGTGAAAGTTGAAACGGACACTGATGTAGTGGGTTGGGGCGAAGGGACGGGAAGGTTTGAAACGGACCCAAACACAATGCTGACTGGCAAAGATGTGGCAAACATCGAAGGGGCCATTTCAGCGATGGAAACAGGGGGTATCGGTAGAGGTCTGATGGCTGGCATCGAGATGGCACTTTGGGATGCCATCGGCAAGGGGGCGGATTTGCCAGTCTGTAAACTGCTCGGCGGAGTGGTGCGAGAGGAAGTGGACTTCTGCGCCTGCATGGGGCTCAAGGCACCATCAGAGTCCGCTGCAACCGCCCGCGAGTACATTGACCGATGGGGATTTCGCTTCTTAAAAACAAAAGCGGGTGACTACCCAGGACAGGACCTCCAGATTGCCGAGGCGATACAAGCCGCTGTTGGCGATGAAGCAATCCTCCGCCCAGATGCAAACAACGGATATTCCCCCAAAGATGCAGAAGCCACACTGCGAAAAATGAAAGGCATCGGGATTCGCTATTTTGAAGACCCGTGCTCATCCGAGTACCTCGACGCGCTGATCCGGTTCCGAGTAGAAATTGGCATGGGTATCTTGGTGAACATGGGAGTTGGCACCGCGGACACCGTTCTGACTCTGCTCGCCAACGAGGGTGCTGATATTCTGATGCCAGATACCCCAGCGGCGGGCGGAATGCTACGCGTCAAGAAAGTCGCTACCGTCGCAGAGGCGTATGCCGTGCCGTGCCTGATGCACTGTTCGCACGATCTCGGACTCAAGACCGCCGCCATCACGCACATTGCGGCATCAACCCCCAATTTTTCCGGACCTAACGACACCTGCTACCACGGCCTGACGGATGATGTGCTGGCTGAACCGTTGCAGTTCGAAAATGGGCGAATCCGCGTACCGTCGGGTCCAGGACTGGGCGTTGAAGTAGACGAAGCAAAGATTGAGCAATACAGTTCGTAGTTGTCCAATTCATCCTTCGTCTCCGGAATTTTCGCAACTTATTAGGCCCCATCCAAACCCAATCCCGTCAAATCTGCAATATGCCCTGCTTGCTCGGCTTCATATAGCCGCCAGATTACGCGCAATCCCTGCAAGCTGCTTCTGCCATCTGTCAGCGGTGTTTGCCCGGTTTCAATGCAATCGAGAAAATGGGCCATCTCGTTTTCCGTGTGTTTGCCCGGCTCTGCTTCGAACAAAACTTGCTCTTGACCGCGTAGGATATGCACGAGCTTGCCACCTGAAATATCGGCATCGAGCAAACCTTCTGTGCAATGCGCGTGGATTGAGTACCGCAATCGGGTGCCCCGCGCACCCCAGGTGCCAAAGTGATATCCTAGGCGGCCATCTGCAAATTCTATCGTCACATTGCTCGTTCCTTCTCGCTCCATCCACGGCGTACCAAAATTTGTGCCCATGTGCATGCCCCGCACGGGTCGCCCCAAAAACCAGAGCAACAAATCGATATAATGACAGCCATGGCTAAACAACTGCCCCCCGCCCAATCGCTCTTTGCTCGAAGCCCAGTGATCGGGGGGATACCGAGTGAGTTGCTCGGTCCAGATCGACACTTGAAATACATCGCCGTACGCGCCTTCATCTAATAATGCTTTCAGACGCTGGACAATTGGATGAAAGCGCATGCAATATGCAATCATCAGCACTTTGCCCGAGGTTGCAGATGCTTCAATAAGTTCTTTGCAGGCGATTTCACAATTGGCCATGGGTTTTTCGAGCAAGACATGAACGCCAGCATTGAGACACGCATATCCGACGGAAAAGTGCAAGTGGTGGGGTAGCGCGAGCAATACGGCACCTACCGAGTCTAGAATCTCGCGATAATCTGTCGCCACACAGGCTCCCGGAAATTGTTGCGCGACTGCTTCTGCGCGTTCTGGAACAACATCGACAGCAGCGGCCAATGCGACCCGATCGCTCAGTGTGTGAAACCGCCGCATGTGGGCACCCCCCATGCCGCCACATCCGATCATACCCAGTTTAATCATGTGCCTGTCTCCCTTTTGTATAGGAATTATAAAGGGCCTTTAGGAGGTCAGGTCAAGCGGTGTAGGTGTCTTTGGGTCGGCCTCGCTTGCGTTGCGGCGTTCTTGGGTCGGCGTCGGCCCTACTGGGGCGCAGGCGGGCAGACGGTTGAAGTCGAAGGCGAAGACCCGAATAGCCACACTGATGTAGCTTATCCATAGGCCATTTCGGGGTGTTTCCCGAGAACGCGCAGAAGGCGTTCGTTAGCACCTTCGAGGACGTAATCGGGCATGTGATAGTTGAGATAGGGCCAGAATCGCTGGGCGACGAAACGCTGACTATAGACTTGGTGAAAGAGGTAGCGGACGCGATCCGATGTATTTGGGACACCGCGATGCCAGGTTTGGCTGCTGAGGAGGTAGAGGTCCCCTGCTTTCATGAGCAGGGACGTGGGGCCTTGACCGTCGAAGATTGGATTTTCTGGATCGTTGGGGTGTCTGCCCGCATAGTGGCTACCCGGCACGAATTGGCTGGGGCCATACTGTTCTTCGTCTTGGTCTGTCAGGGCGATCTGGAACGACATGCGAAAAACGGGCATCTGAAGACGCCTGTCATGGCTACTGATATTGTCGTCCGCAATTGGAAATTCCAAGCTGTCATCTACGTGAAAGCGGTTAATGCCCCGATCCTTGCGGTTCAAGATGCATCCCTGCGCCATGCAATGGCACTGTGGGCCGAGGACTGTTTCGGCAATAGATATAATAGGCTCGCGCACGAGTAGATCGCGGAACATTCGGTCGCATTCAAATAGCCGATGTACAACGATGGGTGCTCCATCATTGAGCTGTGGCTTTATTTTTACATGTCGCATTTCGGCGAAATAGGGTTCGGCGAAAATCTGGTCGATGCGTCTGCACATGTGCTCGCATTCTTCCCGGGATAAGACGTTGCGGATGATGGCCGCACCGTTTTTGTAAAAATCTTCGAGAATCGGCGATAGTTCTTCTTCTGTAAAGGGTTCGTGAAGTGACATGGGATATTCCTCGCTATAGACTGAATTTTGAACAGCTTCTTAAATTGCTCCTTGCGGTATCAGAAATAATCGATCTCCAACCGCACCTCGGTCAGGGTAACCGGTTCAAAATGCGGTCCGGTGCCCTTAATGAGCCCTTCCCCTTCTTGATAGGCAGATCGGTCACATCAAACTGTATCAGAGTACCCTCGACGCGCTCCGTCGCTATGGTCGTGTGGTAGACTGTGCCGTCGAAGACGGTATAGCCCCAGCCGTCTTGGGAAACTCGGCGTTTGTCCCAGGGTACGGGCTCACCATTGATGTGTACGTCTAGTTCGTCGTCGTCATTGCCGCGCTGTGCGCCGACCTCGTCTAGGCGCTGGCGAATGCGCCGGATAAAGTCGGTCATGAGATAGCGATTGGTATAAGCTTCTTCGATCCGGAAGAATGCCGGGTGGCGAAAATAGTCGAGTTCGACCCCGTCCACGTCGAATTTTTCGCAGAGTTCGAAGATGATTTTTTTCATGTATGCGGGCACCGGGATATTTGTAGTCGGGGCCCTTGGCGATGTCGTGTTCGAGGGTGGGGCGGCCGATGAGCCAGCCGGGGTGGTCGCGGCGGATCTGGCCATGGGACGGGAGTCGTAGGCGATGTCGTAGTGGCTGTTCATGCACACCGAAGGCAGTACGTCAATCTTGGCCTCGTGGAACTGGCGTACGACCTCGGTCGAGGGGCCACCACACGGGGCGATCAGACTGTGGAGGTTCCGCTGCTGCGAGGCGAGGCACTCGTCGGCAAAATGGGTGTAGCCGTCCCCCGTGTGCTCGCCCACTTCCGTTTCGTATTCGTAGGTCTCGCTATTGCCGACGCACCACGACACCGCGCCAATGGGCGCACCGGAATAGGTGTCGATCATGCGCTTTTTGATGGTCTGCGGCGTTACGGGACCGGTCATGTTGCTCATGATCCAGCCGTCGTCGCTGCTGCTGATTTTTCTATCTTTGCGTACCATAGGTCACTTCGTGCGCCAGGCGCGGAACATTGTCGTCGAAGCGGTTTCTATAAAAGTAGTCGGATTCTAATTCGCGAAAGCTTGCAGCAACTCCCGGAATTGTATAAGAATTATAAAGGGTCTTTTAGGGAGCATGTCAAGCGGCGTAGGTGTCTTTGGAGCGGCTTGGCTGTGCGTTGCGGCGCTCTTGGTTCAGGCGTTGGCCCTGCTGGGGATGGCCTTTGCGTGGCGTCTGCGGCCGACTCGGCCGGCCCACTGGAGGCCAGGCCTGCTTTCGTCGAGATTTATAGGAGGAAAAATGAAAAGATGTAATTATTGTTTTCTAGCGATCGGCACATTGCTGACTTTAACACTCACTGCCTGTGATTTGAATGTTGCCTCGGAGGTATTATCGTCCTCAGCAATTGACAGAACTATCCATGTAACCGGGAGCGGTTCAGTTACTGGTGAACCAGATATTGCAACGCTCGATGTAGGTGTGTCTGTTGAGAAAGAGACAGTCGCAGAGGCACGTGAAGAAGCTGCGAGTGCGATGACAGCGTTAATAAATTCTCTGAAAGCGAACAACGTTGCTGAAAAAGACATTAAAACTGAGAATTTCAGTATCTATCCCCAGTACGACTATATAGGAAACGGACGCATACTTCGTGGTTACAGAGTAAACAACACCGTTCGGGCGAAGATCCGAGAATTGGGGACCCTCAGTGATGTCATAGATGGTGCCGCCGAAGCGGGAGGGAATAGCATCGTTATTAACTCTATTCAATTTATGATTGATGATACCACACCATTACAAACCCAAGCACGTAGTTTGGCGGTAAAGAATGCTGAAGCGAAAGCACAAACTTTAGCGGCAGCAAGTGGTGTAAGGCTAGGGGAACCTGTTACTATCACTGAAAGTAGCTATTTCGCAGGTCCGCCAATCCTGACCACAGAAGCCGCCTTCGCTGAAGGTGCGCGTACTTCCACTCCCATTGTCCCAGGTGCCCTCACTGTCACCGTGCATGTCACTGTGGTGTATGAAATTGAGTGAGGTTTAGGGGGTCAGGGCGGTGTTGGGCGACGTGCTGCCCCACCAAGTCCCTGACGCGCGGAGGACCGTCTTTATCTATTCGCGGGCAAAAACATCCACGAGATGGTGCTCCAGACCTGACACTATAGAGTGAAGGGTTGGCGGGAGATGGTCAGTCGCTTACAGGGGCTGCTAGGTGGGCGACGCAGTCTCCGGCTTCCACCCTGCCCAGGTGCCGTTTGCAGACCCCCGTACCCTCGCCTCGAAAAGTGACGGGCCCGGGGGCGCGAAGGATTCTCCGGAAACAGGACCTGGCCGCACAGATCGCCGGCACTCACCTCGTCGCCCAGATCGGTGGCCGGATCGAACAGACCTAGTTCCGGTGCATAAGCGATACGCGTCGGGGCCAAAGGCGTGGAGGAGCTGAGGCGTCTCGAGGTCGTCCGGCAGCGCGCCCTTAACCCCCAAGGCTGCCAGCGATCGGTCAACCGCTGTTGCACCAGCTTTACCCCGGACCGCGATACGCTACCCGTCCCCGCCCAGACAGATCACGCCCTGCCGGATGGAGGCATCGGGTAGCCCTCCCTTATTAGTGCGGTTCTAGAAAACTATTACGTGCGAAACGAACGGGGCGGCGACGTGGTACCAGCGTCCCTGCTCCAGCAGCAGCCATCCTCGTCGACGAGAATCTCCCGGTCGTTGGGCACGGTGCCGAGATCGACGACATCGAAAACCCGATCCTCCCAGACCTCCTCGTGCATGGCGATGTCCACGGTTCCTGCGCGGTGCCAACCGGCCGGGCCGCCGTGGCCATTGTGGACGAAGACCTCGATGCCCCAGCGCGAGCTTCGTCGGCAAGGGGCCGTCACCGAAATATAGGTGGCTTTACCCGCCTTGTTCGCCACGTTTGCACCCGTGCTCGGGACACACCCGGAATTTCCAGACAGCTTCTTAGATAAAGAGGCGTGCGATTTCGTCCACCGGAAAAGTGGGCAATGGCGTCAGATGGCCGTCGCGGCGTAGCTGAAGCCCGAAGGAAGATGGCCGCACCGTGCCGATGCGGGCTACGGCTATGTTGGCGTCGTGCAGGGCCGTGAGTATGGCGTCGGCGGAATCGGCCGCGCAGCCGATCAGCAGCGCACCCGAGGAAATCACTCCGAGAGGATCGAGTTCAAAGGCCGCACAGAGGTGTGCTGTGGCCGGATCGATGGGCAGCGCGTGGGAGTCGATTTCGGCACCCACAGCAGATGCGGTGGCCAATTCCCACAGGCCCGTGGCGACCCCACCTTCGGTTGGGTCGTGCATGGAGGTGACTTGTCCGGCTTGGACGGCGACTTGAGCATCGCGCACGACGCTGATGCCAGGGGTGTGAAGAAAGTCGGCGCAGGCGTCCAAAAAGGCGGGCGTACAGCCGAGATCGCGCAGTTGTGCGCGTTTTTCGCGGGCGATGATGGCGGTGGCTTCAATGCCCAAGCCCTTAGTCAGGAGTAGGGCGTGGCCGGGCTGCAAGTCCGAAGAGCGCACCAAGCGGTCGGGCGTGGTTTCCCCGAGCATCTGGCCGATGACTAAGGGGCGGTCGATCCCGTAGGTCACCTCCGTGTGGCCGCCGCAGACGGCGATGCCCAAGCCCCCGGCAGCTTGGTGGATGGAGCGGAAAATGGATTCCGCAAGCTCGGGCGTGGCATGCCCCTCGGGGAGGAGGATGGTGCTGAGGAAGAAGCGGGGCGTCGCTCCCATGGCGGCAATATCGTTGGCATTGACGTGGACCGCGTACCAGCCAATCTCGTCGCTGGCGAAAGTGATGGGGTCGGTTTTGGCCACTAGCAAGCGGTCGCCGCAGTCGATGACCGCCGAGTCCTCGCCCACGGCCGGCGGTACGAGCAGGCGTTCGTGGCGGTGAGTATAGGCTTCGAGCAGACGGCCTAGTTCAGCGGGGGGTAGCTTGCCGGCTGGGTAGGTCTTCACGGGGCGTAGAAAGCGACGATGGATTGGACGAGGGCGGGGATACTGCTTTCGCTGGGCTGCACGTGAACGGCAAACCCGAGCTGGCGCACGGCCGCGGCTGTGGTCGGGCCAATGCAGGCGATGTGGGTGTGGGCTAAAACGGCCTCCGCGCGTTCTGACCCTAGGACCTGATGAAAATTGTGGACGCTGGAGGGACTGGCAAAGACGATGAGATCGAGTTTGTTCTCGGCTAGCACGGCGGGGAGCTCGACTTGGTCCGGCAGGCGATTTATGTACGTCGTTAGGTGGTGAACTTGGGCACCCCGTGCCGCGAGCGTATCGGCGAGTTCGGTGCGCCCAATGGAAGAGGCCGGCAAGAGGATCGGTTGGCCGGCCACATCGAATGCGGAGAAGGCCCTCGCTAGCGCGGCCTGCGATTGGCTCGGGGGCACGAGGTCGGCGACTAAGCCCTGTTGGCGCAGTGCCGCGGCCGTAGCCAAGCCGACGGCCGCTATGCGAGTGTGAGCAAAGGCCCGGGCGTCGAGGCCGCGCTGGTAGAGCCGGTCACAAAAAAAGGCCACGCTGTTGGGGCTAGTAAAGACGACCCAAGCAGCGTCCCCGAGCCGGTCTTGGGCCGCATCCACAGCCGTCCAGTCGTCGGGCGGGCCGATGTGCAGGAGGGGCAGCGTCGATACGGCCGCCCCTTCGGCTTCGAGGCGGTGCTGGAGGGGACCGGCCTGTTCGCGGCTGCGGGTGACGAGCAGGCGGCGGCCAAAGAGCGGTTTGCTCTCAAACCAGTTGAGGTCTTGTCGCAGCGCGACGACTGGGCCGATTGCGATGAGGGCCGGCGAGCGGATTTGCCGGGCAACAGCTTGGGCCGGCAGGTGTTGGAGGTCGGCGACGACCGTGCGCTGATCGGGCCAAGTTCCCCATTCGATAGCTGCGGCCGGTGTCGGGGCTGGCCGGCCCCGAGCGATGAGATGCTGGCATATACTGGCGAGCTTGTGGACGGCCATGAAGATGACGAGGGTGCCGTCAAAGGCCGCTAGCTGATCCCAGTCGATGGCCGCGTCGGGCTTGGCCGGATCCTCGTTGCCAGTGACCAGCAGTGCGGCCGAGGCAATGCCGCGGTGAGTTAGGGGAATGCCCGCGTAGGCCAAGACGCCAGAGGCCGCGGAGACGCCGGAGACGATTTCAAAGGGGATGCCGGCCCGGCGCAGATGCAGAGCCTCTTCGCCGCCGCGGCCGAAGATGAAGGGATCGCCGCCTTTGAGGCGGACGACGACATGGCCTTGGCGGGCATGATCGACGAGGAGCGCATGGATCGCGCCTTGGGAGGGGCTTTTGCGACCGCCGCGTTTGCCGACCGCGATTTGCTCACATGTGTTGGGCACTAGGTTGAGCAAGCGGCTGTCGAGGAGGTCGTCGTAGAGGACGACGTTGGCCTCGCGTAGGTAGCGCAGGCCCTTGAGGGTCAGCAGGCCGGGGTCGCCGGGGCCAGCCCCAACGATGTACACAGTGCCTGGGGTGGCGTATTCAGCGGACATCAGGGCACCTGCAAGAGGGCATCGGCTCCTTGGGCACGCAGGGCGTCTGCAAGGGATGCGCCTAGGAATTCGGCACGGGCACGGGGTGCGCGCTGTTCAGCGCGCAGCAACTGGGTGCCTTCGGGATGGCCCACCAAGCCGTCGAGGGCGAGGATGTCGCCCTCGATGTGGCCCCAAGCGCCGACGGGCGCGTGGCACCCGGCGCGCAGAGTGTGCAGTAGGTGGCGCTCGGCTTGGACCGCGGCTAGGGTTGGGGCGTGGTTGAGAGCTGCGACAGTGGCGCACGCGGGGTGATCGGTGCGCATTTGCAGCCCTAAAGCGCCTTGGCCGGGCGCGGGCAGAACCTGATGGAGGGGCAGGTGGCAGCCGATGCGCTCTTGCCAGCCGAGGCGGTTGAGTCCGGCAACGGCCAAGACGACGGCATCGCACTCGCCGCGTATGGCCTTGTCGATACGGGTGTCTAAGTTGCCGCGGATATCTAGAATGTTCAGGTCGGGCCGCAGGGCTTTGAGTTGGGCGCGGCGGCGCAGGCTGCCCGTGCCCACCCGCGCGCCATCCGGCAAGTCAGCTAGCGAGGATATGCCGGGGCCGACGAGGGCATCGCGCACATCTTCGCGCTCGGGCGTGGCGACGAGGGTGAGGCCGGGGTCCATCTGGGTCGGCAGGTCTTTCAGGCTGTGGACCGCTAGGTCAATGTGCGCGTCCAGCAGGGCGCATTCGAGGGCCTTGGTAAAAGCACCCGCGCCCCCCAAGCGATGCAGCGAACCCGTCGTCGCGTCGCCGGTGGTGCGGATGATCGAGACCTCAATGTCCAGCTCGTCTTGCAACGCTAGCAAGCGGTTGCGGACCTCGTGGGCTTGGACTAGGGCGAGTTGGCTGCCGCGGCTGCCGATGACGAGTTTCACGGGGTGTGGCCGTAGGGTGTATATAGAGCAGGGGAAGATTCCCCGAGTGGAAATCTTCCCCTGCTGTAAGCGCCCGTAGTCAGTATTTGTTTACACGTCGTAGTATAGGGCGAACTCATAGGGATGGGGTCTGAGTCTTATGGCGTCGATTTCTTGGGTGCGCTTGTAGTCGATCCAGGCGTCGATCAGGTCGTCGGAGAACACATCGCCCTGCAACAGGAAGTCTCGGTCCTGCTCCAAGTGCTCCAACGACGCCTCCAACGACCCCGCCGTCTGCGGCACCCCAGCCCGCTCCTCAGCCGACAGATCATACAGATTCTTGTCCAGTGGGGCCCCCGGATCCAGCTGCTGCTCAATGCCGTCCAACCCCGCCATCAGCATCGCCGACAGCGCCAAGTAGATGTTGCACGACGGATCGGGACAACGAAACTCCACCCGCTTGCTCTTGGGTGAAGGTGAATACATCGGAATGCGCACCGACGCACTGCGGTTGCGCTGCGAATAGGCCAAGTTGACCGGGGCTTCGTAGCCTGGCACCAGCCGCTTGTAGGAGTTGGTCGTCGGATTGGTAAAAGCCAACAGCGCCGGCGCGTGGTGCAACAGCCCGCCGATGTAGTGCAGTGCCATCGGGCTGAGACCGGCGTAGCCACTGCCGGCAAACAGCGGCTGATCACCCTGCCACAGGCTCTGGTGGGTGTGCATGCCCGTGCCGTTGTCCTCAAACAGCGGCTTGGGCATGAACGTAGCCGTCTTGCCGTGCTGACGCGCCACATTCTTGACGATGTACTTATACAGCATCATCCGGTCGCCGCAAACAAGCAGAGGGCAAAAGCGGATGTCGATTTCGCCTTGGCCGGCCGTGCCCACCTCGTGGTGGTGAATCTCCACGTCGATGCCGCAGGCGATCATCGTCTGCACCATCTTTGTGCGGAGGTCTTGCTGGGAGTCGGTCGGCGGCACGGGGAAGTAGCCGCCCTTGTAGTCGGGCTTGTAGCCGAGGTTGGGGCCTTCGTCGGTGCCGCTGTTCCAGCGGCCTTCCGTCGAGTCAATCGCATAGAAGGCTTGGTGGGCTTGCTGGTCGAACTGGATGTTGTCGAAGACGAAAAACTCGGCTTCGGGGCCGAAGAAGGCCGTGTCGGCAAGCTGGGTGCGCAGCAAGTAGGCTTGGGCGCGTTGGGCTACGCCCCGGGGATCGCGCCCATAGGGCTGGCGGGTGATGGGGTCTTCAATCGAGCAGATCAGCGACAGGGTCGGCACCTCGGTGAACGGATCCATCACGGCGGTGGTTGGATCGGGCAGGACGAGCATGTCGGATTCGTTGATCTCCTGCCAGCCGCGAATGGAGGAGCCGTCGAAGCCGAGGCCGTCGTCGAACAGGTCGGGTTCGAGGCGGGCAGCCGGCATGGTGAAGTGCTGCCACGTGCCGGGCAGATCGACGAACTTGAAATCGACCATCTGCGCTTGGTGAGTGCCTGCTAAGGCCAGGGCAGACTCGACCGCACTGAGACGAGATGACTTCGTTTTGGCTTTCGTTTGAGTCTTGGCTTTAGCTTTAGCTTTGGATTTGGCCATGAGCAATTCCTTTCGCGCGTCGAACAATGCTTTAGGGTGGTTTGAAAGAAAAATAAAGATTTAATAGTACGATCCTGTAAATTGGCTGTCAAGCAAGCTGGTAGGCGAGCCTTGACAAGCACTCGGCGGCCTTTATTATTTCTCGAAACCTCAGTATTTATCTGGCGTTTATGCCGCTGGAGATGCTTTCCGGCCATGGCCACTAGCCCGCTGTCCAAACGCGAAATTCAAGTTCTCCTTGCTTTGGTCAAAGTCCACGTTGCCCTCGGCGTCCCGGTCGGCTCGCAGACGTTGAGCCAGCACAAGGATCTGGACGTCAGTTCGGCTACCATACGCAACACCTTGTCCTGCCTAGAGGAAAAGGGCTACGTATCTCAGCCCCATGTTTCGGCGGGCCGCATTCCCTCTGAAAAGGGCTACCGATTCTACGTGCAGCGCTGCATGGCGGCAGCAAACGATGGCTCGGACTCAGTCGGGATCGCCCTGCGGCAGCAGATGGAGGCCGCACAACAGGAGGGTAATTACGAGGAGATCCTGCATCAACTAGCGCGGACCATCGGCGATCTGTCGAACCAACTCGGGTTGGTTTTGGCTCCGCGCTTCAATCAGGGCATCTTTCACAAGCTGGAGCTTTGGCACTTGGGGGCGCGTCGCCTGTTACTCGTCGTCACAATCCGTGGGGGCCTGACAAAGAGCTTGATGGTCGAAGTAAGTTGTGCAGTGTCGCGGCGCGACGTAGAGGTGCTGAGCCGGCTTTTTAACGAGCGCTTGCACGGGTTGACGATGGCTGAAATCCAAAACGCAGTCGAGGAGCGAATGGCCGATTTAGGGGCGGTCTCACGGCAGGTTGTGGAGGCCGTCGTGCGGCAGATCGAAGGCTTGGCCACTACCCGCGGTGCCGATCTCCACGTCTCGGGGACCCGCAATCTTTGCCTAAAGCCCGAATTTGACGATCCTAGTCAAGTGGCTGGTTTGGTCGATTTGGTAGAGAAAAAGGACACCCTCGCCCGGCTTATGAGCGAGCGGCGCGGCGTGGTCATCACCATTGGCTCCGAGCACCGGCCGCGGGCGATGGGGCGGTGCAGCATGGTGACGGCTAGCTACGAGGTCCCCGGGGCCAAAGGCGTGGTTGGCGTGATCGGCGTGATCGGCCCGACGCGCATGCCCTACAAGTCTTTGGTGAACTTGGTCAATTGCGCGGCCTCCCGAGCGGCGAATCTGGTCTGCTAACGAGTTTTTGTCCCAATCTAATTCACAGTAAGGAGCGTCGATGAGCGAGAGCGAAACTCAGGACCGCGTCGCAGTGGACGAGGGGAGCGCGGAGGGTGTGGTCGAGCCTCAGGCGGAAGCGGCGGAGTCATGCGAAGAAGTAGCGGAGCCGCAGGAAGAAGAAACGGCAGAGTCGCAGGGAGAAGTAGCGGAGCCGCAGGAAGAAGAAACGGCAGAGCCTGCGGCCGAGAGGCTGGCCGAACTCGAGGCTGCTCGCGCCGAGGCGGCGGCCAATTACGACCGCTATGTGCGAGCGGTCGCCGAGTTGGATAACTATCGCAAGCGCACGGTGCGGATGCGCGCGGAAGCGCGGGATGAGACCTTGCGCGATGTCTTGTTGCAAGTCGCGCCCATCTTGGACAACTTGCGCCGCGCCCTCCGTCAGGAGACCCAAGAAGCCGATTTACTCAAGCAGGGCGTCGAGTTGATCTGCGGCCAATTCAATGACGTTCTCAAAGGCTATGGGCTAGCCGAGATCGAGGCGATAGGACAGCCTTTTGACCCCGAAGTCCACGAGGCCTTGGCTGAAGTCCCGGACGACGAGCACACCCCGGGTACGGTCATTGAGGAGATGGAGAAGGGCTACAAACTCAACGACAAGGTGGTCCGTTACGCACGCGTCGTCGTCAGCAAGACGAGCGCGGAGAACTGAGGAATCGAATGTCCAAAAGGGACTACTACGAGGTGCTGGGCGTCGAGCGGGACGCCAGCGAAAGCGCGATCAAAGGGGCCTACCGCAAGAAGGCACTGAAGTACCATCCTGATCGCAATCCCGGAGACGCAGCGGCCGAGGAGCAATTCAAGGAGGCATCCGAAGCATACGAGGTGCTTTCGGAGCCAGAGAAAAAGGCTGCGTACGATCGCTATGGCCACGCCGGCATTGAGGGCAATTTCAGCAGCGGTGGCTTTCAGTGGTCGGACTTTTCGCACGCTAGTGATTTTCAAGACATTTTCGGCGATATTTTCGAGAGTTTCTTCGGCGGCGGTCGGCGGTCGCGAGGGGGGTCGATGAAGACAAAAGGTCGCGACTTGAAGATCAAAGTGGCCTTGACCCTAGAGGAGATCACCACGGGCGTAGAAAAGAACATCGCGCTGACGCGCTTGCAGCGCTGCAAAAGCTGCGAGGGGTCCGGCGCGGCCAATGGAGCAGGCCGCAAGGCCTGTAGCACTTGCGGCGGGCGGGGCCAAGTGCAGCAGATGGCGCGCACTCTCTTCGGGCCGTCAATGACTGTAGTGACGTGTCCGTCCTGCGAAGGGGAGGGCCACATTGTGTCCAATCCCTGTCCAGAGTGCCGGGGCGAGGGCCGCGAGCGCGGCCAAACGACCCTGACGGTGCGGATTCCCGCCGGCGTTCAAGAGGGCAACTACATTCCATTGCGCGGCCAAGGCGAAGTCGGGCCGCGTGGTGGGCCGGCCGGGGATTGCTTGGTCTTTATAGAGGAAAAAGAACACGACTATTTCACCCGCGATGGGAGCCACGTGATCTACCAATTGCCCTTGGGTTTTGGCCAAGCCGCACTAGGCGCAGAAGTAGAAGTCCCGACCTTGTCCGGCAAGGCCATGTTGAAGATACCCGCTGGCACTCAATCCGGGCGCGTCTTCCGCATGGGCGGCCGGGGCATCCCAGACGTCAACGGCCGCGGCGTCGGCGACCAGCTAGTCGAGGTCGTTTTGTGGACTCCCGAGGGCCTCAGCCGACGAGAGCGCGAACTTTTCACCGAGCTAGCCCAGCTCGAACAAGCGCGCGTCGCCAAAGAGGGCGAGAGCTTCTTCGCCAAAATGCGCAAGGCCTTTCGGTCCTAAGAGCAGGTGCGCTTGTCCGTTCCCCGAACCGGCCCCTTAGCCCAAGTGCATCATACCGTCGCGATTGCCAGCGCCAAGGGCGGCGTGGGCAAATCAACTGTAAGTATCAACTTGGCCGTGAGTCTGGCGGCCCAAGGGGCTCGCGTCGGCCTTCTCGACGCCGACATCTATGGCCCGAGCATTCCCTTGATGATGGGTATCAGGCAGCAGCCCGCAACCGGGATGCAAGGTACTATGCGCCCGGTGTACAAGGCCGGGGTCGCCCTGATGTCGATTGGTTTTATCGCGGGCGAGGACGCGCCCGTGGTCTGGCGCGGGCCGCTCTTGGCGCGGGCGTTGCAGCAGTTTTTGAACCAAGTAGAATGGGGGCCGCTCGACTATTTGTTGATCGATCTGCCGCCCGGCACCGGAGATGTTCCGCTTACCTTGAGCCAAGCTGTGGCCCTGTCTGGTGCCTTGGTTGTGACCACTCCGCAGAGCGTGGCCTTGGAGGATGTGGAGCGTGGAATCGCCATGTTTTCCAAGGTCGAGGTAGATATCCTCGGGATCGTCGAAAACATGAGCTACTACCTGTGCAACCAATGCGGCCAACGCCACGAGATCTTTGGATGCGGTGGGGGGGCCGCGGCCGCGGAGCGGTTGGGGTTGCCCTTCTTGGGTGCGCTGCCTCTATCGGCTACAATCCGCCAGAGCGGGGATGAAGGACGGGCCGCGCCCGACCCCCTTTTTGCCGCAATTGCCGAAGGACTAGTCGCCCAGTTGCGTCGCTTGGAAACCAGTGAATAAACGGGCTTGGCACTGCTTGCGGCTAGAGGTTCCTGCGGCTTGCGCCGAGGATGTGAGCGCGTGGGCGTACGAGCTGGGTAGCTGCGGCCTCCAAGCTGAGGAATCGAAGGATAGAACTCGGTTGAGCGCGTACTTTGCGGCCGAGCCGATGTGCGATTTGGCTGGAGTTCGGCGCGAGTTGACGCATAGGCTCGCCGCGCTCGGCTTGGCGTCGCCGATAGGCACCGAATGCGTGGAGGAACAGGATTGGGAGGCCGAGTGGCGGCAGTTTTTTGCGCCGGTGTGGGCCACCGAGCGAATCGTCGTCCACCCTTCGTGGATTCCGGTTGAGATAGCCGAAGGCCAGATCGCCGTGAGCATAGATCCCAAAATGGCCTTTGGCACGGGTGCTCACGAATCAACCCAGCTCTGTTTGCAGGCGCTGGAGAGCTATCTGTGCCCCGGGGCACGCTGTCTGGACTTGGGGACAGGCAGCGGCATTCTCAGCATTGCCGCTGCGTTGCTGGGGGCAGGTTCGGTGCTCGCCGTGGATATCGACGAGAAGGCCGTGACCAATGCGCGAGAAAACTTGGCGCACAACCGCATTGGCTCTGAGCGGGTTGAGGTGCGGCTGGGAGGGGTGGAGGCAGTCGCGGAAAGGCCCTTTGATTTAGTCTTAGCCAACATCCAAAGCCACGTACTGCGGCCCCTTTTGACCCCTTTGTGCGGCTTGTTGGCATCGGATGGACAGATCGCGTTTTCGGGTTTGCTGGTGCGGGAAGAAGCTGCTTTTTGCCACTGGGTCACACAAGCTAAATTAGAGGTCGATACAGTCTTGGCAAGAGAGGCGTGGATCTGCGTGGTAGCGCGAAATAGTGGAGATCAATTTGACTAGCATTCTAATTCTACACGGACCCAATCTCAACTTGCTGGGAACGCGCGAACCCGAAGTATATGGTCGGGAGACCTTGGCTGCAATCAACGCGTTGAGCGCCGATCACGCGCAGCGGCTCGGGGTGCAGGTGCGCTGCCGCCAATCCAATTGCGAGGGTGCGCTAATCAACGCCCTGCATCAAGCCCAAGAACAGGGCCTGCTTTTCAATCCGGGTGCCTTCACCCACTATAGCCTTGCCCTGCGCGACGCCGTGGTGGCCAAGGGATTGCCGACCGTCGAGGTGCATCTGTCCAATGTCCACGCCCGCGAGGCGTTTCGTCAGCACTCGGTTATTGCGCCCGTTTGTCTAGGGCAAATAGTCGGGTTTGGCAGTTTTAGCTACGTGCTCGGGCTAGATGCTTTGGTGCATCACCTGAGGGGTGTGGAAGGCTCTCAGAACGAATGGACGTAGGATACGCCGATGCGCGGCTCGCCGTCGCGGAAACTGAGTTCGGGAAAGACGCGGCGGGTGGTTTTGCGCGGGATCAGAGCCACCCCGAAGCTGCCGGCGGCGAGAACGGCTGTGGACCAGCCATAGAGGCGTGCGCGATCGGCTTTGTCGTCGAGCTTTTGGGCGCGGGCTAGCTGGCCGTGTAAGCGGTTGAGGGTTGCTTCGGTTTCGTTGTCGGAAGCCCGGTCGAATTGCAGCCAAGAAAGCAGGCTGAAGGCAAGGGATCCTCCGAGGAAACTGATGTAGGGAAACTCGGTCGCCGAGATCGTTTGGGCACCTCCGCCCAGCGATCCGAGGGTAATTATTTTATCGATTTCGGTCTTGTCGAAAGTGAAGATCTTGTCGTTGATGCGCATGATGACCAGATCTTGGGCCTTTTCAACCAGATTGCCTTCCACCAAGCTGCCATCGGCTAGATAGAGTCGAGTGTCTGCCCCGGCGGTAGGTGTCGGTTCCGTCTCTGCGAGGGCCATGACGGGTTGCAAAACGAGGCACAAGCAGGCAACTAACGCCGTGTAGCACTTCATGTTAAGGCTCCTCTTGGTAGCTTTTCGCAAATATACGAGGTCGGTACCTTATGTCAATAGATGAGACGCCTGCCGGTATGAGCCGTTCCTGCGAACGCGACGACGCGACCAAACTCACCGGAATGACGATTGCCCAGATACGCGCACAAGTGGCGGAGTGGAAAAGCGGCGATCCGGGCTGGGCCTTGCTCGAAAAGGATCGCCGCGTCGGCGTCCGGCACTTGGTGGTCGAGCGGCGTCGGCGCGATGCGCGAGAGCAGGCGGAGTCCCAGCGGCGCGAGCGACTTCTGCATTTTGAACGGCACCTTTGGGCACAGGGGGTGCGCCGAGTGGCCGGTGTTGATGAGGTCGGGCGCGGCTGCTTGGCGGGGCCTGTGGTGGCCGCCGCCGTCGTCTTGTCATCGGACTGTGTCATAGACAGGATCGACGATTCCAAGAAGCTGTCGCGGACCCAGCGCGAAGTCCTGTACGAGGAAATCGCGGCCAAGGCCCTATCCGTGGGGATAGGGCAGGTCGAGGCTGCGGAGATCGATAGCTTGAATATCCTGCAGGCCTCGCTCAAGGCTATGCGCTTGGCACTGGAGAATTTGCGTACCCCGCCCGACCGGGTGCTGATCGACGGGCACCTGCCGGCGCGCAGCCCCTATCCCGAGCAAGCCATCATTGACGGAGACGCCCGCTCGCTGTCGATTGCCGCTGCCTCGATCGTGGCCAAGGTACACCGCGACCGCTTGATGTGCGAATGCGATGCCCACTATCCCGAATACGGCTTTGCAGCGCACAAGGGCTATGGCAGCGCCGCGCACTTAGCCGCGCTTGACGCCCATGGCCCTTGCCCGCTGCACCGCCGCAGTTTCGGTCCAGTGGCCGCGCGAGTCGCCGAGCCGCGCTCGGAGCTTTTCCTCTCTTTTGAAGAGGGCATATACGACTGCGCCAACCTCGCCGAGCTAGGGAGGTTGGGACAGTTAGTCAAAGAGGCCGCCGACGAGTTAACGGCCGACGAGCTAGCGGCCCTGAGAGGGGCCTATCGGGAGCAGCGCGACAAACTGGGGGATATCGGGCGGCGGGGTGAAGCGGCGGCCGCGGCCTATCTGGAAGAACGGGGCTATCGGATTCGGGTGCGCCGCTATCGCGCCGCTGGGGGCGAGATCGACTTGGTGGCTGAAGAGATGGGCGAGTTGGTCTTTGTCGAGGTAAAGGCCAGCCAGCGTGCGTCCCGCCCCGAACAAAGGGTGGATCGCGCCAAGCGGCAGCGTCTGGCGCGGGCCGCTCAGCACTATATCCAATACTCCACCGTGGCCGATGTGGCCTGCCGCTTCGACGTGATCGCCGTGTGGCTGCGCGCCGCTGGCGCAGAAATTGAGCATTGGCCGGACGCGTTCAAGCCTCTCGATTAAGCGGCCAATTCGCTATAGACGATCTGGCCACCGACGATGGTGGCCACGGCCTTGCCCTTTAGGCAGTAACCGGCAAAAGGGGTGTTCCGCGATTTGGAGCGGAAGTACTCGGGGACTACCTCCCATTCGCGTGCTAGGTCGAGGAGGGTTAGATCCCCAGGCATCCCCGGGGTGAGTGCGCCCCCAGGCAGGCGCAAGATGCGCGCCGGGTGGCAAGTCCAGCGTGCGATGGCCTCGTGCAGGGGCAAAACGCGGTCCACCAAATAGGTCAAGGTGAGGCCGATGGCCGTCTCTAGGCCGACAATGCCCATGGGAGCTTGGGTTAGGGATTGGGCTTTTTCCGCGGCCGTATGCGGCGCATGGTCGGTCGCAATGACCTCTATGGTGCCATCGGCTAGCCCCGCGAGCATGGCCTCGACATCGGCGGCCTCGCGCAACGGAGGGCTCATCTTGGCGGCCGTGCCTTGGCACTCGACCTCGCGGTCGGTGAGTAGGAAGTGGTGGGGCAGCACTTCGCAGGTCACGGGTAGGCCGTCGGCCTTGGCGCGCCGGACCAATTGCGCGGTGCCGGCCGTGCTGACATGGGCGATGTGCAGAGGGCCGCTGGTCTGGCGGACGAGTTCTATATCGCGGGCGACCATCTCCTCCTCACCTGCTGCTGGCATGCCCTTGACGCCGAGGTTCGCTGCCACTTCTCCTGCGTGCATACAGCCGCCGGCCGTAAGCGACTTGACCTCTGCGTGAGGGAAGATGGGCCGGTCGAGGTCGCGGGCGATTTCGAGGGCGCGACGCATTAAAACCTCGTCTTCTACTGGGTCGCCGTCGTCGGAAAAGGCCACCGCGCCTAATTCGGCCAATTCCGCGAGGGGGGCGAGTGCGCCGCGTCCTTGGCGTCCCACTGTCACACAGGCGATTGGATAGTAGCGCACGGCGGCTGTATGCACTCGCTCCAGAGCTCGTTGCAAGTGGTTGCTGCTGTCGGGGGGAGGGTTGGTATTGGGCATGGCGGCCACCGCGCAGATGCCGCCGGCCGCAGCCGCTGCGGTGCCGCTCTGAATGGTCTCCTTGTGTTCGTAGCCCGGTTCGCGGAGATGGGTGTGGATATCGATAAAACCCGGGGCGACGACCAAACCGGCGGCCATCAGGACGGGCACGTCTGGAGGTGTTGGGAGGTTGGGGGCCGACTGGACTATCTTTCCTTGGCGGATGAGGATGTCCAAGTGGGCATCTGTACCATTGGCCGGGTCAATGAGGCGTCCTTGGCGGACGAGCAAGTCGGCAGAAAATTTAGACATGGGAGAGGGCGACGAGTGGGGCGAGCCAGTCGATGGTTTCTCGCAAAGTCAATGGCTCGCCGCCTAGGGCTAAGCCTCGTTGTCGCAGTCGGCGAGCCAACTGCACGGACTGTGGGGGCACAAGTCCACTGATAGACCCGAATTCGGGATGGGCGAGCACGGCGCGGGCCGGCCCTTGTAGCTCGATGCGTCCTTGGCACAGAACCACTACGTGGGTGGCTAGGCGGCCGACTAGCTCCATATCGTGGCTGATCAGCACGAGGGTGCGGCCTTGGCCGCCTAGCTCGGCGAAAAGCTGGCACAAGCTGGCGGTAGTCTGGGGGTCGAGGCCGGCGGTTGGTTCGTCGAGCACTAGGGTCTCCGGGTCCATGGCAAGGACGCCGGCGAGTGCGACGCGACGCCTTTCACTCCCGCTCAACGAGAGGGGCTGACGCGGCCCGAATTCTTCCAGCGGCATATCCACCATGGCGAGTGCCCGAGCCACGAGGCAACCGACGCGCTCGGGAGCAAAGCCGAGGTTGCGCGGCCCAAAGGCCACATCATCGGCTACGGATTCGGCAAAGAGCTGGAGTTCGGGAAACTGGAAGGTCAAGCCGACGCGCTGGCGTACGCGAGTTGGGGGCTGGGAGCCGATGTCGCAGCCGTCGAGGAGCGCGCGACCGCGCGAGGGGCTGAGCAGGGCATTGAAGTGCTGGGCGAGGGTGGTTTTGCCCGAGCCGTTGGTACCCACGAGGGCTAGGACAGCTCCAGTGGGGACGTCCATGGTAATGTCGCGGATACCGCGCCGCTTGGTGGGCAGATGCTCGTCGTAGAGGTGCGTCAGCTTTTCGGCCGCTAGTTTGCTCGGGGCTGGAGGTGCCGGTGGCGGCGGAGTCCAAGGCGGTAGGGGCGTTTGTGGTTTTAGCGCGGCCAGCGCGTCGGACAAGGCGTCTAGCTCCAAGTGGGTCTCGGCCAGCGACAAGTGAACGGCGAGCGCGCTTGCAAAGGGAAGGTCGAGGCCGAGGGCGCTGAGCTTGGGCGAGTCGGCAAAGAGGGCGGCAGGGGGGCCGTCCGCATGGACATGGCCCGCATGGAGGATGATGACGCGGTTAGCGCGAGCGGCTTCTTCTGGGGACTGGGTTATGAGTATCGTCGCGATGCCGTATGCAGTGCGCAGCCGCTGGAGCAACTCGGCTACTTGCTGTCTTCGTCGGGGTCGAGCAGGGCCGTCGATTCGTCCAAGATGAGATAGCGCGGTCGCATCACCACCACCGAGGCAATGGCCACGCGCTGCTTCTCGCCGCCGGAGAGCTTGTGCGGCGGATAGCGGCTATAGGCCCCGAGATCGAAAACGACGAGTGTTTCTTCGACGCGGTGGCGAATCTCATCGCTGGCTAGGGCTAGGTTTTCCAAGCCAAAGGCCAATTCGTCGGCGACTGTGGTGCCGACTAGTTGATCGTCTGGGTTTTGAAACACCATGCCGACTAGCTGGCGGATGGAGCGGATCTGAGTCGGATCGCTGGTGTCCATGCCGTTGACGAGGACCCGGCCCGCTTGGGGCTGTTGCAGTCCGTTTAAGCAGTAGGCGAGGGTGGTCTTGCCCGAGCCGTTGGCACCGATGAGGGCGATGTCTTCCCCGGGGCTGATGTGGAGGTCAATGGAGCGCAAAGCGGCTAGGCCCTCGCGATAACTAAGGCTGAGTTTTTCGACGCGGATCATAAAACGGCAGCATACGGCAAAAGAATTTTGCCGTCAAGGCGTCAAGTTGACAGCTAGAGGGGGAGATTGTTTATTCAAATTCAAGGAGTTACGAGAATCAGGAGCGTTGCCAATTGAGGGTGCTCCCAACGCGCTTTTGGCGAGGATATGGCGTTATGAGCAAGATACTGTGCAGGTGGGTTTGGGTGTTCGCCGCTGTGGTTGCGGGGTGCAGCGACTCGGACGAGGAGTTACAGATCGTCGGCCCCGGTCTGCCCGAAGGCCCGGGCCGGGCCTATGCCATTTCAGCCGTTAGCTTCCCGTCCAATGACGGCGTCGAGGTGAGCGCACTTTTTGGCACGTCGCAGGCTGGCGAATCGCTGCCGGTGGTAATCCTCCTGCACGATCTGAGGGGGAGCAAATCCGATTGGTTGAACAATACCGACACGTTTGTGGCCTTGCTAGAGCGCGGCTACGTCGTTTTGGCCATTGACATGCGTGGGCACGGCGAAACCCCGCTGCCCGATGATCGGCAGGTCTTGGAATTGGTGGATCTGGAACAGAGCTTTTTCGACGTCCACGCCGCGCTGGTCTGGCTGCCGAGCCAGTCTCAAGTCGATGTCAGCCGCATTGCGGTAGTGGGCACTGGCTCGGGGGGGAATGTGGCCTACGTGAGTTCGGGCATTTTCCCCGAGCTAATAAAAACCGGCGTCTCCCTCTCGCCTGGGCTATGGGGGACCTCTTCGCTAGAGCCGTTGGTCATCGGGGCTGGCCACGAGTCGTTTGGCCCGCGGTCCATGCTCTTTATGGCGAGCGATCAGGATCAAATTCAGGCTGGGGACGTCATGCTCAGCTATGCCGATTTCGCTCGCAGCCTAGAAGCGCAGACGGCCGAGCCAAAAGATCTGCGCGTTTTTCCAGACTCAGCCGACCACGGCGTTGCATTGCTCGACAATATCGCCGAGGCGCAGGCGATGTTCTTCCTCTGGTTGGAGGAAAACCTCTAGACAGCACTTTACCTGCGGTGCTCAGCGCATGGACTCTCCGCCTGCCATTGCCGTCGTCATTCCCGCCTGCGACGAAGAAGAAGCCATCGGCAAACTGCTGCAAGACATACCGGACATCGCACAGCAGATCATCGTCGTCGATAATGGCTCCAGCGACCGCACCGCCGAGGTGGCCCGCCGCTTGGGGGCCTGTGTCGTCGGCGAGCCGCGCCGCGGCTACGGCCAAGCCTGTCTGGCGGGCATGGCCCATCTCGAGAGTCCAGATATCGTCGTCTTCCTAGACGGAGATTACAGCGATTACCCCGAGGACATGCCGGCTCTAGTACGTCCGCTCGTCGCCGGCCGCGCCGATATGGTTATTGGCTCGCGGGTCTTGGGCCAACGAGAAAAGGGGGCTCTTTTGCCCCAGGCCCGTTTTGGCAACTGGTTGGCTACCTTCTTAATTCGCCTTTTGTTAGGCGTCAATTTTACGGATTTGGGGCCTTTCCGCGCATTGCGCTACGACGCGCTCATGCGGCTTGAGATGCAGGACCGCAACTTTGGCTGGACCGCGGAGATGCAGGTCAAAGCCGCTCGGCTGGGTCTGCGTACAGCCGAAGTGCCCGTGCGCTACCGCCGCCGCATAGGCACCTCCAAGATCAGCGGCACGCTCAGCGGCGCGCTGCGAGCCGGATACAAAATTATCTGGACCATTTTTCGCTATGCGCGGTGGCGTCCTACTTGGCCTAGGGGATAGGTTGGCACTGCTCGATGCAATTGGTGGACTACGATTTTGACCTGCCCGATGCCCTGATCGCCCAACGGCCGCCGCCCAAGCGCGATCAAGCGCGCCTCTTGCTGTTGAACCGGGCGGATGGCTCATTGCAGCACCTGCGCTTTGGTGCCATCGTCGATCAGCTTGCGCCCGGTGACGCCCTAGTATTGAATCAAACACAGGTCGTACCGGCTCGGCTCAGGGGCCGTAAAGCTGCTACCGGGAGCCGGGTTGAACTGCTGCTGCTTAGGCCGCTAACTGCAGGCGATTGGCTGGCTATGGGGCGACCCGGTCGGAGCTTAAAACCAAAGACGCAGTTGGAGTTTGGCGACGGAGCAGTGGAAGCGCACATCGTCGAGCAAGTTGCACCGGGGCGGTTCCGCGTACGCTTTGACGTCGAGGACGTGCTAGCCTGGCTGGAGGAGTTCGGGGAAGTACCGCTGCCTCCCTATATTCGGCGTTCACCCGAGGCCGCGGACCGGGAGCGTTATCAGACCATCTATGCGGCGCGTCCGGGAGCCGTTGCTGCGCCCACGGCTGGTTTGCACTTTACCCCTCAGTTAATTGCTGCGATCACAGCCAAGGGCGTGGCAGTCCTGAAGGTGCTCCTGCACGTGGGGCCGGGCACATTCGAGCCGGTGCGCTGCGCCGATCCGCGCCAGCATTTGCTCGATCCCGAATACTGCGAAATCGACGAGTCGGTGGCAGACGCGCTCAGACGTTGCCGCGCCAGTGGTGGGCGCGTCGTCGCTGTCGGTACTACTGTGGTGCGGACCTTGGAGTCGAGCGTTGATGCCGAGGGCAATGTGTGTGCCTGCGGGGGATTTGCCGATGCGTTTATCTATCCACCCTACGCATTCAAAGCGGTCGATAGGTTGGTGACGAACTTTCACTTGCCGCGCTCGAGCCTGTTGTTGCTCGTGGCGGCCTTCGTCGGCCGGAAACGGCTTTTGGCCGCCTACCGCGAGGCCATAGAGCGAGGCTATCGCTTTTATAGCTATGGCGATGCTATGATGATAGTGTGACGCTGTGGAACGCATAACCGCCATCGTTCCGGCCGGTGGCCGGGGGCAGCGCATGGGAGGAGATCGGCCCAAGCAGTACCTCCCGTTAGGGGGCCGGCCCGTACTCTGGCACGTACTCGCGCGCCTCGAAGCTAGCCCACTGGTGACCGATATCGTCTTGGTCGTGCGGTGCGAGGACGTGGACTATTGCCGCCGCCAATTGAGCGCGAGTGGAGACTTTTCCAAGGTCGCCGCCCTTGTGCCCGGGGGTGCTGAGCGCAGCGTATCCGTGTATCGGGGCCTGCAGGAGACCCTCGCCGATATGGTCTTGGTACACGACGCCGTGCGGCCGTTTATTTCGGAGGGGCTGTTGGAGAGGGTGGTCACCGCCGCCCGCGAGCACGGAGCAGCACTGCCCGCTTTGCCGGTGGTAGAGACGATCAAGGAAGTAGCAGCCGGCCGGGTCGTCAGCACGCCGCGCCGCGAGCGGCTGTGGCAGGCGCAGACCCCGCAGGGATTTGACCGCGAGTTGCTCCTAAGAGCGTACCACGCGGTTGGGACCGACGCAGTGGCCACCGACGACGCCGCGCTGGTCGAGCGGCTGGGCCACTCGGTTTGCGTAGTGCCCGGCGAGGCCGACAACCGCAAGCTCACCACGCCCGAGGATCTGGCTTGGGCCGAGTGGCGAGTGCGCGCAAGGGAGGAGGTGCCTGCTATGGGCTTGCGCATAGGACAGGGCTACGATGTGCATCGCTTGGAGGAAGGGCGGCCCCTAATTTTGGGTGGGGTCGTCGTGCCCTTTGCTCGAGGATTGGCAGGCCACTCGGACGCGGATGTGCTGACACATGCCATAATCGACGCGCTCTTGGGTGCCTTGGCGGCCGGAGATATCGGCCAGCTCTTCCCCGAATCGGACGCGCAGTACAAGGATATATCGAGCTTGGTGCTGCTCGAACGGGTCGGCACCCTGATGGCGGAACGAGGGGCGCGGGTCCTGCACATTGACGCCGTCGTCGCGGCTCAGCAACCCAAACTGGTACCGCACATAGCAGCGATGCGCCAAACGCTAGCTGCGACTTTGGGCCTAGAGGTGGGGCAGGTTTCGCTCAAGGCCACAACGACCGAGCGCTTGGGGTTCGTCGGGCGCGAGGAGGGTATGGAAGCCCAAGCCGTGGCCCTTTTAGCACTCTAAAGTATGGCGGCCTATTTGGAATCTCTACTCGCGGTCCTGTCTGGAGTCGATCCGCTGTGGGCGTATGGCATCTTGTTGCTGAGTGCCTTTTTAGAGAATATCGTGCCGCCCATACCGGGCGATACAGTGGTGGTGTTTAGCGCCTATTTGGTGGGGCGCGGCCTTTTGGATATATGGCCGGTTTTCCTTTGTACTTGTACCGGAGGCATGGCAGGCTTTTTAGTCATGTACTATTTGGGCTATAGCCGGGGTCGCGCCTTTTTTGCGGGGCGTCGGGGCACGGCGAAGCTGGCCCAAGCCGAGCGGTGGCTCAATCGCTACGGCGTCGCGCTTATTCTAGGCAACAGATTTTTAAGCGGCATTCGGTCGGTCATCGCCATCGGTGCTGGTCTGGGGCGCATGTCTTGGCCAACCGTTGTGCTCTGCGGCTCGATCAGCATGGCGGTTTGGAACGGATTGCTGCTCTACGCCGGGTTTTTGGTGGGCGAGAACTGGGAGCAGGTCACTGCACTGATCGCGCAATACAATAGATTATTGGTGGGGATACTGTGCTTGGTGGGGGCGGTGCTACTCTGGCGCTGGTGGCGCAAGCGGCGAGTGGCTCAGCCTTGACAAGGACGGATAGAGGGCTTAAATTAGCCGGTTTCTATTTCTATATAAGTCGATATATAATCTTATCCGAAGAAAAGACGATGAACGATATTACTTACGCCCCTAAAGCGGGCGAAATCAAACGGCAGTGGTTCGTGGTCGATGCCACCGACAAGGTCCTAGGGCGGCTAGCTTCGGAAATTGCCCAAGTACTGCGCGGCAAGGGCAAGCCCGAATACGCTCCGCATGCCGATATCGGCGACCACGTCATCGTGATTCATGCCGACAAGGTGCGAGTAACGGGCGACAAGGCCAAAAAGAAGGTCTATTATCGCCACACCGGCTATCCAGGTGGCTTGCGGGTCACTCCCTATAGCCGCATGGCCGAGCGGCATCCCGATCGGATCATCCGCAAGGCCGTGCGGGGCATGCTGCCGCACACCAAATTGGGCCGGATGCAGCTAAAGAAGCTCCGCGTCTATGTCGGCGGTGAGCATCGGCACCAAGCGCAAAATCCCCAACTTCTCGAACTTTAAGCAAAGGCAACGCGCCCATGCCCTTAGAAAGCTACGAAGCGACCGGCCGTAGAAAGACCTCGGTAGCCCGAGTGCGTCTGCAACTCGGCAATGGTAGTATTTACGTGAACGGTCGCGCTGTCGGCGAATACCTGCGCCGGGATTCCCTAGAGATGATTCTCGTACAGCCTCTGGATCTGACCGAGACTCGGCACACTTTCGATATCCACATTTCCACCCGTGGCGGCGGTCTGCGCGGCCAAGCCGGTGCCGCCTGCCTCGGCATTGCCCGCGCCTTGTTACAGTACGACCCGCAGAAGCGGGAGGTGTTAAAGAAAGGCGGCTTTCTGATGCGCGATGCCCGCGAGAAAGAACGCAAGAAGTACGGATTGGCTGGTGCGCGCAAGCGCTTCCAATTCTCCAAGCGCTAGTCCCATCCCAATACACACGTTTCCCGATGCACGGCAGAGAGTGTCCCGTGGGCGTCCGGCGTCTGCGGGGCTTCTGTGTGTAGATGAGGGGGGCGGAGGTCCAACTAACATTTAGGAGCGATCATGGCAGACTTCACCATCCGCGATTTGCTGGAAGCCGGGACCCACTTCGGGCACCAGACTCGGCGTTGGAACCCCAAAATGCGGCCCTACATCTTCACCGAGCGCAACGGCATCCACATCATTGATCTGCAAAAGACGGTCGGCAAGGTCGAAGCCGCTTGCGAGGCCGTGCGGCAGACGGTGCGCGCCGGACGCGCCGTGTTCTTTGTCGGCACGAAGAAACAGGCCGCTGATCTCGTGCGGCAGGAAGCCGAACGCTGTGGCATGTTTCACGTCACCGAGCGCTGGCTCGGCGGGATGTTGACCAACTGGCAGACCATTCGCCAGAGCATTCGGCACCTAGAGCATCTCGACCGCATCTCAACCGACGGCACTTACGAGAACCTCAAGAAAAAAGAGGTCCTGCTGCTCGAAAAGGAGCGCGCCCGGCTCCAGCGGACCTTGGCCGGCATCCGCAACATGGGTGGTTTGCCCGGCTTAGTCTTTATCATAGACATCAAGAAAGAGCACATCGCAGTGCGCGAGGCGGCCAAGCTAGGCATTCCTTCGGTGGCCATCGTCGATACCAACTGCGACCCCGATTTGGTGACCTATCCGATCCCCGGCAACGACGACGCCATCCACTCGATCTCTCTCATCACGCGCCTCATCGCTGACGCGGTGATTGAGGGCAGGGCGGAGGCGGAGGCGGAGAAGGCGGCCCGCGACGACAAGCAAGAGGCCGTAAGAACCGAAGAAGAAACCCCGACGGATGTAGCCGAGGCCACCGCATAGCCAGATCAACCACTTTTGAAAGCAAACGACGATGACTCAAATTACCGCACAAAGCGTACGGATGCTTCGGCAGAAGACGGGCTTGGGCATGATGGATTGCAAGAAGGCCCTACAAGAGACGGGTGGCGACAGCGAAAAGGCCATTGAGTATTTGCGCAAGCAAGGCCTGTCTGCCGTGGAGAAGCGGGCCGGTCGCGACGCCAGCGAGGGCCTGATCCAAGCGTATATTCACCAGGGCAGCCGCCTCGGCGTGCTAATAGAGGTCAACTGCGAAACCGATTTTGTCGCCCGCACCGACGACTTCCAAGAGTTCGCCAAGGATGTGGCTATGCACATTGCCGCCTCCCAGCCTTTGGCGGTTGATCGGGAGGGCATTCCCGCCGACACCGTGGAAAGGGAGCGGGCCATCTACCTCGAACAGGCCAAAAACGAGGGCAAGCCCGAGCACATTGCCGAGAAAATCGTCGAGGGCCGCATGGAGAAGTTCTATCAGGAAAATTGCCTAATGGAACAGGTCTTCGTCAAAAATCCCGACCAGACCATTGGCGAATTAGTCACCGAGATAACCGCCAAAATCGGCGAAAAAATTACCGTGCGGCGCTTTGAGCGGTTCGTCTTGGGAGAAGACGCCTGAAAGCACATTGAGGCCGCCATGTTGGAAGAGGTCATTGAAACAGTAAAAGAGAGTATGGACAAGGCCATCGAGTCTCTGCGCCGCGACTTAGCCTCTATCCGCACAGGAAGGGCCTCGGCCGCCATGCTCGACAACGTGCGGGTGGATTACTACGGCCAACAGACGTCGCTCAACCAAGTGGCGACGATCAGCGTCCCCGAGCCGCGCTTGTTGGTGATTAAGCCTTGGGAGGCGGCCTTGATTCCCGCGATTGAAAAGGCCATCCTCGCCGACAAGAGCTTGGGGCTTAACCCGGCCAACGACGGCACCATCGTCCGGCTGCCCATTCCCGAGCTGACCGAGGAGCGGCGGGTGGAAATCACCAAAGTCGCCCGGCACCGAGCCGAGGAGGGACGGGTCGCGGTGCGACATGCGCGGCGCGACGGGATAGACCTGCTCCAGCAAGCCCAAAAGGACGGGGACATCTCTGAAGACGAATCGCGCAGCGCACAGAAAAGAGTGCAGGAGTTGACTGCTGAATACGTAGCCTCTATTGATGGGATCATCGAGAACAAGGAAAAGGAGATCATGGAGGTCTAAACGACCTCTGCTCTCCGGTTGTGCAGAAGCATAGCCCTGTTTTGTTGCTCTACTACATCCTGTGGTCCATGCGCCCCCGGCAGTGGATCAAGAATATCTTCGTCTTTCCCGCCCTCGTTTTTTCCGAGCATCTTTTTGAAATTCCCTACCTAGTACGCAGCTTAGGGGCGGCCCTCTGCTTCGTTCTGTTGAGCGGGAGCGTCTATTTGTTCAACGACATCTTCGACCGCCAGTACGACCGCCTGCATCCCGAGAAGTGCCGCCGGCCGATTGCCGCCGGCCACTTATCCCTCGCGTTGGCATGGGGGGCGGCTTTGGTCGCGTTGGCCCTTGCGTTGGCCTGTGCATTTTGGCTGCACCCCCATTTGTGGTGGGTGGCCGCGCTCTACGCGGTGCTCAACGCGGCGTACTCGCTCCGGCTTAAGCACGTGGTCTTGGTGGATGTGCTGATCGTGGCCGCATGTTACCTGCTGCGCGCCGTCGGCGGTGGCGTGGTCATCGAGGTGTCTATTTCCACTTGGTTTATCGTCTGTATCTTCGCACTGGTGCTCTTCGTGGCTGCGGTCAAGCGCCGACAGGAGATCGTACAACTGGCGGATGCGGCCGCGGATCACCGCGCCATCCTCGAAGAATACAGCGTACCTTTTCTCGACCAAATGATCGCCGTCCTTTCTGCCGTGACTATGGTCTGCTATGCGCTGTACGCAATGGGGGTGGGCGATGCAGAAGACGCGCAAATGCAGTGGACGATCCCTTTTGTGCTCTACGGCGTGTTGCGCTATCTCTATCTTGTGTACCACCGAGGGCTGGGAGACGACCCGACGGCAGTCGTCTGGAATGATCGGCCCTTGCAGGTCAACACTCTGCTCTGGTTGGCAGCTAGCACATTCGGGCTGTACGCCTAACCGAGGTTAAAGGAGATACGAGCATGGCAGCGAATTTGAAGCAGGAGATCAAGCGGGGCGAACAGGTGGTGGGGTTTGGCATCCGCGGCGATATCGAGCGCGATGCATTCAAGCGAATCGCCGAGTTGGGCGCGTGCGATTTTGTCTTTGTCGATAGCCAGCACTCGCCCTATAGCGAAGATCGCTTGGTCGCGTTGTCGGGCATGGTCGGGGAGTTCGACCTACCGCTGCACTTCCGCATCAAGCACACTCGCCACACCTACCTGATCGGCAACTACTTGGACCTGGGGCCCTCGGGGATCGAAGTACCCCAAGTAGAGGCCGTAGCGACTGCTGAAGAGGCCGTGGCTAATTTTTACTACTTGCCGCAAGGGGTGCGCAGCCACGGCGGCAGTGCCCGCGTCGGCGACGCGAGTAGCGGCCCCCAGGCGTATGCGGATTGGTGGAACCAGTACGGGGTGCTGTGGCTGCAAGTCGAATCCGTGGCGGCCGCGACTAGTGCATTCAACTTGGCGCGGCCCGGGGTCGATTGCCTCTCCTTTGGCCCTACCGACCTGCAAATGGACCTGAATCACCGGGGACATCCCCATCTCAAAAGCGTCGATGACTGTGTGCGCCACGTGGTCGAGTCCTTGCAGGGCACGGATACCGCGGTCTGTTTCCGCAATGGCACGGCTGAGAGTCGGTCGCGCTATGCCGATATGGGGGTACGCGTTTTTCTGGAAGCGCCGCCAGCCTAAGAAGACTGCTAACGGATCTGTCCCAGCCCAGAGTAAGCCCGGCTAGCGGTAGGACGAAGGGGTCTTCGCAAGGTCGGAAGGGAACCCCAATCGTACATCCGCGGCCGGTCTGGCTCGTGGACCATCGGGATATCGACGCGGTCGCGCTTGAGGCTTTCCTCCACCGAACGCCGCAGGCAGGCGGGGCCCTGTGGCAGGAAGGGGGTTAGGCGACCTCCGATCTTAGTCGAAAGGTAAAGGGGCGTTTCCACGCCTTCGAATGCCTTACCCAAGACCTCTTCGCTATCGAAATAGGTCGGCGCGGCGTCGATGTAATTAACCCCAATTCGAGGGCGCGGCGCACGGCCTGCTTGCTCTGCTCAAAGGCCGCACCAAGGGACGAGACAAAAAGCCCGCCGAGCGACAGCTCGCTCACGGCTAGGCCCGTGCGGCCGAGGATTCGCTTTTTCATAGTGCCGATTTTCAGTGGTTAGTTCCCGTCCGCTCCCGACCCTAGAGGCGGCGGGGCACTATTCACTCAACACTGGCTACTATCACCACGCTGTCCAGCCGCCGTCCACCGGTACGACGGTCCCGTTGACGTAGCCACTGTCCTTTGAGCACAAAAAAAGCAGGGTAGTGGCCAACTCTGCGGGCTGACCAAAGCGGCCCTGCGGCGTAAAGGTGTGCAGGCGGGTGCTCATCTTCTCGTTGTCGAGGGCGGTTTCGGTCAATTCGGTGGGAAAATAGCTGGGGGCGATGGCGTTTGCAGTGATGCCGTGTCTGCTCCATTCCACTGCCTGCGAGCGCGTCAACCCTACGAGTCCGTGCTTGCTGACTGTGTAGGCACTCAGGCCGTTGATTACCGAGGCTCCCAAGCCGTAGATGGAGGCGATATTGACGATGCGACCGGCATCGGATTGACAGAGCAGGGGAAAGCAGGCTTTGGCGAGCAGCCATTGGGCTTTGAGGTTGAGATCGACGACCGCGGCAAAGTCTTGCTCGGCCATATCTTCGAGGCGGACGCGGGTGGCTGTGCCGGCATTGGCGACCAAGATATCGCAGCCGCCGAGTCGCTCGCACACTTGCTCGGGCAGGGCGGCGATGGCGGCGTTGTCGCTGAGGTCGGCCGCGTGTGCGTGGATGGTCCCGGCGCGATCTTGCAATTCGTTGGCCAGTGCTTCGAGGCGCTCTTGGCGGCGGGCGATGGCGAGGACGTCAGCACCCGCCGAGACGAGGACGCGGGCCATTTCGGCACCTAGGCCGCTGGAGGCCCCCGTGACGATGGCTTTGCGGCCCTCGCAGCCGAAGAGGGCGTGTAGATAGTCTTTACTGTTCATGGGGTTTTTAAGGTAAAGGATGCGTCGGGAGCAGCCAAGCAGACCAACGCGCCATCGGCTGAAAGTGTGCCGCTTGCCCGCGCATGTAGTGCCGCCTAGAATTACGTCCGACCCTTTCTCGCGCACAGGAGGTAGTAGGCGATGGTAGCAAATAGTATGACTAGGATTGAGGCGACCGAGGTTGCGGCCCCGCCGGCGTGGGCCTTAATGGAGCGGAATTTGATCGCACTGATGGAGGAGTCGGGCCGCCTGTTCGCTCGGCAGTACTTTGAGCGCGGCGGCGGCACCTTGTTGGCCGAGGATGTGGATGATCTCTACGAACAGATGTACAACTTCGGCCTGTTCTACGCGATTGGCGCGGCCGACGATTTGCTCGATTTCCACTTCCGCAATTGGAACGCGGTCACCCGCATCAGCGATGATCGCATTAATCATCGCACGCGCTACAACGATCACGTGAAAGTTTTCCGCCCTTCCATCCACAACGAATTCTGGAACCTCGAACAAGCCATGGAGTGGCATCACTTGGGCGAGGGCAATATGGCCTTTTACGACTTTGGGGTGGCCGATCCCACGGTATCGGAAAACATGCGGCGGGCGCGGAGCTTTGCGGCCCTGTTTATCGGTGAGGATCCCCAAGCCCCCAACTGGGATCCCGAATACCGCATCCTGCGCTCGCCCTTCCATTCGAGCCAAGGACCCAAGCTCCACGCAGACGCAGAATACGCCAACACCATGCTGCTGGCCGGGCGCGGCTTGGGCGGACAGGCCAACTACTACGGAGTGCGCGCCAGCCTGTATCCCATCGTCAAAAACTTAGAGACCCGCTGGTTTGAAAATCCAGCGCGGCGCAAGCAGATCGTCGATCTGTTCGACCGGCTCGTCTTGCAGTGCGACACGCCCAACAGCTTAGCGGCTACCGCGCTGGTGACCAATACCTATCTGTACACGGGCGATAGCAAGTACAAACAGTGGGTCCTCGACTACACGGAGGCGTGGATGGAGCGCACCGAGAAAAACGGCGGTATTTGCCCGGACAATGTCGATGCCAAAGGCGTCATCGGTGGGGGACGCGAAGGCGCGTGGTGGGGAGGCCAATACGGCTGGAACCACTACCAAGGCTACAACATCATGTTCCACGGTATCAACATCGCAGTCGAATGCGCCCAACTGCTCACCGGCGACAGCGGCTACCTCGACTTTTTGCGCTCGCAAATCAAGCTGCAAATCGATAACGGCAGGAAACGGGAGGATGGGCAGTTCCTCGTGCCAGTGCGCTACGGGCCGGATGGCTGGGACTGGAATCCAGCGCCGGGACTACACGTAAGCGACGGCATTGAGATGCGGGGCTACTGGCTGGAACCCACCCCACTTAGGGGTCAGGACATCATGCACCTGTACCACGCCTCTATGGCCCGGGAGGACTACGA
Source organism: Candidatus Latescibacterota bacterium (assembly GCA_963422735.1). Taxonomy (GTDB): domain Bacteria; phylum Latescibacterota; class UBA2968; order UBA8231; family UBA8231. Next base: position 1,037,017 of record OY730476.1, on the reverse strand, counting down.
GCTCATCACCTCGGTGCGCGAAGGCGACGTGGAGCGAGACTGGAATGATGTAGGCACGGTCTTGGGCGAGAAAAACTGGGGCAATACCGAATTTGCCCGCTTCCAGTACTACGACGGCAAGAACCCGAGCTGGCCGGAGCAGATTCTGCAGGCGGAGTACCAGCAGGCCCTAGAGACCTACGAGGCCATGCGCGACGTGGAGCGCAGTCCTCTGGAGATCATCGCTACCAATCGGCTCCCGTCGCAGCCGGTGTTGACCAAGGGGCTGACCCAAGTGACGCTGGGGGCGCCGCAGTCGGTCTATAACGGCGGTCTGCTGCGCGCTACGGTGCGCTACTTCGACGCCGATCTCCTGCGTCCGGGGCTGCCCTTAGATGTGGCCGCCTTGGTAGATGAACTGGGACCGGCTGGGGTCGGCATTCAGCTCGTCAACACGTCGCGGCACGAGACGCGCCGCCTCATTGTACAGGCCGGTGCCTTTGGTGAGCACCGCTTCACGCAGCTCAAATACCGCGCCGCAGGGAGGGATGGCGAGGTTGTAGCTGCTGTAGAAGGGAAGTACTTCTCGGTGGAACTGCCGCCGTCAACGGCGATTCGCGTCGGAGTCGGGCTAGATCGTTTCTGCAATACACCGAGCTACGCCTTCCCGTGGCACGGCGATGGGATTCCCGTGCCGTTCCCGTCGTGAGGTTAATCGTTGTATCCTCTTGGCGGCCAGAGGGGTAGCAAATAGATAGATAACTGGAGATGACCAGCATGGAATGTATCAGAACAGCACTCTTCTTAGACTTCGACAATCTTTTCAGTGGCATGCTGGAACTGGACCGTTGAGCGGCTTACACATTAGCGCGGGAACCTAGCAAGTGGCTCGATGCTCTTGCCTCCTGGAAGCTTTCACCTAACGCTAGGAGAGATTTCTTAGTACGACGGGCGTATATGAACCCGGTGGGATGGGTTGAGGACACCGAGGAGGGGAACGATAGTGGTAGGGTTTACTTTTCGAGATTCCGGCCAAATCTCACCAAATCAGGCTTTTCGGTATCCGAATTCAGATCGAATTCGGGGATACCATAGATCGAAGCCGATGGTTTAACACCGGCTCGCTTGGCAGATTAGTTTCGATGATGCCCGATCTCCGCACAAAGAATCACTATGTGTGGAATCCCGACATTCACTCGGAACCGGGAGGCGAAGAAGACACGCCGGAGCTTATCACGCAAATTTTTCAAATCACCGACTTACCCCTGCTTAGCCCTGCTAAGTGGAAGGCAACCATTGAAATGCTCGCACACTATGGGAACACTCATGATTTCAGCTTGACCCAAGCTACGGCTTGGACCCGGGATGAGCTTAAGAGGGAGGGCATACAAGTAGGACGACAAGCGATTGGAGTGATTCTCCGTGCAGCGCTATTCGGCGGTGCTGCACGGAGTGTAAACCCGGGACCAAACGCGGACGATATTCGAGCAGCCCTGATCAGATCTACAACTGATCGCGCTCAAGCAGCCAGCTTGAACTTGACGGAAGAGGAGATTGCTGAACTGGAGGAGTGGCTTCAAGGACAATGGTCTTGCCGTGCTCTAGATTGATTCGCGTCGGAGCCGGGCTAGACCGCTTCTACAATACGCCAAGCTATGCCTTCCCGTGCCGTTTCCGGCGTGACAACTCCCAGCCCATGAAAGGAGCTTTCTATGGACTCAGACCTATTTATCTTTCTCGTCATGCTGCTCTCCGCCCTGCCGCTCTATGCCATCGCCTATCTGATAGGAGTTAAGAAACGCATCGGCCTGATCTCCGGTCTCGACCCGAACCGGGTCGCCGACAAGGACGCATTGGCCCACTGGGTGGGGCTGATGCTCTTCCTTATGGGAGTGGTGACCGTCCTGATGGGCTTGGGGATCTATTTGTTTATGGGCAAGACCTTAATCATCACGCTCGTCGGTGTCGCGCTGATCGCGGCCCTGAGCATCGCACTCGTCGTCGGCATCCAGAAACATGTCGCCTAAAGGAACCCATCATGCAGGAGCAAAAACTAAACGACGAAGTATTCAAAACACTTGCCACACGCGGCTTTGTCATCATCCACAACTACCTCCCCGAAGCCCAACGCGCCGCCATGGCCGCCGCCCTCCGCCTCCTCCTCAAACCTTGGGACGAAGTCGCGGACGGCCCGCCCGACGCTCGCCTGGACTCCTGCTATTTCCCCTATCCCGAACAATGCCTCAACCGCGCCATCGTCGACCGCGAAGCCATCGCCTTCGCCCGACACTGGCTCGGCACCGACCAAATCCACTACCGGCCCGGACTGGGTTTGGTCTCCTATCCGGGCCGCAAGGGTGGGCCGTTCCACATCGACAATTGCAACAATTCGCTGCTGCCGCCCACTACATCCGACCGTCGTCACAGCCAGCTCAACTTCTGGTTCTGCCTCGAAGACGTCGAAGGGGATCAGGCCCCAACCCTCTTCGTCGCCGATGGCGACGGCCAGCACCAGGACCCGGCTAAAGCCGAGCCGATGGTCGCCCCTGGCGGCTCGGTAGCCATCTTCCACAACTACTCCTGGCACGCCGCCAGCGACTATCGGCGCGCCGACGGCCAGCGCTATATCTGGAAATTCGCCTATGGCCGCGCCGACCACTATTGGGAAGGCGTCGAGCACTACACCCAGGTGGGGCGCGACCCGCACTTTTGCGAGTTTATCGCCGGCCTCACTGCCGCCGATCGCCAGCTCTTCCGCTTCCCGCCGCCCGACCATCCCTACTACACCCGCCAGACGCTCGATGCCTTGGAATCGCAGTATCCCGGCTGGAACGCCCGCGGCGAATACCGGCCTTGCGACGGCCAATAAGCTTCGCCACTATTGCGCAAGCCGTGCCGTTTCCGTCGTGAGGCGGTGGGCGTACGCCTAAAGGCGCGGCGAGATCAGGCGTGCAAAATGCAGTTGGTGGTGCCGAAGGGATTGGGGTGGTGCTCCCGGCACTGCGGGTCATCGCGCCATTCGCCATCGACCACAAAGCGGTATTCGTGCTTGCCCAAAGGTAACGTGACCGAAGTTTTCCACAGGCCTTGGGTGTCTTTTTTGAGCGGGCGGGCCTGTGGATCCCAATCGTTGAAGGAGGCGGCCAAGTAAACGCTTTCCGCCTGCGGGGCTAAAAGTTTGAAAAGTTTGCGTTTTTTAGAGTTAGTCGTCGTCATAGTAGGACCTTTTCCTGTTGGTCAAAGGGGAACAAAATCAAAGAACGTGGATGTTTGAAAAAAGTCAATAAGTCTGCGGTAGCGACTTATGACTTATATTGGGGGGTGCTTCGCGCTATTCCACTTATCGGAGATGCGAACTATGCGGCCTTTCTTTTTGTAGCAGCGTAATCATACAAGATACGGCCTTTTAATCGTCTTTTTCGCGGTTGCTCGGAGAAGATCAAGCGAGAAGTCCCCGAGAATCTCTGGGAACACTGGGCGGTCTAGGGCGGCAGAGAGCCGAACTCCACTCACGGCGGCAGAAGGAGATCAAAGATGCGGTCTTCGAGTTAAAGCAGGAACTAGACGATCTCGAAAACGGGAAGACCGGGTAGCTCGCGTGGTCATCCTGAGTCTCTTTCAGAGCGAAGTTGAGAACATGGACATATCGCTAGACGAATTCGAGAGCCTACCTGATCGGGATTTCCTCTCTTCCAAGGATTGCCAGGGCAACAACTGCCAGTCGAATCTGCGGTACCAGTACAATTGGAAGAGTCAGAGAGAGCCACGGAGAGACTAAGGCGAACATAGCCGCGATGGAGAGGGCTTGGATGCCGACCTCAAATCCGTGCATGGCCGCGAAGTAGAACCGATTGATCGCGTGCCCCGGGGGCTTGGCGCGTTCTAGCTGATCGTGGAACGCGCTTACCTCAAAGAAGACGATCTGCAGCCTCGACGCCTTGGCCAGCAAGCGATGGCCGAGCGCGTGTTCAGCCGTAGGTGGAGCGCGTACCGCACCTTCCACTGCACATCTCTTGTGAGCAGAAGCACGAGCCCGAATGCTATAAGCCACGGCAGGGCCTGTTCAAAGCCAGCGCCCCCCGCACCGACAGAGTTTGCACGGCGACGATGCCCAAGGCCAGTGCCCGCCTGTCCGGCCAGATGTGGGTGAGGGTCCAGCGCAGGTTGGTCCATATAAGTCGCCGCGCTCGTGCGTCGGTTCCAGAGCTCGGGATCGCTCCTCGGCACAGCATTTCTCCTTGGCTGAAGAGCAAGAGCTATCGCGGCAGCACGGTCACTTCTATTTCATCGATGACGACAGCCCCTTCCGGGAGGCCGGAGAATAGCAAGCGGACGCCGAGGGCATTGTCGCCGTCGCGTACGGGCGGCGACGACAGATCGATAATGCCGGTCGTATGCGCGGGGAGCGGCCGCCCTTGATTCTGGGGCCGGCCGTCGCTGTGCCAGATGCGGCGCACCCCGTCGGCGGGGATGGCCGTGCCGTTGATATCGACAGCAATCCGATCATAAGGCCCCAAGCCCGTAGCGCGGAAGAACAGCTTGGCGAAGACGATCTCGTCGAAGTTTTCGTACAGGCGAAAATGATACTGGCCATAAGGTTGCTCCGCCGTCCGCTCAAGGTGGATCTTGGCGTCTCTAATAGCCCCACCTGCGGTCGTGCCCGGAGATCCAAAGGCCGTAGAGCCTTCCCACATAGGGTGAAAGAGATAGTGTCGAGCACCTCCGGTAACTTTGGCCAGATCCCGCAGCTCTCGCAGGTAGCTAAGGGCTAGGGGATACATGGCTTCCGACCCTGGATCTCGGGTCGATTTCCAGAAGGCATCCCAGTGCATCTGAAAATTGTACATGGAGACCCCGTCGGCACCTTGGCGGGCAAACGCAAGGGCCAAGGCGCGGTAGTTTTCGAGTGTCAATGGCGGACCGGTGCGGTCGAGGTTGGCGCAATAGGGGAGGAGGCCGGGGATGAACTCGCACTTGGTGGCTTTGGTGAGCTGGCTGAATTCTTGGTATGGGGCGTTGAAATCAGAATACATGGCATCTTGGGGAGCAACGTAGTCGATGAGTGCTTCCGCTATCCAAGTGGGTACGTCGAGACCACTGTTGTGGCACTCCTCCAGCGTTTCTGGGACGCGGACTCCCAACACCAGTGCGCGGCCCCGGCTGTTTCCGGCTTGGTCCAGCATGTCCCGCACTCGCCGGATCAATTCAGTCATAAGCGGTTGGCGCTCGTGCGACAGGCTTCTATCGCCTTGGGGGGCCGGAAAGTAAAGACCTTCGCGGAAGACCAACTCAAGCCCATCTACGTCGAATTGATCGACGACCTCGGCCATCACTGAGAAGAGGTAGTCCCGCACCTGAGCAAAGGTGAAATCCATCCTATTGCCGGGAACGAAGGCCGTGCCCGGTGGCATCTCCTCAATTTTCCACTGCGGGTTCTTGTGGAGAAACATCCCCCCTTGATCGGGTGCGCCGTGGCTGTCGTTCATGCGAAGACCAGCGAGAAAATTCATCCCGTGCTTACGGGCTTGGTCGAGCATCACCTGCAGCGGCATGATCCCGTTGTCCATCATGGGAATAAAGCGCCGGTGCTGGGGACGGGCGTCGTACTCGAAGCGCGGGGAGCGAAAGTACAAAGTCCAGCCGGCGTTATAGACCTCTTGGATAAAGGTATCGGGCCTATTGGCGGCGACATTGTCGATTATGCTCCTAAGCTCCTCAGGCTTGGCGGGGTGTGATGTTATGAGGGGACGCGCTTTGCCCGGGTCAAAATCGTAGTTGGCATTGCCCGAGGGGTCGCTGACGTAGATGAGCCTCCATCTGTCGTGTGGCATCTTGTCCTCCATAGAAAGTGCGAAGTGGGGAGGGGTGGAAAGCTCTCGCCCTTAGGCCGAGCAAGGTTTGTTTTTTATGAAAAATCCAGCAATTGCTTGGGAGGAAAACCAGACCATGAAAAGCATCCAATTCCCAGTTGACGAATGCGGCAACGCGAAATCGGTCCTCGTTGACCTTGAGGGATGGGGCGAGTTATGGGAAGACATATACGACGGCATGATTATCGAGGCCAGACGGGGCGAACCCACAATCCCATGGGAAGAACTGAAAGCGGAAATGGAGACAGAGATAGAACGGCAGCGGAGCACGGATGGCTGAACGATATTCTGTTCAGTTCACTTCTTCTAGTGCTAGGGATTTTCGCATAGACCATCGCCGTGCTGGATATCGCTCTTTGTAGCGGACTCAGGCTTTTCGGCGGAACTGCGACCGGCCATCGAGCGGGTGTCGAATTTGGATCGGACTAATTATGTTTGACCCGTGTGCGCCGCGATAATTGGTGGAGCTGATCGGGATCGAACCGACGACCTCAGGCTTGCAAAGCCCGCGCTCTCCCAGCTGAGCTACAGCCCCATATCTGGTGTGCAAAAAATTAAGTTAGTGGCTGCACTGCGTCAACGCGGTCACGCAGAAGCGAAAGGTAAAACATGACAGATCCAGTTGTAGTCAGCGCGCGGCGCACGGCCACGGGCCGCTTTGGCGGTGCGTTGCAAGACATGACGGCGGCGGAGCTAGGTAGCAAGGTGCTCGCCGCTGCATTGGAGGAGAGCCAAGTGGAAGCGGGCGAAGTAGATGAAGTGCTGATGGGCATGGTCTATCAAGGCGGGGCCGGGGCCAATCCAGCGCGCCAAGCGGCCATCGCTGCGAGGCTGCCGTACGAGGTGCCGTCGATGACGGTCAACAAGCTCTGCGGCTCAGGGCTGAAGGCGATTGCGCTGGCTGCGCAAGCCTTGCGGGCCGGCGAAGCCGAGGTGGTGCTGGCCGGGGGCATGGAGAATATGAGTCAGGCACCCTACGTCCTGCACGGGGCGCGGTGGGGTCAGCGACTAGGGCACGGCCCTATTGAGGACATGCTGCTGCTCGATGGGCTGTGGGATTGTTTTTACGACTGCCACATGGGAATTACGGCCGAAAATTTGGCCGCAGAATACGGGATTACCCGCGCCGAGCAGGACCAATTCGCCGCGCGGAGTCAACAGCGGTGGGCCAGTGCCCAAGAGGAGGAGGCATTTAGAGGCCAAATTGTGCCCATAGCCATCGCGCAAAAAGGCGGGGAGACCGTCTTTGCAACAGATGAGTATCCACGCCCCGGGACCACCGTCGATCAGCTAAGTCAGCTCAAACCGGCGTTTAAAAAAGATGGTACCGTGACCGCGGGCAATGCTTCGGGAATCAACGATGGGGCCGCCGCGCTGCTGTTGATGACCGAGGAAGGGGCGAAGGCGCGCGGGCTGGTACCGCTGGCCTATCTCCGGGCAACGGCCAGTGCTGGTGTTGATCCCCGCATTATGGGTATCGGTCCGGCACCAGCCATCCACAAGTTGTTGGCCCAGACGGAGACCCGGCTCGAAGATGTAGATCGGATCGAACTCAACGAAGCGTTCGCCGCCCAGAGCCTTGCTGTGGGACGGGAGCTGGGTTGGGACTGGGATAAGGTCAATGTCCAAGGCGGCGCCATTGCTATCGGCCATGCTGTCGGTGCCAGCGGCGCGCGCATCGCCACCACGCTTTTGCACCAGATGCAGCAGCGCAGCGTCAGGCTGGGTATAGCCGCGCTGTGCATTGGTGGGGGAATGGGCATTGCCGCCCTCTTCGAGCGAGTGGAATAAGCGCGGGCCGGGCGCGGCGCGTCTCGTTCGTCCGCCGACTGCACCCGCCTGCCCGCGCACATTCCTTGCTCAAGCCACCCGGAGGGCGGTTTCTTCCTGCATGTCTTCCGCATCTTTTTCTAGAACTTGCAGGTTCCGCACCTGCACTTGGACGCGGAAGCGGGGCTGGTCGGCGTCGTCGCGCCAAGAGTGGCTTTGCAGACGGCCGGTGATAAAGACCGGCGTGCCCTTGTGCAGGCGTTCGGCCAAGGTCTCGGCGGCTTTCTGCCAGAGGATGATGTCGAAGAAGGAGGTCTCCTCTTGCCATTCTTGATTGCGATCGCGATAGGAGCGGTTGACGGCGATCCGTCCTCGCAGGCGGGCGGCACCGTTGTCCATAAAGCGGAAGTCGGGCTCTTGCACCAAGCGGCCGCTGAGGGCGACTTGGTTGATGTTGGGCATCCTTAAGGTCGGCATGAAGTTCCTCCTGATAGATGAATGAGTGAGGCGTCCGTTGGCGGACCGCGTAGCTATGCGTTAGCAGAAAGTGTGCCAGCGAGCCGCCTGTGCGCCCAATGGTTTGTTTGGCAATTTGTTATATAGGTTGTTTGACGCGCCGCAATAAGCGGCCATTGCCCCAAATGGGATACACTGATGAGTAACGGGGGAAACGCAAAAACCCTAGCCCAGCACCTTACGCCCACAGCGGTTGCGCGGCTGGCGTGGGACGCCGTGTGCACGCGATTGGTTGCTAACGCGTACTGAGGTGCGGCTGATCGCGCCGATCGGGAAGAGGCCGAGCGTGGAGCCACCCAGATCTTGCTCGGCGCGCCAGCCCGCCGGGGGCCGGGGGCCGTGCGCGCTGTGCGCCCGGCGTTGGGATTCGCGCTTCTGGCAAGGGCGCACAGTTGTGCATCGCATGGCAGGCCGCTTGCGACTGGTCCCGTTTGGGGGAGTACATCTGCCATTTGACGTACGGGCCGATTGTCACGGGCAGCCGTCCTCAGCACGTAGAGGCCGGAGTGCCGGTCGTCCGGCAGGGCGACATCGCCGAAACCGGTCTCTACGAGCGTACGCCCCGGGGCCTTGGGCCGGAATCGCCTCGCTGTATATTGGGGGAGCGGGCCGGCCAATGTGTGCTGTTTTGTCGATCTGATTCGGTTGGAGGGGCTCAATCCGTTTTACGCTTGGTTTTTTTAAAGACTCGGCTGGGCCGCGAGCAGATCGCCGCCTACGCCAACGGAGTGGGTACGCCGAATATCAGCTTTGGCGAGATGCGCGCGTTGCAGATTGCAGCCTTGCCCTCGGCCTATCAGGATGCCCTCGAAAGGTGCTATCGGGAGCTACACTGCCACCGCGAAAGTGCGAAATTTCGCGCTGAGGCGGAGCGGCTTCCGCGCCATCGTCGGCGATCTATGAAGACTATCTACAGGCAAGTACCTAGGTCATTCGTTCCTGCGTAACTCTATCGCCAACGGCCATAGAATCGTATTATCAATAAATCATGTCCGATCACAAACACACCAATCGCCTTGTCGGCGAATCTAGTCCGTATTTGCGCCAGCACGCCCATAATCCCGTCGATTGGTATCCCTGGGGCGAGGAGGCGCTGGCCGCAGCTCGGGCCGCCGATCGCCCCATCTTGCTCTCGGTGGGGTATTCGGCCTGTCATTGGTGCCACGTCATGGAGCGCGAATCATTTGAAGACGAGCAAATCGCCCAGCGCATGAACGCGCACTTTGTCAACATCAAGGTCGATCGCGAAGAGCGGCCCGATGTCGATGAGATTTACATGACGGCCGTGCAGGCGATGACCGGCCAGGGGGGCTGGCCAATGACGGTGTTTCTAACGCCGGATTTGAAGCCTTTTTACGGCGGAACGTACTTCCCACCCGAAGACCGCCACGGGCGGCCGGGTTTTCCGAAGGTGCTCCAAGCGATAGCAGATTACTACCGGGAAAACCGCGCCGGAGTCGCCGAAAAGACCGTTGAGCTCATGCACGCGCTTCAGCAACACGCCCAGTTTTTGACACCGGGCGGCGTCCCCGGAGAAGAGGTCCTCAACGGGGCCTGTCAGCAGCTCAAATCCACGTATGACCGCAGGTACGGAGGGTTTGGCGACGCGCCCAAATTTCCGCCGAGTATGAGCTTGTCCCTGCTGTTGCGGTGCTATGTTAGACGAGGCGACCAGCGTGCGCTGGAAATCGCTGAGTACACGCTCAAGCGCATGGCTAGAGGGGGGATGTACGATCAGCTTGGAGGGGGTTTTCACCGCTACTCGGTGGATGAGCGCTGGCTAGTACCTCACTTCGAGAAAATGCTCTACGACAACGCCTTGCTGGTGTGGACCTATCTCGAAGCCTATCAGGCGACTCAAGACGAATTCTACCGCGAGGTCGTCGAGCACACCCTCGGCTATGTACTGCGCGAGATGACGCAGCCCGCAGGCGGCTTCTACGCGGCGCAGGACGCGGACAGCGAGGGCGAAGAAGGCCGGTTTTTTACTTGGCCGCTAGAAGAGATTGAAGTCCTGCTGGGCGAAGAAGATGCCGCGCTCTTTGCCCGCTATTACGGCGTTGTGCCCGAGGGCAACTTCGAGTACGGGCGAAATATTTTGCACGTGGAAGACGAGCTAGAGGGGGTTGCACGCTTCCTCGAGGTAGAGCCGGAGCGGCTGGCTCAAGTAGTAGAGTGCGGATGTGCAGTGCTGCTTGCGGCGCGGCAACAGCGCGTTGCCCCCGGGCGCGACGACAAAATTCTGACGGCTTGGAACGGGCTAATGATCAGCGCGATGGCCCGCGCCTATCAGGTTATTGGGGAAAGTCGCTACCTGCGAGCGGCTGTCGAGGCGGCCGACTTCATCTTGGAGCGCATGGTCTACGACGGCCGGCTTTTGCACACCTACAAGGACGGTCGGGCGCGAATTCCGGCCTATCAGGACGACTACGCCTGTCTGGTCAACGGCCTGCTCGACCTGTATGAGGCGAGCTTTGAACTGCGCTTTTTTACGGCGGCCGAGCATTGGGCCGCCGAGATGGTAGCGCGGTTTTGGGATGGAGAGCACGGGGGATTTTTCTATGCGGCGGCCGAGGCGACCGACTTGATCGTGCGCACCAAGAACCCGTTTGACAACGCCACGCCCTCGGGCAACTCGCTGGGGGCTTTGGCACTTTTGCGCTTGGGGGCGATGAAAGGCGACCAAGCGTTGTGGCAGCAGGGCGAGCAGACTCTCGCCCTCTTCGATCAGCTATTGCGCCGCGCTCCTTCCGCTGGAGCGCAGATGCTCTGCGCCCTCGACTTCTACTTGGCGAGACCCACGGAGGTCGTCTTGGTGGGGAACCAAGCTGAGTGCTGGGCTTTTGCAGCCGCGCTGCACCGGTGCTTTGCGCCCAATAAGGTCGTGTTGGGTGCTGGCCTTGGGGTGGATGAAGCCGCGGTCGCACTGCCGCTGCTGGAGGGAAAGCTGGCGGTTGGCGGTCGGGCGTACGTGTGCCGCGACGCGACCTGCTCACGGCCGCTAACTACGGCCGCGGACTTGGTGAAGCAGTTGAAGGCCGAAGGATGAGCAAGCGCAAGACCGCAGACGACATTTTGCAGTTGGTGGGGGACACGCCCCTCGTACGCCTCTACCGCGTCGTGCCCGCCAACGGCAGCCAGCTCTACGGCAAACTCGAAGCGCGCAACCCAACCGGCAGCGTCAAAGACCGCATCGGCGTCAGCATGATCCGCGCCGCCGAGGCGGCCGGCCAGCTCAAAAAGGGCATGACCATCGTCGAGCCTACCAGCGGCAACACCGGAATTGCGCTGGCTCTCGCCGCGGCAGTACTGGGCTACCGGCTGGTGCTGACCATGCCCGAGAGCATGAGCTTGGAGCGGCGGCAGGTCATGGCCAGTTACGGCGCGGAGATCGAGCTAACGCCTAGGGACGAAGACATGCCCGGGGCCATCCGCAAGGCCGAAGATCTCAAGGCCGAAGATCCCGAAGGCGTGTTTATTCCCCAGCAGTTTGCTAACCCAGCCAACCCAGAGGCCCATCGCCGGGCCACGGCCGAGGAGATTCTCTCGGCCACCGGGGGTGAGCTAGACGCCTTTGTCGCCGGAGTGGGAACTGGCGGCACCATAACCGGCGTTGGGGAGGTGCTCAAGCAAGCTGTGCCGGATGTGCGCGTAGTGGCCGTCGAGCCTAAGTGCTCGCCCGTGCTTTCGGGGGGTGCAGCCGGCTTGCACGGCATTCAGGGGATTGGCGCGGGTTTTGTTCCCGAAGTCCTCGACCGGGAATTGATCGACCAGATCGTGCAAATAGACGACGACGAGGCCTTTCACTACACCCGCCGCTTGGCCCGTGAGGAAGGGTTGCTGTTGGGGCCTTCGTCCGGGGCCAATGTGGCGGCCAGTTTGCAGGTGGCCAGTGCCCTAGGCCCGGAGGCCCGTCTGGTGACCATGCTCTGCGATACTGGGTTTCGCTATTTCAGCGTCGATGGGTTTATCGAGTCAGTAGAATCAGCGCAGGAGTAACATCTTCGTCGCCTGGCGGGCCGAGCCGGTGCGCATGGTAAATAAGTAGGTGCCGCTGGACAACGGCTGTCCCCGATCGTCCTTTCCATCCCAATGAATCTGATGCGTCCCCGCTTCCCGATGCTGGCGCAAAAGGATGCACACGGCTTGGCCGAGGGCGTTGTACACGCGCAGGCCGGCGGCGAGTGCGTAGGTGAGGGATACTCGCTCTTTCGGAGATGTTGGCTTAAACATTATAAAATAGCAAATCTGTCTGGTCGGTTCATTGACACTTACGTTCACGTCAAGTACATTGCTTGCCAGAACCTTGCAGCGAGGGATGTCTCCATGCAAATAGGGGATTTGGCCGCCAAGGCCGGGGTTACGCCGCGCACGATTCGCTACTATGAAGAATTGGGAATCGTCGAGCCAGAGGAGCGTACCGCAGGCGGGTTTCGCCTGTATTCGGAAGCGCAATTGCGCCGCTTGCAAATCGTCCAGAGCCTTAAGGATTTGGGGTTCGACCTGGAGCACATCCGTGCGTTCTTCAACCTGAAGCACTGCAACGAGTCGGGGGGCAGCTTGGCGCGCGAACTCGTCGCGCATCTAACCGAGCAAGAGCGCCGAATCGACGCGCGTATTCGCCAGTATTCGCTTATGAAGGAGCGGAATCGGCGGGCCATTGAGATTCTCAGTGGCTGTTTTTGTTGTACGGTCAAGGTCGTAGAGCGGGATTGCCACCGCTGCGAGGTCTATCGAAAGCACGACGAGGTTCCCGATCTCATCGAATGCGCCATTTACGAATCTTGAGGGAATGCAATTATGGTAACTATCACGGAAGCTGCGGCCGAGAAGATCAGGGATTTGCTCGGCGAACAGAGCAACGAGGGGCACGGGCTGCGCGTGGGCGTGATGGGTGGAGGATGTTCGGGGTTCCAGTACAAGCTGGATTTTGAGGAAAGTGCCGGCGACATGGACCACGTCTTTGAGATCGCCGGCGTCAAGGTCTTCATCGACATGAAGAGCGGTCTCTACCTCAGCGGCGTGACGCTCGATTACCACGACGGGCTGATGGGGGCGGGCTTTAAGATCGAAAACCCCAACGCCCGCACCACCTGCGGATGTGGTGAGTCCTTCAGTGCCTGATCGACGGGCCGTGCAAATTCCAGTCTATATGGACAACATGGCCACCACGCCGGTTGACCCGCGCGTCTTAGCGGACATGTTGCCGTACTTCGGCACTCACTTCGGCAATGCGACCAGCAAGACCCACGCCTTTGGTTTGGCAGCCGCCGCCGCCGTCGAGAGGGCGCGGGAAGAGGTTGCCGGATTGATCGGTGCGCGTGCGCAGGAGATCGTCTTTACGGCCGGAGCTACAGAGGCCAACAATTTGGCCATAAAAGGCGTGGTGCAGATGGCACCCCCTGGAGCGCACATCGTCACCTGTGCCATTGAGCACAAAGCCGTCTTGGAGTGTTGCCACACCTTGGAAAAGCAAGGGGTGGAGGTAACTTATTTGCCCGTGGACCGCGACGGCCAGATCGACATTGACCAGCTCGCGGCGGCAATCACTCAGCGGACGGTCCTCATCTCGCTCATGGCCGCTAACAACGAGATTGGGGTCTTGCAGCCGCTGGCGGCGATTGGGCGGCTGGCTCGCGAGCACGGCGTCTTGTGGCACTGCGACGCAGCCCAAGCCGTCGGCAAGGTGCCGCTCGATGTGGAAGCGCACGGCATCGACCTACTCTCGGCCTCCGGCCACAAGCTCTATGCCCCTAAAGGCGTCGGTTTTCTCTACGTGCGCTCGCGCAAGCCGCGTGTGCGCTTGCAGGCTCAAGTCGAGGGCGGCGGGCAGGAGCGCGGCCTACGTGGCGGCACCCTCAATGTGCCGGGCATCGTCGGTTTAGGACGCGCTTGTCAGTTGGGGCGCGAGGAGATGCTCACGGAAGCGGCGCGGTTGGTGCAGATGCGGCGGCGGCTATGTGCCGGGCTGGAGGACGCGCTTGGCCCCTTGGTCGTCAACGGCCACGCGGAAGAGCGCCTGCCGGGCAACCTCAACGTGAGTTTCTCCGGGGTTGACGGAACCGAACTACTCTTGGGATTGCGCGAGATCGCGCTGTCTTCGGGCGCAGCCTGTTCATCGCGGACGAGTGCGCCCTCACACGTCCTCAGAGCCCTCGGCGCAAGCGACGATTTGGCCCGGGCTTCCCTGCGCTTTGGGTTGGGGCGTTTTAATACTATGGCAGAAGTAGAGTTTGCCATCGACTGCACAGTCGCGCAGGTCGAGTGCTTGCGCGCTTGTGCATTAGCAATTGAGGAGAGAGTATGACTGTTACATCCAATCAGCTACTAGAGAGGGTAAAGGCCGAAATCGCCGAAGTGACCCCGGCTGAAGTCCAAGGGGCCCGCCAAGCCGGCCGGCCAGTTCACATCGTAGATGTGCGCGAGCGGGAAGAGGTCATGGACGGCTATATCCCCGGGGCCGAGTTGATCCCACGCGGTTTTTTGGAGCTCAACATCGAAGAAGACGTGACCGTAGACCGCGACGCGCAAATCGTGCTCTATTGCGCTGGGGGCAACCGCTCGGCCTTGGCCGTGCGCGATTTGGCCTTTATGGGCTACACCAATGCCAAGTCCATGATCGGCGGTTTCAAAGGCTGGAAGGACGCTGGCTATGCCATCGAGCAGGGTGGCCTGCTCTCCGAAGAGGACTTGCAGCGCTACGCTCGGCATCTCATCCTGCCCGAAGTCGGAGAGAAGGGGCAGCAGCAGTTGCTCAAGGGCCGGGTATTGCTGGTAGGGGCAGGCGGCTTGGGTTGTCCGACGGCCCTGTACTTGGCCGCGGCCGGCGTCGGCAAGATCGGCTTGGTAGATGCCGATGTCGTCGATAAGAGCAACTTGCAGCGGCAAGTGCTTTTCGGAGAGTCCGATCTCGGCCGGCCCAAGGTCGAGGCCGCCCGCGACCGGTTGCTCGACATCAACCCCGGCATCGAGATACACGCGCACTACGAACTGCTAACGTCGCACAACATTTTCGAGATCATGGATGGCTACGACATCGCGGTCAATGGCTGCGACAACTTTCCGACCCGCTATTTGGTCAACGATGCGGCCGTAATGCAGAAAAAGCCCGTGGTTGACGGCAGCATTTTTCGTTTTGAGGGCCAAGCTACCGTGTACGTGCCCGGGGACGGCCCGTGTTATCGCTGCCTCTATCCCGAGCCGCCGCCGCCCGGGGAGGTGCCTAGCTGCGCCGAGGGTGGGGTCTTAGGGGTCCTGCCTGGCATCATCGGGCTGATGCAGGCCACCGAGGTCGTCAAGCTGCTGTTGGGACAGGGCACCTCCTTGATGGGAAGGGTGATGCTCTACGACGCGATGGAGATGAAATTCCGCGAACTCAAGCTCCGGCGCGACAGCGAGTGCCCGGTGTGCGGCGACAGCCCGACCGTCACCGAGCTGATTGACTACGAGCAGTTTTGCGGCTTGCCCTCGCACAGCGAGGCCGCGGGTTGATCTCGATTCACAGTATTATTTGCGCGGCGCTCCCTATACTAGGGAGCGCCTTTTCTTTGGGGAGAATTTGATGGAGCAGACCGGAGAGGGTTTTCTGGTGCTACCGGATAGCCCAGACCGGGATCCGACGTTGGATTGGCGGGAAGTTTTTGGCAATGACCAGCCGGTGGAGGTCGAAATCGGCATTGGCAAAGGGCGCTTTATCATCGACGCGGCCAGCCGCCAGCCCACAGTGAATTTCGTCGGAGTCGAATGGGCGGCCAAATACTTGCGCATTGCCTGCCAGCGCGCCGCGCGCCGCAACCTCAGCAATGTGCGATTCGCGCACTTGGATGCGCGGGAATTCATCGAATTCTTCGTGGCCGCTGCGTCGGTGCGGGCCTATCACATCTACTTTCCCGATCCTTGGCCTAAGAAGCGGCACTACAAGCGACGACTCTTTAACGAGGACTTTCTGCGCGAAGTTGAGCGCACTTTGTGCGTGGGTGGTCAGTTGTGGTTAGCCACGGATTACGCCGACTATTTCGATGTCATGCTCGCCGCACTGGAAACCAGCCCGTGCTTGGTGGAGGCGGATGTCGAGTGGTTGGGGGCACGGACGAATTACGAAGACAAGTTCCTTGCACAGGGCAAGCCGATCTATCGCCGGGTCATGGAGAAGATACCGGCGTAAAGGTACCCACCGAGCACGCAAAAAGGGGCTGGACCACGCTATGGCCAGCCCCTTTTCTATGTCAAGATGACAGTAGAGGCAATAATTAAAGAGAGTAGGTAGTAAGTGAGATGCACACAATATTGTGTGATATATACACAAACTTGTGTATATATCTTTTAAAATGGCCGTATCTATCTGAAAAACATAGAAAAAATTGTGCTTGACGCCCCATTGAGACAGATGTATTTTGGGGTGTGGTGGAAAGTGGTGGAAAGTGGTGGGACGAAGGTTTTAGCTTGGCGCGGGCATCAAATGGCACAGTTTTTCACAGGCAGACACGAGGTTCCCATCGATGACAAGGGGCGAATTTTTGTGCCTGCGGAGTTCCGCAAGAAACTGCCGCCAGAAGCCGACGACACGCTCGTTGTGGTGCGGGGTTTCGACCACTGCTTGGCCGCCTATCCCCAACACATCTGGGAGGAAATGGCGCACAAACTGCTCAGCCTATCGCAGACCAAACGCGAGGTGAGAACATTTATTCGCTCTATGCTCTCGCATGCGGCGGAAGTGAAAATGGATCGCCAAGGGCGGGTCGGCATTCCGCGCAAACTCTTAGAAAAGGCCAATATCAACGGTCAGATGGTGATCATCGGCGTTTTAAACAAGTTGGAATTTTGGAATCCAGACGAATGCGATGAGTTTCCGGCAGTGGAAGAGACGATGGAAAAAGTGGGGGGAGAACTCGGGGACATCGACATCAACCTGTGAACGCATGATGACTTGGCAACGACATGGCGTACCACATTCCGGTCATGGTTGCGGAAGTGGTCGCGGGGCTGGTCGCCGATCCGGACGGAGCGTACGTGGATGCGACGGCTGGCGGTGGCGGCCACAGTTGGGCATTGCTTCAGGCTCTCGGTCCCAAGGGGCGGCTGCTTGCAGTGGATCGCGATCAGGAGGCCGTAGCGGTAGCGCGAGCGAGGTTGGCAACAGATACGCGGGCTGTCGTGCGGCGAGGCCGCTTTGCCGAATTAAGCGAGTTGCTGGCCCAGGAGGGGATCGGGCCGTTGAGCGGAGTTCTGTTCGACTTAGGGGTTTCCTCACATCAGATCGACGCACCGGCCCGGGGATTCAGCTACCGGGCCGACGGGCCTCTCGACATGCGAATGGATGCGGAAATTGGCCCCACAGCCGCCAGATGGATCGCGGCGTGCAGCGAGGCCGAACTGGCCGAGCTGATTGCGCGCTACGGGGAAGAGCGCGCGGCACGTCGTATCGCACGCTCGATCTGCCGGCAGCAGCGGCTTGCACCCTTGACCACTACGCAGGCTTTGCGCCAGGCCGTAGCGGCCACGCGGCCCCAGATGCTCAACAAGACGTTGGCGCGCGTGTTCCAAGCGTTGCGCATTGCCGTCAACGACGAGTTGGGGCAGTTACAGAAGGGGTTGACGGCTGCGGAGGCGTGGCTGAAGCCCGGCGGCCGACTGGCCGTCGTGGCCTATCACTCCTTGGAGGATCGGTTGGTCAAGCAGCATCTCGCGGAGCTGGTGCGCGGCTGCATCTGTCCGCCGCGCATGCCCGTTTGCACCTGCGGGCGGAAACCGTCGTTTAAGCGAGTGGGGCACAAGTTGCAGCGGGCGGGCGAGGCCGAGGTCAAACAAAACACTCGGGCGCGCAGCGCCGTTTTGAGGATCTACGAAAAAATCGAGGCAGGCTGATATGAACAAAGGCGGAATTTCCTGTGCGAAGTGCGTACTCCTCATAGGGATGCTGGCCGGGGCGGCCCTCTTCCACATCTGGCAAAAGGTCGAAATGGCCCGGGTGGCCGGCGACATCAGCACGGCTGAGACGCAAATAGTTGAACTCGACAGCGCGCGCACCCAGCTATTGGCGGCCATCTCGGTGCGGAAAAACTCCGGTTTTGTCGAGAAAGTGGCCTTCGGCCAGCTCGGCATGATCTACCCCTCGGAAACTGTGGATGGCATGGATGGCGCATTGGTGCATTGGGAAGGAGATTGATGGGGCCACGGGTGCAACATACGGGCATTGGTCGGCTGCGCTGGGTCGTAGTTTTGGGCGTGGTGGCGTGGTTAGGTTTGTCCGCACGCCTAGTCCAAATCCAGATCTTCAGGCACGAGGCGTACAGCGCCGAGGCCCGCGATCAGTACCTTAAGCGTCGCACACTGAAGGCGAACCGGGGTCAGGTCGTAGATCGGCGCGGCAACAACTTGGCCATAGATGTCCAAGCCACGTCGTTTTACGCCTATCCCAATCAGGTTGAGGAACCCAAGCGCGTAGCCGCCCACTTCGCGCCCCTGAGCGATAAACGGGCCGAGTTCATCGAGCGTCAATTGCGTGAGGACAAGCAATTTATCTATCTGGCGCGTCAGGTAGTTGACGCAAACGTGGGCGAGGTCGCGTACACCGGCGTATTCCAACACCCAGAGACCCGCCGCCAGTACCCCTTGGGGCCGCTGGCCGGCCAACTCATCGGGCACACCAACATCGACAACAGCGGCCGCGAGGGGATTGAGCGGGCCTTCGACGACATACTGCGCGAAAAGGACGGCTCTATATTGGAATACGTCGATGCGCGGGGCGAGCACGTGCCCGGGCGGCATCAGCGACGCGAAGAGCCGGAGCACGGCCGCGACCTGATGCTGACCATCGACGTGGTCTATCAGAGCATTCTAGAAGAAGAGCTACAACGGGCCATCGACGGCTCAAAGGCCCAAGGTGCTTTGGGCGTCATCATCGCCCCGCGCAGCGGCGAGGTGCTGGCCATGGCCAACCTGCCGCTTTTCGACCCCAATAAGGCGTCTCGATCGTCGCCGGAACTCAGGCGCAACCGCGCGATAACTGACGTGTACGAACCCGGCTCGACCTTCAAAATTGTCGCGGCCGCCTCCGTCCTTGAAGACGGTCTGACTAGCCTGCAAGATCGCATCTTTTGCGAGTGGGGGACATTCAGGTTGGCCAATGGGGACACCATCCACGATGTCCAGCCCCACGGCGATCTGCTCTTTCCTCAGGTTTTGGAAAAATCGAGCAACATCGGCACGATCAAGTTGGCGCAGCGGCTGTCGCGGCACCGCTTTTACGAACACATCCGCAACTTTGGCTTTGCCATTCGCACTGGCATTGACTTGCCGGCGGAAACACCTGGTTTATTACAGGAGGTCGATCAGTGGTCCAAGCGGTCGCTGGCGACCATCGCCATCGGGCAGGAAATCGGCGTGACGGCCCTACAGCTTGCCATGGCGTACGGGGCCATTGCCAACGGCGGTGTGCTGATGGCACCAAGGATCGTCGCCGGAACGATCGGCCCGGACAGTCGGCTCGACGATCGCGGCGGCCCCCAGCCGATCCGCCGGGTCGTGAGTCGGCAGACTGCGGCGACGCTGAGCGAGGTACTGACCGGGGTAGTGGAAAAAGGCACCGGGCAAAAGGCCCGCATCCAGGGCGTGGTCGTGGCCGGAAAGACAGGCACGGCCCAGCGCGCTGTAACCGGTGGCAGCGGCTACGACCCCAACGCCAGCATCGCCTCATTCGTCGGCTTTCTGCCGGCCGACGATCCTCAGTACGCGTGCGTGATTATGGTCGAAAACCCCCGTGTGAACGGATGGGGAGGATACGTAGCAGCCCCGACCTTCCGCCGGGTGATGAAGCGGATTATCAGCCTACCCGGCGGCTCGTTGGTCGAGCCAGCGGCCAAGCATCCGCAGAAAGAGGGACCAGCCGTGCCAGACCTGCGCGGCATGACCCAGGCCATGGCCCGCTTCCAAGCACAGATGCGGGGGTTACCGGTGGCCTTTTCTGGTGCAGGGACCGCGGTCGTCAGGCAGTCGCCCCTGCCCGGTCGGGCCGGTCGCGTCGAGCGAATCAACTGTACGCTGGGCGAAGGGGCTAGCCGCAGCTCGTGGAAAGCGCAGCAGGCGCGACTCATCGGAAACATTCTAGCCCAAAGTTCGAGAGGTATTTAGATGGAACTAAAATACCTACTCGAAGAGTTGCCTGACGCCTGCGTGGAGGGCGACCGAGATATTGATCTAGGGCAGATCCGCTGCGATTCGCGCTGCGTGGAGGAAGGCGACCTTTTCGTGGCCGTGCGCGGGGGGCAGGAGCAGGACCGGCACCGCTTTGTCGACCATGCTATAGCCCGCGGTGCCCGCGCCGTGATGGTGGAGGAGCGGATCGATTGTGCCGGGGCAACGCGGGTACAGGTGGCGGACTGTCGGGCCGCGTTGGCCCGAATGGCAGCGCGTTTTTACGCCTTTCCCGGACGAGCACTGCTCAACGTCGGAGTCACCGGCACCAATGGCAAGACCACCACCGCCTTCCTGCTCAGGAGCGCCCTCGAAGCTGCCGGTTTGCCGTGCGGGTACTTGGGGACCTTGGGATTCTGGGGCGATGGCGCATTGGAGAAGATGGACAATACTACGCCCGAGGCCGCCCAACTCCACGGCTTACTGCGCCGGCTCGTCGATGCCGGCAAGCGAGCGGCCGTGCTAGAAGTGTCTTCCCATGGGCTGGCATTAAAAAGGGTGGAGGGCATTTCCTTCCGGGCGGCGATCTTTACCAATCTGACGCGCGATCACTTGGATTTTCACGGGACTTGGGAGGCGTACTTTGCGGCCAAGGCCCGGCTTTTTGAAGGCCTGCAAGAAGGTGGGATTGCGGTGATTAACACCGACGATGCCCGCGCCGACGAATTGGCCCGCAGGACAAAGGCGTGCGTCGTGACGTACGGTTGTAGTCCAGAGGCCGAGGTGAGGTTGCAAAGCGCGGCTGCTGGCCCGCAGGGGACGCAGCTGTGCTTGGACACCCCAGCCGGCCCCATCGAGGTGCAGACGCATTTGATCGGCCGCTTCAATTACTACAACGCCATGGCCGTCGTGGCCACCGGGTTGGCATTGGATTTGGATGCCGCGGCTCTGTGCCGTGGCTTGGCCGCCCTAGAGAGCGTACCGGGCCGCTGCGAGCAGATTGTCGAGGGGCAGGACTTCGCGGTCATCGTGGATTACGCCCACACCCCGGACGCGCTGGAAATGATTTTGTGCGCCGCCCGCGACTTGGGGAGTGGCCGCTTGATCTGCGTCTGCGGCTGCGGCGGGGATCGAGATCGCAGCAAGCGTTCACTGATGGGCCGCATCGCTGGTGAGTGGGCCGATTGGACGGTCTTGACTTCGGACAACCCGCGCAGCGAGAATCCGCAGTGCATCATCGACGAGATGGCCGCCGGCGCACCCGACAGACACGCGGTACACAGCGAAGTTGACCGCGCGCAAGCCATTGCCAAGGCTCTCACCACAGCGCGCGGCGGGGATGTGGTGGTCATTGCCGGCAAGGGGCACGAACAGGAACAGGAGCTAGCCGATCGCGTCGTGGCCTTTGACGACCGCGAAGTTGCGCGGCGCGTGCTGCGGGGTTTGCACACTGGGGAAAGGCAGCTATCATGCGCGCCGTGACCCTGAGCGAGATGGTGCAATGGACGGCTGCCGACCTGGTCGGTAGTCTCCAGCCGGATTGCGCCCTGCAAGCGGTGGCAACCGACAGCCGGGTCATTGACGAGGGCGCGCTGTTCGTCGCGCTGCGGGGCGAGCGCTTCGATGGGCACGATTTCGTCGAGGCAGCCTTTGCCCGCGGTGCGTGCGCGGCCTTAGTGGAGCGTTGTTGGCCAGGGTTGGACCGGGCGGCTTCCGGCCCGCTGTTGGCCGTCGGCTCGACGCTGCGAGCGCTGGGCGATATGGCGCGGGCGTATCGACGGCGCTGGGAGGTGCCGGTGGTGGCCGTTGTAGGCAGCACGGGCAAGACGACGACCAAGGAAATGATCGCCGCTGTCTTGGGGCAGCGGTACCGCGTTTTGAAAACCATCGGCAACGAGAACAACGAGATAGGGCTGCCCCGCACTTTGCTGCAATTGTCGCCGAGCCACGAGGCGGTGGTATTGGAACTGGCGGCGCGGCGGGTGGGAGACATTCGCTATCTGTGTTCGGTTGCCGAGCCTACCATTGGGGTTTTGCTCAACATCGGGACTGCACACATAGAATTTTTCGGGTCTGTAGAAGGAGTGGCCAAGGCCAAAGGGGAGCTTCTGGATTATCTGGACGAGTCTTTAACGGCTCTCGTCAACGCCGATGACCGTGTCGTGGCTCAGGAGGTAAAGAGGACAAAGGGGAGACTCCTGACCTTCGGTTTTGCGCGTGAGAGCGAGTTTCGTGGGGAGAGGCTCGTACTCGACCAGAAGGGCTGCGGCCACTTCCTTCTACACCATGTTCCCATTGATCTCAATATCCCGGGGCGACACAACGCGTACAATGCCTTGGCGGCAGCCGCTATCGGCCGCATCCTTGGCGTACCTTGGGAAGAGATCCAGCGTACCCTCGCCGATTTTCGGGCGGTGAGCCAGCGCGGCGAGATCGCGTACAAAAACGGGGTATCAGTAATCGACGATTGCTACAACGCCAGCCCCGGTTCGATGTCAGCCGCACTCGACCTCCTCCTCGATGTGCCTAGTGTGCGGAAAATTGCCGTGCTCGGCGATATGCTAGAGCTCGGCGCGGAGAGCGGCCCGTTGCACGCGACCGTAGGTGAGAAGGCCGCCGCGTGCGCCGATGTCGTACTGGCTGCTGGCCGCGAGAGTGTGCATTTGGTGGCCGCGGCCCGTGCGGCTGGCATGGCCCAAGACGCGGCTCGCCACTTCGAGCAGCCCGAGCAACTCGGCGAATTCGCCGCGGCGCAATTGCGTCACGGCGACTTGGTCTTAGTCAAGGCCTCTCGGTCCATGGCCTTTGACCGAGTCGTCGAACGCATTCTGCAGCAGTTGAGATAGCTCGCTCCCACCGGGCGCATTCTCAATCCCCTAGCAACATAGAGTTCCTTGCTGATGATAGCTGTTCAGCGCGACAGCATGTGCGTGTTGCTGATCTGCATGACGCTGCTAGGTCTGGGACTGGTCATGGTCTATAGCTCTAGTTCGGTTTTGGCGAATGTGCGCTTTGGCGACTCGGGCCTCTTCCTCAAGAAGCAATCCATCCGCGTCCTCATCGGTTTGGTGCTCGCGCTCGCGTTTTCGCGGCTGCCTTTGCATTGGTGGGCTCGGCTTTCGCGCCCCATCATGTTGTTGGCCCTCTTGTCGCTCTTGCTGGTCTTGGCGTGGGGCCATGGCGCGGCCCAGCGCTGGTTGAGCATTCCGGCCTTGGGCAGGGGCTTGGCCTTTCAGCCGGCCGAGTTCGCCAAGCTGGCTTTGGTGCTCTACTTGGCGGATGTCTTGGTGCGCAAGCGCGACGAGCTACACGATTTTAGCCGCGGGTTTATCCCCCGTTTGTTGGTCGTCGGCTTCGTCCTCGTGCTCATCGTATTACAGCCCGACTTGGGGACGGCCATCGCGCTGGGGCTGATTGCCTTGATCATGCTGTGGGTCGGCGGAATGCGCTTGCACCACTTGGCCGGGGCCGGGTTGCTCGCACTGTTGGGCATTGGGCTTTCCCTGATGTATTCGAGTTATCAGATGCGTCGTTTGCTCAACTTTATTGACCCAGAACGCGATCCGGCTGGCTCCTACCAACTCTTGCAGTCGCTCTGCGGTATGGGCAACGGCGGCCTTTTTGGGGTGGGTTTGGGCAACAGCATGCAAAAAGAGCAGTACTTACCCGAGCCACACACGGATTTTGTCTTCTCAGTCATCGGCGAGGAAATGGGACTTGTGGGTACGCTGGTCGTTAGCGGGCTTTTCGCAGCGTTCTCGTTTTACGGGCTGCGCATCGGGGCCCGCGCCGGCGATACGTATGGTTTTTTGGTCGCCGTCGGTATTACGGCGATGATTTCGATATACGCCCTGCTGAACATCGGCGTGGTCATCGGGGTACTGCCCACCACTGGCTTACCGCTGCCCTTTGTCAGTTACGGAGGCTCGGCACTGATGGGGAACATGGTAGGGGTAGGTATCTTGCTGGGGGTCGCCCGCACGGCCCCCGGACACCAAGATGGCTTGGTGGGTTGGTAGTCATGAAGACTCTTTTCGACCAATATCGCCGCGTTCACCTCGTCGGCATCGGTGGGGCGGGCATGGAGGGCTTGGCCCGGCTTATCGCTGCCAAAGGCTGCGTGGTAAGCGGCTCGGATCAGGCCGACTCGCGCAGCGTCGCGCTGCTGCGCCAAGAGGGATTCGCCGTCGCAGTGGGGCACGACAGCGAGCTCGTACAAGGCGCGGATCTAGTGGTGTATTCGGCTGCCGTACCGGCTGACAACCCCGAGCGGCAGGCTGCCGCGCAAGAGGGAATTACCACAGCGAGTCGGGCCGAGGTGCTCGGGGAGCTGTCCCGCGTACCGTTGACTCTTGCCATAGCCGGTGCCCACGGCAAGACGACGACCGCTTCGATGGTGGCGGCGATCTTGCGCTGCGCTGGCCTCGATCCCCAGGTCTTGGTCGGGGGCTGGCTAAATGGGCGGCCGCAGGCCGAGCCGGGCAGCGGCGAGGTCTTCGTGGTAGAGGCCGATGAGTTTGCCGGCGGCTTCTTGCACCTGTATCCGAGCTTGGCTCTCGTGACAGGTATAGACGCCGAACACCTCGACTACTATGGGAACTTGAAGGCCCTTGAACTGGCCTTCGGCCAATTTCTCGCGCGCCTGCCTTTCTGCGGCCGCAGTGTGCTGGCCGGGGACGGGCTGGTCGGGGAGCGGGTGCTGGCCGACTTGCAGCGTCCCCATCAGACTTATGGCATGGATGGCGACAACGACTTTCGAATCGCCGAGCTCGAAGAGCGGGCTTGGGGCAGCCGGTTTGCCCTGTGTTTCGACGGGCAAAAGCTAGGCGAAATCGAGTTGCAGGTCCACGGCGCACACAATGTCCGCAATGCCGCTGGGGCCGCTGCGCTGACTTGTGCGCTACAAGTGGAGTTCGCAGTGATCGCCGACGCCTTGGAGCAGTTTGGCGGGGCCGATCGGCGCTTTCAGCGCAAGGGGGAACTCGCCGGTGTGCTGGTCGTGGACGACTACGCCCATCACCCAGCCGAATTGGCTGCGGCCTTGGCCGCTGCGCGGCAGAGTGGCCGCCGCGTAATCGCCGTTTTCCAGCCCCACCTGTACTCGCGCACCCGCGAATTGGCTGCGGCCTTTGCCCGCGAGCTAGCTGCGGCCGACTACGTGGTGCTGGCGGCGGTCTTTGCCGCGCGGGAGGCCCCGCTGCCCGGCGTGAACTCCGAGCTGATCGCGAGAGCCTTGCACAGGAGCGGGTACAAAGCTGTGGAATACCTGCCGGACAGGGAGCAGCTCGTCGCCCACTTGGTGGCTATCTGTCGCCGGGGCGACTTGGTCCTGGTCATGGGGGCCGGCGACATCGGCGAGGTAGCTGAGGAGCTGATCGCGGCCTTGACCGCCGGAGAGCGCTCGTGAACCGCAAGAAGACCAAGGCGCGCAAGAAGCCGCTAACCGTGGAGGCCCGAGGCCGCAGCAAGGCCCGCTGGCCTTGGATTGCGCTCTTGATCTTGGCCACGGGCAGCACCTTGGCGGCCTATCAGGTGGTCACCTACTTAGGCCGAGCTTCCTTCTTTGGCCTTAAGTCCATTGAGGTGGATGGGTTGCGGCGGCTCGACGGGGCAGATGTGCATGCCGCCAGCGGCCTCGCGGCCGGGACCAACATTTTCGCCATTGACTTGGACGAAGTCGCGCAGCGGCTAGAGGCCATGTATTGGATCAAGCAGGCTCTCGTGGTGCGCAAGCCGCCCGACCGCATTGCCGTCGATATAGTCGAGCACCGCCAAGTGGCTTGGGTCGATTTGGACCAGATCTACGGGGTCGCGCCCGATGGCGTCCTGCTCCCCGTAGGTCCAACCGCTCGCAATTTGCCCGTCATATCCGGGCTGTCCGTCGGCGGCGACTCGCTGAGGCCGGGCGTGGCGGTGCCGGATTCCGCGCTGCTGGCCATACTGCGCTGGTGGGAGGAGGCCACGGCCGCGGATGCGGAATTCTGCCTCAACGTGGCCGGCATCCAGCCGTTGTCTGGGGCGGGTATTCGCTTGCAGATGGTAGGCGATGGACTCGAAGTACGCTTGCCCGCAAACGAAGCCGACCGTCGGCTCCGCACCATTCGCGAGCTGATGCCGCGCGTCCATCAGAGCCATCCCGATCCGGCCTATATCGACTTGCGCTATGCCGGCCAGATGGTCGTCGGCAAAAAGAAAGCGAAATCGGGATGAATTGGGGTGAGGAGCGCAGCACCATTGTCGCTGGGCTAGACTTGGGTACGACCAAGGTCTGCGCCGTCATTGCCGAGCGGGTCGCCGAGCGACCGCTGCGGGTTATCGGCATGGGCGAGTGCCCCTCAGAGGGGATGCAGCGCGGGGCAATTGTGGATGCAGAGAAGACCGTGCATGCCATTGGCGAGGCCATGCGTCAAGCAGAGCTGATGGCTGGAGTCGAAATCGACTCGGTGTACGCCGGCATTTCCGGCGAATACATCGCCAGCCTCAACAGCACGGGCATGGTGGCTGTCGGCGGCGAAGGCGGATGGATCGGAACACAGGACCGCGCCCGAGTCCTCGCTGCGGCCGGCGTGGTCAAAGTGCCGTTCGACCGCGAGGTGCTGCACGTTTTGCCCCAAGAATTTGCCGTCAATGGCCAGCGGGGCATTCTCGACCCTGTGGGTATGTATGGAGTGCGCTTAGAGGCGAGTGTACACGTGGTCACCATCTCGGTTGCCGCGGTGCGGAACATCTGTCACAGCATCCTCCGCGCTGGTGTCGAGGTGCGCAGTGTCGTTCTTGGTCCGCTTGCTTCGAGCTACGCTGTCCTCAGCGAGGACGAGCAGCAGATGGGGGTCTGCCTGCTCGACATCGGCGGTGGCACGACCGATGTGGCGGTCTTCGCTGGCAAAGGGGTGCGCCACTCGGGCATCATCGGATTGGGTGGGCAGAATGTGACTAACGACATCGGCGTTGGGCTGCGCACCGCGCGGGCCGAGGCTGAACGGGTCAAGTGCGCGGGTGCGCCTAGTGAAACTGTTGCCCTTATCGCCGAGGCGCGGATGGAAGAGATATTGGCCCTAGCCCGCAGGCAGGTCTATACCGCGCTGCCCAATGTCGCGCTAGGCGCGGGCATTGTCCTCACGGGCGGGGGAGCGCAAATTACCGGAGCTGTGGCCTTGGCCGAGCAGGTCTTTGGCATGCCTGTGCGTCTGGGCGTCCCGGTCAGGTTTGAGGGGGCCACAGAGCTAGCTAGCCCGCCGTATGCTACGGCGCTGGGCCTGCTTCTCTACGAAGCGGAGCAGCAGGAGGAGAAAAACCAAAAAGGAACGCAGATGCTGGTCGAAAATTCCTTCGATTCAGTATTCGGGCGCGTAAAAAGGTGGTTACAACCACGGGACTAGCGGCGGTGCTAGCCCCGAAAATCAAGGAGGAATAATCATGGCAATTAGGTTAATCGACAACGAGCATCGGGCGCGAATTAAGGTCGTCGGCGTTGGTGGCAGCGGCGGCAATGCCATCAACCGCATGATCGAGTCCGGAATGCACGGCGTCGAATTCGTCGCTGTCAACACGGATGCACAGGCGTTGGAGGCCTCGCGGGCCGACTTCCCCATTTGCATTGGCGGCAGCGTCACGCGGGGCTTGGGTGCTGGTGCCGACCCGGAAGTGGGCCGGCAAGCCGTCGAGGAAGACCGCGACAAGGTTTCCAAGCAGCTACAGGATTCGGATCTGATCTTCATCACGGCTGGCATGGGCGGCGGCACGGGTACGGGGGCCGCGCCCACAGTTGCGGAAATCGCCTGCGATCAAGGGGCCCTGACGGTCGGCATCGTCACCGAGCCTTTCCTAATGGAAGGCGGCCCGCGGATGAAAAACGCCAAGAGCGGGATTGCCGAACTAAAGGACCAAGTGGACACCCTGATCACTATCAAGAACCAGCGTCTGCTGACCGTCTGCGGCCGCGACACTACCCTCGAAGATGCGTTTCTCAAGGCCGACGAAGTGCTGATGCAGGCCACGCGCGGCATTTCCGACCTGATTACGATCCCGGGCATGGTCAATCTCGACTTCAACGATGTGCGCACTGTGATTTCCATGGGCGGGGACGCGATTATGGGACTCGGGGAGCACAGTGGCGAAGAGCGGGCCGTGGAGGCTGCCCGCAAGGCGATCAGCAGCCCGCTTTTAGAGGACGTATCGATCGCCGGTGCCAAGGGCGTGTTGATCAATATCGCCAGCGACTCCAATCTCACGCTCTACGAGGTCAACGAGGTCATGTCGCTGATCAACGAAGCCGCCGGCTCGGATGCCGAGATCATCTTCGGCACCGTAATCGACAACAGCTTGACCGAGAATATCCGCGTGACGGTCATAGCTACGGGCTTCAGCCTGAACAAGGGCAGCGAAGCCGAGCGGCCGGCCCGCGAACAAGAGGAGTCGGTGCAGGACGTGGAGTCGGATCCGCTGACCACCGGCAGCCCGATCCTCGTCGGCAATGCGGGCACCTCCTTGGATGTGCCCACGTATCTGCGCAACGGCCACGACACCCCCCAGGAGCATCAGGAGCCAGTGCGTCCTGCGGTTGGCGACTTGGACATTCCCGCCTTCCTGCGCCGCAAAATGAACGCTCCTTAGAGCGGTTGTCGCGCACGGGCGATTTGGCTTATTTTAACGCTTAATCGTTACTGTGTGCGATAGGATTCGCAGGGAGGACGTTTTTTATATGGCAGACATTCGCGTTGGCGTAATCATGGGCAGCACCTCGGATGAGGATATCATGCGCAAGGGGGCGGCGGTGCTCGAAGAGCTAGGCCTCGGCTACGAGATGGTCGTATCTTCGGCCCACCGCAACCCCGAGCGCACCGCTACTTGGGCCCGCGAGGCGGCTGGCCGCGGCCTCAAGGTGATCATCGCCGGTGCCGGCTTAGCTGCGGCTCTGCCCGGAGTGGTGGCGGCGCATACGACTCTGCCGGTCATCGGGGTCCCTATTGCCTCGGGCGCGCTTCGCGGAGTCGATTCTCTCTACTCCATCGTGCAGATGCCCCCGGGGATCCCGGTGGCGACCGTCGGCATTGACAACGCCCGCAATGCGGCCATGCTGGCGGCCCAAATCATCGCCCTGTCCGATGAGGCGGTCGCCCAGGCCATTGAAACCTATCGCGCACAGTGGAACCTCTAAGACTGCGCCGGCCTGCGAGCCGGCGAACTAATGTTGAAAGGACGCGATGAGCAGTGGCCAATACAAGTCGCATTTCCAAATTGCTTTCGCTGATGCTCAGGCACCGGCCCGACGAATTCGGACTGGAGATAGATGCCTACGGCTACGCGCCGTTGGATCAGGTGCTGCAAGGAGTACAGGAACGCTACTCAGAGGTGCCCGAAGCCGAGATCGTTGCCCTCGTCAAGGATCCAGAGCAGTATCGCTTTGAACTGAACGAGTTCGGCCTCCGCGCACTGTACGGACACAGTTTTTTCGTCGATATGGACGGCGAGCCTATGGATCCGCCACCCGAGCGGCTCTACATGGGTACGACCCGCAGCGCGGCCCAGCGCTTTGCTCGCGAGGGCATTTCCCCAGGTGATCGCTACTACGTGCATCTGTCGCTGACGCACGAGGCGGCCGAGTCGCACAGCCACCAACGCGACACCCCCTGCGTGGTGGAAATTCTCGCGGCCAAGGCCCACGACGAGGGTTATCGCTTTTTCGCCCGCGGCGCGGTCGTGCTAACCGAAGAGATCCCGGCCAGTTGCATCGGCCCAACCCACGGCAGCCAACAAAAGCCCCTCGGCGTCGCCGAGATGCCGGCGGCCGGCGGCGTAAGCTACGGCCGCAAGCCCCGGTTTTCGCCTCGCTGAAAGGGATGCCGTGAAAAACATCGTGGCCTTTATCAAGCCCTTCAAACTCGATGAGGTCAAAAGCTCCTTGGCCGCGATTGGCCTCGTCGGGATGTCCGTCAGCGAGGTGCGCGGCTGCGGTCGCCAGCGCGGCCACAGCGAAATCTACCGCGGTGCCGAGTACCAGCTCGACTTCATGCCCAAAATTCGCATTGAATTGGCCGTTGGCGATGGCCTACTCGACGAAGCGGTGGAGGCGATTTTGCAGTCGGCTGCCACCGGCGAGGTCGGCGATGGTAAGATCTTCGTCTCCAACTTGGTTGAGGCTATCCGCATCCGCACCGGCGAAACCGGCGAAAACGCCCTCTGAAGCCCCGGCAGTGCCCACCGCATTGGAACTGGCCCGTTGCGCCCTCACTGCCGACGCGGCCAAAGCCCTGGATCCACTAGAGCAATTGGGCTTTGCCCATCCGGTCCAGGCTCTAGAGACCTTGGACCGGATGGGCAGCCCGCCGCAATCCGCGCCGCTGCCAGCCCTCGCGTTGGCCGAACTAGCCGCGACGGGACGGCCGGACGAGGGGCTGCGGCAGTTGGCGCGTTTGGCCATGGCGTACGGCAGTCCGCGGGGGCTTTTATCTCACTTGGAGGCCGACTCCATCCTGTGCCAGCGCTTGGTGCAGATCGTGAGTCACAGCACCTTTCTCGCCGACATCTTGGTGTGCAATTCCGAGTTCCTGCTGTGGCTGTTGGCCGAGACCCCGCATTTAGTCGAGCCGCTAAAGCGGAGTGTCCTACGGCAGATTTTGCGCACCGAGCTCGGTCATACCTCCGAGTCCGAGGAGCGTTTGGAGGTATTGCGGCGGGTGCATCGGCGCGAAATTTTGCGCATTGGTGCCGCCGAGATCCTCGGCACTAAGCCGGTCGCACAAATAGGGAAAGAGCTAGCTGACCTAGCCGACATGGTGGTCGAGTTAGCCCTCGAAACATGCCAGTACGACTTGTGGCATGACCACGGGCAGCCGCTAGACGAACGCGGCCGCCCGGCGCGCTTCCTCGTCGTCGGTTTGGGCAAATATGGAGGGCAGGAGTTAAATTATAGCTCGGACATTGACCTGATTTTCGTGTGGGACGGCGAAGGCGAGACCCAGCCCGAACGGGGGGGGACGCCGCTGGCGAACAGCGAGTTCTTCCGCCGCTTGGGCCAGCGCCTAGTCCAGGTGCTGACCGCGGCGACCAAGGATGGGTTTTTCTACCGAGTCGATATGCGGCTGCGCCCCGAAGGCGCGAGCGGTACCTTGACCCACTCGTTGCGTGCGAGTTGGGCTTATTACGAGACGCGTGGGGAACTGTGGGAGCGGCAGATGCTCATCAAGGCCCGGCGCGTGGCGGGATCGCCGACGTTGGGGGGACAATACGCGGCCATGCTCCGGCCCTTTATCTACCCGGCCCACTTCCACTCGGCACCGCACGAGGAAATCCGCCGCATCAAGGAGCGGATTGAGGCGAGCATCCGCGAGCGTCCCCGCGGCGAGAACAACATCAAGTTGCAAGCCGGTGGGATCCGCGACATCGAATTCATCGTCCAGTGCCTACAGCTACTCTACGGGGGCATCCATCCCCAAGCGCGCATCCACAACACGCTGGCCGCCATCGACTGCTTGGCCGCGGTGACGGCATTGACTGTGGCAGAGGCCAGTGCGCTAAAGAGCGCGTACGAGTTTTTTCGCCGCGTTGAAAACCTACTACAAATCGCCTCTGGCCGTCCCGACTACGCCATCCCGGAAGAGGCGCGGGCCGCGCGAGCCTTGGCCCTGATTATGGGCTATGGAGATGCACGGGCCTTTGCCGGTGAGCTGGCCGGGCATCGGCTGCGGGTGCGCCGGCTGTTTGCCGCGCTGTTTTACAGCGACGCGGCGGCTCCGCGCTCCCCGACGTGGCTCTTGGAAGTTGAAAGCGGCAGCGAGGTGGCAAAAGCCGACTTGGCGGCGCGGGGCTTTGTCGATGGGGCGGCTGCACACCGTCGCTTGCATCGGCTGGCGGCCATGGGCCTGCTGTTGAGTGGGGGGGGCGCACGCTTTGAGGCCCTGTTGCCGGAATTGCTGAATTCGCTGGCTGCGGCTCCCGACCCGGATCAAGGGCTTTTGCGCTTCACTCAACTAGTCGAGGCGTATGGTGCGCCGGGTGCTTTGTACTCCTTATTACAAGAGTACGCAGGCTTCCGCACCTTGATCATTGCCATCTGTGGGGCAAGCCGCTTTCTCGCCGATCTTTTGCGCCGCGATCCGGCCCTGCTCGACAGCTTAATCGACCAAGCTGGCCGGGGCTTGGAGCCTGGTCCAGTGCGCGGTGATTTGCACGCCGTTGCGCGGATGCAGAATCGATCCCTTCTGCGGATTGGGGCCGACGACCTGATGGGGTTGGCGACCGAGGAGGAGACTTTCCTGCGGCTGACGGAGTTGGGCGACGAGGTGTTGCAAGCGGTTTATCGGCTGGCTTGGCGTCCGTTGGTACGGCGGTGGGGCAAGCCGCGCAACCGACAGGGTCGCGACGTGCGGTTCGCCGTGTTGGCCGCTGGCAAATTTGGGGGCCGCGAGGTGGATTTTGGCTCGGATCTGGATTTGTTTTTCGTGTACGAAAGCGACGGCAAGACGCGCCGCGGCGTACCGAATAGCGTGTTTTTCATCGAGCTTAGCCAGCGCTTGATCGCCCTGTTAGCCGAGCAGGGGCTGTACTCGGTGGATGCGCGGCTCCGACCCGAAGGGGCCGGTGCCCCCATGGCCATCTCGCTGGTCGGCTACCGCCGCTACTTGGCGCAGCGGGCGGCCACTTGGGAGCGGATGGCGCTGAGTCGCGCTCGCCAAGTGGCCGGCGATGCCGAGTTTGGTGCGCGGGTCTTGCGGGCGATTGAGCGCTTCGTTTACAGCCGGGAAGTGGACGAAGCCTTGGGCGCGCAGATGCAGGAGATGCGCCAGCGAATGGAGCCGCAGGGCAAGCGCCGGGCGCGCATCAACATCAAGCGCGGCCCGGGCGGCATCGTCGATATCGAGTTTGTGGCGCAGGTACTCGTGCTCAAGTGGGGCTATCGAGACCGGCACTTGCGCGTAGGTAGCACGAGACATGCGCTGCAGTTACTCGTCGAGCGGGGTTGTTTAGATCCGGAGCAGGGCCGCTTTCTTCTCGATGCGTACGAGTATCTGCGAGCCGTGGAAAAGGGCATGCGGCTCGCCAGCGAAAGAGCCAGCGACGCCCTGCCGACCGGCCGGGAGTTGGAGATATTGAGCCGCGCCCTCGGCAGCGAAGACGTAGCGGCCTTCCAAGACGAAGTAGAGGCGCGCATGCAGCAGACGCGGTGCGTATTCTCAGCCGTATTCACCGAGTTGACCAACTGAGGAGCACTTATTATGGACGCTATAAGCAAGGCCGCGCGCGTCGGCCAGATGGTTATCGGAGTCGTATATATAGTTGCTGGAGCGATTAAGATATGGGAGCCGGTGCTCTTTTTTTGGGAGGCCATTCCCTATGCGCAGATGCTCGGGGTGGTAGAATGGGAGTCCGCGTCGGCAGCCGCCAAGGTGGCCATCGCATTGGGGCCCATTGAATTCGTCCTCGGCTGGGCACTGCTGCTCAACTGGTATCCGCGGCTGTGCTTGCCGCTGGCGACGGTGCTGATGGCTGCGTTTACCGCGCTGACGGCCAAGGCTTGGCACATGGGGGCCTCGATAGACTGCGGCTGCTTTGGTGCCCTCGTTGAGCGCGGACCAAAGGAAGCGACAATAGAAGATGGCGCAATGCTGGCAGTGCTGCTGTTTGCTTGGTGGGGAATGCACCGCAGTGCAAGTGCCGCGCCGGCGGTTGATCGGCCCAATTGGTGGGGGGCGGGCGGCGCGCCTGTTTGGCCACTGGCGAGTCGGATGGTGTTAGGTGCGCTCGTCGTCGGACTGGCGGTGGGCGGTGGGCGGTTTTTCCCCGAGATAGAGCGCACTGTGCAGTCGGATCTCAAAAGCGGCGTGCGGCTTTCTGGCTTGGCACTCAAGGGGCTGGATGTCGATTTGATGCAGGGTGAGTACCTGATCGAGTTGTTCAGCCCCACGTGCATCCACTGCCAAAACGCCGTACCCAAGATGAACGGCCTCGCACAAGACCCACAGTTGCCGCGGCTCATTGCCCTGACGAGTTTCGCGCAGGACTCGCCGCAATTGATCGACTTCAAGAAGCGGCTGCAACCGCGCTTTGACATTGCCACCATATCGACGACGGACTTGCGTCGCTTGATCTTTGGCCACGGTTATCCGCGCTTGGCCTATATCGAAGACGGGGTGGTGCAGCAGGTGTGGGAGAGCGATTACATGCCGACGCCAGCGCGGCTGCGAAAAATTACGGGTTCTTAAACGTAGATTATCGCTTACCTACTTATGAATGACTTGGGATGGCTATAGCATGGCGATGAGCAAGTTGGCCTTTTTCGGCGGTCCCAAGGCCGTCACCGCTGACGAAGGCGATATGTTCCGCTGGCCGATCATCACTGCCGAGGATGAGGCAGCCGTGCTGGATGTGCTGCGTCGCGGGGCGATGTCGGGCTGGGATCTAACCTTGGCCTTTGAAGAGGATTTGAAGTCCTACTTTGGCTTGCAGTACGCCCTCTGTCACAACACGGGCACGGCGGCGATCCACGCCGCGCTGTGGGCCTGCGGCGTCGGCGTTGGTGACGAGGTCATCTCGCAGAGCATGACCTTTTGGGGCACGTCGCTGCAGGTGTTCTCACTGGGGGGGACGGTGGTGTTTTCCGAAATCGACCCCGACACCCTGACGATGGACCCCAACGACATCGAGCACCGCATTACCGAGCGGACGAAGGCCATTGTTCCCGTGCATTACTGCGCTTATCCAGCCGATATGGATCCGATTATGGAAATTGCCGAGCGACACGGGCTGAAGGTGATTGAAGACGTCTCGCACGCTCAAGGCGGCCGCTACAAGGGGCGGCGGCTGGGCACCATCGGCCACATCGGTGCCATGTCGATTATGTCGGGCAAGTCACTGGCCTGCGGCGAGGGGGGCTTTGTGGTCACCGACGATCAAGCCCTGTACGAGCGCATTGCGGCCTTTGGGCACTATGAGCGCACCCGTTCCCTAGAGGATCCCGCGCTGAGGCCTTTTGCCGGGATGCCGCTGGGCGGGTACAAATACCGGATGCATCAGCTATCTTCGGCGGTGGGTCGCACGCAACTAAAGCACTACGACGAGCGGATGCAGGAGATCCAGCGGGCGATGAATTACTTCTGGGATCGGCTCGAAGGCGTCCCGGGGATCAAGGCGCATCGGCCGCCGGCTGACAGCGGCTCGACGATGGGCGGATGGTACGCGGCCAAGGGGCTGTATGTGCCCGAAGAGCTAGGCGGCCTACCGGTCGAGCGCTTCTGCGCGGCGGTCACGGCCGAGACCGGGGCGTACAGGATCCTTCCGGGAGCCAATGAACTGATGCACCTGCACCCGGTGCTCAACGAGGCCGATATTTACGGACACGGCCAACCCACGCGCATCGCCCACTCCAACCGCGATCTGCGGCAAGGGCCGGGCAGTCTGCCGGCGACCGAGCGCATGACCGGCCGCATCTATTCGATTCCTTGGTTCAAGCACTACGACGCCACAGTTATCGAGCAATACGCTGCGTCCTTCCGCAAGGTGGCCGAGTGCGCCGACGAGTTACTGTGATTTATGAGATTTATGGGATGGACAGGATGGATGGTATGGGTAATCCGTTGAGCGTGCGGCTGTTTGGGTACGGGGTGCCTTATCGGGTGGGGGTGGATGAAGCGGGGGCGGTTGCGCCGCGGCCTACGGCTGCGGCGAGCGAAGCCGAGCGCCTTTATCGCGCCTTGCGTCAGTTGCTCGGGGAGGGCGATGGCGAGACTGATAGCGACTGGGTGTATTCGCTGCCTTTTGGGCGTTGCGGGATACAAGGGAGGCCTCGCGAGCATATCATCGCCTACTTCTGCGCCGAGGCGTATCTAGATGTGCTCTCTATGGACGGGGCAAAAACGCAGCCGCTCGCCGCTGGCGAGATCGCCGATATTGAGCCGGGGGCCATCGTCCGGTTTCGAGCCCGGCCCTTGGAGGACCATTGCGTACTCGTGGCGTTTCAAACCGAGGACCGCACGCCGCTATTGGGCCATGCTGTCCCCTTCACCCTCGACGGCGAGGTGCCCGACGACTGGCGTGAGCGACTGGTGAAGTCCCATGCCGCCTTTGACGCGGCGGCTGCACAAGCGGCCAACGGCAGGCATCGGCCGTTGCTGGAACGTTTCTTAGGGACGATGGCGGAAAAACTGGCCGGCGACCCTGAAATCACCGCCGTACAAGATCAGGCGCGGCGCGAGGGTTCGTACGCGGTTGAAGAAGAGCAAATCCTTTTCGACCGCCAGCGCGCCTTGCTCGACGAAGCACTCCTCGCACGCATCTGCGACCGGGACGAGGCCGTGTTCCGCTTTCCGGGTATGTTCGGCGGAGTCGCGCCGTTGTTTAGCCTAATCGACTGAGGACGGGTGCTGCCACCATTTTTCGCTCGTGCTCGGGGCACATTAGGCGTTCTAATATCCATTTGGCTGGTTCCTACTCAAGCCAAATTCAGATACGGTTAAGGAGATAGTTATCTAGATGAAATACAAGCAAGGGCCTAGTTATGAGCAATCGCCAGAAAGCCCCCTTATGCCTTTGCTGGTCATGGAGAGTTCTGAACACTCACCGAACCAATGCGTATTCTGCAATAATGAATTCGGTATCTGCCTATATCGGGCTAATTGTCTTGAGTTTTTGGATATGTTCATCGGCAAATACCCGGAGGGCAAATTCGATATGATATTTGCAGACCCTCCATATTTTCTTTCCAATGGAGGGATTACCTGCCACGCTGGAAAAATGGTGAAGGTCGATAAGGGAAAGTGGGACCAATCCAAAGGCCCAGAAATAAATCACGAGTTCAATACCGCTTGGTTATCGAGGTGTCAAAGAGTATTGAAACCCGACGGAACGATCTGGGTGTCTGGAACCCAACATGTCATTCACTCTGTGGGTTATGCCATGCAACAGATGGGAATGAAGATTCTCAACGATATTACATGGGAAAAGCCCAATCCCCCGCCGAATTTGTCTTGCCGCTATTTTACTCACGCAACGGAAACCATTATCTGGGCCGCTAAAAATGAAAAATCAAAGCACTGTTTTAACTATGCCGAGATGAGGAAATTAAACCATGGAAAACAAATGAAGTCGGTATGGTCTTTTAGGCCTCCTAATAGCGAAGAAAAAAAATTTGGCAAACACCCTACTCAAAAGCCTATTACGCTCATAGAGAGGATAGTTATGGCATCGACAAACGCAGGAGACTTGATCTTCGATCCTTTTTCTGGTAGTTCAACCACCGGCGTAGCCGCTGTGAACCTCCGACGAAGATTCGTGGGGACAGAACTCGAATCTGAGTTTATCGATCTATCCATAGAACGTTTGATCTACTCGATAGATAACCGGCAATCGTCCCTAAATTTTGCGTAAGGAGATTCAATGGAACGGGAAACTGCAATCAGCAAGCTGAAATTGCTAAAGGGACAGGATTTGGTTTTACTCGCCGCTCAACATAAAGTGAGCATTTGGAGAGGTGACAAGAAAAACAAAGGGTGGGCAGGTCATCTGCTTGAAAGGTACTTGGGGCTTCCCATCAATTCGGCGTAGTCACCTAACTTCGGATCATGGGAACTAAAAATTGTTCCATTGAAAAAACTTGCTAATGGCAGCATCAGGGTTAAGGAGACTATGGCTATTACCATGATCGACCCGATCAACGTCAAACGTACCCCCTTTGAACAAAGCCACTTGCTCACAAAACTGAAAAGAGTAGTGATTTGCGCTAGGTTATTCGAGTCTAAGGACGAGAACCGATCTATTTTGATGAACGTATCGGCTTTTGATCTCAATAACGAGGCTGATTACGAGCAAATAAAGAGAGATTATGAAGAAGTGAGAAGTTGCATTGCAACCAAGGGATTTGAGTATCTAACCGGCAAAATGGGTGTGCTGGTTCAGCCGAGAACCAAGGGAGCCGGGCATGGCAGCACAAGCCGGGCTTTCTATGCACGAACCCAATTTGTCGCAAAGATACTTGGAATCGGTTAGGACTGATGAGGATGTTCGGCGGGGTTTAACCTAATAGATTGAGAGGAACACAATGGCAAAGAAGAAGATTCGCGTCGGTCTAATCGGCTGTGGCGGCAACATGCGCGGGGCCCACATTCCCCGGCTAAAAGCCGATGGCCGCGTAGAGTTGGTGGCGGTTGCCGACCCGGAGGAAGCGTCGGCTCGGCAATTGATGGAAGCGTGGGGGGCCGAGGCTACATATTACGCCGACTACCGGCAGATGATTGGCGTAGATGCGCTCGATGGGGTGCTGATTTCTTCGCCGCATTCGACTCACTACGCACAGGCGCGCTACGCGCTAGAGCGGGATCTGCACGTTCTGGTCGAGAAACCCCTGACGACGAAGGCTCGCCACGCCCAAGCCCTAATTGATCTGGCTGCCGAGCGCGAGCGCGTGTTGGTCGTCAGCTATCAGCGCAATTTTTACCCAGCGTATGCGTGTGCGCGAGAGCTGGTGCAGAAGGGTGTTCTCGGCCAGATCAAGGGAATCGTCGCCTACGTGACGCAAAACTGGGGCGGGAAGGGATGGCGGATGGTGCCCGAGTTGTCAGGAGGCGGGATGTTCATGGACACCGGCAGTCACTTGGTGGCCGCGGTGTTGTGGATTACCGGTTTGACGCCGGTAAAGGTCTCGGCCTTCATGGACAAGCGGGGCAAGCAGGTGGATATGGATGCTGTGATCAATGCGCGGTTTCGCGGTGGCGCGTTGGGATCGCTGAGCTTTGTCGGCAGCGCGAGCCGGCACGACGAGCGGCTGGCCATCCACGGCGACGCGGGGACCTTGGTCTTTCATTTGCACCAGTGGCAGGTGCGGGAGGTGTTGCTGAACGGGGAGCCGTTGGAGGTGCCCAAGCGGGTGCGGGAAGATACGCCGGACGCAGCCTTTTTGCGCTGGATTCGCAACGGCGGTAAGGGCTATGAGCGGCCGGATTTTGCCGTGGCAGTAGCCAAGCTTACCGAAGCGGCGTATCGGTCGCTGAAGCAAAAGCGGCGATGATTGCGTACGCACCGCTCGTCGGCGAACTCGATCAGCAGGTAGAGGGCGT
Source organism: Candidatus Latescibacterota bacterium (assembly GCA_963422735.1). Lineage (GTDB taxonomy): Bacteria > Latescibacterota > UBA2968 > UBA8231 > UBA8231. Next base: position 997,704 of record OY730476.1, on the reverse strand, counting down.
ACTGACGCGCCAAGTGCTGGACGCGGAAAGCCCCTATTGCGGTGGCTTTGTCGATCAAGATCGGCTGGTCGGCTCCAGCGGCATCAGCGCGGTTGCGTCGCTTGGCTACGCCTATCTCCTGCCCGAGTCGCGCCACTACCGGAGCGAGGTGCTCTTAGAGCGGATCCTCCTTGCCGCCGAGTTTGCCCGCCGGCACCGCCGGCCATCGGGCTGCTTTGATTTACTAACCACCAACTTTGACTCGGCCCCGGACGCAGGCTTTGTGGTGCAGGCCATTGCACCGGTCGTGTTTGCGGCGCGACAACAGGCTACAGACGACGAGGGAGCCGCAGAAATCGCGGTCGCCTTGGGCGACCTCATACAGACTGCGGCTCCGGGCATGGCCGCCGGCGGCTTCCACACGCCTAACCACCGCTGGGTGTTAGTCGCTGCATTGGCCCAAGCCCAAGCCCTCTATCCAGAGCTGGAGGTGAGCGCGACGGTGGACGCGTACCTCGACGAAAGCATTGACATCAACGCCGATGGCGAATACAGCGAGCGGAGCACAGGCGTGTACAATGCCGTGGTCAACCGCGCCTTAATCCGCGCCGCGTACGTGCTTGCACGACCCGACCTGCTGGAGCCTGTGCGGCGCAACTTGGATTTGTCCTACCATCTCCTCCACGCCGATGCCACCGCGGTGACGAGCATTTCCAAGCGGCAGGACCGCGATACGCGGGCTGTGCCGACCGGTCTGGCCGATGGCTATCACGCCTTGGCCCATTTAGACGACAATGGCTTTTACGCGGCCGTGGCCGACCTGTTGGTCGCGTGCGGCCGCAGCGGTTTGGTCTGTCTGCCCAACTACGTCCTGCATCCCGAGTGGCGGGCGACTTGTCTAAAGCGGACGCCTTTGCCCGAACACTATAGCCGCGTCTATCCCGCATCCGGCCTGTGGCGGGTGCGTCAGGGCGCGGTGAGTGCTACGGCTGCGTCCGGCTTGACCGCGCCTTTTAGCGTGGTCTGTGGGCAGGCCGAATTGGCGGCGGTGAAGATATCATCGACCTATTTTGCTACCGGGCAATTTGTTGGTGAGGAGTTTGCCACGGCGGACAACGGGGTGCGGATGCAGCACAAGGGACGCAACCGCATCTACCCAGAAAAGGATTACGTAGGGGGGATTTACTGGCTGCCGATTGCCGAGCAAGTCGATGCCGACAACTGGGGCCAAGTGCGGGGCCGGCGGGCGACGTATGAGTTGTCCCCGCTGGAAGTCGAGTTGCACGTCGAGGAGGTGGCCGACGGTTTTGACCTCCACATCCGCACCTCAGGGGGCGTTGATGGGGTGCCCTTTCAGATTGAGGGGGTTTTTGCTCCGGGCGGAACCTTAGAGACGGATAGTGCGCTCGTCGAGGGCCGTGCTGGTCACACGGTCTTTCTCAAAGCAGGCTATGCGCTCTACCGGGTGGGAAACGACGCCATCCGCATCGGCTCCGGGGCCATGGAGCACACTATGTGGCGGATGCGCAATAGCGAGATCGACGAGGGGCACTTGCGGGTGCTCGTCGCCCTGCGGACGCCGGTGGCGCGGACGTTGGAAATCCGCTGTGGGCAGTGGTCTGATGCGAAGGGTGGATTTTTATAGACTTCCTCCGGCCCACCGCACTCCTTGCACCATTATCTGCTGCATCCCTAGGCATGTAAATGTTCCCGGCCCATGCCCCAAAGCCGTGTAGAACACCCGCCCGGCACCGTAGGGTTTGACCCACGCTAGGGGATGCTGATTGCCGCTCCACTCGGCTGTGGCCAAAATGCGAATGGCCGGGTCCCACGCCGACATGTAAATCTCGTCTTCCACGTCAAAGTCGGGTACGCCCTGCGTAACCGGGTGATCGCTGTCGATAATATCGACGGTGAAGGTCGATCCCGGCGGATGCCAGTTGGCGTGACCGCCAATCAAGTCCGCGGCTTTGCCGCCAATCCACCACGCGGTGCCGTGGATGCCGACTAGCCCTTTGCCATAGGCGACAAAATCGAACAGCCCCTCTTCTTGCACGAGCGTCAGCTCGGGCACTTGCTGTACGGTGCCGTCTTCTCGCCGCTCGGTGCGCGTGAATCCGGTGCCGTGGATCAGCACATCGAAATCGCGCAGACCATCTGATGCCAACACGTCCTTGTCGTCGTCAAGCGCAACGGACAGATCGTCGTGCGCACTCAAAAACTCGTGAATGACCAAGGCACTGGCCGCAAACTGATGGTTGGTGCCGGATAAAATTAGGACATTCATAATGAAAACTCCTATGGAAAGTGGTTAGTGGTTAGTGCTCAGGCCGCCCTACCCAACCCCGATGGGGTGTGGACTGTCCACTGTCCACTGGCTGCTCATACGGCATAGGACACCGAACCGTCGGCGCGCAGCGGGGTGGAAGCGTTGTTGATGGGTTTATAAGGCGTCTCGTCAATCAAATTCTCATCTAGCTCCACGCCGAGGCCCGGGGCTTGGGGAATTGGGATGTAGCCGCCCTCGCGCTTATACGCGCACCGATAGACCGCGTGGTACGGGGCTTCGTCCCCCTTGGTGTATTCTTGGGTAATAAAGTTGGGAATCGAGGCGTCGAGGTGCAGAGAGGCGGCGGTAATCAGCGGCCCCAAGAAGTTGTGGGTCACTACTGCGCAGTGGTAGGCTTCGCCGATGGCGGCGATTTTTTTGCAATGCGAGATGCCGCCGGCCAAAGCCACGTCCGGCCGCAAATACTGGGGGCCGCCTTGTTCCAACAACTCGCGGAACTCCCATATAGACACAAAGCGTTCGCCGTTGCCAAAGGGCACGGTAGATTTCTGCGCGATGTGGGCTTGGGTCGAGATGCTGTCGATTTGGACCGGGTCTTCGAGGAAGAAGACATGGAAGGGCTTGAGGGCCTCGGCGAGGGCTAGGGAGACCATGGGCGTCAGCTTGCGGTGCAGCTCGATAATCAGGTCCAAATCCGGGCCGCCGGCTTCGCGCGCGGCTGCGGTCAGCTCGACGGCGGTTTGGATCATCCGCGCTTGGCCCTTGTCGTGGCAGTCCATAGTGATGGGGTCGAACTTGATGGCGGTGAAGCCCTCGGCGACGGCAGCTTGAGCGGCGTTGAAATTGGCCTCCGGGGTGCTGCCCCCAGAGAGCAGGTGTAGGCGGATCTTGTCGCGGACATTGCCGCCCAACAGTTCCCACACCGGAACCTCAAAGTGCTTGCCCTTAATGTCCCACAGCGCGATATCCACGGCCGAGACGGCTCCCATGATGGCCGTGCCTCTGAAGGGGGCCATGCGATAGAGGTGATGCCAGTGGTGTTCAATGCGGAGGGGATTTTGGCCGATGAGGTAATCTTTGAATACATCGACGATGCTCTGCACGGCCGTGGGATAGCCCCAACAGGCGGTTTGGCCGATGCCGGTTAGGCCGGTGTCGGTGGTGATGCGGACGATGTAGCCGTTGCCTATAAGGAGGGAGTCGATCTGTTCGATTTTCATTTTTGATGCTCCGTGTATATCGTAAGGGGGTACTAGTAGCGATAGGTAGCTTATTTATTCAAAACTGCGCGACCGCGCAAGCAAGGGGAGGGTAGTATGGCACATTTGCGATTTGCAGCACCTGTTGAGCAGAGGGTGGCCCTGATTACAGGGGGTGCGTGCGGCATCGGGGGTGCGACCGCGCTGCGCTTGGCCGAGGCCGGGCGGCACATTGCCATTGTCGATGTGCTGGAGGAACCGGCGCAGGAGCGGGTGCGGGAGATCGAGGCTCTGGGGCAGCAGGCACTTTTTGTCGAGGCAGATGTGACCGACGAGGGGCAGGTGTACGAGGCGGTGGCCCAAGCGGTGAAAGCCTTTGGGCGGCTCGATGTGCTGGTGTGCAGTGCCGGTGTCTTAGGGTGGGAGAAGCCCTTTTTCGAGCAGAAGGCCGCGCAGTTTGCCAAGGTTATGCAGATCAATGTCCACGGAGTGTACTACGCGCATCAGGCGGCGGTCCCGCACATGCTGGAGCGAGGGTGGGGGCGCTGCGTGACGATTTCTTCCGGAGCGCGCAACGGCAGCCCCAATCAGGTGCCGTACTCGGTGTCCAAGGGAGCGGTCTGGTCGTTTATTCAGGCACTGGGCGATGCTTGGCCGCGGCAGGGGGTGTTCGTCAACGGCGTCGAGCCGGGCCGGGCACTGACTGACATGGTCGTGCCGCGCTTTGACGAGGCGCATCTGCGCGATCCGGGCAACCCGATCGGACGCTATTCGGACGCGGAGGAGGTGGCCGAAGTGATTGAGTTTTTGTGCTCGGAGCGGAATACGTACACTACGGGGTCGGTGTGGAGTGTGAAGGGGGGGAAGGGGTGAGGCAAAAGATAACGGCAATGGAGGAAAAGGGGGAGCTATGAACGCAATCCATACGATAGAAGACCTAATGTAGATATTGGACGAAAATCCCGAATGGCTCGAGGCCATGCGTGCCCGGCTGCTGACGCGCGAACTAAAAGTTAACGCAGCTCGCCGCAAGGGTGAATAGTCTTGCCGCCAAGGTGGACAGCTTTGTCGAGGCGACGACCCAACGTCTCGATTCGCTTGAATCGAAGGCCGAGGTCACGAGTCAGCGTCTTGAGTCGCTCGATACCAAAGTGAAGTCTATCCAAGATAGTGTAGGCGTACTCAAAAGTACCCACGCCCGCAGTGCCGCGCTCAGAAGGGCCGGTTCAATCGCTAGGGAGATGGGCCTCCAGCGGACGAGAAACCTCACCGACGATGATCTGTGGGCACTGATTGACCTCGCTGACACGGCGGATATTCCTACAAATGAACTGAGGAGTTTCCGCGAGGCTGATCTGATTATGGAGGCCACTGACTCGGACGGCGCAGCTTGCTACATCGCGGTGGAAATCTCTTTTACCGTCAATGGACGGGACACCACGCGGGCCATTCGCAACGCTAGATTTTTGACGATGTTCACCGGCAAGTGTGCCTATGCGGTCGTCGCGGGTCTGTACCGCGACGACCGCATACAGGACTCCATTGAATCTGGAGAAGTATTCTGGTATCAACTGACTCCAGAAGTCTTGGATGCAGAATAGGTTGTGGGTATGATCGCCATTGAAGCAACCCTACCACTAGCACAGCCCCCGGCTTGGGCTGTGCTGGAACGACAGCTTTTCCAAGTCATGGAGGAAGCCGTCCATCCATTCTTGGCAGAGTACACCCACCCCGACGGCCGCTTGATCTGGCGCGACGGCCTGCGCCACACCCGCGACGGGGCCGACGACTTCTACGAGAGCTTCTACAACTGGCCGCTGCTGTACTTGCTCGGCGGCGGCGACTATTTGCTCGCCTTGGGCCAGCGGCAGTGGGAGGCTACCACCGCGCTGATGGCAGAGTACGGCCACGTGGACAAGGAATACGAGATCGGCTACGACCAGTTCCACCAGAGCGAGAGCTACATCTACTTCTATTTGCTGTGCATGGCCGACCCGACCCACGCCGAGAATGTGGTGCGGGCGCGGCGCTTTGCCGGATTCTATCTCAATGAAGACCCAGAGGCCCTCAACTACGACCCAAAGCACAAGATCATCAAGTGCGCCCACAATGGGAGCAGGGGTCCGCGCTGGCTGTACGAAGAGGACGAGGAGCCGTCGTATGGGTACAGCCCGGGGATGGCGCGCTATGGCCTGCCCTACGAGGACTTAGAGGGGATTAATGAGCCTGCCGACCTCGAGGACCCGGCCAAGGCGCGGCGCATGGGGCAGGCCATGAAGGAGCGCATGGCCCGGGGCGATTGCGCCACCAACCTGCACGTCACCTCGCTGATAGCCAACGCGTTTTACCTGACCGGCGACGACAAATACCGCGCTTGGCTGCTCGAATATGTGGATGCTTGGATCGCAAGGGCCGCGGCCAATGGGGGCCTGTTGCCCGACAACGTGGGGCTTTCCGGGCAGGTCGGAGAATACATGGGAGGACGCTGGTATGGGAGCATGTACGGCTGGACGTGGCCGCACGGGTTGTACAACATCGCCATGGCGGCCATTTTGGCCGGCACCCATTGCTATGTGCTGACCGGTGAGGAAAGGTATCTCGAACTGCCCCGCACTCAGCTCAGAAAGGTCTTAGAGCAAGGGAAAATGGCCGACTTGGGCCAAATCGAGATGAGCTTGGGCGAGCACTGGATCGGCCAGCTAACCGCCCTCGGCAACGACAAGGTCAGCTTTGTGGTGCCCTATTGCTACGGGGCCAAGGGGTGGTCGGACTTCCAGCCGCTGGCGGCCATGTATCCGGCCGCGCTGTGGAACGCGAGCGGGGCGGCGGTTGATTGGGAGATGCTCGAAACGCTCCGCGCCAAAGAGTGCTACGACTGGCGCACGGTGGTGTCTTTCCACAACAAAGAGGACGCCTATCACGAGCCGCCGTGGTTTTGCTATCTCAAGGGCGAAAACCCCGACTACCCGGTGCAGATCCTCCAGGCTGCTTTGGCCCAAGTCTATCGCCGCCTAGAGCTTATCCGCTGCGACGCAACCGACCCTCGCGACAACCACATCCACTGGTGGCAGCAGCTAAACCCGGTGACGACCGAGGCACTCATCCAGCTAACCTTGGGCGCGCCGCAGCTCCTGTACAACGGCGGTATCTTGACGGCCCCGCTGCGCTACTTTGACGCCGAGCGCAAACGCCCGGGCTTGCCAGCGGATGTGGCCGCGCTCGTCGAGACCGTAAAGCGGGATCGCCTCGTGGTCCACTTAGTGAACCTCAGCGGTATGGCCTCCCGCAAGGTGCTGCTGCAAGCCGGCTCCTTGGCCGAGCATCGGTTTGAGGAGGTCGCGTACAACACCTTACAAAGCGCGTACCCGGGCGCGGTGGGAAGCTATGCCGCGCCGCCTGTGGAGCAGACGATTGAGCACGTTGCCGTACGCGACGCGCACTTTGCGGTGGCCTTGCCACCGGGGACTGAAATCCGCCTCGAAATCGGCTTACAGCGGCACGCGAACGCGCCGACATACGACTTGCCAACGGCTTGGTAAGGACGCGGGCACCTACAAGGGGTGCCCCCACATCTATAATTGACGGATGCTTAGGTATGAAATAGTTCGACTCCGCTGCGCTCAGCATGACAAGGACGAAACGCACCAGCTCCTGTCTATGCTGAGCGGAGTCCCTTAGGCGCGACGACGGAGGCGAAGCATTTCTATAGCTGCCAGTGCCTAGCTGTACAGGCAGGACGATGCGTACCGTCAGTAATTGAATTAGGAGAGAACATGGATTACGTGCGATTGGGACGGGCTGGAGTCAAGGTTTCGCGGCTGTGCTTGGGTACGGCCTTTCGAGGATACTGGCACGGGCAGACCGACGAGGCGACCGCTGTGCGCACGGTCGAGACCGCCATTGATCTAGGGTGCAATTTTCTCGATTGCGCCAACTACTACTTTCAGGGGCACTGCGAGGAGCTGTTGGGCAAGGCCATCAAGGGCAAGCGCGACGATTTGGTGATTACCACTAAGGTTTGGAGTCAAATCGGCGACGGTCCCAACGACCGCGGCCTGTCGCGCTTTGCCATCATGCGCGAGATCGAGCGGTCGCTTAGGCGGCTGGCGACCGACCACATCGATATCTACCTGTTGCACAACTGGGATGCAGACACCGAACTCGACGAGACGCTGCGGGCGTTTGACGACTTGGTGCGGCAGGGCAAGGTGCGCTATGTGGGGGCGTGCAATTTTACCGCCGCCCAAGTAGTGGAGGCGCTGTGGGCGGCTGACCGCGGAGGGCTGGACCCACTGTTCACCTTACAAAATCAGTACAACCTGTTGCAGCGCTGGCAAATAGAACCGGAACTGTTGCCTTTGTGCCGGCAGCACGGACTCGGCATGATGACCTACAGTCCGCTGGCCGTCGGCCTGTTGAGCGGCCGCTTTACGCGCGGGCAAAAGCCACCGGCCGATAGCGCTTGGCAGGACGATGCGCGCTTTGCCGAGGCCATGAGCGAAAAATGCGAGCGAATCGTGCAAAAGCTGATCGAGATCGGTCGGGCACAGGACAAGACCCCGGCGCAAGTTGCCGTCGCTTGGATATTGGCTAACGAGGATGTTACCGCCCCGATCATCGGCCCAGACCGCCCCGAGCACGTGGAGGAAGTTGTTGGGGCGTTGGAAGTGGAGTTGGGGGATGAGGAGCGAGCAGAGTTGGACGCGCTCTCGCGCTGGACGCATTAGCTGCTGCGGCCGCGACAGGTTCTACCTCCGCCGGTCCCATTTCTGGCTGCCTTGCTCACCAAATAGAAAACCGGCACCCTAAATGTCAAAGATGTACTTTTTATCGAGAGTTCGCGCACTGCAGACTTCTAAAAACGCAAAAAAGGGTTCAACGACCCAAAGCCGTCGAACCCCTTCGACCAAAAGGCGGTGCTGTGTAGTGCTACAGTTTGTGCAGGCGGATGGACCCGCCCGAGGTGCGCAGAATCATGAGGGGACCACCGCCGTTGATCGAGGCCTTGAGGCTGTTTTTATCTAGCGTGACCTGTGATACCGGGAAGTCGGTGGAGACGCGCCCACCCGACGTGCGGGCGTCCACCTGCAAACCGATATCCGAAGCGAGGGAGACCTCTACATTGCCGCCCGAAGTCCCGAGGTGGCAAGGACCGTGAGGCTGCTGCGAGAGTTGGGCGCGAATGGAGCCACCTGAGGTCCGAGCCTCGATAGGCCCTAGCACTTCATCCACTTTGATAGAGCCGCCCGAGGTCTTGGCCTGCACCGAGCCTTGGGCCCGGCTAATGTGGATGGACCCGCCCGAAGTCTTAGCTCGCACCTCCCCGTCCACCTCTCCAATGTGGATGGAGCCCCCCGAAGTGGACACCGACGCCCTGCCAGAGCAACCTCTTAGAGAAATGGACCCACCCGACGTTTTGCCCTCGATCGGTCCTTCAATGTGGCCAAAGCTCAGATTGCCGCCCGAAGTCTGGGCCGCGACGCGTCCCAGAAGATCGCCTACCTCAATGCCACCGCCGGAGGTGTTCAGTTCCAAATCGTGCCGGTGCGGCACCGTGAGGCGGAACAGGGGGGCGCGTCCCTTCGCAAGGCCGAAGAAGTCGGACAGGCCGGCATCTTTTTTGCGGCCCCGGATGGTCGTGGTACCCGCCTCTTGGTCGTATGCTAGATCGAGTTTATCGGCTCGTTCCACGACCAACTCCACCTCGGGGCGATCCCAAGTATGGACCTCAATGGCACTCCATTCGGTGTCCACTATTAGGCGGTCGCCCGGCTCCACGTCAAAGGACTCGTGCGCGGTGTCGGCTTGGGCGGCTCCTGTGGAGAAGAACGTCAAAAAGATGGCGGCGAGCGCCGACAATAAGAGTAGCTCTTTCATTGTGAGCCTCCTTATAGAATGGAAAGGATTGAGGGTATTAAATAGCTTCTCTCGGTTCTAAGCAAATTACGCGCCAGCGCATATTTTCTAATCAATCAATTCGTCTGGATCGCCCATGCAGTATCCTTGCGCGGCCATTAGGTCAAAAGGACTTTCCTCGGTCCGCTTCCAGAGAGTCTTTTCCTTCTTCTTAATATCAATCACCGCCAGACTTTCGCCCTCGATCTTATAAGTCCCTCTTATACTCGTGGAGAAACTCGGACCTGGAAATATGGTGATGTTATTGCTTGTCTCCCATCTCCCGTTGGAGATTAAGCAGTCGTCCTGAAAGACGCTAAATTTGCTGAATAGTCCATCTTCTTTGATAGACCATATCTCTAAGTTGCTCTCGGCAGGATCGTCGGTTACCCAAGTTCCGACAACGGCGTTTCCTGTCCCCGTAGGAGACTGGTTACAGGCCAAGAAAGCCAGCGCGGTGCCTAAAGCCTTCCAATACATGATAACCTGCTTAAGTCAAGGGACTGGTACTTCTCTGCACACTTCTTCCTCTACCCATCTCCAGTAATAGACGCTCCACCCTATTATCTTCCACGTCACATTCTTATATCGGTTTCCGGCCCTAGCGTTGCATTGGGCGTTCCTAAGCGGACACTCGGCATAATAAGGCTTTTGCAATACCCACTCATCCTCACAAACTGTTTCTGTTCCGTCGCAACTGCTCCGGTAGGCCAAGTGGTTCCTGTCAACGCAATCCGTCGAGATGGATACATGCCAGTGCTTGCCCGGAGCCTGTTCTTGGGCTTGGACACCTTGAGGATTTGGATTTTCGTAGTTATACCGCGCCTTTGTCGTGATCTCCAACGAAGCCCGAGACAGCCCGCAGCATCCCAAGAAGTCATACGTGTAATTTGGGGCCTATGTAATCGCCGTGTGCTCCTGATGGGACATAGGAGACGGCAATAGAAAGGATAATTACGACTAATAACATAACGATCCTTCTTGTAAAAGGGTTGAACCTTTCTGATTATACGTAACGTATGTCCCGATTGGGAACAAGTCTGTCGTTTCTATATTTTAAGATGAAATACCGCTCGGCAATCTCAACCCAATACCACCGGAAGGCTTTTTCATGTCCGCAGTGCAAGACATTCTAGTATTTTTTCAGACCACGCCCGCGCTCGACGCCCAAGTCGTCGCTTGGGCACGCTACGAAGCCTCCAAGGGCACAGGCCTAGGCGACTTGGGCGAGGAGAGCGATCCTCCCTACCAGAACGCCATGGCGGCCATGCGCGACGGCTGGCAAGTCATCCAGATGTCGGAACTCAAACATCGCTCGCCCGAAGAGGGCTATGAACTGGGGCCGCTGCCCTACCAGATCGTACTGTCGAAATTCAACGAACTGCAAAAAGAGGAAGGAGCCACATTGTGAAGGATCATCTTTTGAACTCGAAGCAGATGGCACAATTCGTCGCCTCGGGGTATTTGAAATTCGAAGAAATGGTGCCTAGCGATCTGTGCCGAGCCTGCCTTGAAGAAATGCACCACAACCAAGGCTATCTCGCCGTGGGTACCCCCTTTGAGGAGACTTGGCCCAAAGGCACGGCTCTGGGCGATGCGTTCCGCCTGCCGCAGGTACAGGGACTCATCCACTCCTTGGTCGGCCCCGATCCCCTGTACGACCACCACGCCGCGCACTTGACCAAGGCCGAACAAACCAAAGGCCCCAATATGCACCAAGACTCGGTCATCGACTTCCGCGACCATTACTTCGATATCCAGCTATCGCTGTTCCCCGCGGATACAACAGACGAGATGGGCGGTACTTTCTTGGTGCCGGGAACGCATTTTCGCAATGTGCGCACCGGGGAGATCGCCATTTACCACCACATGCGCGGCAAGATCTGGGCGACCTGCCCGGCGGGAACCATGTACGTGTGGAACACCCGCGTCTGGCACGGGGCGCGCAGCAACTACACGGATCGGGATCGCTTCATGTACAAGCTGCGGCTCAACCCGACGCAGCCGCAGGTCTGCAACTTCGACACCGCGGATCTGGACGACCCGGAGATCGGTCGCATCCTGTCGACCAACCACGGCTGGGAGGGCAACGAGCATCGCTACGAACTGATGCAGCGCGTGCGCTTGTGGCGCTTTGTCTCCGACCGGCCAAACTACGATGTGGGCGAGCGCTTTATGCGGCGCATTGAGTACCAGCCCGGCGAGGCGGCAGGCTAAGGGTATTGGCGTCTTAAAGCGGTCGCCTTGGGGACTATGCGACCGGCGTCGTTGGGGGCACTCTAAAGGTTCTTTTTTATTTTTTAAAGACATGGCTATAGAAAGTCCAGTGCTGCTGTCGTCTTATGCCCGCTGCGGGCAGGAGCGCTCCTTTGCGTTTGCCGATCCGGTGGGGGAGGTGGTGGCCGCAGCGGCGGCCGAGGTGGGTCCGGCTCTCTGCGCGGTGGAGCGAGCGGTGGCCCAAGGGCTGCACGCCGCGGGATTTGTTTGCTACGAGGCTGCTGCCGGTCTGGACCCGGCTTTTACGACCCGTCCCGCTGGTGCGCTCCCCTTGGTTTACTTTGGCCTCTTTGAGAAGCGGACGCCGGCGGCCGCGCCTAGCGCTGGCTTGGGCACCTACAAGTTGGACGAGTGGCGGCCGTCGGTGTCGCGGGAGGAATACGAAGCTGCCATCGAGTACATTCGCGCCTATATTGCGGCCGGCGACACGTATCAAGTCAACTACACCTTGCGGTTGCACAGCCGCTTCCGGGGCGATCCGCAGGCCCTGTACCGCGATATGGGGCCGGGGCAGGAGTCGGCGTTGTGCGCGTACTTCGACTTAGGCCGACATGTGCTGATCTCGGCGTCGCCCGAGCTGTTCTTCCGCTTGCGCGACGGGCGTTGCACGGTGCGGCCCATGAAGGGAACCCGGCCGCGGGGCCGCTTTGCGGCCGAGGATCAGCAGCGGGCCGACGAGCTGCAAAATTCCGCCAAGGACCGCGCTGAAAACCTGATGGTGACGGATATGTTGCGCAACGACTTGGGGCGCATCTCGCAAATAGGCAGCGTGGCGGTCCCGGCCCTGTGGTCGGTCGAGCGCTATCCCACGGTGTGGCAGCTAACCTCCACCGTGGAAAGCCAACTCAAAGCCGGCGTGGGTTTGCCCGACATCTTTGCCGCGCTTTTCCCCTGCGGCTCGGTCACTGGCGCACCCAAGGTGCAGACCATGGAAATCATCGCCGAGTTGGAGCGCGTCCCGCGCGGCATTTACACCGGCTGCATGGGCTATGTGTCGCCTGGGCTGGAGGCGTGCTTCAACGTGGCGATTCGCACGGCGCATCTCGACCGCGAGCGGGCACAGCTCGAATTTGGCGTCGGCGGCGGGATCGTCTGGGCATCATCGGCTGCGGAAGAATACGCCGAGTGTCTAATCAAGGCCGAGGTCTTGCGCACCCGGCCGCATCCGTCTTTTGAGCTGTTGGAGACGCTGTTGTACGAAGAAGGGAATTATTTCCTGTTAGAGAGGCACTTAGAGCGATTGTCTCAGTCGGCGGCGTACTGGGGGTTTTGCTACGCGGACGACCGCGTGCGTGCGCCGTTGCAAGACGCAGCCAGCGCGATGGAGGGCCAGTGCAGGGTGCGTTTGGTGCTGGCCCGCAACGGCGCGATCCGCTTGCAGCACCAAGTGCTCGCGCCACCGCGGCGGTTGCGGGTGGCTCTGGCCGCCGAGCCGGTGGACAGCACCGACCCCTTGCTGTACCACAAGACGACTCACCGGGCCCTGTACGACAAGCAGTTGGAGGCCCGTCCGGATTGCGACGACGTGGTGCTATACAACGAACGCGGCGAGCTGACCGAGTGCTGCATTGGCAACTTGGTGCTGGCCCGCGACGGCGTCTGCTGGACGCCCCCGGTCGAATCCGGGCTGTTGGCCGGCACGTTCCGCGCCGAGCTTGTAGCGCAGGGCCAACTCCACGAACGCCCGTTGCCCATCGGCGAATTGGCGCGGGCCGACGCCCTCTATCTCATCAATTCAGTTCGGCGCTGGGTCGAGCTGGAACTTGTCTAAAGGAGCGCATCATGTATCGCATTGGCCAAGCAGAAATCAAGCAGCTACAGCGGCTATTCGACAGCGGCGCCATTTTCCGCTATGGATCGGGTGGGGAGTGCGACCGCTTTGAAAGGAACTGGGCGCGCTACGTGGGCGTGGAGCACTGTCGGATGACTCGCTCGGGGACCTCGGCACTGTACGCGGCACTGGTGGGATTGGGCGTGGGGCCGGGGGATCAGGTGATTGTGCCCGCCTATACCTACATGGCGACCGCCTTGGCGGTGTTGGGGGCCGGAGCCATTCCAGTAATCGCCGATGTAGATGACTCCTTAACACTGTGCCCCAAGGATTTAAAGCGACGAATTACCAAACACACTAAGGCGATTATTCCGGTCCACATGGTCGGCCTACCCTGCGACATGAAGCGAATTGCCAAGATCGCCCGCAAACGCGACTTGCTCGTTCTCGAAGACGCCTGTCAGGCGGTGGGCGGCGGCTACGAGGGCCGGATGCTCGGCAGTTGGGGCCACGCCGGCGCGTTTAGTTTCAACTTTTTTAAGAACATGACCTGCGGCGAGGGCGGGGCTTTTGTAACCCATGCCGAAGCGGTACATCAGCGCGGCTCGGTGGCAGTGGACTGCTGCTCCTTTTACTGGAACCCGGACGAAGAGCGCGAAGAGTTGCAATTTGCTGGCCCTAACTTCAGGGCTTCTGAAGTCGAGGGGGCGATACTCAACGTGCAATTGCGGCGGATCCGGGGGATGCTCAAGACCATGCGCGCCCACAAGCAGGAGTTGCTACAGGTCGGGCTGGAGGCGGGGTTGGAGTCTATAAAAAACAACAGCTTGGACTACGAGTGCGGTACGCACTTGGGCTTTTTGTTTGCCACCGAGGATGAGGCGCGCTCCTTTTGCAACCGATTGGCTGCAAAAGATGTGCGCTCCTTTTTGCCCATGGATACCGGCCGCCACGTCTATACGCGCTGGGAGCCTATTTTGCGCTATCAAGGCGCGCACCATCCGGCGCTCAATCCCTTTAAGCTGCCGGCCAATCGCAAGGCGCGGGTCAAATACAAGCTGGATACGTGCCAAGACTCGCTCGACGTTTTGGCACGCACCGTCTTGGTACCCATGCATCCGAACAACGCCAAGGCCAAGGTGCGGAAGATGGGCGAGGTGATCCAGGCGGCTGCGGGCTGAGATTGGCGATAGACGACAGCCTAGATCATGGCGCGGATCGGCCCATCTTGAACTCGCCTTAACCTGTTGATCCAGTAACCTGGGCTAGCAACTCGAAGTAACTGCGCTTGCGATCTGTGTTGATGCCCCAGTTGACCGGGATATTCTGATATCCATTGCGGTAATCGCCGAAGGTTGACCAACCGCCAGCCGCGTCACCGGGATCGAAGTATCCCCACGACGCATAGGCCGACAACGCAGCAAGAAAGTTGTTGTCGGGCTTGTCGAATTCGAAGTGATCGTCCTCGGTGAAGAGAATGGGTTTCGGGGTATAATTCGGCAAGGCGCGGGTTTGTGCAACCATCTCAGCGATGCGCACAGGTTCTGCAACGCCGTTGCCATGCAGCATGATATAGTCCGCCGCCGCCGCCACATCGTCGTCCGGCACCCGGCCACCACCATACGAAGTGCCCACCAACAATCGTCGCCCATCCAATTCGTGGGAATGCGCCCGTTCGATTAATTCAGCCACGCGATGCGGTTGTAGTATCTCGTGCTCGTAACGAGGAACATTCGTCTCGTTATTGACCTCGATCAACACATTGCGGTAACCGGATTCCAAAACCCACTTCGTGGCCTCATCCACCGCACGACACACCGCCTCCTCGTCCATTAAACGCTCGTCTTGCCCAAAGTAGAAATATCCGAGGATCACCACCATCCCCAATTCGGCACACGCCGATGCGATGCGTGCGGTTCGTTTCATATATGCAGGTTTTAGCGAACCGTCGGGCGCAAAAGCCGAGTTGTGCCAAGGCTGGGAAGCTGAGCTTGGCAGGCCGGCCCACACCACATCGTCGCTAGCATCTATGCGTCGAGCGGCCATGATTTGTCGGAAACTCTCCTCGCGGTAGTACCCTGTAGGGCTCCCGCCCTGCAGATTAACCGTCACCGCCAACAACCCGTGCGCCCGATACGTTGGTAGCTGAGCGATGAACTCATCTGTGTTTCGGTCAGCGTCCCATTCGCCTGTGTCTGACCAAAGTTGCCGCGTCACAGGATTTTCGTCATCGAACACCGCATTTGTCATGCGGCTGTTCATCAACAAACCCTCAATATCCCAATTGCGGTACTGCCGCCCTTTGTACGTGGTTTGGCCGTTGATTAGCCAACGTTCGCCATGGGCTGTGATTTGAGTTTGAGCTACTGTTGTCATGTTTGGCTCAGTTGGTGCTCCCTTCAGGTAATGTTTCGCCATTTTGGCTCGATCGGCGATTATCGCCGGAGATTGATGTGCCTGTACACGCTGTCTATATTGCCGGCATGACAGAGAAATCGACTCAATACACCATCCGAAAAGTGCCTCCGCAGCTAGACAGGAACTTAGAAGTAAATCGAATTGTTGGTGAGTATTGAAAAGCCTAAAAACTATGAACGCCAGAGAAATGACCACCCAAGAGCACACTCAGCCCGCCGTGGAATTTCTGGATGCCTCTGATCGGGAATCTGCCGCCGACGAGTGCTTACAGGCTTCGGAAAAGCTCTATGAGGCTGCCGTACATATCGCAACCGCCATCGCCCAACAGCGGAACTGGCAATACCGCAGCTCCGCGCTATGAAAAACGCCATTTTTCGGCTGGAGCAGGAGTATAACGACCCGCTCATTCTCGCCGGATTTTTGGCGGCAGAAGACTTCCACAATGATATGTGAAGAATACGAGATTGAACAGGAACGCCCCGTAGTCCATCGCTTCATCGCCCGGATTGCTGGCCCTCAATGAGACCCCGACCGCGCTGGCGAGGAAACGGCCCTGTAGGCATTGCGGCAAATCGCTTTTGGCTGAGGTCAGCGATAGACGGCCTGAATCATGGCGCGGATAAAGCCGGTGGCATAGGCGTGGCCCTGACGCTGGTCTTGGTCGCCGGGGATGGACGGGGTGTGATCCATCATAAACGGCCCGTTAAAGCCCACCTCTTTGTAGGTCTGCATTGCCCGGTACATATCGACGTCGCCCTCGTCGGCGAAGACCTCCCTGAAATCCTTTGGCGTACCGCGCACGTTGCGGAAGTGTACGTAGGCGATTTTGCCTCGGCAGCCCATGCGGCGGATGGCCTCGTACACGTCAATGCCCATTTCGGTGACGCAACCTTGACAAAACAGCATGGCGTTTTGCGGGCTGGGGTTGAGGGCGAAGATGCGCTCGTATTGGTCGAGGGTAGAGACAATCCGCGCTGCGCCGCCCATCGGCTCGGGCAGTGGGGGATCGTCTGGGTGTAGGGCCAAGGTGACGCCGGCTTCTTCGGCGACCGGGACGATGTGCTGGTGGAAGTAGGATATATTGGCCCACATCGCGTCCTCGTCGATGTGCTTTTCTGGATAATCGGGGTTCTCTTTTTCGTATTCTGCGTAGATAAAGGTGCTGTAGTGAGCGCCGCCGCGGCCGGTGTCCGAGGGGGTGCGGAAGTTGCCCACGGGTTTGAAATTGTAGCCGAGGGTCGGGACGCCGACGGTGCCCATGGCCTGGAGCCAGTTGCACCACTCCTCTATTTTGGCGTCGCGGTCTTGTTGCGCGAGGGTGATTGCGTCCGGGCCGCTCAGAGCGGCGTTGTAAAAGCGGAGGCCGTTTTTTTCGGCGCGGGCGCGTACGCCGCTCAAGTACTCGACCATCTCGGGGTAGGTGTGCAGGCCGAGGGGGAGGGAGTTGACGGTCAGGTAATCGACGCCAATGGCCTTGTAGTAGCTCAGGTTGTCGTCGGTAATGCGGTCGTGGGGGAGTTGGTCTTGAATATACATGGCGTCTCCTTTGGACTAGGTGGCTACCGCAGCAGATTTTGGCTATATACACTTAAAGAAAGGCATGGTCTTCACGGTGCGCTAATTCGATTCGGACTTTCCTAGAATAAGGACTGTTTAATCAGTGGTCAGTGATCAGTGGTCAGTGGTCAGTGGTCAGTGATCAGTGGTCAGTGATCAGTGGTCAGTGATCAGTGGTCAGTGATCAGTGGTCAGTGATCAGTGGTCAGTGATCAGTGGTCAGTGATCAGTGGTCAGTGATCAGTGGTCAGTGATCAGTGGTTAGTTCCATCCGCCCCCTTGGCGGCGGGTACCCGGCGACTGGCCCGGAACATCGACGCGGGGGGCCGCGCTGGTCCGGACGAGGGCTACGGGACAGCCGAGTGATACCGCCTACATGAAACCGGAATCCCCAACCGTACACTAGGAAATTCCGATTCGATTCTTCGCTGACCTTGCACGCAAAATATGGGATTGCCATACATGCCAAAACAACTGCCCCTCGCCGGAGTCAAACAATCTGCCGAACAGATCGCCCAGTGGGTCGAGGAGTTTCATCGCGATGGGTACCTTCTCGTTGAAAACGTCCTGCCGCCAGACTGGTGTGCGCCATTGCGAGCCGATTTGGATCGAGTGCTTGCCGACAATGCGAATGGACTGAACAGCATCAGCGAGCGCACGAAACTCGCGCATCGGCTATTCGAGACGAGCGCGGCGAACCTGCGCCTGTTCGATCTCGAACCGATCGCTAGCTTTGCCGAGGCGCTTGTGGCGCCGAACTGCCACGTGATTCACAACAACTCGTTCAAGACCCCTCCGGGTGGTGGCATCTCGACGTGGCACCAGGACGACGCTCCGCACTACGTCGTCACAGACGGTAAGCCGCCGCCGAATGTCCACCTTCCGGTGTTGTTCTTCACGGCCAATTACTATTTGACCGATGTGGATACACCGGCTCACGGGGGGACGGAAGTGATTCCGGGAACGCACCTGCTCGGCAGACCGCCGAGCGAAATCGAGGGCTTCGAGTGGGAGGAGAAAATCGTCCACAACAGCGCCCCGGCCGGAAGCGTCGTCATGTTCAACAATCAGGTATGGCATCGCGGGGGACCCAACCGCAGCGACCGCACGCGGTACATCACTCAGGTGACGTATGCGCGCCGGATTGTCGGGCACAAGTACTACCCGTTTATGAATTACCAAATGCCGCCGCATGTGTACGAAAATGCAAATCCCCGGTTGAAACGGTTGCTTGGCTTCCTCGAACACGGCGCGTACGGCTAGCTGAATGGAGTACATCTAATTGTCATACTGCTAGCGTCGAGTGCTTGTCTGGCCGCAGAAAGTGCTCAGAGCCAGCCATTGGTTGCGATTATCACCGGCGAAATCGTGCATGCTCCGATTTTTATCGACTATGCAACGGCTTTCTCCAACTACGAGTGGGCCAGCCTCACGGTTTCCTAGCCAACGGCCCCAAGAAAATAGACATCACCCTGGAGTACTAAGACTTTCTGCAGGAGATTCCTTTGGTGGACGAAAAGGTCATAGGTGTGGAAAATTATCGCACCTTTCTGGAGCGAACCCTAGACTGGGAGTTGCGAAAGAAGAGAGAAGAGTCTGGACTACTCCTCATGCATAAGTTCTCCAAAATATATGATCTATCGAGTTTGGAGTTGTCGGGGGAGACCGTGTCCCATCTCGACTCCATGTACAAACATCGCCAACCGATCAGGTTGTCCGAGATGATTGATCTATCGAGTCTTGGCCTGTCGGGGGTAGTGCAGGCCCAGTCTGATTCGATGTATTGCAGAGCCAGACCGGCGTGGTTAGGTTGCGGATGTAGTACATCCCAAGGAGGAAAAGGCCATGAAAGCGCTCATCGTGCTCGTCGCGTTGGTATGTATGGGGATCTCTTGCTCTGGCCCGACCACGAGCGCGGACATGGTATTCGACTCTGTCGCCGAAGGACCGGCGACCTTTGCGCAGGTGCAAAAGACGATATTCGATGTTTCCTGCGCTTTGAGCGGCTGCCACGGCGACAGCGCTTGGCCCAACTTGTCGGCCGGACAAGCATACGACAATATCGTCGATGTGGAGAGCAGCCGTGGTTTGGCTCTGGTCGATCCGGACGATCCAGACAACAGCTATCTGTATCGCAAACTGTTGGCAGATGCTGATATTGCTGGAGTCCGCATGCCCCCTAACGGGCCGTATCTGACGCCGGACGCGCTCGAAACGGTGCGCACTTGGATAGAAAAGGGAGCACCCAACGACTAATTCGCTTCTTAGGTTTATGCGCTGGCTCATCCTGTTCCTGATCTGCTCGCCCGTAGCCGTCCAAGGCGGCGAATGGCACGTCGATAAAAAGGTCGAGGGCCTTACTCCGCCTTCAGGCAGGAACAACCAAGTCGCGTTCACTTCCAAGGTGGTGGTCCTCACTTTTACCGGCACGACCGATAAAATTGACGGCTTTATCTATTGGGAAGGCGAGTCGCTTTTTGCCGCAAAGGACCAACTGCATTTTGAAGTGGACCTAGCCAGCTTCGATACGGGTATTGGCAAGCGGGACCGCGACATGCGCCAAGTGCTGGACACAGACAAGTGGCCCAAAGCCGTGTACAAAGGGGAGATCGCCGAACACACCGCAGTCGATTCCACCGTGGTCGCCTATCGAGTCAAGACCAAGGGAATCCTGTCGCTACACGGGGTGGACCGCGCCGTAGAAGTGCCCGGGACCGTAGTGGTGGAAGAAGGGTACTCCAAGATCGCGGCGACTTTCACTATTAAACTGGCCGACTACAACATCAAAGCACCCTCCCTCGCGGCCTTTGTCAAAGTGAGCGAGGAAATTGCCGTCGAGGTCTCATTCTACTTAAAACACGTGCGATAGGGCAGGGGAGATTAACCGTGAACATTCGCGTCTTGTGGTTGGGAGCGATCTGGGGCGGGCTGTTGCCGGTCTGGGCTGGTGCTCAGCCGTCGTGGCAGGCGAGTGCGCTGACCGAGCCCCGGCTGGAGTTGTTCTTTGCTATCAAGATGGCCAATTACCCCACCGCTGAAACGCTGTATCAAGGCGATTTCCACTACGAGATTTCGCACCGCTTTCTCCCGCCTATTGACGAGGGGTACAAGGCCAATTTCGGTTTTGATGGACCGGCCAATATCCGCACCTCGCTTAGTTACGGCCTCAGCGACCGGTTGATGGCGACCTTGGGGCGGAGTAATGTGCTGGACAATTTGGATCTACAGTTGCAGTACCATTGGCTGCAATTCCCCCTCAAGCGCTTGCCGATGGTCTTGGCCCTAAACGTCGGCGTGGCTTGGAATACGGATATGCCGGCTATAGTCGATCGAAAGGCTACTGCGGCTGATAATTTTCAGTACTATGGGCAATTGATTTTCAATGCGCTATTGGACGAAACATTGGGTATAGGGTTAGTGCCTTCCTATCTATACAACAGCACCATTTTCAGCGTCGATGCGCAGTACACCTTTACTTTAGGAACCTATGTCCAGTATTACCTGAACGATACGTGGGGCGTGTGGTTGGAGTACAGTCCGACCTTGGCCGGGTACCAAGGCATTTTATTGCCGGGCGAAACGGGCCGCTCCTACAATTCGCTGGCTTGGGGCCTGTCCATAGATACGGGGGGGCATACCTTTTACATATTCGCCACCAACAATACGCGCCTCAGCCCATCCCAGTACTTGGTGGGGGCACCCGACGAAGCGGCCCTTGGCAACTGGCGCATGGGCTTTGGAATTACGCGCTTTTTGTGAGTCTCTGCCGCATCGTGCTCGACGCTCGATTCATCCGCCCTCGCTATAACGGCCACTGTTTTGCCGACTTGCCAGCTACCATCAAATGGATCCTGACGGGCCAAGGATCGCCCAGCCTCGATCCGGCGCTGCTGACGGCTGTGCAAGGCCCTTGTGACACTGTAGTGCTCTTTTTTATCGACGCCTTTGGCTGGCGCTTTTTCGAGCGCTGCCAAAATTGCTATCCCTTCCTAAGCGATATTGGCCGCGGGGGATGGGTGGCTCGTCTCACCGCGCAGTTTCCATCCACCACTGCCGCCCACGTCACCTGCATTCATACTGGCCAGCCGGTCGGGCGCAGCGGCGTCTTTGAATGGCAGTACTACGAGCCTACCCTCGACGCCATTATCACCCCGCTGCCCTTTGCCCCAGCCGGCAGCAGCCAGCCCAATTCGCTGCCGCGGGAAGCGGCCCAGACCGTCTTTCCCCAAGGCACGTTGTACCAAGAATTGGGGCGGTTGGGGGTCGAAAGCTGCGTTTTGCAAAGCAGTGCCTTTACCCCCTCGACCTGTTCTGACGCGTATTTGCAAGGTGCTCAAGTCCATCCTTTCCGCACTCTTTCCGAGGCCCTAACCAATCTGACCGACCTGCTGCAAAAACCGCGTTCAGGACCGGCCTATTTCCTGTTCTACTTCGACCAAATCGACGTCATAGGCCATCGCTACGGCCCAGACTCGCCGCAATTCCGGGCCGAAATCGACACCTTTCTGACTGCGGTCGAGCGGCTCTTTTGGCGTCCGCTAGCCGGCCGTCTGCAGCGCACTCTGTTCATGCTGACCGCGGACCACGGTCTGGCCCCGATCGATCCGAAAACCACCCTGTACCTCAATAACTCGGCTCGCTTCCCCGGCCTAGTGCCCCTACTGCGCACCGACCGCGGTGGCCGCCTCCTTGTGCCGGCCGGCTCGGCCCGCGATTTCTTTCTCTATGTCGCAGACGACCGGCTCGATGAAGCCCACGCCCTGCTGGCCCGCCAACTTAAAGGCCGCGCCCAAGTCTGCCGCACCGCCGATCTGATCGAAGCCGGCCTCTTTGGGCCGCCGCCTATGTCCACTCGCTTTCTCGAACGAGTGGGCAACTTGGTCGTCCTGCCCTTTGCCGGCGAGTCGGTCTGGTGGTACGAAAAGGACAAATTCGAGATCAAATCGCGCGGCTCCCACGGGGGCTTGACTCCGGCCGAAATGGAAATCCCGCTGTTGCTGTTCTATTTTTGACCTTGGCCAGAAAAACCATTGCCAGTTCCATCGCCTCGTCCGTCCCCAACCCACCCTCTTGGCTTTGACCATTGGCTGCGGATTCCTCTTTGTCGCTGCCAGTCTGCTGCCTCTGTTGGTCATCCGCCGTCCCAGCGCCTCATCCACAACCGCACCACCTTGGTCATTGCCCACCGCCTGTCCACCGAGGAAGTGGCTTCGTCGGGTTCAGGCCCAAGAGCTAGCCGACGTGCTGGTTTAAAATCGGCTGCTCAAAATTCATTCGACGAATATAGGCGGTGTGGTCGCTTGCGACTTCGCGAGAAGCTAGCCAGAGCCTGCTTGACCACGAGTGTCGCGATGCCTAAAACAAAGCCAAAAAATCGCCGCGCCAGAGGCAGTTAAGCAACCTGCCATAAGAAATAGAGCGCGATATCCCACCGCTTCAATCATGTACCCCCCACCTAGAGATATGCCGGCATAACCAAGGCCGGTCGTCGTGCCCGCCGCCCCGGCCATCGCTGTCCGCCAGCGCAGTGGCATCATTTCCTGTTGGAAAACGGTAAAGGCCGGTCGGCGGATCCCCGCTAGGCACATCGTGCCCATAAGGCATAAACCAGCGATGGCCCAATGAGAAATTAAAGCGAGGGGGACCAATATCAGAGCCGAGCACAAAACTGCTCCATTGAATGTGCGGGTGCTACCAAAACGTCGCACTAGAAAGGGCATCATTAGGGCGGCGGGAATGGCGAGTAATTGTCCTGAAGCAGCCAGCGTGCCAATTAGGGCGGTACTCGCATTTAATGCGTCATCTAGATAGACATTTAAAAAAGTGCGGACTGCGCCTTCACTGGCGGTATAAAGAAACGCAATAAAAGAGAGTAGCAGGATGAGCTTGAGAGGCAAGGGAGTGGCATCCGTTGGAGTGTCCTCATAGTGTTCGCGGGTCTCTTGACCCGTCGCCACAAGGGCAAATACGCCTGGGGTGAGTAACAAGGAGGCACCGAGCAATGTATGCCGATAGGGGGTGGGATGGTCGAGGGAAAGTTGTAAGAGGCCAGCAAAGCCGCCCGGCAGGAAACCCCCGATCAAACTGCCAGCGAAACCCGCAAGGGGAAAGAGAGCGGCTTGGAGCGAGAATACGAGGTGGCGCTGTGCGGCGCTGGAGATACCCATCAAGTAGGGATAGCCGTTGACGATATATAGCGAGATGCCGAGTAATCCGAGGGAGTTCATGCTGAGAATGAAGCACTGCTGGTGGATATTAGGGACGAACTCAGCTTGGGAAAGCAGCGCATGGCCGACGAGGGCCAAGCCAAGGCCGAGGATCATTGTGCGACGATTGCCCCAACGGCCGCCGAGGAAACTGCTCGGTAGGCTGGACAGGGCAAAGGCCAGGCCGCCGACGGCGTTGACTTGGCCGACGAATGCGGGGCCATAGCCCAGCCGCAGCAGATATAAATTGAACAATAGCGAGTAAATGCCGCTGAATAGGCAAAATCCAACCAACCCAGAAGCAAACAGATACAGGCGGATGTCGCGATTGAAATGGCGAATTGTTCGCAGATATTGGGCGGGCATACGGCGGGCTTATGGGTCGGGGGCGATGGGGCGAACTAGAGATTGTGTTCGTTAATGCCTAAACCTTATTGTTTCGGTCAAGGTGGCTAGGTGCAACGCACCGCGGCCAGACGCGACAAATTCGCCCGAACGCTCCAAGTCCTCCACGCGCCGCGCGACATTGCTCTCCAACTCGTTCGGGCCTCAAACTTCACTGGCGAGGATGCGGTCGATCACGGCTTTAGCATCGCCACACCAGCGCAGGACAATGACCAGCTCGCGCTCAGGCTCGACAAAGACGATATTGCCGCCGGCCCCACGGGCCGCAAAGCTGTCAGGACAGGCTAAATTGGACATAGCATGCTGGTGATTGAGCCACCATAGGAAACCGTATTCGGGCTTGATGGGGCAGAAGGCGAGGGAGTGGTCAATCCACTGTTCGGAGAGGAGTTGGCGGCCGTGCCAGCGCCCTCGCCGCTGGAAGAGCAGGCCAAAGCGGGCGTGGTCGTAGGTGGTGATCCACAGGCCGCCGCCCCAGTGCGTACCGCCGGAGACGGATTGGACCTTTTGGCCGCTTTCTTCAACCCAAGAGGTTTCGTACCCGTGCCATTGCCAAGTAGAAGAGGCCCCAATGGGGTCCATGATGCTCTCTTTGAGCACTAGGGGTAAGGGGCCGCGAAAAAGGCGCAACAGGCTGAGGGCCGTGCGGTTGACGCGCACGTCGTTGTATTCCCAAAAGGTGCCGGGCGGTTCCAAAGAGCGGTAATCGTCGGCACTCGAGGCCGCGCCGCCCACCGTGGCTTCGGCGGCATTTTGGCCTAGCTGACGGCCGCGGTCGATCCAGTCGGGAAGGCCGAAGAGATCGCCTTCCCACTCGCTGGTTTGTTGCAGCAAATGACGCCAAGTGATGGACTGGTTTTGCAGCGCGTCAAAGCCGCCGTCCAAGACCGTGCGACCGACGGGTTCGTCGAGATCGCGGATTAGCTCTTGGTCAAAGGCCACCCCGGCCAGTGCCGAGATATAGCTCTTGGCGCAACTGAACGTAACTTCGACGCTATCGACCGGGCCGAAGGTGGCGACCAGATACCCTTGCCGCACGATCAGGCCGGCTGTGGAACTGCGTTTTTTGAGGGGACCTAAAGGACGGTCGTTGGGGTGGCGGTCGCCCTTGGGCAGCATGGCGGCCAAATTGGTAGAGGCTTGGATCTCCTGAGTTTGGGCGAAGGCCAACGCCGCGGCCAGTTTGTCGGCGTCGAAGCCGGCTTGGGCGGGGCTACAGCGCTGCCAGTCGTGGGGGGCGGGGCAATAGTTGGGCATAATTCAGGCTGGGGCCTCGGCCCGCGCTAGCAGCTTGGCGAAGTCGTAGTTGACGCTGGTGCGCCAAAATCAGGTTCGCGCTGAAAGGGGTGGCGCAGGTAGCGTACGCGGTGCCTGCCATCGTCCAAAAATTCGACTATGGCGAGAATGAAGTCGTCGGGTTTATTGAGGCTGTAGAGAGTCACAGTGATGGTCGCCGCTCCGCTTGCACGGCCCTTGACCTCGATGAAGCGCAGCCGCCCCGTGCTAGGCGCCCGCGACTCGATATCGCAGCCGAGTTTGTCAAACTCCCGGTCCGTTGGTTTGTAGCCGAGGCCGCTTATGGACCGGGCCGCGCCCGGCTACTCGTCGGCAAAGTTGAACTCCCCTCTCCAGAGCTGGCCCTGGTCCGAAACGAACTGACCGGTGCGGATTTCGGCGATGTCGTAGTCGGGCAAGTCCACCTTGGCAACACATAGCCCGTCGGACCGGAACCCATAACCGTCAAAGGGGAAATCCAGGTTATCGTAACCGTATTGCCGCCGCTGTCCCGGCAGATCGGCCTGGTTGACCGGGCCAATGTGCAGGAAGAACGGCGGCGCGATGTCCGCCTCGCTGCAATCATCCCGAGCGTAAATCAGCCGGTTCTCCCCCTCCTCCCGGTACACATTGAAGACGGAACGGATGACCGGCTGAGCCTCCTTCGGCAACCCGGCCCGCAAAAGTGCGCCTTCGTCCAGCGTCCCGGCGTAGCCTGATGTATCCTTGACGGCTTTCAATATAACGCCATCCTCCAGCTCCGCCACCGTTTCTATTGCCGGCAGCGCGGCAACCTGCCTGAAGGCATGCTCATATTCTGAATCCCCTGAAAATCCGCTGTGGAACAAGACGAAGTACGTATCTTCGCCAGCCATGAACCAAGGCTTGGGACCCTTCGACAGCGGGAACTCCAGGGGATGAATCCGGTCCTGAATGTCTGTCAACAAGCGAAGCGCAACACGCAAATTGGTCCAGATGTGAGCATTGGGCGGGTGCGACCGTAGATAATGGATAGTCTCCGAGTTTTCCCACTCTCTGGAGCCGTAATTGGTCCGGTAGCCAGTACGCGTGTTCATCCACCAGTCCACTTTGCGGTAGTTGATATAGACTTGCTGCGCCAGCCAGAGGGAAAGGCCAATCGCCAGAATAGCCACCGGCAAACTTGGCGTCAGCCTTTTCACCCCGTTCAAGTTCCATTTTTGCAGGAACCGCAATTCCGCCAACGGCTTCTGCCCTTCGCCCCAGCGCAAGAACTCGTTTAAGGCCAGCACAGCCATCACCAGCGTCGGCGGATATAGCGGTGCCAGATACCGCGAGGGCAGATCTACATCGGTAAGCGGCAGCGAAACGACCAGCGCCAGCCCATAGACCCCGATGAAAACGGACGGAATCGCCCAGATCCCCCAATTTTGCCGGTAGCCGCCACGGTGCAGGCGAAAGAGCAGATACCCAACGGCAGCTGCCCAAACCAGCAGCAGCGCCAGCTTCACTGCCACTCCCTCAATAGTAGGCTCTCCGCTAATAGAGATGCCGGATATTCGGGCAATCCACCTATCCAGAACATAAAAAACACCGGTCCCCAATATCCACTTGACCAGCTCCGAACTGGCACGGTGCAGACTGGACAGCAACCAAAAGTTCGTCGGGTAAACCGCTCCGGTCAGCGTTCCCGAATTCAGCAAGTTGCGCAGCATCCACAGGCCGATGGGCGTCAGCGCAAGGACAGAAAAGACAGCGGCGTTCCCTATCCTCGCCGGGAAGGTTGCGCCCCGCTGCAGCAACAGCAACAGCAGCGCGCTCAAGACCAGGGTCAACCCGATATAGCGGGTCAGACAGACCAGGGCGGCGTACCCCGCCGCCAGCAGCAGGAACGAGCGTTGACGCGTGTCTAGGAACCGGTCCAAAGCGAACAGCGCGAGGACCAGGAACAGGATGAACAGCGGTTCCGTCCAGGCTCGCGTCGAAACATAAACCAGCGACAGCGACAGGATGCAAGTGCCGCCCGCCCAAACCACCAGCCAGCGCGAACGGACGCGGCGGCGCAGCCATATAGCTGTGGCGAAGGCCGTCAGCCCGAAGGCGGCGGCATTGATGTATCCGGCCGCATTGATCACATTGAGACCAAGTAGGCCGGCGGAGGCTAGGGCCAATGGGAACAGAGGTGCCGCGTTTTCGTAGAGGTGCCCCCAATTGGAGGCGAATCCGTTCCCCGCCAACAGACCCTGCGCCGTCGATACGTACAGCAGGGCATCTCCCTCTATCTCCACGCCATTGTTAGCTATACGCAGCAGGATGAGTGCCGCGCCCAGCAGGCCCAAGGCAGCTAGGAATAGGGTGAACCGGTCAATCCGGGGCGTTCTCATGGCGCTTGTTCCCGTCGGGGGCTGTCAGTATCATTCCTCATTGTTGGAAGCGCGAAGCTTGGACCGTGATCGCCGCCTGTGCTACTTTGAGCGGACAGGGGGTTCCGGCTGCTGTGAATTTGGCTCAAGGAGAGTTGAAAATGCAGTATGAGGTTGTTCTCATTAAATCGGATGAAGGCTATGGGTCCATTGTCCGGCTCTCCCTACCTGCTGGTCTCAAGGCCGCGCACCCAAGATGAAGCTATGTCGAACATACGTGATGCCATTTCCGAGTACCTCGATTATGTTTCGGAGAAAGTTGCCGTTCGAAAGGATCGCCTGATGCGAGCGAGCGTTTGGCAAGGCCGGGTTCTGGATAGAACGGCAAAGCAGCCACGTAATAATGACCAAAGGGGAAATCACTCAGGCGGGCCTTGCGCCTTCCCGTCATGCCGGGGTCCGTCCTTGGCCGGTCGGGAGGGGTCGCTGCACAGGCTTCGCGGGGTTGGGGGTTTCTTTACCCGTGCCCGCGATCTGGTCTGGGTGACCAGCAGCGCCAGAAAGGATATGGAAAACATCAACTGCACCCCCAGAATCAACAGGGCCACCGAGGGAATGGCGACGCGCAGCCGCGCCTCGATGGCAGCCGTGCCAGTCTGCGCCCAGACGAACAGGCTCCAGACGCTGCCCGCCATTCCCAGCAGCGCGAGGGCGAAACCGCCGACAAAGAGGGCTTCAGGTACGCCTTTACGGTGGATGACTCCCCGCCAGTATCCGTCGATCAGGCCGATGTTTGCATAAAACGCGCTGGCCAGCAGAGAAAAGAGCACCACCTGCCCGCCAGAGACAACAAAAACCGAGCCGAACAGCATCGTGTAGGCCCCGAAACCGCCTCCCTCTTCCACCAGGTGGATAATCGGCACGGCCATCAAGACGACACCCGCAACGAACAGGAGGGCGCCGGGGTAGAGGAACAGCCAGCGCGGGGACAGCAGCAGCAGCAGGCGCAGATGACGCCAACCGTCTCGCCAGATCCGCAAATGCGAGGCGCGGTCGGGGTCGATGGCCCGGTGCTGCATTACCGGAACCTCGGCGATGCGCATGTTCCCGCGGATGGCCTTGGCGATCATTTCGCTAGCCAGCTCCATTCCAGGGCTTTGCAGCTCAAGTGCCCGGACGCTGGCGGCCCTGAATCCCCTCAATCCACAGTGGAAGTCGCCCACGGGTGCGCGTAAAAACAACTTTCCGGCCCCCGACAGCAACGGATTGCCAACGTAGCGGCGCAGAAACGACCCGGGGTAGTCATTGCTCCTCCCGGAAAACCGGTTTCCGAACACGAAATCGCAGCCGTCCTGCAACTTCTCCCAGAGCGGCTCCAGCGCGCCCAGGTCGTGCTCGCCGTCGCCGTCCCCTAGGATGATAATATCCCCCTGGGCGGCCTCAATGCCAGCGAGGATGGCGTTGCCGTAGCCCTGATGAGGTTCCCGGACAACCCGCGCCCCGGCCGCTGCCGAGTGGGCCGCTGACTGGTCCTGACTGTCGTTGTCCACCACCAGAACTTCTCCGGCAATCGCGTTTCGTTCCAGAAACCCCCGCGCCTCGCCGACGCAGTGGGTGATGGACTTCTCCTCATTGCGACAGAGGATTAGGATCGTCAGATCACACGGGGGGGGGGGGGGGGTAAGTTATTGTTTTTATTCATTTTATGACGTTTTCTTGGCTTGCCGCCGATAGAGGTCTCGTCGGCTTCTCCCGCGCCGAGGCGGCGTTAATCGCGTCGAGCGGTAGGGCGACTTCGCAGATACGCTCGATTTCAGGGGCACTTAGCAGCCTTCTTTTGCACATCTGTTGACGATAGCTTCTTGCGGAAAACAACGCGAGCGTCCTTTCTGTTTCCCTTCATGTATTATATTGTGGCGTGCGGCTATAGAGTGCTCTGCCCATTAAACCCTGCCGGGAAAAGACCGGCCCCGCACCTGCTTAAAGGGAGGCATCTTAGGCGCGTCGGTGACCGCCTCGTCGCGCCAAGAAGTCGCGCGCATATAGTGTACAGCATAGCCCCTGCGCCGCGTACCGGTCCGATTGGCATTGCTCTGATGCAGCGCTAGGCTGTGGTGGAAACTAATGCTGCCGGGGCGGAGGGGAGCGGGTCGGATGGGCCACCCGCCGCTTTCTAAGTCGGCGACAAAAGGGGCTAGGCGCTCACCCCGCAACATGCCCCAGCGGTGGGTGCCCGGGGCAAAGTTGAGGCAGCCGTTGTCGAGGGTGGCCGCGTCAATGGCGGTCCAAGCAGAGACCAAGTCCATGGGGAAAATGTCGCGCCAAGAGGCCGAATCCTGATGCCAGCCCTGAGCTGTGCCGGTGCGCGGAGCTTTCATAAAGAGCTGGTCGCCGTACATTTTGATGTCGTTGGTGCCGAGCAAATCGGCGGCGATGTCGGCGATTTTGGGGTGGGTGACGTGGGCCCACATCACGTCGTCGTACACTGCTAAGTTGTACAGTTTGCGCACGGCCAGCACTTGGTCGGTGACTGCTTTTTCGCCGCGACGGAAGACGGCTTCGAGTTGGATGCTGGTGTCGGGGATATGCTCCAGCTCGCCAGCAGCAATGCGGTCGGCATGGGCCGCTAAAGCGGCTATCTCGTCCGGGGTCAGTACATCCTCGACGGTCAGACAGCCGTCGAGGTGGAAGCGCTCGGCTTGAGCGGGGGTGAGGTGGCGCAGGTTTTGTTGGGTCACGAGACGGTCTCCTCCTTCAGTATAAACCGATAATTCTCCGCCCAAGCTTATGAGCGGGTTATCCTCGTCTTTGGGCCGCCAATAACGCGACAGCGGATGCACCAAGGGGTCGTCGCCTGCTGCCGCTGCCCAGCTCGCCCAAAGGCTGACGCCGTACTGGGTCGGGCGCTGCCAAGGCTTCCGGGGTTTGATGCTCGTAATGCAAAAGCCGCCGTCCACCACTAGGTTGTGCCCGGTGGTATGGTCGGCTGCGGGCGAGGCCAAAAAGCGCACCGCCCCCTTCAGGTCCGGCCCATGCGGCCCAAGGCGGTAGCTTCGCAAGGCTTGGAAATGCGGCGTCTCCACCACTGGATCGCCAGCCCAGCCCATGACGCAGGGATTGTGCTGGTCGGAGTGGACGTAGAGTAGATTCGGGTGCGCGGGCGATTGCTGCATGGGAAAGCGTCCTCCTTATAAAGGCAAACGGGCCCACCGCACTTCCATACAGGCGTCGTCGCCGGCGTAATAGACGACCATGACGTCGCCGTCGGGCAGGGTCGCTGAAAAGGGCAGACCAAAACTCCACAGGCCCATTTCGGCCAGTAGGTCGCCGGTGTCCCCTTGGCCAGCAGCGGTTTGCGAAGATGCGGCTGTCTGGCGGTAGATCTCTACTTCAGTGGCCGCGTCAAAGGGGGCGTCTGCCGCCGGGGCTAGGCGGGCGCGGATCGAGTGCGATTGGAAGCGATCGACCCAAGCCAAGACCACGCGGCCGTCGGGCAAAATAGCCGGATGCGCGGCTTGGTCGGGAAAACCGAGATCATCGGAGGCGGACCAAGTGGCCCCTTCGTCCGCGCTGAGGTGGCGCTGGATATTGAGGTACTGGGTCGTCTGCCGGTCGTAGGTCCAAGTGAAGGTGACCACGCGGCCATCGGGGCAGACGCCGGCTCGTTGATCCCAGTTGAAGAGGCGGCCGGTGGGGTCCTCGCAGGTGGTAACGGGATCGCCCCAGGTCTGGCCGCGATCCGTCGAGTACATGTACACCACCCGTTGCAGCCACTGGCCCCGGTCCCAATAGGTCTTATTGGTCTCAATGCTCAAGGCCAACCGACCGCTGGGCAGGACGAGTACGGGGTTGGTCAGGCTGGGCGGGCCAACATCCGGGGGAACGGACGCGACGCGCCAGTCGGACCAGGTGCGCCCTAGGTCGTGGGAATCGGCTAAGACGATCTCCATGGGCAGGCAGCCCTCGGTCTCGTCGTTAAAGAGGGGTTGGCCCGGATAGGTCTGGCGGTCAACCCACAGGGCGGCCAGCAACAAATGGCCGTTGCCCAAGTCGGTGATATAGCCCACCCGGAGCGATCCGTTCAGCCCGTTTAAGGTCGTGGCGAAAGGGGTTGCGGGGTCGCTCCAAGATCGTCCGCCATCGTCCGAGCGCTTGAGTTCGAGCGTACCGTCCGCCGAATCCTTGCTGCTGCCGACGCGATAGGTGGCCAGCAGCGAACCGTCGGCTAGCGGGGTGAGCGCGGGAAAGGTCGAAAAGGCGCGCGGCGTATTGGGCTGGCCGCGGTTGATGACGCCGCGATTGATGATTTTCATTTTGTCTCTCCAGATTGGCCGCTTCTCGTTGTTGGGTATAATAGCGATACTTGGGATGGCAAGACAATGCCCTGAAGAGGAGAACGACTATGCAGCAACCCCATTACAATAAAGACCTAAATGTCCGCCAGATAGGGCCGGAGGATATACCCCGTGCCCGCCTAGTGGCCGGACGCGCCTTTATGGAACACGCCGAAGATTGGTACGGGGAGGATGAGACGACCTTGGCCGGCTTCGATCGGGAGGGAACTTTGGTGTGCGCCTTGAGCTATTTGCCCGAAGTGCTGTGGTGGGGTCCGGCGCAGATCCCGGCCGGGGCCATTGGCGGCGTGGCCACCGATCCCAAGCATCAGCGGCGCGGTCATGCCGGTGGGCTTATAGTGCAGGCCATTCACATACTGCGGGAACGCGGTTGCTGTATCAGCCCGCTGTGGCCTTTCTCCTTCCGGTGGTACGGCAAGTTCGGTTGGGCTTGTCCGGCACCGAGATTAGACCTGAAAGTATGGCCGGATCTGGTCCGCCAAGCCACGGCCGAGGCCGGGACGGTGCGACGGGCGACCGCGGACGACGCGAGTGCCGTGCATCGGCTGTACAGCGAAGGGGCGCAGTTGCGGAATGGGCAGTCGGTGCGTGCGGAAAAGTTTTGGCAAAAGGAGGAGATAGGGCGCGAGCTTTGGGTGGGGGAGGGAAGCGGTGGGGGGGTGGACTGCTCCGCCTTGGTTGAGATGGGGGATATGGGGCGCGCTCAGGGCAAACGCATTACCGTGCGGGAGCTACACGGAGCTTCTTTTGCTGCCCAATTGAAGCTCGTGCGGTCCTTGGCCGATATGGACGGAGTAGGTGCAATGAAACTTGAACTGCCGCCCGACAGCTTGTTGCTTCACGCTTTCCCTGAGCGCTTTGATGGTTCCGTCGAGCACGACCTAGGGCTGCGGGTTTTGGACGTGGCCGAGGCCCTAGCGCATCTGAAGCCACCTGAAAAGCTGCGGGCGACGATCTCGTTTGAGATAGCCGATTGGGTGGTGAATGCCGCCCAGCCGCTGGCCGCGACTGTGCAGGTGGAAGGAGGTCAGGTGCAGGTTGCGGCGCAGTCAAAAAAAGACGCGCTGTGCTGCGACATTAACACCTTTGCGCAATTGTTTGCCGGCGGCTTGACCGCGGCTCAGGCCCGGGCGACGGGGCGTTTGACCGGCGGCAATCCAGCGATGGGGGCGGCCTGCGATGCGCTGCTACACGGGCGCGTGCCCTATCGCTCCGATGTCGAGGCGGGGTAGGGGCAGACCCATAACTGGCGGGAGGAGAAATTATGGCTTTAGCAACAAAGACGCACCTGCGGCAATACCGAGAAGACGGCTATTGCCTGATTAAAGAATTGATCCCGGCCGATCGGATCGAGGCCGTACGCCAGCGCACTATGGAAATAGCGGGAGCCTTACCCGAGTGGCCGGCAAAGCATTTCCAAGTGCTCGATCCAAGCCGTTATACAGCCGCCGAGGGCCGTCCGCTGCCGGGCGGCATTCAGCAGCCAGCCAGCCAAGAGGATGTATTCGCGCGCATCGCCGATCATCCGCGCTTGGCCGAAGTCATGGCGGCCTTGCTGGGGGGGCCAGTAGAGCGCTTTACCGATCAAATAGGGGTCAAGCACACCGCAATCGTCGAAGAGCAGGGGGGCCGCAGCTATTTCCACCAGGATTCGTTCTACTGGAAAATAGCGCCAGAGTTGGGTTGCAACTGCTGGATCCCCCTGACGGAAGTCGGGGAAGAAGCCAGCGCTTTGGCCGTGATGCCGGCCAGCCACCGAGGCTGGCGGCTCATCGAGCACGAGTCGTACTACGACGATCCGCCCATGGGCCACGTGGGCGACGACGGCTTCCAGCCTTTTAAGCGCCATCGGGTGCCCACAGAGCAGGTAGATTTTGTCCGCGAGAAGCTAATCGCCACTAGGCCGGGGGACGGCCTGTTCTTCAGCAATTACACTTGGCACCGCAGCGAGCCGAACCGCAGCGGCCGGACCGAGGCTTTTTACGCCATTGCGTACCAGCGCCGCGCATAGCTGGATCGGTGAGGCCAGAAAAGCCATCAATAAAGGACTGGTACCGGGCCGCCCTTGGCTAGCCCACACCTATTGACCTTTCATACAGGAGCTTGAACGATGACCGATTCTACCTACCGCATCGTCCCGCCTGGCTTTACAGACGACGAGTGGGAAACCTTCAACCGCGAGGGGATCCTCTTTTTTGAAGACGCTCTCGACCAAGAGGCTTTCGATGAACTCGCGGCCGCCGTCGATCGCGTTTGCCAATCCAGCCCCAAATACCGGGCAGGGCAGACCTTCGGCTGCGAGAATATCGTCGAGCGCGATCCCGTCTTCGCCGCGCTGATTGATCACCCCCGTCACATTGGCTACGCCTACGATCTTTTTGGCGAACTGCTCAAGCTACACCAGAGCCAGTTTTTTATTCGTCCGCCCGGTGGCGACCGCTATAATATCTGGCATCCCGACGGTGCCCGCGCCGTGCCCTACGGCACCTTTTCGCCCGATTTGCCGCTGCAAATCAAGATCGGCTTCTGGCTGACCGACCTGCCACGGGCAAAAATGGGCAACCTAGTGGTTTTGCCCGGCAGCCACCGCAAGCAATACGTCGATGAGTACGACAGCCACCAGCCGATTCCCGGCGAACGGGTGGTCTGCCTGCGCAAGGGCACTATGACCGTCATGCACTCGAGCATTTGGCATCGCGTCGAGCCCAACGAGAGCGACGCGGTGCGCAAGAATATCTTCTACGCCTATTGTCCGGCTTGGATCACCCCAGCCGACCGCCTCCAGTCCGATCCCGCTTGGCTTGAGACGCTCAACCGCGAGCAGCGCATCATCATGCGCTCCTACACCCACGCCTACCACAACGCCAAACCCCCGCTCTCTGACTTCCCGCTCTTCCTCGACCGCGAGACCGGCTTGGACCGCGACCCCGACGCCTACCGCGACGATGTTGCGTTGCATCGCCGCAAGCGACTCACGTGGGCCGAGCGCAAGCGATCCGCTAGGCTTCGGCCCGCTTTTCAAACAGCCACATCCCGATCCCCATAGACGCCAGCCCGACGAGGCTCGAGTACGCGAGGAACGTGAAACTGACCTCAATAGGCTCCGAATCTATGTTATTCTGCATGCTAAGAACGTTGAGGTCGGTCCCGAACGATACTTCGTACGTGCCAAGGATCTCAGGTAAGTCGAGCACCTCGGGCAGTGTGCTAAAGTAGAAGTACAACACGCCTAAGACGAATGCGGTAGAAGCGAGTCCGGCAAAGCGCCGTACCACCAACTTCAGGCCGGAGGCCCCGCCGGCAATGCCCAGCATCACCGCCATGGCCGACAGATAAAACATGCCGCTGAGAACGAGTAAGTCCACCGCGATGCTGCTGAACGGGAGGAGACTAAACTGTAGGGCATCGGATGTTATTCTCTCCGCTTGGGCGGCGAGCGCGTGCAGTTGGCCGAGAACCCCGATGAAACCAGCGCTGCTCAGCGCGAATAAGATGATGCCGAGCGTTGCCAAGGCCGCGGCCTTGGCTGCGAAGATCTGCGTACGCGATACCGGCAGCGAGAGCAGCAGATAATGGGTCTGTCCTTTCACTTCTTGGGCGAACGAGTGGCTGAGCGCAAAGGGCAGGATCAGCAAAAACGCATAGGGAACCAAGCTCCACAGAGCGTGGGGAGAGGGCCCCTGTGCGTCGTCGAAAGACAGCACCGCAACCAGCTCGAGAAAGGCCGTCGCCAACGGTAGCAAGATGAACAGGGTGCGATTGTCTTTTATTTCCTTTATATACAGCGTCTTCCAAATATTCACGCTACCACCTCCTCAAAAATGTCGCTGAGCGACATGCCGCGATTTTGCCGCAACTCTTCGATGTTACCGCTGACTGCGATCTCGCCGTGGCGCAGGAAGGCCACTTTTTCTATTAGCTCTTCCACCTCGCTGACGAGATGGGTCGATATCAGGATCGTCTGCTCGCCGACGCGAAACTCACTCAGCAGGGTCTCTAGGATGCGCCGCCGCGACGGCGGGTCGATCCGTCCGAGTGGCTCGTCCATTAGCACCACCTTACTCGGCCGCGAAAAGGCGGCTACCACTTTCAATCGCGCCCGCTGACCATCGGACAGGGTGCCGATCTTCCGGTGGCTATCGACCTTCATCAGGCCGAGTAGCTCGCGGGATTTGCCCATGTCCCACCCCGGAAAGAACGCAGCTAGAAATTCGAACTGCTCGCTGACGTGCATCCAGTCGTAGAACGGATTGATCTCGGGCAGGTACGAAGTGATGCGGCGCGTTTGCACGCCGACCGGCTGGCCCGAGATGCTCGCGCTGCCTTCGCTGGCGTGGGCGACGCCGGCGAGGATTTTGAAGAGCGTACTTTTGCCGCTCCCATTCTCGCCGAGAATGCCCATGACCCGGCCCTTTTCGACGGTTAGGGAAATGCCCCCCAAGGCCGTCACACCGGGGTATCGCTTCCACAGGTTTTGTACTTCTATCATAGCGTCACCTCCTCTAAAATTTCGCGCAGCAGGTCGTCGATTTGTTCGCGTGGGAGGGCCAAGTCGCCGATCGCTCGGCTAGGGAGCGTCGCTCGCTGTCGATGCGTTTGGTGCTCTTGGTTATCGACGATCCTTCGCCGCGCAGGCGAAGCGGCGGTAAGGGGCCGGGGCTTGGGGATAGGGGGTCTGGCAGGCGGGGCAGTAGAAGGTGAGGGCCATGGTGAACCCTAGACGCGATAGGCAAATAGCTTGGCACCGAGCATACGCACCCGGATACCGACCGCCTCTCCGGCCGCGGA
The DNA here is from genome assembly GCA_963422735.1 of Candidatus Latescibacterota bacterium. GTDB lineage: Bacteria > Latescibacterota > UBA2968 > UBA8231 > UBA8231. The sequence goes on along the minus strand of OY730476.1, from coordinate 960,947 downwards.
GATATTGGAGCGGCCTTGCCAGGTTACCACCCGGTCTTCACAATCACCCGTTAGACGATCGCATTCATCAAAGGTGAACCCCGGCATCGGGTCGGCATCGGGGAGCATCAACGACGGCAGCTTCTCCAGCAGTTCAATCTGAATCCAGCCGCCCGGCTCGCAGCGATAGTTGAGGCGCAGCTCATCGTGGGTGCGGAAGAGGGAGGGCAGGGAGAAGCATCCCTCGGTGCTGGCGCGCACCCCGCAGAACCGGTGCGGTCGCCAGCGCGCCCAGCGAATCTGCTGTGGCTGCCGCGCAGGAAAGAGCTTGGCCACCTTGTCGGCTGGGCAATCGTGAATGACCGAGAACGCCGCGTATGGACAGGCCCAGTATCCATCGGGCAGCTCGACGAGGCCGCTGCGCCAGAAGTGGGCCATGCATTCGTCGCCCTCTCCCTCGGCACCCAGCGGCAGGCAGGGCCGGCGCTCAGGACGGTACCAGTAGAGGCCATCGCGGCTGAAGGCGATCTGCCCGTCAATGGTGCTGGCGATCTGGTGGTACACCGGGATGAGCATGCCGTGCAGGTCGTCGCGGCCTGGGTAAGGGAAGTAGTTGGCGCCGTAAAAGCTGATGTCGGGAGGGTCCTCGGTATCGGGGTGATGGACCAGCTTAGGAGCGGGCCAGTTGGCAAAGTCGTCGGTGCGCGAGAAGCCGATGGTGCGGACCTGCATGCCTATTGACACCGATGCCTTCGAGCAGCTCGGCAGGGTAGCCCATTAGCTGGATGTAGGCGAAGTAGTTGCCGCGGTGTTCGTCGTAACGGGCCGATATGCCGCCGTTGACCGGTCGGTACGCCAGCGGCTCTGCAACGGGAGTCCAGTGGAGGCAGTCGGATGACGTCCAGGCGAACATGTGGCCCGTGATTTCGGCCCTAGGACCGGTGCAGTCCTCTTGCTCCTGCTCCGCCTTGATGCGCCGGGACAGCTCTTCACCGCTGTCCGGATCCCACCAGTACATGCGGCCGCCCATCGCCTTGAAGCGCTCCTTGTCAGGTGCGCTGGGGTCTTCGAAGACTCCGGTTGCCCTTTTGCATGAGTTGGATATCAGGTTGTTCTTGGACGATCCGTTGAATTCGACCTCGTTTAGGACCGGTCGCGTCCAGCTATACGCATCGTCCCTGACCGCGTAACACTGGCCCCCCTCGCTGTCGTAAAGCAAGTGATAGCGCCCGTCCCGCTGCCAGATGTAGAGCGGCGAGATGTGGGCGCCTTCCCACTCCATTGTCGCCTGCAGGATCGGTTCGGACTTAATGGCCTCTTCGATCTCAAAGCGGATACCAAGCGGGGCGTCATACAGCTCCAATTCACCGTGCCGACTGGTGCCACGGTGCCCTGGAAAGACGTCGATCATGTCAACCAGAGGACTCCAAGTACCCGTATTCAGGCGAATTCGGGGCGGGCGGCGTCTGGGTGCCTTCCTTGCGTTTCTGTGGTCAGTCATCGAGGCAGTCTCTCGGTGGTGGCAGTGTAGTGGACCCCTAAGACTGGATCACTGGTTGAGGTGAAATTATCTTACCAGCGAAGGTCCGGGTCCACCTCCATGTCCGCTTAAGATATAGCTATCCATTGCTTTTCAACAACACACCCCATCCTGTGAAGACACCCTGCACCTTGTTTTTGCTGAAAGGAAGCCCCCATGAAAGTCACCAATGTCGAACGCATTATTGTCGATGTCCCGTTCACGCCTAGGCAGCAGGAGATAACCCGCCAGTCGGTTTACAACTGGTCCATCCTCGAGCTGTGTAAGGTCACCACCGATACTGGCCACGTGGGCTGGGGAGAGACCGTCATTCACTACACCTACGGCCGGGTGACCGATGATGCGATTGCGCGCACAATCGGTCAAAGCCCAGCCGAACTGATGCACGAAGACAGCCTAGGCGCCGGTTTGCAGATGGCGCTGTTCGACGTGGTCGGCAAGATACTCGAAGTCCCGGTGCATCGGCTGATGGGTACAAAAGTGCGCGACTGGACGCCGATCTCTTGGTGGTGCAGTCACTCCTCACCGGAAAACTGGGCTGCCGAAGCGGCCGAGGCCGTGGCGCAAGGGTACGCGAACCTCAAGAACAAACCGAGGCCCTGGAACGACATCGTCGCGCAGGTTGACGCCATATGCAAGGTGGTGCCCCCCCATTTCCATCTCGATCTCGATCCCAACGGCTCTTGGGAGAACGCGGCCAACGCCATTCCGATCATAAAGAGGCTCGAGCGCTACGAAAACGTGGCTATGTTCGAAACACCCATTCCGCAGGAGGACATTCTCGGCAATCGCCAGATCCGCCAGGCCGTGAACAGGCCGGTGGCCATGCACTTTGGTTCGCCGCCGTTTCTCACGGCTGTGCGCGAAGAAGTTTGCGATGGCTTTGTGATTGGGGGCGGACAATCACTAACCATGCGCCAGGGGCAATGCGCCGCGGAAGTTTCCATGCCGTTCTGGTTGCAGATCGTCGGCAATGGGTTGACGACCACGTGGGACGCCCATCTCGGCTCGGTGCTAACGCATGCCCGGTGGCCGGCTATTAGCTGTATCAATATGTACAGCCACCAGCTACTGACCGAGCCTGTTCAGGTGATCAACGGGCACCAGCGGGTTCCCGACGGGCAGGGCCTCGGCGTCGAGGTTGATGAGGCGGCGGTTGAGCAATACCGCGTTCCGCAGGAGCAGATCGAGGAACATGCGCGTCAGGGGCAGCTCTACACACACCCGAAACCGCGGCTGATCAACACCATCGTCTATCCTGGCGGTACCTGCATACACATGGAATACCCCAGCGCTCCGGGAACCTATGTGGAGGGCGTGCGCACCGAAACTTGGGAGGACGATGGCTCGAAAGAATGGCAGAATCTGCACCAGCGAGTCCAAAAGGAGAAGCAGGTTGTCAGTCGGTGGGAGGAGCCGTAGCGACTGTCTCCCGGTAGCTGCATCGAAGAGCCGGTGATCCTTCGACAATTAGCTGGTCACCGCCCCTTGGGCCGCCGACGACACCGAGCGGGCGTACTTGGCCATCACGCCGGAGGTGTAGCGCGGCGGTGGGGCCTGCCAGGAGGCTAGGCGGGCCTGCAACTCGGCTTCGTCTAACGCCACGTCCAAACGGCCGGTCGCGGTGTCGATGGTGATGGTATCGCCGTTGTGCAGGACGGCTAGGGGGCCGCCTACCGCGGCTTCGGGAGCGGCGTGGCCGATCATCAGGCCGCGAGTGGCCCCTGAAAAGCGGCCATCTGTGACCAGGGCCACACAGTCGCCCAGACCCGCCCCCACGATGGCGCCAGTGACGGCTAGCATCTCGCGCATACCCGGTCCGCCCCGGGGGCCTTCGTAGCGAATGACCACCACGTCGCCGGGCTGGACGTGGCCCTGTTCAATGGCCGGCATAACCTCGTCCTCGCTGTCGAAGACGCGGGCCGGGCCCTCGTGCTGGGCGCGTTCGTGGCCGGCCAATTTCACCACCGCGCCTTCGGGGGCGAGATTGCCCTTGAGCACGACTAGACCACCCGATTTTTTCAGCGGTTTATCGACCGGCACCACGACTTGCTGGCCGGGGGTTTCCACAGCGCGGTCGGCCTCTTGGCCAATGGTGCGGCCCGATACAGTGAGGGCGTCCTCGTGTAGCAGGCCGGCTTCTTTGAGGCGGCGGGCCACCAAGGCAATGCCGCCGGCTTTGTCCAAGTCGGGGGCGACAAAGCGGCCGCCGGGCTTGAGGTCAACCATAAGTGGGGTGGAACTGCTCAAGGTCTGAAAGTCCTCAATGTTCAGTTCCAATCCGGCCTCCCGGGCAATGGCTAAAAAATGCAGCACGCCGTTGGTTGAACCGCCGGTGGTGGCAATGGAGCGGATGGCGTTGTCGAGGGCGGGGCGGGTGATGATCTGCGAGGGTTTGAGATTGCGCCGCACCAATTCGACGGCTAGGGCCCCGACTTGGGTGCCGACGGCCTCCTTGCGTGGGTCAGTGGCTGGCACCGAGCCCGAGCCCATGAGGGCCACGCCGAGGATCTCGGCCGCGGTGGCCATGGTATTGGCGGTGAATTGACCGCCACAGGAGCCGGCTCCGGGGCAGGCGTTCTCCTCGATGAGGCGCAATTGGTCGTCGTCGATGCGGCCGGTGGTGTGGGCGCCGATGGCTTCGTACACATCTTGGATGGTTATGGCGACTTGGTTGTGATAGCCGGGCATGATCGATCCGCCGTAGAGCAGCACCGAGGGGACATCCAAGCGGCACATGGCCATAATGGCCCCCGGGGTAGTCTTGTCGCAGCCGGTGAGGGCGACAAATCCGTCGAGCATGTGACCGCGCACCACCAGTTCCATGGAGTCGGCGATGACTTCGCGCGAAATGAGCGAGGTCTTCATGCCTTCAGTGCCCATGGTGATGCCGTCGGAGATCACCACTGTGTTGAATTCAAGGGGGGTGCCGCCGGCTTGGCGGATGCCGGCCTTGACGTGCTCGGCTAGGCGGCGCAGGCCAAAATTGCAGGGCCCCAACTCAGTCCAGGTATTGGCGATGCCGATGAGGGGTTTGTGCAGGGCCTCGGCGTCGAAGCCGGCGGCCCGGTACATGGCGCGGGCCCCAGCTCGGGCCGGGCCTTGGGTGATGTGCTTACTGATGGGGGTGGAGTCGGTCATGACGCGGGCTTTCTATGGCAGATTGAGGATAAATTGCGGTTCGCCAAAAAACCTGAGCAGGGGCCGCCAAGTCGGTGGGCATGGGGGGGGGCTCCTGTCGAGGAGGGGACATGGAATGAAAGACGGATAGTAGCGTCTGAGTTTTACCCTGTCAACCAGGGGCGGGGCCTTGCCGCCGGACTCTGTTTCACTTTGCTATAAGTGCTGTCCTGGAGCACTTTTATCGCTGTTTGCAGCCTTGCCCTTTTGTCTCTCCAAAGGAGGCCGTCATGCGCCAGCTTCGCGTTCCTCTGCCTGCTCGCCCTACCGCTCGCCGCCCAAGAAGAGGCCCTCTACGGCACTTGGTGCTGCAGGGACCATGCGCCTAACCTTCCAAGCGGGTGGCACCTTTGCGTTCCTTGATTCCTCAGAATTCTTTGGCGAGGTCGAAATCGCTGAATTCTCGTCGGTCAACTTTCCTTAGCATCGCCCGGCTTTTACAATTGAAAAATCATGTTCTCAGAAGGTGTGCGGCATTCTGGAGCGCCTTGGACCAACCCACACCCCCGACGCGCCATGCTCATTGCGTACAATCACGTGACTGTTCGCTTCCACGAGCCCAAACCTGCATGAATCCACAGGTGATCGGCGGCATGTCCGCCGCACATCGGCAGTTCTTTCAGGATGTACAAATAGCGGTCCTTTGAGGGAGAAATAACCAAATGAAATTCATCTACTTCACCGACATTCACCTCGACACCGGGATAGACGCCCGTAGGGGATTTGAGCTGTGTGTGGAATCCATGTTGGCGCATCAGCCCGCAGCCTTGGTCAACGGCGGCGACTTGGGCATCACATCCGAGGCGTTAGCGCAATACGCCCAGATCATGGAAGGGGTATCCGTTCCGGTGCTGTTGAGCCACGGCAACCACGAGATGTGCAGCGGCTACTTGCCCCGGGAACAAGGGGGGAGGATGCACGCCAGCGCTGATATTGACGGTGTGCATTTTGTGCTGCTGGACGTGGTGCGCTATTTCGAGCCGACCGAGGATCATCCGGCCAACTGGCACGTTTTGGCCGACGAGGGTCTGTTGGAATGGCTGGCCGTGGATTTGGCGGAGGTGGACCGGTCCACGCCGCTGGTGGTAGTCAGCCACGTGCCTATATCGACGACCTTCCCACAGCGCGCCGGTCAGGTGCCGGGCATGGCTTTTCCCACCAATGAGATTGCCGGGGCGCGGCGCTTGCTGACGCTATTGCAGCCTTTTGAGCGGGTGGTCACCTTGCACGGCCACGACCACGAAAACTGCCGCCACTTCGTCGGCTCTATGGAGGTTATGACCACCGCGGCGGTGGCGGGCAATTGGTGGAGGACAGGGCTGGAAAGCCGCGGTCCTCAAGGCCGCGAACCGCAGGGGTATCGGGTGGTTGAGGTGGATGCAGGGGGGTTCAGAAGTCAGTATCATGCCTTTCAGTCACACCAGGACGAGGCGGTGGAACTGTGTCGGCGTCAGGCTTCGGGTCGCCGCTTCGTCAATGTGTTCGATGGTTCGCCGCGCACGTGGGTCGAGGTGGGGGGCTTGGGGCCACTGGCTCCGATTGATCCGCTGGCCGAATCGTCGCGCGATCTGGCGACGCATCTGTGGGAATTGTCGGCCGGCTTCGACCGACAGCAGGTGGAGGTGCGAGTGGTGTTTGAGGACGGGCGGGAGTGCGAAGGGGTGCTGGAGGAGCGGGTGTGGGAATGAAATTTTGTCGTAGAATTTTCCTGTCGAATCCTTGAGACTATGCCCCTGCTATCAGTAGATCCCGCCCGACACCCCTTCCGCTCGCCGAAGTTCAAGAGCGTAGCCAAGGAAGCTGTCGAATTTCTCACCAAAACCCCGATTCATTCCAGGCAGAGGCCGCTATAACCAAGCCCGCTCCGAATGGGATGTACTGCATCGAGGTAGGAGTTGGGCCGACCGCCTCACTGGGAGGACATCATCGCCAAAATCCAGCCCTAGGGCTTTCGTAGTTCCACCACGGCCTCATAGAGTTGGTGGGCGTCTTTAGCCTTGGCGACTCGTACATCGGACTGAATGATGCTGTTGCCCACGCGGGTGGCTCTAGGCACGTGGATGTCTATTGGCGCTAGGCCAGCGGCTTCAGCAATCGTACCCAGAAAGCGATTGAAAATGGGGAAGGGGAGCGCGTGCTGCGAAAGGTGTGAAACGGTATGCGAAACCCGTCTCTGTTGCATTACCACGGAGTAACGATGGAGAATTCCTTTGCCACTTCCTCAAGCCCTTTGACCGCTTGCGCCGAAATCGGCACGCCATCCCTGCGGTACTCGATCTCTCGCTCAAGTTCCTTGCCGCCGGGCAGGAAGGACTCGCTGAAGCTGGGTAGTAGCTTCATGCGACTGGCCTCGTCCATCAGGTGGTCCATGTCGGCCTTGAAGGCATCGAGATCGGAAAAACAGTTTACATCCATGGCGAAGAAGAAGCCCGATTGATCGGCACCTGTGGATTCGATGTTGCCCCGTGAAAACTCCGTCAGCATCTGCCCCCAGCGTACCCGATGGGATATTGCCCATGTGTGCAATGCCGATGGCCTTGATGAAAACCGGTGGGTACTTCAGGAAGGTCTCGTCGTCGATCGCGTAGTGGCTGGCGAAATCGAGCAAGAAGGTCAGTTTGCCCGCTCCGGCCGGCATGCCGAAGGCCAAAGGTGGGCTGCCCTGGATGGAGGCCCGGATCGTCGCGTCGCGATGGTAGTGATCGGAGGCATTGCGACCGGAGGTCTGCGCGCATGGCCATGCGCGCGTAGTTGCCGACGCTGCCGGTAGGTGGAGGTGGTCGCGCCGGGGCCTTGGCGATAGCCATTTCCATGCCTTTGGTGGCGACGAGGTAGCCCAGGCTGTCGCCGGAGAGAGCAGCGGCGGTTGGTCCTTCCTTGAGCGCGCGAATGTGCGGGTTCGGGTTGACGGTGCCGTTTGGGAATGAGCGGACGTAGCCATTGACTTGGAGGACGCGCAGGTCGCATTCCACTAATTTGCCGGCGATGAGTTGAGCGCGATCTTCCGGCAGCGGCACGGCCTTAAAAATATCGGCGACTAATTCCTCAAGGTCGGTGACGGCGACGCGGATGCCGTCGGTAGGGGGTGCATTCATAAAAGTGCTCCTCTTGGTAACTGATGTCGCGCAGTTTACCACCCAATGCGCGGTTGCGCCCCGCCTCCGCCGGACCGAGGTTCGGGCCAAAGGCTCATCATTCCCGCAAATGCGGGAATCGAGTGGGGGCCATCGGTGGGGACCGCACGGACGGACGGGTTCGGCAGCGACAAAGCACTGCGGAACGTCAGTTCATAAATTCAAGCGCTCCGAGCCATATTAACTTCCTCTGACGGAATTTCCTAGTGTACGGTTGGGAATTCAGTTTTCATGTAGGCGGTATCACTCGGCTGTCCCGTAGCCCTCGTCCGGACCAGCGCGGCCCCCCGCGTCGATGTTCCGGGCCAGTCGCCGGGTACCCGCCGCCAAGGGGGCGGATGGGACGGACCACTAACCACTAACCACTAACCACTAACCACTAACCACTAACCACTAACCACTAACCACTAACCACTAACCACTAACCACTAACCACTAACCACTAACCACTAACCACTAACCACTAACCACTAACCACTAACCACTAACCACTAACCACATGAAACGCGTTCTTTTAGCCAAATTCAACCACGAAGTCGGCAGCTTTAACCCCCAGCGCACCTATTATAGCGACTTCACGATCCACGAGGGGCCACTCCTGCTAGAAGTCGCCCGCTCGTCCAATTCTACGCTGGCCGGCAATATCGACATTCTCGAGGCTCGTCCCGACGTCGAGTTGGTTCCCACATACGGGGCTTGGTGCAATACCACCGGCGGCTTGGTCGCCGATCCCGATATGGAGCGCCTCATCGGCGAATTATTGGCCGCCATCGAGGCCCACGCCCCGGCCGACGCGGTCTGTCTTTCTCTACACGGGGCCATGGCCGGCGAAACCGAAGTCGATCCCGAGGGCCGCGTCGCGTCCGGCGTCCGGCACATTGTTGGGGATGTTCCCATTGTTGCGGCCATGGACCTGCACGCGATTATATCGCAACGGCTAGTCGATGCAGCCGACGCCTTGGTCTTTCTCCACACCTATCCGCACACGGATATGCGCGCCACCGGCCAGCGCGCGGCTCGCCTGCTATTGCGTCAATTGGACGGGCACGTCAAGCCCACCACGGCCCGCGTATCCATCCCGTTATTGGCTCGCGGCGACGAACTCATCACCGCCAGCGGCTGCTTTGGCCAAGCCATCCGCCGCTGCCAAGAAATTGAGGCGTCTTTAGGCGGTCTGTCCGCTGGCGTCGTCATTGGCAACCCCTTTACCGACGTGCCCGATTTACAGTCCAACGCGCTGGTAGCCACCGACGACGACCCCGCCCGAGCCCAAGAGCTGGCTCTGGAACTGGCCCGCTTCATGTGGGAAAACCGCCCCTACTGGATCCCCAAACTCACTCCCCTTGAACAAGCCGTGCGTCTGGCCGAAGAGACCGAGGGCCTCACGGTGTTTTCAGACGCTGCGGATTCTACGGCCTCGGGTGCCAGCGGCGACAGCAACGCCATTCTCAAGGGCCTGCTCCAATACAACTACAGCAAGCGCGCGCTCATCCCCATAGTGGATGCCCCTGCAGTGGAAGCTGCCTACCGGGCCGGGGTAGGGGGTCGGTTCACTTGGTCCTTGGGCGGCACCATCGACCCGGAGCGCTTTGCGCCGGTGGAATTGCCCCTGTACGTTAAAAGCCTGTCCGATGGGGCTTTCACCACCGAATTCGGGTATGTAGTGCCACCTAGTCGCACCGCTATTTTGACCAGCGGCAAGCTCACACTGCTAGTGACTCAAGCGGCCATCCCCATCGTCGGTCGCAAGGTGTATCAAAGCCAAGGTCACGATCCGGCCGACTGCGATTTGGTCGTGTGCAAATCGCCCAACGGCTTCCGCGCCCACTACGAGGCCATAGCCGCCCGCATTGTCGCTGTCGATGTGCCCGGGTCCACCAGCGCCAATCTCAAAACCTTGCCCTATCAGCACTGTGTGCGCCCCATTTTTCCGCTGGACGACGGGGTCGTGCCGCCTTTTGCTGAGGCCGACTGATCCGAAGATCTCCATGCGCATCGAAGCTCTCTTTACTCCGGCCCAACAAGCCCTTGTTGCCGGCTTGCACCGACGCGACCAGCAGGAACGCCGGGCTGGCTCCACGGACCCGTTGCGCCTCAAGGCCGTCAGCCCCCAAGTGGCCCATTACCTCTATCTGACCGCGATCCACCAACAGGCCCGGATATTGGTCGAATTCGGCACTTCGCACGGCTATTCCACCCTGCACCTAGCCGCCGCGGCTCAGCGCATCGGAGGTCGCGTCTTCAGCTTGGATCGGATGCCGGAGAAAACGGCGGCGGCCCGGGCCAATTTGCGCCAAGCTGGCTTGGACCACTTGGTGGAATGCTACACCGGGCAGGGGGATGCCTTTATCGCGGCCCTTCCCGAGCGCGTGGATTTTGTCTTTGTGGATTTTGGCCTGCCCGCTTTTACGCCCATGTTCGCCATGCTGGAAAGCCGTCTGGTGCCGGGGGCTTTCCTTTTTGTCGATGGCTGGTCCAAAGTCGAACAATGGGACCAGAATCCGGCTTGGGCTGCCTTTAGAAGCCGCTTAGACGAGATGTCCGATTACCTGACCTATATCCTGCCTTTGGAAAAATCGCACCTTATTGCCGTTAAGCTGTCCTGAGCGATTCCCATCACGACTTAAAATTCCCCTCGGTATATCTCGTCGAACAGGACCTTGATGCCTTCGACAAACCCCGGCTCTGGCTCTGGATTGGGCGGCCCTAAGCGGTGGTTGGGGCGGAGGCCGGCCGCTTTTATGGAGGCCAGCCAGCGAGCTCACCGGCCCCTTCATGCCCGCTAAAGCCGCTGCTGCTTTGTCCATTGCCTATCTCCTCTGAACGCGATTGACTAGAGCCTGCGACCGGACCGGGATTAGAAAAAGCGACTCCAGAAGCCTTGCTTCTGCTTGGCCGAGCTGCCGCAGTTGGCCAAATAGCGGTCGAGGTTCTCCTTTCCGGTGGGCTGGATCATCTCTACAGTGCCGTAGATACCGCCCATTCCCATTCCGTCGTACACCCGCCTCCAAGTGCCCGCCCCGGTTGGCAGCAAAGTCGTCTGTCTCCACCTCATCCGTGGGTTGATGTATATTGATCAGGCCGTACACCCCTCCCATGTTCACCCCGTCGTACACATACAGTGCCACCGTATTCTCACCGTCGCGCACGACTTGGTCGCTAATATCGAGGATGAACGGTCGGTCCCATTCGTGGTGATCGCCGACCCATTGGCCGTTGACATACACATAGGCATCTTTTTATCCACTCCGCCGAAGGCGAGATGCACCGGTCGGCCCTCCTCTGCGTCCACCTCAATCGAGGCGCGATACCAAGCTGCCTCGTCGTAGCCACCATAGCCCTGATCCTCCCAAGCCTGCCCGATGTCGATAGTATCCCAGTCTGAATCGTCGAAGTCCGAGGCGGCGTAGGAGCGGTGTCGCTGCGAATGCTTGCTCTCATCGAGGCGGAATTTCCACTGCACAGGGACCTTGGCCACCTCTTCATAGGCGTAGGGGACCACCGGAGGCGTGTAGGCGTAGTGGTAGTACTGTTGATCCGATGTATGCTCCAAGAACAAGATGTGGCGGGGTATGAGCCGCGCCTCCCGAAGCGGATTCCTGTGGATGGCCTCCAAATGCCGCTCGAGTTGTCGTTCGGCGTGTTCCATCTGCCGCTCAATTTGCCGCTTAGTGTGATCCACTAACTGTCGCTGGATGGCCTCCAACTGTCGGCGCATCTGCTCGTCGATGAACACCGAATCGGCGCCGACGCTCAGCGAGGGCCACAGGAGGGAGCTGATCTCGAATTCAGAGGCAGTGAGGGCGGACGACTCGATCATCGCCTCGCGCTGGTGAGCCGATTCGAGGCGTTGTGCTGCTTCCTCTTCCACTTGCGGCTGTCCGGGGTACTTGTCGCGTACCGCTTCGTAGGTCTGGCGCGCCTGTTCCAGCTCCAGCTTTTCTTGGCACACCCCGACGCGTAGTTGTGCCCGGGCCGCCATGCTCTCGTCCCCCTTGCCTTTCTCATGCGCCTCAATCACTTGCTGGTAGAGGCGAATGGCCTCCTTTAGCTTGCCCTCGCCCTTTTCCTGCATGAGGGCCGCCTGATAAGTCTCCTCGACACTGCTGGCTAGCAGGCCGTTGGCCGTCAGCAACACGCAACTGAGCAAAATCGCGGTAGCCGCAGTGTGCCGTCTTCCTTCTCGCCGGAGATGGCTTCACTGGCGATGAGGATGGCCAGCAGGCCGAGCACGAGTTGGAAGATGTACACCATGTCGAAGAAGCTAAAGAGAGCGAGATAGGGATTGCTCGACTGGAAGGGCGAGACCTCTTCGGCCTGATAGGGGACCTCAAAGAGTAGGACTTTGACAGCCTGTCCCAACTGTCGTTCGGCCCCTCGGGCGAATACCTCTAAGGGACGCGGCAGCCGTAGGGCACGTGGAACTGCCTTGGGTATGGTCTCGTTGGGTGCGCTTAACCAGCCGCTACCTAGGGCCGAATAATAGGTGATTTCGTATAGCTGGCCTTTTTATGGACATAGGTCTGAGTAGTGAGCACGCCGTTGGCAACGATTCTAGGCCGTTGATGTGGTCGAGGAGGGCTTGCATGCCGGTGTCATTGGACGGAAAGCCGCCGTATTGGGGCTTAGGCTCGGCAGCGTCCGTGCTGGAGACACTTTCTTGTGCTATGCCCGCAGATTGAGCGAACCAAATGGCGACTAGGGCAAAATACAGGGTTTGAATGGCTAAGGGTTTCACGGTATCCTCCTTATGGAAGAGTGTGGGTTGTTGTTTTTGTGAGAACTATCGCGATCATCGTGCCAATGAGTAGCCAGCGGGCGATAAGCGCGTACCTCGTTGTGCATTGAGGAGACTACATGATGTTGAATAAAAAATCTTGCGGCACACCTTGGCTAAAATAAATCTCTACATGGCGCCAAATAGCCTCTTCTGAATCCCAGGCTAGTCGAAAAAAGGACGGAGTGCGCCCCGGCACCTCAAACGTAGAGAACTGCTCAGGCTCTTCAACGATGAACATGACATCGACAAAGACTAATTGTGTGCCCTCTTGCAATCGTTCCTCAACTTCTTCCCGCATTTTGATGAGGTTGAAGAAGTCTATACCCCTAGGAATCATGCCGTGGGTCTCAAGGTAGGACTCGTAGCTATTGTACTCCCCCTGCATCTCGAACACTTTGAACACGCTATCAAAAAAAGACACGTTTGCAAAAAAATAGTCGCGCTCCGCCAAAAAATTGAGCGCGACTTCCCTGTGCAGCCTTTTGCAGAGGACAAAGGGCGTACCGGTATCGCCTATTAGGATCCCTCTACGCTCGGCCTCCTTTTTCATCTGAGCTGCTAGGTCGGGATTATTGAAACCCTCGCGCAGATAAAACGCAGCGGCGAGACTGTCGTTGCCCGACGCTGAAAAGGCGACTAGCAAGTCGTAGAGCCAGTTGCGCAGTCCGGCTTCTTGCTCCAGATCAATGGCCGTTCCCAAATCAACGGGGATCGCCTCTATGGCACGTCGCAACTCGGCACCAGCTTCGACCTTCATCATCTCCTGACCATGGATATAGTTGTAGAAGGGCTGGAGGCTGTCGGGGTCAGACGAAAAGCCACCGTACTGGCTTTTGGGTTCGGCGGCACTGGAGACGCCGAACCAAGCGGCGACTAGGAAGTACAGGGCGTGAAAGGCCAACTTTTTCATTATGTTTCTCCTTATTCTCGGGTCTGTTGTCTCGACAGCGGGGAGTGGTCGGTTGAACCACTCCCCGCCTGCCGGGTTCAGGATAACAGCGATTAGGGCACCCTCCCCGGGTGAGAAATAACATTTGTGCATTAGCCGGTTTGGCACACCGGCTTGTTATCGTCGTCGCAGTAGCACCTGACGGACTTAGTATCGCTCTCCGCCTTGCATTTCTTGGCCTTAAACCCCAAAAACCCCCCACAGCTAACCTCGCAGGAGTCCGCTTGTGCCTTCTGCGGCAGGAAACTGGCGACCAAGGCCGTGAGGCCAATGGCCGTTCGGATGATGTGCGTCTTCATGGCGAGCTCCGAGGTGAAGCAATGACCGCTAAGGCCGTTAAGCCCTAGACCAGTTGAGACGACATACTTAATAAGCGTTACCTCCTTTCTAGCACTACGGACGAGTGCGGCATGTCGCTTCTGTAGTATGCAATCACCGTGCCAATGTGCGGCCAACCGGCGACGATCGCGCCGAGTTCTTCGATTTTATAAATCCCAAACACCTGATAAACAATACGTTATAAAGTAAGCTACGTTTTCTCACCCATCTCTCAGGCCTTTTGCTATGCTCTCTTGATGCTCTAAAAGTGCGCGGATATATCGCACCAGTGCGTCGAATTATCGCGCTAACGCGACCAATCATCGCACGGGCTTCCTCTTGCTCGGCCTTGCGGTCGTTGGCGACAGCGCCGCTCAGGTCGAGTACGGTAATCGGCTGGGTGCAGCAGGGGACGGAAGCCACGTCTTTGGCGGGAGGTCGTTTTGTGGCGCAAGCGGGCGATTTCGTCGAGGTGAGTTTGCATGCGGTCAGTGCCCACCAGACCACTAGTGTGACGGACGAACTCGTGGAGACTTTGCACAAGGCATCCCTGACCAACGAACAGAACTAGACAATCGAGCAGATCGAGATTCTATTGCGGGACGACTCGCCGGAGGACGAAAGCGGCGGTGCGGCCTTTTTTCTGGACGCCTCGGACGTGATCATTACCTATCGCGATGGCACCGTGGAGCAGGGTAGGGACATCCGCTTTGGTCCGGTGATTGAAAGTGGGTTGGAGCGGCGGGGTTTTCTCAGCGCGGACGGCGACGAGCAAATCAGCCTGCTCTACGACTTTGACCGTGCGTCGTTTGTCAACCGGGCTGCGGCCGACAAGTCGGAGATGGTCTCAGTGGAATTCCGGCTGGTGCTGGCCAATGACTATCAGGTCTGGATGAGTTCCGACCGCCAATTGGGGATCCTCGATCCGGGATCCGGGCGAGGGGTGGGGACTAGGCGAAGAGGGATTTTTGGATTGCTGGGTGAGCGGGGTCGGATAGTTTGCGACTGTTGTCTTCCGCTATCAGTCGCCGGAAAAGTGCCCTTGGTACTCCAGACCGAGTAGCTCCCGAGACCGGGCCACATTGCAGTACTGGTCTGCGTCCGGGTGACTAGCCGTGTGCATAATGTCGAAATCAAGGGTCGCGGATGTGAGTGCCAAGTGGCAGGCCTCCGCCAGATCGTGCCGGCAGACCCAGCTAATACCGCCGCGGGCGGGAGCACCATCTCGGCTGATCCCGAGCCTGCTGTCGCCAATGCTACAGGGCCGGAAAACGATGATCCGCAGACCGTAGGCGTCGTGGAACTGGCGGCACATTTCCTCCTGCAGGCGCTTTGAGATGCCGTACAGGTCGCCTTCCTTGCTGCGCACTTCCGACGATAGGAAAACGCCATCTGGATGTTGTACGACGCAGGAACTCATGTGTACCACTCGTTTGAGCTGGTGACGCCGGGCCGACTCCAAGACATTCCACATTCCCTTGAGGTTGATGAGAAAGGGGTTCGCATTGTCCTCGGGCGGGTCCTCGTAGCCGAAGTAGGCGGCCAGATGGACGACGCCGTCCATACCTGCGAGCATGCTGTGGACGGCGTGGAAGTCGGCGATGTCCCCGTAGCGCTTTTCTCCCTCCCAGTCGCCGTCGAATCGGTGGTACACGGCCCAAGCTTCGGGGCTGTAATCGAAGGCGCGCACTTGGTGGCGACCGGCGAAGTTTTTCAATACGGCCCGGCCGACCCACCCGGCGGCACCCATGATGGCCACTTTCACAAGCACTTCTCCTGAGAAAAGGCATCGCAGCCGGGGATCTGCGACCGGCGGGCGAGCAGCTCCGCAGTCATTGGCTGTACACCGCTTCGATCAGGCCTCTCATGTATCCAATGGCGTAGAGACACTCCATCGAGTGCATATCGACGAAGCCCTCAGGTGCCGACGGCATGTTCGACGCCGAATTGGGCACCGAAGGCCGATGCGGCGCTGGCGTCTGGTCCGAGTGCCAAAGCGATTTTCATATCTCATCCTTTCCTTCTGTTTCGCAAATGACGGCGACCATGTCTCCTTCAAGCCACGCACCCTCCGCGCAAGGGTATTATAGCAGGCAGCCCTTTCTCTTTCAAGGTGCTTGCCCTCGCCGTCCCCAAGGGTATAGATTGACCAGAGCAGTTGGCGTCCCCATACCGCACACCTCATCATTAACTATACTCAGGAGCTTGTTATCCATGACTGACCCGATCAAAGTCGCCGTGCTGGGCATGGCCCACGACCACTTATGGGGCAACCTCAAGGAACTAGCCGATCAGGAGGAGGCCCTCCTCGTGGGGGGTGCCGACCCCGACCCCGCGCTCCAGGACCGCTTCCGCCAGCGCACCGGCTGCGACCAAGTGTACGGCGAGTACGAAGCCCTGCTCGACGCGCAGACCCCCGACGCGGTCTTCGTCTTTTCGGCCACCGCGCACCACGCCCCCATTGTCGAACTGTGTGCGGCCCGGGGCATTCACGCGATGGCCGAAAAACCCATGGCCGCCACCCTCGAACAGGCCGACCGCATGTTGACCGCAGCCCAGCGCCACCAGATATGTCTGATGGTCAACTGGCCCACGGCTTGGTCGCGGCCGGTCCACACGGCCCACCGCCTAGTGCGGGAAGGGGCCATCGGGCAAGTGTGGCAGCTCACTTGGCGCGGCGGCCACTGCGGCCCCGACGAATTGGGCTGCTCCGACGAATTCTGCGGCTTCCTCTTCGATTCCCAGCTCAACGGGGCCGGTGCCTTCAACGACTACAGCGGGTACGGCGCCAGCCTGTGCGTCCACTTTTTGGGCCGACCGCACAGCGTCGTGGCCATGGTCGGCCGCTTGCTCAAGACCCACCTGCCAGTTGACGACAACGGCATCGTGGTGCTGCGCTACCCCCAGGCCCTGTGCCGCTTGGAAATGACCTGGACCGAAGCCGTGCCCCACGTGCCACCCCACGACGTGGTGCTCTACGGCACGGAAGGCACTTTAGTGGTGGGAAATCAGGTAACTGTGTACACCCGTCAGAATCGAGAGGGAAGGGAGGCGGACCTCGACGAATTACCCGCCTCCCAGCGCAATGCCGCCACGCACTTCCTCCACTGCATCCGCTCGGGCCAGCCGCCCCAAGGCACGACCAACGCCACCCAATCGCGCCACGCCCAGGAGATTATGGAAGCCGGCCTGCAGGCGGCCACCTCGGGCGTGGAAGTGAGCCTGCCCATCGAGGGCCATTTGTTCCGCGCATAACCCACAATCGGCTCAATGCCTAACTCGAAAGGAGACCAGATGCCCCCTTCCCACTGGCGCAATATTCTGCACCACGACGGCGAACCCGACGAGGCCATGCAGCGCATCGACGCTCAGATCGCTCGGCTGGAGGAGTTGCCCGACGCGGTGCGCCACATCCGCGCCTTGATATCTCGATTTGACTCGCTGACCCACTACCGAGCCTTTGACAACCTCGATCTACTCATCCGCGCCATTGGCGACGGCACTTACCCCGGCCGGCCAGCTGTCGATGTGCTCACCCGGGCTTGGGAAATAGACGACCAGCGCCGGGGCCGGGCCAAGACCTATATGCAAACCCTGCAAGCTTGGTCCGCAGGCAAGTCTGTGGAGGAAGCTCAGCAGGTGGCTGGCAACTCGGAACTGTGCGCCGAGTTATACTCCACGTTGGGTCCGCTTGGAGAGCACAAGGCTTGGTTAGCTGCTTCCTTAGCGCATACCCTCAAAGCCTTTGCCTACGAGGCCCAAGACTTGCTCGACGAAGCGGCCGAGGCGGATTTCGTGCGTGGGGTTTACCGTGCAGCGCTCGACCGCGACCCCTCACACGACGACTTGCAAAACCGCTTGGCCGAACTGGCCAGTGGCAAAAGCCGGGGCCAGTTCATCCGCGAGGTTTTCGACTCGGCCGAAAGCCGCCAGTACCAACAGCGGCAGGTGCTAGAAAAGCTGCACGCCGACGATAATGGGGGATGCTAGGCGCGGATGATCGCCAAAAGGACATTTTGCAAGGCGGAGAAATCCCCAAAAAGTGCTCTTCATTTCTGACCGCGCTCACGTCCGCTACCTTGATCATCCCCAATGAGCACTTCTTTGTGCATACGCGCTGTTCCGATCGGATCGATTTTGCCCAGCCGTGGAAGATCGCAGTGCGCGGACTGGTCGAGCGACCAGTGGCAATCGAGCTAGACGAGTTAAAGCCCCGGGTTAACCCCATGGGCACCGTGCTGCTGGAGTGCGCCGGCAATCAACGCCGACCCTTTGGGCTTATGAGCGCGGCCTAGTGGTCGGGCGTTCCCCTAACCGGGGTGCTAAAGCGGCTGAGCATCAAAGCCGAGGCGACCCGCGTCCTGATTCGGGCTTTGACGAGTACTCAGTCAAGCCGCACTCTTCGATTCCGGGAGCGAGTTGGATTTTTACCTTTGCGGACCTTGAGAAATACGGAGCCTTTTTGGCCATCGAGATGAACGGCGAACCGCTGCCGCGCGATCGCGGTTTCCCAGTGCGCGCTAGTCGTGCCTCGGTGGTTTAGCTGCGTGGACATCAAATGGGTCAATGAGATCCGTTGGTGGACGACGGCGAAAAGGCGACGAGTCGGATGCTGGAATTTGCCGGCCGCATCAACCAGCAGGGGACCCCAAGATCGCTAGGACTTCGACCCGGCGGCACTGCCCATCCGCGTTGAAAAATGGTGCTTCTCCGATCGGATCGTTTACCGGGTGGTCGGTCTGATGGGGGGGCGAGCGGCCGACCGACAAATTGATGATTCGGTTCGGCCGAGACCAAGATCCAGTTCCGGTCAACATGCTCTACGTGCAGGAGACCAACGACACTTGGACGCTCTGGTCTCATGCGTGGAAACCCGCGAGGATGGGGTTCTACGATATTGTCATGCACATCGACGACGCTAGTATCAGGACGTAGCGGCTCGACCGGGGGCTACACCATTTTCACCTTTGTCAGTGCTTGGAACGAATTCATCTTTGCGCTAGTGCTAGTTTCCAAACAGACCATGCAGCCGATTACTATGGTGCTCTACGCTTGAGAAA
This sequence comes from Candidatus Latescibacterota bacterium, assembly GCA_963422735.1. Taxonomy (GTDB): domain Bacteria; phylum Latescibacterota; class UBA2968; order UBA8231; family UBA8231. Next base: position 942,007 of record OY730476.1, on the reverse strand, counting down.
AAACAACGTGGTGGAGTGGAATTATTTGATGGCCACCGCAGTGGTGGCGACGGTACCCACCCTCTTGCTGTTCCTGCTGGTGAGAAAGCGATTGACGGCCGGTTTGATGTCGGGTGCAGTTAAGGCGTGAGACGCGGTCTGGTACGCCAAACGAAAACCTTCCTTTTCTGCGGCGGCTAAACGGCGCGACAGCCCCCGCGGCTTGATCTATAACAAGTGCTGCCCTAGCCGCGCTAACAGGAGGAGATAGTATGGCTGTTGCAAGTGATGAGCGGCTGGGTCCAGCCAAAAACGTTAATACGCCGTGGGCCTTGCGCCGCTATAGGACGCTGGCGGAGTGGGAGCAGCGGGCAGCGGCGATCCGTCGGCACATTCTCGTCTGCGCGGGATTGTGGCCGCTGCCGGCAAAGACGCCGCTCAAGGCGCGGATTTTCGGGCGGATTGAGCGGGAGGGCTATGCGGTGGAAAAGGTCTTTTTCGAGAGCCTGCCCGGCTTCTTCGTCTGCGGCAATCTGTACCGGCCGCTAGGTGAGGGCCCTTTTCCGGCGCTTGCTTGTCCGCACGGCCACTGGGAGCGAGGACGTCTCGAAAACTCCGAGTTGGGATCGATTGCTGGGCGCTGCATCAACTTTGCGCGGCAGGGCATGGTGGCCTTTTCGCACGACATGGTTGGCTACAACGACAGCGACCAACTCGTGCATCGGGAGATTGGGGGGCGGCGCGAGGCCCTGTGGGGGATCGGTGCGCTGAGCTTGCAACTGTGGAACAGTTGGCGGGTGGTTGACTTCCTCGCAGCGCTGGCGGATGTAGATGCCGAGCGCATCGGCTGCACGGGCGCATCTGGTGGGGGGACGCAGACCTTTTTGCTGATGGCCGTTGATGAGCGGGTCAAGGCGGCGGCTCCTGTCAACATGGTCTCGGCCTTTATGCAGGGCGGCTGTCGCTGCGAGAATCAGGGCCACCTGCGGCTGGACATCAACAATGTGGAAATCGCGAGCTGCATGGCGCCGAGGCCCTTGTTGCTGGTATCGTGTACCGGCGACTGGACGGCGAACACGCCGGAGGTCGAATTCCCGGCGGTGCGCGCGATCTACGGCCTCTACGGAGCGCAAAACAAGGTGCGCGAGGTCCAGATAGACGCCCCGCACAACTACAACAAGCTGAGCCGTGAGGCCGTGTACGCGTTTTTCAAGCGCCACCTGTTGGGCGGGCGTGGCAGGGTTTCTGAACGGCCGTTTGCCGTGGAGCGAGACGAGGATTTGCTGGTGTTCAACGGGCGCAAAAAACCGGCCCATGCGCTCGACGCGCGAGGGGTCTTTGCGGCCGTGATCGCGCGCAGCGAGCAGCGGTTGGCCACTCGGTTGGCAGCCGCTCGCATCCGGCGCTTCCAGCGGGAGACGCGCCCGGCACTGGCGAGTCTGCTCGGGGTGGATACTGCGCCTCAAGTCGCGGTTGAGAGCTTGGGATTTCGGCGGGAGGCGGGTTATGTCGCTGAAGAGCTGGTCTTGGGGCACACGGGGCGAGGGGAGCGGGTGCGTGCGGTGTTTTTTATACCGCGAGGCCCCCAAGGCAAGGTGCCGGCGACGCTGATTGCCGATGCGCCGGGCGCGCTGGTACAGGGCCTGTTGCAGGCGGGCGCGGCCGTGCTAGCTGTTGCTCCCTTCCCGACCGACGGAGCAGAGCGGGCCGGGCACGACGAGGCGGATCCCCTGTACCACGCGTACAATCAGGCGACGCTGGCTTGCCGGGTGCAGGACATCCTCACGGGTCTGGCCTATCTGGGCCAGCATCTGCGCGTGGGCAAGTGCCACCTCGTCGGCCAAGGCGAGGCCGGCATTTGCTGCCTGTTTGCCCGGGCGTTGGCTAGTGGCATCGGCCGCACAGTGGTGGATTGGGGTGGTCGCGATTTAGGAGGCGACCAAGCGTGGAGCGGAGCACTTTTCGCGCCGGGGATTCGCGCGTTGGGCGATGTGCGGACGGCACTGGCGTTGTGTGCGCCGGGATGGCTGTTGGTACACGGGGCCGGGGATCACTTCCCGCAGCGCATCGCCAGGCGATGTTATCGTGCGGTGGGCAAGGGAGCACAGCTCGTGGTCGAGGCTGAGGGGATGGGAGCGGATGCGATTGGCGGGTGGATCAACTAACCTCCAACAAAGGAAGATGACATGGCAGAAAAGTACCGAGTGGGCATTATCGGCTGCGGTAGCATCGCCAACTACCACGTGCAAGGCTGGAGCGGAGTGGATCAAGTCGAGGTCGTGGCGCTGGCCGATCCGGCGGCTGAGGCGCGAGAAGAGTTCGGCCAGCGGCATGGGATCGCTCAACGCTACGAGGATTTCCGCCAGATGCTCGACGAGGAGGCACTCGATATCGTCTCGATTTGCACTTGGCACAAGTTGCACGCGCCAATGACGATTGCCGCCTGTGCGCGCAAGCCCAAAGCCGTGCTGTGCGAAAAGCCCATGGCAACCAGTCTAGGCGATTGCGATGCCATGCTCATCGCCGCCCAGCGCAACCGCGTCAAGCTGGCCATTGCCCATCAGCGCCGCTTCAATCCGGCGTGGACTTTGGCCAAGGAACTGGTGGCAGCAGGGGCCATTGGCGAGGTGCGGCAGGTCAATGCACGCGGCGGACAGGGCCTGCTCAACGATTGCTCGCACCTGTTGGACATGATGCGCTATGTGATGGGCGATCCACAGGCGGTATGGGTGATGGGCAATATCGAGCGCAAGACCGAGCGTTTTGAGCGCGACATCCCCATCGAGGATCGCAGTCTGTGCGTGGTGCAATTCGACAACCGGGCCATCGGCCAGCTTTTGCAGGAGTTGGCTGGTCCCAACTACCAAGGCGGGGTCTTCTACGGCGCGGAGGGTATAATGGAACTCGACGAGAGCAAGGTGCGGCTGCTCAACAGTAAGACCGGCACTTGGGAGGAGCGTCCGGGCAAGGGCGAGGATCCTTGCGTTGGGCAGCAGCGCGAGATTGTGGAGTGGATCGAAGGCAAGGTTGAGCATCGCGGCCAAGCGGAAAACGGCCGGGCGGCGGTGGAGATCATCATGGCCACCTACGAGTCGGCGCGGCTACACGAGGTTGCGACACTGCCTTTGCGGACGATGGCCTCGCCGTTGGAGGTGATGATCGAGGCCGGGGATTTGCCAATAGAGCGCCCGGGCCGCTACGACATTCGCGCCTTCCTGCTGCGCGGCGAGGATATGCAGCCTTAGGACCAGACGAAAAGCTCTGGTTTGTCCGCCGACATGGCGAAAAAGTAGGCCAGCTCGCCGCGGCGTTGTCCGTTGAGAGTAGGATCGAGAGCGGGGTGCGCGTTCGCCCCACCGGGTTGCAGACGAGGGCGAGAGTGCCGTCGTGGAGGCGGGCTATGTTGTTGGGCAGATCCGTCGGATAGAGCGGTGCCCAAGTCCGCCCCCCGTCCGCTGAGTAGCTGCGGGCCAGCAGATGCACCTGCCCCGGAGCCAATTCCCAAAGCGTGGGCTGGATCGCTCCGTGGTCGGTAAAGAGCGAGCGGTCGCGTACTATGAGATCGCTGGCCTGCCAAGTCGCGCCTCGGTTCGCACGTGCTATCGACAAAGACCTCCCACCCGTCCTTTTCCAGCGAGGCCCCGGCCAGCCACGTGTCGTCGGCGAGCGCGAGGAGCTTGTTTTTGACCGACCCGCGCCCGCAGCTCGGTCCAAGTTTGGCCATCATCGGACGATTCCAGCACCCAAGTCTCCCAGTCGGCCACCCGCTTGCCCACTTTGTTTGACACTGTTCAACGCCCCGTCTTCCATTTTAAGACGCCTTATAGAAACCGCGCAAAAAGGAGCAAACGAGTGAACAAATGCGCCTACAGTACCCTGACCGTCTGGCTGATGCTGATAGCGGTAGCCGCAGCCCAAGCGGTCGATTGGCCTTACTACACCTCTGATCTGGGCGGCACCAAGTACTCGCCCGCCGCCCAGATCGGCCCGGACAACTTCGACCAATTGCGCGTCGTGTGGCGCTTTCGCCCGCCCGATCAGCAGATATACGAGACGGCCAATCTCGACCTAGATTTTGACGAGCACCGCGGTACGCCGATCGCCGTCAATGGGGTGCTATACTACGCCTCGCCGTTCAATATCCTCGTCGCCCTCGACGGGGCTAGCGGCGAAAAACTGTGGGCGTTTGATCCGGAAGCTTGGCGCATTGAGCCTCGTTTCTTGGGCAATCTGCGCGGCGCAAGCTACTGGACCGACGGCGAAGTCGAGCGGATTTTTCTCGCCACTTCAACCGCTTATTTGTACTCCATTGATGCCAAGACCGGCCTCCCAGACCCGGAGTTTGGCCAAGATGGCCGGGTTGACTTGGGCGCGGCCCTGCGTCGCCCTCTGACCGACGGCGACCGCTGGAACTACGGAGTTACTGCCCCGCCCGTGATCTGCCGCGGCGTGGTCGCGGTCGGTTCGGCCATTGGCGACTGGCGCGGTCGCCCCCCGGCGGAGTACACGCCCCCCGGCGACGTGCAGGCTTTCGACGCAAGGACCGGGGCCAAGGTTTGGGAGTTTCACACGATTCCGCAGTTGGGCGAATACGGCAACGAGACTTGGCAAAGCGACGCTTGGAAGACCTACGGTGCGGCCAATGTCTGGGCCTCAATGACGGCCGACGAAGAGTTGGGCTACCTCTACTTGCCGGTGAGTACGGCCAGCCACGACTACTACGGCGGCGAGCGCCCCGGCGACAACCTCTTCAGCGAGTCGCTCGTCTGCCTGAATGCCGAGACCGGCGAGCGGGTCTGGCACTATCAGCTAGTCCACCACGGCCTGTGGGACTACGATCCACCGGCCCCTCCGGTGTTGCTGGATGTGGAAGTAGAAGGTCGTCCGCGCCAAGTTGTCGCCGTGCTGACCAAGCAGGCCTTTTGCTTCGTGTTTGATCGCAAAAGCGGCGAGCCGATCTGGCCAATCGTCGAAAGGCCGGTGCCCCAGTCGCAGGTGCCGGGCGAGCAGACCTCCCCGACCCAGCCCTTCCCGACCAAACCTGCACCATTTGAACGCCAAGGCATTGGCGAAGACGACCTGATCGACTTCACGCCCGAACTGCGCGAAGAAGCCAAGGCGATCCTCGCTCGCTACGACTACGGCCCGCTCTACGCGCCGCCGACCGAGAAGGGCGTCTTGTTGGTTCCCGGCCAATGGGGGGGCCCCGATTGGGCCGGAGGTGCTGCGGATCCGCGCACGGGTGTGCTCTACGTGCCGTCGCACATGGCCATTACCACGGTGCAACTGCACCGCGTGGAAGCCCCAGAGGCCCACTCGGCGTTTTTTGCCACCAACGAATTCCACGTTCTCGGCCCGCAAGGGCTGCCGCTGGTCAAGCCCCCTTATGGCAGCATCACGGCGATTGACCTCAACACCGGCGAGCATATATGGCGGACGACGGTGGGCAAGGGGCCGGTGGACCATTTGGCACTCAAGGGTCTCGACCTGCCGGACATGGGCTGGGACAATCGCACCTTTGTGCTGACCACCCCCCGGTTGCTAATGGCCGCCTCGCAAGACCCGCACGATCTGAGCGACGCTGGGGCGGATTACTTCGTTGATCGCGACGCCTACCTACGCGCCTACGATCTGGCGTTGGGCAGGGAAATCGGCCGCGTCGAGTTACCCAGCAATGCCTACGGTGCGCCGATGAGCTATGTGGCGAATGGCCGCCAGTACGTGGTCGTCCCAGTAGGCAATGATTTTGGCGACCCTGATCGCCCGCCCGAGTTGGTGGCACTGGCCATTCCGCGCGAGGGCGAATCCTTGCCGCCGCAAGGCCGAGACCGCGGCGACGCCGAGCACCCAGACTTTTACCGGGCCGTCCAAGCTATCGACGCAGGGGACGTGGAGACGCTCAGGAACCTACTCGCCGAACAGCCCCAACTAACGGCAGCGCGCGGCTATTTCGACGAGTACTACGAGTACTCCTACTTCCGTGGAGCCACCCTTTTGCACCACGTAGCCGGCGAGCCGCAGCGAGTGCCGCTGCCTGAAAACGCCGTTGAGCTGGCCGCTGTCTTACTCGCCGCCGGAGCCGATCCCAATGCCGCCACCTACGATGCTGTTACGGTGCTGGAACTGGTGGCCCAAAGTGCCCAGCTCGACTGGGCCGGTACGAAGGCCGAGTTGGTCCGCTCGTTGATTGATCGGGGGGGTGATTTGGACCGCAATCGCGGCCGGATACTGTGGAAGACCCTGATCGCCGAAAACCGAGGGCTGGCGCGTCTGTTGATCGAGGCCGGGGCCACGGTTGATTTGCGCTTTGCCGCCGGAGCCAACCGCGTCGATCTGATGGCCGAGTTCTTCGACGCCGAGGGCAAGCTGAAAAAGGGGACCGGCCATTTATATCACCCCAACCCGGACACCGTGCTCACCGACGAGCAGATCCTCGTCGAGGCGCTCAACTTTGCTGCCTACAGCGGTGCGTTGGAATCAGCGGCCTTCTTACTGGATCGCGGGGCCGACATCAACGGCTTTGCCGGCGCATTCCGGTCCTACGACCGCGGGAGTACGCCCCTGCACAAAACCGTCATCGCCGACCAGCTCGAAATGGCCCGCTTGCTCCTGTCGCGGGGAGCCGATTCCCTCGTGGGCGATGTGCGCTTTGACAACACGCCTTACGGATGGACCAACTACAACCAAACTTCTGCGGTCCTCGACGACTTGCTGCGGGAGTACTATCAAGCGGCCGTGGAGAAGGCGGCGGACTAGGAGCCAAAGACGCCTCTGGGCGGCGGTGGAGATCGTCGCACAAGAGGGATGTTTGAACGAGGTGCTGGCCTTGAGGTAGCGGTCTGAATCACGGCGATATCACAGGCGGGCCTACTCGTCGGCTTCTAACAGGCGTCTAAAGGCTTCGGGCCTGCCCGATGTAACTGCTTGAGTGCTGCACATCGTCAATGGCCGCAATCGGGTTGGCCAACCGGCGGGCTTCCTTCGGCTGAAAGCGCAGGGCCAACAATTCTCGGCTCCCCTGCTCAATGCCTTGCTCCAGCCCTTCCTCAATACCTTGATTGCGGACTGGGCAACGGGTGATTCGCGGATGATATCCATTAGATCCTCCTTGAAGAACTGACGTTCCGCAGTCGTTATCCCCCGCCTACGCGGGGGCAGACTCTGCGGCTTCCCGCCGCCGTCCATGGTCCTTCCCGCGAAAGCGGGAATCCAGCCCCGCGCCCGAGGCGGACCCCCGTCTGCACGGGGACCGGCTTCGACGCGCTCCGTTGAGTCGCTCGGTCGATCCGTCGCCCAAGCCCGAACCGCCGAAGAGTACTCTGAATGCCTGCTTGGTACGCCTTGTGGCGCGGTGAAGAGCAGGCATGACACGACGCGACCGGACATAGACCAAGAGATCGTAAGGCTGCGTAACATCACGTAAAGAAAACGGCAGAAACGGTGTCCGGCGCGTACACCAACCCGCTCAGCAGCGACATCCCGGCCAGAAAATCGGCTTTCGCCGACCGGTCCAACGCGTGTGCCTGCGCCGCAGCCAATCCCCCGACGCTTGCCCCGCCGCCGGCTTCATCAACGGCGCAAACGGCAGCAGTCCCACAGGCCCCGACGGCCGTCCTGTTCGCTCAGCCGGATCACCTGGTACTCAATCAAGATGCGGTGGCCGGGCTGCTCTTGGAAATAGTGTCCCGAATCGCGCCGACCCGCCTCCGACCGCAGGTAGATCGCGATGGCATACACCGGCAGGCCGTATTGCTCAACAAGCCGCGGCATGGGCAGGTCGGTCCGGTCGGTGGTTTGAACCAACACCTCCTTCTATCAGTGCGGCGGGCTGCGACGGTGGGGTTGCTCGGTATCGAGCACGTCTAAGACTTCGACGTCGTCGCGACCAAGGGTGAAGCGGACAAATCGTCGGGGTAGTGTTGAATCAAGTAAAGTCAGACATCGGCATTGCCTTGGGGCTGGGATCAGGCCGTGCGATAGGTAATGTGTGGACTGGGGCAGCTTGTCAATTGGCGGGGGAGGCCGCAAAACATCGGGCCGACGAGAAGTTCCCCTAGGACCAGACGAAAAGCTCTGGTTTGTCCGCCGACATGGCGAAAAAGCAAGCCAGCACAACGCGGCGGCGCTGGCGCGCTAGGCGTTTTACTTCGTGGATGTTTTCGGTGCAGAAGAAGTAGAGATCGCCCGGCGTCAACCGGACTTGGACGCAGGGGATGCGGTGCTCGGCCGCGCACTCGGCGAAGCGGTCTTGGCGCAGGACTTCCTCGATATGGGGCTGGTTGCCCCAGCACCGGTAGATAAAGGGTTCGTCGGCACTGGCGTCATCGCCAGTCTGCAAGCACAACACCCCGGCGAATTGGTGCTGGAAGTCGGCGACTGCGTATTCGTAGCCGGGGCGGGAGCGCTTGGCTACGGAATCGTAGTGGGGCCTGTGGCCTTCGGCGGCGTGATACATGCGGAAGATGGCCGGTCCGTAGAGCCGCCCGTCCGGTTCGCGCGCTGTTTGTACTATTTTGCCCTCAGCGAGGTCGGATAGGGCAGCGTACAGCGTGTGCAGCGGGTCTGCAAATCCCTCGAAGAGCGTTGCGAACAGCTCGTGGGTGCGGGCGGCATGGGCGAAGAAGGCGTCTGGGTCGGCCCCGAGCCGTCCGAGGCTGGTGCCCAAGTCGAGGTAGGGGCCGCCGCTTAGCTGGGAAGCTTGGCCCACGGTGGCCGGGTCGAAATAGCCCCGCTCCTCAAAGCGGCGCATCAAGTCTCGGCAGTGGTCGGGCGGATAGGCTCCCCGCAGTACCACGGCGGGGACATCGCCGGCGGCCAAGGCGGTGAGAGGTCGGGGCAGGCTGTGCAGCAGGGCGGTTGTGCTGCGGCCCTCGACGGGCGTCCAGACGTTGGGTTGGGTCATGGAATTTCCTTACAGAGCGTCAACTCGTTGTGGACGTGCAAGTTATAATGCGACCTCTCTACCGGTACGCGCGGACTCGTAACAGGCATCGACGACCTTTTGCAGGTTGCGGAGTTGGCGGACGTCCTGCATGTCCCAAGGCTTGCCAGCGCGGAGTTGGGCGATGAGGGTGGCGTCTTGGGTGTGGACGCTTTGGAACCAGTCGTCGTCGTCGAGTTGGGGCGTCTGATCGACGATCTCGCCTTCGACATCGACCTTGACCGCAAAGGGCGCGCCGGTGATGGTAGCTTGGGTGGTGGTCAGTTCAAAGCTGTGGAAGTCGGTTTTCTCGCTGCACCAGTTGCCCTCCAAGGAGTAAAATGCGCCGTTGTCAAAGCGCACCAAGGCGCTGATGAGGTCTTCGGCGTCGTAGCGCGCGTGAATGGCGTCGTTGATCTTGGGCCCGCGCTTGCCGGGGAAGAGGCGCTTGGTCGCCGCACTGACGGTGAGCGGATTGGGCGAGCCGCCGACCCACATCGCCAAGTCGAGCGCGTGGACTAGGGTCGAGGCGAGAACCCCGCCGCCGGAGATAGCGAGGTGGTAGTGCGGCCCCCAGACGGGCGGGTCGTGGTGGCAGCCCCACGCTTTGGAGAATACTGGCTCGCCGATGGTGCCGCCTTGGACTAGGTCATGCAAGTACTGCGAACTCGGCATATAGCGCATGTTGGTACCGAGCTGGACTTGTAGCCCGGTCTCGGCGGCCTTGGTGAGGACGGCTTCGGCTTGCGCGACATTCATCATAAAAGGCTTTTCGCACAGCACAGAGGCCCCGGCGTCGAGGCTGGCCAACGACATGGCTTCGTGCGTGTTGGGCATGGTGGCGACGATGACCAAGTCGAGGTCGCCGGGGGCGAGCATGTCTCGGTAGTCTTTGGCCGCGCGGGCTTGGGGCCAGAGCTGGCAGGCGGCGGCGAGGCGCTCGTCGTCGAGGTCGCAGACAGCGGCAACCGTCGCTTGGTCGGCGCCCAGAGCTTTGATGCCGGCAAAGTGGACGTTGGCTTGGGTGCCGCAGCCGATCGTCCCGATGCGCACGGCGCGATCTAGCATAGATAGTTCCTTCCTTCTTATGGCTCAACGCAAGTTTTCAGCGTATAATCTCCCTGAATACGTAGAGCGAAACACAACCGGCGTCAAGGTGTAGGACAAACGCGAGGCTTGGCTATGACGCAACAGGTAGATGTGCTGGTCATCGGCGGCGGAGTCGTCGGTATCTGCGCGGCGCACTTTCTCCAGGAGCAGGGCCGCGAGGTTACTGTGGTCGAAAAGGACGAGGTCTGCGCGGGTAGCTCGTATGGCAACGCTGGGTTAATCGTGCCCAGCCACAGCGTACCGCTGGCCGAGCCCGGGGTCATCGCCGAGGGCCTGCGGTGGATGTTTGACCCGGACAGCCCCTTCTACATCAAATGGCGCTGGGATCGCGACCTCGTGGCTTGGCTGTGGCAATTCCGCAAGGCCAGCACCATGCGGCGGGTGCGGCAGGCCATGCCGCTGTTGCGCGATATGCACTTGGCGAGCTTTCGGCTTTATCAGAGCTTGGCCGCTGAATCGGATTTTGCCTTTGGGCACGAAGGGCGGCTTTTGCTGTGTAAGACCGAGCAGGGGCTTGCAAGCGTCCGCGAAGAGGCCGAGCTGATGCAGGAGGTAGGGTTGGAAGTGGAAATGGTCGATGCCCAACAGGCGCAGCAGCGCGCTGCTGCCGTGGAATTGGACTGCGTGGGTGGGGCGTTTTACGCGCAGGACGCCCACTTGGATCCGGCGCGTCTTGTGCGCGCCTTGGCCGCGCGCTGCGTCGAGCGCGGGGCCCAGCTCAACGAGAAAACCGAGGTGTTGGGGTTTAACAAAAAAGGGCGTCGCGTCCAAGTGGTCGAGACGACGCGCGGGGATTTTGCCGCGGCCGAAGTCGTGCTGTGCAGTGGGGCGTGGTCTCCGGGCGTGGCCCGCGGGCTGGGTCTGTCCCTGCCGGTGCAGCCGGCCAAGGGCTACAGCGTCACCTACTACAAGCCAAATCCGTGCCCGGCGGTACCGCTGATGTTGGTGGAGGCCCGCGTCGGCACCACTCCGATGGGGGACAAGCTGCGCTTTGCCGGTACGCTCGAACTGGCGGGCATGGATACGTCGATCAACCGCCGCCGGGTCGCCGCGATTGTCAATGCGGTGCCGCGCTACGTACCAGCGTGGACGCCGGATGCGCTAGAGCGAATCGAAGTGTGGCGGGGCCTGCGGCCCTGTACGCCGGACGGCTTGCCCTTTTTGGGGCGGGCGCAAGCCTACGACAATCTCACGGTGGCGGCCGGACACGCCATGATTGGGGTCTCGCTAGGGGCGGTGACCGGGGCGGTGACCGCGCGCATGGTGCAGGGGGAGGAGCCGGGTTTTGATCTGAGCTTGTGCAACGTGGATCGGTTCGGATAGGAGGTTCGGATGCGGTACGCACTGGGAATTGACTTGGGCACGGGAAGCACCAAGGCCGTCCTCCTCGACGAGGCGGGCGACCTCATCGGCAGAGGGCAGGCCGAGTATCCGCTTTACAAGCCGCATCCTCGGTGGGTCGAGCAGGACCCGGAGGACTGGTGGCGGGGGCTGTGCGCGTCTGTGCGTCATGTGCTCGCCGATATGGACCCAGCGCAGGTTGCCTGCGTCGGCCTGTCGGGGCAGATCAACGGGGCGGTATTTGTCGACAGCGCCGTTGAGCCCCTGCAGCGGGTGCCGATTTGGCTCGACCACCGCTCGCAAGCAGAGTGCGATTGGGCCGAGCAGCGCGCGGGTGACTTGCTGCGGGAGCGGACGCTAATGCGGTTGGGGCCGGTTAATACCCTAGCAAAAGTGCTATGGGTAAAAGACCATGCGACAGATGTTTACCAACAGAGCCGCTGGGTGCTGCTGCCCAAGGATTGGCTGCGCTACCGGCTCACCGGGCAGGTGGCGGCAGAGGTGTCGGATGCCTCGACAACTGCGGCTTTTGATCTACGCGAGCGCCAGTGGTCCGGGGACATTTTGGAGGCATTGGAAGTCGATATTGGGCTGTTCCCGCGCTTGGCCGATTCGCCGGCCGTAGTCGGCGCCATAACCCAAGTCGCGGCCGAGCAGACCGGACTGGCTGCGGGCACGCCCGTCGTCGCTGGCGGCGGGGACATGCCCTGCATGATCCTCGGTGCCGGGGTCATTGAGCCGGGCATTATCAGCTTGGGCATCGGTACGGCGGCGCACGCCACGGCTTTTGCCGAAACCTTGGATCCACGGGCCTTTGGCAAGCTCTGGCCGATGTGCCACCCCATCCCCGGCAAATACGCTTGGCTGGGCTGCTCGTTTACCGGGGGCGCCTCGCTCAAGTGGTTCAAGGAGGAGTTCGGGGGCAGCTACGAAGAGTTAACCGAGGCTGCGGCTGCGGTTCCCGCTGGTGCCGATGGGGTGTTTTTTATGCCTTGGCTCGAAGGAAGGGCTACGCCGCGTCCCGACGCCCGCGCTCGCGGCGGCTTTGTCGGGCTGTCGCTGGGACACGCGAAGGGGCATCTGGTGCGGGCGGTGTTGGAGGGGGTTGTCTTCGACTTGCGGCACTCGCTCGACTGCTTCGCCGAAATTGGCTTGCCCATCGACGAACTGCGAATCGGCGAGGGCGGCTCGCATTCGGAGGTGTGGCGGCAAATCCAAGCCGATATTTTGGGGCGCGACGTGGTGCGGCTCGCCACCGACGATCTGTCGGCAGTAGGGGCGGCACTGTTGGCGGGCGTTGGCGGCGGACTCTATGCGGATTTTGCCACCGCCTGCCAGCGCACGGTCAAGTTGGCCGAGACGGTGCGCTGCGACCGGGAGCGGGTAGAATACTACCGACGAGCTTTTGATCGCTACCGGGCGCTTTATCCGGCGTTGCGGGACTGGTATTCTCGATTCTGAAAGGGAAGCGATCTCGCCATGACCCTGCGCCCAGTCAGACTGTGGACAATTGGAGCAAAAGGTAGTATCGCATGATTACGCAAATTGAGATCGGGGGCTATCGGCTTCTCGACGAGTTTAAGGCCGACCTCAATCCGCTAACCGTGGTGATTGGTGCCAATGCCGTCGGCAAAAGTACGCTGAGCGATGGTCTGCAACTGATTGCCGAGTGTTGCGATTTCCCGCTAAATACCGCGATGGGTTGGCATTGGGGGGCCGCGTCCCTGCTGACGGCAGAGAATGAGAATGGGCAGTTGGCTTGGAGCGTCACCTTTTGCAAGCCTTCCTATAGATTCCGTGAATCCTACTCCCTAACGCAATACTCGGCTAAGCAACGCAGATTCAATCCCAGCCAGCGATACTGGCGAAACTCACCGCATATTGTGCATTCCTAGCCCTCGGTAAACGGCCCTTCCTCCCGCAAGTGCTTGAGGACGCGGGCGTATTCGGCTGAGCTGTCGTCGGTCCAGTACTCAAAGTTGAGGCCTTAGAGGCGGCTTTCTTCAGTGCCGGTCAGGCGATTGATATTGGGGCTGCCCAAGCTGTAGGATTTGTGGCCGCCGGCAAATGCAGTACGCCGATATAGTTGTATCTAGGCAGGTGGGCGCGAGCGGCGGCTTGGGCGGTGCCCACGTATATTAGGGCGGCGCGGCCATCGGTGTAATACCTGCAATCTCCCGCATTGAGAAACCATGATCCAACTCGCCACGTTCCAATCCGACGTCACGCCGCCGCTGGGCCATCCGCTCTGCGCGGGATGGTATCCTCCGGCCAAGGGTATCGCCGACCCGCTGTCCACCTTGGGACTGATTTTAGTGCCGGACGATCAATTGCCGCTCGTCTTGTGCGCCCTAGACTGGGCCGAATTGAGCAACGGCGATTACGACCGCTGGCGCGAGGAACTAGCCCGGGCCGTAGGCACCGAGGCTGAGCGAGTGGCCGTGCATTGTATCCACGCCCACGATACGCCTTGGCCCGACCGCGATGCCCAGAACATTCTCGACGCCCACGGCCGTCCCAATATCATTATGGCCGGAGATTGGGCCGAAAAGGTGCGGACCGAGGCGGCACAATCGGCGGGTGTGGCCATGACCAAGCTACAGCCCTGCACGGATATTGCGGTGGGTCAGGCCAAGGTTGAGCGGATCGCCTCCAATCGGCGGGTGATGGGGCCAGACGGCAAGGTGGCTGCGGTGCGCTGGACTCGGTGCCTTGATCCGCAAGTGCGAGCCGCTCCCGAAGGCGTCATTGACCCCATGCTAAAGACGATTGGCTTTTACCAAAGAGAGACGGCCTTGGCCCTGTTGCACTACTATGCCGTCCATCCCACCAGCGAGGACGGCACTGGGCTGGTGACGCCCGAATTCGTCGGCTTGGCGCGCAACCGCCGCAGGGAGGAAAGCGGCGTGCCGCACCTATACTTCACCGGCTGTGCGGGCAATGTCACCGCGGGCAAATACAACGACGGCCTAGCTGACAACCGGGAGTTGTTTACCGAGCGCATCCACCGGGCCATGTTGGAGGCGGAGCAGGGAAGTACGCGGCAGCCGCTAGAGCGCATGCGCTGGACGGTCGAGCCGGTGCGGCTGCCACCGAGAGAGGATCTGGCCGAGGAAAACCTGCTGGCGCAAATCGCCTCGGCAGCCACCGGGGCCAAAGTGCACAGCAAAGCCGCCCTTATGCTGACGTATCTGCGCCGCCGCGAGCGGCCCATTCCCATCACTTGTCTGCAGCTCAACGACCGGGTGGCGGTGGTCCATTTGCCGGGCGAGATATTTATCGAATACCAACTGTACGCGCAGGCGAGTCGCCCAGATGCCTTTGTCGCCGTGGCGGGATACGGGGATTTGGGGACCGGGTACATAACTCTGGCGAGTTCCTTTGCCGAGGGGGGATACGAGCCGGTGGACGCCTTTGTGTCGGGTCGGTCGGAAAAAATCGTGTGCGCCGCTATCGAGAAGGTCCTGCGAGGCGCGTGAGGCGTATATGGTCATTCGGCGTACTCGTGGCCTTGTTAGGGACCGGCGGGACTGATGGCCATTGAAGAACTTGAAGTCGCCCTGCATCCGGCCGCGGCCGGCGTTTTGACGGAAGTACCAAAGGACAAACTGCTCAAGCCGGGCGAGTTGGAAAGAGCCGTCAATTTAGCGGCGAGACGCACCTCCGCGACAGACGGGATTGTCGACGACGGTCCCTCGGAGTTGGCACCTGCTATGGCGACCCGTGCAGCCGAAAGCCGTCCTGATAGACGCATCTGGGTCGTCATTGCAAATCAACATCTCGAAATTCGATAGCCCGGCCGTTCCGGCTTGAACAAATCGGGATTCAGCCTGACCCCCAAACCGCAGCCTTGGGGCAGGCTCGCGTACCCTTGGCCAATCTCCACCTCGACGTCGATCAGTTCTCGATACACCGTCTGGATCTGCGCCCGCACGGTTTCCTGATAGCAGCAGTTGGCCACCGCGGCCCCCACGTGCAAGCCGGCAAAAAGCGTCAGCGGGCCGGTGCAGTCGTGCATGCTGACCGGCACATTATAGGTCTGCGCCAGATGGGCGATCCGCGTGGTCTCGGAAATCCCGCCGACCCAAGTCGGGTCGATCATCACGTAATCGGCGGCTTGGTGCATCAGCGCGGAGTTGTAATCGGCCCGGCTCAACAGCATCTCGCTCACTGAAATGGGCATCCGGCTCTGGCGGCGAAAGTCGGCTACTGTGTCGAGGTTGTCCATTTTGATCACGTCCTCCAGCCACAGCGGCGCGACTTCGCGCAATGCCTCGGCGATGCGCAGTGCCGCTGGTAGCTGGAAATGCGCGTGGCCATCGACGAAGATGTCGAGGTCCATTCCTACCTTGTCGCGGATCTCGCGCAGGGGCTGCACGCCTTCCTCAATTGCGCGGTGCGGAATCCGCGCTGGGCCGTACTGGATGGCGGCTTGGTCAAAGGGCCAGACTTTTAGCCCGCGATAGCCCAGTTCGACCAGTTCCTCGGCTAGCGCCACTGGCTCGTGGAATAGCTTCCACGAATCGCCCAGCGGCCCCGGTTCGCCGATGGTGCCAAAGCCCGGCCAGCCCTTGCGCCCGGTGGTACTCGGCCCGTATTGTGGGTTGCCGCAGCTATTGTACACTAAAATTTTGTCGCGCACTGGCCCGCCGAGCAGGCGATAGATCGGCTGCTTGCAGACTTGGCCGAGAATGTCCCACAGCGCCACGTCCAGCGCCGACAAGGCGCGGAGTTCCGTGCCGCGGACGCCGAAATTCGCGGCACGCTCGTAGAGAAAGCGCCAGTGCGACTCAATGGCCAGCGCGTCTTCACCCAGCAGGCGGCGCGCCATCCAGTCGTGCAGCATGGCCTGTACGGCCTCGGCGCAGTAATGCGTTTCGCCGTGGCCGATGAGCCCGGCGTCGGTGTGGATTCGCACCAGCAGCAAGTCGGGGAACAAGTCAAGCGGCTGTACCGACTCGATCGCAGTTACGGTAACTTTGCCCTCGTCGATGGGAGACGGGGGCAGGTGGGGTTTCGCCGTCATTTAGTACCCTTTCTCTGTATCGCACACGTTCAACAACGCTTCGCCCGCCAGATAGCGGCGCAGATTTTCCTTGAAGATCGCCTTGCGGCGCTCGATCAATTGCACGGACTCGGCCGAGGCATGCGGCGAGATCAGCATGTTGGGCGCGTCCCACAGCGGGCTGTCTAGCGGCAGCGGTTCGACCTCGGTCGCGTCGAGCGCGGCGCCGCCGAGCCGGTCGGCGTGCAAGCCCGCGGCCAGTGCTTCCTCATCGACTATTCCCCCGCGCGAGACGACCACTACAAACGCTCCTTCTTTGAGCAAGGCGAGCCGTTGCCGATTGAGCATCCCCGTCGTCGCTTGGGTGCGCGGGGCCGTCACCACCAGCCAGTCGATCCTTTCCAGCATCTCGTCCAATCGCTCGACCGGCCACACCGCACACACGCCCGGCGGCGGCTCCATCGGCAAGATATCCACTGCGTAAACCTCGATCCCGAACGCTGCGGCCCGCGTGGCTACGGCCCGCCCGATATCACCCATCGCCAGCACCCCCATCTTGGTTCCTTCCAATTCGATGATGCGCCGTACATAGCGCTTGGTATTCCAATGGTGCTTGCGCTGATCCTCGAGCAGTTCGGGGATCCGGTGGGCGTGTGCAAGTATCGCGGCGAAGACGTGGTCGGCCATTGGCACTACATGCGCCTGGCGCGCGTTGGTCATCACCACAGCACCCGTGCGAAACTCCGGTATATTGCGCACGCTCGGGTCGAAGCCGATGCCCACAAAGTGAAACCACTTGAGTTGGTGGGCGGCTAAAAACACCGGCCGCGTCATCAACCCAAACACCACCTGTGCATCCACCACCTCGCGCACCTGCTCCGCTTCGCTATGCGCCGGGCAAAAATCCACTTCGGGGAACGCCGTCCGCAATTCCTCGACGTAGGCTGCCCCCATATCAAACGTCAGTACGACCTTCACACTGCTATCCTTTCTCAGGGTCAAATTTCAATTCCGCGCAGATCTTTTTATAAATAATACTGGTTAAGTTAGTGAAAAAAGAGATTGCAAAAAAAGCGGGTGGGCAGTGCGGAGATTTTTGGCTTTTGACTACTTGGGGAGCAAAGGAGTTTAAAATGCAGCAGCAATGGCGAGAACGGCTGGGGACGGTGACGCTGGAACCTTGCGCGCCGGTAGTGGCCGGCACCTACCAGCAATGGACCTTGACCCTGACCGTGGGCAGCTACGGCATTGACGAGTGCGGCACCATTAAGATCGCCCAGCGCTTTGCCTGCGACATGCAGCCGGCCCAGTTCAGCGATCCGGCTGCGCCGGCCTATTGCACGGCGCAGACCAACGGAGCGGCCAAGCTGATGCCGCGCTTTGCCCCCAAGGGCCACGAGCGCCCTTGGATGCGCTGGTGCGTGGTGATTGACGTGTGCGATGGTTCCCTCGCACCCGGCGATGCGGTGAGCGTGGTCTTGGGAGAGCGGAGCGGTGGCTCGCCGGGGATTCGAGCGCAGACTTTTATCGAGTCGGCTCACGAATTCCGCGCCTTCGTCGATCCGACCAATGCTTCGGTGGCTCGGGCCGTGGCGAAATCGCCCAAGTTTCCCATTGTCGCTGGCGAGGCCGTGGAACTGGTGTGCATAGCGCCGAGCCAAGCACTAGTGGGGGAGGCGGTCGAGGTTTTTGTTAAAGGACAGGATATGTGGGGTAATCCGACGGCAGTGGCAGGGCCGGTCGAACTGGGTTGGGAAGGAGAAGGGGAGGTTGTGGCCGAGGGGGGTAGGGTGTCCTTTTGCGCTTCGGGTAGCGGACGGCTGATTGCGGCGGCGGGCGGATTGCGCTGTTACAGCAATCCAGTCGTCGTCTTTGCGACAGCGCCTCAGTGGTACCGCTACTGGGGAGATTTGCACGCCCAGTCCGACGCCACCGTCGGCGTGGGCACCGAAGTGGAGTACTTCACCTTTGCCCGCGACTGGGCGAGGGTAGATTTCGCCTCGCATCAGGGCAATGATTTCCAGGTTGATGACCAAGACTGGCAGCGGCTCAACGAGACGGTGCGGGCTTTTCACCGGGACGGCGAGTTCGTCGTCTTTCCTGGCTACGAGTGGTCGGCTAATTCCCCGGCTGGCGGGGATCGCAACGTCTTTTACTTGGCGGAGGGGCTACCTATTGTGCGCAACAGCCACTGGCAGATCCCGCACGTTTCCGAGGACGCGGTGTCGCCCGCACATCCGGCCGATGTTTTTTTCGCCCGGCTCGCCCGCTTAGTGCCACGCGATAACGTGATTATCGGCTCGCACGTAGGCGGGCGCTGGGCCGACGTCAAAGCCTATTTCGACCCCGAGGCGCACAATCTCGTGGAGATCGTCTCGTGCTGGGGCGTGTTCGAGTGGATGCTGTTCGACGCGCTGGATTGCGGCCACGTGGTCGGGGTAATATGCAACAGCGACGGCCACAAGGGACGGCCCGGGGCCGAAGGGCCGGGGGCTGGCGAGTTTGGCATTGCCGGCGGCTTGACCTGCGTGTTGGCCGGCGAGTTGTCGCGCTCGGGCGTGTGGGAGGCCCTGTGTAGCAGGCGCTGTTACGGCACGACTGGAGCGCGCATACTTCTAGATGTACAGATAGCCGGTGCGTTCATGGGGGCGGTGGTGACAAATGTGGACTCGGTGGATATTCGCGCCCGGGTTGTGGGGGCGGCACCGCTGGAGGTGCTGCAAGTGTATCGCGGTCGGACCTTGCTCGCCGAGGTCCAGCCACCTGAATTCGGTCGGGATTTGGTGCATTCCAACAGGTTGCGCCTGATGTGGTCTGGCTCGCGGATGCGCGGGCGCGGGCGGCGGGTGGATTGGTCTGGGGTTATCCGCACCACTCAGGCCACCATTGTGGAGGCGACCACGGTCAGCTTTGACTCTGCGGCTGACGGCATCACCGCGACCAAGCCGCAGGCCGTGGCTTTTCAATCGCAGACCACGGGGGATTGCGACGGTATTGAGCTGGTGCTGAACGATGGGCAGGTCGGCAGCGTGGTGTTCGATTCTGCGGCGGGGACGAGGGAGATTGATCTGGCGGGACTGGGCCATAAGCCAAGGTGCTTCGACTACGGTGGCTTGGACATGCAGTTGGTGGTGCAGCGCTATCCCGAGCAGGTGGAAGTGCTGGAATTGACGCTGGAGACTGTGGATCAGCCGCCGGGGGAAGGGCAGGCCGCTTATTTCGTCAAGGCCATCCAGTGCGACGGGCAGATGGCTTGGTCGAGTCCGGTGTACGCCGCGGGGTCATTGTCCGGGGCAAGCTAGGCTCGCGTGGCGAGAAAAAGTGCGCTGACTATTTGCTATTTTACTAGATGTATAGACGTAGACGAACCTTCCGCTCGCCGTAGTCGAAGCCATTACGCGGGGACAGTGCCGGGCGCTGATAGTCATGGCCACCGGCACCGGCAAGACGTTCTCGGTTTTTCAGATTATATGGCGATTATGGAAAGCCGAGAAGGTCAAACGGGTGCTGTTCCTCGCGGACCAGACCGTCACCAACGACTTCAAGCCTTTTGGTTTGGTTATGACCAAGGTCTGCAACCGCGATATGGACCCGAGTTACGAGATTTATATCGCGCTCTACCAAGCCGAAGGCGAGGTTGACATCACGGCTTGGTTTGGCGGCCAAAGGTCAATCACCGCATGGGAGGAAGTAATGGCGCGTATTGACGGTTCTCACATGTCCTAGTCTTGTTGATGAAGTCTATATGGACGAGGGCGAAGACTCTGACGAGGCGTTGAAAGAGAGCTGGACCCCTCGGTTTCGGTACTGAGCCAACAGTGGAGCGAGGTGCGAGTTTTTAAGACCAAGCCATTTGACCGCTTCGCGAACCGCAAGAGGATAGCCGAGGCAGAGCTTTGCAAGGCTGTTCGGCAGGCCGAGAAGGGACTCGTTGATGCTGATCTGGGCGGCGGTGTAATCAAGCAGCGTCTGGCACGGAAAGAGCAGGGCAAGTCCGGTGGATACCGAAGCACTATACTCTTCCGGCGGGCCGAAAGGGCGTTTTTCGTTTATGGTTTCGCCAAGGGTGACCGAGACAACATCCAGCGGGACGAGTTGCAAGCTTTTCGCAAACTTGCCAGCGAGATGCTTGTCCTCGACAATAAAGAGTTGAGGGTAGCGGTGAAGAAGGGAACGATCGCGGAGGTTATCTGCGATGAGTGAACAGTACAAAAGCGAGGTATTGGCGACCGTACACGAGACGGCTCTTGGGCTTCATGAGGCGGGCGTTATGAACAAAATGACCATGAAGACATTCGACGAGATGTGCCTGACGCCCGTCGAAGCGTTGACGCCGAACAGATCCGGCAAATCCGGCTACGCGAGAAGGTGAGTCAATCGGTTTTCGCCCGCTATCTGAATGTCCCGGCGGGCCTGGTGAGCCCGTGGGAGTGTGGCGAAAGGCATCCGCACGGGGCTTCTGTCGCGAGAAAAAGATTACAGGCGGTAGCGTGAGCCGGAAGCAGATTAGGCTCAAGTCTGTGCCACGCAAGCAGTGCATCACCAGAGAGAGGACGGCAACCATGACTATCCCCAGTCCCATAGTCAAGTTTACCTACGAAAACTACCTGAATACGCCGGAAGACAAACGCTACGAGCTTCTGGACGGAGAGTTGGTTATGATTCCTGCTCCTGGAGAACTGCATCAGAGAGTTTCCATCCCGCTTAGGATCGACACTGTTTCAGTTTGTGAATGAGCATCGCTTGGGAGGGGTCTATGATGCACCCTTCGACGTGGTGCTGTCGGATGTGGACGTGCTGCAGCCCGATCTGCTGTTCGTCTCCAATAAGCGCGGTCACATCATCACTCCCGCGAACATTCAGGGCGCGCCGGACTTGGTCGTCGAAATCCTATCTCCCTCCACAGCTAAACGCGACAGGACGTTCAAGCGCACGCTATATGCCAGACATGGCGTGAACGAGTACTGGATGGTGGACACCGTCGCCAAAACGATAACGGTCTTGCGGCGCGGCGAACGCGGCTTCGATGTCGTGGACACCTACGGGGAAGGGGCGACATTGACTTCGCCGACATTGCAAGGCTTTGCGTTGAAGATGGCCGATGTATTTTGAGTGTCCGATCCACCCGCCGTCTGATACCTTAGACCGCATAACTCCAATCCACTAGCTCCGGGCAACAGCAGTGCTGCTCCTCTTGACAGTGTCTAAAGGTCGGCTGATTTGCAATCGCACTGCAAATTAGCCGATAAATGCCAATAGGTACGTTGCCCGAACTCTTGAAGCCTTCATTGCGTCTTGTCGATTCCCCGTACTCATGGTCTGCGGAGCCAGACAGGTCGGCAAGACGACCCTGTTCAAGCATGCAAGCAAACCAGACCGCACATACGTTACCTTGGACGATCCCCTTGTATAGAGCTTGGCGAGAGAAGACCCCCTGTTCATGCAGCGGTTCTCGCCGCCGGTGCTCATCGACGAAATCCAGTACGCGCCACAGCTGTTACCCCATATCAAAATGGCTGTAGATCGAGAGCGCACGCCCGGCCAGTTTTGGCTTACAGGTTCTCAGCAATTCCACCTGATGCAAGGCGTATCCGAATCCTTGGCTGGGCGAGTGGGCATTGTGCAGCTTTTGGGGCTTTCAAGGCGCGAGCGGATGAGCAAGGTTTTGCCGACCCCCGACGCTATGGGCGATAGGGTCTGCACGGGCGGATCTCTCGGCTTAAAGGAGCTCTACAGGCTTATATGGCGCGGCGATTTTCCCGCTGTTGCACTGGATGAGCAAATGGATTGGGGCCTTTTTTACAATGCCTACTTGCAGACCTACCTCCAGCGCGATATTCGCGACCTCGCCTGAGTAGGCGATGAGCTGTCCTTTCTCCGCTTTCTGAGGTCGGCTGCGGCCCGAACCGGGCAAATGCTAAACACTGCTGAAAAGCTACCGGCACAACGGTCGCCTAGCCCCATTTTATTATTACAGAGACCGAGACGGCAAAGAAGTTGATCTGCTCATTCTGCAGGACGGCGCGATCTATCCGCTGGAGTTTAAAAAGACCGCTTCTCCCAATAAAAACCACATCCGCCACTTCCAAGCACTAGAAAAATTAGACAGGCCCGTAGGATGCGGCGACGTGATTTGCTTGGCCGAACAATCGCTGCCGCTGGCGGAAGCGGCCTTGTCAATTCCAGTGTCTGCGCTTTGATTTGCTGTTTGTGAATGACTCTCAAGAACAACTCGTCTCTGAGCCGCGCAAGGTCGGCTATGTCTGGATCGTCTATTTGCTGCTCTACGCGCTGGCCGTTCCTTGGTATTGGCCCGAGGGGTATCGGGGGCCGCTGGTGTTGGGCTTTCCGCTGTGGGTGGCCGTGTCGCTGGGGGCGGTGCTGCTGTTGGCGCTTTGGACGGGCTGGGTGATCCACCGCTACTGGATTGATGACAAGGAGGAAGAGTGATGGGCGGCATGGTGTTTGGTCCGGGCGCACTCATCGCGGTGGGGCTGTACCTGGTCTCGATGATCGGCGTGGGGTGGATTGCGCGCACGCGCCGCCGCTCCAACAGCATGGCCGACTTCTATCTGGCGGGGCGCTCGATGGGCCTGTTGGTGCTCTTTTTGACGCTGTATGCAACCCAATACAGCGGCAATACGCTCTTTGGCTACACGGGTAAGACCTACCGCATCGGCTTTGAGTGGACGGCGTCGGTACTCTTTATGTTCTCGGTCATCGTCGGCTACATGCTCTTTGCCCCGCGTTTGGTCGCGCTGGCACGCAAGGAGGGGTTTATCACCCCTGGCGACTACATTACGCATCGCTTCCGCTCGCCGGTGCTGACGCTACTGAGCACAGTCTTGATGATCTACGCGCTGGGCAACTACGCGCTGGCTCAGCTCAAGGCGATGGGCGCGGCCGTCGAGGGGATTACCGATGGCGCGGTCCCCGGCAGCTACGGCATTATCGGCTTGGCGGTGATTATGGTCGTCTATGAGACCTTGGGGGGGATGCGCTCGGTGGCGTGGACGGATGTCATGCAGGGAGGTGTGCTGCTGTTGGGATTCGGCATCTTGGTCTTTCTTATCCCGCAGGAGCTTGGGGGAGGCTTGGGGCAGGTGGTGAGCCAACTGAGCGAAATGGATCCGCCCAAGGTCCAAGCGCCGAATCTGGAGGGGGCCAACAAGTGGATCAGCTACGCGCTGCTGTTGGGCTGCGGGGCGGCCATTTACCCGCAGGCGATCCAACGGCTGTACGCCAGCCGCTCGGTCGCGGTGCTCAAGCGATCGCTGATCCTGATGGCCTTTATGCCGCTGACTACTACACTGGTGGCCTTGGTGTGCGGCTTGACGGCCGCGGTGGTGTTGCCCGATCTGAGCAAAGCCGAAAGTGACCAAGTGCTGGCCCGGCTCTGTGCGCTGGTGATGAGCGAGTCTGTGCTGGGCTACTGGCTGGTGGTGGCGATCTTTGCCGCGGTGCTGGCGGCGCTGATGTCCACCGCGGACTCGGCGCTGTTGTCAATCTCGTCGATGTTCACCAAGGACATGTACCTGCCGTATTTCCGGCCGCAGGCCACCGAGGCCGAGCTGACGAAGGTGGGCAAGATATGCTCGTGGATCATCGTCGCTTTGCTGGTCGCAATGGCGATTGGCACCAAGGCGACCTTGGTGCGGCTGCTGGAGCTGAAGTTCGAGGTCTTGATCCAGGTTGTGCCGTGCTTTTTTTTCGGGCTGTACTCGAAGCGGCTTTCGGCGCGGACGGTGCTGATCGGCATGGTCTGCGGGCTGGCGGTGGCACTGGGGTTGACCTTGGGGGGCAAACCGATGATATGGGGCTTTCACGCCGGGGTGATTGGTCTCGGCGTCAACGCGGCGATCTGCGCCATCGGCACCTGCTGCAAACCGACTACATCATAGTATAAAAGGAGACCTATGCGTCCAGCATCCAAGCGATTTCTCGTCGATCTACTCAGTGCCCCCAGTCCTTCGGGCTACGAGGGGCCGGTGCGGGCGGTGTGGAAGGCCACAGTGGAAAAGTACGCCGACCGAGTCGATGTCGATGTCCACGGCAATACCATCGGCGTCCACAACGAGGCCGGCCACCCCAAGATCATGTTCGCTGGGCACGTCGACGAGTTGGGTTTCCAGGTCGTGTACATCGACGACAAAGGCTATCTGTACTTTGACACCATCGGCGGCTTTGACTTGCAGATCGTGCCAGGCCGCAAGGTGCGCATTCATACGGCCGCAGGGCCAATCCTCGGCGTGTTGGGCAAAAAGCCCATTCACCTGATGAAGGAAGCGGATCGGCTCAAGGTGCCGAACAAACGCGACTTGTGGATCGATATCGGCGCAGCCGACGCGGACGAGGCTCAGCAGCTAGTGGCCATCGGCGACCCGGTGACTTACGACGCCAATTTCGAGGAGCTACGCAACGGGCTGGTGGTGTCGCGGGGGATTGACAATAAGGCCGGTGCTTGGGTGGTCGCCGAGGTGCTGCGGCGGATAAGCCGCGCCAAGCGCGAGTGCCGCGCCGCTGTGTATGCGGTGGCCACCGCGCAGGAGGAAGTGGGGCTGCGCGGGGCCAAGACCAGTGCGTACGGAGTCGATCCGCTGGTGGGCATTGCCGTGGATGTTACTTGGGCGACGGACCATCCAGATAGCGATAAGCGCCAAGTCGGCGAATGCAAGCTGGGCGGGGGCCCGGTCATTTTGCGCGGGGCCAACGCCAACCCGGTTGTGTACGAGCGGCTGGTGCAGGTGGCGAAAAAGAAGAAAATACCCTATCAGATCCAAGCCGATCCAGGGGGCACGGGCACGGACGCCAACGCCATCCAGCTCAGTCGGGCCGGGGTGGCCACTGGCTTGGTCAGTGTGCCGCAGCGCTACATGCACACGCCGGTCGAGGTCGCGTCCTTGGCCGACTTGGACCACACCGCACAGCTGTTGGCCGAGTTCGCGCTGGCCGTCGATGAAAAGGCGAGTTTTATACCGTGAAAATTGCAAGCGTTTCTTCGCGTTGGTGCTTTCGGGTGCGTAGTCAATTGCCTGAATCAAAAAGAGGCAAAAGTAATGGCAACTGTTGAGGAATTGAGAGACAAACAAATTGAGTCTTTAGAGCGTCGCGTCACGGAAAATCACCAAGACTTGAAGGGCGATATCCGCGAATTGCGCCAGGATATTCGCGAGCTTCGCCAAGTGCTGTTTGTGGTGGTGGCTGCGGCATTGGTCTCTGTAGTGGGGATTCTCTTTCAGATTTTCAGCAAATAGCCTAACGGCGTTCACGCAGGGGTACCATGAAAATAACGTCTGTCGATATTTGGACTGTAGTGGTGCCGACGATCCCCGGGCGGGTACACAGCCCGGAATGGGTCGCCGAGACTGGGTGGGACCAAATGCCCAAGCACATCGTGCGTCTGAATACGGATACCGAACTGACGGGCTTGGGCGAGACCGGGCGCGGCGTGCCGATAGAACAGGTCCGGGAAGGGGCGGCCCGGCTGCTGGGCAAAGATCCCGAAGCTCTAACTATGCAGGATATTTTCGCCGACCGCCACGACGGGACCGAGGAGTTGCCGACGGTGGGGGCTGGCCCGGCGTACGACGCCTTTGAGATGGCGATCTTTGACTTGGTGGGCAAGGCTCGCCAAGTGCCGGTACACGCGCTTTTGGGCGGCGCGGTGCGCGACCGAGTGCGGGCCGACTACTGGATGGGGCACCAGACGCCGGAAGACGGCAAGCGGGCGGTCGAGCGTGCGCTCGCGCACGGGTTTAAAGGCGTCAAGATCAAGTGCAAAATTGAGGAGCCGATGGTCGAGAGGCTCCAGGCCATGCGCGAGGTGGGCGGAGTGGATTTCAAGGTGACAGTCGATCCCAACGAGCGCTTCCATACGGCTGAGCAGACGATTGAACTGGCCCAGCAGCTTGCTGAGGTGGGCAATGTCGAGGTTTTTGAAGACCCAATTCCCAAATCCGATTTGCAAGGCTACGTCCAGATCCACGAGGCGATTGACCTGCCGGTGGCCATGCACTTGGGGAGCGGGCCAGCTATCATCGGTGCCATCAAGGCCGAAGTCGTCGATTGCCTGAATTTGGGCGGCTGCCTCGTGGGCTTTCAGAAGAACGCGGCCATCGCGGCGGCGGCGGGCCTGCGCTGCTGGCACGGCTCGGGCAACGACTTGGGCATTGTCGATACCGCGTACGTCCACGCGGCCGCGGCCGCGCCCAACTGCACGATGGCTTCCGACTTTGTGGGGAGCTGGACCCGCGAGGACGACCTGATTGTCGAGCCGATCCCCTTTGCCGAGGGTTTTGTGCCCACGCCCATGCAGCCGGGCTTGGGTTGTGTGCTGGACGAAAAAGCCCTAGTGCGCTACGCTCGGGCGTGCGAGATTGCCGCTTGAGCGGGGCAACCTATTTACAATCTGTGCGTTGGGCACGGCTCGGCGCACTTAATCCCTTTAGGAGGATCGTATCATGTGCAAATGGTTGGATAAAGCCACGGCCCTAGTCCTGTGCAGTGCTCTGATGCTGGCCGCTTGTGGCGACGACGACGAATCCACGCCGGTGGAGCCGGAACCGGTGGCTGAGATAACGCCTGAAGTCGTAGGTCTGTACGGTACGCTGGTTTCCAGTTTTCAGAATGTCTTCTTCGCCGTGGCGGTCGGTGGGACGTCGGTGGAAGGGGAGGGCGGCGGCTCGGTGGAAATCGCCGGCAACGAATGGACATTGCAGGACTTCTCACCCGACGGCTCGTTGATAATCAACGGCACCTTGAACGTCGGCGTGACCGAGACGCCCGTTCCGTTGAGTGGGACGGTGACCCTTTCTGGATCGCAGGAAGCCGAACTAGTACTCGATATGGCGATCGCGATCGAGGGCACCGAATTATCGGCCACCGGGACGATAGCCATTGACGGCGCAGAATTTGACGTTGCCGAACTCTCGGCTGCTGCTACCGCCGCTGCTGCCGCTGCCGAGGCTGCTGGATAGTAGGCCGTGCGATGTTGGCGTTTGATCGCGGCCCTAGCCTTGTGCTGGGGCTGCGATCGCGGTCTCAATGCCGAGGCCACCGGGCAGACCGGAATCGCCGGTCGGCTGCACTTTGTTGGCGAGTGGCCCGCGAATGTGGGACAGGTGGCCGTGGCCGTCTATCGCGAGCCACCGGCTTCGCTTGCCGATTTTTTTAGAATCAACGGCTGGGATACCGAGGTCGTGCTCGGAGCCGAGTCATATAACTATTTCGTTCCCTTAGACGGGGAAGGCCTATATCAGTGGATTATCGTGGCTTGGCGCGAGGAGGACCAATTCTGGGACTTTACCTCGCTTTTGGGCTGCTATCATCTCCCCGAAGCCGACCGCCCCGCGCCGGTGGAAATCGGCCCCGGAGAGGTTGCCACCGGTATCGACATTGAGATCAATTTCGCTGTGCTGGACCATGAGACCGAGCTTAGCACTGCTCTGTGCGAGCGCGTTTTGCCTGCTGAACTCTTGGCCGAGTTCGGCCGCTGATATCGCGGTTCGCGTCCTCGACGCTGGCGACCAAACCCCGCTGCCCGGAGCGACGTTGGCGGTGCTGGGGACGGAATTTGGGAGTTACGCCAACGAAGAGGGACGCGGCCGGGTCGAGGGCTTGCCTCCCGGCCGCTACGATCTGCTTTGTTCGCATATTGGCTATCGCTCGCACACCCTGCACGGCATTGCGCCCGGGGAGGAGGAGCATGTCGTCTCCCTCGAACCTACGGCCGTCGAAGTCCCTGAGCTAGTCGTTTCCGCTGCTCGCCGCTCCCAGACCTTTGCCCAAGCCCCCATTAGCATCTCAGTAGCTGATGCCGAGCGCATCGCCGCTCACAACGCCTTCTCGCTGACCGGCCCCCTGCGCTATGTCTCGGGCATCAGCCAAGTAGGCAGCCAGCCCGTCGTCCGCGGGTCGAGCGGCTTCAGTCGCGGCACGGGCAGTCGGTTGCTGATGCTGGTGGATGGATTTCCGCTGCTGTCGTCGGATTTGGGCGACATTAAGTGGGATGCCGTGCCCCTGCAGCAAATCGAGCGCGTGGAGGTGGTCAAAGGGGCTGGCTCGGCCCTGTACGGCACGGGGGCCTTGGGCGGTGTAATCAACGTGCTGACCCGCGATCCGGCGAGTCCGTCGGGCACCCGCTTTCGGCTGCTCAGCGGGCTGTATAGTCAGCCAGCGTACCGCCAGTGGCGCTGGAGCGATAAACCCATGCACTTTCTCGGGTTTGACATAAGCCACAATCGGGTCTGGAGCCGGACCGGCTTGGCGCTGAGCGGGGGCCACAACCGGGGCACGGGGTACCACCAAAACGGCGATGCCCGCCGCTATCATCTCTACGCCAAGGCCGTGCATCGCTTCTCGCCGACGAGCTATTGGCGCGTGATGGGCCACTGGGCACTGGACGACCACGGGGTCTTCGTCCAGTGGCGCGACCGCAGCCAGCCGCTGGCCGTGCCCGCCAACGACGCCCCGGCCCACACCACCTCGTGGAAGCTGCACCTCAATTCCGAGTATTACCACTTGGTACGCAGCGAGTTGGGTTATCGGTTCAAGCTGGGGTATTACCGCACGGATTTTGCCAACAACGCGGCGGCTGGGAGCTTGGCCTCGGAAGGTAACAAGCTGTCGGGCGAAGGTCAGTTCGACTATACGGGGTTGCGCGGTTGGAATTGGACGCTGGGGCTGGCCTCGACGGCCGATTTGGTGCGCTCGCCCAGCGATTTCCTCGGCGTGCGCTCCCTGATGACCGTATCTGGCTATGCCCAAGGCGTGTACGAACTCAGTCCGCTGGCCGAGTGGACGGTGGGGTTGCGCTACGACTGGAGTCGGCTCTCCGCGGCCGCTGGGCTGACGGGCGGGCCGTGCGGGGCACCGCCGGTCGAGAGTAAAAGCACTGGGGAATTTAGCCCCCAAGTCGGCTTTTCCTATCGGCTGTCCGAGGCGACCGCGCTGCGGGCTTCGCTCGGCCGCGGCTTTCGCGTGCCTTCGGTATTTGAGGTCTTTTCTCAGGCCGAGGCCTCTGGTATCCGGGTTTGCCCGAACCCCGCCTTGGATCCCGAACAGGCTTGGTCTAGCGAGGTCGGGATTAAGCAGGGGCTGGCAAAGTGGCTAGCCTTCGATATGGCCCTGTTTTGGAACGAGTACCGCGGGCTGATTGAGGGGCGTCCAGACCCCTATGCCAATGGGGCCGTGCCCGTAGCTCGCTTCCTGAACTTGGCGCGGGCGCGGGTCGCCGGGTTTGAAAGCGAGATCTTGGGTGCCTTGCCGCTGGGCTTGGGGGCTAGGGCGGCTTATACCTTGGTTGATGGCGTGGAGTTTCTCGATGCGGACCAAGTGCTACCGCCTTATTGCCACGGCGACTACGGCGATCAGGCACCGCTGCCCTACCGGTCGCGCCACATCCTCAATCTGGGTCTGGAAGGGGAGCGCGGCCCCACGAGTGGGCAGGTAAACTTCCAATACCTCAGCCGTTTTGAACGAGTATCCGGCCTCTTTGCCGAGTGCGGGCGCGACTATGTGCCCATTTACTTGCTCGACGTGCAGCTAAGCCGACAGCTAGGCCCCCTGCGGCTCAACCTGCGGGTGGACAATGCGCTGCAGTATTACTACGCGACGATCGAGCGCAAAATACGCCCTTTGCGTCGCATCTCTCTGAGCGTGGATGGTGCGCTCTAACAATCCCTATACAGCTAGTCTATCCCAGTGGGAGACTGCCATTGAGCAGGGCTGCTTCGACTGCGAGTTAGGGAGGATCTACGGGCGGGAACAGGTGGCGGCTTGGCGGGCCAACTACTTGGAGGCCCTGCGGCACTTTGCCGCTCGCTACGGCTGCGGGGGCCGCTTGGTAGTGGCGCGTTGCCCCGGGCAGATGAACGTCATGGGGATGCACATTGACTACGGAGGCATGCCCTCGGTGCGGATGGCCGTGCGCGGCGCGGATACGTTGGTGGTGGCGCGGGCCGCCTCCAGCCGACAGGTGCGGCTGGCCAGCTTCCTGCGTAGTCCGGGTGCGCCCGTAGATCGCTTCGCGCCCATTGAGCTAGACTTGGAGGAAATCCTACCGAAGGCCCGCGTGGCCGAGCGGCAGGCGCTGATGGATTACGCGGGCCAAGTTTGCCGCCAGCGCTTGGAGCACACGGGTAGTGCCTTGGCCAGCGATTGGTCGGTGCTGGTCGCGGGGCAGCTCGTGTATTTGGAGAGTTATTTTCGCGGTCGCGTGGCTTTGGGCGGCTTCGATGGGCTAGTGTGGAGCAATGTTTCGCCTAGCGGGGGCATGAGCTCGTCCTCGGCACTGGTGGTGGCAACGGCGCTGGCGGCGATGGGGGTTCACGGATTGGTGCCGCGCCTCGATATGCCTGAAGCGGACTTGGTCGATGGGTTAGGCACCTCCGAGTGGATGCGCGGTACGCACGGCGGCACGGCCGACCACGGAGGGATGATCTTGGGCCGGGCGGGCAAGTTAGTCGGCGTCGGCGTCTTTCCGGCTCGCGTACAAGGCGAGGCCGCGTTGCCCGACGAGTACGCAGCCCTAGTGCTCGACAGCGGCGTCGTCCGCAAATACGACGAGGCCGTCAAGGAAGAGACGGTCATCGCCTATCCGCTCGGCACATTTATCGCCCGCGAGCTGATTTTGCCGCGACTGGGCAAAAGTCACGCCGTGTGCGAGCGCGTCCGCTATCTCCGAGATATTGCGCCCGAGCCGCTGGGGCTATCGCTCCCCGGGCTGTACCGGGTCTTGGGTCAGATGCCGAAAAAGACCAGTCTGGCGCAGGTTGCGGCGGAAGCGCAGGCTGCCGGGGTCAGAGAGCACTTTGAGGAAATGTACCAGCGGGATATTGCCGGCAAGTTCCAGTTCCTGTCCGAAGACACGCCTTTGTTTATCCGCCGGCGCTGTGTTTATGGCTTGGCCGAGCAGGATCGGGTGGCCGGTATGCTCGAATGCCTCAAGGCGGGCGATATAGCCACGGCTTTGGAACTGATCCGCATTTCGCACGACGGCGATCTGGATCGGGAAGTCGGAGACGAGGTCTTGGCTCAGCTTATAGAGCGAGCCGAGCGCGGGGAAGAGCGAGCGCAACTGCGCTTTTTGCGAGGGGGCTACGGACGGATGACGCCGGCCTATGATCGGACCGTGCGTGCGGTCAATCGGTTTCTCACTGCCGAGGGACCAACGGCGGGGGCCGTGCAGCGGCTAGGTGCTGGCTGGGGCGGCAACATTGGCGGGTTGGTTCACCGTGCGTTCTTAGATGGGGAACGCCGCGCCGCATTTGCAAAGATGTTGCGATCGGAGCTGGGCTGTGAGCCGGAGCTAGCAGTAGCCGTGCCCGGCGAAGGGGCCGGTTTGCTCGCCGCGCCCCAAGGAGGTTGAGATGGAACATTTATTGGACGGCGTGCGGGTGCTCGACTTGACGCGGGTCTTGGCCGGTCCATACGCGTCCATGGTGTTGGCCGACTTGGGCGCGGAAGTGATCAAGGTCGAGCTGCCGGGCACAGGCGACGAGGCGCGGGGGTTCGGGCCGTTCCAAAACGGCGAGAGTGCGTACTTTGCCAGCGTCAACCGCGGCAAGAAGAGCGCGACGATCGACTTGCGGCAGGTGCGGGGCCAGGACTTGGCGCGGCGTTTGGCCGGCGAGTGCGACGTGTTGATTGAAAACTTTCGCCCCGGCAGCATGGATCGCTTTGGGTTGGGGTACGCGGATCTACACGCGCTGTATCCGCGCTTGGTGTATGCGTCGATTTCGGGTTTTGGCCAGACCGGCCCGTACTCGCAGCGGCCTGCGTACGACGTGCTCATTCAGGCGATGGGGGGGCTGGCCAGCATCACCGGGCAGCCCGACGGTCCGCCGGTCCGGGTCGGCTCGTCGATTGCCGACTTGAGCGCGGCTCTCTTTGGGGCCATTGGTATCCTCGCGGCCTTAGAGCGGGCGCGACGCACCGGCGAGGGGCAACAAGTCGATATTTCCATGCTCGACTGTCAGGTGGCACTGCTGGAAAACGCCCTCGCCCGCTACGCCGTATCCGGCGAAGTGCCCAAGCCGCTCGGATCGCGGCATCCGGCCATTACCCCTTTCCAGTTCTTCGCCGCCTGCGATGGGTACATCGTCATTGCCGCGGGCAATGACCGGCTCTGGCACCAACTCTGCGACGCCTTGGGCCTCGGCGCGTTGGCCGACGACCCACGCTTTGCCAACAACGCGCTCCGCACCGAGAATCACGCAGTCTTAGAGCCAGTATTAGAGGGGGTATTGGCTGAGAAAACTGTTGATGAATGGTGTTCCATACTAGCTGCAGTCGGCGTACCGAGCGGGCCGTTGTGCGATGTGGGGCAGGTCTTTGGCGATGAGCAGGTGGCGGCGCGAGGGATGATCGTCGAGCTGGAGCACCCGGTCGCGGGTCGGCAAGCAGTGGCCAACTCGCCGCTGCGGTTTTCCGCGACGCCGGTCGAGCTGCGCGGGTCAGCGCCTTTGTTGGGGCAGCACACTGAAGAGGTCTTAAGCGGCGTCTTGGGGCTGACGCAAGGGGAGATGGAACAGCTGCGGGCTGGGGGGGTTATATAGGCAGCGCGGCCGGTACGCAATGCATTAAAAGATGGCGAGTAGAGAGGTTCCTTCTTCAGCAAGGGGCTGCTCTTTACTCGCCATTTTTTGTGATGTGTAGTTGGCCTAGCCCAAAGATCGTGCCTTTGCCAATGTGGGTCCAGCAAGCGGCGGCGAATAACGGCCAGAGTGGGCCGAGGCCGGTCGGAAGACTTAAATCGCCGGCCACGCCGTGCATGTTCAGCTCTCGCTGTTGGCTAGCGGACCAGCGCACAAAGTCGAGCCGCTGCCCGCGCCAAAGGGCGGCTTCTAGGCCGGCGGCCTGTTGACTGACGGCCTGTATTAAGTAGCTATAATCGGCTCCACCGGTTATGCCCGCTAGCCCGGCGATGCGGCGCACAGCCGCTTTGGCTAGGTCCTCTGCATTGGGAGCGGTGAGTAGGTGTCCGCGGCGGAGCAAGCGCACGGAGGTAGGGAAATGGAGGCGGCAGGGGGTGGTGGCCGGACAGCCGGGCAGGGGCCAGTCTGCAGCGGCTAGGTTCCAGCAGTCTGCGCCCAGCGGCAGCCGCGCTCGGATGCGGAATGGTACGCGCTGCGGCCCCAGCCCCATGCCGGCCGCCACATCCCAAGCCCGCCATAACACGTCCTCTAAGTGCTCTTCTACGCCGAGCAGGATCCACTCAATGGCCGGTGCGGTGGCTGGGTCGGGCGGTGCCGGCCGCAGGATGTAGCGGAGGATGCGCCGGTGCCCTAGTGGGTCGCCGGTGAATACCCGTCGATACGCTTTCTCGTCCAAATGCCGCAATGCCCGTCCCCAGACGCCCCGCAACATCGGCGTAGTCGCTTGGACTTCGGGCGTTTCCAGCCGTAGTTGCCACGCTTTTATCTGAACACCAGAGAGCAGGAATTTGAGGAAGTCGCGCCAATCCATAAAGGGGAAGTTACAAGAAAAGGAATGGTTAGGGTAGCCATAGGGGCGGCCTCTACGGTTTTGTTTCAATCCCCTGATAAGCGGGGCAGCACTTCACACGGAAAGCTTGCCTGGAATTATGGAGCGAAGACAAGATAAGGTTTCAATCCCCTGATAAGCGGGGCAGCACTTCACACGGAAAGCTTGCCTGGAATTATGGAGCGAAGACAAGATAAGGTTTCAATCCCCTGATAAGCGGGGCAGCACTTCACACCCAACCCAACGCAAGGGAGCACACAGATGAACAACGCACAGTATGTTTCAATCCCCTGATAAGCGGGGCAGCACTTCACACCGCGCGCTTGAAATCGATTCCGAGCAAGCCGGCGATATCAAGTTTCAATCCCCTGATAAGCGGGGCAGCACTTCACACCGCGGCGACGAAGTCCGTTACCTGGCCGACCCCGAGGAGGTTTCAATCCCCTGATAAGCGGGGCAGCACTTCACACCGATTTTTCACTCGCGGATTCTATATCTGATGGGCCGCCAGTTTCAATCCCCTGATAAGCGGGGCAGCACTTCACACACGAATTTCTTGCTGGATTGAAAGATCCGGCATTAGTAGGTTTCAATCCCCTGATAAGCGGGGCAGCACTTCACACGAAGTTCGCGATAACGCCGAGCGTCAGGAAGCTCTCGTTTCAATCCCCTGATAAGCGGGGCAGCACTTCACACCGCCCTGGCGTTGGCGTTGGCCAACGACGCGAAGTTTCCGGTTTCAATCCCCTGATAAGCGGGGCAGCACTTCACACGAACCCTAGCACTGGGAACAAAAGACTGGGAGGCTATTGCAGAGTTTCAATCCCCTGATAAGCGGGGCAGCACTTCACACTGAAGTGGTTAAGGTCAAACGCCTTGATTTTCGGCTTGAGCTTGAGTTTCAATCCCCTGATAAGCGGGGCAGCACTTCACACCGGGCATGGCATGACGAACGTCATTGAGCACGCCGCCCTATCCGTTTCAATCCCCTGATAAGCGGGGCAGCACTTCACACACCACTCCGCGGTGGAGAGAGAAACTGACTCTTCTCTCGTTTCAATCCCCTGATAAGCGGGGCAGCACTTCACACCCCTGTGCCAGCTATCTGCCTGTCTCACAAGGCTTTGCTGGGACGTTTTTCGTAACCCAGTGGGTGGAAGTGCAAAAGCTGATTGCCAAGGTGGCGTCCGTGTGAGTGCGTGAAGCATAAAAGTAAGAAATTCAACGGGTTAGTCAAATTCGTAACCTCCGCTCGTTTGTGGAGGGAGCAATGGTTACGAATGACACTCAGGCAATAAAGACCTTCTCATCTCCGATGCGCATGGCCTCTTCGCCCGTCCCAAGATAGAAACGCTCGGTCGCGCAAGCAGCGCAGAGGCGATAGACGGCGATGTTGTCTTTGTCCGCATCGATCAAACCTGCCAGTTCGGCGATGCACTTGTCCAAAAACGCCCGATCAATCGGCAGTTCAAACACGCTGTCCTGTACGCGGTCGCCATAGGCATCCAGACAAGCGGCCACCTTGTAGCGGCGGCGGTTATCGACCACATCGTAGCAGACGACATAATGAGACATAGCAACGCTCCTTATACGCGGCGCAGAAGCAAGGGCTGGTATGGCTCGCGTCCACGCACATGATCGGCTAGGCGGTCGGCCTGACGG
The DNA here is from genome assembly GCA_963422735.1 of Candidatus Latescibacterota bacterium. Lineage (GTDB taxonomy): Bacteria > Latescibacterota > UBA2968 > UBA8231 > UBA8231. The sequence goes on along the minus strand of OY730476.1, from coordinate 906,506 downwards.
CGGATCAAGTCTTCCGGCGAAATGTTGTCTCCAATTCCAGGTAGGGGAGTATCCATAAACGTTTCCCAAATAGAAAAGAAAATACGCAATCCAGCTTGCGTAAGCCGTACGCCGCCCCGCTTTGGATCAGCCTCAAAGTGCGTGGGCCGCAGTTGGCGCAAGTTGCAGGCCCGCAAGACAAAGCGATCGACGACCGGATGCCGCAGCTCTTCGAGCAGGTCGAGGGACAAGCTGGGCCGACCAGAACGCACCACGTGCATGAAGCCGAGATACGGGTCAAAGCCGCGGGCCTCCAACAGGCTGGCGAGGGCATTGGCCAACAGCACATAGCCAAACGAGAGCAGGGCGTTGGCCGGGTCCGGCGGCGGCCGGCGGACCCGGCCGGTAAAGCGGATGTCGCTGGTGAAGCCGATTTTGAGGCCCGAGAAATAGCGGCGGGCGGCGTCGCCTTCAAACCCGAGCAAGACCTCGCGGGTAGAGGTTTGGGAAACCTTGGCGGCTAGGGCCTTGAGTTCGGTTATGGCGCGGCCCAAGGTCGGCTCGTTGCGGCGGTTGGAGCGCAGGGCCGCGAGTACGCCTACGGCATTGTGGAGTTTGGCCGCGACAAAAGTCTGGGCCAGCGGCAGTGCTTGGCGCTCGTCGTCGGCTAGGCGAAACTGGGCCAAGCGGAGATCTGCCGTGCGCGATAGCTCCGGAACGAGCCGACCCACGAAGTCGCCGTTCCTGCGAAACCAAGCGATCGCAATGCCCTGCTCTAAGCAGAGCCGCGTCGCGTCTAAGGTGATGTGGGCACGGCCCACCAGCGCGATCAGCTCTAGGCGGTGCGGCTCAACCTCAATTAAGCGGCGGCGACGCTCGGGCAGCGGTCCCGACCCGTCGGGGTCTTTGTCGAGCGTGACGATGATGGAGCCGGCCGAGCGGCGGACGACGGCGGCCGGTTCGGTGACGTACAGGGTGAGCAAGACGCTGCTCCTTAGGAAAACGACAAGCTTCTGGCCACCTTTAGCCGCTCGCCGGCCTTTGGATCATCCTCGTTCAGCAGGCTTTCGAGGTTGGCCAAAACCTCGCATAAAGGGTCTTTTTCTGCTGGCGCGGTGGCCGCAAAGCCGTGGATCAGGATGCTGTGGTTGCGGCTTTTGGTTTTAACTTTGCCTTGCTCGGCGAAATTGAGCAATCGTTTGGCGAGAGGGTCGCCGAGATCGTTCAGTAGCCGAGCGGTCAAATCGCGGGGTGCTTGCAACTTCCCCGTTTTTCCGTCTGTACTGAAGTTGTTGCTCTTCTTCTTGCGCAGTTTCTTGCGCAGTGCCTCAATCGTTTTATCATCCGACGGCAGGGCGGCACTGTCGTAGCCCTGGTCGAACAGTCGGATCTGCCCGATCAGTTCCAGCACCCGGTAAGCGCGAATCAGGGCGTCCTCAAAATGCCCGTCGCGAAGACGCCGTTCCGCGTTGGCCAGCAGATCGCAGGCTAGTGCCCGCAGATACGCCGCCATCGCCGTGTGGTTAGCTTGGTCGGGTTTTTTCGCCAGCCGCGTGAGCCATGTACGCATTGCTGGCGTGGGAGCGAACTCGCCCGCCTTGGCTGCTGTCGGTCCAAGCTGCTTCATCTCTTTGAGTGCCGTTTTGTAGTTGAGCCGATTCCAAGCAGCGTAGATTCGCGCTGCTGCACGCAGGGCTTGGGCTTCTGTACGCAACTTCTCTGGAAACAATCCGGCGAGAGGTCCATCGAGATCGGGCAGCAGTTCGACGGCCGCGCCAAAGTCGCCTTGGCGCGTAAAATTTTTCGCCTGATCGAGGCGGCGGCGTGCGGTCGCCAAGGTCGTCTGGATCTCGCCGATCTTCTCGGTGCCGGGGATGACCATGCCGCGATCGTCGCCGCACTGCTCGCTGTGAACGTAGCGCAGGATCGGAATGTCGCGGCCGATCGCCGCCAGCACCAAGGCCGCGCTCATCGCCTTGGTCCCCCGGGTGAAGTCCACGACAATATCGTTCGGCTTAAAGCCCTTTTTGACGAGCCGGGCCAACGCGGAATCAAAATGCCCGAAACAGGCATCGGCGTCGTTTTCCTGCCCCTGCTTAGGGAGCGTCTCAATGGCGGTGTTGGAATAGCTTTCTTCTTGTAGTCGTTTGGACAGGACTTGTGCAGCCTCTTGCGTCTCGTGAGAGGGAAGCAGGACGATCCGCTCCCATTTGCCGTCCCGAATGCTCAAAAGCATAGGCCCGAGCAAGGTCCGCTCGACGTCATTGACGTTACCCGTGCCGACAGTCAGCACTAGTGCTTTTTTGCTGGTATTGGTACTGGTCATCTATGTTCTCCGAGGCGGGTGACAAACGCGGTGTGCTCGGCCGTCCCCAGTCCTTTCTGCAACTCGGCCACGACCTGAGCCGCATTGCCCATCAACAATGCGGACAGGGACAACCGCAGCCCCGGAAATACCCGACTGGAAATCGCGCCAGACTCATCGGGCCTCAGACGGATGTACACACCGTCACGAAGAGCGAACCAGTCAATCTGCTCGTCGTACACGCGCCAGACGAGATATTCCTGTACTCCGCTGCGGCGATAGACGTCCATTTTATCGTGCATATCGTACGAGGCACTACTAGCCGCGATTTCGGCCAACAACTCTGGTGCGCCTTCCACATAATCGTCTGCACTAATCCGCGAATTTCCACCCGTTTCTGGCTCTAGGCGCAGCAAGACATCCGGTTGCGGCTCGCTATCTGCCCCGAGGCGAACTGTGGTGTTATCCGCACAAAGAACCCCGGGCGTGAGCGCACTATACATCCCTAGCCAAGTGAGCAGTAGAACGTGCGGTCTGCCATGACCACGAAAGCGAACAGGTGAACCCATATATACGACTCCATTGATCAGTTCTGCCTTCTTTACGTCGGGCATGGCCTCATAGCGTCGCTCAAACTCCTCCCGCGTGAGCCGATCGCCGTTTTCCAATGGGGGCGGCAGAGTAGCCGCAGCGGACGAGCCTTGCTCGCCGGTTGGAGCATTCGGGGTTCTTTTTTGTTCATCGGCAAATGAGTGTGCAACCTCCATAGTGGCATCCTCCAATCGCATTTCCAATGATGCAGAGAAGGGGGTCTCTAGGCATTGGGTTAAGCGGGTTTTCAATATCGCTGGTGCCGACGGGCGGACGAGGGACTTGTGGTCGCTGTTGGGGGATGTCATGGTTGTCTCCCCAAGCGGGAGTTTGGGTTGCCGCCCTGTCTCCGACCGCCGCCTTGGGCGGGTACTTTCTTTTTGGGCGGCGGTGCGGCCCATTTGAACCCCATTTCCTTCTCGCGTACATAGGCGACCGTAAGTTCGACGCACTGGCCCGGCTCGGCGTCGGCGGGCGTATTCTGAGGGTCTTGTATCGGGCCTTGTAAACCGCTGTCCACGTGTTTGGCCTTCCAGCCGCCTTTCTTCGTCTTCTCCTCTAAGAGTTCAGCTTGGACGCGCTCATTTGCTTTCGGGAGATCTGCTCTGGGGCCTGACGGTCCGCGGCCTCGCCCGCCTGTGCGCGAGGACTGCTGGGCTTGCTGTCTCAATTCCTGCCGCGCAGACGCAATGAGTTTCTGGAGCGTCGCCTTGCTGGTGTGCTTGTCGGGCAGGTAGGCAGCGGGGAACGCGATCAGACGGACCAGCAGGGTCCCGTCTTTGCACGTCGCGAGGCTCCAAAGGGCCGGGGAGGCGTACCGCTCTCCTTTTTTAGCCTTGAGATTCCGTGCATCGGGGCTTCGACCCACTCGGCGCGGCAGGCCGAGCGGAATCCGGTCTTCGGCGTTCATTGATTTGGCGAACCGTTGGAGTACCATTCCGGTTTGATCAAGCGCATACCAAGAGTTGGTCCACTCTGTGCGCTGTTCCAGAATCAGAGCCTCCTCTAAAGAGGGTGCTTTGACAGGCTGACTTTGTTGTCCATCTAGTTTGCAATGCTGTCGCAACCGCTTTGCCGATGCGATGCAGTCCTCTTTCGATCCGATGCCCTCAACCTCAATATCGTCAAAGGACCCAAAGCCCTTGCGCGACCGCGAGCCTGCGCCACCAAAGCGACACAGCAGCCACAGGGTCGCCGCGGCCTGTTCCAAGAGTTGGTCGGGCGGAAGGAGGATAGCAGGGTCTTTTTTATTTTTTTGGAAATAACCGCGCCGGGCCGTCAGGGTTATGCGCCAAAGCGATCTGTCAGGACAAAACCAACGCTTGTGGCGTTCTGCCATGCCGTAAGAAGCGTAGAATAAGCCCTGAGTGACTTGCTGCCCGTGCGATGGTCTCGGCAAGGACTGGAATTGTGGATCGTTCTTATTGTACTGCTCTGGCTCTCCAACTTTGACATTGTCCACCGCAATCCGCATCGGGCTACCCGCTTCCGCGTCGCCCCACACCGCAGTCTCCAGCTTCTTCAGCGAATCCCGGTCGAGATGGGCCGCGTGCATAGTGCGCCACCACCAGCGCAGCAGGCCGCGCAGGGTGGCCGGGCGCAGGTCGCAGTCCTCTCGTTTCTGATCGGCACCGGCGAGAAAGGCTGGGGTGGCGAGCTTCAAGTCAAAGCTCGCGCTGGCAAAACCGGCCTTGGTGAAATCGGGCGAGAGTGTCCCGGAAGTTTGGCCTTCAGCCGGCTTGAAGCGGCCATAGCCGGCTGCGGTCTTGGCGCCAGCACCCTCGGCAGTCAGCGCGTCTTTTAGCCAGCCGCTTGCCAATTTCAGCAGGCCGTCATCGTTCGGCTTACGGTCGGAGATTGCGAACTCGAACTTCTCGCCTCCGTTAAGGGCGAGAAAATAGACCAAGGTCGGGTCTTCCCAGTCGCCGGGGTCGTCTTCGCCCGCGTAGTACTTGACGTGGTGGTTGTTGACGACGTCGAGGATCAGGCGGGGCCAGCGGGTCGGCCAAGCGTCGTGAAACACTAGCCGGCCGGCCGCGGCGTCTTGCTGTGGTTCTATTTCGCCCGGCCGCCAATCCTTCTTATGACGCTCCGACCCGGGGCTCCAGCCGAAGGCTTCTTCGATCCGCCGCCACGCCTGCTCTTCGTTGGGCTGAGCCGCCGCCCACACGGTCTCGGCATAGGCGCGGATCAAACCCTTGATGCCGCTGCCGGGCAAATACACGAAGCCATAGACGGGGTGCAGGGCAATGCCGGCGTTCTCTAACGCGCCTGACCGAGACAGGTGCAGGGTCAAGGGGCCGCGTGTGGTCATTGGGAGACGCGCTGCACCGAGCGAATGGAGCATGGCGCGGCGGCGATCGAGGAGGTTTTTGAGCAGCGGCTCGTCCCGGAGCGTTTGGCGTACCTTGACTAGGGCATCTTTCTGGTCCTCCATCGTACCATCACCTACAGGCGACAGCTTGTCGAGTTGCAGACCGGCATGGCGACACTCGACCCGAACCTTCTCGATCAGCTTGCGCGTGGGCTGGGGCAGAATCGGCCCTGCGAGAAGTTGGTCGGCTCTGGGGGCTGGCATGGTATGCGCCCGGCGTTGGGGACGGCTGGAGCTACGAGCCATCGCTCACATCCTCTCCAGTCCCGAGTTCGGCCTCGCTGAACCGGGTCAGCCATTGCAAGTAGAGCAGGGCTTCTTCGGTGGCGCGGCGCAGTAGGTTGGCGTTGCCGTTGATGATGGCTTGCAGCAGGGCGTCCTTGCACGGCGAGTGAGCCGCCAATTTGCGCTCCTTCAGGATCCAATCGCCTAGTTCCTTTAGCAACTGACTGCGATGGTCTTCGCCGTCCTTCCCCTTGGCGTGGAGGAAGGCGAGGGCCTGCCCTAGGCCGGCGGTTTTGATGCGAATCGGTAAACGTTTGGCCTCGCGGGCAAAGTCGTTGGAATCCTTTAGGTTGCGGGCGCGTTCAACGGCTTGCCAAGCGTGTTGCGCACGACGTTGGTCAAGGGTGGGCCGGTTGTCGCTCATCGCGCTGTCTCCCTTGCCGTGCCGTCAAAGCGAACCGCGCAAAAGCCCTTGCCGACCGTCTCGCCGCCGCCGATTTGCAGAGACTTGGGTGCTATGTGGCGCAGCCATGCGAGAATCTCCGCCGCGCTCTTAGTGTGTGGCTCGCGCCGGCTATCACTGCACATCACCAGCGAGTAAAAGAGGGTCTCGGCCGGCAGGTATTCCTCGTAGAAGAGTGCGCCCGTGCGCACGGTCTTTGTTGCGGAGTCAAGCCCGACGCGAGCTACCACCTCGGTGGCATTGCGGACGAAGTGGTTGAAATCGTCGTTGTGGAGGACGGCCAGATGCGAGCGCAGCCTGTCTTCCGTGCCGGCGTCTTCCACGGCCCGCGCTGCGATCCAGTCCGCAATTTCCTGTGCGTCTCCACCACGCGAGAACTCGAACTCTTCCAACATCAGGCACCCGTCGTGCGCCAGCAGCGGGCTGTGCTCGACACAGGCGGCTTTGTCTTTCTCGACCGCGGGAACCGCCGGGAAGTCGTTTTCGCCGATAAGCCCGAGATCGCGTGAAAACCGGTCCAACACGTCGCGACACGTCACCCAAGCAAACACCCCGGTCAGTGAGCGCACCGGGAAAGCGAGAATACGTGCGTCTGAAAAAGCGACCGCGCCGGCGTGGCCGGCGTGGTTAGACGCAGCACTGGTCGCTGACCCGAATGCCGTTAAGACATCTTCATTCTGTTCGTTATTCTTCGCGCATTCGGCCCGCATCACGCCCTTGAGCGACGAGCCGGGGATGGTCGGCCAGTCGGTGTGGCGCTCGCGCTGCACCGGCAGATCGACCACGCCGAGGGCGGTGCCGCTGCCGGGATGGAGTCCGGTCAGGGCGTGAATGAACAGCAAGGTTTTGTCAGACATAGTTCCAGTTTCCCTCCAGAAAGCAGCCCCAGCCGACGCTCGCGTCTTCGTCAGCGACCAATTCGGCTGGGCTTGGGGCGTTTGGTTGCAAGAAATAGACCGATCCGGCCGGCACCATGAAGCGATTGGGCTTGGGGCCGCCTTGGGCCAAGTCCCAGCCGGAGACAGCTTGACCGTTGCCGACAGCCGCGGCGACCGGCTCGAATGCCGGCGGTTTCCAGCCGTTGAAATAGGCCGGCGTGGTCAGGAGCACTAGCCGGCCCGTGTTCGAGACGGGCGGAATCGCCGGCCAGTCCGCGCCTTGACCGTTGGAGCGGACGACGACATGCCGGCCTTCGCCGCCCAAGCGCATGAGGATCGGCTCGTCTTTCGTTTTAATAAGCGGGGTCAAGGCGTCAACTGGGCCGCGCACCTCGGCGTAAAGGCCGGCTTTGGGTCGTAGCACCAGCATACTGACGGCATAGATGAGACTTTCGGCCGCGGCGTTGCTCTTAGGGTCAATGCCGATGCCGGTGCGGTCGTCAAATTCATAGACTTCTTTTTGTGGCACCAATGCGTCCGGGTCCGGCACGTCTCCGTTGAGGAAGCAGCGCAGGCCCGATGGCTTGAGGAACCCATCCGCCGCTTCAACGGCTTCCCGGCCACGCCGCCACAGCGGCCGCATCTCCTGAGCTTCTGGTCGCCAACCGGGCAGTGGGGTTTTGAGCGGGTCGATTCGCACGAGCTTTCCGGTTTTCTTCTCTCGTCTCAGGCTGGCCGGAGCTGGAACCAGCACCTCACCGCACAGCGTGAAATAAGGGCCGCGTACCCGCACGTCAGCCACAGCCCTGGCTTCAGGGCCGAACTCGGCGAGTGCTTGGGCAAAGGATGCCCCGTTCTTCATCTGTTCTCCCAGCCGCCTAAAATCCACCCCGTGCCGCTCCAGTAGCAGGCTGCGCACGGCACCGGTCAGGGTCTGCGGCATGGGCAAACCCGATGCTCCGCGGCTGGCCGCTTCAAACGGCCGCGCGTCGCGGAAGAACAGCGTATCGACGGGCTCAATCTCCAGCCGGAGCAAAGTATCACCGTCAGCCATCGTGACCTCGCGCTACGAACGACGCCCCTTGACACAAAAGGGTGAACGTCTCAAGACGCTTTGCCTGGGTAGGGATCTCCCGTTGGCTCTCCCTCGAATGCCGGAGAACGGCGCCGGAAAAGTCCCGCCACCACTGCTCCGCGTCTTTACCCGACGGGCCGCTTGAATCCGATGCGGCACCGTCCATCGTCCTGTCCACGAGACGGCGTATCTCGGCGCTCACAGCCGCTTCGGGAAGGCCGTGGGCTTGCAAGGTCGGTAGTTCCTGACGCAGCCGATAGGCCCAACGGTCCGTAGCTCCGCCGGCGAAGATCGCGATCAACTCTCGGAACCACTGTGCCAGCGCCCACGACAGACCGGCCTCGGAATGCTCTCCGGAACGGCGCATGAAGCGCAACGTCAGCCAGTTCCGTCCGGAGTTCTTGGCCGCCTTCTCTGCGTCGCGCGCAGCGCCCAAGGCCAACCGCAGATCCTCCATGAAGTGGACGACGGCAATACCCGCGGACAGGGTGGCCCGATTGCCCATCACCAGAAGTTGGCGGCCGTCTCTCTCCGTCCAGCCGGGTACAGATCCGTCCTCACCGCGAAACGCACGGCGCAGGGCAGCCGCGCAATTGACCGCTCGACGCGCCGGCAGCAAGGCTAGGACGTCGTCACCGCCCGAGTAGATCATCGTGCCCTTGTGCTCTTCCACAATACCGGGGGCAACGTGACTGGCAAAATTGTTGAGGGCTTCGCTGATGGAGGCGTGCAGGGCCGGCCCGACCGGTCGCTTCGCATCAAGGCCCTCCCTGGCCTTCTCACTGTTAACCTGCTCATAGTAATCGACCATCTTCGGGTGCAGCACCTCGCGCACCTTGGGGGCGTGGTCGCCCTTGAGCCAGTGGCCCATGTGGTCCGCATCCATGGCCAGGACGGCGTAGTAGGAGGGAGGCGAATTCTTCTTCCGTGCCGCGTTGATCTTCTCCCAAACCACCTCCGGCGGGTACTTGTCGCCCTTCTCCACGTCATCCCGCCGTTTTTGGTGAAGCCAGCGTCCGTTCCAGTCGCCGTGTTCACGCCGGACCGCGTTCGCGTTGATACCCGCGTCGTGCAACCATTCCGCGGCGGCGACGGTCGCGGTGTCAGGGAACCGCAAGTCGGACGGTGTGAGGTGAAGCTCTTTGGCGAGTGTCGCCGGAGCCGCAAACCGCTTGCACAATGCGACCGCGGAAAAGCGCTCACCAGTGCGCAGTCGAACGCCTTCTACAGAAAGTTTCGCAGCAGCCTCTTCCCAGAAGCCGCGCGAATCGTCGAGAGCCGCCGGCCCCATTTGCTCATAGGAGCCGAGCAGGCTGCACTTGGGTGGTGAAGGTTCGCCCGACGCGGCTTGCAGGGTGTTTGGGACATGGCGAATGGAGCGCTGCGCTTCCATCAGCCGCGCTGAGGCTTCAAGCTGGGCCTGCCAGCGCCCGGCCGAGCATTGGTCGTAACCGGGACGCTCGGCCGATGGAATCGCGTCGGCCAGCCCGCGCACCTTGGCGGCCTCCGGCCACACGTCGTCAAACGAGTTATCGCCGCCGATCAGTTTGGCCAAGGTCTTGTCGTCTAGGTCGCGCTCGGGCAGGGTAGCTATCCTCAACTCAAAAAAGCGGTCCACCTGTTCCTGCCAACGGCGCGCCCAACCGGGATCGATGCCCGATAACGTCGGGTTGAGGCTGCCGCGCACATCGTCCGCGAGGCACCGCCAAGCCGCACGGACCGCCTCTACACAATCATCCGCCATGGCGTGTGCATCCGCGCCGTCCGTCCCCCACGGTACGAGCGCGACAAAGCGGTTGGGAATGGACGGTGCCCGGCGCGATTCCTTCGACGGAAGCGGTGCGATGTCCTCCAAGCCATTCTGCTCGCGCAGCCACAGGTCCATCAGCGGATTGCCGCGCAAGGCTGGATAGACGAGCGCAGTCGGGCCGAGTTTGTCGAGTACCGGACGGATGCCCTGAAAGACGAGCCACGACAGAATGGCGCTTCCCGACCACAGGTCGCGTACGCTGCGGGCGGCGGCAATGAATGTCTGCACCGGCCCGAGCGACAGCGACAGGTACGCGCGGCCGCGCGCTCCATCACTAGCCCAAAGGCCGCTTGTGATGCCCGTGTGCTGGATCAGAGTGTGGTCGGGGACGCGGGTGTCGGCCGGCAGCAGGGCGAACTGCAGACCGAGCTTTTCGGGCAGCAGCCGCCAGAGTGCGAGAAAGCGCGTGCGCGGATCGTCGGGCAGGTCGTCCACGATAGAGCCGATAATATCCAGTACGCGGTTCTCGTCGAGGGCCAGTCCGGTCAGCACGTACTCTTGTGCGCTCACCGGATGGCGTACCTCGATCTTCCCGTCTTCCGGACCGATGGCACGCTCGCCATTGCGGCCCGCGGTCGGCATGGGGATGCGGTCGGCGATGGCGGCGAGTGGGTCCGCTAGCTGAGCCGAATGCTTGATTTCTCGGCGGGTCGCGTCCCAGCCGCGGGCCCGGGAAGCATAGCGGGCAGCGCGGGATTCGTGCTTGCGGATGTCGAGGGCCTTATCGACCGGATCGTGGAGATAGACCAGCAACAAATTCGCGTAGTCCATGAATGCTCTGTCTTGTGTAGGGTTGTCGTCAATATGTTAATTGATCTGATGATAAGGAGTGTGGAAGAATGTCGCAAACTGTATGCCAAGCAATCCCCGCGTGCGGGGATCTGCATCCGGTTGGCGGTCTCCCACTCGGCGATGATCAAGCAATCCCCGCGTGCGGGGACCTGCACCTGTGGACAGGTTTATCGTGGATATTGTAACAAGTAATTCCCGCGTACGGAGGATCTGCGGTGCCCTCGTCGGCGCATTACTGGCTGGAGGATGCGCGCTCGTCTCAGCACCGGCCCCCGCGCCGGAACCCTCGCCCAAGGCTGCGGCCCTGTTGGCAGAAGGCAGCTATGTGGAAGCGCACTTGATGCGCCGCTTTGCCGAGGGGCGGTTGTTGGTGCGGTTGCCGGACGGGGCCGTCTGGTTGCTCGACCCTAAAGAGCATTGCTCTTGGTGCTGGATCTATGTGGGTAAGACCGTATGGATCAAGCTGGGCAAGCGCTCGGCCACGCTTCTCAATCCCAAGGGCGAGACGGCTGAGTGTTGGAATGGGGGGACGACGAGCGAATACTGAAGGGGCTTGATGCTCTGCTGACGCAGAAGAGTTGACTTGGGTTCTAGGCCCAACCAGAACAGCAAAGGTCCTGTTATGGCTCTACAAACGGCTGCCCAGATGACCGCCGATGAGTTGCTGGCGATGCCGCACCATGGCTATCGCTGCGAACTCGTACAAGGAAAATTGCGCCAGATGGCACCCGCTGGCAGAAGACACGGACGCATTGCCGCAAAAATCGGTAGCTGTCTCGAAGCATTTGTTGCAAAAAATGGCTTGGGCGAAACCGGCTTCATCATTGACACCGCGCCCGACGTCAGCTTTGTGTCGAGGAAACGCGCTGAAGCTACAGCAGAAGATCAAGGTTTTTTTCCCGGCGCACCCGACCTCGCCGTTGAAGTCATTTCGCCAAATGATCGGTACAGCGAAGTAGAAGAAAAAGTGTCCGACTGGCTGCGGGCAGGCACTCGGATGGTCGTTGTGATCAACCCCCCTCAACGCACGGCAGCGGTTTACCGCGCTCCCGACGATATTTGTATTCTCACCGCAGGCGACATGCTCGACGGCGGCGATGTGGTGCTTGGATGGAAAATGCCGCTTGCAGATGTATTCTAACTTAGGCCTTGAACTTCAGGTAGCGGCCCGGCCAAGTCGGCCCCAAGCTCTCGACCGCGCATCCGTTGCGGACGATGGGAACCCCATTGACGAGGACGTGCTCGACGCCGACCGAGTACTGGTGGGGGTCGGCGTAGGTAGCGCGATCCGCAACAGTCTCCGCGTCAAAGACGACCAAATCGGCGTAGAAGCCTTCGGCGATTTGCCCCCGTTGCATAAGTCCAAACCGCGATGCCGGGTAGGTGCTCAGCTTGTACACCGCGTCTCCGAGTGAGAAGAGCTTGTGGTCGCGCACGCAAGGTCCCAACAAGCGAGCAGCCGACCCGTATAAACGCGGGTGAACCGCACCGTCGGGAAAGTAAATCCCATCGCTGCCCATCATGTATTTGTCGTGCGACAGGAAGGGATGCACCAAAGCGTCGTCTCCGTGGTGAAAGACGAGGAGAACCGCCAAATTTTCTTCGATCAGCAGGTCGCAAAGCGCGTCGGCTGGGGGTGCGTCGGCCTGTTGGACATATTCGTCTAAGGTGCGGCCGATAAAGCCGGCGTTGTCTCGCCCGGGCAGCCAAGCAATGGTCATCCGGTTGAGCGGATTGGCGTAGCGGTCGAGGACGCGGGCAAAGCGGCGGCGCAGCGCAGGATCGTTGAGTTTGGGCAGGACGCCCAATGGACCGTCTTCCCACACCTCATAGGGCAACATGAAGTTGAGCATGGTCGAGCCGGGCAGGTAGGGATAGACGTCAAAACTGAAATCGACCTCGTGAACGGCGGTTTGGTCCACGTACGACAGCAGTTCGTCGATTTGCTGGGGCGAGGTGCCCTTGAAGTGGGAAATATGGACTGGGACGCCGGCGCGCCGGCCGATTTCGACGGCTTCCTGCACCCCGGCGAGGGTGCCCTTTTTGTAGCGCACGTGGGTGGCGTAGAGGCCCTGTTGGGCCGCCATAGCGGTGCAGGCTTCGACGAGTTCGTCGGTGGTGGCAAAGCATTCGGCGATGTAGTCGAGGCCGGTCGAAAGGCCGACCGCGCCTTCGGCCATGCCGCGCTCGACCCCAGCGAGAATCTCTTCCATCTGCGCGTCGTCGGGGACGCGGCGATCCCAGCCGCAGGCCATGGCTCGCAGGTGGGCGTAGGGAAGGTGGGCGATGGTGTTTTGCGCAGTGCGGCCGTCGAGTAGCTGCATGTAGTCGGCGAGGCTCTCCCAGCCTGAGTAGTGGCTTTGCATCAGGCCGTTGAGGGCGCGCATGTAGTAGAGCCAGTGGGCGCGAGTGGCAGCGTCAACCGGGGCGTAGGAGATGCCGTCGGCCATGAGGACTTCGGTGGTAAAGCCTTGGAGGGTCTTGGGGAGGAAGTTGGGCTGCTGCAAGAGCCAGCCGTCGGAGTGGTTGTGGACATCGACAAAGCCCGGGGCGACGATTTTGCCTTGGGCGTCAATGCTGTGCTGTGATTGGGTGTCGCCGAGGTCGCCGATGGCCGCGATGCGGTCGGCGCGGAGGCCGACATCGGCGGGATAGCGGTCGGCGCGGGTGCCGTCGATGATGGTGCCGTTGCGAATGATCAAGTCGAACAAGGGGTGGCTCCTGGGGTGTGGAGTAGCGGCGAATGCGGGCAAATCTAGGCGGCGGTGGGCGGGCGAGCAAGCGCGGGCGTAGAGTGATTGAACAAGCCTTTCTGGACGCCTCCGGTCCTTTTTAGCATTTTATCGCGAACCATTTCGCAGAAAGGAACCCTTCATGCGCATCATTGACCCTCATGTACACGTATGGATCAACGATCCGGCCTTTCCTTGGCCGGCGGAAAATCCCAATCCGCCCGCCGAAGACCACACAGCGGAAGACCTACTGGCACTGATGGACGCCAACGGCGTGGAAAAGACCGTGCTGGTACAGGTCATCCACTACCGCTGGGACAATAGCTACGTCGCCCACGTCATCAAGCAGTATCCCGACCGCTTCATGGCCGTGGGGCGCATCAATCCCGAAGACCCGGCCGCAGCCGACCATATCTCGATGTGGACAGAGGAACACGGCCTGCACGGGATGCGGCTCTCGCCGTCGCGCGACGAAAGCGGCGATTGGTTTAAAGGCCCGGGGATGGACCCGATTTTTGCACGAGCCGAGGATTTGGGAATCCCGATGTTGATCCTGACCGGGACGAGCCGATTGCCGGACTTGGCGCGGATTCTCGACCGCTATCCGGATGTGGATTGCTGCATTGACCACATGGCCAGTGCTCATCCCGACAACCCGGAAGAGCGGCAATTGCTGATGGATATGGCCCGTTACCCGTGCGCGTACGTCAAGATCAGCCACACTTGGTCGCTCTCCAAGCAGGGCTACCCCTGGGCCGATACGCATGAGATGGTCGAGGAAGTGTATCAGACCTTTGGGCCGCAGCGCATCATGTGGGGCACGGATTGGCCAGTGTGCCTGTCGAGAGCCGAATACTCCGAGCCCCTGACGGTGGTGCGCGACGAGATGAAGTTCATCGCGCCGGAGGATCTGGAGTGGGTGCTGGGCAAGACGGTGTTGAAGCTGTGGCCGTTCGGTGAGGAATAAGATGCTAAACATCGGCATCGTCGGGGCGGAAAACAGCCACACAGCAGCTATCGCCAAGGTACTCAATGTCGAAAAAAGGGTGCGAGGGGTGCGGGTGACCCACGTGTGGGGCGAGACCGCCCAATACGCGCAAGCCGCTGCGGCCGCTGGTCAAATTCCGCACATTGTCCGCACACCTGAAGAACTGATCGGCCAAGTCGATGGGGCGGTGGTCGATCATCGCCACGGTAAGGAACACCTGCCAGCGGCTTGGCCGCTGCTGGAGGCCAAGATCCCGCTTTTTATCGACAAGCCGTTCTGCTATCGCCAGGCCGAGGGAGAGCGCTTTTTGGCGCGGGCCGAGGCGTTGGGTGTGCCGGTCTGTTCTTTTTCGACGTTGCCCAAACAGGCTTCGTACCGGGCCTTTGCCCAAAAGATGCACCGGCTCGGCCCCATTCAGGCCGTGGTCGCCACTGGCCCCTGCGACATCAAGTCGAAATGGGGCGGCGTCTTTTTTTATGGCATTCACCAAGTGGATATGGTGCTGCGCCTGCTCGGCACGGATATGCGCTGGGCCGAGATCCATCGCGGGGCCGGGGCCAACCACACGGCCAGCCTCACTTACCGCGACGGCTGCGTGGCTACCCTGAGCTTGGTGGGGGGTGCTTCTCCCGGTTTTCACCTAAGCGCCATTGGCGAAAAGGGCCGCATCGACGAGCCGATCACATTCGACGAAAGCCAGTATCTAAGCGGCGTCCGCGATTTTTGCGCCATGTTCCGCACGGGCAAAACCGACGAGACCGCGCAGACCATGCTGGGGCCGGTGGCGGTGCTGGAGGCGTTGGAGAAATCCCTAAAGAAAAAAAGCCGGGTGCGGGTGCAGCTATGACCGAGAAAACCATACAAAAATCAAGGAGGAAAATGGTTCCATGAGCATCCAACTCAAATCAGCAGACCAGACGCGCTACGACGCCATCGCCCTAGGCGAAGTCCTCATGCGCATCGATCCGGGCCAAGTGCCCACGGCTCGGGCGCGCACGGCCCGGATCTGGCATGGGGGCGGCGAGACCAATGTCGCCGAGGGCCTAAGCTATTGCTTCGGCTTGCGCGCGGCTGTCATCACGGCCCTCGTTGACGACGGGATCGGTCGCAACATCGAAAACCAACTGCGCGAGGCTGGGCTGGACACCGGGCATATCATCTGGTTTGACAACGGCGACAAGGGCCAATTCAGCACCGACGCCAAAGGTACCTTACACAACGGGATCAACTTCACTTGGGCTGGCAAGGGCCTATTGCCTTCGGTGACCGAGTACTATCGCGCCCATACTCCGGTGCGCGAGATCGGACCGGGCGATGTGGACTGGAATCATCTCTTCGGCGCGTTGGGGACCCGGTGGTTTAGCACCGGCGGGATTTATACCTTGCTCTCGGAGAAGACGGCTGCGCTGGCGCTAGAGGCTATGCAGAAAGCTGGCGAGTATGGCGCCGGCCGCTCCTTTGACCTGAACTATCGCTCCAAAGTCGAGCCGGACAAAGAGCGCGCCCGCCAGATCAATCGCGCTATTGTGCCGCACATCGAGTTCCTCGTCGGCAACCAAGACGACTTTGACGACGCGCTGGGCTACGAAGCCGAAAAGGTGGCCAAAGACGCCAGCTTTGATCAGTGGTTGGCGACCTACACCAAGATGCTGCACCAAGTCGCCAATGACTATCCGAACCTCAAGTACATTGGCACCCAGTTGCGCGGTGCGCTGACGGCAGATCGCATTAACTGGGGCGCGGTGCTCTTCGATGTCGAGGAGGGCGAAATCTACGAGGCGGCCGTGCGCGAAAACATCGAAATCGCCGATCGCACCGGCGGTGGCGATTCCTTTGCCTCGGGCGTGGTCGCAGCGCTGCTCGACGGCCGGGGAGCTGCCGACGCCGTGCAGTGGGGGGCCGCCCACGGCATCTTGGTGCAGGAGTGCATCGGCGATACCACCATGGTCACGCGAGGCGATGTTGAAAAGGAAGTCGCCCGTGCCCTCAAAGGCGGCGGCGTTTCGGCACTCAGATGATTTAGTGGCCGGTGGTTGGTGGCCAGGACCGCCCCACACCATGAGGCGGGCAAACCAACCGCGGACCGCGAACCACACTTCATACCAAGTGCGTAACATCCGTTAATCAGTGGAGAACGAACATGTGCAAGTTGCAACGGAGTATTGGGTGGGTCCTGGCGCTGGCCGCGCCCGTTATGGCCCAAGTCGCAGTCGAGGAAATAGAGTACGAGGGCTGGGCAAACTCGATTGAAATTGCAAATCCCGATGTGCGCGTGGTCGTGGTGCCGGCCATCGGTCGCATCATGTACTACGGATTCATCGGGGGCGAAAACATCCTCTGGTCCGATCCCAAGCTGCACGGTCAGGTGCTGCCCGACGGCCAACCCAATGTTGATGAGGAAGGCCAGTACGCGTGGACCAATTTCGGCGGCGACAAGGTCTGGCCCAACCAGCAGAGCGAGTTTGTCAAAATCAACGGACACTCTTGGCCGCCCGACCACGCTTTCGACGGCGCAGTACACGAGGTTGAGTTGCTGCCACAGGGGCTGGTGATCACCAGCCCGGTGAGCGAATACAATGGGGCGCGCAGCGTGCGCGAGATTCGCTTGGCGGAACGGGGTACGCGCGTGGAAATCCACCAGCGGATCGAAAAGCTGGCCGCGGCCAAGGTCGAGCCGTTGCGCTACACCATTTGGAACGTCACCCAGATCCAACCGCCCGAGCAGACCCTCTATCCGCTCAACCCGCACAGCCACTTCGATCTGCGCTATCACCCCTTTGGCTTTGCCGAGAGCGCGGCTATGCGCAACTTTACCATCGAGGGTGACATCGGGATTTTCGTGCCCGACCCGGTGGAGGCACAGAAGACCGGGGCCGACTCGGATCGCTGGCTGGCAGGCATTGTCGGCGACGTAGTCATGGCCGAGTTCTTTCGCCGCGATGCGACCCAGCGCTACCCGGACGGGGGTCTGAGTGCCGAGGTCTATACCTGCCCGGATTACACCGAACTAGAGTTGTTAAGCCCTTGGGTCTATTTGCAGGTAGGCGAGACCTTGGAGCATCCGATTGCTTGGGAGTTGTACCAGCTACCCGCAGGGCTAGAGACACAGGCGGCGCGGCGACAGGCCGTCGTTGATTGGTTGGCGACGCATGAGTGATGAGGATAGGCCGCGGGAAGCCGAGCAACACAAAAACGTTTGTGGTCCAGTGGCGGCGATCAAAACTGCTTCCGGGTCTTGGCCCGGTGGGTTTCATGATCACCCTCTCCGAGCGGTGCCGGCACTGGGCCTAATGTTAGAAGTCGGATGGAAACCTTTGGCACTGGCCGACTAGTGGCCGTTTGGACGTGGCGGGCAATGGCTGATGGGAATTGGGAATTGCGCGGCTGGATACTTGTGTGCATTGAGGAGGTGATAGGTGAAACCTAAAGTGTTGGTGGATCCACACGGTTATGCGCAGCCAGAGGACTTGGTGCGCTTAGGGCAAGTGGTCGAGATCGTCGAGCCGACGGAGTGCCTGTCCGAGCGGGCTCTTATTGAGGCGTTGGCTGGTTGTGAAGGCGCGATCCGCCTCGGGGGGCGGCTGCCCGAACTGACGCGAGCGGTATTTGAAGGGGCCCCCGACTTGCGGATCGCCGGCGTCAGCGGGGATCGCTTTGGCACGGGCATCGACTTGGCGGCCGCTCGGGAGCGCGGTGTGCTGGCCGTGGATACCGACAATATCGCCTCGGCCGCGCCGGTGGCCGAGTGGGATTTGGCCCTGATGCTGTTGTGCCTGCGCAATGGGGCAGCGGTCTATCGGCAGATGATGGCGGGCGAGGAGCAGTGGGCGCAGGCGGGCAACGACGACTTTGTCCACGGCGGATTGACCGGCAAGAAGGTCGGGTTGGTCGGCTGCGGGCACGTGGGGCAGCACTTGGTCGAATTACTAGGCCCCTTTCGGGTGAAGCTGCGCGTCGCCGACCCGTATTTGCCCGAGGAAGTGGTCGCTGAATTGGGCATTGTGCGCGGCTCGCTCGACGAGGTGTTGCAACACGCCGACATCCTCGTAGTCCAAGTCCCACACACGCCCAAGACCGAAAAAATGATCGGTGCGCGAGCGCTCGATTTGCTGGGCCGCGGCCGCATTTTGATCAATTGCTGTCGCGGGCCGGTCGTGGATTACGAGGAACTGACGCAGCGGCTCGCACGGGGCGAGCTAATCGCCGGACTCGATGTCTTCGACCCAGAGCCGCTGCCCCCCAATAGCTGCTTACGCCACCTGCCCAACGTTTTTGTCAGCCCCCACATAGCTTGGTATGCGCCCGAGACATTTGGCCGCTATTTCTCGGTGATGGTCGATGAGTTCGTGCGATTTTTTAGTGGGGAAGGGCTGCGGTTTGAGTTGACCCAGCGGATGGTGGACATCCGGCACGGGCGCATCTAGCGAAGAAAGGGGCAAGTCTGCGGCGACCTGCCCCTCGGAAAGCAGCTACTGTTTTGAGCCTTTGCGACCGGGAAAGGTCAGCTCGGCAATGCCCGATTTGTCGTAGTCGCCGAGGCCCAGTTTTTTCATTTTGTCGTACTGGCGCTTGGTCGCCTGCGCCAGCGGCAGACTGAGCTTATTTTGGCGGGCCAGAGCGAGGGCGATGCCAGAATCCTTGGCCGCGTGGTCCGCGGAAAAATAACACTCGTGGTCGCGGATGGTCATGTCCTCGCCGTCGGTTTCTAGGACGCGCGAGTTAGCGCCGGTCTGGGAGAAGACCTTCATTAGCATTTTCAGGTCCAATCCGAGCGCTTGTCCTAGGCCCAACCCCTCGGCCAAGCCGGCGGTGTTGATGTTCATGACCATGTTGACGAGGGCCTTGACTTGGGCTGCTTGGCCGGCAGTGCCGATATAGCGCAGATCGACGCTCAGGGCGTCGAGAATGGGCCGGACGCGGTTGAAGACGCTGCGCTTGCCGCCGCACATCAGATACAGCGTGCCTTGGCGCGCTTGGGTGATGCTGGAGGCCATGCAGCCTTCGAGGGAGGAAGCACCGACCGCGGCAGCGCGCTCTTCTACTTCGACGTGGACCGCAGGCGAGATGGTGGCGCAGTTGATAAAGGTCGTGCCTTTGGCATTGGCCAACAGGGAGTCGCCAGAAGTGGCAAAAATTGAGCGCATGGCCGCGTCGTCGGTGACCACGGTAACGACCACGTCCGATTGGGCCGTAACTTCGGCCAGGGTTTTGGGGGCAGCGCAGCCAAGCTCTTTGGCTAGGCTGCGGGCGGCGCGGCCGTTGGCATCGAATACGGCCGAGATGTTGAAGCCCTTGTCGTTGAAGTTGCGGGCCATGTTGGCCCCCATGCGCCCCACGCCGACAAAGCCGATATGAAAGTCCTTTTTGCCCTTTTTGCTTTTGGCGGATTTTCTTTTTGCCATTTTGCTCTCCTCGTTGAAGGGGTAAAACGTTATAGCCGCCGACCGAAGGGGTCGGCGTAAAGCGAATTGCGGGCTGAATGTGATAGCCCATAACATACTGAGCGCGTTAGATATATTCAATAGAGGTGTGCTATGAAAGTAGGGATCACGCAGATCGTTTTGGGGAACACGTCGCTGGAGGACACGCTGCGGTTGTGCGAGGACGCCGGCTACCAAGCCGTGGAGTTGGTCTTTGCCGAGGGCAAGGACCTAGATCCGAACATGAGTGCCAATGAGATCGCGCAGGTCGGGCAGCAATGCGAGGACGCCGGCGTTGAAATCGGCAGCGTCATTGTCTGGTATCCAGAGCGCGGCAACCTGCTCAGCCGCGATGCCGGCGAGCGCGAGCGGTGCCTCAAGTGCTTGCGGCGCTCGCTCGCGATCGCCGGCGCGCTGTCGGTCGATGGGGTGCTTTTGCACCCGGGCCAACTAGAAGTCGAAGGAACCTATCAGCAGGCTTGGGACAGGTTGCGGGACGCGTTGATCGACACAGCCCCCTTGGCCGGGGAAATGGGGGTGGCCATTGGCTTGGAAAACGTCTGGAACAAATTCCTGCTCAGCCCGCGCGAAGCTCGGCTTTTCGTCGATGAAATCGGCAGCGAGTGGGTAGGTATCTACCTCGACACGGCTAACATGATGGCCTATGGCTATCCAGAGCACTGGATCCGCGAGTTGGGACCGCGCATCAAAAAGGTGCATTTCAAGGATTTTCGCCGTAGCGAGCACAGCTTCGTCAACCTGCTCGAAGGGGATACAGACTGGTCGGCGATCATGGCTGCCCTGCGGGCAGTGGGATACGATTCCACGCTGATTCACGAAGTGGGCGGCAGCCGCGAGGAGCTCGTCGATCTCGGGGCGCGAATGCGCCAAATTGCCGCTTTGTAAACCTAGGAGGAATGAGACATGGCCTACATCATCAATTGGCGCGACGTCCAACCTAACATAGCCCACCTGAGTGCTGTGCATTGGGGCGGGCTGCGCGACCGCGATGGCGACGACGACCCTGATCCGCGCCATCGCCTTAAGTGCCTACAGGGCTTTGCCCGCCACGCGCTACAGGGCCGCAAAAACTCGGATTACCACAAGCACGAAAACCTCGAACAGGTGTACTACGTGCTTTCGGGCAGCGGCCACGTGCTCTTTGACAAGGAGCGCTTCCCCGTGCAGGAGGGCGACGCGGTGTACCTGCCGTCGGGCGTCCACCACCAGATGTTTAACGACACCAGCGAGGACTGGCTCGAACACCACGTGATCAGCCAAAGAATCGCGGCCAACAGCGGGGAGTTTGCCATCCGCAACTGGCGCGACGTACCGGCGGTGGGAGACGGCGCGGGCGCGGTGCGCTGGCACCAGCTAGGCCCGGTCGGCGAGGAGGGGGTGGGCTTTACGCAGGGGCTGCGCTGCATCGACCGCGAGGCCGTCCAGCCGCGCGGACGGACGGTTGAGCAATGCTGCACAGAGCTGGAGCAGGTCTATTACGTGCTGGAAAACAGCGGCACCTTAGAAGCCGACGGAGACGCGCAGGAGATTCGGGAAGGGGATATGATCCACCTGCCCCCGGGCATGCGCTACGCGATTCGCAATCCGCACGCCGAGTGGCTTTCCTACCTCATCATGGCGGCCTGAGTTGTGGCACTAGATCAATTGCACACCACATTGCAAGCGCTGATGGCGGCCATCGACAACCGCGAGGCCGAGTCGATTGCCGATCATCTGCGGCAGCTTGACGAACTCGGCCAAGAGCTGGGCAACGAAATCCCGCGGATGTTGCGCCACTACTTGGGGAAGCGCAGCTATGCCAAGGCCCTAGATTTTTTGGAAGGGCGCGATGAGGCCGCAGCGCCTAGCTGCTGAAAGCCCCATGCGCCGGGCGTTCTACGATACCATCGCCTGTGTGCCCTACGGCAAGGTAGCTACCTACGGGCAGATCGCGACCTTGGCCGGCTATCCGGGGCGGGCGCGGCAAGTAGGTTTTGCTCTAGCGGGGATGCCCGAGGAATGGGATCTACCTTGGCACCGCATCATTAACGCCCAAGGCAAGGTCTCGCCGCGCAGCGGCGGCAAATTCCATCTGTTGCAATACGAGCTTTTGGCCAGCGAGGGCGTTGTCTTTACAGCGCAACGCATCGACTTGAACCGGTTTGGCTGGCGACCTGAGGCGGAGGATTGAAGCCACTCGACCGACGGATCCTCGGCCTCGCCATCCCCAATATCCTCACTGCCCTATCTACGCCTCTGATCGGCATTGCCGACACCGCGATGATCGGTCATTTGCCGGAAGTGGCCTTTATGGGCGCGGTCTCTACGGCCAGTTTGATCTTCAACGCCATATTCTGGTGCTTGGCCTTTCTGCGGATGGGGACTACGGCTTTGGTGGCCCAGTACTGCGGGGCCGGGGATCGACGCCAGAGCGCGGGGGTGCTCTACCGCTCGCTAATCGTGGCCGTCTTCCTCGGCGTGGGGATCGCGGCGGCTGGCGGTTGGATCGGCCGGATTGGGTTCGAGTGGGCCGGCGGGTCTCCCCAAGTCCAGCACTGGGGCCTGCGCTACTTCGCCATCCGGGTGTGGGAAGCACCCCTGGCACTGAGCGTTATGACGCTCAACGGCTTTTTTCTCGGAACTGCCAATGCCATAGCGCCCCTCTGGGTTACGACCGTTGCCAACTTGGTCAATATCGGTGCGGACTACGCGCTTATCTACGGCAAGTTGGGTGCTCCCAAGCTGGGCGTCGAAGGGGCGGCTTGGGCTTCTGTGCTGGGCAATGCGGCGGCGTTGGCCACCGGGGGTTTTTTATTGCTCTACGGCTACCGCTCCTATCTACGGGAGTGGCCTACAAGGCTGTGGGACTTGCACGCGATGCAGCGCTTGCTGCAGACCAATGCCTTCCTCTTCGGCCGCACCCTCTGTCTGCAGCTTGCCGGTTTTTTTATGCTCGGCATGATCTCACGGATGGGCGAAGCACCGCTGGCGGCCAACGCCGTGATTTTGCAGTTCTGGGGGCTGACTAGCTTCGCCGTGGACGGCTTTGCCCACGCCGCTGAGACGCTAGTTGGCCGCTGCCTAGGGGGACATCTTTTTTCTGAGGCCCGGCAAATCGCTTGGCGGATCATCTGCTGGGGCTTGGGTTTGGGAGCGGGGTTTGGCTTGGCTTACTTGGCGGCCTTGGGGCCTATTGCCGCGCTGTTTACTCCGCATCGGGAAGTCGTAGAACAGGTCGGCGCGCTCTATGTACTCATCGCTCTGCTCCAACCGTTGAACGCCGTGGTCTTCGTCTTTGACGGAATTTTTATTGGCGCTAGCGATATGGGGTATCTGTTCAAGGCTATGGCGCTGGCCACCTTTGGAGTGTTTTTCCCTTCGGCGTTGGTTTTTATATACTGGTTGGATTGGGAGTTAGCTGGTGCTTGGATGGCCTATAGCGGCCTGATGGTTGGTCGCTTTGTTACGCTGTGGCCGCGCTATCGCGGCGATGCGTGGTTGCGGAGCTTTGTCAAATAGGAGGAGACTATGCCCTTTATCAATCCCGCAGAACTTGCGGCTGTAGAGCTTTTTCCCCAAATCAACAGCGGCTTGGTGGCTGGCGAGCGGCTGATGCTTTCGTTTTTGGACATGAAAGAAGGTTGTGAAGTGCCCGAGCACAGCCACCCGCACGAGCAGGCTGGCTTGGTGCTGGCCGGGCGCTTCCGCTTTCGCATTGGGGCTGAGGAGCGCGTCACTGGCCCGGGCGACGCCTTCTTGATTCCGCCGAACGTGGTCCACTGGGGTGTCGTCGAAGAAGGGCCGGCCCGAATCCTCGACATTTTTACCCCGCCCCGTGAGGACTATCTGGAGCACTACAATAAACACGCCACAACCTCTACCGAGACTGTCTGGGCCTAGCAGATAAAGGAGAATACTATGCGGATGTTGCAAAAGGAACAGTGCCACAACGTGCTGGTTGTGGCGATCTCGCCCCGCGACGCGGAACGGGGCATTGACTTGGCGGGGATTGGCCGCAATGTGCGCTTTCTCTGCGAGCGGGGCGTCGATTTTATTATGCCGGCGTGCGGCACGGGTCTGGTGTACGATATGACCTTAGACGAATACGAGGCCGTCGTTGGGGCCTTTGTGGAGGCGGCAGCCGGGGAGGCGTTGGTGGTGCCGGGGATCGGGCCGGGGTATGGTCGGGCACTGGAAATGGGGCGGATTGCCCGCTCTTTGGGCGTTGCCGGGGTAATGATTATGCCCATCGTCGGGCCGGCCTCAGCCGGAGGCGTTGCCGTCGGCCTGCGCGCCATTGCCGAGAAGACCCAGTTGCCCACGATACTATATCAGCGCCGTTTGGATATCATGCCGGTTGAGCAGGTAGTGGCGCTGTGTCGGCTGGACGAAGTGGTGGGGCTTAAATACGCCGTTGACGACTTAGGGGCGTTCCGGCGGATCGTCGCCGGTGCTGGGGAGAGCGCGGCCATGGTCTGCGGCATGGCCGAGGATCCCTGTATCGACTATATGGCAGCCGGCGCGGTTGGGTTTAGCTCGGGGATGGCCAACTTTGTCCCTGGCATGAGCCTGACACTCCTAGAGTGCTTTGCGGCGGGGGAGTGCGCTGGGGCGGAGGAGATTCGGCAGCAGATGGTGCCGTTTGAGAATCTGCGCGGTGAGCGGGCGGCGCGCTATAGTGGCTCGGCACTGCACGCGGCTATGGAGCGGGTCGGGCTGGCCGGGGGGCCGGTGATACCTTTTGCCGAGGATGTGGCCGCTGAGGACCTGCCGAGGTTGCACGAACTCGTCGATAAGCTGGCTGAGGCAGAGAGGCAAATGCAAATGCAAATGAAAGAGGTCGTATGAACCAAGATGCACTGCGCGTAGGGCTGGTGGGCACAGGCGGCGTCTGTGCGGGGGTACACTATCCAGGGCTGCGGCTGATTCCCGAGGTCGAAATCGCTGGAATATGCGAGCCAAACGAAACGCTGCGGCAAAAGCGGCAAGCGGAATGGGGCATTGCGGCCGCTTTTGACCGGCTGGAGGTGCTCTTAGATGCGGTGTCCCCGGATGCGGTCTGCATCGCCGTGCCCAATGTCTACCACTACGAGCTGATCGTCCAAGCCTTAGGTGCCGGCTGCCACGTATTGTGCGAAAAGCCCCTAGGTATGGACTTTGCCCAAACTCGGGAAATATACGCCCGGGGCAAGGCGTCGGGGCATCGCCACATGACGGCGTTTACCTATCGCTTTGTGCCGGCCATGAACTACATCCGCCACTTGGTACAGACCAAGGCTTTGGGGCCGATTCGCCACGCCCGTTTCCAGCGCCTGCAAGACTGGGGAGAGCGGGCCATTGGCTGGCGGCAATACAAGCGCTACGCCGGGTCGGGCGAGCTGGGCGATATGGGCATTCACCGCCTTGATTTTGCCGAGGATTTGCTGGGGCCGATAGAGGCTGTGTGCAGCGCGGCCAAGCAGTTGGTGCCGCGGGATCAGACCCGCGAAGGCCAGCCGTGCCCACCGCAGGACGTGGAAGATTGGATCGCGTGGATCGCCGAATTTGCCAGCGGCACCACGGGCGTCTTTGAGATGGGCAAGCTGAGCAAGGGCTACGGCCCAAAGGGCGACCACGACTTGGCCGAATTCAACGGGGAGGATGCCTCGGTCGTCTATCGACTGCATGCGCCCCACGAGGTGCTCTTTGCCCCCCGCGGCGAACCCTATCAGAGCCGACCGGTGCCCACAGAGTTCCTCAAGCGGCCTAATGCGCCGCGCGATCCGTCCGTCGGCGATCCCGTGCAGACCTTCCGCTACGACCAAGCTTGGGAATTCGTCAGTGCCATCCGCGAGGGGCGCGATTGCGTACCCTCGTTTTATCATGGGATGCGAGCGCAGGCCGTTGCCGACTCCATTCTCCAGGCGGCGGCCGAGCGGAGATGGGTCGATATTCCCGATTGTCCGGTTTAGGAGGGGCGGTGCCGATTTTTGCGGGCGGCGGCCAGCGTTAGCGCGAGGGCGCAGAGCATGAGCGGCCAATCCCCGCAGCGCGTGTAGATCGTCTGTCCTTGGTACAAGGGCACGTCTATTGCAAAGCCCACGGTGGCAAAAAGCGGTGTGCGATAGGCAATGCGCCCGCTCGGCTCGATTAGGCCGGAAATGCCGGTATTGGCGGCGCGGACTACGGCCCGCCCGCTTTCTACGGCTCGCAGGACAGCTTGTGCAAAGTGCTGGTGCGGGGCCGCGGTGCTGCCAAACCAAGCGTCGTTGGTGGTGTTGACCAGAAAGTCCGGGCCTTGGGCCATCAGCGCACGGGTTATTTCCGGAAAGATGGACTCGTAGCAAATAAAGACCCCGAATGAGGTATTGTTGCGCGGAAGCCTCAGTACTTTGTGCCTTTCCCCGTGGGCGAAGATGCCGCTTTCTGCCGTAAGCCCCCCCAAATACTGAAAGATACCCGGAAAGGGCAGAAACTCGCCAAAAGGCACCAAGTGCACCTTGTCGGCGTAATCGACTACTTCCCCTTGAGCATTGAGCAGGAAGGCCCGGTTATAGACTGGAGCAGTGCGATTTTGCGAATCGCCCTTGAGACTGCCCACCAACATGGGCGTATCTAGCTCCGGTGCTAGGGCTGTTATCGAATCGACATAGGCCGCGTACAAGGGGTCGCCAAAATAGAGCGGCAGGGCCGTCTCGGGATAGATGATCAGCGCTGGTTTTTCCGCGGCCGCCAAGTCCCGGGTGAGTGCGGCGTAGTGCCGAGCCGTCCAAACTAGCCGGTCCACCTTCCACTTGCGGTCTTGGGGTATATTGCCTTGAACGACGCCGACCTTTAGGGTGGCGGATGGCGGATCCGGCACGTTGTGCAGCCGATATAAGCCGCATAGATGAACGGCGACCAGCAGGAAAAGAGGCAGGCTCAGATAGGGGATGAAGGCGCGGTGCGAGAGGGCTTGGGCCAACGCGGCGTTGAATAGGACAATGAGGAAACTCAGGCCATAGACGCCGGTTATCGCAGCCCATTGTAGGAGGGGTAGGTTGAGGTACTGCGAGTAGCCTAATAGCTGCCAGGGAAAGCCGCTCAACATCCAGTTTTGCATCCACTCCAAAATGACCCAGACGCCGGCTGCCGACCAAGCAAAGAGCGGGGAGGAAAAGTTTAGGCGGCGGCACACTGCGACAAAACAGGCCAGATACAGGGCCATGTATACAATGAGCAGCCCATTCGTTGCCACGGCAGTCGCCAAGGAGAGGGCACCGTACAATTGCAAGGTCTCGGTGATCCAGTAGGTGCGTCCGGTAGACCAGGCGAGGCCGGCGACCAGCCCGAGGGCGAAGTGGCTTTGGGCAGGCAGCCAGTGCCGAGCCAAAAAGAGCGGCAGCAGGCAAATCCAAGCGAAGTAGTACTGATCGAATTTGGGGATGCTAACTGCGAAGAACAGGCCTGAGAGTAGGGCCGGGGCCAGCAGGGGGGAGAGCCGCTGCTGCAATTCAGACGCCTCGATGCCAATCCTCGAGGCCTTGGCGCAATTTTGCTAACCCGCTCTGCTCGAGCGCAGCCATCGCATTGCGAGAAAGGCCCATGCGCGCCGCGACTTGGCCGGGCGATTTTTTGTACTGATAGCGGAGCTGAATGACGCGCATCTCGTCGTCGGAAAGGGCTTGGAGGGCGCGGTGGACGAGCTGGCGTAGCTCTTGGGCTTCGAGGCGATCTTGGGCGTCTTCGGCGACGAGCAAGGATACAAAGCGCTCGTCGAGGCGGATGCGCTCGGCCGGAGCAGAGGTGGGATTGTCGGGAACCTTATTGTAGATAGGCATAGAAAATCAGGAAGCCGCGAGCGACTCCCTGAAAAGATGGTAGCGGGGCTAGGATTTGAACCTAGGACCTTTGGGTTATGAGCCCAACGAGCTACCAGACTGCTCCACCCCGCAACAAGCTATTGGTAATAATCTAAAGGATGGGGCAGTCTGGCGCAACCCTCTCAATCGCCGACGGGGGTCAAGCGCCGGAGTTTGACTTGGGCGATGCGCTGACCCTCGACCTTGAGGATATCGAGCTCTAGATGATCGACCTTGAAGACCAAGCCTTCCGCGGGGATGCTCCCCAAGTGGTCGTATATAAATCCCCCGAGGGTTTCAAAGCCCGCCCTCGGCAGATCGGTGGAAAGCAACTCGTTGAGATCGCCTATGTCGATGCGGGCATTGGCGATGAGTATTTCGCCGGGAACCTGCCAGTGGTGCAACTCCTCTTCCTCGTCGTACTCATCTTGGATTTCCCCGACGATTTCCTCGACGAGGTCCTCGGTGGTGACTAAGCCAGCCGTGCCGCCGTATTCGTCGAGGACGATGGCGAGGCGAATTTTGTTGGCTCTCAGGTCATTGAGCAGGACGTCGATTTTCTTGGTCTCAGGGATGTAATAAGGCTCGTGGGTAAAACTCAGATCGCCCTCTTGGCTGGTCAGTAGTTGGTCTATGGGCGTCGCTAGATTGACTTCGGGCCGGGACACCAAGATCTGCAGCAGATCTTTGGCGTATACTAGCCCTTGGATGTGGTCGAGGCTTTCCCGGTAGATGGGCAGACGCGAGTGGCCCTTGTCCCTAATGAGATTGAGCAAGTCTTGCAGAGAGGCCGATTGGTCGATGGCGACCATGTCGACGCGAGGGACCATGACTTCGCGGACGATGCGGTCGTGGAAGCCAAAGACGCTCTCAATCATCTCGCGCTCGCCTTCCTCGAGTACGCCAGACTCGCCTTCTGACTCGACGATGCTGCGCAGTTCCTCTTCCTTTTCAGCGCGAAAGTCCTCGTCGCTGTAATCAAAGCTGCTGAGGAGTTCGAGGAGGTTGGTCAGAGGAAGGAGCAGCGCGTGTACCGGCGCATAGGCCAAGGCGACGAAGGGTATACGTGCTTCGTCGCCTTCTTCGTCAAAGCGAATGCGGCGGGGTGTCGCCACGATCATGAAAAGCCCTAACGCACCCAATAAAGCTGTTGCCGCAGGGAGATAGCTCGGAAGGGCGTACGGTAATAGGATGGCATCCGCGAGAAAGAACAGGGAGAATGCGAGGACGGTGACGCCGATGGCCTCGCCGAGGCGGGTCATCAGGCGCAGGCGCAGGCGCGGCTCGTAGATGCGGAGCATAGCACGCGCATGCGATACGCCGCTTTCGGCCAGTTTCTCCAGCACGGATTTGGAGAGAATGGCAAAGGCAGTCTCATAGCTGGCTACCAAGAAGAGCCAGGCGAGGCTGATCGCGCCGACCAATGCGGCGTACGCGGCGGAGGATAAGTCCAAAAAGGCTCCTTTCAGTTAAGCGGCCGGCCAAGGCCGCTTAGAGAGAGAGGGAGGCTGTGGTAAGGAAGTGGTCTGTTTCGCGTTCCATAGCAGCTAGTTGCTCGGGCGTATTGTGCATCCAACCCGCTAGGTGAAGTAGCCCGTGTACCAACAGGCGGGCTAGCTCCACTAAGGGAGGGACGCTGAGCGCGGCGGCTTGTCGCTGCGCTTGGGGTAGAGAAATGTACACTTCACCGCTACTGTCCTGACTAGGTATGGTACCTAAGTCGAAAGACAAGACGTCCGTCGTGCCCTCCTTGCTGCGATAGGTGGTGTTGAGGTCGCTCATGTAGTCGTCGTTGATGAGGACTAGCTGAACCGCGTCCGGCAGCACGTGGGTGTAGGCGACTTGCGCGGCGATCTGGTGCAGGGCAGCGAGCACGTCTGCATGCAGGGGGGCGAGGCCCGCGTCTTGGACTATGTGAAGGGGCCTATCTAGACGGTCTGCCATTTGCGATTGGCCTTCTGCCAAGGGTATTCCATCCGACTGTGTAGGACGCCCATCAGCACTCGGATGAAGCTGTCCTCTATTTTGAGCAAATCCCGCAGAGTCAGAGCGCACTCGTCGAGTTCGCCAGTGGTGAATTTCTGCTGGATAATTTTATGCACTAGCTGGCGCATCCGGCTGGGTGTGCGTTCGGCGAGGGTGCGGGCTGCCGCTTCGACCGAGTCGGCCAACATCAGGATGCCGGCCTCTTTGGTCTGGGGCTTGGGACCGTTGTACCTGAAATCTTCTTCTCGCACACTCCGGTCGCCCAATTCCACGGCACGCTCGTAAAAGTACTCGATGACGGTAGTGCCGTGGTGCTGGGAGATCAGGTCGCAGATGGATTGAGGAAGGCCGTGTTCCTCGGCCAACTCGAGCCCCTCGCGGATGTGCGAGGCTATGATGAGCATGCTTAGGTAGGGCATCAGATTATCGTGGGGGTTGCGCCCGCCTTGCAACCCCTGATTTTCGCTGAAGTACTCAGGCTTGCTCACCTTGCCGATATCGTGGTAATAGCAGCCGACGCGGGCCAAAAGCGGGTTGGCGGCAATGGCCTCGGCGGCACTCTCGGAGAGGTTGGCCATAATCAGGCTGTGAGTATAGGTCCCCGGTGCCCGGATAGCCAATTGGCGGAGCAAGGTCCGGTTGGGATCCGACAGTTCCAGCAGGGTTATATCCGTGGTGATGTGAAAGAAGCTTTCAAAGATCGGTAGCAGGCCGATGGTGAGGATGGGGGCTGCCACGCCGATGACGATTCCGGGCAGGATGTGAGCGTATATCTGTTCGACCGGGAAGAAGCGCAACAGGTCCGCCGCCGCGATGAGCAGTGCATAAGATATCGGCAGGAAGATCATGGGGCGATAGAACTGATTGCGGTGGCGCACGTGCCGCACCGCATAGACGGCTATGGCCGCCGTTAGAGCGCAGATTATGGCTACGTAGAAGTCGGCAAAGAGGTTGCCGACAAAGAGTGCGAGCACAAACGAGAGCACCAAGCCAATTTGTGGCGTTAGCAGGATCGTCACTAGCATGGCGGCGAGGGGGATCGGCACCCAATAGGGGGAGAGGTCGTGCGTTTTGATATAGGAGGCCGCGGCGGCTATGGCAACGGTCAGGATAGCTAGGAGGATGAGCTGGCCGGGCTGGTCAAAAACAGCGCGTTCGTGCGTGGCGAGAAAGTAGCCGAAGACGAAGATTAGGAGTCCGGAGATCGTCGCGGCCGCAGCCACTTGGATTAGGCGCTTGATAGGATGTTGAGATTGCTCTTGGGCGATGCGGGCGGCCAGTGCGTCGAGTGCGTCGACATGCTCTGCAGTGACGGTGGCGTGCTTGTTGACTATGAGGTCGTCTTGGGCATAGATCCGCTTGATGCTGGCCACGCCGCGCCGCGCCGCGTTCCTGAGGCGGGCGGTTTCTGGCTCGTCAATGGTCAGATTGGGGACCACAAAGAGGCTCAGGAGTTCGTGTACGGCTTGGACCGCGTCGCGGTCGGCGATCGTGTGATAAGTTTGGAGGCGCGAGATCAATTCGCCTTGTTTGAGCTTTTCTTCGCTATAGAGGGTTTCTATGTGCTGTTCCCGGTCGTCGAGGCGGACTTGGGGCGAGGGGCTTAGGAGAATCGGTTGTTTGGAGGCGATGATGCCCGCGGCATAGTAACTGGCCAGAATCTGCCGACAGATAGCTTGGAAATCGTGTACATAAGGTTCGCTGGCCGTGGAGAGAACGTTGATGAGGGTCGAAAGGGCATCGAGCGAGAGCAAACCAATGACTCGAGGTAGGGCGCGTTGGAGTTCGCGTCGCTTGAGCGAGTCGGCCATCTGGACCCGGATTCTTGGGATCATCACCGCAAAGACCGAGTCTAGCTGGGCTAGCTGCCGCTCTTGAATTAGGGGACCGCGGCGCAAGATGGTGGGAATCTCGGCAGTCTCAGCTTGGCGTTCACGCTCCAATTCGGCATCGCTTTTAGGTACGCGAAAGAGAAAAGGAGCCTCGATGCGCTCTTGAGAGACGCTGCCGACGCGTAGCTGGGCGACATTGTAGGGACGCTGGTAGGGCGATAGGTAGGTGAGCAGGCCGATAGCTAGGCCGGCCAAAGCGATGCGGAACACCCACGAGCTATGCAGGTGCCAAGGTCTGGGCTGATTGCTGCGGCGTTTGGAGCCAAACCACTTTAATTTAAGCGCGTTCATGGATCGGCCGAGGCGTGGGCTTCCTCATAGCTGTCGTAGGCTTTGATGATCTTCTGCACGAGCCGATTGCGTACCACATCCCGTTCGTTGAGCCGAACAAAGGCCAAGCCGGCGATCCTAGTCAGAATTTTGGGCGCGACGACCAAGCCCGAGGGCTGGTCATCGCTGAGGTCGGTCTGAGTAACATCGCCGGTAACTACAGCCTTTGAGTGGCTGCCCAGCCGGGTGAGAAACATCTTCATCTGTTGTGGTGTAGTATTTTGGGCTTCGTCGAGGATAATAAACGAATCGTTGAGGGTGCGGCCGCGCATGTAGGCCAGCGGCACGACTTCGATAATTTTCATGTCCTGCATCCGCCGCAGTCGCTCGGGTTCCATGAGATCTTGTAGCGCGTCGTAGAGCGGGCGCAAGTAGGGGTCAACCTTGTCCTCAAAAGAGCCGGGCAAAAAACCGAGCTTCTCTCCGGCTTCGACAGCGGGTCGGGCGAGCAGGATGCGAGAGATTTGCTTTTGCCGCAGCGCGGCAACGGCCATGGCCACCGCTAT
Source organism: Candidatus Latescibacterota bacterium (assembly GCA_963422735.1). Taxonomy (GTDB): domain Bacteria; phylum Latescibacterota; class UBA2968; order UBA8231; family UBA8231. The sequence continues at coordinate 874,340 of OY730476.1, read as the reverse complement.
GTACGTCTTACCGGTGCCGGCTGGGCCGATACTGAAGACCACGTCGTTGTTGTCGATAGCGGCGAGATATTTCGCTTGGCCTTCGGTGCGGGCGTAGATGGCCGTCTTATAGGTATGGGCTACGGGGTTTGGGAGGGTGCTGTGATCTCCCTTGGGTAGGGTCGGACTACAGTGAATCAAGTTCTCTAGCTCGGCTGCTTCGAGGGGCGGGCCGTGGCGCATGCGTTTTATGAGGTGACTGAGGAAACCATCGGCCTCGCGCACCGAAGTGTCGGATCCTTTAAGCGTGAGCTTGTCGCCGCGGGCGACTAGGCGAATGCCGTATCTCTTTTCGAGATGAGCCAAGTGTTGATCGTTGCGCCCGAAGAGGGATCGGCGATCGATGCCGGCGATGGAAATGTCCTTCATAGCCTTGGTAGCTGGACAAAAATACAAAAAGGGGTTTGAAATCCCTCCCTTAAGCCCGGGAAAGATCAAACCCCTTTAAGTCTTGAAATTTATTTAAATCAAGTAGTTGTAATTACTGGGGAATTTCGAGGACTTGAGCAGGAAAAATCAAATCTGGCGCGACGATTTGCTGCTTGTTGGCCTCGTAGATTTTATGCCATTTGCCGGCATTGTTGTAAAGCTCGGCGGCAATTTTGAAGAGGAAGTCGCCTCGGGTGACCAAGTACTGATTTTCGGCTACCCCGAACGGCACGGCCAAGACTTGGTTGGGGTAGATTAAATCCGGGTCTTTGATTTGATCCTTGTTCTTCCGGTAGATGCGGGGCCACATATAGGGATCGTCGTAGATTTGTTCTTTTTTAGAGATGTTCCACATGTTGTCGCCCCGCACGACTTTGTAGTCAATGACCACGGGTTGAGCTATGCGCGCTTTGAGCTCGGCGAGCATCTGGCCAATGGTAGATAGCTTGTCCACCATTTCGGGCAGGGCGGCCATATTGCTCCGCTTGAGCTCGGCGACTCGGGAGTCGATGGTCGTGACTTCACCGCGCCGCATAATGAGTACTTCTGGAGCTAGTACCATCAGGCCTTCGATCTGGGCGATAATAGCGTCGAGCTCGCGCCCAAAGGCCGCGATTTCGGATTCGGAATCGCCTACTGCCGCGAGGATCTGAGCATTGAGGTCAACGTTGGCCCGGTCGAGCTGGGCAATCTGCATATTAAGTGCTTCAATCTGGGCGTTTAGCTCTTCGATTTGGGTGTTGGCCGCGGCCTCACGGTTGACGAGCTCGTTCCCCAGAGCCATGTACTCCTCACAGGTCATCTTCTGCTCTTGAGCAGCAGTGTTTTCGCTCGCTAGGACTAGCAGTGCTAAGGCCAACCCACCAACGGACAACTTCTTCATGGTCGAACCCTTTCTCATTTAGCTTGGTTGGCGAGGTTGTTTTTAGTAGCGGCTAATTTGTCTTCAAGTGCTTTTTTGGTGACTTGCCGCTCGGCGAGTTCGCGCTCGAGCTGTGCTTTTTCGGCCTGTAGCTCGGTTACTTTTACTTCGGCGGCCAGAGTGGCTTGCCGCTGTTGTTCTAGGTATTCCATGTCCTCCTGCGACGGAACGCGCGAACAGCTAGCGACGAGAGACAAAGCCACTACCGACAAGGCGACGCCTAAGTATCTCAAATTGGAAAAAGTGGAAAGACCGCTCATTAAATAATTCCTCCACCTAGGCTTAAGGATCAAACAGTGATCGTTAGAATATATAGAATATACGGGATATTGGCACAAATATAGGCGACCTATAGTGGATGTCAAGCAGAACAAGTGAAAATCTACCCTGCCTATAAGTTTTCAGGCAGGCCGAATCCCCAATTCGTGCAACTGGCCCAAATCGACGGAAGAAGGGGCGTTTTCCATCAAGCCTACTGCCTTATTGGTCTTGGGGAAAGCGATGACTTCTCGGATTGAATCTGCGTTGGTGAGCAGGGCAATCAGCCGGTCAAAGCCAAAGGCAATCCCGCCGTGTGGTGGGGCCCCGTAATCGAGGGCTTCGAGGAGGAAACCGAATTTGGCCGCGGCTTCTTCGGTGCTGATTTCTAAGAGTTGAAAAAGGCGGGATTGTACTGAGCGCTGGAAAATTCGCATACTGCCCCCGGCAATCTCATTGCCATTGAGGACCAAGTCATAGGCCCGCGCCCTAGCGTCGGCGGGAGTGCTATCCAGCAGGGAGAGGTCCTCTTCTAGGGGGGCTGTGAAGGGATGATGCACGGCTGTAAAACGGCCGACTTCCTCGTCGCGCTCTAGAAGTGGGAACTGGCTGACCCAGAGGGGCTGCCAAGAATCATCGGACACTAGTGAGAGGCGCTGGGCGAGCTCCAAACGCAGTGCTCCGAGTACCCGGGCAACCAGCTTGGGCTGATCGGCGACAAAGAGCAGTAGGTCGCCAGGAGCGGATTCGAGGGCCTCGATCAACAGGGTTTGAGCCGCTTGGGGGAAGAATTTGACGATGGAGGATTCGAGGCCAGCGTCGGTGTGTTTGATCCAACTGAGTCCCTTGGCACCCAGCCCTTGGGCGAAGGCAATTAAATCGTCGATTTGTCCGCGCGAGAACCCACTGCAGCCTTTGACATTTAAGCCTTTGACCTGACCACCACTCTCGAGAGCGGAATGAAAGACTTGGAATTGAGAAGTGCGCCCTGCTGCCGCTACATCTTTAAGTTCTAAGCCAAAGCGCAGGTCGGGTTTGTCGGATCCGAAGCGCTCTATGGCTTCGCGATAAGTGAGTCGTGGAAAGGGATTGGGTAACTCGATTTGGCGTAGCTGAGCGAAGAGGGCGCGGGTTAGATCCTCGGCAATGGCCATGACGTGATCCTCGCGCACGAAGGCCATCTCGATGTCGATTTGAGTGAATTCGGGCTGGCGGTCGGCGCGCAAATCCTCGTCGCGGAAGCACTTAACGATCTGGAAGTAGCGGTCATAGCCCGCGATCATCAAGAGCTGTTTGTAAGTTTGAGGCGATTGGGGCAGGGCGAAAAACTGCCCGGGATGGACTCGGCTGGGGACGAGGTAGTCTCGGGCCCCTTCGGGAGTGCTCTTGGTCAGAAACGGTGTTTCAACTTCGATAAAGCTGCGCTCGTCGAGCAGGCGACGCACGATCTGGTAACCCCGGTGCCTGAGTAGCAAATTGCCTTGAATACGGGGTCGCCGAAGGTCCAAGTAGCGATACTTGAGACGGATTTCCTCGCCGGCATCGGTTTGGTCTTCGATGAGAAAAGGCGGGGTCAGACAGCGGTTGAGGACACGTAGCTGATCGCAGTTGACCTCAATGGTCCCGGTGGGCAACTGGGGGTTGATCATGCCTTCGGGGCGGGCCTCGACTTCGCCTTGTACGGCGATGACGTACTCGCTACGCAAGCGGTCGGCCTGTTGATAGGAGATGGGGTCGCGCTGTGGGTTGAAGACGATTTGGGTAATGCCGTAGCGGTCGCGGAGGTCTATAAAAATAACGCCGCCGTGGTCGCGGCGGCGCCAGACCCAGCCCATCAGCAGGACGCGCTGACCGATGTCTTTATCTGTGAGAGTGCCGCAGTCGTGCGTGCGCTCCCAGTGGCCCAAGCCTTCGCTCGGTTCTTCCATAAGTTACACCTAAACAGTAAGGTTGGATCGCAGGTGGGAAAAAGATAAGGTAGAAGGTAGCTTGGAGGGTGTCAAGAAAGGGGCGGGGTTGGTTGACATGGTGGTTTTTGGTTCTTTTAATCGTGAAGGGGAGATTTTTGTGGCTGGCCTATCAGTCGTCGAACAGATTGGCGATACGCCGCTTTTGCGGCTGAGAGATCCGGAGATTCCGCCGCGGGTGGAAGTCTATGCTAAGCTGGAGTTCTTCAACCCCGGGGGGTCGGTCAAAGACCGGCCGGCGCGGAGGATGATCGAGGACGGCGAGCAGAACGGCTCACTAAGGCCGGGCAAGGTCATTTTGGATTCCACTTCTGGAAATACCGGCATTGCCTACGCGATGATCGGTGCGGCTAAGGGCTATCGGGTAAAATTGGCCATGCCGGCTAATGTCAGCCGCGAGCGCAAGGCCATCCTTGCCGCCTATGGTGCCGAAGTGGTGTACACCGACCCAGGGGATCTTTCCGATGGAGCCATACGGAAAGCGCGGCAGATATACGAAGCCGATCCCTATCGCTACTTCAAGCCCGACCAATACAACAATCCCGCGAATTGGCATGCCCATCGCGACACTACTGCGCCCGAAATCTGGGAGCAGACCCAGGGCCGTGTCACTCATTTTGTCGCCACCATCGGAACTAGCGGTACGCTGATGGGCACCGGCCGAGGTCTTAGGGAGCTCAATCCGACCATCCAGATCATTGCCGCTGAGCCGGCCGAGCCGTTTCACGGCATTGAGGGCCTTAAGCACATGGAGAGTTCAATTGTCCCGGGCATCTACGACGAGACCCTCCTCGACCACAAAATACCGATAGATACCGATGATGCTTACGATACAGCACTGCGTCTACCGGTCGAACAGGGGATTCTTGTTGGCCAGTCTGCGGGCGGGGCCTATTGGGCCGCGCTGGAAGTTGCTCGTCAGCTATACACGGGGGTGGTGGTGACGATATTTTGCGATGGCGGCGACAAGTACATGAGTACGCCCATGTGGCGGCTGGCTCTTGATGGCATCAACTAGAAGCTGTTGAGTTATTCGGAATAATCTACGGAGAAGGGTTGGTTTTCAGCCGTATAAGCCCCATTTTGGAGGTCTTCCGAGGGCTGAAACTCCGCAAAATTGCTCAATTTCCCCGATATTCGTTTTAACTCAACAGCCTCTAAGCGAAAGGATGGCTGAATGCTGCGCATCGCCCGCAGGGACTTTGAACGAATTTGCGCCCAAGCCTTGGCCGAGTACCCACACGAGTGTTGCGGTCTGTTGATCGAGAAGGTGCCGGGCGGGGTGTCCGATGCCCATGCCTGTACTAATGTACAGCAGCAGAGGCACGAAGAAGATCCCCAGCACTATCCTCGCGATGCAAGCACGGCCTATCTGATTGACGCAAGCGAGCAGTTAAGCATCTCGGAGGCGGCTGAGAAGGCCGGTGGCCGGGTCTCGGGTTGCTACCATTCTCACATTGATTGCACGGCCTATTTCTCGGACGAAGACGAGAGGCGTACTTGGATATTCAACACCCGAGAGGCGGGCGACTATCCGGACGATCCGGACGCGATTTATCTGGTGCTCTCAGTATGCGGCGAGAAGATAGGCAGCCAGCGGAAAGTGCAAGGCTACAAATGTTTTGCTTGGGACGGCAACCGCTACGCCGAAACGGGTGTTGAAATAGTTTAGTAAAGCCTCTTCCTAAAAATCGATAAAATACGGGCGGCAGGGCAGCAAATATTTAACTACATTAACCAAAATGGAGGATGAAATGCCGATTACTGTTCACATTCCCACGCCGTTGAGGAAATTGACCCACAATCAGGCCGAGGTCGCGCTGGAGGCGGAGACTATTAGTCAGTTGGTAGATGGGCTCGAAGGCGCCTACGAGGGCTTGGCCGAGAAACTGCTCGACGATGGAGGCGAGATCCGCCGCTACGTCAATATCTTCGTCAACGACGAGGATATCCGCTTCCTCGACGGCAAGGACACACCTCTCAACGACGGCGACAGCGTCTCTATCGTTCCGGCCATTGCCGGTGGCAGTTGAGGACTACCGTACAGGATGAAACGTGCCCACAATGTGCTGGAGTTAATCGGGGCTACGCCTATGGTCCGCCTCAGTCGAGTCGTCGGAGAGGATGCCGCCGAGGTGTGGGGCAAGTTGGAGGCAACCAATCCCGGTGGCAGTGTCAAGGACCGCATCGCTCTAGCGATGATCGAAGCCGCAGAAGATGAGGGTCTGCTGTCCGAGGGCGGTACGATCATTGAGCCGACTAGCGGCAATACCGGTATTGGCTTGGCCATGGTGGCTGCCTACAAAGGCTACAAGCTCATCGTCGCCATGTTCGATACGGCCAGCCGTGAGCGCCGCTTACAGATGCAGGCTTACGGTGCCGAGGTCGTACTGACGCCAGCGGCCGAGGGCATGCGGGGTGCTATCGATAAAGCGCTTGAACTCAAGCGCGAGCATCCAGATTACTTCTTGCCACAGCAGTTTATGAACGCAGCTAACCCTGAGATACACCGCCGTACGACCGGCCGCGAGATTTTAGAACAGCTAGAGGGCCGAGTCGATGCCTTTGTGGCTGGTGTAGGTACTGGGGGGTCGTTGACCGGAGTCGGCGAGGTGCTCAAGGAAGCTTTGTCCACAGTGCGGGTGATCGCCGTCGAACCTGCCGGGTCGCCCGTGCTTTCAGGGGGGGGAGCTGGGTTTAGTTATATAGAGGGCATCGGCGCGGGTTTTGTGCCGTCGATCCTTAACCTCGAGGTTGTGGACGAGGTGCGGGTCATTACCGACGACGACGCTTATGAAATGGCCCGCCGCTTGGCGCGAGAGGAAGGGCTTTTGGTGGGGATTTCAGCCGGAGCCAATGCCTATATCGCCGCCCAAGTTGCTCGCGAGTTGGGGGCGAGTGCTCGAGTCGCGACGATCCTCTGCGACAGTGGATTGCGCTATTTGAGCACTCGTGCCTTTGAATGAGGTCAAATACTAGGCCATCTCCTGCACGAGATGGCTCAATCGCGACTTGTAGCGGGCGGCGGCATTTTTGTGGATAATGCCTTTGCTGGTAGTCCGGTCGACAATCGAGATCGCCGCTTGCAGAGCGGTTTCGGCCGAGGCTTTATCCGGAGCTTGACGGACTCTTTTAAGGGCCGTGCGCATTCGCGAGCGAAGCGCACGGTTGCGCACATAGGCTTTGGCACTAGTGGCTTGGTGCTTTTTGGCAGCTTTAAGTTTGGGCAATTTTGCGCTCCTTTAATTAAAGCTGCTAAATATATAGGAAGTGGGGAGAGGGGGCAAGGCGGGGTTTCTGAGGTCTCTTTAGCTCGACTTTCATTATGTGCCTCGTTCAAAAAGTCGGGATAAGACCAGTAAAAGAGGTGAGTGATGAGACCAGACCAGACCATAATCCCGTATAAAATTAGCCCTGCGGTTTATCATGTCTTCTTCTAGTGATCAGATGGGGTTTGATTTTGGCGATCGGTGCCCTGCTGGCGAAAATGAGCGGATCGCTACGCATTGTGCATATTGTCGGCTAGAGATTGAGGTGCCGGCTTGGTATGCGGGCCAAGCGCAACTGCATTTTTGTGATGCGTCCTGCCGGCGGGCTTGGACAGAGGCCATGCCCTCATTAGAGGTTTGCTTGGGGGCGATTTCCAAGCGGCGGGGTGCCAATTGGGTGCTTCAAGCGCTAAAGGCGCGGACGCGCGACGGCTTCATCTGCCAGATATGCGGGATCAGCGAAGAAGAACTGGGGCGCCAGCTCGACGTACATCACAAAATTCCCTATCGCAGTTTCTCTTCCAATGTGGGAGCCAATAAGCTGGAACATCTGATTTCGGTTTGCCCATCTTGCCACTGCAAGTTGGAAGCCGAGTTGCGCCATGATATTCCTCTTTTTGCACGGCCTTGACCTTTTTGTCGCTAGGTGCTGATAGGCCATGGAGTTTAGAAACTATGCTCTTGCATCTTGGGTATTAGATGCGTATTTTGTATTGAGTACGTAAAATGATCTCAGGCTTCTCTACATGCTCTTCAGTTAAGCTATTGTTGTTAAGGATCGCTAAGGGAGAGGAGTACTCATGAGCGCGGTGGTGATTGAGGTGGTTGCGGCCTTAGAGCGGCGAGGCGGCGGCGGCGTTATAGCGCGCACAAAGTTGCGCTACTTAAAACTTAAATCTCTATTTGGAGGGTCAGTTATGAGCGGGTGTGCAGTTAGTAACAGATTTGTTTGGGATAGATCGCTGTCTTGCCTAAGTATGTTCTTGCTGGCGGCCGCCTTGGTGTTGGTCCCGGTGGCTGAGGCGCAGGATACACCGGACCTTGATGGTGCGACGGTTGCCGATCAGATGTACTCGGTAGGGGTGGCGATAGAAGCCTTAGAGTTGCCTGCGGCCTCGGGTGGTGCCGGCGATTTGACGTATAATTTGAGGCCTTTGCCTCCGGGTTTGGCTTTCGATGCTGGGTCTCGTACGCTTTCGGGCACGCCTTCGGAAATTGCCATTTTCTTGATGACTTACGAAGTGACGGATGCCGATGGCGATACGGCCACCTTGACATTCAATATTTTAGTGGAAGAGGAAGATGTAGAGCCGAGTTTTGACGGTGCGACGGTTGCCGATCAGATGTACTCGGCAGGGGTGGCGATAGAAGCCTTAGAGTTGCCTGCGGCCTCGGGTGGTAACGGCGATTTGACGTATAATTTGAGGCCTTTGCCTCCGGGTTTGGCTTTCGATGCTGGGTCTCGTACGCTTTCGGGCACGCCTTCGGAAATTGCCATTTTCTTGATGACCTACGAAGTGACGGATGCCGATGGCGATACGGCCACCTTGACATTTAAGATAGAGGTCGATACGATGCCGAGCTTTGACGGTGCGACAGTTGCCGATCAGTCGTACCGGACAGGCGAGGCGATAGGAGTTCTGGAATTGCCCGTGGCTTCGAGCGGCGATGGCCCGCTGACGTATAGCTTGTCTCCGGAGGTGCCAGGTTTGGCTTTCGATGCTGGGTCTCGTACGCTTTCGGGTACGCCAACAATAGCAGGGACATATGATCTGACGTACCGGGTAGAGGATTCCGATACGAATATGGCTGAGAGCGACGCGGAGACATTGACCTTTACTATCTCTGTAGAGCTGACCTTCGCGGGGACTGTTGCGAGTCTACAAGTCGTTCCCGAAGGAGAGGAGATAGAGCCTTGGGTGTTGCCAGCGGCTTGGTCTACAGACGAGTTGACGTATAGCTTGTCTCCGGAGGTGCTAGGTCTGACGTTTGATGCAGAGATTCAGACGCTTTCGGGTACGCCGACAGTAGCTGCGACGTATGAGTTGACCTACCGGGCAGAAGACTCCGACGGTGATGCCGCTGAGCAGAGCTTTTTCCTGAAAGTGGATGGTACGCCCAGCTTTGAGGGAGCGACCGTAGACGATCAAGTATATATAGAAAGCGAGGCGATTGATCCGTTGGAATTGCCCTTGGCTTTCGGCGGCAACGACGAGTTGACGTATAGCTTGTCTCCGGAGGTGCCGGGTCTGATCTTCGACGCCGCGTCTCGTACGCTTTCGGGTACGCCGACAGTAGCTGCGACGTATGAACTGACCTACCAAGTAGCGGATGTCGACGGCGATATTGACGAGTTGAGTTTTTCCGTGAAAGTAGATGGTACGCCCAGCTTCGGAGATGCGACCCTGGCCGACCAGCTATACATGGAAGGCGAGGCGATTGATCCGTTGGAATTGCCTATCGCTTCGGGAGGCAACGGCCTATTAACGTATAGCTTGTCGCCGGGAGTGCCGGGTCTGGCTTGTGATACGGATTCTCCTAAGCTTTCGGGCATACCCTCAGAAGCGGGGACGTATGAGTTGACGTACCGGGTGGAGGATATCGATGGCGATATCGACGAGTTGAGCTTTTCTGTCACCGTGGATGGTCCCCCGCGCTTTGATGAGCCCGTTAGAGATCAAGTCTTCGCTGAAGGGGAGTCGATAGGGGTTTTTTCATTGCCCTTGGCTTTCGGCGGCAACGGCGAGTTGAGGTATAGCTTGTCGCCGGAGATTCCAGGTCTGCGCGTAGTCGCAGGGGGGCGTGCGCTTTTTGGTACGCCGAGTGTAGCGGGGACGTATGAGTTGACGTACCGGGTGGAGGATGCCGATGGCGATATCGACGAGTTGAGCTTTTCTGTCACCGTGGATGGTCCCCCGCGCTTTGATGAGCCCGTTAGAGATCAAGTCTTCGCTGAAGGGGAGTCGATAGGGGTTTTTGCGTTGCCCTTGGCTTCGGGTGGCAATGGTGAGTTGAGGTATAGCTTGTCGCCGGAGATTCCAGGTCTGCGCGTAGTCGCAGGGGGGCGTGCGCTTTTTGGCACACCGAGTGTAGCGGGGACGTATGCGTTGACGTACCGAGTGGAGGATATCGATGGCGATTCGGCTGAGTTGAGCTTTTCTGTGAAAGTGGATGGTCCCCCGCGCTTCGCGGGAACTGTGGCGAATCAAGTCACTTTTTCTGGGGGGGCGTCGATAGAAGATTGGGTGTTGCCCTCGGCTTCGGGAGGTAACGGGGCGTTGACGTATAGCTTGGTCGGGGGGTTGCCTCCGGGTCTGACGTTTGATTCTTCATCTCGGACGATTTCGGGAGATCTGTCGGCGGATGTGTTGTATGCCGAAGGATATGCGTTGACATATCGAGTGGCGGATGTGGATGGCGATTCGGCTGAGTTGAGCTTCGCGATTGCGGTGGCTGGCATGCCCAGTTTCGGCGATCAGGTTGTAGAAGACCAGATGTACGCGGCGGGCGATGAGGTGAGCTTAGCTTTGCCGGTGGCGACAGGTGGGAATGTGGGGTTGACGTATAGCTTGGTCGGGGGGTTGCCTCCGGGTCTGACGTTTGATTCTTCATCTCGGACGATTTCGGGAGATCTGTCGGCGGATGTGTTGTATGCCGAAGGATATGCGTTGACATATCGAGTGGCGGATGTGGATGGCGATTCGGCTGAGTTGAGCTTCGCGATTGCGGTGGCTGGCATGCCCAGTTTCGGCGATCAGGTTGTAGAAGACCAGATGTACGCGGCGGGCGATGAGGTGAGCTTAGCTTTGCCGGTGGCGACAGGTGGGAATGTGGGGTTGACGTATAGCTTGGTCGGGGGGTTGCCTCCGGGTCTGGCGTTTGATCCCGCGTCTCAGACGATTTCGGGTACGCCGTCGCTTCATGACTTGTATGCTGCCGAGGGGTATGCGTTGACGTATCGAGTGGCGGATGCCGATGGCGATTCGGCTGAGTTGAGCTTCGCGATTGCGGTGAATGGTATGCCCAGCTTCGCGGGAACCGTGGCGAATCAAGTCACTTTTTCTGGGGGGGCGTCGATAGAAGATTGGGTGTTGCCCTCGGCTTCGGGAGGTAACGGGGCGTTGACGTATAGCTTGGTCGGGGGGTTGCCTCCGGGTCTGACGTTTGATTCTTCATCTCGGACGATTTCGGGAGATCTGTCGGCGGATGTGTTGTATGCCGAAGGATATGCGTTGACATATCGAGTGGCGGATGTGGATGGCGATTCGGCTGAGTTGAGCTTCGCGATTGCGGTGGCTGGCATGCCCAGTTTCGGCGATCAGGTTGTAGAAGACCAGATGTACGCGGCGGGCGATGAGGTGAGCTTAGCTTTGCCGGTGGCGACAGGTGGGAATGTGGGGTTGACGTATAGCTTGGTCGGGGGGTTGCCTCCGGGTCTGACGTTTGATTCTTCATCTCGGACGATTTCGGGAGATCTGTCGGCGGATGTGTTGTATGCCGAAGGATATGCGTTGACATATCGAGTGGCGGATGTGGATGGCGATTCGGCTGAGTTGAGCTTCGCGATTGCGGTGGCTGGCATGCCCAGTTTCGGCGATCAGGTTGTAGAAGACCAGATGTACGCGGCGGGCGATGAGGTGAGCTTAGCTTTGCCGGTGGCGACAGGTGGGAATGTGGGGTTGACGTATAGCTTGGTCGGGGGGTTGCCTCCGGGTCTGGCGTTTGATCCCGCGTCTCAGACGATTTCGGGTACGCCGCCGCTTCATGACTTGTATGCTGCCGAGGGGTATGCGTTGACGTATCGAGTGGCGGATGCCGATGGCGATTCGGCTGAGTTGAGCTTCGCGATTGCGGTGAATGGTATGCCCAGCTTCGCGGGAACTATTACGAATCAGACCGTTGCTGAAGGGGAGGAGATGGCCCCGTTGGAGTTGCCTGCGACTTTGGGCGGCAACGGTGAGCTGACGTATAGCCTGTCGCCGGAGGTGCCGGGTTTGGTATTTGATGCCGAGACTCGGACGCTTTCGGGTACGCCAACCACAGCCGATACGTATGAGTTGACCTACCAGGCGGAGGATAGCGATGGCGATTCGGCGGAGGTGACCTTCTCCCTGAAAGTCGACGGTACACCTGCCTTTGACACGACCCTTGAGGATCGAATCTTTCGTCAAAATGAGGAGATGGATCCGTGGGAATTGCCTGTGGCTTCGGGCGGCAATGGCGAGTTGACCTATAGCTTGTCTCCGAATGTACCGGGTCTGAGCTTCGACGCCGCGTCGCGGACGCTTTCGGGTACGCCGACTGACACTGGGACGTATCATCTGAGCTACCGGGTGGCGGATGTCGATGGCGATTCGGCTGAGTTGAGATTTTACATAACTATAGATGGCGCACCCAGCTTTAACGGGACCGTGGCTAACCAGACGTACATAGAAGGCGAGGCGATTGAAGACTTGTCGTTGCCAAAGGCTTCAGGCGGCAACGTCGAGTTCGGCGAGTTGACGTATAGCCTGGCTCCGGAGGTGCCGGGTCTGAGCTTCGATGCCGTGGCTCTGACGCTTTCGGGCACGCCGACGGAGGTTGGAACGTATACGTTGACGTATACGGCTCACGACGAAGACGATAATAGGGACGATAGCGACGCGGCTATCCTCAGCTTCGAGGTCCGAGTGGAAGAATCGGCCACGGACCGTTTTGAGGAGCTCAACGCACAGATCTTGTCCAAGTATGCGTTGGCTATTGCCGATGGAACGAATCGCGCAATCGAGAATCGCCTTGAACAGGTGGTCAGAGGCGGCAATGAGAGTGGTTCTTTTCGCTTTGCTGCTGAGTCCACCCTCTACGACATGATTCAATCCGGCCGGATATTTGAGAATAGCCCGGTCAGTCTAGCACAGGTCGCAGGTGGCTCGTCCTTTGCGGTGCCGTTCGGTTTCGGTAGAGGATGTAGTGTTTGTCCCGGGAGTCCTGCATTTTGGGGTCGGGGAGACTACGGCAAGTTATCTAGTGACGACGGTTCGCTGGATTGGGACGGCAACCTGACTCGTGCTCAGCTTGGTTTGGACGCTCGGCCAGGTGATGATATGCTAACCGGTTTGGCGCTGTCGTGGGCTCAAGGGTCGTTTGATTATACCGCCCCGTTGCTCGGCCAAGAGCGAGTCGACGGTACTTATACGACCCAAATGTTGAGCCTACATCCTTACGTCGGATTCTCGCCGGGGCGGTTGGGGGTATGGTTGACGGCGGGCTTAGGGCGCGGCGACCTCGAGATTGACGACGAACAGGGAACCGTAGGCCAGCAGTCGAGCGATACGTCGCTGCGGACTGCAAGTGTAGGGGCTAGCGGAGACTTGCTCGACAGCGGGCCGACTCAGTTGCGTCTCAAGGGTGCAGCTACAGTGGCACAAGTCGAAGTCGAGGCTGGAGACCGGATTGCCGATCAAACGGTGAGTGCTAACCGCTTGAGGCTGGCACTCAAAGGCTCGCATGCTTATGAAGTGGGTATGGATGGGCAGATGACACCCCAGCTAGAGGTCGCTCTGCGCCAAGATGGTGGCGACGGACAGACCGGGGCCGGCGTAGAAGTTGGCGGTGGCCTGCGCTTTGAGGGGGGGGGCTTCACGCTGGAAGCTATGGCGCGGAGTCTGGTTGCTCCCCCAGGTGACGGCGACTACAAAGAATGGGGGGCGCATCTGCTAATCCAGCGTGCATCAGGCACCGGTGGTCGGGGGTTGTCGTTGCGGCTGATGCCGACCTACGGTACGCAGGCGAACAGCCTGACGCTTTGGGAGCGCAGCGTAGCCGAGTTGGCGGATCAGGCTAATGTGAACACGCAAGGCCAGCTCAGAGCTGAGGTCGGCTACGGTCTAGCCGCGCCCGGCGGGCGGGGAGTGTACACTGTGTACAGCGGAATGACCCAAGCGCCTGAGCGAATGCAATTACGCTTAGGTACGCGCTTTGAGGTGGATTCGTCGATGTCAGTGAGCCTTGAGAGTACACGCTGGCAGCGCATGGCCGGTATCGCTGAGCACGGCCTCCTGTTGCGTGGACGTCTGGTCTTTTAATTAATTCCATACATGCAGTATAGGATACGACACACGCTTCCGGAGCTAGGCTTTGGAAGCGTGTGTCGGTTTTCTCCGCTTTGCATTCCCATCCCGCTTCCCTTCCACATAGGCCGGGCGAGTATATAACTATTGTGTCCGGTCTCCCCCGGTCTGGCACCTCGATGCTGATGAAGATGTTGGCTGCGGGCGGATTGCCACCCCTAACAGACGGCCTCCGCGGGGCCGACGCCGACAATCCCGGAGGGTATTACGAATTCGAGAAGGTCAAGAAGCTAGAAAAAGACACTGCATGGCTTGAATCGGCGAGGGGTAAAGCCGTCAAGGTCATATCCCAATTGCTCGACCAATTGCCGCTCCACAAGCGGTACAAAATCGTATTCGCTCTCCGGAAAATGGACGAGATTTTGGCTTCGCAGCGGGCGATGTTAGCGCGGCGAGGACAGCCCTGCGATCGAGTTTCCGACGCCGAAATGGCCGCCGCCTTCGGTCGGCACTTGAGCGCAATGCAGCAGTGGTTGGCGGAACACCAGCAGATGGAAGTGCTCTATGTCAACTACGCCGCTGTTTTGCGCGACCCGCTTGCCACAAGCCACGAGATCAAGACCTTTCTCGCCCTTTCTTTAGATGTGCGGCAAATGGCTAGCGTGGTAGACGAGAGCCTATATCGCCAGCGCATATCCTGACTGCTTGCCGAGTCCTTCTCACTAACCTTACCGACTAACTCAACTGTATGGGTATCACGCAGATTCGCAATTTCTCCATCATTGCCCACATTGATCACGGCAAATCAACGCTGGCGGATCGCCTACTTGAAAAAACTGCGACCCTGACAGCCAAGCAGATGCAGGAGCAGGTACTCGACAACATGGATTTAGAGCGCGAGCGGGGCATTACAATCAAGGCCCATGCCGTGCGAATGCACTACCAAGCGACCGACGGTAGAATCTGCCAATTCAACTTGATCGACACGCCGGGACACGTGGATTTTACCTATGAGGTGTCGCGTAGTTTGGCCGCCTGCGAAGGGGCGATATTGGTAGTCGATGCCACACAGGGCGTGGAAGCCCAGACCGTAAGTAATTTGTTGTTGGCGCTAAACAGCGACTTGATCGTCGTCCCGGTGCTCAACAAAATCGACATGCCCGCTGCTCAGGTCGCAGCGGTGCAGCAACAGGTGCTCGACCTGCTAGGGGGTGAAGCCGAGGATATTTTGCAAATCAGTGCCAAGGAGGGGATTGGGGTCGAAGAGGTGATGGAAGCCATTGTCGACCGCATACCACCGCCGACCGGGCGTCAGCAGGGGCCGTTGCGGGGCTTGGTTTTTGACTCGCTCTACGACCAGTACCGAGGTGTAATCTGCTTTATCCGAGTCGTTGATGGGCGCATCCACAAGGGGCAGAAAATTCGCTTCTACTCCACCGGACGGCTCTACGAAGTCGAAGAGGTTGGCCACTTGGTCTTAAACCGGGTACCGGCTCAAGCACTTGAGACCGGTGAAGTCGGCTATTTCATCGCTGGGATCAAAGAGCTGGCCGAGGCTCACGTCGGTGACACGGTCGTTGAAGCAGCGGCGGAAGTAGAGCCGTTGCCTGGGTACCAACCGCTCAAACCCATGGTTTTCAGCGGCCTTTATCCCCTTGTCCCGGAGGACTATGAGGTACTACGCGACGCCTTAGAGCGGCTCAAGCTCAACGACGCCGCGTTCTCCTATGAGCCGGAGACCTCCCCAGCGTTGGGTTTTGGTTTTCGCTGTGGCTTCCTAGGCCTGCTGCACATGGAGATCGTACAGGAGCGCCTCGACCGCGAGTACCAAGTCGAAATTATCACGACCCTCCCCAATGTGCTCTACGAGATTTTAACCAAGGACGGACAACTGATCGACGTGGATAATCCCTCTTTGTTGCCGCCTGCCGCTGAGATCGACGAAGTGCGCGAGCCGATTCTCGCCGTCCAGATCTTGGTGCCGAGGGATTATATCGGCGCAGTGATGAGAATCTGCACTGACCGGCGCGGGAACTACCGCAATACCGAGTATCTCGACGGTAGCCGAGCTATCCTGAGCTTTGAGATGCCTTTGGCCGAAGTGGTGATCGACTTCTATGATCGCCTCAAGTCGGTATCGCGGGGCTATGCGTCATTCGATTACGAGCATCTGGAGATGCGGGCCGGTCTACTGTCTAGGCTAGACATCAGGATCAATGGCGAGCCACTGGACGCGCTTTCCGTGATCATCCATCGCGACAAGGCCTATGAATGGGGCCGGCAGCTATGCGCTAAGCTCAAGGAGTTGATCCCGCGGCAGATGTTTGAGGTGGTAATCCAAGGTGCGGTGGGGAGTAAGGTGATCGCCCGCGAAGTGGTCAAGCCGTTCCGCAAAAATGTGACGGCCAAGTGCTACGGCGGCGATGTGACCCGCAAACGCAAATTGCTCGAAAGGCAGAAGGAAGGCAAGAAGCGCATGAAGCAGTTTGGGAAGGTAGAAATTCCCCAAGAAGCGTTTTTGGCCGCGCTCAAGATGGAAGCCTGATTTATGAGCAAGAGGCGTACTCACCGGTCCTGCGTTCCCTAATCCCGAAAAAGTAAATGATGGCGTTGGGCTTCTATATCCACGTACCGTTTTGCCCCCAACGCTGCCCCTACTGCGCCTTTGCTACGGTCGTTGGCCAGGAGGATCGCCACGGCCTATATGCTGGGGCGATATGCCGCGAGATTGAGTCTTGGGCTCATTTGTCGGGGCCGGTGGAGACTGTGTTCTTTGGCGGGGGCACCCCCAGCCAAGTCGAGCCGGCGCTAATTGGGCAGATGCTCGAGGCAGCTCAGCGGCATTTGGGGCTACACCCGGACGCGGAAATTGCGGTTGAAGTCAACCCTAAAACCGTTGACCGCGATAAATTTGCAATGCTCAAGGCTCTGGGGTGCAACCGCATAAGCATTGGCGCGCAGGCTTTTCGAGATGCCGATTTGCGGCACTTAGGCCGGCAGCATAGCGCAGTTGATGTCGAAAGGGCGTATGTAGCGGCTAGAGCGGCCGGCTTTGCCAATGTGAGCTTGGATTTGGTGGCCAATGTACCTAGAGTCTCAGAGGCCAATTGGCACTTTAGCGTCGAGCGGGCTATCGCTTTGGCTCCAGAGCACCTTTCTGTCTATAGCCTCACCATTGAAGAAGGTACGATCTTCGCCCAACGACAGCGTCAGGGCCTGCTGGAACCCGTCGAGAACGACAGGCAGGCTCGCACCTTGGAATGGACCGACGCTCGGTTGGTGGCGGCTGGCTATGAACACTACGAGATTTCAAATTATGCCCGTCTTGGGTACCGCTCGCGCCACAACTGGGGCTACTGGACGGGTGTTCCTTACTTAGGTATTGGGCTCGGGGCCCATAGCTTCATCGGTGGGAAGCGATTTTGGAATACACGTGATCTCAATGCCTATCTCGACGCTATGGACCAAGGTCGGTCGCCCTGTGTAGGGGAGGAGACCATAGCCCCAGACGCGGCCCGCAGGGAACGTCTATGGCTGGGTTTGCGTACCACAGAGGGGATTGAATTGACTGAGGAGGAGGTCGGTCGCGTGCAGAGCAGCAAGCGTTTTGCCGACTTGGCGGAAGTTGGATACGCCGTGCTCGAAGGCCAGAGATTGCGTTTGACTCGGGCGGGGTTTTTGCTGGCTGACGTCCTGAGCTTGGAGCTAAACCGGGTCGTGGAAGAGGGACAATAGAACGTAAAATAAAAGGCCGTTCCTAAAAGGAACGGCCTTTTCAGTGGTGGGGGGAGCAGGATTTGAACCTGCGAAGGCATAAGCCAACAGATTTACAGTCTGCCCCGTTTGACCACTTCGGTATCCCCCCGGCAAATTTCAGGTGCCGCTAGCCAGCGTTTTAAGCACTTGGTGCCGCGAAGGATGGCGCAGCTTGCTGAGCGCCCGCTCTTTGAGCTGGCGGATACGCTCGCGCGTGAGGTTCATCATGTCGCCGATTTCCTCAAGTGTCAGAGCCTCGTTGCCGTCGAGACCAAAATAGAGCCTGATAATGCGCAATTCGCGCTCTTCGAGGGTTTCCAAGGCCGTCTCGAGCTGCTCCCGTGCCGATTCGCTCAAGATGTGGGCGTCCGGGGCAGCGGCCGTGTTGTCGGCCAAGGTGTTGAGCAGGCTGCGCTCGTCGTCGTCAGTGAAGGACTCGTCGAGTGAACACACGGCGCGGGCACTGAGGATGGTCTCTAGAACCTCTTCGGCTGGGACTTCTAGTTCAGCGGCGATTTCCTCTATGTCAGGCTCACTGGCGCGATGTTGGCCCAGTTTGCGCGAGGCTTTGGAAATATCTTTGAGCAAACTGACTTTGTTGAGAGGAAGGCGCACGGTGCGCACGTGCTCGGCGAGGGTTTGGAGAATGGACTGGCGAATCCACCAAACTGCGTATGAAATGAACTTGTAGCCCTTGGTGCCGTCGAAGCGGTCGGCCGCCGTGATGAGGCCGAGATTGCCGGCACTAATCAGGTCGGACAGAGATAATCCGCGGTTTTGGTACTTCTTGGCAACATCGACGACAAATCTCAAATTGGCGCTGATCATTTCTTCGCGGGCATGCATATCGCCATTTTTGATGCGATCAGCCAGTTCTACTTCGCGTTCTCTCGAAAGGGGCGTGGACTCAGCAATATCGTCGAAATAGAGCCGCAGGGTGTTTTCCTCATCGTGCAGATTCTGCATAGAGCATCTCATCCTTTGCAGGTCTTATCCCCACACCACAGCACCGAAATCTCTCGGTGCAAATGGTAAGCGTAGCATAGTTATAAGCGAAACTAATTGATTATACATAAGGAGCAGTGCCGCGTCAAGTCGTTTGCAAGGGCATTTGCAGGCAGCCATGTCTCAAGCGAGGTGGCGGTATTCGCCGGCCTTGTCCCAATCCGCTAGGCTACGGCCGTTTAGGTCCCAGACGACTTGGCCTGCTCTCAGCGTTAGCTCGCATTCGAGTTTTTGTCGGCCCCGCAGGCGCGCCCGGCCCGAATCGACGAAGGCAAAATCTCCTTCGTGCAGTGCGAAAGCCGCTAGGTCGGCTTCGGCCCCGACACTGAGGTGTCCTAGCTGTGGGCACCTGATTACCTCGGCCGGTATGTGCGTCGAGCGATAGACAACCTCTTGGAGGGACATGCCGAGGTTCAGGAATTTGGACATAGTTATGGGCATAGTGGCGTTGGGCAGCATGCGACTGGCCTTGTGTAGGTCCGTGCTGATGGTATCCGGGGGGAAGTTTTGGGCCATGGCGGGCACGGCAATGCGAAACCAGAAGGAGCCGCTGCCGTGGCCTGTGTCAAAGACGATGCCGCGCTGTCGGGCTTGGCGCACGTAGTCTGCGACTTTTTTGTCGGCGTCGAGCAGGGGGATATGGGCGGCGTAGAGGTGCGTGTGGATGTCCCCTCGACTCATGCGTTCGAGTAATTCCTCGTACGAGCGAGTGGGCTGGGGGGCAAAGTCAATCATGGCTATGGAACCGCTCTGTCGAGCCGCCTCGATCGCTCCACCAGCCGACTCCCAACCCGGGCCGCCGAAGTGGGCCGACTTGGTGCCGACGACGTGCTCGCGGTATTGCTCGACCGCCGCGGCGCAGAGCACGGGGTCCATCTCGCTGATGTCTTGTTCGGGAGGGCCGATCATGCCGGCACCGACGATATTGACAAAGGCCAAGACGCGGGTCTGAGCGGGGTCAATGATGGAGTGCTTGAAGTCGGCAAAATCCTTCCATCCAGCACCTCCTGTATCTACTACGGTGGTCACGCCGTAGGGCAGGGCGTGCTGGTCGGGAAAGAGCCAGCCTCGATACCCCCCATAGACGTGGACGTGGATATCGATCAAGCCCGGGGTTACATAGAGGCCGGACACGTCGATAACCTTTGCTGAGCTGCACTCGATTCGGTCGGCAACCGCAGAGACTAGTCCGTCCTTGATGGCAATATCGGCTGGGCCGTCGAGGTCGTTTTTAGGGTCGATCAGGTGCCCCCCTTGGATGATGAGATCGAAGTAGCCGCTCATAATGGCTGTCCTTTCGCCCGTAGGCAGTGTGTTGGAAGCGAAGCCGTAGAATAACCAGCGGGCCAAGGTGGGGTCAATGGCTGGGCCTTGCATTGCACAAAGCGAATTTTTTTGGCAGATTTTCTCTGTTATAAACACGACACTGCCTTTAGGAGGAATACATGGTACGCACTGTGAAAGTAGCTGTCACTGGGGCCGCTGGCCAGATCGGCTACGCTATATTGCCGCGTTTAGCCTCGGGCGAGGTTTTCGGCCGCGACGTCCGGGTTTCGCTGCACTTGCTGGAGATTACTCCGGCACTCAAAGCCCTCGAAGGCGTGGTTATGGAGCTCGACGACTGCGCCTTTCCGCTTCTCGACGATATCGTGATCACCGACCAAGCTGAAGTGGCCTTTGACGGGATCAATTGGGGGCTGCTGATTGGCTCGAAGCCGCGCGGTCCCGGTATGGAGCGGGGCGATTTAATTCGTGAAAACGGCCCGATATTCGTCGGTCAAGGTCAGGCTCTCGCCCGGGCCGCCGCCGATGTGCGGGTCTTGGTGGTGGGCAATCCGGCCAATACCAATGGCTTGATTGCCATGAGCCACGGCCATAAGGCCGGCATTCCCCGCGACCGCTTCCACGCCATGACCCGGCTGGATCAAAACCGCGCCCAAGCCCAGCTCGCCAACAAGGCCGGTGTCAAGGTCGCGGCGGTGACCAATATGGCCATCTGGGGCAACCACAGTGCCACGCAGTACCCGGATGCCGAGAACGCGCACATTGAGGGGCGTCCGGCATCCGACGTCATAGGCCACCACGCTTGGCTGCGCGAGGACTTCATCCAAATCGTCCAGCAGCGGGGTGCGGCCGTCATCGACGCCCGCGGCTTGTCATCGGCCGCGTCGGCTGCCAATGCCGCGCTCGACCACATCGTCAGTGTTGAGAGTGCCACGCCTATAGGCGACTTTTTCTCGGCTGGTGTCTATTCGGACGGCAGCTATGGGATTGAAGAGGGGTTGCTGTTCTCCTTTCCCATTCTCAGCAACGGCCAAGGCCACTGGGATATCGTGCAGGGCTTGGAACTGAGCGACTTCGCTCGGGCGAAGATAAAGGCCACCGAAGACGAGCTCAAGGAGGAGCGCGCAGTTATCGCCGACCTCTTGGGCTAATATGTTCCAGCACCCCAAGCGCTACCAAGCCAAACACCACTATGTCACTGCCGCAGGTGCCGACTTGGTGGAGGTCTTGGCCCCCCAAGCCGGGGAACGCGTCCTCGACTTGGGATGCGGCACCGGTCAACTGAGTGCTCAGATTGCTGCGGCCGGGACTGAGGTTGTTGGCATCGACTTGTCGGCTGAGATGGTCGAGGCCGCCCGCGAGCAGTTCCCGGACCTGTCTTTTGTCGTCGGCGATGCGAGGGATTTTTCCTTTACCGAGCCGTTCGATGCAGTCTTTTCCAACGCAGCCCTGCACTGGGTCAAGCCGCCGGAAGAGGCACTTGTGTGTATTGCCGCCTGTCTAGGGCAGGGCGGGCGTTTTGTCGCCGAACTGGGCGGTGCGCGGAACGTGGCAATCATCAGCCGGGGGCTGATCGACCAATTGGCCGCGCGGGGTCTTTATCCGCAAATGCCTTGGTATTTTCCCAGTTTGGGGGAGTACGTGCGGCTCGTGGAGCAAGCCGGGCTGCGCGTTGCCTATGCTAGCCACTTTCCGCGTCCAACGCCCCTAGAGGGAGAGAACGGGTTGCGCGGCTGGATGGAGATGTTCGCCGATGCGCTTACAGAGGGCATTTCCCCGTCGATGCGCGAAGAGTTGTTGGCCGCAGTGGAGGACGCTGTCCGCCCGGCATTGTACGGCGATGGAGTCTGGTGTGCCGACTACTGGCGTCTGCGCGTAGTCGCCTACAAAGAGTAAGTTTACGAACGCTATTTATGAAGCCGCACCACGTAATTTGGGACTGGAACGGCACCTTGGTGGACGATGCTTGGCTGTGCGTCGAGATCGTCAACGAGTTGTTGGTGCGCCGAGGGCTCGCGCCGACCAATCTGCGCGAGTACAGTGAGGTCTTCGATTTTCCCCTGCACACCTACTACCAGCGCGTAGGTTTTGACCTAGAGCGCGAGGACTTTGCGGCCATGGGCGGCGAGTTCAACGTCCGCTACAGCCAGCGCCGCCGCGAGTGCCGTTTGCGCGAGGGAGTGTGCGAAGTGCTGGTCGCACTGAGCCGCAACGGGGTCGGACAATCCCTCTTATCGGCCTACGACCAGGTGTCCCTCGAAGAAATGGTCGCCCACTACGGGTTGCGGTCCCACTTTGCCGCAGTCGCCGGGGTGGACAATGGCTTGGGAGAGGGGAAAATCGAGCGCGGCCATCAGCACCTTGCGGACCTCAACTGCCGAAGCGACGAAGTCTTGCTCGTCGGCGATACCCTACACGACATTGAGGTAGCCGCTGCGCTCGGTGTCCATTGCGTCCTGTTACCTTCCGGTCACCAGAGTCGGCGTCGGTTGGAACAGGGGGAATGCGCTGTGGTGGATGGGCTTTTTGCAGTGGCCGCTTTGCTGGGCCTAAAAGGAGATAGCCATGACTGAAACGTGGCGCGGAATTATGCCGATTGTAGTGACCCCCTTTACCGATAGCTACTCGCTGGATGAAGCGGCCTTGCAGGACTTGGTCGCCTTCAGTATTGAAGCGGGTGCCACGGGCTTGGTGGGGCCGGCCAATGCCAGCGAATTTTCGACCCTTTCCGACGAGGAACGCCGCCGCTGGATCGAGATCGTCGTCGCCGCGGCCGCTGGCCGAGTACCCGTAGTGGCCTCAGTCACCTCAGGCCATGCCGTGCCAGCCGTGGCCCTCGCTCAGTTTGCCCAAGCTGTGGGGGCCGACGGGATCATGTCCATGCCGCCGCACGTATTGCGCGTTGACCAAGAAGGCTGCTACGCCTTTTACCAGCAGTTGGCAGACGCAGTCGAGATCCCAATCTGCGTGCAGAATTTCGACGCGCCGGTCGGTACGCCCATGAGCGGCGAGCTGTTGGGGCGGATGTGTCGCGAGCTGGCGGGTGTCGATTACATCAAGGAAGAGACCGTCCCCGAGCCTTGGCAGGTCAGCCGCACGCTGGTGCTGGCGGGCGCGGCCTGCAAGGGCGTATTGGGTGGCAAAGGGGGGGTCTATTTGCTCGACGAATATCGGCGCGGTGCTTGCGGCAATATGCCGGGCTGTCACGTGACCGACGCCATGGCGGCGATTTGGGATGCCCTCGAAGCAGGCGACGAGGCGACGGCGCGGGTGCGCTTTTATCAGCTCCTGCCGCTTTTGAACTACGAGCGGCTCTACGGGCTTGCGATCTACAAGTGGATTTTGCAAAAGCGCGGGTTGATCCGCTCGGCGGTCTGCCGGGCACCCGTGCCCGTCCTCGACGGCGACGCGCTGACCGAGTTGGAAATCATTTGGTCCGGCGTCGCGCCGCTCTTGCGGGGATGAAGTGGATATCTATCAACAGCGCATTGAGCGAGACGGCTTTTGCGTTATCGAGCAAGTGATTCCCGCGGCTGCGATCGGGGAAATATGCGCCGAGTTGGCGGCCGCAGTCGAGCGCAATCGCCGTCGTTCCGAAGCCAAGTTGGCTGCAATTCGCCGCCGTGGTCACCGGATTGGCAACCCGGGCGTAGCCCAGCTCAGACAAGTCATCAATCAGGTGCAATCCTTTGCTCCGCATTTGGCCGACCGCCGGCTTCTAGATGTGGTCGAGTCTTTTTTCGGGGCTTGGGCGCGGATTTCCTGTACCGACTGCGTGGTCAATCACCGAGGTAATGCACGGGGCTATTGGCACGCTGACTGGCCTTACAACGCAACCAACGCCTCGCACATCCCCGCCCCTTATCCAGATGCGGTTCTGCACCTTTCAACCCTCTGGATGCTGACGCCGTTTACCGCTGAGACGGGGGGGACCTTCGTGGTGCCGGGCAGTCATCGTTGGCCGCGCAATCCCGCGGCTGGGGATATGCCCGGAATGGAAAAGGATGCGCCCTATCCGACTGAGTGCCAAATCGAAGGGGCGGCCGGCAGCGTCTTGGTGTACGACAGCCGGCTCTGGCACGCTGTGGCCCCCAACCGGAGTGAAAGCGATCGCGTCGCCCTCATCGTGCGCTACGCTCCGTGGTGGCTGAACCTAAACCCCACGCTCATCGGTCGGCCCGAGCACGAGGCTATGGTGGTGGAGACCGGAGGCAAAAACTACGAGATGGTGCCGGTCGATCGAGAAGTCTTTGACCGGTTGCCCGCGGCCGTTAAGCCTCTATATCGCCACTGGGTTGCGCAATCTGCCCGGCCTGATGAAGTGCGCGGGCACTGACGCCCAAGACGCCGAGGAAGCCCTCGGAGTCGCGGTGGTCGAAATCGCCGATGGCCTCCATGGAGGCGGTGTCCTCGCTGTAGAGCGAGTGGGGGGCGTCGCTGGCCGCGCAAAAGGCGACTTGGCCTTTATAGAGCGATACAGAGAGGGTCCCGGTCGCCAGTTGATTAAAATGCTCGATGACCTTCCAGCTCGCTTGGGTCGCCGTGTCAAACCAATAGCCTTGGTAGATTTGCTCGGCAATAAACCCGGAGACAACGGCGTAAATCCGCCGTGCACGGCGGTCGAGAATGAGCTGGAGCAAGTAATCGTAGCACTGGCCGAGCAGTTCTAGGGCCGGTGCCTCATAGATACCGCGCGACTTGATGCCAACGAAGCGGTTTTCCACCGCGTGTAAGCCAATGCCAACCCCGTGCCGCCCGGCAATGGCGTTGCTTTGCTCGATGGCTGCAACCGGGCCGACGGCACGGCCGTTGATGGCAACCGGAACGCCTCGTTCAAAGCGCACGGTAAAAACCTCTGCTGTATCTGGGGCCTGTTGCGGGAAACAGCCCATGCCGGGTGCGATTAGGCTGGCCGCGGTGTCTAAGGCTTCGAGCTGGCCGGCTTCGTGCGTCAGCCCGAGCATGTTGGCATCTGTGGAGTAGGGCTTGTCTGGGGTGGCGGTTATGGGCAGGCCGTGCCCCTGGCAGTAAGCGATCATTTCGCTGCGCCCGCCAAAGTTTTGCAAGAAGGCTGGGTCGCGCCAAGGAGCGTACACCTCGATGTGCGGCGCGAGCATCTGTGCCGCCAGTTGGAAGCGGGCTTGGTCATTGCCCCGCCCGGTGGCCCCGTGCGCCATCACTTGGATGCCGCGCTCCTGCATGTGGGGCAACATGCCAGCCACCGTCACGTGCCGGGCGATGCCGGTGGTGTTCCAATACCCCCCCTCGTAGCGGGCTTGAGCTTGGACGAGTTGGATACCGGTCTGGCAAATAGCCTCTCTGCGGTCGTCGAGGATCGTCTCAGAGGCTCCACAGGCCTGCATCCGGCTCTGTATGTCTTCGATGTGCTCCTCGTCGGGCTGGCCCAGATTGGCGGTATAGGCGACTACTTCTAGGCCTTGGGATTGAAGCCAATGGGTGATGGTACAGCTATCGAGGCCACCGGACGCGGCTAGCATGACCTTCTGGCCTTTTAGATCTGCGATATTCATGGTTGGTCCTTTTGTGGGTAAAGCAAATAATATAATAAATAAAAATTATTAATCAAAAATAATTATTCATAATCGCAATAGATAAACTGCGCTTTATCTTGACAGTTTTTACCCGCGAGAATATTATTAACAAATGCTCATTGACGCGCATAATCACCCCAATTGGCACGGGTTTAACGCCGCCAAAATCCTGCGCAACATGGACGAGCAGGGTATCGAACAGATGTGGCTTTTTTCGTGGGAGGTCCCTGCAGATGAATACTCGCCTTCGTATCACTTGGTGTTGCCCCCTACGGGCTTGGGGATTCCCTTAGAAGATGTGCTGGCCGTCGGCAGGGAAGCGCCCGAGCGCTTTGTCCTCGGCTATATGCCTCATCCCAAGCGGCCCGACGCCATAGACCGGCTCAAGGCCGCGGTCGAAATTCACGGTGTGCAGGTGGCCTCCGAGCTGAAGGTGCGCCTGCCATTTGACGATCCAGACGCACTGCGCCTGTACGAGGCTTGTGGCGCGATGCGCTTGCCCATTACGATCCATCTCGACTATCCAATTGACCATGGCCGCAGCGATTACCCGCGCCCAAACTGGTGGTACGGCGGCAGTCTCGACGCGCTTGAACGTGCGATTGTGGCCTGTCCGCAGACGGTCTTCATCGGTCATGCCCCTGGGTTTTGGGCCCATATTTCCGGGGATGATCGCTACGCTAAGGAGAGCTATCCGAGCGGCCCATTGCTGCCGAATGGACGCTTGGCCCCGATGATGCGCCAGTACCGCAATCTATATGCCGATCTGTCGGCCGGGTCGGGGTTGCGTGCATTGCAAAGGGACCGGCGCTTCGGGCGCGATTTCCTCCTCGAATTTCAGGACAAATTGCTCTTTGGTCGGGACTACTTTGACTCCCAATTGATGGATTTTCTGCTCACCCTTGAGCTACCTGCGGAAGCCTTTGACAAGATCGCCTATCGAAACGCCGAGCGCCTCTTGTCTTCCTACTTAGACGCGCAGTGAAGACGGCCACGAGCTAAAACCATGGAGGTATGGGAGGCAGCGGGCCTGATGGTCCTATCCTTCGTGCTGTTGGCCAAATGCGCCGACTATCTGGTGGAGGGAGCCATTGATATTGCGCGCTATCTCCGCGCCCCGCCGATATTGATCGGCATCGTCATCGTCGGCATCGGCACTACCGCGCCCGAGCTGGCAGTCTCTGTGACCGCCGCCTTAGGGGAGAAGCCCGAAGTGGCGCTGGGCAATGCCGTGGGATCGGTCATTTACGACGATGGCTTAGCCCTGCCCATGGCCGCGCTTTTTGCCACCGCGGCCATTGCCATCGACCGCGTCGTGCTGCGCTCGGCAGCGATTTTTCTCATCACCGTGGATCTGGTAGCTTGGTACATGGCCTCCGACGGGACGCTGACCCGGGTGGAAGGCGGCACGTTGGTAGGTCTTTTCGTCTTATACCTAATATACTCGTTTTGGGAGCAGAAGCGGCGGCCACGTGCTGAGGTCGGCGAGGATGGAGCCGCTCCGCGCAGCCTCTGGTTGGTAGCGTTGCTATTCGTCGGCGGTTTGGCCGGCGTCGTCGTCAGCAGCCACTTTATCGTCGAGGCGACCCCGGTGGTAGCGATGGCGTTGGGGCTGCCGGACGTGGTCATTGGCTTGGTGGTCGTGGCCTTGGGCACTTCGATACCCGAGATCGCCACCTGCATTACCGCCGCCCGCAAGGGCCAAGGGGCTTTGGCGGTGGGCAACATCCTCGGGGCCGACATTCTCAATATCTGCTGGATTGCCGGCGCCTCGGCCTTGGCCAATCCGCTGGTAGTTCCGGCCGACGTGGTCAATTTCATGTTCCCATGGATGTTGGTGATCGTGCTGGCGATGCTTGGGCTGATGCGCTTTGGCTACGAGTTAAACCGCTCGAAAGGCTTGGTGTTGTTGGTGTTGTGCATTGCTTACTTAATCGCGCTTTTCGCAACCAACCCCGGTGCGCTGGCTCCGGGCATTGAAAAAGGAGTGTAGTTTGGATTTAGGACTCAAAGATAAAGTCGCCTTGGTGACCGGAGCTAGCCGCGGCATTGGCAAGCGCATTGCCGCGGCCTTGGCCACCGAAGGTGCGCGGCTCTGCATCTGTGCCCGCGGTGCCGACGCGCTGGCGGAAGCGGCCACCGAATTAGTAGACCGGGGTGCAGAGGTGGAGGCCACCGCGCAAGACGTGACGACGCCGGAGGGCGCGGTCGCTGTGGCGGAGGCGGCAAAAAGCCGCTTTGGCGGGCTCGACATTCTCGTAAACAATGTCGGTGGAGCGAAGTGGACCCCTTTTGTCGAGATCGACGATACTGAGTGGAACGACAGCATCAACTTGAGCTTCCTCTCGGCCGTGCGAGTGAGCCGTGCGGCGATCCCCTTAATGGAAGCGCGCGGAGGCGGCAGCATCGTCCACATCGCTTCGATTTTTGGCCGCGAAACCGGCGGGCCTGTTGCCTATAATGCCACCAAAGCGGCGCTGATCAGCCTAGGGGCCAACTTGGCCATTGAAGCGGCGAAGAAGAACATCCGCGTCAATACCGTGGCCCCGGGCTCCATTCTCTTTCCCGGGGGGAGTTGGGAGCGGCGGATGAAGGAAAATCCAGCGCAAATCCAAGCATTTATTGACGCCAATATACCCTTTGGTCGCTTTGGCACCCCGGAGGAGGTCGCCGATGTAGTGGCCTTCCTGGCGTCCGACCGGGCGCAATGGGTGACCGGTGCCTGCATCAATGTCGATGGGGGGCAATCCAAGTCCAATATATGAGCGGCTATGCGCGATGGATGTGTTGGTTGGCTTGGGCGGTGTGCGGAGTCGGTTGGGCCGCGGCCGCTGCGGCTGATGACGTGGTGGCACTCAGACAGCAGTACAACCAAGTGTCCGCCAGCATCGACACCTTGGTCCGCCTCTATGGCGGGGACAAGCTGCGCGAATTGGCAAATCAAAAAGGGAACAGCCGGCTATTGCCAGCCAATTCCAAACTATTGCTGATTTTTTGGGCTGACGACGAAGCCGAGCTGTACCTTAATGGACACCGGATCGGGGAGACGCGCTTGACCCCAACTCGGGTCGAAATTCCCGTCGTGTACCTGCGCAAGTCCAATGTCTTGCGCGCCCATTGCTGGGACACCGACCGGGTCGAGAGCGGCTTTATGGCCGGTTTGTACTTGCAAGACGGCCGTGGCCGCTTGCGCAAGGTGCTAGCTACCGGCGATGGCCGCTGGTGGGTGGCCGGCCAGCGGGCCGAGCCGCGTTTTTACAACCACAGCTTGCCCGACATTCCCGGGGCCGAAGTCATCTGGGGGACGAGGCTGTTTGGCGAGGTCGAATTAGAGGCCAGCTTTGACGCCGCGCAATTGGCCCGCGCAGCGCGGCGCCGCCCGCTCACTGACACTGCCCGCGCGGCGCCGCACCAGCCTATGGAGACTCATATGGTCGTCAGCCGTCTAGTGCATCTGCAAAAGCAACGCGATGAATTGGCACAAAAACTCCAAGCGCGCCGCAGCGCGACACAGGATGTGCTCTATCAGGGGTTTGTCCGCGGGCGGCTGGCTTTTTCCCTCGGGAAAGCGAGCAAATTGGCCGAAGTCGAAAGCATAGACGCGGCGAAAAAATTGCTCGCTTGGACCGAGTCATTGCCCGCCGCGCAACGCGAGTTGGTTTTCCCCAAAAAACAGGCCCTTAAAGGTGCGAGCCACATCGTGCCGCAGCGTGTCTTGATCGGCGCGGCGAGCGGGGGAGCAGACCGCCGCCGAGATTACGTACCCCCGGCCGCACGCGGCTCAGCCAAAGGCGAGGGCCGCTCTACGGGATCGGGGGGTATGGGTGTACAGGAATCGTCCGCTCGGGGCATCCACGTCGGCCCCAGCGCGCCGTGGGAACTGTGGGGGATTGCGACTGGCTTGCTGTTCTATCTGGGGGTGGTGAGTCGGCTGTGGTGGAAGCTCTTCAGCGCGAAGGGATGTACCTGTTGAACGACGAACTAGTATTAGGCAGCAGCATCCTGTTGGCACTGGCCGGCGGCGTCACCGTTAGCTGTTTGCACTTGCGACGAGCTCGGCGCATGCGCCGGCACGACGAAGTGTACTCCCTGTACGTGCCTCGCCTGCAGTTCCTCGCCAGCAGTATAGGTATGCTGACCGGGTTGATTGTTGGAGCGCTAGCCGCTTATTACCTCTTCATCAATCAGCATCTCGCCAGTTCCTTTGCGTGGATTGGCCGCTTCTCATACGTGCTGATCGCTTGGTCGGCTGGCGGCCATCTGTTGAGCCTGACACACATTAGTTTGCATCTTCGTCGCGAGGAGCGGGCTTGGGAGAGGGGAGGCGGTCCCGGCCCTAATACCTTGGGCCGCAGGAGAATGGAGAAGCTAGCGGTATTGCAGCGTCAACCCGGTAACTACAGCGATCGCAAGAGCAGGGACGAGGAGTTGGTGGACGAGTTAGTGGGCTTTCTCGGCGACCCTTTGACACACGTGCGCCGCGATCTGGCGAGGATTCCCCTGTACGGCTACTTGGGTACGGTCTGCGGCATCTTGCTGACCGCGCAGGAATTGAGTCAGATTGACGAAGCGACTCAGACGTTTAAGGCGCTCAGCGCCATGGCCGAGGGCTTGGTTTTGGCTTTTAAGACCACGCTCGTCGGCCTCTTGGCCTACTTGCCGTTACGCAAGATCGCCGATTACCTAGTCCAGCGGCTCGCCCGGCAGGAGGACGCTTGGGTCAGAGAGAGGAATAGAAAATTGTGAGCCGCTATCTCAAGCGCCAAGCCGCCGAGTTTGAAGAGCACGATATTAGCAAGGAACTCTTCTTGGGGATTATGATGCTGATGCTGAGCTTAGGCATTATGATTCTCAACGTGACGCAACCGGTCTGGCGGGTCCATCGCCACGACCCACAGTCTGGGGACCGGGTTGTGCTGTACACGAGCGCGGGCATGGGGCTATCGCGCGATGGCTACACCATCGATAGCCCCTTGAGCGAGTGGGAGTTCCGCCGGATGGTGCGCCGCCTCGCCGCCGAACCCGAAGCCAACTTGCACTTATTTCTCAAAGGAGGTAGCCGCGAGCGGCTGGCCAAACACGCGTCGTTTGCCGACTCGCTGCTCTCGACCGACCAAGCCGGAGAAAAGGTGCGCTCGGCGGTCTATGTCCACACTTGGTGAGGGCCAAGCTATTCTTTGAGTACTGCCAAGACGCCCGTGCCACCGGCCAACTCGTTGAGAAACGTGACCTGCACTCCGGCTTCGCCTCGCTTCATTTCGTAGTCATCCCCCTTCCTGAGCTTGCCGTAGTGATCGACGAGGGCCTCGACCTCGCCTGGTAGCGCGATGGTTTGGCCAATGGGTGCGACTTGGGTTCCCGGATTGTCGCGGCGGATCTGTTTAACCAACTCGTATTGCTTGCGGAACCCGCTGCCAAAGGGGCGGTGGGTTTTGAGATAGCCCTGCTCTATGAGTTGCGTCTCGTTGGCAGCGTAGAGGTACACCGCGTTTTGCGCTGCGGCTTGGGCTTGGGCCTCGTCCAGTTCGGCCTTGGTCTGGGCCAACTCCCGCTCTAAGCGGCGGATGTGATCACTCTGGCGGCGGATGCTGCTATGAGTTTCCAGCAGCTCGCCATTGAGGCGGTCGGTCTCAGCGCGTAGCTGGGAGATGGTGGAGCGGTCCGTTTGCTTTTCCCTTCTTAGCTGCTCGATTTCGCGCTTTAACCGCGCATTGCTCTGCTTGTATTCGGTGGCCAGTTTGCTCCAGTGCCGCAGTTCCTTGTTGAGCTTTTGCACGTTTTTGAGAAGCGTGTCGTTGACCTGTTGGGTGCTGTCAACTTGTGCCCGCATGTCGTCGAGCAAGCGGTTGGAGTCGTCGAGCGAGTACGTCAGCGAGTCAATGGCGGCGTTGGCGCGGACCATATCGCTTTGCAATTGGAGGAGGAGCATCTCCTGCTCTTTATTGGTGCAGGCGGCAAAGAATAGAGCGATGAAAGGGATGAGAGTGCGTTTCATTGTCGGATCCTTAAGGCGTTGGGCCAGTGGATGTTGGAGGCGTTTTGTGATATAGGCTATCGACTTGCGCCATGGTTTGCTTCAAGTCGTTGTACAGGGCGCTCAGGCTGCGGGCGAGCGCGTCGAGTTTTTGGTGGGTCTCGCGGGTGGCGGCGATTTTGTCTATGATCGCTTGCTGATTGCGCTGCAAGGTCGCGGTTTGCTCTTGCAGACGGGTCAACTTTCTATTGAAGGGGCCAAGCTGCTCCCGTACACTTGCCAAGGAGCGCTTATGGGTATCGGCGAGGTTTTGGTAGCGCAAATTCTCCTGCTGGAAGCGTTCTTCGAGCTTGCGGTCGGTGTCGGATTGGTAGCGCAGCCGCGCCTTGCGCTCGGCATCCATTTTGTTTTGCAGCGCGTTGTTGTGAGCTATTTGGGTCGCTAGTTGGTTGCGGGTGCGCTGGTGGTGATCCTCTTCGTTTTGTAGGAGGGATCGGATCTCGAATTCAGAGGCGGTCAGATTAGCTTTTTCCTCTAGCTGGCCAATGAGTCGGGTGCTCAGCTCGGAGAGGCGATTGGAGAAGTCCTCCATTTGCGCCTCTAGCTGAGAGCGGTGCTCCTTTTGCCGATCGTGATTGATAAAGAGCACCAAACCTATGACACAGCCGACGACGACGGTGGTGTACGCGGCGAGGATCAGCACGTGTTTGCGCTCGAAGGGGTCCGCAATTCGGAGCAGGCCCAAAAACCCGCCCCAAACCAAAAGGACGCCTCCTAAAATTGCAGCGATGATGACGTTCACAGGGCCTCGAATGGTGCGCTAAAGAAAAAAGAATAAGTAAATATTCAAGGTATATAAGTAATACAGCAGCCCGTGGGGGCGCAACCAGCACGAGCGAGAAGGAGGTACTTATGCAGCGGAAAGTCGCCGCTATTGATGGCCGCGGTCAGGGGGTGTGTTTAGAGGAAGCCATGCCCGCACTCGGAGACGGCGAGATAAAAATGCGGGTGGAAGCTTCGTTGATCAGCCCGGGGAGCGAACTGGGGAGGGTGGAGGCCATGCGGAAAAATCCCCAACCCCACAGTCCACCGCGTCCCTTTGGCTACGCCAACGCCGGCGTCGTCGATCAGGTCGGGGCCGAGGTAGAGCAATTCGAGGTAGGGCAGGGCGTGGCCTGCATGGGGGGCGGGTACGCCCTGCACGCCGATTGGGCTTGTGTGCCGCAGAACTTGTGCGCGGCCATACCCGAGGGCGTTAGCTTTGCCGAGGCCGCGTCTGTGCATCTGGCGGCGACCGGATTACACGCAGTGCGCCGCACAGCCCCTTTGTACGGGGAGAACGGGGTCGTCGTCGGGTTGGGCTTGGTCGGCCAACTCACGGCCCAATTCGCCCAGCTAAGCGGCTGCCACGTCTTGGGGGTCGATCGCTTTGCCCGCCGTCGGGATATCGCCCAGCAGGTGGGCATAGAGTGCGTCGTCGATCCGGCCGTACAGGATGTGGTCGAGCAGGCCGAAGGGTTCACCCAAGGGTATGGCATGGATTTCGGCGTCATTGCCTTTGGCGGCGATGCCAGCGATGCCTTTACCGCCATCTATCAGAGCCTAAAGCAAGCGCCGGATACGCATCGCATGGGACGCATTGTCCTCGTGGGAGGAGCGCAGATAACGCACGGCTTTGGGTCCGCGCTGGGCAACGTGGATGTGCGGAGTGCTGCGCGCACCGGCCCCGGCTATCACGACCCAGCATACGAGCGCGGCCGAGCGTATCCCGAGGTCTTCGTCGAGTGGCCGACTCAGCGCAACCTAGCCGAGTGCCTGCGCGCCATGGCCGCCGGGAAGCTGCGCGTCCAACCGCTCTATACCCACGAGTTTGCGCTCGAAGAGATCGCCGCGGCCGTAGATGTGCTCGTCGAGTCGCCGGCCGAGGCGCTAGGGGTCGTGCTCAAACCGGCTCGCCGGTGACGAGGTTGCGCTTGCCCTCGGGATAGAAGGTCACCGGCGGCAGGTCGATTTTCTCGCCGGCGATCATTTGCTCCAACAGCGCGGCGACCCCGTCCACGGCTGGTCCCACTAGCGCTTCGCCCTTGGCGCGCGTACCCAAGGCGGCGGCCGGGTTGTCGATGGCCTCGGTCTGCACGCGCTCCGGCGCTAGGTAGAGCATGGTCGATGTCTCGAATTCGTCGGCGTGTCCAGGCAGGCGTCCCCGTTCCATGTGTTGCTGCACGTAATCGGGGTCATATACGTCCCAATAGGACTGGAAGCGGAGGTTTACGCCGAGTTTGTCCCGGTATTCGTCGATGCGACGCATCATGGGTTTGACGTTGCCGCCGTGGCCGTTGAGTACCAAGATGTTCTCAACGCCAGCACGCACGAGCGAATGGCAGACATCGAAGACATATTCGCAGAAAATTTCCGGCCGCACGGTCAGGGTGCCGATGTGCTCCATCCAGTGCTCGGAAACGCCGATGCCCACCGGCGTGGCTACCACCACTTGGGACAGGAGCTTTTTGGCCGCGTGCTCGGCCATATAGCTGGCGTGGAAGGTGTCGTGGATCATGTGCAGGTGTTCGTTGTGCTGTTCAGTAGCGGCGGTGGGCACGATGGCGGCCTTGATCGTGCCGGCTTGGATGCGCTCGCGGAATTCCCTGCGGGTCAGGTCGCCAATAAAGACGCGTTCGTCGGCCATCGTAACAGTCTCCTTTGCGTTGGTTGGGGTCGGTAGCTTAACGGCTGTCTATCTGTGCGTCAAGTCGGTTGACCGAGAGGGGGAAGCATACTTGAATTCACTACATCAATAAGGGGGCCATCATCGCCAATCCTTTCGCCGAGTGGAATAAAAACTTCGCGCTCTTGGCCGTGGCCGTGGCTGGGACCGGGGTATTCTTCGGGGTGCAGTTGACCCTGTTCAACAACTTCATCGTCGAGCGGCTGGGCATCGAGCCGCACGAATTGGGCCATGTCGAGGCACTGCGCGAAGTCCCTGGTTTTCTCAACGCGTTTTTTCTCGCGCTGATCGTCCGCTGTGCCCCGCCGAAAGTTGCCGCTGTTGCGCTAGTGGTAATGGGCGCTGGGCTTGCCGCATACGCCGAGGTATCCTCGGTCTTCATGTTGGCTTCGTTCTCGCTGGTGTGGAGCTTGGGCTTTCACTGCTGGCTTCCGCTCGAGCAGAGCATGGGCCTCGCCTACGGCCCAACTGCGGACAAAGGCCGCTGGCTGGGGCAACTGCGCAGCATCGGCAGCTTGGCTTGGCTAGCGGCGATTGGCGTGTGCATGGTGGGGCTGGAGTTTTTGCGCTACGAGGGGGTCTTTGTCCTAGCCGGTGCGTGTACGGCCGCGGGTGGCTTAGCCCTGTTTTGGGTCGATGACAAGGACGCGCCCGCAGGCGAGAAGCGCTTGGTGCTCAAGCGGCGCTATCTGCTCTACTACGTCCTGAATTTCTTCCAGGGCCTGCGCAAGCAGATGTTTATCACCTTCGCCATTTTCGCCCTCGTGAAAGTACACGGGATGCCGGTGGAGACGACCATGGTCTTAGTGCTGATCAACCAAGTGCTCATCACCTTGACGGCTTCGTGGATGGGCCGTTTGGTCGATCGCTTTGGCGAGCGGCGGATGCTCACTCTAAGTTATAGCGTGTTGGTCTTCGTCTTTTTGGGCTACGCGTTCGTGGAGCACCGGCCGAGTTTGTACGCGCTCTATTGTATCGACAACCTCATTTTCTTCGGCGGGATCGCGCTGACGACCTACGCGCACAAGATCGCGCCCTTAGACGAACTCAAACCCACCCTCTCTATGGGGGTGACCATGAACCACGTAGCAGCCGTGGCCGCGCCCCTAGTTGGCGGATACGCTTGGCTCTTTTTTGGCTACGAGGTCATCTTTATTAGCGGTGCGCTCTTGGCATTTGTCTCGCTGGTAGTAACCCAGTGGGTCAACCCAAACAAGCAGAGTCGCATACCCATTTAATCCAACCCAATAGAAGGGACATACCATGAAAATCGGCACCCGCATGCCCCCATTTTCCCATCAGATCGGCTTTGATGCCTATGCCGCATGGCTCGCCGAGAACGGTTTTGGCGCGATCGATACCCCGCCTTTGACCCGTCCGATCGCCCGCACTTGCGAGCAGCTAGGCTTGGCCCTCGGCACCTCGGACGGCGGCGGCCAAGTCCTCACTCGCGACGCGGCCAAGCGCCGCAAGGGCCTGAGCGAGATCAAGAGGAGCTTGAGCGCGATTGCCCGGCACGGCGGCCACACGCTCTTTACCGTGCTTGCCCCGGACGACCCCAGCATGTCCAAAGCCGAGACCTTTGAGATCTTTGCCAAGGTCTATCCCCGGGTCGTGGCCCACGCCGAGAAGGTGGGCGTCGATATCGCCATTGAACCTTGGCCGGGCGGCCGGCCCCACTACCCCAATTTAGGCTGCTCGCCCGAGAGTCTGCGCTTGATTTTTGCGGCGTGCCCGTCGCCCCGGCTGGGCATCTGCTACGATCCTTCCCACTTTGTGCGCTTGCAGATAGACTATCAGCGGCTCTTGCACGAGTTTGGTGACCGCGTGCGGCACGTCCATCTCAAGGATACCGAGATCATGCCGGAAAAGCTCTACGAATCCGGCAACTTGGGCGAGGCATACATCTCGACCTACGTGTGCGGCGAGGGTTGGTGGCGCTATACCATCCCCGGGGAGGGCGAGGTGGATTGGAACTTTGTGGTGCGCCGGCTCGAAGATGTGGGCTACGACGGCGTGCTTTCGGTGGAACTCGAAGACCACTATTTCTGGCAGACGCCCGAGCTGCAACAGGAAGGCTTGCTGCGGGCCAAAGACCATATTGAGCCGCTGCTCAGGGGATAAGCAGTGGGTGCGCTGCTTATCGTGCTCCTGCTATCGGCAGCCGGCTATGGGCAGAGCCACTTCGTCGAGGTAGCCCGCGAATTAGGCATTGACTTCGTCCACGACAACGGGATCTCTGCCGATAAAAACCTGCCCGAGACCAACGGCGCTGGCAGTGCCTTTCTCGACTACGACGACGACGGAGATTGGGACTTGTACTTGGTCAACAGCGGGGACATGAAGCAGAGGCGGGGCACAGCCTCTAACCAGCTCTTTCGCAACGACGGGTGCGCCTTTGCCCGGGTAGCCGACGCAGCGGGTGCGCCCGGCACCTCCTATGGCATGGGGGTGCTCGCGGCCGACTACGATGGCGACGGCGGCCCGGACCTCTACCTGACGGCGTGGGGGCCAGACCAGTTCTACCGACGCGAAGGGGGTGGTTATGTCGATGCGACGGCCGCGGCCGGCCTCGGGCACACAGGATGGACGACCAGCGCCGTTGCGTTCGACTACGATCTCGATGGCGACCTCGACCTCTTCGCCGCGCAGTACGTCCGCTTTGCCTTGGGTGAACAGCCTTGGTGCGGACGCGAGGACCTGGGGTTGCGCTTCTACTGCGATCCGAGGGTCTTTGCTTCTACTGCAGACATCCTCTACCGCAATGAGGGCCACGGCGTCTTTTCCCAAGTCAGCCGCCAAGCGGGTATCGAGCGCGAGGGCAATGGGTTGGGCGCGGTGGCTGGCGACTTCGATGGGGACGGCGACCCAGACCTGTACGTGGCCAACGACTTGACACCCAATTTCCACTACGTCAATCAAGGCGACGGCACTTTTGCCGAGATCGGCTTGCTGGCCGGGACCGCGCTGAGCGCAGACGGGGCCAGCCAAGCGGGCATGGGCGTCGATGCCGGCGACATAGACCAAGACGGCGACCTCGACCTGTTCGTCACCAACTACCAGTTGGAAAACAACGGGCTGTATCGCAACGACGGCTCGTTTTACTCCGAGATCAGCTTCAAGGCTGGCCTCGGTGACCTCAGCCTGAACTACCTTGGTTTTGGCACGGGTTTCTTCGACTTTGACAACGACGGGTACCTCGACCTGTTCGTGGGCAACGGCCACGTCCACGACAACATTGAATCGTACGACGAATTGGTGACCTACGCGCAACAGGCCCAGATCTTTCGCAATGGGCGCGCGGGCGTCTTCCGCGAAGTGACCGCCGAGAGCGGCCCGGCTTTCGCAGCCTCTTACGTGGTGCGCGGCTCCTCCTTTGGGGACATAGATCAAGATGGCGATTTGGACATTGCCCTCGCCAACAACGGCCGCCGCTTCGCCCTGCTGCGCAACGACGGTGCCGGGGGCAACTACCTCGCAGTTGCGCTGGAGGGCCGGCAGAGCAACCGAGACGGCATCGGTGCCCGCCTGTATTTATGGGCTGGCGGTCGGCGGCAGGTCAGGGAGGTAAAAGCCGGGTCGGGTTTCCTCTCGACCAGTCAGCGCGACCCCGTGTTCGGATTGGGAACGGCCGAGCGCATCGAACGACTGGAAATTCACTGGCCGGCCGGGGGGGTGCAAGTGCTCAAAGACTTGGCCGCCAACCAGCGGTTGCACGTGGTGGAAGATTGATGGGCGACGAGGTCGCACAGCGGAGCACTTAGGCATTCTATAGCGTCAAAGGCTCGGTGCATAGTCCCGTTCAATGCTCAGGTTGATTTTGATATATGACAACGAGGGGGCTTTTATCGTGAAACTGAAAAAAAACGCTTGCCGAGTTTTTTGCCGGTATCGGTCTGATGAGAATGGGCCTTGAACGCCAGGGGTGGAATATTCCGGCGACGACCAAACACTCGAAGATGTGCTCGAAGACTTGCCGGATGATGTCGAGGAATGGTGGAGCAAGGAACTAGCAGAATACCTGCTGAACTAGATGAGTCAACGGCACCGAATGCTCGCTGGCAGAAAGCATTCCTATGGTACGGTCTTTGGCCGGGTGAGGAACAAGCGGTCCATGGCCGAACTGTGCATCGATGGTATCGCCGGATGTTTGAGAACGCCGCGTGTGGAAGTGGCCGACAGATTCTTTTTCGTGGAGGTAACGGGAAGTATGCAGTTCGTCTGCTTACGCCGAGGGAATGTGCCCGCCTAATGGGAGCAGATGAATTTACGCTCTGTCCAGACCTACCGCTGAACAGGGCTCTATTTGGTTTTGGCGACGCCGTATGCGTATCGGCCATTGAATGGATAGCCCGATATTATCTCAATCCGGTTGTTGATGAGCTGAATATCGCACCGAGCCAAGATAATACCAGCGCAATCCAGATATTAGAATAGCAAGAAGGGCTAGTACGATCGCCAGCTTGGCCCGGCTCATAAGCGAGAGGAACGTTTCATCGGGATTGCGCCAAACCCTTCTAACTCAGGCAAAACGCCTTGAGAGGCTGGCAGATAGACGCTTTGCTGAATTGGATATGAAAAAGGAGCTAGTCAAATGATCGGATTTGCTGTTGTAGGGCTGGGCATGGGGCGCAATCGCGCTCGGCAAGTGGCCGAGACCGCTGGGGCCAAACTGCGCGTGGTCGTCGATCTCAACGAGGACTTGTCCCGCCAAGTAGGCGAGGAAATGGGCTGCTCGTGGTGTACGGCCCTTGAAGACGCCTTGGGGCGGGGCGATGTGGATGTCGTGCTGGTAATGACTCCGAGCGGGCTGCACGCGCAAATAGGCGTCGAGGCTCTCAGAGCCGGCAAGCACGTAATCACCACCAAGCCTATGGACGTCAGCACCAAAGCCTGCGACGAGCTGATCGCCGCGGCCGACGAGGGAGGCCTTTTGCTCGGAGTCGATTACCAAAGCCGCTACGTTGACAACAATTACCGCGTCGCCGAAGCCCTCAAACAGGGCCTGTTGGGCAAGCCCATTCTCGGCGAAGTGCGCTTTAAGTGGTTCCGCTCACAGGAATACTTTGAACACGGCGGCGGCTGGCGCGGTACTTGGGCGATGGACGGGGGCGGTTCGCTGGCTAACCAAGGCTCGCACCTGATCGATCTCCTGCTGTGGTTCATGGGCGTGCCCAAGACCGTCTATGGCGAGACCGCAATAATGAACCACGATATTGAGACTGAGGATATCGGCCAGGCCATCTTGAATTTCGCAAGCGGTGCCAAGGGAGGCATCTTGGGCACGACGACCTTCCCGGCAAGCCCTTATTTTAGCGCAGAGGTACACGGTAGCGAAGGAGGGGTGTTGCTGGACGCTGCGCTGTCGGGCGAGATGCGCGTCTTTGGCGATGGGCTGGAGGAGAAGCTACGGACCATAGACAACCCGCTGACCCATGTCGTCGAGGATGTAGTCTCGGCGTTAGAGCACGGGACGACGCTTCGGGTGGATGGCCGCGAGGGGCGCCGCACGGTGGCGCTATTGGAAAACATCTACCGCTCGGCGCGGGAGAGAAAGGTCGTGAACTACCATGACGGATAAAGTATGCGCTGCCCTCGCCGGGTTGGACAATCCCCACAGCCGCGGCTGGCTGACCTCGCTGCAACACTGCGAGGCTGTGGGCCGATTGGTGGTCTGCACGGATGAAGAATGCACTGGCGTCGATCAAGTGTATAGCAGCCTAGACGCGCTGCTGGCGGACGAGAAGCTGGGATTAGCGATAGTATGTACGCGCAACGACCAGGCCCCGGACCTCATCGCGCAGCTTTTGCAGGCTGGCGTGCCGACCATTGCCGAGAAACCGGTCGCGCGCACGGCCGCTGACATTGCCCGCCTCAACGAAATAGCCGCCGCACAGCAGGTCTTGTGGGCGACGGCCTTTTTGAACCGCTGTCATCCGATTGCCGACAAAACGCGCCAACTCATCGCCGCTGGCGTCTTGGGCCGCATCGTCTCCATTGAGGGGCGGATGGTCACCAGCACCGTCGGGCAGCGCAACCCGGACCACTGGCTCTTTGATCGCGCACAGGCAGGTGGGGGAATCCTGCACTGGCTGGCGCTCCACACGGTCGATTTGGTCCGCTATATCAGCGGCCTAGAGTACAAAGGCGTCAGCGCCCACAAGGCGACCCTGAGCGGCACCGGCATCGATGTCGAGGATGTGCTCGCCGCTTCGTTTTGCATGGACAACGGGGCGCTGGGCAGCCTCCACGCGGGCTATGTGCTGCCGCGCCGCTACGGGGACATCTACTTGTGTTTCAGGGGGACCTCAGGAGATGCGACTTGGGTAATGCAAGATTGGGACGGACGCGGCGACCGGCTCATCGTCCAGAGCCAAGCCGAAGGTTGGACCGAGGACGAGTACCGCCAGTTTGACCTGTCCGTCGGCGAGGCCCCCGGGTACGGAGGAGCGGCCGGGTTGGGTTTTATCGCCGACTTTGTCGCCGCCAGCCATGGGCAAAATACTTTTATCACCAATGGCGACGATGCTTGGCAGGCCATGCGCTTTGTCGAGGCGGCGTACGCTGCTGCAGATCAAGGATGCCAACTCGAATTGTAAGAGTTAGATAGCCACGACAACCTAACTTCAGGAGGCAGGCCCGCGAAAGTCGTAGATGTCGAGCGGATCGCAGCCGAGGTGTCCTTTGTGCAACGCCAGCAAAAAATCACAGCGCGCGAAGTGTACAACTGGTCCATCCTAAAGCTGTGTCGCGTTGCAACCGACAGCGGCCACGTGAGCTGGGAATAGCCGCTATGAAAATTATCCCCATCGACGACGAGACCTACCGACTGGCCAAATTCGGCTACCCAACCTATAAGCCGTTGCTTGACTGCTTTGTCGCCTCGGTCCAAGAGGGTCTGTAGCCCGCGGCAACGCGACAACGGAAAGCGATGTGGATTTGCCGCTCGTGCTGGAAAAAGCCCCTCCGGTCTTTCGCGAACGGGTTCAGTTGTTGCTACCTATCTTGCGACATCTGCGGCATCAAGCCTGTTGGGCGGCTCTAGTCGCGCCACACATTTTTCCTTCCCCCAACGTCGTCATTTTCTCACGAGAAGAGGCAGACCAAAACCTGCCGCTCTACTTGGATATGATCGAAGAGGCGCGGATTCTCCTAGATCGAGGGCATTTTTTTCGCCATCGCTTAGACAAGTTACAGGACAGGCTGCGGCAATTGGGTGCCCGAAAAATCCGGCGAGACAGCGGCTGGTACTGGGACTTAAAGCCAGATCTGAAACCGGACGAGGGGTTGGTGCTATGAGGGACAGCCTCCAAGCGACCGGCAAGCAGCTTATCGCCGAAGGCGAACGCATCTACCTGCGCGATGTGCAAGGTGCTCTACGAGAAGCCGACTCCAATCTGGCCGTGCGGCGATCGCAGAAAGTCGCCGAGCTTGTCCTGAAGGGGGCCTGAAAGTGCTGGGGTAGATTATCCCAAAGTACCCGATGTTGCCCCGGTATTTTCCGAGCAACTCCGGCAGAAGCGGGAACCTGTAAATACTCAGGAGCTAGACCGAATCGAAGAGATTTCCCTATGGCTGGCCCAGGCTCGGGCACCGGCGTTTTATTTTGAGCACAAGTACAATGAAGAAGATGCACGGCAGGCGGAACAGGATGCGAACTTTGTGGTCGCCGCGGTCAAAAGGCTCTTGGGTCTGCCCGATGACGGCTCAAGGTGAAGAGCCATGCAATGCTTGACTATGGATTCTTTTATGAGGAGACGAGGAGTTTGTGCGCCAAGAAAATAGTCGCTATCCAAACCTTTGAATTATCGCCCCCGCCACCGAGCGAGGAGGGCACTAGACCGCTGCGTGAGCAGGCATGGCTTTGGGCGCCTAAGCAGGCCACGCCAATGGATAAATTCGCGCCCGAGGAGCGGGCTATGCCCAAGCCGGGCGGGGTGATCTGGGTCAAAGCCATCGCCGAGGACGGCACCTTTGGCTTGGGTCGCACGGATTCGGGCCACGCCACCCAGCCGATCATCGCCGAGTGCCTAGCGCCCCTAGTCGTCGGGCAGGAGGTGGGGGCCATTGACCGGTGCAACGATCGCATGTGGCGGGGGACGCTGTCCTTTGGCAACGAAGGGCTTACGGCGCGGGCGGTCGCCGGGGTCGATCTAGCGCTGTGGGATCTATGGGGCAAAACCCTCGACCAGCCTGTCTATCGGCTGGCCGGAGGCCCGCAGCGCACCCAGATGGACGTCTATGCTACCGGCAATGACGTCGATTGGTACTTGGAGTTGGGTTTCAAAAAGTTTAAGTTGGCCCGTCCGCACGGACCCATTGATGGCCAAGCCGGAATCGACGGCACGGTCGAACTGATGGCCAAGTGCCGCGAGTTAATCGGCCCGTCTGCCGATTTGATGCTCGATTGCTGGATGACCTTTGATCTCGACTTTGCCGTGCGCATCTGCGAGGCGCTCAAGCCGTATCGGATGCGCTGGATGGAGGAAATGCTGATGCCCTACGACTGGGAGGGGCACCGCGTCCTGCGCCAGCGCGTACCTTGGCAGACGCTGGCCGACGGCGAGCACTGGTCCACTCGCCATCCCGGCATGAGGGCCGTGCAGGAGCGACTCGTCGATTTGATCCAAGCCGATATCTACTGGATAGGGGGCTTCACCGAGGCGATGAAACTGGCCCATTACGCCGATTCGCAAAGCGTCCAGATGTGCCTGCACACCGGGGGTAACGATCCGTATGGCCAGCATTGGACGGCGGCGATGCCCAATACCCCGCTGATCGAGTTTTTCGTTGGATCTTTGCCCGGGGTGCCGTTAGCCGAGTGCTATATCGGGACGCCTTCAAAGTGGGGGCAGCGACACTACAAAGTTCCGCCGGGGACCAACGTGCCACGAAACGGCCGGCTCGGTCTGCCCAAAGGCCCCGGCTTTGGGCTCGATATCCCCGAGGACTGGCTAAAGGAGGTGTACTCGTGAAAATCACCCAGCTCGAAGAGTTTGTCACCGCGGTGCCGCATATCCCCTCAATTGAAAAGAGTCGTCCCGGAGATTACTTGGAACGGCCCATCAGCCTGATCAAAGTGCATACCGACGAGGGCATCTGCGGGGTGGGTGAAGGGGGGCGCGGCGGATCGAGCTTGGAGGCCGAGTGGATCGGCGTCGATCCCATGCAGGTCAACTTGGGCGATAAAGGAGGGGCGATGATCATGGCCCTGTACGACATCGTCGGCAAGGCCCTCGGGGTGCCGGCTTGGAAGCTGATGGGATCCAAGCACTGGGACCAAGTGCCGGTGGGCTGGTGGTCGCCGCCGCTGGAGCCGCGCGAATTCGCCGCTATGGCCGAGGAAGGGGCCAAGCGAGGGTTTAAGACCCACAAACTCAAGGCGCGGCCTTGGAACCTCGTCGAGACCGTCAAGCT
Organism: Candidatus Latescibacterota bacterium; assembly: GCA_963422735.1. Lineage (GTDB taxonomy): Bacteria > Latescibacterota > UBA2968 > UBA8231 > UBA8231. The sequence goes on along the minus strand of OY730476.1, from coordinate 830,694 downwards.
GATGACCAAAGCCGCCGGCCCGGACTACGGCATTATCGTCGATCCGAATTTCACCTTCGGCGATTTGAGTACCAGTCTGCGACTGGCCGAGTCATTAGAGCCGTATCACATCGAGGCATTTGAGGATCCCTTCCAATACTTGCCGGGCTGGCATCAGTATCGCGACTTTCGCCGTCACACCCGCATTCGGCTCGCGCCCCATTTAGGCAATCCGCAGATAGTGATGAGCGCGATCCGCGCCGAGGCGGCCGATTGCTTCAATTTGGGCGGCACCGTCGAGAGCGCACAGCTATGCGCCGGCATGGCTGCAGCGGCCGGGATGCCGGTTTGGTTGCAGGTCGTGGGGTTGGGGTTAGGCGTGTCGGGCGCGTATGGCACGCATGTCCACGCAACCATTCCCAATGCCACCATCCCTTCCGACAGCCTGCACTTCACCCGCGAGGACGACCTAATCGGCGGTGCGCTGACGCCGGTTGATGGCTTCGTCGTTGTGCCGGACGCACCCGGGCTGGGCGTTGAGCTGGATATGGAGGCCGTGGAGAAGTATCGCGTGAGGTAGGAAAAAGCTAGCGTTTTCTCAAATGCTCATGGAAGGCGACAACGGATGAAAGTAACCTCTATTAGCTGTGGGCCAGCCGTCAACGAGAGCGAGCGCAAGGCTATTGCCCAACTCAAGACTCGTCTGATAGCCGAACCAGGTGATGGCGAGTGGTTGCTGCTGACGAATCTCGCGTTTTCCACCACCCATCGTCGCCAATCAGACGAAATCGACATTGTCGCCATTGGCCCGCCTGGAGTTCGGGTCATTGAGGTCAAACACTGGAACGCGGCTTGGGTGAAGCGGAACGACGAACTTGTGGAACGCGAAGCCGAGCGCGTAACGGACAAGGCGCGCAAGGTCGGCACCACTTTGCGCCGGATGATCTCGGATCTCGGCCGGGTGGATGGGGTGTTTTTGGTCACGCAGGATGCGGCGAAAGTCAAGCCGCTTGAGGGACGGGAAGTTCGCGGCGTTCGGTTCCACACATTGAAAACTTGGCAAGGTGCCTTGGCACTGGATGCGCCAGAGTTCCTATCGCCGTCGCAAGTCAAAATGCTGGGCAAAGCTTTGTACCCGAAGGCCAGTGTGGCTGTGGACGGTGCGCTGAGACGATTGGCTGGCTATGTCAATCTGACGCTCCAGACGCCTACGGACGAGCGATTGCATCGAATCTACAAGGGTGTGCATTCCACCCGTCGAGATCCCGTGCTGCTGCACCTCTATGACGTGTCGGCAACCGAACAGCGGGACCTAGAGGCGAGGGTGCGGAGGGAATTTGACGCGCTGCACCGGTTGCAACTTCGCGCTTGGGCACCGCGCATTGTCGATTCATTCCAAGAGGCACCGGGGTATGCTGGCGAGATGTGGTTCTTCACGGTCGCAGACCCGGCGGCTCCTAGCGTTGAGCACCGCGCCACCGACGATACGTGGGATGCGAAGGCGCGACTAGACTTCGCTCGGCAAGCAGTAGAAGCATTGACGAAGTTGCACGAACCGGGTGAGGGCGAGGAACCCATGCTGCACCGGAACCTTGCGCCGGGCACGATTCTCGTCAAACACGACAACACGCCGATTTTGACAGGTTTCCAGTACGCCCGGATTCCCGCTGATGTCACAGTGGCGGTCTCCGGCGGGGCAGAAGACGAGTGGGATGTTGCGGTGGCCCCCGAGATTCGCAAACAGGGCCTTGGGGCGGCGGATCGTCGATCCGATGTGTATTCGTTGTGCGCCAGTCTGTCCGTGCTGTTCGAGGGAAGAGAAGTGGAGGCTAGCAGGGCGCTAGCCGAGGGTACGGGGCCACACGGCCACACGGCCGACAAGGCCGGCCAGGAAGTGGAGGCTAGCAGGGCGCTAGCCGAGGGTACGGCGGACGATCCGGCGGCGCGAACTACATTGGAAAAACTCCACGCCTCATTGTTGGACCTGCTGGGCGAACCGCCGGCAGTCATCGCGCCACCGGCCCGATTCTGGACCGAAGATCAGATCGTGAACTTTCGCGGCCGGGATTACCGAATCGTTTCGCGTCTCGGTTCCGGCGGGGTTGGAACTACGTTCAAGGTAGTGCGGATCGATGGCGCGACCGGCGGCGATCTCGGGGCCTACGTCGCCAAGGTGGTCAGCGACGAAGAAACGGGTCGGCGAGTCCTTCAGGCATACAACTTAGCGCATTCGCACCTCGCTGATTCGGCAGCGCTTTCGACCATATTTGAAACGGCGGAGGAGTGGCGCGACAACGATTTCGTTGCCTTGATGCGGTGGATCGAAGGCGAACCCTTGAGCGAGCTCGCCGGTGTGCTCCCGATTCTCGCCGAAGACTTCCACGAAGAGTCGGGGGAGGCATTGGCGTTGCGTTGGCTGCGAACGGTTTGCGATGCATTAGACGTTCTGCATCGCAACGGCTTGGTGCATGGCGACGTCAGCCCGCGCAACATGATCGTTGCCGATGACGAGATTGTTTTGACGGACTACGACTGCGTGGCCAAGGTGGGGGAGCCGGTCATCCCCGGCACCATCATATATAGCCCGCATACACATCCCAAAGACCGGCCGGCCGCTCCTGCAGACGACTTCTTCGCGTTAGCTGCGAGCTTCTTTCAGGTGCTCTTCGAGAAGGAGCCGTTCATGTACGATGGCAGCCGGGCCAAGGAACGCGGCTTGAATTGGGATGGCGTCGAGCGCGAGGATTATCCAACCATCACCGCATTCCTAGCGAAGGCGACGGATCCCGACCCCGAGCAGCGATTTGCTTCTGCGGATGAAGCGAAGGCCGCTTTGAGTCCCCCCTCGGCCACTGAGGCCGAAAGTGCCGATGAATCCGCAGAGCCACCAGCGGAACCTCCCGCTCGCCGTGAGAATGAAGTGCGTTGGCTGCAATCCTTGCTGCAATCCTACCCCGGCTCTCGCTGGGGAAACAGCGAAACACGCGGCCTCGACACGAACTTTGCCGAGCAAACCTATGTTGAAACCCGTCTCGAAGAGGCCCTGTATGGCGACATTCTGTGCCGAAAAGTCCGGCTCGTCATCCTGTGCGGCAACGCCGGCGACGGGAAAACCGCGTTGCTGCAGCACCTTGCTGGTCGCCTTGGGTTTGGCATACACAATTCCTCAGAGCGCATTCTGGAGCATCCGATGGACGATGGCCTGATTGTCCGCATGAATCTCGATGGGTCGGCGTCGTGGCAGGGACGTTCCGCCGATGAGCTGTTGGATGAATTTTTGCAGCCGTTTCAACAGGGTGCGCCCGGCGAAGACATTGTCCATCTGCTGGCGATCAACGATGGGCGTCTCTTGGAGTGGATTGATAGAGCCGAAACGCCGTTGACACAGGCTCTCTACAACCTACTCAATGGCGAGGAATCCGCGCCCGAATCGCACATCCGCTTCATCAGCCTCAATCAACGGTCGCTTGTTGGCAGCGTGGTGCCGGACGAAGCAAACATTAAAACCGACTTTCTCGATGAGCTGATAGACAGCCTCTACGGCAAAGAAAAGTCCCCCCAGATTTGGGCACCTTGCGAGACGTGTTCGGCCCAAGACCGGTGTGAGGTCCGGCGCGCCATGCGGCGGTTTGGTCCCAAAGGGCTGCCCGGCATGGCCCCGGAAGATGAGCGCAAGCGCGCTCGGCAACGACTGTTCGAGATGTTGCAAGCCGTTCACCTGCGCGGCGAAACCCACATCACCGTCCGCGAACTGCGGGCCGCACTGGTGTATATCCTGTTCGGCGTTCACTTCTGCAGCGACTATCACAGCGGTGAGGATGCTCCGTTGCCCTATTGGGAACGCGCCTTTTCGCCGGAGTCGCCGGGGCGACAGGGAGATGTGTTGCAAGAGCTAATTCGCTTTGACCCAGCCCTTGAAGCCCATCCGCAGATTGATCGACGCCTTCTGCGAACCCCCTCTGTTGATACCTCGGGAGGTGCTCCCCACTATCCGGGGCTGACGCTGGAAGAAGCGCGGCGGCGGGCCTACTTTGAATGGACCGCAGACGACATCGCCGCGCTCGCCGCAGATCCTTACGCCCTCGGCTTGGCCCAAGCGCGGTATTATCGGGAGTTTAGCAATCTCCCAAGCGCCGAAGGTGATCTCGACGATCTGTGCCGAAGGCTGTGCGAGGGGATTGCGCGTTTGGAAAGTCTGCCGCCCCAAGCACTTGACCGCCCCGGTGTAGTCCCGCTACGCATCACGCCGCGAACGCCCACGGAAACCGCGTTCTGGGTGGAGAAGCCACTGACCAGCTTTCGGCTTGAAGCGGACCTGCCAGCCGAAGCCGAAGGACTTGACCGGCTGCATCGCCAAGCCTTTTTGATCTACCGCTATCGAGGTGGGCGTAAAGAGCGGCTCCGCCTCGGTGCCGACCTGTTTCACCTGCTTTTGGAACTGAGCGACGGCTACCAGTTGGGCGATGTATCGACCGATGACACCTTTGCCCACTTGTCGATTTTTGTGCAACGGTTGGTGCGCGAGGATGACCGCAAGGTGTTGGCTTGGAATCACATGCAGGACGAGGCGATCTACGAGGTTTCTGCGGCGATCGTCAAAGGTGCCGGCGCCGATGTTCAGCAACAGATGATTATTCAGCGACTGGAGGAGTAGATGACAAATGGCCGATAATGTGCGCAAACTCGTCGAAGACGTACTGGGCCCCGGCATGACCCGAGAAATCTGGTCCAGTAACTACGACAAGGTATTGCCGGTCTCGGTACAGATTTTTGAGCTTTCCGCGGTTCTTCCCGCGGTCTTCTATATGTTCCGCTTCGGTGAACGGAGAGGGAAGGGAAAATTTCTAGAAACCTTCGGCGATAAAGATGGATCGCCTAGCCGAATAAGACAATCAGCGACCATAGAACGCATCGCAGAGAGGCTTTCCGGTACAGTAGAGTTGTGCGGTTTCGAGGGCGAAGCCGAGAAAGCCATCCTTGGCGATTTATTGCTCTGTTTCTGTCTCGAAAATATCAAGCACAATCTCGGTCGCGACCAGCAAATCCAGCGGGTCGCCCCAGCCCATTACATGGCGAGTTGGGTAGATCTTCCAGAGACAGTGGCGCACCTCCGTTACGTTCCCGAAATGATCGTAGCCATGCTGGCCGATCAGAAGGGCGAGTTAGTCGGACAGAGCGACGATAAAAAAACATGGTTCCCGGTGGGGAAAAAGTACGAGGAGAACGTTTTGTTGGGTGCCTTCGGCCAAGGCGTTACCCGCCGTGGAGGGGTCTTGAGCGACTTGGCATCGGATCGGTTCAAGGAGGAAGACGACTCCGTTGGACTGGACCAACTGTTGATGATCCGGCTCGCGCAGCAACTCAAGACGGCACCGGACAAGATGCGGGGTAAGGAGGGCGGCACAATCTCCAATCAACGCCCCATAGCAGAGGAAGTGGCGCGGAATTTCTCCGAGGACATCCGCCGCTTTGTGCGCTCCTACGCAAACCCAGTGCCGCGATACGCTCTGGTGGAAATGCTGGAGTCCTGTATTGCCATTGGTCTGACGACTATTTTTACTAGCACAGTCGAGTTGTTGTTGCGGTGGTCGGAGACAGGTACTGTCCCGCACCGCGATGAACAGCTACCCGCCCCTTTGTTCGTGGATTGCTCTAATGGGATCGAGCGCAGCATCCGGGACGCGGCCGAGCAGTCGATGGATGACTATAGGCGGCGTATGGAGCGTTTTCCCGTCCTTTTGATGGTACTGCGGCTATTGGACTATCGGGCGCGGGACAATAAAAGAATCAAAAGGGAGGATATTGCTACCCGCCCTTATGCCACGGATTGGCTGAATCTATTGGGGGACTTGCTGCACGACCGCCATCCGCAAGCACGAAGAATTTTGGACAGGATAGAAGACGATGCCGACAAACTGGCCGAGGAACTAGCGGACGACTACCCCGAATTCGCGGAAATCTTGACTAACGATACCAGCCAAGAAAACCCGGTCTGGCGGCTTGCCGATGGATTGATGGTGCTAATGGGGCCTCGTAGCCACTTCATGGCGATGCTCGACTCGAATTTGCTCACCGGTCGTCCAAACGGTCTGGCCGCTAGAAGGACGACGACGCGCGGTCTTGGTGGGAGCACAACGCGCCGGAAACGCGATGTTCGTTCCCTAGTGTTCACTGATTCGGTGCTGGACTATCTGGTGCATCTGCACTTGTTGAGAAGTGGCAACAAACCGGGCGTTCGCCCTCTTTCGTTCCGGGAGTTTCTCGAAGTCTTGCGCGAACGCTATGGATTACACGTGGATACCGCCCCGTCGGGGATGACGATCTCCAACGAATTGCTGCAAAGGAATCGCACGATTCTGGAGCGGCGTCTGCGCGATTTAGGGCTTTTGGTGGGCGTCAACGATGCGGAAGCGATGAAGCGGCTGGAGCCTCGCTTCAAGCCGGCGATGGAGAACTGATATGGAATGGAGCAAACTACATGGGCAAATCCTCGGGCAGGCGTTTGAGAAGGTGCTTGGCCGAGCCGAAACCGGGGCTATGGCCTTCGTCCGCTGCCTGACGCCGGATGTGGTGACAAAGCTCGCGGCGGACGACAACTTCCGCGTACCAAATTGGCAGGTTCAGCGGGTGGCGGATGCGGATGATACAGACCTGAGGACCATTACCGCGGACCAAGCTGTCGAGATGCGCGAAGCCAAAGGCGATGCCGCCCTGTTGCTGGTGGATACCCATCTTGCCGGTGCCGGCATGGATGGCATCTACAGTGCCTCGCGGGAAGTAGATGAGACAAGCCTGTTCAAGGAAGCTCGACGACTGGCTGGTGCCGAGGGGACGCGCCGGTCGTCGAGCACCCATCGCCGATATGCCGAGCGGGCCATCAAAAAGGCGCAGGGATCCGGCAGTCAGTACAGCGTTTCGCCTTGGACCGCATTCGACTTTCTCTGCCGCATCGCAGCGCACAAACGGCATCCGGGCGCGTATCTTTACCTGCTCGGCCTGTGGCCGGTCGCCGAATCCGCCGGTTTGGACGAAGAAGTCTTGGACTACTCGCGCCGATTTGTAGATCACCTGTTGAGAACGGCGGCCTCTGGGCTGACTATCCCGGTGCGTATTGAGTCGCTGCGGCTGGCGGAGCCGACAGGTGAGCAACGCCGCGATCTCGAAGTTTTTCTGCACACCGCACAAACCCAATCGCTGCTGTCGGCGTTGGCGGCACTGGCCGACAAGCAAAAACTATGGGTGGGCGCATTGCAGATAGAGAGTGCCCATGACATTCAAGCCATCGAACTTACGTCTTGGCGCAACCGGAACGGCGCGATAGCCAAGTGGTCGGGATTAGAACCCGAAGTGAAATCGCTGGTTGAAGACCTCAGCCAGCAACTACCGGTTCTGATCCTGAAGCCCGAGCCCATGTCGTCGTCGGACTATTCAAAGCTGGAGGTCCGCTGGAAGGCGCGACCCGGCAATTTGGCAAAGAATGCCGTAGAGTACCGCGTTGCCATAGTAACCGGCGTGGATGAAGAGCTATCCGTGCATAACGTGAGTCACGCGGCGAGAAAAGAGGAGAAGTGCCGGTTCAGCAACGATGACTTTTCAATGCTGAACGAAGACTCTCTGGTCTCCGCCAAAGTGGTGGTTTCCGTGGTGGGGAACGACGCAGTCGAACCGCAAGAGAGCGAGGAGTTCATCATCCGCTTTGGCGAGCCACCCGAAAAGACCGCTGGAGGGGCTGGCCGAAAGGTCCGTGCGTTCAGCGAGGGGTTGGTCGAGCTCGATGAGCGGGAGAGCGCGTCCGCCATCGCCGACCGTCCGGCGAATTTCAGCTTTGATGCGAAGAGCAATTTCGTGCTGTTACGCACATCTGTGGGTACAAAAAGATTGAGTTTTCGCGTCCCCTGCCCGCCGCTGCTCCGCGACGTGGAAAAGCAGTGGACGGAGCGAGGCGGAGCCATTGGGCGCTGGCGCGTCAAGGTGCGTGCGTCCGGTGCCCGAGCGGGAGACGTGGAGTTCATTCACCATGAGGATGAAGGGCCGACATGGGAGAAAGCCACCGTGGCGAGCCGAAAATTAGCCGACTGCGTCCGCGAGGGCGGCGGTGTGGTGGGGCACGTTTATGACGATAGGGCGAAAGCCTTTGATTCGGTCAAAGGGTACACCCGCGCTTGGACTGCATTGTTGGAGAGTGGCGATCCATCCTTGGCGCGGTGCAACACTGTAGAGGTGCAGTCCCTTGCTGGGCGGATGATTGGCCTCATCGTCTTGCCGATGCACCCGTTGCGCGTTGCGTGGCATGCGGCGTATGACAATCTCGTTTTCCACGCGGCCTTTGAGCAGGGTCAAAAGCCAAAAGACGTAAAAGACGAGTTCCAGTGCTTGGATGGTGCCATGTTTCCGGCTTTTCTCCCGAATCCAGACGGCGGATCGTTTGTCTTTGCAGACACCCTTGGCTTTCATGCGGTCGGCATGGTCCCCGATACAGATAAAGAGCCCAAGGCGGCGGTGGCGATTCTCGCCCGTGCGCTGGGGGAAGGGGAGTCCATGGACGCCGCTCCGACAGTAGGGGGACAGAGCGCAGAGGTGGTCGGTGACGAGGTCGTCAAGTACTTGGATTGCCACAACACGTCCCGCCTACTCCGCGTTCACGCCCTTCGGGCGGGAGATGGCCTGACCATCGCCCGGTCGCTGGGCCGCGTCCATGACCGCCTGCGCCGGGCCGATGACGAGGATGTTTCCGAAGAGCAATCTCGGGGTGCGCCCGTTTTCTCGCTGGAAATGTACCCTTCTGAGGAGCAACGCGGAATTGCCGGGCGGTTCATCGCCGAGGCGCGGGAACGGCGGCGCAGTGGTGCCGGCGCGGTATCACCTGACGATCAATGGATGCTCGAATCCCTGAGTCTGCCCGGCGGCGTGAACATGCCGAGGTTGCGCTGGGCACGCAAGAATGAGCTTGATCCTAAGACCGCAGCCCACGTTGCGGTCGCGTTTGACACCTTCGAGTCGCAGGTAAGGCTGGCCGAGCGGGAGAGGCCGAGCGACGGGATGTTCCATGCGTTTGGCCTGCTCTCGTTCTACGTGCGCGACTTCGCCGCTAGGCCCGCGCCGCTATGGTGCAGCACAGTCCCGCTGGCGCAAGCTGGCGAAAGGCACCCGGCGGACCGCGCACATACTAAACGCTTGGCGGACTTGCAGGGTGCCATACAGGATGCTGTGGCGCGACATGTCGGTGCCGTGAGTGGAAAGCTGCCGGTGCTGTACACAGAGGTGTCGCGGGAAAAGGAGGGTGGCCTCAGGGAGCTCCATCGGCTTTGCGATTGGGTCATTACGCTGGACCGGAACGCCGGCATCGAGTACTTCGATTCCCCACGGGACAATCGGACAATCTACGATGCTTACGTGATTGACTGCGTTCCAGAGCGGGAGGACTTGGGCTGCTTACAGTTAATTACCTCTACCAGCAATTTGGAGGAGGTACGCGTCCTACTTGATGATGCCTTGGATCAGATGGGGCTCAGCCGTAGCCGCCGCAACGCGGAATTCCTCTTGGAGCATCTGAAGGCCCTCAGCGGCCGGCTCGCCATTCGCCTCACTGGAGACAAACCGCCGACTTCGGAACTGATCGCGCTCGCCGTTGCGCAGGCAAATTGCCAGCAGGCACAGGAGACGGATTCATGCTGGGTATCGCTGGAGCGCGGTTTCATCGTTCCCGTCGATGATGTTCGGGATCTCTTGCCGCCGTTGACGGACGAGGACGGCGATGAGAAGGAGGTGCGGCCGGACCTGATGTACGTGACCACGGCACCGGGAAAGGGACTGATGTTCCGCTTCGTCGAGGTCAAATACCGTCGGGATCTACGCGCTGCAAGGTCCCCGGACATCCTGCGCCGCATTCAGGAGCAGACCGCTGAGGTGAGCAAGCGTTGGAACGACTGGTATTCGCATGAAGAGTGCTCTGCGTTCAGAGCAGTTCGTCGTGCCAAACTGGCCCGGGTACTGCACTTCTATGCAGATAAGGCGCGTAGGCACCATTTACCGGCCGCACGGCATACCAAACTCGCGGCCGAGATTGACCGCATGATCGAAAAGGGCGGCGACTACAGGCTGGACACGGACAAAAGCGGCGACCGCGGCTGGGTGTTTTGCCCTGAGTATGCCGGGGCGGATCCGTTGAAAATTTCTCCGGACAATTGGAGCACGAAGGTATTCCTATGCGGTCCCGGCCTGCTGCCGGACTCGGGCTTGCGGGTTGAAATGGCCGCGCACATTCCCGAGCCGTTGAAGCAGGAACATGATCAACACAACGGCGATCTAGGCGTTCAACAAAGCACGGTAACAACTGTCGGCAATATGGCTGTTGAGAATGCGGATGCCTGCGGGGGAGAGCCGAAAGACGCCGTTGTGTTTGCCCCCTCGATCTGTTTCGGCACCGATCCCTTTACCAACACAGAAGTTCGATGGCCACTGACCGTACAGGGCAACCCTCACCTTCTGATAGCGGGGCTGCCCGGTATGGGCAAGACTACCTGCCTGCTGAACCTGTGCAATCAGATGATGGCAGCCGGTATTCGCCCGATCGTCTTTTCCTATCATCAGGATATTGACGAGCGACTTGGGCAGTCGGCTGATTCGGTTCGGTTCATCGATTTTGATGGTTTGGGCTTCAACCCGCTGGAGGTGGTCGATCGAGAGTCTTGGATGGCGCATCTCGATGTGGCGGGCGCGGTGCGGGATATCTTCGCAGCCATCTACCCAGAACTCGGCGACATTCAGGCCGAGCGCATTCGGGGGGCCATCAAGGAAAGCTTCGTTGAGGTAGGGTGGGGAAACGCCAACGCGGCTGCCCCGGATTTGCCGGAACCGACGTTCAGTCGCTTCGTCGAGATTCTGCGCGACGATTCAAAACCGGACCGCGGGTTGCGGACGCTGCTTGCGCGTTTGGAAGAACTTGAAGATTACGGGTTCTTCGATCTCCGTGAGTCCCACAGTAGTCTGTGGGAGAGCGAGCAGCCGACCGTCATTCGGATTCACATGACTCAGAATGACAACCTTCAGCGAGCCTTTGCGTCGTTGGTGTTTTACGGTCTCTACAAAGACATGTTCCGCCGAGGGATCCAAGATCGAATCACGCACGCTTTGATTTTCGACGAGGCGCATCGAGCCGCAGGGTTAAAGCTCATTCCCACCATGGCGAAAGAGTGCCGAAAATACGGTATTTCGCTAGTGCTTGCCTCGCAAGAGGCGAAGGACTTCGACGTCTCGGTATTTTCGGCCATCGCCAACTATCTCGTTTTGCGGTTGACCGAAGCGGAGGCCAAGTCGCTTGTACGGAATGTGTCGAGCTCGCAGCAGGAACGAGTCTTGATCGACAAAATCAAACAAATGGACCGATTCAAGGCCCTGTATTTTTGCGAGGGCAAGAATAGGCCGTACTCCGTTGATCTCTCGTCGTGATGGCTTTGTCGCCCTTGGGCTGGGCTTTGAGCTTGATATGGAGGCCGTGACGAAGTATCGCGTGGGATAGGGAACAGGTAGCGTTTTCTCATCATAAGTATCTGGCGACAAAGGAGGATGTTGCCGAACTCAAGGGCGAAGTGCGGATGGCGATCAAGGCGATAAGCATCGGAGTGCCCGTAGTGCTGGTCTTGATTCAAATTGTTTTCAAGTACGCCATCCCCTAAACATCGACTACAACCCTGCGTTTCCCGGCTTGTCTCCTACCGGCAAGCTGGGGCTTTTTTGCTCGCCTAACCCTTAGAGTTCCTAACAAAGCGCCTGCTGGCGTCGCGGGGCTGTGCTGGCCGTGGCCGGCACTCGCGAAACAAGTGCTGGGGAAAATCCTAGGCACTTGTTTTTGTCTGCGTAGCCGTTTGTGCTAACTTACACCCGGGCGCGGGAGTCGCACCATGAAAACTCAACGCAAGTTGGGGCTCGCCCTTTGGGCCTTGCTGCCCTGCGGAGTGATATATTCGCCCGCGACGTGCGAAGAACTGCGGATTGGGACCAGTGCGGATTGGGATGCGTGGCAGCGGCCTGGCGACGCAATCGAAATCCGCCGCGGGAAGGCCGGCCCCAGATTCGTGCGGCGCAATATCGATGCGGTCGCCAATGCTGGCAATTTCGGCGGCGGCATCCGCGCCGCAGGCTCCAACGGCGGCGATGCTGGCAATCTGATCGACGGGAGCTCGGGCCGCTTCTGGGGCCCCGATTGGGACGATGATCCCGATAGCATGTACGTCGAGCTCGATCTGGGTCGCGTCGTTTCTGCGCGGCGCGTGATCTTGCAGCTCAGGGAAGATGGACCGCCGTTGGAGTTTTTTCAGGTTCTGCTGTCCAATGGCGAGCACTTTTTTGATTCGACCGGACTACCCTTGCCGAGCATTATGCGCTATAGCGACCGCTTTCGCTACAGCTTCAACCAGCAGCGGGAGGTGGTCATCGAATACGGCCTTAAACCGCTGCAATTCATCCGCATTGAAGTGGACTTGCCCACCCAAGGGGCGGGGATCAGCTCGATTGAGGTGAAGGCCGTGGGGGACAACATCTCGCTGGGGATGCGGGAACGCGGCGGCCAAGTCGATATCCTCAACGAAATCGGCACGCGGGCCGAGGGCTACGAATCAACGGGCAATAGCAACGCGCTGATCGATGGCGATATCGTGTCGAGTTGGCGCTACTGGGGTTTTTCTCAACCGGGCGACACCGAATTCACTTTTGACTTAGGTGCCCTGTACTGGGTGGATCGGGTGCGAATTTTGGGCGATCTGGCCGGCATTGCGCCCAGCAGCGTTGACTGGCGCTGGATCCGGCGCAACGCCATCCACTTCCCTTGGTATATCCTCTGGGGATCGGACGGATCGCTGCGCTGGCAAGTCCTAATTGGATGCAGAGGTCACCCTAGTGGATGGCGGCTTGGACATCGCCTTTGCCGATCCATTCGTCCGAGCCGGGTTGATCGAACTCGACTTTGCCAGCACCATATACCGCCAACAGATGCCCTTCGAGGCGTTCTTAGCCAGCGGCCAGGGAGAGCGACAGATAAGGCAACGGGTGGATGTGGGCGATGCCAGCGAAGCGATCGCCGTGTCGCTGCCCGTCAGCTCTGGGTTAATTGACAGGCTCGCGTTGTCGGCTGCGCTCGTGACCCCCAACGGAGATGGCATCGGCGATTTGCTGCAGATAGAATTCGCCCTGTTGAACGTCCTCCAGCCCCGCTTGCTGCACGTGTCACTCTACGACCTGAGCGGACGGAAAGTCCGAGTGTTGGACGATCAGCAGCAAACAGCCGGGCCGACAAAGTTGAGTTGGGATGGCCAAGACGAATCCGGGCAGATGGCCGCGCCGGGAAACTACATTTTGCGGGTTGAAGTGCAAGGGGACGCGCAGACTCAGAAAACAACCAAAATAATCGCTTTGGCCTACTAATTGGGTGGACGGGACGGGACGGACCACTGGCCACTAACCACTGACCAAAGCCTTGCGATGGATACGCAAACCGCTTATTTTGAGTTAGATACAGCGCGGATAGAGCCTATAGCTCAGCTGGTAGAGCACCGGACTTTTAATCCGTAGGTCCTGGGTTCGATCCCCAGTGGGCTCACCAAAAAAACAGGTGCTTGCGACCCATCGCAGGTGCCTGTTTTTTTGGTTTGATTTTGTTTAAGTGAGCCGCACTACACCCTTCTTGACCATCTCCTTGACATGGGTGTAGTGAGCTGAGGCCATCAGCTCTCTAGTCTGAGGCGACAAGCGGTCATAGAGGACTTCCGGGACCGCGGCTTGGCCCTTGAATTGGGGCCGGTAGCGCAACACTAAGGTGCGGCGCAAGCGATCTTTAGGCTTCCATTGCAAGGTCCCGTGGGCTAGCATTTCCGTCATTACCACGGCGTCTCCGGCCCGCGGCGTCACATTGACGACCCCAACGGGCAAATCCTCCAAATGGGTGGTGACGCCGCCGTTGAACAGGCTAGGCGGACGCGCAAACGCCGCCTTGTGCGAGCCTGGAACCACCAACAAGCCGCCGTCGCCCGGGAAGACGTCGTCGAAATAGGGGAAGATGACGAAATCGTCGCAGAAGATCCGGCCTTCGCGGGTGTCGTAGCGCGTACTTTGCCAGCCAAAGTCCTCGCGGGCACAATGCAGGCGCAGCGGCTCGTGCCGGTGACTATTTACCAACAGGGTGCCCCGGCTAAAAGCAGGCCGGTCGTGGGTGAACTCTTTGATGATGGGCCACAGGGTGGGGTGGAAGATCAAGGATTCAAGCGCCTTATCGAAAGCAAAGCCGTTGGCGTAGGACTTGCCGTCGTCGGAGCGGGAAAAGCCCTCGGGCAGTTCGTCATCGGGCGTGGCCATATAGCGGTCCACAGCCGCTCGGGCAGCCGCTAGTTCGCTATCGCTAAGCACATTGGGAAGATGCAAATAGCCGTTGATGTCGAATAGATAACGCTGTTCGGGGGTCATCTATGCAGCATCTTCCATCGGCAACATAGTCTCCAAGGTAAAAGCCGCCGCGTGTTTGTGCCCACCGCCGCCGTGATCGCGCGCTATGCGGCCCACATCCGCGGCCGCGTCCCCCTTGGAGCGCAGATTGTACACGACCTTGCTGTCGGGACGGACGAAAAACACCGCGGAAAAGGGATGCCCTTCGGCGAGGGCATTGCCGATTTCAGAGGTCAGAAACGTGGCATTGGTAATGGGAACGCGAAACCCGCTAATAGTGGTCCAACCGTGATAGCGGACGCGCGGCCGGATGAGCCGGTGTTGGAAGCGGAGAATGGCTTGGCCTTCCACGGCGAGGGCTTGCGGCCCTCGCGCGGCGATTTCGTCCCACACGGCAAAGTCGCGCGGGTACGAGGCGAGGGCGGCGTTGACGGCCTTGGAATCGGCCAAGGCCCACCGCCACAGATCGCGGTCTTCGGTATAGGCCACCAGCCAGGGGACGTCGTCGATACTGGCCTGAGAGCGGGGGTCGAAAAAGTATTCCCAAGTCATGCGCCCCCCAGACTTGTCCTCGGCGAACACGCAATAGTCGAGCCCGGCTAAGTCATGCGCGGCCGTCTCGTGATGGTCCAAAACCAAGAGCGAGCGGGCGTGGCCGTGCATCTCCATGAGCTGTACCCGCTCGTAGCTGAAGTCGAGGATGACGACGTCGCGGCCGGCCGTAGCCGGTGGGTCGGTATTGTATTGAACCGCCCTAAATTCGGCTTGCGGGTTGACGTAGCGGCGGTAGATCCACGCGGCACAGAAGCCGTCGTTACAGCCTCCGTGGAACAGGATCAGAGGTTTCATGAATTAGAGATGCCTTCCTTGACAGGGATGAGAGGCGGGCGATATGTTTTTCTCAATATATCGCGTCCCCTATACATCGGAAAGGACAAAGTGGAAGAGACTACCCCTGTAATCAAAGCATATCTCAATCCGTATTGCCTTTGGCTCCCAGGAGTGCGGGCGGTACTCGATAGAGCCGGATTACAATGCGAGGAATTGGATATTATCAGCGGCCGCAAGGCCTTTGCGGAAATGGTCGCCAAGAGCCGGCAGTACGCTTGGCCCGGCGTTGAAATCGACGGCGTTGCGCTGGCCGATGTGGGAGGCGAGGATGTCGCGGCGTGGCTGCGGCAACGCGGCTTGCTATGTTGATCAAGACTTTCTGCTTGGTGGTCTTGTGCGTGGTCTCTAGCCGTTCAGCCAACGCAGAGGCTAGGCCGCTGATCCTCGACTTGCAAACTGGGTTGGCTTTGGTGCAAGAAAACAACGAACGCCTATTGCAAGCCCGCATTGACCTGCTGAGTGGGCGCGAGGAACTCCGCGTGGCTCGGGCGGGGGGGCTGCCGCAGGTCGAGGCCTCCTTCACTTATAACCGCAACTGGCTGCTGCCTTCTTTTATTTTTGCCGGCAGTGCCGTCAAAATAGGCACGGAAAACAACATCACGGGCATCATGAGTGTGCGCCAGCCGCTCTATGCTGGAGGCCGCATTCGCGCTTTTGAGGACATGGCTCGCCGCCAATTTGCCATGCTTGGCCAGACCGAGAGGCAGACAACACAGCTCGTGATGGCCGAGGTAGAGGAGCGATTTTACGACCTGCTCCTAGCAGAGGAGTTGCGCACCGTGTCGCATCTGGCACTTGCGTGGGCGAGACGCAATCTGTCCGAGGTGGAGGCATGGGCGCAGGCCGGCCGGGCCGCCGAACTCGACCAGTTGCGCGCTCAGGTGCAGGTCTCGAACATGCGCGCCGATTCCATTCGCGCCGAAAACAACCTGCGGCTGGCGACTATGGCCCTCAAGGATGTCGTTGGTTTAGACTTGGACCGAGCCATAGAAGTGCGGGGAACGTTTCGCACCGAGACGGCACTTGATCTCGATGATCCGGAAGCTCTCGTCACCTTGGGGCTATCGGAGCGGCCAGAGCTGGCACACGTCGAGCAAGAAATAGGATGGCACGAGCGAAAGATCGCCGCTGATCAGGCGTCCACCCGGCCTAGGGTGGAACTAGTAGCCACTGGACAAACCCAGTTCCAGAGCGACGAGTTCGACCTAGCCGATCGGGAGTGGCGCAAGAGTTGGAACACCGGGCTAGTAGTGCAAATACCACTTTTCGACGGGCGGCTCACCGGGGCGCGAGTAGCACAGGCGCGGCAGGACCTGCGGCGGATAGAGTACGACCATCAACGGATCGAGAGAGAAGTGCGGCTGCAAATCCAGCAGGCCTATTATGCCGTCGAGGAAGCCAGCGAGCGCATTGAGGCCCACCGCGATGCGGTATTGCAGGCCGAGAAGGGGCTGGAAGTCGCCGAGTTGCGCTATGTGAGCGGAGTCGGTACGCAATTGGAAAATCTGGACGCGCAATTGGCCTTAGTGGAGGCGCGCACTCAAAGTGCTGTTGCTCGCCGCGACAAGGCGCTTGCCCTGATGCGGCTCGAACAGACCGTGGGCGTCCTCGGTGAGTAGTAAACCACAAACATTTAACTGGAAAGGAAAGGTCGCCATGGGCGATAGACAATACGCGGTTAGAGCCTCGCATTGCCACCATCGGGCGAGCGAGGAAGAAATATACGAGGTCCTCAAACGGACTACCGATCCGCTAGATCGCTCTTGGAAGAAGCTGGAAAAGGCGCGGCGGATCGTATTGAAATTCAATATGATCAAGCCGCCGGAGCGCATAGAGTACTTCGCTGGTCGCCGGAGGGAGTTAGTAGATGATGCGGTGGCCCGCGCGGTGCTGCGCCTGCTGCGAGAGCGGACTACCGCCGAGCTAGTCGCCACCGACACCTATCCTTACGGCAACGGCCATGTAACGCCCGAAGACTTCAACTACCGCTATATATTGGACGATTTTGGCGTCCGCTATGTGGACTCAAACTTGCCTCCCTTTGCCACGTACGACGTACCCGGTGGCGGCTGCATGTTCGACCGCTACCTGCTCAATGCCATCTTTGCCGAGGCCGACGAGGTGGTATCCATCGCCAAGATGAAAAATCACGCCTTCATGGGCATTACCTTGAC
The DNA here is from genome assembly GCA_963422735.1 of Candidatus Latescibacterota bacterium. Classification (GTDB taxonomy): domain Bacteria; phylum Latescibacterota; class UBA2968; order UBA8231; family UBA8231. The sequence continues at coordinate 813,217 of OY730476.1, read as the reverse complement.
CCTGAAAAATCTCTTTGGCCTGCCTCCGATGATCCCGCCGGAAGGGCGGACGCGGTCGTATTACCACCATCTAATCCGGCTTTCTTACGTCCTGCCGGACTTGGGCATGATTACCAAGCCCTGCCTCAACATCGTCGAGGCCCTCACCGGCCAATGGGGACGCGAATGGGGCGGCGAGGGCCGGATTTGCAATGCCTTGATGGCTGGCGATCATCCGGTGGCGACCGATGCCTGCGGCATGACTTTGATGGGCCACGATCCCCGCTCCGATTGGCCGATCCCGCCTTTCCGCCGCGACCGCAATCATCTGCTGATAGCTGCCGAGCACGGCTTTGGCACGGTGGATTTGAACGAGATCGACTTTGCGAGTGAGGTCGAGGCTCCGCTTGCCGAATTTGACTCGGTATCTACGGACTCAGACGCTACAGTGGCCAACTGGCGGCGCACCACCTGCGAGCAGGGGCTGATCTACGAAGAAGAACGGCGGAAGCTAATTGACCGCTATCGAGGGGCATTCATCTATATGCAGGATGGCCAAGTGGTGTGGAACGGCGTCGATCCGAGCCATCTGGGCAGCCGCCGCAAACTCAGCGGCGACAAGAAGGACAGTGCCCTTTGGCTCAAATACGTCGATCCAGAAGAGGGGGAAGGAGAGCGCTTCGAGCGCTACAGCGAGTGTTTGCGACTAGCGTCTTAACGCAGGAGGAGTAGATGATTAGGGGCGACAAGGAACTGTATGTAGTCGGCGACCGCGTGCTAATCCGGGTTGACGACATGGAAGAGCGCACGGCCGTGGGGCTTTACTTGCCGCCGACCGCCTTGGAAAAGGAGAATGTGCAAAGCGGGCGCGTCGAAGAGGTAGGGCCAGGCGTTCCCTTGCCGCCGAAAACCGATGACGACGGCGTGCCTTGGGACCAAGAGAGGGGCGAGCAGATGCGCTATATCGGCCTCCAGGCGAAGAAGGGAGACCACGCCATTTTCCTGCGCAACGACGCGGTGGAAATCAAGTTCGACGCCGAGAAGTTCATCGTCGTGCCGCAGGCGGCGATCTTGGTGCTCGTCCGCGACATTGCTTGAGAGTCGTTTGGGACCGGAGATTTGCGGGATATATGCAGGAAAGGAGAACGAAATGGGCGTTGCTGATATGATTAAAAGATCTCAGTTTGTCGTGGACTCCCGTGGCAAGAAGAAAGCGGTACTGCTCGACTACGTGTGCTAGAGGAACTTGAAGACTCAGAGGGGTAGAGTTACAAGCAGGCAGAGCGGATGTATAGCGTTCGCATCATGCGGCGGGCGATGCGAGACCTCTCTAATCTGCCGCCTTGATGAGCAGACACATCGATAGCCTGTCAGAAAATCCTCTTCCTACATCTGCAAAAAGGCTTCAAGAAAGAACGGATTACAGCTTGCGTGTGGGAGTCTATCGAATTCTCTACGACATAGATGATCGCGGGCGAGTTGTTACCATCTACCGAGTGGAACACCGCCACGAGGCATATCGCTAATCGGCGATCTTGATGCTGGTCCGCGATATTGCTTGAGCGGCATGGTTCCAACGTGTAAAGTGCAATCCTGACACCTCCATGCGACGCAAAACGCACGAGCGGAGTGCCGCGCTCCTCTGGCCCGGCGAACACTGGATTCTCTATCTGCGCCCGCCCGGAGCCCAAGCCGACAGCGGACAACCCAGTCTGTATAGTGCCGCCTACAGCCCCGCAGGCCAGGGAACGGTGGCCTATATCGACATTCCCGGCTCCGAGGGCCTAACCGCGTAGCGATCTTCATGCTGAGCCAAGACGCGGAAGATTCCTCCGAATAGCCAGCCGTCTTTCTCACGGTAAAAGTTCATCAGCGAAAAACGGTAAAAGTTCATCAGCGAAAAGATGAAGTCTCGTCCGAAATGGACCTTGTAATCGCCAACATTCTCGATTGGCCAGATGTCCTTTAGCTTAATCGACATATCCCTAATTTCTTTCCACCAGTCTCATCCCTCACCATCATCCTTAGAAGAACGACCCTTGCTTGAGAAACTCCACCGGCGCTTCTTCGCCCCAGCCGCGCGTGTAATAGTCCTGCATGGTCAAGGCCAACAGGATGCACAGCCAGAAGAAGCCGGACACGGCAAACAGCCCGACCAGCTTGGGGCTGTATTTCACGTGCATGAAGAACAAGATGACCAGCGATGCCTTTACTAAGGCGATGATCAGGGCGACCGGGGTATTCAAAAAGCCCATGTTGACAAAGGCGGCGGCCACGGTGAGGACCGTGCCGATCATCAGGGCGGAGAAGATTAGAAAGTAGATCTTGAGCGGGACGACGTGATGTTCAGACATTAGTGGCGTCCGATCAGATAGAGCAGGGGAAAGAGGAAAATCCACACGATATCCACGAAGTGCCAATAAAGGCCGCTAATTTCGATTGGTGTGAAGTACTGAGCCGAAATCTCGTTGCGCCGGACCTTGGCGATCATCCACAGCATGATGCCGACGCCGATGACCATGTGCAGCGCGTGCATCCCGGTCATCACAAAGTAAAACGAGAAGAAAATTTTGGCGTTGCCGAGCGAAACCTCGGGAAAGGCGGGGTCATTCCACTGGAACATGCTGCCGGGGATAAGGTGATGGTGCCACTTATCGCTATACTCGATGTACTTGACGCCTAAGAAGGCGCATCCGAGAATGATCGTGGCGACGAGCCATCCCGTAATCGCGTTGCGACCAGCGTTGGTCTGTGCAGCGCGGACGGCCAGCGCCATGGTCAGGCTGCTGGCGATCAGCACGATGGTATTGAAGGTGCCCCAGAAGATGTCGAGGTGGTGCGAGCCAGCGGTAAAGGCGTCGATATAGGTGTTGCGATATACGGTATAGGCACCGAACAGCCCCCCGAAGAAGAGAATCTCTTGGATGATGAACGCCCACATGCCGAGACTGGCGGCTTCGTATTGCTGCTCCGCCGTCTCGAACTGGTGCAGGTGGTGGGCACTATGTGCGTGCTCAGACAACTTCATCCTCCTTAGCGCGTTCAGGTACGACCTCGGTGCCCGGCGGGGCTGGTTCCTCCTCGCCGTAGGGATAGGCTTCCCAAGTAACTATCGGGATGGTTTCGAAGTTATGGGCTATGGGCGGCGAGGGGATGTCCCATTCGAGGCCCTTGGCTTGGAATGGGTTGGCGGTGGCCTTCTGGCCCTTAAATAAGGACCAGAGGAGATAGACAATGGTCAGCGAGAAGCCCAGCCCGAGGACTGTGGCACCCGCTGTGGACATGATGTTGAGGGCTTGCCATTCCTCGGGATAGGCGTGATAGCGCCTAGGCATCCCCAAGTAGCCCAAGACAAACTGGGGAAAGAAGGTCAGGTTGAACCCGGCGAAGACGAACATGACGCCGAGCTTGGCCGCCCCTTCCGGGTACATGCGCCCGGTCATTTTAGGCCACCAAAAGTGCAGGCCGCAGAGGAACGCCATGACCATGCCGCCTACCATGACATAGTGAAAGTGGGCTACCACGAAGTAGGTGTCGTGGAGATGGACGTCGGTGCCCAAGGTGGAGAGGAACAGGCCCGTCAGCCCGCCAATGGTAAAAAGGCCGATAAAGCCCATCACGTAGAGCATGGGCGAGTCTAGCTGAACCGAGCCTTTGTGAAGGGTGAAAGACCAGTTGAAAATTTTGATGGCCGAGGGCACGGCCACGAAGAAGGTAATAAAGGAAAAGACCATGCTGGCGTAGGTGGACTGACCCGATACAAACATGTGGTGTCCCCAGACGAGAAAGCCGAGGATGGCGATGGCCAAGGAAGAAAAGGCGACAAACGAATAGCCGAAGACCCGCTTGCGCGAGAAGCAAGCTACTACTTCGCTAATGACGGCAAAGCCCGGCAGGATCATGATATACACGGCCGGATGCGAGTAAAACCAGAACATGTGCTGAAAGAGCACCGGATCGCCGCCGTAATTGGGATCGAAAATGCCGATCTTGAAGATGCGCTCGAAGCAGACTAGCAACAAGGTGATGGCCACCACTGGGGTACCTAGGACCTGAATCAGGCTGGTCGCGTAGTGCCCCCAAATAAAAAGCGGCAAGCGGAACCACGTCATGCCCGGGGCTCGCATTTTGTGGATGGTGACCATGAAGTTGACCCCGGTGAGGATCGAAGAGAAGCCGTTGACAAAAACGCCGACTAAGGCAAGGGAGACAAACGAAGTTGAGTATGTGCTGCTGTAAGGCGTGTAAAAGGTCCAACCCGTATCAATGCCCCCCAAGATGATGGCCAGCACGGCGAACAGCCCCCCGGCCGCGTAGAGATAGTAGCTGAGGAGATTCAGGCGGGGAAAGGCCACATCCCGAGCGCCGATCTGTAGGGGAATGAAAAAGTTGCCCAGTGCCGCCGGGATGGAGGGAATGAGGAAGAAGAAGATCATCACCACGCCGTGCATGGTGAAGAGCTTGTTGTAGGTCTCGGCCTCGACCAAATCGCCCTTGGGCGTCATCAACTCAAAGCGAATCATACTGGCGAAAAGGCTGCCGGCCAAGAAGAAGATCGCCATCGTTATCAAGTAGAGGATACCGATGCGCTTGTGATCTAGGGTCAGGAGCCAAGATTTGATCCCATAGGTTTCGTTGAGATAGTTTCTTGGCTCGCCGTTGGCACTAACTGCATGGCTCATGGCTTGAATGACCTCGTTGGGATGTTCACTCTGCGGACTCACTCAGGGATTTTATATAAGACGCGATTTGCAGCAGCGACTGCTCGCTGATCTGCCCCTCGAAGACGGGCATAATCGGCTCGTACCCGGCGACGATTTTGGCCTTGGGCTGGAGTATGGACTCGCGGATATAGTCGCTATCGACGACTATCTCCTGCCCGTTGCTGAGCGTAATCGGCTTGTCGTAAATCCCGACCAGCGAAGGGCCGCGCCCCGTGGCCGCGGACTTGTGGCAGGTCTCGCAGCCGAGTTGCTGGAACTGGCGCTCGCCCGCCTCGACCATGGATTCGCCGCTGGACGCTCCCATCAGCCAGTCGTGGTAATCCGCTGGCTCTAAGACGATCACCTTGCCAATCATACCCGAGTGCTGAGTACCGCAATACTCGGCGCAAAACAAGTGGAACTCGCCCGTCTGCGTGGCCTCGAACCACAGGGTGGTATAGCGCCCGGGCACCACGTCGTTTTTGACCCGGAAGGCCGGAATGAAAAAGTCGTGGATTGTGTCCTCCGAGGTCATAGTCAGGCGAACGGGCTGGCCCTTGGGCACGTGTAGGGTATTGATTTCTCGCTTGCCCGATTCGTGCTGGATTTTCCACATCCATTGCTTGCCGACCGCGTAGATCTCCAAGGGATCGGACGGTGGCCGCTGGAGCCGGAAGAAGACATCGGCTCCGAGCAAAAAGACGAAAAGCGCGAGGAAGAGCGGAATGATAGTCCAAGACAGTTCGAGGACGAGATTGCCGTGGTTTTGCTCGGGCTGTTCGTCTTCCGATCGGCGGCGGTACTTGATGGCGAAGATGATGACCATGCCGAAGACGAGCAGGCAGAAGACCACAGTCAAGACGAGCAAGAAGGCGTACAGGGCATCTACTTGCCAAGCGATGGTGGAGGCTTGGGCGGGAAAAAGTGGGAAGTCGGACATGCGGTTCAAGGCTCCGAACTAGTTCAACTGAGGCTGGTGCGGATTGTTGCTGCGCTCCCGTTTGAGCATAGCGATGATAAAGGCGACGAGAGCCAGCACAGTAATCAGCCCACCGATGCGCAGGGAATTGCGAATATAGAGACCGTATTTGCCGGTCATTGGGTCGTAGCTGTAGCAGAGCAGGAGTAGCTGATCGACCGGGTTGCCGATGGCACCGTCGGCTGCTTCGACGAGACCCCAGCGCAAGTCGCGCGGAGGGTAGTCGATGCCGTAGAAATAGCGCGCCAGTTTACCTTCCGGCGTCAGCACTATCAAGCCGCTGGCGTGGATGTACTGATCGGTGTCTTCGTCGTATTCGTAGCGAAAGCCGACGGCTGCGGCTAGCTGCTCGATCTGGTCTTGCTCACCAGTGAGGAAATGCCAACCCGTAGAACCATCGCGGCCGCGGTAGTTTTTGCTGTACTCGGCTTTTTTGGCCGCGGCCAATTCCGGCGTTTCCCCGGGATCGACGCTGATGGTCAGGACATCGAAATCCGTGCCAATGCCAAAACTCAGCACGTTCATGGCCCGCAAGAGACTGTTTAGCACTTGAGTGCAGAGCATGGGGCATTCGTAGTACACCAAGGTGAGCACGACGGGCTTTTTGCCGAAGTATTGGCGCAGCGAGGTGCGCTCGCCGCTGGAGTCGGTGAATTCGAGATCCAAGGGGAGCTGGTCGCCCAGCTTCTGGTCGATGCCGATGCGCTCTTGTAGCTGCTGGGTATAGCTCTGCGCCTCGGTCTGGCCGGCTAACAAAAGCGGCACGGCCAATGCCGCAAAGATCGCGCTCCGAGCGAATGTAATTGTAGCCCCGCTCATGGTGCCGCTGGCGCGATGAGCTGTATTTTGCCCTCGCTCACCAGATCAATCGCTCGCTCGATGGGAATGTGTACTACCTTCACTTGTTGGTCGATCCAGCCATAGGAGCCGAGGAGCGCAGCTTCGCTTTGGGCCAACTCGGACTTTTGCTTTGGCGGGTCCACCTGTAGTCGCGGCGCGTCGCTGGCGATGCGATCGGCCACGAGCGGCGGGACTGGATCGTCGAAGAGCGGCTGGTAATAGGCGAAAACCCTGAATAAGACTATCATGCCGACAAAAGAAGCGACGACTAGCGCGACGATAAAAAGACCGGTCTGTGCCAGCGGCGTTATCCGCGCATCCGTCGTCTCGTAGCCGGAGTTGTTTGGGTCGTGTGATCGTTCAGCCATGATTGCTTTCGCCGCTGTAGAGGTCTGTAAAGCGGGGGTCGTTTTGCGCGATCAGGGCGCGCTTTTTTAGCTGCGCGAAGAAAAGCGCAATAACGATGCCGCCGATGCCTATTGGAATGACTAGGTCGAGCCAATGTAGGGTGATCCCGGTGCTGTGGAAGCTCGGTCCCTGCTCGGCGTGGACTTTGGTGAAAGCCGGTGCTGTAATCCAGTACAAATCGACCAAGCGCATGAAGACTAGGCCAGCGGCAAGGGTGCCGAGCAGCTTGGTTTTGGACTTCATAGTGCTAGATATGAGAAACAGAAAGGGGACGGCAAAGTGAAACACCAGCAGCCCGTAGCCGACGTATTGCCAGCCGCCCTCCAAGCGGGTTATGTACCAGGTAATCTCCTCGGGCAAATTAGCCGACCAAATGATGAGCAACTGGGAAAACGAGGTATATGCCCAAAGCATGACGCAGGCTAGCATAAAGGTGCCCAAGTCGCGCAGGTGCTGCTCGGTAATCAGGCCCTGTAGCGGTTCCTGCCGCGAGAGGGGGACGGCGATGAGGAACGCGAACCCCCAGGCCATCAGCCCCATGCCCAAAATGTAGATGATGCCAAAGATCGTCGAGAACCAATGCGGCTCAAGCGACATTAGCCAATCAATAGAGGCCAGCGTCGCGGTAAGAAAGAAAATGACGATACCCGGACCGCTCAAAAGCTGCAGGCGATGGGTTGGATGCGTCTCCGTCGTCTGGTCCTGCTGCAGTGACCAGCGATTGAGCAGGAAGGCGAACAGTCCCCAAATGGCGAAGTAGAGTATGGTGCGCGCAATAAAGAAAGGCTCGTTGAGATATGGGACCTTTTGCTTGAGGATGGCGTCGTCTTCTACGCTCTGGTGCGTCCACTCGTAGAGGTCGTGCAGGCCGAAGAAGAGGATCGGCAGCGACAGCAGAAACATCAGCGGCAAGGTGCGGGTAGCGGCTTCGAGCAGACGCCGGATCGAAAATCCCCAAGTGCCACCGCCGACGTGGTGGATCATGAGGATGCCCATGCTGCCCAGAGGCAGGCCGATCCAAAAGGTAAAGGCCAGCAAATAAGAGCGGAAGAACTGCTCCTCGGCGGTGAAGTAGCCGACCGCAGTGGCGGCCAAGCCGACCAAGCCCACGGCCAGCGCACGGCGCTGGAGGTTGTCCAAATAGGGATGTAGGGCAGTGGATTGCTGGGGAATCGACTCGTTCATTGAAGTTGCCTTTGGTCCTCGGCCGGCAGTTGGTCGAATTCGAGATTTCGGCTTCGCTGTAATACCTTGATATAGGCGATGATGGCCCAGCGGTCGGCCACGGGAATGCGGGCGGCATAGCTATACATGACGCCAAAGCCATTGGTAATGACATCGAAAAGGTGACCGACGGGTATCTCGCGCAGCCGCTCTTGGTGAAAACTCGGCGGCTGTTTAAGCCCCCGCTGGACGATCATGCCGTTGCCCGCACCGGTCCTGTCGTGGCAGGGGGCACAGAAGATGTCATAGCGCTCCCTGCCGCGCACTAGTAGCTGGCGGTCAACTACCACCGGCAAGGTCTCCGCGAGTTGGCCTTGTATTTTGCCTTGGTAGAAGTGCTCGTCGAGCATCAGTTGGCCGCGCGCCACGGTGCCGTCAACCTGCGGGCGAAAGGACATGCCATCGGCGAAGAATGCCGAGGCCTCTAGCGGCTCGTATTTTTCTTGGTCGTACATGGCCTGCCGCAGCTCGCAACCGGTGGTGCCAATCAGCAACAGCACCGCTCCTAACAGGGCCGCGGGCCGTCGGCTGGTGATGGTCATTTTACTTTTCAACTTCGACAACCTCATGCGGATTCAGGCCGCGCAGAAAGTCCTCGGTTTTTTTGCGGTCGAACTGGGGGTCTTCGGCTTCGATGCTGAGAAAGAAGCGGTCTTGGCTGGCGCGGACGAAATTAGGCGCGTTGAAGACCGGGTGATAAGGCTGGGGCAGGCCGTTGGCGATGAACATGCCAAAGGCCGAACTGAGCGCGGCAAAGAGGATGGTCAGCTCAAAGGTCACCGGAATGAACATAGGCCCGCTGTGCAAGGGCTTGCCGGCGATATTGAGCGGATAGTCTATGGCCGAGACCCAATAGCACAGGGAGTAGCCCGTGATGGCACCGAGCAGGCCAAAGGCGAAAACCAGCCAAGGTAACTTAGTGCGTGGAAAGCCGATGGCCTCGCCCAAGCCGTGGATGGGCATGGGCGAATAGGCGTCGATCTTGCGATAGCCAGCGGCGAAAGTCTCCTTGGCTGCGGCCAGCAAGTCGTCGGGAGATTCAAATTCGGCCAGTAGGCCGTAGTGCGTTGGTTCTTCGCGCTGCAGCATAAGTTCAATGGCTCACTTGTGGCTTCTAGCGGCCAGCAGATTGCGGATCTCGTGGATGGAAATCATCGGTAGGCCACGGATGAACAGAAAAAACAGGACGATGAACAGGCCGATGGTCCCCGCGTAGATGGCGATGTCCCAGATCGTCGGGTGGAACATGTCCCAAGAAGAGGGCATAAAATCCCGGTGTAGGCTCGTGACGACGATGATAAAGCGCTCCAGCCACATGCCGACGTTGATGAACTGAGAAATAAAAAATAGCCAGAACATGTTCGTGCGGAAGTGCCTAAACCACAGGAGCTGCGGCACGGCTATGTTGCAGACAATCAAGGCCCAGTAAAAGGGGCCGTACGGGCCGTGCATGCGGTTTTGCATCATAAAGCCCTCGAATACACTGGCACTGTACCAGGATATGAGTTGCTCCATGAAGTAGCCATACCCCACAATCAGCCCGGAGGCCAGCATGACTTTGGCCATGTTGTTTAGATGACGCTCGGTGATGAAGTCGTCCAAGCCATAGATAAGGCGCATGGGGATCATCAAGGTCAGCACCATGGCAAAGCCCGCGTAAATCGCCCCAGCGACGAAATAAGGGGGGAATATGGTCGTGTGCCACCCAGGTATAAGTGCTACGGCAAAGTCGAAACTGACGACGCTGTGAACAGAAAGCACAAGGGGCGTGGAGAGACCGGCCAGCAGGAGGGACGCCATTTCGTAGCGCTCCCAGTGAATGGCCGAGCCGCGCCAGCCGAGCGCGAGCATGCCATAGATGACTTGAGCGATGCGATTTTTGGCTCGGTCGCGCAGGCTCGCTAAGTCCGGGACCAAGCCGACAAACCAAAAGACCAGCGACACTGTCAAATAGGTCGAGACCGCGAAGACGTCCCAGATCAGCGGGCTGCGGAACTGCGGCCAGATGCCCATGGAGTTGGGATAGGGCAACAGCCAGTAGCAGGCCAGCCAGGGCCGCCCCGTGTGAAAGAGCGGAAACTGCGCGGCGCAGAGCACGGCAAAGATGGTCATGGCCTCTGCCGCACGATTGATCGAGGTGCGCCACCGCTGTCGGAACAACAGTAAAATCGCCGAGATCAACGTGCCGGCGTGGCCGATGCCGATCCACCAGACAAAATTGATGATGGCCCAACCCCAGCCCACCGGGTTGTTGATGCCCCAGATGCCCACGCCCTCAAAGAGCAGATAGGGAACGCCCACCATGAATCCGGACAGCAGGAGAAAGCCCAAAGCAAAGCAGATGAACCACGCCAGCGGGGTGTTTCTGGTCAGGACGATCCCACTGATCTTGTCGGTGATTGAAGTGTACGAGGTCTGGCTCGGGCCTAGTTCCGACACTGGGGGGCGATAAGGCGTTTTCGCAGCTTCGGACATGCTAAGCCTCAGCAATTTTTGGATTAGGGTTGTTGATACTTGCCAAATACGTAGTACGGGGGCGCGTGTTCAACTCCGTGAGGATGCCGTAATTGAGCGGGGAGGCCTTGAGCGCGGAGACCCGGCTCTCGGGGTCGTTGATGTCCCCGAAGACGATGGATTCGGTAGGACAGGCCTGCTCACAGGCGGTGACGATCTCGCCATCGCCTATGGTGCGATTAGCCTTTTTGGCATCAATCCGCGCTTGATTGATGCGCTGGACGCAGTACGTGCATTTTTCCATTACACCGCGGGCACGCGTAGTGACATCCGGGTTGCGCTGTAGTTTTAAGCTCTCGGTATCGCGGTCGGCGTATTGGAGGAAGTTGAAGCGCCTAACCTTATAGGGGCAGTTGTTGGCGCAGTAGCGGGTGCCGACGCAGCGGTTGTAAACCATGTCGTTGAGGCCCTCGTCGCTGTGGGTCGTAGCCGCGACCGGACAAACCAACTCGCAAGGAGCGTTTTCGCACTGCATGCAAGGCACAGGCTGATGCACGATCTGGGGGTTATCGAGTGTGCCCTTGTAGTAGCGATCGACGCGAATCCAAGGCATTTCGCGGCCGTTGAGTACCTCGTCCTTGCCTACGACGGGGATGTTGTTTTCGGCTTGGCAGGCCATTGCACACGCATTGCAGCCGATGCAGGAGCTTAGATCGATGACCATGCCCCAGGCGTAGCCCGTGTACTGGTGATCCGTGCGGTTGTGCAGCGTCAAGTCATCGGGTGGGTCGTGTGCGCCCTCGTGAGCAAAGTGCGGATGCGCTTGGTAGTAATCCAGCGAGGCTTGGCGCACGAAGTTGCGGCCCTGCATGCTGTGATGATCTTGGGTGCAGGCGAGGCGATAGCGGTCGTAGGATGCGCTGATCTGTAGGCCGCCGCCGCTCCACAAGGCCGCGGTAGGACGCAGGGCATAGGCATTGAATCCCGCGTCCCGTCCGACTCGGCCACTGCGCTGCTGTCCGTAGCCTAAGTGCAGGGTGACGACGCCGTCGGCTTGGCCGGGCACGATCCAAACCGCTGCATTGATCGCGCGCCCGTCAAAGCGCAGCTCGGCGAGGAATTCGCTCTTGAGCCGCAGGCGCTCGGCCGTGGCTAGGCTGACGAGGGCGGCGTTGTCCCAAGTTAGCTTCGTGATGGGCTTAGGGGTTTCCTGTAGCCAAGCGTTGTTGGTAAAGCGACCGTCCCACACCACGGGATCGGGTCGAAAGTGGATTTCGAGATCTTCTTCGGCGGGAAGGGTTCCTGTCATTGTCGGCAGGTGCAAAGGATCTAGCTGCAGGGATTGGGCTTTGGGGCGTGCGCCCTCGACGAAGCCGTCGTGCAGTGCGCGGCGCCAAGCGATCGCGTCCAGCCCTTGGCCCTCCCAGTACTGGCGCACGATTTCGAGATCTGGGACCCCGGGCTGACCGGTGAGGACCGCCAAGAGATCGTGTACTGATTTGCTCTTGTAGAGCGGGCGAATCAGCGGCTGGACAATCGTGGCGAGGCCGTCGTGGGCGCGGGTGTCGCTCCAGGCTTCGAGAAAGTGAGATTCCGGAATGTGCCAGTGGCAGAGTTCCGACGTTTCGTTGTCGTACAGGCCGAGGTGGACGCGGTAGCCGACCTTGTCGAGCGCGGCAGCAAAATCGAGATCCACGGGCGCGTCGTACACCGGATTGCCACCGAGGATGAACAGAGACCCGACTTGGCTGGCGTTCATGTCGGCGACTAAAGCAGACAGCGACTCTCGCTGACCAACCGACTCGACTTCGAGGGGTTCGGTGTAGTGTACGGTTGCGCCCGCATTGCCTAAAGCGTGATTGATCGCATGGGCTAAAGCGTGTATGGCTGGGGCTTGCTGGTCACCAGCGAGTACGAGGCTTTGGCCGCGATGGGCCTTTAGATCGTCGACTAGGGCCGCAATCCAAGCGTCGTGAGCGGAGAAGTCGGCGGGAACACTCGGCCCCTCCCAGCCGATGCCAAGCCCTTGGGCGACCTTTAGAGCCAAGGCTTCGATGTGCGCCGTGCCTAGTGCCAAGCGATGATCGGCTATGCTGCCCGTGGCTGTTGGGCTGCTCTCGACCACATAGAGCCGATTGCTGGCCTTAGGGCCGTTGCGGACGCTGCGGCCGGCCGCGAAGTCCCGAGCGTGGCGGACATTGCCAGCACCACTGTAGGTAAAGTCCGCGTCCAGCGACAGGATGACCTTGGCTTTGGCCAAGTCGTAAAACGCATGAACCGGCTCGCCAAACGCCATTTGGGCCCCGGCGCGGGCGTTGTCGCGATTGACCGGTTCGTACTGGTGCCACTGGGCTTGGGGAAATTTAGCCCGCAGGGCCTGCAACTGGTGCCCGAGGGTCGGAGAAGTCACCGTTTGAGTCAGGATACGCAGGCCAGCACCGCCGTTGGCCTCGTGCGAGCTCAGCCGCTGCGTCAAATCGGCTAGGAAGATGCTCCAAGCACTGATGCGACCGGCGTTTTTAACCGTTTGCGAGCGATCGGGGTCGTAGAGGTCGAGAATCGAAGCCTGTACGAGCGCATTAGAGCCTCTGCTGCCGGAGGGGTGCGCGGAGTTGCCCTCGATTTTGGTCGGTCGTCCCATGTGGCTCTCGACTAGGATGCCCATGCCAATACCGCCGAGCGCGGCGGCTGAAGCAAAGTACTGAGGCTTGCCGGGGATGACGTCTTCGGGGCCCCGGACTTGGGGGACGATTTTTTCGCTGGGCTGAATCGTGCAGCTCGAAAGCCCGCCTAGTGCCAGCGATGCACTCATGAGCTTGAGGAAATTCCGCCGACTTACCGGATCCTTCAACTCGGCAGCTTGCTCGGGGAACTCGCGCTGGACCATGGCGGCGAATTCTTCGGTCTGAGCCAATTGGTCCAAGCTGCGCCAGTACTCTTGGCCCTGTGCGGCTTCGAGGCGGGCTCGGATGGCCGAGAGATCGATGTTTTTTCTGGTTTCCATGTTTAGCGGTGGCAGATAGAGCAGTTGGTGAGTTGGCTGGTCTGTACGCCGTATTCAGCGACGAGTTGGGTGCCCAAGCTTTCCTGATCGGCTGGATACTGGTAGTTCATGTTAAAGACTTGGTCGCGTGGGCGGATGTGCTGGGCGGGATCGCGGTGGCAGTCGAGGCACCACTCCATATTCAGGGATTCGGCTTTCCACATCAGGGGCATTTGATCGACTTGGCCGTGGCACGACTGGCAGCCAATGCCTTGGTTGACGTGGATGCTGTGGTTGAAATAGGCGAAGTCGGGCAAGTCGTGGACGCGATTCCACTCAATGGGTACGTTGTCTCGGAAGCTGGCGCGCACGGGTTCGAGAATGGGGGCTTCGGTCCAGATCTGCGAGTGGCAGGTCATGCAGGTTTCGGTCGGGGGAACGCCGGCAAAAGCACTTACCTCGACGGTAGTATGGCAGTAGCGGCAGTCGATGCCCATGCCGGTGACGTGGTGTTTGTGGCTGAAGGGAACGGGCTGATCAACGGCCACGTTGACTTGGTTGACGAAGTAAATGCGATTGATGTTGAGTACGATACCGAGGATACTAGCGCCTAGGACGAGGCCGACGAGGATGCTGGCCTTAGAAGCCCAGTTAGCACTGCGCGGGAATACTTGAGCCATATTTTTCAGTTTAGCTGAGGTTGTAGAAAGCCAGTCTTAGCTCTTCTGACCAAAACAGTCTTGTAAATTAGGCCAGTTTAAGTTGGTGTCAACAGATGCAATAAAAAACCCGGATCTAGGCATTTGACTTTGGGCCGCTCGCGGTATTGTATTAATCGTATGATAGCGTCCCTCCTATAGCCCCCGTAGCTCAGCAGGATAGAGCAACAGATTCCTAATCTGTGGGTCGGCGGTTCGAATCCGCCCGGGGGTAGTTCATTTCCTCGCTAACGACTGCCCTCCAGACGTTTACTGTCGGGCGATACATTCTTTAGGGTCTTGATGAAAAGCATGCACAAATGCGGAGTGTAGGGCCGCCGATCCTATGCTCCGGCGATGAGGGCGATGAGAATCTGTTAGTGTAGTGCGATGTGCATTTCTTTGGGGCTAGGCCAGAGATCATATATAGGTTTCATATTGAAATGACAAGGAGAGAAGAGGCTCTACAGATCGCCGATCAAGTCAAAGCCATGCTCGCGGCCTTAGATCGGCTTTCCTCCTTCAGTCGGTTGCTCGAGCCCGCCGAGATGGATCCGTTGCGTTCCTTGCTGCGCTGCGCGCAGGCATGTGCCGATAGGCTAGTGGCCGGTAAAGAGGCGCAACGCACTGCGGACGAATTGGCCATGCAACATCAGCGTTGCTCAGATGCGCTCCTCGCAGCGGCACTCAACGGCGATTGGGGTGGTGGTGCGCCGGATTTACAAGGGCTGTTGCTCAACCGGATCCTCAATGGCCGACATCCGTTTTTGCGCGCTTGCGAAGAGCAATCTCCAGCAGATGTTCCCACCGCGCTGCGCCAGGTTGCGTGCCGCGACTTGCAAAGTGCGGCGGCCTTGGCCCGCCCCCGCTGGGGGATATGGCTGCGGCTGATCGGCGGCGACGCGGAGCCTTTGGCCCTCGTGCCCGAGGATGGGGTGGAACCCGTGGCTGTTGGTCAACTAAAAGAGCGTTTTGCCCGCAGCGAGGATTGGGCTAGGTTGGCTGGAGCGCTCGGAGGCTTGATACACGAGCACGGGCAGGGTGCGCTGCGCCGATTTTCGGCCTTTCGCTTGGTCGGCAGGGAGGCCAAGCCGATTTTGGAACCCATCCGCCACTTCGCGGAATTTCCCCTCGGCTGGCTAGAGGGCAATGAAGCGAGAATCCAAGTCCTTGTGGAAAACACGCGCCATTTCCTCGCGGGTTATCGGGCGCATAACGCGCTGATCTGGGGACCGCGGGGCGGCGGTAAATCGACGCTGATACGGGCCTTAGTGGGTCAGTTTTTTAATCGCGGTCTGCGCGCCATCGAGATCGCCCCTTCTTGCTACCATCTCTTGCCCGATCTCTTTGCCCTCGTCCGGGGGCGTCGCCAGTGCTTTGTGGGCGTACTGGACAATGTGTCCTTGGGCCGGGGCGACAACAGCTTGCACCTGCTCTCGCGGGTGCTCGATGGGGGGCTAGAAGTGTGCCCGGACAACTTGGTCTTCTATGCGACCTCTAACTACAAGGACCTAGTTGACCGGGAGGGCGAACGCCCGCAAGGGCTGGGCCAAATGCAGCTAGACGACGAGCGACCCAACCGAGTCAACCAAGGCATTCAGGCCGAATTCTACGACCCCCAACAACTGCAACGCCTCGATCAGGAGCGGGCGCTCGACGACCGTTTTGCCCTCAAGGTCTTCCTCGATCTGCCTAGCAAGCAGCAATATCGCGCCATGGTCATGTCCTATGCGCGCCGGGCGGGGATCGACCTGTCGGAAGAAGACGTATTGGCCGCTTTCGAGGTTTGGCGGATGCGACACAACCACGATTTAGTCGGAGGCCGGACAGCTCGGGACTTCATTGACGCCTACTTACCTCAGTACTTGCGCGGCAAGGAAAAGTTAAATCAACCTTCGAGTAGCTCGATCTCGTAACCGTCGGGATCGTCGATAAAGGCCATCTTGCGGCCGGTGGGGAAGGTTGTGCGCCAATCGCTAGGCCATATTTCGATCCCGTTGTTTTCCAATGTGTCGCAAAAGCCGATCAAGTCGGGAACCGCGATCGCGAGGTGCATGAGATCTTCGGGGACGGCGAGCTGGTAATCGGCGGAATAGGTCAATTCTAGGGTGTGTTCATTGCCGGGCAGCTCGAGATGGACGATTTGGTTGCCAGCGGGCGATTTGTCGGAGCGGCTCCGGACCTCAAGGCCAAGGTGAGTGCAGTACCACTCAATAGAGCGCTCGAGATCGCCGACGCGGATGCGGGTGTGCAGGAAGCGAGCCATAGAGACATCCTTTCGCAGGTTGATATATAAATAGAAAAGGCAGGCTGCTGCGTGTGCAGTCAGTCCCTTGCGCGGGTTGGAACGAGGCGTGTAGATTAAATCGGTCAGGGGATAGAAGCAAAAAGTGGTGCCGAAGAGAGGACTCGAACCTCCACGGGGTTGCCCCCACATGGTCCTGAACCATGCGCGTCTACCAATTTCGCCACTTCGGCAACTGAACAGCACAAATTAAATGCAGGGCTTGCAGCCGTCAAGCCCGTTCTCTTAGTGAAAATAGGCGGGTTATGGCCAAAACGGAAAGTGGTGCCAAGCGCGAGTTCGTCGCCGTACAAAACCGCAAAGCCCGGCACGATTACGAGGTAACGGGCCGCTATGAGACCGGCATTGTCTTGCGCGGCACAGAAGTCAAGTCGCTGCGCGCTGGGCGCGCCAATCTCAAGGATAGCTTTGCTTTAGTTGAACGAGGCGAAATTTTTCTGCACAATGTCCACATTGCCCAATACGAGCAAGGCAATAATTTCAACCACGACCCGGAGCGCGTGCGCAAATTGCTCTTGCACCGCAGCGAAATCCGCAGACTGACGGGGAGGACGCAACAACAGGGCCTTACTTTAGTGCCGCTGAAGATCTACTTCAAGCGCGGCAGGGCCAAGGTGGAGCTGGCACTGGTCCGCGGCAAGAAGCAGTTCGACAAGCGCCAGGCTTTGGCCCAACGCCAGGCCGACCGCGATGTCGACCGGGCCCTCAAGGAGCAACATCGGTGAGTGTACCCGCGTCCAATCGGGAAGCGACGCGCTGTTATAAATGCGGCGGTGGATGCCTGTACTACGACCCGATAGTCGAGGTGGGCCGCTATGGTACGCTTCGGCTTTGCGAGGAGTGCGTCGAGTGCCGCTGCGGGGGGAGGGCACCCTACCAGTACTGGGACGAAGATTCGCGCAACCAGTGGTGTCCCTGCCGTCCCTATCGCCGCAAAATGACGGAAACCAACCGCCTGTTTCGCCAGGCCGATATCCCCGAGCGCTACAAGTGGAAGTTCGTCGACGACTTCCGAATGGCGGCACCAGACGGGATCCGCATCGACCTAGCGGGCACGGTCTATCTCCGCATTCATCAAGACCTGATCGAAGCGGCGGAAGAGCCTAAGCGCGGCTATCTCCTCCACGGAAATCCCGGCACGGGCAAGACCTTGATGGGCTGCATTGCAGTCAACGAACTCATGTTGCGCTGGACCAAACCGGGCCGCTTTCTCAGTCTGTCGCGCACGTACTTTAAGAAGTTGCGCGATACCTATTCAGCCGACAGCGAGCGCTATGGCCACACTTGGCAAATTCTCGAAGAGTTGTGCACTATGCCCTACCTCGTCTTGGACGACTTTGGCATCCAGCGGGGGACCGAGTGGGAAATAGAAATGCTTTACGATCTCGTAGATGCCCGCTACGGCGACCAACGGTTCACGGTCGTGACCACCAACCAGCCCCTCGACGAACTGGAGGATCTCGCCAAGGGCCGCATTTACTCGCGCCTAGTAGAGATGTGCCAACTCGTCCCCATGAATGGCCCTGACTATCGGAAGCACCTCAATGCGTGAGACAAGCTGGGAGCGCAGCGATGGACGCCGGTCCGCCCAATTGCGACCGGTGCAGATTTCCCCAAGGTACCTGAAAACGGCGGCTGGCTCGGCTCTGATCGAAATGGGCGATACAAAAGTGCTCTGCACGGTATCGCCTGTCGATGAGGTACCGCCCTTTCTGGTAGGGACCGGCAAGGGCTGGCTGACCGCGGAGTACAGCATGCTGCCGGGATCCTCTGCACGCCGAGTCCCCCGCGAGTCCAACAGCCGGGCGCGGGAAATTCAGCGTCTGATAGGCCGCTCGCTGCGAACTGTAGTGAATTTGGAGCAAATCGGCGAGCGGACACTGTATGTCGATTGCGATGTCATACAGGCGGATGGCGGAACGCGCACAGCTTCAATAACAGGGGCTTATGTGGCTTTAGTAGAGGCGCTGCAGACGCTGCAAGGCGATGTGCTCGTAGATCGGGTCGCCGCCGTCAGCGTCGGGGTAGTAAGGGACCAGCTCCTATTGGATCTGTGCTATGAGGAAGATCGCCGCGCCGAAACCGATATGAACGTCGTTATGACCGGCTCGGGGGGGATCGTCGAAGTCCAAGGCACGGCCGAGGGTCGTCCCTTTACTCGCGCACAAGCCGTTGAGTTACTCGACTTGGCGGCTGTGGGCATAGAGCACTTACTGGCCGTGCAACATTCTGTTTTAAGCGCATTTACAGAGGCGTAGGGGCTTGGCGAAATTGCTTGACAGGTTTTGTGGCCCCGGCTAAGTTTATAACACATTTTTAGTTTCAAGCATGTGTAGCTTTCCTTTTCCTCCCCACTTTTAAACGAAGAGGATGGTTCCATGGCAGGGATGACTAAAGCTCCATTTTGGGATATGGAAGATTGTCTCGGGAGCTATCTGGCCGAAATTGCGCATTCCAAGCCTCTCTCCCCGGCCGACGAGGCCAATCTGGCGCGAAAGATCAAGCAAGGGGATGAACACGCCCGCAATAGATTGGTCGAAGCGAATTTGCGCTTTGTAGTTAGCGTGGCAAAGGAATACCAAAATCGCGGCGTCCCCCTCGCCGATTTGGTTAGTGCTGGGAACATGGGCTTGATCACGGCCGCCGAGCGCTTTGACGAAGACAAGGGCTTCAAATTCATCTCCTATGCGGTTTGGTGGATCCGCCAGGCTATCCTACAGACGCTGGCCGAGCAGTCGCGCACGGTCCGCCTGCCGCTGAACAAAATCGGCTTGCTCTACAAGATATCCAAGGCGTCCCGCATCTTGCAGCAAGAGCGCACTGACGATCCCCACCCGGAAGCTATCGCCGAGCAGCTCGATATTCCGGTTGAAGAGGTCAAGGAGACCTTGATGTGCGGTCGCTCGACGCGGTCGCTCGACGCGGCCTTTCTCGGCGAAGAAGATCATAGTCTGCTTGATGTGCTGCCAGACGAACGCCAAGAGTCCCCTGAAAACCAAGTGATGCGCGGCTGTCTGCGCAGGCAGATTGACTCGGTCCTAAGCCGGCTCATCGGGCGCGAGGCCGAAATTCTCCGCCTCTATTTTGGGTTGAACGGGGAAGAGCCTATGACCTTGGACCAGATCGGTATGCGCTTTGGGCTTACGCGCGAGCGAGTCAGGCAGCTCAAGGAGAAAGCGCTACACCGGTTGCGGCATCCCAGCCGCTGCGATCATCTGCGTTCCTACAGCCGCGTTTGAAGACGACCCCCAACAGGCTCCCCTGCTCCCCAAAAGTCGCAGGAGTACGCCATGTCAGAAGATGTAATTGAGGAGGATCTGCTGAATTCCATAGACGAAGTTGACAATCAGATCAAAAATTTTCGCCAGCGGGTGCGGGCCGTTTTGGACGCTGCCCAGGCCGAGGGAACGCGGCGCAACGAAAAGGAAGAGCGTGCGAGGAGGTGTAAGCAGCGCGTGGATTTACCAGAGAGGGGATGGCTTGGCTGTCTCCTCTTTTAATTTGTCTGCAACCAAATGGAGAAAACCAAATGGACAAATGGGCAACAGGCATATTTACCTCCATTGACGAGGGCTTAGGGGCTGGATTGGATTCGGTGAAGGAGTTAGGGGTTTCCACCGTGCATCTGCACGCCCCGGGCCGCGATTTTCGCACCGCAGAGAAAACCGCGGAAATCAAGGACCAGTTCGCCGCGGCCGGGATCGGAATCAGCGTGGTTTTCGCCGGTTTTCCCGACGACGATTACACCACGCCGGAGATTGCCCAGCAAACGGTCGGGCTCGTGCCTTTAGAGCGCCGGGAGCATCGGCTCGAAGAGACCTTGGCCATCGCGGACTTTGCCGCGGCGCTAGGAGTAGATGCTATCGGCATGCACTTGGGTTTTGTGCCAGAGGATCCATCGGATCCGGATTTTGCCGCGGTCGTCGAAGTTGCGCGCACGGTGTGCGATTACTGCCGGGGGCACGGCCAGTATTTTCACTTAGAAACCGGTCAGGAGACTGCTGACGAGCTTCTCGCCTTTATCGAGGCTGTCGGTCGCGAGAACCTTGCGGTCAATTTCGATCCGGCCAATATGATCCTCTACCATGCCGGCCCACCCCTAGAAGCATTGGATCGGGTGGGTCGCTTTGTCCGCAGTGTGCATTGCAAAGACGCCGCAATCGAGCGCCGCCCGGACCAGCCGTGGTACGAGGATGCACCGCTTGGTCAAGGAGACGTCGACATCAGGGCATTCCTCTTGAAGTTGCGCGATTTGGGGTACGAGGGGCCGCTGACCATTGAGCGCGAATACGCCCCGGATCAAGTCGGGGATATCCGTGCGGCCCTGCAGCTACTTACCGACCTACGCCGAGAGATTTTGGGTTGAGCGCGTCGCTGCGGAGCTGTTTGGATTTTGCAGTAGATGCGGCTTGGCAAGCGGGCAAGATCACCTTGCGCTACTTCCAGTCGGGCATCCGCGCCGAGTGGAAAGAAGATCTATCGCCGGTGACCGTCGCCGATCGCGAAGCTGAGGCCAAGATACGGGACTTGTTGGCCAAAGCCTATCCCGACGACGGGATTGTCGGCGAAGAATTTGGCCAAGTTGAGGGAAGCTCCGGCACGCGCTGGATTATCGATCCCATAGACGGTACGAAGTCTTTTGTCCAAGGGGTGCCGCTCTACGGAGTGCTCATCGCGCGGGAAGGGCCGGATGGGGTTGATGTAGGCTGTTGCTATATGCCGGCCCTTGGCGAGATGGTGTGGGCCGCTAGAGGCGAGGGGTGTTGGTGGAATGGTAGGCGGGCGGCGGTGTCCGCTCAAGCCGAGCTAGGCCAAGCTTGTATCTGCTATACGTCGTGGCCGAGCTTTGCCGAACAAGGCCGCGAACAGGAGTGGCGGCGGCTAGTCGCCAGCACCCAACTACACCGGGGATGGGGCGATTGCTATGGCCACATACTCGTGGCTACCGGCCGGGCCGAGGCCAGCTTTGACCCCATTATGAATCCGTGGGATTGCGGGCCATTGCTGCCGATTTTAGAGGAAGCCGGAGGCACCTTTACCGATTGGCAAGGGGTGCCGACTATATACGGCAAAGACGCCTTCTCTTCCAACGGGCATCTCTTTGCGTCCATCATGGGGCATCTGGATTAGCCGCAGTGATAGACGCACTCAAGAGCCGGGTTGTCTTCTATCTAGCAGTCGGCCGCGATGCTGTGGTGGCAACGTTCCGCCACGATTGCACGACCTCGGCCCCAGCCATGGCCTTTGACTTTATATTTGCCATTTTCCCGGGCATTCTCGTTCTGACAGCCCTATTGGGCTTTTTGGGCATATCGTCTGAAGATTTCATCCAAGTCCTCGAAATTTTGGGCGTTGTCATCCCCGTCCCGCTGCTGGAGGCCGTCGAAGACAATATCAACTTTCTCTCGTCACAGAGTTTATTCGCCATCGGGTTCTTGGGCGTCATCTGGCCGGCGTCGGCTAGCATGTCCACTACGATGATGGTGCTTAACCGGGCCTATGGTGTGCAAGAGCATCGGTCCTTCTATAAACGGCGCATTCTCTCGCTCGTCTTAATTGTGGTCTTGGGGATTTCGTTCGTCTTTTTTTTTAACCTCATCGTATTCGGCGAACACGTCGAGAGTTGGCTGCGGGACTACTGGACTTCCTCACATCACTTTTCTCCGTTGGTGGCCTTGTTGAGGCACGCGGTGGTCGTGGTCGGCATGGTCACAACGGCCGCTTGTATTTACTATTTCATGCCCGCCGTGCGCTTGCGTTGGTTGGACGTGTTGCCTGGTAGTATAGTGTCTTCTACACTGTCCGGGGCCATTGCCTCTGCCTTGGATTACGTCGAGCGGTTCGGCTATTACAATATCATCTATGGCGTACTCGGGACCGCTATCATCCTCTTGCTGTCCGCGTATTTGCTGGCTTTTACTTTGCTGTTGGGCGGCGAGTTGAACGCGGTGCTTTATCACCGCCGCCATACATTTGACTCGCGCCCGACAGATTATTAGGTTGGGGCTGATAATATCTTTGGGAAATGGAGGAACCAATGAGCAAAAGTTTAATCCTATTCGCGCTCGTCAGCGGGCTTTTGGCCTGCGGAGGCGGCAAACAAGATGAACTGACCCCTTATATCCAGACCTTACAAGGCTTGGAGCGCTATAGTCAACAGCTAATGAACTATCAGAAGTACCTAACGACCGAGGGCATGACCAATCAGGCCCACGACGTCGAACAGGTCATGCAGACCTTGCTCGACGAGTTGGAGAAGGTAGAGCTCGAAGACAAGCGCCTCCGGGCCTTGCACAACGCCATGAAGCGGGCCTTGAAGGCGGCGATGCGCAAGCTGGTCGAGCCGGACTTCCCGACATTTGTGCCCAACGCCCAAAAGAGCATTGCGCGCGTCGAAGAAGAATTTACCAAGATATATGGCAACCTAGATCGGATGTGGCAGAGGGCCAACAAGACCGAACCCTTCCCGCTCAAGTGGGAAGCCGCAAAATAGTCGAGTCCGCCCCCCGCTGCACTACGTAGAGCTCCCCCGGTAACAGGGGGAGCTTTTTGTGTTAAATTCCAGCGCAAAAAGAAGGGATGAACAAACTATGATGTTCCTGTTGTTCAAATTGCTGCTGGCGACGGTGATCGTGTTGCTATGTTACACTGCGTACCGGCAACTAAGGGGACGTCCCCGCAGAAGTGCGCCCAACAAGCGCGGCAGTATCGATCCGAGCCAAGTCGCCGAGGCCGAATACTGCATATTGGACGAAGAAGGGACCGAAAGCGAAGATCGTGGCTAAGAGGTCCAAAGGGCTGAATCCCGAAGAGCTACTGGCCGAAATCGCCAAGGGGGATATTCGGCCCTTTTATTTATTACACGGGGACGAGGAATACGAGCGCGAGGCCTTGGTTGTGTCTATGGTCGAAGCCTTGGTGCCAGCCCAGACGCGGGATTTCAATCTCGACGTACTGAGGGCCGAGCGCTTGGCGGTGCTGGATTTTTTTCAGGTCTATGAGACCTATCCCATGATGGCCGAGAGCCGGCTGATTGTGCTGCGCGATGCCGAGGCCTTAGCGACCGACCAATGTCGCGGCTTGGAGCGCGTATTTGCAATGCCCGTGGCGACTAGTCGGCTGCTGGTAGTGGGCCGAAAGGTCGATATGCGTCGGAAGTTTTTTCGCGAGCTCTCGCGGCAAGGTCGTACGCTAGAATTTAGGCCGCCCTACGACAACCAAGTTCCACAGTGGATACAGCGGTACGCCAAGCGCCAAGGGGTGCAGATCGAGCCCGCGGCCATCCGGCTACTCAGCCAGTACGTGGGGCCCAAGCCGCGCGAGTTGGTCAGCGAGATAGAAAAATTGGTCAGTTTTGTCGGGGAGGGCCAGTTGATCACCACCTCGGCGGTCAAACAAGTCGCTGGTATCACGCGCGGGGCTAGTGTGTTCGATCTCGCCGATGCCCTAGGCAAAGGGCAGGGCAAGTTAGCCCAAGAGTTGATGCAAAAGTTTCTCAGCCAAGGAGAAGAGCCAACCCGCGCCGTAGCCATGGTCGCCCGGCACTTCCAGCTTTTGCTCAAGGCTAAGGGGCTAGTAGACAAATCGCTACCGCGCGACAAAATGGCCGCCGAATTAGGTGTTGCGCCGTTCTTTTTGCCCGGGTATTTGGAGCAGGCCAAGCGCCGCCCCATCTCTTGGCTGTGGGCGGGGTTGAGCGCCTTAAAGGAGGCCGATTGGTGCCTAAAATCGCAGGGGCGACGCCAAGAGCACTTGGTTTTGGAATTGCTGGTGGCCAAGTTGTGCAGGAAGCGCTAAGCTTGACAATGGGTAGTGCCAGAACTATAATTGAAGCACAAGGTATTGTGTTAGTAACATGTTGAAAAGAAAGTATAGACTATCGTGAGCGAACCTACTGTCTTAACCGATGACAATTTCAGCGCCGAAGTTCTCAACGCCGGTTTACCCGTGCTCGTGGATTTCTGGGCGACATGGTGCGGTCCGTGCCGAGTGATTACGCCGATTGTCCAAGAATTGAGCGGTGAATACGAGGGCAGGGCCAAAGTGTGCAAATTGGACGTCGACGAGGCTCAGAAAACAGCGGCCGAATTCGGCATCCGCAGCATCCCCACCTTGCTCATTTTCAAAGAGGGCAAAGTTGCCGACCAGATAATTGGTGCCGTCCCCAAAAGGCAAATCACCGAAAAGCTAGAGGCCGCATTGGCTTAATTGTGCGGACGAGAGAGCTTGGGGCGTTGCCTGTCTGAACGGGAGTGCTAAACATGCCGTCTAATCCTCTCTGGAGGCATGTCTTTCGTCGCTTGCAAGAGCACTTAGTGAGCGGTCGCAACGAGGAAGCGACCGCCACCTGCAAGCTCTTGAAGAAAGTCCCCATTTTTCAAGAGCTGAGCGGACGAGAGCTGCACAAAATAGAAGAGATGCTCTACGGGCCGCGGGATTGGCGAGCCCGCGAGGCAATTGTCAACCAAGGGGATCCCGGGATGGGGATGTACATCGTCGTCTCCGGCCAAGTGCTGGTTGCACAGAAGGGCGACGATGGAGTTGAGAAGCAGCTAGCCACCTTGACCAGTGGGGATTTTTTTGGCGAACAGGCCCTTGTAGATGAATCGCCGCGCCCCGCTTCGGCTTACGCTGTCCGGCCTTGTAGCCTCCTCGTGTTTTGCCGCTCCGACGTACTCGAACTCATAGAGAGTAACATCCCGCTCGCCTCGAAAATAGTCGAGGGCTTGGCGCAAGCGATCTCGGCCGACGTACTCGAACTTATAGAGAAACTCTCGGTGCAGTTGCGCGACCCCGAGCGCCTGTTAAAAGGGGCTCGGCGAGCAGGCAGTATCCAATGAATTGGCAAGTCAAAATCGCAATCGGCTTAGTGGCCGTAGCGGTCGCCGGGTGGTTCCTATACGAGATTCGCGGAATCCTCACCCCTTTTGTTTTAGCTTTTGTCTTAGCCTATGTCCTCTGTCCAATCGTCGATTGGATGGAGAGGAAGGGGTTGGGGCGGGTTTGGAGTACTCTCCTCGTCTTTTCGCTCGTTTTTGCCGGGTTGGGGCTGGGCGCATTTAAGGTTGGAGACAAGCTGACCGGAGAAACGGTTGATAGAGTTTTTACCATCGCCAACACCGGAGACAAACTCCTAATCATCCGAGGGGTAGCTTGGGAAGACGATTCGCGGGACCAGCCGTTTGTCCTAAGAGAGGAACACCGCTGGCCACTAGAGATCGCTCCCATGGAGGAGTTGGCAGTTCACCTCCGCTTTGTTCCCAAGGGTCACGAACCGGCTGCAAACTCGCTCTTAGTCGAGTACTCGCAGGGAAGAGGCACGCATAGCCAGCGCATTAGCGTCCATGGCAATGGTGGTTTGGCCACAGGAGGCCAATCGGCTGGCCAATCGGATTCCGTTGTGTTTTCGCGTACTGATATTGGCTTTGGCGAGGCCGACCCCAACGTCTTGGTGGAAATCGGCAATAAAATCTTGACGGAAACCAGCGATAGGGCTTCAAAAATTGAGCCCATGCTACAGCCCTATTTGGGGATCGATTTCCGCCTCGCCGAGTTGATCCGGGAGCACGGCGAGCGGCTAATGCAGACGATGTTGGGGGGCACTACGATATTCATCGAGGGCGTGATCTCGGGCCTTACTTTTGCGGTGCTCGTGCCATTTGTGGCGTTCTTTTTTCTCAAAGAGGGGCGGCGCTTGAAGCGGTGCCTGATTGCACTCGTTCCCAATGCCTATTTTGAGTTGTGCTTAAACCTAATGTACCAAGTCAATAAACAGATCGGAAATTATATCCGCGGCCAACTTTTGGCCGTCCTCGTCGTATCGGTGCTCTCGATTAGCGGCTTGTCCATTATCGGCGTCTATTATGCCCTGCCTCTGGGGTTGCTCGCCGGGTTGGCCAACGTAATCCCGTATCTCGGGCCATTGATCGGGATCGTCTGCTCTTCGATTGTAGCCTTGGCTATTGGTGGTGGCTTGGCGATGGTGGCCAAAGTGATCGTTATGTTCTTGGTCATTCAACTGATCGACAACGTACTCATTCAACCCACAATGGTGGCCAAAAGCGTCGAGTTGCATCCTTTGGTCGTCCTCTTTGTCGTCATGGTGGGAAGTCAATTCATGGGCATCGTCGGGATGCTAATCGCCGTGCCGCTCACGGGTATAGCGAAAGTGAGCGGCCAAACCATCTACGAAGGGGTTAAGCAATACCGGTTTAGAGTAGGTTGACAAACCTATGCATATTGCTTAACTAAATCCCTTATATCCCGAACTTTGATAAGAGGCATTTAAGGCCCTTTAGGGGTAGGAGGAATAGATTAATTGGGTAGTTCAATACACTTAGAAAGCAGGGTGGTGAGCGAACTGGCTCAACGCATAGGGGACGCCCGTAAGCTCTACGGCAACGATAGTCCTTACGTCATAGGTATGATGGCGGCTGTCGAGTGGATAGCCCAAGGTGCCGAGGGCGGTCAAGGTCTCAAGCAAGATCTGTTCGCCCGCGTTCTGGAGAGCGAGGAGAAGAAACAGCCGTCTCGTCCGCTCCCCGGCAGTGCGGAGAGCAGCCCTTCAACGCACGAGCGCCGCGGCCTAGCGGAAAACACCTGGACTCGCGGCATAGTCAAGTGGTTTAACAATGATAAGGGATATGGTTTTATTTCTACAGATGGCCATGTCGATGTCTTCGTCCACTGGCGCGATATTTCATCTTGGGACCGGAGTTTGACCCAGGATGACGAAGTTGAGTTCATGGTGACCCGCACCGCCAAGGGGTTCCAAGCCATCAACGTGATGAAGGCCGGTCAAGACAAGGCCGAAGAGGAGACGGCTGTGGCCACCCCGACTGAGACCCTCGACGAAACCGGGCAGGCTGAGAGCGTCGCAGCCGATGGCGACCCCTCTGAGAGCGAAGGCAGTGCCCCGGATCCCCAAGACGACGAGGATGGATCGTAGGGGAAGATGGGTAAAAAAACGCCCGATATAGCCTGTTCGTTCTGCGGCAAGGGGGGCGATCAAGTCGAGAAGGTCATTCAGGGGCCTTCGGTGTATATATGCAGCGAGTGCATCGGCTTGTGCAACGAGAGGCTGGCAGAGGACGACAAGCACGAGCCCAGTCTCAACGGTCGCCCCTTGCCTAAGCCCGCCGAGATTAAGGCCCACCTCGACGCGCATATTATCGGCCAAGAACGCGCCAAAAAGGCGCTCTCGGTCGCCGTGTACAATCACTACAAGCGGGTATATTCCGGCACTGCGGATGTCCAGCTCAGCAAGAGCAATATCCTACTCATCGGCCCCACCGGAGTGGGCAAGACGCTTTTGGCGGAGACGCTGGCGCGCATATTAAAAGTGCCCTTTGCCATCGTTGATGCCACCGTCCTCACCGAGGCCGGGTACGTGGGCGAGGACGTGGAAAATATCCTCGTGCGGCTCCTCCAAGCCGCGGATTACGATGTCAAACAAGCCGAGCGCGGGATCTTGTTTGTCGACGAGCTGGACAAAGTCGCCCGCAAATCCGGCAATCCCTCCATAACCCGCGACGTTTCAGGCGAAGGAGTCCAACAGGAGCTCCTCAAGATCTTAGAGGGGACGGTGTCGGGGGTGCCGCCGAAAGGAGGGCGCAAACATCCCGAACAGCCTTTGGTACAAATAAACACCAAAAACATTCTCTTTATCTGCGGAGGGGCTTTCGATGGGCTGGACAAAATTATTAGCCAGCGCATCGGAACCAAGTCCATGGGCTTTGGCAGCCCCCTCGACGACCGCGAGGAATCAGACGAGTCTAATCTGTTGGCGCGAGTCGAACCCGAAGAATTGATCCAGTACGGCCTAATCCCCGAGTTGATTGGCCGCTTGCCGGTGGTGGGTATCTTGCATCCCTTCAGCGATCGGGCGCTAATGGACATCCTGCTTAAACCGCGGAACGCACTCGTCAAACAGTACCAGAAGCTGTTTGAGATGGATGGCATTGCCCTGCGGTTTGAAGAGGAGGCCCTGAGGAAGGTCGTCGCATTGACTCAAGAAAAGGAGATGGGCGCACGCGGTCTGCGGGCAGTCTTAGAGACCGTCATGTTTGAAGTCATGTTCGATCTCCCGGCACGAGATGACATCGCCAAATGCGTCATTACCAAGGAGTTCATCGAAAACAAGGCTCCGCCGACGTTTGTGTACAACAAGAAGCGAGCTTGATTCCCAAACCAGGCATCGAGCTTTAACTATATCCCTTCTCCGCCAGCGCGTTCACTGGCGGAGAAGGGTTTTTTGTGAGAAAAGGGCAATGCAGTCTAGACACTATCCATCGCGGCTGCTGTGGCGGCACCAGCCTGCGGCCGCAGCGGCTGCTGCGGTCGGGGAAGTGGCTGTGCGGGGGCGGCTCCTCCACTTCGCCGAAGGGCGGGGGAGGATCACAGACGAGAGCGGTGGAGTTGATTTCGTCGTGAAGACATGGGCAGAAGGGATAAAAGTCGGGGATATAGTCGAGCTATATGGGATTGCTGCAGAAGGGGTTATAGACGTTAGTGAAATTCGCTTGTTAGCCTCTAGTAGCGCGGCGTGGCACCGAGGGGATTGGGTGCGGTTCCACGCCAACGGGCTGTGGGCGAATATGCGGGTGCGGGCCGCCGTGTTAGACGCTGTGCGCGATTTTTTTCGGGACGCGAACTTCCTCGCTGTGGAGACGCCCACTTTGGCCCGCGCCTCGGCGCAAGAGGAACACATACAGCTGTTCGCCACAGAGTACCAGGGGGATAAGGCGAAAGAGCAGCTTTATCTCGCTCCCTCCCCCGAGCTGTACATGAAGCGGTTGCTCGGAGTGGGCTTTGAGCGGATTTACCAGATCAGCCGCTCGTACCGCAATGGGGAGATGGGGCCGCAACACAACCCCGAGTTTACCCTCGTCGAATGGTATCGGGCGTACGCCAGTTACGAGGAAATTATGGCCGATGTCGAGCACTTGGTGGCTCATGTGGCGGAAAGCGTCTTGGGGCGGTTGAGCGTGGTCCGGGCAGGAAGCGAGATCGACTTGCAGCCGCCGTGGGAGCGGCTCAGCGTCCGCGATGCCTTTGTGCGCTGGGCTGCTGTCGATCTGCAGGCCTGTACAGACGCGGAGTTGCTTTTTCGTCGCGCCCGTGCTTTGGGCTATGGCAGCGCTAGACAAGGAGATAGTTGGGAAGAGCTATACCACAAGATTTTGCTGGAAAAAGTCGAGCCAGAATTGGCCAAACTAGGGGCGGTCCACCTTTTCGATTATCCTCGGCAGTTAGCCGCATTGGCCAAACTAAAAGAAGGCGATCCGGCCGTGGCCGAGAGAACGGAAGCGTACTTGGGAGGGGTGGAGCTATCAAACGGCTATACAGAGTTAAACGACCCAGTCCAACAGCGCGAGCGCTTTGCGCGGGGTGCTCGGTCGGGGGGCGCACCGGCCGACGAGGCGTTTCTCGCGGCTATGGAGCGGGGCATTCCGCCAGCTGGTGGGGTGGCCTTGGGATTGGATCGGTTGGTTGTGGTAATTGCCGGCGCGTCTTGCTTAGACGAGGTGATCGCCTTCCCGCTGGGGCATTAGTCGGCGAGGGCTACCAGCTCTTTTTCGGACGTCAGTAGGCCGTCAATTAGGCCGAAGTCGATCGCCTCGGCGGGCGAAAGAAAGTAATCGCGCTCGGTGACCAGCTCGATGCGCTCGAGCGGCTGGCCGGTATCTTGGACTAAGATATGGTTGAGCCGGTCGCGCCACGCGACGATTTCGCGGGCGTGGATTTCGATGTCGGCCGCTTGCCCGCGGATGCCTCCCCAAGGCTGGTGCAGCATGAGCCGAGAATGAGCAAGGGCGTGGCGCTTGCCTTTGGTTCCGCCGGAGAGGAGGATCGCGCTCATGCTATATGCTTGGCCGATGCAAAGCGTCGCTACGTCGCAGGGAACGTACTTCATGGTGTCGTAGATGGCCAAGCCGGCTGTGAGGCTGCCGCCGGGGCTGTTGATGTAGAGCGAAATATCTTTCTTGGGATCTTCCGAGGTTAGAAAGAGGAGCTGAGCGATGATTAGGTTGGCTTCGCGATCGTCGATCGGGGAGCTGATGAAGATGATCCGCTCCTTGAGAAGGCGAGAAAAAATGTCGTAGGCGCGTTCGCCGCGGCCGGTCTGTTCGATTACTACGGGTACGATTGCCATGTATTATTCTGTCGTGAGAAGAGAGCCTGTTCGCTGATTAATGGACTATAGGCGATGCCCAATACAGTGTCAATGGGGCACCGCTCAGGTCGGTTGACCGCGCTGGGTTGGCGCGGTACATTTTACCCTGTTCACAGAACGTGGTTGCCCTCCGAAAGTTAAGTCCTTAAACCATTGTAAGGCATAGTGCTACGATCTTTTGAGTGCTGTTGGTTGAACCTAGCTAGCCACAGGTGCACGTGCTCGTAGGCATTACTGGCGGTATGGGTGCGGGCAAGTCCGCACTAGCGCAGATGCTCGCCGAATTTGGTGCGCTGCGGGTCGATGCCGACGAAGTGGCCCGCGAAGTGGCGACCATCCCAGGAGTAATAGAGAATCTGCAAGCGGCATTTGGCCGCGATCTGCTCGGCCCAGACGGGTGCTTAAACCGCCGGGAGTTGGGGCGTCGCGCTCTGCGGTCGGACGAGGCGAGCCAGCGGTTAGAGGCGATTATGCGGCCGCCGCTGGCAGCGGCCATAAAGCGCAGGCTGGCGCAGGCTGTGGAGGAAGCCGGCGGTGGAGTCGTGATATTTGATGCGCCGCTGATATACGAGTGGGGAAACGAAGGGAACTTTGACCGGATCGTGGTGGTCGATGCCGAGGAGGAACGGTGCGTGTCGAGGGTGCAGCAGCGCAGCGGCTTGCCGGTATGCGAGATTAGACAGCGGATGGCCCGCCAGATGGATCCAACAAAAAAAAAGGCCCGCGCCGATTTTGTCATTGACAACAACGGTAGTTCGACCGCGCTCGCCGCGCAGGCAGAAGCACTGTGGGCCGAGTTGGTCCGCGCCGCGCAGGGAAGAGGCAGCCATGACAAATGAGCGTTTACAGCGGACGCCCCTCTATGAGGTTGCCGTCGCCGAAGGCGGGCGCATGGTGCCCTTTGGCGGGTGGGAAATGCCGGTCCAGTTCGAGGGCATCCGCAGCGAACACTGGGCAGTGCGCCGATCGACCGGGCTGTTCGACATATCGCACATGGGCCGAATCGCCATTTCCGGGGAGCGCGGATTGGCCTTCCTCGACAGCCTCTTGCCGGCGCGGGTCCGCAAATTGACTATCGGTCAGATGCTCTACGCGCCGCTGTGTAATGAACAGGGCGGATGCGTGGACGATCTAGTGGTGTACCGGCTCGCACAGCAGCAGTACCTCTTGGTGGTCAACGCGAGCCGGAAAGCCGCTGATTGGCAGTGGATTACCGCGCTCGTAGCAGATTGGTCGGATGTGCAAATTGAGGACTTGAGCGATGAACAGGGCATGGTAGCGGTGCAGGGGCCGCAGGCTGCCGCCCTAGTCGAAGCACTCGCTGGACCGGCTAGCGTGGCGCTAGGGTACTATCGCTGCAAGGTGATGGAGATCGCCGGGATACGAGCCTTGCTCAGCCGCAATGGCTACACCGGAGAAGACGGCTTTGAGATCATGTGCCCGGCCGATCAAGTTGCCGCGCTGTGGGCGAAACTCCGTGCGGCCGGTGCCCGGCCTTGTGGGCTAGGTGCGCGCGACACCTTGCGCATCGAGATGGGGTTTTGCCTCTATGGCCGCGAATTGAACGAGCAGACGACCCCCTTAGAAGCGGGTTTGACTTGGACCTTGGACTTAAAAAAAGAGGCGATTTTTGTCGGAGCCGAGGCGTTGCGGGCGCAACGCACAGCCGGAGGCTATCGTCGCCTGCGCGGCTTCCGCATGCTGAAAAGGGGCATTCCCCGACCGGATTATCCAGTTTTCGACCAGCATGGTGAGCAGGTGGGTACCGTGACCAGTGGGACGCACTCGCCGGTACTCGGAGAGGGGATCGGGCTGGCCTACTTGCAGAGCGGTGTGCAAAAGATAGGCACCGAGGTGTACATCGACATGAAGGGCAAGCGACAACCCGCCTTGGTGGTCAAGCTGCCCTTTGTGCCTTCGGGCATTAAAAAGGACTGACGCGGAGGGCACATGGGCGACGAATTTGGACCTAGCGATGCTTTTGTCCGCCGGCACATCGGCCCTACGGACGCAGACGTAGCCGCCATGCTCGCAGCCGTGGGAGCCGACAGCTTGGACGACCTCATGGCTGAGGCCCTGCCGGCGGCGATTCGGATGCAAGGCCCCTTGGCGCTGGGAGAAGGCATCAGCGAGTACGAGCTGATGGGAAGGTTGCGCGAATTGGCCGGCCAGAATCGCATATACCGCAGTTTTATCGGCATGGGTTACTCAGACTGCATAACCCCTCCGGCGATCCAGCGCAACATCTTGGAGAACCCAGGTTGGTACACCCAGTACACGCCCTACCAGTCCGAAATCGCCCAAGGGCGGCTAGAGGCCCTGCTCAACTTCCAGACCATGGTCGGCGATCTGACGGGTTTTGCCTTGGCCAATGCCTCCTTGTTGGACGAAGCCACGGCCGCAGCCGAAGCCATTGCCATGCTGCGGGCAGTGCAAAAGAAGAACGCGAGCCAGCGCGTCTTTGTCTCGTCGGCCTGCCACCCGCAAACCGTAGCAGTGGTCAAGGTCCGGGCCGAGTCGCGGGGATGGGAGGTTGTAGTAGGTGATCATCGAGAATGGGATTTTGCGGCCGGGGCCTTCGCAGCCCTGCTCCAGTATCCAGCCTCAGACGGTGCTCTATACGACTACACCGAGTTCTGCGCTCAGGCTCACGCCCATCAGACGCTGGTGTGTGTGGCGGTCGATTTGCTCGCCCTGTGTTTGCTGCGGCCCCCCGGGGAATTTGGGGCCGATGCGGCCATCGGGAGCGCACAGCGCTTTGGCATGCCGATGGGATACGGTGGCCCGCACGCAGCCTTTTTGGCGACGCGATCCGAGTTCCGGCGGCAGGTGCCCGGGCGCATCATTGGCGTCTCAGAGGACGTCCGCGGCCGGCCCGCCCTGCGCATGGCCCTGCAAACCCGCGAACAGCACATCAAACGAGAACGAGCTACGAGCAACATCTGCACGGCCGAGGTCTTGCCGGCCGTGGTGGCGAGCATGTACGCGGTCTATCACGGGCCGGAAGGGTTGCTGCGCATAGCCCGCCGCATACACCGCCAAGCGCGGGCGCTTGCCCGCGGGCTGGAGGAAGCCGGCTACCGAGTCGTCCACGATCAGTACTTCGACGCGCTACGAGTTGAGGTGGGGGCGCAGGGAGACGCGCTGTTGACACAGGCGCGGACCGAGGGGACGAACTTCCGCGATTTGGGGGACGGGCACTGGGGCATTGCCCTCGACGAAACGACGCACAAGGCCGATTTGCAGGCTATCCTCGCCTTGCTAGGCAGCAAGCTGCCTGCCCAAGTTGGTGCAGAGCCTGCTTGGGAGTCTGTCCACGGCCGCCACTCGCGCTTCATGGAGCATCCAGTGTTTGCGTTGCATCATTCCGAGACCGAAATGATGCGCTACATGCGCCGGCTCGAAGCCAAAGACATGTCTTTGGTCCACGCGATGATTCCCCTCGGCTCGTGTACCATGAAGCTCAATGCGACCGCGGAAATGATGGCAGTTACTTGGCCTGAATTTGCTGCGCTGCATCCGTTTGCGCCCGTAGAGCAAGCCCGGGGTTACGCGGCGATTTTCGCCGAAATGGAGGACATGCTGCGCGAAATCACCGGCCTCAAGGGCATTTCACTGCAACCCAACGCGGGTTCGCAGGGCGAATACGCCGGCCTACTCATCGTGCGCAAATACCACCAAACGTGCGGGGAGGTCCAGCGGAACGTCTGCCTCATTCCGGCCTCGGCCCATGGGACGAACCCGGCTAGCGCGGCGATGGCTGGGTTCGACGTGGTCGTCGTCGCCTGTGACGCCGAGGGCAATATCGACTTGGCGGATCTGCGAGCGAAGTCTGCTGCACACCGCGATCGGCTAGCGGCCCTGATGGTGACGTATCCATCGACCCATGGGGTGTTTGAAGAGGCCATCGGCGAAATCTGCGCGGTCGTTCACCAAGCAGGCGGTCAAGTCTATATGGACGGTGCCAATATG
This sequence comes from Candidatus Latescibacterota bacterium, assembly GCA_963422735.1. Taxonomy (GTDB): domain Bacteria; phylum Latescibacterota; class UBA2968; order UBA8231; family UBA8231. Next base: position 778,496 of record OY730476.1, on the reverse strand, counting down.
AATGCCTTGGTGGGATTGTGCCGGCCCGGGGAAATCGGCATTGACGTGTGCCATTTGAATTTGCACAAGACCTTTTGCATCCCCCACGGCGGGGGCGGCCCGGGGATGGGGCCCATTGCCGTGGCCGAGCACTTGGTGGAGTTTTTGCCCTCGCACCCTCTCGTCCACACCGGCGGGGCCGGAACGCCCCACCCGCCGCCTTCAGGCGGTGAAACGTCCCACCCGCCGCCTTCAGGCGGTGAATCGATCGGCCCCATTGCGGCCGCTCCGTGGGGCAGTGCCTCGATTCTGCTCATATCTTGGGCGTATTTGCGCCTGATGGGCGGCGCGGGCCTCGCCGAGGCGACGCAGGTGGCGATCCTCAACGCCAATTACCTGAGCAACCGCCTCGCGGATTCCTTCCCCGTGCTGTACAAAGGGCGCAACGGGCGCGTGGCCCACGAATGCATCCTCGACCTGCGCTGGGCGCGGGAGTACGGCATTGGCGTAGAAGACGTGGCCAAGCGGTTGATGGACTACGGGTTCCACGCTCCTACGGTATCCTTCCCAGTTGCCGGGACCCTGATGGTCGAACCCACCGAGAGCGAGTCCAAGGCCGAATTGGACCGGTTCTGCGCGGCCATGATCGCCATTGGCGGCGAAATCCGGCAGGTAGCCGCCGGGGAAATGGACCGAGCCAACAATCCGCTCGTCCACGCGCCGCACCCCTTGGACGTCGTGCTGGCCGCCGAGTGGGATCGGCCCTATTCTAGAGCCGTTGCCGCCTTGCCAGCCCCTTGGTTGCTGGAGCGCAAATTCTGGCCGACCGTAGGGCGACTAAACGACGCGCAGGGTGATCGCAACCTGATCTGTTCCTGTCCGCCTGTAGAAGCGTACTCACAAGAGGAGTGAAATGAGCCAGAAGCGCGCTGTAATCACCGGCATTACCGGCCAAGACGGTTCGTACTTGGCCGAATTGCTGCTGGAAAAGGGCTACGAGGTCTTTGGGCTGATTCGCCGCAGTAGCACGGTCAATTTTGAGCGGATCGGCCATTTGCAGGACAAAATCGAGCTGATCTCCGGCGATCTGTTGGACCAAAAGTCGCTGATTTCGGCGCTGCAGGCCGCGCGGCCGCAGGAAGTGTACAATCTGGGTGCCCAGTCCTTTGTGCCGGCCTCTTGGGAGCAGCCTATGTTGACCAGCGAGATCACCGGCTTGGGCGTGACGCGGCTTTTGGAAGCTATCCGCGCTTGCGACGAGAACATTCGCTTTTACCAGGCCAGCACCAGCGAGCTATTCGGCAAGGCGCAAGAGACGCCGCAGAACGAGCAAACGGCCTTCTATCCACGCTCTCCCTATGGGGTGTCCAAGCTCTACGCGCATTGGATCACCATCAACTACCGAGAGAGTTACGGCCTGTTTGCCTGCGCGGGCATTTTCTTCAATCACGAGTCGCCGCGCCGCGGGCGCGAGTTCGTCACCCGCAAAATCACGCATGGCGTGGCTCGCATCAAGTGCGGGTTGGACGAGAAGCTGCCCCTCGGCAACCTCGATCCCCGGCGCGATTGGGGCTATGCAGGCGACTATGTCCGTGCGATGTGGATGATGCTCCAGCAGGACGAGCCTGAGGACTACGTCATCGCCACGGGTACCTCGCGCACTATTGGCGAATTTTGCGAGGTCGCCTTTGCCCACGCCGGCTTGGACTGGCGGCAATACGTGGTCGTAGATGAGCGCTTTTTGCGCCCCGCAGAGGTGTATACCCTGTTGGGCGATGCGACTAAGGCACGGGAAAAACTCGGTTGGGCACCCGAAGTCGGCTTTGAGGAAATGGTGCAGCAGATGGTTGACTGGGACTTAGAGCAGGTGGCCCATCAGTCGGCCCCAGTACTGAGGCCGGACTACCCGGCACTGCGGCGATAGCGGCGACTGAACTTGCGGATTTGGCTGCATATCGTCTGAATCGCCCGCACATCGCGAACTTCCAAATCGACCTTGTTGAAGAAGCGGCGCAGCACTCGGCCGAAGTGATCCGGCTTGTTGTTGTACGGGGTAAACTCGATCTCGGCAAGAGCTTGCAGGATTTGAGCGAACATGCGCTCGCGCTCGCCGGCCGTAGCCAGTTGCACGGGCGGGTCCGGTGGCTTTTCGCCCACGGCCGCATATAGGCCATAGGTGAACAAGAGCACGGCGTGGGAGAGGTTGAGGGAGGGATAGGCTACGGCCGTGGGGAACCTCAGTACTTGGTGGCACAGCGCGAGTTCCCCATGCCACAAGCCATCTCTTTCGCGTCCGAACACTAGGGCAATTCGGTGGCGATGTACTTGGGAGGCTAATTGGGCAATCAGGGGCCCCGGCGCGGAAGTAACCGCGCGGAAGCGGCCCTGCCGATGAGTCGTGCCGACGACGATGTGACAGTCGGCTACGGCCGCGGCGAGGCTGGGAAAAACTTGGCTGCCGTCGAGAATATCGCCCGCGCCGTGGGCAAAGGCGCGCGCTTCCGGCGTATCCCACGCCCCGGGATTGACCAAGGCCAACTGGCTTATGCCCGTGGTTTTGAGCACCCGGGCCGTAGCGCCGATATTGCCGGGCGTCGCCGGCTCGACGAGCACGACGCGGATGTTGTCGAGAGGATCCATACGGTGTGCCAAACTAAACTAAGAAGGATACTACGCGCCAATGCACACAGCCGGTGAATTCATCCGCATCCAACTCGCGGACGGCGTTTATTTGCACTTGCACAGCATTGGGTTGTACAAGACGATCCGGGTGGATGTGTGTCTGAGCTCGCCGCTGTGTACGCCGCAACATTCGCTCATGGCCCTGAGTAGCCGACTGCTGGCGCGTGGTACGCACAAGCTGCCCGATGTACAGAGCCTCAACCGCTTTATCGACGACCTCTACGGGGCGCATTACTCGGTGCAAGTCGATCGGTTAGGCGAACATCAGTTCATTCATTTATGTCTAGAGGTCATCGACGAGAACTTCCTTGGGGAGAAAGGGATACTAGCGCGCGGTCTGGCCTTCCTCCGCAATGTCCTGCGCGATGGCAGCGGATTCCAGCGCGAATATCTAGAGCGCGAAAAGCACCGCCTCGCGCGGCAAATCGCCGATGGCTTTAACGACAAACTAAGCTATGCACAAAGGCGATGCAGCGAAGAGATGTGCCGGGGCGAACCCCTGGGCCTGTCGCCGCTGGGCAACCCCGCGGACTTTGCCGCCGTGCAGGCCGACGAGCTGTGGGCTTTCCACCGCGAGCGGACGGCCGCCGACCGCCTAGACCTCTTCGTAAGCGGCGATTTACGCTTGGAGCAGATTCATCCCTTGATGGAGTCGCTTTTTACTTGGGAGCGCGCCGCGAGCCAGCCTCAGCACCAGCCACCGCACCCGCGCATCGCTGGGCCGCCGCGCGAGATTTTTGAATGCCAAGCGGTGCGAGAGGCAAAAATGGTGCTGGGCTATCGCACCCAAGTCGCTTATGGAGCGGGCGGCACAGACGACTATCCGGCCTTAGTACTCTTAAATCTGATGCTCGGCGGCGATGGTCCATCGCGGCTGTTTAAGCACCTCCGGGAAGAAGAGGGCTTGTGCTACTACATTGCATCGCATATTGAGGCATTGAGCGGACTGCTCTTCGTGGCTGCGGGCATTGAGGCCGCCGCGTACCCCGAGGTCCGGAATAAGGTGGAGGAACAGCTCCAATCGCTGCGCTCAGGGGTTTTTGACCCCCGGGAAATCGAAGCAGCTCGGCACTTGCTGAGGGCGCGGCTGTTGGGGCTAGCCGAAGACCGCGAGGGCTTTTTTCGCTATCAATTGCGGGAGGGGCTGACCGGAGGGAGCCAGTCCCCGCAAGTTTTGTGGCAGCGCATCGAGCAAGTCGGCGTCGAGGAGCTAGCCCGCGTGGCTGGTGGCGTCGCAGCGGACACTGCCTTTCTCTTGCACGGGACGTGAGACCGTGATCGCGGATGCACTATTGGGAGAAGTCGTGTACCGCAGCCGCTTAGGTGGCCTCGATATATGGGCGGTACCTCGGCCAGGCAGTCGGCAAAAAGCGGCCGTTCTATACATAGACTACGGTTCGGTTGATTTGCATTTGCGCGCCTGTGACTCCGGGCAGGTACAGACCACGCCGGCTGGAACCGCGCACTTTCTCGAACATCGCCTTTTTGCAAAACCCTACGGCGACATCTCCGAGCAAATCAGCCGCCTCGGTGGCGACGTAAACGCCAGCACCAGTTTTACTTCAACTGTCTTCTCCCTGACGTGCATCGAACATTTTGCCGCCCACCTAGATTTGCTCTTTGAACTGGCGTTGGACTTGCACATCCTGCCGGTTGGCGTCGCTCAGGAGCGCGAAATCATCGACCGCGAGCTACAGATAAGCTGCGACGACCCGGAGTGGGTCGGGTTTTTGCGCGGCCTTGAGGGGCTGTACCGAAACGAGCCCTTGGCGTGGGACATGGCCGGTACGCGGGAGAGCATCGGACAGATCGACGCGGACGCGCTAACCCGTTGCCACGAGGTCTTTTACCGACCCGAATACATGGGGTTGTACTTGTGCGGGGATTTCGACGTAGAGGCCACTTGCGCGGCCGTTGAGTCCACCTTGCCAAAGTACAACCGGCCACGCTCCGCATGGGACCGCGTGGAGCGGCCGGTGGCTTTGCCGGCTCCGCAGCCGCTCGGGGCTTTGGCACTGCCGGTCAGCCGGCCCTATACCTTGCTGTTTTTCGGCGACGACAAGGCGGGCCGGTCGGGCCGCGACTTGCTCCTGCGGGAATTGGCCTTAGAGCTGGCCTTGGACATCGCCTTGGGGCCGGCGAGCAATTTTTTTGCCGCGCACTACGAAGATGGCCTGATCGACGGCGATGCCTTTGGGGCCGAGGTCTATGCCGAGCCCACGTTCTGCTTTTGCACGGTGGGCGGATATACCCAGCAGAGCGAGCGATTGTGCGAGGAAATAGGTGCTGCGTTGGCCGGCCTCGACGAGTGCGCTGTGGCCGCGGATTTGGGCCGCGCCCAGCGCAAAGCCTACGGCCTGCTGCTGCGCGCGTGGGAGCAAGCCGAAGATGTGGCCGATCTGCTCTGCTCGGCCGCAGTAAGCGGGGCCGCGCCCAGCGTCTATTTTGACGTACGCGAGCAGATCGCGGTCGGTGATATCCTCGAAGTGCTGGAGAGCTGCTTGTCGCCAGTGCACCTGAGCGCGATGCAGATTGTGCCCACGGGACGCGCGGAGTAATGGCCGACAAGATCTATCGCTATTGGATCGCAGTGCCGAGCGGATTGGAGGCGGTCGCACTCGACGAGTTGCGCGAGTACGCGCCCGAAGCACAGCAGATCGAAGTCGAACCGGGCGGGCGCGTGGGCCAGATTTTCTTCGCGTACAGGCGCAGCCCGGGGCGGCTGCTGCGCCTGCGCTCGGCCGTGCAACTCGCCGGTTTAATTGGCCAGATGCACGGCGTTACGGTGGGTCGCCCGGGCCTTGAATACATCTGCAAACGCATCGCCCGCTGCGATCTGACGCCAGTCAAAAGCCTCGCGCAGGCCCAATCCGCAGCAGTTGACACCCGTGCTTTTGCCCTGAGCGCGACGCTGCGGGGCCGATATCGGTTTAGCGCGGCCGAGCTGATCGCGGCCGTGACCGCGGTTTTACGCGACAAGCACGGGTTGCGCCGAGGCAAAGGGTCGCATCTGCTGCGGCTGCACCTACAGCTAACTGGGCGACGTGCTTTGTTGGGTCTGCGGCTGGGGGAGGGCGCAGCACCGAATGCGGCCGTGGCGTATTGCTTGGGCCGCTTGTCGGCCATGCGGCCGGGGGCGTGCGTCCTCTGGGCGCGCCGCGATCTTGGTGAGTTGGCCGCGCTACAAGAGGCGTTTGCGCCGCGCCTGCTAGTAGGTATCCGAGCGCACCTAATCGCCGCGCTGGATCATCTGCCTCTTGTGGGTGCGCGTCTCGATTACGCGTTCAGCTTGGCCGGAGAAAACCCTGCCGCTGAGCTGGCCGAATTGGCGCGGGTGTTGCGAGCAGGTGGGATCGCTATCGTTCAAGTCGCCCATTTCGCCCATTTCATCGCCCTTTTGGAAGCCGGGGACTATCCTCTGGAAGTCTTGGCCGACTTGGAGATGCGCGAGCGCGGGCGGGCGTATCGGCTGGTCGTTCTTGAACGTTTGGAAGAGGAAGAGGCTGGGCTTTTACAGATACTGTGAACGCTCTAAGGAAAAGTATTATTATATTAAAAAAAGGAAAAGGATCTAACTACATCGCTTTCTGTAAGGGGAGACGATCTAATGAAAACGATTATTTTGGATGACGACGATGATACTGGTCGGGGCGACGATGACGACTAATTCGTCTGTCTGCTGCTCGGGTGTGGTGTATTAAGTGGATAGACTCATGTCGCCACCTAGCTCCGCAAGGGCTTTCGCCCAAGCGCAGAAAGTCATCCCAGGGGGAGTAAACAGCCCAGCTAGAGCCTTTGGTGCGGTGGGCGGTGGCCCTCGCTTCATCGACCGGGGGGCTGGTTCGCGGCTGTTTGATATCGACGGCCGCGAATACATCGACTACGTGTGCTCTTGGGGGCCGCTCATTTTCGGCCATGCTCATCCCCGCGTCGTAAAAGCCGTGCAGGAAGCCTGCGCGAAGGGGACCAGTTTCGGTGCCCCGACCGAGCTGGAAATCGCGCTGGCCGAGCGCATCGTGGAGATGGTGCCGTCCATCGAAATGGTGCGGATGGTGAGTTCGGGGACCGAAGCCACGATGGCCGCGGTGCGCTTGGCTCGCGGCTATACCGGAAGGGACAAAATCGCCAAGTTCGAGGGTTGCTGGCACGGGCATGGGGACAGCTTCTTGAGCGAGGCCGGGTCTTCGGCCCTGACCTTGGGGGTCCCCACCAGTCCGGGCGTGCCGCAAAGCGTGGTCGATTCGACCTTGACGCTGCCGTACAACGACGCGGATGCCGTGCGGGCGTTCGCGCGGGAAAACAGCGGCCAGATCGCTGCCATCATCGTCGAGCCGGTGGCCGGCAATATGGGGGCTGTGCTCCCGCGCGAGGGGTTTCTCCCCGCACTGCGCCAAATAGCCGATGAAGAGGGAATCGTCCTCATCTTCGACGAAGTCATTACTGGGTTCCGCGTTGGCCCGGGCGGGGCGCAAGAGCGCTATGGCGTGCTGCCCGACCTGACATGCTTGGGCAAGATCGTCGGGGGGGGCTTGCCGGCCGCCGCGTACGGCGGCAAGCGGGAGATTATGGAAAACGTGTCGCCGCTGGGCATAAAAGTCTCGCAGGCCGGTACCTTATCGGGCAACCCGCTGGCCATGGCCGCTGGTTTGGAGCAATTGAATATGCTGTCCGAACCCGGAATGTACGAAACGCTGGAGAGCCGCTGCGCCGACTTGGCGGCTGGCATGGTTGACAACCTGCAAAAACTGGGTTTGAGCTATGCGCTAAACCGGGTTGGTGCCATGCTCTGCCTATTTTTTACCTCGTGCCCGGTGGTGGATTTTGCCAGCGTCGGCACGGTCGATCTAGCGCGCTTTAAGCGCTATTTCTGGGCTTGCCTAGAGCGGGGTCTCTATCTGGCCCCCTCCCAATACGAATGTATGTTTCCCTCGCTTGCCCACGGGGAAGGGGATGTCGAAGAAACCCTCCGCATTCATTTTGATGCGCTCAAGGCTGTGCATTGAACGCGGCGAATCCCAATAGGCTGTGGATGCTCGCCTGTACCCTCGTCTGGGCCGGGGGATGCGCCAACGAGGGTGGTGTCCGCAAAGACGAACAGGATCTCGAACCTGCCGGCCGTCGCGAAGTAGTCGTCTTAACCCCGGCTGATTCTGTGTCCACCCTAGCGGATGCCGTCGATACCAGCGATACTAGCCCGATATTTTTTGATCCCGAAGGCCAATTCACCATTCAAGTTGGTGTCTATCGGGACGCGAAACGAGCCGATCAGAAGGTGCGCGAATTGAAGGACGAGGGCTATCCGGTCTATAGCATGCAGAGCGATGCTGGCGTGCGTGTGCGGATCGGCTATTTCGCCAATCATGCCGACGCCGACCGCTTCGGCCGCATTTTTGCCAAGGATCGCGGTGTCGAGTATTGGATAGACCGGCGCGCCGATGAATAAAACCCGCGTACTGTGCTGCGGCACTTTTGATTACCTGCATCCGGGCCACCGCTCCTTCATCGAGCAGGCGGCTGCGCTGGGCGACGAACTGTTCGTCGTGGTCGCCCGCGACGAGAACGTCCGGCGCATCAAGGGGCACTATCCCGATCAATCCCAAGAGGAGCGCAAAGCCGCGCTGGCGAAGCTGCCCGAAGTCACCGAGGTCCGCCTCGGCCACGCGGGGTGTAACTTTTTGCGCATCGTCGGCGAGATCGCGCCCCACATTATTGCCCTCGGCTACGATCAAAGGAGGCCAGCGGGCTTGGCCGGAGCCTTCCCTCAGTGCGAAATCGTCGTTCTCCAGCCCCATCGTCCCGAGCAGTTTAAGTCGTCTCTTTTCCGGCGTCAGGAAGGCCGCACTTGAATCCCCTGCCCCAGCTCATCCTCTGGTATGGGCGCGAGACGGCCCCGGCCTTGCCGGAGATGGCCGGCTATCGGCTGCGGACGTACCAGCCGGGCGACGAGGAGGGCTGGCTGGCCCTATTGCAGGACAACGGCGAATTGGGCCGTTGGGACCGGCAGCGGCTAGAAAGCGTACTGGAAGGAACCCGGGTCCAGCTCTTTGTCGAGTGCAAGGGGCAGATCGTCGCCTGTACGGGTTGCAACGACCGCATCCGCGAGTTGCGGCCTTGTTGGGAAATCGGTTGGGTTGCGGTTCATCCGGCCTTTCAGGGGCGCGACCTAGGCAAGTTTATCGTAGGAGCAGCCGTGGCCCAAGCCAAGGCTTTAGGTCCACGGCCCATATACCTGCTGACCGACGACTTCCGCATCCCGGCCCTGCGCTGTTACCTCAAGCTGGGCTTCGCGCCCAATAACAGCCATCCATCCTATCCGCGCCGGTGGGCCGACATATTTGCCCGTTTGGGGGCCGATTATCAGACGATGAAACCCGCGTTCGCGGCCTCAGATCAATCCAAATAGCCCAGCTTCCCGCCCGCCTCATTGACATTACCTTAGACCCGCGCTATTCGGCCATTTGCGGCTATACCGAGGCAGACTTGGACGCGGTGTTTGCGCCGGAACTTCTTAGGTTGGACCGGAATGAAATACGCACGTGGCACAACGGCTACAACTGGCTGGGCGACGAGAGGGTGTACAACCCCTTCGACGTGTTGTTGCTGTTCTTCGATCATCAGTTCGGGGCCTACTGGTTCGAGACGGGTACGCCGACGTTGCTGGCGCGTAGGATCCGTTCTCTATCCTTGGACGACATGCTCGGCAGCGAGGAATTGCTATCGGCGTTTGACGTGGATCATAATAACGGGCCCTGCCGGCGGCCCGGACGAAAATCAATCCAAATAGCCTAGCTTCCGCAGCCGCTGCTCCAACATTGTGCGATCCGTGAGCGGACCCCAATCCGAATGCCCGTAGCTTGACGCTGCCTTGAGCGCAGCGTATGCCGCGTGGTACTGGTGTGAGCGGCCCAAGGCCGAGCGCGGCGTTTCGCTGAAGGTGGAAACTAAGGTCTCACGCTGAGTCTCTTCGTCGTAAGTGAACTTGGCGTCCGCGTCAAAGAGCGACCACTGGCGGCCATAGTGGGGGACTGTCGGGCCGGGGTCGATTTCGGCGAGATAGTACTGGGGCGTGAGCGGGGAGCGAATGTCGCGGGCAAAGCCGCGGTAGGAGTGATCTAACTCCAATAGAGACAAGAAAGTAGGGAAAAGATCTACGAGGGAAATCAAGCCGCGCCCGGCAGATTCCTCCGAGGGAAGTCGGTAGTACAAAGGCACCCGCAGCACGTCGTTGCACAAGGTCTGGCCGTGATAGGGTTCGTCGTCCCGCCAGCTCTGACCGTGGTCGCTGATGATGAAAACGGCCCACGCGCTCAGGTCCAAGGCGGCCAACAGCCGGGCAATATGCCGCTCGAAGAGCTGTTCAATGGCAGCTCGATAACGCGCCTGTACCAAGTCGATGCGCCCGGCCGCTAGTAGCTGGCCCACCTCCCCGAAGGCCAGCCCATCTGCGGCGCCGTAAGGAGGATGAACGCTCCAGTAGTGAATAAAGAGAACAGTCGGCTCGCGGCGTTGTAGCCAGCCGGCAAGCTGCTCGTCGGCTGGCAAGGGGGCTATGTGGTCGGCGTAGCTCAGGCCGGTAAAAATGTCCGGGGCCTCTGAGAACGCACCGACCGCATAGCCGGCTCGATGGCAGAGGTCGAAGAGGTTGGCAAAGCCCTGCCGCATAGCGGGCGACTGCTGGCCTTCGATGCCGTGTTCAAATGGGTATAGCCCAGTAAAAAGCGAGGTGTGGACCGGACGAGTCGCCGAAGAAACCGAAAAGCAGTGCTGGCAGACGTGAAAATCGTGCGTCAAGTCGGAAAACCGGGGCGTGCGCACGGCCGCACTAACCCGAGGGGCAAAGTCCAAGCGCAGGCTATCGACCGAAATCAATAGCAGGTTCATGGTTGGCGCTGGACGATTCTGCTTTTTACGGCGTTGGAGGGTTTGAAGGTCGGGATTTTGCGCCTGGGGATGGCGATAGCCGCACCGGCTTTGGGGTTGCGTCCGGTGCGCGGTGCGCGCTCCACGACCTTGAAGGTACCAAAGCCGCGGATTTCGACGTGGTCACCCGCTTCGAGGGCTTGGGCTATGGCTTCGATGAAACCCTCGATAACAGCCGCAGTGTCCACTTGGGAGAGCCCAGTGCTCTGGGCTAGCTGCTGGGCGATCTCAGCTTTAGTCATTTGCTTGCTCCATTGCTGTTAGTCGGCGTTAGCGCAAGAGGCCCCGAGCTGAGATATCCCATATTTTTTCCACGCGCCCCTTGCGGATGGCGACGAAGTAATTGTGGAGGAAGGTCGTCGAATCCGAATAGCCGACGAGCAATTCGATCCGCTCGCCCAAAGCCGGTCCAGCTTGGCCTTCTGCAATGTCGAAGACGCCGTGTTCAGCAGACAGGTAACGCAAGTGCAAATCGTCTCGGCCCAGCACCTCCGGCGGCTGATGGCCGGAAGACAATGTCTTAAAGCCGGCATCGACGACGACTCGGTCGGCAGCGCGGCTGGTGACCGTGGTGAGCACCGTTAGGGCAGGGGCGAGGGCTTCGACGTGACAGGTGTGGCGATACATGGCGTCCATGAACACGCCGCCGCCGGCTTGAAGCTCAGTGATCCCGTCGTGGAGGGCGCTGAGCTCGTATGAACCCGTACCGCCGGCGCTGACAATCTCCACTGATATTCCATTGTCTTCGAGTAAGTTGCGCGATTCTACTAATAGGTCCAGTGCTTGGTAACAGGCCTTTTGCTTGGCCGAGTGCGGCCAGCAGTCGAGCACGTGGCCCTCGTACCCCATCAGGCCCTTGAACGCCAGCTTAGGTTGGTCGCTAATGGCCGCGGACAAAGCGAGAACAGGAGGACCAGGCTCCACGCCGACCCGCTTCATGCCAATGTCGATCTCCACGACCACGGGGATGCAGACGCCCTCGGCAGTGGCCGCTGCGGCCATAGGTTCAATGACGGCGATATTATCCACTGCGGCAATGACTTCAGATCGGTGTTGTAAGCGGGCTAGGGCGGCAAATTTCGCCGGACTGACGATCTGATTGGCCAACAGGATGGAAGGTACGCCATGCGCGACCATCCACTCGGCTTCGCTCAATTTGGCGCAGGTGATACCGCAGGCTCCGTTGGCCAGTTCGATGTGGGCTATGGCGGGGGATTTATGCGCCTTGCTGTGCGGCCGCCATGCCTTACCGTTGTCGCGGCAATACGCGGCCAAGTGCCGCACATTGGATTCAAAGTGCTCGAGATCGAGCAGCAGCACCGGGGTCTCTAAATCGCCAACTGCTTGGCCGGACGTGGGTGCATTCACGGCGTAGGTAGCCTCCAGTTGCCAGGGTTGAGCAGAGTTGAATTCGCGACCGCGATTGCGTGCATGGCTGCTACTAGATCGGGCGGTAAGGGACCGGCCTCGACTGCGCGGATATTGGCTTCGAGTTCGGAGACGCTTGTGGTGCCAAAAATAGCTGAGTGAGCGCCGGGAGCAAAGGCGGCAAAGCGCAAAGCCAGTTCGGTCAGCTCCATACCTGCGTCCCGCGCTAGCCGCAGCAGGGGCGCAGCCAAGGGTGCCAGATCAGCGAGCGCGGCCGGAAGCGAGTCGAGCCGATGGGACAGGACGCCTTGGAGGAAGATGGAGCGCAGGACGACGCCTGTACCCTGCTCTTGGGCACGGGGGAGCACCTTGCGTTCCATTCGACGGTCGAGCGCATTATAAGGTATTTGCAGTGCATAAATTAGCTCGGGATGATCTAAGGCGTCGAGCGGTGCCTCTTCGCCGTACGTGGTAATGCCCCAATAGCGGACCCAGCCGCGTTGGCAGTACTGCGCTAGCAGGTCCAGCAGTTCCGGGGTAGCAAAGCGCGTGTCGAGGCTGTGCAACTGCACGAGTTCGAGGACCTCGACGCCGAGTGTCTGCAAGCTCTGGCACAGCGCCTGCTCGACGGACTGGCGCAGTGCCTGCCCGGTCAATAGCTGTGCGCTGTCGGAATCCCGGATGGAGAGCTTGGTGGCAACCACGGGCCGACAGCTCAGCCCGGCACACGCGCGGCCTACGAGGCTTTCGCTGCGGCCATACGCCGAGGCCGTGTCGATGTAGTTGATGCCCAGATCCAAAGCGCGGCGGATCAGGCCAATCGCGCAGTGATCTGGCGGTGGCGGCTGGTGATCCCAGCCATACGCCATGCCCAATTGCACAGTGCCAAGGCCGAGGGCCGACAGGCGCAGGTTCGTGCGGCCTAGATTTGCGTATTGCAAGGGGCTGCTCCGGTGGCGAGGGTGGCTGCCTTGACGCTCCCACCACAGGCGTCGAGGAGGTGCTGTGCTCGGGCGCGATCTAGCTGGCACAACTCCATGACCAGCGCTAGCTTCAAGCCGCCTTCAGCCGCCTTCAACCGGGCAGCAGCCACTTGCGGCGAGGCCCCGGTCAGCGTCGCCAAGATGCGCTCGGCGCGGTCGCGCAGCTTGGCATTAGTGGGTTGGAGATCGACCATGAGGTTGCCGTAGGTCTTGCCCAGTTTCACCATAGTGCCGGTGCTGATCATGTTGAGCACCAGTTTGGTCGCTGTTCCAGCCTTCATCCGCGTCGATCCGGTGATGACTTCCGGGCCGACCTTGGGGACGATCCTAATTGAGGCTGCAACGGATTCGGCGGCCGTGGGGCTACACGTAAAAAAGATCGTCGGACAACCCTGCTGTGCGGCGTACTCCATTCCGCTGATAACGAAAGGGGTGACGCCGCTAGCGGCAATGCCCATAACTACGTCGGACGGCCCCAAGCCGCGCTGAGCCAATTTTCTGGGCGCGGTCTCGCGGTCGTCTTCTGCGCCTTCTACGGCTTGGTCCAAGGCTGCTGGCCCGCCGGCGATCAGGCCCTGTACCAACTGGGGATTCGCGCCAAAGGTGGGGGGGCATTCAGCGGCATCTAGCACGCCGAGCCGACCGCTGGTTCCCGCGCCGAGGTAGAACAGGCGGCCTCCATTCCCGAACTGGCTGGCCACCAAGTCAACCGCCTCGGCGATGGGACCCAATTGCGTGGCGACTGCGGCCGACACGAGGGCGTCTTCTCGATTGATGATCGCCAACATCTCTAGCGTCGAGACCTCGTCGATGCGCTCAGTGGCTGGATTGCGCTGCTCGGTTTGTAATTTGGACCAGTTGCCCATATTGAATCGCCTAGCACAGATGATATGAACTGACACAAAATAGACAGCCGAGCGCGTCGAGCAAAATTGTCAGAGCAGGGGAAAGGGTTATATTTTTATTTTAACCTTCATAGTAAACATAAGGATAAGGACGCGGCATGACGGAAGAATTGGCCAAGACGTACGATCCGGTGGCGATAGAAAAAAAGTGGTGCGATTTCTGGGAGGAAAACGGCCTTTTTAACGCGGGGATTAACCCGGACAAGCCTCCTTACTGCATAGTAATTCCCCCGCCCAACGTGACGGGCGAGCTGCACATGGGCCACGCGATTCAACACGCCATCCACGACTTAGTGGTGCGATGGAAGCGGATGCAGGGCTTTGAGACGCTCTGTCTGCCGGGCACCGATCACGCGGGCATTGCCACCCATATGAAGGTCGAGCAGGAGCTTTTGCAGGTCGAGGGCAAGAATCGCTACGACTTGGGGCGCGCCGCTATGCTCGATCGGATTTGGCAGTGGAAGGAAAAATACGGGGACGCCATCTACCACCAATTGCGCCAACTCGGGGCCAGCTACGATTGGCGATGGGAGCGGTTCACCCTCGACGAGGAGTACGTCGAAGCCGTCTTGCAGGCCTTCGCGCGCTTTGCGGAGAAAGGGTGGATTTACCGCAGCACCCGCATGATCAACTGGTGCCCACAGTGTCGCACTGTCATTTCCGATCTAGAGACCGAAGAGCGCGAGGTCTCCGGCCACTTGTGGCACATTCTCTACCCGGCCCAAGAGGGCGCGCTGCGAGTCGTGGTCGCCACCACTCGGCCGGAGACTATGCTTGGGGACACGGCCGTAGCCGTCCACCCCAACGACGACCGCTGGCGCGCGGCCATTGGCCTGCAAGTCGAGTTGCCGCTGACAGATAGAGCCATTCCCATTGTCGCCGATGAATACGCCGACCCCGAGTTGGGCAGTGGCGCAGTCAAGGTCACGCCAGCCCACGATCCCAACGACTACGAGCTCGGGCTGCGCCACGGCCTAGCGCAAATCCAAGTCATCGGCTTTGACGGAGTTATGACCGAGGCGGCTGGTCGTTTTGCGGGGTTGGATCGCTACGCGGCCCGCGAGGCCGTGGTGGCGGCGTTGGAAGCCGAGGGGTTGATGGCAAAAATAGAGGATCACCATCGCGCCGTACCTCACCACGACAAGTGCGGCACGGTCGTCGAACCCCTGCCGATGGAGCAGTGGTTTATGAACATGAAGGAGCTAGCGGCCAAGGCGAGACCCGTGCTCGTGCAGCAGGACATCCAATACGCGCCCGACCGCTTCCGCCACTATGCCATCGAGTGGTTGGGCCAAATACGCGATTGGCCCTTGTCGCGGCAGATCTGGTGGGGGCATCGCATTCCCGCTTGGTATTGCACCCATTGCAGTGCCGATGGCCTGATCCCGATGAGCGATTTGGACCGGGAACAGGCCCTGCGAGAAGGCAACTTTAGGGTCTCAGTCGCGGCCGGTGCCCAGCCCGTAGTTAGCGCGGCTAAGCCAGCCGCCTGCGCCGAATGTGGTGGCCAAGATTGGGTGCAGGACCCAGATGTGCTCGACACGTGGTTTTCTTCCGCTCTGTGGCCCTTTGCCACCCTCGGCTGGCCGCAGCGCCGCGATGCGCTGGATTACTTTTACCCCACGGATTTGCTCATCACAGCCCGCGACATTCTCTATTTGTGGGTGTTGCGGATGGCCATGACCTCGCTAGAGTGCATAGAGCAAATTCCCTTTAAGACGGTGCTGGTTCACCCGACCATTCTGACCCAAGACGGCCGCCGCATGAGTAAGAGCTTGGGCACGGGCCTCAACCCGCTCGACTTGGTCGTGCGCTACGGCGCGGATGCGACCCGCTACTGTCTGTTGGCACAAGCCGGGGCCGTGCAAGACGTGCGCTTTGATGCCGTGGTCGCCAACAACCAAGTGCAGACCTCGGCCAGCGCGGAGGCCGGCCGCAACTTTGGCAACAAGCTGTGGAATGCGACCCGCTTCGTGCTGATGAACATCGATGGCTACGAGCCAAGCCCTTGCGAGCGGAGCGAATTGGCTGACCGTTGGATCTGGAGTCGGTTGCAGGTGGCCGTGCGCGAGATGACCGAGGCCCTGCAATCCTATCGCTTCAGCGACCTGACGCGGGCGATCTACGACTTCGTCTGGCGCGACTATTGCGATTGGTACCTCGAATTGGCCAAGGTGCGCTTGCAGGGAGGCGATCCCCAGGCACGACGCACGGCCCAAGAGCATCTCGTGCGGGTACTCGAAACCGCCCTGCGGCTGTTGCACCCTATTATGCCCTTTATCACCGAGACCTTGTGGCAGGCCCTGCCCCACGGCTCGTCGGCTAATAGCATCATGGTCGCGGCTTGGCCGGAATGCGATGCCGCACTGATAGACCAGCAGGCTGAAGCGCAAATGCAGTGTCTGCAAGAGGTGGTGACTGGAGTGCGGATCATTCGCGGCGAGATGAACGTCCCGCCGGGGCGCAAAGTCGAGGTCTTGATTTCGGCCACCTCAGACGAGGTGGAACAGACCCTGCGCCAAGCTGTCCCCGACATCGCTCTGTTGAGCCGGGCCGCATCCGTGCAAGTCGGCGAGGGGCTCGTTCGGCCGCCGGCTTCGGGGAGCGCGATGACGGCCGCGGCCGAGATTTTCGTGCCCTTAGAGGGATTGATCGATCTAGCCGCAGAGCGGCAGCGGCTCAAACGAGAAATCCAAAAGCTGGCCGGCTTGCTCAAGGGCCTAGACGCCAAACTCGCCAATGAGTGCTTCCTCACCAAAGCTCCGCCCGAAATCGTCGCACAGGAGCGCCAGCGCCAGGCCGAATATCGCGCCACCCAGGAAAAGTTAAACGCTAGCCTCAAGCTCGTCGAAGCCTAGATGGCGTTTGACTACTTCACCATTCAGGCCCTCGCGCAGGAGTTACAGGCGTTTCTGCAGGGGGCGGTCATCGAGCGGGCCTATGCCCAGCCTACGGAACTCGCCTTTTCAGTTGACGAAGGTGATTGGCTGTACGGCGCGAGCGGCCGGGAGGGTTTGCTCTGCCTGCGGCGGGAGGCTTGGCCACGGCCTTGGCGAGCGAGCGATGGCCCGGAAAAGTACCTAGTGCGAGCGCGGGTTGTAGCCGTCGAAGCCGAGCACCGCGAGCGCCTCTTGCGCTTGCGCCTAGAGCGCCGAGACCGTGGCGGCCGCTCGAGCTTTGGCGTCTTGGTGTGCGAGCTCATTCCCAACAAGGTGCGGTTTGTTCTCCATCGCCAAGCCGATGGCGCGATTTTGGGCTACTGGGGCACGGCCAAGGACAGATCCCCCTTGGGTGAGCCGTACCAGCCGCCCGAGCCGTCGGGCCGACTGCTGCCCGGCACGGATGTGCCCAGCGCGTGGCGCGACCGGCTGGCGAGCGCGGATGCGGCCTTGGAAAAGGCAGCGAGGCGCTGGCTGGCCGGAGCGGACGCCTCGGTGGTGCGCGAATTGATCTTCCGCAGTCAGCAGGGGGAAGGCGGGCTGGCCACAGCCTTGTGGAGCGCGGCCACGGAGGCGTACACCGGCGCGGTGGCCGGCCAGAGCTACGTGTGGCAAGAGGCGGGCCGATTTCATTTTTCCGCCCTTGAACCGCGCCGTTTGCAAGGGGCCTACGAGCAGTTTGACGCGGTCAGCCGAGGGATATGGGCGGCGTGCCAAAAAGAGCGGGTACAGCGCCAGGCACAGCAGACCCAGCAACAAATTCGCAAGCGGCTGGGGCAAGCCCTGAAAAATGCCCGGCGGCGTTTGGCCGCCATACAAGTCGAACTCGACGAGGCTGCACGCGCCGAGGAGTACAAGCGAAAGGGCCACACGCTATGGGCCAACATAGGGCAGCTATCCGGTCGACCCACGCAAGTAGAACTGGCCGACCCCTTTGATTCAGAGGAGTACTCGATCCTGCGAATTGACTTGGATGCAAACCGCAGCTTGGCGAAAAACGCCGCATCCTATCTAAAGGCCGCGAAAAAATACGAACGCCGTCAACAAGTCCTGCCGCAGCTCCTGGCCCAGCTCAGGCATCAGTGCACCCAATACGAGCATTGGATTGGCGCGGTGGATGCCGGTACTTGGGAAGCCAACGCCGCGCTGCAAAACTGGTTGGAGAGTAA
Source organism: Candidatus Latescibacterota bacterium (assembly GCA_963422735.1). Taxonomy (GTDB): domain Bacteria; phylum Latescibacterota; class UBA2968; order UBA8231; family UBA8231. The sequence continues at coordinate 760,551 of OY730476.1, read as the reverse complement.
GATGATAAGTGCCGACAAAACGGCCAAAACGGCAAGCAAGCATCCCCAGGCCCATCCCCGGCGCTATAGGACATCTACCGGGTGGTCGGTGTGGGCTGGGCGCAACAACAAGGAGAACGATGTGCTGACGCATAAAATATCCGCCCAAAACGATCTGTGGTTTCACGCCCAAGGGTACCCGGGATCGCACGTCGTCCTGCGGAGCGAAGGCCGCAAAGAAGCCCCCAGTAAGCAGACTATTGAAGAGGCCGCAGCTTTAGCCGCGTATTGGAGCAAGGGCAAAACGGCGAAAAAGGTCTCCGTGGCGTACGCTTTGGTAAAACACGTCACTAAGCCACGTGGAGGTGCGCCCGGCCAGGCGCTGTTGCGCCGCGAGAAAACGATCGTCGTGGAGCCGGCCTTGTTAAAAAAAGAAGAATATGGCATATCTTCGGCCCCGTGAACTCATCACGAGGGGACGCTTTTGCCCCGAATTAAAGAGAGAAACCGCCACGGTCCTCAATTGTATTTATATTTAAAAATATGTTAAACAAACCTCTCATCCTGATCACCGGCCCCACGGCCACCGGCAAAACGGAAATAGCCCTCAAAGCGGCCCGGCACTTGCCCAAAGTGGAAATCATCTCGGCAGACTCGCGGCAAATCTACCGCTACATGGACATCGGCACGGCCAAGCCAACCGCTGAGCAGCAAAGCCAATGCACCCATCACTTGCTCGATGTGCTCGGTCCCGAGGAAAACTATAGCGCGGGAGCGTATGCTCGAGCTGCAAGGCACATCATTGGGCAGATCTGGAACAGAGGGGGCCTTCCCATAGTGGTTGGAGGAACGGGCCTGTACTGGCAGAGTGCATTGGACGGATGTTTTGAGGACGAGACCGAATACGCGCCGATCCGCGCTGAATTGAAAAATCGCCTGCATTGCGAAGGGCTTGCATCCCTATACGATGAGTTGGGCTGTCGGGATCCGATCGCGCAAGCGCGTTTGCAGCCGGGAGACACGCAGCGGATCCTCCGGGCCTTGGAGGTAGCCATAGGTGGGAAGAGCACCCTCAGCGAGCTATGGCGAGAGCGCAAGGGGCAGCCGTTTGCGCGGCAGCCGCAAACGATCAGCCTGACCATGGCGCGCAGTCGACTCTACGATCGGATCGACCAGCGGGTCGAGCAAATGATAGAGCGGGGATGGGTCGAGGAAGTCCGCGCCTTGCGCGAAATGGGATACGATCCAGGTGCCAGTGCCTTGGGGACGTTGGGCTATCTCGAAATATGCAGTGCGCTGGCAGGGCATTGCCCTTGGAAGGAGGCCGTTGAGCGGACCAAACGGCGCACCCGTCACTTGGCCAAACGACAAGTGACGTGGTGCCGCCGCGACCGCCGCTTGCGCGAATTAGACCTCGACGTATGGGGAAAGGCCGGTGTCGTCCAGCGCATCGTCGGCGAGTGGGAGTACAGATGGGGGAGCGATCCGGGTTGACAGCGGTTGGGGCCTCTCCTACCTTAGGGCCACAAAATTAGCGGGAGTAGCTCAGGGGTAGAGCGCAAGCTTCCCAAGCTTGATGTCGCGGGTTCGATTCCCGTCTCCCGCTCCATCATCCGCCTGGCCAACTCGGTCAGGCGGATTTTTTATTTTTCCCAAGGTATTGCCGTCGGCGGAATATCCATATACCTTTACCGATAGAACATCTTGCCCCACATTACGATACGTAGATTAATTGCTTAGTTCGCTATGGTCGTCGTAAAACAGATTGAACCCGACAGCCTCGGCGCGCGTGCGGGATTTTGCATTGGCGATCGCATTTTGCGCATCAATGGCGAAGAAGTGCGCGATTTGATCGACGTTCAGGTCAACAGCGCCGAGGAAGTGATCTGCGTAGAAATCGAGCGCGGCAAAGACCTGTACGAGGCCGAGATTGAGCGTCGGAGCGGCGAGTCCCTAGGGCTCGTCTTCGAGGATATGCGCTTGCGTAGCTGCAACAACAAATGCGTCTTCTGCTTTATCCACCAAATGCCCAAGGGCATGCGGCGCAGCCTGTATTTTGAGGACGACGATTTTCGGCTCTCCTTTCTCCACGGCTCGTACGTAACCCTGACCAATGTCCGCGAAAGCGATATCGACCGCATCATTGAACAAGGGCTAACACCGCAATACATCTCAGTCCACGCCACCGACCCCGAGCTGAGGCAAGTCATGCTCGGCCGCACGAAAGCGACCGTCGATATCAACGAGCGCTTGCGCAAACTAGCTGCCAACGGCATTGAAATGCACACCCAGGTTGTGCTCTGCCCGGGCTGGAACGACGGGCCGCACCTAGAGCGCACGGTGGCCGATTTATCCACTTACTATCCCGCGGTCCGCTCGGTGGCACTCGTGCCCGTGGGGCTGACCGATCATCGGCACAAGCTCGTCCAACTCGATCCGGTGACCCCGGCTAGGGCCGCTGAGTACGCGGCCGCAGCCGAAGCGTGGGGTTTGCAATTCAAAGCTCGCTTTGGCGAGCGGTTCGTCTATGCGGCTGACGAGATCTTTCTGCTGACGGGCCGGCCTCTGCCAGAGGCACCGTATTACGATGCGTTTCCCCAGCTAGAAAACGGCATCGGCATGGTCCGCTCCTTCCTCGACACTTGGGACGAGGCCAAAAAGAGGCTGCCCGGGCGCACTGCCGAGGCCGTGCGGGTCGGCCTGCTGACCGGGCGCTTGGCCGAGCCAATCCTCGTGCCCCTAGTGGCTAGGCTGAATGCTATCGAGAACGTACAGGTCGATCTCCTGCCGGTAGATAACGACTTTTTCGGCCGCGGCATCACTGTATCGGGCCTGTTAACCGGCCGCGATATAGCGGCGAGAGTGCGCGATGGAATCCAGCGAGATTTGGTCTTGCTGCCGCCCAATTGCGTCAATGGCGAGGGCTTGACGCTAGACGACATGACCGTGCTCCAACTCGCGGAAAAGGTCGGCGTCCCCCTTGCGGTAGGGGGGTACGACTTAGTCGGATCGTTTGAGCGCTTTTGGACCGATCAGCATGTGAAAGTACAGGGGGAAGGGCGGCAGCTAACCGAGCTGGGTTATTACATAGGGCGCGAAAAATGAGTACCCAAACCGTCGAGAGCCATCGCCGACCCATCGTGGCGATTGTTGGTCGGCCCAACGTGGGCAAATCGACCCTTTTCAATCGCATCTTGGGGACTCGATGGGCCATAACCGATGGCCAGCCCGGGGTCACGCGCGATCAGATATTTGCCGCGGCTGAGTGGGGAGGGCGCTCCTTCACTTTGGTCGATACCGGAGGCTATATGCCCAGAGCCAAAGATGCGCTAACCGCGGCCGTGCGCTCCCAAGCGGCAAAGGCATTGGCAGAAGCAGATATAGCCATTTTTCTCTGCGATGGGAGCACGGGTGTGACCGATCTCGACCAAGAGATGGGGGCCATGCTGCGCAGTGGGAGTGGGAAGTGCTTGCTGGCCGTCAACAAGGTTGATGGGGTGGGGCCGGTCGCTTCGCTCGACGAATTCTACCGGCTCGGCTTGGGGGATCCCCTGCCGGTTTCAGCCGTTACCGGGCGGCGATCCGGCGATTTACTCGACGCGCTCATTGCGCTCTTCGACGAGGCTGGGGCTTATGAGCCGGAATGGGATGAAGAGGCGATCCGGGTCGCTTTGGTCGGGCGGCCCAATGTGGGCAAATCCACGCTGATCAACCGCCTCGCAGGCTATCAGGTTTCCATCGTTCACGAACGGCCCGGTACGACCCGAGACCCAACCCAACTGCGCTTGGTTTGGCAGGATAACCACCTGCTGTTCGTGGACACGGCCGGTTTGCGGAGGCGATCTAAGGTCGATGATCCGGTGGAATTCTACAGCACGCGCCGGGCGGCCAACAGCATCGTCCAAGCCGATGTGGCGGTCGTGCTCCTAGACAGTGCCGAGGGATGGGTCATGCAGGACGCCCGCATCATGGAACAGGTGATAAAATCTGGATGCGGCTTAGTGGTGGCGATCAATAAATGGGACTTAGTCGCCGAGAAAACCGCAGCTGAGTACCGCCGCGAGCTACGCGACCGCTATCCCTTTTTGCGCGACTATCCAGTGCTGTGCATATCGGGCTTGACCGGACGGCGGGTTCACAAGTGTCTCGAAGTGGTAGCCGTGGTGGGCAACAAGCGCCGGACGCGGATTCCCACTGCGCGCTTGAACAAGATTATTCAGAAACTCTCCGGCGAGTACTTGGCGACTCAAGATGGCCGAGACATCCGCCTGCTCTACGCCACCCAACACGCGATCAATCCGCCAGCGTTTACGATCTTTACGAATCTGCCTCGCTCCGTGCCGGGCAATTATCGACGCCACATCGAAAGTCGACTGAGGTCGGAGTTTGATTTCGAGGGAACGCCCTTGCGCATTGTCTGGCGTCGGCGCAAAGGATACAGAGAAGTGCGATCGTGAAGAATCCGTTGCAAAACAAGCTGTATTACAGCATTAGCGAAGTCGCAGAACTCACACAGCTACAACCCTATACGCTTAGGGCATGGGAGAAGGAATTCTCCTGTTTGCGGCCGCGCCGTGCGCGCGGTGGTAAAAACAGAGCCTATAGGGAGCGCGATATAGGGATCATCTTGTTGCTCAAACGCCTCCTCCACGAGGAGTGCTACACGACGCAGGGCGTAAAGAAGAAGCTCAAAGACGAACCCGTGCTCCTGTGCCAGGTTGGGGAACAAGTCCCTGTTTTGCGCGCTAAACAGCAGAGCAGGCCCGCTGCAGCACCGGAGCGGACTAACCGCAAATCTGCACAGGACCGGGAGGCCGCATTCAGAATGATCGAAGAAGCCAAAAAGGAGTTGCGCGAAATTTTGCGCCTCCTCTAGCGTTGGCATTTGGCTAGGACTGTTAAGTCGTCTTGCCTAAATCAATACAATCCCATATTTTATAATCCCAGTGGGCGTCATAGCCCACTTTTTTCTTTAAGGGGAAAGCGCGTATTTCCGCCATAGATAAATTCGCATTAAAGGCCGATATAGCCGCTTTTGTCGAACCCATTATTCACGAGCACGAGGCCGAGCTCGTCGATATCGAACTCAGCGGTGCCCAAGGCAGTCAACTAGTCAGATTATTGGTTCACAAAAATTGTGGTATAACACTGGCCACCTGCGAGTCGATCAGTCGCGAAGTGGCCGATCTTTTCGACATAGAAGATCCCATTGCCGGACGGTATCGACTCGAAGTTACCTCGCCAGGATTGGACCGGCCCCTAAAGACCGATGGGGATTTCACCCGCGCCCGTGGCCGTTTGCTTAAAGTCGTGCTCACGTCCGGCCGAGTTGTCAAAGGCCGGCTGATCGCTTGGGAAGCCGACCAGGTTCAGCTCGAAAGCCCAGCCGAGTCCGTGGCGCGGGCCGATATTGCTAAAGCCAACATCGAACCAGAATTGTAAATTGTAAGTAGTAAAGGTTGAGCAAAATGAATAACGCGAACATTGTCGAAGCCTTGGGGCAGATTGCCCGCGAAAAAAACGTCGACCGGGAACTGGTGGTGCAGACCCTCGCCGACGCCCTGATTTCAGCCGCTAAAAGGCACTACGGCAATACCGAGAACTACGAAGTTGACATCGACGCGGCCCAAGGCAAGATGGCCGTGTACGCCCGCAAGACCGTCGTCGAAGAAGTCGTTGAGCCGTCCATGGAGATTCTCCTCGCCGACGCCCGCGACATCGACCCCCATGCCCAGCTAGGCTCCGTGCTAGTGCAGCAACTCAATTTCGCCGACTTTGGCCGCAACGCCATACAGACCGCAAAACAAATTCTCATTCAGCGGGTCCGCGAAGCCGAGCGCGAGCGAATATACAACGAATTCATCGGCCGGGTCGGCCTCGTCGAATCCGGTACCGTACAGCAGATCAGCCATGGCGACATCATCCTCAACCTTGGTCGGGCCGAGGCGGCTGTTCCATACAAAGAGCAAATCCGCCGCGAGCGCTACCGCCAAGGCGATGCCGTGCGGGGCTATATATACGAGGTGCTCAAGTCGAGCCGGGGGCCTCAGGTCTTGCTCTCCCGCACCCGGCCCGAATTCCTCAGGAAGCTCTTTGCCACAGAAGTGCCGGAGATCGCCGAGGGCATCGTCGATATTCACGGCGTGGCCCGCGAGCCGGGCGAGCGGGCAAAGATCGCGGTCAGCAGCAGCGATGAACGCGTCGATCCAGTGGGGGCCTGTGTCGGGGTGAAAGGATCGCGAGTCCAAGCCATCGTCAGAGAATTGAGCGGCGAGCGCATAGATATCGTTCCTTGGATCGACGAGCCGGATATATTCATAGGCCGGGCGCTAAGCCCGGCCACTGTGGTGCGCTGCATCACGGATTCGCGCCGCCGGCACGCCGTCGCGATAGTCGAAGAGGAGCAGCTATCGCTGGCCATTGGCAAGGGTGGCCAAAATACCAAACTAGCTAGCCAACTCACAGGTTGGGGTCTCGATATCATCACCGATGAGCAATACCAAGAGCGCCGTGCCAAGCAGGAGAAGTACCAGCAGGTACTTCGCCAGATAGATGGTATTAGCGAACTGATTGCCCTGAGTTTGACCACATCCGGTTTCGACTCTATTGCCTCGGTCGTCGAGGCCGATTCGGAACTATTGCAGACCGTGCCAGGCTTAGAACAGGCCGAAACCGCCCAGGGGGTAAAGGCGGCAGCAGCAGCGTATCTTGCCGAACGCGGGGAGGTCGATATCGAGGCATTGATCGCTGCCGAGGAGGCAGAGGCGGCTGAGCAAGAAGGGGAAGAAACGCTCGCCGCGCCCGCTGCGGGGACGAGTGGAGAAGATGAAGCAGACCAAAGGGCCGAGTAGCTGAGGGAATAGTTTTGGAAAAGCGTCGGGTTTATCAGGTAGCCAAAGAACAGAAGCTGTCCAGCGATGCGCTTATATCTATGCTCAAAGGCATGGATATGGAAGTAAGAAGCCATATGAGCGTAGTTACGCCCGAGATGCTGGAGGCCATCAACCGCAAGCTGGCTGAAGAGAAGAAGAGCTCGATAGAGGAAGTAAAGCGGCAGAAGGCCAAAGAGGATAGCCGCAAACAGGCCGATGGGCCTCGGCCAAAGCGCCGCGAAAAGGGTCCGGGGACCCGCAAGAAGAGCACCGGAGAGCGCACCGCGCCGCTGCCCGACAAGGCCGAGGGAGGTCGTCGTCGCGGCCGCCGCCGTGGCAAGGGCCAAGAAGGATTGGAAAGCACCCGCGAGGGATTGGGCGAAAAGCGGGAAGTAACCGCTCAAGCCAACTTGTCCGGGGTGCCTACAAAGCGTCGGCGGGGGAAGCGGCGCAAAGGAACGCCAGATGCCAAGGAGGTCCAAGAAAGCGTACGGCGGACCTTGAGTCAACTCAACGAAGGCCGGGTGCGCCGTCGCTACGAGCGCGGACCGCGCGAAGACGATGCCGGAGAAGACGGCCAGTTCCGCCAGATCAAGGTCAGCGAGTTTATCACACTTGGCGAATTTGCTGAACAACTCGGCGTCAAGGTCAGCGAAGTGATCGCCCTGTGCCTGCAGATGGGTGCCATGGCGACCATCAATCAACGCCTCGATATGGACACCATGCAGATGCTAGCCGACGAGTTGGGTTGCGAAGTGGTCCCGCTGGAGGCTGAAGAAGCCGAGTTGGATGAGATCGTCGAGGAGGAAGAAATCGGCGAATCTGAGCCTCGTCCGCCGGTCATCACCGTCATGGGCCACGTCGATCATGGCAAGACCTCGTTGCTCGACTACTTGCGCGAAAGCAAGGTGGCCGAAGGCGAGTCTGGAGGCATTACCCAGCACATTGGGGCGTACGTGATCAACATGGAAGACGGTCGCGGCGTGACGTTCCTCGACACCCCAGGGCATGCGGCCTTTACGGCGATGCGGGCTCGCGGTTCGAGGGTAACCGACATTGTGATCTTGGTCGCCGCGGCCGACGACAGCGTCATGCCGCAAACCATTGAAGCGATCGACCACGCCAAGGCCGCGCAGGTTCCTTTAGTCGTCGCGATTAACAAAATAGATTTATCTACGGCCGACCCAGACAAGATCAAGCGGGAGTTGGCAGAAAGAGGGGTCTTAGTCGAAGAGTGGGGAGGACAGATTCCCTGTGCCGAAATTTCTGCCAAGACTGGACAGGGTATAGACCACTTGCTGGAAATTCTCCTTATTGTGGCTGAGTTGCTCGAGTTGCAGGCCAACCCTTATAAGAAAGCTCGTGGGACGATCGTCGAAGCCCACCTCGACAAGGGGCGGGGTCCCGTGGCCACGGTCTTGGTGCAAGAAGGTACGCTCCGCGTCGGCGAGCCTTTTATTACCGGAGTCTATAGCGGCAGGGTTCGCGCCCTTCTCGACGAGCATGGCCAGCGCGTCCAAGAAGCCAAGCCCTCGGTACCCGTCCAAGTGCTCGGGTTGCCCGGGGTCCCGCAAGCTGGAGATATTTTCGCCGTTGCCAATTCCGAGCGCGAAGCCAAGGAACTGAGCCAGCGGCGGCAGCTCATCAAGCGCGAGCAGGATCACCGCAAGCTGCACACGGTCACGCTCAGCGATTTACACGATCAAATCCAGCAGGGCCACATCCAAGATCTGCGGGTGATAGTTAAAGGCGATGTTGATGGATCGGTCGAGGCCATCGCAGAAGAGTTGGGCCGCATAACCCACGAGGAAGTGCGGGTCAACGTCATTCACAGCGCAGTGGGGGCCATCTCGGAATCGGATGTGCTGTTGGCGGCGGCCTCTAGTGCCATTTTGCTCGGTTTCCACGTAAATACCCAACCTTCTGTCCGCGACCTCGCCGCACAGGAGGGAGTGGAAATTCGCAACTACCGAATCATCTACGAGGTCATCGAGGATGTGCGGGCCGCCTTAGCTGGCCTTTTGGCCCCGACGACCGAAGAACAGGTGGTTGGCCGGGCCGAAATCCGTCAGATCTTTACCTCGTCCCGCATGGGGACGATCGGCGGTTGTTTGGTGCAAGACGGCACCATTGCCCGCAGCAATCAGGTGCGGATTTTGCGCGGTGATCAAGTCGTCTTTACCGGGGAGCTTACTTCGTTGCGGCGGTTCAAGGACGACGTGCGAGAGGTCCTCGAAGGCTTTGAGTGCGGCATGGGGTTTGCGGGATTCGACGACATCGCAGAAGGTGACATTGTCGAGTCCTTGGTTGTAGTCGAGACCGAGCGGACGCTCTAAGGGCGGTTGCTCTGTTTTGATCGTTATGAGTTGTGCGGTGCAAATCTATATCGGCGATAGCCATTCGCTCAAAGACAAGCGGCAAGTCCTCAATAGCCTCAAGGGGCGCATCCGCAACCGCTTTAACGCGGCCGTGGCCGAAGTAGATGACCACGCGCTCTGGCAGCGGGCGGTGCTGGGGGTTGCCGTGGTGAGTTCGGCCGTTGAACACTGCGACGAGATGCTAACCAAAATCGTCAACTTCGTCGAAGGCGATGCCCGGGTGCATATCCTCGACTACCAAATGGAAGTACACTGAGCGCAGGTGGCCTCCCCTCAACGAATTAGCCGAGTGCGCGGTCAGTTGCTGCGCGAGCTAACCGACATCGTAGGGCGGATGAAGGATCCGAGGCTGCAGCTAGTCCAAGTTGTTGATGTAGAACTCTCCGCCGACATGAGCTATGCCACAATCTTTGTCAGCACACTCGGCAACGCAGACGACAAAAAGCAGGTACTCCAAGGAATGCACCGGGGCTTGGGTTTTATGCGTCGAAAAATCGCCCAGCGCATGCGCTTGCGCTACGCACCTCAGTTGGGGGTTGCATACGACGACACCACCGAGCGCGCCGCGCACGTCACAGCCCTGATCGATAGCCTCGGTGGAGCGCAGCATGGCTGATCCGGCCTTGACCGGGGTTTTGGTCATCGACAAAGACAAAGGCCCCACTTCCCACGACGTAATCGCCTCGCTCAGACGCCTATTGCAGTTGCGGCGCATTGGTCACTGCGGCACGCTGGACCCCTTGGCCAGCGGCGTCTTGGTCGTTTGCTTGGGGCGTTATACCCGGCTCAACCGGTGGCTCAGCGGCGCGGATAAGGAATATGAGGCCGAGATTTGTCTGGGGGCTGTAAGTGCCACAGGCGATGCTGAGGGCCCGATTTACCTCCAAGAAGACTGTGCGCCTCCCGACGACCAAAGCGTGGCCCAAGCCCTGCGCGATTTTACGGGTGCCATAGACCAAGTGCCGCCGGCGCATTCAGCTATAAAGGTAGCCGGGGTGCGCTCGTACAAGAGGGCACGTCGCGGGGATGAGGTCGTTCTCAAAGCTCGCCAGGTTCACATCCACGCAATGGACCTGCTCGGCTACGATTTCCCTATACTCAGCGTGAGAATCCACTGCTCTGCGGGAACGTACATTCGCTCGTTGGCCGCCGATCTGGGGCACACCTTGGGGACCGGTGCCTATTTGGCGGCATTGCGCCGGATCCGCGCCGGTGGTCTCGGGCTGGACAAAGCCCTAACATTGGAGCAAGTAATAAGCCTCAGTAGAGCGGGCCAAATTGAAAAGGCCCTCGTCCATCCTCGACTGGCGCTGAGTGAGCTAGCGGCCGTCGAGCTGAACGAAGGCAAGCTGGTCGATTTCGCCCATGGGAAGGCGATAGAGCATCCAGTTGGCACAGGGCCGCGCGAAGTCTGCGCGGTTTTTGACGCTACGGAAACCTTGTTTGGCCTCGCACGGTGGGAGAAGGGGGCGTTGCGACCCCTTTGCGTTTTGCGCCAACCTTAGATGGAGTGCGCTAGCGTTCATTTTTCCGGCCGCGTCACGAGGGGCCAAGGACGCGGTAGAACACTGGGGTTTCCCACGGCGAATTTGCTGCCTCAAGGCGATAAGCCCCTGCCGCAGGGGGTATTTGCCGCTGAAGTGCAATACCCTAACAGTCGGGTTTTCCAGGCCGTGGCCCATATCGGCCCCCGGCCTACATTTGTCGAAGCAGCCATAGTCGTCGAGTTGCACATACTCGATTTTGCCGGCGACCTCTACGGACAAAACCTACAGGTCGTCCTCGTAAAAAAGCTGCGCGACCAACGCGCATTTGCCTGTCCAGACGAGCTGGTAGCGCAAATCCGCAGAGATATTCACCAAGCACGTGCCCTGTTCTCCTCTAGTGCTGAAGGTGGAAAGCTCGGCGCGAAATACGGAGGTTGAAGGTGTCGATAACAACTGAACGCAAGAAAGTACTGATCGATAAGTTCGGCCAAGAGGGTGGCCCTGGATCCGCCCCGGTGCAGATTGCTATTCTCACCGAGCGCATCCGGAACCTGACCGAACACCTCAAAGACCAGCAAAAGGACTTTGCCACGCGGCGGGGGTTACTCACACTCATAGGCAAAAGGAGGCGATTGCAGAGCTACTACCACAAGAAAAACCCGCAAGCGTATGCGGCGTTGATCCGCGATCTTGGATTGCGCCGTTAGCTCGTACTGAGCGACTCACCGCAGTGCTCGTTGGAACGGGTGTTGCACAGATCTTAAAACCCTAAAGGAAAGAGCAAAAGATATATCTAATGACTAAACTCGAATGTGAAATAGGCGGGCGGAGTCTGTCGATCGAAACGGGCAGAATCGCCAAGCAAGCCAACGGGGCCGTGTGGCTGCAATACGGGGAGACCGTAGTGCTCGTAACGGCCTGTCGGACTAAGACCCCGGAGGATCGGGGCTTTTTGCCCTTGATCGTCGATTACCGGGAAAAAGCCTACGCTGGCGGCAAGATACCGGGCAACATCTTCAAGCGCGAAGGGCGCCCCTCCGAAAAGGAGACCCTGAGTGCTCGATTAATAGATCATCCCATTCGGCCGATGTTTCCCAAGAAGTTCCCCTATGAGATCCAAGTCTATGTTTCGGTGTTTTCGTACGACAGAGAAAACGACGCCGATGTCTTGGGTTTGATCGGGGCCTCGGCGGCCCTGAGTATCTCCGACATTCCCTTTGCCGGCCCCATGGGAGCCGTGCGAGTCGGGCGGCTCAACGGCGAGTTCGTCGCCAATCCAACCTCCGCCGAGCTAGATGATTCTGATCTCGAAATCATAGTTTGTGGCACGGCCGATTCCATCGTCAGCGTCGAAGGAGGTGCCCACGAGATTGCCGAGCAAGATCTAGTGGATGCGCTGGCCTTTGGCCACGAGTGCATCGCCGAATTGGCCGAGTTACAGGAGCAGCTTGTCGCCGAAGTCGGCAAGGAGAAGATTGCCATTGAGATCGAGGAAGCCGATCCCGAACTGGTCCATGCCGTAGCCGAGCTGGCGCAAGAGCGGATCGCCGAGGCCAACAGAAGCCCGCTCAAAGAAGAGCGACAAGAGCGCATCGACGCGATTAATGCCGAGGTCTTGGGGAGCTTGGCCGAGCGCTTTCCAGACTCTGAAAAGCATATCAAGGACGAGTTGGAGGTGCTGCTCAAGGCCGACATGCGCACCATGATCATCGAGGAGAAGCGGCGCATCGACGGGCGGGCGCTTGATGCTGTGCGCGACGTCGCCTGCGAAAGCACTGTGTTGCCGCGGACGCACGGATCGGCACTTTTTACCCGTGGGCAGACGCAAGCGCTCTGCGTGGCAACGCTGGGTACCAAGCTAGACGAGCGCATGGCCGACGACCTGCAGGGCAAGCGGTTTAAGTCCTATTATTTAGATTACAACTTTCCTCCGTATTCGGTCGGCGAAGTGCGCTTTGAGCGCGGTCCAGGGCGTCGGGATATCGGCCACGGTCATCTGGCCGAACGCGCCCTAGAACCGGTTATCCCATCGGTCGAGTCCTTTCCCTATACGATTCGGTTGGTGTCGGATATTACCGAGTCGAGCAGCTCCAGTTCCATGGCCACGGTGTGTGGCTGCTCCCTCGCCTTGATGGACGCCGGAATTCCCGTCAAAACCGCGGTATGCGGCACGGGCGTGGGCTTAGTCAAGGAGGGGGACGAGTACGAGCTGCTGACCGACATCCGCGACGCCGAAGATTTTCTCGGCGACATGGACCTCAAGGTCGCTGGCACCAAGGACGGGATTACCGCGATCCAGATGGATATTAAAATCCAAGGCTTGCAGCTCGATATTTTCAAGGAGGCCCTCGATCGCGCCAAGGAGGGGCGCGACAAGGTCTTAGCTAGTATGAACGAATGCCTGAGCGAGGCGCGGCCCGAACTTTCGCGCTGGGCACCGCGCATTGAGTTTGTCAAGATCGACCAGAGCAAAATCGGCGCGGTCATCGGACCAGGTGGCAAAACCATCCGCGAGATCGAAAAGACCGGTGCCACGGTCAATGTTGATGAAGACGGCACGATTACCATTGCCTCTGTTGAGGCCGGTCCAGCCGAACAGGCTCGGCGCATGATTGAGGCAATCACCGCCGACGCCGAGGTCGGTAAAGAGTACGACGGGGTGGTCAAGCGGGTCATGCCCTTTGGAGCCTTCGTCGAGATTCTGCCCGGCAAGGAGGGCCTGTTGCACATCTCCGAGCTAGCGCATCGGCGCGTGGACAAGGTTGAGGATGTCGTTGGACAAGGGGACACGATCGCCGTCAAGGTCCTCGAAATCGACACCGGCGGCAAGATGCGGCTCAGCCACAAGGCCCTACTAAAGAAGTAGGTGTTGGTCTTAAGCCACAGGATGAGAAGGCTATCGAGTCCATCTCGATAGTCTTTTCCTATTATATGGTATATGAATAAGCAAATGGAGTCGATTCAGGTGGCTGACATCGGCCGCTACGAGGGTCGAGAAGTAAAACTGCGCGGTTGGTTGTACAACAAGCGCTCCAGCGGCAAGCTGCATTTTCTGCAGCTACGCGACGGCAGCGGCGTGGTACAATGCGTTGTTTTTAAGGGGGATGTCGAGTCCGAGTTATTCGAGCGGTGCGATCACTTGCCCCAAGAATCTTCGCTCGTAGTCCGCGGCCAAGTGCGGCGGGAGGCGCGTGCGCCCATCGGCTATGAGGTGGGGGTCTGCCACCTCGACGTCGTGCAGGAGGCCGAGCCATACCCCATCGCCCCCAAGGAACACGGGGTGTCCTTTCTCCTCGACCACCGCCACTTGTGGCTGCGGTCGAGGCGGCCCGGGGCCATTCTCAAGATCCGCAGCGAAATTTGCAAAGCCTGCCGCGACTTCATGGAAGTGCGCGGCTTTGTTCTCGTCGATGCGCCGATTTTTACGCCTGCGGCCTGTGAAGGGACCTCGACCCTGTTTGAGACCGCGTATTTCGACGACACGGCTTATTTGACCCAGAGCGGTCAGCTCTATATGGAAGCAGCCGCCATGGCCTTGGGTAAGGTCTATTGTTTTGGGCCGACATTCCGCGCTGAAAAGTCCAAGACTCGCCGGCACCTGACCGAGTTCTGGATGATCGAGCCGGAAATGGCGTATTGCGATTTAGAGGGTGCTATGGTCTTAGCCGAGGACATGGTCCTGTACGTGCTCGACCGCGTGCTCAACCGCCGCCGCGAAGAGCTAAAGCACCTCGACCGAGACATCGCCAAGCTGGAACGGATCAGCCGGCCCTTTCCGCACATAACGTACGATGAAGCTGTCGAGCGCTTGACAGCTCTTGGTAACGACATCACATGGGGGAGTGATCTGGGTGGGGACGATGAAACCGTCCTCGCCTCCGAGTTTGAGTCACCGGTTTTCGTCCACCGCTATCCCAGCGCAGTCAAAGCATTCTACATGAAGGAAGATGCCCAAGATCGCCGCTTGGCCCTGTGCATGGACCTGTTGGCTCCCGAAGGATACGGGGAAATCATCGGAGGCGGGCAACGCGAAGACGATCTCGCCGTCTTGCAGCCCAAGATCGCCGCGCATCAGTTGCCCCTAGAAGCCTTTAGTTGGTATCTCGACTTGCGGCGCTATGGCTCGGTAGAGCACGCTGGCTTTGGCATGGGAATCGAGCGGGTGGTCGCTTGGTTGTGCGGCGTCAAGCATGTGCGCGAGACCATTCCATTTCCGCGCATGATGCAGCGCCTCTATCCATAAGTGTCTTATAAGGATTATTATGTCAACAAAATCAAAAAAAGGCCAATACAACTACAACTTCCAAACTATCGAAGCCAAATGGCGGTCCCACTGGGATCAGGAGAAGACTTATCAAACGCTGGGACCGGGAGACCCCGGTTTCGATGACAGCAAACCCAAGTGCTACGTCCTCGATATGTTTCCCTATCCAAGCGGCGCGGGGTTGCACATCGGCCATCCCAAAGGGTATATCGCCAGCGACATCTACAGCCGCTACAAAAGGATGCAGGGATTTAACGTCCTGCATCCGATGGGGTTCGACAGTTTCGGATTGCCGGCCGAGCAATACGCCATCGAACACAACATTCATCCAGCGGCTGTTACCGAGCAAAATATTGATGCGATGCGCGGCCAATTGCAGTTCCTCGGGCTGTCGTTTGACTGGGCCCGCGAACAGGTCACGTCGCGGGTATCGTACTACCGCTGGACCCAGTGGATTTTTGCCCAACTTTTCGATAGCTATTTCGACGCAGACGAGATCTGGGAAGACGGCAATAGACGGCAAATAAAAGGGCGGGCCAAGCCTATCGCCGACTTAGAGGACCAATTTGCGGCTGGCAGGGCATTGTCGGTTGCAGATCGCGAAGTACTCGGCACTGATGCTGACTGGTCAGCACTCAGTGCGGCCGAGCACCAAGCCGTGCTAAACAACTACCGGCTAGCGTACCAACAAGAGGCCGTCGTCAACTGGTGCCCAGGCTTGGGCACTGTGTTGGCCAACGAGGAGGTAACCAACGAAGGCCGCAGCGAGCGGGGCGCTTTTCCCGTATATCGCAAACCGCTGCGGCAGTGGACAATGCGTATAACAGCCTACGCCGAGCGGCTCTTAGAGGACTTGGACTTCGAGCTAGAGGATCGCAACGGCGAGCCCTTCCGGCTCGATTGGCCAGAACCTATCAAGCGGATGCAGCGCAACTGGATTGGTCGTAGCGAAGGGGCTGAAGTGTACTTTGATATCCTCGATCCGCAAAGCGATGTGGTCGCTGGGCAGTTACCCGTGTTCACGACCCGGCCCGATACGCTCTTTGGGGCGACCTTTATGGCCGTTGCGCCTCAGCATCCGCTGGTGGATCCTGCTGAGGAATCCTACTTGGTTCCCAGCACTTGGCCCGACAGGACGCCTCAGCAGTGGAAGGGGAAGGGGGGAGGGAATCCCATTCGGGAAGCTGTAGCCCAGTACGTCGCTCAGGCTGCTGTCTCCACTGCAGATGAAACCGAGGAAAAAACGGGCATCTTCTCCGGCATCTACGCCCGCAATCCAGTCAGTGGACAAAAAATTCCCGTTTTCGTCGCCGACTACATCAGTATGGACTACGGCTCGGGAGCGATTATGGCCGTGCCGGCCCACGACGAGCGCGATTTCGCCTTCGCCACTGCCTATAACTTGGACATTGTGAAGGTAGTTACCGGGGAAGAGGAGACCGTGCTCTGTCTCGCCAGTGCTGGCGAGACAGAGTGGTATGCTGGGGAGGGAACCGCGATCAATTCGCCTCCGTCACGGAAGGATGATAGCGGCGATAGTCCGTATGCCATTAACGGATTGCCAACGGCCGCGGCCAAAGTCCAGATTGTCGCTGCACTAGTCGCCCAAGGGCGCGGCCAATCTGCGGTAAACCACAAACTGCGCGACTGGACCTTCGCGCGGCAGCGCTATTGGGGCGAACCTTTTCCACTGGCCACGCATCCCGATGGATATTCCGTAGCGGTCGCGCCTCCGGTGGCACTGCCGGATATAGAGGATTTTAGACCGGAGACCTCCGACGATCCCGCCCGCCCCGTTTCGCCTCCGCTGCACCGGGCCGGAGCGGAGTGGATGACGGTGGAAATTGACGGGGTGGCCTGCCAGCGCGAACTCAATGTCATGCCCCAATGGGCCGGTTCTTGCTGGTACTATCTCCGCTTTATTGACCCACACAACGAAGAAGCCTTCTGCGACTTGGCCAAGGAGGGCTACTTCATGCCCGTTGATCTCTACATCGGCGGCGCTGAACACGCCGTGTTGCACTTGCTCTACGCCCGGTTTTGGCACAAGGCCCTCTACGACTTAGGGCACGTATCCACGCCCGAGCCGTTTAAGAAGCTGTTCAATCAAGGTATGATGACCGCAGATGCTTTTCAGGACGATCGCGGCGTGTATATCGACATTCGCGAAGTTGAGTTCCGCGACGGAGAGCCTATTGAGAAAGGGACGGGGAAGACGCTGCGCCGGTCTCCCGGCAAAATGGGCAAACGTTACAAAAACGGGCTGCCGCCCGAAGAGGTTGGCGAGGAATTTGGCGTGGATACTTTGCGGCTGTACGAAATGTACATGGGGCCGCTCGAAGCGAGTGCGCCGTGGAGCATGGAAGGCATTCGCGGGATGCAGCGCTTCTTGCAGCGCGTTTGGCGCAACTTTGTCGATGCGGATCGACAGGTGAAAATAGGGGAGAGCACTGCGCTTGCGCCGGAGCTGGAAAGAAAGCTGCATCAAACCATCCAAAAGGTAACCGAGGATATAGAGGGGCTTCGGTTTAATACGGCCATTGCCGCCTTGATCGAGTTAAACAACCTGTTGGTTCCTTTAGACGAGGTGCCACAGGCCATCGCTAAGCCCTTCTTGATCCTGCTCGCGCCCTTTGCTCCGCACATTGCCGAGGAGCTATGGGAAATGGCGGGTTTCGGGACGGAAGGGGTCAGTCGCCGGAACTGGCCCGAGTGGGATGCAGCAAAAGCCGCCGAGGACACGATCGTTTTGCCCATTCAGGTTAATGGCAAAATGCGCGGCCAAGTCGAAGTGCCGGTCCACACCGGAGAAGATGAGATAAAATCCTTGGTGCTCGACATGGAGAGCATCCAGAAATACGTAGCAGATGAGACAGCGATAAAACGGTTTATATGGGTGCCGAATAAAATTGTAAATATCGTGGTGTAATGTCTTATACTATTTAATATGTAAACAAAAAATAATCAACTACTAATCCTAATATAATCAGACGCATTATCGAGCAGCTTCTCGCGATTTTCGTAGTAGCGCATGGTTGTCTTTAGATCCTTGTGACGCAAATGGGCTTGCACCTGCTGGGGCTTGGCTCCGCCTTCAATCGCCAAGGTGCAGCAGGTGTGGCGGAACATGTGCGCGGTGACGTTTTGGGAGAGGCCGACGCGCAGGGCGTACTTCTTGACGATGTGATTGACCGATTGGTCAGTCAGCGGCTGGCCGTGAGAATGGTTGCGCGACAGGCTGATAAAGACCTTGCCGGTCGTCGGCAAGCCCGCTACTTGTAGTTGTTGTTTGTATAGTTCGAGATAATGTAAGACGATGTTTTGTAGTTTGATTTCCTGAGCCACGCCTGATTTAGTTTGGGGCAGGTTCAGGATGTGAAAAACGCCCTCCAAGGATATATCCTCCCAAGCGACCCCTGCCACTTCGGAGCGGCGCAGCCCGCCAAAAGTGAGCAAATGGAACATGGCCGCATCCCGAGTGCGGACCAAGTCGTCTTTTTCTTGGGCAATAGCTTGCTGGAGCTTATTCAGCACCTCATTAGAAAGCGCTTTGCCGGCCAGTGTTTCGTCCACCTTGTAGCCGCGTACCAAGGTGGAGTCAGCGGGATTTTTCTCAATGTGGCCTAAAGCGACTAACATCTTGAACAACGACTTCAGGCTGGACAATTTTCTGTTGATGCTGCTGCGTTTGTAGCCTGCGCTGGCGAGTTGATTTCTAAAGGCGACCACGTGCTCAAAGGTGATTGACTGCAAGATGGTGAGGGAGACTTCATTTAGCTCCATGCCGATAGAAAAAAAGAAATGCTGGAGATCAGCGTAATACGCACGCCGCGTGCGCTCGCTGAGTTGGCCGCTGAGAAATTGTTCCAAAGGATCGTCCGCTGCTAATGCTAACGCTGGAGTTGGCGTCAGCCTGTTGACGACCGGATTAAGTGTTTCGCTCATTGAATGCTCGCAGGGGCTATTGGTTTTTATACTACCGATAATGCCTGTTATAGATAGTATAACTTACAAGAAAATAAAAGTCAAGGACAACTTGTTGCCCAAGTCGGCACCCTAATAACCATCCTGCTAAAACTCCAATAACCGGCTAGAACTTCCGCAACAGACGCTCCATATCGCCCAACTTCATCCGCGTCATAACCGGCTTGTCCGTCGGGCTTATGTGCGGCGTGTCAACCTTTAGCAATTCGTCGATCAAGTGTGCCATTTCCTCGGCGTTCAGTTTCTGCCCTTTTTTGATGCTCGCTTTATGCACGTACGCCAAGACGAGTGCTTCGCGCCAAGACCGGCCCGAATGCTGGCCATCGTGCATGTCGTTCAGTAGTTGATAGAAAACATCGCCTTCGCCAAAGCGATCCAATTCAGCCGGGACAGCTTCCACCAACACCGTCCGCGTACCAAAATCCCGCACGACAAAGCCCAGCTTGGCAATGTCGGCCCGCACTTGGTTGAAGACCTCAAAATCCGCTGCGCCCATTTCTAGCTGTATGGGAAAGAGCAACTGCTGACTCTCGCCGGCCACGCCGTCCATTTGCGCCATGGCCCGATCGTAGTTAATGCGTTCGTGCGCGGCCTGCTGATCGACAAAGAGCAAGCCATCGGCCACCTCGACGAGGATATACTGGTTGTGGACCTGCCACATCGCGGCGTCTTCGGTTATGGCGACTCTGGCCGCGGCCGGAGCGACGAGAGTCAGAGAAAGTTGATCATCTACATCATGGGTTGCTGCTAACTCGGGCTCGCCGGGTGCGGGTAGGCTGTGCAACACCGGCGACGCCGGTTCGCCCACGCGGATCCTGTCCGGCCTCAGAATTGGGGCCGCAGCATAGACAAAGGATTGCATATCGGGCAGCCTGAGCTTCTGCCGGACGCTGTTATCAATGGCCGCGATGACTTGCCCTTCGTTGGCCAAGCGAATCTCCCGCTTTGTCGGATGGACATTGACGTCGATTTTCTTGGGATCCATATCGATCCAGAGCATAAATACCGGATGATGTCCTTCGGGCAGCAGCCCCTCAAAGCACCGCTGTACGGCGTTGGCCATCAGTCGCGAAGAAATGGGCCGCCCCTGTACGATGAGGTACTGCTTGCCCTTGCTTCGGCCGCAGTGTTCGGGACCGGCCAAGACTCCTTCGATTTTGAGACCTTCCTCCTCGTAAGCGAGATCCAACAATTCGGCCGCTTGAATCCCTAACAACTCGGCTGCCCGCTCTCGACGAGATGCCGGGGCGTAGCTCAAGACTTGGCGATCTTCTCGTGCTAGTTCAAAGCCAAGGGCCGGGTAGCCAGCGGATAAATGGATGATGGTCTGTGCCACGTGGCGGGCTTCCACATCGACGGACCGGAGGAACTTGCGTCGCGCAGGCGTATTAAAAAACAAGTTCTTTACTATAATGGTCGTGCCGTGCGCTCGGCCGATACTGTGCATCTCTCGCTCTATCCCCCCTTCCACGACCAAGCGCGTCCCTGCTTCGTTTTGCTGTGTGCGCGATTCTATCGCCAAGTAGGCAACCGCACCAATGCTGGCTAGGGCCTCGCCGCGGAACCCCAACGTCTGAATGCGAAACAGGTCCGCCACCGAGGCCATCTTGCTCGTGGCATGCCGGTGTACGCACAAAGCAATATCCTCCCTGTTCATACCCGATCCATCGTCGGTCACGACAATCGACTGCTTGCCACCGGCCTTGATTTCCACGCGGATTTCAGCGGCACCCGCATCGATCGAGTTTTCAACCAACTCCTTCACGACCGAGGCCGGCCGTTCCACTACCTCGCCGGCGGCGATTTTTCCAATGAGACTTTCGTCGAGAACGCGAATGCTACCCACCATATATCCTCACAATTCGGCCCAGAGCCGCTCGGCCTGCTGCCGGAATTCGGCTTGGGTAATCTTGCCTTGTTTGAGCGCGGTTTCCAAGTCGCGCAAGCGGCGGCGTGGCCCCCCTCCCCCTTTGAGATCCAGCCGTATTTGGGACCAGATGTGCCATCCCCCCACGCTGAGCAACAAGGCGATGAAGACTGCACCCCCCCCCCAAGAGGTATCTTGCTCTTGGCGCACCGCTCCTCCCTTTTGTCGCCAATCTTCGGCCACGGCTGGGTCGGGCTCAGCTAGCGCGATACGCTCCGCCATCGTCGCGCCGTTGGTCCCTTGGACGCGCACAGCCCTTTTGAGCTGCCAAGTAAATCCCCGGGGTTGCACGATCAGATACTCGATGAGATCGGCCTCTCTTATCTGAGCGAACTGCTCCTTGGTAACCTGCATGGCCATAGGGCTGAGCAAGTTGAACAGCAACACGATTGCTAATAAGAAGCTTGCTAATGCAAGAGCGAAGTATGTGGGTGGCGTGGATGGTTCATTCATTATATATATGCTGATTTTTATTTTTGATTTACATAAAAAATTTTATAAGACATTCATTCATAAACGCTTGTTTACTTGTCTGCGGCTTAAAACCGCATCTTGTCTCGCCGACATACGCATCCATTCCAAAAGACTATAGCTTTCGGCCACCTGTCCCAAACCCAACAGCGGCTGGGTACGCCCTTGGATACAGGCGATGAAATTGCGATAGTACACCGCTAGATCGTCCACTTCCCATGCCCAAGGCCAAGACGTATCGAATATTTCGCCCTGTGCATACGCGCGGGTCCGCAAAGCCGGGGCTACAGCCGGAAAGTCGAGGAGCGCAACCGAGCCTTCGACGCCGTTGCGCATCCTTAGCAACGCGACCGACACGTCCTCCATGCGACCGGGATGAAAGAAGTTGCACATCCTACTGTACAGCACATCTACCGGCCCCCAAGTGCTCAGCAGCAAGTCGCATACGTCCAAAGCTGCTTGGTTGCAGATCGTCGCGCGGTCAATCGGATCGAATGAAGCCGAATCAAAAGAAAGCTCCAAGGAATAATGCGCTATGCCCTGTCGGGCGGCCAGAGCCGTGCAAAAGTGCGTATGCCTCCCCAAGGACAGCACGCACACATTGGGATGGCTATTTGCAAACGGATCCTGTACGGGATGGGTAGCCATAACGGGCAGACCAGACGCTATGGCCACGCCGATCCAATGCGATTTATCGTCCACGTGCAACAGCACTAGGCCATCTATTTTCTGCTCCAAAACCGCGGCGCAGTCGGCTTGGTGTACGAGCTGGATATCGCGGCAGCCCCGCAAGGCATCCCGATGGACGGCTACCTCGCGGGCATGGCCTGCCACGCCGAGCGTCATCATGGTTTCCTGCCCGCCTTAATCCGCTCGCGGAGCCGCTCGCTAAACGCCTGCGCCGCGTACTCCCCGTCCAAGCGCAAGAGATAATCTATCGCTATGGTCTCGGCGAGTACCGTGATATTTTTGCCGGGAAACAAAGGGATGAAGACCTCGGGCACCTCGACACCGAGGATTACCACCTTATTGTCTTCGAGGCCGAGGCGTTCGTAGGCATATTTTTCATCCCAATCGACGAGGTTGACCAATACCTCCACCCGCTTCTGCCGCCGAGTCCCCCACGCGCCAAACATCTTCTTTACGTCTAGGATGCCGATGCCGCGAATTTCGATCTGGTCTTGGAGCATCTCCGAGCTACGCCCCACCAAAATACCTTGGGGCTTGCGATTGATGATGACTATATCGTCGGCTACCAGCCGATGCCCGCGCTCGACCAAATCCAAGGCGACCTCGCTTTTGCCAATGCCGCTGCGGCCGCGAAAGAGCAGCCCTACTCCAGAGACGTCGACCAGCGTCCCATGTACGGACACTTGGGGCGCAAACACCTCGTCGAGGTAAAAGCGGATGAGATGGGTAAACTCGGCTGTGTTGAATTCGGACTTCAGCAACGGAACCGCGCACTCATCGGCTAGCTGCCGCAACTCGGAGTACACGCGCCCCCGACTGGTCAAGACCACGCATGGAATATCGAATTGATATATGATTTTGAGAGCCTGCCGCCGTCGGTCTAGGGACAAGCTGCGTAGGTACTCCACTTCGGTATTGCCCAATATCTGCACTTGATCCAAGGTAAACAGCTCGACGAAGCCCGTCAGAGCCAAGCCGGGGCGATGGATGTCGCTGTTGTTAATAGTCCGCTGTAGCCCCTTGGTGCCGGCGATGAGCTTCAGCTTCAGTTGCTGCCCGTAGGTGGCTAGTAGATCCTTGATAGTCAGTTCACTCATCGCTACTTAAGCTTTCGAAGATACGCCGGTATCCTTCGTAGCGCGCCGACGCCACATGGCCGGCCGCCACGGCCGCACGAACCGCGCAACCGGGTTCGTGCAAGTGGCTGCAATCGCCGAATTGACACTGGCCACGCAGGGGGTCTAGCTCGGGATAATACGTCTCTAGCTCGGCGGGTTTTACTCCCCATAAGCGGAGTTCTTTAACCCCCGGCGTATCGGCCACATAGCCGCCTTGTTGCAACTTGAACAAATGCACGGTCGTGGTCGTGTGCCGGCCCCGGTCGTGGCGCTTCATTATTTCTTTTGTCTTTAGTCCCAACCCCGGCTCGATGCCGTTGAGCAAGGTCGATTTGCCGACCCCAGATTGACCGACCACGGCCGTACTGCGATTGATCAGGGCTTCTTTGAACGCGCCCATGCCGTCGCCTCGTAGGGCACTGGTGCGATAGATTGGATAACCGAGGGCCTCGTAGGGCGCGGTCAGGGTTCCCACGGCCGCTGGGGAGACTAAATCGACCTTGTTGATGCAGACCACGGGCTGGAGATTTCCCTTTACGGCCATGACAATCGCTCGGTCGATAAAGCCGCGGCGGGGGCTTGGTTGGCAAGCGGCTATGACGACGACCAATTGCTCCATATTGACAAAGAGGATCTGCTCAAACGGGCGCGTCCCACTGGCTCCGCGCGAGAACTTGGAAGATCGGGGATGTACCGCTTCGATGACGCCCGTCCGTTCGGCCGTAGGTACGACATCAACCCAATCGCCGGCGACGACCGGAGAGCTGGTCTTGCGGCATCCGGCCTTGAGACGGCCTCTAATCTCGCATTGCCAGTGGCTTTGCTCGACCTCGACGAGGCACTGTAGCCCAGAGACTCTGATGATGCGGCCCTGCATAAGCGCCCGCCTCTGCCTACTCCCCTTTGGCAAGGCGCTCGGCTAGATAGTTGGGGTAGCCGAGATTGTCGATCTTCTGTTGGGTCAGCTTGACCGGGTATTCGACGCGCTGGAGTTCGACCCATTGCTCGTCGGGATCCCACAGGGTATAGGCTGACCGCCAGTCGCCATCGCGGGGTTGGCCGACGCTGCCGACGGCGACTAAGTATTGGTGCTCCCCTATGGCGACCGTGGCCGAGGTCAGCGGCACGGGGTCGTCGCGCATATTGCAATAAATGCGCGCTTCGTGCGTGTGGCCGACAAAAGCTAATGGCCACTTGAGTCGGCTCATGCACCAAGTGACGCGATCGTACATGAGGAGGGGTTCCCATTCTTCAGGCTTGAGGGGGTTGGCGTGGGATAAAGCCGCATTGCGCTCCACGCGCCGAAAGACCCCTTGCCGCAAAAAGTCGCACTCTTCCTCCCCCAACACCTCGCATGCTTGGTAGAGCGAAGGGCGGGCCATCGGGTTAAAAGACTGGATGTGCATCGGCTCCAGCACAGCTTGGTCGTGGTTGCCCAGCACGATCTGTGCCTCTACCTCCTTGAGCCGATAGATACAGCCCAAAGGATCGGGACCGTACCCCACGATGTCCCCCAAGCAGATAATGCGCTCGGCCCCGGCGTTAGCTGCGGCGATCAATACGGCCTCTAGCGCTTCGAGATTGGCGTGAATATCGGCGAGCACTGCGATCTTCAAAGGGGGCCGCCTCAGTTGAATAGTGCGCTAATGGATGTTTCTTCGTGGATAGCGCGGATGGCGTTGGCAAAGAGAGGGGCCACGGAGCACACCTGCATCATGGAGGTGCGGGCGTCCGCCGACAGGGGAATCGTATCGGTAATGGCGAGAGCTTGGAGGCTGGATTGATCCAGCCGGGCTATCGTCTCCTTGGTTAGGGTGCCGTGGACGCAACCAGCGTAGATTTTGCGTGCCCCGCACTCCTTGACGGCGGCGGCTCCTTTGAGAATGGAAGTGCCGGTAATGATCGCGTCGTCGAAGAATACGACATCCCGGTCGGCTACGTCGCCAATAACTCTGTTTTTCCCGGCACCCTGATCAACGACGACGAGGGGCAACCCCAACCGCTGGGCATAGGTCTCGGTGACCTTGGCGCGGCTGATGTCTGGAGCGGCCGCGACCAAGTTGTCTCGGTCGAGGTCGGCGTAATAGGCGCATATCGCCGGGACGCCGCTCAGTTGGTCCACTAGAATCCGGCTAAAGCCCATAGTCTGCGGGCTGTGTAAGGTCATGGTGAGAATCCGGTCCGCTCCGGCTTCGGCGATCAGATCGGCCACCAAGCGGCCCGCCACGGAAATCCTCGGCTCGTCCTTGCTGTCGGCCATAGCATACGGATAGTACGGCAAGACCGCGGTGATGCGGCCAGCCGAGGCGTATTTTAGGGCGTCGAGAGCTATGAGCAGCTCCATCAAGTAGGAACTGACGGGCGGACACGAGGTTTGAATAAAGAATACATCGCGACCGCGCACGTTTTCACAGATCTTTACCTTTATATTCTCATTGCTAAAGTCGATGAACTCAATGCGCCCCGGCTCGATGGCCAGCGATTGGTAAATGCCCTCAGCCAGTGCGGAATTGCTCCGCCCGGCGAAAACCTTGAGATCCGTACTCCCCATCAATAAGCCTCTTAGAACATGGCTAGTGCAGCACGGGCTTGAGCAGCAATCGGGTATTGAGCGAACGTGCGACTGACCTGTTCGAGTAGAGCTTGTTGCCTGTCGCGCTCGCCAATCAACCCATATATGCGAGCTGCTTCCATCCGCGCCATGGCCTCGTGGATGGTCCCGGCTTGTTGGGCCGCATAGGCTTCGTAGTGCTGGGCCGCGGCCAAGAGCTGCCCTTCGGCTTCGAGACAGGCACCAAGACCGCTTTGGGCCGCATAGACCAACACATCCAAAGGCTCATAGTTGTCCAAGTAGCTTTGGTAATAGCCCCGAGCCTCGGCATAGCGACCCTGTGCATAGTGGAGATTGGCCAAAAGCACGTTTCCTTGGGCTGCAGCCGGGGTCCCGGCATAGGAAAACACCAATTCTTCGGCCGAGCGGATCGCCTCGGTCGGCTCGCCGCCTTGCTCGACCCTCAGCACATCGCCGAGTAGGGCCGCCGCTTTGAGCCGATCGGCCTCCTTGGACTCGATGAAATAATTGATGGCCATAATGACCGCGAGTACGGCAACGACCCCACTGCCAAAGAAGCGGGCGCGCTCCTTGACGTACTCGACGGCCTGCATGATCCATTCGACGAACTCATCTTCGCGGAGTTCGCTCTTGCTCAGTTTACGGCGTTCACTCGACATGAAGGTATGGAGTCTCCAAAGTTTTAGGTACGGGTTTTAATAGACGATAGCACTTTCCAATTTGTACCCGCGCAACAAGTCTCGGCCCGACAGAAAGCTCAACTCGGCCAAAACGCTGATGCCCTCGACGACCGCCCCTAGTTTTTCAAGCACTTGACACGTTGCCACCAAGGTCCCGCCGGTGGCCAAAACGTCATCCACGACCAATACCTTTTGCCTCGGTGCGATAGCATCGGTGTGTATTTCCAAGGATGTCTCGCCGTATTCGAGCGCGTAGTCGCGGCGCAGCGTGGCCGCCGGCAGCTTGCCCGGTTTGCGCACTGGCACAAAACCACATCCCAATTCGAGTGCTATGGGCGTCGCGAACACAAATCCACGGGCCTCTATGCCCACGACTAGGTCCACTCCGGCGTCCGCAAAGGGGGCAAGCATGGTTTGGACCGCGACGGATAAACCAGCGGGGCTTTTGAGCAGCGGCGTGATGTCTTTGTATGAGACGCCGTCTTGCGGGAAATTGGGGATTTCGCGGATGAGTTCTTTTATATTCATTTTACATATTAATTTTTATAAGTTTTAAAACAGCGCGTAAATAAAGGGAGCTACCGCCGACCCTTGAGTTGTGACAATTAACAGCCCTAACAGGATCAAAGTGACAAATATCGGCCCCAACCACCACTTTTTGCGGACCTTCATAAAATCCCATAACTCAGAGAAAATACTCAATCTACTTGGCATCACCTAGCCCTCCCACTCAATCAAGCGGCTCACTGATTCACCGTGGTGAATGGCTTTGATCGCATCCCCCAACAATCGGGCGACGCTCAATACGGCGATTTTGCGCCTCGGCTTGCCCGCGGGCAAGGGAATGGTATTCGTGGTGGCGAACGATTCCACCGAGGAGGCATCAATCCTCTCTAGGGCGCGCCCGGAAAAAACGCCGTGTGTACAACCGGCCAATATTCGGTGCGCGCCCCTTTCTTTGAGGACCCGTATCGACTCTATCATGGACCCCCCTGTCAGTACCTCGTCGTCGAAGAGCAAGGCGTCGCGGCCTTCGACTTCGCCGATCATATTTTTGATTTCGGCCTTTTCGTCGTCCGCGTGGCGGCGTTTGTCCATAATGGCCAGCGGCAAGCCGAGCCGACGCGCATACGCGCTGGCTTCATCGGCACTTCCCACGTCGGGCGACACGACTACGGCGTTGCTGAGGTCTTTCATCTGCATGAAATTGCACAGTAGGCTCGTAGCCCACAGTTGGTCAACCGGAATCCGCGAGAACGCCACGATTTGTGGGCTGTGCAAGGTGATCGTCAAGATCCTGTCGGCCCCAGCTATTTGGAGCAGGTCGGCGACGAGGCGGGCGCTAATAGAAATGCGGGGCTCGTCCTTTTTGTCGGAGCGCACATAAGGATAATAAGGTAGCACGGCCGTAATCCGGCGCGACGATGCGTACCTAAGCGCGTCGATTAGCAACAGCAGTTCAATGAAGTGGTGATTGACCGGGGATGCTGACGTCTGGATGATGAAGACGTCGTCTTCGCGCACGTTCTCCTCAATTTTAACCTTTATATTGTCGTTGGGCTCCCGGACAATCTGGCGACGAGCGGGCGTGATGGCCAAGTAATCGCATATTTCTTGGGCCAGTTCTGGATTGCTCGAACCCGACAATATCTTTAGGTGATTTTTCATGCTCTAATCCCAATTGTAACATTAAAGACCGGCCAAAACTAAGGCAAGAGGGCCGCCTTGACAGCCCGTTGGTCCAAAGCTAACTTGGCAGCTTTACGCCCGCTTGCTAGGCGATAATATCCTTCTCGCCGCCGTAGGCGGTGCAAGGAAAGAGGCTTATGGCGCGCGTAAATATCATGCTGCCGGACGATCTGCTCGAACGCATCGATCAAGTTGCACAGCAGGAGGGTGTAAGCCGCAGCAAACTCCTTCGATTGGCCTTTATGGCGTACTGCCAACAAAGGGAAGCAACATACGAGTACCAGCGGAAACAGGCAGCTATCGAACACGGAATGACCCTCCAAGACAGTCTGCGCAAAAAGGCACTACCCTGGGATCCTCTCAAGATACTGCGTGCGGAACGGCAAGCGCAGTGATTCGCTACGCGCTAGATACCTCCGTTATGTTGAGGTGGTTTTCTCCAGCGCACGATGTGGATACCCACAAGGCCCTTGGACTCCGCCAAGAGCAGCTAGCGGAAAGGGTCGAGCTAACCGTGCTTGACCAGTCTATATACGAGCTAGCCCATGTCCTCAAGGAAAGCCGACAATTCGATCGGACCCATATCGACGACGCCTTGGCCAGCTTGGAGTACATGCACTTGGATATCGTGCCCTACAATCCCGAAATTACCCGCAAAGCCACTCAAATCGCCTTTGAGCATTCCATCAGCATGTACGCCGCCGGCTTCATTGCCTTAGGTGCCCATCTCCGCTGCCAAGCCGTGACCAGCGACAGCGATCTGTACCGCAAAGTCGCCTCCCTGCCCTGGACCGCGCTTTTGGCCAACTTGAATTTCTGATCCCTTAGACCTCCGCAAGCGCCCCCTCTAGATCGCCGACGAGTTCGGCGGCGTCCTCAATGCCCACAGCATAGCGCACCAACTGGTCAGTGATGCCAATGGCTAGCCGCTCCTTCCGGCTCAAATCGTGATAGGAAACGGTCGCCGGATGCGAGACCAGCGTCTCCACCCCCCCCAAGCTCGGCGCGATATAAGGCACGGCTAGACGATGGACAAAATCCCGCGTCTGCTCGAGGGTGCCATCGATCTCAAAGCTGATTAGCCCGCCAAAACCGCGCATTTGCTCTTTGGCGACGAGATAATCAACGTGGCTTTCGAGCCCCGGGTAAAAGACCTGGCGAACTTTGGGATGATCTGCTAGGAACCGGGCCATCGTCAGGGCTGTATCGTTTTGCCGCAGAACGCGCAATGCGAGCGTCTTTAACCCCCGGATCAATAAATACGAGGTATTGGGATCAACGATCCCGCCAGTGATTCGTTGGTATTCGCCAATGGCCTCGACTAAAGGAGCCTTGCCACAGACGGCACCCGCCATCAGATCGTTGTGCCCGCCGAGGTATTTGGTGGCACTGTGGATGACCAGATCAACCCCGAAATCGAGCGGCCTCTGATTGACTGGCGTAGCCAAGGTGCTGTCGATGATAACCTTGAGACGCCGTTGTTTGGCAAAAGCGACGAGCTGTTCCAAGTCGAGGACATGCAGGTGGGGATTGGTCGGGGACTCAGTAAAGATCAAGCGGGTCTCCGGACGCACCGCAGCCGCCAACGAATCCATATCACCGGGTTTAACTAGGGTGGATTCAATGCCAAATTTGGCCAAAATCTCGCAGAACTTGGCCGTCATGCGATAGCAATCTTCCATGAGTACCAAGTGTTGCCCACTGCGCAGCATCGCATAGAGCACCGAGGTAATCGCGCTCATGCCCGATGAAAAGAGCAAGGCGGCTTCGGCGTTTTCTAGGGCAGCTATTTTGCGCTCGGCTGCCCGTTGGGTCGGATTGCCATAGCGCCCGTATTCGTAGAGCGACTTTTCGCCGGCCTTAAAGGCGGCAAATTCATCTAGATCGGCAAAAGTATAGGTAGCCGTCTGGGCAATGGGGTCAATGAGGGACTGGGCGAACTTATCTCGTTCCACGCCCCCGTGTACGGAACGGGTCGATTCTCCTGCAAAACCATCGTCGGTGCGGTTCATTGTGTTTGCTCTTTCAGTGGCGGGCAGTGGCCAGCGTCCGCTGCTCTACGGCCTTGAGGACGACCCGATGCACGGCTTCGTATTCGGCTTCGATCTCAATGGGCACGTTGCGATGCTGTGGCTCGACATGGAGCTCCCGCAGTTGGTCTTCGTGGTACTTCACCTTGAAATCCGGAAACTTCAGCCCATGCGCCGTGGATATTACGATCACCCGACTCTTGGACTCGACGTGCCCGGCTGCGATCATTTTGCTCAGCGCGGCCAAGGCAACGCCCGTGTGTGGACAGGTGAATAGTCCATTGCGGTCGGCCCTTGCACAGGCGTTGGCCAATTCGTCCTCCGTGGCCTCTTCGACGATGCCGTCGAAGTGCTGCAAGGTGCGAATGGCCCGCTCCCTGCTTACGGGATTGCCGATCTTTATGGCGCTGGCCAAGGTGTCGCGGGCTGTTTGCGATTCAAAGGTGCGGAACCCGTCGAGATAACTGAGATAGAGCGGATTGGCTTGGGCTGCTTGGGCGACGGCAATGCGCGGTAGCTTGTCTATAAGCCCCATTTCCTTGCCCTCGATAAACCCCTTCCCCAAGGCACTGACATTGCCTAGATTGCCGCCTGGAATAATGATCCAGTCGGGGACCTCCCAGTGAAATTGCTGTAACAGCTCAATCGCTATGGTCTTCTGCCCTTCAATGCGGAGCGAATTCATTGAGTTAGCCAGATAGATTTGGTCGCGGCGACAGATTTCCTGCACCAAGGCCATGCACCCGTCGAAATCGGTGCGCAAAGCGAGCGTCAGTGCACCGTTGGCTATGGGCTGGATGAGTTGGGCAATGGAGATCATGTCTTTGGGCAACAACACGATCGCCGGAATGCCGGCGGCTGCACAATACGCGGCCAACGCCGCCGAAGTGTCCCCGGTTGAAGCGCAGGCCACCGCGGGTATAAACTGGCCCTCGGCAATCATCTGGTTGACCATGGAAACCAATACGGTCATGCCTAGGTCCTTAAACGAACCCGTGTGGCTATTGCCACATTGCTTTATCCACAGATCCTCCATACCCAGTTCGGCACCCAAGCGCTCGGCCCAGAGCAGATTGCTCCCCCCCTCGTACATGGAGACCACGTTCTCGTCTCCGACGAGGGGACAAACCATCTCTTTCTTGCCCCAAACCGAACTCCCATAAGGATGTACCGAACTCATGTAGCGCTGATCAAACAGCGCCCGCCACTCGCCGCCTGAGCGCTGCTGTAAGGATTCCATATCGTGACGTACTTCGAGCAGCCCCCCACATTTTTGACAGTGATAGACTATTTCGTTTAGCGGATAGTGCTCGTCGTCGCAATCGATACACTGGAACCAAGCATTATAGGAATAGGGCATGCCAACTCGCTCTGTTGGGATGAATCAGGGCTTGTTCAGCCAAAAAGGGCATTTATTTCGTCCTCGTTTTTCAACTCTTCTTCATCGCTCGTCGGTTTTCTTGCGTCCTCTTGCTCGTCGTCGAGTACGGCCTCGATGTTCTCCTCGGCGTCTGCACTGGTGGTGTCCTCTTCCTCGGGCGCGGCGATCTCTTCCACGACTTCCGCGTCGCTCTCTGCTGTGATAAAACCCTCGTCGTCGATTTCTCGCTGTAAAAGCACCTGTGCCAATTTAGCAAAATTTTCTTGGACACCCTCCCCTGCAGCGAGTGCTTGGGCATTTTGGCGCACAAATTCGACGACGTGCTCCATCCCGGGAAAGGCATCGTCAAAAACCGTCAGATACGCTCTTATTTTTTCGTCCTGTATCTGGTTCTTGGCGTAATCGAGCCATGAATTTCCGAACAGCTTGGCCAGCGATTCCAAGGCTTCGAGCCGCTCCGCCACATCGCGCAAGTCATCCGCGTTCATCCTTGCTGCCTCTGGAAATATTGAACATTCAAAAAATATTATTAACGTGGAACCCTTCTCTGCTCGGAGCGTTTAATCTATGCGAGCCATTCCGGTCATGGTTCGTATCCCTCCCAGCGGCCAGGTGCATCTACGGGTGCCCTGGCCGCGACTTATTTTATTTTTAGTTCAATCTCTGTACTACGATGTACCCCATGGGTAATTCCACGACTGGACTTATTTCTCCAACTTTCAGTTGCACTACGACTCCCTCAATTTCGGGCATGAGTTCGCCTAGGCCAAAAAACCCCAAATCCCCGCCTTGACTGGCGTTGGGCGCGATGGAAAGCTGCTGCGCTAGCTGAGAAAAATCGGCTCCTTGAGCCACTTTTTCGAGGACTTCAAGTGCGGACGCTTCTGTTTCGACCAATATGTAGCGCACCCGCATCTCACCGGCCATAATCGCCTGCATCTCTTCGATTTTGGCCGCGACCGCCTGGGCTAGGTAGGGATCCTGCGCCCGGTCTTTAGCCAATTTGTAGTACTCGAGCGCTTCGGGATAGCGCCCGGCCTCGGCGAGAAGGAACGCGATGTTGTTGTAGGCTTCGACATTCTCCGGCGATAATCCCGCCAACTTTTGATAGTATTCAATGGCCCGATTTACCGAGTCTTTTTGCGCGTAGTAATATCCATATAGGCGATAGGCTTCCGAATTTTTGTCGTCCAGTACCAAGGCCCGGTCAAGGCGTTCGCGCGCCCTTTCGCTCTGCCCGGACTGCATGTAGAGATAACCAAGGGTGCTGTGGACTTTAGTTGAGGAAGGGGCTAGAATACTCGCTTGTTCAACGTAAAAAATAGACGAATCTAGCTGGCCCATGGCCAAAAAGGCCTCCCCCAACGCCGAATATACGGGTAGCTGCCTAGGGTCTTCGGCGAGTGATTCTTGCAGCGATTCAGCCGCCTGCTTATAGCCGCCGGTCTGCATGTAGAGGCTGGCCAAGCGATTGAGAAACATCGCGCTGCCAGCACCCAGTTCGCGCGCCTTTTCGTATTCAACTAACGCCTGCTTAGGAAGCCCCTGCGCCAACAGGGAGTCTCCGTGCTGGACCGCCTCGACGATGTCTTGACCGCTCGCCGGAGTTGCTATCCCTATTACAGCTACAGCGGCGATCAGTCCTATAAACCTCATACTTCCTCACATCGCGTCCTGAGCTAGCGCAGTTGGCGCAGGACTTCCTCGGTAATCCGCTCGACTATATCGCTTTCTCCGGCCGGCTCGCAGGACGGCCGATCCCCAATTCCAAAGCGCTCCCTCAGGTTTGTGAGATCTTCCACATCTTTACCTCCAAGCGTACGTATCCCGCCGAGTTGGTGCGCCACCAAGGCGATTTGGGCAAAGTGTTCGACGGTCTCCATCTTGAAATGGGTGTCCATGACGTGTTGGCCCACGGTTACCACTCCGTGATTGGCCATTAGAACAGCGTCGTATTGCCGCAAAAGCGGCTTCATCGGCTCGACGATATCGGGGCCGCCGGGCGTGCCGTAGTCCGCGAGTGGAATCCCTCCAAGGCTGACGATGACTTCGGGCAATACGCACCGAGTCAGCTCAATGCCAGCGACGGCAAAACCGGTCGCTGTCGGCGGATGCGCATGAACGACTGCGCGGACATCGGGCCGTAACTTGTAGATTTCGAGGTGCATGCGGATTTCCGACGATATTTTCTTCGCGCCCGCTACTTGCCGGCCCTCCATATCGCAGGTGGCCAGCATGTCTGCGCTCAGATAGCCCTTGCTCACCCCGGTCGGCGTACATAGCACTAGGTCGTCCTCTATACGGACGCTGATATTGCCGTCATTGGCCGCTACGTACCCTCGCTGATAGACTCTGTGCCCTACTTCGCATATTTCTTTTTTTATCGCATACGCCGAATTCATAAGGCGACCTTTCTCATCGTCCGCAGTCGGCGGCTACCAATCCACAGCCATCCCAAGCCAGCCGGCAAGCACACATTGCAGACAAAAATCAAGATGCTGGCCACAAAAGCGGGTTGCGGCTCTAAGCCGAGGCTGCTAAATACCAAAATGGCCGCCGCCTCGCGGACCCCTAGATCCAAAAATCCCAAGGGCAACAGGGTTTTCAGGGCAAATACCACCGGCACCGCCAACACAACCGCTGAGTCGGTGCCCACACTGGTGGTTACCAAATAAAAAAATTGTGCCATGAATACCATGTTGAACAAGACGGATAACCCGGCGATGGCCCCCCATGCAACCGGCCCGCTCGCTTCCCGGCGGCACCAACCCCAATACAGCAGCGCGCCGAGAATGCAGAATAGCAACAGCAAAAAGCCCCTGAGATGGGGCCATAAAATCCATGCAGCTACGGCCCCCAATCCCAACGTGACCGCGGCCGAACTCAGCTTGTCCACGGCCGTCAGCAACGCGGCCTTGGCCCGGCTCCGCCCCAAGAAAACGCCGCGCCCCAGCTCACCTAAACGGCTGGGTGTCACCAGACCGAGGGCTGCGCCGCCCAACAACGAATAGAGCGCATCCTGCCCATTGACGTTGGGGATTTGGTTGCGCAACAACAACTGCCACTTAATCCACTGCACGCCGATGCCTACTAGGGCAATCGCCCCGCAGATAAGCACTTTGTCCCTACCGACCTGCCCAGCGGCCGCAAGTAGGGCAGCCGGTTCGAGGTACCATGCGGCCCAGCCGATCAGGGCCGTTGCCAAGATGATTTTTGCCCAAATTAACATGCAGTCGCCGGAGGGCGGATTAGGGGCAACGCAGCTTCCGTGCTCTCATGCGGCCGGGGAATGATACTGAGTGCGACTATTTCACCCGCGCTCGCCGCGGCCACGGCACCCGCCTCAGTAGCTACGCGCACAGCGGCCACATCTCCGCGGGCGACGACCAAGACCAGCCCGCCGCCTACTTGCTGCCAGCCGACCACCTCGACCTCAGCGGCTTTGACCATGGCTTCTGCCGCTTCGACCATAGCCACCCAGCCGAGGGTTTCAATCATGCCCAAGGCGCGTCCTATTGGTCTGTTTCGCTCTTGTTTAGACGGCAGAAGATAGGCGACCCAACACCTTCAGTCAAGCTACTCTATTCCTTGTTTTTATACTGCTTTATATGCCTGATGCTCCCTCGCATTTGGCCTTTTTTTAGCGTACTTCTCACAGAACTGCGATGTCGCGTTTGTTGGGTCTTTGCCGCCGCAGTCGCACGCCGCTCAAGCCGAGCCTGCCGTACGACCGAGCCGCAGAGGACGAGAGAAGCCGCGTCCCGATTGGCCTCGATAGCTTCCTGACCCCCAACCCCCAATCTCACCGCCAGCGCGTTTTAAAATACAAAAAAAGCGTTCCCCAGGACGACTAGGACAACGCCGCTATACTAAGCCTAGCGCTCCGCGCTTTCTTCTGAGTCTCAAGCCTTAAAAAGGAAGGTGATGACGTCCCCATCGGCGATGGTGTAATCCCGGCCTTCGCTCCGCAATTGCCCGGCCGCTTTCAGCGGTGCCCACCCACCCATAGTGAGCAGCTGATCGCAGGAGGCGAGTTCGGCGCGGATAAACCCCTTTTCCATATCCGTGTGGATCCGCCCGGCCGCTCGCGATGCCTTTTCCCCGCGCGGGAACTGCCAAGCCTGCAGCTTGCCGTTGGCGAGCGTATAGAAGGTAATCAGATCCAGCAGTTTGTATCCGGCCTGGACTAATCGTTCTACCCCCCCATGCTCCAGCCCCAATTCCCTGACGAACTCCGCTCTCTCCTCCCGGCTCAGACCAGCCATCTCCGCTTCAAGCTGCGCCGAGACGACCAGCACTTGATCCGCTCCATAGCTCTCGACCAGTCGATCCACCCATGGCCCTAGTGGATCGGCCTCCGCTTCCCCGATATTGGCCGCATAAAGCACCGGCCTTGCTGTCAGCAAGCGATACGGAGCGAGCGCGTCCTTTTCTTCTATAGTCAACCCCATCGCCGCTGCGCCCGTTCCGCGCTGCAATCCTTCTAAGACCTTGGCACAGGCCGCCAACTCGTGTGTGCGCGTACTCCGCGGCTCAGAGCGGACCACTTTATCTAGAGAGGGCACGGCCTTTTCCATGACCGCCAGATCAGCGAGTAGCAACTCCGTTTCAATGGTCTCAATATCGCGCAAGGGATCAATCGCCCCATCTACATGGCTTATCTGTGCGTCGTCAAAACAGCGCACCACATGGACTAGGGCATCGGCGTCTCGGACATGGGCGAGAAATTGGTTACCCAATCCGGCCCCTTGGTTCGCGCCCCGCACCAATCCAGCAATATCGACAAAGCGGATGCTCGTAGGCGTTGTGGATTCCGGCTGTATAACCTCGCTCAGCCCCTCTAATCGCGGATCCGGGACCCCGACGGTACCCACATTGGGTGCCACTGTGCAAAATGGGTAATTAGATACCTCGACTCCATCTCCTGTTAGCGCGTTGAAGAGCGTTGATTTACCTACATTGGGCAAGCCGATTATGCCGATGGATAAAGCCATATCTCGTATTGTAAAAAAATTAAGTCCCTGTAAGTCAAAAGCTCACAGGGACTTAATTGGTGGTCGGGGTGGCCGGATTTGAACCGGCGACCCCCTGCTCCCGAAGCAGGTGCGCTAGCCGGGCTGCGCTACACCCCGACATGGACAAGCAAAAGCTGCGATCTTATAAAATATAAAAATGGTCGGGGTGACTGGATTTGAACCAGCGACCTCTTCCACCCCAAGGAAGCGCGCTAGCCGGGCTGCGCCACACCCCGACTCAATTATCCGACCATACTCTGGCGACAAAATGGTGAGCTAACCAGGATTCGAACCTGGGACCTCCGGTTCCGGAGACCGGCGCTCTATCCAGCTGAGCTATTAGCCCCTTAGTCTAGATATTCTTCTTCTTGTGTCGATTCTTGCGCAGTCTCTTTTTGCGCTTATGCGTAGCGATCTTATGCCGCTTTCTCTTCCTGCCACAGGGCATCTTTTTT
The DNA here is from genome assembly GCA_963422735.1 of Candidatus Latescibacterota bacterium. Taxonomy (GTDB): domain Bacteria; phylum Latescibacterota; class UBA2968; order UBA8231; family UBA8231. The sequence goes on along the minus strand of OY730476.1, from coordinate 723,559 downwards.
GTCTCCTGGACCTTTGTTCTCTACGTTTTCCCCATTGACACGCGCCCGCAGTCCCTTTGAAGGCTTAAATGTCGGGGCCTTGCGACCGGCGATTCTTACTTCGGTACCCGTGCGTGGATTGCGACCTGTGCGCGGTGCTCGCTCGACGACTTTGAAGGTGCCAAAACCGCGAACTTCAATGTGATCTTCCCGTCCCAAAGCCTCGACTACGGATTCAATAAAGCCCTCGACAACAGCCGCAGTATCCGTCTTGGTAAGCCCTGTCCCCTCGGCGATTAGACGCACGATATCAGCTTTCGTCAAGACCGTACTCTCTATTTGGGTGGATTGAAATCGCGTTAACTATCACGCCAACAAACAGTTTTAAAGGATATGGCACTGCTCATGCTCTGTCAAGGCAAGCAGCATCCTCTTAGCCCGAGCCGAGGTCTTTGTCGAGTACGAAAACCGCTTCGAGTACAGAGAAATCCACAACCGATTTGAGGATAACCTGCAAAAAGACCGGGGCCCGTTTCTCCTGATTAACCTCTACCACCGCGCCAATCGGTATGCCCTTGGGGTAGCGCCCACCCAACCCCGACGACACGACTAAATCGCCCTCCCGCACCAAGTTGCTCGCTTCGACGAATCGCAACCGGAACCGATGGCCATCGATCCACGAAACAATGCCTTGGGCGCGCGTCGCTTGGATGAGAGCACTAACCCTCGTGCGCATCAACAACTGCACGACCGAGTCCGATGCGCCCACTTGGGCAATGTGCCCGACGAGCCCTTCGGGGGTTACCACGGGCATATCCTTATCTACACCGAGGTCACGACCAACATTGATGACGATCGTGTCGTAAATGTGGTCGGGGTCTCGGCCGATCACCTCGGCAGAAATAACGCGTGTGTCCCCATCTAGAGGCCGAAAGGACAAGGCCTTGCGCAGACGCACATTTTCCCATCCAGCTTCCTGTAGCTGCATGTTGTCGAGGGCTAGGACTGCGTTTTGAGTCAGGAGAAAACGGCTCTTTTCCTCGTTGCGGGCAGAGCGGATAACTTGCGAAAACAGTGCTTGACCTGATGCCAATAAACCGACTTGGCACTGTTCGGCAATGTAGGCCTTATAGGGGCGAGGTAAGCTCATTAAAATCAAGGCACAGGCAACGGCTAGCCCAATAACGAGGAGCTCCCGGGTATTGGCCATAGTCAATTAGATCAAAACTTGGCGATAGTTATCAAACTCTTCAAGAATACAGGCATTGCCCCGCACTACGGCCGAAAGGGGGTCTTCACTATCGACATAAGTAGGCAAATTCGTCTTCTCAAACAGATGCTCCTTCAGCCCCCGCAGCATGCTCCCACCGCCACAGAGCACCATGCCCCTATCGAGGATATCCGCCGCCAAGTCGGGCGGTATCCTCTCTAACACTCTGAGCACACTGGCGACGATTTGGGTTACGGAACTGGATAGGGCTTCTCTTATCTCAACTGAGTCCACCGGTAAGGTTTTGGGTAATCCGGCTACGGAATCGCGACCGCTCACCGAGACACTCTCTTCTGCATCCAACTCCATCACTGACCCGATTTTCCATTTGATGGACTCGGCACCTTGGACGCCAATAAGCAGGTTGTGCTTTCTGCGCATCCACTCGATAATTGCCTGATCCATGGCGTCTCCGGCCACCCGCAACGACTCGTGTTCGACGAGACCTGAAAGGGCGATTACGGCAACCTCCGTCGTCCCGCCGCCGATATCGATGACCATTGAGCCGACAGCTTGATCGACCGGCAATCCCATGCCTATGGCCGCGGCCATAGGCTCGCTGACCAGATGGACTTCTCTGGCCCCCACGCGCTCGCAGGAGTTTCGCACGGCCCGCTTCTCTACTTCAGTGCTGCCTGCCGGGACCGCCACCACGATCTTGGGCCGCACAAAGAGTTTGGTCTTTTTTACTTTGCGGATAAAGTGGCGAATCATCTCTTCGGTAACTTCAAAATCGGCGATGACGCCGTCCTTCAGTGGGCGAATTATTTGAATGCCGGCGTTTTCACGCCCCATCATCTGCTTGGCCTCTTTACCGACGGCAATGATTTTTTGGGTGGAGACTTGGCGGGCTACAACCGAGGGCTCGTTGAGGACGATTCCCTTGTCTTTGACCAACACCAAGGTATTGGCGGTGCCCAAGTCTATACCTATTTCATGCGAAAAGAAACGCGATAAAAAACTCATCCTATATCTCCATCCAAAAAGTTAAATCTCGACTCTGTAGCCTTGGTTCTGAGCACCCCGGCATAGAGAGCATCTGTTACTACCTAATCTATAATAACCAAGGTGATTTGGATTTGCCAAATCACCCGCCCCCTTATATCTTCTAGCACTAGCTAATTTTGGACACACTGTACGCAATTTTCAGGGAGGCAGCGCATTCGCTATGAACAAAGCCGCGCTACATGTACTGCGGAGATTAGGTACCGACAATAGCTTGGACCACGAGCGCCAACAGCGCCTTTCGCGCGAGGTCCAAGAAGAACAGCAAAAACGCCGGGAACAAGGGGCCGACCAAGATACTGGCTTCGAGGCCATTCCCGAAGAAATGCTGACCGAATCGGAGAAACGCCACGAGAAATATCGCCGCCAACAGGCCATGGCCGGACGATTTACCCCCGCTGCCGAGCGCCTGCCCATCATGACGGCTGAGGAGCGGGCCGCCCACAACAAGGATCGTCCTAAGTGGCAGCAGACTTCGTTTGAAGGGCCGATTGAAAAGCTTATCGAGAAATACCAAGACTTAGATGAAGTGCAACGCCACCTGACCTTGGGTCAATCCATGAAGTACGAGTTTACCAGCGACGGCCGCGTCCTCGACAAAGAAGGCAATGTGGTCTTCGATGGAGAAAGGATCGTCGGCAAACTCTAGGTTAGCTGGCTTGCTCTCCTATTAAGACGCACAAGTGGCTGCTGGCCGCGATCCGACTTGATGTCTCGTCTATATCGAGTTCTCATCGGACTTAGCCTATTGGGCGTCTGTGGCTGCAATCTCAATTACTATTGGCATCTAGCCCGCGGCCAAAGCCGCGTGGTGTACAAGCGCATCTCAGTCCAAGCCCTCCTCGCCCGACCCGACTTAGCCGAGCAAACTCGGACGCAACTGGAGCTAATCCAAGCCATTCTTCGCTACGCCGAAAGTGTGGGTCTGAAAACAGACGATCATTACACGACCTTCTACGATACAGGTGGCGACCCGATCAGTTGGAATGTCAGTGCTTCTCCGCCCGATCGCTTCTCGCCCTATACTTGGGATTTTCCGCTCGTCGGCGAGGTCCCCTACAAAGGTTTCTTTCGCCTCGATTTGGCCGATGAGCAGCGCGATGCCCTTGCCGCCGCAGGATATGACGCAATCGTTCGCCCAGTCAGTGCCTACAGCACCTTGGGAATTTTCTCCGATCCAATTCTCAGCTCAATGGTCGGCTACGCACCCGACCAGCTAGCCGATTTAATCCTCCACGAACTGACTCACGCCCTCGTCTATGCCCGAGGGCAGACCGATTACAACGAGAGCTTGGCGACCTTCGTCGGCCGCCAAGGATCCCTGCTCTTCTTGGTGCGGCACTTCGGCACCGATACCCCGCTCTTGCAACAGGCCGAAGCGCACCGAGCGGACGCGGCTCTCTTTCGGCACTTTATGGCCGAGACCGTGGCAGCACTAGACAGCCTCTACTCGCTGGGCTTACCCCGCAGCGTTGTTCTGCGCGACAGGCAGGTTGTTTTTGCCCAGTGCCAGCGCGATTTCGCCCTCATTAGAACGCAGTTTACCCACAACCAGTACGATGGGTTCCTCCAGTGGGAACTAAACAATGCACGGCTTCTGTCTTATCGTCGCTACAACGCCAATCTAGCACTTTTTTCCGCTGTGTATCGCGCCCGCGGCGAGGACTTGGCCGGTGCCTTGGAGATTTTTGCGGCCTGTGCTGAAGACGGCGACCCCTATGAGTGCTTACGCGTCACAATAGAGGCTGAGGAAGCGAGGAACTCGTTCTAGCATCCTTTTAGCCGATTTCTTGAGTCCGAATGGTAGCTAAACACATTTTGACAACGGTCTTGCTGGCGGCCTTTGCCTTTGGGCCGCTCGGGTGCGCTGCTAGGTTGCAGTCCGCGCTAGTGGGTTCGCTGATAGAGGACGTCAGTGTGGCCACAGCCCGCCACGACGACTTGGATTTGGTCGTCTCGGGCGTACCTACCTTCCTGCTCTTATTAGAGGGGCTGCTAGAGGCCAATCCCCAAGACCCACAATTGCTCTTAAGTGCTGCTGAGACCTATACTTCCTACGCCACTTTGGTCGAAGTCGATGATCCTCAACGGGCCAAGCACCTGTACTACCGGGCCAAGGAGTACGGCCTCAAAGCCCTTGCTCAGCACCTTAGTCAACCCGGTTTACTCCAAGCACCTTATGCTGAATTTATCCGCGTCGCCGATGCTTTAGAGGCATCAGACCTGCCGGTCGTGTTCTGGGCCGCTTCGAGCTGGGGTGCTTGGATTAGTGCCAATATTGAATCCATGGCGGCGCTGGCCGAATTGCCCAAAGTCATTAAACTCATGCAGTGGATCGTGGCCCAAGACGAGACTTTTCAATACGGGAGTCCCCATGTCTTTTTGGGGTCCTATTACGCAGCCCTGCCGCCGATGTTGGGTGGCGACCCGGAAAAGGCCGCCGAACACTTCGATCGAGCAGTGGCCATCAGCAAAGGACAGGTGCTCATAGTGTACGTAGCCAAGGCCAAGTTCTATGCCCGAAACACTTTTGACCGGGGGCTATACGAATCCCTGCTCAACCAAGCCCTAACCAGCCCGGCGGACGCCGTACCCGAGCTTACCTTGCAAAACATCGCCGCCCAAAAACAGGCGCAGATCCTGCTAGACCAAGCCGATGATTTCTTTTAAGGGGCTTCTCGCGGTCGCCGCCGCACTCATAGCCAACTCTGTCGCGGCCCAACCCAATCACCTCCTCAAAATTGCAACCCTTGCCCCGGAGGGCAGCAGCTATGCCAAGACCCTCCGCACCATTGATGCAGATGTGCGGCGAGAGACGGGCGACAACGTGGGGTTCAAAATCTATCCCGGCGGCGTCCAAGGCGAAGAGAAAGTCGTCTTGCGCAAGATGCGCATCGGCCAGCTCCACGGCGGTAATTTTGGCGGCCTAGGCATCAGCCAGACCTTTCCCGATGTCCTCGCGCTGGAAATGCCCTTCCTCTTCGACAGCTATGCCGAAGTAGATTACGTGCTCGAGAAAATGGAGGCCTTTTATCGGCGGGGATACGAGGAACAAGGCTATGTCTTGCTCGGTTGGGCCGACATCGGCTTTGTCCACATTCTCTCGCAGCAACCCGTAGCTACCGTCGAGGACATGCGCACCCAAAAGGTATGGCAGCTACCCGATGAACCAATTACCTCCGTGCTTTTCCGTTTAGCCGGCGTTACTTCGGTTCCCTTGAACATCCCGGATGTTCTCCTCGGCTTGCAGACCAACCTAATCGATGTAGTGTACGCCTCACCGTCGGCGACCATCCTTCTTCAATGGTTTACCCGCGCAAAATACGTCACCCAACTTCCCATCAACTACATCCTAGGCGCTCTCTTGCTCGACAAGCGGGTTTTTGACAAAATTCCCGCCGCCGACCGCGAGCGCATCCACCGCATAGCGCAGCAGCACCTGGCCGCCTTAGGGCAGCACAACCGCCGAGAAAACGACGAGGCCATGGCCGTGTTACAGAAAAATGGCCTGTCGCTGGTTGAGGTTAGCCCTAAAGATGTAGAGACCTTCAAGAGCCTCGTACCCAGTGCCGAAGCCGAGCTTGTAGGCCGGGCCTTTTCCCGTGCGGCCCACGAGCAAATAGCGCGACACCTTCAGGACTTCCGCCGGACTTCCCCTTGAGCGGTCAGCACTTCCTCCACCGATTCGAGACCGGCTTCCTCGTCCTTTTGGTAACCTGCTTGCTAGTGCTGACCTGCGGACAGATTCTCATGCGCAACCTGTTTTCCATCACCTTCTTGGGCACCGAAAGCCTCGTGCGGCATCTCGTGTTGTGGATTGGGCTAGCCGGTGCTTTGATGGCCACCCGGCTCGACAAACACATCCGCATTGACGCTGCGTTGCGCCTGCTACCCGCCCGGGTGCGAGCCATCGTCTTGAGTGGCGCGGACTTTTTTGCCGTCGCGCTTTGCGCCTATCTAGCCTATATCGCCGGGTGCTTCGTACTCGACGAACGCGCATTCGGCACGATGGCTTTCTTTGCCGTCCCCGCTTGGATCGCCCAATTGTGCTTTCCCCTCGTCTTTGGCCTGATGGGGCTGCGCTTCCTCTTGCAGGGCGGGCGACGCCTCCGCGCCCCCGCAGATCGCCCGTGAGCAGCCTCCTAGCCGCCCTAGCCGCCCTAGCCGGGGTCCCGCTCTTTGTGGTCATCAGCGCGATGGCCCTTCTGCACTTCTCCTTCGCCGAGATCGATTTAACCGTCGTCTTCATCGAGATGTACCGGATAGCCGAAACGCCGACCTTAACGGCTATTCCGCTCTTCGCCCTCACGGGTTTCGTCCTCGCTGAAAGCGGCGCACCGGCCCGGCTAGTGCGCTTCTCCCAAGCTTTGCTCGGCTGGCTACCAGGGGGGCTGGCCATTATGGCCATTGTCGTCTGCGCCCTCTTCACTGCTTTGACTGGGGCTTCGGGAATGACGATCGTCGCGCTCGGTGGGCTGCTCTTGCCCGCTCTGCGACAACAGCGCCTGCCCGATTCGTTTTCCCTCGGGCTGATTACCACCTCGGGCAGCTTGGGATTGCTCTTCCCCCCGAGCCTGCCGCTGATCATCTACGGCATCGTATCCGAGACGCCGGTAGATCAGCTTTTCATCGCGGGCATCGCCCCCGGCCTGCTTTTGGTAGGTGCGCTGTCTTGCTACAGCTTATTCCAAGGCCGGCGCAGTGCCGCGCCCGAGCACCCCATCGGGTGGCACCAATTGCCGCAGGCCTTTGTCGAGTGTAGTTGGGAGCTTCTTTTGCCGCTGGTGATCTTCGGGGGGATCTACGGGGGGATCATCGCCGTCAGCGAGGCTGCGGCCTTGAGCACTCTGTACGCTCTGGTGGTGGTGGTGCTAATCCGCCGTGAGGTCTCTATCGGGCAACTGCCAAAAATCATCTGCGACAGCATGGTGCTCGTCGGCGGCATTTTCGTTGTCTTGGCCGCCGCCATGGCCTATACCAACTACCTCGTTGATGCGGAAATTCCAACGCGCTTGCTCGCCTATATAGAGACTCACATCAGCAGCCGCCCGCTCTTCTTGATTCTCCTCAATGTATTTCTGCTAGCTGTGGGCTGTATGATCGACATGTTCTCTGCCCTCCTCATCGTCGTGCCCCTGATCGTGCCCATCGCCGCAGCATACGATGTGCATCCCATTCACCTCGGGATCATTTTTTTGACCAACTTGGAAATCGGCTACTCGACGCCGCCGATTGGGCTCAATCTCTTTATTGCCAGCATTCGCTTTGAACAGCCCGTACATCGGCTCTACCGCGTTTCCTTGCCTTTTCTGTTGATTCTGTTGGCTTGCTTAGTTGTGATTACTTACTGGGCTGAGTTGAGTTTGTTTCTCGTTGAGTCTTGATTTTTTTCTAATATTGTATTTACATATTAATTTTTATATAGCATTTTCTATTTTGCGGATCACGCGCTGGCCCGCTCTTTCTAGATCCTCGGCTTCAAAATCGTACCCGAGTGCTTGTACCGTTACTAAACCGACCTCAAACTGCTCGTCCATATCGCTGCTCGGATAGAGCAAAAAGGCGCGGCGCGTACCTAGCTGCACCGCATAGGCAACCACCTGCTGCACATCGTTTTCCGAGGGACCGCCGACCTTGTACTTGGCATCAACTACTGCCAGCGGCTGCCCAGTTGCCGCTGAAAACAGGGCCATATCCAAGCGAAAAGAAAGCCGCTCCGTTCCCTTTAGTCGCGTGTGATACTGGGCTTTTAGCTCGACTCTGTGATTTAGCTTGTGGTCGATGAACGCCGTGCAAAACCGTTCGAATAAGGTCGGCATGTGCAGCAGGTACGCCGGCCCTTCCTTGGCCCCCAGCCCCCAAGCCGGACTTCGCTGTTGGAGCAAGGGATAACACAGGGCATGCATGGGTTGGTAGTCCTCGTTTAGCCTGTGGTACGCTACACCGAGGCAATCTGCGGGGCGAATGTGGCGGTAATTTAGCTCGCTCAGCACCCACCAAGCTCGACCGACCATCTGCCGAGTGCTTTCGCGGCGAAAGGCAAAGCACCTCAGGCCGTACAGCGCGTTGGCCAAGATGCGATTGTCGATGATGTCTGGCGTGTGCTCTGCAAAGCGACAGTAGGGGTGAACGCCCAGATTGCTGCGCTCGGGGTACATGCGCCCCCGCACCCACCGACTGGGGCCTTCGCGGGTTTGGTAATCCCAAAACAGCCCGCGCCGCACCCGTTGCAGGACCTTGCGCGCGAGTACCTCGGCCCAAAACTCGTAGATATCCCCCATAGTGGCTGGGGCCTTGTACCCGCTAATCTTGGGCAACTGATAGGCGTACTCCAGCATGGGCATGAGCAGTGAGCAACGTATTTTGGGATTGATTTCTAAGGCGGCATCCGCGCCCAATGGCACCACGCCGACATAGCCCCGCGACCTGAGCTGATAACACTGGCCATTGAGCGGGCTGGGGAAGCCGAACTCCAACTCTTTTGCGTATTGGGCATGCAGGTGCAGGACCTGTTCGACCGCAAGCTCGGCGGCCGGAATCGCAGCCACTTCCTCTTCGATCAACTCGTAGCGTCGCACGCCCAACCCGGCAAACGCCCGGCCATCTTGGGCCAGCGAAAGCGCGCCATCTGGTCCGGGCGATCGAAAAACACTTCCTCCAGATACGGCTCGACCTCGCCTTGCCAAATATGCGCCAGCGCCGTGGCGATATCGGCGACCATGAAAAAAGAAATGCCCAACTCGCAGTCCTCGTCTCCAATGGATTGATTTACTTCTTTTAGTAACGCGACCAACTTCTCCGAGGATAAGCTCCTGTTCGCGAGATAATTTGCCAGGAGCTGGTAGTTGGGGCGCAGGCGGACAAAGCTGAATCGCCGCCGCATGGCTTGGTCAACTAAAGAGATCGAGCGGTCGGCCGTGTTCATCGTGCCGACGAGATAGACGTTGGCGGGAATCGAAAACTCTTCGCCGCCACCGGCCAGCGCGATCGGGCGATGGCGGTATTCCAACAGGTACATTAGCTCGCCGAAAACGCGCGCGAGGTTTGCGCGGTTTATTTCGTCGATGATCAGCACACAGGGCTTTTCTCCGGCTTGGCGCGCCTTGTCGCAAAACCGCAGAAAGCACCCGGCAGTCAATTCGTAGTGCAGTGCGCCCTCTACCACCTGGGGCCGAATCCCCTGGACGAAATCCTCATACGCGTACGAGGCGTGGAATTGGACCAGTTCGCTAAAACCGCCGCCAGCCACCAGATAGCGCGCCAAGCGCTCGGCCAAGTACGTCTTGCCAGTGCCGGGCGGGCCGTATAGGATGAGCTGCTGCTTGCGCCGCAGTTGGTCAATCCAGCCCTTTAGTTGGTCGGCAGTGTAGCCGGTCTCCGCGGCGAGGGCCTGGGCATCGTAGTGTGCATCTGCACGAGTGCCGCCACGAGCATGCCGCTCTACGGCTTCTTGTATCTGTTCCATTCGCCGCTTGAGTTCACTTTCTGAAATGACCGGCTGCAATTGCTCAACCTCAAAGGGCCTGACGCGCTGGAGGCCCATTCCTTGACGCAAGAATTTCGGTTGGACGGACGCACAGCGATACACCCTCAGCACCGTCAGCCAAATGTCCCGCTCAATCCCCGCCCGCCATGCTTCGACAGGTTGGGCCGTCCACGGCGTCAGTTCGGCCGCCAGCGCGCTGACCCAAGCGGCATTGGGCAGCTTGAAGTAGCCTATGGGCACGGCCAGCGAGTTCACCAGCCCTTTCTCTGCCCAGTGCTCGGCTTGCTCTGCGTCCCTAAAATCTTCCGGCGACCATCCGGTGCCCGCCTTGCCCTTGGCGTAATAACACGCGGCCGTGCTTTCCCATAACGGCATGGCTTTCAGCAGCCGCGTGCCGCGGATGATCGCCATCGTTTCGCCCGCTGCCAGTGCAGCGACTTCGGGACCGGGGCGGCGAAAAAGCCGGTCGTACGGCCCGGTCAAAGGCTTGTCTAAGCGCAGGCGGATCGACTTTAATTGAGCCATTGCACGTATCCTCTATGCAAAATAATAGGCTTGAGCCGCTTTCCAAAATCCAGCCTTTTTTTAATTTGTGCTCCACCCCAAGTCCCACAAGGTCCCTTGTTCCGCCGACTCTCTCTGCTAGCACCCAAACAATGGGTAGGCTTGCTGTTTGGAACCACGGCCCTCTTCTTGGGCTTTGCCGCTCCTCTGGCCGCGCTACCTAGCCCGGTGCAAAACGCCCTTGGCATCGCCCTGTTTGCCCTATTTTTTTGGACTACGGAACCCATACCTATTGCGCTGAGTTCGGCGGGGGTGCTCGTCCTGATCCCGGCCGTTGGTCTGCTGAGCTTTGAGCAGAGCCTAGCCGCTTTGTTCTCCAAGACTGTCTGGCTCATCCTCGCTGGCATGGCCCTGAGCTTGGGGGTGGCCAAAACGGGCCTCGGAGACGCGCTGGCTTCTTGGCTTCAGTCTCGTCTGTCGCAACGCCCCTTCTTCCTACTCTGCCAATTGCACCTGATCGGGCTGGTGACGGCCTTCCTGATTCCATCCGGGGTAATCCGCGTCCTGTTCTTGATGCCGATTGGCATCGCCCTCATCGAGCGTTTGCACGTTCGCCCATCGTCGCATCTTAAGGCCGCCGTGCTGCTCTCCCTGCTTTGCAGCACGTATTTCGGTGGTTGTGGGCTTTTGACCGGCTCCGTGCCCAACTTGGTCTTGGCCGGCCAATATGAAAAAATCCAAGGCGCACCCATATTTTGGGCCACTTGGCTGTATTGGATGTTTCCGGTCATCGGCTTTTTGCGAACGTTGGTATCACTCGGCGCGATATGGCTGCTTTTCGGCCGTTACCTCGACGGCCATGTCATCCAACGGGCCCCTTCCCCGAGCAGCGCACCGCTGACTCGCGTCCAGCGGCGCACCCTATACATTCTCCTTGCGGGAGTAAGCTTGTGGGCCACCGATCTCTTACATCACATCCAACCCGCCTATGTTGGCTTGGGTCTAGTGGTATTGTCCGTCTGGCCGCGCTGGGGGCTGCTCCGTTTTGGCGATTTGCTAAAGATAAGGTTCGCGCTCCTCGCCTACATTGTCGCTCTGCTCACGTTGGGGCACACCTTGGACGAGGCCGGATTTAACCACCTGTTCATCGCGTCTTTCGGCGAGTATCTGGCGTTGGAGGAATACGGCTGGCTGGGCAAGCACCTGTCGCTTTGTTTGGTCGCCCTGCCGCTCGATTTCCTGATGGATATCGCCGCGGTGGCTGGCGTGGCGACCATCCCCCTGATCGAATTAGGTGCTCAGCATGGGATCGCGCCGCTGCCAGCAGCATTCAGCGTGGCTATGGCCACGACCCTAGCCTTCTTGCCCTACCAGTCGGCACCTTTCATGGTGGCCTATGGTTTTCGGCAACTCTCCATGCAGCAGATCGTCCTTGCCCAAGGCCTTATTTCCACGACATCCTTGCTCTTGCTCTGTCCGCTTAATCTGCTCTATTGGCGACTGCTAGGGCTGATTTGACGCGCTATTGGCATTGATGATGCGCAATGCTTATGATAAATCACGTCATGCCTACAACCATCGCCAATGTCCTCGCCCAGCGCTACGCTAGCCAAGCAATTCAAGACCTGTGGTCTGAACGGGGTCGCATCGTCCTCGAGCGCGAGTTGTGGATTGCCATCCTCAAAGCACAGCGCGACCTAAAGCTCGATGTGTCCGCCGCAGCCATAAGCGCCTACGAGCGCGTCAAGGATCAAGTTGACCTCAAATCCATCGCGCACCGCGAAGCCGTTTTGCGGCACGATGTCAAAGCGCGCATCGAAGAGTTTTGCAGCTTGGCCGGCTGCGAGCACATTCACAAGGGGATGACCAGCCGCGATCTGACCGACAATGTCGAGCAGTACCAGATTCTTCGCTCCTTGCAGCAAATGCAGGTGAAGTACGTGGCCCTCCTTTTGCGCCTAGGCCAACGGGCGCTGCAATGGAAGGATCTCGCGGTCGCCGGCCGGACCCACTACGCGGCCGCGCAACCCACGACGCTTGGCAAGCGCCTCGCCATGTTCGGCGAGGAAATGCTAGTCGCCTTTGACCGCCTCAACGAGCTCGGCCAACGCTATCCCCTGCGGGGCCTAAAGGGCGCAGTCGGCACAGCTATCGATCAACTGACTTTGCTCGCCAACAACGCCGACAAGCTCGGCCAACTCCAAAGCCGAGTGCGGCACCACCTCGGCTTCCAACGGGAACTGGGGGCTGTCGGCCAAGTCTATCCCCGCAGCCTTGACTTTGAGGTGCTGAGCTGCCTCTACCAGCTCGGGGCTGGCATTGCCAATCTGGCCCGTGCGATCCGCCTGATGGCCGGCCACGACATGCTAACCGAGGGCTTTGCTGCCGGGCAGGTCGGCTCTTCGGCCATGCCGCACAAAATGAATACCCGCAGCAGCGAGCGGGTCAATGGGTTGCAGGTCGTCCTCGGCGGTTATGTCCACATGTTGGGCGCACTGGCCGGCGACCAGTGGTTTGAAGGGGATGTCTCCTGCTCAGTCGTGCGCCGCGTGGCCCTCCCCGATGGGTTCTTTGCTTTTGATGGCATGCTCGAAACCACGCTCCACATCCTCGACGAGATGGGCGTCTATGAAGCGGTAATTGCCCGCGATCTAGACCGCTATCTGCCCTTCCTTGCCACCACGACGCTGCTGATGGAAGCCATCCAACGCGGTGCCGGCCGCGAACAGGCCCACACCGCACTTAGAGAGCATGCACTGGCCGCGGCTATCGATATGCGCGAACAAGGCCGGAACACCAGCGAGCTGGCGCGTCGCTTGGGTGCGGATCCTCGCTTTCCACTCAGCGAAGAGGAGATCGCCACCACGGTCTCCCGCAGTCGTTGCCTCACGGGCGCGGCCACCCAGCAAGTCGAGCTTTTCGTCGGCCGGGTAGAGGAATTGGCCGCAGCCTATCCAGAAGCGCACACAATCGAAAAGGGGCGACTGCTCTGACTTCCATGCGATACCAGCGAGTCCTGCTCAAGCTGAGCGGGGAAGCCATCTCCGGCCCGCACGACGTGGGCTTCGATCCCGAATCCCTAGAGTACATTGCCGACGAAGCCCTCAGCTTGCACGCCTGTGGGGTCGAAATATCCGTCGTTATTGGCGGCGGCAATATATTCCGCGGCACACTCGCCAGTCAGTGGGGTATTGAACGGGCCGAAGCCGACAACATCGGCATGATGGGTACGGTGATCAACAGTCTGATGCTGCGCGGGGTCCTCACCTCTAAATCCGATGTCGAAGTCCGGGTGATGAGCGCCATTCCCATCAACGCGGTAGCCGAGCCTTTTATTCGACTGCGCGCGATTCACCACCTAGAGAAGCACTACATCGTCATCTTTGCCGCCGGTATTGGCAATCCGTACGTCACTACGGATTACACGGCGGCCCATCGCGCGATTGAGACGCGGTCCCAAGCCCTGCTTTTTGCCAAAAATCAAGTCGGCGGCATCTTTACCTCCGACCCCCACACCGATCCCCACGCGAGGCTGTACCGGCGGATGCACTACAACACGATCATCCAAGAAAACCTCACCATCGCCGATCAATCCTCGGTTCTGTTAGCGCGCGATCACAAGATACCCATGCACTTTTTTGACTTCTCTGACAAGGGAACCATTTTGCGCATCTGTCGCGGTCAAGACTTGGGCACCCTAGTGACGGATGTGGATGAAGACATAGTAGAATAGACAAAAAGGCCATCCCGCTTCGGGGACGGCCTTTTTTAATCAGAGTCTTTTTTGGGTTTAGAATTCATAAGCAAAGGAAAACCGGTGTGCGCCATTGGTCTCGGTCAGATCCAAGCCGATGTCATAGGCATAGTCGAACACCAACTGATTCCACTGATAGCCCAACCCCGCATTCAAGCCCCCTCCGGCGTCCTCAGACAACAAACGACGACCCCCCGCCCGCAACAGCAACCCCTCCACCAACTGCGTCTCCCCACCAACAACCAACCCCTGATCCGAGCCCTCCCCCGTCAAGTCCCGACGCACGTATTGAACCGACACCAACGACTGACTGCTCAGACGATACCCCACCCCCACATGCACATCCATCGGCAACGTACCCGCATCCGCGTCCCCTGCAACCTCGCCATACGCCACATTCGGCTGGTTGATATTCTTCAACAACACCCCCACCTGTGCCCCTTGCACCGGACTCTGCCACAGCAAACCCAAATCCAAGCCTACGTTGCCCGCACGCTGGTTCGACAGCGGATCAGGCCGACCCTCATCGTCGGGAATTGACCCCACACTCCAAAACAGATACTTGGCCGACAACCCCACCTGCAGCCGACGCTGCACCTGATACGACAGCGACACAAACGCCCCGTTCTCGCTCATCAGCGACGAGCCAATCCGCTCATAACCCAAACCCAAGCCCATCCGGTCACCCAAAGGCTGTGCATAGGAGACCACGTGCTGACCCAGATCGTCGCCTTCAATACCCGCATACAAAAGCGATACATTGGTGTAGGCCACCTGACGCTGAGCCACCTGACCCAACCCGGCCGGATTGGCAAACACGGCATCCGCATTGTCGGCCACCGCCACAAAGCTGTTGCCCAACCCCTGGGCCCGTGCCCCCGAACCCACATTCTGAATGTTGACGACCCCGTCACTTGCCGTTGCCAGCAGGGCCGCACAGGTGATGCTAATTGCAATTTTCATATGCTTGCCTCCTCCACTTGGTGAGATGCGCTTGTACTGTGCATTGCCATTAGTATAAATATATAGACTATTAGCCGTCAATTAAAAACAGCCCTGCTCGCGCCGCTGCCAATTCCTTGACGAACCGAGGCCGTATGGTCGTTATTATGAGTTTTCTATGGAATTTATCTCTAAGAAGCGGTCTGCTTCACCGCGCCGGTCCTGCCTAAAGGCAGGGCGAAGCAGGCGCGACAGGCCGCGAGGGATTTTCAGACAGCTTCTAAACTCACGAGGTGAACTTTGACCGCTATTAAAGCGACCAATATCGTCCGACACGAGGGCCATGTCAGCCGCGAGCAACGCGAGAGCTTGTTGCGCCAACAAGGGGTATTGCTCTGGCTGACAGGCTTGCCGAGTTCGGGCAAAAGCACGATTGCCTATACCGTCGAACACGCCTTGGTCGCCCGCGGCCATTTGGCCTATGTGCTAGACGGCGACAACATCCGCTTTGGGCTCAACAAAAACCTGGGCTTTTCTGCCGAGGACCGGGCGGAAAATATCCGGCGGATCGGCGAGGTAGGAAAGCTTTTCGTCGATGGGGGGTTCCTAATCCTCGCCAGCTTTGTCAGCCCCTATCGAGCCGACCGCGACGGGGTGCGATCCCTTATGGCAGAAGGCGATTTCGTCGAAATTTTCATCAGCGCTCCGGTCGAAGTATGCGCCGAGCGCGACCCCAAGGGCCTCTACAAAAAAGCACAAGCCGGTGAGATACCCAATTTTACCGGTGTTTCAGACCCTTATGAGGATCCAGAAAATCCCGAGTTGGTCATCGAAACCGACACAGCAACGCCCTCGGAGGCGGCCGCGCAGATCATCGACCTATTAGAGAGAATGGGCAAAATTCAACCCATACAGGCTTGAACAAACCTACCCAGCCTATTCCTTCCGCCATGCACCAAGGGATCGCCAGACGCCCTGTTTTGCGTTTGCAAGCGCGATGCACAAGATACTGAGACAAGCCCTTCAGTATGGGCTAAGCCTAGGCTTGATGGGGCTTTTTATTTTTTGGGCCTTTGAGGGAATAAATCGCGGAGAACTATGGGATGCCATGACCGGCATTTCGCCGGTTTGGGCCGCTGTTATATGCGTCGCGACGCTGGGGACCTTGGTCTTGAGGGCTTGGCGCTGGATGGTCCTCATGCGGCCCTTTGCGCCGCAAGTGAGCAACCTCAATGCGTCGCTCGCCTTAGCTATATGCTATGCAGCTAATGTGATCGTGCCGCGCTCGGGCGAGGTCCTGCGGTGTGTCAGCCTCAAGTGGACCTCTGGGGCGAGCATTAGCGCTTTGATGGCCACGATAGTGGTGGAGCGCATTCTCGATCTGTTTTGGCTCATCGTCTTGTTTTGGCTCATTGTCTATATCGATATTGCCCTGCCCGTGCTTTGGATGCCGGCCGGTGCAGATCGGGACACTATCGGCCTGTTGGCCCTAGCCGGGTGCTTGGTCGCGCTGAGTGCCTTGGTCTTGGTATCGGTTTATCGGGAAAACATTTTAGCTAGAATGCGCCCGCTGCTCGTTCGGCTCGCTTGGGGGCACGGCGAGCGGGTCCTCGAAATCATCGAGACCTTCATCAGCGGGCTTTCCGCCCTGCGGCAACAGCCGACGGCGCACCTCGAAATCCTCGTCAGTTCGATCCTGCTCAACGCAGCCTACGTGTTCATTGTTTACGCGGCCTTTATCGGCATGGGTTTGCACCAAACATACGATCTCGATGCAGCAGCAGCATTGGTAGTCATGGCCATATCGTCCATAGGAGTGATCGTTCCGACGCCGGGGGCGATCGGCTCGTATCACCTTCTCTTCGGCGAGGCCCTGCACCGCCTCTACACAGTGCCCCTTGCCACCGCTTTGGCCTGCGCCACGTTGACCCATGCTTTAGCAACCCTGACCTACATCCTCCTCGGCGGGCCGACTCTGCTGTGGCAGTGGCGTCGAAGTTAGCGGAGATAGTTCAGAAGATCCAGACGACTAGGGTCGATCCGCCCACGTAGCCAAAGGCCTCTATAAGCCCAGCCCCCACATTAGGCTGCTCCTCGACCTGTTCGGCACCCAAGCGAACACTAGGTGCCAAGAGCACATCGGTCAATTTGTGGATGGCGTAGAGCGCGACAAAACCAAACCCCACATCCACGCCAAAGGTTTGGAGGCCGACGATCCACCCTGCGTAGTCGCCGGCCACGGCGATGCTGACGATATTGCCCATGCCCACCAGCACACCGCCGAACGCCAAGCCGACCGCGGCATTATCGCGCTCTAGCTCGCGGTGGACCGAATGCGGGGTAATCCACTCGTAGAGCAACCCGGCCACCACCAGCACCACTTGGGCCAGTAGCCAGAAAGCCACGCCGCTCCACAGCGGCCCCTCGCCCTGCATGATGGCTAGGACAATCAGGCCATTGGCGATGTGCATCCCCGCCTCGACAAAGGCCGTCCCCATATTCTGATCCTCGACGACCTCCTTGCGATTGTCGAAGTGGGGTAGGAGCACTCGCTCGCAGAGTACGCCGGCGACGAGCATCAAGACAATCGCCAAGAGGCCGTACTGGGCGATGCCAAGCAGGTCGTCTTGCCAGCCGAGCGAAGGGCCGCTCAACGCCCCCCCCAGCGCCAAGCAAATCCCAAAGCAATAACCGCCTACCGCCACGGCCAGCGCGTGGTTGTTGCGGCCATAGAGTTCGTCCTTGAGATCGACCCGGCGAAAAACCCGGGCATAGACCTGCTTGGCGACAAAGAGCAAGACAAAAGCCTCTAAGAGATAGACTAAGGTCTGGGCCATCTGCACTATATTGTCCACTGCGTTCTCCCTATTTTCCAGAGCGCGAGGCACCGCGTCCCCACCCGGAAGTGGTGCGGCCCATGCGGTTTTTGACTTGGCCACTAAAGGCTTGGCGGCGGCTTTGCTGACGCTGGTAGAATTGTGGTCGCGTCTTTTGGGTTTGCGAGCCGCGCGACCCAAAAGCGGGCCGGCCTCCTTTTACCGGCCCGTAGTACGGGCTGCCCCGTTCTCGAGAGCGGCGGTAGTCCTCCCAATCGCCCCGGCCAACGCCCCACCCCCCCATTAAGTCGCGCATCAGGGCGTACTGGCCGTAGAATTGCCAAAACCCGCCGCCGCCCCAAAACCCGTATTGGGGATTGCCGACGTACTGATAGCCGGGCGGGTGGGCTTGATTGGTACCGGTGCGGCGGCCGTCTAGCGACTTGGAGGCCACCACCATGCCAACGTAGTTTTCGTAGCGGTAGAATATCTCTTCGCTGACTTCCATCCAATCGGTGCGGCGCTCCTGATAGACGATGGTGTCGCGCCCGGCGACGCGCTGTCCCGAAGCGGTCAACACCTGAAAGCGCAGGGCGTAGTCGGGAAAAAACGAGCCATCTTCGATGCGGGTATCATCGACGATCAGGGAATACTCGGGGTAGCGATCTAAATCGCGCACTAGCTTTCTCACTGGGTCTTTGGAACCCCCACAGGCAATCAGACCCCACAGCACCAAGACCGCTATGCGCCAAGCCATTTCAAGTGCCCTCCTCCACCGGCAAGATGTCGGTGAATTGGTATTCCTCTACCTCCAAGCCCGCGTATGCGGCAAATTCGCGCTCGCCCCACTGGCTGATGAAGAGCACCTTGCCTTCTTCCCCTTCAAACGACCAATTGACAAATTCGCGCTCTGCATCGGTGCCGTCTTTGCGGTACAGGCCGGCCTCGCTCGTGCTCCCCACGTATTCATCGCCCGCAAATCGCACGGCTTCAGGCGGGTCGCCGTTGGCGATAATCGCCGCCGCAATGTCGCCCTCAACCTCATCGATGCCAATCGCCCGCGTCAAGGTCCAATAGACTTTGCCATCTTCTACGGCGCGCTCTAAGAAGCGCACCTGATCATCGGCCTGCAATTCCCATTCCTCGGTAGTATAACCATCGTAGTCATAGGTTCCACGGCCTATGACTTGCCAGGTTTTGAGGTCGTAATCGACTAAGAATCCTGCTTTCATGGTGCTGAGCGAATACTCCTCATACGCCTGTTCGTCTTCGCTTTGGCGACCGCCGAACCATTTCCTTAAACCCATCTGGCATGTCCTTTCAAAACTGAGTACCCCAACCCTGTCGATAATAACGCGCCAGCACCGGCCTATCAAGTCGGTTGGCCTGCACGGGCAAGCGGGCCATATCGCCGTCAAAAACCGCGAGAGCACCCCAGACTTGGCGGTCGAGATAGCGAGTGGGAACCGCAAAGGCGACTGCCGTCGGATCTAGCCCGGCGGGTCCCGCCAAGTGGAATCCCCACTCGCCAAAAGAGGGCACGTGCAAGTGATAAGAGTGGATGGCAAAGCCCGCTTCCTCCAAGGCGGCGGCAATGCTCCAGTACGCCTCGCGGACGTGGTACGGGCTGGAAGCTTGGGTCGCCAAGACGCCTTGCGGGCTGAGCAACTTGCGGCACAGCCTATAGGCCTCGACCGAATAGAGCTTGGCCAAGCTCTCCTCGCGGGGATCGGGCAAGTCGATTAGTATCGCGCCATACGGCACGTGCTCGCGCTGCAAAAAAACAAAGCCATCTTCGTTGATCACGCGGACTTGGCGGCGATTCAAGGCGTTGTCGTTGAGCCGGGCCAGGTGGATGTTGCGCTGGGCCAACCGCGTTACCGCCGGGTCGAGATCGACTAAATCGACGTGCTGGACCTCCTCGTATTTTAGTACCTCCCGCGCCGTTAGGCCGTCCCCTCCCCCGATGATGAGCACTCTTTCGCGGGAGAGCGTCAGGGCCATAGCCGGATGAACTAGGGCTTCGTGGTAGCGATGCTCGTCAATGGAGGCGAATTGCAAGTGCCCGTTGAGATAGAGCCGCAGGTGTTGGTCGCGCCGGGTCAGGACGATTTGCTGGTAGGCCGATTGCTCGCTGTGGACGATGTGGTCTTCGTAGAGATCGCTTTCCCACCGCGCCCGCAGCCCCTCCCCCTGCCAAGCCAGCACCCCTAGGGCCGAAATAACCGCAAGTGCTTGCGCCCCTAGCGAGCCGAAGGCGCGTTGCTTTAGCAACGTCTCCTTAAACGCAAGTACCACGCCAAGGCCGAGGACCGCATTGACTAAGCCGGCAACCAACGCCGTATGCAGACTGCCGAGGAAAGGCAACAGGATGTACGGGAAGAGCAACGAGGCCAACAAGGCCCCCAGATAATCGAGGGACAAAACATTAGATAACGCTGCGCGCAGCGTGCCGTGCCCGCGCAAAAGCCGGGTAATCAGCGGCACTTCCAAGCCGATCAACGCGCCAATCGCCGTGCTCAAAGCCAACATGCCGGCCCTAAAGTGGTCGGTGTACCCGTAGAGCACGTAGAGCACGCCAACCGAAATCCCACCCAAAAGCCCCAGCCAAATCTCTAGCTGGGCTAGCCGCGTCAATAGCAAGCCGTCGGCGACAAAGCGCGAAAGCCAAGAGCCAAGCCCCATCGCAGCGAGGAAAAAGCCGATCGTCAGGGAAAACTGCTCGACGCTATTGCCGAGGAAGTAGGACGCCACGCTGCCGATGAGTAGCTGATAGACGATGGCGCAGACTGCGGCCGAGAAAATGGCCACTAGCAAAAACAGCGAGCCTAGCCTAGGCATCTTCAAGCCCTATTAGCGAGGAGGGATACGCCACGCCGAGGCAATCCATGGCCCGCTCCGCCGCCAGAATACCGGAAAATATCGCTTCTTCGCAAAGGGGTAGCCCCGTCGCATCGCACGAAGCAAAAAATATCCGCTCCATTGGCTGCTGCCGCCAACCGGCCGTCGGTCCCCACAGCGACTCAGGACTGGGCCGCATCATCCCGTGCCCCCAGCGATATAGATCGACGCGCTCCACGAGGTCGTCCAGCTCCGGGTGGACCCGGCGCAGATCGGCCATGATCTGTTCGGCCCAGAATGAATGGTCCTGCGCGAGTAAGGTGTGCCGGGCGTGCTCGAGCTGGTTGACAAAGGGCCAATAGTACATCAATACGCGGCCTCCCCCGCCCTGCTGGTGATCGGCGACCACATAGCCCAGCGACGGGCTGTCGTACAAAACATTGTCCCAAGTCGTCTGCTGAGCAGCAAGCGGCTCTTTGAGAAAAATCGCCGCCACCAACCAAGGGCTATACTCGATAGCCGCCATAGCCTTGGCCTGTGCATCCGGCAGGCCCGCGATCGCGTAGGGAGCCGTGTGGAGCTTGCCGGCGTACACTACCGCCCGGGCGGTCAGTTGCCGTTTTTCCCCGGTGGCCAAGTCGATGTACCCCAGCCGCACCTGCGACCGCTCCTCGGCTAGACGAGCCACTAGCGATTGTCGCTTTATCTCGTTTTCCCCCAACCTATTAGCGAGTTCCGCAACTAGGTGCCCATTGCCCTCGGGCCACGTCAGCGTGTGGGCTGGATACGCCTCCTCGATCCGGTAGTCGTAGAACCTACAGGCATAGTAGTGAATCCCGGCCCAAGCCGAGACTTGGGCTGCCGTGCTGCCGTAGTCGTCGCGGCAGGCGTAATCGACCAGCCAGCGGAGCCGATCGTCGTGCCATCCCTCTTCGCGGAGGTACTGGGCCATACTGATTTGGTCCAAACGCCGCACCCTTACATCGGCCGTGCTGTAGCGCAAAGGCATGGCAAAGGCCCGGCGTCCGTCCCGGCCGCGATGCAAGGCCCAGCGCAGCATCTCGTCTTCAAAGCGCAACAGGGCTTCGCGCTCCCGGCCCGATGCGCCGACAAACGGGTCCAGCCCGGCGACCCAGCGCCCCCGATAGAAGAGCCGCCCGTGCGGCCAGCGCAGCATCGCCCCAGCGGCGACCAGCGGCTTATTCGCCGCGTCGTAGCCGTCAATAACGCCTATATCTTGCAGTATTTCGTGGATGCAGTCGGCTTCGGCGGGAGGGATGTTGATGTAGTGAGCACCCCAAGGAAATACTCGATCGCCCCATTGGCCACTGCGACTGGTGCCCCCTAGCTGGCCTTCGAGGTCGAGGAGGACAATCCGCTCCACCCCCGACCGACGCAACTTCCACGCCGCGGCCAAGCCGGAGATTCCACCGCCGACAATGGCGATATCGCACGTGCGCTCAGCCGCGGCGAAGTCTGCCCAGGAATGCACATCGCGTAGCAGGTGCCCACGCGGCGGTCCTCCGTTGACGATTCGCCCGGGGATCGCTCGCCGCTGGTGATCGGACGAGCAACCGCTCCAAGCGGCCCAGCCGCCAGCCGCGGCGAGCGCACAGAAAAACTGCCGGCGGCTAAGGGCCTTCTCCCCCAAGATGCAGTCCTTACTGTTTCGCTGCCATTCTGGCCTTGAGCTGGGCCAGCGAATCATCGACCTTGGCTCCCTTGCTGTCGGCGAGGGCCTTGTCGATCTCGTCGTCAACGGACGTCGCTGCGTCTCCCATATCGCCATAGGCCTCGGCGAGGGCTTCCTGCTCTTCGGTCTTTTCCTTCATCCGTTCGAGCAGAGCCGTGGTGCCCTTTGAATCGATGTTGGCCAAGTGCTGGTTGATTTTGCGGGTGGCGTTGGCGGTTTTAGTGCGCGCTTTGAGGGTTACCAGATCGTTTTCGTACGAGGCGATTTTTGACTTCAGATCGTTGACATTGCTTTGCAGCTTGTTAGCCATCGCCTGTTGGGTTTGGGCCTGTTGGGAGGATTCTGAGTGCCGGCTCTGGGCCTCCTCGACGCGGGTCAGGGATTCGCGTGCCAAGCGGTCGGCTTCGGCTTCCTCCATCTGGCCGGATTCGGCCTTTTGCAACAGCAGCATGGCCTTGCGCTCGTAGTCTTGGGCGCGCCGCCGGTGGTCTTCGGACTCGCGGCTGAGCCTTATCGAGATCGCCTTAACCTCAGCGAGGGCCTTGAGGCTTTCCTGCAAGTCCTTTTTTAAGTCGCGGATCGCTTGCTCGCTCATCTTGATCGGGTCTTCGAGCTTATCCACTAGGGAGTGAGCCTCAGCCTGCCCGGTTTTAAACAAGCGTTGAAATATACCTGCCATGTCCTATCCTCCTATTTGGCGGCAAACCCCAGTAATTCCTCCCCATGCTCGACTAAGCCGAGACTGAGGGAGTTGATCGTGCTTTCCAGTTCGTTTAAGTCCAAATTCTCCAGCGCCAGCGTGTTGCGGTAGAGCAGCGAATCGCCTTCCTCATTGAGGACAAAGGCACCAAAGATCAAGTCGCGGTTCATCTGCAAAATCCGCTTATGCGTCTCGGCGGCTCCGGCAGCGACTTGTAGGATAAGCTGCTCGATCACCAGCACCGTATCCTCGCAATCAACAACCAAGTTTTGCACCCCCCGCTCCTCGTCGTTGACAATGATGATTTCCTCTTCGGGAATCTCCTCGACAATGGCAAGGCCCAACTCGAGGACGTACTCCTTCACGGTGGCAAAATCAGCCATAAGCTTCCTCCAATGCTGGTTTAATGGGTTGTCAGGGACTTTTCCAGCTCTTTATAGGCGTGCGTCAACTGGGCGCACAGGGCGTTGGCAACCTCGCGCTTGGCCGGATCCTGTGCGTGGCGGTCGGGGTGGTACTGCTTCATCAACCGCTTCCACGCCGCCTTCACCGCCTCCAGATTCGCCCCATAAGGCAGCTCCAGATTGGCGTAATACCCAGCGAGGACCGGGTCTTCGGCAGGGACCGGGGCTGTCGCCGGGGGCCGCCAAGGCTCGTAGGCATCGCGTGGCTCAGTGGCCGCAGTGTGCGCCCGCACGACGCGGAATATGCGCGCAAACAAGTCCATAACTGGCGAAGATACAAGGGCTAATAGACCTTGTCCACCCCCTCAGTAAGCGAGGGAAGAGACGGCCTTTTTGATCATCGCCAAAGCGGCACTAAACATGCCGATCAGCGACATGCCAACCCCGAAGCCCACGCTCAGAACCATGGCATAGCGCCGCCATTCCTGCTTGCCGTATCGCTTCCAGAAGTAATGTCTGGCGATCAGGGCACCGATAATTTGCGGAATGAGAAAATGAGGAATGCCGTTGACGCTCTGGACGTATCCCCAGATGAGAAAGATCGGCATTCCCATAAAGGCCAGCGCGAAATATGCGGTCAAGCCGAATCCCGCGCCGCCGAGGATGATGGGCCACTTCCTACCGCCGAGGGGATGATCCGTATCTTCGTCGATCAGGCCATCACCATCGTCGTCTTTGTTGTTGACCAGTTCTTCGTCGAGGCCCTCGATGGCCCCCGCCCGATAGGTCAACCCTGGCTGGACGGGCGGCGCGGCGGCCACCAAACCTTGAAGCCGGTCTCCATCCCGCTCCCACTCGACTAGCACCGTAGTCGCGGTCTCCTCCACAACCGCAGCAAAGGCGGCCCTTACCTCCTCGCTACGCCACGTATCCTGCTCAATGCTTTGGCCGTTGATCGTCATAAGGTAGTCACCGGCTTGCAATCCCAAGCGGTGGCCCAGCCCTTCCTCGGCCACGGCGGCGACGCGCACCGCATCGTATGCAGTCCATCCCTTGACGAATGAAGTGTCCGCCGCAAACTCAAGTCCCAGGGACTGTTGTGGCCTACGCACCACGGCTCGACGCACAATTTTCTCATCCCGCTCCCAAGCGGCAAACACCGAGTCTGCGCCCTGAGTAAAATAGCGGTCGATCCGCGCGGCGTCCCATTGGGGGACGCGAAGTTCGACGCCGTTTACCGCGAGCAAGCGGTCGCCTTCCTCCAGCCCGAGTTGATCGCCTACCCCTTCCGGCTCCACACCTTCGACGAGAGCCGCGATATTGAGATCGCCATCGTCGTCCTTGCGATTGCCGGTAAAGCGCATGTCCTGCCACAGGACCTCAAAGAGCAAGGGCCGGTCCGAAGAGCGCTGCAAAAATTCGCCGTCAAAGCTGGGCAAGAGATCCACTTCAAAGTAGAAATCAACCGAATCGCCCGGAGCCAGATTGACCGCAGCTCGGAAGTTGGGGTTCAGCGTCGCAACGGCCATGCCGTTGGGAGGCCAAAGTAGCTGAGGGCCATCCGACAACTCGGCGGCGATTCTCTCGGCGGCTTCCGGGAGCGGCGGTGTGCCTCCGCCGCTGAGGTTGGTGTAGAAGTATCCGGTCTGCGACCAAGGGCCATAGGTGCGCTTTGCCGGATCCGGCACCTCTAAGTCTCGCGTGGTACTCACCCGCCAGTACCACCAACGGCCGTCCTGCAAATTGCTCGGGCTCCACACGGCTTGGCCAGCGGGCACAATATCCCCTTCCAACTCCTCTCCGGCGCGCCACATTTTGCTGTACATGGTGCTAGATAAGTAGAGTGCCTGGTCAAAGGCCTTCAGTGGCCACATGAGCTGCGCGTACGGGTAGCTCTCCGAGGGGATGGGAGCCAAGCGCCAGAGGAAAGTCCAGTACATCAGACTCACCCCTAAGACGATGGGCAACATAAAGAGCTCGGCCTTGAGCAGACTAGTAAACTTCATCCCGGTCAACTCGACGACCCTAAACCCCTCGGCATGCCCGCCGAAGTTGCGGGCTGGAAAGGGGACGAACCAAATTTCGACTCCGCGAAAACCAGTCATAAAGCGAATGGCCTCATCGACATAGGGAATCGAAATCTCCCGGCCGACCAAGCCGTCGAGCCGGGCACTGACAAAGGACATGATCGGCGCATAGACAAAGGCGATGAGCACGAAAATCACCAACAGCCCGGTGCTGACCAAGGTGGGAAACAAGGTCTTGGCCAAGACGATCGGATAGATCGCCGCCACGCAAAACAGCGAAGCGCAGATCCACAGATTGAAATCACCGCGGCCGAGGTGTTTTAAGCAGTATCCCCTCACCTCGGACGGGCGGTGGCAGTCCGAGTGCTTGCACACCATCGGCTGGTCGGCCTTCTCGAGTTGGAGCTTCTCCCGCAGTTCGGCCCGCTTCTCGCGGCCGGTGGAAAAAAGCTGGTAGAAGCTGACGATGGTGACGGCCATGGTGATGCCAATGGAAAAGGCGCGCCAAAAATCGATTCCAGTGACTATTTGAGTGCGGATGGTGTCCATGCCGACTTCCCAGCGCGGCAGATAGCCCAATTCGTAGAGCAAGGGGCTGACTGCTGTGTGCAGTATCACCCCGGAAAAGGAGCCAACCACCGACCAGAAGGGCATGAGCAACCCGGAGAATATCGGCCCCAAGTGCACGGCGACCCCTAGCGGCGTAGCATGGAGGATATTGCCGAAATAGGGGGTCAAATCCCAAAAGGGAATCGGCAGAATCTCCACTTTGGACCCCCAGAGTTCGGTGACCACCGGCACTCCTACGTAGATGGCCCCGAATGACGCACCTATGACCGAGCCGATGCTGAACACCGGCCACTTCCACGTCTCCTGCTCAGCTCCCGAATCCTCGGCCAGCGCCATGGCCGCCAGTGCCGACATCGGCGCAGTCGGAAAGGGCAATTGCTCGCGGTCGGAGGTGAGCCGGAAGAGCATGTAGCCGGATGTAAACCAAGCGATGCGGCTCATGATCGTCCCGATCACCAACAGCAGGATCGGAGCCAGCCAGTCGCGGTGGATAAAGGTCCGCTCGGCAATGGCCTCCGAATCGGGCTGGGGTGCCCACCACCACGGCAAAATGCGCGAGATACCGAATTGCTCAGCTTCGGCCGAGCGCACGAAATACTGACGCCAGAGCAATTCGAGGAACGCGCCTTCCTCGCGGGCGACCAAGGCCGAGGCCACGTACACTAGCAGGTAGATCTCTTGGCGCTTGAGCGAGGTAAACGAACGCTTAGAGACCTCTAAGAAGAGAATCACCGTCACCCATTGCGCTGCCGCGCCAACACCCCCGCCCGTGTACAATCCAAGGAACATCTCGCCCGGGGTCATAATTAGCGAGATAAAGAGCACGCCTATAATGGTGCGGATCGTAAAGCCTTCATCAAAGCGGTCGGGCGCTTGGAGTAAGTCGCGGTACTCATTGACCTCACCCCATTGGCGCTGCCTTCTTGCTTCCCGACGCCTTTTCTTTTTGTCGTCGTTCATGCGCTGTGCTCAGTTTCTGCGGCTGAGGCCAACATCTTCTCTGCAACCCCTCGGTGGTGGGCTTTGGCCTCTACGGCAAGGGTGTGCCAGAGCAGGAACTCTTTCCGCAACCCATTGATAAAGCGGTGGTTGACCCGCTGCCAGAAGGTGTCCTGACCACTGATTCGCTGGATGTAGATCTCCACCGTATAGACGGATCTGACCGAGGTAGGCAAAAATTCGAGCTGCATGAACTGGCTCACTCCCATGTCGAATGGTGCCAGCCAGAGCAGGAGCTGTACCGCGTATTCCGGTCCATGTTCCCCATCTTCCTCAACTAACTGGACCTTCTCGGCGTAGAAGTCGCCGATGGACTCCTCGCTATAGGCACTAAAGTAACTGGCCAAGAATCCGCACAGCCCCCGCACTTCCCCCTCGCCGACCATAAAGGGGAACTCCATTTCCCAGCGATCCCCGTTAGGGACCGGCGGCGTCCAGCGGCGGACGGTATCGGGCACGGCCGTGCGGGCGGCGACCCTAGCAGGATAGATAGTCGAAAGCAAGACCACGGCCATCACAATAAGCGACGAGACAATCGCCGCCATTGACGAGTAATTGAGGCTCATCCCCTGTAGCAGATTCAGCGCGATGAGTACCTTGCCCAAACTCTGGCCGAGAATATAGCCCAAAGTAACGCCCATGATCGCATAGACACAGGCCTCGGCCACAAAGAGCAGGGCTATGTGCAGCGGTGCCAATCCCACCGAAGAATAAATGCCGATTTCGCGAAAGCGCTCATAAACGGCCCCCATCATTGCGTTGAGCACAATCAGCGCCGCGATAAACATCGGTATCACCAAGGCCCCCAAACCCTCGACATTGGTCAACCCAATCGAGGTATAGGAAAACACCTTAATGGCGGCTTCGCCCGGATCCTTCAGGCCGGCAAAGAGGGTAATGGCCAGACGCAGGAGAAAATCTTCAATCAACTCCTGTCCACGCGCCCCATCCTCCATCCGCACCGCCACCGAGCGCAGCATCCCCCCGGCCTCCCGCAGCGTCCCATAGGGCAAGATTAGCACGTTGTCGGACTCTAGGTGGATGAAGGGACGAATGTCGAGCGCGGACTCATCTAGGGCGATGCTCATGTTGTCGTTGGCCACCGGCCCCAGAGCTTGGGTGCTCGACATCTGGAAATCCGCTGGCGTCAGCGACTCGTCGTCGAGGTCGCGGACTGCCTCAAAGAAATCGGGATCGAATACGCCCCGCACCACCAAGTCCCGGCCGAACACCCGAACCGTCGCCGCACCCAACTCCATCGGCCCGATGCCCAGCGCCTCGGCCATGCCCTCGGCCATCAGACAGGCCGCCTCGTCCTTGCGCGTGAAGAAGCTACCCCCCACCAGCGCTTGGTCGATGCCGGTAACATGCACTTCCTCCGGCACCAGCCCTAGCATTCCGGTCGCCCGCACCACCGAGGTATCGCCGATGACTTCAATGTATTTTTTCTGCTCGTCGTCAAAGGCGACATACCAGTTGCGCGGCACGACCACTCCTTCAGAGGCAAAGTGGGAGCGGGCGTAGTCGAGCGTCGGGCGGTTCAACACATTCCAATTGCGGTCGCGGATCAGCACCCCTTCGTAGGTTCCCTCGTGGTCCATTGCAAAGGCCATATAGCGGATCTGGGTATTGAACGAGGTGAAGGAAAGCACCGTAAAGGTGAGCAGGACCAAGGTCAACAAGGTTAGCCCGGTGCGCAGCTTGCGCCGACGCATATTGGAAATGCCCAGCATAAAGGCCGCGTAGCTGGCGCCGGCACGGTTGATGTCCGTCTCGTGGACGTGGGCTTCTCTGGCCTGATAGGCCTTCATATAGCGGTTGAAGCGGGTGCTAATCATGGCTAGGACAAACGCCGCCATAGCCATGATGGCAAAGGCCAGCAAGATCACCAGCGGATGGGCGATGGCAAAGGCCGGGTGAACTTGGGAAATGGCGATCCAGATCAAAAGCAACAACCCCCCAAATCCCGCTAGCTGCCAGCGAATATCGGCTGCCGCAAACAGCAATCGCTCGCCTAAAAAGGCCGTCGGGATGACTAAGGCGAGAAAAAACACCATACCGCTGATGACGTCGTTGAGCGTCTGTAGCACTTCCGGGTACGCGCGAGACGTCACCCCTAGCGCGGCCCGTACGTGCTCGACATAGCGCTCCCAATCCCTCGCCTCTTCTGCTTGTCGAGCCTTTTCGATCAGCCCCTTGCCGCGCTGGTGCAACCGGGCTAGGCGCTGGTTTTCAATGGCGTGCTCGCGCAAGGTGTGCAGCCGCGCCTCGTTGAGCTGCCACATGTCCTCGACGGCCAGCATCCCGGTGCGGATCAGCGAGTCCTCTCTGAGCACGTAGCCCCGCCCCCGCGCCTGCTCCTCGTCTTCGTCTCCCTCGCTGTTGAGCAAAAGCAGGCGGTTGTCGATGAGCATCTTGATGCTGTCGTCCTCGTCGGCGTCCTGGGGTCCAAAGACCACGCCGACGGCCTCGCCCTCGCCAAACCCCCGCGCCAGCCCGAACTGCCGAGGAGCCACTCCACTGCGGTTGACGATCTTGATTTCTCCAAACGACCGGAGATAGCGCGGGTCAATCATGCTGTAGAAGGGCCGCGAGATACAGGGAAAAACGACGATGATCTTTTCGTTGGTATTCCAGCGAATTTTGCTGTCGATCATCCACCCGTTCACGATCCCGCCGCTGAACTTCTGCGATCGCTCGGAAAGATCGGGCGCAAACGCGATCGCTCCAGTCGCCGAATTGACTTGATAAGCCGCCACCGGATAGGCCCCCGTCCACAAGCCGTCGATATCGGCGACGCCTTGGCCGTCCGTGAGGTGGTGCTGCGCCAAGCGAACGCCCTTGTGGGATTTGTACCAAGGATCAACTACTACAATGGCATCGCCGATCGGGCGGTCCGGCACTTGGCTGAGGCGCGGAAACGAGCGGACCTTAACGCGCAGGGAGCGCAATTTGTCCTTGAGTACCGGACCAAAGTCTTCGAGATCGGCAAACAGGGCCTCGTCATTTACCGCCCTCGTCAGCATGGCGTTGAGTAGGCGGCTTTGGCGAGACAGATTTTCGATATTCATCCGCTCCGGCGTATCGAGCGGGGTATCGACGATATAGCGAGCATCGTTGACGGTCACAAAAGACAGCGAGACAATCCCAGCGGTCATAGCCTGCATCCCACTGACCGAGACCCCGCCTGGCACGAAGGTTGACCAGTCCATGCCGCGAATCGGGCTGATGCCATTGGCCAGCGGCCGCTCCTGCTCTAAGCCCAACCGAACAGCCTCCTCCTCGGCATAGGCCGTAAAACGCCGCCCAAAGGGCACGAAGAATCGCTTGAGGTCATAGCTAAAGGTATTGTTCCAGATCCCCAACTCATCGGACTGACTCGTCAGGTCGAGGCAGATGAAGAGCTTGGGTTTGAGCGGCTCTTCCATCCGCTCGGCATAGTAGGGATGGAGGCGAGCATGACGCTCGAGGAAGTGGACAATCCCCTGCTGAGCTTGGAAATGCGCGCCCGTGGCCACCAACGCGACCGGCCGCCGCGGGGGGTGGCGCACCAGATGCTCGGCCAGCGCCAGCAACGCAGCGATGCCGCTGGTCGCTTCGGCCGCCGGAGCTAAGGCTGGCACCACCGACATGCCGTCGTAGTAGCTTTCAATGACAATGGTCTCGTCGGCCAGCGCCGGGTCGGTGCCGGGGAGTCGGCCCCAGATATTCCAAGCCGTCTCGCGTTGCCAGTCCATCCGCCCTTTAAGCACTACGGAAGTTGGATGCTGGAGCAACCGCTCTTTTAGCCGCAGCCCGGCCGCTCTTTCGATCCAAAAGCGCGGGATGTCCAGCGGTGCGGTGGAGTACTTGGCCGCGGCTTGACTACGCGTAGTCTCCTCCGGCTCGATGAAAACGATAGCGCGCACACCCAGCGAGGCGGCCTGCAGCCAGCGGCTCCAGCTATTGAACTCCATCAGCACTACCCGACCATCGAGTTCGCGGCCCGCATAATCCTCCCACCCGCCGTCCCCACCGTAGATCATCTCGCCCTCGTACTCGGGCAGGGTCGGGGTGCGGACTAAGTTGGGCCATAGGCCATATAGGCTATAGCGCTCCCCGCTCTCTATGAGGAGTAACTCGCCCCCTTGATCGATGGGCACAGTGACCGCAAAGGATTCGCGCACGACCTCTGCAAGCCCGATCTCGCGCAGGCGTCGCTCGACGTAATCTGCGGCCGCAGCCGCCCCGGGATAGCCGCTTACTCGAGAACCGAGCGACGACAGATAAGCGACGGTTTCTCGCACTCCGTCCTCGCGCGCCCAACCGCAGTCTGCGGTCAGCAAGAGGGCGCAGAGGATGTAGTAAGCCGAGTGCTTCATACCCAAAAGAGGCCGTTCCCCACTTTACCGGTGAAGTAGTCTATGACCAACCACAGTCCGTTACACGAAACCTGCCCGCATATCAGCCCTAGAAAGAACGCCTGACTGCGACGGTACAAAGCCACTCCGCCGAAGCGCATGATCGCCTTCTTGATAAACCAAGCCAAGAATACGCTAAACCACACGTTGTTGAGCATCCCGTTGGCCCCAATGGGGAATCCGATGGGATGCACGGGCCACCAAGGCAGGCGCTGCCGCGCCCACATCATCGCCCCCATCGCCAGCGCACCTCCAGACAAAAAGCCCAGCCCCGGCCAATGTACGCCCGCCGGCTCCATGTTGCGCAACGCGCTATTGTACGCGGTTTCGGGCGCACCTTTGAAAAACCAACTGTTGAGGTTTACCCCTCCGTGCTGATAGGCCATGTGGAAAATCATCCAAAACGAACCGAGGACCCCGATGAAGAGCGCGAGAATAATAGCCCAAAACACCAGCCGTCGCAGCCGTGGCTCCATTTCTTCGATCAGCTTGAGGGCGTTGGCGCAGGTCGCCATGACGAACACCCGCACATCCGCAGCCCACATATAGGCCAACGACAAGTTCCACACCCCAGTCCGGCTTACTAGATCGGTCCCCAGCCCTAGGATCACCAAGTCGGGCGCCGTCATCGGGGCGCGCACGGCCGCTAAGCCGGCTTCGGCGACAATGCGCGTCAACCCCAGAAAGACGAATAGGGCCAAGAGGACAAAAACAAACGCCACCCACAGCGGCGTCCCCATGATCCACAGCCACCACGACATGACCAAGACCCCACCCACAACGCCAAAAAAAGACCAGCGATAGGGCATAATCTCATCTCCATCCTCCACCTCTGGTGCCCATCCGAGGGCTTTTTTACACACATTGCGAAAATGTTCCCTCCCCACCCACAAACCAACCCCGACCATGGCCAGTAAAGCTCCGACTCCTTGGTAGGCCATCAAAGAAACGTCGGCTACGCCGAAGACGACCTTCTGCTCGGATGTCACGCCAGCAAGCGCGAAGAGCTCCTTTTCAAACTTGGCCAAGAGGTGGAACAACCAGATACCAGCAGCGATATTGGCATTGATGAAGTACGAAAACCCAACCATGGCAAAGCTGATGGTCAGTTGCAAGGTCTGCTTGCCCACCAAGGGAATCCACGAAGACAGGGAGAAGACCGGAAAAGCCGCGTCGTAGCGGTGCAGTGCCTTCAAGCTGCCAAAAAAAATAGGCAACATAAAACCGGCCCACATGACCGGCTGACGAAAAAAGGTATTGATCTTAAGTCCCTGTTCTTCACCACGCACCATGGCTATCCCCACCTGCGTGATCGGATAGGGCAATCGCTCGCGCTCCATCCACTGCCGACGGACGATAACCGCGACCGACACCATGGTCACGTATAATGCCAAGAGAAAGATTGCCCACCAGCACAAAGGCTCGACCCACGCCGCGTAGGGAATCGCCTCCCCGGGTGCCAACCCTTCGTAAAAGGACTTGCTGTCCCTACCATCGACGACGAGTACCTCACGCTCGGAAAAATGGGGAAAGAGCACTTCCCGCCACTTGTTTTCCGGCGAGGCAAAGTAAAACACCGCCGTGATCATCGGCAGAATTTGTTCGCTCAGCCCCATGGTGCACAGAGCCGAGACGATCAATAGCATGACGTACACGAGAATCAGCTCGGCCCGGTTGAGGACCAAACTCCGCCCGGAAAAAACCAATACCATATTGAGCAGGGATGAGGCGAGGATGAAGGTGGCAAAGAAAAAACCCGGAGCAAAAGGGTCGAGGGGAGTCGCCCAACCATAGTAGAAGCTGTAGAGCGCACACGAAACTAGGGCCCAAACCACTGCGCCCGGTGGGCTAGCGGCGACCTTGAACAGGACATTGAGCAACCCGATGAGCACTAGGAACAAAAAAATGGCCCCCGGCGTACTGAAGTCCAAGGCCATGTAGGAACCGCGTATGATCATGTTGCCGTACGGAGCACCGACGGCTAGGAAAAAGCTGAGGAACGACCCCACCCAAAACGCACGCATGGTTAGCTGCTGGGTACCAGGCGGCGAAAGAAGGGCTCGATCTCGCCCAGCGAGGTGGTTCAGGTAGTGAGTCGGCAAGCGTCTTAGCAAGTGGCGCCCCCTGCGGTATCGCGCTAGTTTGTTATAATAAGTTGCCTAACCAATTGGGACAATGCGAGTTGACGGCATTGGGGTTTTGGGGGTTTTTCCTGAGATATGGAATTCGACTTCCTCCAGCTCGCCAAGCCGCTCATCCGCGCGCCCACAGCCCCTTTCCACGAGCATTTTGCCTTTGGCATCGCGCGCTCATTCGCAGCCGAGCGGCCTCTAATCCAAATGCTCTACGACCGCTGCGGCAACTGCTTGCTGCTCTACGACGGCGGGAGTCAACAGGAGGACGAATTTCTCGTCTTGACTGCCCACCTCGACCACCCTGGCTTAGTGTGGCGAACATCACTAGGGCCAGGCCGCGCGATGTTCGAGATACTCGGCGGCGTCGAGTTGGAGCAGGCCTTAGCGACAGGCGTGCGAATATTCGACCTGAATCGCCCGGCTACCCAGCGCGGTATCCCCGGGACCATCGTCCGAACGGTTGAAGAAGAAGGGGCGCACTATCCCCTAGTCGAAGTAGCCGCAGCACCCGACAGCCTCCAAGGCCCGGGGACCTTTGCAATGTGGGATTTGCCGGCCTTTAGGGTGCGGGGGCGACGCTTGAGTGGGCGGGCGATCGACGATTTGGCCGGGGCGGCCGTAGCTTTGTGCGTCTTGGATTCCTTAGTCCGCCACCAAGCCTCCGTCCGCGTCGGCGTCTTGCTCACGCGCGCCGAAGAGGTTGG
The DNA here is from genome assembly GCA_963422735.1 of Candidatus Latescibacterota bacterium. GTDB lineage: Bacteria > Latescibacterota > UBA2968 > UBA8231 > UBA8231. Next base: position 689,330 of record OY730476.1, on the reverse strand, counting down.
GTTCGTCGGTATGCTCGCCGCGCTAGAGGCCAACCTCTTGCCTCGGCACGCGCTCTACATCAATATCGAGTGCTCCAGCGTAGCGGCGGGGGCGGTGCTGGGCGCGGGACCGATCTTGCGGGTGGGCGACCGGCTCTGGGTTTTCGACCCGGACATCAGCGGTGGGCTGGCCGCACTAGCCGACGAATTGACCTCCCAACAGCCCTCTTTCCGCTACCAACGCAAGCTGATGGACAGCGGTGCTTGCGAAGCCACCCCGCTGATGCAGGCCGATTATCGCACAGGCGCAGTCGCGCTGCCCCTTGGCAACTATCACAACTCGGGGCCGGGCACTCAATTGGCCCCAGAGTACATCCACCTCGACGACGCCAACGGGCTGGTGCGCCTCCTCGTCTATGTGGCCCAGCGCGGCATTGGCACAGGGTTGGCACATTCGGCCGTTGCGCTCGACTCGATGCTCGCCGGCCGCCTAGCGCAATACCGCGACCGCCTGCTCCCCATGTAGAAGCAGCAGGCACTCCATAGCGACCGCTAATTTGGGTGTTTGGTGGATTAAAGGCGATCTGCGGTTTTTGAGGAATTGCGATAAGGCCTAGCTATTAACTTACTGCCACCCAACGCGATAGCTAGACGATAGTCCATCCCCCATCTACCACCAGCGTGTGGCCGGTTATCATGGCTGCGGCATCCGACGCCAAAAAGATCACCGGTGCCGACATTTCCTCCGGCTCAGCCAAGGCACCGCGCAGCAGGTTTTTGGTCTTCACCGCATCGGCAAAGGCCTGACTTTCCCGCATCGCGGTTTCGGCCAGCGGAGACCGCGTCACGGTTGGAGCGACCGCGTTGACCCGTATCTGATACTCGGCCCATTCCGCGGCCATAGTCCGCGTCAGGTTGTTGACGCCCCCCTTGGCACCCGAGTACGGGCCGCGCTCCGGCGCGCCGACCACGCCTGCTTGGGACGAGATATTGACGATATTGCCCCCCTCCCCCTGAGCGATCATTTGCCGCGCGGCGATCTGGCTACAGAAAAACACATTCTTCAGGTTGGCATCGACGATCAAGTCGTAGAGCTCTTCGTCGTAGTCGAGGATTTTGCCGACTTTGTTGTAGCCGGCGTTGTTGACTAGCACGTCAATCCGCCCAAAGTGCGCTACGACCGCAGCCATAAAATGCTCGATAGAGCGTACGTCCGTCACGTCGAGCCGGTGGTAGAAGCACATCCCGCCCGCAGTCTCAATCTCCGCAGCCAGCGTTTCCAACTCGGCCGTGGTGCGGCTGCCAACGGCGACGCGCGCTCCCGACAGGGCGCATTCTAAAGCAATCGTCCGGCCAATCCCCCGGCCAGCCCCAGTGACAATGACGATTTTGCCCTCTAGACCAAAACGCGCTAGCGGTGGCATTTTTTCTCCTTTGGAATTTGGGATTCCTCGTATAGACCGGGGCAACCACAAGGGTTGCCCCTACTAGTAACCGGCGTCGGCTGCCCGTTGCAGCGCACCAGCCGGAAAGACCGACACTTTCACGCCAGCCCCGTGGTATTTTCCCAATTCGCTCAATACGGCCTCCCAAGTTTTGCAAAAAATAACCCCCTCGCCAAAGAGCAGGGCCGCATCCCACTTGTTGATCCCAGGCGAAAATAGAATGGTGCGCCGGGCCGGCGGGCTGGGCTTTCCCCGCAGCGCAGTGCCCGGCCCTAACACCGAGTGCCAACCCAGCCCCTCCGGGCTAGCCGAGCACATGACAGTGGTCGAGTTTTCGTTGAAGGGATTTTTCTTTGTTCCACCCAACGGCGTCATGGCCAACCCGGCTTGGCAGAGTTCCGTATCCTTGGGGAAAGCGTTGAACACCCCAATGTCAAAGGCGTCGGGCACTTGGGTCGCATACTGTTCCCGCCCCAACTCGCAACCCCGATCAAAGGCTGCGTCTGTATCCCCAGCGACCAAGCCCGAGATCTCCAAGTTCTCGTTGAGCAGTGGGTTGACGATATAACTGACCCCAGCCATCTTCGCCACCTCGGATAGGTGTGCGCGAAAATTTTCGTGTACGTGGCGGTGGTTGAGCATAATCGTCTGCTGCCCACAAGCACCGGGAATGAGCAATTTGGCCCCGCCGCCGAACATCCCCCCGCGCGGCGTGATCATCCCCAAAGCGATGCGGACCTCGCAGGAGGTCATATCGCGGTTGACCCAGATTGGCACTCCCCGGCTGGAGTAGCCTAAAAATTCCAAGTTCTCGTAGGCATTGTGGTTGAACACCTGCATGGTATCGACGATGTCCAACCCGACCTTCTTGACCAAATCGTCGCGGGTCATCGGGCGGTGGGCAGCCAGCGCGCAGATGATCTTTACGGCGTCGGCTGCAATCCCGGCCGCGGCTAGCTCTTCGAGGATATAGGGCAAGAGCCGAAAAGCCGGCGTGGGACGCGAGAGGTCGTCAACTAAGATGGCCGCTGAAGACCGGCCGCGGGCGAATTCGCGCAGGGGCGGAGCACCAATGGCCTCTTGCAGTGCCCGGCGAATCCCGCCATCGCCGATGTCCGGCCCGCCTCGCATGGGATGAACTGCCACTTCCCAATGGTCGGGAAATTCCATTTTGAACGGAGCCTTGCCGTACCAAGCGGCCCAAGGAACGAAAATTTCTTGCATGATTTTCCTCCTAGTCCAAGCCCATAGCCCGCAGGTTGCGCAGGCTTAGACCCAAGCTGTCAAAGGGGTCGCCCGGGCAGGTGTCTTGCTCGATCAAATACCATTCGATCTGTGCTCTTTTACAGGCCGCGAGAATAGGTCCCCATTCCAAGTTCCCTTCCCCTACTTCGGCAAAGCATTGCTTAGAGCCGTCCATGCTCAGGTCTTTTAGATGGACGATGTGCATGCGGTCGCGGAACCTGTCTAACCACGAGACCGGGTTGCCGCCGCCGTGTTGGATCCAATAGGTGTCTATTTCAAAGGAAAAGACCGCCGGATCGCTTTCCTCGCGGAGGATATCCAGCCCGGTGCGCCCCTCGAAGCGCTCCAACTCGAAACTGTGGTTGTGGTAGCTAAAGGTTAGGCCCGCGTCAACGAGCGGACGGGCGGCCTCCGAAGCCTCGGCCGCGAAGCGAACAAAACCCTCGCGGTGCCGGTATTCTTGGGGCAAGCCGCCGATGGCCACGTGGCGGCACCCCCACATCTGGTGCTCCTCGACGACGGCCTGCGGATCGTCGCAGATGCGCTGGTAGCTGGTGTGCGTGGCAGCGATCTGTACCCCCTCGGCCTTACTTATCGCGGCCAGTTCGGCCAGCGAGATCGCCCCTAGGGCCGAGGCTTGCACGGCCTCGTAGCCGAGGGATCGCACTTTGGCGAAGGTTTGGCGAATATCATCCGGGGTTTTGGTATAATCGCGCACTGTAAACAACTGTGCGCCAATCGCTGAAGTAGGCATGGAGTCTCCTGTGTCTTTTTGAACCCCGCGCAATATAGCCGCCGTCCCTCCTATAGTCAATTCAGCGGCAGCTACCAGCCGATGCAGGGACCACCCGCATCGGCTCCGCCCCGCGCTCATTCGAGGACTAGTTCAAAAGTTTGCCAACTGTACCCGGCGAAAATCCCGTACCCGCTTTCCACGTTGCTGTACGCACTCACCGGCTCGGCCTCCACTTGCACGGTGCCCATTTCTAGAGGGGTGGGCTGGAGGGCGATGGTTAGCTGCATGTCCTAATCGAGCCGGGTTGCGAGGGTATCGCTCTGATAGCCGATGTGGAAGACGACCACCTGCAGAGTCCGGCTGAAAAAGCCGTAGCGGTTGGTCGTGGTACCCTTCTGCAGAGTCAGGCTCGTACAAGACCGCGCTGATCCGTTTCTCGCCGCTGGCGGCATCTACGACGTATCCGCTGAGCGTATGCACTGGAGCGGTTTGCGCCCAGACGCTGCCGACGAGGCCGAAGAAGACGAGCAGGAAATATTGGCCAACTCTGGGTGTTAGAACTACCTCGGTCGTCCGGTTTTCTAATCCCTAAGCCAGCAGGTCTCGCCCCTACCCATCTGTGAAGTAATCTTTGGTTCCTTTGGCTTGGACTGCGTCGCCGATCCGGTTCAAGGCGTGGACGTACGCCGCGGTGCGCGGCGCGATGCCCTGCTCTTGGGCAATGGCCCAAATGCGCTCGGTCTCCTCGACTATCATCTGCTTGAGCCGCTGGTTGACTTCCTCTAGGGTCCAGTACAGACCCTGGCGATTCTGAACCCACTCGAAATAGCTCACGGTCACGCCGCCGGCGTTGACCAAGATGTCGGGGAATACTATCACGTCTCGTTGTCGCAGGATCTCGTCGGCACCCGGCGTGGTGGGGCCGTTGGCCAGTTCGTACACTGCCTTGGCCTTAATGTCGCGGGCGTTGACCTCGGTGATCTGGTTTTCCAAGGCCGCCGGGGCCAAGATATCGACGTCGAGCGCGAGCAACTCCTCGTTGGTGATGGTCTCGTGCTCGACGATGCTGCATACCGTGCCTTCGCAGTACACTGCTTTGAGGGTGCGGGTCGAATCCTTGAACTGGCGCACGCTGGGGATATCGAGTCCTTTGCGCCGATAAATGCCTCCCTTAGAGTCGCTTACGGCCACGACCTTGTAACCGGCATTGAAGAGCAATTCGGCGACGATGGCTCCGGCATTGCCAAAGCCTTGCACGGCCACAGTCGTGGTGGCAGGCGAGCCGCTTAAGCCGAGCTTGGGCCAAGTCGCCTCGATGGCGAAAAAGGCTCCCATCGCGGTCGCCGTGTCGCGCCCTAGACTGCCCCCCATAGTCAAGGGCTTGCCGGTGATGACCGCGGGGGTGATCTGCCGTTTGATAATGCTGTACTCATCCACCATCCAGCCCATGATCATCTTATTGGTATAGACGTCCGGTGCCGGAATGTCGATGTCCGGGCCGATGAAGTCGGCCACGGCGTCGATGTAGCCCCGGCTAAGGCGTTCCAGCTCTAAATGGGACAGTTCCTTGGGATTGACCGTGATGCCGCCTTTGCCGCCGCCAAAGGGCAAATTGGCCACCGCGCATTTGAAGGTCATCCAAAAGGCTAGGGACTGGACCTCGTCGCTGGACACGTCTTGGTGGTAGCGAATGCCGCCTTTGGTGGGACCTCGGGTGTCGTCGTAGCGCACTCGATAACCCGGGAAAATGCGTAACTCGCCGTTGTCCATGCGCACTGGGATGGAGACTTTCAAACTCGACTTAGGCAACTTGAGCCGCTCAATGGCATCCTCGGAAATGGACGCGTAATCAAGGGCTTCATCGAGCCGTTGGCTGGCGTCGCTGAACAAAGACTGGGACACGGGACATGCTCCTTTAATAGGTCGTTGCTGGGGTGGATAAATTCTATGAAACGACAAAGTGTGCAACTGGGGATGTGTCCAGACCTACCTCCTACCTACAAACCCCCGCACCAAAACCGCCGCCCCCACAGTCCCCAGCCCCGCCAGCAGCGCCATGACACCCACGGCTCCTTGTGCGCCCCAAGCCTCGGCCAGCGCCCCGCTCTGCAAGCGGCCAAAGGGGCCAACGCCAATGGCCACGACCAAGGTGCTCATCGCACGGCTCCGCATCTCGTCCGAGGATTCGACCAAGATGATGCTGCTCTGCATAATGCTAAAGCCCGCCTGCCCCAGCCCAGAGCAAAACAGCATTACCAAGGCGAGGCCAAAGGTCCCGCTCAAGGCAAAGGCGACGAGGCCCGTACACGATAGCAACGAGCCGGCGACAAAGATCCATTCGTTGCTCAGCTTACTGCGGCTTAGCTGGACCGCGGCCAAGCCCACAATCGCCCCGCCCCCACTAGCCGCGCCCAACCACCCCATGCCCTCCGGGCCGCGGCCGAATACGTCGCGCGCGAAAACCGGCAGCAGGTTCATGTAGGGAAAAGCCCAGACATTCATAAAGATCGTGATGAGAAAAACGCCGAATATAGGAGCAGAAGCCCGCATACTGGCCCACCCCTGTCGCCCGGCCCATCCTGCCGCCCACGTACCTGCACTGGGTGCCTTGGAGTCTGTCTTGAGGCCCGCCAACAAGAACAGCGCCAAGGTACCCAGCCCAACCAACACCAGCAGGGCACCCAAGCTGCCGTAGGCCGCTGTGACATAGCCCGCCGCTAGGGGGCCAGCAATGCGCGTAAATCCCTGAATGACATTCTCTAGCACCATGGCATCGACCGTGCGGGCTTTGCCGACTAGATCGGGCACCATGCTGCGCCGGGTCGGCCAATCCAGTGCCCAAGAGGCCCCCAGTGCCAGCGACACCACCGATAAATGCCACAGTTCGAGCCGTCCCCAAAAGAGCAAGAGCGCCAACAGCCCCGTCCCCAACACATTGATCAACTGCAGGGTCCACACGATGTAGCGCCGCTTAAAGCGATCGGTAATCACCGCGCCGAACAAACCCATAATCAGCAGGGGGATGGCTCGGTAAAAGCCGATGACCTGGACCCACCACGGAGAATTGGTCAGCTCCAAAGCCAGCCACCCCAGCGCCAGCATCTCCATCCACATAGCCTGCCACCAAAGGCCATTGGCCAACCACAGGCGCACGAAATCGCCATTGGCCAAGGGTTCGAGGACGCTTCCTCTGACGGATATCACGCTGTGCATCGCTCTTTTGCTGGAGACATTAGGCGCGCTATATTACTCGCGCTAACTAGCCCGAAGCCATAGGAGATTCAACATGTCTGTGGAGAAAAAACTAAGAAACCTAAACCTACAACTTCCCCCTCCGCCTCAACCAGCCGGCAGCTATACTCGCGCAGTGCAAAGTGGCCCTTTGATCTTCGTCTCAGGTCAGTTGCCTCTACTAGCCGGCCGGATTCAATACGCGGGAATTGTGGGTGAGAACTTGGATGTCGAAGCGGGGTATGCCGCCGCCAAGTTGTGCGCCCTCAACGCCCTGAGCACTCTCAAAGCCGAAACCGGCGACCTCGACGCCGTCTCCATTGTCCGCTTGGGAGGATACGTAGCTGCAGCACCCGGTTTTTCGGCACACGCCGACGTGGTCAATGGCGCTTCCGATCTGCTGGCCTCAGTCCTCGGAAATAAGGGGATGCACGCACGCTTGGCCATCGGCGTCGCCGGCTTGCCGCTGGGAGCAGCCGTCGAGTTGGAAGTCATCGCCGCCGTGGGCTAGGGAACCTCGCGCTCTTCCGACTGCGGAGCATTGCCGTTGGCCTGCGGCTCGGCGGCATGGCTGTCGGGCGACGCCTCTTGTTCCGGCCTAAGTGACAGCTCTATCCCGTGCTTCGCGAGTAAGTTGCGTAGTTGGTCGCCGTCCATCACCTCTTCCTCAAAGAGTATCTCAACGACATCCTCCAGTGCTTGCCGATGCTGAGTGAGCAGGGCCTTGGCCCGCACGTACCCCGCGCCGATGATGCTCTTGATTTCCTCGTCGATGAGCTTGGCCGTCTCATCGCTGTACGTGCGCTCAGCTAGGGGCATGCCCAGTACCTGTTGCGAGCGGTCCGTTCGGTGGGCCACCAAGCCAATCCGCTGGCTCATGCCGAACTCTTTGACCATCCGCTCGGCCATTTGCGTGGCCTGCTGCAAGTCGTTGGCCGCACCGGTGGATATCTCGCCAAAGACGATCTCCTCGGCCGCCCGGCCGCCCAAGATCGCGGCCAAGGCGTCCTGCAACTCCTCCTTGGTCATTAGATAGCGGTCCTCCAGCGGCATATTCAGCGTGTAGCCCAAGGCGGCGATACCCCGCGATACGATGGATATCTTCTGCACGGGATTGGCCTCGGGCAAAACCTCGCCGACGATGGCGTGCCCAGCTTCGTGGTACGCGACGATCCGGCGCTCCTTCTCATTGAGCACGCGGCTTTTGCGCTCCAGTCCGGCCACCGAGCGCTCAATCGCCTCTTCTAGCTCGGACATGGTGATGGAATTTTTATCTCTCCGCGCCGCCAATAGAGCCGCTTCATTGACGATATTGGCCAAGTCCGCACCAGCAAAACCCGGAGTGCGCACGGCCAGTTTGTGTAGATCTACGTCCGGGGCCAGCTTGACCTCCTTGGCATGGATCTGGAGGATGGCGGCGCGCCCCTTGACATCGGGCCGATCCACGGCCACAATGCGGTCAAAGCGGCCGGGGCGCAGCAAGGCCGGGTCGAGGATTTCCGGCCGGTTGGTCGCCGCCATGAGGATTACGCCGGCGTTGGTGTCGAAGCCGTCGAGCTCGGTGAGGAGCTGGTTGAGCGTCTGCTCGCGCTCGTCGTGGCCGCCAAAAGAACCGGCCCCTCGAGCCTTGCCCAAGGCGTCGAGCTCGTCGATGAAGATAATGGCCGGGGCGTGTTTTTTGGCCTGTTCAAAAAGGTCGCGCACTCGCGCGGCTCCCACCCCGACGAACATCTCGACAAAATCCGAGCCGCTGAGGGAGAAAAAGGGCACGCTCGCCTCGCCGGCGACGGCCTTGGCCAACAGGGTCTTACCCGTGCCCGGAGACCCCACGAGTAAGACCCCGCGCGGAATCCGGCCCCCGAGGGCCTGAAAGCGCTCGGGGGTGCGCAAAAACTCGACGATCTCCAGCAACTCTTCTTTGGCTTCGTCAATGCCCGCCACGTCGTCAAAGGTAATGCCCGTCCCCTTCTCCATGTACACCTTGGCCTTGCTCTTGCCGATGGACATCAAGCCACCGGCACCTCCGCTCAAGCGACGGGCGATAAACAGCCAGATTCCCACGAAAATTAGCGCGGGCAGGATCCAGGACAAAAGCTGAGTGAACCAATTGTTGCTGGGCTGGCGGGTAAACTCGACTTGGTGTTCTTCGAGTAGGCCGATGATCTCGGGATCGTCTATGGCGGCGGTGCGGAAGCTGATCTCTTGGCCATCGACATTGGCGTGGCCGTGAATGAACTCACCACTAAAGGTACACTCAATGACCTGCCCGCTTTTGATCCACGCCCGGAACTGGCTATACGGAAGAGTTTCAACTTGGTTGGCGAAATAGTTTTGCAGGCTCAGGAGCAGGAGCAGCGTAAGGACGGCGTACGCAATGGAAAGCTGGGTCTTTTTCTCAAATTTCATGCGCTATTTTCCGATGCCAGGACGCGCTCTTCCACCCCCGGTACACAAGGGTAAAAGGGCCAAATTTTTGCGGTTTTGAAGATAAATGGCGGCCTAGATGTGGTCAAGGTGAGGAACTGCTAGCCGAGCAAACCGGGCGTTTCCAGTACTTCCTTGAGCCGCACGAGAAATCGGGCGCTTAGCGCACCATCGACGACGCGGTGATCGGCGGCCAGCGTCAGGGTTAGCTGCGGACGCACGGCAAATGCGTCTGCCCCCGAGGCTACCACCCGGTTTTCTATGGCTCCGACGGCCAAGATCGCCACTTGGGGAGGATTGATGATCGCAGTAAAGCGGGAGATGCCGAACATCCCCAAGTTCGAGATGGTAAAGGTGCCGCCCAGCATGTCGTCGGGGCGCAACTGGCCGCGGCGCGCCGCGTCGATCATTCTCGTCCCTTCTAAGGCGATTTCCTCGACTGTCTTTTCGGCCGCGTCGCGAATGACCGGAACCACCAAGCCCTGCTCAGCCGCCACGGCAATGCCGACGTTGACTTGGGAGGCGTAGCGGAAATGACCGCCCTCTGCCAAGCTGTTGACGCGGGGAAATTCGCTTAGGGTGCGGGCCGTGGCTTTGACGATTAGATCGTTGAAGGAGATTTTTTTGCCCTCTAGTTGGTAGCCGGTGCGGAATTGCTGCAACCACACGGCCGATACGTCCATGCTGAGGTGGATGTGGGGGATCTGTTGGTAGCTAGCCGTCAACCGCTCGGCGGCTACTTGCTCGGCCCGGCTTAGCTCAATGCGCCCTTCGGAGACCGGGGCTGGGGCTGGAGCCGGAGCTAGCCGAGTTTGCTCGACCAAGGCCAGCACATCGGCGCTAACGATCCGGCCCCCGGGGCCACTGCCGCTGACGCCGGACAGGGCGAGGCCGTGCTCGGCCGCTATTTTCCGCGCTTTGGGCGAGGTCTTATGTGGCCGACGTCCATCGGAATCAGCGGAGGGGGCCAGAGCCTGTGGGGCTGGGGTCGGCGAGGCCGGAGCGGGTGGAGCGGGGTCGCTCGCAGCAGCGGCGACGTACGAGCCAATGTCTTCATCAGCGGCGGCAATGACGCCGATCGTCGTCGATACCGGTACTGCTTGGCCGACCGGCACCAGAATTTTGCGCAGGATTCCGTCGGCCTGCGCCTCGACTTCCATGGTCACTTTGTCGGTGGCGATTTCCAACAAGGCCTGGCCCTTTTGCACTTTTTGGCCCTCTTCTACCAACCAAGCGCTTATTGCGCCGCTTTCCATAGTCAACCCCAACTTGGGCATGACGATCTCAGTAGCCATATCACTCTCAATCTGAAAGAATCTAAAGCAAGACTTGTAAAATAATTGGCGAGCAACATTGGTCAATGCAGCGTGTGTCTGTCGCGGGCTTTCTTTTCACTGGGCGACCGGCTATATTGACTCTCCGGCGCGGTAACGCGCACCCTTGGTTCCTCTTTATCACGCGCTACAACGAGCGGCTCTTGGCGGCGATTACCCGCGACTTTACGGCGACCACCTTCGTCGTCCACGAGGGAGCCACCCTCTTGCTATGGCACAAAAAAATGCAGGCTTGGCTGCCCCCGGGCGGGCACATTGACCCGGGCGAACTACCCGAAGAAGCCGCCCTCCGCGAAGTGCGCGAAGAAACCGGACTGACCGTCGAGTTGCTGGGCCGACAACAGCAGTGGGGACAGGTCGCTGTCCTGTACCGCCCCGCGTGTATCCTCCTAGAGGATATCGAACCGGGCCATCAGCACATAGACCTGATTTACTTTAGCCGCGTAGTAAGCGGACGCGCCCGCATCAATCCCCGCGAATCCACGCAATTGCGCTGGTGCGACTCTGCTGCCTTGGACGATGCGGCAATCGCCGAGGACATCCGCATCCTCGGACGCTGCGCTATTACATCCATAGACGCAGGAGAAGTGGTAAGCTGTGGCTAGGACGGCCTTGATCTACCACCCCGACGCCTTGCTGCACGACACAGGCGAGGGTCATCCAGAGCACCGCGCGCGGTTGGAATCCATTGTCCAGCATCTAAAAGACCACTCGCTCTGGGACGAGGTTCTGCACCTGCATCCGCGGTTGGCACCGCGTCGCGCCCTGCTCAGAGCCCACTCGCCGGCCCACTTGGAGCGAGTAGCAGCCCTCGCACGAATCGAGCGCCCCGCCTATGTAAGCCAAGACACCGCAACCTCTCCAAGCACGTATCGCGCCGCCCTGCTCGCGGCCGGTGCTCCTTTAACCGCCATCGACTCCCTGCTCGCCGGCCGCGCCGACCATGCCTTTTGCTGCATGCGGCCCCCGGGTCATCACGCCGAAGTCGAGCAAATCATGGGCTTTTGCTTCTTCAACAACGCAGCGGTCGCTGCGCACTATTTGCGGGCCGAATGCGGCTGCGACAAAGTGGCGATCATCGACTGGGACGTCCATCACGGCAATGGGACGCAGCACATCTTTGAGGCCGACGGCTCGGTGTTTTTTTGCAGCATCCACCAATCTCCCCTCTATCCGGGCACCGGTGCGGCCGACGAGTGCGGGATGGGAGCAGGATCCGGCCAAACCTTGAATATCCCGGTTCCGGCCGGCAGCACCAATGCCGATTACCTGCGCCACTTCGCCGACACCATCGCCCCGGCCATAGACCGGTTCCAACCCGACTTCATCCTCCTGTCGGCCGGTTTTGACGCCCACCGCAGCGACCCCCTAGGGCAAATCCTGCTCAGCGCAGAGTGCTATGGCAAGCTGACCGAGTTGGTGCTCCAACTAGCCGCCCACCACTGCGAGGGACGCCTCGTCTCCTTGCTAGAGGGCGGATACGACTTAGAGGCGACTGCGGCTTCCGTGGCTGCTCACCTAAGTGCCCTGCTATCGGCTTGAGGCTTGGTAAATACGTAGATGTCGACTTGGTACTCGACTGAATCCCACGTCTCGACTCGCGTTTCCCGCCGTTGACTATAGCCTTGGGAAACGAGCCGCCAGACGAAGTCGGCGGCGTCCTTGCGCTGCGGATCCCCGAGGTAAAATCGACCGCCGGGCAGCAGCAGTTTGTGTAGGATGCGCTCGAGATAGCGGTGATTTTTCTTTTCGTAGATGATATCCGACCCTACCAAGCACTCGTGCGGCTCCCCCACGGGATTTCGCCAGTCCAAATAGGCCACTCGGTGGTTGTGCTGGACCCCATTGCGCCGGGCATTGTGGGTGGCGAAAATCAGCGCGTCCTCGACAAAATCGGTCGCTTCGACGCGCCAACCTAACTTGGCTAAGGCAATGCCTACCAGCCCCAAGCCACAGCCGAGTTCGCAGGTCCAACCTGCGGGGGTCGGCTCCTCAGTGCGGCAAAACCACTGGGCCATGGCCAATGCCGTCGGCCACAGCTCGGCCCAATAGGGAAAGCGCTCTACCCCCTGCAGCCGCCCTTCGCGCTCGATCATGCGGTCAAACAGGGCATCTACATCGCCGACTTCCGCCATATGCAGATCGCAGCCGGTTGCTAAAGTGCGACGCACCTGCCGAGTGTTGTACCTGCCCAGGGTGCGGCGAATCTGACGGTCGCCATAGCGCTTCACGGCTGCCGGTTTATCCTCTGCTTAACCTCGGCGATGCGCTCTTCGTTCATGACGACGGTGTGATTGCCCTCTGCGGAGAAACTGCCCTGCGGATAGTAAGGCTGTCCGTACAGGGGGTACGCCTCGCTGCGCAGGTGGGCCAAGGTGTGGTGGCCGGTGCGCCGCTTGCGGACGTGCCGCAAGGCACTGATATCGACCTCGGAGACGACGATTTTTTCTCCTAGTCCCGGGTCGGCTTGGGCGAGGATGCGGCCGTCGAAATCGACGACCATCGAGCCGCCCGGCCAAGAAAAGGGAGGATAGTGACTCAGCTCGGCCCCTTGGTTGGCGGCGAGCACATACGCCGCATTTTCCAAGGCCCGACAGCGGTTGACCGTCGTCCACCAATCCATCGGCGGCGTCGCACCCCAAGGATCCATATAGGCCGAGACGCGGACGAGGATTTCGGCACCGTGGGCTGTGAGCTGGCGCAGCGGCTCGGGAAAGAGCCAGTCGTAGCAGATCGCCGCGCCAATGCAGCCGATGGGCGTCTGGGCCACCGGGAACAGTTCGTCCTCGTAGTCGGCCAAGTCGTGGGGGCTGGTGTGGACTTCCCAAGGGATCCACGGGTTGACCTTGCGGTACTTGTACCACAGTCCTTCCGGCCCGAGCAGGCAGGTCGTGTTGAAAACCTTGCCCGGCCATTGGGGATCCTCTTCGAGGAAGGTGGCCGTTTGGATGTACACGCCCAATTCGCGGGCTTTGTCCTCCAAGCGGGCCGTGTGCTCGTTGGGAACGGGAACGGTCAATTTGGCCAGCAAGCTCTTGGCGGTGGGATAGATGGGAGCGGCGTGGCCAAATTCGGGAAAGGCCAGCAGCTTGATGTCCATAAACGGCCCGTAGCCTTCAACGGCCATATCGACCATTTCGACCATGCGAGCGGTGTTGGGGGCTATTTCAGAGCGGTCGGTGGGATTGGGTTGGGCGACCTGACAGGCGGCCACCCCGTAGCGCAATTCATCCCCCATGGGTTTTTCTCTTCGTCTTCCACACTTTGGGCGTTCCGCGCCGGTGCTCGATCAACTCGGCGACGACGCTGACCGCGATCTCGGTCGGGGTATCCGCCCCGATGTTGACCCCAATCGGCGCAAAAACGGCGTCCAAGCGCTGCGGGTCCCCGCCACGCTCGGCGATCCGCCGCCACAAGATGAGCTTTTTGCGCTCGCTGCCCAGCATTCCGATGTAGCGCGCCGGCGTCTTGATCGCCGCTTCGACGACGATTTCGTCGTGCTGGTGGCCGCGAGTGGCCGCAATGATGTAGGACTGGTCGTCAATAGGCAAGTGGGCAAACACCTCCTCCATGCCGGCGACTAAGCACTCGTCGGCCTGCGGATGTCGTTCGGGATTGGCAAACGCCGGGCGATCGTCAATGAGGACGACGCGGAAGCCTACGTTTTTGGCCAGCGCGCAAATCTGCCCGCCTACGTGGCCCCCGCCGAAGACGTAGAGCACAGGTTCGGGCAAGAACGGCTCGATAAATACTTCCGCGGCCTCTCCCAGTTCGGCGCTCGGGTCCAGCGCGCAGACTAGGCCGCGTTCGCGCACGAGCACTTCGGGCAAGCACTCCTCCACTTGGCGATCAGCTGCGGGCGTACCCAGCGAGCCGCAGACGCTGCCGTCGGCCCCTAGCCACAACCGCCCCTCCCCGGTGCCATCAAAACGACGCTTGAGCAGAGTCGCTAGCGCACAACCGCTGCGCGCCCGACGCGCCGCTAGCACTCGGCCATAGAAGTCGGCAGCCTCGTCCGACTCGATGACTTCGGTGTAAATCCGCACGCTGCCGCCGCAATTTAAGCCACTTTCCCCGGCTTGTTTTTCCGTCATGGTGTAGCGCAGGAGCTGATTTTCTCCGGTCTCTAGCGCGGTACGGCCGGCACTCAAGACCTCGGCTTCGAGGCATCCGCCGCCTATGGTGCCGACCACTTCCCCTTCCTCGGCGACGATCATTTTGGCCCGCTCACTCATGGGAATCGAGCCGGTGCTCCACACGAGCGAGGCTAAAGCCATTCGCTCACCCCAACTCTTGCGCCGGACAATTTCGCTGAGGATGTCGTCCATAATTTATTCTGGCCAGTAGGCCAGCTCGCGCTGGTAGTCGGCTGGAGTGTCCATGTCGGTCAGGATGGCCTTCTCTGCCACAGGCAGTTCGCACGTATCCTCGGGATGGCCCCGGGTCACTAAGTTTAATCCCACATCCGGCGGCAATCCCAAAATTTCCGTCCGGTAGGCGTTGCAGATCAATACGGGATGGCCCCTTTTCCCGTTGGCGGTGGGTATGATGATACCCTCGCGGACCTGTTTTCTTGCCTGCAAAACCTGCTCTATTAAGGCTCTGCTCAACCGGGGTTGGTCGCCTAGGAAAATCAAGTAATCGGCTGCTCTACCCACCGCCCTTAGTCCGCATTGTACGGAGGAAAGCATACCCGTTTGATAGTCGGCATTGACGACCCAACGGACCGGATAAGCGGCCAATACCGGGGCAATCTCCGCAGCGCGGTGGCCGAGTACGACCACCACCTCATCCAACTGCCGCCCCACAACCTCGGCGATCCGTTCAATGGCCGCCCGTCCTCCCAAGGGCAATAGCTGCTTGAGCTGCCCCATGCGGGTGGACATGCCCGCCGCCAAAATGATGCCGGCCACCCGGCCTGTTCCATCTGCTCGCATCTACTTCAATCTATGTCCACAGGCGAATCGCGCCAGTCTCACTACCCCAACCGACGACCGGCGAGGACGCCGCTGGCCCACGCCCATTGGAAGTTAAATCCTCCCAAATCGGCGTGAATGTCAACCATCTCGCCGGCAAAGTACAGGCCGGGCACCAAAAAAGATTCGAGCGTATCGGGATTAATGTCCTCGGTGCTCACGCCCCCGACCGTCACTTCGGCGTAGTCAAAGGGCCGCGGGCTGCTAACCGCGATCGGCCAATTCGTCAGGCTCTGGGCAAGCTGCCAGCGCGCACCCTTGCCGAGCCGATCAACCCGCTGCGCCGCGTCAAACCCCAAATGGTCCAAGAGGGGCCGCACCAATTTGCTGGAAA
Organism: Candidatus Latescibacterota bacterium; assembly: GCA_963422735.1. Lineage (GTDB taxonomy): Bacteria > Latescibacterota > UBA2968 > UBA8231 > UBA8231. Next base: position 673,626 of record OY730476.1, on the reverse strand, counting down.
GCAAGCCGGCGAAACTCAGCTCGAGCGAGCGATGGGGATGGCGCTGCCAGCGCTCTTTGAGCAATTGGCTGATTGCTTCCGGGCTGCGGCCGGGGAAGAAATTGACCCGGAGCACGGAGCGCTTCGTCCCCAACTCGGGCACCAAGCGGGCACTGAGGTTTAATATGGCAAACCCGGAGACTCCGTATTTTGTAAAGAGCAAGTCGTCTGTATCAACGGCTTCGCGCCCTCCTTCGATCGTGGCGCGCACTTCGGCCTGGACCTTAAGCCCCTGCATGCGGGTGACGTATTTTTCCGGGCTGATTAGCGGCACCAACCCGGGCTTGAGGTCGGTGAGCCGGTGCCCCATGGCCACGGCCAAGTCCATGCCCGAGCGATCGGCCCCCAAGCGGGCGAGGCTGACGCCGCCGCTGGCCAATATCACGCGCGCTGCGGTATAGCACTGCCCCTCGGCTGTACGCAGTTCAAAGCGAGACGAGCCAAAGGCGCGGTCCATGCCCACCACCTTGGCATTGGTTTCGACGCGAACGCCTAGGCAGCGCATGCGGTCCGCGAGCAAATCAACGACCGACTGCGCTTGATCCGACACCGGAAAGAGGCGCTGCCGTTTTTCTTCGCGGAACTCGATCCCTAGATCGGCAAAAAATGCCAAGGTTTCCTCTAAGCAGAATTGGTCTAGCGCGCTGCGGACAAAGCGCGGATACGTGCCGTGATAGTGCCTGAGGTCGTCCGCCGCCCTATTCGTCAGATTGCAGCGCCCATTGCCCGAAATCAAGATCTTCCGCCCCAATTTTCCGCTGCCTTCGAGCAAGGTGACCCGCTCGCCCGCCTCGGCGGCGACAATGGCCGCTAACATCCCGGCGGCCCCGCCGCCAACTACTATGCTATCCCTTGATTTCAAGCTGGTTCCCATATCACTAAAGATACTATAAAACAATAAGATAGAAAGGCTTTGTCCCCCGGTCAAACCAAGTGCCTTCAGCTTGACACACCCTCGTTTATTCTCTATGTTGTTTAACTTTGAAAATATTAAAAATGCGCTGAGTCAGGATATTTTATGGCAGACCTCACAGGGGCGGCGATAGCTTTGGGCGAGCAACAGCCCGCATCCGCTAGCCAAAGCCAACCCTCGATTTTTCCCCCGCTCCAAGAAGAAGTCGAAACATCGATTCGCAAAGAGGGCATTTCCTTTGTCTTTGAAAGCCGCTCTGTCTCTGCCGTCGTCCAATTTATCTACACGCCAATTGATGGAACCTTCGCCGATATCGAGCTAGAAGTCAACAACAGCGACCCGATCAAACCGGCCGAAGACGGCGGGATTGCCGTGGAAATGGGCGGCTCGGTTTGGCCGGCTAGCAGCGAAGAAGTAGAGCGGCACTTCATCTCCTATGAGCAAGTGGGCGATTGCGTCGAGGCCCGCTGGCAGTGGAAGCTAGGGGAGGAACAAGCCAACTTCCTCTACCGGTTCCGCATTAGCGGTAAGTCCCTCGTCGTGGAAATCGAGGGCGGGCACGGCAAGGGCACTGGCCTCTCGCTCGGCCGGGTCACCGGGGCCTTGCACCCGCGCCTGATCACCATCCCCTATTTCAACTTCGGCGACAACTACCCGCGCATCCTCTGCACCTCGGGCTGCTTCGTGTCTAGTTTCGTGGATTGGCACTATTCGCGTGCTTCCACCCTGTACGCCCCGTCCGAAGCAGAGTCTCAGCGCCTCGTCCAGCTCAACGGCGGCTGTAGCTACGCCAACCAAGGCGACGGCAAGCGCAGCGATCTTCAGGAGCACTGGATCATAACGGTCTCCACTCAATACGAGGAAGTCCTCCCGGCCTTTTCCGCGTCCGAGGCTGGGCAAAGCGAGACACTAGCCGATTGGGTCTGGTACAACATCCCCTATATCGATGCATCCCAAGAGAGCTACGTCGAGCTATACGAGAACATGCGCCTGCTCAAGCTGATGGGCGTCGATCACCTGCTGATCAACCACCCCAGCGAGACTTGGCACGATGGCGACGGCGATGCCACGCTCGTAGTGGAAGGAGCCGAAGCTAAAGGCGGCGAAGACGCCCTTGGCGAGTATCTAGAGGCCCTGTCCGATCTGGGCTACAAAACCAGCCTCCCAGTCAACTATCGCCACATCGCTCCTACCAATCCCTGCTGGCGGCCCGAATTGGCAGCTCAACTCGCCGATGGCACCCCGACCCCGACCGGACCTGGACTCTATTTGCTCAAGCCGTCCGAAGCACTGGTGCGCGCACCCGAACATGCGCGCACCATCATCGACAAATACCCCTGCGACGCGCTGTACGTCAGCGAACACGCCGATATCCCGCCTTGGGAATTCAACGACTTCAGCAACGACGCGTCAGCAACCAGCCACTTGGCGAGCAGCTATTCCCTGCAAGAGAGCGTCCTCCGCTCCCAAGCCCAAGCCGGTTTGGCCATCGGGAGCGGCGGCAACCACTGGTTTTATGCCGGCGTCCTAACTGGCCACCTCGCCCGCATGGTCGGGACCGACCCCAGCCGCATCCCGCCGCTAGTGGACTTCGACCTACAAAATCTCCATACCATTGAGACCGATGCGGGTCTGGGTACCATTGACCAGTACTTTGCCGGGCGCATCCCCCAAGGCGAGAAACACAGCCACAGTGCCTATCTCGACCGCTATCTCGCCGCTACTGCGGCCTTTGGCCACGCCTGTCTACTCCCCGACCAGCTAGAATGGGGCATCGCGTCTGCGGTCAAGTCCTATTACATGCTGCGCGAACTGCAAAAGCACTATCTCCGCGTCCCCGTCCGCTCCATAGCCTACTACCACAACGACCAGTTCTTGGAGACCAACGACGCGCTGCTTTCCGGCGCGTTTTCTCAAGGACAGGTGCGGGTGACGTACGGCAATGGCCTCGAAGTCTATGCCAATCTCGGTTGGGAGCAACCCTGGACCGTCCACAGGGGCGATGTGGCCTACCACCTTCCCCCAGGCTCGTTTTGCGCCTGGAGGGACTCATCGCTGCTAGTCTATTCGGCCGACGCCGGCGCGGGACACATAGACTACGCCTCTTGCGAGGACTACTTGTTCGTCGATACCCGAGGACAACGGAGGCAGTTTGGCCCAGTGGAGCTTGACGGGGCCGTCGCCATTAAAGAGCGCAAATGGGAAATTGACGTAGTGCCCCTTGCGTGCCAAGCCGATATAGTAATCGACGTAGGCCAGTACTGGTCAGACCGCAAACTGCCCCCGCTGCGCCTTTTGGCCTTCAAGTCCGAGGACGAGGAGCCCGACATCTACCGGGCCGACATGGAAAAGGACCGCGTTCGCTTCAAACCTTTGGAGGACGTGGTCACCTATCGCATCGCCCTGCCCGAGTGGATGGTCGAGCCCGGTCGCTAGCGCTTTGTCCGATCCTTCCGCCCCTTTTCTCCAAGCCTGTCGGGGCCAAGTGCCGGCGACTCCTCCCATCTGGATCATGCGCCAAGCTGGCCGCATCCTCAAGCCGTACAGAGCGCTGCGCCAGCGGCACGGCTCGCTACTCAAACTTTTCAAAACCCCCGAACTCGCCGCTGAAATTACCCTCATGCCGGTCGATCTGCTCGGGGTCGATGCGGCCATTCTCTTTACCGACCTAGTGACGCCTTTAGAGGCACTTGGCTGCGAACTGACCTACGCACCCGGTCCGGTTTTTGCCCGCCCGATCCGCTCGGCTGCCGACATTGACGGCCTCCGCAACCCCGTCCCTGAGGACGACCTCGCCTACGTCTTAGAAGCCGCACGGCTAGCGCACAACGCCCTGCCGCCAGCCGTCCCGCTCATCGGGTACGCCGGCGGGCCTTTTACTTTGGCCACTTGGTTAGTGGAAGGGGGCCATGCCAAGGACTTCCCCGCTTTTCGCCGCATGATCCACAGCAACCCCGACCTCGCCCGTCGGCTGCTCAACCTGCTCAGCGATCTCGTCGGCCGCTTCTTGCGCGCCCAGATCGAGGCCGGTGCCCAAGCCGTCCAGATTTTCGACACTTCCATCGGTTTGTTGTCTCCGGCGCAATTCAACGAATTCGCCCTACCCTATGTACAGCGGGTTTGCCGCAGCCTCGCATCGCTGAATGCTCCGATCATTTACTTCCCGCTTGCCGGGGCGCAAAACCTGCCCTGCTTTGGCCGCGTCGGAGCGCACATCCTAAGTCTCGATTGGCGGATCGACTTAGATGCGGCTTATGGATTGTTCGGGAATACCATGCCTTTACAGGGCAATCTAGATCCCTGCGCCCTCTACGGCTCGGAGGCGAGCATTGCCGCTGCCGCCCAGCGCATTCTTGAGCAGGGCCGGGGCCGCCCCCATATCTTCAACTTGGGGCACGGCGTCTATCCAGATACGCCCTATGAAAAGGTCAAATTGTTAGTGGATGCGGTCCACCAGTTTGAGCAAACTCGAGAGGTATAGCGGATGGAAAGCATGGAAGACAAAGGAAAAGGTATGACTCGGCAGCACACCTTTTTCTGTATTAACAAAGAGCGGCATACGGCTTCGTCCAAGGTCATCGACGCCCAACGCAAGGAGATTAGCGTCTTCGGTCAGCGGGTGCGCGGCTGGATCGTGACCACCGAAGAGCCGGTCATCGACAAGGACATCTCCCTCGACGAATCAACGCAAGGCGCAATGCCCCATCGCGACCCGGAATGAGGACACGAACCTCAGCGCCCCCAAGAGAAATTGTTTTCCAACCAAGTGCCGATTTCCCGCGGCGGGTCATTCCACTTCTCGCCTGGGCCGAGAAATTGCCCGCGGACATCCTCGCTGGCGTCAAAGCCCGACCACAAGTCTGGGAACTCGTCGCGGATCAATGCCTCTACTTGGTCGCTTATGCCCTGCGCGTGGTAGGAAATAACATCGTCGGCTTCGGTCTTGCCCAACTCTTCCGTCAGATGCTTGGCCATCCCGCTGCTGGCGATGAAGGTAAATTCAATCGCCGAGTCTTCGGTCAGATCTAGAGCGACGCGGTAGGCCGGATAGCTCAGTCTTAACCCTAATACGGACAGCTGCAACTGCAACCACTCGGCTTCGGTGACCTCTCGCGTTCTATTCAGGGCAGCCCAGTCCAATTCAGCCCTAACCCCTAGGGGACTTAGCAGGACCAATGCGAGGAGCGAACATATCGCTGTGCGGCTTAATGGCATAGCACAACCGCCTTTCAAAAAACTGGAGCTAACCCGGCGGTCAACTCTTTCAGGCTACGGAGGAAAAGTTCTCTTCGATAAAACGGACGATGTACCTAAACGAGACCAAGCCAACCGGGCGGTCGTCATCGCCCAACAGCGGCACGTGGCGAAAGCCATGGATGCTCATCAAATGCAGGGCGTGCTGCACGGCCGCATCGGCTTTGAGCGCGGTGGGCTGCGGCGTCATCAGGCTCTCGACCGCGATCTGTTCCAGATTGCTGATTAAGCCCGCCACCCGGTAGAGGAGGTCGCGCTCGGTGAATATGCCGATTAGCTGCCCGCCCTCGCCGGTTACCAACACGCAACCGACGTGCAGCTCCTTGAGCAGCAAGATGACCTCGGCCAACGAAGTCGTCGGCGACACGCAGACCATCTCCTGCGGATTGAGCGCGGAAAGCGGCTCGGTGAAAATTTCCTTGAACTCCCCACTTCCCCAATCTTGGTACGCTTCGCTCAGGCTCTGGCCACACTCCTCGCAGAGGTCAACCCCAAGGATATTGTCGTGGGAACACGAAGGGCAAATCAATGGCTCTTCTCCTATTCGACGACCCAAGTATCGCCTGAGTTGAACAAGGACGCGAGGTCGCCCGCGCCCCGCTGTTGGGTTGTCGCGGCGATTTGGTCGAACAACAACTCGGTGTAGGTCGGCCTGTCGAGGGCACGCAGCACACCAAAGGGCAGCGGCAGCAACGGGTATTCCATCCGGCTGAGCATATAGGCATAACTGGCGTTTTCGCGCCCTTCGCGATGCACGACCAGCTCGTCTGGGGCCACGTCGCTGAGCGCAACGACCTCGGGCTCGGTGCCGTTCATGCGGATGCCTCGATCCCGGTCCTTCCCAAAGACGAGGGGCTGCCCCTCGTCCAAAAACACGATATTATCGTCGCGCACATCCGAATCCGTGGTGTGTTTCCAAGCCGTGGGGTTGAGCACGACGCAGTTTTGGTAGATCTCGACAAAGGCCGCCCCCTTGTGTTGGGCCGCTCGCCTGAGCACGTAGCTCAGGTGCTTGGTATTCGTGTCCTGAGTGCGGGCGACAAAGGTCGCTTCGGCACTCAGCGCCACGGATATCGGGTTGAGCGGATAGTCGATTGACCCCATGGGGGTGGACTGGGTGCGGTGCCCCGGCAGCGAGGTCGGCGAATACTGGCCCTTGGTAAGCCCGTAGATGCGGTTGTTGAACAGAAGAATTTTCAGATCGACATTGCGCCGGAGGCTGTGCAGGAGGTGATTGCCGCCAATCGAGAGCCCGTCGCCATCGCCGGTGATGACCCAGACGCTCAAATCCGGGTCGGCCGCCTTGATCCCGGTGGCGATCGTGGGTGCGCGCCCGTGGATCGAGTGAATGCCGTACGTATTCATGTAGTAAGGAAAGCGGCTAGAGCAGCCGATTCCGGAGACGAATACGATGTTTTCTCGTGGGATCCCCACTTCGGGGAGCATCTTTTGCATTTGGGCCAAAATCGCGTAGTCCCCGCACCCAGGGCACCAGCGGACCTCTTGGTCTGAAACAAAATCCTTGCGGCTCAACCCAGTTTCTACAACTGCTTCGGCCATCTCGACCTCCCTGCTTTAACTTAGCACTTGGCGAATTTTGTCGGCCACTTCCCGAATTTGAAAGGGGCAGCCCTGGACCTTGTTCAGCTTGACGATGCGCACTGGAAAATGCGCCTGGAGCAACAGGGCCAATTGGCCCAAGTTTAGCTCGGGCACCAATACTTGCTTGTAGCGACCAAGTGCGTTGCCGAGGTTCCGGGGAAACGGGTTCAAGTAGCGCAGGTGCGCGCAGGCCACGTCGAGGCCCTCGCCCCGCACTTGCTCAACCGCTGCGCGAATGGTGCCGTAGGTACCCCCCCAGCCCAAAACCAGCAGGTCCCCTTGCTCAGGCCCGGTCACTTCCAGCTCGGGAATGGAGTTGGCAATGCCGCGGATTTTGGCGGCCCGGATGTGGACGATGCGCTCGTGGTCTTCGGGCGCGTAGGAGACATTGCCCGTCACATCCTGCTTGCCCAAGCCACCGATCCGGTGCTCCATCCGAGGCGTCCCCGGCACGACCCAAGGCCTGGCCAAGGTCTGTGGGTCGCGCATGTAGGGTTGGTAGTCGTCGGGGTCGGTGTACGGCTCGGCATCAATAGGCGCAATTGAATCCGGGTCTGGTATTTTCCACGGCTCGGAGTTGTTGGCCACGTAGCCGTCGGACAGGAGAAAAACCGGCGTCATATAGCGAATGGCAATGCGGAAGGCCTCGATGGCTATGTCGAAGCATTCGCCCGGGGTTGCCGCAGCGACGACCGGAATCGGGCTTTCGCCGTTGCGCCCGTAGAGCACCTCTAGCAAATCGGCCTGCTCGGTCTTAGTCGGCAAGCCCGTGCTGGGGCCGCCGCGCTGGACGTCAATGACCACTAGCGGCAACTCCATAACTACGGCCAAGTTGATCGCCTCGCTCTTGAGCGCGATCCCCGGGCCGCTGCTGGCAGTAGCCGCGAGACTGCCGGCAAAGGCCGCGCCAATCACCGACCCCATGGCCGCGATCTCGTCCTCGGCCTGGAACGTCCGCACGTCGAAGTTCTTCAGCACCGCCAAGCCCTCTAGTATGGTGCTGGCTGGCGTGATGGGATACGAGCCGTAAAAGAGCGGTTTGCCGGCCTTTTGCGCGGCCGTTACTAGCCCCAAGACAAGCGCGTCGTTGCCGGTGATCCGCTTGTACACCCCCGGTTCGACAATCTCCCGCTTCGGCACCGAGATCTGAGTCTGAAAGGTCTCGGCCGTTTCTCCGTAGTAGTAGCCAGCTTTCAAAGCCCTCGTGTTGGCCGCAACCACTTCGGGCCGGCCAGCGAATTTGGTCTCGTAGAACTTGAGCGTGTAGTCGAGCGGGCGGTCGAACATCCAGAACACCAAGCCCAAGACAAAGGCATTCTTGCACATGTCCTTCGCTTGGTTGCTCATGCCCTCGATGTCGGCGAGGGCATTGCGGGTCAGGGTGGTCAAGGGGACCGGATGCACATCGTAGCCACTGAGGCTGCCGTCTTCGAGCGGGTTTTTCTCGTACCCGGCTTTGCGGAGGCCATTGCGGTTGAATGGATCTGTATTGACGATGATGGTCCCGCCCGGTTCGAGATCGGGCAAATTGGCTTTGAGCGCGGCCGGGTTCATTGCCACTAGCACTTGGGGCGAGTCGCCAGCTGTGTAGAGATCGTTGGCGGCAAAGTTGACTTGGTAGCCGCTCAGCCCGGGGATGGTCCCGGCCGGGGCGCGAATCTCGGCGGGAATGTCGGGAAAGGTACTGACGTCGTTGCCCATCACAGCCGAAGTATTGGTAAATTGTCCGCCGGTTAGCTGCATCCCATCGCCCGAATCGCCGGAAAATGCGATGACTACAGATTGGCGCTCTTCTTGCGAGTACTCTCGCTTATCCGTAGCTGCCGACGGGACCACAATTTCGGTCATGCGTACGATCTCCTTAAAAAAGAAAAATCTTCGCTCCGCAGCGCATGCTCAAGCTCCCTCTTTGGTGCGGGCTATGCGCTCGGGATCAGGCGGCAAGTTGTAGATGTCTTCGGGAAACTGATCGGTGAGAAAGCGGATGACTTCGTGTTGGGGCAAATTCCCCTTTATGCGGCCATTTTCATCTACAATCGGCACGTTGCGATAGTCGCCAGCGTTCATCAGCCGCAGGGCACTACTGATTGGCTGCTGGGCGTCCAAACTATGCGGATCGCGGGTCATAACCTCGGCCACCGGCCGCGGCCACGTCGCTGGTTGGTCGGCCACTTTAGTGAGTGCATCGCGCTCGGTAAAAATCCCCACTAAGCGGCCATCCTCCTCCACCAGCACAGCGCTGACGTGTTGATGGCGCATTTTCTTGAGTGCTTCGACGACCGGCTCCTGCGGCTCGCACACCGCGTACCCGTCCAGATCCAGATGGCCGATGACCTCTTGTTGTAACTTCTTCACTACCGTCATTAGAAAGCCCCTTTCTCGGGGCTTGAATACCGCATTATTCACCTGTCCTACTTGAGCATCTATCTCATTCAAAAAAAGATAGATAGGAGCGATACATCCCGCAAGGTAATATGTTGCAACAACGTTACAACCTTTACCGCGCCAGATCCACCACCCAATCCGCAGCCGCCTTCACCGTTGGATGCTGGTCGGCGACGACGACCGTGGCCCCCCGATCCACCAGCCCCCGCAAGGCCGCGACCATCGCGCACACATCTTCTGGGTGATCGTCGCTGGCCGGGTCGTCGATCAGCACCCAAGTGCGCCGGGAGGGCCGCGTCGATTCGAGCGCCAGCCGCAGCCGCAACCACTCCCCCCGCTCTAGCCCTTGCACCTCCTGTCCCAAAAACAGGTAGCCGAGGCCGCAGCCGACGGCCGCCCCTAGGCGCGGGCGAATTGGGTCGTGCCGGGCAAAGTGGGTACAAGCCTGTTCCAAGGTCATGCCCAGCACATCGGCAATGCTCGCGCCGCGCAGGGTCACCTCGCAGATTTTGTCTCGGTATCGGCGCCCCTCGCAAGCGGCGCATACCAGTGCTATATCCTCTAGAAACTCCAAATCGAAGTGGCATTGGCCGCGGCCTTCGCAGCTTGGACAACGCCCCCCCGGCCGATCCAACAAGAAGGCATCCCGGGACCAGCCGCGTGCTGTTGCGGCTGGCGATGCGGCGTACAGATCGGCGATGCGCTCGAAAAGGCCCAACCCCTGCAAAAGCGTGGCCTTGCCGCTTGGAGCTTCCACTGTTGCGACTCGGCTGTTGCGCGGCACACCCGCGGCGGCGTACTCGACGGGCCGCCCCTTGAGCAGCGGCAGCAAGACTTCGTACAGCAGGCGGGTTTTGCCGCTGCCGGAAGGCCCGCACACGCAGGTCATCATCCCGTGCGGCAGCTCGATAGCAAGCGGCCCGACTACACCACTGCCGCGAATGGCCAACGCCGGCGTAGCTTGCTCGACGACCCGTTTCTCATCCGGTCCATCTCGGTCCATCCCGGTCGTCTCCCCCACCTGCGCCCGCCCCTCTGCAAACGCCCAGACCTCGTCTGCAGCCGCTACGAGTTCAGGCGTGTGATCCAACAACAGCGCGGTATTGCCGCCGGCGACCAGCCGACGAAGACCTGCCGCGACCGCGGCCAGCATCTCCCCTGACAATTGACTGCCCAAACCGTCCAAAATGTAGAGGATGCCCGTCAGGCCGTTGCTGAGACCGGACGCCAATTGCAGACGCTGCCACTCGCCAGTCGCCAGCGATTTGAGTCGGCGGCTCAACGGCAGATGCTCCAGCCTCAAGCCGCCGGCCTCGGCGAGCGCGGCCTCTACTTTGGCGTACCTATGGCCTTTTTGGTTAGCCGCGGCCAGCCAATCGCGCAACGAGCCGAGGGGGGCATCCATTAGCTCGTCCATGGTGCGGCCGTGCAGAGTCACCTGGCTGGCCAAGGGTTGGCCCGCACCGAAGTCGGCTGCGGCCAGCGGCTCATACTGGCGGCCGCACTTGCCGCAGGTCGGCTGCTGGTTCAAATGCATCATTTCGCTGGTACCATCGGCCCAAACCACCGTCTGCCCCGACGAAATCGAACGGCTCACGCGCACAGCTTCCAAAAAGCGCACGCTAGCGTTCGAGTCCGGTACCAAGCGGTCCACCACGACGTGGACCTCGCTTTCGCCGCTTGGCAATGCTGGCCCGTGGCCTTCCAAGCGTTGGATCTGGCCGTCGATTGCGACCCGCGTAAACCCGGCTTGCACGAGTTGTTGCCACATCCCTGCGTTCCGCAGGGCCAAAGGGGCCAGCACCAAACAGCGGGTGTCTGGATGGACGTTGGCGACCTCGCGCTCCACCTCATCGGCCGCATAGCTGCGGCAGCGACCGCCGCATTCGAGGCAGTGCATCTGTCCCTCTTCCAGCATGATCTGCGCCAAGATCCCGTCTAGCTGCAAGTAGTCCCCGACCATGCATCCGCGGCGCGGTGCCCCCAAGTAAATGGCCGGAGGCAAGCCCGATATCTCATCTACATCGGCGCGCGCTGTCCCGCTGACGCCCTCGCGTTCAGTCGGAGACAGAGCCTGCATGTAGCGTCGGCGGCTCTCCGCGTACAGGACATCTAAGGCCATGGCGCGGCGGCCGCTGCTACTGCGGCCGGTAAAGCAAATAACCTGGCCTAGCGGCAAGTCCATATCGACATGGGCGAGACCGCCTGCTCGGGCACCGCGTACGCAGAGGGTAGTTTTCAAGGATGGGCCTGCGCCATGGAATCGATTTTCGTCTGTAAGCCTACGTCGTCGGGGTTTCGCGTACGCAAAAATGCCCAATGGGCTTCTGCTTCGCGGGGATACCCCAAGCGCACCAGTACTTCCCCGCGCCGGTAGTGCGCTTGGACGTGATTGGGATCGAGTTCGAGTGCCTGGGCAAAAGCATCTACCGCTGCTTGGTCGTCTCCCTGTTTACCATACACCAAGCCGAGGTTGAAATGCGCTCGGGCGTAGCCGGCGTCGAGCGCGAGGGCCTTGTGGAAGTGCGCGGCGGCCTCGCTCCATTGACCGAGTCGATAATAGCACAGGCCGAGGTTGTTGTGCGGCCCGGGCGCAGGCCGAGCGCGGCTGAAGGCTGCAATCGCGGCCTCGTACTCTCCCGCGCTGAAAAGATCTAATCCACGTCTAATGTCCGGGTCGCCGCCTTCTTGCTGCGCCAACACGGCTGTTAGGCCAGAGGCGGCCGGCGCAAACGACGGGTCGATGCGCAGGGCCGCACGGAACATGTTCTCGGCCGCCGCCCAATCCCCTCGGCGTTGGTACAAGGCTCCGAAATTGTAGTAATCAACCCGTTTGCGGGTCAGCCGTTCAGCCCCGGCGTCACGATAGTTGACCGGCAGCGCGACTAAGGCCACCAACAGGCACGACCCCAGCAACCGGCGATGCGCCCCGCTCGTCGCCCAAGCAGCCGCGTTGGCAATCCAGCAAGCGGCGTAGAGCAGAATCACCGGTACGACGGGCAGGCGGTATTCCGAGGACGTGAAGAACAGCAGGCAGGCGGCCAGATAGGTCGTCAGATACAGGTCGAGTAGGGACGAGCGGCGACTCGTAGCCCAACCCACGACCGCCAGCGGGGCCACCAGCCCCCACCCCAAAACGCACCAGCGCAACAAGGGCACAAAATCCCGCGCTAAGTATAGACTCAGGTTGTTTTGCGCCTCGACCCCGTTCCAGAACATGTAGAGCTTGCGGCCTTGCAGCGTGAGGTACGCGAGAGGATTTTCCACGGCAAAGCGCAAGCCGGCCGCGAGCCAGAATCTCGAGGCTTGAGCCGGGGTTAGTTCCCTACCCATGCGCACCTCGGCCTCGTGGATAAACGCCTCGCGCTCTAAGTCCGGCTCGGCGCTGGGCAGGAAATCGACCTGCGCGTAGATACCGTTGGCCTCGGGGTGATTGCCCACGTAGAAGTTCATCCCGGCTGAGGACGTGGTCAGCAGCCACTCCCCCCCGACGAGAAAGTTGCGCCAAGCCACCGCACCCACCACGAGGCCGCAGCCCACGACCACCAACCCCCACTGCCGCCAACCGCGCCGTCCCCACTGCGAGACAAACCAGCTCGCGACCGCCGAGACAAACAGCAAGACCATGGGCCGCGCCGTCGCCGAAAGCCCCAATAGTAAGCCAGCAGCCCACAACCACCGCGCCGCGCCTTGCGCGTGCGCCAAGCAATACAGGGCCGCGAGATTCAAAAAGGTGATCGGCGCGGCGGTCAGCAGTGCCCCGTCGTAGAACACGTACGGCTGGTAGATCGCCGCCATCAGCGCGGCCAATAAGCCAATCTGTGCGCTCCATAGTTTCCGGCCCAGTGCGTAGATCAAATAGCAACTACTCGTCCCCAGCATCGCCTGCACCAAGCCAGCCCACCAGTATTCAGCTCCCAAAAACGCGTAAATGGCGGCCAAAAAGTAGGAGTAGAACGGATTCATAAAAAAAGGCTGATCGCCCAGCCAATCGCCCGCAACAATGGCCCGGGCGCGGCGATCGTAGAACTCGGAGTCGATCAGGAGTACGTCGAAGATCGGCGTGTCAACCGCTTGGTAGAGATAGGCCAGACGCACACCGAGGGCGGCGATTAGGATAGCCCAGAGGATAGCTTCCTCTCGCTTCAGCCGCGCCGCGCCGATACCTATGGTCCGCATACTACCAATATAGCCAGTGAGTGTGTCGGACACTTGCTCGGACTGTACGAAAAATGCTGGTGCCGCTGACGGCCAAGGCCAAGCCGAAGCGGCGGAAGCGGGTGTAGCCGGGCAGCACTTGAAGGTATCGAATGAAGTCCGAGAAAAACTTTGAAAAATTAGAGTATAGCAACCTTGCTATGCTACTATCGCGAATTGGATCGTTGAAACATTGAGTAAGACTGTGGATGAGGAACTTAATGCACTCCCTGTTGATATGCGAGCGCGGTTCGTCCGTACCTGCGAGTTGATCTTGGCGGTAGGGCTAAAGCGCATGGGCATACGCACACGGCCCGCTTTGGGAAATGCGTCTGAACGGCAAGGACGGGACATCATATGTCGTCGTCAAAAACAAGCGAATCGTGGTGGTGAGAATTTTTATCAAGAAAACACAAACTGCCATGAGCAAAGTCAGCGACTTGTACAAGCAATGGCTCCAAACACCAGAGTACCAAGCGGCGTACCAAGCGCTTGGACCAGAGTTCGAATTGGCTCGCTTGCTGCGTGAGACCCGCATCAAGGCTGGCCTCGCGCAAACACAACTCGCCGCACGCAATCCGTCGTCGCTCGCCTTGAGAGTGAGCGCGTCCATCCATCTTACAAGCGAGCCACCGGCACTCGGCTCAGCATCCGCTTCAAGACCACCGGGGACGCAGCGTGAGTCGGTGATTTCGATGCCCGGCGCTGAAGCAGTTCACGGCTGCAAGAACCAATAGTGAAACGAAACAATCGGCCGCAAACCGCCGCCAAAGTGGATCGGCTGCGTCTCAATCTCGACGAGGCCGCTCACATCCGAAGCCGGTATCTGGCCGACGGCCAGCTCGAGCCACTGGCGGCCCCGCCCCCCCGGCAACTCCACGACAGCGATCTTCTTTCCATTAGCTACCACCGCAAAGTGCTGGGCGATGCCCGTAACCGTGCGCATGATCACCGCCGCCGGTTGGCCAGCGTTCAGCGCAACCTCCATCCGCTCGCCCCCTGTTACCGTCCGGCCCCCGTCGATGTACGCGGCTTGAGGATTGTCAGCAGCGCTCAGAGCCAGCAACAGATTCGCCTCCCCGCTGCCGGGAATCCACACCGTGGACTGGTAGCCGTGCCGACGCTCGCTTGCCAGATCGGCCACATCCACTTTATCGACCACCCGCCAGCCCTCTTCCAAGAGCGTCTGGTTGCGGATAGCCTCGCCGCTGAGATCGGCGGCCCAATGCGCCTGGTACAACACCTTCTCGGCATCAACAATCGACGGCTCAAAGACGCGAATGCGGTGCAGCGGCTGCAGGAAGACCCCTTCGGGGAAATTGAACCAATTGGGGAAAATGGCGAAGTACTGAGGGCGCTGGTCTGGCGGCATGGACTCCAACCGTTCGAATAGCGACCCGCTCCCGTGCCGCCAAGGTGCGCTGTTCCCGGCCGTGGTCAACCCGACTAAGTCGATGGTTTGGCGGCGGCTGAAGTAGCACAGGGCACCGGCGTCGTTGACGGCAATGCGCGCATCAGGCGGCAGTTCGGCGTCTATAAAGCGCGCCAGCTCGACCTGTTGGTTGCGGATGTCGCTGCAATTTTCCCCGTACGCGACCGCGAAGAAGACCGCCGACATCAACCCCCACAAGCCGAAAAAGCAAGCCAACCCCCGCGCCAGCTTGCTGCCCCATGCCCCCCCAGTCGCGTCCAAGCGCCCCAAGCCCAAGGCGGCAAAGAGAATGTAGAGCGGCAAGAAGGGCTGCTGATAGCGGTTGAAGTGGGCGTCGTATTCGACGAGGGTGCAGGTTAGTAGAACGCCGCCGACAAACCACGCCCCACCCAATGCCGCCACCCCGATCTGCCTCTCGGATAGCTCGCTCCAGAGCCGATAACTTAGCTCGGCTAAAAAAAAGAGCGCCACAAACGGGGCAAACACCACGCGGCGGTAGTTGCCGTCGTACGCATACAAATTGGTGCTGGTCTGATGCCCAAGCGACCCGGCGAGGATCCCTTTGACAAATTCGGCGAAGTCGAAAAAGACGGCGCGAATCTGCTCGGGCAGCGAGCCGTGGGGTTCGGCAAAGCGCCATTTGGCCTCAACCCCAGACGCCCCGGCCTCTCCCGTACACCAAGCTAGCAGCAGGGCCTGGAGCGCGTATGCCCCCAAAGGCATCCCCCACTGCCAGTTCAACGCCCGCCGATAGGCAACTAGCACCAGCAGCAGCAAGACCAAGGCAATCCCCTCCGGGCGCGCCAACGCCAGCAAGGCCGCCGCCAGTGGAGCGCGCCGGTCTTCCGCTAGGTACAGATACAGGGTCAGCAAGATGGCGCAGGCAAACAGGCCGATCGCCATGCCGCTGTAATAGCCCCACAGCAGCGGGCCGCACAACAGGAACATCAACGCGGCTACCCAGCCGCTGAACGGGCCACCCAACTTGCGGCCCAGCAGCAGGAGCAGCCGAGCACTCAACCCGAGCCACACAACCCCCAATGCCAACGCGTACAGTGCCATCCCCATCCCATCCAGCCCCAGCCAAAAGCCCGGCACCAGCAGCAAGGTGTACAGCAGGCTAGTCGCGCCGGCCGTTGGCTCCGCGCCAGTGTTGTATTCGAGGAAGTGCCCTTGGGCCGCTTGCCGCGCGTATTGAAAATAGATGAAGGAATCGTCCAGCGGCAGGGCCAAGCGGCCGCCGGTGTGGTAGAGCATGGAGGCCGCAAATACCAAAAGCCACAGAAGGGCCAAACCCCAAAGGATAGCACCTTCTCGTCGGATTGCATTCATCCTCTATTCGTCCGCATGCTTGCCAATCGCATCCGCTAGGTAATCCATCAAATCATCCAGTGCCTGCTGCGATGCGCGACCACGAAACGCGTTGAGTGCCGGACGCCTGTCGCCACCATCCATTCCTCAAGCGCATTTCTCAGACCCTGAATTTCATGGGATCATCAATCAGGTTGTTCAGCGCATTGGGGTCGTTCTCAAAGTCGCAAAGTTCTTCTAGTAAGAGATACGTAAACAAATGGTTGCACACTGCCAATTCTGGATCGCTGGCCGCTGCTTCTTTCATCGCCTGCCAAGACCGCCATTCTAGAACTCATTGCGAAACGCTCGCCCGCCATCGGACCAAGGGTTGAAAATGCAACCGAACCGCGCATTTTGCACGCACCGCATGGGGTAATTGCGCCGCAGGGTATTCTCCGCCATGCCCACATCGCCCCCTTCATCGCGCAAAATATCGGGCAGAATGGACGCGCCCATGACTGTATTGGCTCGCCTCTCTAATTCTGTTCTGGTTGTAAAGATTCTGGGTAGAGTGAGTGGAGAATTGGGAAGGCGTGTGGAGTTATTGCACAACGTCGAATATAATATAGATTGCCCCCTAGCGGAGGCATTTTCATCCCTATCCTAACCCATTGGAAAAACCATGCGCTCACTTTATTTTCTGACCTTGTGGCTGCTCGTCCCGGCCGCCCTTTGCGCGGCCCCGCCCTTTGACCACGGCCCCTTTGACCAAGTACTGCAAGAGTACGTCAATGACCAAGGCTTAGTCCGCTACGCCGCCCTAGCCAAAAACCGTGCCCAACTCGACGCCTATGTCGATAGCCTCGGCCACTGCAGCCCCGAAAGCCATCCCGACCGCTTCCCCACCCGTGAACACGAGCTGGCCTACTGGATCAATGCGTACAACGCCTTTACCCTACGAGGCGTCATTGACGCCTATCCCATCGCTAGCGTCAAGGACGCTTTTGTCTTTGGCGGCTTTTTCAACCGCCAGACCTTTGTCGCTGGGGGACACAAGATGACGCTGGATCACGTTGAAAACAAAATTATCCGCCCAACCTACCAAGAGCCGCGCATCCACTTTGCAGTCAACTGCGCGGCCCTTAGTTGCCCGCAACTGGAAAACCGAGCCTTTACCGCCCCCGATCTCGACGCCCGCTTGGAACGAGCGCTAACGCGCTTTGCCCAAGACCCCAACCACGTGCGCTTGCAAGAGAAGCGGCTCTACCTGTCCAAAATTCTCGACTGGTACGGGAAAGACTTCTCGGGTTGGTTCCCGCCCGACCGCCCCAATCCCGAGAACATGCCCACCATCGTCAATTACCTGCGCCCGGACCTTCCCCCGGACCTAGCCGCTGGGCTGACCGAGGACCTAGCCATCGAATACAACGACTACGACTGGGCACTCAATGAAGAAAAAGAAACGGGCAGCCCCCGCCCAGCGGCAGACCCCCCGTAATGGACCCAACGCCGTTTTGGCGTCTTATAAGAAAAACGGGTTGTGCGCCTTTTCTTCGCCGACTGTAGTCGCCGGCCCGTGCCCGGGGAAGAGCGCGGTTTCTTCGTCTAGACCGAGTAGCTTCTCGGCCACTGCTTGGTGCTGCATCCGGTAGTTAGCCACACTGCGAAGGCCCCCGAGCGAACCGGCGAAAAGCGCGTCCCCGACAAAGGCCATTTCCTCGTGGACTAAGCTGATGCCACCCGCAGTATGCCCAGGTGTGGAGCAAACCTCAAAGCGCAATTTGCCGATGTGCACGACTTCGCCTTCTTCTAGTTCACCTACTATCTGAGCGGCCAAGCTGCCCATTAGGGCCAAGTCGCCGCGGTGGATCCGCGCCGGTGCGCCCGTGGCGCGACTAATCTCGGCGAGGGCGCCGATGTGGTCTTGGTGGCCGTGCGTCAGCAATATCTGTTCGACCTTTAGCCCAGAGATGGCCAAGCACTGGAGAATTTTATCCGCGTCGAACCCTGGGTCTATGACCGCAGCTTGTCCCGTTGCCGCACAGCCGACAATGTAGCCGTTCATCAGAAAGCCGCTGCCGAGCACCATCATTTCCACTTGCACCCCGGCCATTGAGCGACCCGCCGGATGGCGCGGGAAAAATGCCTGCGCTGCGCTTGCCTGCAACTTGCCCGGGTGCAACCCGAGGGCTTGGGCCAGCCGCTCTATGGTATCTGAAGCCGGGACGATCTCGTAATTTTCGATCCCTGCAATATCCTCGGCTGTCAATCCTACCTGAGCTGCCAGTGCTGTGACCGAAATCTCCTGTCCACGCCGGGCCTTGGCAATGATGTCGCCAAACTCGTCTTCTAATTGCGTGTACATGTTCCCTCACATTCAAGGCTCGAGTAAGCCAACTTGTAAACTGCCTAAGAACTCATCAAAGCTGGCGGCCCATTGTTCGACGGTCTGGGCCGGTCCAATCATCTTGAAAAACACCGTGCCCGAGCGGTGGACAGCTATGGCCCCGAGCATCCGGTATCCGGATTGGGGCTCCGCGCTCCCCATCCCCATTCCCCCGGAGAAGGTGCCGCTGACATCAACTCCGGTTATTTCGATCTCCCCCACCTGCCGCGTCCAACGCCGGCCTTGGGCCGGCTGGCCGTCCTTCTGCTTGAACTGGCCGAACCAACGATCGATGTTGGCCTCTACGCTTCCGCCTTGCCCCGGGCCGAAGAAAAATATGCCCAGCGTCGCTTCTCCGGCCGGGCCGGGGAGGCCGTATTGGGCCACCCGCATGGAGCTGGACGGCTGCTGCGCCACCC
The DNA here is from genome assembly GCA_963422735.1 of Candidatus Latescibacterota bacterium. Classification (GTDB taxonomy): domain Bacteria; phylum Latescibacterota; class UBA2968; order UBA8231; family UBA8231. The sequence continues at coordinate 654,706 of OY730476.1, read as the reverse complement.
AACCCTTGGGGGCCACCGCACTGAGAGGCCCCAGCGCCTGTCGTCCACTCGCCTGACCCAAAGGGTACGCTGGCGTCGTACTGGTTGGCGTTGTGGACCGGGCGACGAATCCCCGCTCGGCCATGGCCGCCGCCGGCTCCTCGTCGCTGAAATTTTGGCTGCACCCGATAACCCCGAGGATCCAAGCACATCTCCACACAGATCGGCCCCAAGGTCGAAAATTGTTCTTTATCATCACAGGCTCCCCCAAGCAATGAGGCTGGCGAGGACCGCTAATGCGACCAAGCCGCCCAAGTAAAACCAAACCCTGTTTTGCGTGCGTCGTTGCGGTCTTTTAGGCGGTTGCCGCCTAGGCCGACTGAGAGCCAGCGTCCCCACTTGCAGCGTCGGCGACTTATGTTGGATGTAGTGGGCCATCCCCTCGTATATGCGGCGAATGCTTTGGGCATTCTCGGCCTCTCCGTAATCGGCTAGATGCGACAGTGGCAGCCACTGCACCGGGGCGACGTCTTGGGAGATGGGAAACTCGATCTGCGCTTTGACCCGCGCCTGTTCGTAGCCCAAGAGGCGGACGTAATAGCGCAGCCGGCAGCTATCGAAATCGACCAGACAACAGCGGTAGCCGACCGCGCATAGCTGGCGCAATCCCTCCTCCACATCGCGCAACAAGCCCAAGTCGCGTACCTGGCGTGCGTTCACTAGCTGCTCGCGCAGCACTTTGACGGTTGTTTGGGTACCCTCGTTCATCGTCCTACTGCGAACTTAGAGCGCGAAAATAAGGCTGTTTTCGCATAGGCTGTCAACTTTCTTCCGGCGCACTTTTTGTGCAGACTAATGTTCAGACCGCTTCTTACATATTGCGAACCTTTTGGCATACTTGGAGCGTTTATAAAAAACCAACTCAAAAGGAGGAGCCATGAACGCCAAACTACTCATTCTGACCGGCGCGGCCCTGTGTGTGCTTAGCATTCAAACCAGTCGCGCCCAAAACTACGCCCAAGCGACGTTTGCCGGGGGATGTTTCTGGTGCATCGAAGCACCTTTTGACAAGGTCGAGGGGGTCATTTCAGCCGTTTCCGGCTACACCGGCGGCGAGCGCGTAAACCCGACTTACAAGCAAGTCAGCTCCGGCGCGACCAAGCACATAGAGTCCGTACTGGTCATCTTTGACCCCGAGGTCGTCTCCTATAGCCAGCTCCTCGACATCTACTGGCGTCAGTTCGATCCCACCGATCGAGGAGGGTCCTTTTACGACCGCGGCCATCAATATACCTCGGCCATATTTTACCACGACGAAGAGCAACGCACCTTAGCCGAAGCCAGCAAACAAGCCCTCGACGCGTCGGGACGCTTTGACAAACCCATCGTTACACCCATCCGCCCAGCCACCACCTTTTATCCGGCCGAGGAGTACCACCAAGACTACTACCTACAGAGCCCCCAGCACTACAAGCGCTATCGCCGGGGATCAGGCCGCGACCGCTTTATCGAAGAGACGTGGGACAAAGACCTCCCGGCCTTAACGGCCAGTGCCCAATACGCTAAACTTCCCATCAACACCTTGCACACCAAGCTCACGGACTTGCAATTTCGGGTCACGCAGGAAAACGCCACCGAGCGACCCTTCCACAACTTGTATTGGGACAACAAGACAGCGGGCATCTACGTCGATATCGTTTCTGGCGAACCCCTTTTTAGCTCGCAGCACAAGTTCAAATCCGGTACTGGCTGGCCTAGCTTTACCCAGCCCCTAGAGCCGGATCACATCGTTGAACACACCGACAATTCGCTGTTTATGACCCGCGTCGAGGTCCGCAGCAAATACGCCGACTCGCATCTCGGGCACGTCTTTGCCGACGGCCCGGCCCCCACCGGGCTACGCTACTGCATCAATTCGGCGGCCTTGCGTTTTATTCTCGTCGAAGATTTAGCCAAGGAAGGCTATGGCGAATACGCTGCCCTCTTTGAATGAAGCGCGGGGCCTTTAGCCCGTTGCGCAAACGCAAACGACCGGATCGGCTGGATCGGGATTATGTCACCTGCGTGGCGCGAGTTTCTTGCTTACGTAACTCGACAACAAGACGTTGCTACTGCCCAACCGGCCCGGAAACCGTCAAGCGGACACGTTGATGAACTTGGTCGAACGCCCCTACGTGGGCTCGGTGTTCTTCATGCCGGGGATGAACGAGACGCTTCGGATCAACCGGCTGGCGGAGATTTCCACCGACCCGGAACGGCTGAAGCCTTTGGCCATCCAGGCAGGTTGCCCATCTTTGTCCTCAAGGTGGGGGTAGAAGAAGCATTCCTTCACTGCGCCAAGGCCCTTGTTCGAGCGCGGCTCTGGGAGCCGGAGACGCGAGTTGAACGCTCCAGTTTCCCGCCGTACGGGCAGATGTTGGCGGACCAGATCGCGGGGGCTGACGCCGCCGAGATCGACGCTGGCGAGGTGGAAAGTGCCCGGACTGAGCTTTCTTGAGCCGGCACATCCCGGAAAGCACCGCCTCCCAAGACAGCGGGTCGCGCCCGTCCGCCAAAGGTTTAGACGGTCCTGGCCTGCGCGACGAACTCCAACGGCTCAATCGAGAAGTCCGTCAGCATCCGGTGCCGGAAACACCGTCAAGCTCATCGGAGGAATGCCCAGCTCGCACCAGACGCGCTCCCCATCCAAGTATGCGGAATCGGAGGCATAGAGGATGGCGCACCGCCGCTTCTGACCCAAGATGATGCCAGCCTGCCCGCACATCAGCGTTTCCCTTCTTTATTGTCGACCACGAACCCCTTGAACAGCCCTTCGGCGTATTGGCCGTGGTGCGCTTCGATCCAGCGGACCGTCTCGTGGAAGCCGAGGAATTCGGCGATCTCGATGACTGCGGGCCGGTCGAAGCGGTTGAGCTGGTCCGTGGTCCCGATGTCGCGGATTAGGTCGTCGCGCACCGGTAGGGTGTGGTTCCGCTGCCGGGTCTCGCTGATGCCGAACGCCGCGAGGATGAGCGGCTCCTGCTTGTGGACTTGGCGAACCAGAGAACGATAGTGGATGGGTGGGGAGGTGTAAGTCCTTGATAATACGCCATTAACGAAAAGACCCCGAGAGGATCGCCCTTCGGGGTCTTTTCATTAACTATAGAGCCGCAGGTGTTGACGGTCGAAAAATTGGCTCCGCGGGTAGGATTCGAACCTACGACCAAGTGGTTAACAGCCACCCGCTCTGCCAGCTGAGCTACCGCGGAATGGACAAATATACTAACGAAAACTCGGGCAAAAATCAAATAAGGCCGAGACGCCAGCCGCCTGCGGACGCTTAATCCGCGTAGTACTCCTTGAGGGAGTCGCAGCGAGCGGGATGACGGAGCTTCTGCAGGGCCTTTTCCTTGATTTGCCGCACCCGCTCCCGCGTACGCCCGACATAGGCCCCGATCTTCTCCAAGGTCATCGGATCGTGCCCATCCAATCCGTAATACATCTTTAAGACGCGCGCCTCGCCCTCGGTCAGGGAGTGCATGGCGTTGAAAATTTCCGCTTTGAGCTCGTCGGTGGAGAGCGTCTCGTCGCTGGAAGGCTGGCTGTGGTCGGGAATCAGATCGCCGAAACAGCGATCCGGTTCGGATTCGTCGCAGGGCATCTCCAGCGAAACCGGCCTTTGGGCCAACCGCAACAGGAAATCCATATCGCCGGGTTCGACCTCTAGCTCTTCGGCTATTTCATCTGCTTCCGGGGGACGCCCCAGCCCCTGTTCGAGCTTGTTGAGTACTCTGTTGATGCGTGTCAACTCGCCGATGCGATTTAGCGGCAGCCGCACGATGCGCGACTGATTGGCCAACGCTTGCAGGATCGACTGGCGGATCCACCACACCGCATAGGAGATGAATTTGAAGCCTTTGGTGCCGTCAAAGCGCTTGGCGGCGATGATAAGCCCCAAGTTCCCCTCGTTGATCAAATCCGAAAGCGGCAAGCCCAGATTCTGATATTGCTTCGCCACGCTTACGACAAAGCGCAGATTGGCTTTAACCAAATCGGACAATGCCTCCTCATCGCCCTCTTTTATTTGTTGAGCGATGGCCACTTCGGCTTCGGACGATAGCCCAACAGAATCCTCGATCTCGTGGAAATACTGATCCACAATAGAATCGGTCTGCAAGGTAGTCATAACTTGACGCCTCCTACTTGCTAATGAGCCAGCATGGGGACTCATGGCTGCATTAAGCTATGATGGCACCTGATGGATGAGTAGGGAGTTTCGGATGTGGGGGGGAGTACATCCGAAACGAATAGCAGAGGATTCGGCTCAATATAGGGCCTGAATGCGATATTATCAACTCTTATTTTTTAATGTATTTATTTGGCTCAATCTATGCCAATGGCCTCTTTGGCCAGCCGGAGACAGCGCTCGACGTCGTAATCGCGTAGTATGGTGATTTTCTGGGTTTCCAACGAGCCTTCAGCGTGAATGGCCAGCAGCTCATTATAACCGCCAAAAGTTGAAGCTGTCAGATCGCGCACCAAGTTGATCGCCTTCAGCCGCGCTGCGGCATCGACCCTGCTTCCACCGCCCAAGAAGTGTTCGATATAACCCTTGGTCTCGGGATTGGCTAGATCCTCTTCCGACGGCCCGGTGACCACCAGCCCCCCGGCGATGTCCTGGACCCAAGACACGGCTTGGTGATAGTTCTTGGCAAAGTGAAATTTGGCCAAGTTGGTGAAGACGATATTGGGTACGGCCGTGCCGTTTGCAGCAATGCGACAATCGTGGGCCGCGGCCAAGGTCAGCCCTCGGACGGTCTCGGCATAGGTGATGAGCTTGGTCAGTTTCTCGCGCACGTGGCCGGCCTTGGCGATGCCGTTATACTGGGCTAGGAGCGCCGCCGCCCCGATAAAGAGGTCGCAAAGCGGCGGTTTGTAGGAGGCGGCCGTAAAACGGTGAAATTCGACAAAGGCGTTGGCCAGCGGCCCGGCGTATTGCCACTCCCCTTTGAGGAAGACGCGCTCGTTGGGAATAAAAACATCGTCGAAGATCGTCAGCGTGTCGATCATGCGGTGCTTGTAACTGACGGGATGGTGGAACTGGCTCACCGGAGGCGAGCCAAAGGGGCTGGCAATCAACTTGATCCCTGGGGTATTGACCGGTGTGGCAAAGGCGACAGCGTAGGCCGCGTCCGCCTCCTTGAGCGCACGGGTCGGCAAGACGATGAGTTCATCGACATACGGGGCGCATGTCGTATGGGCTTTGGCTCCGCGCACCACGATGCCATCGCTACGCTCCTCGACAATGTGGACATAGTAGTCGGGATGCGCTTGCTGCGAGGGCAAGAGACTGCGGTCGCCCTTTACGTCGGTTTGGGCCACTGCCAAGCTCAGGTCGCACTGCTTGCACTCTCGGTGGAAGGATTGTACGCGCGCGTTGTATTGCCCACCAGCATTTTGGTCCAAATGATCGGAGATCAAGTCGAGGGCAAAGAGCGCATCGGTGCCGATTTCCTTGATTAGCAACACCACGCTGCTACCCAGCCGCGTCGAACGCTCAATCATCTCGCGTCGGTTGAGCAAATCCGCGGCATCCGTCGGCGTCTTAAAGTAGCGACTGACCGGTTCGCCCAACTCTCCATCCATCCAAGTCATCAGATCGCGGTGTGCTAGATCCTCGGCCAGTTCAAAGTCCAAGGCGACGTGATCCACCCCAATTCCCAAGTCGTCATGCGCGGTTACGTCTTCGACCCGCTCCCCCCGATGATACACCTCGCGCCCGTCGCGCAAGCCCTCTTTAAATTTGGCGGCACTACGCAAGCCCATAAGGCCCCCTTCTCTTTTAATTTCTCAGTGATTTACCCGTGTGCAGCATGTGCGCGATGCGCTGTCTCGTGCGCTCGGTGCCGCATAGTTGCAGAAAGACCTCGCGTTCCAAATTGAGCAAGTGGCGCTCCTCTACTTCCCGGCGTGCCCCACCACCTCCTGTAAGCACCCGCGCCAGACCGCGCCCTACGACCACGTCGTGTTCGCTGAGCTGCCCCGCAGCCTGGCCTTCATCTATGCGCTCGTGCAAAAGCACTAGCCCTTCATCTCCAGCGACCTCTACCCCATCCGGAGCACTAGCGCAGTAGCCTGCGGCGAGCAGGCTGTGCAATTTGGCTACGGCCCGCTTTAAGAGTTGGCTCTCGGCAAAGGCAATCTCGTCCTCAGCACCGAGGAGACCCCAAGCTCGGGCCTGAAAGGCGTTGTCGCTGAAGTTTCCGGTAAAAATCGTCTCAAATGCAGATCCTATATCGCTCGCTCCCCTCCGCGCCATCTCCATACAGCCGCCACTACCGGGGATCAGGCCAACCTTGGTCTCCACCAAGCCCATGCCTAATTCAGCCATCGCCACGCGCGCAGCGGCACCCAAGGCGAACTCGCACCCGCCTCCCAGCACCAAGCCGCGGAGGGCCGCGACGACCGGAAAAGGCGCGTAGCGCAGTGCCTGCACAGCCTCTTGGAAGGCAGCGACAAACGCTTCTAACCCCGGCCAGTCGCTCTCATCGACGAGCTTGGCCACGTGCTTCAAGTCGGCACCGACCGAAAACAAGCGGCCAGCTCCGGCGAGCACCAAGCCAGTAAAAGGGGCCGTACCCACCGCGTGGTGGACGGCTTCCAGCGCCGCTGGCCCCAAGGCGTTCATTTTGCCGCTAAAAACCAACGCCCCCATTCCCTCGTCCAACTCGACCAAGTAGGCCCCGGCATTGGACCAGATGGCTCGCTCGGCAGCTAGCTTATCCCAATCGTCTGCTGTCGGTTGCCAGCTTTCGCGCCGCAACCGGATCGGCGAGAACACACCCTGCTCTTGGTAAAAATGCGTTTCACCTGCGGCGAGCAATTGGGCGGCGAGGTCGGGTACGCGCTGTTGGTTAGATGCCAGAGAGTTGACGACCTCTTCGACACCGAAGAGATCCCACAACTCAAAAGGCCCTAGTGCCCAGTTAAATCCCCAGCGCATCGCCTGATCGATTTGGACGATGTCGCCGGCTATGTCTTTGGCATGCTCGGCGGCGTAGGCTAGCACGGCCATGAGATGCGCCCTCCCGGCCTGACCCCACGGGCCCGAATCGTCCCATAAGGCGCGGAGGCGGCGCGCTGGGGAACGCTCGCTCAACGCCGATTCCAAGGCGCCCAACGCCACCTTTTGCACGGGTTGGTAGGCGAAGGTATCCAAGTCGAGGGCCTCGATGCCCGCCTCGGCCTTGCGATAAAACCCGGCATTGACCTTGGCCCCGAGCAAGTTCTCCTCCAACATGCGCCGATAAAATGCCGGCAGAGCAAAAAGCGGCCGCCACGGATCCGCCGACAACCCTTCGTAGCTGGTTTCGGCCACATGCGCGACCGTGTCCAAACCCACGATGTCGCAAACGCGCAAGGTCGCGCTTGGGGGCCGCCCCATCAGGGGACCGGTCAGTGCGTCAACTTCGGCCACGCCCAGCCCGTCCTGTTCCATCCGCTGCAACAGGTCGCAGACAGCGAAAATCCACAGGCGATTGCCGATGAAATTAGGCGTGTCTTGGCCGCAGACCACGCCCTTGCCCAACTCCCCGGTGAGGAAATCGACCATCTGCTGGACGATGGCCGGCTCGGTGTCAGGCCCGGGTATGACTTCGACCAACTTCATGTAGCGCGGCGGATTGAAGAAATGCACCCCGAGGAAGCGGCGGCAAAACGCCCGCGACCGGTCGCGGGCTAGCTCGGCGATAGATAGCCCCGAGGTATTGCTGCTGATGACCAGTCCGTCGTGCAGGTACGGCTCTAGCCGGGCCAGCAACTCCCGCTTGGGCGATCTTTTTTCTACTACGGCTTCAATAACCCAATCGGCCGCTCCAACGCAGGCTAGATCCTCCGTGCTTCCCAGCTCGATGCGCTGGGCCATCTCCTCTATATAGAAAGCGGGAGGTCGGCTCGCGAGGGCTCTCTCCAGCCCCCGACGCGCACGGCCCACTCCATCGCCTGCTAGCGGCAAGTCGAGGAGGCGCACCTTGTGGCCCGCACAGGTGAGCAGGGCCGCGATTTGCCCTCCCATGACCCCGGCGCCGAGTACCACCACGTTTTTCACTTTTTCATTCGCCATTTTTCCCTCCCGTCGGGAAGAGAGAAAGTTGATCTGAATTGGACGGCATCGCCCTCCCCCGCAAGAGTGCCGATCCTTGGTGGTGCAGGGCCAACCAGCACTCGATCTCGCTCAGGCGAAACCGCACTAGCTTGCCCAATCTATGCTGCTCCTCAGACCACCCGCAGGAACCTCGCGAGGCGAGCAGCATAGATTGGGCAAGGGGACAGATTGGTTGCGCTTCTCGGCGTGTCGAGGACATCCAGCTCGAACCTCCGCGACATCAATTCGCGGACCGCCTCCTCGGCCATTACCCTGTTGCCCCCGACGACGTCGGGGGCGGAGCCGTCGGAACCCACCAGAGCGACGAGCAGGACTTTCGGTATCTGATTTTCATTTCTGGCCATGCTTCAAGTTTCGTTAGTTCGGTTCCCGACAGTCAAGGGATCGAAGTCGACGGCGGCGCGAATATGCCATGATCGAAAAACCCCTGACCAAGGCTTTGCGGCAGCGTTGAACTTCCCGACAGGAGGCGAGCCGGCGTCAGGTCGGGCGCTCCTGCTTCGCGCCCATCATGAGGATGACGCCGCCTTCCAAGCCGGTGAGTCGGCCCAGGAAATCGGCGGCGCGCATGATGTCCATCATGGCCGGCAGGGACCGCGGCAAAAAGCCGCCCATGCCCAGCTTCCTCAACCCGAGGCATAGGTACCGGAGCAGCGGTCCGTGCCGGCTGACCGCCATGTCCGGGAACCGCCTCTTCAGTGTCGCCAGCCGTTCCGCGGTGACGGGCCGGCAATGCACCGACCTCTCGTGCTTGCCGAGCGTTCTCCTGCCGACGGTGTGCAGGAGCGTCTTCCAGGGATCGATGCTCGCGAACTTCCCGCCTTCCGCAAGCACCCGGTGCATCTCGCCGGCCAGATATTCGAAGCGCATGTGATGGAAGCAAGCGAAAGAGAAGGCTAAAGAGAAGAAGTCCGCCGCGAACGGAATCTGCTCGCCGAGTCCGAGAACGGGAGCGAAGCGGTCGCGGACTCCGAATATCTCCGCCAAGCGCACGGCGTACCGCGCCTCCGCCATCATCGGCGTGAGCAGAAACCCGCGCCTTGCGCCCGCCAGCAGCATCTTGACCGCGTGCGAGCCGGTGCCGCCGATCTGCATGAACGTCCCGCCGGCGACCGGTGCCAGGTGCCGGTACGCCTCGAGCAGGCACAGCGACTCGTACCCGGTTTCGATCCAGACATAGGCGGGTTCGGGAAAGGTGAGGACGGCGGCGGCGATGTCCCTGCATCCCGCCAGCCCCTCCATGTACTCCGGTTCGGCGTTGCGATCCGGCGCGAGGTCGGCCATTCTCGCCTCGGCTTCCGCGTTGAAGTACTCGATTTCCTCCTCCTCGGTTTCGGCGGACGCCGGGTACCGAAGATCGGCAGCCGGGTGGCGGGCGTCGCGGCTGCCGGCGGGCACGAGTCGCTCGGAACCCAGCAGATCAGGAATCCCATTCTCGCGAGGGGACGTGCCGTTGAGCCTTGAGGCAATTCCGTATCGGCGTGTGCGAATACTCCGCAAGCAAACGCGACACCGTTATCGCCATTCACATCAACGACCAGTGATGTTGCGGAATCATGCGAGTGGAGGAACATCAACCCGCTCATCGCGTTCTAACCCCACGTTTCACGGCTTGTCCCTGCCTGTCGCCTTCATGGTCGGGTGACATCAAAACCTCTGCGTCCCAGAGCTGATCGTAACCACCTGCCACAGTTTGAAACTGACCGGTACGGATATGCTTCGTAGTATAGGGCAGTCTGCGCGTCACAATGCATTGGCCATTCCATTGGAAACCACCAGCGTCCCTGAAATCAAAATCGAGGTTGGCGGAACCGTATTTCTTTCTAAGTAGGGAATCTGGCCTCGACGAACCAAGCGATGCACAGCGGAGATAGGCGGCGACCTCTCCGGCGATCATCATCTGTTGCTGCACCATAGCTCTGCACCCAAGTGCTCAGCAACGAAAAAGGTGCTCGGCTACGAAGAAATTGTTGTCGGTCTCTTGAATGGAAACTTCGATGTGATACTGATAGCCGCGTTGTGGAAACAGCTTCTGTAATACCCCGACTGCTTGGTCGAGGCAGTACTCAGCCACGTTTTCCACACTCGGATTTTCGCCTGGCATGACCACGACGCCCTGTGGCTCGAAGAGCTTGGCGTCGAGAAAGGTCGCATCCCGTGCGGAAATCAACATTTTGTGATCCAAGAATCTGAATATGTCCTTGAGCGCACCGAAGTCCACGGACATATCTAGTTTTTCGAGCCGCGGAAAGCGCTCGGTGCGGACGACAAACACGCCGCGCCAAGTATGCCCGTGGACGTAGGCGCATTTGCCGTCGTAGTCTAGCTGCCGATGGGCGGCGTGGAATTTACCTCGGGCCTTAATGGTCTCCATGCGGACTATCTCCCTCGACCCCTGCCAACGCTTTCTCCAAGCGAGTGCGGAAGTACCAAGTCCCCACCGACGTGAGGGACTGCAACGCGATGACGTAGTAGAGTGCCTTACCAGTCGCACGCACCCACTCCGCTGTCGAGACCGTGGTTAGGATGATGATGAGTGCGAAAGCCGCGAGTATGACCCCAGTGTTGATGCGGAGCATCTTCTGGCATAGCGCTAGTGCTTTGTACTGTGCTGCATTGGTGTCTTCTGCCATAAATTACCCCGCCTGCCCGGCGACCCACTCCCGGGCCAGCCGCCGTGCATAGCGGTCCTCGTCTAATATGGATTCGAGGGAAACCGCCTCCTGTGTGCCGCAGCGTGCAAGCACGTCGCGGTTCAGGTCGGCGATATCGAGAAATCCTATTTTCCGCGCCAAAAAGGCCCCCACAGCCTCCTCGTTGGCCGCGTTGAGGGCGGCTGGAAAGGTGCCTCCACTCCGGCCTGCTTCGTAGCACAGATCTAGAGAGGGAAAATTCGTCCTATCCGGAGCGGCGAAACTTAGTTGGCCCACTTGCTCGAGGTCGAGGTTGTCGAGAGGCACCTCCCGCCGCGCTGGGTGAGTCAGCGCGTATTGGATCGGCAGCATCATATCGGTCTTCCCCATGTGCGCCAACAGTGCTCCATCGGCGAATTCAATCAGTGCATGTACCACCGACTGGCGGTGGACGACCACATCCACTTGTTCGACCGCCACGCCAAAGAGCCAAGCAGCCTCGATAACTTCAAAGCCCTTGTTCATCAGGGTTGCCGAGTCCACACTGATCTTGGGCCCCATTTTCCAAGTGGGGTGATCAAGGGCCTGCTCCGGGATAATGTCGCGCATCTGTTCGCGACTGTGCCCAAAGAATGGCCCCCCAGAGGCCGTGAGGATGATCCGCTTCAGGCTTTTGCGATTTTCGCCCTTCAGGCACTGCCAAATGGCATTGGGCTCGCTGTCCAACGGCAGCACGGTCCCCCCGCCGCGCTGGGCTTGCTGCAAAATTAACCCGCCGGCCATAACCAAGGGCTCCTTGTTGGCCATGGCCACGGTCTTGCCTTGCGCCAACGCCGCCAACGTCGGAACGAGGCCGACAGCACCGACGAGCCCATTGAGCACTAGATCGGCCTCCGGCATGGTAGCGAGCTCGCACAGCCCTTCTTCTCCGCAAATCACCTCGACTCGCGGCGCTGCGCTCTGCACCTGTGTTCTAGCCTCGGCATCTAGAACACAGATTTTTTGCGGCTGCCAGTGGAGGGCGCGCCCGATCAGCTTTTCGACCTTGGCCCCACCTCCCAAACCCACGACCTCGTACCCATCTCCCAAGTTTTCTAGGACCTTGAAACACGTGTCGCCAATGGACCCGGTGCAGCCAAGGACGACGATTTTTTTAGGGTCGTCAGCCATTTCAATTGGGGCGAATTTAGCTGCTGTCGTCCCCTCTGCGGCCCCCGTTGCGCGGCCGACGACTGCTCCCATTGCGCGCATCGTTATTGCGCCGGTCGCCGCGGTCTCGATTGATCTGACGCACCACCTGCGTCTGGCGCACCACCACGACCTTGACTTGACCCGCAAAGGTCAATTCGGCCTTAACGCGCTCGGCTATATCGAACGCCAGCATCTCGGCGTCTTCATCCCCGATCTGCTCGCCGCAAACCATGACGCGAATCTCGCGGCCGGCGTTTATAGCGTACACATCTTTGACCCCTGCAAACGCAGTCGCGATTTCTTCCAAGCGCATGATGCGGCGAGTATAGCCTTCGAGATCTTCGCGCCGCCCTCCGGGCCGTATCGACGATATAGTATCGGCCGCCTTGACCAAGAAGCAGATCGGCGAAAGGCGATCATGGTCCTCGTGGTGCTCGGCGATAACTTCCTTGACGATCGGATGCTCGTCGAATCGCTCGCCCAGCTTAATGCCCAGTTCAACATGGCCCCCTTCCATCTCCTTGCTGACGGTCTTGCCGATATCGTGCAAGAGGCCCGCTCGCTTAGCCAACGGCACATCCAATCCTACTTCGGCAGCCATCAGCCCCGACAAATGGGCGACTTCTAGGCAGTGCTGTAAAAGGTTTTGCCCAAAGCTAGCGCGATATTTGAGCATGCCCACGTAATGGGGCAAACCGGCGTGGTATTGGCTAGCCCCAATCTCGCTGAGGGTGCCCTTGCCGACCTCGACCATGTCTTTGTCTAGGGCCTTGCGGCACTTCTCTACCACTTCCTCGATCTTGGTCGGGGTGAAGCCGCCGGCACCGATTAGCTGATGCATCGCCCGGCTTGCCACTTCGCGCCGCGCTGGATCGTAGGACGAAAGCAACACGGCGTCGGGCGTATCATCGACCACGACTTTGACTCCGGTCGCCGTCTCAAATGCGCGCACATTGCGCCCTTCCTTGCCAATGATGCGACTTTTGAATCCCTCGTTGGGCAAAGGCACGGTCGAGGTGACCAAATGGACGGTCTCTTCAACTGCACAGCGCTGAATGGCTTGGGCGATGATTTTTTTTGCTTCTCGATCCGACTCTTCCTTCACCTTGGTGCGCTCGCTGCGGATCATGGCCGCCGCCCGCCCGCGGACCTCGCTGGCCAGATGCTCCATCATCTGTTCGCGCGCCTCATCCGCGGGCAGCCCACTGGCCAACTCTAGACGTTGCTGGTACTCGGCGCGCATCTGGCCTATTTCCTCTTCTTCTTCTTTTAAGGTCCTTTCGCGCTGGCCAATCCGCCGTTCCTGATTTTTGAGGCGGTTCCACGCCCGGCTCTGTTCCTCCTTCTGGCTATTGATATCGCGCACAAGCTGTGCCAAACTCTTATCGCGGCGTCCCAGATCGGCCAATTGATCTTCTAACTCGGCCTCTTGGCGGGCCTTGGTTTTATACCAGTTATCCCGCTCTTCAAGCAAGCTCAGCCGCACCGAGCGCTCCTCTTCGGCCAACTGCTGCCGCACTCGATCTTCGGCCTCTCTCTCCACTTGGGGCAGAGCACCCCTTTTCAATTGATAACTCAACAGAAAACCCAGACCGCCGCCCAAAGCGAGCAGGCCCAAGCCCGCTAATGCTTGGATCATATCTGGATATTCCATTGCCGTAAGCCTCGATGGTGTTAAGGTTTAGTTTAGTTGTTGCTAATAGATAAGGCATACGAGTCCACAAGGGCAAATGTTGGCCCTTGTGGCTTCCCGCCCGTTACGTCTGGATAGCGGCCTCTAGTGCCGCTTGTCGCATAGCTGCACGTTCGGCCGGGTCGCTCCAGCGCTGGGCAATTTGCGGATCGAGCGCATCTAGGGGATCAAAATGAAAAAAGACCTCACCGGGCCGCACGGCCGGACTGGTAAATACGGCGATGCCCGTCTGGCGATCGTAGTGTTCATAGGAGTGGACATCGCGCTTACCACCGCCTCCCATGGTGTCGAGCACAAAGGCTGGCGTATTGAACCCCGCGGTCCGTCCCCGAACCGCCTTCTCTAAATCGATCGCCGCCGCTAAGGTCGTGCGCAATTCTTCGACCCCGCGCACCATATCGTGGACAAAGGTGTAATACGGATGCGCGTTGAGGTAGCTGAGTCGCCGCACGAGATGTTGCATGGTGTCGTCGTCGTCGTTGACGCCCTTTTGCAAGACAGTTTGGTTGCGCACGCAGATGCCGCGCTCCATCAATTCGTCGAGTGCGCGGCCGCTGATGGCCGTGATTTCGCGCGGATGGTTGAAATGCGTGTGCAGCGCGACTTCCTTGTGGACTTTGCGCCCCGCTTCGACAACCCGCGCAAGGGCATCGACCCACTCGCGGTCTGTGACTAGTTTCTGCGGCATAATCGCCGGAGCTTTCGTCGCGTAGCGCATCCGCCGCACATGCTCAATGTTGAGCAAGCGAGTGCCGATGTATTCGATGTGTTCGGCCTTGAGGTTGGCCACATCGCCACCGCTGATGACAATGTCTTCTAACTCGGGTCGCGAAGAAATATAAGCAAAGACCTGCTCCCACCGCTGGACAACAGCCCCAAAATGCACTTTTTCCACATCCTCGGTATCCAACCCTACCGCATAGGAACGGGTGCAGAAACGACAGTACACCGGACAGGTGTCGAGCGTCAGAAACAACGCCCGGTCGGCGTAGCGATGCGTTAGACCCGGCACGGGGGAGTCCACTTGCTCGTGCAGCGAATCTAGGGCGAGTTCTGGATGATCGGGCCGCATTCGCGACCCCATAGGCAGAAACTGAATGCGCAGGGGATCTGCGGCTGGCTCCGACCAGTCGATCAAGCTCAGCAGGTACGGGGAAATCCGCAGGCTCATCGGCGAGCGCAAAAGCCCCTGCTCGACATCTCGATAGAACGCCTCTGAAACGAGGCCACCGAGTACCTCCCGCAGCTTCTTCAGGCTCGTCACGCTATTGCGGCTCTGAAAGCGGTGCTCGTGGAACTCATCGGCACGCAAATCGGCATAGGCGGGAATGGCGCGCCAATACTCGTCGTCGCGCAAGTCCCGGTGGGATATATCGAGTACCGCGCTGGTAGTCGGCGTCAGTACCTGCTCTCGAATCTCAGACATGGGGTTGTCCCGTTCTGCTTCAATTTCTCTTGATTAAATTGAAAAATTCCTCGCGCACTATCGGCTCGGCAAAATGGCCCCGGAGCGCCGAAGTGGTCGTCACCGCCCCGGGCCTTTCCACCCCCCGCATCTCCATGCACAAATGCCGGGCCTCCATTACGACGATGGATCCTTTGGGGGCCAGCTTGGCTTCGAGAAAGTCCACAATTTGCCTGGTGAGACGTTCTTGAAGCTGGGGCCGGCGGGCGTAGAATTCGACGACGCGCACGATTTTGCTCAAGCCGACGATCGCGTCTCTAGGTATGTAGGCTATGTGCGCCTTGCCGAAGAACGGAATCATGTGGTGGGAACAAACTGAAAAGAACTCGATGTCCTTGACGATCACCATGTTGTCGTAGCCATCGCTATTGGGAAAGCAGGTGATCTCCGGTTCGCCTTGGTCGTCCAACTCTCGAAAAATCTCCATGTACATTCGCCCGACGCGGTCTGGGGTGCCCCGCAAGTGCGGATCGCTCAAGTCGAGCCCCAAAACCTGCATTATCTGAGCGAAGTGACCGGCTATTTCGGCAGCCTTGGCCTTGTTCTGGCCTTGGAGCCAGATCGGAGCCTCTCGCTCGTTAAGCGGCCCTGTCGTCGCATCTTCCATTGCGTGATTTCCTTTGCGAGCAGCATAAACAGTGGGGCAAAGCCCTCTGCGCCTTGCCCCACATTATTGCGAAAACGAAGATCTTCAGTTGAGCGACTGCAAACAAGCCCTAATCGCAGCAAAATTCGGCAGGACCTTGGGATTGTCGGACACCCAAGCATAGCGGACGCTGCCTTGCCCATCAACTATGAAGGCCGAGCGCTTGGCGACGCCTTTGAAGCCCAACAGATCTTCGTGCTGGGCACCGTACGCAGCGGACACCTCCTTGTTGAAATCACTGAGTAGCGGAATCTCAATACCTTCCTTTTCGGCCCAAGCGTTGAGGCTAAAAGGACTATCGACGCTGATTCCCAAAACCTGGGCATTGAGGCCCTGGTACGCGTTAATTCCGGCGGAAATCTCGCACAACTCCTGCGTACAGACACTGGTGAAGGCCAGCGGTACGAAGAGTAGGACGACATTTTTACTGGCAAAATCCCCGAGGCTTACGTCTTCCATATCCGCATTCTTAAGGGTGAACGCGGGTGCTTTGTCCCCTACTTGGATCGCCATCTGCTAGCTCCCTATCACCTCGGCAAAGCGGCGACTGACTTCGTTCCAGTTGACGATGTCGGTCCACGCTGCGATATAGTCGGGCCGGCGATTTTGGTAGTTGAGATAATAGGCGTGTTCCCAGACATCGATGCCGAGGATGGGAACTCCGTCGCCGGTCATTAGGGGATTATCTTGATTGGCGGTGCTGAGGATGTCGAGCTTGCCATCCTTAACTACAAGCCAAGCCCAGCCGCTACCGAACCGGGTGGTTGCGGCTTGCACGAAGGCTTCGTGGGCTTTGTCGGTGCTACCGAATGCGGTTTCTACCGCAGCCTTCAATTCGGCCGAAGGCTCGCCGCGCTCCTCTGCTGGAGCCATGATCTGCCAAAATAGGCTGTGGTTGGCATGACCGCCGCCGTGGTTGCGCACCGCTGTGCGGATGCTCTCGGGGACGGCATCGAGATCGCTGATGAGGTCTTCGACGCTTTTAGCGGCCAAGTCGTCATGTCCCCCGAGAGCGGTGTTGAGGCTGGTCACATAGGTGTTGTGGTGCTTGGTGTGGTGAATCTCCATGGTGCGGGCATCTATGACGGGTTCTAGCGCGTCATAGGCATAAGGGAGATCGGGAAGAGAGTGAGCCATGGTGCAATCCTTTCGGCTTGAGGTTAAAACGCAAGGCGAGAATGCGTTAGGAGGCCGTATTGGCCTGGTAGTTTTTCACTAGGGCCCGAGTCGCGTCAGCAGCTAGTTGGGCGGCGTGGCGCTTCATTGGCGGCAGCCCCCCTAGCGCCTCCTCAATAGCGGCCGGCTCTAGCTGAACTGCGTCCGCCAGCAGCAAGTCTGCCAGCAACTCAGTGAGCACTGAGCCAGCCGCGACCGAAGGAGCGCATCCAAAAGTCTTACAGCTAACGCGGACGATGCGGCCGTTTTCGACGCGGGCAAAAAGCTGCATCGCATCGCCGCAGGCCTGATTTTCAGCTTGCCCCGAGGCATTGGCGTCACCGATTTGCCCAGCGTTGCGGGGATGCCGGTAGTGGTCGAAAACCGCTGCGCTAAAGGAGGTCATCTGCTCGCTTCAACAGCTAGTAAAGAGGTCCGAGAAATGGGTTGTATAATACTTGTGACCACGGGAGTTGTCAACCGCACATCCCCCTGAACTACAATCTATACAACGAGTTATAACCACCACATCAGGCTTTGAGACTATCGGAACCGCCCGGACCACCAGGGCCGCAATCTCGCCAGTAGGTCCGCACCATCTGCAAGATGTCCCAGAGTATGGTATCCTTCGCTACTTGGTCGATCAACGCGTGCAGCCTCGCGGCCTTCTCAGGCTCGATCAGCCCCAATCCGCTCATCATCGTCAGGTGATGGATCAAGCCCGTTTGCAACAACGTGCGGTTCATGTCCGAGAGGGGGATGCTGCTTTTGTTGGCGAACTCCTCTTCGAGTCCGGCATAGAGTTCGGCCAAGCTGTGGGAAAGCGTGGTCTCGACCTTGTAAACTTTTTCCATGCGCCTCTCGCCCGTGTGGGAGCCTCGGTTAATATACCCGGCGCGTTCCCACTGTCAACAAGACTCGGCCCGAAGGACGCGGTCGGTCATTTGGCGGTGATTTGGTATTTGCGGAGCAAGTGCCGAAAGCGATCGTAGGTCAAGCCCAATTGCTGTGCCGCGTCTTTCTGCCGCCCTCCCATCTGCGCTAGCGCGCCGTCGAGTAAGCCCCGTTCAACACGCGCGACTTGCTCGTCGAAACTGCCGCCTTCAGGAAGGGCAACGCCACTGCCGCCGCGCACTTCTGGGGGCAAGTCCTCCACGACCACTGCATCCCCTTGCGCGACGCAGAGCGCGCGCTCGACGGCGAATTTGAGTTCGCGCACATTGCCCGGCCAAGCATAGGTCTCTAACGTGGCCAAAATGCCTTCGGCAAAGGGGCGTCTTTCAATCGCAGGCACTTCGTCGCATAGCTGCTGAGCAAAGTAAGTAACCAAGGGCTGGATGTCCTCGAGCCGCTCCCGTAAGGGCGGTAGCTGGAGCACGCTAAACCGCAGGCGGTCGTAGAGATCGGCGCGGAATTGCCCGCTGGCTATTTCCCGCTCCAGATCCGCATTGGTCGCCGCCACGACGCGAACGTCAACGTGGATCGTCTGCGTCCCACCCGTGCGTTCAAACTCTTGGTATTCTATAACGCGCAATACATTTTTTTGAAAGTCCAGCGACGTGTTCCCGATTTCGTCGAGAAAAAGCGTACCGCCATCGGCGGCTTCAAAGCGGCCGTAGCGCATTTCGGCCGCGCCCGTAAAGGCTCCCTTCTCATGGCCGAACAGCTCGCTTTCGAGCAGAGTATCCGACAGCGCCGCGCAGTTCGTCTTGACAAAGGCCCGCTCGCGGCGATTGCTCCCGTAGTGCAAGGCGGCGGCGATCAACTCCTTGCCAGTACCGCGCTCGCCGCAGATCAGCACGGGCCTCGGTATGGAGGCGATTTGTTCAACTTGCTTTAGCAGGCCCTGAATTTGGGGACTGCGACTGACGATCTGATAGCGCTGGCCTAGCTGGGTCCGGTAAAAGGTGTTGTCGCGGTCGAGGGCTTCGTTCTCTGCCTTGAGGCGGGCATTTTCGCGCAAGACCGCCAACATCCGCTCGACCTTTTCCATTTCCACTTCGAGCTTGTCCTCGACGTACAAGTCCTTCTCAATAAAGTCCGCAGCCCCGGCCTGCACAGCTTCGACCGCCAAGTCAACACTCCCCTTGCCCGTGAGAATAATGACCGGCAGATCGGCCCAGCACTTTTTGATTTCTTTCAGCACTTCGAGGCCATTGGGCTGGCCAACGCCAAAGTCCAAATCCAGCACCACGAGTTCGACATCCGTTGGCCTAGCAGCCAGATGCCCGAGCAACCGCTGACCATTGGAAAACGAGATGACCTCCTTGCCCAAACTGCACAGTTTCTCCGCCAACATCTCGCGCAATTCCCGTTGGTCATCGGCGATTAAGACGGCTTTCTGTTTTTTGCTTGCCATGCCCATCCTCGTTCAACCACTGAAAGGCTAGGTCTCGCCGCCCGCGAAGTTGAGCGGCAGATCGAGCCGAAAAACGGTTCCATGTCCCTTCCTGCTCTTGACGCGCAACACGCCCTGATGGGCTTGGGCAATGCGGCGCGCAATGCTCAAGCCATAGCCATTGCCCCGCTCCCTAGTGGTAAATCCAGGCTCGAATATCAATTCCAAATGCTCTTCCTCAATGCCTGGCCCATCGTCCTCAACCTCAATAAAGACCAGCGATTGATCTCCGTCGTAGCCAGTGCCCAACACCACTTGGCCGCCGCAGCCTTCTTCGAGGATTTCCAAGGCGTTGAGGCAGAGGTTAGTAATGGCCTCGCGCAGCATCCGCTCGTCGGCCTCTACGCGCGGCAAGCCCTCTTGGACCCGCGTCTGGATCGCGGATTTCCAAGTTTGGCGACCAAACCCGGCGGCCACCCGGCGCACCAAGCGCCCGAGATCGATCACTGCCGGGTGGATTTTTTCCATTTTCATCGCCTCCAAGAACCCCACCCATTCGTCGTACAATGCCTCGTATTCGCCCCCTAAGCGATTCAATTCCCCCCGCTGTGCCTCTTCGGCCTTGCGTCCTAGCCCCCGCAAGCGGCTGCCGATGATCCCCATCAGGTTTTTGATGCGATGTCCCTTCGTGTAAAACCCCTCGTACACCTGCTCCTTTCCCAGTTCGACCATTTCCAGCGACAAACGCGCGAGGACCTGTGGAGCGCTTTGCTCGAACTCCTCGCAGATATGCTGGTATTCTTGTTCTAATTCAGGGGGTTTTACGTGGCGAAAAAACAAACGGGCCAAATTCGCGTATGGCTGACCGAGCTTGGGGTCGAGCTGGATGGCGACCTTAAATTCCCCCATCGCTCCCAACACCTGGCCGCCTTGCAGCAAGAGTTGGCCCAAGCTGTTGTGGCCAACCGCGGAAAGCGGGTTGAGCGCCAGCCCTTGGCGGAACGCGCGGATGGCTTCTCCACGCCGCTGCGGATCTTCGTTGTACTGGCTGCCAAGAGCGAAAAAGACGCGGTCGAGGGCTGGGTATTCGCGCCCTTCCTCGCCCGCCCGCACGATGGCCTCAAAGTGTGCCAGCGACCGCTCGCGGAACCGGGCGTTCCTCCGTCCTTGGCGCATTGCGAGCAAGCCGAGCTGGTAGTGGCTTGCTAGATGCCCACTCGTCGCTGCCGCTTCCAGCGCGGCAATGGCCGCTTGCTCGTCCCCCAGTTCCAAGAGACAAAACCCTTTGCGATGCTGAAGCTCCAAGTCGTCGGGCACCTGCGCTAGGCCACGCTCGCACCACTCTAGAGCCTCGGCCCAACGCGCATCTTCACAGGCCTCTACAGCGCGGTCGAGCCAACTCACAGCCTAGCCTTGCTCTCGTTGTTCTTGGCGTTCCCGAGTTTTAGCCCCCACCTCATCCATGTAGTCGATTTTTTCGCTGAGGGCGATCATCACGTCCTGCACCTCGGTCAGCCGCTGCTCAACTCGCTCTAGCCGCTTGACGATCCGATTCTCTTCCTGTTTGGCTTTTTTGTCTCGTCCCCTGCGGCTCGCGTAATACTTGTTGCCCCAACTGACCAATCCGCTGCTCAAGATGATGAAGCAGACACCAATGGCAAGCTGCAAAAATCCATTCATTTGCTCCCTCCCGGTCTGAGCCACGCACACGCCGGCCGTGAGCGTGTGCTATTGAATTGCGGCAAAAGCAGTTCACTTGATCCCGCCTTTGCCTATTTGTATCAGGCACTTTCGACGCCTCGGCTCCAGTGTTTCTCGTGCGCGAAAAGCACTTCTGGAAAGCGATAGACGATCAAGCCAGAATCGGTTATTTCGACCTCGACGAATCCCCCATCGGCCAAGCGCTTGAGGATCTCTGCAGCCTCCTCGACCGTCAGCTCGGTTTCCGCGGCCGTTTCGGTCACCGTCAGGCGGCCATTCCTCTTCTGGGCCAGACGCACCACGCGGTTTTGTTGACGTCGGTAGCGGACCAAGTGCGCGGCCGCATCGAGCTTTTTGGCCAGTATCCAGAGCAAGCTGCCAAAAATGGTCTGGGTGACGCCAATGGCAAAAAACTCGAAATGGGACTCTGGACCATCGGCATGGAGGATCTGAAAAAGTCCGTAGAGCATAAACCCCAGCCCCAGCGGCACCAGCGGCACGGCCATTACCTTGAGAAAAAGAGCACCTAGGCGCTTGAATCCCCCTTCCATAGCACTTCTCACCTCGCTTTTTGTCGCGTTAGGCGATCTCATCTTCATATCCGTTAGTTCTCCTAATTCAAAAGACCGCACAACATGCTGCGGGCCATTGCGCTACTTATCTTTCTTCATCTTGTCCTTTAGGGCCTTCAATTCGTCGTCAACACTGTGATCGACTTCGATTTGGCGGATCTCTTTCTCAACGTCTTCCATCTCGCCCGAGATCTCCACGTGCGCGGCAGCCTCTGCCTCGCTCTCTTCGACTTTCTGCTCAAAGCGTTCAAAGCTGGAAAAGGCATCCTGACCCAACCCGGAAATGCTTTGGGCTAGACGCTTGCGGGCTTGGGCAGCTTGGTGGCGAGCGATCAACGTGCCCTGTCGGGTCCGCGCTTCTTCGAGCTTGGTCTTTAGCTCGCGTAGCTGCTCGCGCAATTGCTCGGCCGTCTGCCGACTCTCCTCCAGAGCCGGAGCCAGATTCTCAGCAGCTTTGGCAAAAACTGCCTTGCGCTCCAGCGCACGTCGCGCCAGCGCATCCTCGCCTGCTTCCACCGCCCGTTCAGCCTTGCGCTGCCATTCGGCGACCTGGCTTTGCTTGTCGTTGAACTGGCGTTCGAGCCGCTTGTGGTTGGCCACAGCGGTCCCTACCGAAGCGGTGGCCTTGCCGACCGCCTCTTCCATGTCCCGCACCATCTGGCGGATCATCTTATCCGGCTCTTCGGCCCGGTCGAGCATCTCGTTGATATTGGACTTGAGGATATCGCTTATCCTCGCGAAGGCTCCCTTAGCCATTGTACACCTTCCTTGATTGAGTGGAGTTTATCATGCGCTGTACCTATCCTTGCAAGGGCCGTGCCAAAAGCACTAGCACACCCATAATTTATTACAGCCCAATTTATTATAGAAAAAACATAGATCGAATTATTACTTGTTAATGGCCAGATTCGCCACTTGGCTGGCGCCATTGGCCATTTTTACTCCTTTAGTTATTATAACAAATCTTCGAAAAGGATTTTGCCATGGCCAATCCATTGGTCTTGATCGGCTTGGTTGTCTATCTCGCGGTGATGCTCGGCGTTGGCTTATACGCTGGTCGCCGCGTCCACGGCCCGACTGACTTCATCGTCGCCGGCCAACGTCTGCCTCTGTTGCTCTGTACCGCAACTCTTGCTGCGACGTGGTTTGGCGGTGGAATCTGCATTGGCGCTGCGAGTGCTGCATACAAAGGGGGCATCCTCGCGGTCGTTGCCGACCCTTTTGGCGCGGCTTTGTGCCTATTTATCGCTGGCCTCTTTTACGTCCGGCTAATGCGGCGCATGGGCTTGATGACGATCGCATCCTTTTTTAGCCGCCGCTTCGGCCCGCAGGCGGGCCTGCTGGCCAGTCTTTGCACCATTCCCGCCTATGTCGGCTGGACCGGTTCTCTCTTGGTGGCCTTTGGGCGGATCCTGCAGAGCCTGACCGGCATCGATCCCGCTCTCGGCATCTGCGCAGCCGCAGTCATCGTGCTAATCTACACTTGGGCCGGCGGCATGTGGGCCGTCACGCTAACCGACTTCGTCCAAGTGACCGTCCTCGTGCTCGGGCTGTTCATTTTGACACCGATCCTCCTCGGTGACATGGGCGGCTGGAAGACCCTCGTCGCCCAAATCCCGGCCTCCCGCTTCGATTTCTATCCTCGCGGCGACACAGCCAGTTGGTTGGCCTATACGCGCGACTGGCTGGTCATCGGCCTCGGCAACCTAGCGGGCCAAGACCTAATCCAGCGCAGTCTATCCAGCCGCGACGAAAAGGTGGCTTATCGCAGCGCTTATCTTGCTGGTCTGCTTTATATCACGGTCGGGCTGTTGCCCGTTTTTCTCGGCATGGCAGGTGCAGTCATTCTCCCGGATTTGGCCGACCCCGACCTGGTTATGATGGCCCTCGCACTAGAGTACCTCCCCGATCTGGCCTTGATCCTCTTTATGGGTGCCCTCGTCTCGGCCCTCCTGTCCAGTGCCGATAGTGCTCTCCTCGCTCCAGCGAGCGTCATTGGCTGGGATCTCCTTCGCTACTTCAAACCCGATGCCGAAGAACGGTCGTCTCTGCGCCTGACGCGCTTGTCCGTCCTCCTCTTGGGTGTGGTATCTCTACTGTTGGCTCTCCGGACCGCTTCGGTTTACGGCTTGATGGTCAACTCTTGGTCCGTGCTCCTCGCATCGCTGTTCGTCCCGCTAACCGCTGGGTTGTGGTGGCCCAAAAGCAACGGCCCCGGGGCCTTAGCTTCCATAGGGGTCGGCCTGTGCGCTTGGCAGGTACTGAGGATGCTTCCCGCGGATTTGCCGGCCGACCTTTTGGCTGTGCCTTTTTCCGCCTTCGCCTTAGTAATCGTCAGCTTACTAACCCAACAGAAAGCTCCGCCGCAGCCCTTACTCGATGCCGAGGGACGCCCTCTGCCCTATAAAAACCGCTTGGGCATTTAATCCTAAACTCGCTTGACAGGTAGAAGCGTACGTTTAACTTGTTGACTGCTTACCACCACCTTAAAAAGGAATTTGACCATGAAGATGTACATCGCCGGAGAATGGGTTGACAAAGCCGAGACCATGGACATCGTCAACCCTTATAACGGCTCGGTCATTGACGCCGTCCCAAGGGGCGATGCCGCAGACATCGACCGCGCCATTGACTCGGCCGAGCGCGGTGCCAAGGTCATGGCCACAATGAGTGCCTATGAGCGCTACCAGATCATCCATCGAGCGGCAGATATAATGTTAGAACGGCTCGACGACTTGGGGCGCACGATTACCCTCGAAGAGGGCAAGATCCTCGCCGAGGGCATGGGTGAGGCGTCCCGTGCCCAAGAGACCATCGTCCTGTCAGCCGAGGAAGCTAAGCGCCTAACTGGCGAAACGATCGACCTGAGCGGGGCCTCTAATGGGGCGGGTAGATTCGGCTTTACGCTGCGGGTCCCCTGTGGCGTGGTGGCCGCCATTACGCCCTTTAACTTCCCCCTCAACCTCGTCTGCCATAAGGTCGGCCCTGCACTGGCCGCTGGCAACGCAATTGTCGTCAAGCCCGCCAGCGACACCCCGCTTTCGGCACTCAAACTAACCGAGATTTTTCTCGACGCGGGCCTGCCGGAAGAAGCCATTCAATGCGTCACGGGTTCAGGCAGCGTCATTGGCGACGCGATCAGTTCCAATCCCAAAGTCCGCAAAATCAGCTTTACCGGCAGCCGCGATGTCGGCGAACACATCTGTCAGGTCGCCGGCCTGAAGAAAGTAACGATGGAGCTAGGCTCCAATGCCCCGCTGATTGTCATGCCGGACGCCGATCTCGAAAAGGTCGCCGCCGCCACCGCCAATACCGGCTTTGCCAACGCGGGCCAAGTCTGCATCTCGACTCAGCGAGTATTCGCCAGCAGCGAGGTGTACGGGGATTTTATAGATGCCCTCAAACCCGCTGTCGAAGCCTTAACGACCGGCAATCCCCTCGACGACGATGTCAAGATGGGGCCAATGATCCGCGCCCAAGACGCCGAGCGCGTCGAGGCTTGGGTACAAGAAGCCGTTGGGTCTGGAGCTAGCATTGTCACCGGCGGGACCCGCGAGGGCACAATGCATGCCCCGACCATTCTAGCCGATGTAGCACCGGAGATGAAGGTCTCCTGCGACGAGATTTTCGGGCCGGCACTCGGCGTCAGCCGGATCGACGATATCGACCAAGCCATCGCCATGGCCAACGACACCAACTATGGTCTCAGCGCCGCAATTTTCACCGAGAACCTCAACTGGGCCCTCCAGTTTGCCCAGCAGGTGGAATCGGGCAACATCCACATTAACTGGGGTACTCAGTGGCGGGCAGATTTGATGCCCTATGGTGGCCTCAAGGAAAGCGGCATGGGCAAGGAAGGCCCTCGATACGCAGTCGAGGAAATGACCGAAACCAAGATGGTCGTCATCCATTAAAAACCTCTTGCAACAACGCAAAAAGGGGGACGCGCTGGCTGGCGCGTCCCCCTTTTTTCAGGTTGAATATAGCGACTCCAGAAATGCGCCGCGGATCTGCCGCGTAATTGGTCCTGGTGTACCCTCGCCGATGACGGCATCATCAATCTTCACTACCGGCATCGCCTCGGTAGCAGTACCAGCGAGAAAGACCTCATCGGCGGCCTTAAATTGGGCCCGTGTACAAAACTCTTCTTCGATGGGAATGTCGAGCTTGCGGGCCAAGTCGAGGAGAATTCCCCTAGTGATACTCGGCAGGATATGAGGGCCAATAGGCGCGGTGTACAATCGCCCCGCCTGTATGCAGAAGGCACTAGTCGAAGCCCCTTCGGTGACTCGTCCTTCCGCATCGACTAGCAGCGCCTCAAAAGCCCCCACTTGCGCCGCCGCCTGTTTGGCCAAGATGTTGGGCAGCAAGGCGATACTTTTGATATCGCAGCGCTTCCAGCGCAAGTCTGCGGTACTAATAACCTCGACGCCGCAGTCGTAAAGGTCCTGTGGCAGGCGACGCAATTCCTTAAACGTCATTACGACGGTAGGGGCCACCGGGACAGGGGGAAACTCGTGTTGCCTAGGGGCGACCCCGCGCGTGACTTGGATATAGACCAAGGTCTCGCCAAAACCGCTCCGCTCAATGCCCTCCATCAACTTGTCCCTAAGGCCATACTCGCGAATATCCAACGGCAAGTGCAGCACTTCTAGGTTGCCTTGGAGACGCACCAAATGCGGCTCTAAGGCATAGGGGCACCCGCCGTAGGTCCCAACGACCTCATAGGCCCCATCGGCGAACTGATAGCCCCGGTCCTCAACCGACACCACGGCTTCGGCCAGTGGACAGAAGCGACCGTTGACATAGGCGATCTCAGACATCGTCTTCTCGCTAGCCTTTGGCGAGGGCCTGCCACAAGGCTCGATAATAGCGCATCAGGCGCAGGGGCTCTGGGCTCTCGGGGATTTCGGCGAGGCAATAACCTGCGTACCCGCTCTGTCGCAGCAAGGCAAAGAGCCGCTCCCACGGGT
Organism: Candidatus Latescibacterota bacterium; assembly: GCA_963422735.1. Lineage (GTDB taxonomy): Bacteria > Latescibacterota > UBA2968 > UBA8231 > UBA8231. Next base: position 628,217 of record OY730476.1, on the reverse strand, counting down.
AATCGTTCCACAATTCGGTAATGTGGATCAAGGCAATGGCGTCCTGCAAAGAAGCGAAACTGCCGTCGATGGAGCCATCGACTAGGTCCGTTGCATTGGAGTTCCAGCAGACGAAGACATTGTCGTGGTCGGCGTAGTCGATGATCTTGCGGATATTGGCTGGATCCGAGGTCATGCGGCCGTGGACCTCCAAGCGGATCTGCACCCCTAGACCGCTGGCGAATTCGCCGCACTCGCGCAAGCTGATGCCGATCTGCTCCAAGGTCTGCTCGATGGGGATCCCCTCATCTATATGGACGTTATTGGGGCGCACCTTAACTCCGCCGACCCCGAGATCATGGGCCAAGCGCACGTATTCTTTGGTCCCGTCGATGTGACTTCGGAGCACCTGTGGATCGACGGCGTCGTATTCAAAGGCACTGCCCAAACCTACCAGTTCGACCACCGAGTCGGCAAAGCGCCTTTTGACTTCAGTTCGCTCAGCTACACCGAGCACCACTTCGACCCCGTGGGCGTGCGTCGTTCGCAGCTCTACTCCAGCAAAACCAGCTTCTTCGCAATGGGCAATAAGCGTCTCTAAATCCCAATCGCGTCCCAAGTTGTAGGTCACCATGCCAAGCTTCACGTTGCATTCCTCCCTGTTTGATCACCAGCGAAGAGCTCCTGGTGAAAGAGTGCTTTCTGTCGTTGGAGATATTCGTCCTTGCTCATGTTGGGCGCATGGGTTTGAAGGATGCCTCGGGCTGCAGACGCATCGCCGTACAGCAGGTCGATAGCCATCATGGCCAAGACCTTGGCTGGAGCGAGGTACCCAGAGGCTGGGTCGGCGATGCTCCAATCGGGTCCGTGGATCACGCCGCTGGCCCCGGTCATGGCCGGGTGCAGAACAGGCATGATCTGACTGAGGTCGCCAGCGTCCGTGGAGCCACCGCCGTGGGGGTAATCCCGGTACTGATCGGGGCCAAAAATCCGCGCGGCGTTGTCCTTGAAAAGCTGCCCTAGGTCGGAATCATTGCACAGCGGCAGGTAGCCGGGCACCGTTTCGATCTCAACCGAGCAGCCGAGGGCAAGCGCCGCCCCCCGCAGCGCTCGATCGACCTTGTGGGACGCATCGAGTATCGCTTCGGAAGTGCGGGCGCGAACGTAGGTTTCCAGCCGCACCTCAGCTGGGATAATATTGACCAGATCGCCCCCCTTGGTGACGATCGGATGCACCCGCACGCAGTCCTGGTCGCGGAAAGTCTCGCGCTGGGCGTCAATCGCGCTGAGGGCGAGCGTCGCCGCGCTGAGCGCGTTGACGCCTTTCTCTGGCGCGCCTCCGGCGTGGGCGGCCCGGCCAATGAAACGCACGTTCTTGGCCAAAAAGCCATTGGAGGAACGGGCGATCCCCACCGCCCCCTCGGTTTGGGCCGCACTGCTAGTGTGGATCATCACGGCCATATCTACATCGTCGAAGTGCCCCAATTCGACCAACTCGGGCTTGCCACCGAGAAATGCGATCTTGCCTTCCTCGACAAGTCCTAAGCGGTAGTCTATCTCGACGTATTCTTCTGCGGGCACGGCGAAAAGCGCGATTTCCCCGGCCAGTTCCTCGCCGACGCCGGCCTCTACAAGCCCATAGGCGGCCCCTACCATTCCGGCTATCTGGGCGTTGTGGCCACAGGCGTGTGCCGCCCCAGTTGCCGGGTCGGCGCGCGGGTGATCGGGCACGATGAGTGCGTCGAGTTCACCCATCAGCGCCACCGTCGGCCCTGATTGCTGCCCTTTGAGCCGGGCCTTCACGCCGGTCAGCGCCAGTTCCCGCTCGTACTGCAATCCGAGACCGGCAAAACTTTCGCAGACGCGGCGGGCCGTCTGCTCTTCCTTAAAGCCCAATTCGGGCTGATCCATAATAGCTTCGCCGAGTCCGATGATCTGCTTGCTCTGCCGATCAATGGCCGCGCAGACAGCGACCTTTAATTCCTCTTTGCTCCGCATAAATCTCCGTCTTTTTAGGTCGGCCAGTATAGCCGGCGTCGCCGGGGTTGTCAAGCAATTCCCTGCCTTGCGTAGGTCTAGCGCACCTCTTAATTTTTTGAGACCGCAGCGTTCGCCCGGTCTCAAACTCGCCCAGAGTGATTGCATTGTACAAAATCCTGATAATTGACCGCAATACCATATTCGGTACAACCCTCGCTGGGCTGCTCAAGCAGTCCGGCTATCAGGTCGAAGTCGCCAACCAACTAGACGACGGACTCGCCTACTACCAACTCAATGCCCCGGACTTAGTCCTCCTTGGCGTCGAGGTTGACGACCCCGCTCCTTTTGTCTCGGCGAGTCGCTCCCTCGACAACACCAAGCTCATCGCCTTCCTGTCGAGCCAAAGGCGCTCATCCGACGACCTGCAGGAGGTGCTGCAAGCTCTCAAGGGTTGCCCCATTTTTTACAAGCCCTTTCGCACCGAGGACGTCCTCGCCGCCATCGCCTCAGAATTAGTGCCGCACGAGACCTGAGCCTCAGCCGTGCGGCAGCACCCCGATATCCTCGCCGCGCTGATAGTTGAGGGCATCGACGATCATCCGTACGATGTCGTAACTGGGGCTGAACCCTAGGTAGTCCTCTGCCTTGCGAAGGTTGAATTCATAAAAGGTGGGAGTGGCCTTTACAGCCGCTTCGACGTGGGGCATGTCGCGCAATTCGGCGAGCCGGTAACTGACCTCGTCCCAAGTGAAAGGGCGCGGCCCAGCTAGCTGGAAGGTCTCGCCCAACGCTCTTTCTTTGCCCAAGGCACAGAGGCAGCCATGCACGATGTCGCGCACATCGGCGATGTGCTTTTTGAAGGGACGGTCGCTCTGGTCTTTTAGCAGTACCGCGCACTCCTCGCCCTGCCACAGGGCGGCTAGTTCTAGGTGTACCTCCTTCATCTTGCTCAGGTAGAACTGCGGGAACTGCAAAATTTCGTCGGCCGCTCGCACCATGGCGAAACGCAGGATCGTCGTTGGCACTTGGTAGCCCTGCCAATAGCCGCTGCACAATTCTTCGCCCAGTGCCTTAGTCAAAGCATAAGCTCCCTTGGGCACGCGCGGCGTCTGTTCATCAATGGGCGTACTCATGCCGCCGGGGACGTACTTGTCGTAAATCGCGTCCGAGCTGGCGAACAGGAATTGGCCCATCCCCTTCACTCGACGCACGGCTTCCAGCATGTTGAAGGTACCGCGCACGTTGATCTCAAAAAAATCCTCGTCGGTAAAGGGGCCACCGCCCTGAAAGGCTGCCCCCAAGTGATAGACAACCTCGATCCCCTCGACCGCCTGCTCGACTGCGGCCGGCTCGGTCAAACTCCCCTCGACGAGTTCGACCGGCATCTTTTTGAGGTTTTCCACTCGTGGATCTCGGGGCCAGACTAGCCCGCGCAGATGGTGACCACGCTCGACGAGTTGTTTGGCCAAGTTGGCACCAATGCGGCCGGTAATGCCAGTGATCAATATCCTCACGCAAACCTCCCGGTTGAATTGCCAACAACAAACCGCACCGCACCGCCGCTGGCAACCCACCGGGGAGAGAAAGAAGGCTGGAAAAGATGACGGCCTGTCTTATATTTAATGGATAGCACCTCGGGCTAGTCCTTGGCTTGACGCCTTACAACGAAGATGTCACCTGCTCAACTTCGCATTCTGGTCCCTCTCGAAAACCCGCACCAAGAGCACAATCTCGTCGACTTGGCCGCGACTCTCGCCCCTTCGCCTTGGAGCGAGCTGCACTTGACCCATATACTGACGCCCGACGCTGCCCCTCTGCCCGACATAAAACAGGCACTCCAAATTTCGGCCGACCGGGCCATGGCCCACGACATCGGTGCTATCGCGCATTTGGAAAAAGACGAGGACGTGACGAGCGGAATTCAGCGGGCTGTCCGCCGCTGGAGTTGCAACATGATGCTCATGGCCTGGAATGCCAATGTCGAGCGCGACGCAATCCTATCCGCGCCCAACCGCGCCCTGACCAAGGCCATCGACGTCGACACCTTGATTTTTAAAGAAAAAAAGAGCGGGCCAGTGCGCCGGATTCTCGTGCCCTTCGGCGGCGGCAATCATGCGCTGGTAGGCGTGCAGATAGCCTACGATCTGGCCCAAACTTGGGGTGCTGAACTGGAAATTCTCCGCATCGTCCGCGACACCCGCGACACCTCCGACCCGATCCTCCAGCGCTACTGTGCACAGCTAGCCGCAGACACGCGCTTGCAGCTAGATCTGCTGAAGATCGAGGTGCCGTTGACTGTAGTCCCAGCCGTCAATGTGTCCCCGGCCATCGTCGAAAGGGCGCAAGACCACGATTTGATCGTACTCGGTGCCTCAAACGACTGGCGTCAAGAGGAACATCTCGCTGGCTCCATCCCGGACGAAATCGCCTATCAGGTGCCCTGTTCGGTGCTAATGGTCCGCTCGGCCGCGGCCAACGACCTGCAGCTAAGTCGCATTTTCTGGGAGCACACCATCCGCTTGGACCTCGCCCCCAAAGACAAGTGGGACGCCATCGCCCAGATGGTTGATGCGTTAATAGAAGAAAAACAAATCCCCGCCAGCGAACGCCAGACCGTACTCGAGACCGCGCTCGACCGCGAGCGAAAAGGATCGACCTCGCTAGGGCACGGCACGGCCATCCCCCATGCGCCCATCCCCGATTTGGACGGGATCATCGGCTGCCTGGGGATTTGCCGACAGGGCATCGACTTTGAAGGTCCTACCCCTGAGCCGGTACACTTCATCTTCCTGTTGTTGACCCCGGAACAAAACTACCGCAGCTACATCCCGATCCTCGCACAGATCGCAACCTTGATGCACGCCGACACAACCCACCACGACATGCTCGCCTCGCAGACGCCAGCGGAAATAACCGCCGTCCTCAAACGCCTTCCGCAACCGCGCCGCTAAGTCCCCTCGATCTGGCTAGAAAAATAATCGCAATGCGGCATGAGTACGCACTCGTCGCACAGGGGCTTGCGCGCCTTGCACACGTAGCGGCCGTGCAAAACCACGCGCTGTCCAAAAGCCGTCCATTCCTCAGCCGGCAGTAGCTGCGCCAAGGCCATTTCGACCTTGACTGGATCTTTTTCTCGGATCAGCCCCAAGCGCTGACTCACCCGGCCCACGTGCGTATCTACCACGATGCCGGGTACGCCATATACGTTGCCGAGGATGACATTAGCACTCTTGCGACCAATGCCAGGCAAGCGGGTCAAGGCGTCCATGTGCCCGGGGACTTGGCCGTCGTGTTCGGCGATGAGCATCGCCATGGCCGCACGGATATTTTTGGCCTTTTGCCGGTAGAAACCGGTTGGGCGAATATCCTCCTCCAGTTCCTCGGCTGCCACCGCCACGTAGTCGGCTGCGCGCTGGTATTTTTTGAATAGCCCTGCGGTGACTTCATTGACCTTGACATCCGTGCTCTGCGCCGCGAGCACGGTGGCCACCATCAGCTCCAAGGCATTGTCGTAGTTGAGTTCCACTCTCGCTTGGGGAATGGTCCTCTTTAATTCTCTACAGACGATCTGTGCCCGCTCGACTTCGCGCTTCCCCACCTCGGGCCTCGTTCTTCAGCGCCGGGACGGCTCGGATAGCCCGACGCCGGTGCCGGCCCCGCGCACGCGCCGGCCCCACAGGTGGACGCGGCCCTTCCAGCGAAAAATCCCCAAGCATCCCAAGCTACCGACCAAAACTACGTGCAGGGGCTGCAACAAGGCCCAAAGAGGAAAATAGCGGCGCAACTCGCGCCGACCTGCTAGCACGATTCCGCCGTTAAATATACCCCACTCGGCCCACACCTTCGCCCACATCGCGCCCAAGGTCCACAGGGGATCCAGCGCACCAGTCAAGCACAGCAAGGGGGCCATGAGCGTCGCCCAGCTCAAAACGTAGGTGAGCAGCATGTAGCCGAAAAAGAGCGGATCTAAGCGGGCGAGGATCGGGGCATTGGAGGCCCAGCGGCTGCGCTGGCCGAATAATCCGCCCCAAGACCCGGCCACCGGGTGCCGCACAAAGGTCGCAGGCTGATTGGCAAAAACAATGGACCACCGGCCTGAGCGGCGCATGGTCTGCATGAGCAGCACATCGTCTCCAGAAGCCCGATGCATGACTTTTTCATAGCCGCCAACGTCGAAAAATGCCTCCCGCAAAAAGGCCAAATTCTGCCCGGAGGCCGCCATGGGGTGGCCCCATCCGGCACTGCCCCAGATACAAGCCATCAAACAGGTGAAGTCAACGGCCTCATATCCCTGGCGCCACCCCTTGATCTCGGACGGCGAACCAATCTGCGAAAAGCCGATGACCATGCCCACCCCGTCGGCAAAGTGCGACAACATGCCGCTGATCCATCCCGGCGCGACCTGGCAGTCGGCATCCGTGGTGAGAATCACCTCCCCCCGCGCTTCGGCAATCCCTAAGCTGAGCGCGGCCTTCTTAGAACTTGACCCTTTGGTTCGCAGCACGCGCACGGACGTAGTCTCCCCGCTAAACTCGCGCACGATGCGGCCAGTGCCGTCGGTAGAGCCGTCGTCAACGACGATGATTTCGCAGCGCTCTGGGGGATAATCCTGCGCCAGCAGGGCGCGCAGACAGCAGGCGATGTGCGCGGCTTCGTCGCGGGCGGCGACGACGACCGAGGCCAAGGGGACGCGCTCGATATTAGCATTGCCGGGACGGCGGCGCATCCCGGCGACGAACCAACAAGCCCCGAGCAAGTAGGCCAGCGCACAGAACGCCAAAAGGCATTCGGGCGCGTACAATGCGCTCATTAGCCCTTGATTTCCTTGATTAGCGAGAACATGCCTCGATAGCCTTCGGAACAGTTGCGGCACATGTCGAAGCCAGTGCGGTCGGCGAGGACCTGACGGCGAAAGTCCATATAGGCCCGGCTACGCCAGATATCGTCAAAAGAACGACCGTCGAACGCTTGCCCCATGGCAAAGTCAACGTCTTTGTCGAAACAGCAAGGCGCGACCGCTCCATTCCAATTGACCATCGAGCTGTACCACAGCACCTTGCAACCCCGCGTGGGCTGCCCCTTGACCACCAACTCGTCCTCTGCGTGCTCGTAGCGGCTGTACTGCTCGTCTTCGGGTAAGAACGCCTCGGCGTCCTCCGCCGTGTAAACTTGGGCGGTCTTGACCAAGAACTTGTCAACGCGCAGGTCTTTGGCCAGCGTTTCGGCTGTGGCCATATCGCGCTCGTTGTGCTTCATAACGATGAACTGCAAGTTGATCTGCGGCGTCTGCGACCCCAGTGCCTCTTTGGCTGCGACCAGCAGGCGGACCCCGGAGAAAACGCGCTCGATCTGGCCACCGACCCGGTACCGTTCGTACGTGGCTTGGTCAACCCCGTCCAGTGAGACGATCATTTCGTCCAGCCCGGACTCGACGATGGCCTGCGCCTGCTCCGGGCTGCGAACGAAGTGGCCATTGGTGCTGGTGAAGGTGAAGAGGCCGCGGTCGCTGGCGTAGCGCACCATCTGGTTGAAGCACTTGTTGATATACGGCTCGCCTTGGTTCCACAGCATCATCATAAAGACCTCGTCGCCGAGTTCGTCAACCAGCTTTTTGAAATTCTCCAAGCCCATAGTTCCCCTCGGGCGACGCATCTGGCCGTTGCCCGAGGGGCACAAGGGGCACTTGAGGTTGCAGAAGTTGGTCGGCTCGACCATGAGCATAAAAGGACGCCCCCACACGATGGGCCGGCGGGCCATCCACGACAGCCCCATGGAGGCCAAAACGGCGAAAAAATTAATCAGCCGCTTCCAGGAAAATACGCGGGCGTAGCGCCGAACATAACTCGGCAGTGCTTTGGGCGTGATTAGGTAGGCCAAATCAACTCCTTTATCAGGTTTTCCAGCGAAACCATCCCCAACGGCCGAGGATCGTAAAAATCAGCACATAGGGAATATATAAAACTTCCACTAGCGGCAAATAGTGCAGGAGTGCTCGCTCCTCGGGCACAGCCATCCGCCTGAGCAGCAAAAAGTCAACGGCCCAACGCATAAACCACGCGCCCGCGAGAAAGCCATCCCAGCTTTGGGTCCATAGCATCTGCACCAGCCCCCAAGCGAGAAAGCCGTGGAACAAATAGACACTTACGGCCAAATAGAATGCACGGCCCTTGTAGTGGCCTCCTTTGGCCGCGTGCCGCAGCTTCTGCTGCACTGCGTCCGAGAGCTTGGCCGGCGGCGGCTGCGAGAGGACGACAGCTTGGCGGTTAAACGCCATAGCCCACCTGCCTTGGACACCCAACAGGCGCATGAAGTACACATCGTCGCCCCCGATCAGATGCCCGATTTGCGCGAAACCGCCCAGCTCGTCGTACACCTGGCGGCGGTAGCCCAAATTGCGGCCCGTACACGACAGCGGGTGCCCCATGCCAAAGCTGCCCGCCCCCAGCGCCCCGACCCCGATATTGTCCACGGCCAAAACCTTGGCCAGCACGCCGGAGACCGGATCGGGCCGCGCGTACCCGGCGACTAAGCCAACCCCCGGTGCAAAATGCGCCACCATCGAGCGCACCCAATCCGCGGGCGGACGACAATCGGCATCGGTAAAGAGCAAGATCCCCCCAGTGCTCGCTGCAATCCCCTCGGCTAACGCGCTTTTCTTCGGACACTTAAACCGCCCGTTTGGCGCGGCCGGCACGCCCTTGAGCACCGGCCAAGTCGACGCCCTTGCAGCAATGATGTCCCCAGTTCGATCGCGAGAGCGGTCGTCCACGACGATTACTTCAAACGCTCCTTGATAATCCTGGCGGGCGAGCGCGTCCAAGCAGTGCGGCAAGGTCGTCTCCTCGTCGCGTGCGGCAACAATGGCGCTGACCGAGGGCCGATCTCTGACTAGGCCCGGGCCGGATCGCCGTCCGCTCAAGCCGCGCCACAGCCAGAGGAGGACGCCTACGTAGATTGCGCCGCTCAAGAGCAAACCCGCCTTTTGCAGATCCATAAGCTCCATAAGGCGATCTCAGAAGTAGTGGAAGCGCAAGTCAAAGCGCAGGTGCTGCTGACGGCCATCTCCGTAGCCAGAGCGCCGCGCTAGCGGCACGGCCGGGCCCCAAGCTGGGGGCAGCGGTACACCTTGGCCCCACTCCTGCGTGTATTCGACCTCTAGCTGAAAATCGGGCAAAATACGCCAATGCAGGCCAGCGGCCAGTGCGGTGCGCTGCACTAGATGCCCGTCGAGGAATTGCTTGGTCTCGCGCTCGTCTCCCGGCCGCCAGCCATAGTGCATATCACCGCCGACATTGCGAATGGTATCGTCCGCCCCTAACTCGTTCTCGCCGTGGCGACTGCGCGCGACATATACCGAGAACGCTAGGTCCCGAGTCGCCCGCTTAGTCAGGCCCAATTGCCATTGATCGCTGTTGGGTGCGAGGACGTGCCCCAGCGGTGCGTCGAAATGGCGAAAGGTGTTAATGGGAAACCGATGTGAGTAAAGCCAAGGTTCGATGCGCACGTATTCGGCCTGCAGCTCGGCATCGGGCAACCCTAACGGATCGACCCATAACATCCCGGCCTGCAAGGAAAACTTGTTGGCGAAATCATCGGAAAAGACGCGGGCCTTCTTCAGGTCATCGACCACGTACGCCAGATAATAGCGCCGCCCGCGTCCCGGATGAATATCTAAGTCCACACCCATCAGGAGGTTGTCCTTGTCGCCTAAGTGGCTTTGGGCGGCCCAGTAGAACATCAGCGGATTGACATAGCTAGGCTCTAGCCCCCGATCGCCGTACACTACTATCTCCTGAAAACCCACATCGAGCCAAGGAGCCAACGCGACCTCCAAGCGGTGGGCCGCCAAGTATTTTTGGCGCTCCAATAGGCGCACCATGCCGTTGACTGCATACGTCGCCGCTGAATTGACCGTCCCCGCGCAAAGAGGCGAGTCGGGCCGGTTGGGACACGGGCGGAGTTCGGCGGAGATGCTGACCAGCTTAAAAGCCCCAAACTGCGACTGCAAGCGGAGCATGTTAAACGATGGCGCGTTGTTGCCCAGCCCTAAATTTTGCTCTGGAGCCGGCCCCCACAAGGCCTCGTCTTTGCCCAATTGCACGTCCACCGGTCCCACCGCGAACTTGACGTACGCGGTGCCCTCGTGAAAATCGGCCACCTCGCCCTTTAGCTGGGGCAGGTCAATCCGCCGCTCATACAGGTCGTGGCGATAGACGTAATGGCGCGAGCCTTGCTCACGAACCTGTTCAAAAGCCATGCGGAAGCTCACTCTGCGGCCTAGATGCCCGCGGACGATGCCGCCGCCGCGATGGCGGTACACCACTTCGGCCGCCGCCCGCCCCCGGCCGCTAAAGCGATCGGTTTGCTGGCGGGCGAGAAAGTCGGCGAAAACGGCCCCTCCGCGGGCGCGGTAGTGAAACATCGCCCGCTGGCTCATAAACTCGCGGCGCAACAAGTCCAGTTCGCCCAGTTCAATCGGCGAAAGCTCGGAGTGATATTTTTTATCAACCGCATTAAGTAATTCTATTATTTTATTGCGGCTGTATGGTTTAATTCCATCTGCGATTCCGTTGGCTTGCCCTTGGGCTTCGAGCCGCTCGGCAAAGCGATAAACCCAGTGCTCCAAAGGCACGTAAACCGACGAATCCGCTCCGGCTGCGACGGTGCCCAACAGGATCAGCAAGCCCAGTAGAATCTGTATTGACAGCACTCTCAAGGGCTTGTTGATTAATTGTTTACGTCTTTTTTCACTCATCGCTTGAAAGCCGGAAATCCCATGCCAACTATCGCCGATGTCCATGCCCGCGAAATCCTCGACTCGCGTGGCAACCCCACCGTCGAAGTCGATGTGCGCCTCGCAGACGGCCATCTCGGGCGGGCGGCGGTTCCTTCGGGTGCTTCCACCGGCGAACACGAAGCCGTAGAACTGCGCGACGGCGACCCGGCCCGCTATCTCGGCAAGGGCACCCGCAACGCCGTGGCCAATGTCCGTCGAGAAATCGCGCCGATGCTCAAGGGCCTAGACGCGACCGATCAAAATCAGATCGATCAAGCGATGATCGACCTCGATGGCACCCCCAACAAGGCCCGCTTGGGTGCCAACGCTATACTCGGCGCATCGCTGGCCTGCGCCAAAGCCGCCGCCCAATTTTGCGGCCTCCCCCTCTATCGCTATCTCGGCGGCCCCACAGCCCACAAGCTGCCGGTGCCCATGATGAACATCCTCAACGGCGGCGCTCACTCCGACAATAACGTCGATCTACAAGAATTCATGGTCATGCCCGTCGGGGCGCACTCTTTTGGCCAAGCCCTGCGGATGGGAGCTGAAATATTTCACCACCTAAAAGCCGTGCTCAAAAAAAAGAAGCGCCACACGGCCGTCGGGGACGAGGGCGGCTTTGCTCCGGACCTCGACTCCAACGATGAGGCCCTCGACATCATTGTCGAAGCGATCCAACGCGGCGGTTATCAGCCGGGCGAGGATGTGCTGCTGGCCCTCGACGCGGCTGCCAGCGAACTGTTTGCCGATAGCAAATACACTTTGCACTGGTCCTCGGGCCAAGAGCACAGCGCCGAAGACATGGTCGCTTTCTACGCCGAACTGGCCGACCGCTATCCCATCGTCTCCATCGAAGACGGCATCGACGAGAACGATTGGGACGGCTGGGCACAGCTAACCGCGGCCTTGGGCGACAGGGTGCAGCTAGTAGGCGACGATCTTTTCGCGACCAATACCGAGCGGCTCAACCGCGGCATCCAAAAGGGCATCGCCAACTCCATCCTCGTAAAGGTCAACCAAATCGGCACTCTGAGCGAGACCCTCGCCGCCATTGAGCTGGCCAAGCGAGCGGGCTACACGGCCGTCATTTCGCACCGCTCGGGCGAAACCGAAGACACGACCATTGCCGACATTGCCGTGGCGACCAACGCCGGCCAAATCAAGACCGGATCGGCCTCGCGCACGGACCGCGTGGCCAAGTACAATCAGCTTCTGCGCATTGAGGAAAGCCTCGGACAACAAGCGCTCTACCCGCAGCAGGCCGCCTTTTACAACCTACGCCGCGGATAGTCTTCCTACCGCCGACACCGCAACGACGTGCATCAGCCGCTGCCCCAAGAGCGCGGCTGTCAAAAGGGCCACTCCTTGCCCGGCGGGCAGGACAGCCGCCAAGGGCAGGGCGATGACCAGCCCCAAGTCGTCTAGCTCCAAAAGCTGCCTTGGCCCTACGCCGGTGTGCTGACGCACAGAGCGGTCGAACAGCTTCCCCATCCCATGCCACACCCCTAACCGCATCCCCGGCACTACGGCGACCAAGGCCAAGAGGACCCAAGTACCAAACGCGAGCTCAAGGCCACCCTCGACGAGCGCCGCCCCAAGTGCCCACCCCGCGACCCCAAGCAACACCGTCCGCACCATGTCTTGGCCCTGCTCCAAGGCGCGCAAAATATCCAAGCGGCGCATCGTCGCATTGACTAACCAAATTCCAGCCACAGCCCCCACCCACAGGGGTTCCAAGCCCAGCGCACCGGCTATGCCGCCGCCCAGCAGAAGCCCGGCGGCTATCACATAGTACAAGTATCCTCTACTGACGCCTCGGGTCGCTAAGTCCACAATCAAGCCGACCAAAGCACCCAATACTAGGCACGACCCGCATTCTGCCCACGTCCCATCAACGACGACCGGTGGAAAGCCCAGCGGCAAGCGCACCACAAATCCTCCCGGGCGCAGTTGCATAAGCCCCACGCCAGCTAGGAGCAAGCCGGCCAGCGCGCTAGCCGAGGGCAACCAACCGGCGATCTTCTTCTTTTTGATGCCTCCCCGGCGGCTCTGGCGCATCCAGCAAGCGGCACCCAGGCCGTAAACTCCCCATAATGCGGCCCTATCCACGCCCCCCTGAGAAAAGCCATAGCTTAGCCCCCACAAACCCAAGCCCAACAAGACCAGATAGCCGATTTCCAGCAGCAGCAGGGGCCGGCTGAAGTGCCTGAGCAGGCGCAACTCAATGCTACATCCGACCACCAACCCGAAAATCCCCACTAAAAACGAAGTGGCCAGATCGGCCGCCGCGCCGAGGATGGGCCGCATGTCCAACGGCGCGAGCAGGCCGAAAACCAGTCCAGCCAACGCGTACTGTACGCGGGCGGCTAAAAGCTCGGCTAAAAGGGGTGAGTGGGAAGCCCGCGATCTGCAGAGGCGCACCGCTGCGTAGATCAACCCCATGGCGGCCAGCCCTGCGCCAAAACTCAGGAGTACTTCGGCGTCAGCCATCGCCTGCTTTGCCCGTGTATAAATCGGGATTGCCCAATTGGGAGAAGCCCTCGTCAAACCCGTGGCAAAACCTTTCCACAGCCGACTCGCCCAGCCTGACGACCTTCTCGTAGACTTGGTCTGAAGGCAACAGCGGACGGGCCAAAGCCGCGCCATCCTTAAAGCGCGCCCAGTGCTGGAGCCAATCCCCGAGGACCTTGCGCCCTAGGTGGGCAAAAGCCAATGTACACAGGGGATTGGGGCGGCGTCCGGCCACGCGGATGTGCCCTCCCCACCAGAGGATTTTGGGAATTCGCTGCAGCCACCAGGCGGTGGCCTCCTCCCCCCGTTCCAGCAAGCTCTCGTCGGCATCTCGACCGTAGAAAGCCTGCCCTACTTCCCCCAGCAAGCTGCGGCCATCAGCGCGGCGGGGAAAGTGCAATCGCGCACTCCACAGCCCGTCCATCCCCTCGCCGGCCAGCAAGCGGCAATCAATCCCCCATTCCAAGCGCAGGTGCCACAAATCAGGCGCGACCGGCTGGATACCCTCGCGGAGCAATGCAGCCACGCGGGCCTCAACCCAAGGATGCAAAGCCATATCCGTATAGACGTGAAGCCCCCAACCCGCTGCAAACGCCCGCTCGCTAGCACTGGCAGTCTCTTGGGTTAGGGCCCGCAAAAAGTCGCCGCAGTGCTCCAGATGTACTCGATGCGACAAGGCCGCCGGGCCGCCGGGGAAAAAACCGATATCCGGGCCTACGGAACCAGCGGCAAAGGCCGATCGCAGTTCCCCTTCGCCCGCGCAGTCGCCAAAAACTAGGGGAAAGACCTGCTCGGCCAGCCACAAGTGGAAGAAACTGCCCGCCAAACTTTAGAACGGCAGGTCGTCGTCGTCGCCCGACGGCGGCGGAGGTGCGGCGGGCTGGGCGGCTGGGCCGACGTTTTGCCCGCCGGACGGATCGCCGGACGGATTGTAGCCGGCATCTCTGCCGCCACTGCCACTGCCACTGCCACCGCCCTCGCCGCGAGAATCGAGCATCTGCATGTCGTTGACCACGACCTCGGTCGCATAGCGCTTCTGGCCGCTCTGGTCGTCCCAAGAACGGGTCTGCAACCTGCCTTCGACATAGATTTTGGCACCCTTTTTGAGGTACTGCCCGGCGATCTCGGCCAGCTTGCTCCAAAGCACGAGCCGGTGCCATTCGGTCCGCTCTTGGCGCTCGCCCGTATTGCGGTCGTTCCAGCTTTCAGAGGTGGCCAAGCTGAAATTGGCTACGGGTGCTCCATTTGGCGTGTAGCGCACTTCGGGGTCGCTGCCCAAATTGCCGATCAAGATTACTTTGTTTATCCCACGGGCCATATATTCGCTCCTTTTTGCGGGTGCGCCGCAAGCGCGAACACACCCATTAATGTTCGCGATTTCGCTTATCTTAGGCGCTGGCCTTGGCCCAGTCAAGGCCAGCCCCAGCCCTCCGGTGGGCTTGACTTTCTCCGGCGGCTTTCCTATTCTTCCATCATCCTTACTTAATTAAGTGTTTACGGTGAGCCGACTTCCCCCTTTGTCTGGCGTTGTAAGCACTAGTAATTTGGGGTCGAGCACCTCAATCCGTCGCATCGCCGCCGCTAGGCGATAGCATTCTCCCCTCTCAGTACGTATCCACCTAGACTACTGCGCTGCATTTTGCGGCTGCGCTTAGAAAGAAGGTACGCCAACTATGGCTGGATCCCCCGTCGTCGTTCTCGATGTTGGTGCATCAAAAGTTCTATGCCTAGTCGGCGAGGTGCAGAACAATTCTCAAGTCAAGATTTTGGGCCTAGGGCACAGCCCCTGCACCGGTCTGCGCCGCAGTGCCGTCATCGACATGCCCCAAGTAGCAGAGTCGATCCACACGGCTCTCGCCGAAGCCGAGCGCTCGATCGGCCTCAAAATTGCCGGGGCCTATCTCGGCATGGCCGGCGAAGGCATCAGCGCCCGGAAAAGTTACAACACGGTAGGTATCTCCGGCTCCTCCAACCCCATTTCCGAAGAGGATCGGGACCGCGCCCTACTCGCCGTCGCGCAGGAACAGGTCGTCGAGGACCAAACGGTGATGCATCGCTTCGTCCAGAGCTATGCCGTCGATGACGAGCCGGTACAAAACCCGCTCTGGCTGCACGGCAATCGCCTGTCGATCGAGGTGCTAACCGTTTCCGTGGCCGAACATCTATGCACGGCCTTTCGCCACGCCGCCTCCAAAGCCGGCGTTGAGATCGCCGGCGTAGTCCTCGAAAGTGTCGGCGCTGCCCACGCCACCTTGTCCCAAGATGAACGAGACATGGGCGTGGCCCTGCTCGACCTTGGTGCCGGCACCTGCGATCTAGCCGTGTTCCTAGGTCCGCTGCGACACGTAGGGGAAATTCCACTCGGCAGCGACGATATAACGCGAGATATCTCAGTCGTCTTGAGCATCCCAATCCGCGAAGCCGAGCAGCTCAAATGCCGCTTTGGCAGCGTTAGCTGTCCCGGGGAAGACGGCGACCAAACCGTCACGTACCACACTACCGCCGGCCGTGCCTGTTCCTTAACCCGGCAGCAGGTCAGCGCGATCATCGAAGCCCGGCAGCGCGAGATTTTTGAATACGTGCGCCAAGCCCTCGTCGATACCTCCTACAACGACCGCTTGTCTGCCGGCATCGTGCTCACCGGCGGCGGAGCCTCGCTCGACCAGATCGCGCCGCTCGCCGAAGAGGTCCTCGGCCACCACGTCCGCGTTGGCATCCCCCAAGACGTGATCGCCCCAGCCACGGTCAGCGACCCCAGCTATGCTACCGCGGTCGGCCTGTTGCGCTTTGTCGCCAACGAACACAGAGCACCGGTCGAGTCCCACGACGCCGACCGACCCCGCAACGGCTTTGCCCACGCGCTGGGCAAACTATTCAACTTCTTTTAATGCGTAGTGCAGACCGGGACGGCTCTTGACACCGTAGCTGGTCCCGCCTAGTTTTTCCTTCATATCATAGCCGCCATAGCTCAGCTGGTAGAGCAACTCACTCGTAATGAGTAGGTCCCCGGTTCAACTCCGGGTGGCGGCTCCACAACACAACGAGGGCTTGTGCATTAGTCGCAAGCCCTCGTTTACGCTACTCTCCTTCCCGCTCAGCCTGTGTCTGTTCTAGATCTCCCCACGCTAAACGCTTGCCTCAACACTTTGTGTGCGCTTTTGCTCGTACGCGGCTTCCTGCAGATCCGCCGCGGCGCGCGCCAAGCCCACCAAAAGTCCATGCTGGCCGCCCTCGTCTGCTCCGCGCTCTTCCTCTGTTCGTATTTGGTTTACCACTTTCAGGTGGGCTCGGTGCCCTATCCCCATCACGACTGGACCCGCCTTTTGTACTTCGCCGTGCTCATACCCCACGTAGTCCTCGCCGCGTTAATAGCCCCCTTTGTAGGGCTCGTCGTCTGGCGCGCTTACAACCAAGATTTCGCCCGCCATCGGCGGTTGGCCCGCTGGGTCTGGCCGGCGTGGATCTTTGTCTCGATTAGCGGCGTGGTGGTCTATCTAATGCTCTATCAGCTCTGAAATCAGGGGCCGCGACTGCGGGCCACCATCCAAGCGGCCCCAGTGGTCGTCAGCACCGCCCAGCCACTGGTGACTAACAGGGCGCGCACAAACGCCGCATCGGCTATCAGTTGGGCCGGCGCCAAGTAGAACGCCTTGCGCAAAACGACCAGCGCGTAGGTCACAGGGTTGCACTGCATCACCCACTCGAGCCAAGGCGCGGCCCCTCCAACGGGAAAGAGCGCACCGGAAAGAAACCACAAGGGGATGAGAACGACGCTCATCACCGCGTGGTAGCCAGCCACTGAATCCAACTTCCACGCGACCACAAAGCCCAAACCCGTGAAGCCCATGCCGATCAGCGCACAGAGGACTAAGAGTACCAAGATCATCTCCACTGCCAAGCCAATACCGGCCACCGGAGCCAGCAGCAAAAACACAAGCACCTGCAAGAGAGCGATGAGCGTACCGCCGATTAGCTTGCCCAACGCCACGCTCAGGCGCGGCACCGGAGCCACTAGCACGCCTTGCAAAAAGCCGACGCTGCGGTCTTCGATGAGGGTGATTGTAGAAAAAATCGCCGCGAATAGCAGAATCAGCAGCACGATGCCCGGATAGAAGAATTCTCCGTAGCTCAACTCGCGGTCCCCGCTGATGAAGCTATCGACAAAACCCGAGCTCATGAAAAACCACAGCATCAGTGGCTGTACCAAGCTCCCCAAGAGCCGAGAGGGCTGACGAAAAAAGCGCAGCACTTCGCGCTGGGCCAGAATCCAGACGCCGTTCAAGCGGCGTTTCCCTCCGCGAGGTGCTGGCCGGTGTGGCGCACGAACACATCGTCGAGAGAGGGAGGAGCCAACGACAGCGAGCGGATCTGGGAGCCGAAGCGCTGGAAGACCTCGTCGAGGCTGATGTCGCTCTTGAGCGGGACGCGCAAGTCTTGATCGACAACTAGGCCCTCTAGGCCCATGGCGCAGCGCAGGGCGGTTTGCAGCGCGGTCGCATCGTCGCTGCGCAGCGTGAGGATTTCGCGCCCCAATTGGCGCTGTAAGACCCTTGGGGGACCGCAGACGAGCAATTGTCCTTGGTGCAAAATGGCGACTCGGTCCGTGCGCTCGGCTTCGTCTAAGAGGTGAGTCGAGACCACAACCGTGAGCTGTTCGTCCGCTTTGAGTTCCTCCACTTGGTGCCAGAAATCCTGGCGCGCGACTGGGTCCAACCCGGCCGTCGGCTCGTCGAGTACGAGAATGGCCGGTGTCGGCAGCAGCGCTTTGGCCAATTCTACGCGCCTCCGCAGGCCTCCAGACAGCTTCTCCACCCGCTCGTTGCGCCGCTCCCACAAGCCGACGGTCTCCAGCAACTGTTGGCTGCGCTGGCGCACGGCGCGACGGCCCATGTCATAGAGCAACCCCGCCGTCCGCAAGTTTTCGCCGACTGTCAATTTCCCGTCGAGTGCCGGCTCTTGAAAGACGACCCCCAATTGGCGGCGCACCGCAGACGGATCTCGCCCCAAGAGCGCACCGCCGACTCGCACCGCACCCGAAGTGGGCATCAGTGCAGTGGTCAATATGCGCAGAAGCGTGGATTTACCGCTGCCATTAGGCCCCAATAGGGCCATTGTCTCCCCGGAGCGGATGTCGAGATCAATCTCGTGGAGCGCACGGCGGCCAGCTTTCTTGCGCGTACCCGCATAGACGTGGGAAAGCTGAGAAATGCTGATGATTACTTGGGAGTCCAACGGAAATCTCCTGCAACCGGAAGCAGGGTGTGTTGAGGCGACAAGACAAAAAACTGGGAAATTAACCGGATTCCCCGTTAGCGTCAAGAAAGAGGCAGACGCAGATTGACACTGACTGCCTTTTCGCATAATCTTACTAGGCTTTTATTCTCAGCCTTGGTTGTAAAAAAAATTCCCGATCCATACTTTCTTCTGCTAGACCTTACGTTGCGCTCGCAGCTTGTGTTCTCTATGGATAGGCGCGAACTCGACACACTCTAGTCATTTTAGTAGGGCCTACAGTATGTCAACTCAAGCCAAGTCTGCACACTGGCTCCGCGCGCTCTTACTCGGCGCAGCTATTGCACTGGTGGGGGCGGTGTTGCCGCTTGGGGCGGTGTGGTATTTGAACCTACCTACCTACGAATACCCGGCGCGCCTGATCCACATTCCGCAGGGTGCGAGCGCTGGCTGGATCGGCCAGTTGCTAGAGCGGGAAAACCTGATCCAGAACGCGCATGTCTTTACCTCGATCGTCCGGCTCAAGGGCCTAGGTCATCAGCTCAAGGCGGGGACCTATCAGCTCGACGGCACCGGCACGACAGCCGCCATGGCCCAATCCCTACTCAAGGCCCCCATCCAAACCCAACCCGCAACGATTCCCGAGGGCCTGAATCGCCACCAGATCGCGGGCCAGCTACAGGCTGCAGGTGTAGCCGACTCGGCTCGCTTTATCGCTGCCACCGAAGACCCGCACCTCATCCGCCAGTTCGGGGTGGCCGCGTCCACCCTTGAAGGCTACCTCTTCCCCGAGACGTACTTCTTCGACCTAAACGCCGATGAACGCGCCATCGCTTCCCTCATGGTCAACCAATTTCACCGCGTATTTGCCGACACCCTGCGCCAGCGGCTCAAGGCTCGCGGCCTTTCGCTGCACCAAGCCGTAACACTCGCCTCGATCATTGAGCGCGAAGCGATGGCCGTCGAGGAGCAGCCCATTATCTCCGGCGTCTTCCAGCACCGCCTCAAGCTCAATCGCCGCCTCGAATCCTGTGCGACGGTCAACTACGCCCTCGGCACGGACAAGAGGCGGCTGACCTATGCCGACTTGGAAGTGGATTCGCCCTTCAATACGTATCGCCACCACGGCCTGCCCCCCGGCCCCATCTGCAACCCCGGCCGCACGGCTCTTCTCGCTGTGCTCTATCCGGCAGAAACCGAATATCTCTACTTCGTCGCCCGCGGCGACGGCACCCACATCTTCAGCCGCACCAACAAAGAACACGAGCGCGCCAAACGCCGGATCAAGCTAGCCCAGCGCGTGAATTGATGCCCAACGACCTGCGGCTATATTCTCTCAAAACCCAACCAAACCCAACAAGGGGTAAGTGCATGGCGGGGATGTTGCAAATTATTACCTATATGCTAGCCTTCTATCTAGTGATTAAAGGCTGCGAGGTTCTAATGACGGCTCTAGCTTCCAATCGAGCGAATCGGGCGGGATTGATCGCCTTTGGCGTTTTGGCGCTAGGGGCCTGTGTCATCGCTGCGATAGGCTTTGTCTCGTGGCAAGATGACGCATACGATCTCGACCTTTAGCGACTCGCGGCGGTAACCCTGAAGGCATCTTGACCGCCCTGATAATACCCATCCAAGACCTGCGCTACACGAGCGTCGGATCGAGCTAGCCCAGCACTTACAGACTAACTGAATGTCCATACTAGACGCCCTCAATCCAGCGCAACGCCGGGCCGCCGAGGCCTCGGGCGGCCCCCTGTTGATCCTCGCTGGGGCCGGCTCGGGCAAGACCCGCGTACTCACCCATCGAGTCGCCTTCCTCATTAAAGAAGTTGGTGTGCCCCCGTGGCGCATCCTCGCCGCGACCTTTACCAACAAAGCCGCGGGCGAAATGCGCGAGCGCATCGAGCAGTTAGTCGGCTCGGCGGCTACCGAGTTATGGATCGGCACCTTTCACTCAATCTGCGCGCGCATCCTGCGCCACCAAGCCGAGGGATTTGGTTTAGATCCCAATTTCTCCATCTACGACGAAGACGACCGCCGAGCTACCATCCGCCGCGTCCTCGACGCCCACCAGATCGATGAGCGCGAGCTTGCCCCACGCGCTGTCGCCAGCCAGATCAGCCGCGCCAAGAACGCCATGCTCGACCCGTTGGAATTTGCGCACCAAGCAAGCGAGAACCAACGGCAAATCGCCGAACTCTATGCCGACTATGAGCACGAGTTGCGCCGCAACCAAGCCCTTGATTTCGACGACTTGCTCATTGAGGTCGTGCGCCAGTTCGACCGCCACCCGGACATTCTGCAAACCTACCAAGAGCGCTTTGAGCACCTGCTCGTCGATGAATACCAAGACACGAACCGGCCCCAGTACTTGCTCTGCCGCCAGCTAGCAGCTCGCCACCGCAACATCTGCGTGGTCGGGGACGACGACCAGTCGATCTACCAATTCCGCGGTGCCGACATTCGCAACATCCTCGATTTTGAGCGCGACTACCCGGATGCCCGCAGCGTGCGGCTGGAGCAAAACTACCGCTCCACCGGCCGCATCCTCGCCGCGGCCAACGCTGTCATCAGCCACAACCAAGGCCGCAAGGGCAAAGAATTGTGGACGGACGGCCCCGAAGGCGACCCGGTCTCGGTCGTCGAATGCGACTCGGACCGCCGCGAGGCCCGCCACGTGGTCGATGCCATCCGCCGCTACGACCGCCTGGGCCGCTACAGCCTCGGGGACGCCGCGGTGCTCTACCGCACCAACGCCCAGTCGCGGCCCTTTGAAGAAGAGCTACAGCGCGTCGGCCTCCCCTATGTAATTGTCGGGGGCATCCGCTTTTACGACCGCCGAGAAATTCGCGACGTGCTGTCTTATTTGCGCCTGTTGGTCAACCCGGCCGACGACATTGCCCTGCGCCGCATCGTCAATACGCCCCGTCGCGGCATTGGCGACACCTCCCTCGCCCGCTTGCAGGCTTTTGCCCAAGCCAAGGGCTGGAGCCTTTTCACTGCGTTTGAGCACCTCGACGACGTACCCAGCCTTAGCGGCCGTGCGCAAAAGAGCCTCGCAGCCTTCGCAGCCTTGCTCGGCGAGCTGATGGCAGCCACCGCGGCGCGTTCCTTGCCCGAACTGGGCTTTGCAGTCGTCGAAAAGAGTGGGTACCGCGCAATGCTCGCGGCTGAAAACACCCCAGAAGCCGAAGCGCGCTTGCAGAATCTCGACCAGCTATTGGCCGAGATGACCGAGTACGCGGACGCGAACCCAGACTCGACTTTAGCGACCTATCTCGAAGAAAAGTCGCTGCTGACCTCAGCGGACGAAAGCGACGTCAGCGACAACGCCATTACCTTGATGACCCTGCACAGCGCCAAGGGCCTAGAGTTCCCCTTGGTCTTTGTCTGCGGTCTCGAAGAAAACCTCTTTCCCACGGCGCGGGCCGTCGGTGATCCTCAAGCCATCGAAGAGGAGCGCCGGCTCTGCTACGTGGGCATGACCCGTGCGCAAGAGCAGCTCAGCCTCACCTATGCCCTGCGCCGCTATGCGTACGGCTCGCTGCTTTCAACCGAACCCTCGCGGTTTTTAAGCGAAATTCCCGCCGAGCTCGTGGCCCAGAGCTACGAGTTGGACCACGGCTTTGCCCGCTCGCGGCAGCGCATCGGCTCGCCGCGCCGCAAAAAGGCGTCCCAAGGCGTCCACTACGAGTGGGACGCCGAGCGGTCGCCCGGCTTCGATGAGTTTGTCGCCCAAGACGATTTCCTCGCCGTTGGCCAGTGGGTGCGCCACCCCCAATGGGGGCGTGGCCAGATCGTCAGCCGCGAAGGGTACGGCGAAAAGATGAAGCTCTCCATCCGCTTTCAGACGCGGATCAAACGCATTGCCGTCGCGTACGCCCAGCTCGAACCCGCCTAAGCGGCCCATTGCCCCAGAGAGGGCCGATCTTTAATTTTTATTGTTTATCTCATTTCCCTTTCGCGACGCGACTTATGAGCACTCCAACATCCGAAAACACGCGCGTAGCCCTGCAAAACGTGGGTTGCAAGCTCAATGCCTACGAGGTAGAAGCCCTCACCTACCGCCTGACCGAACACGGCTACGCAATCGTGCCCTTCAGCTCTGAGGCCGACGTGTACGTGGTCAATACCTGTACGGTCACCGGCGCGGGCGATGCGGACTCGCGCAAGGCCGTGCGCCGCGCCCGGCGGCGCAATCCAAGCGCGGAGATCGTCGCCACCGGCTGCTATGCCCAGCGGCGGCCAGCAGACCTCGCAGCAGCCGGTGCCGACTTGGTCGTGGGCAACGGCCAGAAGGCCCAACTCGTCGAGCTGCTCGAAGCGCATCTAGCGGGTGCCACGCCCCCCGCGCCTTCGGCAACGAGGCCACGCACCGAGCAATTTCTCGTCATTGACGGCGCAGTGCCCCAAGGCCGTACGCGCGGCAGCCTGCAAATCCAAGACGGCTGCGACGAACACTGCACCTATTGCATTATCCCGGCAGTGCGCGGGCACAGCGCGAGCCGCCCAGCCCCTGAAGTCGTCGCTCAAGCCCGGCGCATGGTCGCGGCCGGCTACCGCGAGCTCGCCCTGACCGGCGTCCACACGGGCCGCTACGGGTTCGACCAAGGCCAGCCCGAAGCTCTCGTTGGGCTGCTCGAAGCATTGGAGCAAATCGACGGCTTGGAGCGCATCCGCCTCAACTCCATTGAGCCGGGTTATGTCACCGACGCACTGATCGACCAAGCCGCAGCTTCCCTTGCAGTCTGCCGCCACTTCCACGTGCCTTTGCAAAGCGGCGACGACCACATTCTCAAGCGCATGGGGCGGCGCTATACCCGCGCCTATTACGCCGAGCGGATTGAGCGGATCGCCAGCCGCATCCCCGATTGCGCCATTGGTGCCGACGTCATGGTCGGCTTCCCCGGGGAAACCGACGCGCATTTTGCCCAGACCCGCGCCTTGTTGGCCGACCTGCCGCTGACGTATCTCCACGTCTTTTCGTACTCCCAGCGCGAAGGTACCCCGGCCGAGCGCCTGCCTAGACACCAAGACGCTGCAGTCAAAAAGGAGCGCGCCCAAGCACTCATCGCCCTCGGCGCGGCCAAGCGACTCGCCTTCCACCAGCGCTTTGTCGGCCGTTCGCTCCAAGTCCTCGCCGAAGGACGTCCAGACCCAGCCACCGGCTTGCAGATCGGCTTGAGCGACAACTACGTCAAGGTTCTCTTCGCCGGTCCGGCCGGGCCCAACGAGTTCGTGGACGTGCGGATTGAGCAAGCCCGTGAAGAGCTAACTTTTGGAGTCCGCCAATGAACTTGCCCCTCCTCGAAACGCCTCACTCGCGCCCGCAGGGCGTACCAGCGACCGGATGCCAGCCCGTGGCAACGCGCCCCGGTGCGACGGGCCGCCGCGTGTACATCGAGACCTACGGCTGCCAGATGAACGTGGCCGACAGCGAACTGGTGGCCAGCATCCTCGCCGACGCCGGGTTTCAGATTGCGGAACGCGCCGAGCGCGCCGACATTATCCTGCTCAACACCTGCGCAGTGCGCGAGCACGCCGAGGAGCGGGTCATTGGCCGCGTCAGCCAGCTCAACGGCCTTCGCGTCCACCGACCCAACCTCACCTTGGGCATCCTCGGCTGCATGGCCCAACACCTGAGCAAGAGCCTACCAGAACGCGCCCCTTTCGTCGATTTGGTCATGGGGCCGGATTCCTACCGCCGCCTGCCCCAGCTTCTCGCCCAATCCAGCGACGACGCGCTCTTAGATGTGCGCCTCGACCGCTCTGAGAACTACAGCGGCGTCCACCCTCAGCGCATAACCGGCACCAATGCTTGGGTCACCATCATCCGCGGTTGCGACAAGTTCTGCACCTTCTGCATTGTCCCCTTTGTGCGCGGCCGGGAGCGCAGCGTACCCGCCGACGAGATCATCCGCCAAGTACAACACATTGCCTCCGAGGGGTTTAAGGAAGTTACCTTACTCGGCCAGACCGTTAATTCCTATTGCGCTGGCAACGTGGATTTTGCGGATCTCTTGAGGCAAGTCGGCCAAATCGAAGGCATTGAGCGGGTGCGCTTCACCTCGCCTTATCCGGTTGATTTTACCGACCGCGTGATCGACGCCATGGCCGAGGTCGGCCCGGTGTGCCCGAGCCTGCACCTGCCAGTCCAGAGCGGCTCGGACGAACAGCTCGTCCGCATGCGTCGCGGGTACACCGTCGATCAATACCGACAGCTCGTGCAGAAGCTGCGCGCCGCCCTACCCGACCTCGCCCTGACGACCGACATCATCACCGGCTTTTGCGGCGAGACCGACACAGACTTCCGCCAGACCTGCGACCTAATGGAAGAGATCCGCTACGACTCAGCTTTCATGTTCAAATACTCCGAGCGCGAGGGCACATACGCTCACAAGAAGCTGCCCGACGACATTCCCGAAGCCGTCAAGGGCGAGCGCCTCCAGCACATCATCGCCCTGCAAGAGAAGATCTCGCGCCAGATCAACCACCTGCAAATCGGACGCACAGTCGAGGTCCTCGTCGCAGGCCCGTCCAAGCGGCCAGCCGCCGACGGCCAGCCCCGCTACTACGGCCGCACCCCGCAGGGTAAGACGGCGATTTTCCCGCAATTAGCAGCGAGCAACGAGCTCGTAGCCGTTCGCATCGCCCGCGCCACCTCGCATACCCTCTTTGGCGACCGCCTCGACGACTCGGCATAACACGAACCCGATAGACAAAGAATTACGGGTTTCATACTAGGTCGAATTTCGCCAATCTGATAAGGATCAAGACGGATCCGGAAGGTCGGGACGGACTACCGACGCTGTTTGTCATTACTCCTAAACCTTCTATTTTAACTGTGCTGACTCCTACCCCACTCTCCCTCTGAAAGGACCCCATGTTCGCCCATTGCCTCGCGCTAGCAGCACTCGCCGCCCTTTGCTCCACCGCCTATGCCGACCCGCGAGCCACCCGCGACGACATCGAAATCCACCGCATCCTCAACGTCCCCCGAGGTACGATCCGCATCGCCACGGATCCGAGCGATGATGCGCTCTACTCCTTGCGGCAAAACGGCGCGATTGATCGCATTGATCTAGCGGCAGCCGAACACGCGCCTGCCTACTCCAGAAACGATCACGGCATCCGCAGCGGCTTTACGGGCTTTGCCATTGGGCCGGACGGCTCGTTTTACCTTGCCTCCAACCGCCGCGGCCCCCGTGATAGCGGCCAATTTGCCCTCGCCCGCGGATTTTTGCTCGACGCCGATACCGGCGAGCGGCAGTGGGAGCAACTCGACCCGGACAACCTACCCGCCGACATTCCCATCGACGACATCCTCGCCGCCACCAGCCTCGGCCGCGATCCCACGACCGACATCCGCTATGCGCTCAAGACCAACGGCGACATCACCCTCGTGCCTTCGGGTACGGTATATACGGCCGCTGACCATGGCTTTAGTCGCCCGAGTGCGCTGTTTATCGACGCCGACGGCACCTTTTACGTCCTCAAACGCATTGACCTATCCAGCTACAACATCGCCACCATCACCAAGGGCGAGGTCGATCCAAGCAGCGGCGAGCGCACTTGGTACACCCTCGCGGAGACCGCACCCTATGAGCGGTGCGACTGCATCTTCAACCACGAGGTCAACGGGCTGGTCGTCAGCTTGGACAATCGCTCGCTTTTTATTAACAGTGGCTCGCGCACCGATCACGGCGAAATACAAGATGGGAAAGGTGCCTTTCCCGATCTCCGCGAAACCGCGCTCACGGCTATTGTCTTGCGCGTCCCGACCGATGCCCGCGACCTCGTGCTACCTAACGACCGCGACGCTCTTCTCGACCAAGGTTTCCTCTTTGCCGAGGGTCTGCGCAATGCCTACGACCTCGCTTTCGCGCCCAACGGCGACCTCTTCGCCACGGAAAATGGACCAGACCGCGACATGGCCGAGGAACTCAACTGGCTGCGCGAAGGGCATCACTACGGCTTTCCCTGGCGCATGGGACTCGAAGACACTCCGCAGCAATTTCCCGACTACGACCCGGCCACCGACTTCCTCCTCCCGGCCGGGTTCACCGCCGTGCGCGAAGGCTATTACCACAACGACCCCGCGTACCCGCCACCACCGCGCGACTTTACCGACCCGGTGATCAACCTCGGGCCAGATGCCGACAAATATCGCGATTCGGCCGATGGCCAAATCAAGGATGCCAGCGAAGAGGACGTGCGCTTTGGCACTTTCACCGCGCATCGCTCGCCTTTGGGGCTGGTGTTCGACGCGAATAATGCGCTCGCCGAGCCGTTCCAAGGCGACGGGTTCGTGCTCAGTTGGACCGAGGGCGACCCGGACGGCGACGACCTCAACGGCCCGTTCAACGACCCCAGCCAGGACCTACTGCACCTCGACTTGGCAAAATTCGGCGACAACTACGAAGCGCACGTCACTCGCCTCGTCGGCGGGTTTTCCAACCCCATTGATGCGGAAATCATCGGCAATCGCATCTATGTCATCGAGTGGAGCGGCGGGCGCGGGCTTTGGGAAATCGTCCTGCCGCCGGCTGCAAAGGAGACGGCTGTTGCCGAGGCCGAAGGGGTTGCACCCGCGGAGTTTGCGTTGGGGCAAAATTTCCCAAACCCCTTTAACCCAAGCACCACCATTGCCTTCCAACTCGCCCTTGCGTCCCAAGCCGAGTTGGCCATTTACAGCAGCAGCGGGCAGCGCGTACGCACTCTCATCAGCGGTTTCCTGCCCGCCGGGCACCATCGCCTGCAATGGGACGGTCGCAACGAGCGCGGCGAGCCAGTAGCCAGCGGCGCGTACCTATACCAGCTATCGGCCGGCGATTTTGTCGCCACCCGGCAGCTTATGCTGCTCAAGTGAGCATCGCTAAGAAATTCCATGCTGGTCCGTTGTCTCTCGCTCGTCGCGCTCGCAGCCCTTTGCTCCACCGCCTACGCCGACCCGCAAGCCACCCGCGACGACCTTGAAATTCGCCGCATCCTCGGCGTCTCCCAAGGCACCATCCGCATCGCCAAGGATCCACGCGACGACGCGCTCTATATCTTGCGGCAGGATGGCGCCATCGAACGCATTGACCTAGCGGCGGCTGAGCGCGTTCCAGCCTATTCCCACAGCGATCACGGCATCCGCAGCGGCTTCACGGGCTTTGCCATCGGGCCGGATGGCTCATTTTACCTTGCGTCCAATCGCCACGGTCCCCGAGACAGCGGCCAGTTTGCCCTCGCCCGCGGGCTTTTGCTCGACGCCGACACGGGCGAGCGACAGTGGGAACAGCTCGATCCGGACAACCTACCCGCCGATGTTCCCATCGACGACATCCTCACCGCCTCCATCTTTGGCCGCGATCCTACGGCCGACAACCGCTACGTCCTCAAAACCAACGGCGACATCACCCTCGTGCCTGCTGCGGGCGCGGTGTACACTGCCGCCGACCACGGCTTCCGTCGCCCGAGCGCACTGTTTATCGACGCCAACGGCATCTTTTACGTCCTCAAACGCATCGACCTATCCAGCTACAACATCGCCACCATCACTAAGGGCGAAGTCGATCCGAGCAGTGGCGAGCGCACCTTTTTCACCCTCGCGGAGACCGTCCCCTATGAGCGGTGCGACTGCATCTACAACCACGAGGTCAACGGGCTGGTCGTCAGCTTGGACAATCGCTCGCTCTTTATCAACAGTGGCTCGCGCACCGATCACGGCGAAATACAAGACGGCGATGGGCACTTCCCCGGGTTGCGTGAAACCGCACTTACAGCCGTGATTTTGCGCGTCCCGACCGAGGCCCGCGACCTCGTGCTGCCCAACGACCGCTACAGTCTTCTCGACCAAGGATTCCTCTTTGCCGAGGGCCTGCGCAATGCCTATGACCTCGCCTTCGCGCCCAACGGCGACCTCTTCGCCACGGAGAACGGACCGGGCCGCGACATGGCC
This sequence comes from Candidatus Latescibacterota bacterium, assembly GCA_963422735.1. Lineage (GTDB taxonomy): Bacteria > Latescibacterota > UBA2968 > UBA8231 > UBA8231. The sequence continues at coordinate 599,793 of OY730476.1, read as the reverse complement.
GAGGAACTCAATTGGCTGCGCCAAGGGCATCACTACGGCTTCCCTTGGCGCATGGGACTCGAAGACACCCCGCAGCAATTTCCCGACTACGACCCGGCCACTGACTTCCTCCTCTCCCCCCGCTCCACGGCCGTGCGCGAAGGCTACTACCACAACGATCCCACGTACCCACCACCACCGCGCCGCTTCACCGACCCGGTAATCAATCTCGGACCAGACGCCGACGCCTATCGCGACCCAGCCGACGGCCAAATCAAGAATGCCAGCGAAGAGGGTGTGCGCTTTGGCACCTTCACCGCGCATCGCTCTCCCTTGGGGCTGGTGTTCGACGCGGCCCATGCCCTCGCCGAGCCGTTCCGCGGCGACGGCTTCGTGCTCAGTTGGACTCGGGGCGACCCCAACGGCAACAGCGTCAACGGCCCGTTCAACGATCCCAGCCAAGACCTGCTCCACCTCGATTTAGCGAAAGTCGGCGGCAAGTACGAGGCGCGCGTCACCCGCATCGTCGGAGGGTTTTCCAACCCTATTGACGCGGAAATCATCGGCAATCGCCTCTATGTGATCGAATGGAGCGGCGAGCGCGGGCTGTGGGAAATCGTCTTCCCGCCCACGGAGGAATTCCCGCCCGTGCGCTTGGCCGACGCGCAGGTTTTCAGCGACTTAGGAACGCAAACGCCCGCGGCCGGCGTAGTGCCGTACGAAGTCAATGCGCCGTTTTGGTCGGACGGAACCACAAAAATGCGGTTCATTCGCCTGCCGCCCGGTGAGCGCATGGCCTTTGCCAGCCGTGGGCCTTGGAGCTTTCCCGACGAGACTCTCCTGATCAAGAACTTTTACCTCGACTTGGTGCGCGGCAATCCGGCCAGCCGGCGCATCGTCGAAACGCGCTTCCTCATCAAGCGCGTGGACGCCCCGGGCTGGGACGGTTATAGCTATCAATGGAACGAGGCTGGCACTGACGCTACCTTGCTCGCCGACAGCACGACCGTTGCATACGTGATTGACGACCCGCAAGATCCGGTGGGCTTTCTCTTGCAAGACTACTACTTTCCCTCGCGCCAAGACTGCGAGGTCTGCCACACCAAGGGCGCGGGCTATGTCCTCGGCGTACATACGGCCCAACTCCACACCGGCGCGGAGCAAAACCAGTTGTACACCCTCTTCCAACAGGGCCTTTTTGCCGAGGAATTGCCAGCCGACCTGTCTTCCTTGCCCCGCCTACCCAATCCCTTCGACGAAGGCGTTCCGCTCAACCAGCGCGCCCGCTCGTACCTACACGTCAACTGTGCGCCGTGCCATCGGCCCGAGAGCGTGGGCCGCACCATCATTGACCTGCGCTACGACACGCCTTTAGTCGAAACCAATACTATCGGGGCTTTCCCCACGCTCGGCGATCTGGGCGAGCCAGAGGCCCTCATCCTCACCCCCGGGGCACCGCAGCTTTCCACGCTCTATCTGCGGATGCTGACGCTGGGCACCTTTCGCATGCCCCCTTTGGCTTCCTCCATCATCGACCGACGCGGTGCTGAACTCATCGCGGAATGGATCGCCAGCCTAGGCGCACCAACGGTCCTCGCCGCTGCCCCTGCTTTCGCCGAGGCCACACCGGCAGCCTTTGCCCTCGACCAGAACCACCCCAACCCCTTCAATGCGGCCACGACCATCGAATTCCAGCTTGCGGCCCCGGCCGCCGTCGAATTAGACATCTACGACGCGATCGGCCAAAAGGTCCGCACCTTAGTCGCACGACATCTCGTCACCGGCCGCTATCGCACCGAGTGGACCGGGCGCGACGACGCCGGTCACCCAGTCGCCAGCGGCACCTACTTCTACAGATTGCAGGCCGGGGCCTACTTGGCCACCAAGCAACTGACTCTGTTAAAATAAAAAGCCATCGGAATAATCAACGCCCCTATCTTCTGCCATGGATCCTTATGAACCCCTGCGCCATCGCCCTCTTGGTTCTCGCGCTAGCAAGTTGCGCTGCCGATCCTTACCAGACTCCCGGCACTCAGCGCATGGCCGAGCAACTCGCCGCCCTCGCCGCGCATGCCAACGCCGAGGACAACATCTACTTGAGCCAGCGACGCGTTGACTGGCTACGCCGCCAGTCCGCGCCAGACGACCCCGTACAACAGCTCAGCCGACAGGTCGAACTGGCCAAAGAGCTGTTGCGCGCCGGCACATCCGCCGAGGCGGCCGCCCTCTTCGAGCAGGTGCGCGACCAAGCCGATGCCCACCGCTTCCGCACTCGCCCGGGCCTCGAAGAAATGATTGCCCTCGCCTACTTACGGCTCGGCGAGCAGCAAAACTGCATCGACGACCACAACCTCGCTTCCTGCCTGCTGCCCATCGCGGCCGAGGGAGTCCACAACGTGCAAGACGGATCGCGTGCGGCCATCGCCTACTACCGAGCAATCCTAAAAAAGACTCCCTACGACCTAACCTCGCGCTGGCTGCTCAACATCGCCTATATGACCGTGGGAGAGTACCCGCACCAAGTGCCAGCCGCCCATCTCATTCCCCCGGAGGTCTTCGCCGCTGACGCCGATATTGGCCGCTTCCCCGACCGGGCACCCGCCCTAGGGTTGAATGTCCTCGGCTTGGCCGGGGGCGGCATTATGGAAGACTTTGACAACGACGGCTTCCTCGACATCATCGCCACTTCTTGGGGCCTCGACGATCCACTGCGCTACTTCCGCAACCAAGGCGACGGAACCTTTGCCGAGCGCACTGCCGTCGCTGGTTTGACCGGCTTAGTCGGCGGCCTCAACGCCGTGCAGACGGATTTTGACAACGACGGCTTCGCCGATGTGCTAGTCCTGCGAGGCGGCTGGTTTGGTGCCAGCGGCCTCCACCCCAACTCGCTATTGCGCAACCAAGGCGACGGAACCTTCGCCGATGTAACCCAAGCGGCTGGGCTGCTCACTCTGCACCCGACACAGACGGCTGCTTGGATCGACTACGACAACGACGGCTGGCTCGACCTGTTCGTGGGCAACGAATCCTCCGCCCAAGAGCAACATCCCTGCGAGTTGTTCCGCAACCAAGGCGACGGAACCTTCACCGACGTAGCAGCGGAAGTCGGCCTAGACGTTGTGGGCTTCGTCAAAGGGGTGGCTTGGGGCGACCTCGACAACGACCGCCGGCCCGACCTCTACATCTCCCGCCTCGGGCAGCCCAACCTGCTCTTCCACAATGATGGCCCAGACGCCAACGGCCGCTGGCGTTTCTCGGACATAACCGCCCGCGCTGGCGTGAGCCAACCGACGTTTAGCTTTCCGGTGTGGTTTTGGGACTACGACAACGATGGCTGGCTCGATCTGTTCGTCTCCGGCTACAAGGCCGATGCCGGCGATGTGGCTGCCGATTACCTCGGCCTGCCGCACAAAGGCGAACCGCCCCGCCTCTTTCACAACCAAGGCGACGGCACTTTCGCCGACATGGCCCAACAGACCCACAGCGACAAAGTCCTCTATACGATGGGCTGTAACTTCGGCGACCTCGACAACGACGGCTGGCTCGATTTCTACGCTGGCACTGGTGACCCCGACTACCGTTCGCTAATCCCCAACCGCATGTTCCGCAATGCCCAAGGGCGCGTCTTCCAAGACGTGACCACATCGGGAGGCTTCGGGCATTTGCAAAAGGGGCACGGCGTGGCCTTCGGCGACATTGACAACGACGGCGATCAGGACATCTACGCGGTGGTCGGCGGGGCGTATGCCGGGGACGTATACACCAACGTGCTCTTTGAAAACCCCGGGCACGGCAACCATTGGATCACCCTCAAACTAGAGGGAACTAAATCGAATCGAGCCGGGATCGGGACGCGGATTCAAGCCCGCGCCGGAGCGCAGACGATCCACATCCTCGCCGGCACGGGCGCGAGTTTTGGGGCTTCGACTTTACAACAGGAGATCGGATTGGGGGAAGCTGAGGTACTAGACACGCTGACTTTGCACTGGCCGTCGGGCACGGTGCAGACCTTTACAAACGTGCCGGTCAATGGAGTGTACCGGGTCCGCGAAGACGCCACGGCCCTAGAACGTTTGGACGTCTATCCCTTCGCGCTAGCTACTCAGGGTGACCGAGCGCATCGCCATTAGGCAGGATTTCCGCTCACATTCGGGCCAACAGCAGCGCAGCCGTGGCATGGTTCGGCTCCACTGCCAAGAGCTGTTGCAACGCCTGCCGCGCCTCAGCGAGGTGGCCCAGCCGCTGGTAGGAAAGCGCCATACTCAAATAAGCTTTGACGTGGCGTGGCTCTAAAGAGAGGGCCGCAGCAAACGCGGCGACCGCCTGCTCGTTCTCTCCGGCCTTCTGCAAGGCCAACCCCAAGTTGAAATGATGAGAGGCGTCGGCCCGGTCGAGCGCGACGGCCCTTTCGTAGGTGGAGATCGCCGCCGGCAAGTTTCCCATCTGCAAATAGGCCGTGCCGAGGTTGTTGTACGCCGGGGCGTAATCGAACTCGTCAAGGGCCTCGCGAAAGCGTTCCTCGGCCTTGGCGAACTCGCCCCGCTGTAAAAAAACCAACCCCTGCGCGTTGAGCGCTTCGACGTAGCGCGGCTTGCGGTCTATCGCCTGCTGGTAGTGAACATGCGCCTTGTCGAGCACGCCCTGCCGTGCGTAGAGCAGACCGAGGTTCTTATGCGCCTCATAGGCCCTCGCATCCAGCTCTAGCGCCCGCCGATACTCGTCGGTGGCCTTTTCCCAATTGCCCTGCCGCGCGTACAAGACGCCGAGGTTGTTGTGGGCACCGGCCAAGTCCGGGAACAATTCGACCATCTTCTCCCGCGCCTCAGCCTCGTCGGCCGTCCAGTAAAACTGGAAAAGCGAGAACGCCATCACCGGCACCGCGAAATAGGCCAACTGCCTGCCGGTCTCGCGCAAGTACGAGGCCAAGCCGCTCGGCAATGCTTGCAATCCAATGCGGTTGGACCCCTCCTCGGCATTGATTCCCAAATTGGCTTGGTTTTTGCGGTCGCGGATTTTCCAGATAAACCCGTCGAAGTAGTAGTGCAAAAGCGTCGAGGTGATGACGAATATCTCGACCATCTTGATCGCCTGCTCGGACTTGAGGAAGCCCTCCATCATGTTGATGCTGCCGTAGGCGAAGCATATTAGCACGTACGCGACCAAGATCGGCAAGGTGCGCGTGGTGAAGAAGGTGCGCAGGAGCTTGGTGGTGCGCTCCTGCCTTTTGACTAGGTTGTTGTTGTAGATCCAGACGATGGCGAAGTACTGGATATCGTGGAAAACGGCAAAGGCCGCGTAGCCGATGACGAGGTCGTTGATATGTATCCAGCCATAGTAGATGATAAACACCGTCGTCGCCATCACCGCGACCTTGGGCAGGCTTATCTTTTGACCGGTAACTGCCCGCTGGACGATATTGGCCAAGTAAGCCGCGAGTACGGCCATCGTAAAATAGAACAGCACCTTTTTGAGCAGGAACGTCAACTCGGCTGACAGAAAGGGTACGCCGACCCGCTGGTTGTGGTCGAGGATGCGGTGGAAGTATTCGGGGCTATAGATGACGACTGTTACAAAAGCACATAAGGTCAACAACCAGTCGAGCCGGGAATTGAGCTTGGAGAATATCTTGTTTTTGGCGTCGTAGATCCGCATGATGCCGTAGTGCTGCATAAACAAATGCCAGATCTCCCACACCAAGACCACCAAGAACAGCCCATGCAGGGTATTGAATTGCGCCAGCGCCGTCACGACGAGCACGACAATTGGCGCGACGACGAACTTCTCCTTGAAGGTGCGGAATAGCTCTGGGTCACCGTATGCGCGCATAAAGCCAGGTAAATGATGCCCGGTGGCAAACAGCGCCAGCGCGTAGAAAGCAATGGTCTGCGAGTCGAACACGGCCCGCAGCGGCAGCATGGTCACCAAGCACAAAAGCGGCGTACCAATAAAAAAGAACAGGTCGCCAAAAGGCGATATAATCCACTTCTGATCTCGATACACCGCTGGAGCGACAGTCATGGCATTCCTCAATAGGCTACGGCTAGGGTGCGGAATACTCGTCCCTGTCCGGCGTCAGCTCCCGCGTCAATGCGGCACACGTACACCCCAGGCGCAACCCGAACTCCCGACGCATCCAACCCGTCCCAGCTAAATGACTGTAACACATCCCCATCAGATGACATAAGAGCGGCCACTTCCCTACCCGCCAAGTCGAAAATGCACACGCTCGGGGTGGCATCGACGGCCTTGAACAGCGCAAAGCGGATCTGCACGCGGTCGTTGATACCATCGCCGTTGGGCGAAAACACCGGCGGCACAATCTGCAAATCGCCGACCAGCCGCACGCTGCCGGGCAGAGTGGGTAGAAACACCAAGTTGGCTTGCCGCTCGGCCGCCTCCACCGACTGCCACAGCCCCGGACGTGCCTCTTGCCCTAAGTCGGCAGCAAAGACCGTGGCGTTGCGCAGCACTTTAGTGGTAAATTCCACGGCGATGGAATCCGTCCGCACGGTCTCTGGCAAATCGACGAACAGCAGCGAATCCCCCACCACGCGCACCCCGCTCGCCTCGCGCTCTGCACCGCCGATCCGCAGCCGCACATCCGCTGCATCGACAGCACTCGGCGTAGATAAGCGCAGCCGGTCGAAACCCGAGTCGCCCTCCGCCGCGCTCGTCCGCACCGTGTACGCAAACCGCGTCGCCTCGTTGGGCACGGCGCGGCGCGGCGCAATCTGCCCGGTAGCCTGCGCGACCAACGCGTCCTCAAAATCCAGTGCGAGGGCGTGTAGCACTGGCGCGACGGCTGGATCCTCCGTGGAAATAATCAGCTCTAACTGGATAAAGCGACGCGGCGTCTGAGACTTAAATGCCTCGCCGGAAAACTGGTAGAAGTTGCTCCACGGACCCCAATCGGCCCCCACGACGACCATGGTGTCAATGGGGCCTCGGATCACTTTGGGCAAGCTGCTGTAGCGCGTCTCGGTGACTTGCTCGCCTTTTTTGTCGTAAAACGTGTATAACTCTTGCAGGGTGCTGCCCGCGCGCGAGCGCACTTGCAACCGCGTCTGGTCAGGCGCTGTCGCCTCCCAGCGCAAGCGCTTGATGGCCTTGGGGCGACCGTCGCCGGCGAGTTGCCCGAGGTCGATAAAGCCCGATCGCAACACCACCTGCGCGGGATAGCCCGGCGAGAACAACATCAGCTCCATGGGGTGGGAAAACCAGCCGGTATCGGTCAGCGAATGCCAGAACAGGTAGCGAATCTTGCGCGGGGCAAATACGTAGCGGTGGTGGCGCAAGGCCCACTCTGCGCTGTTGACCGGCCTTGGCTCGAAGATCAGCGGCGCGTAGTCAATGTCGCCGGCAATGGTGCGCCGCCCATCGGAAAAGAGGACTTGGTAGCCAGTGCCGGCCTGCAACCCCTCAAACAAGAAGCTCGACAGGCCCTCGCCTCGATTCTGCCAGTAGATGAATGCTTCGTCGAGCCAGAACAGCGCACCTAGATCGACGGCCCACCACACTCCGCTCTCGCGCCAACCGCCTTTGCTCTGGACGGTGAATATATTGCCGTACGTGTCGGTGATGCCGTCGAACATGTTCTGCGGCTCGCGCGCCAAAAGCCCGTTGTCGAAGCTGCCCCCGCGCGCCAAGACCCCGATGCTTATGTTGTCGCCCGCGGCGATCACCTCCACTTCGGCCAAGGCCGCGTCCGCGCTCTTTTCGTCGGCGCGTACGCGCACAAAGCGCACCATGCGGAAGGTATTCAGCGCGTCCGGCTCCAGCCCGAGGCTTTCGTCGAGAACTCGCGTTATGTCGCGCTCGCCGACTAGCTCGATATCGACGACCTGCTCTTGGTTGGGCTGGGTCGTCTGAAAGGCTTGGTCGAACTTGAAGACATCGTCTGTGGCTTGGATGCGCGCCCCATTGGCCGTGAAGACGCTGAATTGACGCAAGGGACGTGCGCCTGTACGGTCGGGAAAAACCAAGCGAATGCGCTCAGCTAGCACGGGCCGTCCCAAGTCGATAGTCACCACCCAATCGACCAAGTCGTCGGCCGAATTGGGCCGCCACACCGTCTCCAGATTGCCGTCCATGATGCGCTGAGCCGCCATCGGATTGGAGCCTGCCTGCCAGATCCCCCCGGCGATTTCGCCACGCTTCTGGGTAGGCTGGGTGAAGAGATGGGCATCGAGGGTGGCGTTGATCTCCTTGCGAAATTTCCTCAGTTCCAGCGATCCGTCGTCTGCAAACTGGACGATATCCACCGGGATATCCCAAGTCGCCCACTCGGCCGGGGTGTCGAAGCGGACTTCCTCCGCCCGGCTCGAACCGTAGAGCAATAGTCCCAAGAGCAAGCAGCAAATCCCGTATTTGTTTAGCATCCTACCGCTCCAACCGGTTAGTAGGCTACCTCGACAACTCGTAGCTCGATAGCGTCACCTGAGTCTGCGTTTACGTCTATGCGCCAGAGATAGATGCCTGGGGGCACAATCGCACCGTCCGCGTCTTGGCCATCCCACCTAAAGCGGCGGGTTGGCCCCTCTGCGACCGGCGTCAATTGGGCCACGGGCCGACCGCCCAAGCTGCGCACCTCGACCATAGGCATAGCATCTTGGGCCTTGAAGACGACAAAGCTCAGCGCCACAAAGTCGTTGACTCCATCGCCATTGGGCGTGAGCATCCGGCTCGAAAGCTGCAAGTCGCCAATCAAGCGGTCGCTGTCGGCCAGATCGGGCAGGAGCACCACGTTGGACCGGCGCTCGGCCGGCTCGACGTCCTGCCACAGGCCGGGCGCGTCGCTCAGGCCCAAATCGGCCTCTACGACCGCGGCGTTCCTCATTAGCCGAGTGGTGAAGAAGACCTGCACGGAGTCGCCCTGAACCACCTGCGGCAAGTCGATCATCAGCGAATCCGCTGCAATGTCCATGGCGGCCGGCACGACCGCCTGATCGGCGACCATCACCTCAACCTCATCGGCCCGCACCAAGTCGGGCACGACCAAGCGCAGGCGGTCAAAGCCCACGTTCTCCGGGGTCGCGGACGGCCATAGCATATAGGTGAAACGGGTGTCTTCGTTGGGCTTGGCCTGGCGCGGCAGAATGGACCCGTGCGCCTCGTTGACCAACGCATCGACAAACTCCAACTCGACCGAGCGCACCGTGGGAGCCACCTCCGGATCTTCCGTGCTCATAACCAGCTCTAGCTGGACGAACCTGCGCGGCGAGTCCGACTTAAAAGGCTCGCCCGACAGCTTGTACAAGTTGCTCCACTCGCTCCACTCCTCTCCGACGACAACCGAGGTATCCACTCGGCCCCGCAGCACCTTGGGCGAGCTTTTCCACTTCTCCTCGGTGACGACCTCGCCGATCTTGTTGTGAAAGGTGTACACCTCGCCCATCTCGTTGCCCGAGCGGGAGCGCAGTTCGATCTGGGTATTGGGCGGCAGGTCGGCGTCGTAGTGAAGCGCCTTGATTACCTTGGGCTGTCCGTCGCCAGCGAGGACGCTCAGGTCCAAAAAATGCGATTGAATCGCGACTTCGGCCGGGTGGCCCGGGGAGAACATCTGTAGCTCCATCGGATGGGCGCGCCAGCCCAAGTCGTGCAGGGCTAGCCAGAAGATGTGCCGCACCTTGCGTGGATTGAACAAATAGCGGTAATGCCGCTTGTATTGTTCGCGGGGATTGGTCCATTCCGGTTCAAAAATCCACGTATCAAAGTCGATGTCGCCGGTCAAGGTCTTGGTCCCGTCGGAAGAGAAAAAGGTGTACCCCGTGCCGGCGTTGTTGGTGCCCAAGCGAAAGTCGGCGAGGCGCTCTCCGGCCTTTTGCCAATAGACGAACGCGTCGTCAACCCAGTAGGTAGCCCCCAGATCCACCTGCCACCACAAGCCCCCTTCAAAGGCCGTGCCGCGCGACTCGGTAAACTGCTGATGCACCTCGATAACCCCGTACGTATTGAGGTTGCCGTCGAGCCAAAATAAGGGGTCGGTCGCCCGCGATCCATTGATGTAGGTGCCACCTTTTTCTTCTACCCCAAGGCTGATGTTGTCGCCGACGGCAATGACTTCGATCTCGGCGAGCGCGCCGTCGAGCTGGTGCTCATCGACGAGGAAGCGGATGAACTGGATCGTCTGCCACTCGGAGTTGGCCGCCACCCGCGAATCCGCTTGGCCGGTCTCCGTTGCGGTGTTGGCCTTGAATCTGAATAAGTCCACGGTAAAATCATCGCGACCGCTGACATCGCTCAGTTGCTCCACGGCGCGGGTGGTATCCTCCACGGCCGGCTTGAACCCAAAGCTGACATAGGTATCCAAGTTGGGCTTAGTCGTGCGATAGATCGGCGCGAAGCGATATACATCCTCTAAAGCCGCCACGTGGGCACCCGTAGAGGCGAAGACGCTGAACTGGCGGAAGGGCTTAGCCCCCTCTTCATCGGGGAAGTAGATGCGGATCTCTTTGGCCAATACTGCGCGGCCCAAGTCTATTTGCACGATCCACTTGTCAAGTGGATCGCCACCAGCCGGCTTCCAAAAGGTGGCAGCATCCCCGTCGATGATTTGGGGGGCGTCGTTTGGGTTGCTTAGCGCAGACCAGATGCCGCCCGCTACATCCCCGCGCTCATTCGTCGGGTGGACGAAGAGATGGGCGTCGAGCGCGGCGTTGATGTCCTTGCGAAACTTGACCAGCCCTAGGTGCCCCTCCGGGGTGAAGATATTTAACTGCGGCTTGAGCGACCAGTTGGCCTCCCAAGCCGCTTGGCTGGCGAAGGTGAGAAACTCGGCGCGTGCGTGGCAGGCAAGCAGCAATACTAAGGCGATGGCTCGGTTGTACATGAGTGCTTCCCTAATAGGCGAGGTTGATGGGCCGCAGCTGTAGGGCACTTTTGTTTTCGGCCTCGATGCCGATCCCCAAAAGGTACAGGCCCGGGGCGAGTGTCTCACCGAGCTGGTCCCGTCCATCCCAGTGCAATTGCTGGGGGCCGGACCCTTGCTGGCCGCGCTGGATTTGAGCCACCCGACGGCCGTCCAGCGAGAGTACTTGCAACTGTACAGGCACCGATTGCGGCAGCGCGAAAAGCGAGTAGGAAATGACCAACTCGTCGTTGACCCCGTCGCCGTTGGGAGTGATCACGTCGCTGGAAAACTGCACATTCTGCACTAACTGCGGATTGGCCGCGCGCACAGCCAAGACCCGCAGACTATTGGTGCCGATCGCGTCGCTGACGTCCCCGTCCTCAACCGGCTGCGGCAGGTCTGCGCTGTCGGTGTTGAAGACTTCGCCTTCAAAGGTGCGCGCAAAGTCGAAGACCTCGGCGGAAAAGGTCACCCGCAAGCTCGGGTTGTGGGCACTGCTTATGCGCTGCGGCAATTGCACGACAAAGCCGCCGTCCGCAATCGCGACTCCGGCCGGGTCGGTTGCAACTCCATCCATTTCCAGCCCCTTGAACTCGGTCTGCGCGCTGCCGGTGCTAATCCGCAGGGCGTCAAAACCTACCTCCCCAGCCGCAAAATCGGCCTTGATATCGTAGGTGAAGTCCGTCATCTCGCCCAAGGCGACCTCGGCCACGCCGTGCGCCGGGTTGGGCTGGCCGAGCTGGGCCACCTCGGCTACGACGCGGCTGGCCAAGATCGGCGAGGTCTCAATCCACAGGGAATCGAGGCGCACGAACTCGTCGAACCGCTCGCTGTGCAGCACCACTTTGACCTGCAAATACGACCCTCGGTTGAGGTTGAGAGGTCGGCCGGACTCGGTCGTTGGAAAGGACCAGAACGTCCAGTTTTGTTGGTCGTACTCAATGCCGGCGCGAAGCCCTGGCTTGGGCCGAGTAGAGAGGGTCAGGGTGCCGCCCAGCCCGTCGGCATTAGTAACGGACGCGCTCTGGTTTTTCAGCACGCCCTGATAGCGGTCTTGCGCGACGACGACGCGCGTCCCCATATCCGTGAACTCGTAGTAGATGTCCGGATCTGAGTCGATCCCGGTGCGCACTTCGACCTCGATCTGCGCGTTGGCGTCCGGGGCTTCCTCGGCCACGCCGTCAACTAGGCGCATAGGCGTGGCCTTCCAGAACAGCCGACCGAAGTTGACGACCGTGCCGAGATCGAAAATAGTCGTCTTATAAGTGGCCCGCTTGGGGATTCCCTCTCCCCAGAGGAAGAACTCGGCCACCGTCCCCTTGCGCGCCGTACCCGAATGCCCGGACGACTGATTGGTCGCCTCGTCGAGGATCGAATTCTTGCGCTTGTAGCGCACGTAGCGCACGTATTGCAGGGGAAAATCAGCCACTATCTTGGAGATGACATTCTCGCGCGCATCGGCGATGATTTCGCCGATGGGATTGGACGTATTCAGCACATCGTTGTTGGTGTCCGCGGCGATTGACACCTCATAAGCCGGGATGGCGTCTTCCTCTAGCGGAGTCCCATCTGAGCGGTAGAACCCCTTGTCTGGCGTACTCATGGCAAAGCGAAACAGCGGCACCGGCACCCCCAAATCAATGGTGTAGTACTCGTTGTTAATACTGTTGCTGGTCACCGGATTGTACGTCGCACCGTTGCCGTCGATGAGGTTGAGCGCGTTGTCAACCGTCGAAGAGGTGCCGGCCCCGCCCTTCCAAGCGCGGGGCCGCTCCCCATCGACAAAACCCAGCTCATCTGGATTCTTTTTTGGCGACCAATTGTAGAGCAGAGGAAAGACCGTCGTATCCGCGCTGACCATCACCGGCTGGATCGAGTTATTCGGGCCAGCAAAGTCGATCATTACTTGGGCCGAGTCGCTATCGGCCCAGCGGAGGCCGCTCCCACCGATCTGCCATAGAGAAATGTCTGCCGCCGCGCTCGTAGCCGATGCTGCGGCGAGGAACCAAAGCCACAAATCCGCTAGACGTTTCATAATTTCTTCTCCCGCTAGGCTAAATAGTATAAAAAATTTACCGAGCCGCCGCTGTTTTCTCTTTATCAACATTGGCAAGCGCGTACTGAGCGAGCGCATCGCCGTTAATGCCCCATGCAGTGTGCCACTTCTCTCGCAACTCAAGGTTGAGGGTGCGCAATTCGCGCTGCTGCTTTGCTTGACGGGCCAAGTAGTGGGCTTTCTGTTGGCTCAAGTCGTATTCTTGCACTCGCTTGGGCCGGTGCTGCAAGACTTTGAAGATCGAAAAGGCCCTTTCCAAAGGCCGAGGGTCGCGCAGGGAAGACGGCAAGGGGTCAACCAATTCAATCGGGCCTTGCAATTCCCTTTCGGGCGCGGCTATGGCCGCGTCCATCAGCTCCTTGTAAACGATCTTTTCAAATGCGCGCAGCGCGTAGAGGCCGCCGTTTTCATCCGCGTCGCGCCGGATGCTGTGCTTAGTCGCCAGTGCGCCCATGTCGGCCCCATTGCGAATTTGCTCCAGCAGATCTCGGGCGAGCGACTCGTCGGCAACCATGATTTCTTGGACGACGATTTCCTCCGGTGCCCAATACATCTCTGGATGCGCCTCGTAGTGGGCGTGCGCTTCCTCTTCGCTTACTGCTAGGGCACCTTCGAGCAGCTCTTCCCACAGCCCTTGGAGCAACAGCCGCTCCTTTTCGGCTTCCATCTTCTCCTGTACCTCTGGCCGCTCGGCGTATCCACCGCGCTCGGCCGCCAAGCCCAAGAGCAGATCCGGTGCTCCGCGTCGACGCACGCGGTCGTCGAGCAAGGCACTGTCGATTTGGGCGCGACCCAGCCGCGTATTGTGCAGCAAATAACTGCCCTGCTGCACGGTGATGACACCGCCATCGTACTCGTAGAGCGGGGCGGCCCACTCCTCGGGCGCAAGCGGCGGCGCGCCAGGCTGTTCGTTCCAAGCCACGACAAAGCGCCGCACCTGTTCCCCCACCGGGCGCAAGCCGCTCTCGGCGATCAGCTTGTCGATGTGGTCGCTGCGCAAGTTCTCGATTTTTTCGAGGAAAGTCGCTCGCTGAATCACCGAGCGATACTTCTCAAAAGACACCAAGTCCTTATCAACGACCTTGGCGATCTCCCAGCCTTGGGGCGTGCGAAAGGGCCGGCTAACCTCGCCTGCGTCCAACGAGAACACGCGCTCGTACACTCGGTCTGAGACCCGATCGAAGGCATAGTACGAAGCAAACCATCCCCCATCGGCCGCGGTCGCCGCGTCCAGCGAGTGCTCGCGCGCCATGTCCTCAAAGGTGGCCCGGCCGGCCTCGATCTCCGCGTAGATAGAATCGGCACGGGCCCGGCTGTCGAGCAGGATGTGCGCGCCGCGCACTGCGTAGCGGGCCGGGTGCGCGGCAAAATTGGCCCTCAGTTCGTCTTCGGAAACCTCGATTTGCAGGCCGACCTGCTCGCGTAGATAGGCTTCGACCATGGCCTTGTGCCGGGCGAGATCCACGGCCTTGATCCACTCGGGATTTTTGTCCAGTCCCCGCATATATGCCTCGCGTACCATGAGCTTGATGTCGATCAAACTCATCAGGTGCTCGCGGTGCTTTTCCACGCCTTGCGCTAACGAGCGGTGCTGCGGTTGGATTCGGGCTTCGTAGCGGCGGAATGTGCGCTCGTCGATTAGGTCGTCGCCGACTTGCGCCAAAGCAGTACCAGCCACCACTAAGCCGCCTTCCTCTGCGACCGGGGCCGCCGGCTCTTGGGCGCAACAAAAAAGCAACGCGCAGGCTGCAAGCCCCGCCCATTTTCTCGCATTACTAGTCATCTTTTTGCTTTCTAATCAAGGCGTCGGCCATGCGTTTATGTTCCTCGCTTTTGGCAATCTGTCCCAGCCGTTTGTAGGCTTCGGCCAAGGCTTGGTGGGCACCGAGCCAGTCTTTGTCGATTGCGAGGGCGCGGTTGAGCATGGCGATGGCTTCATCCGTGCGCTGTTGGTTCAAATAGACCTGCCCAAGGGCGGCAAAGGCGGCCACGTGCTCGGGATATTGCTGAATAATCTGCTGATAGGCAGCAGCCGCTTGGTCGAAATGGCCGGTGCGCAAGTAGATGTTCCCCATGTTGTTCAGCGCCCGCACGTGCTCGGGATTGATCCGCACGGCTTGGACATAGTGCGGCAGGGCCACGCCGGTAAACCCCAAGCGGTTGTATATAAAACCCAAGCTGTAATGAGCTTCAGCGTCGTCTGGATCGCTGCGCAACAGCTCGCGGTAGCGCTGGATATCCCCCTCGGCTCGCTCGACCTTCTCGTAGACGGCAAGGGATTTTTCTCCGGCTGCCTCGCGGCCCTGCCGCAGGTGGATCTGGCCCAGCAGACGGAAGGACTCAGCAAGCCCGGGTTCGAGTAGGATGGCCCGGCGGAAGCGGTCGGCCGCAGCCGCTAGGTCGTTTTGGCGCATCTGGATCCTCCCCAGTTGTAGATGCGCCTCCGCGTAGGTGGTGTCGGCCGCCAGCGTGCGCTCGAAGTACTCAGTCGCCCCGTCGTCGTTGCCCTCTTGCAGCCGGATCTCCCCCATCGCATAGAGTGCGCGCGCATTTTTCGGTGCTGCCACCAAGACCTGTTGCAGGGCCTCGCTGGCGTCTGCATAGCGGCCCAAGCTGGCGTACACCAGCCCGAGGTTGAAACGGGTGTGGAGGTGCTCGCCCCGCAGCGCCAAGGCGCGCTCATATTCGTGGGCAGCCTCGCCCAGCCGCCCCTGTTTGCTGTACGCTGCCGCCTTGTTGCGCCGCGCTGGCGCGTACGTCGAGTCCAAGGCCAAGGCCGCGGCAAACGCAGCGTGGGCTTCGTCGTAGCGACTCAGCTTCAGATGCACATTGCCCAAGGCGACGAGCCATTCGGGCTGGTCGGATTCGAGGGCCACGGCCATTTCGTAGAATTGGGTCGCCTCCTCGGGCTGGCCCAAGGCCAAGTGGATCCGGCCCAGCGTGGCTAGCACCTCGCCCGACTGCGGATGGCGCTTCCGCGCTTGTCCATACACTGCCAGCGCGTCCGCGTAGCGCTTCTGCCGCAACAGGGCCCGCCCAATAAGCAGCGGATCCTCCACCGGGGGCGGCTGCACTACAGGCGGAGAGGGCGGAGCTTCCGGCTTGGTCTCGCAGCCGGCTGCCAGCGCAACGCCCAGTGCGAATGAAACCCATTTAGTCACCGACTAGTATCCTCCTCCATGACCACGTATTGCCGCCCAGGCAGGGCCTCGACGACTTGGACGGCACCAGATGGCCAGCGAATCTCAACTCGCTCGGCGACCTCGGCGTTGCCGAGGCCAAAAAGCACGCGCGGGTCGTTCGACGACAGATAGCTCGCGCTGCGGCGCACCTCGCGTACGAGGGTGCGACCGCCACTGGTCAGCGCGATCCGCGCCCCAATCGCGTCGCGGTTGCTCGCCGCGCCTTGCAACTTAAGCCCCAACCACCCGCTGGCCTCTGCGTCGTTGCGCAACAGGGCCGGCCGGTCATTGGAGTTGCTCACCGCAATATCCAAGTCGCCATCGCTGTCGATGTCGCCGAATGCGGCCCCGCGACTGACCTGTACCAGCGCGAGGCCCGGGCCGCGCTCGCCGCGCTCTACAAAAGTACCTGCGCCGACGTTTTCGAGAAGCTGATTGCGCTGTGCGTACTCAGCCGCCCGATCGACCTTTTCCACGTTGTCGTACACATGGCCGTTGGCGACGAACAGGTCGAGATCGCCGTCGTTGTCGCAGTCGAAGAACCCCGTACCAAACCCGAGAAAGGCCATGCTGGCGCGGGCGATGCCCGACTCCACGGTCGCGTCTGCAAAGAACCCTCCGCCTAGGTTGCGGTACAAGGTATTGCTCTCCCATTGGAAGTTGGTCGCGAACAAATCCAAGTCCCCGTCGCCGTCTGCATCGGCCATGTCAACGCCCATCCCAGCCTCGACGCCCCCTTCGCCGTTGAGGCTGGTACCGCTGGCAAGCCCCCGATCGACAAAGAGCGAGCCGTCGTTGCGGTAGAGCATGTTGGGCACGAGGTCGTTGGCCAAGTACAGATCGGGATCTCCATCTTGGTCGTAGTCGCCAAAGACGACCCCCAGTTCCTTGCCGGCCGTGCTGGCGAGGCCGAAGGCCGCCGTGCGGTCGGCAAAAGCCCAACCGCCGGCGCGGCCTTCGTTGATATAGAGGCGATCGACCTCGCCGTCGAACTTGCGGGGGTCGCAGTAGAGCCGCTCCTCGCTGTTGCCGATCCGACACACGAGCGGATCGGCGGTCGGATAGTCGAGGTAGTTGCCGACGAATAGGTCCAAATCCCCGTCGAGATCCACATCGGCAAAAGCCGCGCTCGTCCCCCACCCCGGGCAGCCGACGCCAGCCGCAGCCGTGACATCGGCAAAGCGGCCCTGTCCGCGATTGTGGAAGAGCGCGTTGGCCCCAAAATTGGTGACGTAGAAGTCGGCCTGGCCGTCGTTATCGTAGTCGCCGACGGCCGCACCCATGCCGTAGCCGCGGTCGCCGACGCCAGCCCGCGCCGTCTGCTCTGAGAAGCGGCCCGCACCTTCGTTGCGAAAGAGCGCGTTGGCCGCTGCGGGCGCGTTCGATAGCCCGGGCAGCCGCCCGGAGTTGACCAAGTAGAGGTCGAGCGCACCATCGCCGTCGAAATCCAAAAATGCAGCACCCGAGCCGTAGGTCTCGGGCAAATAGCGCGCGCCGGCCGCGCCATTGCGGTGGACAAAATCGACTCCAGCAGATTGCGCGATATCGACAAAGCGCGATTCCGCGGCGGCATTGCAACACAGCAGCAGGACCATTCCGTAGCGCGCCTTCACGGCTCCAGCCTCGGCACCGGCCCAAACCCCTCGGCGACGAGGCCCGCGCCGCGCTGGATAGTAATCAGCCGGTTGCCCGCCACCCCGTCGATGCGCTCTTCCACCCCATCGGGCCAGCGCACCACGAGGGAGTCGGCCGCGGTCGCCCGTCCCAAGCCGAAGTGCAGCCGCAGGTCGTCCTGCGACAGGTACCCCGTGCCCGCGCGCACCTCCCGCATCTGCACTGCGCCACCCACCGCAACCGCGACCCGAGCACCAATGGCGTCTGTATTGTCGCCGGCACCGAGCAGCCTCACCATCAAATAGTTGTGGCGATTGCCTCCGTCGTTGCGCAGCAAGGTCGGCGTGTCGTCGATGTTGACCACCACAAGGTCCAAGTCGCCATCGTTGTCCAAATCCCCGAAGGCCGCGCCGCGGCTCGACTTTTCCACTGCCAAACCTCGGCCTACCGCCGCGCCGACCTCGACAAATGCACCGTCGCGATTCTCAAACAAGTGATTGCGCTGGGCGTAGTGGGTGCCTAAGTCGCGGCGGTCAACGGCCGGGTACACGTGGCCGTTGGCGACGAACAGGTCGTCGTCGCCGTCGTTGTCGCAATCGAAAAAACCCGTTCCCCATCCCAAGGAACTGATACTCGCACGGCCTAGAACCGAGATGAAGCTGACGTCGGTGAAAAACCCCCGGCCATTGTTCTCGTAGAGCGCGTTGTTGTCGTGCGAGAAATTGGTGACGAAGAGGTCGAAATCGCCGTCGCGATCGTAGTCTCCGGCCGCCAAGCCCATGCCACCCTGTTCGCGGCCGTCCTCGCTGTACGCAGTTGCCGACAGGAGCGACACGTCCACAAACGCGCTCCGGTCGTTGCGGTAGAGCACATTCGGCGTCGAATCATTGGCAATGTAAATGTCCAAGTCACCGTCCTCGTCCCAGTCGCCAGCCAGCGCGGCAAAACCATAGTACTCGTAGTCAGCAACGCCAAAGGCCGCACTGGCCTCGGCAAAGGCCCAACCCGCGCTAGGGCCGTCGTTGCGATAGAATTGATCCCGCTCGCCCGGCATCCCGCGCGGGCCGCAGAATACGTCCAGCCCTCGCCAAGTGCAATAGCTCGGATCGGCCGGGCGAAACGCCGGATCAAAGTCGATGTAATTGGCCAAGTAGAAGTCCAAGTCGCCGTCGAGGTCGTAGTCGCCAAAGGCCGCAGACGAGCTCCAGCCACCAAAATCCACGCCCCGCTCGGCCGCCACATCGACAAACGTGCCGTCGCCTTCGTTTTCGTACAGGGCGTTGGGGCCGTAGTTCGATAGGTACAGATCGGGCCACCCATCGGCGTTGTAGTCGGCCGCCGCAACCCCCATGCCCCAGCCCACGCGGGCGACGCCAGCCTCGCGACCAACGCCTGTAAAGCACCAAGCACCGTCGTTGCGGTACAGCTCGGCGCGGGGTTCGCGGCCCGGGGCATATCCGGCAAGGCTGGTGCCGTTGACGATAAAAATATCCACGTCCCCATCTAGGTCGTAGTCTAAAAGGGCCGTCCCGCCCGTGTTGCATTCGACGATGTGCTCTTTTTGCGGCGTCCCAGATACTGTGCGCAAGCGAACGCCCGCTTCGGCAGCCACATCGACGAAACTGGGCCGCGTCTCCTTGCCCCCGCACCCTGCCAACGCCCAAATCACGGCTAGTACAAACCGCATTTACCGTTGTGCCCTCAAGGCTGCGGCCTCGACGCGAGCCGCGCGGCCTTCTGCCACGCGGCCCTGCTGGATCAGCGCGGTGCCCAAGCCGTCGAGGGCCGAGGCCATGCTCCCGTCGAGAGCCAAGGCGCGGCGAAACGCAGCGGCCGCAGCCTCGTACTCGCCGAGGGCCAAACTGTTGTTGCCGATGTTCTCAAAGGCCAAAGCGTAGTCGGGCTTGTGGCGCACCGCACGCAGCAAAAAGGGCCGGGCAACCGCGTGTTGCTCTTGTAGCGAATAGATCACCCCGATGTTGTGGCTGGCCTCCGCGTACGTGGAATCAAGGGCCAAGGCCGCCTCAAACTGCTCGCGTGCCGCTGCTAGCTCCTTTCTGTGCAAGTAAACCAATCCCAAGTTGAAATGCGTGGCCACCCGCTTGTCGGCCGCCAGCGGCACGGCCTGGCGATAGAGCAAGCGGCGGTAGTGATCCTCGTCCATCGTCGTGCTACTCAACTGCTGAAAAAGCTCACTCATTCGCGCTCCCTCGGCCACGCGGCCCGTGCGCGCATAGAGCGTACCTAAGCTGTAATAGGCCGAGGAGTAACCCGGGTCAGCGGCAATAGTCTGCTCCATGGCCCCTATGGCTTGCTCATCGTCCTGCAAGCGCAAGTACACCAGTGCCAAGTAGTAGTAGGCGTGGGCCAAGCCGGGATCGAGTTCAATCGCCTTGAGCAGCGCAGTCTTGGCGTTTTCATTGTCGCCGCGCGAACACAGCACAAAACCCAACACGAAGTGCCCATAGCCGCTCTCCGCAGCCAGTTGCAATCCCTCTTCGGCCGTTGCAAGCGCCTTTTCATACCCATCGCCGCGCTCGTTGTACAGCAATGCCAAGGCCCAGTACACCTCGGCAAAGGCCGGTGCCTTTTCAAGTGCTCGCTTAAAGGAGGCTATGGCTTCGCTCTTGCGGTGCTCTTTGGCGAGGGCAACCCCGAGGTAGTAGTGGGCATCCGCGTCGTCGGGCGCAACCGCGCCCAGTGCGGACAGCACGGCGACGGCGTGGCGCGTACGGTCCTTTTGTAGGTAGAGCCACCCCAAGGCCAAGAGCACCTCTGGGTCTGCGGGGTTTTGCTCGTAGGCGCGCTGGTAGAACGCGAGGGGCTGGGGCGTGGCAGGCTTTTTGAGAACGTGGCGTTCCGGGGAATCACAGCCGATCCCTCCGAGGAGGCCGACTAGCCCTATCCATGTCGCGGCAAGGCGCATGTCCATACTGTTAGGCAGTAAAGCGCCCGGCATCTCCGCTAGAGAACGCCGGGTGCTTTGGATCCACAAGGAAATAGTGCAGCCCTACTATTGGAGACCCGCAAAGACCCGAATGAAGAGCAGCGAGTTGGTTTCGGTCGCTTCGGCAAAGGCTCGGCGCTCCCAGCGAAAACCCGTGTTCATGATCAGTGAATAACCAAGGTACGCCGACCTGTTGGAAAGCTGTAAGGCCAGCACCGAACCCGTGAAGTCATCGACGTATCCAGGCGGCAAGATCTCCGGGCGCTCTTCGAGATTGCGGAAGAGGTTCAACTCGACGCCGTATTCAATAAAGGTCCCAGGCAGGATGAAGTACTTTGAGGTCAGCATGTAAAACTGCGACCACTCGATAATGTCGAGGTCGGTGCTAAAGGTCGGGTTGATCTTGCGGAAGACGCTCTTGTAGCGCGGCCAGAAAGACAAGTTATCGGTAATCGGTAGCGGATAATCCACCTTGTTGATCGCGCCAAAAAAGAGGCGATTGTCTTTGACCTCGGCCTGCTCGCCGCGCTGCCTAAACCAATCGTACTTCACCTTGTTGTAGATATTCAGGTTTTTGAGGCGCAGGTAATCGAGAGTCAGATAGCCGGTCCAGACAAAGGCATCTTGGGCGATCAGTGGATCGATGGTTTCGCGAAATCCATCTGGATCGACCCATTCGATCACATCGTCTTCGATGTCGTCTTGGACCGAGCGGGCGTATTGGAAAGCCCGGGCCTCGATGCCCGGCCACTTCCACTGACCCGTAAGCACCGCATAGCTCATCTGCGCACTGCGCTTGGAACTGATCTCATCGGCTGCGGAGTGGCCTACCGTCAGCTTGATGCCTTCGGTCAAGTGAACACCCCCGTACACATTGTAACCATCGCGATCCTGTCGGTAGGGATAATCGGCGAAGGTGTCGTTTTCAAAGCGGTCAATGACGTTGTTGTTGTTCATGTCAACGCCAAAGAGAAACTCGGGCGGATCGACGTTGTAGCGCAGAAACGGCTCGGCAAAATCCGGCTGGCCGTTGTCGTTTTGGTTGAAGTCCGAGATAAAATCCGCGTTCTCGTCGTATCCGGGAAAGACCTGCGGGTCGGCTGCACCGCCGGTGCCAAAAGGCGTTTGGCCAAAGGCACTGTCACCGTTTTGCCACAGGCGCTTCCAGTCGGGAAAACGGTCTTGGTCGTCGTTGTCATCAACCGCCTCAAAGGAATAGCGCTCTGGATGTTCGTAGTCGATAAAACCCCGCGCATCCGCGATAAACGCATTGGTCTGGTACTCAGGCTCTAGGCGGTAGAATTCTCCGTACGCGAAGAACGGATACGCGTCCTGTGAGGCCGTGAGGTAATAGGCCAAGCCGTCGTCTTGAGCGAGGGTGTGTTCTTGGAAGTTCTGGTTGGGAAAGCGGCGAAACGCCCGGCTGAGGGCAATCTCCGAGCGCATATTGAACCCTTTGATGTCATCTATATCAAAGTTGAGGCCAATGATGTCCTTGCCGGTGGGCAGGCCGTATTCAAAGCTGATGAAACGCTGGTTCGAGCCGTCGCCGACGTTGCCATGGGCGCGCTCGACCTCCAAGAACACGGGCTCGCCCTGGCCGTTGACTTGCAGATTGGAGGTGATTTCGATCCGATAGTCGTTGGCGATGACCAACTCAAACTCGATTTCGCGGATCTCCTGAAAGGTGGTGATCTCGTCGCCGGGCTGTTGGCGGAAGTCGCGGGCTATGTTGTAAGTCAGCTCCAAGGTTTCGGCCCCATTGGCCTCGATGACGCCGGCGCGCCGCACGCCGCCGCGCGGCGAAGGGACGATCTCGGGGTGATCGACCCCGTCGATGATAATGCGCTCGGCAAAAAGCTGGGCACCGCCTACGCCGTCTTCGGGCGAATCGTCCGACAGCCGCAGGACGATCGTCTCGATATTGCCGCCGTTTTGGGCCTCAGTCAATACCCCTTTGAGCGAGTTGTCGCCCAATTTGCGACCGGTGGAGAAGTTGGCAATGTTCAGATAGGTAAAGCCCAGCTTGGAGAAATCCCCGAGCTGCACTTTGGAATGCACACCGAAGAGGTTGGTCATGTCGCCTAGGATCTGGCCGAGCGAATTTTCAAGCGCCACAGCCGTGCCCGGGGAGGCCAAGCGCGACGCCAAGAGGGTCATCTGGTACTTGTCGGCGGCAAAGTCCCACTGCACCCCATTGAAGGTTGGCTTGGAAAAGGTCAGCGGCGTCAGGGTGGTGCGCAGGGCCTCGCCAATGGTCATCGACGAGTAGAACTGCCCCTTGGACATGGACGAGACGATCAGGCCGCTAAAGAACCGTGAGTAGTAGAGTCCTTTGCGAACCTCGCTGCCGGAAGTCACCGGGCTATCGACCGACCAAGTGTACACCTCAAAGCCGCGCGTGATGTAATTGCCGTACAGATCGTAGGTGCGAAATCCCTCTAGTTCAGTCCCCACGTACCGCTCGTATATTTCGCGCGCGTAATTGCTGTATTCCTCGCCAGTCCAGCGGTAGAAGTGGTACAGGCTTTGCGGATACTGCCACTTCCGCTGCGCCGGCGTCATCGCCATCTCATAGACATCCACGCCTCGCGGTTCGCGTCCGGTGAGAAAACCGACCCGTTGGGCCAAGGCACCATCGTGCGCGAGCGCGATGCCTAACATCGCGAGTGCTGCGCAGAGCATGCGCTTCATGGAAAACCCTCCCTTATGAATTTTTATGTTTTTGAGCTATCCCTTTTGGGCCTATCGCGCCGGCCATCTTCGTTCCGTGCGAACGGGTTCCACATCTTTGAGATAGAACGCCCTTTGCACTCCAAATCGTCTCAGCACTTGGTCCAGGGCCGCCACGCCCGTTACCACAATGCCATCGGCCTCTTTGCCCATCGCCACCTAATCAGCCGCACTAGGGTACCGCAAAGCGTCGAAGGGCACCTGCACTGAGTCGCGGCTTTAACGCGTTGGAAGTTGGGAGTGTTAGCGCAGAGAACTTCTTGGGCGTCTTCGCACAGATTCAATAGGCGACGCCAATAACGCCGACCCGCCTGAAGTTGCCGATCCCGCTATCAACTGAGAGCGAGACCACGTAACTGCCCGGGGGCACGGCCTCGTCGGCATCGCTTTGCCCATCCCACATCTCGGTGTAAATCCCGCCGGTCTGCTCGCGGTCGGCCAGCACTCGCACCAACCGACCCGCCAAGTCGTAAATGGCCACCTCAATAGGCTTTGGCTCGGAAATCTGAATTACGGTGTACTTGATGGCGATGTGGTCGTTGATGCCATCCCCATTCGGCGTGAAAACCGAAGGATCAAACTCTATGGCGCGGACGATTTCGCCCACGGACTTCTGGGTCAGGGCCACGCGCAGCGAGTTGGTGCTGACGTCGAAGTTGGCATCGCCTTCTAGCACGGGCTGGCCGAGGATGTCGGATTGGGTATCCCAGACCGTGCCGGTGAAAATCGTGCCGAATACCACGGCCGACCCCTCGAAGAGCACGCGCAGCGGAACATTGTTGTCAAAGGTGATCTTATTGCTGGTAAAAATCACTTCAAGGCTTCTATCGCCCGCGCTCACGCGATCCGGCTCCACGGGCAGGAGCGGATCGCCCATCTGCAGGCCGACAAAGCGCGCTGGCGTCGGCGTGTCAATGCGCAAGACATCAAAGCCGCTTTGGTTGTCGTTGTTTATTACGGATCGCACGTCATAGGCGAAGAGCACCTCTTCGCCCCCGTCGATACTCGGCAGCACAACGGCATCGTCTTTGTCGATTACGCCGATGTCGGCCGGTGGGTTGGGATCGTCAGCCAAAGAGATCTCGCCGACGACCGCAGCGGCCGGGGGCAGCGAATGCTCAATCCGCAACGAGTCAATGCGCACCGTCTGCGTCACGGATTTGCTCTCCATGACGATCTGTAACTGAAAATAGGGGCGTGGGCTGGGCAATGGGATCAATTGCCCGGATTTGAGCGGCAACGACCAAGGACTCCAGTTATCGATGTCGTCCTCGATGTCGCCCTTCTTGCCCGAGGGCAGCTTGTTGTAATCCGCTTCCGAGACCACCTCTTGGCTCACGGCCCGCGTTTCATCGTCAACAACCTTTTGGAAGTGAACCAGCGGGCTATCGTCTTGGCCCGTCTTCATGCGCACTGCGACCGAGGTCTGCCCCAGATCCGGCAACTCGATCAACTCGCCATCCACCAATTCCAAAGCCCGCTGGGCCCAAGATATGGTGCCGTAATTGGATACCTCGCCTAAGTCGATGACTTGGCTCCGATACGTGGCCCGCGGCACGAAACCATTGCCGTAGAGTTCAAATTCGGCGATCTCAAAGGGGTTCCGCGACCCGACTCGCAGCAGAATAAAGCGAATGAACTGCTGGGGGAATTTCATGGTGAACACGCTGTTGGGGTTCACCGGGACATCGCGCAGTAAGGTGAAGAGCGGCTGCTCGTTCACGTAGGTCAGCCCATCGCTAACGGAAATCCGGTGCTTGCGGACAAAGTCGGCGCTAAAGGGCTTGCCATTGGCGTACGTCCCCTCTTGCCGGGGAAAGAAGACCAAGCTGTCGGCTGGCACGCGCGAGCCTATATCCAAAAAAAAAGTGCGTCCGTCTTGATCGACGCCAGCGGTTTTGAAGAGGTCTGCAGTGCTCGTGGTGTCGTCGCCATCGACGATCGACAGCGAAATGGAATTCTTAGCCGCCGTATTGTCCCACAGGGCTGCATTGCCCTCGCTGACCAAGTCGTTGGGCTTGCCATAGGCCCAAGAGAGTGAGGTGATGATGTTCTCGTCGGGCGTAAAGCCGCGGATCTGAATCGCGCCAAGGCTACTCTGGTCGTCGATCTGGGCGCGGACCTGCACGAGATCTCCCCAAGAAAACCCATGCCCTCCGAGTACCCATTCGTCTGCGGCGAGCCACTGTGCACAGGAGCACAAGGCGCACAACAGCGCCGCAATGCGGGCCGTCCCTCGATGCATTACGGCGTCTCCGCACGGGGATGAAGCGCGTAGTAAACTTCGCGTTGAAACTGGAATGGTAGGTCGATGGTCTCCACTGGTTCGCCCTTGTAGTCGAAGCGCACGGCTATGTCCGGCACATTGACGGTGAAGTTACTCACGTCTCTATGCAAAACCGGAAAGACGATGTACCCAGTTGACTCTTGGCCGGAAAAGACCATGTCGGGCGGATAGACGGTGCTTTTGAGTAGGTCGGTGGTAGCCTCGAACTGCCGCCGCTGGTTGCCAGCATAAGACCGCAGATACGGGCTGAAGTAATCTTCGAGCTGCCCGCCGTCGAGCGCGTTATATACTCGGTTATTCGACGTAGTGATCGCGAGCGCCGTGGGGTCGATGAAAACCTTGGGATACTCGTAGTTTTTGACCTTTAGCAAGACCACGGTAAAGCGCTCCGGGGTCCAGTCTTGGCCCCAAGGCTTCCAATCGCCATACGTGTATGGATTGGTCGATTCAGCACCCTTCCTTGAATCCGCCGCGAACTGGCGATTGAGGAACCCGTCATCCAACACCTGTAGCGAGATCTCCAAGCGATCCTTGGCATAGACGATCGCGCCGTCGTCGAGGACAGTCATGGCCTCGTTTTGCTGCGGAACCGGTTCGGGAAACGTTGCAAAGCGCCGCAGCCCCACCTGCGAGATGCACCCGGCAAGCGCAAACAGATAAAGAGCCGACAAAAGCCCGCTTGTTGCGATGTTCCGTATCCTCATTGAGAATGCCTTCCTGAAAACGATGCAGAGGCGATAGATAAAGAGAGATGAAGTCGCCTCCACCTCTCTTTATCTACCTGCGCCCAATGTGCGCTACGCTAGCGAAAACGCCAGGAATGCACTTTATTGGACCATATAGCCTTTGATCCGACCCCAGCTATCGGCCTCGACAGCCGTATCGTCGCCGCCCGTGCCACCCGTAGCGCCTTCGGTCTCCACCGCGATGAAGTCCGAGCCGTTCGAGTTGTCCTGGAATGCGCCGTTGACCGGCGTCGTGCCCGGCTGCTTCTCTCGGCCCACCTCGGGATTTTCGGTCTCGTCAAACTGAAAGGTCAGACCGATGATCTGGTCGGGGGCAAAATTGTGGCGAGCGCTGCCCTCGGGGCCCGTCTTGTCATGGGAGGTCCACAAGGCCTGCTTGACCTCGTAGGTGTAGGTCACCGAGCTACCAGCGGGCTGCTCCATCGGACGGGCGTCCGGCGGATCGAGGGTCCACTCATAAACGAACCAAGGACGCTCGGTGGACCACAGGATGCTCTCCTGCGCCACGTTGAAGATCCAAGTGTCCTTCTGACCAGCGGCGGGCAGGATGCGAATGCCGTACTGCTGGCCGGAGATTTGTTCGGTCTCGTTGAAGTTCTCACTTGAGTGATCGGCATCGACGATGATTTCCAGCGAGTCGTCCTTCCAATACTCCTGAGGGTTCTCGACAAAGAGGCCCAGCGAGTCATCGGTAACCCGAGAAAAGTAGTAAAGCGAATTGTCGGGTGCCGAGCTCCAAGCCACGTAGAGAATGCAGTCCCAATCGTCTTTGGCCGGGGGCCACTCGCTGCCGAGGATCTCGTACATGGTGTCCGGGTTGATAGCAAAAGCCGGATCAATCCAGCCCCAGTCGTCGTCGTTGCCGTCGATGACCATGTTGTCGGGATTGGGAATCTGCGGCATGAAATAGTTAGCTTGGTGCGCAAAAGCCGCCGAAGCAGCCATCACCGCGACCAAGGCGAGAAGAGTCAGTCTCTTCATTAGGAAAACCTCCAATGGGTGAGATGGAACGGATTAGATAAATGGCCACTGAAACTCGGCGGTAAAAATAATTATCGGTAATCTATGGAGTTTCAGGTGAGCCGAGTACCTCAGAGTAAATGGTGCAAAGCCTCTTTTGGCAAAGATTATTTGCAGAAATGAAGGGTTCAATTTATGGGGCATCCGCATGGCTGTCAAGGCATTTTACTTATTACCGATAATTATTTTTATAAATAGTTATTGCTTTCGCTCCCACCCCACCTGCATTGACAATCCCGCATTTTTTTTTACACTTGGCCTTTACGCCTCGCATCCTCACACGGGTTTTCCTTGCGCGATC
Organism: Candidatus Latescibacterota bacterium; assembly: GCA_963422735.1. Taxonomy (GTDB): domain Bacteria; phylum Latescibacterota; class UBA2968; order UBA8231; family UBA8231. The sequence goes on along the minus strand of OY730476.1, from coordinate 572,079 downwards.
TATCTACGACCATCGCCGTCCTCGCCCTAATCTTGGCCGGTTGGTACGCCCTCAACCGCTGGGTCTTATCCGTCTATCCAGACAACCCGTCCGCGGGCGGCGAGTACACCGTCATTCGCTGGGCCTCCGACCCCAATCCGGCGCGCACCGAACAAATGGCCCTCTTCAACCGGCTCTACGAAGACAAGAAAGTGCGCGTCATCCTCGACCCGAGTGCGGATGTGCAAAAGATTCTTACCCAAGCGGCGGCCGGCTCCGGGCCGGATGTCTTCGACATCTACAGCTATGCGACCTTTGCGCTCTACGCTTCCAAGGGCGTCATGGTCGAGTTGAACGACTACATGCGCGAGGCCAAGCTGAGCCTCGATGACTTCTGGCTGCACCGGCGCAACGCCCTCGCCGTGCCTGTGCCCGGTACGCCAGCCGAGGCCGACGAATACGAGCGCTTTCGCATCTACGCTGTCCCCAACAACATCACCGCCAGCGTCACCTTTCTCAACCGCTCGCTCTACGACGCGGTCGCACGCGAGCGTCAAGCACAGAAATTAGCCATGCCCTCTTTGCCGTGGAACCACTGGACTTGGTGGGACTATGTCCTCTTGTGTCAGGCCCTCACCAAAAAGAGCGCCGATGGCCGGCGCTACGAGACCTTTGGCTCGGGCGGACCGGGCTTTGGCGGGGGGTTGAACAACTTCATCTACCAAGCCGGAGGCAGCCTTCTCAACGACGACGGCACTGAGATCACCCTCGATTCCCCAGCCGGTGCCGCGGCCGCTCAATATCAGTACGATCTCGTCAACACCTTCCACGTTATGCCCTCGGCCGAAGACCAGTCCGCGCAAACAGGTGGAGGCGGTTGGGGAGGTCAATCTATACTGGGGCTGTACGCGGCGGGCAAACTGGGCACCATCCTCATCGGCCGCTGGGGGCTGATCAAGGTGCGCCGCGAAGCCCGCTTTACCACCGAGATTTACCCCATGCCCCGCTACGTGCCCTACGAGGAGTGGGAGCGCTGGATGAGCGACCCTGAGATACGCGCCAACCCGAGCCTGCGCGACGGCCTTTGGGGCGAGATCAGCGAGACTGGCCGCCACCGAGGTAAAGCCGCCGAGATGGGCGGGCGGGTGACGGCCATCCGCAAGGGCACCCAGCACGAGCGGGAGGCCTTTTACTTTCTGGAATACTTGTCTAGTCCGGATTTCAATAACTTGTTGACCAAGGACGCAGATGCCTTCGGCAGTCGCAAGCAGTTCTCGGTGCGCTATTTCTCTCAGCCCGACCCCGAGTTCCCCGAGGAGGACCAACATCGCTCGGCCTTGCTCGACGCCATGGAGTACACGGTCGCAGAGCAGGCCGCGGCCTACGGGGCCGCCTTTAACATCACCCGCTTGCAGGGCGCACTGAGCACCAACCTCATCAACGCGGCGTACCAGCCCGCCGACTCAACAGCCCGCCAGACCTACCGATTTCTCGGCCGCATGCCCGACCAGAATGCGGTGGGCAACCCCACGGTCGGCCATGCGGCGGTTGCCGAAATGTCCGACCGCATGCGCGAATCCTTGGCCCAAGCCAAGCGCAACCGCACGCTCTCCAGCCGCAGCCACGCGCTCGACCTCTTCGGGATCGCGGCTCTTCTGTTGGCGATCGGCGTCGGCTTGACGTTCTACGTTCGGCGGCAACGCGAGGAGATGGACGCTTGAATCCCCGCGAGAAGAGAATTCTGCGCTGGGCGCTGATTTTTCTCGCGCCGAATCTGACCGGATTCTTGATCTTCACATCCCTGCCGGTGCTCTTTTCCTTTGGCCTCGCGTTTTTTCAGTGGGACACGTTCTCCTCGCCCCGCTTCATTGGCTTCGACAACTTCATTCGGCTGCTGACTGACCCCAAGCTCTGGTTTTATCTGTACAACACGGTCTTTCTCATGCTGGGTCTGCCCCTTTCCATCGGTGGCTCGCTCCTGTTGGCCATCGTCCTCTCGCAAAAGCTGCGCGGCATCATCGTCTATCGCACGGTCTTCTACCTCCCCACCGTCACCAACGGAGTCGCGCTGTTCTTGCTCTGGAAGTGGCTCTACAACCCCAAATACGGCCTCGTCAACTCAATCCTGCTGCCCCTGCTCTCGTGGCCCCACTTCTCGCTTGCCGTGCGCGTCGCGATTCTCATGCTAGTAGGCCTAGTACTGCAATCCCTCGCGCGCAAGGCCGCGTCCGAGCGGTCGGCCCAAGTCCTGTTAGCGCTCCTCTCTGCCGCCGCGCTCTACTGGATCGCTAGCGGCCTATACGAGTACGGCGGCCCCTCGGCTTGGCTGTCAGGGCGCATGGCCCTCCTGTCCGGCCTCGACAGCATCGACGACTTGCCCAATTGGCTTTCCAGCAGCGTCGATTTGGGCTGGCTGTCTTGGCTCGGCCTAGAGCAAGCCGCCTATTGGGCCAAGACAGCCATCATCTTCATGGGTATCTGGGCTTCTATGGGCGGGGGCAACATGATCCTCTACCTCGCGGCCTTGGCCAATGTGCCCGAGGAGCTGTACGAAGCCTCGGACATCGACGGGGCCTCTAAGTGGCAGCAATTTTGGCATATCACTTGGCCGATGATCGCCCCGACGACCTTCTTTATATGCGTCATGTCTATAATCGGCGGGCTGCAAGGGGGGTTTGAGATCGCCTATTTGATGACCAATGGCGGCCCGGGCAAGGACGGGGACAACACGGTCACGCTCGGCTACTACATCTACCGCTCGGCCTTTGAAAACCTAGAATTCGGGTACGCGGCTGCCGTGGCTTGGTTTATGTTCGTCATCATATTTACTATCACGCTGCTCAACTGGCGCTTCGGTCGGGGCGCGGTCAACTGAGGGGAAAGGCGCATGGCCAAAGTCGCGCACACGACCGCTATCCACTCGCTGAGCCACGGGCTGCTCATCCTCTTTGGCTTCACCACGCTCGTGCCGTTCTTGTGGATGGTGCTCACCTCGCTCAAGAGCGAAAATGAGGTCTTCCAGAGCCATGTATGGCCCCAGGAGGTGCGCCTCGGCAACGAAGGCGACCTATTGAGGACCCGCGACGGCCAACCGCTGCTCGACGCCCAAGGCGAGCCAATCCGCATCACCCTCGGCAACCCGGTGATACTCGGTGCCCCCGGCGACCCGATCCGCGACCAGCAGGGCCGCCTGATCTACGACCCGGACAGCCAGCCCATCCCCGGCAAAAACGTCGAAGAGCGCGACGACATCGCCGTGTACAAAAACCGCTGGAACCCGGTCCTCGTCGATGGTGCCCCCCTGCTTTTGACCCAAGCCCTGCGCGACAGGTGGCAGCAGCGGCTCGTGCAGCAGCGCGCGAGCTGGCGCACGGCCGAGCAGCTACCACCAGCCTCGGTCGAGCTTGCCGACAACACCCCACTGTTGCGCACCAACGGCGAGGCTTATACCTACCGCGACATTTCTTGGGATCGCGTCGGGGACCCGGTTTTGGATATCCACGCCAAAGAGCCGATTCTCGACGCCGAGGGCAACACCATTCCCTTTCGCTCGGCCTTTCCCCTGCTCCGAAGCGACGACGACCCGCTGACGGAAAAAGCCGGGGGCGACGTCCTCTACGTCCGCTTCCCCGGTGAGGACCAACTGCGCATTGCGTACGGCAGCGACGTATTGCAGATCAGCGAGCCGCGCTTCATGTGGTCCAACTACATCCGGGTCTTGCGCGACAAAGACATCAAGTTCTCGCTCTACGGCTGGAACAGCCTCTTTGTCGCCGTCTGCGTGATGGTCGGCCAAGTAGTGACCTCGGCCATGGCTGGCTTTGCCTTTGCCCGCCTCGAATGGCGCTACCGCGACGCCGTCTTCCTGCTCTACTTGGCCACCTTGATGGTACCCGGGATCGTCACTTTGCTGCCCAACTACGTGCTCCTCAAAAGTCTCGGCTGGCTCGACTCGTTCCAAGCACTCATCATCCCGGCCATGTTCACCGCTTTTGGCACCTTTATGATGCGCCAGTTTATGACCGGGCTGCCCAAGGGCCTCGAAGAGGCCGCTGAAATCGACGGTGCCAACCTCTCGAAGACCTTCTGGAGTATCGTCATGCCCCTGTCCAAGCCCGCGTTGATCACCCTCTCGATCTTCTCCTTTATGGGCACTTGGCAATCCTTCACTTGGCCGCTGATCGTCACCCACTCCGAACATATGCGGGTCCTACCAGTGGCCCTGCGCTACTTCGATTCCTCACAGGGGACCAACTACTCGCTTTTGATGACGGGGAGCGTCCTGATGATGCTGCCGATGATCGTGCTCTTTGTCTTCGGCCAGCGATTCTTCGTGCGCGGCATCCAGCTCGGCGCACTCAAAGGCTGACCGACTCACAGCTCCGCTTCGGGGATCTGCTCCCAGTCCAGCTCGTCCTCGTCGATATCCCAATCGTCGCTCCGCGTCGCCGGCCGGTTGCAATAAGTGTGAAATTCGCAGCGCTGGCACTCGCCCTCGTCGTCGGTCTTGGCGTACGCATCCGCATCTGGGAGGGACTCAATAGCGGCGATCGCCTCTGACAAAAGCGCACCCGCCCGCTCGTGCTCGGCGGCCGAATAGGCAATCGGCTGCAGGGCCTGCGGGTACTGCGCGTGCCAATAGACTAGCACCACATCGTCGGGCGCGAGTGCGCGGCCCTCGTTCAAGACCGCGCCGGCCTCGACCAAGACGAAGCGATAAACTAGCGTTTGCCAGCTTTGGGCATAGGCGGCTTGCTCTGGCTTTTTGCGGCCGGTCTTCCAGTCGAATATCCAAGCGCGGCCCTCGTCGGCCAGTACCACGCGGTCGAACTTGGCGACGAGACGCCGCCCGGCTAGGGGCACGGAGAGCATGGTTTCCCCGAACACCGCCCCCGTGGGCACAACCGGCGGCTGCTCGCGCCAATTGCACCACCAAGCGGCCAACAGCGGGTCGCGGCTCCGCTGCACCGCGTCTTCCACATCCATACCCAAGCTCTCTTGCAACGCGAACTGGTGGAACGCCCGCCCTCGATCGGCTGCGGCCTCCCACTCGTCGAGTTGGTCGGTCAGCGGCGCGGGCCACGCCAACCGCTCGACATGGCGCAACAGAAACTGCCGCCGACAGCGCTCAAAGGCCGTCAGGCTGCTCTGGCTGTACTTGAATCCACGGGGTATCATAGACGTCGGTTAAGGTCAACCGGAACAGCGTAGCGCGGGGCCGCGATGGGTTCGCTTGGAGCAGGCCGTTCGAGAAAAGTTACGCTGTCGTAGAAATCATCCAACGCGATAAATTGGCCGTTCTCCTCGGCCCATTCCCGCATCCGGCGATTGCAGCTATGCCGCCACGACACCACTTCAATCCGCCAGCCGCGGCCTCGCATGCGCTCCAAGTCCGCGTGGAAGCCGACGCCATCGTCAAAGCCAGCCCCGTCCCCGGTGAGCAAAACCGCAATACCTGGATTTCCGTTGTAATCGAATCCGTCGCGCAACATCGCGGTTTGCAAAACTTGGTCCACTCCCTGTTCCCGCCCCTGCATGGCACCGCGTTCCAGTAAATGGACCGTGACGCCTTCGTTCTCCAAGCGATTCCACACGTGTCGCAATTCTGGTGGAATGGAGCCAACGGCGACTGCGTGCTCGATTTCTCGCCCAGCACGGGCTAATTCCAACAAATTCCGAAAGTGAATGCGCATTCGCGAGCGCACAGCTTCGCCTTCTAGGTCAATAGCTACTTGCTGAGCACTGATGAAAATGTTGGAGTCGTCCCAATAAATAAAAACTTTGTCCATTTTGTCCTCCTTTACCCGCTCCACCAAGTCGGGTGCCAAGTCCGAAAACGAGCGAGAAGTTATTAGGCGAAGAATAGATGAGGATCTGAGAAAAAATGTAGCCCAACATCCCAGCAATAGAGAAGTGAAACTATCATCTGTAATCTGTAAACCTCCCAAAGGTGACTTCTGGGCCAATGGCCACTCGCTCACTCGGAAACCACGAAACGTAAAACGCCGGAAGAGAGGAAATAGGTCCAATCCCTCCGCCGAAGAAGGCCCCTATCATCTGAATGTAGTGAAACTTTCGGAACGGGTACTCCCGAACAGAGTTCCAATTTCAACCTCAGTGGCCGGAGCATCCTTTTTGGCAGGGACGCTCTCGTCCGTACCCATCCTAGGTTCCTTGGCCATTCTGGCAATCTCGTCCATCGTATAGACGAACAAATTTGCTGAACGCAAACCTGCGAGGCCAAAGCAAAAGCCATCAGGCTGGAGACAGGATAAACCTCTTTGTCTATGCCCTTTCAAATAGCGATGAGTTGGCTCAATATCAGCGGCTCTGTTGCTCGCAATAGAGTTGCAACTGGCGGAACACTTCGGCCATGGGCACGGCCTGCGTCCGCGTGGCGCGCGGAATCTGGCGACTCCAGTTCAGGACCAAATAGCGCCGCGCGCGGGTGATGGCCACGTAGAGCAGCCGCAGCCGCTCGGCGATCACTTCCGCGTGGGAGCGATCGGTGGCCGACAGCCGGCTCGACCCGATTTCGCCGATCAGGTCCAACAACTCAGCCCGCGCATCCTCGCAGGGATCGCCGCCTAAAAACTCGTATTCGCCCAAAAATCGAGCGTCGAGATCGTGGGGAAACCAATCGCCATCGACTCCCATGACATAGACTATATCCCACTCCATCCCTTTGGCCTTGTGCATAGTCGTCAAAAAAATCCGCCCAGACCGAGGTGCCAATACGTCCTCTTCTTGAGCAAGCACCCCCGCTCGTCCCTGCATGGCTTCGCTTAGCTCGCGCACCAACTCGGGCAATTGCCAGCCTCTGTTTTGGTCGGCGCGGGTGCGCACATAGACCGCAAGTTGCTGCGCCCGCGCCATATCCCCTTCCTCTACTAGCAAATCTTGGGCGACCGTCATCAGGAGTTGATCTACCGGCAGCGCAACCGCCCGCAGCCAGCGCCGCAGATAGCCACACAGCAGGTCAATGGCCTCCAAATCCTGCGGCTCGATGTGCTTCAGCGGAGGCAGGGCCGCTTCTATGCGCTGGCCGGCCTCCGGGTAGAGCAGTGCTTCGGGCCGATAGCAACTGCGCAGCAGCATGGCCACGGCCTCCTCGTTCCCCGGACCACCCGGCCCGGGCCAAAAGCCGACCAAGGCGCGGTAGGCCCGCTCCAACTGATTGCGCTGCAAAGGCTCGGCGAGAAAACCTAACACCGCGCATAGGGCCTCACCCACCCGCCGCGCCGAGCGCGGGCTTTGCAGCACTTCGTCGAAGTCCGCTCCGGCTTGGCGCAAGCGCTCGGCCATATCGTAGCCGATGCGATTGGTCGGCACCAGCACCGCCACTGTCAGGTCCGGATTGCGCTCGGCAAAGCCTTTGGCCCGGCGTGTAATGCTGTCAAATTCATCGTGGCGGTTGTTGTATTCGCGGAACCCTATGGCGCTGTCTGCGTCCGCGGGGTTTTGCTGGGGATCGCCGCGGTCGGTGGGCTGCATCTGCTGGGGCCGGAAAGCGCGCTGGCGCACCTCGGCCAGTGGATGTTCGACCGCGGCCCACTCGACCAAAAAATTGGCCAAGTCCATGATCTTGGGAGCGCAGCGGCCGGAGATCGTCATCTCCTCGACCGCGACGTCTTCGCGATCCAAGAAGCGGCGCAAATAGCCTGGATCGGCTGCGGTGAAGGTGCTCATAATCGCCTGATTGGGATCGCCGACCCGGATCCAATTGCCGCCCGGCCCCACCAATAGCGCGATCAGTTCCTCCTGCAAGGGGACGCTGTCTTGCGCTTCGTCTTCTAAGACGAAGGGCCAACGCCGTCGATAGCGACCGCACAAATCCTGGTATTGCTGCAACAGCTCTACGGCCATCCACACTAAGTCGTCGAAGTCGAGGCCGCCGATGGTTTCGACTTGCTGCTGGTAGAGCCGATAGATTTCCGCGCCGATCCGCAAAAACGGGTCGCCGTCTTCCCGGCTGCCGATCCGCGCTAAGAGGTCCTCGGCCCGCAGCCGGCGGTTCTTGGCCGTAGTGATGACCGTGCGGGCGACTTTTCTCGCAATATCGCGCCACTCCTGCTCCCACTGCTGATCCACGTATTCCCCAGGCCCTAACCGGCCCCATACCCCCTTGTTGTCGTCGTTCCAGGTCCGCACTGCCTTGTCGAGCAAGCCCTCGCTGGCGCGCTCGTCGAGGACCATAAATTCGGCTGCTGCCCCCACCAGCCCGGGATTGGCTTGGACGATGCCGTAGGCCAAGCTGTGCAAGGTCCGCACGTCGTAGCCGACCTGGAGCATGTCCATTTCTTGCAAGCGCTGGCCGATCCGGGCGCGGACGTGGTCCACGGCCGCATTTTGATAGGTCACAATCAGCACCTGTCCTCCCTCGGCGCGCCTTTCGGCGATCAGCCGAGTCGCCAAGGCGACAATCGCGGCGGTCTTGCCGCTACCGGGTACAGCTGATACGCCGAGCAGGCCGCTTTGATAGGCCAAGATCTCGCGCTGTCCCGCGCGCGGCTGGAATGCGTTCACCACCCCTCCTGCAAGACCTGCTGCACCGCCATCATCAGTGGCCCATCCTGCGCCGAGCCGCGACTTTCCGACTCGCTGGCGCAGAGGTAAATCCCGGCGCGGCAGCGCAAGCACAGGCCCCGCACCAAGCGGTAGAGGTTGCGGTTGCGGATCGAGTAATCCACCGCGTCGGTCCAGCGCTCCTCTGGGTTCCAGCGCCGGGTCAGCACGTAGTGGTTGGTCAAGGGCTGGTGCAGTGGCTCCCACCAGTTGGCCGAGCCAATGTCCAGCCAGAACTGGTAGCGCGCCACGTGGCCGGACAGCAAGTAGGTATAGACCGGCGCGACGAGGGCAATGGACTCTGGGGCCTCATCGAGATCGACATCGGTCAGGTACTGGGCGGCAACGACCCCAGACCATATCATCTCGACGTAACGCTGGCCAATGGCCGCGTCTTCTAGCGCCATAGCCGGGGCCACCTCGCGGAACGAGGCCGCCGAGGCGATCAGCTTGCTGTATACCTCGGCCTCTTCGGGTTCCAGCGCGGCGTGCGACAGCACCTCCCCGAAGAGCCGGCGCAAAAAGTGATCCCAAGGGTCAGCCGCGCCGCCGCGATACGCCTCAATCCAAGCGCGCAGAGCCTCATAGCGGGCGAGCGCGGCCCGGCCCATCCGCTCGCTCATAGCGTCATTCAACGCACTCGCGGGTTTGAGCTGGCCCGAGCGCGGGTCGTACAAATGCCTCGCCATCAGTTCGGCCCGCAGCCGGTCGAGGGGCTTGAGTGCCCGCTCCAACGCCCCGGACAAATCGAAGAGCGAGAGCCGCTGTCCCCAATCGGGGTGGGCGAGAATGGCCAGCGTCAGACAGGCGCGCACCACCGGCTCTTCGCGCAGCGTCTCGTAGCGCCGCACAACTGCAAAGGGGATATCGGCAGCGCGAAAGGTTTCAGACAAGAGGAAGCGCAACACCCCGTCGGCGTGTGGGGCCACAACCGCGATTTCGCCCGGGGCTATACCCTCGGCGATCTTCTGGACGATCCGTTGGGCCACGGCCTCGATCATCTGCCCTCGGTAGCGGGTCTGCACCACATCCGCCACGGCCAGCCGAGGCGACCCGCCTGAGGCGCCGTCGGTCATCTGGCCCAACTTTGCGCCAATGCAGTCGGCAAAGGCCACCATATCTCGAGAGGCACACGCCTCCGGTGCCACAGTAATCGTCTCCACGCACTGCTGCTGTAGCTCGGTGGCACCGGGCGCATCAACGCCTAAAAAGATGCGAAAGCCAGCTTGCGCGTCTCCGCCCAATAGGGCCGAATCGCACCTAGGCAAAAGCCGCCTCACCAAATCGCTGGCCACCGGCACCAGCTCTTCGGCCGAGTCGATCAAGAGGTGGCGATAGCGCTCGGTGAAGTAGTGCCAGAATTCCTCCTGCGCGATCAGGTGGCGGTTGCAGACCTCAAAGACCAGCGACGCATCGAGCAACCCGTGCCGCAGGCAGTGGTTGCGGTAGCGGCTGATGCACGTCTGTACCTGTTCGTATACGCGCAATCGCTGCTCGTCCCCGGCCCAAGCGAGACTCAGGCGCGGCACCACCTCCGCGAGCGCGAAATCCGCTACGGCCGCCTTGTTCAAATTGTCGAGCAATTGCGAGAGAATGCGCTGGGGCCGCAGGTACAGGCCCTCGAAATAGCCCTCGGCGAGCAGCGGCTCGACCACCTGCCCCATCAGGTATTGGGCGGCCTCGTAATTGAGGAAGACCGGCGGCCGCGCCGGCGCAGCAAAGCCGGCCTTGCCAGCCACCAGTGGCCAAAACAGCCGCACCAACCGACTCGCTAGCCCGTAGTACGTCTGTAGATCAACGGTGCTGTACGGACCCAAGTCGAGCCGATCTACTGCTTGGCGAAAGCGCCGCGCGGTCGCCCGGTCGGGCAACAGCACCAAGATCGCGTATCCAGGCACCCCGGCTGAGAGCAAGACCCGCAGCCGTTCGATCAAAGCCTGCCGCTGCCCCGCTACGAGCGGCCCAGCGAGAAAGCAAGTGTGCCGCTCAAATAAGGGGGCATGTACCGCCCTAGTGAATTCTGGAACCATGATTTTTGCGCTGCGCTCAGCCCAAGGGTGGGTTGCGCGTGAAAATATCGACGGCCTCGACTGCATCAGCCGCTTGCAGCAAGCGCTGGCGCACTTCCTCCTGCTGCAAGCACTGCGACAAGGCCGCCAGCAGCGCCATGTGCTGTTTTTGGTGTTTGTAGGGCGTGACCAACAGCGCGACGATGTGTACGGGCTGGCCATCGGGCGCGTCAAAGTCAATGCCGGCCTGCGAGATACCAATGGCTAAGAGTTGGCGCTGGATCCCATCCTCGCGTGCGTGGGGTACGGCCACGCCCTTGCCAATACCCGTGGAGGCCTGTTGCTCGCGCCGAATCAAGGCCGCGAGCAAGCCCTTCTGGCCGGGCTTAGGCACGGCGGCGTCTTGCCACAGCACGGTAGCCAATTCGCGGATGGCATCGAAGTTGCGCTGCGCTGCGAGGTTTAGAACGACCTTATGCGGATCGAGTATGCGTTTTAATTTTTCCATAGCGACCCTCAGCGGCGTTAAAGGGTAAGCAGCCGCAGCTTATACATATTGAACCCCGTCAAGGCACTCGCTGCAACTCGCCTACTTTTTGGTTCCAACGGCGCGCCTCGTCATAGCGACCCTGTTCGCGCTCGATGCGCGCCATCAGGCGATAGAGAGTAGGCTGCCAAGGGTCGATGGCCGCCGCGGCCGCCGCATGGTCCATAGCCCGATCCAACTCGCCAACTTCAAACAGCTTAAGTGCTACGTTAAAGCGCGTGGTGCGCGAATCGAAAGCGAGGGTCGCCGCCTGCTCGTACGCGGCCGTGGCCCCGGCCCGATCCTCGGCCCACAGACGCTCCTCGCCGGCCATAAAATAGTAATTGCTCTGGATCTTCCGCACCCAAGGGTCGCGAAAAAAGCCCGTGGCCAACGCGTTGCCCATCTCGATCGGCGAGGCGGCCCCCGTGCTGTCGTCGGATGCTTGCAGGCGATAGACCAAGCCCGCAGGCACAAACACCCACTCCGCCAGCGGCGAGCGGCGCGGGACCAAATAAAAAAGGGGCCGGCCGCCCCGAGCCAATGCGGCTTCGCGCCGCCAGCGCAGCCGCTCCTGCCTTAGCGGTGGCAGCGCGTGCTCGTTCCAAGCGAGTACGTCCGTCCCCCGTCCCATGCGGTTGTACAAGGTCACATCCGGGCGCAAGCCCTCTATCCGCAACAGGTAGTCGAGCACAAAGGCCGCATCGTCCCCCTCGGTAATCAGGATCGCACCCGCGGGCAAGTCGGCGAGAATGTCGCGGCCATAGCGGTCGGCGACCCAATTTTCGCTGCGGTCGGATTCCTCGTAGTGCGCGGTCAGCACTAAGGCGACGACGAGCGCGACAAGCGGCACCGAGATGGCCGGCCGCATCCGGCTAGCCAATGCGTCCAACCCCAAGCCCAACCACACCGCCAATCCCACGATGCTGAGCAAGTAAAATACCGGCAGACCATTGGGGTCGCGGTGGTAGTTGAGCGCGGCGATCAAATTACAGGCGATTGCCCCCCCAGCCAAGACGAATATACTACGGTCACGACGCCAAGCTGCCCACCCACCCCAAGCGACCAACGGCAGCAACGCGGGATGGAACTCGCCGGCCGCCTGCGCCAACCAGCGCTGGGCGTTGAGCAACATGCCCTCTAAGGGCAGCGAAAAAAACGACGAGCGATAGAGCGCGCCGCTCAAGTGCTGCCACAGGGTCGCAAGGTCGTTGAGTGGCCCCCAGTGAAATCCTGTGCCCCGGCCATTGCGCAGCGGTAAGTATGCCACCAAGCTGTACGCCACCAGCGCAGCGAGCATCCCCTGCGCCAGCAACAGGGGCCGCCGCCAAAGCGCGGGCCAGTGCCAGGCCAAGACCGCGACCACGCCCGGCCAGACAAGCACCTGTATCAAGTGAGCCGTGAGACCCAAGCCCATGAGCCAGCCCAAGAGGATTACTTGGCACGGCTCCTTGCTCTCACACGCTCTAAGGGCTTGAGCCAGAACTAAGACCACGAGCAATAAGGCCAAGCCATAGACTTCGGCGATGACGGCCTGGGACCAAAAGGTGCGCGAAAACGCCAGCACCAAGGCCGCGGCCAAAGCTACCACAGGCCGCACCCCGCGCCCGTAGAGCACGGCCGCCAAGGCCCCACAACAGGCAGCGGCAAATAGAGCTGATGCGGCATTGACCGCCACGGCCGGGCTGACCCACGAAAGTGCCAGCACCAGCAAGCGGCTGCAGAGGCAGAACAGGGGATACCCGGTCGGATGCGCTGTCCCCAACCTATAGGCCGCGCCGATCAGCTCGCCGCTCCCCTCTACGTACACGGTCGGGCACAGCGTCATTCCATAAACCGCGAGCGCGGCGGCCCCTGCGGCCAGCCCGATGATCCCCCCCATCACGACCCCACCCCTAGCCGCAGGCGTTCGAGCCAACCGCTCCACAAAGGCCCCTGCGTGGCTATTGCGTGGAGCACGAAAACCAAGACTCCCAGCAAGGCCTGGACCTTCAACCGCGCCCCGGCGTCCGCCGGCATATTCGCCACCGGCGGCAAAATTAGCCGCCGACCGCCCCAAGCCAACCCCAACCAGAGCGCGGCCGCAGCCACGCTGACCAGCAAGCCGTAGCGGAAACTATCCGGCTCGTACGAAAAAACGACCTCGCGCACTCCGGCCGGGACCACTACGGCGCGGAACACGTGATTGGCGCGGAGGATCGGGCACTCGACCCCATCGACAAAGGCCCGCCAGCCCGGATAGTAGGTATCGCTCAAGACCAAAATCCCCCCGGCCGAGTCGGTGAGGGCCACGGCGACTTCTTCGTCCTCGTAGCGGACGATCTGCGCCGCACCGCCCGGCCCAACCGAGGCGGCCGGCGTTTCCTCCAAGACAACTTCGCGCCGCATGGAAAATCCACGAGCTATGTAAGTCAGTCCGGCCCGCGGACTAGTGGCGAGGTGGAATTGGCCCACCGCGTACGCGCGGGGCAAGGCTGTGGGCAGGCGCTGCACGTCGATGTCCCCGTCGCGGCTGTAGCGCACCGCGTATTCCACGCCAGCCAAAGCGGCAAATGCCGGATAGCCGCGGGCGAACTCCCCGTGGCGATATAGGTGCAGCGGGCTCCACCCCGGCAGCGCGTTGGCAATTCCATATAGCCCCCCCGAATACATCCGCAAGGTCTCGTTATAGCGGCGATAGGACCCCAAGTCGTAGGCCCATCCCCCGTGCCAATCAAATGGCGAGTTCCGCTCGGTGACCAAGCTGATGACCCGCGGCGGCGCAGCGGCCGTGTGATCGGCCAAAATCTCGCGGGCGGTCGCTGGGGTCTCGGTGTACGCGGCTGGCTCTATGGTGCCGTTAAAATCCGCGCCAAAGCTGTACAGTTCGGCAAAAATGGCCACGGGCGCAGCCCACGCTGCGGACCGCCGCGCCCGCCGGCTGAGCAGCCACGCGCCGATTATCAACGCCCCTACGAGCCTCAGGCCATCGCCGCGCAAGTGGTGGATGTAGCGCGCTTGTTCTGGGCTGTCAACAAAGAGCGCGACTCCGCTGGCCAACAAAAGGCCCGCACTGGCCACGCCGAGGCTTGTGGCCAACAGCCAGCCGTTTGCGGGCCGGTGCCGCTGGCGGCGCAATACTTGGTCGAGACCAAGGCCGCAGAGCACGGATGCCCCCATGGCAAACCACAACAAAAAGCGCGTCGGGATGCGGAACAGGCTAAACCCCGGAATTTCATAAAAAAAGGAAAAGATGGCCGTGTATTTGCCCAGCGCGAGTACCAACCCGGCAAGGGCGAGCGCGGCAAAAAAACCGACTTGGCCGTCCCGCCGCTCGCGCAGGGCCGCCCAAGCCAAAAACAGGGGCACCACGCCGACGTAAGCGCAGAGCTGGATGAAAAAACCTACCTCCCGGCTCCCGTACGTGCCGTGCGCCGAATTGCCGAAGAAGTTGGGCAACAACAAGGTAGCTAGCCGCTCGGGCGGCAGCGACATCGCGACAAAGCTGGCCCACAAAAGGCCGGCTCCGCGGTTGGATAGCTGCACTAATTCGGCAGTAGGCCCTAGCTGGACGGCAGCTAGGGCCACACCCAGCACAAATGCGCCGGCCAGCGTCGGCCAAGCGATCCACCTCGCGCCCTGAACCCAGCTCCGATAGAGCCAGTAACCCGCGACGGCAACGGCCCCGTACAGGGCTGCTTGGGGGTGGCCAGCCAGCAGTTGCAAACAAATCGCCAAGGCAAAAAGCAGTACGTAAAAAAAGTGCCCCCGGTTCAGGATGCGATCGACGAGCCAAAACAGCAGCGGCAACCAAGCACATACGTCGATGAAGTTGGGCGACATGGCCCGCACGATCATGTATCCGCTCAGGGCGTAGCAAAGCCCAGCACACAGCGCGGCCGGCCGCACAGCGCCAAAAGCGCGCACCAGCGCGTACATGCCAACACCCGCCAACCACAAGTGCAAGACAATGTTCCAATTTAGCGCGGCCCAAGTGGGCAAAAGCAACGCCAAAATCACATTGGGCAGATACAGTGCCCCGGCCTGGCCTTCGGCAAACAGGGGGAAGCCGCAGTTGATCGCCGCATTCCACAGCGGCAATTGGCCCTCGCGGAGGGCGCGGGCGAAAAAGTCGCGGAACGGGTGGTTTTGCACCATCACGTCCTGCACGAAAAACGCCCCCTCTAGCGCAGCGGCCGGCCAGAAGAAAATGGCGACCGCCGCCCCGAGCAGCCCCACAGCCCCTAGATCCTTGTGCCACTCCACGAGCTAGGGCCTCCGCAGATGCGCGCAGAGCCGCTCGGCAGCTAAGGCGTGGCCGGCCGCGTTCCAGTGGCTATCGCGCCAATACAGGGTTTGGGTTTGGGCCTTCTCTCTGAACTCGTCGAGCAAATCTATCAGCACGAATCCGTGCTGCTCGGCAAAGCCGGCTAGCTTGGCATTGGGCTTGTGCAGGTCGAACTCGCCGATCAGGCCGTATAGCTCGCGCTTGGCACGCCAGTTGTCTTCTTCTACCTGGACGATCGACGGCACGTACGCAACGGTCAGGCGTGCGCCGTGCTGCTCGGCGCTGCGCTTAAAGGCCGCGAGGATGCGGCCCGTCAGCTCCCAAGCCGGGGCAAAGCGCGCGTCCGCGCCGTACAGGCCCGCGTAAAAATCCTGCTGCTGCCCGTGCGGCACCTCCGGCTGCCACGCCTTTTGCACCAGCCGGTACAAGTGCCAGTGCTGCGAGAAATAGCGTTTCAACCGCGCCGCGAGGGGCAACGCGTCGGCCGGCTGGTGCCAAAAGCTCGACTGCTTTACCGGGACGCCTGCGAGCGCGAGCTGCCCATTGCCCCGCACCCGGAAGTAGGGCTTGAAGCCCCGCTCGGCACCAATGCCCCGGCGCGAAGCATTGTTCCACAGGTCGTTGCCGTAAAAAAAGAGTACCACCTCATCGGCCCCAAAGCGCGGCTCCTGTTGCTCGAAAAACAGCAGCGCTTGGTCCGTGCCGTAACCAGCCACCCCGAAATTGGCCACCTCCACTGAGGCTCTCTCCCGCTGGAGACAGGCTTCGAGCTGACGGCTGACAGCGGCTTCTATGGGAACGCCCCACCCCTCGACAAACGAGTCGCCGAACAGGGCCACGCGGCGGACGCCGGCGGCTTTTGCGGTCGCGAAATCGCGGTCGCGCAACCCGATGCTATTGATCCGCATTTCCACATTGAATTCCGGGGTGACCAAGCGGCCGACGCGATCTGGGATGTGGCTCCAACCCAGCTCGGGGTCGTAGCGCCAGACGGGCGGGCGGCGGAAGAGCTGCGGGTGCAAGAAGCTCAACGCTAGCTCGCACAGCGCGATGCCGCAGACTAAGCTGGCCAGTGCGAGGGCTATCTTGGGCGCGTAGCGCATTCTCCGTCTCGTCCGTTCGATTTCACCGCGATCTCTGAAAATCCGCACAACAGCGATTTTCTGTCAACCGCCGCACCTTGACCGGGATACCGCGCCTTATCGCCGCCGACCTACCTTGCCCCGATCTGGTCGATAAGGTACTTTTTTGCCATCTACTGGAACGCGTCGCAAGGCCATAAAGAGTTAGGCCATGAATAGCAGTCCTGCCTTCATTTCGTGCGCCCACGAACCGGAAAGCCGAGCCGTTGCCCGCGCCCTCGCTACGCGCCTCCGGCGGGATGGCGTTCCCGAATGGCTCGACGAGTGGGAATATTCCCGAATGGCTGAGGGATCGCCAAGCCCTAACCCCACTGGACGACGACTATGCCTATCAACAGCTTCTAAAAGCACTGGGTGTATCCGATCCAGCCCCCAACGATGGCGACGATCTAGACAATCTATCCTTTTTGCAGCGCCTATTAAAGTACGCCGCCAATGCTGCTTGAGCCTCTCTTCAATAGTGTTCACTCTAAATTTCGGTTGCGGTCTCTTCGGCAGTGGCATCATCGAAGTGATCGTGATTCCTCGCTACTACCGAAAGGTTGGCTTTTGGGTTGCACGCACTGCAATCGCCCTTGCTGCTGGGATTCTTGCCGTGTTGTACGATCCAGAAAATCCCCTACTTGCAGTACACATTGGGCATCCACTCCCCTTATCGTCTCCACCATGGCAGGAACAACCCCCGAGAAATAACCCCTGCCCCAACTCATGGGTCACATTCTAGTCACAGGCGGTGCTGGCTTTATCGGCTCGCACACCGTAGATCGCCTCGTCGCCGCGGGCTATCGCGTCCGCGTTCTCGACTCCCTACAGGAGCGGGTCCACCCCCAAGGCTGGCCCGACTATCTGCCCACCGGCGTGGAAAAGATGCGCGGCGATGTGCGTCAACGCGCCGACTGGCTGGCCGCGCTCGACGGCATCGACGGCGTCATCCACCTAGCAGCCTACCAAGATTACATGCCGGACTTTTCCACCTTTCACCACGTCAATACGGTCGGCGCGACCCTGCTCTACGAGCTGATCGTCGCCGAGCAGCTACCCGTACGGAAGGTTGTCCTAGCCTCGTCGCAAGCCGTATATGGCGAGGGCAAGTACCGCTGCGGCGAGCACGGCACCCTCTATCCCGACGCCCGTCCCGACGCGCAGTTAGCTAGAGCCGAGTGGGAAGTCCGCTGCCCTCACTGCGCCGCCCCCCTCGAACACCAGCCAATCACCGAAGACATCGCCAACCCCCACACCCCCTATGGCATCTCCAAATACGCAGCCGAACTGACATCCTTCAGCCTCGGCCGCAAATACGACATTCCCACGGTCAATATGCGCTACTCCATCGTCCAAGGGCCGCGCAACTCCTTTTTCAATGCCTATTCGGGCATTGGCCGCATTTTCGCCCTCCGCGTCCTGTATGGCCAGCCCCCGGTCTGCTACGAGGACGGCCAATCGCTGCGCGACTACGTCTATGTCGGCGATGTGGCCCGCGCCAATGTCCTCTGTCTCGAAGACGAGCGCGCTGATTTCCGCTCCTTCAATGTCGCCGGGCAGCGCGGCACCACCGTCCTCGAATACGCCCGGCTCGTAACGCGCATGGCCGGGCAAGCCATCGAACCGCTCGTAAGTGGAGAATACCGCTTTGGCGACACCCGCCACACCGTCTCCTCCGGCGAGGCCCTGCAAGCCCTAGGCTGGCAGCCCGAGGTCCCGCTCGAACAGACCGTTGGCGAATACATCGAATGGATCAAAAGGCAGCCCAACCTCGCAGACTTCTACGCTACTGCCCAAGCGAATATGCGAGCCGCCAATGTCCTCCGCAGAGCTAACGCGTGAAGGCGATGATCCTAGCCGCTGGGCGCGGTACGCGCCTGCGCCCGCTCACCGATGCGATCCCCAAGGCGATGGTCCCCTTTGCTGGCAAACCCTTGCTCGAATACGTCGTGCGCCTGTTGGCGCGGCACGGATTCGACGACCTCGTCATCAACCTCCACCACTTGCCCCAAGTCATCGCCGATTACTTTGGTGACGGCCGCGATTGGGGGGTGTCGATTACCTATTCGCTGGAGGACGACCTGCTCGGCACCGCTGGAGCCGCACGGCAAGTAATCGACTTCTTCGACGGGCCTTTTTTACTGTACTACGGAGACAACCTGACCAACTTCGACCTAGGCGACTTGTGGCAAACCCACCAGCGCGAGGACGAAATCGCCAGCATCGGGATCCTGTGGATGGACGACCCGACCACGCGGGGCATCGTCGGCCTCGACGCACACCACCGCATCGACTGCTTCGTCGAAAAACCTCGGCCCGACCAAGTATTCGACAACTATTGGGTCAACGCCGGAATCTACGCCCTACAACCCGAAATCCTCGACCGCATCCCGCCCGACACCCCCTGCGACTTCAGCGAGGTCTTCGCCGACTTGCTCGCCACAGGCCGTCCCCTGCTCGGGCATCCCATGCGCGGTCAGCTCCTTTCGACCGATACGCCACAGCGCTACCGCCACGCCTGCCAGTGCGTGGACTCGGGTGCTTTCGCCCTTCCTTGAAACGAGGCTGGTTTGATCCTCACCAGAGCACCCCTGCGCATTCCACTCGGCGGCGGCGGCACCGACTTAGCGTCTTATTATACCCACTACGGAGGCTTTGTGCTCAGCGCTGGCATCGACAAATACGTCTATATCCAGCTCAACGACCTCAAGGTGGAAGACTTCATTCGCGTCAAGTACTCGCAGACCGAAAAGGTCAATGCGCCCGGCCAGATCCAACATCCCCTACTGCGCGAAGCCCTGACCTACGCCGGGATTGAGGGCGGGATCGAAATAAGCGCGATGTCCGACGTGCCGGGACGCACGGGATTGGGGTCGTCGGGTGCGTTCATCGTGGCACTGTTGGCCGCACTCCACGCCTATAAGCGCAAACGGCCCTCTCCCCAAGAGTTGGCAGAGGAAGCCCACTATATCGAAGCGGTGCGGGCCGCCCAGCCAGCGGGCAAACACGACCACTACTTGGGCACTTTCGGCGGCCTGACTTGCCTCGATATTGATACCAGCGGGCGCGTCGCAGTCGCGCCACTGGCTATTTCTGCGTCCACCACCGAGGCCCTAGCCGCCAACATGCTGGTCTTTTTTACTGGCATTCGGCGCGAGAGTTCGGACATCCTCGCGCAGCAAAACCAAGACACCCAACAAGGCGACGACCGGGTCTTGGACAGCTTGCATCAGACCAAGCGGATCGGCTACCATATCAAGGAGGCGCTCGAACGGGAGGCGCTCGAACGCTTCGGCGAATTACTCCACGAGCACTGGATGGCCAAAAAGCAGCGGGCGCAGCAGATATCCAATGCGGATATCGACCGCTGGTACGCGGCCGGCCGCGCGGCCGGTGCCCTCGGCGGCAAGCTGTTAGGGGCCGGCGGCGGTGGCTTCCTCATGTTCTATTGCCCGGCTGAACACCACCCCAAGCTGCGCGCAACCATGGCCCAAGAGGGCCTGCGCGAGATGCCCTTCCGCTTCGATGCGGAAGGCGCCAAAGTCCTAGCCACCCTCTGATGCGCCGCTTACAGCTAGGCGCCGCAGAGGCCGTACACCTACCCGGCGGCGACTTTTGCCTCGACGGGGGAACTATGTTCGGCGTGGTGCCCAAGGCCCTGTGGCAGCGTGCTGCCACCGCTGACGAACACAACCGCATCCGCCTGTCGTGTAACTGCCTGCTCCTGAAAATGGGCCGCGAGCTCGTGCTGCTCGACGCCGGATTTGGCGAGCGCTTCTCCCCGCGCGAGCGCGCCATGTACGGCATGAACAGCGCACATACGCTTCGCGGCTCGCTCGCGGCCGCAGGCGTGGTCCCGGAGGCGATTACCATGGTCGCGCTCACCCACTTGCACTTCGACCACTTCTGCGGCTGTCTCGTCGCCGGGCCTACGGGTTTAGCCCCGCTCTTTCCCAACGCCGTCCACGCGGTGCAACGCGGCGAGTGGGACGACGCCTTGGCCGGCCGCAGCACCATGCGGAGCAGCTATCGGCCCCAAGAACTGCACGTGCTCGCCCGCCAAGTCGAGATGCGCTTCCTCGACGGCGACAGCGAATTGGTTCCTAAGCTGACGGCCTTTGTCACCGGCGGCCACACCCACGCCCATCAGGGTTTTCGCCTCAAGGCCGGTGGCCATACCCTCGTCTATCCCGGGGAACTGGTGCCGACGCGCCTCCACCTGCGGCCCTATTGGAACATGGCCTACGACATGTTTCCCTACCAGACCTTGACCCGCAAACAGCACTTTGCCGCCGATGCCGCCGCCGAGGGGTGGATTGTGGCTTGGGACCACGATCCCGACGCGCCGTGGAGCCGCATCGTTCAAGATGGCGAACGCTTCGTCGCCCGCGATGTGGAACTTTGACCGCAACTAGGCCATGCGTTACCTTTGACGCTACTTATGTCCTTGGAAGTCATTGAAATTCCCGCCGCGCACCGCGACCTGCTCAACCGCCTGTCCGAGCTGATTCCCGACCTCGAACCAGACTCGCCGCAGAGTTTGCAGCGGATCTTCGGCTTGGGGCTGATCGCCCTAACCATGCAGATCACCAATAAGGCCCGCGCCCAAGATCAAGGCGACCTAGTCGCCGAGTTGGGAAACCTCGCCAAATCCATGGTCGAGGCCGAAGGCTGGGCCTCGCTATGATGATCCCGCCCTCCTCGCTCGACCTCTTCAGCCTCAAGGGCCGCACGGCCTTGGTGACGGGCGGCAGCAAGGGGCTCGGAGAGGCCATGGCCTGCGCGCTGTCGGCAGCCGGTGCCGACGTAGCTCTCACCAGCCGCAATGTGGAAGAAGCCCGCGCCGCAGCCGCGCAAATCAGTGCCCACACCAACGGCCGCGTGCTCGCTTTCCAAGCCGACGCGGCCGACCGCGCCCAAGTGGAAGCCTCGGTCCGTCAAACCAGCGATGCCTTGGGGCCCATCAACATTCTAGTCAACAACGCCGGGATCAACATCCGCAGCCCTATCGTCGATCTATGCGACGAGGATTGGGACGCGGTCATCGCCACCAATCTCACCGGCCCGATGTACTACTGCCGAGCCGTGGGGCCGCAGATGATCGAGCGCGGCTACGGCCGCGTCATCAACCTCGGGTCCACCGTGTCTCAGGTCTCAATCGCCCACCGCACCCCGTATGCATCGAGCAAGGGCGGCATCGTCCAGCTCACCAAAACCCTCGCCCTCGAATGGGCACCGCACGGGATCACCGTCAACGCCATCTGCCCCGGCCCCTTTTCCACCCCGATCAATGCCCTCCTGCTGCAAAACCCAGCCAAGGCACGAGAAATGATTGCCAAGGTTCCCATGGATCGCTGGGGCGACCCGGCTGAGCTGGCCACGGCCGTCCTCTACTTTGCCTCGGAAGCATCTGGCTTTACCACCGGGGCGACCCTAGTCGTCGACGGCGGGTACACCGCTCAGTAGCACGCTCTAGAGCCGGCGGCAGACCTTCTTAAAAGCGAACCGCGTCAAGCGGGGTACATGTTGGCGCAGCTTGATCAGCAAATGCGCGGCGGTGTCTGGGATGCTCTTGCGCTTGCCCGCGGCTACGGCGTCCGCGATGGCCTCGGCCACTTCCTCCGCCGACTTAGCGAACTTTTCCTGCACCGGCAGGTGCTTAGTACCGGCCCGCTCGGCAAACTCGGTATGCACCAAGCCCGGCCCCACGAGGTGGACGCCAATGCCCCGAGGTGCCAACTCGTATTCGAGGCTTTCGGCCAAGCCGTTCACCGCGAATTTCGTCGCGCTGTACACTGCGTGCTTGGGCACGGGGAATTCGCCGACAATGCTCGATATGAAGACCAACCGGCCCCGCCCTTGCGCTAGCATACCCGGCAGAAAGGCTCGGGTGCAGTAGATGACACCGAGCAGGTTCGTTTGCACCACGGCTTCGCATTGGCGCACCTCCGCGTCGGCGAAGGAGTTGTAATACCCCCGACCCGCGTTGTTGATCAGCACATCGGCCCCGCCCCATTGTGCCACCACCTCGGCGTGCAGAGCACCCACTTGGGCCAGATCGCTTACGTCGCACGGCACGACTAGCGGCTGACGGCCGCCACCTTCTTCAATTATCGCCCCTAGTGCCGCTAGCACCTCGGCGCGACGCGCCACCAACGCCAAGCGCGCCCCGCGCTCGGCTAGCACGAGGGCCAAGGCGCGGCCGATGCCGCTGCTGGCTCCGGTCAACACGACCCGCTGGTTATCCCAGTCCATCATCCGCTCGTTTTTTCATAATGAAAATATCACCTGTTTATTGTCTTTTAGAGAAAATTTCATAAATCCATCTTTTCAATGTAGTTATCTATGTTTTTTGCTTCTTTTTTGCGGGTATATTATCAATATAGGAAAATTTTCGTTTGCTGCTCTGCGTCGGGATACGGTGTAAGTTCTTTATAAACAAAACACTAGGAAAATTTTCTTCCTTTGGCACGAATCTTGCATATAGCATCCCATAGCCATTTTACCCCTAAAAGGAGGAGCCACATGGCCACTATCAATATCAAACCTCTCGCCGACCGCGTGCTAGTCAAGCGTCTCGACGAGGCCGAAGAGCAAAAGGTCGGCGGAATCATCATCCCGGACACGGCCAAGGAAAAGCCCCAAGAAGCCGAGATCGTCGCCGTCGGCCCCGGCCGCCTCGAAGACGGCAAGCACATCCCCTTGGAGGTCAAAGAAGGCGACAAGGTCCTCATCGGCAAGTACTCGGGCACCGAGGTCAAGATCGAGGGCGAAGAATATCTGATTATGCGCGAAGACGACGTCCTCGCCATCGTAGCCTAAGGGAGGATACAATACGTATGGCTGCTAAACAGATTGCCTTTAGCAAAGAAGCCCGCGAGAGCATCCTCTCCGGCGTCCAACAGCTCAGCAAAGCCGTCAAGGTGACGCTCGGGCCTCGCGGCCGCAACGTCGTCTTGGCCAAAAGCTGGGGCTCGCCCACCATCACCAAGGACGGCGTCACCGTCGCCAAAGAGGTCGAGCTGCCCGACGCTTATGAGAACATGGGCGCGCAGATGGTCAAGGAAGTCGCTTCCAAGACCAGCGATGTGGCCGGCGATGGCACCACCACCGCCACCGTCCTCGCCGAAGCCATGTACACTCAGGGTTTGCAAGCCGTCGCTTCGGGCTACAACCCCATGGAAATCAAGCGCGGCATCGACCTCGCCGTCGCCGAGGTAGTCAAAAGCCTCGAAGCGCAGAGCAAGACCGTCAAGGATCACTCAGAGGTCGAACAAATCGGCACCATCTCCGCCAACGGCGACAACGACATTGGCGGACTGATTGCCGAAGCTATGGACAAGGTCGGCAAGGACGGCACCATCACCGTCGAAGAAGCCAAGAGTACGGACACTACCCTCGACGTGGTCGAGGGCATGCAGTTCGACCGCGGCTACCTGTCGCCCTATTTCGTCACCGATCAGGAAGCCATGGAAGCCTCCTTGGAGGACTGCTACCTGCTGATTCACGAGAAGAAAATTTCCAACCTCAAGGATCTCCTGCCTTTGCTCGAAAAAGTCAGCACAGCGGGTAAGCCCCTGCTGGTCATCGCCGAGGACGTGGAGGGCGAGGCCCTCGCCACGCTGGTGGTCAACAAGATCCGCGGCACTTTGCAGATAGCCGCGGTTAAGGCCCCAGGCTACGGCGACCGCCGCAAGGCCATGCTCCAAGACATCGCTACCCTCACCGGCGGTACTGTGATCACCGAAGACTTGGGCATCAACCTCGAAAGCGTCCAACTGACCGACCTCGGTCAGGCCAAGCGCATCGCCATCGACAAGGACAACACCATCCTCGTTGAAGGCGCGGGTAAGGCCGCTGACATCAAGGGCCGGGTTGAGCAGAT
Organism: Candidatus Latescibacterota bacterium; assembly: GCA_963422735.1. GTDB lineage: Bacteria > Latescibacterota > UBA2968 > UBA8231 > UBA8231. The sequence continues at coordinate 547,724 of OY730476.1, read as the reverse complement.
CCGCAACCAGATCGACGAGACCACCTCGGACTACGACCGCGAGAAGTTGCAGGAGCGGTTGGCCAAGCTGGCCGGCGGCGTGGCCGTCATCTCGGTCGGCGCGCCCACTGAGACCGAGATGAAGGAAAAGAAGGCCCGCGTTGAGGACGCGCTGCACGCGACCCGTGCCGCAGTCGAGGAAGGCGTGGTGCCCGGGGGCGGCGTGGCCCTCGTGCGCTCCATCGCCGGGCTGTCCTCTATCGCTGGCGAGACCGATGGCGAAACCACCGGCGTCCGCATCGTGCGGCGCGCCCTAGAGGAGCCGACGCGCCAGATCGCCGACAACGCCGGGCACGAAGGCGCGGTCGTCGTCGAGAATGTAGTCTCCGACGGCGAGGGCGCGTACGGATTCAACGCCCGCAGCGAAGAATACGGCGACCTCGTAGCCATGGGCATCATCGACCCAACCAAGGTCGTGCGCACCGCGCTCAGCAATGCCGCTAGCATCGCCACCCTCTTACTGACGACCGACGCCTTGGTGGCCGAGGAGAAGGAAGAAGAAGAAGAAGCGGGCGGTCACGGCCACGCGCACCCGCACTAAGGGACGCTTGGCGCACATGCAAAAGCGGGCGGGGTGTTTCATCCCGCCCGCTTTCTTTTTTTACTATAATTGCCGAGTTAGATGCGCGATTTCAATCCACTGCTTCCTTAAGGACCTACACATGTCCACCCTATACCAGCGCTTGGGGCTGCGCCCTTTCATCAACGCCCGCGGCACCATCACCACACTCGGCGGCTCCATCATGCCCGCGCCCGTGGTCGAGGCCATGGTCGAAGCGTCGCGCCAATTCGTCCACCTCAACGAGTTGCACGAAAAAGCTGGTGCCCGCATCGCCGCGCTGACCGGTGCTGAAGCGGCCTTTGTGTCTTCGGGCGCGGCCGGCGGCATGCTCCTAGCCGGTGCGGCCTGCCTAACCGGTACCGACGCTCGCGCCATTGCCCAGCTCCCCGATGTCGGCGGCCGCCCCAACCAGTTCGTCATCAGCTTGGTCGATTCGCATTACTACGTCCATCAGGGCTTTTGCCTTAGCGGCGGCGAGCTGGTCAAAGTGGGGACCACAGAGGCCGTGACGCTCGACGATTACGTCGCCGGCATCGGCCCCAAGACCGCGGCCGTGGTGTACTTCCTCGGCAGCCAGCCCCTGTCCGAGCTGCCCGCGCTTGTCGCCGCCGCCCACGAGCGCAATGTGCCGGTCATCGTCGATGCGGCCGCGCAATTGCCGCCGCGCTCCAACCTGACCGACCTACCAGCCATGGGCTGCGACCTGTCCGTCTTCAGCGGCGGCAAGGGCCTATTCGGGCCGCAGTCATCGGGCCTGATCCTGGGGCGCAAAGACCTGATTGCCGCGTGCCACCTCAACTCTAACCCGCACTCGGCCATCGGGCGCGGCATGAAGGTTGGCAAAGAGGAAATATGCGGCCTGCTCCGCGCCGTCGAGCTGTTCTTTGAAATGGACGAAGCCGTGCAAGTGGCCGAGTGGGAGCGCCGCTGTCGGGTCGTCGCCGAGGCTGTCGAAGGCATCGCCGGCATTGAAGCTCGTTTTACCAGGGCCTACGAGAATAAATTTCCACCGGCCTCGCCGCTGGTACATCTGCACTTCGGCGACGCGGCCCCCCGATTGGCCGATGACGTAGTACGCGCACTCGCAGAAGGTGAGCCGTCGATTTTGGTCAGCGGCGGCGATACCGCGCTCAGCATCGGGCCGCAAACGCTCCTAGACGGAGAAGCCGAAATCATCGCCGACCGCCTCCGGCACATCCTGGCCACCTAACCATCTCAACGAGGATCCAATCCGCCATGACCGAAGACAAAACCACCCTTAGCGCTGCAGAAGCAGATGCCGAACTGCAAACCCTCGAAGGTTGGCGGCGCGACGGCATCATCCTCGCGTGCGACTTCGTCTTTGCCAACTTCAAGGACATCACCTCGTTCCTCAACCACCTGACCCGCACCATCACCGAGCAGAACCACCACCCCGACTTTTCCCTAGATACCGGCAAGCGCACCATCGCCGTCTCGGTAACAACCCACAGCGAAGGGGCCGTCACCCGCTCGGATATCCTCTTCGCCCGCACGCTCAACGAGTGGCAGCCGGGGAGCTGAGGACTGATCAGTGGTTCGTGGTAGGGGCTAGCCACTAGCCACTAGCCACTAGCCACTAGCCCGCCGCTTCTCAGAAAAACACCTTGTGCAGCAGGCGCAAGTTGCGGCCTGGCTCGGGCAGGATGTCCTTGACGCGGTTGAGGTGGTTGCGGTACACCGCATCGGTGGCGTTCTCTAGAGTCAGGGCAAAGGTGTGTAGGCGTCCCCCCCACTGCGCGTAGTACTGGCTCGAAAAATCCAATACCGCGTAGCCCTTAGTAGGCTTTTCAAACTCGCCGGTCCGGTTCTGATTCGCAGCTAGGCGCAGGTCAATAGTCGCACTCAGGGCCTCGGTGGGTTCGCAAGTCAAACCCAAGTGCCCTTGCAAGGGCGGCAGACGCGGCAGGGGTTCGTCGTTGCGGTCAATGAGCTGGCCGCGCACATAGCTGAAGGTGCCGGCTGCCTTCAAGTGATCGCCCACGTGCCAATCGAAGTTGGCTTCGGCACCGTACATAAGGACGCGTTCCCCTACGGTCCGGTAGAGGAACAGATCGGCGCGTCGCAGACTGCGCGCACCGCTGTTCTTGGGGAAAATGTACCCATCGATGACGTTGCGGAAGAAGGCCAAGTGCAAATGGCCTTCTTCGCGGTGGTAGTCGGCGAACAGCTCCAAACCCAGGCCGCGTTCGCTGTCGAGGGCCCCATTGCCCACCTCGTACGCGTAGGCGGCCAGATGCGGTCCTTCAGAGTACAGATCTTCGATGCCGGGGGCGCGAAAGGTGCGCATCAAGGTCGCGCCCAGGGTCAAGGTCGGGCTGGCGCGGTAGTGGTTGGACAAGCCGGCGGACATATCGGCAAAGTCGCGCATCTGGATGCGGCCGACCCGGCGCGAGTCGCGTTCTTCTCTCGGCTCGACGCGGCGGGCGTCAACGCGAAAGGCCGCATTGATAGCCCAAGGACCATGCTCCCACTCTTGGTACGTGAACAAAGCACCGGCGTATTCCTCGGCCCGCGGTGTGAAACTAAGCCCGGCCGTGGCATAGTTGCGGTACTCGTACCACAGGCCGACCGCGCCGTTTGCAAAAGGCCCTGTGCGATCTAGGTGGACCAGAGCGCCGCTGTGGTGCGTGAGCACGCCGAACTCCAAGCCCAAGTCGCCACTAGCTTCGAATTCGCCGTGCTGATAGCGCGAAAACGAGTGGTGCAGCTCTAGGCGCTTTAGCCAGTCCGGCCCGGTGAGGATTTCGCCGCGCCCTTCGAGGTGCTGGCGCTGGAGAGCAATGGATATGCCGTCCGGGTGGCCGCCCTGCGGGTCGGGGGGAATGCCGTAGTCGGAGTCGTACAGACTGCCGGATGCACCCACATAGCCCCAAGGGCGCACCAGACTCAGGCCGACTGAAGCATTGCCCGTGCGGATGTCCGTATTGGCGAGCACCCCGCGTGGGGTGGCGATATCGTCGGCGTTGCGCAGACTGCTGTCGAAGCGCAAAGCCAGTGGGCCAAGTGCCTGCTCGAGAGTCAGGCCGCCGGACAAACCTCGATTGACGCTCTCCCCCTGATAGATCAAAGCCCCCCTCAAGCCATCGGGCCGCTGGGAGGGCACAGACCCGCGCACCACATTGACGACCCCGGCCAAGGCATTGGAGCCGTAGATCAAGGTGCGGGGGCCGCGCACGACCTCAATGCGCTCGGTGGTCATCGGCTCAATGGCCACTGCGTGATCCGAGGAGGTGCCGGACAAATCGCCGGTGCGCTCGCCGTCTTCGAGCATCAGCAAGCGGTCGCCGCCCAGCCCGCGCAGCACCGGACGCGCGGGTGCTGGCCCCATCGAGCGCTGGGCAATGCCCGGCTCGTGGTCAATAGTCTCGGCGATGGTGCGGCTCAAATTTTGGCGCAACTTGCTACCGCTGAAGACGACTTCAGGCTCCTGTAGCGGTGCTAGTGCTGACTCCGTCTCGCCTTCGACCACGATGGTCTCTACGTGCAGAGCCTCGTGGCCGATAGCCAGATCGATATGGGTGGTATCCCCGGCGACGACCTCGACCTCAAAGCGAGCCTCGTGGTAGCCGACGTGTAAGCTTTGCAAAACGTGCGCACCGGGGGGTACGTTGGCAAAGAAGAAGTACCCCCCGGCGTCGCTAATCCGCGCCCGTTCGAGCCCTTTGATCACGATGGTAGTCCAGCCGACGGGTTGGCCGCTTTTGGCGTCGATCACGTGGCCGGCCAAAGCACCGGTTTGGCTGCCCCAAGCGGGACCTGCTGCCAAGCCGAGGCCGAGGAGGAAGAGGCAGGCTGAGCAGAGAATCAAACCGCTCGGCCCTTGGGAGCGTGGCTGCAGCTCAGTAGCAGTACATTCAGTGCAGCACGATGTCAACCGCTCGACTCCTCCTCGACGTGGATCTCGATCTCTGGCGAGACGAAATCGGCGTGGCCTCCATGGTTTATTTTGATGCGGATGGTGGTCTGGCCTTCCTCCAAGCCGATGATGTGAAAAGCCCAAGCACCGTCCTCGGCGTGATGCTCGACTTCGGCGATGCCCTCATCGGCAATTTCCCAATCGAGGGCAAAGCCATCGCCTTCGTCCGGGGTGAAGAGGTCGCCATCTTCGGCAATAAAGCGCACAGATAGCAGGGCGGTTTCCCTGCCGTGGCCGACCTCGATCTCGCCGGTCACCTGATCACTTTCAACGCGGACAATTTCGCTGCCGCTATCGAGCACGATTAAGCCGACGGCCTCGGCGTGTTCTTCTTCGTGCGTATCGACGGGGTTGTCGTCGTCGCCGCAGCCAGCAATAAAGAGGGCAAGGGCAAAGATGCTCAACGCGGATATGCTTTTAAGCATGGTGCTAGTCTCCAAGGGTTTGGCCGTCCACGCGCACTCTCCTGGGAGGTTGAGCGCAGGACGGGAATTCAATGGTATGCGAAATGGATAATGGATATGGAGAGGGGCACCCACGCACTCGATTCGAGCGGTTTACAAGCGTGGATGTATTAGCACCGGGGCGGGCCTCGGTTGAGATGGGTAAAGCGAGGGTTAAAAAGGAACAGGGGCACTGCGTGCAGAACGGACGGGCTTGGCTCAGAGGCATTCAGCGCCACGAGCACGAGTGCCAAGGCCCCCAAAAGGAGCGATAGGACGCTCTGTAACAGGCAGGCCGAACAGTGCTCAGGCTCGATGAGGCTCTCGTGGAAAAGCTGGTGGCTGAAGGGTAGGCCGCCGATTATAGCCGCCAACAGCACCAGCAGCACCAGCAGAACCAGCGAAGGCGCCGAGCGCGTCGGGATGTCCGTTTTGCGCGTTAGCATGACCTTTTTATTTTAGTGGTCTAGAAGAAAAAACGCAACTTCAACCCCTAGAGGTGCTTGGGTGATACCCCATTGAGGGCTTACTCTTTCTAGGCAAGGCCTACTTTCTTATCATAAGCAGTCCAACATCGTCTGCTAGGCTTTGAGGAACATCCCGCTATAGAGTCTCGTTGCCTTATTCCAATGCAATGCCCAAGAGGCTGTTGAATGACCTTTGAATTTCTGGGGATATTGACCCGTTTTTTCGACTTCCTCTGGTCCTCCTTCCTGCTGCTAGCACCCATGCTGTTGCTGGGGCTGTTCCTCTCCGGCCTGATCCATGTGTTCATCTCCCGTCAGGCCATACTCCGCTGGCTCCGCGACGACAGCCTGAAATCCGTAACCACGAGTTCGGCCATCGGCGTACCCGTGCCGCTGTGCAGTTGTTCGGTCGTGCCGGTAGTCGCTGAGATGCGCCGGAAGGGGGCGTCCCGTTCATCCTGCATGTCCTTCCTGATAACCGCGCCGGAGACAGGTGCGGACTCGATTTTGGTCACCAATGCCTTCTTCGGCTCCGTCGCGGCCATCGTTCGGCCCGTCATCAGCTTCATTACCGCAGTCGTCGCCGGGATCTTTTGCATCGGCCTCATAAGAGACGGCCGCAACGAAGCTAAGGAGAGCAATCGCGATCATTGCCACGACTGTGACCACGATCATGGATCGCACCAATCCCTCGTAGCCGACAGGGATGATTGCTACGTCAGCCCCTCTCAACTCAAGGTATTACTGGTCAACTGGTTGCAGGAGATTGCCCAAGCAGCCAGCAGGTGGCGATTAGGTCCTTGGGTAAAACCGGATTTTGCTGGCAGACCCTCCGCCGGCGATCCTCCTTCGGGCGACGGTTTGGACTTCAAGAAACTGGTCAAGCACATCTTTCGCTACGGCTTCGTTGAGATAGCGGACGATATTCTCTTTGCGCTGCTGGTGGGGGTCACCCTAGGAGGGATGCTCTTTCTGGCGATTCCGAGCGACCTGATGTCGCACGAATATGCCCGCTGGCTGTCCTATCCGGTCATGGTGCTGGTCGGCATTCCCCTCTATATCTGCGCATCCGCCAGTACCCCGATCGCCGCCGCACTGGTTGCCAAGGGAGTCAGCCCCGGCGCGGTGCTGATTTTTCTCATGACCGGACCGGCCACCAATACGGGCACAATAGCGATCATCGTCAGCCAGTTCGGCACCCGCTTCGCATCCATCTACGTCGCCGCGGTCATCGCGGTTACGGTCGTCCTCGGCCTTGCCATCGACGCGCTGCTTCTGACCGCTGGTCTGACGATCTCCGTGAACCTCGACGCCTCCCATTCGCCGGCCATTCGACTCCTGCAATGGGGAAGTGCTTTGCTCCTCATCGCCCTGATCGTCTGGCGCTTCCGGGCCGGTGCCCTGCGCCGCGGCTACGAGGATCTGTTGCTCAATACCCGTTTCCGGTCCAGCACTGGCGACCGGTGTGGGGATACCTAATCCTCAGTCGTTTCTCGCCAGGGCACTGAGGGTTTCAAAGACTGCTTCTAGCCATCGTGGATTCAAACGCTCTACTGGTCTTGTCGGCGTACTCAGCCGCTATCTTTGTCGCTTCTCTTCTCGGCGGGAAGCTGGCGGCCTTAGGTACCATGACACACGTGCGTACTCAGATCGTGATGAGTCTTGTGGCCGGCTTCATCCTCGGCACCGCCATGTTTCACCTTCTACCCCACAGTCTCGAGCGCATTTCCGGACCTGACATGGTAAAAAAAACCGTGGGATGGATGGCCTTCGGCATGGTCCTGATGATTTTCTTGCTGCGTATCTTTCACTTTCACCAGCATGACTTCAGCAGCGAGACGAGCGATCTGTACGATCACCACGGCCGCGGTGGCGTCCATTCTCGGAGTTTGTTCGGCGTTGCTCTCGGCCTAGGGGTACATACCGCGACCGAAGGGATCGCTCTGGGCACTAGCATGAAGTTGGGGCCGCCGCATGAAGACGAAGTCGCATTGGCAGGCCTAGGGGTATTCCTCGCCATTCTGCTGCACAAGCCGCTCGATGCGTACTCCATTATCGGCATGATGAGGTCCGCCGGGCACAGCCAGCGCGCCCGGACAGCGGCCAATGTCGGATTTGCCATGCTGTGCCCTTTGGTGGCACTAGCGAGCTTTGGGGGGGTGGAATTGCTTGGCCCGAAAGAAGGGGCCATAGTCGGCTATGTGCTGTCCTTTGCGGCGGGTGCGTTCCTGTGCATTGCCTTGAGCGACCTGCTGCCGGAGATCCATTTCCACAACCACGATCGCGGCAAGCTCATCGCATCCCTCCTCGTGGGAATCGGTCTCGCCTATGCACTGTGTTGAATCCAGCGCCATCCATGGGGTGGAAGGGCATTAGCCCGGCGACGGTCGGGAGTTATAGCACCACCTTCTCCCCCTTCTTCACCGACTCAATTTCCTTCAAACACAATAGCAGCGAGTTCCGCGCACTCTGACCGCCCAGTTCCGGCGACGCCCTGCCGTGCGCGATCGCCTCCACGGCTTCCTGCAACTCGCCGACGAAGCCATCCTCACCCGGCAGAGATGGCGTACAGACCTCGCCGTCCTTGGTCAATAGCTGCGGTGGCTGGCCCCAAGAGGAGTTGTACTTGAGCGTGGCTTCCTCAAAGTACACGTCATAACCGTGCTCAAAGGGACAGCCCTGTTGCGCCAACCAGCCACCTTCGGCGCTGATGGCCATGGGGCCGTTGTACTGGTAGTGGGTGTTGATGTACTCGACCGTCTCGCCCCGGCCAAGGTACCCTTGTGCGCTGACCGCTGTGGGCATCCCAAACAAAAACTGCACGAAGTCCGCGTCGTGGATGTGCAGGTCGATTGCTGGTCCGCCGGTGCGCTGCAAATCTTCTGGGGCCCACCACGCCGGGCGCGAGATAATGCGCTTGAAGTGAGCGGCGAGCACTGGGCCGTGCTCCCCATCGGCAACGAGCTGTTTGATCAGCCGGAACTCTGGGAAATACCGCAAGACGTGGGCAACCATAAACTGCCGCTGGTGCTTTCGGGCCGCTGCTACAACCTGATCGGCGGCGTCTAAGGCGACGGCAATGGGCTTTTCCAATAGCACGTGCTTGCCCGCGGCTAGCGCGCGGATGCTAGTCTCGACATGCATCGTCGTCGGCAGGCAGATATCCACCAAGTCGATCTCTGGATCGGCGCACAGCTCGTCCAACGTTTCGTAGCACCGTATTTCCGACAAGTCCTGCACCCCGCCACTGTCGCCAAAATTGCCCTGAATGTCGCGCCAATCCCCCGTGCGCTTTTTGGGGTCGCCGGAGACGATGGCCGCGACTTGGCCCCCTTTGACTTGGGCCATAGCCTTGTAATGGGTCATGCCCATAAAGCCGATGCCAACAATGCCGATATTGACCATTATTTCCTCCTTGTGTGGAATCGCTAGAATAGGCTCGGTGTCCGACTGCTGTCAAGCTAATTGCGGCCCAAGGCGATTTGCCGTATATCAGAGGCACCATCGTCCTTACCCAACTCAGCGATAGCAGAAGTAGAGAACGCCAAGGAGACCGGCTCGACCTACCCAAAAAATTAGAACGTGAATTGACAACGGAAGCTACACAAATGGGAGCGTCCCTTGCTGAATACGTCTTGCGTCTCCCCTCCACTAGATCGTCTGTTGAGGCTGCGCCGACCGCCAGGGAATTGGCGCTGGCTATCGCGCTGCTGAACCCATTTCCCATGGCCCTCGGCCAGATCGTTGAGCCTTTTTGTTACGCTTTGCTTACTGAGCCAAGTGCGTACAGCATCCGCGCAGAGTTGTAGGAATACTCCTTCGCCACGGTTCTCAACGGCGGGAAACCACGAAGGCTCTTGGGCGATCTGCGCAAGCTCCACATCGGTTTCGTATTCGCCGTGGATATCCGGCATAACCGCCTCAAAGCGCGTGAAGCCGACGAGCGCTAGCACCTCGCGCAAGCGATGCACCTGAAGCACCGCTTTAATACCGCCAAACCGACCAAGACTGCGCCAAGCACTATCCGGTAGCCGCCGTGCATGGAAATACTGTCACAGGATAGCACTTTTTTAAATAAGAAGAGAACTCACCCGCCCAACCCCCACCAACCGCTAAGTCGCCCTTTTGGCGTTCATCCTCAGGGCTGTTATACTATTTCGCGTACCGGACAAGCTGCCGGTGCGTCTCCTAGACGCCAACGAGGAACCATTCCATGTCCGCTGAGACCTACGGTATTCTGCTGGTCAGCTTCAGCAAACACAGCCACCAGCAGCACTTCATCCCCCTGTACCAAGCCCATCCCCGCCTGCGCATCATCGGCGTAGCCGACTACCCGGACATTGACCCGGATTTGCGCCGCTACAATCAGCAATGGGCTAGCCAACTCGGCGTACCCTACTCAGAGGACCTCGACGAGTCCATCGACGACCCGGCCGTCGATATGGTCAGCGTCGGCTGCGAGATCGAACGACGGTCCACGCTCATCGTCCGCGCTGCCGAGGCCGGCAAGCACCTGTGGATCGACAAGTTTCCCGGAGCCACCCTCGCCGAATCCGAGGCATCCGCGGTAGCAGTCGAGCGCACCGGTGTCCGGGCAATCATCCCCGGCTACGCCTACGGCACCCTCGCCCAGCATACCCGCCAAGTCCTCGCCAGCGGCGACTTGGGCACCCTCCTTGGCGTTCACGTCGATGTGATGTTCGGCAAGGGTTGGCCGCGACCCATAACCCAACGCCACGCCTTTGTCGAACCCAACGGCCGGTGGAAATACCCCGATATCAAAAGAGAGTTGCTGACGGTGGGCGCTTATGCGGTCGGCCTGATCCAAGAATGCCTCGGCCCCATCCGCCACGTCGTCGGCCACGCCGGGGCCTTCTTCTTCCCCGAACACGCAGCCCACGGCTGCGAAGATTTTGGCACTCTGACTATGACCGATGCCGATGGCCGCGTGGCGACCTTGTGCGGCGGTCGCATTGGCGCAGCCTCCCATCCCCAAGGCGGACCATCGCGGGCGTACCTAATCGGCACTCGCCAGAGTGCCACCATCGATGGCAAAAGACCGGCGCTGGACGCCTATCTGCGCGACTATAGCACCGGCTACGACTATCGGCCCGACCCCGAGGACCCCATGCAGTGGCACGGAGGGCCGCCGGTCCCAACCGCCGCCCTATCCGAGGATGGAGCTGGCTTGGCAGCCGGGCTCGACGATTTGATCGCCGCCATCGACGACGACCGACCGCCCCGCTATGGCGTGCGCCAAGCGCGAAATTTGATGGAAATTATCCTCGCTGGCTACCGCGCCGTCGAGTGCAACGCGGCCATTGCCCTGCCGCTGGAGCAAAAGCTATGACTATCGTCCTCAGCGCCCATCCCGCCCTCGGCCCGCTCGTTGGCCAACTCGCCGCTGCCCTGCCGATTAAGGGCCTGTACTATCCGGTGCGTCGGCACTCCGGCACTACTCTGCCTTTTTTTAGCGACTTGCAGGCCATGCTCCAAGCAACCAGCCCCCGCGTCTGCGCCTTCCTCTCACCTTATGCAGCCCTTCACGACGACGTCCGCATCTGCCTCCAAACCGGCGTCGCCGTCCTTTGCGCCGGGCCGGTGCCCAAGGCCGACCCGCCCATCGCCAGCGGCGGCGTCCATCGCGGATCGCCCCTATTTGCCAAGGCACTCCAGCAGCGACGCGACCCCTCGTTTGCCGAGCCGGTCTATTTGCGGCTCGTGTCCGGCGTCCGAGAGCCGGGATTGCTGCCGGCGTGGTGGGCTGCTTGTCGCCAGCTAGCCTTTGCCAGCGATCTGTTGGGCGAGACCCTTGTCGAAGGACATCTTTGCGCCAACCGCCACGTCCGCGCCTACCAAGTCGTGCTAACCGCCACCGCTCCGAGCGGCGCAGCACTCCAACTAGTCGTCGCTCCCCAGCCGGCACTCGCCGAACTGACCTTGCTGGGCCGGGGCGGCGTAATCTCGGCCAGTGCCGCGCATAGCGGGATCGCCCTAGCCAGCGCCAAGGGAGCCCACGTCGCACCCGAGGCGATAGCCCCTCCGGCCGAACTGGCGTGGTTGCGCGATTTTTGGGAAAAAAAGAATCCGCCGAGTGAATACTCAGGCGTCAGTGGCCAAGCCCTGCTCAGCGGCCTGCGGCGGGCACTGAGGACGCGCCAGCCGGTTTTGGTCAATTTCTAAGCCGAGCACTGGGCGCGAAACTCCGCTAACAAGCGCTCAGCCCGCTGTTTGGCCTGGGCAGCCGACGCCTCTTTTACCTGCTCGTACCCGCGAATGCCGTCCGGCAATTCGGCGATTTCTACGGCTAGCCCATAGCTTTTGTCTCCCAGTGCTGGCAAGACCTCTTCGATCAACCCGCAGTACCAATCCATCAGTTCGCGTTCTAAGCGGCGCGCTGCCGTGTACCCAAACGGGTCCAAGCGCGTACCGCGCAACCCCTTCAGCCGGCTCAAAAGCACCAGCACCGGACGCAGGCCCTTGCCGAAGCCGATCTTGCCCTTGAGCAAACGCCGCAGCGTGGGCGGATGCAACTGCCGGACGATTTTCACCTCCCCGTCGAACAAGGTGCGCATCCGCTCCTCGCTGCCGTTGCGCGTCGCCAACCGCGCGACCTCGTATTCGTCTTTGTACGCCATCAGCTTGAACAGGCCCCGCACCACGGCCCGCGTAAGCTGCAAGCCGTGCGACAAGCCCCGATCAGCTTCCCACACTTGGCGCATAAATCCCAAGTAGCGCCGGGCATACGCAATGTCCTGATACGCGCACAGCTCGGCCAGCCGCACCCCCAACTCCTTCTGCCCCTCTACATTCAAACCCGCCAATGCAGCCAAACCCTCGTCGAAAAGCACCCGCGCCGCCACGTCGTCCGCCAGCCGCTCCCGCACCTCGGCCAACGTTTGGACGGCGGACACTTGCTGAGTCCCCAACGCCCGCTCCACCCGCGCCGGGTCGGCCACGGCCAAACGCCCCCATCGGAAAGCCTGCACATTGTTTTCCACGGCCTGCGCGTTGAGGGCGATGGCCTGCTCAATGGAGGCTACTTGTAAGGGCAGCACCCCGGCCTGATACGCAGCCCCCAACAAGAGCATGTTAGCGAAAATTGTATCTGCGAAGAGCCGCTCGGCCAGCCAGTAGGTATCGAGGTAGATGTTGTCCTTGCTCGTGCAGCGATCGATCAGAGCGCGCAGCCGGGCCGCATCGGGAAAGGGCTGTGTGCGCGGGTTGCGATTCATGGCCGCATTGGCGATTTCAGCGGTGCTGACGAGGGCGCGGGTGCGCTGGGGCGCGGCGTATTTGAGGTTGTCCGGCTCGGCCGCCCGTAAAAGGTCAAACCCCAAGTACAGATCGACCTCCCCGGGGAAGAGCCGATTGAACACGGGCTGCTCGGCGGTGCTTATCACAATCGGTGCTTCTACCGGCCCACCCTTTTGCGCCAAGCCGGTGTTGTTAGACAAATACACGTATTTGCCCTCCATCATGGCCGCGTACGCAATGAGATGAGAAATCGTCACCACACCCGTCCCGCCCCGTCCCATAGCGAAGATCGCGTACGGCCGGTCCAGCGGGCACGCTGGAGGCTCTGGGATCTCGTCCAAAGGCTCTGGGCGGCGGCGGCGCAAGCGCGTACCTTTGGCCGGCTTGACCACGGCAAAAGATGGGCACTCGCCGTCGATGCACAGCCCGTCTTGGGCGCACTGGGCCTGCCGCACCTGCGTCTTGTCGCCAAACTCGGTCGCCACGCTGTAGAGCGCGGCGCAACCTTCGGACTGGGCATAACAGTCGCCGCAGCCTTCGCAAATGGCCTCGTCGATGAGCACGTATTCGTCGGGCGTCAAACCCTGGCGGCGGCGACGGCGGCCTTTCTCGGTGGCACATTCCTTGTCGAGGATGAGCACGGTCGTCCCGGCAATCTCCTTAAACTGCGCGAGGGCTTCGGCGTGGTGCTCCAAGCCGAACACCTCGATCCGCTCCCCTCCCAAGTGGCGGTAGCGCACCGGATCCTCGCTGACTATTCCCACCTTCACGACCCCCAGCCCCAAAAGCTCCTGTACCACATCCGACACCGGCCGCTGCCCCCCGGGCGTCTGCCCGCCGGTGAGCGCGACGGCCCCGTTGAAAAGCAACAAGAAGGTGATGTTCACCTCGCCTTGGATGCAGCTTTGGATCGCGCCGCGGCCACTGTGGAAATAGCTCCCATCGCCTAAGTATTGATAGATGTGCTGGTTGCCGTTGAAGGGTGCCCAACCGCTGTAAATAGCGCCGCCGGCCCCCATCGTGGGGATGTAGAGAACGCCGGAGTCATAGGCTTCAATCGCCCGAATGGAGGAGCAGCCAATCGCCCCCCCAGGCTTTTCGCGCAAATCTCGGAAGCTGTTGTACGGACAGCCGCCGCAGGACATAGGCGTGACGCGAGGCATGGCCGGATAGGTGCGCTCGAGTACGTGCTGTAGCGCGGCGAGGCGCTCGGGGGCCGCCCCCAGGCGCGGCCCGAGCTTGAGTGCCAATTCCTCGGGATCGACTTCTCCGTGTGCCGGAATCAGCGGCTGCCCGTCCTCGGCAAACTGGCCGTGCACGGCCTCCACATCCGCTCCCCACAGCGCGGCTTTGACGCCATCTTCGACAAAAGGACCTGGTTCTTCGATCACGTAGAGGTGCCGCAGACCTTGGGCAAATGCACGCACGATTTCGCAGTCGAGCGGATAGCTTACCGCAAGGTGCAACACCGGGACTCGCAGCCCCAAGTAGGAGAGGGCCTGCCGCACGTCCGCGTAGCTCTTGCCCACGGCCACGATGCCGACTCCACCACCCGCGTCCGCATCCACGATGCGGTTGAGGTCGTTGGCACGGATATATGCTTCCACCAGCGGCCACTTTTCTTCCACGAGTTGCTGCTGCATGGGCAACGCGCCCGTAGCCATGACGATCTGGTTGAATCGCTTGGCAAAGGCGCGCTCGGGCAATGCGATGTCTGGCCGCACACTGGCCAAGTCAACCGTGCCCGCGCCATCGCACACCGGCGTTGTTAGCTTGAGCGCGGTTACCACGCCGGCGTGGCGCGACAGAGCAACCGCGTGCAGCCCCAATCGGATGACGTCCTCGATGCTGGCCGGATAGAAAATCGGCACCATGCTGCTGCGCAACACCCAATCGCTGGCCCCGGGCGAGACCGAGCTTTTGGAGCGGTGATCTTCTCCCGACAGCAGGACCATCGCGCCGCGTGCCCCAGTGCCGCTGAGGTTGGCCAACCACACCTCGTCGGGAATCCACATCGTGCCGTGCGCCTTGCCATACCAAAAGGCATCCACGTCCCCACTCGCCGCAAATTGGCTGCCCAACACGGCGGAGGCCGCGGTTTTCTCGTTGATGCCGAACTGATGCACTGTGCGCCCTAGCTCGTTGAGCATTTCGAGTTGGGCGACTAGCTTCAGGTCCAGCCCACCCAGCGGCGACCCCTCGTAGCCGGTGAAATAGGTCTGGTTGACGTGGCCGGTGGCTTGGTCGCGCTCCTGTTTTTCGCGCACAAGGCGCACAATCGCCTCCATGCCCGTGAGAAAGACCCGGCCATCGCGCTGTAGAAATTTGTCCTGAATGTCCAGCTTCATAAGAGGCACTAGCTCTTGGCGTTGTTTTTTGGCTCCGTTTGCGTAGCTTTTTGATTGTCGATCCGCATTAATTTAATCAAGAGAAAAGCTAATGAATACAGTACCTTTTGACTAATTGGGGCCGGGACCGTCCGGCAGGCTCGCTTATCAAGTGCTCGGGCAGGATGGGCCAATTTTTAACCCGAGGAATATTCGCTATTTGCCGCCAGACAGCCCCGAGCTAGCCCATTCTTTTATCGGGGCATCGGGGCTATCTGTTGGCTTGAGCGGGCTTAATCTCATTGGCTCGCTCTCGTTTTTGAATCTGGCGATTTCTGCGTACATCGCGAACAAAGTCCACGCCCTTCACGAGAGGCTAGACATCTTATAAGAAACGATGAACCGCATTGAACGTTATATGGCGGTGAGATTGTCGAAAGGGAGATCGAGAAGATTTTGTGCGGAGATGAACGCGATAGAAAAGAATGCAAAACGGTCCCCCGGCAATTTGAGCGCAAGGTGGAGTTGTTGAGGCAAAAACTCCAACTCCCCCTTCTCTTCGAGAGCCAACCATACCTCTACACCTATGCCAAAGCGCCTTTTTGCCAACTGCTGCCGCATCGCAATGCAATAGCGCATGAAAAACTATCTCGACATCCTCGCGCCAGCACACGGGCTAGAGACCTTTGGTCAAAAACCGCTGCTTTTCGCGCATGCCAAAATCACCGTGTCCAAGCAAGGCCCGGCCTTCTCAGTGAATCTGAAACAGGTGCGCGATTACTTTGTGTGCCAATACCCCAACCAAGAGACGATCTTTGACCTTAAGGGCGTGGAGGACGAGCGTCTCATTGCAAAGTGGTACTTCGCGCCCGAAGGTGTTCCAGCGTTTGACGTGATGACTCTGTACGAGGCATCTGGAGCTTGTCCTCCCGTAGCTCTTGTCCCTCGTCCTATGTTCTATCATAATAGATAACAGCACTGCAGACGCATGCCAACCTTCAATCCACAACGTAGAGTTTAACAATGGCCGAAACGATTGACGAACTCACCATCCACTACGAGGAAGACGGCAAAGTCTTGCGCAAAGAAGTGGCCAAGGAAGTGCTCAGCAAGGGGGCTTGGGCGACGGTTATGTACCTCTACCAAGACCTCGACCGCAAAACCGGTGAGTACGGCCCGCGCAAAATATCCATTCGCCGCTACCAGAAGCGCGACGGCACCTTTCTGCAGCGCAGCAAGTTTGAGGTGTCAAGCTCCGCCCAAGCGCGCGCGATATGCGCCAAAATCCAAACTTGGTTCCCGGAAAACTAGCCTGCCGGACGGCCAATCCCGCCCTCCCAGCTAGGGGGCATCTTTTGGCCGTAATGCCCGGGGTTTATAAAGCGCAGGGGAAACCCGTGCTTCGATGGCAGCGGCTCGCCGTTCATTTCCCAAGCGAGGAGTACCTGGTCGCGGAGCGTGCGCTCTATGTGGAATCAACTTAGTATAGCCGACCCGGATCGCCTCGCTCTTGATCTCGGCCATGTTGAGCACCTCGGACAGCGACCGCCCCACTCGGCATTGCCCACCAACGGCCCTCCGATCCAGTTGCCAATGCACTGCATGGTCAAGACCTGCCGGCGCATGGGCCGCGCGGTGATATCGGCGTAGGTCCAGCCCGCATGGGGCTGCTCCGCCAATCCATCCACCACCAAGCACCCCGCTGTGTTTCTTCCTTTGACAAACAAGACCTCGCGTTTAACTTTTGGGCCATGAACCCAACGACGAGAAATCCCACCCGCGAGGTTCAAATCGGCCGTACGACCATCGGCGGTGGCCATCCCATTGCCGTGCAAAGCATGGCCGCTACCCGCACTCAAGACACCGAGGCCACCATCCGCCAACTCCGGCTCTTAGCCGAGGCCGGGGCGGACGTCATCCGCGTTGCTGTAGATAGCAAAAAAGACGTGGAGGCCCTCGCACAAATCGCGCCGACTGTTGACGTGCCTCTGTCCGTGGATCTGCAAGAAAACTACCGGTTGGTCCGCAGCGTGGCACCGCACGTGGAGAAAATACGCTACAACCCCGGGCACCTCTATCACCACGAAAAGGACAAGCCGGTCGCCGACAAGGTCGCCTTCATCGCGGATGAGGGGGCCAAGCACGACTGCGCCCTGCGCGTGGGGATAAACTGCGGCTCGGTCGATCCGGCCCAAGCCGAGCGCTTTCCGGCTGAGGACTCTATCGCGCCCATGATCGCCTCGGCCTTAGAGCACTGCGAACTGCTCGACGCATTGGGCTTTCACCGCTACTGCGTCTCGCTCAAAGACTCCGATCCTGCCAAGGTCATTGCCGCCAACACCCGCTTTGCCCAAGAGCGGCCCGATGTGCCGCTGCACCTCGGCGTCACCGAGGCCGGGATGCCCCCCGAAGGCGTAATCAAGACCCGCATTGCCTTTGAACAGCTCATCAGTGCCGGCATTGGCGACACCATTCGCGTCTCGCTGACCTTGCCTTTTGACGACAAGGGCGAGGAAATCAAAGTCGGGCGGCAGATTCTCGACGACATTTACTCGGGCCGCTTCCGCTCGGTCCCCAAGTCGCTCCCGGCCGGTCTGAACATTATCTCCTGCCCTTCCTGTTCGCGGGTGGAAAACGAAGCCTTCATCGACCTAGCGCACCAAGTGCGCGAGCTAACCGAGTACGCCCGCGATCACCAGATTACCATCGCCGTCATGGGCTGCCGGGTCAACGGCCCGGGCGAGACCGACGACGCCGACCTAGGGCTGTGGTGCGCGCCCAACTTCGTCAACCTCAAGCGCGGCCCCCAGCTCATCGGCCAGTTCCCGTACGACGTGGTCCTCGACGTGCTCAAAGAGCAAGTTGACGAGCTGATTGCCCCCGGCTAGGCATCTTACCGCGCTAGCATCTTCTAGATGGGGCCTGTCGCAGCTTCGGGAGGCGGCGCGGCGACACAGTAGCGAAGATGGCGAGCGGCTGACGGAGCTGAGGTATGCCAAAGTTAGAGATGCGAGACGGATCGTAGAGCGAGATGGCTGGAGGTTGGACCGTACTCGTGGAAGCCATCGGCAATATCGGCACCCTGAGAAATCGGGGACTGAGGATAAGCAAGGATTTGGCACCTAAAACTTGGAACAGTATTCTGCAACAGGCTGGACTCGGCAGAGGAGAATAACCATGCAATACAGTGTCGTCATCGAAAAGACTGGCAACGGCTACTCGGCTTATATGTCCGATTTGCCGGGCTGCATCGCCGCCAGAGATTCGCAGGTCGAAGTGGAGGAATTGATCCGCGAAGCGATCATCATGCACTTGGAATCACTTCGGGAGCACGGCGACCCAGTACCTGAACCGCAAACTTCCGTCGCCCTAGTCGAGGTGTAAGCGTACACAAATGAGCGAAAGGCGGGAAGTTACCGGAAGCTGAGTACTTGGAAGTTACCGACGATACCCTGATGGCGGATCTCTCCGACGGGCGGACCATCTCCGTTCCGTTGGCTTGGTATCCGAGGCTAGTGAATGCGACACCTGCAGAAAGACGCAACCGGCGGCTTATCGGTGTAGGTCAAGGAATCCACTGGCCCGACCAGACGAGGATATCAGCGTGGAGGGCTTGTTAGCGGGTAGGCCCTCTGGGAGAGCCAAGAGTCCTTGAAGCAGTGGTTAGAAGTTCGGAGATGAGACACTCGCTGCCGGCCTTCAGACCTCAAACGCAATTGCATCCACAGGCGAGGTATTCCATGCAAAATCCCATCAAAGAACAACTTGCCGCCGGGCACCCTTCCATCGGCTCTTGGCTCAACCTAACCTCTCCGTTGGCAGCCGAAGTCTTGGCAGCGGCTGGCTTCAAATGGCTGGTAGTCGATGCCGAGCACTCGGCCTTTGACCTCGGCTACATCGCCCACACCTTCCGCGCCATCGAAGCGCGTGGTGCCCTGCCCTTGGCCCGCGCCTGGGACCACGACCCGACCACGGCCGCCCGCCTGCTCGACGCCGGGGCTTGGGGCTTAGTCTTTCCGCACGTCAGCACCCCGGAACAGGCCGAAAAGCTAGCCCAAGCCGTGCGCTACCCACCGCGCGGCAACCGGTCGGTGGGCACCGGCCGCTGCGTCACGTTGGCCCCGGATTATCGCCAGCACTTTGACGACGCCGTCCTCTGCATCCCGCAGATCGAGGACATGGAGGGTATTGAAAATGCCGAGGCCATCGCCCGCGTTAAAGGCGTCGATATCGGCTTTCTCGGGCCGGGCGACTTGGCCATGTCCATGGGCGTCGCCGCCGGCCACCCCGACCACGAGGCCGCCTTACAGGCTTTCCGCGTCGGCTGCGCCCAAGCCGGTAAGCCCAGCGGCATCCCGGTCAAGGACTCCAGCGAAGTCAAACAGCGCGTCGCCGAGGGCTTCCAGTTTATTGATCTCAGCAACGATATGCGATTTTTGGAAGCCACGGCGCAGGCTGCCTACCGAGAGGCGACAGCCAAATAACATCATCCTCGAATGAAATCGAGGACATCGAAAAGCTCACGTTACGCTGGATATTTCAAGCAGTTTTGACTTTGGGATAGAAGCGTATGAGATATTCAGCAAATCGCCTGATAGCGTTAAAGATGCTACGGGACTTAGAGGCGTTTTATCAAACCCAATGACCATCCTCAACTTCGGCTCGCTCAACATCGACCTCGTCTATCGCGTCGAGCACATCGCCCGCCCGGGCGAGACTATCGCCAGCTCGGCGCACCAAGTCTTTGCCGGCGGCAAGGGGGCCAATCAATCAGCGGCTCTTGCTCGCGCTGGCGCGAGCGTCTTTCACGCCGGCCAAGTCGGGCCAGACGGGCAATGGCTGGTCGATAAATTGGCTGGGCTGGGCGTGGATGTGCAGCACATCCGCGTCGGCGATGTACCTACCGGCCACGCCATTATCCAAGTTGATCGCCAAGGCCAAAACAGCATCGTCCTCTTCGCCGGGGCCAATGCCCAAATAGACAAAGGGGCCATAGACGCTGCACTATCCCATTTTGGTCGTAGGGATATACTCCTTTTGCAGAACGAGATAAATGACATCCCGTATATCATCGCCGCAGCCGCTAAACGGGAGCTACGCATCTGCTTAAATCCCGCGCCCTGCGGCCCAGAGGTACGTGATTACCCGCTCGAACTCATTAATTGGCTCGTGGTCAATCAAACTGAGGCCCAAAGCCTTGTCGATGCAGAAACCCCTGAGCAGGCTCTCGCCGCTCTTGCCGCTGCCTATCCATACGCCGCAATCGTCCTCACCCTCGGCGCAGCCGGCGTCCAATACCGCACCCACCGCGAGGAATTCCACCTTCTAGCACCGCATATCGAAGCAATAGATACGACGGGGGCGGGAGACACCTTCATCGGCTATTTTCTTCAGGGCCTGATCGCCGACATGACGGCGCGAGAGTCCATGACCCGCGCCGTGCAGGCCGCGGCCTTATCCGTCACCCGCCCGGGAGCTATGGATTCAATTCCAGCCGCAGATGAGCTGGAGTAGTTTTCCGGTTTATATGTGCGAAGGCAACTCATTCACCTGTCGTTAGAAAGCGAAAAGATGACCGCTGAATTTGGCCGTCTCAAAAGCAAAGGAAGTTAGCGTTAGGCTAGACGAAAAGTGGGTTGAAATCAACAAGGAGAACGGGTGGATTGCAGAAAAAAGTTTGTCTATCGACGTTTCTGATAAAGCCAATTGGGACGCGGCGGTCGGTTGGCTGCACGAGCACTTAAAAGTATCGCTGCAACTTCAAGGGAATATCCATGCCGAACATCATGCTCACCGCCCAGTTCCAAAACGCCGAATTCGCTTCCAGCGAGCGCGAACAGGGCCTCGCACACCTCCGCTCCCTAGGCACCCTCATCCCGGAGCCAGCCGTCCTCACCGCCTTCGACGCCCCGGACCTGATCGCCTCTATCGCCAGTTCATCGGCCTATACGGATGAATTTTACGCAGCCGCCGAGGATTTGCGCATCGTCGCCCGCTGGGGCGTCGGCTTTGACAAGGTCAATGTCCCAGAAGCCACGCGCCACGGCGTAATTATCACCGTGACGCCGGTCCACATGGACGCCGTCGCCGAATACGCCATCGCCCAGTGGATGGCCACCCTCAAGCGGGTCTATACCCTCAATCACCTCTCCCACCGGGGCAATTTCTCCATCATCCGCACCTATGAGGCCCAACACACCACCCTCGGCCTGTACGGCTGCGGTCGCATCGGCCAAGAGGTGGCCAAGCGCGCCGTGCCGCTCTTGGACGCGGGCGGTCGCCTGCTCGTCTATGACACCCGCCCCGACATCGCCGACATCGCCGCCCAATACGGGGCCGAAGTCGCCGACTCACCCCAAGCGCTGTTCAGCGAGTGCGACACGGTCTCGCTCCACGTCTCGGGCGACGATACCATCGTCCACTACGACCTGCTCAGCCTGATGCAGTCCCATGCCTCGCTGATCAATCCCTCGCGGGGCAATCTCGTCAACGACGAGGACGTCCTCCGCGCCATCGAGGAGGAAAAACTCTATTACTACGTAGTTGACGATCCGGTCAACGACACCCGCGCCATCCACAAGGATCACCCCCGCATCATCTGCACCAACCACAACGCCGGCATTACAGTCGAATCCACCATGCGCCTCGACGCGAAGAGCATCGAGCAAGTAGAAGCAGCCATCGCCGGTCGCCAGCCCGAACACATCCTCAACCCGGAAGTCCTCGACCATCCACGAGTCAAGGGCTGGCTGCAATGAAAATAACCCGCTTCAACGTTACGCCGCTCAACAATCGCGGCCTCTTGCTCCAAGTCGAAACCGACGCCAGTCTCACGGGCTTGGGCGCGCCCATGAACTACGAGCACGGCCGCACGGTGGAGCGGGCTATCCTCGACATGGGCGATTACCTGATCGGCCGCGATCCGCTGCAAATCGAAGACCACTGGCAGACTCTCTACCGTTCCAGCTATTCCCGCCAAATGCCGATCCTGTTGGCGGCTCTCAGCGGCATAGAAATGGCCTGCCTAGACTTGCTGGGCAAAACCGTTGGCCTACCCGTGTGGCAGCTATTGGGCGGATCGGTGCGCGAGAGAATCCGAGTCTATGGAGCGGCCGGAGGCCCCACCCCAGAGCAAGCCGCCCAAGCCGCCCGCCAGCGCGTCGAAGAAGGCTTTACAGCACTCAAGACCACCCCCTTCCCCGACCCTGTGCGCCCCATCGAGACCCCAGCGGGAATCGAGCGGGTCGCGTCCCTGATCGCGGCCATGCGCGAAGCCGTCGGCCCCGATATCGACATCGCCATCGACTTCCACCGCGCCACCAGCCCGGCGTTGGCCAAAGTACTCCTGCGCGAACTCGAGTCCCTAAAGCCACTCTTCGTTGAGGAACCAACCCGTTCCACCGACCATATCGGCCCCCTGCTAGAACTGACGCACTCGACTTCCATCCCCATCGCCACCGGCGAGCGCTGCGCCACCCGCTGGGGCTTCCGCGAATTGTGCGAGCGCAAGGCCGCAGCCATCATCCAACCCGATATCCGCCACTGCGGCGGCCTACTCGAAATGAAGAAGATTGCCGCCTTAGCCGAAGTCCACGAGATCGCCGTCGCGCCTCACAACGCCGCCGACCCCCTCGGCATCGTCGCCTCCGTACACGCGATGGCCGGTACGCCCAACTTCCTCATCATGGAATACGGTGGCGGTGGCGGCGAAGGATTTTTTACCAACCCTTTGCAAATGAAGGATGGATTTGTGGAATTGCCCCGAGGACCGGGGCTGGGTGTGGAGATTGACCCAGAAGGGTTAGAGGCGGCTACCCACCGCGGGCCTTGGCGGCAGCGGACGATGCGCCGCCACCCAGAAGACGGTTCATTCGCGGATTTTTAGAATTGGAGATTAGAGTTAGAAAAACCGCAATACTCAATGCCGCAAATCCAAGTTATATTCTATCAAGATGCGAACGGAACCATTCCGGTCCTGACTTGGCTCGACGATCTATTCCCTAAGATCAGAGCCAAATGTATCGTGAAAATCGAGCGACTTAGAGAATTAGGGCATGAACTTAGGAGACCTGAAGCCGACTATTTGAGAGACGATATTTACGAGCTTCGCATTGCGTACCGCAGCGTTCAGTATCGGCTTCTCTACTTTTTTTATCGGCGAAATACCGCTGTGATCTCACACAGAATTGTTAAAGGCCAGCGCATACCTCCCGCAGAAATCGACCTCGCTATGCAAAGAAAAAGAACCTTCGAGCATAACCCCGAGCAACACACCTATTCGGAGGAGAATGGATAATGGACGCCAAAAAGACCACAGATGCCGTGGATATTCTTCACAAGCACTATATTGAGGGCGATTCGGAAATGGAAGTCCTAGTCAAGAAAGAACGGATAGGCGCCGAAGTCGCTGCTGAACTCTATCAACTCAGAACTCAACTTGGCCTATCCCAACGGGCATTGGCAAAAAAGAGCGGTACATCAACATCTGCGATATGTAAACTTGAAAACGCAGACTACGAAGGGGACCCACTTGCCATGCTTCGGCGAATCGCCGCCGCCTTGAACAAACAGGTTCAAGTCTCTTTTGAACCCCTGCAAAAAACAGCCAGTTGAGTTCGCTGCCGGAACCCCAACTTCATCATAGCCCTCTTGCAAATGAAGGATGGATTTGTGGGACTGTCCGAGGGCCGAGGCTGGACGTGGAGATCAACCCAGCGAGCCTAAAGGCGGCCAACCACCACAATCCCTAGCGGCAGCGGACGATGCATCGCCACCCCGAGGACGGCTCATTCGCCGATTTTTCGCCGCCGACGCTCACTGCGGCATGTAGTCCAGTTTTCCCCGAAGGGTACCATTTTTCGACAAGCTATATGTCGTCCTCATTCAGTTTCGGAAGCGGGAAACATACACTTAGCTCGGTATTCATAGCCTTCCTAGACAGTTCAAAAAGATTAGAGAACCTGAGCCGCTCTTGCTCTGCCCTTCGCTGTTCTTCCCGCCGCTCAATACTCCGCTTATACTCCAATAACAGCGACTCTTGCTCGTCGTTTAGCCAAGGGACCATGCCGCGATCCGCTTTCCTTCTGTGCTTTATGGCTCCTGCCCTTGTTTAATGATTTCTGCTTCTTGCTGGTGATAATCGACCGAGTAACAAGCCTTACAGCGGCATGTATTCCAGTTCAAAAACCCGCTCTATAAACCAGCCCAATCCGAAAAGCCCAATAACGGCCGACACCCCCAAAACTACCTTGCGCTGATAGGGCTGCCGGCTGAGCCAAGCAACCAACGGAAAGACGAGCGCGACAATGGCTACTTGGCCGATTTCCACGCCGGCGTTGAACGCAAACAGCGAAGTGACTAGCCCTCGCGTGGGCAGCCCCAACTCGCGCAGTACACTGGCAAAGCCAAACCCGTGGACCAGCCCAAAGGCAAAGGTGATCATCCAGCGGTAATCCGTGCGCTTGAGCCAGAAATTTTCCACCGCGACGTACACGATGCTCGAGGCGATGCCAGCCTCGATCCACTCGCTCGGCAGGCGGACGACTTCAAGGGCCGCCAAGCAGAGGGTGATGCTGTGGGCAACAGTGAAGGCGGTGACGACCTTGACCAAACTGAGTAGCCGACCGCCCACCACGATCAGTGCCAGCAGAAACATGACGTGGTCGTAGCCGAGAAAAATGTGCTCCACCCCGAGGACCGTGAACTCGTATATATGCTCCCACAGCGACTTTTGCCCGGCAAAGGTCTGCTGAGGCGATTCCGCCGAAAACACGGCTTGGACGAGCGGCTGACCGGGCAACGTGATTCTGGCCAAGTTTTTGTGCGCGTCCCCAAAGTGCGCCGGCCAGCCGATCCAGACCTCCAGCTCGCCAACTGGATCCTCCAACTCGGCGCTGAAGTACAAGTTGGCAAACATATTGTCCTTGTTGTCCGGGGTAATGTCCCCCCTGTCGCGCACGAGGGTGAGCGGCTGGCCGTTGGCCCGCAGGCGCATCTGCCCTTCGACAAAGGCAAACATGTCGTCGAGGCCGGCCACCATCTCTTCGTAGAACAGCAGGCTGTCCCCGTTTTGATCGATGCCAACTTTCAGGAGGTCGAAATCGTCCATGCGCACGCGCACTTTGAGCGCAGCTTCTTCCGCGATCAAATTCGTGTAACTGGTGTTGAGCTTGTGGGCGAGAACTGGACTGGGGGTGGCAAAAGACAACAGAACGAGTGCGAATGTGAGCGAAAAGCTAAGGCGTGTCTTCATTTTTCTTCTTTAGCAAAGAGCGGATATAAGCGGCAATCCGCTCGCGTTCCTCCGCCGAGAGATGTGGATAGCCCGGCATGGCAGTAGCGGGCATTCCCTTCTGAATCGTTCGGGCGATGGCTGCCTTGCTGTGGCCGTTTTTGTAGGCTGCGGGATCGCGGAAATCGCGGGGGGGCGGCTGGAGCGTCGCTGCTATCTGGCCATCGCCGCGACCTTCCGGGCCGTGGCACACCGCGCACCCATTGCGGGTAAAGAGGGCCTTGCCCACCGCGCCGTCGTCGCTCTCGCCAGCGCAGCCAGCCGCTAAAGCAGCCAATGCCCAGCGCAATATCGCAACTTTAGGCACCACGGCCCTGCAACTCAAAGCTGAAGATCGTCCCCGCCCCTAACTTGCTCTGCACGGTCACTTGCTCGCCGTGGACCTCGGCGATGTGGCGCACGATGGCTAACCCGAGTCCAGTGCCGCCGAGGGCGCGCGAGCGCCCCTTGTCAACCCGGTAGAAGCGCTCGAAAATCCGGCCCAAGTCCTCGGAGGGGATGCCAATGCCGGTATCTTCGACGTAAATCGCCAGGCGATCAGCGCCCTCTACAGACCGCGTACCAATGCGGACTTTCCCGCCGGCGGGCGTGTACTTGACGGCGTTGTCGAGCAAGTTTATGAGGGCTTGTTCGATCAACTTGGGGTCGCAGATCACCTTGACAGATGGCGAAATGTCGCAATGAATGGCGACTTGCTTTTGCGTGGCCGCTTGGCTGACCGAACCAACGGACGTATCGACCAAGGGCTTTAACTCGCAAGGGACCAGCTCGACCTCCAGTTGATCTGACTCCAGCCGCGACAAGTCGAGCAAGTCGCCGAGCAAGTGCGTCAGGCGGTCGGCGTGATTCTCGATGATGCCGGTGAAGCGGCGTGCCGTCGCCCGGTCGTCGAGCGCACCGTCGGACAAAATTTCGGCATAGCCCTTGATGGCTGTCAATGGGGTACACAGCTCGTGGGACACGTTGGCGACAAAGTCGCGGCGCATCCGCTCTAGCTGGCGCAGGCGCGTAATATCGTAGAGGACCGCCACTGCGCCGATGCACTTGTTCCCTTCGAGGACGGGCGCGACCTGCATGTCCAAATGGCACTCCGGGGCACCGGTCAGTTCCACTTCCATTTCTCGGCTTCGACCTTCGGCCAAACACCCGGCCAGCGCGTCCTGGATGGCCGCGTAACGCACGACCTCAGCGGTCAATAGCCCCTCTAGCGGCGGGTCTAAGCCAAACAGGTTGGCCAGCGCTTTGTTGGCCAGCACCACCCGGCCATCGCGGTCGATGACCAAGATGGCCTCGGTAATGCTTTCGAGGATGACCTCTAAGCGGTTCTTTTCGCTCTCTAGTTGATCGACGTGCTGTTGAATGCGCTCGGCGAGGTCCTCTAGGGCGCGCACAAGCTCGGGATGGAACGCCTCTACCCAAGCCGGGGCCGGGTCGTCAAGGGCCACTTCGTCGAGCTGGCGCAGCCGCTCTCCCTGCCGGCGGGCAGTGCGGCTCCAGAACCAGATTTGGCCGCCAGCCCAGAGCGCGGCCAACACGAGCGCGAGTGCGATGTTAGCACTCCACCAGACGAGCGCGGCCAGAAGCGCGTTGCTCAGGAGCAAGATCCATCCGAGGCGCACCTAGCGACCCTCCCGGCGAAAGCGATAGCCCATGCCGCGCACGGTTTCGACCATTTCGGCTGCCGCCCCGAGCTTTTCGCGCAGGCGGCGGATGTGCGCATCAACCGTGCGGTGATAGCCAATGTACTCGTAGCCCCACACCACCTTGAGCAACTCCTCCCGCGACTGCACTCGCCCGCGCCGCTGCGCAAGGGTCGTCAAGAGCTTGAACTCAGTCGCCGTCAACTCGATGGGGTCGCTGTCGAGTTGCACCTGACATCCCACCGGATCAATGGCCAAGGGGCCAGCCACGATCTGCGCGGCTTCCGCTTCGCCGCGACCCTCGACGCGGCGCAAGATGGCGCGGATGCGCAAAACGAGCTCGCGCGGGGAAAAGGGCTTGACCAAGTAATCGTCTGCACCCAATTCCAAGCCGACGATGCGGTCGATTTCTCCGGCACGTGCTGTCAGCATCAAGACCGGTATGTCCTTAGTGCGGGGGTTTTGCTTGAGGAAGCGGCAGACCTCTAAGCCGCCAATGCCCGGCAGCATCAGATCCAAGACTACGAGGCAGACCAGATTTTGCTCAATCGCGCTTAGGGCCTGCTCTTCGTCCTCGGCTGGCACGACCGAAAAACCGGATTGTTCTAGATGGTACGAGACCAAGGCGAGAATGTCGGGCTCGTCCTCGACGACTAGAATTTTGTCGTTCATGAGTCTTTTTCTTCCCACCAGCTTTCCTTTTCGTGTCGCACGATGCGCCCTTCGACGAGGAACACCACGTTCTCGGCGATGTTGGAGGCGTGATCGCCGATTCTTTCGAGGTGTCGCGACACCAAGATCAGGTAGATGCCGCGGTCAATGGTGTCCGGCCCAATCGACGGCGCGTGCATGTACGTCAGCAGCTCGCGAAAAATCTGGTCGCGCAACAGGTCGAGTTCCTCGTCGCGCTGACCGACGGCGCGGGCTTGCTCCACATCGCGGCGCACGAACGCATCGAGGGCGTCCTTGACCATGCTCTGCGCCAATTCGGACATTCGCGGGATGTCGATTAGTGGCTTGAGGAGCGGCAGCTTGTTGAGCACCTCGGCGCGCTGGGCGATGTTGACGGCTTGGTCGTTGATCCGCTCTAGGTCTTCGTTGATTTTCAGGACGCAGGCCAACAGCCGCAGGTCGCTGGCCATCGGCCCTTGGGTCGCAAACATTTTCAAGCAGGTCTCCTCAATGCCGATTTCCCAATCGTCGATTCTCTTCCCACCCTCAATCACGGCCTGCACTAGCTCGTCGTCGCGATCCACGAGGGCGCGCACGGCCTGCCCAATGGACTCCTCAACGGCCCCGCCCATTTTTAATAAGTTCTGTTTTAGTTCGTCTAATTGGTGGTCGAATTTTCGTTCCATGGCACCCTTCTGCCTCAGCCGAAGCGGCCGGTTACGTAGTCTTCGGTCTGTTTCCTGCGGGGATTGGTGAACATGTCTTCGGTCTGGCTGAATTCGACCAAGGAGCCTAGATAGTAGAAGGCCGTATAGGTCGAAATTCGCGCCGCCTGTTGCAGATTGTGCGTGACGACAATGATGGTATAATCGGACTTCAGCTCGGTGATCGTCTCCTCGACTCGCGCGGTGGCAATCGGGTCTAGCGCCGAGCAAGGCTCGTCCATCAGCACCACCTCCGGCTCGACGGCGAGAGTGCGAGCGATGCACAGCCGCTGCTGCTGACCGCCGGACAAGCCCAGCGCGTTGTCTTTGAGCCGGTCCTTGACCTCGTCCCACAGCGCGGCGGCCTTCAGGCTTTTCTCCACGGTCTCGTCGAGCACCCAGCGGCGGTTTTCCCCGGCAATCCGCAGGCCATAGGCCACGTTCTCGTAGATAGATTTGGGGAAGGGATTGGACTTTTGGAACACCATGCCCACCCGCCGCCGCAAGTCGATCACATCGCAATCGGGCGCGTAAATGTCGCGGCCACTGACCCACACCTCGCCTTCAATGCGGGCGGATTCGATCAGGTCGTTGAGGCGATTGAGGCAGCGCAAGAGCGTCGATTTGCCGCAACCCGAAGGCCCGATAAACGCAGTCACCTCTCGTGCGGGAATGCTTAGGTCGATGTCGTGCAGGGCCTGAGTGTCGCCGTAGAACATGCTCAGGTTTTCCACCTCGACAATGGGATTTGCATCGTCCGGGGCTAAGGTCTTGCTCATGGCATCTCCTAAAAGGCCGCTGTGGCGTATTTCCTGCGCAATTTGTTGCGGACGACAATCGCCGTCAAGTTCAGGAGCAATACAATGGCCAACAGCAGCAGGGCCGTGGTGTACACCATGGGCCGGGCCGCCTCCACGTTGGGCGACTGGAAGCCCACGTCGTAGATGTGGAAGCCTAGGTGCATAAACTTGCGCTCTAGGTGAAAAAACGGCGCGAACGCATCGAGCGGCAGATCCGGTGCCAGCTTGACGACGCCAGTGATCATCAGCGGAGCGACCTCCCCAGCCCCGCGCGCCGTAGCCAAGATGACCCCGGTGAGAATGCCCGGCAGAGCACTGGGCAGCACCACGCTCCAAATCATCTGAAATTTGGTCGCCCCCAAAGCCAGCGCGCCTTCGCGCTGCTCCCGCGGCACGGCCGCCAAGCCCTCCTCCGTGGCAACGATGACGACCGGAACCGTCAGCAGGGCGAGGGTCAGCGAGGCCCAGAGAATGCCGCCGGTGCCATAGGTGGGCGTCGGCAGAGCATCCGCGTACAAGAGCTGGTCAATGCTGCCGCCGATGCCGTACACGAAGAAGCCCAACCCAAACATGCCGAAGACAATGGAAGGCACGCCCGCCAAGTTGTTGACCGCTATCCGCACAAGGCGCACCAAAAAACCCTGCCGGGCGTACTCGCGCAGGTAGAGCGCCGCAAGAATCCCGAAGGGCACGGCCGCCAAGCTCATCAGCACCACCATCATCACCGTGCCAAAGAGCGCGGGGAATATTCCGCCTTCGGTGTTGGATTCGCGCGGCTCGCCCGCCACGAATTCCCAGCCCTTGGACAGATAGGTCTGTACCTTGGCCTTGGTGCTCATCAAATTGGGGCGATAGGCGCGGACGATGGCCGCCACGGCGACGCGGCGCGGCTCTCCCCCGGCCAGCGCAACCTCCACCTCCCAGCACTCGTGCTGTGCCCGTAGCTCGTCCAAGCGCCCCGACAGGGCTTCGTACTCGTCCCACAGGGCTTGACGACGCACCTTGTTTGCAATGAGTTGCGCGTCGTTTTTCTCGCGTTGCAAGCGCCGCTCTTGCAGGCGCAGGTCATCTATTGCGCGGTTGAGCTTGCCGATTTCTCCGCGCTCCAAGGCGTGGATGCGCTCGCCCAGCTCGCCGGCCTGGTCCATCAGATCCTGCAGGGCCTCCCAGACCCCCTCCCCTTTTACCAGCAGCCGCTCCTCCTCGTACAAGGCCGCGATAAAACCATGCATATCGCCCCACTCGACCCGTTCAAAGACCACGGCCTCGGCTGGCGTTTCGCGCTCGGCAATCGCGTCTTCATCCACCCAGCGAAAGTCTTGGCCATACACATCGCGGTTGCCGACCTTTAGCTGCACTCGATAGCGCCCAACGGTTCCGGGAATGGGCTGGCGATCCACCAGCTTGCCCATGATCGGCTGGCTGTCTTTGAGGTGCAACAGAGTCAAATCCTGCGGCCAAAACACGCCCGCGCCGTGATAGACAATGATCCCTACCAAGCCGGCGATCATCGCCAGGCACAGGACCAACGCCCCGCCCGTAAGCCAGATAAAAGGGTCGCCCCGACGCCAGAATTTCATCACAGTCGATTGTATTTATCCCGCAAGCGCTGGCGCACAACCTCGGCCAGCGAGTTGATGCAGAAGGTGGCTATAAACAGCAGCAAGCCACTGAGGAAAAGCACCCGATAGAGTGTGCCTTGATGCGGCGCTTCGGGTAGCTCCACGGCGATATTGGCCGAGATGGTGCGCATGCCGTTGAAAATGTTCCAATCCATGATCGGGGTATTGCCCGTGGCCATCAGCACGATCATGGTTTCCCCGACCGCGCGGCCGAGGCCGATCATGCCCGCCGAGAAAATGCCCGGCAGGGCCATGGGCAACACCACCTTGATTGCCGTCTGCCAAGGCGTGGCTCCCAAGGCCAGCGATCCGGCGCGCAAGTGACTGGGCACACTGGAGAGTGCGTCCTCGCAGATGGTGAAGACCAGCGGAACGACTGCAAAGCCCATGGCAAACCCCACTACCAAGCAATTGCGCTGGTCGTATCCAACGCCCGCGTCTTGCCGCAGCCAGCGTAGGAAGTGCCCGTCAAAAGCCAGTTCCTCAAAGATCGGCCCCAACGCGTACGCCAACCAAGCGACCAGCAAAGTTACCGCACCGAGCAAGTGTATCTCCCCCACCCGCACCACTTGGCGTACCCAAGCCTCCGGGGCGTATTGCCAGACCCAAGCCGCGGCCATTACCACAGCCGGCACCGCCGGCAGCAGCAGCAAGGTCCCCAACAAGTGCGATTCGAGCAAAGGGGCCAGCCACAAGCCGGCGAGAAAGCCCAAGATGACGCTCGGCAACGAGGCCATGACCTCCACGGATGGCTTGACCAAGCCCTGCACGCGCGGCGAGGCAAATTCGGCCGTGTAAATCGCCGCTAAAATCGCCAGGGGCAAAGCGAAGAGCAGGGCGTAGAGCGTGCCTTTGGCCGTGCCCAAAATCAGTGGCACCAAGCTGAGCTTAGGCTCGAACTCGTCCGTGCCGCCAGTGGACTGCCACACGTACTCGCGGCCCCGGTAGTCCTCGTACCAGATGGGGGCGAATAGTACGGCCGCGCTGATTTCAGGATGGGGATGGTTGAGGGCAAAACGCCGCAATCTCCCGTCTTGGCCGAGGGCCAAAAATCCGTCGGCCTTGGGTGCGAAGACCAACGCGACTACCGGGGAGTCGCCCGGCCATTGGAAGGCTGTCTGCTCAGAGGTTAGGTGGTGTAGGGCTATGGCCCCCTCAGCGTCGGCCGTGAGAAACTGCTTGTCGCGCGCAGAGGCGGCAATGTGGGTAACGGCTGCTGTATGGGGGGCAAAGGCGTGGATTTTGCGATACGACCGCTGCCCGGCCTCCTCGACCTTAAACCACGTGCTGACATGGCCGGCCGCGTCGCCGACGACCAGCGAAATATCGCCTAGCGCGTACGCTAGCGCCGAGACCGCGACCTCCGAGACCGCGATGTGCCCTGCAAACGCCGGCGCTTGCTCCACTGCGCCCAGCCGCCACTCGCACACCTGCCCCCGATCCGTACCCACGAGCACTTGGCGAATGCGGCCGTCAATCAGCACCTGTGTGGCCTTGCCGTCGAGGTCGGTTGTTAGCTCGTACTGCCTTGATTTGCGCTCGCTCGGCCCCAGGAGGCCCTGCTGCTGCTCGGCCACCATCACCATCAAGCGGCCGCTCGCCGTAATCGCCGCCGCGGCCGAGCGGCCGTCCTCCCCTTCCCGAAAGGCCACCTGCACCAGCGGCTCGCCTGCCGGATCGACCGCGACGAGGCGCTCGGCCGCAAATTGCGGCATCACCTGCCGTTGGCCACTGCTGTAATCGAGCTGGAAGCGGACCTGCGCCAACAGCAGGTGGCCGTCGTCCGTTCCCAGTGCCAAAACGTCGTTTGGTACGCGCTGTGCGGCCGTTACCTTGCGGCCTGCCAACTCGGCTGGCCGCTCGCGGCTGATTACTTGGCCATCGTCCAGCCGCAACAAATCCACCCCTTGGGGGCCAACCTCATAAGTGGTCTGGTAATAGGGGTCGAGCCCAATGGCGAATGAGCCGGCCACTAGGTGCGCCTTTTCTGCTTTTAGCTCTGGGGCGCGAAATAGGGGCCAAGCCTCGGCGAGGACGAAGAAGAATATCCCCAAGACGGCTGCGACAATGCCGATGCCGCCAAAGGAGATGAGGCGCCCAGCCAGCCAGTCGAGGGTTTGCGCTCGCGGCGTGATTCCGCGCTTATATGGCTTGGGAGTCACGTACCCACTCCTTTAGATATCCAATTTGGCCAATTCGGCTTGTACTGCTTCAAACGGCACGGGCATATAGCCATCTTTGACGACGATTTCTTGACCTTCTTTGGAGAAAATGAACGCGCAGAACTCCCTTATTAGCGGGTCCATGGCTTGGCCGGGGGCTTTGTTTATATAAATGTATAGGAAGCGACCGAGGGGATAGGAGCCGTTCAGTACGTTTTCCATGGAGCCTTGCCTAAACTCCTGTCCCGCGGCCTTGGCCAAGGGCACGACGCGCACGCCCGAGGTCAGATAGCCAATGCCGCTGTAGCCTATGGCGAAGCGGTCCTCGGTAATCCCCTGCACGACAGACGCCGACCCGGGCTGCTCTTTGACTTCGTCTTTATAGTCGCCTTTGAACAGAGCCTGCTTCTTGAAAAAGCCATAGGTGCCCGAAGCCGAGTTGCGACCGTAGAGGCTAATCCGGGCCTTGGCCCAATCGTCGCTAAGCCCTAACTGCCCCCAAGTGGTCATGTCATTGGGGAACTCGCCGCGCCGGGTCTTGGAGAAAATCGCATCGACCTGTGGCAGGGTCAGGCCCTCGATGGGGTTGTCCTTGTTGACAAAGACCGCCAGCGCGTCCAGCGCAGCCCGCAAGGGCGTTGGCTTATAGCCAAAGGCGCGATCGAACTTGTCCTCCTCGCTCGACTTCATCGGCCGCGACATCGGCCCGAACTGGGCTGTGCCCTCGATCAGGGCCGGCGGCGCGGTACTCGACCCCTTGCCCTCGATCTGGATCTTGACGTTGGGATAGTACTTGCGAAAAGCCTCCAGCCAGAGTGCCATCATGTTGTTCATAGTGTCCGAGCCAATGCTGCTGGCATTGCCGGACAGACCGCGCACCTTCTCGTAGGGTGCGATCCGCTCATCTATGGCGATTGTCTGCGCCTGGACGCCAGTGGTGAACACCCAACACATCAGCACCACTCCGATCCATTTTTTCTTCATCTTTGCATTCCCTAGGTTAGATTTTATAAAGATTGCAGGATTTGTGTTACATCCGCGTGTCTGAGGGATAAAACCTGTGTTACAATACGTTACAGTACTACTAAAATTTGTAGAAAAAGGTCAGCCGTCCTTGGACATTGGCATCGCGGCCGGCGGGCGACTCGATGAGCACATTGGGCATCAAGTGGACGGCTGTAGCCGCGGAGTAGTCGAGGCCGGTGATGAAGAGCAAATCGGTGGTATCCTCGGCGTCGTGGGCCATTACATCGAACCGGCCAAAGCCCTTGAACGCGGCAGCGAGCGGCAGTGAGCCGAAGGCCGAGATCCCGGCGATAACATGGTCCTCACCGCCATTGCCAGCCAACTCGTTGGTACGCGAGAATACCTCTAACCCCGCACTACCCCTCGCTCCCTGCCAGCCGACGAAGCCTTTGAAGGTCCGCTCGTTGCGACCGGCTGGCCTCGCATTAAAGTCCGCATAGCCTTCCAATATCAATCGGTCCGCAGCCTTGAAACTCAACGAACCATAGAATTTCTTGCCGTGGTCGTCCTCCGGCCCCTGTCCGGTACCATTGCCGACCATCAGGTGGTAGCTCAGCCGGCCCGCTCCGCCCTTGAGGGCCGCGCCCAAGTCGGCCGAAGAGCCGATTGCATTCCAATCGAGCGCGGTCTTGGCTACCGAGCGGTAGCCCCAGACCTTTTCGGCAACCGCCCAAGTCGGCGTCCCCGAAAGCCCCAAGTATAGCTCCGCATCGCCCAGCACCCTCTTCCACTGTAAGTAAGAGTGCTTGACGAAAGGTCTCATCTTCGCACCTTGGGCAAACCCCGCGTCCTTGGCTTCGAGGCGAAAGCGAATCGCAAAGTCGGTAGCGATATCCTTCTGGTATGTGAGGTACAGACGGCGAAACCGGAAAGCATTGCGCTTGGGGGAGTCCTTAGTGTCGGCCTTGTCGGCGGCCAATACATAGTAGTAGTCGCCAAACATAAGGCCCTTGATCTTGCCCTCCTGCGCTTGAACTGCGGAGGCTAAGCAGAAAAGCAACACTGCGATTAGCATCGTTTTTTCATCTCCCTCGCTTTGTGTCTTTTTTGTCCCAAGTAAATAAATTCTCGCAATATGACGCTATCATTACAGTATTGTTACGAAATGGTGACGTTTTTCTCCTTTATCCTACGATAGCAAGACCTCTTGTCACCGGATTGTGATTTCAGAGTAACCGCTTCTCAACACAGCCTCTCTATCCTTTTTGCTTACATCTTTCTAAGGAAGGTTTTACAGCCATGAAGCACTGCTTGTCCATCGTCGTCTTCGCCCTCGCTCAGACTGGCACTATAGCAACCGCGAATTCCAGCTCAACCTGACCTTGCCCTTCAAGCAATGGCAAGGCATCAACAGGAACTTCAGAACCGGCTTCTTGGCTCTGGACAAAGCGCGCACCTTCCGCGAGCGGCACTACGAATTTGACCAAGACGACATTGGCTACGACGGCCAGCCCAATACCTTTTTTGCAGCCGAAAAGGTCGGGCTAATAATACGCTTCGGCTCCTACTCGGTCGCCGTCGATGCGTCAGATCTCAGCGCCGGCGCGTACTTCTATCGACTCCGCACTGGCGACAAAGTCCTGAACCGCAAAATGACCTTGCTCAAATAGGGCTTTTTCGCAGAATAAAAGAAAAGAGGGACGGGTTTTACGCCCGTCCCTCTTTTTGTACGCCCGCTCGCTTCTTTATACCACAGTGCCCGAAGGGATCACCGCGTCCTTAGGTACCACCACGATCCCGTCGCGGATGTAGTAATTGGTCTCATCGGCCTCGACGCCTCCGTCCTTGTTGATGATGCAAACCCGCTCGCCGATGCGCGCGTTTTTGTCGATGATCGCCCCAGTGATAGTGCTGTTCGCACCAATCCCAATATTCGGAATGCCTTGGGCGGCATTGCGCGCTCGATCGGTCGGCGACTCTTCCGAGTCCGCACCCATGACGATGGTATTGACAATCTGGCAATTCGCGCCAATCACCGAGCGGATCCCAATCACCGAGTGCTCGATCCGGGCCGACTGAATGGAAGAGCCTTCGCAGATGATCCCGCGCTCAATGTGGCAATTCTCCAGCCGCGTGCCAGCAAGAAAGCGCGCGTGGGTGTAGATCGGTGCGTCCGCCTGGTAAAAGTCAAAAGGCGGTGCCTGATCTGTCAGCGCCAAGTTGGCCTCGTAAAAAGAGCGAATGGTCCCGATGTCTTCCCAATAGCCTTCAAAGGTATGGGCAAAAACGCCGACCTTGTGAATCGCACCCGGGATGATGTGCTTGCCGAAGTCGTCTTGGTCGCTGCCCATCAATAGGCTGACCAAGACCTGGGGTTCAAACACGTAGATGCCCATGGAGGCCAGATAGCACGCCTCTGGGTCGGCAGCCGCCGGCAGCCGCAGGGCCTCTAGCTCGGCTTTGTCTTGCGGCTTCTCGCGAAAATCCACGATCCGCCCCCGATCATTTGCCTGCACGATCCCCAACGCGGGCGCGGCTTGACGCGTCACCGGCTTGACCGCAATCGACACATCTGCGCCCCGCGCTCGGTGCTCCTCGACAAAGGCCCGGTAGTCCATGCGATAGAGGTGGTCGCCCGACAGGATTAGCACTTGGTCGGCCCGGCGCGAGAGCAAGTGCCTGAGCTGTTGGCGCACTGCATCGGCCGTGCCTTGGTACCAAGCGACGCTGTCTTGGGTCTGCTCGGCAGCCAAGATCTCGACGAAGCCATCGGAAAAAGAATCAAAGCGGTACGTCGTGCTGATGTGGCGGTGAAGCGAAGCGGAATTGAATTGGGTCAGGGCGAAGATGCGGTTGATCCCAGAATGCAGACAATTGCTGATGGGAATGTCGATTAAGCGGTATTTGCCGCCAATCGGCACGGCCGGCTTGGACCGCAGCTGAGTCAGCGGGAAGAGCCGCGTACCCTGCCCGCCTCCAAGGATGACTCCAATGACGTTCCTCATAGAGATCTCCTATCTACGACTCGTCTTGAAACAACGCATCGCGTAAGTAGCCCAGTACGCAATGCCCGTGTTCGTAGTACTGTTTTACATCGCCGAAGGTAACGGCACTCCCTTCGCCGTGCGCGATTTTATGTCGATTGTTCAAGATGCTGTCGTACATGTTTCGGGCTCTTTGATTTTTCTTGAGATGCTGGTTAAATACTTCCTTGTGAGACGCACCAAAGCGATTGAGTAGCCCTGCAATTTCCCCAATTTTCAACCGCGAAATACGCTTTCCGCACAAGAATCGAGAAATCCTCTTACCGAGTCATCCGCTGCGCATTGGCATCTCTGGCGAATCAATGCGCGAACTTTTCGCTCAAACTCCGCATAAATGAGAATCAGCAAGGACTGGGCTAGCAAGCTCTGTACTTCAGCTTCAACTGCTTCTCCTAAAGACAAATGCGCTTTGCATTTTTCAAGGCTTCGTCAATCCGCAGAATGCGCATGTCGGCAGTCGGTTTACCTGCCGAAAAGCACCTGTTCAGCTTGGCGAAAACGCTCGTGTACCCTCTCGACATCTGTCGTTCTCTGCCTAGTATTTAGGTTGCAATATGGCGGCATTCAGCCCCGAGCGATTTAATGACGGCATCGCAGGTTTTCTCGAACACCTGCCGGCTGTTTTGTAGGGTTTCTTCAGATGCATTCCTGTTCTTTTGCGTGTACCTCGACAAGAAGTCCTTCATTGGCTTCTTGTATGCAGATTTATCCCGCATTGTAAAAAAACGCACCAATAGCTCAATGTCTCTTTGCCGGCTGTCGGGTTCTGTTTTACCGAGTATTTTTCTCCAGCATGACAATTTGTTGATCTTTTCGAGGAATTCGATAAAGCGACCGTGATAGATGCAGTTGCGGATTTCCTGACTCGCCAGTAAAGTTCCCCCGGTATTGAGCCTTTCAAAGATATGGTACATGCTTGTATCGTCAGCGGGGGCCAGTTGCTGGACGATAAAAGCACGTAACACGGCATTCTTCAGCCGCCGTTGGTCTTCTTCCCGCAGATCTTCAAATTTCTTTTTATAAAATGGGCTTTCCTGATGGAGACCTCGTAAACCGAATACCTTGCGCTTCCCCTGTTCTTCAGGGCCGAAATACTCTTCAAAGTAATAGAATACGCTCTTTAAGCGTTGCTGCCCGTCGATTACGAGATACTTCTGGCTTTCGCGCTCGCTGTAGAAGAATACGGCGGGGACCGGTAGCCCTACCAAAAAGGATTCTATCAGCCGACTGGCTTGGCTCTGCTTCCAGACGAATTGCCGCTGGAATTTGGGAATCACGATCTCGTCTGCCTTCCACTTTTGATGTAGCACTTCCAAAGTGTAATCCGCTGGATACGTTGCGACCTCGTAGCCTGCACGGACGCTTTCGCGATCTTCGTCTTCGGACCTTATCGGCTCGAATTCCAATTCGGTCGAGGTTAGGCTATCTTCCATCCGAGCATCCTCCGCATTGATGTTTTAGTCAGATCCCTCTAAGCGGCCTTATACTTAGCACTTAGCAAGCACGATCCTCCTGATGCACATTGGACCGCCGCGCAAAATAGTATATGTTCAGGTCTAACCTACTGATCAACAGCGAATGGGGAAACGCGCAATGACGGGAAAATTACAGCATAAGACTGCGTTGATCACCGGTGCCGGCCGGGGCATCGGTCGGGCCATCGCCGAGTGCTTTGCCCGCGAGGGAGCACGAGTGGCCGTTGCCGATATTGACCCCGACTCCAGCACCACGGCCGCCTCAATCGGGTCAGGTGCCCTAGGCTTAGCTATGGACGTGTCGTCCAAAGCCTCAGTCCTCGCCGGCACGAGCCGCGTTCTCGACGAGTTCGGCCAACTCGACATCCTTGTCAACAACGCCGGCTATTTGGTCTATACGACCTTTGAATCGTGCAGCGAAGAGAACTGGGACCGCATGGTCGATATCAACATGAAGGGGCCCTTCCTCTGCGCCCAAGCGGTCATCCCCCATATGAAGGCGCGCCGCCAAGGGGTCATCATCAACATGACCTCCCTCGCCGCCAAGACCGGCGGGCTAGCCGCTGGTCCTCCCTACGCAGCGGCCAAAGCCGGAGTCCTCACCTTAACCATTGGCCTAGCGCGCGCTCTAGCCCCCGACCAAATCCGCGTCAACGCCATCGCTCCCGGTGTCATCGACACCACCATGACCTCCGCCCCCGAACACGATCAGCTCAAGGCCTCCATCCCCCTCGGCCGCTCCGGCCAGCCCGAAGACGTAGCCAGTTGCGCACTCTTTCTGGCTTCGGACGACGCGCGGCACATCACCGGCGAGACCATCGACGTCAACGGGGGGTTGTACATGGATTGAGGCCAGCAGCCTCAGTCGCGCCCAGCAGCCAAGTCGCGCAGTACAGCGGCGTAGCCCGTCTCCCCTTCTCGTTCCCAGACCTCCAAAAGCACCGATCCGACGATGCCGACTTCGGCTTGGCCCTGTAGCTGGCGCACATCTTCCCCGCTGCGCAGGCCAAAGCCGACTCCCAGTGGCAGGGCTGTCGTCGCGCGGCAGCGCGTGATAAACCGATAGAGTCCATCGTCTAAGTTGGTCTGGCGGCCGGTTACGCCCTTGCGCGCCACTGCATAGACAAACCCTTTGGCTTGGGCACCGATCTGATGCAGCCGCTGGTCGGTATTGGTTGGGGTCATCAGCAAAATTGGCGTTTGCTCGCACTCCGCGCTTGCTGCCCATAGGTCGCCGTACTCTTCGACGGGCAAGTCC
The DNA here is from genome assembly GCA_963422735.1 of Candidatus Latescibacterota bacterium. GTDB lineage: Bacteria > Latescibacterota > UBA2968 > UBA8231 > UBA8231. The sequence goes on along the minus strand of OY730476.1, from coordinate 508,058 downwards.
GGCAGAATGAAGCCGCAGGCCCCGCTTGCTGCCAAGCGGCGGCAGAACGGGCCGTGCCCTAAGCGAAACGCCGTGTTGTAGTAGCCCATCATCAAATGCGGAAAGGAAAAAGCCGCGGTCGCGCGCTGCATTAAGTCAAAGTACTGATCGAGAGTAAGGCCCCTTTCTAGGGCCTGCTGGTTGGCTCGCGCAAAGGTCGGCCCGTCGGCGATGGGCTCGCTAAAGGGCATCTGCAATTCGACCAAATCGACCTCGACCTCGGCCATGACCTCCAGCATTCGCCAGTTGGCCTCCAGCGAGGGGAAACCAGCGATCAGATGCGTCATCAGCAAAACCTTGCGCTCGGTGAGCCGCTCTTCGATATAGGCTTGCAGATTCACGACCGGGCGGCCTTGTCCGCGAGGAAGCACTGCCAGTTTTTGTCCTCAAGCGCGTCGGCGATGGTGAAAATATCCTTGTCGCCGCGGCCCGACAGGCCAATCAGCACACCTTGGTCGGGTGTCATCTCGCCCACTTCGCGCAGGGCACCGGCCAAGGCGTGGACACTTTCGAGCGCACCGATGATCCCCTCGCTGCGCATCATCCGCTTGAGAGCTTCGATCACTTCTTGGTCTGTCGCTGCTTCAATGCGCACCCGGCCCACCTCGGCCAAGTGGGCGAGAATCGGACTGACGCCGATGTAGTCTAACCCCGCCGCCACCGAGTGAGTGTGCCGCATTTGGCCTTCGGCATCTTGGAAAAAGAAGGTCTTGTAACCCTGGGCGACCCCGGGCGTGCCGACGAGGCCGGCCAAGCGGGACGCATGCGCGCCGGTCTCCAGCCCCCGGCCTCCAGCCTCGACCCCGACCAACTCGACGGCTGCGTCGTCGAGGAAGCCCAAGAACAGGCCTGTGGCGTTGGAACCGCCGCCGACGCAGGCGTACACCCTATCGGGTAGGCTCCCCACTGAGTCCAGCATCTGCTGGCGGCTCTCCTCACCGATGATCCGCTGGAAATAGGCGACGATTTGTGGGAAGGGATGCGGGCCGCAAGCCGTGCCGAGCACATAGTGCGTGTCGGCCATAGAATAGGCCCAATCGCGCAAGCTCTCGTTGATGGCGTCCTTGAGCGTGGCCGAGCCATCGGTCACGGGCACCACCTCGGCACCTAATTGCTCCATCCAGAACACGTTGGGCCGCTGGCGCTCGACATCGACAGCCCCCATGTAGATGGTGCATTCCAACCCCAAGCGGGCGGCCATCGTCGCCGTGGCCACGCCGTGCTGGCCGGCACCGGTCTCGGCGATGACTCGGCTTTTGCCCATGCGGCGCACCAACAAGCCTTGGCCCATGACGTTGTTGACCTTATGGGCACCCGTGTGGTTGAGATCCTCGCGCTTGAGAAAAAGCTGTGCCCCGCCGACCTTGCGGGAGAGGTTTTCGAGAAAGGTAATCGGGGTCGGCCGGCAGGAATAGGTCCGCATCACCTGCTCGAACTCCGCCCAAAAGGAGGGGTCGCGACGCACGTCCTCAAAAACTTGGGTCAATTCGTCGAGGGTAGTGCGCAGAATTTCGGGGATAAAGGCCCCACCGTACTCGCCGTAGTACCCGGTGCGCGGGTGGTTAAAAATGGCGTCGGCCAGCCCCATCTCAATCGGTAAGATTGGCGCGCCGGAGCGCATCGAGCATGGTGCTGCTGCCCTGCTCCGCTTCTTGCTCCTGCTGCTGCCGCTGGCGGAACTCGGCGAGATGGGCCTTGGATTCGAGGGTATCGACTTGGTTGATCGACAGGCGCAAGCGCTGACGGCGGACATCCACTTCGAGCACCACCACCTTAACCTCTTCCCCGGGCGAGAGGACCTCGCGCGGGTGGCTGATGCGGCGGTCGGCGATCTCAGAGACATGCACCAGCCCGCGTACGCCTCCGGCCAGCTCGACGAATGCGCCAAAATCCTCCAGCCCATCGACCTTACCCGCGACGACCGTGCCGACTGCAAGCTGCTCTTTTATCTCTTCCCAAGGATCTTTTTCCAGCACTTTGATCGAAAGCGATATCCGCTCCTTACGCCGCTTGCCCAAGTCCTTGGTGCGCAAGACCTCGACTTGGACTTGCTGTCCCGCCGCGAGGACCTCCTTGGGATGGCCGACGCGCCGATGGCTGATTTCCGAGACGTGGACCAAGCCCTCCACCCCGGAACCTAAATCGACGAACGCCCCAAAAGACTCCAGCCGCGTCACCTTACCCGCTAGTTGTGCTCCCTTCTTTAGCTGGCTGCGCACCAAGCCGGCGGCCTTGTCTTGCTTAGCTTCGAGCAAGGCCCGGCGCGACAGGACGATAACGCGGCCCTGGTGGCGGAACTCTATAATCTTAAAGGTCAAGGTCTGGCCGCGGTACTCTTCGGCGTTTTCCACGTACTGGGTATCAACGTGCGAAATCGGGCAAAAACCGCGCACATCGCCCTCGATGGTCACGCCCAATCCCCCCTTGTTGACCGCATCAACCCGGCCCTCGACCGGCAGCCCGGCCTTGTACGCTTGGTAGAGCAAGTCGGCTTGGGTGTCTTGGCGACTCAACCCGCGACTGATCTGGACCTCGTCCCCAACAGCCACGACAAACGCCGCGATTGGGTCGCCGACCTTATAGCGCATTTCCCCATCGGGGCCTTTGAGCTCGCTGGTGCGGATTATGGCCTCATCCCGACTGCCGTACTCCACAAAGCTGTTCTCGTCTTCGACCTTGGCGATCACGCCGCTGACCTCGTCGCCGACTGCGACCGCATTGGTGGTCGGAGCCGGTGGTGCCCCTTTGGAGTCGAGCATCTGGGCAAAATCCGCGCCTTGTGCATCGGAGTCGGGGGCCGGGGTTAGTTCGTCCTTTGAATCTGCCTCTGCCATCGCCTACCTCTTTGGCTACTTCAATTCGGTATGAGGACGACCTTGCCAGTCGTCTTGCGCCCCTGCAAGGCGCGGTGGGCTTCAGCCGCGTCCGACAAGGCGACCTGAGCACTGATGCGTAGCGCCAACTCGCCGCTGGCGATCCATTCCAGCACCGCACCGGCGCGTTCTAATAGGTCCTCGCGGGTCTGGATGTAGTGCAGCATGGTCGGCCGAGTTAAAAAGAGCGAACCCCTGGTGCTGAGGATGCCGGGGTCAAAGGGCGGGACCGGGCCGCTCGACTGACCAAACAACACCAAGTAGCCCAAGGGCCTGAGCGCGTTTAAGCTCTTGTCAAAGGTCGCCTTACCCACGGAATCGTACACTACATTGACCCCGCGCCCTTCGGTGAGTGCCATGACGTCTTGTTCAAAGTCTCGCTCGGTATAGCGGATGACCTCATCGGCCCCAGCCCCCCGCGCCAATTGTTCCTTTTCATCGGTCGAGACCGTGCAAAACACCCGCGCACCGCACCGCTTGGCCATCTGAATCAAGAGCAGGCCCACGCCGCCGGCCCCGGCGTGGATCAAAGCGGTGTCTTCGCGGCCCAGCCGATAAGACCCATGGGCTAGGTAATGCGCCGTCATGCCTTGTAGCAAAGCAGCGGCCCCCACTTGATAGGACGCTGCGGCAGGCAAAGGGACCAAGCGATCGGCGGGCACGGCAGCTTCTGCGGCATACGACCCCATCGACCCGGCATAGGCCACGCGATCGCCCACTTGCACACCCTCCACGCCCTCGCCGACGCGAGCGACGATTCCGGCGGCTTCCATGCCGGGGATGCAAGGCAGCTCGACTGGGTACAGCCCTTCGCGGTGATAGGTGTCGATATAATTTAAACCGATAGCTTTAATTTCGACTACGGCCTCGCCCGGCTTAGGAGTGGGCGCGGGTACGTCCTCATAGGTGAGGACCTCAGGACCTCCGCACTGGTGGAAACGCACTGCTTTCATTGTGGACCTTCGCGTGGGATAGGGGCCGCTGGCGCGGCGGAATCTTAAAAATCATTCAGTCCCGTGATAAACTTATTAAGATAATCATAAAGCTCCCTCAAGACAAATTTGTAAAAACGGCAATCCATGCATTTTTTGTGAGGCGAACCTGTATTCGCAAAGGAACGCAATGAAAGTAGCTAAATTCGGCGGCTCGTCCCTCGCGTCAGCCGAGCAAATAGAGAAAATATGCGCCATTGTCACCGCCGATCCAGAACGCCGGCTCGTCGTGGTCTCGGCCCCGGGAAAGCGCAACCGGGAGGACACCAAGGTCACCGATCTCCTCATCGAGGTGGTCCGCGCCCAGCTAACCAACCAAGACGGGTGCATCGCACTCGCGCGCGTCATCGATCGCTATGCCGCTATCGTTGGCGACCTTGGTTTGCCGAACACCGCACTCGCGCCCATTGTCGCCGACTTTGAGCGGCGGCTGGCCATGAGCACGAGCGACGAAGCGCTCTACGCGGACGCTATGAAGGCCGGCGGCGAGGACAACTGCGCCCGCCTAGTTGCCGAATACCTGCGCCATAGCGGAGCCGAAGCCCACTATCTCGACCCGGGCGCGGGCGGCCTCATCCTCTCGGAAGAGCCGGGCAACGCCCGCGTCTTGCAGGCGTCCTACGGCAAGCTGCGCCAGCTAAAGGACCGCCCGGGCCTCACCATTTTCCCCGGTTTTTTCGGCTATTCGTCCGCGGGCCGCGTCGTTACCTTCTCGCGCGGTGGCTCGGACATAACCGGCGCGATCCTCGCCGCGGCCGTCGATGCGACCGTGTACGAAAACTTCACGGACGTGGACTCGGTCTTTGCGGCCAATCCCGCGCTCGTGGCCGACCCGGTCGCTGTCTCCGAGATTACCTACCGAGAGATGCGCGAGCTGTCCTACGCGGGGTTTTCCGTATTTCACGACGAAGCCCTCGAACCCGTGTTCCACGCTGGGATTCCGGTCGTCGTCAAAAACACCAATAACCCTCAGGCACCCGGCACCCGCATCGTCCCCCAGCGCACGGTCGGCGATCACCCAGTCGTCGGCATCGCCGCCACCGACGGGTTTTGCAGCGTGTACATCAGTAAGTACCTGATGAACCGAGAAGTGGGCTTTGGCCGCCGCTTGCTGGCCATTTTTGAGGACGAGGGAATCCCCTTTGAGCACACTCCTTCGGGCATTGACAACATGTCGGTGATCGTGCGCGAGTCGTATTTCAACCGCGCGGCCGAAGAGCGGGTCCTACGCCGGATTCGCACCGAGCTAGAAGTAGATGAACTGTCGGTCGCCCGCGGCCTCGCCTTGGCAATGATCGTCGGCGAGGGCATGCACCACACCATTGGCTTGGCAGGCCGCGCCTGCAGTGCCTTTGCCCGCGCCCGCGTCAACCTAGAGATGATCAATCAGGGGTCGAGCGAGGTCAGCATGATGTTCGGCATCAAGGCCGGAGACATTCCCGCGGCCGTGCGCTCGCTCTACGGAGAGTTTTTTGGCGATTGATTGGGCTATGACGCCGCCCAAATCACCAACCGCAACTCGCTGTCGCCAATCAGGCTGTACTCGGGGAGACGGCCCGAGAATGCACGGCTCTCGTTTAGAATGATCGGCACTCCATCCCCTCTTCGATCCATATATACGCGTCCGCCCCAATTCCTCGCTCTCCCAAACAGGGCAACGCGCCAGCAGCGAAACGATCAACTCGTTTCGGCTGTATTGCCGCAAATCCATACTGTCTGGTGTGAGCGTATTCGCCAGTGCTCCTGGTACATAGAATTCGAGACGGTTCCCGAACATGTGCAGACGTATCCTCGCCCCCACCATTGAGTAATCTCTGTGGGCGACCGCGTTGACGAGTGCCTCAAAAACCGCACGCATATTCCTGCGCACGAAGTGCAACGCCTCAATAACCTGATCATCAAGCGGCCCACCAAAGTCGCGAGCATCGCTTTGATAATTGATGTCCTGTCGCTCGCCCACATAGCTCACCGCCTGAATCTGTGCATGTGGCATCCACTGTCCCGGATCGCGAGTACATAACAGCATACCGGCGACTGTGATCCGTGCGATGTCGTCTTCGTCGTTGGCGACGATCCTAAGTTTACGCAGATCGTCCTCGGTCAAAACACCATCCTCCCGTAAGAATCGGCGAGTCAATCCATCATCCAGATTTTCCGGTGAGGTCCCAGGCACCGGCGACTCGTCGAACCGAATTACGCGGCTCTGGCTGCGCTCTTGGAACAGCCGGGCGAGCAACTCAGGCGACATCTCGCGCTTTGAACTGCCGATCCTGCGGAAATAGCCGCTTGGACTCTTGTGGACAAACAGACTGCGGACGGTTTCGACGCAAATTACGGCAACGAGACTGCCGTCTGCGCTAGAAAGTTCGATCTTTCGGATCTCCGCGTCGAGTGGAGGATCCACAGAGTCGTTGCAGATTTCCCTCACCCACGCTCCGACCGCGTCTAACCGATCAACTGGGATGCCCAGGATTTCGCGGCTCTCGCCTTCAACCCCCAGCAAAACCGTCCCTCCCCGACCATTAGCCATGCTGGCCAACTCGTCGGCAAATTCGTCGCGCTTAGGTGCGGTGAGCCTGTTTAGGCTGAATTCTCCGGGCGAGTTCCTGACGGTCACCCTCAAAGCGCTCAAGGCCAAGAATCCCGGTCAAATCTTCCGCGAGATTCTTGCAGTTTGCGTGTTCGTCTATTTCAACGCGGATGCTCTCGTCTGACGCCTTCTCCGCGAAACTTCGGCGTTTGTCACTCAACTCACTGCGTAGCTCGCGGTATTCGGCGAGAGTTTTGGTGGCCTCGTCTTCCAGTTTCTTCGTCCGCTCTTGCTCTTTTTTTAGAGTTTCGATTTCTTGCTCGAGCTTAGCCGCTTGTTCCAATAGGTCTCCGTACTCGTTCGGATCGGAAATGCCTTCTTCGACAAGCTGGGAGGATACTTTCCGGAATTTGTTTTCGCTGGCTTCCACTGCCGCACGCCACCAACGGGAGCCGGGCCAATTCCAAAATGTACTCATTAAGGTAAACCTTACTTAGGTAATACACCTTGACGGGTAATTGCGGGCCGGATTAGGCCATAACCATCGTAGTGGGCGGCCTCGTCATCACCGGTACTCACCTCCACCGGATGAAGAGCCCAAGCCCCTATACGCGCTTTTAATTGATAATGGGCCATAGCTAGCTAGCCAGCTACCGCTCATCAAGCTTCGGCACTTTGCAAACGCCGCGAGTTCTGGTCAATCTGATTCAAGGTAGGAATCTCACGTGTCGTGCCGACGTCGAGTTCCAAGAACCGACGCGCCTGAGGCAACAGCCGCCCATCGAACGAACCTACGCTGTCATTGTAACGAGATACTGCCGCGTCCAGTGCCTGTCCAACTGATGCGAGGTGCTTGGCAAATGTCGCCAAACGATTGTGTAGGTCCTTACCCAGCTATCCGATTTCATGCGCCTTTTCCGTGATATTCCGCTCCTGCCACCCCATCGCTACGCACTTCAGCAACGCCACCAATGTCGAGTACGTCGCTATCACGACCTTCCTCTCAAGGGCTCGTTCGATCAGTGCCGGTTCGCGCTCGACTGCTGGTGCCAGTGCGAACTCCGGCACGACCATTACCACGAAGTCGGCCGTCTTAGGCAGATTGCTCCAATACTCCTTGGATCCCAGATTCTCCGCATACGACCGCATCTGTACGGCGTGACGCTTCAGTTTCTCCTCATGCACATCGTCTGCGTTCGCTTCACCTGCTTCTTGCAATGCCGACAGCACGACCTTTGAGTCGAGGATGATGTCCCGGTCGTGCGGCAGATGTACGATGAAGTCCGTACGACCACCTTTTTGGTCGCCATCCTGCGTCGTGTAGTGGATGCCTTTCTGCAGCCCGGCGAGTTCGAGTACGCGCTCGACTTGCATTTCTCCCCATGCCCCACGCACCTGTGGCTTCGATAGTGCCGACGATAGACTACGCGCCTCGTTCGCCACTTGGCCGTTAGACCGTACTAGCAACTCGATCTGTTCCTTCAGGGAAGCCATACTTTCCACTCGCGACTTGTCCAAAGTGTCGATCTTTTCCGCCAATGGCTTTACCATTTGCTCTACTGCCTTTTCACGCTCTTCAAGCGTCTCTTTCGCCGTGTCCATAAATGACTTCCGCTGCTCGGCCAAGACCTCTGACGACATTGCCTTAAACTCGGCTGTTGAGCGTTTCACCCACTCGGCCTGTTCCTCCGCCTTCGCGCGTGCATTCTTCAGATCACTTTCTAGCCCAGCCTTTTCAGCATTCAACGATTGGAACTGATCCTGCAATTCCGTTAGCTGCTGATCAACGGCTTCTTTGGCCCGCGTCGTCTTCGTCAGCAATTCCGACTCGGTCTCCAGACGCTGGGACAACTGCGCGTTGGCGATTCGCAGTTGGTCAACCTCGCCAGCTTCTTGCCGTGCGGCTTCGGCTTGCGCCTCTAAGTTTTTCAGGTCGCTCTCCAGTCGAGCGTTGACTGCGGCAAGTTCTACCTTTTCTCGATTAGCTGTCGCGTTCGATCGCAACGCGCTAACGGCGATCAATAGCGCGATTAGCACCAAGAAGGCGACAATCACCAGTGCAATACTCACTCCATCCATCTCGGTTTACTCCTCTACCTTGCTTTTGATGCCCACACCACCGAGTTAATACCGAGCAGCAGAGCGACTTCAATGAGTTCTTTGCAAATCATGTTCTCCTCATCCTATGCCTCACCTCCCTACACCAACTCGCCCAAGATCGCCAAAAAACGCTCGACATCGTCACTATTGTTGTACAAATGCCCCGAGACCCGCACCCGCCCGTATTCCCCCCACACCAACACCCCCTGATCGGCGAGGGCCTCGCACAGCCGGTGCGCGTCGTCGTCCGCAAAACAGGTATTGCCCGAGCGCTGCGGCCGCGCACTCGGCGAAATGACCTGCCGCCCAAGGTGCTCTAGCCCGGCACTGATTTGTTCGGACAAGTCGCGATTGTGCTCCGCTATCCGCTCTATTCCCACGTCCAACAGCCGCCCCAAGGCGTAGTCGAGGTAGAGCACTGCCACCATGGCCGGATTGCCCGGCTCCATTTTATCGGGCATCGGCTTTTCGTCAGCATCCGGCGCGCGCTCAGCTCCTTGGGCCGGCCACACCGCCAAATTGCGCCAGCCAAAGGCCGTAGAGCGCACTTGCGCCTCGGCCCGCTCGCTCAGATAACACGGCGCAACCCCGTGGGTCGCCAAAAGCCACTTGTAGCACGAACTGACGCATACGTCGGTACACGCCGCCGGCACAGCGACCGCGCCCGCGGCATGGGTCGCATCAACCGCCAAGAGCGCATCGCGTCCGGCAAGCCCGACCGCAAGCTGCTCGACATCGAGGTTTTGCCCGGTGTAGAAGCTGACTTGGCTTACGGCCAAGACTCGAGTGCGCTCATCGACTGACGCCAACAGATCGTCCTCCCGCACCAACCAGTCGCGATGCGGCACCAGCCGCAACTCGACCCCTTGCTGACGCACGTTGCGCCAATTGTACGCCACCGAGGGAAATTCCAAGTTGGTGGTGACCACATTATCGCCCGGCCGCCAGTCTAAACCCCGCGCCAACCAAGCCATGCCCTCGGCCGCCGACGGCATAAAGGCGATCCGCTCGGCCGGAACGCCCCACAACTGCCCCATGCGCTGGCGGCAGCGCGCGCCGCGAGCGTAGATGGCACGGCGACCGCGGTCGCCGCTGCTTTTGCACTGTGCGAATTCCGCGTACACCGTGCTCTGCCCTTTTAGCCAAGGAGCTTCGCCCCCGGTGCAGAGATGGGTTACCGCGTCGAGCCCGACGAAATCCACGGACGGAATGAGGCTTTTGTTTTTCATGGCACGTCCTATTCGCTGGTTACAATCCGCATGGCTTCTTCGCGCGCGCTTTGCAGCAAGTCCCCGTCGGTGACCAAATTCGCCACCTTAAATGCGGGCATCCCGGCTTGGCGCACGCCGAAGAATTCGCCCGGACCGCGCAGTTGCAAATCCTTTTCCGCGATCTCAAATCCGTCTTGAGTGCGCTCCATGGTCTGGAGCCTCTCGCGCGAATCCGCCAGCTCGGCCCCGGCGCGTGCGTAGCTGATGAGGATGCAAAACGACTGCTCCCCACCGCGCCCCACGCGACCGCGCAACTGGTGCAATTGCGCCAAGCCGAAGCGCTCGGCGTGTTCGATGATCATCACCGTGGCGTTGGGCACATCCACGCCGACCTCGACGACCGTGGTACAGACTAAGACTTGGATCCGGTTTTGCTTAAAATCCTCCATGACCGCGGCCTTTTCTTCGGCCGCCATGCGCCCGTGTAGCAAGGCCACTGCGAATTCGGCCAATGGGCCGTGGCGCAACTCGTCGTAGGCTTCGACCGCGGATTTGTAATCGGCCTTTTCCGACTCTTCGATCAGCGGATAGACCACGTACACTTGCCGCCCTTGGCGCACCTGATCGCCGGCAAACTCAAAGATCGCCTCGCGGCGCTCGCTGCCGCGCAGAGCCGTGCGGATCGGCCTGCGCCCGGGGGGCAACTCGTCGATAACCGACACGTCGAGCTCGCCGTACAGGGTCAGGGCCAAGGTGCGCGGGATGGGCGTGGCTGTCATCACGAGCAAATCGGGCTTTGCGCCCTTTTTGTAGAGCGCACCGCGCTGCACGACTCCAAAGCGGTGCTGTTCGTCGATGACGGCTAGCCCCAAGCGGGCAAATTGCACCTGCTCCTGAATCAGCGCGTGGGTGCCCACCGCAATGTGAGCCGCGCCGCTTTCAATGGCCGTCAATAGCTCTTGCCGGAGTGCCTTGCGCTGGGCACCCCTGAGGAAGACCGCAGTCAGGCCGAGGGGAGCGACGAGTGCTTGGATGTTGAAAAAGTGCTGCTCGGCGAGGATCTCGGTCGGGGCCATCATCGCCGCTTGGTAACCGTTCTCCACGGCCATCAGCATCGCGCTCAGGCCCACCAAGGTCTTGCCCGAGCCGACATCGCCTTGGACGAGGCGATTCATAGCTTGGGGGCGCTGCATCTGCGCGGCGATCTCGGCGACGACCCGGCGCTGGGCGTACGTCGGGGCAAACGGCAGAGAATCCCATAGGGCCGGCACCAGTTTTTCGCTAGGCGCGAAGGCGATGCCGTCGGCCTGCTCGCGGTTTTTTTTGCGCCGCTGCGCCAAACGCAGTTGAAAGGCAAAAAGCTCGCCAAAAGCTAAGCGCTGACGCGCGCGCGCCGCTTCGGCGAGGCTGACGGGAAAATGCACCTGGCGCAGACTAGCGCCCAGCTTTTCAAGGCCCAAGCGCTGCCGCAAGGCCGTGGGCAGGTCGTCTTCAATTCGCTCGTCAAAGGCGTCCAGCGCTCCGCTTACCAAGCGGCGGAATCCCCGGCTGCGCAGGCCGCGCTCCTTCAGATCGGCACTAGTCGTATAAAGTGGAACGACGACGCCCGTGTGGAGCCGCTCCTCCCCGTGGATGAATTCGTACTCGGGATGGACCATCTGCCGCCGTCCTTGGAAGAGATCGATCTTGCCGCTTATGGCCAGCTCGTCGCCAACGGCAAAGTTGCGCTGCAAGTAGCGCCCCCCCTGAAAAAAGGTACAGGTGATATCGTCGGTCTCGTCGGCGACCACCATCACGAAGCGCGGACGCGGCCCGGGCATGAAGCGCGTCTGGCGCACCTGGCCGATGAGAGTCACCTCTTGGCCGATTGGCGCCCGGGCCATGGGCAAAATCTGCGTGCGATCGAGGTAGCGGCGCGGCAGATAATACAACAAATCGCCCAGCGTCAGAATCTCTACATCTTTGAGCGCGGACGAGCGTTTGGCTCCTACGCCTTTGACTTTTTCAATGGGGATGGACAGGATTTCCATGGTTGGCCATGCGTTGACGCACCCGGGCCGCAGCCTATCTTTGGCCGCATATTATCATGCCCAAGTCCACTACTTTTTCCCACTATCTAATGGGGCACGCGCCGTTTAAACGCCCGCCCTTCTTCTACGCTTATGTCGCGATGTGGCTCCACTTGTTCATTGGCACGTGCCTCTTAGCACTCTCTGCTGCACGCGACTGGCTGTCGATCTTTGCGGCGCTGGTCGTCGGCTCGTTCTGCGTGGGGCTCGTCCTCTACGGCCTGCTGACGGAGAGGTACGGCCTGCTGATCAACATCGGCGCATATACTGCGAGCATCGCCCGCGCCTTCTCAGCCGACGCCACGGTCATCACCTGCTTCATCGCGGGCCTCATCGCCGCCCTTGTTTCCGGCTACAGCCTCTTGGCGGCTGAGTACAGCCGCTATCAGCGGGAAGTCAACGGCTGGCCTGCGCCGCTTCCTGCATCCGCGGCCCTCCTGCTAGGCGCGGCCATCGTCCTCCTCTGCGCCTATGGCCTCTTAGTGGTTAGTGGTTAGTGGTTAGTGGTTAGTGGTTAGTGGTTAGTGGCCAGTGGCCAGTGGCCAGCGGCTAGTGTGGCTAGTGCAGCCCCGCAACGCCCTCTAGGGGGCTAACCACTAATCACTGGCCACTAACCACTACTACACTACTAGCGGATCTTGAGCGTCGCCAAGCCGCACAACGCCAAAATGCCAGCCACGATCCAGAAGCGAATGACGATCTTCGTGTCGGCCAAGCCGCGCTGTTGGAAGTGGTGGTGAATCGGCGAGCGGGTGAAAAAACGCCGCCCCAGCCACCGGATGCCGATCTTTTCTTGGATCACCACCGACAGGGTCTCGCCGACGAAGATCCCCCCGACGATCAGGAAGAGGAACTCCTGTTTGACCAAGACGGCGACCGTGCCCAACAAGCCGCCCAATGCCATGGACCCGGTATCGCCCATGATGACGTTGGCCGGATAGGAATTGAACCACAAAAAGCCGAGGCAGGCCCCAAAGACGATAGAGCAGATCACGGCGACCTCCCCCACGCCCGGCATAAAGGGAAAAATGAGGAACGCCGAGATCTCGGCGTGGCTGGACACATAGGCGAACACCCCGAAGACGGCCACGACAAAAGAAGTCGGCACAATAGCCAAGCCGTCGATCCCGTCGGCGAAATTGACCGAGTTGGAGATGGCCGTCACGGTAAAGGCTATAAAAGGCACATAGCCCCACGAAAGGTCGAGAACCGGATTTTTGAAAAAGGGCAGATAGAGCTGGGTCGCCAAGCCAGCCGACTCCGCCGGGAACACTTGGGTGACGTACGCAGCACCAAACCCCATTCCAAAGGCTATTTGCAGTGCCAATTTGGCCGTCTCGGACAACCCGCGATCGCTAGAGCGATAGCGCACCTTGAGGAAGTCGTCGATCCAGCCGAGCGCGGCAAACCAGACAATCGCCCCCGCGCAGAATAGGACGAAGAGGCTGTGCAGCTTGCACCACAGGCCGATGCTGATCAAGATCGCAGCGACTACTAGGCCGCCGCCATAGGTTTTGGCTTGGTTGCTGACGGCCTCGGAGCTGAGATAGTCGCGGGGCATGTCGCGGTGGCCCCGACCGTAGAAATAGAGGATGACCCGCCCGCCGCAGAGAATGGTAAGGATCAACGAAGTGATCGCGCCGCAGATGGCGCGAAAGCTGATCGAATCAACCAAGCGCAAAAACGACAGAGCCTCGACCGCATCTTGCAGGTAAATTCCGAGGTAGTAGATCATCGCTGCGAGGCCGCCAGTGGCAAGCCGGCGCGCACGTGCTCGGCCAATTCGCGCAGGTGCGCGCCGAGGGTGAACTCCGGCTTAAAATAAGGCATTGAGATCAAGACTTGGTCGAGATCGCGCTCCAATTGCGCCGGCTCCAAGACGCCGCGCTGCAAAAATTCGATCAGCACTAGCACGACCTGCTCGCGGAACTGCCAGTTCGGGTGCAAGTAGAAGCGACGTAGCCGCGCTAGCAGGTCGGGATTGTGGCTTATTTTCCCAAGGGCACTCAGGGCTTGGACGACCACTTCCGGCGCGCTATCGTCGAGGGCCGCGCAGAGCGCACTTTCGATCTCGCCATCGGCTGCAAACATCTCGCCGAGGGCCTGCGCCGACCATGCTCGTACCTCGAAGTAGGGGTCCGCTTCTAGCGCGTTCAGCAGCGCGGCCCGGGTTTGCGCGTCGGTCGCCCCCAAGCCGCGCAGGCCGTATTCGACCACATTGCGACGCACAATGCCTCCGTGGTGGAAGTCCCCGCCGCAAAAACGGCGTACCCACCCGGTCGGGGTGCGGTCGGTGAGGATGTGTAGCAGCAATGGCAGCCGCTCTTGGTAGTTTAAGACCGCAACGAGCTTGATGCCCACATTGCGCCGCCCTAGCGGGATTTCGCACCAACCCTCGGACACGAGCAGGCGATCGGCTTGATAGCGCAGATAGGCTAACTCGCCGCGCTCCATCGCCTCCACGCCCCCCAACTCTGCGACCCGCGCTTGCACCCAGCGCAACAGGGCGTTGGGGGCGGTCGGCAGACCGCTTTTGGCCGGAGGCAACTCCAAGCGCAGTGCCGGCGGGCGCTGCCCGGCGATGAGGCTGTCCAGCTCAGCCGTGATCAGTTCGAGGCTGTTGGCCTTGGGCATGGTCTTGGCGGCCTCGCCCATGGCCTGCAAGCGCTCCTCGTCGGCGCACAACGCGAGCACCTGCTGAGCCAGTTTTTTGCCGTCCAGTCCGCTAAAGATGCAGGCGTTGTCCCAAAACGCCTCCTGATAGAGCACCTGAGCGGCCCCTATCTGCTCCATCTCCCGAGCGTTCAGCACCTGGTGGTCTTCAGCCGATGTCGGCAGCGGCACAATCAGCGTAGGCGTCCTGCTGACCGCCATCTCGGTCAGGGTACCTGCGCCCGCCCGGCAAATGACCAGATCGGCTGCTGCGATCAGATCGGCGATCTGATCCGCGTAATCGAGGCGGCGGTACCAGTCGGATTCGTCCTCCATCCCCATCGCGGCCAGAGCGGCCTCAGCCTCAGCCACGGCGTCGTAATCCGGCCCCTTGTAGCGGCCGGTGACGTGGATGATCACCAGCCCGGCCGCACACCAGAGGGGCAAGGCTTCGAGCACGGCCTCGTTGATGGCCTTGGCACCACCCGACCCGCCAAAGGCGAGAACGACCTTGCGGCCTGGGGCAATGCCCAACTTTTCCCGCGCGGTCGGCCGATCGAGGTTTAAAAAAGAGCGACGCACCGGATAGCCGACTACAGCCACCCGCTTCATGTCGAACCAGCGGCCCGCCTGCTCAAACGCCACGCCAATTCGCTGCGCCAGCCGCCCGGTAATTTGGTTTAAAAGCCCAGGGTGGGCATTCGGCTCGTAGATAAAGACGCGAGCACGAGAAAGGCCGACCTTGGCCAGCGCACCATGCGCGAAGAGGATCGGCGCACTGACGAAGCCGCCCGTGCTGATGATAATTTGGGGCCGGTAGCGCAAGAGGATGAGCACCCCTTGGACAACCCCGACCGCGAGCGCACAGGCGAATAGCAACAGGGAAATAAGGGAACGCGTGCGAGGGAAGGGACGGGCGCGCACAAAGCGGATGGGGTACCCCTGCTCGGGCACGACCCAAGCATCCAGTTTGTCTCGATGGCCCACGTAGAGGAATTCGGCGTCTGCCCGCGTCTGCCGAATTTCGTTGGCAATGGCCAAGGCCGGGTACACGTGGCCACCCGTGCCGCCGCCGGTGAGCAAATATTTCATTTTTGTAAGGTCGTCTCGGCAATTGGACGCGCTTCGCCGCCTTCTTCGCAGCGAGGGGCGAGTTCATAAACATTAATAATCTATTATAGTTACTGTTAGTTGAAGTGTCTATCACAAACTAGGGGCGGCTTTGCTTGGGCAACCTACTGATAGGACTCGGTGCGGTCGCCGCCGTTGACGCTTAGGTGCTGTCCGGTCACGTAGCTAGCCGCCGGAGACACCAGAAAGGCCACGGCCGCAGCCACCTCTTCGGGGCCACCGGCCCGGCGCATGGGAATAGTGCTGAGAAACTGCGCCCGCACCTCCGGCGTCCGCCGCGCCAGCGCCCCGCGCCCCATCCCCGCGTCGATGATCCCTGGCGACACCACATTGACGCGGATGCCGTACTCGGCTTCCTCTTTGGACAGTACCTTCGTCAAGGCCACAACCCCCGCCTTGGTGGTCGCATACGCCGCGGCCCCGCCTGGCAGGGTATTGACCACATTCGAGGCGATGTTGACGACCGCGCCGCCGCCTCGCGCCCGCATCAGCGGCAGGGCGGCCTTGCACATGTAGAGGACACTATTGAGGTTGACATCGAGTACCTGATGCCAGTCCGCCAGCGACATATCGGCCACGAACTGCCCGCCGATGGTGATGCCGGCGTTGTTGACCAAAATATCCAACCCGCCCAGTTCCCCAACCACGCGCTCGACCAGCAACTGCGCGGCGTCCGCTTGGGCTATATCGGCCTCAAAAGCAGCCCCGCCCAGCTCAGCGGCGAGCTCGTGGGCAGCGTCCTTCTGCGTGAGGTAATGCAAGGCGACCATCGCACCTTCAGCGGCCAAGGCGCGGCATATCGCTTGGCCGATACCGCCAGCCGCGCCGGTTACTAAGGCGATGCGACCGTGGAGGGGTGTGCTCATGGGATTTCGATCTCCGACAAAAAGGGTGCAATTCCTAGAAATTAGCGGCGCATTCCGTTGTCGTCCACACGCCGACGGGGCGGATTCAGGCCCGTTCGGTGCGATGCTGGGCGACTAGTTCGGCCATGTTTTTGAAACGGAAGTCAGGCATCACCGCCGAAGTCCGCGGCTACCCGAGCGACCAAGAATTCAAAGTTGGCCAGCGACGGCTTGTACGTGCCGATCTCCTCGGCGGTAAGGATCGCGTCCCAGGGATTGCCGAGGTGGGCTGCACTGCCCCGGTAGCTAGCGCGGTCGCAATTGGTGAGGGTGATTAGCCGGTAGTGGTGCTTCAGATAGGCGAGCACTTCGGTCGCGTCGGCAAAGGCCGACCAGTCTCCGACCTACTGGCCGAAGCGGACGCTCTCTGCATCGTCGGGTTCGACGTCCCAGTTCCGGGCTAGCGTGCGGTGGGTAGCTGTTAGGAGGTCGGCATAGAGCAAGTCGGGATTTGCCGCTTGGCAGGCGGATTCCACTTGGGCGAAGCCACCTCGCGAGTTTGAAGGTATGGCCAAAGGCTCCCCTAAAGGTTGATCCCTTGTAGGGAGGTAGCTTCAGCCGGCCGACCGCCGCCATCTCCAAGCGGAAGCGGGCATAGCGTACTTTGCACAGTTCGTCTAGCACATCTACCTCGTCTGTCAGGCGCGCTCCACGTCAAACGCCGCGACATTGCGCTCACCCTTGCTGAACTCCACGCCAATTAGGTATATCGGCTGGTCCAAAGCGCGGTACTTATCTGCATACCGCCGCTCCTGCAACTGCTTCATAGCTGCACCCGCAGACGCCATCTCGACCACCTTGAACTCGAACAGATAGACGCGGCCGTCGAACAGAACCGCCATGTCCAGCCGGCCGTGGCTGCTGCTATCCTCTACTGTGATGTCCAGCCCCAGCCCGGCGAAATAGGAGTAGAACACGCTCGCGTAGTAACCCTCGTAATCGGCGATGTCGTTGTTGGTGTACCACTCGTAGGGAATACTGGCGAAGAAAGCGTGGAAGAGCGTCTCCAGCCCGGCGAAATCATTGGCCTCCAACAGCCGATACAGCCGCACACTGTTGGCCATCTGCCGCGTCGAATCCCGCACGAGGTAGCGCAGCAAACTCTCGTTGAGGCTTTGTCGCACCTCCCGGTTGGGATAGCCGAGGCGGTAGACCCGTGCACCGCCGAGATCTTCTTCCGCTGTTATCGTCAGATAGCCTGTCTGGAACAGCAGCGCCTCGGTCGCTATATCATCCACGTCAAAGGTCGAGAGCAACTCATCGCTGCCGATCATAGAGTCGAGTTCGAGGGAACGGACGCGACGCTGGCACAGCGTTTCAACCAGAAATGTCGGCGTACCGGTCTCAAACCAGTAGGCCCCGAAGGTGCGCTTGTCGAACAGGAGCAGAATATCGAAGGGGTTGTACACCTTCTCTTCGCCCCGCCAACGGTAGCCGTTGTACCAGTCGCGGATCTGGTTCCGGTCCAAGCCGGGAAGCTCCGGTGCGAACACGGTATCCAAGTCCGCATCGGTGTAGCCGCAGAGGGCCGAGTAGCGCGGGTCTAAGGTGATGTCGGTGAGATTGTTGAGGCCGGAAAACAGCCTCACCTTAGAAAACTTGCTCACCCCGGTAATGAACGTGAAGCGGACGTGCGCGTCGCTGTCCTTGATGACCGCGTAGAGGCCGCGCAAAAAGTCGCGGTTGGCGCGGGCGATCTCCGGCACCTCTAGCGCATCGAGCATCGGCTTGTCGTATTCGTCGATCAGCACCACCACCGGCTGCCCGGCTCGGTCGTGGAGTGCCTCCAGCAGAGAGGAAAAACGTCCGGGTGCCGTGGCGTACTCGGAGACGACCTCTGACCGGCGTTCGGCCGCGGCGAGTTGCTCCATGAGAGAGGCCTCCACGTAGCCGGGCTCCTTAAAGTTGCCGCTGCCAAAGCTGAGTCGCAGGACGGGATGGCGAACCGACCAGTCCCAGCGGTCGTGGATGTACAGTCCCTCAAACAGCGGCTCGTTGCCCTCGAATACTTCCTTGAGCGTGTCCAGAAACAGGCTCTTGCCGAAGCGCCGTGGACGCGACAGGAAGTAGTGTGTACCCTCGTCGAGCAGCCGCCGGATGTAGGCCGTCTTATCGACGTAGTAGCAGTTCTGCTCCCGAATTTTGTGGAAGGTCTGAATGCCAATGGGCAGTCTGCGTCTGTTCATAGGCACACCTCCTTCAGGCGTATTTCTGCCGCCCCTTCACCTTGGATACCTCGTCCAACAAAGCCCGCTCTTGTGGTGCCAACCACCAGTCCAAGCCCGCGAAAACTTCCTCGACATGCGCCGGCTCGTCGGCCCCCAAGATGGGGCGCTGATCTCGTCGTGGTCTAAAATCCAAGCAATGGCTACCTGCGCTGGAGTCTTGCCGTGCCGCGCCCCAATATCGATTAGCGTCTGGACGATGGTATCGACCCGCTCGGTCATGGCCTCGGCAAAATTGTATTTACCCGGACTCATGCCACGCAGCTCGTCCGTACTCCACGGCGTCCCCGGCGGCGGCACTTGCCCGCGGCGGAAACGGCCGGAGAGCAGGCCGATAGCTAGCGGGCTGTAGGTCATAATGCCCAAACCGAACTGACGGCAGATGGGCATCAGCTCCGGCTCCATCTCCCAGCGATTGAGCAGATTGTACTGATTCTGGATGCAGGCAAAGGATGCCAAGCGCTCGCGCTGCGAAATCCACAGGGCCTCAACGATCTTCCACGGCGGGAAGTTAGAGCACCCCACGTAGCGCGCCTTGCCCTGCCGCACAATGTCGTCGAGAGCACTCAAGGTCTCCTCCAGCGGTGTGACCGGATCAAAACTGTGCAACAAGTACAGATCGACGTAATCAGTCTGTAGCCGCTGTAGCGACACCTCAATGCCCCGCAGCAGATTGACCCGCGACAGCCCCACGTGATTGGGGCTATTGCCCAAGGTGCCAAAAATTTTGGTCGTCAGCACCACCTCCTCGCGCCGCCCCTTGATCGCCTTGCCCACCACCTGTTCGGAACGTCCCCTACCATATAGCGCCGTATCGATGAAATTGCAGCCCAAGTCCAAGGCCCGCCGCACCACCTCAATGCAAACCCCCTCATCCTCTTGGCCGCGAAAAGCCGTGCCCAAGCACACCTTGGACACCTTGACGCCGGCCGTGCCCAAATTGCGATATTCCATAACGCTCCTCTTGTGTTAGTCTGCGTGCCCGATCTCATCGAGTGCCGCTAACAAATACTCGTTGTCTTGGGGGCGCAGCGACGTAAGCCGCACAAAGCCGGGCGCGTCTTGGCGCCAGCGGGCGCGGATCCGCCGCTTTTCTAAACCCACCCGCAGCCGCTGTGGGCCGATCCCCTCGCAGTGTACCCAAAAGAAATTCGCCGCGCTCGGATAGGCCCGCAACCACGGTCGCTCGTTCAGCCCTTCGTAGAGCGCCCGACAATCGCCGCGGATCTGGGTGACGATCTGGTGCAAATAACCTTGGTCGGCCAGCGCGGCCCGCGCCGCTACCAGCGACAGTGCATTAACTGCCCAAGGAACCTGCATCTGACTCAGGGCGGCCACCATCGGCGGAGCACCAACCGCGTAGCCGATCCGCAAACCGGCCATGCCGTATGCTTTGGAAAAGGTCCGCAGCACTACCAAGTTTTTCCGCTCTTGCACCCAAGGCACGTAGCTGTGGCCGGCATACTCTGCATACGCCTCATCGACGATGCACAAGCAGTCGGGCAACTCGTCGAGCAAACGCGCCATCTCCCGCTCGCCGCAAAGGAGGTTGCCCGTAGGATTGTTGGGGCTGCTCAGCAGCAATACCCGCGCACCCGACCGCCGACCCGCCTCGATAAAGTGCTCCGGCACCAGTGCAAAGTCCTCCTCGTGCAGCGGCACCGGGATCACTTTGGCCGCACATCGCTGCCCCAACGCGACAAAGCGCTCGTACGACGGAAACGGAATGAGCAGGCGCTCTCGCTCTAACAGCAATCGCGCCAAAAAAAGCCAGACCACGGCTTCTCCAGACCCGTTGTACACTATGAAGTGATCGGGCGAAAGCCCCCAATGCGCCGCCAGATCCCCGCGCAATGACTCGGCGCGCTCCTCGTCGTTGTAGCGACTAAAGTCGCCGGTGCGGGCAAAGGCGGCCATCGCTTCCCGGACCTTGGGCGACGGCCCGTAAGGATTAGTCGCCGCGTCAAAACGCAGCCATGCACCGCCTGAAGGCGGCGAGAGAAGCGTTGCGTCGTTCATAAGAAATTCTTTTGGGGAGCACAGACGCTCGGTTGTCTCTACGCTATCTAATAAAGATATCAGCGGCAACCACATCTCCTTTTGCCTTATTTTGCCTTATACTGCTATGCGGGACCCGGTCCCCAACCGAGGGCACCCACAAGGAGTGTCCCTACGTTTCACAATGTTCAATCCTCTATGTCTATTAACGCCAAGAAACCAATCATCGCTTGGGCCTTGTACGACTGGGCCAATTCGGCCTTTGCCACCACGGTCATCGCCGCCTTCTTCCCGGTATTCTTTAAGTCCTACTGGAGCACCGGCAGCGACGTCACCGAGAGCACCTTCCAACTGGGGCTAGCCAACTCGCTCAGCAGCCTAGTCGTCGTGCTGCTAGCCCCCTTCTTGGGGGCTATTGCCGATCAAGGCGGCACTCGGCGCAAGTTCCTTTTTGCCTTCGCCTTCCTCGGCGTCCTCGCCACGGGTTGCCTCTACATAGTCGCCGAAGGCGCGTGGGAGCTGGCGGTTGTGGTCTATGTCTTGGCCGCCATCGGCTTCTCCGGGGGCAATACCTTTTACGATGCGCTCCTCGTGGAGGTGGCCGGGCGCGACAAGTCGGACTCGGTCTCGGCACTCGGATACAGCCTCGGCTATCTGGGCGGCGGCTTGCTGTTTGCGGTCAATGTGGCGATGGTCCTCCATCCTGCGATCTTTGGGTTGGCCGATGCCAGCGAGGCAGTGCGCGTGTGCTTTTTGCTGGTCGCCGTCTGGTGGGCCGGCTTTTCGCTACCGCTCTTTTTGTGGGTCGAGGAATCGCCGCCTAGGCGCGCTCATCGCGGCTGGAGCGCAATTTCAGCCGGCTATCGGCAGCTCATCTCCACCGGCCGCGACATTCGGCAGCTACGCACCACCTTTGTCTTCCTCATCGGCTATTGGCTGTACATCGACGGCGTCGATACCATCATCCGCATGGCCATTGACTACGGCCTGTCGCTGGGCCTTGCCACCGACGATCTGCTACTCGCCTTGGGCATTACCCAGTTCGTGGGCTTTCCCGCGGCGATTGCCTTTGGCTTGCTCGGCGAGCGGATCGGCACCCGCAAGGGAATTTTCATCGGCCTAGCCGTCTATATTGCGGCAACGGTCTGGGGCTACTTTCTGAATGCAGTCTGGGAATTTTACGCTTTGGCCGTCGCCATCGGCCTAGTCCAAGGCGGGGTCCAAGCCCTGAGCCGCTCGCTCTACTCAAGGCTCATTCCCCGCAACCGGTCGGCGGAGTTTTTTGGCTTTTACAACATGCTGGGCAAGTTCGCCGCGGTCATCGGCCCAGTACTCGTGGGCTGGATTGGCGTACTGACCGGCAGCCCGCGCGTGGGGATTTTGTCGATCGTCGTCCTCTTCGTCGCGGGCGGGGCCTGCCTCTACTTCGTCGATGAGGAGCAAGGCACGGCTGCGGCGCGCGCCATTGAGACCGCTTAGCAAAACGCCTGCGCCGTCAGCGCATAAACCTTCGCCACCCGTACCAACTCGGCCACCGACACCTCCTCGTCGGTCGTATGCGCCCCCACGGCGCAAGGACCGTGGGTTAGGGCCTCAATCCCGGCAGCCATAAAGACATTGCCGTCATCGATAAAGGGCTTGCCACCCAAGGGTAGCGGTGCCCCCGTTACCCGATCGTGCGCGGACTGGAACGCAGCTACCAGCGGGCTGCCTTGATCCACCGCAAAGGCGTCGCCAGGCATGTTCCAATCCGCGAGCCGGATGCGGGTACCGCTGGCTGTAGCCACATCGGCGAGCAGGTCCTCGATTTCGCGGTGCGCCGCCGGCCCTGCGCCAGCCGCCACCCAGCGGCGAGTCCCTTCAACCCGGCATTGGACTGGCACTTGGTTGTAGAGCTGGCCGCCTTCAATCCGGCCGATAAACAGCGTGTCGCTACCGACATAGGGCGCGGTTTGCGTGTGCAGATGCTCGTTTAGTGCGTTCAGCCGCAAAACGACCTCGGCCCCCGCCGAGACCACGTCCGGTAGCCCGGCGGGCCGCAGCACCTCGTGTACCGGCGAGCCGTCGCGCTTGATCTCCACGCTAAACACGGCTAACCCGCGACCGGCGACCGGCAGCATGTCGCCTAGATACTCCGGCAACAGCACCCCGTCGCCGACGAAGTCTTCGCGGATCAAGGCCAAAAGCTGGCGGCGGTCGCCCCACGGCGCTTCGTGGTGATCGTGGGCCGTAAGTAAGACCGCCCCCTTGGTCAGTGCGCCCGCATCCTTTAACGCCCTGAGTGCCTCGACAAAGGCGGCGATTCCTCCCTTCATGTCGGACGCCCCCGACCCATAGAGCTGGCCATCGGCCACCTTGGGTGGCACAAAGGGCAGATGCACCGTGTCTAGGTGCCCGTCGAATTGCAACACTCGCCCGGGCCGGCCGCTGTCGAGACGAGCGACCACGGCTGGTGCTTGCGGCCAATCGGCTTGGGGCCGCTCCACAGCAAACCCCTCCGCAGCCAATATCGACGCCAACGCATCCGCCGCTGCGCCGGCGTCCAGCGTTGGGCTGGGCACCGCAATCAGCTCCTTGGCCGTATCGATCAGGCGCTGCGGATCGACGGCCTCTAGTAGGTTGTCTTCCATCCTAAGACTCCTTTATCTGCCTTGAGATTTAGTTGTATCGGCATCGGCCACACTGCGCGGACAGAGCAGCCCGCGCTCCCAAGGCTGGCCGCTACATTGTTCCTCAATATCTTCCAGCCGCTGCTGCTCGGTTCGCTCCCACGGATCCTTGGGCAAATCGGCCGGGCCTTGGGGATCGCTCAGGCCGCAACCGACCAACGCCATGCAGAGCATCCACTTTGTCGCCATAATTACCTCCATTGCCCGCCTCTGACAATCTCCGTACTTTGGCCCCAATCTGCAAAGGAGTTGACCTATGCCCCATCCCGCTGACTACGGCATCATCTATAACTGGGACGGCGCACCCCACGGCTACTCGCCCGTTCCCCAGTCCATGGACGCCTTTCTCGACAAGGCGTACGCCCCCCTCGAAGACACCCAGGTCGGTGCCCTATTTTGGTGCGTGGGCGAACACGCCACGCGCTGGCCAAGCGACGCGCTCGAACTGCTCGGCGACACTCACCAACGCCGCTACGAGAATGCTGCTAGCTACGCGCACACCGAAAACATTCGCCGCATGCTGGAGCGAGGCGAAGACCCCCAAGAGGCCATCATCGACCGCGGCCACCAACTCGGCCTGCACGTGTATGCCTCGCTGCGCATGAACGACAATCACTTCAACGGCGCTCAGCTAGCCGACCTCCAGACCCTGCACCACACCGAGCTGACTCAACTGCGCAAGGACCACCCCGAATGGCTGCTCGGCGCGGATACCGAGGAGTGGTTCGCCCTGTCGTGGAATATGGCCATCCCCCAAGTGCGCGAAAATCGCTTCCAGCACTTGCGAGAAGTCTGCCAAAACTACCCCTGGGACGGCGTCGAACTCGACTGGCAACGCCACCCCTTCCACTTCCCCGCCGACCATGCCTATCGCCTGCGCTACGTCCTCACCGATTTCATGCGGGCGGCGCGGCAACTGACCGACGAACTCGCCCAACAGCGCGGCCGGCCTTTCTACCTAGCGGCCCGCGTCGCCGGCTCCATCGAGGGCTGTCACCGCATTGGCTACGACGTGGAAACTTGGGTAGGGGAAAACCTCGTCGATATCCTGATCCCAGCCGGTGCCGCCGCTACCGATCCAGCCATTGAGGTCAGTGCCTTCCGCGCCCTGTGCGCCGACAGCGACATCGCCCTCTATCCAGGGTTCGACGGCGGCGTCCCCGGCCCGGCCGCCGGCCCCGAAGACGAATCGGTCCGCCACAACATGCGCACCAAAGCCACGGCCATGCAGTATCACCGCCAAGGCGCGACCGGTATATACGCGTTCAACTGGCACGCCAACCGCGATTCAAAGCGCGAGTTGCTAACCCAAGTGGGCGCGGTTCAGACCCTGCGCCGCCAAGACAAGCTCTACAGCGCGACCCACCGCTTCCGCCAGCATACAGGGGCTTGGCGCGGCGCGTACCAGCACGACCGGCTGCGCGGCACCCTACCCGTCCCCCTCTACCCGACCATGCGGGAAACCGGCCCCCACTTCGACCTCGACCTTGCCGACGACTTGAGCGCGGATCCGCCGGCGACCATTACCTTGCGTCTGCGTCTGCGAGATTGGGTCGCTGGCGACCAGTTCCGCTGCTGCTGGGACGGCCAAGTCTTGTCCGACCCGGATATTAGCTATTGCCACGGCGGCGACCCCCAACCCATTGCCGATGTCAGCGCCGCTGCCTGGCACCGCTTTGCGCTCACGGCCGACCAAGCCGCCTGTGGCCTCCATCGCTTAGACGTCGTTCTCTTGCAACGCCATCCCCAACTTGCCTGCGACTTGCTGCTGACTGACGTCGAGTTGGTCATCCTCTATAAGAACTGACGACGCGGAGGAGGAAGTCGCTGTCCCTTGTAAAAATTTTGTCTATCTGTTGTATTACCTAAAGAAGCTGTAGGAAGCACTGATGCTTGGAACGCGAGGGGCGAGAGCGTGTTTTGCGCAACGCCGAATAGCCCACGACGCCGCGGCGCATACTAGGAGACGCAGACATGAGCGAACCGATTACGCAAGCCCAAGACCATGACCGCCGCCTAGGTCGCTTGGAAGGCATCGCCGAGCAGTTAGACCGCCAATTGGACGACATAAAACAAGGCCAATCGACCGGCTTTGCCGATATGGGCCGCCGCATTGACGCGACCAACGCCCGCATTGACGCGACCAACGCCCGCATCGACGCGCTCACCCGCTGGCTTATCGGCATCCAAATCGCCAGCCTCATCGCGCTCGGTACGCTCATCTTGTCCCGCTTACCGGGCTGAATGTCGGAACCACCATGCCAGTATCGCAAGCGAAAGCAGCTATCCCCGGCAAGCGTCAGGTTCGCATGACCTTGCCAAATCCTCGGTCGGAAAAAGTGCGGAGGCGGGTAGCCGACTCAGTCGCCCGCTTAAACCGATCTCAGGAAGCCGACGCGCTCCGATGGGTCGAGGCCGTGTCTGAATTTGACGAGCGTCAGACGTTAGACTCGGTGACGTCGTAACAAATGAAGCCATTTGTTGGGGTAGGTGCTGACCGCAAAAAAATACCGCAATCAGCACCTACCAATCATTTGCTTCTTTGAGGGGCACTAGTTCGGCCTTTACCAGAGGGGTTGCCCGTTGTGCTGGGCTTGTTTTCGGGCCAGACGGCACTTCCACGGCTTCCGCCTCTACCGCCACCGCGACTACCACTTGATTTCGCCATTTTCTCACCTCCTCACCGGAATACTACTATAAGTGCAACCAAGTATTGCTTGGCGGTGTACTACTTAAACACCTGCGGCGGGACGTGATGTTACCTGTGCAGTGATTTTTTGCTGCGACAAAAGGTTACAAGAAGTAACCAGTCGAATACAGCTTGTTATCGGTAGGCTATGTCGGATGCGTCGTATGATTGAGCGAGGCTTGGAAGCTTGCCTCAGGGGAGATGGCCACGTTGCGGACCTGAACTGGCGATTGCGAAAATCAGTACACTTAGGCCCGTCTAACGCCCGTAGCGCAGGCCAAAGAAAAAACCCGGCCACGCGAAAAGCCCATCTTTCCACTCCTTCTCGTAGCGGCTACCCGACTCGATCAGCCGCAGATGGCCATCGGTCCACAATTGGTTCAGGGAGACGCCGCCAAACAGCGACAGCCGGCTGTGCAAAAAGACCCCCGTCTCAAGTTTGATCCGCGCCAAGTAGTTGTCTCGGGCCAATCGGTCTAGGCCAAAGTCCACTGAGGGTGGCCAAAACCCAATGCCCGCTTTGTAATCGTCATCGAGGGCGCGACTGATCCGATAGCTATGTACGTCGAGGCCGAGGCAAAACCGCCGCCCGCGCTTTTGCACTCCACCTCCCACGCCCAGCGCCCAGCGCCGCTGGCCGTCTTGGACGGCAAAGCCAGTAGTAAAAGCAGTGTAAAACGAGCGGCTGCCCGAGGCGAGGGTGAACATGGTAAAGCCGACTTCGTCGCGCCAAGTGCTGAGGCTGAAAAGCCCACTGTGCGAGTAGTTGATCAACCCGATGGGCAGGCCGCCCTCGATGTGGCCGGAAAGGTTGACCAAGCCCACCTGCCAGCCTTTGACCTCGCTCGCCACGTTCAATAATCCGATCTGACCGCCCTTGACCTCGCCGACGAAATTGGTAACCCCGGCCAGTTGCCAACCGCGAATTTTGCCGACAACGTTGGTCGTTTGCGCCACTTGCCAGCCACGCACCTGAGAGGCGATGTTGATCAAGCCCACCTGTCCACCTTGCAAAGGCCCCATTGCCCAGTTGGGGCCCACGACAGCCGCCTGCCAGCCATCAACCTCTTTGAGTGCCAAGTTGCCCAACCCGCCGATCTGACTACCCGTCCGACCGCGCGCTTGGTTGACCAGCCAAGCGAACTGGACGCCGCGGAACGCCTCGCCCTGCGTATTGGTCAACAGCCCCAGCGACAAGGTGTAGCCCTCGCTGGTGGCGACCTCGATTTGGCGCCCCAAGGCCAAGGTAATCCTCCTCCCCGAGCCGCCGCGCAGCTTAGTGTCCTCTGGGGTCAGGACGCGAAAGTCGCCGGTACTCACGTTGGTGAACCCCCCTTCGGCCAGAACCAATTCGGCCAAGTGCCAGTCCGCGTCCCACGTTTCCAAAAACAGCGTATAGGCCCCCGGCATCAATCCCAGCTCGACCACCCGACCCGGGGATTTGTTCAGTTCGGCGACTAGGCGCTGCTGCTCATTGCGGATAGATATCCGGCCGGCGAGGGCCTCGTCTAGTAACAGGCCCGCTGCATTGCGACGCACCTGAGTCATCACCACGCCGCCGGTGCCGCGCATCTGGCCCTCATAGGCTGGGTGCTGAGTGCCTCCCGCAGTCCCAATAGTTCGCGCCCGCGTCTCGTCGAATGCGAACTGGTACGCCTCGTGGAGAGTCACCCGACCATCGCCAGTAACGTCCGCCGCGCCGCGCATTCCGGAAATTAGATAGTGAGTAAAAAAAGACGCTTCGATCAGGTCCGATTCCTGCGCCGCCTCATCGGCTGAACTCGACGTGAGAAAGGCGTAGCCCCGCATGTCAAAGGACTCATCGACTAAAAAGGGCGGCTGTGGCTTGCCTCCCTTGATGCGGGTTATGCTCCCGGAGTTGCAGGCGTCGAGGACGGCGATGCGGACGGCGACGTCGGCCGTCTTCAGCGAGTCGAGTAACTGCTGATAGCCGAGATGATCGCCGGCCAACAGCAAGCCCTCTTCGTCGGCGTGGCCCGAGTAGTAAAGCAATACTTCCAGCCGGTCCCCCCGCCGGCTGGCCGCCTGCACCCGCCGACCCAGATCGGCCAGCCCCTTCTCGAAGGCGGCTAGGTCGGGATCGCGCAGCAGCAATACATCGGCCGGGTCCAGGCCCCCCATCTCCTGCAACACCTCGACGAATTGTTCCGCGTCCGAGGCCGCGTAGCGCAACAGTTCGCGATCCACCCCGCCGTTGTTGGCTCCCGCAGCGAGGATCAACCGGCGCACCTCGGCTGCTGACGGCTGGAACAGACCCGCCGCAACTACAAGCGCGATTAACCCACTCAGCCTCGACAACATAGAGATTTTAGATTGTAGATTTGTCGGCTAAGGGGGGCGATTACCAGATTTCGCTGAGCTTCAATGCGAATCCCGGCAAGGTGGGGCCGGCCGCTAGGTCATTGAGGTTTTCCTGCGCTGCGACCGGGACTTGCGGACGGTAGATCGCTACGGTTTTTTGCTCTGGGACAATGAGCCAGCCCAATTGGGTGCCATTTTCAATGTATGCTTCCATTTTTGTTCGCAACGAGGGCAAGTAATCCGAGGGAGACTTGAGTTCAATGACGAACTCTGGACAAAGGGGCAGAAAGCTGTTCTTTTGCGCCTCGGTCAGGGCATCGTACCGCCACCGCGCAACCCACGCGCCATCCGGCGAGCGGACAGAGCGGTCGGGTAGCACAAATCCGGTCGAAGAATCAAAGGCCACGCCGGTGCCATCTTGTTTTGCCCATAAGCGCAACTGCATGGTGACTTCTGCATTCCGCACACCCGTTGCTCCTCCCGTTGGTGGCATAACTAGTACTTCTCCTTTTGAATTGCGCTCAATACGCACATCGCGATTGAGCTGACAAAATTCAAAAAATTGATCTTCGGTCAGATCGATAACGGGCTGAAAGTTCAGTACGGCTTCCATAGTTATACCTCGCTGGTTATAAGCTAAGGGGCCTCCGATTTGCGTAGGATGAAGGTAAAAAGGCGGACATCATCACCCAACGCCACATCGCCGGCGGCCAGCTTGGCCTTGATCGCTGCCAAGCCAAAGCGGCGATCGGCCGCCACCAAGTAAAACCGCTCCCACAGCGGCGCGTCGTCCAGTTCGTAGGCAACGTCGAGGGTATCTTGCTCCGCCAGCGGCACGGCCTCTGCTCCAGTCGCGGGCAGGTGCTGAGTTAGGATGTCGCGACCATCGACGGACAGAATCGCCCCGTACTGCAAGCCACCGGAGCGGTAGGCGAGCTGCACCAAGTCCCCGCTTTGGGCCAAGGCTTCGTCTTGCAGACGCTCTGCACCGCTGGCCAGCTTGCGGAAGACCAGCAAACGCGGCTCCTGTTCGCTGCCTTTGACCCGCAGCGCGGGTGCTTCCGGCGTTTCTTGGTCGAGGAGAGTGGGCACCGCCACCACCGCCAGGATCAGGGCCACAGCCGGCACGGCCCAAAGGCGATACCCACTCCACGTTCGTTGGACGCGCCGACCCTGCGTCCGCTTGAGTTTTAGCTCGATCTGGCCGCGCATCCATTCGGGTGGGTAGTGCCGATGCACTTCCTCGTTGGAGCGCTCTAGGGCCGCTAGCCGCTGCGCGAGCTCTAAATCGGCCGCCAACCGGCGGTCCAAAGCCGCCAACTCGTCGTCGGTACCCTCGCGCAGCAGGTAGCGCTCTAGTTGGTAATCACTTATGGGGCGCTCGTCTTGCTGGTTCATGGCTTCTCCATCTCTTGCAGCGATGCTCGCAGGCCGAGCAACCGCTTGCGCACGCCGGATACGGACATGCCCACTTCTCTGGCCACCTCCTCCAAGGTCATGCCGTCAACGTAGTACAAGACGGCCATTGTGCGCGTTGACTCGCGCTGTTGGCCAAAGAGCTTGGCGAGCACGGCGCGCGCCTCTATCCGGCCCTCGGCGTCCTCCCAGCAGGCTATTTGCTCCAACAGCGTCGAGTCGGCCGTAGTCTTCCGCCGCCGGGTGTCGCGGATGCGATTGAGGCAGAGGTTGGTGGCCATGCGATAGAGCAGGCTGGAGGGCGCGTCATCCCGCAGGCGGTCGCGCCGCGTCAATAGCCGCACAAACACATCCTGAGTGGCGTCGAGCGCTTGGTCTTCGTCGCGCAAAAGCTGCCGACAACGACGCATGACCATCGGCCCGTAGCGACGGTACAGCGTATCTACGTCCATGTATTCCCTGGCGGTGTACTACTCAAACACCTATAACGGCGCGGGGTGTTACTTCTGCTGTGACAAAAAATTAGGTGCCTAATTTCTCAATTTACAAGATGCTTCTTACAGGCGGCACCAAACAACAAGAGCCGACGGTCCAGCCGCCGGCTCTTGCGATTCTTCTTAAAGAATCTCCCCAGATCAAACGCTATTTTTCCTCAATGACCGCGAGCAGTTCGGCGGCCTGCTGGCGCTTGTCGGGATCGCCGTCGCGGGCGACGATGCGCTGGAGAGCCGAGACGGCTAGCGGATCGCCTTGCTCGCCCAGTTCCAAAGCCTGGCGGTCGCGCTCTTCGTGATAGCTGTCGTCGTAGTCAACCACGTCCAGCTCGTACTCGCGCCAGTAGTATTGCAAGTGATCGTCGGGCCACTCAGCGTAGATGGCCTCCCAGGTGTTGGGCTGGCTGTGAGGCAGCAGACTGCCTCGGGCGATGGGGTCGGCAATGCGCTGGTAACGGGCGTCGATAGACAGGCGTAGTTGTTCGCTGGTGTTGGGGGCGCCTCGATGGGGCGTCATGCTGTGGAAGAAGAGCACGTCCCCTTGCGCGAAAAGACCACCGGTCCATCTGCCTTCAAAGGAGTCGGTGATCGCCAATCCCCCGGCACCCAAGGCCGGCTGGAACTTATAAATGCCCCCCCGATGCACACCAGCGGCTACCTCCAGCCCCCCCATAGTCGGCAGCAGATCGTGGAGCGGGAACCAAGCGGTATAGGTCTCCGCCGTGCCCTGAATGGGGATGAAGTCCTGATGCGGCGGCGTGGTAAAGGACTCGCGCTTGGGAAAGATGGTGCGGCCGATGAGGCGGGGGTGGGGCAGCACCGGGCCGTCGAGAAGCTTTTCGAGTAGGCCGACGAGCGCGGGGTGGTGCTGCAAAGCGTGGAATTGCGGCAGGGCGTACATCAGGCAATAGACGTCCATATACTCGGGCGTCGGCTCGACGCAGAAGCCATCTTGGTCGGCGATAGCGTCCTCAAGCGGTGCGTCGGCCTTAACCCAGCCGGCGTCGCGGGCAATAGCCAAAAAGCCCAGCCTGAGCGCTTCGAGTTCGTCGGCGGGCAGCAGGCCGGGGACAAAGAGATAGCCGTCGCGCTGCATGCGGGTGCGGAGCGCGGGCGGGTCATCGCAGAGAGGGGTTGAGTCGAGAAAGGTAGGCATAACGCAGGCTCCCAAAATAAATAAAAATGCTAACTCAATGCGTATCTTTTAACGATAGGAGTTTTGCCAGAGACCAAAAGGTGTCGTCGGTCTTTTGACCGGGCTGGACTACATCGCCAAAGCGACGGCGGTGCTCTTCAATCAAGGGGCGTCGATGCTCGTCTTCTTCCGCGGCCATGGTCTCGAACATCTCGGCCGTGCGCGGATTTTCCGCGTAGCGTAGATGCGACTCTCCTCCTCCTCCGACGAAATGGCGAGCGCGAGGATTTCCTGTTCGGAAAGATCGGCAAACCTCTGGCGGATAGAGACGCCTATTATCATGGAGTAATCCCTTTTCTTAATTAGAAGACCTAGGCGGTGAAGAACGCCACGAGGGTCCAGCACAAAGCCGCCAAGCCCGCCGCAAGCGTCGCCTGCGGGATTTGCGTCTTGACGTGATCCATCAGGTCGCAGCCCGTACACATGGAGCTAAGGACGGTAGTATCCGAAATCGGCGAGCACTGGTCGCCGTACACGCTGCCGTCCATGACCGCGGCAAAACACAAGGTCATAAAAAGCTCTGGATGCGCTAGGCCATTGGCGCCGGCCACCGCCCAAGCGAGCGGCATGGCCAGCGGAAACGCCACCGCATAGGTGCCCCAACTCGTGCCGGTGGAAAAGGCAATGGCCATCGTGAGAAGCTGGAGCAGGACCGGCAGGAGGAAGTACGGAATGCTCTCGCCGAGCTGTTCGACCAAAAAGATGCTACCGCCCGTCTCCTTGCTGATGCCGCCTATCGTGATGGCCAGCAGCAAAATGACCGAGCCGAGCACCACTCCCTTAATGCCATCGTGGAAGCCGGCGATGAGGTCTTTGAGTGCCATGCCCTTGGCCAAGGCCATGCCCGCGGCCAACAGCAGTGCAATACCAAAGGCCCACTGCACATTGGGCGATCCACTGGCGATAAAGGTACCGACGGCAACGGCGATGAGCGCACCCAGTGGCAAGAAGAATTCGAGGACATGCGGAGTGTAGCCTTCGGGTACGTTGCTCCCTTGCAATTCCTTGGCACTCAGCGGGTCGGCATCTGATGCATCGAGCTGGCCGGTCGTGCGCGCACGCTGAATCGCCGCCTTGAGTTGGCTCCCCAAAAAGAGCGGTTTTTCAATGCTGAGGAGGAACGTGCCCAAGACGGCAAAAATGGCGTAAAAACAAAAGGGTACGCTTTGAAAAAAGAAAGAGAGGCGATCGGCTTCGGTGGCTAGGAAGCTGACGCCGGAGACGAAGATAAACGCCTGCACATAGCCGGGCCAAGCGTTGAACGCGAGCTGGGAAGCAATCGGCGAGGCCGTTGAGTCAACCACGTACGCCAGCTCTTCGTGGCTGATTTTTTCGTTATCGGCAATGGGTTTGACCGTGGTGCCGACCAGCACCGTGCTGACGGTCCCGCCTTGGAAAAAGATGACCCCGAGCGACCAAGCGACCAGCTTGGCGCTTCTGGGGCCGCGCACAAAGCGCACGGTCATAAACTCAGCAAAAGCCTGGGCCGCACCCGTGCGGGACCAGATCCCCATCAGCCCACCCAACAACCACAAGTAGAGCAGCAGAATTCCGGCCGCGTTTTTGGTCGCCAATGAGGGGATTAGCACATCGCCGGTGAAGTCGTAGCGGCCCATCAGGAGAGCACCGGAGATGATGCCGCCCAACAGCGAGGTGATCGGTTCTTTGGTCAGCCAGCACAACAGCACGGCCACCACCGCCGGCAGCAGCGACCAATAGCTCCAGTGGCGCTTGGCCACCAGTTTGTAGTAGCGGCCAGTCTCCGCCACGGAGACAAATTCTTCAGTGATCGGCGGTGCCGTTCTCGACCCGTGAATGTTAGCCGGATCGAGTTGGGCTTGCGCCATGGGCACAGCCTCGAAATAAGCGGGTTTTTCGCGGTAGATGTAGTATAGCTTGCCATCGCTGTCCGTTTTCACGTCCAATTCGATCCGTTCGACCGTCCACGTCGGCGACACATTGACACCTATGATCCAAGACGAGAGCAGAGCGATGACAAAAATGGCGAAGTTGCGAATACCTCTGGGCATTAGGTTCCTTTCGGTTTGATGGATTGAGTTCGTTTCTCAGCTCATACTCCTGACGGTTCGCTCGGCCCCAGATCCACATCTTGGCCGCGATGGAAATTGCGCCCCATTAGGTATTTAATATCTAGCTCTATATCGCGTACAAAAATTTCTGGCAGCACCTGAGCATCGCGCCGCACTAATTCGACTGCGAGTGTGTTGTTTCCCTTTTTCGGCCAGTGTTTGGCGTCCAGCTTAAACGCATACCAATACCCTGATCCCGTGCGATAGCGCGGAGCCGACATCCGGTATAATTCGTTGATCCTGCGCAGCAGACTGGCGGGCAACTCTCGACCATTGAGGTAGAATTTCAGCCGGTCGCGCTCGGTGTGGCCCATCACCCGCACCCGCAGCAACACTTCGTGGACCCGGCCGACCCTGGCCCAGCGCCGCAGATCGTCGCTGACCGACAGGGTGATGGAAGCCTTGTGGCCCTTTTGCAAATAGGCCGGCAGCTGCATGGTCGTCCCCGGCTCGGTGGTGGGATTGGGGTAGCGACCCGTCGCGGTCGGTACATAGTAAATTTTATCGCGCGCGGCCATGACCTCTGGATAGGGCAATTCCCGCAGCTTCTCGTAGAAGGATGCCTGGTACGGCCAGTTGCCAAACCAGTGCGCCAGGTACAGGCCATCGACGCCCTGCGCCCAAAAGTTGCAAGCGGCCCCGCGCACCATCTCAATGGTCGCCTCCCCCACACGGTCCGAGTCCACGTGGCTTTGCAAGGCCGCGTACACTCGACAGCCTATGCCTTGGGCGGCCGCAACCAAGGGCCGGAAATCAAGGGTCGAGTCCAAAAGCTCCGGGCCGGAAAACGCCTGACCGATCAGCACATCGACCAGCCCTTCGCGCAGCCACGCTTCAATGTCCATGCCGACGGCATAGCACCCCTCGAGGTTGTAGGGGATGCGGATCGCCAACTCGCGTTGCTTCCCGCTCTGCTTGACGGCGCAATGCACCTTGCGCACCCACTCGGTCATAACCTCGCGGCCAGCGGCGACCTCGTCTGGGTGGAAGTAGTAAGGCTGGTAGTTCATCTGCAGTTCAAAGCCATCCACCGGATATTTTTCTAGGGTCTCGGCAATCAGGGCAAAGCGCTCGTCGCGCACGGCTTGGTGCTTGAAATCTAGGCAGGTGCGGCCGGGATAGTCGGCGGGCACATCGTCTTGCGCACCGATTTCGAGATGGGCGTTGTCAAAGCGGAAATCCGAGCAGCGCACGTCCTCTTCCCGCGGCCCCCGCCCCTGCTGCACCAACAGCGTCGGATAGACCTGCTTGCCGTACTGGTGGGCGCGGTCGCAAATCAGGCGCAAGGGGTCTTGTCCCTTGCGGATTAGATCGCGGGCATTTTGGTGGGCGCGGCGGAAAATCAAATGGGGCCACCGCTTCACATTGTGGCCCCACAGTTCTCCTACCTCCGTGTCGTGCAGCACAGTGCGACCGTCGCCGAGGCAAAACATGATCGCCTCGACCGGCGTGCCCAACAGTTCGTCCACCCCCTGTTCATATTCCTCTTTTTGTATCGGCGGTTCGTACATGTAGATCAGCGGGTGCCGGCCGTCGTGGTAGAACATAATCTTGGGCTTAGGCATGGTCTGGCTCCTTTAAGTCCAGTTGCGCGAATCGGGCACGGCCACCCAAGCCGACCCTTGGGCGATCGACTGTTGGCTGACAAGGCCGGGCAAGGTCATGTCCATCGCCAAGTCGATGCCAATAGCCGGTGCCTTTTCCTCGCGGATGGCTGCGACAAAATCCTGTACTTCCCAATAGTCGCCGCCGCTGTGTCCGGCGGCGAGGGCTTCTGCGGGCGGATGCAGCCAATGTTCAGGCAAAAATTTCTCTAGCGCCTCCAAAGGCTCCCAGCGCGGCTGCGCGCTGCGGCTGCGCAGCCAGATTTTGGCCGCAGCCGCAAAGCCATCGCCCGACTCGTACGCGCCATTGGTCCCCTGCAAAGCATAATGCACCATCTGGTGTGGTCGGTCCGAGAGCATATCGACCCGGATATGCGCCAGCCCGCCGCCCGAGAGCCGGCACATCATGGTCACCGAGTCCTCCATTTCGTACAAAGCACCGCACGGATCTCGGTGGTGGTGCCCGGTGCCCACGGCGCAGACAGCCACCACTCGCTGCCCGGCAAACCACGTCAGCACCGGCCCCAAGCTGTGCGTGGCATAAGTGCAGCCATTGACGCCCGTCTGCCAGCGCCGCCGCCAAGGTGTGCTCTCGTTGAGCTGTTTCAGTTCGTGGATATAGGCCCCTTCGGCGTAGTACAGCTCGCCGAAAAAGCCGCGCTCAACCAGCGCGTTTATCAGTGTGTTGGACTTGGTGTACACGTAATTCTCAGCCATCATATAGACGGCTCGGCTGCGCCGCGCCGCGCACGTCAAATCGCGGCATTCCTCAACCGACACTCCAGCCGTCACCTCGCTGAGCACGTGGATGTCGCGCTCCAAGGCCGCGATGGCCTGGGGCACGTGCCACGGCATGGGCGTACCCACGACGACCGCGTCCACTCCCCCGGCGTCGAGCATTTCGCCAGCGTCCGCGAAGACCTGTTCAACGCCCAGTTCAGCCGCGTGGCACTCGACTTCTTCCCGGCGGATGTCGCACAGCGCGGTAATTTCCGTGGCTGGATGGGCTATCAGGGTGGGGATAAAACCGCTTCCGCGGCCGGCGGCCCCAATGACGCCAAAACGTATTTTGTCCATTGCTATCCGTTTGACAACCGGCTTGAGCGACCGTACTGTTGTAGGCCGTTTACCCAACCCATTCTATCAATAGGAGGAACCTCATGGCCATTATACCCAACATCAGTTCGGACATCGCCGGGCCGCTCGGCGCGATTCACCTGCCCCGCCTGTGGTCCAAGCTGCGCCTGAGCGCGGCTGGCGAACTGCCCGCGGACTATCCAGAATGCGGCGCGGGTTTCGACCAGATGGTTCTCGACGGCCTCGGCATTGACCGAGACGCGGCCATAGCCTATGTCAAGGACAACAAGGCCAGCTATATCGAATTTGAAAACTGGGCCAAGGCCCAGCGCGGCGGCTCTATTCCCCAGAGCGAGATCGACGCCTCCAACGCCGCCATCCGCGGCTACAACCACGACGACGAAACCCGCGGTAGCATCCTCGACGCCGCTGGCCTCAGCGACGATGGCAGCATCCTCGACGCCGTCAACCTCAACAACCTCGACGACTGGACTGAACTGCACAACGCCCTGAGCTAAAGGATGTCCCACTCGTCTGCCGGCCCGCTTCCTCTTTTTTGAGGCGGGCCGTTTTGTTGCTTCTTGCTCGCCTATTCATACTTCCTTTTGGCTGAGCTGTCAACGCCCTTGATAGCACCCTACTGAATTTGTACTTTGTGCCAACTTATCCCTTGGCGAAAGCGAATCTGCGATGAAACTTGATGTCGTCAAACTGACCAAGGCAATAGTCGCCTATCCCTCGGAAAGCCAAACCAGCAACGTCGAAGTTACCCAACATATAGCTGGAGTCTTAGATCAGCTTGGTTTCCACATAGAAGAGGTGCCCTACGCGGATGCGGCGGGCGTAGCCAAGCTCTCCATCGTCGGCAAGTTGGGCGCTGGAGAGGGCGGGCTGACCCTGATGAGCCACGACGACGTCGTGCCGGCTAATCCCGCCGATGGCTGGCACCGCGACCCCTACGACCCCTACGAGGCCAACGGCAAGCTCTACGGCCGCGGTTCCTGCGATATGAAAGGCCCCCTTGCTGCTTCGATTTGCGCGGCCACCCGTTTCAAGGCCGCCGATCTGACTGCCCCACTCTACATCGT
Organism: Candidatus Latescibacterota bacterium; assembly: GCA_963422735.1. Taxonomy (GTDB): domain Bacteria; phylum Latescibacterota; class UBA2968; order UBA8231; family UBA8231. The sequence continues at coordinate 470,689 of OY730476.1, read as the reverse complement.
CGTCACGGCCGACGAGGAGGTCCACGGCGTCGGCGCGCAAAAGGTCACGGCCCATTCCAAGCTCTTTGCCGAGGCCAGCACCGGCTGCGGCATCATCTGCGAACCCACCAGCCTCCGCGTCGTCCACGCCCACAAAGGCTCGCTCGCCATCCAAGTCACTGCCAAAGGACGCCCCGCGCACACCAGCACCTTGAAGGGCATCAACGCAAACCTCAAGATGATCCCCTTTCTCGCGGAGATGAAGAAATTCAACGAGCGAGTGCTCAGCGCGCGCCGCTACCGCAACGAGGAATTCTCACCGCCGCATTCCGAGTGGTGCATCGGCATCAACGATCACAATCGCGCCACCAACATCTCTCCCGCCCAGAGCTTCTGCACCCTCAACTACCGCCCCATGCCCGGCATCGATGTCGATGATTTGCTCGACAAAACCCGCAAAAGCGCACAAAAGCACGGCCTCGACTTCGCGCTCAAGCATCGCGGCGAGCCGCTCTACACGGCGGTGGACGCTCCGCTGGTCCGAACGGCACTCAAGCTAACGGGTCGCCGCAAACCTACCACGGTGGCCTACGGCACCGACGGCATGGCTTTTGTCGAGAAGATGAAACAAATGATCGTCCTCGGTCCAGGCGATATTGCCCAAGCTCACACTGCCAACGAATGGATCAAAATCGACCAATTGCGCGCAAGCGTCGATCTCTACGCTCGCTTCATCGAGCGTATATGCGTTTAGAGAACGAAAAGAGCTAATGTCGGGGGTTGGGAGGACGCTTCATACCTGAGCAAGCTAAACTGGCAATTATCCTGCGAATTTTGTCTTCGCTTGGTTGGGATATTTTCAATCACCAAGAGGTAATACCAGAATATCCCATGAGGCCAAGGCCCCAAGAAGCAATTTTAGAAAATCACCAAAACCAACTCCGCGATCACCAACGTAGCCATTCTGACGTTGACCGGCTACGTGGCCCCCGGCGTGCCCAGGCTGCACAAGCTGTGGGTCGATGGCGGCTATTCGGGGGCCGACCTCAAAGCGTGGGTAGCCAGCTTAAAAAAGACGCATAAGATCGACTTGGAAGTCGTCGCCAAACAAGAGAAAAGATTTACACCGCTCAAACGTCGTTGGGTGGTTGAGCAATTTTCGCCGGCATACCCGAGATTATGAAGTCTTGCCACGCCATAGCGAGGCGTTGATTCACACCGCTATGATCCACTTGCTACTCAAACGCCTCGCATAGAAAAATATAGTTTTCAGACAGCTTCTGAGATATTTTGACGCAAGAAGTAGAGTGTATCTTCGACAAATTCCATCATCTACTACATAGAGAAAGTATTGAGTCTGGCACTGCTTTTAAGTACGCTGACGAACCACCTAAAGACGCCACACATAGTGATAGGTGCCGAGGTCTATGTAGCACGCCTCTCGCTATTTGATAATTCTAAATATCCTCATCGTTTCTCTCTTCTCAATCCCAAGGCTCCACCCCAGCCAGCTTCCGCCCCAAGCTCGTCAACTCAGCCGTCTTTTCTTCGTAGTGCTCGCGTTCCTCGGCGTAGCGCCCTAGCCCGGACAGCCGCTGCTGCCAAAAGTCTGTGCGCAACCGCCGCGCCTGTTCGCCCGCGCCAGCTATATTCATGGTGATGTACTGCGCCACGCGCGGGCTGTCGCCGCGATTGACGCTCGCCGTGTGCGGCAGAGCAGTGCGCCAGATAACCAAGTCGCCCGCTTCCGCACCAATGCGCCGCGTTCCCAAGGCCAGCAAGTCTTGCTCGCGGGGGTTGGCCCCCTCCGGCAGCGCGTCGAGCCACATCTCTAGACGCTGGTGGAACCTCGGTACGCAGATAAAGGCCCCCTGCGCGGCCGGCGTGTCGTTCAGATAGAGCACGCCCTGCACGCCAAAAGGCAAAGGACGCTTATCCAAGGCTGCGTCCCAGTGCAGATTGTGCTCGGGTGCATCTTTGTCTAAGACCGGCGGACTGATGCTGGCCCGGTCGTGGCTGACCCACAGCTTTTCCGTCCCCCAAATCTGGCTGAAGGCCCGGTGGACCCGAGGGGCCGTGCGGTTGTCCCATAGAGTCTGGTGGTGGTACATCTCGACCATGATGCCGCGCCGATCCTCTGGATACCAAGTCCCAGGATCGTCCGGGTCCATGCCGGCAAACGCCCACACCGCCCGGCCAGTGCGCTCGGCTTGATCTCGGTCGATCACCTGACGCGCGACGACGTACCCTTCTTCGGCAAAGAAATCGAGTTCTTCCCTGTTCAGGACATCCATGGTGGTTCTCCCTCGTTATAGCAGTTTGCGCACGATGAGCTCCTCGGCGATTTGCACGGCATTTAGGGCCGCACCTTTGCGCAACTGATCGCCGCTGACCCACAAGTCCAACCCGGTCCCGTCGGGCCGCGAAATATCTTGGCGAATGCGCCCGACCAACACCTCGTCGCAGCCGGAGGCCTCAATCGGCATGGGGAAATGGTTCTGCACAGGATCATCCACAATCCGCACACCCGCAGCCTGCGCCAAGGTAGCCTCTGCCTCGGCGGCCGAAAAGGGCGCGGAAAACTCCACGTTGATCGCCTCAGAATGCGCCCGCAGTACGGGCACGCGAATGGTCGTGGCCGAGATATGCAGCGCGTCGTCGTGGAACATTTTGCGGGTCTCGCGCACCATTTTCAGCTCTTCTTCGCAATACCCTTCCGGCCCCACAGATGAGTCGTGCGAAAACAAATTAAAGGCAATCGGGTGCGGGAATTCGGCCGGCTCGGCCTCCTGCCCGGCGAGCACCTGCCGCGTCTGCGCCTCCAACTCCTGCATGGCCCGCGCCCCCGCGCCACTGACGGCTTGATAGGTCGAAACCACGATGCGCTTGACCCGACGCCGCTGATAGAGCGGCCAGACCACCACATCCATGATGATCGTCGAACAATTTGGATTGGCGATGATCCCGCGGTGCGCCGCCAAATCCTCGGGGTTAATTTCGGGCACTACCAGCGGCACGTCCGGGTCCATGCGATAGGCCGATGTGTTATCGACGACCACCGCGCCTGCGGCCACTGCGTACGGGTTAAACTGCTTGCTCAAACTGCCCCCGGCCGAGGCCAAGACGATATCCACGCCCTCGAACGAATCCTCCCCTAACTCCTGCACCTGAATCGAGTCGCCGTTAAAGGAAATGGCGCGCCCAGCCGAACGGGCCGAGGCCAACAGCCGCAGCTCACCGATTGGAAAGTCGCGTTCGGCGAGGATTTCTAACAGCACCTGCCCTACGGCACCGGTCGCGCCCATAATAGCTACGCTATACGTGTCGGTCACCTATATTCCCTCGTGAGATAATCCATCAATACATGTCCGTGCTTTACCTGCATACCACCCTGCTCAGCCGCCCGCTCTCCATAGGCTTGCATTGGGTCGGCCGCAATCCCTGTCCCCCACAGCACAAAGGGTACCGGCTCGCGGCTGTGGGTGCGCCGCACAATGGGCGTGCAGTGATCGGGGGTGAGCAGCACTCGGTGCGGCCCCATCGACTCTAGCCCCGCCAAGATCGGGCCAACGATGCGGGCGTCGAAATCCTCGATGGCCTGCACCTTGGCCTGTGGGTCGCCGTTGTGCCCGGCTTCGTCCGGGGCCTCGACGTGGACATAGACCAAATCAGCGCGCTGCAAGGTCGCCAGCGCGTATTCGGCCTTGCCCTCGTAGTTGGTGTCGAGGTACCCAGTAATACCGGGCACATCGATGACCTCCAAGCCCGCGCTCTTGCCGATGCCGCGCACCAAGTCAACGGCCGAGATAACGCCGCCCTGCAACCCGTAGCGCGATGCCAAGGACATCAGCCGCAGTCCGCGCCCGGAGCCCCAAAGCCATATTGCATTAGCCGGCCGCTCCCCACGGGCGGAGCGGGCTGCATTGACCGGAGAGGCCGCGAGAATGGGGACCGCCGCAGCCATGAGGGCGCGGATTTTTTCGGCTCCTGCACCCGTAGGCCCATGCGCGGTCATAGACTCGCCCATGATGTCGTGCGGCGGGTAGGTTACCACTTCTTCCGGGCCGTGCTCCCACACCAACAAGTGGCGATAGCCCACCCCGGGATAGAAGTGCAACGACGGTCCCCCCAGCTCGGCCGCCAAGGCATCTACTAGTTCGGCCGCCTCTTCGCTGGCGATGTGGCCGGCACTGTAATCGACCAGTACGTCGCCCTCTCCGTAGATCAGGTTCAGGCGAAAGGCCACCCCGTCGTCGCCCAAATCGACGCCCATGCTCGCTGCTTCCAACGGCGCGCGGCCAGTATAGTGTACCCGGCTGTCGTAGCCGAAAATTTCGAGGTTGCCGATGTCGCTGCCCGGATGCCGCTGCGCCGGGATCATCTGCACCAATCCTCCAGATCCTTCGCGGGCCAAGCGATCCATGCAGGGCGTAGCAGCCGCTTCCAACGGCGTCTGCCCGCCCAGTTCATCGAGCGGATAGTCCGCCGCCCCATCGGGCACCAACACGACGTAGCGCACGCTAGAGATCCTCCATGCGGATGAGTTTGACCGCCCCTTGCACGGCATCGAGTGCAGCCACGGCCTGCTGCGCCCGCTGCATCGCGGCTTCGCGCGCCTCGTGGGTGACGATGACCAGCGGCACTGAGCCACCCTCAAAGTCGCGCTCCTTTTGGATGACCGAGGCAATGCTGATGCGCTCCTCGGCCAAGATGCGTGCGATCCCCGCGAGCACTCCGGGCTGATCGCGGACTAAGACGCGCATGAAGTAGCGCATCTGCACATCCTCAATGGACACGACCGCAACGGCATCCTCACCCAAGATCATATCGCCGATGGACGTGCTGGCCCCGGCGGCCTTGCGCTCGACTAGTTCGACCATATCCGCCACCACCGCGCTGGCTGTGGGCAACCGCCCGGCACCGCGACCGGAAAACACTTGCGGCCCCGCCGCAGACCCCTGCACCTGAATGGCGTTGAATTCGTCGTGGATGTTGGCCAACAGCGCGTTCTCCGGCACCATGGCCGGATGCACTCGGGCCTCAACCCGCCCGTCTTGCTGCTTGGCAATGGCCAACAACTTGATCGCATACCCCAACTCGCGGGCATATTCAATGTCCCGACTCTCGATCTGCTCAATGCCCTCGCAAAATACGTCGCGGCCCGTGCCCGTGCAGTGAAAGGCAATGCGGCAGAGGATGGCCAACTTTTGCGCCGCGTCCATGCCGCTCACGTCCATGGTCGGGTCCGGTTCGGCGTAGCCTTGGTCTTGGGCTTGCTTGAGGACGACGGCGTAGTCGCCCGCACCGCGGCTCATGCGCGTGAGCATGTAATTGGTGGTGCCGTTGAGGATGCCGTACAGGGACTCGACGCGATTGGCCACCAAGCCGTTGCGCAACGAGCGGATGATGGGGATGCCGGCTGCGACGCTGGCTTCAAACATCAAATCCGCCCCATTGGCCAACGCGAGTTCAAAAAGCTCCTCACCCCGCTCGGCGAGCAGGGCCTTGTTGGCCGTCACTACATCCTTGCCCTGCCGCAGAGCCTCACTCACCCACTCAAAGGCCGGAGGCGCGCCGGTCAGTTCCACCACCAGTTGCACATCCGGGTCGGCTACGACTGCGGCGGCGTCTGTGGTCAAAAGCCCTGGTACAAGCGAGGGGCTGCGCGGCTTGTCCAAGTCGCGCACGGCCACGCGCCGCAATGCAAAATCCACGTGCTTGCGCCGCCGCAGCGACGCGGGCGCGTCCTGCAACAGCTCGACCACGCCGCTGCCGACCGTGCCCAAACCGATCAAGCCCACTCCTATTGGCATGTCTTTGCCCAATTCCTTGTTGCATAGCAAGTTAAAAGCTCTAAATATAGAGAGTGCCGCGCTTTTTTGGCAAGGCATGCGCCCCGGTGGATAACCGCACCGATACGCCCTATATTAAGGGGACACACGACGACTGGAGCCTGCCATTATGGACCTTAAAACCTTCAAACTGAGCCTGCAAGAGCAGACCCCACCGGCGACCTCCCAAGCCCTGCAAGCACTCTGGTACGAGGGCAAGGGCCAATGGGACAAAGCCCACGAGCTAGCCCAGCAAGCACCCGACCCCACCGGAGCTTGGGTCCACGCTTACTTACACCGGGTCGAGGGCGACGAAAGCAACGCCGGCTATTGGTACCGACGGGCGAGCAAGCCCCACAGCGAAGCGTCGCTACCCGAAGAATGGGAGGAAATCGCCAGCGCCCTCCTCAGCGACTAAGAAGCTGTCTGTAAACCCCTCGAGACTTGTCCGCCTGCTTCACTCTGCCTTTAGGCAGGACAGGCGCGGTGAAGCGCACGGCTGCAAGCACAGCGGTCGGGGGCACCCGGAATTTCCAGATAGCTTCTAACGCATCCGCGCCAACGCCCGCCAAGTGTGCGTCAGTTCCGCCCGGTCTTGCGGGTGGGCCCAAGTCACGACGGCCATCAGCACCACAAAGCACATCCCCCCTACAAATACCTGCAAAAAGTCGCCGCCCAAGCCAGCGCTAACCCAGCGGCTGATCGGCGCGGCCACCCCGGCTCCCGTGCCGATCCTCAGTAAGCGGCCCCAAGGCAGGAGCCGATACCAGCCACAGCGCAAGTGCCAGCCAATAGCCGCCAAAAAGAAGGCCACCTGCAAATACGTCACCAGTGTGGTAGCCATAGCCGGGCCGAGGAAGGCCCACTCAGGATGCGCCACCTGCAAATATCCAACGAGTGCCAAGCTCAAGCCGATATTGCAGCACAGATCCCCCACGCTACCCCACAGCGCCCAGCGGGCCTTGCCCATGCCCACCAGCAGCGGATTGTACGCGGCGCAGCGCAGCGGCAGCACCAATAGATAGATGCGGAAAACCCAAGCCGAGTGGTCGTATTCCGGGAACAGCCAGCCGATCAGCGGCCCGGCGAAAGCGAGTAGGAAGGCCGACAGCGGCAACACCAACAGGGCCAAACGCGAGACCGCGCGCTGCCACAGCACCTGTATCTCGTCGAGCCGGCCGGCCTGAAAGAGCCGACTGACCTCCGGGATCAACACGGCTGTCACCGCCGATAGCAGAAGGCTGATCGGCACCTCAATGGCCCCGAAATGGTATTCGGCAAAGGTGCCGGCCGCGAAAAAGTGCAGGACCACAAAGCGGTCCACATAGCGCGAGAGCGTCCCCATCGCATCGTTCAGCCCAACGGGCCGGGCATAGCGCATCAATTCACCAAGCCCTTCCCAACGCCACCAGCTTCCGCCCCCTAGTGCCTGCCGCACCAACCCACACGCGGCCAGCAAACGCGCCGCACCCACCCCGGAAAACAGCAGCAGCACCTGCGCGGGCGTCCAGCCCCAGCTCAGGCCCAGCCACGCGCCGGCAAGCAAGCCACCGCTAGTCACCAGTTGCAGCCACGCCAAGTAGTGCTCGCGGTCGGCGGCCACTAGGGCCGCTTCGGCCCCACCGGCGGCGATCACCGCAAAGAGATAGGGCAAAAACGGCAACAGGTACGCGGCGACCTGCTCGCTATCGCCGATATCTTGCACTAACACATCGGCCAAGAGCGGCCCCCACAAGAGCAGGCAGCCGGTCAACCCCACGCCAGACAACGACAGGCAGCCCAACACTTGGCCAGCCAGCAGCCGGGGTTCTTTGAGGTGGGGAAAGAAGTAGAGCAGGCTTTGGGGCAGCCCGAACAAAAACACCGGGATCAACGCATTGCCCAGTACCCAGACGGCCCCGAACAGCCCGCATTCTTCTGGGGTCCAAGCGCGGGCGGCCAACACATTGACTGCAATGATGCTGAGGGTATTGGCCGCGCGCCCAGCGGCTACGATGCCGATCTTGCGAGTCAGCCAACCTCGTCCACCCGGTCTATCCTGTCCGTCCATGGTACTCAGCTTGACAGCGGCTGTGCCGCGCAACACCTTGCCCACCATTGAATTTTTCTGGTAAAAGGAGGTCGCTATGACGGTCAGAATTGGCTTTGTCGGCACGGGCGGTATCGCCAACCACCACCTACGCACCCTCGCCCAACTCGACGAGGCCAAGCTTGTTGCCTTTTGCGACGTAGTCGAGGAGAAGGCCCTCGCTGCGGCCGGCGAGTACGGCGGCAGGGCCTACGGCCACTACAAGGCTCTGTACGACAGCGAGGCACTGGACGCGGTCTATATCTGCCTGCCGCCTTTTGCCCACGCGCAGCCCGAGCTAGCGGCCATTGAGCGCGGCTTGCCCATTTTCGTAGAAAAACCCATAGCGACTTCCTTGGAACAAGCCCGCGCCGTTGAAGCGGCCATCCGCCGCCAAAACCTGATCAGCGCCGTAGGCTATCACTGGCGCTACATGGATACGGCCGCCAGAGCAATCGAACACCTCGGCGACGAGCCGGTGGGTTTTGCCCTCGGTGCTTGGACCGGCGGCATGCCCGGGGTGCCTTGGTGGCGGGTGTTGGCTGAAAGCGGCGGCCAGATCGTCGAACAAACCACGCATATCTTCGACTTGGCCCGCTACCTGCTCGGAGAAGTGGCAAGCGTCCACGCCATGGCGCGCACCGGCCTAATGGAAGATGTCCCAAACTACGATGTCCACGACGCCTCTGTCACCAATCTCCGCTTCCAAAGCGGCGCAGTGGCCAGCATCACCTCGGCCTGTATGCTCGCCACCGGCGGGCACGTGGGCTTGGACCTCTACCAGAAAAACCAAGTCCTGCGCATCGCATCTGGCGCGCTCACCATCGACCGCCCCAGCGGCCGGGAAGTCGTCGAACTGGGCAACAACCCCACGCAAGCTGAGGATCGCGCCTTTCTCCAAGCCGTACAAACTGGCGATGCCACCGACATCCGCTGCCCTTACTCAGAGGCGGTCAAAACCTTAGCCGTGACCCTCGCGGCGACCCAATCCGCTATAGAAGGGCGCGTCCTCTCGCTTTAATTAGTGGCCAGTCGCCACCGCCGGGTCGAGGGGGTTGGGACTGACCACTGACCACTAACCACTGACTTTTTAGCCTACTCGTCTTCGATCAGGTCGAAGTCGTGGATGTCCTCGCCGGCCTTGGCCGAGAGGATGTCCAGCGCGGCGCAGGCCCCGTCGCCGGCCGAGATAATGGCTTGGATTTTCTTCAGGCGAGTGCTCCAGCCAATCACGTATAGCCCTTCGACCGAGGTGCGACCATGGCGGTCGGCTGCCAACCCGTCGGCTTCTTTGGCCACACCCAAGCGGTCGGCCAGCGGGTTGCTCGGCCCGGTAGCCAAGATCAGGTATTGGGCTTGATGGCTTTGGTCATCGGCGGTCTCGACGACAAAGCCCCCCTCGCCCTTTTCGACGCGGCTGACTTCGACGTCCTGAATTTCCCCGCCAAAGCCGCGCACCTGCTCGCGGCCGATCTGCTGGAACTCGGGTCCGGCGATCTTGGGAATGCCCAAATAATTGTATAGCATGGCCTTGTGCATCAGGGTCTTGTCTTGGCCAAAGACGGTGACGCTCATGTCGTTTTTGGCGAGGAAGAGCGCGGCGCTCAATCCGCCCGGCCCATCGCCGACGACGATAACATCCGGCATTTCTCAGACTCCTTTGGCTGTTGGTTCGAGCGCGCAAATAAGACCGTTCCCGCGCAGGCTGTCAACTTGCCCGACGAATACCACGCGGCGCGATGCGATTGGACGCGATCTGAGTAGCAAGGGGCTGGTCGCCATCGGATAATCCGTGGACTGTGGACTGTGGACTGTGGACTGTGGACTGTGGACTGTGGACTGTGGACTGTGGACTGTGGACTGTGGACTGTTACCCCGCACCGCCCGATGGCGGGGTTGGGGTAGGGACAGGCCACAGGCTACTAGCTACTGGACACTATATTCGCGCTCCGGCTCAAACACCAGCTCTGGCACCACAACCTCCCAAGCATCGCATTTTGCGTGGTCGCGGTACGGCGGCTCCGACACTTCGCGGCTCCAAGCCACGACGGCAAAGACGGTGGCGGACCTGCACTGCATCCCCGGTGGAGGTCCAAACCTTTGGGCAAGACGCCCCACCACCGTCCCCGACCGATCCAGCAATTCCCAAGGTCCAGCTTTGGCGATTCGCGTTTCTAGCGGATCGCCGGGCGACAAAGCGGCAATCGCACGATGTACTGGATGGTTGGCGTGGCGAAACCCGGCGAAACCCAGATTGACCTCGCGCAGACTGAGCCGCCGATATTGACGCGAGAGTTCCAAGATTTCCGGCTGTAAGCCGTCGGATGTGCGGTACAAAACTGAGCCATTGTTCGGAAAGGTACGCGGCAGCGGGTGTAAGCGTCCCGAGTACACCGGGGGTTCAGGCTCCCTTACAAAATTCGGCCGCTCGGCGCGCGATCCTTGAAAACGCACGAGCGCAAGGGTCTGCTGGGCACGCGTCATGGCTACGTAGTAGATCCTGCGCGGCGCGTCCGGGTCCTCGCCCTTATCGACTTTGTCCCAGCCTCCGTCGAGCACGGCCACGTGGTCGAACTCCAATCCCTTGGCACGGTGCGCGGTCAACAGCAAGAGCCCGCGCTGGCGACGGCGTATATCTCGCCCCCACTCAGCCAGCCACTCAATGAAGTGGTCCACCGGCACTTCCACGCCGTCGGTTTCCAAGGCGTACTCGTCTAAAGCTTGCCGCAGTAACTCAATCCAAGGACTTGGGGGACATACATCCACCCAATTGCTTAGCTCCTCACTGTCCACCAAGCGGGTATCTCGTCCACGCAGCCATTCAACAAATGTCCGAGTCTCACGCAGGTGCCAGAAGCTTGGGATTTCTTCGTTCCCCATCTGCACTGGGATACGGTGGACTTCGCAGAACGCGCGTACCGGGTCCAGATATTTCCACTCGCGGGCGATCACCGCGCATGTGGACCAGTCCCATTTCGGTAAAAGGGCGGCGAGGCGTTGCAATTCGTTCATTGCAACTCGCGCTTGCGCGATCGGATCGCGCTGTGCCGACAGAACCTGCACCCGGCCTTGAGCAACCGAATCTAGCGTACACCAGTCACCGCCCGGCGGATTCTTCGCACGCGCTCGATCTATGCGGATGGGATGTCCGGTCTTCATTCGTTGCCGGGCTGGCCCGATCAACGCATTGGCCACTGCGATGATGTGGCTGGAGGAACGATAGTTATCGGTCAGGAAGATGGGCTTTGGCCCGTAATCCTCCTCAAAACGACGGATGAACTCCACCGAAGCACCATTGAAGGCGTAGATGTTTTGATCGTCGTCGCCTACTGCGAAGAGCGTGAGTTTGCGATCCTCATCCTTTAGGGTCCGGCCGGCCAAGGCCGCTATCAACTCGTATTGATCGGTGCCAATGTCCTGGTATTCGTCCACTAGGATCCAGCGGAAACCCGCGAGGAGACGTTCCCGCTGATCGTCCGCTTCCTCAGGCTCCAGCCCCTCACCGCGCAGGAGTGCCACTGCCTGGCGCAACACCTCGCGGAATGTAGCCTCGTCAAGTAGCCGCCTTTCTCGCTCTTGGAAGCTGATACCGACCAGCCGCATAGCTAGCGAGTGACAAGTGAACACAGTCACCCCGCGGGCATCGTCGCCGATCAGTTCACCGAGACGACGCCGAATCTCGACCGCCGCGTGCCGGTTGTAGGCCAAGGCTAAGATGCTGCGGGGATTTTCGCGCCTTACGCGCACCAAATAGGCAATGCGATGGACTAGCACTCGCGTCTTGCCGGAGCCGGGACCGGCCAGCACCAGCACGTTCGTCTGCTCCCGGTCATCCGCGACGATGCGTTGCTGGATGGGATTCTTCAGGCTTTCGACGATAGCTCGCCACGATTCGGGGGTAGTCTCCCGCCCAATTTCCTTGTCCCTATCCGGCAGCCATCGGCGAAGGAACTCCTCCTGCTTTAGGCTGAAGTAGTCAACCGCCAGATGCAGAGCGTCGGCCATGTCTTCGAGGCCCCGCTGCGCAAATTCCACCATCACATGGATTTGCAGCACCTGTTCCTTGTAGTGGAGATTGAGCGGTGTAAAATCGGCTTTGGCAAAGCCGCGCCTCCCCTCAGCCAGCTTGATGGTCATGGCTGGCCGGAATACTGCCAAGCCCTTGTGGAGGCGAATGACCTCCTGCTCGTGCAGCCATAGAAGGGCGCGGTCCAGCAGTTTCTCGTGATTCCTAATTCTGCTATTCAGAATCAGATCGGCCCTGATCGCCTCCAACAGCTCGCCGAGGGTAGTTTCGGCCAGCAGGTCCGTGCCCTGGCTTCCAAGCGGCAGGCAAGCGAGCAAACGCTCTAGCAAGAGCTTGGCCCCCTCGCGTCGCAGCGACGCGATTTCCTCCAACACCGGCCATTCGCGCAGTAGCGTCACCTGTACAGTCTCCGCACCCCACTGTTGCATTCCGAGACTACCGGTGCCCCCCGCTTCGCCGCGCCCGTCGCGGGCAATGCTGCTGAGAATGCTCCGTAGCCGTTCCGGCCGCGGATCGGCCACCCCTGCATCTCGCAGGGTTTGCGCGGCAGCGCGCAAATGTAGTGGCCATGTGTCTCCCTTGGCCATATCCGGTGCCGCCTCTTGCATCTGCGCGACCAAGGCTTTCTCTAGCTCCATCGCCTCAGCAAAACGCTTCCGCGAGTTGCGCTCCACCCCTGAGTGGACGAAGGCGGTCAGTGCTGTATCATTGCTAGCGACGCCTAGCCGCTCCAAGTCGTACAGAGCACCGCGTACACCTTCGGCACTCAGGCCGGATACGCCCATCAACTCGTCAGTAGAGATGCCCTTGTCGGGATCGGCATCAATCAGCGTCTCGGCGATTCTGAATAGCTGCCGCTGGTAGTCGGCGGTCACGGACGCCTTCGCCAACCGCCTGCGTACTTCCTGCACCGAATCCACCCGGAGAGACGAAGGAAACACCTGCACTTGGTTCTCCTCCCGGGTTAGCAGCACCGCCTCCTCCAGCCAAGCGATGGCGGTTCGCATGCGGGTATCGTCGGTGGCTGAGTCTCTCTCAAAGACCTTTTCCTCGTCCTCGCTGAGGATCTCGCCAGTAGTAGCCACGACCTTGCCAGCCAGACGTTTTTTCCGGTCGAGATTGCGCAGAGATCTCAGGATGCCGTGAATTTCTCGACGCGTGAGCCGCGAACGTGCCGACAGGTTGAACTGCCTCTCTGCGTCGTCCGTCACATAGAGCAGTATGCAGTGCGCCATCTGCCGGTCGCGTCCGGCCCGGCCCGCCTCCTGTAGGTAGTTCTCCAGCGAGCTTGGGATGTCGGCGTGGATCACCAGCCGCACGTCCGGCTTGTCAATGCCCATGCCGAAGGCATTGGTAGCCGCGATCACGCGCAGTTCGCCCCTGATGAAGCCCTGCTGCACGCTCTTCTTGGTCTCCGGCGGCAGCTTGGAGTGGAAGTAGTCTGCTGAGATTTCCTTGTCCTGCAGGAACTCCGCCACCTCTTCCGTCCTCTGGCGCGTCGCACAATAGACGATGGCACCGCCGGTCGTATCCGGCGGCAGATGGGCCATCAGAATCTGGTAGATGTGCCAGAACTTCTCTCCCCCGGTCGTGGGCACCACCGTGAACTCCAAATTGGTGCGACTGGCACCTCCGTCAAAGACCTTCAGTTCTGCACCGAGTTCGTCTTGGAAATACTGCCTAATGTCCGCCACCACGTCGGGCTTGGCGGTTGCAGTCAGGCACAGCACCGGTGGGATCGGCTCCTGTCTCGCCTTTTCGCGGATGAAGCGTCCCACGTATCGGTAATCCGGCCGAAAGTCGTGCCCCCACTTTGACAGGCAGTGGGCTTCGTCTAGCACCCAAGCACCGATCTCGCGTTGATCGAGCGCACGGCGTATAGTGGTGCTGCGCAGTTGCTCCGGCGAGATGATGAGAATGCCGGCGTCGCCCAGACGTACCTGCTCAAGCACTGCGGCCCGCTCCGGCATCGACAGCAGTCCATTGATAGTCACGCAGCAGCCGATGCCCTGTTGGCGAAGGCCCATCACCTGATCCGTCATGAGCGCAACCAAGGGCGAAATCACTATCGTGAGAGTGCCAGTCTTGTCGTAGCGAGACAGGGCCGGGATCTGGTAGCAGAGCGACTTGCCAGTGCCGGTGGGCAGAATCCCCAAAACGTGCTCTCCGACCATTGCCGCCTCCACGATCACCTGCTGCATGGGGCGTCCATCGGTACTCAACGGCTCCGGGCGAAAATCGTCAAAGCCGAACCAACGTTTAAGCTCCTTGCGCGAGTCGTGTCGCTCCCGGCACCAATCGCAGATCGCCTCGCCACAGGGGATATCTCGTAGTCGGCGAACTAGCTTACCGGCTTCTGGGAACTGATGTCGTACCCACGGCGGCATCACGGAATTGCCGCCGGAAACCGACAGCCAAGCCAGCGCGTACGCTAGCGGCCAGCCACTTTGGGCGGCATTCTTGAGAACATTCTGACCGCGATTCTGACAGGCCAGGCCCACAAGCCGCTCGCGAATCGCCGCGTTCGCAGCCGCGTCGGTTGGCCGGGGCGCGCACCTTATGGCGGCAAAAACAGCGGCGAATCCCGCGCCGTCGGGTTCTGTTCCGGTCAGCCAATGCCACGCTTCGAGCAAGTCAAGCGGCGCATCGCGTAACGCGGTTTGCTGATCGTAGAAGACATCTAGCGCGAGCCGAGCGTCGAGTTCCGGGTCGTTCAATCGCCCGCGTTTGAGCTGTCCGTCCTGGTAGTGTTTGACGAGGTGGTGATAGGGATGGCGGGGAAAAGCGAGGGGGTTGAGCCCCAACGTATCCACCGCCGGCAGCTTCAACAGCCGCAGATCGGGGTTGGCCGCCTTTAGATGGGGCAGATCGAAAGCGATCAGGTTGTGACCGAGCAGGAAATCTGCGCCAGCAGCGAATTCGTCGAGCTCGGCCAACGCTGCCACCAAGTCGCCGCCGTGGAAGACCAGTGGTTGCTCAACATCCGGGCGCACCGCGGCGAAGGCACGGATGCGACGGTCCTGCTTGCTGACTTCCAAGTCGAGCGAAAGGAAGCGAAACGACTTGAGCGTACCGGCCTTGCCCGCCTTGACTTCGACGGGAATGATTTTAGTACCCATGCTAATCGCGCAATCAGTTTCTGCATTTTGTCTCACATAGCAACCCTGAATGACTTGAACGATTCAAGATTCGGATCATCTGGTGAAGACTATTCTGCGTCTGTCTGCTGGTTATCTTATGAATGATGTAGGATTGCGATAGAACCGCGTCGGACCTTTCAAGGCATTCAGGGCGGATGCACGGCCTAGCCGCTTGGCTAAGAACTTTGCGAGTCGCACCCATTTCGCAAAGAACGCGATTCGTATTGCCGTGAGAAGAGTAGGGTCGCTACATGTCTCCAGCCGCAAGATGCGGCCGGCATACATTCTCAAGTCTTTGCACGGTCCTCAACGCAGCTGCTGTGCTCGGTTGCCCTCTGTTGGCGCGACTCCTAAATTATTCATCTAACTAAATATATATGCAACTCAGTCGCCTTCCGGTGGCTACCCATGTAAAAGGTGCCTAGCTTGATCTCCCCTACAGACGCCGCGCTCGTCGAACACGGGCAGCGCAAAACCGCGCCCCTATTGCCGCTTCTACACGCCTTCCACGACCGCGATGGCTACTTGTCGGAAGAAGCTCTCAAGGCTGTATCAACGGGCCTGAAAATCCCTCTCGCCGAGCTTTTCGCCACCGTCACCTTTTACCACCACTTTGCCCGCCAAGCTCCCGGTCAAAATGCCCCGCGCGTCTGCACCGGCCCGATATGCGCACTGCGCGGAGCCGACGCGCTCTGCGCCAGCCTCGCCGACGCCGCGCCTATGCCATGCGCTGGCCGCTGCGACGATCCCATTCCGGTCATCAAAGGCCATCAAGTGCTGGTCGGGGCCGACGCGGAGTCCCTTACGCCTGACCCTTCGCCCCTGCCCGCGTCCAATCCCGGCGGGTACGAGGAGTGCGTCTTTGCCGATATCCGCGCTCCGGGCCGCGCCAGTCTGTCCGGCTATCGCCAAAGCGGCGGGTACCAAGCACTGCAACAAGCCCTCGCCGGGAAGCCAACCGAACTGGTGGCCCTCATTGCCGACAGCCAGCTCGCCGGCCGGGGCGGCGCGGGCTTTCCCACCGGCCAGAAGTGGCAGGCCGTTGCCGAGGCCCCGGGCGCACCCAAAACCGTCGTTTGCAACGCCGACGAGGGCGAACCGGGCTGCTTTAAGGATCGTGCACTCCTCGAATGGGACCCACACGCGGTCATCGAGGGCATGCTCCTAGCCGCGTACGCCACCGGCGCTACCCGCGCCTTTATCTATCTGCGCTACGAATACCCAGAAATCCATGCCATCCTCGCCAACGCACTGGACGAGGCCCGCGCCGCCGACCTAATCGGCCCGCGCATCCTCGGCCGCGACTTCTCCTGTGCGCTCCACATCCGCCGCGGTGCTGGCGCGTACATCTGCGGCGAGGAAGGCTCTTTGCTCAACAGCCTCGAAGGCAAACACCCCTATCCGCGCAACCGTCCGCCCTTCCCGGTGACGCACGGTTTTGAAGACTTGCCCACAGCCGTCAACAACGTCGAAACCTTGGCCTCAGTCCCCCAGATCGCGCGGCGCGGTGCGGCGTGGTATCGCTCGTTGGGCCTCGACGGCCGCCCGGGCACTAAGGTCATCAGCCTCTCGGGCGATGTGCAGCGGCCGGGCAACTACGAAGTCCCTTTCGGCCTGCCCCTCGACACTTTGCTCCACGAGTGGGCCGGCGGGCCGGAACCGGGCCGTCAAATCCAAGCAGTTACCATGGCCGGCCTATCGGGCGGCTTTCTCGCTGGTGACGACCTCGACGTCACCCTCGACGAACCGGCGATCCGCGCCCGTGGCTCTATGCTCGGCGCGGGCGGCATCATGGCCTTTGACGACCGCCGCGACATGGTGGCCATCGCCCGCCAAGCGATGACCTTTTTTGCCGAGGAGTCCTGCGGCAAGTGCTTCCCGTGCCGCATCGGCACAAAGCGGCTGACCGAGCGACTCGCCGGGGAAGGGTCGATGGATCTAGGAACTTGGCGCACTGAAGTAACAGACATCGGCGACGTCATGAAGGCCACTAGCGCCTGCGGCCTCGGCATGGCCGCCCCCTTTATCACCGATAGCCTCCTCAAGTACTTTCCCGACCAAGTGGCACAACGCATCTGCGCCTGAATAGGGCTTTATCGTGAATACCAATGAAAAACAGCACACCCTAACCTTAGACGGCGAAGAGGCATCCTTTGCTCCCGGCGAGACTCTCTACGAGGTCGCCCAACGCCATCGCCGCGACATTCCCACCCTCTGCTACGACCCGCGTCTAGAACCTTTTGGGGCCTGTCGGCTTTGCGTGGTCGAAATCGAAGGAGCGCGCAATCCAGTCGCCTCCTGCACGGCCCAAGCTGCGCCCGGCATGGTCGTCAAAACGGCAACCGCTGCCCTCGAAAAGCATCGCAAGACGCTGCTGGAAATGGTCGTCTCGGAAAACCGCGAAGTCGAGGTGGATCCCCTGCGCGGGTACGCTTCCCAAGAGCTGACCGACCTCGTCAATCGCTACCAAGCCCGCTCCGGCCGCTTCGCGGGCGCACAATCGGGCCAAGCGCATCCTACCGACGACAATCCCTTCATCTTGCGCGACTACGACTTGTGCATCTCGTGCAACCGCTGCGTCCGCGTCTGCGCCGAGCAGGAAGGCGACCACGCCATTGCCGCCATGGGCCGCGGCTTTCACAAGCAGATCACCGTGGAGTTCGACGGCTTGCTCAAGGACTCGGCCTGCACCTTTTGCGGCCAATGCGTCCAGACCTGCCCCACCGGTGCCCTAGCCGACAAAAAGGCCCTGCGCGCTGCAGACCTACCCGGCGCGATCGAAAAGACCCGCTCGGTCTGCCCGTACTGCGGCGTGGGCTGCTCGGTAGATCTGCTGTCTAAAAGGGATAAACTCGTCGGTATCCAACCGGCGATGGACGGCCCGGCCAACGAGGGTGCCCTGTGCGTCAAGGGCCAGTTTGCCTTTGACTTCGTCCAGCACCGCGACCGGCTCACAAGGCCCCTAATCCGCGGCGAGGATGGCCAGCTCCACCCCACCGACTGGGACACTGCGCTCGACCGCGCCGCCCAAGGTTTTGCCAAGGCACTCGCCGAGCACGGTCGCCACGCCATCTACGGCATCGCCTCTGGCCGGACGCCTTCAGAGGCCAACTACTGCATGCAGAAGTTCATCCGCAGAGGCTACGGCACGCACTACATAGACAACTGTAGCCGTGCCTGACACGCACCCACGGTTGTCGGTCTGGCAGCCACCATCGGACGCGGTGCCATGTCGAACCCCTTGGCCGACATGGACAAACCGGACCTGATCTTCTGCATCGGGACCAACATGACCGAGTGCCATCCAGTGGCGGCGACGCGGATCAAAAAGGCCCTCAAGCGGGGAGCCAAGATGATCGTCGCCGACCCGCGCAAGATCGACCTCGCGGAGATGGCCGACCTGTATCTGCCCATCCGAGTCGGCTCGGATGTGGCCTTGCTGTTGGCTATGGCGCACGTGATCGTCCGCGACGACCTGCTAGATCGCGCCTTTATGGAAGAGCGCACAGCCGACTTTGAGCAGTTCCTAGAGCACATCGTCGGATTCACGCCCGAGTGGGCTTCGACCATCACCGAGGTACCCGCGGCCGACATTGAGCAAGCCGCCCGTTGGTACGGTTCTGCCGACAAGGCCGCCATCTACTACACCCTCGGCATCACCGAGCACATCTGCGGCGTTGACAACGTCCAGAGCCTGTGCAATCTCGCCCTACTGACCGGCAATGTCGGCCGCGAGGGCACCGGTATCAATCCCATGCGCGGGCAGAACAACATCCAAGGCGCAGGCGACTCTGGGGCCACCCCTTCCAACTACCCGGGTTTCCAACCCGTAGATCAGCCCGAATACCAAGAGAAATTCACCGCGCTCTACGGGCGAGAGATGGACCCAGACAAAGGCATCACCAAAGTCCAAGCCCTCAACCGCTGCGGCAGCGAAATTTTTGCCATGATTATCGACGGCGAAAACACCGTCGTCTCGGATCCGGATCGCCAGCACTGTGAGCACGCGCTCAAGAGCCTCGGCCACCTCGTGGTCATCGACATCTTCCTCACAGAGACCGCTGCGCTAGCCGACGTGGTCTTCCCGGCCAGCGCGTTTGCCGAGACTGACGGGACCTGCACCAACACCGAGCGTCGGGTCCAACGCCTGCGCCGCGCTGTGCCCCCGCCCGGCGAGGCCAAACCCGACTGGTGGATCATAAGTCAGCTCGCTCAGCGGCTCGGCTTTAGCGGCTTCGACTACCATTCAGCAGCAGAAGTTTTCAACGAACTATGCGGCCTCTCGCCCATCTACGCTGGCCTCGACTGGAAGCGGATCGACGGCGGCGAGTACCACTGGCCCGTCCCGGAAAAGGGGCATCCGGGTACGCCCATTTTGCACCAAGGCGCATTCAGAAACGGCCGCGGCCTTTTCAAAGTCATCCGCTACCGCGACCCTGCCGAGACCCTTTCGACCGAGTTCCCGGTGTGGCTGACGACCGGCCGCCGCCTTCAATCGTACCACACTCGCACCCAGACCGGCCGCTCCCAAGGCATCGACTACCTGCTCGCCGAAGAGCGTCTCGAAGTCCACCCCGAAGACATCGTCGCTTGGGGCCTTGAAGACGGGGGCTTGTGTCGCTTGTCCAGCGCGCGCGGTGCCATCGAAATCCGCCTCCAAGCCACTCCCCGCTCGCCGCGCGGTACGGTCTTTGCCAGCTTCAGCTTCAACGACGTACCGATCAACATCCTCACCGGCTCCGGGTATGATCCTGTCACCGATACCGCCGAGCTCAAGGTTTGCCCGGTGCGCGTCGAGGCACTGGCCGAAAGCTATATCTGACAAAATGAAAACAAACATTTGAGGAGTACCGTAGCTAACCTATCCAAAGCCAAACCGCAGCATTCAATACGCTTGGAAAGGATGCCTAAAGGTATCAATGAGAGTTGCTTGGACGGGCAAAGCCTCTTTACGCGGATTTGACCTGTCCAGCATTGAGAACATAAGTAAGACATACTTCCGAGCGATATCGCGATGTGGTCACTGGCCGTGGTATTGCTGTTGGACTCTGCGCTAGCAAGTTGGTCTTAATTCCCTACGAATCGGACGAGGACGTTATAACACCTATGACTACCCATGTCACAACACGACAGTAAATCAATGTTCGGATTAAAACGGGGAGATTCATCCATGGATAGGGCAAAAATGAGATACTTTGAACAAGAAGACATCTTATACTTGGAGATCTCTGACGATCCAGAAAACGGCAGTATTGAACTTAGTCCCAATATAACAGCAGAATACAATGATAAGGGCGAATTCATTGGCATTGAAATCCTCAGAGCTAGTGACTTCATTCGGGATTCGGTTGCGGAATCTGCACAGACAAAAGTGCTTAACTTGCTCAAGTAAGAAGAATCGACGTCATCAACGAGCACCTTGGCACCAATTGGACGGAAAAAGATAAACTACTGTTCGACCAAACATCGGGCGATATGGCACAAAACGCCCGTCTCGTCGAACAGGCGCGGGCCAATTCCATTGAGCAATTTAAGCAGGTCGGAATTTCCTAGTGTACGGTTGGGGATTCAGGTTTCATGTAGGCGGTATCACTCGGCTGGCCCGTAGCCCTCGTCCGGACCAGCGCGGTCCCCCGCGTCAATGTTCCGGGGCCCGTCGCCAAGGGGGCGGATGGGACGGACCACTAACCACTAACCACTAACCACTAACTCAGCGATGCCTTGCTCAAGCAGCTCTACCGCATGGCCCGAGATTCGGAGGGGCCTTTGCCCTTTGACGCCCCGTTGCTCTTAGCCTACTGTTATGCCCCTTACCCTGGCAGGAGCCTCCGCCATGAGCAGCTCTACCTTACCCCTATCCCGCGACCAAATTTCCGCCGTAGTCGCCGAAGAAACCTCAGCCCAACGGCTGATCGTCGACGACTGGCACACCCATCTCCTCGGCCCCCAAGCCGGCCCTCAGCTCTGCCTGTACGGCATTGACCAGCAGCTTACCTATCACTATGTCCGCCGCAAGCTCTTTGCCGCAAGCCACATTGACCCGGCCACTTTCTACTCTTGGAGCCTAGAAAAACAAGGCGACTTCACTTGGCAAAAACTTTTTGCCGACGCTGCCTCCGATTCATTCGACGAAGGCTGTCGCGGCGTGGTCGTAGCGCTAGAAGCCCTCGGCCTCGATCCCAATGCCGCTACCCTCGGCGAGGCGCGCCAATTCTACGCCGACACGGACCCAGCAGAAATCCAGCACCGCTGCATGGAGCTGGCCGGCGTGCGCCGCATCGTCGGCACCCAAGACGTATTCAACGATCGAGAACGCGCGTACTACAAAAGCGGCGAGTGGGACGAGTGCTATTTGTCCGGCTATCGCCTCGACGAACTCGTCTTGCACTACCCACGCGCGGCGGTGCAGCTCAACGCTTGGGGCTACGAGGTTGGCAGCGACCCCAGCCAACCCGCCACAGCCCATGCGATCCGCCGCTTCCTCGCCGACTGGTACGACAAGCTACACGGCGTCGCGTACGGCGCGTGCTCGTTCCCCCCCCACTGCCAAGTCCACGACCTCAGCGGGCTGGAGGGTGCGGTGCTACACCACGCGGTGCTGCCGGCCCTGCGCGAGTTTAAGCTGCCTTTCTTTATGATGCCCGGCCCCATCCGCCAGCTCAAACCCGCTTGGCGCGACGCTGGCGACGGCGTGGGGCTGGCCGACATGTATCCCTATCAGCAGTTGGTGCGCCGCCATCCCGACAACGCCTTCTTCATCACTCCGCTCCACAATGCCAACCAGTACGACGCCAGCGTCCTCTCCTGCCACAACGACAACATCATGGTCATTGGCCACTGGTGGTTCAATTACCATCCGGGCTTGGTCGAACAGGACCTGCGGATGCGCCTCGAAATGACTGGCGACCGCTTCATCCCCTTCAACTCGGACGCCCGCGTACTGGAAAACCTCATCCCCAAGTGGCAGCGTTTCCGCGAAATCCTCGCCAAAGTCCTAAGCGAAAAATACCAAGACCTGCACGACGCTGGCCGCCATGTAACCCGCGCCGGCATCGCCCAAACCCTACAAACTCTCTTCACGCCCAACCGCTTTTCCCAGCTCGACTAAGGCAGGCTCCCATGAAAATCAAGGAAATCCGCGCCGCGCAAATCGCGCTTACGCCCCCTCAGAAAACGACCCCACGCCCCAGCCAACGGCCCGGCCACGCCCTGCACCGTCCGCTCGACCGCTATGCCCGCTTCCGCGCCGGCCGCACCGGCTCCCCAGAATGGCAACGCATCGCCTGCGTGGTCGCGGCCGAGGACGGCACTTGGGGCCTCGGGCTGACCGTTCACTCGCCTCCCGTGCTGCCCATCATCAACGATCACTTCGCCTCATTGCTCACCGGCGAAAACTGCATGGCCACGGAAAAGCTGTGGGACGTCATGCTGCGCTCCACCGCGTCCTACGGCGGCCAGGGGCTGGCCAGCTACGCCATCAGCGCCGTGGATACCGCGCTGTGGGACCTCAAGGGCAAGCTGCTGCAAAAACCTGTGTACGAATTGCTCGGCGGCCCGCAAAAGGACAAAATTTTCTGCTATGCTTCCGGATTTGAACAGGCGTGGTACATGGAACTGGGGTTTAAGGCGACCAAGCTCTTCACCCCGTGGGGCGCGGCCGACGGCCTCGACGGCCTCAAGAAAATCGAGGAACTCGTGGCCACCACGCGCCAGCTCATCGGCGACGACATCGAGCTGTGCCTCGACTGCTGGCTGTCGCAGGACGTGGAGCACCTCGTCCGCCTCGCCGAGATGCTCCGTCCCTACCGCCTGAAGTGGATTGAAGACTACCTACCCGCCGACGATTGGGCTGGCTACGCCCAAGTGCGCCAGCGGCTCCCTTGGCAGACCCTCGCCTCGGGGGAACACTGGTACTTGCCGCGCACCTTTGCCCAAGCACTCAACGGTCGCTTCGTCGATATCCTGCAACCAGACGTACTGTGGGTCGGGGGCATAACGGCCGGGGTCAAAATCTGCCACCTTGCCGAGGCTGCCGGCGTCTCGGTCATCGCCCACGGCGGCATGAACTATCCCTACGGCCAGCACCTTTCTTTCGCCATGCCCGCCATTGCCTGGGGCGAGCGCTCGGAAAGCGTGTCGCCGCCCGGGGTGCCGCTCTGCGAAATGACCCTCTTGCCCGGCACGCCAGCCATCCAAGACGGCTACCTCGTGCCCAGCGACGCGCCCGGCTTTGGCATTGAGGCGGATTTGCAGTGGCTCGAAGGAGTCGCGGTCTGAGGAACCGCGTTTTCGACGATCGAGAAACGCCTGTTTGTCCAAGTGCGCTAGAAGCGGGAATTTGTGATATATTCCTTACATTGAACCGCATCCAAAAGCAGGCTAGCGAATTTGTTCCTTGGGCGATGGTAAAAGCCGACGCGATATCAAACGCTGAGAAGGGCACTATCGCTATCTCCCCCCTCGATTCAGTACTAACCAACTGGGCCATCTCCGCCATCGGCGAACGCAACGGTGCGCTCTATCGCTCGCCGCTAAATTACTTTGACCTGCCCTCGCCGCTGTCAACAGCCGTCAAAGCCAAAAGCTGGGGACAGATCAAGCACCGCACTATTGACCCCTAACTAACTAAGGAGCCCAATGAACGGCTACATCCACCACGAACTCCTGCCCCTCGGCGAGGATCCAACCCCTTATCGCCTGCTGACCACTGATTGCGTTTCCATTAGCCAATTTGAGGGGCACCCGATCCTCAAGGTGGCCAGCGAGGGCCTGACCCTGCTCGCCGACCAAGCCATTCGCGACTCGGCCCACCTGTTGCGCCCCAGCCACCTCGCCCAACTGCGTCGCATCCTCGATGACCCGGAAGCCTCGGACAACGACCGCTTCGTCGCGCTCGACATGCTCAAAAATGCCAACATCGCTGCCGGTTGGATTTTGCCGATGTGCCAAGATACCGGCACCGCCATCGTCATGGGCAAGAAGGGGCATCAGGTGTGGACCGACGGCAACGACGAGGCCGCGCTCTCGGCCGGCATCGCCAAAGCCTATCAGGAAACCAATCTCCGCTACAGCCAACTGGCGCCCCTGAGCATGTTCGAGGAGCAAAACACCCGCACTAACCTTCCGGCCCAAATCGAGATTTTCGCCGAGCAGGGCGCGGCCTACAAGCTCATGTTCATCGCCAAAGGCGGCGGCTCGGCCAACAAGAGCTTCCTCTTTCAGGAGACCCGGGCTTTGCTGTCTCCCCAGCGGCTGCGCTCCTTTATCGACGACAAGCTGCGCATGATCGGCACCGCCGCCTGCCCGCCCTACCACCTCGCCTTAGTCATCGGCGGCACCTCGGCCGAGCACACCCTCAAGCTGGCCAAACTCGCCAGTACCCGCTACCTCGACAGCTTACCGACCCAAGGCAACGAGTACGGCCAAGCCTTCCGCGATTTGGAGATGGAGGCCGAGGTGCTCAAGATGAGCCAAGAGATCGGTATTGGGGCGCAGTTTGGCGGCAAGTACTTCTGCCACGACGTGCGGGTGGTGCGGATGCCGCGGCACGGGGCCTCCTGTCCGGTCGGCTTGGCCGTCTCCTGCTCAGCCGACCGCCAAATCCTCGCCAAGATCACCGCCGAGGGTCTCTTCCTCGAAGCCTTGGAGACCGAGCCGGTCAAATACCTGCCCGAAATCAGCGATGACCAGCTAGGCGGCGCGGTCGTCGATATCGACCTCAATCGACCGATGAACGAAATCCGCGCCACCCTCAGCCAGCATCCAGTCAGCACCCGGCTCTCGCTGACCGGCCCCCTGATCGTGGCCCGCGATATTGCCCACGCCAAGCTCAAGGAGCGGCTCGACGCCGGCGTGGACCTGCCCCAGTACTTCAAGGATCAGTGCGTGTACTACGCCGGTCCGGCCAAGACGCCCGCAGGCTATGTGTCGGGATCGTTCGGGCCGACGACAGCCGGGCGCATGGACGGGTACGTCGACGAGTTCCAAGAGGCTGGCGGCAGCATGGTCATGCTGGCCAAGGGCAACCGCTCGCGCCAAGTCGCCCAAGCCTGCAAAAAGTACGGCGGCTTCTACCTCGGCTCCATCGGCGGGCCAGCGGCGCGGCTGGCCCAAGACTGCATCCGCAAGGTCGAGATATTGGAATACCCGGAGCTAGGCATGGAGGCTATTTGGCAAATCGAGGTCGAGGACTTCCCGGCCTTTATCGTCGTCGATGACAAGGGCAACGACTTCTTTGCCCACTTCATGCGGCCCGATCCGTAGGCGACGCGGGAGAGGGCGCGTGCAACTCGCAAACAAGGTAGTGGTCTCTTCCACATCCACTTCAGGAGCGTAACGGGCCCAGTGCCAAAGTTTTCGGAAACGTTCATCGGCGAAGGCCACCTCGACATGACGGAGGCCATGAAAGCATTCCACGAAGTCGGTGTTGACGCTCCGATCGTGGAAGGCCACGTGCCCTATCTAAGAGAAGGCACCACGTGCCATCCTATGCTTTGGGGTGCATACGGGCACTCCTATACGCTGTGAAGCAAGGACATGGACGGCATACCGCAAAAGGAAAAGAGAATGAAATTCAGCGAGGAACAATTAGAGCAGTATCGCACTTATGGCTACGTCATAATCGACTGTCCGTTCCCCGAGAGACTCACCGAGGCGTGCATAGCAGCGGTCGAAAAGGCGGCCCAAGATCCAACTGAGGGGCCGGCAGACGGCAGCAAGAGAAATCACTTTCGATTGCGACCGCAACTAGAAGACTCGTACTGGTGTTCCCTCGATCACTCTCTGCCGTTCATGAACATCATCCTGCACCCCGAAATCATCGAGCTCGCCCGCCAACTGACCGCGGACAGCGATATCTATCTGCGCAATGGTGGCATCAACGAGCAGGCCCCCAACCGATCGGTAGGGTGGCACATCGACGGGGGCCCGGGGTGGGCGGAGTTCATGCACTATTTCTCCGGAGCTTCGCACGAGAACGGGTGTTTGCGTATTGTTTTAGGCAGTCACACTGGGCCGCCTAGCTCCCTTGAGGAGACGGTCGCGCAACTCAGGAAGGAACGAGGAACTGTCGGTTCACAGGCCGATGACGGCTGGGAAGACGTCGCACTCGACAACGAGATTTCACTGGAGGTCGAACCCCACCAGCTAATCGTACGCCATGCAAAGCTGTTTCACTCAACGTGGCTCAACCGCACTAGTGTCTGCCGGTATATGAGCCACTGGCTGTTCCATCCGCACGCGATCGACAACCATCGCTTTACGTGGGGGGACTACCTGACGTCTGAACTGCTCAATGCGCTGAGTCCCGAGCAGCGAGAGGTGTTGTGGCTAGATCGCGAATTCGACATCGATTCAGCATACGAGCGGGAGCGGTCGCGCGAGTTGGGACGAGTGAGGTGGGGAATCGTCTGAACAGCGGGGCGGTCATGCCGCGAACACCCCGGTTTACGATTTCCGCCCCACCATACCATTTCAGGATGCGCTTGATAAATCGAGGGGATAGAAAGCACTGCGTTTCGGCACTGGATTCGCGGCTTGCGCGACCGAA
Organism: Candidatus Latescibacterota bacterium; assembly: GCA_963422735.1. Classification (GTDB taxonomy): domain Bacteria; phylum Latescibacterota; class UBA2968; order UBA8231; family UBA8231. The sequence goes on along the minus strand of OY730476.1, from coordinate 444,096 downwards.
GCGCGTTTGCGAAACGTCTCGCTGGGCAATGCCGGGGACAACAAGCCGCTCGGCGGTGGGCTGTTTGAGCTTCGCGTGCATCGCGGCCTCTACTGCCTGCGCGAGGCAGCGGCGGTCATTGTACTCTGCGGAGGAGACAAGGGCAGTCAGCAGCGCGACATCGAACGCGCCGGACAGCTGGCGAAGGACTGGAGGCAGACATGAACGAATCGTTCGCGAAATGGGATGTCACGGAGCACCTACACACCCAAGAAGACGCACGCCTTTACCTAGAAGCATGCGCCGAGGAAGATCCGGGCGACGGGAGTCTTATTTGCGCTGCCCTAAACGACATCGCCCGGGCGGGGAACATGAGTCGAGCCGCAAAGGGCTTTACAAGGCTTTGTCGGAGGACGGTAATCCCACGTTTGCGACGGTGATGCGGTCACGCGAGCATTGGGGATGCATTTGCAGAGTGCGGCATAATAGCGGCGCAATTCCATAAGATAGGGCAAAAGAGCTACTTCTCCGCTTTCCTCAGCGCCCCCTTAAACGCCTTCTCGATTTCACCGCGCGCGGCGATCGCGTCCTTCCACACGTCGGGAAAGCAGTCGAGCGCGTAGCCCGAACCCTTCGGCCCCAGCTCGACGACGGCCCATAGCTCGGTGGCTCCGCGCTGTCCTTTGACCCAGTGGTAGAGCAGATGCTTGAGGAAATGGTCGCGCCAAGTAATAAAATCCGCGTCTAGAACCCCGCGGCTATTGGTTACTGGCGTCTGACAATGGCTGCCGGTGAAGGTGCGGAAGTGAATCAACTCGCTCATTTTGAGCAGATCGGGGCGGTACTCGGCGATGCGCTCCCAGAAATTGGCAGGCCGTAGCTGTTTGATAATCGCCGGGTGCGAATGGTCGAAGTTGGTGCGCAGCTTTTCCTTGTAGCGTTTCTCGTACTGCGCCGCCAGCGCCAGTCCCTTCTCTGGCGTCTCCGTACACGTGTCGCGGTGCCATTCGATCGCCGGTTTGAGCTTGAGCTTTTTGCCCGCCTGCATCACCGCCCGCGCCACCGTCACCGCCTTGGGGATCGCCGTGTCGTGGTCGCAGAGCTGGATGTTGACATGCTCGGCACCAGCTTTTTTGAAAGCCGCTAGTTTCAGATCGGCTTCTTCTACTGTGGCTATATCAACCCCGCCGACGAGCTGTAGTCCGTGCTTGGCGCAAGCCTCGGAGATCTCGGGATCGGCCCCGGCACTGAAGCCAACAAATCCAGCGTCCTTGGCTGCACGGACTTTGCGGTCCATTGACCACTGCTTGGCTTCGGACGGGTAGTTGGTCAACGTCCATGCTGCGGCACAGAGTTTGAGCTGCGGTCTTTCAGCCTGTTTTTTCTTGCCCATTATCTTCTCCTTTTACATAGAAAAATTAAACGACGATGCTTACTGCGCCCCGAGGTAGGTTTAACGCGGACGAATCAACAACAATAGTCGCGTTCTATCGGCATCCTGGCTTGTAGAATACTGAACGGACGGCTGCGGATTCCGCCGTTTCCTTGCGCTCGCGAACTTGGTGCAGCCACTCGTCGAGTGAGGAACGCGACGCGATTCGTTCCAACTCGTCGCGGAGGAATGCATGCATCCATGGACTGGCGTTGCCAGGCGGCACGGACGGCCAACGTTTCTTATGGTGATTTGTACTGCATGATAGCGTTACGATTCGTCGTCATCGTCAGCGGTAGGGCCAGCCTTCTTCTTGGGACCGTCCCAATTCGTCGAGATCGTCATCGCGGTCCCTTGAGATCAAGTCAGCTTCGTCATCATACTCTTCGTCGATTTCTTCTTCAATGTTAGTTACAGCCCGGCTATCGGGGAGGTTGGAGTCATGGAGATTCCTAGTGTCACGAGTTTCCTCATCCTCCTCAACCCTTATGGAGACCCGCTGCCTAAGCTGGCCATCTTCATATTCGATCTGCTTAATACATCCCGTGGCCAAAATGCCTTTCTTAGCCCTTTCATCGAGCGACTTAAAAACTGATTTATTTAACGAAAGTCTCAATACATTCTTGTTGATGAGCCAAGCGAGTTGTTCCCGGTTAAGGTTGTTCAAGTTTTCAATATCCACATCAAGGCCTTTAGTTCTTTTTGCCGCCACTAAAATTTTGCCAAGGCCCGAAATAGAGAACCTGTTCTTTTTACCCTCTGAGTGCTGACGTATTGCTTCTTTCTTTTCTTCTAGCTCCTTATCGACTTTCCTTTTTTCTTTGTACAATTCGATAGTTTGAACAATCAGTTCGTTAAAGCTTGTTTCCAACATTGTGGTTTCTCCGTATTCAGCAGCATTTCGTCAGAGGATGATCGATCTTGGCGATCCGGTCGCAATTCTGGAGGGTGGTGGCAGACACGAGGTTCTTCAACCGATCCGCTCTCCCCCGGTATACACATTGAACCCCCGCCCGCGCAAAAATCCCAACAGTGTCATACCCGATTCCCGCGCCAGATCTACCGCTAGGCTCGACGGCGCGGATACGGCCGCGACCACCGCCATCCCCACCATCCGCGCCTTCTGCACAATCTCAAAGCTGGTGCGGCCGCTGACCATCAGCACGCTCTTTTTTGGCACCGGCTCGTTGCGCAGCGCGTAGTGGCCGATGAGCTTATCCACTGCGTTGTGCCGACCCACGTCCTCGCGCAAAACGAGCAAGTCGCCCGCTTGATCAAATAGGGCCGCCGCGTGCAGCGAGCCGGTTTGTTCGAATACATCCTGTGCCTGGCGCATGCGGTCGCCGAGGCCGTAGAGCATGGCTAGCGGCACGGTAAAATCGCCCGTTAGCGCGGGGGCCTCGCAGGTGATCGCCTCGATGCTGGCCTTGCCGCAGACCCCGCAACTCGACGAGGCGTAGAAGTTGCGCTGGAGCCGCTGCCGATCAAAGTCCACGCCAGCGGCCAGCTTGACCTCGACGATATTCTCCTCGTTGGGCGGCTCCGCAGCCGTGCAGTACGAGATCGCGCCTAGCTCCTGCGGCGCTTGGATCAGGCCCTCGGTACACAAGAAGCCGGCCGCTAGCTCAAAGTCGTGACGCGGGGTGCGCATAACAACCGCGATCGGCGTCTCCTCCACGCGGATCTCCAGCGGCTCTTCGACCGTTACTGGGTCGTCTGCGGCCGCTTTGTCCGCCCCGCGGAATCGCCAGATCGGCCGCTGCGTCACCCGCTGCTGCCGCTCCATCACATCGGCCCCACGCGCCGAGGCCCTCGGTCCATCGCCAGCATCGAAGCGTCGAAGCTCTTTTGCATCAGCTCCAACTTAATCGGTTGTGCTTGCGGCTCGTCCCACATGTTTTCGAACTCATCTGGGTCCTCTTCCAAGTCGTACAGCTCGCCCAAGCCGTGCCCGTGGTAGAGTACCAGCTTGTAGCGCTCGTCGCGGTACATGGTGGCGAAGGTCCCATCGGGCGCGTCCAACGCGTCGTAGTACTCGCATCGGATGAAGTCGCGGTGCGGTGCTGCGCTCTCGCCGCGCAAAATCGGCAAGAGCGAGCGGCCAGTCATCCGCTCCGGCACCTCTAGCCCGGCTAGCTCCAAAAGCGTCGGCGCCTTGTCGGTCAGCTCAACTAGATCACCGCGCACCAAGCCTTCCTCAAAGTGCCCTGGCCAAGAAAAAATCAGCGGCACCCGCACCAAGCCCTCGTAAAAGCGGCAACCCTTTTGGATCAGCCCGTGGTCGCCGAGCATTTCGCCGTGGTCAGACGTAAAAATCACCACGGTATTGTCGCGCTGGCCCGTGTCTGCGAGCGCGGCCAGCATCCTGCCCACTTGATCGTCGATCTGCTCAATCATGGCGCAGTACGCCGCCTGCAACACGCGCACATCGGCCCCGGGCGTCGGCCGGTCTTTGTGCAAAGGATCGCGAATATCGAGTTGGTCGGGCCGCCGTCCCTTGGACTGGAAATCAATCGCTGCTAGCTTTTCCTGCTGCGCCAAGTCGCTGTCGGCAAACAGCGGCCCTGGCATGGCCGCTGGGTCAAAGCGGTCGCGGTAGCTCTGCGGCGGATTAAACGGCGGGTGTGGGTCGTAGATATTGACGCTGGCCAGCCAGGGGCCATCGCGTTTTTGGCGCATAAACTCAATCGTTTTCTCGGCGCACCATGTCGTCTGGTGGAACTCGGCGGGCAAGCCGTGGGGATATTGCTTCATCAACTCGCCTAAGACTTCCCCCTTTTCCCGCACCCAGTCGGCATAGCCGTGCCCCTGTGGCCAGTCGTCGCGAGGCGCGTGGCTGTACTCCCAGTAGCGATACCCATCATTGACGCGCGGCTCAATGCGGCGATAGGCACTGGCCAAGTGCAGCTTGCCAATCAGCCCGCAGTCGTACCCAGCCTCGGCCAACATCCGCGTGACCAGCGGCGGGTAGTCGGGAAAACTATCGAGGCCATTGCCGTTGATGTGGACGGCGCTGGCGTACTGTCCGGTGAGAAAACTCGCGCGGCTCGGCGTGCAGATCGGGCTTTGGCAATAGGCATGGGTAAAGGCCACGCCCTCGGCGACTAGCCTGTTGATATGGGGGGTATCGACGTGGGAATAACCGAGTGCGCCGATCGTGTCGTAGCGCTGCTGATCCGTGCAGATCCAGAGGATGTTGGGAGGCGTCATGGCAAAAACTGTGCCGCCGCGCTGTGCCACTGCATCTGTTGCGCAGTCGTCTCGTGCGGCTTGAAGGCGCAGGCGACCTCCGCAATCGGCACACCCCGCACCTCGATTCGGTCCAAGTCGGCCACGCCGTAGCCCAAGGTGTCGGCGTAGTGCAAAAGGCCTAGTGCCATCGGCTCAAAACCCATGGCCTTGGCCATGACCGCATCCACGGCAAAGACATCGGCTGACGCGGCCGCCGCTCCCATCGGCACAGCATCGGTTCCCCCGGGTCCATTGCCTTGCAGGCCCACCGTGCCATCGACGATTCCGATGTCTGGCTTGAGATACTGGGCCAAGCGGATCAAGTTCACGTTGAGTACCTCGGCTTCGCTGGGCAACACGCGCTCGGCGTGCGAGGGATAGCCATGCATCTTGATGCGATCCTCTTTGTGCAGCGTCCCCATGATCATGTTCTTCTGCGCCAAAGTAACCACGCACACGTCGTGGGTCTTGGCTACGGCCACCGAGATCGTGCAGGGGCATTCGAGGACCACGCTCGGCATCCGCACAGCCGCCGCGATGCCGCCGGCCATGTAAATCGCGGTCTCTTCCCACCGCGTCTCCTGATGCAGATCGACCAAGCGAATCGGCACTGGGTATTCTTCGACTAGGGCCCCATAGCCGAAGTTGGCAAACGCCTCGCCCGAAAACTTCTCGTTGCCACCTTCGGCAATGACGATCTCCTCGGGCGGCTGCGCCGCGCTAAGCAGAAAGTCGATGGCACCGCGCATAGCGTCGGCATGGGTCGAGGCGAGGGAATTTTCGCTGGATAGGAAGTTCGGCTTGAGCATCACTTGGGCGGCTAGATTCGACTCGATGTCCTCGCGCACCCAATCCAGCGCTTGATATACGTTGGCCCGCCGCGCACCGGCGCGAGCCAAACCCACTCGGGCTGTGTCCATATCGCTGTGTCTCCTTGGTTGATGATGCCTTGATCGCTTTGCGGCCCCAATGTATCATTTCTCTTCCTCCTAATCAATCTGGGTCTATGCGTCTAACCTTTGAAGAAGGCACCCTGCTCCTGCGCGACTATCGGGGAGAGGACGCGCCTCCGGCCTTTGTCTGGGACGCGCGCGTCGATCACTGGCGCGCCCAAGCCCACTTCTACCGCGAAAGCGTCGAACACCTCAAACAAAACGGAGTCGCATTCAAGAATGCGGCCCCGCGCTATAATACCCTTTCCCTGCAGCTGCGAACCGCGCCTGAGCCGCACCCGCACCAAGCCGAAAGCATCGCTGCTTGGCAACAGCACGGCTGCCGCGGCGTGGTCGTCTTGCCCACTGGCACGGGCAAGTCGCAGGTCGCACTCATGGCTATGGTAGAAGTCCAGCGCAGCACCCTCGTCGTCGCTCCGACCATCGACCTGATGAACCAGTGGTACGACCTGCTCACCCGCTCGTTTGCCGTCGAGGTCGGCCTGCTCGGCGGCGGCTACCACGAGCTAGCCGACCTGACCGTTGCCACCTACGACAGCGCCTATATGCAGATGGACCGCTACGGCAACCGCTTCGGCCTCATAGTCTTTGACGAGGTCCACCACCTGCCCGGCGAAATGTACAGCCACGCCGCCGAAATGTGCCTAGCACCCTACCGCCTAGGGCTGACTGCCACGCCGGAACGAGCCGATGGCCGCCACGTGCTCCTCGACACCCTCGTCGGTCCTATAGCCTATGAGCGCGGCATCCGCGCCTTGTCCGGCGAGTACTTGGCCGAGTATCGCGTCGAGCGCCGCCAAGTAGATATGGTCGCCGAGGAACGCGTTCAGTACGAGGCCGCCCGCGACGAGTACCGGGCCTTCCTCGCCGACAAGCATATCCGTCTCGGCACGGCCGATGGCTGGCGTCACTTCGTCATGCTCTCGGCCAAAAGCACCAGCGGCCGGCGAGCTATGCACGCCTACCGCCGCCACCGCCAGCTCGCACTCGGCGCGACCGCCAAGCTCCGCGTCCTCGAAGACATCCTCAAGGCCCACCCGCGCGACCGCGTGTTGATTTTTACCAACGACAACGAGACCGTCCATCAGATCTCCCGCACCTTCTTGGTCCCGGCCATTACCCACCGCACCCGCACTCGAGAGCGCAAGGCCATCCTCGAAGCCTTCAACAAGGGGGAGTACCTCGCCCTCGTCGCCTCAAAAGTGCTCAACGAGGGCGTCAATATCCCCGAAGCCAACGTCGCGGTAGTCCTCTCCGGTTCGGGGACCATCCGCGAGCACGTCCAGCGCCTCGGGCGCATCCTCCGCCGTCGCCAAGGCAAGGAAGCCGTACTCTACGAAGTAGTCTCTAAGGACACGGTCGAAGATCACATCAGTAACCGCCGCCGCCGCCACGAAGCCTACGAGTAAGCCCAGTGCTGACCTCGGACCTCCTGCTGACCCGCTCGCGTGGCCCTTATATCGAACCGCGCTATGTCGCCGTCGAGGACCCGGCCCTCATCGACCTAGCCCAAGCACTCATCGAGATCCACGCCGAACACCAAGGCAAAACTCGGCGAGAGCTACAACACGCCCTCGATGTGCTCGCCGGGGACCGCACCGACTACCGCATTCAGCGCGGTATCGCCAAGCTACTCTGCGACCACTACTGCGAATTCCACGTCGCCAGCCCCCAGCCCCCAGAAGAATTGCGCCGCGCCGTTTTTACCTTAGCCCGCGCCCACCATCCGGTCGTTCGCGAGCCTAGTCTCATCTATCCAGTCAAGCGCGAGGACCTGCTGGAGCAGGTCGCCCTCAAACACCAGATCAGCAGCGAAGCTGTGCTCGCAGGGCTATACGCCGACCTACCCGAAAACCATCAGCTTGCGACCTTTGCCGCACCTTCGCCCAACGAGTTGCTCCTGCGCTACAATGTGGCACTAGCCCAAGCCATGCTCTACCGCTGCGAAATCCTGCGTCTGAGCGTGTATCGAAACCTGCCGGTGCGCTACAAACAGCTTTTCAAGTTCATCAAGTTTTACCGGCTGATTCACACCATCGAAGGCGATGTCGATGCCGGTTATGAGATTGCCCTCGACGGCCCAGTGAGCATGTTCCGCCACTCGCAAAAATACGGCCTGCAAATGGCGGTCTTCCTCCCAGCCCTGCTGCTGTGTACCCGCTGGTCGATGCAGGCCGATATTGTCCGCAAGGACGGCCGCCGCCAGCACTTCGTCCTCGACGACCAGTCGGGCCTAGTCTCTCACTACCGGGATCAGACCCTGTACGACTCCCTGCTGGAGGAAACGTTTGCCGCACGCTTCGCCCAGGCCAAAACCGCTTGGCAACTCGAACGCGAGAGCGAAGTGGTCAATCTCAAAGAGACTGTGATGATCCCAGACTTCACTTTCCGCCATCCCGACGGGCGCACGGCGCTGTTGGAAATCATGGGCTACTGGCGCCCGGATTATCTACGGCGCAAGCTCGAAAAGCTGCGCCAAGCCCGGCGCAAGGACTTGCTCGTGGCCGTCTCGTCCAACCTCAATGTCAGCGAGGATGATTTTAAGAACGTGCTTGGCGGGGTCTTCTTTTTTCGCAATAAGGTCCAGCCCAAAGACGTCATACATTTATTAGACCAGATCGAGCCGCCCGCCGCTGGGCAATCGATCATCGGATATCCAGCAACTCTCCACGACAGCTAAACGGTTGTGCAAAACCCTAGGAGCAACCATGGGCGGAATGCATGGATTTGGCCCTATTATACGCGAAGAAAACGAACCTTTATTTTACCATCCTTGGGAGGGCCGGGTACTTCCTGTACCGATCCCCGGAGGCTCCCGCAACAACCCGGCACATTACCTGTCGTCCAGCTATTAAGAAAAATGGCTGTACTCCCGATTACGTAATGACCCAGCCGATCTTTGACCGCCTATCGCGCCCAAGGGCCGATCGTTGTGGAGGTGATGGTGCTGCGAGGGTTGGAACACGCCCGGCGCATTGCCGAGGTACCCGGGGTGGTTGTACCGGAAGAGATTTTTGCCAAGCTGGCCGTGTATGCGGACCCGGCCGACCAAGCTAAAGCGGGCGTCGAATTGGCTGCCGAGCAAGTGCGTCAAGTCCGTGCGGAGGGCTGGAGCGGGCTGTACCTAATGTCGCCGGCAGAGCACCAGCCGGTATAAGTGAACGCACACCCTTCGGTCTCCTATCTAGCTATCCGCCCGCCCAGCTACGCCTCTTGGACCAGATCGCAGAGCCCGCCGACTAGTCGGCGGGCTCTGCGATGAATTTGCGCCGCACAAAATGCAGCGCGGCGTAGTAGTTATCGAGTTGCCCTTCCAACTGAGCGTCCTCGACGGCAGTGAGAATTTCCCTAAACAGTGGCCCGGGAGCAAAGCCCAAGGCGATGAGGTCGTCGCCTGTGAGCAGAGCTGACGGGCGCAGATGTTCCTTTTTTAAGTTGGCCAACTGCTCTTGGCAAAACTCGTATAGGTCGAGCTTACCGTGGCTGGCCAAGCAATCGGCGCGGTGCAATTGGAGCAGCTCGGGAAAGTGCGGCTCGCGCAACAGACGCGCGCACGTGCTCGGGCGCATCTGGCGCACATGGCCGATCCGCATGTGGTCAGCCACGAGCACGCGGATGCGCTCGCGCGCCTCGTTGGACATCCGCAGCCGCCCACAGATCACAGCCGCCATTTTGGCCCCGACCGCGTCGTGGCCGTAGAAGCGGAGGCGCTCGGCTCGCACCATAGTGGACGGCTTGCCAATATCGTGGAGCAACGCGCTCCAAGCCAGCTCAGCCGACGGCTTGTCGAGATGTTCAAAGAGGAGCTGGACGTGGGTCCACACGTCGCCTTCGGGATGGAATTCAGCGTCTTGCGGTACGCCCCGCATGGCCGCGACTTCCGGCAGCACGGCTTGCAGCAGGCCAGACTGGTCCAAAAGGCGCAAGCCGCGCACGGCCTCGCCCTCAGTCAACAGCAGGGTTAGCTCATCGCGGAGGCGCTCGGCACTGACACTGGCAATGCACTCGGCCCAAGCGCAGAGCGCGTCCCACGTCGTGGGTTCGATGGTAAAGCCGAGCCGAGCGGCAAAGCGCACGGCCCGCAACAGGCGCAGATTGTCTTCGGCAAAGCGCGCGGCCGGGGCGCCGATGGCGCGGATGACCTTGGCGTGAAGGTCGCGCTGCCCACCGACGTGATCGAAGATCGCGCCGCTCTCCGGGTCGTAGAACAGGCCGTTGATGGTAAAATCGCGGCGTTGGGCGTCAGCGCAGACATCGGCCAATCCAATGGATGCGGGACGGCGGCCATCGCGGTACGAGCCGTCGCGGCGGAAGCGCGCTACTTCGTAGTCGCCCTCGTCGAGCACCACCACCGAGATGCCAAACTGCACACCTATCGGCACCGTGTGCTCAAAGAGCGCTGCCACCTCTTCCGGCCTAGCATCCGTAGCCACATCCCAGTCCTTGGGCACGCGTCCCAACGCCAAGTCGCGCACACAACCACCAGCTAGCAGGGCTTGAAAGCCGGCTCGGCGCAAGGTCTCGACGACGTGCAAGGCTCCAGGGTCTATATCTGCGTCCATCTCATCTATTCAGCCACCTTGAAGCTCTCAACCCGACTCACCGAATTCTCAAGCCCATCGGCGTGCGTACTGGCCACGACCTTCCAGTAGTACACCTGCCCGGGTTTGAGCGCAACCAAGCGTCCTTCCTTAATGCGACCGGTAAATACGGCCGTGGTATCGCTAGTCAGCGGCATGTCCGACACCTCGCCGCTGGTCAGCGAGGTAGTGACGATCACCTGGAATGTGAGCGCCTCAGACAAGCGATTCCAAGTAAAGGTCAAAGGTGCAGCGGTCTCTTCTCCGGAGACCGGAGCCAATAGCATCGGCGAGGGCAACGCGACGTCGCTGACTTCCTCGGAAGCATTGCTTTCCTTGCCGCCGCGATCTACCGCCGTAATCCGGTAGTAATACACCGTGCCTACCTCGATCTTCTCGTCGATAAAGCTCGGCACCGACACCTGCATGAGCAAATGCTCGACGCTCGGGGTAAAACCCTGCTCAGTCGAGCGATAGACCAGATAAGCCAAGAGATCGGTCTCCGAGTTTTCATTCCAAGCGAGGGTGATGTCGAGTTGGCCGAGTACTTCGAGATGGTGCGCTGCGGCGCGCACCGAAGTCGGCATCTGTGGGGTTAAGCTATTGAGGGGCTGTCCACTGATGGCATTGGAGGGGTCGCTTTCGCCGCCGCCGTTTATCGCGGTTACTCGATAAGTGTACTCCAGCTCGTATTGTAGGCCTTGATCCTTGAATCGGGTCTGGAATGTGGAGTCAATAGCCACGGCCGCCTCGTTCCCCACCGAGCGATAGACGACGTAGAGCACTTCGTTTTCGCCCTCGGCGGCTTGCCAATTGAGCCACACCTCACCGTCGCCGATGCGCTCCACACCCAACCCGTGCGGCGCCTGTGGAGGATCGACGATCGCAACGGGACTGGTGCTCTTTTCGCCATCGCCGCAGTGCCATAGCCCGACAGCGACGACAATCCATGCAAATTTTAGGCGTTTCATATTCTTCTACCTCCCCAGATAGATTAATCGCCTCTCTGCCAAAAGTACCATTACTCTCCTAAAATGAGCAAGCACTTTTGACAAGAAGTCGCCCCGAAGTTATTGTGTCGCCATGTTGGCTTTTCTCTATGGTCTTATTCGCATCGCCCTATGTGCGTTGGTGCCTTTCTGCGCGGCTTGCGTTCTTTTTTTGATCGAATACCAAACCCAATTCTCGGCCCGCTATATCGGCCAATACCTGATGCGACAAAACCCAGAGCGCCAGCCGGGAGGCGCACTTTGGCAGGGGATTCTCGCCAGCCGGCAGACCCGCATGGCCCTATCCGACTCGCTGGCCGAGGCTCCCCTAGAGCCGAGCCAAGCCCCGCTGCCGGTTCTGCAAAACCACTATCAACTCCAGTACCACGGCGCCCACGCGGCGTTCTTCGCGGTCGCGCGGCGGGACACCGCCCTCCAACCCGATCACCTCGACCCGGAGACTCTGCGCGAACTTGCCTATTCCCTGCAGATCTACGAACATGGTCGCTACCTGCTAACCCAAGCCATCGTACCTGGCGACGCCTCGTATCTCCACGCCCTCATCGGTGCGCAAATAGCCTTAGAGGACGGCTCGCTCTTCCACCAACTCCACAAGTGGCTACTGGCAAAAGACGAGCCCGAAGCCTGGACCTTTCTGAAGATGAAAGAGGAAGACGCGGCCTACTGGCATCAGCATCTAGCGCCGCTTTTGAGCGCCGCCCCCGATCGCGCGCAAAGCGATGCCGGGCCGATCATCGCAGCGGCCTTAGCGCAGATCGTGCAAACCCGGGCCGACTCGCTGCTCCAGAGCGAAACCGAGCACCTGCTCGCGGCTTGGGACAGCGCGGACGGCTTTGAGCTGCGCCTGACCCGCACTGGGGACCAATTCGCCGCGTACGCGCTAGTGCCGGGCCACGAGGCTACAGCACTCGTGCTGCCGGCCCAGCCCGTGCAACAACGCCTCGGACTAGCGCAGTGAGACGCCCGCTGCTCATCGGCGCGGTCCTGACCGTGCCCCTCGTCTTGGCGGCCGGACTGGGAGTGGGCTACGCCATCTGGCGCATGGCCCCGAACTTGCCCAGCCTGCCCACCGACCCGCGCGAGTTGGGCATCCGCCCCGGTACGGAGATGTACGCGGCTTCTGGCGAGCGCATCTACACCTTCAATCAGAGCCGCCAATGGGTGCCCCTCGAACACATTAGCCCCCACGTGGTAAAAGCACTCATCGCCACCGAAGACGCGCACTTTTACCGACACCGAGGCATCGACCTGACGGCCATTGTCGGCGCGATCCGCGACAACCTGCTAAAGGGCAGCCTCACTCGCGGAGGCAGCACTTTGACCCAGCAGCTTGTCAAGCGCCTGTTCTTTTCGCCAAAAAAGACCTTTGAGCGCAAGCTGTCCGAAGCCCTCCTCGCCGTGCAGCTAGAGGCGTTTTTTGCCGCTTCGTACCCAGACACCAACGCCTATGGCCACCCGGCGTACAAAGATCGCCTCCTAGAGCTGTACCTCAACGAGGTCTTCTATGGCACCAACGCCTATGGCATCCACGACGCCGCGGCCACCTTCTTCAACACGACCCCAGACTCGCTGAGCCTGCCCCGTGCTGCCATGCTCATCGGCCAGGTCAACGCCCCAACCAAGTACAATCCCCTGCGGCACCCCCAACGGGCCACCGCCCGGCTGCAACACGTGCTCGACCGCATGGTCGCCAGCGGCTTTCTCGACCTGGAGACGCGCCGGGAATGCGCCGCTCTCCGAGCCGAAGACCTTATTGACCCCGGCTACCCGCCCCGCAACCCAGTGCCCTACTGGGTCGAAGCCATCAACGCGGAAATCGTCCGGCAGTGGGGGCCGACAGCCCTGCACTACGGGAGCTTGAAGGTCTATACTACCTTGGATATTGCGATGCAAGAAGCGGCCGAAGCCGCCGTGGCCAAGGGGATGGTCGAGTTGGATGAGCGGCTGGGGTTTAAGCCCTATTCGGAAGCGTCCATGGCCGAGCGTCCGGACTACATCCAAGGCGCGTTGGTGTGCCTGTCGCCGACCGGGAAAGTGCTGGCCATGGTCGGGGGCCGGGACATTTTCGTCAGCTACTACAACCGGGCCCTCACCGCCCGCCGCCAGCCCGGCTCCGGCTTTAAGCCAATAGCCTATCTAGCGGCTTTAGAAGCGAGCAAAATTAGTCCGGTCACCGTCTTTAACGACCAGCGGCGCACCTATATCGTCAACGGGCAAAAGTGGCAACCGCGCAACTACGGCGGCCGCTACTTGGGGCAGACGACCGCGGCGTGGGCCTTAGTCCGCTCGGCCAACTCCACGGCCATACAAATCTCCGAGCGCGTTAGTCCGGCCCGCGTCGTCGAGGTGTCTCACCGCTTGGGTTTTGCCGGGCCAATAGGAGCGTACAAGAGCATTGCCTTGGGCGTTGCCGAAGTCACCGTGTTGGAAATGGCCGCAGCGTACGGGGCTTTCGCCAACTACGGCTTGCAGGTCGCGCCGGTCTTGATAGAGCGGATAGTCGATGCCGACGACCAGCCGATCTTTACCCACCAGCCGCAGATCCGCCAAGCCATCGCGCCCGACCTCGCCGCGCAGATGGTCCACCTCTTGCGCCAGACCGTCGATCGCGGCACCGGCCACCAAGTGCGCAAACGCGGCTTTGCGCGGCCGGCCGCCGGCAAGACCGGCACGACCAATGACAATACCGACGCTTGGTTCACCGGCTTCACTCCAGACTTAATCGCCAGCGTCTGGGTAGGGTTTGACGACCGCCGCACCCATAAGTTGGTGGATACGCGCGGGATGCAAATCACCGGCGGCAATGGTGCCGTGCCTATCTGGACGGATTTTATGATCGCGGTAAACGAGGGGCGGCCAGAAAAGGATTTTGACGTGCCCGAAGACGTGAAAATCTACAGCGTGGATCCCCGCACCGGCAAGGTGCGCTCGACGCCCAACAAGGACCGGGTTCAGCCGCTGTCTGTGGCCCTGCGCCGGGGCGAGCGACCGAATTGAAGAACTCAGCAGACCGCGGCCAAAGCCTCGCTCACCCGCCGCGCCACGATGTCTTCCTCGCCGAGCTCCATCATATAGGGGTTGATCCCAAAGCCGCTCTCGTGGGCGGAAATCTCGATCCGCGGTTGGCCAGCCGCGAGTTGGCGCGCCAGCTCGTGGCCGCTGAGGGCTAGCCGCTCTCGATCCCAGCGCACCGCCAAATTCGGCGCAACATTCGATCGCCCAGGCTGATGGACCTGCGTCGCCACCGAGGGAAACGGTGCCACCGCCGCCGCTATCACCGCCAAGCGCCGCTCCCACTCCCGCCACTCGGCTGCGTGGTCGCGCACCACCCACTGCTCCACCGCCGCCAACAGCCCCATAACTTCTTCCTTGCCCGCCTTCATCGGCCTCCCCAGCGCGTGGTGCGGTGCCCCGTTGAGGAAGGCCGCCTGCAACAGGTCCTTGCGCCCCAAAACCAAGCCCGACGCCTGCGGGCCGCGCAAGCACTTGCCACCTGAATACGCCACCGCATCGGCCCCTTGCTCCAGATACCAGTTGGGCGCATCCGGCCGCTCGGCGGCTGCATCGACAAAGGTCGGTACGCCGTGCCGCTTACCGGCCGCTGCCATATCCGCCACCGAGATCTGGCCCCGCTCGGCCGCATCGCCAAACACCAAGAGCATGGCCGTGCGGTCCGACAAGGCCGCATCGAGCGCGGCGTGCGTGGCGACCTCGACCATTTCGACGCCGACCATGCGCACGGCGTGATCGTACACGTGGCGGTGGCTCGGCTGGACGATGACTTGGTTTTTCATGCCCGTAGTGTCGGGCAACCGCGCCATTTTCTCGGGATCCGTGCCGGCCACGCAAGCGGCCGTAACTTGGCACAGGGCCGCGGCGCAACCATTGGTAACAAGCCCCCACTCGCACTGCATCAACTCGCCGATGCGCGCACCGACGGCCTTCATCAGCTCGTCGAGGTGGACGTATTGCTTGGAGGCTGCGACCATGGCCTGCCGCACCTGCGGTAAAATCAGCGAGCCGCTGATGATGGTATAGGTCCCCTGACAGTTGATCAGGGGGCGTACGCCGAGGCTTTCGTAGGTTGGGTAGTCCATGTCCTCCTCGTCTTTTCTAAAGTACATCGCCGCCGTAACCTGCCAAACAGCTTTCCAACGCCGCCATCCCTGCGCTGGTGTCCACGGCTGCCCCCTCGCGTGCTAAAGCACCGCCCAAGGCGTGCAACACGCGGAACAGATGAGGTGCTCGGCACTGCTCGCCCATCTGGCCGATGCGCACGATGTCGAGGCCAAAGGCTCCGGAGATTTCGACGTGGAAACGGCTCGACATATCGGCGCGGACTCGGGCGTTATTTACCCCAGCGGGCACTTGGATTGCCACCACCGAGTTGAGGCGAATAGCGTGCGGTGCAGCCAACTCAAGCCCCATCTGCTCGATGCCGGCTTGCAGAGCCAGCGACGAGTGCCGATGCCGTGCAAAGCGGCGCTCTAGCGTCTCCTCGCAGACCAGCCGCAGGGCCTCGTGCAGGGCCAACAGACCGGAGACCGGCGCGGTGTAATGGTATTGGTGCTGCTGCCAAAAGTTTTGCGCCCGCAGGGCGTCCAAGCACCAATGCGGCCTAGGGCCGGGGTGCTGCTGCACCTGCTTCCAAGCTGCGTCGGAAAAGGCAATCAGCGCCACGCCTGGCAGCGACGACAGGCCCTTCTGGCTGCCTGTGAGGACCACGTCAACGCCCCAAGCGTCCTTTGCCAATGGCATGGTGCTCAAGGTGCAAACCGCATCGATGACCGCTAGTGCTCCGTGCTCGCGGCACAAGCGGGCAATCGCCGGTAGCTCCACCGTGCAAACGCCGCTGGAGGTCTCGCCCTGCACCATCGTCACCACGTCGAAGTGCTGACTCTTGAGGCGCTCGGCGACGCGCTCGGCGCAGACGGCTTGCCCTTCTGGTACGGCCAGCACTTCGACCTCGGCTCCCACGCCGCTCGCCATTTCGGCAAAGCGCCCGCTGAACCAACCGTTTTGCAGCACCAAGGCGCGGCGGCCCGGCCAAAGCAGATTGCCCATCGCCATCTCCATAGCTGCCGACGCCGGCCCCCCAACCCCCAAGATGTGCTCGTCGGCCGTCTGAAAGGCATAGCTCGCCAACTGCTTGATGTGCTCCACCAGCCGATCCATCGTCGGCCCCAAGTGGTTGATGACCATGCCACCCGCACGCGCGACCTCCGCCGCCACCGGCACCGGCCCAGCCCCCATCAAAAGCGGCGGCTCAGCCGGCAAAAGCTGATCCAGCGGTGGGAGCACCGGGGCCTCTATATCACGCGACCCTACATTCCCCATTCCCAATTCCTAGTAATTAATAGCCTCGCCAAACGCCTGTCCGGCTGCTTCCATCACGGCCTCGGACAGCGTCGGATGGGCGTGCATGGTACACAAAAGCTCTTCATACGTGGCTTCGAGCCGGAGGGCCAACGTCAACTCGGCGATTAATTCCGTAGCCTCGGCCCCTAAAATGGCCCCGCCCAACAACTCGCCGTAGCGCACGTCAAAAATTAGCTTGACCAGCCCCTCGGTCTCCCCCGCCGCTTGTCCCTTGCCGCTAGCGGCAAACGGAAAGCGCCCGACCTTGACGTCGTACCCGGCTTCGCGCGCTTGGCTTTCGCTCAGGCCGACGCTGGCCACTTGCGGCTGGCAATAAATGCAGTTGGGCACTTGGCGCGGGTCGAGGGTGGGCCGGTCGCGGCCAGCTATAAACTCGACGGCCGCAATTCCTTCCTGCGCGGCCGCGTGCGCCAACAGCGGCGGGCCGGCCACGTCGCCAATCGCGTAGATGCCCTTGGCACTGGTCTGCATCCGCTCATCAACCACAATCGCGCCATCGCGGGTGCGGACGCCCACAGCTTCCAGCCCCAGCCCTTCGATATTGCCCTGGACCCCGGTGGCAACCAGCACATGCTCTACGCTCCGCGTCTGCTGCTGTTCGCCGACCCGATAGCGCAACTCGACCCCGCGCTTTTGCCTTTTGACTTCCTCGACCCGGGTTTTGGTCACCACTTCGATCCCCTGCTGTGTCAAGTGCTCGGCTAGCCCCGCGGCGATCTCTTCGTCTTCGCGCGGCAATATCTGGGGCAGGGCTTCCAAGAGCAAGACGCGGCTGCCAAAGGCCCGATAGAAATAGGCGAATTCTACGCCGATGGCCCCGGCCCCGATGATGGCGAGGGAAGCCGGCTGCGCGGGGACGACCATGGCCTCGCGGCTGGCGATGATGCGCTCGCCGTCGAATTCCACGCCCGGAATGGATTTGGGGCGGCCGCCGGTGGCCAACACCACGTGCGCGGCGTCCAACTCGGCCACGATCTCGCCCTCGGCGTCCTCGACCGCGACTTGACGGCTGGGCGTCAGCCGACCTCTTCCGGCGAACACCTCGACCTGATTCTTCTGCATCAGATAGGCCACGCCTTTGGACAACTGCGCGGCGACTTGACGGCTCCGCCCAATGACCGCATCCCAATCCACGGTCGGCTTATCGACGCGCAGGCCGAACTCCTCGGCACGCAAGAAAAGCTGGTACACTTCGGCTTGCTTGAGCAGGGCTTTGGTGGGAATGCAGCCCCAATTGAGACAGGTGCCGCCCAACTCGGCGTCCTCAATCAGCGCGGTTTTTAACCCCAACTGCCGCGCGCGAATGGCGGCTGAATAGCCCCCTGGGCCGCCGCCGATAACTACCACATCATACGCTGCCATGTTGCATTTTCTTTCTAAGGTTCAGATAAGGTCTCACACCTTTGGTGTGCTATCCCACACCAAAATTGCTCGCGTATGCTATCGCCTGAGTGCCTGTTGTGGCATTGTGGTCAGCTTCTTCCGCTTTACCACTCCTCGATTGACGGGGCCCACCTAAGAACGAAACCGGGTCCCCGCATCAGCGGAGGCAGGCTTCAAACCTGCTGACCCGAGCCTTTCGTCCGATCCCATCCGAGCTACGACAGCGTGCAGAAAAATAGCGTTTATGCTCGCGTTCACAACCTCTTGTGCGGTGCTCTACGCGAGGGCTGAAGCCTCCTATGCCTCAAGGTTGGTGCTTTACGGCCTAGTAAAGGCAATCTGGGCATCAATAGGACCGGCACCTACGGCAGCAAAGCACCATAAATACCCGCTTCAATTGCCCCCATCCGCGCCATGTTTTATCGTAGCAAAACTAGCGATGCACTCTTAATAAAGGCAATCTCTGTGATACAACAGCAATTCAACCCCGCACAAACACTGACCATTTTCACCGACGGGGCCTGTTCGTTCAACCCAGGGCGAGGCGGCTGGGCGGCGCGGTTGCTCTACGGCGATGGCCGCGTCGTGGAGCTGGGTGGCTTTGCCCCGGAGACGACCAACAACCGCATGGAGCTGCAAGCGGCCATCGAAGGTCTAAAAGCCGCCCCATCCGACGCCCCAATCACGCTCGTTACAGACAGCGAGTACCTGCGCAAGGGCATTACCGAGTGGATTCACGGTTGGAAGCGGCGGGGCTGGCACACAGCAGCCCAAAAGCCCGTAATCAACCAAGACCTGTGGCGCATCCTAGACCAACTCAATACGCCTGCCGTCCAGTGGCAGCACACCCAAGGCCACGCTGGCGACCCAGACAACGAACGCTGCGACCAGATCGCCAAGGCGTTCTCTCGCGGTGAAAGCCCCTCTCTGCACGAGGATTGACCCAATCACCACGGAAAGGATTGACCATGCTCTACAGCTTGCTCTTCGCCCTCGCCCTCGCTGGTCCCGCCAGCACCCAAGAGACTACCCGCTTCCAGGCCCCGCCTGCTGAGCTACCCACGTACCAAGTCCTTCGTACCGACCAAGGGATCCAAGTCGATGGCCGCCTAGCCGAAGCCGACTGGCAGCATGCCGCGCCCATCGCCTTTGTCATGCCTTGGAGCGACCTCGAAAAAGAGGAACCGCAATCTACGACTGCCCGCTTGCTGTGGGACGACGACAATCTCTACATCATCTACGAGTGCGTCGATCCGTATCTGCATTCAGAAGTAACCGAGCACGATGGGCCGGTGTACCAAGAGGACGCGGTCGAGATTTTCGCCACGCCCAACGCAGCGGCCCCCGGCAACTACTATGGCTATGAGATGAACATCAACGGCACGCTGCTCGATTATATCGCCTTTCGCGGCGGCAAGGAGCGCACCAAGGCCATTCACTCGTCCTGGCAGAGCGAAGGCGTCTTCATGGCCACGACCTACGACGGCACCCTCAACGACCACTCGGACACCGACCAAAGCTGGATTCTCGAAATCGCCATCCCCCACGACAACTTCCGCCACTTGGGTGGACAAATCCCGCCCCAAGACGGCGACCAATGGCGCGCTGGACTGAACCGCACTAAGGGCTACCAAGGCCAATTTGGGCTGTGGTCCGACACCGGCACACCCACGGCCGACTTCCACCGCGCCACCCGTTTCGGCATCCTCACCTTCTCGGCCGCTGTCGTCGGTCGCTGAAGCACTGCAACGCCGGGGTGAGGAATGGAGAAAGCGGCTTTTTCAACATGCGATGGCTGATCCCAAGCCTGAAGACCTGGGCCGCGAGGCTTAAAAGCTGGCGCAGTACCAAGCAACGGCTGTGGCTGCGCCTGGTGGGCTATTACCTCGCCTTGGGGCTAGTGCCCGTGTTGCTGGTCGATCTCATCGTGTTGAACGCGGCCCGCGAAGCCATAGAAGAGGCCGTGCTAGAAAGCCGCCGCGAAATGGCGCACCGCACGGCCGAGGAAATCGCCCGCATCTTTTCCCCGGTCGCCTTCAATTTGGAAAGCCTCGCACGATCTGTGGAAACCGAGCCGCAGGATTGGCGCGCTTTGCTCAAAAAGGTCGCGCTCGGATCTAGCGAAGTGGAGGGACTCTACCTAGTGGACGCCCAAAACCAAATACGGGCCGCGAGCGCGTCGGTTGCGCTGCCTGTTTCTTACGACTGGGATGCGGCCTGGGCTAAGGTAGCAGCAGGCAGCCTATACGTTGCCCTAATCGAAGAATTCAAGGAGACGCCCAAGCTCTTTGTCGCGCTACCGGTGGAACGGGACGACCAACCGCCCCAAGCCCTAATAGCTCGCCTTGACTTTCACCAAGTCTGGCAAAAGATAAATCTCGTCCGCATCGGCAGGACCGGCTACGCGACCTTGATCCACGCCGAGGATGGGCACTATCTGGCCCGGCCTACGCGCCAGTCCTTCTACACGTGGCGACACCACCCACATATAGAGGCCATGCGCGGACCGGCGGGAATTCTCCTGTGGCGCGATGTGGGAGACACCGAGTGGGTCACGGGCTTTGCTCCGGTGAGCGATTGGGGCTGGATCGTCGCCATCGAACAGCGCGCAGACGAGGCGTATGATCCGTACACGGTCGTGCTGTACTCCTTCTATGCGATCATCGCGCTTTCTGCACTAGGGGCGCTGATTTTGGGCGGGCTGACGCGCAGCTCGGTCGTCGCGCCCCTCGTCTTGCTTACGCACGCCGTGCGTCGCCGCCGGAACGGCTATCCTCTCACAGGAACGCCCGTGACGCGCCGAGATGAGATCGGCGAACTAGCCAACGCTTTTGTCGAGATGGACCAAGGGCTAACCGCGCATCAGCGGGACTTGGAGAGCACCTTGGATTTGCAGCACCATCTGATCGAGGACAACCCCCTCGCCATTGCCGTGCTCGACGCCGAGTACCGCATCGTGCAGAGCAACAAAGTATGGTCCAGCTTGCTGCTGCCGGAACGGGACGCCGCATTGAGCGCGACCCACGCCGGAGCCCAAATACGCGCTTGGCTAAAGGCCCACCCGAGCCTGCAAGTAGTTGATGCCCTCGCAATCGAGGATGCCGAGGGCACTATGCACCACTGGAACCTGCACAAGGCCGAGTTGAGCTATGGTCATCGCGGCAAGGTCTTGCTCGTCGTTGAAGATCAGACGCAGCAGCACCTGCTCGAACTGCACTACATGCAGGCCGAAAAGCTATCGGCGCTCGGGGAGGTAGCCGCTGGCGTAGCGCACGAGATCAAAAATCCCCTCGCCATTATACAGAACACCTGCGACCTACTACCTCGGTTGGATCCCACAGAAGAAAAGGAGCGCGACGAGACCTTGCATATAATGTGCGAGGCCATCCGCCGCATAGACGAGCGCGTCGGCAGCCTGCTCGACTTCGCGCGACCAGCCCAGCATCTAGTCGAGCAGATAGACGCGGCCGAGGTGCTGGGGCAGTTGCTCGACTTGGAGACCCAACACGCCGAGCACCTCGGCATCTCGATTGAGCGGCAGTTTGAGCCGGTGCCACCCGCGCTCATAAACCGCGACATGCTCAAGGATATCTACCTCAACATCATCCGCAACGCCTTCCAAGCCATGCCCCAAGGCGGCCGCTTGCAGGCGAGCACCCGCCCCGAGCCGGGGGGCGTCGCCATAAAAATCTGCGACACCGGCACCGGGATTGACCCAGAACAAATCCCCCGCATCTTTGAGCCGTTCTTTTCCACCAAAGCTCCGGGAGAAGGCACGGGCTTGGGGCTGGCCATTGCCCAGCACCAGCTTCGAGAAATCGGCGGGCACATAGAGGTTACAAGCCGCGTTGGCAAAGGCACTTGCTTCGCGCTCTTGCTGCCTTATAATAAAAAGGAAAAGGCATAGATATGGCTCGATACGACGGCAAAATACTCATGATCGACGACGAGCAGGATCTGCTGAAGCTGTCGAGCAGCATCTTGCGGCGCGAGGGCTTCGCGGTGGAAACCCGCTCGGACGCGCGCGAGGCCCTCGCGCTCCTGCGAGAAGAATCCTTTGACATCATCCTGCTCGACTTGCACATGCCCGAGATGAGCGGCCTCGAACTTCTGCAGCACCTCAACGTGCGCGAGCGGCCCGAGGAAGTGCTCATCTTAACGGCGTATGCGGATCTCCAAAGCGCGGTAGAGACCGTCAAGCTGGGCGCCTATGGGTATCTGGCAAAGCCCTTTAATGCCGAAGAAATCCTCAGCCACATCAACAATATCCGCGAGTTGCAAAAGCTCCGCGCCGAAAACGAGCGCTTGCGCCAAGCACAGGGCGAGGGGTTGGGCATGGTCGGCGAGACCGAGCAGATGCGGCAAATCTACCGGCTGGTCCAAGACGTGGCCGCCACCCCCCTGCCGGTGCTAATCTGCGGCGAGAGCGGCACCGGCAAGGAGCTCGTAGCCGCGGCCATCCACCGCTCCAGCGACCGCGCCACTGGCCCCTTTGTGCGCTGCAATTGCGCGGCCTTGAACCCAGGCGTACTAGAGAGCGAATTGTTCGGGCACGTAAAAGGCGCTTTCACTGGCGCAGTGCGCGACCGCAAAGGGCGTTTTATGGAGGCCGATGGCGGCACCCTGTTCCTCGACGAAATCGGCGACATGGAGGTGGGGCTACAAACCCGGCTGTTGCGCGTGTTGCAGGAAGGGGAGTTCGAGGTGGTGGGATCGACCAAAACCCGCAAGGCGGATGTGCGCGTCCTGTCCGCGACCAACCGCAATTTGACGCAGGCCGTGGCCGCGGGCCAGTTCCGCGAGGATTTGTTCTACCGCCTCAACGCGGTCACCATCGAAGTGCCGCCGCTGCGCCAGCGCAAGACCGACATTCCCTTGTTCTGTCACTTCTTTATCGACCACCTAAACGACCGCTTCAACAAACAGATACAAGGGGTCAGCAAGGAGGCCCTAGAGTATCTCGAAGCCTACGACTGGCCGGGCAATGTGCGCGAAATGGAGAACGCGATCATGCGTGCCATAGCCCTCTCCAAGGGACGGGAAATCGAGGTCGAGGACCTGCCGACGACGATCGTAGAGGACGCTCCCCTTCAGGATGAGCCAGCAGCAGCAGAAGAGGAAGCAGTAGGTCGGCCCGACTCGCTCTTCCACGAGGCGCGCCAGCACTTTGAGGAGCAGTTTATCCGAGACGCTCTAGAGAAAACGGGCGGCAACATCAGCCACGCCGCTCAGCAGATCCAGTTGGGGCGGCGCAATTTACAGCGCAAGATCAAGCAGTTCGACATAGATGTGAGCCAATACGGCAGCCGACCCTGAATTGTACCTTGCAAACCGGCCTTCCGACCAGCAATTTTAGGTCATTCAAGACAGGAACGTCACGCCTAAAGGCGCAGTGAAGCCTGCTTTCGCGGGAATGACGGATTGATTCTCCATTTCCCCGTCAGCAACTGATGCAAGTCTTAAGACCGCTTCTTAGAAGCCTCCCCTCCTTCCGCATCACCCAACGTCGTCAGACACTGCCCAGCAGGCGACGGCACCCTTATAGTGAGCAGGACCTACGACGCAACGCCAAAGTGCGATGGTATATCGCAGCCATGCGATGTTTTTAGCGCACTTATCGGCTATAAAAAAGGGCGAATACGCGGCTGGGCATTTGCTGAATATTTTCCTAAGATATTGTTTAAATGCTACTTAAAGAGCATTAATAGGAAGTTTCTGCTCTATTGGTACGCCGATTGCCTAACTATCTCCACAAAAGCCACCCCTTGCGAAAGCAGGTCGCTATGTTGGACCGACTCAACAAGAAGTTTTGGAATTGGTTCGCCGCTTGGAACGCCCGTCTAAAAAAAATGGAGATAGAGACAGCCCTCCAGCGCGACGGGCATCGTCTTTTGGTGTTCTTTCACGGCTATAGTTTGGCACACACAATCCGCCCCCTCGTTGTAGCGCGTACATTGCGCCAGCTACAGCCCTCCCTGCTTATCCGGCTATCCCGCCCCACCACCGTTTTGCTCCTACGGTGGAAGCTCTAAGCGCGGCAATACGCCGCTTAGAGGCTGACCCCCAAGCCTTGGTCAGCGAGCGCGTCCTCGACGCTCCCGCCAGAATCAGCAGCATGACGTTTTCTGAGCAATTTATCGTGGCTTGGCACCGCCTCACTGCGCCGTGCTCGACAAGCAGAGCCTACGTAACGGCAGCCGGCTAATCAAAGGCAGAGTCCGGTACCCGATTGCATCAAGTCGTAGAGGTAGTACCCCATTGATTCGGGTACTGTTATTGACCTCAAGCAAGAGGAGGGGCCGCGCGACTGGCTCTACAACTGCTTAGTCGCTGCACTCAGCAATGGACAACTTGACGAGTCCGTTTCTGAGCGACCTGTCCCTGATCCTAAGCATAGCGGGCTGCCCATTTTCCTACCCGTCAACCCGCATCATCCTCCAACGCCAAAACGCAGCGCAGAAATTCTTGTCTGCGACTCCTCGCCCCTGGCTGCATCTCTCGCAAGAATCCACCACCTATTCCTCACCAACTACCCGTGCGATGTTTTGACGCACTTATGCGATATATTGTCGCATTTTTAGATCGTTAAGAGGCGTAGCAAAGGGCTTAAAAAAAGGAAGAGAAAATTTATCTCATTTCTTATAACATATTGTTTATAATATATTTATGAATTGTAAAATCGACTCAATTGGCGCGATTGTTGCCGCTAGCCAATAACTGGCACGAGTATTGCTTATATCTGCTCAGAGACCAAAGAAGATAGAAGGGAGGTAATACTTGTCGTACAGGTCGAAACAGGTCTCGATCTGGTATAAGCCAGCACCTCCACTCTGAGATCGCCTCTGAGCGGACACAACCCATCCTTCGTAAAGGATTGCATTATGAAAAAGCGCATCATCTTAACGATGATTGCCCTCATGGGCCTAGTGGCCAGCCTTGTGCCCCAAGAGGTGCTAGCCGCCACCTGTAGCAAATGTTGCACAAGAGGAAAGTGGCCTTTCCGCATCAAAGATTGCTGTGGTCCCGTGTTTGGCGACAAAACCAGATGCTACTGCGACGCTGACAATAGGGCGGTATGCGAAGCCGAGGACCACCCTGCCGGGTAAACGGCAAGAACTCACACCAAACGTTGAAGCAATCTATACAGGCGGCAAGTGGTCAACCGACTACTTGCCGCCAAGATAACTACATATTAAAAGGAGAAAACAAAATGAAACTTTCAGCTATTCGCACCTTGTATTTCGCCTTAGTCGCCACTTGGTTTGCCCAATCTGCGGGCATAGCCCAGGAAGACATCTCCAGCGCAGCCACTGCCGCTCCTAAAAGCCAATACAATGGATTTTCATACCACCCCGACAGCCTCCAGGTCTTCTACGACTATATACACAATCAGGAGATGATAAAGGTTGAGGCCGGAGCCGAATTGCAGCAGGCCATAGAGGCGATTCCCGTCGATCTAGGTGCTCCCATTGACCTAGAGCAAGAAGCCAGCCTGCGCTCTTGGTTCTACGACTTCTTGGTTGCTCATTCGATCTCAGGCAACGACAGCATCGCCGCTGCCTTCTACCTGCGCGGAGGAAATATCCATCCCGACATCGTAGAGACCATCAAAGTGGATCTCGAGAGCGAAAGGCCTGATTTGCTGGAAGGCGATAGGCCGTTAGACGTTTTCAAAGCTGCTTACAGGTTCGCCGTCCTTGAGGAGTTGGAACGCGACTATCTGTTTGGCAACGTATCCTTTTTCGACAGCGTGTTCAAAGTGTTTGAGATGCAGGAAGGATACGATAGCTATGAAGACTATGCCAAGACCCAAGACATGCTTCCGCGGGGCATAACTTCACTAGAGCTTTTACTACGTCCAGAAGTAGAAGAACGCCTAAAGGCAGGTGAAAAGATACTCTTTGTAGATGTCCTCTTCATCGTCGAAGAACCAGCGGAATTTACGACATTCGAGATACCGGGGCGTACTCCTTCCTTTTTTCGCTTAGCTTGGGATTCAGGGCGCAATATATGGCGTCCGGTAGAGGCATTTTTCAGCCGTGGTGTACGGCAGTCTTTTTTATTAGCTACCATGTAATCTAGCCCTTTCCACACAACAAACGAAGGAGCAAGAGCATGAACAAGCTAACGCTAAAAGCCCTAATCGCCGTACTCTAAACTGCGGGGTAGAGGTCCAAATCGGCGCGGAGCAGGTGCTCATACCCGTGTTGGCCCTGACGCGATAACAGGAGGCTACCATGAATTCGCCCAAAACAACCGAGGCGTGGACACATCTCAAAGCGGGCCATACCTGCCGCAAGAAGGGGCAGCACGAGCAAGCGGCCACCCACTACCAAACAGCGCGTCGGCTCTTTCGCGCCGAGGAATGCCAAAAGGGGCTTTTTGCGACTTGCACCCAGCTCGGCCACCACTACGAGATCGCCGGCGACCTCGACGAATCGCTCCAGTACTTCCAAGAGGCATTGGCCGCCTGCTCGCCTAGCCGCTCCCGGTGCGATGTAGCCGAGGTCGAAGGCAATGTGGGCTTTATCAAACAAAGCCAAGCCCACTTCGCCGAAGCCACCGCGTACTACCATAAGGCCATCCAGCACGCCCAAGAAGGAGGGGACGCCGCCCTCGCAGCCAAGATGGCCAACAATATGGGCAACCTCTACATGCAGCAGAACGACTTGGAAAAAGCTCAACAGTGGCTCCATCGCAGCCACGCCCTCTATGACAACGACGTGCCGAGCAACCTGCTCAACAGCTTGGGACAACTGGCCCTGCGCCGCGGCGACCCCGAGCAGGCCCTACAACATTTCACGGCGGGCCTCGCGGCAGCCCGGCAGCAAGGGACGCCGCTCGAAGTGGCCTTACAACTCGGCTCCATCGCTTCGGTCAGCCGCGACTTAGGCCATACAGAACGCGCCTTGAGCAGTGGCAACCAAGCCTTGAGCATCTACGTGGCGCAGGGGCATGCCCGCGGTCACTACAGCATGGCGACGCTGCTAGCAGACCTCTACATGACAGCCGGCGACCTAGCGAGGGCGCAACGGCATATAGAGGCTTGTATGGACCTGTGCCGACAGTTGGGTAACGCGAGGAGGCAGGCTTTCAACTACGTGTCCTTGGGCAATCTGTACGCGCAACAGGATGGCGACAAGCAGCGGGCGTTGGCAGAGTGGGTGGCGGCGTTGCGCCTGTTTAAGCAACTCGGTATGGAAATGCAGAGCCAAGCGGTCCTTAAGGCGATGGCCGCTTGACCAATTTGATCAGAACTTCCTTAACTCAACAGATTCTTACCCGTAGGAGCCGCGCCATGATAGGCATTGTATTCAAAAAAGAGATGCTCAGCCATCTGCTCAGCCAGCGCTTCGCCGCTTGCACCATACTCGCCGTCGTGCTGATCATTGCCAATGGCGTACTCTCCAGCCAGCGCTATGTCTATAAAAAGAACCGCTATCTCACACAACGAACCATTGAGGAGAGCAAGCTCCACGAGATCACCTATTATGCGGTCCTAGGCAGCGACCGTTCGGTCATGCCTGACGGTGGTTTCGATCCAAAGGTAAAGGTGGCGGCGCGTGCTCTACGGGCTCCACGCCCCTTAGAGGTATTCGCCCAAGGCGATGAACGACAGTCGGGGCAAGCCGTCAGGGTGGTACTCTTTGAGGTGCCCTACCAAGCCGAGGAGGTCTCGCCCTTCCAGTCGAGCAATCCCTACCTCGCCCTCTTTAGCTTCTTCGACATGGTGTTCATCTTCCAACTCGTGCTCGGTTTGCTGGCCATCCTCATCGCCAGTGAAACCATCTCCGGCGAGAAGGAGGATGGCACGCTGCGGCTGATACTGACGACCAACGTCAGCCGTGCCCAAGTCCTCGCCGGCAAGATCCTCGCCGGCCTGACCACGCTGGCCATTCCAACGGCCTTGGGCTTTATCCTGCTGACGATCTTGCTATTGGGTACCGAGCATATCGAGATCGGGATCGGCGAGTGGGCGCGGGTGGGGCTGCTGTTGGCACTGTCGCTGCTATATCTGCTGGTATTCTACCTGATTGGGCTGGCGATCTCATGCGCCACGCACCGTTCGGCGACCAGCTTGATTTACGCGCTGTTTACGTGGGCGTTGCTGGCGATTGTGCTGCCCAATAGCATCTCGGCCTGGCTCAATGAGCAGGCCAACATGGGCGAAAAGCACGCCCAAGCCCACCACAAGGCCGCGCAGGTGTGGCAGGAGTTCGATCAAGAGGTCACTAACCTCGCGCGGGCGCACGGCCAGACTATGTATTACCCCACAGATATGGTCAAGCTGGGGGAACCACAGCCCAATCGAGGGACTGGAGTCCACAATGACGGAACTGGAACCTACTCTAAAAGAGACGGACAGACGCCTCTCCTCTATTTGTCTAATGTCGTCGCTTCGCCCGCGCTGGCTAAGTTCCAAGACATCGTCCGCGCTGGTGAGCGGTTGCGCCTGAGATACGCTCAGCGCGCTTGGAACGAGAAGGCCCCACTGCTCGAAGGATTCCCCCACCGCATCCGACGCCTCAACGACCAACTCCAACGCCTCCTGCCCGCCGGGGCTTACGCCCAAGCCGCCAGCATCCTCGCCGGCACCAGCCGACGCGAATACGACGACTTCATCGACCAAGTGCGCGCCTATCGCGGGCAGATCATCGCCTTTTTGGAAGACCGCGATGCCTTTGGCTCCCGCGAGTGGTTCAACGACGATCCCGGCTGGCGTGCCGACCTGCGCGACCTACCGCGGTTTCACGAGCGCGGCTGGACCGTCGCCGAGAGCTTGGGCTACGCCTTGCCAGCTCTAACGGCCCTATTGCTCTATGCAGCTATTCTCTTTGTCCTCGCCAACCGGCTCTTTGCGCGCTACGACGCCATGTGAGGAAACCCCTTTCGGAGAAAGATGCCTTCTCATGTTAGCCGCTATTGTAAAACGCGAACTGATAGACCACCTCCTCAGCCTGCGCTTTGGCTTGGCCCTCGTGCTGACGGTCGGGCTGATGGTGCTCAACGCCCTCAGCTTTGTCGGCGGATCCTACGAGTTCAGACGCAACCACTATCTCGAGCAAGTCCAAACTGAGCAAGAAGTGGGGCACCGCAACGCCCAACAGGGCCTGTGGAAGCTGATCCTTCAGTCGGGGCAGCACTATATCTATAAAAAACCCAGCCCCCTCATGTTTTGTGCCACTGGTGCCGACGACGCCCTGCCCGAGCGCCTTAGGACAACGGGCGGGTACCAACACACTTCCAACGGCATCAAAGTCTATCATCCCTTTGTACTCATCTATTGGGACATCATCAACATCTGGGCACCGAAGGCCAGCCAACTGCTGAAGACCCAAGCCATCGACTGGGTCTTTATCATCGGCGGCCTGCTCAGCCTCATGGCCTTATTATTTACCTTTGACGCCTTCATCGGCGAAAAAGAGCGCGGCACCCTCAAGCTGGTCATGGCGCAGAGCCTGCCGCGCCACACCCTGCTGTTGGGCAAATTCCTCAGCGCGATGCTGACTCTCGCCCTCGTGCTGAGCCTCGCCGTCGTCGTCAACTTGCTCATCGTCCTCGCGCTGTCTAAGGTGAACTTGGATCTCGTCGAGGCCGGGCGCATCATCGGTATGGTCGGCTTATCGCTTTTGTATCTGGCCTGCTTTATCGCGTTGGGGCTGTGGGTGTCGATATGGAGCAGCACGACACGCTCAAGTTTAGTAGGCGTTCTGTTGATGTGGACCTGCGGGGTGTTGCTCTGGCCGGCCACCGGCGGCGCCCTGGCCGCCCGCGTGTTGGTCAGCGAATTCGAGGAGGAGCTAGTGCTGGGATGGGGCTTTGCAAATAATAACACGCCAGCCCACGATAAACTTCATGACCTCGCTTTCCGTTTACAGCACCGCGATCTGAAAAACCCCGAGAAGATTCGTCAGTTGGCCGACGCCCAACGCGCTGTGCGCCAATTTCACCAAGACCGCGAAGACCGCTTTTTGGCTCACAGTCTCGGCGAGATCGAAAACGCCCGCCACATCGTGCGCCTGTCGCCCATGGGCTGTTTTCAGTATGGCATGGAGGCGCTCGCCGGCACCGGGCTGGCGCGCCACAAAAGCTTTGTCGAGCAGGCGCGCACCTTTGTCCAGCAGTTTGAGCAGACCCTGCTCAACCGAGACCGAGACGACCCCAACAGCCTGCACATCCACCTCGTCGCCCAAGGGCTGTCGCGGCAGAAAATCGACCCCGACACCCTGCCGGTTTTCACCGAAGACCTGTCGGCGACAACCTTGCTGCAACACGCCGTCGTCAATGTAATCGGTCTCTCTTTTTTTGCCGTGCTCACCTACATGCTCGCCTATCGGTCGTGGCTGCGTGCCAGCATTGTCTAAAAGGAGGCGTCCTTAATCGCCGCAACGCCGAGACAACCGGAGCACCTAAACACACAGGCTACCAGACCAAAGCGGGTAGTTCATAGGCCGGGCGGCCCACTTCCCGGCCCCGGCCGCATTGCTAGTAAACACTCGCCGCCCGTTCCGCCGTCGTTCCGCTGCCTCGGCAGGCGGCAGAACCGTTCCACTGAGCAGGACCTACACCACAACCAACCGCCGCACCGGTGCGATGATGAATCGCATTAACGCGATGATTAGACGCACTTATGCGATATATTGTCGCATTTTCATAGGGTCAAGCGATTGCGGCAAAAGGCTCGACAAAAATTATCGTTACTTTTATAATTCCTTATCTAACAGGTAGTTAGCTCAATTTCGTTAGCCCATTTGCCAGCCGCTGGCTCACAACGGGCGCGATAACTGCAAGTAATGCTAGCAGAAGCAATACCCTACACCTTTCGGTGAAAGCAGCACGCCATGTTAGCACAACTCAACAAAAAGCTGTGGGATTGGTTGGCCGTTTGGAACGCCTTGCTGGCCAAAATGGAGCAAGAGGCGTTCCTCCAGCGCGACCAGCATCGCCTCTTAGTCTTCTTTCACGGCTACAGTTTGGCCCATGTGATTCGCCCGCTCGTGGTGGCGCGTTCGCTGCGTCAACGTGGGTACGAAATCATCTTCGCCGGACGGGGACCGCACGCCCAGCGCATTGCGGCCGAGGGATTCACACTCTACGATGTCGAAACCATGCCGCAGCAACGCATGGACGAGTACCTAGCCCGGGGCGTGTACGAATATTACGACGACGAGTGGATCCGGCGCTGCATCGAGGCCGAGCAAGCACTCGTGCGCCAAGTACAGCCCTCCTTGCTCATCGCCGACTTTCGACCCACACTGCGGCTAACGGCCGCCTTGGAAGGTATCGACATCGCCTTTATAGACGCGGCGTACAACCTGCCCTCCTACTCTAGCCCCATTCGCTTGCCTGACTACTTCCCGGTGCGGGCCGGTCGTTTTGACGAATACCTAACTCAGCACTTCGCCCGGACGCGGCCCTACCGCAGCGCGTTCCTGCTGGCCGATGTGCCTCAGTTCCATCCGTCCGCCGGACCGGTGCCCCCCTCCCATCACTACGTCGGGCCGCTCATCGAAGACGAGCCCATAGCCGATGAACCACCCGCGGCCCTAGCCGACGCTGGCTGGAACCCCTCGCTGCCCCTCATCTACTTCAATGCCGGCAGCACCGGCGTAGAGGACCGCTTTTTGCCTGCCGTCCTGCGGGCCTTGGCCCCCTTGCCCTATCGCCTGCTAGTTACTACGGCCGGCCGCTATGCGGTGGAAGCACCCTCGGCCAACGTGCGGATCGTCGAGTACCTGCCCGCCCGCTTGGCCATGCGCCACGCTGCGCTCTTTATCGGCATTGGCGGCATTGGCTCCATCTACCACGCGCTGGCCGAGGGCGTGCCGATCCTAGGGGCACCCGAACACCTCGATCAAGAATACCACCTCAACCGAGTGCGCGACCTCGGCCTCGGCCTGAAACTGTCGCGCCAGCACTTTGCCCAAGCCGAAGACTTGGCCGAGCAAGTGCGCTACCTATTCGACCACTATGAGGAATTCAGCACCCGCTGTGCCGCCTTTGCGTCCCATGTCTCCGCTTGGAAAGGCGGCGAGGCGGCCGCCGATGTGATAGATGGCCTGCTATTCACGCACCACCAGAGCGCACAGCTCGATCCAAAAAATATGGCGGTCGAGGAGGAATTCATCCGCCACCTCTATCCAGTTATCACCGACGACTTTCCTCGCTCGGCCATCCGCGCCATGCTGAGCGATGCGCGTCAGCGGGGCATGCCGCATCTGCGCCGCGGACGACTGGTATGGTACGATACCGACAACTCGTGGAATTGGCTCTACGATCACGAGCCTCGCTTCTTTGAGCCAGACTACCGAGCACGGGAACAAATGCGGGCACCTTTTCTCACTCATCACGGCGGCAAGTTAAAAGCCCGCATCCCCAGCCAACGCTACCGGTTGGCCTATACCTACAAGGCACATACAAAGTCCTGCACAAGCGAAGGACCAGCGCAGCTTTTTTTACCCTATCCCCTGCGCTTGCCCCAGCAGCCGGTCGTCGAGTTAATTGACTGCAACCCAAGTGAGTTGCACCCCTATCTGGCTCCACGCGCTGGTTTCTTCTACGCCTATCCCTGCCACATCAACCCGGCTGATGAGACGCTCACCTTCTCGTATTCCTGCGAGGTTGAAGTATATAACCTGCCACTCGCCGGGCAGACGCCCGCGTCGCTGACCGCCGGAGAGCATCGCCACTATACGCAAGTAGAAGACAAACTGAGCGAGTCGCATCTGGTTCGCGATTTCTTGGATACTCTGCGCTTAGACGAACCGGCTCTTGACGACATGGAGAAGGCTCGGCACATATACCAGTATCTAGTGCATAGCAAGCGATTCAAAAAGACCACTGAGAAATGCCAGTGCTTAGTTTGTAGCACGGAAAGGACGCTCCGCAACGAGGACGGCCATTGTCTGACCCTAACGCGAGCCTTTATCGCGCTATGCCGCTTACTCGATATCCCGGCTCGCGAAGTGACTGGGGGTTTGGCTGTTGCGCCCCAAGGACCGGGCCGCTATGGGATCACCACGTACGATGGCCCCATCTTCTGCCATACTTGGATGGAGCTATACACGCCCCAGACTGGCTGGTTGCCGGTGGAGTTCCACGGCATCTACCTCGGCGACATCGCTATGACCGAGGACAATGTCGCCGACGCGGCACTGCGCCAGCGCATCAAAGCACGCAGCGAAGCATTCTTCGGCTACTACTTCGGCCATATAGACTGCCACAGGATAGTGTGTTCAAACTCGGCCAAGGAGATACCGCAACTAGTGGTACAAAATCCCAACGCCAAGACCGAACCCCACCGGCAACTGATCAGCCCCGAAGGGCTGCACTACGAATGTCATCTGACCTTTGAGTGCCTGTAACAATAAGGAGCAACTTGATGAGTGTACATATTTCCGTGGTCATTGCGACTTACAACCAAATGGAACGTCTGCGCTTGGCCTTGTGTGGCTTGGCTTGCCAGCGTTTCCCCAAGGAGTGCTTCGAGGTCATCGTCGTTGACGATGGCTGCACCGATGGTACGGACGTCATGCTGACCGCCGAATATCCAGAGGTACACGTGCAGGATCAGGTCACGGAACTATACACAGCGCATCCCGATTCGCCGATAGGCTTCCTCGGCTTCTATCCGCACAACAGCGCGGTGCCGCGCCAAGCCTTTCTCGATGTGGGTGGCTTCGCCGCCCATATACCCTTTTCCGAGGGGTGGGATCTGGCCTATCGGCTACAAGCTGCTGGCGTCCTTCCCGGCTTTGTGCGCGAGGCGTTGACCTATCACCTATATCACTATCACGAGTTTTCCAACCCGAGCAAGTTCAAGGACGAGCAACGCAAAAGAGTGGCGGGCATCTCCTATATGTCGCATCACAATAACAATCCCAAGCTGTGGTTGATCGAACTTTGGCGGGCGGGCATCTGGCCGGACCCTTTTATTCCCGAAGAGTTGATCTTGCGCGACCTGCTGCACTTCCACCAGTGCTACCAACAGATTACACCTAGTGAGATAGCCGAGATAGAAGCCCTGCTAACGCGCCATCCCCTGTGGAACATCCATAGGACTGCCTAAATACAAAGAGACCACCATGTTACCTGCCATCATCGTCCTCAACCGCAACTTCGCTCCCGTTTCAGCCGCAGGGCCGTTCAAGTACGGCGTAGTGTCCTATGCGCTCAACGCTGCCGAGGCTCTAGCGCACGAGGGACTACTGGCAGGCTTCGTGCTTTATCGACGAGACGAGAATCTGAGTATGCCCCGGGTACAGCCAACGCATTTACTCGGGTATCCGGCCATAGAACTAGGCTTTCATTTCCGTATGAGCAACGGCGCAGTACGCACGGCACTGAAGACTGCATTCGCCGCGTTGGGTGGCAGGCTGATCTACTACCAGACCAATGTGCTTTTGCCCTTTCACCCACCGGAACAGCTTAGAGGCTGACCCCCAAGCCTTGGTCAGCGAGCGCGTCCTCGACGCTCGGGCCAGAATCAGTAGCATGACGTTTTCTGAGCAATTTATCGCGGCTTGGCACCGCCTCACTGCGCCCTGCTCGACAAGCAGAGCCTACGTAACGGCAGCCGGCTAATCGAAGGCCGAGACCGGTCCCTAGATCCCCAATTGCATCAAGTCGTAGAGGTAGTACCCCATTGATTCGGGTACTCTTGACGAATCCGTTTCTGAGCGACCTGAAACGCACTAATCCCTAGTCCTAAGCATAGCGGACTGCCTATTTTCCTGCTCGTGCAACCTGCACCATCCGCAACTCCAAGACGTGGTGCAGCAATTCTTGTCTGCGACTTCTCACCCTTGGCTGCATCTATAGCGAGAACCCGCCACCCATTTCGCACCAACTAACCCGTGCGATATTTAGACGCACTTATGCGATATTTAGACGCACTTATGCGATATTTAGACGCATTTTTAGATCGTTAAGAGGTCGTAGCAAAGGGCTTAAAAAAAGGAAGAGAAAATTTATCTCATTTCTTATAACATACTGTTTATAATATATTTATGAATTTTAAAATCGACTCAATTGGCGCGATTGTCGTCCACTGGTCAATCGCTGGCACGAGTATTGCGAATATCCGTGCAGAGACCAAAGAAAACAGAAAGGAGGTGATACTTGTCGTAGGGTCGAAACAGGTCTCGAGCTGGTAGCCTTAAGCCAGCACCTCCGCTCTGAGATAGCCTCTGAGCGGACGCAACCCATCTTTCGTAAAGGATTGCATTATGAAAGTGCTCATCAAGACGGCTATTGGTCTCACGGCCTTAGTCGCCAGCTTCCTGCCGCAGAAGGCGGAGGCTTGCAAGGTCAACTGCTTTTTCACCAGTTGCTCGGGGAACTGGATATGCTTCTGCTCCCTAGGCTGGGCTATTTGCATTGATTACCCGGCACCGTCCGGATAATGCACTAATTTGGGGTTGCGGCTGGCCCCGCAACCCCAAGCATTAATGCCAAAATTAGGAGGATACCATGCAACCTTTAGCCACTCGCACCCTGTATGTCCCCCTGATCGCTATCTGGTTCGCCCAATCTGCGGGCATAGCACAGGAGGGCGTCGCCAGTTCTGCCGTCGAGCCGCCGTGGTTGGCTCACCGCCAGCAAGCCCAATTGGAGGCGACCCAAGCCTATGACGACTACATCCACAGTTTGGAGATGATAAATATCTCGGCTGGGGCCGAATTGCAGCAAGCCATCGAGGCGATTCCCATCGAGACGGGCGTCCCCATTACACCCGAGCAAGAAACCGACCTGCACGACTGGCTCTACGACTTTCTAGCCGCCTTTTCGGCCTCGGGTAATGACAGCCTCGCCGCCGCATTTTACCTCCGCGAGGGCACCACTAACCCCGAAGGGATACAAAAGATAAAAAAGCAATTTGAAAGCACGAATAGCGTACCCGCCAAGCTGATGTCAATGCTGGGAATGAACATCCCTAAGCCCCCAGCTAATGTTGGTGATACGCCCTTTGATATCTTCAAGGCCGGGCATAGGTTTTCCCTCGACATGAGAGGGCGCGACTACTTCTTTGGCAAAGCATTCTTTGCCGATAGCGCGTACCGAGTGTTCGAAATGCAAGGGACGTATGAGAGCTATAGGGACTATGCTAAAATCCACGGCCTTCTCCCCATGGGTGGCTTAACGTGGTGGTTCCCCAAGCTGAATAGCGAGATTAAGGAAGGGCTGCAGGCGGGCGAGCAGTGGGTCTTGGCCGATGTCATGTTCAGCACTGAAGAACCCGAAGAATTCGCGGACTTCGAGGGGCCGGTGCGCTACCTATTTTTCTTGCGCCTAGGCTGGAGCCCAGAGCGAGGTATGTGGCGTCTTGTAGAAATGTTCGTGCCGAATAACGCACCTGTTATGTTTCTCTTTGGAGCTACGTGATAGCTCCAAAACCTGAAAAGACGATCCTAAAATAAGGAGGATACCATGCAACCTTTAGCCATTCGCACCCTGTATGTCCCCCTGATCGCTATCTGGTTCGCCGTTTTCAGCGCAGCCCCTATCGAGGCTAGAAGTCAGTACGGCGGCTTCTCATCCCATCCCGACAGCCTTCAGGTCTTCTACGACTACATTCACGGCCAAGAGATGATCAAGGTCGAGGCTGGGGCCGAATTGCGGCAGGCCATCGAGGCGATTCCCGTCGCTCTGGAGGCTCCCATTGACCTGAAGCAAGAAGCCGGTCTGCGCACTTGGCTCTACGACTTTCTAATCGCCTTTTCGGCCTCGGGCAGCGACAGTCTCGCCGCCGCGTTTTATCTCCGCGAGGGCACCAATAACCCCGAAGCGATCGAGGAGTTGAAAAAGCAACTCGAAAACAAAGGGGTACCAAAAGCAACAAACTATACGCCCTTTGCCATCTTTACAGCCGTGCATAGGTACATACTCGGCGCGGCAAAACGCGAATACTTTTTCGAGAATACGTCCTTTTTCGACAGCGTGTTCAAGGTGTTAGAGATGCAGGAGGCATACGATACCTATGAGTTCTACCTAAAGACGCACGGCATGATTCCCAGAGGCACCTTGAGTTATCGCCCCAAACTACAGAGAGAGGTTGAGAAAGCTCTACGGATGGGCGAGTCGTTGGTCTTTGCCGACATCATGTTCGTCGTCGAAGAGCCTGCAGGGGCTTCCTCTTGGTCATGGAAGGGACGCACCCCGTCTTTCTTCCGACTAGTCTGGGATCCAGAGCGGGCTATGTGGCGCCATGTAGAGGTCTATTTTAGCCGCGGCGTACCGCAGGCCTTTCTGTTCAGCCTCATGTAATCTAGCCCCTTTCCACAAAACAAACGCGAGAGAAAGATCATGAACAAGCTAACGCTACAAGTAACGACCTTAGCCGCCGTGTTCTACACAGGATTGGCTGCCGACCAACTGCCGCAGACCGCCGAGTACGGCACGACCTACGACAGCGAGGGCACGACCGGCGAGGTGCGCTTTGTCGCGCCCTACGACATGGAAATCGTCGCGGCCGAACCCGGCTGCGGCTGCACCGGCGTCGAGTTCCCCCAAGGGCCGTTGAAGGCCGGCGAGACGTACTCGATTACCTACCAGATCGACACTTCGGGCCGAGCCGGGACTTTTACCCCCAGCATTGACTTTAGCGTGGCCGACCAAGCCGATAAATGGCAGTTGCAGTTGGAGGGACAGGTCGTGCCCATGCTGC
Organism: Candidatus Latescibacterota bacterium; assembly: GCA_963422735.1. GTDB lineage: Bacteria > Latescibacterota > UBA2968 > UBA8231 > UBA8231. The sequence goes on along the minus strand of OY730476.1, from coordinate 406,483 downwards.
CCAGCAAACTGCACTTGGGGACGATCCAAGGCGACGATCTATCCTCCATTATCCGACACATTCCCCTCGCGCAGATCGACGGTCAGCCGAGGCACATTCGCCGGGTTCAGGTCGCGGGAAAAGGCATTGCGGCAACAGTGGTAGATGACGGTACAGCCATAGAGATCGCTCCGGCAGCCGGCTTGACGTGGGGCGACCGGATCATCGCCACCCTCGAGGCGACGATTGCCGCCGAGGACCAAGAGCACCCCCGGTCCATCCAAGTGCGCGGCCGGGTCAGCCCCCGGTTTAGCCTAGCACCGCAGAGCGCGTCCTTCGGCGTGGGCGCAGCGCAGCGACGCGAAACGCGCCAAGTGCGCGTAGGCTTGCCAGCAGAATTAGCCAACGCGCCCATACAGGCGTCGCCCGTGTGTGGCGAGATGCAACTGGACATCTCATATCAACGGGAAGCTGACCATAGCGTAGTCGTCCAGATCCGCAACACAGACGATTTCCCTGATGGTACGCTAAACTGCGGGGTAGAGGTCCAAATCGGCGCGGAGCAGGTGCTCATACCCGTGTTGGCCCTGACGCGATAACAGGAGGCTACCATGAATTCGCCCAAAACAACCGAGGCATGGACGCATCTCGAATGGGGTAATACCTGCCGCAAGAAGGGGCAGCACGAGCAAGCGGCCACCCACTACCAAACAGCGCGTCGGCTCTTTCGCGCCGAGGAATGCCAAAAGGGGCTTTTTGCGACTTGCACCCAGCTCGGCCACCACTACGAGATCGCCGGCGACCTCGACGAATCGCTCCAGTACTTCCAAGAGGCATTGGCCGCCTGCTCGCCTAGCCGCTCCTTGTGCGATTTGGCAGAAGCCGAAGGCAATGTGGGCTTTATCAAACAGAGCCAAGCCCACTTCGCCGAAGCCACCGCGTACTACCATAAGGCCATCCAGCACGCCCAAGAAGGAGGGGACGCCGCCCTCGCAGCCAAGATGGCCAACAGGGCAACCTCTACATGCAGCAGAACGACTTGGAAAAAGCTCAACAGTGGCTCCATCGCAGCCACGCCCTCTATGACAACGACATGCCGGGCAACCTGCTCAACAGCTTGGGACAACTGGCCCTGCGCCGCGGCGACCCCGAGCAGGCCCTACAACATTTCACGGCGGGACTCGCGGCAGCCCGGCAGCAAGGGACACCCCTTGAAGTGGCCCTGCAACTCGGCTCCATCGCTTCGGTCAGCCGCGACTTAGGCCATACAGAACGCGCCTTGAGCAGTGGCAACGAAGCCTTGAGCATCTACAGGGCGCAAGGTCATGCCCAAGGCCGCTGTAGCATGGCGACGCTGCTGGCCGATCTCTACATAACAGCCGGCGACCTAGCGATGGCGCAACGGCATATAGAAGTTTCTATAGATCTGTGCCGACAGCTAGGGAACGCACGGATGCAGGCTTTCAACTACGTGTCTTTGGGCAATCTGTACGCGCAACAGGATGGCGACAAGCGGCGGGCGTTGGCCGAATGGGTGGCGGCGTTGCGCCTGTTTAAGCAACTCGGTATGGAGGTGCAGAGCCAAGCGGTCCTTAAGGCGATGGCCGCTTGACCCAAAAAGACTTTAGGATCCTTCCTTGAGAGGTGAACCATGATAGGCATTGTATTCAAAAAAGAGATGCTCAGCCATCTACTCAGCCAGCGCTTCGCCGCCTGCACCCTACTCGCCGTCGTGCTCATCATTGCCAACGGCGTGCTCACTACCCAGAGCTATGTCCATAAAAAGGCCAACTACCTCAAACAGCGCTCTATTGAGGACAACAAACTCCACGATATTACCTATTATTCGGTCCTAGGCAGCGACTGGCTAAACTCGGTTAATTCTGTTACTCGATCTCCAAAGGCGGCCCCACGTGCCCTACGACTCCCGCGTCCCTTAGCCGTGTTCGCCCAAGGTGCTGAACTACAGTTAGGGCAAGCCGTCAGAGTGATACTCTTCGAGGTACCCTATCGAGCCGAGGAGGTCTCTTCCTTCCAATCAAGCAATCCCTACTTCGCCATCTTCAACGTCTTCGACATGATGTACATCTTTCAACTCGTCCTCGGCTTGCTGGCCATCCTCATCGCCAGCGAGACCATCGCCAGCGAGAAGGAAGACGGCACCCTGCGGCTAATGCTGGCGACTAATGTCAGCCGCGCCCAAGTCCTCGCTGGCAAAGTCCTCGCTGGCCTAACCACGCTGGCCATTCCGACCACTTTGGGCTTTATCCTGCTGACGATTTTGCTGTTGGGCATTGATAACATCGAAGTCGGGATCGGCGAGTGGGTACGCATAGGCTTGCTCTGGGCGGTGTCGCTGCTGTACCTACTGGTGTTCTACCTGATTGGGCTGGTTATCTCATGCGCGACGCACCGCGCGGCGACGAGCTTGGTCTTAGCGCTGTTTACGTGGGCGTTGCTGGCGATTGTGCTGCCCAACAGCATCTCAGCCTTGCTCAACGAGCAGGCCAACATGGGTGAAAAGCATGCCGAAGCCCATCACAAGGCCGCGCAGGTGTGGCAGGAGTTTGATCAGGGGGTCTCTGCCCTCGCTCAGGCACACGGACAGACCATGTACTACCCCACAGATATGGTCGAACGGATCGTTACGATTAAAAGCGGGGCTATAACCTACGCTAAGGGAAGCGGAACCTACCACAAAAGAGACGGGCAGAGGCCCGAACTCTATTTATCAAATGTCGTCGATTCGCCCGAACTCTTTGAGTTCCAAGGCATCGTCCGCTCTGGCGAGCGGATGCGCTTGCAGTACGCCCAACGCGCATGGAACGCCAAGGCCCCCTTGCTCGAAACCTTCCCCCGACGCGTCCAACGATGGAACGACCAATTCCAACGCCTCCTGCCCACTGGTGCCTATGCCCAAGCTGCCAGCATTCTCGCCGGCACCAGCCGACGCGAATACTACGACTTCATTGACCAAGTGCGCACCTATCGCGGGCAGATCATCGCCTTTTTGGAAGACCGCGATGCGTTTGGCTCCCGCGAGTGGTTCAACGATGACGAAGGCTGGTGCGCCGACCTGCGCGACCTGCCGAGATTTCACGAGCGCGGCTGGACGGTCGCCGAGAGCTTGAGCCACGCCCTACCAACCCTAACGGCCCTGTTTCTCTATGCAGCCGTGCTCTTTGTCCTCGCCAATTGGCTCTTCGCCCGCTACGACGCTATATGAGCTTCTGTAAGGAGACCTCCTCATGCTAGCAGCCATTGTAAAACGCGAACTCATTGACCACCTCCTCAGCCTGCGCTTTGGCTTGGCCCTCGTGTTGACGGTAGGGCTGATGGTGCTCAACGCGCTCAGCTTTGTCGGCGGCTCCTATGAGTTCAGACGCGACCACTATCTCAAGCAAGTCCAAGCCGAGCAAGAGATCAGGCACGGCAACGCCCAACGAGGCATGTGGAAGCTGATCCTCCATGGAGGGCAGGACTATATCTATAAAAAACCCAGTCCTCTCATGTTCTGCGCTACGGATGCCAACGACGCCCTGCCCGAGCGCCTCATGACAAAGGGTGGGAACAGTACCTATAATGGCACCAAATTCTACAGCCCTTTTGTACTCATCTACTGGGACATTATAGACATCTGGGCACCGAAAGCCAGCCAACTGCTGAAGACCCAAGCCATCGACTGGGTCTTTATCATCGGCGGCCTGCTCAGCCTCATGGCCTTATTATTTACCTTTGACGCCTTCATCGGCGAAAAAGAGCGCGGCACCCTCAAGCTGGTCATGGCGCAGAGTCTGCCGCGCCACACCCTGCTGTTGGGCAAGTTCCTCGGCGCGATGCTGGCTCTCACCATCGTGTTGAGCCTCGCCATAGTCGTCAACTTGCTCATCGTCCTCGCGCTGTCAAAGGTGCATTTGGGTCTCGCCGAGGCCGGGGGGTTGGTCGGCATGGTCGTCCTATCGCTTTTGTATCTGGCCTGCTTTGTCGCGTTGGGGCTATGGCTGTCGATATGGAGCAGCACGACGCGCTCAAGTTTAGTAGGCGTTCTGTTGATGTGGACCGGTGGGGTGCTGCTCTGGCCAGCCACCGGCGGCGCCCTGGCCGCCCGCGTGTTGGTCAGCGAATTCGAGGAGGAGTTGGTGCTGGGGATGGGGTTTACAAGCAACGACATGCCGATCCAACGAAAACTTGCCGGCCTCAGGGGTAGTTTACAGAACCGCGATCTGCGAAAACCCGAGAAAGTGCGCCAGTTGGCCGATGCCCAGCGCGCTGTGCGCCAATTTCACCAAGACCGCGAAGACCGCTTTTTGGCCCACAGCCTCGGCGAGATCGAAAACGCCCGCCACATCGTGCGCCTGTCGCCCATGGGCTGCTTTCAGTATGGCATGGAGGCGCTCGCCGGCACCGGGCTGGCGCGCCACAAAAGCTTTGTCGAGCAGGCGCGCACCTTTGTCCAGCAGTTTGAGCAGACCCTGCTCAACCGAGACCGAGACGATCCGAAAAGCATGCACATCCACCTCGTCGCCCAAGGGCTGTCGCGGCAGAAGATTGACCCCGATACCCTGCCGGTTTTCACCGAAGACCTGTCGGCGACAACCTTGCTGCAACACGCAGCCATCGATGTAATCGGCCTACTGTTCTTTCCTATGCTCACCTATATGCTGGCCTACCGGGCGTGGCTGCGTGCCAGTATCGTATAGAAAGGAGTTCGTCATGTGCTCCATCTTCTATGGTTTAGGCCTGCTGCTGTGGGCTTTCGCGGCCTCGGCCGAAACTCTGACTAAAGAACAGCAGCGCATCCGGCTCGACATCGAAGAGGCTCACAAAACGCCGCGGCGCTGCTGAATCGCATCCAAAACACGGCGCAGACATTCTCTGCTGCGATTCCGTCCGTTCCGCCTCAACCACGTGCGATAATTCGACTCACGGGTGCGATGTATTAGCGCATTTTTAGCGCATCGCGAGCGTCTTGCAAAGAGTCTGAGAGACGGACAAGAAAATCAGCTTACTTTTTATAAATTGTTTTATAACAGATGTTTATAAACAATATATCAAAGAAATAGGCGCGATTATCGCCCGCTGGCTACGCCTTGGCACGGTAATTGCTATTAATGCTTACCGAAGCAACAACCTGTACTCATCCACAGCAACAGAAAGGAGGTAACGCTTATGAAGCACATCGTCTCAACTGGCTTGGGCCTTAACAGCCTAGCGGCCAGTGCTCCACCTCGGAGATCGCCTCCTAGAACACGCAGCCAATCTTACAAAAGGAGCTCGTCGTGAAGACGCGCATCATCCGAATGGCCATTGGCCTCACCGCCTTGGTCGCCAGTTTCCTGCCGCAGAAGGCGCAAGCGGCAATCTGCACCTCTGGAACGTGCACAAAGATAATTACTCGGCCGGACGGAAGTCAGATAACTGTCGTCACCTCTTGCGAGATAGAGGCTCCCGTGTGCCGTGCTGGGTGCGTTGATGGGGTCGCTACCTGCACGGCATAGAGTCGAGTTGGTGCGTTTTAACGGTGGTTAATCTGCCGGTTGAGAGGGGCGGGTGGTATAGCCGACGCTCGCCCCTCTCAAAGCCCATTCGCCCTATTGCCCAGCAACAGGCACACTAAAGGCAACGCGCTACAAATCCCAAAGGAGTCCGTCGTGATCGCCGTCGTGTTCAAGAAAGAACTGCTCTCGCACCTGCTCAGTCGGCAATTTGCCATCTGCACCACCTTGGCCGTGCTGCTGATGAGCACCAACGGCTTGGTCACTAGCCAAAGCTGGTCTTTAAAGGAGGCCAGTTACCAAACCAAAAAGGCCATCGAAGCCCAAAAGCCACGCGACATCACTTATTATGGTGCGTTGGCCGCCGACACAGACCGGTCGGGTCGGGACAATCAGCTAAGATACAAGAAGCTAGTCGCTCCCCGCGCCTTGCGGGCACCCCGCCCCTTAGAGCTGTTTGCCCAGGGCGACGAAGCCCGCCTAGGGCAAGCCGTGCCGGTGTTGCTCTTTGAAGTGCCCCACATCGTCGAGCAAGTCGATCCCTTCAACTCGGACAACCGCTTTCTATCACTCTTTAGTACCTACGACATGGTCTATGTCTTTCAGCTCGTGTTAGGGCTGTTGGCCATCCTCATGGCCAGCGAGACCATCTCCCGAGAAAAGGAAGACGGCACCCTACGGCTGACCCTGACGACTCATATCAGCCGCGCCCAACTCCTCGCCGGCAAGCTCTTGGGTGGAATGACGATGCTGGCCATTTCCACGGCCTTGGGCTTTATCATCCTCATGATCATCCTCTTGGGCACGGACGGTGCAGACGTAGACATCGCCGAATGGTGGGGCATGGGCGTCCTGTTCCTGCTCTCGCTTTTGTATCTGACGGTGCTCTATCTGATCGGGCTGGTCGTCTCGTGTGCCACTGACCGCTCGGCGACCAGTTTGGTGTGCGCGCTCTTTTTGTGGGCCTTGCTGGTCATCGTGCTGCCCAACACTATCGCCGCTCTGCTCAACGAGCGAGCCAACATGAACGAGAAAAACGACCAAGCCGACGCTCGAGCGGCCCAAGTGTGGGACGAGTTAGACCAAGTCCTGCGAGATCTGGTGCGCGCCCACGGCCAGCGGAGATACCCACCCTTCGACCTGATCGAGCGAGTCCGGCCGGACGATCCCAATTCTGGACTGGTCATGTTCTTAGATAGAGGATCAAAGCCCGAATTATATATAAACAGCATCGCCGACACGCCCGGATTAGCTATTTTCCAAGACATCTTCCGCACCGGCGAGCAACTGCGCCTGCAATACGCTCAACGTGCGTGGAACGCCCAAGTCTCCCTTGTCGAAACCTTCCCGCAACGCTTAGAACGCCAAAACACCCAACTCCAACGCCTCTTCCCTGCCGGGGCCTACGCCCAAGCCGCCAGTGCCATCGCCGGCACCAGCCAAGAGGAATTCTACGGCTTCATCGAGCAGGTGCGCGACTATCGCCGCCAGATCCTCGAATATCTCCAAGACCTTGACGCCTTTGGCAGCCGCACGTACTTCAACGACGACTTGGGATGGGAAGCCGACCTCAGCGACATGCCCCTCTTCCAAGAGCGACAGGCCACCTCCTACCAGCGTTTGCACCAGAGCTTGCCAGCCCTCGTCGCCCTACTGTTGTATGCCGCCGGTCTGTTTGTCCTTGCCAATCGCCTGTTTGCCCGTTACAACGTCGCATAAGGAGAAAACGCCGTGTTGACCGCCATTGTAAAACGGGAGTGCCTCGATCATCTCTTTAGCTTGCGCTTCGGCTTCGCCTTAGTGCTGGTGGTGATACTGATGGTGCTCAACGCCCTCGGCTTTGCTGGTGGCACTTATCCGTACAAGCGCGACCGCTACCTCGAAAGGGTGCAAGCGAGACAAGAGACCCTACGCGCCGACGCCGATAGGCTGTGGCAACTCGCTGTCAGGGGGCCGGGCGATCTGCACAAAAAGCCTAGCCAACTGATGTTTTGCGCGGCCGAGGCCGACCACGCCTTGCCCAACCGCGTCGGGGCGTACAACCCGGTAAAGGCCACATACAAAATTGAGATCTATGGTATGTGGGTTCTCTCCTTCTTGGTTTCTCACTCCTTCCAAGATTCGCTGAGGCGCACCGCTCAGCAGCTCTTGTCGGTCCAAGCCATTGACTGGGTTTTCATAATCGGCGTCGTCCTCAGCTGGGTGGCCCTGTTATTTACCTTTGAAGCCATCGTCGGCGAAAAAGAGCGCGGCACCCTCAAACTGGTCATGGCCCAAAGCCTGCCGCGCCACACCTTGCTGCTGGGCAAGTTCTTGGGGGCCATGCTCGTTCTGACCTTGGTGATGGTCCTCGGCGTGGTCGTCAACTTGCTGATCGTACTATCGCTTTCCGAGGCAAATTTGGGCGCAGGCGAGACCGTGAAGTTGATCGGAATGGTGGGACTAGCCCTGCTCTATTTGAGCATCTTTGTGTCGCTGGGGCTGTGGATATCCGCCCGCAGCAGCAGTGCCCGCGCCAGTTTGGTGAGCGTCCTCTTGCTGTGGACTTGCACTACCCTAATCTGGCCGCAAACCGGCGGCACTTTGGCAGCCCGTCTGTTGCAAAACAAAAGTCAGAGTGCGACGCCAGTGATTTATAAAAAGGACAATATAGTGATGGAATCGCCGACCTCGATTAAAATGCACCATCTCGCGGCCGAGTTGAACAGACGCAATCTGAAAAATCCCGAAAAGGTGCAGCCACTTGCCGAGGCCATCCGCGCCGACCGCCGCGCTGTACAGCAAGCTGAGGACGGCATACTGGCCGATCAACTCAACCAAGCTGAATTCGCCCGCAACCTCGTGCGCTTGTCGCCAATGGGCTGCTTCCAGCACAGCATCGAAGCCCTCGCCGGCACTGGACTAGCGCGCCACAAGAGTTTTATCGAACAGGTACGCACCTACGCCCAGCTCTACGAACAAACCATCATCACCCTCGACCGCGAAGACCCCAAAAGCATGCACTTGTTTCCGGTCCCTCAAGCCATGTCCAAGCGCAAAGTCTCTGTCGAGAGCCTCCCCGTCTTCCGCGAAGACCTGTCGATGGCCACCCTTATCGGCCAAGCCCGCGTCGATGTCATCGGCCTGTATTTTTTTGCCGTCGTCACGTACATGATCGCCTATAGGGCGTGGCTGCGCAGCAGCGTGATCTAAGAGGCAACCAAATCTATCGCAGAGGCGATCAGCCGGTCGCCTTACTGTCATCGCCTCCGTCATCTTCTCCTTTTTACGAACCGCTCACATCCCAGCCGATCCGTATAGCCCCAAGTGCGCTAAGATATCGCAGGACTGCGATATCTTAGCGCACCGATAGGTTGCAAAACCGCATCTACTACGCAGCCGAGCACCTGCTGTTTTTTCCCCTAAGATATTGTTTAATAAATACTTAAACAATATCAACGAGCAATTAGCATCCTGTTGGTACGCTTATTGCATATCTATCTCCAAAGACAACCCGCTGCAAACGAAGCAGACACCCGACGGCCCCTGCCGTCTATCACAAGGAGAATGCAGATGAAAACGCTCGCAGTTCGCACCCTGTGCTTGGCCTTTGCCGCAGCTTGGCTGTACTGCCCCGGCAGGGTCGCCGCCGAGACGAAAAGCCAATACGGCGGCTTTTCCCCCGACAGTATTCAAGTCTTCTACGACTACATTCACGGCCAAGAGATGATGACGGTTGAAGATGGCCCCCAATTGCGGCAAGCCGTAGAAGCCGTGCCCATTGATCTGGGGACGGCTATTGATCTCGAACAAGAAGCGGGGCTACGCGACTGGCTCTACGACTTGCTGGTCGCCTTTTCAGCTTCGGGCAACGATAGTCTAGCTGCCACCTTCTATCTACGTGAAAGGATTAAAAACCCGGACTTAAAGATAAAGCGTGGCATTCCAGAATTATTTGAAAAGGTCAAAGCCGAATATCAAAAAACACTCGCGGATCTAGACTGCGACTACTTTTTTGCAAACGCATTTTTTTTCGATAGCGAGTTCAGGGTATTCTACATGCAGAAACAGTACGATAGCTATCAGTCCTACGCCCAAACCCACGGTATGCTTCCCAAGGGCTGCACCACTATAACGCCCCCATTGCGCGAAGAAATTGAAACGCGCCTAGCGGGAGGCGAGCAGATGGTCTTCGCCGACATCATGTTCATCGTCGAAGAGCCAGAGGAGTTCGCCACATTTGAGACGCCAGGACGAACTCCGTCCTTCTTTCGGCTCGTGTGGGACAAAGAGCGGGCCGTGTGGCGACACGTAGAAGCCTTTTTCAGTACTGGCGTACCGCAAACACACATGTTTCTGTTGGGCATGTAAGAAGCCTTTATGCCCCAAGAGTCCGTCATGATCGCCGCTGTGTTCAAAACTTTGCGAAAGTAGAGAGCCATGTTAGCACAACTCAACAAAAAGTTTGGGGCTTGGTTCACCGTTTGGAACGCCTTTCTGGCCAAAATGGAGCAAGAGGCCACCCTCCAGCGCGACCAGCATCGCCTCCTCGTCTTCTTTCACGGCTATAGCTTGGCCCACACCATCCGCCCGCTCGTAGTGGCGCGTGCGCTGCGCCAGCGCGGATACGAGGTCCTCTTCGCCGGACGAGGGCCGCACGCCCAGCGCATTGCAGCCGAAGGCTTCCCGCTCTACGACGTCGAAACTATGCCGCAACAGCGCATGGACGAGCACCTAGCGCGGGGCGAGTACGAATATTACAACGACGAATGGATCCGGCGCTGCATCGAGGCGGAGCAAGCACTCGTGCGCCAAGTGCAGCCCTCCTTGCTCATCGCCGATTTGCGCCCCACGTTGCGGCTAACAGCCGCTTTGGAAGGCATCGACATTGCCTTTATAGACGCGGCGTACAACCTGCCCGCCTATTCCAGCCCCATTCGCCTGCCCGATTACTTCCCGATGCAAGCCGGCTGCTTGGACGAATACCTAGCCGAACACTTCGCCCAGCAGCGGCCTCACCGCAGCGCATTCCTGCTGGCCGATGTACCCCAATTCCATCCGTCCGCCGGGCCAGTGCCTCCTTCCTATTACTACATCGGCCCGCTCATCGAAGACGAGCCAACAGCCGACGAACCACCTACGGCACTGGCCGACGAGGGCTGGGATACCTCGCTGCCCTTAGTGTACTTCAACTGCGGCAGCACCGGCGTTGACGACCACTTTTTGCCAGCCATCCTCCAAACATTTGCCCATTTGCCTTTTCGCTTGCTAGTAACCACGGCCGGCCGTTATGCAGCGGAAGCCCCGTCGGCCAACGTGCGGATCGTCGAATATCTGCCTGCCCGCTTGGCCATGCGCCACGCTGCGCTCTTTATCGGCGTTGGCGGCATTGGCTCTATCTACCACGCGCTAGCCGAGGGAGTACCGATCCTAGGGGCACCCGAACATCTCGATCAAGAGTACCACCTCAACCGAGTGCGCGACTTGGGGCTGGGCCTGAAACTGCCGCGCCAGTGCCTGGCCCAAGCCGAAGACCTAGCCGAGCAAGTGCGCTACCTGTTCGACCACTACGAAGAATTCAGCACCCGCTGTGCCGCCTTTGTCAAGCACCTATCCGCCTATAAAGGCGGGGACATCGCCGCGGATGTAATCGATAAGATGCTCTATCACAACGACCCGATTGAGCAAGACAACATGGTGTTAGAGGACGAATTTATCCGCCATCTCTACCCCCTGACCGGCCCCGCTCCCCTGCCGACCCTCCGCGCCCTGCTCGCCGAGGCGCGCCAGCGGGGCATACCTCACGTGCGTCAGGGGCGGTTGGTGTGGTACAACAAGCGGAGTTCGTGGAACTGGCTCTACGATCACGAGCCGCGCTTCTTCGAGCTGGATTACCAAATGCGGGAACAGATGCGAGCGCCTTTTCTCGCGCTTTGCAACGGCAGGCTAAAGGTGCGCCAATCTAGCCAGCGCTACCGAGTGACCTATACCTACAAGGCGCATGTAACCTCTTGCGCGAGCAGCGGGTCGGCGCGGCTATTTTTGCCCTATCCACTGCACCTTTCCCAGCAGCCAGTCGTCGAGCTGATCGCCTGCAATCCGAGCCAATTGCGTCCCTATCTGGCACCCCACGCCGGCTTTTTCTACGCCTATCCCTGCTCTATTGAGCCAGCCGATAGGACGCTAGAATTCTCGTATTCCTGCGAAGTCGAGGTGCATAACCTACCCATGGCCGGGCGCGTTCCTGCGCCGCTGACGCCTAGCGAACACCGCCACTACACCCAAATAGAAGACTCCCTGAGCCGGTCGCGTCTGGTGCGCGACTTCCTCGCCGATTTGCAGCTCGACGAACCGGGCCTAAGCGAGGTCGATAAGGCCCGCCGCCTGTACGAGGGCCTTTCGCGCAGCAAGCGTTTCCAGAAAACCAACGAAAAGTGCCAGTGCCTAGCCTGTAGTACGTCCATGACGCTCCGCGAAGACAGCGGCCACTGCATTACCTTGAGCCGCACCTATATGGCACTGTGCCGCCTGCTGGACATTCCCGCCCGCGAGGTGAACGGCGGCTTGGTCGTAGCACCGCAAGGACCGGATCGCTATGGCATTAGCACGTATGACACCCCTATCTTCGGCCACACTTGGGTGGAGCTATATACGAGCGCGACCGGTTGGTTTCCAGTGGAATTTCACGGCATCGCCCTGAGCCGTCAGGCCATGACCGCGGACAACGTCACCGACCCCCTGCTGCGCCAGCGCATTGAGAGACACAGCGAGGCGTTTATCGATTACTACTTTGGCCACATAGACTGCCACCGGGTAATGTGCTCCAAGTCAGTCGTGGACATTCCCCAGCTCATGGTGCCCAACCCCAACGCCGCGACCGAACCCAACCGGCAGCTAACCATACCCGAAGGATTGCACTACGAATGCCATTTGACCCTTGAATGCCAGTGAGGCAGTGGCCGGTGATCAGTGGCCGGTGATCAGTGGCCGGTGATCAGTGGCCGGTGATCAGACCCCACACTCCAGGTGGGGTTGCGGGGGACTAACCCCTGACCCCTGACCACCGGCCACTAACCACTAACCACTAATCAAAGGAGAATCTCATGAGCCTCGATACTTCCGTCGTCATTGCCACCCACAACCAGCGGGCGCGCCTGCGCTTGGTGTTGTGTGGCTTGGCCGGCCAGCATTTTCCCAAGGAGCGTTTTGAGATCATCGTCGTTGACGATGGCTGCACCGATGGTACGGACGCCATGCTAGCCGCTGAATATCCAGACGTACACGTGGTGCCGATGCGTCCCAACGTGGGTCGCTGCTTAGCACGCAATGCCGGCGTCGAACAGGCGCGAGGCCAGTTGGTGGCCTTTCTCGACGGCGACGCCTTGCCGCATCCCGGTTGGTTGGAGCACCTTTGGGCGGAATGGGAGCGCGGAGGACGCCAGCGCTATGTGTGCGGCTTCCTGTATAGCCTGCCCCTCCTCGAGTATCTGCCCGACCCGCAGCAGGCCATCTTTGACCCCGAGCGCACCCCGAGCGTCTTAGCCGACTTCCTGCGGCTCCATCGAGAGCAGGTGCTGATCACCGAAGACCAAATCCGCCACGACTTTGCCGGCATCCACGCCCGTGCTCAAGAAGGCGGCTATCCCTTTGACGAACTGAAGACCATGCAAGATCAGGTCGCGGCACTGTTCGCGGCGCATCCGGATTCGCCACTGGGCTTTCTCGGTTTCTATCCGCACAACAGCGCGGTGCCACGCCAAGCCTTCGGCGCGGTGGGCGGCTTTGCGGCGGACATTCCATTTTCCGAGGGATGGGATTTGGCCTATCGGTTGCAGCGCGTCGGCGTCGGTCCGGGCTTTGCCCGCCACGCCCTGACGTATCACTTGTACCACTATCACGAGTTTTCCGATCCGTGCAGACTCGCCGCCGAGCAGCGCACCCGGGAACAAGCCATCGACTATATGGTACGGGAAAACGGCGACCCCAAGCTGTGGTTGATCGAACTGTGGCGGGCGGGCATTTGGCCCGATCCGCTCATGCCCGCCGAATTAGTCTTGCGCGACCTGTTGCATCTGCACGAGCGGTACGGAGAGGTATCGCCCGACGAGCTGGCCGAGATAGAAGCCTTGCTGCGGCGGCATCCGGCTCGGGCGGCCTGAAAATCAGGGGCAGACCCAAGCCTGCGCCGTAGCCACTCACCTCCCACCGATAGGAGCCGCACCATGATCGGCATTGTGTTCAAAAAAGAGATGCTCAGCCACCTGCTCAGCCAGCGCTTCGCCGCTTGCACCGCCCTCGCGGTAGTGCTCATCATCGCCAACGGGATGCTCATCAGCCAGACTTATGTCCAGAAAAAGTCCAGCTACCTCGCCCAACGCGCCGTTGAAGACAACAAATTCTACGAAATCACCTATTATTCGGCCCTAGGCAGCGACCACTTCGGTCCGGTCGTCGGTGTATTCGATGCCGAGGCGGCTCCGCGTGCTCTACGGCCCCCACGCCCTTTGGAGGTGTTCGCCCAAGGCGTCGAACAAGAGGTGGGGCAAGCCGTCAAGGTCCTGCTCTTTGAGGTGCCCTACCAAACCGAGGCGATTGCTCCCTTCCAGTCGGGCAATCCCTACCTCGCCATCTTTGCCTCCTTCGACATAGTGTACATCTTCCAACTCGTGCTCGGCCTGCTGGCCATTCTCATCGCCAGCGAAGCCATCTCCGGCGAAAAGGAGGACGGCACCCTGCGGCTGATGCTGACGACCAACGTCAGCCGCGCCCAAGTCCTCGCCGGCAAAGTCCTCGCTGGCCTGACCACGCTGGCCATTCCGACCGCCCTCGGCTTTATCCTGCTGATGATCTTGCTATTGGGCACCGAGCATATCGAGATCGGGACCGGCGAGTGGGCGCGGTTGGGGCTGCTGTTCGCACTGTCGCTGCTGTATCTGCTCGTGTTCTATCTAATTGGACTGGCGATCTCGTGCGCCACGCACCGCTCGGCGACCAGCTTGATTTACGCGCTGTTTATGTGGGCACTGCTGGCGATTGTGCTGCCCGACAGTATCACGGCCTGGCTCAACGAGCAAGCCAACATGGGCGAAAAGCACAAGCAAGCCCATCACAGGGCCGCGCAAGTGTGGAAGGAGTTCGATCAGGAGGTCACTAACCTCGCTCGGGCGCACGGCCAGACCCAGTACCAACCCGTAGAGATGGTTGAGCAACTCCCTCCACAACCGGGACGCGGGACTAAAACACATTGGGGGGGAACTGGCGCTTACTATGACGATGAGCAGAAACCTGTTCTCTATATGTCGAATGTAGTCGATTCGCCCGCACTCGCCGAGTTCCAAAACATCATCCGCACCGGCGAGCGGTTGCGCCTGAAGTACGTCCAGCGCGCTTGGCACGCCAAAGCTCCCCTGCTCGAAAACTTCCCCCGCCGCATCCAACGCTGGAACACCTATCTCCAGCGCCTTCTGCCCGCCGGGACCTATGCCCAAGCCGCCAGTGTTTTCGCCGGCACCAGCCGACGCGAATACTACGACTTCATCAACCAAGTCCGCGCCTATCGCGGGCAACTCGTCACCTTTCTCGAAGAGCGCGATGCCTTCGGGGCCCGCGAGTGGTTCAACGACGACCCCGGCTGGCGCGCCGACCTGCGCGACTTGCCGAGGTTTCACGAGCGCGGCTGGACGGCCGCCAGGAGTCTGAGCCACGCCTTGCCGGATCTAACCGCCCTGTTGCTGTATGCGGCCGGGCTCTTTGTCCTCGCCAACTGGCTCTTTGCGCGCTACGACGCCAAGTAATCTGAAATTCCACAACGAATAAAGCGGGCAGCCCATAGGACCGGGCTGCCCGCTGGTGCGTCTGCCCACACCCTCCCTGAGAAGCCGACCCAGCCGACCCCTTCAGAGCAAGGGCGGCTTAGTACAACCGACAGGCGCGTCCGTGCGATGTTTAGACGCATTTGTGCGATATATTATCGCACTTTTAGGCCGTTAAAAGGGTCGCACAAAGGGCCTGAGAGACGGCGATAAAATTTAGTTTATTTTTTATAAACCATTACTTAACAATAAGTTATGATTCATATAATCAGAGGATTCGGCGCGATTGACGACCACTGGTCACGCATTGGCACGAAGATTGCGATAGGTCTTACTGAAGCAACAACCCACACTCTTCCACAGCAACAGAAAGGAAGTAACGCTTATAAAACACATCGTCTAAACTGGCCGCTAGCCGCCAGTGCTTCACCTCGGAGATCGCCTCCGAGACAACGCAGCAAACCAGATCAAGGGAGATCATCATGAAAAAGCGCATCATCCGGCTGGCCATTGGCCTCACGAGCTTGATCGCCAGCTTCCTGCCGCAGAAGGCCGAGGCTATTTATTGCAGTATCACTTGCCCTGATGGGAGTAAGTGCAAGGCAATCGGTTGGAAGACCAGTTGCACGTGCGAGAGCGGGACTGCGGTATGCACTTCCTAATCAGCCTTCAGGGGCGACTAGTCTAGGCCACTCGCCCTCTCCCTCCACCCAATGCGCCCCGGGATAGTGGCTTAATCGCCGCTATTCCGGGGCCACCCAACCCAACCCAACCCAAAACCAGAAGAGGTATCTAGAAACTTTGTATTTCGCCTTAATCGCCGCTTGGTTCGCCGCCTCCAGCGTCTCTGCCGAGCCGAAAGCCCAGTACGGCGGCTACTCCATCAATCACCCCGATAGCATCCTAATCGTTCAACAAGCCTTTTTCGACTATGTCAACAGCTTGGAGATGATAAACGTCGAGGCCGGTGACGAATTGCAGCAGGCCATTGCGGCCATCCCCGTCGAGGGGGACACCCCTATCACTCCCGCGCAAGAGGCCGACCTGCGCACCTGGCTCTACGATCTCTTAGTCGCCTTTTCGGTTTCGAGTAGCGACAGCCTCGCCGCCGCGTTTTATCTCCGCGAGGGCGTCAATAATCCCGAAAGGATAGAGGAGTTAAAAAGCAAGCTTGCAAGCAAGGGCCTCCTAAAAGGCGAAACGCCTTTTGATATCCTCAAAGCGGGGCACCGGCAACTCCTCGACAGGAATGAATGCGATTACTACTTCGGAAAGGTATCCTTTTTCGACAGCGCGTTTGAGGTGTCCGAGAAGCAGGCTGGGTACAGCCCTTATTTCGCTTACCTCATAGACAGCGGCATGATTCCACCCGGGGCCGCATCAGGTAACCCCTCCAAAATGGAGCGCGAGGTCCAAGAGCACCTCCAAGCGGGCAAACCACAGACCTTTGTCGAGGTCATGTTCATCGTCGAAGAGCCTGAGGAGTTCGCCGCCTTTGAGGGAGCGGTACGCACCCCGTTCTTCTTCCGCATGGCTTGGGATCAGGACAAGGCGATGTGGCGCCATGTAGAGATCGTTTACGGCATCGGGACGCCGTATTTTCTGTTCAGTTCCATCTAGGACAATCCCAACGGAGCTAAAAAAGAAAAGGAGTCCACGATGAAAACTTTATCTATTCGCGTCCTATATTTCGCCCTGAGCGCTGCTTGGTTCGCCCAGTCAGCGTGCGTAGAACAGGAAGGCGTCTCCAGCCTTACGGCCGCGCCTGCTAAGTCCCACTACGGCGGCTTTTCATCCCACCCCGACAGCCTGCAAATCTTCTACGACTACATCCACGGTCAGGAGATGATGAAGGTCGCGGCCGGGGCCGAATTGCGGCAGGCGGTCGAGTCGATCCCCGTCGATCTGGGCGCTCCCATTGACCTAGCGCAAGAAGCCGCATGGCGCGATTGGCTCTACGACTTTCTGGTCGTCTTTTCGGCTTCGGGCAGCGACAGCCTCGCTGCCGCGTTTTACCTCCGCGAGGGCGCGAATAACCCCGACGGGTTAGAGTTCCTGCAAGAGTTTCTCGCTAGCCGATACGCCCCCATCGGCGATACACCCTCGGGCACAGAGCAATACTCGGCATGACGAAGCGCGATTATTTTTTTGAGAATGTGTCCTTTTTCGACAGCGCATTCAAGGTATTCGAGATGCAGGAGGCGTACGATAGCTATGCGCTCTATCTCCAGACGCACGGCATGGTCCCCAAAGCTACCTTGAATTTTCACCCCAAACTACGCGATGAGGTGGAGGACGCTCTACAGGCAGGCGAGTCGTTGATTTTCGCCGATATCATGTTCATCGTCGAAGAGCCGGCCGGGATCTCCCCTTGGCCATGGCAGGGGCGCACCCCGTCCTTCTTTCGGCTGGTCTGGGATCCACAGCGGGCTATGTGGTGCCATGTAGAGGCCTATTTTAGCGGCGGCGTACCGCAGAACTTTCTGTTCAACCTCCTATAATCCACCTTTTTCGCTGACTCTAAAGAAGAAGGCCTCCCCATGCTAGCAGCCATTATAAAACGCGAACTGCTCGATCACCTCATCAGCCTCCGTTTCGGCTTGGCCCTCGTGCTAGTCGTAGGGCTGATGGTGCTCAACGCCCTCGGCTTTGTCGGCGGCTCCTACGAGTTCCGGCGCGACCACTATCTCGAACAGGTCCAAGCCGAGCAAGAAATCGGCCGCAGCAACGCCCAAATGGGCTTGTGGAAGCTGATAGTCCATGGGGGGCAGGACTATATCTATAAAAAACCCAGCCCCCTCATGTTCTGCGCCGTTGGTGCCAACGACGCCCTGCCCGAGCGCCTCTGGACGCCGAGCTGGAAATTTCAGTACAACGGCATCTGGTTCTACGATCCCTTTTTACTCATCTATTGGGACATCGTAGGCATCTGGGCACCCAAGGCCAGCCAACTAATGAAGACTCGAGCCATTGACTGGGTCTTTATCATCGGCGGTCTGCTCAGCCTCATGGCTCTGTTGTTCACCTTTGACGCCTTCATCGGCGAAAAAGAGCGCGGCACTCTCAAACTGGTTATGGCTCAGAGCCTGCCGCGGCACACCCTGCTGTTGGGCAAGTTCCTCGGTGCGATGCTAGCTCTCTCTATCGTGCTGAGCCTCGCCCTCATCGTCAACTTGCTCATCGTCCTCGCGCTGTCAAAGGTGAACTTGGGTCTCGTCGAGGTCGGACGCTTGGTCGGCATGGTCGTCCTATCGCTTTTGTATCTGGCCTGTTTTGTCGCGTTGGGTCTGTGGGTATCGATACGGAGCAGCACGACGCGCTCCAGTTTGGTCGGGGTGCTGTTGCTGTGGACTTGCGGGGTGCTGCTCTGGCCGGCGGCCGGCGGCGCCCTAGCCTCCCGCGTGGTGATCCGCGAATTCGGAGAGGCGGTTGTAATGGAGTGGGAGTTCGAACCTCCAGAAAAAGCGAAAATTAATACTCTTAGGAGCAATGCACGGAAGCGCGATATGAGAAACCCCAAAATATTGCGCCAGCATGCCGAGGCCGAACGCGCCTTTCGTCGGGTTACCCAAGACCGGGAAAACCAATTTCTGGCCTACAGCCTCGGCGAGGTCGAAAAAGCCCGCCACATCGTGCGCCTGTCGCCGACGGGCTGCTTTCAGTACGGCATGGAAGCGCTCGCCGGCACCGGGCTGGCGCGCCACAAAAGCTTTGTCGAGCAGGCGCGCACCTTTGTCCAGCAGTTCGAGCAGACCATGCTAAACCTCGACCACGACGATCCCAAAAGCCTGCATATCCTCGTCGCCCAAGGGCTGTCGCGGCAGAAGATCGACCCCGATACCCTGCCGGTCTTTACCGAGAACCTGTCAGCGGAGACCTTGCTACGGTACGCTGTCGTCGATGTAATCGGCCTATTCTTCTTTGCCATGCTCACCTATATACTAGCCTACCGCTCGTGGCTGCGAGCCAGCATCGTATAGAAAGGAGTTCGTCATGTGCTCTATCTTCTACGTTTTCGGCTGGCTGCTGTGGGCTTTCGCGGCCTCGGCCGAGACCTTGACTAAGGAACAACAGCGCATCCTGCTCGACCTCGAAGAGGCTCACTTGACGCTGGAGCAGGCCAACGCGCGCGAGGCCGAGATCACCATCGAGCACGAGCAGATGATCGGCCTCAAGGCGCGCGGCGTGGTCACCGGCCAAGAGCTACGCCTAGCCCGCGAGCGCTACGAGCGTGCCCGCCAAGCGCGGCAACGAGCCGAATTGAACCTCCAGCGCGCCTTCCTCCACTCGCTGGCCGACGCCACCCACCTGACGGTCGTCAACGGACAAAAATACGGCGTTGAAGGCGACAAGGTCCGCGTGCGGCTCACCTTGCGCAACGACTCCGACCTCCCCTTGGCGCAAATGGTCGATCGCGCTCGCCGCCGCTACCACATCAACGGCCTCGACCAAGACGCCGCCTCCCTGTTGCAGGTCAACAACCTCTTCGTCACCCTCCTCGCCGACCGCGTCATGGTCGGCCAGCCCTACCAAGTCCACATCCCGGTGCTGGTCCTGGGCGAAGAAGTCGAAATCGAGGTCGGCTTGCAGCGTCCCGAAGTCGAGGAAATCACCGTGCAACTTGAATACCTCAACCGCACCGACGAGCACGTCATTCACCTCGAGAAGGCTTCCGCCCGCGACGTCGTGCGCGTGTATGCCACCCAGTTTTCTCAAGAAGGTTCGTTGGGCCACTCGGTCGCCTACGAGCTGCAGTTAGAGCGGCTGGCCGAAGACGAAAAGATTTTCCAACTGATGGCGCACGGGCTGCCGGCCGACTTCCGCTGGGCGTTCGAGAGCGGGGGCCGCCAGCTGTCGCGGCTGCGCTTTTCCCGCGACCACTCCAGCGACTCGCTCCTCCTCACCGTGTACGTCCCCGAACAGGCCGAGCACTTCACCGTCGATCAGCCGCTGCTGTTCTCGGTGCTGGCCTACGAGCCCCAGGCGGTGGACGCCGCAGTGTTGGCCACCGCCGATCCGGTGCGCTTGCAAGCCCTCGGCATTGGCTACGAGCAACTGCAGCTGGTGCCCACCGGCCGCGCCGAATTGGAGTTGACCACCCTCAACCTGGACCTGTCGGTCCAGGGCGAGGGCGAGTCGAAGTCCGTTTGGCAGCTACGCAACCTCGGCACGGTTGAATTGCTCGACATCCGCCTGCAAGCCCTGGCGCCGCCGGGCTGGGAGGTCGTCTTTGAGCCGCAGGCCCTCGCCCGGTTGCCGCCGCGCGAGGAGATAGAGGCCACACTGACCGTGCGGCCGGTCAACAGCGCCGAGATAGGACGCTACGAAGTCAAGACCCGTGCGAGTACCCAGCACAAGGGGCAGTGGGTCGAGTCGGTCGAGCGCACCGTCACCCTCAACATCAAGAGCGAGGGGTCGTTTTGGGGCATCACCGGGTTGGTGCTCTTGCTGGTGAGCATCGTGCTGGGCATCGCCATCTTCACCGTGCAATGGAGCAAGCGATGACTGCCTATCGATGGGTCTGGGCCGTCCTCGGCGTCGCGGTGGTTGCCCATGCCGAGGAATGGGATTTAACGACGTGTCAGCGCGCCGCAGGCCAGCACAGCCCGGTACTCGGCGCGGCGCGTGCCCGCTGGAACCAAATGTCGGCCCGCACCCGCCTCGACTACGCCGACCAGCTTCCGACCCTCGGCCTGAACGCCGAGTACGAACGCCGCGAATTCGCCGATGCGCCGGAGCCGGAACCGGAGCAACGCGAGCTGTTCTTACAAGCCCAGCAAGAGTTGGTGCGCTACGGCGCCATCACCTCATCGCGCTGGGCCGCCCAGCATCGGGAGCAGGCGGCCCAGGCGCGCTACCGCGAGGCGATCCTCGCCGTGGATAGCCAGGTGCGCCAAGCCTATTACCGCCTGCTGCTGACCCGCGACGAAATCGCCAGCCGCGACGAGTTGCTCGCCTACTTCCGCGCCAAAATGGAGCGGGTGCAGACGCGCCTCGACGCGGGCTTGGCGCGGCCGGTGGAACGGCACGAGGCCGAGCTAGAGGTGTTGGAGGAGCAGACGCGCATCAACCACCTCCAGCGCACCCTGCGCACCCTGCATCTGCAGCTATTCACCCAGATCGGCCTGGTGGGCAAACGCTCGCTCCGCGCCATCGAGATCGTCGGTCCGCCCTACGAAAAACTCCAGCTCCTCGATCCCAGCGAAGCGGATTTGCCCGCCCTCATTGAGGAAGCCTGTGCCAACCGGCCGCATCTGGCCGAACTCGGCTGGCAAATAGACCAACAGCGGCGGCAGGCGCGCCGGGTGTTCTGGCAGTGGCTACCCCACGTCGGCCTGCAACTGACCAAGAAGGTCCAAGACACCGACCTCGGCTTGCACTGGAGTGGCAACGGCCAAACGTGGACGGTAGTGGGTTCCGGTCGCCGGTCGCTGGCCAGCCAGGGCTTAGACCCCGCGCTGGCCAGGGGCGAGGGCTGGCGGGTGATGGCCAACCTGTCGCTGCCGCTGTTCCAAGGCGGTCGGCGGTTGGCGCAGTCGGCCGAGGAACGGGCGCGGCTTACCGAACTGCGCCAAGACCGCGACGAGACCCGCCACTTGATTGAACTCGAAGTGGTCGAAGCCTTCTACGAGTTGCAAAGCCGGCGGGAAAACACCCAGCTTTTGCGCCGGCGCGCCGATGTCGCCCGCCAGCGGTTGGACACGGTCGAAGAGCTATTTGAAAACGCGATGGGCAACCTCAACTTCGATGACCTCCGCCGCCAGCGGGTGGCCGTCAACCTCGCCGAGCAAAGCTATTTTGCCGAGCGCCTAGCCTACATCCTCGCAGCCGAAGAGCTGCGGCGCATACTCGGCCGCGCACTCCAAAGCGAATGGTACAAAACCACGAACCCCTAACCACTCACACGAAAGGATCGCCTCATGTTGGAGATCATCGGACTTTCCAAGCACTACGGGGACGTCAAAGCCGTCACCGACCTCAACCTGACCATTCACGAAGGCGAGGTCTTCACCATGCTCGGCGCCAACGGCGCGGGCAAGACCACCACCTTGATGGTCGCGTTGGGCTTTACCGAACCCACAAAAGGCACGGTCAAGCTGTGCGGCATCGACATCACCGAGCAGCCCTTAGAGGCCAAAAAGCACGTGGCCTATGTCTCGGAAAACGTCATGCTCTACGGCAACTTTAGTGCCCGGCAGAACTTGGATTTCTTCACCCGCTTGAGCGGCCAGCCGTCCCAAGACGCCGCGCACTACGACTCGATCATGGCACGCGTGGGCTTGCAAGAGGAGGCGTTTGACCGACGGGTCAAGGAGTTTTCCAAGGGGATGCGCCAGAAGCTAGGCATTGCCATTGCCATCGCCAAAGACGCCCGCATCGTGCTGCTCGACGAGCCGACCTCGGGTCTCGATCCCAAGTCTGGGGCCGAGTTTTTGGAGCTATTGGATGAGCTGCGCCACGAAGGCAAGGCCATTTGGATGACCACCCACGACGTGTTCCGCGCACGCGTGATCGCCGACCGGCTCGGCATCATGGTCGAGGGCCATCTGGTCAAGACGCTCACCCGCGACGAGTTCCAAGAAGCCGACTTGGAGCAACTCTACGTCGAATACGTCGAACGGCCCGTCCTGCCAGCAGCCTAGGGGGAGGAGGGGGCGTGGATTGAGCTACGCCCCCTCCACTTTGTACGAATCATCGAAGGCAACCTCTCGGCCTCTCGGCCATCAAGTACCCGGCGGCCGACTCGGAGCACCCGGATGCCATTGCATGTACCGACTCCCGATTCGACACCTTGGACCCAAAGACCGACTCTCAGACCAACCAACTACGCCAAGGAAATGAACACCAAATTTCACTGGACGCTCGGCGTCGTCTTGGCCAGTTGGATTTCCACCATCGGGACGCTGTTACTCAAGTAAGCGGCCTGAAAATCCTCCCCTGTTCCCCAACAACCTTAGCCTTTCAATCGTCGGTATCCTCGTCTTCGTCAGCGACACTTTCAGAAGAAGCAAGGTTGCCTTTTTGCTCCAGCGGATTATTTCGTCTAGCACCTCAAAGACTCGACCTTGATCCGCTAAGATATTAAAGATCCCGACCACTTTGGGAATATTAAAAATCTCTTCTATAGCAGCCATGTATCGCCGCACAATCTCACGCACTCCGTATTGCTCTTTAGCACCATCTTCTAAGCGCAACCGAATTTCATCGATCTCAAGCGTAGTCTTAAATAACAAACGAAATTGGATACCTCTCGACCTTGTCGATATCCAAGAAATATTTTTTTACGTCGAGAGCTTCCGTAACTTGAAAAAACCTGCCTAGCGGCTTCATCACGAAATCAATGCCACCATCATTAGCATTAGTCCGTCCTGTCTTAAACAAACTCAGGGCTTCTTCTTCGATACTATAGCGAGTTTTTTCGATAAAGATGATTTCTGTCGAAAAGTGAGCTTTGAGGACAGCATAGCTCACTATTTCAAAAAGTCTGGCGTCTCTCTCCGGAGACAACAGCGATCTGATAAATTCTGCTGCTTCATCATTCCCTTTCTCGTTTGCTTCCTGCAGTCGTTCGCAGTCTTCAATAAACTGAGAAAACGATTCGCGCTTAGTTTCAATGTAAAGGTCAATGATTCGAAGTATTACCTGAGCAAGGCTGTATTTGTGCTCTCCCATTAAGGCCGTTAATAATGCCTCATTGATCCAATACTTTCGATTCGAAACGTCTCTGAGTATTGGGCGTCGATCTTCTTCGGGAAAATACTTGTGGAATTCGTCATTTGCACGATTATTGAGCTCGACCCGAAGGGAAGTTCGCGCATCCGGCGCAATAGTGGGGTAAAATCGACTCCTTCATACTCTGCATAGTCGCCCTTTTCGAGATATTCCTTGGTCACGTAGTCTTTGATCAGGACATAAAGGGCGTAAAAAACTGCTCCGTGCTTTTGAACCTCTGTTAGCAAATTTCGTCTTTTTCTTGATATACTGAAGAAGTGGACTTAATTCAAAGATAGCCCTTCCAAGCCCGTTAAATTCGCGCTCTACTTCCTCAATGATTTTGGAGGTAATTCGCTGGAATACCCGTCTTCGTAGGACTTCAGCGGCCGGTGTAAACCTCTCCCTTGTACTCGGCAGCCAGTTCAAGTCGTCTAAGTCCAATTTTCAGGTAATCCTCGTCAATCTCAATACTCGTGCTTCTACGGTTGAGATTGGCGGCAGCGCGAGCTGCAGTAAATGTTCCGGCGAACGGATCGAGGACGATGTCTCCAGGGTTTGAACTAATTGTATTGGGTAGGCACCGGTTTGCGATAGTCGATTAGTTTGCGCTGCGCCCCAGTTTTGGCTTCGACGAGGATGTCGTCTGCATTGAAGGTATAGTGCTTGGGATCTCTCACACAGTGAAATATCGGCTCCCAAAGGGAACCAAAGTATCGCTTGGCTTGCACACCGGAGCTGTCGTAGTGCCAGACAATCCGCGAGAGAATAGTCAGGCGTTGGCGCAAGAGCAAATCAAACGGCGCAAAACACTGCGTGGCACACATTAAGTACAGGCTACCGGTCGGCTTGAGCTTATGATACCCACGCGCAGTACGCCTTTTCGGGCCATTTGTCGCGTCGCCCGTTGAAGTTCTTGCCAATATTGTACGGCGGATCGGCGAATATCAGGTCAATGCTGTCCTCGGGAATCCGCTCTGACTCCAGAACACAGAACACAGACCGCATCGCCGTGGTAGATGATGTCTTGTCCGTTCGAATACGTCTCCATCGCACACCTCCCTACTCCCCAAACAACGCCGCCACATCCCGCTCCACCTTCTCCCGCCGCTCCTCGGCAGGCAGATCGTCCATGCAGCCCATCGCGCTGTAGAATTGGGTATCGTAGTCGCGGGTCTTGATCACTACCGGCATGGGGACGGCATGGCCGAGGATCAGGGCCTGCTGCTTGGAGTCTAGGCTGGCCAGCACACTACGCAGCCCTTCAGTGCCGCTGACACCAGTGAGTACCGCTTGAATATCCTTTTCGTCGTTGAGTAGGGCCGTGATGCGCGTACCGATCTGGGACAACACCTCGTCGTCAATGCTCGACGGCCGCTGATCTACTACCAACAGCGAGACATAGTACTTACGCATCTCGCGGGCAATAGTGCCGAAGATGGTCTGCTTAGCCGCTATGGGGTTGAGGAATTTGTGCGCTTCCTCAATGGTGATCATTAGCTGCCGCGGCTGGTCTTCAGGGCACTGGGTGGCGTAGAAGCGCTCGCTCTTTTTGACGTACATCTCGTGGATGCGCCGCGCGATGATGTTGGCCACTAGCAAATAGCACAGCATACTCGTCTGCTGCCCGAACTCCAGCACCACGTTGATGCCTTTGTCGAGGTATTCCATGATGCGGTCCACCACGTCGCCGCCCCGGAGTTTGGAGACCATAAAGGGAAAGTTTTCGAGCCGTTTGAGCTTGCGATGCAGGGCCACTAAAGACCCGGCATTCGCGCCGATCTCGCGGGCAAAATCCTCCACATCCGGGCCTTCCAATTTCAAGAGCGTGCTCAGCCAGCGCTCCTTGTAAATCGCGTACACCAAGTAGGCCGACTCCACGGCCGTGGGGTTGAGCTTGAGCTCGTCTTGCAGCGGGGCAATGTCTTCGACGGTGATCTGGTCGTAGGAGATATAGACCTCGTGATCCGGCTGCACGCCGCGGGCGCGGGTCGATTGGGGGTCTAAGGAAAAAATCGCCACCCGCTCGCCGAAAAGCTGCTTGAGGCCCTTGACGAAGGTCGTGGTGGAGCCGTTTTCCTTCATGGCCTTGAACCCGTACTCGTTGTGCATGTCGAAGATCAGGTTGACGGCCTTGTCGAAGTGAATCAGCCCGCACAGCACCAGCCGCGTCAGGAAGGACTTGCCCGTGCCGGTCTTGCCGAAGATGCCGTTGGAGCGCTCGGCAAAGCGGATCATGTCGAGGCAAACTTGGGTGTCCATGTCGAGCGGGTGGCCGATGCTGAAGTAGCGGCCCTCGGCGTCGCCCTCGCAGCCGAATATCTTGGCCACATCGTCGGCCATGGCCTCTTGCACCTCGGAGAAGTGACTCGGAATGGCCTTAACCGGACGCGGGCCTTCTTCGGCCGCTGCATTCTTGAGCATCATCAGCATGGGCCGCAGCGAGACGATGTTGTACGTGCTGGTGCCGGCGAGCACTTGGCGCAAGAGCGCGTCTTCTTGGCTCGGGGGATGCAGGAGAATCTCTTGGTTATTCGCGTCGAGGCGCATGTCGGTGACCATGGAGAAGAAGTCGTTTTTGTCGCCCTCGATGACCACGAATTTGCCGGCCTTCATGTCCTCGACGTTCTGCTCGGGGTCCAGCTTCATCTCCAGCCCCTCGACCAGCGAGCCTTTGGTAATCACCCCGATCTGCTGCCCGCGACCGGCCGCGGCTGGCACTCCGTTGTGCGCGTATTTTGCCATTGTCAGTTGACCACCCGGCGGATAATCGAGCTGAGCCGGTCGTAGTCGTCGCTGAGCAGCCGCGACAACTCCTTGCCCATCTGCACCAGATAGGACGGCGCGTGGGCGTGGGCGCGCACGGTGTGGCGCAACACCGCGATTACCAGCTCGTCAGTGGGTATTTTGGATGTGTTGAGAATGCTGCGCAGATAGTCGTCGGTGCGGGTGAAGGCCCGCACTTGCTCGTCTGAGCACAAGTGCACAAAGCTGTGGATGCGCGCCGGCTGCGGCGGCAGGATTTGCACGGACTCATCGCCGTCCAAATAGCCAATGACTAGGCCTTGGAACTCGGTGCGCAACAACTCGAAAATTTGCGGCTGCTCTAGGCGTAGCTCCTCTTCGGTCTTGCCGTAGGCCGTGGGCCGGCGGTTCGGCTCGATGGAGTGCGTGAAGACGTTGAACACAATGCCGACTACCGGCATCGCGGCCTCCACGCGCACGAACTGACCAAAGGAAGGTGCGCCGTGCAGCTCGCGCGCTTGGGCGATCAACTCAGTGGTGCTGCTCTCTACTACTTCGCCCACGTAGGTTCGCTCGTCCCCGGAGTCGCCAGACAGCGGCAGGAACTCGGGCAGGAAGCGGCTCAGCGGGCCTCGCTCGCGCTCTTTGATGGTCTCCACGGTGGGCCTCCCCTAAATGCCGGTGTAGCGCTTCTTGAAACTCTTTGTTGACAAGCGGGTTTGCAGGTCGTTTTTGACAAAGGTGTCGCGCAAAAAGCGATAGAATGTCTCGCGGTCCGCGCTGCGTACCACGGCGCGCTCGTGTGCCTCGGCCAAGGCGACCGGATAGCCTTGGCCCTTTTCGGCTTGGTCGCACAGACAGGCGTGGACCAAGTCGAGCAGCTCGCGGTCGGCCGCCACCCATTCCGGGATTTCGACCCGACCGATCTCGGCCCCTACGTGCAGGTAGAAGTAGTAGATGTGATGCGGCCCGTACTCGGCGAGAATCTTGGACGCACTGCGGTAGAGCGGCGTACGCTGCCCAAGGCGGAGCACCTGCCGCACCAAGACCGCGTCGTTCAGTCCCTCAATGGGGCTGCAAGGCAAGCCGCGGCCCTGCCACAAGTCCGCTTGCAGGGCGTCGATTTCTTCGCGGCTAAAGTGGAGCTGGTTTTCTTCCTGATAGGGGCAGCGGTCGCAGTCGGCCGCTGCAAGCGGACACAGGCCCAGCTTGAGCGCGTTGATCAATTCTTGGCTCCCCGGCTGGCTGATGTAACCTGCCACCGGCACCCGCGCCTCGCGCAACTCGTCCATCGCCGCTAGGGTGGCCTCTAGGTGCGCGGCGCGGAAGTCTTGCGGCTTGCCCTCCAAGTTCCACAAAATCAGCGTGCCGTCGGAAAGCGCGAGCGTCTGATGCCCCTCGGCGCGGGCTGCCAACGCCAAATCAGCTAACTCGGTGAACTCCATGAGGCCGCGCTTGAAGCCGACGAGTTCGCGATTGGCGAAAACCCGCGCCCCACCCCATTCCTCGTAAATATCCTCCTCTCGGTAGTAGAGCCGCGGCTTGCTGCTCATCAGTGGCTTCTCGCCAGTGCCGTAGTGCAGCAGAATGTAACCGATATTGATCAGAAAACAGGCCGAGATCTCGTGTCGGTCGGGAAAAATTTGCGAGCCGTCCGTGGCGGCGATGCTGATGGTACTCGGGCGGGCGGGCGGGTTGATCCCGCCGCCTAGGCCCTCGCCCAAGCCGGGTAACAGCCAAGAAGTGCGGCTCTCGTCGATCTTGCGGGCCAAGCGCTCCCATTCAGGCAGCCAGCGCCGGTATTGGGCCAATGCCAATTCGAGCTTGGCGCGAAAGTCCTCTTGGACGCGGCGCTCGTCGGCCACCATGCCGTCTATTTGGGTCTTTACCGAATACAGATCCAACATGGCATTAGCCTTGCGAGCAGCCCTAGAGCGGCCCCGTCGAGATGCGCGCATTTATTCGGCCTCTTCCCACGTTTCGCCCCCATCAATCGAAAAGCGCGTGTGCTGCCGCCAAGCGGCCCAGTCGTCGCCGGCGCGGGCCAAGTCAGCAGCAGCGGTCGCAGCGATGTACTGGCCGACTTCGCCGCTGCCATCAGGCCGGTTGGTCTCAATGCGGATTGCGCTGAACTCGACGTGGCCCTGCAACAACTCGGCCGCGCCGCGCTGCACGGCAAATGCGCGCCGCTCCCAAGCCTCGCGCTCGATGTCGCGGACGCGAAATCGCAGCCACAGCCGGCCGACATCCTCGTCTAGCCCAACCCCGTAGAACACCCCATAGCGGTCGTTAACCAGCTCTTTAAGCCGGGGGCGTTGGTCTTGCAGCGGCGGGATCGGCTCTTCCTCCGGCGCGTCGCGACCCTCCTCCTCGGAGACATAGCCTTCCAAGGAAGGTCCCCAAACCCAGCCTTCGACGCGGAAGCGCACCCAGCGGCCCTCCTCGCCGATTTGCTCAATCTCCGTGCCGGCCAGCAACGTGCCCAGCTTGGTGCCGTTGGGCGCGTCGCGAAAATTTTCCACGCTAGCCTCGACCACGAAGGTGTGGTCGCTGCGCAGCTTGGCCGCCGCGGCTCCCAAGGCCAAGGCAGCGGTTAAGGCCGCTCCCAGGAAGCACTTAGACAATCGAGACATAGTAGAATTGCCGCCCGCCGCCGGCGACCGACCCATCGCGCAGGCGGCACACCAACCCGAGGCGTTGCAAGGCGTTGAGGCGGTTGCAGACGATGTTGATGTTTTTGCCGAGCGCGTCGGAGATCGCGGCCGAGGTCGCGCACTTATGCGCTAGCAGCACGTCGAGCACCTCGCGCATCGGCGTCTTGAGCACCCCGAGCACCCCGGCGTACTCGCCATCTTTGTACAGCGCGGCCAACTCGCGGAGCTGCAACACGGCCGCGATAGTCTCGCGCACCGAGATATTGGCCTCGGTGATATAGACGTAGCGGTGCCCTATCTCGCCGCTGGCCAAGCGCAAGAGCAGCTTGTTGAGCATCTCGTCGGCGCACGAGACATCCATGAACGAAACCCGGGAAAAGTCCAGCGGCGTGGCCGCGTCGGCCGGGCCGCTGAGCAGGTGCTGCATCAATTCTTCAAGTAGCTGGGCCCCGCGAGGCCGCCCGCTGAAGATGCCCTGTTCGCCCGCAAACAGGTACGCGGGGGCTTGGTGTATGGCCTGCTGTTGTACGCGCTCTTCAACGGCTGGATCCATGAACCGCGCCTTTCCTGTAATTGAATAAACAAAAACTTAACTGTATTCAATTAAGCAAACTTACGCGGAGATTTTCTGGCTGTCAAGCAAATTCTACCACAAAATGAGCGATGCGGAATTCAACGGATACCAATATGATGGGGCTAGGCGGTAGGAAATAGAATGCTCACCGCCACGTAGACGGCCACGGCGAGGCCGGCGATGACCACCGCTAGGGCCAACAGCAGCCACGGCTCGTAGCGCGGGGACTTCGGCGGGGTGTGCCGCTCGCCAAACATCGGCTAAGGCCCGCCTTCCCGCTGATAGAGCGCGATAGCAATCTGGGTGCCGGGAAAGTGGACCGAAGCGTGTTCCCAGTGCCGCCGACTGCGAATATAGACCCGAGTATCCCCCGAGCGGATGTGCAATGAGCCATTGTAGCGGTTGCAAATCTGATTGACGATATACAGCCCGAGGCCGCGGGTCGCGTCGCGGGAAAAGTGCTTCTGCAACGAGTTGAGTATGGCCGTGCCATGCGACCAATCCGCCGCGTCGTAGCGCACCGACAGGCTCTTCTTGATCCCGATCCCGAGGTCCCCCACCCCGATGACCACGTATTTTTTTCCCACCCGCGAATCCAAGTAGCGCTGGGCCGTCAGGTAGCCCCAATTCTCGCTGTGATCGAGAATGTTGTGGCACAGCTCGGCGACGACGTTTTTGAACTGATTGATCTCCACCTCGGTGTAGCGCAATTCCTCGGCCAGAATCGCCTCTACGCGCTGGCCGATTTTGCCCAACGCGGTCTCGATATCCGCTCGCTCCTCAATCCGCGTGATTTCCAACAGGGCCTCGCTCTCTTCCTTTTCCCGCTCCTGATCTACGATAAGCGTCGGCCCGGAGAGTTCAACCCCATCCACGGCCGCGGCGAACCGCACCCGTCCTAGATAGGTGCGCAGGGCAAAAGCGCGGGGCAGGTGAAAGACGACCCGCGACGAGAGCGAGTCCCCGTAGCGCGCCATCAAGCACAAGGCCACCAAGCCATAGGGATCAATAAAGTGCAAGGCGCGCAAATCGACCTCCAAGGGCTGCCCGGGCACGGCCCCGTGCGCGTAGTCGAGGAACCCTACGAGGAGTTCGTCGGCCGTGCGCGGCGTCAGCTTGTCTGTTGGCAGAGCGAGGATCACGGCTGGAGTGCTTTTCTTGCTTTAGAAGCTGTGTGAGAATTCCGGGTGCGCCCCGAGCGCATATACGCCGACTTTAGGCGGGTGAAGCAGGCGCGACAGGCCGCGAGGGGTTGCCTGCGCCCGTGAAAACGGGTGGCGCGGTGAAACAGACAGCTTCTTAGGAAACAGAAAGATACGCACTCGATCGCACCCGCGCCCAAAGTACTTGTGGGACAAACCATGGTTTGTCCCTACTCCGCTGGCGGCACTGGGGCGATTTCATGCGTCACCGAAAACGCAAACGAGGCGCTCGTCACTTCCTTGGGGCGGTCGAAGGCATCTACTCGCAAGACCATATCCTCCATCTCGACGGTGATCGCCCGCACCTTGGCGTGCAGCGGCGCAAAGACCACCTTGCCGGTATAGGTGTCCCCCTTAAATACAAAGGTGTGCCGCCTGAACAACGCCTCCCGCACCAAGCCCATGCGCTCCTGATAGTAGTAGTCTTCATTGCCGCCCTTGCCGCGCCGCTCCATGTAGTAGTGCTCAAAACTGTTGTCCGCGTCGCGCTTGAGCACACCCCAGTATCGGTACTCGCCACCTCGGTCGGTGTGCAATACCATCTTCGCCGGATCGACCATCACCTTGGGATAGCTCTGGTTGACCACCGTCATCTCAAAGACGGTAAAGCGCGGCGGCGCATAGCCCCGATCCAAGTCGCGATCCCGTCCGTATGTAAAGGGATTCAGATTCGGCTCGCGAAAGGTAAAACGGGCGTATTCCCGATTCAGGGCCTGATCGCTTAGGTAGCGCAGCTTGAGGCGAAAGCCTTGCTGCTCAAAGACCGCGGTACTATCCTCCGGGTCGAAGTAATAGCGCCCATCCTCCAGCAGGGCCTCCTGCGGCATAACGCGCAGCGCGTAGCGCAAATCCGGCGGAAACCGAATGCAGCCAGCCGCCACGAGCAGCGCAAGTATCCCCCATCCCCAAGTCTTCATTCCGCTGCCACCTCGCCCAAGTACATGCGGCCGATCATCTCCCGATTGCTGCGGGCAAACTCCAAGGCGCGCCATTCTTCCTCTCTTCCCTCCAAGGCCGAGATCGCCTCCTCATAGGCTAGGGCGGCTAGGCGCCAGTTGTCCATCTGATAATAAGAAACCCCGATATTGCACCACGCCGCCGCCTCGCTGGGGGTGTTGGGATAGCGCTCAATGACCTCCTCCAACACCGCGATGGCCCGCACAAACTCGCCTTGGTCATAGAGTGCCATGCCCTCTGTGTAGAGCGAGTCGGCTTTCGCGTCTGCCAGATAGGCCAACAACTGGCGCGCTTGCAATGCCTCCGCCGTCTCCGGGAAGCGCTCCACCACCTGCTCGTAGAGCCGCGACGCCTTGAGGAATTGGTGGCCGTTGTAGTAGTAGTCTCCGATGTGCATAAGCCCCTGATGGGCGCGTTCGTGCTGGGGATGCTCGAGCACCAAGCGCAAAAACAGGTCGCGCATCGGCTCGATGCGTTCAAGCTCCAACTGGCACCAAGCCGCCCCATACAGAGCCTCGGGCGCGTCCTTGCTGTGCGGGTAGGTGTCAAAGACCCGCTCGTAGGACGCCAGCGCCCGCTCGTATTCCTCTTCCTCGTAGTACAGTTCCCCTACCAGCAGCTCGGCCTCAGACACCTGCGGCTGATCAGGATAGGCCGCGGCCAACTCCGCAAAGGCCGCCTGCGCCGCCGCCCGTTCGCCCCGCGCCTGGAGGCTGTGCCCCAAGTAGAAAAGGGCGGCGGCCCGCATCGCCCGGCGCGGCCCTCCCTCCAAGACCGCGCCAAACGCCCGCGCTGCGGCCTCGTAATCGCGCTCGCCCAAGGCCACGCTACCCAATTCAAAATGGAATTCGGCCGCCTTCTCTGGGGTCAATGTCTGCGCCAGCCCTTCTTCCAAGACCGCCCGCGCTGCGGCCAAGCTGTCCTCGGCCATCAGTGCCCGGCCCAGCAGGAGCCATGCGCGATCCTCCTGCGCTAGCAAGGGACGAACTTGGGCTGCAGCCTGCGCGGCCTCATCCTGATCCAAATACCACTGCCCCAGCCCCAACAAGCCCTCGACGCGGGTGGCCTCGTTGTCAACCATGGCCCGATAGACCGCTTCCATGCGCCCGCTATCCCCCAAAGTCTGGGCACACGCGCTCATAGCCTGCAACAGGGCGCGCCGCTGGTCGCCCGCCAACACACCCGCCTGCCAAG
The DNA here is from genome assembly GCA_963422735.1 of Candidatus Latescibacterota bacterium. Lineage (GTDB taxonomy): Bacteria > Latescibacterota > UBA2968 > UBA8231 > UBA8231. The sequence continues at coordinate 373,180 of OY730476.1, read as the reverse complement.
CCGCCTCCCACTCCTTCCACGCGGCCTCGTAGCGCTCAGTCTTGTACAAGCTCCAACCCAACCCACCTGCGCGGCCGCCGCCGTAGCCCCCTCCAATTGCGGCAGAGCCTCGCGCAACAACGGCAGGGCCTGCTCGTGCTCGCCACGCCCCTGGTACAACAGCCCCAACTGCGCGGTAAGCTCGGCATTCGGCGTCTGCGCGACCTGCCGCGCAATCAGGGCTATGGCCTCATCAGCTGCCCCCTCCTCGACGTACAGTTGCGCCCGTTCCAATTGCGCGTACGCGTACTGGGGCTGGCTCGGGGCGATGGACTCCAGCACCTGGCGTGCTTCCGATCTGCGCCCGGCCTGCCGCCAGCGGCGACCCAGCACCAGCGCGGCCAACCCGCGCACCTCCTCGTCGGTACATTGGGTCAAGATCTGTTCGTAGAGCGCGTCGCTCTGCTCGTGGCGCAGGCGGGCGATCTGCAACAGGGCGCGGCAAGCCAGCTCGGGAGCAGCCTCCCCGGCCATCACCTGTTCAAACTGCGCTAAGGCCGCGGCTGAGTCGCCGAGGGTCTGATGGATCGTCCCCTGCCAAAACAGAGCTTCCGGTGCCAAGTACGTCCCCACCTTGCCGTACAGGGCCAGCGCCTCGGCGAACCACACTTGGGCACTGTCGGCGACCGCACGCTCTTCCCCCATCAGCCGCAGGCACTCGGCCTGGCGGAACACAGCCTCGTCAACAGACACCCCAGCCGCGTCCGCAAACGCCCCATAAGCTGTCAGGTAGAGCCGATGCGCCGCCAGCGCCTCCTCGTAGCGGCCCTCGTCAAACAGCAGGCTCATCAGCCCGGCCTGCATCCGCGCCCGAAAAGCCGGCCGCTCGGCCTGCTCCGCAGCATAGCGATACACCTCCAAGCTGGCCTCCACCCCGTGTGTGGTCTGGGCCAAAAGCGCCTGCCGCACCCAAGCCTGCTCGGCGAGCTGCGGCTCCTGCGGAAAGTCCCGGCTGACCTTCTTGTACGCGGCCAGTGCCTCGCCATAGCGGCCCAACGCCTTTAGCATATCCCCGCGCTTGATCCAGGCTTTAGCCGCCAGCGTACGCCGCGACTGCCCTTGGCGCAATCCGGCCAAGGCCACCGCCCGCTTTTCCGCATCGTCCATATCCGCCGGGTCATAGGTATCGGCTAACTCCCCAAACGCCGCCAGCGCGTCCTCATACCGCCCCAATGCTTCCAGCGCCAACCCCATCTGCAACCGCGCCCGATACGCCCGCATCCCCGCGGGCGCGTCCTGCAAATATGCCCCAAAGGCCACCGCCGCCTGCGCGTACTCCTGCTGGTAAAACCACGCCCATCCCAAGGTATAGCGCGTCCGCTCGGCATAACGCCCCTTGGGGAACAGGCGCAACAACACTTCCCCAGCCCCGGCTGCTGCCGCATACTCCTTGGCGTCAAAAAAGCACTCCACCACGAGGTACGCCGCAGTCTCGCGCAGTTCAAACCCCTCCTCATCGCGCAGCACAGCAAAGCGGTCCGCCGCCGCCCGCAAGGACGCCGTGGCCAGCGCGGCCAGCGAATCGGCCCCGGCCGAATCGGCCAACGCCGCTTCCTCCTCCCACAACTGTGCCTGCTTGCGAGCCATGTTGGCCAACTGGTAGCGCGCCGCTGCTTGGACGCCCACTGCGTGCTCATCCACGACCACGCGCACGTGCGAGGCGCGCATCAGCACCCCGTCCGACACGGCCAACACGCCCTCGTATATTCGCTGCGCTCCGGCAAAATCGCCGGTGGCCAACAGCTTTTGCGCCCGCACAAAGTGCTTGCCCAAATCCTCTGGATTGGTCACGAACTGGCTGCCGGCCACTAAGCCGGCCAGCACCAAGGGAAGCCAAATAGCCATTAGCGATCGTACCCTGCGATAACCGAGATGAAAAACCGCGACACGCCGCCATCGCGCGTCCGCGACACGGCCGGGTCGGCAAATTCCTCGTGGCGCAGCTCGATTCCGGTGTTGGAGACCATTGTATAGCCGATGTACGTGCCCCGCACCGTGAACATCAGCACCGAACTCGCCGAGCGCAGCTCGCGCTCTCGATCCACTCGGTCGATAAAGCGGAAGGCGAGCACGGGCAACAACGTGCGCGTGAACGGCACCCCCATCCCCTGCTGGCCAAATTGCACCAACGTATTCTCGGTCAGCCGCCAATCCACGCGCAGGATGGGCGCAACCTGATTCCACGACTCCACCGCCCGCCGCCGGTCACTCGCGGTGACGTGCTTGTACAGATGCTTGAGCATAGCTTGGACGCGCAGGCGGGCCAACTCGTAGGTGTAGTCGGCCTTGTTGACCACCGTGAAGGTCTGCACGCGGGCCGAAGCCGCCAACTGCCGGTTCAGGATCCACTGCGCGTTGTTTTCAATGTGGAGCTGGTCCAGCCGCGCAAACCGGGTGCCGACAAACGAGGTATGCACCCACGAGTCGGCCATCAGCAAGGCATCGGGCGTGGGCGGCTGGTCCGGATTGTTGTTCTCGCCGGCGCGGAAGACATAGACCGAGTCCGGCACCGTGTCCTCGACCCGCTTGCTGTCGTGGTCGAGCTGGACTTGCCCCCACCGCGGCACGTCAAAGCGATAGGACACCCGCCCGTAGCGCGACACCGCCCGGCCCGGCCCGGCGATCTCGTCCTGGCGATAGTAACCCACCCCGGCCGACAGGCCGCGCCAGCGCGGCAGGGCGACAAAGCCGTGCAGGCCCCGCCGGTCGCGGTCGTAGGGATAGTCTGGCTTGTTGTCGTTTTCGCGCTCGTCAATAACGCCGTTGTTGTTCAGGTCAATGCCATAGACAAACTCCTGTGGATCGGAGTAGTACAGCAAAAACGGCTCCTCAAAGTCGGGCACTCCATTGGCGTTTTTGTCGTCGTCCGGAATGTTGTCGTTGTCCTCGTCTAGCCCGGGGAAGACGCCGGATTCGGTCTCCGGGCCGTTGGGATAATCGCGCAAATTGTCGTCCGCGTAGCGGTCGTTGTCGTCGTTGTCATCAACCAGGGGAAACTCGGACAATACCTGCCGATCTTGGCTTTCCCCACCCAAGTCCGTGTAGAGCCGCACCCCGCCGCGCCGGCTATCGTACCCGCCGCCGTAGCGCGGCCCTATATGGAAGAGTTCGCCGCCCACCTCCCAGCGCCCGACGTCCTTGAGCGCGTTGACGTACCACCCCGCCGCCTTTTGGCTGCCGTGCCGGCCGCGCAGCACCGGGAAACTGCGGTAGAGCAGGTTGCGCTGGTATTCGGCGCGCACCTTCAGGCCGACCAACGTGGCCTCCACGTCAAAGCCAAAAATCGTCTGCCCAGTGGAAAAGCCGTGTTCAAACTCCACGGCCCGGCGGTTGGAAAAATCCCGCACCTCTCCCGTCGCCCGCGCCCGCGTCTCAAAGGATGTATTGCGCGGGGTGAACTGATTGCGCAGCGCGTCGAAAAAGGGGTGCTGTTGCGCCACCTCAATGCGGTAGTCGTTGGCCACCACCGCCCGCACCCGCGCCCGGTGCGGCGCGAAATCCTCTGGTACGACAAATAGGTATTCCACCGCCTCCTCGCCGCGCACCTCGCGGAAACCATCGCCTCGCCGCCCACCCAACACTTGCGGTTGCAGCACCGGCGCAAAGCGGTCGTCGGCCGGGTCGCTGCTGATCGTGGCCTCTCCTTCCGGCCCTTCCCCTTCCAACTCGAGGACAATGTCGTACGCGATGGCCCCGGCCTCGTCGCTTTGCGGCGAGTCGTCGCGCACGCGCACGGTAATCTCGCTCGGTGGCTGCATGGCCGGATAGGGAATGCTACCGCGCAAAAAGCCACCGGCACTGCCTCGGGCCGTATTGGCTTGGTGTTGGTTGACAAAGGTCGCGCCAAAGCGCAGCACATCGCCCACCCGGGTCTGCCAGTGGCCGGCGATATTGTACACCGGGTTTTCCTCGGTTCGCTCCAAATAGTCAACGAGCGTTCCCCGCCCTTGGGCTACCGGGTCGGAAAAGCTGTGGAGCGTGGGAAAAAGCGACGAGTCAAAGCCGCGCGTGGTCAGCAAGGTAATTTTGTTGGCCGGAAAGACCACATCCCAGCGCAAGCCATTAAAGCCGGCCTGCCGCAACGTCAACGGCGTAAACTCGGTGCGCACCTCGTCGCCCACGGTCAAGGACCAACGCCACGGGCCGTAGCTGTCGTGGGCGATGATCAGGTTGTTGAGCGAGCGGTAGAGCCGGTCCTTGCGGATGCGGCTGCCGCCGGGCCGCTGCTCGTCTAACTCATAGACGAGGAAGCCCTCGGCGAGGAAGCCGCCGAGGAAGTCGTAGCGCGGGGCCAAGCGGATCTCGCGGCGATAGGGCCGGTAGAGGTCCTCGCCGTAATTGGTGTATTCGCTCAGGGGCGGGCGGCGCAAAAAGTGGCGCGGAGGGGCGGCGTCGGGCAGATCGGCCGCTAGCGGACGCCCCGACAACAGCAAGGCGATCCAGAGGAAGACTCGGAAGAATGTGCGCATAATCATTATCACCGCCTCCAGCGGCCGCCGGTCGTTTCCGTGTCGGCACAAGACTCATCCCCCCGGCCCTCTTTGCGAGGGGAAAATTGTGATAAAACCCTAGCTGATGCGGAAGGGGTTCGGGGGTTAGGTCTCATATCCCCCACACGTCGATCTCGACGCCCCGGTCGGACGCCCGGCGACAGTGAAACACCTTGTCGTCCCAACGCCTGTTTTCACGCCGGTCGAATATCACCAGATGCCCTCCCTCGGCCGCGCACCGATCCATGTACTCAGCCGTCTGTTCCAACCCCTCGGCAACCGTCTGCTCCAAACTCTTATGCAGAATTTTGCATTCGATCACAACTTTGAGCATCTGCTCGCCCTGCGGCCACACGAGCAGCAAGTCCGTCCGCATCCGACCCAAGCCGTATTCGCGCTCGATCCGACCGCCGCTGTTGACAATCCGCTGCAAAAACGCCTGCAGTAGCAGTTGCGGACCCGCTTCCTTGTACTGGAACCGCTCCACCCAGTGCTCCGAGTGCTCGCGAAAAAATTGCTGAAACGACGCCAGCAGCTTGCCCACATCCAACCCGCCGGCCGCATCCACATACCACGCCGCGTCCTCGGCAAGGCCTGCTTGGATCGCATAAGTCAGTTCGCGCGGCACCACTTCCGCGTAGATCGGATTGGCCATGCGCAGCGGATCATCCGGGGGGATCAAGCCCAAATCGCGGACATATTCCAGATCCCGCGCCGAAAACGCGCTCTGTTTGGCCCCGCTCAACAGCGGCTCGACCACCCGGCGCACGCGCTCCTCCTTGAGCTTGTTGGTCAACTGATCCAAGTGCGTCTCGCGCCGCACAATGAGCTGTTCGCGCGCGGTGCGGAGGGCGGCGATGTCAATAGGACGGGAACGGGCAGACCCCACCTCGTGCTCAAAGCAGGTTTCGTAGGCCAAGGCATTGACCAGCCACGGCTGCCCTTGCGTCTGCGTCCAGACCGCGTCCTGCGCCTCGGCCGTAAACGCTTGGCCTGTTTCTTCCGTGTGCTGCCTCAGCAACGATAGAACCTCCTGCCGCGAAAAGTCACTTAATCGCAGCGACCGCGCTTTGATGTTGAACGCACTGCCGCCGGCGATGATCGCGTTTTCCGCGGTCGATTGAATCCGGTAGTCGCGCACATCGCGCACCCCGCACAACACCACGCTCTGCGGAAAGCCCTCCGGCCGCAGGTCGTAGCCGGCCCGCAACTGACGCAGCACCGACAGCAGCGAATCGCCGATGAGGGCGTCAATCTCGTCAATCAGCAGGACCAAGGGCCTAGGATCAGCCTCCGATCAGCGCGTCAACGCCTCCTGTAGCGCAACACCCGGCCCGACCTCGGCGAGGAGGCCCGGCCAGACCTTGCCCAAAAATTCGTCGCCCAGTGTCAAGCGTGCCCGAGACGCCAGCGCTCCCAAAATGGTGCGTATCACCTGTTCTACATTCTCGCGCCCAGCTTGCCCACCTTCCACATTGACGTACGCGCAGCGGTAATCGCCTCGGGCATTGAGCAAGTCGCGCAGCACCAGCAGTGCCGACGTCTTGCCCGTCTGCCGTGGCGCGTGTAGCACGAAGTACTTTTTTTGCCCGATGAGGGTCAACATCCCGTCCAAATCCAAGCGCTCCAACGGCGGGATGTGGTAGTGGTCGTCGGGCCGGATGGGGCCAGCCGTGTTGAAAAAACGCATCTCGTTTCTCCTTGGGAGCTAGGACCTACCCCTGAGAGGCTAGGGGGTAGGTCCTCCGTACTCAGTACACCACCCCGACCAGCCCCGTCCACACATCAGCGCGGTCGGCATCAATTTCGACGCGCAGCAGATAATGCCCGAGCGCGACCAGCCCCCCGCTCGCGTCGCGGCCATCCCACGCCAAGCGCTTGCGCCCGGCCGCAGCGGCCCACCCGTCCCACAGTACTCGCACCCGCCGTCCCGCCAAGTCGTACAGGGCCACTGTCAACGCCTGCGGGTGCTGCACCTTGGCCAAGTCGATCTGAATTTGGGCCGCACCCGAGGCCGCGTTGAAGGGATTGGGCCGCACCGACACGCCAGCGCGCGGCAGGGCGCGGCCGACCACCCCCTCGCCCACCAAAGTCCAAGCATCTTCCGCCACCGGCCGCACATACTGCCAATCCGCTCTATCGCCCAAGGCAACGGCCGCCCGCACCGCCAGCGTCGGCTGCAACAGCACCGACGCAAATTCCACTTCGAGCCGCCCCGACCGGGCCACACCGTATTCGGCCCCCAACACCAACCGAATACCCTCATCGCCCCACCCGGCCTCATACGCATCCTCCGGCAGCACCACCCCACCGAACCGCACCTGCCGCACCACGCCCGGCAGGCCGATATGCACTCGGTCAAAGCCGAGATCGTCCGGGCCGATTTCCACATCGAGGGTATAAGTGAACGCGGTCTCCTCGCCCAACACCGGCCGCGCCGGCGCAACGGCCCCGGCCACCGCCCGCGCAAAAAGCTGTTCCCCAAAGGCGACCGCCACCTGTGCCAGCCTCGGTGCACGCAGTGGATCGCGCGTTTCCATGACCGCCCGATACTGCACAAACCGCGCCGGCTCCGGCTCGGTCAGGGCCACGCCCTCGCCGACTGCTGCCAAGTCCCACGCCGGCACCCGGTGCCACTCGGGCCACGCCTGCCCATCAACCGAGGTGCGAAACTGCACCCGCAAGACCGTGCCCGGCGGCGTTTGGCCAGCAAACCACACCCGCCCCACGTTGACCGGCTGCCCGGCGTCGAACACAGCCGACGCAAACGTCCCCTCGGCGCGGAAGCCCTCGCCGAACACTTCCACCTCGCCGATGGAGACCCAGTTGGGTGGGTCCTCGCGCGTCAGGCGCAGGCGCACAAACCGGCCCAACACCGGCAGCGGCCCCCCGTCCGCGCTGGTCTCGATCCACGTTGAATCCACCGACGTATCGACCGTCGGACGGGTGTTTTCCGCCTGTTGCGCCACCAACACCCAATCGTCGGGCGTGGTCTCCTGCGCCACTTCGAGGCGGTAGCCTTTGACGAAAAACAGCGGCCGTTGGGCCACCGTCTTGCCCGGCAAGAGACGCACTTGGCGCACGCCGCGGTCGCCGCCCAAATCGATCCGAATCCACTTGCCCAACACTTCGACCTCATTGTCAAAGCGCCACTCGGTGTCGGTATCGCCGTCGGTGACGCTGCGCCGGCCGCTCAAGGTGTTTGGCCCAGAGGACGCCACCGCATCCAAGGCGAGGTTGACCCCGCGAAAGGAGGCCAGCGACACTTGTCCCAAGCGATCGATCTCCGTGCCGGAAAAAGTGCCGGCCGAGAAACTGTCGGCTCCCTCTTGCACCCACTCGCCAGCCAGCGCCGGAGTGCAGCAGAGCACGGCCAAGCCGAGCCAATGACCCATCGCTCTAATCATCTATCCACTCCTCCAAATCCCAGCTTTCTAATACGCCCTTCATGGTACGAGCGAGTTGCTGGAAGCGCAACGTCAGGCCCAATTGCCCCAAACGGATCGCCTCTCGCTCGAGCAATGGATTGAGGCTCCGCACTTCATTCGCCACGATGCAGACCTCCGTTATCCCTTCCTCGACATGCGATTTTAGGAAATCATGCAGGATGTCGAACTCCGTCTTATTGATATACCCCATTAGTTCGATGGTTAAGGTCCGGCCGCAGCAGTTCAATGTGTTAATGCGTATCATGATGATATCCTTATTTAAACATTCATTAGTCCGCGGTGACCAATTGCCGTGCCAGTGATCCCTCGCGCGTCAACGCGTACACCACGATATTGATGCCCAAACTATACACCAACGGCTCTTCGGCACTGGCGAGAAACGCGCTGTTGCTTACGCCATTCATCAAAGCCCAATCGAGGTTCTCCCAACCGATACCCGCCCAGAAATCAGCGTACCCACGCATCGAATACGCCCCGGCCAAATGCTCCCCTACCATTATGCCCTCCAAGTAGTCCGGGGTTAGTGGCGTATCTTGTTTGCCCACTATAAAGTGCATATCGCGCATCCCGCGCGGCAGGCTGTTTACATCGTAGAAGCAATGATAGAGCGGATGGGTTAGCTCTAGGCGGCTAAACTGCCAATCCTTCCATTCTTGATAGCCTGCCGCTTGGAAGCTGGCGCGAATGAGGGAACGCACCGAGGGAATGTCTAATTCGTCGTCTCTATAATTGTTCCACAACATGCGGACAATATCCACAAACAGGAAGCCGCCGCCGGTCAAATACGCCCCTAGATTGGCCGCCTCGCTGTCCGTAAACTCAAAGGGGGTATTGACAGTTAGCAGCACGAAGGGGACCTGCAAAAGCTGCGGGTCGTCAAGGGCGACTGCGTCGCGCACTCCGACGTGGACCTGCGTACTGGCAGTCATCTTATCGGCCAATCCTTGCAGCATCCGCCGTTCCACCATTTGGCGCGGCATCTGGTGATACCAGCGCACTTGCTTGTTTTCGGCCTGTTCACTCTCTTCAGCCCGTTCAATAGAAGGGCTGTAGAGGCCGGACATATAGAGGAACCCCTTGAGGTTGCGCCGATCTTTGGGATCGACCACGACCATCGCCCGGTGCCGCCCCGTGTCCAGCGCCTGCACATCCATCATCTCCAAGCCCAAGTCAATCTCGTCCGCGCCCTGCCGCGTCCCTTCCAACGCCCCAACCCGCAGGTGCGGGCCAATGTGCCGAGCCGGAAAATCCGGCACGGGCAACACCACCCGATCCGGCAGCGAAGCCGTCGACAGCCGGGGAGCCGAGGTCTGGAACACCGGCAGCGGGCGCACCGCCGAGGGAGCCGGCCGCACGGCCTCGACCGGGGCCGCTTGCAGGGCCGGGCGGCGCACCAAGGGCCGTTGGTGGGGCCGTTGGCGACGGGTGAGGGTGCGCTGCGGCGGTGGCCGTTTGGTAAACTTCACCATGATCGGCGGGAGGACAGGGAATTGAGTAACCCGCTCGCGGTGCGCGACGCCAAACATCGCCAGCAGATGCAAGGCCAGCGACAGCGCCAAGCAACTTTGCAGTCTTCTATCTTTTTGCAGCGGAACCTTCCATGGCCGTCTCATGCCTTATGCCCCTCTCAAGGGATGAAGATCGAGCATTAATGTACGCTCTGCCATTTCGCCGCTCGAGATAGCCTGATGCGTTTCGTGAAAGGCAATAGTAGGTCCTCCCCGGTTATAGCTTTTGCACGGCTTCCCACACCGGAGGCATCCCTCGCGCAAAAGAAGCGATGGTCCCCTCCTCGCTCACCACGTAAAACTGCGGCACGCCCCCGATCTGATAAGCTTGGGCAACCGCACTCGCTGAACTCACGGCAGTCTCGTCGTCTTCCTCGCTTGTATCTGTCCATCCATCTCAACCTTATAGATATACACGCCAGCGGCCACTTCCTTACCCTCCTCGTCGCGGCCATTCCACACAAACCGATGGCTACCCGCCGCCAGCGGCCCGTCCCATAACTGCCGCACCTGCTGACCCAACACATCGTACACCCGCAGCGACACCCCCGCCGCGTCTGTCGCCAAATCGAGGGGAATCACCACTTGGGGATTGAATGGATTCGGATAGCTGTCGCCCAGCCGATACTGCGCCGGCCGCACGGCTGCGGTCGTCAGTACCGCGGTCGCCTGCTCGCCCAACGAACTCTTGAGCACATGCACCCCACCCAAGATCGGATCCAACACCACCAAGTCCACATCGCCGTCCCCATCCATATCCCCCGACAGCACGGTGGTCGCCCTGCCCTCCAGCCGATGCCGCTCCCCGGCTTGGGTAGGACGGACACTGCCGCCCCATTCGACAAACACCCCAAAGCCCGAGGCGCGGTCTCCACCGATAAACACCCAGTCTTCTACCCCATCGGCGTTGAGGTCGCGTATCTCCACTGGCGAACCGCGAAACAGTCGCTCATCATACAGCACCGCCGCTTCTACGCGATCCCCGGTGCTCTTTTGCTGCAAGGCCAGCCCCTTGCTGCCTTCCATTCCATCAAAGAAGAACTCCGTGAGAAAATCCACCTGACCATTGCCATCAAAATCGCCCACCCCCAATAACTGCTTCCACTCATCGAATTCAAATACCTCGCCTCTTTGCAGATCCTCGCCCAAGGGACTCATAATCCACGTGTTCACCAGATCAGCGATCGGGAGCCACAACACGTCGAGTGCGCCATCGCCGGTAAAGTCGCCGATGGTGTCGGGCGAATGCCTTTCGGCCACACCTACCTCCTCGGCGGTCCACACGCCCTGTGCTACATCCCAGACCTCTAAAATGCTTCCCTCAAACGTAGTCTTCCCTACAAATAATTCGACCCGGCCATCACCATCCCAATCCGCCACATTCCTGAGCCATCTATCTTTAATCTGCACCAGCACCTCGACTTGGAGTTCCGGATCGATAGACCAAACCTCTGTTACGAGACTATTATTATTGCTTATAGATATCGCGATTTCGTCTTGCCCATCGCCCGTCAAATCAGCACCTAGCACCTCTGCGCTCACCAATGAGATGGTTGTGATGCCAGATGCTGCATCGGTACTAGGCTGCCCTGTGGAAACTACCTCCTCTATGCGCCTCAGTTCCAAGGCCCCTTGCCCGTCATTGACAGCCATCAGCCAGCCCGTCGTAGGAGACCTCCTCTGATGGTACCGCCAGACAGCCAACAGGTCTGTGTCGCCATCGCCATCCAAGTCCGTCAACACGCTGCCGGCCTGTCCTAGTTGACCTTTTCCTATGCCCGACGCAATCGGATAGAACACCGGCGGGGCAAAAACGCCAGCCTCATCCCAGCGAAAATAGTCCACGTAAGGAGGGGCTAATTCCCCCTGTAATTGCTCTTCCACACCGGTCAACTCGATCCAGTCGATCTCAAACCACTTGACTAGCTCGCCCAACAGAGGGGCGTCCGCTCTATCCAGTACAAAACTTAGCTGAATATCTTTTAACAGACCTTCCCATATCGTCTCGTCTTGATGCCCCAAGGCGATCACCACTTCCTGCCACTCGGTGGTATAGACTATGGATTGGAGGGGGAGGACAAACTGGTCCTCAGAAAAATCTTCTATATCCAACCTAGCGTTGTGCTCGTTGGTCCAAGAGATCGAAAAACTACCGACCGTAGGGAGGTCATGGACGGTGCGGAACCGGATGCGGACATGGTCGAACAGATCCGAATCGTACCCTATAGTAGGAGAAATCAATTCGGCAGAAGAACTCACGAAAATACTCGCCGAACTATAATGGCTTTTGGTGACATAGGGATCGACCGTGATTCTCCACACACCGTCTTCGACCACCCCCGGCAACAGATACAATTCACGCGTACCCCCCCATGTAAGAGCTTCCTTGGCGGACCACCCTTGCGTTGTCCCGTCGTCGAAATCCCACTTGATCGCCACGGCGGAACTGCCCAATAGCACGACGCCTGCAACAACGGTCAATAGCAACATCATAGTCCACTCCTTTCCGAAATTCCGACTGATACCCTCTCTAGGTAGTTGAGAAGAGGGCTAGCTCGATCGCTACGATTAAGCTAGCCCTCTTAGCACCTTAGCCGGAGAAATAGCCTCATAGCTATGTCAGTAGCTATGGCTCTTAGGGGGTGCAGAAACAATATTCTAGAGTGCTCCTGCAATTATGGTCCAGCTTAATCACGCAGCACCGGGTCGGAAAATATTTCGTGCAGTGTGTGGGATACATGTATTCGCAATCAAACGAAGTAGACGGACAATCTTGGGCTTCAGCTTCCTCTGCCCCGACCAGAATGGCGACCCCTACGAGGGCACTGATGACCCACCCCAGCGACAGCCCCTGCCGAGCCGGCACCAACCCGCTCGACGACGTGAAAAACTCCCGCAACGTGTTCATAACTTCTACCTCCTCAATACGCCCGTAGGCCCGCGACCAAGTGCTGCGAGGCTACGGGACGAGGGAATGAGATGTGAAGTAAAGCCCAGGATGTGGTTCGCTCACCTTCTTTCTGCTTCGGCACTTCCGCCTAGGCCTTGCTTTTGTATATGCACATTCCGTGCCCAAAACGAGGGAAGAGCAAAAAAATGCTTTAGGAGACCCTAAAGCGTTGAAGAAAATGATACTTAGAATTATGAGACGGCTCTTCCTATGAGGCACCGGCGCAAGGCCGCATACGACTTTCCGTATGATTTATACGACTTTCCGTATCAAGAGCGCAGCCTCTTCGGTTAGCCGCAATCCTCTTTAAGACGACTTTTTCGGTCGCCGCAACCCGTACACGCGCATGCGGGAACGCAGTTTCTCCGGGTTCATATCCAACAGTTTGGCCGCGCCGCGCTCGCCGTAGATCATCCAATTGGTCGCTTGCAGGGCCTCCACAATCTGCTGCTTTTCGTCCATGCCTTCGACAAGCGGCGTCTCTTCGGCCGCATCCCCGGTTTGTCGTTCAGCCGGCGGGGGCGACTGGCTTTCGTCCCCCTCCTCGTCTTCAGCCGGCAACGCCACCTCCTCCACCCCTATCACACCACCCTCGCACAGCAAGACCGCCCGGTGGATCACGTGCTCCAGTTCGCGCACATTCCCCGGCCAAGAGTACGCCTGCAAATGCGCGACCACCCCGTCGTCTATCGTCGGCACCGGCCGCTTGAGGTCTTGGGCATACCACTCCACAAAATGCGCGGCTAAAGCCGGTATATCCTCGCACCGCTGCCGCAGCGACGGAAGCTCAAGCGCGAAGACCTCCAGACGATAAAACAGGTCTTTGCGGAACGTGCCCTCCTCGATAGCCTGCTGTAGGTCGAGGTTGGTCGCCGCAATCACCCGCACATCCACCCGCACAGACTGCTCGCCACCGACGCGGGTCAGGGTATTCTCCTCTAAGATATGCAGCAGCACCCGCTGAGATTCCAACGGCAAATCGCCGATTTCGTCCAGAAAGAGTGTGCCGCCATCGGCCAGTTCAAAGCGCCCGATCTGGCGGGTGTTTGCGCCGGTAAAGGCCCCTTTCTCGTGGCCGAACAACTCGCTCTCGACCAACCCGGGGGGCAGTGCCCCGCAATTGACTTGGATAAAGGGATGCCCGTGGCGGCGGCTTGTGTCGTGGAGGGTCTGCGCGAGCACCCCCTTGCCCGTGCCGGTCTCGCCCAGCACCAGCACGGTCATATCGGTCCCGGCGACCTGCGAGACTTTTTTCATCACCTGTTGCATGGCCCGACTGCGGCTCGGCACAACAGACTCGATCGCCCGCAGGGCCTTTCCGAAAGCGCGGAAGCGTTCAGTTTGGATGCCGGGGAGGATGTGGACGTCCAAGCCGATCACCTCGGACTTCAGGCCATCTTGGTCTATGGTCTGCACCTCAAAGCGGTAGTCGCCCACCGGCAAGGCGGTGTACACCACCGCATCGACGGCGGTGAACGCGCTCCACGGTTCGGCCGGGCCGTAGCCTACCAAGCGGTGGCGATAGCGCATCTGCTGTACGCCGGTGCGGAAGCTGATGCCTTGGAAGTGGATGCGGATTTCGGGAATGCTCTCTGAGCAGGAGACGGCTTCAGGCGCATCTAAGAGGGTGCCGGCCATCACCTCGCGGATCACCAAGCGCGGCGGCGTGTCGCCGGGCTGGTAGGCGACCAAGCCGGCCCGCGTCCCAAACCACAGCCGGCCATCGCGGTCGCATAGAATAGCCTCGACTATGTTTACGAGAGCAGACGGCCCTAAGCGGATGCTTTGGAAGGTCTCGCCGTCGTAGCGCAGCACACCCCCACCACTGGTCCCAATCCAAATATGGCCCTGGCGGTCGGCCGCCAGTGCCAAGACGCCATTGGCCGACCGCTCAAACTGATCGGTCGTAAAGTGGCGCACCTGCCCCGACGAGTGGTCGAGCGCGAAAAGCCCCTTAGCCGTGCCGATCCACAAGACATTTTGGTGCTCCCACAAGACATTGACATAGACGATCGTCTCCAACTCGTCCATCTTCACCGGGCGAAAATGACCGTCCTCGTACCAGTAAAGTGCCGGGACTCTGCCGAAGAAACCAATCCAGAATACCCCGTTTTGGTTTCGCAGCAGGGCGCGGCATTCATCGCCTTCCCACTCGTCGAGGAGGGTGAAGCGATGGGCTTCTACCCAGCCGAAGTGGCCGCGGAACGTGCCAATCCATATACGCCCTTGCCCGTCTTGGCACAGCCCGGTGATTTTTTCGGAGTGGATTTCTTCATCCACGGCGATCGCTCGCGGCGTCTGGCCTTCCCACTTGTACACCCGGCCGGTGTCCCCGCCGCTCCAGACCTGCCCCGCGCTATCCACCATCATCGCCGAAACGGTTTCAAACTGATCGAGCGGACGGATTTGCCCCTCTTCCATGCAGGCCATGCCCCCCATCGTGCCGATCCACATCCGCCCCTTAGAATCTTCGCCTAAGTGGCGAACCTCGCGGTCCGGCAGGCCGTTGGCTTCGGTGTAGAGCCGGACGCTGGCCGGATCGCAAAAAATTAGCCCGCCGCCCCAAAGCCCGATCCATATATTGCCCTCGCGGTCCTCGTACGTCAGGCGCGTACCCGAAAAGTCAATATCGGGCAGGGAGGCGGAAACCTGCTGCCACTCTTGACCTGTGTGTACCACCACCCCTCGGCGCGCCAGCCAGAGCCAGCCCCTATCGTCAACCCGCACATGCCGCACCCCATTCTGCGCAGCCCTCTCGGCTTCGCAATCCACATGGATGAATGCGAACTGCTCGTCTCGCGCATCGTAGCGGCCGATAAAGGTTTCGGGGTTCATGTACAGGAAGGCAATCCACAGGTGGCCAGAGGGACCTTCGGCGAATTTCCAAGGCCATCGCACCGCCCGGTCGCCGGTATCCATGCACCGCCCATCCAAGCTGAGAACACCTCGCTCCCACGTGGCCAGCCAAGTGGTGCCGCCCGCGTCAGTGGCCATATCGTACACCCGCCCCAACGGTTGGCCGCCAACATCGGTTATGCTCCTTGTACAGCCCCCCTCGGCAAACCACGCTACCCCCTCGTTGGTCAGCACCAGCATCGAGCCATCCGGCTGCGGTTGCAGGCTCACGATCTCATTGGAAGGCAGGCCGTGCTCGGTGGTGTACACCTGAAAGCCGCGCCCGTCGTAGGCGGCGATCCCCCCGCCAAACGTGCCCAACAGCAGCCGCCCGTCGGCTTCCTCGGCAATGGCCATCACCGTCAGATTGGGCAGGCCATCTTTGGTGTTAAAGGTATCGAAGCGCACACTGTCGAACCGGCTGACGCCACCGTCGGCCGTGGCGATCCAGAGAAAGCCTTGGCGGTCTTGGTAGATGTCTTCCACGTGCATCCCACCCAGCCCATCGAAGACCGTGTACTGGCGGCTCAACATATGCTCAAAGGATATGGCGCTCATACTCGTCCTTTCGGTGCTTGGAAGATTTTAGGCCCCTCCCCGCAGCAGCTTGGGTCTTATCACACAGAAGAAATTCTCCTCCATGTCAACCAACGAAAACTCGAACTCTTGCCATTCGGTCGTATATACCAACTCGCCGTAGGTGCCGTTTGCGGGAAGAGAAAACCGACCCCTTCCCGGTAGGGGGTCACTACCCGGGTACATGAGGTTGTGCTCATTGGTCCAGCGGAGGAGTACGTCTCCTGTTGTAGGACTGTGATGGACCGTGCGGAACCGCACCCGCACCCGGTCGAAAAGGTGCGAATCATAGCCTATCGTAGGAGAAATCAATTCGATCCCGGATCCACTGAGGCCGCCGGTGCGAAAGGCATTGATCCGCCACACGCCGCTTCGACCGCCCCAGACAACGGATGATCCCCCCGGCACTAATAGGTTTCTTGGCTCCCCATCCCTGCATCGTCCCATCGTCAAAACCCCACCTGATCGCCGCCGCAGGGCCACTCAACAGCACCATCCATACACAAATGGAAATGGGCAACATGACAGCACCCTTCTGTACATTAACTTGAAATTTGTGGTGAAACCGGAATAAGGTGCGATGAGTACCCCCTTCAACGTTAGAAGCTGTCTTAAAATCCGCGCCGGCCTCACGGGGCGTCGAAAGACCCCAAAATCAAGCGTTTCCCGAGGGTGATATGTCCTCCAATCTCAGTCTGCATCGACTAATTGCCGCGCCAATGATCCCTCCCGCGTCAACGCGTACACCACGATATTCACCCCCAAATCATAGACCAACGGCTCTTCGGCACTGACCAGAGCCGAGTGGTTGACTACGTTATTCGCCAAAGACCAATCCACCAACTCCCGACCGATGCCCGCCCAGAAATCCGCGTAGTTCCGCATCGAATACACCCCCACCAACTGCTCCCCGACCATGATCCCCTCCAAATAGTCCGGCGTGCGTGGCGGATAGTCATCAACCATAAAGTGCATATCGCGCATCCCGCGCGGCAGGCTGTTTACATCGTAGAAGCAATGATAGAGCGGATGGGTTAGCTCTAGGCGGCTAAACTGCCAATCCTTCCATTCTTGATAGCCCACTGCTTGGAAGCCGGCGCGAATGAGGGAACGCACCGAGGGAATGTCTAATTCGTCGTCTCTATAATTGTTCCACAACATGCGGACAATATCCACAAACAGGAAGCCGCCGCCGGTCAAATACGCCCCTAGATTGGCCGCCTCGCTGTCCGTAAACTCAAAGGGGGTATTGACAGTTAGCAGCACGAAGGGGACTTGCAAAAGCTGCGGATCGTCGAGTCGAATCGCGTCGCGCACTTCGACGTGGACCTGCGTACTGGCAGTCATCTTATCGGCTAACCCTTGCAGCATCCGCCGTTCCACCATTTGGCGCGGCATCTGGTGATACCAGCGCACTTGTATATTTTCGGCCTGCTCACTGTATTCAGCCCGTTCGATGGAAGGGCTGTAGAGGCCGGACATATAGAGGAACCCCTTGAGGTTGCGCCGATCTTTGGGATCGACCACGACCATCGCCCGGTGCCGCCCCGTGTCCAGCGCCTGCACATCCATCATCTCCAAGCCCAAGTCAATCTCGTCCGCGCCCTGCCGCGTCCCTTCCAACGCCCCAACCCGCAGGTGCGGGCCAATGTGCCGAGCCGGAAAATCCGGCACGGGCAACACCACCCGATCCGGCAGCGAAGCCGTCGACAGCCGGGGAGCCGAGGTCTGGAACACCGGCAGCGGGCGCACCGCCGAGGGAGCCGGCCGCACGGCCTCGACCGGGGCCGCTTGCAGGGCCGGGCGGCGCACCAAGGGCCGTTGGTGGGGCCGTTGGCGACGGGTGAGGGTGCGCTGCGGCGGTGGCCGTTTGGTAAACTTCACCATGATCGGCGGGAGGACAGGGAATTGAGTAACCCGCTCGCGGTGCGCGACGCCAAACATCGCCAGCAGATGCAAGGCCAGCGACAGCGCCAAGCAACTTTGCAGTCTTCTATCTTTTTGCAGCGGAACCTTCCATGGCCGTCTCATGCCTTATGCCCCTCTCAAGGGATGAAGATCGAGCATTAATGTACGCTCTGCCATTTCACCGCACGAGATAGTCTGATGCGTTTCGTGAAATTCCATCAGGTTGTTGAGGCGCATCTCCTCTGGAATTAGGCAGTCCGGCCATAGAGAAGCGAGCCAAAATTCGATTAGATACAGCCGAGAATCCTCGTTTTTCTTCACTATATGGGCTATCGCCCTACGCCGTTTTTGCGATTCTGCGAACGCATTCTGTGGACTAAAAAAGTCGTGGTGGTGATACAGGTGATAGCTCTGCGCCTTGGTTGCAAAGCGCATGTTGTAGCCATTCCGCATGAGGCGATAGGCTAAATCCCATCCTTCAGAATGGAGCAGCTCTTCGTCAAATCCACCGACCTCCTCAAGGGCGACGCGCGGGGCCGAAGCATTGTGTGGATAAAAACTGATCCAACCAATCGGCGAATCGGGCACGTTGTCAAAGAGCAGTTGTACTTGATCTTGCATTAATTTTAACTCCGGGAAGGGATACCCACCCTCTTGAGCCAGTCGATCAATCGCGCCGAAATCGGACTGTACCATGGCTTCGGTCACCCGAAATTCGTCTGGATACGTACGCATGCTCTGAGTAACCGAGGCCGGAACGTCCTCCCAAGGAAGACCACTTTGCGGATCCTCAACGTACTCCAAGCAAGGCAAGCAATACTGGAACCCGCTTGTTACACCGTTGTAGCGCTGAAATAGTCGCCAATGTTGAGCCAACCAATCGGGATCCGGTAGCGCGTCTCCATCTAAAAAGGCGACTACGTCTCCCCGCGCTTCCGCTATACCGATATTTCGCGCTCGACCGCGTCCTACATTGGTATGCAAGGGAATAGCTTTTATGGGAAGTTGCTTATATGTACGCAGAAACTCCCCCGTTCCGTCCGTGCTGCCATCGTCCACCACTATAACCTCAAACGGACCCTCGGAGAATGTTTGAACGGCCAAGCCGCTTAACACAAGCCGCAACCGATCGCGCTGATTGTGTGTAGCGATGACGACAGAAATATCCATTGAGCTCGCTCCCTTACTGGCGTTACGCAGTTTACCGCCCAAGGCGTGGTTTCGCCCTGCCTCCCCCCGCTGCCTCCCCACTTTCGAGGGAATGACGAGCCTTGGGCTCGAACCTCGGTCCGGGCGAGGATCCTTCCTGCGGAAGCAGGCTTCACCGCGCCTTTAGGCGTGACATCCAGCGGGGGCCACCGGCGGGGGACCACCTGATGGACTGGTTCGTCCGCGACAAAGCACTGCGTAACGTCAGCTCCCTTATATACATTCAAAGACTAAGCGGCATTCCTCCCTCAGAGAATCCAGTTGATGAACGCGGGGGAAGCCATTATCTGTATCTTCACATATAAGGACTTGTGGTATTTCCTTGGCGACAGCGTTTGAGCATACGATGTGGAAGCAGTCCAAATGGCCAAAGTAAAAGTCAAAATACGGCTCGCTATTCTCCCAGACCTTATGGCGCAATGCCTCACTTTGCACATTGATCTCCGTGAGTGCTGGAGTACCAATACTGATACCGTGAAATTCCACAGGGATCCATCCGAGACCCGAGATAAAAATTTCAGCCCACGTGTGCCCAAACACCACTTCGTTATACGTCCGGTTCTCGTACCGGCTCGACCCTAGCGGGTTGACTGCTATGGCTCCGGCCTGCTCGCGGGCGGGTATGTTTTGCAGACGGCAAAGAGCAATAAAGGCACGGGATAACGTAATACAATGTCCCCCGTCGTCCGCCAGTGCTTTTAGGGTGCTACACGGATAGCATTGGCAGCTATCTTTGGTTTTCTTGAAGTGCTTATTTCTGGCCAAGTAACCATATAATAGACGGGCTTTTTCTACGTCGCTCAACCCTTCGTCTATGCCCACATCCTCCCAACAACGGCGGACGAGTGGATGTTCGGCCAAGGATTTATCAACGATGGTGTAGAGCTCGAACTGTTCGGACGTGATCGTCTCCATTGTCCCGGTAGCACCCATCACTCTCGAATAAACCGTCAATTCACACTCGTAAGAAAACGTATATGCCTTACCGGAGCTAAAATCACAACCGGTAGGGTAGCCATAGAAAAAACCCGAGTGTGGCAAAAAGTGTTCTTGCATCCCCGTAGGATGGCAAGATAGCAGCTTTATATCCTTCTGAAAGTCGGTGGTTATTGGGTAGGGCAGAAATATCCGCGCATCGTGTGTTGTATCCTCGGCCGCAGACAAGGTGAAGGTGTACGTCAGCAGCAAGCGCTGGCTTTCCATGGCTGAATGGAGTGCACCCTTTTCTTTGTGAATGAAGAACGAACGCATCTCCTCACGCGCCTCGTAATCACACGCAAAAAAGCGAGCGTCGTGGTCGTACAGCCAGTTCCACGAATCGAGGCGATCGTACCAGATACCGTCTTGTCGCACTTCATGCGGCATCTGGCGATTTCGCCCGTTCTCAAGCATCTCTTCAATTTGCTCGTCGCGGAGCAGTGTGCTCACTGACAACTGCCGGGCAAAGTCGCGTTGGCTCATCTGATAATGCGAATCTATTCGGCGTTCCTCCGTACGACTCATCCAGTACACATCAACTATATCCGCGACGCGATTTGCGTCCTGCCATTCCCGTATATCACCGGCGAGAGCACAGCATCGTCTAGCGAATATCGCATAGTGATTTAACAGCCCCTCAACGCTTTGCACGAGAGCCGCCGGTCGGGTGAAATCTCGGTAGCTCAATTTGATACCCAGCCCCAGTGCTTGCAGGCGGTTGATGAAGTACTCTTGCGTATCATTCGTGGGAAGCCCAATGACCGGTATGCCC
Source organism: Candidatus Latescibacterota bacterium (assembly GCA_963422735.1). GTDB lineage: Bacteria > Latescibacterota > UBA2968 > UBA8231 > UBA8231. Next base: position 352,406 of record OY730476.1, on the reverse strand, counting down.
TTGAATAGAGCTTGGTAAAAGAAACCGGGATCTCCGCCGCCGGCAAAGACAGCCGCTTGGGAGGCGGCCTGCCGCAAAAAATTAGGATCGACGATCTCGCAGTTTTCTATTGGGTCGATACGCGCCCCAACAGGTGGAATCACCCACTGCCGAATCCCTTTCATTGCCAGCTTTTGCCGGGCCTCTTGAATGGAGGGCCAATCGGCTCCCAACATTCTGAGATCCCAGTACACCCCCTCCCGCTCCACCGCACCTTGCTCCTCCGCATCGAGCCCCTCGAGTAGCGGCCCGACGAAGAAGTAGTTGGCAGGCGTCTCCGGTCCCAGTGGATGAACCGCTGGAATATCGCAGAGCAGGTACAGTTCCCTACATGTCACCCCATAAGCCCATTCTCGATGGGTACGTTTAATTATATCATCCCAAGTACGCATGAAATCAGGTGAGTGAATAGGGTAGGAGTATTCGGGCATAGTATAGGCCGACTTTATCCAAACCACATCAACCCCTTCCAATGTCGCCGCCAAGCGCAGCGTGGGACGGGAGTCCACTATTGCGAGGTCGGGCTTCAAGCGACCAATCAGCGCTCGCTCGGCTTCCACGCTTTGATTGATGAATGTATGGTAGTCTGCTTCATTCGCGCCAAAATCCAGTACTGCTCCCAAGTCTTGTATCGGCGTGTCGAGGTCGTGCAGTGGGAAGCCCGCTTGCCGGAACTGGTCGGCAAACGAACCCGTGCCCGCAAACTCGACTCGGTATCCTCGGCGGCGGAGCGTCGTACCCACTACCAAAGCACGATGCGCGGAAACGCGATCAAAACCGTGAAAAAAGATCAGTATTGAAACTCGGTCTCGCTCTAGACGACGCAAGCGTTCCGTTTCCTCAAGACGGCTGATGACCTTGAAGAGTCCGGCTACTGTCCGCTGCCGCATCGCTTTGAACATCATTTTGTCCTTTACGTTCTGCCGCTCGTCCTCAGAAGCTCTTCTACGAACTCAACCCGGTCGTCTAGCTGGAGTTCGCGGTATAATTCCAGTGCTTGCCGCCACTGAAGCAAGGCATCATAAGGAGCCTGATTCGAAGCATAGACCCTCCCCAAACGAACTCTAACGTCGGCTACGGCCTCCAAGTCCGATACTTTCTCAAATAGCTGCACCGCCTGCCGATACGCCCCCTCTGCCGCATGAAAGTTTTCAACGTCCATATAGGTATCGCCCAAAAGAGCCGCTTGTACCGCCCCGCCTTTGTTGTCTCCGATCGCGTCAAACAGTGCCCTAGCCTGCTGAAACGACGCCGTAGCTTCTCGCAGGTCGCCTTTCTCCCATAGCATCTGCCCCAGACCGCTTATGGTGCGGGCTTCAAACTGTTTATGGCCTAATTTGCGTTGGATGGCCAGCGTCCGACGGTACATGGTTTCCGCCTCATTAAACCGACCTGCTCGGCTATATACGCCCCCCAAGACGCTGTAATGATGAGCCAATCCCTCGTCGCGCTGGAGCCGCTCCTCGATCGCAAGGCCTTTTTTAAGGATGCCTTCGGCTTCGGCCAAACGCTGCTGTCCGAGATAGACCAGTCCCAAGCCTTGATAGTGGCCGGAAATACCTTGCAGATCGCCGAATTCTTCACAAATGTTCAGCCCCTGCTGAAAGTAGCCCTCGGCCTCCTCCAGTTTGTTCTGCTGGAGTGCCAACTGACCCAAGTTGCCGCATTCTTCCGCCCAATAGGCTCTATTGCCCGACACCTCGTGAAGTTTCTGAGCGCGTATGTGCAGGTCTTGTGCTTCTCCAATTTTTCCTTGGAGATGGGCGACAAAGCCTCTATTGCTATAGTTGACGGCCAGACGCTGCTCATCGCGGCATTCCCTATTGATCTCAAAGGCTTTATTGAGATAGTCAACCGCCTCGTCCATCCGTCCCTTGACTTGGTACATAAGCCCCAAGCCGCTGCACGCATCGGCTTCCATCTCATGTGCCTGCAACGGCCGTGCTTTCGCAAGGGCTCTTCGGTACAGGGCTTCAGCCTTGTCGAGTTCACCTTGTTCCTTGTAATAGCGTCCCAAAAGGAGGCAAGCCTTCGCTTGGGTGCGTACATCTCGATTTTGTGCGACCCACGCCCGTTGCATCGCTACGTCGCGTTCGGCAATTAACGGAATGATTTCCATACCTCGTAGTGTCCTCCTTGTTTATAGCTTTTGCACGGCTTCCCATACCGGCGGCATCCCTCGCGCAAAAGAAGCAATGCTTCCCTCCTTGCTCACCACGTAAAACTGCGGCACACCCCCGATCCGGTAGGCTTGGGCAACCGCACCCGCTGAGTCGACCAAAACGGGTATCGCCAAGTCGTGGTTTTCGACGATTTGCTGCACTTGGTCTTTCGTACCTTGGCTGACCAGTAGCAAATGGCTCTCTTGGGGAAGGTCGTACTCTACCAAGTAACGTTCCAAGTCGTTGCAATACGGGCAGGTAGGGGTTACAAAAATCAGCCCTACCCGCTGCCCCTTAAAACGGCTGAGACGGACGTGGCCCCCTTGCATAGAGGGCAATTCAAAGTCAGGGGCGTCTGTTCCTTCAGATAGATACTCAGAACGCTTCGTATCCTCCTCGCTCCAGACGATCCCCGCTGGTTCCTCAGACTTCTCCTTGAAAATCAGCACCAGCAACAAGACCACGCTCACAAGCCCGGCGATCTTCCAATGCTTTTGATCGGCCCTCATTGTGTCCTCTCTTTTTCAAGTACTTTCTGCGCGGACTGTACAATGTTCTCAATCGGGAAGCCGCCGCCCCTGACGGCCTCGACGATCCTTTGTTCCCCATCCACCAAGAGCGCGGTCGGGAAATTCGTGATGTTGAGCTCTTCCATCGTCAGCAGCAGTGTATCTACAGCAATGGGAAAGGCCAAGGCGTGTTCGGCGACCTTTTCCATCAGTCCTTCTCGTGTATTGGCAATCATCAAAATGGGAATATCTGTAGCCGCTTCCCTTAAAATGGGGTACATGGTGTCACAGGCATCACAACTCGGCAGCGTAAAGGCCAGCAGGTGGGATTCGCCCTTGTACAGATGGGTCGAGATTGGAGCACCGTTCAGTTGTTCGAGTTTGTACTCCGGGACGCGTTCACCCAACAGGTTTTCCAAGCTCGTCGCCATTGGGGCGATTGGAGGATTGTTGATTTTTGTGGCCAACAATATACTGGTCCCCAAGAGGATGCCCAGCACCGTTGACAGCAACAGCATCGTCGCTTGCGGTTTCGAGCGCATAGCTTTCATCGTGTATCTTTCCTTTCCCTAAAACGCATCGAACAACGGCTGAATCCACCGATTGACTGGCCTTACCATACTTCCGGGCCATATCAGAGTTAGGCCGACGCCAACCATCAAGACCGGCGCAAAGGGCAGCGACAGTTCAACTTCTACCTGATCGTCCCATTCGCGGAACAATCCCTTTTTTTGTAGGTCTTTTAGCTGGCGCACTTTTCGCCCGGTCAACGGCTTGCCCATTCGACCTATTCGCTCCCGCGTATCTCTACTCTGCTCGCCGAACGAAACTACTTCGACTCGCCCTTCCGCAGGGGCTTCATAAATCGACTGATGTAGCACCATGCCCGGCTGTAAGGCATCGATAGAAACCGGCTGCACAAACTTCTGGTACTCGAGAGCGTGGATATACACATAGACGGTCTGTATGCCCCACAGCACGGCCCAAAGCAAGAGACAGATCAGGTAGTTCCCGGTGCTGATGGTGCTAAAGACACCGATTACAAGCCCGGGAACGACCCAAATAATTCTATTGGGCGCCTTGGTCCGCTCTTCATGGATCAAATAGAGCACAGCCCCCACTACGATAGCCTCGGCGAGGGTCAAGGTCACGCCGACCAACGTCGTCCCACCTAACACCAACCCGCTCAATCCTGCCGCTTCAAACCCCGAGCGCAGCCAGCCCCAATTCATGCCCTTTCTATGCTCGCTTGCAGAGATTGCGATGGGTCTTGCGGGTTTATGGAGGACCAGAAGGACTACAAGAAAAACGGTATTGGTCAAAATGGTATTGACCAACAAGGACCAAATAGGGGTATCTAGCGAAAAAAAGGCCAAGGAGAGAGTCGGCCACTTCTGACCAAACAACGTACTAGGCATCGCCGCGACCATGGCCCAATACAACTTGGCATCCCCCGCCCCCCAGAAGCCATACATAAACAACAGGTAGCCTACGGCAAATCCCAGCAGCAATGATAGCCCGATCGATACGAGTGCAACCTCACCCAATATCCACAATCCCATCTGCCCTATCAGCCCCAGACCGAGCAAAGTCCCAATAGCCGAATTGGGAATCTCTCTATGGCTGACGTCCGTATAAGTTGTGTAGGCGGCAACAGCCATGATCGAGCACAGCAGGCCCCACTCTAGCAAGAAGACGAGATCAATCTCATTCAGCAACATATCCATAGCCCAATACTCCTCAAAAGGTGATTCCCGTGGACTCCGCCAGCCAAGTGCCCGCTTGGCTCCATTGGGTCACCAAGGCATTTACGGACAGGGTCGCCCCGGTGATTCCATCGATATCCCGGCCTACAACCAAAGGCTCAGCGAGTGCCCGCCCGCTCAGTTGGGCAAAGAAGGCGGTCGGATCGAAGCGGCCGTCGGCCAGCTCCCAAGACGCCAAGGACCAAACAGCCGCAACGCGGTCTTCCTTCGGCTCTATGAGGATGCCAACCAGTAGATCGCGGCAGGTAGCACAGGCAATATCGTGGCGAACGACGACTAGCTTGTAGGCCAATGCCTCGTCGTCTGTAAGCACGCGATAGGCTGACAACACCCCGGAACGCAGCGCGGGCACGGCCTGATACACTTCTTTTAGGTGGAGAGCACTCGCGGTGGAATCAAACGCGGCGAGACCGCGCAACACAACTTCTTTAGGCGGAGCAGGCGGTAGGGGCGCTTGGGGGCTGAGGCTCTTTTCATAGCGGTCCACAAGCACAATAATCGCAGGGATTAAGAGCAGGATTAAACCGGAGTACATCCAGTATAATGGATGCTTAGGCTGTCCCATGCCGTTTACGGTAGCTTGGTCGTCTTCTTGGCTTCTATCTGTCCGTCGATTTCGACCTGATAGATATACACCCCGGCAGCCACCGCCTTGCCCGCCGCGTCGCGGCCATCCCACGTAAACCGATGCGTTCCCGACCCCAGCGGCCCGTCCCACACCCGCCGCACCCGACGACCCAACACGTCATACACCGTCAGCGACACTCCCGCCGCGTCCGTTGCCAACTCAAGGGGCAGCACCACCGCCGGATTGAACGGATTGGGATAGCTGTCGCCCAGCCGATGTTGCACCGGTCGCGCTACCGCCGGCGTCAGCACCGCCGTTGGCTGCTCGGCCAGTGAACTCTCAAGCAGATGCACCCCACCCCATATCGGATCTAACACCACCAAGTCGAGATCGCCGTCGTTATCCATATCCCCACACAGCACGTATCGCCCACTGCCCTCCAGACGATGCCGCTCCCCTGCTTGAGTAGGGTTGACGCTCCCGCCCCATTCGACAAACACCCCAAAGCCCGAGGCGCGATCCCCGCCGATAAACACCCAGTCCTCGACTCCATCGGCGTTGAGGTCGCGCACCATCACCGGCGAGCGCCGAAACAGCCGATCATCATACAGCACCTCCGCTTCGAGGCGATCCCCGGCTCCCTTTCTCTGCAAGACGATCCCCTTACTACCTTCTATGCTAATTCTTTCTATGCCATCTTTGAATTGAGGGGATGTGAACTCGGTGAGGAAATCCACCTGCCCATCACCATCAAAATCGCCCACCCCTAACGGCCCCTTCCGTTCATCGAATTCAAATATCTCTCCTTTCTGATGCTCCTCGCCCAAGGCTCCCACAATCCACCTGTTCATCCCACGGGCTTCCCCGGCGATCGGCACCCAAAACACATCGAGGGTCCCATCGCCAGTAAAGTCGCCGATATGAGAGGGCGTATAGTCTTGGGAAGCCGCCACTTCCTCGGAAGTCCACACGCCCTGTTCGACCTCCCAGACCGCTAACCTGCTTGAAAACTTCGCCGTACCCGCGATCACTTCCTCTAAAGAGCCTTCAAACATAGCCCCCCCCGTAAATAACTCAACCCGGCCGTCGCCATCCCAATCCGCCACATTATGGAGCCCGCTATCGAACTGCACGAGCACCTCGATTTGGAGTTCCGGCCCGATAGACCACACTTCGGTCGAGGGTTCCCGGTTGCTTCGTGATATCGCGATTTCGTCCTTACCATCGCCGGTCAAATCAGCACTCAGCATCTTTAAGACCACCCAACCTGCAGCCATTACTTCTTCTATAACAGGCCCACGTTCCAAGGCCCCTCGCCCGTCATTGACAGCCATCAGCCAGCCCGCTTTATCCTCATACCCATGTGGTATTTCCGTTCGCGTTTTCCAGAGGCCGAACAGGTCTAAGTCGCCATCGCCATCCAAGTCCGTCAACACGTTGCCCCATACCTTATCCCCTAGATACCTTCCTCCAATAGGTGCTTCCCCTATGCCCGGCGCAATCGGATAGAACACCGGCGGCGCAAAAAGGCCGGCCCCCGCAAAGCGAAAGTAGTACTCTACGGGCGGCGGCGGCCGTTCTCCCTGTATCATCTCTTCCACGCCGGTCAACTCGATCCAGTCAATCTCAAACGACTCGACCACTTCAAAAGATATGAAACTTAGCTGAATATTTTCTAACAGGCCCTGCCATCCGGCTTGACCCGCCAAGGATACCACCAATTCCTGCCACTCGGTGGTATAGACTATTTGCTGGGCGAGATGTATAAAAGACGTTAACGCTTCATATTCAGCATCCAGATTAAAATCGGAAGCGTTTTCCCACGCGATAGAAAAAGTACCTTCCGTAGGACGGTCATGGACGGTGCGGAACCGGATGCGGACTTGATCGAACAGGTCCGAATCATACCCGATCGCCGAAGAAATCACTTCGACACCCGACCTGGAGGTGTGCAAACTCTTGGTAGCGGCCGGATCAATCCGGATCCGCCACACGCCGTCTTCGACCCCCCCCAGAAACTGGTTAAATTCACGCGTACCACCCCATATAAGCGCTTCTTTGGCGGTCCACCCTTGCGTCGTCCCATCGTCGAAATCCCACCTAACCGCCTCGGCGAGGCTACTGCCCAGCACAACCCATGCAACAGCGACAAATTTCAGCATGACACTACCTCCATAAGAGACATTTCCAGAAGACTGGGCACTGTCCGTAAGTACGAAGGGAAAAGGGGGCCGGCTCAATCGCAGCGATTAAGCCGGCCCCTCACACCTTAGCAAGAGAAACGGCCCTACAGCAGCTAAGGTCGTCTCAGATACCCTTCAAGCGCAGCAGTAGTTCCCCCCGCACCTTGTTTTGCATTTCGAGTCCAGCCAACAGTCCTGACACATCTTCGCCGCTGCCCCTTTCGTGGCCTCGTCGCAACCTGCGCTGTACCCGAAGTCCCTTGTCCACTTTCTTTTGTCGCAATCGGCTGCAGCTCCTTTCGCCCCGAGCAGGATAGCGACCCCCGTAAGAGCACTGATGACCCACCCGAGTCCCAACCCCTGCCGAGCCGGGGCCAACCCGCTCGACGACGTGAAGAATTCCCGAAGACTGTCCATGGTCCATCTCCTTCGTTGCCCAGTACGTCCGCAGCCTGAGGCCGATACCATACTGGAAGTCAGCGTTGAGCAACGACCGATACCTTCTTTCGTCGGCATCGGCAGCGCCTTCAACAGTTATGCTATGCAAATGGCGTGCCAACGAGCAGAATCCGAACAAAAAATCCTTCAGGACGCATCTAACAGATTGAAAAACATGATACTTATAATGTATGAGAAAGCTTTCTACTTGTCGGTGCCGGAGCCGTCGGTGCTAGGGAGCATACGATTTTCCGTATGATGGATACGGTTTTCCGTATGCACCGAGGCCCCGCCCATTTTCATAGCCCCTTCGATGCCGCCTACATACCATCGGAGCGAGGCTATAGCTACTCCTAGGGATCGCGCCCTCCCGGTCGGCGTGCGGCTCCCCGCGCGCCGAGCAGGACCGCAAGCCCCGCGAAGCACTGAGAACCCGGCCCCCTCAGCCCCGGCCGCATCAGAGCCAAGCCGCTGCGGTGCTTGAGCAAAGGCCAATACGAGTGCGTACGGTCGCATAGACGCATCCCCTCAAGGCCGCTTCGTCGTCTTCTTCGCTTCCACCTGCCCGTCGATTTCGACCTGATAGATATACACCCCGGCGGCCACCGCCTTGCCCGCCGCGTCGCGGCCATCCCACGTAAACCGATGCGTTCCCGACCCCAGCGACCCGTCCCACACCCGCCGCACCCGACGACCCAACACGTCATACACCGTCAGCGACACTCCCGCCGCGTCCGTTGCCAACTCAAGGGGCAGCACCACCGCCGGATTGAACGGATTGGGATAGCTGTCGCCCAGCCGATGCTGCACCGGTCGCGCTACCGCCGGCGTCAGCACCGCCGTTGGCTGCTCGGCCAGTGAACTCTTGAGCAGATGCACTCCACCCCATATCGGATCTAACACCACCAAGTCGAGATCGCCGTCGTTATCCATATCCCCACACAGCACGTATCGCCCACTGCCCTCCAGACGATGCCGCTCCCCTGCTTGAGTAGGGTTGACGCTCCCGCCCCATTCGACAAACACCCCAAAGCCCGAGGCGCGATCCCCGCCGATAAATACCCAGTCCTCGACTCCATCGGCGTTGAGGTCGCGCACCCGCACTGACGAGCGCAGAAACAGCCGATCATCGTAGAGCACCTCGGCTGCTAAGCGATCTCCGGCGCGCTTCCTCTGCAAAACCAGTCCCTTCCTACCTTCGATTCGATCAAGTGCGAATTCGGTGAGGAAATCCACCTGTCCATCGCCATCAAAATCGCCCATCCCTAACAGCCCTTTCCTCTCATCGAATTCAAATATCTCGCCTCTCTGAAACTCCTCGCTCAAGGCCTGCACAATCCACGTATTCACTCGCCCAGCGATCGGTAGCCACAACACGTCTAATGCCCCATCGCCGATAAAGTCGCCAATCTGAGCGGGCGCATGGTTTTTGGCAGTCGCAATCTCATCGGCGGCCCACACCCCCTGCTCGACATCCCAGACCTCTAACGTGCTTCCTTCAAACGTAATATCCCCTACAAATAGTTCGACCCGGCCGTCGCCATCCCAATCCGCCACATCTCGGATCCATCGATCCTCTATCTGCACGAGCACCTCGACTTGGAGTTCCGGCCCCACAGACCAAACTTCTGTCACTTGCCCACTGTTGCTTGCAGATATCGCGATTTCGTCTTTACCATCGCCGGTCAAATCAGCACCAATCACCTCTATGATCACCCCGGAGACGGTCGTCGTTCCAGTTGCCGCATCGGTACTAGGCTGCTCTGTAGCAGATACTTCCTCTATACGCCCTAGTTCCAAGACGCCTTGCCCGTCATTGAGGGCCATCAGCCACCCTGTTTTAGACCACCATCGCCCCTGTTGACGGTAATTATAGGGGGCGAAAAAGTCTAAGTCGCCATCGCCATCCAAGTCCGCCAAGACGCCGATCTTATCTAGACCTAGAGCGTCTTCCCCTATGCCCGGCGCAATCGGATAGAACACCGGCGGCGCAAAAAGTTTGGCCTCAGCAAAGCGAAAGTACTCTACGTGCGGCGGCGGTAGTTCTCCCTGTATCATCTCTTCCACGCCGGTCAACTCGATCCAGTCGATCTCAAACCACCCGACCACCTCGGTAGACGACCGAGTTGCCCCTGTTTTGTTCTCATCCAGTCTAAAACCTAGCTGAATATCTTTTAACAGCCCCTGCCATATCTTCTCGTCTTGACCTGCCAAGAAGAGCACCACTTCCTGCCACTCGGTGGTATAAACGATTGGTTGTACGGGGCTTTGAAACCGGCTTCCAGACGGCGGATCTTTTGGATCCCAACCTGAAGACAGGGCGTTGTGCTCGTTGGTCCACTCGATTGAAACATTACCGACCGTAGGGTGGTGATGGACGGTGCGGAACCGGATGCGCACTTGGTCGAATAGACCTGAATCGTACCCGATGGTCGAAGAAATCAATTCGACACTCGGCGCGAGATAATGACCCTTGGTGACCGAGGGATCGACATTGATCCGCCACACGCCGTCTTCGACCCCCCCCGGAAACAGGTGCAATTCACGCGTCCCACCCCATATAAGCGCTTCTTTGGCAGACCACCCCTGCGTTGTCCCATCGTCGAAATCCCACCTAACCGCCTCGGCGGAGCCACCCCACAGCACAACACCTGTAACAACGGCCCATAGCAACATCATAGCACATACCTTTCCAACAATTCCGGCAGATAGCGTCTCTAAGCAGTCGGAAAAAAGGAGGAGCTCGGCTCAAACGCTACGATTGATCCGGACCTTTAGCACCTTAGCCTGAGTAACGGCCACCCATCTATCTTCTTTATATCGGATGTGGTAGTCTTAGGCCACACAGGAGCAACTTACTACTTCAATCACATCGCAGTAGGCGTCCAACTTCTTGGTGCAGCACCGGAACGGCTCATTCGGATAAACTTCCGCGCACCCGGCATGCCAAGAACAATCTGTCCGTTCGCCCGGGCAACTACCGGCTTCGGCTTCCTTGGCCCCGAGCAGGATAGCGACCCCCGTAAGAGCGCTGATGACCCACCCGAGTCCCAACCCCTGCCGAGCCGGGGCCAACCCGCTCGACGACGTGAAGAATTCCCGAAGACTGTCCATGGTCCATCTCCTTCGTTGCCCAGTACGTCCGCAGCCTGGGGCCGATACCATACTGGAAGTCAGCGTTGAGCAACGACCGATACCTCGTCGGCATCGGCAGCGCCTTCAACAGTTATGCTATGCAAGTGGCATGCCAACGATCAGAATCCGAACAAAAAACCCTTCAGGACGCATCTAACAGATTGAAAAACATGATACTTATAACGTATGAGAAAGCTTTCTACTCGTCGGTGCCGGAGCCGTCGGTGCTAGGGAGCATACGGTTTCCCGTATGATGGATACGGTTTTATACGATTTTCCGTATGATGGATACGGTTTTCCGTATGCACCGAGGCCCCACCCATTTTCATAGCCCCTTCGATGCCGCCTACATACCATCGGAGCGAGGCTATAGCTACTCCTAGGGATCGCGCCCTCCCGGTCGGCGTGCGGCTCCCCGTGCGCCGAGCAGGACCGCAAGCCCCGCGAAGCACTGAGAACCCGGCCCCCTCAGCCCCGGCCGCATCAGAGCCAAGCCGCTGCGGTGCTGAAAGTGGGGTTGAGCAAAGGCCAATACGAGTGCGTACGGTCGCATAGACGCATCCCCTCAAGGCCGCTTCGTCGTCTTCTTCGCTTCCACCTGCCCATCCACTTCGACCTGATAGATATACACACCCGCAGCCACCGCCTTGCCCGCCGCGTCGCGGCCATCCCACGTAAACCGATGCGTTCCCGCCCCCAGCGACCCGTCCCACACCCGCCGCACCCGACGACCCAGCACGTCATACACCGTCAGCGACACTCCCGCCGCGTCCGTTGCCAACTCAAGGGGCAGCACCACCGCCGGATTGAACGGATTGGGATAGCTTTCACCCAGCCGATGCTGCACCGGCCGCGCTACCGCCGGCGTCAGCACCGCCGTTGGCTGCTCGGCCAGTGAACTCTTGAGCAGATGCACTCCACCCCATATCGGATCTAACACCACCAAGTCGAGATCGCCGTCGTTATCCATATCCCCACACAGCACGTGTATCCCACTGCCCTCCAGAGGGTGCCGCTCCCCTACTTGAGTAGGGTTGACACTCCCGCCCCATTCGACAAACACCCCAAAGCCCGAGGCGCGATCCCCGCCGATAAACACCCAGTCCTCGACTCCATCGGCGTTGAGGTCGCGCACCCGCACTGACGAGCGCAGAAATAGCCGATCATCATATAGCACCTTCTAATTGAGCGGATGCGAATTCGGTGAGGAAATCCACCTGCCCATCGCCATCAAAATCGCCCACCCCTAACGGCTTCTTCCTCTCATCGAATTCAAATATCTCGCCTCTCTGAAACGCCGCGCCCAAGGGCCCCACAAACCACCTGTTCACCCCACGGACGCTCCCGGAGATCGGCGTCATCACCGGTAAAGTCGCCAATATGACGGGGCGTATAGTCTTGGGAAGCCGCCATCTCCTCGGAAAAATGATGTCACGCCTGCCCGTCGTAGCAGAGCACCCCTCGGCGCGCCAGCCAGAGCCAGCCCCTATCGTCAACCCGCACATGCCGCACCCCATTCTGCGCAGCCCTCTCGGCTTCGCAATCCACATGGATGAATGCGAACTGCTCGTCTCGCGCATCGTAGCGGCCGATAAAGGTTTCGGGGTTCATGTACAGGAAGGCAATCCACAGGTGGCCAGAGGGACCTTCGGCGAATTTCCAAGGCCATCGCACCGCCCGGTCGCCGGTATCCATGCACCGCCCATCCAAGCTGAGAACGCCTCGCTCCCACGTGGCCAGCCAAGTGGTGCCGCCCGCGTCAGTGGCCATATCGTACACCCGCCCCAACGGTTGGCCGCCAACATCGGTTATGCTCCTTGTACAGCCCCCCTCGGCAAACCACGCTACCCCCTCGTTGGTCAGCACCAGCATCGAGCCATCCGGCTGCGGTTGCAGGCTCACGATCTCATTGGAAGGCAGGCCGTGCTCGGTGGTGTACACCTGAAAGCCGCGCCCGTCGTAGGCGGCGATCCCCCCGCCAAACGTGCCCAACAGCAGCCGCCCGTCGGCTTCCTCGGCAATGGCCATCACCGTCAGATTGGGCAGGCCATCTTTGGTGTTAAAGGTATCGAAGCGCACACTGTCGAACCGGCTGACGCCGCCGTCGGCCGTGGCGATCCAGAGAAAGCCTTGGCGGTCTTGGTAGATGTCTTCCACGTGCATCCCACCCAGCCCATCGAAGACCGTGTACTGGCGGCTCAACATATGCTCAAAGGATATGGCGCTCATACTCGTCCTTTCGGTGCTTGGAAGATTTTAGGCCCCTCCCCGCAGTAGCTGCGGGATGTGGTAGTGGTGTTGGGGCTGGATCGGGCCAGCCGTGTTAAAAAAACGCATCGTCGTATCTCCTTGAGAAAACCGATCCCCCCGGCCCCCTTTCTTATCAGACTAGCGGGTAGATATCAGCCTAAGATACGACCGCCGCTACCCTAAACCTAATCGGTTGTCTTCTTGACAAGGATACACCGCTAAGCTAGCATCTTTACGTACCCAATCCCATGTTAGCTGCCCGCATCTTCAAGACACTGCTCGCGCCTGCCCTCGTCTTACTCCCTTCCCCAAACCCGGGCGTTGTGCGCGATATGGCCCGCGACATCGACGCCTTGCAACGCGCCGAGTGCGAATACCGGGGCATTGCCGCCCGCTTCGACGAACTCACCCGCGCCTATATCCTGCAAGTGTACGAAGATGGCCAACTCCTCCGCTGGCAGGCCCAACCCAGCCCCTACAACCCCGAGACCGAGACCTTAGTAACCGCGGTCTTTACCGCAGCCGGCCCCAAGGCATCTGCTCCAGTGCCCGAGTTGGCCCATCTTCGCGCCCAGAGCGAGGCGGCTGCCGGGATCACCTATCGTTATAGTAAGCTAGCGGCCGTGCGGGTCGCACCCCACGACGACTTGGCCCGCGACGCTATGGCCGTATTTAGAGCCACGATCGACGGCTTTATCGAACGCATGGTGTACGCACCCACCGGCGGCGCACTGCGCGCGACCCCCGCTCCCAGTGCTCCAGTGCTGGCCCGCGTTGAGGCGGGCGCGATCCTGCTCGCCGAAGAAGAGCGAGCGGGCTATGTCCGCGTGCGCCAGCCGCCAGCGGCTGCGGCTGGGTGGCTGGAGCAGGGGCAAGTGCGAGCGGTTGAGAAGGCCGATGGACGAGATTATTGAAATACGCAACCTGACCAAGACCTACGACATGGGGGCGACTGCAATCCACGCCCTAAGCGGGGTGGACCTCTGCGTGGCTGCGGGCGAATACGTGGCCATCATGGGGCCGTCGGGATCGGGCAAGAGCACCCTGCTCAACATCCTCGGCTGCCTCGATGTGCCCACCTCGGGCAGCTACGCTCTCGGCAATGTCCTCGTCAGCGAGATGGACGACGACGACTTAGCGAGGATCCGCAATCGGGAAATCGGCTTCGTCTTTCAAACCTTTAACCTCCTGCCCCGTGCCAATGCCTTGGGCAATGTCGAGCTGCCGCTGATTTACAGCGGCCTGCCGGCGCGACAACGCCGGGAGCGAGCCGCCCTCGCCCTCGAGTCTGTGGGCTTGGCCGAGCGCGTTGAGCACCGGCCCAACGCGCTGTCCGGCGGCCAGAAGCAGCGCGTGGCCATTGCTCGTGCCCTCGTCAACGAGCCCTCCATCATCCTCGCCGACGAGCCGACCGGTGCCCTCGACTCCCGCACCGGCGACGAAATCATGGACCTTTTCGACCAAGTACACGCCGCGGGCAACACCATCCTCCTCGTGACACACGAAGAGCACCTCGCCCGCCGCAGCCGGCGCATCGTCCGCTTCCGCGATGGTCGCATCGAAAGCGATTGCCCGACCGAGGAGGCCACCCGGTGAGAAGGGTCTTTTGCGCCCTAGCGCTGTGCGCTTGTCAGGGCGTGCCGCCCGACCTGCCCACGGCCGAGGTCGTGCGCGGCGATTTTGCGGTGACGCACTTTGAAGGTGGCGAGGTGCGCGCGGTCAGCGGCGAAGTCGTGATGTCGCCGCGGATCGGCGGCCGGCTCAAGATCGTTCACCTCTGGCCCGAAGGGGAAAAAGTCGATGTCGGCGACTTGATCCTCCAGTTCGACCCGGCCGAGTTTGAACGGGAGATGCTCGACCGCGAGGGCCAGCTCGAACAGGCCCAGTCGGAATTCGCCAAGGCCAAGGCCGAGCACGAGCAACACCTCGCCGACATCAAGCGCAAGATCCAGCAGCAGCAGGCCGAGCTCCAACTCGCTGCGGTCAACCAAGAACGCCAGAAATTCGCCGCCACCATTGACCAAGAGCAAGGGCTCATCAATTTGGCGAAGGCCCGGCGCGCCACGGCGGAAGCGCGGCAGGAGTCCGTGGCTCAAGAAGTGGTCAACCGGGTGGATTTTCGCAAGCACGAGCTGAACATCGCCCGCAAGCAGGAGCGCTACGAAAGGGCGCGGCGCGACTACGAACGCACCAGCATCTATGCGGCCAAACCGGGTATCGTGGTCTATCGCAAAATCTGGAAACCAGGCACCGACGAGGAGGGCAAAGTCGCGGTCGGAGACCAAGTCTGGGGAGGTCGCGGCCTGCTCGACATCCCGGACATGAGCGAAATGCAGGTACTGTGCCTGATCGGCGAAATGGACATCGAGCGCATACGCGTCGGCCAGCGGGTCTTCATCCGCCTCGAAGCCTTCCCCGGGCCGGTCTTCAACGGCACCGTAGCCAACATCGCGCCCATGGCCTCCCCCCAGCCTGGCGCACCGGACATCCACGTCTTCGAGCTCGTCATCGACATCGACGAGCAGGACGAGCGGCTCAAGCCGGGCATGTCCGCCCAAGTCGAAATCGTCCTCCGCGCCATCCCCAATGTCCTATCCGTGCCACTGAACGCCGTCTTCGCCCGCGCCGACCGCTGGGTTGCCTATCGGCTCGAAGGCGGCGATTTCGCAGAAGTTGAGGTAGAATTGTCCGCGAAAAACGCCACCGCGGCCGCGATTGTCTCCGGCCTAGCCGAAGGCGACATCGTCGCTCTCAAAGACCCCACTGTCCCCCGATGAGGTTGTCTTGACCCACATTCCAAGTGCCAACGGTCGCCGCAAGTGGTGGATTGCCGGGCTCTGCGCGGTCGCGGTTTTGGCGGCGTTTATCGCCTTACAGCAGATGCCCGACGAAGCTGCGTCTTCCATCCCCACCTACCCAGTCCAGCAGGGCGAGTTCGTCATCTCCTTGAAGCTCAAAGGCGGCGAACTCGAAGCCGTGGAGGCGGAAAATATCGTTGCGCCCCGCGTCCGAGGTCAGCTCAAAATCGTCGAGCTTTTCCCCGAGGGTGAGCAAGTCGCCGTTGGGGATCTGCTCGTCCAGTTTGAGCAGACGGACTTTCAGAAGCGGGTCATGGACGCCGAGCAGCAAGTCGAGTCCGCACAGGCCGACCTAGAGAAAACGCAGGCCACCCAGAAGGCCGAAATCGTCAAACTCGAAGCCGACATCAAAAACCAAGAGGCCAACTTGCGCCTCGCCGAACTCAAGGTCGAGCGCATGGCCTTTGAAGCCACCGTACAAAAAGAAGAGGCCCAAATCGAAGCTCACAAAGCCAATCTGAGCTATCAGCAAGCCGTCGAGAAACTCAAGTCGCAACAGGTAGTCAACAACGCCGATATTAGAAAGCGCCAGCTCGAAATCGAGCGCAACGAGCGCGAGCTAGACAAGGCCCGCAAGGAATTGGCAAGCACGACCATCAAGGCTGAAAAGCCCGGCTTGGTGGTGTATGGCAAGGTGTGGAAGGGCGAGAGGCCAGAAAAAGTGCGCGTCGGCGACGAGATCTGGGGCGGGGTCAACGTCATCTCCCTGCCCGACCTCTCGCAGATGCAGGTCAAGACCTATGTCAACGAGGTCGAGGTCGATAAGCTAGACACCGGCCAAGTCGCCCTCATCAAACTCGACGCCCTACCCGAACCCATCTTCCACGGCCGCATCAAGAGCATTGCCTCGCTCGGCCGCGATAAGGAGGGCGAGAAAAACGTCAAGGTCTTCGACGTGGTGCTCGCAATAGAGGAAGAAGACGACCGGCTCAAGCCCGGCATGACCGCGACCGCGGAAATCATCGTCGAGACCATCCCGCCGAGGTCGGCGGCCAAGCCGGACTCGGTGCAACCCGAGGCCACCACCGAGGTCGCCGCGGCCGCACCGCTGCCCCTCTACATTCCCTTAGACGCGATTTTTGAAAGGGACGGGCGCGCACTCGTCTATCGCGTCATCGGCGGCCAGCCCGAGGAGCGGGCCGTGACGCTGGGCAAGAAAAACGAGGACTTCGTCGTCGTCGAGCACGGGCTGGCACCCGACGACCGCGTTGCCCTGCGCGACCCGACCCAAGCGGCCGATCCCATCGGCGGCATGGACGCGGCCCCAGAGGCTGATGCACCCTCAGTGCGGTAATCCATGGAACTGCGCGAAACCGCCGCCTTGAGCTGGGTCGGGCTCCTCTCGCACAAGCTGCAGACCCTGCTGACCATGCTCGGCATTGTCTTTGGGGTGGCCGCTGTCATTGCCATGCTGTCCATCGGCGAGGGCGCCAAACAGGAATCCCTCGAACAGATTCGCCAGATGGGCATTAGCAACATCATCGTCCAGCACTGGAAAAAAGACGAAGGCGAAGCGGACGCAGCCACCGACGCCGACTACAACCTCTCCGCCGGCCTGACGTGGGACGACGCCCGCTCAATCGCTGCGATATGCCTTTTGGCCGACTACGCAACCCCGCAGCGCGAGGTCAAGGTCAAGGCCCAAGCCCAAGGCAACACCTTTCACACCATGGCAGTAGGCACGACGCCCGACTACCTGACCGTGCTCGACGCCCGCATGGGCAGCGGCGCGTTCTTCTCGGCCGAAGACTTGCGCGACGCCAAGCGCGTTTGCGTGTTGGGTGCGGATGTCAAGCGCGCCCTGTTCTTTTTCGACGATCCCCTCGGCGGCCGGGTCAAAATCCGCAACCAGTGGTTTACGGTCATCGGCGTACTCGAAGACAAGGGCGCAGCCGGCGGCAAAATCGGCGGGGTGCTCGAAGTGCGCAACACCGACGAGGACATCTACGTCCCGCTGACGGCCCTGCTCAACCGCTTTCACTGGGATCCGGGCGAGCCCGAGTTGACCCAAATCACCGTCAAGGTCCCCAACTCCGACCAGCTACCAGAGGCCGCCGCCATCGTCCGCACCATCCTCAACCGGCGCCATCGCGGCGTCGAGGACTTCAAGATCGCCATTCCCGAAGAGCTGTTGCGCCAGAGCCAGAAAACTCAGCAGATCTTCAACATAGTCATGGGCTGCATCGCCGGCATCTCCCTGTTAGTCGGCGGCATCGGCATCATGAATATCATGCTGGCCTCGGTGCTCGAGCGCACGCGCGAAATCGGCATCCGCCGCGCCTTGGGCGCACGGCGGCACGACATCCTCGCGCAGTTTTTGGTCGAATCGCTGTTGGTCAGCCTGATCGGCGGCCTGATGGGGGTGGTGCTGGGCTACGCCATTCCGGAAGGGATCACCCTGTACGCGGGCTGGCGCACCATCGTCCAGCCCTGGACCATTGCCCTCGCCTTTGGGGTCTCGGCCGCGGTCGGCATTGGCTTCGGCATCTACCCGGCCCGCCAAGCCGCCCTCCTCAATCCTATAGACGCCTTGCGTTATGAATAGCCTTTTGACGGAGATCGCCGCGTGGCCTTACTTACTCATTGACCGTACGCAGTCTTGCGATTGCTTGGTCTATGTCTGGGCGGTCATGCCTGCGAAAGCAGGCATCCAGATCAACCCTCGGCGGTTCGGCTGCTCGACTCGACAGCGTACGTCGAAGCCTGCCCCCGTGCAGACGGGGTCCGCATCATGCGCTGGGTTGGATTCCCGCTTTGGCGGGAATGACAAGGGGGGACGGCAGGAAGCCGCAGAGCCTGCCCCCGCGTAGGCGGGGGATAAAGGCTGCGTAACATCAGGTACTCATCCCACCCGCAAGCGAGGAGGCTGCATGATCCGCTTTAAGAAAGAAGCGATCGAACAAATGCTCGAAGAGCGCAAACCCGAAATCAACCTGACCACTTACCAGCACATCAAAAAAGCCATTGACCAAGGCACGGAGGCCATGGACCCGTACATCCTGTCCAATATATGCCGGGACCTCAAGTGCCTGCCCACCGACATCGTCGAATATGTCTGAGGGCCTCGTTGCAGCTCGTACATTTCTGCTCCACTGCTCGGGCACGCTTCAATGCAGGCCATAGGCCGCCATCTACTCGTCGATCTCTATGGCTGCGACCACAAGCGGCTCGACGACCCAGACTATATCGCAGCCGAGTTGCAGGCCGCCGCCACAGCGGCCGGCACTCGCGTCTTAGGCACTACGTTTCACCGCTTCAGTCCGGGAGGGGTCACCGGTGTGCTCATCGTCGAAGAGAGCCACTTGGCCGTCCACACGTGGCCCGAGCGCGGTTATGCCGCCCTCGACCTCTTTACCTGTGGTCACCAGACAGACCCGTGGGCAGCCTATCAACGGCTCAAGTGCGCCTTCAGCGCGACGCGAGACAATGTAGTGGAAGTAAGCCGAGGGTTGCACACCATTCCAGTGGTTAGCGGTTAGTTCCCCGCCACTCCGAGGGGGATGGGTTGGGACTGATCAGTGATCACTGATCACTAACCACTATTCCTCGCCTTCTAACATGCTGCGCAAGTAGAGCCGAAACGCCTCGGCGCGGTCTTCGACCACGGCCTGTAGCTGGAGGATTTCCTGCTGGTGCGCCTTCAGCTTGTGAATTTTCAATGCGACTTCGGCGATCGACGATTCGAGGTCGAATTCGGCCAAGGACTCGTCTCGCCCGAGAAACCGCACTTGCTCGCGCGGCTGTTCCCCGCTCACCAAAAGCCGCTCATCGGGTCGCCGCGCTTTGGCCCGCGCCTGCTCTGCTCGGATGCACAGCCGGTATTCGGCCTCCAAGCGGCTCATCAGGTCGGCGTTGTCGCTCCATTCGGCCTTGAGGCGGTCGGCGATATCCTCCAAGAGTTCTTGCTTCTGCTGAATCTCGTCCGGCCCGTCGTCCACCTCAATTTTCATCTGCTCGCTGTAGTGCAGGTTCGCGCTTTGGACTCCGACTCCGAGCTGTTCCCGCGCCTCCTGATAGAGCGTGAGTTGGGCCGACAGGACCCGGTCGGGCTGCTCGGCCAACTTCTGGATGAGTACGCCGATTTCCCACTCGTAGGCGAGGCACAAGCGCTCGGCCAAACTATCCTGCCGCGCCTCTAAAGCCACCAACTTCCAGTCGATCTCGACCATGCGCTGCACCAACCCGAGCGAGGAGCGCAGAGCTTCCCGCAGCACCGCAGAGTTCGCTGCACTCAGCTTCAGACTGTCGATGCGGGCCGATAGCACTTCGGCTTCGGCCGCAACCCGCAAGTGCTGGCCCACGAGGGAATCGCGCTGGCTCTCCAAGACGCGATATTGGGCCTTTAGGTCCCCCAGACCGGCCGCGTCCCCACGCACGGACCCGGGCATCGTCAACCCCAAGACCAATAAAAAAATGAATGGATTTCTCATCGCTAATCTAGACCGTATTTGTCGAGCTTATAGTACAGGGCACTAGTCTTGATCCCCAAGAGCGAAGCCGCCTTGGTCTTGACGTGATGGGCTTCCTCCATCGCCCGAGCGATTAGGGCGCGCTCCACCTCGTCGAGGCGCTCGTTGAGCAGCAACCTCCCTTCGTCGGTGGTCCCCGCTTCAGCAATCTCTTCCTTAGTAGGCCCCTCGTCAAAGGTCAGCGGCAGATCGTGGTAGCCGATTTCCTCGCCGTCAACCAACACCATCGTGCGCTCGATGACGTTTTCCAGCTCGCGTACATTGCCCGGCCACGGGTAGCTTTGCAAGCCGGTCAGGGCCTCTTCGGTTAGACGCTTGGGCGGGAGGTTCATTTCCCTACATTTTTTTTGTCTAAAGTGTTTCACCAATAGCTCGATGTCCTCTCGCCGGTCCCGCAGTGGCGGCAAGGTGATGGGAATGACCTCCAGCCGATAGAAAAGATCCTCGCGGAAGGTGCCCTCTTCGAGCATGCGTTTAAGTGGCCGGTTGGTCGCCGCCACCACCCGCACATCTACGTCAATCGGCTGCTCGCCTCCCACGCGGTCGAACTGCTTTTCCTGCAACACCCTCAACAGCCGGACTTGGGTCTCCAAAGATACATCGCCGATCTCGTCTAAAAAAATCGTCCCCCCCTCAGCCAGTTCGAACTTGCCCTTCTTGCTCCGCACCGCGCTGGTAAAGGCCCCCCGCTCGTGCCCAAATAACTCGCTTTCGACCAACCCGGTCGGTAGGGCACCGCAGTTGACTCTGACGAACGAACCTTTGCTGCGGCTACTCTGATAGTGGATGGCGCGGGCGACCAACTCCTTGCCGGTGCCGCTTTCCCCGTAGATGAGTACCGACGACGACGACGACGCCACCTTATGCACTCGCTCACGCACGGCCTTGATCTGCGGGGACTGGCCGACGATCTCGCCGAAGTTGTAGCGGCTGTCGATCTCTTCGCGCAGGTAGCGGTTTTGCTCGAATAAGTGCTCCCAGTCCTGGAGCTTGGACTCGGCTTCCCGGCGGAGGGTTTGGGCTTCCTGCAGCTTGGCTTGGGCTTCCTGCAGTTTGGCTCGATAGTCAAGCCGCTTATTGACCTTCAGCCACAGTTCGTCGGGCCGGAAGGGTTTGACGATAAAGTCGATCGCCCCCCGCTCCATGGCCTCTACGGCCAGTTCCCGGGTGTCGTAAGCCGTCATCATCATCACGTCGGTCTCCGGAGCTTGGCGCTGTACCACCTCCATCACCGCCAAGCCGTCCATCTCCTCCATGCGGTAATCAGTAATGACCAAGTCAAAGGGCGCGTCCTTTATCCGCTCCAAACCTTCGCGACCGCTCTCTGCGGCGACCGCTTGATGCCCCATCTTGTTCAGGCTCAGCACCAGCCCGTCGCCGAGGCTTTGGTTGTCGTCGATAATCAGAATCCTACCCATGGCACCCCATCCTTGGACTGCGGCAGGCGCAGGCGGCACACCGTACCTTCGCCTTGACGACTGTCTATTTCGATCCGGCCGCGATTTTCCTCAACCGACCGCGCCACCACCGCCAGCCCCAAACCCGATCCCTGCTCTTTAGTCGTAAAGAAAGGCTCAAAGAGGCGCGCCTGCACCGCCTCCGACATGCCCGGGCCATCGTCGGCTACCTCGACGACGACTTCCTCGCCTTCAGCCGTGGCCCGCACCGCCAAGTGCCCGCCATCGCGCATAGCCTGGATGGCGTTCTTCATCAAGTTGACCAGCACCCGCTCCATTTGCTCAGCGTCGATGCAGCACACCAGATCGGGCGCGACATGTTCCTCGTAGCTAATGCCCGCCGCCTGCATTTCCGGGGCCAGCAAAAAGGCCGCGTCGGACACCAGCGGAGCCAACGCCATCGGCTGCGGCTGCGCCGGCACCGGCCGGGCAAATGCGAGAAACTCGGAAATTACGCGATTGAGCCGGCGCACTTCCTCGATGACCTTCTCGATGTGTTGCTTGCGCTCGTCGCTGGCCGGCAAGTCGCCGGCGATCAGGCCGGCGTACAGCTCAATGCTGCCCAGCGGATTGCGGATCTCGTGGGCCACGCCGCCTAGCATGAGACGCAGTTGGGCGTCGCGGGCGACCAGCTTGCGCCGCATTTCCTCCATAGTCTCGCCCAAATAGCCGATTTCGTCGTCGGACGCGGTGACCACCTTTTGGTCCATATTGCCCCGGCCAATTTCGCGCGCGGCCTCGACCAGCTTTTGGATGGGCCGCGTCAGGGTCCGCGCCAACCCCCATGCCACCCCGACGGTGAGCAACGCACCCAACCCGGCAAAGATCAATACCGACCGCCCGAAGACGCGGATGGAGTCCACAAACCCGGCCCCGATTTCGACCCCGACGGCCGCGACGACCTCGCCATCGTAAAAGATCGGGGCGTAGCCCGTCATGTATGGAACATCGCCATCGTAAAAAAGCACCGAATGCGCGGTATAGCCCTTCCAAACTCTCTCCAGTTCCCGACGGTGGAAGAGCAGCTTGGGGTACTCGCGGCCAATGGGCATCAGGCCATCGGTGTCGAGCAGCGAGCGGTACTGGCGGTCGAAAACGAAGATGTGCCGGGCACCGACCCCTTGTTCGGCGCGCTGCAATTTACCCACTAGGGTCCGGTAGAGATTGGAGTGCTCGCGGCCTGGGTGCAAAAAGCGCAGCACATTGCCGGACAGGTTCGTGCTCACTAGCGTGGCAACCGATACGAGATGGCCGCGCATCTGCCGCTCCAAGCTGCGGTCTGTCAACTCGAATAGCACCCAGCCCGATAGCCCCACCACGACCATGACCAGCAGCACGAAACTCAGGACCAGCTTGTGGCCAATTCGCGTCCGCGGACGCTCACCGGAAGCAGACTTACCCTTGGTCCTTTGGACAGACTCGACAAATTGGCGCATCCTATCGCATCCTATTTGGTAATGTACCGTGTTAAAAACAGACTAACAAGCGGAATCGCAGTTCTCGCTGATCGCACCCAAAATACAAAAAGGAAGATTCAGCTCACAGCCGCTCACCTCGTGCTATTGGGCCTGAACTACCAACTCAACATCTTCTGAAAAAGGCATACCCTATGAAACACCTCATATTGGCCGCTTGTTGCTTTTTGATAGCCTGCGGCGACCCCGATGAAGACCAAGGCGAGGTGACCGTCCACTTCAACCACATCGTCGCCGGAGTCGGTCTCAAGCACGAGGATATCCTCTACACCAATGCCGCCGACAGTAAATACGGCGTCACCCGCCTAGAGTACATCGTCTCGGATATCGCCTTAGAGACGGCCGGAGGCAAGCGCGTCGCCCTGGCAGAATTCCACTACTGCAACGCCTTTGTGGGTGCGACCCGCAGCGTTTCATCCAAGGTACCCGGTGGCGAATACACTGCTCTGCACTTTACCTTTGGCATCGACGGTGCTAAAAATGAGGCCGGCGCGCTGCCGAGCGTCGATCACTTCAACAACATGGCTTGGCCGGTGCCTATGGGCGGCGGCTACCACTACATGCGCATGGAGGGCCTCTTCCGCACCGAGGACGGCGAGGGAGCCTTTCTCACGCACACCGGGCCAGCGGGCGGAGAAGACTTTTCATTTGCCGTCTCTCTACCGCTTTCCCTAACAGTCAGCGGAGACGAGTGGGCAATCGCCGTGGTGATGGACCTCAACGAGTGGTACGACGCGCCATCGCTGTACGACTTTAACGGCCGCGGCGGGATTATGGGCAACGCCGACGCGCAGTTTACCTTGCAGGGCAACGGCGCTACGGTCTTTTCCCTAGGGCACATCGGGCACCTCGACCCCGTCGGCCAAAACCCCGGGGAAGAGGAAGTCGCACAAGACCACCACGAACACTTAGGGGGATAACCCATGGGGCTTGGAGCACTGATCCTGCTAGGGCTAGTCGCCTGTGGCAAAGACGCGGGCGTATCCCCTACCCCTCCGCCTGCCCCAACGCCCTATGAACTGGCCGTGCCGACGGGATTTCCCGCGCCGACAATCCCGCCGGATAATCCCCTGACCGTCGAGGGCATCGCCCTTGGAAAGCGGCTCTTTGCCGACCCCATCCTCTCCGTCGATAGCACCATCTCCTGCACCTCGTGCCACCTGCCCGCCCACGCTTTCTCCGATCCGCGGCCCTTTAGCCAAGGCGTCGGCGGCGTCACCAGCCGCAACTCCATGCCGCTTTTTAACCTGCTCTGGAGCTCGTCCTTTTTCTGGGACGGACGGGCGGCCAGCCTCGAAGACCAAGCCCTCGAACCCGTGCAGAGGTCCGTGGAAATGGGCGAGGATTGGGACCGCGTGGTGGCCAAACTAGAGCGCCACGCCGAATATCCCGCGCTCTTCGCCCGTGCCTTTGGCGACGTGCCTATTGACCAGCAACGCGTCGTCCAAGCCATCGCCCAATTTGAGCGCACCCTCATTGCGGCGGACAGCAAATACGACCGCCGGCTAGCTGGCCAAGCGGCGTTTACCCCAGAAGAAGAACGGGGCTTCCTCCTCTTTCACACTGAGGCGGGCGACTGCTTCCACTGCCACGTCGCGCCGCTTTTCACCGACAACGAGTTTCACAACAATGGTCTCGACCTAGATCCCCCGGATGAGGGGTTGGCCGCACTCACCGGGAAACGCCTCGACCGCGGCAAATTCAAGACGCCAACCCTGCGCAACGTAGAATACACCGCGCCCTATATGCACGATGGCCGCTTTCAGACCCTAGAGGAGGTCGTCGAGCACTACGACTCCGGCTTTCACCGCACTATCCTCGCCGACCCGCTGTTGCTCGTCCGGCCCAACCTCGACCTCAATCCGGCCGACAAACGCGCCCTAGTAGCTTTTTTGAAAACCCTTTCCGACCCTCATTTACAAGTCCCGTGACGCGCTTATGTCTTTGTTTCTTTATTAGTTACTTTTCTCTTGATTAAGTCTCAGAATTTCGTATAATACAAGCACTTATGCACAAAATCAGAGCCGGTTTAACTCCTCATCTATAGAGGTTTTAGTGGCCACGATAACCAAGAAGGACCTAGCGCGGTCGGTTGCCGATACGCTCGGCTGCAAAAACAACCTGACTTTGCAAATGGTCGATAGCCTTTTCGAGGCCATGCGCGAAACACTTATCGAAGGGAACCGCATCGAAATCAGGGGTTTCGGCGTCCTCGAAGTCAAAGACACCAAGCCCAAGCCCGCTGCACGCAACCCGCGCACCGGTGAAGTAGTGTACGTGCCCGCCCGCCGCAAGACCCACTTCAAGCCGGGTAAACAGCTCAAAGAAGCCCTGCACGACACCCGCTCCGCCGACCAAGCCGCACCAAACCCCGGCGGCTCTTGGTCCTCCTGATATCGTTGGAAGTTCGTCCCGAAAAATTAAAAGCCGGCTCGTTGCGAGTCGGCTTTTATCGTATATGCGTTGGCCTTGCGCTGCTTTTAGCTTCCGGCGGCCACGCCGAGCAACGCCTGTACATTGGTGCTGACCCGCGCCTCGAACTGCTCACCGCGGTCCAGCTCCTCAGCCAGTATCGCTATCTGACGCCCTATCGGGTGGACTACGCGAGCGACCTCATCACCTACTTCTCGCGCTATCCCCCTCAGCAGGCCGTCGCTCTTTTTCGCAGCCTGAGCTTGGACACAGGGTGGTCCGATGCCTATCCAACCGCCATGCTCTACCTGTCCGATCCACCCGTATTAGAACTAATCCAACCCATTCCCCCCCATATCTATCGCGCCTTCCGCGGCGAGGAAAACTTTACGCGCTTCGTCCACGCCTTGCGCAATTTTGCTCGCCAGACCCAATTCAACCACTTCTTCACCCGCAGCCAAAAGCTCTACCGCCTCATCAGGGCCCGCCTCCTTGAGGAACTGGCTGGCGCCGATCCCACCAGCGAAGTCGAGGCCTATTTCGGCACCCGCCAAATCAGCTATCACCTCGTCCTCAGCCCGCTCTTGCACCACGGAGGGTTTGGCCCGCACATCGGACGCTCTAAAGGGCCGTACGATGTCTATACGCTGCTCGGCCCCACGGACGCCACGCACGGCCTACCCGAATACGGCCCTCGCGATCAACTGTTGCAGATTATATGGCACGAGTTCAGTCACGCCTTCGTCAACCCCCTCAGCGGGGAGTACTATCCAATGCTGAGACCCCATGCCGACCTATTCGCCCCGCTGGCCGAACAGATGGCCAGCATCGGCTACACGAACTGGCTCGACTGCGCCAATGAACACCTCATCCGCGCCGTCACCGCTCGTCTTGCCCACCATCACCTCGGTGCAGAAGCGGGTCGCCGGGCGCTGCATGAAGAATCCGGGCGCGGCTTCCGCTACATCCACGCCATAGCACACCGCCTCGAAGAATACGAATCCCAGCGCGACCGCTACCCGACCTTCGCCACCTTCTTCCCTCGCTTAATCACCGTCTTTGCCGAGATTACTCCCTAAGCTTTAGCGCACTAGCCGCCGAAAAAGATCTTCCTGAGGCGGTACTTCGAGCAGTTCGTCCAAGGCCCCGCGATCCAAGCCCTCGGTAATAACGGCAAAACTCTCCCGCACCACGGCCGCGGTCTGTTCGACCTCGGCCTCGCCGTGGGCGCAATTGAACATGAACCCAGTCGCCAAGATCACGCCGCGGCGGGCGTTTTCTTGGATGAACAGCGTGTTGACTTTGACGGCCGTCGCGGCATCCTCCGCGCCCAAGCGGATGCGGGGATGCGCGGCCACTCCCTCGCAGCTAGCGTCGAGCCCGACGGCAGCCGCGGCCGCGTCGATCTGCTCCTTAAAGAAGGTGCCGATGCGCTGGAAGTGGCCCACCGCGTCGCGGCGCTCCAACTCGCGCAAGGTCGCCAGCGAGGCCGCCACGCCGATGTTGTCGTCCCAATAGGCACTAGAGATAAACATCTGCTCGGCTGGAGCCATAACCTCCCGCTTGCCGACCACTGCGCCCATTGGATAGCCGTTGGAGATGGCCTTGGCAAAAACGGATATATCCGGCGTCACGCCCGTGTATTCCTGGGCACTGCCCAAGGCTAGGCGAAACCCAGAGGAGACCTCGTCGAAGATCAGCACCACCCCGTAGTGCGACGCCAACTCCCGCACCTTGTCGAGATAGCCCGGCGGCGGCTCGTCGGAGCGCATCGGCTCCATGATGATACAGGCCAACTCGCCGGCGTGCGCTTCGATCAGGGCGGTGAGTTCATCGATATCGCCATAGGTAAAAGGCAGGGCTGTGCCCTCCAGACAGCGAGGCACGCCAATCGGCTCAATACCATTGAAAAGATGAGCGGCCAGCCGCTCGGCCCCGATGTTGGCGGCCTGGTACCAGTCGTGCCAGCCATGGTACCCGCAAAACAGCACCTTGTCGCGGCCGGTGACCCCGCGTGCGATCCGCACCGCAATGGTACAGGCCTCGCCCCCGCCCTTGCAGTAGCGCACCATTTCTGCCGAGGGCACAATCCGCACCAACTCTTCGGCTAGTTCTACGGCCGATTCTTGGACAATGCTGTAGATCGTCCCTCGGTCGATCTGGGCGCGGACCGCGGCATCAACGACCTCGTCGGCATAGCCCAAGATCACCGGCCCCACGGCGCTGGTCCAATCGATGTATTCGTTGCCATCCACATCCCAGATGCGGCAGCCTTTGGCGCGCTCGGCGTAGATGGGGCTGACGCCGAACGCGGCCCGAGTCGGGCGGCGGCTGATGAGCTGGGTGGTACCGGGGATGAGCGCTTTGGCGCGCTCGTAGATTTGCAATGAGCGGCGCACCGAATGATCGCGCATGACACAGGCTCCTTCTACCGCCCGCTGCGGAGCGGATTCTCGCGTGAAAAAGGCGTTTGGGGCGCGTTGACAACGCGCAGCCAGGAGCAATGCGGCGAACCGCCCTCCCCGGTACTGGCAAAGTCGCACAAGCGCAGTGTGCTGCCATCCACAGCAATAAAATCCATCGCCACCATAGCCTCGGACTCCACCAAATTCCCCCGCAGACCCACCGAGTCGAATGCCGGCACCTCGTCCGGGTCCACGGTGTTGAGCCGGCGGTCGTAGGTCAAGAGCACCGGCCCCCTAAAAATCGAGACCTATCGCGGCCCTCCTCTTCGCCCTGCCAGTAGTGCATTGACAGGTCCATCTCGAGGTCAATGGTATCGCCGGGCTGCCAGCACCTAGCCAGCGTTAGGTACGCCCCGGCGCGCACCTTAGTCTGCTGCGACCAGTAGGGCACCCGCCGCTGCGCGCTGGCACTTTTCACTGGTAGCGGTGTTAGATAATTTGACAGCCCGTTTAAGACCCTCTTTTTTCCCATTCAACCCCATACCCTACATGGAGCTTCATCATGCAACGCGCCTTGCCTTTGCTCGCCCTCTTGCTCGCGCTGCCGCTTTCCGCCCACGCCTTTGATGCAAGGCGCGAGGGATTTCTGTTCGGTCTTAGCCTCGGGCCGGGCTACCAGTTCATTGAGCAGGAGTGGCTCATCGCTGGTGAGTCCACCCGACGCGAGGACAGCGACTCGACGTTTGAGACCGCCCTCCGGTTTGGATACGGCCTCACCGACCATCTCGTCTTGGGCTGGGTCATGGACTTGGGTAGCGACGCGGACGACGCCGACACCAAGCTCCTCGGCACAGCGGTCAAAAGGGGCAACACGCGCTTTGATGTCGATGGCTTTAGCGCGACCTATTTCTTCAAAAAAAGCGCTCCGTCGCCCTTCGTCGACGTCATCATCGGCACCGCGCGCTGGAACGACGGGGGCAACAATGTCCTCGATGGCGTCGGGCTGGCCGGCAGCATAGGCTACGAAATGCGCAAGCACTGGATGGTCCAAGGCACCGTCGGATGGGGCACGCCAAGTGCCGAGGCCACAATCGACGACCAGGTAGTCAGAGCCGACATCACCGGCCTAGCCATCGCCTTCAACGCCAGCTATCTCTGGTACTGAAGAGCGGGCGGCGAAGGCGTCCCCGCTGAGCCTTTTCAGCGCAGGGTTGCCGAGGAGATAGTCGATCAGGTGCGTCCGCCTGCGTTATTGCTATGGCCGAGTATCTGGTCGGTAATTATCCCAAGGTCGCTTCTGCTGCCTCGCGTCTCTTCGTCGAGTTTTCGCAGTTAGTCAATCGAACAGCTTTCCCGGTCGGGTTTTTGAGCGTTCGGCTCAGTTCAAGGCGAGAAGGAATGAGATCCGGCTTGTTACCCTTATACCCAATACCCCGTACAATTACCTCGTCAAGATCAATAGGACGGGGAGATCCGCTAGCCCCTCCGGCGGGGATATAATCTTCAAATATCTGTACGATAGTGGGACGATTGTCTCGTAAATGATCTACATACTTACGAACCCCTATCATGGCTTGGCTCAAATTCGACTGTGGGTCCATATCTACAGCTAGGACCTTTAGGCTATCCGAGACGGCAGCATGCGCCAACTGTGACGCAATCGTCGTCTTGCCGACCCCGCCCTTCATATTAGACTGACTGTTACTGCCACAAGTGATTCCTCCTTTCGCGTCGGCTCTACGGCCGATTGAGTTTCTCTGTTCTCAATTTTTTAAACCGGTAGCAATTTTGCAATGTTTTATAACCAAGATGTCCCGCTGGAGTACCTCTATCCACCGGGACGTCTTGCCGCCGCTTGCACTAGGCTGTCGAGATCACTCCTGCTCTTCCATCTGGTCGTAGAATTGGATGATTTTGCCTCGGTCCTCAGAGGCGTTGAACGCCATGCCGGCCCGCGGGTGCTGGTTGAGCAGGCCGGTGATCATGTAGGGATAGTCGTAGCCCCACAGCAGCTTGGAGCGCAGCGACTCTATGTGCTCCTCAATGCACTTGAGCACTGGGCGCAAGCGAAATTTCGGGTTGTGCAAAAAGCCCAACAAAAGCTCCATCTGGCAGTTGCCCGCGCCGCGGCCCAAGCCGGCGAAACTCGCGTCCGCGCAATTGGCTCCCAACACTACAGCTTCGATGGTATTGGCAAAGGCCAGTTGCCGATTGTTATGCGCGTGGATCCCGACCTCGATTGGGGTCCCCTCGCAGTATTCGAAAAACATGTTGCAAAGTGCGCGGACCTGCTCGCTGTAGAGCGAGCCAAAGCTATCGACCACGTAAATAGCTCCCACGTCTGAGCGCACCAGCATCTCCAGCGCACTCTTGACCTCGGACTCCGGCACGGTGGAAACGGCCATTAAGTTTAGGGTCGTTTCATAGCCCTTGTCGCGGGCGTCCTTAATCATGTCCAACGCCAGCGACATTTGGTGGATATAGGTGGCCACGCGGATCATGTCCAACACGCTTTCAGATGCCGGCAGTATGTCCGTTTTGTAATCGCTTTTTTCGGCGTCGGCCATGGCCGCTAACTTCAGCGAGGTGTTGTTGTCGCCGACGATGCGGCGGATGTCCTCCTCGCGGCAGTGCTTCCACGGCCCAAACTCGCTGGACGGAAACTGCTCCCGCGAGTTGATGTAGCCGATTTCCATGTAGTCGATTCCGGCCTCGACGCAGGCCTCGTACACGCCTGTGACCACCTCGTCGTCGAACCAATGGTCGTTCATCAGGCCGCCATCGCGTATCGTGACATCGACGACCTTGATTTCCTCCCGATACCCGAGCCAATTGTCGGCCCAAGTCGCTCGGTTTTCCTCGCTCATTTTCCGCTCCTGTTTATGTATGTAACTCAAGTATTGTCGAAAGGATATATACTGCGGCACAACCGGCGAAGGGTCAACGGCAAAGCAGTGGTCCCTATCTACTAACCACTAATCAGGCTTCCTCTGCGGTTATTGCGCTTAGCTTGTCCGCGTCGATCTCCACGCCGAGGCCCGGCCCTTCAAGCGGATACAAGTAGCTGCCCTCGGCCCGCACCCTTTCCACGGCCGGCGAAGCCGTGTATAGCACCGGCCCCATTGGGTCGCAGGGCAAGTTGGTGTTGGGCATGGCGATGCCAACGCTGACCTGCGCCGAAACCCCCAGCGTCGATTCTTGATCGGTGCCAATCAGGCAGCGGAACC
The DNA here is from genome assembly GCA_963422735.1 of Candidatus Latescibacterota bacterium. Lineage (GTDB taxonomy): Bacteria > Latescibacterota > UBA2968 > UBA8231 > UBA8231. Next base: position 321,053 of record OY730476.1, on the reverse strand, counting down.
CGGCCGCCTCCGCCAAGGCGAAAAGTCGGCGGATATGGGTCGGGCCGCCGCAGACACAGGCCAGGTTAAAAGCCGTGCAGGCCCTTCTTTCGATGGCTTCCATTCCCAACTCCAAGCTGTTGATGTGCCAGCTCACCGGCAAGTCAACCCGCCGCACAAATTCGGCCGAGATCCGCAGACTGCGTGTGGGCTGCTCAAAGTGATAGGGCGCGTGGTGGCGAAGGACATCGGCGTAGCGGACGGCCGTCTCCCAATCGGTGAAGCGGCCAGAAAAGTCGATGGACTTGAGCTTGAGCCGATCGTCGAAGCGGCGTTTGGCCTCGCCGAGGAAGCGGTCGTCGAGTGCGCTATCGCCCGACACGTAGTAGCGAAACAGGTGATGGCCCAAGTCGAGCAGCCGCTGGAGATAGCCCAGCGTACGCTCGAAGTCCTCTTTTACCTGCCAGCCAAAAATTGGATAGCAGCAATAGAGCCTCTCCCGCATCTTGCCGCCCAAAAGCCGGTAGGCCGGAACCCCTTGGGCCTTGCCATTGAGATCGTAGAGCGCCAGATCAATCGCCGAGGCGAGGTGGAGGTCGGTCACTGAGCTGTGGAAGGTGTGGCCGCGCAACAGCTCGTTGATCTCGGTAATGGCCCCGGCGTCCCGCCCCACTAGCAGCTCATTGTACTGCCGGGCAATGGTCGACAAATCCTCGGCGCGGCTGTCGGACGCCTCGCCCCAGCCCACCGGGCCGTCATCGACAAAGACCTTGACCAGCACGTGCCCGGAGATGTGGCCATAGTAGCGCGGGGTCTCTATCTGAATGGTTTTTACTTTGGTGATTTTCACGCCTAGCTCCTTTGTAAGCGGCCCAGCACCGCGAGTGGTTGGTCAATTTCAGCTTTGAGTAGGAAAAAGGCGATGCTGGCGCGCAGGCCCTCGCGCCCGTGTGGCAGGCGGATCGCCTAGGCCTTTGAGACAGGAAACGCCCCTTTGCACACCAAACGCCGTGGAGAAGTGGCGTACCGTTGTCGCACTTGAACGACGCGCTGCGGCGCGCGATTTTTGGCGATGCGGAATGAGCGCGACCTTCATGCCTAGCTCCTTTGTTTTGCCAAGCGGCCCAGTGCCGCGAGCAACTCGTCAATTTCAGCTTTGAGTAGGAAAAAGGCGATGCTAGCGCGCAAGCCCTCGCGCCCGTGTGGCAGCGGCTTGATCACCATGTTCCACTCCGCTCGGAGGGCTTGGCTCAATTCCTCCCCCTTCCATCCCGCTAGCCCAAAGCTAACCAGCGCCGCAGACCGCTCAGAGGAGCGCGGGGTGTAGAGCACCGCGCCTGGAATCTGCGCCAACCCCTCCTTCAGCCGCCCAGCCAACGCCACCGTCCGCGCCCAGATCGCCTCCAGCCCGATGGCCGACAAATACTCGACGGCAAAGGCCCAAGCCAGCACCAGCGGCCAGCACCAAGGGCCGTACTGAAAGCGCTCGGCCGTCTCGTGCAGCGCGAAGATATCTGCCACCGGGTCCAACCACTGTTCGGCCCGCCCGCCGGCGTAGCGCACCTGTACCGCGTCGAGGGCCTCCTTCCGCACGTAGAGCAACCCGGCGGCATACGGCGCGTACATCCACTTATAGGAGAGCAAACCGGCAAAATCGCACCCCAGCGCGTGCAAGTTCAAAGGGTACAGCCCGGCCGAATGCGCCAGATCCAAAAAGCTACGCACCCCCCGCGCCCGCGCTGCCGCGCAAATCCGCTCCACCGGCAGACGGAATCCCACATCCGTCGTCACATGGCTCAGGGCCACTAGCTTGGTCTGCTCCCCCAGCCGCTCCTCTACGGCCTGCACCTGCCCATCGGCGTCATCGATCAACGGCACCTTTACCACCTTGACCCCATGCACATCGCGCAAGTGCAGGGCTGGCAAAAGCAGCGCTGCCTCCTCGTCCGCACTGAGCACAATCTCGTCGCCGGCCGCCCATTCCATCCCCCGCACCACCGTCTGGAACCCCTCGCTGACCCCCCGCATCAATGCCAGCTCCCCAGCCGCCACGCCGAAAAACTGCGCCAGCCGATCCATTGCTGCTTTACGCCGCGGATACTCTTCCTCTGGATAGACGATGTGCAAAGGCCCTCGCCGCACTATCTCTTCCGTCCACCGTGCGTACTCGGCGGCCACCGGCACCGGCGTAATACTTACTCCCCCATTCTGGAACCAAGTGTACTGCTTTAGGGCGGGAAAATCGCGGCGAATTGCTTGGACATCCATGGCATTCAATCCGGGGATGCAACGCCGCAATAGTCGGTTGCGGCCAGCGCGTACACTTGCGCCGCCTTCTTCAGCCGATCCACCTCCACCCACTCCACATCTGCGTGCGCCGTCTCGTTTGAGGGGCCGTAGTAAAAGGTCGGCACCCCCATCCCATGCACGTATAAATTGGCGTCCCCCACAATCCGCATCCCCACCAAGTCTGCCTCTTGGCCGGTCACCTGCTCGTGCGCCCGCCCCACCGCTTGCACGGCCGCATCGTCGGCGGGCGTCTCAAACGGCTCGCGCTCATGCTCCATTTCGACCCGTAGGCTCAACCCCCCAGCCTCGGCCAATGGCTGTGCTAGGGCTTCCAACTCCGCCAATACCTGCGGCGCGGCGCGCCCCGGCAGCCAGCGCCGGGTCCCCGTCAGCGTGCAGCAGAGCGGCGTGCGATTGAAATAGTCGCCCCCGGCGACAATCCCTAAGTCGATTCGCTCGGCACCGGCCAAGGCGTGTGTTGGCCCGGCGTCAAGTTCGAGTTGATACTGATGGATTCGCTCAATGAGCGCACCCACAAAGCGGAGCGGATTTTCCGCAAAGGGCACGTACTGGGTGTGCTTGCCGCCAGCGACCGATTCGAGCGCGATGGTAAAGACCATCGACCCCATGCTCATCACCCACAGCGCGTCGCGGCCCTCGACAATTAAGATCCGGTCGCCACCAATCCGGCCGCTGTTGCGATCGGCGATCAGGGCCAGCGGTCCGTCCTTTTGCGCCTCGATTTCCTCGTGCCCCACAATCGCCGTCAGCCACAAATCGCCCTGCAATTCGACCCCGCTTTCCCAAAGCGCCTTGACCGCGGCCAACGCCGCGGCCATACCCCCCTTCATGTCGGTCGCCCCCCGGCCGTACACGCGATTGCCCTCGCGGCGAGCAGGCGGGCAGGCCCCCACGGGGATGGTGTCGAGATGGCCATTGAGCATCAGCGCGGGGCCATTTCCCCTACCCGCGATGCGCGCGTAGAGGTTGTTGCGCCCCGGAGTCACTTCCCGCACATCAACCGCCAAGCCGATCTCGCGCATCATGGTCTCATAGGCGCGGCATACTTCGGCTTCGGCCATGGTTACGCTGTAAATATCGACCAATTCCCGGGTCCGCTCGGCCACCCATTCTCGGTCAATAGCCGCGATTAATTTTTCCATTTGCGTTGATCCATCCTCTCTCGCGTGCCCTCGTTTAGCCGGGACGCCTCGCTTGCATCGCCGGTAGGGGGCCCCTCTTTAAGCCATAATATATAGTAACCAATTCGCCGTTTGAGCACCCTGAGTACGCGACTACATCGCCATGATGACCAAAACGACGACGCGACTGACGACTTCAGAACAGTGAGGAAGTAATATGCCAAAATTGAAGAATACCAAGATCAAAGGCTTTCGGTCCATCAAGGAAATGATGCTGGAACTCCGGCCGCTCAATGTTTTGATCGGTGCCAATGGGGCTGGTAAGAGCAATCTCATTGCCTTCTTCAAGCTAGTAAATGAATTAATGGGCGGACGGCTTCAGCAACATATTGGGGCGACCGGGCGGGCTACGGCCAATTTGCATTTTGGGCCGAGGATAACTCCTCAACTGGAAGCGGAGATGGCGCTCGAGGTAGAGCATGGAACGAACACTTGTAGGATGCGGCTGTTCCACGCTGCCGGTGATTCGATGATTTTTGCCGAAGAGACGCTGTCATTCCATCGAACAGGCTATCCGAAACCAAAGGTCGTACCGCTGGGGATGAGCCATCAGGAAACGCGGATTGGAGACGAGGCAGAAAAGGACGAACCGGCGGCAAAAGCACTCAGGTATTTGCTGAATCGCTGCCGCGTCTATCACTTCCACGATACATCGCCGACTTCGAGAGTCCGGCAGTATTGTTACGCTAGCGACAACCGCTGGCTTATGCTCGATGCAGCGAATCTGGCGGCTATACTGTATGCACTCAAGTCCTCCAAAGAAACGGCTTATCGCCGGATTGTTCTGGATCCGACCGATCCTAAAGACATCATTCTCAACTGGCGGCATTGCAAGTCCGATCTCGTGTTCGGTCCCCACCAACTCTCAGACGGTACACTGCGGGTCATCTGTCTGATTTCGCTGTTGTTGCAACCCAAAGAAGGCCTCCCAATACTCATAGTAGTGGACGAACCGGAAATTGGAGAGAATAGTCCATCGAGGAGGGGGTAGAAACTTCAGGGCGATGCAGAATGACATCGATCGTCGTCGCAAACAGGAATCAGGGAATGACGTGTTTTTTAGCACGATGATTGACCTTTATGCCTTGCCTGCACAACTTCCCGGCCTTGAAGAAGCTGAGAAATTGCGCCACGACCCGTATAAGCGGGTGGAGGCTCTCGAAAGATCGTGGTTCGATGCAACTGACGATCATCGCTTTATCCCGTTCATTCAGTTGCATGAATTTGAAGCTTATTTGTTTGCTGATGTATCCCGGTTCGCTGTCTTCTTTGACAATGCAGATTCCCCAATCTCCGCTTTGCAGAGAATTGTCGATGATGTCCAGTCCCCAGAACGGATTGACGACGGACACCATACGGCTCCATCGAAGCGGATCATCACCGAATTTCCCGAATATTCGAAAACAACAGTAGGACCACAGATGGCCGAACGGATTGGCTTGGAGAACATCCGCTCCAAATGTCCTCGCTTTAAGGCGTGGGTTGAGCGACTTGAGAAACTCAGAGCCACCGGAAAGCCGTGATGCATAAGACGACGCGACTAACGACAGCGGTTGAAACCTATCTCGCCGACGCGACTACAGCCTCGGAACCGACGGCAACGGACTACAATGCCGCCCCAATTTATCCGGGGCCGTGCAACGCTATCCCGACCGTCTCGGCTTGGGCGTAGATGCGCCCGGAGAGCGCCGCCATCGCCGTGCTCGCCACCACCGACGGCCGCAACATGACCGGCGACGATTTCGCACTCACCGCTGGATGGGGCCACTACGGAACAGGCGACGCCGTAATGCCGGGCCAAGGCCGCATCGTCGAGCGCGAATACACGACGGAGGAACGCGCCGTGCTGGGCGAAAAGACGCTGGATGTATATCTGAACGACCGCGCCTTCTGGAGCAACGTCCCGGCGGCGATTTGGGACTACAAACTCGGCGGCTATCAGGTCCTCAAAAAATGGCTGTCCTACCGCGGGCGCTGACGCCGGAGGAAGTGCTGTATTTTGCGGAGACGGCGCGGCGGGTTGGGGGGATATTGCTTTCTTCATCACTGTGCCTAAGCCTCCTCCTATCGCGCCTCCGAGCGCAGAATCTCCATATCCAACTCCATATCCGGGTCCAGCGGAAAAAAGGGCCGCGTCCGCTGGACAAAGGGCAGGTGCCGCACCGTCGCCGGCGTCGGTCCCGGTGTGTCGAGCACAAAAACGGCCTGCGCCATTGGTCCAAAGGCGAGGCGGTAGTTCATGGGGTTCTTGGCGACGATAAAGCGCACCTGCGCCGCGTCCATTCCCAGAGCCGCAAACTGCTCGCCATCCCACTCATAGGTCGGATGCGACGCCAACAACACCTGTATCTGTCCCAGCGCGAGCACGGCCGCCGGCCCCATCTGCCCTTCGACCCCTTCCCAAATACCACCCCGATAGCGGAAACGGCCATCGCTCAACCGCAGCACCCGGCCGCGCACAGTGATAGGCTGCCCCCAACGCGGGTCGTGCCCGTGCCCCAGTGCCAACTCCACCTCGGCTCCGACGCCGGCCTGATGGCAGGCCGCAGCCGCGTGGGCATCAACCAAGGGCACCAGCGCCGGGCCGTCCAATTCCGCTTGCAACAGAGCCGTCAGCGCAGCCGCGCTATCGCCAGCCGCTCCCCCGCCGCAGCAGTCGGCGGCTTCCACCAGCACCACCGGGCTGCCCTGAACGGCCAAACCAGCGCGCACGGCATCTGCGGGCGCGTACATCTGTGGCTCTAAGGCAAAGCGCCGCTCCCAGTACGCCGTAGCCAACTCGCGGGCAAGTGCTTCGGCCTTGGCAAAGTCGCCGTCGGCAATCACCAGTCCGCCGCTGCCCATGCCGGCAAAATCGAGATAGGGATGCACCAAGATCGCACTCGTCGAGAGGATGCCGTCGCGCCGCTCACCGGCCTTGGCCAAGGCCATCACTTGCGCGAAGGGGTCGTCGTCCTCGGTCGAGCCGTGAATGGCCCCGGTGAGCACCGGCACCTTAGCCATCGCCATCGCGGGTTTGCACGCGCCGGCAAGCGCGTCGCACAGCAGGCGCGCCCCGCGCTCACCGGTGGAAAAGGCATCGCGATGCGGATAGGTTTCCCAAGCCACCAAGCCGTCGGCAGCGCGCATCATCTGCGCGGAAATATGGGCGTGGAGGTCGAGCGTGGCGACGATCGGCACGGCATCCCCGACCACGACCCGCACGGCCGCCAGCAGGTCCCCTTCCAAATCGACACCGCCTTCCACAGCCGCCGCTCCGTGCAGTGGCATGAGGACTCCATCTACCGGCAGAGCCTCGTTGAGCCGTGCCAAAAGCTCTTCCTTGAGCGGGTCGTAACAAGCCCGCGTCAGCGGCCCGCCGGGGCAAGTGCTGGCAAACAACAGGGGCGCGACTTCCACGCCGTGCGCCGCCAGCACACTGAGCATACCGCCGGCCACTCCGTCTTTGGCTGCGAGCACATCGCGCCCGCGCCGCAGCTCATAGCGCTCAAACCACGACAAATCAATTGGCTCGCCGCCGAATTGATTGCACTCGGTAAAAATGGCCCCTAGGGCTACGCAATGTTTATCGGTCATTGTGATTAGTTGATCGCGCACAGAGCAGAAACGAACAAGAGGATGAGACTGAACAACTGGGGCTTTTTCATCCGAGGACTCTCCCTTGCTGAACGTGGCTGCAGCCGCTTACAGACGCCCCTCGGTACTGGTTTGCGAAAGGAGCGGATATACCGGCAGCCTTCGCAGCCATATCCGGCGGCACGGTGAGGAGCAGCCCGCCGCCGAATTGATTGCACTCCGCAAAAATCGCGCCCAGCACCACGCGCTGTTTAGCAACCATGCACAATCGCTCCCTCCGATAGCTTCTTAAAAAAACAGACTTTCCTAGAATAAGGACTGTTTAATCAGTGGTTAGTGGTTAGTGGTTAGTCCCATCCGCCCCCTTGGCGATGGGTACCCGGCGACGGGCCCCGGAACGTTGACGCGGAGGACTGCGCTGGCCCGGACGAGGGCTACGGGCATACCGAGTGAAACCACCTACATGAAACCGGAATCCCCAACCGTACACTAGGAAATTCCGTAAAAAAAGAGGGCAGCTAAAAAAGCTGCCCATAAGGAATCGTCCCGCTGCCTACCAAGCCAACGGTTCGAATCCCATGCGCTGCGTCAGCTTGCGCGCGGCTTGCGCCACCTGCGGGTGCGGGTCGTAGAGCGCGGCCTCAAAGCTGTCGCGATGCGTGCGCGGGTCGAGGCGGTCGAGGAACTTGGCCGCGCTCAGCCGCACATGTGGCACCGGATCGGTCAGGCCGCGCCAAAACCACTTCGGGGCATCTTCCCCACTGCGCAGGATGAGCACCTCAATGGCCGCGCCGCGCACCGCCTTGTGTGCGCTCTCCGCGTACGGAGCCAGCACCTCCGGCTGAATGTCCTCGCAACGCCGCATCACCTTGAGGACGCCGACCGCGCTTTGCGGATGCCCCTCGCCGAGCAGCAATACGCACCACTCAAACAGGTCTGGGTCGTCTAGGTCGGCCAAGAGCTGTAGGCCGCGCACCTGCCGCTGCGGTTTGTCCGACTCCAAGCAAGCGATGGCCTCTTCCTCGCGGAGATCGACGGGCATCGCACTTTCGATTGCTGCCTGCTGCGCCTCGGCCTCCCGCGCCACCTTGGGCCAGACCCGCAAGTGCTCAAAGTCGATCTCCACTCCGGCAAAGCGGTCTGGGATCCACTGCGCGGCGCGGGCGAGCAGCTCCTTCTCGCCGATCCGCGCAGTGGGACGAGTCGCCAGCCTATTATCGATCCAGCGAGCCAAGCGCAAGACACCCTCGTGGCGAGCGCTGACGCCTTTGTGCGCCTTGACGCCCAAGACGGCGTTGATCCAGCGAGCGATCTCCTCGGCACTTTCCGGGATCCCTAGCCCATAGTGTCTGCGCAACGAGGACGCGGGAATGGCCCCGTTGATCGAGATGACCCCGCCGCTTTCGCGCACCTGCTTACTGCCGTAGCGCTGGCGCAAGGTTTTCAAATCCACATCTACGGCTAGCACGATGGGGCGATCCCGCACGTGCCTCGATTTGGCGTGTGCCCGCTGCTTGGCGTAACTCTCGCTCCGCGAAAGCCACACCCGCCGCGAAGGCGACCGCGGCTGGAAGCCGTCGCGGGCGATCTGACGCGCGACGCGGCGCGTCGTGCCGTGATAGACAATCATAATGGACCTCCTCGCAATCGCGCCCTACTCGGACGCATGCGGCCAGAATCGCTTTCTCACTTCACAATGTCAAGTTTTTCATCCGGTTCTCGTGAGCAACGCACTAAGCAGCGCAGCGCAGTGAGCGGATCGGTGGGGCAGTTCCTTTGGTAAGCTCGCACCCGATCCAGCCACGCGGCCTCCCAGTCGCCGCCCTCGTAGCGGTGCAGCGTCGCTAAGGCACCTATGGCTGCGGTTTGGATCGCTCCGGGCTTTTCCGCGCTCCACACGCCAGCACTGCACGTGCTGCGTACGCCGCCTTCGGCCGGGTCCCAAGCGGCCTCTACGTGTTGGCGCAAGCAGCGACCTGCCAAGGCGATGAGGGGAGTCTCGCCGCGGCGACCGGCTTCGTCCAATACGGCAGTCAGCGCGGCGAGGGCCGCCTCGCTGTGGACGCAGATTCCCCAGCGATCGTCAAAGCGGAAGAAGTCATGGCGGACGACAAAGAGCAACAACCCCAAGTCCGGGTGGTAGTGGTAGTTCAAGATGGAGGCTACGGCGCGGGCAGCAGCTATTTGTAGCTTGCGGTCGGCGCGGGTGCGCAAAAGGCGCGTACAGACGCTTAGCACCTGCGCCCAGTCATCGAGGCAGCGCGCCCCCTTGGGCAAGGACTCGCCGACGCAATCCGCTGCGTCGCAACGCGCTAGGCTTTGCAGCACAAGCGTCCGCGCCCGTTCCCAATATCCACAGGCCGCCAACCCTTCGGCCAACGCGAGGGCATCGCGGACCGCAGCCTGGTCTTCCTCAGTGCGCTCACGGCCCTCGGCTACCTGCTCAGCTAGCATCCGGTAGCGCGGCTGATCCCACAAATGGGCTAAGGACCATAATAACTGGCCGTCCCGGAGCGCACTTGCACCCGTGCCGCCCACCAACAACGCCTCGACAGCTTTGACGGCAGCCTCGGCGATCCGCTCAGCCATTGCTAGAACGTCCCGCTGCGAGATTCGTATCGGGTCGGCTTACCCAAGCTCGGGCCGCCGGCCATGACCCACTCGGCCACAGTGTGCAGCATCTGCTCCGGGCCGACGCACGGCCGGCCAAATTCCGCGCACAAGCGCCGGCTATTCCCCAAGAGGGCGTCCGGGGCCTCCGTGCCCGTGAAGCGGGGCTTTTTGCCCATGATCTGCCCTAGCTGTTCGGCTAACTCGCGCACGGCTAAGGTCTCCGGGCCGGTCAGGTTGATGACGTCGGCCGGGCTGTGGCACAAGGGGAAAAAGCGGCACAGATAGGCGTTGGCATCGCCCTGCCAAATTTGGTTGACGTACCCCATAGTCAGGTCAATCGGCTCTTGCTGCCACACCTTATCGGCCAGATCGCGGATGATGCCGTAGCGCGGCTCGGTGGCGTAAAACAGCCGTGCAATGACCAAGGGCGTCCCCCGTACCCGCGACGCGTACTGGGCGATTCGCTCGCCGCCCAAGCGCGATTGGGCGTATTCGCCCACCGGCCCTAAAGCCCCGTCTTCGTCCGCCCCGGCCCCCGGGGCCTTGGTATATGCATACACATTGCCGGAACTCACATAGACGATCCGCGACTGTGCGTAGCGCACCATCACCGCACCGGACAACGCGGCATTCACCGCCCAAGTCGCATCTTCATTGCCAGTGGCTCCAAACTTAAATCCGGCGAGCAAGATGACGTTGGGCGCATCGGGCAGCCCCTTCAGCACCTCGTCGGCAAGCAGGTCGCAAGCAATGGTTTGTACGCCGACGCTCTCCAAGTAGCGCTGCTTTTCCGCATCCGCAAAGCGCGCTACCCCCACCACCTGCTGCGCTCCAGCCCGCACCAATAGCTCGGCCAAGGTCGGCCCCATCTTGCCGCTGACCCCCAGCAGCAGGATGGGGCCATCCAACTGGCGCACGGCCGCCACGACTTCGGGTGTCGGGGTCGTCATGTCGTCTATGAGCGCGGCTTCGCTGACCATATCACCTCTCTTTCACGCATTGCACGCCCTCGGCGGCGAGGCCGAGAACCAAGGTTCGCACGGCAATTCCCTCTTCAGTCCACGCCTGCTGCATGGCACCAGCCACCTCTGCGCCCCGCCGCTGGGCTCCATCCCCGGGACAAGGCCGTTCGATAGGGCTGGTGTAACCGATCTTGCATCCCGGTCCGCAGCAGGTGGTAATCGCCCCGTTGCAGCGCGGCTACCCTTCCCTCTCACCTGTTTCACGCACGGCGCAGCCGCCTTGTCCATGGAGGCTGTCTTATCCATTTTTACTTAAACCTCATCCCAACCCAATAAAACTATGCGTATTGACTCCCATCTGCACGTCTTCGCCCGCCCCAGCGCCGAGTTCCCGCGTGAGATCACCCCGAGTATGCCCGCCGAGCGCGAAGCACCCGTCGAGGATCTCTTGGCGCACATGGCCGCCTGCGCCATCGACAAGGCCGTGCTCGTGCAAACCGGCGGCACCAGCCTCGCGCATCACGCCTATTTACAACACTGCCTGCGCACTTATTCCGACCGCTTCTTGGGCATTGGCTTGATACCGCCCGACGCGGCCGCGCCCGCCGACCACATGGATCGCCTCGCTGAAGACGGCTCTGTCATCGGCTTCCGGCTCCGCTCGCTCGGCGACTTTTCCCGTCCTATATGGGAACACGCCGCCCGCAAGGGCTACGTGCTCTGGCTCTACCTGCGCGCCGCTTCCGCCCCGCTGCTGCCCCAGTTCCTCACCGCCTTTCCCCAAGTGCGCGTCGTGATCAATCACCTCATGGTCTGCCCACGCGAGGACCGGTTTACTTGGGATGCCAAGGGCCGCCCGCAGATCGACGTGGCAATGCCGCCGCCAACCGGGTTCCTCGGACCCGCGCCCGATTCGCCCAATGTCCGCGTCCACCTGTCGGGCCAATACGCCATGAGTAAGGCGGCCTATCCCTATCTCGACTTGGCCGCTTGGCACCGCAGCTTGCTGTCTGCCTTTGGTTCCGAACGCCTGCTGTGGGCTTCGGATTTTCCTTGGATTGTAGCCGACCCCGGCTACGGCGAGTGCGTCGAGGTCCTCGACCACCTTTTGCCCGACCTGAGCAGCCATCAGCACCGGCTCATCATGGGCGAGACCGCCCGGCGCTTTCTCGGCTTTCGATGATGGACGCGCCTGTTCGCGATCTATTTCCAGGCAATCAAAAATACCCTCGATTCAGCACGTAGTGCGTTTCCGGTCCCGACTCATCTAGGACGCACTGAACTTTGTCGATTATGCGCTGAAATACGTCCGCATGGTACTCCGATGATTTCAGGAAATGGACGTACTCGTCTCTGCGAGCTTGTCTCTCGTCTGCCGTCCGGTATTCCCGACATCCGCTTCGCCTTTCTGACGATTAGAACATCGTCGATATGCGTCGTTGAAAGAGAAACCGGCGTCATGTCCAGAAATTCGCATATGAGGAAATAGAGGGAAGAAGGGACAGCAGTCTTCAGGTCCCTGCTCGTAGCTACGGCCTCTTGAAACATCGTTTTATCGAGATTGGTCTTGCATTCCGCGCAAACATGTCCTAGATGCGACTCTACGCGCTCAGCATCGCGAAAATTTTCGTCGAAAGACAGCATCATGTCATGTACAGATTCTTAGTCCTGAGCCGGGGACGACCCCCAGTTCCCGGATCCGCCAGCGACGACGCAAAGCCCAAACCGGCAAACGTTTGGCGCGGGCCTAGCTCGAAAATGTCATTCCTCAAGCTCAATCCCCGGTAGAACAAATGCGGCAGAAACTCCTCAATGATCGTATTGTCGAGCTTTAACTGCCCTTAGATCTAAGTCGATAAAATTTCTGTACCGATTGGTCGCTTCCACGAGTCGTTGAACCGCATCTTGTTGCCCTCTCTCCACCGCCACAATCTCGCCGATCCAGTCGCGATAGCGCCGAAGTGCTTCTTCTACTTGGCCCTGGACGTTTGTTCTTAAGGAGGGCTTTGAGCTTATTTCGATGCGGCGTCGGTAAAGCCATTGTCTCACTATTCATCCGCTTACTTACCTTCCTTATCTAGTCTGGTATTGGGCATAGGACGAGCTGTCAAAAATTGGCGTTCCTTCGAGCGGGTCGATGCGATCAATAGCATCAACCAGCAGATCCTTGTTCTTCTCCGGGACTCGCTGCAAAGCCGAGCATAGGAAATCACGAGCCACGCTTCTTCCCAGAGTGAGAGGCATGGCGGCGTTCCCATCTGACTCTTTCCGTAGGCTCAGCACACCCTCTCGGATCGGCTCACCATAGCGATTCTTGAAGACGCGCTGTTGGCAGAGGGCAAGGCCGAATAGCCCTGATTCGCAGGCGATCCGTGCGACGATGTCCGCATTAAAAAAGGGAGTCCCCAGCACCTTGGATTGATGCCCGAGAATCAGTATGGCGCGGCCGCCGGGGCAGAGGATGCGGGCCAATTCCTGCAACGCACCGCCCATGTCGATGCAGTACTGCACCACCGTGCAAAAGCGATTGGCGCGATTAGAGCCGATTTCAGACCGTGCGACGCGCAGCAGATCCCATCCGAGCAACTCGACCGAGTGCCTGTAGTTTTGGTGGTAGTTGAAGACGTTGATGTAAGGCGGCGACGTGATTGCGAAATCGACCGACCGATTGGGAAGGGAGAGTGCCCTCGCGTCCTGTAGCTCTGCCTTGATCGGGCGATCTGCAAGCGGCAACCTCCGTATCAGCGACATCAAAGAGCCGAACCGACTCTGCACGAAATCGCTGGAGACGCGGTTTTTGTAGATGTCCAGCAAAACGACCAGTGCATTGCAGATGATTTTGGCCCGTGCGCTGAGCGATGCACCCATGCGAATCACCTTTTCTTTAACCTCTTCTTCTCCCAATTCGCGATCCTCGGTGAAGAGGACGAGCGGAAATTCCCGATTTATCTGGTCTTGGAGCTCCAAGGTCGCTTCCCGCCGCGTTTCTTGAGACGCGGCGGAGAGTTCGTAGAGCTTGCTGAAACACCACGCCGACGGGTTTATCTCAAATCCGAATGCTGGAAGAGATTTGCGAGCTGCTTCGTGGAGAACGGTCCCGCTTCCGGCAAATGGATCGACAACGACCGAATCTGGAGGACAGTACCCCGCAAGCAGGGATTCGACGAGTTGCGGAGAAAACTGTCCTCGCCACGCAAAAATATTGGAACGCTTCTTCCCTTCGATGTTCAGGGATGCTTGGGGCAGCGGTTCCGCGAAGTCCCTCATGGGTCGTTTTGCCCCGCAGCGCGCAATTTCTTCACCGCCTGTCCCACATCGCGCAGCATCTGGGGCACTCCACGACCACTGACGGCCGAGACCAAAAAACGCGGGGCGCGCAGGTCGGCAAAAGGGTCTTTGAACTCCGTGTCCGGCCCTAGCAAGTCGGCCTTAGTCAGCGCAATGCCAGCGGGCTTGTGCCGCATCCCAGCGTCGAAGGCATCCAACTCGCCGCGGAGGGCCTCCAGCTCGCCGCACGGGTCCGGGCTGGTGCAATCAATGGCAAACAGCAGGATGCGGGTGCGCTCGATGTGGCGCAAAAACCGCGTACCCAAACCCTTGCCCGCGTGCGCCCCCTCGATCAGCCCAGGCAAGTCGGCCAACACAAAACTCTCGCCCTCGGCCCACTGCACAATCCCCAAGTTCGGCTCCAAAGTCGTAAAGGGATAGTCGGCAATTTTGGGACGGGCCGCGGAAAGCCGCGCCAGCAGCGTGGATTTGCCCGCGTTGGGGAAGCCCACCAATCCTACATCCGCCAGCAACTTCAGCTCGAGCCGCACCATCATTTGCGCGCCCTCCTTCCCGGGGTCGGCGCGCCGTGGGGCCTGTACGCGAGCCGTGGCAAAACGGGCATTGCCCCGGCCCCCGCGCCCACCCGCCAGCAGCACCAACTCCTGCCCATCCTCGACCATGTCGCGGATCAGCACACCCCTTTCGTCGCGCAAGATGGTGCCCGGCGGTACGCAGATGACCACATGCTCGCCGCGCTGGCCCGTCCTGTGCTTGCCCTCGCCGTGGGCACCGCGACCGGCGCGGATGTGGCGTTGATAGCGAAAGTCGTGCAGCGTGTTGAGTTGGGAATCGACACGGAAAATTACGTCGCCCCCGTCGCCCCCGTCGCCCCCGTCCGGCCCGCCTCGCGGCACGTACTTCTCGCGCCGAAACGAACAGCAGCCACTACCGCCATGGCCCGACTCCACCGTGATGGTCACTTCGTCGATGAACATGGGATCCGACTAATATTCTTCCGGCTCCGCTCGCCATCCGGGTGCCATCGCCTCATACGTGGCACTTTCCTTGTTCCACATCAAATCCACCGAGTCAACAGGGCCGTTGCGCTGCTTACCGATGATGATTTGGGCAACGCCTTCAAGGCTTTCGCCGTCTGGAGACTTGAGCCCGTACATATCAGGGCGATAGATGAACATCACCACATCGGCGTCCTGCTCCAAGCTGCCCGACTCCCGCAGGTCCGATAGCTGCGGCCGCCGGTCTGTGCGGCTTTCTACAGCGCGCGACAACTGCGACAAGGCCAAAACCGGCACGTCCAACTCTTTGGCCATGGCCTTGAGGCCGCGCGAGATATGCGAAATCTCCTGCTCGCGGCTCTGTGCTCTAGAATGACCGCTCATGAGCTGAAGATAGTCAATCACGACTAGGCCGATCCCGTACTCGCGTTGCAGCCGCCGCGCCTTGGCCCGCGCTTCGAGCACCGAGATGCTAGGGGTGTCGTCTATGTAGATCGGCGCTTGGGCCAAGCGGTCGATATTGCGCGTTAGGTGGATCCAGTCTTCTTCGCGCAGCCGGCCGGTGCGGAGCTTGTGCAGATCGACCTTGGTCTCCGCGCTGAGCAGGCGCTGGGCCAGTTGCATCTTAGACATTTCCAAGCTGAAAATCGCCACCCCGACGCCAGCCTCCACGGCCGCGTTGCGGCCCAGCGTCAGCGCGAGAGCCGTCTTGCCAACGCTGGGCCGCGCCGCGAGGATGACCAAGTCGCCCTTCTGAAAGCCCGACGTCAGCTCGTTGAGAGCGGCAAAGCCCGTATCCACCCCCAAAACCGTACCCGTCTTCGCGTGAATGCGCTCAATGTGCTCGAACGCATCGCCCATTACCTTAGTCAGCGGCTCGAAGCCCGCGCCGAGTTGGTTTTCGCTCAGGCTGAAAAGCTGCTGCTCGGCCCGGTCGATCAGGGTCTGGACGTCCTCGTCGGCCGCGTACGCCCACTCGATGATCCCGCTGGCGGCCTCGATCAATTTGCGGCTCAGCGCCCTCTCCAAAACGATCCGCGCGTGGAAGTCGATATTGGCCGCCGTGGCCACTTCAGACGATAGCTTGGCCAGATAGACGACCCCGCCAATGTCGTCGAGTTGGCCGCGGCGCTTGAGTTCCTCGGTCAAGGTTAGCTGATCGACCGCCGTACCCTGTTCAAACAGGGTTTTCATGGCCTCGAATATCCGACCGTGCGGGGCGTGGTAGAAACAGCCTTCGTTTTTGTCGAGGATTTCAATGGCGCGGCCAATGGCCCGCTGCTCTAGCATCATCGCCCCAAGCACGGCCTGCTCGACCTCTACGGCCTGTGGCGGCATTCGCCCGAGATCCTGCGCCTCCGCTGGACTCTGGGTCATGGTTTAGCTCCAAAAAGTTTAGAGATCAACCCCGTCGTAGAGCTTCCGCACCCGCTTGACGTCCTCCCAAGTCGGGCGCTTCCACTGGGGGTTGCGCAAGAGGGCCGCCGGGTGGTACGTGGCGACCAAGGGGATGCCCTCGTAGTGGTGCGACTGGCCGCGCAAGCGGCCCATGGGCTCGCGGCTGCGGAGCAGGGTTTGCGCGGCAAAGCGGCCCAAGGTGCAGATGACGCGGGGCTGGACGATCTCGATCTGGTGCTTGAGATATGGCTCGCACTGCTCGATTTCATCGGACAGGGGGTCGCGGTTATTAGGCGGGCGGCACTTGAGTATGTTGCAGATATAGACCGCGTCGCGGGATAGGCCCATAGCCTCGATGATCTTGGTCAGTAGTTGACCGGCTTTCCCCACAAAGGGTTGGCCCGCGCGGTCTTCCTCGGCCCCCGGGGCCTCGCCGATGAACATAATCCCGGCCGCTGGATCGCCGCTGCCAAACACAAACTGCTGCCGCGTCGCACCCAACCGACAGCGGGTGCAATCGCAAATCTGGCGGCGAAAAGCCTCCAAATCCCCGACCGCTGGTTCCTCCGGACTAGGTGCGGCAACCAACTCCGGTGCTGTAAATTGAGTCCCTTCAAAAGCCACTAAATCGGATAGATAGCGCCTAGCTTGGGCCAATGCGTCTGTGCTTTGCTCTTCCATGGCGACACCTTCACTAAGTATGGGTTAAACAACCGCTTCCCGGCGCGCCCGCACCCAGTCGAGGATGCGGTCGGCGACTGCGGATTTGCTCAACAGGGGCAGGGCTTCCTCGCGGCCGGCAACGTCGTACAGAGTAACGCGGTTGGTGTCGCCGGCGAAACCAGCTCCCTCGTCGTTGAGCATGTTGAGCACGATTAAGTCGCCCCCTTTGCGCGCCAGCTTCTCCCGCGCCCGCTCCGGCCCCTTTTCCGTCTCCATTGCAAAGACGACCAGCAATCGCTGGCCCTTGTGCTGGCCTAGCCCGGCGGCAAGATCCGGGTTTTCTACCAACTCGATAGAGCGGGTCGCTGCGCCGCGCTTGATTTTTTGCGCGGCCACCTCCTTGGCGCGGTAGTCGGCCGGGGCCGCCGCCAAAATCGCCCCATCCACTCGCTCAAACAAGGCTTCGACGGCGCGCTGCATGTCGAGCGTCGAGCGCACCAACTGCCGTTCCACGCCAGAGGGCACTGGCAGTGCGGTCGGCCCGGAAACCAGCCACACGCGTGCCCCGCGCACAGCAGCTCGCGCGGCTATCGCATAGCCCATCTTGCCCGACGAGCGATTGGAAATAAAGCGCACCGGATCGAGGTCCTCGACCGTGGGTCCGGCCGTTACCAGCAGCTTCAGCCCATCCAAGTCGCCGCTAAAATGCGCCGCGACCGCCGCGACCAATCCTGTCGGCTCGGGCATCCGCCCGCGGCCAACTGCACCCGACGCCAAAGGCCCCACCCCTGGGTCAAGCAGGTGGAATCCCCGACTCGCCAAGGTCTGCACATTGGCCTCGACCGCGGCATTGGCGAACATATTCTCCTCCATCGACGGCGCCAGCAGGACGGGCACGTCCGCACATAACAACACCGAGGTGAGCAAGTCGTCGGCCAAGCCGCCGGCTACGCGCCCCAAGAAGTGCGCCGTAGCCGGGGCCACCAAAATCAAGTCGGCCCACTCAGCTAACCCCACGTGCAGAACGGGAAATTCCGCGTCGCTGCTGAACAAGTCGGTGTACACCAAATGGCGGGAAAGTACCTCCAAAGTCTTGGGCGCGACGAACTCGCCAGCCGCGCGGGTCAGCACTACCCGCACCTCGGCCCCGCCAGCCGTCAGCAGCCGCACGATCTCCGGCGTCTTGTACGCGGCAATGCCGCCGGTGACCCCGAGCAAGATATGGCGCTGTTGTACGCTCATGGCAGTGCGCGGCCGTCCTCGCCGGCCCCTGTGAATTCTTTAGCGGACTTTCCTAGTGTACGGTTGGGGATTCAGGTTTCATGTAGGCGGTATCACTCGGCATGCCCGTAGCCTTCGTCCGGACCAGCGCGGTCCCCCGCGTCGATGTTCCGGGGCCGGTCGCCGGGTACCCGTCGCCAAGGGGGCGGATGGAACGGACCACTAACCACGGACCACTAACCACGGACCACTAACCACTAACCACTAACCACTAACCACTGATTAAACAGCCCAGATTCTAGGAAAGTCCGAAGGGTAAAGCCAAATGTCAATCAGGCCGCCGCAAAAAGCAACGCTATGCTGCATAGTGGGCTACGACCCGCTCAACGACCGCCTCAGCCCCCATGTCGTCCGTCGCAATGAGCACATCGTAAATCGACAGGTCGCCCATGTCGATGCCGTGATGTGCCCGGAAGCGCAGGGCTTCGCTCCCTTCGCGCTGGCGCATTCCCACCAGCATCTCTGCCGCCGTCTCCCCCTCCCGTTGTGCCACCCGCCCGGCCCGCACATCGGGCGCAGCCGCCAGCCAAACTTTGCCGGCCGCCAGCCGGTGGCGGTGCGCCATCCAGCCGGTGAGCCTCCCCTCGACGACGACCGGCGCACGCACCCGCGCTTGCGCCACCATGCGCGCGTCGAGCTGGCGGTCGATGCAGCCATTGGCTTCGGCCTGCTGGCCAAACTCGGCCAAGCTCAGCCCTGCCTCTTGGGCTAGTTGGCGAAAAAACGCACCTGCGTTGATGTACGCCCAGCCCAGCCGTGCACAGAGCAAGCCGCTGACGGTGCTGGTGCCGCTGCCGGGCAGGCCGCTGATGGTGATGATTTGCACAGATGCCATGGATGCCTTCACGCCAAGTTTTGCACCTGCTCGCGCAAACGCTCGACTTCCTCTTTGATCTCGACCACCCAATGGGCGATGTCGGCATCTGCGGACTTGGCGCTGATGGTGTTGGCTTCGCGGTTCATTTCCTGCAAGAGAAAGTTCAAGCGCTTCCCCACTTCGCCACCCCGCGCCAAGGTGTCGAGGAACTGGACGTTGTGGCTGCGGAAGCGAACGACCTCCTCGACGATGTCGCTGCGCTCGGCGATCAGGGCGATTTCCGTGGCGACGCGGTCTTCGGCAACCGCCCCGGGCGCGAGCAGGGCGGAGACCTTTTCCCGCAGCCGCTCGGCGACTTGCCCACGGGTCGCCTGCGCTCGCTCGGCCACGCGCTCCAGATGCGTCCCCACCGCCTCGCCGCGGCCGCGCAAGTCCGCGGCGAGAGCGTCTCCTTCGGTCGCACGCATGGCTACCAACTCGGCCAGCGCTTCGTCCAACCCCGCCCACAGTACTTTTTGCACAACCGCGCTATCCAGCTCTGGGGCTTGGACGCGAAAGAGCTTGGGCAGCTTTGCCAGCAGCACCCGCTCGATCCCCATGTCGAGTTGCTCTAGCCCTTTAAAGCGAGCAAAAAACGCCTTCCGCCGAGGCAGGCTTGCCCGGCCCTCCGCGGCTTCGATGTGGGCCAATTCAGCTAGCCGCCGCAGTTGAGCCAGATAGTGCTTGGCGGCTTCCTCGTCTAGCTGGGGCAGGGCCTCTGGCTGGCTTTCTTCCTCCCAAGCGATGTGCGCGCTTATCTTGCCGCGGCCGATCTGCGCCTGAATCCGCTCGCGGATGGCCGACTCAAAGGACTGGAGGTCGGCCGGGCAGCGCACCTGTATATCGAGGTAGCGGCTGTTAATCGATCGCAACTCAACGGCGAGCCGCAAACCTTGCCGTTTGGCCGCGGCGCGGCCAAAGCCGGTCATGCTGTGAATGGGGCCTTGCTGGGTCATAATGTTAGTGGTCTGTGGTCTGTGGTCTGTGGTCTGTGGTCTGTGGTCTGTGGTCTGTGGTCTGTGGTCTGTGGTCTGTGGTTAGTCCCCGCACCACCGGTCCGGGGAGGCTGGGACTGGCCACTGATCACTGATCACTGATCACTGATCACTAACCACTAAGGAAGGTCGCTAAGGAGCAAATCCCATGCAAGAGAGAACTAGCGGCCTCAGCGGCCTGGATCCACGGCAATGCGGACGATGGACGAAAAGCCGTCGAGCCGCGCAAGGGGCCGGCCCTCGGCCGAGAATTTCAACAGCGCGTTGCCGGTCGCAATCCAAGCCCGTCGCTGCACCGCGTCGAAGGACAGGCCGCTGCCTCCGGGCACGTCGGTCCAATGCTGCTCCAAGGCCCCGCCGGCCGAGAACACGGCCAGATCCCGTTCCCCTAGCACCCAGCAGTCGCCGGTCGCACCATCCACGGCCAGACCCATGGCCGCGGCAAAAGGCAACTCCACGTTGATAACGACACCCGTGCGGTCCAACCGCGTCAAGCTGTGCCCATCATCCCCCAACAACCACGCGGCCCCCTCCACGCCAGCCACCAGTGCCTCGGGGGCTGCGAGCGCACGGAATTCAGCGGCGCGGGTGCCGTTGGTCTGGTAGAACAGCACGCGGCCTTGGGCTTGGTCGGCGATCCAGCAGCCCCCAGCCTGCGCGGCCAACGCCACGGGCCGGGCAAAGGTAGCATCGACCGGAAAGAGGGCGAGCGAATCACCCGCGGACAAGGGCTTCACCGCGCCTTCAGGCGTGTAAAACCAAAAGACCCGCTGCCGCCCCGCGTCGATCAGCCAGCCAATCCGCGCTTTGGCATCAATGGCCAAGTCCCCGGGCGTCTCCACGGCCGCGGCCAGTGCCGCCAACGCGCCGTCGCCCGAAATCCTGTACAGCCCAGCAAACCCCCGGTCGCTGACCCAACACGAACCATCGGCCACGTCGAGCGCAATCGTCGCCAAGTCGAAAAAACGCCCCTGTGCAAAATGCACACTGCGCGCATCCGCACTGATTTTCCACACCAGCCCGGAGTGGCGGTCGGCCACCCAAGCGACTTCCGGGCCGGGCGTAGCAGGCACGGGCCTGCCGCCAGGACGCTCGTCTTCCCCGGCGATGAGCAAGCTGAGTTGGTACTCGTAGTTTATCCCGTTTTCTACCTCGGGGTCCGCATACGCGGTCGCCGTTGGGGCCAGCACCGGGGTGAGCGGCTCCCACTCGCCCTCGGGCTGACGGCGGTAGAGTCGGTAGCCTTCTATGTCGAAGAAGCGGGAAAAGTTCCATCGCAACTCGACTTGGCTGTCGAGCGCCAAGGCCGTCAAAGCACTAAACGACTCGCTCTGCGGGTCCTCGGCTTGCGGGTCGAGGGGATTGTGGCGCGGGCGGTCGCTGCAAGCCAAGACCAGCACCAGCGCACCGAGGCAGTACCCTATCCAGAGACCGTTTCTCAAGACCTAAGACCTAAAAAAGAAGTAATCAGCGGGCTTCATGGCGTTTCACGTTGCGGCTTGTGGTTTTCGGTCACGATGAGACTGTCCATCAATCGGGACTGAATTCACTCGTCCACAGTCTGCCTTGACCCTGTATGAACTGGCCGGTGCGGATGCGGGCAATGGGATAGTCGGGAAGGTGGCGCACCGCCACGCAGCGCACGCCGTCATGAAACCCGTGATAATCAAAGCAAAAATCCAAATTGTCATAAGTAAAGCGGCGGCGCTCTGCAGGGAGGTCTGCTCTGTTCACGGGGAAGATGTGCAGAAAAAATTCAGGGCGACTATCTTCGCCGCCACATTCCTCCCGGACGTAAATCAGCCTGTTTTCGTTCTTGTCCTTATACACATTAAAGTCAGAGCGGGCAAGCAGTTGGGCGTCCTCGCCGATAGTCTCCAGAATTGTCTTTTTATCCAGATGTTCCGTATTGTTGCATGAATCCTTGCTGATCTTGAATATGATTCCATCCTCCAGAGTCGCCTCGACCTGCATGCCGGGCAACGATGCGGCAAGCTCCTTGGGTCCGTATTCGCAACACGTTTCTGCGTCGTAGAGCCAGACGAAATACGCATTAAATCTTGTGGCACCACAGCCGATCTAGTAGCGCACGTTGTCCGGATGCGGCAGAGAGGTCGGCAGTGAGTAGACCTCTTTCCCCCTATCCGTCAGGAAACGGAGCATATTGCCGCGATTGGTCCAGATAGAGCCATCGTGCAGACGAGACCGGTCATAGCTGACGGCGTTGCTATCGTCCAGATTTAGCATCCGCTGCAGGATATTTTCGATCATCCGCTGGATTTTCCTTTCCGATTCCTTTGCGGACGCCAGGGCGTGCTGGAATCGTAGCGATGCGGAATGAAAAGTCATCTGGCCGTTCGGGCGCATGAAGTACGACGTGTGCGCCATGAACTCTTTCCCTTCTTTATTGTAGTAAGGGGAGAGGAACACAATCCGCTCCTGCACGTCAGGAACAGGGAAGGACGGATCAAGCGAGTCAACCTCCCCGCTCATTAGGTCGGCGATTCTGTCTCCGAAACGCAATCCCGTGCCCTCGAATATCCAATGTGACATAAGTCCCGGGTCCGGCGTTTCATGGGCGCCCATACGGGGTTCCACAACAAAGGGCATAGGTTCGCCGCCCCAAGCGCCACTTATATACTGGGCTCCGAAGATGTTTTGTTCGCTGAATAAAGCGCCCTGGTTTCTCCACTGATCGCCGCCAGCCCTATCAAGGATCATGATGTCGTGGCCGTAGGCGTCTTGATCCAACTCCACCCGCCAGTAGAAGGCATTGGCGGAGAAGGACAACAGATGCACACCCCGCTCGATGGCCTCCACAATGGCATTACGCAGCCGGGCCGATATGTACTCGGGATGAAAGGCTAGAACGATAGCGCGGCACCCATCGAGCAAGGTCGGGTCTTTGTGAACCGCCAGGGTCGTTGTATAGCGGATTGGTACATCCAAACGTTCGAGAAATTTCATAGCCGGCCAGATATGGGAATAATAGGCGCTTCGCGGCCGCTGCATGGTGACGGCGGAAGCTCGCAACTTGGACTGGTACGCATCCCCGTCGAACCCTTTGTAAAGGCTCGCTCTAAAGGCGGTATTGTACGCCGCCGCAGTCAGGTACGAGGCCACGAAGCATACCGCCGCCGGCTTGGATAGGTTCTCAACATGGAACGGTACCCTTTCTTGCACGGCTCCATTGGGAGAGAACACAACGAATCTGTAGAAGCCATTTGGCCAGTCTTCCGGAATGGGCACCTTAACGTTGTATTCCCACGTGGCAAACGACACATAGCGGTTGCCGCGGAATTCCTGAATCACCGGCGCGGGCTGTGGGCCTGCCATTAGGGAAAGTGGGGGTAAGGGACTTGGGGGGGGCGTGTAGGGCTGGTAACTTGGGGGGGGCGTGTAGGGCTGGTAACTTGGCGGCTGCGGTAGCCGCAGCCTGAACCATCGGCATTCAGCGTCGCTGTTCACGGACGCAAGCCATACGCCGTTGCGTGAACGGCAGTTGAACCAGCCTCTCCGTATATGGCTGGAAGGGCAACCTATCTGAACCGGATAATCCGCTATGGCATCCCCGCCGATCCCGTCATAACAGTGTTCCGCGGGCTGGTGCTCATATTTCCGCCCGATTCGCTCTATCTGGAAGGTTAGGCGGCGGGCGTTCTTTGCATGGACGGCCAGTTCGAGGGTGTCGCCCGGGGCCAGATCGGTCCGCTTCGCGAATGCCGCGCCATCGGCGATCGGTTCAAGCTCGAATGTCGCGGTCTCGATGGCGTCCACGCCATAGTTGGCCATGCGCAACAGGACGAGCCCGCCGGCCAGCGCGCCGATTGCCGCCAGAAGCACGGTGAACCGGTCGATTCTGAAGCGCCTCATGGCGTTGCATCCTTCCCGCCAAAGCGGTGCTCGCCCTTCCATAGCTGTCCCTCAGCGGTGAACTGGCCGGTGCGGATGCGGGCGATGTCGTAGTCGGGAAGCCGGCGCGTCGCGACACAGCGCCCATCGTCCGCAAATCCGTAGGGGTCAAAGTAGAAATCCATGTTGTCGAAATCGTATCTCCTGCGGTAGTCGGGAAGGTAGGCAGGGTCAACCAGGATTATGTGCAGGAAGAAAGATGGGGCAGCATTAGCATCGGTGCATTGTTCTTTATTGTTCTCTAAAAACCCTAAAAAAGAGTAGGTACGAACTGAGTACTAGGCCTACTTCCATGCTGACAAACGCCACACCAGCCACGCGGTCAAAATGCTTGGCCGCGTCTAATTCGCGCCGCTGGCGCACCACGCTGGCCGAACGCAAATAGCGGTCGTACGCAGCGTCGGCCCGCGCCTTGCTCCAGTAGGCCACCGCACCAGCCCCCACAGTCAAGGCCGCGCTCAAGTAGAGCTTCTTGCGCGAGCGTTTCTTCTTTTTCGGAGCCGAAGACATGGTTGGCATCAACCGCTGGCCGAGCATCGGCCGCTGGGCCCATTGTGCCGCTAAGACCGCTTCCAATTGGACCAGCCACCGCGGCAACGGCAACGGCTCGGTCCACGCCGGCGTACTCGTGGCCAATACCAAGCACCAAGCAATCGTCTTATCCATGCAGTTTCCCTCTCTCAGCGGCGTCCAAACACGTAGAGAATCCGCTTCTCGGTGGCGACGGAGACAACCTCCGCGCCCAACGCCACTGGTGCCAAGACGGGGCCGTCCAAACGGTATTTCCACAACAGGTGCCCGCCTTGGAGATCCAAGGCGTAGAGATGGCCGTCGCTAGAAGCACCATACGCGGTGTGCTCCGTGGCGGCCGGGCTGCTCCGCACCACGCCTTCGGTGGCAAACGTCCACCGCACTGCTCCGGTGGCCGCGTCTAACCCATAGAAGTGGCGGTCGGCGCAACCGACCACCAACACGCCAGTGGCCAGCGCCAGATCCTCAGTCGGCAGCGCGCCCAAGGCTCGCTCCCACACCACCCGGCCGGAGTCGCGGCGCACGGCGAGTACCCGGCCGGAAGCCGTCGCCGAAACTACGTACTCGCCAGCGGGTACGGGCCTCGTGCGCACGGCTTCCCCCAAGCTCGTGCGCCAGTGCTCGCGGCCGGTTGCCGCGCTCAGGGCCACCAAGTCCCCGGCCGCGGTACTGGCAACCGCGAGATCGCCGCTCAGCGATAACCCGGTCCGCGCTAGCCCGCCTAATTCGGCGCGCCACAGCAAATGCCCATCGGCGAGACGTAGTGCCTGTACCACGCCTTCATCATCAATCGCGATCAGGGTATCGCCGCGCACGGCCGGCACCTGACAAAACACCCCCTCATGCCGCCAACGCTCGGCCGCAGTCCGCCGATCCAAAACCCGTACGCTAGGTTTGCGGCCCAGCACCCCCAGCGCGTACAGCGCCCCGGCCAACCGCCCAGGGACACACGCCATCTTGTCGTATCCATGCTTGCCCAACAAAGCACCGTGGCGCCGGTCCAACGCATAGAGGGTGGGCGCAGTGGTCAGTTGTAGGATCAGGTCACCGGCAAAGAGCGCACCCCCCAGCGGCGAGCCGTCCATTTTGTGCGTCCATAAAAGTTGCAGCGGCGGCTCAACTCCCACCGCGCCACGCCCCGGCTCGCCGAGGTAGAGCACCTTTTCGCCACAAGCCGTCAAAAGGCAGAATCCGATCAGGGCGTAGCGCATCAATAATCCCAGCCAAAGAAGAAGTCCCAGCGCGTGTCGTCATCTATGGACTTGAAGTCCGTGCGCCGTGCCGCATCCACGCGAAAGACGAAAACCCCGCCCAAGGCCAAGCGCACCCCCGCGCCAAACGCCGCACGCCATTGGTCGAAGTCGTCGTTCCACGCATTGCCCACATCGAAAAAGAGCGCCCCCCGGAAGGCACTGAACTCCATGGCCCCAAACGGAAAGCGGAGCAAGAACCGATCGACCAAGGGGAAGCGCAACTCTTGGTTGTATAGCACCATCTTGCTGCCCCACAGCGAGCGCCAGCGATAGCCCCGCAGTGTCCAACTGCCCCCCAAGGAGAAAAACTCGGGCACTGCGCCGGTGGAGCGCCGGCCCATCAGGCGCACGGCCAACGCGCTGCGCTGCGAGAGGCGAAAGTAGTGCCGGTAGTCGCCAAAGAGCGCGATATTGAACTGCCGCGAGGTCTTAAAGTCAATCGTCTGCGCCAGCCCAAAGCTATAGCGCCGGCCCTCCAACGGTCCGGTCGGAATCCACAGGCTGCTGTCGTGGGTATAGCTGACGTAGTTGTTGGCCAGCCAGCCCGACAGCTTCCGCCCCTCGAATTGCCGGTCGATTTCGGCGCGGCGCAGCGAGAGCCGGGTGTCGATGCGGTTGTGCTGGGAAAAGGGATAGCTCAACCCAATGTGGACACCGAGGCGCTTTTCGCGTACAAACCGGCCAAAGCGGCTCGAAAAGCGGTCGTTGAGCCGGAACGCACCCCAATATACGTTGAGTCGCTGGCCGAGGTGGAAGCGCGTCAAGGCCACGTTCAGGCCATCGAAGAAGCTGGATCGGCTGGCGGCAACGTGCGAAAGCACGAAGTGGTACTGGTCGTTGCCCAGCACGTCGCTCAGGGCCATTTGGATGCCGCCCGAAGTGCCAAATTCCGGATCCTGCGAGATCTGGCCTTGGGCTATGTCGAGGCTCATCTTGCGCTCATAGGGCCGGCTGGCGACTTCGCTCTGACCGTGCAGGCCCGCTAGCGACCACGGCTCAGCCGGTGCTTCCTCCACGCGCTGATAGCTGACCTCCGCGCTGTCGGCCCAGTCCACGGCGAGCTCGTATATCTGGAAGCCTCCGCTTTCGTATCCGGAAAAGAGCAGGTGCTGGCCGTCGGCCAATAGCACCGGATCAAACGCACCCGTCAACACGCGGGTCAACCGCCGGGTCGCAGTGCGCTCGTCCGCTAGTTGTAAAGCGTAGATGTTGTACGCGCCAGCGCGGTCGGAGCTGAAGACGATGCGCTCACCGTCCGGCGACCAGCGCGGCTGCCCGTCGTTGTGCTCGCCGCGGCTGAGGGCCGAGATCTGCTCGGTCGCCAAATCGCACAGGAACAAATTGTAGCGGCCGCGCCGCCCCCCAGGCCAGCGATCGGAACTAAAGACGATATACCGACCATCCGGCGACCAGTCGGGGTCGCGGTCGTGATAAATGTCGCGGCGCAAGGCGCGGAGGCTATCGCCTGTTACATCGACCAGATAAATGTCGGTCCAGCCCCCTTCGTCGCTGCCGGCAAAGGCCAGCCGCTGCCCATCAGGCGCAAACGACGGCGACGCAATCGCGACGATCTCAGCAAACGACAAATCCCCCACCGCACGCTTTTGTTCCACATCCCAGATGTACAGGTGATCGCGACCCCGGCTCTTGGCCGCAAAGGCCAGCCACTTGCCGTCCGGGGAGGCGGCCAGCCGCGTCGAAAGCGGATGCAGGGACTCAAAAACCGGTAGGCGCTCGCCTTCGACCACGACCTCGGGCTCACGGCCATCGCGGTGCGCGCGGACGATCTGCGTATAGCCTTGATCGTTGCGGAAGTAGTAGAACGCACTGCTGTCTCCAGGAACGATTTCGGGCTTTAGGTTAAAGCCGCGCTGCGTGCGGGCGGTGGCCAATTCGGACGGGGGATCGCGGTCGGCAATCGCGGGCAGGTGGCGCTTGTGCAGATGGTATTGCCAAGCCCGATCGAACTTCTCCAAGCTCTCGCCGGTGGTGATTGCGAAAATTTCGGCAAAACTCTCGCCGCGCCACCAATTGGCAAAGAGCTGTTCGAACACATCGGCCCCGTGCCGCGCCGCCATAAAGTGGCAGATCGACTCGCCTTCCTTGTACATCTGATAGGTGCCGTAGATGCGGTACATCTCGGCGATGGGCACCAGCCGCCGCGCAAAGAGCGCGTCGCGCACCACCATGTCGCCAAAGCTGGTGCGCTCGCTCGACCAGTACTCGGCCAGCCCTTCTGAAAACCACAGGGGCGCCGGGCGGAAGTCCAACACCCCGTGCCGCGCCAGCACCCGCGCAATCCGGTCAAACGCGAAGACGTGGACCAACTCGTGGTGCAGCACCCGCTCAAACTCGGGTAGAGAGCCGCTCAGCGGCAGGGCGACCCGTCCCTTGAGGTATTCGGTGAAACCCGCTACCCCCTCGGGCAGGAGATTGGGGATGATATTCGTCTGTTCAAAGTAGATGTGCGAGGAATAGACCACTAGCGGCACCCGCCGCTGCACCGTGTGGGCGAATTTCTTTTCCAAGTCGGCGAACTGACGCTCGGCCATCTGCGCGGCATACGCGGCCAGCTCGGCCTCTTCGGCAAAGAAGTACACGTCAAAGTGCGCGG
Source organism: Candidatus Latescibacterota bacterium (assembly GCA_963422735.1). GTDB lineage: Bacteria > Latescibacterota > UBA2968 > UBA8231 > UBA8231. Next base: position 292,643 of record OY730476.1, on the reverse strand, counting down.
TCTCCATCTTTCGCCACGCGAACTCCGCGTACTGCACCTTGTTTCGGCCAAAGCCCTGGGCAGCAGCGGCCGAGGCCGCCAGCATCCAAGCGAGCGCGACCCAAGCCCAACCACGCATTGCAATCCCCGCTACCACGTACTGCTCAGCGCAAGGAGCGCAGAAACGACGGGCTGAGTACGCCGCGCGCCACTTCGGCGACCGGCCCCTTCATTGTCAAGTCGTAGTCTGAGCTCACGTCGATGTGCAAGCTCCCGCCTGGGGCCTTAACCGCGACCGGACTTTTGACCAAGCCCAGCCGCACCGCCGCACTCGCGGCTGCACACGCGGACGACCCCGATGCCTGCGTGTGACCCGCGCCGCGTTCCCATATCAGGATATAGATCTCATGCGGCCCTACGGGCACGGCGAGCTGCACGTTGGTGCGCCGGGGGAAGAGCGGGTGATTTTCCAGCTCTGGACCCAAAGAGCACAGCTCGTCCTCGGTCCATTGCGCCCCCTTTTCGCGGAAGACGATGCAGTGGGGATTGCCGACGCTGACGCCGGTAAAGCTTAAGGTCTGCCCACCAGCGCAAATCGGCTGCGCGACCAACTCTTCGGCCTCTAGCGTGCAGGGCAGAGCCGCTGGCACAAACGTCGCTCGCCCCATCTCCACCGTGGCCGCGCTGGCGTCGCCATGCTCGTCAACGTGCAATTCGACGCTTACCAAACCGCCCTCTGTATCGACGGTGAACCGCTGCTTTTGCACTTGGCCGGTGGCGTACAGATAGCGGGCAAATATCCGCAGGCCATTACCCGATTTTTCCGCCTCGCTGCCATCGGGGTTGTAGATTTTCAGGCCAAAGTCGGCCTTTTGCGACGACGCGAGCGCGAGAATGCCGTCGCTGCCCACGCCCCAATGGCGATCGCAAATGGCGCGAATATTGTCCGGCGTCAACTCGAAACTGAGCGCGGCCGGATCAACGGCAATGTAGTCATTGCCGAGGCCGTGTCCCTTGAAAAATTCGTTGTCCATTATGTGCCCTTTCTCGTTTGTCTTCCAGAACTTAGGCCCCTACTCAGGCAGGGTCAAACAGAGTTGCCGAGGGGCGGCTAGCTGGTATATTAGCCATCATGTTGTGCTTAGTCGTAGCCCTCGCGGCCGAAGCCCGTCCGCTGGTAGCGCACTACCGGCTGCGAGCCTTAGACGGCCATCCCTATCGCATCTGCGCGGGCGAGCAGACGCACCTGATTGTCTCCGGCATCGGCAAAGTGGCCGCGGCCGCCGCCACGGCGTATCTACGCGCACTAATCGGGGGTGTACCGGCAGCTTGGCTCAACATCGGCATCGCCGGACACGGTAGTCAAGCGGTGGGTACGGCCCTACTAGCGCACAAAGTCGTGGATGCGGCCAGCGGCCAGCCCTTTTACCCCACCTTCACCGCGCCGCCGCCCTGCCGCACCACGCTGCTACATACCGTAGATCGCGTCCAGCCAGCTACTGGCCACGTTGCGTACGACATGGAAGCCAGCGGCTTTTGCGAGACCGCGCAGCACTTTGCCACCAGCGAGCGGGTCCACTGCCTCAAGGTCGTCTCTGACAATCCGCAATCCTCCTATCAGGCACTGAATGCGGAGAAAGTGGAAGTGTTGATAGAAGCTCAGCTCGATATGGTTGCCCACGTTGGCGAACACCTGCAATCGCTCAGCCAGCAGCTCCACGCGCTGCACGCCGACCCGCCCGGGTTCGCCGAGCTAACCGCCCGCTGGCCATTTACCGCCACGCAACAGCACCAATTGCGCGGCTTGCTCGTGCGCTGGCAGGTGCTGGCACCGGCGACTTCCGTTGTCAACGACGACTTACTGGCCTTGCAAAGCCGCGATGAGGTGCTACGTTATCTTCAGCGGCGACTAGACGAGGTAGAACTAATTTTGACCTATTGAGGATAGAGGAGTGAATTCAGGATGAATAGTCCCCAAAAATATAACGCACTAAGTCTTTTCTCTGGGGCCGGAGGAATGGATATAGGCGTACAAGATGCGGGATTCGACATTGTCGCTCAGATAGAAATAGACGAACACTGCTGCAACACACTACGTGCGGCAAGAGAACGCGAAAAAAGGGATACTAAAATTGTTGAGTCAGATATTAGAGAGATTGATCCAGCCGAACTTCGCAAAGACCTACACCTAGAGAAAGGCGAACTCGATCTTCTTTTTGGAGGCCCTCCGTGTCAATCTTTCTCCCTAGCAGGAAAGCAACTTGGCTTAAAAGACGAGAGAGGTATGTTACTATTTGAGATTGTTCGGTTTTCCGAAGAGTTAGAACCAAAGGTGATTTTAGTCGAGCAAGTAAAAGGGCTTCTATCATCAAAAGGATCCGAGCAGCGAAGAGGCGAAATTTTTGAGAAATTTTTAACAGCCTTAGAAAACGCTGGTTATTCTTCCAAATGGAGAGTTGTTTTAGCCGCAGATTACGGCGTACCTCAACTGCGAGAGCGATTATTCGTAATCGCCACACTGGGGAAAAACGACTTTTCCTTTCCAGAACGAATATATGCCCCGCTAGAAGAATGTAATGGATTGTTTTCGTATAAACCTCATCTCGGCATCGGTTCCGCAATTGAAAATCTAGGAATACCTTCACCGAAAACCAGAGGAACTACTTTCTACGACCGCGAGGATAGCCACGTCGATGTAACGCCAGATAGGGACCGGGAACGCATCGCACAGGTTCCCGAGGGGTCATATCTAGCAGATCAGACTCATTTAAATAAAAAACTACTCGGAGGTCTTAAATCAAAAGATACTACAAAGTATTTAAGACTGAATAGGGATAGGCCCGCTAATACGTTGAGGTGCGGAGAGATTTTCTATCATCCCATCGAAGATAGATATCTCACTCCACGGGAATATATGAGAATTCACGGCTATCCCGATTCGTATCTTCTAAAAGGACCTATACGCAGTAGGACGGGCACCGTGAAAAACTTAGACCAGCATAGGCAAGTTGCAAATTCAGTTCCGCAACCTCTTGCAGAGGCTCTAGCAAGTAAAATTTTCGAGTGCCTAAATGAGTAAAATTTTTGAAGTATTTGGCCATCCACCAACCTCAAGTCACTCTGACGCGATTGATTGTCGCACGAGGGCTTGGTGTCCATTCATGGAAAGTGAATGTGATGGGGGTGGCAATAGGTACCTCTCCGTTTTGCAGTTGCGGAACCATCCGCAATTAGCTCAGCAGTTCCTTGGAAAAGAGACGGTTCAGGTAGGAGTCTGTTCACTCTTGGTGAGCGGGAAGCCTTGGATTGTTTGCCCTAGGCGCTTATTCGCTCTGCGGGATTCCAACCATTCTCGGCTTCAAGCAAGAGTTCGAGAGGACCTAATCCAATATAGCGAATTGGATAGAACAATCGAATACCGAGCATGGTCTGAGGTAAAGATAAAATTCTCAATAGAAGAAAAAGAAAAATCATTCAACTACACCTTCGACTATGTCTTGTCAGGAAGATGCAGAAAATCACTTAGCGAAATATCAAAATTAGTCCAAAAGAACGAGCGGGAATGTGAGAAGGTTGCAATCCAAAACAACTTCACGCTGGAAAGGCATGCTGGCGAGCACTGGGTGGTCGATTTTCCTGCTGATCCAGTAGTAATAGTCGAGGTTATGACCTCATCTACCTCTGGAGGAAACAAAAATAATAGGACGCAGATAGGAATGGCTTTTGAAGATGCTATAGACAAGTGTGGGCGCGAATGGTCAGTCAACTTATTGTAAAATCGCAGGTTGGGGTGGCTTGGGGTGGGAAAACTATTTGGATTGTACAGGACGCTTTAGCGGAGTATATTTCTTCTTCGACTGGACTGGATCTCCAACGATTTATCAGTAGCATCCCAGATGAGGTGAACATATTGTCCTTTGGATACGGGAACGATCCCGAGCCTGAAGAGGACTCCGGGATCTTCCCTCTATGCGAATCTGAGCTATATGCGGGACCAGTATCTTCAACTAAAGGATCTGATAAGAGTGGTGGATTTATGGACATCCTCACGATCGGCGTACCACCTCCGAAGGATTATTTATGGCGATCCCTTTTCCTCAAGCCTCCATGTGGTAGCATAAAAATATGAATAGTTGACCTAGACGACGCCATCTGCTCGCCGCCTCATGTTCGATTTCATCTACGCCGAAGAGTCCATCCTCGACCACCCGCGCACCCGCGCCCTGCTCAGCCGCTTCCCCCGCGCACAGCTAGTCCCTTGCGCTCGCTACGGCGAGGTCTTCAACCGCACGGCGCAAAACTTCCGTCTGCAAAAGCACCGCCCCGCGCTCATCCTCGCCCACAAGGCCGGGCGGCGCGTCCTCCCCGCACCCGATGGCTACGGCATCGGCGGTGAGCGCAATTACTATTTCTCGCACCTGCTTAACTGCCCCTACGACTGCCGCTACTGCTTCCTCCAAGGCCTGTACCGTTCGGCGCACCGAGTCCTCTTTGTCAACTACGAGGACTTCCAACAGGACATCGCCTCGCACATTGCCACGGACGCACCCGATGCTCCCTATTTCTTTTCCGGCTACGACTGCGACAGCCTCGCGCTAGAAGGCATTACCCACTTTACGGCCGACTTCCTCCCCTTCTTTGCCGACCATCCGCAGGCGTACTTTGAGCTGCGCACCAAGAGCGTTCGCATCAAAACCCTACTCGCCGCCGAGCCGCTACCCAACTGCGTCGTCGCCTTTAGCATGACTCCGCCGGCGCTTGCCGACCAATTCGAGGTTGGCGCACCGCCGGTGGCCCGGCGCTTGGAGGCCATCGCCGCCCTGCAAGGGTGCGGTTGGCCCATTGGGCTGCGCTTTGATCCGCTGATCTACGACCGCGCCTACGAGGAGCGCTACTGCGATCTGTTCGCCCTCGTATTCTCACAAATTCGCCGCGACCGCCTGCACTCGGTCAGCCTCGGTCAGTTCCGCTTGCCACAGGGCATGTACAAGACCATCCACAGGCTCTACCCGGACGAAAAACTCCTCGCTTATGGCTTAGAGGAAAAAGACGGCATGGTCTCCTACCGGCCCGCCTTGGCCAGAAAACTACACGACTTTTGCGTGGATCAATTGCTCCAGTACATTCCCGCCGAGCTTTTCTTCCCCTGCCCCTCCACCACCCTATAGGTCTGATATGCGCGTCTTAGTCACCGGCGCTAGTTCCGGCATTGGCCGCACCGTCTGCGAGATGCTGCTCGCCAACGGCCATAGCACCATTGGCATTGCCCGCGACTTTGGCAAATTTCCCTGCGATGACTGCCGCTTCGAGGCGCACGCGATCGACCTAGCCGACCTCGACCAACTCCCCGAGCATCTGCAGACCCTCGTGGCCGCCTACCCGGCCCTCGACGCCCTAGTCCTCAATGCCGGCGTCGGTCGCTTCGGCGCCATAGAGCAATTCTCCTACGACCAAATCCGCGCCCTGATTGACCTCAACTTGACCAGTCACGTCTTCGTTGTCCGCGCTTTCCTCCCCACCCTCAAAAAGGCCGGGCGTGGGCACTTGGTCCTTATGGGATCGGAAGCCGCGCTCGCTGGCACGGCCCAAGGCAGCTTGTACTGCGCGGCCAAATTCGCTCTGCGCGGCTTCGCCCAAGCCCTGCGCGCCGAGTGTGCCCGCGCCGGCGTCCGCGTTACGTTGGTGAACCCCGGCATGGTCCAGTCGTCCTTTTTCGACGAATTGGACTTTCGCCCCGGCCCAGCCCCCGACAACTACATCCTGCCAGCCGACGTCGCCGAGGTCATCATCCAAGCTCTGACAACGCGCGACGGCACGGTACTCGACGAAATCAACCTCTCGCCGCAAAAAAAAGTGATCGAGTTTGGCACGCAAAAGAAAGAGTAACAGGCGCTAGCTGCTTGGTGTTCAACCTGTACCCATCGCAAGAAAGCCAACGGCCATGCTCCAACGCATTCTCCTCGTCCTGCTCGTCGCCACCAGCGCCCTCTCGTCCGGCTGCGCCACCAGTCGCCGCGTACTGGGCTATGTCCTGATTTCCGACGAAACCGAAATCAAACTCGGCACTCGGCTAGCCGCCCAAATCGAAGCCCAACAACGCCTCCATCCCGACCGCCGCCTCCAGTCCTATATCCAGCGCGTCACCGAAGCCCTGCTTCCCCCGGCTTTAGAAGACCGCCCCGGCATCCGCTACCGCGTTAAGGTCCTCGACGATCCCAAACAAATAAACGCCTTTGCCGTCCTCGGCGGCTATCTCTATGTCTATAGCGGCCTGCTGCTGATCGCCGAAGACGAGGCTGAACTAGCCGGAGTCCTAGCCCACGAGATCGGCCACATCGTCGGCCGTCACTCGGCCAACCAACTCGCCTCCCGCTTTGGCATGGACTTCCTCACCCGCCTCGCCCTCGGCGAAGATCCCTACCAACTCGGCGAGATCGCCTCCCAGCTCAGCGGTGCTCGCTTCAGCCGCAACGACGAGCGCGAAGCCGATACCTTCGGCGTCCGCTACGCGATCGCCGCCGGGTACGATCCACACGGCCTGCTGCGCTTTTTTGAAAAACTAAAAAAGCTGCAAGCGCGACGGCGCTCCGACCTAGAAAAACTCTTCGCCAGCCATCCTCCTACCGGCGAGCGAATCCGCCGCATCGAGCGCCTGATCGACCAGTACGGGGCCCCCGAGGGCCAGTGCTACCGCACGCGGTTTGTGCAGGAGACCGCCGTTTTGCGGCGCAAATAGCGCCCCATTGTCCCGGTTCAATCCAACCCCTACCTTCTTGGCAGCTTTCTCACGCCTCCAAGGAAATCCAAATGCCCTTCGTCTTCCTCCTGCTCCTGACCTTGCTGCCCAGTGCGCTCCTAGGCCAAGAGCACCCGCCGACGCCGGTCATCGTCGCCGCGGTCATTGAACAACCACTCGTCGTAGACCTCTCCTTTGTCGGACGCATCCAGCCCCGGCGCTCCAGCCGCGTCGCCGCCGAGATCGAAGGGCGAGTAGTCAGGCACTTCAAGGAAGCCGGCCAAGCCGTGCGCACTGGCGACCCCCTTTTCGAGTTAGCCAACGATCCGCTCCAAGCCGCCCTAGCCGAAGCACAGGCCGACTTTGCGCTGCGCCAGTTCAACCACGACCGCAGCCGCCAGTTGCGCGCCACCGACGCGGTCTCCGAGCAAGACTTGCGCGATGATGCCTACGAACTGGCCCGCGCCCAAGCCAAGCTAGCCGGTCTCCAAGCGCAAGTAGAAGACCTCTTCGTCCGCGCCCCCTTCTCTGGGCACATCATCCAGACCTTTACCGAGGTCGGCCAATGGGTCGGGCGCGGTGGCGAGATTGCCCAAGTAATCTCCATCGACACCGTCCGCGTGATCGTCGAGGTGCCCGAGCGCCACGTGCCGCAGCTCGCCTTGGGCGACCGCGCAGACATCTTTGTTGACGCCCTCGGCGGCGATCCCATCGCCGGCCGCGTGGCCGTCATCCTCGCCGAGGGCTACGCTTCCTCCCGCACCTTCCCGGTCGTCGTCAGGGCCCTCAACCCAGAAGGCCGGATGCGCAGCAATATGTCCGCACAGGTCCGCTTCCAGCTCGCGCAGGCCCAAGCATCGCTCCTAGTGCACAAGGACGCCCTAGTCTCCGGCCCGCAGGGGCAGGTCGTGTACCTCGCCCGCGACGGCAGAGCCGTCAGCTACCCCGTTCAGACCGGACTAGCGCACAAGGGCTACGTAGCCGTTACGGGCGATCTCGCGCCCGGCGATCTCGCCGTGGTGCGCGGCAACGAGCGGCTGATGGACGGCCAAGCCGTGCGCATCATCCGCCGACATCCATAGGATAGGCTGTCTGTCATGCGCCTAGTCGATACCGCCATCAAGCGGCCCGTCAGCGTAGTCGTCGGCGTGCTCTTCGTCGCGCTCTTCGGCCTGATATCCCTCTTCCGCATCCCCGTTCAGCTCACCCCGGACGTCGATCGGCCCATAATCGCGGTCACTACCTTGTGGCCAGGAGCTAGCCCAGAAGAAGTCGAGCAAGAGATCGTTCAGCGCCAAGAGGAACAGCTCAAAAGCGTCGAGGGACTGGTGCTGATGACCAGCGAGAGCAACGACAGCCGTGGGGTCGTCACCCTCGAATTCAACGTCGGCGTCGATCCAGACGCGGTGCTGCTGTTGGTCTCCAACAAGCTCGACCAAGTCTTCGGCTATCCGCTCGACGCTGAGCGGCCCGTGCTCTCGGCCGGCGGCACTGGCCCAAGCGGGGCCATCACTTGGCTGATCCTCGACGCCCTGCCCGGCCGCGACGAACAGGATGTCGAGCGCTACCGCGACTACGCCGAGGAAGTCGTCAAAACCGCCCTCGAGCGCGTGCCTGGCGTGGCCCGGAGCAACGTCTATGGCGGCTACGACCGCCAGCTACAGGTCATCGTCGATCCGCAGGCCATAGCCGCGCGCCAGCTCACCGTGCAAGACCTAGCCCAAGCCCTCACCCGCGAAAACGCCAATACTAGCGCCGGGGCCTTTGACGAGGGCAAGCGCCGCTACATCGTGCGCACCGTCGGCCAGTACCAACAGCCCAGCGACATCGAGCAGGTCGTCGTCCGCTCGGCCAATGGCACCCGGGTCACCGTCGGCGAGATCGCTCGCACCCGCCTCGGCTACGTCCGCGCCGAGGCCGCCGTGCGGCAAAAGGGCCGACCAGCCATTGCAATCAACGCCCAGCGCGAGACCGGGGCCAACGTCCTCGAAGTCATGGACGGCATCCGCCACACCATCCGGGAACTCAACGAGGGGCCGCTGGCCCGCGAGGGCCTCTTTCTCACTCAGGTGTACGACGAGACCGACTACATAGAGAGCGCCATCGGCTTGGTGCGCTCCAACATCATCGTCGGCGGCACGCTGGCTGTGATGGTGCTCTTCATCTTTCTGCGCAGCGTCAGCTCGGTGGCGATCATCGCCACGGCCATCCCGATCTCAATCGTCGGCACCTTTTTGGCCATGTGGCTTTTGGGCCGCAACATCAACGTCATTAGCCTAGCCGGGATGAGCTTTGCGGTGGGCATGGTCATCGACAACGCCATCGTCGCGCTCGAAAATATTTTCCGCCATCAGCAGATGGGCAAAACCCGCGCCCGCGCGGCTCTTGACGGGGCCTCGGAGGTCTGGGGGGCACTCCTGGCCAGCACCTTGACCACGGTGGCGATCTTCCTGCCCATCGTCTTCGTCGAGGACGAGGCCGGTCAGCTCTTCCGCGACATCGCCATCGCGGTCTCCTGCTCGGTGGTGCTCAGCTTGGTCGTGGCCATCTCCGTCATCCCCAGCCTAGCCAACAAGATCCTCGGCAGCGACAAGCAGCGCGGGGGTGCGCTGGCCGCTTGGGGCAACCGGGTGCGGACCTTTATCGCCCAAACCGTCTTCCGCATCAGCGGCAGCACGCTGTTGCGCTTGGGGGTCATCACCGGGCTGGTCGGCCTCTCGCTGGGTATCGCTTGGACCCTGCTGCCCAAATCCGAATACCTGCCCACCGGCAACCGCAACCTAGTCTTCGGCATCGTCCTGCCGCCGCCCGGCTACAACCTCGACGAGCTGATCCAAGTCGGCCAGACCATCGAGGACGCCCTGCGGCCCCACTGGGAGGCGGCCGCGACCCCGGATAGTCCCCAAGCCCAAGCGCTGCCGGGGCCGCCAGTTGACAACATGTTCTTCGTGGCCTTTGGCCGCTCGGCCTTCATGGGCGTGCGCTCGGCCGATCCAGCGCGGGTGCGCGAACTGATCCCAGTCATCCAAGGGCCGGTCTTCGGCGGAGTGCCGGGCACCTTCGCCATCGTGCAGCAATCGAGCCTCTTTCAGCGCGGTGGGAGTGGCGGGCGGGCCATTGACATTGAGATCACCGGTCCCGATCTGGGCCGCCTCATCGGGCTGGGGAGCCGGGTCTTCGGCCAAGTCCGCCAAGTCGTGCCCGGTGCCCAAGCCCGCCCCATCCCCAGCCTCGACTTGGGCAACCCAGAAGTCCGCATCCACCCCGACCGAGTGCGCGCCGCCGACAGTGGGCTTTCGGCCCGGGACATCGGCTCGGCGGTCAACGCGCTACTAGACGGTGCCCTAGTTGATGGCTATCAGTTCGAGGGCGAGGAAATCGACTTGGTACTGCGGGGCGAGGAAGATTGGTTCCGCACCCAAGATATTGCGGCCCTGCCCATCTACACCCCGCGCGGCCAATTGGTGCCGCTCAGCGCCGTGGCTCGCGTCGAAGTAACCACCGGCCCCGAGCAAATCAACCACATCGAGCGCAGCCGGGCCATCACCATCCAAGTCATCCCGCCGGAAACCATTCCCTTGGAGACGGCCCTCGATTCTATCCAAGCCCAGATCGTCCAACCCCTCTTTGACTCTGGCGAGCTGGCTCCGCCCTACCAGATCGAGCTTTCCGGCTCGGCCGACGACCTGCGGCGCACCCGCCAAGCCCTCCAGTGGAACTTCCTGTTGGCACTGGTGATTACCTATCTACTGATGGCCGCGCTCTTCGAGAGCTTCCTCTACCCCTTCGTCATCATGCTCAGCGTACCTCCGGCGCTGGCTGGCGGCATTCTCGGGCTGGAGGTCGTCAACCGCACGCTGACCTATCAGCCGCTCGACATCCTCACCATGCTCGGCTTCGTCATCCTCGTCGGCGTGGTGGTCAACAACGCCATCCTCATCGTCCACCAGACGCTCAATATCCTGCGCGACGCGCCCCAAATCTCGCTCAAAGAAGCCATCCGCGACGCGGTTTTCAGTCGCGTACGGCCGATCTTCATGTCCATGATTACCAGCGCCTTGGGGATGCTGCCGTTAGTCATCTTTCCCGGCGCTGGGTCCGAACTCTACCGCGGCTTGGGCAGCGTAGTCATCGGCGGCCTGCTGCTATCCACGCTCTTCACCCTCTTCCTAGTACCCACCTTCCTCAGCTTGGCCATGGATCTAAGAGCTTGGATTGGCCGCGTCTGGAAGGCATAAAAAACCGGCTCCCGCAAGGGCCGATTGCTGCCTATTCTCGATCCCTAATCCTGTTGGACGTAATTGACACGGATATTCTGGGAAAATACTTTGTTCCCCAGAATATGAAGGAGAAAGCCGATGTCGAGGGCGGGAAGATACCTGTATGAAACAGAGCTTAGTGCGTCCCTTGCCCGAGAAGAAGGAGGCCAATACGCGCTCGATTGGGAGGAAGCATTTCCTCAGTACGAAGAACTCGTATTTACTCACGGAGTCGGACTGACGGCATTTGACAGTGAGCCTACGTGGCACGCTATCCTCGAAAACGGCTTCGCACGACAACCTTCGGCTCGCAAAGATCCCCAGTACGTCACGCATGGCCTGCATCCCTACAAGGGGAAGTTCTATCCGCAACTTGCCAAAGGGTTGATGAATGTTTGTGCCCTCCGTGCGGGCGCTAGAGTATTCGACCCATTCTGCGGGAGCGGTACAACCCTCTTGGAAGGCTATCTGAATGGGCAACGGACGCTTGGTTGCGACATCAATCCTCTACGGCCATCCGGTTGAAGAAGGCGATCCAATTGGCTACGTGCAGTGGCTTCGGTTTCTTCAGGAAGCGAATAAGTAATGCAAACCGCGCCCTCGTAATTTCCGAAAAATCCCCCTTCCGCCATATTGTTTGATCCAATAGTGACGGCTGCGCGATCGGTCCACTGAAAGAAATACAGCTTCGGGTGGAAGGTATGTCTTGGAATGCGGTGTTTGATGATGCGAACATCTATATCCCATTCGAGAAGTTCGGCAAGTACCTCTCGGCTAGTGCCTCCAAGGTCTATTCCGAGCACGAAACGGATACCGCTAACCCATTCGCGTATAATGGATTTGAACACTCACAAAGGCTGAAACAAAAACGATGCTCGACGCCGGAGGGTCGGCATCGAGCATATTCGATAGAACGTTTCCTAGTTGGTTATCCGGTTGGACTATATAGTTGATGTGCAAGACGTGTTCCGCGTACCGTTAAAAGCCCAATCAAGCGCAGTCTCTTGCGCCGCTAAAAAGACAGCTTCAGCCGCAAAGCCGGGACGGCAGCTTCGCGCCCGGGCAGAGCACCTAACTCTACGCTCTTGGCCACCTTGTTGATGGACTGGACTTGGTCGCGCAGATGGGCCAGCGACGCAACTTTGACCCACGCCGACAGCGGCACCCAACCGGCCGCAGTCTCTGCACCGGTCAGAAAAGCCGTCCCGACAGCCGTCACCGTCAAGCCCATGAGCGCAAGCCCCTGTTTGTGCTCCCCGATGTAGAAATACCCCGCGCCCGGCACCGGTAGCTCTAGCAGGAAGGCCAATAGCCCGGACTTTGGCTGTTGGTACGCGGCGTGGCGCGACTGAATGCGATGCGTTCCCAACGTGCGCAGCGTGCGAATCTCGGCCAGCGAGTATGCGGCCTCCCGCTCCTGCAAGGCACCGACGACCTCGACGACCGCCACCGAATCCGCCTCAAGCTCCTCCACGCGTAACGAGCGCACCCGGCCATCGGTAAGCACGGCTTCGCCCCACGCCTCTTCGGCCTGCATCTTCTCCAGCAGGCTCCGCACCTCTTCTGTCTCCATGGCCGCCTCGGCCCCACGTGCCACCAGCAGGATCGCCGCCAGCCAAATCCATATAGTCCAACGCATGTTCCACCTCATTTGAAAATGTCGATTTTGCTTTCTCAATCTACCCGACGCCTCTTTGTCTTGTCAAGCGGCCATGGCCTCCACTCGACGCGGCACATCCTATTGCTCCATCCAACGCCAACCCCTATTTTCAAACGCTCTCATGCAGGCCCAACTCCAACAAGCCATAGCAGTCGCCCGCGAGGCCGGGGGGCTAACCTTGCAGTACTTCGGCGGCCCACTTGAGGTCGCCTACAAAGACAGGAACGATCCCCTGACGACGGCGGATCTCCAAGCCGACGCCTACCTCGAGAAAGCCCTGCGGGATCTGCGCCCAGACTGCGGCTGGCTCTCCGAAGAAACCGTCGATGACCGCCAACGCCTAAACAAAGAAGCCGTGTGGATCGTGGATCCAATAGACGGCACCCGCGAGTTTGTCGAAGGCATCCCCGAATACGTGGTCGCCGTGGCCTTAGTCGAAGGCGGTGAGCCGACCCTAGCGGTTATCTACAACCCCGCGCAGGAGGAAGTCTTCGCCGCCGTGTCCGGTAGTGGCACCTTCTGCAACGGCCAGCGCGTGTTTTGCAGCGAGGTCCAATCCCTCAGCCAAGCCACGGCCGTCGTCAGCCGCAGCGAGACCAAACGCGGCGAGATCGACCCCTTTCGCCCACATATCGGCGAAATCTGCCCGGTCGGCAGCGTCGCGTACAAGCTGGCCCTAGTCGCTGCCGGAGCCTGCGACCTCAACTTCAGCATCGCGGACAAAAACGAGTGGGATGTCTGCGCCGGCGACCTATTAGTACGCGAGGCCGGCGGACTCATGCATACGTGCGACCACCAAGTGCGGACCTACAACCAAGCAGATACCCTCATCTCCGGCGGACTCGCCGCGGGCAACGCGTCGTTGGTATCGCACATTCTCTGCCTGATGCGGGATCAAAACCGATGATAACGGCCCGGACCGCAGCGGATTTTGTCGAAGAGTACGCCACCCTCCTCGAACTCAGCGGAGCCTCCCCCTTCCGGGTCCGGGCCTACGCCAACGCCGTACGCGCCCTCGAAACCCTAACGTCCCCCCTCGACGAACTCCTCGCCGCCGGGACCCTGACCGAGGTCAAAGGTATTGGCGACAGCGTGGCCGAGCTGGTCGCCGAGTTCGCCGACACCGGCACGGCCCAAGCCTATGAAACGCTGCGGGCCGCAACGCCGGCGGGTCTGCTCGACATGCTGCAGGTTCCCGGGTTGGGGCCGCGCAAGATCAACGCCATCCGCAAGGCCCTCGGCATTGAGACCCTCGACGCCCTCGAACAAGCCTGCCGCGCCGGCCAGCTCGCCGCCCTCAAGGGCTTCGGCCCTAAGACCCAAGAAACCATCCTCAAGGGCGTCGAGTACATCCGCACTCACGAGGGCCACTGCCGCGCCGATACCGCGCACCAAAGTGCTCAAAGCCTGCTCGCAGCTCTGCGCCCCCACGCGCAGTGCCTCGCCGTCACCGGAAAACTGCGCCGAGCGCGAGAGACGGTTCAACAGCTCGACTTCGTAGTCAGCACCATCGACGCCGATACCGCGAACGCGACTTTTGCCGTCCACCCGGATATCGCCGAAATCCTCGCACCAAGAGCAGTGCGGCTGTCCAACGGGCTGCAAGCCAACTTGCATGTGGTCCCAGACGATGCCTTCCCCGCGGCCTTACACTACTACACAGGCAACGAGGAACACCGCGCCGCACTGCGCGCTAGGGCTGCCGAGCGCGGACTAGTCCTCGACGAACGCGGTCTCTGGCGCGGCGATGAGCGCATCGAGTGCGCTGATGAAGCGGCTTTGTTCGCCGCCTTGGGCCTTGCCTACATTCCGCCAGAGTTGCGCGAGAACCGAGGCGAAATTGAGGCCGCGGCTGCCAACGCGCTGCCCGAGTTGGTAACAGCCGCCGACATTCGCGGGATGCTTCACGTGCATTCTACCTATTCGGATGGGGCCGACAGCCTAGAGGCCATGGCCCGCGCCGTGCAGGAACGCGGCTTTGAGTACATGGGCATTGCCGACCACAGCCAGACCGCGGCGTACGCCGGGGGACTTCGCGTTGCACAAGTCCAGCACCAATGGGAGGAAATTGACCGGCTTAACGAGACGCTAGCTCCCTTCCGCATCTTCAAGGGCGTTGAGTCGGATATCCGCGGCGACGGCTCGCTCGACTACGACGACGACCTGCTCGCGCAATTCGACTTCGTGGTCGTCTCGGTTCATTCGCATTTCAACCTGAGCCGCAACGCCATGACCGCCCGCATCGTCCGCGCCATCGAGCACCCGGCTGCCACCATCGTCGGCCATCCAACCGGACGCTTGCTCCTCCGCCGAGAGGGCTACGCCGTCGATATCGAACAAATCATCGAAGCCGCCGCCCGCTATGGGGTCAGCCTTGAAATTAACGCTCATCCAGCGCGGCTCGACCTCGACTGGCGGCACGTCAAAAAAGCCCGCGACCACGGCGTCCAAATCGCCGTCAACACCGACGCCCACAGCATCGCCGGTCTAGACCATCTCCGCTATGGCATTGGTATCGCTCGCAAGGGCTGGCTCCGCGCCGCCGACATCCCCAACGCGCTCGACCGCAAAGCCATTGCCGCTTGGTTCCAAAGCTAAAGGGCTGCCCCGCCTCATCGGCTTGGCCGGACCACCCGGTGCGGGCAAAACCACGCTCGACCGCAATCTACAAACCCGCCTGCCCGGCCCAGCCACTGTGCTCTCTCTAGACGCGTACTATCGCGATTTGGCTGCCCTCTCCTCACCCGCAAGGGCCCGCGTCAACTTCGACGCACCCGAGGCCATGGATCACCAGCGTCTCGCCGCGGACCTTTGCCAGCTAGCCGCCGGTCACCGCGTCGAAATCCCAGTGTACGACTTTACCACTCATACGCGCCAAGCGACCCAACACCACCTCACCCCCACCGACTTCCTGCTCGTCGAGGGCCTCTTTGCCCTCTACTAGCCCGACATCAACGCCCTCTACCACCTGCGCCTCTTTGTCGCCGCCGACGCGCTCTGCTTGGAGCGCGGCCGTTCCCCCATCTCGATCCGCGCTCAATACCAAGAGCATATCCGTCCAATGTACCGCCGCCACATCCAGCCCACCACCCGCTACGCGGATTTGATCCTAGGACGGCAGCACCCACAGGTCGCAGCCGTCCTAGCCGCTTTGTAGGGACAAGGGATGCTCTTACAACCTACCTGACTACCAGTGGTCGGTAGCGATGGTCTGCCATCGCGCCGTATAACCCATAAAACTTCGTCAGATACATGGAAATCAGCTCGCGGACAACACCTGTTTCTTCCTCTAGGCCGGAAAAAATCAAAGGCGTCTTTTCATCTCTAAACGGCACGTTCACAAAGGCGTGAATGGCTTAAAACGGCCCGGCGTGGTGGGAAGGCTTGTTGACGTAGCGCTGGGTCTCCAGATCGAGGGTGATTTCGCAATGCGGCGGTAAGGTGATGCTCAGGTGCTTGCCATCAACGGCTAGTTGACGCTCCTCAGTCTCCAAGGGCGGCGCTGCGTACGTGCCGGCATAGCCGCCCATCCAGCCCGGGTACTCGCTGGTGCGGCTTTGATACGCAACTCGGCCAAAGCGATGCTCGCCAAAAGCACCCCCTTGAATGACCAGTTCCCGGTCCTCGTTGTGGTTCAAATTGACCAAGCGCACGACCGTGCGGTTTGCTGCGATCTTTTTCACCAAGGCACCGACGTCTGCGGGCAGGCCGGAGCGACGGCGTTGGGCGTCAAAGTAGCGCAGACGGGCGTGCAGCAGACCGCCGTTGTAGATGGGTTGTGGGCCGCCCATAGTTAGCTGGATGAGCGCTTCGGAGGAGACGGGATTGCCCCATTGCCAGTGGTGGACGTGGTGGCGAGTACCCACGTCTTGGTCGGCGCGCAGTTGGGCCAAGCGGCGACCGGCCACTTGGTACGTGGCCTGTAGCATTTGCTCTGGATAGGCCGGGTTGGCCCCGGCCAGAAAGCGCACCCAAGGAGCCTCGTGGCCCGAGTCCTCTTTGTTGTGGAAGGGGAACACCGCAGCCCAATCGAATGCTTCTTTTTGCCGAATGGCCTCCATGCGCTCCCAGTCGCCCGCGTCCATGGACAGATTCCACAGCGTCACCGGGTACACCGGACTCATGGGCTGCCAGTCGAACCAGCCGGCGTCGCCGTAGCGGTAGGGCACCAAAAAAGTTGCGCGCTTTTCGCCCATGGCGGCAAATTGACTCGCCCAGCGCTCAGCCACGCTCATGTACTGGTCGCGAATATCCTCCATGCGCCCTTGTTCCAAGATGCGATCCATCTGCTGGCGTGGCAGGTCGAGATAAGCGCGGTCACCGGTCAACAGGTAGGCATTCGCCGCTGCGTCGAGAGTGGCTTTCTGCAACGTCAAAAAGCCGTGCGGAAAGGTCCAGCCGTAGCGCCCACCGTACCAGTTGCCAGCGCAGTATTCACCCACTTGGCCCGACAGGCCGACGTTGTCCGGCAGCATGCCGCCGTTGGCTTGGGCACGCTCCACCCAAGCGTCGGTGTATTCGACGACCCAAGCGCGGTATTTTTCGTCGCCAGTGATCAGAAAGGCGTTGGTAGCCAGCGAAGTGACGGCCAAGTTGGTCGGAGTGTCGCCCTGACGCCAGCGGTCGAATAGGGTCTGCCCCATTAGGCGGGCTTTGGCCGGGTCGGCCAAGTCCTGCACACAGGTGATGCCGGGCAAGTCGAAAAAGGGCAGGTCGTACACTTCCATGCTGCCGCCCAAAGGATTGTAGCTTTGGTGGTCGCGCTCGGCCAGCGGGGCAAAATAGGGGCCGTGGCTGCCGTTGAGGCCCGAGCGCAGAATTTTGTGCTCGGGGTCGTAGTTTTGCGCTTCGGGGTCTTCGTTGAGGTAAAAGCCGGCAAAGCGGCAGGCCCGTTCGACGCGCCGGGGGGCGTTGGGGTGGGCCAGACACAAGTGGTAAAAGCAGATATCGCTTTCGGCTTGGTGCATCTGATCTTCGCGGATGCCGTATTCCTTGCTGACCGTGCCCAAGCGGGTCAGTTGGCGGGTGATGGCCTCCCACTGGCGGTCGGCCAAGTGCAACAGGTGCTCGCCGCCGCCCATTAGATAAACGAGCGGCCAATTAAAAAAAGGCTCATAGAAATCGTCGGGGCTGCCGCCGCCCCACTCGTCCTGCCAGATGAATTCGCCGTCTTCGCGGGTGAAGTGATCGAGGAAAGGCTGCACCGATTGGTCGAGAGCATCGAAGAGGCGGCGCTGCCACACGGCCCAGTGGGCCGGCGCGTTGAGCGGGATATTGGCGGTCAGGCTTTGCATGGGAATACTCCTGAGAGATTTCAGTGGCGTTGGCCAAGATCGGCGCGGATGAGATGAGTTTAGCGGGAGAAAGCGCCTGTGTAAAGCCGCTTGACAACGCGGGGCGAGGCGGGCTTATTGCATCAGGACGAGGTGCTCAACGGCCGCCGGGCGATCAAGCAGACGGCGGCTTTCGTTGATTAGCCGAAGGGCCGTCATAGAGCATCTATGCTACAAGTCTATTTCGATGTTTGCTACTTGAACCGTCCATTTAACGACCCGTACCAAGACCGCATACGGTTACGTTGGAGTGGTACTTTTGTTCTAGAGCACTGCGACGCGGGCAAATGGCGGTGGAATAGTGCTGTCGCAGAAGAAGATATCAACAACCCGCCCAATCGCGAACGACAGCGCAGGTACAGAACAGGCCGGAGTAGATGTCTTTCTCACGACAGACTATCACATCATTCGCACCGCAGACATCCGCGTGGCGAATCCTGTAGCTTGGCTCTTGGAGGTGGGTTAACAATGGAATATCAAGCCATGACATTGGCCCAGATCCGCGAAAAGGGGATGGAAGTACTGCGTCAGCAACTCGGGGTCGTCGGCATGGTCCGCTTTCTCCAGCAAGTGAAGTTGGGCTGGGGCAATTACACTGAGGAGCGGCACCAGTGGCTCAAAGTCGCACAAAAGATACAAGAGACCCCCTCCAAGCCCTGACAACCTAAGTTATCCGCGCTTTAAGCAGATAACGCCCTAGTCCTTCCGCTTATTGAGAACAGGGTAGCACCATGCGCCGCATCATGGAAATCACTCTGTGGGGCGCGGTCTTGTTGGGAGTCGCCAGTTGTCCACCTGCCCTGCCCCTAGGCCCGCTGCGCATCCAAATCACCGGAGAAGAGTACCTCTGGCAATTCCGCTACCCAGGCCCCGACGGCGCGTTGCACACCGCCGACGATATCACCAAGCCGGGGAAGGAGTTACACCTGCCGCTCGGCCTAGCGGTCGAACTCAAACTGACCAGTCGAGATTATATCTACACCTTCGCCCTGCCCCATCTCGACATACATCAGGTGGCCGTGCCTGATTTGACCTTTGCACTGGCCTTTACCCCACAAACCACCGGCGTATTCGCCTTCGTCGGCGACCAAATGTGCGGCTTTGAACACGAGTCGCTCAACGGCCGCGTGGTGGTTGAGTCTCCAGCGGCTTTCGTCGATTGGCTAGCGGGGCCGTGATAGACTTGGGGATTAGAGTCTCCACCGCTCTCGACATATACCCTGATGCTCATCAAGGATTCCCCCCAATCTCGCCACTACTCCAGAGTTCACCGAGCCGATAGTCCCTAGCCAAGCGACCATTTTCTTTTTATCGAGACGGCGCATCACAGTCTGCCCATCGCGCTTTTCGCAAACCACGATACTCCACCACTCATTGGTCAGGGCATCGACAAGCATGTCCGAATGGGTCGTTACAATCAACTGGCTGCGTTCGTCTGATTTCTCGCCCTTGCCGTCAGCCCCCTCAGTCCAGCCGTACTTCCCCGCCCGCCTCTTGGCTGCGGTAGATCCCATCGAGGATTTTCATCACCTGTAAGGACTGTTCAGGCGGCACCGGCGAGGGCCGCCCCTGGGCAATCGCCGCGGCGAACTCCACGCATTCCTGCGCGTGGGCTTCGAGGCCGTCGTACATCAGCATGAGCTTGCGGTCGTACTGCTGGCGAGTCTGGTTGTTGCTCTCGCAAATCGAGCACTCGGGCCAATGTGCCCCCCCGCGAGTGCCGTAGAGCCACATCTGCATGTCCTCGCCTTGGACCGGGTGGTGCAAGATCCAACTCACCTCCAAGACGAGCGTTGCACCGTTGTCAAAGCGCACAAAGGCCGCGGCAAAATCCTCGACATCGTAATGGGACGGAATCGACTGGCGGCCCCATTGGCTAAAAGCTCCTTCTTGGTGTGCCAATTCAGCGCGGGCCACGCCCGAAATAGCTACCGGCTCGGGATGCCCCATAAACCACAAGGTCAGGTCGAGGATGTGAACCCCAATGTCGATGCAGGGACCGCCGCCGCTGTGCTCCTTGAGAATGAACCCGCCGCCGACTGGCGCACCAGCCCGGCGCAGCATCCAACTGCGGGCGTGGTAGATGTCGCCGAGCGCACCCGTGTCCAACTCGGCCTTCAGTGCGCGGGACGAACCCTGAAAGCGAAAGTGCTGCGCCGTCATCAACTCCTTGCCCGATGCATCGCGCGCCGCGATCATCTGGCGAACATCCTCGGGCGTGGGTGCCAAAGGCTTTTCGCAGATCACGTGTTTGCCGGCTGACAGCGCGGCAATGGCCAAGGGGGCGTGATACATATTGGGCGTGCAGATGTCGATAATATCGATATCGGGATCGCTGAACAGCGCCTCTGGGTCGGTGTGCAGCTTGGCGACCCCGGTTGCAGCACCAAAGTGCTGCAGCGCGTCCTCGCTAATATCGCTTCCGGCGATCAACTCGGCCTCGCTAGAAGCCTCCCAGCCGGGGATGTGCGTGCGGGCGATCCCGCCAACGCCGACGACACCTACTTTGAGCGTACTCATG
The DNA here is from genome assembly GCA_963422735.1 of Candidatus Latescibacterota bacterium. Classification (GTDB taxonomy): domain Bacteria; phylum Latescibacterota; class UBA2968; order UBA8231; family UBA8231. The sequence goes on along the minus strand of OY730476.1, from coordinate 272,155 downwards.
GCTTATCCTTTTTTTGTTGTGGTTTGATATACAGCAAAGATCTGTAGTTAGATTCATATCCGCGTCAGGGCTTCCGCCGGCATCCATCCGCCGAGGCCGTTGGCCAGCCGCACCAGCATCCACCCCCCCTCCTGCCGCACCAAGCGCACCTTGGTGCCTTCGTGCGCGACAAAGACCTCCGTTTGCCCGAGGTCAGGGCCGGAACGCGCGTGCGCCGCGGCAACCGTGACGATGGCTTCGCTCGTCTGCGCCTGATGGCGCAGGCGCGTCCCCAGCCAGAGCGCGGACCCCACGCTCAGCCCTGCACAGAGCAAAACCCCGACTAGCCACAGCGCACCGGAGCGCGTCTGAGCGAACAACCACCGCACCCCCAAGACAAAGACAGCAAAAAACGCGGCGGCGAATAGCAGGCTGAGCTGATTGAACGTGGGCCAGAAATAGGCGGCTACCAGCGCAGCTACCAGCGCGTTGAGGCCGTCCTCAGTTTGCGGGTCGCGGTCCTTCTTCACTAGGTTGGCAAAGCGCAGATTGGCCTCAATGTCCTCGTCGTGCGGTAGCAAGTACCGCGCCCGTTCGTACCAGAGGATCGCTTCGCCTAGACGCCCAGACTTGAAGCAGGCATTGCCGAGGTTGTAGTAGAGCCGAGCGTCTTGCACCCCAGCATCTACCACCTCCAAGTAGCTGCGCCGCGCCGCAACAAAATCCCCGGCCCGATAGAGCGCGTTGGCCTCGTTGTACTGTCCAGCCGCGGCCCCGGCGTGGACTTGGGTGCCCAACAGGAGCAACAGCACCAATGCACGCATCATATCCTCTTCTCCAAACCCGCGATTATCTCCCCGGCCAAGCACCGCGCCGCAGCCCGGTCCGTTGGCGGGCCGCCCTCGGGTGCAAAGCGCGCAAAGTCGCAGCGCGTCAGCAGGTCGCGCAACGCCGCAATCGTCTCGGCCTCGACTTGGCGCACCACCAAGGCATCGGCGCAGACCTCAATGGTCAAGCCAGCCGCAGCGAGGTTGAGGCGGTCGGCCACGAACTCCAGCACGGCGGCGCGGACCTCGCCGTAGAACTCGGCCTCGGTGCCAGACGCGAGCAAGGCATCGGCGCGGGCTAGGCGGCGGCCAGCCTCGCCTTTGGCCCGGCGCTGGCGCGCGTACGCAACATCGCCCTGCAAGCGCCGCTGGTGGCGTTGCCACAAAAGCAGGGCCAAGAAGGCGATGGGTAGCGCACCCTGCAAGGTCCAAAACCAATAGCTCTTGTGTAGCAGGATGCCCGCGATGAGGGCCTCGGCGTTGGGCTTGATGTAGCGGATGTCCTCCCCTACGGCCTCGATATCGCGCCGGCTCAGCCCGTAGCTGACCCCTTCCTCCTCGACACTCCCCTCGCTGTGAATGGCGATGGGGGCAGATTCGAGGACCTCATAGCGTCCTTGGTGTGGGTCGAAGTACGCAAAGCGCAATGGCGGGATGTTCAGGGTGCCGCCTTGCTCGGGAATCAAGATGTACTCGAAGAGGCGACGGCCCCCGTACACGCCGTTGGTAATCCGCTCTTCTTCCTCGATCTTAGGGTCGTAGAGCTTGACGCCAGCAGCGGCATCGACTTGGAGAGGCTGCACCGCGGCCATGTTGCCCTCGCCTTCGACCAGCACGCGCAGCGTCACCGGGTCCCCAGCCGCGACTTGGGTCGGCTGGGCCTCGACGCTGAGTTGGAAGCGCCCCACCGCGCCGGTAAATTCCGCGGGGCGGCCCTGGTCTGGAAGCGGTAGGACCTCGATTGGCAATTCCTCGCTTTGCAGGAGCACCGAGCGAGAGCGGCCAAAAAACGGATCGCTGGAGAAGAAGTCGTCGAGCAAGCCGCCGCGGCGCGAGCGCTTTTGCGGTATGTCGCAGGAAACGGCCAACGTGCCGACGGCGTGGGTCCCCGCGCCAGTGGGAAAAAGGGCCACGCGCCGCAGCGGCGCGACGTTGAAGGACACGCCACCGCGCATCTCCTGATGCGCTTCTAGCTGTTGGGCGACAAAGAGATCTTCGGTCCAGAACCCGACAAAAGTCGGCAACTTGTTGAAGCTTACATTGCGCGGTTGGATGCGGTAGAACAGGTCGTAGGATACCGTTACTTGCTGGCCCACATAAGCCCGCTCGTGGTCGGCATGCGCCAACACGAAGAGGGGGGGGGCGTCTGCTGCGCCTGCTTGTGCACGGCTAGTGCCACGGACGATCTCGACAGTAATGGGCTTGGTCTGATAGGGCGTACCGTCCATTTCCAGCCGGGCCGGGCCAATTGTGAAGGTGCCGGCCTGCTTGGCATAGAGGGCATACGTTAGCTCGCGGGTAAAGCTGACGTTAGAGAAGTTGCTCATCTCCATACGCGTACTAGTTGCTGGCCCCTCGACGTGGAAATCCTTTAAGTCGAGCGCTGGCGGCGTCACTTGGCCCAATTGCTCGTCCGAGGTAATGCGGAGCGTCAGGCGAATCGGCTCGCCCTCGCTAGAACGCGTGCGATCGACAGACGCCTCGAATTGAATCGTTGCCGCTGCAACAACGCCGGGGGCTGCAAGGGCCCACAGCACAAGCGGGATGGCCAGACGCGCACTCACCAATCCCTAGCCTGCGCTTTGCCGGTGGCGCGAAACCGACGCTGTTGAGCTTCGAGCTCGCGGTTCTTGAGGGCATCCATAAGCTGCTGGGCTTCTTCGGGACTAATGGATCGCTCCTCAGCGGGCTGCTCCTCCGGCTCCTGCCCACCCTGCTGTTGATCTTGTTGATTCTGTTGGTCTTGCTCCGAATCCTGCTGCTGCTGATCCTGCTGATCCTGTTCCGAGTCCTGCTGTTGATCCTGTTGATCTTGTTCCGAGTCCTGCTGTTGATCCTGTTGATCTTGTTGATTTTGCTCTGAATCGTCCTGCCGCTCCTGCTGTTGCTGCTGTTGCAATTTCTCCAGCGCCAGCTCCAAGTTCACCTTGGCATCCTCGTCGGCGGCATCTAGTTCCAGAGCCTGCTTGTAGGCGGCAACGGCCTGTTCAAATGCCTGCTGCTGAAAGAAGCTATTGCCCATGTTGTAATGGGCCTGCGCTTGGATTTTTTTTTGCTCAGTGCTGAGCACTCGCTCGAATTCTCGCAGGGCTTGGTCGTATTCGCCGCGCTTAAAAAGCGCGTTCCCTACGTTGAAATGCAGCTCGGGCGCGTCGGGCCGGTCGAGGAGGGCGTCGCGGTAGAGCTGTAGGGCCTGATCGTACTCGCCGCGCTGGTAGTGATCCAAAGCCTCGGCGCTCTTGCTGGCCACGGGATCGCCTACGGTCGCCCCGCAGACGACCAACCAGATCCCTAAAATCACCCATAGGATACCCATTAGGCGAACCGCCCTTTCCACTCGCGGGCCTGCACCCGCGCATCGCCTAAGAAAGCCTCGGCCAAGAAACAGCAAAGTGCCAACAATAGGGGCCATTGGAAACGCTCCTGATAGCGGGTGATGCGGGTAGAGCCGATTTCGCGCTGATCCATCTCGGCGATCTGGTCGTACAAGGCTGCCAACTCCGCGCCGCCCAAGGTACTGCGAAAGTAATCGCCCCCGGTCTCCAGTGCCATGTCCTGCAAGGCGCTCTCGTCGAGCCGGGTTTTGACGTATTGGCCGCGTTTGTCTTTGTGGAAGCTCACGCCCCCACCCTCCTCGGTGGGAATGAGCTCGCCATCGGACGTCCCCAGCCCCACTGCAAAGATGCGCACACCCTGTTCGGCGGCGACCTGCGCGGCCGCCAGCGGTTGCCCCACGTGATCCTCGCCATCGGTGAAGAGCACAATGGCCTTGTGCTGGCCCTCGACCTCGTCAAACGAGCGCACGGCCAGCCGCACGGCGTCGCCAATGGCCGTCCCTTGGACCGGTATGGCTCCAGCGTCCAGCACATCGAGAAACATCTCCACAGCACCGTAGTCGGTCGTCAGCGGGCATTGGACAAAGGCTTGGCCAGCAAACACCACCAACCCGACCCGGTCGCCCTTGAGCAAGTCCAACAGGCCGCGAATCTGGTGTTTGGCCCGCGCCAAGCGGCTCGGCTGGACGTCCGCGGCCTGCATACTGCGCGATACGTCGAGCACCAGCATCACATCTACCCCCTTGCGCTGGGCCATTTCGAGTTGAGTGCCGAATTGGGGTCCAGTCAGCGCGAGGATCGCAAAGAAGGTCCCCAGCCCCAATAGGATGCACTTGCCCACTTGGCGGCCCCGGCTCAGGTTGCGGGTCAGCTTCTCGGCTAGCGGGCCGCGGGCAAAACGCGCCAAGGCGCGGCCGCGCACCCAAAGCGCCCAAGTAAAAAAGGCCGCCAACAAGGGCAGCAGCAACAGCAACCAAAAATGGTACAAGTTCGCAAAGCGCATAGAAACTCAGGGCAAAGAGCGGAAGCGGGTATGGGCCAACAGGATCTCCACCAATAGCAGACCCAAGCCCATATAAAGAAAATAGGCGAAGCGCTCCGAGTAGTTCAGGTGGATTTCGGATTTGATCTCGGTCGCCTCTAACTCGCCGATTTCGCGGTAGATGGCCTCTAACTTTTCCTCGCTGGTCGCCCGGTAATACTGACCGCCGGTGCGCGCGGCCACCTCCTGTAAGGTCTCCTCGTCGATCTCCACCTGTACGGTCTGATAGCGAGTGCCGAAAACCCCGCGTACGGGCCGGCGAATCTCCCCGTCGCTGCCTACGCCAATCGTATAAACCCGAATGCCCACGGCCGCGGCCACCTCAGCTGCGGTCAACGGCTCGACCTCGCCGGCGTTGTTCACCCCATCGGTCAGCAAGATAATCACCCGGCTTGCGGCATCCGAGTCGCGCAGGCGATTGCAGGCATTGATCAGCGCCATGCCAATGGCCGTGCCATCCCATTCCTCGCTGGCGATCTCCACGCCTTGGAGAAACTCCAGCAGCACTCGATAGTCGAGGGTCAGCGGGCACTGGGTGAAGCTCTCGCCGGCAAAAACGACCATGCCGATGCGGTCGCTGTGGCGGCCGGAGATAAAGTCAGCCACCACTTCTTTGGCCACCTGTAAGCGACTCTTCTGGCCTTCGTCTAGGTCGTTCAGTTCCATGCTCGACGAGATGTCTAAGGTCAGCATGATGTCGATGCCCTCGCCCGATATTTCCCGCACCTCGCGCCCGGCTTGCGGGCGAGCCATGGCCGCGATGAGGCAGCCCAAGCCGAGCATTTTCAAGACGAGAAGGCCGTGCCGGAGCTTGGTCCACAGCGACGCCGTGGCGCGGCGCAACACGCCAAGGTCGGAAAACTGTACGCTGCTCCGGCGGCCCTGGTGTGCGCGCACATAGCTGTAGAGCAAAACAGGCAACAGCAGGAGCAACAACAGCCACTCGGGATTTTCAAACCGGATGTTCTGCATGAGCCTCAAAAGCGCGGGGTGCGACCGCTTCTTCGATAGCGCGCAATAGGGCTAGGCCGACATCCGGCGCACGCCGGGCCGCGTCCAGCGCCGGATGGAAGCGGGCGAACTTCACCAAGTCGGCCGCGCCCAAATAGTCGATGATCTGCTGCCTAAGCGAGGCATCAACTTCAGCACCTCCGAGCGCGTCCGCTAACTCAGCCGTGGTCTGCTCCATCGCTTCAATTGCCAAGCTCTGCTCCAAGAAGCGGCGCAGGTTTTCCGCAAGCAGCGAGTAGTATGTTTTGAAATCGCCGCGTTCCAAGAGACCGCTCTCGGCAATGCGCGCGAATTCAGCCGCGTAGTCCATCGGCTTGGGCGGGGGCGAAGGCTCCAGGGCGCGGGTGCGGCGACGCCAGAGCCAGACGCCGCCGAGCGCGCAAAGCACCAACGCCAGCAGTCCGATTACTACGACCACCCACAAAGGCACCCCTCCGCTGACGAGTACGGGCGGTTTGATGTCGCGCAGTTGATCCTCCCCTTCGCCTCGGGCGCTGATGACCTCTATGGCTAAGGGTTGGGTCTCGCGCAGGAGCGTGTCGCCCGCCGCGGTGGCAAAAGGCACGGCCACGGCCGGCACCTCGTGTAGCCCCAGCTCGTACAGACGCAACTCGCATTCTTGCACTAGTGCAAAGCCGGCCTCGGTCTCGCGCTGGTGCCAGCCGGCGCAACGGGGGGCAAACTCCCGCAGGATCTGGGGCAGATCCGGGGCTTCGGGATGCGCGGTGGCGTCGTGGTGGAGCGTCAGCGTCAGGCGGATGGGATCGCCGATTCGAGCCGCCGCGGTGTCCAAAGCCGCCTCGGCCCGAGGAGCTTGGGCGTGCAGCCCCTCGGCGAGGATGACTAGCGCGGCGAGCAGACCGCCGAAATACATTACGGACTGTCAGCGCCGCCGTCGTTGGGGTCTTCGCTGCCAGCGGCGGGTGCAGCCGGCTTTTTGGGAGCTTGCGCCACGTCGTCTAGGCCCAAGTCCAACTCGGCGAAGTCGTCGCTACTGACCACGTACACTGCGTCGTCCTCGTCCTGTTGCAGGTACGAGGTCCCGGCGGCTTCGCTGAAGCGCGCTGTCAGCAAAGGTTGCCCTGCGCTGAGAAGCTGGAGGCTGAAAGCGGCCTCGGCCTCGGCGGGCAGCTCGTCGGCAAAATCCTCGACTTCGAGTTGCTCCAAGTCGCTCAGGAGGCTATTGAGCTTCCACGATTTGGCGTCGCGCCCCACAGGCTCGGATAGATTCCACGCACCGCTCGTGTCCTTGTCGGCCGCAAACGCGGTCGCAGCCCCGCGAGTCAGGACGATGCGCTCGACCTGCTCGCGCTCAAAGCGCAAGGGCTTTTTGTCGCGCAGGTCGGAGATGCCTTTGGTAAGCTCTTGTACCAGCGTCGAATCGACCAAGAAAACTTGTGGCCGGCTGGCGTCGCGTGCGTACCAACGGCCCTGTTCGTCCGCGCCGCCAATGGCCAAGCGCTTCTCGGCCCGGTCTTCGCCGACGAGCAAGGCGATCTCTACCTGTGGTGCGCTCTCCCCCAAGCCATAGGCGGCCAAGGCGTCGGCATCTGGATCTTCGGCGACAAAAGCCTCGATCTCGGCTTGGTCGATTTTGTCGAGCAGGCCATCGACCGCGTCGGCGGCGGCCCGGGCGGCTACCGGCTCGCGCAATTGCCAGCCGGGTTCGGCCCGCGCCAGCACGGCCGCGCCACCTGCGCCCCACCGTTGCACCTGTACCACCTCGTCTTTGGCAAAGGCGAGCACCCGGCGATCGCGCAGATCAAAGGCGCGCTTGTCGAAATTGTCGAAACGCCAAGCGCGCACCGCAAAGATCTCGGGATTGTCGCCTTGTAGCTGGGCATAGGTGAAGCTGTCGGTTGGGCTGTCCGACCCGAAAGCCACCACCCGCTCGGTGCCGTCCTCGGTTTGCAGCCGCACTCTGAGCCGCGGCGCATCAAGCCCGTATTGGGCGGCTTCCTCTGCGGTCGCAGCCGCGCTATCGACGATCACCTTCTCCCGCTCGCTCTCGCGCAAATTGCGCAAGTAGCGTTCTACGGCTTCTTGGTCTGCGCCGTCGGTCATGGGTGCGCTTAGGTTCCAGCCGCTCGCCCCCTTGTCCAATACCAAGGCATCGCTGCCGCGCAACAGCTCAAGCCGCTGTGCTTCGCCGTCTTGGAAGGCGAATAGCTGCTTGGATTTTTCGGCTTCTTGGCGGCGCTCCTCGCCCCCCTTGATCTCGTAGAAATAGACAAAGGCCAACAGCGCGAGGAAAATTAGGCCGATCACTGCATTGGTCTTGAATTTCATGCTAGCTCCTCTTGTACAAAGACCTTTTTAATCCACACGAGAATGGCCGCGTTGACCACGAATACCGCGGCGTAGAGCAGTTGGACCGTCTCGTTGGGAATCAGCGAGAAACCAAGGCTGGCGCCGGTGAAAATCGTTAGTGCGACCACGCCAGCGCACAACACCGAAAACACCAAGCCGGACTGCCAAGCCCACGCCGCGTGCCGATAGAGGCCGTAGCCAATGGCCGCCGAGGCCAAGGCCGCGATCAATTTGACCTCGCCTTCAAAGACCGCCCCCTCGCTGATGGCAATGATGCCGCTGATGAAAAAGAACGTAGCATTGCCCCAAAAGATGTACACCAGCCACGACACAAAGCCGTCGGCATAGGTCTGATAGCCGCGCCTGAGCACCATGACCATGCCCGACAAAGCGACCGCAAAGGGCACGATGAACACCGAGATCCACAAAATGACCGCACCCTGATTGCCGATCAGATTGATGGGATTAAAGGCGGGTTGCTTATCGGCGATGGTCAGGCGGTCTTCATCCTCGGTCAGCCAACTGACGCTGCCGATAAATAGCTCGCCATTGGCCTGCTGGGCAAAGTACTGATTGGAGGCAAAATCTGCGTCGCCAATCACCACCAAGCGCGTCCGTCCCTCGGGCGCCAAACTGGTATCCGCATCTGCGGAGACCGCCACGCCCAGCGGCACCGGGCCGCGCATATCCACTTCTGGGTCGAACTCCACCTCGCCGCCCTCGCCTACTATCGGCGCGAGGTCCATTTCGCCCCAACTGCTTTTGTGGGTGTACGCCAACGCGGCGATGTCCGGCTCCTTGAGCCGGTGTTCGGCAAGCTGCACCGAACGCGCCAGCGGGAAGAAGCTCATCGTGCCGGCGGATAGCTTTTGGGTGATCGGGTGATCGCCGTAGTTGATGACCACCGGCACTGAGGCATCTGCGCCAAAGAGCTGGCCCAAGCCGCTCAGATCGACGACGAAGTCCTGCCCCAGCTCGACTGAGTACTCGTTCAACAGCGCTTCAAGCCCGGTCGGCTGGCCCGGATCGAGCAACAACAGCGCACTGCCCCCGCGAGCCAAGTACTGCCGCAGCACTTCGGCCTCAGCCGCGACAAAACGCTCCTGCGGCCCCAAAACCACCACTAATGTGGCGTCGTCGGGCACCGGCTCGGCGAGCGTCAGCCCCCCCTCGACCGCGAAATTTAGCTCCTTGAGACGGCCTTTGAGGGTGGAATAGCCCTGCTCATCGACTTGGTCCAGCTCGGCCTCGCCGTGGCCACTGGTGAAATAAGCCCTTAGCTCGCGGCCTTTGAGTGCCTTGAGAATGGCATTGCTCAACGCCTCTTCACTCTGGGCGGTGATGCGCTCGGTACTCACCTGCCCTTCGTCGATCACTTCAATAATCGAAGTCCCGCGCTCGCGGATGCTGTTCTGCTCGACGCGCAGCCGGTTTTTCTGCGGATCGAGCAGCTCGTAGTCGAAGTTGGACGACACATAGCTATATTCCCTTAAAAGGTCTTCAAAGCGCATGTTCTCCATCTCGCCCATGAAGGTTTTGACGCTGACGTACTGGCCGTTGTCTTCGAGCGGGGCAAGGAGCCTGTGGGTGTCGGCCGAGAGCGTAAAAAGCGCGTCGGTCGTCATGTCCTTGCGGAGGTGGTAGCGGTCGCCGAGGAAGTTGATCAGCGCGGCAATGCCGAGCGAAATCACAATGCCCAACCCGGCCGCGCTCAAGTCGGCCAAGCTCCAGCGCCCTTTGCGCGAGACGACCACAATGCCGACCAAGGCGATCAGCCCTGGGTAGAGCACCACGCTAAGCCAGAAAATCCACTCGCTGTCGCTTTCGGTCAGGGCGATGGGATTGTGGCCCGGCTCGCGGGGACGGATCGAGATCAGAGCCTCGTCTTCGGCCAGCCAGCTTAGGGCGTTGAGCACCAAGTCGCCGTTGCCCTGGACGCCGAAGTACTGGTTGGTGGCAAAGTCCGAATCCCCAAAGACCACCAAGCGACCCCCGGCCTCGGTGTCTCGGGCAGCTATGGCCAAGGACACCGGCCCGGGCTGATCGACGCCCTCGTCGAGCTTGACCGTCTGATTGCTCTCGCTGGTGAGCACACTCAAGTCGGTCTCGGCCCAACCGGACTCCGATGTCTGGACTAGGATGGCCCCTTCGCGGCCACTGCCCTCGTCAAAGCGCACCGAGCGCCCGAGTTGGAAGAAGGTCATTATGCCCTGGTGCTTGCGCGTGACTGGATGGTCGCCGTAGGAGAGAGCGACCGGCGTGGTAAAGTCGAGGCCAAAGAGCGAGCCGACGCCGCTGGTGTCGATGACGAAGTCGTCGCCGACCGCCACGCCCCACTCGCCCAACAGCTTTTCTAAGCCGCTATCGGCGAGCGGATCCAAGAGCAACAGCAGGGCACCGCCTGCTGCTAGGTAGGAGCGTATGGCCTCGACCTCCACCGGGAAGAAGGGAGTGCGCGGGCCAGCTATGACCAGCACGGCGCAATTTTCGGGCACCGCCCCCTCGCGGGCGAGGAAGAGCGAATCTTCGACCGCGTAGTCGATCTCTCCCAATTGGGCCCGTAGCTGCTCTAGCCCATCGGGTTGGTTGGCGAGCCGGCGCTCGCCGTGCCCCACCGTCAAGTAGATCCGGTCTTGGCGCTCCCGCGTCAGCTTGAGCAGCGAGTTGACGATCTCGCGCTCTTTGAGTTCGGTAATTTGCTGTTGTTTGTCGCCGCTTTCCAACACCAGCGTGTCGTAGCGGCGGACGCCGTAGTCCTCGGTGCGGCGCGGATCGCGGTCCGGGTCGATGAATTCGTAGCTGAAGCGGGTATTGTACGTCTCCAACTCGGCCAACAGCAGTTCGAGCTCGGCGTTTTCGCCCCCCTCCATAAAGGCGAGGGCCTGGACATCCTGGTCTAGCGCCTTGAGCGTCTCCACCGTCAGGTCGGCGAGGCTGTGCAGCCGGCCCTCGGTCAGGTCGAATCGCTCGGGATAGTTATTGCCCAAAAAATTGACCATCGCCACAATGCCGAAAACCATGATGCTGCCCCAAAAGGCGTTGAGCCAGCGGCCGTACTGGCGGAAAAGCGCTGGGTTGAGAAGCCCGGCCGCGGCCACCATCAGGGCGCCGAGTGCCAAGTTGAAAAGCCCAGCCGAGCCACTCTCGGCATTGAGCAGATAGGCCGAGCCACCCGCGACCATCAGCACCGCGCCGACCAGCCCCAAGGGCGTGGTATATGCCTTCATGCTCAGCGCCTCCATCTCCGCGATTCAATGACGCGCGTGGTCAAAAACAAGCAGAAAAAGGTAAAGCTCAGGTAGAACACCACATCCTTGGTGTCGATGACCCCGCGCTGGAAATCTTCGAGGTGATCTATAAAGGAGAGGTACTGCAAAATTTTGGCGGCCGTCGGGCCGGCAAAGCTAGCCGACCAGTCGATGAGCCAAAAAAGGAGCAACATGCCAAAGGTCAAAAGCACGGCGACGATCTGATTTTCGGTCAGCGCCGAGGCTAGGATGCCCACGGAGATAAAGGTCGCGCCGAGGAACAAATAGCCGAGATAGCCGGAAAAAATCGGGCCCCAGTCGGGCGAGCCGTACACTTCGAGGATGGCAAAGTAGATCAGCGTCAGGCTGACGATGATGCCGTAGAGCGAAAAGCAGGCCAAGAACTTGCCCAACATCACTTCGATGGTGCGCAGCGGCGAGGTCATCAGCAATTCGATGGTGCCCGACTTTTTCTCCTCGGCAAACAGCCGCATGGTCAGCATCGGGATGACCAAGAGCCAGATGAAGTCCATGACCGCAAAGAATTGGGTGACGACCATCTCGTTGAGATTGAGCGCCGGCATCCCCCCCATGCCCATCTCCGCCCGCTGGCCAAACTGCAAGCACCAGAGGTTGAACTGCATCAGGATGTTGCGAAACAGATAGCCCGAGAGAAACAGGAAGACGCCAGCGATCACATAGGCGACCGGCGAAACAAAATAGGAGCGCATCTCTTTGGTGTACACAGCGGCAAAATTACGCATTTTAAGCTGCTACCTCCTCACTAGTCAGGCTCAGGAAAATGTCTTCGAGGGTCATGTCCAGCGGCCGCAATTCGCGGAGGCTGAAGCCGCTTTCCACGACCTTGCGGGTCAGGTCGTCGCGCACGTCGGCTCCGGGTGCGCTCGTCACCACGTACGCGCCCTCCTCGCCACTGGTTTCCACCTCCAGCACGCCCGCTAGCTGGCCGATCATGCCCAGCACCTGCTCGCTGGGGCCGTCTATGTGGGCACTCAGCACCTCGCCTTCCTTGAGCTGGGCCATGAGGCTTTCGGGCGTGCCTTGGCCGGCGATGCGGCCGTTGTTGATGATCGCCAGTTGCCCGCAAGTCATGCTCACCTCTGGCAGGATATGGGTGCTGAGAATGACCGTATGGTCGCCCCCCAGCCCCTTGATGACCTCGCGAATCTCGATGATCTGCTTGGGGTCAAGGCCCACAGTCGGCTCGTCGAGAATGAGCACCTCCGGTTCGTGGACGAGGGCTTGGGCCAAGCCGACGCGCTGCCGGTAGCCCTTGGACAGGTGGCCGATCACCGTGTGGCGGTGGTGGGCAATGCCGGTTTTTTCCATGGTGTCGTCAAGCCGACTGTTGAGAGCCGCACTAGGCACGCCCTTGATTTTGGCCACGAAGCGCAGATAGGCGTTTACCGTCATATCGTGGTAGAGCGGCGGCTGCTCGGGCAGGTAGCCGATGCGCTTGCGCACCTCTATGGACTCTTCGATAATGTCGAAACCAGCGACTTTGGCTTCTCCCTGCGAAGGCGGCAAATAACAGGTAAGCATGCGCATCGTCGTGGTCTTGCCCGCGCCATTTGGCCCGAGGAAACCGAGGATGACGCCCTTGTCAACGCTGAAGGACACATTTTCCACGGCGACGACATCTCCGTAGTATTTGGACAGTTCGCGTACTTCAATCACTGTACTTCCTCCTTAGTGTCGCTGCATCCGCGTACGAAAAAAGTGAATGAGGGGTTCGACATAAGGGCGCGACAGATCAATCGCGATTTCGTCAACGCCCGCTTTGTGCAATAAAGTGCTGCGGCGCTCGGCCGCGGCCTGTTGTTCGGCGGCGAAAAACGCGCGCACGCCCTCGTGGCCGCTATCGACGAGCACCTGTTGGCCGGTCTCGGCGTCTTGCAAATTGATAAAACCAACATCGGGTAGTTCCCACTCGCGCGGGTCGCTCACCACCACGGCGATCAAGTCGTGGCGCTGGCTCAAGTGCCGCAGCGCCGGCTCGTAGCCTTGGTCGAGAAAGTCGGAGATGACAAAGATCACGCTGCGGCGGTGCAGGACGCGGCTGAGGTATTCCAAGGCCCCGGCGATGGAGGTCTTGCGCCCCTGCGGCTGAAAGTACAGCAGCTCGCGCAGTACGCGCAACACGTGCTTGCGCCCCTTTTTTGGCGGCACAAAGACCTCGACCTCGTCGGTGAAGATGAGCAGGCCCACGCGGTCGTTGTTCTTGATCGCGCTAAAGGCCAACAGCGCCGAGACCTCGACCGCAACTTCTCCCTTCATTTGCTGCTGTGAGCCAAAGGCCCCGGACGCGCTAGCATCTACCACCAGCACGGCGGTCAGTTCGCGCTCTTCGTCGAATATTTTGATGAAGGGCGCGCCCACCCGCGCCGTCACATTCCAGTCGATGTGACGCACATCGTCGCCGGGCTGATATTCGCGCGCTTCGGCAAACTCCATCCCCCGTCCTTTGAACGCCGAGTGGTATTCGCCCGCGAAGAGATTGTTCACCATACTGCGGGTGTGGATTTCGATCAGGCGAACTTTGTCGAGTATCTCTTTGGGAATCACGGCTCAACTCGACTTTAGGGAACTTCGATATGGTCGAAGAGTTGCTGCACGATGCGATCGCTGTCGATTTCCTCGGCTTCGGCCTCGTACGAGGCGATGATCCGATGCCTGAGTACATCGGCCCCCACGGCCTTAACATCTTCCGGGGTGACGTAGCCGCGCCGCTGAATGAAGGCGTGGGCGCGCGCCGTGCGGACGAGAAAAATAGCGGCCCGCGGCGAGGCCCCGTACTCGACCAGCGGCGCCATGTCGGCCAAGCCGTAGTCGGCTGGTCGCCGGGTGGCTTGGACGAGATCGACAACGTAATCCTTGATCTTATCGTCGATATAGACGATCTCCACCACCTCGCGCAGGCGGCGTATTTCGTCGATGCTCACGGTTTGCTCCACCTCGATCGAGCCGTCGTTGGCCATGCGGTCCAAGATCAGCCGCTCCTCGGTGCGCGATGGGTAATCGACTTTTACTTTAAGCATGAAGCGATCGATTTGAGCCTCGGGCAGTGGATAGGTTCCCTCTTGATCAATTGGGTTCTGGGTGGCCATGACCAAGAACGGGTCGTCGAGTGAATAGGTTTCCTCGCCGATGGTCACCTGTCGCTCTTGCATGCACTCCAAGAGAGCGCTCTGTACTTTGGCTGGTGCCCGGTTGATCTCGTCGGCCAAGATCAAATGGGCGAAGATCGGGCCTTTCTTAGGGATGAAGATTCCTTGGTGCTGGTTGTAGATGGTGGTACCGGTCAGATCGGCGGGCAAAAGATCAGGGGTAAACTGAATTCGCTTGAAACGGGCGGCCACGATCCTCGCCAGCGTCGCCACCGTCAGGGTTTTGGCCAGTCCGGGCACCCCTTCAAGGAGGATGTGGCCGTTGCACAACAACCCCATCAAGATTCGCTCCACCATGGCGCGTTGGCCGACGATGACCCGGTCCATCTCCTGCAAAATGCGCTCCACCACCAAGCTCTCGCGCTGGACCTGCTCGCTAATGGCGTGGATGTCTATTGTTGTTTGCGTCATCGGCTGTGCTCTCGATATGCGCTGGGCTTTATCCAATAAAAAGCCGCCCTGCGGATTCGCAAGCGGCTGGGCCAAGCTGCCTCAGACCTCTATGGCAACTTCTAATGTATTTAAGGGACGGCGACCTTGTCCTGAAATTGGACCCATTCTTGGGGAGCACGCCCAACATTGGGCAACAGGTGCCGAGCACTGATCGCGAGCTCGGAATCAGGGTAGTTCTCAATCACGCGCCGATAGGCCCGCCGCGCTTCCTCTAGGTCGCGGATGTATTCCTCGTATATAAAGGCGATCATAAATTGGGCTTCATCGCCGTGCCCGCTGTCGGGATATTCGGCCAACACGCGCTCGTAATAACCAATGGCCTCCTGCATCTTCCCCTGCTGCTGGGACAAGCTGGCGAGCTTTCTCAGCGCCTCTGGGGCTTGGGAAGCTTGGGAAAAGCGCTCGAGAAAAGCCGTAAAATGCGCGACTGCTTGGTCGGCCGTGGCGGGGTCGGCCGCAGCGGCCTCGCCGGCTGCGAACAGCTCTTCAGCACTCTGCTGGCCGCAACCTCCCCACCAGACACCGACGCTAAAAATTCCCATTAGTATCTTCGACCACATCTGTGTTTTAACCACGCATCGCGTGGGAAAGTTCCTCAATCTGTTTTGGCGGTATTCGCTTTGCCGCTGCTTTTTTTGTCGGCCGTTTTGCCGCTGCCACTGTCTTTGTCGGCCTTAGCTGCCTTCTGGTATCCATCGCTGCGATAGTCGGTTGCGTAAAAGCCCGTTCCTTTGAAGAGCAGGCCGCCGCCCATGCCGATGAGCCGCTTGACCGGCCCTTTACAATGTGTTTCCGGGCAGGTCTGGCGCGGCGCGGCCGTGATGCTTTGAAACTCTTCAAATCGGTGGCCGCACTGCTGGCATTCGTATTCGTATGTGGGCATAGCTTTGCCTCTTGACTATAACTAAAAATACAAAATCAATAATATAAATTCGGTTAACTAGGAACGCAATACTTGGCAACGCGACGCTTCCTACTCGACGGCACCCATTTTCGGGAGATCGCCCGTGCCAAGTGAGCGCATCTCGTCGCGCTCGATTTTGAGCAAGGTCAGCGCACTGTTGGAGCGCACGTCCGGCGACAGGGAGATCGCGCCCGAGGCTCCTTCGTAGAAACGGACCTTGGCCAACCACTCGATCAGCGCCGCTGGATCGCGGTGTCCTTGCCCCCATCCGTCGATGAGCAAGTGGGTCGCGTCGTAGCCAGCCGCCGCGTAGTGTGGGTCGCGGCGGAATTGCTTGCGAAAGGCGCTGACAAACGACCGAGCAGCCGCGGACTCGGCTTGCCGCGCGGAAACGAAAATGACTCCGTCGAAATTCTTGCGCTCGCCCGGGCGCATCTGGCGGATGGCTTCGGGATCCCACCAAGCATCGTTGCCGAGGACTTGGGTTTGCAAGCGATGAAAACGCACCTGCGGCGCGATCGTCTTCGCGTCCGCAAAGCTCTCGACCACCACTACTACCCCGTCGATGGTGTCGATAAACATATCCGCTTCTAACTCTTCCCCTTCCTCGACTACTTCAAGCGTATCTGGGGGGGGCGGCCTCAGCGCAAAACCGGCCGCGCGGATCTCCTCGAAGACGCGGCGAAAATCTTTCGTCTCGTTGGGGACATACCAATCGCTGTGCGCGATCTGGCCGCCGTTGCGCTCGGCAATGCGGGTGAACTCGCGCGCGAAGTCCCAGCCGTAGTCGCTAAGAGGAGAAACAATCACTAAATGCTCCAAACCAAGGACGAGGGTCGCATACTCGCCCAACAGACGCGCCTGCGTCTTCGGGACCGTGCTCAACTGGAAAACGCTGTGGCCGAGCGAATCCAAGCCGCTCTGTTGGGCCAGCGGCACCAACAGGGGAACGCCAGCGCGCGCGGCGACCGTGGCCGCCACTACGCTAGAGCTGCTAAAGAGAGGACCGACGATGGCCACGACCCCTTGGTCCAGCAACTGCTGGGCACCGTACGCTACGCGCAACAAACCGCTGGCCGAGCTTTCGCTAACGTCGCCGCCGCGATCGGTGCCGATGGGCAAATTACCATAGTCAACCCCGGTGTCGGCGACTACAAGTTCAAAGGGACTGCCGGCTTCCCGATTGGCCAATTGCACCCCCTCGCGGAGCTCCTCGCCGATTCGGCGATACGGCCCGGTCACCGGCAGCAACAAGCCCAACCGGGGCGATCCCGAACCAACGCCCGGGCGCTGTGCGTGCTGCCCGCCCCCCCAGACGTCGGCCAACGGAGCGAATATGCCGTTGACAACGCTATCGCGATAGGTCTGCATCGCCTGGGCGGCTTCCTCTTCCCAGCCGAGACGCTGATGCCAGCGCGCCCGGCCAAAAAACAGGGCCTCGCGCAGCCGCCCGGCCCCTACGGCCTGACGCAGGCGAGTCAGCTCTTGTTCTTTTATCTGTACGTTCCAATCCATGGCCGCCAACCGCTCGGCTGCTTGGGCCTGGATGCCAAGAGGAGCCTGAGCGGCCAACAAACGGCCGTACTGGGATGCGGCTTCGCGGTGGTGCTTGCTGTTGAAAAACGAGTCGCCGATCAACAGCCGGGCATTGGGCAGGTAGCGGCTCTTGGGAAATCTGCGCTGCAAGACCAAGGCTGCGTCGATGGCTTCGGCGAAGCGACCTAGGCGGTACAGAGTTTTTCCCAAGAGGAACTGGCCTGCGCTGGACCGCTGATTGAGCGGGAACTCCGCTAGCTGCCGCAGGTGGTTGAGTGCCTCGTCGAAACGCCCCTGCTGATATGCCTCAAGCCCGCTGCCAAAGGTCTTTTCGGCGTCGGCCGAGTACGTCCACGGGCGCACCTGCCCTTCTGCGAAGTTCGGTGCCAGCACCGCCGCGAGGACCACGCATACGTAGCGAGCAATGCGCTGCATAGAAGCAGGCGGGAAAAAGGCACGGGGCCCAGGTTGTCCACATCTGAGAGGACGAGTATATTTTTTACGCCACTGCATTTCCAACCTTTCCTTAGGTAATATATGCAACCGCGTGCTGAAAAAGTGGAGATCGACCCAGAAAAACTGCGCCGTCTCCTAGCTAGACAAATCGAAGAACAAGAGCAAGCGCCAGCCCAGCCCGAAGCTTCCGCCACCGAGGGCGAAGGTGTGCAGACGGTCGAGTCCGAGGCCCTCCATTTCGATCTCAAACCGGAAGAATTAGAGGCCTATCTCGATCAATACGTAATCAAGCAGCAAGAAGCCAAGGCCATTCTCGCCACCAAGATCTGCACGCACTTCAACCGCTTAAAACTGCCCCCAGAGGAAGAAGAAGGGCTCGTCGGCAACATCAAGAACAACGTGTTGATGGTCGGCCCTACCGGCGTGGGAAAAACCTATCTAGTCCGCCTTATCGCCCGCAAAATCGGCGTCCCTTTCGTCAAGGGCGATGCCACCAAATTCAGCGAGACCGGCTATGTCGGCGGCGATGTCGAAGACTTGGTGCGCGATCTAGTCCGCGAGGCCGACGGCGATATCGAACGCGCCCAGTGTGGCATCATATACATCGACGAAATCGACAAAATCGCCTCTGCACAGGGAGTACACGGCCCAGATGTCTCGCGCTCGGGCGTCCAGCGCAACCTGCTCAAGCTGATGGAGGAAACCGACGTCGACCTCAAAGCTCCGCACGACATTGCCTCGCAGATGGAATCCGTCATCCAGATGCAGCAGACGGGCAAGATCGAACGCCAGAAGGTCAATACCCGCAATATCCTCTTTATTGTTAGCGGGGCCTTTTCCGGGCTGGACGAAATCATCGGCCGTCGACTCAACAAAGGCGCCATGGGGTTCCGCTCCCAAGCCGACCCGGCCCACCTCAACGCCGATCAGCTCCTGTCCCACGTGCGGGCCGAGGATTTGATCAAATACGGGTTCGAGTCCGAGTTCATTGGCCGCTTGCCCGTCATCGCCGTACTGCACGGCCTCGGCCCCGAAGATCTCCTCAAAATCCTCCGCAACCCCAAAAGCAGCGTCATCCTGTCGAAGAAGCGCGACTTCCGCGCCTATGGCATTGAGATCGAATTTGCCGACGAGGCCCTAGCCCTTTTAGCCGAGCGCGCACACGCCGAGCACATCGGCGCTCGCGGCTTGGTCAGCGCCATTGAAAAAGTATTGATTAACTACGAAAAAAAGCTCCCCTCCGTCGGCATCGAGCACTTTACGGTCGAGGCCGATACCGTACTCAACCCTGCGGCCGGTCTAGAACGCTTGCTCCAAGACACCTCGCTGTGCCGCTTTCTCGACAACTTTCAACGCGAACACGGCATCGCCTTGGAGATCACGCCGGAAGCCTCCACGCAAATCGAGTCCCTAGCCAGCACGCGGAATATGGCTCCCGGCGAATTGTGCGAAGAAATGTTCAGCGACTACGGACACGGCCTCAAGCTAGCCGGGTTGAGCCAGTTCTGCATTGACGCGGATGTGGTCGCCGCTCCCCAAGAGGCACTCAACGCGCTCGTCAAATACTACTACAACCAACGCAGTTGACTACTCCCAAGCCCTATTCACCCTGCCTAAAGGTGGGACAAGCTCGCTTAGTGCGATCCGTTGGCCGATTGCCAAAGCCACTCTTATAGTCTCGCCTAAAGGCTAGCGAGCTAGCTAATCCCGCCGTATTGCTTTACCTTGCGATAGAGCGTACTGAGGCCGACTTGCAGGATTTCGGCCGCCCGCCGCCGATCGTTGCCAACGGCCTTCAGCGTCTCGGCAATGGCCATCTGTTCGATCTCGGCCATGCTCATTCCGACGCGAAAACCCAACCCGGGAAAGACGCGCTCTTGGCGGTTGATGTAGCGCGGGATGTCCCCGACCTCGAGCACGCCTTCGCGGGCGCACATAACGACCATGCCCTCGATGCAGTTTTTCAATTCTCTTACATTGCCAGGCCAATCGTAATCGCGCAACACATCTAAAGCTCGCGGCCGAATGCCCGCGATGCGCTTGTTGTTCTCGGCGGCGAACTGCCGGATAAACGCGTCGGCCAGAATGGGGATGTCCTCGCGGCACTCGCGCAGTGGCGGCACTTCGATCTTGATCACGTTGAGCCGGTAGAAGAGGTCCGCCCGGAAGGTGCCCTCCTGCACCATGGCTTCGAGATCGCGGTGCGTCGCTGCGATCAAGCGCACATCGGCCCGCCGGGTCTGAGTGCCGCCGATCCGCTCAAAGCGTCCGTCCTGAATCACTCTCAGCAGCTTCACTTGAGTCGGCAGGGGAATGTCGCCGACTTCGTCGAGAAACAAGGTGCCTTGATCGGCCAGTTCAAAGCGCCCTTTGCGCGCTGCTACGGCCCCGGTATAGGCTCCCTTTTCGTGGCCGAAAAGCTCGTTTTCGACCAAGCTCTCCGGCAGGGCACCGCAGTTGATTTCGACGAAGGCATTTTCCCGTCGTCGGCTCCGTTGGTGGATGGCTTTTGCCACCTCGCCCTTGCCCGTGCCGGTCTCGCCGGCGATCAGAACGCTGGTGCGCGATTGAGCCACCTGTTCGATCTGGAGGTAAATGCGCTGCCAAGGCGACGAGCGACGAGCGATGTCGTCAAAGCGGTAGCGCTCGTCTAAGCGGCGCTGTAGATCCGAGACCTCCCCTACTAGCTGCTGGTAGCGCAGGCCCTTTTCCAACACCGCACCGACCTTGTCCAAATTCAGCGGCTGTAGCTGAAAGTCGTAGGCCCCTTGGCGCATCGCTTCAACCCCCAGCTCAATGTCTTCAGGCCCGGCGATGGCAATCGCGCAGATGGCTATATTTCGCTTGTGGGCGAGTTGCTGGACCCGCAACCCGTCGATGCGTTTCTCGCGCAGGGCGTAGATCAGCGCGTCAATAGCATCTGCGTCGAGTATGTCGTACGCGCTTTGCCCCTCGTGCGCCCAGAGCACTTCGTACGCTCGCTGCTCTAGGTAGAAAATCAGCGTCCGGGCCTGCTGAGATTCGGGCAGCACGACCAAGAGCCGCGGCTGCACATGGCGCTTCTCGCTCACGAGGCGACCTGCTTGCACAACTCGACGACGACCTCGCAGTGCGGCGTTTGGGGGAACATATCTACGGGTTGCACGCTGCAGACGCCGTAGCCAGCCTGACCCAAGGCGCACAAGTCGCCCGCTAGCGCGTGGACATTACAGGCGGTGCTAACGCGCATAGGGTGCCGGTGACGGAATCGTACATAGTCTTGTACTGATCGATGACTCACTTGTATATATGCACATACGCGGTACTGGAAAAGTTCGCGCCAGCACGTGCTCCTGAGCCTGTGTACTCATCGTTCCACTCTTTAGGGGGTTGCACGTAGGCGTTGATGAGGCCACCGGCGAGCGCGTCGCGCAGACCTTGACGATCAACAGCCGAGAGGATGCGAGGCACTACAAACATATCTTGGGCGACACCTTGCACGCCCAAACCCTGACCGACCAACAGACCCAAACACGGGTCGGCTGTGCCGTGCTCAACCGGATGCGAGGGTTGGCCAAACCCGAGTCCTATACGCCGACCAAGAAAGCATAAACCACACACGGGCGGGGCAACACAAAAACCCCGTTCCATGCACCAAAGCCTCGAATATAAGAAATGCCATTATCCCTCCTATGGTCAACTGAGTCAATATCATCCTAC
The DNA here is from genome assembly GCA_963422735.1 of Candidatus Latescibacterota bacterium. Taxonomy (GTDB): domain Bacteria; phylum Latescibacterota; class UBA2968; order UBA8231; family UBA8231. The sequence goes on along the minus strand of OY730476.1, from coordinate 250,947 downwards.
AAACCTGCACCGCATTATCAGCGTGGCCTGCTAGGCTGCGACGTGACCGTAATAACGAGTAAAGATGTTTTCGAGGTTTTCCACGAGCTGGGAGGCCGATAGCTCGCGCGCTACCATGAACTGGTTCCACTCGTTCCAGTATTGGCGGTACAAGAACGGGTGCGCCCCTTCTAGGCCAAAGGAAAATGAGTAGAACCGCTCGGTCTGATCGAGGATCTGATCTAAGCCTTGTTGGATGCCGGGCAGCGGCATACCAACAAGCGGGCTGATCATCTGGGCCTGTTGCACCATCTGCTCCTGGAACCAGCGGCTGTTCACCAAGCGCAGAAATTCCGCTGCCCGCTCGGGCTGGCGGGCCAGGGCGGGGATGCTCTGGGTGTTGACTGTGCCGATCAGGTCGTGCGGATTCCCGCGCCCGCCCTCGACTGAGGGAAAGCGAAAGGCGTACAAAGAAAAATCCTTCCCCATTACTGCGGTTCGGCCGCTGGTAAACCAACTGCCGACAAAGACGGTCGCCGCTCGCCCCTGCCAGAACAAAAGCTCGGACTCGATGTGATTGAGGCCGGCAAACCCCTCCGCGAAGTACCCCCGGTCCAGCATTTGTTCGACCCTCTGGGCGGCTTGGAGAAACCCGGGCTCAGTCCATGGGGTCCGACGCTGGGGGTCGCGGAAGGCTTGGCGCACCTTGTCAGCGCCGAGGATGCGCTGGGCTAGGTGGTCGAACCACCAACTCGTGTACCAGTGGATGCCGTCTTGGGTAATGGGGATTATACCGGCGCGTTTGAGGCGTTCGCAGTTGTCGAGAAACTGGTCCCAAGTCTGCGGATTGAGGTCGGCACCGGCGCGTTGGTATAGCTCGGCGTTGCAATACACTTGGAGGGAAATCACGTTTTGGGGGATGGCGTAAAAGCGACCTTTGTACGTCAGCGGCCCTCGGTAGAGCGAATCGATGGTCTCCAACCAAGTCTTGCCTGGGGTATCCCAAGAAGGCCGCTGGAGGTACTCCGTCATATCGAGGACATGCCCCTGTTCGACGTAGGCGTAGGTCAGGCCGGTCTCGGCCGTGGCAAAGGACATGATGTCCGGCGGGTGTCCCTCCATGACGCGGATCATCAATTCTTGGTAACCGCCGCCGCCGCCGCTGGCCGGCTCGACTTGAACTTCCGGGTGCGTCTCGCGGAAGCGCTCCACGGCCCGCCAGATGAGCTGGTTGATCGGCACTTGGGCGGCGGGCGGCTGGAGGTTGGCGATCTCCAGCGCGTTTTCCCCGGGCAGGTACCGGCCGCACCCGCTGGCGAGGGCCGAAGCAGCCACGTATCTGAGAAAGTCCCTGCGCTCCACGATTAGCCCTTTAATGCGCCGACGGTCAGGCCCTCTGTTATGCGGTTCTGCAACAGGATGAACACTGCGATCAGAGGCAGCATGACGATCACCAGACCGGCAAATAACTCGGTCCAGCGCGATTCGGTTGACATGTTCCAGAACAGGGTTTGCAGGCCGCGAGCCAGCGTGTAGAGCTTGCCGGTGCGGAGGAGGATGAGCGACCAGAAAAACTCGTTCCAGTAGTTGATGCAGTTGAAGATGGAAACCGCGATTAACCCGGGCTTGGCCAAGGGCAGCGCAATCGTCCAGAAGGTTCGCCACGGCGAGGCCCCATCGATCAGCGCAGCCTCTTCCATTTCGGTCGGCAGGGTTCGGAAAAAACCCGTCAGGACAAAGATCGAAAAGGGCAGCCCGGTGGCGATGTAGAGCACGATCAAGCCAAAGTGGCTGTTGGTTAGGTGCAAGTGCCGCATCTGCACAAAGAGCGGGAAGAGGTACAACATGGGCGGCACCATCATGGCCGATAGGAAAAGATAGAAGGTAAATCGCCGCAACGAGAAGGTCACCCGCGATAGGACATACGCCGCCATAGCCGACGCCGCTAAGGTGCCACTCGTGGCGAGCGCGGTGATGTAAGCCGTATTAAGAAAGTAGCGGCCAATTTCGGCGTTGTCCCAAGCGTACGCGTAGTTGCTCCAGCGCAATTCGGCTGGCAAGGCCCAAGTGCTGGCGAAGAACTCGGGATTCGTCTTAAAGGAAGTATAGGTCACCCAGAAGAGGGCGATCAGGGAACTCAGGCAATAGCTCCCCATAAATAGGATGGCCAACAGCTTGGCCCAGCGGCGCATCTTTAGTATTCCACGCTCTCGCGGCGCATCAGGCGATTGACCGCGAGGCTAAACGCCAATACGAGGAAGAACATGACGACCCCCATGGCCGAGGCATAGCCGATACTTTGCCCCTGAAAGCCAGCCCAATAAATATAGGTTCCCAGCACCTCAATGACGTTGGGATAGCCGCGCGTGATGACGAAGATGAGGGCAAAAGCCTGAAAGGCACCGATGATCCAGAAAATCACTAAGATCTGCACGACGTCCCATAGCAGCGGCAAGGTCACGTGCCAAAATTGCTGCCAAGCATTGGCTCCATCTAGCTCGGCGGACTCGTAAAAACTGAGCGGTATCTTTTGCAAGCCCGCCAAAAATAGGATCACGTAGGTGCCCAGCCCCTGCCAGATCATGGCGACGGCAATGGCCGGCAGGGCGCTGTGGCGGCTGCCCAACCAAGGCCGGGTGAGCACGTCTAGCCCAACGCTGCGCAGGGTTTCGTTGAGCAGGCCGATGACCGGGTTGTAGATGCTGCCCCACAGCACGGCGGTGACCACGACCGAGAGCAGGGTGGGGGCAAAGACGACGAATTTTAGAAAGCCCGCAAAGGGTGGCTTCTTGGAGAGAATCACTGCGAACAGCAGGCTCAGCGGAAAGACGACTAAGAACCCGAGGAGGCCGAACAAAAAGACGTTCTCTAAGGCTGTGAGAAAGGTGTGATCGGCAAAGGCGCGCACAAAATTGGCGAGGCCGATGTACTCCTTTTCCGGCGCTACGCCCGACCAAGAAGTCAGTGAATAGTAGAAGGCGTTGCACACCGGCAGCACAAAGAACGCGATGTGCAGCACGAGCGCCGGCCCGAGCAGGGGCGCGATCAGCTTGCGGAGTTCGCGTTGGATCACGGCGCGTCCTGCCCCAGTGCTTTGATGTTGTCGTCGAAGAAGACCACTTCGTCCGCCGCGGCGGCGCGCAACGCTTGCAGCCACTGTCCGAACAATTCGCGCTCGCGCTCGCGCCGCAAAGTGTGCTCAATGCGTTTCTGCACTTCCGCAAAGGGCCGCCGCCCCGATTCGCCGCGCCCCACGATTTTGGCGATCGAGTACAGGCCGTGGTGTTCTACCGGGCCGATGAGCGCGCCGACCTCGGCCTCCATGGCCGCTTGGATCAGCGCCCCAAAGCGCGGCGTCTCGTGCCAATAGAGCTGGTAGAGGCCCTCGGCCTCGCGGCTGCCGTGGCGCACGCTGTAGAAGGCAGCGAGCTGGCGCACGATGTAGGTCTCGGCGAGAGCTGTCGGCTCGGTCGCATTTGCAATCTCCGCGGCGACTTGCGCCGCGCCTAGGGGATCGCTTAGACGCCGCTTGAGCCAGCCATATACCGCAAGTTCATCGTTGAGTTCTTGCAACGCGCTCACCTCGCGCCCGTCCTTTCCTATCTCGGCGAGGAGGGCGATTAGCGGCGCGGCCCGCTGTCGGTCGGCGCGTATCAGGGCTAGTAATTCCTGCGCTTGCGACTCTTCTTTGACCTGTATTTCCACGACTTCTACCATAGACGAAGTCTGGTAACTCCTCGGGTGGGCCTCGTAGTGAGCGCGCATCTCTTGCTCGGTCACCGGCCTCTTGTGAGCTGTGGCGAGACGCCGCATTTCGCGGATGAGGATTTCTTCCTTTTTGCGCGCGAGCCAGTCGGCGATCGCAGGCTCCTGGTCAATCCCCAAGGCGCGGCCTTGCATCAGAAGAAGCTGCGGCACCTCCACGTCGCGCTCCAAGTAGTATGCCACCTTCAGGCTGTCGTCCACGTAGCGTCCTTGGCGGATGAACTGCGAGCGGCTCACTGCTTCGCCCAAGCTGATCGCGCCGCCCCGATACGTGTACAGCGCGGATGCGGCGTCTGCCTCCGAAAGGTAGAATACCTTCTTATCGCTCTCTTGCCCGCCGCTGTGCAATATGCGCACGAGCCGCTCCATGCCCTCCGCAACCACCCGCCATTGGAACCGCTCGGCCAGCGAGTCAATGTACGCCCGCCGCCGCGCCTGCAACCGCTCTTTCATAAGGGCCTTGAGGACTTGTGGCCGCATTTGCTCATAGGAAGCTGTGCGCTCATCGAGGATTTTGAAAATCTCATACCCCTTGGGAACTGGGAGGATCGCGGAGATTGCGCCCTTAGGTAAGCTAAACAAGGAATCGCGCACGGCCGGGATGGCATGGAGGCGGCCGTAATAGTAAGGCTTTTCCCCGCCGTGCGCCGCGGTGGTGAGATTTTGCGAAAACTCGTGTGCCACCTCCGCAAAGGGCCGACCCGTACGCAGGGCCGCTAAGGCCGTTTCGGCCCGCGCCTGCGTCCGCACGAAAATGTGGGCGATCTTGAGCTGCCGCTCCCACCGCTGCGCTGCGAATTCTCGCCGCAACTCTTCTTCGCTGATTGAGACGGTAGTCCGGATATAGCGCTGCTCCATCGCCTGTCCCACTTTCAGCCGCAGCGTCGCTTCCATGTTTTTTTGCACGGCCGCGTTTTGCTCCAACTGCTGCGCCCGTGCTGCGCGCAAGATGAGGACGCGATCGACGAGGGATTGCAGATAGTCGCGCACTTGGTCGCTGCCCTTGGCCGCGCTCTTGGTCCACTCGGGCAGGCCGGCGACAAAACCGCGATAGTCCCGCTCGGTAATCAGCTCCGTACCCACTTGGACCAGCGACCTGTCTTCTAGTTCTGTCGCATCACCGGCAAGAGCGAGGAGCGGAACATATATCAACATGCATAAAGCGGACATTTAAACATTCTATACAGCGGTCGTGGGCTGCGGCGGCGTAATTGGCTCACTCATAGTCGTTTCTCCCTCGGCTTGAGACGCCGCGGCGCACGCAGCACAAGTGGGCTTGCTCAGCGTAGTGATCGGCGCGCAGGTGTGTGCTCAATCGCGGTCATCTTGGATGTTCCTTAGCTCTATTCTATCGTATCGACAATAAGATGAGACCGTGCCCAAACATTCTCAAGTCGCCTTATATCCCCGGCGAAGCCGTTATACTAGCAGTCCTACATATGCCCAGAGGCTAGATATACCGCCCGGTCCGCCTCCAAACGAAGAGTTTATCGCCTAGAGCCGGATTCTGGCAACCGGTTTGCTCTTTCCGTCATCGAGGGAGCGTTAGATAGCGAAAGGAGGAAGCCGCTCTACCCATTCACTCAGTAACCTTCAATAACCTTATCTCAAAATCTCAAGAGGAGATTCAATTGTGGAACGCTGCAACATAATGCTACGCCTGTTGAGTGCCACCATGTTGGCACTGATCCCGCTCTCGCAAGCCGAGGCGTTGCCGTCCTGCCAAGATCTCGCCCCCCGGTGAGAGCACCAGCGAGTACTCTTGGTCCGACCCTTGTGATAGCTTTTACATCGCACTCTCTACGATTACAAAGCACTATGAGACCACAATTAGCCGAAGTTCCGCCGCGAAGGCAGTGCCCACAGACTGGGCACGACCTTCGTGTACAACAAACAGAAAGTGCTCGTCAAATCATCTTGAGAGGTTATGTAGAAGGAGGCTTCCTGAGAATCCGGTAATGACCTCGCGTCGTACGACGCGGATACTGCAGTTGATGGACAGGTCGAAGAAGCGTTATGAGGGCTGTCCGGGCCAGAGTACGTGTAGGCTATCGACGCGAGTGGTCGGTGCGGGACAGGCCCGTTGCTGCCGCCGAAGCCAAAGGTGCTCTGGTACTCGTACCGGTGACTCCGTTGGCCATACGCGAAATCGAGCCAAGCGGCCCAGCCGATTTTAACTTACAAGCTCGGCATTGCATAGGCCGGCCAGCAATACTCTAAAGGCCCTACGCTCATAAGCATAGCGTACCTACTTTTCTTGGTGCTCAATTACCTTTTTTACCCTGTAAGCAAGACGAGGGCGCAATCGATGAGGTTTTGCTATTGTATGAAGAGATAAGGTTTTTATTTTTTGACAGATGAGAAGGAGATTCCGTACAATGTAGGATGAAACGGTAAAAGCACGTGCAGAGAAGTTAGAGTTTTTCCAACCTCTTTCCAAATGGAGTAAAGCAATGAAAAAGCTCGCCCTGATTTTCGCCCTCGTGGCCACCCCCTGCTGGGCACATCTGCCAGCAGATGTGGTGTTCCCAGCCGTGCAATTCCCAGATGTCAACATTCCCACCATCGACGGCAATCTCGCCGAGTGGGACGTCATTCCCGATGGCTACTGGATCAACCACGAGCAGCTAACCGAGACCGTGAGAGGCGTAGGCACCGCGTGGGACGCCACCGACTTAGCCCTGCGGGCCATCGTCGGCTGGAACCCCAACACCAATAAGCTCTACGTCATGGAGGATCGGTTCGACGACGCCATCTGGGTCATCACCGGCTGGGAGCCTATGGAGATGGTTTTCGACGCGGACCACAGCGGCGGTATGTTCAATGTGTGGCCCGATGTGGAGGACCAAGATCAGAAGGATCTGCTGCACGGTGCCCACGCTCAGAACTACGGTTTCAACCAAGGTGGCCCGGGCCTCAATCACTGGGGCAAAGCCCAGTGGATCACCGAGCCGCCCTACGGGCAGTTCGCCTCTACCCAGACAGCTGAGGAAGGCGGGGAGGGCTTCTTCCGGGCCGAGTACATGCTGACCCCCTTCGACAACTTGAACTGGAACGGAATTGACCAGAGCACGATTGGTACGCTGGTAGAGGGCAATATCATTGGTTTCCACTTCACGATCATCGACGACGACGATCTGGAGAGCGGCGGCTATGAAGGCTACTGGACCCTGAGCGGGGCCACGGATAGCTACTTCCAGGGCGATTTGCTCTCCGACTTTCTGCTGGCTCCCATCGACCCGGACATCGATTGGGGTTCCCAAGCCACAGCCGAACCCACAGCCGTAGAGGAAGTTGGCTGGGGCCGGCTCAAATCCACGTTTGCCGAGTAGTGGTTTCAGGCGCGTAGCCTGAGTGCCGCCATGCCGGGCTTCCGACCTGGTATGGCGGTTTTTTATTTCACTGATGTTACGCAGCCTTGCGATCTCTTGGTCTATGTCCGCTCAGTCGTGTCATGCCTGCTTACGCAGGCATCCAGATTATAATCCTCGGCGGTTCGGCTGAGCGACTTGACTGAGTGCGCCGAAGTCCGCATCGTGCGCGGGGCTGGATTCCCGCGTATGCGAGAATGACAAGGAGTGGGCGGCAGGAAGTCGCGGACGATAAGGCTGCGTAACATCAGTTATTTCATAGCCTTTAGGTTTGGGATATAAGATGCTTTAGAAGCTGTTGATCTAAGCACACGACAGTAGGGTCTCAACTGGGATCGCGGATCAGAGGCGACACCAAAAAACGCGCACTCTCGTAAAGAGCTATTCCGGCAGTGCCAACCCACTCCTAACCGATAGACCATGAGCGAACCGATTACCCAAGCTCAAGACCATGATCGGCGCATTGGACGGCTGGAAGGCATCGCCGAGCAGTTAGACCGCCGCTTGGAAGATATCGAGCACACCCAGGCGGATATGCGAACATCGCTCCGCTGGATTATCGGCATTCAATTCGGGATGGCAGGCTTGCTGGTAACCATCCTGTCGAAGATGCTGAACCTGATTGACCCGCCTTGGCTGGGCAAGACCGGCCGGGGCGCAACTCTCCCAAAAGGCGATATGAGCAGACAGCGCAATGCCTTGGCCCTAGTGGGGTTGCTCGCTGCGGCGGCCCTAGCGACGGAAAATATCGTGATCGGGGGCAGCGGAAGCGGCGCGACTTGGCAGGAGGCGGCCGCATCCGCACCGGTCATCGACTTTGGCTCCCGCGCCGGTTGGATCCAGCCCCGCAGCGTGGCGGAAAACACCAATATCGCCGCCGGGATCCTCGAGCGCGGCGGCCGGGTGACTTCGCCCAACGCCCAGGCCGTTTTGCGCCTGACCTCAGCCGTGCTCGAAGAGCGTTTACACAGCATGGTGGACGGCGATATAGACACGGCTTTTGAGGCCAAGAACGTGGTGGCCACCGGAATCCTCCTAGTCTTCGATTTAGGCGCTCGATTTGGCGTCAATCACATTCGCTTCTTTCCGCGCCGAGCCTTCAAGAGCGACTTTATGAAAGGCTACGTGCTTTCCATCAACGACGGCGCATTCGGCGCAGATATCGTGGCCGCCTCAGTCGAGAAGCTGCCGGACAAGACCTTGCTCACGGTCACGGCCCAAGACGGCAGTAATAGCCGCGACACCATCGATGTGCGATTTCCCTTGCAATACGTGCGCTATATCCGCTTGGAATCCACGCAGCGGTTCAATTGGGAAATCGACGAACTGGAAATTTTTGGCAGCGGGTTCGTGCCCGAGGCGGATTACCTGTCCGAGGTCTTCGACATGGAGCAGGATGCGCTGTGGGGCCGGCTGCAATGGGCCACCGAGCAAATGGGCTTGCCGCAGCGGTCGCGGCTCGTCATTCGCACCCGCAGCGGCAGCCGCCCCTCGCCGGACGACGAGCCTGCTAGCTGGAGCCCTTGGTCCACTCCCTATCGGAGCAGCGGCGATCCGATCCTCTCGCCGGCACCGCGCCGCTATTTCCAATTCAGCATGGCGTTTGCAAGCGATGGACTCGAAGATGGCATGGCCGTGGATTCACTCGCTTTCGAGGTCTTTCGCCCGGCCTTGGCGCAGTCGATAATCGGCGAGATATGGCCACAGGAGGTCCCCGTAGGCGTGGATACGAGTTTCGTCTATACCATCGAGGTGACGGACGCCCGGGGATTCGACCGCTTGGAAATCGACACTACGGCCCCGGTCCGCGCCCTGCGCGAGTTGCGCGTAGATGGCCAAGAGATCGAGTTCAGCGAGGAACTAGGGGCCAACGGTCTGCGGGCCAGCTTTGTGCGCCAGATCGGCAATCGCGCCCTGCAAGTGGTTTTCGACACGGCCGTGCTGCGCTATGAGACCGTGTTTACCGGACGCCTGCTCGACACCACGCGAGAGGGCGCGCTGCCGCAAGCGATCGAAAGCGGCAACGCCGCTCTCCTCTTTGCGGGAGACGATCTGAGCGTGCGAGTGCCCTTGAAGGGCCAGCGCTTGGTGCATCGGGTGTCCGCAACGCCGGCCATGTTTACGCCCAACGGCGACGGAATCAACGATTACACGACGATCAGCTACGATCTGCTCTATCTGACGGGCCGAGCGCCGGTTGCACTGCGGATCTACGACTTAGCACACAATCAGGTCGCAGAGCTGCCAGCGGCTGGCAGCAAGAGCGGGCGATTCCAACTCCCTTGGGATGGCCGAGATGCACAGGGCGAACTACTGCCTTTAGGGCTTTACATCCTGCAAGTCGAAGTGGAGACCGACAGCGGCACCGAGCGCAGCAGTAGCGCGGTGGCCATCGCCTATTGACAAGGAGTGTTTTGTGGCCAGACGAAACTTGCTTTTACTGACAGCCCTGATTGCCGCGGCGACGGGCGGCGATATTGAGGCTCAGGGAAGGGAAGATTACGGCAGTAGGTTGGGGGTGCAGCAAGGCGGCGAGGTCTCGTATGAACCCGTGGGGCCGGGGGTGCTTTTCGACGCCTTAGACCCGGCCGTGCGGCGTTGGTACGCGCCCCAGGAGCTATACCAGCTCTACGGCTGGAAACAATGGGAATACACCAACTACGCCCGCGACCTGTACCAGCGCTACGTCTCCAGCGACATAGAGGGCGATTATTTTTACGACCTCTATGGATCTTTTATCAACCGCGGCTGGCTCATCTACGACTGGAGCCAGAATCAGCCCCAGCAGTTTGGTAGCACGGTCTTCAAGACCTCTAGGTTCAGCGGGTGGTTCAACGAGCTCGTCATTGCTTCCGACCAGAAGGGACAAAACAACTTGGCCCTGACCATCGGCAGTAAGATCCGCACCACGCTAACGCCGATGACGTTCTCCAAGCCGGCCTTCGACGGCATCCAAGCCGACTTTCAGTCCGACAAGTACAGCCTGACCTTCTTGATGTCGCGGATTAGCTCTCCGGGGCTGGCGCGGAGCGTGTCGGTTGAAACCACCAATAGCACCAACCTGTTGGGCTTCTACGGCACGACGCAGATCGGCGACTTTGTCGAGGTAGGCGGCCTCTATATCAACGCCCACAACTCGCAAACCCTGTTGGAGAGCTTCGAGGGCAACCCGTGGACCGGTTCGCTGACGGTTGGGCAAAATCTAGAGCACATCGGGCAAATTTTCATCCGCCTGAGCGATGATTCGCCCGAAGATCGCGAGGGTGGGGCGGCTCTTTTTTCGTGGGACATCATCATTGAATCCGAGACCGAGGTAGCGCGCGAGACAGAACAAGGCGAGCGCGTCGTCGAGGTCGAGAAAGAGACGGTGCGGGGCAGTCAAATCGGCTTTGAGCCGATCATCGATGGCGGCTTACAACGCCTCGGATTCCTCGCGGCCGATGGCGACGAACGAATCGAAATGACCTACGACTTCCGCTCCCCGTCGTACACCGGCCCGGAGCTTTCGACCATTCGCCGCGCGCAGATCGAGTTGGTAGTGGCCAACGACTACCACATCGAAATGAGCTCGGATCGCCAGCTCAACATACCCGAAGGCCAGCCCGTTTTTCTGACGGCCAAGCGGGCGGCTGGCAATGTACAGGACGGCTCCAACTTGGGGCTTATGCGCCTCGACTACGGCCTGCCTACCGGGAACGACATCTACGGGTTTACCTTGGAGGCACGGGGCGTGCTGGGTTTTGATCTGTACGCGGAATTCGACCGCAGTCGGCACTATCGCAAATACCCGAACCGCGCTTTTGCGACCCACCACACGGCTGCAGATCAAGCCAATGCCTATATGGTCAATCTGTCGAAGAAGAGCTATCCCTATTTTCTCTTTGCCGAGACCTATAGCATGGATTACAACTACGGCACCACCAGCCTGATTGCCTCGCCCTCGGGCGACATCGACTACACAGATCCAACGACCAATTTTTATGAGTGGGTCGATGACAACGACGACCAAGACCGCATCCCCGACTGGCTGCGTCTCAACCAGTTCGGGCCGGATTTGCGGATTTTCCCCGGGTGGGACGAAAACCTCGACTTCATCTCTGATTTCAACCAAAACGACAACGAGTTCCGGCCGAACTTCGTCCCCGACTACGAGGAGCCTTTCCTGCGATACCACGTAGATCGCCCGGAGTTTCTGTTTGGCATGGACATGAACAACAACTTCTGGATTGACCGCTTTGAAAACGACGAAGACCCGGATTATCCATACGACCGCAACCGCCGAGGCTACAATGTGTATGTCGGGATACATCTCACGCCCGAGATGCGGCTGACCGCAGGCTACAAACAGGAGCGCATGCTCTCGGCCAAGAAGCGCGAACAAACCGCGTACGGAGTTGTTACCTGGGACAAAGACATGGCCGGCGTGGGTCGGCTCCGCATCTTCGACATGTTCAAGCGAGTCGAGGACGAGATTGCCGACAATGTCGTCCAGTGGGTGCAGCCGACCGGTGCCCCGGGCGCGTTGCAGCGCATAGAAGACCCCTTGGCCGCGCTCAACACCTATATCAATTCCGCATTTGTCAGTTTCGATTACACCGCTATACCCGGCCTGACTTTCACCAACAAGCTGAAATACGACATCTGGCACCAAAACGACGAGCAGCCGGACGTGCGCGAAAACTTCCAGTTCTTCGGCCTGATCAACAAGGCCGAGTACCGGCGTGCGATCGGCCGCGTGGTGTTGGCACCCAAGGTCAAGAACGAACACCGCCGCGAAGCACCGCTGCTGAGCAACGATCCCGTGCGCAAGGAAAACGCCCTGCTCTTGTTCTTGATCGGCGAGGTCGCCATCCTGACCAGTTCCGAACTGAGGGCCGGGTTGGAATACACCATATTCAGCCAGCTCGAAGACGCGGAAAAAGTGCGGGCCTTGGGCTTGCAACCAGACTACCGAGAGACGGTTCTCGCCATCCAGTACTCCAACACCGGCGCGTATTTAGGATACAGTTTGACCACTCAGATGGGCCTGCGCGTCAGCCGCATCGACCGCAAGGGAGAGGACGCTTTCACCGGCGCATCCCAGTTTGTGACGGTCTATGCCGGGCTCGACTAAGGGGGCTTTCAAAACAATTAGCTATCATTTTTAAGGCAGACGCCATGAGAAAAAGGACGCTACTGGCCCTCGTGCTCGCGGGGCTCTCGCTGGGAAGAGGCGGAGCCGTGGAAATTTACCGCATCGGCGGCGAGGACCTGCCCCGCCCGAGCGAGGCCGAGGTGAACTTCCATCAATTGTCTTGGAGCGACTTCGAGGAGGAGCAAAGTCTCGACACCGAGGCCCTCACCGCCGGAACGCTGCGGCCGATCTTTTTGACGCCGGCGACCAATATCGCTCTCACCAGTGCCGAGCGGAACGCGGGGCCTTACGTGCGGGTGAGCGGGGTAGCGAGCTATTCCATCACCGATCGCTCCAAGAACATGATCGACGCCGATCCCGCGACGTTCTGGGAATGGGTGGAGGGCATTCAGAGCCGGTTCACGGGCCAGCGCTACTTGGAGACGCGGCGCATCACCATGGACCTCGGCGGCCTGTTCTTTGTGAACCGGGTGCGGATCGTCGCCGCCGAGAGCGGCCTGTATCCCGACAAGTTGGACGTGACCGCCGACCTCGGCGTACAGAAGAAAGACAACGTATCGGGGTATGGTGCCGCCCGCGTCGGCGGCCATATCGTCTTTGAGCTACCTGAAAACGTGCAGGACACCATAGACGTGCGCTTTCCCCCAGCCCTCGCCCGCAGCGTGGGCCTGTTGCTCTACCGAGCGTCGCCCAAGGCCCTGCACATCGGCGAAGTAGAGGTCTATGGCGTAGGTTACGCGCACCAAGCCTCGTACGTCGGCCCGTTTATCGACCTCGGCGAGCCGGCCGTGTGGGGCGACATTCGCTGGCGAGGCCGCAAGGATCCCCGCGCCCGCGTCTGGATCCAATCGCGGGCCGGGAAGGATCTCGATCCAAACGTGTATTGGCGCTTCACTGGCCGGGGCGATGAAGTGACATCGCTCGACGAAGCGGGCCAACCCCTCGACGCGGCGGACTATCTCTTCCTCAAACCGGGCGAGGCCGGCGAAATCACCTACGACATTGACAACTGGAGCTTCTGGTCGTCGCCATACACTTTCGCCGACAGCAGCGGAACTTCCATAGCCTCGCCCGGTCCCAATTCAGTCTTTCAACTGCGGGTCGATTTTTTGCCCGTAGGCAGCGAAGGCGGCGAGCTAGAGTTCATCGAATTCTCGGCGACCAAGCCGCCTCTCGCCGAGGAGGTGCTGGGCGAAATATACCCCCCTGAAGTCACCTTGGGCGAGATCGCGTCGTTCAGGTATGCCATTCAGCCCATCATCCGCGCACAGCACTCTGGTTTTGACGGGGTGGAAATCGCCGCGCCCTTTGGCGTGACTGGCGTGGATTCGGTCCAAGCCACCGGCTTAGACAGCTTCGCCGTGCACGTCGAGCCGGATTCGCTGCGCTTCTCGGTCGCCTTGTTTCCCCCTCGCACATCCGAGGATTCCGGCGGAGTGATCGAAGTGTTCTTCCGCGCTCCGGTGCTGCGCTACGGCACGACCTTTCGCGGTTGGGTGCGAGACTCACAGCGCCCTTTAGAGCTGGCGCAACCCATCAATCGCGGCAATGCGGCCAGTGAGATAGCAAGCGAGGTGCTCACGGTCCGCACCTCGATTTCTCGTCGCCTACTGGACGATCTAGCGGTGCAGCCGAAAATTGCCACCCCCAATGGCGACGGGGTAAACGAGCAGATCCACTTCTCTTTCAAGCTGTTGCAGGTAACTCAAGAGGTGCCTTTGCGCCTTGCGGTCTTCGACCTGTCCGGCCGCTCGCTGCGGGTAATCCACGACGGGCAGCAGCACAGCGGCGACTTGCGCTTTGCTTGGGATGGCCGGGACGAAAGCGGCGAGCGGGTGCCCCCGGGCCTGTACGTTTATCGCATATCGGTAGAGTCGGAAAAAGGCGGCGATCAGCTAGCGGGAACCGTCGCGGTGGTTTATTAGTGGCGAGTGATCAGTGATCAGTGATCAGTGATCAGTGATCAGTGATCAGTGATCAGTGACTTATTTAGGGATCCCTAGGGGCGGCGCGGGGACTAACCACTAACCACTAACCACTAACCACTAACCACTAACCACTAACCACTAACAAAAGGAGGCCCCTATGGCCAACATCCAAATCCCCATTCGCTATTACAAGGATTATCCCGGCGGGTACGACTACGGGTACGAACCCCTGACCTTGAAGTTCGCCGAGTGCGCCTTTCTCTTGGTAGATGTTGATGGGCACTCGCCCAATCCAACGACCAAGAACTTCATCGCCCCGGCTTTGCAAGCCGCCCGCAACAGCGGGATGCTGGTCAACTACGTCCACAACGATCTGCGCCTAGTGGCCGACCCGGGCAACATCGTGGGCGAGATCTGGGGCAAGACCAAGGGAGGCAATGGTATTGCAAGCTGGTCGCGGCAAGAATACAAACCCGAATACCTCGACTGCGTGGCCCCTCGCGAGGGCGAGCGCAATTTCCCCAAGTGGATCTGGAGCGGCTTCCACGACACCTTCTTGGACCAGCACTTGCGCAGCTATGGCATTAAGACGCTGTTCGTGGTTGGCTACAGCCGGCGGGCCTGCTTGCACTACACCTGCGCCGAAGCTGTAGGGAGGAATTACCGCGTCATTCTCTTGCGCGATTGTTCAAACGCCCCCGGTGAGATCGAGATGCCAGATACGCTAGACGATAGCTTGCCGGAGGGCGGTTGGATCAACCGGATCACGCTGCGCAACTTTGAACATCTGATCGGTTATACTACCACGGCCGAGGAATTCATCGCTGCGTGCCAGCAGGTAGGGGAGGAAAGGCTCGCGTGACTTGGTTGCGGCTCGTTGTCTGCGCCCTGCTGATCGCCCCTGCGGCGTGGCCCCAAGGATACCGCATCGAATCGGACCGGGTCGCCGTTGACGAGAGCGACTGGGCGGAATGGGAGGTAGCCGCAGGCACGGTGCAATTCGGCCCGGAAGGGGTGCGGCCGAACTTCATCCGCGAGCAAATCAACGCCGCGCTAGACGCCCCAAACTTTGTGTACGGCGAAGATGGGCAGGGCGGGGTCAGGGCGGCGGGCGCAAACTTGGCCGAGGCTGCGAATGTCATAGACGGCCAAGAGGATACTTTCTGGGAGCCAGACTTGGGCGCGTCCCTCCGCGATTGGTGGGTCGAGATCGACCTGGGCCGCTTGGTCTGGGCGCGCAAAATCGTGGTGAAATTCGCCCCAGAAGGCCTAGGTGACCCTTTCCTACAGTTCAAGGTACTCACGTCCAACGGCCTCCCGGCTTTCTCCCAAAGCAAGGCACTCCGCTTCGCGCAGGCCGGCCGCAGCGAAGGGTTGAACAAAACCCAGCGCGTCTTCGAGTTTGACCTGAAGCCCTCTCAGGAAGCGGACACAGGCTTTGTCGGCGACATGTTCCAGTTCGTCCAGATCGTGGCCACGGCCAGTGGGCGAGGCCAAGGGCACGAAGTTAGCGAGACCCGCTGGAACAGCTTGCTGGAGGAAGAGCGCGGCGATGTGCTCTACTTCTTGCGCGAGTCCTCGGGCATTTTGCGGCAGATCGACCAAGCCCAACACGCAGAGCTGAGCGAATCGCGCGCCGGCCCGGTTCAGTACCATCGACGGGAGCGGCCCAGGCTGGCCGAGGTGGAGGTGTGGACCGAGGGCGACAACATCAGCTTGGGCGCGCTGAACCGGGGTGGGTTGATCGGGGGTACGAGCAATACCGGGACGGAGCGCTTGGCCGTGGACGGCGACTACAAGACCGTGTGGACCGAGCAAGTGGGCGTCAGCGGCGGCGAGCACATTGACGTGGAGTTCAACCGCGAACTTCTCTTCGACTTGGGGACTTGGTTCTGGATCAGCCGAGTGGTCATCGGCTTTGACCGCGAAAACATCGCCCACGGCTTTACCGGCGCATTTCCCAACTACGCCATCAACCTCTCGAATGGGCAGCGCAACCCGGACGGCAGCTTGGCCTATGTTGGGCTAGCCGCACGGGAAACCGCCGACCAAGAGCCGGGCCGCTTCAGCGGGTTGTTTCCCCACATTTTTTATCAGAACAATGCCTTTCCGCTCACCAAGGCGCGCTACTTCAAGATGGATTACCGCGTACTCATCGTCCCAAATTGGGCCAATTCCGGCATCCGCGAACTCCAGATCTACGGTCGCGGCTTTCTCCCGCAAGTGACGCTCCAATCAGCACCTATGGAGTTGGGCAGCGACCCGCGCATCCTGTCTTCCATTCACTGGGCCGCCGACGCCCCGCCGGGCACTCAAGTGCAATTTCGCACGCGCACCGGCAACCAACTCAACGAGGAAATCCACTACTTCACCACGGCCGGGAAAGAGGTGTCCGAGGCCAAATATCGCAAGCTACTCAGCTTTCAGCGCGGCGATTCGACCATCTCGGTGGTTCCCGGCACCGACTGGAGCTCTTGGAGTCCGTTCTACTCGGCCACGGACGCACCGATTGCCTCGCCAAGCCCGCGCCGCTACGCCATAGTGGAGGCCACGCTGCGCTCGGACGACCCCGGCCGAGCGGTGTTGTTGCGCCGGCTACACATCGCGTTGGATTGGCCCTTGGCCAGCCAGATCCTAGGCGAGGTGCAGCCGCGGCAGACACAAAAGCGGGGGGAGCGCACGGTCTTCGCGCTGTCTTTGCAGCCGCAGTTCCAAGCTGGCAATCGCGGCTTCGACCAAGTACTAGTGATATTGCCGCCTGGGGCAGCGGTCGATCTGGAGGAAGTGGTTGTGGGCACGGAGCGCGTACAAGTGACGAGGGTAAAGACCGGGACCGATTCGCTGTGGGTGCGGCTATCCGCGCCCGTGACGGAGGGGGAAGAGTTCGTCGCGGTGCAGTTTTCGGGTGTGCTCTACCTCGCGAGCAATGCTTTTACCGTGCAGGTAGGGCTGGGCGAAGGCGACGAGCGGGTGTGGCAGCGGGTAGATGCCGACGTCGGCCGCAGCTTGCAGGTGTTGACCCCATTTAGCGGCGGGCTGTTGGGCGAGGTGGCCACGTCGTCAAACCCGTTTACACCCAATGGGGACGGGATCAACGACGTGGTGGAATTGGTGTTTCCAGTGTTCGCGGTGCAGGGTGCCAAGGCGTTGGTGCTAGAGGTGTATGGCTTAGACGGCCAGCGCGTGCGGCAGACGGCCCCGGTGGTGGCACACGCCGCCGGAGTGCAGCGCTTGACTTGGGACGGGCGGGACGATCAGGGCCGCTTGACGCCGCCGGGCCTGTATCTGTGTCGGGTCGGTGTGGAGGTCGATGCCGAAGGCGGGCAAACGACGATTGCCAAACTCGTCGCTAGCGCGTACTGATTCGTGCGGCCTCTGCGAAAGCACCATTACGCGTCGGGCACAGCGGTGGCATATTGCGTTGCTTGATGCTCGTGATATAGCTGAAGTACTCTCATAAGTGTTGGCCATGGAACAATGAATAAACGCCATAGGAAAACATTCAATGACGTATTTGCATAGCCTATATCGGGCAATATCAAGTGGCGTGATGTCGAAGCATTGTTGCAAGCCTTGGGAGCTGTCTTGAGTGAACGGGCAGGAGTTTCATCGTCCACATTCGAGTCCAAATATGGACAAGAGCGCAGTAAGGGTTATGCCATGATCGAATACAAAGGATATCTGGGAGTTGTTTCGTTTGATCCGGAAATTGACGCATTTCACGGAACGGTGATCAACTTGCGGATCATCGGTAAAGGAACTTAGAAAAGAGAGGAGTACCTTGCATTTTGCCAAGAACAAGGAAAGGATCAGGAAGAACCTTTCTCGGGCAACATCGTGATTCAGGCAAGCCCTAAACTGCATCGTCGCATGGCTTTGAACGCCGCTCGTCGTCACCTCAACTTGAATGGCTACATTCAAGAAGTCTTGGAAAAGGCGGTTGTAGCCGAGTAGCAAGATCCTGGTACTGAATTTGAACTATGGCCGAGGTAAACGGAATTGAAAAAGCAGATTCCTCCAGCATACCTCGAATGGGTGAACTCGGCGGAGGAAGGGCAGCAGAGTCTCGCCAGCATCCCCGCGCGGGGCATCCTGATCGGCGCAGTGCTCGCCTTTCTGCTCAATGGTTTAGACGCGTACGCGACGACCATCATTCGCGGCTCGTACCTGACCTTAAATTTTAGTACGCCGGCTGCGCTCTTCTTTTTCTTCTTTTTAGTACCCGCCAGCGGCCTCGTGTACTGCCTGCGCCGCTCCTTAGCCCTGACCCAATCCGAGCTGATTACCATCTACGTCATGTTGGTGGTCGCTTGCTGCATTCCCGGGATGGGGTTTACCCAGTTTATCATCCCCTGTCTGGTCGGCTCTACGTACTATGCGACGCCGGAGAACAACTGGGACTTTTTATACAATCAGTACATCCCCACGTGGATGATCCCGCGCGGCGAAAACGTGGCGCGCTACTTCTTTGAAGGGCTGCCGGAAGGGGCCGCCATCCCTTGGAGCGCGTGGGTGCTACCGCTGACCTATTGGTACAGCTTTTTCTTGGCACTTAGTGCAGCGATGATTTGCACGATGGTCATCCTGCGCAAGCAATGGGTAGATCGAGAAAAGCTAGCGTATCCGTTGGTACAGGTGCCGATGGAGATGATTCAGCGCGAGCAGGGGCGGGCTATTGGGCGGGCGTTTTTTACTAATAAGACGATGTGGCTGGGATTTGCGTTCGCATTTGTCTCGCTCAGCGTCAATGGACTACACGCCTATTTCCCGGAGGTGCCCGGGATTGTGCGGAATGCGTCGCTCCCCCTATTCCGCGATAGTGTGCGCCTGGACCTGTGGTTTAGTCCGCCTTGGATCGGCTTTTTTTACTTTGTCAACTTGGATATTTCCGCGTCCATCTGGGTGTTCTACATCCTGACCACGGTGCAGCGAGGCGTTTTCAACGTCCTCGGGATGCAAAGCACGGAGCGGATGGATCTGTACTCGCGGGAGCCGTACCTAGCCCATCAGGGCATGGGGGCGATGATCGTCTTCGTGCTGATCGGGCTGTGGGTGTCGCGCGGGCACTTGCGGGCTGTGTGGCGGAAAGCGTGGCACGACGATCTGGATGTAGAAGATACCGACGAAATCCTGTCTTACCGGCAGGCCACCTGCGGACTGCTGGCGTCGCTCGGCTTGGTGGGGTTGGGCCTGTGGATGGCCGGACTGCCGCCGTTGGGCGTGGCGATGTTCATCTTTGGGGCGATGGTGCTGTTTTTGGGCCTAACGCGGGTGGTCGCCGAAGGAGGCATTCCGGCGATGCGCCCCCCCATTATGACCTCGACCTTTGTGATTTCCGGTGCCGGTGCTTCCAGCTTGGGGGCCTCTGGCTTGGTGGCCTTGGGGTTTTCTTATGGCTGGCACTCGGAGATCCGCTCGTTTGTCATGTCGTCGGTAGCCAATGGCCTGAAGATGAGCGAGGTGATCAAGGGCGGGAAGCGGCGGCTGTTCTGGGCGGTGATTATCGCCATTGTCGTCAGCTTGGTCGGCTCTTCGTACGTTACCATGGCGTTGGCGTACAAATATGGCGGAATCAACCTCAACGGCCTGTTCTTTGGCTGGGGGGCCGCTACGTACGGCCCCAAGGACATGGCCCCGCGCATTGCGGCGGAATTGACCGGCCCGCGCCTCGACGCGTGGCTGTTCATGGCGGTCGGAGGCGGGGTGATGGCCGTGCTGATGTGGATGCGGCACCACCTGCTGTGGTGGCCTCTCAATCCGCTCGGCTACGCCATTAGTGCGAACTGGAAGACCGGCCACATTTTTGTCAGTGCGTTCATAGCTTGGCTGCTCAAGCTGGTGATTCTCAAGTATGGGGGGCCGCGACTGTACCGAAGCTTGCGTCCGTTCTTTCTAGGGCTGATCCTCGGAGAAGTGGTCGCGGCCGGCGTCTGGCTAATGGCCGATTACATCACCGGGCATGTAGGCAGCTTTCTGACTCAGATTTGACAAGGAGCTTACTACGCGACAGAAGTCCAATGGACGTTACGCATGGGCATCTAGGTATAGCAATCCTACATCTGGTTCAGTTTCACGGTCAAGGAAGCAGTGACACCTTTTTCAGGATATTTAAGGTCTCTACGCAGAGAAAAATGAAGGCTAAGAAAAAAATACTAGCACTGCATGAGTCGGTTCGACCAGCCCTCTTGGACGAGCTCAGATGGCTCAGCCGCGTCCGCTAGATCACGGATCCCTCGGCCAAGGACATTCGCTACACCTTGGATTACATTGTAAACTGGTACATGGTTGGTTTCTATAGCTTTAATACCGAACTACAGAGATTAAGCTCCCAAGTGCAGTTGGTAGTGCAGGATGCACTCAAGGACGAAGCAATACTGGAGCAGACACTCATCATCAATAAGGACTTCGTGAAGGACTTCAGGTCGGACGACGAGTCCATTCTCGATGAGTTTTACCAAGAAGCAACTCGCATTGTGGCGCAAGAAGTGTCGCCGCTGTTTGATTGAAAACGCCCGCCTGCGTCGCTGAGTGCGAAAGGAGATTGATATGCATCGGTCCATGACAGAAACCAAGAGATTGGCTGCCGGCCTATTCCTCTCGGCCCTTCTACATAAGGGAGTTTGCAAAGTGGACGATGAGCGATGACTGATATGGCCTTTCATGCCGGCCTATCCTCCAAAGGAAAAATAGGGAACCGATGAAAATACATGATATTGATACCATTCTGATTGACTCGCCGGGCCGCAAATGGACTATTGTGCGGGTCTTTACAGACGAGGGCCTAGTGGGCTTGGGCGAGGCCACGTATTCCAACAAGGAGCCGGTGGTAGTCTCTGCGGTTGAGCACCTCAAGCAGGAGTTGATCGGCGAAGACCCGGCGCGCATCGAGTACTTGTGGCACAAGCTCTATCTGCGCTCCTCGCTGAGCGGCATCTGGCGCATGGCAGGGCCTGTGTGGATGAGCGCCATGAGCGGCATTGACCAAGCCCTGTGGGACATCAAGGGCAAGGTGGCGAACCTGCCGGTAGTCGAGCTGTTGGGCGGCAAATTCCGAGACCGGGTCGAGCTCTATACGCACTTTGGCGGTGCCACGCCCGAGGATTCGGCGAAAATGGCGCGGGAAAAGGTGGATGAAGGGTACACCGCGCTCAAGGGCGGAGCGCGTACGCGGAACCGGTGCAGCTTTGGTCAGTACGCGGACGACGGCCATCCGGCCGAGACGGCCGCCCACTTCGCTGCGGTGCGGGATGCGGTGGGGCCGGATGTCAAGCTATTGATCGATTGCCACGGCCGCTTCACGGTGGCCCAGTGTATCCGCTTGGCCCGTGCGATAGAACCGTACGACCTCTACGTGTTTGAAGATCCCGTGCCGCCGGAAGACCTACACGCCTACCCCAAGGTGCGGCGGGAAATCTCCATTCCGGTCATGGGCAGCGAGCGGCTCAACACCAAGAGTCACTACCGTCAATTGTTGGACCTAGACGGCATTGACGTGGCGCAGCCCGACCTGATGTACGCCGGTGGGATCACTGAGGTCCGCAAAATCGCGGCCATTGCCGACACTTTTCACGTCCCCATATCGCCGCACAACACCAAAGGCCCGATCGGCATCATAGCGGCCGCGCATTTGATGGCCTCCATACCGAATGTAGCCCCCATGGAGTTTGTCACCGGCATTGCGTGGCGGGACGAGATCATCACCGAGCCGCTGCAGGTGGTGGGCAGTTGCATTGTGTTGCCAGAAGGGCCGGGTTTTGGGATTGAACTGGATATGGATGGAGTGGAAAGGCACCGCTGGCAAGTGGGGGATTCGTATTGAATTACGAAGTGATGTTACGCAGCGTTGAGACGTTGGTGTTTCCTTCGGCTGCGCTCAGCATGACACGACCCTAGCGTCCCCAGCATCTCATTCCTAAACCATCCGTGCGTAACGGCAGTTGCGAATTGCGAATTGTGAGTGGAGAATCCGTATTGGAGCGGCTCATTTTGGGATTGAGGTACTACTGTGAAAAGCGTTGCGATTGTGGGCATAGCCCTGCTGATGGCGTCTTCGGCGTGGTGCCAAGCGTACCAACTCGACGAGAACGAGTTGAACGTCGCCCCAGAGCATTGGCCGGCGTGGAACTTCCCGCCGGGCAGTTTGGACTTCAGTGCCGAGGGCGTCCAGCCTGCATTGGTCCGCGAGCAGATCAACGCCGCCTTGGACGCTAGCGGGTTCACCTATGGGGATGGAGTACAGGGCGGCATCCGCCATGCTGGAACCAACCCAGCAGGGGCCGCGAACATCCTAGATGGCCGGGAGGATACCTTCTGGGAACCAGACTTAGCGGATGCACTCGACAAGTGGTGGATCGAAATCGACTTAGGGCGGCTGGTATGGGCGCAAAAGGTGGTGGTGAAATTCGCCGTTGAAGGCCAAGGCGATCCATTCCTCCAGTTCAAGGTGCTCACCGCCAACGGCGATCCCGCCTTCCTGCAAAGCGGGTCCTTCAACTACTTGCCAGCCGGCCACAGCAAGGGATTAAACAAATCGCAGCGCGTCTATGAGTTCGAGTTGCAGCCTACGCGAAAAGTGGACCCGGGGCTTACCGGTCGTCTGATTCAGTTTCTCCAGGTGGTGGCGACGGCCAGCGACTTGGGCCAAGCCGAGCAAATCAGTGCCGCACGCTGGAACAGCCTACCGGAGGAAGAGCGCGGCGATGTGCTCTACTTCCGCCGCGAGTCTTCCGGCGTTTTGCGGCAGGTAGATCAAGCTACATACGAGGCCATCGAGACGGAATGGCAAGGTCCGGTCGAATACTACCGCCGGGAAAGGCCGCGGCTGACCGAAATTGAGGTATGGACCGCGGGCGACAACATTAGCCTTGGCGCTATAGCCCGCGGCGGGGAGATTATCGGCTACGGCAACTTGGGCGCGGAAAAGCTAACTGTCGATGGCCAGTGGGGATCTTTCTGGAGCGTGGAAGTGGGCTTTAACACCACCGACCCGGCGGTTGTATTTCAGGATCCGCATCGCAATATCTATTTCGACTTGGGAACCTGGTACTGGGTGAATCGCGCCGCCATCGTCTTTGGCGATAGGTATAGCCAAGCGTTTCCCAATTACGTGATCGGGCTTTCCGACGGCAGCCGCGCACCGGACGGCAGCTTGAGTTACGTCGCATTGACGGCGCGCGGCCAAGAAGGTGGCGAGGCGACCACGCATCGCAGCATTCTCTTTCAGGACAATGTGTTTCCGCTGACCAAGGCGCGTTACTTCAGGATGGATTACACCTTGGTCAAGGGATCGGCCCGCCCGGCCATCCGCGAGCTCCAGCTATACGGACGCGGCTTTCTCCCCGAGGTATCGCTCACATCTGAGCCGATCGAATTGGGGCGCACGGCCCGCATTCTGTCGGCCATGCACTGGACGGCCAACGCGCCGCCTGTCACTCAAGTGCGCGTCCGCACCCGCAGTGGGAACCAACTCGACCAGCAAATCCGCTACTTCTCGAGCACGGGCCAAGAAGTGAACGAGGCCAAGTACCGCAAATTGCTCAGCTTTCAGCGCGGCGATTCAACCACTACCGTCATCCCCGGCCCGGATTGGAGCCCTTGGAGTTTTCCTTATGCGACCCCGGGCGCGCCCATCACTTCGCCGAATCCGCGCCGCTACGTGATGATCGAGGCTACCCTGCGCTCGGACGATCCAGACGCGGCCGTGTTGCTGCGCTCCCTGCGCCTCGCGCTGGATGCGCCCCTCGCCAGCCAGATCCGCGGCGAGATTACCCCCAGCAGAACGCCCCAGCGCGGGCAGCCGCAGACCTTGACCTTGCTCTTGCGGCCCGCGTTCCAAGAAGGCAACAGCGGGTTCGACCAAGTGCTGGTGGAGCTACCGCCGGGTGCGGAAATGGACCTGATCGACGGAGCCGTGGGTGAGGAGCAGTATGGACGCGATCAGCTAGAGAGGCTACCGACCGGCCCGGATTCGCTGTGGGTGCGGCTGCCCGCGCCGGTCGTGCAGGGGCAGGATCTCGTGTCGCTGCGCTTTTCCGGCGCGCTCTATTTGGTGAGCAACGCCTTTGAGGTGCAGGTCGGGCACGGCCAAGGGACCGACCAAGTGTGGCAGCGCGTAGATAGCCGAGTCAACGCGGGCCGCGGCCTGACCGTGTTCGCGCCCTTTACCAAGGCAGTTTTGGGTGAGGTGGCCGCGTCGTCCAATCCGTTTACGCCCAATGGGGACGGGATCAACGACGTGGTGGAATTGGTCTTTCCGGTGTTCCAAGTGCAGGGAGCCAAGGCGTTGATTCTCGAAGTCTATGGCCTAGGCGGCCAATCGGTGCAGCGCGTAGAGCAGGCGGCCGCGACCGCTGCGGGGGTCCAGCGGCTGACTTGGGATGGGCGGGACCGACAGGGCCGGCTGCTGCCGCCAGGACTGTATTTGTGTCGCGTCGGTGTGGAAGTTGACGCCGAAGGCGAGCAAACGACAAGCACCAAACTCGTCGCTAGCGTGTACTAATAGCTGTCTCATACGCCCATCCTCGGCCTTTGTGGCCGTCCTATATATTCTATCGGAATTTCCTAGTGTACGGTTGGGAATTCCGGTTTCACTCGGCTGGCCCGTAGCCCTCGTCCGGGCCAGCGCGGTCCCCCGCGTCAATGTTCCGGGACCAGTCGCCAAGAGGGCGGATGAGACGGACCCCTAACCCCTAACCCCTAACCCCTAACCACTAACCCCTAACCACTAACCACTAACCCCTAACCACTAACCCCTAACCCCTAACCACTAACCCCTAACCCCTAACCACTAACCCCTAACCACTAACCACTAACCACTAACCACTAATTAAAGAAAGTCCGTAATTAAAAAAGGGCACCCACAAGGGCTGCCCCTATGGGAATGATTCTAGTGCCCGCGTTTTCCCCAAACATAGCCAGCGGCCTCTGCGCAATCATCCTGTGGACGTGCTGCGCTACCGCCGAGCCTCCACCCTTCGTCGATGTGGCCGCTGAACTCGGCCTGACCCGCGTCCATACGAGCGGCAGCTTGGAAAAGGGCTATATCCCCGAGGCCAAAGGCGGCGGCACGGCCGCGCTCGACTTTGATCGCGACGGCGACCAAGACCTCTACTGGGTCAATGGCAAAGGCGGCGGCCACGCGCTTTTCCGCAACGATGGGCTAGCCGGCTTTGCTGATGTGGGCGAGGTGTTTGGGACCGCGGGCCGCGGTTGGGGCATGGGCGCAACCAGCGCGGACTTTGACAACGATGGGGACCAAGACTTGTACGCGACTCAATTGCGGGAGAATTTGCTCTTTCGCAACGACGGCGACGAGTTTGTCGATGTGGCCGCAGCAGCTGGCGTGGCTATGCCCCATTGGAGTACGGGCGCGGCTTGGGCCGACTACGACCGCGATGGCGACCTCGACCTGTACGTGGCGAGCTATGCGGTATTCGATTCCGCTGCGGTCGAGCGCTTGGGGGCGCAATGGAAGGGGGTGAAGGTCTTTGTCGGCCCAGGGGGATTAATGGGGGCCGCGGATGTGTTTTATCGCAACGACGGCGACGAGTTTGCCGACATCACCGCTTGGGCGCGTCTCAACCACCCTTCTCCAGGCTACGGCTTGGGCGTACTGTTTGTGGACATGGATGCCGACGGCTGGCCCGACCTGTTCGTGGCCAATGACTCCAGCCCGAACTTTTTTTATCGCAATCGCGGCGATGGCCGCTTTATCGACCGCTCCCTTCCGGCCCGCTTGGCCTATGGCCGTAGCGGACAAATCCAAGCGAGCATGGGGGTGGCTTGGGGCGACTACGACAATGACGGCCGCCCCGATTTGCTCGCCACGCATTTTGAAGACGAGTACAATACTCTCTATCGCAACGAGGGCGACGGCACCTTTGCGGATGTCAGCGCGGAAGCTGTCTTGGGACACACGGGGGGGACGCACGTGGGTTTTGGCGCTGGGTTTTTCGACTTTGACCACGATGGCGACCTCGATTTGTTGGTGGCCAATGGCCACGTGTATCCGCAGATCGACCGCGCCGGTAGCGGCAGTGCGTATGCCCAACCCAATCATCTTTTTGCCAATGTTGGCGACGGCATTTTTACCAAGGTCGCGCTCGGCCGTGAGGAGGCCCGCGTCAGCCGAGGAACCAACATGTTCGACTTTGACGATGACGGCGACTTGGATGTATTTGTTGCCAATCTCGACGATCGGCCCTCGCTGTTGCGGAACGATGTGGGCAGCCAGCAGAATTGGCTGGGCTTGCGCTTGGTTGGTACGCGCGGCAACCGCGATGGCATTGGTGCCCGCGTGCGACTCGTCTCTGGCAAGCGGACGCAGATCCGCGACCTCGTCTGCGGCAGCAGTTTTCTCTCCAGCGAGGACCGCCGCCTCCACTTCGGGCTAGGGCGCGTCAAGCGGGTCGATACGCTCGAAGTGCGCTGGCCCGACCAGCACTGCGAGATTTTTACCGACCTGCAGGTCAATCGGTATGTAACGATAGAAGAGAGAAATAGCGAGCGGTGAGCCGTTTACGTCATTTGTAAGTAGGTAAGGAGCACGCCTAAAGGTGCGGAGAAGCGAAGAGTTTCCTACCGAAGAGACCGGAGAGATATGGTATGCTTCCTCAGCAATCGCGGAGAAAAACTATGCGCTTATTAAATGCTCGAACATTAATTGTGGCACTGTTAGCGGCTGGTCCAGCGGCTGCCGAGCTGTCGCTGGACCAGCTCAGCGACGCGGTGTATGTGTTGCAAGGCGGTGGCGGCAATGTTGGGATTTGCGTCGGAGACGATGGCATTCTTTTGGTGGATGACAAGTTGGCGTCGCAGGCCGATGCAGTGCGCACTGTGTTAGTTCGTTTTGCCGGTCAGCCTCAGTACATCTTCAATACGCATTTCCACGCCGACCACACCGGCGGCAACCGCGCTTTTGGCCAGCACGTGACGATTTTGGCCCACGTCAACACCCGCAAACGCTTGGCGACGGGCGGTGAATTTGGCAAGCGGTTCGTTGAGCCTGCGCCGGCGGTTGCCTTGCCAGTGGTTGTGTTTGAGCAGTCGGCGTCCCTGTTCTTCAACGGCGAGGAAATCCGGGCCGTTCACTTTCCCCACGGCCACACAGACGGAGACATCGCCGTATTCTTTGTCAACGCTCAAATCGCCCATCTCGGCGACCTCTTCTTCAACGGCCTCTTCCCCTTTGTCGATCTAGAGTACGGCGGCGACGTCGAGACCCTGACGCAACACATCGCCACGCTCATCGATCAGCTTTCTGCGGACGCGAAAATCATCCCCGGCCACGGCCCGGTCGCTACCCTCGACGACCTGAAGACCTATCATCGCATGTTGGTGGAAACTACGGCCAGCGTACGCACGCGCCGGAGCGCGGGCAGGTCCCTCGACCAGATCCGCGCAGAAGGACTCGGCTCTCAATGGGCGTCGTGGGAGTGGTCTTTCGTGCCAACGCAGCGCTGGATCGAAACGGTCTATTGGAGTTTGGAGGCGGAGATAGAAAGCGATTGACGAGAAATTGTTGATGCGGCCTGTCGTTGGCCATATATAGTATCCGGTCTTTTATCCGATTACACCGGGGTTAGGGCATGTAGGGGAGCGGCGTCTTGACCGACTTAGATGGCGATGGCGACCTAGACCTTTTCTCTCCTCGGTTTGCCCCTTATGAGGGTGAGCCCCCTCCGGTTAGAGGCATCCTTGGGGCTGGGCCATGGCCCTCAATGGCGGCGCGAGGACGTTTTTTTCGGGGTTGCACCTGCCCCGAGCAGGCTCGCTCAGGTGCTCATTCCAACTGCGATGAGGGGCCTTTCTCCGCTCTTGACAGCGGGAATGGCTCAGTCCATAATTAGGCGCGAACGTAGCGACCATTACTTAGAAATGAGGAGGCTTTTCCTTGAAAAATTTTGCATACTGCGCCCCTAGCACGTTGCGCGAGGCCGTGGCCCTCAAGGCCGAAAAGGGCGAGGCCGCCCGCATCCTCGCTGGTGGCACCGACTTGATCGTCCAGTTGCGCGGGAAGCGTTTTGCGCCCGACTGCATCCTCGACGTCAAAAACGTCCCCGAGGCCAACGAGCTTTCCTACGGCCCCCGCCGGGGTTTGATCATCGGCGCGGCTGTGCCCTGCTGGCGCATCTACAATGACCCCGGAATCGTCGAGCGATACCCTGGGCTCGTCGATTCGGCCGCCATTATTGGCGGCATCCAAATACAGGGCCGCGCCACCTTTGGCGGCAATTTGTGTAACGCCTCTCCCAGCGCGGACGCGATCCCCAGCCTGATTACCCACTCGGCCGTGTGCCACATCGCCGGGCCGGACGACAAGCGCCAAGTCGCCGTAGAGGATTTTTGCACCGCCCCGGGCCGCAACGTGCTCGCGCCCGGCGAGATCTTGGTTTCTCTCCAGATCCCGGTTGCCAAGAAGAACACAGGCTCTCACTACCAGCGCTTCATTCCGCGCAACGAGATGGACATCGCCGTCGTCGGAGTGTCCTCCCACGTCGTCTTGGCCAAGCGCGGCAAGGAGTTTAAGTCCGCACGCATCGCGCTCGCCGCGGTCGGCCCCACGCCGATTTTCGCCAGCGAGGCCGGCGACAGCCTAGCGGGCCAAGCCGTCTCAGACGAGGCCATCGCAACGGCTGCTGCAATGACCCAGAGCGTGGCTCGCCCGATTTCCGATATGCGCGGCCCGGCTGAGTTCCGCACCCACCTCGTCGGGGTACTGGTCAAGCGCACCCTCGCGGGGGCTGTCGCGCGGGCTCGCGGCCAGTTCGTCGCCAACGCCGTGCAGGAAGCGGCTGGCTAGAGGGTTAGATACTTGCACCGACCATCCGGTCGGCGGGAAACACTCTTCACTAGCCGCAGCAAGCGGCCCAAATTCGGAGTTAAGGTACATGAGCAAAACACACGTCCAAACCACGATCAACGGAGAGCCGACCGAATTTCTCTGCGAGCCGCGCCACAGCCTGCTCGAGGTATTGCGCGAGACGCTCGGCTTCACCGGCACCAAAGAGGGCTGCAACGACGGCAACTGCGGTGCGTGCTCCATCGCCGTTGACGGCATCCTCGTCGATTCTTGTCTAATGCTGGCCGTCGAGGCCGAGGGCAAGGAAATCGAAACGGTCGAGGGCCTTGCCAGCCCGGATAGCTTGCACCCGGTGCAGCAGAAGTTTCTCGAACACGCCGCGCTTCAATGCGGTATCTGCACTCCGGGCTTTTTGGTGGCCTCCAAGGCCCTGCTCGACCACAACCCCCACCCTTCCGAGCACGAAGTGCGGCACTGGCTGGCCGGCAACTTGTGCCGTTGCACGGGCTACGACAAGATCGTCCGCGCAGTCCTCGACGCTGCTGAGGAAGTCCGCCAAAGCGCCTGAGCTGGAGGAGCACTATGGAGTGGATGCTATCTATAGTCGGCTCTCTTGTGTATTTCCTGCCAACCCTGCTCGTGATAAGGGACAAAGAAAAAAGCCGCGCCTTAATCTTTGTAGTCAACCTATTCCTCGGCTGGACGCTCGTAGGATGGGTTGTTGCGCTGGCGTGGGCTATCAAGCGGGAGCCCCCCACCAACCTCAAACAGGTGTAACCCCAACGAGGAGGAACGCCATGTCTGCCACAAACGGCTACAAAGTCATCGGCACCCGTCCCATCCGCCACGATGGCGTTGATAAAGTCACTGGGCGCGCCATTTACGGCGGCGACACCCGGTTGGCCGGCTTGCTCTACGGACAGGTCCTGCGCTCGCCCCACGCCCATGCGCGCATTAAGTCCATAGACACTGCTAAAGCCGCTGCCCTGCCTGGGGTCAAGGCTATTCTCACAGGCTTCGATCTGCCCAATGCCGGAGACCAAATGGTCGATCTCGGCGAAGGCCCGGCTCGGCTCAAATACCTGCGCGACAACGTGCTGGCTACGGATAAGGTCCTGTACAGCGGGCATCCAGTCACCGCCATCGCCGCTACCAACGTCCACATTGCCGAAGAGGCCCTCGACCTGATCGAAGTCGAGTACGAGGTCCTAGATCCCGTGCTCGATGTGCGCGAGGCCATGCAGGAGGGTGCGCCCCAACTCCACGACGACATGACCACCCAAGAGTTTGGGGAAGACACCGGCCACAAGAGCAACCTCGCCACCCACTTTGAGCACAAGCTCGGCGATCCAGACAGGGCCTTTGCCGAGGCCGACGTAGTCGTGGAGCGCGAGTTTCAGACTGCTACCGTACATCAAGGGTACATTGAGCCACACAACGCCACGGCGAGCTGGAACGCCGATGGCCAGTTGACGATCTGGACCAGCACTCAAGGTTCATTCACCGCGCGCGCCCAAGTCGGCGCGGTCTTGGACATACCCATTTCCAAGATCAAGGTCGTGCCCCAAGAGATCGGCGGCGGCTTTGGCGGCAAAATCCCGATTTACTTGGAGCCGGTCGCCGCCCTGCTCTCCAAGGCGAGCGGCCAACCCGTCAAGATGGTTATGACCCGGCCAGCCGTCTTCGAGAGTACCGGCCCGACCCCTGGGTCGTACATCAAGATCAAGATGGGTGCTGACAAAAGCGGCAAGATCGTAGCCGCCGACGCCTATATCGCCTTTGAATCCGGGGCTTATCCCGGCGGCTTGGTCGGCGCAGCCGCTATGTGCGTGTTTTCGTGCTACGACATACCCGATGGCCGGATTGACTGCTATGACGTAGTGGTCAACAAGCCGCGGAGTTTCGCGTATCGCGCCCCGGGTTCGACTCAGGTGGCCTTCGCCACCGAGCACGTGGTCGATCTGCTGGCCGCCGAATTGGGGATGGATCCGCTAGCGATCCGGCTCAAAAACAGCGCGACCACCGGCACCCGCCGCATTGACGGCGTGGTGTATCCTAAGATGGGCTGCAAGGAGGTGTTGGAGGCCATCGCCAACTCGGAGCACTACCAGAGTCCAGCACCCGCTGGCCCCAACGGAGGGCGCGGCATCTCGGTCGGCTATTGGTTCAACGTCGGGCTCAAGTCCTCCTGCACGGCAAGCGTCAACGCAGACGGCACGGTCTGCTTAGTCGAGGGTTCGACCGACATCGGCGGTACGCGCACGTCGGTCGCCATGCAGTTTGCCGAGACCTTGGGCCTGCGGGCCGAAGACGTCAAACCGCAGGTGGCCGACACGGACTCAATCGGCCACACGGACGTAACCGGTGGCAGCCGCGTGACATACGCCACCGGCTGGGCCGCGTACAAGGCCGCCCTCGACGTGCGGGACCAGCTCTGCGAGCGTGCGGCCCAGCTCTGGGAGGTCGAAGTAAGCCAAGTCGAGTTTGCCGACGGCGTCTTCCGTTTCGGCGATAACGCGCTGACCTTTAAGGAACTGGCTGGCCGACTCGAAGAGACCGGCGGCCCGGTCATTGGTCGCGCCACCGTGAATCCAGACTCGGGCGTCGGCGGTTCCTTTGCGGCCAATATCGCCGATGTCGAGGTGGATCCCGAGACCGGCAAGGTCGAGATTTTGCGCTTTACGGTCGTCCAAGACGCCGGCCGGGCAATTCACCCGGCGTACGTAGAGGGCCAGATGCAGGGCGGATCGGCCCAAGGCATTGGTTGGGCACTCAACGAGGAGTACTTCTACAGCCGCGACGGCCACCTCGACAATTCCAGCTATCTCGACTACCGGATCCCAACCAGCCTCGATCTGCCGATGATTGAGACCATCATCGTCGAGGTCCCCAACCCTGGCCACCCCTATGGCGTGCGCGGGGTCGGCGAGGCCAACATCGCCCCACCGCCAGCGGCCATTGCGGCGGCCATTGGGGACGCGCTCGGTGTGCGTCCGCAGGAATTGCCCATGAAGCCCGACCGCATTGTCGCCGCGCTGGCCGGGAGTAGCTAAAAGCTATGCCCGTCGTTTGGATTCCCTCGCTGATGCAGAAGCTGACCGCCGGCCAGCAGCAAGTAGAGGTAGAGGGCGCGACCGTGCGCGAGGTCGTTGCCGCGCTCGACGCCCGCTACCCTAAGTTCAAAGAGCGGATTCTCGATGGCGACCGCATCAAGACCGAGATTGCCGTTGCCGTTGATGGCGAAGTGGTCGCGGCTGGGCTGCGGGCTAAGGTGGGGCCGCACAGCGAGGTGCATTTCCTGCCGGCACTGTCTGGAGGCGCGAGTTAGCCAGCCGTAATGGATACAACGCAAAGAGGCCGGTACTCCTTTTTGGAGTGCCGGCCTCTTTTGTCGTCAAGAGCCTGCGGCTTAGCGCATTCCTGTGCAGCCTAGGACAAGCACCCTCAGATACTCGGCGTACGACCGAGTGCCCGTATCAAACCCTTTACTGGAGCCTTCATCCGAAACGCCCACGCGTGTGGATAGCACCAATCGCTTTCTGTCGATCCTTGTGAGCCATTGTCTGGAAGGTTGTGCCACAACCCATAGCCAAGCACGGCGATAAATTGAGGACGAAGTTCAAAAAGCACTTCTTTGAACGGTTCACGGGCTTTTTCCCACATCTCCTTGGTAGGAACGCCTGGTCCAAACCCAACGCACTCCTAAATGTAGTTGTAAAAAGCAACGGAATGCCAAAACTCTCTCTTGTCCTCGGCAGAAGGACGCTTGTTCAGGAACGCAATCGCAATGTTCGTCCAGAACGCCCGAGTTTCTTTACCGGATATCTGCGCCTCGATACACTCAATCGTCAATCCGGGTAGTACAGGGATCTCTTCGTCCCATTGATAATGAGATTCGCCAAGGACGCCCACTCCGGTAGTTATCGCCGATCCAAGGCATAAAATAAACGTGTTCCATGTTTGTTTTCTCCTCTGTAGTTGGACGACGCGGTGCTATGACCCCCAAGCTACTGCTCACGCGAATTGATCAATCTGTACGCTGAGTTGTTCGATGGCGGTCAGAGGTACGACGTTGATGCGGTCGTCAACCGGATAGCTATGGTCTCCCGGATAGACGATCCACAAGTGTTGAAGGCCTAAGTCGGCGAGGGCTGTTCGAGCGGAGCGAGTGATTTTGGGACGCTCGCTGTGTTTGATCTCAATGCCGAACCGTTTCCCCTTGTAAAAGAAAAAGAGAGCGATCTCAGCACCCTGATAGGTTGCCCAAAAGTAAGCGGCTTCCGGGCGCATGGTCAGCATTAGCTGCTCGAGCACAAAGCCCTCCCAAGAGACACCGACCACGGGGTGGGCGCTCAAGGCGCGGTGGTTCGGAAGGGCTAGGAGGCTGTGTACAAGTCCGCTGTCGCGCAGGTAGATTTTCGGCGCTTTCACTTGGCGTTTGCCGATATTCTCGTGCCACGGTTGCAGTTGGCGAACCATATACGTATCCGTGAGCAGATCCAAGTACCTGCGGACGGTTTTGTCGCTCAGTCCCATGGACCGGGCCAGTTCGGACGCATTCCAGATGTGGCCGTGATAGTGTGCGAGCATCGTCCAGAAGCGTCTTATGGCCGGTGCCGGAATCGAGAGCCCGAGCTGGGGTATATCTCTTTCGAGGAATGTCCGCACAAAGCCCTCCCTCCACGCCGAGCTATCCTCGTCTGTGGCGGCCAGAAAGGATCGCGGAAAACCGCCGCGCACCCATAGCCGGAGGGCAGATTTTGCGCTGACCTCAAGGAGGTTGAAGCCGGCCAGATCGATGAATTCGACGCGACCAGCCAGCGATTCGGACACGTTTTTCACCACATCCGGCGAGGCACTGCCCAAAATTAGGAAGCGTCTGTGGTCGGGCATCCGATCGACCAAGACGCGGAGCACATTGAACAAGGGGGGCATCCGTTGGATTTCGTCGATGATCGTCAGGTTCGATGCGGCCGAGAGCGCCAGTTCCGGATTTTGGAGCCGCGCCGTATCTTGGGGAGACTCGAGATCGAAGTACGTGGCATCGCTATCTCGGGCGACCATCCGGGCCAAAGTCGTCTTGCCACACTGTCGAGGCCCAAGGAGCGCGGTGATGGGCGAGCGCCTGAGGGCCGTGTTTATACGCTGAAGATAATTGGGCCTTGAAAGCATAATGCGATAATATAACCATGAACATTCGGAATGAAAACCCGAATGTTCGTGGTAAAAGGACCGAAAAAGGCCGCCGGGCTGTGGAACCCAGCGGCCAATTCGTTGGTACAGATGCTTTCCGGCAAGCTACGCCCCCGTCGAGCCAAAGCCACCGCTGCCGCGCTCCGTTTCAGCGAGCGTATCCACCTCGATCCACTCGCCGTGCGTCACCGGCGCGAAAATGAGCTGGGCGATGCGGTCGCCTGGGCCGATGCGCTGCTCCTCGGCCGAAAGGTTGACCATGATGATGCCGACTTCGCCTCGGTAATCGGCATCAATCGTGCCCGGGGCGTTGAGCAGCGTCAGGCCACGCTTGAGGGCCAAGCCACTGCGCGGCCTAACCTGTGCCTCGTAGCCCGAGGGGATTTCGAGGAACAGACCCGTGGGAATGAGGCCGCGCTCGCCGGGTGCTAAGACTACTGCTGCTGACAACGCGGCGCGCAAGTCGAGACCCGCGCTGTGCGCCGTCTCATAGGTGGGCAGCGGTTGACCTCCCTTGTTGATCACCTTCACTTGAATAGTCATAGAACTTCAGGCGTCGTCTCGCGCCGCTCGCCCCAGCGCTGTTTGAGATCTCGCACGTACACCGCCCCCAGCACATAGGAAATCGAGGCAAAAAGGCTGAGTAGGCCGGCGATAAATACGATCAGCACGCGCTGGGGCCGCGCCTTGATTTCGGGGGGAGTGGCCGGATCGAGTACCTGCACGGTTGAAGTGGCGTCCTTGGCCTCAATCAGGGCTTGGGCCTCCTGTTGCAGCAGGACCAGCAAAAGAGACGTCTGCACGAGTACGTCCTTTTCGAGGGTCGCGTACTCTTGGGCCACGCCCGGGATCTGCTTCAGCGGCAGGAAGAGGTTTTCGTCCAACTCTAGTTGCAGCGATTTGTTTTTCAGTACGTCGTTGTCGGCGGGTTTGAGGCCGTCGCTCAAGAAAGCCAAAACCCCCTCCCGCAGTAGAATTTCGCGCTCGAGCTTTTTGACTTTGTCGTGGCCGGGACCTAGCCCAGATAGAATAAGCCGTTGGCGTTCAATTGCGAGTTCTATCGCGGCGGTCTGCATAGAGGTGGCAGTCAGAATCGCAGCGCGGGCTTGGTCCGCGATCGAGATGGCGTTGTGCTCGGACTGGAACTTCTCCAGCCGCTTCATCTTGTCCTCTAGCTTTTTATCCTCTTCTTGCAAAAGCCCGCGGATAAAATTCAAGCGCTCGGAGGCGGTCTTATGCGAGAATTGCTTGTTGGTGCTGTCGAGCAGGACGATGTAATAATTGGCCATGTCGGCGGCCATCTGCGGATCTTGGTCGAGTACTGATACCGCAAGCATGCCCTCTTCGGTCATGTCGGCCGTGGTTTTATCGGCGAGAGTCTCGAGCGCGTCGGTCAGGATGCGCGCCTCGTAGCGCTGCATCAAGTCAAATTTCTCGACCATCCGCCGCCGCGCTGTCAGGCTCCTGATGGTCGCGAGCGAAATGTCAGCCGGCGTACCCCTTTCCCCGAGTCGCAAAGTGGGTATGGGTAAGGACGAAAGCAGGCTGGAAAAACCGAAACTCTGCTTCTCCTCTCGGGGGGGCAGAATTTGCACGGTAGCCTCGTATTCCTTTGGTAAGAGGAAGCTGAGGCCACCGGCCAAGACGCAGATGGCCAAGGTGCCACCGATGATCAGCCATCGGCCCGCGTGTAGTGCCGTTAGTAGATCGATGATGTCGATATCTTTTTTTTGGATATTCATTCAATAGTGCTCCTTGGGATTCTTTGTCTAAAGAGACCGCACCGCGAGTACGAGGGCGAGGATGCGTCGGGCTTGGTCCATTACTACCGCGACACCGTCTGCACCGCGAGTACGAGGGCGAGGACACTAGCGGCGGTGCGCACAGTCTCTTGGAAGAATACCAAGTAGTTGATGCGCTCCTTTTGGGGTACCCATATTTCGTCGCCGACTTCGACTATCAGGTTGTCTTTGAGTTTCTCGCGGACGCCAGTGCGCGCCCGGACTAGGCGGGCGTTGCGTTTGTCGGCGTCGTACAAGTACCCGCCGGCCTTGGTTATGTAGTAGCGCACTTTGCGGCCTGGCCCGTAGTCGATCAGCCCGGCTCGCTGCACTTGACCACTGACGCTGATAGTGTGCCGCTGCAAGGGGAAAAAGATCACATCACCGCTGGCGAGTAAGATATTCTGCTGCTCGTCGCCATCCACAAACAACCGCTCGAAATCGACCGCGACCCGCCCCTTTTCCTCGCGGGTTTTAGTCTTGAGATAAGCCCGATCCTCGATGTTCATATAGGTGAGGCCCGCCATCTCACTCTGTCTCTTTAGCTGCTCTAGCTGCGGGTCTCTCTCGGTCCGTACCCTAGTGCGGATCACTCGAGCACCAATCAGAGACGCCTCGTCGGTTAGGCCGCCGGCTGCTGCTACTACGTCCTTGATGCGGGAGACTCCAGGTTCGATGCGGTAGCGGCCTTGGAACCTGACCTCACCAGAGACGACGACCGTGTGCGTGGACCGCCACAGCGACCGCGCACGGATGAAGACCGCGTCGTTGGGGCGCAACTCAATGTGGCGAATTTTCTCGAAGTCCAGCTCCTCCAGCGTCTCTTTGTCGCCGCTCAGTTCAATGAATTTGGCCTGCTCGGCTCCCTCCTGAAAGCGCCAGAGTTCGGCGCTGATCAGCGGCTTGGAGCGGCGCAAGCCCTTGGCCAAGGTCACTAGGTCGCCGAGGGTGTCCCCGGGTAGGAACTCGTATTCGCCCTCTTCGTTGACCGCGCCGAAAATGTACACCGAATAGTTGCGGAACGAGACGTGAACCACGTCGCCCATGCGCACGTAGGGATTGTACGCGAGGTCTCCGGTGGCAAGGAACATGTCGAGATCCACGCGCTCGATGGTGCCGTCGCGGTGGATTAGCTTGATGGAACGCCGGCCAGTATCGCGGTTAGTGCCTTGATTCGCGCGCAGGATCTGCTCACCGGCACTCTGGCCCTGCAACGCGATTCTTTGCAACCGGTCCCTAAAGCCGCCGGCCTGATTGATTATATCTGCAACTCGCGTGGTCGGATGGATGGTGAAGCTGCCCTCGTTCACCACCGCGCCGGTGACGTACGCGGTAAAGAAGCGCATACTCACGAGGGAGATGCTGATTTCCACGTTAGGATACTTGTTTTGGATTGCGGTCAAAAGGCGCTCTTTGGCCGCGGTCAGCGACAGGCCGAAATGTGGAACGAGCCGACAGTGGGGATGAGGACATTGCCCTCTGGGTCGATCTGCAACGCGTAGGGCTGGTCGAATTCGCCCCAGATGTAGAGTTGCAGTACGTCGTTGGGACCGACGATGTACGCGTCTGGGTCTATATCGCGATCCTGACCGATGCGCGTCTTGTCCGCGTTTAAGCTGCCGGGCAGGCGAGCCTTACCGGAGATTGAACCCCGATCTAGGGCCGGTAGGTCGGCCGCGGAAAAGGCCTGTAGTTTGGCACCTCCTCCGCCCAGATCAATCAGATTTTCCAAGCTTCCTAGGCCTTGTTGGGCGCTGGCTGGCCCTGCTAACCCGCAGAAGACGAGGGCGAAAGCAAGGACAAAAATGCTCGTTGGCATAGTTCCTCCTGTTTACCTAATTGCGCTGATAATCTTTCTCGTAATGCCGATAAAACCGCAGCCCTCGGTGCCCAGCAGTGTTTTCATGGCAGCTTGCCCAAATAGCGCGCCCAATTGGCGGCGGCTTCCTCCTCGGTGAACCCGATGAGCTCGGCTAGTTTTGCGGCGACTTCTGCCACCCGTGCTGGATGGCCCGCGGCCCCGCCGATGGGCACGGGCGCGTCCGTCTCCAGCAGCAGCAACTCGCGGTCGATCTCCGCGGCCACGGCTTGGGTCTGCGGGTCGCATAGGACGGACGGAGAGACGGACACGTAGATCCGCTCCGCACGGCAGACCCGCACGAGTTTTTTGGATTGGGTGAACCAGTGTAGCTGGGCGTTGAGCTTGGTGTGGCGGCGAAATTCTACGGCCCGCTCCAAGGTCTGCCGCTGAGCGCGGCGCGAATGCAGGTTGATCGGCTTGCCGCACTGTGCCGCTAGGTCGAGTTGCTGCGCGAGGATGTCCTGCTGCTGGGCCTGCTGCGCTGGGCTGGCCGCCCATTTGTAGTCGAGGCCGACTTCGCCGAGGACATCGGCCTCGGGCAGGTGCGCCACCAGATAGGCGAGCGCGTCCGTACGCTCTGCGTCTGTGGCTTGGGTGACCCATGCTGGATGCAAACCAAGCCCAGCCAGCACCTGGTCTGGGTGCCGCCGCTTGAGCGCGAGCACGGCGCGCATGGAGCTGGCACTCTCGCTGACGGCAACGACCTGCCCCACCCCGGCTTGGGTGGCTGCCGCGAGCACGGCGTCGGCATCGGTGAATTGGTCGAGATGACAGTGGCTATCGACGAGCATCTAGCCCAGCCCTGCGGTCTCGTCGCAGCCGAGCATCAAGTTGAGACACTGCACGGCATTGCCCGACGCCCCTTTGCCGAGGTTGTCGAGCCGCCCGACCAAAACCAATCCCCGCTCTGGGTCGCCCCAGACCGATAGCTCGACGAAGTTAGTGTGGCTCAACCCCGTTAGATCGAGGAACTTGTCGTCGCGCAGTATGGCGGCATGGGGCGCGACCAATTTCACAAAGGGACAGGCCGCGTAGTACTCGCGCCAGACCTCGTACACGGCTTCGCGATGGACGTGGGGACGGGCGAAAAATTCCGTGGGCAGCGGCGTACTGACGACCATGCCGCAGAACGAATGATCGACGGCCGGCACCAAAAGCGGCTGCTTTTCGCACCCGCTGAATTTCCAGATCTCGGGCAAGTGCTTGTGCGCACCGTCGAGGCCGTACAGGCAGAAAGGCTTGTGGCCGCCCTCCCCCTCGTATTCGGCGATCATCTTGCGTCCCCCTCCGGAATAGCCGGACACCGCGTTGATCGTCAGCGGCGCGGTTGGCAGGAGCAGTCCCTGCGAAATGAGAGGCCGCACGGCGAGGATGAAGCCGACGGGATAACAACCGCAATTGGCGACTCTCTGCGCGCGGCGAATCCACTCTTTGTGCGCAGGGGAAATCTCGGGCAGTCCATAGACCCACTCGGAGTGGACCCGGCGCGTCGTGCTCGTGTCGATGACCTTGGTCTGCGGGTTTTCGAGCAAGGTGAGGGCCTCGGCTGCTGCGTCGTCGGGCAGGCAGAGCACGCACAAATCCGCTCGGTTGAGAAACTCGGCCCGCGCGCGGCGATCTCGGCGATGCTCCGGTGGAATGAGCAACACCTCCACATCCTCGCGCCCAGCTAGCATTTGGCGAATGCGCAGCCCGGTCGTTCCCTCTTGGCCGTCTATGTAGATCGCAGGTTTTTTCATCGGAGAATTATTTTTTGTTCGTACCGCGCAATTCCAACTTTTTGACCCGCTGCAACGCATCTTCGAGCAAATCCCTATTGGTGGCGATCAAATCGGCTATGATGCCGGTGAGAACCATCTGAAACCCGGCCAACAGCAGAACCGCTGCCAAAATAAGCGACTGCACGTGCAGCCCCCCTTCGTCAGTAAAAAAGAAGAAGTAGAGAAAGCGCACGCCGAGGCAAAAGCCCGCGACAAAGGTCAAAATGCCGCAGATGGCAAATATCTTAAGCGCGGCGTAGCGCGCATAGGTGCGCAAACTGATCTCCCCGGATTTGAAGACAAACGTGCCGATGTTGGAAAAGAGGCGCGATTCGCGCGTCTTGGGGTTGGTGCGGACCGCGACAGAGGTCACGGCCAAGTTTCTGTATCCGGCTTCGATCACGTGCTCGGCCGTGTGGTCGAAATTGGTAAAGGTCGAAAGCTGGAGCGCGCACTCGCGGCTAAAGGCGCGGAAGCCGCTGGCCACGTCCGGCACCTGTAAGCCGGCGAGGCGGCTAATCACCCGGCTGCCCAAGCCCTGTAGGTAGCGCTTGAGGGCGGAAAAGTGGGCAATGGCCTGCGTCTGCCGGTCGCCAATGACCATGTCGGCCCGGCCGCAGAGGATGGGCGCGACTAACTTGCCAATGTCGCCGCCGTAGTACTGGTTGTCGCCGTCGGTATTGACGATGATGTCGGCCCCCAGCCGGAGACAAGCGTCAATACCGGCCTTAAAGGCTTGGCCCAGCCCTCGGTTGTGCGGGAAGCGGATTATGTGATCCGCGCCGCACTCGTGGGCCACTGCGCTGGTGAGGTCGCTGGAGCCGTCGTCGATGACCAAAATTTCGACTTGGTCGATACCAGGCACTTGGCGCGGGATGTCGCGAATTACAGCGGGCAGGGTCTGCTCTTCGTCAAAGCAGGGAATCTGCACGATTAACTTCATTCGCTCAGCCCCAGCTTTCCTGCCGGATCTGATTTTTGTCCAACCCGTGTGCACGCAAGAGCGCGACCATGTTTTCGACGAAACGCGGCTCCGGGTCTTCGCCCTTGGCCCGGGCCGCCCGGCGCTCGTAGGGCGTGATGCCCGGGCCACAGCTATAGGCCATCACCTTGGAGGGATGGGGCGCAACTTCGCGCAAAAGCTCTCAGAGATGCGCTCGTTGCGGGCACCGCGAATGCCGACCGGGTCTTCGCGGGTGATGCAGTGGATCACGTCGAGTTGGTCGGGATACTGCGCCCGCAGTACCTCAAATTCCTCGTAGAAAATAATGTCGCGGCGCGTCTTGTTGCTAAACAGCAAGGTATGCCGGAGCGGGTCGCCGCGATGCAGGCTCTCTTTGATCAGGCTCCTGTTGGGCACTATGCCGCTGCCAGCGCACACGTGAATAATGTGATCGGTGCGCTCGCAGACATTGGCGGGAAAGGTGTACGCCCCGGTAAAACCACTGATGACCAGCCGCCGGCCCCCTTGGATATAATAAGTCAGCAGCGGCGATAGCAGCGGCGGGTACGGCGTCTGGCCGCTCTCGTAGCGCTCCTCTTTGATCGTGATGGCGAGGTGCTGCTCGTGCGGAGCAGAGGCCATGGAATAGGCCCGCGGCTTTTCGCGCTGCCCCTTTTGATCTTCTAAATAGGCGGTGAAGTGCTCCAACTCGCCGAACTGATGCGGATCAATGGTGCAGAAGTGGCCGGCTTGGTATTCGACCGGTTCGTCGCCAGCGGACATAAAGAGCGTGGTAGTGTCTGGAGTGTCGCGGCGCACTTGGACGACCTCCACCTCTAACTCCCGGACCCTCCGCTTTGGCGTGCGTACTGTTTGCTCTGAGGTGCTCATGCTAGTGCTTTCTGGCCAAGTGCGCTTTCATTTTTTCGATCAGTGCATCGTCGTCTTCGGACGCGGCCACCATCTCCTCGAATGCTGCGGCTGTTAGCTCCACTTCCTCCAGGAAGTGCTTGTCGGCCGGTCAGGGAAATACGTAGTCGCCGATGCGTTGCTGCTGGTGCGCCCGCGCTTTGTCGGCTATGCGCGCCAGCCAGGGAATATCGCCGATGATCATACCCCGGGCCCGGGGCTTGAAGTCGAGAGTGTTCCACTCGCTCATAGGGTTCCTCCTCGTGGTGACAAACAAAACTGCAACCGGCCCCTAAACTCGGCCGCACTTAGGTCTGCGCTCAGGTCCTCGGCCAGCATAGCCGCGCATTGTCGCAGCCGCGCATAGGGTCTTTTCCAGCGTTGGCGCAGGGCCAGCGCGTACGGCTCGCCGTCGAGGGCCGCGCACAACAGGGCCGCGCTGTTTAAAAGAAAAAAGATTCGGTGATAGTCGAGCGCACGAGCCCCGTCGCTGCACTCGGACACCTCGGCATACAAACGCGCTGCGGGCGCGTCCAGCAGCGAGCGCATGCGCCCGTTCTGTCGGCCACTGCCCATACTAGTAGTATACTGAGTCAAGCGCCGTTCCGTCCAGTCCCAGCCGATCTTGGCAAATTCGAGGAAGCGCACTCTCTTCCCCTCTGGGTCAACGACGGCGTTGCGGGCGTTGTAGTCGGTGCTTCCCAGCACAGGCGGACGCCCGGCCAGCCAGCGGTGCATTTCTTCTAGCAGCCGCAGTGCCTCCGTCGCGTCAGAGGGTTGCCCGAGGCGACCGAACAACTGCTCTAGCCCTTCGCGGCCCCGCGTCCCTACCTCGTCCCACACCGCTATCAGCGCGGCGCGGCCGGCCGCTGGCACGACCCGCGATGCTAGCTGATCCAAGTGCTGGGCGCACACCCTTTCAATCGCGCATAGCCCTACAATCGCCTGTCGCGTCGCCGCCCGCTCCCCGGCTTGGATCGCGTCGTCAAGGGTGCGATCACCGACCCATTGTAAAAAAATGCAATGCGCCTCC
Organism: Candidatus Latescibacterota bacterium; assembly: GCA_963422735.1. GTDB lineage: Bacteria > Latescibacterota > UBA2968 > UBA8231 > UBA8231. The sequence continues at coordinate 208,490 of OY730476.1, read as the reverse complement.
TGATCGATACCCAGCACGGCCGGCACCGGACAACCCGCTCTGTGCAAGAGGCCGAGCACATCGCGCTCGACCTCCAACAGGTCGTAAGCCGTACCCTGCGTCAGCCACCCGAAGAGCTGATGCTTGACCACAACCTTGCGACCGTCTGCGTCTTCGACGCGCCAGACCCCCTCGGCGAGCGGCGTGATCGCACGGACAGGCGGATGCCCAGCGCGCAAATAGGCTGCGGTCGCCGCGCTTATAGCGAGGCTCATGGTTGGCTAAAGACGATGATTTGGGCGACGATTTTGCCAGCTTGGTTGTTGAAGCTCGGGTTTTCGTTCATGGCCAAATGCAGAATGCCCGCGCGGTCGGCGATAAAGTCGTAGCGGCTGCCCATGGCAAAGATCGGCCCGTCGTCGCCAATGCGCGCCACGAGCGCACCGACATTGGCCCCCGGCAGTAAGTACTCCGAGTCTGCGGGCAGGTTGTACAAGCCGTCGGCACCGCACCAAGCGATTTGGTTGCGCATGTCCGGCGACCAAGTTTCCTCGGCATCCACCACGACCCGCTGGCCGCTCTCTAGCCGGATTAAGCTGTCTTGCCATTGCGGACTAGGCCGCACCGTACGCATAATTGTTACAGCCACAGCATCTTCTCGCTATCCAATTTAGTTAGAGCGCGTACTGCTATTTCAATGGCGCTAAAGAAATCCCTCACCCCCAAAGAGTCAAGCGCGATCCAATATCTGCACCAGCGGCGCATTGCCCTCCTCGGCCTCGGCGTGGAAAACCGCGCGCTGGCCCGCTTTCTCCACGCGCGCCAGATTCCCTTCTCCGCGTGCGACGCCCGCGCCCCGGCCACTCCGGTGGAGGGTGTGCAACAGTGGCGCATTGGCGAACGTTACCTCGACGATCTGACCGACTTCGACCTGCTGTTCCGCACGCCGGGCCTGCCGACACTACATTCGCGCCTGTGCGCTGCGCAGCGTTGCGGCGTCGAAGTATCGAGCCAGACGCACCTCTTTTTACAGCTATGCCCCGCGCCGGTACTCGGCGTCACTGGCACCAAGGGCAAAGGCACCACGACCGCGCTGCTGCACGCGCTCTTGGCGACCGATCCCGCAGCGAGGGTATTCAGCGGCGGCAACATCGGCCGGCCGCCGCTCGAATTCATTGACGAGTTGCAAGCGACTGACCGCGTGGTCCTAGAGCTGTCCAGCTTCCAATTGCAAGACCTCGGCCAAAGCCCCCATATAGCCGTGGTCCTCTCCGTCACTGAGGATCACCTCGACTACCACGCCGACCGTGCCGAATACATCGCCGCCAAAAAATCCATCTGCCGCCACCAGACTCCCGGCGATATCCTCATTGTCAATCGGGACTGCCCCACTGCCCGGCCCTTTGCCGAAGAGAGTCCAGCCGCCCTTTGGTCCTTTAGCACAACCGCCCCGAGCATTCCGGGCGCGTGGATTGCCGACGGCCAGTTGTGGGCCTGCTGCCCCGAGGAGCAGCCGACCGCCATTTGTCCGGTGGCCGACCTGATCCTCCGGGGCCAACACAATTGGAGCAACGCCGCCGCCGCGGTAGCCGGTGCTTTGGCTTTTGGTGCGCCAGCGACCCATTTCGCCGAGGCCCTACGCGCCTTTGCGGGCCTGCCCCACCGCCTCGAATACGCGGCCGAGCGCGACGGCGTGGCCTATTACAACGATTCGCTAGCCACGACGGTCGATGCTACCTGTGCTGCCATCCGATCTTTCAACGCACCCCTGCTGCTGATCGCTGGCGGCGCTTCAAAAGGGGCCGACTTCAGTGCCTTGGGCACCGCTATTGCCGCTGGCCATGTCCGCGCCGTGCTACTCATCGGCCAAGAGGCCCCGCGCATTGCCGCTGCCATACAGTGGGCGGGAGCTGGCGCGCTCATCCACCATTGCGGCGATCTTGCAACAGCCTTGGACGCGGCCGGTCGACTCGGCCAAAGCGGCGACGTGGTACTGCTTTCGCCAGCCTGCGCCAGCTTTGATCAATTCGCCAGTTACGCCGAGCGGGGCGACCTGTTCAATCGGCTGGTCCGCGTCCGTTTAGGACCCTAGTCGCCCCCTCGTTGAATGAACGGCCCGATCTCCTTTACTTTGTGTAGATTGCCAGCAGAAAATCCACTCACCTGCCCACCAGCGACGAATCCGTGCGTTGCGCCGTCGTCAACTAAGGCCCCAACGAATAGGTAGCCGCAGAGAAGGGAATGCAACTATGAGCGACCGACCCAACTTGTTGTTCATCATGCCAGACCAGATGCGCCACGACTTTCTCAGTTGTTATGGTGCCCCCCACATTTCCACGCCCCACATCGACCGCATTGCCGCCGAGGGCATCCGCTACGACCGCGCGTACAGCTTGCACCCGGTCTGCGTACCGGCGCGTTGTTCGCTGCTCACCGGCCTCAACGCTTGGCGCACCCACGTGCTGACCAACGGCAATTACCTGCGCCCGGACCACGCCGCGTGCGGCATCCGCACTTGGGCGGAGATGTTGACCGACTATGGCTACCTCACCTCGGCTATCGGCAAGATGCACTTCTATCCTTGGGACGCCTCTTTTGGCTTCCAACATCGCATCGCCTGTGAGGACAAGGTGTGGGTCAACATCCAAGACGACTATTGGCACTATTTGCAGCGGCGCGGCCACCGCAAGTACATGGGCAAGGAGCACCCCGGCTACGACGAGCATCGCGGCGCTTGTGTGTCGCTGCTGCCTTGGGATTGCTACTGGGATTACTTCGTCGGCGAGGAGGCGGTGCGCTTCATCCGCGAGTACGACGACGAGCGGCCCTTCGCCTGCATGGTGGGCTTTCCCGGCCCGCACGACCCCTACGACCCCACGCCGGAGTTTTTGGCCAAAGTCGATGTCGATAAAATTCCCACTCCCGCACCCGGCGGTCCCATCCACCGCGATGTCCGCGAGGGCATCCATCCCCGGCGTCGGCCAGGCGTGCCGATATGGACTCCAGAGACCGAAGGCCCCTACACCGAGGAGCAAAAGCGCAAGGTGCGCGCCCACTATTCGGCCCTCATATTGCAGATAGACCACGAGGTCGGTCGCATCCTCGCGGCCTTGGAGGAAAGCGGCCGTCTCGACAATACGCTCGTCATCTTCTCCTCAGACCACGGCGATTTGGTCGGGGATCACGGCGTGAATGCCAAGGGCAACTTCTACGAAGGTAGCTGCCACGTGCCCATGCTGGTGCGCCCGCCGGGCGGTGCCGCCAGCGCGGTGCGCGACGACTTGGTTTGCCTCACAGACGTCACCGCCACCCTGCTGGCGGCGTCTGGTCACGGCGTGCCGGAGTACATGGATGCCCAGCCCCTGCCTGGCTTGGGCTTGACCGGCGGAGCGCGGCGCGACATGCTAGTCGGCGGCTTGCAATCCGGCTGGATGGCCTACGACGGGCGGCACAAGCTAGTGAAATACAACAACGGCGCGGCCGGGCTTTTCGATTTGCAGGAAGATTCCCAAGAACAGCACAATCTCGCCGAGTCCGCGTCGCACGCGGCCGCATACCGGCACTTGGACGCTGCGCTCTGGCGCGAGGTCATGCACTCTGTACAGACCTCGCACGACTACAACTTGGTTTACTCTTCCGAAAATGTCTCCCTGTGGGCCGACAAGATATTCGGCGCGGCCGGGTGGGAGCGGGGCTATCCGCACTCTTTGGGGCAGTGAGGGTACGGGTGCTCGAGAAAGCTGAATCGCGATTTTCACTCGAAAGGATGTACCATGGGCTACAGGCAGCAGTTGGAGGGATAAAATCCGAGCTTGAGGACGCTATCAGGACGGCTATCTACAATGGCCGACACTGAGAAAATGGCCAATAGGCAAAACAGGCTCTTATCCGCAGAATGACGACAAGATCGTTCAAAAAACAGAAGTTCCCGCCACGGTCGAATCGCTACAGGCGGACTTCCGTGCGTTTGGCGTCAAACCGGAGAGGGTCGTGTTGGTGCATTCGTCCTTGAGGGCGCTGGGATGGGTGTGCGGAGGATCTGTGGCGGTCATCGTCGCCCTGCAGAAAGTCTTGGGGGCCCACTGGAACGCTTGTGAGCCCGCCCACTCGCCCGACTTGACTGAACCGAGCAAGTGGGAAAGTCCGCCCGTCCCCGAGCCGTGGTGGCCGGTAATCCGCGAGAACATGCCGGCCTACGACCCGGGGCTTACCCCCACTCGTGCTATGGGCGTTATCGCGGAGACGTTCTCCGCAGCGCACATCCGCACTGCTCATTTTGTGCATCTAGACCCCAAGCATCTACGATTTGCACGGTTTTGTCCTGCGTCTTGGTGTGAGTCATGGAAACAATACGTCTAGGCATCTGGCGGAATATCGGGCGACTTTTCCCACCAAACGCGTCATCCAACAGGGCGCACCGATCTCTACCTCGGATTCGCGGAGATGGACTACTTTTGAAGATGTTGACATCGACAGCTCAGATTTTGATCGCATCGGCGAGGACTTCCTGCGATCAGACGCGGGCCATGTCGTCCATCGTGGCCGGGTTGGTCTTGCAGATTGCCAGCTCATGCCGCAACGAGACGTCGTGGACTTCGCGGTCGGTTGGCTCGAAGCGCTAGCTGTCCGGCCCCAGTATTGGGGCCGCATTGTTTGTATCGACGATTAGCGCGCTCTAACCTCAGTGGCACGGGTACCGCTGGTTTTTGCCGATCCCGGGGGATGCGCGATCCGCTAGTAGAGCTGATTAACCTAGGCCCGACCCTGTTGGAAATGGCGGAATTGGGGTCGTTGGCCGGGGCGGGGTTTTCTTTGGGGCCGCTGTTGCACGGGAAAGAGGCCGTATTGCACGACAACCGTGTTTTCCGAGTATGGCCCGCGCATCACGGCGCGAACCAAGGCGTGGAAATTGGTTTTCCCTACGGGGAGTTGTATCATTTAGAATAGAAAGGGGCCTCGACGAACGGTACAAGGCGCATGCAAGAGCGCGGGGAGTAATGGTGGAGTGGATGATGGATTGGTACGGCAAGACGCGGATGCAGCGCTAGCCAAGAAAATCGACGCCGACTACGACTAGAGAAAGGACGCGAGGTTCGTGATTTCCATTAACATGCCAGACACCGTCAAGCGCGCAGACGGCAGCGCGCGCTTTGCATACGTCACTTTTGTGATGATGAACGACAGCTACGTGCCGGGTGCGCTCTTGCTGGCCTATGGTCTGCGTCGGCAGTGGACCGAGGCGGATCTGGTCTGCTTGGTCACGCCCGAAATCACAGCCGACGCCCGCGACGCGCTCGCAGTGCTCTACGATCACGTGGTTGAGGTCGAGACCGTGCATGTGCCGCACAAGCGCAGTCACCAGCGACGGGACCGCCCCTTTTGGTTCACCCGGCAGAACGCCTTCCGCCTCGGGGCCGACGGAGACTTGGGCCTCTCTTACGAGAAGATCGTGGTCCTCGACGCCGATGTGCTACCGCTGAAGTGGTTCGATCATCTTTTTACGCTCGACGCGCCTTCCGGGGTCTTAAACGAGCGCAAGGAGCACTGCATTGAGGAAGACGAACAGGGCCGGTATATCGTCCCGCAAAATCTGCACGTCGGCACCGAGTGGAAATGGCACCGCCTGTACGCGACGTGCCCCCACGGCCGGGCCATTCCCCGAGAAATTACGGACCGAGTTGCAGCCGACCCCGGCAACAACACCGGCATCAGCGGTTCGCTGTACGTGTGGGAACCTTCCATGCGGGAGTTTCTCGACATCTGCGAGACAATCGCCAAGCCCCCGATAGTCGAGTACGTCGCGGACCTATTCGACTACCCGGACATGCAGTACATGACGATGCGTTATTCCGGAAGCTGGAAGAGCATCGACTTGCGCTTTATCGGGTTCAAGGGCTATCCAGGGCTAAAGGCACTTTTCGGCACCCACTACGCTGGATTCAAGCCTTGGTATTTCAAGCAGCCGCAGGTCCTCAAGCGCTATAGCCAATACGAAGATTTCGCGTACTGGTATCGGGAGTACTTGGCAATGGTGTGGGTGGATTATCCCGATTTGCGGAAAATCAAACGGCTTGCGAGACTCGATGAGGATATACGGGCACTGACCGGCATCCAAATCGGAAAAATGCAAGACAGACGCTCAAAGGAAAACAATCCGCGCCAGCGAAAGGAGTACACTGTGAATATACACGTGGGCAATTTGGCGAAGACGACCAAGAAGGAGGCGCTGACCCAGCTCTTCCAACCGTACGGGAAGGTGGTAGCCGCCACCATCGCCCGAGATAAAAAAAGCGGTGCCTCGCGTGGCTTCGGCTACGTGGAGATGGCTACCCGGCACGAGGGCGAAGAGGCCATTGCCCATCTCAACGACAAGGAATTTGAAGGGCAGAAGCTGCACCTCAGCGAGGCGCACGAACGCAAGGATAAGGCCGGGCGTGGGTCGGGCAAGGGCGGCAACAGCTTTGACCAGCAGCGTAGTAGTTTTTTCTCATCTCGCGGCGGCCAGCGCAACGCGGGCAATATGCGGCGGAGTGGACGGCGGGGTTCCTAGCGAACCTACCCGCACACCAGCGCGAGCAGCTCGGCGTGGCTTTGGACGCGGAAGTCGGCTTCAGCCGTCCATAGGTCCTGATCAGCAGCGTCGTAGTAGATGGTGGTGACCTCGGCGCGGCGGCCGGCTTCGAGATCATAGCGGAAGTCGCCGACCATCAAGGCGGTTTCCGGCGCGGCACCCCAGGCGGCGAGCAGTTTGTGGATGCCATCGGGATCGGGCTTGGGGGCGGCCTCGTCGCGGCCTAAGACGTGGGCGGGATCGAAGAATTCGGCGAGGTCGCAGACGGCGAGCGTCTGCAACGCATTGGCGTGGTTGTTGCGGGTGAGGATGCCGAGTTGGGTACCGCGTTCGACTAGCGAGGTCAGCAGCGCGTGGACGCCGGGTAGAGGTTGGGCGCGGAGCGCGTACTCGCGTTCGAGCGCGGCAAGGCGGCGTCTGAGCACAGCCGCTTCGGCAGCGGGGCGAGCGTCAATTTCTTCGAGCATGCCCTTGCCCAAAGGCAGGCTCAACTTCTGGCGTATAGCATCGAATTCAATGGCACTATCGGCTAGTGTGTTATCAAGGTCGAAAATCCAGTGGGCGAAGTTCACGAGCACGTTCTTCAAATTTTCTTTTTCTAGGCAGCTATCTGTCAGCTTTTTTTCCACAGCGAAAAGTTAGACTTGGCGCTCGGCAAAAGGAGTCCAGCCGCGGCCGGGCTTGTGTACAGGGGTCCGTTCGTAGCGGGTGCGGATTTCCTTGAATTCGGCAATGTCGGTGACTTCGCGCTCTGGTTTTTGTGCGTCTTTGATGACAAAGTCGCCTTCCGTAGGCAGACAGGCCATGGTGATTGGGTCGCGTTCCGGGCTGAAGTCTCTGGGGGCTTCGTCAATGTTGTTTGGGACTTCGGCGTCTTGGTAGCGGAGATCGACGCTCCAGCGGACGATGTCGGTGTTGTTCTCAAAGGAGGCGTGCGGAGTGAGATTGGTCATAAAGAGCACCGAGCCGGCGCACATTGGGCAGGCCACAGGCTCGGGGGCCGGCAGGTCTTCGCGGGCGATTTCGAGATACCCGCCTTGCCCGCCGGTGTAGTGGCGATAGACGCCGCTGTGGTGCGATTTGGGGATGACGTGTAGGCAGCCATTTTCAATGGTGGCATCGACGAGGGGAATCCAGCAGGTCACGATCAGGCTCTGATCGCAGTGAGGCATAAAATAACCCGAGTCTTGGTGCCAAGGCACAGCCCCGCGCGAGTAGCCGGGGGCCTTGGGGCGGATGCGGTACACGGACGAGCCAATGATGTCGGGGCCGACGAGGCTTTCGATGCAGGAGACGAGCGGCGGATGGCGCAAAAAGTCGAGAATGGCCTGTTCCTTGAAGCCGCCGCCACCGCGCCCCATGATCGCTTGGGTCACGCGCTCGCCGACTGCGACATTGGCTTTGAAGAGGGAACCGAGCCGGGTTTCAAAGGGTTCGGCGGCAAAGGTTTCCGCGCCGAGCAGCCCTTCCTTTTGCAAGGCGGCACACGTCTGGTCAATGACGGCAGTGAGGCTGTCCTTGAGGGGTTGGAGATCGGCTTGAGAGTAGATGTCTTCTTTGATTGCGTAGCCGAGGTCGTGGAAGTGTTGGCATTCGGCAGTGGTCAGGTCCATAACGCGCTCCGGGTGAAAGGTCGTCACAGGGTATCCCCTCTGTGCGCTCTAGTCAATGGCGTCCCGGAGCAGTATTTTTCTCGCGGCCTCACTCTCAGACGCGAATAGAAGGGCCGCTGCGCTGTCGAGGCGTGTGGTTGCCCGCCCGTCCGCCGCTACTTGTTTGCGAAGCTTGTATAGCGCGATGGGTAGCCGCAGATCTTCTGCGCTGTAAGGAAACTTCTTGCCGGCGTACTTTTTGCGGTAGTTCTGTAGTGCTTCGAGATAGCGATAACCGAATTCCGCCGTCGGCTCGATTATGGTGCCCTCGCCATAATCGTTCCAAGTGACAATCTGGATCAGCGACGCGCGCTCCCCAGCGCGTTCTAGCGTCTCTACAAAAACCGCGCCTTCTTGGTCGTCTAGGTAGCCGTAGCTTTCGCGCACACCGGCTTCCTCGCAGATGTCGTGGAACTTGGGAAACGCCGTGCCGATGCCGGCCTTCTCTGTGTAGAGCTGGCTTAGGTAGGCGCGCCAAGCAACAGGAGGCACGACGCGGCCTTCGTGTACTGGAGGCCACCCGAATACCCCTTCGGCTCCTTCCTGCGGTGAGTTCAGGGTGTAGAAGTACGGAGGTTGCGGCAAGCCCGAAAATAGCTTCTTCCACGCCGCCCCTTTGAAGTACTGCGGACCGAATACGAAGAGCAGAGGCCGGCCAGCGATCTTGGCGTATTCGTCGGCGACAAACCAGTGATCCTGCATCCAGCGCAAGACCTCCTTGCCGTGGCTAAGGGCTTGATTTTCGCGGAGAACCCCATCGTTGACGAGGTGCTTCACCGATTGATCTTCGTAACATATTGCGAAGCTCAATCCAGCCTTTTTGATGTACGCAATTAGGTGATTTGTGTTGCGGTGGATCGCGGCGTAATCGCGGTGATCTTTGATGCCGTACCAGTCGATGATCGCGCCGTCGATGCCCGCGAGCTTCATAAGCAATACATGACATTCCAAGGCGTGTGGATCGTTTGAATCGTACGGCCCGATCAATGGGTAGTAATGAGAGGCTATTGCGCGGCGGCCATCGTCGGCGATAGTGTCGGGATTAAAGTGATTCATCGTCCAGTGCCAGCCCCACGCGCCGCTGACGGGCTTGGAGGCGTACCAAGGCATATAGTGGACCATTATTTTAGGACTTGCCGCAGACAAAGGCTGAATGTCCGGGTCAACGAGGCTTTTGACGCAGGAGTACAGCGACACACAGCAGAGGACGATGAGCGGGAGGCGTTTCATTGGTTCAGGGTCTAGTCTTGTCTGGGCAGCACGACGATAGAATGCACCAACTTGGTCGCCTCGTCGCCTTGGACGAGATGCACCACCAGTTTCTTGCGGCCGTTGCGCTCGCCGGCCGAGAGGTCGGCTTCCAAGCGATAGGTCTGGTCGTCTATTCGCTGCAAAGGCAATGCCTCTGGGCCGTCCAGCGCAGCCAGATTGGCCGTTAGCTGAGCTGGCTCTGCGCCTGCTACCTGCCGCCGGAGGCGAATCGTCGAACGCAAAGGTAGCACCGCGCCGGCGAGCAGGGTGTCGGGCGGGGGATTTTCCCACGTGCCCTGGAGGGGGCTAGCCTCAATGCGGAAGATGGCTTGGGTGTTTTCGTCACTGGTCAAATAGAGGTGTCCGGCCTCGTCAGTAGTCAGCCCGACCGGCTTACCCCACACGTTGCCGGTATTAAAAAAGGAAAAACCGGAGATCGCACCCCAGCCCTCGTTGGAATCGAGCCGGAAGCCGGTGAGAAAATCGGCGATGCGGGCGTTGGAGCCATCCGGTTCGGCAAAGAGTGCCGTGACCTTATAGCCCGGATCGTTGCCCAATGCACCCGCGCGAAAGGCGACAAATGCAGCGTGTTTGTACTGAGGGGGAAACTGGTCGTGCTTGTAGAAATGCAACGCCATAGGTGCCAAGTGGGCGGGTACGAGGACGGCTGGAGACTCCATGTTGGCAACCAACAGCGAATCGGAGCGAGTCAGCGGAAAGATCGACCTTTGGTAGGCGCGAATGGAGAAATCCGTCCAGACTTTGTCCGCGTAAGCAAACGGCCAGCCATAGAAGCCGCCGTCGCGGAGGGGGGTGATCCACTCCGGCGGCAAGTCCCGGCCCTCGCGGTCGTGCCCAGTGTTAGCACCCCACAGCTCGCCTGTGACCGGGTGCAAATCGAGGCCGATGGCATTGCGCAGTCCAGAAGCAAAGATCCGCCGACCCGTGCCATCGGTGTTCATCTGTATGACCGCGGAGCGTTCTGGATCGTCTTCGCGGCAGATGTCGCAACCCGCGCCAATGTGGAAGTAGAGCTTGTCGTTGGACTCGTCGAAAACCAGCGTATGGGTTACGTGCTCATAGGCAAGACCCATAAAGCCGGGCACTTCGGCGAAGACGGTGCGCTCCTCGTAGAAGCCGTCCGCGTCGCGGTCTTCGAGGCGATAGATGGCATCGTCGTCGGCGACGAAGAGCGCTCCCTGATAGAAGGCGATGCTGTGGGGCCAGTTAAGGTCGTCGGCCGCTTTGTACACAGTGTCGGCGCGGCCGTCGCCGTCTTGGTCGGGCAAGGCTAGTACCGTGCCTTGGCGGCCGGAAGCTGGGCTCCATGGACTCCTTCCGCGAGTCTTCATGTTCGCCACATGCAGAACGCCTTGGTCGTCCCAGGCCATGAAGCGGGCTTTATCTACTTGGTCAGAAAAAAGTTTGACCTTAAAGCCGGGCGGGAGATTGAGAGTGCGATCGGGGAGCCCCTCAATAGGGGTTGGTTCGAGGTGGAGGTCGATTTTGGGCGTTAAGCGGATCTCGGCGTGGAGCGTGGCGAGATACTCGTCGAGCCCTTCGCGCGAGCCGTTCCGGCGCTCGTACAGCGCGGCTAGGGCCGCCTGGCAGGGGTTGGACCTGGTCCCCCAAGTTCGGACCTCGAGGCCGGCGATGTAGGCGTCCGCCGCCTTGTCGAGCCAAGTGCGGGCTGCCTCGACGGCGTCCCGAGCCTCGGCCTCGGTCGCCATGTGCTCGAACACTTGGCCTAAGTGATAGTGGGCACGGGTGTTTCTCTTCGAAAACTCCAGTGCCCGCTCAAGCTCGTTGCGGCCTTCCTCGATACGACCCGCTTTGTAGCGAGCCCACCCGAGGGCATCGTGGACGAGGCCCAAGTAGTAGTCCAGCCGACCCTCCCCCCATGCTTCCTCTTCGGCCCTATCGAGCATGGCTTGTATGACGCCCTGAGCGATTGCTGCGACCTCCTCGGCGTACGGCGTGTGGTCGGCCATCAAGATAAGGGCACTGTGCGTTAGGTGCGGGTTGAGCCGCTCGTACCGGACCAAGCCGCGCACCGCCTCGGCGAGTTCCTCGGCCGGAACCGGGTTCATGTCGCTTAGGGCACTGAAGAGTGCTTGGTACGCCCTCTCGCGGAAGCTATCGTCGTAGAGGGGTTTTTCGAGGAACCGATAGGCCGCGTCGCGGACGAGGCGAAGCTGATCTTGGTACTCCGGCGCGTCCTCGCGGTGGTCCAACTTGGACTGTAATCGTTGGTACTCCCGTTGGAACTTCTGTTGGTGGATCCGCGACGCATGTCGGCTCGCGGGAGCCTGCGCCAGCAGCTTCGCTTCAAACTCCTCTGCCTTCTCTTCGTCCTCGAGTACGTACCTATAAGTCGTGGTGAGCAGGGCGAGGCCGCGTACGGTCTCCGGCACGGCCTTCCGATACGCGGTGATGCTGGCCTCAATGGCGGTGCGTCGCTGCTCGGCGGGGCGCTGATCCGTCTCGTTGAGAATCTGCCAATGCCAATAGCGCACATCCGCAGAGCCCGGGGCGAGGCGAACGGCCTCTTCGATCAGCGGGAGTGCCTCCTTCGGCTTATTGGCTTGGTAGAGCTGTTCCGCGGCGCGAAAGTAGCCGCTGACGTGGTCGGGCCAACGCGCTCGGAGCAGGGCCAAGGTAGCCCGGCTCGTATCCGCATAGGCGGGATCCTCCAGCGTGTACCGTGCCATGTACTCGAGTTCCGCGCGGGCATGGAGAACCTCAGGATGCTGGCGGGTCGCCGCATCTACTGAGTCCAGAAATGCCATCCCCGCTTCCGCGTTGAACCTAAGCGCCTGAAGGTACGTCGCGGCAAACTCCGGCCGAGGCTGCCGCATCCAGGCGCGTAGGCTGGACTCGGCCGCCTCTGAGTACTCCCTGTTTGCCAGAAACGCGAGTGCTTGCACATAGAGTCCCCACGGGTTGTCCGGCTCCCATTCCAAGATCGCGTCGGCTTGCTCCTGGATCTCTCGGTGCCCGTACAACTGCCCGTGTAGCTGACGCGCGTAGAGTGCCCGCAGCTCGGCGTCCTCCGGCGCACGGCTCGTCCATTCTTGGCCGAGTACGGCTCCCGCCTCGAACGTCCACAACCGATTGTGCGCACGCAGTTCCGCTTTCGCCGCTTCCAGCTCTTGGGGCGAGTAGTGTTGCTCGGTTTCGCTCGAGGTACAGACGCAGACGCTCAACATCAATCCGATGAGACTGCCGATCAAAGACTTCATAAGGCAAACACCTTTAGAAAGGGTTTTGAGACGGCTCTTCCCGGAGACGATACGTGAGTAGGATGGACAAACATGGCAACAACGGTCGTTTGGGGCCCTGCTATTCAAACATAAGGAAACGGGATTTTTCTGTTCAAACTCGCAACCTACGCGGCCTTTGACAGAGAGTGATGGTATCCTTTTGATAGCAGCATGAAATCACTACATATCAGAGATGTGAATCCCAACATTCTGGCTGCCCTGAAACGGCTGGTCAAGAGCCACCGTCGCTCGCTCCAAGGAGATCTGCATGCAATACTGGAGCGGGCCGCTCGCACCGCCCCACCCGAACAGCTAGAGGCGATGTCATGGATCGCGGTAGAGACCGGACGAGCCACACCAACATGGTCTCGAAACGAGATCTACGATGACGACGGCAGGTGAGATCCTGTTCGCCGACACCAGCGTGTTCCTGTCGGCCACAGATCGTTCGCGCAGGCACCACGCCCAAGTTCGGGAACTATTTTGCCCGCATGTGTATTAGACGACGGAGCGGACGCTAACCGAGGACATGGGTCGATAGCACCTTGTGCAGATCGTAGATGTTTACCTTTGTGTTGAATTTTTTCTCCAGCGGCATGGGGTCGCTACCGATCCACAATTTTAGTTCGGCGTCGAGATCAAAACTCCCGGCTGTCTCAATGCTAAACTTCGCGATTCTGCCGTACGGTATGGATAGGTATTCCACCTTTTTCCCGGTCATGCCTTGGATATTGACGAGAGTCAATCGCCTGTTTGTGAATACAAACGTATCGCGAATGACCTTGAACCCGACCTCAATGTCCTCGCCGTCGACGAGCAACTGCCCATAGTCCGCTTGCAACGTTTCTACATCTACGACGCCGGCGTTGCCCAATATTCTCGCAAGCAGGCTCATAACTTACATATCCTTTCTCTAGGTTGTTTTCCCAATGCCCTCACGGCGTCGGCGTGTCTTCCCGCAACAATCTTTCCGCCTTTAGCTCGGCCCACATATCCGTTGGTATTTCGCGCTGAAACCACTGGGCGTTAGTCTCGATGTGGGCCGGTGTTTGCGCGCCCGGGATAATCGCCGCGACGAGCGGGTGCCCGAGCGGGAACTGCATGGCGGCGGCAGGCAAGGGCACGTCGTGCCGCTGGCAGACGGCTTGGATGCGGCGCGTCTTTTCGAGGATTTCGGGTGAGGCTGTGTCATAGGCGTAGCGGGCACCTTCGACCGGGCCGGAGGCGAGGATGCCGGAGGCGAAAACCGAGCCGATGACGATGCGCACATTGCGCTCCTCGCAAAGCGGGAATTCCTCGTCGAGGGAGTCTTGGTCCAAAAGCGTATAGGGCATGGCAACGATGCAGCAGTCGAGGTCAACTGCATCGAGCAGGCGCGGCATGGCCCCCATGCGGTTGAGGCCCGCGCCAATGGCCTTGACCAGCCCCTGCGAGCGCAGCTCGTCGAGGGCGCGCCAGCCACTGGTGATTAGGCGGTTGAGGTGGGCGGAGAAGCGCTGCTCACTGTCGTGGAAGAAGCTGTCGAGGTCGTGGATCAACAGCAGGTCAATAGAGTTGAGGCTCAGCCGCTGCAAGCTGTCTTCCCACGAGCGCATAATGCCGTCGTACCCGTAGTCGAAACGGAAGTCGAAGGGCAGGCCGCCAATCCAGAAGCCCTTCTCGAAAGAATCGAGATTGCGGGTGGCTGTGAGCACCCGGCCGACCTTGGTCGAGAGTGCGAAGTCGCCGCGTTCCTGCTGGCGGAGAAAATGGCCGAGGCGGTGCTCGCTTTTGCCGTAGCCGTAGAACGGGGCGGTGTCGTAGTAGCGGATGCCAGCGTCCCAAGCCGCTTGCAGGGTGTCTTGGGCTTGGGTTTCGCTGACCGGATCGAAAAGCTCGCCCAAGGGGGCGCCGCCAAAGCCGAGCGTGCTTAGCTCGACGCCGGTGCGCAAAGAGCGCGTGGGGATGGTGGACATAGGATTTTCCTTTCTTTTGCAGGTTGCTACCATGCGGTCGGAGGGAGAAGCGTTTCAGTTGACGGATAAAGCATTGCAAAGGCTAGCCAGACGATATACCAGATCGGACTTTCCTAGAGGACTGTTTAACCTGTGGTCTGTGGTCTGTGGTCTGTGGTCTGTGGTCTGTGGTCTGTGGTCTGTGGTCTGTGGTCTGTGGTCTGTGGTCTGTGGTCTGTGGTCTGTGGTCTGTGGTCTGTGGTCTGTGGTCTGTGGTCTGTGGTCTGTGGTCTGTGGTCTGTGGTCCGTCCCATCCGCCCCCTTGGCGACGGGTACCCGGCGACGGGCCTCGGAACATCGACGCGGGGGACCGCGCTGGCCCGGACGAGATCTACGGGCCAGCCGAGTGAAACCGCCTACATGAAACCTGAATGCCCAACCGTACACTAGGAAATTCCGTACCAGATTAGCTTGTCGTAACGGCCTCTCGTATGCGCTCGATTAAAAGGACATTTACTAAGGTTTCAACCAACACGCCTTGTGCATGGGCACTCTGCATGAGTTCTTCCGCTATTTCAGGGAGAATCGCAGCGCGAATTGTTCGCTTGTACTGCGTATCAAAGCGAAACTATTCCCCATCGTCTTCCATGAAATCAGCGGTATCTAGGTCCCAAAATGCAGCTTCCTCTTCACGGTTCTTGAATTCTGGGACTTGTAATTCTTTCATTTTCCCAGCCTCTTAAAATTTCGTTTTTCACGGTCAGTCATACTGCGGGCAGTGATAGGCTCATAGACAGTGTCTTTGATATGCTCCAATACGACAAACAAGTACCGCCCGTCTGCTGTCTGCCCATAAAGAAGATAACGGTTGTGTCCTTGAGGCGAGCTAAGTGAAAGGGGTCTTCGCAAACGGTTCCACATCGCGTCGAGCGATATGTTCAATGCGATAGTCGCCCCAATCCAATCTGCTGATGAACATGTGCCACCCGAGCTATATGGCTTCGCTGACTAAAAGCGGCCGTGATGCGACTCGGCTGGTGCCTGGTACTCCACCTTGAGGTGCGGCGTTTCGAGCCGCTTGTGGCCCTCCACTTTGGAGGTCAGGCAGCTTTCGAGCGCACCACTGACGATTAGGGTGCGCTCGGCGGGAAAGGGCGCTTGGCCGGTCTCGATCATTTCCCAGATCTTGGCCACTAGACAGGCCGAGTAGGTGACGTTGGGTGTCGGCGGCAAGAAAAATTGGGTCGAGATGGGCCCGTCTTCGCCAGCGAGCTTGCAGGCGAAGCAGTAGTCGCGGATGGCACCGTTGAGCATCAGGAGGGTCGTTTTGAGGCCGTCGTTGTGCTCGATGAAGTACGCGGCCGGCTCTTTGACGAGCTGGGGCAGCTCGCCGTTGCCCAGCAGATCTTGGGTGCGGCCGTCCTCGTCGGTTTTGCCGCAAGGGGTATCGCTGCGCGAGAGGGCGGATTCGAGCAGTTCCAGCGAATAGCACCCTTCTTCACCCGCTTTCCACACGGCGTCTCCTTCGATCAATTGCACGGATTTGACCCCGGTCTCGCCGCCTGAGCGACGCTCGATCATGCACTGCATGGCCTCTAGCGCGTGGTAGTCCATCGGGTCGGAGCCGCCGCAGCCGACCATCAGCGCCTCTTCGATCTGGCAGCCCAAGGGTAGCTCGATGTCGGGCAGACGCCAAGTGACTGGCAGCGAGGAACCCGCTAGGATTGGGAAACCGAGCCGATGGCCGTCGGCGACCATTTCTCGAGCCTTGTCGAAGCTGTAGGAGAGGTGCTTGTCGTTGTAGATGGGCGCTGTGCGGCCGTCTTCTTCAAAGATCTTGACGCATTCTTTGAAAAACTCGTAGCGTGGGTACAGAACCTGTCCTTTGTCGTTTCTGGGGTATTCGCCGTGCTCGCCGATGATTAGCACCGCGTCGCAAGCGAGTCGGTCGCCGCCACAGCGCAGGGCTTCGGCGATGGTGGGGTACACCGCAAAGCCGAATTCGCGCGCCCGGTCTTGGCTTTGGTCACCTTCGGGTTGCTGATCGACGTAGAGCGAGACGATTTTGCAGTTGGGTCGCTGCCAGCGGCCGCCGTAGGGATAGCCGACTAAGAAGCGATCGGCAAAGTGCTGGGCGTGCGACAAGTAGCGATAGATAGTGGCGATGACGGCGATGCGCTTGGGCCGGGTGGCTGCGACCGGGCTTGTTAGGTCATCGCTGTCGACCTCGGTGGTGACCGGCGGCTGCGGCGGGTCTTGGACGCGGACCGGCTGGCTCTGCGTCTGGCGTGCGGGTTCGAGGATTTCCACGGTGGTCGCTCCCATCTGAGGGTGGGACCGCTGTTTTCCGCGACGGGCCATTTTACGTCCTCCAGAAAGTGGATTCTTCGGTGGCTTGGTAGGCGCTGTTTAGATGGGGCGTCTCGACTTGGGTTTGGCCTTGGTGGAGGCTATCGACGCCGGCGATGACCAAGCCCGAGGTGAGCAAGGTGCGTTCAACCGGGTAGGTAGCTTTGCCGGTCAGGAACATCTGCTCGATGTTGTTGACCAACGGGCTGAAGAAGTTGGCCAGCGTGGTGCGGGCCGGGGGCATGGGCAGGTACATCTGGGTCGAGAGCGGCTCGTCCCGCCCTTTGAGCCGGGCGGCGAAGTTGAAATCTTGGACTAGCCCGTTCATCAGGATCAGGGTCGAGCGGAGGCCGTCGGCGTGCTCGTACTGGTAGGCGATGGGGCTCTCGGCTAGGTGCTTGAGTTCGTCGATGGTGGGGAAGAGGTTGTTGAACCCCGGTCGTGCCGGAGTGAGCGTGTGGCTGCGGCAGAGGCAGGCTTCAAAAAGCTCGCGTGACCACGCGCCCTCAGCGTGGGCTTGCCAGAAGGCATCGTCGCGGTAGGCCCGGAGCCATTTGACGCCCGGCTCGCCACCCTTTCTGCGCTCAACCATGCATTGCAAGGTCTCCAAACCGTGAAAGTCGTAGCTATCGACGCCGCCATAGCAGACGCAGACCGCTTCTTCGACCTCTGCACCAAGGGGCATGTCAAGCGAGGGAGTGCGCCAAGTGACGGGCAACGAAGAACCGGCCATAAAGGCGAAGCCGAGCTCGTGCGAGACACGGCACATCTCTTGGCACCAGTCCCAGTTATAGGAAAGATGCTTGTCGTTGAACACGGGTGCGCTCTTGCCGGTAGTGCGATAGACCGAGACGATCTGTTTGAAAAGCTCGTAGCGCGGGTAGAGGTGCTGGCCCTTTTCATTGTGGCCGTAGCTGCCGTGCTCGCCGATGAGCAGGACGCCATCGACGGCCAGATTTGCGCCGCCCAAGGTGAGGGCGTCGGCCACGGTGGGGTAGATCGCCATGTGGGGGAAGCGGGTCGCCCGCTCTTGGCTCAGATCACCTTCGGGGCGCTGGTCCACGTACAGCGAAACCAGATCCATGGGCGGGCGGTGGTGCCGGCCGTTCCAGCCGTAGCCTTCTAAGAAGCGGTCGCAGATGTGCTGGGCGTGGGAGTACTTGCGGTACTCGGTGACGATAGCGGCGATTTGGGGGCGGTCGGCCATGATGTTAGTCCCTCGACAGGGGCAGAATTAGCGGATTTGGAGAGGGAAGGTAGGAGAAGGGAGTTGGGGGGGCAAGCCACCATCCGGCGGCAACCCGGTCGTATTGTATATTGCCATGCACCCATCCAAAACCGAGAGGCAACCATGCAGACGATCACCGTTTCCTTGGGGATCTACGTGGAGACCGCGACAGAGGCCCCGCGTGGCTCACCCACCCGGGCGGATGCCCCAGAGCCCGCTTCGCCTTTCTGGACAACGACCGCGCCCTGTCGGCCGACAGCGGTTATTCGGGCTGGGTGCAACTACCCGACGGGACACTCTACGTAGTCAATTACATCGCCGACGACGCGCACGCCTAAAGACGCGGTGAAGCGCGGCTATGTAGTAAGCCGCAAGGACTGGTATCTCTTTCCCGAGGGGGCGATCCGCGCTAACCATCCCTTGTCGAACAACCCCCACTACTGCGACAAGGCCCAGCAAATGGCCTTTGAACAGCAACGCTGGGTTGACGCGCCGCGTCCCAACACAGAAATAGAGGCTATCAGGCCGGTTCGAGTGCGGTCAGATCAAACGGGTTGGACCACGCCTTGTGGCCACGGCTGTCGATGATCTCGAAGCGCACCCAGCGGACATTGGCCCTGAGCGCGAAGGTAGCGGTCTCGAAGAGGGCCCCGTGCTGATGGTACTCGGCACCAAAAAGATCGGACACCGCCGCGATGCGCTGCGCCGGCGAGCAGGACACCGTAGCTTCGACCTGTGTGCGCTCGTCGCCCTCGCGGTCGGTGCGGCGGAGTTGGATGTCGTGGATTGTGGGGCCGGTGCTGCCGTACGATGCGCCCGCGACTAGGGCGGCAACGACTGCGTCGGCGGTGCGCTCTTTGACGCGAACCCAAGTCCAGCCCTGGTAAGTGTCGCGCTGATCGGCTTCGAGGGCGTGCGAATCGTCGTTGGCCAGCGCGGGGTAGAGACGATTCTCCAGTTCCATCCAGTCGTCCCAATGCACGCTCGACTCACCGCGTCCGGCACAGCGGCAGGTGGCGTTGAAGACCTCGATGCCAGCGAACCCGGCAAGCGGCAGCGCGTCGCGCAGGATATTAATCGAACTCCAGTGTGGGTGGGCCAGCCAGACAGCACCGCCCTGGCGTCGGACCTCGTCAATGACATGCTGGGGAGGCATCGTCTCCGCGTCCATGTCTTCGCGAATATGGAGGCAGACGAAGTGGTGCCGCTGACCGCCGAAGGGGTTATCCGGGTGCAGTTCAGCCCCTTGGATGAGCACGAAGTCGCTTGGGGCCTGCACGGTATCGGTAAAGGTGATTTTGTGGTGGTCGGACAGGCAGAGGAAGTCGTAGCCTTGGCCGACATAGCCGTCGATTCGCTCTTGGGGCGCGGCCTTGCCGTCGGAATTGGTGGTGTGCGAGTGGAGATTGCCCTTGAGCCAAGTGTAGCCGTCGTCCGTGCTGAGGGAAAACGGGTTGGTTAGTACGCCTTTAGGTGCGCTATCCGACATTTTGGTCCTTTCTCTAGGTGCGGAGTCTAGCGGGACTGCCAACGTTGAATGGCATAGTATAGAGCGGCCCTCTTAGGGGAGCAACGGGGCCTAGGCACTCCCTGTCTATGGCGGCGTTGGAATGGGAAGGTAGGCGAAGGGAGGGCGGAGGGAGCGATTCGATGTGGAGAATTTGCAACGGCCCTGCTGAGAGATCGTCACCTTGGTGCGCTAATTTCATCACAATCTGCCCCTCTTATCTTCCAATTGCCGCATGATTACTCGCCTTGCCGCCGCAGTTCTCCTCACTGCTTTGCTCTTTCCCGCCTACACCGAGCGCGATGTGGATGCCTCCGCTGTGAGAGAGGGCCACAAGCGCACGGCCCGACCTACGCCGAGATTGTATATAGCGGATATAGCCGACAGCCATGCGCTGGCTGTGGCGTTAGAAAATCACGGAGCGACCTGCTTGCACAACTCGACGACGACCTCGCAGTGCGGCGTTTGGGGGAACATATCTACGGGTTGCACGCTGCAGACGCCGTAGCCAGCCTGACCCAAGGCGCACAAGTCGCCCGCTAGCGCGTGGACATTACAGGAGACGTAAATGATGCGCGGTGGTGCCAACGCGCACAGACCGGCCAGCGCCTTTTTGTGGATCCCCGGTCGCGGTGGATCGACGACAGCCAAGTCAAAACGCTGACCTTGCGCTGCCAATTCCCCGAGTATGCCCTCGGCTGCGCCGACCACGAACTCGCAGTGTTCTATCCGATTGCGCACGGCATTGCGTCTGGCGTCCTCCACCGCTTCAGCAACCACTTCGATGCCCAACACGAACTGGGACTGGCGCGCCAAAAGCAGGCTGATGCTGCCCGTGCCGCAGTACAAATCTAGCACGGCCTTTTGCGGCCCGGCCACGCGGGCTATGACCTCGTAGAGCCGCTCGGCTTGCAGCGAATTCGTCTGAAAAAAGGACTGGGGAGAAATGTCGAATTCGAGGCCACTGCATACTTCGGTAATGCGCCCACTCCCCTTGAGCACAAACTCGCGCTCCCCGGCCGCTACTTGAGCCTTGCCGGTGTGTAAGGTAACGAGCAAAACGTCAATTTCAGGTACGGCGTCCAACAGTTGCTCGGCGAGCTGTTGGACGCCTAGGTCGGGATACGAGGCCACGACGAGGTTGACCATTATTTCTCCGCTCCGCTTGCCCTCGCGGACGACCAAGAAGCGCAACAGCCCTTGGTGCCGATACAGGTCGTACGCGCTCAGGCCCAACGCTTGGCTGATGCGGCGGACCGCTCCGACGATGTGATTGGAAGTACGCGACTGTAGGTGGCACTCTTCGACATCGAAGATCCAATTGAAACGCCCGCGCACGTGCAAGCCCAATTGCAACAAGCCCTCGCGATCTTTGCCAAAGGAAAATTCCATTTTGTTGCGGTAGAAAAAGGGGGTCGGGCTGGGCAGAATCGGCACTGCGGCCGGCAGCGGCAGGCCACTAGTCGCCAATGCGCTGGCAACCATCTGCTCCTTGACGGCGAGCTGGGCCGCATAGGGCAACTCCTGCCACCGACAGCCGCCGCAGCGTCCAAAATGGGCGCAGCGAGGCTCCTCACGTTTGTAGCCCTCTGCGAGGAATTCCTCCACCTCGGCCTCGAAGCGCCCTTTGCGCTTCTTTACGACCCGGGCGGCGACCCAATCCCCGGGAACAGACTGGCGCACGACGACCTCGCGGTGCCCGACATAAGCCAGCCCGTCGCCCTTGGCGGTGAGCGCGGCAACCTCGACCTCGATGCGATCTCCTCGTTTCACGTGCCCTATCTAAGAAGCTGTCTGGAAATTCCCAGTGTGCCCCGACCGCCGCGTTTGCAGCCGCACACTTCACAGCGCCTGTCCTGCCTAAAGGCAGGGTGAAGCTTCTAAAATGCAAACGGGGCAAGATGATGACCATCTTGCCCCGTCGCTACTACCTTGGACGCCCTCTTTATTCTGCGGCCTGCTGAGCCTCTCCTGCGGCCGCGTCCTCCTGAGTCTCTTCTGCACGATCCACGAGCTCGACGATGCTCATAAATGCCCCGTCGCCGCGACGTGGCCCCAACTTGATCAGGCGCGTATAGCCTCCGTTGCGGCTTTTGTAGCGCGGGGCCAGTTCGTCAAAGAGCTTGGCGACCACCTGTTTGTCAGCTATGACGCGCAACACTTGGCGCCGGGCGTGTAAGTCGCCTTTCTTGGCGCAGGTCAGCACTCGCTCGGCCGTGCGCTTGAGCTCTTTGGCACGCGTCTGGGTGGTGGTGACGCGCTCGTTGATAAAAAGCGAAGTCATCATGTTGGACAACATGGCCTTGCGGTGCGGGACCGTGCGTCCCAGCTTGGCTATTTTTTTGCCGTGTCTCATGGCTAGAATTCTTCCGCCAGCGGGTCGTCTGCTTTTTGGCCAATCTCAATGCCGATGTATGGACTCAGGTCCATGCCCCAGCTAAGATTATTTTCCTCGAGTATTTTCTGCAACTCGTTGAGCGATTTGCGGCCAAAGTTGCGATACTGGAGCATCTCGGCCTCCGTGCGCGATACCAAGTCCCTGAGATGGGTGATCCCTGCGGCTTTGAGACAGTTGGCCGAGCGCACCGTCAACTCAATCTCTTCGACGGACATTTGCAAGAGCTGGGCGATTCTCTTGGCCTCCTCGTCAACTTCCTTTTCCTCCTCGCCTTCAGGCTCTTCTCTAAAATTAATAAAAAGGCTCAGGTGTTCGGTCAGGATCCGGGCGGCCTGGGACATGGCGTCCTCGGGATGCACTGAGCCATCGGTCCAGACTTCCATAATCAGCTTGTCGTAGTCAGTGCGCCGCCCGACGCGTGCGCTCTCGATCTCGTAGTGGACCTTGAGGATCGGCGAATAGTTCGTATCGAGCGGAATAGCGTCTATAGGCTGATCGGGGATTTTGTTCTCCTCGGCAAACTGGTAGCCGCGGCCGCAGCCGACCGTCAGTTCCATTTTCAAGGAAGCCCCTTTATCCAAGGTGGCAATGTGTAGGGCGGGATTCATCACCTCGATGCTGGGGTCCACTTCTAGGTCCTTGGCCACCAAGGTTCCTTCTGTCGTGCGTTCGATGCGCAAGACGCGATCCTCCTCGCCACTATAGCGGATCGCCACTTCCTTGAAGTTGCGCACGATCTCCGGCACATCCTCGCGCACCCCGGCAATCGTGGAAAACTCGTGATGCACGCCTTCGATATTGACTTGCTTGATCGCGGCCCCTTGGATAAAGGACAGCAATATCCGGCGCAGGGCGTGCCCTATAGAGACGCCAAAACCACGCTCGAGCGGCTGGACAATAAACATGCCATACGTCTCGCTGAGGCTTTCTTTTTCGACCTCGGCTAGCCTCGGCATCTGGAGACCTTCTAATTTCATACTTTAGCCTCTTGCCCCTTGATGGATTGGGCGGAGTAAAACTTTAGACGCGAGAATAGAACTCGATAACCAGTTGTTCTTCGGCGACTGTGGGAATGTCTTCGCGTCCGGGGATCTCTGCTACGGTCCCAGTCAAGTTGACCTTGTCTATGGCCAGCCAAGGCACGATCTCCCGCGAGCGCCGCAGCGATTCGTGAATGGCCTCTAGCTGGCGACTGCGCTCGGCGACCTGCACCGCATCGCCCATCCGGGTCAGGTACGAAGGGATATTGACCCGTTTGCCGTTTACCGCGATGTGGTTGTGGCGCACTAACTGGCGCGCGGCCTTGCGCGATGGCGCGAAACCGAGCCTATAGACGATGTTATCGAGGCGGCACTCTAACAAGCGCAGCAGGTTTTCACCACTGACGCCCGGCACTCGCGAGGCCTCCTTATAGTAGCCCCTAAACTGGCCTTCGCGGATTCCGTAGAGCCGAGCTAACTTCTGCTTGGCCCGCAGCTGTACGCTGTAGTCGGACTGCTTGCGCCGCAGGCTCTGACCGTGTTGACCCGGGGCATAGCTGCGCCGCTCGAAGGAGCATTTTTCGAGGTTGCAACGCTCGCCCTTCAGGAAAAGTTTGGCCCCTTCCCGGCGGCAGAAGCGACAGTTGGGACCTGTATGCCTGCTCATAACTTAGTTAGCTCCTCTATACACGGCGACGCTTGGGCGGCCGACAACCGTTGTGCGGCATGGGCGTCACGTCGCGGATTGCAGAAATCTCGAGCCCGGCATTTTGTAACGCGCGGATTGCAGACTCGCGCCCTACTCCCGGCCCCTTGATCCAGACCTCCACGCGGCGCAACCCCATATTCATGGCTTCTTGGGCGGCCTTTTCAGCGGCGAGCTGGCCGGCAAAGGGCGTAGATTTGCGACTGCCCTTGATGCTCATTTTCCCCGGGGTCGCCCAAGAAATCACATTACCCTTAGTATCGGTAAGGGTGATAATCGTGTTGTTAAACGTGGCCAGAATGTGCGCCACGCCCACAGCCTCTACCTGTTTTGCTTTCTTGCGTCTCTTGCGTCTTTCGGGCGGCAAAGGTCCATCCTCTCCGTTTGGGTTGATTTACTTGACGGGGGCCTTTTTCTTGCCAGCAATGGCTCGCCGCGGCCCCTTGCGCGTGCGGGCGTTGGTCTTCGTGCGCTGCCCATTGGCCGGAAGCCCGCGACGATGCCGCAAGCCCCGATAGCAGCCAATGTCCATCAGCCGCTTGACATTCATCGTGGTTTCGCCGCGCAGACTACCTTCGACCTTGTGGCTGACCTCGATGATCGAGCGCAAACTGTTGACCTGGTCTTCGCTCAGCTCGTTGATGCGAGTTTGGGGGTCAATCCTCGCCTCGGAGGCGATGCGGCTGGCCATCGTGTGCCCAATGCCAAAGATATAGGTCAATGCGATGGCGACCCGCTTGTCGCGGGGTAAATCTACACCTGCTATGCGCGCCATAGTGTTATTCCTCAGCCTTGTTTTTGCTTATGGCGGGGATTGCGCTTGCATATCACGCGCACGACCCCATTTCGACGGACGATTTTGCACTCGGTACAGCGCTTGCTGACGGATGCTCTAACTTTCACTATACTCGCTCCAAATGAGGTTTAGTCGCATCAAACAGGGCCGACCGCTCTTAGCCGCGGCGTCCCTGAATTTTGCCCCGCTTCATAAAGCCCTCGTAATGGCGAGTCATGAGCTGAGACTCGATCTGCTGCAAAGTGTCTAACGCCACGCCAACGACGATCAAAAGCCCAGTACCGCCAAAAAATTGGGCAAAAGAAGGGGCCACGTTGAATTGCCGCGTGACGAAGAAGGGAAAAATCGCCACCGCAGCGAGGGCAATAGAACCCGGCAGGGTAATGCGCGTCATAATCCCATCAATGTACTGGGCCGTCCGAGGACCGGGGCGGACGCCTGGGATGAATCCCCCGTGCTTTTTCATGTTGTCGGCCAGTTGGTTGGGGTCCATGACAATGGCCGTATAAAAATAGGCAAAAAAGATGATCATTAGCGCATAGATGAACCAATAAAACATGGATTCGGTCGAGAAAAACGAACCAATCGCCAGCATGAACTCATGGCCTGGGAACATCTGCGTGATCGTGCCGGGCAGAAACATGATCGACTGGGCAAATATGATTGGAATCACTCCCGCCGTGTTAATCCGCAGCGGAATGTGCGTGGTCTGACCGCCGTAAACCCGCCGCCCGACGACGCGCTTGGCGTACTGCACGGGAATTTTGCGCAGCCCTTGGGTCAGCAAGATCACAAAGGCCACCACGGCGAACATGATCCCGACGAGGACGATCTCTTCAATGATGTTCTTGCTGAAACCGCGATTAATGATAAAGAGCTTGTACTCCTGATTGATCGCGTAAGGCAACTCGGCGATGATGCCAATGAAAATGATCAGAGAAATGCCGTTGCCAATGCCGCGCTCCGTGATCTGCTCGCCCAACCACATGATAAAGATCGTGCCAGTGGTGATCGTCAGCATGGTCGCCAGCGTAAAGCCAATGCCCGGGTCGGCAACTGCCGGCTGACCCGAGTACGGGGCCTTGATGCTGGTAATGAAAAAACTGACGCCATAGGATTGAGCTGCCGCGAGAAAGACCGTGCCATAGCGCGTGTATTGGGTGATTTTCTTGCGTCCCTCTTCGCCTTCGCGCTGCAATTTCTGGAAGTGGGGAATAACCGCGCCCAGCAACTGCAAAATGATCGAGGCACTGATATAGGGCATGATGCCCAAAGCGAAGATCGTCCCACGGGTAAAAGCACCACCCACAAACATGTCGTATAGCCCAAAAAGGGTATTGCCAGCGCTTTCAAAGTACTCTTTGAGCACGACCAACTCGACGCCGGGGACCGTGATCTGACCACCGATGCGATAGACGACCAAGATCCCCACAGTGAAGAGTATGCGACGCCGCAAGTCGGGGATTTTGAAGCAGTTTTGAAAACTCTGCACCAATCGCATCAAATCACCTCGGCCTGGCCGCCCGCTTTGGCAATTTTCTCTGCTGCCGCAGTGGAGAATTTGTGCGCCTTGATCGTCAGGGGTTGACTCAGTTCCCCTTCGCCTAGGACCTTCAGCAGTCCTGATGGCTTGGCGATCAAACCGGCAGCAGCCATTTCCTCTGGCCCTATTTCCCCGCTGAGTCCCTTTTCTTCGAGATCCCGCAGATTGATGACCTGATAGATCGTTTTGAATTTGCGGTTGGAAAAACCCACTTTGGGAATGTGGCGGAACAGCGGTAGTGTGCCGCCGGTGAACCCAATGCGGTTACCGCGCCTAGCACCGGATCTAGCCCGCTGACCTTTGTGGCCTTTGCCCGCGGTCTTGCCCGTCCCCGAACCCGGCCCTTGTCCCAATCGCTTGCGGCTCCGCTTAGACCCCGGAGGGCATTTTATATTTTTTAGACGCATGGCACGCTTTCGCTTATTCTTCTACTTCCTCAACTGCGACCAGATGCTTGACTTTGGCGATCATACCCCGGATCTGGGGCGTGTCGTTGTGTACAACCTGTTGATATAGGCGCTTGATTCCCAAAGCCGCGATCGTCGCTTTTTGACCTTTGGCGCGGCCGATAGCACTGCGCCGCTGTGTAATGACCAGTTTCATTGGCTGTTAGTCCCAAGCGCGGAGCGATTCCACCGGCACCCCGCGCTCCCGAGCGATCATCTCGGCACTGCGTAGTTGCGTCAGTGCTTTGACGGTCGCCTTCACTGAATTCTGCACGTTGTTGGATCCGAGGGATTTGGTCAGAATATCGTGGACGCCGGCCAGCTCCAGTACGATGCGGGTGCCGCCGCTGGCGATAATTCCAGTCCCCGGGGTAGCAGGCTTAAAAAGAACCTTGGCCGCGCCGAAGACCCCGACGACCTCATGCGGTATGGTCCCGTCAGTCACCGGAACCTCGACGACGTTCTTTTTTGCCGCCTCGGCACCCTTGCGAATGGCCTCAGCGATCTCGCCGGCCTTGCCAGCACCAAATCCCACGCGGCCATTGCGGTCGCCAACTACGACCATCGCGCTGAAGCTAAAGCGCCGACCGCCCTTGCGCACGTGCGAAACTCGCTTGATGCTGTTTTGGACGACAACTTCGCTCAGCTCTGTACCGCTGGGATCGGATTTCGCTCTGCTAGTATTTGCTTTCGCCACGCCGTTCTCCCTTAGAAATTCAAACCAGCTTCCCGCGCCCCATCGGCCACGGCTTTTATCACCCCGTGATAGAGAAATCCGCCGCGGTCAAAAACGACCTGCTCAATGCCTTTTTCGCGCGCCTTAGCAGCGACCATTTTGCCAACCTCGTGCCCTTGAACCACTCGACTGTCAAACTGCCGTTCCCTTAGCTCCCGAGACTGAGTAGAAAGCCCTATAAGGGAATGACCCGCCACATCGTCGACTAGCTGCACCTCGATATGGCGCAGGGAACGATGTACCACCATGCGCGGACGCACGGGTGTACCGGAGACCATCTTGCGCAGCCGGTGCCGCCGCCGGTGCCGCCGCCGGCGATTCTCGACCAAGTGTTTTTTGTCTTTCATTAGCCTACTGCCGTCTTGCCCTGTTTCCAGTGAATAGTCTCGTTCTCATAGCGGATCCCCTTGCCCTTGTAGGGCTCCGGGCGGCGCTTAAAGCGAATATCGGCGGCCACCTGACCCACGAGTTGCTTGTCGATACCCCTGACGACGATGCGGGCTTGTGCGCCTCCAGCACCCGCGGACACTTCGACTTGGATATCCTTGGGCACCTCGTAGAGCACCGGATGCGAATAACCTACGTGGAGCACGAGTTGTCTGCCCTGGATCTCGGCTCGGTACCCTACGCCGAATAGATCCAAGTTCTTGAAAAACCCCCCGGAAACCCCCTCAACCGCATTGGCGATCAAGGTGCGGGTCAATCCGTGTAGGGAGCGAGCCTGTTTGCTCTCGCTTTTGCGCGTCACAGTTAAAGCACTGTCCTGCTGAGCCACCGCGAGGTGCTCGGTGACAAACGGCACCTGTAACTGGCCCTTTGGCCCTTTTACGAAGACCTCGGCAGGAGCCAACGCGACTTCAACGCCCTGCGGTAAGAAAAGGGGTTTGCTGCCTATGCGCGACAATTTAACATTCTCCCAGTGGCTTCATTTACCAGACGCTACAGAGGATTTCGCCGCCTACGCCGTTCATCCTCGCTTCTTTATCTGTCATCACTCCCTTAGAGGTGGAGATGATGGCGATGCCCAGCCCGCGGAGTACGCGCGGAATATTGGCTTTGCCCGAATATCGGCGCAACCCGGGCTTGCTGACGCGCTCTATCCCGCGGATGATACTATTGTCATTCTGATCGTAGCGCAGATAGAGCCGCAAAATGCCCTGCTTGCTATCTTCAATAAAAGCGAAGTTGTCGATAAAACGGGACTCGGCCAATACGCGAGCTACTTCTCGCTTCAGCTTAGAGGCGGGCACATCAACCTTCGAATGCTTGGCACTGCAGGCGTTGCGAATGCGGGTCAACATGTCCGCTATGGGATCAGTCATACTCATATTGATTTCTCCAACCTGCTACCAACTCGCCTTACTAACGCCTGGAATCTCGCCCTTGAGGGCCAACTCGCGAAAACAGATGCGGCACAGGCCGAACTTGCGATATACGGCACGCGGGCGTCCACAGCGGTGGCAGCGGGTATAAGCCCGCGAGGAAAACTTGGGTTTGCGCTGCGCTTTGGCTATTAGGCATTTCTTTGGCATTAGCAGGTTCTTTCCGGCTCTATTGACTGAAGGGCATGCCCAGCAACCTGAGCAACTCTTGTCCTTCTTCGTCGCTTTTAGCCGAGGTGACGATGGTGATATTCATGCCCCGGACTTGGTCAATCATATCGTAGTTGACCTCGGGAAATATGAGTTGTTCCTTGACGCCCAGATTGTAGTTGCCGCGTCCGTCGAAGCTCTTGGGAGAAACCCCGCGGAAATCTCGCACCTGTGGCAAGGCAAAACAGATCAAGCGGTCGAGAAACTCGTACATGCGGATGCCTCGCAAGGTGACCATGCAGCCGATGGGAATGCCGACGCGCAACTTGAAGTTTGAGATTGCCTTCTTGGCGTGGCGGATGGCGGGCTTTTGGCCGGTAATCGCCGTCAATTCGGATACCGCGCCTTCGAGCACCCTAGGCTCCTGCACCGCCTCTCCAACGCCCATGTTGACGACGACCTTCTGCAAGCGCGGCACCTGCATGTCGTTCTTAAAGGCGAAGCGGTCCTTGAGCTGAGGCAGCGCCTCTTCTCTGTACTGTTTTTTTAATCTGGCTTCGTACATGGTTTATTCTGGGTCGATCATTTCGCCGCTGCGCCTAGAGACGCGCACGTATTTACCGCTGTCCAGCTTCTTGTGCCCGATGCGCGTCGGTTGGTCGGTCTTGGGGCAAACGATCAGGACATTGGAAATGTGAATGGGAGCCTCGCGCTCAACAATACCCCCTTGGGGATCGCGCGATGTGGGACGAGTGTGACGCTTGCGCATATTCACGCCTTCGACGATGACGCGCCCCCGATCTTTAAGCACACTGAGTACAGTCGAGCGCCGCCCTTTGTCGTTGCCACTTATGACCTGTATTGTATCGCCTTTGCGAATGTCCATTGTGCTTTTCCTCAGACTACCTCAGGTGCCAGTGAGACAATGCGCATGTATTGCTTTTCGCGCAGTTCGCGAGCCACAGGCCCGAATATGCGAGTACCTGTTGGCTCCTTGTCGTCGTTGACCAATACGGCGGCATTGTCGTCAAAGCGGATATAAGAGCCATCGGGACGGCGATATTCCTTCTTGGTCCGCACGACTACGGCCTTGACGACTTGCCCTTCCTCTAAGGGCCCGTTCGGGGCTACGCCGTGGACGGCGACTACGATCATGTCGCCAATGCTGGCATAGCGCTTGCGGGAGCCGCCGAGTACGCGAATGCAGCGGCCTGTACGGGCCCCGGCGTTATCCGCCATTTTGACTACGCTGTATTCCCGAATCATTTTGTTCCTAACAAGCCTAAATCTTGATTTACTGCCGCTCTAATACATCGACGAGCCGCCAACGTTTGGTCTTGCTCATAGGCCGACACTCCTCAATGCGCACGAGATCGCCAACCTGCGACTCTCCCCGCTCGTCGTGGGCGACGAACTTGGCGGTGCGGCGGATGATCCGGCCGTACAGGGCATGCGGAATGCGCTGTTCAACCGCCACGATCCGCGTCTTGATGTTGTTGGCCTTGAGTACTCGGCCTTCAGCCTGACGCCGGCCTCTCTTTTGTTTAGCCATTTCCCACCTATTTCCCACCGGCCAAGGGGCGAAGCCCGAGGGCGTGCTCTTTGAGCACTGTGTGCGCCTTGGCAATATCGCGCCGCACCTGCCGCAACCGAATGGGGCTAGTCAACTGGCCGGCTACGTGCTGAAAACGCAGGTTGAAGAATTCCTCGTGCAGTTCTTCCAACCTGTTTCGCACTTCCTCTAAACTCATCTCGCGCAATTCGCTGACCTTCATAGCCTCATGTAACTCGTTTGACGACCTTGGTCTTGATGGGCAGTTTGTGGCCAGCACGGCGGAATGCCTCGCTGGCCATGGCTTCGGGCACCCCGGAAAGCTCGAACATTACCCGTCCGGGTTTGACGACCGCAACCCATCCTTCGGGCGACCCCTTGCCTTTGCCCATGCGGGTTTCGGCCGGTTTCTTGGTGATCGGTTTATCGGGAAAAATGCGGATCCACATCTTGCCCGTGCGGCTCATCGCCCGACTAATCGTCACGCGCATAGCCTCGATCTGGCGACTGGTAACCCAACAAGGCTCGAGGGCTTTGAGACCATATTCGCCGAAGGAAACCATGTCCCCCCCTTTGGTCTGTCCGCGCATACGCCCCCGCGCCTGCTTCCTCCACTTGGACTTCTTGGGCATCAACATGAGAGAGCCTCGCTATAATCAGACCGCCCGAGCGGCCCCTTCTTCTTCGGCCACGACTTCGCCGTGACAAATCCAAACTTTTACGCCTACAGTCCCCGATACGGTATATGCCGTCGCCATGGCGTAGTCGATATCGGCGCGCAGCGTGTGCAAGGGGACCCGACCGGCTGGCTCGGAACGCTCGCGCCGCCCCATCTCCAAACCGCCGATGCGCCCGGAACAGACGATGCGGATGCCTTCGGCCCCCATGCGCATCGATGAGGCGACGGATTTCTTCATGGCCCGGCGGAAAGAAACGCGCTGCTCTAGCTGGCGGGCGAGATTGTCGGCCACTAGCTGAGCATCTAGTTCAGGCTTTTTGATCTCTTGGATATTGAGTGAGACATCCTTGCTGGTCAGAGCCTTGAGTTCGTCGCGGATCTTATCAACTTCGGCCCCACGGCGCCCAATGGCAATACCAGGACGAGCCGTATGCACTTCAACGGTAACCCGCTTGGGCTGGCGCTCAATGTTGATCTGGGACACGCCGGCTCGCTGTAGGCGCTGGCGCACGTAGCGCCGAAGCATGAGGTCTTCCTTGAGCAACTCGGAAAAATCCTTTTCGGCGAACCAATTTGAACACCAAGGTTTGATGACCCCGAGACGGAAGCCGTATGGATGTGTTTTCTGGCCCAAGGTGTCCCCCTTAGTTGACCTCGTCGCTGACGACGACTGTGAGATTGCAGTGGCGCTTGCGAATGCGATCAGCCGAACCGCGGGCCCGCGGACGAATGCGCTTGAGATCGCGTCCTTCGTCGGCGAAGACGCGAGTTACGTAGAGATCATCGGCGTCGACCGGATTTTCTTCGTCCTGATTTATCCCATTGGATATGGCCGAACGCAGTGTCTTTTCGACCAGCTTGGCCACTGGGCGAGGCGAAAACCGAAGAATGGTAAGGGCCTCAGCGACTGGCTTGCCGCGAATCAGGTCAATAAGCTGGCGCACCTTAGCGGTCGGTACGCCAATTTGTTTGAGTATGGCCTTGGCTTCCATGCTTAGTGCACTCTCGTGCCGCGCTCGGTCAACCGCCCCCCGTGGCCGCGGAAGGTGCGGGTCGGAGCGAACTCGCCGAGCTTGTGCCCGACCATGTTCTCTGTGATATACACCGGAATGAATTTGTTGCCGTTATAAACGGCTAGCGTATGACCGACGAAGTCGGGCGTAATGGTCGAGCGCCGCGACCAAGTCCGTACGACCTGCTTGTCGCCTGTGCGATTGAGGTGCTCGACCTTTTTTGCTAAATGCCCATCGATAAAAGGGCCTTTTTTGATCGATCTTGCCATAATCCCTCGCTACTTCGCGTTGCGCCGGCGTATGATCCACTGATTGCTTTGGCTTTTGCGCTTGCGCGTCTTGTACCCCTTGGTGGGCTTTCCCCAAGGAGTGACCGGGTGCCGTCCGCCCGAAGATCGGCCTTCACCACCCCCATGCGGGTGGTCAACCGGATTCATAACTACGCCCCGCACCTTGGGTCTGCGCCCCAACCAACGCGAGCGACCAGCCTTGCCAATGACAATATTCGTGTGTTCTACATTGCCCACCTGACCCAAGGTCGCCATGCACTGGACGGGTACTTCGCGATTTTCCCCGGAAGGTAGGCGCAGTTGCGCCCGCCCGCCATCGCGGCCGAGAAGCTGTACTTCAGCACCCGCGCTACGCGCTAGCTGACCGCCGCGACCGGGATTGAGCTCGACATTGTGAACCGTCGCTCCCAAGGGAATATTGGCCAACGGCAAGGCATTGCCGACTTGAATGGGGACATTAGGACCGGCGATGACCTCGGCCCCGACCTTCAGGCCCAAAGGCGCGAGAATATAGCGCTTGTCTCCGTCGGCATAGACGACAAGAGCAATAAATGCCGAGCGGTTGGGATCGTATTCGATCGCAGTGATCTGACCCGGTACACCGAGCTTGGTCCGCTTGAAGTCAATGACGCGATAACGCCTCTTGTGTCCCCCTCCACGCCGACGCATGGTCCGGCGTCCCTGATTGTTGCGCCCTCCCGACTTGCCAACGGTAGCTGCGAGCAAGGACTTCTCAGGCTTGCTGCGCGTTAGCTCCTCGAAGGAGCTGACCGTCTTGTAGCGCAGCGTCGGGGTTGTGGGGCGGAATTTCTTGACTGCCATATCGAGACCAACTTAGCTAGATATTTTCTGCAAATTCAATAGAGTCGCCGGCCCGGAGCGTCACGTAGGCTTTTTTCCAACCGGCACGCTGCCCCTGGTACATCCCTTGTCGCTTGGGCTTGCTGGGGACCTTGATGGTGCGGACGGATTCTACCTTGACCGAAAAAACGGATTCTACTGCCTGGCGGATCTGGATCTTGTTGGCCTTGGGATGGACGCGAAAGGCGTATTTGTTGCCCTCGCGCAACATGGAGGCTTTTTCGGTGATCACCGGCTTCTGAATAATCGCTCGCGGGTTCATTTTCTCAGCCCCTTTGGCCACAGTTTTCTACGAGCCGGTCAAGGGCTTGGCGAGTAAATAAGACCACATCCGTTGCCAGCAAGTCATAGGTAGATAGCGAACCGAGATGGGCAATTTTCACCTTGGGCAAATTGCGGCTCGATTTGATCAACACCGGAGAGCTTTCCACAGTGACAAGCAGGACCTTCTGGCCTTTGAGACCGCACGCTTCAATAACCTTCTGAAAGGAACGGGTACTAGGAGCGGGAAAGTCGAAGTCGGTGACGACCTTAATCTGCTCCTCTGTGCCTTTGAGCGTGAGTGCCGAGCGGAATGCCAAACGCTTGAGGGACTTGGGCAGCTTGGAAGAATAAGAGCGGGGACGGGGACCGAAAGCCACGCCGCCACCGCGCACCAACGGCGAACGCAGCGAACCCCGACGCGCCCAACCCGTACCTTTCTGGCGATGGTGCTTCTTGCTCGTGCGGGCTATTTCGGACCGGGTCTTAGCCGAGGCCGTCCCCTGCCGCTGATTTGCTTGATTAGCGACGATGGCTCGGTAGAGGGCGTATTCCGAAACCGCAATGCCGAACAAATCCTCGGGCAATTCCACTGAGCCGTTTGCTTGCCCTTCGCTATTTAGCACTTCTACCTGCACACCCATTGTCCAATCAAACCTTTATGTCGATGCCGATGCCCGCGGGCAGATCGAGCTTCATCAGTGCGTCCACGGTCTGCGGCGTCGAATCGTAAATGTCGATGAGCCGCTTGTGGATGCGCGTCTCAAACTGTTCGCGCGATTTCTTGTCCACGTGTGGGGACCGCAGCACGGTGTACACAGTACGAGCCGTCGGCAGCGGTACCGGGCCGGCGATACGGGCCCCGCTTCGCTTGACCGTCTGGACTATCTCGTCCACAGATTTATCCAACGCCATGTGGTCGTAGGCTTTGAGGCGAATGCGTATTCTGTCAACTGCCACTGGATCGTATCTCCCTAACGCGGCTGTCCCTAATTGGAGACCTCGGTGACGACGCCGGAGCCGATGGTCCGACCGCCCTCGCGAATGGCGAAGCGAAGCTGCGGCTCAATGGCGATCGGCTGGATTAGTTCTACTTCTATATTGACGTTATCGCCGGGCATGACCATTTCGGTACCCTCGGGCAGAGCAATGGTCCCGGTGACGTCGGTGGTGCGAAAGAAAAACTGGGGGCGATAGCCAGAGAAAAAGGGCTTTTCGCGGCCACCCTCCTTGGGGGTCAACACCACGACCTCGGCCTTGAACTTGGTGTGCGGCTGAACAGAAGCGGGCTTGCAGACGACCATCCCGCGCATTAGCTCGGCTTTCTCGACGCCGCGGAGCAGAAGACCGACATTGTCTCCGGCCTCGCCCTCGTCGAGTAGCTTGCGGAACATCTCGACGCCGGTAACCGTGGTCTTGCGCGTCTCCTTGATGCCGACTATATCCACCTCTTCGCCGACCTTGACCCGACCGCGCTCAACGCGACCCGTGCCAACTGTGCCGCGTCCTTGGATCGTAAACACGTCTTCGACCGGCATCAAGAAGGGCTGGTCGATGTCGCGCACCGGATCGGGGATGAAGTCGTCAACGGCACTCATCAACTCGTCGATCGACTGGGTGCCGGTCAGCGTGTCTGCCCCTTCCAGTGCTTCGAGAGCAGAACCTCGGATTATCGGGGTATCGTCGCCATCAAAGCCATACTCAGAGAGCAACTCGCGCGTCTCCAACTCGACCAAGTCCAAAAGCTCTTCGTCATCTACTTGGTCAACCTTGTTGAGATAGACGACAATGCTGGGCACGTTGACCTGACGGGCCAATAGAATGTGCTCGCGGGTCTGGATCATCGGCCCATCGGCGGCACTGACGACCAAAATCGAACCGTCCATCTGGGCGGCACCGGTAATCATGTTTTTGATGTAGTCGGCATGGCCGGGGCAATCAACGTGCGCATAGTGACGCTTATCGGTCT
Organism: Candidatus Latescibacterota bacterium; assembly: GCA_963422735.1. Taxonomy (GTDB): domain Bacteria; phylum Latescibacterota; class UBA2968; order UBA8231; family UBA8231. The sequence goes on along the minus strand of OY730476.1, from coordinate 172,994 downwards.
CGTACTCCTGATGCGAGACATTGATCGTCACCCCGCGCGCCTTTTCTTCCGGGGCGTTGTCGATTTCATCAACGCCCTTAGCTTCGGCCAAGCCCTTGCTAGCCAAGTGTAAAGTGATAGCCGCCGTCAAGGTAGTCTTGCCGTGGTCAACGTGGCCAATGGTGCCGATATTGACGTGCGGTTTGTTGCGCTGAAACTGTTCCTTAGCCATTTCCTTAATCCTCTCCTTTCCTTAGTTCCTAGGAAGGCGATTACAGCTTTAACTTTGAGTGTTGTCGACGATTTCTTCAGTGATGTGCTTTGGGACGGCTTGGTGCTTGGAAAACTGCATGGTAAAAAGCGCCCGTCCTTGGGTCAGCGAGCGCAGACGAGTAGCGTAACCAAAAGTCTCGCTCAGCGGCACGAAGGCCTTGACGACCTGGGCATCGGAACGGGGATTGATGCCTTGTATCTCACCCCGGTGCGAATTGAGATCGCCCATTACGTCGCCCAGATATTGCTCGGGGACAACGACCTCCAACTCCATGATCGGCTCCATGAGATAGGGAGTCGCCTTCAGAGCACCGTCTTTGAAGCCCATGGTCCCGGCGACCTTAAAGGCGACTTCCGATGAGTCAACCTCGTGATGCGATCCATCTACCAGCACGACCTTAACATCCTCGATCGGATAACCGGCAACAGGGCCGGTGGTCATCGCCTCAAGGATACCCTCGCGCACTGGATTGATGTATTCCCTCGGGATGTTGCCACCGATAATTTTCGACTCGAAGACCAGCCCACTGCCCGGCTCGCCTGGCTCGATCTCCAACTCGACGTGTCCGTACTGGCCGCGGCCTCCTGTCTGCCGCACGAACCGACCGGTGCTCTCGACGGCCTTGCGCAGACCTTCTTTGTAGGCCACTTGGGGCTTACCGACATTGGCCTCGACCTTGAACTCGCGGAAGAGGCGGTCAATGAGTATCTCTAGGTGCAGTTCGCCCATGCCCGACATGATCGTCTGGCCTGTCTCGTCGTCGAGCTTGATCTGAAAGGTCGGATCTTCCTCGCTGAGCTTGGACAGGGCAATGTATAGCTGCTCTTGATCCGCTCGCGTCTTTGGCTCAATTGCCACATGGACCACCGGCTCGGCAAATTCGATCTTTTCCAGGACAATGGGGTGCTGCTCATCGCAAAGCGTATCGCCAGTAGTTGTGTTTTTGAGACCGACCACAGCGACTATATCACCGGCATAAGCATGAGGCAGCTCGGTGCGATCGTTGGCGTGCATCTCCAGCAGGCGCGCGGTCCGCTCGCGACGCTCAGTAGTCACATTGTAGAGATAAGTGCCCGAGCTTAGCACACCTGAATAGACGCGAACAAAGGTAAGACGCCCGACAAAGGGGTCCGTCATAACCTTAAAGGCCAACCCGGCAAAAGACGCATCATCGCGGGCCGGACGCACCGCCTCTGCGCTGGAATGGGGTAGCATGCCCTTGATTTCGCCGATGTCGGCCGGGGACGGAAGATAGTGCAGTACCGCGTCGAGCAAGCGCTGGACGCCTTTGTATTTATAAGCACTACCGCACGTTACGGGCACGGCCTTTAGAGCGATGGTGGCTTGGCGCAGTGCAGATCGAATCTCGTCGGGGTGAATTTCCTCCCCTTCGAGGAATTTTTCGAGCAGCCCGTCGTCGAATTCAGCCACTGCCTCGAGCAGGTTTTCGCGATATTGCAAGGCATTCTCCAGCAAATCCGCGGGGATCTCGTCCTCGAAAAACTTGACGCCTTGGCTGGCCTCTTCATAGGTAATGGCCTTCATCCCGATCAAGTCTATCAAGCCGTTGAATGTCTCACCAACTCCGATGGGCAACTGGACGGGCACGAAATTGCTGTTTAATCGCTCTTTGAGCATGCTCAGGACCTGAAAAAAATCAGCCCCATTACGATCCATCTTGTTGACAAAAGCAATGCGCGGAACCCCGTACTTGTCAGCTTGGCGCCAGACGGTCTCGGACTGGGGTTCTACCCCGCCGACCGCACAGAAGACGCCTATGGCACCGTCGAGGACGCGCAACGAACGCTCAACCTCGGCGGTAAAATCCACGTGGCCGGGCGTATCGATGATATTGATGCGGTGATCTTTCCACTCGCAAGCGGTAGCCGCAGAGGTGATGGTAATGCCGCGCTCGCGCTCTTGCTCCATCCAGTCCATCGTCGCCGTGCCCTCGTGGACCTCTCCCATGCGGTGAACGCGGCCAGTGTAATAGAGGATCCGCTCAGTAGTAGTGGTCTTGCCGGCGTCAATGTGAGCCGCAATCCCGATATTGCGCGTGTCTTGTTGTGAAAATTGTCGTGCCATTTCCCCTGAGAACTCCCTAAAATCTGTAGTGGGCGAAGGCCTTGTTCGCCTCGGCCATGCGGTGGATGTCTTCCTTCATCCGCACAGCCCCACCTTCCCCTCTTGACGCAGCGATAAACTCATTGGCCAACCGCTCGGCCATGGTGCGCTCAGAGCGCTCGCGGGCAAAGCGAATCAACCAGCGAATCGAACGCGCCGTGCGTTCATCCGGCCGCATTTCGACCGGTACCTGATAGGTCTGGCCACCAACTCGACGCGATTTAACCATGACGATGGGCTTCGCGTTTTCTAGCGCCTTCTGGAAGACATCTATCCCATCTTGGCCACTGCGCTCGGCGACCAAATCAATAGAGTCGTAGAATATGCGCTCGGCCACGCTCTTCTTGCCTTGCTTCATCAGCGAATTTACAAACCTCGCCGCCAAGACATTGTGGAACTTCGGGTCCGGCAGCAGCTTGCGTTTGATTGCTTTTTTACGCCGCGACATTGCTTGTACTCTTAGGTTGGCCGCCGGGTGCCATACTTGGAGCGACCTTGGCGGCGGTCGGCCACACCCGTCGCATCGAGGACTCCGCGCACGATATGGTAGCGCACACCGGGGCAATCCTTGATCCGGCCCCCGCGTACCAAAACGATGGAGTGCTCCTGAAGCGTGTGGCCCTCGCCTGGAACATAAGCCGTGACTTCAATCCCCGTAGTCAAACGCACACGAGCCATCTTGCGCAGGGCCGAATTGGGCTTCTTAGGCGTCTGAGTGTAAACGCGCGTACAAACGCCGCGGCGCTGAGGACAACCTCTCAACGCTGGAGAGTCCGTCTTTTTCAGTGATTTTTGCCGGCTTTTGCGGACCAGTTGGCTAACCGTTGGCAAACGCTGTTTCTCCTTGTCATTCCGTAATAAATAGCAAACTTATAACTTAGATACAAATTGTATAACTGTCAATACTACTCGCCCAAAACACCCGTTTCCGTAGCCGCAACTTCGGGCAACTCGGCTTTGCCATTGCCCTCGGGCTCCAAGCTCTCATAGGTGATATCCTGGTTGGACTTATCACCCGTGCCGGCTGGGATCAAGCGGCCGATAATGACGTTTTCTTTAAGGCCGCGCAGATGGTCTATCTTGCCTTGCACGGCCGCCTCGGTCAACACGCGCGTCGTCTCTTGGAAGGAGGCGGCAGAGATAAAGCTATCCGTGCGCAAAGAGGCGCGGGTAATGCCTAGAAGGATCGGCTGGCAGGTAGCCGGGTCACCGCCCTCGTAGAGGACTTTGTCATTTTCCCTGTTGAAGCGGATCTTATCCACTTCCTCTCCTTCGAGAAAATTCGTGTCGCCCGGGTCGATGATGCGCACCTTTTGCAGCATCTGTTTAACGATCACCTCAATGTGCTTGTCGTTGATCTCCACGGCCTGTAAGCGGTAGACATCCTGAATTTCGTTGACCAAATACTCCTGTACCTTATTCACGCCTTGGACTCGCAAAATATCGTGCGGATTGACCGAACCCTCGGAGAGGCGCTCGCCTGCTTCGACCCGATCGCCTTCGTGTACGCGCAGGTGCTTGCCGTAGGGCACCGAGTATTTCTTTTTCTCGCCGTCCAGCGGGGTGACGAACAGTTCGCGGTTGCCGCGAACTAGGCCACCGAAGCTCACAGTGCCGTCGATTTCCGATATTACCGCAGGTTCCTTGGGTCGGCGTGCCTCAAAGAGCTCAGCAACGCGCGGCAAACCACCGGTGATGTCGCGCGTCTTGGAACGCTCGCGCGGGATCTTGACCAACACCTGCCCCGGCTCGACTTGATCGCCATCTTCGACTAGAAGACGAGCACCGACCGGAATGATATAGGAACGGGATCCGGTTCGCCGCGCGAGATCGAGATGTTCCTCACTCTCGATCTCAATCTGCGGACTCAGGGAGCGGTCGCGCTGTTCGACGATGCCGCGGACGCTCATGCCCGTGCTTTCGTCGAATTCCTCGCGCATAGTTACTCCGGCAATGATATCGTTGAACTTGATCCGGCCCGGGCGGTCGGTGAGGATCACATTGTTGTATGGATCCCATTCGTACAGCACCTGCCCCATTTCGACTTGCTCGCCATCTTCGACCTTGAGCACTGCGCCATAAGGGGCGTTGATCCGCGCTCTCACTCGATTCTGTTCGTCGAGCAACCCGATTTCGCCGTTGCGCCCGACGACCGTGACGCCAGCGGTCGGGTTTTGCACCGCATCGACATTGGAAAATTGGATGCGGCCGGCCCGGCGAGCGGTGATCTGAGACTGTTCGGCAATGCGGCTGGCCGTACCGCCGATGTGAAAAGTTCGCAACGTTAGCTGAGTACCAGGCTCACCAATACTCTGCGCGGCCACGACCCCAACTGCCTCGCCCACATTGATCTCGCGGCCAGTAGCCATGTTGCGCCCATAGCACTTGATGCACACGCCGCGCTCGGACTCGCATGTGAGCACCGAGCGGATGATCACTTCTTCAATGCCAGCTTGGGCAATGCGATTGGCATCTTCCTCTTCCAACAGGACGCCCGCTTGGGCCACCACATTGCCGTCGGCGTCGAGGGCATCCTCCTGCAACACGCGGCCGACGATGCGGTCGGCTAGCGGCTCGATTACCTCCTCGCCGTCCTTGAGAGCCCCGGTTTTCAGCCCTTGGCTAGTCATGCAGTCATCTTCACTGATCACCACATCTTGGGCCACATCGACCATCCGACGAGTCAGATACCCGGCTTCCGCCGTCTTCAGGGCCGTATCAGCCAAGCCCTTGCGCGCCCCGTGGGTCGAGATAAAGTACTCGAGTACCGACAGTCCCTCTTTGAAAGAGGCGATAATCGGTGTTTCGATAATTTCGCCGACGGCACCGGTCAGCTTTTTCTGCGGCTTGTTCATCAAGCCGCGCATGCCGCCTAGCTGTTTGATCTGATCCTCACTGCCGCGTGCGCCGGAATCCTTCATAATGTAAACTGAGTTAAAGCCCTCTTCGGCTTCCTCAAGCGCACTCTGCACAGCGCGCGAGACCGCAGATGTGGAATGCATCCAGATGTCGATAATCTTGTTATAGCGCTCACCGTCAGTGATGATGCCGTTGGCGTACTGATCGCGGACTTTCTCCACTTCCTTGAGCGCCCCGTCAATGAGCTTGGCTTTAGTATCGGGTACAACTACATCGTCAACGGCGATGGATACACCAGACAGCGTCGCGTAGTGGTAGCCCACGCTTTTGAGCTGATCGACAAACTCGGCCGTGCGTCTGTTGCCCAGTAGGCGATGTACCTTAGAGGTGATCTTCTTGATATCGCCCTTGTCAACCGTGCGGTTGATGAAGCCGATTTCCTCCGGTAGCACCTCGTTGAAGAGCAAGCGACCGACGGTCGTATTTACCATCTCGCCATCAATGCACACCACGATCGGCTGGTGCAAGGTAATGCGGCCCGATTCAAAAGCCGCAACCGCCTCGATCTTATTGGTAAAGCTGCGCTCGGCTCCACGGGATTCACTAAAGCGTACCTTGGTCAGGTAATAACTGCCGAGTACAATATCCTGAGGATTGTCCATAATCACCGGCTCGCCATCGGCCGGCTTGAGGATGTTGTTGGTAGAAAGCATTAGGAGCCTCGCCTCGATCTGGGACTCAAACGAGAGCGGGACATGTACGGCCATCTGGTCGCCATCGAAGTCGGCATTAAAGGCGGCGCAGACCAACGGGTGCAGGCGAATGGCCTTACCCTCGACGAGAATGGGCTGAAAAGCCTGAATGCCCAACTTGTGCAAAGTCGGTGCCCGATTGAGCAATACGCAGTGGTCGCGAATGATCTCCTCGAGAATGTCCCAGACCTCTGGGCGTTCGCGCTCGACCAATTTCTTGGCACTCTTGACGGTTTGCACCAGCCCTTTTTCTTCTAACTTTTTGATCACAAAGGGCTTAAACAGTTCTAGTGCCATGCCCTTGGGTAGGCCGCACTGGTACAGTTTGAGCTCTGGACCGACGACGATGACCGAACGGCCCGAATAGTCAACGCGCTTGCCCAGCAAGTTTTGGCGAAAACGGCCCTGCTTGCCCTTGAGCAGGTCGCTGAGCGACTTGAGCGAACGATTGCCGTCGCCGCGCACAGCCCGCGAGCGACGTCCGTTGTCGAAGAGGGCGTCAACGGCTTCCTGAAGCATCCTCTTCTCGTTGCGCAGAATAACCTCGGGGGCCTTGATGTTGATCAGCTTCTTCAAGCGATTGTTGCGATTGATGACTCGGCGGTAGAGATCGTTGAGGTCGGAAGTAGCGAAGCGACCGCCCTCTAGGGGGACCAAGGGACGCAGATCCGGCGGAATGACCGGGATATTGTCGAGGATCATCCACTCGGGCCGGTTCTCGGACTGGCGGAAGGCCTCGACGACCTTGAGCCGCTTGAGCGCCTCTTGCTTGCGCTGGATCGAGCTCTCCATCCTGACCAAGGTTCGCAACTCGGCCGAGAGCTCTTCGATATCGATCTGCTCTAAGAGTCGCTTGACCGCTGGTGCTCCCATATCGACTTCGGGATCGCCGCCTGCGTCCTGCACCTCGCCGAGATCCTCCTCAGTCAAAAGCTGTAACTCCTCCACAGGGGCACCTCGCGGGTCAATAACGACATAGGACTCGTAGTAGAGGATGCGCTCGAGGTTGCGCATCGAGATGTCGAGTAGAGCACCGATGCGCGAAGGCAGCGACTTGAAATACCAGATGTGGGAAACCTGTACGGCCAGTTCGATATGGCCAAGGCGCTCGCGGCGAACCTTGACCTGTGTGACCTCGACACCGCAACGGTCACATACTACGCCGCGATAACGGATGCCCTTGTACTTGCCGCAGTGGCAGTTCCAGTCCTTGACCGGACCGAAGATGCGTTCGCAGAACAACCCGTCGCGCTCCGGTTTGAAGGAGCGGTAGTTGATCGTCTCGGGCTTAGTGACCTCGCCTTGCGACCAAGCGCGAATGGTCTCGGGAGAAGCTAGCTGAATGCGGATGGAATCGAAATCAGTCGGTTTGCGCGATGCATTGGCAGTCTGTAACACTGGTACCCCCTTTGCACTTTATGCGAATGCTCTGCGATTCAATACGTCTCGACGATCCTGCTGTCTTCAAGGATCACATCCAGACACAAACTTTGTAGTTCCTTAACCAGCACATTGAACGACTCTGGAATGCCTGGTTCCGGCGGATTCTCTCCTTTTACAATGGCCTCGTATATCTTGGAACGCCCGGCGACATCGTCGGATTTGACGGTCAGCATCTCTTGGAGCGTGTAGGCAGAGCCATAGGCCTCCAGCGCCCACACTTCCATCTCGCCGAAGCGCTGGCCGCCGAACTGCGCCTTGCCACCCAAGGGCTGCTGAGTGACCAGCGAGTACGGCCCGATGGAACGAGCGTGAATTTTGTCGGCGACCAAGTGCGAAAGTTTTAACATGTATATGTAGCCCACGGTCACTCGCTTGTCTAGCTTGCTGCCGGTTCGCCCATCGTAGAGGACTTGTTTACCGTCGTTGGGCATCCCGGCCTCGTCGAGCATCGCCCGCACCTCATCGAGGGATGCCCCGTCGAAGACTGGGGTCGCCATATGCACATCTAAGGCATGGGCGGCCATGCCCAGATGGGCTTCAAATATCTGGCCTAAGTTCATGCGCGAAGGCACGCCCAAGGGGTTGAGGGCGATATCTACGGGCGTACCGTCCTCGAGGAAGGGCATGTCCTCCTCCGGCGCGATATAAGCGACTACGCCTTTGTTGCCGTGGCGACCGGCCATCTTGTCGCCGACCGAGAGCTTGCGCTTCTTGGCCACATAGACCTTGACCAGCTGCGCGATGCCCGGCGGTAGCTCATCGCCGCGCGTGACGCGCTCTATTTGGCGTTCCATTTGCTCGTCGATCAGCTTTAGCTGCTCTTCGGCATAGCGCAAAAGTGCGGCGACCTCTCCGCTAACCTTGGGATCTGCGGTCCAGTCTCCTTCGGGCTGCACCGTCGAGAAATCCACCCGCTCGAGCAGCCGCTCGCTCAATTGAGTGCCCGTGCGGACCGCTTCTTCTCCGTCTTGGGAGTACAAAGTGCCCAACCTGACGGAGCCCACCACCTCCAGCAACCTATCGTTGCGCTCGGCTATCAGGCGCTCCTTGCGCTCGGCTGCCTCTCTCTCGCATGTGGCAATACTCTCCCGACGTCGTGGCGAATTGCTCCGCTCGCGGCGCGAGAAGACCTTGCGGTCGATGACCACGCCCTCCATGCCGGGGGGTGCCTTCAGCGATGCATCGCGGACATCCCCGGCTTTCTCGCCGAAAATTGCCCGCAAGAGACGCTCTTCGGGCGATAGCTCGCTCTCTCCTTTGGGCGTCACTTTGCCTACTAGTATATCGCCGGGCCCTACCTCAGCTCCAATGCGGATAATGCCCTCGTCGTCGAGGTTGCGCACCGCTCCTTCGCTGACGTTGGGAATTTCGCGGGTAATCTCCTCTTGACCGCGTTTGGTGTCGCGCACTTGGATCTCAAATTCCTCAATGTGTACGGAAGTAAAAATGTCCTTTTTGAGGAGACGCTCGCTGACGACAATGGCATCTTCAAAGTTGTAGCCGTTCCAAGGCATGAAGGCGACTAGTATGTTCACGCCTAGTGCCAAGTCGCCCCGGTCAGTAGCAGCACCATCGGCCAAGGGCTGACCGGTCTGCACCTTGTCGCCGATCTGGACCAAGGGGCGTTGGTTGATGCAGCAGTCTTGGTTAGAACGGGCGAACTTGGTCAATTTGTACTCGTCGACGTCCGCAGCGTCCAACGGAGTCAGCCGCGTACTGCGCTTCTTATCGCGACGCACCATAATGCGCTCGGCATCGACGCTGACTACCACGCCGGGGTTGCGGGCCACGACGACCGCACCCGAATCGAGCGCGACCTTGCTCTCCATGCCAGTTCCGACATAAGGTGCTTCGGTAAAAAGCAATGGCACTGCCTGGCGCTGCATGTTGGATCCCATGAGCGCTCGGTTGGCGTCGTCGTGTTCGAGGAAAGGTATTAGGGCCGCCGCCCCGCTGACGAGCTGATTGGGCGATACGTCCATATAGTCGAGCTCGCCAGGGGTTACCATCGGATAATCATCCCGCTTGCGGGCTTTGACCAATGGGTTGATGAACTTGCCCTCGTCGTCGATAGGCGCATTGGCCTGGGCGATGATGTATTTGTCTTCTTCGGCCGCCGTCAGAAATTCGATCTCATTTGTCACCTTGCCGTTTATCACCTTGCGGTACGGCGTCTCCAAAAAGCCGAAGGAATTGACCCGTGCATACGTACTCAACGAGGAGATCAGGCCGATGTTGGGGCCTTCCGGCGTCTCGATGGGACATATCCGGCCGTAGTGCGTATAATGCACGTCCCGCACTTCAAAACCGGCGCGGTCGCGGCTCAATCCGCCCGGACCGAGGGCACTAAGGCGGCGCTTGTGGGTCAGTTCGTCGAGCGGATTGGTCTGCTGTATAAATTGCGAAAGCTGGCTCGAACCGAAGAACGCGTGTACTACGGTCGAAACCGTTCGCGCATTGACCAAATCGTGTGGTGTGATCTGACTCTCGTCGCGCAGGTTCATGCGCTCGCGAATAGTCCGCGCCATGCGCGTCAGACCAGTGCTGAATTGGTGAGCCAGTAACTCGCCAACCAAGCGCACACGGCGATTACCCAAATGATCGATATCGTCGGTATTGCCCTGCCCCACCCTCAAACCTAATAGGTAGCGGATTATCGCCATGAAATCCTCTAGATGCAGCACCGTACTCTCAAAGGGAATTCCCACGTCCAAACGGCGGTTGATGCGATAGCGGCCCACATCGCCTAGGTTGTATCGCTTGGCGTTGAAGAAGAGCCGATCCAGCAATTCGCGCACGGTCGCGATATTAGGAGGATCGCCGGGACGCAGGAGGTTGTAGATGCGCGTGAGGGCATCTTCCTCGTCTTCGCTCGGATCCTTTTCGAGCGTGTTCTCTATGACCCCGGGATCCTTGTCTGACGGGGCGGCCAAAACCTTTAATTTCTCGATGTTAGCCGCCTGTAGTGCCGTTAGTTTCTCTCCGTTTATCTGCTCGTAAGCATCTAATAAAATTTCACCGCTGTCTTCATCAACGATGTCCTCGCCACCATTGTAGCGGTTGATCAATTCTTCGTCTACAGCCTCCTCGACCTCCTCGCGGAACAGGCTGAGGATTTCGCCATCTTTAGAACAGCCGAGCGCCTTCAAGAGCGAGGTCACCGGCAGCTTGCGCCGCCGGTCGATATGCACGTACATGATGTCGTTGATGTCCATGCTGAACTCTAGCCACATCCCCTTGTAAGGGAGGATCCGCGCCGAAAACAGCCGCTTGCCATTGGGGTGCAAGGTCTCGTCGAAGAACACCCCAGGCGAGCGATGCAGCTGGCTGACGACTGCGCGTTCGGCCCCGTTGATAACAAACGTGCCCTCACTGGTCATCAGGGGTAGTTCGCCCAGAAATACGGCCTGTTCGACCACATCCTTGATCGGGCGATCCGCGCTTTCTTTGTCGCGGGTTACGAGGCGAAGAGTCGCACGCAACGGGACGGCGAAAGTCATGTCCCGCTCGCGGCATTCCTCTTCGCTGTAGCGGGGGTTGCCAATGGAGTAGCTGACGTATTCGAGAGAGTATATCCCATTGACATCGGTGACCGGAAAAATACTCTGGAAAACCAAGTGCAAGCCGCGTCGCTGGCGCTGATTGGGCAGGACGGAGAGCTGCAGAAAGTCCTCGAAGGAGTCAAGCTGAACCGAAAGCAGGTTGGGCATCTCTACGGCTTCTTTGATCTTGCCAAAGGAGTGCCGTTTAATGCTGCCGTTCGTTTTTGCCAAAGTCCAACTCCTCAATTGGTGGTTTAAGGCAAATGCTCATGGAGCTATCGGCCAATAGCTCCATGAATGCGCGCTGCAGAAAAGCAGGTATGAACAGATGAACTACTGTATCCGCAGCAGTTCCCTATTGGAGTTCTACTGTGGCCCCGGCGTCCTGCAACCGGTTCTGGATTTCTTCGGCTTCTTCCTTGGTCGCTCCTTCCTTGACGGGCTTGGGTGCCTCGTCGACGAGGGCTTTGGCCTCTTTCAGTCCCAAGCTGGTAATCTCGCGGACGACCTTGATGACTTGAATCTTCTTCTCACCGACACTAGTGAGCACGACGTCAAAGGAATCCTTCTCCTCGGCGGCCTCTTCGCCGCCATCGCTGGGCATTGCGCCAGCCATAATCACAGGTGCTGCGGCCGACACGCCGAACCTGTCTTCGAGAGCTTTGACCAACTCGGCCAACTCTAGGACGGTCAGGCCGCCGATGGTGTCAATGATTTCGCCTACCTTGCTGTTGGCGGTGGTGGCAGTGGTTTCTTCAGTCATGGGATACAGCCTCCTGTATATCCGTATTTGAGTTTGTTAATGAGGAACGAATGGGAATCAGGCGTTTTCCCCGCCTTCTGCCCGTTGCTTTTCGATGGCCGACAACGCGCCGACCAAGCCCCTGAGCAACCCATTCAAGACACCGCTTAGCCCGTAGAGCGGGCTCTGGACGCTGGCGACTACTTTGCCTAGCAATTCTTCCTTAGAGGGCAGCTTGGCCAACATCTCGACTCTATCGGCAGTGAGGACTTCGCCTTCCATAAGGCCGGTCTTGATCTGAATTTTCCCACCGTCGGTGACGAAGTCTTGCAGAATTTTGGCCGGTGCGATGGGATCTTCTTTTGAGTAGGCTATGGCCGTAGGCCCGGCGAAATACTCTTTGAGGCTGGCGATGCCCACTTCCTCGGCCGCACGGATGGCCAAGCGATTTTTGATCACTTGGTATTGGACGTCGGCATCGCGCAGCTTGTTGCGCAGCTCGGTCACTGCGGCTACGTCAATACCCGTAAAATCGGCCAAATAGAAGCCCTTGGCCTCAGCCATAATGGCCTTCAATTCTTCTACTTTCGCTTCTTTCTCTGCCGTCGCCATAGTACAGAGCCTCCTTTATGCAGCGAACTGGGCTCGGTCGATCTTGATGCCCGGCCCGAGTGCCGATGAGAGGACTAACTTGCGGATGTACTGCCCTTTTGCCGCGGCCGGCTTGGCGCGCAAAAGGGCGTCAGTAAACGCTTGGGCGTTTTCGATCAGTGCCTGATCGGTAAAGGACAGCTTGCCGATAGGACCTTGGGCGTTGTTACCGGACTTGCTATCGGCGCGGTATTCAATGCGGCCGGCCTTGGCCTCGCGGACTGCTTGGGCCACTTCGCGCGTTACTGTGCCGATCTTGGGATTGGGCATCAGGCCCCGCGGCCCCAAGATCCTCCCCAACTTACCTACCTGCCCCATCATATCTGGAGAGGCAATGACTAGGTCGAAATCGAGCCAACCGGCCTGGATTTTCTCGGCCATATCGGCTCCGCCGATGAAATCGGCCCCGGCGTCTTGGGCTTCCTTCACTAGCGGTCCTTGGGTAATGACTAAGACCCGGAGTTCCTTCCCGGTGCCGTGGGGTAACATCACCGTGCCGCGCAGTGCTTGGTCGGCCTGTCGGCCATCGATCCCTAGGTTGCAAGAAAGCTCAATGGTCGGATCGTGATTGTACGCTGGGAATCCCTTGAGGATCGTAACCCCCTCTTCCCACGAATAGGCCTTGTCACGGTCGAAAGATGTCAAGGCATTCCTGTATTTTTTTCCTCTGGCCATATCTTAAACCTCTTATGGGGGTTGCGATGCGAAGCAACTACTCGATCAAGAGCCCCATGCTGCGGGCCGTCCCCGCGATCATCGACATCGCGGCTTCCATTGAGGCTGCGTTCAAATCGGGCATTTTCAATTCGGCGATGTCGCGCACTTGGTCCGAAGATACAACGCCGACATGGTCCCTGTTCGGCACGCCCGACCCTTTGGGTTGCCCAGCAGCCCGCAAAAGCAGCACCGCAGCCGGCGGTGTCTTGGTGATAAACGAAAACGTGCGATCGGCGTACACCGCAATGACTACGGGAATGATCAATCCCTGCTGGTCTTGGGTCTGGGCATTGAAGGTCTTGCAGAATTCCATGATATTGACGCCGTGTTGACCCAGCGCCGGCCCAACGGGCGGCGTCGGATTCGCCTGACCGGCCGGAACCTGCAACTTGATCTGGGCTATTTCCTTTTTAGCCATTTATTTACTACCCCTCTGAGAATCAGCCGACCGCATCTTGGACCGGCTCGACCTGCAACACGTCCAATTCCACCGATGTACCGCGTCCAAAGATGCTTACCATGATTTTCAACCTGCGCTTCTCCGGCAGCACCTCCTGCACGGTGCCGATAAAATCCTTGAACGCGCCGTCGTTGACCTTGACTTGATCGTCGACGGTAAAGGGAATCTCTTCGATATCTTGGTCTTTGCGGCGGTCGACATGCCCCAAGATGCGGTCAATTTCCTCCTGCCGCAGCGGTTGCGGCTTGCGCGCTGGGCCGACGAAGTTGGTCACCCCGGGAATGTTAGTCACCTGGTACCAAGCGTCTTTGGACATTTCCATTTCCACCAGCACATAACTAGGCAAAAACCGCTTCCTAGTCTTGGTTTTCTTGCCGGCACGAAGTTCGACCACTTCCTCAGTCGGCACGACGACCTGAGCAATTGCACCGTTGGCAGCCTCCGACTCAATGAGCGACTCCAAATAGGTCTTTACTTTATTTTCGTGCCCCGAATACGTATGCAGAGCGTACCAGCACTGTGCCATGGCCTCAATCCGGTGTTAGCTCCCGTTTGCCGAGCGTAAACAAGGAAAAGAAGCGGTGTATCATGCTATGCGCCGCTTCCCTTAGATAGGCCCTAGCGGGAATTACTGTCCTAGAAGTATTCCCCAAACAAAGGAGATAATCAGGTCGAACATGCCGATAAAAACCGCAAAAACTGCCGAAAAGACTAATACCACTCCAGTGGAACTGACCAAATCCTCGCGAGTAGGCCAATTCACTTTGGAGAATTCGGTCCGCACATCTTTGACGAAATTAGTAAGTTTATTCCACATCCCGTTCCCTAATGCAGAAGCCTGGCAGGGCAGACAGGACTTGAACCTGCAACCGCCGGTTTTGGAGACCGGAGCTCTACCAATTGAGCTACTGCCCTATGCCTAGCGGGCTTCCTTGTGGGCCGTGTGCTTGTGGCAAAAGCGGCAATATTTTTTGTACTCCACGCGGCTTGGCTGGCTTCGTCTATTTTTGGTCGTAGTGTAATTTTGCTGGCTGCATACTTCGCACTCCAGCGTTATTTGATCTCTTGGCATTAGAAAACTTGCCGTGTTTAGATGGAAGCACTTAGGAAAGTGGAGCCGATGACCAGGATTGAACTGGTGACCTCATCCTTACCAAGGATGCGCTCTACCGACTGAGCTACATCGGCTGCAATTGTTTTAGCGATCTGGAGCGGGAAACGGGACTCGAACCCGCGACCCCGAGCTTGGAAGGCTCGCGCTCTAGCCAACTGAGCTATTCCCGCTCGAGCCGGATTAATGCCCGTTCAATTTGCAAAACTTTGAATATATAACAGCTTTTTTAATATGTCAAGAAGACCGGGCACGGTACCAAAACGCGAAACTCCCGGAGCGGACCTTCCCGGGAGTCGCCAGGTAAACTGGACACTTGCGATCAGCGCGTGATCTTGACAATCCTGTAGTGCAGCTTGCCAACGGGCACTTCAATCTCGATTTCTTCTCCTTCTTGGTGCCCGAGCAACCCCTTGCCTATCGGCGAAACCGTGGAAATTTTCCCCGCCTCAAAATCCGCTTCCTCGGGAGCGACGAGCGTGTAAGTGAGCTGTCGCGCCTTCGCGAGGTCCTCTAGCTCTACGGTGGCACCGATATAGACCTTGTCTTCTGGGATAGTCTCGTTTTCTAGCAGGCGGGCCCGGCTGAGTGTCTCTTCGAGCTTGCCGATGCGCTGCTCTAGGAAGAGCAACCTTTCTTTAGCTGCCGAATACTCGGCGTTCTCGGACAGGTCGCCAAATTCCCGCGCCCGCTGCAGTGCTTGGCGCACTGCCGGGCGTTCGGTCTCCTTGAGTCCTTTCAACTCGACCTGAAGTTTTTCGTAACCTTCTCGCGAAAGATATACTTCACTCATTACCAAGCCTCAAGCAGGAGAGAACAACATGTGCGACTTAACACAAAAATGCGGAAGCGCGCTACCGCTTCCGCAACGCAAGTAAAAATGTACTTAAAACAATGCCCGGGTGCAAGCAAAGGGACTTGCCCAAGTTCACTGCCCTCCTTTTAATAAATAATCTACAAATTTACAGCTCGAGCCACCCCTTCCCAAATACCAACGCACTCACGCGTCTCATGGCATTGACACTCCTGCATTTTGCCGATCTACATCTAGGCGTCGAAAACCACGGCAGTCTCGATCCAAGCACCGGCTTGCATTCGCGGGTTCAAGATTTTGCCGCCAGCCTAGAGGCGGTCTTCGACCTAGCCATTGAAAATGCGGTCGATTTGGTCCTCTTCGCTGGCGACATGTACAAGAATTGCGATCCGACCCCGACCCACCAGCGCGTCTTGGCCCGCCAACTTCAGCGCCTACAAGCGGCCCGCATCCCCATCGTGCTGGTGGTGGGCAACCACGACGCGCCGGGCGCTTTTGGCAAAGCCACTTCGGTTGACATTTTCAGCACCCTACAGCTAGAGGGTACTCATGTGATCCGCCGCCCGGAGTTCCTGCGGATCGAAACGTCCAACGGCCCGGTGCAAGTAGCCGGCCTACCTTGGCCGACGCGCCACGCCCTACTCACTCGCGACGAATACCGCGACCTGTCGCTAGAGGAACTCCGCGTCAAGATCCAAAAGATCTACGCGGCCCAGATCGACGAGTACGCCCGGCAGCTCGACCCCAAGCTGCCGGGCGTACTCGTTGCCCATCTCGCTGCCGCTGACGCCGTCTATTCTGGAGGCGAACGCACCGCCATTATCGGCCAAGACCCCGTTTTGCTCACCAGCACCCTTGCCAATCCCGCCTACGACTACGTCGCCTTGGGGCACATTCACAAATACCAAGACCTCAACCCCGGCCAACATCCGCCCGTGATCTATTCGGGCAGCCTAGAGCGCATCGACTTTGGCGAGGAAGGCGAAGACAAGGGCTTTTGCCACGTACGCATCGCAGAGGACGCAAGCGCACCGAGGGGCCGGGCGACCACTTTTGAGTTCGTCCCCGTCCCGGCGCGGCACTTTGCAACCATCAAGCTAAAGGTGCTCGATGGCCAAGACGCCACCGAGCGCATCGTCTCGGCCTGCGCCGAGGCTGATCTGGCAGACGCCGTAGTCCGCGTCCTCTACGACCTACCTGCAGGCTACTCCACACCGGTGGACTTACAACAGGTGCGACAGGTGCTCGAACCGGCCTTCCATGTCGCCTCCATCCAGCCGCGCTTCGCCCCGGAAGTGCGCCAACGCCGCGCCGAAATCAGCGAGGAAGCCGGGCTAGGCGAGGCCCTCGACCGCTACATCGACAACAGCCCAGACCTACAAGTACACCGATCCGAGCTCAAAGACTACGCGCTCCGCCTAGAGCGCGATCTCGAATCCGGCCAACGCGACGAAGACGACGGATGATCCCTCTCTCCCTTTCTCTGCGCAATTTTCTCAGCTACGGCGAGGAAGTGCCGCCGCTCGACTTTACCCAGTTCCACGTCGCCTGTCTCACGGGTGGCAACGGCCACGGCAAGTCCGCCCTGCTCGACGGGATTACCTATGCCTTGTGGGGCAAAGCCCGCAAAAGCCGCAGCGACGAAGAGCTGTGCCGGATCGGGGCCAAAGAGATGCGGGTTGACTTCGACTTCGCCCTCCGCGAAAAGCATTTTCGCGTCATCCGCAGTTGGCGCCGCACCAAGCGGGGCGTCCCGGCCCTCGACCTGCAAGTAGAAAGCGACGGCGTCTTTCGCACTCTCAGCGATGGCGAGGGCATTAATCCCACTCAGCGACGCATCGACGAACTCCTATCCATGGACTACGACACCTTCGTCAATTCGGCCTTCATCGTCCAAGGGCGCGCCGACGAGTTCACCCAGAAAAACGCCAGGCAGCGCAAGGAAGTCCTCGGGCGAATCCTCGGCTTGGGGCGTTACGACCAGCTCCAAGGCATGGCTCGGGTCCGCTATCAAGAGCACCAGCGCCAGAGCGAGGCTCAGCAAGCCCACCTCAGCGAGCTCGATGCCGAATTGGCCAGATGCGAAGGCTACGAAGTCGATCTGCGCACCGTCGATGATCTCCTCGCTCTACTCGATAGCAAAATCAGCAGCCGTGAAAAAGAGCAAGCCGAGTTGAAGGCTCAGCACCTAGAGTTGGTGCAGATCCGCCAGCGCGTCGCCGAACTGAAGAGGGAGCAGCAGGGCGTTGCCGAGCGGGAGCAGCAGGTCGCCGCCGAAATCGAAAACCTGCGGGAGCAGCAGCGCCAAGACAGCGAAATCCTAGCGGCCGCCAAATCCATCGAGCGGGACTTTGCGACCCACGACCAGCTCCGCACTCAAATTGTCCTGCTCGAACGGAAAGCTCAGGAGCACGGCGAGTTAGAGGCTCGCCGCCGCCAGCTAGAAGAGCGAATCGCCCGAGCGCGCCAAGAAGTGGAGCGGCAGCAAGGACGCTGGGCGGCCACCCTCAGTGAGCGACAGCACCAGCTCGACGAGCACCAAGCCTTACTCAATCGGGAACAGACCATCGCCATTCGCTACGGGCAATTCAAAACCCTCAGCGAGCAGGTCCAAGCACTCGAGCAGGCGCGGATTCGCTACGAGGATCTCCTCCGCGAGTGCCGTCGCCTCGAACACGAACTAGATCTCGCAGAGGAGCGCCGCAAAAACCAGCGCCAAATACTCGCCGAGCAATTGGTACAGCGGGAACGAGCCAGCGCCGAGGAAGAGCCCTTAGCAGCCCACATCCGCCAATTGCAAGTGCAACGGACTCAATTGCAGGCCAAAGCCGAGGAACGGGACCGCCTCAAAGATGAGGGCCTCGATCTCAAGGCCCAGATCACCGAGCGGCAGCAAAAGCGCCGCGCCGAAGAAGAAGAATTGGCCAACGAGCACCAACAGGCTCAGGTCTTGGCTGGTTCCGACGAAGCCAACTGTCCATTGTGCGGCAGCGCACTCGACGCCGAACACCGCCAGCAGGTCGTGGCAGAACTCTCGCAGCGGGAAGGCCGCCACCAAGAGCGCATCGCCGCCCTCGGCCGCGAACTCATCGCTCTCGACGACCAGTTGCAAAAGATGCGTACGCGCTACAAGGCCCTCGGCGAGGAAATCGCGCCCCTCCAGCAGATACACCAAGACCTAGCCGCCGGGGAGGCTCGTCTCGGGCAATTGCGAGAATCAGCCGCCGAGGCCCAGTCGCTAGCCGAGCGACTAGCCACTCTCGACCGCGAACTCAGCGACCAATCATACGCTCCCAGCGAACGCGAACGCCTGCACAAGCTAACCGGGGAAATCGAGCTATTGGGCTATAGCAGCGCCGAGCACGAGGCACTGCGCCAAAAGCTCGCCGAGTTGCGCCCGGTCGAGGCCGAGCACGCCCGCTTGCAGGACGCCAAAAGCCAAGCCGAGCGGCTCAACAGCGAGCGGGCCGAAGCCCAGCACCAACTCGAACAAGCCGACCAACAGCTCGCCGAGGCTCGCTATGCCCAAGACGAACGGGAGCAACTCGGCCCAATCGAGCAACAGCTCGCAGCCCTAAACTACTGCGGTGCCGAGCACCAGCGGCTGCGACAGCAACTGGACGACCTAGGCGACAGTGTGCGACAATTCGAGCGTCTAAAAAACGCCCGCCAACGCCGCGCTTCGGCCAGTGAATCGCGGGCGCGCTACGAGGCCGAAGCCTCTGCGCTAGCGGAACGATTGCAGACTATAAAAAAAGAAAAGGAAAGGTTGCAAGAGCGGACCGACGAGTTAGAAGATGTCGATAGGCGGCTCGACGAAAACCAAGCCCTCTTAGAAAAGCTGCGGGTCGAACGGGACCAACACCTCCAGCGCCGAGGCAAGCTAGAGGACCGATGCGCACGCTGTGCCGAATGGGCGCAGGAACGAGACGCATTGCGCCAAGATCTGCAAGAGACCCAGCGACAGGTCTGGATATACCAACAGCTCGACAAGGCATTCGGCAAGGATGGAATCCAAGCGCTGATCATTGAAAATGCCGTACCGCAGATCGCCGAAGAGGCCAACGCCATCCTCGCGCGCCTGACCGACAACCGCATCCAAGTCGCCTTCGAATCGCTGCGCGATCTCAAAAAAGGCGGCACCCGCGAAACCCTCGACGTCAAAATCGCCGACGAGGTCGGTGAGCGCTCCTATCACCTCTATTCCGGGGGCGAGGCATTCCGCACCAATTTCGCCTTGCGCATCGCGCTCTCCAAGGTGCTGGCCATGCGCTCGGGCACCCCCCTCCACACCCTCTTTATCGACGAGGGCTTCGGCACCCAAGACGAGCAGGGGCTGGAACAACTCATCGAAGCCATCCAAAAAATCAGCGAGGATTTCAAAAAAGTGTTGATCGTCACGCACCTCGACCAACTCAAGGCGGCCTTTCCAGTGCAAATCGAGGTCGCCAAACACCCCGATTTAGGCTCGCGTTTCTCCGTGACGCAGCACGCCTAGCCTCTTGCCCGTTATGACCCATTGCGACGAATACCACGCCGCCCGCGCCCGCGCAGCCCTACGCGACGCGCAAGCCTCGTTTCGCTTGTACATGCGCGGTGCCGAGCACCTTGATTTCCTGCACCGCATGACTTCCAACGACTTTCACAACCTGCAAGTAGGATACGGCCTCGAAGCGGTATTTATCGAACAGCGGGCACGCATTCTCGACCTCGCCACCTGCTATCGCGGCCCGGACGCTACGGTCTTGATCCTGAGTCCTGACTCGCGCACCACAATCCCCACTTGGTTGGACCGTTTTATTTTTGCCGAGGCCCTCGAATTGGCAGACCGCACCGACGCGACGATCATGTTCGAGCTCATCGGCCCACGCGCCGCCGCGCTGGTCGCCGAGGTACTCGGCGAGGACCTGGCGCGATTCCACGACCACCAGCTACTCGACCCTGCGGTCAGGGACAACTTGTGGCTGGCACACACTCCTCGGCAGGCCGGACCCGGGCTGCGCGTCTTCGGCCCGCCGGAAGCGGTAGCGGCCCTTTGGCAGCATTTTGCCGCCGCCGGGGCCAGCCCCATTAGCGAACACACGTGGGAAATTCTCCGCGTCGAGCAGGGCCTTCCCCAACTCGGGCGGGAACTAACCCAAGACTACAACCCCTGGGAAGCTAAGCTCGGCCGCGCTATTCATCTGGATAAGGGCTGCTATATCGGCCAAGAAGTCATCGCCCGTTTAGATACCTACGACAAAGTCAAGCAACATCTAGTCGGGTTGCGGCTTTCCGCCGCCGAGCTGCCGGCAACGGGGCAACCGCTGCACGACGGCAAGCGCGAGGTAGGGCGCATCACCTCTGCGGTCCACTCCCCCACCTTGGGGCCCATCGGCCTAGCCTACGTGCGCCGGGCCGCCTGCGCTGCGGGCACCGTCCTCTCTGTAGGCCAAGCGCAGGCCACCGTCGTCTCTCTGCCTTTTTCGGCATGAGGGCCAGCGGCGGACACCGCAAGATCATCCACATCGGCGTTGATAGCTGTCCCCACAGCCCAAGCCCGGAATTCGCAACCCTCTTGCGCGAATACACGGACTGGGTCGAATGGACCGACGACCATGCTGTCCTCGACGTCACCGACAACAAACCCGATATCCCTTTTGGATCTCGCGTAGCCAAGATGATCAAGGGCGATATTAAGCGGCAGCTAGGATGGAGCGTCTCCATAGGTTTGGCACCCAACAAATTCCTGGCGCGGCTGGCCATGGCGCGCCAGCGCCCCGACGGCTTGACGGTTGTGCTGCCCGAACAGGTAGAGGACTTTCTCGCCGCCGTACCAATTGACCAGCTCCCCGGGGTAGGAGCCATTACGCGCCAGCGGCTCGCCACCATGCAGCTAGAGCGCATCGGCCAGCTAGCTGAGGTGCCGCTTTCCGAACTCGTGCGCCGCCTCGGCTCGCGGGGCCGGTCCCTTTGGCACCTCGCCCATGGGCGGGATGACGACCCGGTCGCCCCGACCGAGCCATTCAGCGAAATCCGCGAAGAAGCTGCGTTCGCCGCCCCGCTCTACACCCGCGAGGAAATGCACCATGCCTTGCGCGAATTGGCCGCCGCACTCTGTGGCCGCTTGCAGCGCAAAGGGATCCAGGGACGCAACGTGAGCTTGCAGGTGGGCTACCTCGATCTTCGCACCGCGACCTACACCTTGCGCTTAGCCGCCTTTAGCGACCGCGCCCAGACCCTGTTTGCAGCGGCCTGCGAACTGCTCGCCTGCACAGAGGCCGACGAGGTTGGTGTGCGCCGGCTCGGGATTGGCTTGGGGGGATTTATCGATGAGAAGACAGAACAACTAGACTTGTTCGCCAGCGGCGAATAACGGTCGCGCCTTGATCAAATTCGTCACCCCCTAGGCACTCGCCGCCTGCGGCAGTACCGAGTCTCCATAGGGCAACGCCAAGATCCGGGCAGCCGACCCGGCCACCTCGTGCGCGGCCGCCATGGCTTGGTCTAAGTCGTCAAAGGGCACCACGCCGACCCGGCCGAGGGCCTCGGCCGGCAGCGACGAGACCAAATGCACCCGGGCCTTTTTCACCACCGCGGCAATGGCCGCGGCCTTGTGCCCGCCCAAGACGAATTCGCGCTCTATGCGCCTTAGAATCCCATCGGCCGAATCCGCCTCCTGTAACCAAGAAGCAAACGTGGCACCGCCCAGCCCCTCGCGACATTCGGCTACCCAGACGATGACCCCGCCTTCGCGCACGGCATGCACAGCATTGTCGAGGGCCTTTTGCGCCTGGTACATGTTAACATCAAGCGGATACCCCCCGGCACTGACCAGCACAATATCTGCGCGTTCTGCAATGGGCACGACACCGCGCTCGGCCACCCGCTCGCACCCCTTGCGATGTGCCTCGCGCACGTGCCCAGCAAAGGCGGCGACCATGCGATGGCGGTCGTCCACAATCACATTGAGGATGAAGTCAACCCCTATCATGGCCGCGCCTTCTTCCAAATCTTCGCGCACTGGATTGCCCTCAAGCCGCCCAGTCTCTGCGCCGGGCCGGGCCATCAAACCGTGGTTGGCCGCTACGGCACTGGGAGAGGCACAACCGGGCAAGATCGCCTTGGCCCCACCCGAAAAGCCGGCGAAATAGTGGAACTCCAAGTTGCCCAAGCAAATCCGCACATCGGCCTCCACCAAAGGGCGGAACAGCTCAACGGGTGTGCCCCTCGCCGTGACTCCCAATCGCACCACATCCTCTACATCGTGGTTGACAACCCGCACTCGCGCATAGACCTCCGAACCCACCAAGGTGACCAACTCGGCTGGGGTCTGCGCCCGATGCAGCCCCAAGGCCACCACTACAGTCACGTCCGCGTCCGGGACACCAGCGGCGGCCAATTCCTCTAGCACGGGCGGCAACAGGCGATCCGTCGGGCACGGCCGGGTCCTATCGCTGACCACAATCGCGACCTGCTGACCGGGCCGCACCAACGTCCGCAACGCCGGCGTTCCTAACGGATGGGCCAAGGCTTCGCGCACCAAAGCCTGCTCGTCGCGGTCGTCGTTGGCCGCTGCCTTGGGCAGCACCACGCCGAGCAGGTGCTCGGTAGGTACGGCAACCGGCAGGTACCCGTCGCCAAAGGGCAGCTTACATTGAGTCGCGGTCATGGGGCCTCCTAGAATTCCGCGTCGCGGCTATGCGCCGCACGGGCTTAGATTGCATTAAAACGGGAAAATATAGAAAAATCGCACCCGCCAGGATGCCTGCCGGCAAGGCCGGGGCAGGTTAGAATTCCCCGTGACCGCCCTGCTGGCCAGCGGTACCGCCAACACCGCGCAAGATAACCGTGGGACGGGTTGAATGGCAAAACGGATACGATCCTGGGCCAAGGTGGACAGTCCGCACGGCATGATTGGTATCGCTCCATGCGTAACGAAGTGGGTGGGGAATCGCCATTCTTACGGCGAAGGAATATTACTTGGATATTGTATCAAGTATCTCGTTTCCCTTCCCTTCAACTATGTCGTAGGGCAGCACTCGCAACTCAGCTATAAACGGGGTAGAGAGTTCTGGGATTCCGTAATTTTTATGAGAATGAAAGTTGCCTCCTTGATCTAAACTACGTTCCGTTTTCATCTTGGCAAAATTCGGAGGCAGCGTTTCCTCCTATAGAGACTATTCTGTAGTTGAAAACTTCACCTTTCATTGTTTTGTAAATAAGCTAAGTACACGACAGTAAAATGGGTTTCATATTGTCGGGCGAGTTTAGGTTGCTCCTGTGTTTGGTGTATGATCTGGGTGAGTTGGTCTAATCCTCGTCGAAACAGGCTTATGGATCTTCGTCCATGTTTTTTTATGGGGATGGGGTTTCTAGGGCGGTATTGTCGGCGGCAGATGGCGACACTACTTTCTCAAATATCGTTCGTCAAACTCACTCAAGATATTGGGATTGTAAAACTTCTTCGACGAACTGTTTGAATTTTTCGGATTAAGATATCGGATAAAACAAAAATTCCTGTTTTCATGTAGCTTCCTGATGTCATGGTATTTTTGATTGCATTTGAAGCCTGTGTATCGTTTTTTGCATTCTTTTGTCAGCTTCTTGTAGTCCCAAGGGTACTTCTCCAAAATTTGCTCTTCTGTCAGTCGGACTTCTAGAGCATCCGGACCTGTTGTGACCCGGACTGGGGTTGCCTCTGATGTATTGGAACGAGTGAACTTTACATCAATGTTGAGCGTGACGGCGTATTCAGAATCTGAATTATTGGTGTCGGACTCAAGTTGTCGGAGGTAGTTCAAAAAGTTCTTTTCTTTTTTGGAAGGGATAATGGCGTCCACTTGCTTGGGCAACTCAACGAATGACAGAGGCATTAAGTAAAAATCGAGTTCGGCCAAGTCGCGATCAAACCATTTTTTCATAGCTAAAACGAAATTTTTAAGACTGGCGGCGCCTAACCCTTGAAGGCTGGTCGCCAATACTGCGCCTGATTGATGGTAGAAATGAACGGAAGAATCTCTCAATTCAAGCAATGCTTCTATATTGTCCATTGCTCTCCGATCTAAATGCTTCTGTTCAACAAGCTGCTTAGCAAGATGATCTATGCTGTGCGTGAATGGATTTCCCGAGCGAGTGAGCTTGGTTTTTAATCGCTTGCTCTTCGTCCCATCTTTCTTGTGGCGAGGTTCCGTCATATAGAGAGACCGAATCTTGTTGCCGTTCTTATGCAACCATTTCGCTTTCAAAAGCAGTTCCCAACCATTGATGGCCAGAATGCAGAAGGTTTCCGCCCGATACTGAAAGTCCGGCTTGTTGTAAATCTCGATAGCGGCCACGGTTGCGGCTATCGCTCGGTCAAGTAGTTCGCTGCAACGCGATTTCATTTATACCCTTCCACCGCGGCGATTTCCTCCCCCGTCAGCCCGTACAGCCCATACACCAGCGTGTCGATTTCGGCTTTCAGAGCGGTGGTGTCGGCAGACGAGTTGGCTGCCTTGTCCCCCAAGACCGGGCACATCATCGGATGGCTCTCGACAGACGAAAAGACACTTGCTCTACCAAGGTGTTTCTAATGTCATCCTGCTTGTCAGCGAAGCCGAGACAATCAGCAACCATAGCGTCGATGCGCAGATGTTCTTGCGTGTAAACCTCTTCCTGGACTGGTAGCGGTTTTCGGTCTTGGATATCTATGAAGACCTGCCTGGCTTGCGCGGCAAAATCAAAGTCGAAATTTATCGGCAGTGCCTTCATCTCGGTAGCTTCGGCTTTGAGCATACCGCCGCCCAGGTTTTTCCGGCCCGTAATTTCGCGGAACAGCCACACCAGAGAAGAATTCAGATACGCCCACAGGCAATAGTGCGTATCTGTGTCCCAAAGTTCCATAGGCAGATAAAATTCGACATGGCTGTATGAATACGCCTTGCACAGGTTGAAGGTGCAATAATACCGACTGCCTACGCCGCGCGGCATCACGAGGGCTGGGACCTTGCGAGTTCTGCCCGTTCTTACTTCACGTATCAGCTCGTCTGCTGAAGCGGCCACAAAACCTGAATCTCTCACGATAACTGGAACCGTAACATCAGGGTCATTCAACTCTGCCTTCGGGAAGTTCAACCCCTGGCCAAAGGCGAACGGACTTTCCTTTCTGGATGTAGATCGCAAATGTTCCAGGATATACGCAAAAAATGGCGGCATCGAAAAGACATGCCCCCATTTCATTTTCTGCTTCGCCGAGATAGCCTTGACCGGGGTGACCACCATGTCAGCATCCGCAACGCCATACGCCATTTTGTCAAGCGGTTCCCTTGTGAACATGGTGATAACTGCATTTATGTTCTGGCTCTTAACGTCGGAGAAGAACTTGGCGGAGGTGTCTATAATTCTCTCAAACGAGAACCTCCCAAGCGAAAAGTCTTGGAATTTCTTGCCGTAATCAGTGCTAAGCCAAGCGTTCTGAGTTATGAAACAACCCATACCGCCCTGACTACTGAGGAATTTCACTGCACGAGGATAGAAATAAACCAGCAGGTCACTACCACGCGGTAAAGTGTCTCCCCAATCAACCAAAACTTGTGAGCGATAAGCCTCTTTCAGTTTGGAAGTTAGCAGACTATTCCTTGACTCGACATACGGCGGATTGCCCAGCACCACGTCAAAGCCGTCCCGGTTGCCAAACATATATTCGGCATCGAACCAAGCCGCCGTTGCATTCTGATCGTAGGGGTCCCAGTGGGCGATTTTGTTGGCTTCATCTTCGGGAAGGCCGGCGGAGTTCAATTCCCTCGCCAACGCTTGGCGCAATCTTTTGTCCTCGTTCTTGCACGCCAGCTTTTGTGGGCGCGTGGGCGCGTGAAAATGCCGCTCGCGGTTTTTCGCCAGTCTCGTTTTCAGGCTCTCAATTTGCTGGCGGAACAAGTCCAGTTGATCCGCAGCCTCGAGCTCCAGTAGCGCATCTGCCCCGATGAAGCGCGTTTCCAGATTGGGCAGAGGCTTGATGCCGTAGTTGTCACTGGGGTTGTTGTTGGCTTCCTGTTCAATCGCCAGCGAGATGAAAAAGCGCAGCTTGGCAATCTGACAGGCGATGGGCTGAATGTCCACGCCGAAGATGCTGTTTTGAATCAGGTACAGCTTGCGCCCGAAGTCGCCCGCATACTTTTCAAAGGTTTCGCTGATTTCCAGCAGTTCTGCATCGCGCTCGTGCCGGTCTTTGGTCTCGAACGCTGCGTCCGCCTTTTGTTGGGCGCGTTCTTTTTGCAGGGCTGCCCAGCGGGTGTTGTCGGGGTCGATTCTTCTCAACGCCAGGGTCAGCTTGTGCAAGACACCCATCGGAAAAGCACCAGAGCCAACCGCCGGGTCGAGTATCTTGAGGCCCGCAATAGTGCGCACGATGCCTGCTGCTTCGTCCTTGTCAAACAGTTCGTCTGCATCGCTGAAAGCATCCTCATAATTCAAGAGATACCGCAGCCGCTCCTGCCAGAACGTGGCGTCGCCGTCGGTTGGCTGGCATTGCTGCGCGAGCGATGCCAGCAGTGCCTCGTCCACCATGTAGTCCACCACCGGACGCGGCGTGTAATACGATCCGGTCTGCTTGCGGGCGGTTTGGCGGGTTTCCGGGTTGTAGGCGGCCAGCAGATTCTCGAACACCTTGCCCAGAAGCTCCGGGTCTAACGCCACTTCCTGCTCAACCGGCGTGTTCTCCTCCACCGTGAACTTGTAGCGGTTGAACAGGGGAATCAGCCCATGTTCGCCAAAGAACAGACGGTTGGGAAGGCTCAACTTGGTGTAATGCCGCTCGTTGTCAGAAAAGCAGTCAATCCGGTAGCCGCCGTCCCGGATGCCTTCTTCACTGTCCAAGCAGTCAAACAGGCCGCCGTTGATGAATGGCGTGTGGGCAAATAAGGCCAGCAGTTTTTCCGGGTCAACAATCTCTTGTTTATACCGATACAGCGAAAAATCGCGGTGCGTTGTGTTTGTCGTTGTGCTGAAGCCACGCTTGCCTATCTCGGTGTTCAGGGTGGCGAAAAACAGGTTTTGCAGCACGGCGCGGTAGTACGAATCGCCCGTGTCGCGGTCGTAGTTTTTTAACAGGTCTGAGATTTTCGTCTCGTTGAACAAATCCTCCGCAATCAGCCTTTTCTCCTTGATGAACCAGACGAACAGCAGGCGAGTAATGAGGCGGATGATGTGTTCTTCGGGGGGCAGCGTACGGGCTTGGTTGGTGGGGAAGGTCGCTTCTTGGACGGCGTTATCAAACCATTCAAACAGGTCCTTGTAGAAGCGGCGGTTCAGCTCCTCGGTGTCGAGCGCGTCCAGCCAAGCCGCGAGCAGGCCATCGAAATCATGGGACTTGTTGTGGTCGCTCATCCAAGACAGAAGATGTTCCAGCGACAGTTCGGCCAGGATGTCCAGGTGAGCGCGGTGCGGCTGGGTTGGATTGATGTCACGCACCAGCGACACACTGCCCAATACATCACGGCTCGGGTCATATCTGTGTTGCCGGCGGTGAACAAAAGCCAACGTGAGGCTATTGTCCGCAGTCTTGAAAAGCACCACCGTTGGCGCAATCAGTCGCTTGTTCAGCTCGCGCGTGAACTCGGCGTATTTGCTCCGGGCGTAGCTGGCTTCCTTCAACTCAACGGCGAAAAAGAAAAAACTCTGCTGGTGTCCTGTGTCAAAGGAAGCGGTCTCAAGCCCGAGCGTTGGCTGACTGGCTGAGGCAATTTCATCACTTGTGAGTTGAAAGACGAACTGTACGGATTGGACATTTTCGCGGAACGCCTGTTCGGTCGCCGTGTTGGACTTGGGAGCGGGGAACTGCCTGATGAAGTCGTCAACATTGCCGGACTGGCCGTGCAGCGTGCGGCTGCTCCGGTAGCCCAGAACCCCGAGCAGGTTTTGAGCCGTTGTCAATACATCGTCAGTTGGCATTGCCGCAAGGCCGGCTTTCACCGCTTCTACCAGCGTGTCAGTGCGTCTATGCCCTTTTGCTCGGTCCATGTTTCTTCTTTTCTGAGGCGGGTTATTCGAGACTCGGGCCAAGCCCGATTTTGTGTACTATCTTTGTCGCCAAAGCCCTGAAATCGTGGCGGGCGTCGGTGGCGGCAACCGCATGGCTGCCAATGGCTCCGTCGGCCGGGGTGAGGTGAAAAATGGGCTTGCGTGCTTCCTGTGCCAGTGGCACGAGGCTCCGATAGTGCTTCACGGTGGCGAGGGCGTGTTTATGGTCTTGGGCCGGTGTCTCTGGGTAAGGCCCTTCTTTATCGTCCAGTAGATTTCGGGCGTATTCTTCCGGCATCCGGTTCACCCACTTGTCATACGCCCGGACTGGGCGGTTCAGGCGTACGCTTCTCCACGGCCAGCGAGGGCGGCGGCAGGATATTGCCGTCGGTTTTCATCTCGGCCAACCGTCGGAGCAACGAATCTGTGACCGCGAGATCACCCATTGTTCGGTCGTCCTTCACGCCTACGAACACAAAACCGGGTTTGTCGTGACCGGCCAAATCGTTGGCAAAGGCGCAGATGGCTTCCCTGATTCTGGTGGCGGCGTCGCCGGATAAAGACTCCTTGAACTCGACGCGGTCGGATTCGCCGGCGGTGAGAATGCACAGTAGATCTTCTTCTGTAAAATCCGGCATGGTGATTACCTCGCCTATTTTGTCCTGTGGTCAGCCTGCGATTCAAGCACAACGAGCCACGTGACCAACTCGAAATCGCCGTTGCTCGGACTAGCGGATTGCACGGGCAGTTTGATGTCGCGCTGACCGCCAATCCCCAGATGTGTTATTTGGGTTGTGGTGTTTGCCCTGCTGATGTGGGTAATCACTGCGTCCAACAGTGTGTCGTAATGGCTCATGTCAGTGCCGTTCTGAATTTCGCGGTCAAACTGGTCGCACAGCTTTTGCAGCGGTTTGGTCTTGCCAATTGCCGACGCTTCAAATACCTCCAACACCTGTCGGGCGTTGGTGCAACTATAGCGAATGTCGCCGCTATTGCGGATATACACCGCATAATACGGATGAATTGGGCTGGCGATCTTTTCCTGTTTGTCCGCACTCGCGTTGCGCTGACGCAGAAAAAACAGCACCCCCGGTCTTATAGTATTGTCCTCGCCTTGTGTGACCGCGTATGCGCCGTTAGGGGTCGCTTCCAATTCCGCCTTGTTTTTCTCCAGATAGCTCAGCAGTTGGGCAAAGAAGTAATCCAGGGTAAAATCGCTCATGACCACGCCGTCGGACAAATCGTCCAAGTCCAGCACCTCTTCGCGCAGTTGTTGCAATTGCTGGTCGCGGAAATTCAGTTCCATCTGGGCCTGTTCAAAAGCGGATTCGTTGAGCGGGTCCTCGTTGCCGCTGGCCGCCGCGTCCGCCAAGGCCATGCGGGCTGCCACTCGACTTCGCAGGCGCAAATACACCTCCATGTCCTGCGTCGGCCAGTAGTTGATCATCCGTATCGACTTGTGACGGCTGCCGATGCGGTCAACCCGCCCAAAGCGCTGAATGAGACGCACCGGATTCCAGTGGATGTCGTAGTTCAAGACCGTGTCGCAATCTTGCAGGTTTTGTCCCTCCGAGATGCAGTCGGTGGCGATCAATACGTCAATGTCGCCGCTCAGGTCTTTGGTACGTCCGCGGGCCCGCGGGGCGAAATTGGTCAGAATGTCGTTAAAGTGGTTGGTGCCAGTGATAACACGGGTTGCATCGCCAGACACCATTGCCATGTTGATGCCCAGTTCGGCGGCCAAGTCGGTCAGGTTGTCGTATAGGTATCGGGCGGTATCTTTGAAAGTGGTGAATACCAGCAGCTTGCGGTTGGGATTGCCGTCTTGGTCGGTCGTCGGATTTTGCGTCTTTTCACGGATGCGTTGCTGAAGATCCTGTAGCTTGCCGTCGCGCTCGGGCGCAATAGCTGCAACCTTTTTCCACGCTCCTGTCAGGGTCTTCCGGTCTTTCAGCAAGTCCGTTTTCCAACGCGGCAGGTCCAATTCCTGGAGGTGATACGGGTTCCGCGCCCGATTGATCAGAAAGTCCTCGTCGTCTTCATCGTCGTCCGGCAGGATGTCAGCTTGGGCGTCCTGTAGGGTCTGTTGCTGTTCGTACCGTTCTATCTTTTTCAGCAGGGCGTCTATTTTGCCAATAGCGCGACTGAGCGTTTCCGTGAGTGAGTGGGCCGAGCTCTCCAGCCGTTTCAGAAAGTTCACCCGCATCATACCGATCAAAAAGCGTTCGCGGTCTAGCTGATTGAAGTGTTGCTCTTGCTTTTCTTTGGCCAAGCGCTGCTTTGCCTGTTCGCTGGCAACGTACGTGGAGGGCCGGTAGATGGACAGGGCGAATTGCTCTATCTGCTCGGACAAATCCGTGTAGGATAAAACGCCTTGCAAATCGGTTGGCGGATAATAATTTTGCGGTTTTTGGCGGGTTGGGAACTCGCCGATACGGCTCATTTCCTCGGCGTAGAATTTTTTGATCTGCCGCCGCGAGCGGGAAATGGAAACACCCCCGAGTAAACGAAAAAAATCGGCACCCAATTTTTCCAGCAACGCCGTCTTGTCTTTTTGGCCGTCCTCTTCCCACTTCTGAAACGCCTTTTGCGCCTGCCCGAGCAGAACGCCGATGTGGCCGATGCCCAAACTGTCTCGGAAGACGTCTTCGCGCTTTTCGGTCATCAGATAGACCTGATTGCGCAGGTCTATGAGCGAGGTGTTCACCGGTGTGGCCGAAAGCATCAGTACCTTTGTTTTGGCTCCTTGTCTGATGACTTCTTCGAGGAGTCGCTCGTAGCGGCTAAGGCGGATGATTTTGCCTGTTTCGTCTCGACGGCTTACGCTGGCGTTGCGGAAGTTATGCGATTCGTCAATCACCACCAAGTCAAAATTGCGCCAGTTGAACTGGGCCAGATCAACATCCCCGGCTTTGCCTTGGTCGCGGGACAAATCGGTGTGTGACAACAGCGTGTAACCGAAGCGATCCTTGTCAAAAGGGTTGTTCGTATTTGCGGTGTAATCCGGATAGAGTGCCCAATTGTCGCGCAGTTTTTTGGGACATAAGACCAGTACCCGTTCATTTCTCAGTTCAAAGAACCTGATGACCGCCAACGCCGTATAGGTTTTCCCCAGCCCGACGCTGTCGGCCAAGATGCAGCCGTTGTGCCGCAACAGGCGGGCAATGGCGCTTTTGGCACCGTCCTTTTGGAAGTCGTACAAAGCGTTCCAGACTTGGGTGTCGTACAGGTGTACATCCGCCAGTTGTCTTTCGCCGTCCCTTCTGGCTTCAATGTCATCCCGGAACAGCGCGTACAGGGTTTTGTAATAGACGAGTTCGGGCGCGTGGTCTCGGCCTATGCGATTCAGCGCGGCCAGCACGTCTTGTTTCACATCCTTGGTCAGCGCCTTGTCCGTCCACAAATCGTCGAACCACGTTTGCAGTTCAGCGCAGATGCCCTCATCGCTGGTCGCCAGATTGATCTCCAAATTCGCGCCTGTACCGCAGCCCAGCCCGCGCCGGGTGAAGTTGGAGCTGCCGACCACGGCCGCGCCGCTGGCCGATTCGGTGAGATACATCTTGCCGTGCAGAAAATTGGCTTGGCTGATGGAGCGGATTTTGACCCGCCGGCTTTGTACCCATGCGGCGCATTGCTGTGCGAGGTATTTCTGCTGCAAGGCGTGGTTGGGCGACAATCCCTTTTCACTCAGGTCAAAAGATTTTGGCGCTTGCCCCCCAAGGTCTAATTCGCCGACCGACGCCGGGGCACCAAAGAGAAAGCGCACGTCTTTGATACCGCGCAGTTGGCCTTGCAGCGTCTCGTACCCGTAAATGCTGAAATACGCCGAAACCAAGCGAAAGACTGTCGCGTCCGGCAGGTGGGTGCGCAGATAGTCGGCGACGGTGCGGTCGCGGTTGTCCAGTATGTGTTTGTCGTGCTGCATTGGGAACCCTGCAATTCCCACGAAGCTCAGGGGTTGATATGTGTCATTTTATTTTGGTGCAAAAGGCTGGATTCACTGTCGTTTCTGGTGCCAAGCCCGGCGTCGCACCCTTTCTTGCACGTATATTCAAAAATCGGCATGACTCACGCTCCGTGTAGGGCCTTTTGGTACAGACCGACGCTGTAAAATTCATAGGCAGCCGCCTTGTCCGGGAAATCAACCACGTGAACCGTGAAGCGGGCCGGCACCCCGGCGTCGGGCATACAGTCGCGGAAAAAGCGGCTATAGGCTTGGGCGTACTCTTGGTAGAGCCGCTGTTGCTCCTCGTGAAAACGCCGTGGATCGGTCAGCGGGTTCACGTCCTTGGGCTGGGCACCGAAAGCGTGTACTTCAATGAAATCTATCTGGTCAATCGAGTCGCAAATCTCGGCTTCCCGCAGCCACTTCTCCCAACAGCGGAACACCAACTCAACCTCGACAGCAGGCGTCATCCTCACCAGTTCGTCGCGGTCAAGGAGCCCCTGTGCCGAATGCCCGCCGGTCAAGCCGGCGAAGTAAATTTTCAAGTCGCCGTTGTCCAGTGCTTCGGTAACCAAGGCCGATAAGGTCGGGTGATCGCCGCCGTAGTAATACGTCAGTCGGCCGCGTTGCTTGACGTTAAATGCCATAAAATCCCTTTCGCTTGGCGTTAGAGTGCTTCGACGAAAATTTCGGCCCAATGCCGCGCCCGACGCCCGGTAAAATCGGCAATCTGGTGGCGACACGAAGTGCCCACAGCCGCAATCTCCACGTCCTCTGCTGTCGCCTCTAGCACGGCAAAGAGCCGATCCTGCCCCACTGTGCGCGATATTTCAAAGTGCTCCTTCTCGTAGCCGAAGCTGCCGGCCATGCCGCAGCAGCCCGACGGGATTTCCTCGGCGCAAAAGTGGGGCGGCATGTTGAGCACGGCCAATGTCGCGGCCGTTCCCGTTAGGGCTTTCTGATGGCAGTGGCCATGCACCAAAATACGGCGGGCGGTCTGGGTGAACTCCAAATCAAGCGGGGACTCGCGGACGAGAAAGTCCTCGAGCAGGACGACCTGCTCGGCCACGCGCTGGCTTTGCGGATCGTCAACCAAGTCCAGATAATCGTCGCTGAGAGCCGACGCGCAACTCGGCTCTAGCCCAATAATCGGCACCCCTTCAGCAACCCAAGGCGCGAGTACCTCCACATTGCGCTGCGCCAAGGCGCGAGCGCGGTCGAGAAAGCCCTTGGATATGAACGGTCGGCCGCAACAGACTTTGTTTGCGACCAAGACGACCTCGTACCCGGCGTGCTCCAAGATGATCGTCGCCGCCATGCCAATGGCCGGCTCGTTGTATTCGACGAAGGTGTCGTTGAAGAGCACGACGCGGCCCTTGGTGCTGTGGCTGTGGACCGGCCGGCGGCCGGCGAACCAGCGCGAAAACGGCTGGCGGGCAAAGGCCGGCAGTCGCCGCCGCCGGTCAATGCCCAAAAACGCATCCAACAGCCAGCGATTGAACCCGCTGCGGCCTATCCAATTCGACAGCGGTGCCAGCGCCGATCCCAAGCGACTAATGCGGGCTATGTCGGCAAAAAGCCGCGACCGCAGCGAATAGCCGTGTTCGCGATGGTAGTGGGCGAGAAATTCGTACTTGAGCTTGGCCATATCCACGCTCGATGGGCACTCGGCCTTGCAGGCTTTGCACTCCAAGCAGAGGTCCATCACGCGGTGGACCTCTTGGCTGTGCAGGCCGTCGGGCAACGTGCCGGCGAGCGCGGCGCGCAAGGCATTGGCCCGGCCGCGAGTGGTGTGCTCCTCGTCTAAGGTCGCCATGTACGAAGGGCACATCGTGCCCACCAGCTTTTTGCGGCAGTGGCCCACCCCGGAGCACATTTCAATGGCTTCCTGGAAGCCGCCCGCCTCGCTAAAGCTGAAAAACGTCTCCACCTTAGGCGTCTGATACTCCTCGTGGTAGCGCAGATTCTCGTCCATCCGAGGGGGGCGGGTGATCTTGCCGGGGTTCATAATCCCCTGTGGATCAAAGGCGTCCTTAATCTCGACAAACGCCGCGACTAACGCCGGGCTAAACATCTTGGCAATCCACTCGCTGCGAGCCAAGCCGTCTCCGTGCTCGCCCGACATGGCTCCGCCGTATTCGCGCACCATATCGCTCATGCGCTCCTCGATCTGGCGCAGGAGCTTTATGCCCTCGGGGTCTTTGAGGTTGAAGATCGGCCGGATGTGCAACAGGCCGACGCTCGCGTGCCCATAGTATTCGGCCTCAATCCCCAATTCCTCCATCAGCGCGACCACTCGGCGGACGTACTCGGGCAGCTTGGCTACCGGGACGCAGGTATCTTCCACCCCTGGATGGGGCTTGGGGTCGCCCTTCATGCCCATCAAAAGCCCCAACCCGGCCTTGCGCAGTTCCCAGAGCGCCTTCTGATCTCCGGCGTCCACGGCCCGCGCAAACGCGTAGCCCATCCCGCGCTTCCGCAATTGCTCTTCCAACTCGTCCAGCTTACAGCCCAGATCGGCCTTGGAGTCCGCGTAGTACTCGACTATGAGCAGGGCTGCTGGATCGCCGGTGAGGAAGCGACGGCTCGGGGCGTGCTCGGCCGAGCCTTTAGTCTGGTCGAGAAGAATCTTGTCGATCAACTCGCTGGCGACAGGCGCGGTTTCTAACGCAGTCAGATTGGCCTCCATGGCCTCGACCAAGTCGTGGAAGTGGACGGCCACCAAGCCCTTGTGCGCGGGCAACTCAACCAAGTTCAACCGCGCTTCGACGACCGCACAGAGCGTGCCCTCCGAGCCGACGACTAGTTTGCTCAGGTCAAAGGGAGCACTGTCGATGAACTCGTCGAGATTGTAGCCCGAGACGCGGCGCCTCACCTGGGGAAAGCCTGCGCGGATATGCGCTTCGCGCTCGCGGACGATGCGGCGGACTTCGCGGTAAATGCGACCTTCGAGGTTGGCCAAGCCCGCGCGGCGTTCACACTCTTCGTCGTCTAGCGGCCCGAATACCGCTTGCGAGCCATCGGCTAACACCACCTTTAGTTCCTGTACGTGGTCGATGGTCTTGCCGTATATAATAGAGTGTGCACCGCAGGAATTGTTGCCGATCATCCCGCCTATATTGGCCCGGCTGCTCGTGGATACATCGGGCGCAAAAATTAGGCCATAGGGCTGCAAGTAGGCATTGAGTTCGTCGAGCACTAAGCCCGGCTGGACCCGGACCCAGCGCTCGTCTGGGTCGAACTCCAAGATCCGGTTCACGTATTTGGAAAAATCGAGATGAACCGCAGCTCCCACCGACTGACCCGCCAAACTCGTACCGCCGCCCCGTGGCAAGATAGCCGCCCCTTGCTCAGCGGCAATTTTTACCGCGGCGACCACATCGGCCTCGTCTTTGGGCACGACCAGCCCTAGGGGCTCCATCTCGTAGATGCTGGCGTCGGTACGGTAGAGCATGCGCGAAACAGCGTCAAAGCGCACTTCGCCTTGGATGGCCTGTTGCAAGGCCATTTCCAATGTATTTTTATCCATTCTTAGACATTGATCGGTTGTGCGCTTCTTCTTTGCCCAGAAGAGGGCTGGCACGCACTTTGGGCACTTGGTAAGGATATCTTAACGGACTTTTCTAGAATAAAGACTGTTTAATCAGTGGTTAGTGGTTAGTCCCATCCGCCCCCTTGGCGGCGGGTACCGCCCCGGAACATCGACGCGGGGGACCGCGCTAGCCCGGACGAGATCTACGGGCAGGCCGAGTGAAACCGCAAACTAGGAAATTCCGTTGCTTAATAACTAAGAACGCACTCCACAGGCCGTCAAATTCTCTCATCTGTCGCAGTTCTCATTTTATGCAAACGTATTTCTCATTTTCATAAAAAAATATCCAATATGTAGTTGACAAACATTTTCGACCCCAATAGATTGGTTATTTGCCACGTGGTTAGCGCGCAAAAGAGGGGGCTTCCGGGACAAGGGGAGATCGCGGAAGTCCCCACTTTTTTATCTCACAAAATCTCATGTCGCAACAACAGCCCATCGCAGTCCACATCTACAATCAGACTTATCAACTCGTCAACAGCGAGGATCAAGACCCCGAGTATATCCGGCTCGCTGCGGCCTATCTCGACGAGAAGATGCAGCAAACCGCCGCTAAGGTCGGGCATCGGTCACCGCTCGATATCGCCATCTTGGCCGCGCTCGATATCGCCGAAGAAGTGATCCGCGCTCGCCAGCACAAGGACGCGCTGCTCAACAGAGCCGATGCCCGCATCGACTCCTTCACCCAGTTGTTGTCCGACGACTCCCCTGCCACAGATAGCCCTCCCGCCGATACCAAGCGGTTCTGATTCTCTTCTATTATATATAGTACTGGATCTCCCGGTTCCTAGACTCTTGGGAGTGAGGCACATTGAGCGGACACCGCGCCTTGTAATCGGGATTGAGCCGCGCCCACAGGAACTCGAGCGCGTGTTGATTCCAGCGAAAAAAGTGACCGCGGCCAATCTGCTCCATCAGCCCCGACCGCTCCAGCGCGTCGGTAAGCTGCCATTTGGCCCGCGTGAAGTACAGGTCCAGCCCCACTTCGCGCAGGCGTTCAACCACGTTGCGCAGCGCTTGTTCTCCAGACGCGTCAATCCGGTTGATTCCATCCGCATCGAGAATTAAGTACCTCAGCTCGGGTGCCGAAGCGATCGTTTCGAGTACCTTATCCTCAAAATAACGGCCCGACCCGAAGTAGAGTTGGCCGTCAAAGCGCATAATCGCGATCTGCTGATCCAGCTTCAGGCCCGCGTCGCTCTCGCGCATCGTGCCGTCGAGGTGCCGGGCGAGAAAAACCACGCGGGGCCGCATGGTGCGATAGAAGTTGAGCACCAGCGAAGCCCCCACCCCAAGGCCAACCCCCAAGTGCAGGTCCGGTGCCAAAACCAGCGTACCGACAAAAGTCGCGACCCCAATCAACCCATCGTGGGCTTTAATGCGCCAAGCTGTCACTAGGGGTTGGATGCGCACCAAGCCGCACACCGCGGCGATGATGACAACGGCGAGAGTCGCTTGCGGCAGATAGTACAACAGCGGCGTGAGCCAGAGCAGGGTCGCAGCGATGACCAGCGACGCCACGACCGATGAAAAACCCGTCCGCGCCCCGCTTTGGTAGTTGACGGCCGACCGCGAGAACGAGCCCGAAGTCGCATAGCTTTGGAAAAGCCCGCCGATCACGTTGGCCATGCCTTGGCCGATGAGTTCCCGATTGATATCGAGATGCTGCCGCGTCCGTGCGGCAAGGGTCTTGGCAATGGCCATGGCCTCCATCAGGCCGAGCAGCGTCAAGGTCAAGGCCCCCACGAAGAGCTGGGACAGGATCTCCGCGTCTAGGGCCGGCACCAAAGGCTGCGGCAAACCGCGCGGGATCTCGCCGATTACTTCCCCGCTGAACCCAGCCAGCCAAGAAACGAACGTGGTGACCACCAGCGTCGTCAACATGCTCGGCAACTCCCAGCGCACGCGGCGCAAAACCACCAGCAGGCCCCCGGCCAACGCCGCCATCCCCAGCGTCGGCCAATGGACCTCTAACAGCGCCACGTCGATGACGCGAAGAGCCGCCAGCAAATGCCCCCCCTGCTGGGGCTCTACACCGAACACTTTGTGCAATTGGGAGATGGCGATGATAAAGGCCGCGGCATTGGTAAAGCCGACGACCACCGGGCCGGACAACAAGTCGACCAGCAAGCCCAACCGCAACGCGCCCAAGGCGATCCGTATCAGGCCGACCAGCAAACCCAAGACCAGCGAATAGGCGATATATAGCTCGCTACCCTCAGAGGCGAGCCCCTGTACGGTCGTCGCGCTGATGAGCGAAGCTATGGCCACCGGGCCGGTGGACAAATGCCGGGAAGATCCAAAGAGCGCGGCTACGGCCGGTGGCAAAAAGGCCGCGTACAGCCCATAGACCGGCGGCAGCCCCGCCAATTCGGCGTAGGCCATGGCCTGGGGCACGAGGATCGTCGCCACGGTGAGGCCCGCGACCACATCGGCGCGCAAGACACCCGGCTGACCGAGTTCGGGCAGCCAATGGATAAATGGAAAGAATCGCTTCATGGGTTCGCTAGGGGCCGGTTGACACATAATCGGCGGCCAGTGTACACTTAGCGGGTTATCACCTCAACAGCAGGAGTGCCGCATGGACCCACACAAGCAGCGAGCCTTTTTCGAGCAGCAGGGCTACTTAATCGTCCCCGGCCTGCTCAACGGCCGCGAAGTCGCCGAATGCCAACGCGAGATCCAACGCCTGCACCAACTAGCCGCCGACCTAGAGGAGCGCCAAGATCTTCTCAGCAGCCACTTTCAGCGCGAGCCTTTTTCTCAGGACCAAAACCACAACGGCCTGCCGGTGCTGCGCAAAATCGAGAACACCCGCGCCCTGTCGCCGTGCTTTGCCCAACTCGCGGCCCATCCCCGCCTCGTCGCCACCGTGCAATCGCTCCTCGGGGACGACCTGCTCCTCTTCCGCAGTACCCTAATGCTCAAGCCCGCCTTCCACGGCTCGGCCCACGCCTTGCACCAAGACTCGGCTTATTGGCCAATGGATCCGCCCGCGCTCGTGACCGTGAGCATCGCCCTCGACGACGCCACTCCGGACAACGGCTGCATCAAGGTCATTCCCGGCAGCCATCATTGGGGTTTGCAGGAATGGGGCCACATCGCCCAACAGCAAGAGGCACCGCTGACTAACCGCGAGGACATCGACCGCTCGGGCCAAATCGACGTGCCGCTCGCGGCTGGGTCCGCTGTGCTGTTCCACAGCTTGATGGTGCACGGTTCCGGTCCCAACCAGACTGACCGCTCGCGCAACACTGCGCTCTACGCTTATTTCTCACCCCACGTGCGCTACGTACCCGGAGCCAACGGCCCGCGGTCGAAGTCTTTCCCGGTCATCGCCGGCCTCGATGGCGCAGCCGAACATCTGCTCGTTGCCTCCTGAAACAATCGACTTAAAAAAAGAGATTCTATCCCTAAGTGCCAAAACCCTTGACGCGAGGCAGGCGACGGCAAAAGAGTGCCAATAAAAAAGGCCGACGCCCGCAGTGCGGACACCGACCTTTTTGCGCTCCCCGGACCAACTTCAGAGGGGCCTGAGAATGAGCGACATTTCGCGGCCCTCCATTTTGGGATTCTGATCAACGATGGCCACATCCTCGAGCTTAGCAGCCAACTCTCGCAGTATTTGGTGCCCCCGATCTTGATAGGCCATCTGCCGCCCTTTGAAGCGGACGCTGACTTTGACCCGGTTCCCCTTTTCGATGAACGTGCGGATATGGCCCATCCGATATTCGAGATCGTGCTCAGAGATGTTGGACCCGGCAATGCGGATGCCCTTCATCTGCACGTTTTGCTGCTTCTTGCGAGCTTCCTTGGCCCTTTTCTCTTGGTCGTAACGGAACTTGCCGTAGTCGATAATCCGGCAGACCGGCGGGCGCGCTTCGGCGGCCACTTCCACTAGGTCGAGATTGGCTTCCTCCGCCATGGCCAAGGCACGGGCCGTTTCGATGACCCCCACCTGCCCCCCATCTGACCCGATGAGTCGGATCTGGGGTACGCGAATATCATCGTTTACTCTCGTGAAACTCTTTTTCTTTGCTGCGATTGCATCAACCTCCGTAAAGGGTGGAAAGCGCGGGCGTTTCCCGCAGAAGTTTTAATATATTCGCAGTGCGAATTAAAACAAGAAAAGATTTGCCCTTTCCCTCTTTGGCAGCCATGAGCGAATAGGTTATTTTGCCTATTTTCTACCCGAAGGAAAGCCCATGGCCCGCACGTACGATGTCTATGGAGTCGGCCACGCCCTAGTGGACATCCAATATCAAGTCGCCCCAGAGTTCCTCGCCGAGCACCAAATTGAAAAGGGAGTTATGACCCTCGTTGATGAGGCGCGGCAGCGCAACCTCACAGCAGCCGTCGGCGGCGAGCCAGTAGCCTTGGCGTCGGGCGGCTCGGCGGCCAATACCCTCATCGGCGTCGCCCGCTTTGGCGGCCGAACCTATTACGCCTGCCTGACCGGCCGCGACGCTTGGGGCGACTTTTACCAGCGCGATCTCGAAGCAGCCGGCGTGGCCACTCATCCGGCCAACCGCGGCGCGGGCAAGACCGGCCAATGCTTGGTTTTTATTTCTCCCGATGCCGACCGCACCCTCAACACCTTTTTGGGCATCAGCAGTGCCATCGGTCCGACCCAGCTCCAAGAGGAGGTCATCGCTGACAGCCAGTACCTTTATATAGAAGGCTATCTCCTCGGCTCGGACGACGGCTTTGCCGCTGCGTGCCGAGCACAGCAAATGGCCCAGCGGCACGGCACGGCCGTCTCCCTGACTCTGAGCGATCCTTTTGCCGTCCGGGCCTTTCGGGCGCGCTTTGACGCACTCCTGCAAGACGGTGTAGATCTGCTCTTCTGTAATGAAGAGGAAGCCCTCGCCAGCACCGGGATCGACGACCGAGAGACAGCCGGCGCGGTTTTGGCTTCCCAAGTAGGCACGGCTTACGTAACGTGCGGGGCCGAGGGCGCCCTAGTGTACGCCGACGGCACCCACTACCAAGTGCCCGGCATCCCAGTGCAAGCTATCGACACCAACGGTGCCGGCGATCTCTTTGCCGGTGGCGCACTCTACGGGCTGTCCCACGGGTACAGTCCCTTAGACGCGGCGCGTCTGGGCTGCTATGCCGCGGCACAAGTGGTAACCCGCTTCGGGCCGCGCCTAGAACAATCGCTCGCCAATTACATCGATCGCATCCTATCTCATTTCTCAACCTAGCTTGGAGGTTAGCGTGAAGATCCTAGTCCACTACCCATTCACCGACGAACAGCACGACCACCTGCGCCATATAGCGTACGAAAACGGCGGACACGAAGTCTTTGTCGCCAACGACGATCAAGAGGCCCTCGCCGTAGCCAGCGAGATCGACATCATCGTCGGCAACTTCCCGCCCGCGGTCTGCGCCGCCGCCCCCAACCTGCGCTGGGTCCAGTCTTTTAGCACCGGCATGGACAAGTTCCTCTTCCCCGAAATCATCGCCCGAGACGAAGTCGCCATTTCCAACGTGGCCGGGCTGTATGCCCCCCAAGGCGGCGAACACGCCTGGGCCTTGCTCCTCGCCCTGACCCGGGGCATCGCTCAGTCGATTCGCCACAACGACCAGCGCAAGTGGTCCGGTGGCACTACCGTCGAACTGACCGGGCAAACGTTGGGCCTTGTGGGGCTAGGGGGCTTTGGGGTTGAAATGGCCAAGCGGGCCGCCGGGTACGACATGCCGATCATCGCCATTGATCCGGTGCGCCGCGACCTGCCGCCGGGCGTTTCCGAACTCAAATACAACACCCGCGAAAACCTGCACAGCCTCCTCCGGCGCGCCGACGTGGTGATGATGGCCTGTCCGCTCACTGAAGAGACGTACCACCTCATCGGGCGCGAGGAACTGGTGCTGATGAAGGAGAGCGCCTATCTGATCAACGTGACGCGGGGCGGCATCATCGACGAGGACGCTCTCTGCCAAGCACTGCACGAAGGGCAGATTGCTGGTGCCGGTATCGACGTTACTGAAATCGAGCCGCTACCTCCCGAATCCCCACTCTGGGACGCGCCCAACATCATCCTCACCCCGCATCGTGCCGGTGCCTCGCAGCACCGACCGCGCAAGATCTACAAGTTCTTCTGCGTCCAATTAGAGCGCTACCTCAGGGGCGAACCGGTGCTCAATATCATCGACAAGAAGAAAGGGTACTAGGGCATGTAATTTGCCCTAGGCAATGTCGTCCGCCTCGCCTCCAAACTGTCTGTCTGGACAGCAATCGCTGACCGCTTTATTCGCACTGACGAGGAGATCGTCAAATTAATGAACATTGGACTATTTACCTGCGAGAGGAAGAATTTGGTCGGACGCATCGGCCGCTCGCGTTGGCTTGGGTTCGGCAGGAGGGAGGCAGACTAGCCATATTCCGGCTAGTCGCCGGCGAGCCGCTACCGGTTGGTTGCTTCGCCATACGCGTTCACCGAGCAGAGTCCATGCTCTGCTTGGCGGCCAATCCGGACCCGCGCCTGATCCCGGTAGAAGTAGGTTCCACCGCCTCGCGCTATGCACCGTTCAGTGCCTATGCGATGCTGACGGCCTTCACCTCAGAGCACCATGCAGAAGACTTGGGCGGGGGCAGATGGGTCGTTGTATCTGAACACTATGCTGCGCCTAATTCACCCGGGGCGGGGGGACGCTCATCGCGGCCGCAGCGGAATTCCATTGACAGCTAAGCACACGCTGCGGTTCTGTGTTACCGCGACGGCGGCATCTGGGCCCATCCAACACGCCGATGTGCGCCGCGCTTAGGAGCCACTAACAAGCGCGGGACCACCCTTTTACCAGAGTTGGAGACCTTGTTTTGAGCAATGGGGAGGATCGCCCGGATGGTCGCCAGTGCGGCTCGAGGACGAGCAGTGGATGTGCGGGCAATCTATTTGTCGCCCTGTGCGGCGGACTAAGGGCGAGGCTCTTGGCGTTGAGCCGTCCAGAGCAAATCGAGGGCGGTCTCTGCGAAGCGTGGTTAGACAACTAGTTGGATCTGAGCGCGGATGGAGGAGCGATCAATGCCGGTACGCGCTGGGCAGTAGCGCTGAGCTTGGTACTGGTCCAGACAACCAATACGAGGCCCCCGGCAGAGTAGCGGCTAGAGAGCCCGTACGGCCACCAGCAAGCCGACAGTAATCTCCTATCGCAATCTTCACAAATCGCGTTCTATTTTGAACCGGTAATAAAATCGAGGTAATTCCCTTGATGAATGACCTCAAACGAACTGTCGCGGTACGCCTCGCGCCAGCCTCGGGGTGCTTGGGTGGTGGTTTGAGGCGACCACTTCATTTCAGCGGCGTGCAGATCCCCTCCCCACTCCTCAATCAAGTCGATCTCCTGTTGGTCGTAGGTGCGCCAGAAATGGCTCTCGGCCAAGCGCCCCGTATATAGGTTGTACTTCAGTCGTTCGACCAAGGCATAGTTCTCCCACAAGGCCCCCACATCGTCTCGCAAAGACAAGACGTTGAAGTTGTTGATTAGCCCGTTCCTAATGCCATTGTCGTAAAAATAGTACCGCCGGCTTTTGGTAATTTCCTTGCGGAGACTGCGGCTGAAGCCGCGGCGGCTATAGAGGATATAGGCTTTTTCGAGCAGGTCGAGATAGCGCTCCACCGTGTTCTTGTTCATGCCTAGTTGGGTTCCCAATTCCGCCACTGAAACCTCGCGGCCAATCTGAAAGGCAAGCAACTGGAGCAAGCGGAGCAATTTGTCGGCGTGTCGGATGCCTTCCAACTGTAGAATATCTTTGAACAGATAGGAAGCGATTAGTTCCTTTATATAAAGCTGGCGGTCTTCGTTCGACTCCATGAGGACGACTTCGGGATACGACCCGTAGATCAACCGCAGTTCGAGCTGGGCCCTAGTTTGGTGGGCTGTTTCCACCTCCTGCAGTTCGAGCTGGGCCAAGGGCAACAGCAGCAGGGTGTATCTGCGGCCCGTCAAGGGCTCTCCCGTCTGCTGAGCTAGATCAAAGGAAGAAGACCCCGTGGCGATCATGCGCAGCCCTTCGACGTGATCGGCTAATAGCTTCAGATTCAGGCCGATTTGCCGCACGTACTGGGCTTCGTCGATAATTAATGTGCGCCGTTGGCCGATAAAGGCTTGCAATTTGACTAAGGATTGACTTTCCAAATACTCGCGCACCGTTATATCTTCCCCAGTCACCAAGAGGGCGTCGCGGTCGTACTGTTGGACGTAATGCTGGATCAAGGTGGTCTTGCCCACTCGCCTAGGACCGTACACCACGGCGACTTTACCAGGGGTAGCTAAGCGCTTAAGTCGAGCAAGTTGTGCTTGGGGAATATAAATATTGGACATACTACTGACTGAATTAACGTTAATTCAGTCAGTAGTCAAGCCCATAATCACAGAGCGAGAACACAATGGAACTGGAAATAACCTCCCCGCACCAAGAGCAGTACGAGCGCGACGGCTATGTG
The DNA here is from genome assembly GCA_963422735.1 of Candidatus Latescibacterota bacterium. Lineage (GTDB taxonomy): Bacteria > Latescibacterota > UBA2968 > UBA8231 > UBA8231. Next base: position 128,560 of record OY730476.1, on the reverse strand, counting down.
ATCGTCCGCGGCGGATTTAGCGCCGACGAGTGCGACCGCTTTGTCGCCTACATGATGGACCTCCACGCCGGCCGCTTCAGCATCGAGGGCTATCCCCCGCGCCAGCCGGACGATTGGAGCCGCCTAATCAGCCGCAGTCTGCACCATCCGGCCGGCCTATCTTGGATGCTTGATCCCAGGCTGCGCCAGCCGCTGTGCACCTTCCTCGGCGACGAGCCAGACGGAGTCCAGAGCATGTATTTTTACAAAGGATCTGAACAACGTCGGCACCAAGACGCCTTTTTCCTGCCGGGCTGCATGTCGGCTTGGGTCGCTCTCCAGCAAGTCAGCGCCCGCAACGGTAGCATTCATATTCAGATAGGCTCCCACAAGGGAGAGCTAATAGAAAAGCGTCATTTCCGCCGCGATGAAAACGGCGAGTTAGGCCCTTGGTATGGCTGGGACCAGGACGACGCTTTTGATGCTCTTTTCGCGTGCAATAAGTTGCCGGAAATTGCCATTGAAGCAGACAAGGGCGACATCGTATTCTTCAACGGCCGCTCAATCCACCGCGGCGGCCCCATTTTGGGCGAGGGCGCGTTCCGCCATAGTTGGGCCGGTCACTACATTCCCCGCTCCTACAATCCGTGGCCCTACGAGAGCCACCCTAGGTTGCGCGTCTCCTTTGACGGCGTGTGCCGTTTTACGCCCACTCACTGAGACTACTTCGCCGGCTTCTTTATGAGATCCTCCGGCATGTGGCTGGTTATCGACTATCTCACGGGTATGTCGGGAAACCAGCCGATCGGTGGGTCCTTTGTTTGAGAGGCTGACACCAAAAGGCAAGGAGGAGGTTGACCATGAAGCTGTGGATGGATGTAATGCGCGATCTCGAAAGCGTGATGAGCGATCACGAGCGCATACTCGATGCTTGGGCAGAAGGCGGCGTCGATGGCGTCGTGTTCGGGCCGCTCGTCTTCGGCACTGCGAAACTGTCGAAGCATGCAGTGTCCGCTCCCACCGGCGATATCGTGGCGGAAGCGTACGATCCGAACCCGGCAGTGTACGCGCGACTCGGAGTCGAGCCGCCGCCACCGCCGGAACAGAAGCTGCCCCAAAAAAGGGCCCTGCTAGAAAAGACGATGAACGCCGCCAAGGACCGCGGCATGCAGGTTTACTGTATGTACGCCGACGGTGGGGCCGGTCCGGGGGGGAAGGGCCACCACCTGCACGACGACAAGACGCTGGCATCGCGGGTGGCGCGCATGGTCGATACGCTAGAGCACTTCCCGATGGCGGACGGTGCTGTAATGGACGGACCGGAGTGGGGGTACGAAATAGCCCCCCATCACATGAATCATCGCTCCTACTTCTTTCACGACCTGCCGGAATCTGTGGCACCGATGGCCGAGGATTTGGGGTACGACTATGAGGCCATGGTGGCCGCGAAAGACAGGCTCCTGTCCCTGTTCCACAACCTCGATCCGGTGCGCATCCGCGGACACGCCCGCGGCGGCCTAGTCGGCGCCTACCGCATGCTCGGTGCCGACCCAGACCTGATGGCTTGGCTGTCGTTCCGGGCCGACTCGCTGACTCGCTATTTTCGCCGCATCCGCGAAGGCGTCGCTGCCGAACTGGAACGTCCGGTGCGCCTAGGATGCGGCCCGCGCTCGGCCGCCTTCGCGCCCTTGTGCGGGTACGACTTCGTCGATCTAGCCCGGTTCATGGATTTCCTGCTGCCTAAGCACTACTTCTTTCACCGAGGCTTCGACGGCTTCCTCGGCACGGTTTACCGCTACTCGCAGACGCTCCTCGAGTGGAATCCGGGGATCAGCGTGGCCGATACCCTCAATGTCGTGGAGGCTCTCTTCGGCATCGTCCTGCCGGGCGTGGGCGACGACATGCTCGACTTCGAGAGCGCCCTCAGTCCCGAGTTTTTCGAGCAGGTGGTAACGCAGGAGACCCGACGGGCACTAGCCTCGGTTGACGACCCGGAGCGCATCGTGCCCTGGCTCGACACCGGTCGCTTTCCCCACGACGGCGACCCGATGTCGGCGCGCGACCTCAAGATGTTGCTCGACGCCGCCGAGGCCGCGGGGCTCAGGCGCTTCAACTACCACCACCAGGGCAACCTCAGTCCGGGTGAATGGGCGGTCATCAGCGACAAATGCGGAATCCGCTGGGACCCGCGCAAAAGCGACTACGAGCCGCCGGACGAGCTGGTGTTGTAGGAAAGGCTACTCCTCCCCGGGCCCGATGACGCGGCTGGCGCGGTCACTCAATCGCTGCGGGGTCCATTTCGGCTCGCGGACGAGGCGTACCTCGATCTCTCCGATGTCCCGCAGGCGGGCGCGGAGCTGTTCCTCAATGCCGTCGGAAAACCAGTCGAACCAAGTTTCGCGGCCCGCACGCCGACGCGGATGTCGCGTCCTTCGATGACGACCTCCTGCACGATGCCAATATCGACGAAGCTGAGCTGGCGCTGCCCCCAAGGCGATCCTTGAACGTAGAGCTCGAATTCGTTCGTGGCGCGCAGCGCGTCCATGACATTGTCGAGGACCGCGCGGTAATGCTCGTTTTCCACCTCGAGGGCATACCCTTCGCCCGAGACCTTGAGGTCGGTGTCATAGTAGGGCTCGGGTCCCTCCGGGTTGCCGTATAGCAGGAGGTAGGTCGCCGAACCCCCGGCGGGCACATCGGCAAGGAAAAACAGCCGGCAGCGCAGCAACTCGTCCTCGCGGTCCATAAGGTGCGCTTGGTTCGGCACGACTTCTATAGGATCGGTTTCGCCGAGAAGACGGGCAACGCGGATCTCTCGGCCGAGGTCGGTAACGTGGCCTGCGTGAATGTCCACGCCCGCTTCGACCGGTTCGCCCCGGCGGTCGTGTGCCGTGTCGTTCACCAGCACTAGGTGCTTGGCGTACTTCCAGCCAAGAGGCGGGGCACCCCAAGATTGCGGCAGTGATGCGGTCGAGTCCCAGTCACAGGCGGGAATGTAGATCGAAGAGTCCTTCATCCGGGGTCTTTCCATGGCAAAAAGGTGCTATATTGATGTCCCACACGAATATGCAACGGACGCGACCGACGCTCAATGATAGCTGTTCGGCGACAAAAAGCAGGATAGAATCTTCGTTGATACTGGATTCACTCGACGAGTGTAAAGGTATCGGCGACAATATGAATACACTGAACCAGACACAGTTCATGATAAGGTACGGCCGGGCCGGGCCGGGCCGAGCCGAGCTTCTAGGGGGTGCTGGAAGATTGGAGGGATCTCTTTTTTTATATTCAAATTGCGATCCAGCTCCAGAGAGGAGGTTAATCAGTACGTTCTCGCTGGCCGACGGAGCGATCCACCGATCCATTGACCTTCGACAGTGTGTGCCGCTTTACGCCCACCCACTAAGACAGCTTCGCCGGCTTATTTATGAGGTGCGGTCGCTCGCTGAGGGAACTTGGTAGGCGGTGTATTTGAGGTTTTTGCCTCGGGCCTTTTCCACTGGATAGCGCTGAGCCGAAATGGCCAATTTTTCCTCCAGCATTTGCGCGGCGTCCAAGCCGAAGCGGTCGCACATTAGCAGGACAAAGTACAGCGCGTCGGCCAATTCGTGGCCGATAGCCCGGCGGAAGGATTCGTCTTCTAAGCGGCTGGCGATCTCTTGGTCGGAGCGGAAGCGGAAGTGCTCCAAAACTTCGGCCGCTTCAGTCGAAAGACCAATGGCCAAGTCCTTGGGGGTGTGGAATTGCGCCCAGTCGCGCTCCTCCACGAAGCGGCGAATCTGGTCGGTGAGTTGGGTCAGCGTAGCTTCGCTCATGAGTCCAAATCCCGCACTAGCCGAACCCCAACGTGGCTAAAACGCTGATCCGGCGCGTTCCAGCAGCGCTGGGCCGAGCGGGAAAGCGAAGCCGCGTCTTTAAAGCTGCCGCGAAACACCCGAGCCGTGCCCTCGGTCGGCCCTTGGGGATCGGTCTGCGGCCCCCCCGAGTAGGCACCCAGCCAGTCGCCTACCCACTCCCACACATTGCCGTGCATATCGTACAGCCCCCAAGGGTTGGGCGCTTTTAACCTCACTGGCTGAGCAGCCAGCCGCCCGGTGAGGGAACCATTGTCTGTCCACCAAGTGTGGAGGTCCAGTTCCTTTTGGGCTTGGGCAAAAGACCACGGTGTCTTCGTGCCCGCCCGCCCAGCGTACTCCCACTCGGCCTCGGTAGGCAGCCGGTACACCCGGACACCGGCTGCGGCGTTGAGGCTGGCTATGAATTCTTGCACATCTTCCCAAGAGATGTACACAACCGGGCGATCGGGTTCCTCTTCCACATCACCAGCGTGCCGGCTCCACGGCTGCTCCCCGGTCACAGCCACCCACTGGCGCTGGGTGATTTCGCGCTGGCTTAGGTAGAACCCTTGGGTCAGGCGAACCTCAAGCTGAGGACCTTCGTCGTCGTTGCGACCCTGCTCGTCCAGCGGCACGCCCATGGTGAAGACGCCCGGCTCAATCCACACCATGTCCAGCGGCACACCCGGGGCCAACTCTACGATAATCGGGGGCTGCGAGCGGGCGGGCGATGGCTCAACAACGAGGGTAAGACCGAGGGGAACAGACTGCCCCGGGGCCAGATCCAGCTTGGCCGAGGCGCTGGCCACCAAGGCTCCGGCCGCATCGTAGCCGACAACCGTAAATAATCTAGCGGCACCCGCCGGGATCTCGGAGACTGCACCGACGATGCGATCCCCATCCACGGCTAATGTCCGGTGCATTACCGGCATATCGGCTGCGGCGACCATCACTTCAACCCGGGTGAGCATGGCGGCTATTTCAGCATCCACCTTAGCTGTCAACACCACGACTGCCCCTATCTGTATAGTTCCCGTAGGGGCCGTGTGCGAATCTCCACAAGCCAGTAGCCCCGGGAGGGCCGCCAGCAGAAAGGAACCTATTTTCAAGTAGGTGTGCATATTTGTTAATATAAGGAAGTCCGCCTGCCGCAATACACCCAACGCCCGAGCCTTCCATGTGCCCACCTGTACTTTTCTCTCAATCAGAACGCCGCACCCGGCTCGTGCTAGCCCTTTTACTGGTGGGGCTAACCGCCGTGGCCTATATACCGGCGATGAACGGCGGTTTTGTCTGGGACGACGACGACTACGTGCAGGACAACCTCACCCTCGCCGACGCGCACCAAGCCCGGGGCGAGTCCGCCGCCACAATGCGCCACTACCGCCGCGCCTTAAAACCCGAGCCGGACCGCGTCGAAACCTACCTCAAACTGGGCAACGCCCTCCTCGGCCAAAACGCGGTCGCCGAGGCCATCGACCACTACCGCCGCGCCCTCCAACCCAAACCCACCTACCGCTAAGCCCGCTCCAATCTCGCCTCGGCCCTGCAAGCGGTGGGGACCGACCCTAGGTCGAAGCCTTGAAAATAGGGCTGTCGGGCTGGAGATGATCGCTTGCAACCAAAGGTCCCACCGGACTATCTGGCCTATCTAGCTCAGCGCAGTGGCCCCAGATCCCACCACAACCTCCGGGCGGCCGTCCCTTGCAGAGGCATACTGGTCTCAACTTGGAGCTTTTTCATCAGCGCGACGACGCGACCCTGCGCGAGACGGACTCTTTTTTTGGCGTCATCAACAAACTCAGCTACCGCTACGATCTGGGTACCGTCCAACTCGAGGCGCGCTGGAAAAGCGAATTTCGTCGCCAAACCATGGGGCTGTTCACCGCCGACGAGGAGACGGTGCTGACCGAGGTACTGGGGTTCCTCCTCGGGTTTCCCATCCTCAACAACACCCGCATTCAAACCGGGATCGAGTACTCTTTCGCCAACGATATAAAGCGCGACAACAACGATTTCACCGGGGTCGCCGGGGCCTTGCAGCTAGCCAATGTGAGTTCCTACCTGGGCTACGAGGTATCCGCCCAAGTGGGTCTCAAAGCAGATTGGCGCAATTTCAAAAGCATCGAACGCGAATCAGAAATCCTGACCCAAGGCTTCATCACCCTATATGCTGGCTTGGGCAAATAGGGCGCGTTCACTGCACTGGCCCAAGCTGGCCGCCTTAGCCGTCTTGGCCCTAGGCCTGCGCTTAGGTTACCTATTCCAAGCCACTGACAGTCCTTTTTTTGATACGCCTATTGTAGATGCCAGAAGCTATACCGAATACGCTCGCGAACTGGCGGCCGGCACTTGGGCTGGACGTCCTATGCCGTTCTGGCAGGCTCCTTTTTACCCCTATTTCCTAGCCGTTCTTTTTTCTTTTTTTGGCGAAAACTACTACCTACCACGTCTGCTCCAAGCCCTAGCCGGCACGGCCACTTGCCTGGTCGTCTTCAAGCTAGGCCGCGAGGTCTTTTCTCCGTCAGTGGGCTGGGCGGCCGCCCTCGGCGCGGCTCTGTACGGCCCCTTCCTCTACTTTGAGGGAGAACTGTTGCCCACAACTTGGGCCGTGCTTTTCAACGCGGTGCTGCTGTTGGTCTTGTTGTGGGGCCAGCACCGGGGCGATGCACTTGCCGCGCTTGTCGCCGGCCTCGTCCTAGGGCTGGGCACCTTGGCTGTGCCAAATGTGTTGCTCTTTGCGCCAGTAGCGGCTTGGTGGGTGTATCGCTGGTGGCCCGCTCCCGTTCTAAGCCGCCGCGCCCTCCACGTGGCGATCTTTGCCGCCGGCCTGCTGCTGGTGGTAAGCCCGGTTTCTCTGCGCAACCGCATCGTCGGCGGCGAGTGGGTGTTCATCTCCTTCAGCGTGGGCGTCAATTTCTACCTCGGCAACAACCCGGACTACGACCACACCGTAGCGGCGCGACCCGGAGCGGGGTGGAGCGAGGTGGTTGACTTGCCTCAACGCGAGGCCGGCATCACCCAGCCAAGAGCTGGCTCAAATTACCTTTTGGGCAAAGCTTGGCAGTATATAAGCACCGATCCGAGCGCCTATTTGGCCCTACTCTTGCGCAAGGGCTATCTATTTTGGTACGGGGCCGAGATCCCCCGCAATACCGATCCGTACTCCGCGACTGAGTACTCGCCACTGTTGCGCCTTTTGCTGTGGAAGTACGGCCTCGCGTTCCCCTTTGGCTTAGTCTCGGCCCTCGCCCTGCTCGGGGTGGCCTATGTACTGCTCAAGCCGGAGCGCCGCACCCCGGCGGCCTATCTCGTCTTGCTCTTTGCCGGGGTCTATATGCTGTCGGTGGTGTTGTTTTTCGTCGCGGGCCGCTATCGCTTGCCAGCCGTGCCTTGCCTCTTGCTACTGGCCGCCTATGGCACTTGCACCTTGGCTAGTTTGCGCGATAGACCCTTGTATCTGTCGGCTGGCGCCCTCGCCTTGCTGCTGTTGGGCACCAACGCCGGGACCGCGGCGACCAGCCCACACGTGGCCGCCTTCCACCACTACTCGCTGGCCGCTGTCTATGAGAGCGAAGGCATGAAAACCAACGCCTTGCAGCACTACCGCCGCGCCGTCGAACTAGCCCCGTCCCACCGCCACGCCCTGCTGGGACTAGCCAATATGTACGGGGCGACCCAGCGCTACGATGATGCCGCCCACACATGGCGGCAATTCCTCGACCACTATCCCGACCAAGACGACGTCCGCCTCCAGCTAGCGGATTTTCTCCGGCTGCGGGGCCAGCCCCAAGAATCGGCGGTCGAGTACCAAAAGCTCCTAGTGCGGCAACCAGATCAAGCCTATCTGTACCTCCGCCTCGGTCGAGCCGAAGCTGCTGCCGGGCGATTGGCCCAAACCGAAGCAGCCTATCTCCGAGCACTCGAACTAGGCTCCCAATCGGCTCACTACCTGCTAGGTCAGCTATACGAAGACCAAGGCCAGCCCGAGCACGCCGAACAAGCCTATCAGCAGCTACTAGCCTATCAACCCAATCATCTCGCCGGATTGTGCCATTTAGCCGATCTGCTGCTAAAGCGGGGGGACGAGAAAACCGCCAAAGGCCATTTGCTCGCAGCGCTGGTACTCGATCCCGACAACGCGCACGCCTTGCGCAGCATGGGCACCTTAGAGGCCAACCAAGGTCAGTACCGCCAAGCCCTCCAGCGCTTTGAGCGCATCTTGCAACACTATCCCGGCGATCTCCAAGCCCGTCGCTCCCTATCCCATCTCCTGCTCAAAACGGGTCAGCGCGAACGCGCCGATGCCGAGTACACACACTACCAGCGCCTAAAGCGGCAATACCGCATGCAGCAACAGACGTTGGAAAAGACCAAAGAGCTAGCCGACCAGCTGCGGCACCTGTTCAAAGCGCGCTAGTACCCCAACCCGCGCAAATACTGGCGCATCCCCGCACTCCGCTGCGCCTCGCTGACTGCGTCCTCGCCCTCGTAAGCCGGCTCGCCCGGACAACTAGTCACCCAGCGATCAAAGCCCCGCTCGGCGAGCGCGTTGAGCACCCCGGCAAAGTCGAGGCACTCGCCCTCGCCGACTGAAACCCACTCGGGATTGTAGCGCCCCGGCTCGCGCACTGTGCAAGACGCATAGTCCTGTAGGTGGACGTAGTTGAGCTGGTGCCAAAAGTCGATCAGCGACTGCACTGGGTCGTAGCACCACAGCTCGGCGTGCGAGACATCGATGCACAGCCGCGCCTTGTCCAGCAAGCTCATGTACAGCCGCCAGTCCTCGGTCGAATCCACCAGCAAGTTGGTGTGGATGTGGTAGCTTAGCTCCAGCCCGTACTGGGCCGCGTACTCGGCCCACTGCTCGGCCCCCTCGGCCGCCCGCTCGATATCGGCGCGTTCCACCGGCCGCCCCTCCGGCTTGCGGCCACTCATAAACATAAAGCAATCCACGCCCATCTCGGCGGCGAAATCCATCCGCCGCTTGTTGCGCTCGGTGTGCTCCCAGTCGCGATCTTCGGGCGATCCGCTAGCCGTAAATACACACAGCGGCATATCCGCGTCTTCGCACACTTGCTTCAGCCGCTTCGGCGGCCCCAACCAGTCGAGAGGCAACCGCCCCTCCCAGCCGTCCCAACCGGCCTTTTTGAGTTCGGGCAGGGCCTTGGCCAAATCCGGCTGCCGCCAGCGCAGGGTTGCGTATCCCATCTTGAGTGCCATAATCCACCTCCTTTGTCGTGTGGGCTAACTCAAAGCCAAACAGACAGCTACGGGCAACATTCGTTGCCCTTTTCTGACATCGCAACGATATTTTTTCACTATGGAAAAGGAAAATGCACCTTCTCTCTCGCGCGGCCAAGTGCATCGCGCCCTCCGGTCCTTCGTCGTCGCCAGCGGCTTGTGGGGCGCTTGGGGGCAAGCCTGTGGGCTGGGGACGGCGGCCTTTACCGGCTTCGCCCTGTACTTAGGTGCCGACGGCACCTTTATCGCCCTCTTCACCTCGGCTGCGTATTTCCTCGCTTTGACGCAATTGCTCGCTCCCCTGTTGAGCACCCGCGTCCGCGACAAGAAGCGCTTTGTCGTCGCCGGCGGCTACGTGGAAATCGCCTTTCGCGGGCTGCCGCTGATCATCCCCTTCCTCGTCCCAGAGCAGTACCGGCTCGCGGCCTTGGTGGCCATGGTCGGCCTCAGTTTGTTCAGCGGCTATGCGATTTCGCCCTTTTACAGCACTTGGATCGCCAACGCCGTGCCGGAGAATATCCGCGCGCGCTTTGCCAGCCGCCAGACCATTGTCAGCACCTTAGTGGCTATAATTGCCGGTTTCGCGATCGGCCAATTCCTCGACCTTTTCCCCGGCGGAGGCGGCTTTGTCTGGGTCTTTGCGGCCGGGACACTCTTCGGACTCTTGGGCTACTTAAATCTCCGCCGTGCCCCCTTTCCCCAACAGACGGCCGCCACCGACGAACAAAGCACGCGCTTGCGCGACCTCTTGCTGCCCTTCCACGACGCGAACTTCCGCCGCGCGGCCCTCTTTTTTGGCCTGTGGACCTTGGGCGTTGGGCTAGCCGGGCCGCTCTACAGCGTCTTTATGCTCGACCGCCTGCAGATCTCCTATACCGAGGTCTCGATTTTCAACGCCCTGTTCATGCTGACCAGCATCGCTGGCTATCGGCTCTGGGCCGGCCTCATTGACCGCTTCGGCTCCAGACCCGTACTGCAAATCCTGATGACGCCGGCCGCGTTCTTGCCTCTTGTCTGGGCCTTCAACCAGCCGGGGGCCTACCCCCTAGTACCCGTAGCCTTAATCCTGAGCGGCATTCTATTCTCCGGGATCGGAGTGGGCATCAACCCGCTGCTCTACGGCCTGTTGCCCCAAGGCGAGAGGCGCACGATGTACTTGGCAACTTGGTCGGTGACGGTCAATTTAATGGGTGCGCTCGGCCCCTTGTTGGGCGGCCTGCTCGTCGCCCAACTAGAGGGCTTGCGCTTTTCCGTGTTCGGCGTGTCCATGGGCGAATTGCAGGTCGTCTTTGCCCTCAGCACCTTGATCCGGCTAGCTCCCTTGTTCATTCTCCGCACCGTCAAGGACGCACGGAGCACAACTTCGCGCAGCCTGCTCTCGCGGATGCTGCGCGGCAATGTCCTCAGCTACGCCTATAACGCCACCATCTTCAGCCTGGCCACTGCCGAGGGAACCAGAGAGCGCGCCGCCGAGGCCCTAGGCCGTTCGGGCAACCCCCTCGCCATTGAACAATTGGTCCAAGCTCTGGCCGACGCCAGCCCCCGGGTGCGCCGCGCCGCGGCCCGCGCCTTGGGCGAGAGCCGGTCGGAAAGCGCGGCCGAACCCTTAGTGCGCGAGTTGCTCGACGGGGCCTCAGACATCCGCAGCGAAGCCGCCGAGGCCCTGGGCCGCTTGGGATATCCGACCAGTATCGATCCGCTGGTCAATGCGCTGAACGCCGCCGATCCCCGGGTGCGCATCAGCGCCATCCGCGGGCTAGCCAGCATCCGCGGCGACGAAGTCCACGAGCTATTATTCTGGCACTTTGGCGGCGATTTCGACCCCCTGACTTTCCCGACGCTAGTCGACGTTCTCGGCGAGCGCCAAGACCGCCGCATCGTCAGACCCGCGCTAGGTCGCCTGACCGATTTTCTTTCCCCGGCCGTGCGCTTGCAGCTACTCAACGGGGTCTGCCGTGCGCTAGGTGCCAGAGACCTATTCTACCGCTTGCTCTCGCGCGAGGATACCGACCGCGTCGCCGCCATCACCCGCCTGCTGCGCCGGGCAACGGACTCCTTGAGCGCGGCCCGCTGCATTGACGCGGCATACCACACGCAGTTAAAGACCCTGTGCCGGGAGGTGGTCGTCGCTTATGAAGATGAAAAGGCCGAGGCGCTAGTCGAGACTATGCGGCAGGTCGTGCGCGCCGTGCGCGACGGACTATCTGCTACCGGCGACCAAGCATACGATGTGCTCTCGGTGTACGTGGTCCTCATTGCGATCGGCCGCTTCATCAACAGTCCGGTGCGGCAAGAGTCGCCCGTTGCCCAAGAGATTTTTCTCACCGTGTGCCTTGCGCGCCTAGCCGCCTTGATCCGCCAGATCGACGACAGCTAAAACAGTGGTCAGTGGTTAGTGATCAGCGACCAGTCCCAACCTCCCCAGCCCGGTGGTGCGGGGACTAACCACTGACCACTGACCACTAACCACTGCTGCTCAAGACCGGCGGCGATGCACCCCGCGGATGCGCACCAAATCCTTGAGATTGGCAAGCGTCCCGACCACTGGGTTAAAGCGGCTGTCCGGGTCGAAACGCCACTTCACGGGAATCTTTGCAATGCGGTAGCCCAATTGGCGCGCCAGCAGCAACAGCTCCACGTCGAACATGAAACCGGCGATCTGCTGCCGAGCGCAGAGATCGCGCACTACCGCGGCCTGAAAAAACTTGAATCCGCACTGGGTATCGCCGAACTCGCCCAAGCCCATCAGCATGCGCAAGAGCCAGCCAAACGCCTCGGTCCCCCACTGTCGATAGCGCCGGCGCGCGACGACGAATTCGGTTGCACGCAGCGTCCGGTCGCCGATCACCCCATCCCACCCGGCTGCCAATAGGGGCATCACTTGGTCGAGCGCGGCGATGTCGGTCTTGTAGTCGCCGTCCATAAAGCCGATGTAGCGTCCCTCGGCCTCGGCCACGCCGCGCTGCACGGAATAGCCCTTGCCGCGGTTGCGGTCATTTTGCACGCAGCGGACTTGCGGATGCGCGCGGGCATACTCCGCAATGCAGGAGGCCGTGTGGTCGGTGCTGCCGTCATCTACGGCCAGCAATTCATAGGACCACGGCCGCTGCCGCAGCAACGCGAGCGTCTGCTCCAAGGCGATGAGAATCCGCTTCTCTTCGTTGTACGCGGGTATGACGATGCTCAAATCCATATATCGCAATCGCGGCGGCCCCTTGACGTCTCCAGCCGCCGCGCCTATAATCCGCCGCAATCAAGCCCCTAAGCCATGCGAGAAAGGTCAATGAGCGAGGAAACGCTTTTCCCGCTGCCTTCAGGCAGTGAAACCATTTTTAGCAAAATCATCCGCCGCGAAATTCCCGCCGACATCGTCTATCAAGACGACGACTGTTTGGCCTTTCGCGACATCCAGCCCCAAGCCCCGACGCACATCCTCGTCATACCCAAGGAAGTCATCGCCGGCGTGCAACACGCCGCTCCCGAGCACGGCCCCCTGCTCGGCCACCTGCTGCTCAAAGCCAGTCAGATCGCCGCAGAACAGGGCCTAGCCGCAGCGGGTTACCGCCTGGTCATCAACGCCGGCGACGACGGGGGGCAAACGGTCGCCCACCTCCACGTCCACCTGCTCGGCGGCCGCCCCATGCAGTGGCCGCCCGGATAAAAAAAGAGGCGATGCCACGCCGGGCACCGCCTCGCAAGCACTCTTAAAGCAGGGGGGTCAGATGGTCTGTATCAGGACGTAGCCATTGGCTCCGCCCGGCACCGCCCCCTTGAGGAAGAGCAAGTTGCGATCCGCGTCGATCCGCTCGACGGTCAATCCCTTAGTGGAGACCCGCTTGTTACCCATCTGGCCGGACATTTTCTTGCCCTTCCACACCTTGCCCGGAGTCGTACCCTGGCCGATAGAACCGCCGTGGCGCACGGTATCGGGCGTACCGTGGCTCGCGTTCTTGCCGCGGAAACCGTGGCGCTTGACCACCCCGGCAAATCCCTTACCCTTGGATTTGCCCGTCACTTTGACCCGGTGGCCAGCCTCGAACTGGCTCACATCCAAGACTTGGCCGACCTCGAACTCGCCCTCTTCCCCGCGAAATTCGCGCAGGATGCGGTGGCCGTTCACGCCGGCCTTGGCCAGATGGCCCCTTTGCGGCTTGGTCAGCTTGCGCTCCGGCACTTCGTCGAATGCAAGCTGCAAAGCTGAGTATCCGTTGTCCTCCTCAGTCCGCACTTGTACCACTGGACAGGGCCCGGCCGCGATGATCGTCACTGGCGTGAGCTCCTCTCGGTCGTTGTACACCTGCGTCATTCCCAATTTTTTGCCAATCAAGGCCCCCATAAGGCCAACTCCTTCAGATAGTTGTCGAGCAAACAGAATCGTAGAAACTACGCAAAAATTTTCTAGCGGGCAAGAGACGCCCGCAGTGGGGCTGCAAAATTGAGCGCGATAACCATATTTCGCGGCGGGGCAATCGGCGATTTCGTCCTCACCCTGCCTGCCATCGATGCTGTGCGCCGGGCCTTTCCCGCTGCCGACTTACGCCTCATCGGCCGCCCGGCGACCCTAGCGCTTGACCCAGTGGCCTCCATTCTAGACGGCGAAGATCCGCGCCTGATTCCCCTGCACCGCGATGGGTCGCTTCCCCCGGCTACTCGCCAGCTCTTCGCCCCTACGCAGCGCGTGTTAGCCTATGCGGTGAATGCCCAACAACACCTCGGTCCGCAATTGCTTCGAGCCGTAGCCGGCCCCGTGCTGTTGTGGGATCCGCGGCCCCCAGCCGATTTCCGCGGCCACATCGTCGACCACTTGCTAAGCCCCTTGCGGCAATGGGGCCTATCCGTCTGCGACCGCACCCCGCGCATCTCGCTGCGGCGCGGCGACTACGGCTATGTGGACGCGCTCGCCTCCGCGCCCGAAGTCGTCATCCACTTAGGCAGCGGCTCGCCAGCCAAGTGCTGGCCCGCGGCGAATTTCCACGCCCTCGCCAGCGCGCTAGAAAAAAGAGGCTGGCATCCCGCGCTCTTGTGCGGCCCGGTCGAACGCGAACGCCAGGTCGCAGTCGGCGGCCTGCCCGCGCTCCATCCCCCAGACCTGCGCTCCCTCGCCGGCCTGCTCGCCAAAGCCGCGCTCTTTATCGGCAACGACTCCGGCCCCGGGCACATCGCCGCGGCCGTCTGCACCCCGACTCTGACGCTATTTGGCCCCACCGCCCCCCGGCTGTGGGCACCGCGCGGCAAGCGCAGCCAAGTCCTGCAAGCACCGGCCGCAGACATCGCTGCAATCCCCCCTGCGGCCGCAATAGACGCGGCCCTAGCTCTCCTCCAAAGTGCGCGATGACTTCCTACGCCGACCAACGCCGCGCTATGGTGCGCAAGCAACTCAGCCATCGCGGCATTTGCGATCCGCGCGTACTGGCCGCGTTCACCCGCGTCCCAAGGCATTGCTACGTCCCAGAGGCCCTGCGTCCCCACGCATACGCCGATCACCCGCTGGCCATCGGCGTAGAGCAAACCATATCGCAGCCATACGTAGTGGCCTACATGCTCTCGGTTCTCGGCTTGCAGGGCGCGGAACGGATATTAGAGATTGGCACCGGCTCCGGGTACCAAACCGCCCTGCTCGCCGAACTGACTGGCCAAGTCTATAGCATTGAATTCTTCTCCGACCTCGCCGCAAAGGCCCGTCGCGTACTCGCCGACACAGGCTATGGCCATGTCGTCCTCCGCGTTGGCGACGGCCGCATGGGTTGGCCCGAGGCAGCCCCTTTTGACGCCATCGTCTGCTCGGCCGCCCCCGCGACCATCCCACCCGCTCTAACCGAACAACTAGCGCCTAACGGCCGCTTCATTCTCCCGCTAGGCACTCAACGCCAACACTTGGTCGTGGTAGAGAAAAGCGCGACCGGACTCAGCCAGCGCAGACTCCTACCCGTGCGCTTCGTGCCGATGCAGTGAAATCCATCGCCGCGCTTGCGATTTTTCCGTCTAAACTCGCAAGCTGCCCACCAAGGAGGCAATGCGATCAATGCCGCGCTCGTCGCAGTAGGCGCGGAGGGCTTCCGCGATTTCGACGCCGGCGTTGGGGTTGGCGAAACTGGCCGTCCCGACTTGGACGGCGGAAGCACCAGCGACCATGAACTCTAAAACATCACTTGCGGTGGCGATCCCGCCGATGCCCATGACGGGCACGGCGACGGCTTGAGCCACCTTCCACACCATGGCGAGGGCCACGGGCTTGATCGCCGGCCCGGACAAGCCGCCGGTAATACCGCCCAAGACGGGCCGCCGCCGCTCCACGTCAAGGGCCATGCCAACGAGCGTATTGATCAGCGAGACCGCATCCGCACCTGCATCCACTACGGCGCGGGCAATTTTGGCAATATCTGTGACATTGGGCGTCAGCTTGGCGATGACCGGCCGCTGGGTGCGGCTACGCACTGCGGCGATGGCTGCGGCCGCGGTTTGGGGCCGCGTGGCGAAATTGTCGCCTCCGGCCTCGACATTGGGACAGGATATATTGACTTCGAGCGCGGCAATGCCTTCCAACGCTTCGAGACGCGCCGCCATTTGCCCGAACTCCTCGACCGCGAATCCGGCGATATTCACCACGACCTGCGCGTCCAAACCGGCCAACAAGGGCCATTGCTGCTCGGTGAAAGCCACTAGCCCAGGGTTTTGCAGGCCAATGGAATTGAGCATTCCGGCCGGCGTCTCGACGATGCGCTGGGGAGGGTTGCCGCCGCGGGGCTGCGGGGTAATGGTTTTGGTGATCAGCCCACCCAAGCGCGCAAAATCGGTCAACGGCAAAAGCTCCTGACCGTAGTTGCAGGTGCCCGAGGCTAGCAGCACCGGGTTGCGCAGTCGCACACCGGCAAAGTCTATGCTCAAGTCGGCCATGCGCTGCCCCACTTTACCTGCCGCGCGTCGAACGCCGGCCCATCCACGCAGATGCGGGCGTAGCGGCCATAGTCCGAGTCGCCTTTTGCCGTCGCCAGCTCGACGGCGCAGCCCATGCAGATGCCGATGCCGCAAGCCATGTACTCTTCGAGGGAAACATGACACGCCACTTGGGCTTCTAGGCACATGGCGGCCACGGCCTGCATCATCCCGTGCGGACCACAGCAATAGACCTCGCACGGCCCTTTTTTAGCTAGCTCGTGCTGCAACAGATCGGTGACTAAGCCCGCGTGCCCAAGGCTGCCATCGTCGGTCGCGCAGCGCACCGCGTCCGCAGCCGGTGCAAGCAATTCGCTGGGCAGGTGCTTGCCCGCAGTCCGCGCCCCGACCAACAGCGCAGTCCGGTGCGCCCGCTGTCTCAGTTCCAATCCCCAGTAGAGCAGCGGTGGCACGCCGATACCGCCCCCGACTAATGCGACGCGCATACCCTCGGGCGGCGGCGCGAACCCCTTGCCCAACGGGCCGAGGGTCGGCAAGGCTGCGGCCGGCCCGAGTTGACTCAGCGCTCGCGTCTTAGGCCCTACCTCTTCGTACAATACCTCGATAATACCAGCCTCGCGCTCGACGCCGCTCACGCTCAGCGGGACGCGCAACAAGGGAGCTACCCCTGGGCCGACCTCGATATTGACGAACTGACCCGGCTCGATCCGCGCTGCAATGTGGGGTGCGCTCAGACGCGCCAAATAGAAGTCCGCGGCGACTTCGCGGTTGGTCAGCAGGCGCGCTTGCTCGTCAATCACGGCTCTTCCTCTTCTTCTTGCGGCAAGCCAAACGACACGGCCAACTCGACCCAAGACTTGACCTCCTCGCCGTTGCGGCGCACTGCGGGATAGAAGCTATAGCCATACGCTGCTGCCACCGCGCTCTCGACAAAGGGAGGGTCCCCGCGAAAGACCTCCACTTGCTCGGGCCGCCCCTCGCGGTCGATTAGCACGTCGAGTAACACCTCGGCCGAATCCTCGGCGGCCGCTGGATAGACCGGCCGCACCACCTGCCGGACCAGCGGCCAATCGCTCAGCGACAGGTCGCCCTCCTTCCACCCCAACTCATCGGGGGGAATCGACAAGTCGAGCGCGATCATCACTTCTATGTCCAAGTCCTCGCGGTCCTCGCCCGCCTGAAAATCCGGATGCTTCTCCAGCAAGAAGCGAATTTGCGGGCTATCCCGATCGCGCCGTGCGACCTCCTGCAGGTAGTGGTTGGCCGAGTCCTCTACGCCCTGCTCGGTAAAGGCGCGCCAGAGCCGGTAGTAGAGGTTGAGGTTCCTCTTGTCAAAGGACAGAGCCTCGCGGTAAAAATCGATGGCG
Source organism: Candidatus Latescibacterota bacterium (assembly GCA_963422735.1). Lineage (GTDB taxonomy): Bacteria > Latescibacterota > UBA2968 > UBA8231 > UBA8231. The sequence goes on along the minus strand of OY730476.1, from coordinate 111,240 downwards.
TCGTCGAAATAGCCATCCTCCCAGTTGAGGTTGCCGAGTTGGTATAGGGCGCGCGGGTTGGCTACCTGTTGGTCGATGCTTTGCTCGTAAAAATCGCGGGCGAGCGCGGCGTCCCCGCGCCGCTGTGCGCGCTCGGCAAAGCCGATGTATTTGCGCGCCAAGGCCACGGAGTCGAGCGTGTCCGGCTCCAAGGCGAGCAGTTCGATCCGCTCCCCCGGGCCGAGCTGGCCGCCGACCGCCTTTAGGCTGCGCTCCAGCTTGTCGATGAGCTTTTCCTCGCGTGCTTCCCACCGCTGCTGGGCCAGCTTGCCGAATCGCGTCTCGGCGAACTCTTCGCGCAACAATTGATAGCGCTGCTCAGCCGCGAGCGTATCCCCGACGACATTCTCGTAGGTAGTGGCCGCCAAAAACGCCGCTTGCCCCCCCGTTTGCGTACCGACAAAGGCATGGCTCAAACTGTCCAACAGGGGGATGTACTCCTTGGTGTTTTCAGGCTGCGCTAGACGCAATGTTTCGATCCGCGCAAACTCGCGTGCCGCCAACTCTTCGGCGGTGGCTTCGGCCTTCTGCCCCAGCAGGCGGCGGGCTTCGTTGGCATGAGCCGAAGTGGGAAACTCCTCGATCAGCCGCAGCAAATAGGGGCTAGCTCTCTCTTCGTCGCCGCGCATTTGCAATTCGATCCAAGCGAGGCTGTACACGGCGCGGGGCAATTGGTCGCTGTCGGGGAAGCGGCGGATTACCTCCTCGTAGTACGCACGGGCTGAATCGGCCTGGCCGATGTCGTCGCGATAGATCTCGCACGCGGTAAACAGGTCGTCCAGCACCTCCAAACTCCGCGCCACCACCACTGTGTCGGCCGGAGTCTCCTTTGCCTGCCACAACAGTGGCCCCTGCGCTACGCCCAGCGAGTCGGCGTAGAGCGAATCGGCGCGATGGATCTGGCGCTGGAACTGCTGCAGCCGGCGCATGTGCCCCAGCATCTTCTGCGCCAAAAGCACGCCCTGCGCTCCCGGGCTCTCGCGGCGGCTCTCCTCAAGGTAATCGCGCGCCAGTTCGGTATCCCCGTATTCCTGCAGACGCAACAAGCCGATGCGATACAGGGCCATGGCCGCAGAGGGCGTCTGGGGGAAGTCGTTGAGCACCTGATCGTACTCGGCCAGTGCCTCATTGAGTAAGCGGCGGCCCTGATACCACTCGCCGATTAGGAGCCGGGTGCGACCCTCAAAGCGGCGGAAGCGGCCCTCGTTGAGCAGGCTGACGTACGCGTCTAGGGCCTCTTCTTCCGCGCCCATGGCGTAGAGCGCACGGCCGCTGTTGAGCTGGGCGCGATACTTTTGGTCCACGCTTGGATCGGCCTGTAGCACCTCGTCGAAGGCCTCTAGGGCCTCGCCTAGGCGGGCCGGGTCCTCTAAGGCCATCAGCGCCTCGCCCAAGCGCAACCACAATTGGGCGCGCACCGCGCTCTTGGGAAAGGCTGTTAGCGTGGCCTGATATTCCCGCATGGCCGCGATGTAGTCCTCCCGGTCGTGCGCCATCTCGGCCAAGTGCAGGCCCGCTTGGACGGCGATCTCTTCTTCGGCCTCGTCAAAAAGCACTCGGTAGAGCGACTGCGCTTGGTCGTCGAGCCGCTGTTCCTCTAGACAGCGGGCGCGCCAGTAGCGGGCTTGGTCAAAGTGCGGACTGGACGGGAAAAAAGTCTCCAAGTCGCGGAAGGACTCTTGGGCATTGAGGTATTCGCCGCGCCAGTAATACGCTTGGCCGATCAGAAACATGGCGTCGTCAACCAAGTCGCTCTCCTTGTGCTTGTCGAGCACCTTGGACGCCTTGCGTACCACTTTGTCGTAGAGTTGGTCGGCCTGCGGCGAGCGCTGCCGCTGCAATTCGGGGCCGGCTCGGTCAAAGGCCCAGTCGGCGTAGGTCTCTTCGTGTTTGCGCCGTTCTTTTTCGGCCTCGCGGAAGGATTTTTTGGCGTTGTAAAACGTATTGAAATAGACGCAGGCCGAAATCGCCAGACAATAAGATAATAACAGCACCAGGGCCAAGCGGCAGGTGGGCGCAGTCCTCACGAGCGGTCTCCTAGCCCCGGTGGTAATCCTGCAGGGATTGCACATCCAGCTCGGCGCGTTGCAGCGCCTCAATGCCCGCGGCCGCGGCCCGGGCTCCGGCCATTGTCGTGGTGTAGGGCACACCGGTTACGACCGCAGCCCGGCGCACTGCAAAGTCGTCGTAGTGAGAAGACTCGCCGAGAGGGGTATTGATAATCAGGTCAATCTGGCGGCTGCGAATCGCGTCTTCGATGTGCGGGCGGCCCTCGTGAATTTTATGCACCCGCTCTGCGGCGATGTCGTGCTTGCCGAGGAAGTCGCGCGTACCCTGTGTAGCCACCAACTCGAATCCGGCCGCGCGCAGTCGGCGGGCTACCGGCAAGACCTCCTCTTTATCGCAGTCGGCCACGCTGATAAAGACTCGGCCGTGCGACGGCAGCAGCGAACCCGCCCCCATCTGCGCTTTGAGGAAAGCCGTGCCAAAGTCGCGGCCAATGCCCATGACTTCGCCCGTGGACTTCATCTCCGGCCCCAGCAGGCTATCGGCCCCGGGGAATTTTATAAAGGGCAGCACGGCCTCCTTGACGGATATGTGCGCGGGCGCGACCTCCTCGGTGAAACCCTGCTCGCGCAAGGTCATCCCCACCATGGCCCGCGCGGCGATCTTGGCCAGCGGGCGGCCAATGGCCTTGCTGACAAAAGGCACGGTGCGCGAAGCCCGGGGATTCACTTCAATCGCATAGACCTCGCCTTGATGGACGGCGTATTGCACGTTCATCAGGCCGATCACGCCGAGGGCATGCGCCAGCGCGTGGGTGTACTCGCGCATGGCCTCAATGTGCTCGCTCGGCGTGTCGTAGGGCGGCAAGGCGCAGGCGCTATCGCCCGAATGCACGCCGGCGTGCTCGATGTGCTGCATGATCCCGCCGACGACCACGTCCGTCCCGTCGGCCACGGCATCCACATCGAATTCCTCCGCGCCTTGCAGGTAGCGGTCGATGAGCACGGGCCGCTCGGGCGCTACTTCAATGGCCTCGTTCATGTAGGTTTCGAGGCTCCCGACATCGTATGCCACGACCATGGCCCGCCCGCCGAGCACGTACGAGGGCCGCACCAAGACCGGGAAGCCGATCTGCGCGGCAACAGCGCACGCCTCGGCACAACTGGCAGCCATGCCATTTGCCGGCTGGCGGATGCCCAGTTCGCTCAACAACTGGCCGAAGCGCTGGCGATCCTCGGCCAAGTCGATGCTGCGGGGCGAGGTGCCGAGGATGGGCACGCCCTCGCGCTCTAGTTCGACCGCCAAGTTCAGCGGGGTTTGCCCCCCGAACTGCACGATGACGCCGTCTGGGGCTTCGCGCTCGACGATGTGCAGCACGTCCTCGATTGTCAGCGGCTCGAAATAGAGTTTGTCGGCCGTGTCGTAATCCGTGCTGACCGTCTCGGGATTGGAGTTGATCATGATGGTCTCATAGCCGATTTCGCGCAGCGCGAAACACGCGTGGACGCAGCAGTAATCGAACTCAATCCCCTGGCCGATGCGGTTCGGCCCGCCGCCGAGGATGGCGATTTTTTTGCGCGTCGAGCGCTGCACTTCGTCCTCGCGGTCGTATGTCGAGTAGTGGTAGGGCGTGTGGGCTTCGAACTCAGCGGCGCAGGTATCAACTGTTTTGTACACTGGGCGAATGTCCAACTCGAGGCGACGCCGACGGACACTCGCCTCGTCGCAGCCGTTGAGATGCGCGAGCTGGCGGTCGCTAAATCCCCACTCCTTGGCGCGGCGCAACATGGCGGCATCGGCGAGCGCATCTGCCCGCGCTAGCTGTCGTTCGAGTTCAAAAAGTTGGTAGAGCTGGTCGAGAAACCACGGATCAATGCCGGTGAGGCCATATATCTCGTCGTGGGTGTAGCCTTTGGCGATGGCCAGCTTGAGGTAGAACATGCGCTGGGAGTTGGGGCGCATCAATTTCTCGCGCAGTTCCTTGTCGGCCACTTTGGCCGCTGTAAGGTCCTTGCCGTCGGCACCAAAACCCGCGCGGCCGACCTCCAGCGAGCGCAGGCCCTTTTGCAGGGACTCCTTGAAGGTGCGGCCAATGGCCATGGTTTCCCCTACCGAGCGCATCTGGGTGTCGAGGGCGTCTGGCGTGCTGGGAAATTTCTCAAAGGTAAAGCGCGGAATTTTGGTCACCACGTAGTCGATGGTCGGCTCAAAGGAGGCCGGGGTCTCGCGGGTGATGTCGTTGCGGATTTCGTCCAGCGCGTAGCCCACAGCCAGTTTGGCGGCGATCTTGGCGATGGGAAAGCCCGTTGCTTTGGACGCCAGCGCCGAAGAGCGCGAGACCCGGGGGTTCATCTCGATGACGACCATGCGGCCGTCTGTGGGATTGACCGCGAACTGGATATTGGATCCGCCGGTATCTACGCCGATCTCGCGCATGATGCGGATGGCCGCGTCGCGCATGTGCTGATATTCCTTATCGGACAAGGTCTGCGCCGGCGCGACCGTGATGCTGTCGCCGGTGTGGATCCCCATGGGGTCGAAGTTTTCAATCGAGCAGATTATGACCACGTTGTCGCGGTGATCGCGCATGACTTCCAGCTCAAATTCCTTCCACCCGAGGACCGATTCCTCGATCAGCACCTCGTCGATCGGGCTTAGGTCGAGGCCGTGGCGCACGATCCGCTCAAATTCCTCGGCGTTGTACGCCACGCCGCCGCCTGAGCCTCCCATCGTAAAGGCGGGGCGGATGATCGTCGGGTAGCCCAAGTCGGCTTGATGCTTTTGGGCCTCTTCGAGGCTGTGGACAAAGGCCCCACGGGGCATGTCCAACCCGGTCCGGTCCATGGCCGCTTTGAAGAGTTCGCGGTCTTCGGCCATCTTGATGGCCTCGAGCCGAGCGCCGATCAGCTCGACGCCGTGCTCGGCGAGGGTGCCGCTTTCGGCCAAGACCACCGCCGCGTTGAGCGCGGTTTGGCCCCCGAGCGTCGGCAGGAGGGCCTGCGGCTTTTCCACGGCGATGATCCGCGTGCAAATTTCCGGCGTGATCGGCTCGATGTAGGTGCGGTCGGCCACCTCTGGATCAGTCATAATCGTCGCCGGATTGCTGTTGACCAAGACGATGTCGTAGCCTTCTTCGGCCAGTGCCTTACAGGCTTGCGTTCCCGAATAATCAAACTCGCAGGCTTGGCCAATGACGATCGGACCGGAGCCGATGAGCATTATTTTTTGAATGTCTGTGCGTTTGGGCATGGAGTGCTTTCAATCGTACAAAAGGAAGAGGTATCACTCGACATAACAGAGGACAGGCTCAATCAAGGACTCGGAATACACCCTAAGTGCAATCATAACAACGGCAGCCACGTAGCCGATCGTCAATGAGATAAACCGGCCGAGGCACAGGAGACAATGGCCCTCAGATCACTCGGCCGCCTTGGCCCCATCGGGCATCTCGGCACCGCAGTCGGCCGTGAGCATATAGGTCTATTCGGTCGGACTCCGTCCTGAGAGCGGAGATAGTGCCAGCATGAACCTCAGGAGACATTTTTGAAGAAAATTCTGAGAGGATTTCAGCTCCGCGAACCGGCATCCCGTTTGAAACATGTGCTCTGACCAGTAACGGCACAGCCAAGTCAAAGTGCTCCCGAACGAGAGCTTTGAGAGATAAGCCTGTGTTTAGAAAGGTAATCGCCTCGCCGTTACGTTCAAGCGCGAAAAGGCATCGCCCTACATATATATGCGGATCGGTAGCCTGTTTTCTCCGAACCCCAACCGTACTTGTGCCACATTAGGCTGAGAGTTGACGCCGCTAGCAGCACTTACTACCAGTGCAGCATAAAGAAGCATTCCTCTGTCGAATCGACGACGACTCATTGAGCTGTCCACTCCTTTCAACTTAGCTTTCTGTCTGAAAATGCCGCCACTTGTTTCAATGCTCGTGCGTCGGAGTAGCCGCCTTTCCAGTCTCACTGATGCTCTCGATCATACCGTCAAATAATTGGATTATGCTGACGACCGATAGGTGACCGACTGAATCTCTTCCCGCGTACTCAGACTTCATTTGATCGAGTCTGGTCTGGGCATGATCGATATCTCCCGTATGTAGTTGTGTTCTCAGAAACTCCCTCTTGGCGACTAGGGCCACCAACTCGCTCGTATGATCCGTGTGGCTGTCTAGAAACGATGCAACTGACTGATTGTCATGTCCCAATGCCCGGCGAAGCATCGCTACCTTTTGGAGGGCTCTGGCAACCAACGCATCCTTCATGCGACCAGTTCCTACTCCTTCAAAGCCATGCAGTAACTCCTCGGTTTTCAGGAGAGCTTCTTGGACTTTTCCCAAGCGGTGCAGTGTATCTGCTCCGTTGTGGATAAGGTGTGCCCGGTGGATCCTAAGTTCAATAGGCCTATAACTTGCTATTGAATCGCCCTTTGAGAAATAGTTAGCTGCCCTATGAATATGGAGCAACTCCTCGGCTTCTGAAGAGGAAATATCCGCTTGAGCCATCGCAAAGGAACCTAACGCGTTATACACAGCAGCCTCGGCTTTTGAGCCACTGCCCACCTGAGATAATACTCCAAGGAGTTTCGTCTCACACGCAGCAAAGTCCTCTCTTTCCAGTTCCTCTTGTAGATCAGGCAAATCGAGACTTGAAGGCCATGGAAGAGGCTCCAGCATCAGATGGGGAACCTCATTGCTATCATAGATCGTTATCGTGCTTGGCCTAGTCTTTTGTGCCTCTCCGTGTCCAACAAGGCAAAGTATCTGCGTAAATAGACAGTAAAATAGCTTTTTGGAGATTGACATTGTCTCGCCTTTCTAACAATAACATAGACCGACTGTGCATGAACACGCAGAGGTTGCACCACAAACAACTCCCTGACACCGATGGGCACAGTTAGCATTTCTATGGTCTTCTCCATAGAGACATCCTATTCCGCCTGTATCATTGCAGACAGTGCGGCAAACCAGAACAAAAAGGATAAAAAAGCAACTTCGACCCTTACAGGAATCGCAACCCCATTGAATGTAGCAGTCGGCTGTACAGTGCTTACCGCCGCCACCCACTGCCTCATCATCACTCATCCACACTAACTGGTCCTACCACATCTTTCGTCTAGCCATGGGGATATATACCTAAGCGGGCCGCAGCCACAGGTTTTACAGCCTTGGGCGATTCCAATTCAGCTTGGTTCTTTTGCGCCTCTTCAAGACTGTGGACAAAAGATCCGCGAGGCATGTCCAACCCGGCCCATAGCCGCTTTGAAGCACTCGCGGTCTTCGGCCATCTTGATAGCCTCGATCCGAGCGCCGATCATCTCGACGCCGTGCTCGGAGAGGGTACCGCTTTCGGCCAAGGCCACCGCCGCGTTGAGCGCGGTTTGGCCTCCAAGCGTCGGCAGCAGGGCCTGCGGCTTTTCCACGGCGATGATCCGCGCGAAAATCTCCGGCGTGATCGGCTCAATGTAGGTCCGATGAGCCACCTCTGGATCGGTCATAATCGTGGCCGATTTCCGTCACATTGCGAAAGTAGAATCCCACGCCCCGCCGGTCCGGTCCGCCGTCTTTTCGCCCCTTGTACCAGACGATGTTCGTCTTGTAGTTGAATCCCCAACGATCCATCACTTGCAGCCCGTGCGCCAATAGCGCGTTGGGTATTCACAAGTACAGATGCGCGGTTTCCTCGGCAATCGATTCGATCGGCAAGCACTCAATGTCCTGCAAAGCCATGGTCGAATACCGAGACAGACGCCGGTGTTCTGGTGCCATATTGCCCGTCCGGTTGTGGAACTGCCACGGCGGATCGGCGAGAAGGGTCGAAAACTTCCGCTCGCCGACTGAGGCAAGCAAATCGTTGGCTGCGGTCATTCACTCATCCTCTATATACAGCTTTTTCGAGATGCCGAACACCAAGATGGGACAGCCGCCCCTCCGCCTCCTTCGATTCGCAGAAGTAACTTGCTTATATGCGTTGTCGATGCCCCGTAAGACGGCCCTTTGTTCAGGGCATTGAAGAGGTCCTGGAGTTCATCGCACCGAAGGGCAATGCCCCGACGCTAATGGCAAGAAGATCGAAAAGAAGCCTGAAGTTATTCAAGCCCCGGTCGTGGAATGGATCCTTGTTGTGTCATTCTATTTCGAGAGCCACTCGATTGCGGAAACAGTCTATTTTGTACGTTGGCGTATCGCGGCTAGCTTCGTCTATTACAACCCTCGTTGAGAATTCCTTTTCTTGCCAAGCTCTTTCGTATAGATAATTGTCAATGAAAGACGAAATCGCGGATTTCCGGCCACCATGATTCACTATCCAGCTTTTTCTAAGACGAAACTCCTGCAAGACCGCAAGGATGTCGTTCCACTCATCGGGAAAGTCCTCGTTCAATAATAGCCCAGGCGTACTTCCACTGGTGGACTTCGTAGTGCTGGCGGATAAAATCGGGCAGTAAATCCGTAGTTATTGCGAATTTGCGGAACCTCAACAAAGGCAAATTTTGGCTATACTGGCTATAGATTTACGCGAATTTGCGCTGGTGCCGTATCTGCACAGACCACAGTCCAAATTTCAGGTGCAAACGGTTAAAACCTTAAATATATGAGGAATAAGATGAGCGCGATTACAGTGGTGTAGCCGGCTTTGAGCAAGAGCTGGCCGTAGTGCTCCCAATCGCGACCCTGACGGACCTTGAGCTTGGGGGGCGCCACTTCTTCCTTGATATCTACCTGAAAGCGCTGCTCGTTGATGAGGAGGACGAGGTGGGGGTCGTAGTCGGCAATGGCCTTTAGGACCATGCGCTTGCGGCGCGCCGCTTTTTCAGCGCAGGCTCGCTGGGCGTCCTTGGCCGCGACCTTGCCCAGCGCGGTGGAACGATCGGCGCTGCGAGTACTGGTCTTCTCCCGCGCCAAATTCCCGGCCAAGCAGCTAAGGGCTTCGCGGCTTTTTACATTGTCCTGAATAACGGTATAGCAGGTATCGATAAAGCGGCTGAAATCCGCGAGGATCTCGTCTTCCGAAAGCCCCAGCAAGTACGACTCTTCGATCATTTCTTCAATGGCATCTTTGACGTCGGCCATAACGCAAGCCCTGTAAATTAAGTGTGCAAAAGCCAAGAAGTGCCTACCCCGGCACCCCGTTTCCACAGTACAGCATCGCCCTAAACATGTCAAGCAGATCGCGCCGCATCCACCATGGCCAAGGCGATTTCGTCGGCTATATCGCCCGCCCGCATCCCCCATTCCCCCAGCCGCTCGCCCGCCCGATCGCCGGCCCGGCCGTGGACGTAGACTCCGAGACAGGCCGCAGCCTCCGCACCTAGCCCTTGGGCCATCAACCCGGCGATGATCCCGGTCAGCACGTCGCCCGACCCGGCCGTGGCCATGCCCGCATTGCCCGTGGAGTTGACCGCCACGCGCCCATCGCTCAAAGCCACGACGGTCGGTGCGCCCTTCAACACGAGCGTCGCGCCGAATTCGCCGGCAAAGTCGCGGGCCACGGCCATGGGCGCGTCGACAATCTGCCGCTTGTCCAACCCGCTCAAGCGGGCTAACTCGCCCACATGGGGCGTGAGGACCAGCGGTGCCGAGCGGTCCTTTAGGGCATCGGCTCGCCCGGCGAAAGAGTTCAGTCCGTCCGCATCCAGAACGAGGGGCAGTTCGGCTTGCAACACCAACCGTCGCACCAGTTCCTCGGTCTCTCGATAGCACCCCAAACCCGGCCCCAATCCCAAGACATCGGCTCGCGTCAACATAGCGCACACCGCGCCCAAGGCCCGCAGCGACAAACAGCGCCGCTTGCGCACTTCAGGCAACGGCCGGGTCATCACCTCAGAGAGCTTGATTTCGAGAACGTCGTTGAGACTTGCCGGCACTCCTAGATGGACGCGGCCGGCCCCGCTCCTGAGCGCGGCATCCGCCGTCAGTGCGGCCGCTCCGGTCATGCCCACCGAACCCGCGACCACGGCCACTGTCCCGCAGCTTCCCTTGTGCTCGTCGCCACGACGCCGAGGCACTAAAGGCCCCACCCCTTCGGCGGAAAGCAGCAGAGCTTGGGCAACCGCATCGCACAGAATGAACTCGGGGAAGCCGATATTGGCCAAGTGCAATGCACCGCAATGCGACCGGCCGGGGTAGAACAACTGCCCGACTTTGACCAATCCGAAAGTCACCGTCAGCATCGCTTGAACGGCCGCGCCGTGGACCCGCCCGGTGTCGGCTTCGACCCCCGAGGGGATATCCACGGCCACTACCGGCCGCGCACAATGGGCAATGCGCGCAATGACGCGCGCAATGGAGGGACGGGGTGCCCCTCGCAATCCGGTCCCCAAAAGCGCGTCAATCACCAAGTCGGCTTCGCGGAGGGCGGCGTCGAGCGGAGCTACATCCTCGCCGATCACTTCGATAGCACAGCCCGCCTGTTCGCAACGCCGCAAGTGCTCGGCTGCGGCCCCTTGTACGGCAGCGCGGTCTGCCGCGAGGAAGACGCGCGCCGAACCACCGCCAGCGCGCAAGAGCCGCGCCACGGCAAACCCATCGCCACCATTGTTGCCTTTCCCGCACAGCACCACGACCTGCAAACCGGCCAACCCATCCCAACGCGCTGCAATGGCCGCAACCACCTCTGTACCGGCCCGCTCTATGAGTTCGGCACTGGGGATGCCCGCCTCGGCGATGGTGCGCCGATCGACCGCAGCCATTTCTCGGCCCGTTACCAGTTTGGGCAAGTCCAATGCTCAAGCCTCCCAAGGGCGAATTAGTTCGCGCAGCCGGCGCGGGGCTTCACTGGGCAGAGACTGGCCTGTGTACTTGGGCAAGAGTGCACGAAAGCCGACGCTGATCCACAGGGCCCAAGCCGCCAAGCCGCCGCAGAACAAACCCACTCCAGAAGCGACGCCAAGGCCCAAAGCCAAGCCTGCACTCAGTAGAAAAACTAGCGAGAGCTTTACATTATCAACCGACAGGAGAAAGCTGTAGCGCACCGTGGCCCACACCGACCCTTCCTGAGTGACCAGCACCGGAAAAACATACACTGCGACCATGCCCACCAGCAGCAGAAACCAGACCATCAGCCCACCCAAAAACACCCCCAGCCAGCCGCCGATCTGCTGGTAAAAAACCACGTTGGCCAGTACCAGTGCGACAGCGGCGACCATCAGCAACCCCAGCGCGAGGGCGCGCCAAAAAAGCGCGCGGCCAGCCGCCCAGAACTCTCGCAGGCCAAAGTCCCTGCCCTGCACCCAAGCCGCCCCAGCGGCGAAAAGCATCGCCGTGGCCGGTGAGCTCAACAGCAAGGTACCAGCTAAGACGACAGCCCCCATCAAGCCCAAGCCGCCCAGCCCAAACCCCAGCTGCAAAAGCAGGTAGGCCCCGCCGATCCAAGGCAGGCTCAACGCGCTCCACAGCAAGTTGTAGCCCACCAGCCCGCCCAAACGGTCGTACGCCGTCCACAAGAAGCGTTGCAGGTTTTCGCTCAATGGACCTCCAAGCCGCGCAGCATAAACTCGGCGTACGTGCGGGCCGTCAACACCAAGTCGCGCACCCGCACGCGCTCATCTATCCCGTGAATGCGCTCGCCCTTTACGCCATAGCCAATGCCGGGCAGGCCACCGGCAACCGCAAAGTAGTGCAAATCCGTAAAGCCAGAGCTGAGCCGGTAGCCAGCGGCGCGGCGGCGCACAGCTTGCACGGCCCGTGCAAAGGCCTGGGGCAACGCGTGATCGGCATCGACGACGCAAGGTTCAATCCGCAAAGGCACTGCCACTCGGCAGGGTGGCTCGGCAGCCCGCTCCACAGCGCGTCTCAGCTCGCGCTCGACGGCCGCGATCTGCTCGCCGGGCACCAAGCGGCGGTCCAGCGAAAAGCGGGCGCGGGCGGGCACGGTGTTTACTTTATCGCCTTCCCCGCCCGAGAACGTTCCACCGATGTTGAGCGTGGGGTTGCGCACCTCGCCATCGAAGTCCACATAGCGGCGCTCGGCTGCGTTGAGTTGCGTCTTGTAGGCTTGTAGCTTTTGCACCACATCCGCCATGGCCTCAAAGGCATTGACCCCTTGCTCGGGCCTAGAGGCGTGGGCAGCCTTGCCCGTTAGCTCGACCTCCAACCACAACACGCCGTTGTGACCGCAGCCGACCTGCGTCCCGGCCGCTCCCTCGCAGACGACCGCGAAATCGGCATTCACTAACCCCTTGTTTACAATCCATCCCGCGCCCAATTGGCCACCAGTCTCCTCGTCGGCCGTGAACGAACACTCAATGTTGAAAGCCGGCTCAGCACCCGCTGCCTTGAGCGCCTCCACGGCCATCAGCAACGCGGCGATCGACCCTTTCATGTCCCCGGCACCGCGGCCGTAGAGCGCACCGGCGGCGAGCCCTGGCTCGAAAGGGTCGCCGAATTTCCACTGCCCGGCGCAGGGCACCACATCGTAGTGGGCGTTAAAATGCACCCTCTGCGGCCGGCCAGCGTCCCAACGAGCAATCAGGTTGTAGCGCGAAAACTCGTCCGAGCCGAGCACGCGGCGCACCTCTTGGTCTGGGACGCGGTGGACTTTGGCCTGCATGTCCAAGCCCTGACAGCGCCCCAAGAGCGCGTCGGTCAGCACTTGGTAGTTATGCCCCGGCGGATTGATGGTATCCACGCGGACTAGTGCCTGCGCGTTGCCGAGCAACTGCTCTTGGTGCTTCTCGATGTATTGGTGGACCCGAGCCTTCACACGCGATTCGCTCAGAACGTGGTCTCCTTGGTCGTTATGGAGCACCAGCGCGCCGCCGTCAAATGGTGCAGCAATACGCCTTGAGCTTGGGGCGTTCCAATCTGTTGCAGGGCCGCCGTGCTGTGCCCCTGGACGTAGCGATTCTCGTCGCTGAGAGCCTCAGCCAACGCGGCCGTGGCCAACGCGGCCGTCGGGCCGAAGTGGGCCAGCGCGTATGCGGCGTTGAAGCGCACTTGCTCGTCCTCGTCCGCCAGCAGCGCGGCCAACGCGGGCACGGACGCTTCTGGATTCAGCTCAATGGTTCCGAGGGCCTCGGCCACGTTGCGCCGCACCTGTATGTCTGGGTCGTCGCTCAGTTCACACAGGGCGGTCGCAGCCGCAGCACCTGCCCGCGCCCCCATGTCGCCCAGCGCGTACGCGGCAAAACCCCGCACGTGGGCGCACTCATCGCCGAGGACCGCAACCAAGGCTTCTACTGCCTCCTCCCCCATCGCACCGAGCGCATAGGCCGCGTGTTCGCGCACGTGCTCGCGCACGTCGTCGAGAGCTATAAGCAAAGGGCCTACTGCGGCCGCACCCATTGCACCGAGCGCATAGGCGGCGTTGAGGCGCACGCCCTCGGCCTCATCGCCCAGCGCGCCGAGCAGCGCGTCTAGTGCGGGAGCGGCTTTTTCCCCTAACCCGCCGAGGGCGTCGGTCGCGGCCAAGCGTTGTTCCAACGTCCCGTTAAGGGACTCGATCAGTTGCTCGATTTGCCCGCTGACCTCGGCGCGACTTTGGGTGCCTGCGTGCCAATCCCATATCCGCGACCACACGACTCGATGCTTGACAGAGGGCACAGAGCCGTTGGCCGGCCACCCCGGGGCTTGGATGTTCCAAGTGGGCCGGCTCGGCTCGCTGAGGCGGGTAAATTGGAACTTCATCATGTAGCGGTTGGCGTCCGTACTGTTGGGCATGGCCCGGTGCCACAAGTCAAAATGCACTAAGGTGCAGGTACCAGCTTCGCCGCAGACCGGCAAGTGGCGCTCGTCCTTCTCGTCGGCTGCGCGGTCGTTATAGTAGTGAGTGCCGGGCATGACGGCGGTGGGGCCGTTTTCCAAAGTGACGTCTTGTGGGTAGTAGAAGATCATCACCCAGCGATTGCGGTGATAGCGCACCTTGCGATAGCCCCAATAGCTATCCTTGTGCCAGCCGCCGCCCTGGCTGCCGGGCCGATTGATGTGGCAGTGACGGTGGGCGTGCATGATGTAATCCGGCCCTACCACCGAAGTGAGGGCACCGCGTATGACTGGATCGTCAAAGACCTGTTGCAACCTCGGGAGGCGGGGCAGGATGTTGTTGCCGGGATTGCCCTCCTTGGCAAAGACCTCTTCGGTGCGCTGATAGATGTCTCGGTGGAGGGAGGCGGGCAGCGAGGATTTGAGCGTGAGACAGCCCTCGGCTATAAACTGCTGCATCTCCTCGTCGCTGAGGAGGTACTGCGGGTCTAACATGAGAAGTCTCCTGAGATGATGGGAACAAGGGCGATTTCGGCCAAGAAAGTACCGCTGGAGGCGAGGTAGGGCAATCCTAAGATAAGGGCCTCGCTATCCCCCATTGGGGCAGTTTATCCAACAAGTGGCGCAGGGCCACCTCCGGAGTCATCTCGTCCATATCCAACGTTACATGGGCTTGGTCAAAGCCGATTTGGCGCTCGGCCAACAGCGGCCTGAGTTGCGCCGTATTTTCGGGCGGTTGCAGCAGCAGTGGATGCGGCCATCGCGGCGTTTCTAGGGCTTGATGGCGCACCTTCCAATAGGTACTAGCCAGCGATAATTTGAGATACACCAACGTCGCTTTGTCCAGCACCTGCCGGAGGTTGGCTTCTTTGAGCAGCGCCCCATCGCCCAAGACGACGACCCCAGGCGGACTAGAGACCAGTGCTTGGGCGAGAAAGCGGTTCTCTAATTGGCGCAGGGCCTCTATGCCCTGCGTCTGCACGAGGGGAACCAGAGACTGGCCGGCCTCGTGTTCGATCCAGTGATCCACTTCGATGAGGGGCAGGCCACTCAAGGCGGCCAAATCGCGGCCCAAGCTGTGTTGGTCAACTCCCAAGAAGCCGATGAGAGCTACCGGACGTTGCAACAGGACCAGCGGGCCTGGCTCGTAGTAGTTGGACAAGGCGTTCAGCGGCTGTCTGGATTGCAGACGATGGCGATATGGGCAAGGATGAGCACGGGATTAACTCCTTTGTGCGAGTAGGCGACATGACGCCCTTGGGCAATGACAATTTCACCGAATCCTGCATCGACGTCAAAGACGAGGGATTTATACGGCATTCTAAATGAGACGACGTTGTGCAAGTTTCGCCATTTTCTATAGAGAAGCATCGTTTGATGGAGACGTTGTTCCGGCTTGGTCCCCCGAGCAAAAGCCAAAACAGGCCCTCAAAACTCACTTCTTACGCGGGCCATTTCCTTTGCGTTTCATCCCTTGACAACTAAACATTTGTTCAGTACTCTTGTTCGAGAGAAAACCGACTAAAGCAAACGCTTATCCCCAACCTACCCCAGAGAGGAGGTGTCATGTCCGCACAGAAAACGCAGTGGGTAAACGCTGCCCAGCTCGCAGCCGTGCCGCCGGGCCAAGCCCGGGCAGTGCGGTTGGGCCACGAGCGCAGCATTGCTTTGTTCAACGAAGGAGAAAAGATCTACGCTACCGACAACCAATGCCCCCACATGGGCTACCCGCTAGTGCGCGGAGTGGTGCGGCACGGGGTGCTCACCTGCGACTGGCACGGCCGCAGTTTCGATTTAGAGGGCGGCGGTTGTTTTAATCGCGAGTGCGACGATCTGCAGACTTTTGCAGTGGAGGTGCGCGGGCCCGATATCTGGGTCGAGGTGCCCGAGTTGGACTACCGGCGGCGCGAGGAGCACCTGAATCTCCTGTGGGAGGGCCTGTTGAGTTGCGACCGCTGGACCCAATCCAAGGCCATTGCCCTGCTGTTGCGCGGCGACGTGCCCCAAGACGATATCGTGGAGTTGGTCGTGCGCCACCTAGGCCGTCACATCGCCAGCTCCCACGGGGCCGAGGGAGGCCAAGACGTGGTACTCCTGCTGTCCGGCCTCCAAATAGGGCGGCACTACGAGGGAGCGGATCGCCTGATCGCCCTGACCACTGCGGCCGGAGCCGCGGCCGGAGGAGCGGCCGAGCGGTTGGATGTGGTACCTTTACCCGATCCAGTCGATTGGGCCTCCATTGCGCGTTGGGTGCGCACTTTTTCCCGCGACGGTCAGGCTGGGCGCATTGAGCGCTGCCTATTCACCGCGGGCCACGCAGGGCATCAGGAGCGGATCCTGCCCCTGCTTTTCGACTGCGCGACAGCCCCCTACTTTCTCGGTTTTGCCGACCACATCATCTGGCTGGACCACCTAGCCCGGGTACAGGAGGAATTCGGCTGGGATCAGGCCGGGGAGTTGGTTTTCAACTTAGGGGCTAAACTAGTGGGTCGCGGTCGCGGTGAGCCTGAGCGCTTCCGCAGAGACGCCATGGCCCTTATGAGCAACATGGAGCCGGTCTTATCCCAAGCCCAAGCTGGCGATCCAGAGGTCCCCTACGACGAAGACGGCTTGGTCAAGGCCCTAGTGAGCGCCGACTTGGAGACCGCTTTTGGATCCTTGACTCAGCAAATAGAGGCCGGAGTTAGTCTCGACCGTCTCATCGATACCTGCCTGTTGCTGGCGGCCGACCGCATGGCCCGGGTGCCGGTGAACGTGGAGGCGGGCTGGCCCTGTCTCACCCGAGAATTCAACTTGGCCGCGGCCCTGCGCACTGTGCGGCACTACGGAGGTCCCGCGGCCGCGGCTCGGGGGCTGGTCCACGCGGCTTGGCAGTTTTTCGACGACCGCTGGCTCAACATTCCCTACCGCCCCCTGAGTGAGCCTCTGACCACCTCGGCGACCGCAGAGGATCCGGCGTCCATTGTGGAGGCCATCCAGGCGCTCAATGTCCAAGAGGTAGGCCCCCGCGTCTTGGCCTATGGCCTGTCCGGTCACTTAGGGGAGCCTCTGATAGAGGCTATGGGCCGGGCCATCTTGTGGGACGACACAGCCCATCAGCTACTCCCCACGCTGGGGACCGTTTTCGCGGAGTGGGAGCGCTTTGCCGCAAGCGACCACCCGGCCCGGCTGCAGATTTTGGCGGGGCTAGCCCGCTTTGCCACAGATGTGCGCACGAACAAAGACAGCGGCTCGGCCGCACGTGCGGCCCTGCGCTTTGCCCAAGGGCATACGACCGTAGATATCTTTGAGGATTAAGGAGAAAGCCATGTCCGAACAAACGACTTTTGTACCTGTGGTCCGCGCCGACGAGGTGGAGGAAGGGCGGCCCAAGGCGGTGCGGATCGAGGGCCGCAGCGTGGCTCTGTTTCGCCACCAAGGCACCTTGTACGCCACGGACAACCAATGTCCGCACATGGGATACCCCCTCACCCGGGGCCGAGTGCGCAATGGCGTACTCACCTGCGACTGGCACGGCTGGAGCTACGACATGCGGGGCGGCGGCTGCTTCACCGGGGGCTGCGACGATCTGGACACCTATCCGGTGGAAGAGCGCGACGGTCAGATATTCGTCAATGTGGCCGGCGCCAACTCCAAGAGCGGAGACGTCCACTTCCTGCTCCTGAAGGAAGGACTACTCAGCGGCGACAATTGGACCCTGTCCAAAGCCATCGCCATTCTGCTGGCCCGGGGGGTCTCTGAGGATGAGACGCTGCACCTGCTAGTAGAGCACATGGGCCGCTTTATCGCCACCGAGCGGGGGCCCGACGGAGGCCGGGATGTGGCCCTGCTAGTCAACGGCGTAAAGGTAGCCCGCCTGTACGAGCCGGCTGACCGCCTCATCCCGCTGATGATGGCGGCCTCGGGGGCGGCGGGCCGGGCCGGAGACCGCCCCCAGATCCACCCGCTGCCGCAGCCGATAAACTGGGACAAACTGGCCCGCTGGATCCGCGTCTTCAGCGCCGACAAGACCTGGGAGGGCATTGAGAAGTGCCTAGTAACCGCTCGGCATTTGGGCGGCTGCGACGACCGCATTGTGCCGCTGTTGTACGAGTGCGCGGTCGAGCCTTACTTGCTGGGCATGACCGAGAATCTGATCCACTTGGGCTATCTGGCCGAGTTGCTAGAGGAATTCGGCTGGGACCGCTCTCAACTCTTGGTGTGCAATTTGGCCGCCAAAATGCTGGGCCGGAATCGGCCGGCCCCTCACGAGGCCCGTCGGGAGGCCATAGATTTGTTCATCGGGGTGGAACCGGTGGTCGCCCAGTACGCGTCCGGTTCGGGGGATTTCGACTCGGATCAGCTAGCTGCCGGCTTGGTCAGCGGCGATCTGGAAGAGATCTTTGGCGCAGTAACCCGGGTGCTAAAAGCGGGGGCCGATATCGAGCAGGTAGTCTCCACCATGGTGCTGCTGGCGGCTGACCGCATGGCCCGCACACCTGTAAATATGAGCCCTGGTTGGTTCGATCTGAACCGCGAATTGATTCTAGTCGCGTCCGTGCGCACGGCTCGGCGCTGCGCCGGGGACCAAGTGGCGGCCCGAGCCTTGTACCATGCAGCTTGGCAATTCTTTGAAAACCGCTGGCTCAATATCGCGCCCCGTCCCCTGAGAGCACACCCGGCCCCAGAAGAGGCGTCCGCTGGCCAAGGCGAAGCCCTAGCCGAGGTAATAGAAGCGATTGAGGCCATCCAGATCCGCGAGGTGGGCCGCTTGGTGCGCGAGTACTTACACCGCGGCTTTGATGGAGACTGTCTGCTGCGCGAATTGGGCCAGACCATCCTCAAGGACGACAATGGCTGGGATTTGCTGCACGGCTTGCGCATAATCAGCGAGGAATGGAGCCGTTGCGCCGGTCATCCGGCGCGGGGACAGTTGCTGGTGGGGCTGGCTCGCTGGGCTACGGATGTGCGGCGCAATACGGGGAGCCAGTCGGCCGTGCAGACAGCGCAGCGCTTTGCCCGGGGTGAGACTGCAGTGGAGCTATACGAGTAGCGGAGCCGCGTGGAGACGAGGAACAGACTTGGTCCTGTGAGAAGCCACCTTGTTGTACGACCGTCAGCGGATCGCAAAAGTCAATACGCCACCCCAACTAGGCGAGCAGCGGAGTTGGCATCCCCCGCGTCGTCATCTACCTCAATACGGGCGATGTAAAAGCCCGGGGATACTAAAGTTCCTCCTTCATCCCGTCCATCCCAGACAAGGCGATACAGCCCGTTCGCCATATCGCGCTTCTCAGAAAGGCACCTCACTTTCCTGCCTGCCAAGTCGTAGAAATCCACCGCTACTTGCCGGGCTACATTGACTTTGAGTACGAAAAAAGAAAGGACCGCCGCATCGTTGATGCCGTCGCCATTTGGGGTAAAAGTGGCGGGATCTACCTCGATTGTCCCGATCTGCCCGCGGCGATCTATCGTCAATACGGTCAACCCCTCACCAGCGGCCAATTCGTCTCCCACCGGGTCTGCTGGATCCACCCTCTGCCAGTTGTTCGCTTGCGTCGAACGCCCAACTTCGGCTACAAAAGTGGCACCGCTGAGGAAAACGCGCGACGAAAAAGAGAGCCGCACAATATCCGCACTGCCTCGCCGCAGTATTCTTGGCAAGCCGAGTTGCAGCGTGTCACTTGCTACCTTGGTCAATTCCAATTCCTCCCCCGCCCCATTCTCAAAACGGCCTTTTGCCACTTCGGCAAATATTTCCTCGTTTCCGGCGGTAAATTCGCTTTCGTCTCCCAAACTCACTTGGCGCAGTTCGATATTCGCTTGCGAAGGCGCTACGAGACGGATGCGGTCGAATCCCGGGTCTCGAGCAGCGAAGGAGGGGCGGATGAAGAGGTCGAAATCGGTGAGTTCGCCGAGGGGGACATTCCGCTTGGGCCCTATTTCCCCAGCGATGCGCTCCACCAGCGGCGCTGTGAAATGGACTTGGATCGACTGCAGGCTGGCGGCTACGGCCGCGTCTTCACTGAGCAGTCTCGTCTGGATCATCATATAGCGCCGGGGATTGGGGGAACGTACGACTTCGCCCGGTTTGACATAGACTTGACTCCAGTTGCTCCAGCCCGGTCCCGGCAAGAACTCGGTAAGGATCTCCCCCCTGAAGAAAGACGGCTGATCTTCGTACTCTTCTTTATTGGCTACTTCCGTACCGTCTTTTTTGAAATAGCGGTTTACTTCGCGCAGATCGTTTCCCGTCCGGGTGCGGATCTCCACCGCCGTGCCCGAGGGGGTATTAGCTTCCCATTCGATGGTAGTCAGTGTCTTGGAGCTCTCCAAATCAATGAGGTCGGAAGTCATTTCGAGGATCGGCAAGTGCCCGTTGGCGAAGACTTGGATTTCGGTCACTGTGCTCAGTATCCGGTGCCCTTCATGGGCCCTAGTGCGGCGGGCAATATCTAGGTTGCGGAATTCCAGAAAGCGTATCGGACGCGGCGCAAAGCGATCCTCAAACAGCCGCGTATTCTGGTTTAGCTGCCGCGTCTCACCACTCAATTCCTCCCAGATCAAACTGCCATCGGGTGCCAGCGAGCCGTCCGAACCGCGCAATAGATAACCAGTCAGGTTTCTTCCTCCGACGCGGGTAATGATGCGCACGGCATGGACCAAGAAGTGGGAGCCCAGATTTACGTTCAACAGACCCCACTCGGCGGTCTCTCCGGTGGGAAAGTAAACCATGCCCTGCCACTCGGTGCGCACGTTGCCGTCAACGGCAAGTTCGGGCGAAGAATTGGGATTGACGTCGTGTAAATTACCTCCGCGCTCTACGATCCCCAAGGCGATGTTCTCGCCTATAGTCCATACCTCCACCTCGGCGAGTTGGGGCCGTTCGCGGCGGTAATAGCGCACCCCGCCCTGCTGCTCAAATGGCAACTGGTCGTAGCGCTCGGCCGTTACTAGACGCTCTTCGCCGGCGATTTTCCAGACGTATTCCACAGCGCCTTGGTTCTCTGCTGCCAACGCCTGATAATCCTCGACAGAAAGCTGTCGCGCCCGCTCGCCATTGGTGGCCGTGACCGCGACGCGCAGGTACTGCACAATGCGGCCGGTCCACTCTTCTGTATGGGGCCCCAGTGGTGCGAGGTCGAACTCAAAGACTCGCTGGTCGCGATTGGGCTGGGTAGTGCTGCCAACTAGGGTGTAGTCCAAGGCACCGCTGCGGTCAGCCGTGCCAAAGGGGTTTTGCCCTCCTGCCGAATGTACTCTGAATTGCAGAAACGGATCCCCTTCTTCGGCAAAGCGTACAACGACCTTGGTAGCCGACACCAGACGGCCAAGATCAATCTCCAACACCCAGTCCCTCAGGGGATCGGCCGGATCCGGCTCCCAAGCTGTAGTCGGATCTGCGTCAATGGCCCGCTCCGCTAGCTGCGGATTTGAACCAGCCCTTTTGATACCGCCGCGCGCTAGCAGAGTGTTATTCTCATCTTGGAACGAATTGGCGTACTGATCGCGCAGGCTGCCATCAATGGGATAGCTGAAGTCTGCCGCATTCAATATGGCGTTGTGCGGTACTTGTATAAATTTGGCCTGCACCGAGCCAGACGGCGTTGCGGTCACCATATCCCTCGGAAAGTCCCAGGCCTGCCAATGCGCCTGAGTCCGCACCTCCACCCGGTCCTCGCCCAGACTGTAACCCCTCGCCTGGGCCCATACCCCGTTTAGGGCCACAGGGAGAAAAAGGGCTACAAAACAGAGCACCGTGGACAAAGCGGTCGTCTCCGAAATCATCGAGTACTGCAAAGGCAAGCGGCGTTCCATAACCTATCATCCCGATAAGACGTATTTACGTATCTATTTACTAACCGTCGCCCTTGATTGGCGCTGTAGGAACGCATCGGGTAGAGCCGCCGCCAATGCGCTGTCAGATACGGCGATCCGCTCTTTGTACTTATCCAGCAGGCCATCGACCAGTTCCTCGAACAGTTGCTCTCGCTTCTGTCCGCGCACCAAAGCCCGCGCCTTTTTCTCGACTTGAAAAAAGGGAGATAATTCCCCTCCCTGGCGGTTGAGAACTTTGAAAATGCTATATCCTCCTTCTACGTGCTCCGGGCCGGCGATTTTGTTGAGATCGGCCGCCTTTATTGCTTTGAAGAGCCGCGGCAGGGTCAAACGCTCGTACTCGCCCAGATGCAGCAAGCCATCTTCTTTCTTCATATTAGGGCGGATGGTGTGCTTTTGGGCGAGCGTTCCTATGGTCGCACCTTGTGCGATCGCGCGCAGCAAACCGACGGCTTCCACCTTGGTCTCGACCAGCACTTCAACAACGATGTATTGGGCCGGTTCCCTGAACAACTCCTCATTGTTCTCGTAAAAATCCCTAGCTTCCTCCTCGCTCGCCTCGGATTGGTCGATGATCTCTTCCTGGCGTAGCTGTTTAATCATGAATTCCGTGCGTATTTCCTGCAATCGCTGTTGTCCATCTGCCATCTCCTCTAACCCGGCCCGCTGCGCCGCCTCTGCCAACAAAACCGGCATCAAAACGAGTTCCCTCGCTGCATCAACCACCTCGGCACTGTCCCGTACGCCCCAGCCGGACAGGGCCCGCATATCCTTCCACAGGGCGTTGAGGTAATCTCCCAGAGAGATCTGCCCCCCCTTATAGGTAAAGAGGGGCTGGCTCACCTCCTCGGTGCCCAGATGGGCGAGTCGCACCCGGGCGTGGAGTGCCGCTTTATTTAATAGAAGATCTAATCCCTCTGGCACTAGCTGCACATCCAGTTTGCGGGCGAGGGCCGCGATTTCCGCCCTATCCTGCTCCAAGCGCTTGCGTTCGTAGAGTATATTGCGAATCTGCTGTCGTTTCTCCTCTAGCGGAACGGGCTGGTTCTGGAGGAAACGCACGATCTGGTAGCGCGTACCCATGGGCAGGATAGAGGATAGCTGTCCACTCGGCAGACTGCGAAACATCTCGTCTGGAATCTGCAACCTGCGGGCCTGCTCCAGATCGATGAATCCCAGTACGCCCCCTTGGGCAGCCGACCGTTCGTCTATGGTGTATTTGGCGGCCAGTTGGGCAAAATCCCCGCCCGCTTTGAGTTGCTCATAGATTTGCTTTGCAGTGCTATCCTCTTCCACCAGAATGCCCGCCATTTGGCGCTTGCGGTCTAGGCCACTGTGGGCGAAATAGGCGCGTACCTCCTCCTCAGAAACCTGCACGTTGGGCACCAGCGCGAGTTGGCGATAGGCGTCAACCAAGTGCCGGCGCCAGTACTGCATCACCTCAGTCTGTACCACATAGGCGGTATCCAATCCCCGCTCTTTAGCCTCTAGTACGAGTAGGGACTTGGCCAGCAGGCTGCGCAGGTAGCGCTTCCGCACTGGGTCGCCCTGTCCCTGAAGGCGCAAGGACTGGGGCATCTGGACGACGAAATCGCGCATCTCGGCAGCCGAGATAGAAGTGGAATCAATACGCGCCACCACACCGGGTTCGAGGACGACTTCTGCATCCGGAGAACAGGCCGCGAGACTCCATAAGAGTACCAGCCCGCATCCTTGCCAAGTCCATGGTTTTCTTTTGCTCATGTCTTCTATCAGTACACTAGAGCAATAGGCCCCAGTCGCTCCTCTCGGCCACTGCCCGCTTCTACCACGACGCGGTAAATGTATAGTCCTGGGGCTACCAATTCGCCTTGGGCATCCCGCCCGTCCCAAGCAGTTTGATAAAGCGCGCTACCCCCCTCCCCAGCACCTAAGATGCACACTCGGTTTCCCGCCAGCGTATAGATTTCCGTCTCAAGGGGCACGACATCGGTCAGACGCAGTACTGTATAGGAGAACTGTACTTGGTCGTTGACGCCATCTCCGTTGGGTGAGAACGGGTTGGGAACCACCTGCACGGCGCTGAGCAGACTGCCCTTGAGGGGCGTACGGACGTTCAAGGCGTTGCTCAACAACTCACTCATAGCATCTCCGGGGATCACGCTTTGGGGTACTTCGTCGCTATCCGCATCCGATACTGCGCCGCTGAAGGTCGTTCCGTAGTTGAAGACCCGGGCGTCGAAATCGACTTCTAGCAGCGTCTGATCTTGGTCGATGCGATCAAATTGGACGGCGAACTGGTGGGGAGCTGCCGAATCGAAATTTGGGGTAAAACCAACTACTTCGCGGTCGATGCGCACCTCGTGGATAGTCTCCAGACGGGCGGATGTGCGCACTTCAAAGACATTGAAACCGGATTGCTCTGCCTCCAGTCGAGTCCGCACCGCATAGGTGAAACGAACCGGGTCGGCCGACTCTACAAAAGAAGGGTAGATTTCGCCAATCGCCTCGGAGACTATAGGGGGTTGGGAAAATTCAAAAAACAGCGAGTCGATCTGTCCCCCCTCCAATCTGGCGGAAAAAAAAGCGATGTGTAACTGCACATACTGCCGGGGGCTGGGAGATCGAACCTGGGTGCCGGCGAGTCCGTCCGCATACTCATAGGTGTGCCATACGCTCCAATTTTCCAGATCTTGAGTAATGCTCCCCCGCACATTCTGGGGCATAGCTCCATACTCTTGGCGGCTCATGGGCCGGCCATTGGCTCCCAGTGGCACTTCCTCTCCCCCCACTCCGGTCTTGCGCCAATAGACCTCGGGCTGGTCATCGCTGCCGCTGCGGCTCTCGATGACTACTTTCGCTCCTAAATCAAGTTGGCCGCTCCACCAGATGCGTCCCAAACTGGATGCCCGTCCCAGATCAATCGGGTCGGACAGAAATGAGGCTTGAGGAACGAACCCCTGACCGTACACTTCGAACTCGGCCACTTCCCAGGTCTCCCCCACTTCGAGGGGATGGAGATAGACGTGGCGTGCTATCCGGGGTTCGATATCCAGTTCGACGACTGGGCTTAAGTTGTCCTTCTCTTCGCGAACCAAGGTCCAGATGAGATTTCCTTTTTCGTTTTTGTTCTCTTCCCTGCCGTCGTTGATAGAAAGCCTAAATTGGCGGATCTTGTGCCCCGGATGATCGGCGCGGGTTGCAAAGCGGATCTCTTCGATTGGGAATGGGGCCCCCAAATCGAAGAACATCGGCGTAGTATAGAAGAACCCAGGGCCGCGGAAGAAGTTGATGCGCGGCGGATGCACAAAAGCCGTATTCGAATCGCCATCTACTACCAACACGCGGTCTTCTAGCCAATTGGCCGGCAGGGTGTAAATGCTCACTAAGCTGGTAATGTCGCCATTTCGCTCGCCCATCGAGGCGATCAAGTTCTCACCGCTTTCGGCACTAAACGGGCGGATGGCACCCGGCACTTTTGCCACATCGATGAAACTCAGAGTGCCGCTTTCACTCCAAGGGTTTCCAGCGTGGCCCCCCAGTTGGTAAAATTGGCGCGCCTCGGCCCGATATCCCGCTCCCATCCCCAACACTGTCAGGACTAGAATCAGTACCTGTCTCACCCGGTGCCTCCTTTGCTTGGTCGCCAGCTAATAGAACGGCGGGATTTACAGTCACCCGTAAATCCCGCCTGAAACTATCCTTCAACGTCTATGGTACAGGCAGTCGAGTCGGCCTTATTAGAAGGTGGACTTGATCTGGCCCCAAGTGCTGGCCTCGACTGCGGTCGCTCTGGTGTCGGGCAACCCCTCTTCGATGGGGGCCAACAAATAGTCGCCGAACTGGTCGGCATCCCGAGAAGCACCTATGCCGCCGAAACCGGACCAGTAGGCATCGTCATAGGAGCCGGGATCGGCATCCTTGTCGCCCCAGTTGACCTCTGTGCCGACAATTGTGCCTTCGACCCAATTGTGTCTAACACTCTGTTCGGCACCGTCGGGATGGATGTCGTCAAAGGGCACAATGGAGTACTCGCCGAACATTTCAGCTGGCTCCTGGGTATTGACGTCGCCGCGGAGAAACTTGCCGGCCCACTCCACGTAAGGGGGCTGGCCCGCCCAAGCTTTGGAGCCATCGATAATCCGGGTATAATAACCGGAAGAGCTGAAAATTGGGCCGGCTAGATCGTAGCGTTGGGCTTGGGCACTGGCCCAGCGGGTCTCGAAATCATCCCCCTGGTCGAAGCCGCGAAAGATGCCGCCGGAGTGGTCCCAATCTGTAGTCGTCGACCATTTCTCGGTATTGTTGATGAAGTCGTCGGCAACCCAAGCTGCAAAATAGGCCTTGCCGTCGTTGATGTTGTAGCCCCAAATGAGCGAGGCATTGAAGTCGCTCAAATCCATGGGCGCGCCGAACTGATTGAACATGGTTTCGGCTTTGATCTTGTACACATCGGTGACAATGTCCCAGTCCGACATATCGCCATCCAGCACTGGCGTCAGGTGATCTGGGAACTGGAACATGAACTTCATCTCCCCTTGGTGGCTAAAAGCCGAGCCGACCATGAGGGCCGAGACCAGTAAAGCACTTACTGCCTCATTAATTCTCTTCATTGCAATACCTCTTTTTCAGTTAGTGAGTCATTGTGTCTTTTGCTACCCCAATCGGGGATAAAACGACGACTGTTTTTTCTCCTCCTTTCAGCTACTAACAGATCGCCATGTTATATCACTGCAATCTCAACCTGATTCAACTTCGCGAAGATCAAACCCACTAGCGTTCTAGCCCTGCATAGGCCGTCATGAATATCTTGCTAGTCGTGCTAGGGGGCAGATTTTCAAACGTCAGCTTCTGCAGGCGAAATCCCGTCTGCAGATGGAGCCTGTAGCCCAAGTAATCCGAGGAGTTATTAAATTGCACCGCGACGATGCGACTAAAGGAATCCGGCTCCAAATCGCGATTGACCGGCACCCCCTCCTCGTCGTCGCGGAACTGCTCAAAATGGGATAGTTCCAGTCCCAACTCGATGAGCGTATGGGAGAGCAGAGGAATGCGGGCAATGAGAAAAAGCGTCTCGGCCAACTCCCGGCGCTCCGGGTCGCGCTTGCGAATGGGGTACTCGCGCAAAAATTCGCTCTTGAAGCGCGGTTCAAGTTCGATATTTCTCACTGGGAAAGTGTAATCGACTTTGTTGATAAGACCAACAAAGCTGGCCGTGCCGCGCAGGTCGCGCTGATCCCGGCGCTGGTTGTAGATTTCAGTCTTGAATTTGTTGATTACATTCAGGTTCCTTATGCGCGTGAAATCGAACTGTACATAGGAAGTGTTGACCCAAGTGTCGCGAGCCGGGAGCAAATCGAAAACGCGCTGTTGAGTACCGCGGGAATTAGACGGCTGCACCCACTGGAAGAGGTTGTCGGGAATGTCGTCCTCGACCAGCTTGAAATTGTCGAACACCCGCAAACGGCCCAACTGAGCAAAATCTCTTTCGTAGGTGAAGAGCAGGTACGTGGATTCGTTTTTGCGATCCCCCGCCAGCAGTTTTTCGCGCAAACGCCCGACGGTTAGCCGGGCCTCGGGCCCGATGTGGGTTCCCGCATAGATATTGTAGCCACGGTGGTCGCGCCCGTAGGGATAATCGGGTTCTTCGTCGTTTTCAAAGCGGTCGATCCAGCTATTGTTGTTCATGTCAACGCCAAAGAGGTATTCGGGTCTATCGGCGTGATAGCGCAGGAAAGGCTCTTCGTAATCGGGAATGAAGTTCTGTCGATCCTCCGTATCGTTCTGGTTGAAATCCGAGACGAAATCGTTGTTCTCGTCAAAACCTGGAAAGACCGCATTGTCCGACAGCATACCATAGCGGTTCCAGTCCGGCCGGCGGTCTTGGTCATCGTTGTCCTCGACGAACTCGTAGATATAGGATATTTCGTCTTCGTAATCGATTTCGTCCTGTCCCCGAGTACCCGCTAGGAAGGTGCGGGTAGAATAGTCCGCGTCCATGCTATAGCCTTCGAGGAAGACGAACCAAGGATAGGGCGACTTGGACAGGTTGAACATCCATGCCTGGGCGTCGTTAACCGCCTTGCGATGATCCTTTAGATTGAGATTGGGATACTGGCGGTACTGATTGTTGAAATCGTACTCCCCGTAAAAGTCAAAACCCCAGACCTTGTTGGCCTCGAAGGTAACGCCAAGGATGGTATTGGCCGTGGGCAGACCGTAGTCGAATTTCAACAGTCGCTGGTTGGAGTTGTCGCGGATATTGTTCTGGGCCCGTTCGATCAGCAAGAAGACGGGCTGTGAGTCCCGGTTAGTCTGCCGGTCCGACGTGATTTCCACCTTGTAGTCGTTGGAGATCACCAATTCAAAGGATACTCTTTCAATAGTCGTAGGATCGGGCCCGGTGTACAAAGGGTCAGTAAAGTCGTAGGTGAGGGTAATGCGCTCGTCTCCGTCCGCAGCTAAAAACCCCACCCGTTGGAACCCCCCTTCGCGTATGGGCTCGAATCCTATGGCACTGCCTCTGAAAATGTTGCCGTCCACATCCTCGATGACAATCTCGTCGTCAAACAGGGCCGCCCCACCCACTCCGTCTGCGGGCGAGTCGTCCGACAACCGAATAATGATGCGGGATATAGGCAGCGCATTCTGGTCGGTGGTCAGAGCCCCACCCGCAAAAGGGTTGCCGGTGAAATCGTCGAATAGCGTCTGCCCCTGAAAGGCGGTCACATAGGTCGCCCCGACCTCGACGAAGTCTCCTACTTGGACGATGCCCCGCCCACCTAGTAAGTTGGTGACACTAGTCTTCTGATCGGGGATATCCAGCGAAGTGGCCACGGCCGGCCGACTGGGCCGAGCCAACAGGAGAGTACCCTGGTACTTGTCGGCAGCAAAGTCCCACTGAATACCGTTGAATGTGGGTTTAGAAAAAGTCATTGGCGTCAAAGTAGTGCGGATCTCATCGCCAATCGTGATGCTGTAGTAGTATTGTCCCTTGTGGTCCGAAGAGACGGCTACTCGGTTGAACCATTGGTTGAACCTGTTGGTCTTGAGGATGCTGCTGCCGAATTGCTGGGGGCGATCTTGCTGCCAATCGTAGATCAACCAGCCCCGGGTGACTAGATTGCCGAAGAAATCGTAGAAGTAATCGCCCTCCAATGCGGTGTCCACATAGCGCTGATAGGGATCGCGGGCGTAACTGGAGTACTCCCACTGTCTCCACTGGTACTCTTTATACAATTCTTGAGGGACGTACCATTTGCGTACTGCCGGATTCAGCCCATCGAATAATACCCCCGGTCCTCGTGGGGAAAAATCCACCTCTCCACCCTGCTTCACCCTACCGAGGCGCGAGCCGTAATCTTGGGCACCGACCCCCGTCGGAGCACTCCAACCTAGCGCGTAGAGAACAGCACCTACTACAATCAGATGGCACTTGCTCAAAATCCTCCCTCCTCACTTGGCTAGCACCTAGTATACCACGGATACACTGTTGAACCGCCGCTCGGTCTCCCGGTCGGAGCGAATTTCCACTACCGCCAAGTAGATGCCCGGCCGCACTAGGCGATCGTCGTCGCCGCGACCGTCCCACTGTAGCTGGATGTGGCCGTTTTGGACCTCGGCAGCGTTGAGCCGCCGCACGCGGCCACCGGCCAAGTCATAGATACTTACCTCGCTCGGCGATGGTTCGAGCAGGTGCAGAACCGCATAGCTTATTTCCGCCGCGTCATTGGCCCCATCTCCATTGGGGGTGAAGATCCGCGGCTGGATTGCCAGCGGACCAGCCACTTGCGAGCCCACGGGAATCCGCACTAGCAACTCGTCGGTATCCTGTTCGGCTGAAGCATCCCCGCCCTCGGTCTGTAGTGGTACTTGTACGCTAGCATCGGCAAAGGCCCGCCCTTGGAAACGCGTACCATAGCGGAACACGGCTGCATCAAAGACAATCTTCAAAAGGGTGCCATCGGCGTTGATCAGAGGTAAGCTTAGGGCAAAGTGGTCGTCCTTCACCGCCTCAATGGAGAACGATCCGACGCGCAGGGGCAAAGACACATCAGCCAAATCGCCGCTGAACTCGGCTCCATCTAGGCGATTGCCCCCTCTATCTTGGATCTCCACCGAATGGATGGCCGCGATGCGGGCCGGGGTTTCGATTTCAAAGCGCGTGAATCCCGGCCGGCCCGTAGTATTGGCGATGCGGGCAAAGTACGTAAAAGTCGTCTGTTTGCCAACCTCGGTCCACGGTGGTCCCACCTCGGCGACGATGCGGTCAACTGGGGGCCGTGCAAACTGGAAGCCCAAGTCGGAGACAGCGCGGCTAGCATCCAAGCTTAGATTGGTAAAGTCGATGCGAAACTGGAAGTAGCGCCGTGGTGCCGGCACCGTCAGAAGGGTGCCATTGTCGACCACTTGCCACTGGACCCAGCCGTTGTCGGTGTCGGATCTGATGGGTCCCCGCTGATTTTTCGCCAGTTTTTCGAAGGCTTCTTCTGTCAGCGCATTGCCCTCGCTGTCGGTGGTCACATATTCGGGTTGCCTGCCTCCTACATTGGCATTGCGGAAAAAGATATCCGGCGTCGTATCCTGCCCGCTGCGTACGCGGACTTCTATCTTAGAATCCGCGCTATTGCCCGCGGCCACTTCGCCCCAAGCGATTCGCCCCCAGACTACCTCCTCGCCCAGATCTAGCACATTGGACACATAGCTGGCCGTCGGTACGAAACCCCTGCCGTACACCTCTATCTCGTCAATTTCAAATCCGAGCGTAGAAATCGACTTGAGTTGCAGAAAGCGGACAAATTGGGGGGTGATCTGTGCTTCTACTCTGGCCTCGCGGTTGTCTGGATCGCGCCGCACCGGCGAGGTAAAAATGGGCTGACCACTGGCAAAGAGATTTTGCGGCGAGCCGTCGTTGAGGAACAACTCATATCCCCGCATGAATTCGTTCTCAAAGGGAAACGACGCCGTCATTCTCGGATAGAACGCGATTCGGTCCACTCCGAAGCGCGCACCGAGGTCAATGCGAATGGTGACGCCGTTGTTGCGCACGATGCGGCCGGCGACGAACTTGCGATCAAAAGCCACTCGGTGATCGCCATTGAGCATGCCTGCCAATTGCTCTGGATTCTTCTGACTAGCATCCAGCCCCGGAATATCTATAGTACCTCCCCGCTCGAGAACACCGAGCGAAATGTTGAAATCAGAGCGCAAGCGCAGCGGCATGATCCAGTTTTGCCGGGAATCCATGCCAACGGCGAACACTTTTTCGCCGTTGGCGTCTTCGATCGTTTCCAATTGCTCGACAAAATCGATCACGCCCCCGGGAGTTGTGCCGGAATTGAGCCAAGGATGTTTGTCGCCACCGACCGTAAAAACATCCTGCGCGCTGATTGAGCACACGGACAGCAGCAAGAGGAGGATTGGCAGAGGAGGGACTATCTGCAACGAATGCAGTAGCTTGAAAAGGAGACCCGTAGGACGATATTCCATGGTGAGGACCGGCTCCTTAATAGCGGCCGCGATTCTAGTCTTGCGCACTTCTGAATGGCACGTCGGAGACTGCAACTCTTTGAAATTATGACATTTACTACAGGTTGTTACAGTCTAAATAATTGTAGCAATCTATCTATGCGCATTGGATAAATCAAGAAAATACGGGGCTTAGCTTTGAATACTTCAGGAGCGGGCGAGCCGACATTCTCGTTGCGTTGACGCGACGCGTCCGGCCAAAATCCATCATGTCGAACGGGCCAAAACCGCCTAGATTCTCTCCGAGGAAATTGGGGATCAGCGCACCGGGCCGGAAATCGAAGCACTGATGGCTGAGGCCGGCTTCAGCCAGACGGAGTGCCGCCTCCTCGACGAGGGGATTGTGGTCGGCTGGAAGCACCAGGGCCGTCCTGCCGCGACGTTCCTTCTATAGTCAAACGTCGAGCGGCACCAACCAGACCAAGGTGGCCCCCCAGCCGCCGCCACCTTCGCCGGCCAAGCGGAATGCCTCCACTTCGGGTAAGCGGGCCAAAATAGCGTGGACCGAGCGCCGCAACTGGCCCGTGCCCTTGCCGTGGATGACGCGCACCTGCAAAATGCCCGCTTGGCGACAGGCGTCCAAATAGTCGGGCAACAGCTCTTTGAGGTCGCGCGGATGGAAGGTGTGCAGGTCCAGCGTGCCGTCGATGGGCACTTCCACAGCCTCAGGCTCTTCCCATTCTTCTTCCAGCATCGCCCTAAGCCTTCCGCACGCGGAGTTCCGTGGAGCTGATATCCATCCTAAAGGGCACGGGCGAGAAAAGGTCCGCGTACTTTGCGGGTACCTCTATATCAGCTAAGGTGCGGTACGCCTCTTTATCCACCCGGCCGGCGACCCAAAAGCGATAGCCCCCAGCGGCAAATTCCTCCAAGGCCGCAGTCGCGCCCCGCTCTCCTTCATCGTAATACTGGCCCTGCAAAAGCCGCACGGCCGTATCGTACCCAATCGCGAAATGGCAACCGCCAAATAGCCGGGCCTTCTGCAAAAAGGTCGGCGACCGCGTAACCACCACTGGGAAGCGACCGCGCATCTGTGCTAGGCGCTGCTCGACCGCGCTCCTTTGCAGAGGTGGCTTATCGACATTTTCGATGGACAGTTCCAGGCTCGGCTGCCGACCACTTAGCTGTCCCGCCGCGGCCGCGAGCTGCTCGTGTCCCTCATGCAGCGGGTTGAAGGACCCGGACAAGAGCAGGCGTTGCCCGCGCTCAACCTCGGGCGCGAGCGCCCCATCGGGCCGCATTTCGACGACATCCAACTCGCCCGCAAACAGCAAGCTCAGCGGATCGTCCAACGACAGCTCGCGCCGCGCAAGGTGCATGTAGTCGGGCAGCGATGCACCGGCGACCGGGCCACCGCAGGCCTCCACTATGGCCTCCAAGGCCAAGCGGCTCAAGACCTCCTCTTGCTCCAAGCGGTCGGCTGCGCCCTGTTCAAAGCGCAGGGTGTACAAGCGATAGGCGCACTCCAAACGCAGCGCGATGCAGCCTCGGTCCGCGCCGCGCCGTGCCCTGTTCGTCGCCAAGGCCGCACTGCAGCCCACGCCGATGCAACCCTGCCCCGGCTCGGCAAAGGAAGCGGCCCGCACAAAGGCTCGCCCCGCCATATCCCGCGCCGTTTGCTCGTTTACCCGATGCGGCCCCACCGAGGCCAAATACGCCGCTAGTGCGCGCGCACTATAGGGGACTTGGGCTTCGACGACCGCGCACGAGGCCCCGGGGTGATTCAAGAGCCAGCTAATGAGTTTACTGCCCCCGCCGGTGGTCGCCAAGGCCAGCCGGGTGCCGCTGTGCAATACGGCTTCGACTTGTGTCCAGATGTCGCTGGAGACGCGCACGCCGTTCAACCCGTGAAGAAGTCGAAGGCACTGCGGAGGCCCCAGCCCGTGAGGAAGAGGCCGCTGACCAAATTGAGCACCCGCAGCGGCCACCCCATGCGCAGCGGTGCTGGCAGGAAGCGGTGGTCGGTCCACACCATCAGCAAGCACCACAGACCGCAGGTGAGAACCCCACCGAAAATCGCCGCTGGCGTCACGATCACCACCGGGTTGCCACCCATCCACATAATGGCAACGCCGCCAACGCCGCAGTAGGCTACCACCCACGGCCGCAACCGGGCAACGGGTACCTCGCGCATCCGCCGGACGATGGGCCGTAAGCACTCGTAGGTGGTGCGCGTATAGAGCTCGTACGCGGCCATGATAGTGCCAAAAAACGCGGTGAACACGCCTAATTGATACAGATAGACCAAGGCCGGGTGCAGGAGCGTGAGGAAATCAGCCTGCACCGACAGTAGCTGCATCCCCTCCGGCACGATATGCTGGGGGCGAAGCACGGCCGCGCCGAGCACCACAAAAGCCATGGTAAAAATCACTACGCAAACAAAGGAGACCCCTGAGTCCACCAATGGACCCCGCAGCCAA
The DNA here is from genome assembly GCA_963422735.1 of Candidatus Latescibacterota bacterium. Lineage (GTDB taxonomy): Bacteria > Latescibacterota > UBA2968 > UBA8231 > UBA8231. Next base: position 77,751 of record OY730476.1, on the reverse strand, counting down.
GCTCGGCCCCGGGCGATATTTTCATCGTCAGACTCGATGGCCACTCCTTCCTCGGCGGCCTCCACTTTGCGGCCCAACAGGCCCCAAGCCTTCTCCCGCAACATACCGATGTAGCCAAAGTAGTCCTGAGTGCCGCCGCCGATCGCACCTAGGTAGGTGCCCAATTCCACCCAAGCCGAGCGCGCCGCCACCGCCGGATACTTGCTAATCAGCCAAGCATCATACGCGGGCATAGTCGGCACGACAGACCCTATCAACACCGCCAGCCAGTCGGGCTGCGCGGCAGCAGCGGCCGTCAAGACCGAGAGCAGCAGGACGCCGACGACCACAGTCTGAAATTTCTCCAGCGCGCCATAGCTCTGTACCATAGTAATAGCAATGGCCAAGGCGACAAAGGCCGTGCCCCACACGCGGGGATCGCCCCATATAGCCAGCCCCTCACAGCCCAAGATCCACACCGTCAGCCCGCCGAGCATCTTGGGCAAACCCGACAGCCACAGCGGAAAGCAAAGCACGGTCAGCACCGTCATAACCCACACCACCCAGCCCTGCGGCCCAGGCAAAAACTTCCAGCGTTCGAGCGGATGTTCCCCCGTTAAAGTCATATAACGCGCCGCCGTATAGACTTGGACGAACTTCATCAATCCACCGCCGATAAAGCACCACAGCAGGGCATAGCCGAATACCGCTCCACCCCGCGAGGCGAATACCGTCTCGCCGCTGCCAATCGTCACCGAGGCGATGATGGCACCCGGACCAAAAATGCGCAGCATAGCCCCCAGACCGCGCGCCCGCATGTCCTCGCTGAGCGTTGGATAACATCGCGCCTCACTCATGGAAACAACTCCTATTTTGCTGGTAGATCGCCCATAATATCGCGCCGACTACTGCTTGTCAAACACCCGCAGCACAACCATATTTTTTGCGAGAGCCTATTCAATGAACATCGCCAAAGCCATCGTGCCGGTAGCCGGCCTAGGCACCCGACTCCTGCCCACGACCAAATCCTTGCCCAAGGAAATGCTGCCGGTGGGCCGCCTACCGGTCGTCCACCACGTCGTCGAAGAGCTAGTCGCCGCCGGCATCCGCCAAATTCTCTTCGTCACCGGGCGCACCAAGAGCGCGATTGAGGACTACTTCGACGACAGCGCGATGGGCTACCGCGAGCGCGGCATCGAGTTTTTCTCCGTGCGCCAATCCCAGCCCCCTGGCACCGGTACTGCGGTCGCCGCTGGGGAGGCTTTTGCTGCGGGCGAGCCATTTGTCGTGGCCTTTGGCGACAGCATCGTGAACACGAGCAGCGGCCGCCCCCTGTTGCAGCGGATGATCGACTCGCACCTGCGCCATCGCGCCGCCTGCACCATCGGTGCGTACGAGGTGCCCGAAGAGCAGATGCACCACTACGGCATCTTGGTACCCAAAGCGGCGACGGCCGCAGATTCCAAGCTGACTGCCATCCTCGAAAAACCAACGCCCGAGCAAACCTCTAGCCGCTTGGCCGTTAGTGCGCGCTACGTGTTTTCTCCGGCCATTTTTTTCCACATCCGCGCCACTGTGCCCTCTCCGAGCGGTGAGATATATCTCACCGACGCGATTGCCGCCCTAATCGCGGCCAGTGCTCCGGTGCGCGCCGTGCGCTTGGGCACGGGCGAGCAGCGCTGGGACATTGGCAACCACCTATCTTATTTTTTGAGCTTTATCGCCTACGCGCTCGACGACCCAGAATGGGGGGCGCAAATCCGTGCTTATATGCGAGAAAAACTAGCGGACGACTCATCTTGACAGTCTCTTGCAAATCCCTAATGTTAGTAACTGACGTTACGCATTGGGAGGAGGCGAGGCGCAACCGCACGTTTTGCGGCAAACTGCGTAACATTCAGTTAGTAAGGTCAATTGGACGCCAACCACATAGAGGCGGTTTTAGGCATGGGCGCAGCAAGCAGTTGGAAAGAAAAATTAGCCGGGCAAATGCCCGCTGAGCTAGCCGGCGAAATCGACGCCTTCGAGACCCAGATCCACCTGCGCAAGCAGGGCAAGATGGAGGAGAAACTCTTCGCCGAGACGCGGTTGCGTCGCGGCGTGTACGGCCAACGCTACGACAACGGCCAGCGCTACGACGGCACCCAGACTCAACAGCTACTCTTCCCCGAGCATCAGACCAAGGGGCCGGATACGGTTTGGCACGCCCCAGGCATGATGCGGATCAAAATCCCATTCGGCGGGCTGACGGCCGAGCAGATGGAAGTGCTAGCCGACGTGGCCGAGGAGTACTCCGAGGAAATCCTGCACGTCACCACCCGCCAAGACTTCCAAATCCACTTCGTCCACCTCGAAGACACACCCGACCTGATGCGCCGTTTGGCCGCAGTGGGCATCACCACCCGCGAGGCCTGCGGTAACTCGGTGCGCAACGTCACCGCCTGTCCCCTCTCCGGGGTCTGCCGCACGGAAACCTTTGACGTAACCCCCTATGCCCAAGCTGCCATGCGCTTTCTGCTCGGGCATCCCGACTGCCAAGACTTCGGGCGCAAGTTCAAAATCGCCTTCTCCGGCTGCCAGCACGAAGCCTGCGGCCTGACCAGTATGCACGACCTAGGCGGCATCGCCGTGGTAAAGACCATCAACGGCGAAGAAAAGCGCGGCTTTGAGCTTTACGTCGGCGGCGGCTTGGGCGCGGTGCCACACCAAGCCCAGCTCTTCGACGAGTTCGTGCCGGCCGAGGAATTGCTGCCCATCGCCCAAGCCATCGCCCGGGTCTTTGCCCGCCTCGGCGAAAAGAAAAACCGCAACCGCGCCCGCATTAAGTTCTTGGTGGCCAAGCTCGGCATTGAGGAATTCCGCCGCTTAGTGTGGGAGGAACGCGCCATCCTGCCCCCGGATCCGCGCTGGACTGCATTTCTCGACGATCTGCACGCCACCGACGAGCAGCCGCTCAAGCCGGGCCAAGCCCTCAACGGCGCGGCCGCGAGCGCGGGCTTCGCCGAATGGCACCGCACCAACGTCTATCCGCAGCGCCAAGAAGGCTATGCGGTCGCCACCGCGATCCTGCCGCTAGGCGATATCACCTCTAGCCAACTGCGCGCATTGGCCGCCATCAGCCGGCGTTACGTCCGCGAAACCGTCCGCACCACCGTCGAGCAAAACCTCGTCCTGCGCTGGGTCCGCGAAGCCGATCTGCCCCACCTCTACGACGAGCTTTTGTCCCTCGGCCTCGCCGAGTCTGGCGCTGGGACCATTGCCGACGTGACGGCCTGCCCCGGCACCGACACCTGCAAGCTCGGCATTGCTTCCTCGCGCGGCCTAGCTGCTGAGCTGCGCAAGCGGCTAGGCGAGGAAAATGGCCAACTCAGCGCGGCCGTCGAGGGCCTGCGGATCAAGATCAGCGGCTGCTTCAACTCCTGCGGCCAACACCACGCCGCGGACATCGGCTTCTACGGCAACAGCCGCAAAATCAACGGCATCACCGTGCCGCACTTTCAGGTCGTCTTGGGCGGCCAGTGGCGGGAAAACGCCGGCTCCTTCGGATTGGCCACCGGTGCCGTGCCCTCCAAGAACATCCCCGAGGTCGTCTCCCGGTTGGCCGAGCACTTTGTCGCAGAGCGCACCGCGGACGAGACTTTCAAGGACTTCATAGCCCGCATCGGCAAGCGCCAAGTCAAGGCCATGCTTGAGGATTTGACCCAAGTGCCGTCCCACGAGGAAAACAGTTGGTACTACCAAGACTGGGGCGATACCCGCGAGTTTACCATGGATGACCTCGGCAAGGGCGAATGCGCCGGCGAGGTTGTTTCCATTACGACCATGGAAATCGCCGCAGCCGAGCGCGAGGTCTTTGAAGCGCAAGTCGCCTTCGACGAGGGCCAGCTAGAAGCCGCTTGGCAGGGTGCTTTGGGCGCGATGTTGCGCTCGGCCCGCTCCCTAGTCAAAGAGCAATTCTACGACGTGCCTGAAACGCCTGAAGTGGTGGTAGCCGAATTTCGGGCGCGCTTCTACGATAGCGAGTTGTTCTCGCCGAAATTTGCCAACTACCTCTTTGCCGCGCATCAGAACCCGCCCGGCGCATTGGCCAAGGCGCAAGTCCATCGCTTTATCGAGGAGGCGCAGCTTTTCATCGAAGGCGCGTACACGTGCTACGACAAAATCGCCACGCCCGCCGGCATTACCGCTTGAGTCCCCATGGAAGCCCTACAGCGCATCAACGTCAAATTCTATCTCGAAGCACCCGAGTCCCTATCGGCCCAAGAGGCTTTTCGCATCTTCAATAGCTGGATCCCCACGACTCCAGACGAAGTCCTCATCGACGTGGCCGACTACAGCCACGTGGCCGAGGGACCGCTGACCCTGCTCGTCGGCCACGAAGCCAACTACAGCCTCGATAACCACAGCGCCGAGTTGGGTTTGCTCTACTCGCGCAAACAACCCGCAGACGGCGACTTGACTAAGCGGCTTGCTAGTGCCTTCAAAGCGGCGCTCACAGCCTGTCGACGCCTCGAAGAAGAGCCCAGCCTAGCGGGCAAAGTTAAATTTCGCAGCGGCGATGTACTTCTAGTAGCCAACGACCGTCTCAACGCAACCAACGACGAAGCAGGCGAAAACGCCCTGCGGGCCGCCCTCGGCCCGGTACTCGCCCAACTCTTCGCCGGCACCGAGTACGCAGTGGAGCGCGACCCATCCCCTCAGTTGCGTCTCAACCTGAGAATACGCTGCCAAACCGACGCCGACACGGCGACCCGGCTAGACAATCTCGCCGCTTGACAGAGGCAAAGAGGCCCGTATTTTTGCGATAGTTCCCAACGCAAAGAAGCAATGAAGCAGTAGCACCTTATTAGGAGGAACCCATGGCTTACTACATCACCGAAACCTGCATCGACGTCAAAGACAAAGCCTGCGTTGAGGTTTGCCCCGTGGACTGCATCCATCCAATTGACGGCGAAGGCGAACCCATGCTCTACATCGACCCGGACGAGTGCATCGATTGCGGTGCCTGCGAGCCGGAGTGCCCGGTCGAGGCGATCTTCGCCGAAGAAGACATGCCCGAGGACCAAAGCCGCTTCGTCGAGATCAACACCAAGTACTTTGAGCTTCGCGACGACACCGAAGAATGGGACCAGTGGAAGCAGGAACACGCGGCCGAATTTGGAAAAACCAGCTAGGACGCCCGCCCTTTGTGCGAAAAAGCCGGGACGCCCCACGGGTTTCCCGGCTTTTTCGCGCTTGACGATATCGGACCCACCCCGCTTATTTTTTTTCACGAACATTGCCGGAGATCGAGTATATGGCAAAGATAACTGCCCGAAAAAAATCTAAAGCAAAGAAAGCCAAGCTCCGCGCCACGCCCGACAAACTGTGGTTTATGTACCGCAAAATGTCGGAGATACGCCTCTTTGAAGAGCACGTCTGGGACGTCTATACCCGAGGGCTAATGCCCGGCCTAGCCCATCTCTACATCGGCGAGGAAGGCGTGGCAGTAGGAACTTGCGCGGCCCTCCGCGACGACGACTACATTACCAGCACGCACCGCGGCCACGGACATTGTCTAGCCAAAGGAGGTCAACTCGACCGCATGATGGCCGAAATCATGGGCAAGGAGGCCGGCTATTGCCGCGGCAAGGGCGGGTCCATGCACATCGCCGATATGTCGGTGGGTATCCTCGGTGCCAACGGCATTGTCGGTGGCGGCTTCGGCATCTGCACTGGTGCCGGCCTCTCGGCCAAGCTGCGCGGCACCGATCAAGCGGGCGTCTGCTTCTTCGGCGACGGCGCGGCCAACCAAGGCATCATGCTCGAAACAATTAACATGGCCGTGATCTGGAACCTGCCGGTCATCTACATCTGCGAAAACAACCAGTACGGCGAGCACACCCCCTACGAGAGCGTCACTGGTGTCACCGACATCGCCGACCGCGCCAAGGGTCTTGGCCTCGAAGGGGTTATCGCCGACGGTGCTGATGTGCTAGAGATGTACGAAAAAGTAACCTCAGCAGTGGTCAAGGCGCGCAAGGGCGACGGCCCGAGCCTAATCGAAGCTAAAACCTACCGCTACCACGGGCACCACGTCGGCGACGCCCAGACCTACCGCACCCGCGATGAGGTCGGCTGGTGGTCAGAGAACAAGGATCCCATTCGCCTGTTGGGCCAATACATGGTCGCCAACAGGGTCGCCAAACAAGCCGAACTCGACGCCCTGTACGAGCAAGCAGAGCGCGAGGTCCTCGACGCCATCGAATTCGGCAAAGAAGCCGCCTTTCCCCCGCCAGAACAAGCTTTTGAGGATATATATGCCTGATCGGGACATGCTGTTTAGAGAGGCGATCGGCTTGGCCACGGCCGAGGAAATGCGCCGCGACGAAACCGTCTTTGTCATGGGCGAGGATGTGGGGGCCTCTGGCGGCATCTTCAAATGCTGCGAAGGCCTCTTTGAGGAGTTCGGCACTGAGCGCGTCATCGACACCCCCATTGCCGAGGCGGGCTACATCGGTCTCGGCGTCGGTGCCGCCATGACCGGCATGCGCCCGCTGTGCGAACTTATGTTCGGCGACTTTTCGCTGTTGACCATGGATCAGATCGTCAATCAGGCTGCTAAAATCCGCTACATGTCGGGCGGTCAGTGCAAGGTGCCGCTGACGATCCGGCTGTCGATGGGAGCCGGGCGGTCGTCAGCCGCGCAACACTCGCAGAGCTTGCACGCGCTTTTCGCCCATATTCCCGGCCTCAAAGTCGCCATCCCTGCTACTCCGCGCGACGCCAAGGGCCTGCTCAAGACCGCGATCCGCGATGACAATCCCGTGCTTTTCTTTGAAGACAAGATGATGTACAACGACTCCGGTCCCGTTCCCGAAGAAGAAGACTTCCTCATTCCCTTTGGCGCAGCCGAGATCAAACGCGCCGGCACTGACCTGACCCTCGTCGCCACCTCTAGCATGGTCGGCGTCGCCTTGGCTGCCGCGGAAGACCTTGCCGCCCAAGGCCTAGAAGCCGAGGTCGTCGATCCGCGCACCCTAGTGCCTTTAGACAGAGAAGCCCTGCTCGCCTCGGTGCGCAAAACTGGCTATGCTGTGGTGATTGATGAGGGCGTCGAGCGCTACGGCATCACGGCCGAGATCGCTTCCATCCTCAACGCCGAGGCATTCGATTGGCTCGACGCACCCGTCTTGCGCCTCGGCGCGGCCGACGTGCCCATCCCCTTCAGCCCAGCCCTCGAGATGCCGACCATCCCCAGCCAAGAGCGCATCGTCGAGACCGTTCTCTCACAGCGAGGTTAGGCTTTTGTCGCGTCCGGCTTGCTTGGTCACGGGATCCTCGAGCGGGATTGGCGCGGCCATCGTCCGTCAATTCGCCGCCCAAGGCTACGATGTGGTGGTCCACTACAACGCCGGCGAGGAGCGCGCCGCCCAGATCGCCGCGGCCATTCGCGCCGAGTACTCAGTCGAAGCCCTAGTCCTCGGGGCCGATCTCTCGCAGCCAGAGGCCCCTTTCGACCTAGTTGACCGCACCTTCGCGCATTTCGGTCGCCTCGACGTGGCGGTCAGCAACAGCGGCGTGGCCAACTACGTCGCCGACGAACAGGGCCAGCTCGTACGCTATCGCTTCAGCGAAACCCCGGTCGATCACCTCGACAAGGAGATGGACCGCGTCCTCAGCCTCAACCTCATGGGGGCCTACCGGCTGGCCCAACGCGCCCTCAAACACATGGTGGAACAGGCCGCGCAAGAAGCGGATTTCCTCCACCGCAGCATCCTCTTGATTACCTCCATCTCGGATATCGCCCCCGAGAGCACCCGCATTCCCTACGGCGTCAGCAAGGCCGGCCTCAATCACGTGGTCGCGGGGGCGGCCTTCGACGGCGGGCCGTACAACATCACGGTCAACGCCCTGCGCCCTGGGGTTGTCGATACGCCGCTGACGAGCCGTCCCTCGGGCGTGGAAGATCCACAATCGGGCCGCGAATTCACCGTGGCCGAGATCTACGGTCTGATGGCCGCAGGGGGTTCCCAACCCATTCGCCGCATCGGACGCCCTGAGGACATCGCCTTCGCCGCCTACGCCTTCACCCAGATTCCCTACATGACCGGCCAGCTCATCGCCGTTGACGGCGGCTTTACCCTGCCCGGCAACTTTCCCAACCGCGAGGTCTTTCTCCAAGAGGGCTTGCGGAAGCGGCAATCCAGTTCTTGACCACAGGGGTCTGCCTTCGCCGTCTTGCGGCAAGAATCCTCTTAGGTCTTAAGTCCCATGGAAGAGCTGTTTCACGTCAGCGACCGGCCCGGCATCACCCGCTTTGAGCCGCGAACCCCGCCCCCAGGCAATACCACCTGTACCGGCCGTATGGTCTGGGCCGTGGGCCAGCGCCTGCTGCACAACTACTTGGTGCCGCGCGACTGTCCCCGGGTCACCTTCTACGCCGGCCTCCAGACTAGTGCCGAGGACGCCGAGCGCTTTTTAGGCATTGCAACCGCCCGCCACGTGGTGGCCATTGAGACAGCCTGGCTGCAGGCTTTACGCACCGGGTGCCTCTACATCTATGCCCTGCCCAATGAAACCTTCCAACCGGTGGACAAAGGCGCTGGATACTATATCTCCCGCCAAGGGGTGACGCCCCGTGCGGTGGAAACCATCGACGACATTCTCGCCAGCTTGTCCGCCCGCGACATAGAGCTCCGCATCACCCCTTCCCTGTGGCCCCTGCGCGACGCAGTGTTGCAATCCACTATGCGATTTTCCTTCATCCGCATGCGCAACGCCGCGCCTCGGCCCTAGCCGATTTGATTTTGGTGCCCCAACGGCTATGTTCAGCAGCGCTCGGATAGCTTTATAATAGATGGAGGTGGCAACAAAGCATTGGGGCGCGTTTCCATGTTAAAAGTCGAGGCATTGTTTTAAGCCCTCGTTCCCCATCCAAAGGAGAATCGCCATGATTCGTCGCGTCCTTTTTGTCCTCGCCCTACTATCCCCCTCCCGGCCCGTTTCTCGTTATTGACGATCTGATCCTTGATTGATTATCGTTCAGGCATGGTCAATTTGCATAAAATAGAACCCCGCCTACAAAGCCCTTTACTGGCCCAAGTCCTGACTCAATATCCCGTCGTCGTGCATGGGGCCGTCAGACCGGCAAAACCACCTTGGTTCAAGGGCGCACCTTCCTTTCCCTCGACGACTTTGATGTACGCGATATGGCCCAGAGCGATCCGGCGGCCCTGTTCATAGGCTGGGACCGCCTCACCTTAACGGCTGAGCGGGCGGTCTATTTTTCTTTGCCGCCGCTGACTTGGGCCGAGGTTGAGGAGTGTGGGTACGGCCGAACTCTGGACCTTCTCATCGAGAAAGAGACCATTGACCAAGTCGTGCGCACCTTGCCGTCTAGCGTTCCAGCGGACGACAGGTCCTTGCAAGAGGCGGTGTGAGCTGGCCCGGCCTTAGCCGCGGATGCAGGGTTTCGGGCGCGCTGGTTCGACGGATACGTGCAGACGTATCTGGAGCGCGATCTACGCCAATTGTCGGCCATTGACCAACTCGGCTCATGCAGTTGTGCGCGGTCCAGAACGGCCGTTTGCTCAACACAGCGTCCCTCGCTGGAGATGCTGGCCTCGCAGCGGCCACCGCGGCTATATCAATCTATTGGAGATTTCTTTTCAAGTGCCCCGGGTGCCCGCCTATACCGTCAATCGCGGCAAACGCTTGGTTAAAGCACCTAAACTGCTGTGGACCGATACCGGACTGGCGGCTCATTTGGCCGGCCTAGTCGACTCGGACCGCTTGGTGAGAGGGCGGGAATGGGGCTTTTGGCTAGAGAGTTGGGTGGGAAACCACCTGCTGGCCTGGGCGGGTCTGCACGTACCGAGGCTCAATATAACGCACTCTGCCAACGGCCGCGAAGTGGATTTTGTCATCGAAACCGGCCGCCGGCTCATACCCGTGGAAGTGAAGGCCACGCCAAGGTCGTCGAGCAGGGATTTGGCCGGATTGAACGCTTTTCTCGATACCTATGAGGCCGCACCCTTCGGGGTGGTCGCCTGTCCGTGTCCGGCCCCCAAGGTTTTGTCTTCCCGCGCTATTGCCCTGCCTCTGAACCAGTTGTTGCTCTTCTAAATCGAATTAAGAAATGTGCAGATAGACTTGGCGCATCGCCCCACTGGTGCGCCAAGTCCTGCAAAGGCCACGGGGTAGCGCACGCGCCGTCGCTAGCCGGCAGGGTCAACAGCACGGCTGTGCTCATCCAGATGAAGCCGCCTATAATCAGAATCAACAAGGGGCCGGCGGCATCCTCGAATTCCGACCCTAACGCAATGCGGATGATCGGCCGGTGCAGTATGAGCAGCAGCCCGTAGGTTACTACCGCCAGCGCGATGGCCAGCATGGTGAATCGCCGGGATAGCCGCCGGAATGCAACGTTGACCAACGTCGGCTGTAGCTCCGGGCCACTGACAGTACCGCGTTATCTCGGTCTGGGCCAGACCGCTGGCGAACCGGGCGAGCAGGTCCTGAGCGAGTGGTATCAAAAACCGGTTCTTGCGCTTCGGGAATACCCATTCGGATTATTGGCCTGCCAGTGCCAAGCATCCACGCACATCTCGTCGGGACCGCGCTCGGCGGACCAGCCCAACTCCTCGCGGGCAAGAGACGGGTCCGCGTAACACTCGGCGATGTCTCCGGAGCGCCGACCGACCACTATATAAGGCACCTTCCGGCCCGAGGCCCGGGCAAACGCCTCGATCATTTCCAAGACGCTAAATCCGCGTCCGGTGCCGAGGTTGTAGGCGACGATACCGGGTCGTGCAGAGAGTTTTTCCAGTGCTTTGAGATGACCCAAGGCTAGGTCAACCACGTGAATGTAGTCGCGCACACCCGTGCCGTCCGAGGTGGGGTAATCGTCGCCGAACACCAGCACTTCGGGGCGTCGGCCCACCGCAACCTGAGCGATGTAGGGCAGTAGATTGTTGGGCGTACCTCGGGGATCTTCCCCGATGCGGCCACTGGCATGCGCCCCTACCGGGTTGAAGTAGCGCAGCAGGGCGATATTCCAAGTTGGGGAGGCCGCATGCACATCGCGCAGGAGCTCTTCGATCATCAATTTGGTGCGGCCGTAGGGGTTGGTTGCCGACAGGGGGAAATCCTCTTTAATCGGCACCGTGCGAGGATCCCCGTACACCACGGCAGAGGAGCTGAAGACCAAGTTTTTCACTTCGTGCCGATTCATTACCTCGCACAGGATCAGGGTGCTGGTGAGGTTGTTGTGGTAATAGCGCAGGGGGACTTCCACGGATTCTCCCACGGCCTTGAGGCCGGCAAAATGAATCACGGCGTCTATCTTGCAACCAGCAAAGACCGCGTCTAAGGCCGGCTTGTCGAGCAAGTCAACCGGGTGGAATTCCAGCTTCTTACCCGCGATCTCCTGTACCCTCTTCAGGGCTTCTTGCCGGCTGTTGACCAGATTGTCCACAACGACGACCCGGTGTCCCGCGTCGAGCAGTTCCAAGCAGGTATGACTACCAATATAGCCGGCCCCACCGGTTACGAGAATGTTCATGGAGTTGCGTTGATCCTTCTGCGAGTCGCACGAGTTGTCTGCGTTTGGCACACTCTAAAAGCGGAATGGGCGCCGCTGAATCGCAAAGTATTGCTCATCGCCGCCTAACGAGCACGGTCGGCCGCAATCCGGCGAATGGCATCGGCGATCTACTCGGGCTGATTGTATTCGACCAACACGCCGCTTACGCCATCTTCGACCAAGTCCGGAATCGCCCGGTAGGCCATTCGCCATGGCCTCGATGATCGAAATGGGCAGGGCCTCAGTAAAATAATGCGTCGGCAACACAAAAAATCACTGGTCTCAAACAGGTGCCACTTTTCCCGTCCAACCACCGGCCCCACACAGCGGAAGCCCATGACCACGACGCGTGCGAGGAATTTCGCTGTCGCCGCTTGGGGCAACAGCGGCACGGGGTCATCAACGCCTGATTCAAAGCGACCCTTCCAGCCCAATAGAAAGCACAGCCCGCAGTATTCCTACCGCTTCCAACACGTCGTAATAGCCTTTGGACTTGCCTTTTAAGGCGACGGGTGGTCCATTGGGCACGACACGCTTTTCTCAGCCTTGACCATTAGGCCGATTATTGCCTTATAGTCTAGCCGAATTCAGTGCTCTCTGATGCTGCCCATGTGGATATCAATGTCCTCGCGGTTGGCCACTCGCTCTAACTGCCCATCGCGGATCCAAGCCATGCGGTCGGCGGCAGTGAGCATTTTATCGTCGTGGGTCACGGTAATAATCGTCGTCCCCATCTCCTCTTGCAGGCTTTTCATATAGTTGATGATTTCCTGACCGGTGTTGCTGTCGAGGTTCCCCGTTGGCTCGTCGGCGAGGATGATGCGCGGCTTGTTGACAAAGGCGCGGGCAATGGCTACGCGCTGCTGCTGACCGCCCGACAGCTCGGAGGGGATGTGGTGCGCCCTCTCGTCTAGGCCGACGATCTTCAAACATTCCATGGCCCGCCTTTCGCCCTCGGCCGTGGTCATGCCGGCAAACACGGTGGGCAGCGACACGTTCATCAGCGCACTCATCACCGGCAAAAGATTGTAGGTCTGGAAAATGTAACCCAGCTCAAAACAGCGCACCGCCGCGAGCTGCTGCGCATTGAGCGTGGCCAGATTGACGCTCTCGATGAGCACTTCACCGCCGGTGGGCGTCTGCAGGGCACCAATCATGTTGAAAAGCGTGCTCTTCCCCGACCCAGAAGGCCCCATAATGGCAAAAAACTCGTTTTCGTACACCTGTACGCTCAAACCGCGCAGCGCGTGAACATGAGTCGATTCGTCGCGGTTTTTGGCATTGTAAACCATCTTGACGTCTTGGACGTCGACAATCACATCGCGGCCATTTCCCAGCATAATGTACTCCTATTTGATGTTGCTCCGCTCCTCCAAGAACAGGCCAATTTAATAATGAACAACGCCGCAGGTCAAATTTGGCGGCCCCCCTTCAACTCACCTGCTGCTCCTTGATCCGCGTGATTTCATCGCGCAGATGCGCGGCCTTCTCGAACTCCAAATTGGCCGCCGCGGCCTTCATCTGCTGCTCCAAGTCGGAGAGCAGCTCCTCTTGGTCCTCTATTTCTTGATAATTCACGGTCGGCTCGGCTGCCAATTCGGGTGCAACGCCGCGCACGCTTTCGAGCACCGAGGTCGCCTGGATAATCTCTTCCCGGCTGCGGTATATCGTCTTCGGCACAATGGCGTGCTCGGCGTTGTACGCCTCCTGCTTGCGGCGGCGGCGATAGGTTTCGTCTATGGCCTTCTGCATCGAGTTGGTTACGTGGTCGGCGTAGAAGATCACCTTGCCGGCCGCGTTGCGGGCCGCGCGGCCAATGGTTTGGATTAGCGCGATCCCCGAGCGGAGGAAGCCCTCCTTGCTGGCGTCGAGCACGGCCACCAGCGAGACCTCGGGCAAATCCAAGCCTTCGCGCAGCAGGTTGATCCCCACCAACACGTCAAACTCCCCCAAGCGCAGGTCGCGGAGGATTTCGACGCGGTCCAACGTCTCAATATCCGAATGCAGGTAGCGCACCCGGATGTCGAGCTGTTCAAAGTAGTCGGCGAGGTTTTCGGCCATGCGCTTGGTCATGGTGGTGACCAAGACCCGCTCATGCCTTTCGGCTCGCTGCCTTATCTCCTCGACGAGGTCGTCGATATGCCCCTCTTGAGGCCGCACCTCAATGGAGGGATCGACCAACCCCGTGGGCCGGATCACCTGCTCGACCACCACGCCGCCGGACTGCTTCAGTTCATACTCCGCCGGGGTGGCCGACACGAAGACCGTCCATCCCATCCGCTCCTCAAATTCCCTGAATACCAGCGGCCGATTGTCGTAGGCCGACGGCAGGCGAAAGCCGTGCTCGACCAAGTTCTCCTTGCGCGAGCGGTCGCCGCGAAACATGCCGCGGATCTGCGGCACAGTAACGTGCGACTCGTCGATGAAAAGCAGGTAGTCCTCGGGGAAGTAATCGAGCAATACATAAGGAGCGGAACCCGGCTGGCGACCGTCCATGTAGCGCGAGTAGTTTTCGATCCCCGGACAGAAGCCGACCTCGCGGATCAGCTCCAAATCGTACTTGGTGCGCGTCTCCAGCCGCTGGGCCTCCACCAACTTACTTTCGGTGCGCAGGTCGAGGAGTTGGCTCTCCAGCTCGACGAGGATCTGCTGGCAGGCTTGCTCCGTCCGCTCCTCGTCGGTCACGTAGGTTTTGGCCGGGAAGAGACTGACGTGTTCGCGCGGCTCCAGCACCTCGCCAGTAAGCGCGTCAATCAGGTAAATACCCTCAATCTCGTCGCCAAACATCTCAATGCGCACGGCGCGGTCTTCCGACCCAGGAACGATCTCGACGATATCGCCCCGCACCCGAAAGCAGCCGCGTTGTAGCTCGAAATCATTGCGGCTGTAATAGATGTCTATTAAGGCGCGCAAGATGTCGTCGCGATCGATCTGTGCGCCTCGCCGCAGGGAAACCTTCTGCTCGTCGTAGTCGCGGGGCGAGCCAATACCGTAAATGCACGAGACCGTGGCGACGACCACCACATCGCGGCGCTGCAACAGCGAGCTGATGGCCTTGAGCCGCAAGCGATCGATCTCCTCGTTGCGCTCGATCTCCTTCTCGATATACGTGTCTGTGCTCGGCTTGTAGGCTTCGGGTTGATAGTAATCGTAGTAGCTGACGAAATACTCGACCGCATTGTCGGGAAAATACCCCTTGAATTCGCCGTAGAGTTGGGCGGCTAGCGTCTTGTTGTGCGAGATGACCAAAGCCGGCATCTGCAACTCCTCGATGACGTTGGCCATCGTGAAGGTTTTGCCGCTGCCCGTCACGCCCAAAAGCGTCTGTTGGGCGTGCTGCTGCCGCACACCCTCGACCAGCTCGGCGATGGCTTGGGGTTGGTCGCCAGCGGGCGCGTACTCGGAAATTAGTTTGAACTGCTCCATGAACCCTCCTTACTAGGCGGCCAATCTAGCCGGATGGCAGCACCCTGTCAATGTGCCGCTTCCATATCAATGACACGATAACACAAATCGCTGCCACCATGTCGCCATAAACCGATTTGCAAATTGCTCATTTATTGCCGTATTTTATTTCAAAACAATATGTTATATTATAGTTATTAGATCGCGGCATGTATATTGCTTTATTCGCTTGGGCGTCGCAGCCGTAAACAGTCCGGCCATGTGCGCCTCAACACACCACCTCAATCTAAAATCCTGGAGAAAAAACAATGGCTAAAACCATCGGCATCGACTTAGGCACCACGAACTCGTGCGTCGCCGTCATCGAGGGCCAAGACTCGGAGATAATCGCCAACTCTGAAGGGGGCCGCACCACGCCCTCCATGGTCGGTTTCACCAAAGACGGCGAGCGCCTCGTCGGCCAGACCGCCAAGCGCCAGGCCGTCACCAACCCGCAGAACACGATCTATTCGATCAAGCGCTTCATGGGCCGCCGCTACAGCGAAGTCGCCAACGAAATCAGCGAAGTTCCCTACGAAGTGGCCCACGATAGCCGCGACTTAGCCGTGGCCAAAATCGACGGCAACGAATACACGCCGCCGGAAATCTCGGCCATGATCTTGCAAAAGATGAAGCAGACAGCCGAAGACTATCTGGGCGAGGAAGTGAAACAAGCCGTCGTCACCGTCCCGGCGTACTTCAACGACGCCCAACGCCAAGCCACCAAGGACGCGGGCACCATCGCCGGCCTGGAGGTTTTGCGCATCGTCAACGAGCCGACCGCCGCGGCGCTGGCTTACGGCTTGGACAAGGGCGGCACCAACGAGCAGATCGCCGTGTACGACCTCGGCGGCGGCACCTTCGACATTTCCATCCTCGAACTGGGCGACGGCGTCTTCGAGGTCAAATCCACCAACGGCGACACCCACCTTGGCGGCGACGATTTCGACCAGAAGATCATCAACTGGCTCGCCGAGGACTTCCAACAGAAGGAGGGCATTGACCTGCGCCGCGACCCCATGGCCCTGCAACGGCTCAAAGAAGCGGCCGAAAAGGCCAAGATCGAGCTGTCTTCCTCCACTTCGACCGAAATCAATCTGCCGTTTATCACCGCCGATCAAACGGGGCCGAAACACTTGCAAACCAGCCTGTCTCGCGCCCAGTTTGAGCACTTGGTTGACGACCTAGTCGAGCGCACCAAGGCCCCCTGTCAGCAGGCCCTCGCAGACGCCGAATTGCAAGTTAGCGACATTGACCAAGTGATTTTGGTCGGCGGCTCGACGCGCATCCCGAAAATCCAAGAGACCATCCAAGCCCTATTCGCCAAAGAGCCGAATCGCGGCGTCAACCCCGACGAGGTCGTGGCCTTGGGCGCGGCCATCCAAGCCGGCGTGCTCGCTGGCGATGTCGACGACGTCCTGCTGCTCGACGTAACGCCCTTGTCGCTCGGGATCGAAACCATGGGCGGGGTGATGACGCGGCTAATCGATCGCAACACCACCATCCCCACCAAGAAGAGCCAGATCTTTTCCACGGCCTCGGACAGCCAGCCCTCGGTGGAAGTCCACGTGCTGCAAGGCGAGCGGGAATTCTCCAACGACAACCGCACCCTCGGCCGCTTCCACCTCGACGGCATCCCCGCAGCTCCACGTGGCATGCCCCAAATTGAGGTGACCTTCGACATCGACGCCAACGGCATCCTCAACGTCGCGGCCAAGGACAAGGGCACCAACAAGGAGCAATCCATCCGCATTGAGTCGTCCTCGGGCCTGAGCCAAGAGGAAATTGACACCATGCAGAAGGACGCCGAGGCCCATGCCGATGAGGACAAAAAGCGCCGCGAGTCCGTCGATCGCCGCAACGAGGCCGACCAGCTCATTTACGCGGCGGAAAAATCGCTCGCCGAACACGGCGACAAGCTAGCCGATGCCGACAAGAAAGGCGTTGAGGACGCGGTCGCTGCGCTAAAGGAAGCACTCGAAGGCACGGACGACGAGGCCATCACTCAGGCCATGGCCGCGATGCAACAGGCGTCGCACAAGCTGGCGGAGGAAATGTACAAGGACGCCCAAGCCCAACAGGCGCAGGGCGAGCCAGCGCCGGAAGGTGCCGCCGGTCAGCCGCAAGGAGGCGGGGATTCGGGCGTAGTGGACGCCGACTTTAAGGTCGTTGACGAAGATAAGAAGTAGGGCGCGTTAATACGCGACGCTATCGGGCACCCCTTGTGTCATTTGTTCCAACTATTTGGCTTGGAACAGATGCCCTTGTGGGTGCCCTTATTGTATGCGTTGGAACGGCGCGGAGTTGCAAATAGTGGCGGTAGTCATTGGCCCAATCGTCGGATAGTTGGCCCCGGTTGTACTAGTCAAAGATCTCTTCCGAATTCATCTGTTGCTGATTTTCGTAGGTATTTAACCGCACTATGGGCGAAGTGTATTGGATGGTTTGTTTTTTCATGGGGTAGTCAGTTAGAGATGGGCGATTCGTCTTTATCCGATCCTCACACCCGAAACACCTTCATCACCTCGTCCCCTAAGTGATTGATCACCTTCACCGCGATGCGGCCCGACTGCGGCTTGGCGAAAGGCCGGGAGGTGTCGCTTTTGAGGGTTTCCCAAGCTTCTCGATTGATCTCGGCTTTGAGCGTCGTCTTGAGCGTCTTGTACGGATCGTTGGCGCCGAGGAAGTAGGCGTGGCGCACGAAGAAGCTTTCCTCGTTGTAGTCGGTATCGACGAACCAGCAGGCGATGCCGTCGGCGCTGTCGCTGCGGATTTCGCCGGTGTTCGGATGAAATACGTCCACGCCGTGGACAGTGGCCTGTGACCAGTGGCCTGTGGTCAGGGACAGCGGGAAGTCCGCGTGAGTCAGTTCCTGGACCGCAGCGAGCGCTTGAGCCCATTGAGCATCCGTCCAACGTCCGCCGCCTGCGATAGCAGGGGGTTGATCTGCTCGGCTGGGGCCATTCCCAGCTTCTGCGCCAGAATCAGAAAGGTCTCCGTCTCTGCTAGAGAACCGCTGGCTATCCCCAGAAATTGGAGAAATTCCTTGGTCCCGTGACGCTCTGCTCCCTCTGCGATATTCGCTGCCACGGATACCGCCGCCCTCCGCACTTGGCTGGTTATGCCGAATTTTTCTTCCGGCTGAAACTTGGCAGAGATTCGATAGACCATCTCTGCCAGTTCGATTGATTTCTTCCAGACTTCCAAGTCCTGATAACTCTTTAACGTGCTCATAATTCGCAATCATTCTCCCGTTACTGGCCACCAGCCACTGACCACTGGTCACTGTAATATCCGGCTCGCCGAAGATGACGAAGAGGTTGCCTTTGCCGGTGTTTTTGAGATCGTCGGCCATATGCAGGTCGGCGTTCATGCGCGCCTTGAGGATGGGGACGCGGCCAAGTTTGTTGAACTCCGAGGCGTGGGCGTCATAGTTGAAGGCGCAGGCGATTAAAACGTCGAAGCCGGCGTCGGCGGCCTCGCGGACTGCTTCCACGAGGTCGGGACGGGAGACGGTGCCGAATTCCGGGCCAATGAAAATGCCGGCGCGGTGTTCAGTAGCCCGTGGTCTGTGACCAGTGGCTTGTGCGTTCTTCTTCTGGCCACTGACCACTGGCCACTGACCACTATCAAACCGGCCTTCGGCGCAGACGAGGTGGCCGGGCCAGGGGACGAGTGAGCTGAAGTTGATTTTGTCGTCTTTGTGCGCCTGCTGGACGCCAGAGGTTTTGAGATTATCGAGGATCATCTCGGCAAAGTCCTGCTTTTCGCCGTAGTCGGGTTTGTCTTCGGCAGCTTTATCAATGATGAGTTCGTCGTTCTCGTCCACGCCCAACAGGCGGTGCGGCGACAGGCTTTCCACCGTAAACGGGCCAGCCACGCGGACTTTCTTGTTGTCTTCGTAGGGCTTGTCGTAGAGGTATTCATAGTCGGCTTTGGCGGCGATGGAAGCGTCGATTTCCTTTTGTCGGGCGATGCGCTGCTTCCAGAAAGCAGTGATCAGTGGTTCAGTGGCCGGTGGCCAGTCTTCTGGACGCTCACGCGGTATCTCCCATTCTTCGAGTGGCCGGTGGTCAGTGGTCTGTGGCCGGTGGGCTGACAACTGTTCACGGAGCGGCGCAAGCCGCTCCTCGTACTTCTCCCAGATTACGTCGATCTCGGCGTTGTTGGCGATGGACTTGAGCGTAATGTGGGGGACGCGCTGATAGACAAAGCCTTGGCGGATGGAGTGAGAGTGACCAGTGGTCGGCGAGTTGTCGTTAAACTGACCACCGGTCACTGACGCCTGGCCACTGATTTCCGCTTCCTTGCGCCGGCCTTCGGGGCTGTCGGCGAGCAGATACCAGGGATAGCGTGCGCCCATGATGCGGGCGCGGGCGAGTGCGAGGGCGACGCGGGAGGTGTCGATGGTGATCCAGCGGCGGCCCCACTGCTCGGCGACGTAGGCGGTGGTGCCGGAGCCGCAGGTGGGGTCGAGGACGAGGTCGCCAGGGTCTGTGGTCATGAGGATGCAGCGTTGGATGACTTTGGTTTCGTCTCCACGACGTATCGACTTTATCCGTAGCAATACCAGCGGTATCGCCCAGTTTGTCGAACGGGATAGGCAATCATCGTGGAAATATCGCTTGTACGATAATTGGTTTCCTGCTTTTACAACCGGCCAGCTCTTGTCAAGGTTGTCGAGACCCTTTTTGTCGGTTTTCCAGCAATAGCGTCCGTCGGAATTAAAGGTTGTGCCTTGAAATGTATAACCTTTAAGGTCAGCAGGATTCGGAGTCCTTGTGCCACGTATATGGTCTAATGCGAACACTCTCTCATCTGTAGAAATAAGAGCAGGATTTTCCCGTTCCTCTTGGCTTATACGACGAGAGATAGTTCCATCAGACGCTTCTATGTTCGAGTAGCCCGTAGCTCCGGCCCGACCAATTACTTTTTTTAGCAATGGTGCGCGATATTTTGCCTGTGGCTTCAACCGAGCGTACCAAATCAAGTAATCTGATGCTGTTGATAGCAGCTTGGAAGTCTGTGCTGTTGCCTTCATAAAAGTAATCAACCCAACAAAATTCCCCTCCCCAAACACCTCATCCATCACCGCCCTTACCCGATGCACATTCTCATCCCCAATCTGCACAAAGATCGATCCACTCTCCGTCAACAGATCCCGCGCCACCGTCAGCCGATCCCGCAAGTACGTCAGGTACGAATGAATCCCGTCCCGCCACGTATCCCGAAACGCCTTGACCTGCTCCGGCTCGCGGGTGATGTGCTCGGCCTTGCCGTCCTTCACATCGCGGCTGGTGGTTGACCACTGGAAGTTCGAGTTGAACTTGATGCCGTAGGGCGGGTCGAGATAGATGCACTGCACCTTGCCGCGCAGGCCCTCGCGTTCGGCCAAAGACGCCATCACCTGCAAGCTGTCCCCAAGAATCATCCGATTCGACCAGTTGGCGTCGTGCTGGTAGAACTCAGTCTGGGCGTCTGCACTCGGCAGGCCGTTGAAATCCGCGAACAGATCCGTCTGGAAGCCCGATTCGCCATCCTCCTTCTCCGTCTCCTTGCTCCGCTGCCGCAGATCGTCAATCAGCACCTGCGGATGCACCTTCTCCTGAATGAACAGCGGCGGTGCTTGCACCACGAGGTCCGACTCGTTCTGCTCGTCCTTGCCGCGCCAAACAAGCTGCGGGTCGAGGTCCCGGTTGCGCCGCTCGTACGCGACCTCAATGGGATTCCGGTCGTCCTCCTCCATCACCGCCTGATACTCGGCCGTGGGGATATTCTTACGCGCTGCGTCCTCGTGCCGCAGAGTTGCGACCGTCTTAGGTGATTTTCGTTTTGCCATGGATTGCAGTCTTTCTACCGTATCACAAATGGGTTCAGTTACAGGTCGGATTCAGCGATACTCGCCAATTCCATCAAGTGTCGTTCATCTTTCTTGGGCGTTTGGGCGGCAAAGAAATCACTCTTTTTTCGCCCTGCCTCTGCTTCTCTTGTAAATCTCGGCAAATCGCATCTAGGTCATAATTGAATCTCTTAGCATACTCATCGCGTATCTTACGGACTTCTTCGACGATTGGGTCTGGTTGCATGAGCTTATTCCTCCATTAATTCGAGAGGGTCGCCGTTGCGCGGCTTCGGGATCACCTACTGACGTTTCTTCAATGACGGCCTCTGACGTAAATATATCGAAGTTATTTTTTGTTCGTCCCACCAAATTCGCGTTGCTTCTTGATGTGCTGCCATCAAGAGTTGTGGACTTCGCCAAGCAGTCAGATAGCTAATCACGATCGTTTCGAGATAAACTTTCTCTCTCATGGATTCCTCATTTTAATCGGGGGACGGGGATTCGTATTCCAACAGTGCCGACTTTCCGATCATCTCAATGAACCGCACGATCCATTCAAACCCGTTGACATCTGTAAGCTGCAAGGGCTGATTCAGTTTGAAACGCACGGGTTGCTGCTTGCCTTCGTCAATGGCGACGTTTGTCGCGTACAGGTACATGCGGTCGAGATCGTCGAGGATCGGATCTAGCCGCCCGGTCAAATTGGGCAAGTGACCTGTCCCCTCCGTGAACACCGTTGATCCACCCATTGGCAGCGGTTCAAGCTGCACCGAGAGCGATTCCGGCGGGTGCCAATCCCGCTCCACGTGGGCAGTGTGTCCCGGTGCCGCGCAGAAAACGGTGATGGGAAGTTTCGAGTGAAACCCGAAATGGACCCGACCAAACGCATTGGTTTCCCCCTCCATCCAAGTCTTGTTGGGGTACAGCGCAACGACCTTTGCACTTGCAAGCGGCTGACCGGCGGCAGACACCAACACTTCCCCTTCGATGCCCGTTACCGGCGGACGGGCAGAAGGTATCGTCAGCCGCAGTTCCGCGCCGCCGAGCAGTTCGTACTCTGGATCGCGTCCTGTCAGCTCCCGGGTCTGCTCGTAGATGATCGGAACCCCTTCACCGCGTTGCTCCAAGAAATACTGCCGGTCACCCGCACCGGCAATATCCCCTACCGCGAGCATACGGAGGATGGACGCGAGCGTTTCATTGCGGGTGGCTTGTCGATTGCGCATGGCTTCGATGGGCAGCGTGTTGGGCAGAGCACCCGGCGAGTACAACTCAAGGCGGTCGTCGAAGATGAAGAGCCGTATCTTTGCGTTCTCCACTGAGTAGTCGCGGTGGACCACCGCGTTGACGATGGCCTCAAATACTGCTCGCGGACTAAATTGCGGGGTCTCTACTCGCCCCGGGGCCTTGCGCGCCGCTACCCGCGTGTTGAGTCTAGCGAAGTTGACCGCATCGCGGATCTGCTGGTCCAACGGGCCGGTGATGGACGCCGCGTCGTGCTGACTCGCTCGGCCAAGCACCGTGCCGCGATAGCGAACTGCTTCGATCATCGCGCCGCGTATGTGCTCATCCGGGCGTCCGGAGCAAAGCAACACCCCGGCGACCGTTGCGCGGATCGCACCGCTGTCATCCTCCCGCACCAACCCCAGCTTTGTGAGTTGGACGATTGTGGGCTCGGTGGCGCGCGAACTCATGAAACGATCTGTTAGGGTTTCATCGAGCGTGTTGGATCCGGTTCCGGCAACGATCGCTTCGTCAGGGCCGAGCAGGCCAGAACGCCCCCGTTGCTGAAACAGACGGTTCAATGCCTCCGACGACATCTCTCGCTTGGCACTGCCTTGTCGGGAAAGGTATCCCCCGGGACTCTTGTGGACCAGCGCACTTTGTTCGACTTCGACAACCAGCACAAACGAACCGTCCGGCAGAGCCAACCGTTGGGTGACAAACGCCAACGGAGGACGGATGCTGTCTGCACAAATCTCGCTGACGAAGGCTTCCAACGCATCCATCTGTTCGCGGTTCATCGACCGCACCTCACCAGCGTCGGACGCGCTGAAGATCAAGGTGCCGCCGATGGTGTTGCCCAAAGCGGCCAACTCGTCGGCGATAGCGTCCCGATGAGGCGCACGGACGCGGTCGCCGGTGAACCCGGCTTCTTTGAACTCAACGCGGCTGTCCTCGCCAAGCTTGAGTTGCTGCAACAAGCTATCGCTATCCCAAGGCATGATCGCTCTCCTTTTGTACCCTTCGGCGCATTGCCGCTCCTCTACCCGGTCCTCAACCGGAACCGCTCAACCAAACGATTGAACGCAGCTTCCACCTCGAACACATCGGTAAGCTCGGCAAAAGCCCAGCGCCCGTAGTCCCCGCGATGATTCACGCCAGGCACCCAATAGGTGTCCATGGTCGTCTTCTTGTCCTTGGCGTCTTCCCCCCGATAGCCCTTGATCTCGACGATCAGATGCAGCAGATCCTCATCGCCACCGCCATCATCAATGCGGACGATAAAGTCCGGGATATACGTCCGCGTTTCCGACCCGCAACGGTAGGGCACTTCCAAGCCGAGATTGTGGTTTTTGACGTAGGCTTTGACGTGCGGATGGGATTCGGCGACGCGGCAAAACTCCGCTTCCCAGTCGCTGTCGAGGATGATCCAGTTGATGTGGCAACGGCGGGCGTCGGTCTGCCAGCGGCTGGCCTTGGTCGTGTTGAAATTCACGTGGGCTGTTGAACCAACGGAGTTGTACGGATCGAGCACCGCTTTGACCGGATGATGGTCGATTTTCGCTTGCGTGATGGCGGCGGCGATGCGCCCGCAGGCTGTGTCGGCTAGTCCCTGGTACATGAGTTGGGCCGGATAGGTGCTGCCCTTGCAGACGAGGCAGCCATCGAGCCACTGCTTGGCGATGCGCTTGAGCTGGCCGAAAAGATAGAGCTTGGGCTCTTCGCCCGGATCGCGGTACTTGGTGTAGAGCAACCGATGGGTCAGATGAAAAAGTAGGGTCGAGCGCCGCAGGTCGTTGGTGTGAACCAGATTGAGATCCACGCCCTCGCCGATAATCCCCTGGTTCCTCGTTCTCGACGGACCAACCAGATCGGGCGTGAGTTCCAGCACCGAGTCCTCGTTGAACTCGGCTTTGAGCCGCTCTTCCGGCAATTCCACTCGATACCCGGCTACCCGAGGAAAACAAATCTCCAGCGCATCCCGTTCAGGTCGCATGGCCCGCACCTGAACGGTCTCTCGCGGCGGTCTCGTCGGGGCCACAACGGGCTTGGCCGTAAAGTCGAATGGAATGCCCAAGACATCGGCGTACTCGACATCGAACAAACCTTTTTCGTTGAGATCGTAGGACTGCCGGCGCAACGCACGGCCAACGACCTGCTCGCAAAGCAACTGCGTCCCAAAGGCCCGCACGCCCAACACATGGCTGACGGTGTTCGCATCCCACCCTTCCGTGAGCATAGAGACCGACACCACACAGCGAATCGAATCCCCTAGCCGCCCCGGTTTGCCGACTGTATTCATCACTTCCCGCAGCAAGTCTTGGTCGGTGATATTTCCGGCCTGACGACGGTCGCCGGTACGTTCGATAATCTCGCGGCGGAAACGCTCGATCTCATCTGCCGCCATGTTGCGGAAGTTCTTGTCGAGCGCGTCGCCAGACTCCAATTGTTCGCTGTCGATTAGCAGGGTGCGAGGCCGTGGGTACTGGTTGCCCTGTTCGTCAAAGTTGCGAAACAGCGCTAGGCGACCATTCTCAAGTTTCTTTGAACCATCCTCGTTCTCGCGGTGGAAGCCGGAGATGTAGTCGTACACCAACTTGGAGGTCGAGGTGTTGTTGCAGACCACAATGAAGCACGGCGGCACGCCAATGCCCGCCTCCTGCATAAGCGCGAAGGTCTTCCGATAATGCCCATACAGGGCTTCCAGTGCGGTCTGTAGCTCCACGGGCAAACTGAGAGGATCGAGTTCCTTGGCCTTGCCCCGCCCCTTCTTCGGCATGTTGGTGCGGATGTGTTCCCAAAGATTGCGAAACTTGGGCATGTCGCTGCCGGGGATGTTGTCGGCCACCGGCACGCGGGGCAGTTTGACGATGCCGCATTCAATGGCGTCCATGAGCGAGAAGTCGCACATCGTCCAGGGGAACAACGTACCTTCGGCGTAGCCCGACCCGCGCAAAAAGAACGGCGTTGCCGAGAGGTCCATCACCCGGTTGATGCCGAGCTTGCTGCCGACGATTTCCAGCCCGGAAATCCACAGCCGCGCCGCCTCCCTGTTCTTTTCGGCTTCCTTTCTGTCATCGCCCTTGAGCGCACCTTCCTCCCCCTCGCCCGGCTTCTCGCGGTAGCAGTGGTGCGCTTCGTCGTTGAGGATCAAGACGTTCTTTACGCCCATGAGTTCGGGCATCACCCGTTGCAGCATTTGCCCCTCGGTCTCCAAGGTCGAGAGCGTCTCGCCCCGTCCCTGAAGCAAAGATCGCCCGCCTTTGGAAAGCTCCATGCGTTCGCGCCGCTTGAAGGCGTGGTAGTTGGTAATGACGATCTTGGCCTTTTCCAAGTCGGGGAGCATGTCGCTTGGAACCAACTCGCGGCTCTGGTAGTAACTGTCCGGATCGTTTGGTTGCAGCACCCGCAGGCGGTCCTTGATGGTGATCCCGGGCGTGACTACGAGGAAACCGCGCGTGAAGCCGCGGCTCTGAGGCCGGCGCACCGCGTTGACGGTCTGCCAAGCAATCAACATGGCCATAACCGTGGTCTTGCCGGTGCCGGTCGCCAACTTGAGTGCCAACCGCGGCAGGGGCAGGTCTGGATTGGCGTCGTTGTTGGCGTTCGCTAGGTGGTCGAGGAAG
This sequence comes from Candidatus Latescibacterota bacterium, assembly GCA_963422735.1. Lineage (GTDB taxonomy): Bacteria > Latescibacterota > UBA2968 > UBA8231 > UBA8231. The sequence goes on along the minus strand of OY730476.1, from coordinate 52,070 downwards.
CTCTTGCCGGATCGCGTTCTAGGCGCAACTTCAGTGAGCCATATAGCGGTCTCTACCGCTTCGACTTGGCAGAAGAAGGGCCGAGTCCCACTGAAGCGGTGGTCCCGCCAGTGCCGGAGCAGCCGAGCGGTCTCCGGGGTCACCTGCCATTGGCTCGGATTCGGTAGGTCGCGCCAGCGATCAACCTGCTGACGAACCCCGTTGATGATGGCCGTCAGGTCGTATTGCTGGCCGGCGGTTTCGAGCTTCTGCGCCGCCGCGTCGAATACCAGCGCGGCTTGTTGCTCTTTTCCCTTGCGCTTCTTAGGCTGTGGGATCGGCGTGATAAACTCGGCCTGCCGGCGGTGTTCGACGATCTGCTGGGTCGGCTGCCCGGTCTCGTCCAGTTCCCAATGCCGGTTCGGGCGCTCGTAAGGCGAGTTGAGAATGGGCTGTTCAAAGAATTCAGTCAAAACGATGCCCCCTAACTACATGACACCTAAACACATTGCCGTGCAGTTCCTACCTAGTTTAGGTTTATTAGTCGGAATTTCCTAGTGTACGGTTGGGGATTCCGGTTTCATTTAGGCGGTTTCACTCGGCTGGCCCGTAGCCCTCGTCCGGACCAGCGCAGTCCCCCGCGTCAATGTTCCGGGACCCGTCGCCGGGTACCCGTCGCCAAGGGGGCGGATGGGACGGACCACTAACCACTAACCACTAATTAAACAGTCCTTATTCTAGGAAAGTCCGTTATTCGTTGTGCCCAAACGACCCATCTCCCTAACTACCTAGTGCTTACGCGGTAAACCTATTCACGCTCTTAAAACGAGTGCTGTGTCAAGGCTCAATAAAAGGAAGCATATAGCAATCCTACGTCATTCAATACTATATGTCACGCCTCTCGGTGAAGCCCGCCTTCGCGGGAGATGACTTCTTATAGACAGAAGAGACAGAGCCAATGAACGTTCTATATTATATTTTCAAGTCATTTAGGACTGCTATATCATGCGGCCCAACTCTTTGCTATCGCGGCGGCGGCTCAAACCCGCTTTCATCTTCCATCGAGACGCTCGTGATCGGGCCTGAAAGAATGACGTGCCAAGGCTCCATCGAGTGCGGGTGTCTGGTGGCAAAAAACGAGGAAACTGGAGCGTGGGAATTTTTCTATGAGGAAATAGAGGGATTTACGCATGTGCCGGGCTTCATTTACACGCTCGAAGTGGAGCGGCGGAATCGTGGCACCGAAATACAGCTACTCCTATCGCCTTGTAAAAGCAAAAAGCAAAGAAGCGGTGGGAGACGATTTCAAGTGCTTTTAGCGGCCGCATTTCATTCGGCGTGGACTAATAAAAAACCAAAAAATTCTACAGCCGCTGCGACTAGAGCAGCAGGTGTGCTCTCAAGGGGCAAGTACTGTGATGTCCTGTTGCCTTTGGTCAAATGCCGAGTTTCAGGCCATTTCATTCAGGCTTGCTCATTCCGCTGATCGGAGGCGTGTTCCTTAGCCCACTTCTCGATAGCGCTGTTCAATAGCTGCGAAAAAGCCATCGCATGCTGAGGGGACATCGCCACGCGAGCCTTCTTTTCGCGTATGATATCTCCGTTTTCATCTTCCGTGATCTCGAAGAACAAAACCCTGAAATCCCACGGCGAGAATCCCATTTCAACGTGATTCGAGTACGTCGAAAGATAGCCTGCCGCCCGCTGCTGTGGCAGTTCATCGATGTTTACAGACTCATCCTGTGGCCTGTGCTTTGTATTCATACGGTGTCCTTTCTGTGGACCAATCGGTGCCGGGTTCTGTGCTAGCTAGGATCACGTTGCGAGTCTGAGTTTCTAGCGACTGGAAGAATAAGCCCCGAACCTGCAAACTCTCTGCGGACGGTACCTGTACCTTGAATTCAAGTTTGAGGTTGGTCGTGTAAGGCTCCGTTGTCACCAATGTATCGGTAGTCTGTGCGGTTCTCTCTATATGATCCTCTGCATAGCTGGGGACGCGAAACGTCTCGGGGTCAAAGGCCGCTTCCCGCCGTACCAACTCGCTAAACGGCACAAACTGTACCAGCAAGCCCACGTCAAAGGCGGTTGCCAATCGGTACAGCGTCCGCAACGACAGCGGATCCCGGCCGGGCTGTTCAATGTGGGATATCCGCGCTTGCGGAATGCCGCTCCGCTCCGCGAGTTGGGCTTGCGTCCAGCCGAGTGCTTTGCGGATTGCTCGGATCTGAAAGGGCATCTCAATTGAAAGCTGAGCTTCCGTATAGCCGTCTCGGTACGCTTTGTCGCGCAGTTTACGCCAGAGCTTATAAATCGAACTCATGGGTGCTTGCCTCCCCGTTTTCTATTTCGTTGCGGCGCTGTACCGCCGTATTATAGGCTTTCGTAGGCTTATATCGATCGTCCTTGTGTATGCAGCCACAGAGCAATGTCAACTGTCTATCGGAAGGGACATAACAAAATATCCGATGCGGAACCTTATTTTCACCCCACCAACGCGCTTCCCATAACTCGCGAAATTTCTTGAAATGCGGCGGTTCAAGCCGGTTGAACCGCCGAGCGATGCGCAAAAACCGGTCGGCTCTCGCTCTATTTTTCGCTGATAACTCTCCATACCATTCCGATACAGGACACTTCCCTACCGCACTATGGTATTCGCGGAAGTCCCACACACCCAATTTATCACTTTTTTATGATGATTGTCAATTTTCGCCAAAGCCACAAGCGCGGGTTGCGCTTAGCCCTGCGGCATGAACATCAGCTTGATTCCCTCCTGCTCCTCGGCCATGTCAAAGGCTCGCTGCCATTGGCTCAGGGCAAAGTGGTGGGTGATCAGCTTTTCGCTGGGAATAAAGCCCCGCTCCATCAGCCGCAGTGCCCGCTTCCAAGCCGGTCGCCGCTGGCCAATGCCGCCGGAGACCTTGAGTTCGTTGTAGGCGATCTTCTCGAAGTCGATCTCCACGGGCGCGCCCGGCAGGCCCATCTGGGCGTAGCGGCCCCGCTTGCGCACAAGTTCCAAGGCCAACCGCATAGCCGGTGCCACGCCCGCGCACTCGACCACCACGTCGGCACCATAGCCGCCGGTCAGCTCGCGCACTCGCGCCACTGGGTCGCAGGCCGCAATATCGACCGTGTGTTGTACGCCCAGATCCGCGGCCAGTTGCAGCCGCTCGGCATCCCGCTCGGTGCCGCAGAGGATCACCGTCCCCCCCTCGGCCAGCGCCACGAGTGCCGAGAATAGCCCCACCGGCCCAGGCCCGGTGATGGCGACGAAGTCCCCGGCGGTCACGCCGGCCTGCTCGATGACCGAATGCACGCAGCAGGCTAACAGCTCAGTCAGGGCACCGGCTTCAAACCCCACGCCAGCGGGCAGCTTGTGGACGAAGGTCGCATTGCAGTAGGGCGCAAAGCAGCCATGGTGCCAGTAGCCCATGACCTTGCGCTCGGGACAGAGGTTGTAGTGCTCGCTCAAGCAGTATTCGCAGTCGCCGCAGATGTACACACTCGGCTCGCCAGTCACGCGGTCGCCCACCTCGACTTGATCGCCGACTTCCGAGCCCTTTTCCACTACCACGCCGCTGAACTCGTGCCCCATGACGACCGGGGTCTGGATATGGTAGTTGATAGTATCGCGGTACACGTGTAGATCCGATCCGCAAATCCCGGTGGCCTGCACCTCGACCTTCACCTGCTTGGGGCCGGGCGGCGCATCCGCTACGTCGCGCAACTCGACAAATCCGTCGCCCCGCTGGTATTTGACCACGCCCTGCATCGCTATTCTCCTTCCGCTAACTCGAGTCGATCGCCCGGCTTGATCTCCCCGGTTGCGCGGAGCACCCGCAAGCTGGCGAGCCGGGTGCTGATGATTTCAGCGACCTCGACGAGGGCAACCGACTCTTCGGGTGCTAGCCCCTCAGCCTCTATCCGGTCGTTGCTCGGATAGACGAAAAAGCGCAACCGCGACCGCACGCCGTGCGCGCTGCCGATATTGGCGTAAATGTCCTCGCTGTACACGGCGATGACCTCGGGTGCATCGCCCTCAAACGCCAAGCCTTCTGGGTCGAAAGCAGCAGCCACCTTGTGCACCAGCTCGCCTACGGCCTCTACCGTCGCCTCGCCCAACAGGGTTTGGCGGAACGCCTCTGAGCCAAACGCTAGCTCCTTCAATCCGGCAAATTGCAAGTCCTGCTCGCGCGGCTTGCCCAACAGGGCGAGTCCCAAATCGCGGTCGTTGAGCTCGCGATGCACCTCTGCCTGACCGATCGTGCCGCCGTCGTCAACCTGTGCGATCTCGACCCTCATCTGCGCCACGGCCGAATAGGATTTGTAGCCGCCCAACAAGGGATCCCCCACCGACAGGCGGCGCATGTCGTAGTCCTGCAAAAGGCCCACGACGACGAAATCAGCCTCCAGCTTGCGGCCGATCGCGAGGGCCTGCGCGTGGTCGGGAACCCCAAACTCCAGAGCCAACTCGGCGACCGCGTCAAAAGGGACGACCTGCCATTTGCGAAGGGTCGCCAATTCTGCGCTAAGCATGTTGGCCAGTTCGTATTCGACGTTCCACACCCCCTCGCGAAACCCCGATTCATCGACAAACGGCACCACGGCCACAAAGTCGGGCCGGGGGCCAAAACCATAGTGCTGGCGCACCTTCAAGTACTGCTCTAGCGCACTCGGCGGCTCGGCCGGCATCTCGGGTGCCTGCCATTCCCCCGGCTCTCCCGCAGGAGAGGTCAAGGGGGCGCAACTACACCACAGAAAGAATACAACAGCCCATTTTTTCATCGCGAGTTCCCCAAAGAAAAGGCGCGGTTCTGCCGCGTGGCATAAAAAGCGACCTGCTCGGTTCTATGTCAACGCACGGTGCGTCGAGCGTCTTGACAGTGTTTTTCCTCGGCGATACGTTGGCAGCGCACCCCTGAATAGGGGCTGTGGTCAGCCCCAGCACCACACCCAAGGGCGAGTTGGGACCGACCCCTAACCCCTGATCACTGATCACTAACCACTGATCACTAACCCCTAACCACTGATCACTAACCCCTAACCACTGATCACTAACCCCTAACCACTGCTCTTAATGGGCGAACTGACCCTCATCTACGGCCCAGCCCATCCCGACAAGGCATCGCCCGCGTACGAGCGCTGTTTGGCGCGTCTCGACGCAAGCGACAGCGAGTCCTTTCTCTGGCTCTTTCCATCGCACTTCCAAGCCCAGCTCATGCGGCGGCAGCTCATCCGCGCCGGCCACCTGCTCACCGGGCACTTGGCCCTCGACCTAAACAGTTTTACCGACATCCTCTATAGCCTCTGCCCCGGCCAGCGACCAACCCTGCCCCTCAGCGCCCACCGGCTCTTAGTCGAAGACGCCCTCGCAGCCAGCGCACCCTATTACAGCAGCCGACCCGAGCGGCTGAGCCGGGGGCTAACTCAGTTGTTCCGCCGGTTGGAGGAAACGGGCACCCAGCCGAGTGACCTGCGGGGAACAACTCAGCGCAGCGCGGAATTGCAGGCTCTTTATGCAACCTACCTAGAGCGCCTTGCGGCTGGCTGGAGCGGGAGCCGCGAGCGTTTTGCCGCCGTGGATACCTACCTCGACCGCTCGGTTCTCGCCCGGCACTTCCCCGGCCTTAGCCTGCTCGTGTTCTGCGGCTTTGTAGAAGTGCCCACACCTTTTTTGCCCGTGCTGGACAAGCTGCTAGCCCTCGTTCCAGAATCCATCGCGTTGCTCGACTACATTCCCGAGGCCCCAAGTTTTTTTGCCCGCACGCGCTCCCTGTACGAATTCCTCCGCGCCCGCGCTGTCCGCGTCGAATACAGCACCGCCGAGCAATACCCAGCCGCCGCGTTTGCCGGCCGTCTCTTCACCCACAGCCGCGACTCCCTCGATGCGCCCGTAGAGCGGGTCGCCTGCCCAGACCGGGTCGGTGAAGTCGCAGCGATGGCCCGCCGCGTCCGCCAGTTGCATCAAGAGCAAGGGGTAGCACTAGCGCAGATCCGCATTGGCTTCCGCAACCTCGACGACTATGCCGCGCTGGTGGAGGAAGTGCTGCCGCGCCACGGCCTGCCTTTTTATCTCGCGCGTGGGCGGCCCCTTGCCACGGCGCCCGCCATGAACACCATCTTCGCGCTCATCAACGCGGTGCTAGAGCGCTACAGCCGCGCCGCGCTCTTCCGCTTGCTCAGCTTGCCCTTGGTGCGACTGCGCTACGCATTCGCGCGCCAGACCAGCACGCTTTCCGCCGCAGACTTCGCTGCGTGGACCCGCAACATTTCGCCGCCAACCGGGCGCAGCGCATGGCTCGCAGCCATTGACGACACCTTCGCCTACATAGAGCGCGAGTTAGAACGAGAAGGAGAGCCAGTCTCCGAAGAAATCGACGATTTCCCCACTTGGCGCGAGTCCCTGCGCGACGAATGGGAGGCCCTCCAGCCCCTACGAGCCAGCCTAACCGCACTCTTTGACTTGCTCCAGCCCTTGGAGAGCCGACAGGACCTACCCTCCTTCCGCCACCATCTGCTCCACGCCCTCGGCGCCCTCGGCGTAGAAGACGCGCTCGCAGATGGGACGGTAGAAGACGGCCGGGCAGTGGCGTGCTTTTTGGAGCTACTCGACGAATTGTGCGCGCCGGCCGCAGCCCTGCAACCCCGCACCCTGAGCCAGTTCGCCGACCTGCTGCGCGACGCCATCTTTCAAGCGCATGTCCCCACCACAACGCGCGCTGGCATTCAGGTGACCGACCTCGCCGCAGCGGGCAGCACACCCTGCGATTACCTCTTCCTCGGCGGGTTGGTGCAAGGCGAATTTCCCCGCTTGCCGCCAGCCGATATTTTCCTCGAAGAAACCCAGCGCCGCGCCCTGAACTTAGACGAGGACGCCACCACCGCCGCCGAGCGCTTGCTGTTCTACCGCGCCGTATGCACACCGCGCCGCGGCCTCGGCGTCTTCTATCCCCAGCAGTCGGGCAGCAAGATGCTTGCCCCCTCTCCCTTTTTCGCCGAGTTAGACGGCCTGCTCGCTCCGCAGCCTTCCCCGTGCGAGGTCGGATCCACACCGGGGACCCTTGCCGAGTTGCACCTTGCATTGGGGCACGGCCTGTGCGCTGTGCGCGAATCCGAGCGCGCACACGACGCCCTCGCACTCTACAACCAAGCCGTGCGGCTCGACGACCGCGCCACTGCACATCTCGTGCGCGGCTTGCACATTGCTGAACGGCGCACGAGTTCCGAGGGTTTCGGCCACTATGAAGGCGTACTCGACGAGGCTCCGCTACTCGACGCGCTGCGCACCCGCCTCGGCGCGGGTCATTCTTTTTCCGCGACTCAACTAGAGCTGTACGGCCGCTGTCCCTTCCGGTTTTTTGCCCAAGAACTGCTCAACCTCCAGCCCCTCCACGACCCAGGAGCCGACGACTCGGCGCTCAAGCGCGGCAACCTCGTCCACCGTATTCTTTACCACTTCTATGCGGACCGGGGCGAAGCGGCTGAACGCACGGAAAACTTGGCCACAAATATCGCGGAACTGCGGCACCGAGGCCGCCAAATCGCCGAGGGAATGAGGCTTACGGGCTTTTTCTGGGATCGAGAATTAGAGCGTCTGCTCGGCTCTGACGACGGGGAGCGCGAGGGCATCTTGCCCTGCTTCCTCCGCCTGCAATCGGCCGCGGCTAATCCGGCCGTGCCGACCCATTTTGAGCTGAGCTTTGGCAGCTACCCCGGCATGGGGGAGGGCGACCAGCAATCGACCACCACGCTCTATGCCATCGGCGACCCAGAAACCGGGGACGAAGTGCGGCTTTCCGGCAAGATCGACCGCATCGACCGCACGGCCGATGGCCGCTTCGTCGTCTTCGACTACAAGACCGGCCGCATGCCCTCCGTAGCCGATATTGACATCGGTCTCAACCTCCAGCTCCCGCTCTACTTACTAGCGGCTGAATCCCTGTTCGAGGAAATCGGGCTGCGAGAAGGGGCCGGGGCGGCGTACCTGATGCTCCGCGACCTAGAGGACTGCGGCCGCAGCGGGCTATTTGCCGATGCCACACATCGCAATGCGGCCTATGTCGCCAGCGGTCGCTACGGCCTGTACGACCACGAAGCGTATCGCCAGCGCCTCGACGCCGTGCGCGGCTTCGTCCTCTCCTATGCGCGAGCCATGCGCCGTGGGGTGTTTCGCGTCACCGCCCACGACCCGGCCAAAATCTGCCCGCACTGCCCTTATCAACAAAGCTGCCGCCTCGATCCCCAACGCATGAGGGACTTGTCGTGAAGCGCACCGTCCCCCTAACTGAAGTCCAGCGCATGGCCCTCGACAGCCAGCGCAATATCGCGGTCACCGCCAGCGCCGGCGCGGGCAAGACCGCAACGCTAGTCGAGCGCTACATCGAGCTGTTGCGCCTGCATCCCGAAATCGGCGTGCGCCAAGTGCTGGCCATCACGTTTACCCAAAAGGCCGCGGCGGAAATGCGCGAGCGCATCGCCCGGCGGCTGTCCAACGCCCTCGATCAGGATCTGCCCGAACCAGAGCGGCAGCGCCTGCGGCAAATCCGCGCAGACCTGCCCGCGGCGCGCATTTCCACCATCCACGCCTTCTGCACAGCCCTGTTGCGCGAGTATCCCATTGAAGCGGATGTGGACCCGGCCTTTGCGGTCTTGGAAGAAGTAGATGCCGTGCAGCTTCGGCACCAAGCCGTGCGCCAAACTCTAGAGTCCCTAGCCCGATTGCGCGACTCCGACCCGGACAAAGGGGCTTTGCAGCGCACCTTAGCCGAATGGCCGCGCCGCTATCTCGAACAGATCTTGGAATACCTACTCGAGAAAAAGCATCTCGCCCGCTCGTGGTGCCGCCGCTACGCCGAGCAGTCGCCCGACCCAATCCTCAGCGACTGGCGCAGGACGCAGCAAACGGCCGGTGCCCCCGCGTACCGCGCCCTGCTCGCGGATGCCCACTTCACCGAAATGCTCGCCGAGCTTGCCGAGCTCGCACCCTTAACCGACGCGAGAGACTCGGCCGTCGAGCGGCTAAACCCCCTCTGCGACTTCATGCGCCGGCTGAGCCAAACGCCCCCGCCCGACGAGGCTATAGAAATCCTCTCACGCCTAGCCAAGGGACTTTTGACCAATGGCAAACCTCTAAGCGGCAACCGGCTGGGCAAGAAATCCAATTGGGAGGAAGCCGCGCTCGCTCGCGTCCGCGAACTCGTGCCCGCCTTGGGGCGCTGCCTAGCCCCGCATGCCGATCGCCTCGGCCTCGAACTCGGGGCGGCCGACGAGCGCGCCGCCGCAGTACTGCCCGCCCTGTCGCGCGTCTTTCTCCGAGCCGATGCGCGCTGTGAGAGCAGCAAAGGCAACGGCAATATGCTGGACATGGACGACCTTCTAGAGAAAAGCCATCAGCTCATCGCCGCCAACGCAGACATCCGCCAACGCTTGGCCCAGCACTATCGCTTCGCGCTGATCGACGAATTCCAAGACACCGATCCCTTGCAGTGGGAAATCATCCGCTCGCTGGCGTCGCCGGATGGGCAAATGGCCGGCGACAAACTCTTCATCGTCGGCGATCCCAAGCAGTCGATTTACTCGTTCCGCGCAGCCGACGTCACGGTCTTCGCCCGCGTTCGCGACGCCATCGCCGAGGCCAATGCCGCGCACAAGCGCGACTCCCGCCCCTTTTGCGACGACGGCGAGCTCCTCGACGCCTCCCCCACAGAGCGGCTCGGTGCGCTCGTCATGGGCGAAAATTTCCGCACCCTCGCCCAGCCCATTGCCTTTGTCAACGCGCTCTTTCCCAAGTTTATGCAGGCGGTCCCGGACGAGCCTTTCCAAGTCGGTTACGACCCGCTCGTCGGGTGCCGCTCTACCAGTGTGAGTGAGGGTTCGGTTGAGCTTTTGCTCTTGCCGCCGGACGACAGCCGCGACGCGATAGAGGCCGCGCTGCGCGAAGCCGAGTTCGTGGCTCGCCGCCTGAGCCACCTGCTGGCGGGCAGCGACTTGCAGGTCACCGAAGAAGAGGGCTTGCGTCCGCCCGTTCCCGGAGACATTGCCTTGCTTCTGCGCCGTCGCCGCAATCTCTTCGCGTACGAAGACGCGCTGCGGGCCGGTGGCATTCCCTTCCAAGTGGTCGGCGGCCGGGGCTTTTACCAGCGCCAAGAAATCTACGACCTAGCCAATATCCTCCGCGCCCTGTGTAATTCCGGCGACGACATCGCCTTGATGGGCGCGTTGCGCTCGCCGTACTTCGGCCTGTCGGACAACGCCTTGTACGCGCTGGCCGCGCCCCACGGCGGGCGGCTCGCAGAGCACCTCTTCGACGCTAGTCGGCAGCAGCGGCTCGCCCCTGCGGACCAAGAGGCCGCTGCGGACGCGGTCGCTCGGCTCCAGTGCTGGAGAGAGCTGCGCGACCGCGTACCCCTCGTTAGGCTGCTGCACACCATCCTCGAAGACACTGGGGCTTGGGGCTTTCTCTGCTATGGCGAGCGCGGGGAGCAGGCCATAGCTAACGTGCATAAACTCCTCGACCTCGCCCGCGAATTCCGCGGCCCTCTCGCTGATTTCGCAGCCCGCCTCGACTTGTTGACGAATGAAGAACAACAAGAGGGCGAAGCCCGCCTCGACGCGGACGCCTTAAACATCCTGACTGTACATGCGGCCAAAGGCTTGGAGTTTCCCATCGTCGTAGTGCCCGACTTGGCCGCGAGATTCAATTTGCAAAACAGTGCTCCCGTACTCATCGACGCGGAAAAGGGTATAGGCTTGCGCACACTCGACCCCGAGCAGGGCTATAAAAAGACCTCCTCCTTTATACGCAGCCTCATCAATCGCAATGCGAGCCGTCGCCAGCACGCCGAAGAGAAGCGCCTGTTGTACGTGGCTTGTACCCGCGCCCGAGATCACCTGCTGCTCGGCGGTGCGCTGACCGACAAGCACTTTGCCGCCGACCTTGACGCGGCTGCGGACTGTCTCAGTTGGATTTGTGGAAGCTTGGCCCTGACAGAGGCCGACCTCGCCCGAGGTGCCAAGGCGGTTGCAGGCGTACCGTCCCCGTTACCCATCTACACTGACCCCAGTGCGTTCCCGGCCTCCGCGACCACCGATCGCAGGGCCGAGCCGGCCTTTCTCGCCCTCGACGTCGCGCCCGCGCAAGCAGCAGAACCGGTATTGGATCTGCTATCGCCGCTCGACGATCCACAGGCCCGGCCCGAACTTGCAGTCAGCGAGTTGGTCCTCTTCGCCGCAGATCCGGCCGCGCACCATCGCCAGTACGTGTTGGGCCTGCCGCCGTGGCCCCTCGGCCAAGCAGATGCGCCCCGCCGCCGCAGCATACTCTTTGGTAAGCTCGCCCACGCCGGCCTAGAGGCCCTGAGCAACAGCCCAGATGCCGACCCCGCAGCCCTCGCAGCCGACCTCGTCGCAGCCGCCACTTTGCCCGTAGCCTCCTATCGCGCCTCGTTCGAGCGCGAGCTGGCTACCCTGTTGCGCCGCTGCCACCAATCGCCCTTAGCCGCGCGCTGGCTCGCCCATGCGGAGGCCCGTACCGAAGTGCGCTTTACGCTCTCGCTAGAGCGCGGTTTAGTACATGGAGTGGTAGATTACATGGGACGCGGTGCCGACGGACTGTGGGAATTAGTCGATTACAAGACCGGCCACCACGCAAATACAGCAGAGGCCGTACAGCACTACCGACTTCAGTTGGGAATCTACGCCCTCTGCTTGCAGGCTCTCCACCCGGACCAAGACGAATACCGCACGACGCTGTACTTCGCCGACTTAGACGAGGCACACCTTACGCGCTTCACACGAGCGGATCTAGCGGCGACTCGCACCCGCCTCGACGACCTCGTCGCCCAAATCGTAGAAAACAGTGGTTAGCGCGACACAGCCGCGGCGCGCGCCAAAACCGCCAGCACCTCCTCGCGCAGAGCTTCTGGCAGGGCCGCGAAGTCGATCTGCCTAGCTCCGCTCGGCAACTCGGCCCGGCTCTTGTCCCACTCATCTTCCGCCCGGCACCACCTGAGCACCAAACCATTGCCCAAGCGGACAAAATACGCCCCGTCGTCTGTGTAGAGTGTCGCCTGCATAGAGTCCCTCTTAGCTGAATTGCGTCGTTTGCTTTCCCTGCTTATGCCATTCCGGCGAAAGCAGCTTTCTAGACAATACTGGTTCGCAGCCACGAGCGATAGGCCAACATGTAGGCGAGTATGGCAAAAAAGCACAGGCCGATGATAAAGACCCAGTCGATGGCTTGGGTCTCTAGCAGTTGGCTGACCTTGGGTGCCCAGATGTCTATGATGTCCCAATAGATCAGTACAAAGGGAGCGTAGAATTTGGTGGTGGTGTAGGTGCTTTCCCAACTCGGTGTCCAGAGACGCTCAGGCAGAGCGTCTCTGGCAGCGGTGGCGCAGAACATGAGGGGGCTGGGTTTTTTATAGATATAGTTTTGCCCTGAATGGAGAATCAGCTTCCACAGGCCCCGTTGGGCGTTCGTTGCTGCGCCCCACTTCCTGCTCGGCTTGGACTTGCTGGAGATAGTAATCGCGCCGGAACTCGTAGGAGCCGCCGACAAAGCCGAGGGCGTTGAGCACCATTAGCCCCACCGTCAGTACGAGGGCCAAGCCGAAGCGCAGGAGGAGGTTTCTTTCTGGTGGGGGCTCATTTACTACACGACACTGGAAACTCAGCCGGGGGCGCGGACGTCTTGCCCACCCTCTTAGGGACACTCGAAAAGACGCGTACCCAAAGGAGGTTCGTGTACTTAGGGGTACTCATATAGCGTCGTAGTATGCAAAGAGCACCATCGCATACAGCACGAGGCCGTGAGGGCGGGTAGGGCATGGCGCAAGCTGTCGGCGACAGCCTAGCCGCGCTCGTGAAACCTCGGCAAGTCGCGCAAGTCGGCGCACCAGCCATCGTCGTCGTTGAACCACTCACGGGCACCAAACGCATCGCGGTCTGCTAAAAAAGCGATGATCTGCCCGCGATAGGCGCGGGCTTGGTTGATGAAGTCGTCTTTCATCCGCTGTATCGCTTCAGGGTCATTGACGCCTTCGCGTAGATAAAACTCAGCGGCGAGGCTGTCACTGCCGGAGACAGAAAAAGCGACTAAGAAGTCGTAGAGCCACCCGCGCAAGTCGGCTTCTTGTTCGGGAGTAATGGGAATACTTGACTCGACGGAGATGGTCTCAACGGCCTGTAGCAACTCGGGCCCGGCCTCGACCTTGATCATCTCTAAGCCGTGGAGGTAGTCGCAAGCCTCGGCTTGCTGCGGCAGGAAACTGGTGACCAAAGTGGTGAGGCCAATGGCCCTTTGGATGATGATTTTTTTATGACGAGATCCTTTACTTAGGTAGGGTGAGTTTTATCGGAGGCACCCTCCAAGGTGAAGCACGGGCTACTAGGGCCTCAAGCCCCAAGCCAGTTAAGACGATGTGCTTCATAAGCATTCCCTCCTTTCTGTCCCTGTGGAGAATATGGTTTGTTGTTTCTGTAAGCATTATCGCAATCGGCGTACCAATGTTGATACTCGCGCCGATTGCGACATGACATCCAGCTCGAAGAAGCGCGGCTCGTGGTCGTAGAGCCAGTTCTACGCGGTCCGCTTGTTGTATCACATCAGCCGTCCCTTCTGCACGTGCGGTATGCCCTGCTGACGCGCCTCGGCGAGTAGGGCGCGGAGGGCCGGTCGGGAAGCAATGGCGTTCAGGGGGTAGAGACGGCGGATGAATTCGTCCTCGGACACCATCTGGTCTGCTCCATCGGGGCGTCGTACACGCCCCGCGCTAGCGCAACGTCCGTGCTATCACGAGGGGGCGGATGGTGTGGGCTAAACTATAGCCGTGAAAAAAGACAAGGAGGCGATATGCGTCGCGTTGAAAGGCCGTATTGATCTCTATTTTGGCCAGAAAAGCGTTCTACATGGCCCACCAATCCCACAGCTTTTTTTTGAATTGTACGAGCATAGTGATCTCTTTCATCAACTGACTAGAAGCTGTTGGGTTAAACGCGAACATCGGGAAAATCGGACGATTCTACGAGGTTTTCAGTGCCCGGTAAAGCAGGGCTATATGGCTGAAAGTCAACCTTATTCCGCGTCGGGTAGTGGTATAGTTTGAAAAACGCCTAGTGGGTCACTGGGAAGTGGGGGACGGATCGGCACTACGCTCTCGATAGGATTGTCGCCCGCAGCGACACCGACGCCCTACGCGGCGTCTAGGACTAGCGTAAAAATCCAAATCGTACCACTGCCTTGCGTGGTGGATTATGCCGAATAACTTAATCAGCATCATAACTATACTAATGGTCCTAGTGGAATTGTCGATTCGATAGAACAAGGCTATTATAAACTCGGACGTGGTCCGGGGACGCTCCTACGCCGCAAAAGGTGGTACAACGGTCAATCTACTAGCGCCATTGGTTCTTCAACCACTCCCAACGCATCGGACAAATCATCGAGACACCTTTGGGTGGTGAAGCCCCGGCCTGACCATAAAAGAGGAGACAAAAGACCAGGGCCGAACCCATCGCGCAAGCCCAAGACCACGGCCGGCGCATAGGACGCTTAGAAGGGATTGCCGAGCAGTTAGACCGCCGCTTAGACGGCATTGAGCGAGCGGTTGGGCGAGCTGGGCCGCCGCATCGACACGTTGACCCGGTGGATTATCGGCATCCAGATAGCCATCGGCAGCTTGCTGTTAAACATCCTAAACAAGCTACCCGGCTAACCATCACCTCACCCCGGCCGCTTCCTAAGAAGCTGTCTTAACATTCTTAGTGGTTAGTGGTTAGTTCCCGTCTGCTCCCCATGCTAGGGGCGACGGGGCACTATTCACTGTCCGCTGTCCACTAACCACTAACTCTTAGGACCTCCAATGCAGGTTTCCGCCCTTTGGGCCTCGGCCAATTTTAGCACACAGGTGCAGCAGGCGGCCGAGCACCTAGCGGCCGAGCGCATCTACGAGCGCATCCTCGCACGCGATCACACGGTCTGGCGGCCCGATCCAACCGAGATTGCCAATCGGCTCGGATGGCTCGACAACCCGCATGTCATGCGGGACGCCATCGGTCCCATTGGCCAATTCATCGACGCGGTCCGCGCCGATGGCTACACCCACGCCCTGCTGTTGGGCATGGGCGGCTCTAGCCTCGCGCCGGAAGTCTTCCGCGCGATCTTTGGCGTGGCCGATGGATTTCTCGACTTCTCAGTGCTCGACAGCACCCAGCCCGAAGCCGTCTTGGCCAAGGCGCGTGCCCTCGACCCCGCCCGCACCCTATTTCTCCCGGCCACCAAGTCCGGCGGCACAGTAGAGACGCTATCCTTGCTCAAGTACTTTTACAACTGCACAGCTAACGCCCTCGGCCCAGAGGAGGCTGGACGGCACTTCGCCGCCATCACCGACCCGGGTAGCGGCCTCGAAGCCCTCGCGCAACGCCTCGGCTTTCGCCACATCTTCCGCAACGATCCCAACATCGGCGGGCGCTACTCGGCCCTGTCGCACTATGGCTTGGTCGCAGCCGGTGCCATTGGCGCGGATATCGACCGCCTGCTCGACCGGGCTGCGCGAGCCACTGCCGATCCGCAACCGGGCATCCAACTCGGTGCCTTTCTCGGCGCAGGTGCCCTCGCTGGCCGCGACAAGCTAACGCTCATTGCTTCGCCAGCCATCAGCGCAGTTGGCGCTTGGATCGAGCAACTCATCGCCGAGAGCACGGGCAAAGACGGCAAGGGCCTGCTGCCGGTCGATCTAGAGCCTGAATGTGCAGCCCATGCCTACGGGGCCGACCGGATCTTCGTCCATCTGCGGTTGGACGACACAGCCGACGCCCGCACCCACGCTATTGCCGCAGCCGGGCATCCGCTCTTGTGCCTCCAACTAGCGGACGCCTACGATCTCAGCGCGGCCTTCTTTCACTGGGAAATTGCCACGACCATAGCCGGATTCTTCCTCAGCATCCATCCCTTCGACCAGCCCGATGTCGAGGCAGCCAAGGAACTAGCCCGCCAGATGGTGGCCGCCTATCAACAACGCGGCGCGCTACCCGCACCGGCACCCGACCTCGTCGATGGCCTCGCGCTATACGGGCCGGTGCAAGGCACCACCCTGTCACAGGCCCTAGTGCGCTTTCTGGCAAGCAGCGAGCGAGGGCGCACGTACATTGCCCTGCAAGCCCACCTCCCGCCGACCCCGGAGACCACCAGTGCCCTACAGGACCTGCGCCGCCAGCTACTAGCACACACCGGCCTAGCCACGACCCTCGGCTTTGGGCCGCGCTTCCTGCACTCAACCGGGCAGCTGCACAAGGGCGACGCCGGGCACGGGCTTTTTATTCAGCTAACGGCCGACTCAGCCGAGGACGCGCCGATTCCCGACGAAGCCGGGGCCGTAGCCTCTAGCATCACCTTCGGCGTCCTCGCCCAAGCCCAAGCCCTCGGCGACCGCCAAGCCCTCGTCAATCAAGGGCGGGCCGTGCTCCGCATCCATCTAGGCGCAGACATCGCCGAGGGTATTGCCCAATTGCGCCGCGCCCTAGACCCGAACAACGACCCCACAGGAGAAGTCCAATGAGCCGAGCAGACATCGGCCTAATCGGTCTAGCCGTGATGGGCGAAAACCTCGTCCTCAACATGGCTAGCCACGGTTTCACCGTTGCCGTTTACAACCGCACAACCACCAAGGTCGATACCTTTATCGCCGGTCGCGCCCGCGGCAAATCCATCATCGGTACCCACTCGCCAGCCGAGTTGCTTGCCCAACTCAAAAAGCCGCGCCGCGTGATGCTGATGGTTCAAGCCGGCCAAGCTGTGGACCGCGTTATAGCCGAACTCGTGCCCCTACTCGACCAAGGCGACATCCTCATCGACGGCGGCAACTCCAACTATCAAGACACGGTCCGCCGCACCCAAGAGCTATCTGCCAAAGGCTTGCTCTATGTGGGCACTGGCGTCTCCGGTGGCGAGGAGGGCGCGCTCAAAGGCCCGAGCATCATGCCCGGCGGCAACCCCGCTGCTTGGCCCCACATCAAGGACCTCTTCCAAGCCATTGCTGCCAAAGTAGAAGATGGCAGCCCGTGTTGCGATTGGGTGGGCCGCGACGGCGCTGGCCACTATGTGAAAATGGTCCACAACGGCATCGAGTACGGCGACATGCAGATGATCGCCGAGGCATACGCCCTGATGCGCGAGGCCCTCGGCATTGAGCCGCAGGCACAGAGCAAAATTTTCAAGCAGTGGAACAAAGGCGAGCTCGACAGCTACCTCATCGAAATCACCGGCGATATCCTCGCCAAGACAGACGACGAGACTGCCCAACCGATGGTCGATGTAATACTCGACACAGCTGGCCAAAAGGGCACCGGCAAGTGGACCGGTATCGACGCCCTGCAATTGGGCGCTCCAGTAACCGCCATTACCGAGGCGGTCTTCAGCCGCGCCCTATCTTTCCTCAAGGACGAGCGCGTGGCTGCGGCCGGCGTCCTCCGAGGCCCAGACACTTCGTTTACTGGGGACAAAGACGCTTTCGTCGAAGACATCCGCCGAGCACTGTACGCGGCCAAAATTTGCTCCTACGCCCAAGGCTATCAGCTGCTCGCCCTCGCCGCCCGCGAATACGGCTGGAACCTCAACTACGGAGGCCTCGCCCTGCTGTGGCGCGGTGGCTGTATCATTCGCGCCCAGTTTTTGGGTCGCATCAAGGAAGCCTTTGACGCGGATCCAACGCTGGCCAATCTCTTACTCGCGCCTTACTTCAGCGAAGCACTCGCGCAAACCCAAGCGTCTTGGCGCAGAGTCGTGGCCACGGCTGTGACCCTTGGCATACCCGTGCCGACCTTTGCCAGTGCCCTCGCGTACTACGACGGCTATCGCTCCGCCCGCCTGCCCGCCAATCTGCTCCAAGCCCAGCGCGACTACTTTGGTGCCCACACGTACGAGCGCACCGACAAGCCGCGCGGCATCTTTTTTCATATCAACTGGACCGGGCGCGGGGGAACGACAGCATCGACGGCTTACAACGCCTAATCCGCAAAAAAGCATTTGGCAAAAGCTGTATTGACGCACGCACCTTGTCGCATACAGTCGCCATTCTTTCTCACTAGTGCCGATGCAATCGCTCGCCCGTTTGCGTCGTTTCTATATAAAATAGGGCAAAACGCGCTTGCCTATCCCATGCGCATTCGCAGAAAATAAAAGTGCAAATAAGATAGATTCGTGCTTCTCGACGACTCTTTTGCCACAGCAAAATTTCCCTATACGACATGCCAAACCAACGCACTAATTCCGCAAATTTTGCGTAGTTGATCGGGTCAAATGTCGTCGAGAAAATCGCTAGCAATTTAGGTGTAAGAACAACCACCCCTGCGATCGTTCTTTGTTTGAACTAGCACGAGGGCATCGTCTCTATTTCACGGACAGCAGACGCGAATGTCTGTTCCATTCTCTTTTGCTACCTTTTCACTAGACGCGCAATACCATTTCAAACGCATTTGCTAAATAGTAGATTTTTCTCTTAATTAGGTTTGTATTATGCATATACTTACTCAAGGTGAAAGGATCTTTCATGCCTAACCTCGCAACTCTTTTGAAAGAAGAGATCGGCAAGATCGCTCGCAAAGAAGTGCAAGACCAAGTGCGCGAGCTCAAGAAAACAGTGCGCGAACAGCGCGATGCGCTCGCTCGCTTAGAAAAGAAAATCGGCCCAGTAAAGGCAAAGGCCGCCGCCAAACCGGCCGCCGCCAAACCGGCCGCCACCAAACCGGCCACGGCCAAAGCCCGCAAAACACCCGAAGGTGCTAAGAAGAAACAAATTCGGATCGCCCCGGATACAATTAAGAAGCATCGCAAGCGCCTCAAGCTCTCCCAAGCCGAACTCGGCGAACTGCTCAACGTTAGTACCAACACCGTTCTGCGCTGGGAAGCGGGCACATCCAAACCGCGTAGCAAGCACCTTCCAAGACTTGACCAACTCCGCTCCATAAGCATGCGGGAAGTCAAGAAGCAACGCGACGAATAACAGGCTCTGCAGAACAATCAAAAAACCCCCTAGTCCGCGGACTAGGGGGTTTTTATTTTTCAGTCACTAGCAAAACCTGCAAGCACACTTCCTTGGGAACACAGGCACTCTTAGCGGGAGAGAACCCACCTTTTGCTAAGGGATCTTAGGCTGTATCGGTATAACCACCCAAGCTGCTTCACCCGACCTATCACTGCCAACGCACCAAGTAGTCGCTCATCTGCTGCTGCAATTCCACGTTGCCGCGCTTAACAGCGCCTCGCTCGACAATCCGCGCCTTGCACAACAGCATGGTGCGTGCGGCCGCGGCGCGCGCCGGTGCGAGTTGTGGCTCCTCGCGCAGCAGCTTGTCGAGCGCGTACACCCGGAAGCGGTCCATCGCATAGTGAGCCTGCGATAGTTGATCGGCGTGACCGCCGTATTTGCGGATGAGTTTCTCCGCCAAATAGACCACCTCATAGCGACAGCTAATCCGCAGCCAAAGCTCGTAGTCCTCGCAGGCTGGCAGGCATTCGTCAAACATGCCAACGTCCGCAAAGACCCGGCGGTGAATCGCAATCGACGAAGGCGACATAACACACAAGGCCAAGGCTTTGTAGAAAATGTCGCCGCCGAATTTCTGGTGGTGTTTGTGGGGGTTGACCCGCACGCCATTGCGGATCCAAATCTCGTCGGTGTGGCAGACCAACATTCCACTCTCGCGCAGAGCTGCTGCTTGTTGCGCGAGTTTGTTGGGCAGCCACTCGTCGTCCGAGTCGAGCAGGGCGATCCACTCGCCCTCGGCCGCCGCGATCCCGCGATTGCGTGCGGCCGAGACACCACTGTTTTCTTTTAAGATCACTATTTTGACTGTATTGCCAAATTCCTCGCGCACCCGCTCGGATGTACCGTCGTCGGAGGCGTCGTCAACCACGATCACCTCAAAATCCGCCCCCTGCTGCGCCAGTACCGAACGGATTGCCCGGCCGACTACCGCGCGGCGGTTGTACACGGGAATGACAACCGAGAACACGGCGGCCTCAGTTCTCACTGGCGAGCGCGGCGGCCGCGTCTAGTTTTTCGACGACCATTTCTGGAGTAATAACCTCGGGCAACACTAGTGGCTGGTCGATAAGACCGGCGGGAAAGATCACGTACAGGGGCACCCCTGAGCGCCCAAAGGCGCGCAAGAGCTGCGTGATCTCGGGATTACGATTGGTCCAATCGGCTTTGACTAGGGCCACATCGAGCGCGGCAAACCGATCGCGCACCACTTGCTGCGCCAACACTGCCTGCTCGTTGACCTTGCACGTCCAGCACCACTCGGCCGTAAAGTCGATAAAGACCATCTGTCCGCTCGTGATCAACTCCTCGACACGGGCGGCACTAAACGGCTGCCAGTCGTCTAGTGCAGGCGCGGTAGTTTGCTCGGTAGCCAACAACGGATGGACAAAGATCGCATAGCTGCCCAAAACCAGTACCAGCGCCACCACTCGCGCCAACCGCTTTGAAGGGTTGGGATGTTGGAAGCTACCCCACTGCCCCCAGACCCAGCAGGCCAGCCCCAGACCCAGCAAAAAGGCCCCCGTCCACACCATGCCTTCGACCCCGACCTGCTTGCCCAAGACCCAGAGTAACCACAACACTGTGGCCATCAGCAAAAAACCCATTAGCTGCTTGAACCACACCATCCACGGGCCGGGCTTGGGCAAGCACCCGATCCACGCCGGTTCAAGTGCCAACACCACATACGGCAGTGCCATACCCGCACCAATCGCCAAAAAAACCGCGACGACGACGACGGCCGGCTGGGCGAAGGCAAACCCAAGCGCGGTCCCCAAAAAGGGTGCGGTACAGGGCGTGGCCAGAATCGTCGCTAGTACGCCGTTGAGAAAGGATCCCGTCAACCCCTCGCGTCCCCCTAGCCCCCCTAGGCCACTAGTCCCCGGAAGTAGGATTTCATAGACGCCGAAAAGACTTAGGGCCAACGCGAAAATCAAGGCACTCATCGCCACCACAAAACCCGGGTACTGAAATTGAAAGCCCCAACCGATCTGCTCACCAGTGCTTTTGACCAAAAGCACTGCTAGCGCCAGCACCAAAAAAGTGGCCACAATACCGGCGCAAAACGCCCATCCCAGTTGCCGCACCCGCTTGGTCTCCTCGCCGGCTTGATTGACAAAGCCGAGCACCTTAAGCGAGATGACCGGCAACACGCAGGGCATCAGGTTGAGGATCAACCCGCCCAACGCTGCAAAGGCGATATAGACCCACAGCGACCGGGCGACCTCCCCGCTAGCCGCGCGGTAATCCCTCTCCAAGATCCCCCCTCCTTGGCGCGGCGCAGCGCGCAAATCTAGCGCCAACGTCCCGGCTCGTACCTCGCCGTCTAGCCTATAGACGAGCACTCCGCGCAAAGTATCGACTTCGGCGTCGCCGTAGGGTTCGATAGAAAGCACGAGATGGTCGGCAGCTAGACGCCGGGTGGAAAATGCAAAACCGTCGGCCGCCAGCGGATAAAAGTCGGGCATCTGCTCGCCCTGTTCGAAAGCCTTGCCCTCTTGGGAAAGGCGCACGTCAACCTCCACGGCCTTCTCGCCCCGCACGGCGAATTCTACCGCAACGCGCTCGTCCAACACGCCCGGCACTCGTGCCGCATAATGGTCAAATTGCGCCTGCTGGGCACTCGGCTTGCCGACAGCGGCCACCGGCAGTGCCAACGCCAACGACGCCTTACCGGGGATGCACAGATCGCGGCATACCAGCCAAGAGACTTCAGCCGCAAGGCGCAGCGTATCCCCCGCTGCCAACTCGTTCGGCGCGGTAGCCTCGGCCATGAGCAGGACTTCGTCGGCATACCCATAAACCACCAGCCCCCCTTCTTCCTCGAATTTATCCGGCAAGGGCCATTGCAGGAGTCCTGTCACAATGTCGGCCGGTAGCTGCCACTCGACTGCGATCGGCAAGCCAGCGTCGCCGCTAAAAATCCAGTACGTGTGCCATCCCTCCTCCATCCTCAGTTCGACTCCCAGCCGAAAGGATTGGCCGGGCTCCACGGCATCTACATCGGCCAAAAAATTGGCCCGCACCGGATGATCGTCGGCGTTGAGCCGCCCGCATAGCACTACGAGGAGGAGGAGAATGAAATTGTACATGGAAACCTCCAAGGAGAGATAAGGGGAGGTTGGGAGGAGTAGAGAATGGAGAACTACGAACTGATGTTACGCAGCCCCTGCCTTCGCAGAGCTTGCCCTGTGTAAACAAGGGGGCAGGCTCTGATGCCGCGTCTGCCGCTTGCGACCGGTGGCCCCGTTGCCCGCGCGGTCATTCCCGCGAAAGCGGGAATCCAGCCTAACGCCCGGGCCTCAAACGGGCAGTTCTGGATGCCTACTTTCGCAGAGCCTGCCCCTGCATCTTTAAGGCATAACACCGGAGCCGCGACGGCCTTACACATTGCACAACATCAGTTGCGAATTGCGAATGGACCCAACCGTTCCCGGTTCGTCCCGATTGCCTAACGTCAATTCCTAATTCTTACATTCCCAACATCACCCGTGCAGCACGGCTTGGTGGATTTGCTCGATGTCGATTAAGCGGCAACTCAAGCGGCGGGCAAAGTCCACTAGCTGCTGGCCCTTGGCCATTGCACCGTCGGGGGCCATCACTTCGGACATCACCGCCGCCGGAAAGAGTTCGGCCTGACGGGCCAACTCTACCGCGCCCTCGGTGTGCCCTTGGCGACTGAGCAACCCTTCTGGGCGAGCGGCTAAGGGCAACACGTGCCCAGGGATAACAATATCGTCGGGGCCGGTATCTGGCTGGAGCGCACGCCGGATGGACGTGGCGCGGTCTTCAGCCGAGACGCCGGTTCCAATCCCCTCTAGCGCGTCAAACGGCAGCCCAAAGCGTGGAGTCGTCCAGTCGGCGTTGTGCGGCTCAATCAGTCCGACGCCGAGCCGCGCCAGATGGCCCTCGGTCGTGGCTAGGTGCAGCATGCCACGAGCCTCTTTGAGCATTTGATTGATCGCGGCACCCGAAACGTATTCGGCGGCCACGATCAGATCGCCTTCGTCTTCCCGATCGCGTGCATCCACTAAGACTAGGAATTTTCCAGCGCGGAAATCCGCGATTGCTTGTTCGAGCCGACAGAACATTTATGGCACCCGGTGCGCCATGAGCACCGCTTCGTCGAGTTCAATTCCCAAGCCAGGCGCATTGGGCACCCGGATGTGGCCGTCTATTATGGTTTCTGCCGGACGCACCAACTCGCCGCGCCAATCCACCTCGCCAAACGCGAATTCGAGCACCGTGAAGTTGGCAATGGTCGCCGCCAAATGCACCCCGGCCATCGTCGATACCGGACCGGCCGGGCTATGGGGTGCAATCGGCATCTGCGCTACCTCGGCCAGCGCGGCAATGCGCCGGCATTCGGTAATGCCACCGGCGTGTTTGACATCTGGCATCAGCACATCCACTGCTCCTTGGGCGATGTAGGGCCAAAAGCCCTCGCGGCCTATGAGCGACTCTCCCCCGGCAATAGTCTGGCCCGAGTGCAGCCGCAACTGGCGCAGCGCATCGACTTGGTCGCGCGGCACCGGCTCCTCAAACCAGTAAAGATCGAGTGGGCGCACCTTTTCGGCCACCTTAAAAGCCAAGGCCAAGTCAAAGCGCTGATGGCAATCGACCAACAGCTCGATTTCGCCGCCAATGGCCTCCCGCGTGGCCACGAGCCGCGCGATTCCTTTGTCCGCGTCGCGTTCAACCCCACCGCGGTCCATCCGCCGCCAATGCACCTCGTCAAAGGGCGTGCTCTTGACAGCGCTGAAGCCCGCGTCGACCGCTCGGCGCGCCGCATCGGCAAACCCCTGTGGGCTACGGTCGCGGGTACCGCGATTGAGATTGGCGTACAATCGCACGGAGTCGCGCCGCTTGCCGCCCAGCAAGCGCCAAGCCGGCACCCCGAGCGCCTTGCCAGCCAAATCCCACAACGCTTGGTCAATCGCGCTCCGTGCCGTGGCTCCAACGCGACCGGTGTCGCCCGAGAAAATGGCCGCGCCCCGCGCCATTTGTTCCCACACTACCTCTACTTGGGTCGGATCCGCGCCCACCAACCGAGGCCCCAATTGTTCCAGCGCGGCCGCGACTAAACCGTCGTTGCCGCTCTGGCTCGCTTCGCCCAGCCCGCTCAACCCGGCGTCGGTGTGGACTTGGACGAAGAGCCAATTGCCTCGGTGCGACGCTACCACCGAATGCAGTTCCAAATGGGTAATTTTCACATGGCTTCTCCAGCGTAAAACTGCGTCCTCAGAACATAAAGAAGAGATGGCCTAGCCGCTACGTGCGAAGGAGTCCACGCGGTTCAATTAAGTCGTTATGTTCTTAAAGAATTGTTCTCAAATTCCCGTGCGGTATCAGTGGTCAGTGGTTGGTCCCTCTCCAGCAGGCGCGGTACGGAAACTAACCACTAACCACTGACTACTAACCACTGACCACTAACCACTAACCACTAACCCCTGACCACTAACCACTAACCACTGACCACTAACCCCTAACCCCTGACCACTGACCACTAACCACTAACCACTAACCACTAACCACTAACCACTGACCACTGACCACTAACCACTAACCACTAACCACTAACCACTAACCACTAACCACTAACCACTAACCACTAACCACTAACCACTAACCACTGACCACTAACCCCTAACCACTGACCACTAACCACTGACCACTAACCACTGACCACTGACCACTAACCACTGACCACTGAGGTACAAACATGGATCTCTTCGACGCCGGACTGCGGGATCGCCAAGCGGCGGATCAACCCCTAGCCGCTCGCCTGCGACCACGCACCTTAGACGAATACGTCGGCCAAGACCACATTCTCGGGCCGGGCCGCTTGCTGCGACGCGCCATTGAGGCCGACCAACTCTCCTCGCTGATTTTCTACGGGCCGCCCGGCACAGGCAAAACCACGCTCGCCGCGGTCATTGCCCACACCACCCGTGCGCATTTTATCTCCATCAACGCCGTTTTGGCCGGGGTCTCCGACATTCGCCAAGCCGTCGATGAGGCCGGCCAGTTGTGCAAGCTGCACAGCCGTAAAACCATCCTCTTCATCGACGAGGTCCACCGCTTCAACAAGGCCCAGCAAGACGCGCTCCTGCCTTGGGTTGAAAACGGCACCATCATCCTCATCGGCGCGACCACCGAGAATCCATACTTCTCGGTCAACCGCCCCCTACTCTCGCGCAGCCGAGTCTTTCAACTCCAGGGCCTTAGTTCCGAAGCCCTCGCGCACATCGCCCAACAGGCACTTACCGACTCGCGTGGCTACGGCCATCTCCGCGTCAACCTACACCCCGACGCCCGTGCGCACCTGATCGACGTGGCCAACGGCGACGCCCGCGCCCTACTCAACGCCCTAGAGTTGGCGGTCGAAACCACCGATCCAGACACCCAAGGGCGGATCGCCATCGACCTAGCGGTGGCCGAGGAGTCCATCCAGCGGCGCGCCCTGCTCTACGACAAGGAGGGCGACTACCACTTCGACACCATCAGCGCCTTTATCAAGTCCATGCGCGGCTCGGACCCAGACGCCACCCTCTATTGGCTGGCGCGGATGGTGTACGCGGGCGAAGACCCGCGCTTCCTCTTCCGCCGCATGCTCATCTTTGCCAGCGAGGACATCGGCCTCGCCGACGAGCGCGCCCTCCAAGTCGTCATAGCCGCTGCTGAATCCTTCGACCGCATCGGCTTGCCAGAAGGGCGCTTTCCCCTGGCCCACGCCGCCTTGTACTTGGCCACCGCGCCCAAGAGCAACTCGACTATGGCCTTTTTCGACGCGCTGGCGGCCGTGGAAAAAGAGCGCGAAGGCGAGGTCCCCACTCACCTCAAAGACGCCAGCCGCGACAGCGAGGGCTTTGGCCACGGCGCCGGCTATCTATATCCCCACGCCTATCGCGAGCACTGGGTTGCCCAGCAGTACCTGCCCTTCGGCCTTCAGGGCCGCATCTTCTACCAGCCCTCGGACCAAGGCCGCGAAAAAGACATTGGCGACCGCGTCCGCCAACGCCGCGAGCTACAGCTCGCCGCCATGATCGAAGCGGAGTCCGCCCCGGCCGAGGTGCTGTCTCTGTCCCCGGCCGACCAGACGCGCGACCAATGGCTCAAGCGCGCCAGCGGCGACGTTGGCACCCAACTAGAGCGCACGCGCCAACGCCTCTTCGCCCCGTTCACACTCGCGCGCCACCACCTCGTCCTCGACTTGGAAGCCGGCACGGGTCTGCTCACTTGGGAAGCCCTGCGGCGCGTACCCGAAGGCGGCGTCTGGGCGCACACTAGCGACAAGATCGCCGCCGTGGCCCTGCACGAAACCACCGCCCACCTAGCCGAGATCGAGCGGCCCCAAGTGCTGCAAGGCCCGCTCGCCACCCTCGCCGCCCAGATCGCCGCCCGCGACCCCGACATCCTCTTTGACGCCATCGTGGGGCGCAATGCCCTCGGCGCACTGGCGCACAAAGAAGAAGTCGTCGCCGCCCTGCATCGCTACCTTGCTCCACAGGGCCGCGTCAGCTTGGTCGAGACCCTCTCGCGCCGGTCGCAACGCCTGTACCAGCTACTCGACTTACAGCGGCTTGGCGACCTAGGCGAGCACCTCGTCGCCGCCGAAGAGACCATCTACGCCACGCCCGACAACCCGCGCGTCAACTGGGATGCCGCGGATCTCGAACAGATGTTCCAGGCTGCGGGCTTTGGCGCGGTGCAGGTGCGGGTGGAAGCAGTCCAGTCGCAGCGGCACATCGAGCCGCGCTATATCGAGCACTGGTTCAATCCCGGCGGCGAGAAGCGGCACACGTACGCCCAGCATCTGACCCAGCATCTCGACGCCGGCGAACTGCGGCAGGTGCGCAAATTCTTCGAGCAGAGCTTGGCCAACCGCGCGGTGACTTGGACGACGCCTCAGGTATTTGTCGTAGCGAAAGGGCGGCAAGAAAGCGATGCGGGCGCAGCACCCAAGAATTGATTTATGGCGTCTCACGGCTTACCTTATCCGCATTCCGCCACCTCTAACCCCCCCATATACCATGACTGCCAAGCGCCTAACTTGCCTCCTTCTATTGGGTCTCAGCGCCTGTAGCACCACCGAAGAGCAGGTCGTCGAGCTCCTAGAACAGATGGCCGCTAACCCGGTGGATTCGTCTGCCTATCAGCAATCTATCGACGAATTGGCCGCTATTGGCCGGCCGGCCGCCCGCCAGCTCATCGCCCGCCTCAACCCCGACCTGTATTTCGGCGAGAACTATCGCGAGTTCCGAGACGAACAGGAAAAGCTCCGCATCGGTTGCGCCCTAGCGTTGGGCCGCATCAAGCCGCGCGGGGCCACGGCGGCGCTCAAAGATCGGATCACAACCGCTTACACCGACCGCGAGCGCATCGCTTGCCTGTGGGCCATGGGCCAAGTCGGCTACATCCAAGAGGGTGTGGATGCGGCCAAAATCCAGCTTGAAGACCCCGACCCCATCGTCCGCATCCACGCGGCTATTGCCTTGGTCAAGATGGACGAAGAGCTCGGCACCAGCGAAATCGAAGCGGCCCTAACCGGCAGCGACCCGGAATTAGCCCAAACCGCCTTGCAAGGGCTAGAGGAAGCCGGCTACTTCGGCGTCTCGCTGCTCGTGGAGCTGAGTGGCCGCGCTGACTCTTACCAAGGCGAGCTACGCTCGGTGATAGCCAAGGTCAAAGATCAGCTCATCGCCCAGCTAGAGGCCGAAGAGCCAGTCCACCGCCAGCGCGCCGCGCAAGCCCTCGGCTACATCGGCGACGAAGGCGCGGCAGCCGCCCTCGCCGACCTGCTGACAGACCCCAGCAATCAAGTGCGCTTTAGCACGGCGGCCGCCCTGGCCACCATGGGGCGCAGCCAAGGCATTGAGTTCCTCTTTGAGGCCCTGCGCAATACCGACTCCATCCTCCGCGCCAATGCCGTCAAGTTCCTCACCCGCGTCCAGCAACAATCCGGCGCGGTCGAAGCCCAACTCATAGCCGCCCTCAAGGCCGCGGATCCGCTCGCCCGCGCGGGCGCGGCCCAAGTCTTGGGCCAAGCGCGAGTGCAGTCTGCCCTCAGCGCCCTGCTGGCGGCCACTATGGACGAGGTCGCCGATGTGCGCACCAATGCTGCCATTGCCCTTGGCCAAATCGGCGGCGACCAAAGCCGCGCCCAGCTAGAAAAATTGCGCCGCGACAGCGACGCCACTGTTTCCTACTACGCCGAGTGGGCCTTGGGTCAACTCGGATCGAGTTGACTCTAACCCCTTCTTGCGCCATGCAAAATGCAATCAGCCTATTGTTCGTCCTTTTGGCCCTGCCGCCGTTTGCCGCGCCCAGCCGCGCCGGCGAAACGCCCGAGACCCTCCTCATCCGCCAAGCTCTCGCCAATGACATCTCTGGGTATCGCCGGGCCGATGCCGAGCTGGCCCTCAAGGCGTACCACCCGAACTTCGTTGCCTATCAGGGCCATGCCAACGGCGATCCCCGCGCTTGGACGGTCCTGCACGAAAACCGCGATGCGTTCGCCGACCAGCTAGCTGTGGATCTCAACGCCCGGCGCTACGAGATCACGCGCACGGTTCCCTTTATCGCGGTGCGTGCAACCCACGCCATTGCCACCAGCTTAGACTCCGGGCGCGTCGTCGATCGCCAGACTAGCGAGGCTACGCTGGTGACCGTCCACCGCTTCTGGACCTTTCTCAAGGAGGAGGACTGGCGGGCCACGGCCATGGTCGCGGATTTGGGCGACACGCTCTTGCCCGCAGCTGGCTCACCCGCCAACGGCGAGATCGCCGAACTGTTGCAGCGCGAAAGCCAAGCGTGGGAAGCAGGCAGCGGCATCCTCGGCTTCTTCGATGCAAACTTCACTGGCTACAACGCCTTGGGCACTTTCAAACCGGCCTCCTACAAAATCGCCCTCAGCGGCAGCGAGGAACTGGAAAAGTGGCTC
This sequence comes from Candidatus Latescibacterota bacterium, assembly GCA_963422735.1. Classification (GTDB taxonomy): domain Bacteria; phylum Latescibacterota; class UBA2968; order UBA8231; family UBA8231. Next base: position 23,111 of record OY730476.1, on the reverse strand, counting down.
GACAAGCGGCTGCCCTACGTGCAGTACGACCTCGACCGCAAAGTACTCCACACGGCCGTAGGCCCTGCCGGCGACGAAGCATTGGCCGTCACGCACGAGAAAGTGGCCGTCGAGCACGTCAAAGGACCGGCCAAACACCACAAGGAACGCTATGTGTTCTGGACGCTGAGCCGCCGCTCCGGCTCGTGGAAGATCACCAACGTGGTCTTCGACTTGGGGCTTTCCGACTAGCGCTGGCGCAATTATATGGAAAAACTGGTCTGGCTACTGGTCTTTACCGTCGGCTACTGGTCTTACTGTGTTTTCTGGGGAATCAAAGGTGCCCGCCGGGCTAAGACGGCCTCGGATTACTTTATCGCCGGCCGCGGCATTGGCCTGTGGGTCTTTGTGCTGGCCGCCACCGCCACCTCCTTTAGCGGCTGGACCTTCGTCGGCCACCCCGGCACCATCTACAACGTCGGCCTGCCCTACGCCTTTGCCTCCTTCTACGCCATCACCATCCCCTTCACCGGGGTGTTGTTCCTCAAGCGACAGTGGCTTTTGGGCCAGCGCTTCGGCTATATCACGCCGGGCGAGATGTTCAGCGACTACTATCGCACGGATGCGATGCGCCTCCTCACCGTTATCGTCGCTCTCGTATTCAGCGTACCCTATCTCGGCATCCAGCTCAAGGCATCGGGCTTGCTTTTCAACCGCCTGACGACCGGCACTCCGCTCGAAGGCAGCTTCATTGGCTCTGTCGAGGGCGGGGCGATTGTGCTTTCGGTCATCGTCTTTATCTACGTAGCATCCGGCGGGTTGCGCTCGGTCGCCTATGTGGACTGCGTCCAGTGCATCCTCCTCGCTTTCGGTATCGTCGTCCTCGGCTTTATTGCCCTTGACTTGGTCGGCGGCTGGACGGCCTTCAAGGGGGGGTTGGTCGCCCTCGCCCAGCAAAAACCCGATATGGTCGCCATTCCAACCCGACCGGAGTCGGACTCCTTCCTCGAACGGGTCGGCACCCTGTTCTTCGATAGCACCGGCGGCCCTTGGACCGGCCTGATGATCCTGACCTATATGTTCGCCTTAATGGGCATCCAGTCGGCACCGGCCTTTTCGATGTGGGCCTTTGCCAACCGCGATCCTCGGCCTTTTCCCTGGCAACAGGTTTTCGCCTCTTCCCTAATCATCGGCGGCATCTTGTTCTTCTTCACCGCCTTCCAAGGCTTGGGCGTCCGGCTCCTCGATATGGAACTGGTCCCGGAGACTAAACCCCTCGGCTTGCCAGCATCCGACCACTTGGTTCCCTACCTGATCGACACCTTAGCCGACAGCTTTCCCTTTCTCTTGGGGCTTTTGGCCGTTTGCGCACTAGCCGCGATGCAATCGACCGGTGCCGCCTATATGTCCACGGCCAGCGGCATTATCACCCGAGACCTCTACCGCCATTTCTTCAACAAACAGGCATCGCATTCGGCTCAGGTCTTTGTCGGTCGTTTGAGCGTGGCCATCGTCGTCAGCCTAGCTCTACTAGTCGGCTTGGCTTCTGGCGACCTGCTCGTCTTGCTGGGGGGGTTGGCCGTTTCTTATGGCTTCCAGATGTGGCCGGCACTGCTGGGCATCTGCTACATCCGCTTCTTCACTCCCAAGGCCATCGTCGCCGGCCTCATCGCCGGCCTCATCGCCGTTACCTTTACCTATATAACTGAACTGGGCGGCCTCATCGGCATTGGCCGCTATCCGCTCACACTCCACAGCGCCGGTTGGGGCATCCTCTTTAATATGGGTATTGTCGTTGTCGTCAGTTTTTTCACCCAGCCCAAGGAAGCCAGCCATCTGACTCACCGCGATCGCTATCACCACTTCCTCAAAGAGCACACGGCCCTGCCCGAGGCCAAAAAGAAATGGAAAACGCCGGTCTGGATTCTGACGGTAGTTTGGTTCTTCTGCGCCATCGGCCCCTTTGCCGTCCTCGGCAATCAGACCGATCCCGCCCATTGGCCCTTGGGCATCCCCTCACTGTGGGTATGGCAGATCGCTTGGTGGATCATCGGCTGTTTTATGATGTATTTGCTGGCCTTTAAGCTGGAAATGTCCACCGTCCCCGCCCGCGAGGTCGAATCTCCGCCACAAGACGCCTAAGGTGCGCTCCGCCTTTCCCTTTCTCCGCTTGCCGATAGCGCTCGGCGCGGCCCTGCTCGGCGCACTGCTCCTGCCCGATCAAGGCGCAACGAGCGGGCTGAGTCTCTTTCCGCCCGCCTGTGCCATCCTCGTCGCCATCGCCACTGGTCGCCTGATCTTGGGACTAGGGTTGGCAATCGTCAGCGGTGCGCTCATTTCCCTACCGGCAGACGTCCCACTCTACGCGATCCCGTTCCGCGGCTTAGAGCGCGCCCTCCTAGATTTTGTCTGGACTCCGCTACGCGACTCCTTCCAACTCTTCATCCTCGGCTTCACCGCCTCCCTCATCGGCATGGTCCGCGTCATCTCGCTGGCCGGCGGCACTCGCGGCATCGCCGACCTGTTAGTCGCCCGGGCCGCGGGTGTGCGCTCGGCCCGGCTGGCCACCGCGCTCTTGGGGCTAGCTGTCTTCTTCGACGATTACGCCAACACGCTCGTCGTTGGCACCACCATGCGCCCCATTGCCGATCGCTTTCGCATCTCGCGCGAAAAGCTGGCCTTTCTCGTCGATTCCACCGCTGCTCCCGTGGCCGGCATCGCCTTCGTCAGTACCTGGATCGGTTTTGAGGTGGGTCTGTTCGACAGCGCGATGGAGCAAGTCGGTGCTGGTATCTCCGGCTACGAACTGTTCTTCCGCGCCCTACCGGCCCGCTTCTACTGCCTGCTAACCCTGACCTTCGTGCTGTGCTCTACCGTCGCCGGCCGCGATTTTGGCCCCATGCTCAAAGCCGAGCACCGCGCCCGGCGAGCGGGCCAAGTCCTCGCGCCGGGAGACCGCCCGATGACCGGCGACGCCTCCCAGCTCCCCGAGCACCCCGGCCTCCGCGCCCATTGGGCTGTGGCCGTAGGTCCCGTCCTCCTCGTCGTCGTTAGCGTACTCGGCGGGATGCACCTAGACGCCAGCCAAGCACCGGCCGTGGCGGCTGCCCGCGCCGAGCACGGCTTTTTCGCACGGCTCTACTGGACCCAAGTTTTCGCCCACGCCGACGCAGCCAAAGTGATGTTCCTATCCGCCTTAGCCGGCTCGGCATTAGCAGCGGTCTTGGCCCTAACCCGCCGAGAGGAAGCAAGCCCTAGACGCCCGCTTGGCCTAGTGGAAGTCTGCAAGACTTGGGCGAGCGGCATTGCGGGCTTTTCTTATGCTCTGGTAATATTGATCTTGGCCTGGGCGATCAAGGAAACTTGCGAGGCCGTCGAGACTTCGGCCTATATCGTCGGTGCGCTCTCCGGCTTCCTCGACCCGCACTTCCTCCCCCTCCTCGTCTTCCTACTTGCCGCGGTGGTCGCCTTTTCCATCGGCACCTCGTGGACGACCATGGCCGTACTGTTGCCGACCATGATCCCAGTAGCCTACGACTTGGGCGGTCTGGAACTGACGGTCCTCGTCGCTGCTGCCGTATTGGACGGCGCGATCTTCGGCGACCATTGCTCCCCTATCAGCGATACCACCGTCCTCTCCAGCATTGCCGCCGCCTGCGACCACTTAGCCCACGTTCGCACCCAGATACCCTACGCCCTGACTACGATGACGATCGCCGGGCTGTGCGGCTACTTGGGCAGCACCCTGCTGTGGTCTCCGACCACTGGCTTGGCCGTGGGGCTATGCTTGATTGTCGCAGTGATTTTTGCCGTGGGAAGGAAAACGGACGCCGATTGACTTTGCCGTGGACTGACTACCACCCCGCCGTCGTCCGATCCACCAAATCCTCTAGCACCATGTCCAGTGCCCGATCCACCGCTGGATCCCGTCCCTCTTCCTCGGCCAACGCGGCATCATAGGTTCCCCATCCCTCTTCCTCGGCCAACGCCAACAACACCTCCCCATCCTCCACCCTCACCAGTTCGGCCGCCACCAAGACTGCAAACCGGTACTGCTCGGTCTGCTCGGCCGTCGTATAAGTAAAGGGGCGGTCCTCAATTGAGATCACGTTGAGCTGCAAGAGGGCATCGGCGCTCTCTTCGTCAACTACCCGCAACTGGCCGTCCTCGGCGTAGGCCTCAATGGCGCGTTCAGTCAGGCGCTCGGCCACGGCAAACTCCGAGGTCTGGTTGTCGGCCACGGGGATGCCAATGCTGCGGATGCCGCCCAGCAGGCCGCCGGAGGTCGAGTAGTAAACGCACCCCCCGATACAGAGCGCGGCCAGCGCGGCTCTAATCGTCTGACTCGCTCGCATCGTCCTCGGCCGGCACCAGCGACCGCGCTCCGTCGCCCACGGCAATGGGCTGGTTCTGGGGCCGCCCCCGGACATCGCCCCCCTGCACCTCCAGCCGCTGCCGCTGCTCTTGGCCCGAGGCGCGGGCCACCGAGTGCTCGACCATCATCGCGCTCAACGGCCGGGTATCGCCTACCACCGGTGCCTCGCCGACGACCGGAGCGCGCACTGTACACAGGCGGGCCTGCACGTGGGTGGCGACCACCCGCGCCTTGACCACTTCCCAGCGACCCAGCGGCTGCCCGCTGTCTGGGTCCTCGATCTCCCCGTGCAAGGCGAAAATGGCAAAGACCATGCCCTCCTCGACGCCCTGCTCGCTACCGACATTGAGTACCAGGGTTGTGTCGTCGATAATGGCGGCTACCTTGCCTTCAATAGGTGTGCTCATGCGGCTGTGCTCCTAAAAAAGAGACCGGCCCGCGCTCGCTAGCTGCGGACCGGTCTCGATATGCTTGGTATTGGTAGAAGTTGGCTCCTACCGTGCGATCGGAGAATGAGGCGTTTGACTCACTCGCCTGCGGCCCACATATCGTCCCCATTGTTGTCGAAGATGAAGTCTTCTGGATTCTGGTATCCTCGGTGCTTGCCCAACTGGTGGTCCCGCAAGCGCACCGCGTAGTGCAAGTGGGGGCCGGTCGAGCGGCCCGTGCTACCCATCGTCCCAATCTGCTGCCCGCGCTTTACCTGCTGCCCCTGCTTGACCATGATTTTTTCCAAGTGGCCGTATTCGGTCTGGTAGCCGCCTTGGCGCACGTAGGGCTGGCCCTGCTCGTCGAGTTCCTTTTTCCGATGATCGATAATAATCGTATTGCCGAGGTATTTATCCTTCGCGACATAGCTTACAAAGCCATGGGCCGGCGCGTAGATAGGCATACCCTTGCGGCCGGCGAAATCGACGCCGCTGTGGAAGGCCCGACGCCCGGTAAAGGGGTCAATGCGCCACCCAAAGGGCGACGACCGCCATGTCCTCCCCTCGTGAACCGGTAAAATCGTAGGCAGGTATTGGACGTTGGTCTCTTCAAATTTGCGCTCGATTTCCTCAAAGCTCTCGGCCTGTAGATTGACCATCCGCTTCAAGTGGTCGATGCGCACGCTCAGCTCGCGCATCATGAGCTGCTTTTGGGGCGGCAGGGACGTGAACTCCTTGGACAAATCCTCCACGCCCCCGACGCCGCCCGGTTCTCGATCCGCAGCGAGCGGTTCCATCTCGTGGTGGGCGCGCAATCTGTCTTCAGTGGCCTTGAGCTGATCCATGGCCTCCCCGAGCTGCTGCACTTCTTCGTGGGTCTGCCCTAAGCTGTACAGGAGGGTTTTGTTTTCGTCCTGCAAGGCCAGCAGAGCCTTCTGATCGCCCGGCTGATAAAAACCCTGTGCATAGGTGTAGTAACCAAGCACCCCCACAAAACCCAGTCCTCCCAACAGGATCAGACATAAGATGCGAGGGAAAAAACTATACTCGCGAATCCGACCATCGCGGGGGGAAATGACGATAAAGGTACGGCACCTACCCAACATATTCGCTATTATCCTTCTAGGCTGCTAGCAACTTTTGAGACGTAGGTATTGAATATTGTTTGAGTTAAACTTAGCTAAATTATAGACGCCGCGGCGGAAAGTCAATCGCCAAATTCCCTTATGCTCTTGGCCATCGACATCGGCAACACCTGCATCGACATCGGTCTTTTGGCCGACGACGCGCCCGTTTTTCACCACAAATGCCCCACGGCCCCCCCGACCAATGGAGGCTTACAACGCCTGCTTGCACCGCTTGCCACACCTCCAGTCGGCGTGGTCATCGGGTCGGTCGTCGCGGAATTGGGAGCCGCGTACGCAGGGGTGTGTCGCGACTTCTCCTCTGGCCCCGTTCTCCAAGCGAGCAGCGCGTGGGATTGGGGCTTGTGCATCGACTACGACGACCCCGCTCGGATTGGCGTTGACCGCCTCGCCGCGGCCGCGGCCGCCCATCGCGCAACCCCGGCCGGCCAAGCGGCTGTGGTCGTCGATGCCGGCACCGCACTAACGGTCGATGCCATCGATGCCGAGGGCACCTTCCGCGGCGGCACCATTGCCCCAGGGCTGCGCCTCGGATTAAACGCCCTCAGCTCAGGCACCAGCTTCTTGCCCCAAGTCGAGCTAGTACCCACAACGCCCCTGCTAGGCAAAAACACCATGGACGGTCTGTGCTCGGGGGCTCTGCACGGGTCGGCCGCGCTCGTCGAGGGCCTCTGTGCGCGCATGGCCACGGCTTTAGACAGCCCCGTCGCAATCTTTCTCACCGGCGGCGATGCCCCTCTGCTCCAGCCGCATATCGCCGCGGTCCACACTTGCGATCCAGACCTCGTACTCCGCGGCTTGTCCCTCGCGTACAGGCGGCGCACTGCTTGACGCGGTACTGGCCCGTCCATAGAATGTCCTTAATAGCAGTTCAGTACGCCTCACTGACCAAGGAGTGTCGCTTGTCCATTTTGCACATTTCGCTGCTGCTCGCCCTCGTCGCGTCCGCTTCCAACCTGCGGGCCGAGCGCTCCGTTGAAGACGAATACAAAGCCCTGTTGTGGAAGACAGCCCAGACCATTCATCAGTACTACTTTGAAGAAGCGCATCCCGATTCCCTCGTGCAGGCGGCTGCGCGCGGGATATTCAACTCCTTGGATCCAGCCTCGGAATACACCTTCAACGGCCGCGCCCAGTTCGAGGGCGAGGGCACCGCAAGGCAACTAAATCACCGCCTCTACACCCTCATGCAGATGGCCCAAGCCATCGACGAGAATGCCTTTTATCCCGTTGCCGCGGACACGCTAATCCGCTTTGGTATCGCCGGGATGATGGAAATTCTCGACCCCTATTCGGTGTTTTTGGAAAGGCGCAACCTCGACAATTTCAACATCCAGACCCAAGGCAAATACGGGGGGCTAGGCTTCCGCATCCAAGTCGTCTATCCCGACAGCGCGATTGCTGTATGGAGCCTCCTGCACGACCAGACTCCGGCGGCCCTAGCTGGCGTCAAGTCGGGCGATCTCATCACCGCGATCAACAACACTTCCACCAAGGGCATGTCTGCCGGCGCGGCCGCCGACAGCATGCGCGGCGAGCCTAGCACCCCCGTGACCCTAACCCTAGAGCGCGCCGACCGCCCCACTCCTTTTGACCTGACGATCGAACGCCAAGAAGTGCAGATGAACAGCGTTCCCCTTGCCACCCTCTTTCCAGACGACATCGGCTATATCAAGCTCAAAAGATTCCAAAAGGGATCGAGCCGGGAACTGTTCAACGCCATCGTCGAACTAGAGGAACAAGGCATGAAGCGGTTGATTTTCGACCTGCGCGACAACGGCGGCGGATACCTCGAAGAAGCCGTGCAGATTGCCGATCTATTCCTGCCACGCGACCGCCTCATAGTCTTTACCGCGGGTCGCGCTTTCAAAGATACCACTAAGTACTTCACCCGCGAGGACGCCCTACTGCACGACACGCCTCTCATCGTCTTAGTCAATCGCCAGTCCGCTTCGGCGTCCGAGATCGTCGCTGGTGCCATCCAAGACTGGGATCGCGGGCTGGTGCTGGGGACTACGACAGTGGGCAAGGGATCTGTTCAGCAGGTCGTCCCCATCAACGACCGCGCCGAACTCAAGCTGACCATGGCCGCTTGGCACACGCCTTCGGGCCGCTCCATCGACAAGCGCATGCGCAAGGACTCCACCCTCGTTCGCGGGTACGACAAGGCGTTCAAAACCCTCCTGCTCGAGCGCATCGTCCGCGGCGGCGGCGGCATCACTCCAGACATCGAGATGCTCGGGCGCATCGGCAGCCGCCTCTACGGACAGCTCAAAGGCTTCTACAGCCTCAACAATCAATTCTTCTACTACGCCCGCGAGCATCGGCTCAACTACCCAGACCTAACTCCAGGCTTCGTCGTCGGCCCAGAGGATCTAGCGGCCTTCCGCGCCTTTGCCGAAAACCGCGGGTTCGACTACATCAGTGAACTCGAAGCCCAAGTCGAGAAATTGGACAAGGTCGCCGAAGACGAGGAGTACAACCAGCTCGCCAAGCCGCTCAGCGGCCTGATCAACGAAATCGACAAAATCGAGGAAAAACACTGGCAGGAGAACGGAGAGCTCATCGCTTGGCAGCTTACCTTCGACATCCTCGAGAAGGCATTTGGAGGGCAAGTGGCCGAAGCATACAATGTCACCGTGGATCCCCAAGTGCTGGAGGCGCGCCGCATCATCGACGACCCGAGCGAATACCAGATGTGGTTCGACAAAGGAGAAATAGGCGCACCAGAAGAAGACTCCATCGCCCAAGAAGACGGCATCAGCGATATCCAGTAGGAGCTTGTACTCTTGCGGCGGCATGAATCGCTTTAGAGGACCTGTTCCCTACCTCGCCGCGGGCCTTTTAATTCACGCCTTTTTCCTCGCCGCGCTCGGCACCGACCTCCTCCGGCCCCTTTTCAACGACGCCTCCCACACCCGTCGCGGCTTTGATTTCGGGGTTTTCTATTTGGCGGGCCAAGCCCTAGTCGAAGGCCGCGACATCTACTTGGTGTCGGGTGCCTTCGGCTTTCGCTATCTGCCGGCCTTTGCCTTAGTCGCCAGCCTTTTCGCCCACCTTCAGCCCCTTACTGCATACTTCCTGCACCTCTGCTTCACCGAGATCTTCCTCGCGGCCAATCTCTATCTGACCTGGCGGTGGGTCGAGGAGCCGCGCCGAGGCCTAGCCTTATTTATGTGGCTGGCGTTCTCTCCTTATTTTCTCGAAATCTACATGGGGCAGGTCAGCTTCTGGTCGGCCTCGCTGCTCTTTTGGCTCATCGTCGGCCTCCACAACGACCGGAAATGGACGGCCAGCTTCTGTTGGGCAGGTGCCCTCTTAGTCAAACCCAACGCCTTAATCCTCGTCCCCGCACTCCTGAAACTCCGCGCCCGGTGCGTCCTCGTCTTAGGGCTGCTGACCGGCTTACTTACTGCGCTGCCTTACTTTCTCCTGCATCCAGATAGCTTGGCGGCCTTTTTCGCCGCCAATGTCCACAGCGCTCCCGTCCAAGGCGCCCTCACCCACGCGGGCAATCTCGGGCTGCAAGGCGGGCTAGTCAGCGTCGCGGCCCAGCTAGCCGGGCGGCCACTAGGCGAGCTGACGACCCTCGCCGACCTCCCTCTCGCTGGCCGCACGGTCATCTACTGCTCGCAGGCCGCCATCCTCGTCGTGGCACTGGTGGCCACCGTGCGCGGTCGCACCGCCTTGCCGCTGCTCGCGCTATGGATGTGTACCTTTTTTCTTGTTTACAAAGACGTTTGGGAGCACCACTATGTCTTTCTCCAGCCCGTACTCGTGGGCTTGTACGCGCATTCAGGCTCTCCCAAGCTCTTGTGGATATTCGCTTTCATCGCTCTGCCGACGCCCTTTGTCTTCTTCGACATCGAGCCTGGGGCCTATGGGCCGATCGATCCCGAGCGCACGTGGGGGCCGCTCATTTCCATCGCCTATCGCAGCACTAAACTCATTCCCCTCGGCTGCCTGTGGTACGGGCTGTGCCGCACATGCTTGGCCTCTGGGCCCACCAAGCCTTGATATTGGTGTGCCGGAGCCGTATTATATTTTTTCCTTTTTATAACAGCTTTTCCCCGTCCGTCTTATGGCATCTGACTCCAAGCGTCGACTCCCACCCTGGCTCAAGGCTAAAGCCCCGGGCCACCCCAATTACATCGCCCTAAAAAACCTGCTCGCCGATTTACAGCTAAACACGGTGTGCGAGAGTGCCCAGTGCCCCAACATCGGCGAGTGCTGGAGCCAGCGCACGGCGACCTTTATGATTTTGGGCGATGTCTGCACCCGCAGTTGCGGGTTCTGCGCGATCAAGACGGGCCGCCCCCTCAGGCTCGACGAAGGCGAGCCTGAGCGCGTCGCCGCTGCCATTGCTCGCCTCGGGCTAGACCACGCGGTGATTACCTCGGTTAATCGCGACGAACTGCCAGATGGCGGGGCGCGTATCTTCGCCCGGACGATCTCGGCAGTACATAACCTTTGCCCCGAGACGAGCGTCGAAGTCCTAATCCCGGACTTCAAAGGTGACTGGCAGGCCCTAGCCACCGTCCTTGCGGTCAGCCCAGACATCCTCAATCACAATATCGAGACTCCGCCTCGCCTCTACCCCACCATGCGCCCCCAAGCCCAGTACGGCCGCTCGCTGGAGCTCCTCGACCGGGCCCGCAAGATGAGTCCTGCCCCCACCAAGTCCGGCATGATGTTGGGGGCGGGCGAGACGAAAAGAGAAATAGCCGAGAGCATCCAAGACCTAGCGGATGTCGGCTGCGCCATTCTGACCTTGGGCCAATACCTAAGCCCGTCCGCCCACCACGTGCCCGTAGAGCGCTTCGTCCACCCAGACGAATTCGCGCAGTGGCGACGCTTCGCCCTCGGCTTGGGCTTTCGCCACTGCGAGGCCGGCCCGCTAGTGCGCAGCTCATACCACGCCGCTAGCCAAGTCGAACAGGTGCGGGCTGCCACCGCCACTACTTCTTGAGAGAAACCGATGAACCTAGAGAAACAGGCTACACCCAAGTATCTGCAACTAGAGAAACAGGCTATACCCAAGTATCTGCAACGCAAGAAACTGCTCGCCGACGAGGGACCGGTCCGCGTCCAGAGCTTGAGCGACGGGCTGAAAAACCGGGTGTACTACGTGGAGTCTTCCAATCGGACTTGGATCGTCAAGCAGGCGCACTCGCGCGTCCAAATTAAGGAGCGCTGGTGGATCGACCGGCGGCGCATCTTTGCCGAGAAAAGCTGCATCGAGATCTTGGCGCAACTCTTCGCTCCCGAGATCCTCCCGGAAGTCTTGCTCGAAGACCGCACGAACTTCATCCTCGTGACGACCCCACCCCCGCACAATGCCCTATCGTGGGAGGGCGACTTGGTCAACGGCCGCATCGACCTGCAAATCGCCGTCCAGTGCGGCGAACTGCTGGCCACTGTCCACAACGAGACGGCCGACTCGCCTGAGGTCGCGGCCGAGTTCGCAGCCACTAAGCCATTTGAGCAACTGCGCATCAACCCGCACTACAACTATATCACCAACGCCTATCCCGACCTCAAAAAGGCCATTGCCGTCCACACCAACCGCCTGCTCAACGAGGGGTTTTGCCTCGTCTTAGGCGACCTGCGACCCCGCAATATATGGGTCGCCAACGGCCATCCCTACTGGGTCGATTTCGCTACTGCCCACTACGGCTATCCCACCTTTGACCTCGCCTTCTATACGGCTGATATGTGCATCAAGGCCATGCAGAACACCGCCCAAAAAGCCGCTTATCTAGAGGCCGTCAATGTATTCTGGAACAGCTATTTTCAGAGCGCGAGTTACAAGAAGGTCGAGGAAGTCAAACATCAAGCCGTGCGCGATCTCGGCTGTCTTCTATTGAGCGCGACTGACGGCCGCCAGCCGGTCGGGCTCGACGACGAGCGCATCATCGGCCTCTCGCGGCGCATTGCCCAGAGCCTGATTTTAACGGGGTTGGGGCGCATCGAGGACGTCACCGAGTTCGTCAACCGGACCCTGATCGACGGCTAGTACACTGCAAATCCCCGCTGCTAGACCGAATATGTGCTGCCATCGCCTGCCGCGCCGCATCCGCATCCCGCCGCTGCAAGGCCGCCAAGATCTGGTGGTGCTCCGCCAGCGAAAGTTCGGCTCGGGGGCCAGCCAGCGCCGGCTCGGCTAAGCTCTCCTTGATCCATTCTTGTAGATAATTGCGCGTGGTTTCGAGCAAGCTGTAGAGAATGGAATTGTGCGTGGCCCGGGCAATAAGCAGGTGGAATTGCAAATCGCTGGCGAGAAAGCGCCCCTCGTCGGCCAGCCCCCCGGCCATGCCGGCCAGCGCGTCGGCAATGGCCTCTAAATCAGCAGGCGTGGCCCGCTCGGCCGCCAAATAGGCGTTTTGCGACTCGAGCATCATCCGCGTCTCACTCAGGTCTTGCAGCTTCTTGCCATCGAGCAAAAACCCCCACTGCAACGCCCGCTCCACGTATTGGTCCTTGTCGCAGACAAAAGTACCCTCGCCTACGCGGCCGTCGAGTAGGCCCATCATGGACAGCGAGCGCAGGGCCTCGCGCAGCGAGGAGCGCCCAACCTGAAAGCGCTTGCACAGCTCCCGCTCCGGCGGCAGCCGGTCGCCGGGCTTGAGAACGTTGCGCTCGATTAAGTCCGTTATCTGCGCGATGATCGCGTCGCTTACGGACGTGCGCTGCACCGGGCGCATGGCCGCGGCTGCGGCTTTCTTAGCAGGGTGGGCCAAAGTATTCAATCGCGGATAGTAGAAAAATATTTGCCGATGGTCTGACCATTAGCTATTTTGTCTAACAGTACTCAACTTAGCGCTTTGCTGTCAAGAGGAAATGCAGATGACTTTGGATCTTGGATCGCGCGTCGAATTGGTCTCCATGGATTCCCACTTCGACGACATTTCCATCGCGCTCTATTGCCCGGACGGCCCCGGACGGCCCTGCTACCAAGTCCACACCTACAGCCGTCGCCTTGGGGCGGCCGAGCGCATCGCCGGGGTCGCCCGCGCCATGCAGGTGCTCGGGGGCATGGAACAAACGAGTGCCGGCCCGCTCAGCTTTCCCTGCGGGTACGCCCATAGGCTCGCGGTCAAGCGGCTCTTCCTAGAGGCTTGCAAGCTGCCGCCAGCTCAGCCCCTAGAGCCGCGCCCGCTACACATCTTCGACAAAAAGGCTAACGCCACCATTGCCGTCGCCAGCCTCGGGCAGGGTCTGTATCAAGCCCGCGCCACCGAACAGGTCCGAGGCATAGAACGCCGCGTTGCTACCATCGCCCGCGGCTTAATCCGCCTCGGTGAAATGGACGAGGTCGCCGACCAACCCAACCAAGCCCAGTTCGGCTGCGGCCTCACGCACGATGCCTTGCTCGGCCTCTTGCTCGTCCGTGCTCCCAACGTGCGAGCCGCCGTGCGCGAGGCCGAAGCCATGGCCAGCCGCGGCGTACTCTCAGCCCCCAGCGCCCAAGAATAAAGGAGTCAATCATGCCCTCTTCGATGACCAGCCGCGAGCGCGTCCTCGCCGCCCTTGCCCGCGAGCCTGTGGACCGCACTCCGCTCTGCAACCCGACCTCGTTGGCCACCGTCGAATTGATGGACCTCGTCGATGCCCCCTTCCCCGCGGCCAACCGCGAGCCCGAGATGATGGCGCGGCTGGCTGCCACCGGCTATACCGAGCTGGGCTTTGACACCGTCATGCCGGTCTTCACCATCATCCAAGAGTCCTCGGCCCTCGGGTGCAAGATCCAGTGGGAGCAGAAGGACAATTGGCCCACCGTCCGCATGAGCGAGCCGATCTGGGACGAGCCAGACGATATTGTCGTACCCTCTGACCTCTGTACCCACCCCGACACGGCCTGCGTCACCGAGGCGATCAAGATCCTGCGCAAGGAATACGGCGACGAAGTCGCCATCGTCGGCAAGACCATGGGGCCTTGGTCGCTGGGCTACCACTGCTTCGGGGTCGAGCCTTTTCTGCTGCTGTCGCTCGACGACCCAGGCAAGACCAAGCTCTGCCTCGACCGCATGAAAGAGATCACCATTGAGTTCGGCCAAGCGCAGATCGAGGCCGGTGCCGACGCTCTGACCCTGCCTGACCACGCCACCGGCGACCTCGTCAGCGGCGAGTACTACGAGCGCTACCTGCGCGACCTGCACATCGAGTTTGCCGAGCGGCTGTCCGTGCCCATCATCCTCCACATATGCGGTCGCACAGTTGACCGCATGGAGTACATCGCCCAAACCGGCATGGCGGCCTTTCACTACGATTCCAAGAACACGCCCGAAGAATCCACCCAAATCGTGCGCGACCGCATCTCGTTAGTAGGCAACATCAACAACCCCGAGACCCTCTTTGCCAAAGGGCCGGAAGCCGTCGGTGCCGAAGTCGTGCGCAATCTCGAAGCCGGCGTCCAGCTCATCGGCCCGGAGTGCGCCATCCCCTTGCAGACCTCCATCGAAAACCTCAAGGCCATCCCCCGCACGGTGCATGAGTGGCACCGGGACCAAGTTCGCAACTAAGAGAAGAGATCTTATGGCAGACATCACCGACATTGCCAACGAGTTTATCCGCGACGAGATCGAAGAGTTCATCGAGCGCGACGACGAGCGCGAGCGCATCATCGCGCTGTTCGCCCAAGCCAGCACCGACATGCAGGACATTGCCGCCGCTCTCATCGACGGCGAGCACCTCACCGTAGACGAGCTGACCGGCCGCGCCCTTGCTGGAGGCGTAGGAGCCCTAGAGGTCATGGACGACGGCCTCATCGCCGGCATGGCTATTGTGGGCATCAAGTTCCGCGAAAACTTCATCTTCGTTCCCGAGGTCCTCGCCTGCGCCCGCGCTATGAAAGCCGGCATGACCCATGTCGAACCCATCCTCTCGGCTTCTGGGATCGACCCCGTTGGCACGGCCATTATGGGCACGGTCAAGGGCGACCTCCACGACATCGGCAAGAACTTGTGCATTATGATGCTGCGCGGGGCCGGCTTCGTCGTCCACGACCTAGGTGTAGATACCTCCGAAGACGAGTTCATCGACGCAGTCGAAGAGCACGAAGCCCCGCTCTTGGGCATGTCGGCCCTGTTGACCACTACCATGCCGAACATGGGCAAGACCATCGATGCATTCATCGACGCCGACTTGCGCGACGACGTCAAAATCATGGTTGGCGGTGCGCCCGTGACCCAAGAATTTGCCGATGACATGGGCGCCGACGGCTACGGCAAGGACGCCCTCGCTTGCGTGGCCTTGGCCAAGGACTTGCTGAGCGAGATCGCAGACGAGTAGCGGCGCGGATTGTCTTTCGAGCTATGAAAGAGGGCCCTAACGGGACGGTCGGCGAGAACATTGGGCGTTAGCATCTGCGGGCCGCGAATCGACATCCCCATTCGCGCCGGAAAGGTCCATCCCCAGACGGGCAGAATGTCCGTAACCCCGGACGACCCTATGCGGCTACCGAACTTGTCTTCTGCTTTGAACCTGCGTAGAGATAAGCAGACTCACGCGCTTATTGAGCCAGCGCAGTGCTGTTTGTTCGAGGAGTTCGAATAGAACTTACACGACACTAAAGAGAAGTGGGTGAAATATGAGTGATGCCCTCCAGCGATACCAATCTCTATAAACGGAGCTCATTTACATCCGTTGGCAATATGCAGGATTGGAATCCGAGGAAGAAGATCCTATTCTCGACGCTATGGAAAAGGCAACAAGGCCAAGGTCGGTATCAATGCCTTCCTGCATCGACACCACGAGAGCGATCCGCCCAAAAATATGCGGTTTGATAAAGAAGGAACTGTTGACCAGATAGCCTATAAGAATCTAGGAGAACTCGTCGCCGAATCCGTGGACCTAGTACCGAGTGGCAGCTCAGTTCTCAGCTTTATCGATATAGTTGGCAGGGAAGAGCTCGACAAAGAGCGCATCCAAGAATTCCTCGCCCTTATGGAACCGGATATCATTAAGGAACGCGCATACACCCAGACTCACACTATTCCCTATGACCCAAATTGACCCCCAAGAGTACCAAAAGCGGCTCGACCGCCTGTCGGGCATCCTCTCGGGCATCGCCACCCATGCCGACGAACAGGCTACCTTCCGCTGCCCGTACAAGAACCGCTCTGACCAATGCACCGCCCACTTCGGCTGCCGCAATCAGCGCAAGCCGCAAAAGCCGGATGGGCTGTTCCAGTGCGGCGGCGACGACCAGCTCGACTACCGCTCAGCTTGGGAGTTGGCCCAACGCCCGCCCGCGCTCGGCCGCGGGCAAATCCGCTGCGACGGCACCTCCTATCCGCTATCCACCGGCGGCACCCTCTTCGACTACGCGGATCAGCTCGGCGCCCGAGTGCCCACCTCCTGCGGACGCACTGGCCACTGCCACGAGTGCATCGTCGAGGTCACAAGCGGGGCGCAGGCTCTCAACGCGCCGACGCCAGCCGAGGACTTTCTCCGCGGCGAGTTCCGGCTCGCCTGCCAAGCCAAAGTCGAAGACGCCGATGTCGATATCGAGTTCGCACCACTTTTTCGCACGCCCCGGATACTGACCCAGACCGTGGACCGGTCCGCCGAGATCGACCCGGTAGTCCAGCGGCGAGGGCAAGCCATCTACTACGGCGACGAGGAAGTTGACCAATACCGCGGCCACCTCTACGGCCTAGCCATCGACTTGGGCACCACCACCATCGTCCTCGACTTAGTTGATTTGGAGACGGGCGAGAGTGTACAGTTGAGCGCGTTTGAAAACCCACAGCGCTTTGGCGGCAGCGACATCATGCATCGCATCTCCTACGACGGGCAACACCCCGGCGAACTGCGCCAAGCCCTAGTCAAGGTGCTCAACCACGAAATCGAGAACCTCTGCCGACGCGGCTGCTTTGTGCGGCAGGAGATTTACGAAATCGCGGTCGCTGGCAACTCGACGATGCGCGATATCCTCTTCCGCCTCGACGTCCAGAGCATCGGCCAAAAGCCCTATAAATCGCTCATCGAACACGAGTATCTAAGCGGCGAACGCACCGCGACCAGCCTAGTCGAAAAGACCCGCCGCCTCGGTCTGAAAGCCAATCCCAAAGCGCGCGCGTACTCGCTGCCGCTGATCGCCAGCCACGTCGGCGCGGATGTAGCCGCTGACTTAGTCGCCGTCAATATGGACCTTGCTAGCGAGAGCGCGATGCTGGTCGATGTGGGCACCAACACCGAAGTCGTCGTCGCGCACCAAGGCCGCCTCGTCGCGGCCTCTTGCCCGGCCGGGCCAGCTTTTGAGGGCGGCGGCATCACCTATGGTATGCCCGGCTGCGATGGAGCCATTGAATCCATCCGCTGGGACGGCACGCGCTGGCAGTGGGAAA
The DNA here is from genome assembly GCA_963422735.1 of Candidatus Latescibacterota bacterium. Taxonomy (GTDB): domain Bacteria; phylum Latescibacterota; class UBA2968; order UBA8231; family UBA8231. The sequence continues at coordinate 5,833 of OY730476.1, read as the reverse complement.
CCATCGGCCACGCCCCACCGGCGGGGCTGTGTGGCTCCGGGCTAATCGACCTCCTCGCTGAGTTGCGCCGCCACGATTTAATGACCCCCAAGGGCGTCTTCGCCGCCAAAAAGCGCCTGTTTGAGCTAGTCCCTGAGCGCGGCATCACCTTCTCGCGCCTCGACGCTTCCAACCTAGCCCAAGCCAAAGCCGCCAATTTCTGCGGCCAGTACATCGTCTTGCGGACCTTGGGCCTAGATCCGGGCGATGTGCAACAGATATACCTCGCCGGTGGCTTTGCCAACTACGTCGATGTCCAATCCGCCATCGACATCGGTTTTTTGGCGCCCGTGCCCACAGCGCGCATCGCCAAGGTGGGCAACGCCGCCGTCCAAGGCGCGCGCGAAGTGCTGCTCTCCGCCGGCAAACGCGCCCGCATCGAAGCACTGGCCAAGCGCATTGAGCACGTCGAGTTGGAGACGACCCCCGACTTTTTTGAACTCTTCGTCGAGGGCTGCCAATTCAAACCCATGCCCGCCGCACTTTAGCCATGTCCCTGACCGCGCTCCATCCGCCCGCTCGCTACTCGGGCGCTTGGCAAAAAAAACCCCTGCGCCACTTGCTCGAAGCCACCGACACCTTCGTCCACATCGTCGAGTTGGTGACCTCTCGGGGCTTAATCACCGAGCGCGACGGCCGCAAGGTCCTCGCTCTTGCTCGTCGCCTCGCCGAGCACCCACAATTCCACGCCCTGAGCATAACCGATAACCCCGGGGGCAACGCCATGATCAACCCGGACACCCTCGGCACAGACCTGATCTCGCGCGGCCAAGACGTCATCATCCACCTCTCCTGCAAGGACTGGAACCGCAACGCGCTCCAAGGCCGCGCTTGGCAACTCGCCAGCGAGGGCTTCAACAACATCCTCGCCCTGTCTGGTGATTATCCCATCAGCGGCTATCAGGGCACGGCCGGGGGGGTCTTTGACCTCGACTCGGTCGGGTTACTCGAAATGTTCGCCGCCATGAACGCCGGCTTAGAAACAAAAAAGGGCAAGCGGACACAGCGCATGGAGGCCACGGATTTTTACCTAGGGGCCGTAGTCAACAACCACAAGCGCTACGAGCGCGAGGCCATGCCCCAATACTTCAAGCTGGCTAAAAAAATCCGCGCCGGCGCGGATTTTGTCATCAGCCAGATCGGCTACGACGCACGCAAGCAGGACGAGCTGCTCAAATACATGGCCCTGTACGGCCTAGAAGTCCCGGTCATCGCCAATGTGTACGTGCTCTCGCGGCCCGCGGCCCGCTTTTTCCACAAGGGCCGCATTCCCGGGGTCGAAGTCACCGATGAACTGATGGCCATCGTCGAAAAGCAGGCCCAAGCCAACGACAAGGGCCGAGCCTTCTTCTTGGAGTTGGCCGCCAAGCAATGTGCCATCGCCAAGGGCCTCGGCTATCGGGGGGCTTATCTCGGCGGGCACCTGCAATACGGCGACTACGAAAAGGTCCTCGCCCTCGCGGCGGCATACTCAGAAGACGACTGGCGCGACTTCGCCAAGGAACTTTGCTTCTCCTTTGCCGACGAATTCTACTTTTTTGAACCCGATGGCGACACCAGCCTCAGCTCGACGACCGTCAATCGCACGTACCTCGCCTCCAAAGAGCAAGCCGCCCTCAGCCAAGCACGCGCCCGCCTGCCCCTGAGTTACAAGTTAAACCGGCACATCCACGATCAAGTTTTCGCGCCCGAGAGCACAGGTTTTCGCGCTGGCACTCAGCTCGCACGCGCCCTAACCGAACACCCCAAGGCCGCTAAGCTCTTCCACGCGGCCGAGCACGTACTCAAGATCGCCGCTTTTGACTGCCGCGACTGCGGCGATTGCTCGCTGCCGGACATCGCCTATTTGTGCCCGGAGTCTCAGTGCGTCAAAAACCAGCGCAACGGTCCCTGCGGCGGTACGCGCCAAGGCAAGTGCGAAGTCGGCGACAAGGACTGCATCTGGGCGCGAGCCTACGACCGCCTCAAGGCCTATGGCGAAGAGGAACAAATGCTCGGGGATACAGCCGTCATCAAGGACGCGGCCTTACAGGGGACAAGCGCCTGGGCCAACGCCTTTTTGCAAAAAGATCACCGCGGGAAGAAGAAATGATGCTCCTCCAACCATTAGTGCGCTGCCTGTGGGTCGCCTGCTTGGGCACCAGTTGCGGCCTGTTATGTGATTATTCTTAACGCACAGCGACAAAACTCGCAGACTTAGGGGCTAAAAAACCAAACGACCGGGAGGAGGATGAATCATGCAGCGTTTGAAACTATTGGTCTTCCCGTTCGGAGCTTTGCTCTTGCTATCTGGATGTATAGTCCGATCTATGCACCCACTATATACCGATGAAAACGTGCTCTTTGATACACGCCTTATTGGCCAGTGGACAGAGGAAGACTCGAAACAGGACGAGCAACGGTATAAGTGCGTCGTTTATGAGGATGAAGGAGAACAGAGCATCCTTGAGGCCCACCTTTTGGAAATCAGGCGTTTTCTACCAACTTCATATCCTGCCCGTGCATTCATTTGCATCTGTCAAGCAAATTGAGCCAACATTACAGATACGTTTTCCTAATTCAGACGGTTGCAAGAACTGCTTGAGAAGAATCCTGGGGAGTTTGGCAAAGACGATATTATCCTCAGCACCTCAACTGAGGCACTGCAAACTTTCTGGCTCGCACACCTATGATAAACTGAGTAATCTGCAACGAAGACAGGCATCTATCCAATAAGTCGTCACACGGTATCGACGTAGCACAAACTATCAAACGACGAACACCAAGAAATAGATGACGGCCATCCATCACATCCGGTTATCAGTCTCCGATCTAGATATTGCAACGAGATTCTACTCGCCTTTGCTAGAAGGGCTTGGATTCCGAGAATTGCCCCGCGGCTGACAGAGGATGGCGAGATCGACAGGTTGCGATTCGAGAAGGATGGGATGGTCCTGTTGATCGGACACACTACGGAAGCTGGCCGACACAAGAGGGGAAAAGCTGGACTGCACCATCTCGCCTTTTCCGTGGACTCAGGCAGAGGTCGGAAGACTCTACGAAGAGGGGATCAAGAATCTAGAGCATGTAGCCGCCGAGCGACTGTCCAGAGTACGGCGAGGGATACTACGCGACATTCTTCTTCGACCCTGACGGTATCAAGCTCGAAATAACCTACACCCCTGAGTAAGCCAGAAAACGGCAATATATGTATTCCTATAACTGCACAGAACTCATGCGAAAACCTCTATATTTCCTTCCCCTCAATCCCCTGTATCCGATCGTCCTGGTCCTCGCGTCAGCTCTCGCTCCATCGACCTTTGCCGACGTACGCCTGCCCAAGATATTTGGCGATCACATGGTATTGCAGCGCGATAGGCCCCTGCCCATCTGGGGTTGGGCTGACCCTGGAGAGCAGATCACCGTCGAATTTCTCGGCCAAATCAACCACACCAGCACCAATGCACAGGGCGAGTGGAAGGTGGAACTGCTACCGCTCGAAGCCGGTGGACCCCATGCACTGACTGTGACAGGCACCAATAGCATTGAACTGCAAAACGTGCTCGTCGGCGAAGTCTGGCTCTGCTCGGGGCAATCAAATATGGAAATGGGAGTCAGTCTCTGCCTCAACCCAGAAGCGGAGATCGCCGCAGCCAATCATCCACAAATCCGTCTCTTCCAGATTCCCAAAAAACTCAGCACTGAACCACAAACGGACATCGAGGCCGATTGGCACCTCTGTACCCCGGAGACCATCGCCCAAGGCGGCTGGGGTGGATTCTCAGCCGCCGCCTACTACTTCGGCCGCCACTTGCAGCGCGAACTCGACGTGCCCATCGGCCTGATTCAGGCAGCTTGGGGCGGCACCCGCATCGAACCCTGGATCCCGCCCGCCGGTTTTGCCGCAGTACCTGCTACGCGCGATATCTACGAGCAACTACAATTGCAAAATCCGCGCAGCGATCTGTACAAAGAGCGTTTAGGAGGCGTATTAGACGAAGTCGAAACTTGGCTTAACGCCGCCCGGGCGGCGCGACAAAGCGAAGAGCCGGTACCGGAAATGCCGACCTATCCCCCCGAACTCCTGCCGCCAAACGACCCGCAGCAACCCACAGTGCTCTACAACGCCATGATCCACCCCCTCGTCCCCTTTGCCTTGCGCGGCGCTATCTGGTACCAGGGCGAGTCCAACCACACCGAGGGCATGCTCTATACCGAAAAAATGAAGGCACTCATCGGAGGCTGGCGCCGCCTTTGGCCAAGCGGCGAGTTTCCGTTTTACTACGTGCAGATCGCCCCTTATTCCTACGGCGACGAAGCGTCTGATGTACTGCCCAAATTCTGGGAGGCGCAAACGGCCGCGCTGGAAATTCCCCACACCGGCATGGTCATCATCCACGATGTCGGCGACCTCGATGATATCCACCCTAAAAACAAGCAGGAGGTCGGGCGGCGCTTGGCACTGGTGGCACTGGCCAAAACCTATAACCAAGAGGTGGGCTATTCAGGTCCGCTCTATCATTCGATGCGGATCAAAGGCGACAAAATTCACTTGCGCTTTGATCACGGCGGCCTGAAAACACGCGACGGCGCAGCACCAGATCACTTTGCAGTGATCGACCGAGAACGCGGCGGATTTATCAGGGCAAATGCCAGGATAGTAGGCGATGAGATCGTAGTTTCGGCACCTGGTGTCGAACATCCCGTGGCGGTGCGCTTTGCCTGGCACAAGCTCGCCGAACCCAATCTAGTTAACGCCGCCGGCCTACCCGCCGCCCCATTCCGCGCTGGTAGCGTGCCCCAACGCGACCTACTCGAAATGGAAGTGCCTGAAGCGGAAGACTATCGCCTCGTGTACGACCTCGATCTGGCCAACCTCGGTGTGGATATTCACTACGATGTCGACAATAGCGCTGCGATTACCGCGCCTTTTGACCGCATCGCCTATTTTGTGGAATTGCAACACAGTGATGGCGAAACGCGCTTTCTCTACGTTTCACTGGATGCCTTTACCGATAACCTCAAAATGATCGGCGTACCCACCTTGGCCTCGGGATCCCACTTCCAACAACCCGTTGCCCGGATGAACATCTGGTCCAACACGGGAGTACACAACGGCATCGGCCTGGAAGGAGGCTACATCGAATTCTGGCCCAACAACTACGCCTCTGCCAACACCGCCGATGTCCCCAATGCCTCTCAGCATAGCTACGACTTTGGCGACCAGCCTATAGATCCCGCCGACGGCTATGGCAGTATGCAGATACACAACGCCACTACAGAACAGACGCTATTTGCCATCAACCACTGGCGTCGGGGCGAGCGCGCCGATATTGGCATTGGTAATCGGGTTGATAAACACTCCGATTGGACTTTTTCCGGCAATGCACAGAGCTACTCTGCCAAAAGAATGAGAGTACTGGTGCGAAATATAGATAGGTGATGCCTCCCAAGCCTGAAGACTTGAGGCCTTGTCGCGGCGGCCACTAATTCTGTCTATTGCACAACCGAGAGGAGAGGTGAAGACTTTGCAAACTGCAGCGATTTCTTTTGATGGTGACGCGATCTTGTGGGACTGTCTGCAAGGTATCTGCCAAGACCCTCATCGTGCCACTAGAGCATCACTCTCAATCCAATATCCGCCGTCATACCATAACGTTCTTGCAACGCCGGAAAGCTAGTTTTCTGATTGAGATCAATATCATCCGCGCCTGTAATATTATTTAGGTTAAAAAACGCCTGCATTCCAAACCAAGGAAGCCGCTGGCTGATCGCGAGATCCCACCGTGTATACTTGTCCGAGTGAATTCGCTGT